>NZ_CP051006.1:0-4800000 GCF_014673495.1 Streptomyces griseofuscus
AGGTGATCATGGCCACCGGGTCCGGCAAGACTCGGGTCGCGGCCCGCGGCGCGGAGAAGCTCCGTGCGGGCCGCGTGCTGGTGCTCGTCCCCTCGCTGGACCTGCTCACCCAGACCGAGGCCGCGTGGCGCGAGGCCGGCCGCACCGGCCCGATGATCGGGGTCTCGTCCCTGCGGGGCGAGGACGTGGCCTTCCCCAACACCACGGACGTGGAGGAACTGGTCGACTGGGTGCGGCCGTTCGACAAGGTCACCGTGTTCGCCACGTATGCCTCCCTCGGGCTCGGCACGCTGGAGCGGGCGCACAAGGGCGGCCTTCCGGGCTGGGACCTGATCGTGGTCGATGAGGCGCACCGGACGTCGGGTCGGCTGGGCAAGCCCTGGGCGGTCGTCCACGACAACACCCGCATCCCGTCCCTGCGCCGCCTGTACATGACCGCCACGCCCCGCCTGTGGCAGCTGGACGAGGATGCCGAGGGCGCGCCGGGCGAGCTGGTGGCGAGCATGGAGGACGACCCGGACGGCCCGTTCGGTGCGCGCTGCTTCACGCTGACCCTCTCGGAGGCGATCGACCGGGGGATTTGTGCCCCCTACCAGGTGGTGTGTGTGGACATCACCGACACCCAGCTCCAGGCCGCGCAGCTCCTGGGCGTGGAGGGCCGCTCGGACGAGGTCCGCGGGGCCCGGCTCGCAGCCCTCCAGACCGCGCTGCTCAAGGCGTCCTCGGAGGAGAACTTCCGGCGCACGCTCGTCTTCCACCATGTCGTCAAGGAGGCCGAGGCGTTCGCGGCCGGCCTTCCCGACGTCGCCAAGCGGCTGCACGCCGCCGACCCCGAGCTGTACCCGCGCACGATCTGGGCCAACTGGCTGTGCGGCGAGCACAAGCCGGGTCACCGGCGCCGGGTACTGGGCGAGTTCACGTCCGGGATCGCCACGGACGGCACGGTCGTGGAGAAAGGCTTCCTCGGCTCGGTGAAGGTCCTCGGGGAGGGCGTGGACACCCGGGAATGTGACTCCGTCTACTGGGCCGACGTCCGCGGCTCCATGCCCGACCTCGTCCAAGCCGTCGGCCGCGCGCTACGCATGCACCCAGGCGAGGGCAAGGTCGCCTCCCTCGTGGTACCGGTCCTGCTCGACCCCGGCGAGACCGCCGACAACATGCTGACCTCCAGGGCGTTCGGCGGACTGGCGAAGCTGCTGGAGGCGCTCAGGGCGCACGACGCCCGAGTGGTGGAACAGCTCGCCGAGCAGCAAGCGCAGAGCCGTGTCAGGGGCGTTCAGAGTCGCAGCGGGGGCGAGGAGAGCCGGGGCGAGGGGAACGGGTCCGGCGGCCCGTCGGCGCCGGCGCGGAAGCTGCTGAAGTTCTCCGTGCCGCGTGATCCGGCGCAGCTGGCCGCGTTCATCAACCTGCGGGTCCTCAACCCCGAGCACGAGCACTGGCGGCGTGGCATCGAGGCCGCCGTCATCTACAACCGGCTGCACGGCGACCTGAAGGTGCCCTTCACCTACCGGGTGCCCAGCGGCGAGGACCAGGTGGTGGAGGCCGAGGGGTGGCCGGCCTCGCTCGTGGGCTTCCCGCTCGGGCAGTGGATCGCCGACAACCGGCGCTTCTACGCCCGCGGCGACATGAACGAGGACCGCGTCGAGCAGCTGGAGAAGCTGGGCATGGTGTGGTCGCACTTCGACGTCGCGTGGGAGGAAGGTCTCGCAGCGGCCCGCGGCTGGGCAGCCGAGGCGGGCCACCTCCTGGCCCCGCTCGACGCCACCTACCAGGGCTACCGGGTCGGGATCTGGCTGAAGAACGCGCGGGCCGCCGCCCGCAAGGCGCAGGAGAACGAGCAGCGGCGTGCCGAGGGCCTTCCCGTGAAGTCGTCGGCCGGGACGCTGTCGCAGACGCGGCGCGAGCAGCTGGAGGAGATCGATCCGTCGTGGTGCCCGAGCTGGCCGGTGACGTGGCAGCGGTGCTTCCACCTGGTCCGGATGCACCTGGATGCGGGCGAGGCGCTGCCCACCGAGGCGGGCGACGTCGTGCGCCAGGGCGCGGACCTCGGGCGGTGGGTGCAGTCAGTGCGGCTCGGCTGGGACCAGCTCACGACCGTGCAGCAGTGGATGTGCGAGCAGGTCCTCGGGATCACACCCGCCAGCGAGGACGAGAAGCCGAAGCCGCGCCGTACACAGGCCGACAAATGGGCCCTCAACTACCAGGCCGCCAAACAGTACTACCAGCGCGAAGGACACCTACGGGTACCGAGGAAGCACATCGAACGGATCACCACCGGCGGCAACGGGAGCGGCGGCAGCGGCGACGACCAAGAGGTTCGGGAGCTTCGGCTCGGTGCATGGATCGGAAACCAGCGCTCCCGGGCGGCGACGCTGACACCGGAGCGAATCGAGCAACTCTCCGTCATCGGCATGCGATGGACGTGAGGGCCATCGTCATCACCGCAGCCACCGCGCTCACGACCGGCTACCTGCTCGGGCGGCTTCGCCCGTGACAGCGGCTGGGCGACTGGGCAGCCGATCAAGTCCGCTTCACGCTCGCCCATGCCGAGGCGGAACGTCCCTCACGGGTTGATGTCCGACCAGAACAACGCGGCATGGGCAGACCCCCGCTCTCGCCCCGAGCATCGCCAGTGTGGGATCTCAGATCCCGTGGCCGAATCTCAGGGGAAATGGCCAGCCCGTGGCCGAACGGCCACGGTCGTGAGACTGCCTGGTCAGCCTGTTCACTCTCGGGAGTGAGGGTAGATGTGGCCGAGGCGTCCTATGGACAGTCTGTTGGCAGGAGGGTCGGTCGCCATCCGGCCCGCGCTGGGGGACGCGGCCAACCTTGACCTGCCGGTGCAGAGCCTGAACGTGCCCGCCCTGGTCTTCAACAAATACAGCGACGTGCTCGCCGCCGACCAGTTGGCCCGAGCTCTGGCACCGGACCTGAAACCCGGGACGAACCGCCTTCGAGTGCTCTTCTCCGAACAGGCAGCCCATGACTACAGGCAGCCCATGACTACGGAGACGACTGGGAAGAGTACACAGCCACCGCTGTGGCCTACCTGCGCGCGCAAATGGGAACCGAAACGACGACGCACGCCTGCATTCCCTTGTCAGCGAGCTCTCCGTCGAAAACGAGCGCTTCAGGCAACTATGGGCGCGCCACGAAGTACGCACCGCGCACGACGTCACTTTTCGCATACGGCACCCTCAAGTCGGCCCATTGGAACTGCTGGTCCAGAAATTCCACGTACCGGGCCCCTACAGCTGGAAGCCTTGCTGCTCCACACCGCACCGGGCAGCCCATCGGCACACGCTCTTGCTCTTTTGGCAACCCTCAACGACTCGGAATGCTGAACTCGATCAGGTGGCCGTTCGGCCACGGGCCGGCCTTCTCCCCTGAACTTTGACCGCGGGATCTTTGCCGGCCCGCGCGCTGGACAGGTGCTCCAGCCCACTTCGCCCGGCGCCCGGCACCTGTGCCGGGTGCCACCTCTGCGCGCCGATGGGTCAGCTGAAGGTGCGCCGGTAGGTTTGCGGGCTGACGCCGGTGGTGCGCTTGAAGCGGTCACGGAAGGTGGTGGACGAGCCGAAACCGACCTGCTGGCCAATGCGCTCGACGGAGTGATCGGTGATCTCCAGCAGGTGCTGGGCCTGGCGGATGCGAGCCCGGTGGAGCCACTGCAGCGGGGTGGTGCCGGTCTGATTGCGAAAGCGTCGGATCAAGGTGCGCGTGCTGGTTCCGCCCTGCGCGGCCATATCGGCCAGGGTGAGGTCGCGGGCGAGGTTTTCCCGGAGCCAGGCCAGCAGCGTCTCCAACTCGGTCCCCTGCTGCGGGGCCGGCGCGTGGTCGTGGACGATGAACTGAGCCTGTCCGCCCTCGCGTTCGAGTGGCATCACGGACAGACGGGCGGCATCGGCGGCCACGGCTGAGCCGTAGTCACGACGGATCATGTGCAGGCACAGGTCCATGCCGGCGGCGGCGCCTGCCGAGGTGAGGAACTGGCCGTTGTCGACATAGAGCACATCCGCGTCGACGGTGACGTTCGGGTACAGGGCGGCCAGCAGGTCCGCCGTACGCCAGTGGGTGGTGACGCGCAGCCCGTCGAGAAGACCGGTGGCCGCGAGGGGGAACGTGCCCACGCACAGTGAGGCGATCCGCGTCCCGGACGCGGCGGCCGACCGCAGGGCATCGCATACGGCGGGAGGGAGCGGGGCCGTGGGGTCGGCGATGCCCGGCACGACGATCGTGTCCGCATCCTTCAGACCCTCCAGCTTCCACGGCGCGCGCAGGGTGAAGACGCCGGCGTCGATCTCGTCGCGTTCTGCGCAGACCCGCAGTTGATAGCCGGGCCGCCCGTCGGGCAGGCGGGTCCGGGCAAAGACCTCAATCGGCGTGGACAGGTCGAACGGGATCACCTGGTCCAGCGCGAGAACGGCGACGGTGTGCATGGCGAGAACCTACCTGTCCACAACATGACAGAACCTGGGACAAAGCACTGATACGCCCAGGTGACAGCAGCTTTGATGCCCGCGAAAGCGTATGGCAATTTCCCGTTGGAATATGTCACTCCTGCCACTGGGCGATCGAGTCGGCAGACGGTTGACTTTCATCACGACTCAGCGAACCCGATCCCGGAGAACCGCCCATGCACGTCCAGATCGTCCTGTTCGACGGCTTCGATCCGCTTGATGTCATCGCCCCCTACGAGGTGCTGTACGCCGGTGGCACGGCCACGGAGGGCGCGGTGAGCGTGGAACTGGCATGCGCGCAGGGGCCCCGCGACGTGATCAGCGGCACCGGGGGGCTGGTACTGCGCGCCACCGCCGCCCTCGATCCGAAGCGGGCGGACATGATCCTGGTGCCCGGCGCCTCCGGCCGCGTCGGTGAGCCCGGTGAGGTCCCGCAGGAAGAGGCGGGGGCCGGCGAGTGGAAGCAGGACGAGTTCATCCCGGTACTGCTCGGCCGCACACTGACCACCGAGCTGCCCACGCTCCTGAAGCAGGCGATGGACGATCCGGACGTGACGGTCGCCGCCGTCTGCGGCGGCTCACTCGTCCTGGCCATGGCGGGCTTGCTGGAAGACCGGCACGCCACCATGCATCACATGGGCCTGGACCTGCTGGACGCCGCCGGAGCGGACGCGGTGAGCGCCCGTGTCGTCGACGACGGCGACCTGATCACCGGCGCCGGCGTCACCTCCGGACTCGACCTCGGCCTGTACCTACTGGAACGCGCGGCCGGGCCGCGCATCGCACACGCCGTCGAGGAACTCTTCGCCTACGAGCGACGCGGCACCGTCTGGCGCGCCGAAGGCCCCACTCCCGCCAGCCTCTGACCCCCGGCCCGCACCCACCGCCGCGGGCCCGTCTCTCACGCCTTGGCGCACCGCAAGAAGGAGCATCACCATGCCTGTTGAAGGCAACTGGAACCTGTCCGTCTCCACCCCCATCGGCAAGATCAAAGCCGTGGTGGAACTGTGCAGGCAGGACGACGGCACCCTGACCGGCGTCGCTCACGGAACCGGCGAGGAGGTACCACTCAGCGACATCGCCCTCGACGGCGACCGGCTCACCTGGAGGCAGACCGTCACCAAGCCCATGCGACTCAACCTGGCCTTCGACGTGGTCGTGGACGGCGACACGCTCACGGGCACCTCCAAGGCAGGACGCCTCCCGTCCTCGAAGGTCACCGGCGAGCGCCTGACGGCCGTGGAGCGCCCGGCGTGACCAAGATCCTGCTGTCCTTGCACGTCCTGGCCGCCATCCTGGCCGTCGGCCCCGTCACCGTCGCTGCGAGCATGTTCCCCGCGACACTGCGCCGCACCACCGGCGACCGGGACGGCGCCCGCACGACCCTGCAGACGCTGCACCGCATCTGCAGGGTCTACGCCGGCATCGGCATCGCGGTCCCCGTCTTCGGCTTCGCCACGGCCAGCAGCCTCGGTGTCCTCGGCGACGCCTGGCTGATCACCTCGATCGTGCTGACCGCGGCAGCCGCCGGGATCCTGATCCTGCTGATCCTGCCCGGTCAGGACCGCGCCCTGACCGGCACGGCGGCCCCGTCCGAAACGCCGGCGCCCGCAGCTGCGCACCGTCTCGCCATGGCAACCGGCGTCTTCAACCTGCTCTGGGCGACCGTCACCGTCTTGATGATCATCCGCCCCGGCTCGACCACAGGAGCGTGATCATGCGTCCGCGTTCACCGCGCCACCTGCGCATCGCAGCTCACGCCGAGCTGATCTCCCTGATCGTGATGCTGGCCAACGTGTTCACCGTCCACCTCAAGCCCGTCTCGTCCGTGATGGGACCCACACACGGCTGCGCGTACTTGTTCGTAGTCGTCGCGACATGGCGCCTCAAGCCAGGTCCGGCCGTCAACACCGCGGCCCTCATCCCCGGAGTCGGCGGACTGCTCGCGCTGCGGCTGCAACCACGGCGCCGCGACCCCTGCCCGAGCCGAAGAGACCGCACCGTCCTGACCCTGCGCCCCGGGTGGCCAGCGCCGCATCGGCACGACAACCTCGCCGGGCCGTGATCGGAACGCCCGCCAGTCAGGGCGGCGGCACGGCCCGGAGCGCGGCCGGATCCGGGGGTCTGGGCGCACCGCGCGGGCCCAGGCCGTCCGGACGCCGGCGACGAGGGCCTGGCACCCCGGAGTTTGCGTATCCCAGGTGCCTCAGTTTCTCACTGCGCGGGGGCAGCCTGGTCTATTGCCGCCAAGCGGCAACGCTCTGTTCGAAGTCGTCCTTGTAGGAGCGGCGCAGGGTGAGGTCGGCTTCGGTCAGCTCCGGGTGCACCGGGGGAGCTTCTGGGGCGGCCCACAGTTGGATCAGGTGGTGCTCGCCGCGGTCGCCGACGCCCGGCTCGTGGTCATCGACGTGGCAGTACAGGCGCATCCGGATCCACGTCGGTACACGGTCGGGGAAGCGTGAGCGGGCCGTTTTCGGGTTCGGCTTCCTCGAGGTCGCCGCTGCCGAGCACGTAGACGACGGCGGTGTCCTCGACTGGCGTGGAGGCTGACTTCTTCCGCGGCGCTCCGTGCCGGGTCGGTTTCGGGTGGAGGCGGTCCGTCGTGGGTCTGGAGGGTGATGGTGAGGGTGCCCGTGTCGGTGTCGGTGTCGGTGATGTGTGCCATGTCTTTTGCGATGGGCCCGCGCCGCCAGCCGTATGGCCACTCGGGCGGCCATTCGTAGTCCTCGCCGACCGTGCGGAGGTAGCCGTACTCGCCGGTCTCCGGCGTCAGAGTGGTCTCCGTGGTGATCAAGGTGGTGTCCTCAACGCAGAGGGCGCCCCGGTGCGCGCGGGGGTGCCCTGTGGGGCCGTTGCGTTCAGCCTGTCAGGGCGTCAGGCGATGACGTAGAACGGGTCCTTGTCCATGACGTGCGTCGGCCGGCGCCAGTTCGTGATGCGGGCGCCCTGGGTGTTGTTCTCGTTCGGGCTCACCCATGTCGACTCGCGCTGCGAGGCGGGCAGTTTGGTGCCGCCTTGGTAGGTCGAGGCGAACGGGTACTCGTCGCAGTAGGTGCGGCCCGCCTTCCGCATGCCCGGCGGGGCCGTGCGGCTCCTGGGGCAGACCGCCTGGCGGTTCTTGGTCTTCTGCTTGCTGTGATCATCCATGTCAGGGGCTTGCCGCCCTGGGGGTCGCCGTAGTGGCCGCCGTGGGCGCGGAGCTTGCGGATTCCGTCGTCGATCCACGGAATGCACACCATCGACACCGCGGTGGGTGCATCGGTCATGGCGCAGCCGGTGGTGCCGTAGTAGTTGTCGCACCGCCAAGTGGCCGACTTGCAGCCCGCCGAGCCGGGAACGTAGCCGGTGAACGTGGCCGTGCCGACCTTGATGACGCGGCTGACCCTGACGCGGACGGTAGCCCACTCGCACCCGCAGACCCTGGGGCGTGTCGCCCTCGTCGGGTACGGACGTGGCCATCGCCGCTGGAAGCGGGGTTACGGCCGTGGCTGTCATGGGCACCTGGGAGATCCGCAACCGATTCGGGCAGGTGTTCATGGGAATGGCAGGCGGGCTCCTGGCTGCCTGGGTACGGCGTTCGGTCGGGTACGCGCGGGCCGCTCTGCGCTCGCCGGGGCCGGAGCGTGATGATGCGGTCCTTCTCGGGAAGTCCGTGGCGGCGGCGACCGCGGCGTGGTCGGTGGCGCGCTGGCTCCTGCCGAGCACCGTCTGGTCGTTCGCCCCTTTGACCGCGCTGCTGGTACTGCAGGCCACGGTGTACCGCTCCCTGCGCCACGGAGCGCAGTATGTGACCGCGCTGGGGGTCGGCGCGGGCCTGGCCGCCGGGCTGGCCTCGTGGGCCGGCATCCAGGTGTGGACCTTCGCGCTGCTGATGCTCGCCGCTCTTCTTCTGTCACGGCCGAGACCGCTGGGCGCGTACGGTTTCCAGGTGGTCGCGGTAGCGATCTTCGCGTTCAACGCGGGACAGGGAAGGATCGCTTACGTCGGGCATCTGATGGCCGCGGTGGCGATCGGCGCGGCCTGTGGTGCCCTCGCCCACGCGATCGCGGCGCCGGCCCGCCGCCCCCTGCACCGCCGAGAGCGCGTCGCGCGCCTGTACGAGCGCCTCGCAGACGTCCTGCGTGACATCAGCGAGGGCCTGCTGGAGGGGGACGACCGCGTGGCTCTGCGGGCATCCGGGCAGTGGAGGAGCAACGCCGCACGTCTGTCCGGCGAAGCGGAGCACGCCGAGGGCGCGGTCGCCGCTGAACAGGAGAACGCGTGGTTCAACCCGCGCCGGGATCCGACCGACTCCCGCCATCTGCTCCCCCGCACCCGTTGCGCCGTACGCATCGCTCATCTCTGCGTGAGCCACGTACGGTCTCTCACCCGTACCCTCGACCACGCCCGCGCTGACGGCCAGGAAGGCTGTCTGACGCGCTCCTTCCGGACCGGCTACGCGGAGTCGCTGAACTTCCTGGCGGACGCACTGGAGCACGTAGGAAGGGTCGAGCGCACGGACACCGATGCCCTCGACACCGTCCTGCGGCGGGCCCGGGACCCGCTGAACGGGCTCGACGCTCTTCCCGCCTGCGCCGACGGCAGCTGCCACGACTGCCTGATCCTGCGCGGCGCACTCGTCAACGACGCCGCCCGCATCGCCGTGGAGCTGGACCACGCCGCAACCGGCATGGACCGTGCCGAAGAAGCGGCCCGCGCACCCCGTCATCCGCGGCGGGGCAACCGGTCGGCGTCCTCATCGCATGCCGCATAGCCGCCCGCGGACGGCCGGCCCCGATCGAACCCAGAGCAGCAGGCCGGCAAGCCGCATCCCGACCGAGAGATGCCACCGCCCAGAGTGTCCATGACACGTTCTGGGACTTCGTCTCACTGCACACCGAGGCCTCCGCCTCGTCAACGCCGAGGGTGCCACGACACTGGTGAAGTTCCACCGGAAGCCCGAGCTCGGCGTGCACTTCCTGCTTTAAGAGGCCCAGATCGCATCCGGCGTGGACCCGGGGGCACCCGCACCGCGTCCAGCACCGTGTCGAAGACCGTTGAGTCGTTGACGTTGCCTGGGGTGACGATGATGGCCAGAGGAAGGCCGCGGCCGTCGGCTGCGAGGTGGACCTTGGTGGTCAGCCCGCCGCGGGACCGGCCGAGTGCCTGGCCAAGCGTCGGATGTGGCGGATCTTCCAGTTCGTCCTGTGCCAGTGCCCCCCTTTTGCGAGCTGCGGCGGCGTGTTGGTGGGCACAACCGGATCGAACAGGTCGTGGAGCAGTTCCCGGACCGGGTGTTCGCGTTCGACGAGTTCGGGCCGCTCGGTATCCGGCCCGCCGCCGGGTCGTGCTGGGCCGAGCAGGGACAGCCTGAGCGGCACCCCGACCTGTCACCGCACGCACGGGGTGCGCTGCTTACGGCTGCTGTTCGGTCGGCGACGACAAGTTGTGGGGCGTCAAACGCAGGGAGAAGGGCGCCGCGAACACCCTGGCCGCGCTGAGGCCGATCCACGGGCCCGTCGCGCACGTGCCCGCGTCCGCCGCGAGAAGGGCATCCGCTGGGGCGGGCGCCCCCTGGAAACCGCGGCCTGAAGAATCCGGCGATCTGTGTCCTGGACGGGCGAAGCTGCCGCAGGGGGCAATGAGTTGATCTTGAAGCTCTGAAGGGCCCGGCCCGTCACCCGTTCCACTGGGCTGGATCCTCCCCCCTCGCCGAACGTGGCGCGCCGTCCGGCGGCAGCGGGACCCCCATGCGAAAGGGGTGAAATGTGAAGCCCCACCCCCTGCGGACCAGGAGGCTTCGCATTGCCAAGGAGTGTGCGGGGCGGCCAGGTACTCGTGCGGGTCGTGGTCCGCGGCGGTCCGGGCGGGTGTCTCCGCCCGGTCGTGTCCGTGGCGTCACTTGGTGGGCCTTGTCGGTGTCCAGTCCGTATCGGCCCGCCCAGGTCCCCCAGGTGCGGCGTTGGTTGGTCACCGTGTCGGTCAGTGTGCGGTCGATGTCGAACAGGACGTACTTCAGGGAGTCCGGCTGTCCGGGTTCATTGGTCAAGGGGCGATCGCGCCAGGTGGCGGGCGGGCCGTCGCGGTGTGTCTGTCCGCCGTCGGCACCGGCAAAATTTCGTAAGGATGCGGCCACACGTCACACGGTTCAGGGACCAACTCCTGGTTTATCCGTCGCCGGAGAGAAGAAGTCATATACCGACGCCGTCAACAGGAGGATCGGTGCAGTGGATTCCATGCTCTGCGCAAGTATTTCGCCCCCATCAGCCAGTACTGATGCACCATCGGGGAAATCTTCCACGTATACGTGGCTTGTCCGATCTGTGAGGCTCACTTCTTCCCCGGCGACTTAGCTACCCAGAGTGATCATTACGATACGTCGAGTTGTCATGTGGCTCCGGACAGGAAATCAGTGCGCAGCACGTCATCCCTAACACCGCGGCGGAAAGGGCCGAACGGCGGCCGCTCTGGCGACCGGATTCGTTTACATCCGTGACGCGAACCTCTTCGGCTCGGTCGCCCCCCTCCGTGATTCCATGCCCGATTCGGTCTCTCTTTCGGCTGAGACGGCAGACTGCGCGAAAGTCCCCCTCAAGGACACTCCCCTGCCGTCTGTATCGGATTCGGCTTCGCGGCCTTATTCTGACGCTCGCCGACGGGTGCCGGTCGGGGTATTTTCACAGGGCGCTGACGAAATATCACAGAATTGACAGGTCATGAATCCATTCTCACGAGAGAGTTTTACATAGTGGAGTCGACGCTTTCCCTCGCGAACGTCAGCCGGCAGACGATTGTCCCGCTCTTCTCTCGCCTGCGTACCGGTCGGGGGCAGGCAAACCCTCTGGCCGCCTATCAGGAGCTCAGGAAACTGGGTGAAGTGTTTCCGGCGCCCTGGGGCGGGTATTTGGTGACTTCTCACCGGCTCTGCCATCAGGTCTTGCGTGACAGATCGTGGCGGGTTCCTGATCTGCATTGGCGTCTCAGTCAGGATGACTCCGCGCGCTGGAGTTCTCCTGCTTCGCGGCAGATGGCGGCCTCCTTGCCGATGCTGAATCCTCCTGATCATACGATGACGCGGAAGTCGCTCGGGAATATATTCGACCGTCACTCGCTGGCCAGATTGCGGCCGTTCATCGAGGAGACAGCGGATCGACTGACGGACCGGTTCTTCGAGGAAGCCCGTGAGGGATCGGCGGATTTCTGTTCACTCGTCGCCGATGAACTGCCGGTCATTACCATAGGGCAATGGATGGGGCTCCCCGAAGCGGATCATGAACTGCTGCGCACGCTGACTCATGACCAGGTCCACACGCAGGAACTGTTCCCTTCCCGAAGCCAGTTGGCGCTTTCCGATTCGGCCACGGCGCAGCTGCGTCAGTACTTCACCGACGTGATCCGAGAACGCCGAAGCAGTCCGGGGGAAGACCCGATCTCTTCTTGGCTCCGGGCGTGGGACGGTATTGAGTCCGATCGCGCCCGGGCTGATGCCGCGGTTCATTCTCTTGCGTTGTTCATGATTCTCGCGGCTCTGGAGACGACCTCGCACGTGTTGTCCGCGAGTGTGCGCCTGCTGGTCGACCGCCCTCATGAGTGGGAGTGGCTGCGCCGGCATCCGGAGGACGTGGGCGGCGCGGTCGAGGAGACGCTCCGATACGATGCTCCGATACACATGATCAGCCGGGTGGCGTCGATGGACTGTGAGGTCGGTGGCGTACTCGTACGCGAAGGGGAAATGGTTCAGCTCATGACGGGCGCGGCTCATCATGACCCGAAGCAGTATGCCGATCCGCATGTTTTCGATATTCGCCGGGCGCAGGCTCATCTCAGCTTCGGCGGGGGTATCCATTACTGCCTGGGGAACGCTCTCGCCCGGCTGGAGGCGACGGCGCTTCTCAACTCGCTGCTGAAACGGGATGCGCGGCTGTCCATCAGTGCGCCTCCGCGGTGGGAGCCGCGCATCGCTTTTCGCCGGATGACGTCCATGCAGTTGGCTCTCGGCTGAGGAATGATCATTTTCGATGTGCAGAGTCTGAAGAAAGAAGTAGACACATCAACAGCTACAAGACGCTTCTCGTCACGCTCGAATCCTCTGTCCTCACCGTTCAGTTGAATATCCCTGAGTCCGATAACGCCATATCGGGGAAGGTCCTCGATGATCTCCTTGACGTCCTGTTCCGTGCGGAGGCCGATCCTGGTATTCGTGTGCTGATACTGGCCGGCGCCGGGGACGACTTCAGCGTGGGAGGGGACCGCACCGAGTTCTCGACGCTTCTCGCACAGGATCCGTCGGGCGAGGCGCTCAGCGCGCTCCTGACCAAGGCGGAGCGCTTGTGCGATGCCCTCAGGGGAACCGAGTTGGTGACCATCGCGCGGCTGCACGGCCGGGTGATCGGTGCCGGTCTGGGACTGGCGGTGCTCTGCGATCTGCGGGTGGGGGCGGACAACTGCCGTTTCCGTATGCCGGAATTGGGGCTCGGTGTCCCGCCCGCGTGGGGCGGCATTCTCCCCCGTCTTCTGCGCGAAGGGGGGCAGCCGGAAGTCCGCGAGCTGCTGCTGACCTGTGCTGCCTTCGACGCCTCGAAGGCGAAGGAGCTGTCCCTTCTGAACAAGGTCGTGCCGCTGGAGCAGCTCGACTCGGCCGTCAGAGAGTGGAGCAAACCGCTGACCCGCCGTTCGCCGCTGGCGCTGCGTATGACCAAGAAGGCGTTGAACGCCTACGGCAACACCGCCCAGCTGGCCGTCGGTTCCTCCTTCGACACGGCGCTTCTGACGTCGGTGCTGTCCGCCCGGGAGTTGACGCGCCGGCCTTGAGAACGGCTCCGGTCACCCGCCGTAGGCCCCGTCCTCAGGGGCCGGTCCTGCGGCGGCTGCCGGTGCACCTGCCTCATGCGTCTTTCCGGCGGCAGTGCGTTGTGGTGGCGCATCGCGGCGGACCGGCTGGTGAAGCAGTACATCGGTCGGATCCGGGAGTGGTTCGCCGAGCTGAACCCGGCACTGGCCGACGAGCGCGGGGTGCCGGTCGCCGTGGAGCGGGGGTGGCCGCGGGTGATCGGGCCGGTCCGCCCGACCCTGGAGTCGCGGTACCCTCTCGCGCCGATCGAGTCGTTCATGGGGTGGGCCCGCCCGGACGGCACCTCGCTCGACCCGTGGATCCGCACCCACCAGCGTCCCGGTGCGCGCATCGTCGCCGCCGCGCCGGCCTCGCAGACGAGGACCGGCACGGTCTGCGAGTGGGAGCGGTGGACGGGCCTGGTCTTCCCGGCGTCGGGCGAGTACGTCGTCCCGCGGGGGCTCGGCCTGCGGCGTGTCGACAAGGACAGCGGTCAGGGCGCCTATGTGGAGCCCGGTGTGTGGATGCGGCACATGTGAGAACCCCTGGGATCCTGTGCTGTGACCGGCGGGGTCGGCCGGGGTGTCCGTTCTCTGGGCGCGTCCGGTGCGGTTGCCGCCCGCGGCACTACTGTGCCGGGGTGACCGAGAACCAGGATTCCCGCGCCGTCGTCGCTCTGAGGGGTGTCGCCGTCCACCGGCGTAGCAGCGGGCAGGAGATCGTCCTCGACGGGATCGACTGGATTGTCCGGTCCGGCGAGCACTGGGCGCTGCTGGGGGCGAACGGGGCCGGCAAGACGACCTTGTTGCGGCTCGTCGGGGCGGCCATGTATCCCACGCTCGGCAGCGTCGAGGTTCTCGGTGACCGGCTCGGCCGCATCGACATGCGTGAGCTGCGGGCGCGTGTCGGTCTGGTGTCCGCCGCGCAGAAGGTCCCGCCCGACGCCACCGCCCACACGGTCGTCCTGACGGGGGCGACGGGGACGGTGCAGCCGTTGTGGCGGGAGTACGGGACCGCGGTGCGCGAGCGTGCCCGCGTCCTGCTGGCCGAGCTGGGGTGCAAGGAGTTCGCCGACCGCCGGTTCGGTGACTGCTCGGGCGGCCAGCGGGCCCGGATCCTGATCTGCCGTGCGCTGATGGCGGATCCGGCGCTGCTGCTGCTCGACGAGCCGTTCAACGCCCTCGATCTCCCCTCCCGTGAGGATCTCGTGGACGCGCTGCAGCGCCTGGCGGCCGACCAGCCCGCCCTCGCCACCGTCACGGTCACGCACTATGTGGAGGAGCTCCCGCCCAGCACCACGCATGCCTTCCTGCTCAAGGAGGGCCGAAAGCTGGCGTCCGGGGCGGTGGACGGTGTGCTCACCGCGGACAACATGACGCTCTGCTTCGGGCGTCCCGTTCATGTGGCCCGCCACGACGGCCGGTGGTACGCGCGCTCGGGCCGCTGATGCCGTAAGCCGGCGGCCGGCCCGCCGGCTTACGGGCCGGCGCGGTGTGCCGGTGGGTCTACAGGTCGCGGCCGACGAGGTAGTCCAGCACCGTGAGCAGGTCTTCCACGGCGCCGGTGGCCAGGGGTGTGCGGGTCAGGAGGGCGCGGGCGGCGGCCGTGTGGGTGCGGGCCTCGGCCAGTGCCGCCGTGCGGCCGCCGGCCGCTTCGATCAGGGCGGCGGCCTCCTGGGTCCGCGCCGGTGAGTTGAGCAGGTCGGGCAGGGCGCGGGCGTCCGGGGAGACGAGGGCGGCCAGGACCGGGTAGGTCTTCTTGCCCTCCCGCAGGTCGCCGCCCGTGGGTTTGCCGGTGACGGCGGGGTCGCCCCAGATCCCGAGGACGTCGTCGACCAGCTGGAAGGCGATGCCGAGATGCCGTCCGGCCCGGTCGAGCGCGTCGGTGGTGTCCTCGCCGGCCCCGCCGAGCGCGGCGCCCAGGGCGCAGGCGCAGCCGAGGAGGGCGCCGGTCTTGGCCTCGGCCATCGCCTGGTACTCCTCGGTGGTCACCTTGCCGGGGCCGGTATGGGGGCGGCCGGTGAACAGCAGGTCGTCGGCCTGTCCGCGGACCAGGTCGGTCAGGGCTGTGGACAGGAGCCGTACGGCGCGGGCGCCTTGGGGGGCGGCGGCGAGGGTCTCCACCGCCAGGGCGAACAGGGCGTCGCCGGCCAGTACCGCGGGGCCGGTGCCGTATGCCTTCCACACGGCGGGGCGGCGGCGCCGGGTGGCGTCGCCGTCCATGATGTCGTCGTGCAGGAGCGAGAAGGTGTGGACCAGTTCCACGGCGACCGCGGCGGGTATTGCGGTGCGTGCGTCGGCGCCTGCCGCGCGTGCGCCGAGTACGGCCAGTGCCTGTCGAACGCCTTTGCCGCCGGCGGTGGTGGTGGGTGTGCCGCCCACCTCGCACCAGCCGAAGGAGTACGCGGCCATCTCGGCGGTCCACGGGTGCAGCCGGCCGATCGCCTCGCGCAGGGCGGGGCGTACCAGCGCGGTGCAGCGGGCGAGGACTTCGGGGGCTGCGGGCGGGGCGTGCAGGGCGGTCATCGTACGGCCTCCGCCTCGCGTGCGAACTCCTCCTGGGCGCGGGTCACCAGCCGTTGTACGTGTTTGAGGCCGCTGCCTTCCAGTGAGCGTGCCAGTGCGGTGAGTTCGGCGGTGGTCTCGGCGTGGGTGCGGTCGAGTCGTGCCCGTGACTTGGCGAGGCCGAGGCGGGCGAGTGCCTCGCCGCGGGGCTCGCTCATGGCGCGGAACTCGGTGAGTGCCAGCTCGTACATCTGCCGTGCTTCTTCGTGGCGGCCGGCCCGGTGGAGGACGTTGCCCTGCATCTTGTGGTTGTAGGCAAGGGCGCTGGAGAGGTTCATCGCGCGGCAGCCGGTCTCCGCGCGGGAGAGGAGTTCGAGTGCTTTCTCGGTGTTCTTGTCGCGTACCGAGAGGATGTCCGCGAGGCCGCGCAGGGCCCAGGCGTGGCCGCGGGTGTCCTCGGCGCGTTGGGCTATCTCCGCAGCTTCTTCGAAGAGGGTGTAGGCGCGGTCGTAGTCGCCGGTGTTGCGGTGCATCTGGGCGATGCCTTCCAGGGCCCAGACCGTGTGGCGGGCCTCGCCGCGCCTGCGGGCCTCGGCCAGCAGTTGTTCGTGGAGGCGGCCGACGGCGTCGTAGTCGCCCTGGATGCGGCCGGTTTCGGCGAGTCCGGCCAGGGAGTAGCCGCGGCAGACGATGTCGCCTGCCTGTTCGCCGAGTTCGGCGGCGAGGCCGAGCAGTCGCCAGGCCAGGGGGAAGGCTCCGCGCTGGCGGGCGAGGGTGCCGCCGCTCCACAGGGCCCATGCCATCGCGGCGGTGTCGCCGGCCTGGCGGGCGGTGCGGTAGCTGGCCTTCCAGGCCTGGTCGGCTTCCCGTACCTTGCCGAGGCGCCGGTAGGCCTCGGCCACGGCGAGTCCGCAGCGGGCGGCCTCGGCCGGGTGCCCGGACCGTTCGGCCTCGCGGAGCTTGTCGATGCCTTCTGTCAGCACGTCCGTCAGGGAGGAGTTCACGGACAGGGTGGTCAGGGCGCCCTGGTACTCGGGGGCGAAAGCCTTGCCGTACATGCATACCTTTCCATACACGACGTGTATACACAGAGTGTATAGGGGGTCGGGGGTACGCCCCGTCCGGGAGGACCGGGGCGTGGCGGTCTGTTGTGGATCAAGACGCGGGTACGGCGGCGGGGGTTGTCCGTGTGGTGCGGATCATGATGTGGAGGTTGTGTGCCGAGTAGCCCAACGCCGCTGCCCGGGGCCGTTGTTCAGCGCTGCGGGCCCGGTGGCGTGGTCTGCCGCAAGGCTGGGGTGCTGGGGGCCGCCGGGCGGGGGCGCGGAAGTTCCGCCCGGGTGTGCCGACGGGCCCCGGCCGTGGGGCCGGGGCCCGTCGGGGCCGGGCTGCGCGGATCGTCGTGCGTGCCCGCCGCGCAGAGGCGGGGTCCGCCCGGCAGGCCGGGGGTCACTCCTTGGGGGGCTTGACGGCGACGTCCAGGTAGAAGGTGTCGATGCTGCGGACCGCCGCCTCGAACTCCTCCAGGTTGACCGGCTTGGTGACGTAGGCGTTCGCGTGGTGGCTGTAGGCGCCGGAGACGTCGTCGGGGGCGGCGGAGGTGGTCAGCACGACGACCGGGATGGTGCGCAGCGCGGGGTCCTCCTTGACCACGGCGAGGAACTCGCGGCCGTTCATGCGCGGCATGTTGAGGTCGAGGACGATCAGGTCGGGGCGCGCGTTGTCCGGGTCGCGCAGGTAGTCCAGGGCGGCGACGCCGTCGCAGACCTGGGTCAGGTTGCGGGCCCCGCGCTCGGAGAGGGCGTCCTGGATGAGCATCGCGTCGGCGACGTCGTCCTCGACCAGCAGCACGTCATAGGGGCGGATAGCGGCGGCGGCCATGGTTCACAAGCTCCGGGGGGTGGGTTGGGGGGTCCGATGACAGGTGCTGCTGGTGATCAGTCCGGGCCAGCGGCGCCGGGCCCCCTGACGGCTCATGTTCAGGGCCTGGCCGATCTCGGGGTAACCCGCGCCGCTCGCGGCCGCGACATGGGCGGCCTGGTCCTCCAGGCGCCTGAGGGCCTGCTTGACGCCGGCGAGGACCTGAAGGCGCTGCAGCGCGCGCCGGCGGGTCTCGCCGGCCGTGTCGGCGCCTTCGTCCAGCGGCAGGACGGTGTCCGGCATGAGACGCCGGGCGAGTTCGTCCACCACCTGCGTGACCAGTGCGGCCGTCTCCGCGGACGAACGTGAGGCGGAAGATGGACCAGGCATGGGGTCACCCTACGTCGCCGATCTCACCTCGGACAACATGCGTTGTCGGACCCTGGGTACAGTGTCTGCGCCGTGCGCCGGGACACGGTCCGGATCACCGAGGGACACATGCGAACCGCACAGAACAGTGAGCCGCCCCACGACGAGGGCGTCTTCTCCCGCTGGACGACCCGGCGCTGGCTGCGCGCCGGGGTCTTTGTCACGCTGGCCGTCCTGGCCGTCCTGGGATCGCTGGGCGGCTGGGCGATGTGGCGTACGTCGCAGATCACCTCGGAGCTGGTGGACCGGCGCTCGCCGGCCCTCATCGAGGCGATGCGGGTGGAGCAGGCCCTGGTCAACCAGGAGACCGGGATCCGCGGCTACGGGCTGTCGGGCCGCCCGGACTTCCTCCAGCCCTACACGCAGGGCGTGGCCGACGAGAAACGCGCCCTGGGGCAGCTGCGTCCGCTGGTCGGGGACGACGCCCGGGCGAGCGCCGACCTGGCCGAGACCGAGAAGCTGGCCGGTGCCTGGCAGCAGCGCATAGCGCGACCCGTCTCGGCGGCCTCCCCCCGAAACGCCGTGAAGCTCGCCACCGAGCGGACGGCGCAGGGCAAGACCGCGTTCGACGCGCTGCGCAAGGCCCTGACGCGCCAGCAGGCGCACCTCCAGGACGAGCGGGCGTCGGCCACCGGTGACCTGCGCCGGGCCGTCACCCTGCGCAACTGGGTGTTCGTCGTCATCGCCGTCGTCATCGCCCTGGTGGCGGTGCTGGTCTTCGAGGGGCTGCGCCGGGGCATCACCGGGCCGCTGAGCCGGCTCGGCACGGACGCCCGTGAGGTGGCGCAGGGCCGCTTCGAGCGCTCCATCACCGGCACCGGCCCCGCCGACCTGCGCCGGCTGGCCGCGGACGTCGAGTCGATGCGCGGGCGTCTGCTGGAGGAGCTCACGTTCAGCGAGGCGTCCCGCGTCCTGCTGGACGAGCAGGCGGCGGATCTCAAGCGGTCCAACACGGAGCTGGAGCAGTTCGCCTACGTCGCCTCCCACGATCTGCAGGAACCGCTGCGCAAGGTGTCCAGCTTCACCCAGCTGCTGCAGCGCCGTTACGGCGGCCAGCTGGACGAGAAGGCCGACCAGTACATCGCCTTCGCGGTCGACGGCGCCAACCGCATGCAGAACCTGATCAACGACCTGCTGGCCTTCTCCAGGGTCGGCCGCCAGTACAACGACCACCAGCGGGTCGACCTCGAGGCGCTGCTGGACAGGGCCCTGGACAACCTGAGCGTGACCGTGGAGGAGACCGGCGCCGAGATCACCCACGACGCCCTTCCCACCGTCGTGGGGGACCCGACCCAGCTCGGCATGCTCTGGCAGAACCTGCTGTCCAACGCGGTCAAGTTCCGCAGCCCCGACCGCTCTGCGCGCATCCACGTCAGCGCCTCCCGCGAGGACGACACCTGGCACTTCGCGGTCAGCGACAACGGCATCGGCATCGCTCCCGAGTTCCGGGAGAAGGTCTTCGTGCTCTTCCAGCGGCTGCACACCAAGGACGCCTACCCCGGCACCGGCATCGGCCTGGCGATGTGCAAGAAGGTCGTGGAGTTCCACGGGGGCAGGATCCGCATCGACGCCGGCCACGAGCCGGGCACCCGCGTCGCCTTCACCCTCCCCGCCGCCGACAGCGCCCCGGCCGCCCCGCAGAGAAAGACGCAGCCGTGACCGAACACGTCGCGGGCCGCACGCAGCCGTTCCGTCTCCTCCTGGTCGAGGACGACGACGGAGACGCCCTCCTCGTCGAAGAGCTCCTCTACGACACCGGCCTGCCCTACGACCTCACGCGCTGCCGCACGGCCGCGGAAGCACGCCAGGCACTCAGGACGGACCCCGTCGACTGCGTCCTGCTCGACCTGCACCTGCCGGATGCCTCCGGCGTGGACACGGTCCAGGCGATCCAGCCGGACGCCGACGCCGCGGTCATCGTCCTCACCGGCCTGGACGAACCCCGCGCGGGAGTGGACGCGCTCGCCGCCGGCGCCCAGGACTACCTCGTCAAGGGCCAGGTCCAGCCCGACCTCATGCAGCGCGCCGTCCGCTACGCCGTCCAGCGAAAGCAGGCCGAACGCGCCAACGCCGCCCTGCAGATCGGGCGCCTGCGGGCCGAGGAGAACGCCCGCCTGGAACGCGGACTGCTCCCCGAACCCCTGCTGTCCTCCACCGTCGTCACCGCCTCCAGCCGCTACTACCCCGGCCGGGCGCAGGCCCTTCTGGGCGGTGACTTCCTCGACGTCGTGCAGACCGACGACGGGCAGGTGCACGCCGTGATCGGAGACGTCAGCGGCCACGGCCCCGACGCCGCCGCGCTCGGTGTCTGCCTGCGCATCGCCTGGCGCGCGCTCACCCTCGGCGGGCACCGCGACCAGGAACTGCTCGGCCTGCTGGAACAGGTCCACATCGCCGAACGCGCCGACGGCGACCTGTTCACCACCTGCACCCTCATCACCCTGGACCCGGACAGCCGCGTCCTGACCCTGCACCTGGCCGGCCACCACGAGCCCCTCCTCGTCACCGCCAAGGGCACCCAGGAGGTCGACGCGGCCCACGGGGTCGCCCTCGGCATCGCGCCCGGACTGGGCAGATGGCCCGCCACCACCCTCGCGCTGCCGGCCCGGGGCGCGCTCATCGCCTACACCGACGGCCTGGTCGAAGGCTTCGCGGACAGCACCGGCGCCCGGCTCGGCGTGGAGGGCCTGCTGCGGATCATCGACACGATCCCCTCACCGGACCCCGGCACCCACCTCGACGAGCTCATCGCCCGGACCCGCACGCTCAACGCGGACCGGCACACCGACGACCTCGCCGTCCTTCGCCTGGACTGGACCGACACCTCGGCGCCCGCCCTCTGAGAGCGCGGGCCGGGCCCGGACCGGCTCGGGTTCGGTGAGGAGGAGAAACCGCCCGCCGTCCCCGGGAAAGGGCAACGGCCCCGCGGGCAGGAGGAGCAGGGTTCCACTGCTGAGCCCGCGGGGCCGTTGCACGATTCACGTACCCTGCGGTGCGTCCGATAAGCCCGATCCCTCCTGCCCCTTCGGCCGGGCCCGTGCACGGCAGCGGGCCCGGCCGCTTCGGCCGGGCCCGCTCATTGCTCGCGCGGGGCGCGTTCCTCGCGCCGGATGCCTTCGTCTACCAGCGGTACCAGCGGCCCTTGCGGCCGCCGCTGTCCGCGGAACGGACGACGAAGCCCAGCAGCCACACGATGAGCACGATCACCGCGATCCACCACAGTGCCTTCAGCGCGAAGCCCGCGCCGAAGAGGATCAGAGCCAGAAGAAGAACGAGAAGCAGGGGAACCATAGTTATCAACCTCCTGGCCATCGAATGCCCTTACTTCGCCCCTACAAGCACACAAAATATGAGTTATTTCTGTGAAGCGAGGGGCATATGCAGACCCCGCGCCTGGACGGTTCCCCCTCTCCCCCGCCTCACGCACCACGGACACCCAGCACGTATCACCCGGGGCGATGCCGTGGCCCTGGATCCACCGAGGCCGTGACAAGGCCGGCCCCAGGGCCGCCGGCGCCGGGCATGCGTGCGTCCATGAGGGTGACGCCGGGGCGGAGTCGGGGCCCCGTGCCGGTCATCGGCCGCGGTCGCGGTGGGCGGCGACGCGGACCCGGGTTCCGCAGCGGGTCGAGCAGTAGCGCTGCGGGGCGCGGCGCCCGGTGTCGATGAAGCAGCGGTCGCAGCCGGGTGCCGCGCAGCGGCCCCACGCGCAGTAGCCGCGTTCGCCGAGCCAGAGGGCCAGGGCGAGCGCGGCGGTGGACAGCAGCCACCGGGCCGGGTCCCGGTGGTGGGGGCCATGGTGTGCAGGCTGGGCGGCGATACTTTGCGTGTATGGACGGCGAAAGGGACGGGGCGGTATGGAAGCGCGGCATCTGCGGTACGCGCTCGCCCTCGCCGAGCACGCGCACTTCGGCCGGGCCGCCCGCTCGCTGGGTATCGCGCAGCCCCCGCTGTCCAAACAGATCGCCGACCTGGAGCGCGAGACCGGGGCCCGGCTGTTCGACCGTACGCGCCAGGGCGTGTTCCCGACCGCCGCGGGCGAGGCGTTCCTCGTGCGGGCGCGGCGGGCGCTGGAGGAGATGGCCGGGGCCACGGCCGACGCGGGGCGGGCGGCGCGCGGGGAGACGGGCCGGCTGCGGCTGGGATTCGTCGCCTCCGCGCTGCTCGATCCGCTCCCGGACGTCCTGGGCCGGTTCGGCCGCGAACGGCCCGGCGTACGGCTGGAGTTGCACGAGATGGCATCCGGGCGCGGCGCCGCCGCTCTCATCGCCGGGGAACTGGACGTCGCCGTCACCCTCGGTGCGCCCCGGGGCGCCGGGGCCGAGCATCTGGTGTCCGTCCCGGTCGGACGCGATCACCTGACCGCCGTGGTCGGCAGCGCGCACCCCTACGCGGGCCAGGCGTCGGTGAGCGTGGACCAGCTGCGACGGCAGCCGCTGATCGTGGCCGCCGGGGAGGACGAGCCCGCCGTCGCCGCCTGCCTGCGCGTCCTGCTGGGCGAGGACACCGCGGCGCTGGACGGTGCCACCATGGCCAGGGACGTGCACACGATCATGGGCCTGGCCGCCTGCGGGGCCGGTGTGGGCCTCGGGCCCTCCCGTATGCGGGAGGCGCCGAGAGCGGGGATCCGGTTCTGCGAGGTGACGCCGAGGACGGCGCTGCCCGACCTGGTCCTGTCCTTCGCCGGCCGTGACCGCTCCCCGGCGCTGGGCGCCTTCCTCGACACCGTTCGCCGAACCTGCCCCCACGTCGGCGCCGCACTCGACGCGCGATCGGGCCGGGCGTGAGCAGCGCACCCGGTGGGTCCGTCCGGTCTCCTGCACGGCCGCGGTCAGGGCGGGCTCCCGCCCGCACCCCGCCCCCGCGGGCCGAACCGGCGCGAGGGCGGGGGCGGGCGCCGGTGCGCGCGGACCAGGCCGGCGAGGCGACGTTCCCCGCGTTCGTCCGCGCCTGCTGGGACGCCGGGGTCGCCCGGTACGACGTCGACACCGCCGCCCGCACCTGCACCTACTACGGCAGCGACGGCGACTCCTGCACCGAGGTCTGCCCGTTCGTCACGCTTCCCTGAGAGACCGGAGCCGCTCTTGTGAGAACCCCGCCGCCGGCCGGTGCCGCGGCCCCCTCCGGATCCGGGCGGCACTCCCGCGCATCCGTTTCGGGGGCGCGAGCGGAAAAACCACCGAGGGACCGGGTCTGCCGCCCGGTCGAGCGCCCGTCGGTCGAGGGACCTGGGAGGCGGTGCGCTCCCGGGCCCCGCACGGCGGTGCGGGGCCCGGTCCGGGGCCGGCGCCGGTCGCGGCCGTACGCGTACCACTTCGGGCGGGGCGTCACGCCGGCCCGCGGCCGCCGCCCGGTTCCAGGAACAACTCGTCGGCATAGCACCAGGCCCACTGGTGGCCGGGCTCCATCGAGCGCACGAGAGGGTGCCCGGTCGACTCGTGGTGGGCGGTGGCGTGAGCGCCGGGAGAACTGTCGCTGCACCCCACGTGGCCGCAGGTCAGACACAGTCGCAAGCGGCGCTCGTGACGTCCGCGGGCGACGCAGTCGAGGCACGCTCCGCTCAGGGGCGTCGGCTCCGGACCCGCGGCCGCCGCGTGCGGACACGCACGGCCCTGCGGGCGGCCACCGTCCGGTCGTACTCTCCACACCGTCACCCCAGCGCCTCGCTCCCTGCCATCGCCGGTCCGTACCGTCCATCGCCCGTTCTTTCGGGCGTGGGCGTGCGTGCGGATGCGACGAGAAGCCCCGTCATCGCGTACGACGCGCTCACCGCGGCGCGGGGAGCGGGCGGCCGTCGGCGAGATGTCCGCCTGGCGGGAGTCCGATGAGTCAGCGGCGGTTGTGCGGTCTACCCGTCGACGAAGGGAGCGCACCATGCGCAAGATCATCATCTGTACGTTCCTCACGCTCGACGGCGTCATGCAGGCGCCGGGCGGTCCGGACGAGGACACGCAGAGCGGTTTCGAGCACGGCGGCTGGCAGAAGCCCTCGTCCGACGACGAGGTCGGGGCGGCCATCGCCGGTTGGTACGAGTCCTGCGACGCGATGCTGCTCGGCCGCAAGACGTACGAGATCTTCGCGTCGTACTGGCCGACCGCCGACCCTGACAACCCGTTCACCGGTCGGATGAACCGCATGCACAAGTACGTGGCGTCCCGCACCCTGACAGCTGCCGAATGGCAGAACTCCACGCTGCTGAAGGGCGATGTCGTCGATGCCGTACGCGAGTTGAAGGCGTCCGACGGCCGCGACATCAACGTCGTGGGCAGTGGCGACCTCGCCCAGAGCCTCATGCGGCACGGGCTCGTCGACGAGTACCGGCTGACCATCCATCCGGTGATCATCGGCACCGGCAAGCGGCTGTTCGCCGACGGCGCGATCCCCACCGCGCTGGAGCCGGTCAGCGTCTCGACGACGAAGGGGGGCACCGTCGTCGGCGTCTACCGGCCGAACGGTGAGCCCCGCCACGACAGTTACTGAGGCGTGTGGGGGAAACGGGCTCGGGCAGGGAGCCGGTCGTTTCGTAGGGGTCGGGGCCGGCGGGCGCCGTTGTGGGCAGGGGCGGCCGGCCACGTCGCGGGCGAGGGCGAGGGTCCGGCCGTCGGCGTCGGGTCCGCGCGTGGCTCCGGGAGGCGGTGGGAGAGCCTGGTGACCGTGCCGGAGCGCCGCGGTGCGCAGCAAGGGGCCGGCGGCCTGGACGAGGCGGGGGTGGATCGGCCGAACCGGCCCGGGCCCACCTCGACGCCATCGAGGTGGGGGAAGGCTTCGGGCCGGCCGAGGTGTCCCTGGCCGAAGGCGCCGGCAGGCCGCGCGGGTGCGGGCCGGTCACGTCTTCGGGATGACGGGGATCTCAAGCGTGGAAGCGTTTTCGGGCGAAGAGGGTCGCCGAGGAGCTCAACGGGATGAGCACGTCGACTTCTTCGCCGTCCCGGACCGGCTGGAGCGTCCGGAAGGTGTGCTCGGGCTGGTGGGGGGTGCTGAGCACCGGGTCGAGTTCGCGCAGCGCGAGGCGCAGGCGGCCTTGTGCGACCAGGTCACGCCCGTAACCGTAGGAGCCCTCGAACGG
The DNA here is from genome assembly GCF_014673495.1 of Streptomyces griseofuscus. GTDB lineage: Bacteria > Actinomycetota > Actinomycetes > Streptomycetales > Streptomycetaceae > Streptomyces > Streptomyces murinus. The sequence continues at coordinate 25,129 of NZ_CP051006.1, forward strand.
GACCGGCGCGCCGTGCGACCGCTTCTCGATTCCGGCGAAGAGCCGCGGGTCCTCGGCGCCGGTGGTGGCCACGCGTAGTCGCAGCGTCATCGGGCCGCTCAGCTCCGTGTCCTCGTCGAAGCGGTGGTCGAAGACGGCCGCCTCAAGGAGACGCGGTGGAGCTGGGCCCGACGAACGGCGCAAGCGCCGCTTGAGCACCCACCCGGCCGCCCGGGCCGGTGCCATCGACGCCCTGCCTGAACGCCCGGCGCCGCCACCTGGAGGAAGGTGGCGGCGGCGGGCGTCAGCGGGCTGAGCGGGAGCCGGAACAGAGGCCGGCCGTATGTGCGGCTCAGACGACCGACAGCACGATCTTGCCTGCGGTGCGGCCCCGCTCGCCGATCTCGTGCGCCTTCGCGGCCTCGGCCAGCGGCACGACGGTGTCGATCACCGGCCGCAGCGCGCCCCGCTCCACCAGGGCGGTGATCTCGCGCAGCCCCAGGTGGTCGGGTTCGACCAGCATCCACACCGCCCGCACCCCGTCCCGGGCCGTGGGAACGTCGTCCGGGCCGGGCAGCGTGATCAGCCGGCCACCGGGCCGCAGGACCTTCAGCGACCGCTCGGCCGTCTCCGCGCCCAGTCCGTCCAGCACCACGTCGACGTCGCTCACGACGTCCTCGAACCGCACCGCGCGGTAGTCGATCACCTCGTCCGCGCCCAGCCGGCGCACCAGGTCGTGCTTGGCCGCTCCGGCCGTACCGATGACGTACGCGCCGCGGGCCTTGGCGATCTGCACGGCGAGGTGACCGACCCCGCCGGCGGCCGCGTGCACCAGCACCCGCTCGCCGGGACGCAGACCGGCGGTGTCGACGAGGGCCTGCCAGGCGGTGAGCGCCGCGAGCGGCAGGGCCGCCGCCTCCACGTGGGTCAGGGCGGCCGGCTTGGGTGCGAGATGCCGGGCCGGCGCCACCACGTACTCGGCATACGCGCCCGCCTGACGGGGGAACGACGGCATTCCGAAGACCTCGTCACCGGGGCGGAACATGCCCACACCGGGGCCGACGGCCTCGATCGTGCCCGACACGTCCCATCCGACCGCCGGCACCGCGCCCCACTCGATGAGAGCCCCACTGGCACGCGTCTTCCAGTCCACCGGGTTCACCCCGGCCGCGTGCACCCGGACCAGGACCTCGCCCAGCCCCGGTTCCGGGCGCGGCATCTCGCGCTCGACCAGGCTCTCGGCCCCGCCCCACTGCTCCACGACCACCGCACGCATCGTCTTCCTCATCCTTCGCTGTTCCCGGCTTCGTATCGGTCCGCGCCCGCAGTTCCCCGGCGCGACGCAGCCCAGCATCGGCCGCCGCGGCCCGTCACGGTGTTGGCCGTACGGCCACTATGTGCCAGGATCTGGCCATGGACAGCACCCGGTGGACAGCGGCGGAGAACGCGAGGGGCCGCGCGGACGACACCCCGCGACGGCACCGGATCGCCGTGCTGGCACTGCCGGGGGTCCCGCCGTTCGAGCTCGGCATCCCCTCCCGTGTCTTCGGCAGCGCGCAGGACGCCGGGGGCCGCCCGCTGTACGACGTCACCGTCTGCACCGCCGACGGCGCCCCCGTGCCCAGCGACGCGGGCTTCACCGTCCAGCCCGCGGCCGGCCCCGAGGCCCTGGCCGCGGCGGACACCGTGATCTTCCCGCCCACGCACGCCATGCCCGAACTGGGCCGCGGCGGACCCCTGCCCGACAAGATCGCCGCGGCCATCGCCGGCATCCGGCCCGGCACCCGGCTGGTGTCCATCTGCACCGGCTCCTACGTCCTGGCCGCGGCCGGACTGCTCGACGGCCGTCCGGCCACCACCCACTGGAACCTCGCCCCGGAGTTCCGCCGGGCCTACCCCGGGGTCAGGCTCGACGAGGACGTCCTCTTCGTCGACGACGGCGACCTGCTGACCTCCGCGGGCGTGGCCGCCGGCGTCGACCTGTGCCTGCACATGATCCGCCGCGACCACGGGGCCGCCGCCGCGAACCGGGCCGCCCGCATGTGTGTCGTACCGCCCTGGCGGGACGGCGGGCAGGCCCAGTACATCGACCGTCCGGTCCCCGAACCCACCGTCGCCGGCACCACCGCGACCCGTGCCTGGGCGCTGGAGCACCTCGGCGAGCCGCTCACCCTCGCCCGGCTCGCCGAGCACGCCCGGATGAGCCTGCGCTCCTTCACCCGCAGGTTCCGCGACGAGGTCGGCATGACCCCGGTGCAGTGGCTCACCGCACAACGCCTCGAACTCGCCAAGCAGTTGCTGGAGACGACCGACCTGTCGATCGACCTGGTCGCCCACCGGGCCGGGTTCGGCACGGCGAACTCGCTGCGCGCGCACATGAGAACGGCCTTCGGGGTGTCGCCCGCCTCCTACCGCCGTACCTTCGGCGCGACCGGGCCCCCGCAGGCCGGCCGGCACCGCACCGATATGCGCACCGGGTCCAGGGCACCCGCCGGCCCGGGTGCCTGTTCCCCCGCGGGGAGCTCGCTGGGCGCCTGACGCCGTCGGCGGCCGACGGTACCGGCGGGCCGAGGGCCGAGGGCCGAGGGCACAGCCTCGCCGCTGCCGACGACGCTCATGGTCAACGCCCTTGGGCGTCCCCGGTGGTGGCACCGGCCGCCGTGCAGCGGGAGACTTCTCGCCCGGCCCTGCACCGAAGGAGAGGCCCGTGGCGAAAGCACGGTTACGCACCGCGCGCGATTACGCGCTCGTCGTCGGCGTGCTGATCGGCCTCCTGTGCATCGTCTGGGGAGGAGTCGCGGCCACCACCTGGGCGCTCAGCGAGATGACCGGCTGCGGCCACCACTGCGCCGCCCGCGTCCCCGACACCGGCGGGGGCGGAGGCGGGGGCGGGGGGTAGCCGGCAGCTGCCGCACCGCTGCGCACCACGACCGTCCGCCAGGCCGTCCGGCCCGTCCGCTCCGGCCTGCGTGCAAGTGGCCGTCAGCGCCGGGGGGTTCACCGCGCCCCGGCCCCACGGGGCGTGTTGTTCGGCCTGGTCGGTGTGGCCGGACGAGGGTTCGAACGGCGCGGCCGGCGTGTGATCGGTTTCCGGCTCGGCCGGCGTCCTGGTCGTGGCGGGCCGGAGGCGTCGTGGCGGCCCCGGCGGGGCGTGGTGGCGGTTCAGATGCTGCGGGCGGTGATGTCGCCGTGGTCGGTGGTGGCGTGGATGTCGAGGGCGGGGGTGCCGTCGTTGCGGAGGGTGTTGCTGATGCGGCCGTGGGTGGTGCCGGCGTCCAGGGTGGCGGAGGTGCCGGGGGCGGCGCCGATCGTGATGTCGCCGGACCGGGTGCGGAGCACAACGGTGCCGTGGGTGGCCTCGGTGATCTGGATGTCGCCGTGGGCGGTGCTGATCTTCGCGGGGCCGCCCAGGCGGCCGACCTCGATGTCGCCGTCGACGGCGGTGAGTTGGAGGCTCGCGGTCTCGTCCAGCTTGATCCGGCGGTAGGCGCCGTCGAAGGCGACGTCGCCGAGGCGGCCGACAGCACGGAGTTCGGCGCCGGCGGTTTTGGCGTCGACGCGGGAGCCGGCGGGCAGTTTGACCGTCACCTCGACGGCTCCGGTGGGGCCGAGGTGCCGGTCCCCCGCCGGGGTGTCGATGCGCAGGACCCCGCCCGCGTATTCGACGGTGGTCTGCTGGGCCGCCTTCGCGTCGCGGGCCTTGGAGGCGTTGGCGGGCAGGACCTCGACCACGGTGTCGGTCCGGTCGGCGGCGATGAACTGGACGCGGCCCGCGGGGATGGTGAGGACGGCGGCGATCGGGGCGGGGGTGTCGAACTTCTGCATCACGGTCTCCCGAGTTCGTTCCTTGTTTCTGACACGGGAAACGCTATGTTGCGTTCACTGATCGGGCAATGGACTTGTTGCGCTTCAAGTAGATCACCGCAGGTCACAAGTAGTGAATCGTTGCGGCGATTTGACGGGTAACGCAACGGTCTTCGACGCGTTCGTTGCAATGAACTGGTGGTGAACGCTATGGTGGCGCTCCCGCCGAGCATGAAGGAGACCGCGATGCCGGGAGGCAGGCTCACCCAGCCCGAACGCCAGCAGATCGCGCTGGGCCTGGCCGACGGCCTCGCCTACGCGGAGATCGCCCGCCGCCTGGAGCGCCCCACCTCGACCGTCACCCGCGAGGTCATGCGCAACGGCGGGCCCACCGCCTACCGCGCCGACCTCGCCCACCGCGCCACCGGACACCGCGCCCAGCGCCGCAGGCAGCCCGCCCCCCGGGCACCGCGGACCCCGCCGCAGCCCTACGGACGCGACGCCGGGGCGGTACGCGCGTACGAGGAGACGCTCACCGCCGTCTTCATGCGGTCGGGCACCCCCAGGATGATGGCCCGGGTGATGGCCTGCCTGTGCGTCAGCGACGCGGGCACCCTCACCGCCGCCGAACTCGTCCAGCGACTCCAGGTCAGCCCCGCGTCCGTGTCCAAGGCGATCGCCTTCCTGGAGAGCCAGGACCTGGTGCGCCGCGAGCGCGACGAACGCCGCCGCGAGCGCTACTCCATCGACGACGACGTCTGGTACCAGTCCATGATCGCCAGCGCCCGCGCCACCGCCCAGGTCGCCGAGACCGCACGGCAGGGCGTCACCGTCCTCGTCCCCGGCACCCCGGCCGCCCGCCGGCTGGAGAACATCGGCCGCTTCCTCGACTTCGTCTCCGAGAGCCTCACCCGCGCCGCGGACCAGGCCCGCGAGGTCCTCCACACCAAGCCCGGCACCGCCGCGGACGGACAGCAGGTGCGACCGGGTACGCCACCGTGAGCGGCCCGGTGCCGGATGCCGGTGAGGGTGTCAGTGGGGTCCGGTCGGACGGCCGTACGACTGTTCACGATGTCGCTCGGTCTCTTCCCGACGCCGGTGCGCTGCGCGACCTGTCAGGGGCGCCGCCTGGATGCCGTGGCCGAAGCGGTCACCTACTTCAGCACCCTCATGGGCGACCTCGCCCGCCTGCGCCGCGGCAGCCCCGCCGACGACGTGACGACCACCCTGGTCCGGGCCACCGTGGACGGCCGGCTGCTCACGACGCCGAACTCGGCGCGTTCCTGCGCATCCTGCTGGTCGGCGGCAACGGCACCACCCGCAGCACCCTGGCCCACATGCTGCACCCGCTGACCGACAACCCCGGCCGGAAACAGCTGCTCCTGGCCGACCTGCCGGGACGTATGCCCGGCACCGTCGAGGAAACCCTGCGCCACGCCACCCCGGGAACCTGGATGCGCCGCAACGTCACCCGCAACACCACCGGGGTGTCCGTCCGCGGTTCGCGCGGCGGGCCCCTCGCTCGACGGCCGGTCCGGCCGGTCAGCGGGCGGTCAGGGGTGTGTCAGCGGGGCCTGGCACGGTAGTACCCGTGAACGGCGCTACCGCACAGGCCGGACACGAGGAGAGGTGCCCGGAGTGGTTTATCGGGGACCAGGGCAGTAGCCCGAAGTCGGATCCGCAAGGGTCCACGCAGGTTCGAATCCTGCCCTCTCCGCAACGGGAAGCACGCAGCCGGCCCCATTTCCCCCGCAGGGCCTGTCTCTTGACACCGCGGCGGCTTTTTGGCTTTTCCGCCCTTCGGTCATAGTCGCCGCCATGGACTATGACGTAGTGGTGGCCGGGGGCGGCCCGGTCGGGCTGATGCTGGGCTGTGAACTCCGGCTCGGGGGCGCGCGGGTGGCCGTCCTAGAGCGCCGCACCGAGGTGGACTCGACGATCAAGGGCGGGGCGATCACCACGCCCGGCGCGGAGGCGCTCTACCGCCGGGGCATGCTGCCCGCGATGGCCGAGGTGCAGCGGCAGGCGGTGGAGAGCTTCCGGGCGTTCATACGCGAACACGACGGCGGGGACGAGGGCGGGGGTGCGCCCGCGGGGCAGGGGCTGGGGGTCGTCGGGCACTTCGCCGGGATCATGCTGCGCGCCGACCTGGTCGACCGCACGGAGGCGGGCCTCGGCGACGCCGGGCCCGCCTCGGAGATCGCCTTCGTGGCGCAGCAGGACATCGAGCGGCTGCTCGGCGAGCGGGCAAAGGAACTCGGTGTCGAGGTGCGCCGGGGAGTGGAGCTGACGGGCTTCGACGCGGACGAGAGGGGCGTCACCGTGCGAAGCGGCCACGGGGCCGTGCGCGCCGGCTGGCTCGTGGGCTGCGACGGCGGCCGCAGCACGGTCCGCAAGCTCGCGGGGTTCGCATTCCCCGGCACGGAGCCGGAGATCACGTGCCACCAGGCGGTCGTGGAGATGACCGGCGCCGAGGATCTGAAGGTCGGCTGGACCGCCACGGACACCGGGGTGTACGCCTACGGGCCGATGCCGGGCCGTATCGTCACCGTGGAGTTCGACGGGCCGCCGGCCGACCGGGACGCGCCGGTCACCGCCGAGGACCTCCAGGCGCGGCTGCGGCGCGTCTGCGGCGTGGACGTCACGGTCACCGGGGTGCGGACCGCGACCCGCTTCACCGACCACGCCCGCCAGGTCACCGAGTACCGCAGGGGCCGGGTGCTGCTGGCGGGCGATGCGGCGCACGTGCACTCCGCGTTCGGGAGCCAGGGGCTGAGCCTGGGGATCGGGGACGCGATGAACCTCGGCTGGAAACTCGCCGCGGTGGTCGGCGGCCGGGCGCCGCAGGGACTGCTGGACACGTACACCCGCGAGCGGCACCCGGTCGGTGCGCAGGTCCTTGACTGGACCAGGTCCCAGGTCGCGGCCATGCGCCCGGACCCGCGCTCCCGGGCCCTGCGCGAGATCGTCAGCGACCTGGCGGGGACGGTCACGGGCACCACGTATCTCACCGCGCGGCTCAACGGCGGCGGGGTGCGCTACGACCTCGCGGGCACGCACCCGCTGACCGGACGCAGCGCCCCGGACCTCGAACTCGCTGGCGCCGGCCGCCTCGCGGACCATCTGCGCGCGGGCCGGGCGCTCCTGCTCGACCTCGCCGACGACCCGGGGCTGCGGGCGCTTGCCGCGGGGTATGCCGGCCGCGTCGACACGCTGACGGCCCGTTGCCCGTCCCGCCCGAAGCTGGCGGCGGTCCTCGTGCGTCCGGACGGCTTCACGGCCTGGGCGGCCGACGCGGGGGCACCGGCGCCGGCGGCCGGGCTGGCAGAGGCGCTCAGGGAGTGGTTCGCCGTGCCGGAGGGCGCGGTGACGCCGGGCTGATCCGCCGCTCTACCTGTCCGACCCGGACCGCGGCCGCTGCGCCAGAGGCCGCGGCGGTCTTCCCGGCGTGTTCGAGGTGCCCGTCCCGAGCGCGGCGGCCGCCCGCGCCGGGGCCGCCCCGGCTGCGGGTGCGAGGTCCGTGCCGGGCCGCGCCGCAGCCGGTCCGGGTCCGGCACCCGCTCCCCCGGCGGCGAGTCCGGCGCCGCCCGCTCTGCGCTGCCTGCTGCCCGGTGTGGGGCGTCCGGTGCGGGGTGTCCCGCAGCCGCTGGTCCGCCGCCTCGCGGACCGGGGCCGTCGGTCTCGCCGGCGTCGTCGCCCCCGGGAGCAGCACCCGCCGCTCACGCGGGCGGCCGGCCGCCCGGTCGCACGACGTCTTCGGGTCTTCGTCCGCCTGCGCGGCCCGCGCGTCCGCCCGCCTGCGCGGTTCGCCCTCCGCCTCGGTGAACTCCCGGTGCCGCACCGGCCGCTGCGGCTTTCGGGCGTGTCCTCGGGTGCGCAGTCGTGCGTCAGCGGGTGGTCAGGGGTGTGTCAGCGGGGCCTGGCACGGTAGTACCCGTGAACGGCGCTACCGCACAGGCCGGACACGGGGAGAGGTGCCCGGAGTGGTTTATCGGGGACCAGGGCAGTAGCCCGAAGTCGGATCCGCAATGGTCCACGCAGGTTCGAATCCTGCCCTCTCCGCAACGATCGACAACGCCTCCCGGCTCCCGGCTCCCGTGACAGCGTGAGGATCCTCGCAGGGCTGGTCGAGGAGATCGCGTGGGAACCTGGGGCATCGGCCCGTTCGACAGCGAGGCGGCCGCGGCGGAACGCGTGCCCGTGATCCGCCGGGTCCTCGAACGCGCCGCCGCCGGTGCGGAGTTCCTGGAGATTCCCGATGCCGAGCGGACGGTCGCCGCGGCGGCGCTGGTCGCCGGGCAGCATCCTGCCGGTGGGCCGGAGCGTCCTGTCGGTGGGCCCTCGGGTTCGGGCTACGGCCCGTCGGAGCCGCTGCCTCCATTGCCCGCAGAGTTCCGGACGCTCGCCCTCGCGGCCCTGCACCAGGTGGCCGGCGGGCTGTGCGGACTCGCCGTGGTGCGGGACGAGGCGGTGGACGGGCCGAAATGGCGCCGGGGCGTCGTCCGTCTCCGCGAGGTCCTCGGCCCTCCGCTCCCGCCGCAGGGGGAAGTCCTCTTCGCCGTCTGACCGGTGACGCGCCGTCATGGACCGCGGAAGCCGGGTCCGGGCCCCGCCCCGGGGGCCGCCGGAGCGCGCGGGGCATCACGCCGGCCGGCTGCTGCCGGGCCGTGCCGATGCCTCTGCTCTTGGATCCGGGGCCCTGGAGGCGCCGGGCGGCGTGGGAGGAGAGCGGGCGGCCGGGCCGGAGGCGTTCTCGCGGGCTCTGGGGCGGCTGTCGGCCGTCCGTGGTCCGTGGCCGGGCGGGATGCCCCCCCCGGGGGCGGGGGCATCCCGCCGCGCATGCCGTGGCCGCCCCTTCCGGCCGGCCGACGGCTGCCTCTCCACCCTGCGCGTCCGCCCCGTCCCGGGCCGTACCGGCATCGCCCAGGTCCAGTGGTCCGGCCGCTTCAGCCCCCGGGGCGCCACCGAGGACGAGGCCGTCGCCCTCTTCACCGGCACCCACCGCGACGGCCTCGACGCCCTCCACCGGGCCCTCGCCGTCTGACACCGCGCCGGGCGGGCAGGACACGGGTCCCGGGGGCGGCGGGGCGATCGTGGGAAAACGCTGGGGCGTATGGCGTAACCCCGGTGCGGTCCGTGGCGCGCCCTCGGCCGCGGGCCGGGAACATCGTGATCCCTGAGTCCGTCACCCAGGCCGCGACGGGCGGCACCGGGCAGCGCCGCGCCGGCGCCACCGCCTCGACGGGAAGAACCCCATCATGCAGATCGATCTCTCCGGCCGCACCGCCCTGGTGACCGGCTCCACCCAGGGCATCGGCCTCGCCATCGCCACCGCGCTCGCCCGCGCGGGCGCCCGGGTCGTCGTCAACGGCCGCGGGGAGGAACGCGTCGCCGACGCCGTGCGCACGGTACGCGCCGGCTCCGGCAGCGAGGACGTCACCGGCGCCGCGGGCGACCTCGCGACCGAGCAGGGCGCCGCCGATGTGCTGCGGGCCGTGCCCGCGCTCGACATCCTCGTCAACAACCTCGGCGTCTTCGGCAGCGCCGACCCGCTGGAGATCGACGACGCCGAATGGCGCCGCTACTTCGAGGTCAACGTCCTGTCCGCCGTCCGCCTCATCCGCGCCTGCCTGCCCGGGATGAAGGAACGCGGCTGGGGACGGATCCTCGACCTCGCCAGCGACTCCGCCGTGGCCATCCCCGCCGAGATGATCCACTACGGCATGACGAAGACCGCGCTGCTCGCCATCGGCCGCGGATTCGCCAAGGACGCCGCCGGCACCGGCGTCACCGTCAACTCCGTCATCGCCGGACCCACCCGCACCGGCGGGGTCGAGCAGTTCGTCCGCGAACTCGTCGGCGACGAACTGCCCTGGGACGAGGCGCAGCGCGCGTTCATGGTCAAGTACCGGCCCCAGTCCCTGATCCAGCGCCTGATCGAGCCCGAGGAGATCGCCAACATGGTCGTCTACCTCGCCTCGCCACTGGCCTCCGCCACCACCGGCGGCGCCCTGCGCGTCGACGGCGGCTACGTCGACTCCATCCTCCCCTGAGCCCCACCGGGCCACCGGGCCGAGGAGATGCAGGCCCTGGCCGCCCTCGACCGCGGCCTGCGCACCGGGCCCCACCCCGGCGAACTCAACTGACCCCGCACACACCCGCCGTTGCCCGCCGTGCCCGCCGTGGAGGGCGTACGGGCGGGCGCGGTCAGGGCTGTTCGTGGCGGGTGAACGCGGCGACCAGGTCGTGGACCGTGCTCTCGCCGGGGTCGATGCCGGGGATCCCGGCGGATTGCAGGGCGCGTTCGAACATGGCCTGCTCGTACGCGGCGAGCGCGGCCTCGGTGTCGCCGGGACGGGCGGCCAGCGCCCGGCCGAGTTCGGCGCCGTCGAGCATGGCCAGGTTGGCGCCCTCGCCGTTGGGCGCGGTCAGGTGTGCGGCGTCGCCCAGGAGGGTCACGCCCAGGACGCGGTCCCAGCGGGTCCCGGCCGGCAGGGCGTAAAGGGGGCGCAGGGCCGGTGCGGTGTCGGTGGCGGTGATCAGCGCGGTGAGTTCCGGCGCCCAGCCGGCGAACTCGGCCGCGATCCGCGCGGCCGCCGCCGCGGGGTCAAAGAGGTCGACGGCCGCGAACCAGTCCTGCGGCACGGACAGGCCCGCGTAGGCGTGCAGGGTGTCGTCCCGCTCCCGGTGGACGAAGATCTCCCGGCTCCGCGCGGACACCATCGTCGAGCCGGCGCCGACCGCCTTCGCGGTGGCCGGGTGCCGGGTGGCGGCGTCGTACAGGTAGGTCTCCACGACCGACCTGCCGGTGTAGGCGGGTTCGGCCGCGGTGAGCAGGGGGCGCACGCGTGACCAGGCGCCGTCCGCGCCGACCAGCAGGCCGGTGACCACGCTCCGCCCGTCGGCGAAGACCACTTCGTGGCGGCCCTCCCCCAGGGCGCGGGTGCGGGTGACCTTGCGGCCCCACCGCACGGTCCCGGGCGGCAGCGAGTCGAGCAGGATCTGGCGCAGTTCGCCGCGCTGTACCTCGGGGCGGCCGCCGGTGCCGTCGTCGCTCTTGTCGAACAGGACGGTCCCGTCCGTGTCGAGGATGCGCATCGCCTGCCGGCCGTCCAGGACGATGGCCCGGAACTCGTCCGTCAGGTCCGCTGCATGGATGGCGAGTTGGCCGTTGTAGTCGTGGATGTCGAGCAGTCCGCCCTGCGAGCGGGCGGTCGGTGAGGGTTCCGCCTCGTAGACCGTGGCCGGTATGCCGTGCAGGTGCAGGACGCGGGCGAGGGTGAGGCCGCCGAGCCCGGCACCGATGATCGTGACGTCCGTGGTCATGAAAGAGGGGTCCTTCCGCCGTCGGGGTGCTCCGGGGCCGGGCCCCGGCAAGGGCCGGTGTCCGGATGGGCTCCACTGTCCGGGCGGGCGTCGACAGTTCACCGACACGGCGCCGTCGGCGCCGACAAAGAGCCGACATCCCCCGGGAGGCCGGGCCCTGGGGGGCGGTGGAGGGGCGGGGTGCCCGGTCAGCCGTCCGGCATCAGGAGCCAGACCTCCGAGAAGGCGAGGCCGTGCTCGCGGGTGGCCGTACCGCACGCGCGGCCGAGCGTGATCGCCTGCCAGTCGCAGACCACCGTCCAGGGGCCCGTCGTGCCGCCGCACCCGGGGCAGCCGACGGTCTCGGCCGTCCACACCCCGGGGCCGGGCCTGCCGTAGCGGCGGAAGCGGCCTTCGTGGCGGGCGTGCCAGGGCTCGGCGGCGGGGGCGAGCGGGGCGGTGCCGGGCGGGGGTGGTGCGGCCAGGGTGGTGAACAGGGCGATCAGGGCGGGCAGGAGGGCCTCGCCCGCTTCCGTCGGCGGTGTCGGTGCACGGCCCGGGGGGTGCGGTGCGGCGGTGTGGGCGGGGACCGCGGCGGCGGGCGGCGGGTTCGGGTGGGCGTGCCAGGGCAGGAGGGCTCGGGCGACGGCGGCGAAGAGGGCGGCGGCGGGCGGGCTGACGGCGCCCGCGTCGAGGTGGTGCAGGGTGGTGCGCAGGATCCGCTGGAGGCGCCGGTCCCGGGCCACGGCCAACCGCCTCTCGGTCGGCGCCTGTCGGGCCGGGAGGGGGGCGGTGAGGCGGGCGAGGACTGCTGTCGCGGCCTCCGTGTCAGGGGCGGTGGGGCGCCACCGGCCGCCGGCCAGGAGGTGCCGGGCGCGGTCGGCCTCCCGGGTGAGGGCGCGTGTCACCAGCGGGCGGCCGTGTGGGGCTGTGGTGTCGGCGTCGTACGGGCTTGGCATGGTCCTCTCCCGGGGCAGGGACTCGGGGCGGTCTTCTCCAGGCGGCGCAGGGCGTCGTGGGAGGCGGGGTCGTCGGGGAGGTAGGTCAGCAGGTGGTGGCCGGGTTCGTCGACGGCGGCCAGTTTGACGTAGCGCAGGCGCAGTTCGCCCGCCGCCGGGTGGTGGAAGCGGCGTACGGAGGGCTGGAAGGCGGTGGTCTCGCGGTCGGCGTACCAGCGGGCCGCGTCGGGGTCGGTGAGGAGCCGGCCGAGGAGTTCGGTGAAGCGGGGGTCGCCCGGGCGGTGGGCGGCCCGGGAGCGGAACTGGCCGAGCAGGGCGCGGGCTTCGCGCGGCCAGTCGGCGAGGAGGGTGCGGGCCGGCGGCCAGCAGAACACCAGCCACAGCAGGTTGCGTTGCTTGGGGTGCAGGCGGGCGGGGTCGGTCAGCAGGGCGGCGTAGGAGGTGTTCCACGCCAGCAGGTCCCAGTGCGGGTCCAGGACCACGGCGGGGTAGGGGGCCATGCTCTGGACGAGGGTGAGCAGGTTGCGGGAGACGAAGGTGGGAGGGTTCGCGGGGGGCCTGTCCTCGGCGGTGAACGACAGGACGTGCGCGGTCTCCGCCTCGTCCAGGCGCAGGGCCCGGGCCACGGCGCGCAGTACCTGCGGGGAGGTGCGCACGCGGCCCTGTTCCAGCCAGGTGTACCAGGAGAGGCTGATGCCGGCGCGTTCGGCGACTTCGGCTCTGCGCAGGCCGGGTGTGCGGCGGCCGGGGGCGGCGGGCAGGCCGACGGTGTGCGGGGCGAGCCGTTCGCGGCGGGAGCGCAGGAAGGCGCCCAGTTCACGGTGGGGGAACGCGTGGGGCGTCGTCGGCGGCCCGGAGTGCGTCATCGGCGGGGGTTTCTCCTTCGGGCGGCGGGGTGTTCGCCCCCCGGGGTGCCGCCCCCTGGCCCCGGGGTGCCGTCCACCGGCCCTGGGGGGTGTCGTTCCACCGGCCCGTCCGGGGGGTGTCGTTCACGGTCCCTGGGCGGGCGTTGCCTCGATGGTGCCGTGACCGGGTGCGCGGGCGGGCCCGGGTGGGTGTGAGCAAGGGTAATAGCCTTCCGGCTTCGCCCTGCCGCCGGCCGTGGTGGGCTGGTGGCGGGCCGGGTCCGCCCCCGGGCGGCCGGTCCTGATTCACGTCCTCGCCCTCGCCCTCGTGGACTGCGTTCCGCGTCCTCGTGGGCCCTGTGCGGACTCCGTGCGGGCTTCATGCGGGCCCCTTTTTTCCGGAGCAGGGAGTGTCCCTCTTGTGAGTACCAGCATCGTCGCGGCACCGGTGGCGGCCCTGCCCGCCTTCGCGGTGCGGCTGTTGCGGGCGGCCGGGTTCGTCAGCAACTTCGACCGTTTCTGCATCGCCCCCATGCTCGTCGTCCTCGCCTCCCGGCTCGGGGCCCCGCTGCACAGCGTGGCGGCGGCCGCGAGCGGCTACTACCTCGCCTACGGGCTGGCGCAGCCGGTGTGGGGGGTGGCCAGTGACCGGTGGGGGCGGGTGCGGGTGCTGCGGGTCTCCCTGGCCGGGGCGGCGCCGGCCGCCCTGGTCTCGGCCCTCGCGCCCAGCGTCCCCGTGCTGATCGGGGCCCGTGTGGTGGCCGGGGGGTTCTTCGCGGCCGCGATCGCGGTGTGTCTGACGTATGTGGGCGACACGGTGCCCGCGGCGGTACGGCAGCGGCCGCTGAGCTCACTGATGAGTGCCTTCGCGCTGGGCACGGCGACGGCCACGCTGGTGGCCGGGCTGGTGGCGCAGTGGCTCAGCTGGCGGCTGGTGTTCGCGCTGCCCGGTGTCCTCGCCGCGCTCCTGGTGGTGGCGCTGCGGCGGCTGCCCGAGCCGCCCCGGGAACGCCCCACGCCGGTGGCGCCGCTGCGGGTGGTGCTGTGTTCGCGGTGGCAGTGGTACGTCATGGCCGTGGCGCTGCTCGAAGGGGCGGTGCTGCTGGGCTTCTTGACGTATCTGGCGCCGGCGCTGGAGGCGCGCGGGGTTCCCGTGGTCCTCGCGGGGGCGGTCGCGGCCCTGTACGGGGTGGGGTCGATGGGCGCGGCGCGGGTGGTCGGGCGGCTCGTCGGCCGGTGGAGTCCGGTACGGCTGATCGTGGCCGGCGGCGCCCAGACGGCTCTGGCGTATCTGCTCGCCGGGTACAGCCAGCGGGCCGGGGTGCTCGTGGTGGTGGCGCTGCTGCTGGGGGGCGGCTGGTCGTTCCTGCACTCCACGGTGCAGTCGTGGGCGACCGCCGTGTCCGCGGCGGCCCGGGCGACCGGGGTGGCCCTGTTCGGGGTCGCCCTGTACGCGGGCGGTGCGGTGGCCGGTGTGCTGGCGGCTCCGGCCGCGCAGGCGCACGCGTACCGGCCGTTGTTCTGGCTGGCGGCGGCCCTGACGGTGCCGCTGACGGCGGCGGGGGCGGTGGGGCGGGCGCGGTGGCGGTGAGCCGGGGGGTGAGCCGGGGGGTGAGCGGCGGGCCGGCGGTGGGACCGCCGGGTCCGTGGCCGCGGGGTCGTGCGAGGTGTCCGGGGGGCGCGGAACGCTCGCCCGTGAACGCTGCCGACGATCTGGACAACCGCCCTGCCGTGAGCACGGCTTTGCCGGGGCCGGGCCCCGCGGGCCGTCTCGCGTGCTCGCGCCGGTTCCCGAAAGTGGTGCCGCCCGGTGCCGGGGGGTCCGCGGGGCCGGGCGGGGCGCGGTGTCGTCCCGCCGGCGCCCTCCGGTGAGGGCGCCGGCTGCGGGGGCACGCGGCAACGTGGTCCCGCCGGGTTCCCGGTCGTCTTGGTGGAGCCCGCAACGCTCAGGAGTCGTGTTCCGACACCGGTAGAGGTTGCCGCCCGGCCCTGAACGACCGATGAACCGCGTCGCGGCGTGATTGGGACGGCCCGCGGACCGGGGGCCGTGCCCGCTCCGGGTGGCGCTTTCCGGAGCCGGGGGTGCCGGTGTGTTCGAAATGGTGTCCTTTGTTGTCTGACGGGTCGTCATTGTCCTTGCGGGACCTGTCTGACGTGCCGGAAGAGGTACGCGTCACAGCACACCGGCGGGCGTTGCCGTGTGTGTTCGTTCGTTGCTAGCTTCACTGCGCAAGTGAGTTGGAATTCCAAACTGAGATGGGACGAACATGAGCCTCCCTGACGGCCGGACCGCCGATACCCCCGGTCCCACAGAGCAACGACCGCGGCTCGGGGTGGTCTTCACGGTGATCGCCGCCGGGGTGGCGATGGCCAACCTGGACGTGTTCATCGTCAATGTGGCGCTGCCGGACATCGGGCACCAGTTCTCGGGGACGTCGCTGGCGTCCCTGTCGTGGGTGCTGAACGCGTACGCGGTGGTGTTCGCCGCGCTGCTGGTGCCGGCGGGCAATTTCGCGGACCGGGTCAATCCGCGGATCGCCTATCTGTCGGGCATCGCGCTCTTCACGCTCTCCTCGGTGCTGTGCGCGCTGGCGCCGGGGATCTGGCTGCTGGTCGGGGCGCGGGTGCTGCAAGCGGTCGGCGCGGCGATGCTGATCCCCTCCTCGCTGGGTCTGCTGCTGGCGACCGCGCCGCCCGAGAAGCGGCTCGCGTCGGTGCGGGGGTGGACGGCGATCAGCGGTGTGGCCAGTGCGCTGGGTCCGGTGCTGGGCGGGCTGCTGACCGATCTGAGCTGGCACTGGGTGTTCCTGGTGAACGTGCCGATCGGGGTGGCCGCGCTGCTGGGCGGTCTGCGGGTGCTGCCGCGTGTTGCCGCCCGGGACCTGCCGCGGGCGGACGTGCTCGGTGCCGCCGTGCTGACCGTGTCCATCGCGCTGATCGCGCTCGGCCTGGTCAGGGGCGACGACTGGGGCTGGGCGTCACAGAAGTTCCTCGGCGCCCTCGTGCTGGGGGTGCTGGGGCTGGTCTGGTTCACGGTGCGCTCCGCCCGCCACGCCTCGCCGGTGCTGCCGCTGCCGCTGTTCAAGTTCCGCGGTTTCAGCCCGTCCGCGTTCTCCAACGTGCTGTTCGCCGTCGCCTTCGCGGCGATGCTGCTGTCGAGCGTGCTGTGGTGCCAGGACGTGTGGCACTGGTCGGCGGTGCGGACCGGGCTCGCGATCTTCCCGGGCACGCTACTGCCGCCCGCGCTGGCCATGAGCATCGGGCCGGTCATCCACCGCTTCGGCTCCAGCGTGGTCGCCTTCACCGGGTGCGTCGTCTTCGGCGCGGGCATCGCCTGGTGGCTGGTCCTGCTGGGGCCGGACGCCGGCTACGCGGGCGGGATGCTGCCCGGCATGCTGCTCACCGGCATCGGGGTCGGCCTGACCCTGCCCACGCTGATCAGCGCCGGTGTCTCCGGCCTGCCGCCGCAGAGCTTCTCCACCGGTTCCGGTGTCATCACCATGGCCCGCCAGGCCGGCACCGTCCTGGGCATCTCGCTGCTGGTGGCCACCATGGGCTCCGGCGCCGCCCACCAGGCGGACTCCTTCGACCGGGGCTGGGAGATGACGCTGACGGCCACCGCGGCCGCCGCGATCGCCTGCTTCTTCGTCGGCAGCGTCGGCAAGACCCCCCGCACCACCCAGCCCGCCCGGCCCGCCGAAACCACCGAAGCCGGCGGGGCCGCGGGGGCCGGCGGGGCGTGAACAGCCCGTAGTCACCGTCCCCCGGCCCGGGCCGGGGGAGGGCGGGAACCGTGTGCGACGGCCGGTCAGATCAACCGATCTGACCGGCCGTCAGCTCTTTCCGGGAACCGCGGCACCGAATTCCGGTTTTGCGCGGCGCGTTCGGCCCATGGAGAGGACGGGGATTCACGACCGTCACATCCGTTCGACACATGGAGACATCACGGAGACATGACGTACGCCACACCGGTAATGCGGAGTGGATCACTGACAACGGTGTCTTTGCTTCCGCGGAGGCGGACTGCCGTATTCCGTCCGGGTGTTCACGGGCCCGCGCAGCGGTTTCATGCCCTCGATACACATTCCCGGCGGACGCGACCTTACCGGCGCGTAACTCTTGCGTATCCGCTGATCGCGGGGATTGCCCGGGGGCGAAGAAGATTGTTATTGTCGCTCGAACAATCGAGTTGGACATTCCAACTCGACGAGTACGACGAGTACACAGAGCCCATTGAGTTCGGGCTCTGCACCATTGCACCGCGAACCACGTGTCCGGCCCGGATCACCTGCCTCGGACACGCTGATGCACCGCGCACCACCGGCAATTACCGAACTCGCCCTGTACCGCCCGCAAGGACACCACCCCTGTACCGCACGCACCGCATGCCCGGCTGCCGTCGAATACCCGGAGTGAGAGTGAGTCCCACGAAAACCCTGGCAGACCCGATCGACGTGATGGGCCGTCTGCTGTCCTTCGAGGGCAAACAGGACCCCTACCCGCTGTACGAGCAGATGCGGGCCCACGGGCCGGTCGTCGACGTGGGCGGAGCCCACCTCTTCGTCACCGGCCACGCCGAGTGCGCGCGGGCACTGCGCGAGCCGGACCTGCTGTCGACCGACGCCGCCGTCCAGGACGGCAAGCTGCCCGGCTGGCGCGAACACGCCTCCTGGTCCTGGCTGACGAAGAACATGCTGTTCTCCAACGACCCCGACCACGAGCGCTACCGGCGCTTCTTCTCCAGCGCCTTCTCCGCGCGCAGCGTGGAGGCCTGGCGGCCCCTGGTCGAACGGCGGGCCGCGTACGCCGTCGAACGCGTCGCCCGCCTCGCCGCGGGCGGGGAGGCGGTCGACGTGGTCGCGGAGTTCTCCTTCCCGATGGCCGCCGGCGTCATCGGGGAACTGCTCGGCATCCCCGACGAGGACCACGACGCGTTCCGCGCGGACGTCGGCGACATCACGCTGACCCTGGAACCGATCCGCGACATGGGCCAGCTCACCGCCGGCGACGCGGCCATGGAACGCCTCGCCGTCTACTTCCACGACCTCGTCGCCCGCCGCCGCGCCCACCCCACCACCGACCTGACCAGCTCCTTCACCGCCGCCCGCGACGCGGGCGGCGAACTGAGCGAGACCGAACTGGTCGCCAACCTCATGCTGCTCCTGGTCGCCGCGACCGAGGCACCCCAGGACCTGCTCAGCAACATGGTCCGTCTCGCCCTCACCCACCCCGCCGAGGCCGAACGGCTGCGCACCGAACCCGGGTTCGCGGCCGGCTTCACCGACGAGACCCTGCGCTTCGACCCCGCCGCCCAGATCCTGAACCGCGTCGCCTCACGCGACCTGGACTTCTTCGGCGTCAAGGTCGCCCAGGGCGTGCCGCTGACCCTGCTCATCGCCGCCGGCAACCGCGACCCGCGCCGCTTCACGGACCCGGACGTCTTCGACCCCGCCCGCCGCGACAACAGCCCGCTCACCTTCAGCGGCGGCGCGCACTTCTGCCTGGGCGCGGCCCTGGCCCGGATGTCCGCGGAGACGGCGGTGCCCCTGCTGCTGCGCCGGCTGCCCGGGCTGCGGCTCGCCGGCGAGGCCACGTTCCGCGACCAGATCGTCCAGCGCGGCCACGGCCGGCTCCCGGTCACGGCCGACTGACCACACCCCCCACCCAACCCCAACCCCGACCCCGACCCCCGGGATCCCACCGCCCCGGACCGCCCCGGACCCCCCGGGACCGCCCACGGCAGGACCCGGGCGACCCCGGGGACGACCCCGCCGGGACGGCCTGGCCGGGACGGCCTTTCGGGGTCCCGGCGGTCCTTCGGGGCGGAGGTTCCCGGCCCGGCCGGGGTCCGGAGGGGGACGGCGGTCCCGGGGCGGTCCCCCGGGCAGAGCCGTCCCGACCGCACCACAGCAACGAGGGAGAGCACACTGATGGGCACGAACGTACCGTCCGACGAGGAACTCGCCGCGTCCCTTGAGGGCGGCTTCACCAGCGAGTACGCCGACGTCAACGGGGTGCGGCTGCACTACGTCACCGGCGGGCAGGGCGAACCGCTGTTCCTGCTGCCGGGCTGGCCGGAGACCTGGTGGGAGTACCGCAAGGTGATGCCCGCCCTCGCGGAACACTTCCGCGTCGTCGCGGTCGACATCCGCGGCATGGGCGGCTCCAGCCGCCCCGGCTTTGGCTACGAGAAGAAAAACATGGCCGCCGACATCCGCGCCCTGGCCGAACACCTCGGCCACAAGCGGATCAACATCGCCGGACACGGCATCGGCGCCATGGTCGCCTTCGCCTACGCCGCGAACCACGAAGCGGCCACCAACCGCCTCGCCATCATCAACACCACGCACATCGACGACAGCTACCAGAACTTCCGCCTGATGCCGAAGCCCGAGGACACCCCCCCGCACCGCTGGTGGCTCGCCTTCAACATCGTGCCCGGCTTCCCCGAACAGGCACTCGCCGGCCGCTACCGCATCATGATCGACTACATGCTCGGCCTGAGCCTGGTCAACCCCGACGCCGTCCTGCCGCAGGACCGCGACGTGTACGCGCACGCGTACGACACACCCGAAGCCATCCGCGCCAGCCAGGGCTGGTTCCAGGCCTACCAGCAGGACATCGACGACTTCCGCGGCTACGGCAAGCTGTCCGTGCCCGTCCTCGGCCTCGCCTACGGCGGGTTCTACGACTACATGAACCGCGTCCTGCCCACCTGCGGCAGCGACGTACGCGTCATCGAGGTCAAGAACACCCGCAACTACATGGTCGAGGAACAGCCCGAGACCGTCGCGGCCGAACTGACCGCCTTCTTCGGCTGACCCCCACCCCCGGCCCGGGGCAGGCTCCTGTACAGCCCGCCCCGGGGCCGGCACCCCCGCACACCCCCCTCTTTTCCACACACTCGGACGGGACGCTGTCTTCGCATGCTGAACACTGACGGGGCGACACCGGGAGCCCTCCTGAGAAAACCGGTGAACGGGTGGCTGCAAGCGGACGCGCACCTGCGCGGCTTCGGCGGGTTCCACGGCGGTCTCGCCCTCGCCCTGCTGACCTCCGCGATGCGCGAACACGCACCCGGACTCGAACTCCAGAGCGTCACCGGCCGGTTCGACCGGCCCGTCGACCCCGGCTTCACCGTGGACGCCGCCCTGGTACGGGCCGGACGGACCCTCAGCGTGGTCCGCGCCCAGGCCCAGAGCGAGAAGGGCACCGCGATCGAGGCGAGCGCCGTGTTCGCCCGCCGCGGCGAGAACACCTGGCAGCCCGTCACCCCCCAGGCCCCGCCCGCACCGCCCCCCGCCGAGTGCGAAGTGTTCGCCATCCCCGCGGAGTTCGTACCCATCGCCACCAGCATGGAGATCCGCCCCGTCGGCACCGCCCGCCCCTACGCCGGCGGCCCGCAGCCCGAACTCCTCGCCTGGGTACGGCTGACCGAGGACGACGAAGCCCCCGACCCGCTCCGCCTCGTCCTGCTGATGGACGCCCTCGCCCCCTCCTACGCGGCGATCCTGTCCACCCTCGCCGTCGTCCCCACCGTCGAACTGACCGTACGCCCCGCCCCGGGACTGGCCACCGCCACCTCCCCCTGGATCCTGCTGCGGGCCACCACCCGCACCGCCGGACCCGACGGCTGGGTCGACGAACAGATCGACGCCTGGACACCCGACGGCACCCACCTGGGCAGCGCCCAGCAACTACGCGTGGTCCGCACCCTCTGACACCACCCCCACCCCAGCACCACCCGCACCCCCTCCGCACACCCACACGCCACAGGCCCGCACATCACGAGCCCCGGCACCACGCACCACGGCACCACGAGCCCCGGCACCACGGGCACCGGTGACACGCGCCACGCGCCCGCCCCCGCGGGAACGCGGCGTCACAAGTCCCGGCGTCACACGCCCGCGCGCCGCGGGAAGGCGGCGCCACAGCCCCGTCACAGGCCACACGTCCGGGCCCCGGCGCCACAACCTCCCGGCCGCGGGCCCGCGCGCCACGGGCCACGCACCGCAAGGGGCCCTCCCGCTCTCCCGGCCCCACGGCCTCGGGGGGTTCGGGGGCTCGCAGCCTCGGAGGCCCGGGAGCCCGGGGCCTCAGGGGCTCAGGAGCTCAGGGCCGCAAAGGCTCGGGGGTTCGGGGCCCAGGAGCCTCGGGACCTCGGGGCCTCAGGGGCTCAGGAGCTCAGGGCCTCAAAGGCTCAGGGCCTCGGGGCCTGGAGGCTCGGGGCCTCCAACTCGGGGCCTCGGCCTCGGGGCCTGGAGGCTCGGGGCCTCCAACTCGGGGCCTCGGCCTCGGGGCCTGGAGGCTCGGGGGCTTGGGGGGTTGGGGGTTGGGGGTTCGCCCACAGATCACGCACGTGTCCCACACGCAGACCGACCCGGAAGGCCGTATTCCTGTGAGTCCGCTGCCACCGTCCGCCCACACCTCGCTGGTCCACGTCCTCGAACACCGCGCGACCCGGACACCCGACCGGCTCGCGTTCCGCTTCCTGCCCGACGGGACCGGCGACCACCCGATCGACTGGACCTACCGCGAACTCGCCGACCGCGCCGGCGCGGTCGCCGCCCACCTCAACGAACGCGGCCTCACCCAGGGCCACGTCGTCCTCGCCCTGGACCCCGGACTCGACTACGTCGCCGGACTCTTCGGCATCATGCAGGCCGGCTGCACCGCCGTACCCTGCTTCCCGCCGTTCGGACGACGCGCCACCGCCCGCTTCCTGTCCGTCCTGGACGACTGCAACCCACGCGCCGTCCTGACCGACCCCCGCTTCGCCCCCCAGGTCGACCACTTCCACCAGCAGCTCACCCCCACCACCGAACACCCCCAGTGGATCTTCCCCGAACCGGACTTCTACCAGCCGCCGGCCAACGGGCCCGTGCCCTCACGGGTGGTGGAGCCGGCACTGATCCAGTACAGCTCGGGATCGACCGGCGACCCCAAGGGCATCGTCCTCACCCACGAGAACCTGCTCAGCAACTGCCGGGTCCTGGACACCCACATGGGCTACGAGGAGGACCGCGTCGGCTGCTCCTGGCTGCCCCCCTACCACGACATGGGCCTGATGGGCACCATCATGCTCGCCCTGCACGGCGGCTGGCCCCTGGTCATGCTCTCCCCCATCCACTTCGTGCAGGACCCCTACCGCTGGCTCAAAGCCATCACCGACCACAAGGTCACCATCTCCGTCGGCCCGAACTTCGCGTTCGACCTGTGCGCCCAGAACATCACCGACGAAGAACTCACCACCCTCGACCTCAGCCGCCTGCGCCAGGTGTTCTGCGGCAGCGAACCCGTCTCCGGCAACACCATGGAACGCTTCGAGGAACGCTTCGCCCCCGTCGGCTTCGACCCCGGCAGCCTCATCCCCTGCTACGGACTCGCCGAAGCCACCCTCTTCGTCTCCGGCAAACCCGAAACCGCCGACACCATCCGCACCGAACAACTCGACAAGACCGCCCTCGAACAAGGCCACGCCCACCGCACCCACCCCCACAGCGACGCCGCTGACAGCGACGGCGCCGACAGCGGTGCGGCCGACACGGGCACGGTCAAGGTCGTCAGCTGCGGAATCATCGCCGACGGCCACGAGGTCCTCATCGTCGACCCCCACACCCTCACCCCGTTGCCCGACGGCGAGAGCGGCGAGATCTGGGTCAACGGCCCCAGCGTCGCCGCCGGCTACCTGGGGCGCCCCGAACTGACCGCCCGCACCTTCGGCGCCCGCCCCGCCCACGCCACCGACGACCACCGCACCTACCTGCGCACCGGAGACCTCGGCTTCCTCCTCGACGCGGAACTCTTCGTCACCGGACGCCTCAAGGACCTCATCGTCATCAGCGGCCGCAACCTCCACCCCCAGGACATCGAACACTCCGTCCTGCGCGCCCACCAGGACCTGCGCCGCATCGCCGCGTTCGCCCTGCCCCACGCCACACGCGACGAGGAAGAAGTCGTCCTCGTCGCCGAATTCCGCGGCACCGCCAGAGAATTCGCCGCCCAGGAGAAAGAACTCCTCGAGAAAATGACCGCCGCGGTCACCGAGGACCACGGCGTACGCCCCGGCCGCATCCACATCGGACCCCCCGGATGCGTCCTGATGACCACCAGCGGCAAAGTCCGCCGCCGCGACACCCGCAAGGCCTACCTCGACGGCACCCTCAAAACCTTCCCCGCACCCGCAGACACCGCGGCCGCCCCGGCGGGGGTGTCATGAGCAGCGCCCGCACCGGGGCCGGCCAGGCACCGCCCCGCACCACCACGGCCCCCGCCCGGATCGACCGGCAAGCCCGCAACCTCGCCTGGGTCACCGTCGGCGTCCCCACCCTCGGCACCGCCGCCGCGATCGTCTTCGCCGCACACTACGGCTTCACCTGGATTGACGCCCTGCTGCTGGTGGTGATGTACGCGATCACCTCACTGGGCGTGGAAGGCGGCTTCCACCGCTTCTTCTCCCACCGCTCCTTCGCCGCCGGCCCCGTCGTCACCACCCTGTGGGGCATCGCCGGAAGCATGGCCGCACAGGGACCGGTCGTGTTCTGGGTGGCCATCCACCGCCAGCACCACGCCTTCACCGACAAGGACGGCGACCCGCACTCCCCGCGGGCGCTCGGCCCGGGACTGGCCGGACGGCTGCGCGGATTCTGGCACGGACACGTCGGCTGGCTCTTCACCGTCCAGCGCCAGGACTGGGCCCGCCGCGCCCCCGACATGGTCCGCGACCGCCTCGTCATGCGCCTGAACCAGTACTACTTCGTGTGGGTGCTGGCCGGGCTCGCGCTGCCGGCACTCGCGGGCTGGCTCCTGTCGGGAGGAACGACACACGGCGCGGTGGGCGGACTGCTGTGGGGCGGACTGGCCCGCATCTTCCTCCTCGACCACGTCACCTGGGCCGTCAACTCCATCGGCCACACCATCGGCCACCGCCCCTACCGCACCCGCGACACCAGCCGCAACGTGGCCCCCCTCGCGGCGATCTCGGTCGGCGGCTCCTGGCACAACAACCACCACGCCCGCCCCTCCCTGGCCCACAACCGGCACAACCTCCTCCAGATCGACCCCACCGGAGCCGTCATCCGGGCCCTGGACGCCCTCGGACTCGTCCACGACGCCCGCTACCCCGACCGCATGCGCCCCCACCCCACCACCCGGCACCCAACCCCACACCCACCCGACCCGCACACACCCGCACCGGACGACCCGGCCACCCCCGCACCGGACAACCGGACCACGCCCACGCCAGACCGGCCCGAACCCGCACCGGAGCCCGCCCCCCGCACACCGGAGCAGTCCGCGCCCGCACCGCACCACACGGGGCACGCCCCGAAGCCCGTCTCACACCGAGAGGAAGGGAGTTGACGATGTCCGCGACCGCGGCCGCGAACGCCGTCGTCAGGCTCGACCCCGTCAGCCTGCGGATCAAACGGTTCTCCGCCCTGACCACCATGACCCTGCCACTGATCGGAACCGCGGCCGCCGCCTACCTGCTGTGGAGCGGCCACTACACCGCGACCGACCTGTGGCTGTTCGCCGCCATGTACTTCGTCCACATGTTCGGCATCACCGTGGGCTTCCACCGCTACCTCGCCCACAAAGCCTTCAAGACCTCACCCGCCTTCGAAGCCCTCATGATGATCACCGGATCCATGGGCGCCCAGGGCCCCCTCATGTTCTGGGTCATCACCCACCGCCGCCACCACCGCTTCAGCGACCAGGAAGGCGACCCCCACTCCCCCAACCTCCACGGCTGGGCCCTCAAAGCCCGCCTGCACGGCCTGTGGTACGCCCACATGCCCTGGATGCTCAGCCCCGAAGCCAGCAAGGTCACCGTCTTCGGACCCGACGTCCTGCGCAGCCGGCGCCTGATGTACTTCAACCGCACCTACCCGCAGTGGGTACTGCTCGGCCTCGCCCTGCCCGCCCTCATCGACTACGCGATCGTCCGCACCCCGATGGCACTGCTCGGCGGACTCGTCTTCGGCGGCCTCGCCCGGATCTTCGTCGCCAACCAGGCCGCCTGGTGCGTCGGCTCGATCTGCCACGCCTTCGGCGGACGGCCCTTCGACAACGAGGACCACAGCGCCAACAACTGGCCCGTCGCCCTGCTCACCTTCGGCGAAGGACTCCAGAACAACCACCACGCCTTCCCCGGCTCCTACCGCCACGGCGTCACCTGGTGGGAACCCGACCTCAGCGGCTGGCTCCTCATGGCCCTCGGCAAACTCCACATCGTATGGAACCTCCGCGAACCCGACAAAACCACCATCACCCGGCGCAGGCAAGAAGCCAGAACCACCACCTGACACAACAGCACACACACAACACGCCACCCGGCACCGGCAGCACGAGGCAGTACGACGAGGAAAGGCACACCATGTTCAACCGCAAGAAGGTCCAGCGCCCCCAGGGGCCCCTCACCGAGCAGGCCCTGCGCCAGTGGCTCGTGGACTACCTGGTCGTCCACGTCGAGATACCGCGTGAGGACATCGACACCGCCAAGACCTTCGAGGCCTACGGCCTCGACTCCCGCGTAGCCGTCCAGGTCTCCGGCGCCCTGGAGAAAGTCATCGAACGCCGCCTCTCCCCCGGCCTCCTGTACGAGTACCAGTCCATCGACGCCCTCACCGCCCACCTCGCCGCCGAACTCAAGCTCTGACACCGAAAGGACGACGACCACCATGGGGGCATTCGACTTCCCTTCGGCACCGCAGGACAACTTCCGGGCCTTTATGCGCCAGGCGGAACAGCTGGAGGGGGAACGCCTGGCCGGCGCGATACCCAAGGAGTACTTCGAACCGCGCGTCAGCCGCGGCCTGATCGGGTTCGCGGTCAGCTGGCTGCTGTACGCGGGCGCGATCGTGGGCGTGGCGTACGCGCCGAGCCCGCTGCTGTGGATCCCGCTGTGGATCGTGGCCGGACTCGGCGGCTGGGGGCTGCACTGCATCGCCCACGACTGCGGACACGGCTCGTTCTCGCGTTCACGCAGGTTCAACTACGCGATCGGGCACATCTCCCTGCTGCCGCTGATCTACCCCTTCCACGCCTGGCGGCACGTCCACAACATGCACCACTCCAGCACCAACCACCTGGAGTTCGACACCGACTGGCGCCCCATACCCGCCGGCATGTTCGAGCGGATGTCGCTGTGGGACAAGACGGTGTACGTCTCCACGCGTACGTGGGCGTTCTGGGGCGGCACCATCAACTACTGGGCCGAATCCGCCCTGCGCCCCGGCTTCTTCCCCAAGGCCGGCCAGCGGCGCGAGGTACGGCGCTC
Source organism: Streptomyces griseofuscus (assembly GCF_014673495.1). GTDB lineage: Bacteria > Actinomycetota > Actinomycetes > Streptomycetales > Streptomycetaceae > Streptomyces > Streptomyces murinus. The sequence continues at coordinate 51,300 of NZ_CP051006.1, forward strand.
CATGCTGTTCGTCGCCGCGGTGGCCCTGCCCTACGCGGCCGTGCTGGTGTACTTCACCGGCTTCACCGGACTGCTGATCTACTTCGTCGCCCCCTGGATCGCCACCCACGCCTGGTTCAGCGCCACCACCCTCATGCACCACAGCGCCAGCGACATCCCCTACCTGACCGCCGAGTACTGGACCCGCAACGCCAGCCGGCTGCTGGTGACCACCGACTACGTCTACCCGCGCTGGCTGCTGTTCCTCACCCACAACATCTCCATCCACACCGCCCACCACGTCGCCCCCGTCATCCCCTACTACAACCTGCCCAAGGCCCAGGAGACACTGAAGGCCCGCTACCCGGGAATGGTCCGCGAACGCCGGTTCTCCTTCGGGCAGATGTGGGACATCGTCCGCCACCTCCACTTCTACGACACCGAGTCCGGGTACTACGCCGACCTCGCCCGCAACAAGGTCGAACCGAAGACAGCCCTGCCCTCGGCCGCGAAGGGCACCCCGTGACCAGCCGGTGGCTGCGCCGCCACGCACACCGCACAGCAGGCGCACTGGCACCCCGGCTGGCAGCACGCTGGGCCACCGACGTGTTCTCCAGCACCCGCACCTACGGACTGCGCCCCGACGACGTCCTGCCACTGGGCGCGGTCCCCTTCACCGTCCACGGCGACCAGAACGTCACCGACGGCTTCCTGTGGAACGAGAACGCCACCCAGGGCAGCGCCCTCCTCGTCCACGGATGGGCCGCCAACAGCAGCAGCATGCACTCCCTCGTCCCCCCACTGCGCGCCCAGGGCCTGCGCGTCGCCGCCTTCGACGGACCCGCCCACGGAGTCCGCAAAGGCGACCAGGCCACCATGACCCAGTACACCCACGCCACCGGCGCCGTCCTGGACACACTCGGCGACGTGCGGGTGGTCGTGGCGCACTCGCTGGGGTCCATCGCCGCGATCGCCGCCATCGCACAGCACACCGGACACCAGCCCGAATGCGCGGTCCTCATCGCCCCACCCGCCACACTCGGCAACGTCCTCGAACGCTGGGACGGCGGCGGGCTGCGCCTGACTCCCCCGCTGGTCCAGGGGATCTACCACGAACTGCACCACCGCAACGGCGTCCCCGTCAGCCACTGGGACCTGACCGCGCTCGGCGCCGCACTCGACCTGCCCACGCTCATCCTCCACGACCCAGGCGACCCCATGGTCCCCTACGAAGACGCCCGCACCGTCACCGCCAGCCTGAAAAACGCCCAACTCACCGACGCCGACGGCGGCCACACAGGCATCCTCATGAACCACACCACCACCACCCACCTCACCCACTTCACCACCGAACACCTCACCGCCCCCCACAGCCCGCACACGCACACGCACCACGAAGGAATCGCATGAACGACACCCCCGGCAAACGCGCCTGGATGTGCCTGCTGTGCGGCTGGGTCTACTACGAAACCCTCGGCCTCCCCGAAGAAGACATCCCCCCCGGCACCCCCTGGGAAAACATCCCCGACACCTGGCAATGCCCCACCTGCGGAGCAAGCAAGGAAGACTTCGTCATGGAACAACTCTGACACCCCCCAACACCCGCATGACGAACACGACAACGGGCCGGGCCGGGTGACCCGCCCCGGCCCGGCCCGGCCACCTGTGCGCACGCTACCCGCATGCCCCGGCTGTTTCCGGGGTTCGAGGCAGTGCCGCCGTCACGGCGCAATACGCGATGCGGCTCTGTCTGATGCACCCTGAGATACGCGACTTCTACGCCGACCGGGAGCAGGTGTTGCGGTACGAGGGCGCCCACCTGCGCGCGGCATGGGCCGCGCACCCGGAAGACCGGGAGCCGTCCAGTCTCATACTGGCCTCGACGACCTCGCCGAAGAACTCGTCAGGGCCACCAGACCCGGCGACACAACCATGTTCCGCGAGGCGGCGCAGCTGACGCCCGCACCTCGATGCGCCGCCGCTTCGACCGGACGGCTGCGAGTCTCTCCTCGTCGTCGTATGTCACTGGCATCAGTGAACGCGTGGTCAGCTCGAAGCTGTCGCCGCCCAGGGTGCCGACCACCGGGGCCAGGAGCTGGGAGGCGGCCGGCGCGGTGTACAACACCGACACCGTGGCCAGACCCGGCAGAGCCGCGGTCTCCCGATGCCGGCCCGCAAGTGATCGGCTGAGATGGCGCTCACTGGAGTGGAGGGGTGTGGTCCAAGCTGGTCCGCTCCCTCCTGGAACGGAGGCACCTTTCCGCCGACCGGCGCCCGGCGTTCACCGCCTTACCCCGCTCGGACTCCCTGCCGGACGTGATCTGGCCCTTCGACATGGGCACCGGCACCACCATCGCCATGGACCGGCGCGACGAGCCGGACCAGGAGGGGGCTCGTTGGCTCTCATCCGGCGTCTCGTCTGCGGTAGCGGATATGAGTGGTCAGAGGAGAGCTGAGCACCTCGACGGGCTCGAAGTCGAAGGTCTCGACGCCGTCGAACAGGCGCTCGCCGCTGCCGAGTAGGACGGGTGCGATGTCGAGGGTGAGTTCATCGATCGCGCCGGCGTCGAGTGCCTGTCGAACCGTCGAAGCACCGCCGGCGATGTCCACACCCCTGCCGTCGGCGGCCTCGAGCGCCTGCGCGTAAGCGGCGTTGAAGCCTTCGGTGACGAAGTGGAAAGTGGTTCCTCCTGCCATCTCGATCGGTTCGTGGGCGTAGTGAGTGAGCACGAAGACCGGGGCGTGGTAGGGGGGCTCGGGACCCCACCATCCATCCCAGCTCTCGTTCCACTCACCTCGGATGGGCCCGAACATGTTCCGGCCCATGACGTAGGCACCACGCGGGCGCATCAGCCAGCTGGTGGCCTTACGGTCGGCTTCGGTCGCGCGCGGGTCGCCGATGTGCCAGCCGTGCAGCTCTTGGCCGCGCTTGCCCAGCGGATGGTCTCGGCTCTGCTCGGCTCCGGCGACGAAGCCGTCGAGAGAGATCGACATATGGCAGGTGGTGTCGGACATCAGCTTCTCTCCGGAGGCAACGGTTGCGCTTGTCCTGGGGTCATCGGACCACACGGCATATACACAGACTGGCAGAGACGGCCGAACTCATCGCGACATCGGGTAGCCCTCGAAGCTCCGGCCGCCGCGTGATCGGACGGATCCTCGCCGTACCCGGATGAACGTGGCCCCGACCGGCAAGAACCATGAACACCGGTCACAGCGGTAGAGGACCGGGCCACACACCGAGGGCCAGAGACCGGGCGTCGGGGACCGTCATCGCAGCCAAGCCTGCCAGTCCCAGGGGAGAACTGACGGCGAGATCGCCAGGGCCGCCTCTCCCCCACCCGGGCCGAAACCCTGACCCTGATCGATCTGTGGTGGAATCCACCCTGGCCCCTGCCATGGCAGCAGGCCTACCACCGCCGCCTCCGCACGGCAGCTAACAGGTGCCGTCGGCGTATCGGCCATGAACCTCTCCCACACACCCGGCCACCCCGTCGAACCGCCAACTCCGCCTCTCAACAAACCCACAACACCCCAGGCCACCAACGACCCGGCACACCAACAAACCCCCCTCCGAGCGTTAATGTCCCCGAACGCGGTGATGAAGGGGACGACGTGTGCGCCAAGCAGGTGTTCGGTTCCTCGGACCGGCGGCCCGAGGAACCTCTTACCGTGAGGAGATCCGGCGAGGGACGGTCAGGAAGCGCTGCCGCAGCCGGAGAAGGTCTCGCTGGTCCGGGCCAGGTAGATGCTGGCACCGCCCTGGTCGTCGCTGAGCAGCGGGACGGTCAGGGTGTCGGCGGCGGTCCAGGGGTAGCCGTTGACGTCGAAAGTCCAGGTGCCGGTGACCTTCGTCGCCAGCTCCGACAAGGCGACCCAGCCGTACTGCGCCGGCGGCACGCTGATGGTGAGGCTGTTGCCGAGTTCATCGGTCAGGCTCTGGGTGACCTTGCCGCTGATCTGTGTGCTGATCTTCGCGGTGACCGGGGACGCGCCGCCGGTGCCGAGGTCGGAGCCAAGGCTGAAGCCCAGCTCGGACCCCCAGCCGGTGGTGCGCTTCATGGAGAACGTCCAGGGCACCGCCGCCGTCGTGCCGTTGTACCAGACGGGCGAGACGCACTGCTGCGGCAGCGGCGCGGCCGGGGCCTGGACCAGAGTGCGCCAGGAGCAGCTGGAGGTGTCCTTCACGCAGCGAGCCGCCGCGTGGTCGACGGCCGACGCGACGGCGGCCTCCTGGGCGCCCGCGGGGAGCCGCCACTGCTGGGCCTGGCTGCCGTTGCAGCCGTAGGTGTCGGTCCAGGCGTCATTGTACTGCGCATTGTACCAGACGTCCAGGCACTTGTCGTCCTGGACGTTGCGCACCATGAAGGCGCCGGAGCCGCCGGCCACGGGCTGGAAGTACCAGCGCTCGCCGTTGCGGCCGTCGCAGGGCTGCTGGGCGAGCGGCAGCCCGGCGGTGGCGCACTTGCCGGTGTCGTCGTTGACGAGAGTGAAGGAGCCGTCCGTGTCGAGGTGGGCGCTCCACTTCTGGTGGTAGCCGGGGGCGCTGTTGGTGACGAGGAAGACGCCGTCGCCGGTGTTGCCGTTCTGCACGTCCAGACCGCGGCCGTTGCTCACCGAGGTCAGCGTCAGGCCCGTCAGCTGGGCCGGGTCGGGGGCGGTGGTGGCTGCGCTCGCGGGGGCCGCTGTCCCGACGGTGACCCCCACGAGCACCGCGAGCGCGCCGAGCCCGACGGCGGCCGCGCGCCGGGCCCGGCGCCATCGGGATATGGGCTGGTGTTCCACGGGCTGTCCTTTCGCCGGTTGCAAGACCCGGGGAAACTAGGGTCTGTTGCGAAAGTGGATCTTGTTCGTTGATGATCACCTTTCGTGGGACGTGGGGATCTGACGAACGGCCAGTGGGCCCGGCTTGAGCCGTTGCTGCCGCAAGGCATCAAGCCGGGTCGTCCGCAGGTGTGGACGCGGCGGCAGCTGATAGACGGCATACGGTGGCGGACCCGGACCGGTGCCCCATGGCGTGACGTGCCCGAACGCTACGGGCCGTGGGACCGGGTTTATGACCTGTTCCGGCGCTGGCAGCGGGACGGCACCTGGGCGAGGATCCTCACCCAGCTCCAGGCCGAGGCCGATGCGGAGGGCCTGGTCACCTGGGACGTGAACGTCGACTCCACCGTCTGCCGGGCTCACCAGCACGCTGCCGGCGCGGTGAAAAGGGGGATCTCCAGAAGGAACCGCCCGGCGGGATCTTCGTCGAGCCGGCCGACCACGGTCTCGGACGATCCCGCGGCGGGCTGACCAGCAAAATCCACCTCGCGGTCGAGCAGGGGCAGAAGCCCTTGTCCGTCGTGATCACGGCTGGACAGCGGGGCGATTCCCCGCAGTTCGAAGCGGTCCTGGAAGCCATCCGGGTTCCGAGGCTGGGACTCGGCAGGCCGCGCAAGAGGCCGGACCGGGTGCGGGCCGACAAGGCGTACGACTCCCGCAGCAACCGCTCCTACCTGCGCAGACGCGGCATCAAAGCCACCATCCCAGTCCCTGCGGACCGCGTCCGCAACCGCCTCAAGCGCGGCTCGCGCGGCGGGCGTCCACCGGCGTTCGACAAGGACGACTACAGGCAGCGGCACGCGGTCGAGTGCGGGATCAACCGGCTCAAACGCCACCGGGCCGTCGCCACTCGGTACGACAAACTCGCCGTCCGCTACGAAGCGACAGTGCTGGTCGCAGCCATCAACGAGTGGCTTTGACCAGCACTTTCACAACACGCCCTAGCCGTGCAGGTTCCGGCGCGGCGCGCGATCCCGGCGAGCGCCCGGATAAACCACCCCTTTCCCGTCAACGGCCCTTTCCGGACACCTCCCAGTGCGCCCGCGCCAGCGCCAGCGCCTCAGGGTTGACGAAAAGCCGGTCCAGCCCAGCAGGGCCGCGCCGAGCACCAGGCGCGCGGTGACGCCCCGAACCCGGGCCTTGGGCGCACGGGCCGCCAGCAGGGTCCGGACGCCGCCATCCAGCCGTGGGTGCCCGGCGGCGAGCACGCTGCAGCCGGGCAGCACCGGAACCGGTTCGTCCAGCAGGTCGAGAGGCGACGAGGTGGTCAGCAGCAGCTTCCTCTTGATGGGCCTGCGGGAGTTCACGGAAGTCGCCCGGCTGGATGTGCTGGGACGCTGGTGGCATGTGCTGCTGACTCCATGGGGTAGATGCTGGTAGCTCGCACGCAGGTGACATCGAGCGGCTACGGTTGGGTCTGCTGCACGGACCGGTTGAACTCGCCCAGTTCCGCTCACGGAAGTTCGTGTCCGTCACCGCACATCACGACCTGGTCGGCTCAATGAGCCGGGTCGGCGCGGCCGGCGACAACGCGGCCATGGAGAGCTTCTTCGCGCTGCTGCAGAAGAACGTCCTCGACCGCCGTACCTGGGCCACCCGCCAGGAACTGCGGATCGCGATCGTCATCTGGATCGAGCGCACCTACCACCGACGCCGATGTCAGAGACGCCTGGCCCGATTGACCCCCGTCGAGTACGAGACCATCATGACCCCAGCCGCAGCCCTGGCTGCATAAACTCCGCCGTCACCCAACCCAGGTGAGTCGAGGACCTCGCTGACCTTCACGAAGCTGCCCTGGGTGCCGAGCGGATCGGTGCGGATCTCGATGTCAGGGAACGGGAGATGGAACCCCGTGGGTCTTGATCCCGTGGGTGTCGAGACGCCAGTCCTCGTTCTTGAGGGACCAGGCGGCAGCCGTGATGGCACGGCCGGCCTGGCTGAGGCCGCAGAAGGCCAGGACCGGGCTCGTGGCCGGGCCCACGCCGGCAGCAGCGCGGAACAGTTGCTGACCCTGCTCCAGGGCTGCTGAGTACGTCTTGCGGCGGGATTCGGTGTTGGCTCTGGCCGGCGGATTGGAGCGGCTGGCCCGTAGCCGCTCCCACGCCTCATCGGCGTCGAGATCGCTGTGCATGGCCGGGACGCTACCCGCTGTCGAGTTGACGCCGCAGGATGAATTTCTCCCTCGCGTACGCGGGCGCGGATCTAAGCGAATGATCTCAATTGGCACATCCTTCAAGACTCTTGACAGCCTTTCAGCACCCGGCCCCGTGTCGCCCCGAAGCCGAACTGCAAGTTCAGGTAGCCGCAGAGGAAGGACGCGGCGCCGAAGCCGATGCCGGCGGTCGCCGCGACCCGGCCCAGCACCTTGGACCAGCCGGTGGACCCGCCCAGGCCACCGAGCGCGGGGGCGCCGGCCGGGGGCCCATAAGAACAGGTCGGCCGACGTCGGGTAGCGGACAGATCTCGGCCATCGCCAGGCCCACGAGCAGGGCCATCGGCCCACCGCGACCCGGCCCCAGGTGGTCACCGTCGAGCCACCGATGATCACGCCGAAGAGGTACAGGGTGAGCAGCCGGACAGCACCGAGATGCTCGTGAAAAATGGCGTAGTTCGAGAACGCCGACAGCCGCCGGGCGAGGACCTGCGTGCAACCGAGCTGGGCCAGCCGTTCTTCGTCCACCAGGCCGGCTCACTCGCACTCGCGTCAGCCGTCATGCCCCCAGCAATTCCCTTACCGGGGGCGTGACATCACCTCAGCACCGGATGGCGCTAGAACAGGCCCTTGTAACCCTGCCAGCCACCGGAGATCTTCACCCGGGCCCCGAACGACCCTTTGCCGTCACCGGCGTTGCGGTACAGGTTGCCCGCCGTGTCCCGCTCGACCAGGTCGTTCCTGCCGTCACCGGTGATGTCGCCGACGCCGACGACCGCGTTGTACGTGGCGCCCCACGCGGAGAACACCTTCACCCGGTCCTTCAGCAGGCCGTTGCCCGCCCCGTTGTAGCGGTACAGCGTCCCCGCCCTGTCCCGGGCGAGGACGTCGCCGATGCCGTCGCCGTTCAGGTCCCCGGCGCCGACGAGCTTGGTGTAGCCCGTCCACCCGGACCGGATCTTCTTGGCCGCCGCCAGCGTGCCGTCGCTCTTGGCCGCGAAGAGGTACACGTCCCCGGTCGACGCCCTGCGGGCCAGCAGATCGGCCCGCTCGTCACCGGTCAGATCACCCGGCGAGGTCAGCACGTCGTACGCGTTCCAGCCCGTGCCGAGCTTTTGGTACCCCATCGAAGGCTGCGGCGCCAGACCGCACTTGACCTTGTAGCCGCGCAGCGAGCCGTCACTCATGCGCACCAGCACGTCGTTGCAACGGTCCCCGTCCAGGTCCCCGAACGGCACCGCCAACACCTTGGAGGACCAGCCGCCCCCGGACTCCTTGCCGGAGAACGTGCCCTTGCCCGTGCCCTGCTGGAAGGTCAGCGTGCCCGAGGAGTTGAGCGTGAGCAGGTCGGCGGCGCCGTCCGGCAGCCCGTCGGAGCCCACGTGATCGTGGCGCACCGGCGCGCCGTGCAACAGCCGGACGGTGCCGCGCACCTCCAGCGGCGCGCCGACGCCGTCCGCGGGAGTCACGGTCAGGGTCCAGTCGTAGGAGCCGTCGGGCACGAACGTGTCCCCCGGCTTGGTGGGGTCGAGGCCGTGCCAGCCGACGGCCAGTTCGCCGCGCGCCGGCCCGCCGTCGCGGCCGTCCGTGTAGACCTTGCCGGTCGCGCGGTTGCGGACGCTCAGGTCCCACTTCGACGACGGCTTGGACAGCAGCACGGTGGCCAGGGTGTCCGGCACCGTCTCGTACTCGTGCCCCTCGACGTACGGCGTCGTCCCGGCGGGCGCGAGCAGCCGCAGCGGCTGCTGACGCACCCCGGACGGCACGAGGTGCACCCGCTCCTCGCCGTCCACGTACGCCACGTTGCCGCCCGACTCGTCCACCGTCCAGCGGACGTCCCGCTGGGAGACACCCGTGTCGGGCAGCGCGCCGATCACCCGGCTCGCCGGGGTGCCGTCGGCGAACGTGGTGAGGACGAGTGCGCCGGCCTGCTTGTCGTGCGTGACGACGTAGCCGTCGCCGAGTTTCGCCTCGCCGGCCGGGACGGACACGGACGCGCCCGCCGTACGGTCGAAGACGCCCGCCCTGCCCCCGTCGCAGATCCAGTAGATCCAGCGGCCCAGTGCCTGCAGTTCCGTGGGCGCACAGCCGGCGCCGGTGTCCCAGGTGCCGGTGGTCTTCTTCTCGGTCAGGTCGTACGCCGTGACGGTGCCGGGGGCCGAGCCCGCCGTCCACAGCAGGTCACCGGAGAGTGCGGCGGCGCCCGGGGCACGGGTGACGGCCGGGGCGCCGTAGTTGCCGATCTCGTACACGTACTGCTTGTCGGCGCCCGTGAAGAGGAGGTGGCGGCCCGAGACGTCGGTGATGCGTCCGCCGGCGGGCACGGTCCGGTCCCAGAAGCCCCCCGTGGCCGGCCCGTTGACGCGGATGCGGTCCTCCGTATCCGAGACGTGCTCCAGCCAGGCGATGCGACCGTCCGTGGTGCCGTAGATCTGCGAGCAGGCCACGTCGGTGGCGGGGCAGCTGCCGATCGGCACGTCGGAGGAGACCTGCGGCGTGAAGTCGGAACGCTCGCCGTACTCGGGCGTGCCGCTGGCGGCGACCGTCCGTACGTAGTCGTCCCGGCGGCCGCGCCGGCTGGCGTCGGTGACGACGAGCCGTCCCTGCTCCAGGGACAGTCCCTGGATCCGCGCGGGTGGCTTGGGCAGGGCCTTCACCTGGGTGACGGACGGCCTGCCGTCGGGGCCCGGTTCGATGCGCTGCAGTCCCCAGTCGTCGGCGGTGGTACGGCCCAGGAAGACGGCGGCGCCGTCCCGTGTCACGGAGATACCGGGGTCGGACACGGCGAGCTGGACCGATGAGCCGCCGGCAAGGGGCTCGGCCAGCACGGCCGTACCGCTGCTGGGCCGGTACACCAGCCAGTCACCGACCACGGCGAGGTTCTGCGCGGGGTTGACGCTGCCGCCGCCGGCGAGGGTGACCTCGGTGCCGGGGGCCGACAGGTCGGACCGGTCGAGCACCAGGACCTTGGACTCGTTGATGTTGAACAGCACGACGTGACCGGCGGTGACGTACCCGTTGAGGTACGCCTTGCCGCGGGCCGGGGTCCAGCTCAGCGTCTCGCCCGTGCTCCGGTCGACCAGCACCGACACGTACTGCTGCCCCTGCACGGCGTTGAACAGCAGCACGGAGGCGTCCCCGCCCTGGGGCTTGAGCAGCTTCACCCCGTCCGGCAGCCCCGTGACCGGCACGTCGCGAGTGGTGCCACCCGGCTCCGGGAACAGCAGGTGCATCTCCTTGCCGGCCGTGCCGTCCCCGCCGGTCACGTTGCGGTACCCCACCGCCAGGTCGTCGTAAGCCGTGTAGAGCCCTTGGCCCGCGGGGACCTGAAGCGTGCGCGTGGTGCCGTCGGCCGCGTTCCACAGGTCGACCCGGCCGCCCTCGTAGCGGTACGCCAGGACGTCGGAGCCGGTGGCCCAGGTGGCGAGGACGCCCTCGGGCTGCGTCACGGGCACGGACCGCCCGTCCGCGTACCGCGTCCAGACCAGCCCGGAGTGGCCCTCCAGCCGGTGGAAGACGCCCTCGGCGCCGGCGCCGTCATGCCCGCCGTAGGTCGACGTGCTGTACAGCGAGGCCGACGTGTATGTGTCACGCGGCGTGGCCGGTACCACCGTCTCCTGGGGTGCGCCCACCGCCGCGGCGGACGGTGCCAGCGGGCCGAGTGCGGCTGTCAGTGCGGCCGACGCGACGACGGCCAACGCGGCGCGTCCCGTCCGGGCCGGACGTATGAGGGCATGGCGAACCAAAGCGGGTCCTCCCCGGGGAGCGGTGGGGGGACGTGTGCCGCTCGCGATCACCCCGCCCGGCCTGTCATGTCCCCTCGGAAGTCGCCCGATAGTACATGCGTCCCGCAGGTTGCCGGACGGTCCGTCGGGCAAATCGGTGGCCGGACACGAGGAAGGGCTTGAATGACCGGAGTCGTGCAGGCCCTTCATCGCCTCACTCGGCGTCAGCCGTTGCGCTTTCAGCGCGGCTTGTCGTCGCGGCGGCCGAAAGAGCCGGTGCCGCGCTGGTCGTCACGACGGCAATGCGGCACTCGTGGCCACCGGCGCGAAAGCCCGGGCGGTCGTCGCGGCGGTCACAGTCGAATGGACGGTCGCTGTCCCGGCGGCCGCCGCGCTGGTGCGGTCCGGGCAGCGCCGGCCGGCCCTTCCTGGACACTGCGGTGTGCCCCGGCCAGGAGCAGCGGCAGCAGCCGGTCGAGGTCTTCGTACGCGCCAGCCGTGAACAGCCGTTGTCCCAAGGAGACGCCGCCGGGCGGCCCGGGGCGAGGCCAGCGGATCCGCTTCCCGGGGGTCGTCGGCCCCGGGTGTTCCGTAACGGCGGTGCTGGTGGAGTGGCGAGGGCATGATGCTGGCAAGTCGTGGAGGGGGTTGGGAGATGGCAGAGCGTGGGGTGTCGCGGGCGGAGTTCATCCGGCGTCGGCGCGGATCGGACTTTGTGGGCCGGCGTGACGAGGTGGGTGTCTTCCAGGCCAATCTGGAGCGGGTGGCCGGCGCTGACGGCTTTGAGTTTCTGTTCCACGTCCACGGGATCGCGGGGGCTGGTAAGACCTCGCTGGTCAGGCAGTGGGACACCAAGGCACGTGATCGCTACGGCGCGGTGACCGCTCTTGTCGATGACGACGTGCACAGTGCCGTTGAGGCCATGGCGGCGGTCAGTGAGCAGCTGGGCCGGCAGGGCTGCGGGCTGAAGGGCTTCGACAAGCTGCTGGCTACCTACCACCAGCGTCGGCACGAGGCCGAGACGACGGCGGTCGGCGCGCCGGCAGCCGAGGCGGAGGGGTCACCGGCGTCGGTGTCGAGCACGGTGGCCACGCAGGTGGGTCTGGTGGGCTTGAGCATGGTGCCGGGACTGGCCCCGTTCACCAGCGCGGTCGATGCCAAGCAGGTGGCCCAGGGCGCGGATCGGCTGCGGGCGGCGCTGAGCTCCCGTTTCCGCAGCCATGACGATGCACAACTGGTGCTGTCACCCGTGCAGGTGCTCACGCCGGTCTTCGCCAGGGAACTGACAGAGGTCGCGCAGCGTGTCCCGTGGGTCGTGCTCTTCTTCGACACCTATGAGCAGACCGCCCCAGTCCTGGACAGCTGGCTGCGTGACCTCCTGGTCGAAGGAGACTACGGCAGCCTGCCGCTGAACGTGATCGTCGTGCTGTCCGGGCAGGGGCGACTGGACGCCCGCTGCTGGGGCGACTGCCTCGGCATGATCGACGAAGTGTTGTTGGACGTCTTCACCGAGGACGAAGCCCGGCAACTGCTGGCAGCCAAAGGGATCACCGACGAAAGGCTGGTCGAGGTGATCTTGGAAGTGTCAGGCCGGCTGCCTGTCCTCGTCGACGCGCTCGCCCAGGCCCGGCCGAGCGATGCCGCAGCCGTGGGTGACCCGGCCGACACCGCAGTCGAGCGGTTCCTGAAGTGGATAGCGGATCCGGCCGAACGCGCTGCCGTGCTGTCCTGCGCCTTACCGCTGCAACTGAACGAGGACATCTACCGCGCCGCCGTCGGCGAACCCGAGGCCGCCGGGTACCCGTGGCTGCGGAGCCTGTCGTTCGTCATCGACCAGGCCGGCCGCTGCCGCTACCACCAAGTCGTACGCAGTCCCATGCTGCGCGTCCAGCGCGCCGCTTCACCCACCCAGTGGAGCCGTGACCACGCACGCCTCGCCGACGCCTTCGGACAGTGGCGCGAAACCCTGGAGGCCACCCTTCCCGCCGACGGCCACTGGGACAACCAGCACTGGCGTGACCTGCGGCTCAACCAGACCTACCACCAGCTGTGCGCACAACCCCACAAAGCCCTGCCCGACGCCATCCACGAGACCGTGCAGGCCTGCGACCACGGAGAAGCCACCCTGCGCCGCTGGGCCCAGACACTCACCCAAGCCGGCCAGGACACAAACACCCCCGCCCTCGCCCAGCTAGGCCAGAACCTCCAGGACACCGGGACCGATGCCTCGTTCCTCATCGCGGCCCTGACACAGCTGCTGACCATCCCAGTTATCACCGCCACCACACGAACGCTGGCTCACACCATCCGCGGCCGCGAACACCGCAACGCCGGCGCATACGAGGCGGCCCTTGCCGACTACAACACGGCACTGGCCCACGACCCCGACTACGAAAGAGCGGTACAGGGGCGAGGGCTGACGTATGAGCGCATGGACCGCTACGAAGAGGCGCTGAATGACTACAACCGCGCCATAGAACTAAAACCAGATGACGCAGATCGCATTGCCGGTAGAGGCGCGATCTATGCGCAGTTGAACCGGCTTGACGAGGCACTCACCGACTTCGACCGCGCCATCCAACTCGACCCCGACTACGCCTGGGCCATCTATGAGAGCGCCGTCGTCCTTCGATTGCTGGGCTCTGAGGGTGCAGCGGAGCGGTGGCGCCGTGCGGTGGAGGCCTCCCAGGCCGAGGCAGCGGGTGAGGGCCTGGAAGCGGTCTGGGCGGCAGGCGGCTTGCTTGTGGTGCTATGCGGCCTACCGGACTGGCGAAGGGCGCAAGATCAGGTAGAAGTGTTCCTCTCAGCCAGTACCAGCCGTCATCAGATCAAGGATGTGCTCAACGACCTTGCAGACCTGCGGGGCGTCCTGCCCGTGGATGCCAGCCAGCTCGATCCCATCGTGAGCCGCCTGGAAGCAGCGTTGTCCCAGTCGTAGAGCTCTCGGCTGGCAGCGAGGGCGGTAGCCGGCCTCCGTACCACGACCGGATACACGGCGGCGGCCGCGGCGCGGCGGGCCTGGCCGCCGCGCAACCAGACCGAGCGCGCCCGCAGTCCCCGGCCGCAGCCGTACCGCCCATCCCGCCCCTCCCTTCCCTCCACACCAGCCAAGAGACATGGGCAAAGCGGCCGCAACGGGGATGCCAGCGCCCCGACCACGCCCGCGCGGCGGGGCTGATCTGCACCGATGCGGGCGACGCCGGCAGGCCCCGCGCAGGAGAAGTCGCAAGAGATGCCGCAAGAGTTTCCGCAGGAGATGTCGCCACGGCCGAGTCCCACGGTCTCCTGCCCGGTCGCACGCAGGAAGCACGAGCGAAGGCCACGAGCACGTACAGCGCCCCGGTCCGCCGATGGCCTGGGCCCGCCGGCCGCAGCGGCGACCGGTCTCCTGACGTCCGGTCCGGGGCGGACCGTGGGGCGCTCATGCGAGGTCGATGCCCAGCTCGGGCCGGCAGATCGGGCACAGCTCGGCCCCGATCACCGTGTCCGCGAGCACCAGGCGGGCCTGCTCCGCAGTGATTTAAGCGGGGGTCCGCCGCCCCTGCCGGATCGTGCAGTCGCCGACGTGGACGGGTGACCGGCCACGGGTCCTTCGGGTTCAGCTTCGTCTCCATCAGGTACTGCGCCGACGGCGGCCGCCGCGGCCGGGACTCCCGCACCTCGCGATCCCGCCCGGGGCCGGAAGACGTCTGGGCGTGGGCGAGGGCCTTGCGCACCGCGTGGCACTGCAGCCGCAGGTAGATACCCACGGTCTCGGTCTCGGCGATCTGCCGCTCCAGATACGCCAGGATCGCCCGCAGCCGCGCGGATTCAGGCGGCAGACCGGACACGGCCGGCACCCTGCAGCGCAGCCCACGCCCCCGAAGGCCGGCCCCGCCAATGCGGATGGGACACCACCCGTACCGACAGGTCCAGGAGACGGCGCCGCAGCTCAGCGCGGGGGCACTCAGCGAGCTGCCGGTAGGTGGCGTGCCACTCCTCGTGGGCTCGGGCGAGGTCATCAGGGATCGGCCGCATGACTCGATTCAATCACCTGTTCGAATTTATGTTCCAGTCGGCACTGCCCGGTCGCCTGCACCTGACCCCCAAGCTGCCGAGGGGTAGCCGGTCACAGTCCGACCAGTCCGCGCCCTCGTCGCCGCCACACGAACCCCTCCTTTTCGCGCGGCGGGCGGCCACGGGCAGACGCCGTCGGCTGTACCGGGTGGGCGGCGTGGAAGGGATCACGGCATGACCTGGTTCCTGCCCGAGCCGATGCTGACCGTGGCCGTGGACAACCCCGTGCTGCATGCCGGATGGGCGGCCGGACGGCTACCGTGCCCAGCTCGCCGTGTATGCGGGCGGGCGAGTGCTGCTGCGCTCCCGGCGCGGAACGGACATGACCGCAGCCTTCCCCGAGATCAAGGCAGCAGCCCTCACCCAACTGCCCGCGGACACCGGCCTGGACAGCGAACCAGACCAGCGAGCCCATCCCCCACTGATCCGCCCTGCCGGGCTCAGGCGGCGACCCGAGCCCGGCACCGCTGCCCAACCCGCAGGACGCTCCCGTGAACGCTGACTGACTGCCGGCCCGCTGTCCGGGCAGGGCGCCGGGCTGCCGCCAGCGGCTCAGCGTCAGGCGTTCTGCCTACGCAGGACCTCTGCCCTCAACAGAGAGGCTGCGTAGGTCAAAAGCAGGTTCTGGCTCACTTTCCGTGAAACCGCACCGGCCGGGTTTGCGCCCGCCTCCGGGTAAGCCCCCGACCTGCCGGTTCACCAGGATGTCCGGCCTCGGACGCCGGGGATCCACGCGAGTGCACGGAAGTTGCGCCAGAGCCCGAGTCTGGATGGCATCGGCGGGGCGTCGTGTTCGGTGTTCGTGAGAATCGACTCTGGCTCAACTTCTGTGGTGCCGACCCAGGCGTTCGACAACCGCCTGGCCCCTTCCCCATACGGCCGTTTGCCGCGTGACCTGAGCAGACGAGGACGCGTTCATACGGTATGCGAAAGATCATCACTTGCGGCCTGCTGGCCGCTGCGGCCCTGTCCACCGCCACTCCTGCATTCGCCGACAACGACAGCACCTTCGGCAGTGGGGTCAACGCGGCCAACAACTGGAACTTCACCGCCGCCGACGTGTGCAGCCAGGAGCTCGCCGTCGTCCCCGCCCTAAGCGACTGGACCGGCGACCACAAGAACGAGTGCTCTAACGGCAACGTCATCGACCACTCTGGCAGCTCAGCGACGCCCGGTCACTGACCAGCATCGTGGGTCTCAAGCCCGAAGGCCCTGCGCACCCGGCGCGGGGCCTCACCACAGAAGCTGAGCCAGAGCCTGAGAATCGACAGCGCCGCTACACCCCGCCGTCGCAGAGCCGCCACCCGGGAGGCCGCGACGCCCCCAGCGGCTCTGCGCAGTGTCTCCATAGCCCCGGGCGACAGGGGCGGGCAGAATCAGGGAGCGGGTGCCGTGACGCCCAACATCCAGGGCGGCCAGGGCGGGGTGATGTCCATGCTGGGGCGCCGGGTGTCCGGCGAGGCGACCCCGCTGAACCCGGCCATAGAGACTTGGCAAAAACCGTTTGACGGACCCGGTTCGGCCACTGCTACATTCGCGGAGGCCGTGCGAGAAACCGAGGAGGTGGTACCCGTGAACGTATCGACATGGGTGCTCTCCTTAGGGGTCACGGTCGGGCGATAGGCAGGTCGTCCGGGAGCGCCATTCCAGTGCACTCCCGAAAGGCACGACCATGCATGTCACCTCTGAACAGCTTCTCGACGACGGCGTCCGCGAGCGCGCCTTCACCCTCGGCGACATCCCCGGCTTCCTCTGGACGCCCGCCTCCGCCTCCGCCTGCGCACCGGTGCCGCTGATCCTGCTCGGCCATCCGACCCTCGGGCTGGCGAGGATGTATCCCCGACTTGCGGCCCGGGCCCGGCACTGCGCGGCGCAAGGCTTCGCCACGGCCACCGTCGAACTCCCCGGATGCGGGGACCGCCCCCGCTGGCCCGCCATGGAGCAGGCCCGCACCGAGCTCCGCCGAACCCTGCAGGCCGGTGAACCCGTCGGCGACGAGCTCGTCGACGCCCTTATCCTCCCGCTGGTCGACAAGGCGGTCCCGGAGTGGCAGACCGCCCTGGACACGTTCCTCGCACTGCCCGAGGTTGGCGGACCAGTCGGGTACTCGGGAGGCGTGATCTCCATCGGCATCCGACTGGCGGCGGTCGACCCGCGCATCGCCGCCGCCGGTCTCTTCGCCGGGAGTTACGTGCCGCGCGCCATGTTCGAGGAGGCACGGAAGGTCACCATTCCGCTGTACGTCCTGCTGCAGTGGGACGACGAGGGCAACGACCGACAGGCCGCCCTGGACCTGTTCGACGCCTTCGGCTCCACGGAGAAAACCCTGGAGGCCAACATGGGCGGCCACACCGGCGTCCCGCAGTTCGCGGGCGAGGCCGCGGGCCAATTCTTCACACGGCACCTGAAATGAGGCCGGGCCGTCAGACCGGCGGCAGCCGGTAACTGAGACCGGCGGCATACCGCTCGTCAAGGACGGTCCCGGCGTCCCGGCCTCCGTCCACACCGTGGGCCCCTCGCTGAACGTTCGGCAGGGGCCCATGCTGCCTAAAAGTCATGAACTCGATTTCTGTGGAGCCTTCGAGCGCTGCCCAGACTCGGGCTCTGGCGCAACTTCCGTGCACTCGCGTGGATCCCCGGTGCCCGAGACCGGACAATCCTGGTGAACCGGCAGGTCGGGGGCTTACCCGGAGGCGGGCGCAAATCCGGCCGGTGTGGTTTCACGGAAAGTGAGCCAGAACCCGAAAGCAGGAACGCTTGTCGACGGGTTCCGGGAACGACCGCAGTGGTCCCGCCCGGCAGATGTCGGCTCGAACGGCGCGTGGTCAGGTCGGCGACTCCCCCGAGCGCGGCCAACCCTGCTTCAGCGCACTGTTCGCCTGTCTCGGCGCGTCACCTAATACGTCCCTTACATGGCTGAAGGATCAAGAGCCCTCTGACCAGCGGATGCAATTGACAGGTACAGATAGGGCCCGCCGCGCGGTGCCGCTTCGGTCGGCACGGCATCGCCGCCGGAGGCACAGCTGTGCAGGGTGGCCGTGTTCGGGGTGCCGGTCGCCGCGGCCGTGCCGCTCCCCCGCGTGCCGGCGGACCGGCGGCGGGTCACGAGGCGCAGCCGCGGCGGGCGGGCCGGCCCGGGAGGTACTGGGCCCATTCGTGCGCGGTCAGTCCGCGGTGCAGGGCGTGGCAGATGCTGGTGACGGCCGCGTCCGGATCGCCGGGGGTGACGGGCCGCAGCCGTACGGTCCCGTCGTCGTCGCTGTCGGTGGCCAGGGTGTGCCCGTCGGGGCTGAGGAAGACCTGCGGCGAGGAGCGGGGCGTGGCCAGTGTCCGCTGTGCCTGGCCGGTGGCGAGATCCCACAGCCGCACGGTGCCGTCTGCGCCCCCGGCGGCCCGCAGGTGCCCGTCCGGGCTGAACGCCAGGGGGCTCGTGCCGGGGGGAACGGTGAGCGTGGCGCGCGTCCGGCCGGTGGCGGTGTCCCACAACTGCTCGGTGCTCTCGGAGGTGGCGGCGGCCAGCGTGCGGCCGTCGGCGCTGAAGACCACGGGGGCGTCCAGGACGATGTGGTGTTCGGCGATCTTTGTGAAGCCGCCGCGGGTGTCCCACAGCCGCAGCGGCTGTGTGGTGTCCGTGTCGTGCAGCGGCTCGTCCGCCGTGGCCAGCAGCCGGCCGTCCGGGCTGAAGGCCGCCGGCCAGCCGGCTGGCGCGGTGAAGGCGGTGCTCTGCCGTCCGGTCGTGACGTCCCACAGGTGTACGTCGTCTTCCTCGCCGCCTATGGCCAGCGTGTGCCCGCTGCGGACGAACGCCAGGGCCGTCACGGCGTGTCCGAGGCGGGCCGGGGTGGCGCGCAGCCGGCCGGTGGTGGTGTCCCACAGCCGTACGGTGCCGTCCTCGGCGCCGGTGGCCAGCAGGCGTCCGTCCGGGCTGAACACCGGTGCGCAGGTGGAGTCGGGGTCGCCCAGCGTGAGCCGGGGCCGGGGCGGGGCCGCTTCCACAGGCGCACGGTGCCGTCCTCGGCGCCGGTGGCCAGGGTGCGCCCGTCCGGGCTGAACGCGGCCGACACGACCAGGTTCGTGCGTCCGGGCAGGACGGTGCGCCGGCCGGTCGCGGTGTCCACCACGCTGACGGTACGGTCGTCGCGCGCGATGGCCAGGGTCCGCCGGTCGGTGCTGATCGCCACCGCGCTGACGGCCGCGCCCGGGTCGGGCGCCGCGGCGGCATGCGGGTGGCCGGTGGCCGTGTCCCGCAGCCGTACGGTCCCGGCCGTGTCCCCCACCGCCAGCAGCCGTCCGTCCCTGCTCAGCGCCACCGCGGCGGCGCCGTCGCCGTACCCCCCGGACACGCCGAGCAGGCGGCGGCCGGGGACGTCCCACAACCGCAGCGTGCCGGCCTGCTGGTCGAGGGCGGCCGCGGTGCGGCCGTCGGCGCTGAACACGAGCTGCACGCCGCCGGAGGCCACCGGACCGCCACCGGAGGCGGCCGATCCGCCGCGCAGGGCGGCGAACGAGGAACGGGTGCGGCCGGTCGCGGTGTCCCGCAGCAGGACCGTGCCGTCGGCCTGGCCGGTGGCCAGGGTGTGCCCGCCGTCGGTGAAGGCGACCGGCGCCACGCTCTCCTCGTGCCGGTCGAGGCCGCTTCCCGTGCGTGTGTCGCCCGTGTGCCAGGTCCGCACGGCGCGGCCGGTGGCGAGGTCCCACAGCCGCGCCGTCCGGTCGGCGCCGCCGGTGGCCACGCTCCGGCCGTCCGGGCCGAACACCACCGAGGCCACGGCGCCCGTGAGCCGTGCCAGGGTGGTCAGGCTGCGGCCGGTGGCGGTGTCCCACAGGCGTACGGTGCCGTCGTCGCTCGCGGTGGCCAGGGTGTGCCCGTCGGGGCTGAAGGCCAGCGAGCCCACCCAGGCGGTGTGGCCGGACAGGCGCTGTTCGAGCGGGGAGGAGGCGGCGGCGTACAGGCTGGCGGCCGCCTCGGCGGTCGGGTGGGTCCGGTAGGCCCGGACGGCCAGCAGCGACGCCAGGTCGGGGTCGGTGCTCAGCAGTCCGGCCGACTGCGCGGCCAGTTGGCGGGACAGCGCTGTCCGCCGGGCCGCGTCGGCCGCCTGCCGCCGCCGCTCGCTGTCGCGGCTCTGCTGCCAGGCGATCAGGCCTGCGGTGGTGGCCAGCACCAGCAGGACCGCGAGCGTGGCGGTGAGGGCGCGCAGTCGCCCGGCGGTGCGGGCGGCGGTGCGGGCCTCCTGGTCGCGCTGTGCGAGGGCGGCGTCGAGGAACGACTTCTCCAGGGCGGTGAGGCCGGTTGGCCGCCCCGGACCGGTGAAGACCTCCTCGGCCGCAGCCAGGCGGGTGCCGCGGTAGAGCGCGCCGGGATCTTGGCCGAGGTCGTGCCAGGCGCGGGCGGCCTCGGTGAGCCGGCGGTGCGCGCGCAGGCGCTCACGGTTGTCGTCGATCCATGAGCGGTAGCGCGGCCACGCGGTGATGAGGGCCTCGTGGGCGAGATCGGCGCCCTCGTCGTCCGGGGTGATCAGCCGTGCCCGGGCCAGGACTTCGAGGACGTGGCCGGCCTCGGGGGTGGCGGCGCCGAGTTCGACGCGGTCGGTGGGGCGGCGGGTGTCGGGGGTGCCCTCGCCGGGGGTGACCATGCGCAACAGGATCTCCCGCGCGGCGGCGGCCTCGGCGGGGGTGAGGCTGGAGTAGGCCTCCTCGGCGCTGCGTGCGATGGCCCGGTGGATTCCGCCGGCGGCCCGGTACGTCTCCAGCGTCAGCGTACGACCGCGGCGGCGTCGCCAGGTCTCCAGCAGGGCGTGCGAGAGCAGCGGGAGGCTGCCGGGCTGGTCCGCGGCCTCGCCGACCACCTCGGCGGTCAGCTCGCGCTCGACGACGAGCCCCGCCGCGGCGGCGGGTCCGACGACAGCCTCGCGCAGTTCCGCAGGCGACATAGGGCCGACCAGCACGGTGGCCTCGCGCAGGGCGTGAGCCAGTCCCGCGTGCTCGGCACAGCGGCCGAAGAAGTCCGCCCGCACGGCGATCACCGCCCGCAGCCGGCTGCCCGGCGCGCACGCCGCCAGCAGGAGGCCGAGGAACGCTCCGCGCTCGCCGGGGTCCGCGCCCAAGGTGAACAGTTCCTCGAACTGGTCGACCAGGACGACGGTGTTCCCCTCGCCGGCCGCCGGTTCGAAGGCGCGGGCGTGCGAGGCGGGACGGGGGCCCGGGGTGAGGATGCGGACGGCCGCCGGACGCCCGCCGGGGGCGTCCGGCGCGCGCAGGGCGGGGACGAGCCCGGCGCGCAGCAGCGACGACTTGCCGCTGCCCGACGCGCCGACCACCGCCACCAGGCGCTGGCGGCCCACCGTCGCCGCCAGTTGCGCGGTGAGCCCGGTCCGGCCGAAGAACAGGTCCGCGTCGCCGGGCTCGAACCGGCGCAGCCCCCGGTAGGGCGGTTCGGCGCCGTCCTGGTCGGCGCGGGGCTTAGCCGCGATCTCGCGGGCCGCCAGCCGCCACCGCCGCTCCCACTCGCACACGTCGCCGCCGCAGGCCCGCACGTAGGCCAGCACGGTGGCGAGCGTGGGCAGGCGCTCGCCGGCTGCCGCCTGTGACAGAGTGCTGGCCCCGGCTCCGGTGAGGGCGGCCATCCGCCGGTAGGTCGGACTGCCCGCCTCCCCCCGCAGCGTGCGCAGTTCGCACGCCAGGCGCTGTAACGGCCCCTCACCCGCATCCAGCGGCCTCTCGGGGCGTCCCGCCACCACCCCCACCTCCCCTTCGCTCCCTGCGGCGCCCCGCCGGCCGGGCCGCCGCACGGCCGCACGGCCGCACGGCACGGTCGGACGGTTTGCCGCCCGCCTTTACGGCCTCCGCCGGTCAGCGACGACGTGGACCCTCCCGCCGGTTCCCGCAGCCCGCCCATTGATCCGCCTGGTCAAAGGGGTCTGCCATTCAATTCCGGCCGCGGTCGAGTCGGTTGCGAGGCGCCAGCACCCCGCCTCGGGGGCCGCGCCCGGCATCCGGCACGAAGACACGAAGTCACAAGGAAACGAAGAAGGGGAAACACGCGCCATGAGGACCACCAAGCGCGCCGCGCTCGCCCTGACCGCCGCCGTGTGCGGTGCCGCGGCCGTCTCCGGAACGGCCGCGCAGGCCGTCGAAGCGCCCGCACACCACTCCGCCGCCGCATCCCACTCGTCCGTGCGGCCCGACGCGGCCCGCACCCCCGCCACCGCGGCCGTCAGGGCCGGCGACCACTACAAGTACTTCAGCTGCGGCGGCGGCCAGGTCAAGGTGTGGTACCGCGGCTACGACAACAACCGCACGATGCTGCGCGAGACGTACCTGCGTGACAAGGAGGGCCTGAAGTTCATGACCGCCTCGGCGATCTGGCGCGCGGACGGCGGCAGGACCACGATCCAGAAGCTCAGCATGGAAGCACGCAGCTTCCCGCGGGTCTACGACTCGCAGACCAAGGACGTGGCCATCGCCAAGCGCCGGCACCCGTACGTGAAGGTCACGATCCACACGGTCTTCGACTCCTGCCACGGCTACATCCACCTGTACTGACCGCCGGACGGGCAGGGCGGGGCCGTCCACCGGTGGACGGCCCCGCCCTGCCGGACTCCAGCCCCAGCCCCAGTGAGGGTGAGGGTGAAGGTGAAGGTGAGGGTGACGCCCGAAAGCCCGGATGTCCGGCCCGCGCGTTCGCCTTCCCGCGGGGCGGCCCGATCGGGGCCGCCCGCGGTGTCCGCGCCGGGCCAGGGCAGGTGCCAGCGCTGGGCGTTGGTGCCGTTGCAGCCCCAGATCCGGAGTCGCGTGCCGGCCGTCGCCGAGCGGTTCGGGTCGTCCAGGCACGTGCCGGAGTCCGGGATGAGCACGGACCCGTTGGACTGCAGCTGCCACACCTGCGCACCGGACCGTCGCAGTCGTAGAGATCGACGGTGATGCCGTCGGCGGTGCCGGCACCGTTGACGTCGAGACACTCGCCCAGGACCTGAAGGGTGCTGCCGGCGGCGACGGTCCGCTGCTGGGCCCCGGTACCGTTGCAGCCCCAGCTCTGGACCGGGGTGAAGTTCGCGGTGCTGAAGGGCCGTCCAGGCAGAGCAAGGAGGACACGCCCGAGGTGATCGCCCTGGTGTGCTGGGTGCCGCCGGTGCCGTTGAACGCGCCGAGGCCGCTGGGAGTGCCCAGCCTGGAGGGTCCGTCGTAGCCGATGGTGCCGGTGCGCAGGTAGGACGGGGCTGAGCCGTCCGAACCGGAGGTGACGCCGTTCAACGCACAGGCGTGGGCGTACAGGACCGAGGCCGCCGCAGTGGAGGGCGCGCCAGCGAGCGCGAACGATCATCGGCGTGAGGCGCTGGCGGCGCCGACGACGAACCAATCCCCTGACCGTAAGTGCCGTACACCGCGACGCCCGTGGCGGGGTCGGCGACCGCCGCGGCATCGGCGACGGTACGGCGGCTGCCGCAGCCGGTGTCCTTCTGCCACGAACACGGGGGCTGACCTGCAGACAGCACAGGGCCCCGGGCGGTGCGTCGCCCGGGGCCCTGTGCTGTCTGTTCGCTGTGCGGGGTGAGTCCTACGGGTGGTGCGCGGCGGGGGCCGATGCCGAGTGCGAAGGCGTGGTGCCGGCCGGTGCCTTGCTGCTGCTTCCCGGTCCGCTGGTCAGAGCCAGCAGGAACAGGAACAGCAGCAGAGTTCCGCCCCCGGTGCCCGTTACGAGGGCGACGGTGCGCGGGCTGATGGACCGGTGGTGCGCGCGTACGCGGATCCCGTCGGTGCGGTAGTAGGAGCGGACATAGGTCGTTGGCCCGGCGGGGACCGGGCGGGGCCGCGAGGTGGCGCGGCCGGGTGCCGTATGGGGCTGTGCGGTGCGCGGCCGGGTGCGGCGGTTGTGGCCTTTGACGTAGGTGCCGTCACGGCGGTAATGGGGGCGTACGTAGGTCACGGGCGGTCCTCGGCGGTGAAAGGGGGCAACGCCCCCAGGCGGGGCCGGGTGTTCCTCGGCGCAACATTCGACGGTAGCGGGGGGCACTGACAATCCAGAGCGGCCAACTCCTCGACTGTGCGCACCTGTTGGGCTTCTGCCAGCGATTTTCGGACGGGCGATCCCGACGGCGGCCCGGCTGTCAGTGCCGGGTGCTGTCATGAAGGCGGCGGGGAGTTGCAGGGAGGGGGAACTATGCCCGGGAACAGGGGATACGAAGGCGTCGATCACACCGGCCGGGATCGGCGCGGGAGGCTGCGCGCCGTGGCGGCGGAGGTCTTGCGGTGAGCCCGCGCCGGCGGCGCCGCAAGAGCGACGACGATCTGCTCGTCGCTCTGGGCGGGCTGGTGGTCGTCGGGTTGGTGCTGGTCAAGCTCGGACAGTGGGTGTGGGCGCACTGGTGGGCGCTGGTCGTGCTCGGCCTGCTGGCGCTGCTCGCCGGTGCGGGCTGGATCTACCAGAAGGTTGACCAGATGCGGTCCGCGCAGCTGCGGGTCGAGGGCCTGACCTACTCGCTCGGTCAGCTGGACGCGATGCACCACAGCGTCTTCGAGCACGCCGTACGTGACCTGCTGGCCCGGGACGGCTCCCGCGACGCGCTGCGCTGCGGCGGCCGGGGCGACCTCGGCGCCGACGTGAAGGGGCACGATCCGTTCGGCCGTCTGTGGGTGATCCAATGCAAGCACCGCAGGAAGGGGCTGGACGGCTCGGCTGTCGGAACTCCGGAGCTGCAGACGCTCAACGGCACCGGCCGGCCGGTGCACGGCGGGGACGTCGTCGTGATGGTGACCAACGGGAGGATCTCCGGTCCCGGCCGCGACTTCGCCCGTCGGCAGCGCCTGCACCTGGTCGACCGGCGGGTGCTGGAGCAGTGGGCCCGGGGCGGGCGACCGCTGTGGGAGATCCTTCCGGCTGTTCCACCGCCCCGGAAGCCTCCACAGCTTCGCTGAGTTTCATCATGCCGGTGGGCGGGACCGGTTGGTCCCGCCCACCGGCATGTCGCCCTTGCCGCAGAACAGATGCCCAGCGCTCTACGCTTCCGCTCATGACCAGTAAAATCCCCGTACGTGGGGGCAGGAAGGGGCAGCAGCACCGGGCGACCCCGGACGATCTGCGCTCCTACACCGTATCGCCGGCGTCGCCGGTGACGGTGGCCCGGGCCGACGGCTCGACGGAGACCCGGGCGGCAAAGGCGGCGCGCGAGACGACGTCGGCACTGCGGCGGCGGGGCCCGGCCGTGTGCGCGAGGTGCGCCGACCCGATCGAGGGCAAGGTGTGGGTGAGCCGGGAGCTGGGCTCCAGCTCGGCTGCACGGATATCCAAACTCCTGTGCACATGCTCACGACGCGGTGCGCTGTACCTCGACCTGGGCGTATGGCGAGGACCGGCCGGCCAGTAGCGGTTCCGGCAGGCCGCGGGCCACATGGTCGACGAACGCGGCCAGGTAGGCGTTGGTGATGGTCAGCGCGTCGTCGCTGTCGATCGACCCGAGCCCGACCACAGACCGGATCGGCGCGGCCAGGTAGTAGGCGCCGTAGTCGCTGAAGTTGAAGTGCTCGGCCCCGTTGAGCCGGTAACTCCAGACAGGCCCGCTGCTGGCTGCCAGCAAGGCGCGGGCGGCGTCGCGTTCGGATTGCTCGTCGGCATTGCTCGGCCGGCAGGTTCCGGTGATGCAGGAGCTCTGGCTGGCCAGCAGCATCATCGGTTTACCGAGTCCCGAGTGGACGACCGTGCCGAACTGGGTTCCGTCCAGGTCGGCTGCTCCGGCGCAGTGCGGGTCGTCGTGGCAGGCTTGCAGCGCGGCGGCTCCGCCGAAGGAGTGGCCCAGGTACATGGTGGTGGCCGCGTCGACGTGCCCGGCGAACCGGCCGGTGGCGTCCAGCGCGGCGACCCGGGTTGCGGCGAAGCGGTCGTCGGCCGCCCATACGCTGACCAGCCGGTCGTTGGCCGGGCGCATGGCGGCCGCGTCGGAGTCCTGCGGGTTACCGGCGGGTGTCGCGTTCGCCGGCCGTCCGTTCAGCACGGTCAGGTTCGCGCTGTAGGTGGGGGTGATTCCGGCGACCAGGTATCCGTGGCTGGCCAGGTTCTCCGCGAGCGTGGTGTACTGCGGCGCGGCCAGACCCAGCCCGGGTTCGAGCACCACCACGGGGAACCGGCCGGCGGCGACGGGGGCGTCGGCGACGGCGTGCACCCGGATGTCGTCGAAACTGGTCTCGCCCAGCCCAGGCAGGCCGCCCATGTGCAGTCCCGACCATGCGCCCGGGGCGTAGGGCGCGGGTGGCGCGCCGGGGGCGGGTGCGGCCGGGTACCACAGCCACGCGGACAGCTCCCGCGGCATGCCCGGCCGCGGGGCGAGTGGATCGGTGCGGGCAGGGTCGGTCCAGTCGGCCGTGGTCCGGCCGACTGGATAACGGCCGGTCGGGGCGGGCAGGGTGACTTGCTGCCCCCGCCGGACCGCCACATAGCCGATGTAGCCGCCGAGCGTCACCACCAGCACGATCACCAGGACGAGCAGGGTCTTCAGGGTTCGGCGTAGCCACCAACGGTCAGTGCGCATCGACGCTGGCCCGGGTACGTGCGATGGCGGCCCGCAGGCCGCGTGCGGAGGAGGTCGCCGCGATCACCAGCGTGACCGCCATGACCGTGCCGTAGCCGGTCAGTGCCGTTAACCCGGGCCGGTCGGCGAAGGTGACCAGGCCCCAGCCGACGCTGGCGGTAACGGCCACCGCCATGAGTGTCGTGGCGACCGCGCTGGCCACGGTGGCGACGCGTAGCCCCGCACCGCTCGGCGTGACGTGCCGCAGCGCGGCGGCCGGTCCGGCGGCGAAGGCGGCACCGGCCAACAGGCCGAGCCCGACCAGGACCAGAAACCCGGTGGGGCCGACACCCACCCCGTGGGTGATCAGCCGGAGAACCACCGCAGCACCCAGGAAGGCCGATACGGCGACCGGTGGGGCGAGCAACAGCAGGCGGGCGCGGCGGCGTCCGAGATGGCATTGCGGGGCGCGGAGGACGGCGGCCACCGAGGGCAGCCAGCCGACCGCCATGGCCAGCGCCGACGTGGCCGAGGCCAGCGCGTAGACGTTGTACCACCCTGCGGCCGAGTCGGTGTGCCCGGTGGCGTACCAGGCCCCGTCCCGAGTGGTCTTGGCGAACAGGACGGCGCCGGCCGCCAGCGCCGTCCACGCGCACAGGGTCACCGAGACGGTGGCGCACATCCGTCCGGTCCGGTCGTGCAGGTGCCTGCTGGGACGGGCCCAGACGCGCACCGCCGCAGCCGCGACGTCGACCACCTGCCGAACCCCGACGCCACTGTCCTCCAGCAGGGCCGCGAACTCCGTGGCGTAGCGGTGCCGCCACACGGGCGGATACAACCCGACCAGCACGCGCACCCGCCAGTCGGGCCTGTCCTCGGCGGCGTTCGGGATTTTCACGGCATGGCTCCTGCGGCCCGGAGCCGGCGTAGCCCCAGATCGGCCACCCGCTGCATCTGCTCCGCCTGCTCGGCCAGCGTGCGCTGGCCGAGACCGGTGATCCGGTAGGGGCGGCGACGCCCTTGCGCGGGCAGCGCCTCGATCAGCCCGTCGGCTTCCAACCGGGCCAGCACCCCGTACAGGGTGCCGGGGCCGAGGACAACACCGACCGAGTTCGCGATGTCCTGGGTGATCGCGTAACCGTGCCTGGGTTCGTCGGCCAGGCTCGCCAACACGAGTACGGCCGGATCGGTCTCGGACGCCATGATTCCCTCTCCGTCGACCTACGCGGGAGGATATAACGTGCCACGATCTATCGCCAAGCATGGTAAGCGAGAGGTCGCGGGCTTCTGGAGCGAGTCCCACGCTGTGGTGTTGAGCAATTCTCGTGATACTGGCGGGCTCGCGTATTCAAGTGTCGTGAGTTCGGGGTGAGTGCAAGCGGGGTTGGTCACTGTCGGTGCCCACCGGGAGCTGTTCCCGGCGGGCTGTCGTTGCTGGACTCGCGACTACGACTCGGCTACGGCGATGTAGAACGTCACCGCCGCGAGGAAGGGTCCGGTGGAGAGGTGCCCCAGCCAGCGTCCTGCCGCTTCCTCCGTGAGATATCCGGCGGCCATAGCGCGTTGCGTCGTCCGCTCCAGTCCAAGGATCTTGTCGGCTGCCTGGGCATCTCGGAATACGGGGGTGATCGGGATGACCGAGGGCACCGTGAATCCGGCCTCTGTTGCCAGTCGGGGGAGCTGCCTGCCGATGCGGGAGTTGCGGACGACCTTGTCCGTGACGTACTGGGTGTAGGCGCGCGAAAGGTCGCTGTCCGGATGGTCGACGGTCAGGGTGTCCCAGTCCGGCTCACCCATGACGAGCCGTCCGCCGGGTCGTAGGACGCGGTGAATTTCCCGGAGCGCTCGGGCAGGGTCGGCGACGTGTTGCAGTACCCGGTCTGTGCGGGCACGGTCGGCGGTGTGGTTGGGCAGCGGCAGGTCGTGGATGTCGCCGAGTTGCACTGTGACAGTGTGCTGGTCGGCGGTGCGTTCCCTGGCGGCGTCGACCGTGGCCTTGTCGTGGTCGACACCGATCACCGTGCCTGTCGCGGTGACAGCTTGGGCGAGCGAGGTGAGATCGGTGCCGGGGCCGCAGCCCAGGTCGAGCGCCGTTTGGCCTGGACGGATGTCGAGTTCGTCGAGCATGCGCCCTTTGTAGGAGCGGCCGAGGTCGGTCGCGGCAATCCGGTCGAGGTAGGCGATCGGGTCGGAGGCGGCGGTCTCGAACGCTGTTGAGGTCATGCGAATCAGTCAACCAACTCCGGCAAGCTGACGGTGTCCTGGCGGTGAGTTTGCGGTACCAACCGCTGTGAGTGCCCCGTGGGTTCAGCTCCACTCCGCACAGCTCGACCGCCAGCCACTCGGCGAGCTGGGCCTGGTCCTCCTCGGTGCACTCACGGAAACCGAACGCGCCCCGGATCTCCATCCGGTGCCGCTTGATCGCCCGCCCCGACCAGTCGTACGCGGCCCACTCCTCCGCGGACACCCTTACCTGCTGGGCGACGTAGGACACCGCGGCTTGAACAACCTTACCGAGTGGATCTCAGGCATCTCTGCGCCGTATGTGCAGATGACCCTCGTGGGGAAAGGAGGGCGGCGCTGCGGACAGGACTGTGTCGAGGCCGTACCGGCTCTTGTGTGCCACGCGGCATGAGGCCGCGTTGTCCACCTGATGCAGGAGTTCCAGATGCTCCAGCGCGTCGGCCCCCAGGACGTCGAAGGCCCAGCCGGTGAGAGCCTCCAAAGCGCGCGGCGCCACACCCCGTCCGCGGGCATGCGCCGCGGTCCAGTAGCCCACCTCGGCCGACGGTTTGCCAGAGGCTACCTCCTTGAGGACCGCATGGCCCACCAACTGCCCGCGGGGCGAATCGGGTCGCGCTTCAAAAACCGCGAACCCGAACCGGTCCTGCGCTGCCCAGCCTCGCTCCTGGCCCCGCACCCACCGCATCGCATCGCCCTCGTTCTCTACGAGCGAGCTGGTCCAGTGGCGCAGCGCGGGGTCCCGGAACACGTCGACGAGGGCAGCAACGTCCTCCATGCACCAGGGACGAAGGACGAGGGCGGGAGCGGACGACGTCGCGCCCGCATGCAGGATGACGATGTCGTTCACCTGCCGATCGTATGCGGCAGTGCTCCACCCCCACGCCGACGATCCCGGCCCATTACCGTTCCATTCGCACGCGCACGGCCTCGATGGACCAGTTGAACGCCGGCACGAGGCTCTCCGGAGCGGGCCAGCCGTTGATCACTGCGAGCAGCTGGAGGTGTCGATCCCGGCGTGGGTCGCTCACACTCTCCAGCCGGGCCAGCAGCAGGCGGCGCAGCTCGGCGTCGTCGGGGCGGCCAAGGACGTGTGCATAGTGAGCCGCAAGCGCCGCAACGATCGGATCGGCTTGGTGCGAAGCCGGGGCGATGCCCGCCGCCAGGGCGGGGCCGACCCGGTCACGGACGACCGCACCGAGGTCGCGGCGCGGGCCCGTGGTGTCGCCTTGTGCCTGTTCGGCCGCGTGGTCCTCGGCCATCCGCCGCACGCCGACGCGGAAATCTGGGTCTGCGGCCAGTTCGGCCCACTCCACCCATGCCCGGACCTGCTCCGCCTCGGGGCTGTCGGGTATCTCGGGAGTCATCGAGCGCCTGATCCCCGCCAACGCGGAGTCGGTGTCGAGACTGCCGAAGGCGGCATCAAGGAAGTCCCCAATCAGACGTCGGCGTTCGTCCTCGGAGAGCTGGGCCAGCTTGTGCATGAGATCCGTCTCTTCAGCAGTGAGCCCGCGCTCCGCCACCGCCGTCAGCACCGCATGCCGCAGGCGCAGGACGCGGATCTGCACGGCCAGGGCTTCGGCGTGCGTTGCGGCGACATCGGGAAGCGACAGTTCCCGATCCACGACCCTGCGGATCGTGGGCAGGTCAACCCCCAGGTTCCGCAGGGTCCGCACAAGGTCCAAGCGCGCGACGGCGTCGATGTCGTAGAGGCGGTAGCCAGCCGGGCTGCGGTCCGTCGGCGCCACGATCCCGCGATCGGAGTAGAACCGAATGGTCTTGACCGTCAGGCCGGTCCGCCGGGCCAGTTCGCCGATCGAGTAAAGCGTGTCGCCGTCCATGCCCCCACCTTGACGTTTCCCCCTACAGGAGACTCAAGCCCATCCACCTGCCGATCGCTCCACAAGTTCTGACAATGCCTCTGTGGTGTTGGGGTAAAACCGAAGCGGACTCGATCGTTCTGGATGCCAAGGGGCTGCGTACTTTCTCACCACGAACCTGACTGGGATGCGGCCGGAATGGCGTGAGATGGACCGCGCGAGCGGGCGAGACGCCCAGGATCGGCAACCCGAGGAAACCGTTCAGTCAGCCAGTGCGAATCCGGCTTCGGGGATCAATCAGGACGTGGTTACCGGTAGTTCGTTAAATCCGGTGGTGGTGCGGGTTGACGACAGGCCGGGTTGGTCGTAGGCCGGTGGTAGGAGTCAACTGCCTTGCTGGGGGCTGAAGATGACCTCTCGTCGTCCGTGTCCGCCTGCGCCGGGGCCGTTGGAGGACTACGCGGCCCGGTTCGACAACCTCTTCTTCAGCCTGGCCCAGCGGCGAGGGTTTCGCGAGTACCTGACCGGGCTGCTGGCGCCGCGGGAGCGGAACAAGACGATCACCTGCCTGGCAGGGGCAGAACCGGTGGCCGGTGCAGGGACGCCGGGGGGGGGCAGCGGCTGCAGTTCTTCCTGTCCGAGTCGCCCTGGGAGGCCGAGCTGATCAGCGACCGGCGGCTTGAGCTGCTACGCGAGCAGCCGGCCACCGCC
Organism: Streptomyces griseofuscus; assembly: GCF_014673495.1. Classification (GTDB taxonomy): domain Bacteria; phylum Actinomycetota; class Actinomycetes; order Streptomycetales; family Streptomycetaceae; genus Streptomyces; species Streptomyces murinus. The sequence continues at coordinate 82,306 of NZ_CP051006.1, forward strand.
CCGCACGACGACGGGGTCATCGTGATCGACGACTCCGGGGACCGCAGGACGGCACGGCGACCGCGCACGTGGGCCGGCAGTGGCTGAGCCGTTTACAAGTCATCTCATTTGGCGAGCCGGCGGTAGCAGATGAGGGTGCAGGCGAGGCTCGTGAAGGCGAGGAAGTGCTCGGCTTTGCGCTCGTAGCGACGGTGGAGGCGACGACATCCAGCAAGCCATGCCATGGTGCGTTCGATGGTCCACCGGTGCCGGCCGAGCCGCTGTGAGGTATCGACTCCTTTTCGGGCTATGCGGTGCCGGATGCCCGGCTGGGATAACCATCGCCGCAGATGGGAGTAGTCGTATCCCTTGTCGGCGTGCAGTTTCTCGGGCTTGCGCCGTCGGGGGCCTCGCCGGGATCGGATCGGCGGTATGCCCTTCACGAGCGGGATCAGGGCCTGGCTGTCGTGGACGTTGGCACCGGAGATGCCGACAGACAGGGGCAGACCGGTCCACTCGGCGATCAGGTGGATCTTTGAGCCGCACTTGCCCCGGTCGACAGGATTCGGACCTTTCAGGTCCCCCTTTTCAGGGCCCGCATGTTCACCGAGTCGATCGCGCAGCGGGACCAGTCCAAGTCGCCGCGTGCGCCGAGTTCGTCGAGGACCAGGCGGTGCAGCTTGGCCCACACGCGGGCCTTCGCCCACTCCGTGAAGCGTCGGTGGGCTGTCGCGCCGGACGGCCCGAACGAGGCGGCCGGAAACTGCTGCCACGTGCAGCCTGACGTCGCCACGAACACGGTCGCGGCCAGTACTTCGCGGTCGCCGTGCCGACGCCGGCCACCACCCTGAGGTCGCGACGGTGCCTCCGGCACCACCCGCTGGAACAGCTCCCACAACTCGTCCGGCACCAGCCGCTCAACGATCCTCGACACGACCAGCAGCTTACTCAGCCAAATGAGATGACTTCTTAAGACCGTGTCCTATGTGGTGAGGCGTCGTTGACCTCGGTATGGGGCGGGGTACGTGGAGTTGGATTGTTCCGGGCGGGCTGTGGGAGATCGCGAGGCCGCTGATCCCGCCGTCAAGGAGGCGGCCGCAGGGCGGCGGAACGCAAGACACCCCTGATGAGACGCTGTTCGCGGCTATCGTCTATGTCCTGGTCAGCGGCTGTGCCTGGCGCCAACTGCCGCCCTGCTTGGGCATATCGAAGTCGACCGCCCACCGCCGGTTCCTGATCTGGTCGAGAGCCGGCGTCTGGGGGCGGCTGCACGAGGCGGTGCTGCACCGGCTCGACGACGCCGGCCTCATCGACGTCACCCGCGTCGTCCTGGACACCGCCCACGTCAGGGCTAAAGGGGGGGCGAACACACAGGTCCGAGCCCCGTGGACCGGGGCAAGCCGGGCTCCAAGATGCACATCCTGTCGGACGCGAACGGCCTGCCCCTCCTCGTCGGCGTCTCCGCCGGCAACACCCACGACAGCGAAGGACTGAAGCCGATGGTGGAAGGTCACCAAACGAGACACGACCCTCACCGCGGCCGGTACTTCAAGCCCCAGCGCCTCCACGCGGATAAAGCCTATGACCGCGCTGATCTGCGTAGATGGCTGCGCGGTAAACGCATCGGAGTGCGCATCGCCCGCAAGGGCATCGAGTCCAGCGAGCGATTAGGGCGACGTCGCTGGGTCATCGAGCGCACCATGTCGTGGCTGTCCGGCTACCGCCGACTCAGCCCCCGCTACGAACGCGATCCCCGCAACTACCTCGCCTTTCTGGGCCTCGCCGCCACCCTAGGCTGCTACAAGCGACTGATCCGCCTCACCACATAGGACACGGTCTTAGTACTGCAACGGTGCTTGTTGTGATGGGTGGTCGGTCAGGGGCTGTGTCCGCGTCGCTTGTAGTGGCTGGTGCGGGCCTGGTGTTGTCGCCGCCGGCGCCAGGTCGACCAGTGCGGGATGTGTTCGACGGTCATGGGCTGGCGGCGGGTAAGGCGGGTGATCAGCCGTCGTATCTCGGCGAGGCTGAGGTGGATGAGCTACCGCCCCACAGCCCGGCTTGGAGCAGTGCGCAGACGATACGGGAGGCCCGGACACCGGGTTCTCGGGCGGAAGGTAGACGGCCCCGCATCCGACGCACAGGAAGATCGGTCGCATGGTGCTCTCCTCCGTCAGCCCTGGCCACTGCCATGACAAACTCCACAGGACCCGGTCCACGGCCAGCTCAACCGGACGGCGTGTCTGGGGACCACACGACGAACCACTGCTCGGCGCCGTTCTTCTCGAACCACTCCTTCTCGGTGAAGCCCACTTCGCCGCTGGACCCATGCTGCAGGCAGCAACTGCTCCCGTGACGTGGCGCAGTTGTTCCGTCGCTGAGAACGACACCGCCAGCGAGGCTGGCACCACGTCGGCACGCGGTGCCCGGAATCAGTGCATGAACTCGCTTTCACTTTGCGTCATGCCTTCGCACGGACGGGAGCGCCAGTACCACCGTGACTGCGGTCAGCTGCCACAGCACACCGAGCCCCAGGAGCCGGTCTGCTCCCACGAGGCCCGACACCGGCCCGGCCAGTGCCAGTCCGAGCGGTCCCAGAGCGAAAGCGCCCAGGCTGTCGAAGGCGCTGATGCGTCCGCGGATCTCGGCGGGGATCTCACGCTGGATGACCGTCGTCACGAGGGTATTGCACACCGCTGCGCCGCCCCCCGCGAAAAGTGCAGCGACCCCCACCCAGGCCAGGGGCACCCGCGCGGCCAGCGCGGCCGCCGGAATGGCCCAGCCGACGGATGCGACCATGGACCAGGCGAGTGCCCGCCTGGGGTTCCTGCCGAGCAGGAACAGGCCGCCGACGATAGAGCCGATGCCGTACAAGGCCAATACCAGCCCCCAGGCCCTCGCGCCGCCGAGCCGCTGCTGGGCGAGAGCCGGTCCCAGTACCAGGAACGGAGCCCAGAGGAGGAAGTTGAACAGGCTGATGTGGAGGGTCGTGACCCACAACCAGGTGCGGGAGGTGAACTCCTTCCAGCCGCGCCCCAGTTCGGTGAACAGCCCGCGGCGGAGCGCGGCCGCCTGCGACAGGGGCAGTCCGGCCAGGGCCACGACGCTCACGCCGTAGCTGACCGCGTCGACAGCCACCACTGAGCCTGCATCAGAAACCACGATGAGCAGACCGGCCAGACCTGGCCCCGCGACCGAGGCCACAGCCTGGGCGATCTGCAGCACCGCGTTGGCGTCCCCAAGGTCGTCTGCAGGAACAAGGCCAGGCACCAGAGCTGTCAGGCCCGGGCTGAACCCTCCCTCACCGATTCCGAGGACCACCGCCAGGGCGACCACTTCCCAGATTCTCGCGCTGTGGGTGAGCAGCAGCACGGCGAGCACGCCCTGGGAGGCGAACCGGAGCAGATCCGCTGTCAGCATGACCGCACGGGCCCCGAGCCGATCGGTGAACACTCCGCCGAGCAGCAGCACGGCCAGCACCGCGAGAATCCGAGCCGCCATCACCACGCCGACAGCGTCGACCCCTCCGCCAGGGAGCTGCAGTACAGCGAAGGTCGTAGCGATCGTGTTCATCCCGGAGCCGAGCAGCGACGTGCTCTGGCCGACGAGGAAACGGCGGAACCGAGGGTGCCGCAGCGTGCGCAGACGGTGAGCAGCCGTCCGGGGCCTGGATGCAGCGGGAGGGCGAGTGCGAAGCGTCATGGGTCCGCACTCTTCCTCCACCAACCTTTTCCCGGCAAGCGATTCCAGGAAGAAAGCTGATTCTTTCACGAGCAATTTTACATCGGCATGAATTGCCGCAGTAAATGGCCCGCATTTACTGCAACATGCCTGGTGATAGGCTCAGTTACGGAAGAGCAAGGCAGTCCTCACGAAGCTCATTTACTGCGGATGGCTAGCATGAGTAAGCGCCAGACCGACGGCGTTGGCACACTCCGTCCGGCCCCGGTGGAATACAGCGCCGCCGTCGACCGCTACCTCGCTGCGGCCGATCTCGGCGGCGCCTCCCGCCGCGTCTACCGCATCTCGCTGCACGGATGGGCCTGGCCACTGGTCGATCGCCGGGCCCCGTCCGGTCGCGAGCGCAGGGGCGCCCACCCACCCGTCGTTCCTCTTGCCCTGCTCGACGACCCGAGGGCCCCAAAGCGGCTGCAACGGGGACTGGCCGACCGCGCCGCCGCCGCGCAACCACGCACACTGACCCGCGAACTTGCCTGCCTTCGAGCAGCTACGGCATGGTGGCTGGCCCAGGGCTGGACCACCACAGACCCAGCGACCGGACTGGCAGCGCCAACACCGGGCCCTGGACTGACACCCGCCCCCGCTGGTGCTTCTACGGCTGCGAGGGCGACCGCCGCTAACCCGGATCGGGCCCGCGCCGCCCTCGCCTTGCGGGCTCCACTCAGGGAGTTGGCTCTGTGGCACCTCATCCATGAGTCGCGAGCCCCCGTTGCACAGGTACTCGCCCTCGACATCGACCACCTAGACCTACCCCGCCGACGCACCAAGGAGCATGCGGTAGGACCCCTGAGCTGGGGACCCGGCACAGCACGCCTGCTGCCCATGCTGCTGGCCGGACGCACCGCGGGGCCGGTGTTCGTCACCGACCGACGGGCCCCCGCCGCCACACCGGCAGCTGAGCGCTGCCCAGTGACGGGCCGCGGACGGCTTTCCTACCGCCGAGCCGCAGAACTCTTCACCGCCGCGACCAGACCACTCGATCCAGCCGGCCGCGGCTGGACCCTGCTTGTCCTGCGCGACCGAGCACCCCGGAACTGGGCTTGATCCGCTTTGACGGACATCGGAGATCAGGGGTTTCGGCCCCGGAAGGATGATGTTCATCATGGAGAGTATGGGGAAGAAGAAGCCGCGTCCTCGCCGCTCGTTCACGCCGGAGTTCAAGGCCGAGATCGTCGAGCTGTGCCGGCGTGGGGACCGCTCGGTCGGTCAGGTCGCGAAGGACTTCGACCTGACCGAGACCGCGGTCCGCGACTGGGTGAAGCAGGCCGAGATCGACGCTGGCGAACGCGATGGGCTGACCAGCAGCGAGCGTGAGGAACTGGCCGCGCTGCGGCGCGAGAACCGCCGGCTGCGGGAGGACGTCGACATCCTCAAGCGTGCGACGGCTTTCTTCGCGAAGGAGACCCGGTGAACGTCGACCCGTTCATCGAGGCGGAGAAAACTGCAGGTCACAACGTAAAACGGACGTGTGAACTCCTCAAGGTCTCCCGGACCGCCTACTACGCCCGCCGCACAGGCACCCCCGCCCCCCGCGCGGTGCGGGATGCCGAGCTGACCGAGCAGATCACCGCCGTCCACCAGCGGTCCCGCGGCACCTACGGGGCACCACGCATCCACGCCGCCCTCCAGCGTGAAGGCGCCGGCTGCGGACGCCGCCGCGTCGCCCGGCTGATGCGGCAGGCCGGCCTCACCGGCCGGCACCGCCGACAGCGACACCGCACCACGATCCCCGATCCGCACGCGGTCACCCGCCCTGACCTGGTCCTTCGCGACTTCCGGCCCGACCCGGCAGGCCTCGACACCCGCTGGTGCGGCGACATCACCTACATCGCCACCCAGGAGGGCTGGCTCTACCTGGCGACCGTCATCGACATCGCCTCCCGACGCGTTGTCGGCTGGGCCACCGCCGACCACCTGCGAACCGAGCTCGTCGCCGACGCCCTGCGGACTGCTTGCCACACCCGCCGCCCGCACAGTCCGGTGATCTTCCACTCCGACCGGGGCTGCCAATACACCAGCCGTGAACTCGCCACCCTCGCAACGGAGTTCAACGTCCGTCTGTCGGTCGGACGGACTGGCCAGTGCTGGGACAACGCCCTCGCCGAATCGTTCTTCTCCACCCTCAAGAACGAACTCGGCGACAACCGGCCCTGGCCATCCAGAGCCGCTGCCCACACCGCGATATTCGAGTGGATCGAGAGCTGGTACAACTTGCACCGGCTTCACAGCAGCCTCGGCTACCGCAGCCCCGCAGAATACGAGACAGCCTTGGCGGCCTGACCAACACACCAACGGTGTCCGTCAAAGCGGAACAAGCTCACCCCATAACCGAACCAACGACCAACTGGCCATGTAGGACACGGTCTAATACTCCAGCAGCGGATCGTGTCTTGAGCTGGTGATTGTCGTTGTCCCGGCATGGAGGGCATGACTGAAGTCGATTGCTGGGCTGCGGAGTTGGAGTCGGTGTTCGCTCGGGTGGCGGGCCGGTTCGCTCGGGCGGATCTGCGGTGGCGGATGCGGGACTACGTCCGCGGTCTGCTGGGCCAAGCGGCACGGAAGAACGGCTGGCAGCTCGCGGAATGGGCCGGCCACCGCACGCCGGACGGCTTCCAGCGGCTGCTGAACAGCAGCCGCTGGGACGCGGACGCCCTGCGCGACGATGTCCGTGCCTACGTCGGTGAGTCCCTTGGCCCCAATGGAGTGTTGATCATTGACGACACCGGGTTCATCAAGAAGGGCACCACCTCGGCCGGGGTCGGCCGGCAGTACACCGGCACCTCGGGAAAGATCGACAACTGTCAGATCGGCGTGTTCGCCGCCTACGCCACCCGCTCGGGCCGGGCCCTGGTGGACCGCGAGCTCTACCTGCCCAAAGCCTGGACGTCCGACCGCGACCGCTGCCGGGCGGCGAAAATCCCCGACGACCGCGGGTTCGCGACCAAGGGCGAGCTGGCCCGGGACATCGTCCGCCGGTGCCTGGCCGCCGGCCTGCCCGCCACGTGGGTCACCGCGGACGAGGCCTACGGGCAGGACTGGCACTTCCGCCGCCTGCTCGAGCAGTTCGACCTCGGCTATGTGGTGGCGGTGCCCAAGTCGCAGCAGATCAAGTCGCTGGCCGGGATCTGGCGCATCGACCAGCTCATCGAAGACGCCCCTGCCGATGCCTGGCAGCGGCTCTCCTGCGGCGACGGGGCCAAGGGCCCGCGCGTCTACGACTGGGCCGCGGCCAAGCTACCCGCCAACTTCATCTTCGACCCCGACCCGCCGACCCATCACCGGTGGGTGATGGCCCGCCGCAGCCTGTCCGACCCCGGCGAACTTGCCTACTACCTCGCCTACGCACCCGTGGGCGTCGAGATCGCCGAGCTGGCCCGCATCGCCGGCTCCCGCTGGGCGATCGAGGAGTGCTTCCAGGCCGCTAGAACGAATGCGGCCTCGACCAGTACGAGGTCCGCCGCTATATCGGCTGGTACAGGCACATCACCCTGGCAATGCTCGCCCACGCGGTCCTGACAGCACTCGCCGCTCAGGCCGCCGAGGCCGCAAAGGGGGCTGCAGAAACGGATCAGCCCTCGTCCCGCTCACCCTGGCAGAGATCCGGAGACTCCTGGACGCTCTCCTGCCCCACCCACGAGCCAACCGCGACCCCGCAACCCACGCACTGAACTGGTCGGCCTGGAGAAGACACCGCCAAGCCGTCGCCCGCCGCTGCCACTACCGAAAACGCAGCTCAGAATACGATCCGCTGCTGGAGTACTAAGAAAGTCACAGACGATGCCCACGCCATCACCGGACCGGCGGCGGCACACCAGGCCGGCCTATGTGCTGCGATGGGCCGCAGGCCGCCGACAAACGTCAGTTGGCGGGTCCCCAGCCGGTAAGACCGTTGGCCTCGTCGAGCACCTCGACCTGGAGGTTCTGGCCGGGTCCGTCGTAGACGTCGCCCTGGTTGCCAGCGGGTGACATCGACGAGTAGGCCGCGCGGCCGGCGTTGTTGTCCCAGATCACGTAGAGGCACGAGCTCTGGTCGACCGTCGGGTCCACGTACATGTGGTCATGACCCGATTCGATCCTGGTGAACTCCAAAGCCTGGCAAGCCGCGTCAGCCGCCACCTTGACCGGGGCCACGCTGGCGTTGGCCAGGCCCGATGCGGCAAGCACCATTGCGGAGGCGCCCACCGCCAGCGCACCGACCCGGACGAAACCCTTGCGAGGCATTTGTGCTCCTTCGATCTGCAGCCCAAGTGGTCGCCACACTCCCAGGATGCTGGGGTGCGGCCGATCGCCTTCTGTGCCGGCGCCCATCGTGCGACCAGCGGCACCCCAGGGTCAATACCGTTGTTTTAAGCCTCGGGCGTTGGTTCCTGGGTCGTAGAGCAGGGCCTCGCATGCCTCGCTGCGGAAGAGGATGGACCGCCATCAGAGCGCTGTACGACGGCCGGCGAATCCGTTGCAACTGAGCTTTGCAGTCGGCCCAGTTGAGCGCATGGGGTGGGGGGCAGGTTCTGGGCGATACCCCAGCTGTAGTCCCGGGCCGCCAGATCCTCGACGAGGAAGGCGCGGCGGGCCGGGCGCACGCTGGTGAGGCAGCGGACCAGCGGCGCGCCGATCGCGGTGTCGCAGGGGCGCAGCTGGAACACGGACGACGCGGGGTGCTTCATGTCCACGGCGGCGTACAGGCAGTCCGAGCCCGCCCACGCCGTCACCATCGGCAGGAGCGCCTTCTTGTACCGGTCCCCGCGGCCGCGAGGGCCGTGGCGTGGGACGTCGGACCGATCACCGCGCACACCCGGCCGTCCGTGACGAGGCGTTGAGCCGCCTTCTCGGCCCGGTCCGCGTCTCCCGTGTCGCCGAGGATCGTCGGGGCCAGGTCGAAGGGACGGTCGGCGCGCGTTGTGCTGTTCCACCGCCAGCCGGACACCGTGCTCGACCGAGGTGCCCAGTGCCTTACCGGGGCCGGAGAGGCCGGCCTGCACGGCGACGGCACGGCGTGAGCGGGAGACGGCGGTGGACGGCGGATCGCCGCGGCCGGTCAGCCAGGCGGCCCCAAAGCCACTGGCGGTCAGCGCGGCGGCCGCCGCACCGCCCAGTACCAGCAGGCGCCGCCGGCTCGGCGCGGGCGGCTCGTCCACCGGCGTCCCGGGGGCCGCGGGCCGCTCGGGCTCGGGCAGGTGCAGCACCCGGGCCGAGCGTTCGGCGATCACTGCGGGCAGAGTGGGCGGCAGCCAGTCGTCGGTGGCGAAGTCTCCGAGCGCGGCACGCGGTTCCGGCACGGTCGGGCGGGCGGCGCATCAAGGTGTCTGGAAATACCAAGAAGATGGGCTGCCTCGACGCCATGGAGGCACAGATCGCGATGGGCGAGCCGGGCATCGAGCCGTACCAGGTGTGCCGCCCGCAGGACTGACCGGGAGCGGAAGGCGTCAGCGCGATCGTGCGGGGCGCTGGTGTTGAAGGTGACGTGGTCCTTGCCCGAGCCGATGCCGGACTCCGTCGCCGGCACTGAATCCAGCACGCGGAATCGCCAATGACCGTCGTCCGTGCAGTCAGGAGGTCGCCGGGCCTTCAGGCGCGCCCAGTTCTCGCGCTACCACGTCGTCTGCATCACCCCAACCGACGACAAGGTCGGCCGAGCAGCCGTCGACCAGCCGACTCCGCCACCCAAACCCCTCCGTTCGAATTCCGAGCTGGGCAAACGCCCGGACACCACCGGTTGCCACGTCATGCCCAGCTCAGAGGAAGAACTCAGGGAGTGTGGACCACATCCAGGTTGGTCACCTTCGCGCAGACCGCGAAGGCCTGGAGCGTGCCCGGGTTGTTGGGGTCACTGTTCGTGGCGTAGGCCCACCACGTCTCGTTGCCGATCGGTCTGCTTGCCGCGAGGTTGTAGCGCTGGACGTAGGAGTTTCCGGCCTTCACCTCGGCACCGCCGCCCGTGAGGACCTCCCCGGCCGGACACGTGGCCGAGGCCGCCGCGTCCCCGGCGTAGCCGTTGCCGGGCGATGGGGGAAGGGTGACAGTCTTGCCCTCGACGATGTGCATCGTTCCCGTGCTGGCAGCTGTCGCAAAGCCGGCCGGACCGACCAGCATCGCCGCAGCGGCTGCTGCCACGAGACCGTACTTCACCGCGCGTTTGACCACTGAGGTCTCCTTACTTTTCCGCGGCGGGAGGGGGAGCCCTCCGCTCGATGCACCATGCTGGCGTCGACCATGACCGACACGCCCGAATACAGAAAAGAAGCGCACTTTCTATGGAATCGACGGAAGACTCCGCTTAAAGCTACAACTGACGGGGATCCTCAAGGGCTTTCCGAAAGCCCTACGCAGCGGCTCGAACCTTCGATTCCTGACCTGAGCGAACCTCAACCCCACGGATTTTCATGTCATGTCCAACTAAGAAACAGGCACTGACCTTGTTCTTTAAGGTCGGACCCGCTGGCGAGATGCGGCCGCGGGTTACCAACCGCCCCGAGCAAATCCGATGGCACCGACAACCTACGGCGACAAGACTGCACCGGTGAATACCCTGCCACCGCCGCCCGACCCGCTCCTCCTGCCGGGACGAGACCCGCGCGCCCGCGACCTCGTTCTCGACTATGCGGAGATGCACGCTCTGGTTGCCGACCTGGTGCTGCCCGGCGGCGCGTCGATGTACGTCATGAGCGCGTTGGAAACTTCCCGCGAGCTCATCCGGCACTCCTACTACCGGTACGAGTTCGCCACCGTCGCCGTCACGCATTCCCTGTTCGCCCTGGAGCACGTCCTCGCTGAGTGTCTGGCCACGAACGAACCGCTCCACGTCCTCATCGAGCGGGCCACCGACGCCGGGCTCATCACGGCCGAGCTCGCCATCGAACTCGACCGCAGCCGATTGCTGCGCGACAAGCTCACGCAGGGCGCCGAGTCAAGTGCCGCCCTCCGCCCGGTCCGGGCCGTCGCAATGCTGCGTGCCGTCTTCGATGCCGTCTCCCTGCTCCTTCGCCCACCGTCCGCGGCAGAGGCGACAGCCGCCGACGTGGGCGGAGCACAGCCCGAAGGAGGACTCGCCCGTTTGTGGGAGGACCACCTGCGTGCATTGTTCCCCGACGGCTTCCGCGGTGTGGACTTCGACGGCGTGGATCTGGTCCTCCTGGACGCCGACGTCGCCGGCCTCGTGCAGAGGGAGCTGAAGGGCGGGCTCGACGGCAGTGGCATCGCCTACCTCTGGGGCTGCATCGCCGACCTCGACAAGATCGTTCCTCTGATCAACGAGGAGTACTGCGCCTCCTACTTTGCGAATCTTCGGACGATGGCCCAGGTCGCAGCAGCGCCCTACGTCCCCACCGCGACGTGACCACCGAGGTTGAAGCAAACGGTCTCCCACGGCCTCGTCAGGGTCTGGCTCGGTTCCGTTCGATGATGCTCTCGGGTCGCTTGACCGTTTTGCCCACGTCGTAGCGGGTGGCGGGTCGCTGGTTCTTCGAGCCGAGGGGTCTGCCGGGGCCGGGCCGGGTGGGTTTGGGTGCACGGGCCGGACAGGGCAGGTGGGGGCGGAGGTTCCTGAACCCCCGGCGGACCCGGGCCGGGGTGAGCCTGTTCGGTTCCACCGGTCTCTCCCAGGGGCGGCGGATGTCCTCCGCGAGTGGCCGGGCAAGACGGAGCTGAGTGTGCGCGACGACGATCAGCCACGTCCAGCGGTCTGCCGCTTCTGGGGTACGGAGCTTCGGGCGGGTCCAGCCGAGCGTCTGCTTGATCATCCGGAACGTGTGTTCCAGGTCGAATCTCCGGAGGAACGCCTGCCAGCGCAGATCGACATCAGTGCCAGTCATTCCGGTGGCGGAGGACCACAGCCAGAGCGGAAGCGGGTCACCGCCGCCGGGTAGGCGGTCGACCTGCAGGCGGATCAGCGTTCCCTCGATGATGGGCAGTTCGCGGTCGTGGTCGATCCAGGCGGAGCGGGTGGTGAGCCTCGGGTGGAGACGGTCCCAGGCCATCGCTTGTGCGGTGCCGTAGCGGTCGGTGACCTGGACGGTCGCCGCATCGGGCTCGCCCCAGGTCTCGGGTTTGGCGAAGCGGAACTCCTTGCCGTGCTTCGGCGGCCGCCCGCCTCGGGGATAGGCGTTGGCGTACTCCAGCTGTGTGGGTGTGGGCCGGCGCATGACGCGGTCCGAGCGCATCCGGCCCAGGATCTCGACGGGCAACCCGTCGAGAAGGTGGGCCATGCGCGGGGCGTCGTAGCCGGCGTCGAAGACGACGAGGATGTCCGGATCGCCCTCGCGCCACCGACCGTCGGCGATGAGGTCTTCGACCACGCGGCGGACCTGGACGGCGGTGACCTCGGCGACGTCGTCCTCGGGCCCGAGCCGGACTGCGTCCAGCAGCTGGCACCAGGAGGTGCGGCCTGATTCGAGGGCGGCGACGAACGAGTACGGCCAGCCGGGGATCATCAGGTGCTGGTCCCGGCCTCGGCCGAAGGTGTGGCAGAACAGGCGATCCGGGCTGCACTCGGCGTCGGGCCGCAGCCAGTTGGTCACGTCCACGGCCAAGACGAGTCGGTGGTCGGCGGCCTGTGGCTGCGGCAATGCGGCAAGCGTCCGCCGCAGCCGGCCGACGTCGATACGGCCTTCGTTCAACGCCGCGTACAACGCGCCGTGCCCTCGGCGATGCTCGGCCAGCAGTGTCAGATCCACCGGCGTCCTCACCGGCCCGTCCGCACACAGCAGGGCGTCCGTCAGCTCGAACAGTTCGTCGCCATACGCGCGCAGGCACGCGTAGAAGTCATCTCGGAAGTGTGACGCCACAGCGAACGCATCCCGCCCGGCATCGTGATGCAGCAGACTCATTCCCCCACGGCCTTCGTGCTGGTCAAGTGCCTCTTTCGTCGGAGCACAGGATCAGGCGAAGGCCGTGTTCACGTCCCCGGAATCCACGTATGAGCGATCACGTTCGGGGCATCGTTCGAGGTCAGACCTTAAAACACAAGCTGACGGGACAGTCATGCTGCGGACCGTACGCGCGCTCTGCGTGCCGAGTCGTCGTTCCTGCCGCTGGCGTCGGGGTGCGGCGTCCTGTGGTGCACGGCCCGGCGTGGGTGCTCCGGGCCGGCGCAACCACCCTGATGGAATCTCTCTGGTGCGCTGCCTGCCCGCCCACGTCCCCGTGGGTCAACCGGAGTGTCTTGCCGCCCGACCTGCTGGTGTTGTCCGTCGCTTCTGCGGCCAGCGCCATCACCCTCTGTGGGTAGTCGCAGCGCTGTTGTTCCTGGTGTTCGTACTGCTGACGGTATGTCCGTACCGGATGCGCGCGGGCGGACGTGCGGTTCGAGAGTGACAGCAGGTCTTCGGTGTCCGGCAACCCAGGCCGCGCGCGGCATACCGCGGCCTCGCACTGGATCACGCCCGAAGGCCGTGGTCATACGGTCGTCAACTACCGGAGTTTGCCGCGTCCGCCTCCGGGCGCCGCAGCGCCACGCTTGCCGTGGACGGGCCGGCGTCCCAGCCGGGGCCGACGGGGTTCGCCTTCCAGCCCGCCCGCTCGCCGGGCCAACTCCCCCAGCTTCTCCTCCGACAGCCCGGACATCTCCACGGCCTCACGGACGACCGCCCCACAGCCCGGCTTGGAGCAGTGCGCAGACGATACGGGAGGCCCGGACACCGGGTTCTCGGGCGGAAGGTAGACGGCCCCGCATCCGACGCACAGGAAGATCGGTCGCATGGTGCTCTCCTCCGTCAGCCCTGGCCACTGCCATGACAAGCTCCACAGGACCCGGTCCACGATCGCGTGACGGGTACCTGATTGCCGTTCTTGTCGAGTTCGACAGTGTGCTCGGTGTGTTCGGTCAGTCCGCTACCACCGCAGGCACCGCAGGACTGGTCCTCAGACATGTGACCAGGATGCCCTATTCGTAGGAGGGCTGTCAGGGCGTGGGGCGCATAGTCGCTCTTGTGGTGGGTTCCTGACCGAGCACGCCAGGCAGTTCGTCCTCGTTTCGTCCACCACCACGCTCCACGCGCAAAGGCAGGCCGCCACCTGCTCGCTGACCAGTACGGCGGCCAACTCCTCGGCCGCGTCGGAACGTATGCAGCAACAGGGCAGCGCTCGCGCCACCCTGGTGACGCCCTTCGCGGGGCATCTCGGCCTCGCCGAGCATCGGAAGCAGGAGAGAAGGCGCTGTGTGCTGTCGGTCGGATCCTCACTGCTGTTCTGTGCGGCCTCAGCGAGCGGGACAAGCTCCGCCCAGGACAGTCCAGGCCGGCCTCGTGGCAACGAGACCTCGCCTGCCCGGGTGCTGGTACGCCGCCGGATCGCCGCGAACATCTCGGCCAGGTACTTCGTGATCGGAAAATCGAGGAACTGACCATGAGAGGGGCACATCTCGCGACATGCGGAAGGACTCAAGCCCACCACGACGGGGCATCCCTACGGGCGCAAGGAGCAGACGACCGGAGACTTCCGCCCGGTCGTGAACCAGGGATCATCCCCGCAGCCGCGGGGAGCAGACTTCCTGACCGGCGGCTTTACCGCTCCACAGACGCGTTTCCGTGGACTTTTGCAGTCTCCGGAAAACGCCGCATGTCTCCTATCTCCTCATGCCGTGGCAGCAGGCAAGCATCGTCATTCGGGGGCCGGGACTCCGCTGCATCGTCCGGCTGCCTGGGTGTTCATCCATGCACGAGCGGAGACGGCCTTGGGTCCAAGGGTCCCAGGGTTCTCCTGTAGCCGTGCGGCTTCTCCAGCAGGACTCCGGCTGGACGCCGGGCTGCTGGCTGGAAGCCGCGGCCTCAAACTCTGGCCGGCTGCGCGGTCCCGGACAGGGCCGCTCATGCCGCTCGGCCGGGAAGGAGTGCGGGACGTGGCTGTCGCGAGCTGATTCCTTCCAGTTCGTCGACCGGAACGGAGGCGCACGTGGTGCAGCGGTCGTCGCTGTCGGGGCGGGCGCGGCGGGGGGTTGGGCCGGGGCATGTGCGGCAGAGCGGCCAGTGGAGGCAGGCGGGGCAGAGGTCTTCGCCGGGGGCGGTTCGGGGGGCGCCGCAGCCGGTGCATTCGACGAGGGCGCGGTAGGCCAGGGCCTCGCTCACTGTGCGCGCGGCTGCGGAGGTGGTTGGCTGTGGTGGCGGGGTGTCCCGCGGGGGGTGGCCGTCGCGGTCGGCGCCGGCGAGGGCGGGTGGTGGGTATGCCTGGGCGGTGCGGAGGCGGGCGGCGATGATCGCGCCGACCGTGGTGCGGACCGGGTGTGGCAGCGACCGGGCAGCGATGACGTGTTGTAGCTGCTCTCGGCTCCAGCCCAGAGACCGAAGCGCAGACGGAAACCGACCGGCCGGGGCAGACACCTGCGCGGCGCGTCAAAGGCACCAGGACGGAGGAGAACAGGACCCTGGGGCGGACGCCGCAGAGAAAGGCAGTGCGAGGAACCCCGTCAGCCACGCTCGGTCGCTTCAGCAGCTGCTCGCCTGGCCCCCACCGCGTTTGGTCGCGCCTCGTCTCTTCGGTGATCAACAGCCTCGCCAGTACGTTGCCCGGCGGCGACAAACCGGAAGGGCAGGCAGCACGGCGAGCGGAACGGGATGAACGGGTGTTGCGGATTGCGGTGTGGTGCTGATCGAGAGCGACTGATCCCCACCCTTGTGAGTGACAGCGCCCTGGTGGGCGTTGGCGCCTGGCCGCTACGTTCCCCCTGACTTGGTGATCGAAGGGGGAGGGCGTGGGATGGGCAAGCAGCGGGTCGCGTTACGGGGGCTGCGGATCCTGATGTGGGTGGTGATCGCGGTCGAGGTGCCGATGTACCTGGTGTGGCTGGTCCAGGTCGGCTACCGGACCGGGCAGCAGCTCCCCCGCGGCGACGTCGCCCGGTGGGCGCCGCCTGTGCTGCTGCCGCCGGCCGCCGTGCTGTTCTGTGTGGCGGCGGGCTGGGCGTGGTGGGGCGCGGTGATGGCCGGCACTCGGTCGCCGCTGCGGGAGCGGTGGATCCTGGCGTCGTTGGCGTTCGTCGCCGCCTTCTCGGTGTTCTGCGGAGTGGCCTCGGTCGAGGACCCGTCGTTCCCGGTGGGCCTGCTGATCGCCACCGTGACCGCGCTCGGCATGACCGGGCTGTTCTTCATCCCGGCCGCCGCCTCCCGCCAGCTGCCCGACGTCATCCGCCGGAGCTCCCGACGCACGACGGACACGCCGGGCGAGGCGGCCCCGGGTCCGCGGTAGGCCCGGCCGTCCGATTGCCTGGGGAATGGTGCGACGAGCATGCTTCACGTTCTGCGAGGAGAAGGGAGAGAGTGTCCGAACATGGCGACGCTGGCGTGGCTGAGGCGGCGCTCAGGAAGGCTGCTGAGCTGCTGCCGGACGGCGGCACGGGCGACGGAGCCGAGCCGGCGCAGCAGGCGGTCCAGGAGGCTCTCCGGGCGCTTTCTGGCACGCAGGAGCTGGGCTGGACTCCCCGAGCAGGAGAAGCAGATCCAGGCGATGGTGCGCGAGCTGCGCACGGTCCGGCAGATGGACCGGCCGGGCGCCGGTCTGCTGCGTCGGCGTCGTCAGGGGCAGGCCCGCAAGCGCTACGTCGGCCTGGCCGTGTTCAGCGCCCCTCAGCTGGTGGACGAGGCCGAACTGCGTGGCCATCCTGCCATCCGCGGACGGTGCTGTAACCGGCCCCTTCCGCCCCCAGCGGCCCGGCCACACCGTCCAGATACCGCGGCATGATCACGCCGGCCCCCGCCACTGTCACCCAAACGCCTCCGACACGCTTTCGTCGCGTCGATCGAGTGCCGGTCCCCCGGACAGAAGCTGGACGCGAAGCGTCTCGCCGCACTCACGCCGCCCTCCGGGAAGGCACCGGGCCTCCTTGTTCCGCACCGACAGCACTTGGCTTCTGGCCGCAGCGCCAACCAGCGTGTACGCGACATCAACGCGCTCCGCAGACATCACGCACATCCGCTCTGTCTTCTCCTACCGATGCGTCCTGTCACACCCACCGTCGCGGAGGACGGAGGTGACGCACCAGGGGGCCAGGTCTCGTCCGCTTCGCAACGGGCTGCTGGATCGAGCCCGGCTCAAGGTCATGGTCGATTGCCGGAAGCGGAGAAGTGGTTCGTCTCGTCTCCTCGCCCCCAAGATGAGGAGACGAACCCTTTCCGCGCCAGAGCCCTGTGCCGCGTACCGCCTCCGCCGGGGCTGTCCGGGCGGCGGATGCCGGAAGCGCGGTGCCATGCCCCGCTCGACGCATGCGCGGGGTGTGGCCCGCCTGAAGTCACCGCCCTCCGGGAGGGGAAGTTCGAGCCGCCGGGCGTTCAGTCGTTTCGCTCCGCGGACTTGAGGCGCAGCGCGGAGATGAGGAAGAAGACGCCGCCGAGGAAGGCGTACCCGGCGAGATTCGTGAGCGAGGCTCCGTCCTTGTCGGCCTGGAGGAAGAAGCTCGTGCCGGCGAGGGCGGAGATGGTCCCGCTCACGAGCATCGGCCACTGCCCTCCCATCCGGCGACGGACCAGGCCCACGGCAAGTTGCGTGATACCTGCCGTGACGGCCCAGACGCCCCAGACCCGCAGGACGGCCGGGATACCGGAGGCGAGTGCGAAGGCCAGGGCGATGCCGGCGAGAACGCTGAGCGCGATGTTGACGGACAGCCTCCTCACCGCGTCGTCGGCCGTCCGGGCCGACCGCAGGTCGACCACCGCGCAGGCCGCGTCGAAGAGGGGGTAGAGCACCAGCAGTGTCCCGCTGAGCGGGCCCAGCCTGTCGGCCGTCGCGAACAGCAGGGCAGCCCAGACGGCGGCGAACGCGAAACGCAGGAGATACAGCCTGCGCAGAGCCGACGGGAGCTTTGTCAGGGCGGTGGGAGCGGGCTGGCTGACGGTGTTCATGGCGGAGCACCTCTCAAGAGGAGGGAGAACGTTCGGTCTCCTCTTATCGTTGGGCTCGCCGGACCACCTGTCAAGACCGAACGTTCTCCCCCGCATGTAGGGTGGGAGCCATGAACCGGAAGACAAAAGAGGGCGGCACATCCGCGGCCAGGGCGCGGCTGCTCGGGACGGCCGTGAGGATCTTCTACGCGGAGGGGATCCACGCCGTCGGTATCGACCGGATCATCGAAGAAGCGCAGGTGACGCGGGCGACCCTGTACCGCCACTTCTCCGGTAAGGAGGATCTCGTCCTTGCCTACCTCGAACAGGCCGACCAGGGCATCAGGGCCCAGCTGACGGCCGCCCGGAAGGATGCTCGAACGCCCGATGACAAGGTGCGCGCGGTCGGCCGCGCCATCGCCGACGGCATCCGGTCGGAGGGCTTCCGCGGCTGCGCCTTCCTCAACGCCGCGGCTGAGTATCCCGATCCGGCGCACCCGATCCACCAAGCCGTTCTCGCGCACCGGCAGTGGTTCCTCGACACCGTCACGGACCTGCTGGCGCAGGTCGGGAGTGCGCCCGCCGGGCCGGCGGGACGGCACTTCGTCATGCTCCGGGACGGCGCCATGGCCGCGGGGTGCCTCTCTGATCCGGGGATGATCACCGAGACGTTCATGGAGGGCGTCGAAGGGATCCTGCGGGCCCGATCCGCGGCATATACGGCAAGCTGAGCCCGCCTGCGTCGACGCGCTGCGGTCCACCCGGTGCGCACCGCGTCAGTGCGATCGGACGGTCCGGCACCGGCCCGGCGGGAGCGAGGGCGGGGCGCGGGACCCGCGGGACCGAAAAGCGGCGCCGGCCTGCCGGATGCCGGCTCGCCATGAAGCGCAGACAGCGGCCTTCTCGTCGCTGTGGATCTCGCTGCGGGCGAGGCGGCCGTGGTCGTCGACGGCGAAGTGGACGCGGTCGAAGCCCACGCTGCTTCGCCGGGCCCGGCCGGCTTGCCGGCCCAGGACCTTGTGGCCGCCGCCGTCGGGGACCCGGCCGAGCTTCCTGACGTCGACGTGGACCGGTTCGCCCGGCCGGTCCCGTTCGTGGCGTCGGATCACTTCCCCTGTGGACCGGTGCAGGAAGGCGAGGCGGTTCAGGCCGTGCCGGAGTGAGGGTGCGGTGCACGGCGGAGGCGGGCAGGCCCAGGATCGGTCCGATATGTGCGGGGCCCAGCTCGCGGTTCTGCCGCGGCCTGCAGACATGTGTCCCGGTGGCGGCCGCGGTCCGGTGCGCTGTCCTGTGGAGACGGCTGGAACGGTCGATGAGTCCGCTCTCGCCCCCGGACCGCCAGCCCCGGATCCACTTGTGGGCTGCGCAGCGGGAGACGCCCTTCTCTGCGGCGCTGGGGGCTGCCGGAGCGGACACGTTCGACGAGCAGTCGCCCGCCGTGAACGGTCAGCCGGGCCGGCGCCATTCCATGACCGCCGCCGCTTCGGACAGGGAGTCAGGCGGGACCGCGACCGGTATCCGGTTCGCGATGAGTGACGCCGCGTCGGAGGTCGAACGGGCCCGTGGAGAGTCGGCGCCGGGCGAGGGCATGTTCACGGTCAGGGACTCTTCGTTCCGCCGGGCCGAGGGCATCGGCGTGTCCTACCGGACGGCAGCGGGCGCCGGGCAGGCGGTGTCGAAGCAGCCGGCTCGTCAAGCTTGTTCAGCAGCCGCGCATACGCCTCACGCTCCGGCCCGCGCGGCTCGGTCGTCTTCTTGACCGCCTCCCGCCCGGCACCGGCGCCCGGCGCACCTTCAGCGCGGCGGCGGCCTCATCCGGCGTCAGGCCATGTGCGACCCGCAGCCGCTCGCACTCCTGCGCCGGCGGCAGCGGGGACCGGGACGCAACCAGCGCGTCGAACAACTCGGACATGGCACACCTCCCGACGGCCTCCTCTGTCGGCGGGAGCACGAAGTGCCGACGTTCAACCGTGCGGATCGCCTTCGAGGGGGCGGTGGCCTGGTACGGCGGGCGGCGCCCCGTGCAGATGGCCAAAGGCCCGCCACCGGACACCGCCGTCAGGCGTCCGCGACCCAGCTGCCGTGGAAGCCCAGGGGTACCCGGCCGGGCAGGTGTACCCGGGCCAGCGGGTGGCCGGTGAAGTCCTGCGCCGAGAGGATCACCAGGTCGGTTGCGCCGCGGTCGGGGTCGTTGACGTACGCCAACAGGTAGCCGTCGTCCTCGTCCCGCGCCCCGCGCCGCGGCACGAACACCGGCTCGCTGACCGCCGCGCCCCCGGGGAAGCGGTGGAGCTGCCCGCTGCCGCGCAACATGTCGTGCTTCACCAGGTAGTTCGAGAACTTCTCGTCGGGCGGCACTCCGTCGGCCGTCTCGTACGCGCGCCACATCTCGGCCGCGCTGGCGGTGTACGCGTATCGGTGCCGGCGTGAGACCAGGGCTTCGTTGATGCGGGGGAACTCCTGCGGGCGGTCGTCCAGCCGGCTGCCGCGGAGCCGGCCCGCGCGCACGTCGACCGTCCAGCGGTCGAGCGTCGGCGATCCGGTCGCGGAGGGACCGCCCATGCCCCGGCCGGCCGCGTAGAACGGTGCGGGGAACCCTATGTACTCGAGCACGACGGTGTCGCCCTCGTCGTAGGCGTTGAGGGTGTGCGAGTAGTACACCGGGTCGATCTCGAACCAGCGTGTGGTGCCGCCGGTTCGCGGCAGCAGCCCAACACGCATGGGGTGCCGGTCGTTCCACACGTACGGCACGATCGCGCCTGCCTGCGCGGCGGCGGCGTCGAAGGTGATCGGTACGTCCACGATCACCACGTACTTCTCGGTGAGCGCGAAGTCGTGCATCATCGGCGCGTCCGCGACGGGGATCCGTGTGGTCCGCACGACCCGGCCGGTCCGGTCGATCATGATGTGCCTGACGTGGTCCCAGGTGGGGTAGTACGCGATCGCGTGCAGTTCGTCGGCCACCGCGTCGTACTTGGTGTGCGCGGTGAACGCGCCCGTGAGGGTGGAATGGAAGTCGTACGGGCGGACGGTGTTGAGCTCACCGTCCAGTTCGTACGGCAGCGGCCCGCTCTCCTGCAGGGCCAGGATGCGGCCCTTGTACGGGATGACGTGCGTGTTGCACGCGAAGTCGTCCGGCGGTACCTGGCCAGGGTAGGTCTCCCCCAGTTTCGCCGTCACCTGCGAGGAGCGCACCCAGCGGTTGCGGTACCACTCCGCGTGCCCGCCACGGAGGCGGACCCCGTGCACCATGCCGTCGCCGAGCATCCAGTGATGAGCACGGACGTCCGCAAGGCGCAGCGGGTTCGGTCCGTTGCGCAGGTAGCGGCCGTCCAGATCGTGCGGGATCCGGCCCGTCACCTCGAGACCGAAGGCGGTCAACTCCTCGGTGACCGGCGCGAAAGCACCTTCCAGGTACGGTGTCGCCCCGATCGCCTCGCTCTTCCCTGCCGCGGGAGCCGCCCGTGCGGCGGCCGTGAAGAAGCCGGGACCGAGACCGCTCCCGACCACGCTGCCCGCTGCCGCGACCGCGGCGCCCTTGAGGAGTCTGCGCCGTGTGTGACTGGCCATCACGTTTCCCCGCTCCCGTGTCGATGTCCGGCGCCGCCCCGGCTCCGGTGACGGGAACAACCCTCCTCCCCGGCGGCCCGTGAAACAGTCGGCCCAGCCCCCGAAACAGGGGTGCTGCTGACACCACCACCCCCGGCGACATGGCTCCACCGGAGGACGGCCAGGCTGGTGCGATGCCACTCAGTCCTGTCGCGGTCGCGCAGGGACGCCGTACCCGCAGTCGCACAACTCGGCGACGAGGCCGCGTGCGTAGTCGTCGTTCGTTTCCGGGATCGAGAACACCACCCGGAAGTAGAGGGGCGCGACCACGTGATCCAGCACCCGCTCCAACGGTGGCGCGCTCTCGCCCCGCCGGGCCGCGGCCTCCAGAGCCGCGTGGAAGCGGCCGCTGACCCGCTCCAGGCACTCACGCAAGCCCGCTCGCCGCTCATCCACATCCGGGGCCACTTCGGCCCGGAAGAAGGCGACCCCTCCCGGCTGGGAGAGGTCGGTGAGCGTCCAGACCGCGGCCCGTTCCAGGTCCTTGCGCAGATCTCCGAGCAGCTCCGGCGCGCCCTCGTCCTGGCGCTGGGCGGCCACGTCCGCCAGGAGGGCTGAGACCGTCCCCCAACGGCGATAGAGGGAGCTGGGGTTGACGCCGGCGCGGCGTGCCACCACAGGGATGCTGACTTTCTCGGCTCCGACTTCCTGCACCAGGTCCACGGTCGCCCGGTACACGGCGGCGCGTACGCGGGCGCTGCGGCCACCGGGGCGGCTGTCTTTGCTTTTGGCGGGCATGCCTCCACCTTAAAGCATTGAGTTGCGCTTTAGTGGGTGAGGTACTTACAGTCTTTAAAGCGGAGATCGCCGCTTTAACTGTCGTTCCCAGGGAGATCCGATGGCCCGGTACGAGGTCCAGCACCAGCTCGGCAAGAAGTTCCACGCCTATCTCACCGCGGGTGACTGGGAGGGCATCCGCAGCCTGCTCACCGACGACGCCACCTGGACGCTCCCGGGCGACAACACCATCTCCGGTACGGCGGTGGGAGCGGAGGCCGTCGTGGAGCGGGCGAAGAAGATCGCCTCCTACGGTCTCGACTTCGAGCTGCTGCACATCCTGGTCAGCCGGGAAAACATGGCCCTGTCCCTGCACAACACCGCCCGCCGGGGCGATGTCCGGCTGGACGAGCACCTCTCCACCGTCTGCCGCCTCCGCGACAACAAGATCGCGAACATCGAGACCTACCTGTCCGACGTTCCCGGCATGAACGCGTTCTTCGTCTGAGCGGCACCCCGCACACCGTTCACCGGGCCGGCGACCGCGCGACGGCGCCCCCGCCCCGCCGACCCCGAGCCGTCGGCCGCCGCCGATCACCGGGTGCGGCCGTCGTACTCCTCGCGGGCGGTGATGACTTCTTCGATGTGCAGCACGGACCACTCCGTGAGTGCCTTCAGCGGTTCCCGCAGCGTCTGGCCGAGCGCGGTCAGCTCATACTCCACGTGCGGCGGCACCTCTGGGTAGACGGTCCGGCTGACCAGCCCGTCGCGTTCGAGGGTGCGCAGCGTCTGGGTGAGCATCTTCTCGCTCACGCCCGCCAGAGCCTGCCGGAGCCGGCTGAAGCGAGAGGTCCCGTTCTGGCCGAGTTCGCCCAGCACGAGGACCGCCCACTTGCTGCCGATCTGGTCGAGCAGGTCCCGCGACGGGCAGCCGCGCTCGTACGGATCGAATGACGGCACGGGCCCGGTCGCGTTCTCGACAGCAGTCATACGGCTCACCTCAATGCTTTCAGTTTGGTAAGTACCGTACCAAGAAGTGGCTACTTCCCAACAGAGAGTGTCCAGGTCATTCTGTGTTCCATCCCGCCGCGGACGGACCGCAGCAAGCGTGCGAGGCACGCTCGGAAGGAAGGAATGACCGACATGCCGATCGTCGTCACCGGAGCCACCGGCCAGCTGGGCAGGCTCACCATCGAGGCGCTGCTGCGGCGCGGGATCCCGGCCGCGGACGTCATCGCGACCGGCCGGGACATCTCCCGGATCAAGGACCTGGCCGATCGGGGCGTCACGGTACGCCGCGCCGACTTCTCGGCCACTGACGGCCTGGCCGAGGCCTTCGCGGGGGCGGACAGGCTGCTGCTGATCTCGGCCTCGGTCCCCGTGGGCGAGCGGGTCGCCAACCACCGCCGCGTGATCGACGCCGCGGCGTCCGCAGGCGTGTCGCTAGTGGCCTACACGAGCACGACGCACGCGGACACGGCCACCACCGTCATCGGTGCCACACACGGCGAGACCGAGGAGTATCTGCGCGACCGCGGAATCCCCAGCGTGCTGCTGCGCAACGGCTGGTACCTGGAGAACTACACCAGCCAACTGCCGCAGATCCTGCACAACGGCGCCGTCGTCGGCGCCGCAGGCGAGGGGCGGATCAGCGCCGCGTCCCGCGCCGACTACGCCGAGGCCGCAGCGGTCGTCCTCACCACTGAAGGCCACACGGGCGCCGTGTACGAGCTCGGCGGCGACGAATCCTTCACCCTGACCGAGCTCGCCGCCGCGATCTCCGCCGCGGCCGGAAAGCAGGTCACCTACGCCGACCTCCCGGTGACCGACTTCGCTCAGGCACTGGCCGCCGCGGGCCTGCCCGCCGAGCTGGCGGAGGTCCTCGCTGACGCCGACCGCGGCATGAACCGCGGCGAGATGTACACCGACTCCGGCGACTTGCGCCGCCTGATCGGCCGCCCGCCCGTGACCCTGGCCGAGGCACTTGCGCTCGCCCTGCATCACCGAGGCTGAACTCGTGATGCGGCCGGGCTGCCCAGGTGGCACGGAGCGCCCCCGCGAGGGGGAGCCAAGGGGACTCTGACACCCTGCAAGATCCGCATGACGGACGTGACGGCGGGGCCGGCCGGGTGGCCCGCCCCGGCCCGACCCGGCCAACTGTGCATACGCTGCCCGCACGTCCCGCCCGCGGGTCGACAGACCCCGCCCGACCCAACCCGCCAGCCGCCGCCCGGAGCGGCGTGCGACGCGGCCTGCCGCACGAGCCGGGTGACGGCCCCAACGCCGGGCACGCCTGAGACCCGGACACCCGCGGAAAGCGGCCGCCGGCCCACCGACGACAGCAGGAGCGTCGCCGGCCCTGGCCCGGTGCGTCAGCCCGGAAAAGCGCGGTGAACGGCCAGCGCGTCCAGACGACGGGCTCTCGCGTCCGACGGTGCGTACACCAGAGGGCCGACCCGCATCGCCGGGCCGGCCGGAACGCGCTCCCCGCGCAGCGCCGTCTCGACGAAGCACCGCATGCGTCCGCCACAGCGACGGTAGAACCGCAACTGCGTGCGGCGGCCGAACAACCGCCATCCCAGAGAGGTGACGGGACCCAGCGAGGGCGCGCCCTGGGAATGGCAGGTGGCCACGAACTCCACCGCGCCGCTCAGGCCGTGCTTCACCACCTCGTAGGTGACCTTGCCCCGCTCCAGGTGGCCGTCGAGGGTCTCATAGGCCCACCCCCAGGAGTGATCCTTGCCCCCGCGCGTCTCGTCGACCACTTCGGTGACGCGCACACCGCAGTAGAAGTGAAGGCCGTGGAACCGCGCTTCGAGGAGCATGTCGCGACCGAGGAGGGGCTCCGCCGGGTCGTACAACGCCCGGACGATCTCCGGCGGCGAGAACTCGTAGTCACGCACCAGACGGCGGGCATGCTCCCAGGACCCCCCGGGGACGGGAGGACCAGGCGGCTCGGCGGGCAGCGGGGTGCGGTACGTGTCGATGTTCCACGCGGGGCACCGCACCTCGTCGATCGAGTAGTTGACGGACGCGTCGGCGAGCTTGCGCCACGCCGCTGCCGCGTCGAACCGCCCGAAGGCCCGGTCACCCAAGGGTCATCACTGCGGCTCCCGCAACGACTCGCCGATCAGCCACAGCATCGGCGGCCACAGACCGACGAAGAGCGCGCGCCGTTCGGCGTTCCCGCGCTGCTCCTGGTCGATGGTCTTCGCACGCACCCACAGCGTCACGCACAGACCGATCGCACCGAACGAGGCGAGGTGCAAGTGAGCACTGCGCGCACCCGCCCGGTGCAGCAGCCCGACCACCATGTACGCCTCCGGGTTCGCCCGCTCGTGTCACGCCACCGTGTCACCAGCCCTATACCAGGGTATGCACCCATTCATACCTAATTGCGACAAATATGATGACGTGAGGGAGCCCGATGTCCCGTCCACCCTGCCCGCGGGCGCTGACCGTGCTGGCACGGTGGCTCCTGGGCACGATGCTGGTCACCTGGCGCTACCTCTGGCAGACGACCCCCCTGCACCGCACCGACGTACGCGAGGAGGACGAGCGGATCCGGCCGCCGCGGCTTCCTGACGCGGCGGCCGGTGACACGGTGCAGCGGGCCGAGGACGGCCACGGCCCCCTGTTCCACCGCGTCTTCCGCGTCCGCATCGCCGAGGCCGACATCGACGGCCCCCGGCTCCTCGAACACGTCTGCCGCCATTTCGAGCACTTCGTCCCGTCCGAGGTCGTCGGTATCCGTGCCGACGAACTCCGCGCACAGGGCTTGGACGTCGCGGACGAGCTGCTGGTGGAAATGCCGGGCCCCTGGAACGGCCCGGTGCGGGTCGTGCGCCGCGACCGCGAATCGCTGCACCTGGTGACCCTGCGCGGCCACATGGAGGCCGGACAGGTGCAGTTCTGCGCGCACACGGACGGCGACCTGCTGGTCTTCGAGATCGAGTTGTGGGCACGCGCCGCCACCCGCCTGGTGCACGTGCTCTACTCCCATCTGCGCGTGGCGAAGGAGATCCAACTCAACATGTGGGTCCGCTTCTGCCTGTCCGCCGTCAAGATCTCGGGCGGCCGGCTGGTGGACGGGGTGCACATCCACACCCGCCGGCTCAGCCCGCCAACCCGGCCAGCACGGAAGAGGTGAGGGCGCGGCCCACAGCGAACAACCCCCTCAAGAACCGGACCGCCGTCATCACCGGAGCCACACGCGGACCGGGCGCAGCACTGGCACACGAACTCGGCCTCCGTAGAACACGCCTGGCGCTCCTGGGACACGAAGAGGCCGGGTTACGCACCATGGCCGCCTCCCTGCCCACCGCGTCCGTGGCCATCGAAGTCGACGTCACCGACGCCACCGCCCTCACCCGCGCGGCCGCCCAGGTACGCGCCCGCCTGGGCCGGCCCTCCGTGGTCGTGGCGAACGCAGGCTTCGCACAGGGCGGTCCCTTCGCCACCTCCTGGCGCCGCGTCATCGACGTCAACCTCACCGGCAGCGCCCACACGGCACGGGCCGTCCTGCCCGGCCTCATCGCAACCGCCGGCTACTACCTGCAGACCGCCTCGCTCGCCTTCCTCGGCGCAACCCCCATGATGAGCGCCTACTGCGCCTCCAAAGCAGGCGTGGAAGGCCTTCGCCCACGCCCTGCGCGCAGAAGTCGCCCATCAAGGAG
Organism: Streptomyces griseofuscus; assembly: GCF_014673495.1. Lineage (GTDB taxonomy): Bacteria > Actinomycetota > Actinomycetes > Streptomycetales > Streptomycetaceae > Streptomyces > Streptomyces murinus. Next base: position 108,827 of record NZ_CP051006.1, read on the forward strand.
CGGCGGTAGGCATCACCGGCCCCTCCTGGACGGACACCGACATGATCCGCGACGCCGAACAACACACCACCCTGCGCGAATTACGCCTCCACATGCCCCCTTGCCTGCGCACCATCCACCCGGCCGACGCCGATGCCACCGGCCTGGCAGCGCAGTCGGACAGCGCCGGACAGAGCGCACACACCGTCCTGACTACACGACACCCAAACCACCCACTGCGCCCTCCCCCGCAACCCACCAGGCGGAACACGGGCCCTGCGCTGCCGTTGCGCCGGCATGGTCACGGACAAGGGCGGCTCGACGAGCAAGCCGTACGGCAGTGAGCTCGATCTGCGCAAACTGCGGGTGCTGGTGGAACTGGACCGGCGGGACACGGTCAGCGCCGTGGCGGCCGCGCTGCATCTGACCCCATCCGCGGTCTCCCAGCAACTGACGTGACTGGCGGAGGAGTTGAGCATGCCCACAACCGAGCCGGTGGGGCGGCGGCTCACCGGCGCGGCGAAGGTGGTGCCGCGGCGCGCCGAGGAGATCTTCGGGAACACCGACCGGCTCCATCGCGCCTCGCCGAGCACAGGGGCGGTGCGCGCGGCGAGGTGTCGGTGTCCGGGTTCGGCACCACCCTCGCACCGCTGATCCTGCCGGCCGCCGCCATACTCAAGCAGCGCCTGCCCGAGCTGCGCACGACGCTCGCCGAGCTCGATCCGCCGACCAGCTTCGAGCTGCCGCAGCTGGGGCGCACGGATGCGGTCATCGCCGTGGAGTCGCCGCTGGCGCCCGCCGCGGACGCTCGCTTCGACAAGCGGCCGCTGATGACAGAGGTGTTCGACGTGACTGTGCCCGAGGACCATCCGCTGGCGCAGGCGCCATCACTGACCCTGCGAGACCTGGCCGACGAGACGTGGGTCTTCGCCACGGTCGGCATGTGCCAGGAGATTCCCCTTGCCGCCTGCACGGCCGCCGGTTTCACCCCGCACGCGACGCATGTCATCGGCGACTGGAACGCCACCTTCGCCGCCGTCCGCCAGGACCTGGGCATCTGCCTGATGCTCCGGCTGGCCCGCCGGTCGTCCGAGCCCGGTGTCACGATGCGGCGTTTCGACGACGCGCCCTGGCGCGGGGTGTTCGCCGCCATACGGCCCGGCAGCGGGGACGTGCCGCATATCGAGCCGGTACTGGAGGCCCTGGGTGAAGGGGCTCCGGCGGCCGAATCAGAGCTCGACAGGGCGCCGCGGGGTTAATTTCGTAGGCGATAGGCGCCGAACTACCGAAGCATCGAACGTTTCAGGCGGCCTTCGCGTTGATCGGAAAGATTTTATTGCTGGACCGCGGGTGGGGGCGCGAGCGACGCTCTTGGTGCGGTTCGGCGGAGCGCTTCCGCCCCGCCCCTGCCTTCCCCCTTCGCTCTTGTTGTCCGCTGAAGGTGAGGGCCCGTCATGAAATCGGGCGCGCTGCTGCACTGTCCGGCCTGAGTCTGCTGTGGGGCTCGGTCTTCCTCTGGATCAAGATCTCCGGGTACGGCTTCTCGCCCGTGGAGATGGTGTTCGTGCGGCTCGTCCTCGGGGCCGCCATGCTGATGGCCACCGGACTGTCCCGAGGGCAGAGCCCACTCCGGGACCGCAAGCTCCTCGAGCACATGGCCCTGGCCGCGCTGCTCGGCAACGCCGTGCCCTGACTGCTGTTCGCCCAGGGTGAGGTGCACGGTTCCAGCAACGTCGCCGGCATCGTCAGCGGCACTGGCCCGGTCTGGTCACTCGGCGCGGCCGTGCTGTTCGGCACCGAGAAGGTGGACAAGCCCGCCGAGCAGACACCGGTCACCGCGAACACCGACACCCCCGCACCGGCCAAGGGGCTCGCGGGCGCACGGTGAGGGCCGGGGTCCTCGCCCCACGAACCGCACGCAATGAACGGCGCCCGGCGGGACGGTCCGCTCCCCGGCCGCTCTCCGCACCACCTCCCGCCGTCGGAGACGCAGGCCGCTCGCATCGCTGCCGTCACCGGACCTGCACAGATGCCGACGATCGAGCTGGCGGACGCCGGGCCGGCTGACGAGTGCGTCGAGGTGTCGCCCGCCCGCTTGTCGAGCGGGGCGCCTTGTCGGTCTGCTGCATTGGCAGCACCAAGGTCACCGGGTAGGAGGAACCAGCCCCTGGCCACCAGGCCGGGGACACACTCCGGTGTGATGATCACAAGGAGATGACACCACGGCTCCGGTCGATGACCCTGCCCCGCAGGAGGATCCAAGAATGAACGCGACTGTGAAACACCTTTTCGGCATCGGCGCGGCGATCACCATAGGCGCGCTGGCCCCGCTCGCGTCCGCAGCTCCCGCCGCAGTCGCGGTCACGGGCGCGCATTGCGTCCGTGCCGAGCAGGACGTGTGGGACAGCGGGCCGAGCCGCACCGTGACCGCTCGGGGCTGCGGCATCCCGTCCCAGGAGCATCGGTGGTACAAGGTGGAGATCGACACCCTCGTCGAACGCCACTACAAAGGTGACAGCGTGGAGTCTGGAGTCGACCGGTCCACGACCGTGCGCAGTAGGACCATCAGGTGCCTCGGTTACACCTCTGATGCCGGCACCGGCGCGGTCGACTGGTTCGGCTGCCCGCCCGTCTGACGCGCCCGCTGCAAACCGCTGTCCGACCCCCGTTCCCCGGAAGTGATCGACCCGCACGGCCGCGCCCCCGGAGGAGCGCTGTCCGGCGGCGGTGCGGAGCGGGTGGCAAGACGGCCGGGTCCGGGGATCTGTGCCAGGTCGCGAACATGCCCGCCGGCCATCAGCCGTACCGCTCCGCGCGGTCCCAGCGTGGCGGCCCGTTCCTGGGAATCATGGAGGAGGTTGTGCGTCACGTGCGGGAGTTCAAGCGCTGGCGGCGGCGTGTTCGGCCTGTTGGCGGGTGCCGTGGGCTCCCCGCACGGCGCGGGTTGCCGATCGCTTCGAGGAGGGTCCTGTGCGTCGGGCGGGGGCGCGGCGCCGGAAGACCGCCCCGCCCCGACATTGCGGAACGGCGGAGACCACCGCGCGGAGCGACCTACGCCTGACCGTGCTCCTTGAGCTGTTTCATGCCGATGACCACGATGATCAGCTTGCCGTCGTACGTGTGGAAGCCGGGGCGGGCGGTGCCACCGGCCGGGCTATCGGCACCAAGCAGGGCCCGCAACCAGCTCGAAGGTTTGTCTGAGCTTGCGTCAGCCGACCACCTTCCCCCCGGCCGACCCCCCGGCCGGCGTACGGCGTCCTCACCCACGACCGCTGGAGCGCGTGCGGCCTCGCTCCCCTGCCCCCGTGGCGCGAGCCCCTCGCGCGGGCCCTGCGGACCTGACCGCTCCCGCGGCAGGGCCGCCACCGCAGCGCGTCGACCGGCTCCCCGCGAGCGGATCGCGGGGACCTCACGACGGCTCACGGCGACTTCGGCCCGGAGACGAAGGCGCCGTTCCTGTCGTAGGGCCAGGCGTTGGCGACGCATCCGTGCAGCCCCTTGATCTGCTGCATCATCACGGGGGCCAAGCGGCCGGGCCCGGCGCAGGTGGTGTGCGTGTAGCCCAGGAAGTGCCCCATCTCGTGGTTGATGATCAGCGCCCGGTAGTCGTGGATCGGGCCGTCGAACGTGGGCGAGCCCTCGACCCAGCGCTTGAGGTTAACCACGACTCCGCCGGGGACCTCGCAGTTGTACTCGCCCCCGGTGTCCTGGTGGATGCCCGCCCAGCACAGGGCATCGGCCGTCCCCGGCGTCGCGATGCTCACCGTGAGGTCGTGCGGCTGTCCCGCGCCCACCAGCTGGAACGCGTAGGCCGGGTTGTGGCTCCAACCCCGGGGGGCGGCGAGTATGCCGGCGATCTCGTCGGCCGCCTGGGCCGGCGAGAGGTCGAGGCCGGTCTCGGTCTTCACGACGTAACGGAGCGGACGCGGGCCCCGGCCGACCTTCGCGCCGCCGGCCCGCGCGGTGACGAATACGCCGGTGCCCTTCGAGGGGACCTCGGTCCCGGTGTCGGTCGGCGAAGGGGAGGGCGGCGGAGCGGTCTTCCTCTTCGCCGTGTTATTGGTTTTGCTCTGGGTCTGGGCCTCGGGTGGAGCGCTCACTGCGCTCCGCTGACGCGGCGCGCCGCTCGACGCGTCGCTCCGGCCGTCCAGGAGGACGGCGGCGGAGCCGAGCAGTCCGACGACCGTCAGTGCGGCGACCGGCCAGCCCCTGCCCCGACGGCATGGCCGTCGCCGGCGGCGGGAGGGCCGGCGGCGTTCGGCCCGGTGAGATGCGTGCATGGCAGCTCAAACTGGCCATTTCAGATGATCGCCATGAGCGCGAATCGTCACGGAAAGGTAACGAGCGGCTTTCCGGCGGTGCCCATCACCGCGGGCCCGGCGGGCGGCCCCTCGGCCCGGTGTGATCATTTGGTAACAGCCCCCGCCCGGGGCCCCCTCCTCCGGACGGTCAGCCGCCGGCATCTGCCTACACTCCCGAGGTGCCACGAGTTCTGCTTGTCGAGGATGACCCAGACGTACGCGAGGCCGTCCGGCTGGGCCTGCGACATCAGGGACATGAGGTGATCGCCGCCGAAACGGGCGAAGAGGGCTGGGAACACCTCGGGCTCTTCCGCCCGGACGTCGTCGTGCTGGACCTCATGCTGCCCGGCATGTCCGGCCTCGACGTGTGCCGGCGCATCAGGGACCGCGACCAGGTGCCGATCATCATGGTGACCGCCAAGGGGGACGACATCGACGTGGTCGTGGGGCTGGAGGCCGGCGCGGACGACTACGTGGTCAAACCCGTGCGGGCCCGGGTGCTCGACGCGCGCATACGGGCCGTGCTGCGCAGGCAGGACCCCTCCGTCTCGAACACCGCCCGGCCACGGCCGGAGTCGCACGGGGACCTGGTCATCGACCGGGCCGGACTCGTGGTGACGCACAGCGGTGAACGCGTGACGCTCGCCCCCTCCGAGCTTCGGCTGCTGCTGACCCTCTCGGCCTCGCCCGGCCAGGTGTTCAGCCGCCAGCAACTGCTGGAACTGGTCTGGGAGCACAGCTACTACGGCGACATACGGCTCGTGGACGCCTGTGTGAAGCGACTGCGCGGCAAACTCGGTGAGCCCGCCGGCCGGCCCCGGTACATCCAAACCGTGCGCGGCTTCGGCTACCGCTTCGGCACCTCGTGAACGGCCCGGTGTCCGGGCGGGCGCCCTTCCTGCGGGCGGCCCTGGCGCGCGTCCCGCTTCCGCTGCGGGGCCTGCGCCCCCGCCTGATCGCGGCTTTCGTCCTGGTCGCCACGGTCAGCGCCCTGAGCACCGGGGCACTCGCCTTCCGGGGCGCGCGCACCGGAGTGCTCCAGCAGAGCCAGGACGCCGTCATCCGGCAGTTCCGGACCAGTGTCAACGCCGCGGCCGTCTACACGCCCCCGGTGCCGGGCGCCTCGGACCTCCAGCGGGCGGTGGACCAGGTGCTGCACGCCAACCCGGAACAGGGGTGGCGGGTCCTGGCGACGTACGGCGACCACCGCGCCTGGGCGCCGAGCGCCGGCTTCGACAAGCTGAGCCCGGAACTGCTGCGGTCCGTGCGGACCAAGCGCGCCGCGGTGTTCCAGCGGGTGAACACCCAAGGGCATTCCTTCCTCGTCGTCGGCATGCCGGTCACGTACACCACCGCCGCGGACCAGACGCCCAGGCTCTCGGGAATGGCGATGTTCCTGGTGGTGCCGCAGAACACCGAAGAGGCGTACGTCGACGCGATGGTCGGCAACATCGAGCGCGCCACCCTGGTGGCACTGTGCCTCGCCGTCGCCTTGGCGCTGATGGCCGCGAGCGGTGTGCTCCGTCCCGTGCGGGCGCTGCGCGGGGCGACGCGCCGGATGGCCGAAGGGCACCTCGACGTCCGGCTGGCGGTCAGCGGTTCCGACGAACTGGCCGATCTGTCGCAGTCCTTCAACGACACGGCGGCCGCGCTGGAGCGGTCGGTGGCGGAGCTGCGCCGGCTGGAGGCCCAGGCGCGCCGCTTCGTCGCCGATGTCTCCCATGAACTGCGGACGCCGCTGGCCGCGATGTCGGCGGTCACCGACGTGCTGGACGAGAACGCGCTCCACCTGGACCAGGAGACCGGCCACGCGCTGCGGCTCGTCCGTGAGGGGACCAGCCGGCTGAGCGGACTGGTGGAGGACCTGATGGAGATCTCCCGCTTCGACGCGGGCGCGATCGAACCCCACCTGGACGAGCTCGACCTGGCCGAGTCCCTGGCGAACACCCTCGCCGCACGCAACTGGCAGGACTAGGTGGAGACACACGTGCCCGGACCGGGCGTGCTCCGGACGCGTGTGGACCCACGCCGGTTCGACGTGGTGATGGCCAATCTGGTCGGCAACGCGCTGCGGCACGGGGCAGCGCCGGTGCGGCTGACCATGGAGCGGGAGGAGCGAGCGGACGGGGCGTGGGCGGTCGTCAAGGTGAGCGACAACGGGCCGGGGATCACGGAGGAAGCGATGCCGCACATCTTCGAACGCTTCTACAAGGCGGGCGCCTCGCGGACCAGGAGCGAGAGCAGCGGACTGGGACTGGCCATCACGGCGGAGAACGTCCGTCTGCACCAGGGACGCATCAGCGCGGCGAACCTGCCCGGCGGCGGCGCGGAGTTCACGGTCGAACTCCCGCTGCGGCGCGACTCCCCGGACACCGACGACGAAGCCGCCGGGGGACCCCGGTGAAGGGCTCACGCGTACCCGCGCTGCTGGCCGGATTCGCCGCGGCGCTCCTGACGGCGGCCTGCGGAGTCCCCCGGTCAGGTGTCATCGAGGCGGGTCAGCCGGCAAGCGGCATGGCCGCTCCCGATCACCAGTCACCGCCGCCCACCATGACCCCCGTCTACTTCCTGCACGACGGCGAACCGAAGCCGTACCCGCGCGGGATCGACGGCCCCGGGGACTACGAAGGCGCCGTGCGCGCGCTGTTCGACGGACCGTCCACGAGCGAGGCCCCGGCGATCACCACGGAACTGCCCCGGCTGACCGCCGCGCCGGACGTGACGACCGTCGACGACGACACCATCTCCGTCCGGCTCCCCGCGCGCGCCCCTGCCCTGAGTCAGGCCGCCCTGATGCAACTGGTGTGCACGGTCGCCGGCGTACCCCAGCCGCCCGCCCTGCAGCCCACGGACCCGACCGGCGCCGAACGCCTCGCGGCCTCCGCCGTCCCCACCCGGCACCCCCTCACCTCCCTGACCGTCCACGTCCGCGGAACCGGCTGGGCGCTGACCCGGCCCACCGACTCGTGCCCGGACTCGGCCCTGCCGTAGGAGCACCCGGCCGGGCGGCGGCTGCGCCGTCGCCGCCGCAGAAGAGCTGAACTGCGTACGAGGGATCAGCCGTCCAGACACGGGAAAAGGAAAAGGACCCGAAGGGGGGCCTTTTGATCCCGCATGTCCGCGAGATCGGCGACGCGTCGATACGCGATACGTTGCCACTACACATTGAACGGGAATGTCCTGCAGTCTGATCCTGACCTGCGGCGGAGCACTCTGGCTTCCGGCGGCCGTTTACGGGTGTCCTGCGGACTGGCCGGGGGCTCCGAGGCGGCGAAATCCCTGGCACACCGGCGGGGTCTGCTGCCCCGTCTGCTTCTGGGAGGACGACGGGGTCCAGTTCCGCTGGCCCGCCATGAGCGGCGGCGCGAACAAGGTCTCCCTGGTCGAGGCCCAGCGGAACTACCAGGACTTCGGCGCCTGCGACGAACATGGCCGACGGTACGTCCGCCCTCCGGCCGACGACGAGCCCCTCGACCCCGCATGGCGCCCCATCGATCTGGCACGGGATTCCTTCGAGGACTGGTCGGCTGAGGAGCGCGCCCCGTGGCCCGACGACCGCTTGGTGCTCTGCTGGTGGCTGCCCACCTTCTGGCGCCGGGACCACTCCGCGTCATGACCTCCCGCATCGAAACACTCGTCCAGCAGCTCGACGGCAAGGCCGACGAGTCCTACGACGCCCGCGCGGAGCTGATCTAGATAGGCGCCGACGCCATATCCGCCGTCATCAACGGCCTGCCCTCCCTCGGCGGCTTCGGTCAGCTGACCGCCATCGAGGTCTTCGAGGAGGTGGGCGATCCCCGTTGCGGCTCGCGCAGGGACGGACTGGGCCCCGGAGGCCCGGACCGCGATCCCAGTGGCACGGCCGTTCCTCTCCTCCGTCGGTGCAACTCCTGGGCCGACACGAAGTCCTGGCAGCCCGCGAGTGCCCACGTGACCGCCTTGCGTTGTCGGGTCGTCCGGCCGTCGGCAACCGGACGGCAGGCCGGTGCCTTCGGGACGGTGGGATGTGACGGGAACCTCCCCCTGGAGCACCTCCCGGACTCCCGACCCCCGTCGATAATGACCTTGTGCGCTCGCTAACCAGGAATGCCGTCCTGCCCCTGACGCTGGTCATCATCGGGACAGCCGCAGTGGCGGGCGACGCCGCGTGGGAAACTCATACGGCCAGAAGCAGTGGGCGCAGCGGTTTCGGCAAGTCCGGCGAGCGGGGTCAGTCCCCGCAGGACCAGGACCAGGCCCTCTCCGCGACGGCCCCGGCCAAGGACGGCACCGCGTACACCCCCCGCAGGACCGAGCAGAACGCTCGGATCGGCGCGGTCTTCGAAAAGGACGACCAGGGCGCCCACTTCTGCACGGCGAGCGTGGTGCAGAGTCCGGGCCGGAACATGCTGATCACTGCGGCCCACTGCGCCTTCGACGCCGACTCCGGACAGCCACTGAACGACCTGGTCTTCGCCCCCGGCTATCGCAACGGCGACGAACCCACCGGCCTGTGGAAGGTCAGCAAGGTGGTCGTCGACGAGCGCTGGGCCAAGTCGCAGGACGAGGACCTCGACGTCGCCTTCCTCGTCCTCGACCAAAAGGAGGGCAAGAACATCCAGGACGCCCTGGGCGGCAACACCCTCGGCATAAACCGCGGCTTCGACAACAAGGTCAAGATCACCGGCTACCCCGCCAGCCGTGACACCCCGATCTCATGCCAGAACCACACCACGAAGTTCAGCGACACCCAGCTGCGCATCCAGTGCACCGATCTCGAGGATGGGACCAGCGGCAGCCCCTGGCTCGCCGACTACGACCCCAAGAGCCACACCGGCACGGTCATCGGCGTCCTGGGCGGCCACGAGGGCGGCGGCGACCAGAACGACGTGTCCTACGCCGCGTACTTCGACGACGACATCGCCAAGCTCTACCGACGAGCCCAGGACGAGGACTGAGCCCAGTTCATCCGCACCCGGCTCACGGCGAAGGGCCGTACTCCGGTGGCGCTTCCGGCGGGCTTCCTCGCTGAGGCCGGCGCTCATGGGCTGCGCTAGTGTCCTGAGTCCTTGATCCATCGTTGGTCAGGACATGGGACGTCCTGGGCCGAGACTGGCCGAGTTGGTGTTGTCGGATCACGAGCGGCGGGTGCTCGGTGGGTTGGTGCGGGGGCAATCGACGCCGCAGGCTCTGGCGTTGAGGGCCCGAATCGTGCTGGCGTGCGCCGAAATGGAGCCTGATGGACTGCCCCGGTCGGCCAGTTCGGTGGCCGCTGCCGCCGGGGTGACCACGGAGACGGTATCCAAGTGGCGGGGCCGTTTCCTCAGAGACCGGCTGGACGGCCTGGGTGACGCGCCCCGCCCGGGCCGGGAGCGGACGGTCACCGATGAGCAAGTCGCCGAGCTGGTCCGGATGACGCTGGAGACGAAGCCGAAGAACGCCACGCACTGGTCGACACGCTCGATGGCCGAGCGGGTCGGCCTGTCCCAGTCCACCGTCTCCCGGGTCTGGCGGGCCTTCGGCCTTCAGTCCCACCGGGCCGAGTCATTCAAGCTGTCCACCGATCCATTCTTCGTCGACAAGGTCCACGACGTGGTCGGGCTCTACCTCGACCCGCCCGAAAGGGCACTGGTGCTCTGCGTCGACGAGAAGTCCCAGATCCAGGCACTGGACCGCTCTCAGCCTGTGCTGCCGATGATGCCCGGTGTCCCGCAACGGGCCAGCCACGATTACGTGCGCGCGGGCACCACGACGCTGTTCGCCGCTCTGAACACGGCCACCGGCAAAGTCATCGGCTCACTGCATCGCCGCCACCGCACTGCCGAGTTCAAGAAGTTCCTGGCCAAGCTGGAGCGCGAGATCCCGACCGGCCTGGAGGTGCACCTCGTCCTGGACAACTACGCCACTCACAAGACCGAGACGATCAAGAAGTGGCTGCTGGCCCATCCCCGTTTCCAGCTGCATTTCACACCCACCGGCTCGTCCTGGCTGAACCTGGTCGAGCGGTGGTTCGCCGAGCTGACCAGCAAGAAGCTCCGCCGCGGCGTCCACCGCTCCGTCCAGGCCCTCGAACGAGACATCCGGGCCTGGGTCGCCGACTGGAACGACAACCCTCGCCCATACGTCTGGACCAAGACCGCCGATCAAATCCTCGAATCCCTCGCCAGCTACTGCCGACGGATCAAAGACTCAGGACACTAGGGCCTGTCTGACGGCGCTGGAGCGGCTGCTCGGCGAGCACGCGCCGCCCGCCGCCACCGAAGACCGCCATGACGGCCGACGACGTCCAGCCCCAGCAAGCCCAGCCGGTGAAGGTGGAGACGGGCCGCAGTGGGAACCGGGCAGCGAGCCTACCCGGGTGGCGGGTGCTATCTCGGGTGTGGCACGCATGGGTGAGTCGGCTGGCCCCGGGCCGGGGCCAGCCGACTCACCATTGCTGCCTTCCGGCTGCTCAGCCGCGAACGATGTTCTGCGCCTGCGGGCCCTTCTGCCCCTGGCCGATCTCGAAGGTGACGTGCTCGCCCTCGGTCAGCTCGCGATAGCCGCCGCCCTGAATCTCGGAGTAGTGCGCGAAGACGTCCGGGCCTCCGCCGTCCTGCTCGATGAAGCCGAAACCCTTTTCGGCGTTGAACCACTTCACGGTACCGCTGGCCATACTGGTCGATCCTTCATGTCATACCTGGGAACAGCCCTTCGACCGGGCATGCTCCGGCTCGCGCAACTGCACCAGCCAACAACTGTTCTACCCCGTGTTCCTTTACTCATCCAGTTGAAACTCAGCCGTAGTCATGGGGCACGGGGGCTGTTCGTGCCAGCGGACCGGTGGCGCCCGCGACGGCCGCCGCTCCCTTGCCCCGATGACCGGGTTTGGGCGGTGGCCCGGTGCCTGGCCAAACAATGCAGGGCCTTCCGTCAGCCGGAAGGCCCTGCATTCGAGAGGACTGAAACGGAGGAGGGACGTCAGTGCTTGAAGGCGTCCTTCGTCTTCTCCTTGGCCTCGCGGGCGTCGCCCGTGCTCTTCTCCGCCTGGCCCTCGGCGGCCATCCGGTCGTTGCCGAGGGCGCTGCCCGCGGCTTCCTTGGCCTTGCCCTTGGCCTGCTCGGTCTTCGCCTTGGCCTTCTCGCCGGCACTCATGAAAGACAGCCTCCTCGAAGTGTTCGTTCGCTTGCGGTGACCAACTCGTGCCCCGGCGCAGTCCCGGTAAACAGAGGCGCAGCCGAGGAGTGCCCTCCCAGGTGGAGGGCATACGGCGCTCAGGAGGTTGATAACTATGGTTCCCCTTTTGCTGGTACTGCTTCTCGCGCTCATTCTTTTCGGCGCCGGTTTCGCCCTCAAGATTCTCTGGTGGGTGGCTCTGATCGTCCTGGTGGTATGGCTGCTCGGGTTCGTGGTGCGTTCCACGAATTCCGGCGGTGGCCGTGGCCGCTGGTATCGATGGTGACCTGAGGTCGAACACGTCTGTCTGTAGGGCCCGGCCGGTTCAACGGCCGGGCCCTACAGACATGTCTGCGGGGCCCGAACCACACCCGGCGAATGCGTCCGAGACAGGAACCGGGGTAGACACGTAGCAATAGGGGGTGGGGCGGACACGCGCGCCAGGAACCCCCGGCGGGCCGGCCAGGACGGGGGCCCTCTCGGCACGCGGACACCCCATGAAGCAGGTGCCGGGCGCCGAGTTCTGAAGGCTCCTCGCCGACGCACACAGCGCCCCCAGGTCACCTTGCACGCAGGGCAGGCGGTCACCGGCATCATCGAGCGCCCGGCATCGCCTGGCGGGCGATGCCCACGGACTTTCCCGCGTGGGACGGCGTCTACGCCTTCTTCCGGCGCTGCCGCGACAACGGCCTGACCTCCGAGTTCCACGACCGGTTGCGCGACCGTGTCCGCGGGGCCGCGGGCCGCGATCCGGAACCGACGGCCGGTGTCATCGACGCGAGTCGGTCAGAGGAGCCGCGTCGGGGCCTGCCGCGACCAGGGGTTTCGACGGCGGGAAGAAGGTCAACGGCCGCAAGCGGCGCCTCGTGGTGAACACCCTCACCGACCGGGACGGGGGCCTGACGCTGCTGGTCCGGCTGCACGAGCGGCACTGGCGCGTCACGCGGGTCTGGGCCGACGGCGGCTACACCGGACAACTCGTCAACTACACCCGCGAGGTCCTGCGCGTCGTATAGACCGTGGCCGGACGCAGCGACAACACCAGCGGCTTCACCGTGCTCCCCCAAAGGTGGCCGGTGGAACGCACGTTCGCCTGGCTGATGCACTCACGCCGCCTGGCCCGCGACTACGAGGCGCGCACCGACACCTCCGAAGCGGTGATCCGGCGGTCGATGAGCATGGTCATGAGCCGCCGGCTCGCGCGACGGGCACACTGAACAGGCCCGGCCGTTCCTCCGTCAGCCAGCCCCGCGCGGCCAGGCGCTTCGCCTTCGACCGCACTCCTTCGACGTTCGCCGGGACCGGCTCCAGCCCGAGAGCCGCTGCGAGTTGACGGCAGTCCATCGCCTCCCCGCCCGCGCCGTTCCCACCGGCCGGGATGTCCGTGATCCGCCGGTAGTCCGGTGCCAGAACCGTGGGCGCGAGTCCTTCCTTCCAGTGCAGCACCACCGAACCGGACACCGCGGCCGTGACCTGCACCGGCCGTTCGCCGGCCACCACCGCCTGCGGGGTGTCCCCGGCCTTGCGGGGCTCACCCAGGACCTCGCCCACCGTCTCGCGGGCAATCACGAACCGCTCCCCCACGGCCTCCGCCTCGCGCAGCTCGGCCTGCAGAGCCTCCACCCGCTGCCGAGCGGCGCGTTCACGCTCCTCCAGCAACCTCATCACCGACGGCGTCCCGGCACCTCCACCGAAGAGACGACACGACACCTCGTCCCTGCCGCCGAAACACCGCCCCTATACCTGAACGCCACCAACGTAAAACAGGGCGTGCGGGTGGAGCTGGCGTGGCCGCCAAGCGGCACGGCATACCGACCGTCGCGGTCATCGTCGCCACACCGCTGCCGCTCTGTCTGGAGCGCCTGGGCCCGCGGCCGGCCAACTGGCGCGTGCCCGAGGACACCGTCCGCTTCCAGCACCAGACCAAGGTCGCTTCGCATCAGCGGCTCGGCGCCGAAGGCTTCAACACGGTGGTCTTCGCCGACGCCCTGTACCGGCTGGAGCCGTTTCTGGAGCGGCTCTCGCAGGTGCGGGAGGCCGACCTCGGGCGCGACGGCAGCGAGGGCCTGGGTGTTGCGGGACATGACGTTGGTGACAGAGACCAACGCCCGTGCAATCAAGGTGCCTCGACGGACAGTGGTCGGGTAGCGTGCAGGCCATGTCGAGTCCTGAGTCAGACAAGGTGGGGGCTTTCGGTCACGCCGTCAGCCCCCTGAACCATTGAGCTCCTAGACCTGCCGTCGCACCGCGTTCTGCCGTGCGACGAGGGCGCCCTTCAGGGGCTGGCCGCGGTGACGAGATGACCTTGTCGTGCTTCTCCTCGCCCCGGAGCCACTCGATGTCTCTTCCGCTGTATCTGCTCGCCGTGGCCGTCTTCGCCATGGGCACCTCGGAGTTCATGCTCGCCGGCCTCTTGCCGGACATCGCCTCCGATCTCAACGTCACCGTCGGGACAGCAGGCGTGCTCACCTCGGCCTTCGCAATCGGCATGATCGTCGGCGCCCCCCTTGTGGCCGCACTCGCCCGCAGCTGGCCCAGGCGCTCCAGTCTGCTCGGGTTCATCCTCGCTTTCGCGGCAGCCCACGCCATGGGCGCCATCACCACCAGCTTCCCGGTCTTGTTCGCCACCCGGGCCGTCGCCGCGCTCGCCAACGCAGGTTTCCTCGCAGTCGCCCTGGCGGCTGCCACCACCCTGGTCTCGCCCGACAAGAAGGGCCGTGCGCTGGCCGTCCTGCTGTCAGGCACGACGACCGCCACGATTGCCGGTGTCCCCGGTGGCTCGGTGCTCGGCACCGTGCTCGGCTGGCGGGCCACATTCTGGGCTGTCGCCGCTCTCTGTCTACCTGCAGCTCTCGGCATCCTGAAGGGCATCCCAGCGGGACAGGCGAAAGACCAGACGCCTGGCGGACCAGCCCTGCGAGCGGAACTCGCCCAGCTGGCACGGCGGAGGTTGCTCCTGGTGATGCTGCTCGGCGCGCTGGTGAACGCGGCCACCTTCGCCGGCTTCACTTTCCTCGCCCCTGTCGTGACCGGCACAACCGGGCTCAGCGAACTGTGGATCTCTGTCGCCCTGGTGCTCTTCGGTGCCGGTTCCTTCGCTGGGGTCACGGTCGCCGGTCGACTGTCTGACCAGCACCCCGGCACGGTCATCGCGGTCGGCGGCCCGCTGCTGCTCATCGGCTGGCCAGCCCTGGCCATGCTGGCCGCCAAGCCGGTCGCCCTGCTCACCCTCGTATTCATCCAGGGAGCCCTGTCGTTCGCACTGGGCAGCACCCTGATCACGCGGGTCCTTTACGAAGCCGCAGGAGCCCCGACCATGGCCGGCTCCTACGCGACCGCGGCACTCAACGTCGGCGCTGCCGTCGGCCCCCTCATCGCCGCGACCACCCTCGGCACCGGAGCCGGAAACCTCGGGCCGCTGTGGTCGAGCGGGCTCATGGTAGCTGTCGCGCTGCTCATTGCGCTCCCCCTCCGCACCGTGATCGCGGCCGGCCGAAACACCGAGGTGCTCCAGTGACGCATGCGAACGCCCCCTTGACCATCCAGGGACGCCGAAGGCTCGAACGCTGCCGCACCCGTCCGATCACCCACGTCGCCGCCGAGACTGGAGTCTCCCGCGCCTGCCTGTCCAAATGGAAGAGCCGCTACGACCAGTACGGCGAAGCCGGGCTGCAGGACCGTTTGAGCGTCCCGCACACCTCACCGACCCAAACTCCGCCCGACGTCGTCGAACGGATCGAGCAGCTGCGGCGGGACAGCAAGCGGTCCGCCCGCAGGATCGCACTCGAACTCGCGGGCCACGGCGTGCGGATCAGCGAACGCACCGTGGGCCGGTGGCTGGCGCGTCTGGGCATAAACCACCGCCGGTTCCTCGATCCCGACGGCTCGGTCAACCGGCGCCCGCCGAAACGAATCGTGGCCCGCTACCCAGGCCACATGGTCCACTCGGCGCTTCGTGGCCAGTGCAGATAGCGGGTGGCGAAATGGGCACTGCCCGCCCACCCACCGCGCCCATAGCGAGCCCCGAGTCCACCGCCCCGTGCGCCCACCACCCGGCTCTACCCGCCAGCACCCGGCCCAGAAATCGGTGTACGTAACCGTTCCAGCCCGGACCCGTGACCGCCTCGGGGGGCATGTACCGCCCTCATATGGGTCTACCTCCGCCGTGGAACTGACTTATTCGTAGGCGCCTTCTTCGCCGGTGCCTTCTTCCCGGGCGCCTTCTTCGACCGCCACGAGGGGACCGAGTTGCGCACCATGGCCGCCTCCCTGCCCACCACCACGGTGATCGAAGTCGAGGATGCAGCACCGGTGACAGACCTGCGGGGTCCGACCGTGATCGCTACCGGCGGCGCAACGAGGTCGAGCGGACCAGCAACCGACAGCCCGGCAGGACCCGGTCCCAGGCGCCGCCCGCCGACCAGCGGCGATGCCGCTCGCAGACCGTCTTCCAAGGCCCGTAGCGTTCCAGCAGGTCACGCCACGGGACACCGGTCCGAACCGGGAACAGAATCCCCTTGATCACCCTGCGATGGCCGCTTCACCAGCTTTCCCGACCACCCCCGGACGGCAGATGCGGCTCGAGCAGCGACCACTCGCGATTCGTCAGATCCCCCGGCTCATGCCCCGCCCGACGAGCAACCCGGTCGGAAAGTCACATGATCCGCCGGACAGTGCCTAATGGTCCAGGCTCAGGGCATGCTTGAGTTCGCGGCGACCGTGCTGGATCCGCCAGCGCATCTTCGCCCACCGCACCAGGTCGGCGACCGGTGTCGTGGCGAGCAGGTTCGATATCCAGTAGTCCGTCGGAGTGTCCTGGCCGTCCGGCCATTCGACGAGGAGCGTCTGGACGAGCAGGACGCCGCAAGGTGGGAACAGGCCCGCGTGAATACTGAGTTGCGACGCTCTGTGGCCGTTGGCGAGACCTGCGCGGATCCTTCGTTTCAGGTCGCCTGCGTGGCCAGCCTGCGCAAGGCCCGCACGGCAGGTGATCCGGGGTCGGCCGTCATCAGGACGACTTCCTGGTCATCCTCGGGCACGAGCAGGACGTCGCAGTTCAACCGCAGCGCACCGGCCTCCGGATGGTCCAGGGTCTTGGTGCGATGCCCGGGAGCGTGGACCGGACGCGCCTCCCAGATCTGCCGGAACTCCTCACTGCCGGCGCGCAGTTCGGCCAACAGCGCGGCCAACCGCGGGTCATGCGGGTAGCGGTCCGCGGCCCGGCGCAGCCGCGCCACCACGATGTGCCCGAATTCCTCGGCGCTGGAGCTCCCGTACATCCGCCCCTGGCCCAGGAAGCGGCGTCGGGCCAGGTTCGTCGTCCCGCACCCAAGGTCGGCGCCGAGCAGTGCCCGGGCCAGGGGGTTCCAGGCGACAACGTCGTACGCCGCGTCAGTGACGATGGCACCGGTCTCCGGCAGCCGCTCCAGCATCCGGGCCACGTGCGGGCGCACCCGCCGCACGGCGGTGATGCCGGGCGGCGCGCTCGAACCCGCCAGGCGGAACAGATGGCTGCGCTCGGCCGGCGTGAGCCGCAGCGCGCGGGCCAGCGCGTCCAGGATCCGGGCCGATGGCCGCGGCCCCCGGGCCTGCTCCAGCCGCGTGTAGTAGTCGACCGACATGTGGGCGAGCTCCGCCACCTCTTCGCGGCGCAGACCCGGTGTGCGGCGGTCGGTGCCCGTCGCTGCCAGGCCGATCTCGTGCGGACGCAGGGCCGCCCGGCGGTCCCGTAGGTAGTGGGCCAGCTCCTGCCGTGCCATGTCGCCTCCTTCCACTGCCTGGTACAGGCTGTCCCTGGCAGGGCGCTCACGACCAGGGAAGTGTGGTTGCCATGAACGAACGCACAGCTCTGGTCACCGGTGCCAACAAGGGCATTGGCAAGCATATCGCCCGGCTGCTCGCCGCCGAGGGCCTCACCGTGTACGTGGGCTCCCGTGACCCCGGGCGCGGGCAGCGGGCCGTCGAGGAGATCGGAGCCGGGGCCCGTCTGCTGGTCCTCGACGTGACCGATCCCGACGGCATCGCGCGGGCCGCGGCTCAGATGGACCGCCTGGACGTACTGGTCAACAACGCCGGCATCTCGCCGTCACTCGCCCCGCCGGCCGACACCGGCGTCGAGGAGTACCGGCGCACATACGAGACCAATGTGTTCGGGGTAGTGGCGGTGACCAATGCCTTCCTGCCCGTCCTGCGCCGGTCCCCGCGCCCGCGCATAGTCAACATCTCCAGTGGCACGGCGTCGCTGACCTGGAGCACCACCCCCAACCCCCAGTTCACCCCGGGAAGCGGCGGCGGCGCTGCCTACCGGTCGTCCAAGGCCGCCCTCAACGCCCTCACCGTCTTCTACGCCCAGACGCTGGCCGAGGACGGCTTCAAAGTCAACGCGCTCGCCCCCGGCCTGCGGGCCACCGATCTCAACCCCCGGGCCGCCGATACCGGCGGCGACCCGGCGGAGGCCGCCCACGGTGCCCTCCGCCTGGCCCTGCTGCCGGATGACGGCCCCACCGGCGGCTTCTTCTCCTGGGACGGAACGCCCGTGCCCTGGTGATCAGCCATGGGCGGCGCCGAGAACGGGTGTCCCAGAAGTGCGTGGTCCATACCTGCCGGACCAGACGCCTCGATCCCGCGCTGCCAGGCGGTCGCTCCCGCCCTTTGCGCCCTGCGTGGATGCCGGGCCCGAGGCGGCGCGTAACGTCCCTCGCCGTATTCCGGTGCCCGCAGTCGGCGTTCTCGTCTGACCGCGGGTGCCCGGCGAGCTGGTGGGCCTCTGGCGCCCGTCAGCCGCGCGGGACGACCGTCGACTGGACGTCCGGCAGGGCCTTCCAGTCATTGGACGCCACCGTGGCGTGTGCTTTGGCCAGTTGGGTTACCCGGGCCTGCGCGTCGGCCGTTGAGGGGTTGACGTCGTCCAGCGCCGGCGGCACGTTCTGCGCGTCGGTCATGAACAGCAGATAGTGGTGGGTGTCGTACCATCCGGTGTCGATGCTGCCGTTGAGGTATGTGGCCGCGTCGCCGTCGAAAACCACGAACCAAGGGCGCAGCGACGTGTCGGAGTAGCGCGAACGGGGATCGCCTGCCTGGGCATTGTGCACCGAAGGGAAGACGTTCGCCTGTGACGTCCTGCCCTGGGTGTGCAGGTCGCGCAGGTAGCCCGCGTACTCCTGGTCGGTCCACAGAGAGTCGGTCGGGTTGCTCTCCTCGACCGTGCCGGGAATGACCTCGAGGATGACCTTGCCGGCCAGTTGCTGCCGAGTGGGCCAGTTGCCGGCGCGAGCGGCCTCGTCGAGCGTGGCATACTGCCCGCCGCCTGGCTTGTCGAGCAGGTCGGACGGCTTGAACACCAGCCCGCCGAGGTGCGCGCTGATGGACTGGTCGAGCTTGGCCGGGCTCATGCCGAACGTGGCCTGGAAGCCCGCCTTGATCTCCAGCTTGATGTACAGCGGGCCGTGCCCGGGGTGCGCCCCGAGCCACAGCCGGACGTCGTCCAGGCAGCTCTCCAGGTCCTTGTTCGCCCCGCCGGTGTAGAGCTGGGAGGCCGAGGACGCGTTGACGCAGTTGTTCGCGTTGCCCGTCGGATTGGAGTGGCTCACCTTCCACTCCTGGGTGAAGAAGTCGTCCCAGACATCGAGTTCGATCATCGAGGTGCCTGTGTCGAGAGCCTGGGCTAGATACGTGAAGGCGCCGGGGTCGTAGCTGTTGTGCAGGCCTGACGTCGTGGCGCCGGACAATGGTAGCGCGTCCGTACCGGCGGCGGAGGCGGTGACGCCCCCCGGGCCGGCCATGGTAAGCGCCAGGCACGCGGTGAGTGCCCCGAGCAGCGCGGCGCGCACGACGGCGTGTGGTCGGAACAGAGCTCGACGGGTGAACGGTCCGGTCACGTGCCCTCCTGTGGGTGTGGCTCTCCGTCAAGGACGGTGACGGCCACGTGTGAATCGACGGAGGCATGACACGTAACACGACTTGGAATCCTCCTGACAGCTCCACTTCGAGCCGAACTCCACTACGCGGGACGGGGGTTCATGTGAATGAAGCGCTCCGGGTCTGGTGGAGGCTCTGATGTGCTCCGGCTTGCGTGGAGGCGAGTTGCTGGAATCGAAACCCTCGTCAGGGGGTGGGTGGCCAAGCGTGCCGGCGGGGTCAGGGCTGCGGCGGAGCAGGGCGCTCTGGATCAGGCCCATGTGGCTGAACGCCTGCGGGAAGTTGCCGAGCCGGCGCTGCTGGACGGGGTCGTACTCCTCCGCCAGGAGCGCGAGGTCGTTGCGCAGAGCGAGGAGGCGCTCGAACAAGGCGCGGGCCTCGTCGAGGCGGCCGGTCAGGGCGAGGCCATCGACGAGCCAGAGGGCACAGGAAGAAAGTGCCCTCGTCGCCGGTCAAGTCGTCCACCCCGGCGGCCTCACCGCAGGCCCGGTAGCGGTACACGATCCCGTCGTCCGTGGAGAGCTCACGACGTACGGCGTCCACCGTGCGGAGGACGCGCGGCTCGTCGGGCGGTGGGAAGCCGGTGCGCGGGACGAGCAGCGTGGCAGCGTCCAGTTCCTTCGAGCCATAGGCCCGTGTGAAGGTGTTGCGCACCGGGGCGAAGCCCTTGTCACAAACCTCCCGGTGGATCGGCGCCCTCAGTTCGACCAGAGGGGCCACGTCCATGTCGAGCGCGCCGGCTTCGGCCAGGCGGATGGTGCGGTCGATCGCCACCCAGGCCATCACCTTGGAGTGGACGAAGTGCCGCCGGGCCCCGCGGATCTCCCAGATGCCCTCGTCGGGCTCCTGCCAGCGCCGCGCCAGGCGCTCGACGAGCCGCTGGTGCAGGACCGCGGTGGCGGCGCAGTGGGCGACACCGCTCTGGTGTCCAGCCAGGGGCTATTGCCTGATCGAGGCCGTCCGGGTTTCATCCGGTGAGGCCGAGGGCGGCCAGGGGCCTTCGTCAGTCGTGGGCTGTGTGACGTAGGGCGGCGGCGATGTTGGTGTGGCCGTCTTGACGGTGGACGCCGATGGCGAGGTTGCGCAGGCCGGCCATGATGCGCGGGAGATGGTCGGCATGGATCTTGGAGTCGTCCTCGCGGAACGTCCGGTCGCGGACGTGGTGCGGAAGGTTTCCGATCTTCCAGTGCCCGCTGATCCAGTCGGCGAGCTGGGCGCCGGTGACCGCGCCGGGCGGCAGGCTGGTGATCAGGTAGGCGCGCTCGATGGTGAGCTTGCCGCTCGTGAAGTCCTTCCCCCAGCGAACGACTTGGAGGGCCTGACGTGCGTCGGGAAAGTGGAGGTGAGCGAAGGCGGTGGTCTTCAGCCGTCGGATCTCCAGGCGGTGATGGCCCCGGGTGCGGTCGCGGTGGTCGAGCGTGATCTCGCGCCAGGGCAGACGGCGGACGAGGTCGAAGGGGCCGGGATGGTCGGCATCGACCTGGGCGATGTAGTGGGCACCGCGCTCGCGGAGGTAGGTGCCGTGGGCGTGCTGGGTGTGCAGGGCGTCGGCGGTGATGACCGTGCTGGTCAGGTCGACGCTGTCGAGCGGGGGCCGGAAGGCGGGGAACTCGTTGCTTTGTCGGCGACCTGGCGCGGGGCCAGGACATGACCGGTGTGGTCCACCGCGGCGAGCAGGGTGATCTCCCCGGTGACGTGGGTGCGCGAGCCGCGCAGGGCTTGCCGTCGACAGCGATCGCCCGCAGTCCGGGGCGGGCCGGGGCTGCGCGGGCGGCGGCATGATGCCGGACCGGACCACCCCGCGGGCGCGGGGACAGGCCGGTTCAGCCTCCGGCCCTGGCCGATCACGGGGGTTCATGGACGTTATCGAGACGCCGACCCCACTTTCCAGCCAACTGTCGAACACGCTGCGATCACACCACCTCGGCCCCGACACGGCCCCGGGGCGTCGGTAATCGGCGACATCGCATGCGGATGAGGGCATGGGTGACGGCCCACCCGCGCGGATGGTCGCGCCGGCGGAGCATTCGCCACCGCATCGCCCATCGCGGGCCGAGCAGTGACCTCACAGGCACGAGCGGGCAAAACTCCAGCAGCCGGAAATTGTCTTCGCAATCTGTGCTTCGCCGGGTCCGGCGGCCTTGTCGTGCAATCCCGGCCGCTCCCCTCCCCCGACCGGCCCCTTGACCACCTGGTCTTAAGCCAGACCCGGTCCCGTGCGCTGGGTGTGAACAGCGTGACGCATGGGAAATGTTGGCGCGACACGCGGACGACGGACACGACCGTGGGTCCGTGTCGGCGGGAAGAGGGGAATGGGATGCGGTACTTCCGGCTGCTGGTCGCGGGCAACGCGATATCCGCCTACGGCAGTTATCTGAACATGGTGGCGCTGAACGTGTTCGTCTACGACGTGACGCACAGCGCCCTGGCGGCCGGGGTGTTCATGGCCGTTCGGCTGGTGTCCGGAGTGGCCTCCGGATTCGTGAGCGGACGCCTGGTGTCGTCGTTCGACCGCAAGCGGCTGATGGTCGGCGCCGACGTCTGCCAGGGCGCCGCCCTGGTGGTGCTCCTGCTGGCTCCGCACGGCGCCCGAGTCACCCTGCTGTACGGCCTTGCCCTTGTCACCGGCTGCTGCTCGACCCTGTCCCAGGTCGCACTGCGCAGCAGCGTGCCGGAGATCGTCGGCGCGGAGCACCGGACCCGGGCCAACGGACTGCTGGTCACCGGCCGCTCGCTCGCCATGATCGCCGGCTTCGCCTCGGCCGGTGTGGTGGTCGCCCAACTCGGCTACGGCTTCGCGTTCACCCTGGACGCCCTGACGTTCGCGGTCTCGGCGACCGCCCTCCTCCTGCTCCCGATCCGCACCAGGGCGGCCGCCCCCGGCTCGGTGGGCGAGGAGAGGACCGAGGGCGGCGCGAAGCCGGCCGGCGGCCGGACACGGCTGCTGGTCCGGCAGGTCGGTCCGGTGATCCTGGCGATGATCGCCGTGCGCGCGGTGGACGGGCTGGGGTCCTCCTCGCACAACGTCGCCCTGCCGGTGTACTCCAGCATGCTGAACCCGGCGCACCCGGCCACCTTCGTCAGCCAGTTCTGGGCGACCTGGGCGATCGGCAACCTCGTCACCCAGCAGGTGCTGGCGGTGCTCACCCGCCGCTGCGGGCGCACGCCCGGGGAACGCGCCTTCGCGCTGGGTGCCTGTGTGATGTCGGCCTGCTTCATCCTGGTGTTCTGCTCGCTGCCCACCCTCGCGGCCATCGCGGTCGCGCTGATCGCCGGGGGCGCCGACGGGTTCACCGAGGTGGTGTACGTCTCCCGGCTGCAGGCGGCGCCCGACGAGCAGCGCGGGCGCCTGTTCGGGCTCTCGGCCTCGGCCGAGAACGGCGGCTTCGGCCTGGGCATGCTGGTCAGCGGCGCCCTGATGGAGTCGTTCACCCCGCTGACGGTGGTGGCCTGGCTGCACGGAGTCGCCATCGTGCTCTGTCTCGCCCTGCTGGTCTGGCTGGTCGTCCGCGGCAGAGGGCCGGTCCCGCAGGAACTCGCGGCGGACGGATCCGAGCGGTTGCCGAGGACTGCCACGCCGGAGGGGTCCGGCCGATGAGCGGTTCCCCCGACCCCCGCATGGCGGTCATCGGCATGGCCTTCCGGCTTCCCGGGGCGGACACGCCCGAGCAGTTGTGGCGGATCGTCCGCGACGGCGAGATCCGCATCACGCACTTCGGCCGGGAGGAACTCGCGGCCGCCGGCGTGCCGCCGGAGCTGTACACGCGCGACGACTTCGTCGGCGCCTCGGCGATCCTGGACGACATCGCGGGGTTCGACGCCCGGCACTTCGGGATGAGCGCCCGGGAGGCCGAACTCACCGACCCGCAGCACCGGTTGTTCCTGGAGTGCGCGCAGCACGCGCTGGAGGACGCCGGCTACCCCGGCGAACGGGGCGGCACCCGGATCGGCGTGTTCGCCAGTACCGGCTACCACCTGTACTCCATGCAGAACTACCTGCTCAACAACGTGCTTCCCGACCGGGAGATGACCGACTGGCTGTCCAGGATGCAGGTCATGGTCGGCAACTACGCCGACTTCACCGCCACCCGGACCTCCTACCGGCTGGGCCTGACCGGCCCTTCCGTCAACGTCCAGACGGGGTGTTCCAGTTCACTGGTCGGCGTGCAACTGGCCGCGCAGTCCCTGTTGTCGGGGGACTGCGACATCGCGCTGGCCGGCGCCACCGCGATCCACCTGCCGCAGGTCCTCGGCTACCACTACGTCAAGGGTTCGATCCTCTCCAAGTCGGGCCGGTTACGGGCCTTCGACGCCACTGCGGACGGCACCGTCGGAGGCACCGGCGTGGTGGCCGTGGTGCTCAAACGGCTCGACCGGGCACTGGCGGACGGCGACACCGTCCACGGGGTCGTCCGGGGCTGGGGCGTCAGCAACGACGGCTCCCGGAAGCGGGCGTACACCGCGCCCAGCGCCGAGGGGCAGCGCGAGGCGATCCGCTACGCCCTCGCGCGGGCCGGGGTCGGCGCGGAGACCATCGGTTACCTGGAGACCCACGGCACCGGCACTCTCAAGGGCGACCCGATCGAGTTCGAGGGCGCGACCGCCGCCTTCCGCGAGGACACCGAGCGCACCGGCTACTGCGCGCTCGGCGCCGTGAAGGCCAACATCGGGCACCTCGACGTCGCGGCGGGGCTGGCCGGACTGGTCAAGACCCTCCTGGTGCTGCGGCACGGTGTGATCCCTCCGATGGCCGGGTTCAGCGAGCCCAACCCGCTGCTCGCCCTGGACGGCAGCCCGTTCCGCATCCCCCGTGAGGCCACGCCCTGGCGCCAGGGCGCCACCCCGCGCCGTGCGGGTCTCACCTCGCTCGGGGTGGGCGGAACCAACGTGCACCTGGTCCTGGAGGAACCCCCCGACCCCACGCCCCGCACCGCGCGCCACGCCGCCCCGGACGTGCTGCTGGTGTCCGGGAGCTCGGCCGAGGCCCTGGCCGACAACGCCCGCGCGCTGCGCGACCGGCTCCGGGAACGCCCTGCCCTGCCGATCGCCGACCTGGTGACCACCGCCGCGCTGGGCCGTACCCACGGACGTCACCGCGCCGCCGTGCGGGGCGACCGGCCCGGCGCGCTGGCCGAGGCGCTGGACGCCTGGCTGGAGGGCACGGACGCTTCGGCGGCCGGGCGCGCCACGACCGCGGCGGGGCCACGCGAGGGCGCGCCTCGGGTGGTGTTCCAGTTCACCGGCCAGGGCTCCCCGTACCCGGGGATGGCGGCCGCCCTCCACGACCGGTTCCCCGTCGTGCGGGAGGTGCTGGAGGTCTGCGACCGCGCCCACCGGCAAGAGACCGGGGACCCGTTGCTGCCGGTGCTCCTGGAGGAGGGGGCGGGCGTCCGGGAGGCGTTGCGGCGGACCGATCTCGCGCAGCCCGCGCTCTTCGCGCTGCAGTGCGCGCTGGTGCGGCTCTGGCATGAGGCGGGCGTGGTACCCGACGCGGTGACCGGTCACAGTGTCGGCGAGTACGCCGCCCTGTACGCGGCGGGGGCGCTGCCACTCGCCGACGGCCTGAGGCTGGTCACCGCTCGCGGCCGGCTGATGCGGCGGTTGTGTCCGCCCGGCGCGATGGTGGCGGCGGCGCTCGACCGCCCCGGCGCGGCCGCCCTCACCGCGTCGGTTCCGGGAGCGGAGCTGGCCGTGACCAACGGCGCGCGGGCACAGGTGCTCGCCGGGCCCGTCGCCGCGGTGGAACGTTTGTGCTCGCTGCTGGAGGCGCAGGGCACGCCGCACGAGCGGCTACCGGTGGACCGTGCCTTCCACACCGAGCATATGCGGCCGATGCTGGAGGCGTTCCGGGCCGTGCTGGAGGAGGTGCCGTTCACGCCGACGCGTCTGACGTTCGTCAGCGCGCTCGACGGCATCGCCCGTCCCGCCGGCTGGGTCCCCGACACGGACCATCAGGTGCGGCACACCAGGGAACCGGTGCGCTTCGACGAGGCGTTGCGCGTCGTCGGCGAGCGGTCGCCGGACATCCTGCTGGAGATCGGACCGCACACCACACTCAGCTCCCTGGCCCGGCGCGCCCTGCCGGACGTGCGCACGGCCCCGTCACTGCGCCGGGGCGACGGCCTGGGCGCGCTGTGGGGCGCGGCGACGGAACTGCACTGCGCGGGTGCGGACGTCCGCTGGGAGCTGTTCCTCGACGGCTGCGGCGGACGGAGGATCCCCCTGCCCGGCTACCGGTTCCAGCACCGGAACCACTGGACGGGGCCCCGGCCCGGGGCCCCGCAGGACGCGACGACCACAGGAAAGGAACCCGCCGTGGCAGCGGAGCAGGTACAGCGTGAGGCGCTGGTGGAGCAGATACTCGGCGCCATCGTGGAGTCGACCTCCCGGAATTTCGGTGAGGACCCCTCCGCGGTGGCAGGCGACACGCCCTTCTTCGACCTCGGGGCCGACTCGCTACAGATGATCAACGTGCTGCGCGAGTTGGAGAAGGAGTTCGAGGTCAAGGTCACCATGCGGGAACTGTTCGAGGAGACGGGCACGCCGCGACTGCTGGCCCGGCTCATCGCCGAGCGTGTCCCGGCGGGGGCGCTGACGGCCGCGGCGGGGCCGGCGCCGGCGGAGGGCCCCGCCCCGACGGACTCCCCGGCCTCGTACGCGCCACCCGCTCCCGCCCCGGCCTCCTCCGCGCCACCCACTCCCACCCCGGTCTCCTCCGCCCCGCCCGCTCCCGCCCCGGCCGCCGCCTCCGCTCCCTTCGTGCCCGCCCCGCCCGTCGCGGCACCGGCTCCCGTCACCGCGGCCACAGCTGCGGCCGCCCGTCCGGTCGCGCAGGGCGTCGTCCCCGCCCCGGCCGCCGGAGACTTCGTGACCCGCGGTGAGCTGGAGGAACTCGCCCGCCGTGTCGCGCAGTTGTCGCAGATACAGCTGCAGATGATGTCCCAGCTCTCGCAGTTGCTCGCGCTTCAGGCCGCCGCGGTGACGGGCCGGCCGACCGAGGTGGCCCGGTGAGCGATCTCGACGAACTGACCGCCTCCCTGGACCGCGACCTGGCGGCCATGACCGACCTGGCGGGGCACATCGCCGGCCGACTGGGCACACCCGCGTCCGCGCCCCCCGCCTCCGAGGCGCCGTCCGCCTCGCCCGCCGCCGAGGTGCACGGCCCCCGGGTGACCGTCGCCCCCGGTTCCGGCATGGTGCGGGACGCCTCGCCCCCGTCGCAGCGCGCCCATCTGGACGACCTGGTCCGTCGCTTCACGGCGAAGACCCCCACGTCCAAGAGCATCGCCGCCCGCCACCGGCGCGTCCTGGCGGACAGCCGCGCGGTCGTCGGCTTTCGCCGGGCCACCAAGGAGATGCTGTACCCCCTGGCGGGCAGCAATGCGAGCGGATCACGGCTGGAGGACGTCGACGGCAACTCCTACGTCGACATCACCATGGGCTTCGGCGTCCTGCTCTTCGGCCACGAACCCGACTTCGTCCGCGAGGCGGTCCGCGAGCACCTGGCACGCGGCATCCGGCTCGGGCCCCGCAGCACCGAGACCGGCGAGGCGGCGGAACTGCTGGCCGGACTGACCGGGATGGAGCGGGTCGCCTTCGCCAACTCCGGTACGGAGGCCAACGCCGCCGCCATCCGGCTGGCCCGCGCCGCCACCGGCCGGGATCGCATCGTCACCTTCCAGGGCGCCTACCACGGGCACGCCGACAATGTGCTGGGCCGCCCGTCCGGCGGCGGCGCCGTCCCCGTCTCCCGGGGCATTCCGCAGAGCGCCGTGGCGGACCTCACCGTGCTCACCTACGGCAGCGAGGAGGCGCTGGAGGCGATCGAGCGGGATGCCTCGCGGATCGCCGCGGTCGTGGTCGAACCGGTGCAGAGCCGCCACCCGGCCCTGCAACCGGTGGAGTTCGTCCGCCGGCTACGGGAACTGACCCGGCGGCACGGGATCGTGCTGCTCTTCGACGAGATGCTCACCGGATTCCGGCCCGCGGCGCGCGGCGCGCAGGAGCTCTACGGAGTCGTCCCCGACCTGGCGACCTACGGCAAGCTGATCGGGGGCGGCTTCCCGATCGGCGCCATCGCGGGCCGCGCGGACATCCTGGACGGTGTCGACGGCGGCTACTGGGCCTACGGCGACGACAGCACACCGCCGTCCGACACCACCTTCTTCGGCGGCACCTACCTCCAGCACCCCGTCTCGATGACCGCCGCGCGGGCCGTCCTGGGGCATCTCAAGGAGCACAGCCCCACTCTCCAGGAACGGCTCAACGCCCGGACCGCCGCCCTCGGCACGGGGCTCAACTCCTTCTTCGAGGAGGAGGAGTTCCCGCTGCGGGTACGGTGGTTCGGCTCACAGTTCCGCTTCGAGCATCACGCGGACATGGAGTTGCTATACCAGCACCTGCTGCTGCGCGGGGTGTACGTCTGGGAATGGCGCAATTTCTTCCTGTCCACGGCCCATACGGACGAGGACGTGGCCTTCGTCGCCGACGCGGTCCGCGGCTCCCTGCGCGAGCTGAGAGCGGCGGGCTTCTTCCCCACCCGCCGCCCCGCCGCCTCCGGGCAGGCTCCCCGCGCCACCGTGCCGGTGCTCGACTCCGCCTCCACCGCGCCGACGGCCCACCGAGGCTCCGCCACGCCGCCCGCCGTCGCGCCCGCCCCCGCCCCGGTACCCGCCCAGCCGCCGGCCCCCCGCCGTGTCTCGCCCTCCGCGCCTCCCCCGGCCGCCGAGCCCGTCTCGGCCGCCGCCTCCGTCCCGGCCGCACCAGTCCCGGCCGTGGCCGCGCCGCGCCCCGGCTCGGGAACCGAGGCGGAGACGGCGTCCGCACCCGCGTGCCAACGCCAAGTCCGCCGTCACACACCGGACTTCAGCCTCTACTTCTTCGGCGACTACCCCCAGCCCCCCGACGGCGACCGCGCGGGGCGCTACGAACTGCTGCTGGAGGCCGCCCGGTTCGCGGACAAGCACGGCTTCCACGCGCTGTGGATGCCCGAACGCCACTTCAACTCCTTCGGCGGGCTGTTCCCGAACCCCGCCGTGCTCGCCGCGGCCCTGTCCCGCGAGACGCGGCGGGTCCGCCTCAACGCCGGCTCCGTGGTGCTGCCGCTGCACGACCCGATCCGGGTCGCCGAGGAATGGTCGATGGTCGACAACCTCTCCGGCGGCCGCGTCGGCCTCGGCGTGGCGAGCGGGTGGAACGCCAACGACTTCGTCTTCTTCCCCGAGCGGTTCGGCCGCCACAAGGAGGAGATGTTCCGGCAACTGGAGGAGGTGCGCCGGTTCTGGCGCGGCGAGCCCCTGCTGCGTGCCACCGGAGACGGTGATCGCGAGGTCCGGCTCTTCCCCCGTCCGGTGCAGGACGCCCCGCCCATGTACACCGCCGTGGTCGGCAACCCGGCCTCCTACGAGCAGGCGGCCCGCCACGACCTCGGCATCGTCACCAACCTGATGACCCAGAGCGTCGAGCAGCTCGCGGAGAACATCGCCCGCTACCGCGACGCCCGCGCGCGGCACGGCCTCGACCCCGACGCCGGGCGGGTCGCGGTCCTTCTCCACACCTACCTCGGGGAGTGTCACGACACCACCCGCGCCGAGGCGTTCGAGCCGATGGCCCGTTACATGCGGGCGTCCTTGGCCCTCTTCAACGGGGTGACCAACAGCCTCGGGCACCAGGTCGACCTCTCCACCTTCAGCGACGCCGACCTCGACGCCCTCTTCCGGCAGGCCTACGGGCGCTACTGCGACCAGAGATCGCTGATCGGCACCGTGGAGGGCGTGCAGCCCGTGGTGGACGCGGTCGCCGCGGCGGGCGCCGACGAGATCGTGGCGCTTGTCGACTTCGGCGTCCCGCCCGCCCTGCTGCGGTCCGGGCTGCCGCACCTCGACGCCCTTCGGCGCCGCACCCGGCAGCGGGCCGCGGAGACCGAGGCACCCCTGTCCCCGGGTCAGGAACGCATCTGGTTCCACGAGAACCTGCTGCCCGGCCGCACCGCCTACAACGAGGTGAAGGCCGTCCGCCTCGACGGCCCTCTCGACACCGTGGCCCTGCACGAGGCGCTGCGCACGCTCGTCGCCCGGCACGCGAGCCTGCGCACCGTCTTCCGCGAGTCCGGCGGCGAACCCCGTCAGGTGGTCCGCGCGGCGGGCGAGCCGGACTTCGCGGTCGTGGACGGCGGGAACGACGGCGACGCCGCCGTCGCGCGCGTCCTGGCGGAGGAGAGCGCACGCCGCCACGACCTCGCCGAGGGCCCGCTGTTCGTCACCCGCCTGGTGCGCACCGGCCCGGACCGGCACGTCCTGGTCCTCTCCTTCCACCACCTGGTGGTGGACGCGGCCTCGGCGGCCGTGCTCAGCGGCGATCTCTCCGCCCTGTACCGGGCCGCTCGTGACCGCACGGAAGTCGAACTCGCACCCTTGACCTGGAGTTACGCCGAACACGCGGCCGAGCGGCGGGCTGCCGGGGACGGCCGCTCGGCCGCCGCCGACCTCACTCACTGGCGGAGCGTCCTGGGCGGTCCGCTGCCGGTGCTGGACCTGCCCGCGGACCGTCCGCGCCCGCCGGTGATGACCTCCAACGGCCGCGCCGTCTTCCGGACCCTGGACGCCGGACTGTCCCGAAGGCTGCGGGAACTGAGCCGCGCCAACCGGAGCACCCTGTTCATGACGCTCCTCGCGGGGTACGCCGCGATGCTGCACCGGGTCACCGGCCAGGAGGACATCGTCGTGGGCACACCCGTCTCGGACCGGCCGGAGCGTGCGAAGGGGCTGATCGGGTTCTTCGTCAACACCCTCGCCCTGCGTTTCGACCTCTCCGGCGACCCGTCCTTCCGCACGCTGCTGCGGCGGGTCCGGTCCGTGGCCCTCGACGCCTACGACCACGCGGGGGTCCCCTTCGAGACGGTGGTGCGGGAACTGTCCCCAGAACGCCGGACCGACCGTACCCCGGTGTTCCAGGTGCTCGCCGAATTCCAGCCGACCGAGCCCTTCCGCTTCGATCTCCCCGGTATCGCGGCCACCCCGCTGGACGCCGGCCCCGACAAAGCGCTGACCGACCTCACCGTCTACTTCACCGACCAGCCGCAGGGCATCCGCTGCCACCTCGAGTACAACAGCGATCTCTTCGACCCGGAGACCGTCGACGGCTTCTTCGGGGTCCTCGACGCTCTGCTCACCGCGGCGGCCGACGCCCCGGACACCCCGCTCTCCGCGGCGCTCCGGACGGCGGCGGAAGGCGACCCGGTACCGGAGAGCTGGGAGCACGGGGCGGAGCGTCCGGTGGACGCCACCACCCTCGACGCCTGGGTGGCACGCCGGGCCGGCGAACGGCCCGACGCGCCGGCGGTCCTCGACCGCGGCTCGGTGCTGACGTACGGCGAGCTGGACGAGCGCGCGAGCCGTCTCGCTGCCGCGCTCCGGGAGCAGGGCCCCCTCGCGGACGACCCGGCGGCGGTGGTCGCCGTCCGGCTGCCGCGTTCCGCGGACCTGGTCGTCGCCGCCCTGGCCGTGCTGAGGACAGGCCGCGCCTACGTGCCGCTCGACCCGTCCCTGGGCGCGGCGCGGGCGGCCCAGGTGATCGCCGAGTGCGGGGCCCGGGCGGTGGTGTGCCTGCCGGAGGCCGCGGCCGAACTCGGTCTGCCCGCCACGGTCGCCGTCGTACCGCCCGACGCGAGCCCCACGGGACCGGCCGGCGCCACCGTGTCCGGCGTCCCGGGGACCCGGGACGGCGCCTCCCCCTGCTGCGTCCTGTACACCTCTGGCAGTACCGGCGTGCCCAAGGGGGTGGTACTGACCCACCGGGGCCTCGTCGACCTCTGCCAGTGGCACCACCGGCGGTTCGGCCTCCGGGAGAGCGACCGCTCTGCGCTGGTCTCCAGCCAGAGTTTCGACGGCTCGCTGCTCGAACTGTGGCCCGCGCTGACGGCCGGGGCGTCCGTCGCCGTGGCCGACGACGCGGTCCGTCGCGACCCGCGCGACCTGGCGCGCTGGTACGCCGCCCACCGTGTCACCGTCGCCTTCCTCCCCACCGCACTCGGCGAGCAGGTGCTGCGCCTGCCCGCCGGGGACCAGCCGCCACTGCGGGTCCTCATGCTGGGGGGCGAGGCACTGCGCACCAGGCCGCGCCGGGAAGCGCCCTACGAGACCGTGAACATCTACGGGCCCACCGAGACGACCGTGCTGTGCACCACCGACACGGTCGCCCCGGACGGCGAGGGCCCCGTCCCGATCGGTCGGCCGGCCGACAACGTGCGCCTGCGGGTGGTGGACGAGGCGGACAAGCCGGTCCCGGTCGGCGCGGTCGGTGAGCTGTTGGTGGGCGGACCGGGGCTGGCACTCGGCTATCGCGGGCTTCCCGATCTCACGGCCGAGCGCTTCACGGCCGACCCCGTCGGCGGGGACAGGGCGGCCGACCGCTTCTACCGCACGGGTGACCTGGTGCGATGGACGCCCCTGGGGCGGCTGGAGTTCGTGGGGCGCCGCGACGACCAGGTCAAGATCCGCGGTTTCCGGGTCGAGCCGGAGGAGGCTGCCCGCGCGCTGAACGAGCTGACCGGTGTGGCCCGCGCCGTGGTCCTCGGGCTGCGGCGGGAGAACGGTGAGGCGTATCTCGCCGCGTACGTGGAACCCGACCGCGCGCTCGGCGACGACCGCCCGCAGCGGGAGGCGTTCGCCGGGCGTCTGGCAGCGGAGCTGGCCGCACGTCTGCCGGACCATCTGGTTCCGCGCGCCTGGCGGATCGTCCCGGTGCTCCCGCTGACCGGGACCGGCAAGCTGGACCGCGACGCCCTTCCCGCGCCCGACCTGGTCACCCCTGCCGCCCGGCCCGCGAGCCCCGCCGGATCCGCGCGCCCCGCGGTGGTCGCGAAGGCCACCGAGCCGGTGCACCCCACCGAGCACGGAACGACCGGGGACCACGGCGAGCGCGGCATCATGGAGAGCGGACGGACGCCCGGCACGGACAGACGCGGCCAGGTCGAGCGGCGGCTGTGGGAGTTGTGGGCCCAGGAGTTCGGCCTCGCACCCGAACAGCTCGGTGCCGACGCGCATTTCTTCGACCTCGGCGGCCACTCGCTCAGCGCCATGCGGCTGGTCAACCGGGTCCGCGAGGAGTGGGGCGACGACTACCCGATGGTCCTCTTCTACCAGGAGCCCACCCTCGGCGCGATGGCGGCCCGCCTCACCGGGAGTGGTGCCGCCCCCGCCCTGCGCGAGGGCCCGGCCACCGAGACGCAGGCCCGGTTCGCCGAACTGCACGCCGTCCACGACCGGCCCCAGGTGTTCAACGTCGGTCTGCGCGTCACCTTGCGGGGACCTCTCGACGAGGACGCTCTGCGCCGCGCCCTGGACGGGCTGGTGGAGCGTCACGAGGCGCTGCGCACGCGGCTGGTGCGCGACGGCGAAGGCGCCTGGCGGCAGGAGGTGCTCGCCCCTCGCCCGGTGGACTTCCCGGTGGAGGACCTGACCGGCCTGTCCGGTCCGGACCGCGAGGCCGCACTGCGCCGGGCGGCCGAGCGGGCCGCCGAGACACCGCTGGACCCCTCTACCGGGGAGGTGCTGTCCGGCAGGCTGCTGCGCGCCGGGGAACAGGAGCGGACCCTGCTGCTGGTGCTGCACCACTGCGCCTGCGACGGGTGGGCGGTGAGTCTGCTGCTGCGCGAACTCGCCGTGCTCTACCGGGCCTTCCTGGACGGCACGGACCACGGGCTGCCGTCGGCGCCCCAGCAGATCGAACACGCCCACCGCGAGGCCGAACGGGACGCCGCCACCTTCGGGCGCCGGCTCGAGTACTGGCTGCGGGAGCTGGACGGGGCGGACTTCTCGGCGACCGTGCCACCGGACCGGCGACGCCCCGAGACCCTGAGCGGGCGGGGTGGCGTGGTGACGTTCACGGTGCCGGCCGAGGTGCGGGCCGACGTGCAGCGGCTGGCCGCGCGGCGCGGCACCACCCCGTTCGCGGTGACGGCGGCCGCCCTCGGCCGCACGATCGCCGGGGAGGCCGGCGCGGCCGACGTCCTGCTGAACATCTCCTACGCCAACCGGGAGAGCAGTGCCGACGAGGCGCTGGTGGCCTGCACGGTCACCGGGTTCACCCTGCGGGTGAGGGACGCGGCCGCTGGTCCCTTCGCCCACCTGGTGGACCGGGTGTCCCTCACAGCGCTGCGGGGCATGGACCACGCCTTGCCGGCCCGACGCATCGCGCCCGCGATGCGCGAACGCACGGGGGCGGAGATGCCGGCGATGCTGCCCCTCGGGTTCGCCTACCAGAGTTCGCTGGACACCGGATTGTCCCTCCCCGGGGTCACCACTTCTGTCGAGGACCTGGCACCGGCCGCGGCACGTTCGGAGTTCATCGTCGTCCTCACCCCCGCAGGGGATGTGCTGGAGGGTGCCGTGGAGTACTCCGCGGATCTGTGGGACCGGGAGACGGTCGAGTCCTGGACCGGCCGGTACCTCGGGGTCCTGCGGAAGTCGGTGCGGGAGGCGCTGGACGGCTGACGCCGCCCGGGGTGCCGGCCACGGGGGTGAGTTCCTTTCGCGGAACTCACCCCCCTGCGGCACGACGGCTGCCTCGGTGTCGTCTGCCCAGACCCTGGGCCGTAGCCATCCCGCGACACGGGGCTCGCCGCCAGCGCCTGTTGTACGCCGGGTCGCGCCTCTTCATCTCGGCGTCTACAGGGAGATACGTGGCACCGCAAAGCGGGGGCGTTCAGTCCAGAGCAGCGAGCACTGCCCCTGCCGGTTTCGGCTTATGGCGCACCGACCTGACGGGGTGTCGGCTCGTGCCGCTGTTCCCCCGTCGGAACCACCGTGGTGACCGCTGACGGCGGCTACCGCGCCACCCTCCCGGAGGCGGCCCACCGTGAAGGACGCCGCACAGGCGACGAGCCACGGTGAAACTGGATGGTGGTCCCGGACCGTCTCTGGTAGTCGACGCCCTCAACGCCCGCACCACCGACCACGACTTCACCGGATTGGCCCTACTACGACCACGGAGCCACCTCAGATGATCCGATCGGCTGGCGCGGCGTCCACGTCCCCCTTCACACGGCGTGCCTGGCCCACCTGGAGGAGGCTGATCACACCGCCTGCCTGGCCGCTCTGGTACAGCTGCCTGCTGCCGACATCGACCACCGCGGCACTCTCTTCACCGACGAGCTGTCGAACGAACGGCTGACCGCGCTCACAGACCCCGCTACGGGCCGTCCCCGCTTTGGCCAAGCAAACTTCGAGCAGGCGACGTTCAGCGGTGACGCCGTGCTCGAAGGGCCGAAGTTCGACGGCGATGCCTGATTCCGTGGCGCGGAGAGATCGGTGGCATCGCCGATTTCGGCGGGGCGACGTTCAGCAGCGATGCTTCGTTCCGCGAGGTGGGGTTCACAGGCGGCGCCTGGTTCGGTGGTGCGGAGTTCCGCGGCGACGCGAGGTTTTTCAATGCCGAGTTCGAACGCGCCACAGGGGTGGGGCCGTTGGTCTGCACAGGGACGCTGGATCTGTCTGAATCAGTGTTCCAGGCCGCCGTGCGAGCAGCGGGGCCTGCTTTCGCGCCTCGATCTCCTCGATCGGCTGCCCGGGCACGGTCGCGCGTCGTGCCGTGTCCGGGTCTGCGCCGTCGTCCAGGAGGTGCCGCTCGATGCGGTCGGCGTCCGGGTGTCAGTAGGGCGTGTATCGAGAGCGCGGACAGGCCGGCGGGGTGGTGCCCCTGCCGGGCCCGTCCGCTCTCTGCTAGAGGTCGAGCTGATGCTGGTGTGCCGTGTGGGTGGGTGTGTAGCCGAGACCGTCGTTGATCTCTCTCATGTGCGTGTTGCTGTCGGCGGTGTCGGTCAGGAGGCCGCCGAGCTCCGGGTAGCCCCTACTGGCCTGTCGGATCGACTCGGCCTTCATCCACCGGCCGAGGCCGTGACCACGATGCTCGGGCAGCACAGCGGTGCCGTAGTGCTGGCCGTCACCTGCGCCGTTGCCGGGGACGACGAGTTCGGTGAACCCGGCGATTGAACCGTTGGAGGTGTCGATGGCGACGACGGTGTGCAGGTGGTCGCCGCGCTGTTCGACGGCCTTCGCCGCGGCCCGCACGCGGTCCACGTCCCAGGTCACAATGCCCCAGTCGCTGTCGTCCGTGGGCATGTCGTCCATGGCGCGGCGTGAGGCGGCGAACGTCTGGGCGAGGTCGTCGGGGACGGTTCCCTGCCATGACGTCAGCCGGTAGCCGGGATGCGGACGCTCGATGATCTCGGTGAGGATGGCGGTGTCCACGTCGGCCAGCGGCAAGCGGGTGTACCTCAGGGCGAGGACTTTCCGGAAACCGCGCGCTGCCAGGAAGTGGTCGCCGGGCGATCCGGCTTTTGCCTGTGCGACAACGCGGCGTCGGGCGTTGCCCCGGGCGGTGGCCACGGCGGTGTCGAGGAGCCGGGAGCCAACGCCCCTGCGGCGCTCCGCGGGATGAACATGGAGGTCGTTCGACCTCGGCACAGCCGGTGAGGATGCCGACCGCCGCCTTGTCGTCGGGGCCGAGGTCGCGTGCGAGGCGACCTCGACCGACCACCCCGCCCACGGATACTTCACGGACCGGTACACCTGTGTGCTCGACACGGTCGCAGCTCAGGTCCGCGCGTTCCAGACCAGGGACTCTTCCGCCCTGACCTTGACGCCGAGGCGGAGGCGGCCTGGTTCGCGGCCTTGTGGGACGGGCTTCAATCACATAGGGCACGGTCTCAGCCGCTCGACCTGGGATGCCCGACGGGGGCGCCGAAGTACTGGGCGATCGCCTCGGCCCGACCCGTAACACCGAACTTGCGGTATACGGAGTGCAGATTGTTCTTCACCGTGCGCTCCGCAATACCGAGTGTGCGACCTATCTGACGGTTCGACATTCCGGTCACCAGTAGATGGAAAACCTCATTCTCGCGGTCCGTCAGGGATTCGATCCTGTTGTCGGGCAACAGGGATTCAGGGACGGACGAGTCGGAGCCCGGCTGACGCTCCTGAACCAGGATCTGTAACAAACGAACGATTTCATTGACATCCCGGACCAGCGCCCGGAGACTGCACGCGATTTCCTGGCAGCAGAGTTCTTCTTCGTCAGGCATGACGTCGCCCCCGAGGGATGAGTCTGTTGCTCACACACGGGTCAGCGGCATTGACGCCGATATGCGGGACAGACAGAGCCGTTATTCCCTGGTTCGCGTAACGGGGAACCCACGATCCGGTCAGCGTTGGTTGCCCAGTGGACGTCCACCTCCGCGCCACGTCTCTGCCTCTTCGTCAGGCCGCCCACACCACCGGTGCGCCAGCGCCCCTGTGGCACCTGGAACCACCCGATGGCACTCCTTCGTACGTGCCGGTCTGTGGCTCATTATAAGCGGGATTGCCGAGCCTTTACGACGGCACGGGTGAATAAGCGACCAAAGGACCTGGTGCCGTATCGAAGGTACCTAATGCTTCACTGTTTCCGGGTACGAGGCGCGGGCACTCGCGGCTGCATCGAACAAAGAAGGAAAATCACTGACGAGGGAATTCATGGATACCGGTCCCGCATCTGCTGCAGCACGGTTACTCTTCGAACAGGAGCAGATCATCAGGCAGCGTGACAACGCATTGCTGCGCTCAGCACGTGACGGCCGGGTAGGCCGACAGGATCTTCGCCGCATGGTGCAGGCCGACCAACTGTGCCTGGAAACCGAGACAGTGGCCTATGCGGTACTTCTTGCCCGGTTCCCGAGTGGACCGGCTGCTGATCTCTTCACCGGGCTGAACGCTGCCCTGCGCTCGCTCAAGCCGAGCCTCGACCGATGCGCGAGGGCTCTGGACTCGTCACCCTCCTCCGCTCTCGACCCGTCAAAGGACGCCAACGCGTTCGCCTTCCCCAGGGCGGTTTCCTGGATGTGCCTGCACGCCGGACCCGTCGAGGCCGCGCTGGCACTGCGTTCTGACTTCGCGGCCTACGCACGGGAGTCCCGGGAACTCCTGCGGACGCTGACCGACAATGACATCGAGGTGCCCGAGGCATTCCGTGACCACTACAGCCTGCCGACACCCACGGAGCTGCTCGACCTTGCCGCCGCCGTCGTAGAGGACGGCGTCCGCAAGGGTGAGTCACCTGACCGCGCCACTTCTGTCGCCGACATGCTGCTGGCCGGCCTCGACGGCTTCTGGCTGTTCGCCGCCGGTGCGCGCCGAGCACCGTCCGCGGTCGCCGCAGGCCCACGAAGTCGGCAGGGGTGACTGCCGTGCGCGTAGGAATAGCGGGCGGCGGGATCGCGGGTCTGACGCTGGCCTGGTTACTTGGCGAGAGCCACGAGGTGCTGCTGCTCGAAGAACGGCCAAGGCTCGGCGGGAACGCGGAGTCCGTCCAGACGACCGTACGAGGCGGTACCTGTGTCGTCGACCTCGGTGTCAGGGAGACACCCGTAGAGTCGTCTCCGCTCTGGCGGCACATGGCGGCGTCAGTGGGTATTCCTGCGGGGGATCTGGTGGAGACCACGTCCTCTCGCGTGGTGTTCCGCGAGCGCGAGCGCTCAGCCCTGTGGGTCTCCGCCGCAGGCCCCACCGACACGGTGCGGCCGGTCACGGCCGGCGGCCCGGCGTACCGGGCCATGGCCCGCTTCGCCGAGGAATCCGCGCGGTGGGAGGCGGAGGGGATGTCCTGGGACCTCACGCTCGACGAGGTCCTGAACTCCTGGTCGCTGCCATCGTCCTCGGTGGAGCACCTCCTGTGCGCACTGCCGGCTTCGCTCCACGGCTGCACACTGGACGAGGTACGGAGCCTGTCCGCGCGGGCGGTAGGGGCGACCCTCACCCCACCGGACGCGGTTCCCCGGACGACGTACCTGCGTTTCGGGGCCACGTCCCTCGTCCACGGACTCGCTGCGGGCTCCCCTTCGGTCAGGATACGACTGGGCACCGGCCTGCTGGCGGTGCGCCAAGCAGGGACGGGCTTCGAACTCGTGGACGGAGCCGGGGCCGTTCACCCGGTGGACGCGGTGGCCCTGGCCCTTCCGGCGGACCGTGCCCTGACCGCACTCTCCGGTCTGGCAGGCACGAGTGCCTGGCAAGCCGCGCTGAACTCCGTCGCGTACCGGAAAGTGACCTACGTCCTGCACCGCGACCCGTACGGGATGCCCGAGGACCGGCACCTGTGGTCCGCCGGCAACACGACCGTGGACGAGCACCGGAGTCAGACGACGACCTGGTATGGCCCCTCGCTGGGTGTCGACCTGTTCGTCAGTCAGGTCGATCACCGCAGCGGGCGGCCGCGCGAGGAACTCGCCCGCTCCTCGTTCCGGACGACTCTTCCCACCCCGGCGGCCTGCCGGGCGCGGCAGCGGCTGGGCGAGATCGAAGCCGGGCAGCGCCTGCTCTTTCTCGGACATTGCACGACCCCGGTGGAAACGCAGGAAGCGGCCATGAGATCGGCTCTGGCCGTGGCACTTCACCTCGCGCCCCGCGGCGCACGGCCGCGGAGGCTGCGCGACTACCTGGAAGGCGGATGACTGATGCGGCATGGCAGCAGTACCACGTATTCCCGGGCTCAGGTGGCCCGGCAGGTGATCCCTTGCATCGACGTGCGCGACGGCGTGGCGACCGACCCGTCCGGAATCCCCGGTCTCGCCGATCCCCTCGACGTCGTAGGCATCGCCGTCGGCTACGCGCACGACGGGGCCGGCCAGTTGTTCCTGGATGTCGTCGACCCCTGCGCTGCCGTCGGCTACCTGCCGGACCTCCTGCGCGAGTTGCACAAGACCGGTCTGGAACTGCTCGTCTCCGTGCAGCACGGAGTCTTGCCGTCGCCTGCGGAGTGTGAGGACTTACTGTCCGCGGGCGCGGACGCGCTCTCGGTCAGTACCAGTATGGTCGAGGAGCCCGACCGGGTGGCGGACGCGGTCCGCCTGCTCGGGGGACGACGGTTCGTCGGCGTCGTGAACTGCTCCGGGGACCGGCAGCGGGGATGGCGGGTGCTCGTCCACGGCGGCGCCACCCGCACAGCCGCGGACGCGCTCACGGTGGCCCGTCGGTTCGGCGAGCTGCGTCTGCGCGCGCTGCTCGCCAACAACGTGGACCGTGAGGGCACGGG
The DNA here is from genome assembly GCF_014673495.1 of Streptomyces griseofuscus. GTDB lineage: Bacteria > Actinomycetota > Actinomycetes > Streptomycetales > Streptomycetaceae > Streptomyces > Streptomyces murinus. Next base: position 148,222 of record NZ_CP051006.1, read on the forward strand.
CATCGGTTACGACCTGGATCTGACTCGCGCCACCGCCCGCGTGTCCCAACTCCCGGTCATCGCCTCCGGCGGCGCGGGCTCCGCGGGGCAACTGGCCGACGCGCTGTGCGGCGGCGACGCCGCCCACGTACTCGTCAACAAGGTCGTCCACAGCGGCCGGGAGACGATCGGTTCGCTGAGCGAGGAACTGTGCCGACGCCTCCACGGGGAAGCGGGCTGATCGTGCGGGCCTTGGCTTTTCGCGAATACGGCGAACCTTCCCATGTGCTCCGCCTGTTGGACCTTCCACGGCCCGAACCGGGGCCGGGTGAGGTGCGGGTACGGCTCTCCGCCCGCCCGGTCAACCCCTCGGACCTCCTGTTCGTCCAGGGATCCTACGGTCGCGACGCACGCTTCACCCTGCGACCGAACGGTGGCGGCCAGGAGAGCGGCTGGGCTGTCGCCGGGTTCGAGGGCGCAGGCATCGTGGACGCTCTGGGCCCCGGTACGAGCGGCCCTGTACCAGGCACCCTCGTGGCGGTCTCCGCCACGGGGACCTGGCAGGAGCACGTCTGCGTACCCGGCACCTCGGTGATCCCGGTCTCACGCGGCGTTTCCGCCGAGGCCGCCTGCCAGCTCACCGTGAACCCCTTCACCGCCCACCTGCTCGTGCGTGACATCGCCCTCGGCCCCGGCGACACGCTGCTCCTCACCGCGGGTGCCTCCGCGGTGAGCCGAATGGTGATCCGCCTGGCGAGCGAGCGCGGTGTCCGGTGCTTGCCCGTGGTCAGGCACCGCGAGCAAGCACGCGCGCTGACCCGCCCGGGTACGCGGCCCCTGACGGTCGGCTCCGCCGACGCTCTCCCCGGGGCGGTGCGCGGCGCCCTGGAACACGGCCGAGTGGACGCGGTGCTGGACGCGGTCGGTGGGGCTCTCGGCACCGCGGGGCTACGGTGCCTGCGTCCCGCCGGGCGGTTCGTCTCCTACGGCATGCTGTCCGGTCACCCCCTCCTGGTGCGTCCCGACGACCTGGTCTTCCGACAGGTGAGCATCAGCGCTTTCTGGTTGCCCGCCCGTATGGAGCGTCTGGGCGAGCGCGAGCTGAGCACCCTCACCCGGCAAGTCCAGGAAGCCGTCGTGCGTGGCCTGCCCGGCCTCGATGTCGCGGAGCGCCGTGACCTCGCGGACTTCCAGTCCGCACTCGAACGCACGATGCGGCCCGGACGCGGCGGAAAGGTCGTGCTCACTGGCTGATCACGACCGCTCCCGCACGCGCCGACCGGACCTCTCACGAAAGGACGCACGCATGCCGTCGACGGCGCCCACCCCGGACTGCCGCACCCCCGGGCACGTCCGCGCATACGACGACACCCGTACCGGCTACCCCCGCGACGTCCTGCTCCCGGACTTGTTCACCCAGCGGGTACGGCAGTCCCCCGACAGCGAGGCGCTGGTGTGGAGCGGCGGCCGCTGGACGTTTCGGGAACTCCACGACAGGGTGCTCCGCGCCGCCGAACGGTTACGGGCCCGCGGCGTGGGCAACGGTGACGTCGTCGCCGTGCTCCTGAACCGCTCCCCGCAGTCGGTGGTGACCACGCTCGCCGTCCTGGAGGCAGGCGCCGTCCACCTGCCCCTCGACCCCGGCACCCCCGGCAGACGGCTCGCCGCGATGATCCGGGACGCCGCTGCGAAATGTCTGGTGACCCTGCCCGGCGCCGCTGTCCCTTCGTCCCTCCCGCTCGTCCGTGTCACCACCCACGAGCTGGAAGGGACATGGGCGGCCCGGACGGAACCGTGCCGCACCACGGGACGGCTGGCGACAGACGCCGCGTACCTCATCTACACCTCCGGCTCGACCGGTGTGCCCAAGGGCGTGCTGTGCCACCACCGGGGACTGGTCCGCTTCGTGACCGCCGACCATCCGGCGGTTCCCGGGCCTGGCGACCGCCTGCTCGCCACGGCCAGCCCGACGTTCGACGTCTCCTGCTACGAGATCTTCTGCACCTTGCTCAACGGAGCGTGCCTGGTGCTGCCGGAACCCGACGTCCTGCTCGACACGGAGGCGCTGGCGCAGTGCCTGCGCGATCAGGGCATCACCACCCTGTGGCTGGCTGCCGGGCTGTTCCACGTTCACGCCGGATCCGCGCCCCACATGTTCTCCGGACTGCGCTGTCTGATGGTAGGCGGCGACTCGGTCAGCCCCGGCGCAGTCCGCGCCGTACTGGCCCACGGCGCGCCGGGCGCCATGGTCAACGGCTACGGGCCGACGGAGAACGGCGTCATCAGCACCTCGTACACGGTTCGCGACCTGTCCGAGCAGGCGGAGCTCGTACCTATCGGCAGGCCGGTACCCGCCACCACCGTCCACGTGGTCCGACGCGACGGCAGCCTGGCCGAGGCCGGGGAGGAGGGGGAGCTGTGGGTGGGCGGGGACGGCGTGGCGATCGGCTACCTCAACGACCCGGAACGGACCGCGGAGCGCTTCGTCCCCGACCGTTTCGGTGACGATCCGCGCGGCCGCCTCTACCGGACGGGCGACATCGTGCGCCGGCGGGACGACGGCGTGCTGCAGTTCCTGGGGCGCACGGACAGGCAGGTGAAGCTGCGGGGCTTCCGGATCGAGCTGGACGAGGTCGAGGCTGTGCTGTGCGGCCATCCAGACGTCCGGGAGGCCGCTGTCGACATGCTGGGCGAAGGACCGGGGCAGCACTTGGGCGCGGTCGTGGTAGGCCAGCCGGGCATTGACGGCACCGTCCTGGCCGCGCGTCTGCACGACCACGTCCGGGGCCGCCTGCCGGCCCACATGGTGCCCAGCAGGCTGGTCTGCGTCCCGGACCTGCCGCTGACGACGAGCGGCAAGGCGGATCACGCCCGCCTCATGGCCCGGCTCACGCAGCCGGCGGCCGGTGGATGCGGGGGCGGAGCGCCGGCACGCGCGGACGAGAGGACCGTCGAGCGGATCTGGTGCGAGGCGCTGGACAGGGAAACCCTTGGCCGGGAGGACGACTTCTTCGCTTTGGGCGGCACCTCGCTGACGGCGACACACGTCGCCGCGGCCACCCGCCGCCACTTCGGCATCGCCCCGGCCAACAGCAGTGCCCTCGTCCGCGAGCTGCTGAACAATCCGACCCTCGGGGCTTTCACGGAGCGGGCGCGGCATCTCGCCGAGCAGGGGACGGCGCGGGCATCACACACCAAGCCGGACTTCCACGCGGAAGCGCGACTGCACCGGGCGATGCCCTTCACCGGGCCCCTGCCCCAAGCCGGAAACCCCGGACGGGCGTTCGTCACCGGTTGCACCGGCTTCCTTGGCGTCCATCTCGTCGATCGGCTCCTGCGGGCCGGTGCGGAACACCTGTACTGCCTCGTCCGCACCCGGGACAAAGCGCACGGCGCCGCGCGCATGGCTGCCCGGATGCGACGCTACGGCCTGGACCCGCACATCCTGGGCGGCCGGGTCACGGTGGTCCCCGGCGACCTGTCCACCGAGCGGTTCGGGCTCGACCGCGCCGCCTGGGAGCGGCTGGCACAAGACACCGATCTCATCGTGCACTGCGGCGCACGGGTCAACTTCGCCTACCCCTACGAAGCGTTGGCTCCTGACAACGTCGGCGGCACACGTACGGTCATCGAACTGGCCGCCACGCACCGGCTCAAACCTCTGCACCACATCTCCACCGTCGATGTGCTCGCCGGCCTTGGCCTCGCGGGCGTCCGACACGCGACGGAGCGCACGCCGCTCGCCCATCCCGACCGGCTGCCAGGCGGTTACGCGCAAACCAAGTGCGTCGCCGAGAAGCTGGTGGCGGAAGCCGCGCGTCAGGGGCTTCCCGCGTCGATCATCCGCCCATGCGAGGTCACGGGCACCAGTGACCGGGGGGTGTGGAACGCCGACACCCTGATGTGCGCGCTGTTCCGCACGATCGCGCAAGGCGGCGAGGCCCCCGACGTGCCGTTGCCGCTCGACCTCGTCCCCGTGGACCACACGGCGGACGTGATCACCCGGGTGGTCACCCACCAGCATCCCGACGGCCGCGTCTACCACCTCACCAATCCCGACCCGGCACGCCTGTCCCTGCTCGTGGACCGTCTGCGTGCCATGTCCTACCGGGTGCGCACGGTCACATACCGGGACTGGGTCTCCGGGGTCGTCCGGGCGATCGATACGGACCCCCGGCACCCGATGACGCCGTACCTCCCCCTGCTCGTCGAGTCCGCGTCCGGCACGGGCCTCGCCCCCGAGCAGCCGTACTTCACGAGCACGTTTCCCCGGCTCGGCCGCGACAACACCGGCCGTGTGTCGACGGACACCGGGCTGGCCTGCCCGCCGGTGGACGCCCGGCTGATCGACCTCTACCTCCGACGTCTCCGGGAGAGCGGGTACCTACCGCCACCGGAAACCACCGACGTCGTCGCCTGAGGCGTACACCCACCCGAACCGGCGACGGTCGCCCGTCGCCGACCACCACCGAAGGGAATCACATGACCACCCGAAACCACACCGACGCCAAAGCCCTGGCGGAAGACGTCCGGCAGCGCCTCACCGGCGAAGCGCCCGGCAGCCCGCTCGTCCTGGCACCCGTCACGGGCCCCGGCGTCCTGGAACCCCTGCGCCGTCTGGTCGCGGTCGAGTACCAGGCCCACCCGGTCGAACTCGTCGCGTACGGCACCCTGCTGGCCCGGTTCCCCCACCGGCCCGCCGCCGAACTCTGGGTGACTCTGGCACGCATCGTCCACGAGGCCACGCCCAAGCTGCGCGAGGTAGCCCGGGCCCTCGGGATGTCCGAGACCGACTTGGCGGGCCGGACGGCGGACGGCGGCGCCTACGCCTTCCACGGCGCCATGTCCTGGATCGCCACATCCGGAAGCCAGAGCGCGGCAGCCCTGGCCGCCCACACCGACATGCAGGTCTACTACTCCGGCGCCACCGCCGTCGCACGACGCCTGCGGGAGACGGGCGCCCCGGTGCCGCAGGAGTTCCTCGACTACTACGACGACCCCGGCGACGGCGCTTTGGAGGAACTCGCCCTGGCCGTCGCCCAGGACGGCCTCGACCGCGGCGACAACCCCCAAGAGGCGCTGTTCCACGCCCACCGCGTCTCGGACGCGCTGCTGGGCGTCTGGAAGGCCACGACGGCCGACCCGGCCTGAACCAGTGAACCTGCGGTGCCGGAACGACCACCCCGGCACCGCACGACCTACCGAAAGGAAGCCGTCTTGAACGGCACCGACGAATCGACGTACGAGGTACTGCCGAGCCGCCAAAGCGATCCGTTCCGAGACCACGTGGTCCGGGCCTACGAGGACTCCCCGGCAGACTGGCAGAAGGTCATCGGCGAGCAACTGCACTTCCAGTGGGGCGTCTTCGGCCATCCGGACGCGCCTCGCCCCGTGTCCCTCGACGAGGCAGGGCTCCGGTACCTGGAACAGCAACTCGCCCTCGCCACAGGCGAGAGGACCGGACACACGCGCCCGCAACGCATCCTGGACGTGGGATGCGGGTGGGGAGCGACGCTGAGGCACCTCGCGCAGGTCTTCCCCGGCTGTCCACGCCTGGACGGCGTGAACATCAGCGCCGAGCAACTCGCGCACTGCGCCGGCCTCGTGCGCGACGTGCCCCGACCGGGCCGCGTCCGCCTGTATCTGTGCGACGCCGCCGACATCGCCGAGCTGCCCGACCCGGAACAGCCCTACGACCTGGCGCTCGCCCGGGGAGTCATCACGCACCTCCCCCCTCGGGTGTACGAGGCCGCGACCGCGGCGCTGTCCCGGCGCATGCGGCCGGGGTCGCTGCTCGTCGTCTCCGAGACGCTCTACAGCGAGGAGTTCCTGGCCCGTGAGCCGCGGCTGCCCGCGGACGCGGACCATCTGGCGCTGGAGCACCGCAAGTCGCTGCGCTATGTCACCGACGTCATGCGGGACAACGGCTTCCGGATCAGGGACGAGCGAGTGCTGCCCTGCGCGGAGGACGCCGCCCGCTGGGTGCTGGAGCTCAAGAGCAACATCGACGTCCACTTCCCCAAGGAGGCGAGCCCACCCCTGGAGGCGATTCGGCGCATGGCCGCGGATTTGGCGGTCGCCCTGCTCCGGCGGGAAGCGTCGGTCCACAGCATCGTCGCCGAACGAATTCCCGCATAGGGCACTCGGTACCGGCCTCCCTTGGCGCGGCGCCGAGCGGCCCCTCCTGGGCGGCGGATCGTGAGGTCCGCCGTCACCGCGGCGCCGTGCGGCAATTCCCGTACGCGCGCCCGACATCTCGCCCCGGGTACTGGCGCGCAAGGCGCCCGACGGGCCGAACCGCACACATCCGCGTCAGCCATCAGCGGATGACGCCGGAGAACGACGACCTCGACCACCTAACCGAATCCAAGGAGTCGACGTGGCAACACCAGGCGAAACCACCCCCACCTCCCTGCCCCAGCATGCTCATGACTGGAATCAGGTGTCCGCGACCTACTCCCGGACGGCCACCATTCCTCTGCTCTTCGCGGAACAGGCCGACGCCCGGCCCGAAGCGACGGCCGTCGAATGGGCGGACGGCGCATGGACTTACCAGGAGCTGGCAGCACGAGTCCGGCGCGGCGCCACGGCGCTGCGGGCGCACGGGATCGGCGCCGGGGATGTGGTAGGGGTGGCAATGCGGCGGTCCCCGGCGGCGGTGGCCGCCATCCTCGCGGTCCTGCACGCGGGCGGGGTGTATCTCCCGCTCGGTCCGGATCAGCCCGCCGACCGGCTGACCGGGATCATGCGGGACGCCGGCGTCCGGGTGGCTGTGCACGGTGCGGACGAACCCGTGGAGGTGCCGGACTCCACGACCGCCGTCTGCGCCGACGACTTGTTCGGTGGCCCCGAGGACGCCGATCCCCGGTGGTGGGGTGAACGTGCCGCCGATGAAGCGGCGTACGTCATCTACACATCGGGATCGACCGGCGCTCCCAAGGGCGTGGTGTGTCCCCACCGCGGCCAGACCAGGCTGGCCCGCGGGGCGGGGGAACTGCGCATCCGGCCCGACGACCGCGTCCTCGCCACCACCGATCTGACGTTCGATGTCTCCTGCTTCGAGATCTTCGCCACTCTGCTGAACGGCGCCTGCCTCCTCCTCGCGCAGGACTCGGAGCTGCTGGACTCCAAGGCGCTGGAGAACGTGGTGAGCGGCCGGGGCGTCAGCTTGATGTGGCTGAGCGCGGGCCTCTTCCACCAGCACGCCCACGTCGCACCCCACCTCTTCGCCGGGCTGCGTCTTCTCGTCGCGGGCGGTGATGTACTCAGCCCTCGCGCCGTGCGGGCCGTTCTGACGGAGAGCCGGCCCGCCGTGTTCCTCAACGGCTACGGGCCCACCGAGAACTCCTCCTTGTCCACCGTCTGCCGGTTGGACGAGCTGTCCTCGCAGGCCGAGAACGTGCCCATCGGGACGCCGGTCGCGGGCTCGACCGCCTACGTGGTGCGCGAGGACGGCACGGTCGCCGCCCCCGGTGAGACGGGCGAACTCTGGGTCGGCGGGGACGGGGTTGCCCTGGGGTACCTCGGCGATCTGCACAGGACGGCGGAACACTTCGTCGAGGACCGGTGGAGCCCCGCCGACATACGTGGACGGCTCTACCGCACCGGCGACATGGCACGGTGGCGCGAGGACGGAGCGCTCGAATTCCTCGGGCGGCGCGACCGGCAGGTCAAGATCCGCGGCTACCGCGTCGAGCTGGACGAGGTCGAGTCCGTGCTGTCGGCACATCCGCACGTGCGTCAGGCGGCGGTCGATGTCGTCGGCGAAGGGGCGGGGCAGCGGCTGATGGCCGCTGTCGTGGTGCACAGCGGACGTGACCAGAAGGACCTCACGGCTCACCTGCACGAGCACGTACGCGACCGGCTGCCCAGCTACATGACGCCGACGCGCATCGCGCTGGTGGACGCACTCCCCCTCACCTCCAGTGGCAAGGTCGACCGCAGGTCGCTGTCCGCCCTCGCCACACCCGCCGCTTCGGCCCGCGACGACGCGCCCCGCGGAGAGGTGGAGGAGATCCTCGCGAGCGTGTGGCGCGATGTCCTCAATGCGGACATGGTCGGACGCGATGCGCACTTCTTCGCTCTCGGCGGTACTTCGCTGCGTGCCACACAGGTCACCGCCGCGGTGCGCGAACGCCTCGGAGTGCCGGCCGAGTTCGGGCGTGCGATGATCCGCAGCCTGGTCGCGGACCCGTCCCTGCGGGACTTGGCCGCGACGGTGCAGGATTTACTCGACGGTCACGAAGAACCCATCGCCCCGGACACCGACTTCGCGATCGAGAGCCGACTCGACCCGGAGCTGCGTTACACCGCGCCCGCGACGGTCGCGGCCCGGGTCCCGCGCCAGGTGCTGCTGACCGGCTCAACCGGCTTCCTGGGGGTCTACCTCGTCGACCGGCTGCTGCGGGACGGCGTGGAGCGAGTACACTGCCTGATCCGCGCCGGCGACTCACCTCGGGCCCTCGCGCGGCTGGCGGCCAGGATGCGGCGCTACGGCCTCGACCCCGAACCGCTGCTGGACCGTGTCGTCCCCGTCTGCGGAGAGCTGGCCGAGCCGCACTTCGGGCTGTCCGACGAAGAGTGGGACCGGCTCGCCCGTGAGATCGACCTGATTGTGCACTGCGGCGCCCGGGTCAACTTCGCCTACCCCTACCACGCGCTCGCGCCGATCAACGTCGGTGGCACCCGCACCGTCCTGGAGCTGGCGGGCGAGCACACCACCAAGCCGCTCCATTACATCTCCACCATCGCGGTGATCGCCGGGTTCGGCACCGCCGGTGTGGCGCACGTCGACGAGAACACGCCTCTCGACCACGTCGACCGCTTGTCCCTGGGCTACCCCGAGACCAAATGGGTCGCGGAGAACCTTGTCGTCTAGGCCGGACAACGCGGCCTGCCCACGGCCGTCCACCGCCCCTACGAGGTGACCGGCACCGTGGACCGGGGCGTGTGGAACACCGACACCATGATGTGCGCCCTGTTCCGGACCATCGCCGAGACCGGCCTCGCCCCGGACATGGCCCTGCCGCTGGACTTCGTGCCGGTGGACTACACCGCGGACGCGATCACACACCTCATCACCCACCAGGAACCCGACGGCCGCGTCTACCACCTCACCAACCCTCGCCCCGCCCGCCTGCCGCTGATCGTGGAACGCCTGACCGCCATGGGATATCCGGTACGGACCGTGCCCTACAACGCGTGGACGGAGATGCTCGCCAATCTGACGGCCCGGCTGCCCGACCACCCCATGGCCCCATATGTCGCCATGTTCATCGAACCGGCCCGGGACAGTGAGGTCTCGGTCAAGCAGATGTACACCGATGGTGTCTTCCCCGCCTTCAGCCGCCACAACACCGACGCCGCACTCGCCGGCAGCGGACTTGTCTGTCCGCCCGTCGATGCCGGGCTGCTCGACACCTACCTGCGCGAATTCAGGCGCAGCGGGTTCCTTGCGCCGCCCTCCGCGTCCAACCGCGCCGCATCTGATCCCGGGGACATCGCATGACGTCGCGCCACCATATCGGCATGTCGCGTAAGTTGTCGGGTGTCTCCTACAGTCTGCGTGGGCCGCTCGCGGCACAGGCCGAACGCATGCGAGCCGCCGGGGAGGACGTACTCACGCTGAGTCTCGGAGACCCCGCCACGCACGGTCTGCCACCCGCCCGTGAAGTGGTGCAGGCGGTACGTGACCGCCTCGACGACTCCTGCGGATACAGCGGCGCCGCCGGGCTCCCGGAGGCCCGTGATGCGGTGGCCCAGCACTACCGCGGCAAGGGACTCGACACCGTACGGTCGTGCGACGTCTACCTCGGCAACGGAGTTTCGGAACTCGCACCGCTGTCCCTGCACGCGCTCCTGGACCCCCACGACCAGGTTCTCATCCCGGCACCGGACTATCCCATGTGGACCGCCCCCGTCGTCGTGGCAGGCGGGCGGCCGGTGCACTATCCGTGCGACGAAGCCTCCGACTGGTACCCGGACCCGGGCGACATCGCCCGCCGGGTGACCGACCGGACACGGGCCATCGTGGTGATCAACCCCAACAACCCCACCGGCGCAGTATGGCCTCGCGGGGTCCTCGACGGCATCGCCGACATCGCCCGCAGGCACGGCCTGGTCCTCCTGGCCGACGAGATCTACGCCGACTTCCTCTACGACGACACCCGTCACACGCCGCTCGCGAAGTGCGCCCCGGACGTACCCTGCCTGACGTTCGGAGGGTTGTCCAAACGCAGCCGCATCCCCGGCTACCGCATGGGATGGCTGGCACTGACCGGTTGCCGCGGCCCCGCGCGCGACTACGTCGCCGCGCTCGACACCCTCGCGTCGCTGCGGCTGTGCCCGAACGTTCCCGCGCAAGGCGCCGTGGCAGCCGCGCTGCGCATCGACGACACAACGGCGTTGACCGCCCCAGGAGGTGCACTGTGCCTTCGACGAGACCACCTGTGTCGCCTGCTCGCCGACATCCCAGGCGTACGGACCGTCAAACCCCGCGGCGCGTTCTACGTCTTCCCCCGCATCACTCCCGGTCAGTACCGTCTGGGCGACGACGAGAGCCTGGCCTCCGACCTCCTGCACGAGGAGGGGCTGTTCCTCGTCCCCGGATCCGGCCTCGGACCGGTTCCATCCGGCCACCTGCGCATGGTCACCCTGCCCCCGCCCGATGTCCTCACCGAAGCGGCCACCAGGCTGGCCCGTTTTCTCGACCGCCGCAGAACAACCGGCCCGTCGACGACGAACCGTGGCAGGTCGCCCAGGCCCCGCCTCCGTAACGGTGAGGAGCGTCAGCCTCCTGTCTGAGGAGCACGACGGCACCCCGCCTGGTGCAGCACCTCACCAGCTACGCCGGCCCGCTCTCATCTGCGCTGCAAACGACTCGACTGCCTCATCCCACGGTATGGAATTCCGCGGTGTTGTTGAAGGCTTTCGTGTCCACCTGGATCAGGGCACCGGTCTCCCGCTGCCAGTTCGGTGCCTCGTCGCGTATGTGTTCCACGAGGTCCTTGGTCTTCTCGTCCGCCGGGCCCTTCTTCGGCACGACCTGGACGACCGCGCTCCTGCCGCCGTCGAGGAACTGCGGCCTGCCGACCGCGGCGACGCCCTCGGTGGCCTTCAGCTCCTTGGTGAGAGCGGTTGTACCCTGCCGGGGTCATCCGTGTGCGAGGTGTCCGCGAGGATCAGCAGCGGGCCGTTGAAACTTGGGCCGAACTTCTCCGAGACGACGTCGTACGCCTTGCGTCGGGTGCCGTCGACGGCCGCGGAGCCGTTGTCCGGTAGGGCGAGCTGGAGGTCCCTGGCGCGTACAGCGACGGCAAGCAGGCCGACCAGCACGGCGAGCAGGGTCGGCATCGGACGCCGTACGGCGGCACGGCCCCAACGTTCGCCGGAGGGCCGCCGCCCACCGTGGTCCGGCTGCTGCGTGGCACGCTCGCGGCGGGCGGCACGCGAGCCCGGCTTCGGGCACAGCCACTCTCCTGCGAAGCCCATCATCGCGGGCAGCAGGGTGGTCGAGACGGCGACCGCGATCAGAACGGCGCCGGCCCCGGCCAGCACCATCACGGTCAGAAAGGGGGGTCCCGTTCCCGGTCGGGCGGAACGTGCAGCGGGCCGCCCGGCTTGTGGCGGTAGGCACTCGCCAGGCCCGGCGCGCTGTCACGCGGTCCCGCACCGCCAGGCGGCCCCCCGGCGTCCAGGGCGCCGGCGTCAACGGTGTCCCAGTGGTCTGCGTACGGGGCGAAGGCGCGCAGTACGGATTCGTGCAGCAGGTCCAGCGCCCTGGGGTCGTCGGCCCACAGCTGGGCGTGACCGGTCCACGGTCCGTCGAAGGGTTCGGGCGGGTGGCTCCGTGGTGCCGGCAGCAGCTGGGCGGCCAGCCGGGCGCGGTTCCACAGGCTCATGGCGACGCCGCCCGGTGTGCGTTGCAGCAGCTGCCGGGCGGCGTCGACGGTTTCCGGGAGGCGGCGCTGATCGGGCAGCCGGAAGACCACGGTCCGGGTCAGCCCGGGGCGGGGATTCAGCCACAGTTCGGCGGACACCACGACACCCGGGCCGCCCTGGAGGAAGAGCCCGGTCAGCGCGGGGCCCGGGCCCGGGCCGGTCGACAGGCGGCTGCCGTCCGGGCGGACGACCTCCAGCCGCCGCAGATGGGAGGCCATGTCCTGGTACGGCCCCTGCCCGATGCCGCGTTGCAGGGCGTTGGCCAGGACGGAGGTGCCCCCTCCAGCCCCGGTGGACGGGGGCAGCAGGTGCGACGAGCGCCGCCGAAGGGCCCCGGCCAGCTGCCCGAAGGTGACACCCGGCTCCACGGTGACCAAACCGAGCTGCTCGTCGTGGCCGAGGATCCGGTCCAGCCGAGCCAGCCGCAGCACCACGGTGTGGTCGGTGGGCGGGCAGCCTGAGCCGTATCCCCAGTTCCTGCCGGTGCTGACCGGATGGACACGGATGCCGTGGCGGTGGGCGATCCGCAGGCAGTTCCGGGTCTGAGCCGCGTCGGCGGGGCGCAGGACCGCTGCCGGTAGCGGGGCCGGGAAGGTGCACCGCCCGGCGGCGGCGCGGTCCTCCGGCCCGGTGAGCACGTGCGCCTCCCCCAGCACCCGGCGCCAGGCCGCCACGGCAGCGGGGGGGCAACTCCGGGCCCGGGCCGGACAGCCCCCGGCGGTCACCACCACCCCGCAGAGGGAGCCTAGTCGCCCCGCAACCGGCTTCTGCCCGCGCGGCCACCCCGTCGGGTCTCTGCGGGCGGGGGACCACTCGGACGAGGGACGCCCGGGGGCGTCGGTGGCCGGTGAGGGCTGCGGGGTCAGCCAGAAGGCATCCCCCAGTGCGGGGAGTTGCCCGCGGCACCAAGGGGGAGCTCCCACAGGGGACGCGGGTTACGCAGGAGCAGGCCAGGCCCCGGGCCGAGGGCAGGAGCGTAATCCCTGGACGCGCCTGCCCAAGTACGACGAAGAGTTCAACGGTCACCTCGCTCTCGGCGCGCCCTCCGGGAACTGGTATCAGCACTCGTGATCGTACAGCGACAGCGCCCGGTGGACATTGGAGTCACGGCTGGGACACCTAGGGCGTGTTGTGAAAGTGCTGGTCAAAGCCACTCGTTGATGGCTGCGACCAGCACTGTCGCTTCGTAGCGGACGGCGAGTTTGTCGTACCGAGTGGCGACGGCCCGGTGGCGTTTGAGCCGGTTGATCCCGCACTCGACCGCGTGCCGCTGCCTGTAGTCGTCCTTGTCGAACGCCGGTGGACGCCCGCCGCGCGAGCCGCGCTTGAGGCGGTTGCGGACGCGGTCCGCAGGGACTGGGATGGTGGCTTTGATGCCGCGTCTGCGCAGGTAGGAGCGGTTGCTGCGGGAGTCGTACGCCTTGTCGGCCCGCACCCGGTCCGGCCTCTTGCGCGGCCTGCCGAGTCCCAGCCTCGGAACCCGGATGGCTTCCAGGACCGCTTCGAACTGCGGGGAATCGCCCCGCTGTCCAGCCGTGATCACGACGGACAAGGGCTTCTGCCCCTGCTCGACCGCGAGGTGGATTTTGCTGGTCAGCCCGCCGCGGGATCGTCCGAGACCGTGGTCGGCCGGCTCGACGAAGATCCCGCCGGGCGGTTCCTTCTGGAGATCCCCCTTTTCACCGCGCCGGCAGCGTGCTGGTGAGCCCGGCAGACGGTGGAGTCGACGTTCACGTCCCAGGTGACCAGGCCCTCCGCATCGGCCTCGGCCTGGAGCTGGGTGAGGATCCTCGCCCAGGTGCCGTCCCGCTGCCAGCGCCGGAACAGGTCATAAACCCGGTCCCACGGCCCGTAGCGTTCGGGCACGTCACGCCATGGGGCACCGGTCCGGGTCCGCCACCGTATGCCGTCTATCAGCTGCCGCCGCGTCCACACCTGCGGACGACCCGGCTTGATGCCTTGCGGCAGCAACGGCTCAAGCCGGGCCCACTGGCCGTTCGTCAGATCCCCACGTCCCACGAAAGGTGATCATCAACGAACAAGATCCACTTTCGCAACAGACCCTAGTCCGTCGAGGATGCTCTGCGCCTGGTCGGGCGTGAACCACTGCGGCGGTTTGACCGCGATAGGCGGCAGGTCGATGCTGCGGCACGGACTCACCGCGATCACATCGTCATCGACCGCCGCACGCATGAGGGACGACGTCAGGTTGTAGGCCCGCTTGATCGCGGCAGGGCCTGCGCCCTTCTCGACCAGGGAGCGTATCCAGCTCTGGACGTCCATGCGGGTAATGGCCCGCATCTCCCAGTCAGCCCAGTACGGCATGACGTGGTTCTTGATGCTGGACGCGTCGCCCCGAAGGGTGTGGGGTTCGACGATGCGGGCGTTCCACCACCGGTCGTGCCACTCCCGGAACGCGATCTCGCCGGCCCGCGGGTCGCGCATGCCTCCGCGGGCGAACTGGGTCTCCAGCTCGATGCCCCAGGCCCGCGCCTGGGCCTTGAGGGGGAAGGACTCGCTGAACCGGTCTCCGGCCCGGTTACGAACGGTCGCCTGCCACTTGCCGGACTTCAATTTGCGCAGGTACGCGGTACTACTCCTTTGTTCGGAAGCGGTGAGGGCTGGACTGGGGGCGAGAGTTCACCGACGGGGGCGCGGGGAACCAACCAATCTCCTGGCGATGAACTCCTCAAGCCCGGCAGCAGGGACACGGACGCGAGATCGTTCCGTCCCGGTGCGCAGGTCGACGACGGGGAGGTCGTCGGCGGCGATGAAGCGGTAGACGGTGCGGCGGTCGACGTCCAGGGCGGCGGCGACAGCGGGAATGGACAGCAAACGGGCAGGCATGCGCGAGTCCTCGGAAACAGAGGAGGAAAGACCAAGCAGGTGAATTGATTCAGCCGGGCTGCCGGCAGTCCACGGCGCAGGTCAACCGGCCCTGTAGGGCGGTGGGAGCCAGATCGCTGGGGGTCGAGCCATGTGACACGGCCGCATGCGGCGTGGACCGCCGACGTTCGAAATGTACTCGGCGGGTGGTCTTCGCGCTCGGAGCGCGAGAGGGGAGACTACCGCTAGGGAATGTCCGGAAGGCGCAGGATCTCTTCCAGGTGCTCCCAGTCGATCTCGATGTCTTCCAGCCGGAAGCGGTGCGGGTACCGCAGCGCAATCCAGCTCGCACTCACGCCAGCCCACTCGGCGACACCCCACGCAGGAACGCCCGCCTCGAGCCAGCGGTCCAGACAGGAGTCACGCAGGCTGGAGACCTGCTCCCCCAAGCCCGCCTGTACCTCGTCCGGGCTCAACACCGCTTGGCGAGCGTGCCTCCACGGTGACGGACAACAGGGAGATGGTCGAGGACTTTTGCGTATTGAAGCGGTGCTTCAACAGGTACCTGGAGGGCCTGGCGCCGACGCACCAGCGATAGACGTCCTGTTTCTCTAGGCTGGCGCCCTTCCGGCCCCGGGTCTGGAGCCGGGCTGGCCGGGCCTGGCCGAGCAGTTGCAAGATGCGCTGGAGGCCCCGTCGGCCGGATCCGCCCAGCCCCCCTGGGCGGCCCACGGTCGGTCGCGTCACCCGGACAACTGCGTACTTTGCTGGAGGCACGGGTGGCTGACTTCGCCAGGGACCCCCTCTGGACAGCAGCCAGGCGGGCTCGGGGGCTGTGGGCCGGTGATGGTGGTGGCTGGGCGAGCGGCTCGATGTCCGCGACAGCCCGCCACACCTACGAACCCAGGAGACCGCCTGAACAGCATCGAGAGGCACCTGATACCCCATCAGAACGAGCATCAAATGAGCGTCGAGATACCTTGCAGAGCGTCATTTCAGCGTCAAGATATCGCCCGTAACGCCCACATCGCACATAATGCGCACGCACAAAACCGCAGGTCAGGAGCCCTTTTCGGTCGGTTCGAGGATGGCGACGCACTCCACATGATGCGTCATCGGAAAGATGTTGACTTGAGCAGGGCACACAAAAGACCAGGTCAGGCCCAGTTTTTCGGTCCGCCGCCCCGCTTGCGGGCGCCCAGAGCGTCAAACGAGCGTCACGGCCGGCGGTCGATTCTCCGGCCGCCACAACGCGGTCATGCCTTCCGACTCTCTTGCATGTGGGCGGTTCCGGCCATGGCGGCAGCCCCCGCGCTCGGCGAGTCGGGCACCGAGGAACAGGCCGTCCTCCCTCGTCGGTGGCGTCCAGCCCCCATGCGGTGAACTGGCGGGGCGGCGCCCATGCCCGGGCGTCCGAGACAGCAGCCGGATCGGCTGGCATCTGCCAGTGAGCGGTGTCCTCGCCCGGTACGGCGCGGGTACGTGCACCAGCAGGGGCGCGTCGTCACGCGGTGCTGTGTCCACCAGATCGGCGAGCAGCACCCTGCCGGTCTCGTCCAGAGCGCGGTCCGGGCGGCAGGAGGTGGGGAGCGCCCGTACGAGATGCCGCAATCCGCGGCGGGTTCCTCACCTCAGCGACGGTGGTGCGCGGGTGAGCGCCCGCTGGTGTACGGAATGCTCTCGGCCATCGCCAGGTACTCCTCGTCGGGCGACGGTTCGCGGGGCCTGTGTCCGCGCCGCCGCTCATGCCACGTCGGGCCAGACGGCAATACCGGTCACCGTGACCGCGACGGTGACCGGCTCCGCGGCACCGTGGGTGGCGAGGTGGGTGATGAGGGCGGCTGTCACCCGGTCGTGGACGTTTCGGGCGATGTCCAGCGCCCGCCGACTCTCCGTCAGGACGCAGCGCACCTCGATGTGCCATCCCGAACCGTCCGGAGCACGGTCGGCGCGTATGCCGGCCTCGGGCGGCGTGGTGTCCGCCCGGGTGGGCGCGGCGGCTGCCGCGAGGCGCCGGGCGAGGCGGGGTTGCAGGGCGGCCACGCCAGGAACCGCGAGGGCTGCCTCGGCCGCTACGCCGAGGAGCGCGGTGGTGCCGGTGGCGGTCATCACGCGCCGGCGCCCGTCGGGAGGCGGGGACCCAGGGGCGGCCCCGGTTCCAGTACGTCGGCCACGGTGATGTCGACGGCTGTCACCGTGAGCCCCAGGTCCTGGCCGGCCGAGCGGAGGACCGATCGGCGTACCTGGTGGACCCGGTCGGGCAGCGGGCGGTCGAGGGCGACGGCCAGGGTCATGGTCACCCGCACGTCGGTGCCGTTGCCCTCGGGTACGAGCCGGCAGGTCGCGGCCCTGGAACCGGGGACCGTGTCCGCGGCCCGCCTCAGCACCTTCGCCGCGGCGCTCTCGACGATCCGCAGGTCCCGGTCGGGGTCGGCCAGGGGCAGCAGCCGCCCGGACCGGACCTCTGCCCTGACGGCGTCCATGACCCGGTCCGCGAGTGCGCGCAGGCCCGGAGGGTCCTCGTCGCGCAGCGCCCGGGCGGCCGCGTTCACCGTGGCCAGTCCCTCGACGGCCTCGCGGCAGTGAGGGCAGGACACCGTGTGCGGGTCCGGGGGCGGTGCCGCGTCGTGCGCCTCCTCCCAGGCGCGGCTGAGCAGGCGGCCGCAGGGCAGGACCTCATCGCCTGCGAACGGGGGCACGTCGGCGGCGGAGCCGCTGCGGGGCCGGCCGGCTCCGGGCGGTGCGGAAGGCCGCTTGTGCGGGTCGTCTAGCGCCATGGGCCCATCGCCTCCTGCAGGGACCGGCGTGCCCTGAACAGTCTGCCGCGTACCGTCTGCTCGCTGGTCCGCGTCACGTGGGCTATCTCCTTGTAGGGCAGGCCCTGCAGTTCCCGCAGGATCCAGCAGACCCGCTGTCCGGCGTCCAGCTCGGCGAGCGCGCGGGACAGGGCGGCTGTGGCCGCGTCCTGCTCGGCGGTCCGGGCGGGCTGGCTCCACGCGTCGCCCGTCGCGGGTTCGGCGACGACGTCCAGGGGGAGGAGCGGCGGTCGGCGACGGCGCATGGTCAGGCAGCGGTTGACGGTGATCCGGTACATCCAGGTGCGGAACTCCGCGCTGTGACGGTATTCCGGCAGTCGCCGCCAGGCGCCGACGAAGGCGTCCTGAACGGCCTCCTCGGCGTCCTGGGGGTTGTCCAGCATGCAGCGGGCCAGGGCCAAGAGGGGCCGGCTGTGCCGCTGGACGAGAAGGGCGAAGGAGTCGTCGTCTCCCTCGGCCGCCCGGACGGCCAGCAGTCGGTCGGGCAGGTCGGCTCCCGGTCGTGGGGAAGCAGTTTGTTCGATCATGACGCTCCCACGCAGGCTCGGAACGAGCGTGTACCCCCACTCAGAGATGTGATGCATGTCACACGACATGCGCGTGAGGCGTACGCCGCACTGTGTGTCCAACACTTTGACGGGCACCACTCCGGTGTCCGGCCGACCGATCGAGGCGACCGCCATGACGGACAACATCACCAGCGTCGGCGGGGGCAGCCGGCCCGACACAGGCGTGAGCGCGCTGAAGGGCCGCACCGGGGCCGGAGCTCCGGCCGAGACCCGGGGGAAGACCACCATCGCCGACGGCGTCGTAGCCAAGATCGCGGGCATGGCCGCCCGCGAGGTACCAGGCATCTACAGCCTGGGAGCGGGGATGGCCCGCGCCTTCGGCGCCATGCGCGAGCGCGTTCCCGGAGGCGGAGGCGGAGCCGTCACGCGAGGAGTGAAGGTCGAGGTCGGCGAGCGTCAGGCCGCCGTGGACCTGGACGTCGTCGTCGAGTACGGCGTCCCCATCGTCGATGTCGCCGGCAGTGTCCGCACCAATGTCATCAGCGCCGTGGAGCGGATGACGGGCCTGGAGGTCGTCGAGGTGAACATCGCCGTCGACGACGTCCACCTGCCCGACGAGGAGGAAGAAGCCGAACCGGACGAGGGCCGTGTGAGGTGATCCACCGCCGCGCCCGAGCGGGCGCGGACGATCACGCGCACGGCGACGCTCCTGCGCGAGACGGGTGAGTGCATGATGAACGCAGCAACGACGGGCCTCGCGGCGGGCATGGTCCTGGGCTTCGCGGGTTACTTCGGCGGCTTCTGGGCCTTTCTGCTGGTGCTGGTCCTGGGCGCGGCGGGGCTGATCGTCGGCCTCGTCGTACAGGGCGACCTCGAC
The DNA here is from genome assembly GCF_014673495.1 of Streptomyces griseofuscus. Lineage (GTDB taxonomy): Bacteria > Actinomycetota > Actinomycetes > Streptomycetales > Streptomycetaceae > Streptomyces > Streptomyces murinus. Next base: position 167,169 of record NZ_CP051006.1, read on the forward strand.
CTCCGGACACGGAGGCAGCGATGAGGACCCGGCCCGGTTCCCCCGGCGAGGGGCCGGGCCCGCCGGCGCCGGCCGCCGGGCTGCCGCCCCCGGCCGAGCGAGGCGCCACCGTCATCCCGGACAGGGTGGTCGCCCGGATCGCCGAGCAGGCCGCGCGCGCGGCGCAGTCGCGGCGCGCCGCCGTACCGCCCGAACGGGGCGGGCCTGCTGCACCCCACGCCTCCGCCGCCGTCCGTACCGGATCGGTGCGCCTGCATCTGACCATGGACCTGCCCTACCCCACCGACATCCCCCGTGTCTGCGAGCGGATCCAGCGGGACGTCGCCGAACGGGTCGCCCAGCTGACCGGGCTGCGGGTGGGAGAGGTCCTCCTCACCGTCCGGCGGCTGGTGACCGCCGCCGACTCGAGCCGGGGGCGGGTCCGGTGAGCGGCCGGGCGGCCCGGGTCACCGGGCACGCCGTGCAGGAAGGGCGATCGCGATGACATCCGATCCACGTCCCCCGGGCCGCGGCTCCGCGTCGTCCACGCACCGTGCCGAAGTGCCGCTGACGAAGGAGCCCGACCCTGCCGAACGCGACGTGTCCACCTCGGACCTCACAGCCGGTGAGCGCGAAGGAGGGCACCGAACCCGTCGCAAGTGGTCCGCGCGCCGCATCGCGGCGGCGCTGGTCGCCGCGGTGATCCTCGTGGCCGCGGTCGCAACGCTCGTCGATGTCATCGCCGTACGGGCGGGACGTCCGGCCGCGGCCTGGCGACGGCACCTGGCCGACGAACTGGCAACCCGCCCGGTGGACGACGTGTGGATGCTGACGGGGGCCGCCGTGGCCGCCGCCGTCGGCGTCTGGCTGATCGTCCTGGCCCTCACCCCCGGTCAGCGCCGTTGGCTGTCCCTGCGCTCACCCGGCGGCTGCCCGCGAGTGCGGGCCTTCGTGGACCGCGACGGAGCCGCCGTCCTGCTGCGCGACGCCGCCATGTGGGTCCCCGGAGTCGGCGCGGCCCACGTCATGGTGGGCCGCCACCGCATCAAAGCCCGCGCGGAGGTCCGCTTCCGAGACCCCCGACAGGTGAAGGACGACCTCACCTCCGTCCTCGCCGAGGAGCGCGACCGGCTCGCCCTCGCCCGTCCTCCCCGCATCGCCGTACGGACGCGGCGACCCACCCGCTGACACAAGACCCGCAGCACCGGAGCCCGCCATGACGCCGCGATCCGCTCTCAACCGCACTCTGCTGGCCCTCGCCGGACTGGTTTTCCTCGGCGGCGGACTGCTCATCCTCTTCGCCGGGCTCGACCTCTACCGGCGGCACGATCTGGCCCCGCCCGCCGGCTGGCCCCTGACCCACCCGGCCGACGTCCTGCTCGGCTCCGCCGACCGGGCACGCTGGAGCAGCCAGGGCTGGTGGTGGTGGCCCGCAGTCATCGCCGCACTCGCCCTCACCGCCCTGCTCGCCCTGTGGTGGCTGCTCGCCCAGCTGCACCGACGCCGCCCCGGCTCACTGCCCGTCGGCGACACACCCTCGCAGGAGGGCGTCGACCTGCGCGACCGCGCACTCAGCGAGGCGATCGGGAACGAAGCCGGTGCCCTGCCAGGGGTAGGCGATGCGTCCGTACTCATCACCGGCCGACCGGGCCGCCACCGCACCCTCATCAAGCTCACCCTCACCCCCGAGGGCACGCCCGGCGCCACTCTCGGTGCCCTGTGCGAAGGCCCGCTCAGTACCGCACGTCGGGCCACCGGCATCGACATGCCCGCCGAGGTCCGTCTACAGGTCAGCCGCCACGGACCACACCGCGTGAAGTAAGGAGGAGATCGGCCGTTCCCGCCGACGCCCTTGCGAACCACAGCAGTTCGCGGGCGCGTCGGCGCCACTCCCCGAAGGAGAGATCATGATCATCCTGGGCGTCATTCTGCTCGTCGTCGGCTTCCTCACCGGCCTGTCCATCCTGTGGACCATCGGGATCATCCTGTTGGTCGTCGGAGCCATCCTGTGGATCCTCGGCGCGATGGGCCACGCCGTCGCCGGTCGACGCCACTACTGGTAGTCGGGATCACTGCCCTGCAGGGCAGTGATCCAGGCCGCGGGCAGGCCGGCAGACGGCGCGGACCCCACCAAGGCGTTCGCGGCGGCGGACGACGACGGCGGCGGAGAGGTCGATCCGGCTGAGGCCGCCGCCGGGGCCGACCAGCCGCCGCGGCTCTGCCGGGGCGGGCCCGGTGGCCGTTGTGCCGGTCCCCGCCGCACGAGCGCACGGCCGACTCGTTGCGGAGTCGGATCGGCCCCCACGATCCGGACGGAAGTTCCACGCGTCGGCCGGTGAGTCTCCGTCGGGAGTTCGTATGCACAGCACCTTCGTGAAGATCCGCCAGAACGTCCCCCCGGGCCACGACGATGACGGGCGGTGAGCGGCAAGGGCCCGCGGAAGGCTCCACCTGGTCGGAGCACTTCGGGGAGGAGCTTCTGGGAATCCTGTTGGACCAGGGGCACGAGTTGCCGCCGCACCAGCTCGGTCCGCTCGTCGCACGGCAGATCGGCAGGCTCGACGGCCGCGAGACCTCGCTCTTCTTGCAGGACTACGGCCAGAGGTGGCTCGTCCCCCTGCCGGGTGACGGGCTGGCAGCCGGGGAACCGCAGCCGATCGACGGCTCCGATGCCGGTCGTGCCTTCCAGGAGGCGCGTCCCGTCGAGGTGCCGCAGGCCGGCGGTGTGCGGGTCTATCTGCCCCTGCTGGACGGTGGCGACCAGGTGGGCGTCATGGCCGTCACCCTGGACCGCCTCCAGGACGACCAGCGACGGCTGCTGCGCAGGCTCGCCTCACTCGTGGCCGACATGCTGGTGACCAAGCACGGTTACACCGATCTGTTCTTCCGACTGCGCCGCAGAGAACCGATGACTGTCGCGGCGGAGATCCAGTGGTCGCTGCTGCCACCCCTGGCGATGTCCACGCCCCGGGTCGAGCTGGCCGGGATACTGGAACCTGCCTACGACGTGGCCGGCGACAGCTTCGACTACGCCCTCAACGGCGATGTCCTGCATGTGGCCATGATCGACGCGATGGGCCACGGACTGGATGCCGCCACGATGGCCACGGTGGTCATCGGAGCCTACCGGCATGCCCGGCGCATCAGCGTCGGCCTGCCGGAGATCTATGCGTTCATGGACCGGGCCGTCGCCGAGCAGTTCGGCCCCGACCACTTCGTGACCGCTCAGATGATGCGGCTCAACACGGCCACGGGCAGGCTTCAGTGGGTCAACGCCGGACATCCCGCTCCTTTGTTGATTCGTGGACACCGTGTCGTACGACGGCTGCAGGGCCCGACGACGCTGCCCGTAGGCTTCGGCGGTCACGAGCCCCGGATCAGTGAAGTGGCTCTCGCCCCCGGCGACCGGATCATGTGCTTCACCGACGGACTGGTAGAGGAGCGCGATGTCGGCGGCGAGGAATTCGGTGAGGAGCAGCTCATCGCGTGGGTGAACCGCCTTGAGCCCACGGCCCGACAGATCCGGACGGTGGCGCGCTCCCTCTCCCACACGCTGCAACGGGCGCGGGGCGGGATCACCACGGACGATGCGACGCTCCTGCTGATCGAATGGCACGGGGGCCCCACCGACCACCTCGCCTTCCCGGCGTGAGCCGGCAGCGCACGACCGGGGACATGGCCGCCGGCACGCTGGACGTTCCCCTCCCGCCGCTCTCTGCGTAAGTCCTACCGGCGGAACCGGCCCCGCGATCCTCCTTGGAGCGGGTTCACTTCTCTGTGCGGTGCCATGGCGAGAACCGCCACCGCCGGGTACGGCCGGAGGTCAGGGTCTCATCGTGGCTCGCGGTGAACAGCTGAATCACGATCACACCAATGACGATCATTGCGAGGAGCACACTCACCGTCACGAAGGTGCCCATATCTCTCACACTCCTACTGCCGTGGTGGGCCCGTGACCGGTGACCGGTCCGTCAGGAGTGCGTGAGGCGGGGTGGCGGGCGTCGTGTCCGCCTTCGGAGTCCCAGACCGCCTCCCGGAGCGAGTCCGAGTCGGCCGCTGCCTCTGCCGCGGCCCGGAAACGTTCGGCCCATGGATCAGGCGGGTCGCCGTGAGGCTACGCGACGGGTCGGTGGCCGTGGCCATGAGCCGGGCCGCGGTGGCCGGGGCTGTCTCCGGTGGGATCACCAGCAGGTCCCAGCGGCCGAAAGTGTGGGACAGCAGCAACAGCGTGTGCGGGTCCTGCCCGGCGTGGGACCAGCCGACGCGCACCATGTGGCCGTGCGCGGGCACTGCTCCCGGGATGACCAGCCAGAACGCGCGGCTCACCGCTATCCGGGTGATCCGCCCCCACAGCGGGTCGAGATATTCGACGAGCGCCGGGAGCTGCTCCGTCAGGTTGCGCGAACGGGGCCACCAGGCACCGTCGATCAGGGCCGGAGGGGCGCCGGCCGGCGCCAGCGTGAGTCGGAGCGGTGACGAAGACGGGATCCGGCCTCCGACTGCGGGTGTGAACGGAATCGCGGTCATGGCGCGGACCCAACCCCGGGCCGGTCACGGCCGGCCCGGTTGTCATGAATCGCCGAGGACGACCCGGCGTGGAAGCCGGTGTACGAGATGCTCTCGGTAATCACCACGATACTCCTCGCCGAAGCCCGGCGGACCGGCGGGGAGCGACGGGCTGAACGGAACACGGGGAACACCCCCACGTCACACAGCCAGGGAGTGCCGGGCCAGGGCATGCGGGCCGTCGGGCGTGAGACCGGTACGGGAGCCGGCACACGAAGGGCCCCGGCGCCCTCGGCCCACTGCCGCCGGTACCGACAGCCGTTTCACGGAACGCGGCGGCGTCTCCAACCGCCCCGGCGTGTGCGGAGTACCGTGGACAGCACCGAGAGCATTTCGCACACCGGCTTCCACGCCGGGTCGTTCCCGGCGAGAGACGAAACCCGGGTCGCCGCCAGGGCGGCCCGGAGACGGGTCCGCATCATGTCGGCGACCTTGCATCAACCCCTGCCACACCGCGAGCCCGTCGCAGCCCCGGCCGCGCGTCTCGCGCTGAAGACCGACGGCCCGTCGCGCGGCCTCCTGGACGGTGCCTGGTGGCCCCGCTCCCGGGACCTGGCCAGCGAGCTGCCCGCACTGACCGATGTGCTGGACCCTCTGTGGGGCCGCATCACCCGCATCGTCGTCAACCCGAAGTTCTGGCCGGTCATCCCGCACAAGATCCCCGTGGGCGGTCATGTCGTCAAGGTCGGATGGTTCACCCCGGAGATCGATCCGCACAAGCTCTTGCTGCTCTCCTACGGCACCGGCCGCTGGGACCTGCTGGTCATCCCACCCGAGACCGAGACGGATTCGGCGGCCCGCCTGATCGCGGCCGCGTCCGACTGCGACGGCCCACCGCTGACCGCAAGCGCTCTCATGGCCGCGGACGAGACCCGGCACGCCGTCTCCGCCGCCGACCGGCCACTCGAACCGGGCGAGGCAGGGAAGTACGGGGACGGCCCCGCCTCAGCGGCCGTCGAGCGTCCGGCACGGACCGATCGCGCCAGTCGCCTGGTCATCGGCATGTGAGACAGCCACGGCCGACTTCTCGGAACACGCTCCCCGGGACTGCGGTTCATCATCCCGTTCGCCGACGCCCTGCACCGGGTGTCGCTGCGGGTCGTCACCATGCCGATCCAGTCCCAGGGCATCATCACCCGGGACAACGTGAGCGTTGACGTGTCGGCGGTCGCCTACTTCCGGGTCGTCGACACCGTGAAGTCGGTCGTCGCCGTGGAGAACGTCAACGCGGCGATCAACCAGATCGCCCAGACCACCCTGCGGAAGGTCGTCGGCCGGCACACGCTCGACGAGACGCTGTCGGAGACGGACCGTATCAACCTGGACATCCGCCAGATCCTCGACGTCACCACCGTCGACTGGGGTGTGCAGGTCACGCTGGTCGAGCTCAAGGACATCCAGCTGCCCGACACCATGAAGCGCGCCATGGCCCGCCAGGCCGAGGCCGAGCGGGAGAAGCGAGCGAAGATCATCAACGCGGAGGGCGAGTCCCTGGCCGCAGCCGCGCTCGGCGACGCCTCGGACACCATGATGGCCCACCCCCTGGCGCTTCAACTGCGCAATCTCCAGAGCCTGGTGGAGATCGGTGTCGACCAGAACACCACCGTCGTCTTCCCAGCCCCCCTCATGAGCACGATCGGCGAGCTCGGCTCCTTCCTCGCCCGGGAATCCGCTGCCGCCGCACCCGCCGCGGCAGCGCCACCGGCCGGCACCGGCCGCACCGACACGTCCCCCAGCCCGGCAGGCAGCGCGGCGTGAAGCCGACTACGGCCCGAGCGATCCGTGGCACCAGGGAGGATTCGTGACCGTCGCCTGTCGCGCGCGTCCTCCGGGCACCGGCTGATGATGGGAGTACGGCCGAACACGCGGAGCTGCTCATGACGGGTTGGCGGGTCAGGGACTACACCCAGGACGATCTCGAAGCGGTGATCCGTGTCGACATGCGGAGCGGCACGACCGAGTTGCCGCCGCTCTTCCCGCTCTCGGACGCCGTGACGGCCCTCCAGACCCGCCACCCGGCCGTGGTGGCCACGGCCGACGACGTGCTGATCGGCGCCGCGGTGAGCAGGGTGGAGGGCGAACGGGCATGGATCCTGCGCATCTGCATGGCGCCCGGCTGGCGGCAGCGCGGGCTGGGCAGTGCCCTGATCACCGCCCTTGAGCAACGGCTCTTCGCCTCCGGTGTCCGCGCGGTGCACGCCGCCCTGCCCGAGGGCGAGACCGGTGCCACCGCCCTGCGCAACTGCGACTTCGCGGCCCACCCCGGCCTGGTCTTCTTCGAGAAACGCGGACCGGTGACCCCGCAGTCGGCCGACACGCTGTCCTCGCTCGGAGCGGAGCTGCCGCCAGGGGGGCTGTGGCAGAAGGTCGCGGGCATGCAACGGGAGAAGCAGCTCATCGAGCGGCGCTTGGTCCTGCCACTGGCCCATCCCGAACTGGCCGCGCAACACGGAGTGGAACTGCCGCGGGCGGTGATGCTGTTCGGCCCGCCCGGGACCGGCAAGAGCACGTTCGCGCACGCGATCGCCAGCCGCCTGGGATGGCCCTTCCTGGAACTGTTCCCCGCCCGTCTGGCCGCCGAGTACGGCCTGGCGACCGGGCTGAACCGACGCTTCGACGAGATCTCCCGGCTCGACCACGTCCTCGTCTTCATCGACGAGGTCGAGGAGATCGCCGGCGAACGCGGCGGCGCGGACGCGACCGCTGTCGGCGTCGTCAACGAACTGCTCAAGGCGATCGTCCGGTTCCGCAGCCAGGACGGACGGCTGCTCGTGTGCGCCACCAACAACGTGACCACGCTCGACTCCGCGTTCCTGCGGCACGGCCGCTTCGACTACGTGCTGCCGATCGGCCCTCCCGACCACACCGCCAGGACCGCACTGTGGGAAAGCTACCTGGCACGAGCGGGCGCGCGGGCCGACAGTGCGGTACTCGCGTCCGCCAGCGAGGGGTTCACCCCCGCCGACATCGCCCACGCGGCGCGCACCGTCTCCCAGGCCCAGTTCGAGCGCACCTTCGACACCGGAACCCGGACCACCCCCACCACCGACGACTACCTGGACACGATCCGCAACACCAAGCCCACGGTCAGCGCCGCCATGGCCCAGGAATTCGCCCAGCAGACGGAGGAGTTCGCCCGCATCTAGCGCCTCTGTTTGGATCATGCCGGGCTCGCGGGGCCCGGCACCGCGCCTCGCCGCTGCCGTCGCTCCTCCGCCTTGCGATGCACGGCACCGGGCCCCGCTCCCTGATCCGGCCTGATCCAAACGAAAGACCCTAGCGTCCAGGCAGGTGGAGAGTCGATCTGCGACGGACGTGTCAGGCCGGCGTAGGTGGCGTGTCGCTGCCCGTCTCGATGAGGATCTGCCTGGCCGCGGTGACGTTGTCGGCCCGTACGGCCCGGGCCATCGCGGCGCGTGCCGCATCGGGCGGCGTGTCCGGAGGGACCAGCATCAGGGAGAAATGGTCCCGGTCGCCCCGGGTGATGAGGACGGTGTCGTCACCGACCGGAAAGGAGTCGATGTGCACGACTCGGCCGTCGACCATCACCCGGGTCGGCAGTTCGTCCCAGGCACTGCCGTCCAGACCGACCCGGGTGACAGGTCCGAGGTGCTCGGTCAACGCGGAGATCAGCGAGGGGAGTTCCGCACCGATGTCCCGGGACCGCGGCCACCATGCGCCGTCCAGGATTCCCTCGCGTGCGTGTGTGGTCTCCAGCCGCACCAGGGCCGTCCCGGGGTGCACCGACCGGTGGACGGCGTCCGGCAGGAGCCTGGGGAGGTCGGGGGTGTCTGAGTCGGCCATGGTGTCCGCCCGTCCGCAGAGAGCAGTGCGACCGCAGGACGCGCTGCCACGATACGACCCTGCTACCTCACGGTACTCCGCACGACGCTCCCGCAGGCGCTTCGCCGCAGGGCGCGGTTGCGGAAACACGCAACGGCTCCGGCGTATACCCGCCGGAGCCGCCCTTCCGGGTCATTGCACGTGAGCGTGCGCCGACCCGCCTTCCAGGTTACGCCAAAGGGACTAATCCGCCATAAGCAATCCTTGCGAGGGTTCACTTCGGTCCGAGAAGCCGACGCGGCGGCTCAGCCACGCCCTTCCTCTTCCATCTCCATCTGCCGGATCCCCTGGTGCGTCAGCGTGATCATCGCGGGCGTGTTGCCCCTCCCCCAGTCCACGACGACCCAGCCTTCGCCCGCCAGGTACATACAGGCAGCGGCCATGTCCTGCTCAGGGATCCCGAGGTCGGTGCGGAGCTTCGCCCCACCGACGCCCAGCAGGCGATTGCCCTCGGCGGCTTGGTACAGAGCCTGCATGATCCTCTCGCGGTACGTCTTCCGGTCTCGCAATATCGCCATGACGCGCCTTCCTCTACTGCCCACGGCCGGGCCGAAGTCGATGTCATCCGCGGTAGCCGTCGCGGTGGGGCGCGTCGGAACGATCGCGTCCACCGCCGGGCGACCGTACCTCCGGGGCCGGCGCCCGATCCCCGGCAGAACATCGCTGTAGTGGAAGGCGATGATCCGTTCGTCGTGCTGAGCGTTGAGCTGGTGGATCAGAACGACTCCGACGGCGGTCAGAAGGAGCAGCGCGGCCGCGGCGATGACCGTCATGGTTCTCTCACCTCCGTCGAACGGCCGGCGAAGGGCCTGCCGATCCGATATGCCGGGGCAGGGACGCCGGCCCGGCCTGCTCCGCCGTCGGTCTCCCACGCTTCTTCCCTGATCCGGGCGTCGATCCTTTCTGCTGCTTGCCCCCGGTCCGGGGCGTCGATGCCGTCGCCCGCCATCAGCTGCGCGGCTGCCTCTGCACCGGTTTCCGGCGGAATGACCAGCACGTCTCGGTGGCCGTCGGGCAGGGAGAGAGTCAGCCTGTGCGGATCCTGGGCCTCGGTGGACCAGCCCACCTGCACGGTGCGCCCGGCGACGGACACCCAGTGCGGGATGACGGGCCAGTGGGCCGGGTGCACGGTGACACCTGTGATGCGGCCCCAACGTTCGCCCAGTGCAGCCGTCAGGGCGGGCAGCTCACGGGTGAGGGCACGGGAGCGAGGCCACCACGTGCCGTCCAGCCCGCCGGGCGCGGGCGTCAGGGACAGCCGAGCCGGCTGCGGCGGCGCGCGCCTGCTCGATGTCGTACGGTCAATGGTCACGGGCATGGCGCGGACCTGTCCCCGGGCTCGTGGGTGCGGCCCGGCATTGTCGATCTCCGGAAACGGCACCCGCAGCGGAGCCGGTGCGCGAAGTACTCCCGGTGCCTTCACACTACTCCGCCCACCGGCCCGAAAGCCGGGGGTGACCAGGTGTTTTCCTGCCTCAGGAGCCTGGCCGCCAGTGCCCGGCACCGGGCCGGTCAGAGCCAGTCCTTTCGCTTGGACGTCACGTACAGCAGTGCGGACGGGTCCAGGATGACGGCGACGGAGGTGATGGATACGGACTGGCGGCCGAAACCTGTACAAGCAAGGTTTCGGCCCTGGTAGCCGGTCATGCGACTGGCTTGGACCCAGAGGTTCGCCTCCATGACCGGGGCCACCAGGTCCCGCAGTGCGGGCGACGACATCCCTGATGTCGAGACCGTCGTCCTTGCGGACGGTGAAAGATCAGAAAAGGGCGGATGCCGCGCTCCTCGAGCTGTTAGGAAAGCAAGGGGCCGACTCCGCTCCGAGCGGTAGGAGACAGCGGCGTTCCTCCAACGACGCGTCACGTCGGCCGGAGCGGTCGAGTCGAGCAGTTGCATGAGGCGGCAAGCTCAGGAGGTCCTGCCGGGGTTCCGCGAACATGCGCACAAGTGTGCTGGCGAGAGCCCGAGGGGCGCATACGGCCACACCCTGAGCAACCCGAGAGAACTACAGGTCAGAGCCCCTTTGTAGCGGGCTCCAAAATGGCCACGCACTCCATGTGCGAGGCCATCGGAAAGATGTCGGCCTGAGCAGATGCTGTGAAATACCAGGTCACAGCGCTATGTCGGCTCTCTGCCTCCCTCTCCGCGTGCGCAGAGCGTCAAACGAGCGTCATGACGACCGGCTCGTCACTTCCCCGGGGACCGAACGGCTGCCACGACGCGGCCACCGCGCCCGTGATCAGCCTGCTTCAGTCAAGGCTGCGTGCGCGGCGGCGAGGATCTCCCCGGAGAGCGGGGAGCCCTTGGTGGCCCGGGACAGGACCAGCGCACCGAACAGGGTGCAAAGGCGGACGATGCCGTCCTGGTCGTCACTGGCCAGGAAACCGGCGAAGTCGGCCACCCCCTCGGCGTAGACGCGACGGGCCTCGCGCCCCCCGCCCTCGCGCGCGATGTCGGTGGCGAGCGCGGCGACCGGGCAGCCGTCCGCCGGGTCGTCGCGGTGCTCGACGGAGAGGTATGCGTCGATCAGCGCCTGCTGGGCGGCGGCGCGCTGCCCGTCGTGCCGCTCGAGCCCGGCGCTGTAGCGCTGGGCGAGCTCGGCGAAGGCGTGGGCGGTGGCCTCGTCGACGAGCGCCTCCTTGGAGGCGAACTGCTTGTAGAAGGCGCCGTGAGTCAGACCGGCCACCTTCATCAGGTCGGCGACGCTGACCTGCATGCCCTGCTCCCGGAACAGCCGGGACGCGGTGTCCACCACCCGCCTGCGATTTTCCTCCGCCTGCGCCAGCGATACGCGGCCCATGGTCACCTCCCATTTAGATGTCGACTGGCATCTATCATAGACCCATGTTTAGATTGCATCCATAATCTAAACAGTTGCGGGTGGCCGCCGCCGCCCGCCACGGCCAGGAGTGAACATGGAACTGAGGAACGCGGTCGCAGTCGTCACCGGCGCCAACCGGGGCTTCGGGCGGCACCTGGCCGCCCAGCTCGTCGAGCGCGGCGCGAAGGTGTACGGCGGGGCCCGACGCCCCGAGACAGTCGACGTGCCGGGCGTCATCCCGCTGCGGCTGGACGTCACGGACGAGGCGTCGATACGAGAGGCCGCGCGCGTGGCGTCCGACGCGACACTGCTGATCAACAACGCGGGCATCTCCACCGGCGCGACGCTGACGGGAGGCGACGTGGCTGAGGTGCGCCGGGAGATGGAGACCAACTTCTTCGGCCCGCTCGCCGCGACCCGCGCCTTCGCCCCCGTCATCGAGGGCAACGGCGGCGGCGCCGTGCTCAACGTCCTGTCCGCCCTGTCCTGGTTCCACCCGGCAGGACTCGGCTCCTACGCCGCGTCCAAGGCCGCCACTTGGGCGCTGAGCGACGCGACCCGTGAGGAGCTGGCACCGCGCGGGATCACCGTCTCGGCGCTGCACGTCGGCTACATGGACACCGACATGGCCGCCGGCGTGCCCGCCGATCAGAAGGTCGCCGCCGCCGACGTCGCGGCCCAGGCCCTGTACGGCATCGAGACCGGCCTGCCCGAGATCCTCGCCGACGAGACCAGCCGGTACGTCAAGCAGAGCCTGTCCGCGGCACCCCAGCCGAACGCGGACTGACGCTCACCCCTCCGCCCCGGCGCGACCACCCTCACACCCCTCATGCAAGGACATCTCATGCGCTACACGACCTTCGGCCACCGGACCGGACTGCGCGTCTCCGAGTACGCGCTCGGCACCGCGAATTTCGGCACCGGCTGGGGCGCAGGCGCCAAGCCCGACGAGGCCCGGCGGATCTTCGACCGGTTCGCCGAGGGCGGCGGCACCTTTCTCGACAGCGCGGACGGCTACCAGTTCGGCGAGTCTGAGGAACTGACCGGAAAGCTGATCTCCGCCGACCGCGACCACTTCGTCCTGGCCACGAAGTTCACCCTCGGCGCGGCCCCGCAGCCGGACATCTCCAAGACCGGCAACAGCCGCAAGACCATGGTCGCCTCGGTCGAGGCCAGCCTGAAGCGCCTGGGGACCGACTACATCGACCTGTTGTGGGTGCACTTCCCCGACGAGCTCACTCCGATGGAGGAACTCCTGCGCGGGCTCGACGACCTGGTGAGCGCCGGCAAAATCCACCACGCCGCGCTGTCCAACTTCCCCGCCTGGCGCGTCTCGCGCGCGGTAACCCTCGCGGACCTGAAGAACTGGGCCCCGATCGTGGGCATCCAGCACGAGTACAGCCTCGTCGAGCGCACCGCCGACCGTGAGCTCCTGCCCATGGCCGAGAGCCTCGGGCTCGGCGCAGCCCTGTGGTCCCCGCTCGGCGGCGGACTGCTCACCGGCAAGTACCGCAGCTCCGCCGAGGGGCGCCTGAGCGACCTGGGCATGGTCATCCACACCGAGAGCACCGGCCAGAAGACCGCCGTCGTCGACGCCGTCCTGGCGATCGCCGAGGAGACCGGCGTGACGCCCGCCCAGGTGGCGGTGGCCTGGGTGCGCGAGCGCGCCGCCCGCTCCGTTGCCACGCTCGTCCCGATCATCGGCCCGCGCAGTCTCTCCCAGCTCGACAGCTACCTCGGCGCCCTCGACGTCCAGCTGACCGATGAGCAGTACACCCGCCTGGCCGAGGTCAGCGCGGTGCCGCTCGGCGTGCCCCACGAAGGGATCGCCGCCACCTTGGACCGCCTCCAGGGAGGCGCCGCCGACCGCGTCACCGCCTCGGTCGTGCCGGTGGCCTGATGGGTGAACGCGGCTGAGGACGAGGTGCGCCCGCGCCGCAGCTAGGAGCGCAACACAGCTGTCTCGTACTGGGAGAAGCCCGGGGCGAGCGGAGACCCCGACCTTTCCCGGACGGGAAACGGAACGGAGACAACTATGAAAGCTTTCATGGTCGAGAAGTACGGCGACCAGGCCGGGATGCGCGCCGCCGAAGCACCCGACCCCCAGGTGGGCGCCGACGACGTCCTGGTCAAGATCCACGCGGCGGGCGTCAACCCGCTGGACATGAAGATCCGCAACGGAGACCTCAAGGCGATCCTGCCCTACCGCCTCCCGCTCGTCCTGGGCAACGACCTCGCCGGGACCGTCGTCCGGGTCGGCCCGTCCGTCGACCGCTTTGCCGTGGGCGACGAGGTCTACGCCCGGCCCCACAAGGACCGCATCGGCACCTTCGCCGAACTCATCGCCGTCCACCAGGACGACCTGGCGCCCAAACCGGCCACCCTCACCATGGCCGAGGCCGCCTCCCTCCCCCTGGTCGCCCTCACCGCATGGCAGGCACTGGTCGAGCGGGCCCGCGTGCAGCCGGGCCAGAAGGTCCTCGTCCACGCGGGCGCCGGCGGCCTCGGCTCCATCGCCGTCCAGCTGGCCAAGGCGCTGGGCGCTCACGTGGCCACCACCGTGAGCACCGCCAAGGTCGACCTGGCCTGGGACCTCGGCGCGGACGTCGTCATCGACTACCGCACCCAGGACTTCGAAGAGGTCCTCGACGACTACGACGTCGTACTCGACAGCCTCGGCGGCGAGAACCTCGCCAAGTCGCTGCGCGTTCTCAAGCCCGGCGGCATGGTCATCAGCGTCGCGGGGCCGCCCGACCCGGCCTTCGCCCGCGAACTGGGTGCGAACCCGATCCTCCGCCTGGCCATGACCGCCCTCAGCTTCAGAACCCGGCGCAAAGCCAGGCGCCACGGTGTGACGTACTCGTTCCTGTTCATGAAAGCCAGCGGCGACCAACTGCGCGAACTGACCCCCCTCATCGACACCGGGAAGATCCGCCCCGTCGTCGACCGCGTCTTCCCGTTCGAAGAAACCCTCCAGGCCATGGAATACGTCGAGAGGGGACGGGCAAAGGCCGGCAAAGTCGTCGTCGCGATGACGTAAGGGGAAAAAGAGTCCCAGGCGCCAGTCACCTCCGACAGCAACAAGACCCTGCACGCCCCACTCCCCCGCCACACCACCTCAGGACCCGGCCATGAGCACACCGTCCAGTTCGCCCGCCCCGATGTCGTACAAGAACACGCCGAACCACTCCGTGTCCGTGCGTGGCGTGACCTTCGCCTACCGGCGGCTCGGCACGAACGACGGCGTACCCCTGATCCTCCTCAACCACCTGTCCGCAGTCCTTGACAACTGGGATCCCCGCGTCGTCGACGGACTCGCCGCCCGGCGCCCCGTGATCACCTTCGACAACCGCGGTGTCGGCGCGTCCGGCGGTTCCAGACCCGACACGATCGAGGCGATGGCTCGCGACGCCGTGCTGTTCATCCGGGCCCTCGGGTACGACAGAGTCGACCTGCTCGGCCTGTCGATGGGCGGCTTCATCGCCCAGGTCATCGCGGCAGAAGAACCCGATCTTGTACGCAAGCTCATCCTCGCGGGCACGGGCCCCGCCGGAGGCCCCGGCATCGACAAGGTCACAAGCCTCACCATCAAGGACACCGTCAAGGCAGTCCTGACCCGCAAGGACCCCAAGCAGTACCTCTTCTTCACCGACACCGCGGGTGGCCGCCGGGCGGCCCACGCCTTCCTGGACCGGCTGAAGGAACGCACGAACGACCGCGACAAAGCCATCTCGCTCTCATCATTCCGCGCCCAGCTGAAGGCCATCCACCGCTGGGGCCGCCAGGCACCGGCCGATCTGTCGCGCATCCACCAACCGGTCCTGGTGGCCAACGGCGAGAGCGATCGCATGGTCCCGAGCGTCAACACCGTCGACCTGGCGGCCCGGCTGCCCCAGGGCGAACTGGAACCCCTCTACCCCGACGCCGGACACGGAGGGATCTTCCAGCACCACGACAGATTCGTCCCGCGGGCGCTCGAATTCCTGGAACGGTAGCCAGCCGCCGGACAGGTCCATGGCCCCTGCCCCGCACTCAGCGAGACCGGCACCAGGAAATCCGTCCTCACACATCGCCGCCACTCTGGGAGCCCCACCGACTGCGGCTCGCCTGCTGACCACGGCCGGACAGCTCGTCACCACCGGCCGTCGGTGAAACCTCCGCCTCGCCGGCACTGGCCCTGGACCGGTCACATCACCCCAGCCCTCGACCGGCTCACCCCCCGTGCCCGCCCCATCGGATCTTCGGCATGCGCACCCTCAACCCACGGCACGAAAGCGGTCCACCGACTCCGCCGACGAACCGTCATGAAACTTCGAGGCCGACGCGCTGCTCGACGGGTCAAGCCCGACACGTCGATTGACCCACGCTAGCTGATCCAGGACGACCACCTCACGCGCCGTCAGAAACAGCGTCGAACGAGCGTCAAGACATTTCCGAACCCGTCCCTGACGGCGTTGAGACAGAGCGTTCTCGACCCACGCCCCACTACGAAACCGCAGGTGAGGCACGTGACGGAAACCGGCAACATGCTCCACCCGGTGGGCCTACAGAAACAGGTCGGCACAACCCGCCCGCAACCTGGGGAATCAGACAATCAGCAGGTCAGGAGCCCTTTGCTACGGGCCCAAGAATGGCCACGCACTCCACATGCGAGGTCATCGGAAAGGCGTCGGCCCGGACGGCTGTGCACGAAACAGCAGGTCAGACGCCGTTTTCCGACTCGACCAGGGAGACGGACAGGGCTCGGAGCGTCAAAAGAGCGTCACGGTGATGAGTGGATGACGCTGGGGTAGACCGCTGCGAGACCCTATACCGCCGCCATAACGGCCGCGGTCGGTAACAGCCTGAGGTACCTGTATGGAGGACCATCGCACGCCAGGTGCGGTCCACTCCCCTAGGTTGGCCTTCCCGTCCACGGACCGCCGAGGAGCCGACGTGGTGAAGTACGCGTTGACGGAGCCCCAAGTCGATTTGCTCCGCGAGATCGCGGCAGCTTCTAGTGCGATGCCTATCCCACCTGCCCGGATCCAGACGTCCTGGGCATTGGAACAGCGGGACTTGATCAAGCGAACCTGGCGTGGAAGCGGACACGTCGCCGTCGTCACTGCGGACGGCCGTTACTACCTCAAGCACGGCAAGCATCCCCGGCAGGTCCAGGTCGAGAAGGAGCGGCTGGAGGGCGATGCCGCCCAGGCCGCGCGGGCTCCGGCCGACGGAGCCGAGCTAATCTCCCGTCTGCAGTCGGCCCCGGGGAAGATCGCGGTTCCCGATCCTGCCGCGCAGACCCGGGGTCGATGGCGGGCGGCGTACTACGACGCACTCCACCATGGGCACGTACCCACAGGGCACAAGCTGCGGTGGAACGGCCGACAGCGCGGCGACTGCGTCTTCACGCTGATTGACGAGGAGGCCGAGAAGGCCGCTCAGCCTCTTCCCGTGCCTGCCATCGACGTGCCCGAGACCCTAGTGTCCTGAGTCTTTGATCCGTCGGCAGTAGCTGGCGAGGGATTCGAGGATTTGATCGGCGGTCTTGGTCCAGACGTATGGGCGAGGGTTGTCGTTCCAGTCGGCGACCCAGGCCCGGATGTCTCGTTCGAGGGCCTGGACGGAGCGGTGGACGCCGCGGCGGAGCTTCTTGCTGGTCAGCTCGGCGAACCACCGCTCGACCAGGTTCAGCCAGGACGAGCCGGTGGGTGTGAAATGCAGCTGGAAACGGGGATGGGCCAGCAGCCACTTCTTGATCGTCTCGGTCTTGTGAGTGGCGTAGTTGTCCAGGACGAGGTGCACCTCCAGGCCGGTCGGGATCTCGCGCTCCAGCTTGGCCAGGAACTTCTTGAACTCGGCAGTGCGGTGGCGGCGATGCAGTGAGCCGATGACTTTGCCGGTGGCCGTGTTCAGAGCGGCGAACAGCGTCGTGGTGCCCGCGCGCACGTAATCGTGGCTGGCCCGTTGCGGGACACCGGGCATCATCGGCAGCACAGGCTGAGAGCGGTCCAGTGCCTGGATCTGGGACTTCTCGTCGACGCAGAGCACCAGTGCCCTTTCGGGCGGGTCGAGGTAGAGCCCGACCACGTCGTGGACCTTGTCGACGAAGAATGGATCGGTGGACAGCTTGAATGACTCGGCCCGGTGGGGCTGAAGGCCGAAGGCCCGCCAGACCCGGGAGACGGTGGACTGGGACAGGCCGACCCGCTCGGCCATCGAGCGTGTCGACCAGTGCGTGGCGTTCTTCGGCTTCGTCTCCAGCGTCATCCGGACCAGCTCGGCGACTTGCTCATCGGTGACCGTCCGCTCCCGGCCCGGGCGGGGCGCGTCACCCAGGCCGTCCAGCCGGTCTCTGAGGAAACGGCCCCGCCACTTGGATACCGTCTCCGTGGTCACCCCGGCGGCAGCGGCCACCGAACTGGCCGACCGGGGCAGTCCATCAGGCTCCATTTCGGCGCACGCCAGCACGATTCGGGCCCTCAACGCCAGAGCCTGCGGCGTCGATTGCCCCCGCACCAACCCACCGAGCACCCGCCGCTCGTGATCCGACAACACCAACTCGGCCAGTCTCGGCCCAGGACGTCCCATGTCCTGACCAACGATGGATCAAGGACTCAGGACACTAGATCGACCTCATCGTCTCGTTCGTGCAACGCGCAAGGCTCTCGGCCGATCCCAGAGGGTGACCGACACCAGGGGCAAGCCGGAAGTCATCCCGCTGTACCTGTCGCGTCCCCTCGCCGACCGAGCCCTTCGGATCATGCACGCACTGAGGTCTTTCAGCGTTGACGCTCCAGGGTGAGGACGGCGGCGGAGATTGACGACAGGCGGTTGGGGCTGCAACGGGCCCGGCGGAAGATCCGCCAGGACTTCAGCCTCGCGACGCTTCGTTCGACTGGAGCTCGCGCTGCTGACAGAGCTCGGTTGATTGTCCGTTGGGTCGGGCTGAGGTCCTGGTGCGGGAGCCGTCTGATCGGTGTGGTCACCCAGTAGCCGGCGCCGAGGACGGGAACGCCTTGGCGTTCGCAGATCCGGATGATGCGGTGGGTGCGGGCCGCGGTGAGATCGTGGGTGCGGCCGGGCAGTGCGGGCGAGATCCACAGCAGCTTGCCCGTGGGATCGGCCACGACCTGTACATTCACGCCGTGGCGGCGGTGCTTCTGGGAGAAGTCCGCCCGGCTGTCGCCGACCCGGTCGCACTCGGCGAGGGTCCCGTCGAGCAGGACGTGCTCGGGATCGGTCTCCCGCAGAACTCGCAGCAGGCCGGGCGCCCGGTGGGACAGGTGATCCACGAGGGCCGTCACGTAGGCATGGGCGGTGCCGACGGATATGCCGAAACCAGCGGCGATCTGCGCGAGTGGGTCGTGCCGGCGAAGGTAGATCAAGCCGACGAGAGCACGCTGGTGAGGCGGTAGCTTGCAGCGGCGGTCACCCTCACGGGTGACGATGAGCATGGTTACCCACTCGACCAGGGCGTGAGGCAGGTCGAGTGCGGCAGGATACGGAACCAACGAGGCTCCTGCGCTGATGAGTTGAGACGTCGAACACCTCTCTCAACGGCACAGGAGCCTCGTGCGTTGCGGACGTTGACCTCGTCACCCGATCAGTGGCCACCCTGAAAATGCTCACTGTTCACTGAAGCAGAAAGACGCGGCTACACGGTCGAGGCCCAGAGCGATCTGCAACGCGGTGAAGCCGTACACATGGTCGCGATCGTGATCCGGTGCCGAGCCTTTCACCTCGCTCTCACGGAGCGGACGACTAAGGTGCCGCACGACCCGACCCCGCAGGAGCGCCGTCAACAGGAGCGCAATCCCTGGACGCGCCTGCCCAAGTACGACGAAGAGTTCAACGGTCGCCTCGCTCTCGGCGCACCCTCCGGGAGCTGGTACCAGCACTCGTACTCGTACAGCGACAGCGCCCGGTGGACATTGGAGTCACGGCTGGGACACCTACTGCAGGATCTCGAACGCCTTGCGGCGGAAGCCGACCGCCGGGAGCGGGAGAAGGAGCTGCGTGAGGCCGAACAGCGGCGCCGTTGGTACGCGGCCGTCGCGCGGGCTCGCGAGCAGCAGATCGAGCAGCAGAGGGCGACGATTCTTACCGGGCAGATTCGGGCCTGGCGGCAGGCCGAAGAGATCCGCGCCTTCTGCCAGGCAGCCCGCGCCCGAGCAGACGACGCGCCGGTCGCGGCGGACGAGGCGGACTGGCTGGAATGGGCTGAGGTGTACGCGGCGCAACTCGACCCCATACGGGAACCCTTGCGCACTCCTATGGATCCGCCGGCCGGGCAGGAGGTGCTGCGTGAGCTGGCGAAGATCGACTCCTACGCCTACCCGTGGCCTTTCGACACCGACGGCCGCTGGACGCTTCCCGACGACCGGCCAACCGACCCACGAACGTGACCCGGCCCTATCCGACCAGGAAACGACTTCGCCCTGTCCGTGAAGGGCAGGGCGAAGGAACGTTCATGCGGCGATGGTGAGCGGGGTTTCCATGCGTTCCCAAGCTCCAAGGACGGCCTTGTGGGCATCCGGCTGAAGGTGGGCGTAGCGCTGGGTGGTCTGGAAGCTCTCGTGGCCGAGGAGGTGCTGGACCTCGTAGAGCGAGACTCCCTTCTGGACCAGCCACGAGGCGCAAGTGTGGCGCATGGAGTGCGGTGGGTAGTGCGGGACGAGCTGCAGTTCACCGTCGTCGCCGAAGTGGTAGGCAGCCTCGACAGCGGGCCACCAGGTCTGCCGGCGCCAGTTGCTGTCAGCGAGTAGGCGCCCGGAGCGGCCCTTGGTGATGGTCGTGAAGACCACTGCGTCGCGGTCGAGCCGGTGGATGTGGCGTTCGAGGGCCTCCAAGACGTGGGGCGGGAGCGGGACCTCCCGGCGGCTCTTGGAACTCTTCGGGTACTCCTTGATACCGCTCTTGGTATTGACCTCCACCACGAACAGGCGCGAGCGGCGTGTGTCGATGCGGTGGCGGTGCAGGCCGGAGAGCTCGCCCCAGCGCAGTCCGGTGTAGAAGCCGAGCAGGCACATCGTCCGCCAGACGGGGGCGAGTCCGTCGAGGATGCTCTGCGCCTGGTCGGGCGTGAACCACTGCGGCGGTTTGACCGCGATGGGCGGCAGATCGATGCTGCGGCACGGGCTCACCGCGATCACATCGTCGTCGACAGCAGCGCGCATGAGGGACGACGTCAGGTTGTAGGCCCGCTTGATCGCGGCAGGGCCTGCGCCCTTCTCGACCAGGGAGCGGATCCAGCTCTGGACGTCCATGCGGGTGATGGCCCGCATTTCCCAGTCTGCCCAGTACGGCATGACGTGGTTCTTGATGCTGGACCCATCACCCCGAAGGGTGTGGGGTTCGACGATGCGGGCGTTCCACCACCGGTCGTGCCACTCGCGGAACGTGATCTCGCCGGCCCGCGGGTCGCGCATGCCTCCGCGGGCGAACTGGGTCTCCAGCTCGATGCCCCAGGCCCGCGCCTGGGCCTTGAGGGGGAAGGATTCGCTGAACCGGTCTCCGGCCCGGTTGCGAACGGTGGCTTGCCACTTGCCGGACTTCAATTTGCGCAGGTACGCGGTACTACTCCTTTGTTCGGAAGCGGTGAGGGCTGGACTGGGGGTGAGAGATCACCGACGGGGGCGCGGGGAACCGACCAGCCTCCTGGCGATGAAGTCCTCCAGTCCCGCAGCAGGGACACGGACGCGGGAGCGTTCCGTCCCGGTGCGCAGGTCGACGACGGGGAGGTCGCCGGCGGCGATGAAGCGGTAGACGGTGCGGCGGTCAACGTCCAACGCGGCGGCGACAGCGGGGATGGACAGCAGATGGGCAGGCATGCGCGAGTCCTCGGAAACAGGAAGGGAAAGACCAAGCAGGCGGATTGATTCAGCCGGGCTGTCGGCGGTCCACGGCGCAGGTCAACCGGCCCTGCCAGGGCAGTGGGACCAGATCGCTGAGGGACCGAGCCATGCGACACGGCCGCGTGAAAGGTGGACCGCCGACGTTCGGGATGCACGCGGCGGTGCTCCCGCGCTCGGATCGTGAATCGGAGCGCGGGACGGGAAACTACCGCTCGGGAATATCCGGAAGACGGAGGATCTCTTCCAGATGGTCCCAGTCGATCTCGGCATCTTCCAGCCGGAAGCGGTGCGGGTACCGCAGCGCAATCCAGCTCGCACTCACGCCAGCCCATTCGGCGACGCCCCATACAGGAACGCCTGCCTCGAGCCAGCGGTCCAGACAGGAGTCGCGCAGGCTGGAGACCTGCTCCCCCAAGCCCGCCTGCACCTCGTCCGGGCTCAACACCGCTTCGCGCGCTTGCCTCCACGCCCTCTTGTACTCGGAGGACGCCAACGGCCCACCCCGCTCAGCCGGGAACAGCAGATCTTCAGCTTCCAAATCTGCCTCGTCGATCCAGCGCCTCAGCACACCCACGATGTCCGGGGAGACAGGAGCCCTTCGGCCCTTGCCGGCACGGACCAGCACCTCCCCGAATTCCCCGTCCGGGAGCGTCACGTCCTGCACCCGGATCGAGGCTGCTTCACCCGGCGAAAGCGCGGTGCCCGCCACAGAGGCGAGGAAAGGGAAAACGGCCCCCGAAGATGCCTCCTGGATCCACTCCAGAAGGGCGCGAACGTGGTCCGCAGAGAGCAAGGACGATTCGTCTATTGCCAGCTTCGACAAGCTACATGACTCCTCACACGAGACATCGGGACGCGTCGGCGTCCCCTGGTCATTCAATGGTCTGGAGAAGCGCCGGTTTGACCAACCGGCGATCGTCGGCTATGTTGCGCCCGCGACGCACCTGTCGCGGTTCGGTCGATGCGCAGAGAGCAGGTTCTGCTTTCCCAAGACCGCTCTAGGTTTGCTTCCTTCGCCGAGTTAATCCAGTCCGTATGGGACTCAATGTGTCTGCTGTCGGCGAATCTGCCCTAACCCACCCATACCTGCACCTCGACGGCCAGGAAACGTGAGGACAGAGCAGGCGCCTTCTAAGCGCCTGTCCTGTCGAACGGAACATCGCGTAGAAATGCGGAACGCGAATCGCGGAGAACTGGCAAGATGGAGCGCGCCAGCACCGCTCTCTTCGGCGACACAAAGGGTCGCGCTGAACAGAAACGCACCCTTCTCGACATGACGCTGGCCGATGAAGAACGATCAGGCGCGCCAATACGCCGCTCGACTCACGTCTGCTCACGCGGAGAACATTCCGTGCAGGCGGAGTGCCACTTCCCCGCCCGCGGCTCACCTACGCGCACGCTGAGAGCACTCGTAGACCGCCCGGGAGCGCGGGGCGCCGTACGTCGCAGCTCCGCTCGCGCTATGAACACCACGCGGTGCCGCCTCAGGTGCGGCGTCCCTGCGGTTCACCTACGCGTCAGCGGAGCGGTCGTCGCCTGCACCAACCCCACCGGCAAGCACGGCGGTTCACCTCCGCCTGCACGGAGCGGACACGTGCCGGGCGTGCTCGGTGTTGTGCTGGCGCGGTTCACCTCCCCCTGCGCGGAGCGGACCGCGACGAGCGCGAGGGCTGGCGACCAATCGGCGGTTCACCTCCGCCTGCGCGGAGCGGAAGCCGATGCGGGGGTCGAGGACGCGGATGATGTCGGTTCGCCTCCGCCTGCGCGGAGCGGACTCCCCGAAAAAGCTGGCGATGGGCCCGAGCGTCGGTTCACCTCCGCCTGGGCGGAGGTGAACCGCCGCTCGCGGATACCTTTGACGACCCACGCTGGTCCGCTCCGCGCACGCGGGGGCGCCCCCGCCGCCCATCGGCCAGGCCGCCCGCGCCGCCGTAGTCCCCGCGTACGCCGGGGTAGTCCCCCGTCGCCGGCTGGAGGTTGGCCGCGGCGTGTGGTCCCCGCGCACGCGTAGGTGGTCCCAGCATCGCGAAGTCCCGCGGCACGCAGGGGGTTTGGTCCCTGCATACGCGGGGTGGTTCCTGAGCGAGGTCCTGGCCAGCTCGAATCACGTGATGGTCCCCGCGCGCCAGCTCACACCGCGCCTCCCAACGGCATAGGGCCGAAAGAGTGGCTGCGGACTGTGGAAGCGCCTTGGGACTTCTCTGGGACTTCCGGCTGCATCAACGAGCACGAGCGGGAACAGCGGAAAGGCCATTCGTGCAGTTCAGTGGCCCGTGATCGGCCATCACCGTAGATGCCACCGCTGGCTGGCCTCTTCCGGGACATCGACCAGGGAGGACCCACTGCTCCGCGCAGAGCGTCGCCCCCGTACGCGGCCTCACTGAGGTACACCATCCTGAACAGGCCCTGACCTGCCCAACAGAACTCCTGACGCCCCATCAGAACGAGCGTCAAATGAGCGTCGAGATACCTTGCAGAGCGTCATTTCAGCGTCAAGATATCGCCCGTAACGCCCACATCGCACATAATGCGCACGCACAAAACCGCAGGTCAGGAGCCCTTTGCGGTCGGTTCGAGGATGGCGACGCACTCCACATGATGCGTCATCGGAAGACGATCCAGGCACGTGTGTTCACGGCCCCTTTTTGATGCGCGGCCACTCGTGCGCGATCCAGCGGGTGATCTCCGACTCGTCCCGCTCGACCGCCCGCCGTTCGGGCCGTGCAGGCTCCATCCGAGCCGGCCGGTCAGCAGCCGCCACACCGACGCCCTCGACAACACCACCCCCGTTGCCCGGGTGACGACCGTGCCGACTCGTTCCAGAGTCCACAGGTCGGCCTCGAAACCATGAGCCTGGGCACCTTGCTCCAACGCGGCCCGGACCCTCTCGACCTGGGTGTCGTCCAGCTTGGGCGGGCGTCCGGTGGCCGCACGCCGCCGCAGGGCCGAAGCACCGCCTTGCTCCCACACCCGACGCCAGCGCCGCACACTCTCGCCACACACCCCTACGGCCCTCGCGATCTCCGCGTTGGAGACGCCGTCCTCGAACAACTCGACTGCCCGAACACGCCGTGCCTCCGCCAACTGCGGCCGTGACAAAGGAGGAAGAGAGGAGCCGGCAGCCGAGGGGGAAGGTCGATAAGCCACCCGGACATCCTTCCACCCACAGACCCAGCACACCCACCGAACTTACGAAAAGATCAGTAGTACGCTGACCGGGATCCCAGTACCTGCGAGAGTATGACTGTGACTTCCTTCGACCGCCGCCCGGAGCCCGACGGGATCGCGCGCGTGACCTCCACCGCCGCGGAGTTGCTGGAAGTCCTGTGGGGACGGGCCTCCACCGCGCCCGCGTCGGCGTCCCAGCTGCGCCTGCTGCATATCCTGGAACACCACGACGGCATCAATATGCGCACGCTCGCCGCGTCTCTCGCCTCGACCCCGCCGGCGACCAGCCGGCTGTTCGACAGGCTGCAGGCGGCCGGCTTCGTGGAGCGCGAGCACAGTCCGGAGGACCGGCGCGAGGTGCGGCTGCGACTCAGCGGCCGGGGCCGCGCCTTCCTCACCGACCTGCGCGGACGCCGGGAGGCGGAGTTGCGGGCCGTGCTCGACCTGATGCCGAGGACGAAGCGGACCGCCCTCGCCGAAGGGCTGCAGGCGTTCTGCGCCGTGGCGGCCGCGCGGATACACGACGGCACGCAGGGCTCCGACAGCAAGTCCGCCCGAACCACCCCGCCCGGCGCGGCCGTTCCCCCCGTGACCGGTGTCCGCGCGACCGGCCTCCCCTGACCGGAGCATTCCCTGTCCTCCCCCCGTGTGTGCGAGACACGGCTGCCTCGTGTTGACCCGCTGTGGTCGCTGGTCGCCGACGGCGCGAGTGTGACGTCGTGTACGGGTACCTCACGATCCCGCGCACAACTCCGTCCACCCCGTGGAGCGCCGGATCCTCGCGAGGTGTGGCACAACTCTTCGCGACGCCGGGCGCGGCGGGGCGCGGGACCCGGTCAGGTGACCCCGGCGCGGGTGGTGTCGTCCTCCTCCCCGAGACCGTGCGGTGCCGCGGACATGGCGGGGCCGGTGAGATGGTCGAGGATGTCGGTGAGGCGCAGCCGCTGGTCCAGGAAGCCGGGGCGGTTGTCCAGGCACAGGACGGCGCCGATGGCGCTGGTGGTCCGGCGGATCATGAGCAGGGCGGACAGACCCGAGGAGTCGATCCAGGTCAGGCCGCTGAAGTCCAGTCGCACCGCGGAGGTGCGCGGCCGGTGTCGGAGAAGCACGACGACGGTCTCGACCAACTCGTCGCTCGTGTCGTAGTCCAGCTCGCCCGCGACGCGCACGGTGCAGCGCGTCTGCTCTTCCGCGATCTCGACACTGAATTCGGGAGGAACGTATCCGGTCATGCTGTGGTCTCGTGGTCGGCGGTCGGCGTGCTGGGGCGGGCGTCCAGCGCGTGGACGCCCTCGTTCAGGATGTTCAACGCCCGGGGGAAGTCGTGCAGTTGCCGGGCCAGGAGGTCCAGCCCCGCCGACAGGGACCGCGCCGGGACACCGCGCGCCTCCAGGATGTCGGCGGTCCAGGCGAGGAACGCGGTGAACACCTCGGCGTCGTCCACGTAGAGGGCGCACGCGAGGAAGTCGACGAGGTGGGCGACGTCCTCGGCGGTGCGCTCCCGCTGGACGTCGGTGTAGGAGCGCGCCGCGGGAAAACGGTCCTCCAGGTCGGTGAGCGTCTGCTTCACCAGGGGCCCCTTGGAGTGGATGACCAGTGTGTACTCCTGGTCGGCCAGGTGCGGGAGGTCGTCGGCCGCCTGCCGGACCGCTGCCGGGGTGGGGCGCGGGAGGCCGCCCGCCAGCACGTCCCCCACTCCGCGGGCGTCCGGGGCCCATCCGTCGGCCCCCAGCGCTCGGGCGTATCTGCCGTTCGCGCCGAAGGCCCTGCCGCCCGCGAGAACCGGGACGCCGACGGCCTGGCAGGCGGTGATCGCCATGTGCGCGGCCGGCAGCCGGGTGGGCAGCGAGCTGGACAGCAGCACGGCCTGCGGATCGGTGTGGTGCAGGTGGGCTATGAGGTGGGGGGTGGGCGTCTGGGCACCCAGGTAGTCCACCTGCCAGCCGCGCAGCCGCAGCACCTCCGCCACCAGGCGGGCCGGGAATGAGTGCCACTCCCCGTCCACGCAGCCCACGGTCACCCGGCCCCTGGCCGCCCGCTGAACTCCGTCCGGCCGCGGTCGCAGGGCCAGGGCAGCGACCACCCGTTCGTTGATGGCCGTGGCGGCGTGTTCGCGAGCGACGCTGATCCGGTTGGCCGCCCAGTCCGTGCCGATCGTCTCCTGGACCGGGGCGACCACTTCGAGCAGCACCGCCTCCTCGCCGATCCCGTCGGCCAAGGCGTCCTGGACGGCTGCCACGGCGGCATACTCGTCACCGGCCACGACTGCCTCCCACAGCCGCTCCCGGAACGGGGCGACCCGGGCGAGCTGGTTCACCTGCTCCTCCTGTTGTGCGCATGCCGGACTTCGCCTCCCACGACCGACAGCGGGCCGGTCTTGGGAGCGCTGATGGCGAGGACGGCCATGTCGTCGTGCCTGCCCCCGCCGAGCCACTGGGCCGCAAGCATCTGGACCCGTTCCACGACGGCTTCGGCCGGCATGCCCACGCACTCCGCAAGCGCCCGTCGAAGCCGGTCCTCCCCGAAGAACTCGTCGCCGAGCGGACCGCCGCGCGCCTCGGTGATCCCGTCGGTGTACAGCAGACAGGTCTCTCCCGGCGCCAGCGTGGTCTCGACCGTGCAGGCGCTCACCTCGGGAAGCGCGCCGACCAGGGTGCCGCGGGTGGCGGCCTCCTCCACCTCGCCGCTGTTGCGGACGATCAGTGGGGGCATGTGTCCGGCGCTGGTCAGCCGCGCCTGCACCCACCCGCCGCGCCTGGACACCGAGGCCAGCACCAGCGTGGCGAACCGCGCGTGGTGCGAGGTCAGCAGGGCGCCGTTGAGCAGGGACAGGACCTGCTGGTGGTCGGCGGCGAGCGGTAGCAGCGCGTGCAGGGTGTTGCGGATCTTGCCGGTCAGCACGGCCGCGTCCAGGCCCTTGCCCGCGACGTCGCCGAGGACCACGAGCGTCTCCTGGGTGGGATCGGCGCCCGGGTGGAAGTCGTAGAAGTCGCCGCCGACCCGTTCGTGATCCTTGGCCGGACGGTAGCCGGCCGCGTACTCCACGCCGTGCACGCGTTCCAGGACCGGCGGGAGCAGCTCCCGCATCAGCGTGGCGGTGATGGCGGCCTGTTCGGTGTACAGCCGGGCCGCGGACAGGGCGGCGCCGGCCCGTGCCGCGAACAGCCGGGCGAAGGCCTCCTCGCCGTCGGAGAAGCATTTCCTGGTGCTGGAGCGCAACAGGACCAACGCGCCCGCGGGCACGCCGTGGCCGGGCAGCGGGGCGATGATGACCGAACCGACGGGCTCCGTGAACCCCTCGGGAATCAGCCAGTCGGGAATGTCGTCGGGGTTGATCCAACGCGCCGGGACAGGTGGGTAGCCCTGGAGTGCCTCGCTGAGACCGGCCACGCCGCGCGGATCGATCTTCCGGGTCACCTGGCTGACGGGTCCGCCGCGGTGCGCGTACGTCAGGGTGTGCCGACGGCCGTGCGGCGGGGCGACGAGCACGGCGGCCTCGGCCAGGTGCTCGGCGGCCATCGCGGCGGTCACCTCCATGCAGCGCGGCACGTTCAGCGTGGCCAGGAGCCGGCTCGAAGCCTCCGCCAGGACGGAAGACCGTTCCTGGGCGCTGTGCAGGGCCTCCTCGGCCCGGTGGCGGTCGGTGCCGTCGACCAGCCACCACACCACGCCGCCCTCGGCGGACGGCGAGGGGTATGCCTCGAAGTGGCGCTCGTCGATGGAGCCGGTCAGCGGGCCCGGCGAGACGCCCGGTTCACCGGCGGCCATGTGCCGGTGGGCGTCGGAAAGCCAGGACGGAGCGATGTCAGCCAGCCGGACGCCGCCGCAGGCCCGCGGCAGCAGGGACCGGGCGGCCCGGTTCAGCTGCACGAGGGCGCCGTGCCGGTCGACGACGAGTACGGGGCAGGGGGCCTCGCTCCACACCGCCCCGACATGGGCAGCGGCGTTGCGCGGACTTGCCGGGGAGCCGCGGAATGCGCACACAAGCAGAGGCACGCCTGGTGCGCGCCCCACCACCTTCCCGCCTTCGGAAATAGATGTCGTGTGGCAACAGTTCCCCATCCTGCTGCCGGACGCAAGTCGCTCTGCCCGGCCACCGGCGATTCGCGCCCGACGAACCCCGTACGAGGGACGGTCGCACGCGCGCGTGCCAGATGAACGCGCGGGCGCGCAAGAAGGCCGTCCGCGCGTGTGAGAGGGACCTCGTGCACTGAGTGCTTCCCCAGTCGACGCAGAGGTCGATGGTCGACGCAGGATTCGATGGTGGGCATGCGATACAACACGGGCAGGACGCGGGGGTCGCGCAGGAACCCTGTCCCGGCGCCGGGCATCGCTCGGGCCAGGCCCTTGAGGCACCTCTCCCCGCACGCTCAAGCGCACATCTCGCGTACCGACTGCGTGCGCTTTGGTGATGCCGCCGCTTCCTCTTATCTTCCGTGCGCTGCTCCCGCTGCGCCGGCTCGTCGGTTCTACAGGGGCGTGCGACCGGTAACCGCGCCGCCGGAGCGTCAGCCAGGGCGAGGCGGCCGGTGATGCGTTTGCCGACCGGCTCGCGCTGGACCTCGAAGCCCTGGGCCACGGCCATCACGATCTCCAGGCCATGGTGGCCGACCCGGTCCGGGCTATGGGCAGGACCGGGTCGGAGTCCCACACCACGACCTCGATCAGGTCGCCGAGGATGCGCAAATCCAGCAGCACCGGGGCGGGAGCGTATTTGCGGGCGTCGGTGACCAGCTCGCTGACCACCCGCGAACCGCTCCAGAGCGGCCTCCTCGGTCGGCGCCGTGTAGACCGGCTTCAGAAGCTTGGCGATCTTGTCCCAGTCCTGGCGGGCGGCATAGCGGAAGGAGTTCCGCAGCAGATGCCACCACGCACGTCTGCACGACGGTCCGCGGCCAGACGGTCTCCACCGCCTCGGGCAAGCCCTTGAGCCCGTCGCAGACCAGCAAGAGGACGTCGTTCACGCCGCGGTCCTTGATCTCGGTGAGGATGTGCAGCCAGTGCTTGGCGCCCTCACCGCCGTCGCCGGCCCACAGGCCCAGGAACTCCCGCCGGCCCTCGGTGGTGACCGCCAGAGCGACATAGATCGGACGGTTGGCGACCGCGCCGTCGCGGATCTTCACGTGGATGGCGTCGATGAAGACCACCGGATAGACGGGGTCCGGAGGGCTGCTCTGCCGCTCGGCCACGCCCGCGAGAACCTTGTCGGTGATGGTGGAGATGGTCTGCCGGGAAACCTCGGCGCCGTAGACCTCGGCCAGGTGGGCCTGGACCTCACCGGTGGTCAGGCCCTTCACCGCCAGCGAGATCACCATCTCGTCGACGCCGGTCAGGCGCTTCTGCCACTTCTTGACGATCTTCGGCTCGAAGGAGCCGTCCCGGTCGCAGGGGCACGGCTATCTCCACCGGCCCGACCTCGGTCAGGACGGTCTTGGAGCGCTTGCCGTTGCGGGAGTTGCCGCCGTCCTTGGCGGCTGGATCGTGCCTTGCATAGCCGAGGTGGTCGGTGATCTCGCCCTCCAGGGCGGATTCCAGTAGCCGCTTGGTCAACTGCTGCAGCAGTCCGCCCTCACCGGTCAGCTACAGGCCCTCGGCCTGAACCCGGCTCACCAGTTCGTCGATCAGCTGGTTGTCCACGGCCTTCGCCGACACAGCCGCTGCCGACTCGACAGTCTCCTGCCCGGCCACGTTCTCACTGGTCATCGATGCATCTTCCATGATCGGGAGTTACACCGAACGATTTACAGTCCCTGTCCAGGACGGTGACCGTGGCACCGGAGGCCCTGACCGGCCGAGGAGCGAGCGGACATAGGCGGAGCCGATGAAACCGGCTCTGCTGGGGCCTGGCCACCCGGGTACACATGGTGGCCGCCCGCCCGGAATTCCGGCGCCGCGGCTACGCCCGCACAGTGGTCACCGCGCTGCTCGACCACCTCGCTGACGCCGAGGGCGTCACCTTGTTCGAGCTCCACGCCGGCGTGGAGGCCCAGCCGCTCTATCGGAAGCCCGGCTTCAGGGGGCATACGACGCTGATGCGCAGGACACGTCCCAACCGCAGCGGGCACCCGTGAGAGCGGCACTGCGCGTATGCCGCCCGAGGAGTACGCCGAGACGGCCTTGCGGGCCACCGCGTTCGCGTGCGTCTACTTCACCGACGCGGACGACCGGCCGTCCAACTGCACTCCGTCTACTCCCACGCCCATCCGTGGCAGCTGGTCGGCGGCACGATGGACATCGGCGAGCGGCCCTACGAAACGGCTGTGCGAGAGTGCCAGGAGGAGACCGGCCTGACCGCGCCCGGGCCGCCCCGGCTGCTGGCCACCGCGTACGGACTGCTCGGCGCCCAGTGGCCCCATAGCACCATCGGCATGGTCTTCGACGGCGTCCGACTCACGGCGGCGCAAATCCGCGGCACCGCCCCTCGACCCGAAGGAGCACGACCAGTTCCGTATACCTGTCCCCGGACGAGTGGAAAGCCCTGATGCGGCCCGTGACTTCGCGCGACCGAGCGCGGTGGAGGGGGCCCGCCGCACCGGCGTGGCCGCGTACTTCGGCATCTGGGACTGGGGGAATGAATGAGCAGCAGCAGCAGCATCGTGGTGGTATCCCGCGCCGACTGGTCCGTGCACTACGACAGGGGTCGGGCCTCCATCGGCTCGGGACGAGGAGAAGGGCTAGGGCGTGTTGTGAAAGTGCTGGTCAAAGCCACTCGTTGATGGCTGCGACCAGCACTGTCGCTTCGTAGCGGACGGCGAGTTTGTCGTACCGAGTGGCGACGGCCCGGTGGCGTTTGAGCCGGTTGATCCCGCACTCGACCGCGTGCCGCTGCCTGTAGTCGTCCTTGTCGAACGCCGGTGGACGCCCGCCGCGCGAGCCGCGCTTGAGGCGGTTGCGGACGCGGTCCGCAGGGACTGGGATGGTGGCTTTGATGCCGCGTCTGCGCAGGTAGGAGCGGTTGCTGCGGGAGTCGTACGCCTTGTCGGCCCGCACCCGGTCCGGCCTCTTGCGCGGCCTGCCGAGTCCCAGCCTCGGAACCCGGATGGCTTCCAGGACCGCTTCGAACTGCGGGGAATCGCCCCGCTGTCCAGCCGTGATCACGACGGACAAGGGCTTCTGCCCCTGCTCGACCGCGAGGTGGATTTTGCTGGTCAGCCCGCCGCGGGATCGTCCGAGACCGTGGTCGGCCGGCTCGACGAAGATCCCGCCGGGCGGTTCCTTCTGGAGATCCCCCTTTTCACCGCGCCGGCAGCGTGCTGGTGAGCCCGGCAGACGGTGGAGTCGACGTTCACGTCCCAGGTGACCAGGCCCTCCGCATCGGCCTCGGCCTGGAGCTGGGTGAGGATCCTCGCCCAGGTGCCGTCCCGCTGCCAGCGCCGGAACAGGTCATAAACCCGGTCCCACGGCCCGTAGCGTTCGGGCACGTCACGCCATGGGGCACCGGTCCGGGTCCGCCACCGTATGCCGTCTATCAGCTGCCGCCGCGTCCACACCTGCGGACGACCCGGCTTGATGCCTTGCGGCAGCAACGGCTCAAGCCGGGCCCACTGGCCGTTCGTCAGATCCCCACGTCCCACGAAAGGTGATCATCAACGAACAAGATCCACTTTCGCAACAGACCCTAGATCGTCGAGCACGCGCCGCCTGACTCCCGCCACACCTCACCACACACGATTTCGTCGTGACCGGCAGCTTCACCAAGCCGGCCGCGAACCTGGCCAGAAAGCTCGACATGCACCTGGTCGACTGCAAGGACAGCTGCGGTGGGCGCTGAGCGTTCCGACTGCTCGACCTGCTTGAGCCGCACACCGCGCCGGCCACGTCCACTGCGGCTGTCGCTTCGGGACAGCACGGGGGCCGCTGGCGAAGCGGCGGCCACAGCTGGCTGAGGAAGGCCCGGCTGGGTCAGGAGTCTTGCCGTCAGCCGCTCGCCCAGGGCGGCGCCCTGTTCCCTTGTCGGATTCTGGCGGTGTGCTCCACGTGGCATCCGGGCAGCGCTGCTCGGTCCCGTCGACGACGCAGTAGCGGCAGGTGGCGGTGCTCAAGCACTTCCCCGCCACCGAGCGGCGACCGGCCTGGACGCAGCAGTAGCCGCAGGGCCGACACCACGATCCTGGCAATTCGCAGGAGGTCGGCGGGCAAACATCAGGAACGCGCCACGGATCGGCCCGCCCGTCCCGTGCGTGGGCGGGAGGGCCGCCGGCACGGTGACTCGCCCGGCGCCGGGCTGTCCAGGCCTACGTGACCGGCGTTCCAGAGGCGGACAACCGCCCGGTGCGTCCAGCAGGGAGGGGCGCCGTCGAGCGGTTCTGACCGACGACGCCGGGCCTGCACCGGAACACCTGGCGCGGCACTTGCCATCTGGGCGTCAGCCCTTGATCACGACCCTGGCGGCGCCAGACCAACGGCACCGGCCCGGGTGTGCCTCTGCTGCCTGCCACGGCTTACGCGCTTGGTCTTTCGTCGTCGATCAAGACTTGTCGCACGACGCGCTATGCGACACCTCGTCTCTCCCGCCGAGGAGAGCCTCACAGGCCGCGTCCGCTGTGTCGAATATCCGGCAGGTCATGCCGACCCCGGTCAGGTCGAGAACACGTCGCACCACTTGGGTGGGCGCGGCCAGGGACATGGACCCGTCGATGTGCCGCATCTCGTTGACGGTCCGTACGATGACGCGCAGCCCGGAGGAGTCCATGAACGGCACGTTCGCCAGATCCAGCACGAGATGACGTCGTCCGTGCACCACCTGGCCGGCCAGTTGGTGCTGAAGGGCGAGTCCGGTGTCGGTGTCGAGCTCTCCGCAGACGGTGATGACAGCGGCGTCGGAGCTGATCACAGCCACCTCGACGCCCAGACCTTCTGGTTCGCTCACAAGTTCTCCTCGCTCGGGTGCTACGACAGCAGCCCGGCTACCCCGTCCGACGACGTTCATCCACGCTGGACGCGGTTTCCCGGCCGGGCCGGCCTCATCGACACCCACTGCGCGCGTCGCGCGGTGATCGAGCCCTTCGCCCGCGCCGGTTTCCGCCTCGAACCGGTTGAGCCAGGAGCTGTCAGTCGAGGTGTAGGCGATCTCCACATTGTTCGCCTCTGCTCAGGTCCCGACGCGCTGGCATCGCCTGGTCGTCAGAAGGTGAGTAGTTGTCGCAGATGATCGTGATACGCGTGCCGGCCGGGTGGAGGGAGCACAGGTAACGGCTAGGTTCTGTCGTCTACTGATGGTGCGGCGGCCGGTGTCCGCGTCCCACTCCTTGGGCAGGAACAGCCGCCACTGCAGCGGGCAGGAGGCGGTGTCGCCGGCGGCGTGGACGCTGACCGCGACCTGGCAGTTGGCGCGTTTGCCCGTGGCCCCGCAGTACCGCGGGGCCACGGCGACCGACATTCTTCCGTCCTCGGGCAGCGACACGTCGTCGATCACCCAGGCCGTCGGGGCGATTAGGACGGGGGCAGGCCCAGCTTGGACAACGCAGTCGTCCAGTCGTTGACGATGGCCTGCTGCGCGGCGCGGAGGGTCACCTTCCCGGAGCAGACCGCGGTGTGCAGCTTCGACTCCACCGGGTCCTTCCGGTTGTTCACGCCCGAGCCGGCCCTGTGCGCGGGGTCAGGGGGCTCGACCCACAGGTTGCGGGCGTCGTTCGGGTCACCGCCGAGCTCGAGGGAGATCAGGTGGTCGTACTCGGCGTCGCCGAGACGGCCGGTGTACTTGTAGGAGGCGGCGTTCGCGCGCTTCTCCTGGCCAGTCACAGTCTCCGGGGGCCGGATGCCCTTGGTGTAGCCGCCGCTACGGCAGATCGTCGACGCCAACGTCGTCTGCGTCACCGCCGGCGAAGTGGCGCCCGGCGTGCACGCGGGGTCCTCACGGGGCTCGCCCTTCTCGTACCGATAGCGGCAACTGCCCGCGGCCGGCTGTCGCTGCACCGTGTACGTCTTCTGCGGCCCCGCACCCACCGGGATCTTCGCCGCCCCTGCGGGTGCACCCGTGCCGGACGGTCCCGCCGCCGGCGCACCGCCCTTGCCCGAGGCAGCCGACCCGGATGGCGACGCGGACGAACAACCCGTCAGCAGCAGGCAGGACAGCAGCACCGGCGGCACCGAACGGCGGACAAAACCCATGACGACCCCTCACGGACGACCAGCGGCCAACCACATGCTCCCCCTCCCGGCGGTTTCGCTACCCTCCGCGGCCGGGTGCACAGATGTGCGTGGTGTGCAGTGCACTCCGACGCGGCTGCGTACGTTCTGGTCTGGCATGTGCGGGCGGTGCCGCCCTGGCCGCGATATTCGGTCCACCTACGCGGTGGGACGGGGCAGTTCCCCGGCGGGGCGGCCGCCGGCGCCAAGCGTCCGCCGTACGGTCGGGGTCGTCGCTGCGCGGGTGTTGAGAACACCTTGCTTCGACCACTTCACCTGGCTCGTGGTGCGGGCCGTGGGGCGTGCACGGGGAGTTCGGGCCGGCCTGGCACTTCGGGCAAGTGACCTCCTCTCCCATGCCAGATCCGAGCTGCCGGGCACGTGGTCTCCTGCGTTTCCCGCTCTGCCCTGCGTCGCCGAGGAGGCCGGGCTTTGCCTGGGGCAGGCGGTGTCATGCTTCGTGGTCGGGGTCGAGTACCACTCTGAACCTGTTGCCTTCCGGATCGGTCATCAGGGCTTCGACGCCGTCGTGGAGTTCCACGAGAGAGGCGCCCTTGGCGGTCAGCGTCTGGACCTGTTCGGCGAGCGCTCCGACGAGGACGGTGACGACCGGCAGCACTGCCGGAGATTCCGCTTGGCCGACGCTGTATGCGCCATGGCCGGGGATGCTGCCCCAGAACCTGATCATTTTCTCGGGGTCCACGGCTTCAAAGTGAACATGCATGCTCGCTGTCTGCCTTTCATCTGTGCGACTGAAACCGGTAACGGCCCGTCGAATCGCTCGGCAGGCCGTTACGGGTGAGCGGGCTTTTCAGCAGTCGATCACGGTGTTGTGCGAGTCCGCGATTCCGGGCGTGCTGAAGCGTCCGCGGTACTCGACCTGAAGGGTCACCTGGGTGTTGTACGTCTCCTTGTGGCCGTCATGCACGCACTTGAGCCCCGGGGCGGTGTAGCGCCCGCTGCACTTCGTCCACCCGCTGCCCTTGTGCATCACCGCGTGCGCACACTTGCTGTCGGGGACAAGGACCCACTGGTGAGCACGGCGCCGAACCCGCCATGTCCGACGCGCCTTCATAATCTACGGAACGAGCGGGCCCAGCGCGAATGAGGGAAGGATTCTTTTTGGCTTCATATCCGGTAGCAGTCGTCTGCGGGCAGGATCAGCCGGTAAATGCTGCCGTGTCGGTGGCGGATGTCGGCGACCGTGGCGTGACGCGGCTCGTGTACGTGCCGGTGCAGGCCGGGACTCTCCTCTGGCTCCGGCAGGGTGTGGATGCGGTTGTCCCAGTCGAGGACGCGCCCTGCGCGGACCCTGTCTCCACCGTGAGGTCCAAGTCGAGCAATGGCTTCACCATTGCGACAGTCCGAGGCCTATCAGGATCAGGACCCCTGAGAGCCACCAAAGCCTCCAACAAGGGCCTCACGTTCTCCC
Source organism: Streptomyces griseofuscus (assembly GCF_014673495.1). Lineage (GTDB taxonomy): Bacteria > Actinomycetota > Actinomycetes > Streptomycetales > Streptomycetaceae > Streptomyces > Streptomyces murinus. The sequence continues at coordinate 202,945 of NZ_CP051006.1, forward strand.
ATCCCGGCCCCGGCACGAATCGCCCAAGAAGAACGGCTGGTCATAGCCGTACTCACTCAGCTCACCGAGCAGGTTGTCACCCTGCCGAAGCTGCCACTGCATCACGACCTGCCCCGTCCTCAACCACTCAGCCGAGAACGCATCCTCGCAGCGCGCAACCACCCGGCCAAACGGCATTCTGAAATGATCAGTTAGTTGATGCAGGTCGTCCATGACCGCAGCGAGTAGCCGCTCATGGACGTCCATGCGGCCGCAGAGGCGGGGGGAGCGGGCGAGACCGGGCCGGCGTCCAGGTCACGCGGTCAGCCGGGGCGATCCGGGTGCCGCGCCCGGTGGAGGTTCCACACGCTCACTCATTCAGCCGACGGGTGGAGTCACCGCAAATCAATTTCCGGCACATATTCTGCGAAAAACCCCGTCGGCGCCCACTCCATCGGAGATCAGAAATGCATGACCAGCAGGATGCGAAGGAATTCCCCCGGCGTCAATTCGTCGCGCTGTCCGGTGCCCTCGGTGCCGCGACGGTCCTGACGGGCGCGGCCGCGACGGTCGGCGGTTCCGCTGCGGCGGCGAGCGGTCTCGATGCTGGTCCGACCTCCGACTCGTGCCCCACAACGCCTCCCCCGGGCGGCACCAGCCCGTGCCCGCCTACTAGCCTCCAGGGCATCTGCGGCCGGCCCACGGACAACGATCCGCTGTGGCACGACGTCCAGTACTGCACCAGCGGAATCGTCCCCCCGCCGCCGCAGCCCAAGCCGGACTGCCTGAAGGTGACATCGAATTACGTCGTGCTGCACGGGCAGCCGGAGACGACACACAACTATCTCCTGTCGCCGACGTGCCGGGTCACGGGCATCGAGTGCCCGTTCCTCGTGACCAGCGGGCCGCCCAACTACTGGAACGAGGCGTGGCAGAACGCGCGCAGCGGCGGAGACGTCCCCGTGCAGTACCCGAACATCGGCCTGGGCATCAACTCACAGACCGCCCGCCGCTTCAATCAGCTCCACATCCACATGGCCGGCGTCCGGGCGAGCACGCAGCTGCGCCTCCAGGAACTCGAGTCGCAGGGCCGCATGGCCACGTCCCCCTCCCAGTGGGCGAACCCGGCCAACCAGGCCGCCGTCACGGGCTCGGCGGGCGACCGCGTGTACCGCATCCTCCGGCTCCCCAACCTCCAGGACAACCTCTTCGGCCTGCTCTACACGAACGTCGTCCGCCCCAACTCGCTGAACATGGCCGACCAGACGATCATCGTGGTCCCGAAGATGACCGCCGCCGGGTTCGCGGGTGCCTTCTACGTCCTCAACAGCGACACGTCGATCCACGACGGCACGAGCACATGCGACTACCTCCTCGTGTACAGCTGACGCACCTGTGCCGGGCGACCACTAGGGTCCTTCGTTTGGATCAGGCCGGATCAGCCCGGCAAGATCCAAACGAGAGGCCCTAGCTGGGTTTCATGGCTGATTGGGTGAAGGTCGCGGGCGGCCTCGCGGCGATCTCAGCAGGGTCCAGGACGACGGTGTGGGGGTGGACTCCGCCGGCGACGTCTACCGGTACACCAACTTCGACGCCAGCGGCACCAACCCGTGGATCGAGATCCCCGGCACCGCCACCGACATCACGGCCGGCGCCGATGGCAACGCGTGGCATGTCAACAGCGCGGGAGACATCTACCGCTACACCGGCGACCAGCCCAGCTGACCCCCGCCCCGACGCAACATGCGGGCTCCCGGCCGAAATGCCGACAGCCCGCACCGGCGTCCGGGTGTTCACCAGTGATGTGAAGCGAGAGCAGGGCAGGCCTCCTCAGGTGGTCGGCGACTGACGTGGTCGGGCCGTGTTCCTGGTAGCCGAGCACAGCAGGCGAGACCGGCTGATCTGGTTCGGCGTCAATCGCCGAGGGGCGCCGCCTTATTTACATAGATATACCTTTTAACTCACATTGGTTCTGATACAGGTTTTTTCCTCGAAGGCCGGCACATGACGGAAGGATGTTGTCGGGCTGGCCGTTCGGCCTGCTTGCCTCGCTGTAAGGAGACCGCACATGCTTCGCGCTTCTTCTCGCCGCCGCGCCGCCGGGCTAGCAGCGGCGATGGCCGCTGTCGCCCTCCTGCCCATGGCCTCCGCTGCACCGGCGAGCGCCCAGACACTGCCGGCGCACGTGTGGTACGTCCAGCAGGACGGCTGGGGCAACACGAAGTACGACGTCACCTTCAATGGCATCGTCAGTCCTGACGGCCCCGAGCACTACACGATCGACGGAGAGCTGGACGGCTACTGCTCACACGGTGCCGCCACCCGCCAGTCCGTCACCTTCGGCTACAGGAACTGGAACGGAACGTGGCACTACAAGAGCGCCTGGTGCGATGAGACGCCGGTCCACATCTCCGTGCGGGGCACCCGGCATGACGGAGGCTCGGTGGAAATGATCGTGGGAGCGACCAGCGGTGTCTTCAACCTCTACGACTACGGGCCGGTGGAGTTCTACAAGATCGGTTACTGACCGGCGCCGTAGCGGCGCAGTCCGCCTGGTGAACCGCGGGCCTGCTGCGTCCAGCGCCGCGCCCGCCTCATGCGGGCCCTGTACACGCGGCTCGACCGTCTCCCCAAACCTCTCCCGGCCATACGCAACCCGAGAGAGTCCGCCCCACAGACGCCCCCAGCCGTCACGCAGGCAAGAGACCGGGCCCCAGATCCCAGGTCGGGGGTTGAGGAACATCGGAACGGAAACCGATGCTAAGCCATCCCCGTTCTCCGGAGCCCGTCGACCTGTGCTTCCGTGGTGGTCGAACCTCTGGCGGTCGTGTTGATCAACTGTCTGGGGGTCCGGGGTGCCGGTCGGATTTCTGACGGATGAGCAGGCCTCGGGGCACGCGGCGTTCCGGTGGGGGGCACCGGCCCGCGCGAGCTGGAGCGGTTCTTCTTCCTGGACGACACGGACCGGGAGCTGGTCGAGTCGAAGCGGCGCTCGCACAACAGGATCGGCTTCGCCGCCCAGCTGACGACCGTGCGCTACCTCGGGATGTTCCTGAACGACCCCACCGACATCCCGCTGGGAGTGGCCAACTACCTTGCCGAGCAACTGGACATCGAGGACGCCCCGGTGCTCAAGGCGTACAGCGAGCGGGAGAACACCCGGCTGGACCATGTGCGAGAGCTGCGGCGGCTGCTGGAGTTCCGGGAGTTCGCCGAGGTCGAGCCCGAGGTGCGGGCGTGGGTGACGCGCCAGCCCGGACGACCGGCGAGGGGCCGAAGGCGCTGTTCGACGCGGCGGTGGGGTGGCTGCGCGAGCGGCGGGTGCTGCTGTCGAGGATGACGACAGTGGCCCGGCTGGTGGCGTCGGTGCGGGAGGCGGCGAACCAGCGGCTGTGGGACAGCCTGCGCGGCATGCTGACGCCGGGACAGCGGGCGGTGCTGGACGACCTGCTGGCGGTGCCGGTGGGCAGCGGGTCTCGGAGCCGGACCGGTGCGGGTGTCGGGGCCGCAGACGAACGGCCTCGGGAAACATCGGTACGGCGGTTGATCGACAGCGCGTGCAACGCGACGTTGGTCGGCCCGAACACCGTCCAGGCGATGTTGCTGCTATCGGGCACAGCGCGCGCCGCCGGCGACGCACGCTCCCTCAGCCGCTCACGCGCCTCCCACCACCGCCGGCGCCGAGCCGCCCCAACCACCGCGACGAGCTGAAGCGCCCCACCCATGGCCGTCCGCTCCACCTCCGGCATCTGGGCGACGGCGACTTGCTCAGCGGCGCGCAATGCCAGTTCCTCAGCCTCGACCGGCTGCCCCGCGGCGAGCAGGACGTGGCCCAGCTTCCACTGGGCGGCAGCGATGCGCAGTGGATCGTCGGCGTCCTCGGCTGCGCGCACGGCCCGGTCCGCGGCGAGAGGCGCCAAGTCGACACGCCCTGTGCGACGCAGGTACGAGCGGAGCAGGCAGTACAGATCGGCTGCAGACCGCAGTACAGCCCGTCGTTCAACCTCATCCGTGCCAGCGCGCGCCGCGCGGACGGCGTGCTCGACGTCGGCCACGAGAGTGGGCAGCGTCACGGCGGCCTGCGTGAATCGGTCCCCGGCGGTCTGCCAGCTCGTCCACGCCGCCTCAACCCGGTGCCGCAGCACGGCCGCCCCCACCGGTCCACTGCTGCACACGGGCCCGTACCCGAGCAGAGCGCGGCCTACCGCGGCCTCGGCCGTGTCCATACTCGCCTCCGCCGTGGGCTCTTACTCCGACAGCAGTGCGGAAGCCGGGACGCCGAGCTCCTGCGCGAGGGCGTACAGGGATCGGCAGCAACGGCACCTTGAGCCCGCGTTCGGTCTGGGACAGGTAATCCGGGCTGATGCCCACCAGCCCGGCAACGGCGTCCTGCCGTCGTCCGCCGCGGTAGTGCCTGGTCCTGTCCCCGATGGGGAGATCTGCTGCAAGCACGCGCCATCTCCTGCCTGTGTGCTCCGAGCGCAGGGTGCCCGGCATATGGGGACTCGGCGCCGGGGCGAGATGAGACACAGGTGTTGGGACTTGTGTTGTGGGACATCTGGGCCTGGACCGGCGCCTACGCCAAACTGCCCGACGCCGACCACCCGCACCTGGCCGCGGCGCGCGCGGAGTTGCCCCTGATGGCGGGCGGCTCGTTCGAGTCGGCGTGGGTTCGGCCCCGGTTCGTCGCCGCCACGCGAGAGCGGTCCCGCCGTGGTTTCATTCTGGGGTGGAACAACCGGTGCGGCCCATGACGGAAGAGGCTTCCGGCTGCGGTGTACGGCGGCGCGAGGACGCGGATCTCGACGCCTGCGTGGAGCTGCTGGCCGAGGTGCACAAGCGGGACGGCTACCCGGAGAACTGGCCCGAGCGTCCCGGTGACTGGCTGGCCCGGCCCGCCCTGTTCGCCGCCTGGGTGGCCGAGCTGGAGGGCCGGATCGTCGGTCATGTCGGCCTGTCCGAGGGCGGGGTGGAGGACCGGGCGCCGGGCCTGTGGAGCCGCCGGGCCGGGACGCCCGTCGAGGCGACCGCCGTGATCAGCCGGCTGTTCGTGTCCCCCGCGCTGCGCGGCCGGGGGGTCGGCGCCCTGCTGATGGAGCGGGCCGCGGGCGAGGCCCGGCGGCGACGGCGCCATCCGGTCCTGGACGTGCTGACGTCCGACACCTCGGCCGTGGCCCTGTACGAACGGCTGGGGTGGACCTTGCTGGACACCGTCGACCAGCGCTGGGGCCCCACCGAGACGGTGACGGTGCACTGCTATGCCGCGCCCGTCACCCCCAGCGGCGAGCGGCGGGCCCCGTCCGGGCCATGAGCCGGATGCCGCCGTCGCGGGTCACTCGAAGGTGAAGGTGAAGACCGAGCGGACCTGTTCGGCGATCTCATGGAGATCGGCGACGCCCTCCGCGATGATCATGGCCTCGGCGAAGAAGTTCTCCCGCTCCATCGTCACCACCCGGAAGTTGTCGAACAGATAGCCGTCCACCACTCCGGGGATCCGCTTGAGCTCCTCGACGGGGGTGGCGCTCACCAGGGTGCCTACCCGGTCGGCCTCGAAGGGGAGCATGGCCAGCAACTCGCCCCCGCCGCGCGTCGCCCCCGCCAGGGCGTCGTCCAGCCGCTCGCCGAGCGCCATGCGGACCGACATGTCGATGGGGTCGACCCCGCAGGTCCGCTGGGTGGCCGCCCGGTACATCCGGCCACCGGGACGCGGGTTGATCTCGACCAGCTCACAGCTGCCGTCCGCGCGCGCCCGCCCTTCGACATGGAACCAGCTGCCCTCCAGGCCCAGAGAGGCGCAGAGGGTCCCGATCCGCTCCGACAGATCGCGCACGGCCTGCCGGACGTGCGCGGAGGGCGGGGGCGAGATGAGGAGTCCCGCGTCGTGGTGCCGCTGGTTGTCGTGCTCGGTCTTCTCGACCTCGAAGAGCGGGTGGAACAGGCCCTCCAGCACCGGACCGTCGACCGAGAACTCGACGCCGTCGATGTACTCCTCCACGATGGCGTCGGTGTCCGGGCCCATGATGTCGGCCAGGTCCTTGAGGCGGGAGCGGAGTTCCACGGCGTTCTCGGCGCGGCGGACGAGCCGTGAACCACCCGAGTCCTGATCGGGCTTGACGATGACGGGGTACGCGGTGACCGCCTCGACTTCCAGGGCGGCGACGGTTCCCGCGACGAACGGGAGCGAGGACAGGCCCCGTTCCGTCATGGCCGCCCGCACCCGCGCCTTGCTCAGCAGAACCTCCCGGCCGCGCTCCCCGCCCGGCAGCCCGTAGTGCCGCGCCGTACGCACCTGCCAGGAGATCAGCGAGTCGACGAAGTTGACGACGGCGGTCGGCTCCACGCCCGCCGCGTCGACCGCCGCCACCAGCTCCGCCAAGCTCGCCTGCTCCCAGTCGACGACGATGTGGGCCGCGCAGTGATCGCGGTTGACGTCCTTCGGCTCGTCGGAGACCAGGACGGGGCGGCGTCCCATGTCCGAGAGCATGCGCGAGACGAGGCGTACGCCGCCCTCGAAGCGCTTGGAGTAGATCAGGACATCTCGCTCAACAGCCACGTCGTTTCTCTCTCTGTGTCCGGGCAAAGGGGCGGGAGGTGATGCGGGGCGGGCGTGCGGCCGGTCAGGAGGTTGAGGGCCGCTCACCGGCGGTGTCCGCGGTCCGCGACCCCTCGCCCAGCACACGGGCCTGTTCGAGGGTGGTGGCGGAGCGCAGCGGCGAGAACATCAGCCAGAAGGAGACGCACAGGTACGAGGCCCCGACGATCCAGATGGCCCGGCCGGGCCCCAGCGCGTCGGCCAGCGCCCCACCGGCGAAGGCACCGAGCGGCAGCGTCCCGAGGGCCACCAGCCGGTAGCTCGCCGTGACCGCGCCCAACTGGTCCTCCGGCGGGATGGTCTGGCGCAGACTCACCGCGAAGACGTTGAAGAGCGCCACTCCGAAGCCGTTCACGACGAAGGCGAGGGCGAAAAGGGTCACCAGGACGACGGTACCGAGGTCGAAGACCGCGACGGCGGGGACGAGGAGCAGGCCCACGGCGGCCAGGACCACGCCCCAGGTGAGCGCCCTGCCCACGGTGAACCGGGCGCCGATGCGGGCGGCCACCAGCGAGCCGACCAGCGCGCCGACGCTGCCGATGCCGATGGCCACGCCGATGGTGGTGCCGTCGAGGCCCAGCTCGCGGACGGCGAAGACCAGGAAGACGGTCAGGAAGCACTGCTCGTGCAGGTTGGACAGGCCCGCCTGGGTGCACAGGTCGCGCAGCGGCCGCAGGGACCAGGTGTACCGCAGCCCCGTACCGATCGAGCGCAGTGCCGACTGCCGCGGCACCCCGGGGGCCTTGACGCCGCGGAGGAGTGATCCGCTGAACGCCGCGCCCGCGAAGAGCGCGGCGGTGACGGCACAGGTCGACGAGAGCCCCGCCCTTCCCACCAGGAAGCCCGCCGCCGAGGGGCCGGCGAGCTGACTGATGGAGTAGGTGGCCTGGTGCAGTCCGTTGGCCGAGGAGATGGCGTCCACCGGGACGATCTTGGGGAGGACGGACTGGTAGGCCACCTCGTAGAAGACGGTGGCCGTGCCGATGACCGCGGCAGCCGCCACGACCTGAGTGGCCGTCAGCCCCCCGGCGGCCTGGGCGAGGCCGAGGAGCCCCAGCGCGGCGCCCCGCACCAGGCTGGTGAGCACCAGCGTACGGCGGGGCGGGTGGCGGTCGACCACCATCCCGGCCACCAGCGACAACAGGACGACCGGGACGAACTGCACGGCGGAGATGAGGCCCACCTCGGTACCGCTGGCGTGCAGGGCGGTCACCGCGACCAGTGGGAGCAGGAAGTTGGTCAGCTGGGCCCCGAAGTGGGCGGCGGACTCCCCTGTCCATACGTTTCGGAAATCCCTGTTCTCCTTGAGGAGAACTCGGATTTCGTCGTCTAGGATCGCCATCTCGTCCTTCGATCGCACCAATTTGAAAATGAACCTAGCACACGCCTCACCCATACGCTAGAGTGCGTTGCGGACCGACGGTTCGACAGACGTCCAGAGAGACGAGGATACGGTGTCGGAATATTCGGTATTGACAGAGGAAGAATTAAAGCTGCTGCCGTCGGACGAGGATGTCCTGCGCTACGAGAAAAACGGCTGGTATCTATCGCAGAAGCTCCTCAGCGACGCGGAGACCGAGGCTCTGACCGAAGCCAGCGAGCGCTTCTACGCAGGTCACAGGGATCGCGAACTACCTGTTCGACCGGACCGGCTGGCCGACTGGTCCGCCGCCGACGGCGAGATCCAACGCAACAGCGACTACATTCATTACCGGGACGAGACCATCGCTGGAATTCTCCGTAAACCCCTCGTAGCAGCCGTGGCCGCACGATTGGCGAGAACTCCGGAGATACGCACCTTCCAGGCGACTCTCATTTACAAGCCGGCGGCCCCGGAAGAAACGTCGAACATTGTCTCCTGGCATTTCGACAAATACTTCTGGCCCACCTGCTCCTCCGACAACATGCTGACCGCCTTCATCCCTTTCCATGACTGCACGGAAGAGGCGGGCACCATCACGATGGTGCCGGGAAGCCACCGGTGGGAACGGCGCCACGGCGCCGAGCGACCGGCCGGCGATCCCGCCGACGTGGCCCGCGAATACCTGCTGGAGGGAGACGCGGAGCGCAACGGCGCCACCGTCGAACGGGTGCCCGTGCACATACCGCGGGGTCATATGACCTTCCACCACTGCCTCCTGTACCACGGCAGCGGGCCCAACCGCAGTCCGCACCCCCGCCGCGCGATCTCGTTCCACCTCCAGGACGGGTCCAACGCCTACCGGCACTACCGGAACTCCGACGGCCGCCAGCAGCCGTACAAGCACGACGTCCTGGTACGGCGGACCCCGTCCGGCGAACCGGACTACGCGGACCCGGAGTTCTGCCCCACCCTCTGGCCCGCCGGGGGATGAGGGCTCCGGCCCCCGGGACCCACGCGGGTCCCGGGGCCGAGGCTCGCCCGGGGTGCCGTACCGGTCGGCAGGCGCGTCACCCCGCGAAGTCCGTCGTACGGGTCACAGCGGGGTGATCCGGCCGAGCTCCCACTCCGCCTCGTCCATTCCGCCGCCGGCCTCGGCCCGCAGCGAGTCGGCGAGGGCCTGGTCGGCGGCGGTGTCGCGGGTCAGTCCCGCGCCCCGGACCAGCGGCAGCGGCAGCACCGCCGCCCAGACCGGATGGAGCCGCGCCCCGCGCCTGACCTTGGCCTCTACCGCCGACAGGCCCAGATGCAGGGTGTCGAGCCGGCGCCGCTCCATGTGCCGCAGCGGGCCGTAGTACACGGCGTTGAAGTACTCGTAGGCGCCCCGGGTGCGGGTGTAGTCGAACCCGGCCACCCGGGCGTAGAGCATCTCCCGCCAGGCGAAGGCGACATGCCCGCCGACCAGACCGCCCTCCTCGTCGACGACACGGAAGACCGTGCTGAGGCCGTCGAGGTGCTCGGCCTGGACCTTGAGGAACGCCCGGATCTCCGCCAGGTCCAGGGACGCGTCGTACCGGTCCATGGTCTGGCCGATCAGCGGCGCCAGTTCGTCCACGCACTCCGACAGGGGTGCCGTCGCCAGCGAGAGCCCGGCCTGTTCGAACTTGCGCACCTCGTAGTCACGTTTGCGGACGTTGTGTCCGAGCAGTCGGCGGTACGACTCGAAAGTGCCCTCCTCGTTGTGGATCACGGCCTCCGCGCTGCGCAGCTGTGCCCGGACCGGGAACAGAGCGGCGAGCGACCGCAGGCTGTCGGTGGTGAGGAAGTCGAAGAGGAGGGCGTCGCGGCCGAGCCGGGCGGCGTGGTCCGCCAGGCCCTCGACCAACTCGGTCAGGGCGGCCCGCCGTTCCGCCTCCGCTCCGGCGAGCAGGAATTCATTGTGGTAGCCGGTGCGGGTGCCGACGCGCAGGACCGCACGGTCGGCGGCGACCGGCGGAAGGGGCGGGGCGTTCTTCGCGGGGAAGTCGTAGGACGGCGTGGCGGCGAGCAGCCTGCCGTCCGAGGACACCACGGTGTAGGTGGCCGCGGCGAAGTCGGGGCGCTCCTGCCCGGCGAGCCAGCCGTGGCTCTGGTAGAAGCAGGAGGCGGGCACCAGGGAGTCCCAGGTGTCGCGTGCGATGTCGCCGATCGATGTCAGATGCCTGGTCTCGGTCATGGCCGGGGCCTCCTCGCGCACCGTTCGGTCCGCGGCGCGGTACGCGTCTTCACAGCTGCCAGTCCTTCGTGTCGACTCCGCCCACCACGTGCCGCGCGTACGCGGCCCCGAACGCCTCGGTCTCCTCGCGGTTGCGTTCCCGCACGGCGTCCGGGTCTGCCCCGAGGGGTCGGTCCACGCCCACGAGCACCGTGTACAGGGGAACCGGCTGGGCACCCCGGCTCAGCTTGGCCTCGAAGGTGCCGAGTCCGAGGTGGATGGCCCGGGTGGACCGGCCCGTCCCCTGCGCGATGGGGTGGTAGACGACCAGGTTGAAGTAGTCCGCCTTGTTCTCGTAGCCGTAGTCGAAACCGGCCACCCGGGCGTACAGCATGTCCTGGTGGCGGTAGCGCAGGGCGAAGCCGACGGGGTTCTCGCCCTCCTCGGCCAGCAGCAGGGTGCTGCGCTCCCCCAGGTGCCGTCCCTGCCTGCCGTAGACCTCCGCCGCCTTGGCGACCCCGTAGTCATGGCCGTGCTTGCGCATCAGCGCGCTGTTGAGGGGGGCGATGCGCTCCACGACCTCGGGCAGCGCCACCTCGCGCACGGTGCGCCCGCTCTCGCGGAAGGTGCGCACCTCACGCCGGGCACGGGGGCGCCGTTTCGCGGGGAGCCACGCGTAGTAGTCCTCCAGGTCCTCCCAGAGGCCGACCGGGAGCACCGTCTCCACGTCGTGGAAGAGGACGACGGCATCCTCGTGGGCGCGGGCGAGATCGAGCGCGTCCTCGCGGGGAAGGTAGTAGTAGGCGAGGACGGACGCCTCTGCCTTCCCGGCGAAGGCCAGGGCCTCGGACGTCAGGGCCTCGACGGCCGCCGCCCGCCGCTCGGGCCCGGCGTCCGGGTGGTGGACGACCTGGCCCCGGAACTCGGACCAGCCCGCGCCGATCGCCAGGGGCCGCGCGGCGACCGCCGCGCGGCGCTCCTCGTCGACGAGTCCGGCGAGCAGATCGGCGGGCGTGTAGAGCGCGTGCGGAGGCCGGGCGAACGTGTAGACCTCGAGGCCTGCCGCCATGGCGCCCTGGGCGTCATGGGCCGTGACGCGCCGGGCCCGCGCCCCGGGCGGAAGCTCTTCCTCACGTACGCCCTGGAAGCCCGCGGTCGAGTAGATGGTGGACCCGGACGTGAGAGAGTCCCAGTCGGCGCCGGGCAGCGCGCCGACTGTGTCGTAGGTGCGGACATCCATGGGTAACTCCCGACATTGACAAAAGGGTTGGTGCATCGGCCTGGAGAGGATCAACGGGGGATCCGGCCGACGAGGTCGCGTACGTCGCCGCCGCGGAACCGGACGAGGCGCACGCCGGACCTCGCCAGGCGTGCGAACAGCTCCTGGTTGGCGCGCTGTTGGTCCGCCCGCACCTTGAGGGCATACCAGAGGATCGAGCGGGGGCCGACGACGGTCCACAGGGTTTCCCGGGTACCGCCCCAGAGCTTCTCCCGGCGTATCCAGCGGCGCAGGGTGCGGCGCAGCAGCCGGGGCCAGGCCAGGCGCAGCGGCGGGTCGACCCAGACCACGCAGTCGGCGGTGTGCGCGTAGGCCGCGACGGCGGCGGGGAACTGGCCGTCCACCACCCAGCGTTCGCCCTCAAGTGCCTTGCCGACCTCGGCGATGAACTCCTCCTCCGGCACCGGTGTCCACCCGGGTCCCCAGAACAGGGCGTCCAGGCATACCGGGGGCGCCTCGGACCGCGTCAGCAGTCCGGCGAGGGTCGACTTACCGCAGCCCGGGCCGCCGACTATCCATATCTTCCCCGCCGGTGGGCCGCCGAAAGGGTTCTCTTCGCTCACAGCAGGTTCCTCTCCACCCACATGGCCACCCCGTCCTCGTCGTGGGAGGCCGTCAGTTCCGTCGCCGAAGACCGTACGTCAGAAACGGCGTTGGCCATGGCCACCCCCCTGGCGGCCGCGCGCAGCAGGCTCAGGTCGTTGGGCGCGTCGCCGAAGGCCACGACGGCGCTCCAGTCGAGACCCCGGGTGCCGAGGAGCCATGAGACGGCCGACCGCTTGTCGGCCCCCGGCGCCGAGACCTCGACCAGTCCGGCGTCCGAGGAGGTCCAGCCGAGGCCGGCGGGTGCGAGGAGGGCGGGCGGGGGCGGGTCGGCGCGCAGGGCCATGAGGCAGAGGACGTCCTCGTCGTCCGGCACCTGGCCGACTCGGGGCGCGTCGGCTCCCCCGCTGCTGAGGACGTCCGGCCAGTCGGGTCCGAGCAGCCGCCCGGAGGGGCGGTCCAGAGCCCAGGGCACCGGGCCGAGGAGGGTGAGCGCCTCGCGCACCCGGGCCGGTGCCATGGCGCGGACCCGCCGCGGCCGGAGGTCGTCCAGATCGCCGGTGACGGCGCCGTTCGAGGAGACGAGGGACGCGCCCAGGCCGCGCAGCGGCAGCAGCACCTGCCGGGCGGACCAGGCGGGGCGGGCGGTGGCGAGGACCAGGTGCACGCCGGCCGCCACGGCCGCGGTGAGGGCCTCGGCGGTGCGCTCGCCGACCTCATGGTCCGCGTTCAGGAGGGTGCCGTCCAGGTCCGAGACGACGACCGCCGGGCGGGCGCCCCCGGGAAGGTGGGAGCGCCCGCCGGTCCGTGCGAGGTCCGTGGAGGTCACGGGGCCGGTTCGGGGGTGGTGGGCAGCGGCATGCGGTGCACGATGGCGGCGGCGTACCGATGGTAGTGCCATTCTTCGTAGCCGAGGTGGCTCTCGCCCCGGATGCCGAGGTCGGCGTTCTCGAAGAGCTGCCAGCCGGGACGGTCGACGATGGTGTCCATCTCCTCCCTGGGCGGGTAGTAACCGCACCGACGCTCCTCGTCGTTGAGCCCGATCAGGTACTCGCCGAAGAAGATGCCGCCCGGGGCGACCATGTCCATCGCGTGGTGGATGAGCGCTTCCAGGGTGTGCGCCCGGTTGGGGGGCATCGACCACAGGCCGCTTCCCATCACCAGCTGGAAGTCGCCCGAGGCCGGGAGGGTCATGTAGTCCTGCTCGACGATGACGCAGTCGTCGGTGAGGCCCTCGGAGGCAAGCCGCTGCCGGAGGCCGACGACCTCGTGGTGGCCGTCGACCAGGTCGAATTCGCCCCCGTTCAGGAAGAGCGCGTCGGTCTCGACGCCGACGACCTCCCAGCCGGCGCGCAGCAGGGGAAGGGCGAACTTGCCGTCCGAGGCGCCGAGCACGCAGGCCCTCGGGCGGACCCGGCGGGCATACTCGCCCAGCGGGATGTAACGGGCGAGCGCGGGGAAGTACGAGTAGTACGGCCCCCAGTAGCTCTTCTCGTCGACGTCCAGCACATGGTCTTTCAAGGGAATCCTTCCGCTGGTGGGCGTCATGCGCCTACGGGGGTCGCCGACTCGGCGGCGCTGTTGCGGGTGCTGCCCCAGCGCTTGGCCGAGGCCTCGTGGATGAACCAGATGTCGTCTTCGTCCAGGAGCCGGGAGACCACTTCTGGGTACGCCTCTTCGAAGTACGTGTAGGGTGGCCGGTTGTCCTTGCGCGAGTGGTAGTCGAGCCGGTCCTGACCGTGTGCCGCGGTGATGGCGGTGCCGGGGTGGTAGGTGAGGATGTTGGGGCTGGCCATGACGAGCAGTCCGTCGTCGATGAGCCGGCCTATCTCCTCGATCGTCTCCTCGATGGAGTCGCGGTCCTCGCCGTCGAGTCCGAACAGGACGGAGCTGCCGACGCGGATCCCGTGGTCCCTGATGGTGCTCAGGGCTTCCCGTACCTTGCTCACCCATGCCTCGGGGTTGCGGCGCAGCAGGTTCTTGCCGACGTTGCGCATGACCTGCTGGGCCATGCTCTCGATGCCGATGTAGACGTAGGTGCAGCCGTTCTCCCGCATGAGGTCGAGGGCCTCGTGAACCTCCTGCGCCTTGGCACGGTTGAGGACGACGTCCACGGTGAGCTGTGCGCCCCACTCGAACGACCGTGACCGCGGATTGCGGGCGCGCAGGCGTGCCAGGTCGTGGCAGAAGTCGGTGATGGCCTTCCAGTTGCCGCCCCAGAAGACGGGGTCGTCGAAGAAGGCGGCTTCCGTTCCCCAGCCGACCAGTTGCTCGATGCGCTGGGCGACGTGCTCGGTCTCGGACACCGCGAAGCGTGTGGGGCGCTTGGAGACCTGGATGCTCTCGGAGCAGAAGGTGCACTTGAAGGGGCAGGCGTCCAGTGTCATCACATGGGCGGTCCGGCTGCCCAGGGGGGAGCTGCCCGCGCGGGTGAAGATGCCGAACCGGGCTCGCACGGAGAATGCCTGGTACGGCGAGGGGAGTTGCGAGGCGTCGATGCGCTCACCCCGCACGGGGACGAGCACGGCCTCGTCCGCCGTGAGGCCGACGATGTTGCCGGCCCCCTTGATCGTCCCGTCGTGGGCGGCGACGAGTGCGAGGGCGTCGAGGACCTCCTCGACGGAGGTGGGGCCTGGTTCGGGGGTCATGACCAGTGCGGCCGCGCGTAACAGCAGGTCGAGGAGGGGTGATCCGTCCCCCGCGACCACGAAGTCGACCACGGGCCGGGCGCGCCCGTCGCGGATGACTTCCACGGTGCTGCTCCAGGACAGGTCGGCCGTGCCGGTGGCGCCCTGGTAGCGGACGGTCTCGTCGGCGTGTCTGCCGCCGACGATCACCAGGCAGCCGGGGGCTTGCTCCTTGGCCAGTTCGGCCATCTCCAGCGCATAGCGGTGGCCGGCCGACACCGAGCTGAGCAGCAGCACCTTGGGGCGCAGCGCCCGGAGTTCGGTGATGAACGCCGTGCGGGCCACATCGTCCCAGATGCGCGGGTCGAAGACATGGCCGTCGGTGGTACGGCTGTCCGCCACGAGCACGGAGCGGGGTCCGTCCTCGGCGAGGCGGTAGGCGTCGTCCGGGTAGCGACCCCAGTCGGCGGCCACGTCGTCCAGGGACGGCTGTTCGGGGAGCCCTCGCTCCAGGCGTGCGACGGACCGCTCGACGGTGAGGGAGAGCGCCGAATAGAGGCACATGGGGTCGCCCGGGTAGGCGACCTCGCCGCCGCGGCTGGTGGCGACGGGGACCAGGGCGGCCATGATCGGGAAGAGGTAGGGGTCCCGGACCGGGTGGGAGGTGGGGTCAGCGGCCCGCTCGAAGAGCTCGCGGCGGCGGGAGAGGCGGTCGGCCAGCTCCTGCTGGGCGGTGGAGTCGGGACATCGCGGTTCCATGGGGGTACGAACCGTCAGTATCACGTGGGGGCCTGCAATTCCGGTGATCAGATCGAAGAGATCAGCTCGGCCACGGCGGGTTCGGCCGCACGGCTGGTCACCAGGGAGGTGGTGTCGCCGAGCTTGCGGTAGGCGTGGGTGGCCAGACAGGCGCGGGCCACGTCCGCGTAGTCGGTGACGGCCGGCGTCGCGGCTATCTTGTCGACCGCGGCGGTGTCCTTGGCCAAGGCCGCCTGACGGAGCCGGGATTCGAGATCGACGAGTTCCCGGGCCGCCTCGCGGGCGCCCTCCGGGGTGGTGGGGAAGGCGGGCAGGGAGGCGGGCACCGCCGGGTCGTCCGTGATCTTCCGGGCGAGCGCCGTCTCGTTCTCGTAGAAGTGGAACGTGCCGGCCTGGTGGATGTACCGGCCGGCGGGTACGCCGAGCAGACCGGCGGCGTACTGCTGCAGGCCCATGAACAGGAAGGCGTCGTACGGCAGGACGGTCAGCGCCTGCTGGGCACGCATCACGGTGAGCCAGACGAGAGCCCCGTCCCGCAGGAAGAGGTGCACGCCCACGGCGCAGGGGTATTCCCGCGACTGCCGGAAGTTGTCCTGCGGCTCCAGGACCAGGGCGAAGGCGCGGCGGTGGGCGGGGTCGCGCTCGATGCGGCCGACGACCTCCTCCAGCTGGTTGCCGTTGGCCGTGATGAGCCGGTGGCCGAAGGCGCCGCTGAGGGTGTGCTGGTCGTCCGAATACTCGTGGGCGCCCCGGCGGTAGTACGCGGGGGTCTCCACGTCGTTGCGCCCGTCGAGCGACCATGCGAGGAGACCGAAGCAGTAGGAGAGGTTCACCGGCAGGTGCGGGGTCACGGCGAGACAGGACGTCGGGTCCTCGACCGTGCTGCGGTGGGCGATGACTTCGCGGTAGGGACGGTCGTTGCGGCCGAAGTCGGATGCCTTGGAGAGCGGGTCGCGGACCGAGGCGATGTCGCTTCCCTCGTCGAGGACCGCCTGGAGGCCGGCCGTATAGGCATCGGCAAAAGAACGGAAAACATCCATGCCACGTTCCTTAATTCTGAGAGCTGTCCGAGAGATGGCGAAGAGTTCACCTCACGTCAACCCGGACAAATGATCGTGACCGGTTGGCCAGCTACCCGAGCGATCCCACACCAGGTACCCGATCATTGTCAACCAACCCCCTGGATAAGCGAGTTACCGCCCCCTGCCACCTCGCCGGTTGCCCAGGAATCGGCAAAGTCGCCGAGCGTTGACACGCATTGGAGAGGCCCTGCTAGTGTGCGCGCTTGAATTTCCGGTAATCACCTGGCTGCCGGTGGAATGAGGTCAAACAATGGCTGGTTTCAATCGCTCCGCCCCGCCATGGCTGAACGAACGATGGCGCATCGGCATGGGCACCGGCGTGGTGCTCGTGACCTACGCGGGGCTCATCGCCGTCCACCCCACTTCGAAGCACGGCGTGGGTGGCCCGATCGCACTGCTGGCGCTGGTGGGTTACACACTCGGCGCCCTGCTGATCGTCTCCGGCGCGGTGGCCCGGCTGCCTCCCACCACCGTGGCTCTGTTACCCGTGGCCATCACGGTGAACATAGTGATGGGCAAGATCGTCTATTTCAGCGGCCTTCCCCTGCAACTGGACTCCATCGGCACCGTGCTGGTGGGAGTGGTCGCGGGGCCTGCCGCCGGGGCCGCCACCGGGGCGCTGGCCAGCGTCATCGTGGGCATGACGATCACTCCCGGCGCCCTGCCGTACGCTGTGACGGCGGCCATGATCGGCTTCACCGCGGGCGTGCTGGCCCGCGCCGGGATGTTCCGGCGGCTGCCCACCGCGGTGCTCGCCGGTGGCTTGATCGGAGTGGTGGCGGGCGTCATCTCGGCCCCCATCACCGCCTTCGTCTTCGGCAACGCCAGCGGATCGGTGGGCCAGTCCGCGCTCATCGCGACCTTCCAGGCGTTCGGGAACGGCATGCTCAAGGCGGCCACCCTGCAAGGGCTGGTGGCCGATCCGCTCGACAAGGCGCTGACGGTGGTGCTCGCGATGGCCATTCTCAAGGGCCTGCCACCGGGATTCCTGTATCGCTTCCCGTTCGTCCGGGAGCGGCATGTCCTGGCGCCGCGTGCCGAGTTGGTGAGGGCGGCGTGAACGCCGTGCGGAACGCCGCCCGCACGGACGGCGTTTCCGGGATTCACGGGCTCAATCCCCTGACGAAACTCGTCTTCGCCGTGACCGTGACGGTCTGCGCTTTCGCCGTGGTGGATTACCGGTGGCCCTTGCTGCTCTTCGCCGCCCTCCTCCTTCCGGCCGCGATCGGCGCGCGAGTATTACGCCGATTCCTCCTCCTGCTCGCCACGTTCTGGGTTCCGGTGGCCGTGGTCCTGTTCGTGATCCAGGGATTCTTTCTTCCCGGCGCCCACGATGTCATCGCCCGGCTCGGCCCGCTGGAGCTGAAGAGCGAGGGTGTCTCCTTCGCCCTGCAGACGGCGCTGCACATCCTGGTGCTGATGAGCGGGTTCTTCCTTCTGCTCCTCACCACCCACGCCGGCGCGTTCATGAGCGCCCTGAGCGAACGCAACGTGTCGCCGAGCCTCATCTACATCGTGTCGGCGGCGCTTCAGATCGTGCCGGCGCTCAACCGCCGCGCCACGTGCATCCTCCATGCCCAGCAGGCACGCGGCCAGGTGATCCACGGGCTGCGCGGGCGGGCGCGGGCGCTGGTACCGCTGATGGGCCCGCTGATTCTCGGCGCCTTCACCGACGTGGGTGAACGCGCCGCCGCCATGGAGACCCGGGGCTTTGGCGCCACCCGCCGTCCCACGAGCCTCACGGAGGTACCCGACAGCGGGGTACAGCGCTGCCTCCGCGCCGCGATGCTGCTCTGCGCCGCGCTCGCGGTCACCGTGAACGTCTGGGGAGTACTGCGTTGATCGAAGTCAAGGGTTTCTCCTTCACCTACCCCACCGGCTCCCGGCCGGCCCTCACCGATGTCGCCTTCGAGGTCGCCCCGCGCGAACTGTGCGCGGTGGTGGGCGGCGGCGGCACGGGCAAGAGCACCCTGGCCGGAGTGGTGAGCGGCACCGTTCCCCATCTCACCGGCGGTACGGCGGAGGGAGTGGTCCGGGTCAACGGCCGGGATCTGGCCGAAACACCGCTGTCCGGACTGGTCGGCGAGGTCGGGCTGGTCATGCAGAATCCGTTCAACCAGATATCCGGCGCCCGCTTCTCCGTACGCGAGGAGATCGCCTTCGGCCTGGAGAATCTCGGCGTCCCGCGGGACGAGATGGCGGCCCGGATCGACCCCGTCCTGGAGGACCTCGGACTCACCGGGGTGCGCGACCGGTCGCCGTACGAACTGTCGGGCGGCCAGCAGCAATTGCTGGCCATCGGGTCGATCCTGGTCATGCGGCCGACCGTCATGGTGCTCGACGAACCGACCTCGCAGCTCGACGCGGCCGGGAACGCGCTGGTCTTCGACGCGCTCGGCACCCTCAAGGAGCAGGGCGTGACCGTGCTGCTGATCGAACACCGCATGGAACGCCTGGCCCGCGCCGCCGATCGTGTCCTGGTCCTCGACCGGGGAGCGATCGTGGCGCAGGGCCCGCCCGGTGAGGTGCTGGCGGACGAACGGCTGGAGGAATGGGGGGTCTCACCCCTGCGCTACACGGTGGCCGCGCGCCGTGCCGCGGCCCGGCGGCTCTGGCCGGACCGCAAGCCGCTTCCGGTGACCCTCGACGCCGCCGCCGAGGGATTCGGCGAGACGGCGGGCCGCCTCTACCGAGGAGACCGAGGAGACCGAGGAGACCGAGGAGACCGAGGAGACCGGCGATGATCATACGGATCGATTCCCTGACGTTCCGCTACCCCAACGGCACAACGGCCCTGGACGGGGTGTCCTTCGGTGTCGGGGCCGGTGAACGGGTGGCGATCGTCGGTGCCAACGGCGCGGGCAAGAGCACCCTCGCACGGCACCTCGTCGGCATTGAGCGTCCGGCTTCCGGAACCGTCGAGATCGACGGCCGGCCGACCGACAGGCTCGGCATCGCCGAACTCGCCCGCACCGTGGGATTCGTCTTCCAGAACCCGGACGACCAATTGCACGCGGCGAGCGTCGTCAAGGAGGTGGGGTTCGGGCCGCGCAACCTCCGCTTCCCGGCCGCGCGCCGCGCGGAGCTGGTCGAGTCGGCCCTGCGGCGGACGGGCCTCACGGCGGCCCGTGACACCCACCCTCATCACTTGTCGCTCGGCGAACGCAAGCGGGTCGCCCTCGCCTCGGTCCTGGCCATGGACACCCCGGTCGTCGTCCTCGACGAGCCGACGACCGGTCAGGACCACGCCTCGATCGTCCTGCTGGGGAACCTGGTCGACAGCCTGGCCGCCGACGGACGGACCGTCCTCGCCATCACCCATGACATGGACTTCTGCGTGGAGCACTTCGACCGGGTGATCGTCCTGGCGAACGGCCGGGTCGCCTGGGACGGCCCGGTCGTCGACTGGCCGGCACATGTCGCCGACACGGCGGACGAGAGCCTGGAACTGCCCCAGATGACACGGCTCGGCCGCCGACTGGGCTGGGCGGGACCGGTGACGACCGTGGCAGGCTTCCTGGAGCGCCTGCCCGCCGAGGCCGGCCCCGCGCCGGTTCCGCCAGGCGGGTGACCACCGTCCGCGCGGCGGCGCGGGCGGTCGCCCGCTTCCGTTCCGTACGCTCAGACCCCCCTTGACCATCCAGGGACGCCGAAGGCTCGAACGCTGCCGCACCCGTCCGATCGCCCACGTCGCCGCCGAGACTGGAGTCTCCCGCGCCTGCCTGTCCAAATGGAAGAGCCGCTACGACCAGTACGGCGAAGCCGGGCTGCAGGACCGTTTGAGCGTCCCGCACACCTCACCGACCCAAACTCCGCCCGACGTCGTCGAACGGATCGAGCAGCTGCGGCGGGACAGCAAGCGGTCCGCCCGCAGGATCGCACTCGAACTCGCGGGCCACGGCGTGCGGATCAGCGAACGCACCGTGGGCCGGTGGCTGGCGCGTCTGGGCATAAACCACCGCCGGTTCCTCGATCCCGACGGCTCGGTCAACCGGCGCCCGCCGAAACGAATCGTGGCCCGCTACCCAGGCCACATGGTCCACTCGGCGCTTCGTGGCCAGTGCAGATAGCGGGTGGCGAAATGGGCACTGCCCGCCCACCCACCGCGCCCATAGCGAGCCCCGAGTCCACCGCCCCGTGCGCCCACCACCCGGCTCTACCCGCCAGCACCCGGCCCAGAAATCGGTGTACGTAACCGTTCCAGCCCGGACCCGTGACCGCCTCCGGGGGCATGTACCGCCCTCATATGGGTCTACCTCCGCCGTGGAACCGACTTATTCGTAGGCGCCTTCATCGCCGGTGCCCTCTGGCGCCTTCTTCGCGGGCGTCTTCTTCGCCGGTGCCTTCTTCGCCGCCACGAGGGGACCGAGTTGCGCACCATGGCCGCCTCCCTGCCCACCACCACAGTGATCGAAGTCCAGGATGCAGCACCGGTGACAGACCTGCGGGGTCCGACCGTGAGCGCTACCGGCGGCGCAACGAGGTCGAGCGGACCGGCAACCGACAGCCCGGCAGGCCCCGGTCCCAGGCGCCGCCCGCCGACCAGCGGCGATGCCGCTCGCAGACCGTCTTCCAAGGCCCACGGCGACGGTCGGGTCCGGCGGCCGCGGAAGTCCGCCTGCGGCGGACGGCACGGAGGTTCTTCTCGCACGTGCCGCCGGCGGTCCACCTGATCGGCCGTGTCCTGCGCCCTGATCCACGGTTGCCGCTCGGGTTCGGTCGCTCCCACCAGGGCCGTCACGAAACGTCTGCGCGGATCGTCGCTCTCCCGCCGCGCTCGCGCCCCACCGTCCGGCACAAGGTACCGAGGCGGCCCGCGATCAGCGTCGGAGGCAGGTGCCGGTCGCAGGCCCCCGCGATGTGCAGTGGACCGAGCGGTGGCCTTCCTTCTCAGGCGCAAGTGCCTTCGTCGCCGGTGAATCGGCTGATGACGGCACCCCCGGCCCGGCGGCGGAGCGAGGACTTCGACGGTCGTGCGATCGACCGCGCCGAAATCGAGGAACGACTTCGGATGCCGCCACCCGAGCTGTTCCCACACGCCGTCACCCATGCGCGGGAGCTCACCTGGGGCACCGGGCACGACCGGTTCAGCTTCGCCCTCACCCTGCTGCTGCAAGGGCTGGCCCTACCACGGCCCTGAACACCCCCCTGCTGACGGCCTCGTGCGCGGTCGGGCACGGCTCCTCCCCGGGTAACTCGTGAAACGCGCATGGACGGTGCCCGGGCGCGTGAGCTGATCGTGGCGGATTCCCCGGCAACCGGGCTGCCACCACTGATGACCACCGAACCCTTCTCTGCGGTTGGGCCGTCGCGACACGAAAGGGTCAGGCACGTCCGGTGGCTCGGCCGCGGTGACGGGGGCTGTAGGAGCCTGAGCGAGGAACGAGTTCGGATTCGCAGGCCGGTTCGCGGCCGCGCTGGTGAATACGGAACCCACGGCTACCGGTTCACGACTGCTGCAGAGCCTGCACGTCCCCGCCCGGGAGCCGCTCGGCCATCCGCTGGATCTCCTTCCGCCGCGGGCCATCCGGCATCAGGGACCGTCCGGCCGTCCTCGGCGAGGCCGAGGACGTCGAGCAGGACCGGGAAGTGGCTGGACGACGCGTGGTTGGTTCCGGTGACGGTAGATCAGCGCTTCCAGCCGTCGAGCCGGGGTCGGCTCGCGGCCAGCTGGGGCCCTCGGCGCCATCCGGCAACCGTTCTCGTCGCCTCCCCGCACGGCACGGCACGGCACCGGCGACCGGACCCTCGAATTCCACCCGCTGGAGCCCAGGAGTCTCTGTCCTGCTGCGCGCGGCCTCCCGGGACCAACGCCCTTGAGACTCCCCGGCTTCGGCTCCTTCTCCTGGTCGCTCTTCCCAGTCCGGCGCCCGCTTGCGGACCAGCTGCCGGCGAGGGTGCTCCCCCGCGTCGTCCGGCTCCAGGGCTCGGCGCCGGCGTGGAACTCAGCGGCGGATCGGAATCTTCAGCTCGCCCCGGGTGACCGCGCGGATGTGGTCGCTCGCGAGCAGCTCGTGCGGGTGACCGAGGCTGACCGTGCTGATCTCGTCGAGGCGGGCCAGCTGGGCTACGGTGAAGTCGACTTCCAACGCGCCCAGGTTGTCCTCCAGTTGAGCCGGCGTGCGGGCACCGATGATCGGGGCCGTCACACCGGGGTTCCGCAAGGTCCACGCGAGTGCAACCTGCGCGGGGGTACGGCCCGTCTCCTCGGCGACCTCACCGACGACTTCAGCGACGGCGAGGTTGCGTTCGGTGACCGCACCGAGTGCGACGTTGAAGGCCCTGCGGGTGCCGTCGCCGACACCCGCGTCCGCCGCCAGGTCGGCGCGGCTGTACTTGCCGGTGAGGACGCCGCCGGCTAGGGGCGAGTACGGGACGACGCCCAGCCCCATCTCGCGAGCCATGGGGATCAGATCTCGCTCCCCGGTGCGCTCGATCAGGTTGTACTCGATCTGCAGCGCGATCAGCGGTGACCAGCCGCGCAGAGCGGCGGCGGTCTGCATGCGCGAGACCTGCCAGGCGGGGGTATTGCAGATCGCCACGTAGAGGATCTTGCCCTGCCGGACAAGGTCGTCCATGCCGCGCAGGATCTCCTCGACGGGTGTCGTGAAGTCCCAGACGTGCAGGTAGAGCAGGTCGACGTAGTCCGTGCCGAGCCGTCGCAGACTCTCCTCCACCGAGGCGAACAGGCTCTTGCGGTGACTGCCCGAGGAATTCGGGTCTCCGGGGCGGCGCAGAGTCGTGTACTTCGTCGCCAGTACCAGGCTCTCGCGCCGGTTCCGCGCGAACTCGCCCAGCAGGCGTTCCGAGGTACCGCCGCTGTAGGTGCTGGCGGTGTCGATGAAGTTCCCGCCTCGCTCGACATACAGGTCGAACAACTTGCGCGCCTCGTCCTGTTCGGCGCCCCAGCCCGATTCGGTGCCGAAGGTCGCCGCGCCCAGTGCCAGCGGTGAGACCCGCAGCCCCGACCGGCCCAGCAGTCGGTAGGTGTCGAGGGTGAGTGGCATCGCGTCCTCCAGTGGT
Organism: Streptomyces griseofuscus; assembly: GCF_014673495.1. GTDB lineage: Bacteria > Actinomycetota > Actinomycetes > Streptomycetales > Streptomycetaceae > Streptomyces > Streptomyces murinus. Next base: position 226,383 of record NZ_CP051006.1, read on the forward strand.
CGTGATCGTGATCGGTGCCGGGAACAAGGCTGCGACGGAGGCGGGCCCGGGGTAAGGGAAGGGACATCCTGGGAACGCCGGTCCTACCCTCGCTGTTGCACCGAACATGACGACGCACACCGCCTCCCAGACCGTGGACACGACACAGGAGCTGGCCGCGTTCCTGCGAACCCGGCGCGAGCGGCTGGATCCGCGCGACTTCGCCCTGCCACCGCGGCGAAAGGCCCGACGGACCCCGGGACTCCGCCGTGAAGAGGTCGCCGAGCTGGCCGGGGTCAGCGTCGACTACGTCGTACGGCTGGAACAGGCTCGCGGGCCGCGGCCCTCGGCGGAGGTTCTGGAGGCACTGGCCCGGGCGTTGAGGCTGGGCGCCGATGAACGTGCCTACCTCTTCGACCTGGCCCGGCAGCGGGCCCGCGACGTCGACGGCCCGGCCACCACCGCGGCACCGCCGCTGGCCCGGCTGGTCGCCGACCTGTCACCGATGCCGGCCATGCTGATGAACCACCGCACCGACATCCTCGCCTGGAACGACGAGATGGCCCGCCTCCTGCTGGACTTCGCCACTCTGCCGCCGGAGCGGCGCAACGCGATGTGGCTCTGCCTGATGCACCCGCGAACCCGTGATCTCTACGTCGACCGCGACCGGGTGCTGCGGGAGGGTGCCGCACACCTGCGGGCCGCGTGGGCCGCGCATCCGGATGACCAGATGCTGGCCGCTCTCATCACACGATTCACCACACACGTCGACGGCTTCGCCAGCCGGTGGGCCGAGCAGGACGTCAGAGGGAACGGCCGCGGCAGCAAGGAGATGCGCCACCCCGAGGTCGGCCCGGTCGCCGTGCACTACGAGATGCTGGCACCGATGCAGGACCCGGACCAGCGGCTGATGATCTGCCGGCCTGCGGACGAGCGCAGCCAGGCAGCCTTCGACCGACTGGCCGCACGATGAGGTCGTGCACCTGGGCTGTTTCTGACGGCTCTTGCCGGGGTGGTGGATCAGTGCTCTGGCTGGGCAGTTGCGTCGTATGGCGCGGCGACATGAGCTCACGGACGCGCTGTGGCAGAAGATCGCGGCGTTGCTGCCCGCCAATGGCAAGCCTGGTGGGCAGTGAGCCGATCACCGCATAGTGATCAACGGGGTGCTACTCAGGGCCCGTACGGATGTTCCTGGCCGGACCTGCCCGAACGGTACGGCCCCTGACAGGCCGTCTACGAACATCACCGCCGCTGGTCAGCTGACGGAACCTGGCAGCAGATCCTGACCGAGCTACAGATCGAAGCAGGCACCACCGACCCCGACGGGACCCTGGCCAAGGACATCGAGAAGGAAGGTGTGCCGCGTCGTCGGCCACCGCGGGACTTTCCGCAAAAGGGGGCGATGCGTGTGTGGACACAAAGGGGCGTGAGGCGCTGGGGCGCTCGCGAGGTGGACCGACCAGCAAGGTCCATCCGCTGGCCGATGACCGGGCTCGCCCGTTGACCTGGCAGACCTCTCCAGGTCAGCGAGGCGACAGCCCCATGTTCATCCCCGTGCTGGAGGGGCTGCGGATCCGACGGCGTGGGTCGGGCCGGCCCCGCAGCCGTCCGGATCGTGTCCGCGGTGACAAGCCGTACTCCAGCTACGACAACCGTGCTTACCTGCGAAGACGGGGTATCAAGGCGACCGTCGCGCAACCCGAGGATCAGCGGGCCAACCGCCGGCGCAAGGGCCAGGCCGGCGGAAGTCCTCCAGCCTTCGACAAGACGCAGTACTGCCGCCGCAGTGCCGTCGAGCGCTGCGTCGGCAAGTGGATGCAGCACCGCGCGGTGGCCAGCAGGTACGACAGACGCGACTACATCTTCAACGGCACCCTCACCGTCGCAGCAATCGTCATCTGGCTCCGCGACACCGTCCAAGAGCCATCACAACAGACCCTGATGCCGCATCGAACAACGTTCGCCTCTTAAGTCGCCGCGCTCCTGGACGTGAGAATGCCCGGGCGTCGCGTACGGAGACGCTGTCGTATGGGGGCAGGAGGGCCGCTCAACCTCCCCAGGCTTACCCGGCCCTCCTGCATCCCGACAACCTGGTGCCCGGCCGCGCCCCCGTCATGCGCCGCCTGGGCGCACCCCTGCGGCGCTTGGAGGAGGGGCGGGCGTCGGGATCGGGCGCAGCTTCCGCGCCGCACAGCACGGCCGGCCATGAGCAGTGCCTGACGGTGTCGGGGATCTTTACGACGGCCACGTTCTGCCGGAGCGAGCATGCGCGGAGCGAGCCACGTGTGTGGGATGTCAGGCCGCCGCCAGAACCCGCTCCAGCCAGGAACGGCGGGCCTGCCACGCTGCTCGGCTGATCGCCGCGTCCGGGACCACCAGGTCGAACGCGTGGTAGCCGCCGGACCACACATGCAGCTCGGCAGAGCCGCCGGCCCGCCAGATCCGGTCGGCGTAGGCTACGGCCTCGTCGCGCAGCGTCTCTGCCGAGCCGACGTCGATGAACGCCGGGGGCAGTCCGGACAGATCCGTGGCGCGGGCCGGTGCGGCGTAGGGCGAGACGTCCGGGGTGCCACATGCGGAGCCGAGCAGGGCCGTCCACCCGAAGCCGTTCCAGCTGCGGTCCCAGAGGTCGACACCGTCCATCTGGTGGGCCGAAGCAGTGTCGTTGCGGTCGTCGAGCATCGGGCACATCAGCAACTGCCCGACCAGCTGCGGGCCTCCCTTGTCGCGCACCGACAGACTCAGCGCGGCGGCCAGGCCACCGCCGGCACTGGTCCCCGCGACGACGATCCGGTCCGCGTCCAAACCGAGTTCGGCCGCGTGCTCAGCGGTCCACAGCAGCCCGGCGTAGACGTCGTCGAGCGGTGCGGGATACGGATGTTCCGGAGCGAGCCGATACCCTGCCGAGATCAGCGATGCCCCGAGCCGTTCGGCCTCGCTCAGCAGCGGCTTGATGAAGAACAGGTGCCGTGGATCGCCGCTGAAGTAGCCGCCGCCGTGCACGAAGTAGAGGACCGGGCGCGACGCGGCAGGACCCGCCACGGCGGCAGGCGTGCAGATCAGCAATTCGGTTTCAGAGGCACCGGACGCCCCCGGAACGGGGACCGAGGTCACCTCGAACTGCCCACCCCGCCGCAGCTCGTCGAGTGTCGGCACCTCCGCGGCGTCTTCGGTACGGACGGACGACAGCCGCTCCAGGCTCATCGGGCCCGCACCGGTCTCCCGCACGGCGCGGTATCCGTCCAGCAACGCCGCGTCAAAAGGTATTGCCGCCATCAGTCCACCCTCGTCAGAATGCGAGCGCCATCCCCGAGCATGGCGCTCATGAACTCCGAACGCCCGCCCCGTGATCCCTCACTGGAGGCGGGAGTCCAGTCGCCATGAGCAGTGTAGATCTTGCTCCACGTGGCCAATCCCCGCGGTCCTGCGGAGGGCCGGGGCGCAACAGACAGGAGCACCTCGTCTGTGGTGAGGCCTGGCGGGCCGCGGGGACCCGAATGCCTGACGGCACCCCCTCATGTGCTCGGCGGGTTCGGGGCGCGCGGCCGGACGATCGACAACGGTGGTTTCACGGTGTCGGTCACCGGCGGGTCGCGCGCCTGCGCCATCGACCTCGCGGACTACTGGACGCCCCTTGGAAGCGGGCCCTACCACTCGGGTGCGACCAAGGCCGCGGTGCTCGCCGTCTGGGCGCTTGTCGTCGGCGTCGCTGTTGCCGCCACGGTAATCGCCGGCCAGCAATCACAGGCCGGCGAAAAACGAATTAGCACGGGGGCTACGGCAGATCGGCGCGCGCCGGCGTGCGCGTACTACCGCTGGGCAGAGCATGTCACCGGCCGGCCTGCTGCGCCCTTCCGTTGATCCAGGACGCGACCGTCGGCTTCCATCAGGACGCAGTGCGCCACGCCCTTGCCAGTAGGCACGACCTTGAGGCGTGGAGCATGCCCGCCGTCCTCCCGTGCGCTCCAGCTCGCTCCGCTCACCTTGGCCGGCACGCTTACCGCACCGTTGAGGCCATCGGTGTAGTCGTGCCTGACGGATTGCAGGTTGCCTCCTTCGGTCCACGCTTTGTACGTCACGTCGGAACTATCGGCACTGCAAGCCGTCAGGAGTCCGCAGGTAACAGCCAGCCCCGCCATCGTAGTGATGAGCTTAATGGGTGCTGGTACGGGGGATGCGGGCATGGCTTGGCCTCTCGCTCGGTGGGGTCACTTGGTTCTGGGGTCGGGGAAGGATCTCTTGCCGAAGAGGGCTCGGCCGGCCGCGGCCCGACCGAACAGTGCGCGTAGCAGAGTGAAGGCCGCTGCTGCTGTGGTTGTGGGCCTCCGCACGTGGGCCAATGCTCGGCGCAGCATGAGTCGTCCGCGGAAGTGAGGGCGGAGTGCGGCCCCGTCGTAGTCGGTGAGTGCTTACGGTCTTCCGGTGCGCAGTGCGTCGTCGAGGACCTCAGCTGCCAGTTGCGACTGCCGTAGACACGGGTCCAGGCCGCCGGCAGTGAGTGGGGAGACCGCGCCTGCCGCATCCCCCACGAGAAGCCCGTCGGCGCAGCTGATGCGGCGCAGCAGGCCGCCGACGGGTATGGGGCCTGCGCGCCGCTCCACCGCTCCGGGACGTTCGACGCCGGCCAGTCAGGGCGCTGAGGCGCTGAACCGCTCCATGGCTCGGCGAAGACCGTCTGGATAGCGGTCGGCGTAGCCTGCGACTCCGACATGTGCGTGGTGGCCGTCGTTGACTACCCAGGCCAGATAGCCGGGGGCGAGTGAGGGGTCGAGTACGCAGTGGAATGTGGGGGGCCGGTCGCTGCCGGGTAGCGCGAAGACTTCTTCGGCGCCAGGTGGTGGTTGCGGTCGAGAGCGAGGTCTCGGGCGACTCCTGAGCGGGCTCCGTCGGCGCCGACGACGAAGCGGGCCCGGACCATGGTCGGTCCGTCGCGACCGGCCAGGTGGAAGATGTTGCCCTGTCGGCCGGTGTAGCGCATGCCCAGTGCGATGCGTACGCCGGTGTCTGGTCTGTCTTGTTCCTTGTGGAGTCCGTCATCGGTGTTCGGCGCACGGCAGGCACCGACCGCCTGCGGACAGCACGGAGCGGCCCGTGGCGCGATGAGGCGTGCGGACGTCATTACCAGGTCATCACTCGTGAGCTTGCCGACGACCAGGCGGAGCGGGTCGCGCGGCAGTGATGGTCGAGTGCGTCGCACCTGGTGATCGTGGGCAGGCGGCCGGCTACCGCGACTGCGGTCGTCACGGCGAGGATCCAGCTGGGACGGATGCTCCGGATTCGTGCGCAGCCCTGTCCCGGTCCCCGGGGTCATCGGGCTCCCAGCACAGCAGGTCTCCAGGCTGGCACTTGAGCACCTCGCACAACGCGGCGAGCGTGGTGAAGCGCACCGCCTTGGCGCGGCCGTTCTTGAGCACGGCCAGGTTGGCGGGTGTGATCCCCACCCGTTCCGCCAGTTCGCCCACGGACATCTTCCGCTTGGCCAGCATCACGTCGATGGCGACAACGATCGGCATCAGATCACCTCGGCCAACTCGGCCCCCAGCTGCGACGCCTCGATGTCGCGCGCGACGGCCTGGGCGAGCAGCAACCGCAGCACGAACACGATGAGCGCGTTGCCGAAGAGCGCCAGGCAAACCCCGCCCAGCAGGGCCACACCCACAGGGGGCACGACCTCGCCAGGTGCCAGCACCGCTCCGAGCACGAACACCAGGAGCGCGGCTGCCGCGAACGCGCCGATCACGATATGGACGTAGCGGAATGCGGCGTGGGAGAACACGGTTCCGCGCTGTGCCATCGTCACCAGCCGCCACACGCAGACCAGGACGACCTGGACCGTCACAACGCCCAGGACTGCGATCACGAGGACCGGAGTGCGGCGGCCCGCAAGCACGCTCTCCTCCATGGCGCCCGTCAGCATCGCCACCATCACCGTCTGAGCGCAGACCGCCCCGGTGTGCAGCACCACCATCACGGCGCGCAGCGCCAGCGCCGTCAGCTTCCCCAATGCCACTCCCTAGATCGAATCGCGATGGGAATCTATCGAATATCGATAGGGGTGGCAAGTCGGATCCGTCGGCGTGATGGGCCTGCGCGCCCTCCCGAACCGCTGACGCAGTGAGGCGAGCTGCCTCCAGTGCCCAGGTGGAGCGGGGAAGGGCCGGTCGGGCGGTCAGGCGGTCAGCGCCGCAAACTCGGACTTCTCCTGGTCGTGCTGGTCACACCGGTGTCCGTGACCGACCGGGACGGCGCCCGGGAACTTCTGCCACAGACTGCGGGCCGCTTCCGGCGGCTGGCGCGAGTCTGGGCCGACGGCCGCCACACCGGCCACCTCACCGACTGGACCGGCCGGCATCTCGGGATCTTCCTCGACATCGTCCGCCGCAGCGAGGTCGTCCGCGGCTTCCAGCCACTGCCCCGCCGCTGGGTCGCCTGGGTTCTGCGCGGCCGGCGCCTGGTTCGGGACCACGAACGACGCACCGACACGAGCGAAGCCGTCATCCGCTGGTCGATGATCGCCCTCATGAACCACCCCCCGGCCGCACAGCCTCATCCGTGCGCTGTTCTGCCGGCAGCGTGAACCTTCCGGGCATTGCCTCCACCAGCCAGCCCCGTTCCACCAGCCCCTTCAACCGTGCTCTCAGCCCCTTCAACCGTGCTCTCGCACCCTCGACGCGTGAGGCCGAGGCACGGTCCCAGCCGAGCACCACGGCCGCCCGCCGAGCACCCGGCCCGTCACCCCCGGCCTCGGCCGCCGCTGCCATCACTGCCTGGCAGTCGACGGACAGATCATCGGGCCCGGCCGGGTTCTGACGATGCGGCACCGCACAGCGCGGCCCCACCGGCTTGCCCGGCGACGGGCCGACGACCGTCCCGGCCGGCTGTTCCTCCTCGGCGAGCGCTTCCAGATACCGCTCAGGGCCGATCGTCCGAAGCCTGAGAACCTCCTCAGGTTCGTCAAGGCCGCCCGCAACCTCTCCAGTTCGGCTTCGAGCTCCTCCACCCGCACGGCAGCAGCCTTCCGCCGCGTTTCCAGCACCGCCCGCATCCACAGCATCCGCCACCCCCCACACCGACTCGATCACCAACGAGTCGCGACCCCGCCACAGCCGCAATCTCATACCTGACCAGCGGAATCCGCACACGGCATTCGGAAAGCGAACGGCCTCTCAGGGATTGGGGTTCCGGTAGATGGTTGCGGCCATGGCGCCCAACTGCTTGTTGGCTTTGAGTGCCAGATCGATGGCACCGTTCACGGTGTTGCCCGGTGCGGGGATGCCGTTGACGTAGATGGCGAAGGCGTAGCGGCGGCCGTTCTCCGCATCGACGTATCCGGCGAGTGCCTTGGTGGTCAGTACCAACTTCCCGTTGGCGGCACCGATCAGAGTGCCGGTCTTGGCTCGGATGTGGCCTGCGGCCGGGTCGGTGGGCTTGATGACGCCGGCCAGCGAGCCGTCCACACCCATGGCCGGCATGGAGTCGTACAAGACGCCGAAGTAGTCCTTCCGGGAGAGATTCCGCAGTAGCTGTGTCTGGGCGGCCGGCGTGGCCCTGTCACAGGTGAGGCCCTGGGCGTCCACGAGATCGAAGGAATCACGGTCGATTCCGGCACGCATAAGAAATTCCCGTTCGGCCTTCATGCCGTCGGCGTAGGTGTGCTTGCCGTTTTGGACGGCCATCAGAGGCGGCAGAAGGTTGGCGCCGAGGTTGTGACTGACCTTGTTGATCAGTTTTGCGTATTCCTTGAAGGGGGGTGACGTGTAACTTGCGGAGACGGGCAGCCTTTTGACTTTCTGCACCGGCGGGAGTTTGTTGCTGGGATTTTCCCCCAGGGCTGGAGAGTCGACGGAGACGCCATGCTTGACGAGTGCCTCGATGAGTACTGTGCGGGCGAACGCGGCCGGGTCGGGCACTTGGTACGTCGCGATGAAGGGCGCGGTGGCGTCCGCCGGTACGGAACCCCGTATCCGGATGCGTCCGGCAGCGGGAGAGTCGGTCTTCACGGCCGGCTTCGTCCCCGCGGGAGTCGTGGTGACGCGCGAGTCGACGGTGAACGCTGCGGTCTTGGGGCGCCAGTCGACGGTTGCCTGCCTGCCGGGCTCTGCAGGGGTGATCAGCAGATCGATGAGGTTGTCGTTGACGACTGTTGGCGTGAGGGGTGTGCCTCCGATCGCCACAGGTGCCCAGAGACGGTCGTCGATGACCACGTCTCCGTCGATGTGCCGGATGCCGCTCGCCGCGACCTGTCGGGCGAGGTCGTTGATGCCGGCGAGGGGGTCCTCACGCGTGAGGGTGGCCATACCAGGCACGGCATTTGCATCGGTGTGGTCGAAATCCGGGATGTCGACCTTTCCGAGCGCGTTGGTCCGCCCGCCGAGTGTCAGATCACCGCTTCCCACCATGATGAGGTCTCCGGAGAGGCGGCCGTCGTGCGATATCGAACCGGAGCGAACAAGGGGGGTGCGGAACCGATGGCTACTCCCGAGTGTGTCGAGCGCGGCGCCGACGACGAAGGTCTTGGCCGTCGAGCCTGTCACGAACTTGGACGTGGCGTTCTTGGACTGCACGACCTTTCCGGTCTTCAGGTCGGTGACCTGAAGACCCCACTGTCCCGAGGACCATGGGACACCTCGCATGAGTTTCTGCAGCTCTGCGCTCACTCCAGCAGCGCTCGATGATCCTGGAGCCGAAGGATGCCTGTCGGTTGTGCCGGTGTGGCACACGGAAGCGGTGAGCGCAGCGACCGTCGAGGCGGCGGCGACGGTGCGGGGCCATCGGCGTCGTGCCTTCGGCTTGACGGCGTGTGCGCTGTTCACGAGAGTGCGCTCCTGCAAGGCGACGCCTTGGTGGTCCGACGGGGTATGACGGCGCACGAAGCCAGTGATCCTGGAGAACATTTGGGGTCGATCCTCATCTTGTTGCGCGGCGGTGACGCGAGTGGTCTTGCCGGAGTTACGAACGCAGGACCCTGGCAGCGACCGTGCGTGACGTGCGGGCAGCCTGGAGGGCAAGGGCGAGGCAGGTGGTCAGAAGGGTCACAGCGGCGAGTGCGCCGAGCGTTTCCCACGGGAGACCGTTCAGAACGCGGGCGACACTGATCCTGGCTCCCGCGGCGATGGTGACACTCGTGACGGCGATGGAGATCGCGCCGAAGAGGATTGCCGTCCCGGCGTAGATGGCTCCCTCATAGATCGTCGACCGGGTGACCACGCCCGGTCGTGCGCCGGCGACCGTCACGACGGCGGAGTCACGGGTGCGCTCCCGCCCGACCAGGGCGATCACGGCGAGGCCGCCGACCCAGGACACGACGAAGACCCAGCCCAGGACAACCATGACGTCACCCAGCCCGGCTGTGCTTCCGGGCATGACGTTCCCCATCACCATGAAGAGCCCGACGAACGACAGGGAGAGCGCGAAGGGCAGCACCGTAGTGACGCTTCGAGCTGCCCGTGCACGGCACGATTGCACGGCAAGGTGCCAGGTGATGCTGCGCGACGGTACGAGTGCGGTCCAGAGCTTCATCAGAGGCGTGAGAACCCACGGTCCCATCAGCAGCGCGAGGCAGATGAGGAACAGGTCACCGGCGAAAGCGAAGGCCGTCCGCTGTTCGACGCCGCCTTCGAGTTCCAGTCCCAGCCCGGGAATCCACATACCGACCACTCCGGCGAGGAGACACAGGGCGAGAACGCTGCGTGCGGCACCCGGCCGGGCCGGCGGATCCGAGAGGTCCCGGAAGGCGCGCATCTCCGGTGTCTTGGCGGCGCGGCGTGTGACTCCCCAGCCGCCCAGCAGACACGGAACCACCCCGAACAGCACGGCTACGCCCACGTGCCAGAGCTCGAAGCCGACCGTCGCTCCGTGCAGATCGAGTCCCGTGGCCGTCCACTGGTCGAGGGCGATACCCGCGACCAGCGGAGCCAGCGGCACCGCCAGCGCACCGGCAATCGTGCCGAGCACCATCAGTTCGGTGCGCAGGATGCGCCTGACTCGATTGCGGGGGATCCCGAGGATCACCCACAGGGCGTGTTCGCGTCGCTGGGTCTTCAACGTCAGACCGACCGCGGACGCGACGATGCCCACGGCGGCGAACAAGGTGAAGAAGACGATGTTTCCGCCCAGCGCGATCGACGCCGAGGACATGCGTGTATCGCCTGCTGCGCGCGCCGCCGAGACAGCGGTGAACATGGCAATGACCGAGCCGGATGAGCATGCCGCGCCGACCGCCGCACACACGAGCGTCCACAGCCACATGGATGCCTGCATGCGGATGTCCGACAAGACGAGTCGCATCATGCTGCTTCGTCACCTGCCTCATCCACGGACTGCGCCGCGAGGACGGCATCGCTCACCGCGCGGGAGTCGCCGCCGGGAATGACGGCGTGAATGCGCCCGGACCCCATCACCACGACCTGGTCGGCCCGTGCGGCCGCGTGAGGGTCGTGCGTGACCATGAGGACCGTGGTCCCCTGCGCGGGGAGCGCCTGGAGCCAGTCGAGCACGACATGACCGGACTTGAGGTCGAGCGCCCCGGTCGGCTCGTCGGCGAAGACGATCCGCGGCTGATTCGCGACGACCCGGGCCACTGCGACGCGCTGGCGTTCCCCGCCGGAGAGGCGGTCGGGACGTCGCCGGGCGTGCTTGGCGATGCCGAGCCGCGTCATCGCGTCGTCAACACGGGGCTTGGGCACACGGTGGCCGGCCAGCCGCGCCGGAAGGGAGATGTTGTCCTCGACGGACAGAGAACTGACGAGGTTGTACTCCTGGAAGATGAAGCCGACTTTCTCGCTGCGGAATGCAGCCTGCCTGCGCGGCGAGAGCGAAAGGATGTCCGTCCCGAGGATCTCGATGGAACCTGTGGTCGCTCGCTCCAGGCCCGCCGTGCACAGCAGGAGCGTCGACTTGCCGGACCCGGACGGGCCGACGACAGCGGTCAGCCGGCTTTCTGGAACGTCAAGGTCGATAGCGTGCAGCACACGTGTTGTCTCGCGCCGACGCCCCGGGACCGGAAAGTCCATCTGAAGGCCACGCAACCGAATACACGGAGCAGAAGAGGAAGCTGAAAAAAGCATGCCTCAAGGCAAGCAGGGCGCGAGGGCCGATGCACGGGTGCCTGCACTGCTTGAGGGTAGACCTGGGTCTACCCTGTGACTGTGTGCGACAATGCTCGCCATGACGCAGATTCGCTTGGCCCGGAGGGTACTGACAGAATTTGTCGCAGCAATAACCTTCCCGATTCTGCTACTTTCTCTCCTCGTTGTGCCGGTAGCGGCCCCAGTGGTGGCAGAGGTAGACCGTTCACGAGCCCATTGGTGTGGCACTGAGACACTCCCCCTGAGGCCCGCTGCTCAGAGCTGGACTCGATGGGCGATACTCCGGCTGCGTTCAAAGTCAGTATGGAGAACCGACCTCCCTGTTTTTCTCGGCACATTGTTCCTGTCCGTGCTGTCATTGTTGATTTCCTTCTTCGGGTTCATCGGCGCCGCCGCCTTGGTATTCTCTCCCGTATTCTGGGCCTTCGGTATCGCAGCACAGGTCGGCCCGTTCACGCCGAAATCAGTACAGCAAACTCTTCTGGCCGTGCCCGCAGGAATCGCTCTGGGTGCAGTCACCGTGAGTTCTTTGACCGGAGTGTCCCTTCTTCGCGACCTTCTCCTGCGCGCTTTCTCGAGAAGCCGGGACTCAGACCTGCTGGCGAAACTTGAGGAGCTCCGCAGCAGCAGGGCGTCCCTGACCGCCGCCTTCGAGATTGAGCGACAGCGAATCGAACGCGATCTGCACGACGGAGCCCAGCAGGAGCTCGTCGCCGTCGTCATGCGTCTTGGGATGCTGGAGGCGGCAGCCGCCGACCACGAGCGAACCGTGCAGCTGGCACGCCAGGCGCAGGCCCACGCGGAACGCGCCCTGGAACGGCTGCGGGAAACAGTGCGTGACATCCACCCCCGTGAGCTGAGTGACCTCGGCCTCATCGCAGCTGTCCGGGAACTGGCTGCGCGATCACCCCTGCGCGTCGAGTTGACCAGCAATGGCGACGACTCTCAGCTTTCGTCCCCAACAGCGACGGCGGTATACTTCACAGTCTCCGAAGCTCTGACAAACATCGCGAAACATGCAGGTGTGGGCACCGCGCAGATCGACATGAAATGCACTAAAACCGACGTGGAAGTGCGCGTTCGTGATAACGGTGCCGGCGATGCGAGAATCGACGCGGGTTCCGGACTCGCAGGACTGCGTGAGCGAATGCGGAGCGTCGGCGGGGATCTCGAAATCCTCAGCCCGGCCGGTGGCGGAACAGAGGTTACAGCGTCCGCCCCCACCCAACCCCCATGGTAAATGAAACAGATTGAGCAACCCGATAGGGGTGGGCATGAGAATCGTCCTGGCGGATGACAGTGTGCTGATTCGTGCGGGTATCCGGGAGATCTTGACCTCCAACGCACATGACGTCATCCATGAATGCGAAGACGCCGATGAGCTGGTGGCCGCTGTCGATACACTGGCGCATGCCGGGACTGCCCCAGACATCGTCATTACAGACGTTCGCATGCCACCGGGAAACACAGATGACGGGCTCCGTGCTGCAATCGATCTGCGCTCCCGGTACCGGGATCTGCCAGTGGTGGTCCTTTCCGCATATGTCACGGGACCATATGTGCGAGAGCTCCTCAACGGACCAGGCGCTGACGGAGCCGTCGGGTACCTGCTCAAGGAGAAAGTGGGAAGAGTCGCCGACTTCCTCCGGGCTCTCGAGACGGTCTCCAGGGGCGGAGTAGTGATCGACCCCGAGGTCGTCCGCCACGTCACGCGCGCCCACTCTCCCCAAGGACCGCTTGCCCGACTCACCGCCCGCGAGCGAGAGGTGCTCGCCCTCATGGCTGAGGGGAGCTCCAACGCGGAGATCGCATCGAAGTTGTTCCTTTCGGGCGCTGCTGTCAGCAAGCATGTGGCGAATGTTTTCGCGAAGCTCGGCATGGCTCCCGGCGAGGACAACAGACGAGTCAAGGCCGTTCTGACCTGGTTTGAATACAATTGACTCGATGCCGATACCAGCCGGTGAGCGAGTCCCCGAACTTCTGGTCCGGGCTCGAATCCGTCGACGTTGAGCTGGCCTTCCCCACAAAGAAGACCCAGCCCAGCACGAGCGGCAGGGCCACACGACAGACGCGGTGGATGCGGACGGCGTCGGCGCGGCTGGTGCGGTGTCCGACCGCAGCAATGACCGCAGCTGCAAAGGAACGCGACGCCCGTGCTTCATTGTGAGCTGAGCACGCTGCTTGTCGACTGGTGTCACCTACAACGCTCCGTCACAGTCAGCACAAGCAGAATCGTTGACATCCAAGTCAGTCGGCTCACGTCAGAGGGCTGCACGCGACTAACTTCGCCGTCCTCGCCGGGAGTGATCACCGGGTCGAGGGCGGTGGGCTCGGTCCTGGGGTGGTGCTTTCCTGCTTGTTCCGGGGTGTTCAGCGGACCCAGGTGTGGGTGAGGGTCTGAACGGCGGAGCCGTCGAGGTCGGCGAGAGTGGTGGCGACGAAGTCGCGGGCCCACTGCGAGGTCTGGACCCGGAACGGCGGGCGCTCAGCGGTCAGGGCGTCGATGATCGGGGCTGCGGCCTCGGCCGGGGTCTGGGCGTTGCCGAAGGACTCCCGGGTGCGGGCAATGTACGCCTGAAGGGCAGGGGCGTAGGGACCGGCCTCGGCGAGCAGGGCGGGGACGTCCAGGCCGAGGTTGGCGACGAACTCACTGGCGACCGCGCCCGGTTCGATGACGGTGACGTCGACGCCGACGGTGGTGGCGACGGGGGCGAGGGACTGCATGAAGCCCTCGACGGCGAACTTGGCCGCGCAGTACGCCTCGTTGAAGGGCTGGCCGACGGCGCCGCCGACGCTGCTGACGGTGATCACCCGGCCCTGGGAGGCGCGCAGGTGCGGCAGGGCGGCCCGGGTCATGGCCACGACGCCGAAGAAGTTGACCTCCATCGCAGCGCGGATGTCGTCGAGGCTGCTCTGTTCGATGGTGCCGACCTGGGCCGCGCCGGCGTTGTTGACCAGCGCGTCCAGTCGGCCGTGGTCGGAGATCACCTCGTCCAGGCAGACCGTGACGCTCTCGGGGTCGATCACGTCCAGGCGCTTGACCTGAACACGGTCGGCCACCCCGGCCTCGGCAGCGGCCGCCAGCAGGGCTTCGGCCTTACCCGTGTCGCGCATGGTCGCGATCGCCGTCCATCCGGATCGGGCGGCGCCGACGGCGGCGGCCAGCCCGATGCCGGAGGACGTGCCGGTGATCAGGACGGTCTTCGAGGAGGTCATGCGGGTCTTCCTTGCGTGGGGGGGGCGTGACGGGCCGGACATGTAAACGGGGAGTCCCCCGGTTCTCTTCCAACGTAAACGGGGAACTCCCCGATTGTCCAGTTAGACTGACCCCCTGACGAAGGGAGCAGCCTTGACCACCCAGCCGAGCGCACAGCGCGCCGACGCGCGACGCAACCGGGAGCGCATCCTCGAAGCGGCCGTGCGCGCCTTCTCCGAGAAGGGCGCGGAGGTCCCGATCGACACGATCGCCAAGGCCGCGGGCGTCGGATCGGCCACGCTCTACCGCCACTTCCCCACCCGCGAGGCACTGGTCGAGGCGGCCTACCGCAACGAACTGGCCCGCGTCTGCGACAGCGCCGCCGACCTGCTGGCCGACAACCCGCCGGACCGGGCGCTACGGCTGTGGATGGACAGGTTCATCGACTACCTGGCCACCAAGCACGGCATGGCGGACGCCCTGCGGGCCGCGGTCGCCAGCGGCGCGGACCCCTTCGCCGAGACCCTCGACAAGCTCGGCACCGCGCTCGGCACCCTGCTACGCGCCGGCGCCGAAGCCGGACTCCTGCGCCGCGACGTCGACCCCCTCGACGTCGGCTTCAGCCTCGCCGGCCTCGCCCTCGTCACCAGCGCCCCCGACCACCGCGAACGCGCCGGCCGCCTCCTCGACCTGCTCCTCGACGGCCTCCGCCACAAAACGGCCGAGCCAGCGCCGACCCCAGAACACCCCCTCGGGCTTTCGAGGTGACGGGCGGACCGAGAGTGATCGCCTCGTTGCCGGCCACAGGGGCCGGCGACTACCGGAGGGACGAGTTGCACAACGCAGGGCGCCTGCGTAGTGCTTCGGCGCGGAGTCCGTCCACGGCGGTGCTCTCCGTCGCGCAGTCTTCCGGTCCCGCAGCCAGGCATGCGCGACGCCGGCGACACGGTCACGGCTCGCAGGCCGCCACTCGCGCTCCCCCGTCCACCTCGACAGCTGCAATGGGCCGGCTGCTGCGCATGAGATCGGCAAACGTGCCGCTGAGAGCAGCCTCGGAATGGGCCAACAGCACCGAACGGCTTGCCTGCTCGGGTGCGGGCAGGCGGTCCAGCCACTCCATCGGGCGGGGGAACATCGCGTCACCGGTGGCCATCGTCGGCAGCGCGAAGAACACACCGACCGCCCCCGACTGCGCGGCCAGACGGCGGCGAGCACGGCTTCCGCCGAGGGCCGGCGGGAGATCCTGGGCCTGCGGGCCGGCGACGGCGGCGAGGGCGCCAAGTACTGGTTGCACATCCTCACCGAGATCAAGAACCGCGGCGTGAACGACGTCCTCATGCTGGTCTGCGACGGGCTCAAGGGCCTGCCCGAGGCGGTGGAGACCGTCTGGCCCCGGACCGTCGTGCAGACCTGCGTGGTGCATCTGCTGCGGAACTCCTTCCGCTATGCCGCCCGCCAGGACTGGGACAAGATCGCCAAGCTTCTGAAGCCGATCTACACGGCGCCGACCGAGGAGGCTGCCCTGGAGCGGTTCGCCGAGTTCGCCGACGCCTGGGGCCGGAAGTATCCGGCGATCGTGAAGCTGTGGGAGAACGCCTGGGAAGAGTTCACCCCCTTCCTGCGGTTCGACACGGAGATCCGCCGCATCGTCTGCACCACCAACGCGATCGAGTCGGTGAACGCGCGGATCCGCCGGGCGGTCAAGGCCCGTGGACACTTCCCCAACGAGCAGGCCGCCCTGAAGTGCGTCTACGTGGCGATCATGTCCCTCGACCCCACGGGCAAGGGCCAGGCCCGCTGGACCATGCGCTGGGAGACCGCGCTGAACGCCTTCGACATCACCTTCGACGGCCGCCTGTCGGCAGCCCGTCAGTAGCCCCAACTACCCTAGTTACACCGCTCCTTTGACAGACCCTGCTGGTGCGGTCCGGGAACGCCCGACGCGTTTGCGTGGTGCCTGCAGCGGTTCAGGAGGGATCGGCGGCGTAGATCAGCCGGCGGAGGGCGCCGTACAGGGGTTGTTCCGTAACGGCTTCCCGCATGCCCTGGGCTGTTCCGTCCTGAACGCCGAGGGGCGACCGCCTGCGTTGTCAGGGGCGCGCGCACGGAGAGCGAGAGCGTCTCGTCGTCCACATAGCCGTAGTGAGTGGCCAGAGCCGCCGTCGGTCAGCACGGGAACCAGCTGCGAACAGCCTGCGGTGCCACGGCCGGCCGCGCCGTAGTCCGCGAAACTGCGGACTCCGGCGCGGCCAGAGCAGTTGCGGTGCGGCCTTTTCAGTCGCTGGGGTCGTGGGAGAGGCCGTCGTCGAGGACGATGCGGATGGCCTCGCCTTGCCCGGTGGCGTCGCCGAGTTCGGCCGCGATGCGGTTTCAAAGGTGGTCATGGCCAGTGCCCAGTCGCCCTGGAGAGGGGTGGCGGTGGAGCGGGTGTTCCACAGCTCGATCAGCAGGGCGATGAGGGAGCGTCCGGACAGGACAGTCTGGACGCGGCCTTCCTTGATGTCCTCGACGGATGAGGGAAGTGGTCCATCCGGTCGTCGGTCAGGGTCGGAGCACCGAGCGCCGTCGCCCTCGGGTCGAAGCGGTACTCCCAGGTGGCGAGCAGCCTTGTACGCCCGCCTGCCCAGAGCGGGCGGGCGGGCGTATGTCTCTCAGGCAGGAGTGCGCAGCGGCGGCACCGCCGGGACCTCGGGGGCGGCCTCTATGTCGTCGGCGGTCAGCCGGAACTGCTCGGGATAGGCCTCGCGCCGGGTGCGGCGGGCCGGTTCCGTAGTGCGCCAGGTGTACAGACAGCGTCCGCACTGCAGGACGTCCCAGACGTCGGGGACGGGTGAGGAGTGCAGCGTCTCGACGGTCTCGAAGGCGCAGCGGGGGCACACGGGCATGGGGGGCTCTCCCTCTCGAAGGCGGGTGCCGGGATTCTCGGCAGATGTCGGGCGGGTGGGCGCCGGGCGGCTCAGCCGCGTGCGGCCATGAGGTTCTGGATCCTGGTCACCCACTGGCGCGTCTCGGGCAGGTCCTTCGCCGGTGTCGAGAAGTTGCCGCGCACGTCGGGGGCGACCGGCGTGGTGGCGTCGATGATCATCTTGCTGGTGATGCCGGCGGGCTGCGCGGCGGGCGCCAGTTCGACGACCGGCAGGTTGGGCATGACCAGTACGTCGCCGGACGGGTTGACCTTCGCGGACACCGCCCACATGACCTGGGGCAGGTCGAACGGGTCCACGTCCTCGTCGACCACGATGACCGTGGTGATGTACCCCAGACCGTGCGGCGTGGTCATGGCGCGCATCGCTACCGCCTTGGCGAAGCCGCCGTAGCGCTTCCTGGTGGAGATGATGGCCAGCAGGCCGTGCGTGTACATGGCATTGACGGCCTGGACCTCGGGGAACTCGGCGCGCAGTTGCTTCAGCAGCGGGACACAGGTGTTGGGGCCGACCAGGTAGTCGCACTCGGTCCACGGCATGCCCAGGTAGAGCGACTCGAAGACCGGGCGGGTGCGGTACGAGATCCGGTCGACGCGGATCACGGGCATCCGGCGGCCGCCGGAGTAGTGCCCGGTGAACTCACCGAACGGTCCCTCGATCTGGCGCTTCCGGCCCTCCACGACACCCTCGATCACGACCTCCGACCCCCAGGGCACGTCGAAGCCGGTGAGCGGCGCGGTGGCGATCGGCGCGGGCGCGCCACGCAGGGCGCCCGCCATCTCGTACTCGCTCTGGTCGTAGCCCATCGGCATGCCGGCCACGATGGCCATGACCGGGTCGTTGCCGAGGGTGATGGCGATCGGCAGGTCCTCGCCCCGTTCCTCGGCCTTGCGCAGGTGCAGGGCGACGTCGTGGACGGGTACGGGCTGGATGGCCAGCCGGTCGCGGCCGACGACCTCCAGTCGGTACGTGCCGACGTTCTGCTTGCCGAAACTTCCGGGGTCCTCGGGATCGCGCGAGACCACGGCGGCCTTGTCGAGGTAGAAGCCACCGTCACCGTCGTTGAGCCGGAACAGGGGCAGCACGGAGAAGAGGTCGACGTCGTCGCCCTCCTGGGTGTTGGCGCGCCACGGCGCGTCTTCGCGCCGTTCGGGCGGGACGGGGAACGCGTCCCAGCGCCGGGCGAACTCGGCCACCTGCTCCTTCACCGGGGTGTGCTTGGGCAGGCCGAGGGCGAGCGCGTGGTTGGCCCAGGAGCCGTGCACGTTGAGGGCGATACGGGCGTCGGTGAAGCCCCTGACGTTGTCGAACCAGAGGGCGGGGGCGCCTTCTCCGATCCGGCCGGCGGCGTTGGCGGCGGCGGCCAGATCCGGTTCGGGGAGGACTTCCTCGCTGACCCGCAGCAGTTGCCCCTCCTTGTCGAGGGTGTCGAGGAAGGAGCGCAGATCGTCGTAGGGCATGGGTACTCCGTGGAATGTCGCTGCGGAAGCGGGGGCGGGGGTGGCCGGTGCCTCGTCAGGAGGCCGGCCGCAGGGATCGGGCGGCACGCATCCCCTCCCACCGCTTGGCGGCCGGAGCGGGCAGGTCGAGCTGGTCGAGGAGACGCGCGACGACGTGGTCGACGATGTCGTCCACGGTCTGCGGATGGTTGTAGAAGGCGGGCATGGGCGGCACCATCCGGACGCCCATCCGCGACAGCATGAGCATGTTCTCCAGGTGGATCTCGCTCAGCGGAGTCTCCCTGGGCACCAGCACGAGCGGGCGGCGTTCCTTGAGGACGACGTCTGCGGCCCGGCCGACCAGACCGTCGGCGTAACCGGCGCGGATGCCGGCGAGGGTCTTCATCGAGCACGGCACGATCACCATGCCGTCGGTGCGGAAGGAACCGGAGGAGATGACGGCTCCCTGGTCCTCGGGGCGGTGCACGACATCGGCCAGTTCTCCGACCGCGTCCGCGGACAGGCCGGTCTCCAGCTCGATCGTGGTGCGCGCCCACCGGCTGAGGACCAGGTGTGTCTCCACCTCGGGCAGCTCGGCCAGGGTCTGAAGGAAACGGACACCGAGGACGGCGCCCGTGGCCCCCGTCATTCCCACGATCAGTCTCATACGGCGGTCACCTCTCGGCCCTGCGGCGCTGACCTGCGCCGACGTAAACAGCCTAGGAGCGCGGGCACGGCACCCGGCGGTAAGCTCGGGACTCACGATGGGCAAAAACGGACAGTCTTCGACGCCGGTGATCCGGGAGCTGGTGTTCCGGCACACGGCGGGGTCGCCACCCGGTCTGGAGCTGGTGGACCTGGCGGCGCTGGCCGAACGCGCACTGCGGCACGGCAACGATCCCTACGCGCCCCTGCGGCCGGCCTTCCACCAACTCATCGCGGTGCGCTCCGGTCGGATCGGTGTCTGGGTGGACTTCACGGCGTACGAGCCGGGCGCGGGCGACTGGCTGTGGATCCGGCCGGGGCAGGTGCAGCGCTGGGGGCCGGGTCTGACAGAGGCGGACGGTGTGGTCGTCGCCTTCCCGCCGGGATTCCCGGACTCGGCGACCACCGCCGCCAGCGTCGCCGACCCGACCTTCGCACGGGGCCCGATCAGTCCGGCGGGCCCGGAGGCCGAGGGGTTGCGCAGGGCCCTGGACCACCTGCGCTACGAGTACGACAGCTCGTCGCAGCTGCCGCTGGAGGCTCACCTGAGAGCGTTGCGGCACCTGCTGGCGGTGCTGGTGGAACGGCTGACGGCGGCCTACGGGTCCGAGTCCGGCAGGGCGGTGCCGAGCGAGACGTTCCGTCGCTTCCACAGAGCCGTCGAGCGCGATTTCGCCGTCACCCGGCGGGTGGAGGACTACGCTGCCGCCCTCGGCTACAGTCGGCGCACTCTCACGCGGGCCACGGAGGCGGCCGTCGGGATGTCGGCGAAGCGCTATGTCGATGAGCGGGTGGTTCTGGAGGCCAAGCGGGAGCTGGCCCAAGGTGACCTGGCTGTGGGCGCGGTGGCCGAACGACTCGGTTTCGCAGGGGCCGGCGACTTCACCAAGTTCTTCCGGCAGCGCACCGGCGCCACGCCGACGGCGTTCCGGCGGAGGGCACGCGGGGCGTAGCGAGAGGGGCGGGTGGTGGCGGGTGGCAAGAGACCGGGCCGTTCGAACCGGGTGACCGCCTCAGCACACGTACTCTGATTCGGCAGGGACGGCGGAGCTTTCCGGAAGGGCCGTTCGCGGACCGCCTCCGGCCGCTCCGGACATGCTGTGCCGGCGCCGGCCGAACGTGGACCGGCACCCGCGTCTCCCCCGCGCTCCCGGCCCCACCCTCATCGCGCCCTATGCGGTCGCGCAGCTCGCGGCGGGGTCGCTTGAGCTGGCCGGCCACGTACCGTTCCACGATGTGCTGGGAGATCCCCAGGAGCTGAGCGACGGCTGTCCAACGTGGAGGACACCGCATGCCTGGAGGCGTTCGGCCGGGCCGTCAACGCCACGACCGCGCCGCGGCTGTCCTTGGGAGCGCGCCGTCGTGCAGCGTGCAGGGCCCCGACCGACGGCCCTTCCGTAGGATGCGAAACGCCTCGCCCCGGCAGCTTGAGTGCCTGTTGGTAATCCTGAGTTGCGCGTTTGCCCAGCTCAGGATTCGAACGGAAGGAGAAGGGGTGCGGGCCTCGCTGGGGGTGGCTGGGAGAATCGCCCGGTGAGTGATGTGAAGGGGACCTCGCGTCAGAGCCTGCCGCGTCGGGGCTTTGCCCTTGAGTACGTGACTTTGAGCTGGAATGTGGTTGGCATCGTGGTGCTGGCCATCGCCGCGGTCGGGGCGAAGTCGGTTGCTTTGGCCGGGTTCGGACTCGATTCCCTGATCGAGATCGGCGCCTCGACGGTGGTGATCTGGGAACTGTCCGGGACGGGTGAGGACCGGCAGCGTCGTGCCCTGCGGCTGATCGGAGTTGGTTTCGCGCTGTTGGCGGTGTATCTGCTGGTGCAGTCGACGTGGGTGCTGGCCAGCGGTTTCCGCCCGCGTCATTCGCTACTGGGGATCGTGTGGACCGCGATGACCGCCGGGGCGATGTTCGCGCTGGCCTGGGGCAAGGCCCGCACCGGTGCCGCGTTGGGCAATCCGGTGCTCAAGACGGAGGGCCGGGTCACGCTGATCGACGGCCTGCTGGCCGCCGCGGTGCTGCTCGGTCTGGTCCTCAACATCGTGGCCGGCTGGTGGTTCGCCGACCCGGCAGCGGGCTACGTGCTGGTGTACTACGCGGTCCGCGAAGTGAAAGAGATCTTCTTCGGGGACCACTGACCGGGCAGCCGGAGACGGAGCCGAAGCGGCTGCCGGGTGGAGGATGCGGGCATGGTGCCGACCGCAGCCCGGCGACGCGGGCGCGAACGAGAGCCTGGCTGGGGTGGCACTGCTGACCGGCAGTGTCGCGCAGATCAGTCGCGTTGGGCCTCGTGGGGTAGCAGTACACGGCCGCAGGCCGACGCACGGCTGAAAGCACGGACGCCCCGCCGTGCCCCGAACTCATCCGGCTCCTGGGCAACGGCCCCACCGGAGTCGGCTGGGAAGTCGAACGGCCTTCGTCTGATCCCAGCCGGGACCGCCCGACGGAGCTCACGACACTCTCACGTCCTCACGCAGTGAGACGTTCGTCGTCCCAGTGGACCATGGCGTGTCCCAGCTCGTCAGCAAGCGCATCGCCGGACGGGAGGCGCAACTGGCGGCCCAGCCGTTCATCCCGGCGCTGCGCGCCGAGCACGTGGGTGAGCAGATTGAGTGGCGGCCACGATAGGCATCGCCGGTCATCTTCTGCGGTCGCACTCCTTCTCCTTCACATTTCACGCCCTGTTGTTCCCTCCCGAACCATTGCTAGCCTCCCGGCACGGCAAGCGAGATCGGCAAACTGGCGGGGGCGTCGTGGACGTGCGAGTGGACGCGGAGGGTCCGGACGCTGCGGACCGACTCCGTTCCTTATACGGCTGGTTGAGCGACGACCAACTGTTGCGGGGGCGGCTCGGGCTGCGTGAGCGACCGCCGGAGCCGGGGACCCTCGGACCGGTGCTGGAGGCGGTGTTGGTGGCGCTCGGCCCCGGGGGCGCGGCGACCGCGCTGGCCACCGGGGTGATCGCCTGGCTGCGTAACCGGCGCGGGGACGTGCGGCTGAAGGTGACGCTGGAGGACGGCCGCTCGCTGGAGCTGACTGGCAAACGCGTGGCCGGTCTCGATGCCGCCGCGCTGCGACGGCAGGCCGCGGACCTCGCCGCCCTCCTGGGGCAAGGGGACGAGAACCCCGAGCGCCGGCACCCCGAGCCCCGCGAGATCCCCGAACGCGGAGGACACGGGGACCCCGAACGCCGCGAGCTGTCATGACCGATCCAGCCCCGGCACGTCCGAGTACCGATCTGACCGGCGCCGGCGTCCGCGTCCTCCTCCTCGCCACCGCCGAGCACGACGGCCCCGGCCTGTCCCCGGTTCCGTCCGCCGCCCTGGGCCACCGCGCTCTGCGCACCGCCCTGATCGAGCGCTGCGGAGTGCCGCCCGAGCAGATCCGGGGCGAACTCGACCCGCCGGATGCCAGGTTCATGGCCCAGGCGGTCGCCGAGGAGGCTCAGAATGCGGACAGCGTGCTGCTCGTCCACTTCGTTGGGCACGGTCTGCTCGATGTGGACGGGGAGCTGTACCTCGCGGCCCGCGCCACCGACCGGCTCACCCCGGGCCTCGCCGCCCACCAGGCGCTGTCCTTCGCCGCGTTGCGCCAAGCCCTCGCCTCAAGCCGCGCCGCGTCCATCGTGCGTGCTCCTCCTCGACTGCTGCTTCTCCGGCCGCCCGGTGCTCGGACACGGCGCGTCCGTACCGGCGTTCAGCACGGAGCCCACGCCGGGCGTGTACTTCGTCGGCTCCGCCGAGCAACTCGCTCTCGCATCCTCGGACTCCGAACGCACCGCGTTCACCGGCGCGCTCATCGATGTACTGGAGGAAGGGGATCCGCGCGGGCCGCACCCGATGACCCTGGACTCGGTGTACGACGCGGTTTTTCGCGTGATGCGGGAGCGCCAGCTCCCGTTGCCGCGGCGGCAGGCCGAGGGGCTTGTCGGCAACCTGGTCCTCGCGCCCAACCCCGCGGTGGCCACGCCGGAAGGCGCCCCGGAAGCGCCGGCCCCGCCCACCCCGGGCCGCTCCCCCTACCCCGGCCTGAACCCGTACGCCCCCGACGATGCGCGGCTGTTCCACGGGCGCGAGCGAATGGTCGCACGACTGCTCGCGGCGCTGCGCGAGGAGACCGAGCCCTCTGATCCCGGAGAGCCACCGGCGCCTCCGCACGGCCTCTGGATCCTCGTCGGCCCCTCCGGGTCCGGCAAGACGTCCCTGCTCAACGCCGGTCTCCTGCACCGGCTGCGGGATGGCGCGCTTGCCGGTTCGGCCGGCTGGCCCGTGTTGCGGATGGCCCCCGGCGCCGTACCGCTGCGCCGCCTCGCCGACCGGTTCGCCGTACCGCCAGACGATCTCGGGGCGCTGCGCACGAACCCCGAGGGGGCCGCGTCCGGGCTGGTCAACCGGATGCTCGCAGAGCGGCCCGGCCAGCGCGTGGTGCTCGTGGTCGACCAGTTGGAGGAGTCGTTCACCCTCTGCCGGGACGAGTCCGAACGGGCCGCGTTCCTCCGGGTACTGACTGTCCTGTCCAGAAGCATGCTCATCATCCTCGCCCTGCGCGCCGACTTCTACGGCCGGGCCGCCGCCGAGCCCGCGCTCCTCCCCGCCCTGCGCGACCGCGCCGTCCTGGTGGAGCCGATGACCGCCGGGGAGCTGCGCGCCGCAATCGAGGAGCCGGCCACCCGCAGTGGCCTACGACTGGACGACGGCCTCGCCGAGTTGATCCTGCACGAGTTCGGCGCGGTGAACGGCGAACGGCCCGCCGCCGGTGCACTGCCCCTGCTGTCGCACGCCCTGTGGGAGACCTGGCGACGGCGCGAGGACACCCGGCTGACCTTCGCCGGCTACCGTGCCGCCGGGGGCATCGCCCAGGCACTGGCGCGCACCGCCGAGGAAATCCACGACAAGCTGGACGCCGAGGGCCGGGCCGTCCTGAAGCACCTGCTCACCCGACTGGTCCGGGTCGGCGACGACGGCTCCCCCGACACGGCCCGTCCGGTGGAGCGTAGGGCCCTGGTGCATGGACTGCCCGGGGAACCGGCCCGCCGGTTGATCGAACAGCTCACCGCCGCCCGGCTGCTCACCCACGACCAGGACACCACCCGGCTCAGCCACGAGGCGCTGATCCGGGCCTGGCCGCCGCTTCAGGGCTGGGTAGACGCGGACCGCGCGTGGCTGCGGCTGCGTCAGCAACTCACCGACGACGCCGCCGTCTGGGACCGCTCAGAACGCGACCCCTCCCTGCTCTACAGGGGAAACCGACTGGCCACCCTGCGCGACCGGCTGGAGGACGCAGCCGAGGGCGCGCGGGAGCTTGACTCCCTGCCCGCTGCGTTCAAAGACGCGTCAGTTCGGCTGGAACAAAGGGGCGTCCGCCGCCGCCGGGCCGCTGTGGCAGTCCTCGCCACTCTGTTCCTGCTCGCCACCACCGGCCTGGTCGGCTCACTGGTCTTCCAGCGGCAGGCTGAGCAGGCGCACCAGCGCGATCTCGCCCGCTACCTCGCGGCCGAGGCCGAGGACCTGCGCACCACCCAGCCGGGCCTGGCGAAACAACTCAGCCTGCTGTCGTTCGAAATGAACAAGGACGCCGGCCGCTCCGCCCTGCTGAACAGTCGGCGCGCCCCTGGCCTGATCAACGGCGGACAGTCCGCAACCGACCTCGCCACCAGCACAGACGGCAAGATGCTCGCGATCTCGTCCGGGGACTGGATCGTGCTGCGCACCAAGGACGGCCCGGTGCGGGTCGCAGCGGACTCGGTGGGTGCCGTCGCCGTCAGCCGGGATGGCCGGGCGCTGGCCGCCGTCACCCACCCGGACAACGGCTCGGAGCCCGCGACGGTACGGCTGTGGGACCTCACGCGCCCGGCGAAGCCCCGGCCGACGGCGGCCTTGAAGGCGGACGGCCCCGTCGACACGCTCGTCTTCGGCGCCGACGGCAAGGTGCTGTACGGCGGTGCCAGGTCCGGGCGAATCCTGCGCTGGCGCCTCGCCGGCCCGGCCGCACCCGCCGCGCTGCCGGCATTGGACGACCGGTCCGGGACGATCGACTCGCTGGCCGTCTCTCCTCGCCGGGACCTGCTGGCCGCGATGAGCAAGGACGGCCGGATCGCGGTGTGGAAGGTGGCCGACCCG
Source organism: Streptomyces griseofuscus (assembly GCF_014673495.1). GTDB lineage: Bacteria > Actinomycetota > Actinomycetes > Streptomycetales > Streptomycetaceae > Streptomyces > Streptomyces murinus. The sequence continues at coordinate 251,827 of NZ_CP051006.1, forward strand.
GCGCGTCCCGAGCGGGTGACCACGCTCAGCGGTGCGCCGTACTCGGTGTCCGCCGCCGGCACGTTGCACCGGGTGGCCTTCGATCGCACCGGGATGCTGCTGGCTGCACCGATGGCGGTGAAGAGCGAGTACGGCCTGGGGCTGTGGCGCCTCGACGAACCGGGCAAACCGCAGCGCATCCGCCGGGAAGGGGAGGACGGCGACTACAGCTCCAGCAACTGCATAGGCGATCTGACCTCCCTGGCGTTCAGTCCGGCGCACGACCAGATCGTCGGCGCGTGCGACACCTGGCACGCCTGGGCTTACCGGTCCGACTCCCTCGATCACCTGATCGTGGCCGGTGCGACGATCTCGATCCCGACGGGGTTCAAAGCGACCGGGACGATCCTGTTCGATCCGGGCAAGAGCCGTCGGCTGATGCTGACCACCGACCACGGCGTGCTCATCTGGTACCTGTCCAACGCCATGCAACCGGGCGCCGACACCACGCTGCCGCTCCCGGTCGGCGTCGGGAGTCAGGTGGACTACCGCAGGGCCGGCCGCAGGCAGCTGATGGCGTGGGAAGGCGTGGGGGCCAACTACCTGGCCGACGTGACCGACCTGGACAACCGCCGTCTCGTGGCGGCCACCCGCGCCCCCGACATGTTCACCGGCGGGGACATCGCGCTGAGCCCTGACGGGAAACTCCTCGCCGACGTCGAGCTGTACAAGAAGGACAAAGGCAAAGCCCGGTATGTCGGGGGTGCGGCTGCGGGACACCACGCGCGACAACACGCCCCTGTTGAGCACGATCGGTGACGAGCTGCACAACGGCGTCCAGGTGATCGCCTTCAGCCCCACCGAGCCCTTGCTCGCGATCTCCGATGTGAACGGCTGGCGGAACGGGAACAAGGCGCCCACCGCCGTCCGGCTTTTCGACGTCAAGGACCCGCGGCATCCCCGGGAGGTCGGCCATATCAACACCGACCCCGTGGAGCTGGCGTTCTCCCCCGACGGCAGGACGCTGCTCGCCTCCGTGGGGGACGTGGCGGACAAGACCACCGGCCGGGCCGCCTGGTCGCGGCTGGACAGCTGGGACGTCACCGACCCTGCCCATCCGGCCAGACTGTGGACGCACCGCCTGCCCACCGGCATCAGCTCCCTGAACACGGCCTTCCGGCCCGACGGCAAGCTGCTCGCGCTCTATCTCGGCGACGGCACCCTGACCCTGTGGCCCGTCGCCCACGACCGCCTCGCCGGCAAACCCGCCGCCACCACGCAGATCGGGCAGTACAGCAGCCCCCTGTCGTTCACCCCCGACGGCTCCCGCCTCGCGCTGATCTCGACCATCATCTCCGAGGGCGACGACTACACCCGGCCCGAGATCTGGGACGTGAGCGACCCCAGGGGCCCCACCCGGGAGTCGTACCTGGCCGAGGACTCCCCCGGGGAGCTGTACTCGGTCATCTTCAGCCCCGACGGCCACCGCCTCGCCGTGGCGCGCGGCTCCAACGCGGGTGGGGTCGACCTGTGGAGCATCACCCCGACGCCCCTCGTCAACGACCTGTGCGAGTCGGTCGGCGACCCGATCAGCAGGAAGCAGTGGCGGCAGTACCTGCCGGGCCGGCCGTACGACCCCCCGTGCGGGACCGGCGGTTAGCCTACGCATCGATCTTGGCCGGGAGGCCCAGAAGTCGAGCCGGTCGACATCGCGCTGGGCGTTCAGTTGAGGCCAGTGGAGAGCTTCAGGAGTGGCCCGGCGGTCTTGGAGCGGGGATCCGCGGCCGGGAAAGGTTTTCACCGCAGCTTCCCTCGTGAGGACTCTGCCCACAGGGCCGCAGTTCGAGCATCGGGTTCGAAGCCGCCGCGATCGGCGGGGCGGCCCGTCGTTCAGGAGCCGACATGCCCGACACACGTGATGCACGAGAGGCGGTACTTCAACGACCCCTTCGGCGCGCCGGCCTGGCGGGCCGCGCTCGCGGAGCGGATGCCGGGCCGGACCTTCGCCGGAGCCTAAGGATGTCTCCCGATATGCCGCCGGGCCCTGTCACCACGAAGCCTTCCGCACCGGTTCGGGGTCCCACTTGACGGGGTGTACGCAACCTGATCAAGGACTGGCCGAGTCCGGCCGGGTGCCGTCGCCGGTCTCCAGCGCGGTGACCAGCCGGTCCAGGGCCGGCAGCGCCTGGTGCAGCGCTGCCCGGTCGGCGTCGGACAGCTCCTCCACGACGCGGGTGAGGGCCGCGGTGCTGGCCCGGTCGTAGCGCTCCAGCAGGTTCAGGGCTTCCGCCGACGCGGTGAGCACCACCGTCCGTTGGTCGTGCTCGGGCCGGACCCGTTCCACCAGCCGTGCGGCGGACATCGCCCGGACCAGGTTGCTCACGGTGGACGGTGCCACCCGCACGCGTGTGGCCGCAGCGCCGGGGCTGAGACCCTCAGGCGAGGAGGACAGGGCCCGTAGCAGTTCGATCTGTGCCTCCGGCAGGTCGGGCAGCCCCTCGGCGTTGCGGGTGGCACGAAGGACGGCACGCCGCAGCGGTCCCAGAAGTCCGCCCAGTCCCGCCGCGACGCGCGCCGCCTCCGGCGCCTCGGTTGCACCGCGGTCAGCCATCCCGTCCGCCGCTCTCTCTGTGTTGCGCATGCTCCATTGTGTACCGAGCAGATAAGATTTTGTGGCAAACATATTTTGTGGCAAAGTGGAGTGGAGGGTGATGGCACTGGACCGGCCGAACCCCACGCCGACGGCTGACCGCCCGCAGCACAGCAAGGAGCACCACCATGACCACCGTGCACGACACCCCGACGACCGTCGAGAACCCGTCCCGCCGCAGGATCTGTCCGGCATCGTCGGGCACCGGTTCATCTACACGTACGCCAACAGCTGGCAGTACGAGATGTACGTCAAGAACGCCACGACCATCGACTACCGCATTCACTCCGGGATGGTCGGCGGCCGCTGGGTGAAGGACCAGGAGGTCGACTTGGTGCGACTCTCCGACGACATATACAAGGTGTCCTGGAACGAACCAACCGGCACCTCGGTCGTCGTCAATGTCCTGCCCCGCCAGCGGGTCCTGCACGGCACCATCTTCTTCCCTCAGTGGATCGAGCAGGACGGCAGCAAGACGGTGCTGTACCAGAACGACCACCTGGAGGAGATGCGCGCCTACCGGGACGCCGGCCCCACCTACCCGATCTACGTCGTCCCTGAGTTCGCCCGCATCACCCTGTTCGAGTACGTCGGCGAGAACGACGAGAGCGTCGTCGCGGTCGGCCCCGAGGAGCTGCCCCGAGGCTTCGCCGACCGCACCAACTGAAGGCGCTGGCATCACCCCGCCGCCTCCTGCGGCGGGTACCCCGCGGTGGCTTCGCTGCGGAGGTTGTCGGCGTGGGACTGGTGAGCGCGGAGCCGGTAGGACGGTCCGTCGATGCCGACCACGGCAGCATGGTGCAGGAGCCGGTCGAGCATCGCGGCGGCGACGGTCGCGTCGCCGAAGGCGCCAGCCCAGTCGGCGGAGTGCCCCATCTGCCGGACGTCACTTCAGGTCAACCGCAATGCGGAGACCCGGCACACCTACCGCAGCCCTCGCTGCAAGGCAGAGGCTGCTCGGCGCCGACGCCGCGAACGCGACGAAGCCGCCGATGTTGCTGAAGGCGAACCGATGACGTCAGTGTCGCCAGACCCGACACCACTCGCACCCATGGCCGTCCGGAACTGCCCACACTGCGACAAGCCCGTCACCATCGTCGCCCTGCTGGCCACTCCCGGGGCCGCACGACCCACCATCCCAGCAACAAGCCGGGACGTGATCCCGATGCGCAGACGGCACCACCTACCGGTGGCGACTCCGCGGACGGCCGACCTACGACCAGGGCCTGGTCCGGTCACCCCTCGCTCCACACTGGTGGTCACCACCAACCAGCCGCACCTGAACAACTGGTTCGGAACACAAGGCAGTCCGATCCTGACCGGCCAGGTGGCTGACAGGAACCGCACCGCACTCAGCGACGGCTGGACGCCCGAGGACCCCGGCTCACCATTCCACCTCGACCAGTCAGCGGGCTTCGCCTCGTCCCACTGAGCCCCCTCTTCGCCCCGGTTGGTTCACTCTTGAACCAACCGGGGCGAAGAGTAGCAGTGGGGAAAATTCGAGATCGGCATCAACGTCGCCGTCAAGCCCCCCAAGGAGTAGGGCACGCGCGCCGGACGCCTCCCGCCGAGCGGGCGGGGGCGCGGCGCTCACAGTCGTCCCCCGCCCCCGGGTGTCGGAAGCGGTCCCCGGGGCAACGGCGAGATATGGATGCACAGTCATGGGCACCAAAGGCGCGCGGGGAGGCTCGCCGGGCCGCGGACGGCAAGACGATGGAGGTGGCGGCCCGGTCCGGTTTCGCCGCACAGGGACTGATCTACGTCCTCGTCGGCGTCATCGCGCTGCGGATCGCCTTCGGTGGCGACAGCGGACGGCAGCAGGCCGACCGGGGCGGCGCCCTGGAGGAACTCGCCGGCCGCACCCTTGGGACGGCGATGCTCTGGATCGTCGGCGCCGCGCTCGCCGGTATGGGGGTGTGGCGGCTGTCCGAGGCGGTCTTCGGCGGGGCGGATGCGCAGGCCGGCAAGCCCTCGAAGCGGGTGGCGGCGGCGGGCCGGTGTGTCTTCTACGCCTTCCTGTCCTTCTCGGTGCTGTCCTACGCGGTGGGCGCCCGCGGCAGCGGCAGCGGCTCCTCCGACCGGGGCACGCAGGACGTCACCGGCACGATCCTGCGGTGGCCGGGCGGGCAGTGGCTGGTGGGCCTCGGCGGCGTCGCCGTGGTGACCGCCGGTCTGTGGATGTCGACACGGGCCCTGCGCAAGAAGTTCCGGAAGGAACTGCTGACCGGCGCCATGTCGCCCGGGGCCCGGCGGTTCACGGACTTCTTCGGTGTGGTCGGGGGTACGGCGCGCGGTGTCGTCTTCGCCGTGGCGGGCGTGTTCGCCGTCGTGGCGGCGGTCCGGCATCGGCCCGGGGAGGCGAAGGGCATGGACGACACACTGCGTTCCTTCCGTGATCTGCCGGCCGGCCCCTGGCTGTTGGCCGCCATCGCGCTCGGTCTGGCCGCGTTCGGTGTCTTCTCCTGGTGCAACGCGCGCTGGCACCGGCTGTGACCGCGGGGCGGGGGTCGCGCGGCCGTCCGCCGCGGCCGTCCGCCGCAGACGGCGGCGGCCGGGACCGCCCGGTGCGCGGGGGCGGAGACGGGCGATCACCGGGAGGGCGCGGAGCGCCTCACGGCTTTTGCGCTCGCTTTGGCAGTCGCCTGGTCCGTCCAACGCCACCAACGCTCATGACAGTGGCGGCGCGACGGCTCCCGGCTGGGAGGACGCGCTCGTTGAGCTGAGCTTCGTCGGCATGGGAGTGGGGCTGGCCGCCTGTCTGTCTCGCCGTTGGCCCCACGCTTTCACCGGCCGGCTCGGCGCCGGGGCGCGTTCTGGGGGCACGGAACGCGGGAGTCCGGTGTGGCGGCACTGGGCGGCCGGTTGCACGTGGGGGCTGTCCCATCCCAGTGATCGCGACGGTGACTGGCGCACGCTGGATCTGGTCTTCGGTCTGTGGGCGTTCATCGGCTCGGCTGCCGTCTGGGTCGCCGCCAGGGGCCGCCCCGCGCCTTTACCGCGCTGGCTTCCGATGATCCTTGGTCCCCTGGGGTAGGGAGCACTGTTCGCCTGCAGCGCCTGGATGCTGCCGTTCACCGACTATGCCGCCGTAGCGGGACGTACGGCGGGCTCGGTGATGCCGGAGAACCTGGCGGTCGCCACGGTGCTGCACGGGGCCGCCGCGCTCGCCGGAGCCACGGTGCTGCGGTCCCTGTTGCGGACCTACGTCCGACTGGCCGGGTCCGTGTGAGTGATCGGCCGCCGCCCCGTAGCGGGGTTCGACGACGGCATGATGGTGAGCGACGGCCGGTGGAGGACCCGAAGTCCTAGGTCGAAGGTCGCCTTTCGTCGCCGGGATCGGCTTGTGATGATGCCGAGGTGCCCGGTCTTCATCAACTCCTCGCGTTCTGTGCGCTGTCCGCGTTCATCGCCCTCCTTCCCGGCCCCGACGTGCTGTTCGTGGCAGGACGGCGCTCGCCTTCGGGCGACGGGCAGAGGTGGGCTCCGTCATAGGTAATGCGATCGGCGGCTACGCCCTCGTCGTCGCGGTGGCGCTGGGGCCGGGGACCATGGTGGAGCGGTCAGCCCCGGTGTACAGCGTCATCAAGCCCGGTGGTGCGGCCTATCTGATCTTCCTGGGGGCGAAGGCGGTCCGAGCTCGTCCGGTTGTGCCGAAGGCACGGGCGGCGTTCAGGTCGCGGCGAAGCCGCTGCGGCGCACGGTGTGGGAGGGCACGATGGTCGGGGCGACGAACCCGAAAGGCATCTTGTTCCTCACGGCCGTGCTGCCCCAGTTCGTGGACCGGGGCCGTGGGCACGTCATGGGTCAGATGCGCTTCTCGGGCTGGCCGGGGCCCTGCCGGCCCCCTCGTGCGACTGCGTGTGAGGGCTGACCGCCGCGGCGACGCGGGAACCGGTTCGGCCGCTCTCTCGGCGGTTGGCTTTCGCCGACCGCGCGGGCGGTGCGGCCGTGATCGGGCCCGGTCTCAAGCCTTCGCTGGACCGCACCGATTGACGCCCGTTTCACCAGCAAGGACAGCGGCCGACGGCCGTCAACTCCAGGGACAGCAGGTCTTCCATGAGCTTCCATCAGCAGCGGGTCGTCATCACGGGCGCTTCCCGAGATTTCGGCCGCACGCTCGCCATCCGTTCTGCCCAGAAAGGCGCGGAGGTGTTCTTGTCCGCCCGTAGCCTGGAGGCGTCGCGGCGTGTTGCGAACGAGATACGCGCGCTGGGTCACGAAAGGGTTCACGCCTTCGCGTGCGACCTCAGCGATGCCGCCTCGATCCGGCGGTTCGCCGATGAACTGGCCCAGTCCACCGACCGGGTGGACGTCCTGATCAACAACGGCGCCCGCTGGCTGGAGGGGCCGGACATCCTCTCCGCCAGCGACGAGGACGTGATCGACACGATCGCCTCCGGAGCCACCGGCACGGTCCTGATGGTGAAACGCCTCCTGCCGCTGCTGCTGGCGTCCGACCATCCCGACATCGTCAACATGATCTCGGCTGCCGGGCTTCCGGCTCACTACCGCTCCACAGCGCATGACGCGTTCTACGCCGCGAAGAGCGCGCAGGCCGGCTTCGCCGACATCCTCTCCAGGCGGCTGCGCCCCCGGGGCGTGCGCGTCATCGCGCTCTACCCGCCGGACTTCTCCAACCCTGACCCGCTGTCGCCGCAGTGGGAGAGTACGCCGCGCGGTTCCGGTGACGTCCTCACAGCCCACTCCGTCGCGGAGTGCGTGTTCTTCGCTCTCGGGCAGCCCCGGGACTGCTTCATCAAGTCGTTCCACTTCGAGCAGGTTCCAGACGTGCTGACGAACCAGCGGTAGCGATGCCGGCACCGTCCTGTGAAGCGGATCACAGCAGATCATGGAGCGAAGGGGTGTCTCGTCTTTCCGTGTGTAAGCACGATCAAGGGAGGCACTCGTGAAGATCTTCGTCGCCGGCGCGACCGGCGCCATCGGCAGCCGGCTTGTGCCCCAGCTCGTCGCGCGTGGGCACGACGTCGTGGGCACCACCCGGTCCGCCGCAAGGGCCGGTACGCTGCGGGTACTCGGGGCCGAGTCCGTCGTCATGGACGCGCTGGACCCCGACTCAGTGGCCGACGCAGTGGCCAAGGCCGAGCCTGAGGTGGTCGTCCACCAGCTCACCGCGCTGAGCGGACCGGCCGATATGAAGAGTGTGAAACGGATGGCGGCGGCCACCAATGAACTGCGCGTCGCTGGGACCGACCATCTGCTGGCAGCCGCACGTGCCGTCGGCGTGCACAGGTTCGTGGCCCAGAGCAACGCCCTGTGGATGCAGCGCACCGGAGGCTCGGTCGCCGACGAGAGCGGCCGCATCGAGCCGAACCCGCCGGCGGACGGGGCGGAGGCGGTGGCCGCGCTGCGCCACCTCGAGGACTCGGTGACGGGCATCAGCTGGGCCCAGGGCATCGCACTGCGCTACGGCGGCTTCTACGGGCCGGGCACCGGCATGAGCGCGGCGCCGGACGCAGTCATGGCCGAGCAGATCCGCAGGCGCAAGTTCCCGATCGTCGGCGGGGGCGGTGGCGTGTGGTCGCTGGTGCACATCGACGACGCCGCCTCGGCCACGGTCGCGGCCGTCGAACGCGGCACATCCGGGATCTACCACATCGCCGACGACGAGCCCGCGCCGATCCACGTGTGGCTTCCGGAACTCGCCCGCGCGCTCGGTGCGAAACCGCCGCGCCGCGTCCCTGCGTGGCTCGTCCGTCCCCTGGCCGGCAAGGCTGCGGTGGATACCATGACGCAGGCTCGGGGAATCTCCAGCCAGAAGGCCAAGCACGAGCTGGGCTGGACGCTTCGATACCCCAGTTGGCGCACGGGTTTCACCCGGGGATTGGAGTAGCCGGACATGTCTGACTCCGATCTGTACAAAGAGCTGCGCCCCCCGGCGTTCGCGATCGCCTACCGCATGCTCGGCAGCGTGAGCGAGGCCGAGGACGTCGTGCAGGAGACGTTCCTGCGAATGCACCAGACCCTGCAACGCCACGAGCCCATCGCCTCTCCACGCGCGTACATCGCCACGCTGACCACCCGGTTGGCCATCGACCATCTCCGCTCGGCACGCGTGCGGCGGGAGAGTTACGTCGGTGAGTGGCTCCCGGAGCCGCTGGTCACCGGTCCGACGCCGGCCGACCTCGCCGAGACGGCCGACTCGCTGTCGCTGGCGTTCCTGGTGCTGCTGGAGAGCCTGTCCCCGCGCCAGCGGGCAGCCTTCCTGCTGCGCGAGGTGTTCGACTACCCGTACCCACAGATCGCCGAGATCCTCGGGACCAATGTCGACGGCACGCGGCACCTGGTAGCCCGGGCGCGCAATCACCTCTGTGAGCGCCGGCCGCGCTACCACGCTTCAAGGCGGCAACGGGAGCAGCTGGCCAAACGGTTCGTCGCCGCCGCCCAGAACGGCGATCTGGGGGCGCTGGAGGCGCTTCTGGCCCAGGACGTGGCGCTGCACGGCGACGGCGGCGGCAAGGTGCCAGCACTCGGCCGGATGGTGAGCGGCCGGGAGCGCGTAGCACGAACAGTGCTCCGGGGGTTCTCCGTGTACGCGCACCACGGCGTGCACATCCGCCTCACCGACGTCAACGGCCAGCCCGGCGCCCTGGCGTTCGACGAGCGGCACCGGCTGGTCGGCGTCATGGGATTCGACATCGCCGAGGGCCGCATCCATTCGATCCACTCCGTCAACAACCCCGACAAGCTGCACCACCTCGGCCAGGTCAGCGATCTCGGCCTCGATGTGCGCGCGAGCGGTCACCGAGCCGACGGCAACAGCTGAACGGCTGGTCGCCCTCTTTTCACCGGCAGGTTGCCGCCCGATCATCTGTCACGGTCCGCACCCCGAATCAGCGGCGGACGGTCGCGCGCTCAATCGCCTCCACGCCCCATGGACGAGGGAGCCTGCCCGAGGAAGGCGCGTGCCGTGCGGGCCAGGTGGGCATGGTCGGCGAAGCCCGCTGTAGCCGCGGCCGCCGTCGACCCGGACCTGCCGAGCGCGGACATCCGCATCGGCTGCGCCCGCTGTTCAGCTGTCGACGGCGGCCAGTACGTACTGGCGATCCCGGCCCAGCGACCTCGCCCAGTAGCCAAGATCACCTGTGGCGGCGCCGAGTCGGCGCCGACCCCAGAGCACCCCGTCGGGCCTTCGGGGTGACGGGTGGACCGAGAATGATCGCCCCGGTGCCGGCCACAGGGGCCGGCGAGTACCGGAGGGACGAGTTGCACAACGCGGGGCGCCCGCAGAGTGCTTCGGCGCGGAGCCTTTCGACGGCGGTGCTCTCCGTCGCGCAGGCTTCCGGCCCCAGCCAGGCCTGCGCGACGAGTTCGGCGCCGGCGACACGGTCACGGCTCGCAGACCGCCACTCACGCTCCCCCGTCCCGTCCACATCGACCGCTGCAATGGGCCGACTGCTGCGCATGAGATCGGACAAAACCACGCGTGGGGCCGATGCCGGGCGGGTGACCCGGCAGCGGGCCGGTAGGGCTGGTCGTGGTGCCTCGGCCGCCCGTCAGCGGGTGACGGTCACGGTGGTGGTCTCGGGGTTGCTGCTGTCGCCCTGGTAGACGGTGTCACCGCTGTAGACAGCAGTGATGGTGTGTGTGCCAGTGGTGTGGAAGGCGGTGACCAGGCCGGCGGCGGCGCAGCGGCCGAGGCCCAGGAGCAGGCGTGTGCTACCGAGGGTCTCGCCGGTGGTGGTGTCGGTGAAAGTGACGGTGCCGGTGGGCCTGGTCGTGGAGCCCGCGGTGGGACAGACCAGGTCGCTGAGGACGAGCGGAAGGCCGACGCGCGTGTGGGGGAGCATCGCGGTCAGCACGGTCGTCACGGGCTTGCCGGGAGTCGTGTAGCTGATGGTGATGCTCGCGGCGCTACTCGTGAGCGTGGGCCCGGTGCCGCCTGCGGGGACGAGGGACGATCCGCCGCCACCGCCCCCCGCGCTGCCGAACGGAGTGGCCAGGCCGTTGAGGCTGCCGCCACCGCCACCGCCATAGAGGCCGCCACCGCCCGCGCCGCCCGTCCCGGCACCGCCGTTGCCGCCGGTGCCGAGTGCACCGGAACCGCCGGGAGTGCCACCCGGGGCGCTTCCGCCCGCGCCTCCCTGGGTGCCGGTGCCGGCACCGCCACCCATTCCTCCGTCGCATGCCCCGTTCTGGCCGGGCTGCCCGGCGTCACCACCATGGCTTCCCGGGCAGGACGAGCTGAAGACCTCGCCTGCCCCGCCGCCGCCCGCGGCCACAATGAGCCGGGAGTCGGTGGTGGTCAGGGGCGTGGCGGCCGGCTGCGTGCGGACGTCGGAGGCACCGCCCCCTCCGCCGCCGAAGCGGCTGGTGCCTCCGCCGTTGAAGCCGCCGATGCACGGCGAGAACACGTAACAGGCCGACGTGTTGATCGGGACGCCGCCGACCTCGACGTAGAGGGTCTGACCGGCGGTCAGGCCGCCGAGGGTGCCCGAAACCTGAGCGCCACGGCCGCCGGCCGTGTTGTTGACGCCCTCCAGGCCGCCGGCCGCGCCGATCGCCGTGACGTCGACCTGGGAGACGCCGCCGGGGACAGTGAAGGCCTGCTCCGCACCAGTGAAGGCGAACGTGCAGGTGGTGGTGGGGCCAGAGACTGTGCAGGAGCCCTGCGCATGCGCGGTCCCCGGCAGTACCAGCGGGGCGACGGCGGCTGCGCAGAACACCCCGGCCGCGACGGTCGCCGCGCGGCCCCGGAGAGCAGCCGAAAATACACGGTGCCCTGCACCAGGACGTTGCCGGTCAGCTGCGGACAATGGTGAGAACGTCACGATCCACTCCAGGAGGCGGATAAGGACAAGCTGGCGCGAGGTCTTTCCGCCACTGTCGATCACGCAGCCCGGTTCATGGCATCGTGCCGCTCTGACACACCGACACCTCACACCAGCGGACGCCCACCTGGCCTTCGTCAGCAACCCCTGGACCGAGCGCGCCACCAACCATGCACACAACCAGCCGGCAAAGTGACCGGACGCGACAGTTCGACCCCCGCCGCCCCGAAGACCCGCCTCTCCTCGGCCGAGGGGCCACTACGGCTCCAACCGACTGGCGCGGTCGCCGACACCAGCGGCGACCTGCCGTGCACATTGGCACCAGTCGCGGGCGGTCCGCACTGTCCCGACCCCAGGCGGCGGGGTATCCGGTTCGCTTGCGCCACACAGCCGATCATGGTTCCGGCCGGCAGGACGGCGGTCTGACGGAGGCTGAGATCGCCAGGGCGGCCGGGACCAGCGACCGAGCAGTGAGCTTCTACCTGAGCGGTCGGCGGCACCCACAGGCCGAGGTGCTGCCCCGCCTGGCCCACGCGGTCGGGGTGGCTGATCCGCTCGGCCTGTGCGGTCTACCGAAGGACGGCGAGCGGATCGTCCACCTGTGCGTGCGGGCCGCGAAGAGCCGGGCGAAGATGGCAGCCGAGCTCGGCTGGCACCGGCGACCTACCGGGGGTGGGAGGCCCGCGGCCACGCCCCGGACAAGATGGCCGACCCCCGCGACGGCTGGGAGGAGAACCCCCAGCGGCCTGGCTGGGGCTGGCGGGTGCACACCCCGTCCTTCATCAGGCCCATGGTCGAGAAGGGCGCGAGCATCAAAGGCACTTGGCGGCCGGTTTGCTTTACTCGTGTGGACCGTACCCCGGTGATCCAGTACCGCGCAGGTTGAAAGAGGCTCACTGGGTGGGTGCCTCGGCGAGCGAGAGGCTGTTGCCGTCGGGATCCAGCACGACGACGTGGCGTACGCCGTTGCTGTAGGTCTCGAGGGGTTCGTGGTCGATCCCGTGTGCGGCCAGTCGGGCCAGGATGTCGTCGAGGCCGTGCACGCCGAGGGTGATCATGGCTTCGCCTACTCGCTCAGCGCGCACGTCTCGATCGTCAACGACAACCCACGCGTTCTCGCCGACCCGCCACAGGTACTCCTCGCCAATGATCTCGTCCGCCGGGCACCCGAAGAACACCTCATACCACTCCAGTGCCTTGATCCGGTTACTCACGCACATGACGCTGTACAGGTCCACTCGGATCACTCCTCATAGTCGTTTCGGAAGTTGGACCACTCCCGTGGCCAGAACTCATCGGAGGAGGTAGCCCGGTTCTCCACAAGGAAGGTGAGGCCAGGCGCCGTTGGGGTCATCGAACCCCTGCCAACCTCGCATGTCGGCTGAGCAGTTGGCCTGACAGAGGGATGAAGCCACTGGTAGATGGGTTTTCGACCAAGAGAACCGTTTCCACCAGGGGCTTCGCATGCTTGTCGACCCGTCCGGCGTCGACGTGTCCAGTTCCGCCCTCCGCTTCCTCGCCACCCGCCTGAGGGAACACCGTCGCGCTCTCGGCACTCGATGGCGTCGCTTGAGCGCGGGGCGGCAGGCCCTGCTCACCCTTACCCACCTCCGCAACGGCCAGCCTTATGCCCAGCGCGCGGTCGGTTTCCGGATCGGCATCACCACCGTCTACCGGTACGTCACCGAGGCCGTCGAACTCCTGGCTGCCCCCGCCCCCACGCTCGCCGAAGCAGTACGGTCCGCGTCGATGAAGGCGTACCTGATCCTGGACGGGACGCTTCTGCCGATCGACCGGATCGCCGCCGACCGTCCCTTTCTACTCGGGCAAACACAAGAAGCACGGTATGAACGTGCAGGTCATAGCCGACCCGAAGGGGCGCCTCCTCAGGGCTTCACCTGCCCTGGCCAGCGCCGTCCATGACGTCCGGGCCGCACGTCAACAGGTCCCACGCGACGGTCCGGGCACTGGTCGAACAAGCCATCGCCATCCTCAGGTCCTGGCGGCTCCTGCGTAAACTGCGCTGCTCGACGACCCGGATCACGAGCCTCGTCCGTGCGATCCTCACTCTCCATCTGACCAGCTCAGACTGAAGTCGGAAAGGGCTCACTGCAACGGACTCGGGCCGACTGGGAAGCCGAGTGCCGGCGCTGGAACCGGGAGAACTGGGACTACGCGGCAGACCTCGCTCAGGTCGCCGAGCACGCCCGCCGCTGACGTGCCGTACTTGCCTTACGGCTCCTGAGCACCCCAGATAAGAGCAACTCTTCTAGCCGGAGCAGTACCTCCGCGCCGAGTGCGGGTCGGGGACCAGGTCCCGGCCGCAGCCACCGAGGGGCGGTGTCCTCCGGTGCGAACGGCCTCCAACACCGCCAGGGTGATACCCGGAGCGCCGGTGATCGCCCACAGGGCGACCGCCGCCGTCGCCCCCCGTATTCGGCGTTCTCCATGACCTCACGCACCCGTCCGGCGTGCGCCGCGGCGGCGGGGCCGAAGTCGGACAGGAGGAGGACCGGCCCGTACGGCGACATCTGCTCGTCGTGCACCGCTCGCCCGGGAGCCGCAGGGCGGTGCCGTCGTCGCTCCCTGCGATGCGCCACGCGGCCCACGCGATCCTGTGATGGTTGCCCGGGTGGTCGAGGACGACCGCGTCGCGCACGGCGGACGCCGTCGAGGCGGCACCGGGACCCATCGCCAGCAGCACGTCGACCACGCGCAACGAATACCGCGTGTCCTTCAGGAGCAGCAGGACGACGGGGAGCACGGGCAGCGCGTCCGGCCCCCACTCTTCGGCGACGTGCAGCAAGGTGCCCATGATCTCGCCGTGGTCGCCGTGCCGCTCGTGGTCCTGCCGCACCTCCTCCAGCAGTGCGGGCAGCAGGACGTCCGCGTGCTCGCGCAGCGGCGCGAGGACTTCGTGTATCTCCGGCCGACGCGAATCGCCGCCACCCAGCTGCGCCCGAACTGCTCCCGGTAGGGCGCCCAGAGCGACTCGACCAGGCCGGGGAGGCCGCGGGGATCGCCCAGCCGTACCAGGGCCCAACGTGCGAAGTCGCCGACGGTCCCCTCGATCCAGGAAATCTCGTCGGTCCCGGGATCGTCGAGCAGTGCCGCCAGGCGGTCGGCGTACGGGCCGGAGTCAGGGGCGAGCATTGCGAGGAGGTGCGCGGCCTTGAGCCGGACGCAGTCGTCGGCACAGTCCAGCAGCCGTGCCGCGAGGGGCAGCACCGTCGGTGCGGCGGAACGCCGCAGCACCAGGTGCCGCCACGCCTCGTCCAGGACGACCCGGCGCAGCCCGTCGTCCGCGGTGCGTTCCGCCGCCTCGGCCAGCCGGGTCACGAACGACAGGGCAACTAAAAGGACGTGGTCGAGGAGACCGGACACCCATGCGGCGACGTCGTCACGGGTGAAGGGAGTCTCGACGTCCGGCAGCCACCAGATCCGCTCGAACCGGGGGCGTACGGCCGGATCGGCGAGGACTTCCAACAGCAGATTGGCATGCCGGAGGGGGGTATCGCGGTCGAGGGAGGCCCGGGTGATCACGGCCGCCACTTTCATCACCGGCTCGTCGTCGCGCAGCACACGGCTCAGCACCGCCTCCACCGCGGCGGCGAACCGGTGCCGTCCGTCGGGAGATCCGGTCTCGGACGTGCCGTCGGTCGTCTTGGCGCGGGTGCCCAGAGCCAGCAGGAGGGGCAGGCGTACGGCCGGGTCCGTCTCGGCGTGCCCCCGTTCCAGCAGCGCGTCGTCGTCCGCGAGGAGGAGGGCGGCCCGCCGGACGCTCGGCGCGGGGTCCGCGAGGAACGCCGTGATCTTGTCGCCCTGACGCCGCCACTCCTCCCGCCACGCTCCGTGCGTGTCCTGTGCACCGGCGTCGCGCGCCGCACCGTTCAGGTCGCCGACAGTTCGACGAGAGTGACTCGTGCGCCGTTTGCGGGATCGGAGGCAAGCGCCGTGAGGAACGGCAGGGCCGCAGCCGCGACCGACGGCAGCCCGCCTCCCTGGGCGAACAGGCAGGAATACAGCGGGTGGCAGTCCTTCTCCGCCGCCGCCGGGCCTCGCCTGACCAGGCGGCGCAGCGCTCGCGGGACCTCCTTGACCGGATGGTGCTCCGGCACGCCCGTCCGGAACCCGCCCCGGTCCACCGCCTCCACCGCCTCGACTGAAGCCACTGCCGCGGATCACACCGAGCGTCCCTCACGCGGCCCCTCCCCCGTACCACACCCTTCTCGGTCCGGAAGGAGTGCGACTACAAAGCATATGGCGCAGAATGCGTCATATGTCAGATGTCCCTGTGGGGCAGGAGGCTTCCGGCCCGCCCGACGATGCGGCCGATTCCGCGGCAGTTCCCGGTGCGGTTTGCTGTTCCTTCGACTTCAGCGACGGCCTCACTTTCGACCCGCTGCTGACCCACCTCATGGAGCAGGGTGCCGTCACCCGTATTCGTCTGCCCTACGGCGAGCACGAGGCATGGCTGGTCACCAGCTTCGACGGCGTCCGACAGGTGACCACCGACGCGCACCTGAGCCGTGCCGCCATCGTCGGCCGCGACTATCCGCGGCTTACCCCCGAGCCGATCGTCTCCGCGGAGTCCGTCAATGTCCTGGACCCCCCGCACAGCACCCGGCTGCGCCGCCTCGCCGCCCGAGCGTTCACCCACGCGAGCGTGGAGCGGATGAAGCCGGCCATCGAACGCGTGGCCGGAGGCCTGCTGGAGAAGATGGCCGAGCACGGGCCGCCGGTCGACCTCGCGCGCCACCTCTCCGCGCGTCTGCCCGGCCACACCATCTGCGAGTTGCTGGACGTGCCCGTTGCCGACCGGACCGAGTTGCTGCACCGCACCCAGCAGATGCTGGCCACCTCACCGAAGGCGCAGCCGGCGGCCGCGGCCGCGAAGGCGCACTTGCGCGCCTACTTCACCGCCCTGGTCGCCGAGCGGCGGACAACGCCGGGAGAAGACCTCATCAGCCGGATGACCGCCCCCAGCCCGGAGGATGAGGAGCCCTTGAGCGACCAGGAGGCGGCCGTCCTGGCGCTCACCCTCATCCTCAGCGGCAACGACACGGCCACCTGCCAGATCAGCAACATCGTCTACACGCTGCTGACCCGCCCCGGGCTATGGGCACACCTGCTGCACCACCGCGACGAGCTGCCTGCGACACTGGACGAACTCCTGCGCTACCTGCCGTTCCGCAAAGGCGTCGGCATCCCCCGCCTGGCCCTTGAGGACGTGGAGATCTGCGGCAGCCGCATCCGGGCCGGCGACTACGTGCACGTGTCCTACCTGACCGCCAACCGCGACCCGGCCGTCTTCCCCCACCCCGACGTACTCGACCCCCACCGCCCCGCCCATCCCCACATGACATTCGGCTGGGGCGGACACCACTGCCTTGCCACGCACCTCGCACTGGCCGAACTCCACACTGCTGTCAACGCTCTCCTCACCCGCTTCCCCCGCCTGCAACTCGCCGTTCCCGCACACGAACTGCGCTGGGACACCGCCACCATCCGCCGCTTCCCCCTCCACCTCCCCGTCACCTGGTAAGAGGGCGTTCTCGCCCGCATTGCCCGTCCATTTAGCACCTCTCGGCCTGCCGGTTGTGGTGGGTGGCACTGGGGATTCTTGCCGGCAAGGCTGGGTGGACGGGTGGGGCGGGAAGCGGCTTTGCGCCTGTCTCATGCCCAGGCTTCGCGGCCGCGTACTTCCGTTTTCGTCGCTGTGCGCCCGCGCGGTCGGCTCTCGAAGTCCTTCGGGGACTGATCAGGCAGCCAGGACGACGGAGGATTCTTCTTGTCGGTCGGCGAAGGCGTGTCGGTCGAGTCGGGCCAGCAGAGTGCGGCCGTTCCATTTGGGGCGGTGCGGCTGGCCTGTTGCAGAGGGCACCGACCGGTGGGTTCGGGTTCGTTGGCCTGCGGTTTCAGCCTTCGGGATGGGCCAGGCGGCCGAGCAGGGCTACCGCGTCGTCGAGGGGCACCGGTTGGAAGAACCGCGCGTCGGCGCGCTCAACTGCGGCAATCGCGCGTGGGGCCAGGTCGGCGCCGGTGTCGGTGACGCGCAGTCGTTTGGCGCGGGTGTCGGCCGGGTCGACTTCACGCTCGATGAGTCCTTTGTGTTCCAGGGTGCGTAGTACCTGGGAGGTCATCTTGACGTCGATGCCGGCTTGGCGGGCGAGGGCCAGCTGGTTGGGATGCTCGCCCTGCGTGTTGAGCCACCAGGCACAGGCGAGCAGCACGAACTGCACGTGGGTGAGATCGAGCGGGGCCAGGGCTGTGGCGATGTCGCGCTGCCACCGCAGGGTGGCGTGCCACAGCAGGAATCCGGGGCTGTCGCCGGGGCTGAGGGACATCAGCGAAGCGCCAGCTCGGCCAGCGAGGCCATGGTCTCGGGCCAGTCGGCGGTGATGCCCGGGCCGATCTGCGGGCCGGCCTCGTCGGCGCCGGTGCCGGTGATCTCCATCCGGTACACCACGCGGATCCGGTTAGGGTCGATCCGGTCGATCCGGTGGGTGGTGCGCAGCAGCAGGCCGTCGAAGCGCGCCTCGTCGACGAACAGTTCGTCTTCGACCGCCTCGGCGATGCGCAGCAGTACCGGGTCGTCCCCGGGCGGCGTCATCGTGATCTGCGTGCCCGCCGCGAACGGGCCGTTCATCTCGATCTTCTCGATCTCGGCGTTCCAGGTGCCCCAGTTCTCAACGTCGGCCCAGAGTCGCCAGATCGCCTCAGGGGTGGCGCTGGTCTCGATGCTGTGCTCGTACTCCCACATGAGCGGTCTCCTCGCTAGGTGATCTATCTATAGATTATCTATGCGGAGACTATCTGTCCAATGGGTCACAGACCCCATCCCGCGGCGCGCGACCGCCCACCTGCGGCCGCCATAGGCCCGGCCCGTCGTGTTCGACCGCGGCTCTGGTCCGGTGTCGCTGAGGTCAGCGTGCAGGATCGTCGGCGGAGGACCCGGCTCGGCATCGATCACCAGATCCGATGACCGCGCTCGGCGGAAGCTACCCTGGCCATCCGATGCTGCTGGGCATACCCGTCACCGTGGCCACCGCCATGCTGCTCGGAACGGTGATCGCCACCATCCGGCTGTCCACCGGGTCGGTGTGGGCGGCCGTCGCGGCGCACCCTCGCCGTGCTGGGGGCATCTGACTGACCTCCCGACGATGCGACGGGCATCATGAGCCCGGCTACGGCGCAGCGGTCGAATTCGCTGAGACCAGCAGGCGATGACCAAGCTGACCGGCGAGTCCTACCCGGAGCTGACCCGCCGGCTGCTGTTCGAGCCGCTGGGCCGTGACCGGTTCGTGCTTCGACCCGGGCTGGCCCGACACCGAGGGGCGGCCGCTCGCGCACGGACACGACGCCGACGGTCGGCAGGTCTCGGCCGGCTACTC
The DNA here is from genome assembly GCF_014673495.1 of Streptomyces griseofuscus. Classification (GTDB taxonomy): domain Bacteria; phylum Actinomycetota; class Actinomycetes; order Streptomycetales; family Streptomycetaceae; genus Streptomyces; species Streptomyces murinus. The sequence continues at coordinate 270,639 of NZ_CP051006.1, forward strand.
CACCAACCCGGAGCCGGCCGCCGGCGGCCTCTGGACCACGGCCGTCGATCTGGCCGCCCTGGCCGCGAGCTGCGGCGGTGCTACCTGGGCTGGCGGCGACCGAGCTGGTGCGGGGGATGCTCACCCCCAGTCGTACCGCGCCTACGGCTGGAGCACCATCCTCCACACCACCTGTGGCGACCGGGAGTTCGGCCACGGCGGCCAGGCATACGACTACCGGGCGATGGCCTGGATGCGGGTGCACTCCGGGTGCGGCCCGGTGATGCTGAGCAACGCGGTGACCGACCGGGAGCTGATCAGGCACCTGACCGCCACCGAGCTGTCCGGGCGGATCCGGCTGACCGGTGAGTGGCAGCGGGCCATCGAGGCGGCCGTGGGCCGCGAGCGGGGTGGGACCGCGTAGCCGCCTATGGCGCCGCCCACTCCGTTTGTCCGCGCGTTTCGGCAGCACTAAATGCGGCAGAGTGCCTCGGACAGCCCGGCGCAGCACCGCGATGCGGCTTCACCCGGCGCGCTCTGAGCCGATGTGGGCGAGCAGCGATGCGGTGCCGTCCTCTGCGGCGATCCCGCGGGCGAGTTCGGCCGCGCGGCGACGGTGGGACGGCTCGGACAGGCAGGCCGTGATCGCGTCGCCGAGGGCCTCGGCGGTGAGCTCCTGGAACGGCACAGGCCGCGGGGCAACTCCCAGCGCGTAGAGCCGAGACGCCCAGAACGGCTGGTCGGCCATGACGGGAACGGGCACTGCGGGCACGCCGGCCCGAAGTCCGGCTGCGGTGGTACCTGCCCCGGCATGGTGGACGACGGCGGCGGTGCGAGGGAACAGCCAGTCGTGCGGGACGTCGCCGACGGACAGGACATCGGCGCCGTAGCCGTTCAAATCGGCCCACCCCGCCTGTACCACCGCACGCACACCTGCCCGCTTCACCGCCGCAGCCACCAGCTCACTGAGCCGTTCCCCCTGCCCCGCCCCCATACTGCCGAATCCGATGAACACCGGGGGCGGACCGGTCTGGAGGAAGTCGACCAGTTCGGCCGGGGGTTGCCAGCCGTCCGGCCGCGCGGGCCACCAGTAGCCCGCCACTTCAACCCACGACGGCCAGTCCTCAGGGCGCGGCACTACCAGCGGGCTGAAGCCGTGGAAGACCGGCCGAACGTCCACCGGTGCCGAAGGCGCGCCTGCGGGCAGACCGAGGCGCGCACGCAGCCGGGTCACGGCGCCCGCGAAGACCCCTTCCGCACGCTTCAGCACATCCCGGCCCGCGGCGAGGTTGCCCTCCGGCCCCAGGTCATCGGCGCTCCGCGCGTTGGGCAGCGGGAACTCTCCGGTGGCGAAGGACGGTGCGAGGTAGGTACCGATGACGGGGACGCCGAATGCTTCGCCGGCCATCCGGCTGAGCGGTGCCGGGCCGAAAGCTGTGAGCAGCAGATCGGCTCCGCCCGCCACGGCCTCCGCCACCCCGTCGGCGAGCCCGTCCGCGTACGCCCTCGTCAGCGCCTGAGCCTCATCCCGCGACGCCGCCCGGGCCAAGTCCCGGATCAGTCCCTGCGGGTCTCCCGGCACAAGCCGGTAGCCGAGACCGCACCCGCCGACCAGCGCGGCGAAGGACGGGTGAGCGGCCACGGCGACCTGATGGCCCACATCCGACAGACGCCGCCCCAGTCCCGTGAAAGGCGCGATGTCTCCGCGTGAACCGGCAGTGATGACCAGAATTCGCATGGAGTGATCCTCCTCGGCGAGTGCCGTCCGGCCACCGTCGCCAGCCCTGTGCCAGCGAAGTTGATCAGTGCCATCGAAGTCTGAGTGGCTCAGGTAGAGGCGGCTGCTGTGACTGTGATGACCAGGGCGTCGGCGGGAAGGAGAGTCCGTAAGTTAGGGAGGCTGCAGTGGAGCGTGATCAGATCGGGCTGGCCGAGGTACTGGCAGCAGCGGAGGGTGCCGCGCCGGTGCGCTCCCTCGATGTCGTCGCGCAGAACCTGCGCGAGCGGTTCGGTGCGCGTTACGTGTCGTTCCTGTTCGTCGACGTCGTCGGCCGGCGCCTGCTACGGGTCAATGACGAGGCGAGGGCGCCACAGGAGCACGGCGCCGATCAGGTTCCCCTGGCCGGCAGTGTCTACGACGATGTCCTGCGCACTCAGAAGGTGGTGCGAGTGCCGGAGGGCGCGCAAGGGCAGCGGGTGCTCGCCCCGGTGAGCAACCGCGGCGACGCCATCGGGGTTCTGGAGCTGCACCTCACCCACGTCACACAGGGCGTCCTGCAGCAGGTCCAGGAGGCCGCTCACGCGCTGGCGTACATCATCGTCACCGACCGGCGCTTCACCGACCTCTACCACTGGGCCAATCACACCGCCACGGTCACGCTGGCCGCAGAGATCCAGCGCCAGCTACTCCCGTCGGCTCCCTCGTGCGAGGCTCCCGAGTTCACCCTCGCCGGCGCCCTCGTCCCGGCCTCCGACATTGCCGGCGACAGCTACGACTACAGCCTCGACCACGACACCCTGCACCTGTCCATCACCGACGCCATGGGCCACAACGTCGATGCCTCCCTCATGACCACCCTCCTGGTCAACGCCTCCCGCGGCGCCCGCCGCGCCGGCACCGGCCCTGCCGAACAGGCCCGCCAGACCCACCAGGCCCTCATCGACCACGGCAGAAGGACCTTCGCCACCGGACAACTGATGCGCATCGCTCTGGACGGGAGCAGCGCCCAGCTCGTCAACGCAGGCCACCCGTGGCCCCTACGGCTGCGCGACGGCACCGTCGACGAGATCAAGCTGCACATCGACCTCCCGTTCGGCGTCCCCGCACAGGACGCCCACCAGGTACAGGACATCGACCTGTGCCCGGGTGACCGCCTCGTCTTCTACACCGACGGTATGCAGGAGCGCCAGGCAGAAGCCGTCGATCTGCCGCGCCTTGTCCGCGACACCGCAACCGAGCATCCCCGCGAGGCCGTACGCGCCATGGTCACCGCCGTCACCAACGCCTGCCACGGCCACGTGAGAGACGACGCCACCGTCCTGTGCCTGGACTGGCACGGCCCTGTCCCCGTAGACCGAAGCGCGCAGACCGACGCTTGACCTAGGGCCCGTCTTCAAACGCGCGCCGTCCGGCCGGGACCTCCCCGCGGAGGCCGAGCTGACCAACGTTGACTGGCTCGGCGCGCGGTGCTGGACGGCTGCGGGCCGCCGGACGAGCTGCCCCTTCGTCCACGTGGCTACTGATCCGACGGGCGGACCGAACTGCACCGGGCAGCCAGGGTCGGTTCGTACTTCCGGGGTGTACGGAGTCGTCGTTGAAGGTTGAACGTGACGTCTGAATGCCGCCGGACCGGCAGGGCGTTCCGGTCTTGGATTGAGCGTGTCCAAGACCGGAACAAGGAGTTCTACGGAGATGACGATGAACGGTGCGACGGCGCTCGACGGCAAGGTGGCCCTGGTGACCGGCGGCAGCCGGGGGATCGGGGCGGCGGTCGCACTGCGGCTGGCCGAGGACGGCGCAGACGTGGCGCTGACCTACCAGGGCTCGGCCGAGCTGGCCGAGGAGGTGGTCGCCAAGATCACCGCGATGGGGCGGAGCGGCTGGGCCGTCCGCGCGGACAGCGCAGACCCGGAGGCGGTGTGCGGCGCGGTGGCGGCGGTCGCCGAGCGGTTCATGCGGCTGGACATCCTGGTGAACAATGCGGGTGTAGGCGCCGTCGGACCCATCGAGGCGGTGACATGCGACCAGATCGACCGGGTGCTGGCGGTGAACGTCCGCGCGCCCTACCTCTATGCCCAGGCGGCGTTGCAGTACATGGTCGAGAGCGGACGGATCGTGAGCATCGGCAGCTGCGTCGCCCAGCGCGTGGCCTTCCCCGGAAGCACGCTCTACGCGACCAGCAAGGCCGCTCTGATCGGCTTCACCAAGGGCATGGCCCGGGAGCTCGGCCCGCACGGGGTCACCGTCAATCTGGTCCACCCGGGCCCGATAGACACCGACATGAACCCGGGCGACGGCGATTCCGCCGACTTCCAGCGCGGCTTCACCGCGCTCGGCCGCTACGGCACGGCGGTGGAGGTCGCGGATGCCGTCTCGTACCTGGTCGGCGAGAGCGCCCGATACGTCACAGGCGCGGAGCTGGCGGTGGACGGTGGCTTCGCAGTCTGAGCCCACACGCTCCGACGCAGGCCAGGTAGTCCTTGGCGCTCGGTCCGTCACGGCATCGACCCGTGATCTTGGGCAGTGGATCATGGCTGGGTAATACGCCGCCAGGAGTTGTCCGATGCCTAGCGGGACCTGCTGCGGCCTTTGCCGCCCACGGCTGCGACAGGCCGTCCCACGGCGGCCAGCTCCACGGCCTCGCCCTGGCCTGCCTGGTCGCGGCCGCCCGCTACCGGCACATCGAGACCGCCCTCGCCCCCGCACTGCTCATATCCGACCGGTACCCGGCATCGACGCTCGCCCGCAACGGCTACGCGGCGCTCAGCATCGACGGCGGCGCCGAGCAGCGTCTCGACTACTACGGCGCGATCCGCACCGGCGAGACGCTCCAGTTCCTCAGCCCGCGCCTGCCCCACGGTCGGCACACGCTGCGGGTGCGGGTGACGGGCGAGCACGACGCGCAGTCCGGGGCGTCGTTCGTCAGCGTCGACCGCGCGGAGGTGGATGTCCACTGAGTCGAGGAAGCGAGAGGGTACGGGGCCGTACCTTCTCGCTTCCTGACCTCAGGTCAGGTCAGTGCGAACCGCTGTGCTGCCGAGCTGTTGCAGTCCCAGATCTGAGACCGGGTGCCGTTGGCGGTCGCGCCGCTCGGCGAGTCCAGGCAGCGGCCCGACTGCGGGCTGCGCAGTGAACCGTCAACCTGCTGCACCCACTTCTGACCGCCGACGCCGTTGCAGTCCCACAGTTCGACCTCGGTGCCGTTGGCGGTGCCGTTCCCCTCGATGTCCAGGCAGCGGCCGATGATGCTCAGGGAGCCGTCGGCGTTGTGCTGCCAGTGCTGGTCCTCGGCCCAGGTGGCAGTCCCACAGCTGCGCGGCGGTGCCGTTGGCGCCGGTGTCGTCGGCGGCGGCGTCCACGCACTTGCCCCCCGGTCCGGTGACCGTGCCCTGGGAGCCGTTGGGCACGTCGGTCCCGCCCGCGTAGCCGACGGAGACGATGTCGGCCTGGACGGCGTTCTCGGCGGCGTCGCTCGGGTGGCCGGAGACCATGACGCCCTCGAAGAAGGTGCCCCGGTTCCAGTTGCTGTTGTCCCCGCCGGTGCCCAGGATGATGCCGGCCATGAGCAAGGGTTCCCCGGGCCCCACGCCCGGTTTCCTGGTATGGCGGCTCGCCAACAAGTGGCGTGTCGCAGTCGATCGCGCGGTGGCTCCGCTGGGCATCACCCACGCGCAGTACTCACTGATCGCGTCGCTGCACGGCATGCAGCGCGCCGGTGAGCGGCCCAGTCAGCGCCAACTCGCCGACCACACCGGTTTGGAGGCGCTCTACGTCTCGAAGCTGGCGCGCGCCCTGGAGTCGTCCGGCCTGATCGAGCGCACCCGCGATCCCCGCGACCCGCGCGCCGTACAGCTCGCCCTCACCGGGCAGGGCCAGGCCGTCACGCGGCAGGCCATCGCGGTGGTCCAGGAACTGCATCAGCAGCTGCTGGAGCCACTCGGCGGCCTCGACGCCCCGCGGACACACGCGCTCACCGTCGAGCTGACGACCCTGCTCAACGCACCTCTCACGCCACCCGCACCGAACAACAAGAGCACTCGGGGGACAACACCATGACCACCACCGCATCCGCCACCGCACCCGTCGCCGACGCCCGCGCCCTCGGCCTGGCCCACTACGCGGCACGCGGCGTCCTGGAACACGTCCTGGCCGAGCACGGCATGACGTTCCAGCAGCAGATCGTCCTGCGCGCGGCCGTCACCGCCGGCGTCCCGCAGACGCCGGACGATCTCATCACCCAGGTCCAGGGCTCCCTCAAGGCCGATCCCGCCGACGTCCGCGCCACCCTCGACGAACTCCTGGCCGAGCAGCTGCTCGTCGCGGACGGCGCACACCTTCGCTCCACGGACGCGGGGCACGAGCTGCTCGCCGCCGTCGGCGCGGAGACCGCCCCCGTCACCGCCCGGATCTGGGGCGGGATACCCGCCGAGGACCTGGCCGCCGCCGGCCGCGTCCTCGCCCTGGTCACCGAGCGCGCCAACACGGAGCTTGCGGCGCTGACGGCCTGACCGCCCGACCGGACCTGTAACCGAATGTGATCACAGGGTGGTTCGAGTGAGATCCGTGAGCCAGATCATGGAGGCGCGGAGATGCAGGCCGGCGAGGTGACTGGCCGGGGGGGTGTCGTCGCGGATGGCGATGCCCCGCCAGGCTTTCACCTTGTTGACCAGGCGCGCCTCTACCCGACTGATCTGCTCGTTCGCCCCACAGGCGACCCACGGCGGCACGCACCGGCGGAACGCTGGCCAACCACCCTTCCGGGCCGGTACCGGCCACGCACCGCAGAGGCACGGCGGCTCTCGACCGCCCCGAGCCCCATCGCGGCTCGACCGGGGAGACCTGGAGGAGTCGGAGTCGTCGGCCTGTCCGACTCCGCGCTCCCGGGCCGATCTGGCGGCAGGAGCAGAGGGGTTGCCTTTGGCTGCCTCTGAGCGATCCGGGTCGATCCAGGTCGAATCAGAGCGCTTTCCTCTGAGTACCTCCGGTCGCCTCTGTAACCCGTCCTAGCAGGTCACAGTCGGTTTGCCTGGCAAATCCGCAGGTCAGAAGGGGACTTCTGGAGAACGCGGCGTACAGCGGGGCAAAGGCCGAGATCCTCGGCCGGCCTCAGCTCGCGAAGGGCACCTGTGCCGCCTGCTGTGGCCGGGGGGTGTGCGGGTGGCGCCACACGCCCTGGGCCGCGAGCCGCGGCAGCACACCCTCCCCGAACCAGTAGGCCTCCTCCAGGTGCGGATATCCGGAGAGCACGAACTCCTCGATGCCGAGGGTGTGGTACTCTCGGATCCGTTCGGCGACCTCCTCGTGGCTGCCCACCAGCGCGGTGCCCGCGCCGCCGCGGACGAGGCCGATGCCGGCCCAGAGATTGGGGTGGATCTCCAGACCGTCCCGGCTCCCTCCGTGCAGGGCGAGCATGCGCCGCTGCCCCTCCGACTCGCTGCGGGCGAGCCCGGCCTGCACGGATCGCACCGTCTGCGGGTCGAAGCCCGCCAGCAGACGGTCCGCCTCGGCCCACGCCTGTGCGGAGGTGTCGCGGGTGATGACGTGCAGGCGGATGCCGAAACGGACGGTACGGCCCTCCTGGGCGGCCAGTTCCCGGATCCAGGCGATCTTCTCGGCGGCCTGGGCGGGCGGCTCGCCCCACGTGAGGTACACGTCGGCGTACCGGGCGGCGACCTCGCCCGCCACCGGGGAGGAGCCTCCGAAGTACACCTGCGGCACCGGGTCGGGCACCCGTGCGAGCCGGGCCTCCTCCACCCTCAGATGCTCGCCCGCCAGATCGACCGTCGCGCCCTCCCACAAGGCCCGCACGATGTGCAGGAACTCGCCGGTACGGCGGTAGCGGGCGTCCTTGTCGAGGAAGTCTCCGTAGGCGCGCTGCTCGTGGCTCTCGCCGCCCGTGACGACGTTGAGCAGGAGCCGTCCGCCGCTCTGCCGCTGGAAGGTGGCGGCCATCTGTGCGGCGAGCGTGGGGGAGACGAAGCCGGGGCGGAAGGCGACGAGGAATTTCAGGCGCTCGCTGTGCTGGGACACCATCGCCGTGGTCAGCCACGCGTCCTCGCACCAGGCGCCGGTCGGGGTGAGCGCACCGACGAACCCCAGTTCCTCGGCCGCGCGGGCGATCTGGCTCAGGTATGCCACCGTCGGCGGCCGGTCCCGTCCCGACGGGGTGGCCGGGGTGCCGTGGCCGCCGCCGACGACATGACGGCTGTCGCCGTTGGTGGGGAGGAACCAGTGGAAGGTGAGGGACACGAGAACTCCGATCTGCGGGTCCGCCGCGGGCAGCCGGCTCGCTAGAGCAGGCCGTGGCGTGGCGGTCGGGTGCCGTTCAGCACGTATCGGCCGATGTGCTGGATCTTCCAGCGCGCCGGGTCGTGCAGAGTGTGGGTGCGGGCGTCGCGCCAGTGGCGGTGGAGGTTGAGCGAGTCGAGGGCGGCCCGGGTGCCGGCCACCTCGAACAGGGCGCCGGCCACTTCCACCGCGGTGTCGGCCGCGTGGGCCTTCGCGGCGGCCACGGCGATCGACGCCTCGGCCGCGGAGTCGTCGGTCGGGCCGGTGCGTGCCGCGTCCACCGTTCGGGCGGCTTCGCGCAGCAGCGCCTCGGATGCCCGCACCCGCAGGGCGAGTTCACCGAACCGCTGGATGAGCAGCGGGTCCTCGGCCGCCGTGTCGGTGCCGCTCTCGAACCAGGGCCGGCTCTTGGTGCGGACGAACGCGGCGGCTTCGGTCAGGGCACCCCCGGCGATCCCCGTGTCGATCGCGGCGTGCAGCAACTGGGCCACCGCGCCGTGCAGTTGGGGTCCGCGGAAGGTGAGGTGATGGGGCAGGACACGGTCGGCCGGTACGGGCACGGCGTCGAGCCGCACGGTGCCGCTGGCCGTCGTGCGCTGCCCCATGCCGTCCCAGTCGTCGATCACGGTGAGGCCGGGCGCGTCCCGCGGGACGTACGCCACGTGCAGTTCGTCGTCCTCGGCGCGGGCGAGGACCGGGATCCAGTCGGCGAACAGCGCACCGGTGGCGTAGTGCTTGACGCCGGTGAGGACGTAGGAGCCGTCGGTGCGCGGTGTGAGGCGGGTGCGGATCTCCTGGACGTGCCGGGTGCCCGCCTCCGACTGGGCGTTGCCGAAGCGGCGCCCGGCGAGGACCTCGGCGAAGAAGAACTTCCGCTGTTCCTCGGTGCCCTGGCGGCGGATGACGTTGACGTAGACGAAGTGGCTCTGCGGGATCTGGGCGAGGCTGCCGTCGGCCGACGCCAGCAGCCGGAAGATCTCGGCGAGGGTGAGCGCGCCGACGTCGGCGCCGCCGTGTGCGGCGGGGACGGTGACGGCGAGCAGGCCCGATGCGGAGAGCTTGTCCACCTCGGCGTGCGGCAGGCGGCGTTCGGCGTCGCGGGCGGAGGCGCCGCCGCGGAACTCCTTCGCCAGGGCGGCGGCGACGGTGAGGGCTTCGGCGTCGTCGGCGATCACATGCGCGGTCATGGGGCTCAGCCCGCCGCTGCGAGGGCCGGGCTGCGGCCCAGCGCCGCCGAGAATTGGTCGACCACCCGGGCCAGGGACTCGTCGGCTTGGGCGGCGACGGCGAGGGAGCCGTCGTGGCGGACGGTGATGTCCCGGTCGAGGGTGAACCAGCCCTGCACGATGTGCGCCGCGCCCATGGAACTGAGGACCGGACGCAGCGCGTAGTCGATGGCCAGGACGTGCGCGGTCGATCCGCCGGTGGCCAGCGGCAGCACGGTCTTGCCGGCGAGGGCGTACTGCGGGAGCAGGTCGAGCAGTGCCTTGAGGACGCCGGAGTACGACGCCTTGTAGACGGGCGTGGCGACGACGACGCCGTCCGCGCGGGCGAACAGATCGGCGGCCTCGACGATGGCGGGATGCCGGAAGTCGGCGCCCAGCAGGGCCTCGGCGGGAACGGTGCGCACGTCCAGCGCGATCACGTCGTGGCCCTGCGCGAGGAGCCGGTCGTCGAGGTGGCGCAGCAGGCGCTGGGTGCGTGAGGAGACGGAGGGGCTGCCGGAGACGGACAGGACGGTGGCCATGGGTCCTCTTTCGGGGCGGGCGGGGCGCCCGGGAGGCGGGCGCCCCGGGGGGTTAGGAGTACCAGGTCGGTTCGGGCAGTTCGCCCTCGAGCACCCAGCGGCCGACCTCGCGGCGCTTGTAGGCGACGGGGTCGTGCAGAGTGTGGGTGCGGACGTTGCGCCAGAAACGGTCCAGCCCCTCGGCGGTGGTCGTGGAGCGGGCGCCCGTCACCTCGAAGATACGGCTGGTGACTTCCAGGGCGACGTCGGTGGCGCGCGCCTTGACCGCGGCGACCCGCACCTCGAACTCGCCGCGCGCCTGCTCGGTGACGGCGTCGGGGTCGTCGTGCAGCTTCTGGCCCTCGGCGGCGACGGCGTCGGCGAGCGCCTCGGCCGCCCACAGCTTCGCGGTGAGAGCGCCGTAGGTGTCTACAACGTACGGCTCGTCGACCGCCCGCTCGTGGCCGCCGTGCAGCCAGGGCCGGGTCTTGCTCCGGGTGTAAGTGACCGCCGTCTCCAGCGCGCCGCCCGCGATGCCGAGGTAGAAGTTGACGAAGACGAGCTGGATGGTGGGCACGTTGAGGGTGTTGTAGGTGCGCGCCTGGAACTGCTTGTCGACGTAGCCGGCCGCCGAGGACCACGGGGTGCGCACGCCCTCGATGGTGACGCTTCCGCTCTCGGTCAGCCGCTGGCCGATGTTGTCCCAGTCGTCGTGGAAGGTCAGGCCCTCGCTGTCGGAGGGCACGATCGCGAAGACGTGCTGGCCGGTGCCCTCCAGGACGCCTTCGAGGACGGTGACGTCGGAGACCTTGCTGCCGGTGGAGAAGGTCTTGCGGCCGGTGAAGACGAGGGCGTCGCCGTCTTCCGTGACGACGACGTCGTTGTCGCGCGGGTTGACGGCCCCGCCGAAGAACCAGCGGTTGCGCGCGGCCTCGGCCTCGACGTGCTCCCACTGCTCGCGGGTGCCGACGAGGCGGGCGGCCCAGTTCCACAGGTAGTGGTAGCCGAGGAGCTGGCCGATGGACCCGTCGGCCTTGGCGACCTCACGGACGACGCGGTAGGCGGTGGGCCAGTCCTGGCCGGCGCCGCCGTGCTCGACGGGCCCGAGCAGAGTGACCAGGCCCGAGTCCTTCAGCAATTCCACCTCGGCGTACGGGGTGGCTCCAGCGCGGTCCCGGGCGGCGGCGTCGGTGGCGAGGACGGCGGCGACCTCGGCGGCGCGCGTGATCCAGTCCTGGGCGGTCGTCGGGGCGGGGCGGTTCTGCCAGGTGGTGGCCGTGGGGGTGCTCATGCGGGTGACCTCTTTCGTGGTGCGGTGCCGTGGGGTCCTCGGCGGTGCGGGTGTGGCGTCGGGGAGGGGTGAGGCGGGGCCGGACAGGAGATCAGGCATGCGCGGGCGCGGGGCGGGGCTCGTCCTCGGGGAGCTGCGCCTCCAGCTCGCGGACGAGGGGCAGCACGCGCTTGCCGAAGTAGGCGACCTCCTCGTGGTAGTGCAGGAAGCCGAGCAGCAGGAGGTCGACGCCGAGGCGGCGGTAGGCGACGATTCGTTCCGCGATCTGTTCGGGGGTGCCGATCAGGCCGGTGCGGAAGCCGTCGTTGTACTGGACCAGGTCCTCGAAGGTGGAGTCCTGCCACATGCCCTTGCCGTCGGCGGTGGACCGGCCCGCCTGCCGTACGGCGGCGCCGAAGCCCTCGACGGCCTCGGAGTCGGCCTTGGCGACGATCTCGCGGAGGGTGTCGCGGGCCTCGGCCTCGGTGTCGCGGGCGATGAGGAAGCCGTTGAGGCCGAACCGGGGCGCCGTGCGGCCCGCCCGGTCTGCCGCGGAGTGTACGTCCTGGATCTGCTCGATGACTCCGTCGAAGCCCTTGCCGTTGGAGAAGTACCAGTCGGAGACCCGGCCGGCCATCCGGCGGGCGGCCATGGAGTTGCCGCCCTGGAAGATCTCCGGGTGCGGTCGCCCGGGAGAGCTGAGGGGCTTCGGCTTGAGGGAGAAGTCCCGCAACCGGTAGAAGTCCCCGGCGAGTTCGGTGTGGTCCTCGGTCCAGATCTGGCGCAGGGCGCGAATGAACTCCTCGGAGCGGCGGTAGCGTTCGTCGTGCTCCAGCCAGGGCTCGCCGAGCGCGGTGAACTCGTCTTTGAACCAGCCGCTGACGACGTTGACGGCGAAACGACCGCCGGACAGGTGGTCGGCGGTGGCGCCCAGTTTGGCGAGGACGCCCGGGTGCCACAGGCCGGGATGAACGGCGGCGATCACCTTCAGGCGCTCGGTGGCGAGGAGCAGGGCGAGGCTGATGCTGGTCGACTCGTGCTGGTACTCGGCACCGTAGCTGGCCATGTAGCGAACCTGGCTGAGCGCGTACTCGAAGCCGTTGTTCTCGGCGAGGACGGCGAGTTCGCGGTTGTAGTCGTACCCCCAGTCCGTGCGCTGTTCGATCGTGCTGGTGACCAGTCCCCCGCTGACGTTGGGGACCCAATAGGCGAATTTCACGGGCGCGGGCATGCGGAACTCCTGTTGCTGAATTCTGTGCGACCCGGGACGTCATATCCCGGCGAAAGGAAACACCACATCACTCACATGAGCAGGTGTGTACGAACACCGCTTTGCTGCAACGGCGCTGACGGGAACGCGGCAGCGAACTGTGCGACGAAAGCCGTGGCGTGGATAAGAAGCGACGGATCCCTGAGGGGTCAGGCCGCTGAGCGACAGGAGGCACTGGAGACGCGCGCGAGGTCGACATGGCGTCGCCGCGTGAGGTCCAGTCGCATCGTCATGCCGCCGATCGTGGCAGCCGCCGATCGAGGCCGTCAAGGGAAACCCGACCGGTTTTACGGCGCACCCCACTGAATTTCACGAAGGTGTGACAGGGAAACCCTTGAACAGCTCCTCGCACGAGGGGAATTCTGCTGCCGTGCGAACGGAACAGCTGGAATACATCGCCGCGGTGACCAGGCTGGGCTCGCTGCGCCGGGCCGCGGAGGAACTGCGCCTGTCCCAGCCGGCGCTGAGTGAGACCGTCAGGAACCTGGAACGCGAACTCGGCGTCGTCCTCCTGGAACGCAAACGCTCCGGGGCGACGATGAGCGCGGAGGGCCGCGAACTGCTGCCGCACATCGTCGGCGTCCTGGAGGCGGTGGACCGGCTGCGGGCCGCGGCGGGCGAGCAGCACCGCGTCAGCCGCATGGTGCGGGTGGCAACGGTGAACGCGGCGACCGTGCCGCTGCTCGTTCCGGTGGTGCGCACCTTCCGCGCCGCACACCGCCTCACCCAGGTCGAGGTGGTCGCCGCGCAGCAGACGGAGATCCACCGGGCCCTGACCGAGGGCGGCTTCGACCTCGGCCTGGTCAATCACCTCGAAGGGGACGACATGCCGGCCGCACTGGAGTCGACGCAACTCCTGCACGGTCGGCCAGTGGTGTGCGTACGGCCCGACAGCCCGCTCGCCTCCCACTCCGAGGTGACCGTGGACGACCTGCTGAGCCAGCCCCTGATCGCGATGCGCTCCGGTTATGTCATGCACCGGTACGTGCACCGGCTGCTGAACGGCCGTACCCCGTCCTTCTCGTACTCCACCGACGGGGCCGAGATGGGCAAGCTGATGGTGGCGGAGGGGCTCGGGGCCACGGTACTGCCAGACTTCAGCGTCGTCGGAGATCCGCTGGAGCGGCTGGGTGCCATCACCTACCGGCCACTGGCGGGCGCCGGGACACGGGTGCTGCTGATGCTGCAACTGCGCAGGGCCACGTCCGTGCCGCGGGCGGCACGCGGACTGCGGGAGGAGTTCCTGCGCCGGGCGCAGGAACTGGGCGGCACGCTGAGCCCGCCGGGGGGCCGGTCGTACGACGGGGCGGACTGAGCGGCCCGTCGCCGCAAGGCGGGAGTCTGTCGAACGAGCGGCCCTGTCCGAGCCACGAGGTCCTCCTCGCCGAGCTCCGCGGCGCGAACGCCCTGGACTTCTCCCGAGTGGCGGTCGGCGGCTGCCATATCCGGGCATGAAGACATTCGTAGGGTTGGCTCACCCAGCGGTGCCGGGTGTGGCTTTCAGGCGTCTGCCGCTGCTGTGGCTTCCTCCGATTCGCTGTCCGGCACCCCACGACGACTCGGCTGCTCATGAGTTGGCGCCAGGCGCAGCCGCTGACCAGCACGTGGACGACGGCTGCGAACAACGTCTCATCAGGCGTGTCCTGCGTTCCGCCGCCTTGTGGCCGCACCTTCGACGGCGGGATCAGGGGCCTCGCGACAACGACCGCCTCACCACGTAAGCCACGGTCTTAGGAAATGTCCGTTCGATCACGCTTGGCCAGATGACGAGGGGCTGCTGCGGATGCGGCACCGATGTGGGCATCCGGTCGGAGCCGGCAGAGGACGCCGGACCCGCCGGGGGCGGGTCCTACCCGTGCGCGGGCGACGAGTACGGCGGGAGGCGGCGGACGAAGTCCAGCAGCAGGGCGCAGAACGCCGCGGGCTGTTCCAGCGGCGCCAGATGTCCGGCGGCGGGGATGACGGTGGTCCGACCCGCATCGAGCTCTCGGGCAAGTCCCGCGCCGCCTTCGTGGAAGTCGGGCATGTCGTGCTCGCCGACGCTGACCAGCGCGGGCACGCCCTTAAGCGTGCGCAGTGCTGCCGGGCCCGTGCCGAGGGGATCCGCCGCCTGCGGCGGTTCGCCGTGGGTGAGTTGTTCGGTCAGCTGGCGGTGGAGCATGCGGGCGGCGTGGGTGCGTACCTCCTCGGTGGCCCCGGCCGAGGTCCACGCCTCGACGCCGGCTTTCACCGCGGCGTCCAGGTCGCCGACGGCCAGCGCCTTCCGTTCGGCCTCCCAGGCGGCGTCCAGACGTGAGGAGGCGGGCTGGTCGTGAGGCCGGTAACCGACCAGAACCAGGCCCTCCACCCGCTCTGGTGCCGTGACGGCGGCCTGGAGTGCCACCAGGGCGCCGAGCGAGTTCCCGGCGAGCACGAAGCGGTCGGCCCACAGGTGGTCAAGCGTGTCAAGCACGTCCGACCAGGGGGCCACCTCGCGGCGGTCGGGAACGACCGCGTCGCCGTGGCCGGGCAGGTCCAGGGCGATGGCCCGCACGCCCGCCTCGGCGAGTGGCGGCAGGTGGGCGTCCCACATGGTGCGGTCGGTGGGCCGGGCGTGCAGCAGGACGACGGGCCGTCCTCGGCCTGCTTCGGTGAAGGGGAGCAGCATGGCGTGAGGTGCCTTCTTCGGTGAGTGGGTGGGGCAGGGCCGGCGGGTCAGCGACCGGTCCCGCGGGGGTGCAAGTCATGCGGTGTCGGTGAGTTCGCCGAGTTCTGTGTCGGTCAGGCGCAGCGCTGCCGCGGCCAGGTCCTCCTAAAGGTGCGCGACCTTGGAGGTGCCGGGGGTGGGCAGCACGACCTTGGAGCGGGCGAGCAGCCGGGCCAGTGCCACCCAGGACGGCCGGGCGCCGTGGGCGGTCGCGATCCGGTCGAGCGGCCGCCGGGGCGGGCGAGCTCGCCCGCAGCTACCGGCATGAAACCGATGCGGTGGTGGGTGCAGGGGTCCAGGACGTCGGCGGAGCTGCGGCCGGTCAAGGTTGTCGCATCTGGACAGTGGCGATCTCCGCGATCGGGCACGCGTGCTCGATCTGGTCGACGGTGACCTGGGACAGGCCGCTCGCGGTCGATGTGGTCCAGGCCGAGCCGGCGAAGGCTCATCAGGGTCTGCTCACACAGGTACTGCGGGCGCCCGACCGGCGGCCACGCCCCGAGGCCCAAGCGCACCAGTCCGTCGCGAGTCCTGATCGTGTCCGGGCCGCTGCGAGTCTGTCCGACCTTCGTCGCGATGAGCGCCTCGTCGAGGTAGGAGTGGATCGCCTCGCGGATGATCTCCTCGCTGACGTGGGGGCCGTAGGAGTCCGCGGTGTCGATCAGCTGCACGCCGAGCTCGACGCCACGGCGTTCCACGCAGACTGACTCGTCGCGGTCGTCGGGCTCGCCCCCACACACCGAGCCCGGTCAGTCGCACGGCGCCGAAGCCGAGACGGGTGGCTTCCTTCCCGGCGGTGCCGGCGGCGCCGGACAGGGCAGCGGTCATGATCGGACGTCTTGTTCCTCTGTGGTGGTGTCCTGAACGGTGGAAGCCGAGTCCTGCTCGGCCAGTCGGCGGAGCAGCAACAGGGCATCGGCGCTGGCGCTGCCCGGTTCCGCGCTGTAGACGGACAGGTGCTGACCCGGGGCGCTGGTGACGGCCAGGGCCTCGAAGTGCAGCCGCACCTCACCCACGCGTGAGTGCCGGAAGCGCTTGTCCTCCTGCGTGCGGGGACGAACCTCGTAACGTGCCCACAGGCCGGTGAAGGCGGGGCTGCGCACGCTGAGCTCGCCGACGATCCGCTCGATCCGCTCGTCCTCGGGGAACTGCGAGGAGGACGCCCGCAAGTTGCCCACGGCGGTGCGCGCCGCCTTGTCCCAGTCGACGTAGAACTCCCGCGCGAACGGATCGAGGAAGATCATTCGCAGCAGGTTGTCGTACCGGGCGAACCCGCAGTACAGCTCGGACGCCATCGCATTGGCGGCCAGCACGTCCTGCGCCGCACCGACCACGAAGGCAGGCACGTCGCGCATGCCGTCCATCAGCCGCACCAGCTCCGGGGCCACGGTAGGTGCCGCGGACGCCGCGGCAAAGACGGGCAGGCCGAGCCGGAACAGGTGCCCCGTGGCGGCACCGTCCAGCCACAGTGCCGCAGCGATCGCCCGGAGCACCTGCTCAGACGGGTTCCGCTCACGACCCTGCTCCAGGCGGATGTAGTAGTCCGTGCTCACCCCGGCCAGCAGCGCCACCTCGTCCCGCCGTAGCCCCGGCACCCGCCGGTCCCCGCCGTCGAGCAGCCCGACGTCTCGCGGCGTGACCATCGCGCGGCGAGCACGCAGGTACTCACCGAGCTCGTTATTGCTTCCCATGTCCGCCACGCTAGACCCACCCCACGGGCCGGGGCGTGGGTGCGATGCACCCACCCGGGCTGCGGCTACCCGGCATCCCGCGGGGAAGCGGGACGCCGGCCGTGCCCCGACCTCGCGAGCCAGAACACCTGCTGGTACTGCAACGGTTCGTGGCCGCCACGGAAGGAAACGACCTGCTGCCCCTGCGCAACGGAGATGAGATCTTCCCCGCGATGCTCGGGGCGATCCGCGCGGCTCGGCACACCGTCGACATGATGACCTTCGTGTACTGGCAAGGTCGGATCGCGCACGACTTCGCCGCCGCTCTGGCCGACCGCGCCCGTGCGGGGGTCCGCGTACGGCTGATGCTCGACGGCTTCGGCGCCAAGGAGACCGAACAACGGCTGCTCGACCTCATAGCGCCGCGGGCGTGCAGGTGGCCTGGTTCCCCGACCCCTGTGGCTGTCGCCCTTCAAACGGAACCACCGCTGCCACCGCAAGGCCCTCGTGGCCGACGAGCAGACCGCCTTCACCGGCGGCGTCGGCATCGCCGAGGAACGGTGCGGCAACGCCCGCAAGCCCGCCGAATGGCGCGACACCCACGTGCGGGTGCGCGGTCCGGCCGTGGACGGCATCGGGGCAGCGTTCGCGCAGAACTGGGCGGAGTGCCACGACGAACTCTTCGACGACCATGACCGCTTCACGGAACACCCGCAGACCGGCTCGTCGGTGGTGCAGGTCGTCCGCGGCTCCGCGAGCATCGGCTGGCAGGACATGCAGACCCTCATCCGCGTCACGCTCACTTCCGCCGAGGAACGTTTTCGGCTGGCCACCGCCTACTTCGCCCCCGACACCTACTTCATCGACCTGCTGTGCGAAACCGCCCAGCGCGGCGTGCGCGCCGAAATGAGGGGCGGGCCGGCCGGGCGCGGTGACCGTCACAGGGCTCCGGCGTCCCGGGCCGTCCAGACGCTCGGGTAGATCGGCCGGAAGCCGAGCTCCCGGCGGATCCGCTGGTTGGATGTGATCCCGAACCACGGGTCGGGGTCCGTGAGCTCGTGGAGCCCGGCGGGCACCTCGACGCCGTTGAGCTGGTACAGCTCGACCGTCGTGACGGGGGCGTCGTCGGCGATGTTGTAGATCCGGCCGGCGATGCCCGGCGCGTACAGCAGACGCATCAGGCCCTGGGCGACGTCCGCGTGGTGGACCATCTGCAGGCGCTGGTGCGGCGCCCAACGGGAGGCCCAGTGCATGACGTTGGCGAGGTGCGGGTCGCCCTCGCCGTAGACGAAGGGGAGCCGTCCGATGCGTACGTCCAGGCCCTCGAGCGCGAGCAGTTCGCGCTCGGCCTCGGCCTTGGACTCGGGGTAGGCGCCCCACAGCGCGCCGCCCGGCCGGCTCTCGTCCTCCTCGGTCAGCGGGCGGCCCCGGCCGAGGCCGTACACATTGTTCGTGCTGACCTGCACGAACCGGGACACGCCCGAGGCCCGCGCGGCGCGGCCCAGGGCCGCCGCGGCGTCCCGGTTGACGGCCCACGCCTCCTCGTCCGGCACCCCGCGGAAGGAGGCGGCGACGTTCACGACGGCGTCCACACCGGCGAGCGCCTTGCCGAGTGCCTCCTCGTCACGCATGTCGCCCACGGCGACCTGGGCACCCAGCTCCGCGAAGCGCTCGCCGCGGGCCGCGTCCCGTACCAGGACTCGCACCTGCTCGCCGGGCTGCCGCTGGGCCAGCAGCCTCGGCACGAAGCGGCGCCCGACCTGTCCCGTCGTACCGGTCACCAAAGTCAGCATGATGTTCTCCTTGCGCACTACGTCGTCGTTGTCGACAACCAGCCTCGGCCGACACGGGGGGCGCGGGGAGAGACCCCTTCATCAGGGGATCGCGGGTCCCTGGATAAGCCGTCCGGCCTCCCGCACCCTGGAAAGGTGAACCGAGCCGAACTCGCCGACTTCCTGCGCCGCGCCCGCGCCCGTCTGGACCCTTCCGACGTCGGCCTCACGGCCGGAGCCCGCCGCCGTACGCCGGGGCTGCGCCGCGAGGAGGTGGCCCAGCTGGCCGGCATGTCCGTGGACTACTACACGCGGCTGGAACAGTCCCGGGGCCCGCGTCCGTCCCGCCAGATGCTCACCGCGCTGGCCCGCGCCCTGCGCCTGACGGAGGACGAACGCGACCACCTGTTCCACCTCACCGGCGAGGAGCCGCCGCGCCGGGAGGCGACCAGCACGCACGTACGCCCGGGCCTGCTCCTGGTGCTGGACCGGCTGCACGACATCCCGGCGATGGTGGTGACCGACTGCGGCGAGGTCCTGGCCCAGAACGCGCTGTCGCGGGCACTGAGCGGAGACGTCCTCGCCCGCCCGCCCCGAGAACGCAACATGATCCGCCGCTTCTTCCTGGACCCGGCGGCCCAGGAGCTGTTCCCACCCGAGGACCGCCGGGAGCGCGCCCGCGAACAGGTGGCCGGCTTGCGAGCGGTGGCCTCGGCCCGCCCCGCGGACCCCGGACCCGCCGCCCTCGTCGCCGAACTGCGCGCCGCGAGCGAGGAGTTCGCCCGCCTCTGGGACCAACACGAGGTCGCCGTACGCCGCGCCTCCACGAAACGGTTCCGGCACCCCGCGATCGGCATCCTCGACCTCGACTGCGAGGTCCTCGTCAACTCCGACCACGACCAGCGGCTCGTCATCCACACGGCCCGCCCGGGCACGGAGTCGTACGAGCGCTTGCAGTTGCTGCGGGTGGTGGGCTTGCAGGACCTGACGCCGACGGGCTCCTGACCCCATGCGCGCCTTCGAGTCCGCTCCCTGCCCACCGCGCCTCGCCCACGATCCCGGACGCGCGCGCCATCCGGGCGCGACGGCGGCACATGCAGGCAGGGGACCACTCCTCCCACCAAGCCCTCAAGCCCCTGCTCGGCGCCCATGGAGATCGCCGCGGACGAGGGCCGCCATCACCGCGACGCCGTCGGCACGGGCCCTCGCAGCCGTTCCCGCCGGACCGTTGCAGGTGCGTGGCACCGCCCGTACGAGGACCGGCCTGACCACAGCAATACGCGGTGAGGCCTGCTTACGCCACGTACATGCTCCTCGCCGCGCACGCGAAGCAGTCGGGTACCGCGCGCCGGCCCGTCTGCGAAGGGGCGGCCGCCACTCGGCCACCGGGGCACTTCCCCAGCGAAGTGCTCCCAGCCGCTCGGGTCCCGGCACGCCGCCGTCTTCCGGACGGCGCTGCCGTCGCATCCGGCTGATGGAGCAGGCTGTCGCGAGCGGCCCGTCTGGGAGGCGGAGATCCCGCTGGAGGTGATCCGGGGCGCCGCCCTGCCGATTCTGGTGATCTGCGGAACCTGGGAGCACGCGCCGGCCCTCCACCGCGAGCACGTGGGGCTCCCTCTCATGGCCGTGGCCGAGTCCCTCACGGACTCCCTCGCAGGCCGCCTCCTGTGCGGGTGCCCGGGTACTACCCGCACACCCAGGAGCCCACCGCCGTCAACGCGACGGCGCCGGTCCGGAGCTGGCCCGGACGGTCAGCTCCGGTGCGATGAGCACCACGTCGTCCGTCTCGCGCCCGTCGAGTCTGCCCACCAGGAGGTCGACCGCGTGCCGGCCCATCTCCTGGGCAGGAACGGCGACCGAGGTGAGCCGTACCGAGGCCTGGACGGCGACCTGGTCGGGGCAGACGGCGACCACCGACACGTCCTCGGGCACGGCCCGCCCCAGCCGGCGCAGCACGGCGAGCAGGGGCTCCACGGCGGACTCGTTCTGCACGACGAAGCCCGTGGTGCGCGGGCGCTCGTCGAAGATCCGGGACAGGGTCGCCGCCATGGCGTCGTAGCCGCCCTCCCAGGGGCGGTGCAGTACCTTCAGGCCGAGTTCGCGTGCCCGCGAGCGGAGGCCGTCGAGAGTGCGTACGGCGAAGCCGGTGTGCCGCTCGTAGACGGCGGGCGCCTCGCCGATGACGGCGACCTCCCGGTGGCCGAGCTCCGCCAGGTGCTCCACGCAGAGCGCGCCCGTCGCGCTCCAGTCGAGATCGACACAGGTCGCACCGGCGGGGTCGGTGGGCAGACCGATCAGCACAGCGGGCTGCTCGGTCGCCCGCAGCAAGGGCAGCCGGTCGTCGTCGAGTTCGACGTCCATGAGGATCATCGCGTCGGCAAGTCCGCTGCCGGTGACCCGGCGCACCGCGTCGGGGCCCTCCTCGCCGGTGAGCAGCAGGATGTCGTAGCCGTGCGTGCGGGCGGTGGTCGCCACAGCGGTGGCGATCTCCATCATCACCGGGACGTACATGTCCGTACGCAGGGGGATCATGAGGGCGATGATGTTCGACCGATTGCTGGCCAACGCGCGTGCGCCCGCGTTCGGGTGGTAGCCCAGTGCCCGGATGCTCCGCCCGACCCTCTCCCGGGTCTCCGCGGAGATGGACCGCTTGCCGCTGAGGACGTAGCTCACCGTGCTCGCCGAAACTCCGGCGTGCTGGGCGACCTCTGCGAGAGTGACCAACCGGCTCTCCAGGCTCTACGAAACGCTTCGACAGGACACGTGATCCGACAGGAGTGGGCAGGGGCGACTTCACCCTAATACCAGCTGGAGGGGTGTGTCCATCTCCGTCGAAGCGCTTCGACTCACCCTCAGGCCGACGGCACCGTGACCCGGCCGGTTCCCGTGCCGCCCGGGCCGCCCGCGACCTGCACGGTGAACGGCTTGTCGCTGCCCTCCGCGGTGACGCGCAGAGTGCCTCCTTCCCGTCGGAGGCGGAAGGTGGCGCTGGTGGCGCCGGCCTGGTCCGGGACAGTCACGGTTCGCTCGTATCCGTGCTCGGGGGTCGGGTGGACCAGCAGGGTGATGCCGTCCAGCCAGTCGTCGTCCGGGTGCCGGCCGTCGGCGGCCAGCGGCAGGACGGCTCCCTCGCGGACGTACAGCGGGAGGCTGTCGTAACCGTGGCGCTCGGTGCGCCAGAGCGGGCCGGTGACCGTCTCGCCGGTGAGCAACTGCGTCCAGGTGCCCTCGGGCAGGTAGACCTCGACCTCGCCGTCTTCGGTGAAGACCGGGGCGACCAGCAGATGGGCGCCGAGCATGTACTGGCGGTCCAGCGGGCGGCAGGCCGGGTCGCCGGGAAACTCCAGCAGCATCGGACGCATCGAGGGCACGCCCGTGCGGTGGGCCTCGACGGCGACACCGTACAAGTAGGGCATCAGGCGCTGCTTGAGCAGGGTGAAGCGGCGGGCGACGTCGACGGCCTCGTCGCCGAACTCCCACGGCACGCGGTAGGAGGAGGAGCCGTGCAGACGGCTGTGCGAGGACAGCAGGCCGAAGGCCAGCCAGCGCTTGAACACCGAGGCGTCGGGGGTGCCTTCGAAGCCGCCGATGTCGTGGCTCCAGAAGCCGAAGCCGCTCAGCGACAGCGAGAGCCCGCCGCGCAGGGACTCGGCCATGGCCTCGAAGGAGGACCAGCAGTCCCCGCCCCAGTGCACCGGGTACTGCTGGCCGCCCACGGTCGCGGAGCGGGCGAACAGCACAGCCTCGCCCTGGCCGCGTTCCTTCTCCAGGAGGTCGAAGACGGTCTTGTTGTACAGCTCGGTGTAGTAGTTGTGCATCCGCTCGGGGTCCGAGCCGTCGTGCCAGACGACCTCGGTGGGGACGCGCTCGCCGAAGTCGGTCTTGAAACAGTCGACGCCCTGGTCCAGCAGTGGTTTGAGCTTCGACTGGAACCACGCGCAGGCCTCGGGACTGGTGAAGTCCACCAGCCCCATGCCCGCCTGCCACAGGTCCCACTGCCACACGTCGCCGTTGGCGCGGCGCACAAGGTGCCCCAGTTCGGCGGCCTCGTCGAACAGCGGGGACTTCTGGGCGAGGTACGGGTTGATCCAGACACTGATCCTCAAGCCCTTGGCCTTCAGCCGGGCCAGCATGCCCTCAGGGTCGGGGAAGACGTCCGGGTCCCACCGGAAGTCACACCACTGGTACTCACGCATCCAGAAGCAGTCGAAATGGAACACGGACAAGGGGATGCCGCGCTCGGCCATGCCGTCGACGAACGACATCACCGTCGCCTCGTCGTAGGAGGTGGTGAAGGAGCTGGTCAGCCACAGCCCGAAGGACCAGGCCGGCGGCAGGGCCGGACGCCCGGTGAGACACGTGTAGCGGCTGAGGACCTCCTTCGGGGTGGGACCGGCGACGACGTAGTACTCCAGGGTCTGGTCCTCGACGCTGAACTGGACCTGGCCGACGGATTCCGAGCCGACCTCGAAGGAGACCTTGCCGGGGTGGTTGACGAAGACGCCGTAGCCGCGTGAGGAGAGGTAGAACGGGATGTTCTTGTACGCCTGCTCGCTGCTCGTGCCGCCGTCGGCCTGCCACATGTCGACGACCTGTCCGTTCTTGACGAACGGGGTGAAGCGCTCGCCGAGGCCGTAGACCTGCTCGCCGACGCCGAGCGCGAGCTTGCCCACCATGTGGTGCCCGCCCCGGTCGGTGGTGGCGAACGCGGCCCCCTTGGCACCCGACCGGGTCAGTTCGCGGCCGTCGGCGTCGCGAAAGCTCAGCGCGAAGGGGGCGCAGCGGTCCAGGCGCAGGCTGAGCGGGCCGCTGGTCAGCTCGGTGACACCGCCTTCGGTGCGCACCTCGCCCACCCCGCCCTCGTCACCGCCGACAGTGAAGCAGGGGCCGGTCCGACGCTTCCCGGAGTGGTGGGTGAGGCGGATGCCGATGACGCCCTCGGCGGGCGAAAAGCAGTCGACGGAGATGAGCGGCGCGTTGAGCGTGTCACCCCTGCGCGTCACGCGTTGCACCGCGGCGTGGACGGTGATGCGCTTCGACTCCATGCGGACGTCACGCACGTCGGTGGCGTAGTCGATGTGTACGCCATCGCGAACGCGCCAGAAGCCGTCGGTGAACTTCATGATCTTCCTCAGGGGTGCGGAGGCCGTCGAGCCGGGACACAGGCATCGCCACGAAGGCTCTGAAGAGGCTTGATTGTGCAGGCGACACCTTGCTGCACGCCGAGCCGCGAAGCAAGAGGCGTCCGCACGGGGCTAGCGCGCGGGCGACCTCGTGACGTATTAGTCATCCCACCAAACGAACTGTCCGGCGACGTCTCCGGACCCCGCGACAGCAAGGGCCGCACATGTCGATTTTGTCGAAGCGCTTCAACTCCGCCTCCGAGAACCGGTTCTCCTACGGCTTGCCGACCGTCCGCTGCCGTCCGCACCAACCGTTCCGTGTTCCGCGCCCCCCGCGCCGCGCACGGGGCTGAGCCACGCCCGACGGGCGCGTCCTCCAGCGCCGCGTCCAAGGCCCCTGGCCCGCGCTCCGCCGCCCCGAAGGGCGATGCGTTCACCGGATCCGGCACCCCTCCCACCCAAGGGCAGCATCGTGACAGCACACCCACCGAACGGACCATGGCCTCGCCGCCGGCGGGCCCGCCGGCCCGTCCTCGTCGCACTCACCGCCGCCTCGGCGGTCGTCGCCGGCGCCGCGCTGGCCGGCTGCGGCCAGTCCCGCGATCCCGGCGTGTACACCGTCCTGAACTCCTCGACGGACGACTCGTACCACAGCTGGGACGCGGCGACCCTCGAACGGTGCAGCAAGCGGCTCGGCGTCACCGTCCGGCAGCAATCCGTCCCGGCCGACCAGGTCATGACCAGGTCTCTGCGGATGGCGTCCTCCAAGTCGCTGCCGGACATCATCCAGTTCGACGGCTCCGAGATGCCGGCCTTCGCCGAGACCGGCGGCCTGTTGGACCTGAGGAAACTGGGCGTCGACACCACCGACGTACCGCAGGGCATCGTCGACTACGGCTCCTACAAGGGCACGTACTACGGCGCGGCGCGCACGGTGAACACGCTCGCGCTGTTCTACAACAAAGACGTCCTCGAAAAGGCCGGCGTCAAGGTGCCGACCACGTGGGACGAGATGCGCGAGACGGCCAGAAGACTCACCCAGGGACACCGATACGGCATCGCCCTGAGCGCGGGTGGGGCGGAGGACGGCGTCTACCAGTTCACGCCGTTCATGTGGTCCAACGGCGGCGACGAGACCCACCTCGACAGCCCGCAGGTCGTCCAGGCGCTCGACTACTGGAAGTCGCTGCTCTCCGACGGCTCGCTGTCGAAGTCGACGATCAACTGGACCCAGGCCGACGTCAACGACCAGTTCATGGCCGGGAACGCCGCCATGATGATCAACGGCCCGTGGCAGGTCGAGACCCTCGACACCAAGAAGAGCCTGCACTGGGGCATCGCCCAAATTCCCGTCCCCAGGGCCGGGGAGGACTCCGTGGGGCCGCTGGGCGGCGGTGAGCTGACCATCCCGGACATCGGCGACACCGCGCGCGAGAAGACATCCGCACAGATCGTCAACTGCCTGACGAGCGAGCAGGAGGAAGTGACCTACGCGCTCAACAGCTGGATGATCCCGGCCAACCGGAAGGCCGCCGCCATCTGGCGCAAGAAGGTTCCCTCGCTCAGCTCACTGGCCGACCAGGTCGCGGTGGCACGCTCGCGCACCGCCGAGGTCGGCTCCGGCTGGACCTCCGTCTCCCTCGCCCTGCAGAGCGCCTTCCAGTCGGCGCTCACCGGCCAGTCCTCCGCGTCGGCCCTGAAACACGCGCAGGCGCGCGTCGAGAGCGGGAAGTGAGGCAACCACCGTGTCCACCACCACTGTTCCGGGCCCCGCGGCCATCGGCAGCACCGCCGAAACCGCCCCCGACCCGGCCCGCACCCGCCGGCGGCGCACGCTCGCGCAGTGGGGCTTCGTGGCCCCAGCCGTGCTGTTCATGCTGCTGTTCTTCGGCTACCCGCTCGTGCGCAACATCGTGATGAGCTTCCAGCACTACACGCCGTCGACCTTCTTCACCGGCAAGGCCCCCTTCAACGGCCTGGACAACTGGCGCAACGTCTTCGGCGACGACCTGTTCGGCAAGGCCCTGTGGCAGACGATCGTCTTCACGATCGGCTCGCTGATCGGGCAGTTCTGCATCGGTCTGGGCCTGGCGGTGTTCTTCAACCGCAGGTTCCCGCTGGGCGGTGTACTGCGCGCACTGATGCTGCTGCCCTGGCTCGTGCCGATGGTCGTCTCCGGCATCGTCTGGCGGCGCATCCTGGACCAGGACACCGGTGTGCTGAACTCCTTCCTCGGGCTTTTCGGCATCGGTCACACGCCCTGGCTGACCAGCACGCACGTGGCGCTGCTCGCCGTGACCCTGGTGAACATCTGGATCGGCATCCCGTTCAACACGGTGATCCTCTACGGCGGCCTCCAGGAACTTCCGCGTGAGGTCTACGAGGCCGCCTCGCTCGACGGCGCCTCCGCCTGGCGCACCTTCCGCTCGATCACGCTGCCGCTGCTGAGGCCCGTCGTCACCGTCGTGCTCGTGCTGGGCTTCATGTCCACGGTCAAGATCCTCGACCTGGTGCTGGCGCTCACCGACGGCGGCCCAGCCGACTCCACGCAGACCCTGGGCACGCTGACCTACCAGGACTCCTTCGTCCAGCTGGACTTCGGGACCGGTGCCGTGGTCGGCAACGTTCTGGTGCTGATCTCCGCCGTGTTCGCGGTGTTCTACCTGCGGGCCAACCGCAACGAAGGGAAGTGACGGCGCATGGCGACCATCACCAACGCCACCAGGGCCGTCGGCAGGCCGAAGCGCCGCTGGGGCACCACGGCCCTCGGCATGCTCATCCTGTGCGTGATGCTGTTCCCGTTGTACTGGATGGTCAACACCGCACTGCAACCCGACTCCGGCCTGCTGGAGGTGGACCCGGTGCCGCACGGCCTCGACCTGTCCGGCTTCTCCTCCGCGCTGACCGAGCAGGGTGGCCATCTGCTGACCTCGCTCGCGGTCGCGCTCGGCGCCGTCGTGATCTGCCTGGCGTTCTCCGCTCCGGCCGCCTACGGCCTCGCGCAGTTCAAGCTTCGCGGCGCGAGGACCGTGGTGTTCGGCACCCTGATCACACAGATGGTCCCGGGGATCGTCATCGCCAACGCGCTGTACAGCACGTACGTGCACCTCGGCCTGGTCAACTCCTACTTCGGTCTGATGCTGGCCGACGCCTCCCTGGGCATCCCCTTCGCGATCGTACTGATGCGGTCCTTCATGGTGGCCATCCCGCGCGAGGTCATCGAGGCCGCCGAGGTGGACGGAGCCGGCCGGATGCGCACCTTCGTCCGGGTCGTGCTGCCGATGAGCCGCAACTCGCTGATCACCGCCGGGCTGTTCTCCTTCCTGTACGCGTGGAGCGACTTCATGTTCGCGCTCACCCTCAACACCACCGACCACGTCAAACCGGTCACCCTCGGCATCTACCAGTACATCGGCGCGCACGTCGGCGACTGGGGCTCGGTCATGGCCGCTTCCGTCCTCGCCGCGATCCCCGCGGCGGTCCTGCTCGTCCTCGCACAGAAGTACATCGCCGCCGGCATCACCGGCGGTTCCGTCAAATGAGAACGTGCGCTCGCTCCCCCGCGCCCGCTCGCATCGGCTGCCGGGGAAAAGGGGCGGGCGCCGGGGCGGGCACGCAGGACGTGGCCTTCACCCTGGCCGGGGGCAGAGCCGCCCTCCGGCACCGGGCGGCCGTGACCGGCGCCGGCCGCACGCCCCCGCTGCACGGACTGGCCGGGCTCGCGGCGGGCCGCACCGCGCCGACCCGGCCATCGGCACGGCCGGCCCGCCGCGGCGGGAGCTGCTCTTCCCCTCCGCGGAGCACGGCACGGGCAGGCGCACGGGCTCACGGCGGCGTCGAACGGCCAACTCGTTCTGGAGCAACCGGCGTTCAAAAGTGCCGCTGTGGCCGGCCTTCCACCGGTTCGCAGCCGGTCACCGCGTCGGCATCCAGGTCGCCACAGGCGCGCATCCGGGCTACACCCGCAACCCCGGCACCGGGGAACCCGCCCTCACTGCCACGGTCACCGTCCGCGCCGACAAGGAGATCTCCCACGACACCGCCCGTCCCTCCAGGATCGACCTGCCGGTGCGGGTGTGATGTCCGGCTGGGCGGTCGCCGCCTGAGATGCCTGGCGCGGGCTGGACGCCTTCCGCGGTCATGCGGGTGTGGGGCACCCGACAGTTTCGACGACCTGGCACGCGGGTCAGCTCCGCGCCTTCCGCGCACGGTTGAGGGCCGGGACACGGTCATGTGTGAGACCCGCGGAACGGTCCACGTCGTCACGGATTCCTACCGGTCCCGCCCTGGTGCGAGGAACCCGGCCGACGGGCGGCCGGGTTCGTCGATGCGGTGAGCACCGGCATGTGCGATCACCGCGGAGCGGGCAGGTCAGTGCTGCAGGGTGAGGACACCCGGGCGCCACGGCAGTTGGTCGTAGGGGCCGCTCGCCGTGGGGGACTTGCCCTGGTAGAGGAACTGCAGGTTGCAGGCATCGATGGTCATGGTCTGGTCGGGGTTGTCGCGGACCAGGTCACCGTGGCTGATGTCGTTGGTCCAGGTGGCGCCGCTGTTGGCCTTGCCCGCGAAGGGGCTGCTCTCGCTGGCGGCCTGCGGGGTCCACGAACCGCTCAGGCTGGAAGCCGTGAACGAGCGGAAGTAACGTCCGTTCGCCCCCATCGCCTCGACGATCATGAGGTACTGGTTCTGGCCCTGGACCTTGTAGACCTGCGGCGCCTCGAACAGGTTGGCCTTCGCGTCGCTCATGACCGTCGTGTACGACGAGCCGAAACTTCCCGGGAAGTTCCCGATCGGCATGCTCGCCCGGTAGATGCTGCCGTTGTCGCCGGCGAAGAACAGGTACATGTTCTGGCCGTCGGCGATCAGCGTCTGGTCGATCGGGCCGGTGTCGGAGCCGGAGATGCTGCCGGTGAACAGCGCCTGCGGCGAGGACCAGCCGTTGGGGTTGGTGGGGTCGCTCGACGTGCGGTACATGAAGGGCGACGAACCCCACTGGTACGCCAGCACCCAGATGTTCTTGGGCGCGAAGTAGAACAGCGTGGGCGCCACCGCGGCCTGGCCCATCCCGGTCTGGCCGGCCGACGCCATGTCCGACCAGCTGGTGAAGGGAGCGAAGGCCATCGAGCCGTACGACGATCCGTTCACGTTCGACGCGTAGACGAGGTGCTTGCCGTTGTACATCACGCTGGTGAAGTCCTTGAGCGAGACCCATCCGTTCGCCGGCTGCGCCAGCACACCCGTCGACGTCCAGCGGTAGGTCGACGGCAGAGAACACGTGCTGCCCGTCGGCGGGGGGCTCGTCGGGGTCGACGTCCCGGACAGGCCGGTCCACTTCTGGTTGCTGCCGCCGTTGCAGGTCCAGAGCTCCAAGGCCGTGCCGTTGGCCGTACTGTTGCCCGTGACGTCCAGGCACAGACCGGACTCCACGCCTACGATCGTCCCGTCGGAGTTCACCCGCCACTGCTGGTTCGCGGCCCCGCTGCAGCTCCAGATCTGTACCTTGGTGCCCGCCGTGGTCGCGTGTCCGGGAACGTCCAGGCACTTGTTGCCATAGACGGTCAGCTGGTTGCTGTCCGTCAGCGTCCACTCCTGGTTGGCCTTGCCCGAGCAGTCCCAGATCTGCAGGGATGTGCCGTCGGACTGACTGGCGTTCGGCACATCGAGGCACCGGCCGGAGCCGACGCTCTTCAGGGCGCCGGTGGTGGCCGCCTGTGCCGGGTCGGCGAGGAGCATCGCCCCCAACGCGACCAGGGCCGCGACCACGGCCGCGAGCACTCCGGAAAGATGTCTGCGGCTTGGACTTCGTCTGCCCATGGGTCCTCTCCATACGTGGGCGGGCATCCCCGGTCAGCCCTGTCGGAGGCTGACCGGACTGTCGGTGTGGTGCGTTTCGTGACGGTCCTGGGCGCCGGACCGATCCCTTGCGAAGTGGGCATCGAGCGTCACCGGGCCCGATGGACGGGTGGAGCTGTCACACGGCTTCGTGACCCACCCACCGCATGGCGCGCGCGGACGGACTCCCCGTCGGGCCTCCACGCGTGGTGGCCTCGGCGGGGAGTCGACGGCCCTGCCGGTCAGGCCGAATCCGGCGTGCAGAAGCTCGGACGACGCGCACCGGCAACCCTGGGATCGAGATCAGCCGAGGGTCCATTTCTGGTTGCTCTGGCCGTTGCACGTCCACAGCTGCACACCGGTGCCGTTGGCGGTGGCGGCTCCCGAGACGTCCAGGCACAACCCGGACTGGACCCCGGTGACGGTGCCGTCCGAGTTCAGTCTCCACTGCTGGTTGGCCTGGCCGTTGCACGTCCAGATGTCCACCTTCGTGCCCGGCGCCGTCTGATTGTCGTAGGCATCGAGGCACCGCTGCGATCCGCCGGAGTAGACCGTGAGCTGGTTCGAGGAGCTGTGGGTCCAGGTCTGGTTCGCCTGGCCGCTGCAGTCCCAGATCTGCAGGTAGGTACCCGCTGTCGTCGAGGCGTTCGGCACGTCCAGACACCGGCCCGCCCCCACCGTCCGCAGCGCACCGGTGGAGCCACCGCCGCTGCTCGACGAGCCACCGAGCGCTGTTGTCACGGCACTGTACGCCGCCTTCTTGTTGCCGTTGCTGTCGAAGAGCAGGGGGGTCTCCGAGGAGCGCCAGGAGTCACTGTCCCGGATGCCCCACGTGGTGATGCCGGTGCAGCGGGAGACGTTCATGCACGCGTTGACCGTGTTGGCGTAGGCGGTGGGGGACGCCTGCGCGATGTCGAGTTCGGTGATCTGGACATCGACACCGAGAGCGGCGAAGTTGGCCAGCGTGGTCTGATAGCCGGCGGGGGGTCCGCTGGAGCCGAAGTGGCTCTGGAAGCCGACGCAGTCGATGGGCACGCCGCGGGACTTGAAGTCCTGGACCATGCGGTAGACGCCCTGGGTCTTGGCGTCGGTCCAGTTCTCGATGTTGTAGTCGTTGTAGCACAGCTTGGCCGCCGGATCGGCCGCCCGGGCGGTGCGGAACGCTTCCTCGATGAAGCCGGTGCCGAGCACGTTGTGGAACACCGAGCTGCGCTGCTGGCCGCTGCCGTCGTCGGCGAAGGCCTCGTTGACCACGTCCCAGGCGTAGATCTTGCCTTTGTAGTGGGCCATTTCGGTGGTGATGTGGTTGTCCATCACGCTGCGCAGCGTGTTCGCGTCGGTGATGGAACTGACCCAGCTCGGCAGTTGGCTGTGCCAGACCAGAGTGTGGCCGCGCATCCGCTGCCCGTGGGCGGTCGCATGACTGACGATCTGATCGGCAGGCCCGAAATTGAACGAACCGCGGGACGGCTCCGTGGTGTCCCACTTCATCTCGTTCTCGGGGGTGATCGCGTTGAACTCGCGATCGAGGATGCCCGTGTAGCCCGAGTCGCCGAGTTTGCCCGCGGGGACGGCCGTGCCGAAGTAGCGACCCGACTGGGCCGCGGTGGCCCCCAGCGACCCCGCGTCCACCGCATGGGCGCTCGGGGGCGCGGCGAGGATCAAAGCGGCGCCGGCAGTGACCAGACCGGCTGCCGCCAGCGCTGCTCCTGGGCGTATCCGATCCAAGATCTGTAACACTTGGCTTCTCTCCTTGATGGCAGGTGGGGGTGTCGATGGCCGTTCGCCCGGCCGGCGGCTGACGTGGCCTGTCGGGGACCAGCTCTGCAGGCGACGACGCCGCGGCGGTCCGCCCGGCCCCCGTGAGCTCGGTCGGCCGCACTCGGGGCCGATGCGGTCACGTCACCGTGGCCGCATCGGGCTGCGTCGCGCGTCACAGATCGTCGCGGACCGGGCCGCCGGACCGGGTGACCGCGTGACGGCGGCCCGGGTGACCTCATACGCAGGGGTGGGCGGCGGAGTTACGGTGCCCACCCCTGCGTCGCCGCAGCGCTCAGTTCCGGCCAGTGGTGGTTCAGCTGGTGCTGCAGGAGAACGTCGGCCAGGTGGTACTGCCGTTCTTCATGATCGTCAGCCCCCAGTTGCTGCCGTTGCCGTTGGGCGTGGCGACGAGCGTCTGGGCGTCGGGGTAGGAGGCGTTGACGTTCCAGGTCGCGCTGACCTTCTCCGGGGACGGGACCTGGGCGGTCACCTTCCAGTTGCTGGAGCCGGACACCGCGACGTTGAGGTTGTACCGGTCGCTCCACGAGTCACCGGCCGTGACCGAAACGGTGCAGCCGCCACCGCCGCCCGACGGCGGAGGGGTGGTGCCGCCACTGCTGCCGCTGTTCACGGTGATGTTGGAGCTGCCGCTGCTCTGGTAGCCCTCGGTGGCCAGGATCTCGTAGTTCGCGGTGCCCATCTTCAGGCCGAGGCTCTTCTAGGCGTTGAAGATGTTCGCGACGGTGATGGTGCCGCCGGTGCGCTTCGACTGACGGACGGCCCAGTACTGGTCGAACGTCGAGTTGTTGCCCTCGATGGACGGGGCGTTGACGCGGGTCGTCTTGTACAGGTCGTACGTGCTGCCGTCACTGCTGACCGAGCCCAGCCGGGTCGCGCCCGAACTCGGGTTGTAGTTGCCGTAGTTGTCGACGATGTACCACTCGACCAGCGGGTTCTGGAACCAGCCGTACAGCGACAGGTAGCAGTTGCCATTGCAGTTCCACGTGCCTGAGTACGTGACGGGGTTGGCCTGGTTGCCCGGGTTCCAGCCCTTGCCGGCGACGACGTTCTGCGAGGCGGTGTTCCAGTTCAGGCTGTAGTTGCCGCCCGATCCCAGGGTCATGGTGGCGCCGCTGGACTGCTCCCAGAACGAGTAGAAGTAGCCGTTGTCGGTGCCGGTGCTGTTCGAGGTGATGGTCGTGTCGGCCTGGACCGCGCCGGGCAGCGCGAAGACGACCACGACCGCCGCCGCCGCGGCGAGGAGACTGCGGACGGCGGCCACAAGGCCGCGTCTGCGACGCGTCTCGTGGGTCAGCGTGTTCATGAGGTTTCCCTCTCGTGCGGGTGTGAGGGGATGCGCGCCATGCCCCAGCGTCGTCGCCGCCGGGGCATGATGACACGGGCATGACACATCCGGTCGCCGAGACCAGCGCGACCGGAAAGCCGGGTCAAGGTGCGGCCCGAATCGCCGGCGACCGAGCACCGGTGACGACGAACAGTCTGGACGGCACCCCGTCGCTGTCAACGCTTTCGGTAGAAGTTTCGAAAACTATCGACCGAGCAGAATTCGACGGGCACCACAACTTTCCTGGTCAGAGGCTCATTTCTTCGATCGACCCCGATCGACCGGTCAACATCGACAAGGCAAGCCAGATCTGATGTTCCGCGAAAAGATCCGTAATCCGAAAGTTTCGACAACGCCCGGGTCACATCGACGGGTTGCCAGTACCGCGCCCAGCACTCGTCCGCCGCCGTCCCACGGATACGACCTCCGCGACATCGGCCCTGCGCGTTCTCCGCAGCGCCGGCGACCGGATCCGGACCATTCCCGGCCATGACCAGCGCCGCCTCCTGCTGCATCACCAGCATGACGGCGACGGCCCCGGTCAGAGGACTTCACGAGGCTCCGCGAACTCCTCCTCATGTGGGGGTGTTCAGTGTGACCTGCGTTTCCCGAAGCTGTCCGCCTTCTTGACGGGGACGCGGGCTCCTCGCTTTGATGGCGTCCGCACACCCTGGGAGCGCTCCCACACTCTCCCTCGTATCTCTCATCCATCGCCCACACGATTGCGAGAGTCCGACCCGTGCGTCCCATCCCCAAGGCCAGACCGCTCCTCGCCGCCGCGGCCGCGGCTGCCGCCCTTTTCGGTTTGTGTGTCACGCCGACCGCTGCACAGGCCGAACCGACCGCTTCCGGCCACCCGCCCACCACTCCCTCGTCCTCGGCCACCGACCACACGCTCGCCCCGGGCACCAAGTTCTACATCGAAGGAGACAGCAAGGCGTTCCAGCAGGCCCTCGCCGACCGCCGGGCCGGCGACCGGGCGAACGCGAAGCTGATGGACGCGATGGCCTCGTATCCGGTCGCCCAGTGGTTCACCGGCGGCAGCACCCCCGAGCAGACCACCTCGGCGATGTCCCTGCTCCAGTCGAAGGCCGCGCCGCAGAACCGGGTGCCGATCGCCGTGGCGTACAACGTGCCGGGCCGCGACTGCTCGCAGTACTCCGCCGGCGGCGCCTCCGACAGCCAGGAGTACGCGGCCTGGGTCGACGCCCTGGCCAAGGGCATCGGCGACCGGAAGACCGTGGTCATCCTGGAGCCCGACGGCCTGGCCCTCTCCCCCGCGTTCTGCGGGGGCACCGCCGAGCAGCAGGCAGACCGGCTGGCCGAGATCAACGCGGCGGTGGACCGGCTGCAGCGGCAGCCGGGGGCGGTCGTCTACCTCGACGCCGGCCACAGTTCCTGGCACGACGTCGGCGAGATGGCCCAACTGCTCCTGGACGGAGGCGTGTCCCGGGCGCAGGGTTTCTTCCTCAACGCCTCCAACTACCGCGCCGACAGCGAGCTGATCCGCTACGGCACCGAGGTGTCCAAGTGCGTCTGGTACCTGCGCAACACCGCCGGTGCTCAGCCGGGTGACTGCGCCAACCAGTGGTGGCCCGCCGCCGACGCGGACGCCTGGTACGCCGACCACGTGCCCGCCGACGCGCAGCTCACCCACTTCGTGATCGACAGCAGCCGTAACGGCACCGGGCCGTGGACGCCCACCGCGTCCTACTCGGACCCGCAGGACTGGTGCAACCCGCCGGGCCGCGGCCTCGGTGTGCGTCCCACCAGCCAGACCGGTGTCCCCCTGCTCGACGCCTACCTGTGGATCAAGGTGCCCGGCGAGTCCGACGGAAGCTGCACGCGCGGCACGGCCGGTCCCGAAGACCCGGAGTACGGCGTCGTCGACCCGGCCGCCGGCGCCTGGTGGCCCGACCAGGCACACTCCCTGGCCGCGCACGCGGCGCCCGCGCTGGAGTTCAACACCGATTGGTGACGACGAGGCGGCGGTCGCCGCGGTGAAGGACGGCCACGCCCACCCCGGCGTGGCCGTCTGCTGTAGGTGCTGCCCCCGCGGGCGCGGGGACGGCTGTCCGGCCCCGGACCGAGAGGTGCGCCCGGTCCTCCGCAAGTTCCGCGCCGCCGACGGCATGTACGGGGAGCACGCCGCCGGTCTCGCTGCGGCCGGCACGAGGAGCGCGGCGATGGTCGGGGGTTACGGCGATCGGGACACGGCCGTCGATACCGTCGAAGACGAAGCGGGGCGGGTGCCGAACCACCCACGCCGCCTCGTAACCGCCCTCGGAGAACACGTTCAGCGAGCCCCCTGTGTCAGGTTCGTGATGAAACCGCAGGCCGACTGTGAATATCCCCGCTCTTTTCCGTGTCCTTCACCACAGCATTTCTGCAAAGCAACGAAGTCGAGGTGCGGCGAAATGGTCGGATGATGTACTGATATGTGGTCTCGCATCCGCCGCCAGAGGGACTGAGCAGCTTCGACATCGACTCGAGTGACGTGCTTGCGGGAGGACTTATGATCGTCGGCGAACTACTCGCTTTGCGTCCGCCCTCCTGTCGTTGACGGTTCTTGGCGAACGCGAATGTAAGAACTCTGAGCGGGTCGGGTGACCGTGACGCAGGGGAAGAAGGGTGGACTCCATGGCTCTCGGGCTGCTCCGTCGTCGGCGGTCCCGTGGTGCCTCCGGTGCCGGATCGAGCATCTCGGTCCCCCTGCCGCCCGGTGCCGGGGCGTTCGGCTTCGAGGTGCTCGATCCCATGGGACAGCCCATGAGCGGAGCCGAGGTCACCGTGACCGCACTGGACAGCCACCGGGTCGCGACGCGTGGCACCACGGACCCCCATGGCTACTTCATAGCGACGCTGCCACCGGGCCCCTACAGCGTGATGATCGTGGCCGAGGGCCTGTCACCTGCCCGCGAGAACCTCGACATCGCGGCCGGGGTGGCCCTGCCCACCGTGCGCATCGCGCTCCAGCCCGCCCGCCAGATAGAACTCCCGACAGCCGGAATCTGGCTGTTCGACCCTCCGCACACCGCGATCCGGTTCATCGCCAAGCACGTGGGCATGGCCCATGTACACGGCCGGTTCACCCGCTTCCAGGGCAGCATCCGCATCGCTCCGGACATGGCGGACTCACAGGTGGCGGTGCGCATCGACGCCTCCAGTGTCACCACGGGCAACAACACCCGCGACAACCACCTGCGTTCCGCCGACTTCCTGGACGTCGAACGCTACCCGTACATCGACTTCACCAGCACCCGGTTCGCCCACCGCGGCGGCTCCAAGTGGACCCTGCACGGCACCCTCACCATGCACGGCACCAGCCGCTCCGTCGGCCTCGACACCACCTACCTCGGGATGATCAACGGGGGCTACGAGCAGGAACTGCGCTGCGCCGCCCTCGCGAAGGCCGAACTGCATCGGGAGGACTTCACGCTCAACTGGCGCTCCATGCTCGCCCGCGGCATCGCCGTCGTCGGGCCGACCGTCCAACTGGAGTTGGACGTACAGGCGATGTACCGCACCCACGACACGCCCACGCCGCCGCAGTAGACGCACACTCGGGCGCCGCACACGGGCCACCGACCGGAGCCGTTCCCGGCGACACCGTGACAGCACAGAGCAAGCAGATGGGAAAGGGCTCACCATGGGCATCTTCGGCCGACGCCAGACCGCCGTCAGCGAGCCGACCCCGACTGTCGGCACCGGCGCCTTCGCCGCGGAGTCCACGTCCCGGGGTGTCGCGCTCGACCCGGCACTTCGCGCCCTGACCGGGCAGTGGACCATCGACCGCCCGCACAGCCGCATCGGATTCTCCGTGCGGCACGCCATGGTCACGACAGTCCGGGGGGCTTTCACCGATTACGACAGCACGTTGTACTTCGACGGGGCCCAGCCCTCCGAGTCACGGGCCGACCTCGTCATCCGGGTCGCCAGCGTCGACACGGGCGTGGAGCAAAGGGATGCGCACATCATCGGCGCCGACTTCTTCGACGCGCGCCACTACCCGGAGATGACCTTCCGCAGCACCTCCACCGTCCACGAAGGCGGAGAGACCTTCCGCATGACCGGGGACCTGACCATCCGCGACGTCACCCGGCCCGTCGACCTGCAACTCGACTACCTCGGCTCGGTCCTGGACCCTTTCGGCTTCGAGCGAGCCGGATTCGACGGCACCACCACCATCGACCGCACCGAGTGGGGTCTGGTCTACAACCAGCGCCTCAAGGCAGGCGGCACCATGGTGAGCGAGAAGGTCCGGCTGCAGCTCGACATCTCCGCGATCCGGTCGACGTCGTAGCGGCGTCAGGGCGATATTCCTGCGCCGCCCTGGCGACTCTGCCAAGTCGCAGGAAACCGTTGGCCTGACCGGCGGCAGTCCCGCCCCGCCGGACATCGTCCGCGAGCGCCGTCTGCCGAACGTCCTCGCCGACCACGAGAAGCGGGCCGGTGGCCTCGGACTGTTCACCGCGCGCGGGAAGCAGGCGGCGCGTTCAGAGGCTGGTTCCTCCGGCGCCCCGAGCCGAGGGCCCGCTGGACGGAGCCGAACACGGGTACCGGCTACTGCGTGGTGGCAAACGGACGGCGACCGCGTCGTCCGCCCGTGGGCCGAGCGTGCCGTTCAACGGAGAACTCGACGGCCGTGGAGGAGATGACGGACAAGGGCTGGGACCGGGTGCTCGTCCGGGCGTTCCGCGACCAGCACCCGGCCTGGTCGTGTGCGGTGTCGCAGTGCACCGGGTGACGAGCCCGACGTAGGGGCCCGGCACGAAATACGGCCGTCCACCGCCTGACCAAACCGTTCGACGAGGTCCACCGGCTCCTTCCTGGGGGCAGCGGCTGGCGGCACAGGTCTCCGGGGGCCCACACCGATATCATATTGCTACCAGTTGCAGATCCATACCATAGGGAGTCCTTGTGGCGGACAAGACACGGCCGGTCGTCTTCCAGCACGGGCAAGCGTTCCTGGCGGCAATCTCCGAGCGCTGGAACTACCAGATCCTGCGCGAGGTGTTCTTCGGGGTCCGACGGTTCGGCGAACTCAAGCGCGAGCTGGGCATTTCGGCGACGATGCTCACGGCGCGGCTGAACCACCTCACCGAGCTGGGCCTGCTGGAGAAGCACGCGTACCGGCAGGACAAGCCCTGGTACGAGTACCGACTGACCGAGGGTGCGCGGGAGTTGGTCGTACCGGCCGTCGTCGCGGTCACCCGCTGGGCGGAGAGCCGCGCCGAAGGCGAGGCGGCGCCGGCGCGGGCCCTGCTGCATATCTCCTGCGGATACGAGACAGAGCCCTACCTCGCCTGCAGCCACTGCCACCAGCCGATCGAGGCGGCCGATCTGCACCCACTCCCCGCGAAGGAGGCGGCAGGCACGCAGGGAGCGGCCGAGGAAGTCGACCTCGCGTAGTCAACATTTGCTACTACTTGCAGTATGCTACGAGTAACGGCTCTACTCGAACCTCGGGTGAGGAGTGACCATGTCACGGACGGACTGGCTCGACGACGTCACCGAGAAGCTGATACCGACATCCCTCGGCCTGATGAACGTGCGGGTGGGCGGTCGGACCGACGGCCCCGCCATGGTCTTCTGGCCGAGCCTGATGATGGACGGCACCATGTGGCGTTTCCAGTACGAGCACTTCGCCCCTACGCACCGCGTGGTGCTCGTCGACAGTCCCGGACACGGCAGGTCCGACGCGCTGCGCCGGATCATCGACCTCAGGGAATGTGCCGACGTGCTGGTCGAGGTCCTGGACGCGCTCGGCATCGGCAAGTGCGTCCTGGTGGGCAACAGCTGGGGCGGCATGTTGGCCGGGGTCTTCCCGGCGTACCACCCCGAGCGCACCGCCGCTGCCGTCGGCATCAACTGCACCGCCTCACTGCCCACGGCGTTCGAAAGCATCTGGGCGACCGGACTGGCCGCCTACCTCGCGGTGCACGCCCGCATGCCACAACTGGCCGCCAGGGCCGCCCGCTCGGCGTTCGCCGGCCCGACCGCCGAGGCCGAGAACCCCGAGTTCGTGGAGTACATCGACGTCGTGCTGGACAACGACCCCAAGTCCGTCGCGTGGGCGCTTCGCGGTGTTCTCATCGGGCGCAGGGACGAGCACCGGTTGCTGGCGACCGTTCCCGCCGACATCCCTGTCCTGATCGTCGCCGGCGAGGAGGACAGCCAGTTCCCCGTGCACGCGGTGCGGAGGATGGCCGACGCCATCGAAGGCAGCACCTTCCGCGTGCTGCTGCGCACCGGTCACCTGGCCGCCCGGGAGAACCCGGACGAGGTCAACGCGACGATCGACACCTTCCTCGCGACCTGCCCCGCTGCCTGAGCAGACGGCGGCGGCAGATGATCACAGGAAGACAGGAAGGACAGGGCCGATGACGCAGCATGCCGCTCCAGCCCCCGTGCCGGCATGGGTCCGGCAGTTCATGCGCGAGATCGACACCCTCGATTTCGGCGAGGGTGCCGCCCGGGCGACCGACGACACCGAGATGTTCTTCGGCACCGCCCACGTGGTGGGTGCCGACGCCATCAGAGCGTTCTTCGTCAAGATCGACGAACCGCTGCACATCGAGCACACCGTCCTGGAGTGCTGGGACGCCCCCGACGGGGTTCTGTTCCTGCGCGGGGAGGCCACCATGGCGAAGAAGACCGAGCCGGACACCACCGTACGGGCCCCGTTCATGCACCTGTACCGCCTCGACGACAGCGGGAAGATCCGCACCATGCACATCACCGCCGGCCCACTGCACACCGATTCCGTGATGTGAGACGCACGGACGACAACCGAACAGGCGGCCGCGCCGCGCCAGGGGTGACCGCCGGCCGGACCCTACGGGTGCTGTCGCGCTGCTCATGCAGCTCGGCGGAAGGCCTTGCAGCGATCGGGGGCACCGCGCGGGCGGTGGCCTACCTGATACCTGCCCGGGCTCGGATCCGAACCGGGCAGCGGCAGCGGCAGCGGCTTCAGGCATAGCCCTTGCGCTGTACGGCGCGCAGCGCGAGGGTGCCCAGCGGGACGTGCAGCCGGAAGGTGAGGAGCCGGTGGACGAGCACGGCCGAGGTGGCTGCGCCGCCGGCGACGCCGAGCGGGATGAGACCGGCGACGAGGCCGCTTCGAGCGGTGCCCAGTCCGCCGGGGACGGCGACCCCCTGTGGGGCCGGCCAGACCGCGGGGCCTCCGGCCAGCAGCAGCATGGCAGTTCGACCCCATCTCCCTCCCACGGCGAGCGCGACGGCGGCCTCCGGCGGCATGTCTGCGGCGTCCGCGACGCTCAGCCCGGCGCACACTACGGTCTGCATCCACCGCGTCCGGCGCGGACGCGTGTGCGGCCAAGGGCCTGCCGCGGCGCCCCGCCGCACAGGCGGCCGGGGCGAGGAGCCCGGGGAACGCGGCGGCCGCGGCGGCGGTTCGGGGCAAGCGCCCATGGATGCCCTCTCGAAGATCACGAAGCACCCGTGATCTTCGTAGTGACTCCGGTCGGCGGCCGGCCCGGGAAGGTGGGTCCACTCGATCGGACGGCAAGCGAGACGGCGTGGCGACCCCGACGCGGCACGGCCGGCTCCGTCGAGTCCCGTCAGCCACGCCGGTTCACCGGGTTCGTCCCGTTTCGCGCGATGGGTTGTCACGGCTCATCAACTCGGCTGTCACAGCGGCATCTTGATTCAACCCGCATCGCAACGGCCCGCCCCGAAGCAGACATCCACAGAAACGACAGCGGCTCGCCAGTTCGAGCGGACCGGACAAGACCACTTCGCAGGAGTGCACATGCGCGTCAAGAAGATCTCCGCCCTCGCCGTGATCGTCGCCGCGGCTGGCCTCTCCCTGACCGCGTGCGGGGGCAGCGACGGTTCGAGCACGGCCGCGTAGAACAACCCGCCGGCTTCCGCAAGCAGTTCCACGGGCGGCCAGGACGCGGCCGGCGCTTCCTCCGCCACCTCCGGCAACACCAACGGCGGCACCGGCACCAGTGGCAGCACCGGTGCCGGCACCGGCACCGGAAAGAAGGCCGCCGCCCGGACCGGGACCACGCCGTCGGGCACCCTGTGCAAGACCGACCACCTCGGCTTCAGCGCCGCGTCCGCCGGAGTCAAGAACGAGATCGTCGTCAACCTGAAGAACACCGGCTCCACCACCTGCAGCATGCACGGCTTCCCCGGCGTCCAGCTCCTCGGTGCCGACGGCCTGGGCGACAAGGGCCCCGACGCGGCCCGCACCGACACCACCGCGCCCACCGTGACCATCGCCCCCGGCGAGGAGACCCGTTTCCTCCTGCACTACATCCCCGACACCAGCGGCTCGGGCAAGACCTACACCAGGCTCGCCGTCACCCCGCCCAACGAAACCGTCTTCGACGTCATGAACCTCGACGGCCTGAACATCACCGTCCCCGCCACCACCGGCAACGCCCCCGACGTCTACGTCGACCCCGTCGGCTACCACACCGGCACCGGCAAGTGACCTCATCGACGCTTCCTGCCCGCGGACGGTTCGCGGAGGACCGCCTCAGGAACGGCCCCGGAAGGTCCCCCTGCGCCGGGGACGGCCGTGGTGGACGGGCGAGGCCGCGGGCCCCCGGTCTTTGACATGTCAGTCCCGCGTCAGGGGCTCGTGCCACTCTCTTTCACGTGAACGACCCCGGGAAAACAAAAGGGGTCGGGAGCGAGGAGAGGTGCCCGGAGTGGTTGATCGGGGACCGGCGAGCACGCCTCGAGGTCGGATCCGCAAGGGTCCACGCAGGTTCGAATCCTGCCCTCTCCGCATCGAACGGCACGCCGCCCACCGCGGAACAGCCGACGGGCGAAGGTCCTCGGCACCCTGCCCGAGCACGTCGAAGACATGGTGCGGGATGTCCTGGACGCCGCTGCCGACCCGCAGGGCTTCCGGCAGTGGAACGCCCACGGCCCGACGCCCCCATCGGCCAACTCTCCCCTGAGTGAAGCACCTCACGGGAGCGTCCCCCACCGCTTCCACGGAATCCTCGACGATCGATGGGGCGTGAGAGCGGTTCGCCCCACCCGGCTGGACGGCACCACCTTTCTTGCGAGCCGGAACCATGCCGAACGTGATGGAACCCCTGTTGCGCCCCTTGCTCTACGACCCCCGCTTGCCGCCCCTGACCCGGCAGGAGTCGGGAAACGCGCAGAACCAGGACCGGTCACATGTCCGCAGGCCCCCCGTGCCGTTGCTCAGCCATGGCCTGGGAGCCCGCTCCCAGGCGCGGAGCGTCAGCTCGCGCCGCGGTCGAGCCCTGCGGTCGGAGCGTCCTGGGTCGAATCAGCCCACAGGGAGCGGACCTTGCCGAGATGGCGCCGCATGCACGCCTGCGCGCCCTCGGCGTCGCCGGCCAGCATCAGGTCGAGCAGTTCGAGGTGCTCCTCGGCCGACTCCACCAGGCGGCCGTTGGCATCCAGAGCGGTCAGTCCGTACAGCCGCGAGCGCTTGCGGAGGTCGCTCACCACCTGGACCAGGTGGGAGTTGCCGGCAAGGCCGAGCAGGCCGAGGTGGAAGCGGCGGTCGGCCTCCAGGTAGGCGATCAGGTCGTGTCGCCTGGCGCCCTGGACTATCTCCTCGGCGACCGGGCGCAGCGCCTCCAGTTGCTCGGCGCCGGCGACGTCCGTGACGCGTCCGATCGTGGGGACCTCGATCATCTCGCGGATCTCGGTGTACTCGTCGAGCTCGCGCTCGGTCACCTCGGTGATCCGGAAGCCCTTGTTGCGCACCGGCTCGACCAGGCCCTCCCTGGTCAGGTCAAGCATGGCCTCGCGCACCGGGGTAGCCGACACGCCGAGTTCGGCGGCCAGGGTGGGCGCGGAGCAGACGACGCCGGGCCGCAGCTCGCCCGCGATGAGCGCGGCACGCAGCGCGTTGGCCACCTGGTCGCGCAGGTTCTCCCGCACGGGGGTGACGCTGCGGGACGACAAATGGCCCATGACCGATCCTCCAGACGTGCGCGGACGCCAGAATACAATGTCACGTTGTCCCGGACAGTATGACCGGTCCCATCCGTCGACTCGGACCCGGGCCGGCCAGGGAACACAGCGGGAACCCGGCGATGTCGGCCCCGGAACATCCTCGGGGTCTCGGCGAACCGGCGGACCCGGCGGCCTTGTGGGCGCCACACACAGCTCAGTAAAATGTCACACACCACAGAGGGGGGTTCCTTCATGACCGCCATCACTGCGTCCACACCCGGCACCGGCTGGAACGCCGAGCGCCCCTGGCGCGGCATCATGGTCGCCACCGCACTGCCCCTGCGCGACAGTCTCGCCGTCGACTACGACGCCTACGCCGAGCACGTCCGCTGGCTCCTCGACAACGGCTGCGATGGGGTGGTGCCCAACGGCTCTCTCGGCGAGTACCAGACCCTCACCGACGACGAGCGCGCACGTGTGGTCCGCACCGCCGTCGAGGCCGCGGGGGACGGCGCGCGCGTGATGCCGGGCGTCAGCGCCTACGGCAGCGCGGAGTCACGCCGCTTGGCCGAGGAGGCCGCCGAGCAGGGCTGCGGAAGCGTCCTGCTGCTGCCGCCCAACGCCTACCGTGCCGACGAGCGGGCGGTGCGCGCCCACTACTCGGAGGTCGCGCGGGCCGGGCTGCCCGTCGTGAGCTACAACAATCCCATCGACACCAAGGTCGATCTCACCCCCGCACTCCTCGCCCAACTCCACGGCGAGGGCAGCATCGTGGCCGTGAAGGAGTTCAGCGGCGATGTGCGCAGGGCCTACGAGATCGCCGATGTCGCACCAGAACTCGACTTGCTGGCCGGCGCGGACGACGTCCTGCTCGAACTTGTCCTGGCGGGCGCGGTCGGCTGGATCGCCGGTTACCCGAACGCATTCCCCGTCGCCTGCGCCGAGCTGTACCACGCCGCCGTCAGCCGCCCGGACACCGCGCTCCCGCTGTACAAGTCCCTGCACCCCCTGCTGCGCTGGGACTCCAAGACCGAGTTCGTGCAGGCCATCAAGTTGTCCATGGACCTCGTCGGCCGCCGCGGCGGCCCCACTCGCCCGCCGCGTATGCCGCTGGACGCCGCCACGGAGAACTCGGTCCGCACGTCTACCGAGAAGGCCGTCGCCAGCGGCCTCCGCTGACCCGGAACCCGGAACGGCTCAAAGGAAGGGACGTTCAGTGCGTACCCGTCACGTCTTTCACGCCGTCGACTCGCACACCGAAGGCATGCCCACCCGCGTGATCACCGGTGGCGTCGGGGTGATCCCCGGAGCCACGATGGCGGAGCGGAGGCTGCACTTCATCGAGCACATGGACCACCTGCGCACGCTCCTGATGTACGAGCCACGCGGTCACGCCTCCATGAGCGGCGCGATCCTCCAGCCACCGACGCGCCCCGACGCAGACTACGGAGTGCTGTACATCGAGGTCTCCGGGGTGCTGCCGATGTGCGGACACGGCACCATCGGCGTGGCCACCGTCCTCGTGGAGACCGGCATGGTCCCCGTCACCGACACCACGACCGTCCGCCTCGACACCCCGGCCGGACTCGTCACCGTGGACGTCCACGTCGAGGACGGCGCGGCCAAGTCGGCGACGCTCACCAACGTCCCCGCCTACTGTGCCGGCCTGGACCGAAAAGTGGACGTGCCGGGGTACGGAACGGTGACGTACGACCTCGCCTTCGGCGGGAACTTCTACGCCTTCGTCGAACTGGGCGCGCTGGGCGTGCCGTTCGACCGCTCACGAAAGGGCGAGCTGCTCACGGCGGGGCTTGCCATCATGGACGCGATCGACGCGTCACCGGACCGGCCTGTTCACCCGGAACAGCCCGGCATCGCCGGGGTCAAGCACGTCTACCTCGCCGCCCCTGGCTCCGACGCACACCGCTCCCGTCACGCCATGGCCATCAAACCGGGCTGGTTCGACCGCTCACCGTGCGGCACCGGCACATCGGCACGCATGGCCCAGCTGCACGCCCGCGGTGCGCTGCCGCTGCACCGCGACTTCGTCAACGAGTCCTTCATCGGTACCGAGTTCACCGGCCGTCTCATCGCGGAGACCGAGGTCGGCGGAATGCCCGCCGTCATTCCCCGCATCACCGGGCGTGCCTGGATCACGGGCACCGCCCAGTACTTCCTCGACCCGGATGATCCCTTCCCCGGAGGCTTCCTCCTGTGACCACCGTCCCGGCCCCGATCATCTCGCAGAACCCGGCCGATCCGTCCGACGTCCTGGTCAGCGTCCCCGCTGCGGGGGTCTTCGCCTCGGTCCGCGCCGTGGAACAAGCTCGCGCCGCCCAGCCCGG
Source organism: Streptomyces griseofuscus (assembly GCF_014673495.1). Lineage (GTDB taxonomy): Bacteria > Actinomycetota > Actinomycetes > Streptomycetales > Streptomycetaceae > Streptomyces > Streptomyces murinus. The sequence goes on from NZ_CP051006.1 coordinate 315,347, forward strand.
CTGGTTCGCGGTCGGCGCGGCCGCCCGATCGGCGGCGCTGGGTGCGGTCGCCGCTGCCGTGGACGCCGCCGCGGAAGAACTGGCAGCCCTCGCCGTACGCGAGGTGGGGAAGCCACTCACCGAAGCACGTGCCGAAATAGCACGTACCGCCGCGATCTGGAGGTACTACGCGCAGGCCCCCTTCGAGCCCGAGGGCGCCGTCCACGAACAGCCCGCCGGTGGGGGGCTGTTGTTGACCCGCCGACGCCCGTACGGTGTCGCGGGGCTGATCACGCCGTGGAACTTCCCTTTCGCCATCCCCGCCTGGAAGGCGGCCCCGGCGCTCGCGACCGGCAACACCGTCGTCCTGAAGCCCGCTCCGGAAGCGACAGCCTGCGCCCAGCGCCTGGCCGAGATCGTCCACCGAGCCGTACCCCCGGGGGTGTTCACCGTGCTGCCCGGAGGGGCTTCCGAGGGGGCCGCCGTCGTTTCCGCCGCCGACGTGATCTCCTTCACCGGCTCCACGGGGGTCGGCCGGAGAGTCGTCCGCACCGCCACTGAGCGAGGCATCCCGGTGCAGGCCGAGATGGGCGGTCTGAACGCGGCGATCGTCCTGCCCGACGCGGACATCACCCGGGCCGCTGGGCACATCGCCGACGCGATCGCCGGATACGCGGGGCAGAAGTGCACCGCCACCAGCCGTGTCATCGCGGTCGGCGCGGCCCTCGATCCGCTGCGCGAGGCTCTCACCGAGGCGCTGCGAGCGCGGCCGGCGGGGGACCCCGCCCATCCGGCGACGGTGTGCGGACCGGTCATCAGCCGGCAGGCCCGCGATCGCGTGCTCCAGGCGAGACAAGGCCTGCCCGAGCTCGTGGGCGCCGCCGTCTCCGCGAGGCCGGACGGCTGGTACGCGGCCCCCGCGCTCGTCGAGAAGGTGCCATCGGGCCATCGGCTGCTGAACGAGGAGGTCTTCGGGCCGTTGGCGGCGCTGCTGCCCGCCGAGGACCTGGACCACGCGGTACGGATGACGAACTCCGTCCCTTACGGTCTGGTCACCTCCGTGCACACCGCCTCGCTCGACGCGGTGCTGCACGGTCTCGACCACCTCGACACCGGCATGATCCGCGTCAACGCCCCGTCCACGGGCGTGGACTTCCATCTGCCCTTCGGCGGAGTCAAGGCCTCCAGCCACGGCCCGCGCGAACAAGGACACGAGGCCCTGGCGTTCTACACCAGTGGCCGCACGTACTCCTTGGCACCCGCGCATCCATAGGGCCGCTCGCCTCTGTGCGGCGCCGCCTCGCTCGATGCGGTGCCGCACGGGCTCGACCTGTGGCCGCGTGAGGATCGCACCCTCGTCGGCCCGCTACGTCGTCGATGGCGGGCACGGCAGCCCGCTAGCCGCGGCCTCGACCCGGCGCGAGCCCGGGCCGAGCGCCCCAGGACCCCCGTGCCGGAGCCGAGTCGCCGGCCGCCGCGACCTCGGCGCGGGTCGCGGCGCTCCCGGCCGGTCAGCGACGAGCACTGTGCCGGCGCCGGCGGACCATCGTGTCATTCGGGGTCCAGGCTCGGGCAGTCGGCAAGTTCGCCGAGCCGGATGGGCTGGGCGATCGGCCGGTGGTGCGGGCCGGCCACCGGCAGCCCCTCGACCGGCCGGTCGAGGGGCTCGCCGCGCAGTCGCGCGCTGAGCTCGGCGACTGTGGGCCCGCACATGCGGGCCTGGCACGGGCCGAGGCCGGCTCGTGTCTCCAGCTTGACGACTCTCGCGGCGGCAGTCGCCGCATGGGCGACGGCTCGGCAGAGCGACGCGTAGTCGGTCTCCTCGCAGCGGCAGACGACCGTCTCCGGCCGCAGCCACCCGGGCCAGGCCGCACCGACGGGGTGCGCCCGGGCCAACCGCTCGGCGAAGGCCCTGCCCTGGTCCCGGTTGCGGCGTAGGTGGCGCAGGGCGGGGGCCGCCGGATCACCGCCGCCGGCCAGCCACCCGGCGAGCGCGCCCTCCGCCCGTGCGGCCGGGGCGCCCGCGATTCCGGTGATCTCGCCGCAGGCATACACCCCGGGACAGCTGGTCCGCTGGTCATCGTCGACGTCCACGAACTCGCCGGCCGACGAGCCGCGCAGCGCGCAACCGGCGGCCACCGGAAGCTCCAACTGCGGACTGAAACCGTGGGTGACGCACACCGCGTCGACCGCGATGGTGCGCTCACTCCCCGGCACCACCGACCAGTCACCGCGCAACCGGGCGGTGACGACCTCCTCCACCCGGCCGTCGCCGCGCGCCTCGATCACGGCTCGGCCCGTCCGACAGGGCACCCGATGCCGTACCAGCGCCGCCGCGTACTCGACGAGCTCGCCGGCTTTCCCGGCCTGCGCAGCCAGCTCCCAGAGGCGCTGCGACCAGCCGCGCGCCACGGTGGGCGTCGCGTTGGCCTCAAGCACTGCCAGCACCCTGGAGCCTGCTTCCAGCAGCGACGCGGCCACCGGAAGCAGGAACGGTCCGGTGCCGGCGACCACCACCCGGTCACCGACCACCACCCGCTCGCCCTTGGCCAGCGCCTGCGCCGCGCCGCCGGTGAACACACCGGGCAGTTCCCAGCCGGGGAACGGGAGCACCCGGTCGTGGGCACCGACGGCGAGCACCACCGCGTCGGAGTCGAGCCCGAGACGACGCCGGTCAGCGCCATCGGCCGGCCCGCGCAGGACGTGGACCCTTGGCGGTCCGGGCTCGTGCGGGGCCGGGCGCTCCAGCGCCCACACCGTGGTGTCCGGCCACCAAGTGCAGCGCGGATGCTCCAGCACCCACCGACGGCGCCGGTCGAAGGCTCGCCAACCATGCTGGAGCCGCTCCGGCCGGGCGGCGGCGTAGGCGTCCGGCATCATGCGGTGGTACTGACCGCCGGGCTGTTCCGCCGAGTCGAGCAGTGTCACCTCGGCGCCGGCGATCAGCGCGGTCTCCGCCGCAGCGAGGCCCGCGGGACCCGCGCCGACGACGGTCACATGAGGGGGTGTCACCTGTCCTCCGATCCGGACTCCCGCGCGGTCCCCGGTATGCCGGGCCACCGGGACTGAAGGGTCACCACGTCGCCATCACGGGCCCGGCGGCGACAGGCGCGCACGTCACGGTCGGCATTCACGGTCACCAGACAGTCGAAGCAGACGCCGATTCCGCAGAACACCCCTCGGGCGGCGCCGGAGACTCCGCGGCGCCAGCCAAGACGGCCCGCCGCGAGCATCACTCCCGCGATGGTCTGGCCGTCGATGCCCCCGACGGCCTCGCCGTCGACGGTGATCAGCAGCGGCCGCTCCCGCCGCCCCACCGCGTCGGTCTCGGCACGGACACGTCTCGGGCTCATGCCCTCTCCTCACTGGCGGGCTGTGCCTTCACACCCAGCACGGCCGGGCGGTCCACCCGGAACGCGTGCACGTCGATCTTCGTCGGCTGATCCAGCAGCAAGTTCCGCAACAGCCGGGCAGTGCCCACGGACAGGCCGATTCCGGCGCCCTCGTGACCGCCGGCGTGCCAGAGGCCGGTGAGGCGCGGGTCGGCACCGATGATCGGCAGGTGGTCGGGTACATAAGGCCGGAATCCTCCGTACGCGCGCATCACCGGGACACCGGCCAGCCCGGGAAACAGCCGCAACGCCTTGGCGGCGATGCCGGACAGAACCTCGGGGCGCAGCCGGTCGTCGAAGCCGACCCGCCGGCGCGAGGAGCCGATGAGGACGCTGCCGCCACGGGTTGATTCCACCACCGCCGACGTCTGCAACTGCTCGGCGCTGCTGCCGACCGCACCCACGTAGTCGGCGTCATAGACCTTGTGGAAGACCGTCGGCGGCAGCGGCGTGGTCACCAGCACATCGCCGCGGCGGGGGCGGACGTCCACCGGTGCGCCGAGGCGGGCGGCCAGCTCGCCGGCCCACGGTCCCGCGGCGTTGACGAACGCATCGGCCTCGATGAAACCGGCCGGGGTACGCACCCCGGTCAGACGCCCCGCGCGCACGACCGCGCCGACCACCTCGCATCCCGTCCGCAGTTCCGCGCCGGCCCGCAACGCGTCCGTGAGCAGGGCGGCGGCCGCCGCCGCGGGCTGCACCTGGGCATCGTCGGGATAACGCAGTGCCGCGGTGTGGTCGCGGGTGACCCACGGCTCGGCCGCGGCGAGCGCGTCGGCGTCGAGAACCTCCGCGCGCACACCCGCCGCGCGCTGCGCGTCGGCGAACCGGGTCAGCTCAACGGCCCCGGCATCCGTCGTCGCCACGACGATGCCCCCCTTGGGCTCCCACTCCACCGCGCGCGCCGCGCGGGGGGAGCTCTCGGCGATGCCGGCGAGCACCTGCGGCCACAGCCTGCGGGACATCTGGGCGAGCTCCAGCTCCGGTCCGGGAGCCTTGTCGGAGACCAGCACGTTGCCCTCGCCGTGCGCGGTGGTCGCCTGGGCGGCGCCGCCGCGGTCGACGACGGTGACCTGGACGCCCGCCAGGGCCAGCTCACGGGCGCAGGCGGCCCCCACGATCCCGGCACCCAGCACCGCTACTCGCGTTCTCTCCACCGATCCCCCAGTGTTCGCTATACCGAACGAACGGGAGATTATGACGCCCTGTCGGACGAGTCAACGGTCACACCCGGCCGGAGTTCCCTACGGCGAGCTCCGGCCCCGTCCCCGTCGCCGGCCCCGCGCAGGGGACGCCGGGTTCGGGGGCGGACAGGTGCAGCCGCTGATCCGTTCCGTACTGAAGCAGCAGCACCGAGCGCACCTCGCCGCCGAGTGCCGTGTAACTGTGCGGCAGCGCCGCGTCGAATCCCACGTAGTCGCCCGGACCCAGCTCCACCTCGCGCCCGTCCACCTGGACGCCGAGCCTGCCGGCCTGCACGACGGTGTGCTCCGTCCCGACGTGCCCGAGGGAATCCTGTCGGCCGCCGTCGCGCACCCGCTGGTCGAAGACCTCGAAGACGGCGTCACCCGACTCGATCCGCCGCAGTGGGCGCAGGTCGACCCTCTCGCCCCTGAGTACCTCCACGTCCTCGCCGCGCACCGTCACCAGCCCGTCGGAGGGCCGGGCGTCCAGCAGATCGGAGATCGGAACCTCCAGCACGCGCGACAGGCTGAAAACCGTCTCGATGGTGGGATTCCCCGTGCCGGACTCCAACTGCGACAGGGTCGCCTTTCCGATCTTCGAACGTCGGGACAGCTCGGAGATCGTCAGCCCTCGCCGAGTCCTCGCGCGCCTCAGGTTGACGGCCAGCATGCCCCGGATCGAACCCTCGGAGACACTCACGCTCTTCCCTCTTCTCTCCCACCTCCGTTCGCTATACCGTACGGAGCGGCGACTGGTGCGTTCGCTATCCCGAACAGCTTCAGCGATCGCGCCGGGGCACTGCAAGAGGCCCGGCCGCGGCTCTCGCGGTGAGCACGCTCGACATCGTGGAAGCCGACCGCCGGAAGCCTGAGCACCCGCACCGGAGCTGCCGAAGCCCACGGGCGGCAGTGGCACCGGCGCACACCTCATAGATCAGGGACGGGTGCTGATGGAACTCGAGCTCCGACACCTGCGGATTCTGTGCACGATCGCCGACACGCTGAGTCTCGGCAGGACAGCGACGGTCCTCGGGTGTTCGCAGCCGGCGGTCAGCAGCCAGCTGATGCGCATCGAGCGGCTGCTGGGCGCGGACCTGTTCGTCCGGGGCAATGCGGGGGTGACGCCGACGCGCTTCGGCGTCGAAGTCGTGGTGCGGGCGCGCGAAGTGGTGGCGCTGGCCGACGCGATCGGGTGGCGGTCGACCGCGGAACGGCTCGGGGCCGAGCGGGTGCTGCGGCTGGCCGCGACGAACACACCCATTCTGCCGGGCCTTCTGCAACGGGCGCGCGCCGTCCTGCCGGCGCTGACCACGCAGGTGAGCAGCGTCTACTCCTCGGCCGAGATCGTGGCTCTGATCGAGGGGGGCGGACAGGACGTCGGCGTCGCGGTCGACTACCCGGGAAGCGAGTTGCGGCATTCCAAGGCCGTGGTGCGACGTGGCATCGTCACCGAGCCGAGCTTCGTCGCCCTGCCCGTCGGCCACCCGGCGAGCGCGCGATGGGACGTGTCATTGCTCGAACTGGCGGGTGACGCCTGGTTCCTGACACCTGACGACGGTGCGGGCTGGCCCGGCGTCTGTTACGAAGCTTTCCGGGCGGCCGGCTTCTCCCCCGCCGCGGTACACGAGTTCCTCGGGGACCGCGACCAGTTGCAACGGATGATCGCGGACGGGCTGGGGGTCTCCGTCGTCCAGGCGACGTGCAAGCCGTACCCGGGCGTGGTCGTCAAGCCGTTGGCCGGCACGCCCCTGTGGTGCCGCTACGTCCTGGTGTGGCACCGCGAGCGCGTGTCCGACGAGATGGCGGAGACACTCTTCGGTGCCGCCTTGGCCGCTTACGAGGAACTCATCGCCCGGGCTCCGCACTTCCAGGCGTGGGCCGCCCGTCATCACCGGACCTCGCGTACGTAGGCCGAAGAAGACGAGCGGCCGGTTCGCCGCCGAGGCCGCGGCCTCGGATCAGTCGGTGCCGGTGCCGAAGGCTCAGTAGGAGGTCGTGACCGTGACCCCGCTGAAGTCGGTCACCGCGTACAGGCTGATGTACCGGTAACCTGCCTCGGTGTTGGTGACGGTGAGGCTCTCGGTGTTGCCGGAGCCGGTGGATCTCTTGGTGTAGGCGGTCGGACCGGCCCATGTCACCGGGTCGTAGTAGAGGTCGGCGTTGCCGCTGCCGCCGCTGGTGGTGACCTTCAGGGTGGTGGTGCCGGCCGGCAGGTAGATCCAGAAGTAGTCGGTGTCACCCGCCACCCTGGACTGGCCGGAACGGTAGCAGTTGCGGTCCAGTGCCTGGGTGTTGGAATCGGTGCACGCCGTGGCCGAGCCGTGGCCGCTGCCACCGGTCAGGGTGTCGAGCCAGGCGTCGAAGTCGGCGTCGTAGCCGGTGCCGACGCTGTTGTAGACGGTGTAGGCGCCCTGGTAGTCCCCGGTCCGCATCTTGGCCAGCATGGCTTGGACCAGGGTGGGGTGCTGCTCGGTCATGTACCGGACGGCCAGATAGCCCCACGGGTAGGTACGGGTCTCGTCGTCGATGGCGTAGGTGTTCTGGAACAGCTGGCTGAGCTTGTAGGTGTGTTTGGCGGCCTCGGTGATCGCGCCGTCGTCGGTGATGCCGCGGTAGGTGTAGGAGATGTACTCTGCCTGGCCCTCTATCCACCACACGTCCGGCACGGTGACCTGGGTGCCGAAGTCACCCTTCATGTCGTAGACGGATTGAAGCACGTGGGCGAACTCGTGGTTGAGGTTCCAGGCGTTGGCCGGGAAGCCGTTGTCGGTCGGCCACTGGTAGAGGATGGAGTAGGCGATGTTGTGGGGGTCGGTGGGCGTGCCGGTCAGTGTCTCGCCGCCATTGTCGGTGTCGTTTCCGAAAATCGCCCACGAGTAGGTCGCGTAGTCGGTCTTGCTCCCGAAGATGACCATCTTCAGGTCGAAGTACTCACCGGCTATCGGCGTGGTGGTCTTGACCTGGTTCTGGTAGAACTTCACCTCGTTCGTCAGGCTCGTGCAGACGGCGGTCTGCTCCGTCGCCGTGAGCGCCTGCGCCATGACGGTGAAGTCGGCGCAGGGGTAGTTGATCGGCAGGGCGGCCGCGGTGAGCTGTTTCGCCAGATCGCAGACTCCGTAGTAGGAGCACTGCCCCGGATCCCCGATGTCGGCCCGATAGGCGACGTGTACCCACAGGTTGGCCGTGGGGCCGGTGATGGACGAGCCGCCCAGCAGACCCTTGATGAGCGGGCGGACCCTGCTCTGGAGGGCCGGTATCTGGATGAAGTTGGCCAGGTCGTTCCCCGCGTTGGAGTCGAGGACGTCGTTGCCGCCGCCGAGCAGGTCGCGGTGGTCGAGGGTGAAGTCGTAGAGGGTGTCGGTGATGCCGGGGTCGGCGGTGATCGCGGTGACGAAGTCCGGGAGCGACGGGCCGCGCCACAGCGGGGTGTAGATCGCGTTCAGCGCCCGGTCCATCTCCGGGACGGCGTCCCAGGTGCCGCTGTCGTAGGCGTCGAGGTACCGGGAGTAGACCTTCAGGTAGTCGGCCTGCGCCTGCGCGCTGTCGGAGAGGACGAACGCCTGTTCCAGCACACCGCCGTTGCCCGCGCTGACGTCGTTCGCGTGGCTGCTGGCGAACAGCGTGTCCAGCCCCTGCTCGAGGGCGTCGCGCAGTGAGGAGTCGTAGGTGCCGACATCCTGGGAGTCGCCGTACTGCACGTAGTAGCCGGCGCGCATGAAGTACATCAGCTCGTACAGGCCACCGGAGTCGTCACCGGTGTAGGAACCGGCCGCGCTCGTGATTCCGTTCGCCACCGCGAGCATCTGCGACTGGTGGAACACCGCGTGCGCGTCCGCACCGGTCAGGCTGAACAGCGGGTTGAGGCAGGAGCTCCAGTCCACTGTCTTGATGTACGACACCAGGTCGTTGCCGGACCGGTTCGCGAAGTCCGCTGTGGTGCACCCGGCACCTGCCGCGTTGGGTGCTGCGTGCCCGGACAGGTGTGGCTTGGACGGCTTGGCCGAATCCAGGGCGGCCGGTTGTCCGCGGAGCTCCGCGGGCAATGGCTTCGCCCGCGTGGTGGCGGCTTGGGAACGACCGAGCTCGGGTCCGGTCGGTGTGACCTTTCCGTGCTCTCTGGCCGCCGCTACGGCCGCGGAAGGTGCCGCGGCAGGCGGGAGAGGCCCCGTCACTCGGGGGGCCGCGGCGGCCTGGGCGGTCATCAGGCTCGCGACAAGCCCTCCGGCCGCCAGCCCGGCGGCCAGGATTCTGGGCAGGAGTGGTCGAGACTGCATCAGGTCTCCAGTGGGGAAGGAGAGGAGGGGAGGCCGCCCAAGGAGACGGGCAGCGGTATGTAACATTTCACTGAGGGGAAATCACGGGCAATGCTTCGGGGCCCAGCATTGTCTCCGGCCCACCCATAACACCGGTGCGTGCGAGTGCCGGTGCGCCAGGTCGTCCGCGCATTGCCTGAGCGAGAAGCCGATAACGTGCGGTGGGTACGGATGCTGCCGGGCGGTGAACCCCGCCGCCGCGCGTACAGGTACGGCGGTCTGCTGATGCCGCCGGCCGACGGCCTGACCGACGTGGGCGACGCCCCCTCAGGATGTGTCACGGCGGGTGTCAGGACCGGCAACGGGCGTGTCCGGCCTCGCGTTTCACCGACCCGCCCGCTTGTGTCCACGCGAGCGGCGTGGACCTGCCAGCGCCCGGGATCGTTCTGTGGTGACCCAACTCCTCGACGTCGCACGGGCCTTCGCACTTGGGCCGACCGGCGCCGTCCGGCTCTGGTTCTATACCATGTGAAATGTTACTGTCGCCCGCGACGGGTTTGCCGAGGGAGGGAGCTGACGGTGGATCAAGCAGACGTACGGCAGCGCGCGGGCGCGAGCCACGACCGCACGCCGTCACCGACGCTGGCGGAGTGCTTCACGCGGGGCTGGGCCGATCCGGCCCAGGCCGCGCCGGCGCTCTCAGGAGCGGCGTACGCGGCCGAACGCCGCGCGCGGCTGTCCGCGCGCTTCCCCGGGGAGCGGATCGTGGTCCCGGCCGGTGGGCTGAAGACCCGGAGCAACGACTTCGACTACGCGTTCCGCCCGCATTCCGCGTTCCTCCACCTCACCGCCGAAGAGGGCGCCTGCGCAGTCCCGGACAGCGTCCTCGTCCTCGAACCGACGGGCAGCGGCCATGAGGCCGCCGTATTCACGCGGCCGCGCTCCCCACGCGGCCGCGGCCCGGACGGCACCGAGTTCTACCGCGACCGCCGCTACGGCGAGTTCTGGGTCGGCCGGCGCCGCACCCTGGCGGAGACTTCCGACGCGCTGGGCCTCACGGTCCTCCCGCGCGACGGCCTCGAACGCGCCCTCGCCTCGCCCGTCCCGACCCGGGTGGTGCGCGGCCAGGACACGTTGGTCGACGCCGTGGTGCCGGCCGCCGCGAAGGAGGAGTCCGAACTGCTCGCGTTCCTGGCGGAGTCGCGGCTGGTCAAGGACGAGTGGGAGGTCGAGCAGATGCGCGCGGCCGTTGACCACACCGTGGCCGCCTTCCACGATGTGGCGGACGAACTCCCCACGGCCGTGCGGCTCGCACGCGGCGAGCGCTGGATCGAGGGCACGTTCAACAGGCGAGCCCGGCTGGAAGGTTACGGCCTCGGCTTCGAGACCATCGCCGCAGCCGGCGCGCACGCGTGCGTCCTGCACTGGACGCGCAACGACGGTGCCGTCCGCGACGGCGAACTGCTCCTGCTGGACGCCGGCGTGGAGACTGACACCTGCTACACCGGCGACGTGACCCGCACCCTGCCGATCGGCGGACGCTTCACCGACGCACAGCGCCGGGTCTACGACCTGGTGCACGCGGCCCAGACCGCAGCCATCGCCACGCTGCGGCCCGGCGCGCGGTTCGGTGACTTCCACGACGCCGCAACACGCGTCATCGCCGACGGCCTGGACGCCTGGGGCTTGCGCCCGGGCGGCCCCGGCCCGCACGACCGGTCCTTGTACGGTCGTTACACCGTCTGCGGCACCGGACACATGCTGGGCCTGGACTGCCACGACTGCGCCGGCGCCCGCGACAGCGCATACCTGGACGGTGTCCTGGAGCCGGGTCACGTACTGACCGTGGAGCCCGGCCTGTACTTCCAGCCCGACGACCTGACGATCCCCGCGTTCCTGCGCGGCATCGGTGTGCGCATCGAGGACGACTTCCTCATCACCGCCGACGGCGCCGTCTGCCTCTCGTCGGCTCTGCCGCGGGCCGCCGACGATGTCGAGGCATGGGTGACCGCCGCACGCTCCGGGTCGTCCGGTCGAAGGTAGCAGGACGCCTTTTCCGTTCACCGGCGGGCCCGACAGCGCTCGGACGGGCGGGGCCCGCTAACCCAGCCCCGGCGATATGACTGGTTCCCAAGCGTTGGTCGCCACCGCCCAGTGGGGTGGCGAACCGAGGCCCTGAAAGATGCTCGCCGGGGCCCTGCCCGGCCTCTACGCCAACATCGGCCTCCCAAGGCGCTGTCCGCGTTCTTCGCAGCGAGGGCGAGAGAACGGGAGAACACCGGTGAGTCCATGCGGGAGGGCTCGACACCGCGGACCGCAAGGGCAGGCACGGCGGCCGGACCCCGGTCATCACCGACGACATCCTGCACAACATGCTGCGGCGGAGGACACTCGGCGGGTACGTCGTACGCTGACCTGGCGCTCCGACCACAAGCGGGCGAAATCCTCGTCCGCGTGTCGAACTCGGCGTTGAGGCCGGACAGTTCCCGGTCCTGCGGGTGCGCGGCCCATACCGCGCGCAGGTGGGCGCCCATGTCCCGCAGCACCTGCTCCCGGTCGGCGTAGAAGCCGCGCATCGCCGGGTGCAGCAGGCACAGCCACATCGCGTTGCGCCGTGACGGCGGCACGGCCTCGAAACCCGGTAGCGGCCGGGCCATTTCGGGGGTCCGGGCGAGGATACGTACGCCATCGTGGACCGTAGGGCCAGGAACGTCGTGGCGATTCCGCCTGGAGTAGAGGAGTCGGAGCACACCGTCGCGGTCCTGGCACTCAACCGGGTCATCCCGTTCGGCCTCGCCACGCCCTCGGATGTCTTCACCCAAGTCCGGCTGCCGGACGGGCGCCGCCCCTACCAGGTGCAGGTGCGCGGACCCGGGGCGCAGATCCCGGATCGTTCCCGGGCGGGCGAAGGACGCGTCCTGACCGGGCCGCGCGACGGGCTGGCGGCGACCACGCACTGGATACGCACGGGGCTGGTCCAGATGGTCGCCGAGCGCGGCATCCGCCTGAGCCGACGCCACCGCGGCACCGCCCTACCTGGAGGGAGTGAACCCTCGGGACATCGAAGTCCCCATCCGGCGTGCCTGGGTCGCAGTGCCTCGACGGCTCGCGTTGCACGCTCCGTCCCGTTGCGGGCCGACGGCTTGCGGCTGACCGCACCGACCGAGTCCGTGCGCCTTTCCTCTGCCCTCCCGACGCCGTGCCCCGCCGCGGGCCGCGAGAGGGCCATCGGCCGCGCCTCTCCACGCCTCCACCGGCGTGTCTCACGGCGCCGGATCCTCCGTTTCTCCATGCTGCCGGTGAACGGCGCCCGCAGGTCCGACGCTGCGTCACCTGGCTGGGGGACGTGCATGGACCGTAGGACACAGGACCGCCCGCACCGCCAACAGGAGCACGCCGCGTGAATAGCTGATCAACCGTGCGCCCAGGCATGGAGCGGTGTCGCGATGGCTCTGAAGCTGGAGGTGGCGGAGCTGGTACAACGGGAATGAAGTCGTGCAGCGCTCACCGGGCAAGGAGGGATACGCCGAGGGCGGCGCGGTGAACACGAAGCCGGCCGAAGTCGCTGGTGCCCCGGCACTGTCACCGGGGCATCAGCGGGGGCAGTCACAGGACCGGTCTACTCGGAGGCGTCGGTGAACCGAGGGTCCTTCTTCTGGTTGTAGATCTCCTTGCCGGTCGCGTTGTAGGCGTGGACATACGGGGTCGACATCGCAGCGATGAGCTTGGCGGTGGACGACCCGGTGGAGAAGGACGCCGTGTAGAAGAACGCGCCACCTGCCATGACCACGGGGTACTGCTTCGGGTCCTCGCCATAGCTGACGGTCATCTTGGCTACGCCGGTTGTGTAATGTCCGGCGCCGAGTGAGACGTACCGCCCCTTCCCGGCCGACTGGCCGACGGCGTCGAAGTACTCCACGATGTGACCAGTGCCCCACAGGCGGTCGTTGATGAACGTCGGCGGGACGTCCGGGCTGCTGCCCCGCTCGCCCTTGGTCTGGCATTGCACGTACTGCCCGGCCGCGTCGACGGCGATGACCGTGCCGTCCCAGTCCTTGGAGGCGGCAGGGGTACGGACGGCGATCACCGGGTGGAACCTCCCGGCATCCGATCCCAGGCACGAGGACAGGATCCTGTCGACGCCCGCCTTGATCGGGGTCGTGGTCGCGCTGGTGACGGTAACTGCGGACGGCGCAGAGGCCGAAGGCGCCGAGGACGGCGTCGTACCCGCTCCGGCGCTCGAAGAGCCCCTGCTCGGACCGGGTGACGCGGCGGCACTCGTCGGACTTCCACCACTGCCGGCCTGGACCGGCTCGGCGGCCCCCTCCCCACCAAAGACGCTCACCGCCCCGACGCTCAACGCCGCGACACCGGCGGCGACACTCAACGGCAGCCCCCACCTGCGCACCAGCGAAGTCTGCTCGTCCTCTTGATCGATCTTCATCACTCGAAGATCCACCTGATCACCGAGCGGACCGGTCTGCCCCTGTCTGTCGACATCTCCGGTGCCGACGTCCACGACAGCCAGGCACTGATCCCGCTCGTGAAGGGCATACCGCCGATCCTCTCCCGGCGAGGCGCCCGTCGACGAAAGCCTGGCAAACTGCACGCCGACAGGGGACACGAGTACGTCCACCTGCGGCGATGGTTATCCCAGCGGGGCATCCGGCACCGCATAGCACGCAAGGGAGTCGAGACCTCGCAGCGGCTCGGCCGGCACCACTGGACCATCGAACGCACGATGGCCTGGCTCGCCGGATGCCGTCGTCTCCACCGTCGCTTCGAGCGCAAAGCCGAGCACTTCCTCGCCTTTACGAGCCTCGCGTGCACCCTGATCTGCTACCGCAGGCTCGCCAAATGAGATGAACTCTTAGTCGACCACCAGGAGGCGAGCTGGGCGGGCAGGCACTTCTCCGTAACGGTGCCGGACAATTCCCTGGCCGGAAAAAGCCCGCAGAGGTCCGATCGACCCTTCTCGGAAATACATGACCTGCTCACGTCACCAAAGAGACGCCTCCCCTGTGTCGTGCCGCGGCGCCAAGCGTGTACACGACCACGGAAGCCCCAGACGGGAGAGCGCACCGGTACGACGACATGGCCCTTCGGCTCACCTGCTCGGCCCTCGCGGCGGTGGCCCGCCCGCAACGACCGGCACGACGCTCCCGGACCGCCCGAGTCGCAGAGCCCTGACGAGAGTTACCGGCATCGGTTGCGGTTCGCGGAAAGAATCCCGCCAGAGAAGTCGAACCGTTCTCACGCCGTGTCCTTGCCGGATTTTCAGGCGGCATATCCCATTCACTCAAATCCTCCTCGATCTGGTCTGCACTTCATCAATTTCGCACCATGAGTCGGTTGTGAATAAATTGCGATGGATTGGCGAACCACCGCGTGGAACGAGCGCGTCTCACGGGCTGTACAAACGAACCAACGCCCGTCGGGGCCGAACACCAGAGGCACGACATTGTCTTCGTCCGCACTCGATGCGCCTCCTCCTTCCCGCGAACCGGTCGGCTGCAAAGCCCTGTTCCATTCCGGAACAGCCGCCTCGCCCCGCACCCTCGTCGCCGTCCTCGAGTCCACCGCCGCCAGACACCCCGACGCACCGGCCCTTGACACGGGCATCGAGGTGCTGACCTACCGTGAGCTGTGCGCCGAGGCCGGACACCGTGCACGCCGGCTCTCCGCGCAGGGCATCGGCCCTGGAGACCGGGTGGGAGTCCGCGTTCCGTCGGGTACCGCGGAGCTGTACCTTTCGATCCTCGCAGTCCTGCACTGCGGAGCGGCCTATGTGCCGGTCGACGCCGACGACCCCGAGGAGCGTGCCACCACCGTCTTCCGCGAGGCCGGCGTGTGTCACGTGCTGGGGCCGTACCCGCAGCCCGCGGAACTGTCGCCACCGACGAGGAGCGCTGCGGAGCGCTCGACACCCGCCCCCGGCGACGACGCGTGGATCATCTTCACGTCCGGTTCGACCGGCGCGCCGAAGGGCGTGGCCGTCACCCATCGTTCCGCGGCCGCCTTCGCCGACGCCGAGGCGGACCTTTTCCTGCGCGGCCGCCCGCTGGGCCCCGGCGACCGCGTCCTCGCGGGGCTGTCTGTCGCCTTCGACGCCTCCTGCGAGGAGATGTGGCTCGCCTGGCGCTCGGGCGCCTGCCTGGTGCCGGCCGAACGCTCACTGGTGCGGGCCGGCCACGAGCTGGGAGGCTGGCTCGACGAGCGTGACATCACCGTCGTCTCCACCGTCCCGACCCTGCTGGCCATGTGGCCCGAAGAGGCATTGCGCCGGGTACGTCTTCTCATCCTGGGTGGCGAGGCATGCCCCCCCGGCCTCGTCGACCGGTTCGCGGATCCCGGGCGGGAGATGTGGAACACCTACGGGCCCACCGAGACCACCGTCGTCGCCTGCGCCGCCCGGCTGGAGCCCGACCGGCCGGTCCGCATCGGGCTGCCGCTGCCCGGCTGGGAGTTGGCCGTGGTCGACGAGGCCGGGGAGCCGGTCGCCTACGGAGAGCAGGGCGAACTGGTCATCGCCGGCGCCGGCACCGCACGCTACCTCGACCCCGCCAAGGACGCGGAGCGCTTCCGGCCGTGCCCGGCACTACCCTCGCCGCGTGCCTACCGCTCGGGCGATCTCGTGCGCGCCGACCCCGAGGGACTGGTGTTCCTCGGCCGCGTCGACGACCAGGTCAAGCTCGGTGGGCGGCGCATCGAACTCGGCGAGATCGACGCGGCTCTGCTCGCCCTGCCCGGAGTACGCGGGGCGGCCGCGGCCGTGCAGTCGACACCGGCCGGCGCCCAGGTGCTGGTGGGTTACGTCCTGACGGAGCCGGCCCACGAGGGGCAGGCCGCCTTCGAGGCCGACGAGGCCAGGGCCCTGCTGGCCGAGCGGCTTCCCGCCGCGCTCGTGCCGCTGCTGGCCGAGGTGACCGACCTGCCTACGCGCGCTTCGGGAAAGGTCGACCGGAAGGCCCTGCCCTGGCCGGTAACGCTCGTAGGTGGCGCGGGCGCCGGGCAGACGGCGCGCCCGTTGAGCGGGACCGTCGCCCGGCTGGCGGACGTGTGGGAGCAGCTGCTCGGTCTGCGGCCCGGCCCGGACAGCGACTTCGTGGAACTCGGCGGTACCAGCCTGACCGCGGCCCGGATGGCGTCGATGCTGCGCGAGGAGTATCCGGGACTGTCCGTCGCGGACCTCTACCGGCACTCGGTGCTGCGCCGCATGGCCGACCATCTCGACTCCCTCGCGAGCCCGATGGAGGCCGTACAGCCCGCCAGGCCGGTACCCCGGCGGACCGCTGTCGTGCAGTTCTTCGTCTCCATGGCTGGATACTGTCTCACCGGGCTCCGGGCGCTGGTCGGCCTGGCGGTGGCGGACAACGTGTGCGGCTGGGTCGCGCCGCACAAGTGGGCTCCGCACACGGCGTGGTGGCTGGTCCTCGTCGGCTGGGCCGTCCTGTTCAGCGCGCCGATGCGCTGCCTGATCGGGGCAGGCTTGGCCCGCGCGCTGGCAGGCTCCGTCACACCAGGCGCCCATCCACGCGGCGGAGCGGTCCACCTGCGGCTGTGGAGCGCCGAACGGGCGGTGGCGGCGTTCGGTGTGCCATCCCTGCTGGGCACCCCGTGGGCCGCGTGGTACTCCCGACTTCTCGGCTGCCGGACCGGGCGGGACGTGCGGTTGCACGCCATGCCCCCGGTGACGGGGCTGGGCGAATTTGACGACGGATGCAGCATCGAGCCCGAGGCGGACATCGCGGGCTGGTGGCTCGACGGTGACACGCTGCACATCGGCCGGATCTCCGTGGGCGCGCACGCGCGGGTGGGCCACCGCAGCACCTTGCTGCCGAACGCGGTCGTAGGACGCGGTGCGGAGTTGACCGCCGGGAGCTGCCTGGCCACCCGCATCCCTAACGGTCACGTGTGGACCGGCTCGCCGGCCCGGCCGGCCAGGCCCGCCGAACCCATCGCCGGCGCCGGATGGCCCGCGCCGCCGCAGGACCGCCGGCGCCGCTGGCACCTGGCCTACGGGCTCTCCCTCACCGTACTGCCGCTGCTGTCCCTGCTGGCGGCGGCACCGGCGCTGTTCGCCACCTGGCTGCTGGTCCGCCACACCCTGACGCTGTCCGGCGCCGCGCTGCGACTGCTCGCCGCCGCACCGTTGTTCGCGGTGACGACCACAGTGTGCGGGATGGTCGTCACGGTGGTTCTCGTGCGCCTGCTGAACCGCTCGATCACACCCGGTCTGCACCGCGCGGACGGTGGGGTGACATGGCGGGTGTGGCTCGTGACACGCATCCTGGACGGCGCTCGCGGAAGCCTGTTCCCCTTGTACGCGAGCCTGGCCACACCGCACTGGCTGCGGCTGCTCGGCGCACAGGTCGGCCGCGGCACCGAGATCTCCACCGTGCTGCCACTGCCCTCCCTGCTGCGGGTGGACGACGGGGCGTTCCTCGCCGACGACACGCTCGTCGCACCGTTCGAACTGCGCGCCGGATGGATGCGGCTGGGGCCCGTACGCATCGGCACGCGGGCCTTCGTCGGGAACTCGGGGATCGTCGGTCCCGGCCACGATGTCGCCGACCACGGCCTCGTGGGTGTCCTGTCCGACGCCCCGGCTCAGGGCGGTCCCGGAATGTCGTGGATCGGGCGGCCGGCGATGCCGTTGCCCCGCGTGGCCGAAGCCGCCGATCCGGGACGGACGTTCGCGCCGCCCCGGCGGCTTGTGGCGGCCCGCGCGGCCGTCGAGCTGTGCCGTCTACTACCGGTGATCGTCGGCACGCTGCTGGCAGAGGCCGTGCTGCTCACGCAGCAGGCGGCTCTGGACGTCGGCGGACTGCCTCTGGTGGCGCTCCTGAGCGCCCCCCTGCTGCTGGCCGTCTCCGCGGTGGCATGTCTGACCACGACCGGTGCCAAATGGATCCTCGTCGGCCGCTTCCGGCCGAGCGAGTGTCCGCTGTGGTCGCCGTTCGTGTGGCGCAACGAGTTGTTCGACACGTTCGTGGAGGTGCTGGCCGTGCCGTGGGCGATGGGGGCGCACCTGGGAACGCCCGTACTGAACTGGTGGCTGCGCAGCCTCGGCGCGCGAATCGGACGCGGAGTTTGGTGCGAGACCTACTGGCTGCCGGAGACCGATCTGATCCGCCTGGACGACGGGGTCAGTGTCAATCGCGGGTGCGTCCTGCAGACCCACCTTTTCCATGACCGGGTCATGCGCATGGACACCGTGCACCTGGCGGCCGGCGCCTCACTGGGACCGCACAGCATCGTCCTGCCCGGCGCCGCCATCGGCACCGGCGCGTCCATCGCCGCTTCCTCGCTCGTGATGCGCGGTGAGACGGTGCCCGACGGCACCCGCTGGGCCGGCAACCCCATCGCCGGTGTCCCCAGGGCCGGAACTGCCTCGGCGCTGGCCGGAGGTGAGGCGGCGTGACCCGGTGCAGCCGAAGGGCGGTGATCCGCGGCGCGGCCCTGATGCCGCTGACGGCGACGGCCGAGGACCAGGGGCAGAGGCGGGCCGAACGCTACTTCCCGACCCATGGGACGTATGACCACCGCACCCTCTCCTACGACCTGAGCCTGACGTACGAGCCGGCCGCCGGCGTGCTCCGGGGCAGGGCGCACATCCGAGCGGTGGCCAACCGGCCACTGCGCCAGGTCGAGCTGGATCTGGCACGGCTGACCGTGCACGACGCCCGCGTCGACGGGGCCGTGGTCCGTCCGGGCCGGCGGCGAAACAAGCTGGTCCTGCCCGTGCGGTACCCGCTGGCGGCGGGCACGCCGTTCACCATGGAGATCACGTACGGCGGGCGGCCCGGCCCGGTTCGCACGCCGTTCGGGGAGATCGGCTGGGACCGCACCGGCGACGCGAACGACGGGACGCTGGTGGCGGCGCAGCCGCTTGGCGCCCCGTCATGGTTCCCGTGCAATGACCGTCCGGACGACAAGGCCGAGTACATCTTCCGGGTGACGGTGCCGCGCGGCCACCAGGCACTCGCCAACGGCACTCTCGTGGAGCGGCGTTGCACGGGGGCCACCGAGTGCTGGACGTACCACCATGCCGGCCCCATGGCTCCGTATCTCGCCGCGCTGTACACGGGCCGCTTCACCCACAACACCTGGGAAGCCCGGGACAGCTCGACCGGCCGCCGGGTCACCGGCCGCGACGCCTACCCAGCCCGTCTCTCCCCCCAGGCCCGGCACGACCTCGGTCGGCAGCCCACCATGTTCGCAGCGTTCACTCGCTGGTTCGGTCCGTATCCCTTCGAAACCTATGGCGCGGTCGTCGTGGACGCCGACTTGGACCAGCCGGTGGAGAACCAGACGGCATCCGTCTTCGGCCGCAACCACATCGACGGCGAGCGCACCTGGGAGACACTGGTCGCCCACGAACTTGTCCACCAGTGGTACGGCAACAGCGTCAGCCTGCGCGACTGGCGCGACATCTGGCTCAACGAGGGTTTCGCCACCTACGGCGAATGGCTGTGGTCGGAGTCCCTCGGCGAGGACTCCGCGGACAGCATCGCCCGCGCGACCTGGCACACCCTCGCACAGCGGGGCACGGGCCTGCGGATCACCGAGCCCGGCCCCGACCGTATCTTCGACGACCAGGTGTACGACCGGGGCGCGTGCACGCTGCACGCGCTGCGTCTTACGATGGGTGACGACCGCTTCTTCGCGATGTTGCGCGGCTGGCACCACGCCCACCGCAGCGGGAGCGCCGACACAGCGGCCTTCGTCGCCCACGCGAGCCGGCCCATGCCGAACGTGCTGGAACCTCTGTTGCACTCCTGGCTCTACGACCCCCGCCTGCCGCCCCTGCCCCGGCCGGAGCCGGGAAAAGCGCAGAGCTGAACCGGCCGCATGTCCGCGGGCCCCCGTGACCGCCTCGCCGGAACGAGGACCGAGACGGACGAAGTACGTGTCGGGCGCGACGTGGGCGGTGGCCGGCCGGGAGCGTTCCTCGGCGAGAAGTGAGCGTGACGCGGATGAGGTCCGCACGTCGTTCCAGCCGGTGCTCGTAGCCTCGTACGACCTGCACCGCCGCGGAGCCCACCTGCGGCGGGCAGAGCGTACGCAGTCGTCAGGTGTTGGAGCCGCCGTTGGTCCGGCGCTGTCCCGAGCAGCCGCCGTACCAATCCAGCACCAGGACGGTGGCATCGTCCGGGAGATGGTCGCCGCAGGCTTCCTGCACCGCCGTGGTGAGTGCGCGGACCACCTCCCGGGGATGTGCGTCGCGGGTGTCGAGGACGAGGGAGGGGAGGTCGACCTGAGCGGCGCGGCGCTCCTGCATGCCGTCAGTGCTCAGCACCAGCCGGTCACCCCGGTTCAGTTGGAGCCGTTGCGCCTCGTACGTGACCGGGGCGAGCGCCCCGAATGGGAGGTTCGCCTTGAGAACCAGTTCTTCCACGCGGTCTCCACGCAGCAACAGCGGCCGGGGACGGCCGGCGTTGACCAGGTCG
This sequence comes from Streptomyces griseofuscus, assembly GCF_014673495.1. GTDB lineage: Bacteria > Actinomycetota > Actinomycetes > Streptomycetales > Streptomycetaceae > Streptomyces > Streptomyces murinus. The sequence goes on from NZ_CP051006.1 coordinate 335,608, forward strand.
CAGGCGCCCGTCTCGAGCTCGATGCGCAGCAACTGCCCGGTGGTCATGCCGCGGGCGTTATCGGTGATCGCCTGGTGAGCGGCGTACGCCTGGTCGAGCAGGCCGCGGCCGGCGCGGCGGGCCCCGCGCAGGGCGTTGACGGTGAGTGTGGCCAGCAACGCGGAGGCGGTGTCGTGTCCCATCGCGTCCGTGACGGACACATGCAGGATGTTCTGGTCGAGGGCGTAGTCGTAGCTGTCGCCGCCGACGTCGTCGGCAGGCGCCAGGCCGCACGCCAGCGTGAACTGGGCCGCCTCGCAGCAGGGCGCCGTCGGCAGCAACTGGTGCTGGATCTCCGCCGCCAGACTCATGGTGGTGGTGCGTCTGCCGCAGTGGTAGAGGTCGGTGAAGCGGCGGTCGGTCACCACGATGTATGCCAGCGCGTGCGCTGCCTGCACCACCGCGTCGAGGACCGAGTCGTCCGCGTGCGGCACCACCATGTCCAGCACCCCGATGCAGTCACCACGGTTCGTCACCGGTGTCACCAGCCGCCGGCCGCCCTCCCCGTCGTCCTCCTGGTGCAGTCGCTGAGTGCGCAGCACCCGTTCGTAGACGCTGCCGGCCAGCCCCACCCTCTCCACCTGGGCGCATGCCTCCCCCGCCCGGCCGGCTCTGGGCAGCCGAACGGCTTCCTGCCCGAGGATGTCGACGAACAGGAACGAAACCTCTGTTGCCGAGAGCCGCTTCTCCAGATTCCGGGCCACCACGTCCACCGACTCCACCGGGGCGGCATCCTCAGCCGCTTTCAACACGTCATCCAAGCCCAAGCTTTCTTCACCGGCCATAGCCACCTCCCTGGTCTGTTCGGCTTCTGGTTCCCCCGCATTGCGTCCTGGATTCGCCGGACTCCTGTGACTTCCGACCCGGCCAGGTGGGGCGAGAGGACCATCGCCAGGCCGGACCACCGTCGGCTGCCCGTCCGGTGCCGCGTCAGCGAGGCTCACGCCCACCGGACGACGGACGTACGGGACCTCGGTCAGGGGCGGGGTCGGATACGGGCGGCGGGGGCCGGTGCCGGGCGCCCGCGGACGGGAGGGCGGCGAGGCCCGGGCCCGACGGAGGTCGTCCCTCCCCCGGCCGGCCGGACGTCGAAGAGGTCGTGCGGCCGATGGCACGTGGTCGCCCGGTCTGCGACCGGCCGCTCTGGCCCTCACATGGACGACAGGTCAGGGCCACCTCGACTCCGAGGCCGGCACCGGCAGCGCGGCGACGGCGGTGGTGGACGAGGGAGACGTCCACAGCGTGCCGCGGGCGCTGGAAGAGCTGACCCGGCAACTGGCGCGGCAGGAGGGTCCGCTGAGGCAGTTCGACGGGGCGGCGGAGCAGCAGCGCCCTGGCCGCGCCGTACGGTCATCCCCTGGTCGAGCGCAGCCCGCTCGGCAGGCTCGAGTTCATTGGCGCGGAGAGAGCCGGTGCCCGGGTCGGGCATGCCGAGGGGTGAACGGCAGTTCCAGAGCCGGACGTCTTCCTGATCGATGGTGGTGCGGTCGCGCATGAGGTCGGCGTCAGCCGTGCGGATCGCGCGGCTGACGCCATGCTCGCGGGCCCGGGCGGTGATGGAGCGGCCCCTCCGGGCAGGCGGTGCGGACGGCGCCCAGCCTGTCGGCCGCCACGGCGGCGCGGCGTCCGCCCTTCCTTGCCGGCCCTTCGCCGCGGCGGCCCGCACCCCGTCACAGGCCAGCTCGCGCTGGAGGTCGCCGGCCGGCGACAGGCGGCTGTGCCGGGTCCGGTCCGATCGGCTGGGAAACGAGACGACCGTCTGACTCACCTGCGATGTGGCCTCAGGCCCGGGTGGCTGCCCGGCACGAAGAAAGCGACCTGAGAGCGGCTACTTGTCCTCCGGGGGCAACCCGGCGTTTTGCCGGTCGAATGCCCGCTGGCGATCAGCGTACGACCGCTCGGTGTTCGCGGGCGCTGCCGTCCGGGTGGGCTCGGTCACCTGGTCCGTGCCGTAGACATAGCACGTGGACTCATTGTTGTACGCGGGCCTGTACAGCGTGACGGCGTACAGGTTCTCGTCGGCGTTCGCGCACGTGACCGAGCGCACGATCCCGTCGTGGTACACGCCGCTGCTGCTCTGGCGGTAGCTGACGATGCGCACCTCTCGATTCGGGTCGGGTTGGAGTTCCGCAACCGTAGCCATGGTGGATCTCCTTCACTTCGGGAGAATGGGGGTGAAAGTGGCCTTTCGTTACCTTCGCATGCCGGTCTTCCGCCGGAAAGCTACTAATGGGTGACTTGCTGGCTCGCGGCGAGCAAGCTGTCGCGTGCTGGGCCCCCCGTGGCCCCGCCCCGGTGCACGCAGTGCGGGTTCTCATTGAAGACGGCCAGGGCGGGGCCTCCTTGCCTTGGTGGTCACCGAGGCTCCAGCGCATGTTGGCGAGTGTCCCGCTCAGCGCGCTGCTGGAGCGGTTGGCCGACGCCCTTACACCAGTTGGGGCGACACCCCGCGAGGTCGGTGTCCCGGGCACGGCGACACTTCTGCCCGTCGTCACTGTCAAAGCAGCAAAGGCTGCCCCGGCCTCATCGGCCCGCGCCCTGGAGGAGGCCCAGCGGAGCGCCACTCACTGGTCCGGGCGGTTCGAGGTGAAAATGGCCAGCACTGTGGCGACCAGCTCGCAGAAGGCGAGGACGGTGCAGGCCCCCGTCGCTGTCCACGGCCACATCCCCGTGGTGGCCGGGTCGCCCAGGAAACCGGCCCCGAGACCACCTCGCTGCGCCAACCGCCGGGCCTGGCCGGATCGACGGGCTGGCCGCCGCCACGACCGCGGCGGGCGTGAGGGCCGACCTCCAGTGGCAGGGCGAACGGCGTCCGCCGCAGCCGGACGTCGACCTGGCGACCTTCCGCGTCATCCAGGAGTCGGTCGACGCCGGTGATCGGCCTGATCGGCGACGGCTCCTTCCAGTACTCCGTGCAGGCCATCTACACGGCGGCCCAGCACAACCTCGCGATCGTGCACGTCGTCATGCTCAACCAGGAGTACTCCATCCTCAAGTCGTTCGCCGTGCTGGAGGAGCCCCCCGGCGTGCCGGGGCTCGACCTGCCCGGGCTGGACATCGCCTCCGTCGCCCGCGGCTTCGGATGCATCGCGGTCGACGTGGAGACCACCGAGGAGCTGGAACGCGAGTTCAAGTCCGCCCTGACCGCCGGCACCACCACCGTCATCGTCGTCGCCACCCAGCCCCAGCAGGCTATGTTGTGGGCCGCGCGGACCGGCAGGCAGGCGTGGGTCAGGGTGTGCTTCCGGACCGCCGGCGTACACGTCGCGCTCGAGTACGGAATCACCAGGGCTTTCCAAGAATCGCCGCGCCCGACACCGCGCGGGCGGCCTGCCCCGGTGAGTGGCTGTACGGGCCATCGCTCAATCCTTCAGTTCACCGGCAGAACTCACCAACCGAGTCCCGCTCGGGCCAGTCGGTCCAGGGCCTCGTCGAGTACGCAGCCCGGTTGGGCCAGGAAAAGGCGCACGTATGCCTCCGAGGGGTCGCGGCGTCGGCGCGGGCCGAGGCGCGGACCGGTCATGCTGCCCGCACCCGGCAGGACGCCCGCTTGAAGGCACAATCGCCGGTAACGCGCTTCCGAGCCCTCGTGTACGTAACGCGTGGGCACGCGAAACCGGAGGTAGGCGCTGCAAGTCCCCGGGTGCACGGCGTACGACGGAAAGCCCAAATCGGTACGCAGGCGCTCGCTGACGCGTCCGCGGGCGGCGGCGTACGAGCCTCTCAGGCGCTCGACGAAGTCGTCCGCCTGCTCCGTCCGCAGCCAGGAGGCCATGGCTGCCTGCAGGGGCAGTGCGCAACCGTACGACCGTGCATGCATGGCCCGGGCCAGGCCGGCCAGGGTGGCCGGCCGGGCGGTGAGGGCTCCGATGCCCCAGCCGTTGCAGTGGAACTGCTTGCCCAGCGTCCTGGTGGCGAGCCAGGGGACAGTGGATCCCTGTGTTTCCTCCACCAGGATGCGCAGCGCGTTGGTGGGCAGCTGGCCCGGTGTGTAGAGGGCGTAGTACGCGTCGTCGAGCAGGATGGCCGCGCGGCGTGCGACGGCTGCCTCGACGATCGCTCTGACCGTCTCGGGAGCCCAGTTGGCGCCGGTGGGGTTGTGCTGCGGATTGAGCACCACCAGAGACCAGTGCCCCGCCCTGTCCAGCAGTGATTCGATCTCCGCGGGATCGGGCTGCCAACCGCGCACGGCGCCCAGGTCGTACGGAAGCAGTCGGTAGCCGAGCGGCGCCAGCACGCCCCCGTAGTCCCAGCCCGGGGAGGGGACGAGTGCCGCCGGTGCCGTGTCCGGCGTCCGGGCGTCGGTCAGCAGCAGGCGGCCGAAGTCCGACATGGCAGCGCGCGTGCCGCTCTGGCTGACGGCCACGTCGTACGTTTCGGTACCGGCCTGTGGCAGACGGTGCGTGCGCCTGACGTAGTCCCTCAGGACGTCGCGCAGGGCCGGCAGCCCGTAAGGTGACAGTGTGTAGCCGTGGCTGTGAACGGGAAGGCCGCTGGCGAGGATGGCCGCCAACCCCGGTGCCACAGCGTTCCATGTCTCGCCCAGGCTCAGGTAGATGAGGCGGCGGATGTCCCCGCCGCGCTCCTCGTACTGCCGGATGAGACCCGCGTCTTCATGGTCGTTGGGAAGTTCGCCGCTGTCCAGCACCAGACGTGTAGGTTCCATGCCGTCAGTCCGCCCTCGCTGGTGAGCGGTCGGGGAAGGTTCGGGTCAGGGCGGCGAGTTCGGGTTCCGTCAGCGTGATGCCGAATCGGCCCAGCACGCGGGGAAGCGCGTCCACGGTGACCCGGTCGACGCTCCGTTCCGTCGGTGTGACGCGTTTGAGCAGGTCGCCGCGCAGTTGGAGCGATGTGCCGACGGTCAGTAGCTGCAGAAGCGGTGCCTTGCGCAGCATGGACCCAGGGTGGGTACTGAGGAAGTGATGGGCGACGGTGAAGTCCATGGGTTGCTGGGACTCGTGCGTGAACTGGTACATCGCTGTCCACCCCTGCGACATCCGGACGTCTACGCTCCACTGGAAGCGGTCATGGGCGACGACGCGGAAACCCCTGCCGAACTGTGTCGTTTCAGCTCCCTCTCGGGCCGGAAGCGGGTCGAGGTAGCCGTCGGACCCGAACCCGACGTCACAGAGCCACTCATCGTCCCCGATCCGCGTCTTGAGCAGCATGTGGGTGCGGGGGCGGGGGCCCACGCCGCCGAGAAGAACACGCGCCGCGAGGCGTTCGACGGGAAGTCCCAGGCGCTCCAGCACCAGGCCGAACAGCAGGTTGTGCTCGTGGCAGCAGCCTCCTCGGCGACGTCGGCACAATTTCTCCACGATCGCCTCGGGTTCCAAGCTCACTGGCGTGTCCAGCACGAAGTCGATGTTGTCGAAGGGGATGGCCGCCAGATGAGCACGGTGCAGCTCGCACACTTCGCGAAGTGTCGGTTGGGACCGGACGGGGCCGCCGATGGGGGTGAGATGGGGCATGCCCACGCGTTCGAGGTAGGCGCCGAGGTCGAGGCGTTCCGCTCCCCAGGAGGAGACGGGTCGGCGGCTTCGTCGGCCGGCATGGATCATAGGTTCTCCAGGACCATGGGGTGGTGGGGTACGGACAGGTCCTGCCAGCAGCGGTGGCCGAGGGCAAGCAGGCGCCGGTCGTGGTGGCGCGGTGCGTCCAGCAGGAGTCCGACGGGGAGTCCCTGGGAGGTGTGCCCGGCAGGCAGGGACAACGAGGGCCAGCCCCAGACCGCCGCGGGCGCGGTGTTGCGGATGTAGGTGGTGAGGGACGGAACCTCGCGGCCACCCCGTGTCAGCCACTGGCCGGTTCCGAGCGGCGGAGCGGGCGTGATCGTGGTCGGGGAGAGAAATGCCGCGGCTCCGCTGCGCTGAAGTGCCCGCCGGGCGGTGTGGCCCGTCCTGCGCAGCGTCTCCCGTGCGGCGCGATACCGGCTGGAGCCCACGACGGGGCCGTCGAGGAGGGGGGTCAGAACAGCACGGACATCGGGCGAGGCAAGAGCTTCGAGCACCGAATCGCACGTCAGAGGGCAGCCGTGGCCCCGCAGGTAGTCGTCCACCGCCGCCCGCGTCTCCGCCAACGGCACGGCGGTGGCCGCTTCCAGCAGGTCGGCGGGGTCATACAACGGTTCCGGCAGGTCTCGCAGGGACCACCCAGCAGCTCGTAGCGCGTCGCACGCCGCTTCCGCCACGCGGGAGATCTCCGGATCGAGGTCCGTCCAGGCAGTCGCCCTGGCCAGCGCAAGCACCGGCCGCGCCGGGGACAGGGGCGGCAGACCGGGCGAAGGCTCTCTGCCGAGTACCGCGTCGAGCAGTCGCACGTCATCGACGCTGCGCGCCATGACGCCGACTGTGTCTTGGGTGAGTGATATGCGGACGACTCCCTGGCCCGGGTAGCGACCCGTGCTCGGACGGAAACCGACGACACCGCAGAGAGCCGCAGGAATGCGGATGGATCCCCCCGTGTCCGTGCCCAGCCCGGCCGGCACGATTCCGGCGCCCACGGCTGCCGCGGTCCCGGAACTGCTCCCTCCGGCCAGTCTGGCGCGGTCCGCCGGGTTGCGGGCGGCGAGGCGATCGACGTGCGCGCCGGTAGTGCCATAGGCCAGCTCGTGCATGGTCGTCTTCCCCATGAACGCGGCTCCCGCCTCCGCGCACAACCGCCAGACGGCGGAGTCCCGCGACGGCGAGTGAGCGTGCAGAGCGGGGGTGCAGGCGGTCGTCGGGGTGCCCGCTACGTCGATGTTGTCCTTCACCGCAAGCGGGATACCGCCCAGCGGACCCGGCAAGCGCGACTCATTGGACAGCGTGGTGTCGGCGCCGTACACGAAGGCACAGAGATCCTCCAGGTGGGCTCTGCGCCCTGTCAGCTCCGCCATGTACTCGGCAGAAGAAATGTCACCGCGGCTCATCGCCGCGCGTGCCTCCGCCAGTGTCCACAGATGCGGTCGTGTCATCCCACTGCCCCGCCGGCCGGGGTGGTCCGTGACGCGGCCTGGTCCGCCCGTCCGGCGCTGAGGAGTTCCGGATGGTGGTCGCAGAGGTAGGGCCGCAGCAGCCGGAGAGTGTCGGCGAACGCCGCGGCGAAAGCGTCCACAACCGGTGCCTCGGTCACGATGTGCTGACACATCAGCCCGTGCCGCGCCGTCAGGAACCCCTCATTGAGCAAGTGCAGGTGCACGAGCGCCCGCAGCTGGTCCCTCCCCTTACGGGCTGCCACGGTGTCCGCGGCGGCCCGCGGCGGCTGCGCTCCGAAATGGAAGTAGCTCATACCGCCCTCACCGATGGCCTTTCCGACAACACCTGCCTCCTGGGCTGCCGCGTCCAGACCGCAGCGCAGCCTGTCACCGAGACGGTCGAGGTATGCGACCTCGGCGGCCCCAAAGCTCTCCAGTGCGGCGATGCCGGCGGCCAGGGAAAGACTGTTCCCGCCGAACGCGCTGGCGTGGTACAGCGGTCGCGGCCGCGCAGGGTCGAAAATGGACATGATGTCCGCGTTCCCTCCGAAGACCCCGAGGGGCATACCCCCTCCCACGATCTTGCTGAAGGTACTGAGGTCGGGCCGCAGCCCGTGTTTGACCTGCCAGGGGCCCAGCCGGAAAGTGGCACACTCGTCGAAGATCAGCACGACTCCGTCCTGCGCGGTGAGCCGCCTCACCTCTTCCAGATACCCGGGGCGGGCGGGGATGCCGCCGCCCACCCCGAGCACCGGCTCCACGATTAACCCGGCCACCCGTCCGCGAAGGCGGGACAACACGTCTTTGACGGCTTCCGTTTCGTTGTAGGGAACGGCCACCACGGATTCCAGCACGCTCTCCGGCACTCCGGGGGCCAGGTCTGCCGCAGGCAGGTCGGGGAGCAACTGGTCATGCGTCGCCCCGCCGGACAGGAAGGCGCTGACGTGACCCCAGTCGTGCGTTCCGTGGTAGCCGCCGTCGATCTTGATGATGATGTCCCGGCCGGTATACGCACGGGCCGTCCGTAGTGCCCACATAGTGGCTTCGGTGCCCGAGTTGCAGTACCTCAGGCGTTCAAGGGACGGTACGCGGTCGCGCATCAGCTCGGCGTGCCGGTACTGGAGAGCGCTGGGTCCTCCCAGAGCCGTACCCTGCTCGATCTGGCGGTGGACGGCCCGTGTCAGCTCCGGATGGTTGTGTCCGTGGGTGAGGGCGCCGTAGTTGGCCACCAGGTCGTGATACCAGCGGCCGTCGAGATCTTGGACTCGCGCACCCTCACCGCGCTGGAAGTACAGCGGGTGAGGCGCGTACGTGGTCATCGTGCGTGTGTCACCTCCGGGCAGGGAACTCGCCGCCCTGGCGAAAGCCCGTGCCGAGGCAGGACTCAATGCCCGGTAACGTTCTGCGATGTGCTCAGCCCTATTCCGGCCGGTTGTCATGTGCCGTCTCCCTCAGCGTGTCTTTGGTTTGCTTGTTCGTTCCCTCACCACGGAGGAGCCCCCGACGGCAGCCCAGACCGGGCCTGCCACAGGTCCGGGAAGAAGCGGTGCTCAGCCGACTTCCGCAGCCAGTCGACTCCGGTGGTGCCGCCGGTGCCGCGTTTGTTGCCGATGGTTCGCTCCACCAGAAGCAGGTGGAGCGAACGCCAGCCGCTGAAGGCGTGGGCGACATCCATGAGCGTCTCGGCGAGCCGGAACAGGTCGCTCGACGGGCCGTACTCCTGGTAGACGAGGGCCCACGCCTGGCGCGCGGCCGCTGTGTCCCAGCCGCCGTCGGCACCTCGATGTACGGTCAGGATGCCGCGCCGGTACAGCAGCCCCAGTGCCTCGTCGTAGAGGCTGCTCGAGTGCAGGGCACGATGGACGGACTCGGACACGCCGGCCACACCCGCGTACCGGCGCGCCAGGGCCGCTGATTTTCTACCGAGCGCGAATTCCAACATGCGATACATATAGGAATCGATACCGGAAGCCGATCCTAGACTTCCCCGGAAAGCATTGAACTCTGCCGGCGATATCCCGGACAGGACGTCCCATGTCCGTGCCAAAACCCCTAAAGCAGTGGCTGCCCGACGGAGGTTCCATACCGCTTCATCGACCCGGTCGACAACAAGGGCCAGCCGCGCGGCCGAGACCTCTTCGTACACGAGCTTGAAGAACAGCTCCTTCGCCTGGCCGACCAGATAGAAGGTCATCTCGGCAGGATGGGCGGTGCGTGGCCGCTGGAGCGAGAGCAGAGTGTCGATGCTTTGGTAGTCGATGTATGCACTCGTCGGAGCTCCACCCGCCTTCGCCGATTTATAAAGATCGACAAATCGCTGCGGGAGATGAGCGGCAGAGCGGACGTCGGCGTAGTGGTCGCCGAACCGGCGATCATATTCGCTAAAATGCCGGGCATCGCCGTGCAGGAACAGGATGTCATGCAACGACATGCGGCGGATGGCGAACAGCGGTTGAGGTGCCCTGGAGACCGCGAATCCGGGGTTCCACACGGAGGGTTCCGGACAATCGGGGTGGAACTGTCCGATCATCAGACCACGCCGCACCGCTTCTCCCTTCACGTGGCGCTGCGCCTCGTCGAGCAGGGGCCAGTGATGATCGGGCATGTCGCGCAGGACGGTGACCAGCGACGCGATGGACTCCTTTCCCTCGGGCCACACGCGTCCATCGTAGGATTCGATCTGACAGCGCATTTGGTCGGCTATCCCCGCCCAGCCGGCGGCGCTGTCATACCCGACCGATTCGACGTGCAGGGTTTTTGCCCGTAGAGCGGGTACCACGAACGGGCAGACATTCCCTTCTCGGCCCAAGTCTTGGTGAGGGCGCGCCAAAAACCCGGTGAGCCACGCCCGAACGTCACCGATCTCATTGATCCCGTGCTCTTCAGAACTTGATGTGGCGTCACTCATGAAGTGCCTCTCCAGCGAATCGCAGCGCCAGTGCCAATCGCGGATCCGGGTGCCCGTGTGCCGATGCGCCAGTCTCGGTACCTTCGGTACGGCACCAGGCACTTAAGTCCTGCCGGGCGGGAGGGCGACGAAAGCTGACTTCTCATTCGAGCGCATCCGCACGCCGATCGATCACGCCTGGGTGCCGGAGCGCGCACAGGGGAGAGTTCGGCCACTCGGGCCCCTTGAAAACTCGGCGCCTCTGGCACCGAAAAAGCGCTCTGGGTCATTGTATGGAAGGCCTCACCGTTGCCTCATTCCTTGAAAATTTTGCACCACTAGAATGTGCTCACGAACCGCCGGATAGGTGCTCAGCCGTAATCCCACTCCCGCATGACGCGATGCCCCTGAAGCCAGCCGCTCCCGCGAGATGTTCAGGCCAGTCGCTGCGGCCTACGGCCTCGCCAACCTCCGCTCCCGCGCACCGCCGGCCACCGATCCGGTGACGGCGCGTCAGTTCGCCAAGGTCGCCACGAGATCGCCTCGATGCCGCTCGGCGCCCCTGTCCGTGAGCCCGGGCACGACCGGGCGGTGTCGGTCACCTCGCCGAATCCGGGAAGTCCCCCGCGCACGGGACGACCACCCCCGGCGCCACAGCGTCGCCCGCGCAGCGCTGCACCCTCGCCCACGGCCACCTGGCGGCGGCGATGGACCAGGGCCACTCGGTCGCGATCGGCACATCGCCCGCCGCGATGTCCGGTTGTACGGCTGGAGACATCGACTGGCTGATCCAGATCGACTCATCCGTCGTCCAAGACCTCAGCCGGTCCCGAGGCGGCCGGCGTCACGACGGCGTCTGCGCACGCCCGCTTCTCGAACGGATCCGAGCACTCCGCACCGGTCGGGACCGACCGCGCTGCCGACAGGGCCACCTGGTCGCGGACGATGACAATGCCTCCCGCGCCTGTCTCCGCAAGCCGCGGCATCAGCCACACCGGCTGGAGCTTCCCGGCGCCCGTCCGCCACGCGATCGCGCGGGACGAGAACGTAGTGGTCGGCCTGGTGAGGAAGATGTGGCCCCGGCTAAAGGAACCGCGGCGACCCTCGATGCCTGGCTCGTCTTCGAGGACGAGGCACGGCTTCTCGATGGCGCCGCCGGCCATCCGCATCTGCTCCCGCCGGGTCGCCGCCCTCGTCTGTCATAAAGCCGGGAATCCTTGAGTGATCTACCGGCCCTCCCCCGACAACCGGCCCGATGGGGCAAAAGCTTCTCCTGGAAGGAATGCCGCGACCTCATCCAGAGCGCCCGCCACCAACTCGGCGGGCCTATTGCGCCGGTCCGGGACAGCCTCCACACACACTTGACCGCCGGCATGCGCCGCTACGTCACCGACCGCGACTGGCTCACCGTCTTCCAACTGCCGCCCTGCGCACCGGCCCTCGACCCGGTCGAGGGCGCCTGGTCCGTGCTGCGGCGCACCACTGCGGCCGGGCGAGCCTTCGCCGGCCTACGCCATCATCACCACCGACACGACGTCAACTGCTCGACCCGCGGTGCCGGACGGGTGCGCCGAAGTACTGGGCGATCGCCTCGGCCCGACCCGAAACACCGAACTTCCGGTGGTCGGGCAACTTGGACTCAGGGGCCGAGCAACGCACAGATGCAGCGAGAACGGTGCTTGCCCGGCCGTGGAGCACGCGCGCGGCAGCCGTCGATGCCGTGGTGGCGCGGCGGCCAGTCCGTTGGCCGAAGGGCCTCGGCGAGTCGGGGCGAACCGGGAGTGGGTGACGGCTGACCAGGGTTCGACGACACGGTCTGGAGCCTGGGGTCGAGTCCTCCTGCGGCTTGTCAGGGGTGTGTAACAAGCACATGTGACCTGTGAGAAACCGGGTTCCAGTGTGATGAACTGCGGATTCCTGGGGAACTCCCCCAGCACACAAGTGTTTTGTGCTCAGAGACCGAAATGGAGCGAAGAATGCGCAACACCCTCAAGAAGGCCGTAGTCGTCGGTGCCAGCGTCTTGGCGTTCTCCGGCGTCGCTGCCGGCGCGGCTCAGGCGGCGCCGCGACAGGGCGCGGACATTCCCGGCAAGGGCCCCCTCCAGGAATGCACCAACTGGGGTAACGCCCTTCAGGCCAACGGGACGATCGTGGGATTCGCCTGCATGGAGGATGAAGGCGGCAACTCGTGGGAGCTGACCCCCTACTACGCCAACTGACCCTTGGCGCCTCGGCTGTCACCGAAGCGGTCACACTCGGTGAGGGCCCAGTCCAGAAGGACGAAGCCGAGATCGTGCTCACGCGGGGACTTCGTCCCTGGGCCCGGTCGGCGAGGAGGCCGGTGACGCCCGTGACGTCGGCAGGGGGAACGCTGACGGACGTACCCAAGGCAGCGATTCTGTGCCCGCCGTAAGGGAAGCTCGGCGCGATGCCCCAGGCAGAAGCCTGGGGCATCTGCGTTCACGAGTCAGGCGGGCCGCCCTCAACCGGTGGACGAACCGATTCGGCATGCGCCGCGGTTCCGAGTGCTCGGGACCGCGCGCACTCTTCGCTCTGTCATCATCACGTCGCCTCCCGTGCCCGCGCCCGTGCCGAGTCCGCGCTGATCCGGTCCGCCAGGGTGTCCCGGGAGCCGACGCCGCGTCCCGGCGGCTCGCTTCCATGACGCGGCGTCACCTGTGCGCAGTATGGGGCCGGAGCCGGTCGTCGAGTCGGCACCGACGTCGGGGCAGTTCTTCCGGATGGTGTCGGGGAAGGCGCGCAGCACCGGGGAGTGATCGCGGGACGCGAAGGACAGGATGAGACCGGGCGGGGGTCTGCGCGGGGTCACCTCACAGAACCGCACGCCCAAACGCGGGACCGCCCTCATGCGGGACGGCCCCAGGCCGACGCCCAAGCCGGAGGCGGCGAGGCCGATGATCGTGTGTACGTCCCTCGCGACGGTCGCGCCGCTGAGAGCCGAGGAGTCCATGCCGAGCAGGGTGCGCAGTCCGGCGACCACGGCGCGCTCGTCCTCGCCGGCCGACACGATCAGCGGCTGTGTCAACCGGGCCGCTGCGGCTGGTCGCCATCTCGTGCAGTTCCAGTCTCACGTCGGGCCGTTCACGACCGAACCGGCCCAGGACGCCCGGCAGCAGGTCGAGCAGGGCCGAGGCGATCAAGCCGAGGCGCAGGCGTCCTGTCTCGCCGCGCGCGGCGCGGCCCGCGTCGACCGTGGCCGCCGCCACCTCGTCGAGCGCCCGGCGTGCCCGCGCGAGGAACGCCTCACCGGCGGCGGTGGGCAACACTCCCTGACGGGTGCGGTCGAAAAGCCGGGCCCCGGCCTCGCGCTCCAGGTCGGCGGTCTGCTTGGACAGCGGCGGCCGCGCGATGCCCAGCGCGCCGGCCGACCGGCGCAAGTGTTCGTGCGCGGCGAGAGCGACCGCGTACCGCAGGTGTCGCCTCCACGACCCACCCTTCGTCGACGTCCCCTCGGCTGCTGGCAATACCTCAGAGATATCGCCAAGCCGCCTACCGGATCTAGGAATGGATGGCGCTGTGGATCCTGTCTGGAATGGAGCCATGAAGAACGTCTCTCTGACCGACACCGTCTTCGTCTTCGTGCACGGTGCCTGGCACGGCTCCGGACAGTGGGCGGCGACGCAGCGCGTGCTGGCCGGACTGGGCGCCGCGAGCGTGGCCGTCGACCTGCCGGGGCACGGCTTCGACGCCCCCCTGCCCACCGGATACCTGCTGCCCGGTCAGCCGGGCCTGCTGACCGAGAGGTCGCGGCTCGCCTCCTTGACGATGGACGACTGTGCCGAGACCGTACAGAGCGTCCTGCGCCAGGTGCGTCACCATCGCACTGTCGTGCTCGTCGCGCACAGCGCGGGCGGCGGTCCCGCCTCCCTGGCCGCGGAGCGGGCGCCCGAACTGGTGGACCGGATCGTCTACCTGTCCGCGTTCGTCCCGGGCGGGCGGCCGCGGTTCTACGACTACCTGGGCGCACCCGAGAACGCCACCGCGCTGGGCAAGGACCTGAACCTCGGCGACCCCGAGGCCCTGGGCGCCGTACGGATCAATCCGCTCTCACCGGACCCCGCCTACCTCGACGAACTACGGGAGACCCACTACCACGACACCCCCCTGGACCGCTTCGACCGGTGGCGGTCCGCGCTGAGCCCTGACCTGCCCCTGGCGATCGCGACGACTCCGGTCGCCCTGACCGCGGCACGGTGGGGACGAATTCCACGGACGTTCCTGCGCTGCGCCGAGGACCGGGCGCTGGCACCGGCCGCGCAGGACCTGATGATCGCGGAAGCCGACCGGGCCTTCCCCGGCAACCCGTTCACCGTGCGTACCCTGCCCGGCAGCCACAGCCCGTTCGCCGCCCGGCCACGCGAACTGGCCGCGGCCCTCGCCACATGAACCCGGAACTGAGATGCCGGCCGTGGTGGTGAAGGCGCGGGTGTAGCCGCCGACGGCGATGACGGCATGGACGGGGGCGAGACCGGTACCCGGGGCCGCCCGTACTGGGCGTGGAGCGAGCTCTCTCTGCGATCCAAGCCCGCGGGCCGCCCACTGACCGGATTCACGTGGGGCGGTCGTGGTGTTCGGCGAGGTGGTCGAGGCGGACGGCGTCGAGGTCGACACCATCCGCCTGGACGTGCTCGCTCTCTTCGACGACGGACGTCTGGCCCTGCGCAGCCGGTAGAGGCGGCCGCCCCGGTGGCCGGCGCCCAGCGCCGTGCTCGGCATTGCATCAGGACGGTCGGGCGGGCCCGCTCGGACTCCGGGAGAAGGCCGTGTAGCCGGCCGTCGCCACGATCGCGTCCTTGACCAGCAGCACTCGCGGCGGATAGGCCTGCGTCTTGTCCCCGGGGTCGTCCAGCGCGGAGGTGCGCCAGACCTCCGCTCCGGTGCGGCTGTCCAGGGCCAGCAGACGGCCGAAGCGGTTGGCGAAATAGACCCGCTTGTATGTGGCCGACACGGCGGGCGCGGACAGACTCTCCACGTCCGTGACCTTCCGCCACAGTTGTCTGCCGCTGACCGCCGACACGGCGGTGACCGACCCGTCGGACCGGACGAAGTAGACGACGCGGTCCACAAGGGTGGCCACGCCGGTCAACGGATGCGCCAGCGGTATCCGTTTGATCTGCCCGGTCTCGGGGACGACCCGCAGCAGCGCGTTGTACGGCCGTTCGTACCCGGCTTCGTACACGTCTTTCGCGGTCTGGGGGGCGAGGAACAGAGGCTGCCCGCCGACAGCGCCGAGCGCTTCCGCCTTCTCGGGCAGTGTGGCGGTCGCGGTCAGGCTGCCGGGGCGGAGCCTCATCAGCTCGACCGGGGCCTGGCCGGGCTCGGTGCCCTTTGAGCACATGGCGTAGGGGACGCCTCCCAGCGCCGACGGAGTGCAGATCTCGTCCGGCGAGGGCGCCCGCCACAGTTCCCGGCCGGAAGGCCCGTAGGCCACGAACGACGCGTTGTCCGGGGACAGGGTCAGCAGCCCGCCGTCGTAAAGGACCGCGACCTCGGACTTGTTGATGCCGCGTTGCCACCGCTGGTGCCCGGTAGCGGCGTCCAGGGCCACCACGCGTCTGGTCGCGTCGTCCGGGTCCTCGTACACGTAGACCAGACCGTGGCGAACGCCGATCGGCTGCGCACCCTGAGGTCGGGTGCCGGTCCGCCACAGGGTGCGACCGGACGCGGCGTCGACCTTGGCGACCGTGAAGCCCGTACCGCCACAGAACAGGGCGCTGTCCTCAGCCACGCATCCGGGGCTGTCGTAGTCGAGAGGGACGCCGTTCACATCGTCCCGCAGCTCGGTGCGCCACGGCCGCCAGCCGTCGGGCAGGGACGCCTTGGGGGCGCTCTCGGAGGTGGCGCCGGTGTGCGCATCGGACGCGAAGACCCCCGCCCCGACGACCAGCGCCGTGACGGCCAGCCCCGCGCCGAGGCCGGTGAGCAGCGCTCGTGTCCGGCGGCGCCTGCCGGTTCCGTTGCCGGTCGCGGCATCCATCGGGGCGCCGGCCGCGCTCCGGGAAGCGGGGCGGGGCCCGGGTGCCGCGGACCGCTCGGTCTTCGCGGACCCGGTGACGTCGGACTCCGGCAGCGCCTCGATCATGCGGTGCAGTTCCGTCAGGTCCGGCCGGGCGGCCGGGTCCTTGTCCAGGCAGCGCTCGACGATGTCCAGGAGCGCGTCGGGTACCCCGTCGAGGTCCGGGGTCCCGTGCATCACCTGGTAGCCGGTGATGTACGGGCTGTCGGCGTCGAACGGTCCCGAGCCGACGGCCGTGAACACCAGCAGGGACCCCAGTGAGAACACATCCGAGGCCGGGGTGACGTCCCGGGGAGCGGCCAGTTGTTCCGGCGACATGAAGGGCGGAGTGCCGATCATCCGCCCGGTCGTGGTCAGGTTCTGGTGGTCGTCGGCACGCGAGATGCCGAAGTCGATGACGCGCGGCCCGTCCTCGGTCACCAGGACGTTGCGGGGTTTGAGGTCCCGGTGCACCAGACCCGCGCGGTGGATGTCGCGCAGCGCCTCGGTGAGCCCGAGACCAAGCGCGCGCAGTTCCCGCAGGTTCAGCGGGCCGTCCCGCTCCACGACTTCGGCCAGGTTGAGCCCCGGTACGTAGAGCGTCGCCATCCATGGCCGGTCGGCCTCCGGGTCGGCGTCCACGACCGGCGCGGTGAAGGCACCGCTCACCCGGCGAGCCGCGGCGACCTCCTGCCGGAAGCGCGTCCGGAACTCCTCCTCCTGGGCACGGGGCTCGCGCGCGACCTTGACCGCGACCTGCCGTCCCGAGGCGGAGACCCCCAGATAGACGACTCCCATGCCGCCCGCCCCGAGCCTGCCGAGAATGGTGTACCCGCCGATGGATTCCGGGTCCCCGATACTCAGGGGCGTCATCGCCGATGGTCCTTCCGAGCGCCTGTCTGCCTCACGGGGATCAGACTAGGGCCTGCGCCCACGCGTCTCGCGCGTCGGTCAGCTGGACCGTCGTCTGACCCGGCATGTACGCAGGGGGATCCAGGAGCGCAGGAAGCGGGAAACGGCTGGGGAGATGTCGTCGCAGGAGCTCACGGGGTGGCCTGCTCGCCGCTGCCCGTCTCCAGTGCGGAGCCGGACACCACGGTCAGGACCACCGGCCGTCTGCCGTCGGACAGGCCGGGCGCGGGGACGGATCAGCGCGGTCACACGCGCCGGTGCCATGGACCGGGCCCATGTCGCCGAGGGCCGTCCGGGTGGGTTCGACGGCGGTGAGCCGTACAGCGACCCGGCAGCCGTAGGCGACACGCGCCATCGACTCGACGCCGACGCCGACGACCGCGCCGATCCCACCCTGACGGATGGTCAGCGTGAAGACCAGGGCGCTGGTGCCGGCCGCGTCGTCGCCGGCGGACCCGCATGCCCACGAAGGCGTCGGGCGCCCTTGGGCGTCCGGGACACCGTGTCCGGCCCACGCCGGGCCAGATGACGCGCAGGGCCCGAACGTCCGGATCGGGAGGGTGAGTTGGACAGGCCGCTGGGCGTGAGCCGTCGGCACCCACCATGAAGTCCGACCGGGCGGTTCGACGATCGCTATTCGGTGACCTCCGCGAGTAGCTGGGGGCCGTTGTTGCGCACGTTGTTGACGGCCGTGGAGACGGGCCGGGCGTCCAGGTGGCCCCCTGCGGGCTGATCGAGCAGGGAGCGCAGCTCGTCGGGGGCCTGGTGGCGGGGGTCGAGCCAGGCGTCGTAGTGATCGGGAGTGAGTGCGAGAGGCATGCGGGGGTGCACGCGGCCGGCGGCGTCGGTGGCCTCAGTGGTGATGATGGTGCAGGTCATCAGCCAAGCCGCGGGATCGTCGTCCTGTCTGATTTCTGGGTCGCGCCAGTACTCGTACAGCCCGGCGAGCGCCATCACCTGGTCGCTCTCGGGGTGGATGAAGTACGGCTGCTTGCGGGCCTTGCCTGTCGCAGGGTCCTTGGCCTGCTGCCACTCGTAGAAGCCGTCGGCGGGCAGCAGGCAGCGGCGCTTGAGGAAGGCACGGCGGAAGGCGGCCTTCTCGTGCACGGTCTCCACACGGGCGTTGATCATCCGCGCGCCGATCTTGACGTCCCTCGCCCACGACGGCACCAGGCCCCAGCGCACCGGTCTCAGCTCCCTGCTCACCTGGCCGGCGTCGTCGCCGTCGCGCGGGGCGCTCTCAAGGACGGCCCACACGTCGTCGGTCGGGGCCACGTTCCAGTTCGGAGCAAGCGTCTCTTCGGCACGCCAGTCGGTGACGTGGAAGAGCTGGACGAGGTCTTGAGGTCTGCGGGTGGAGACGTATCGACCGCACATGCGGCCACTCTCCCACCGCCGCGCTTCCGGCCACCGTGTTGGTCGCCGTGTCGGAGACCAGGCCGCAGATGATGGAGCCGGGGCGGAGTGGTGGCCCCCTGGCCAGGGCGCGAGGCATGGGGCCGACTGTGAGTGGGGGGCGGGACCGGCGGGCAGGGCCCCGGGGCCGCGAGCGGCGGTCGGGCAGGACATCGCCGAGGGACGATCCCAGGAGGACCGTCCCTGATGACGTCCCGGCCCGCGGCGGCGGCTGCGGCTGTCCGTACGGGCCGTCCAGCCAGGCTTCGCTGGGATGTCAGAGCTGGTAGAAGTCGGTGTAGTGGTCGGGTGAATACCAGACCACTCCGGTGTTCGAGTCGACGACGATCCGGTAGGCGTCCCGATGAGCGCCGCAGGCGCGCGGGTAGACGTCGTACTCGTAGAAGGTGTCACCGGACGGCAGTTGCCCGTCGTTGTTGTAGAACTCGCCACCAGCGTAGCTGCACTCGCCATCCGGCCAGTCGTACCAGCCCCGAGCGGTCGGATAGCCCAGATCGGACCACGTCGAGTTCGCCGAGGCGGCGTCGGAGCATCCGCTGGTGCTACAGGAGCCGTAGACCGCCGCGTTCGCGGCGGGACCGTTGACCGCGGACACACCGAGCACGGACGCGACGGCGGCGATCAGCACCGCGAGCCGCTTGGGCCAGGACAGTTGGGGACGTCGCATAGTCAGCAAGTGAACCTCCAGATGAACGAGTCCATGGACATGACACCCTGGTGGTCCCGTGTGACATCCGGATGTACCGCTGGTTGCCGAGAGGAGGTGATCCTCTTTCCTGACGATACGTAAGAAAAGGGCAATGACCAGGCGCGCGTCGGCTGGTACGGAACGGTCGCCGGGACAGGTTCGGTGAGGACGGGGCGTGCCGCCCGAGGGCGTACGTACGCCGACTCCGACGGATGAGTTGAGCGCGGAGGCGGCCGCGGCCGACCGGGTGGGCGACGACCGCCCGTGGGCGTCAGCCGCCACCGCAAGGGCGCCTCCGACACCCCGGCCGCGCCGAAGGCAATCCGTGCCGCCCGACGCGAGGAACGCGCCCGCACTCGCAGCGAGAAGGGCGTCCGCTGGGGCGAACGCCCCCTCAACGCCGTGGCCTGACCGACCGCGAACCGCAGCCCCGGAGTGCCGAAAGGGACAAGTAAGGCGTGGTGAAGACCCGCTGGTCCCGGGTCCACTCGTCAGGCATGTCCACCACGGAGCAGCGCACCATCGTGCCGGTCTCCGCCGGCTGGCGCCGGATGTCCAGCACGAAGCGCTCGACCGCCGCGATTCCGTCGCCGCGGCCCAACGACCCCCAGAAGACCACGTCCGAGGTCAGGGCCTGACAGAGCAGGGCCGTCGCATAGCTGTTGTCCGAGGCTTCGAGCGCGGAGACGAACGCGTCGATCGCAGAGCGCGCCGTCTCTTCCTGCGTGCCCCGGTAATACCAGCCGTTGCGCGTGCGCCGGTCCCGCGAGCCGCGTTCCGGTCACGGTGGACCATCCCGGTCACAGCAGCCCCGATCGCAAGCGGGCCGACAGGACGTACGCTTCCCGCGAGAACCGCGCCTGCCCGCGCCGCCGCGGGATCTGCGTCATCCCGGACAAGGCCGACCAGGCACGCGACCGCGAGAAGCCCGGCTCCTGCGGCGGCCGCCGCGCTTCGACCCGACCGACTACCGCGAACGCCACGCGGTCTGGTGCGGCGTCAACCGTCGCAGGAGACATCGCGCTGTCGCCACCCGCTACGAGCAAGCCCGCCGTCCGTTACGAGGCGACCGTGCCGGTCGCAGCCGTGCGCAAGCGGCCGTGAGCAGCCCCCTCGCAACGGCCCTCAGACGACGTCGAACTCGTTCCCCTCGGGATCCTGCATGGCCGCGGCGTAGAGCCCCATGCCCGGCTCGTCCTTGATCCTCAGCACGGTGGCACCGGCCTCGACCAGCCGGTCCACCGCGGCCCTGACCCGCCGCGCGCGGACGTCCAGCGGGACGTCACGGCCACCACCGACCTTCAGGTCGAAGTGCCACCGGTTCTTGGCGGTCTTCGGCTCCGGAACCTGCTGGAACCACACGCGCGGTCCGCGACCCGCCGGATCGACGATCGACTCCGGAATATCGCCGGCCCCGGTCGGCAGCTCTTCCGCGGGCACTCCCATCGCCTGCCAGTAGGCGCGCCACGTGGCGTGCCCGTCCGGCGCGGGCTCGGGCACATAGCCCAGGGCCCGGGCCCAGAACGCCACCATTCTCTGCGGATCGGAGCAGTCGATCGTCAGCTGCACTGTCATCTCCATGCCTGGAGCCTGCCAGACAGGTGTGACAGGCGATCCGCCTTCGCAACCGGCCCTGGGGAGCCCCATGAAGGCAGGGCCACGCCGGCCTCGGTCCAGTCCCGCAGCCGACGCCATGCGGTCCCCTGGGTGTGACCGAGATACGCATCTAACAACTCCTGACATCGTCCTGCACACCGGGATCGCCGCTCCTCCAAGCCGTGCCGTCCGTGCGCGGCAAGCGCGGTCGGCACGGGCGCCGCCCAGACGGATGCTGGCCGACCGCGGATACGACAACGACAGGTACCGCCGACTGGTCCGGGACCTCGGCGTGAAACCGCTGATAAACCGCCGCGGCATCGATCACGGTTCCGGACTCGGCACCCAACGCTGGGTCGTGGAGCGCGCGTTCGCTCACCTGCACTGGTTCCGTCGCCTGCGGATCCGCTGGGAGATCCGCGACGACATCAGTCCCTAGAACTTCAACAAAGTGACAGGCTGATCAGTCGGCTGACCCGAACGAGGCCAGGAATCAGGTTCCAGCGATCGTTCGGCCTGGCATCGGCTCTGCGAGCGCGGCTCGCCAGGGCGGCGCTCCGAAGGGGTCGGCGAAGTACTGTGTTTCGTGCACCACGTGCTGATCAGCGAATTCCATGATGCTCACCGAGTACGAAGGCACACCGTCGTAGGTGATCACGCACTCGCTCACCCACAGATTGGCGTGGCCGGTGATCCGCTGGACGGTGAAGTGTCGGTCGGCCGGGTGTCCGCCGCGTTGCGCCGAAATCGTCGCGCGGCCCCGGAACCGCTCACCTGACTGCGGGTAGTCCAGGATCGCGTCCGTGGCGTAGATGGCGTGCTCGACATCGGTGTTCCCGCGTTCCGAGGCCCGCCAATGCTCCTCGATCGCGGCCCTGGTCCGGGAGTCCTCATCCATGGCACCGCCCTTCCGTAGCGGTGACAGCCTAGGCGCCCCGGGCCACAGCCGGCCCCCGGTCGGGCGGACATGGGCCGCCAAGTCCTCCCTTTGGGCGGATCCCAGGCGACAGCCGTCCACCGTGGCAACGGCTTCGAGAGATCGTCACCCGGCTCACTCCAGGGTGTCGCGCAGGCGTCCACCGCAGCGCATCCGGTCGGCTCCGGCGCGCCGTCCCGCCAACCTCAAGACGAAGATCACGCAGGACGCCGCCAGCTCCGGGCACCGCCACTACCGCGTCACGCTGGCCGCCGCCCCCAGGACCAGCGCCTGCCAGCTGGGCGGCTCGCCCCGCGATGTGAAGTTCTACGACAACAGCTCCCTGAAGGGTGTCACCGCGAAGCCCTACGGCTCGCAGGGCACCAAGGTGACCTTCGGCCCCGGCCACCCCGTCCACTTCGACATCCAGGTTCCCAGCACCACCAAGGGCGCGAAGGCCAACCGGGTCGTCTTCACCCTCAGGACCCCCGCCAGCGGGATCATCCCGGGTGACCAGGAGTCCGACGGCAAGCTGTCCGCGCAGGGCATACGTCCGCGCCGCCCCCGACGTGGGGTCGCCCGGACAACGCGAGCCGCCGGGGAAGAGCTCGCCATGACGGCGGTTGTCGCCGCTGTGACGTGTCGAAGCAAGCAGCCTCACTTCTCCCGTCAGCCGGCACCGGGGCGGGCGATTCCCTGGTCGTAGGCGAAGATCACGGCCTGGACGCGGTCGCGGGCACCGATCTTGGCCAGGACGCGGCCGACGTGCGTCTTCACGGTGGACTCCGTCACGACGAAGCGGGCGGCGATCTCGCCGTTGGTCCACCCCTTGCCGATGGCGACGAGGATCTCGCGCTCGCGTTCGGTGAGGGCGGCCAGTCGCGGGTCCTTGCCGGGGTCACCCCTCTTGAGGGGCACGTGCCGGGCGTACTCGTCCAGGATGCGACGGGTGAGGGCCGGCGCGATCACCGCGTCACCGCCGGCGACCGCACGGATCCCGGCGAGGAGTTCCTCGGGGCGCGCGTCCTTGAGAAGGAAGCCGCTGGCTCCGGCCCGCAGGGCAGCGTGCACATACTCGTCGACGTCGAACGTGGTCAGCACGAGGACACGGGAACGCCCCCCGGCCTCGGTGATCCGGCGGGTGGCCTCGATGCCGTCCATGCCGGGCATCCGTACGTCCATCAGAACGACGTCTGGGCGCAGTTCGGCGGTCTTGCGCACGGCCTCGGTGCCGTTCGCCGCCTCGCCGATCACCTGCGTCTCGGGAATGGAGTCGAGCAACACCCGGAAGCCGTAACGCTGGAGTTGCTGGTCGTCGACGACGAGCACCGTGGTCACCGGGTACCCGCCTGGGAAGTCAGGTCAAGGACTGCCTCCACGGCCCATCCCCCGTCGACCGCGGGTCCGGCACTCACGGTCCCTCCGTACAGCGCCGCACGTTCGTGCATGCCCACCAGTCCGTGTCCTTCCTCATTCCATGGTCCGGGGTCTCCGGCCGGCCCATTGTCGCGGATCCGGATGACGAGCCGTTCGTCCTCGACGACGACCGAGAGATTGACCCGGGTGCCGGCGCCGGCGTGCTTCAGGGTGTTGGTCAGGGCTTCCTGGATGATGCGGTAGACCGTGAGCTGCACGCCCCGGTCCAGGGCGTCCACCTCGCCGACGGTCCGGTAGACGATCTCCAGTCCCGCGGTGCGTACGCCGTCGCACAGTGTCCCGATGTCCGCGAGGCCGGGCTGCGGGCTGAGTTCGGGTGTCTGTCGGGCGCCGTCCGACGCTTCGCGCAGGACGCCGAGCACCCGCCGCAGTTCACCGAGGGCCGTCCGGCCCGTGTCGCCGATGAGTCGCAGGGCCTCCTTGCCACGTTCAGGAGCGGTGTCGGTGGCGTACGCGCCGGCGTCGGCGAGGGTGATGATGACGGACAGGTTGTGGCCGACGATGTCATGCATCTCGCGGGCCACCCGGGCGCGTTCGGTGGCGGTCGCGAGTCTGATGCGCTGGTCACGTTCCGTCTCCAGCCGCGCCGCCCGCTCCCGCAGCCCCGCGAGCTGCGCCCGCCGGGTCCGCACCGTGAGACCGACCGCCAGGGCCGCGGTCGCCGTGCTCAGCAGGAAGAACAGGGCGTCCCAGACGGACACGGCCGGCGACACACGTACCGCGACCAGTACCATTCCCGCCGCCATCACCGCGCCGGCCCACGGCAGCCGCCGCAGTTGCCCGTGCAGGGCCAGGCTGTACAGGGCGACGAACAGGGCGACGTCCGCGCGCAGCGCGGCCCCCAAAGACCACTGCAGGACGAAGACGGCGGCGATGGCGACGAAGGCCGCCATGGGCCGGCGCCGCCGCCACAGCAGCGGCAGGACCAGACCCGCCTGGAGGGCCAGCACGGCCGCCGGGGGAAGCTGGGTGAAGGCGAACCGGAACCTGTGCCGGCCGTCGCCGTCCCCGTCCCCCGCGCCGCCGTGGTGGAGCAGGTCCGGCAGGCAGAAGATGAGGAAGACCAGCGCCGCCACCGCAGTGTCGAGCACCCACGGATGAGCGCGGTCCGCCTGCCGCAGCCGCTGGCCGGCCCGGACGAGCCGGGCGGCCGGCGGTCCCGCCGCGCCGGTGTCCCCGGCCGAGAAGGTCGTCGTCAAGGTGGTCACCTGACCATGGTGCAGGTCCTCAGACGTCGCGGCGCACCAGCCGGTACGCCGCCCCCGCCAGTGCGAGCACCGTCCAGCTGAGGAAGACCAGGAGCCCGGCGCCCGGCGCCAGCGTGGTCGAGTCGTGGGTCAGGGCGAACATCGACTCGCCCGCGTTGCTCGGCAGGTAGGGGCCGATGTTCTCCTGCCAGGAGCTGGGCAGCAGGGAGATCAGCCCGGGGACCAGCATCAGGGAGGCGACCAGTACCGAGATCCCGCCGGCCACCGACCGCAGCAGCGCACCCAGGGCGGTGCCGATCACGCCGACCAGACCGAGGTAGAGGCCCGCGCCCAGCAGGCTGCGGACGACTCCCGGGTGCGTCATACCCATCGCGGCGGGGGTGCCGGAGACGATGCCGCTGCCGAACCCGAAGGCGACGAACGCGCCGATGGTGCCGACGACCAGCGCGACAAGCCCGAACACGGCCGCCTTCGACCACAGCACCGGCAGCCGGCGCGGCACGGCCGCGAGCGTGGAGCGGATCATGCCGGTGGAGTACTCCCCCGCCGTGACCAGCACGCCGAGCACACCGAGGGCCAGCTGGGCGAAATTGGTACCGAAGAGGGACAGGCTGACGGCCGTCGCGGTGGCGAAGTCCCGGTCCCGGTGCGGGGAGCCGATGCCGGACGTGTAGTGGTTCGCGGCGATCAGTCCGAAGGCGACGAGGAAGAGCAGGCCGAGGCCCAGGGTGATCCAGGTCGAGCGCAGCGACCACAGCTTGGCCCACTCCGAGGCCAGCACACGCCGTCCTGTCACTCGGTAGGCGGGGCGAGCCGGGGCGGCCGGGGACGTCTCGACGGTCGCGGTAAGCGTGCTCATGCCGTCCTCCCGACGGTCTCAAGGGTCTCGACGGCAGCTGAGCCGTGGTACTCCACGGCATCCCTGGTCAGGTTCATGAACGCCTCCTCCAACGACACGGTCCGCGCCGTCAGTTCGAACAGGGCGATCCCGTGCTCGGCCGCCTTCAGACCGATCTCCCGGGCACTCACCCCGGTCACCTGAAGCTCCTCGGAGCCGGCCCGGCCCGTGATCTCGACCCCGGGAGCGGCCAGTGCCTCCCGCAGTCGTGCCGGCTCCTGGGTGGCCACCTGCACCGTGTCGCCGCCCGCCTCCCGGACCAGGTCTCCCACCGTGGTGTCGGCCAGCAGTCGCCCGCGCCCCACGATGATGAGGTGGTCCGCGACCAGCGCCATCTCACTCATCAGGTGAGACGACACGAACACGGTCCGTCCGTCGTCGGCCAGCGCCTTCAGCAGGTTGCGGATCCAGAGCACGCCCTCCGGGTCGAGCCCGTTGACCGGCTCGTCCAGCATCACCGTCTGCGGATCGCCCAGCAGGGCGGCCGCGATGCCGAGCCGCTGCCCCATGCCGAGGGAGAAGGCGCCGGCGCGCTTCTTCGCCACGCTGCCCAGCCCCGCCATTTCGACGACCTCGTCGACCCGGCGCCGCGGAATCCCGTGCGTCAGCGCGAGCGCCAGCAGATGACTGTAGGCCGAGCGGCCCGGATGGATCGACTTGGCCTCCAGAAGCGCCCCCACCTCCTGCAGCGGCGCCTGGTGGCGGGCGTAGCGGCTTCCGTTCACCGTGACGGAGCCGCTGGTCGGGGCGTCGAGTCCGACGATCATGCGCATGGTCGTGGACTTCCCCGCGCCGTTGGGCCCCAGGAAGCCCGTCACCGTGCCCGGCTTCACGGCGAAGTCCAGCCCGTCGACGGCCGTCTTCTCCCCGTACCGCTTGGTCAGCTGCTGTGCGTCGATCATGCGCGCCTCTCCCTGTCGGAACCGGCGCCCGTCTACCGCCCTTGACGCCTCACCGACCACGCTAGGAGGCGAAACACCCCGATCCGGTGGTACCGCGGGACCGATCCACGTCCGCGGGGTCGTACCGCAGTACTACGCTCCACCGCACCCTCGGTCTCACACGTCCGCGACGACCGGCCCCTCACCCTCGTTCACCAATGGGCGAACAGCTCTTGGCGACCGGCTCCGTGAGGAAGTCACCCGCTGTGGCACCGGGCGGGCGCGTGAGGACGACGCGATCCGGAACAGCAGGGCGGTGCCGAGAGCGAAGGCGAGCAGGACGGCGAGCCAGTAAAAGGACGCGCGGCCCATGGTGTCGACGCTGTGGATGGACGGAGTGCGCTCGCGGTCCTCGCGCGCCATGTTCCAGCGCAACCGGCGCGGCTCGGGCGGCACCTGGTCCCGGGTCGGCACGTCGACGGCCCTTGCACCACGGATGCGGTGCCCCGGGAGAGAGTGAGCGGCGGCGGCCTCGGGGGAGCCGCCGCCGATCAGCTCCGTCAGCGCATATCGGTGAGAAGGGTGCGGAGTTCGGCTTCCTGTCGCGTCGGCGACATCGGCGGGTTCGGGTGGTCGATGCCGAAGGTCTTCAGGACCTGGTCCATCTGGGCGTCGAGGAATGTCCAGCCGGTGTTGTCCAGCGGCTGGAGCGTGGCCTGGTCGGCGTCCCAGAGGTCGCGCAGCGACTGCGCGGCCGCGTGAGCCCCGCCCGCGTTCCCCGCCCGCGCATCCTTGAGCGAGGTCGATGCCAGTGCCTTCAGCGCGTCGACCTTCGAGGCCGGAAACTTCTTCACGGCCTGGCCAGGAGCGAGATGAACGGTGGAGGTGGCGTCGGTCTCCGGGGCCGGACCGACGTGCGGCTGGCTGTGAGCCCAGACCAGCAGGCCCCCGGTGGCGACGGCGAGGAGGCCGAAGCCCGCCAGCGCGATGCGCTCCCTGCGCGGGTTGGCGGCGGCCGACGGGGTGTGCGTGGTCTCGTAGGTGCCGGTCACGTCGGAGCGCGTCACCGTCAGGTAGACGACAGTCGCCAGTATCAGCCCGAGGAAGATCAGGCTGGTGGTGAAGGTGCCCAGCGCAAGGCCGGTCGGCTCGCCCGGCTGAGCGACCTTCGGGG
The DNA here is from genome assembly GCF_014673495.1 of Streptomyces griseofuscus. Lineage (GTDB taxonomy): Bacteria > Actinomycetota > Actinomycetes > Streptomycetales > Streptomycetaceae > Streptomyces > Streptomyces murinus. The sequence goes on from NZ_CP051006.1 coordinate 362,631, forward strand.
AGGCGAGCCAGTCGCCGATGTTCGCGCCCAGCGGTCGGGTCAGGATGTAGGCGAGCCAGAAGGACAGCACCGGGTTCGCGCCGAACCTCCACAGCAGCGTGATCGCCGCGATGAGGCCGAGCGGGAGCAGGACCGAGGCTCCCGGGCTCCAGCCGGTGAGCTCGAGGGTCCAGTCGCCGGTCGCGGTGCCGAGCGCGAAGGTGACGAGAACGGTGAGCCAGTAGAACGACTCGCGCGAGGGCGTCGTCACCGAGTGGATCGAGAGGGTGCGCTCGCGCAGCCACCACGCGCCGAAGACCACGGCGAGCAGAACCGAGAACACGGCGGAGCTGATCCACAGCGGCACGTTGAGCTGGTCGGTCAGGATGTCGGTGTACAGCGTGCCCGTGACACTGACGACGACCACGGTCAGCCAGTAAGGGAACGGGACGTACCGCTTCAGCCGCAGCTGGATGCCCAGAACCACCACGAACACCGCGGTGAAGATCCAGGCCGTGTTCACCAGGCCGACGCCAAGCTTCATGTTGATCCAGTCGGCGAAACTCTCACCGACGGTCGTACACAGGACCTTGATCACCCAGAACCAGATGGTGACCTCGGGAACCTTGTTCAGCATCAGCCGCCCACCGCGGCGCGTGCGGGTCTCGCCTGTCATTGTCATGCGACGAGGTTGGCTCGGCCAACCTGCACTCAACCTGACTGCGCGAGCGCCCCCGGCGATGGGAAGGTCACCTCGACGCGACCGTGACCACCCGCGATCGCACGGACCGCCACTCCCGCGGACGCGGCGAGACGCTTTACCACGGCCAGCCCCAACCCGTGCCCGTTGCCGCTGGTCACGCCCGCTTCGAAGACCCGGTCGACCTCGGCCGGATCGAACCCCGGGCCATCGTCGAGGACATCGGTCACGACCCCTTGGGGCTGGACGCTCGCCGTGACCCAGACCCGCGAATTCGCATGCCGCAGGCCGTTCTCCAGCAGGGGTGACAAGACAGCCACGACGACCTCGGTCGCCACGGCGACGTCGACGTTCGTTGGGATGGCGAGTTCGATGGAGCGACCAGCGATCGCCTGGCGCGCCGCCGCCCTGAGATCGCAACGGGTACCGCCATCGATCCGTGTCCGGGCGGAACTCAGAATCGTCGTGATCGCCGTGTTCAGACGGTCGACCTCGGTCAGAACAGTCTGCGGTGCCAGAGGATGACCGGAAAGTTGCGCCAACTGCGCCTCGCCCCGCAGGGCCGTCAAAGGCGTCCGCAATTCGTGGGCGATCTCGTCGGTGAGCCGGCGTTCGTCCGCGAGCGCGTTGTCCACGCGGTCAAGCAGACGATCGAGGGTTCGCCCGAGCTCCCCGAATTCATCGCGAGGAACGCCCAGGTCGAATCGGCGCCCGGGTTCGTGTTCGCCCCAGTCGTCGGCGAGTGCGGCCATTTCATGGACCACTCCCAACGCACGACCCACCACGACGTGGGCGACGACGCCTGCGAGCAGGATCGAGATGCCGCCCAGCACGAGCGACATCGTCAGGCTGCGCTGCTCCGATGTCTCGTACGGCGTCAGATCCACCCTCACGACCGCCATGACGTGGTGGCCTTCGAGCCGGATCGGCTGGGCATACAGAAGGTGGCTGCCGACCGTGGTGGTCTGGGACCGCCCGGAGGCGACGAGCGCATGGACGCGGTCAAGGACGCCGCCCGGCACGATCCCGTCGATGAGGTGCCCATCGGCATACACCCACGAGACCGTGTCCAGCGCTTCGTTGCCGCTCTCGATCAGCACGACGTGGCCATCGCGTACGGCCACGTTCGCCGCCACCGCCTCTGCGCGTGTACGCGCCAGAGCGTTCGCGTCGGCGTCGGTCACCTGGCTCAGCAACACGTGTGAGACCACCACCAGCACTGCGACCACCGCGGTCGCGATCAGAGCCGCGAGCGCGACGACCCTTCCACGGAAGCCGGTCACTCCCATCGATAGCCCACCCCACGGACCGTCGCCAGGCGATCGGCCACGCCCAGCACACCGAGTTTGGTCCGGAGCCGGCGCACGAAGGAGTCAAGGGTGTTGTCGCTGACCTGCGCGCCGTGCGGCCAACCGGCGGCGACGAGGGCGTGGCGGCGTACAGCGTCGCCCTGCGAGGCGATGAGTCTGCCCAACAACCGAAACTCGGTCGGCGTCAGGCTCTCGCTTGTCGAACCGTAGACCACGACATGTTTCGCCGGATCGAGGACGACGCCCGTCGGTGGACTTGTCGCGGTTGTTCTGCGCAGGAGGGCGCGGACCCTCACCAGCAACTCCGGGATGTCGAACGGTTTCGTCATGTAGTCGTCGGCTCCCGCCTCGAAGCCGCCCACCTTGTGATGCATGCCATCAAGAGCGGTGAGCATCAGCACCGGGGCGTCGACCCCACGCGCGCGCAGCGCCAAGCAGACATCGCGGCCGTCGGCGTCCGGGAGCCCCAGGTCCAGGACGACCAGGTGAGGGACCGGCTCGAGTTGCCGCAGCAGGTCCTCCGCCGTAGCGGCGACTGCGATTTTATGGCCGTCGTGCTCGAGTGCACGCTTGAGGACGTCACGGACGGCTGCGTCATCCTCACACACCACAATAAAAGCCACGCGTAGACCCTAGGTACTCCAGCGAAACTTCTCCATCCTCCCTGGTCAGCGCAGTCCGCGAGGCCCGCAGCGGCTTCCGCTCCCGGTGTGGCTGGGCTGTGCCCGCCCCCGGCGGGGCTTCGGGCTCGACCGCTTCACCCTGCCCTCAGGCTCGGCGTCGGCGACGATCAGTGAAGTGAAATTCATGCACCAGAAGTGACAGTGTGGGCGGATGGCAGCCGAGGGCCGACCGGCTGGGGCTTGGTGGGGCGGCTTTGCCACCGGTGAGCAGCTGCTCCGGCTCGGTGGCGCGGGAGAAGCGAAGGACGGTGTTGAGGCCGCCCTCGACACCGCAGCCGGCGACCTCTCCGCGACCGCCGGACGGCTACCTGGGCTCGGTCGTCCTCTTCGCCGCGGCGATCCGCGCTCCCGCACTCGCCCACCGTTTCGGCGTCCTGGCCGCCGTGCCTGCCTTCTGGACGGCGTACGTCACGTCACCACCCGTCCCCTCGGCGCATCCCTCGCCGAGGGGACGCACGCGGCGGCCTCGGTCCGGTCGCCATCGCCTGCTTCGCGGGCTACCTGGCGGTTTCGCGCAAGGACACGTCCTACGGCAAGTAGGAGGTGGGCGGGTAGCCTGTGGGCAACGACGGCGAGGGAAGGCGGATGGCGAGGTGGCGGGCCAGGGAGGAGAGGAAGCCCACGAGGCATCCGGCAGGCGGGCACGCGGCGAACTGGAGAGCGATGTGCTCGCCGCGCTCTGGGCGGCCGACGGGCCGCTGACCGCGCGGGACGTCCGCGGGCGGCTGCGAGGCGACCTCGCCTACACGACCGTGCTGACCATCCTGTCGCGGCTGTATGACAAGGGCATGCTCGCACGGCACCGCGAGGGCCGTGGCTACGCCTACGAACCGGTCCGCGACGAGGCGTCGCACACCGCCCAGCGCATGCACTCCCTGCTGAAGGGTGGCTCGGACCGTGAGGCGGTGCTGGCGCGCTTCGTCTCGGAACTGTCCGAACAGGACGAGCGATTGCTGCACCAGTTGCTCTCTGGGCATGACGGCATACTGCCCGACAACCGACGCTCACCCGGGGAGCGTTGAGCCGGTGCTGATCAGCGTCTACATCCCGTTCCTCGTCACGGTGACACTCGCCGTGCTCGCTCCCCCGGTGGCGCGCCGGCTGCCCCCGCGCCCAGCCGCGCCGGCGCTGGCCTGTGCCGCGCTGGTGACGGCGGCAGGCTGGGCGGGATCACTCGCCCTGCTGGCTTTCACCGAAGTGGCGCAGATCCCCCAGGTCGCCGAGGAGGGCCGCTGGTCCGTGTCCGCACTGCGCTCCCAGGACCCCGTCTACGCCCTGGTCGCGGCCGTCAGCACCCTGGTACTCGCCGTCTGCCTCATCTCCCTCGGCGTGGCCGCCGTCCGGCAGGGCCACCACCTGCTCCGGGCCCGACGGGAGTGTGCCGAACTGCCCGGGCACACGGAGCTGGCCGTACTTGATGACGAGGTGCCGGTGGCCTTCGCACTGCCCGGGACACCGGGCCGGATCGTCGTCTCCCGCGGGATGCTGCGCTGCCTCGGTGACCGCGAGCGCGAGGCGCTGCTCGCCCACGAGCGGGCGCATCTGCGCGGGCGTCACCACGTCTTCCAGAGCGTGTGGCGGCTCACGTCCGCTCTGAACCCGTTGCTGCGGCCGGTGGCTGTCGCGGGCGACTTCGTCCTGGAGCGCTGGGCGGACGAGGAGGCCGCCGAGCGGGTCGGTGACCGTACGGTCGTCGCTCACGCCGTGGGCCGCGCCGCTCTGGCATCCGCCGGTGTGTCCGGTCCCGCCGCCCTGGCCGCGACCGGCGGGCTGGTGCCCCAGCGGGTACGGGCCCTGCTGGCCCCGCCGCCCGCCCGCCGGAGCCTGCCCTTGCTGGCGGGCGGCCTGCTGCTGGCGGTCTGCTGCGCGAGCCTGGCAAACGCCGCCTCGGAGAGCGACCGGATGCTGGACAGCGCGCAGTGGGCACTGTGCACGGCACACGCCGGCACCACCGCCGCGCCGACCAACCGCGACGATGACCCCGGGCACGGACCGCGCGGCCGCTGTGCCGACCCCGGCCGTCCGGAGCGTGGAGAGCGGCACCTCTGACCTGTGCCGGTACCGCGACGAGGCTCTCGTGGAGCAGTTGCGCGCGGGCGGCATCGAGCACGACCTGGAAAATGCTGGTCTGGCGGCCTGGATACGCGACCCGGCGGACCTCGGCCCGGTGCCGGCGAGCCTCCTCCACGGACCGCGGCCGGGCCCAGCGCGCGGTGGGACTCGGCCTGCACCGCCTGGCTCCCGGAACGGTAACCGCCATCGCCGCCAGAGCCCGGCAAGAGCCCACGCCGCACGTACAGCCGGCGGTGAGGCGCTTCTCCGGCCAACGACGGAACGCGCTGACGGCCGTCACCGTGGCGGCCACGGCCTGTCTGGGCGTCGCCGCCCCGGCCGGCCTGCGCCTACAACGAGACGCCCGCCCGCTTCACCGCCGTCGCCCGACACCTGGATGGAGACGGACGATGACCCCGGCTCCTCTCGCCCGTGCCACGACTCCCGCCTCGGCAGCGGCGGTGTCCGTGCTCGCGGCATCGCACGCGGCACCCGTGATCTCCGCGTTCGGGCCGCTGCGCGACGTGGCCATGCCGCGCCTGGCCGGCCGGATCACATCGCGCTCACCTTCGACGGCGGCCCCTACCACTTGTCCTGGCCCGCTCACCGGAGCCGGCCGAGGACATGGCCGCGGCCGGGCACGAGATCGCCGTCCACGGCTGGCACCACCGCCCACTGCTGCTCCGCGGTTCCCGCGCCGCCTACGACGACCTCGCACGACCCGCGACGCCGTGGCCGACACCACCGGCAGGCCAGCCGTCGATCCGTCGAGTACACCGTCCTGGCGGACCTGCCCGGTAGCGGCACCATCCTGCTGCACGATTCCGACCGCACTTCCGCCACCGGCTCCTGGCGTACCACCCCCGCTGCGCTGCCCCGCATCCTCGGCACCTGCCAGGAACGCGGCCGGCAGGTTGGCCCCCTGCGCGAACACGGCGTCCCCGGGGCCGGGGCCGGGCACAGTGTGGTGAGTCTGTCCAGCCAACAGGTCCGGCCCGTCGGTGGTGGTGTCGAGTAGCCGTTCGCGATCGAGACGGCGGTGGCCGTGGTCACGGCCCGCACCCTGGAGGACGCGGTGCCGTGTGCGGTGTGTGGGGTGCCGTCGGCGAAGGGGCAGGGGTGAGGCAGATACAGAGTCAGACCCGAGACCGTACAGACCCCTTCCCGCTGGCGAGTTGGGCAACGCCGAACCGCCATGGGTCCCCTCAGGGCCGACCGCGGGCGCTTGTCGGCGTCGGTGTACCTGCCGTCGGTGTCGGCGCGGGTGCGGTGTTGCCGCCGGTTGTGCCGCCGAGGAGGCCGCCGCCGGTACCGGCAGTGGTTCCGGCGGTGTCGGTCGGACTCGGACTGACACAGTGCTTCCCGTGCCCGTGGCACGGTTCGGTGGTGGGGGTCGGGGTGGCCGGCGCGGTCGGGGTGGCCGGGGGTGTGCTCTGGGCCGCGGTGGCGGAGGGGGTGGGCGAGGGCGCGCCGTATTCGTCCGTTCTCTGGCTCAGTTGCGGTGCGGGCGGGAACTGCTGCACGGGTTGTCCCCGAAGGGCGGCTGTCATATACCCGGTCCATACTTCGGTGGGCATGTCGGCGCCGAAGACCTTGGCATAACCGCCGACACCCTGCATCGACTGGAGGCCGGCGTTCTTCGGGTCCTCCTTGAACATGCTCACGGCCGTGGTCAGCTGCGGGGTGTAGCCGATGAACCAGGCCGACTTGTAGTCGTCGGTCGTACCCGTCTTGCCGGCCGCAGGGCGCCCCAGCGCCTGGGCGTTGGTACCGGTGCCGTGCTCGACGACGCCTCGCAGGACGTCGGTGACGGTGTCGGCGGTCGAGGCGGGCATGGCCGTGATGCCCTTGGGCTTGTCGAAGCCGGGCAGCTGCCGGCCGTCAGCGACAACCTTGGTGACCGAGTACGGCTCGTGCTGGACCCCACCATCGTCGAAGGTGGCGTACGCGTCGGCCATCCGGATGGCCGACGGTGTGGAGGTACCGATGTAGAAGCCAGGGGTGTCGTACTGCAAGGTCGTGCGCAGGAGCCCCGCCTTCAGGGCCTCCCCCTCCACGTTGTCGTAGCCGACGTACTCGCCGAGCTGGACATAGGGCGTGTTGACCGACTGCTCCATCGCCTTGCGCAGGGTGATGTAACCCCACCTCGTGGGAACGTCGTTGCGCTGGTGCAGGAGCCCCGTGGGGTCCTTAGCGTCCGGTAGTTCCTGGCCTTGCCGGTTCTTGATGGTGATGCCGTCGTCGCCGTCGAACTTCGAGTCCGGGGTGACCGGTGCGGCCGGCTGCCCGGGCGAGAAGACGGCGCCGTGGTCGAGGGCGGCGGCCAGGTCGACGGGTTTGAAGGTGGAGCCGACCGGCACGCCGGTTGCGTCCGCGTTGTCCGTCCAGTGCCCCTTGTTCCAGCCAGGCCCTCCGTACAGCGCGACGATCGCGCCGGTGGACGGATCGATCGACGCCGCGCCGACCTGGACGTCCTTGTCGGCCGAGCGGCGCTGCGGGTCGAGATGCTTGCGCTCCATCGCGGTGACGGACGTCGACAGGGCGCTGACCTTCTTCTTGTCGAAGGTGGTGTAGATCTGGTAGCCGCCCCGGCCAAGCTGCTGGTCCGTGAGAGACCCATGGGCCTCCGCGTACTTCTCTGCGGTCTGCACCAGGTAACCGGCCTGCCCGGCCATTCCCGCCGACGGCGTGTACGGCTTGGGCGTGGGGAACCCGGCCGCCAGGTACTGCTGTTCCTGGGCGTCGGTGAGCTTGTGGATCTTGACCATGCGGTCCAGTACGTACGTCCAGCGCGCCTTGGCCTTGGCCTTGGCCTGCGGGTCGGTGTCCGCGTGCATCAACAGGCTCGGCTCGTTGACCGTCGCGGCGATGAAGGCCCCCTGGCTGACGGTCAGCTGGGAGGCGTGCACATGGTAGTAGGTGCGGGCCGCGGCCTCGATGCCGTAGGCGTCCCGGCCGTAGTAACAGGTGTTGAGGTAGCCCTGGAGGACCTGCTGCTTGGACATCTGGCGGCCGATCTTCAGAGAGATCATGATCTCCCTGAGTTTGCGGGAGACCGACTGGTCCTGACTGAGGTAGGTGTTCTTCACGAACTGCTGGGTGATGGTGGACCCCGATTGGACCTCACCGCCCGTGGCCATGTGGTAAACGGCTCGGAGCATGCCCTGCGTATCGACGCCCGGATCGGAGTAGAAGGTGGCGTTCTCCGCGGCGAGGAAGTCCCACTGCACCAGCCTCGGCACCTGGGCGAGGTCGACGTTCTGCCGGTTGGTCGCCCCCTGCGTGGTCATCACCGAGCCGTCCGACCAGTAGAAGGTGTTGCTCTGCGCCTGGGTGTCGGGGTTCGCACCCGGAATGGTCGTCGTGGCGTAGGCGTAGCCGAACAAGCCCAGCAGACCGGCGACGAACAGCAGGAAGGTGCCCGACACCAGCTTCCACGACGGCAGCCACCGCCGAAGACCACGTCGGCCGGCCCGCGGGTAGTCCATCAGGCCGCGCCGACGGGACGGCGCAGCCCTGCGCGCCGCGGCCCGGCCGCCGTTGTGCGTACCGTCAGAGCCGGACGGTACGGTCCTCCCCGATGATCGGCGCCGGTGTTCACTCATTCTCGCCACTCCTCAGCCGAGGGCCCGGCCCCGTCGGCGCCGAGAGGGCCGCCCACGGAGTGCCCCCTCGGGGTCTGCCGGAGCGCGCTCACGCTCCCCGGTAACTCCTACATGTTGTAAGAGTAAGGTGCGCCCGCACTACCCGTGCAGCCGCCCCCTGGCGAGTGGGCAAAGCACTCCGGACACTTGCCGCATCCGACTTGACCTCGAAGGCCGCCGCTCCGGTCTCGGCATCTGCCTGCGGGCCCTCGGCCCGCACCGCTCGGGCGACGACCGAATGGGTCAGAGGCCGGGCTGCCGCTCTCCCTTCGACTGGGCTGAAGCAAAAGGTGAGCTGGTCACAGGTGCCGGTTCCGTGATGCGGAGACGCCGTCGGCTTTGGCTCGCGAACGAGACGGAGAGCGCGAGAGCGGTGATGAGCGATACGAAGCCGCCCAGCATCAGACTGGAACGGGAGCCGAAGGTATCCGACACCAGACCGACCAGCGGGGCGCCGACGGGGGTGCCGCCGAGGAGGACGAGGAAGTAGACGGACAGGACGCGGCCCCGCACATGTGGGTCGGCATGGAGCTGGATCAGCGCGTTGGCCGTGGTGGTCACGGTCACCGCGGCGCCTCCGGTGAAGAACAGCAGGATCAGGAACGAGCTGTAGCCCGGCATCAGGCCCTGCGCGACTTCCAGCGCGCCGAAGCCGATCGTGGTGGAGGTCAGACGGCGTGCGGTGGGGGGCTTGGGGTGGTTGGACCAGTAGATCGCTCCGAGGAGGCTGCCCAGAGCGTAGGCGGCGGAGAGGTAGCCGAAGGTGGCGGCGCCCGTGTGGAACACCGTGACGGCGACGAGCGAGATGGTGACCTGGAAGTTGAGGCCGAAGGTGCCGACGAAGGCGATGAGGCTGATCGGCAGGAGCAGTTCCGGGGTGGTGGCGATGTGACGGAGCGCGTCGCGCGCCCGGGTGGGGCCAGCTCGCGGGCGGGCGGGGGCGTCCGGTGCGTCGTTACGGATGGTGATCAGGCCGTAGAGGACGGCCAGGTACGAGGCGGCGTTCAGGAGGAACACCGGGCCGGTGCCGAAGGCTGCGACGGCCAGGCCGGCGAGGGCCGGGCCGACGCTGCGGGCCATATTGAATTGGGCGGCGTTCAAGCTGACCGCGCTGGCCGTGCGCTCGTGGGAGACGAGTTCGCAGATGTAGGCGTTGCGGGCGGGACCGTCCACGGCGGTGGCGGTGCCGAGGGCGAAGGCCAGGACGTAGACGGACAGCAGGTTCACCGTTCCGGTGACCGTGAGCAGTCCCAGGAGAAGTGACTGGGCGGCCATCGCCGTCTGGGTCAGGAGCAGGGTCCTTCGCTTGGAGTACCGGTCGGCCAGAACGCCTCCGGTCAGGCCGAGCAGGGTCTGCGGCAGGAACTGCAGCGCGGTCACGATGCCGACCGCGCTGCCGCTGTTGCCGGTGGTGTGGAGGACGAGGAGGTCCTGGGCGGCGCGCTGCATCCAGGTGCCGATGTTGGAGACCAGCTGTCCGAGGAGGTAGCGCCTGAAGTTCCGGACGGCGAGAGCATGCGTCACCGGCATGCGAAAGACGGCGCTCACGACGTCCGGCGGCCGGATGTGTCGCCTGTCACGGGCGCGCCGACGTCGTCGAGGTGATGGAAGGTGGGGTGGGGGTGCATGAGGAACGCGTGGTGGGAGATGTTCCATGCGTAGGCACCGGCCATGGCGAAGGCCACACGGTCGCCGACGCGCAGCCGTTCGGTCATGATCCGGCTTGCCAGTACGTCCTTGGGCGTGCACAGCTGTCCGACCAGCGTCACCGGCTCGTCGCGGACCTCCGGACGGTCCCAGGGGCGGAGCCAGGTGTCCTCGGGGATCACCTCGAAGGGATGGTCGTGCTGTTTCGCGGCCGGCGTGCGCAGGTGGTGGGTGCCTCCGCGCAGCACGGCGAACGCGTGCCCTCGGCTGAACTTGATGTCCAGGACCTCGGTGACGTACCAGCCGCAGTAGGCGGTGACCGAGCGGCCTGGTTCGATCCGGAGGGTGAGGTGGGGGTGGCGGGCGAGGACCCGGCGCAGTCCGGCGCCAAGGGCGGCCCAGTCGAACACTGCGGGCGGAGATGCGTAGTCGACGCCCATTCCGCCGCCGACATTGACTTCACGCAGGTCGATTCCGCGGTCACGGGCCCACTTCTCGGCCCAGGCAAGGATCTTGTCGACGAGCCGGAGGTGGGACTGGGCCTGGAGGCCGCTGGCGAGGTGGAGGTGGAGGCCGCGCAGTCGGACGCCCGGGGCTGACTCCATGACCTCGAGGCAGCGGTCCAGTCGTACGGGATCCATGCCGAACGGCCCGCCGCTCATGGCCAGGGCGACTCGGCCCACGTCGACGGGCAGGTTGACGCGCAGCAGTACCTCCACGGTCCGGTCGCCCAGCAGGGTGGTGAGCAGGCGGAGTTCGTGTTCGCTCTCGATGTGCAGGCGTTCCGCTCCTGCGTCCAGCGCGCGGGTCAGCTCCTGCTCCGTCTTGCCGGGGCCGCCGAAGGCGATCGGTGCGTCGGGGACGATGGCGCGGACGTGGTCCAGTTCACCGCCGGAGGCCACCTCGAAGCCGTGCACGTGTCCGGCGAGGGTTCGCAGGATCCCGGGGTCGGAGTTGGCTTTGGCCGCGTACAGCAGCTCTACGCGTTCCGGCAGTGCGGCCCGGATCGTACGCACGTGCTCACGCAGGTCCGCCAGGTCGTATACGTAGGCGGGCAGATCGTCGCCGGGCAGTGCGACGAACAGGTCGGACGCCCCGGGCCTCATCGGACCACCTCGCGGGGGAAGCCCCTGCCGAGTGGGCTGGGCACAGGCACGTAGGTCGCGTGGCGGTCCGCCTTGCGGGACCAGCGCAGCAGAAGGTTGGCCTTGGCCGGCAGCGGTACGCCGCACAACAGGGCGCGCAGGCGCGGCGGTTCGGCCGCGGTACGGGCATAGGCGGCGAGGTGGTCGCGGACCAGGCCCCAGAGGGCGGGTTCCAGCGTCGGATCGAGGTCGGCCAGGGCGCCGAGCATTTCGGCGGTGTGGTTGACCAGGAGGCAGTACGCGACCCGGTTCCAGCCCTGCTCGGGATCGTAGGTGAGGGCACCTCGCACATCGGCCGGGATGTCGGCGAGGGCCTGCCGGTGGCGGCCGGGCAGGAGCTTGGTGCCCTCCAGGTCACGGAAGAGCATCTGCGCGGGTGTGCCGTCGGTATCGACGCCGACGACGACGTTCTGCAGGTGGGGTTCCAGTACGACACCGTGTTCGAAGTAGGCGGCCAGCACCGGCGGCAGCAACAGCCGCAGGTACGCGTCCCACCAGGCCAGGACATCTCCGTCGCCGCGGGCGAGCAGTCGCGAGACATGGGCCGAGCCGGTCGGATACTCGTCCGCCACCGCGGCGGCGAGGAGGGGTGTCACCCCGGGACGCAGATGGTGGCGCAGACCGGAACGGACGACGACGCCGAAGCCCTCCAGGAGGGCGGTGTCGCCGGCCGTGTCGAGGGTCCGGTAGCCGGGCTCGGCCAGGAGCGCGCACCCCGGGAAGCGGCCGGCGAGTTCGGCGAAGACGGGCTGGAGCAGCCGTGTGAGGGCGACAGCGCCGGACAGTTCGTAGCCGGCGTGTTTGCGGACGCAGTTGGTGATGCGGACGTTGAGGCTGAACTTCAGGAACTCGTCGGTCTCGGGGGCGTACAGGGTCCGCACCGATGCGGTCGGCACCCACTCGGGGCCGCCCGTGCCGGTGTCCACGACATCTCCGGCGGCGACCGCCTCGCGCATTCGGTCGTGGTCCTTCAGCATCCGGTACTGCCAGGGGTGCACCGGAAGTACGGCGAACTCCGGGTCGACGCCCGGGTGCACCGTGTCCAGCGCGTGGGTCTCGCCCTCCTCACGCACGAGGTGGCGGCGTACGGCCAGATAGCGCAGACGGAAGCGGGCACCGGTCTCCGGGCCGAACACCAGCCAGTCCGCCGGGTCGCCGGTACGGGCCTTGGGGGTGGGGTGGAAGCGGTGGCCGAACACCAGGGACTGCTCCGAGGCCACGTACGGGTCCGCGTGCGGCTGGGCGCCCGCCCGCTCTTCCAGTACGACGCGGATCGTCTCCCGGCTGTCGGCGACCTGGCTCAGGAACTCCTCGTTGCCGAGCCCGGTGCGCTGTTCCAGCTCGTCCTGGACGAGGGCGGCCAGCTCGCGCCAGTCCACGCTCACCCAGGCGTCGCCGTCGAGCCGTTGCACCGAGCCCTGGAAGCGGTGCGCTCCGATCAGCGAGACTCGGCGCAGGGCCGTACGCAGGAGGAGATCACGGCGGGGCAGTCGTAGCAGGAGATGGTCGTCGACGACTGTCATCTGGTGCTCGGGGGCGGACACCTCGCGGATCAGGCAGTTGAGCAGTGTGTGGGTCGTGACGATGTCGGCTGTCCGCGACGGCTCCGTGGTCCGGGCGAGTACGGTGGTGGCGATGTCGGTGTGGGGGGCTGCGCTGGTGGTCATGTGGTCGCTCCAGTGGGACAGCGGTCGGTGCCGGCGGTCAGCGGCACAACGCCAAGGGGTTGGGAACGGACGTCCATTGCGCAGCGCCCGGGTTCTCGGCCAGTCGCATGGCGATGGTCGCCTTCAGCGGCACCGTGTCCGCGAAGAACGCTGCCGCGTCCCCCTGATCCGGCAGGCCGGCGAAAACGCTGCGCCCGACCTCGGCGACCGCGCCCCACAGCACCTGCGGGTCAGCCGCCCGGGCCCTGCTGAGGACGTCGACCAGTTCGCTGAAGACCCCGCTGATCAGGCCACCGAAGAGCTTGGTGTGCAAGGCGCCCACGTCGTCGGTAGCGCGGCTGCCGAGCAGCGGCGGCAACGTGAAGCCGTATCGGGCCAGGCGGTGCGGGCTGACCCGTACGCCGTCCAGGTCCCGGTACAGCACCCGCACCGGCCGCCCGTCTCGCAGGACGACCAGGGTGTTCTGACCGTGCGCCTCCAGTGCCACCCCCATGGACAGCAGCGTCAGGACCGGCGGCAGGACGAGCCCGGCCAGGTCCGCCAGCCAGCGCGTCGGGTCGCCCGACACCATGGCGGCTCCGGTCGCGTGGACGGCGGTGAGCGGCACCGCGATCTCCCCGGCGTCGAGGTGGCGTTCGGTCGATTCGCGGATCATGGCGGTGAGGCTCGCGGCGGGACGTCCGTCCACGCACACCGAGCCGCCGCCCAGCTCCCGCAGCACCCGCAGGCTGCCGCTGTGTCCGGCCTTGTCGACGACGGCCTCGACCAGGTCGGACAAGGGGGGCCCATCGGCGGCCTCGGCCGGAGAGATGGTGCGCCGGTAGTTGGTGACCTGAACGTCGAGCGAGGTCTTGATGTGGCATCCCGGCAGGACGCCCAGCGGTGCGAGGGTACGCAGCGACAGCAACGGGCGGGCCGGGATCGTCTCCTCCACGACGGCCAAGTCGGGGTGGTGCACGAGCACGTGGTCCCGCTGCCAGGGATGCATCGGCAGCAGGTACGCGTCGCCGTCCCGCAGTGTGCGCGGCCAGTCGCCGGCGCCCAGCCAGTGGTCGGCCGGAACCCGCAGCAGCGCAAGCCGGACGACCGGGTGGTGCTCGGGCGCGTAGGCGAGCACATCGGCGAGGGACATGCCGGTGCGCGTCCGGCAGCAGGGGTGCTGCGGGTGGCCGTCGACGACCGCCTGCTCAGCATCCGCCGAGTCGGCCGGAGGAACCCTGCGGCCCGTGTTAGCGGCCCTGGCCAGGGCCAGGTTGACGACGCTGTTGTCGAGCTCGGCCGCCAGCCGCTCCGCCGCGGGGGTACGCGGGCCGAGCTGCGCCAGCAGGTGGGCCGGTTCGCTGATCGGCCCGTCCGGCCCCGATACGGCGAAGTCCCGTGCGACTTCGGCGAACGGCCGGGCGTCGGCCTCGGCCGCCGTGAGTGAACCGCCGCCTTGCAGCTCGACGACCAATGATTCGGACTCACGGCGACGCGCGGTCACACCGGGCAACGGTTCTCGTGCGAAGGCGCCCCACAGGCGGCTCAGCACGGTGGCACGTGCTCCCGGGAGTGCGGTCGCGAAGGGCTCGGCCAGGTCAGGGCGGAGGAGACCTAGTTCGTCATGGGGCATGCGGTGTCCCTGGTTCTCGCGGTGGCGGTTGTCCGGTGGTGCTCTGGTGGCACCTGCCGCGCAACCGACGCTACGGGAAGACGATCAAGCGAATTGCCAGAGCAAAGACAGCAGGCTGCATGGGATCTGCCCGAAGCGGCGTCTCGCCTCGCGCGATTCCAGCCGCACAGCCGAGGAGGACGCCGTCTCCCGCGAGCTGACGTTGGATCAGATTGCGACTGCCACCTGGGCGCGCGAGGGCCGGCGGCCGACGTCTTAACTCTTGGCTAGCGCCACGCTGGCCGGCTCCTTGATGTCGTCAACACGACGCGCCTCAGTGAATGGGCCGATCGTGGAAGATCACTGACTCGGGGGAGCTTGCGGCGTTTGCGCCACGCGCGGTGGCCGCCGTCTGTGAGCCTTCCGGCATGCGTGTCTTGCTGATCGAGGACGACGACCGGGTGGCCGGGCCGTTGGCGGAGGGACTGCGCCGTTTCGGGTTCACCGTGGAACACGCCAGAACGGGGGCCGAGGGGCTCGCCGGGCCGGAGGTGGCGATGGTGCTGCTGGACCTGGGGCTTCCCGACATGGACGGCATCGACGTCTGCCGGGCGCTGAGGTCCCGCTCGTCAGTGCCGATCATCATGATCACTGCCAGAGACGACGAGGTGGACCGTGTACTCGGTCTCGAACTGGGTGCGGACGACTACGTCTCCAAGCCTTTCGGCGTACGGGAACTCGTCGCCCGGATCCGTGCCGTGACCCGCCGCGCCCGCCCCGCGGTTGCGGACACTCAGCGTGGATCCGCAGAGCCCTCGGACGAACTCAGGCACCCCGGGACACCCGACATCCAGCGGCTCGGCCCTCTGACCATCGACTGTCGCACCCGGCAGGTGCGCCTGCACCAGTCGTCCATCGCCCTCGCGCCCAAGGAGTTCGACCTGCTCACCTGTCTCGCCGAGGACCCTGGTGCCGTCTGCTCCCGCCGACAGATTCTCGACACGGTCTGGGAACCGAATTTCTTCGGCCCCACCAAGACCCTGGACGTCCACATCGCCGCGCTGCGCCGCAAACTCGGCGACGCGTCCTGGATCGAGAACATCCGCGGAATCGGCTTCCGCCTCGCCCTCCCGGCACACCTCGACGCCACGTCCGCCGCGGTGCAGGTGCGCGGCGAGGAGATCCGGTGACGCGTCGCCTCCTGCTCAGCCACCTGAGCCTGATACTGCTCGTCCTGCTCGCGCTCGAAGTGCCCTTCGGCGTCTTCTACGCCCGAAGCGAGCTGTCCCGCTTCTCCCACACTGCGGAGCAAGGCGCGATGACACTCGCCGAGGTCTGCGAGGACAAGATGGAGCACGGTCTGACAGCCGACCTGCCCGAACTGGCCGACGCGTACGGGCAGCGGACCGGCGGCACCGTGCTCGTCGCCGACCGCCGGGGCGTCGTCCTCACCGACACCGCTGCCCACGCCATGGTCGGCAAGGACCTGTCCGCCGAGCCCGACATCTCCTCAGCACTTCACGATCACCCCGTTGTCGGCACGCGCAGGGCCCCGCCCACGGACGATGAACACCTCTTCGTCACCGTCCCCGGCGGCTCCAACGCATCCGTCGCCTGTGTGGTGCGTACGGTGTACTCACTGGTCCCGCTCAAGGCCAGGGTGCACACCGCCTGGCTGGTCCTCGCCGCCGCCGGGCTCGGGGTCCTCGCCGCCGCCTCCCTGATCGGGTTCGCTCTCGCGCGCTCCATCACCCGGCCCGTGCGGGCCCTGGAACGCGCCACCGCTCAACTCGCCGAAGGCCGGATCACCGATCCACCGGCCACCGACCGCGGGCCACCGGAACTGCGCCGGCTCGCCGCGTCGTTCACCCGGACCGCGACCCGGCTCCAGCACCTGCTCCAGGCTCAGCAGGCGTTCGCCTCCGACGTGTCACACCAGCTGAAGACCCCCCTGACCGCACTACGGCTGCGCCTGGAGAACTTCGAGCCGCACCTCGCCCCCTGCGCACAGGGCAGCCTCGACAAGGCGCTCGGGGAGCTGGAGCGCCTCAGCCGCATGGTGCAGGGTCTGCTCGCGCTCGCACGGCTGGAAAACACCGAGATCCGGGCAGAGGCGGCCGACCTCAGTGCCGTCGTCGCCGACCGGGCGGCCATCTGGACTGCCTTCGCCGACGAACAGCAGGTCGAAATCCTCGTGTCCGCAGGGACGTCCGTGCCGGTCCTGGTAGTCCCGGGCGCTCTGGAGCAGATCATCGACAACCTGCTCTCCAACGCGCTCCGTGTGTCCGCACCGGGAACCTCGGTCACGCTGGCCGTCGTCAACACCCCCGCGCAAAGCGGCCACGCCCCGCTCATGGCCGAGCTGCATGTGATCGATCAGGGCCCCGGCATGACCGCGGCCGAACGGCACCGAGCCTTCGACCGTTTCTGGCGAGCTCCCCATGCCGACCACGACGGCACCGGCCTCGGTCTGGCACTGGTCCGGCACCTGACCCGCGCCGGAGGTGGCGAGGTCACCCTGGAGGCAGCCCCCGGCGGCGGACTCGACGCCGTCGTCCGCCTCCGGCACGCCGAATGCGGCACTCAGCAGGATCGCCTTGCCACCACATCGGACATCGACTCAGCCGCCCGATCCGCACCCGCACGGTGGAGCGCGGGTGTTCCGTAGATCGACCCTGGCTACCCGTCGGTGGAGGGCCGAGCACCTCGAGATGAGCCACCTGCGTCCGCCGTCCGCGTCCCGCCCCAGACCTGCGCTCCGGTCCCCCACCGAGTAGCGATCGGCCGGGTCGGGGATGAGATTCATGTCCTCGCCACAGGCGGTCAGCGGCCAGAAGGCGTCGACCGGGGGCAGGGCGTCGCCGGGGAAGCGCAGTTCGTACCGGCCCGCGGAGGACAACTTGTCGCCGTCCGCGTCGTCGGAGTTGAGCAAGTAGACCGCTTCGGCGGGATTGTTGCACGGCGTAAGGCCATGCTCATCGCCCTGCTGCGAACGCTACTGCTGACCAGGACGGCGCTTACGGGCGACGTCCGCCGCGCTGCCTTTGGCCGCCGGAGGCTGCACAACCACCTGGCCAAGGCAGCCGTCGACGCTGGTGCTGTTGCGGGGAGAGTACTGCGTGGGCAGGACTCGCGCCGCTTTCGATGCCGTTCGCGCCTGCCCGAGGGACCGGGTGGGGTCATGGCTGAGCGTGTTAACGAGTCGGCAGCCCTTTCTCTGGCTCGGAGTGCGTTGCGGGCAGGGGTGTCGGCGGTTCCCCCAGAGCCTTGAACGAGGCCAGGCCGGCCTCGATGAGCCTGGCTGCACGGCGGACGTCGGCGGTCACCGCCTTATGAACCTGCTCAGGTGCGCGAACGACCTTCAGGTGCTTTCCCAGGCTCCGGAACTGGATGGGCCACAGCCCGATCAGAGCCGTTGCCGCGATCTGCGGCTCGGGATCATCCGGGCTCATCCCGGTGCGCTGGGCCAGCGCCTCGGCTGCGACTCCGATGAGCCGGTCAGTCATGTCGCGGTGATAGGCCCGTAGTGAGGGCGTGGACCGGATCAACTCGCGGAAGCGCCTGATCATGGCGGCAGCCTGACCCGAGTCGTCCTGTGCGGCAATCCAGGACGTCATGCCGTGCAACTCGTCGGACAGGACTCGCAGCACCGCGTCGACCGGGCAGCGGCCAGGGATGGCCAGACCGGTGCGCAGGGCGGTCATCGTGGCCTCATCGAGGTCCAGGATGAGCGATTCCTTGGTGGGAAAGTAGTTGAAAACCGTCTTCTCCGAGACACCGCATGCCTGGGCGATCTCCGCAACGCGAACACCGTCGAAGCCGTGCTCCAGGAACATCTCGGTCGCGGTGTCCGACAGACGTTGCCGCGTCAGACGCTTCTTCCGCTCCCGCAGTCCCTCGGGCGCGGGCTCCCCGACCTGTCTGCGCCATCCCGTCCAGTCCACCGTGCTCACACATGACAGCGTAGTCCAGCGACTCGATTATTACTGCTACTGTATATTTTCAGTTGCTGTAACTTTCTCTACGGCGAGACGTCCGCACTGCCTTGGGAGCCCCCATGAGCGCCATCCACATCGTCTGCGACTACCCGCACTCCCCCACGAAGGTCTGGCGCGCGGTCACCGATCCGGCACTCATTCCCTTGTGGACGGCGACGGGCGCCGGGGCACGACCGGAAGGATTCGCCACCACCATCGGCACCGAGTTCCGGTTCATCGCGAAGCCGAAGCCGGGGTGGAGTGGAATCGTCGACTGCGTCGTGCTGGACGTGGACGAGCCGCGACTGCTGCGCTACTCGTGGACCGACCACGGCGGCGGCGAAACCACCGAGGTCACCTACCGGATCGAGCCTCAGGCCACAGGAACGCGCTTCACCTACGACCACGCGGGCTTCGCAGGAACCGGCGGGTTCTTCATGGCCCAGATCCTGGGCCACGTCCGGCGCAAGATGCTGCGCGTCGGCCTGCCCGCGGTACTCAACGACCTCGATGAGGCGGGCAGGCTCCGCCCCGGCAGCAGTCCCAAGCGCGGGATCTGACGACTGCCGACCACAGGGCACGCGACTGACGGGCCCGGATGCGCGGGGCTCGTCGGAACGCGGGCCCTACAGCGCCCGGCCACCGGACCACCGCCCGGCTCGGTCATCAGGGCGACGCCGTCGTCGACCTCTTCCGGCCTCCAGCCCGTGAAGTCGAGCAGCAGCCCGTCCAGCGGACCGCCGACCAGCGCGGCGTACGTCCGGTGCGGCAGCGGGCCGGGGTGGGGATCGTCGTGGTCAGAGCCGTATACCCGGCCCGCTGCCGAACCAAATGCAGAACTCCACCGTCGACGCTTCCGCAGGCGCGCGTTCGGCATCCTCCGCCTGACGGCGCGCGACCAAAGCCTCGGCACGGTCGGCGACCTCCTGCGCGCACGGCCCGCACGGCCGGTCCCACCCGCCGGGCCACGAGTGCTGCCTGATCTGCTGCCAGCGCTCGTTGGTGGACTTCGCCCCGTACCGGGTGCACACCGGCAGCTGCGCCTCCCTGTGCGGCTGGAACGGATCACTGCCGATCCGGCCGGGGTACCTCTCGCCCCGGTGGTGCGTCCGCAACGGTACCGGAGCGGGCTCGGGTCACGTCCCGCCTGACCGAACCGAGGGCGTGCGAGCGGCCAGCCCGGAACAGGCCGTGCTCGGTCACCAGAACCGGCGTCAGGAGCCAAAGGTGGATACCGACGGTCTCGGTCTCGGCGGTCGGCCGGAACAGGGGCTGCCCGGTGGCCCACCTTCCAGGCCTGACGACGCGGCGGGTCCCCGACCCCGGCTGTGCCGGTGGTGGCGGGCCGGCCCCCTGCCACCTCCGCTCACGCAGCAGCCGGGTGACCCGCCTGGCGCATTCCGAGCACGCGATCACGCCAACCGCGTTGCCAGAGAAGCGAGTTGATCGGCGTCCCCTACACTCGCTCCGGTCGCACACTGGCACAGACGCATGGTGATCGGGGGCTTCATGGCGTGCGCTGCAACGCAACGACGTACGAGGCGGGGACACACGGTGCTGGCCGTGTGCGGGGTACTGCTCGCAGGCTGTTCCGGCTTGAGCGACGGTGGGCACCGGACCGGTCCGAGCGCCTCCGCCGCCGCGTCTTCACCGGCTGGACAGCGCGGGACGAATGTGACCAGCGAGCGCTTGACGGTCGACCCCGCGCGCGTCCCCACCACGCCGTCCACCGCCCTGGGCCTGGTCCGCGACATCACCGCGGGCCCGGAGAGCTACGGTCCGGGCTACGTCAAGCGTTCCCCCTACGAGAGTGACCCGGCCGACTGGCCCGTCCTGGGCGCCGATTGCGTCTGGCGGCAGGAGTCACTGCCTGGCGACGTCCTCGCCACCTTCACCCGCTACAGCCGGCTGCCCGCGGCCGGCGCGCAGGGCGAGGTCCGCACCGCCGCCACCGTCACCCTGCACCACACCGCCGGGCAGGCGGACTGGGAGATGGCCAAGACGCTGGAGGAGGCACTGCGCTGCCCCGATCAGCAACTGCGTGCCACCGAGCGGATCATCGGCCTGAACTCCATGGGCGCCGGCTACGGCACGAACGGCAACACCTCCGCCGACGACTACCTCATCGAGATGGGCACGTACGACAACCCGGCCCTCGGCAAGGGGTCGACGTATTACATCTGGAACCAGGTCCGGCTCGGCCCGGTGACCATCGCCGTCGTCGTCGAGGGCGGCAAGGGCTTCGACCAGAGCGACCTGCTGACCGTCCAGGCACGGGCGGTGGCCGGGATGGAGACCAAGGTGCGCAGCGAACTGGGGGCCCAGAAGTGACCGACCGCTCCCTCCGTCCCTCCGACCCGTCGTTCATCGGCGGTCACCGCTTGCTCGCCCGGCTCGGCGAGGGCGGCATGGGCGTCGTCTATCTCGGCCGTACGGAGTCGGGTGCGCTCGCCGCCATCAAGGTGATCCAGTCCGAGTATGCGCACGACGACGCCTTCCGAGCCCGTTTCCGCCGCGAGGCGAACGCCGCCCGACGTGTGGACAGCCCGTGGGTGGTCAAGGTCACCGGCGCCGATCCCGACGCCGAACAGCCCTGGCTGGCCACGGCCTTCGAGCCCGGTCCGTCCCTCGCGGACGCGGTCGGCCGGCACGGCCCGCTGCCCGTGCGGACGGTACGGTTGCTCGGCAAGATGCTGGCCCGCGCGCTCGCCGCCGTGCACGAGGCCGGTCTGGTGCACCGGGACGTCAAGCCGGGCAACATCCTGCTCGCCGCCGACGGCCCCCGCCTCATCGACTTCGGGATCGCCCGCTCCCTGGACGACACCGCGATCACCTCCGCCGACCTCGTCGTGGGCAGTCCCGGCTTCCTCTCCCCCGAGCAGGCCACGGCCGGCGGCGAGCACCTCGGGCCCGCGAGCGACGTGTTCTCGCTGGGCTGCGTGCTGGCCTACGCGGCGACCGGCCGGCCGCCCTTCGGCAGCGGCGCCGTCGCTGCCCTGCTCTACCGAGCCGTCCACGACGCCCCCGACCTCGACGGCGTGGAGGAGGAGACGGCCGCCGTCCTGCTGCGCTGTCTGGCCAAGGACCCCGCCGACCGGCCCTCCGCGGCCGAGCTGGACGCCGCCCTGGTGGAGGACGTGTCCCCCGGCACCGCCGAGTGGCTGCCCGCCGACGTCGTCCGCACGGTCGCCGAACGGTCGGCCGCGATGCTGGCCCTGCCCGAGATCCAGGCCACGCTCGCCGAGGCGCCGCCTACGCCCGCCCCGTCGCGCCGCAGGTTCCTCGCCGTCGCCTCGGGCGGTGCCGCCGTGCTCGCCGCGGGCGGCGTGGCCGCCTGGGCAGCCCGCGACACCGGCGGCAGCGGCAAGAGGCAGGCGGCCGCGCCCGGTTGGGCGCTCGGTGTGCAGGCCGATCTCAGCGGCGCAGGCCGGGGGGCCGGGCAGGCACAGGAGCAGGGGGCACGGCTCGCGGTGGAGGAGTTCAACGCCCGGCGCGACAAGCCGTTCACGCTGGAGTTGAAGACCTCCGACGACGCGGGCCGGGCCGAGCGTGCCGCCGCCGCGGCCAAGCGGCTCGCCGACGACCCGGACGTCCTGGCCGTGCTCGGCTCGAGTACCGACCAGACGACCCAGGCCGCGCTGCCCGTCTACGACGCGGCCCTGCTGCCCGTGATCAGCATGTCCGCCGGGCAGAACCTGTACCAGAACATCCGCTCCTTCGTACGCGGCCGCCCCCTGCACGGCACGGTCGCCATGAAACTGGCCTTCCACCTGGAGGCGACCAGCGCGGCCACCCCCGTCGGCGTCCTGCTGGACCGCACGGCAGGCGATGTGTCCTGGCAGACCATCCAGATGGTCAACTTCATCGTCCGGAAGTACGGCGACGCCACCCACCCCCGCGTCGTCCCGGCCGGCACGACCGACCTCGGGCCCGTACTGAAGGACATGCGGGGCGCCGGCATCAAGGCGTTCGTCTACGCCGGGCCGCTGGAGGGGGCGATCCGGGCGGCCAGGGGACTGGCCGGCTTCGAGGGGCCGAAGTACGCGGCCGAACCCGCGCTCGATCCCAGGTTCGCCGCCGAGGAGAGCGCGGCGGGCTGGACGGTCGTGGCCACGGCGATCGGTCCCGACGCGGCTCGGGTCCACTCCTTCGCCCAGGCGTTCCACAGACGGTACGGCCGCGCACCCGCGTTCTGGGCGGCCGAGGGATACGACGCGGCGAACCTGCTGATACACCGGCTCACCGCCATCCGGGGCCAGCGCCCGGCGCGCAAGGCGCTGGTCGCCCCGCTCCAGGCCGCCACGTACCGGGGCATCAGCCGGGACTTCGCCTTCGACCAGAAGATGCTGCAGCTCAGCACCCCCGCCAGCTTCGTCCACCGGGTGCGCGACGGCGCCTTCCAGTACCTCGGACCCGCCCCGGACAGGGCGCCACAGCCGAAGGGGAGGTGACGGTGCGTCCGCTCACCGCCCAGGACCCGGTGTCGGTCGGCGGACACCGCCTGCTCGCGCGGATCGGCGCGGGCGGTATGGGCGTCGTCTACCTCGCCCGTTCCAAGGGCGGTGCCCTTGCCGCCCTGAAGGTGATCCGCGCCGAGCACGCCGCCGATCCGGGGTTCCGGGCCCGTTTCCGCCGTGAGGCACAGGCCGCCGCGCGGGTCGACGGCCGCTGGACCGCGCCCGTGACCGCCGCCGACCCCGAGGCGGCCGAACCCTGGATCGCCACCGCCTTCGTCCCCGGGCCCTCGCTCGCCGAGACCGTCGCCGGGTACGGGCCGCTGCCCCCGCGCACCGTACTGGCGCTGGGTGCGCGGCTCGCCGAGGCGCTCGCCGCTGTCCACACGGCCGGGCTGGTGCACCGCGACATCAAACCGGGCAATGTGCTGCTGGCCCTCGACGGGCCCCGCCTCATCGACTTCGGCATCGCCCGCGTCGGCGGCGCCACCGCCCTGACCGCCACCGACGTGGTGATCGGCACGCCCGGCTATCTCGCACCGGAACAGGCACGCGCCCGCGACGAGGAAGTCGGCCCGCCCAGCGACGTCTTCGCCCTGGGCTGCGTCCTCGCCTACGCGGCGACCGGCCGGCCGCCCTTCGGCGGCGGAACGGTGCCCGCCGTCATCTTCCGGACCGTGCACGAGGAGCCCCGACTCGACGGCATCACGGAGGACGGGCTGCGGAACCTGGTCGCCCGCTGTCTCGCCAAGGACCCGGCCGCCCGCCCGACCGTGCCCGAACTGCGTGCCGCGCTCGGCGACTTCTGCACCGACGACTGGCTGCCGCCCACTCTGCCCGCAGTGATCGCCGAACGGTCGGCCGAGGTGCTGCGCCTGCCCGAGCCCGAGCGGCCCACGACACCGGAAACGCCGGTGGACGAGCCGCCCGCCCCGAGCCGCCGGCGCCTGCTGGTGCTGGGCGGTACGGCGGCCGTCATGCTGACCGTCGGCGGCTCCACGGCCGCCTGGCTGACCGGCCGCGGCAATTCACCGTCCGCCGCCCCCTCCCGCCCACGCCGTACCGTCGCCGTGCAGGCCGACCTCTCCGGTTCCGGCAAGGAGCTCGGTGCCTCGGTCGAGCACGGCGTCCGGCTGGCGGTGGAACAGCACAACGCGCGCGCGGACCGCCCCTTCGACCTGGCCCTCACCGTCCTCGACGACGCGGGAGACGCGGGCCGGGCCAAGGAGGCGGCCCGACGCCTCGTCGCGGACGGCCGGGTGTGCGCGGTGATCGGGCCGACGTCCGACACCACGGCCCTCGCGGCCGCGGACCAGTACAAGGCGGCGCTCCTGCCGATGGTGACGGCCTGGGCGGGCTCGGACTCCCTGTACGCCGCGGTGGACATGAAGAACTCCACGTCGTCCGTGTTCCAGCTGCGTCCTTCCGACACCGCGATCGACACACCCCTGGTCCGCTATCTCACCAGCGTGCGCCCGGCCCGCCGCACCTTCCTCGTCGAGGACCAGGCGGCCCGCGATTACAGCTGGCTGATCGCCCAGAACCTGGCTGCGAACCCTCCGTCGAACGGCACGATCGTCCGCCACCAAGTCGCCGCCACGGCTGACTTCGGTCCCGCGGTCACCGCCGCCATCGCGGCACGCGCACAGGCCGTCGTCTACTGCGGTAGCTCCTCTCGGCGCGCGGCCTCCTGCGCACGGGCGCTACGGGCGGCGGGGTTCACCGGCACCCCCGCGGCGACCGAAGCCGTCCTCACGCCCGAGTTCCTGCGCGCGGCCGGTCCCGCGGCCGAGGGATGGGTCTTCTCGGCGACGTTCGTGGACCCGTCCCGTCTTGCGCCTGCCGCCGCTTTCGTACGGTCGTTCAAGAAACGGTACGGCGTCCAGAGCGTCGGCCGGGGCGCGGCCGAGGGCTACGACGCCCTCGGTCTCGTCGCGCACGCCCTCGGTCTCGTCGCGCACGCCCTCGCGTCCCCGGGAACGGGCCCTGTGGACCGTAGCAACCTCACCCACCGGCTGAGGGCCGTGTCGTACCGGGGCATCACCCGGACGTTCGCCTTCCGGAACCGCGCCGCGGAGGTGGACGAGGAGCCAGGGCTGTTCCTGTGGCGGGTGGAGCACGGGACGCCGATCTTCCTGGGCCAGTACCAGGAGGCAAAGGTCTAGCGTTCGCGGCCGCTCCCCAGGTGCCCGCCGAGCCGGTGTAGCACAGGAGGCGCCAGCCTGAGCCGACGTGCTGCCGCGTCGGGCGAGACCATTGCCGACGTGCACCTCCTGGTCGTGCTCGGTGCGCGTCCTCTTCGTGGAACCAGGGGCAGCCGCGAGGGCAACGGAATCGCGCGACCCCCAACCGGGGGAACTCCGGCATCGGGATGGTGCTCGGCCCCACCCGGCGGCGTGCGGCGACCAGATCGACGGGCGGCAGGCGGCCGGCAAGGGCATCCAGGGCTTCGTAGCTCCCCCCGGCAGTGTGCCCGGTCTGCCGCCGTACCTGCTTCAGTGCGCACGTGAGGCGTTCACCTGTCAGCGTCGTCCACGACGGCGGTACGGTCGTCCCCCCGCTGCGGGATCAGCGGGGGGTGCGTACGGCGAGGAGAGCGACATCGTCGTGGCCCGTCGGGCGGGCGCGGTGCAGCAGTTGGTCCGTGAACGACGCGAGCGGGCGGTGCGCGAGCGCTGCGGCGTGCTGCCGAAGACGCTCCATCCCGTCGTCGAGGGAGCAGCCCGGAGTCTCGATGAGACCGTCGGTGTAGAGGACCAAGGTGGAACCCGGCGGGAGCTTTGCGACGGCGTCGGGCCGGGTCGTGTGCTGCCGCAGGCCAGTGCCCAGCAGGAGGCCGTGTCCGTCGGTGAGGTAGTCAGCCAGGCCGTCCCGAGTGACCAGCAGCGGCGGGGGGTGGCCGGCGTTCGTCCAGGTGAGTTCCCACGTGTCGTCGGTGGTCTGGGCCAGACGGGCGAAGACCAGCGTGGCCATGGTGACGTCGGTGAGGGGCTGGATCGCCTCATCCAGGTGTGCCACGACTCGGCTGGCGGGGCGCTGCTGGGACCAGGCGTAGGCGCGCAGGATGTTCCGCATCTGGGCCATGCCCGCGGCCGCCTCCAGGTCGTGCCCGACGACGTCCCCGATGGCCACGGCGATCGCGCCGTCCGGCAGGGTGAAAGCGTCGTACCAGTCCCCGCCGACCTGCGAGGCGTCGGGTGCGGGCAGGTAGCGGACGGTCATCTCCAGCCCCTGCACCTGGGGCATCTGCGGCAGCAGGTGCTTTTGCATGGTCTCGGCCACCGCGCGCTGGCGCTGGTAGAGGCGGGCATTGTCCAGCGCCAGTGCGGCGCGGCGACCGATGTCCTCGAACAGCGGGATGTCGGAGTCGGTGTAGTTGCCCGGCGTCGTGGACCGGCCCAGCGTCAGGGCCCCCAGGACGTCACGCGCGCCGCGCAGCGGCACGATGGCCGCGGAGTGGATGCCGGTGGCCTCGAACAGCTTGTGCTGTTCCACCGCGATCCCCGAGTCGGGCGCGCCTCGGTAGTTCTCAGGTCCCGCCAGCGTGGACGTGACCCCGCGCAGCGCCCGCGACAGCGGCATAGGCGACTCCTCGGGGATCGGCGGCATCGGCCCTTCGAGGTCGGTACGGTGCTTCAGCGCCGTACCGTCGGCCTGGACCACGGCCTTGCGCCACACTTCGTCCCGCTCCACGATCAGGTCGACGACCACCCAGTCCGCCAGTCTGGGCAGGAGCAGATCCGTGAGCCGCCGTACCGTCTCGTCGGCGTCCAGGGTGGAGGTCAGCCGCGTGGTGGTCTCGGCCAGCAGGGCCAGCCGCTCCACCTCCGTCAGCGGCACAGC
Source organism: Streptomyces griseofuscus (assembly GCF_014673495.1). GTDB lineage: Bacteria > Actinomycetota > Actinomycetes > Streptomycetales > Streptomycetaceae > Streptomyces > Streptomyces murinus. The sequence goes on from NZ_CP051006.1 coordinate 389,323, forward strand.
GGGGCGGTCGGCAGTCCGTGCCGCCGGCGCCGAGGGATCAGGGCAGTGAAAAATCACGAGCGTGCCGGTTTCCTGACCGCCGAGCTCGTACGGAGTGATCAACCACGAGACAGGAATGACGGAGCCGTCACCGTGAGCGAAGAACTCCTGGTCGCCCTGGGCGGCTCGTCCACTGTGGAACGCTTGGCGCATCCCGCACTGCGCCGCGGCCAGCGGACGACCGTGTGCCCCACGGTGCAGCAATTCGTGCGCGTCCTGCCCGACCACGTTCTCCGCGCTCCTGCCCAGCAGACGAAGCGCGGCGCTGTTGACCGCCAGTATCCGGCCCGCCTTGTCCACCACATAGGCACCACTGCCGATGACCTCCAGCGCACTCGCTGCGGGCCCCAGCGACGCGTCTTTGGCCTGCACAGAGTCCTCTCTGTGTCCCTGCTCCGGCACCGCTGCCGCCTCCTCAAGCCGTACGCTGTGTCGTCCGATTTTCCCTCAGCCCGACATGGTGCGCGCTCACATCTGCCCCAGTGGGCTCGGTCCAACCCCCGGCACGGCCTCGCGCACCAGCCAGGTGTGGAGCGCGCCAGTAGACCTGGGCTCGTCGGATGCCGAGATTCCGCCGGCGCCGGCGGCCGCGGCTGCCGTGGATGCAAGCCCCAGATCGGTGGTGCACCTGGCGAAGGTCTCCGCGCGCTCGCTCCGCATGGCGCCACCGAGGCGGGCAGGCGGTCGGCGACGGTGTCCGCGCGGACGGCGGTTCGCCCATGGTTGATCCGCACCCGGGTGCTGCGGGCGACGGCCAGGACGTATGTGATCCGGCGGGACTCGAGCAGGGCGCGCAGGCTCGGGTCCTGGCCATATGCCTCGTCGCCGGTCACCCGGGAGGCGTCCAGGGTGCGGCGTTCGGCGTCCTGGCACCAGGAGTGCTGGGGCAGGTAGAGCCGGCGGTCGATCAGCACCCGTCCCTTGCTGGAGGCGAGCGAGGAACACGCCCCGACCTGGGTGTTCTCGATCCGGCCGACGGTGCTGGTGTACTGCCGCTGCACGCGGACCTCGTCCGCGTCCCAACGGGCGCTTCGCGGTAGTCGTCGCATCGGACCTGGGCGGGCGTGCCCGGCCTGTTCGGCCAGCCGCCAGCAGTTCTTCCGCTCGATAGGACAGCAGGCCGAGCACGAAGACGCGGGCGGACGCCCGTGGTTCCACCCGTCGAAACCGGCCCGCGGCCATCGCACGATCTTCAGGAGTCCACACAACCCCCAATGATCATGCCCTGGCCGTTCCAGCCGTCGCGCGCGTCGGACGCGATCGCAAGGTCACACCGAAGTGCGCGGCTGATCGAGCGTAAGCTGCGGCACAGCTCGGCTCCTGGTCAGGCAGAAGGGATGACCGGCCGGGTCGGTGAGAACCCGCCACCTGTCGCCGCCCGGTTGGCACTCCGGCTTGATCGCGCCCAGCTCCAGCAGCAGGGCCTCGGCCTCATCCAGGTCGTCAACCGCAAAGTCAAGGTGCAGTTGCTGCGGCGCGGTCCGGTCGGGCCACTGCGGAGCCCGGTAGTCATCAACCCTCTGAAAGCCGATGAAGAGCCCGTCCTCGCGAGTGAGACCAGCGAAATCGCTGTCCGACCTGGGGTGAAGCTCGAACCCGGTGGCTTGCTGATAGAACGCGGCCAGCGTCTCGGGGTCGGCACAGTCAAGTGTTATCGCGGTCAGCTTCATGTGCAGGGGCATGGCGTCACACCGTAGTAATCGGCTCCCACGTTTGGCGATCTGATTTTCAACACCGATCCGGCAAGAGAGGAGAGCCAGGTGGGCACTCCCCGCGCATGCGCGGCCCCCGCCGAGATGATCGGGGCAGGTCAGCAGCGTGCCTCCAGGCGAGCACCCCTCGGGCTCGCAGCCCTCCGACCGCCCGTTCAATCCACCGACCAGTCCCGGCGGCTTCGGGGACCAATTTTGGGCGCCCTCGTTCTCAATTCCGCAGGCACCCCTTGAACCGCAACACCAGGAGGAACCGGTGTCATACCCGCAACTGCTCACTCCCGAGGAGAAGCTCGCCGACGCGAAGAAGCTGTTGAGCCTCCCGCACATCGTCGTGATCTGCGGCTCCGCCCGCTTCCTGGCCGAGATGAACGAGGCCGATCTACGGGAGACCAAAGCCGGGAAGATTGTCGTCAAACCGGGCATCGACATGAAGTCGCCGCGCGGACTTTGGTCCGATCCCGTCGACGCCGAGGCGCTGAAGGGTCGACTCGACGATCTGCACCGGGCGAAGATCCGGCTCGCTGATGACGTGCTCGTAGTCGGCGACTACATCGGAGACAGCACCCGAGCCGAAATCGTCTACGCCCGGTCGCTGGGAAAGCCCGTGCGGTTCGCGCACCCCGAAGCGGACCCTGGCGCCTGACCGTGGTGCCGCAGGCGGACGTGCCGTCGCTGGCGATGACGTAGTCGAAGTCATGGGCGTGTTCGTCGCCCTCCTCCGTCATGGACGCGAAGGTGTTGCCGTCGTACCAGTAGGGCAGACGGCTGCCCGGATCCGTGAGGGAGCCGCCCGCGTCCGTCAGGGTGAACGCGCCGACGGGACTGCGCTCATTGTCGCCGTAGACGACCACGGCCTGACGGCTGCCGGCCGGCGCGCCCTTCCACATGCGGCTTCCGGGCCGGGGGAACCGGACGCCACCGGGTTGTTGGAACCCGGTGCGCCGACTCGGCTCCGGTGCTCGCCGTCTCCGGCGACGCCGCGGTACCGGCCGGCAGCACGCCGCAGGCGAGGGCCACGGGTCAGGCGGCGTCCGGCCCAACGGTCCATCCAGTGTGCCGGCGAGGACCGGCACGGTCGTTCCCCTGTGGCTCCGGCGGACGGGTGCCGCCCCGGAGCGGGCGGCACCCGTACGACGAGGGTCAGGAGGTGCCGGTCAGGCCCAGGGCGAGCCCACCACCCAGCTGGTGTCGTCGTTCCAGGACGTGGCGCTGTCCCAGGCGTTGGAGCCGCCGTTGCTCGCGAGGTACACGGTGTAGTCGTAGTGGCGCAGGTACTTGTCGGTGTAGTTGACGGACTGGAACGAGTAGCCCTGCCCGTTGTGCCCGCTCTGCGGGCAGAAGGTGGCGTCCTGGGCGAACTGCGAGGTGCCGTCGTCGGTGTTGAGCTGGAGTTTGAAGTTGGAGTGGCGCAGGTACTGGCCCGAGGCGTTGGCGGACTCGAAGGAGACGCAGGAGGTGTTGGCCAGGCCGGCCCGCACCACCCAGGTCGCGTCGCCCTTGTCGGTCGCGGAACTGGAGGAGGTGACGGGGGCGATCACCACGTTGCTGTCCGCCGCGTCGTGCTGGATGTAGTCGGTGGTGCAGCACGACGTGGTGGCCCGCAGTGAGATCTTCGAGCCGGGTGTCAGCGAGCCCGGGCCGGTGGACGAGCCGTTGCCGTAGCCGACGGAGGTGAGGTTGGCCTGTACGGCGTTCTCCGTGGCGTCGGAGGGGTAGCCCGAGGTCATCACGCCCTCGTAGAAGGTTCCCGCCGCGCCCTTGCTGTTGTCGCCGCCGATGCCCAGGATGATCGCCCCCTCCTTGTGCATGGGGTTGTAGCCCGAGACGTTGGGGCGTGCGCCGCTGTAGTAGGTCGACAGGCTTCCGGCGGCCGCGTTGCCGCCCCGGATGGCCCACTGGTTGGGGCCGCCCTTGACCATGGCGGTCTGGTACCGGTTGCTGACGCTGGGATCGTTGGCGTTGTAGCCGGCGTTGACGCCGGAGAACAGGCCGTTCTCCAGGTCGGCCATCACCCACGGCCCGTTGCCCGAGCCGTAGCCCCAGACCTTGATGTTGCCGAAGTAGATGGCCTCCATATGGCCGTTGCCGGTGTCGTTGTTGCTGGTCTCGGCGTTGCCGTAGTCGAAGCAGCAGCCGCCGTTGTAGTGCGTGCCGTCCAGGACGGCGTACATCCCCTCGGCGGCGTCACCGGTGGCGATCCCGGAGGTGTGGTCGTTGCGGTAGCCGGTGCCGGGGGCCACGAAGACTCCGTACGCCTTGTGGCCGGCGACCGTGGTCGGGGCCGCGGTGGCGTTGGCGAGGTTGTCCGGGCCGCCGGCCGCGCCGCCGCCGGGGGCCTGGGTGAGGTTGTTGCCCCTGCCGGACTGGTCGTAGATGACGGTGATGACGCAGGTGGTGCCGGCGCAGAAGGAGTCCTGCGCCGCGGCGTTGGCATAGCCGCCGGCGCTCAGCACGCCGATGTCCTTCGTGGTGTTGTCGGAGGCGCGCCGGACCTGGTAGAGCGCGCCGTTGTAGGAGGAGTACAGGGCGCGGGTGGTGCTGTGGGCGGCTACGCACGGGGTGTTGCCCGAGGCGTAGATGTCGCAGGGCAGAGATCCGGCGGCCTGTGAGGTCTGGGCGCCGCCGACGAGGACGCCGGCGACGAGTGCGGTGGCGGCGGCAGCGGACAACGCCCATTTTCTGAGCCTGCGCAGCAGGCGCGACGGTGCGGGTGCGGACACGGGTGTCCTCCTTCGAAAGGCGGATGTGAGGGTCCCGGACCGGTACTCGGCCACGGGGTGCCGGCCAGGTGGTCGTCAGGGAGTTGCGCCGCGGCAAGTCGTGGGAGGAGGGCCGGTCACGGAGTGCCGGGCGTCGCTCTGGGGGCCGCCGGGCGCGGTGCGGCCGGGCGCCGGGGGGTGCCGGGGTGCCGCCCCCAGGGCGGGGTCAGGGGCGGAGGTTCAGCCGCGGCGGGCGATGCTGCGGGCGCGCAGTCGGTCGGCGGTGATGGCCAGTCCGAGCACGCAACCGAGCACGATGTCGGTGTAGTTGGGGTTGATCTGGAGGGTCGTCAGGCCGTTGTTGATGAGTTCGAGCAGGATGGTGCCCGCGACGATGCCGATGATCCGGCCCTGCCCGCCGACCAGACTGACGCCGCCGATCACCGCGGCGGCGATCGCCGAGAGCTCCCAGCCCACGCCGACGCCGCTGGCGGAGCCGACCCCCATCCGGCCGAGCACGAGGATCCCGGCGAACGCCGACAGCAGCGAGCTGGTGACGTACATGGACACGACGCGCCGGTCGCCGCGGATGCCGGCGAGCCGGGCCGCCTCCGGGTTGCCGCCGACGGCGTAGACCTGCCGGCCGGCGTACGTGCGTTCCAGGAAGAACCAGGCGACCAGTGCGACCACGACGAACAGGATGAGCGGGAGGGGCACCTGCGCCACGTACGTCTGGCCGAGGTCGCTGAACGTGCCGCCGATGCCCGTGATCGACGTGCCGGAGGTGATGGCCAGGGTGACGCCCTGCGCGACGGTGTACGTCACCAGGGTCACCACGAACGGGGCCATCTTCAACCGGGTGACGGCGAGTCCGTGCACCAGGCCGACGGCGCCCGCGATCAGCAGCGTCAGCAGGATCGCCACCACTGGAGGGAGTCCGGCCCGGACGTCGAACCAGGACATCAGGATGACGCTGGTGCCCAGCAGCGCGCCCACGGACAGGTCGATCCCGCCGGTGAGGATCACCAGTGACTCGCCGATCGCGATCAGCCCGTACTGGGCCAGGTCGAAGCCCATGCCCTGGAGGTTGACCGCGCCGGCGAAGGACGACTTGTCGAGTGCCAGCGCGACGAACACGACGACGCAGGCGGCCACTACTCCGACCTCGGGTGTCTCCAGCAGCCGGACGAAGGGCCGGCGCCTCTTGTCCTCGGTCACCGCCGCGGTCGGCGCCGCGGCCGTACTGGTGTTCATGTGCTTGCCTTCCGCTGGGGGGCCGCAGCGGACTGTGTCCCGGCCGCCGCCGTCATGATCACTTCCTTGCCGAACCGGTCGCGCGGGAGGTCGGCGACGATCCTGCCGTGTGCCATCACCACGATCCGGTGGCAGATCCACAGCAGTTCCTCGAGCTCCGAGGAGGCGACGAGAACGGCGAGGCCGCCCTGTGCGGCCTCGTCGATCAAGGCGTAGATCTCCGCCTTGGCGCCCACGTCCACCCCGCGGGTGGGTTCGTCGAGCAGCAGCAGCTTCGGCCGGGCGGCCAGCCACCGCCCGAAGACCGCCTTTTGCTGGTTGCCGCCGGACAGGTCGGAGATCGGCTGCTCGTGGCTGTGCAGCCGCACCCCCAGGTCCTCGATGATGCGCGCCGCGTGTTCCTTGTCCCTGCGCGGCCGCAGGACCCCGCGCCGGCTGATCCGGCGCAGGGTGGCCAGGGTGACGTTCCACCGCACCGAGTGGGCCGGCAGCAGCGACTGCGCCTTGCGGTCCTCGGGTACCAGCCCGACGCCGGCCTCGACGGCGTCGGCTGGGTGGCGGGGCCGGAAGTCCGCCCCGTCGAGGAGGACCTCGCCCGCGGTCCGCGGCTGGGCGCCCATGAGGGTGTGCAGCAGCCGACTGCGGCCGGAACCCATGAGTCCGGCCACGCCCACGATCTCGCCGGCGCGCACCTCCAGGTCGACCGGGCCCAAGCCGTCCGCCGTCAGGCCGCGCACGGACAGCGTCCGGGCCCGCTCGACGGAGGGGGGCGGCGCGAGGTCGGCCCGCGCGAGTTCGCTGCCGACCATCTCCCGGATCATTCTCTCCTCGGTCGCCTCGTGCGGGGAGAGGTCGGCCACCAGCCGGCCGCCGCGCAGCACGATGACGCGATCGGCGACGGCCCGTACCTCGTCCAGGCGGTGGCCGATGAAGAGAACCGCTCCCCCGGCGGCGGCGTGCCGACGGGCCAGCTCCAGCACGCGACCGGCTTCCACGGGACCGAGCGAGGAGGTGGGCTCGTCGAGGATGAGCACCACCGGGTGGTGGCCCCACGCCTTGGCGATCTCGATCATCTGCCGCACCGGCACCGGGTAGCGCTCCACCATGCGGTCCACGTCGACCTGCCCGACGCCGACCTCGGCCAGCAGCGCCCGAGCCTCGGCCCGCGCCGCGGGGCGGTCGACCACGAGCCGGCCGAGCAGGGTGCCGGCCGCCCCCGCCGGGCGGCGGCCGAGCAGCAGGTTCTCCGCCACGCTCAGCCGGCCCACGAGCGGGAACTCCTGGGCGACCAGCGCCACCCCGAGTTCGCGGGCGTGGTCGGGCCGGCCCGGTGCCAGCGGCCGACCGGCCACCTCGATGGTTCCGGTGCTGGGGGTGACGGTGCCGGACAGCACGCCCATCAGCGTGGACTTGCCGGCTCCGTTCTCGCCGACGACGGCGACGATCTGCCCGCGTGCCAGGTCCAGCCGGGGGATGTCCAGCACCTTCACCGGCCCGTACGTCTTGGTCACCTGGCGCAGACAGGCGGCGCTCTCGCTGCCGGCGGCCATCAGCTGATGCCCAGGTGCTTCAGTTTGGCCTGGTAGTCGGCGAGGTTGGCCCGCGTCACCAGACCCACCCCGGAGCTGAGTGTCGTCCCGTCCTGCTCCAGGTAGGGCCGGACGATCTTCATCGTGGCGCTCTCGCCCAGCACCTTGAGCGCGGTCAGCAGGTACGCGCCGGTGTATCCCTGCTGGTAAGGCTGTTGCAGCACGGTCGCCTGGATGACGCCGGAGCGGATGAACTTCAGCGTCTGCGGGTCGCTGTCGTCGGAGATGATCTTCACCTTGCCGGTCTTCCCGGCTGCTTTCACCGCCTGCCCCGCGGACGGGCCGTCGTAGGAGTACACGCCGTAGAGCCCGTTGACGTCGGGGTTGGTCTGGATGGCGGTCTGGGCGTTGGTCAGAGCCTTGGAGGCGTCCATACCGTCGCTCAGCTTCTGCACGACCTTCACGCCGGACCCCTTGAGGGCATCCTCGAAGCCGGCGATCCGCTGCACGGCGTTGGACGTGGTCAACGAGCCGACCAGGACGACTACTTGCCCCTTGCCGCCGAGTGCCTCCTTCATCGCCTCGCCGGCCTTCTGCCCGGCCTGGTAGTTGGGGGTGCCCAAGTAGAGGGCGGCGCCGTCCTCCTTGGGCAGCGGCGAGTCGATCGCCAGCACGGGGATGCCGGCCTTGTTGGCCGAGCTGATCGGCGCCTTGATGGCGGTCGGGTCGATCGCGGACACGCTCAGGCCCGTGATCCCCTGGCCCCGCAGCGTCTGGATGATCGACAGCTGCTGGTCCAGGCGGCCGTTGGCCGGAGCTTGGTAGGTGCCCTTGACGCCGAGCGAGGACACGCCCTTGTCGAACCCCACCTTGCCCGCGTTCCAGTAGTCCGTCGCGACGTTCACCACCATCGCCAGCTCCTGCTTCGACACGTCCTTGCCGGCGAGGGCGGCCTTGAGGGCGGCGTCGAGCTCGGCGAGTTTCGCGTCGTTGAAGGTGATGTCGCCCTTGATCGCCACTCCCGCCGAGGAGGCCGACGCGTCCGCCCCCGCTCCCGAGGAGGAGCCGCCGGCGCCACTCTTGCTGCATCCTCCGGTCGCCAGCAGCGCCATGGCGGCGACCCCGGCGACTCCCCAGCGCACCGGCCGAGTCACCAGGCCGGTGCCCTGTCCCGTTCCCGCCCGCCGGACGGACCGCACACCACGCATGTTCGACATCCTCTGCAGAAAGGGCCTCGCGGCCTGTTAGCGCTCACATTTGCTTTACCGGAACACGTCCGCGCCAGTCCCCGCCCCGGCCGGCGCCAACCCGCCGCCGCCGTAAGGGCGCCACCGAAGCGGGCCCTGTGCGACCACAGGGCGGACCGAACGGGGCTTTCCCACAAGGCTGCGCCGCCGCGGCCGGAGCGGGAGACACACTTCCACGCACCGTCCACCGGACGCCCGCCGGACGCCGTCCCCGGCATCGCGGCCCTGCCTCCGCTCCCTTGCTTGGCTGAGATTGTTAGCGCTCACCGCTGTGACGTCAAGGTGTTACGCGGAAGAAAAACGCCCTGGATTCGCCCCGGACGGAGGCGAGTTGGGCTCAGGGTCAAGGCCGCCCCGACACCCCGTCGGCTGTCGTGTGCGGGCCGTGCGCGGTGCATCGGCAGGGCCCCCGGGAGTCGCGCCGTAACATGCCTCCGGCGCCACGAGTGCGGAGCCGTGTGATGGCCACGTGCATGGCGGGTGTACGGGCGGGGGCATGGCTGGACTGCCGCTCGAGAGCACCGCGTGCCCGCCAGGCAATCGGGCATGACGGGCACGCGGTGCCGGTGCTCGGGTGGTGCGGCGGTTTGCCGGTCGGCCGCGTACGGCGGTTCTCGGTCGGCCGTCTGCGGCACGCGACGCTCAGGGCCGCCCGTACCCGCCGGCCGCGCCGCTCGGATCGGTGACCGCTCCCCCGCCGGTGGCGGATCCGCGAGCCGGTGCTCGGGCTGGGCCCAGGGTTGGGCTCACAGGCCGCCGGCGAGCCGGTAGTACGCCTGGTTCCAGCGGATCTCCTTGATCAGCTGCCGCAGGTCGGTGGTCTCGTCTATGAGCAGCAGTTCCGTGCGGAGCATGTCCGCGAGGTCGGCCAGTTCCTCCGTGCCCACCGCCGAGGTCAGCACGGTGTGGTGCGGGCCGCCCGCAGTCAGCCAGGCCTCGGTCGCGGTCCCGAAGTCGGGCGCGGGGCGCCACAGGGCCCTGGCCACCGGCAGGCGGGGCAGCGGCTCCGGCGGCGGGACGACGTCGACGCGGTTGGCCACCAGCCGGAACCGGTCGCCGAGGTCGACGAGGCCGACCAGCGTGGCCGGGCCGGGTGCGGCGTCGAAGACCAGCCGGACGGGGTCCTCGCGGCCGCCGATGCCGAGCGGGTGGATCTCGCAGCTGGGCTGTCCCGCGGCGATGCTGGGGCACACCTCCAGCATGTGGGCGCCGAGGACGAGCTGTTCGCCGGGGACCAGGTGGTAGGTGTAGTCCTCCATGAAGGAGGTGCCCGCAGGGCGTCCGCTGCCGACCGTCTTGAGGGCCGCCAGCAGTGCGGAGGTCTTCCAGTCCCCCTCGGCACCGAACCCGTACCCGTCGGCCATCAGGCGCTGCACCGCGATGCCGGGCAGCTGCCGAAGCCCGCCCAGGTCCTCGAAGTTGGTGGTGAAGGCGCCGAAGCCGCCGTCGGCGAGGAAGCCGCGCAGACCCAGTTCGATACGGGCTGCGTAGCGCAGGGCGTCGTGCCGTCCGCCGCCGGCGACCAGTTCGGGGGCTACGCGGTAGGTGTCGGCGTACTCTTCGACCAGGGTGGCGACGGCCGTGTCCGGCACCGAGTCCACGGCGTCGACCAGGTCGGTGACACCGTAGGTGTTGACCGAGACGCCGAACCGCAGCTGCGCCTCGACCTTGTCGCCCTCGGTGACGGCGACGTCGCGCATGTTGTCGCCGAACCGGGCCAGCCGCAGCCGGCGCAGCGCGTCGTACCCGAGGGCGGCACGCATCCAGGCGTGGACGCGGGGGGCGGTCGCGGGATCCGAGACGTGGCCCGCGACGGTCTTGCGGGCTACTCCCAGCCGTGTCTGGATGTACCCGAACTCCCGGTCCCCGTGGGCGGCCTGGTTGAGGTTCATGAAGTCCATGTCGATGGTGGCCCACGGGAGTTCGGCGTCGGCCTGGGTGTGCAGGTGGAGCAGCGGCTTGCGGAGCATGTCGAGGCCCGAGATCCACATCTTGGCGGGCGAGAAGGTGTGCATCCAGGCGATGAGGCCGACGCAGGCCGGGTCGGCGTTCGCTTCCAGGACGAGGGAGAGGATGGCCGCGGAGTCGGTGAGCACCGGCTTGTGGACGACGCGGACGGGGGCGCCGGGGACGGCGGCGAGCCGGTCGCTGACGGACCGGGACTGCTCGGCGACCTGGTGGAGGGTCTCCTTGCCGTAGAGGCCCTGGCTTCCGGTGACGAACCAGACCTCGAAGGCGGCGGGCGGTGTCATGGCCTGTTGGCTCCTCACTGGGCGGACGTGCCGGGCTGGCCGTAGGCGTGGCGGTAGCGGTGGTGGAGCCGGTCGACGGCTTCGGGGTCGATCGGCAGCGGCCGGCCGAGCTGGTGGGATATGTGCACGCTGCGCGCGACGTCCTCGCACATCACGGCGGCTTTCACGGCGGCGCGCGGGCTGGGTCCGATGGTGAACGGCCCGTGATTGCGCATCAGTACGGCGGGCGAGCGGTGACCGGTCAGGGTCTCCACGATGCCGCGGCCGATCGAGTCGTCGCCGATCACCGCGAAGGGTCCGACGGGGATCTCGGCGCCGAACTCGTCGGCCATGGCCGTCAGTACGCACGGCACCGGTTCGCCGCGAGCCGCCCATGCGCAGGCGTAGGTGGAGTGGGTGTGGACGATGCCGCCGACCTCGGGCATGTGCCGGTAGACGTACGCGTGCGCGGCGGTGTCGGAGGACGGCTTGAGTCCGCCGCCGTCGACCACGCGTCCTTCGAGGTCGCAGACGACCATGGACTCCGGGGTCAGCCGTTCGTAGGGGACGCCGCTGGGCTTGATGACGAACAGGTCCTGCCCCGGAACGCGCCCGGACACGTTTCCGCCGGTCCACACCACGAGGTCGTAGCGGACCAGTTCCTGATGGAGTTCGCTGAGCTCCTCGCGGAGCGCGGCGACCACGGTGGCGGCGTCCGGGGAGAGCGGCTCTGCGTTCATGACGGCGACCTCGGGGTTCTCGGGGACGGGCAGGGCGGGGCGGGCCTGGTGCGGCGGGGCAGGGCGAACGGGGCGGGCGCGGGTGAGCGCTGACAACCCGCGTTGTGAGCGCTAACATTCCCGGCGCTCACGTCGTCGGGTGCGCGGCCAGGGCGGCCGAGCGCAGCGCTCGGAGCCGGTGCATCACATCGCTGCCGCCGCGCCCGAAGTGGTCGTGCAGGGCGCGGTACTCGGCATAGAGGCGGTCATAGGCGGCACTCCGGGCCGGGTCGGGGATGTAGGCGTTCTCCTGTCGGCGGCCCATGGCGGCGGAGGCGGTACGGATGTCGGGGTGGGCGCCGGCGGCGACGGCGGCGTGGACGGCGGCGCCCAGGGCCGGTCCCTGCGTGGAGGCGAGCACGTGGACGGGACGGTTGAGAACATCGCTGTAGACCTGCATGAGGAAGCGGTTGCGCAGCAGTCCGCCGGCCGCCGTGAAGTCGGTCACCGGGACGCCCGCCGTCTCGAACGCCTCGACGATGGTGCGGGTACCGAAGGCGGTGGCCTCGATCAGGGCCCGGTAGACGTCCTCGGGCCGGGTGTCGAGGGTGAGGCCCAGGACCAGCCCGGACAGGTGGTGGTCGACCAGTACCGAGCGGTTGCCGCTGTGCCAGTCGAGGGCCAGCAGACCGTGTGCGCCCACCGGTTGGGCCGAGGCGCGCTCCGTCAGCAACTCGTGCACGTCCATGCCCCGGCGGCGGGCCTCGGCCGCGTACTCGTCCGGTACGGCGTTGCGCACGGCCCAGGCCAGGATGTCGCCGACGCCGCTCTGCCCGGCCTCGTACCCCCACAGCCCCGGCACCACCCCGTCCCGCACCACGCCGCACATGCCCGGAACCTCGGCGAGCACGTCGGAGTTGAGGATGTGGCAGGTCGAGGTGCCCATGATGGCGAGCATCCGGCCCGGATCGAGGGCCTGCGCGGCGGCGCAGGTGACGTGTGCGTCCACGTTCCCCACGGCTACGACCGTGCCCTCGCGCAGCCCGGTGAGGGCGGCGGCCCGGGGGGTGAGCCGACCGGCGGGGGCACCGAGCGGGGTCAGAGGGTGTTCCAGCTTGGCGGTGAAACCGGTGAAGTCGGGGTGCAGCCCGGCCAGGAACGCCTCTCCGGGATAGCGGCCGTCCTGGTGGATGCCCTTGTAGCCCGCGGTGCACGGGTTGCGGCTCTCCGCGCCGGTGAGCTGCCACACGATCCAGTCGGCCGCCTCGATCCAGCGGTCGGCGGCGGCGTAGACGCCGGGGTCCTCGCGCAGCACCTGGAGTGCCTTGGCGTACTGCCACTCGCTGGAGATCCGGCCCCCGTAGCGGGCCAGCCAGGTCTGCCCGCTCCGCAGCGCGCGCTCGACGATGAGGTCGGCCTCCGGCTGGGCGGCGTGGTGGCGCCACAGCTTGGGGTGGGCGTGGGGGCGGTCGCGGTATTCGGGCAGCTCGCACAGCGGGGTGCCGTCCCAGGTGGTGGGAAGCACCGTGCAGGCGGTGAAATCGGTGGCGATGCCCACGACCTGCTCGGGGGTCACATCGGCGTCCGCGAGCGCTCGCGGTACGGCGAGACGCAGCACGTCGCGCCAGTCCTGCGGGATCTGGAGCGCCCAGTCGGGCGGCAGCGGGACCCCACAGGGCAGTTCCCGGTCGACGACACCGTGGGCGTACTCGTGCACGGCACTGCCCAGTTCCGCGCCGTCGTCGACCGATACGACCAGCACCCGTCCGGAGAGTGTGCCGAAGTCGATGCCGAGGGTGACCGCGGGGGGATCGGTGGTCAAGGTCTCCTCCAGTCGTGGCCGACGCGGGCGGGGCCCGGACCGTGCCGGGCGCCGCGGGCGCGATGCGTGCGCCGGAAAGGGGTGCGCTGGGTGGCGACGGCTCGCCGGAACGCCGTCGGGAAGTCGTGGAGCACTGTCGGGGGGCCTGGAGCGCCGCCGGGGACTCCTGGAGCGCTGTCAGGTGATGCGTCGTGCGGCGGGAAGGGTGGCGCCGGTCAGGAAAGGGTGCTGCTGCCTCGGACGATCAGCCGCGGCTCGATCACCACGCGCTCGTCGTCGTCCTCGGTGGTACCGGACCCCAGCCGGCTGATCAGCAGCCGGATGCTCGCCTGGCCGAGGGCGGTGAAGTCCTGGCGGACGGTGGTGAGCGGCGGGGTGAAGAACTCGGCCTCGGGGATGTCGTCGAACCCCGCTATGGCCACATGGCCGGGGACCGACAGGCCGGCCTCGCGGAAGGCGCGCAGCACCCCCAGCGCCATCTGGTCGTTGGCGACGAAGACCGCGGTCACTTCGGGAGAGCCGCGGCCCGCCGCTCCCGCGGTCACCCGGCCCGCGAGCTCCTGCCCGGCCCGGTAGCCCGACAGCGGGGTCCAGTCGCCCTGGATCGGCGGCGGTACGACGGCGCCGGCCTCCTCCAGCACCGAGCGCCAGCCGTCGGCCCTTGCCTCCGCCTCGAGCCAGCTCGGCGGGCCCGCGACGTGCCAGACCGTGCGGTGGCCGGCGGCCAGCAGGTGGCTCGTCGCCATCCGCGCCCCGAGCCACTGGTCCACCGAGACCACCGGTATCGGCAGGCTGTGCCCGCCCTCCACGGTCACCACGGGGAAGGGCAGCCGCAGTTCGGACAGCGCGGTGACCGCCTCGCGGTGCGGGACGATCACCACGATGCCCTCCACCCCCCAGTCGCTGAGGTGGTCGATCGCCTCGTTGAGGGCGGCGGCCGAGTAACGGCGCAGGGTGACCGCCGAGACCATGTACCCCTCGTCCCGCGCGGCCTCCTCCAGGCCGAACAGCGTGCTGGACGGCCCGAAAAGCGTCGGATTGCAGGCCACCACGCCCAGGGTGAGCGTGCGCCGGGTGACCAGTGCCCGAGCCGAGGAGTTCCGCCGGTACCCCAGCTGCCCGATCGCCCTGAGCACATCCGCGCGGGTCGACTCCCGCACGTTGGGGTGGTCGCTCAGCACCCGTGACACCGTCTGGTGCGACACGCCTGCGAGTTGCGCGACGTCCGACATGGTGGGCGCCTTGCGGGGGCCGGTGCGGCCAGCGGTCTGCGACATGAGGCTCCGATCCGTGATGGCAACATTGTTAGCGCTCACAGAGAGGGTCGTCAAGGGACGTGAAGCCGCACGGCACTCCCGGTCGTACGGGCCGGTTCTTGCCTGCGCGGGGCCCCTCTTTCGCCTGGATCGGGACGGATGAGGGAGCGGGGTCTGGTGCCGTGCGGGTTGGTGACGTGGGATCAGCAGGAGGTCCGGGTTGACGAACTTGGTGGCGAAGGATGCCTTGGCCGTGGGCCACTGGCGGAACGCTCGCACCAGGTCCGCCGTGTAGCCGCAGATCAGGGCGTCCACCGCGCCGTACATTGCCCTCGTTGCCGTGGAGTCCGGGATGCCCCAGCGCGAGTCGACCTCAATCACACGGGCCTGCGGAAACCGGTCGAGAATCTGCCGGCCGCGCGGAGACGCCGCCGACCCGCCGTGCCTGCCACCTCGTGGTCCGCGAGCGGGAACCCGGCGCACCCAATCTTCGTCACATCATGTGAAGATCATCTTATGGCCAGTCAAGTTCCAGACCCTTTCCCGGCCTTGGAACGCTGCGGCGGTGACTTCCAAGGTCCGGAATCGACGAAGGAAAGTCAGGTACCTACACGTGCATGAGCACAGACCGCGCCGGCGGCTGTCACGGATTCTCGCGGCAGGAGTGCTGGCCGCCGCGGGAGTCGCGGCCGCATCCCCGGCCGCCCAAGCGGTAGGACATCGGACAGCGGCCGACAGCCGTCAGCACGCCTTTGAGAAGGCCGCGACGGACTACCACGTCCCGTTGCCCGTCCTCCTCGCCGTCGCGTATCACGAGTCCGCCTGGGATGCCCATGATGGTCAACGCAGTACCGGCGGTGGCTACGGGCCCATGCACCTGACCGATGTGACGACCGGGATGCTGGCCGCGGGCGACGCGGGTGCGGTCGGTCGTGCCGATCTCGCCGAACTGGCCTCCGATCCGTCCCTGCACACCCTCCAGGCCGCCGCCCGGCTGACGGGGCTGCCCGGGAAGCGACTGCGCGCGGACGACGCCGCAAACATCCGCGGGGGTGCCGCCCTCCTCGCCTCGTACGAGAAGAGCGCGGTCGGCAGTACGCCGAAGGACTCGGGCAAGTGGTACGCCGCCGTTGCCCGTTACAGCGGTTCCTCCGGGCAGCGGGCGGCGCGAGCCTTCGCCGACCGGGTGTTCGCCACCATCGAGAACGGCGCGCAGGAGACCACCCGGGACGGACAGCACATCGAGCTGCCCGCCTCCCCGAGCGTCCAGCCGGCCGTCAAGCATCTGTCCGTGCTGCATCTGAGAGCGACGGCCGCGACAGGCGACTCCGAGTGCCCCGCCACCATCGACTGCGCCTTCCTGCCGGCCGCGGCGGCCAATGGGCAGGTGTCCGACCGTCCCGCCAACGGGATCAGGATCGACTCCATCGTCATTCATGACACGGAGTCGTCCTACGACGCCGCCCTGAACACCTTCCAGAAACCGGGCGGCGGGTCGGCGCACTACGTCATACGCTCCTCCGACGGCGCCGTGACCCAGATGGTGCCCACCAAGGACATCTCCTTCCAGGCGGGCAACTACTCGACCAACCTGCACTCGATAGGCATCGAGCACGAGGGGTATGCCGCCGCGGGCGGCACCTGGTACACGCAGACCGAGTACGAGACCAGCGCGGAACTCGTCCGGTACCTGGCCGAGCGCTTCGGCATTCCGCTGGACCGGCAGCACATCATCGGGCATGACAACGTGCCTGGGCCCGGCTCGGCCCTCGTCTCCGGCATGCACTGGGACCCGGGCCCGTCCTGGGACTGGGAGCGCTTCATGCGGCTGCTGCACGCCCCGGTGGACGGCCGGCACGGCGTGGGCAGCGTGGGCTCCGTGGTCACCATCACCCCTGGGTTCGCCCGCAACCAGCAGACCGTGCGGGTCTGTCCGTCCGACGACCCCACCGGCGCCACCCCCGAGTGCACCGAGCGGACCCAACCCTCCGACTTCGTCTATCTGCGCACCGCGCCCAGCGCCACCGCGCCGCTCTTCGGCGACCAGGCCATCCATCCGGACGGCGTCAGCAGCGACAGCGTCAACGACTGGGGCAGCACCGCGGCGGCCGGGCAGCAGTTCGTCGTCGCCGACCGGCAGGGCGACTGGACGGCCATCTGGTACAGCGGCACGAAGGTCTGGTTCCTCAACCCGCACGGCTGCAACACCACGCCCGCCCGTGATGTGACGGTGGTGGGCGCCGCCGGCACCTCACCGGTGGGGGTGTACGGATCGAGCTACCCGGACGCGAGCGAATACCCCGCCGGACTCTCCCCCTCCACCCAGGCCCCGCTGTCCTTCTACACCATCCCCGTCGGCCAGGCCTACGTCACCACCGCCGCACCCGCCCCCACCGACGACTACTTCCCCTCCACCGGCCGGGTCGTCACCGGAGGGAAGAGCATGTACACCATCCAGTACAACCACCGCACAGCTCTGGTCTACGCTTCCGACGTCACCGCGCGGTAAGTACCGGGCGGTGACCCGCCGCGACGGTCCGGGGACGCAGTGGCCGGGTCCTCAACTCGCCATGATCCGTTTGCCGCCTCATGGTCGGCCCGTCAGGCGGTGGGGCACTCGTCCCCCATGCCAGCGCGGACCCGCGGTCCCGGAAGAACCGGCGGAGGCCGCGGCGGGCGAGGTCGGCGGGGCGGCCCGCGCCGAAGCGGGCGATGGCGGTGGCGGTGGTCAGGTGACTCGGCCGAGCCGTGGGCCGCCCCGGGCGCGCAGGCGTCTGAAGAAGCCCAGGACGCCCGCGGAGCCGCCGGCCCAGGTGGCACTCGGCCCGGCGAGCCCGGTGTCCGGGAACACGGGCCGGGACCAGGTGCCGCCGCTGCGGCCCAGGATGAGCAGGGCGATGGTCTCGGCCGCGTCCCAGAACTCCTCGGACCCGGACGCCTCCGCGACATCCACCATCAGCTCGCCCACCCCGGCCAGCCCGCAGCACTGCGTGACGAGCGGCATCCTCGGTGCCAGTGCGGCGCAGGCGCGCGCGGACCGTCGGGCCAGGTCGAGATGTCCGGGTTCGTCGAGTCGTTCGGCGGCCCGGACGAGTACGGTCCCGATGCCGGCCAGGCCCCGGCACCACGAGCCGTAGCGGCGTGTCGCTCCTGGCCCGGTGGCCGCCGCGATGATGTCCGGTGTCACGGCGGCCAGGTGCGCGCCGGCCTGCTCGGAGCGGCTGATCGCGTCCATGTCCCCGGTCACGCCGCCGTATTCGAGGAGGAACCAGGCCACGCCCGCCTCGCCGTGGGCGATGCCCTCGCGGAGCGCGGCACTGCCGGCCGTGTCCGTGCGGCCCGGGGACAGCCGGGCGGTGCCGGAGGCCAGCATCCGGTCGCAGTCGGCGGCGACGGCGAGGTGCCGGTGTGCGGCGTTCCGGTGACCGGATCGGAGGGCGAGGCGGGCCAGCTGGAGCCGGCCGAGGCCGATCCCGGCGGCGCCCGCGATCAGGTCCGCCTCGGGCGGTCCGCCGTCCGGTGCGCGGCCCGGCAGGGCGGGGTGCCCGGGCAGTGGGTCTTCGTACGTCCCTGCCGCTCCTGCTGTCAACTGGGCCTGGGTCAGGAAGAGTTCGACGCCCGTGCGCCCGGTGTAGAAGCCGGGTGGGAGGTTCCTCGACTGTTCCGCGGTCCACCGCGCCAGCGCGGTGACGGTCGAGCGCACGCGGGGCCGGTGCAGGTGGTGGAGGAGTTCCAGTCCCAGTCCCGAGCTGCCGCCGTAGACATCGATCGAGGTGGGGACGTTCAGTCGGGCGGCCCGTTCCGGGTCCACGATCGCGCTCGCCTCACCGGCGCAGAACGCGGTCGTGTGCTCGATGATCTCGTCCAGCAGGTCGTCGTCGATCCGGAGCCGTGCGGGCCGGCGTGCGGTCCCGGCCGTGCCGGCCGTGCCGACGGTGCCGGTGCGCAGGCGGTCGGCGGTGGCGGTCCGTTCGGCCGGGTCGAAGCTCAGGAGGCCGGATATCCGCGACCGGATCTCCCGGTGGGTGGGCCCGGGCAGTGCCCATGCCAGGCAGGCCAGGGTCCGGTCCCGGTTGACCGTGTGGTCCTCGTCGACGATCACCGGGTCCATGCCGGTGGCGGCGAAGAAGAGGGTCGCCCCGAGGGCGTAGTAGTCGTCGGCGGGGGCGGCCGGGCCGGTCGTCCGCAGAACCGGCGCGCCGTACCCGGGGGTCGCCCCGCCCGGGCCGGTGCCGTCCCGCTCGCTGATCCCGAAGTCGATCACGTGGCAGTGGCCGGGGCGGGAGGAGTCGAGCACGACGTTGTCGGGCTTGAGATCGCGCACGACCACGTTTCGGCCGTGGATCGCGTCCAAGACGCGAAGGAGCCGGGAGGCCAGGGCGGACAGGGCACGCTCCGGCCGGGTGCCGTCGTCACGGTACGGGCCGTCGCGCAGGACCTCCCGGCGCAGGTCCCGGTCGCCGCAGGCGCTCATCACCAGGTACTCGTCCGACCGGTGAGCGAAGTAGTCCAGCGCGCGGGGCACGCCCGCGACGCCGTCGAGGGCGGTGAGGACCGCGCGTTCGTTGCGCAGCCGGTGACGGGCGTCCGCGCCGGACTCGTCCTCGCCCACGAAGGCCCTCGCCTGTTTGACCACCACCGGCTGCCCGTGGACGCGGTCGACCGCGCGGTA
Source organism: Streptomyces griseofuscus (assembly GCF_014673495.1). Lineage (GTDB taxonomy): Bacteria > Actinomycetota > Actinomycetes > Streptomycetales > Streptomycetaceae > Streptomyces > Streptomyces murinus. The sequence goes on from NZ_CP051006.1 coordinate 408,506, forward strand.
GACATTGCCCTGCGGCGAACGCGCGATGCCGGCGGTGACCGTGTAACGGCCGCCGCCGAAGTGGGGTTCGGACGGTTCGTCGCCGGGTCCGGAGCCGCTCGCGAAGGGGTCCTCGGCCCAGGGCGGGCACCGGTAGCGGCCGACGGCCAGGCCGTCGAACATCCGGCCGTCCGGGCCGGTCATGACGGATTCGAGCCGTCCGCTCCGGCCGGTCCGGTAGTCGCCGGTGAAGGGGCCGTAGCGGTAGTAGACCGGTGCCCTCGGATCGACCCGCCGGTCGCTGACGACGCGCGGGCCCTCACGGTCGCGCAGTACGGCGGCGAGTTCCCGGGCGATCTCGGCCACCGTGTCGGCCGGGGCGTAGACGGTGATGGCCTTGCCGACGGCTCCGGCGCTCACCACCCCGGAGTTGAGGCGGCGCAGGACGTCCGGATCGCGGGCGAACTTGGCATGGCAGACGTGCCGGGACAGCACCGGCAGTACGAGCGCGGTCACGGTGTCGAGGTCGGCGGGACGCGCCGAGACATGCAGTTTCCAGCCGTGTTCCATCGCCGGCATCCGTGGATCGTTCAGGTACGACCACGTCTCGTCGGACCAGCCGCCGCGGCCGGCGATGGAGACGGCCACCGCTACGAGTTCAGGTCACACGAGAAGCGGGTGGTGGCGGTCACCCAGGGGTCGGCGAGGCATGCCGTGGGCTCGCGGTCGTCACGGTCGTCGTCCTCGAACACGATCGCCTCGTCGTCGATCTCCAGCGGACCCGCGTCGCGGAATCCGTCGGCTTGAAGAAGATCCGGCACGGCTACGGGCATGTGACGCCTCCATGGTGTGTCGTGCGCTGAGGGAAGGACATCGGCCGACGCGGGACGCTGGACCCGCCGGGCCGAGGACTGCTGCACAAAGGTAAGGAGGGGTACGCCCGCTGACAAGAGGTCAGATCACCCAGCGGGGCCGCTTGACCTGCCGTCATCGGGCCGGCCGCCGCGATGCGGAAGGGGAACGAGGGACTCCCTCTTCGCGCGGCGACGCGCTCGGGCCGTGGTCCCGGCGCGCGTGTCGTTCCACGGGCCGGGGAGCCGCCGGCCCACTCCGTCGTCGCCGGAGCGGGGACGACATGGCCGCCGACCGTACGCCGTCTCCGTCAGGTACCGGTCCGGGCGGCCCGCGTTCGGCCAGGAGGGCCGAGCACGGAATGCGCGCGTCCGCCGGGCGCGGTGTTCATTGCGGAATCTCCGGTCGGCGCCGCACGGCCTCCGGGGACGTGTCCGGCGCGTTCTTCGTCCCGGGCCACGCCGCCGATCCGGAGCCGCCCGCAGTGACCACCCCCGGCGCCGCCCACCCGGTCCGGACCGGTTCGCCCACCCAGGCCGGCGGTCTGCGGGCCGGTGACCGGATGTTCGCCGTGGACGGAAACCTCGTTCCGGACGCCCGGGTCGCGGTCGCGGCCCTCCGGTCCCGACGGCCCGGATCCACCGTCGTCCTCACCGTCGGGCGCGGCAACGGGCGCCTCCACCTGTCCGTCCGGCCGGCCACCGGTCTCCCGCGCTCTGCTCCCCGCTGACAGCGTGGATTTCGCGTCGGCGGCCCGGGGGCGCGGGCGCCTTCAGGCCGGGCACCTCGTGCGGGCCGTCACACCGGGCTGGAGGGGTGGGCCGCCGTGGGTGAGCGGGGTGGCCAGGCGCGCGGTGAGAGGAGGCCGAGGACGTAGGCGCGGGCGACCATCGCCGGGCGGGTCGGCGCTTCGAGGAGGACGCGGAGCCGGCTCAGGTGGTAGTCCAGGGTCTGCCGGGACAGCCGTAGTTCCTCGGCGATGTCCGCGTTGCTGCGGCCCGCCGCGAGCAGGGCGACGATGCGTATCTGGGCGGCGGTCAGGGTGGGCTGGGTCTGCTGGCGTCGGCCCAGGTGGGTGACGACGGCCCAGACGCCGGTGACGCCCGGCGCCGTCGCGCCTACGGTGGTCAGCCGGATGCGGGCCCGGCGCTGCCAGCCCTCCCCGTCGACGAGTACCGCGGAGGCGCGGGCGCTTCTGCGCCGGCCGGCGATCAGGTCGTCCCAGAGTCGTAGCAGGGCGCCGCGTTCGGGTGTGTCGGCGAGAAGGGAGGCGGCCCGCAGCCCGGTCAGATCGGAGAGGCGGACGCGCAGGATCTCGGCCGTGGCGGTGCCGGCCTCGCTCACTCTTCCGTCCGGGGCGAGACGGAGGCAGGCCAGTCCGCTGTGGTCGCGCAGTGCGCGTAAGTCGGCCTCGGCCCGGTGCCGTTGGTCCATCGCCCGGACGTAGTCGGTGACGTCGACGTAGATACCCGCGACGCAGCGTTCGGCGCCCCAGCGGACGGGAAACCGGTAGCCCGCCGCGTGGGCGGGAGTTCCGTCCGGGCGGCGATAGGTGAGGGCGTGCCGTATGGACTTGCCGTCGGTCAGGACCTGTTGGTCCATGGCGAGGAAGCGGCAGGCGTTGGCGGGTTCGTCCAGGTCGGACAGATGGCGGCCGATCACCGCGTCGCGTGTCGTCCCGTACAGGTGGGCGTAGGCGTGGTTGGCCCACACATAGCGGCCGGCGCCGTCGCGCATGAACGCGGCGGCCGGGGTGAGTTCGGCGAGGGCTCCGAAGGGGTTCCGGCCGGGCGGGCCGGCCGCTTCGTCCGAAGGTGCCTTGCGTTCCGTCTCGTCCACGGTCCCACTCCTTCAATACCGCACGATATGACGTTGGGTGACGTCTCGTGCGTAAGCCGTAGCACCCCGGGAACACGGGAGAACCGGGCGCTCTCGGGCTCTGCACCAGCTGGGTGCTAGCGCATCACAACACCTTCACATGACATCAACCGCCCGGCGGGATAGGGCGTTTGCCTGAATGGTTCGCGTGGTGCGGCCGCCGGGAGGTGAGTTGGGACTGGTTCGCTTGAAGGGGGAGAACCGGCGGGCGTGAGTGCTCCCGACATCAAGTGCCCCGACATCGAAGGAGATGGGTCTACGTGAGCCAGGTGCTGTACGTGCATGCCAAGGGCGGCCCCCCGGTGGGTCATGCTCTGACGCGGGTGGCCGGGCGGGCCGCGGTGCACCTGCTGGCGCTGAGCGGGCTGCCCGTGGGGGTGGCCGAGGACGCGGCGCGGCTGTGCGCCTCGGTGGTGACGCCTCCCCGGGCGGAGCACGCGGACCTCGTCGAGCTGATCACCACCCGCGCCCGCGCGGTGGGGGCGGACGCCGTCCTCACCTTCTCGGAGTACGCGGTGGTCGCAGTGGCCGAGGCGTGCCGACGGCTCGGTCTGAGGGGTGCCGGGGCGGCCGCCGCTCTCGCCCGCGACAAGCGGCTGATGCGGGCCACGTGGGACCGTCACGGCGTTCCGCAGCCCCGTTTCCGCCCTGTCCCGGGGCTCGCCGAGCTGGAGCGGGCGACCATCGAATTGTCATGCCCCTTATTACTCAAGGCCGCGTGGAGCGCGGGGTCGACCGCGCACCAGATCATCGACGAGCCCGGGCAGGCGCGGCACGCCTGGCACCGTTCGCGTCAGGTCATGGCGGAGTCGGCACAGCTCGGCTTCGCCGAGATGCATGTGCGGGGCGCGTCGGAGGACTTCATCGTCGAGGAGATCGTCACCGGGCGGGCCGAGGAGTGGTTCGACGGCCCCGGCTGGGGTGACTACGTGAGCGTCGAGGGCGTCGTCGTCGACGGCGATTTCCGGCCGGTCTGCCTGAGCGGGCGCATGCCGACGGTGTGGCCGTTCACCGAGCGCGCCGGGATCACTCCGGCCGCCGTGGACAGCGGGGCCCAGCGCAGGATCGTGGAGCTGGCCCGGCGGGCCGTGGACGCGCTGGGGCTGGAGAACTGCGGCACCCACACGGAGATCAAGCTGGGCGCGGACGGCCGTATGTGGGTCATCGAGACCGCCGCCCGGTTCGGGGGCGCGATGACCGTGCCGCAGATCGAGGACGTCTTCGGCCTCGACCTGGTCGGCATGTTCACCGATCAGCTGCTCGGCCGCTCGCCCGGCTGGCCCGCGCGGACGCTGACGCCCGCGGACGCCGAGGGCGCGGCGGGTTCGCTGGTGGTGCTCGCGGTCGACGGCGACGGCACGCCATGGCCGCGGCGGCATCTGTGGGACTCCTCGACGGTGCTCCGCAAGGCACCGATCGGGGCCGGCAGCACGCTGTCCGTGGTCCGGGAGAGTTCCCTCCCCGACGGCTCGCCGGTCCCCGTCTACGACCCCGCGGGCGGCGCCAACACCATGGCGGGGCTGTGTCTGCTGTCGGCCGACCGGCCGCAGTCCGTCGTACGCGACTTCACCGCCCTGGTGGCCGCACTGCCGGACCTCCTGCCGGTGGACGCCGCCGAGGAGGCACGCGCATGACGTTCGCACCGGACGAGGCCCGCGCGGCCGATGCGGCGGGCGACCGTACCGTGGTCGGCGTCAATCTGTCGCTGCCGCTGTTCCGCACGCTGTCCGGCGTGCTCGCCGGACACCCGTACCTGAAGGTCGTGGTGGACCGGGCCGAGGACACCTGGCATCTGCTCGACACCCGGGTGCACCCCTTCCACGTCGACTACATCGCCACGCGCGTCCTCGGCATGACACCGCATCAACTCGACGCGGAGCTGGACGCGTTCAACGCCCAGGTGTACATGGCGCCGGACCGCCGCTTCCTGCTGGGAATCCTCTCCTTGCACACCGACGAGGATGCCGACGGCGCCGAACGGCCCTTCCTCGTCCTGGAGACGACGGAGGCGGACACCATGCACGGTGCCCTGCTCCAGGAGTTCTACGACTACGTCCGCCATCGCGTGGACGGGCGCCTCCCGTTGCTGCTGAAGCCGGCCAACCACGGCCAGGAGCATGAGCTGGCCCTGGTCGGCGACACCCGCATCCCGCGCATCCTGAGCCAGGAGCTGTTCGGCAGCCGCACCCGGACCTGCCTCAACCCGGGCGTGGCGGAAGGGCGTCTGCGGTATTTCCGCAGTCCGCAGGAGTACCGCGCAGGTGCCGCGGACCTCGGCTGGGCGGACATCGTCGCCATGGCGGGCCTGCCCGACGACGTGCCCCGGGTGGCCGGATTCATCAACACCCGTCCGACGACACCGCTTTCGCACACCAACGTGCTGGCCTCGGGCTGGGGTATCCCGAACGCGATCGTCCGCGACCTGGACGCCCTGGTGGAGCGGCACGGCCTGGACGACGCCTGGGTCCGTTACCGGGTGCGGGAGGACGCCGTCACCCTCGAACCGCTGTCCTGCGCCCCGGCGTTGGAGCGGCCGGTCTGGGACACCCAGCGCATCCATATCGGCGCGCCGCTCATCGGGGACGCGCCGATCATGGAACTGCACCGGCTGCGGCTCGCCGACCGCGACAGCTACGGCACCAAGGCCGCCCACCTCGGCGAACTGCACCATGTGCTGGACAGCCGCACCGCGGACCTGACGGCCTTCTACGCCCGCCCGCGCCCGCCGCGGCCGGATCTGCTCGCCCATCTCGGCTCCCGGCTCGGTGAGCCCGAAGCACCCCTGGAGCGGCTCCGGTTGACGGCCGCGGAACGCGTGGCCCAGACGGTCCGGGCGCCGCGGGGTGTGGCGCTGCCGTTCCATCTGCACCATCTCTATCTGACCTCGTCGCCGGCGCTCCAACAGGGCATCGGCAAGCTGAAGTTGGCGCTCGAACTCGACGCGCTCGACATGATCGACCCGCTCTCGCTGGATCTCCAGCACCTGATGCGGAGCACGCCGATGCCCGAGGAGGTGGCGCGAGCCATCACCGGAGCCGTGCCGCGGCTGCTGGCCGACGGTCGCCGTCTGGTGGTGCGTTCCTCCTCCAACGCCGAGGACCTGCCCGGGTTCTCGGCAGCGGGCATCTACGACTCGGTGACGACCGTACGGGGCGCGGAGCAGCTGATGGACGCCGTCATCCATGTGTGGGCATCGCTGCTGTCGCCGCGCAGCGTGCGGATGCGGCACCAGGTCGGCATCTCGCTGGACGACACGTACATGGGGGTGATCGTCCAGGAGTACACGCCGGCCGACCTCGGGGGCGTGCTCGTCACCTGCAACCCGACGCGCCGGGAGGACTTCCGGAACGTGTACCTGAACTGCACGGCCGGTTCGCCCGAGCGCGTGGTGGACGGCACGGTCCTGCCCCACCAGTACCTGTACAACACGGTCGAGGGCGGTGGCCGTACGGTCGCCGTCGGATCCTCGGGCACCGACCTGCCGGCGGACACGAGGCAGACGCTGGCCGAACTGGCCCTGGCGGGACGCCTGTTGCAGTCCCACTTCAGCACGGACGACCCGGACGACGCCCTGGACATCGAGTGGCTGATGACCGGCGAGGGGGCGTTCCAGCTGGTCCAGGTCCGCCCGTACGCCCGATGAGGCGCCGTGGGCCCGCGCTGTGGCGCCGCGCTCCGCACGAGGACCTGACCCCGGCGGCCCGCCGGGTGATCCGCCTCAACAACGGGTTCCAGCTGCTGTTCAATCTGCTGTGGTGGATGCCCGTCTTCTACGCCTACCAGCGTGACGCGGGCCTGTCCGACGGCCAGATCTTCGGCATCCAGAGCATCTACTACATCGCCTTCTGCCTCTTCGAGATCCCGACCGGACTCGTCGCCGACCGCATCGGCGCGCGCAACTGCCTGTGGGCGGGCGCGGTGGTCATGACGGCGGCGAACCTGATGCCGGTGTTCTCCCCCTCCTACCCGGGTTTCCTCCTCCACTTTCTGGCCATCGCCGCGGGGCGCTCCCTGACCTCGGGCGCGGCCAGCGCCTGCCTCTACGACGGGCTGCGCGCGGAAGGTGCGGACGCGCACTACCTCCGCGCGGAGGGCACGGCGCGGGCCCTGGGGCTCGCGGCGAAGGTGGTCTGCTGGCCGCTCGTCGGGCCGCTGATGGTGCTCGCGCCGCAGGCTCCGTACGTACTGAGCGCGGCGAGCGCGGCGGGCTCGCTCGGCTGCGCCCTCGCCCTGCCGCGGCTCGTTCCGCGCAGGGCGAGCGGGGCGGGCCGCGCCTCCGGGCGGCGCGAGGCGGCGCTGCTGCGTGACACCGGTGCCGCACTGCGGGCCCTGCGGTCGTCGCCGTGGCTCGCCCTGCTCATGGTGCAGGGCGTGGCCGTCTTCACGCTGTCGCGGATCTGCCAGGTCAACCTCTTCCAGCCGATGCTGCTGGACCACGGCATCGGCGAGAGCGCCACCGGCAGTGTGCTCGCGGCGATGACGGTCGCCGAGGCGGTCGCCTCCGCGCGGCCCCAGTGGCTGGGTTCCAGGCTGTCGCCCACGGCGTGGGTGTCCCTGCTGAGTGTCGCGCTCGCGGCCACACTGGCGGGCACCACCGTCGGCGGCCCGTGGGCGGTGGCCGCTCTGCTCTGCGTGTTCGCCTCGATCACCGGCTTCTGCTATCCGGTGCAGCGCAAACTCATCAACGACGCGATCCCGAAGGACGCTCCGCGCGCCACCCTGCTGTCGGTGGAGAGCATCGTGGACCGCGGGGTGTGCGCCCTGGCCGCGGTGGCCGCGGGCGCCTATCTGGCGGCGGGCCGGCTCGACGCCCTGCTCTGGCAGTCGGCCGCCGTCACCTGTGTGCTGATCCCGGTCCTCCATCTGGCGCTGCGCCGCGCGAACCGGCTGGCGCGGACGCGGGGGGCGGGCACGGCACGCGGCGCGGATACGGGGTCCGGGCGGGCGCGGACGCTCCCGGCCGACGAGCCCGTCGCGCTGCCCGTCGACGAGGGGGCCGCCCCGAGGGCCTGACCGGGGCTCGGGGCGGGCCGCGAGCACAGCGGGTACCGGGCGGCCCGCCCCGTCCACCGTACGAGCGCGGCGGACGCGCCTTCGCGGGAATTCGCGCGGCGTACACATGCGGAACAGGCTGTGCGTCGCCTGTGAAGGAGGCGTGGGGTTGTTGTCGCTTGTGACCCATGAGTATGGCGCATGCGGTCGCTGCTGGGGTTTTCTCTGCATGTCACTGCCAACCCCCCACGCAATGAGGGGAATTGAAAGACCGCAGAGCCCTGCTTTGCATTGGCATGCCCCTGCCATTCCGGGGTGTGTCCTTCATGTGGCTCACACCGGCCGGCCCCACACCGACCGGAAAATCCCCCCACGGAAAGAGAAGCCCGCATGACCCACGGCAACATACGTCACCAGCGCACGACCCTCGCGGTGGCCACCGCCGTCGCCGCTGCGGCCGCCCTGCTGAGCACCTCGCTCACCGCCTCGGCCGCCGCCCGGCCCGCCGCCGGCTCCGCACGCCCGGCCGGTGCGCCCGTCGCCCTGTCGGCCGCCGCCCACACCGGTCTCATCCGCAACGCGCAGGCCGAGCTCGCCGGGACCGCCAAGGCCCTCGGCCTGGGCAGCCAGGAGAAGTTGGTCGTCAAGGATGTCGTCAAGGACGGCAACGGCACCGTCCACACCCGGTACGAGCGCACCTACGCCGGCCTCCCGGTGCTCGGCGGCGACCTGATCGTGCACACCTCGAAGTCCGGCAGGACGGAGGGCGTGACCAGAGCGTCGAAGGCCACGCTGAAGCTCGCCTCGCTCACCCCGCGGATCGCCGCGGCCACCGCGCGGAAGCAGGCCCTGAGCCTGGCGCGGAAGGACCGTTCGGCGAAGCCCGCCGTCGACCGGGCCCCGCGCAAGGTCGTCTGGGCCGCGAGCGGCAAGCCCGTCCTCGCCTACGAGACCGTGATCGGCGGCTTCCAGGACGACGGCACGCCGAACCAGCTGCACGTCATCACCGACGCGGCCACCGGCAAGAGGCTCTTCCAGTACCAGGGCATCGAGACCGGCGTGGGCAACACCCAGTACAGCGGCAAGGTCGACCTGACGACGGCGCAGTCGGGTTCGTCGTACACCCTCACCGACGACTCACGCGGCGGCCACAAGACGTACAACCTGGACCACCAGCAGGACGGCACCGGCACGTTGTACTCCCAGGACAACGACACCTGGGGCGACGGAACCACGTCGAACGCCGCGACCGCCGCGGCCGACGCCGCCTACGGCGCGCAGGAGACGTGGGACTTCTACAAGAACACGTTCGGGCGCAACGGCATCAAGAACGACGGTGTCGGCGCCTACTCCCGCGTGCACTACGGCAACTCGTACGTGAACGCGTTCTGGGACGACAGCTGCTTCTGCATGACCTACGGCGACGGCGAGGGCAACAACGACCCGCTGACCGCGCTGGACGTCGCCGGCCACGAGATGAGCCACGGTGTCACCTCCAACACCGCGGGCCTCGAGTACTCGGGCGAGTCGGGCGGTCTGAACGAGGCCACCTCCGACATCTTCGGCACGGGCGTGGAGTTCTACGCGAACAACAGCTCGGACCCCGGTGACTACCTCATCGGCGAGAAGATCAACATCAACGGCGACGGCACCCCGCTGCGCTACATGGACAAGCCCAGCAAGGACGGCGGTTCCGCCGACTACTGGTCCTCGTCCGTCGGCGACGAGGACGTCCACTACTCGTCCGGCGTCGCCAACCACTTCTTCTACCTGCTGTCCGAGGGCAGCGGCGCGAAGACGGTCAACGGGGTCGACTACGACTCGCCGACCAAGGACGGCTCGACGGTCACCGGTATCGGCCGGGACAAGGCCCTCCAGATCTGGTACAAGGCGCTGACGTCGTACTTCACGTCGACCACCAACTACGCCGACGCCCGCAAGGGCACACTGTCCGCGGCGACCGACCTGTACGGCGCCGACAGCGCCGAGTACAAGGCCGTCGAGGCGGCCTGGACCGGGGTCGACGTGCACTGAGCCGTCCCGCTCCCGCTCGACCGACGGTGGCACCCGGGCCTGGGGTCCGGGTGCCACCCGTGTCAATGCGTCGGCGTCGCGGGTCAGCCACGCCCTGGCCGCGTCCGGCGTGACGGGTCCGGTCACGGGTGCGGCAGCTGCCGGAAGCGGCCAAGTGCCGCGGTGGCACCGGTCCCTCACCGGGGCCCGGGTGTTGGGCGCCGACCTCGCGGTGCCCGCGACGGGTCGGCCACGGCCGCGGCCGGTTCGTCCTCGCCTGTCGACATCCCGTCAGAGGACTCTTGCCGGTGGCCCCCGCGCGGCTCCGCGGCATGGGGCTTCGGTCGCGGAGCGCGGCCGGATCGTCGCGCGCGCCTCACCTCGACCAGCATTCGGGCAGCCCGCTCACGAAGTGCCGGGCAGCCCGCTCACGAAGTGCCGCGCAGGCCGGTCAGCAGGATCTCCAGGGCCAGGTCGGTCGCCTCCCCGACCGGTGTGTCGTCCAGCAGATCACCGACGGCGAGCACGGCCAAGCCATGGACGGTGGAGAAGGCGACCTGGGCGAGGCGCACCGCGTCGCCGGAGCGGACGGCGCCGGACCGCTGGGCCTCGGCGATCACCTCGGCCGCGATCTCCAGACTGCGGTGCCCGAGCACCCGGATCTCGGCGTCCGGCTCCACCTCGTGCTTGGCGGTGAACATCAGCTCCAGCAGCGCGGGCCGCTCGGTCGCGAACCCGACGTAGGCGCGCCCCAGTGCGACCAGCCGGCCCTCGACGGGTCCGGGGACTCCCGCCGCCGTGCAGGAAGGCGATCGTCGGCCGGATGGCCACGGCCGCCGATGTGGTGGCGGCGGCCCGTAGCGCCCTGGAGGGCCGCCGCACCCCGTCCAGCGTCATCGCCGGGCTCGGCAACCGCGTATCGGCCACGGCGGCCCGGCTCGCCCCGCGCCGCATCGCCCTGGCCGCGGCCGGCCGGGCCCTGGGGGCCTGACCGGCCGAACGGGGCCGCAGGACAGACACGGTTGGCGCGCGGCCGTGCAAGGTCTCGGAGTAAGGGGCGGTGCCACGGTGGCGCGGGCGTGGAGAACGGGGACGGTACGGACGACGGCTCTCGGCCCGGTTCGTGCGGCGCCGTTCGTGCGGCACTGGCCGTGGGATCGTCAGAACGCAAGAGACTCAACAGCTCGTACGAGGAGGGGGCGCGGGGGCCGAGCCCGTGCGGGAGGCCGCCGCGGCGACGGGAGCCGTCCGTCCGCGAACCGTCCCCTCGACGCCCGTCTCGCCTCACGCGGCACCGTGTCGAAGGGCCGCGGCGATGAACCGGCCCACTGACGACGCAGGAGCAGACGAGGCCGAGCACCCTGGTGAACAGGTTCCGTCCGGTGGCCCTCGCGGCGATCGCCGCCGTCCGCCGGCCCCTGGAGGTGGCGGATCCGTTCGCCGACGTCCGGGCCGCGACCCGGCGGCACCGGCGCGCCCACCCCTGCGGAGCGTTCGCCTACGGGGAGGGTTCACTGCCCGCCGCGATCGTGGCGGCGGTCGGCGCCGGGCGGACCGTGCAGGTCGGTACGGCCTTGGGCTACACGGCTCTCGCGATGGCCCACGTGGCGCCGGGCGCGCGGGTCGAGACCATCGAGATCGACCCCGACCACGTCCGTCTGGCCCGGGAACAAATCAGCGCGCACCGGGTCGTCCGCGAACTCCACCGACTGCTGAGGATCGGCGGGACGCTGATCGCCGGCAACCTCATCCTGGGCCCGGGCCGGGCGGTCACCTCCCATCTCGGCGACACGTCCCGCCGGCGGACCCACTCCTTCGGCGAGACGGCGCTGTGCGTCAGACTCGCCTGAGCCGACCCACCAGTGAGGCGCTGCGGGCCCGCGGGCCCGCAGCCCGAGCATCTGAGACCCCCCGTCACCTTCTGCGGTACCAGCCGCTGCCGATTCCCGCGACGTGCAGGGCCAGCGCGGTCAGTCCCAGGAGCATGATGTTGACGGACGAGAACGTGTGATTGGTGCTGATCTCGGCCGCGTTGACGAGGAACGACACGAAGAACAGCACTGCCGCGACGATGCCGAGCATGACAAGCCCCTCTCGGTAGGAAGTGAAACCCGTATGCCCGGCCGGCGCGGTCTCAGGCGTGGGCGTGGGTCTGGGAGCTGGCGTGGCGGGAGCCTGTCGCCTGGTGCGGGGCGGCGTGATGTGCGGGCCGGCCCGTCGCGGGGACGGCGAGACGCCGCAGGGACAGGCCCGCGGTGACCAGGAGAGCGGTGAAGACGGCCAGCAGGAGGACGGACACCCACATCTCCCGGCTCCCGGGCGCCTGCCGGCCGGACCACACCGCGGACCCCGCCCACAGCAGGACACCCGCGGCGTAGAAGGAACGGACGCGGCGCAACTGCCTTACGGCCCGCAGGAATTCGATACGTTCGATCTTCGGTGCCATACCGAGCCGGGTACCCCGATGCGTGACGATCATCAGTGCCGGCCGGCACCCCGCACACCGACGACCACGGGCACCTCCGTCGACGAACGGTCCGGCCGCGTGTCATCCGGGCGACACACCGGCATCAGCCCGCCCTCTTGGTGGTAGGTCTGACCGGTGTCCGGGCGCGAGCGCGACCTCCCGGTCACTCAGGCCACGATCAGGAGTGACTATGCCCCCAAGCCTGGCGTCCCGGCCCGCGAGCGGTTTCCGGCGCCTCCCGCTGCGGGATCGCTGGCGCAGGGCGCTCAGCGATCACACGGTGCCCGCTCAGCGCTCACTCATGGCTGCCTGGCTCGGCTTCGGCTGCACCTTCGGCGCGGCACGGCTGATCACTCACGGCATCCGGGGCGGCTGGCTGCCCTGGGGAAACATCTCCGCCGGCCGGACACATCTGCACCACTACAACTTCGGCATCGCCACGCTCGCTGGCGTCGGACTGGTGGCGGTCCGCGGCGACGATGCCTATGTCGGCCACCCCGGGATCGGTGCCCTGTACGGCGCCGGTTCGGCGTTGATCGCCGACGAGTTCGCCCTGCTCCTCGACCTCAAGGACGTGTACTGGGCCCGAGAGGGACGCATCAGCGTGGACGTCTCCCTGGGCATCCTCAGCGCGTTGGGTCTCTATCTGACCGCGGTCCCGTTCTGGCACGAGGTCACCGAGATCACCCGCGACCATCTCCAGGGGCGCCCGGCCGGCGCGGCGTGAGCCCCGTGAACCGGCACCGCTGACGCCGGTCCGACCGGTGGGCGTCTCCGGCTCGTACCGTCAGCCTGGTCTATCCGGTCGGTTCGGCGATGACGCCCCGGCCGGAAGGTGAATGGAGCTGCTCACGGGCCGGGCCACCGCAATGCGCGCACACCACCGCCGCCTCGAAGCGGTGCCCGCACGCGTGCTGGAAGCGCATCGGCGGGTCCTCGGCGTTCAGATGCCGGTCACCCCACGCCATCAAGGTCAGCAGCACATCGTTGAGTTCCGCACCCGCCTCGGTCAGGTGGTACTCGTAACGCGGAGGATGCGCGCTGTACAACTCACGGCGCACGATGCCGGTGGCCTCCAGCTTGCGCAGCCGGGTGGTCAGAATGTCCCGCGGCGCACCCGTGTTCGCCGCGATCCCCCCGAAGCGCCGTACACCATGGCTGAGCTCACGCACGATGAGCAGGGCCCACCGCTCCCCCACCAGACTCAAGGTGTCCGTTATAGAGCATTCCCGAGGCGACATGACTGCGAGAATAACCCGGGGCCGAGCCGGCGAAGACGCGCGGGGGACGGACCCGGGGGATCATCGGCGTGCGTGCTCCGCTGCGCGTCCTGCCTGGGGGCTCACGCGTCGTACGTCCGTGTGGCGGCGGGCCGTCCCGTGCCGGATCCGGTCTTCCCACCCGGCCGGGTGGTCGGGGAGGGTGAGGCATGCGTGCGGATGACTGGCACCTCACCCACGACGTCGACGGCTTCCTCGACCGGACCGGTACGTTCCTGCGCGCGCGGCCCGTACGGCACATCGTCACCCTGTCCATGTTCCAGAAACTACGGGAGCGGGAAGCGGACGCGGGCGGCACGCGAACCGCCGCCGCGACGGGAACGCGGGTCCCCGTCTTCGGATGGGTGGAGCGGGCCGGTGAGGTCGGCGGAACCTTCTACCACCTGCCCTCCGGTGGCATCGGGCTCACTCCGCTCTCCCCCGCGCGGGCGGACGCTCTCGCCGCCCGGCTGGCCGGCCTCGGCTGTTCGTTGCCCTATGTCAGCGCGGACCGCGACACCGCGGCCGCGTTCGCGAGGGCGTGGCAGCGGTATGCCGGGGTGGGGGCGGCGGTGCGGGTGCGGCTGTGTCTGTACCGGCTCGGGGAACTGACACCGCCGCGGCCGGTTCCGGCGGGGCGCGGGCGGTCTGTCGGCGAGCACAGCGGCGACCGGGACCAACTGATGGGCTGGTGCCGGGAGTTCGCGGCCGATGTCGAAGAGGACGTGATCATCGACGCCGGCACCTGGGCGGGCACGCGCTTCGCCCGTAAGCGGTACACGTTCTGGGAGTCGCCCGACGGTGTGCCGGTCTCCATGGCGGGGGTGAACCCGATGCTCGCCGGGGTGGCCCAGGTGGACCCCGTCTACACCCCGGCCCGCTTCCGGGGGCGCGGGTACGCGGGCGCGGTGACGGTGGAGGTCAGCCGGGCGGCGCTGGCCGCGGGCGCCAAAAGCGTCGTCCTGTTCACGAACGCGGCCAACGCGACGAGCAACGCCCTCTACCAGCGTCTCGGATACGTCCGGGTGACCGACTGGGCGGTGTACGACTTCACACAACCCCGGCCTCAGACGTAGCCGTAGCCGTAGCCGGAAGGATCCTGGTCTCGGCCCTCCTGTGAGGGACCGGGCGGGTCGAGCGAGTCGAAGTCGCAGAGTAAGTGCCGCACCGCACCGGTGAGTTCGCTCAGCTCGGCCGCGACGATCGGTGATCCCGGACTCGGGAGTGTTCGACGCCGGCCGCTCGGCCGGTCCGGCGCGTGCGGTGTCCCCGGACGATCGCGCCGAGGTGCAGCGCGAGGACGAGAACTCGAACTGGAAGCCCGCGCCGGTGAGAAAGCGATCCCCGTGAAAGGGCCGGGCCGCGCTCTGCCACGGGGACATCGGTCGGGCGGCAGAGGTCCGGCCTGGCTGGTATCGACGACCGCACCGGCGCTGCTCGCGACGCCGCTCGCGACTGCGCACGGCTGAATCGTGACCGGGCGACGGGCGCGGCCACTAATCTCACGAACAGCCTTTCCATTCGTTCGAAAGCGAGTCGCACATGGCCTCTCCCAGACCCCTCAACACCGCCACCGCATGGCTGGTGCGCCTGTTATCCGCGCTCACCCTGGTCGCGGGCGGAGTCGTCTTCTTCTCCGGTACCGCCGAGGCCGCCACCATATGCGGCAACGTCTCGGTGCCGCCGGGCTACGTGATCACCTCGGAGTCGCTCACCGCGAGTTGTACCGGCGGCTACCTGACCGAGACCATCCAGCCGCCGTCCAACGGTCTCGCCGTCTGTCTGAACGGCCCGGTCCCGAGCGGCTACGCGGTCACCTCGATCTACACCACCAACAACTGCGGCCCGTACCAGACCGGCCGGATCAACACGGTCACCAACGGCATGCGGATCTGCGGCAACTCCAATGACTCGCTGCCGAGCGGCTACGTGATCACCAGTGAGGGACCGGACAGCACGTGCTCGCAGTGGTACGGCGAGACGGTCAACGTCGCGAGCAACAGCATCGCGGTCTGCGGCAACTCGCCGATCCCGGCCAACTACGTGATCACGTCCAGCTACCAGAACGCGGCCTGCGGCATCTACCTCGGCGCCCGGCTCAACACCGCCTCCGACGGCATGACGTTCTGCGGCAACTCGCCGATCCCTGCCAACTACGTGATCACCGCGAACTTCCAGGTCAGCAGCTGCGGCCAGTATCTGGGCGGCCGTCTGAACGTGGCCTACAACGGCATCATCGCCTGCGCCGACTCCCCCACTCCGCCCGGCTACTGGGTCTCCGCCAACGGCATCCAGTCCTCCGCGTGCAGCCCCTACCAGGCGGAGCGCCTGAACAACAGCTGATCCCCGGCACCTCCTCCCGGTCCGGCCTGCCGCCGACGACAGCGGCCGGGCGGACCGGGAGTGATGACGTCACCGGCCCACCCGGTGAGCGGTCGGCTCCGATGACGGTCTCCGGGGCTCGGGCGCCCCGGACCTGTCCGGTCGGTCACCCGAACCACTTGCGGCGAGGACGGGCGCCGGAAGCGCCACCGCGCGGCTCCTCCGATCCGAGGTGTGGGCAGGTTTACGGCCGGTCGGCAGACCCCGGATCTGTACGCATGCCGAGAAGACTCATCTGCACCAGAGCGGACGGACCGTCGTCACGGCCTGTGCCATCGGCGACGAGGGAGACCATGCGAGTGCGCAGTTCCGCTGCGGGTTCGGACAGGGCATACGTACGCAGCACCAGTTCCAGCATCACCGCGTCGAAATCCGCTCCGAAATCCCGGTACCGGTCCGGATCCCGCTCTGCCTCGGCCCGGACGATGCGCCACCCGCCGCCCTCGGACGCATCTACCGGGCCGAACTCGGCCCGGTAGATCGGATGTCCCGTCCAGCTCCTCAGCAGCAGGACGCTGTCGCCCTCGGAGACCACATTCCATTTGCCCTCCATCGCGCGACTGATATGACCGAGCGAGATCACCTCCCGCTCGGTATCGGTCCACACGCATGCGGGGAGAACGGTCAAAGGCTCTGGACGCACCATGGAAGCTGCCATGGGCGAGATCGTAGTCACCCGCTTTCCCGGCCGCGCAGGGCGAGCCCGAGGTGCCGGACCTGGGCACAGTGGCGTGATCTGCTCGAACGGCTCGGGCCGTGAGGGATCGGCTATGGGCGTCGCCAGCTGTGGTCGGCCGGCGGGGCGTGGCGCTACCGGGAGTACTGCCGTACGCCGTCGGCCCGGAGACGGCGGCCCGCCTCCGGGAAGTCAGCGAACGGCTCACGGTCCGACGCTCGCATCGGCAAGCGCACGCCCTCCGGCGTCGTAGCCCGGGAAAAGCACTGTCCGCCGGAGCCACACTGGTGGCATGCATCTGCACATCGAAGCTCACACCCTGCCCGGCCGGAACTGCGGTCCCGGCCCCGGCTTCCCGGGGATCAGCGGGATCGAGATCGCGGTCCAGCGCAAGGACCGGCCCGCCGAACTGCTCGATCCGCAGCCCGGTGACGCGCCGACGGCGACCTGGACGCTCCCCTGCGCGTTCACCGAAGACGGTGAGCTGCGCGGTCCGTACGTGCAGAACCGGCTCGGCGGGCGCTTCGTCTACCTCTCCTGGCTCGGCAGGCGGCCCGGCGAGGAGGTCTCGCGGATGTTCCGGCGCGCCAAGCTGATGCTCGACGAGGTCGCCCCGCACATGCTCGACGAGGCGCGGCTGAGCGGCGTACTGGTGGCCCGGCTCGCCCTCACCGACGCCCGGGGCGGTCCGCTGTGCGGGCGGGTGCCGCTCCCGGCGGTCGTCTGGAGCGCCGGCGAGCCGTCGGACGCCTGAGCCCGCGGCTTCGCCCGGTGGCGTCGGCCGTACCGCCGCCCAGGCCGGCCCTTCGCCAGCCTGGGCGCCGGGGCTCGGCTTCTTGGCCCCTGACACGCGTGCCTCGCCGTCGGCCACCGCCGAGCGCGACCACCCGCTACCGGCCGATCCGCGGTCAGCGGCCCCGGTCCTGGCCCTGAGCCGGATGCGGCAGCGGAGCGGTGGGCGGTACGGGCCCCCGTCGTAGCCCCGGTGGTGTCCCTCTGCCGGGAGCCCCACCGGGCCGGGGTCGAACGCCAGGCGAACGTCAAGCTGCCGTCATGGAGACGCCGCCCGGGGGCGCCGAGGATGTGGTGCAACGGCAGGGGCGAGAACAGGGGCCGGCCCGGCACCCGTCGCCTCCTGTCGGCAGAAGGGACAGCTCCGATGCAGTTCCGCACAAAGCTCGCCGTGGTGGCGACGGCCGGCCTGCTGGCCTCCGGGCTCGCGTTCGCCGGTGAGGCGCAGGCCGCCACCGGGTCGCCCTCCGCGAATGTGTCGCCGAAGTGCTCCGGCTCCTACGGTGCCCTGCGGGCCTATTACCTGACCGGCTACTCCGGGCCCTGCGAGGAGTTCTGGGCGACCTGGCACGACACCTCCGGCATCACCTTCAGCAACGGTGTCACGGTCACCGGCGGTCAGGTCTGGAGTGCGGAGAACGACAGCTGGCGCAACGCCAACATGTACTCCGGCGCCTGGGGCCAGGGGAACCTGCACATCCAGTACGCCGGGACCTCCAGCAACAACCTCACGGGCCTGGGACTTCTCAACTCGCTGAGCTGGACGCCCGACTGGAACTGACACCGGCGTCCTGAACCGGACGCACGGACCGGTCGGCATCCGTGACCGCGAGCCGGTCGGCGTCCGGTGTCGCAGACCGGTCGGCGCGGCGTGCCACGCGAGTGGCCGCCGGGCCGGCTGCCGGTCTGTCGTACCCCCGCCACATCCCCGCCGTATGCACATCGCGATGGAGCCGAGGTCCCACCCGTGATCCCGAAGCCGCACCGCCTTGGCCGCGTCACCGGGCCGCTCCTGCTCGCGGCCGTACTGACGGGCGCCGCGACCGCCTGCGACGGCCCCCCGACGGCTCGGCCCCACCCAGGCGCCGGGCACCCCACGGTCAGCGCCGCCGACATGCCCCTGCCCGCTCGGGTCCCGGTGACATCGGTCGGCGCGTCCCCGACCGCCTGGCAACTGCCCATGGACGCCTACCAGTACACACCGGCCCAGTCCGCCGAGGTCCAGGGCGCCGTGTACTCGCTGGCCAACTCCTGTATGCGAGACCTGGGTTACTCCACCGACCTGCCCACGCGGCTGCACCCGGGCCCCGACCACAACGCCTTCCGCTACGGACCGGTGACGGACGCCCAGGCGGCTCAGGGCTATCGCTGGATGCTGCGCGAGGCCGCCCCCGACGGCGCCGGCGCCCTGACCCCGACCAGCGAGGAGTACGGCGCGCTGCTCGGCAAGTCCCGCCAGGGGCGCAACGGGCGTCCCGTCCCCACGGGCGGCTGCCTCGGCTCGGCCCGCGGCGCCCTGGACAGCCGGGGAGGCCGCGTCGACCTCCCGGACGTGATCCGCGCCATCGCCGATGACAGCTTCGCGCTCTCCCAGCGCACCGCCCAGGTTCGGACGGTCTTCCACGCCTGGTCGGCCTGTATGCGGCGGGCCGGGTACCGCTATCCGGACCCGACCGCGCCCGCCCGCGACAAGGCGCTCGTCGGTACGGCGCCCAGCGGGACCGGCCCGGTGCCCGCGGCGGGCCCCCGCGAGGTGGCGGTGGCCCGCGCGGACGTCGCCTGCAAACGTCAGGTCGGGCTCCTGTCGGTCTGGTACTCCGTCGAACGGACCATGCAGACCGAGGCGGCCGCCCGCCACGGCGCCCAGCTCGCTCCCGTCCCAGCCGCCATCGCCCGGACCGTGCGCAACGCCACCGCCGTCCTGACCGCCGGCGGCCACCCCGGCTGAACCGGGCCCGCCCGCTGAACAGGGGACCCGCGCACCACGCTTCCCCCGCGCCTGAGCGGCCGCGAACCCGGTGCAGACTTGCCCTCCCCCAGAACAAGCGGCAGTTGAACCCGTACCGGCTGTTGACCGAGAATGGTTCGGCTGACTTGCGCCGTTTCGACGGCTAACCGTTTCCAGGGGGGGAAATGGGCGGTAGTGCCTTTGGGGAGCTTCTGCGCGACTGCAGGCTCTCGGCCGGCTGGACACAGGACGAGTTAGCCGACCGGTCAGGGGTGTCGTCCCACTCGATCAGCGTGCTGGAGGCGGGGCGGCGGCAGCCGCGGCTCTCGTCGGTGAGCCGGCTCGCCGAGGCCCTCGCTCTCGATCCGCGCCGCCGTGAGCAGTTGCTCGCGGCGGCGCGCACCGTCCCCGCCCCGCCCCGCCCGGCCGTCGCCCCCGCGACAGCGCGGCCGCGCCCGGGTGCGCCCTGCCAACTCCCCTACGACACCCGGCTGTTCACCGGCCGAGCCCGGGAGCTCGACCAACTACTGGCCCTGGCCAGGTCGGCGCCTGCGGGCAGCGCCTCCGGGATGGTGGTGATCTCGGCGATCGACGGCATGGGCGGCGTGGGCAAGTCCGCGTTGGCCATCCGAGCCGGGCACCGGGCGCGCGGCCAGTTCCCCGACGGGCAGCTCTTCGTGGACCTGCACGGCCACACGGCCGGGATCCCGCCGGTCATGCCCGCCGACGCCCTGGACTGGCTGCTGCGTTCGCTGGGCGTACCGCCGCAGCAGATACCCGAGGACCTGAGCACCCGCTCCGCCCTGTACCGGGAACGGCTCGCCGACACCCGCACCCTGATCGTCCTCGACAACGCCGCCAGCAGCGCGCAGGTGCGACCGCTCCTGCCCGGCACGCCCGGCTGTCTGGTCCTGATCACCAGCCGCAAGCGACTGACCGGCCTCGACGACGCGCACAGTCTCGCCGTCGACGTGCTCCCGGAGGCGGACGCGGTCGCGCTGCTGTACGAGGGCGCGGGCCCCGGCCGTATCCCCGCCGGTCATCCGGCGACCGCCGAGCTCGTACGGCTCTGCGGCCATCTGCCGCTGGCGATCCGCATCGCCGCCGCGCGGCTGCGCCACCACCGCGGCCTGGACCCGGCGGACCTGGTGGACAGGCTCCGCGACGAGCATCAGCGCCTGGCTCATCTGGCCGACGAGGACCGGAGCCTGACCGCCGTCTTCGCGACCTCCTTCACCTCCCTGGCCCCCGACGAACAGGACCTGCTGCGGCTGCTGGGCCGATTCCCCGGCTACGACGTCGACACCTGTGCCGTCGCCGCCCTGGCCGGCGTCGACCACCGCGTCGCGGAGCGGCTGCTGGAATCCCTGCTGCACCACAACCTGCTGCTCCAGCGCACCCCGGGGCGCTACCTCTTCCATGACCTCGTCGGCCTCTACGCCCGGTCGAAGGCCGAAGAAGAGACGGGGGAGACGGACCCGGACGCCCCGCTGCGCAGGCTGGCCGGCTACTACCAGGACACCGCCGCGCGGGCCAACGCGCACCTGGCACGCCGTACCCGTCCCGGCCGGCGGCCGGAGCCGGCGGCGCCGGCCGCCCTCCCGGTGCTGACCGACCGGACGAAGGCGCTGGCCTGGATGCGCAGCGAGCACCGCAATCTGCTCGCGCTCCTCGGCCACCCGGCCCTCGTGCCCGTCCCCTCGTTCACCGTGTCGATCTCCGCCGACCTGGCGGCCTTCCTCCTGCTGGAGGGGCACTGGGGCCAGGCCGCCGCGCTGCACCGGTCGGCGGTGGCCGTCGCCGCGGCCGCCGGGGACCGCCGCGGCGAGGCGGACGCCCTGTGCGATCTGGGCCGGGCCCGGCACGCGACCGGCGACTACCGGGCCGCCGCGGAGCTGTACGAGAAGGCCCTGGCGATCCACCAGAAGCTGGGCGACGGGCACGGCGAGGCCAACGACCTGCACGAGCTCGGCCGTATCCGGCTGCTGACCGGAGAGATCCAGGAGGCGGCCTGGCTGCACGAACGGGCCGTGGCCGCCTTCCGGGCCCTCGGCGACCGGCTGGGCGAGGCGCGCGCGCTGTGTGATCTGGGCCGGGCCCGGCACTCCTCGGGCGACTCCCCCGCCGCGGTCGAGATGACCTTGCGGGTGCTCGCCCTCTACCGGACCATGGGAGACCGCCGCGGCGAGGCCGCCGCCCTGCATGATCTGGCCTATGTCCTGGACGACATGGGTGACCGGGACGGCGCCGGGGACTTCTACCAGGAGGCGCTGTCGATCTACGAGGACCTCAACAGCGTGCAGGGCGTGGCCAACACCCTGCGCGGACTCGGCCGGGTCCGGCACGCCGTCGGTGACCACCGCGCCGCGGCCGAGCTGCACCAGCGCTCGCTGGACACCTGCCGGAAGGCGGGCAGCCGCCATGGAGAGGCCGATTCACTGCTCGGTCTGGGCCGGGCCCGCGACGCGCTGGGTGACAGCGCTGACGCCGTCGGGCTCTACCGGCAGGCGCTGGCGCTCTACCAGGAGATCGGCAGCCGGGTCGGCGAGACCGACGCGCTGCTCGCTCTGGGCGCGCTGACCGAGCGGACGGCGGACCCGTGCTCGGCGCTGCTGCTCCATCAGCAGGCGCTGGCGCTGGCCCACGACACCCACAGCCCGCTGAACGAGGCGCGTGCCCTGGAAGGCGCCGCCCGCTGCGCCCTCGCTCTCGGTGACAGCGCCGCCGCCCTGGCCGGTCTGGAGGATGCCCTCGCCCGCTACCGCCGACTCGGCTCACCCGCCGCCGAGGACACCGCCGCCCGGCTCTCCGCCCTGCGGACCGCTCCCGCTCCGGCCACCGGGGACCGGCCGCCGCAGTGGTCCACCAGTGCCCCGACACGCCCGGCACCGTGACCGCACGGCCCGCTGAGCTGTGGAACAACTCGCCGAACCGACCGCGCAGATCGCGCGTCCTTCCGCCCGGCGGCCGGCGCGACCGTCACCTCCGGGTCCCGGGTCTCATGGCGCAGCGCGAGCAGGGCGTCGACCAACTTCGGCATGTACGTCTTCGGACTCTCCTCGGCCAGCACCCGGTACGCGTCCGGCAGTTGGGCCCGGCTCGGCTGCCCGGACCCCAGCAGCAGCACACGGGCCCGCGGCACCTCGTCCTGATCGATCGTCACCAAGTCCCCCTCCCTTGCCCCTGGATGGCGTACGAAGGGGATTCGAAGGCCTCAGGCCGCCCGCGCCACGGGCTCGCCCAGCTGGGTTGCCGCGGTCTTCCAGGCGGCGGTGACGGCGAGATGGGCCTGCGCGGTGGCCGCCTGTCCGTCTCCGTCGAGCAGCAGCGGCAGTCCGACGTGGAGGTGCAGGCGGGGGCGCCGCAGCGGTGCGGTCGCCAGGCCCGCGAGCTGCTTCATGGCCGAACCGGAGGTGACGCGGCGCGCACCGGCCTGGCCGACCGGGATCACGGGCGCGCCGGTGCGGTGCGCGAGCCGGGCGAGTCCGCGGCGGAAGGTGCCCGGCGCGGCTTCGGTGGCGTCCTTGCGGTCGGGCAGGCCGCCCTCGGCGTAGATGAGGATGTGCCGGCCCTGCTCCAGCGCCTTCTGGGCGAGGTCGATCGCCTGGGGCGCGCGGGGGTCGCCGCGGTGGACAGGTATGTGGCCTTCGCGGGCGAGGGCGCGGCCGAGCAGGGGCACCCGCCACAGGCCGGCGGTCGCCATGATGACGGGCCGGGCGCCCAGGCGGTGCAGTGCGGCCAGGACGATCGCCGGGTCCGCGAGTGAGGTGTGGTTGGCCGCGATGATCCCGGCCGGGGGGAGGTCGGCGTCGTCGGCGGTGATCGTCAGCCGCCCGACGGCGGGGACCAGGTGATCGGCGAGGCGGCTGAGCACAGGGTTCTCCGGTTCACTCGGGATGAGCCCCATCGTCGCCGATGGAGCGGCAGTGCGCCTGAGTGTCCGTACTCATCTCGCGGTCGATCGGTTCGTCCCTGTTCCCGCGTGCCCGCGCTTCCGCCCGCACGCGGTTCCGTGGGCGGAGAGGGCAGGATTCGAACCTGCGTGGGCCCCGAAGGGCCCGACGTCGAGACGGACTCGGCGGTCCCCGATCAACCACTCCGGGCACCTCTCCCTGTTCCCGGCCCCGGTGGTCCCCGGTGCCGTTCACAGGAAGAAGACTGGCAGGAGCCCCTGACGCCCCGCTGACACGGACGCGCCGCCGCGCGGGCGGCGCGTCAGCGTCGTACGGACGCGCCGCCCGTGCCCTCGGCTAGGCCGCGCGCAGGTCGATGACCGTGCGCAGCTTCCCGCTGGTCGCGGTGCGCTCGAACGCCTCCCTCGGCACCGTCTCCACGGTGAGGGCCAGCAGACCCTCCGCCTCGGCGGATCCCAGCTCCGGCACTTCCGCCGCCAGCGCGCGGTGCGCGGCCCCGGGGTCGTCGGCGTACTGCTCGTCCAGGCGGATCGTCAGCTCCTCCCGGCCGGCGCCGGAGCGGACCACGAGCTGCACCTCGCCGTGGTAGGCGAGCCGCTCCTGCGCCGCGGCGACGACGCGCCGGTAGTTGAGGAAGTACGTGCCGACGCGCACGACATCGCCGTAGCGGCCGAGCAGTTCCAGCCGGGGTACATGGCTGCCGCAGGCGCACGGGCCCTCGACGGCGCGTCCCAGGTCGCCGATCTCGTAGCGTTCCAGCCGCTGGCCCGCGCGTGCCCGGGTCGTGAACACCAGCCGTCCGGGCTCGCCGGGCAGCACCGGCCGGTCGGCCTCCGGGTCGAGGATCTCCAGGGTGTGCAGATCGGTCAGCACATGGTGGACGGAGCCGTCGGAGGAGGCGCACTGGTAGCCGAGCGGCCCGAGGTCGGTACTGCCGTACGCGGCGGACCGGATCACCTCGACGCCGAACTCCTCCATGAGGACGCGGCGCTGCTCGCCGGTGAAGTGCTCGCCGCCGTAGAACACCGTGCGGATGCCGCCGTACGCGCGCAGCCGGTCGGCCTCGGCGTGGAACAGCTGCCACAGGTAGGACGGCATGCCGAAGACGGTGTCCGCCCGGTGGGCGACCAGTGCCTCGGCGACCGTGGCGTGGTCGGGTCCGGCGGCCATCGGCAGCTGGGTGGCGTTCAGCCGCTCCAGGATGGAGAAGAAGCTGATGAAACTCCCGTACATCCCGCCGCAGTAGAACAGGTTGGCCGCGCGGTCCCGCGCCGGATCGAAGCCGGCGGCGAGCAGCCCGTCGGCCGCGGCCCGCATCTGGTTGTCGTAGTCGTCGACGGTGAAGACCGACAGCGCGGGCGCGCCCGTCGAACCGCCGCTGCGGAAGTACAGGTGGGCGTGGCGCGCGTCCAGTTCGGCCAGCGCGCGCTGCACGCCCGCCTTGCCGAGCAGCGGCGCGTCCGGGACGGGGGGCAGGACGGGGGCGGACACCAGGTCGTCCAGGCAGGCCACCGGCCCGAACTCCGCGTCCGCCGCCCGGACGCTCACCCGGCGGCTGTAGCGCTGGAGGGCGTACACGCCGTCGTGCGGCTCGCCCTCGTAGCCGTCCAGCATGGAGCCGACCGGGGTGACCCGGGTGACACCGGCGGCGAACAGGGCGCGGGACAGCGCGGCCACGTCCGCCCGGCCGCCGCCGACGGCCGCGGTCTGGAGGTAGCGGCGCATGGGCCGCAGGGTCCCGGTGATCCGGTGCCGGGGCAGCGGCTTGACCCAGACGCTGCGGTGCAGCGGGGAGGCCGCGAGCGCGGAGCGGGTGTCCGCCAGCACCCGCCAGGAGCCGTCGTCAGCGGTGAACACCCGGGTGAGGCCCAAGTGCTGTTCGAGCCGGGCGAGTTGCTGCACGGTGGTGATCTCCGCCAGCTCGGCCGGACCGGGGCGGGGCGCGGGGCGGGCACCGGAGACCTTCGCGAGCCGCTCGGCGAACCGGCCGGCGAACGCGAAGACCTCCTCGGTGTCCTCGGTGTCGAGATAGACCACCTGCGGGCTGGAGCAGGCCTGCTGCTCGAACCTGCAGACGTCCTCGGCCAGCGCGTCCAGCAGGCCGTCCTCGGCCGCCGCCGCCCGGGTCAGGTAGGCGAAGGAGATCCGGTGCCCCCAGGCGACGACGCGGCAGCCGGGCGGCGCCAGTTCACGCACCGCGCTCTCCGCCTCCTCACCGCCCCAGACCGCGATGGCGTCGGCCTGCCCGCACAGGGTCTCCAGCCAGTCGCGGCGCGCGGAGGGGAAGCGCAGGGCGATCACCCGCTCGGCGATCAGCCCGCTCGGGTCGGCAGCCGCGAGCGCGGCGAGCAGGTCGAGGGCGAGCGCCGTGTCCGAGCCGCTCGTCTTCAGGACGTTGACGTTCCCGGCGAGCAGGCCCTCCACGACGCTCAGCGGGGCGACCGCGGCCGCGTTGCCGGGCGCGATGTGCACCAGGAGCCCCACCGGCGCCCAGGACTCGAACACCGTTTCGCGGCCGTCCGGCCGGGTCAGCCGTTCCGGACGCAGACCGCCCAGTTCCCGGCGCAGCTTGCGTTCCAGTGCCTGCCGGGTGAGCGCGCCCGCGAGTTCGGCCAGGGTGGGTCCGGCTTCCGCGGCGGGCAGGTGGGCCGCCAGCCTGGTGTGGAGGGCGGAGCCGGGGTCGGCCAGGTCCGCGGCGAGCGCCGCGCAGGCGCCGAGCACGACGTCGGTGGGCAGCGGGCGCTCCAGGACGCGGGCGGCCGTCTCCGGCAGACCGGCCATCCGCCGTTCTGCCTCGGCGTCGTCGACGAACTCGCCCTGCCAGAGGTGGAGTACGGGTACGGAAGCGGTCACGACATTCCCTTCATCATTTCGGCGGCGGCGACCGCGCAACTGCGGTTGCGGCTCACCCCGGCACGGCCGAGCACGGTGAACCAGTCGGTGGACAGCGGGCAGGGGCACTCCTCGCCCGGGTGCAGCGAGGCGAGGTCTCCCATGACGACGCTCTGCGCCGGTACGGAGGTGATGTACGGGCTGACCAGGTGCAGGAAGCCGGGTTCGCCGTACGGCAGCGGGCGCAGCGTCCCCGGGTCGCGGACCGCGGCGCGCGACCACACGGGGACGTGCAGCCGGTGGTGCGCGCACTCGACGTACGGCACGCAGTGCTCGACGGAGCCGAAGGTGTCGCGGACGGACTCGGCCGGGATGCCGAGGCGTTCGGTGACCGCGGCGCGGAACTCGTCCTTGCCGATCTGCCGGTCGGTGTGGCCTTTCCAGCCGCCGCCGAGCACCACCAGCGACCCTTCGGGCAGCCGCAGCGGGGCCATGCCCATGGCCTTCATCCGCTCCAGGGTGAAGTACAGGAACGCCGGGAAGCCGAGGATGCGGACCGGCGCGTCCTCGTCGGCGTAGCGCTGGAGCGCGGCGATGCAGCCGTGCACGTCGAACTCGTGGCCGGAGCCGGTGTGCCGCAGCGCGTGCGTGGTGTGCCGGGCCGGGGCGAAGTCGCAGAGGTAGTTGTCGGTGAACGACGTGCCCAGTTTCAGCGACGGTGCGGGCTCGTAGCTGTAGAGCAGGTAGTTGACCGACCGGTCGGGGGTGATCCAGCCGTAGTGGTCGAAGATCCGGGCCACCATGCGCTGGGCCGAGCGGATCGTCCACCGGTCGAAGAACATCTGGGACTTCTGGCCGGTGGTGCCCGAGGAGGTCAGGTGCAGGAACACCTCGTCGCGGGGGACGGAGAGCACCTCGTGGCGCTTGAAGAACGCGGCCGGCACCAGCGGGGTGCGCACTCCGTCGCCGACGGTGGGCGCCGGGATCTCGGGCTGCTCCTGGAGCAGGGCGGCGAAGAACGGGGACCGTGCGGCGTGCCAGGCGTTGGTCTCGGCCATGGCGGCGGCGAACAGCGCGTCGGCGCCGGCGCCGGTCGCGTACGGGTCCGCCAGGTCGCACAGGTGCTGCACCTGGCCGAGCGCCGCCGGGTCGGGGACCTCGACGGGAGCGAGATGGGGGTTCATCGGGACACCTCGTGAAGGGGCAGATAGGTGGAGGCCCAGGCGCTCAGATAGGCGCCGAGGTAGGGCTGGAGCAGCGGGCTCACGGCCGTCGTACGGAAGTCGATCTGCCGGCTGGTGCGGGAGAGCACCACGTAGTCGTGCAGCCGGTCGCCGACGCGCCGCATCGCCGGGTAGACCGCGCTCGGTACGAACCCGGAGGCCAGGAAGATCTCCAGGGCCTCGGTGTCGGCCAGCGGCAGCAGGGTCTCGGCGTAGTCGGCGCCGGCCCGGGTGACCGTGGTCATCAGCGCCTCCAGGGCGCCGGTCAGCGCCGCGGGGCGCGGGTGGACGGCCACGAGCGCGCAGCTGCCCGCCACCGGGTCGAGGTCGGCGTACGCCTCGAAGCCGCCGTCGGCCGCGACCAGCAGCGCGTTGGGGGTGTGCAGGGGGAAGAAGCGGTCGGCGGCGCGGGGGAACCGTTCGAGGAAGCGGCGCCGTACGAAGGCCGGGGCGGAGATCAGCTCGATCGGCTCGGCCCCGAAGGCCCGGCGCGGCGCGCTTTCGAGGGCGACGGCCCGTGCCGTGCCGGCGCAGTCGATGCCGATGCCCGCGGACGCGGCGGCCAGCAGCCCCGTGAGGCGCTCGGGCACGCGGTCCACGGGAGCCCGCCGTTCCAGCACGCCGTCGGCGTAGCGGGCGAAGAGCGCGAGGCTCTCGCAGCCGTCGACCTCGACGGCGTTGGGCAGCAGGCCGAGCGGCCGGAACCCGTTGCGTACGACGACGTGCTGGGGGCCCTCGGTGACGACGCGCACGGTGGCGTAGAGCGAGTCGAGCACACCGGTGGCGAGGGCCGTCTCGCACACCGCGCCGGTCAGCCGGGAGGCCAGTCCGCCGCCGCGGTGCCCGGGGTGCACGGCGAGTCCGAGGAGTTTGCCGACGCGGCTGCCCTCGTCCGTCTGCACGACGGCGGAGCCGACGAGGTCCCCGCGGGGCGTACGGGCGGTCAGCCAGTGCGCGGAGCCGTCGGTGATCATCCGGCGCATCACGGCCGGGTCGCTGCCGAGCGGCACCGGGTAGCCGTGCCCGTACACGTCGAAGTACAACTGCCGCAGTTCGGCGATGTCCTGGATTGCCGCAGGGGCGAGGACGACGGTCATGACGTCTCCCCCGCCGGGGTGAGGTGCGCGGCCGTCGCAGCGTCGCCGGGCCCGGTGCGCGGTGCGTCGGGCCGCGCGCGGCCGCCGAGCCACCACAGCGCGAGCGCGACCGGGACCAGTCCGGCGCCCTGGACGAGGCAGAGCGCCCGCGCGCCCAGGTGGTCGCCGAGCGCGCCGAAGACGAGGGAGGACAGCGGGAAGGTGGCTCCGAGGAGGGCCTGCATGACCGCGAAGAAGCCGGGTTTGTCGGCCGTGGGCACCAGGCGCTGGAACAGGGCCACGAAGCGGACGCCGATCACGCCGACGCACCATCCGGCGACGGCCAGCGCGCCGATCGCCGTCGCGTGCCCGGCCCGCAGGCCCGGCAGTCCGAGCGCCACGGCCATCACGGTCAGGCAGGCGCTGCCGACGGCGATCGGGCGCCCGGGAACGCGCGCCCCGGTGAAGGAGCCGACGAGGGTGCCCGCGCCGAGCGCGGCCTCCAGGGTGGCGACGGTCGATCCGGTGGAGTGCAGCACCCCGCGGGTGTACAGCGGCATGACGACGTAGACGGCGGTGGTGAACAGGTTCGCGGCGGCGAAGCAGAGCAGCACACGGCGGATGAACGGGAGCCCGGCCAGGATCTGGCGCAGCGTCCGGGGCGCGGCCGGCGTGCCGTGCCCTTCTCCTCCGGCCATGGAGCCGTCTTGCGGGTCCTGCGGCGCGTCGGACGTGCCGGTCGCGTGGCGGAAACGGGCCGAGGCGACCAGCAGGGCGGCGAGCAGATAGGCGGTGCCGCAGACGGCCACGACCGCCGGGAGGCCGCCGGAGTCGACCAGGAGCGGCCCGAGCAGGCCGCCGCCGAGTCCGGCCAGCGACTGGGTGGACAGTTCGAAGCCGGTGGCGGCCTCGATGTCGGTGTCCTCGACCAGTTCGGGCACCGATGTCGTCAGACACGGGTCGAACACCGCCTGGCAGGCGGCCAGGGCCAGGCCCACGGCGTACACCGCGGGCATGGGCAGATCACCGGCGTACGCCCAGAGCGCCACCGGTACGGCGACGGCGCCCGCCACGGCCGCGGCCACGGCCAGCACCGTGCGGTGCGCGTGGCGCGCGACGACGCGGGCGACCACGGGGGCGAGCGCGACCGCGGGGAGGGTGCTCACCATCAGGAAGAGGCCCGACTCCAGACCGCGCCGCTCGCCCCCGGCGAAGCCGACGAGCCACCAGACCGCGCCCACCTGGAACATCCGGCCGGCGGCCTGGGTGAGGAGCTGAGCGGTCCACACCCGGCCGAAGGAGGGGTTGCGCAGCACCAGCGGCAGGCGCCGGCCGCGCGGGGCGGCCGCGTTCATGAGTGCGGCCGTTCGTCGACGACCCGTACCAGTTTCCCGGAACGGGAGTTGACGGCGAGGTCCTGGTGCCGTGCCCACTCGACGGTGAGCGGGTTCACGTGTCCGGCGTCCGCCGCGCCGGTGTAGGCCGGCCGCTGAGCGAGGACGGCCGCGGCCACTGCGGCGCCCAACGCGCGGTGCCGGTCGGTGGGTTCGCCGGTGGCGAGGCGCAGTACGAGGCCGTCGCGGCCGTCCTGGCGGCGGATCACGAGCTGGAGCCCGGTGATCTCGTCCGCCGTGTCGGCGCCGCGCACGATGTCGTGCACGTCCTCGGTGTAGAGGGAGACCGGGCCGACCCGTACGCCCTCCTCGGCGCGGCCGAGAATGCGGAAGACGCCCGCGTCCCGGTCCACCCACTCCGCGCGGTCACCGGCCGGATAGCGCAGCACCGGCATCAGCCGGCGGCGCAGATCCGTGACGACCAGGCGTCCGGGGACACCGGTGTCCTCGACGGGCGCGTCCTCGTCGTCGAGGATCTCCACGGCCGTGTGCGGGACGAACGCGCGGTGCACCCGCGGGTCGCCGCCGGGTACGGCCTCGCCGAGGAGGCCCGCGTCGACGCTCGCGTAGCCCAGTGAGCGTGCCTCGGCGTTCGGGAACGCCTTGCCGAGCAGCGGGAGTTGGTCGCCGAAGAGGCACTCCCCGCCGAAGAAGAGGAGTTCGACGTCGGGCAGGGTGCGGCCGGCCGCGGTGAGGCGTTCGGCGAGCGCGCACAGGGTGGTCGGGGTGCCGGCGACGACCTCGACGCGGAACTCCTCCAGGGTGGCCGCGGTGGATTCCCAGGGCGTCGCACCACCCAGCGGAAGCCGTACGTTGGCCACCGGGGAACGGTGCAGTGAATCCAGGATGAAGGTGAAACTCGCGTACAGGTCTCCGGCGTAGAACAGATCGGCCACTCGATGGCCCGGCCGCAGACCGGCGTTGACAAGTCCGGCGCCGAAAGCGGAGGTGAATTCCCGCCATTCCGTGCGGGTGTAGCAGGAGAACTTCGGGGATCCCGTGGTTCCGCCGCTGCGAAAGACGACCGCTTCCTGGAGCGGGGCCGTCAGCAACCTGTTCTCGCGGGGTGAGTTGGCCCGCCAGAATTCCGCCTGGGGCACGACCGGCAGGTCCGTGAGCTCGGTTACCTGGTCGGGAAGGTGCGAGTAAAGCTCTTGGTAGAACGGTGAGTTGAGGCGCGCGAAGCGTACCAGCTCCGCCAATGATTGAACGGGCATCAATTCCTGCTCGAAGAGGAGTACCCGTCGGCGGCTTATGGGCACGACGGGGGTACGGAGGATTCGGTCCACCCCGGAGGTCGGGCCGGAGGACCGTTTCATCAACCGCTGTCACTAAGCGTATCTCACCATTCGGAACGGGCTTGCATCAACAAGCCGTTCAGATAAGGGGCTTGATCCGGTGGCGACGAATTCGCGGCCCTTCCGGTTCCCGGCGGAGCGGAGACGGTGGTCACACGTCGACCCCATTCCATAAGGGATGGTTGGCCATGCCGAAAGGACCCTTTGTATGCGGGATGGAGGCCGGCGGACAGCACCGCGCGGGGACGCCGGGGCGACGGACCGGAGTGCGGCACGTACCCTTTGCGAATATTTGAACTGGTCGTCCGTGAGCGACGGTTGGGACGAGCGGGACCGGGGCCGCGAGTCTCCGATCGCTCGCACGCATGTGCTCACTTGGGAGCGTCCGGCCCGCGGCCTACAGTGACCGGCGGTCCGCCGCCGCTGCGCGGGGCGTTCACCGGGATCCGCGGTTCGGTTCGATGCCGAGGGAGGCCGTTCATGGCCAGCGAGTTTCAGGAGCGCAAGCTCAGGGGGATGTTCGCCGCGTTCGACGCCGACGGGGACGGCTGTCTGCGCGAGGAGGACTTCAGGGCGCTGGTCGCCCGCTGGAGCCGACTGCCCGCGGTGGGCCCGGGGACGGAACTGCGCGCGCGGGTCGAGGCCCTGCTGATGGGGTGGTGGTCGGCACTGCTCGAGGCCGGGGGTGCCCAGGGAAGCGGGACGGTCGACCTGCCCGAACTGCTCACCGTGGTCGACAGGCTGCCCGCGATGGCGGCGGAGGTCACCGCCACGGCGAACACGGTCTTCGACGCCGTGGACGCCGACGGGGACAGCCGCATCAGCCCGGCGGAGCACCGGCAACTCGTGGAGACCTGGAACGGGCGGCCGGTCGACCTGACGGGCGTCTTCGAACTGCTCGACGCGAACGGCGACGGCCAGCTCGACCGCGCGGAGTTCGCGCTGCTGTGGCGCCAGTTCTGGACGAGCGACGACCCCACGGAACCGGGCAACTGGCTCTGCGGCAGGTTCGCCGCCTGAGCGGAGCCACGGAGCCAGCCACGGAGTCGGGGAACACTCACCCGTTCGGACACCGGACGATCCCGGCGGGGTTCGGAAATCCCCTTGCTCAATGGTCAAGAAACGTTGACCATTGCTGGCATGCCTACCGATGATCTTCCCGAGACGTTGCGCGTCAGCACCGACGAACAACTGCGCGCCGTCTCCAACCTCACGCGCCACCGGATCATGGCCGTGCTCCGCTTCGAGCCGGCGACGATCACACAGATCGCCGAGCGGGTCGGCCTCGCGAAGGGGAGTTCCAGCTATCACGTGCGGCTGCTGGAGCGGGCGGGCCTGGTGAAGGTGGTGCGGACGCGGAAGGTGCGGGGGGTCACCGAGCGGTACTACGCGATGGCCGCGCGGTCGATCGTGCTGCCGGATCCGGGCGAGGGAGGGCCGGACGTGCTGATGCGGCACGCGGTCGCGGACCTGGAGGCCTCGCCGGTGGACGGCGAGCGGCAGGTGCGGATGGCGCATCTGCGGCTCACCGAGGAGCAGTTCGCCCAGTTGGCGGCGCGGCTGCACGCGCTGGCGGACGAGTACCGGGAGCTGTCCGATCCATCACTGCCGGACGCCTCACTCGTCTTCGCGCTGTTCCACCCGGCATCCCGCGCGCAGGCCGAAGGGAACGCCAAGTGACCTCGGATTTCGTGAAGTTGCCGACGGGGTTCGGGCGGCTGTGGATCGCGCAGACGATCTCCTCGCTCGGTGACGGGGTCACATATGCCGCGCTGCCGCTGCTCGCGCTGACATTGACGCGGGATCCGATGGCACTCGCCGTCGTCACGGCCGCGGGGACGCTGCCGTGGCTGCTCTTCGGCGTGCTCGGCGGTGCGCTGGTGGACCGCTGGGACCGCCGGCGCGTCATGTGGGTCGCGGACACGGCGCGTGCGGTGCTGCTCGCGATACCGGCGGCGGCCCCCGTGCTCGATGCGCTGAGCATCGGGCTGCTCGCGGCCGTCGCCTTTCTGCTCGGCCTAGGCGGACTCTTCTTCGACACGGCCGCCACGGCCTATCTGCCGGATCTGCTCCGCCGCGACCCCGCACTCCTGGAGCGCGCCAACTCCCGCCTGCGCGGCGCCCAGACCGCCATGTCCGGCTTCGCGGGACCACCTGCGGGCAGTGCGCTGCTCGCGCTCGGGCGCACGGTTCCACTGCTCGGCGACGCGGTGTCGTTCCTGCTCTCCGCGCTGCTCGTACGTACGCTGCCCGTCCTGCCCCGGCCGGCCCCGGAGGCCCACGAGTCGTTGCTGCGGCAGGCGCGCGCCGGGGCCGCGTACGTCTTCAAGGACCGGGTGCTGCTCGGGCTCGCGCTCCGCCCGGCGGTCGGGAACGTCGCCTTCCTCGCCGTGGAGACCGTCCTCGCCCTCTTCGCCCACGACCGTCTCGGCATCCACACCTACGGCTTCGGCCTGCTCCTCACGGCGGAGGCCACCGGCGGACTGCTCGGCGCGGGTATCGCCTCCCGGCTCGGCCGACGGCTCGGCACCGGCACCGCGCTGACCTGTACGGCCACGGTCGAAGGCCTTGCCGTCCTCGGGCTCGCCTGCGCCCCGAACCCGTACGTGGCCGGGGTGGCGCTCGCCGTCTGCGGGGCCGGCATGGGTGCCACCATGGTGCTCGCGCCCTCCCTCCGGCAGGCGATCGTCCCGGCCCGCCTCATGGGCCGGGTCGCCGCCACCTCCCGCATGCTGGCCATGTGCGCCGCCCCCGTCGGTGCCTTCCTCGGCGGCTGGCTGGCCACCGTCTACGACATCCGCACCCCGCTCTACGCCGCCGCCGTCCTCCTCTTGGCGATGACGGCCGTCACGGCATCCATGACCAGCAATCGCCGGGTCGAAGCGGCGCTGCGTGCCGCCGCCCCGGCCGGTGGTCCGGAGCGCCCGGCGTCCGAGGTTCCCGCGCTGGAGTGTGCGACCGACCTGTCGTGACGCCTTCGCGGCCGGACGGCACGACAAGTCGGGGGTCGGGTTCCGCGGGGTGCTCAGCCGCCCCAGATCGACCAGGACGTGGCTCCGTGGACGGACGCCAGTACGGCGAAGACGACCAGGTCGGCGATGCCGAGCCCCAGTCCGAGCAGGGCTCGGAACCGGCGGGGTGTGTCCCGGCGCAGGGCGATGACGGCGAGCACGATGGCGATGGGGCCGAGCACCAGGTTGAGGACGAGCAGTCCGAGGAGCCCCAGGACGAAGGAGGCCACCGCCATGCCCTCGGTGTCCCGTCGGCCGGTGTGCGCGGAGGGTGGTGCGGTCAGCCGCATGATCAGGCCCTCCTCGTCCGGCCGCGCCGACGCCGCTCGCGTCCGGCGAACACGACGAGCCAGCCGACGATCACCGCGCCGACCACCAGCGTGACGGGCCAGGGGAGGTAGGCGGCCGAGCCCAGGATGATGCCCAGCAGGAGCAGGGCGACGACCAGGAAGAGCACGTCTACCTCCTCGGTCCGACGGTGACGGTGCCGGCGATGGACGGCGCTTCGCCGTCATGTCCGTACGGTGGCCTCAGGGGCCGTTTCCTCAACGCGTTCATGTCATCGCCGGTTACCCGGGGGCACGCGTCTCACGCGCTCAGCGGCGCGACGGACCGGTCCGCAGGTGGCGCGTGTACCGCCGCACCGTCGGATGCGGCCCGGCAAATTCCGTTGGCAGGGGGCGAGTTGGCCCTGCGGCACGGGGATGGGCGAGTCGGGCGAGTCGGGCCACTGAGCCCAGAGCGTGCGGCGGCGTCCGTCGGCGGTTCAGAACGCGGTGATCTCGTGCGGCCGCGGCGTTCGGTTCTTCCCTTTCCGCTTCCGCTTCAGCGCAGTTGCTCGGCCAGTCCGACGATGACGCCCTCCGGGCCGCGGACGTAGCAGAGCAGATAGCTGTCCTCGAACCGGGCGATCTCGCCCAGGAGTTCGGCGCCGTGCGGGCGCAGGCGGGCAACGGTGTCCTCGATGTCGTCGACGGCGAACATGACGCGGTGCGTGCCCAGAACGTTGTGCGGCCGGTTGCGCGGCCCCGCGCTGATCACCGCGGGGCTGCGGTACTTCGCCAGTTCCAGCCGGCTGTGACCGTCCGGGGTCCGGACCATCGCGATGTCGCAGCGGACGCCGTCGAGTCCAGTGCACCGGTCGGCGAAGCGGCCCTCGATCTCCGCCCGGCCCTCCAGTTCCATACCGAGTTCCACGAAGAACGCGATGGCGGCATCCAGGTCGTCGACGACGATACCGACGTTGTCCATCCGCTGAATCGCCATGCTGGTCGCTCCTTCTTCGTCACCTCTGATGTCCCTGGGCCGGGGCCGGTGGCCGCAGGTTTTCCTCGCCCCTGGTCGGCGGATCCCTCGACGAGTTCGATGAGGGGAGCCAGGATACGGGGCAGGTCGGCCTCCGAGGTGAAAACCCGCTGGTCCTGCCAGGTGTGCTCGGTCCGGGAGTCGATGAAGAGCAGCAGAGCGCTTCCCGACTCCCACACGAACAGCTTTCCCAGGCGTTCGTCCGGCTCCAGAGCGAGACTCACGGCCGTTGCCTCCGGGCGACCTTTGATTACCGGGCCGAGGGCCGGCCGACGCACCGTCGGGCTTATCCCGCGGGAGCGAAGGCCATGTCCTGGTGCGGCGTGCCAGTCCACGAGCCATTGAACGTACTCCGGCATTTCGCGCCCCGCTGTCACAGTCGAACGAGTTGCCGAACTTGATCGTACGGATGGCCTTCGCTCGACGGCCGTGCTCGGTCACAGCCGGGTGGCCAGCCACAGAGCCACGGCCGCGGTGAGGGTGAGCCCGGCGTTGAGCGCGATACGGCGGTCGTGGCCGAGCAGGTGGACGGCGATCGCGCCGATCTGCAGGAGTACGAAGCCAGTGGCCGCGGCCGGCGCCAGCGCGGGGGCGAGGCCGGTCAGCGGCGGCAGGATCAGGCCGGTGGCGCCGAGTATCTCGACCGTCCCCAGCGCCCTGAGGGCAGGCAGGGGCATGTGGTCGACCCAGGTCATCATCGGTCGGAGTTGGTCACGGCTGCGGATCACCTTCAGCGTGCCCGCGTAGGCGTAGAAGAGGGCGAGCAGCCCCGCCACCGTCCAATAGGCGATGTTCATCGTTCCCGTTCATGATCCACGTGCTCACGGACCCGTCGATTGCGGACGAAAGGAATGCGGCCGGGCGCCGTGCGGTGCCGGCGGCTTCAGGTGAGGTCGATGGCGGGCTCGGTCGCGTAGTGGCTCATCACGTCGATGTTGGCCTGGGGCGTCAGCGGGCGGCCGGAGGCGAGTACGTCCTGGAGGTCCCGGAAGTACTGCACGTACAGGTCGGGGGTGAAGGTGCTGAGCATGACGGCGGGTTGGTCGGTCGGGTTGGCGAAGGTGTGCGGGGTGCCGGGCGGAACCATCACGAGCGTGCCCGTGCCGGCGTCGTAGTCCTCGTCCCCGACGGTGAACCGCACGGTGCCCGACAGGACGTAGAAGCCCTCGTCGTGTCGGGCGTGGCGGTGCTGCGGCGGCCCCTGCGTGTGCGGGGCGAGGACGGACTCGGCGATCGCGAGGCGGTGCCCGGTGTGGCTGCCGTCCTCCAGGATGCGCATGCGCGTGGCGCCCAGGACGATCACCTCGCCATCACCGGGACCCGTCACCGATACGGCGGGGCGGTGCTGCGGCTCGCTGTTCTTCGCTTCTTCGGTCATGCCTACGAGTTCACCGCCGGCGCCCCCGACCTGTCCAAGACCTGTCCCGCGCAGCCGATACCTCACGGGTATCGTCGCAGCGTGGAGCTACGGACCTTGCGCTACTTCGTGGCGGTCGCCGAGGAACTGCACTTCGGCCGGGCCGCCACCCGGCTGCACATGAGCCAGCCGCCGCTGAGCCGGGCGATCAAGCAGCTGGAGGCCGACGTCGGGGCTCTGCTCCTCGCCCGCTCGCCCGCCGGTGTCACGCTCACTGCGGTGGGCACGGTGCTGCTCGAGGAGGCGCGGGCCCTGCTCGACCATGCCGACCGCGTCCGGGTGCGCGTGAGCGAGGCGGCCGGCGTCGCGACCCTCACCGTCGGCATCCTGGGCGACGGCACCGACCCGGGAGTGACCAGGCTGGCCGCCGCCTACGGCCGCCACCACCCCGGCATCGACATCCGCGTCCGTGACACCGATCTGACCGACCCGGCCTGCGGGCTGAGCGCGGGGCTGGTCGACATCGCGCTGACCCGGGCACCCTTCGACGTGACCGGCCTGACGGTGCGTGCGCTGCGGACCGACCCGGTCGGCGTGGTCCTGCGCGCCGACGATCCACTGGCCGACCGCGACGGGCTGCTGCTCGCCGAGCTGAACGACCGCCGCTGGTTCCAGTTCCCGCGGGGCACCGATCCCGTCTGGCAGTCGTACTGGAACGGCGGCAGGCCGCGCGAGGGCCCGGTCGTGCGCACCGTCCAGGAATGCCTGCAAGCGGTGCTGTGGAACGGCACGGTCGGCCTGGCCCCGCTCGGACACGGCCTGCCCGCGGAGCTGGCCGTGGTGCCGCTGACCGACATGCCGCCGAGCCGAGTGGTGGCGGTGTGGAAGGAGGGTGACACCAACCCGTTGATCCGGTCCTTCGTCGAGATCGCGACATCCGCGTACCACCGCTGAGCAACGGCAACCGCCGCTGCTGGTTCGGCGTTCCCGTCGCCCGCGCGAACCCGTCCGGGCGCGGACCGTCCGGCCGTCGCCGTCTCCGCCCCGCCGTCGGCGGATCTCGCCGCTCGGGCCACCGACCGACGTGGCCTCATGGACGACGGAGGTGTTCGCGGGCTCGATCCGGGCAGTGGCGGGGCTTTCGGGCCAGATCCTCATCCACGGTCTCTTCGGAGGTCTGCCCCAGGATCACACCCGTCGTACACCCGGCGTGCCCGGGCGGAAGACGGCGGCCGCCGCCGTACGGCGCAGGTCTTCCACCGCGTCAAGCTGGTTACGTGCGCGGTCGAGCAGATCGTGCAGCTGTGCCCCGTCCAGTTCGGTCCGTTGCGGAGCCAGTGCGAGCAGGGTGAGCCAGAGCAGGGACTTCCCTTCGATCCCCAGGCGCAGGGTCTCGAGTTCCATGACCGTGTCGAGGCCGGAGTGCCGGCGCAGGACGCCATTGGGTTTCAGCCGGCGCAGCCGCTCCGCGGTCCACCCCGCGATCACCTTGTAGCGGTGGGCGGGTACGCCGAGCTCGTCCATGATCGTCAGAAGAGCGCGCCGGTCCTGGGCGATCTCGTCGGCCATGCGTTCCAGGAGGGAGGCGCGGGCGCCACGCCGGTGACGACGGGCCAGGTGCCGCGCGAGGCCGGCGCCGAGCGTGGCCCCGGCCAGGTGGTCGTTCAGATAGATACCGAGTACGTCGTGTTGCACGGTCAGCCCTTCGCAGCTCTCCTGCCGAGTCCCGGCCCTCCGCGATCGTCCGTCAGACCCGTCGCCGCGGCGGCGCGGCGTGTCCGCACAGTCACCTGGACCGCTCATCGGCACGGCGCACTCGGCGTACCAGGTCACCTACGAACCGGTGGGCCCTCCCACCTGATCAGCGCCGGCCATTGTCGAAGTGCTCGTACGCCGACGCCGCCTCGTACAGTCGAGGTTCGTAGGAGACGACGAAGCCGGGTTCGGCCCGGCCACCGGCGATCAGGTCGCGCAGGGCCCGGTCGTACCGCTTCACGGGCGCCTGGCCGGTGCCCATGTGCTGCCCCTTGAACCACATCAGGCCGTAGTCGGCCGACCTTCCACCACCTCGCCGAGGTTCTCGTGGCCGAGGCTCCGGCCCGTTTCGAACGACGTACGCCCCTCGTACATGTGCGGGTCCGAACCGCAGATGTTGGTGGTCGTGATCTTGACGAGGATGTCGCAGGGGTGCTGGATCTTCGCGTCCGGCACGTCCTTGACCGTCACCGTACGCGGTCGTTCGTATACCGCGGCCTTCCTGATCGCTCCCTTCCTTCTCCGGCGGTCCTGCGCACCGGACGACGGATACCGGCCTCTGGATCAGCGGGGGTCGTCCGCCCTGACCAGCGACGAGTCTCCGAGCCGCCCCTCCGACGAGCCTCCGGGCCGCCCTGGACCCGACGAGGGAACGACACGGCCTCCGTCCCAGGGCTACCAGCCCGGTCCCCACCCGCTGGACCGGGCCCCGGTGCTCCCTGCCGCCTCCACGTGCGGCGGTGGACGGAGAACCTCGAATCCGACGAGCGGCGACGGTCAGGCCCGCGGCTGCGACGGCCGGTGCGGACCGAGTACTGGATCTTGAGACCACGAGCGGACCATGGCAGGCTCGTGCCGCGTGATCGATGAATTCGCGAAGGACAGCCTGCACGGGAGACTGCGGCGGGACCGCAAGGCGCTGCTCTGGAAACTCGACGGCCTGTCCGACTACGACGCCCGCCGGCCTTTGACCGCGACCGGTACCAACCTCCTCGGCCTGGTCAAACACGTGGCCACCATCGAGGCCAGGTACTTCGGCGAGGTGTTCGACCGCCCTTCCCCGGAACCGCTGCCCCGGTGGCAGGACCACGACGGCAGCGACCTGTGGGCGGCCGAGGACGAGAGCCGCGATCAGATCGTCGGATTCTACCGGCGTACATGGGAACACTCGGACGCGACGATCGACGCGCTTCCCCTCGACGCCCCCGGTCATGTGCCGTGGTGGCCGGAGCCCCGTCCCAACACGAACCTGTTCGCCGTCATGGTCCATGTCCTCGGCGAGTCCATCCGGCATGCCGGGCACGCCGACATCCTGCGCGAGGGCCTCGACGGCAGGACCGGGGTGCGCGCCGAGAACGAGCGGCCGATCGACGAGGAAGCCCGCGCGGCCTGCCGCGCGAAGATCGAGCGGGCCGCCAGGTCGGCCGCACCGATCACGGCCTGAGCCGCCGGGCATCAGATCCGCGGCCCCGGGCGACCGGCGGGTGGTGGCCGAGGAACTGGGGCCGGTCGTCATCAGGTTGAAGTCCGGCTCGAAGACGGTCACGAGCTTCGTGCAGACGGGGCCGGGGCAGGAAAGCAGACATGCATTCCTCTCTCGGACGTATCGGAACACTCCTGGCGGCTCCGATCGTCGCCCTCGGCCTGGTGGCCGCCGGCCTCACCATCGGCGCCACCTCGGCGTCCGCCGAAGTCTTCTGCGGATCCCACTCCGTGGACGGCGCCATCTGGACCGAGTACACCCAGACCCCGGGCGTCCAGCGGTCGTTGGGCTGCCCCACCACCGATGAGCTCGGCACCCCCGACGGCGTCGGCCGTTTCCAGGCCTTCGACAACGGCTCGATCTACTGGACCCCCGACACCGGCGCGCACGCCGTGTGGGGCGCGATCCGCCAGCACTGGGCCGACCTGGGCTGGGAGCGCGGCTATCTGGGCTACCCCCTCACCGACGAGATCACGAACCCCGACGGCTACGGCGTCCGCCAGCAGTTCCAGGGCGGCACCATCTACTGGAGCCAGTACAGCGGCGCCCACGCCGTCCACGGCCTCACCGGCTGGTGGTGGGGACAGAACGGGTACGAGAGCGGCTTCTACGGCTACCCGACGTCCGATGAGTACAACGAGGACCACGTAGGAGGCGACGAGGACAACAACACGGGCGTACGGCAGAACTTCCAGTCCGGGCGCTACATCCTGTACAGCGGCGGCCAGTCCAACGCGTTCGAGAGCTGCCACACCGCTTGCATCGGCTACGGCGGCATCACCAACACGAAGTGGGTGAAGAAGACCGAGGTCTACATGAACCTGGCGGACCAGAACAAGCGCTCCACCCATGTCACCCCGACCGACGCCGCGTTCGCGAGCACTTCGAGCTCGGACACCGCCTCCAGCGACTCGGCGGACGACTGGAAGCAGGTCTGGTCCAACACGCTCATGTTCCCGCACGCCACGCAGGGCGAGATGCACTCGACGTACGAGCAGCTGTACTGCCACGCGTCGTACTCCTACCCCAACGGCAGCGGCGGCCACTGGGGCGGTCCGACCTGGGACCTGGAGGCCTGGCACTACGACATGGTCCCCTACGACGCGAGCAAAGCACTCCAGACCGGATGCAACTGGGGAGAGTAGCCCACCGCACAGGGCCGTGAAGAGTGCAGCGGCGGTCCTGCGCGAGCCGGTGCCGCCGCCGCCCAGGGCATCCGGACGGCGTGCGGCACCGGGGGTGATCAGTCGAGGCCGCGCACGATGTGGGTGTCGTCCGGGTCGTCGGGGTAGCCCGCGAGGTGGAGGGGGCTGGGAGCGAGCCACAGGCCGCGTGCGCATACCTCGCCGAGCTGGGACGGCGCCCCCGCGGGGGGCTGTCCGGGGGTGGCGGGGCGGGGCTGGTCGCCGGGCGGTTCGGCGCCGAGGGCGGGTGCGGTGCTGTCAAGGGTGGTCATCGCTCGTTCCTCCTCGAGTGGGTGCCTGTTCCGGTCAGTTGAGTGCCTGGGCCGGGCTCGCGGTACGGGCCCCGGGCCGGGCGGCGAGGATCACGACGCCGGTGACGGCGACGACGGCGGCCGAGCCCCACATGACGGCGGGCACATGGCCGGCGCCCAGGCCGAGTCCGCCCAGGACCAGGACCAGGGTGTTGGCGCTTCCGGTGAGCTGCTCCATGCGGACGGTCACCCGGCCCCGGGTGGGACCGTCCAGCGCGGACAGGCCGTCCTGGGTGAGCGGGCGGGCCGCTCCGGCGCCGAGGCCCAGCAGGGCGATGGCGACGATCACGGGCACCAGACGGGACGTCGTCGCGAGCACGACGAGCGAGGCGGCGACGCAGGCGAGGGTGGCGGCCAGCAGCAGCGCGGCGGGCTTGGTGCGCAGCAGCTTCGCGGTCCAGCGGGCGACGAGCAGCGCCGCGACGTTGAACACGGCGAGCAGGACGCCGAACAGGGCGAGGGAGACCTTGGTGCGCACGAACAGCAGGTAGGGGATGAAGCCGACGAAGGCGGCCAGGGCGACTCCGCGCAGGCACACGTAGTAGGCGATCCACCATCCCGCCCCGCCCGTCCAACTCCCCTTTTCCGCACGGGCATTGGCGTTGGCGGTGGGCCGGGTCGCGGGGAGCCGCACGGAGCCGATGCCGGTGGCGGCGGTGGCGGCGGCCGCGCAGGCGAGCGCCGACAGCAGGAACACGGTGAGCCGGGTGTGCTGGAAGATCACGGCGCCGGCGATGCCGGAGACCATGACGACCGCGAAGATCCAGCTCTGGGTGCGGGCCTGGATCTTCGAGGCCCGCTCGCGGTCCGGTTCCAGGACGCCGACCAGCGGCGACTCGACGCTCGCGGTCAGCGCGTAGCCGAAGCCGCTCAGGATCTGTCCCGCGACCAGGCCCGGGGTGCCCCCGGCGACCGTGCCGATCAGCAGCAGGCCCGCCGCCTTGACGATCTCCCCGCCGACCAGGAGGGTGCGGGGCCCGAACGCGGCGGAGAAGCGGCCGACGAACGCGCCGGAGACCATCACGGTGAACCCGTACAGGGCCAGCAGGGTCTGTGCGAGGGCGATGCCGAGGTGGTGCAGATAGAGGAAGGCGAACAGGACCGGCAGATGGAAGTAGGCGCGGGAGATCAGCCGGTAGACGAACAGGGCGCGCAGGGCGCCGGGGCGGGGCGTGGCGCCGGCCCCGCCCGGAGCGGCCTCGGCTCCGGGCGGGGTGGCGGACTGGCGGGCACTGCTCACTCCATGGCTCCCGAGGAGGCGAAGTAGTTCTTGCCGGCGCCGCTCTGGGTGGTGAACACCGAGGAGGAGTCCTGCGCGCCGGGCAGCGGCAGATGGACCGGGACCGAGGCGAGGCGGACCTGGCGGTCCTGGCCGCGCACCAGCAGGTCCTGGTAGGCGTCCCAGTCGCCGCCCGCGCACAGGTGGCGGTCGCCGGGGGCGCCGCAGCCCACGAGCGGCCAGGCGTCGGCGGCGGCGTAGTTCTGGAAGATGATCCGGCGTGAACCGGTGGAGCGGTTGGGGCCGCTGGCGTGGACGGCGCGGACGTGGTGCAGGGTGATGGACCCGGCGGGCGCGGTCAGCTGGACGGCGTTGTCGAGCATGTCCTTGATCTGGGTGTGGTCCAGGGCACCGGCGAAACGGCCGCCCTGGTTGTGGGAGTACACCTCGCCCAGGTGCGATCCGGGCACGACCAGGAGGGGCCCGTTCTCCTCGGTCATGTCGTCCAGGAGGACACCGACCGCGACGAGGGAGTCGTTGGTGTGCGGGTAGAAGCCCCAGTCCTGGTGCCACTGGATGGCGTCGCCGGTGCCGGAGGGCAGCTTCAGGTTGATCTTGCTGCCGTACAGGCGCAGGTCGTCGCCGAGGAGGTCGGCGACGATGTCGAGGATGCGGGGGTGGCGCACCGTGGCGTCGTAGACCGGGTGGTGGCGGTGGGGCGACTTGACGCGCCGCACATAGGGGCGGCCCTCGTGCTCGCCGATGTCGAGGATGCGGCGGTCGGCGTTCTCGTCGCCGGCCTGGGCGGCGAAGCTGTCGGTGACCTCGCGCAGTTCCTGGAGTTCGGAAGCGCTGAGGACGTTCTCCACCACGAGGTAGCCCTTGGCGGCGTACTGGTCGAGCTGGGTTGCGTCGAGAGCGTGCATGTCTCACCTCTGCGTCAGGAAAAGAAATGCGGGGCCGGGGCGGAACGCTCCGGCGGCAGGTCGGGGCCGTGGCGGCGCGGGTGTCGTGTCGTCGCGGCGTCCTGTCGGCACGGCGTCGTGTCGGCCCCGGGATGTCGGCCCGGAGGACCGGCCCTCGGGTGGCCGGCCCCGCGGGGTGGATCAGGTCGCTGCGGGCCGGTCAGGCGGTG
This sequence comes from Streptomyces griseofuscus, assembly GCF_014673495.1. Classification (GTDB taxonomy): domain Bacteria; phylum Actinomycetota; class Actinomycetes; order Streptomycetales; family Streptomycetaceae; genus Streptomyces; species Streptomyces murinus. Next base: position 452,241 of record NZ_CP051006.1, read on the forward strand.
GCCGGAACGGTCAGCTGCTCCGTGAGGAAGGTCAGGGTGCGCTTCCAGGCGAGCTGGGCCTGGGTCTCGTCGTAGGTGCCGAGGAGGTTCTCGTCGTTGTGGAAGGCGTGGCCCGCCGGGTAGAACTGGAGCTCCACGGGGGCGCCGGACTGGCCGCGGATCTGCCGGGCGAGGTCCTGTGCGCGCTCCGGCGGGGCGTAGGTGTCCTTCTCCCCGAAGTGGCCGAGGACGGCGGCCTTCATCCCGGAGAAGTCGGGGTCCTCACCGGCGAAGACGCCGTAGAAGGGGACGGCCGCGGCGATCTTCTCGCCGGCGGCCGCGGCGAGCGCGAGGACGAAGCCGCCGCCCATGCAGAACCCGACGGTGCCCAGGGCGTCGCCCTTGACGGCCTCGTGCTCCAGGAGCCAGTCCACGGCGCCGACCAGGTCCGCGACCCCCTGTTCCAAGGGGAGGTCGCTCATCATCTTCCCGGCCTCGTCGGAGTCGTGGGTGGTACGGCCGCCGAACAGGTCGGGCGCCAGGGCGACGAAGCCCGCCTCGGCGAGCCGGTCGGCCACATCGGCGATGTGGTCGGTCAGCCCCCACCACTCCTGGATGAGGATCACGCCGGGCCCACGGCCGGACGCGGGCAGCGCGAGGTAGGCGTGGATCTCTTTGCCGTTGCGGACGAAGTGGGTGTTCTGCCGTGCCTGGGGGGCGCTCATCTTCTGCGGTTCTCCTTGAAGGGGACGAGTCCGGTGGCCTGGGCGGCTTTCGGGTGTGAAGGGGGCCGGGGGCCCCGCCGGGGCGGCGGGGCGACCGCGGCCGGGCTGCGGTGTGTCAGCGGCTGGGCTGAAGGGCGCGCTGCACCAGCAGCGCGGACAGCCGTCGTACGGAGTCCAGCGCGGGCAGGTCGTGGACCATCTCGCGGATGTGGGCGGCCTGTTCGCCGTCCAGGGCGTCGGTGGTGATGCGGGAGAACTTGCCCCACACCTCGTCGCCGGTCATGGGGTTCTGCGGGGTTCCGGTGGCGTAGCGCACCCGGCGGCGGTAGGTGTGCCCGTCGGTGGTCGTCAGGGTGACGACACCGCCCCAGTTCTCCGGGTACTCGGACTCCGCGACGGGGTCGGTCTCGACCTTCACACGGTCGGCGAAGGCGTGGAAGCGGGTGTCGGCGAGCTGTCCGTCGCTGTAGCTGTCCAGGCCGGGCAGCTCACCGTAGGCGGCCATGCCGAGGGTGAACTGGACGCTGAACTGGCCGCCGAGCGGGTCGACGGGGTGCACGATGGTGCCGACGTGCACGGCGCCGTGCGCCGACAGCCCCACCGTTACCTCGGCGATGTCGTCCGGGGCCAGGTTCTTCTGCCGCATGAGGAACTGGAATGCCTCGAGCGGGGCGTGGATGAAGTAGCAGCAGTTGTACGCCTTCAGACCCACCTTCTCGATGATGTACCGGGTGCCGAGCTGGTCGGTGAGGCGCTCGACGCTGCCCTTGTCGGCGAAGACGTTCACAAAGCCCTTCGCGCCGTCCAGGACGGTCAGGGGTCCGGTCATGCCGCGCCGGGCCAGGGCGACCGCGCGGATCCCGGCGGTGGTCGGGATCGCGGTGTGGATGCGCTTGACCGAGCCCCCGGACTGGGTGTACTCGATCAGGCCGCCGGAGAAGCTGCCCGCGATCGCCAGCGACTGGGCCAGCTCCGTCGGGTTCTGGCCGTGCAGGAGGCCCGCGGCGATCGCGGCTCCGAACGGGCCCGCCGCCGGGGGTGTGTGGTGCCCACGGCGCAGGCAGTCCGGTGAGACCGCGTGCGCGGCGCGGAGCATGACCTCCAGGCCGGCCGCGGTGGCCCGCAGCAGCTGCTCGCCGGTGGCGTCGACCTCCTCGGCCACGGCCAGCGCGACCGGGATGATGACGGCACCCGCGTGGGTCTGCACCATCTGGCAGGTGTCGTCGAAGTCCTGCCCGTGCCCGAACGTCGCGTTGGCGAACGCCGCGTGCTCGGGGTGCGTGCGCAGCCCGTGGAAGAGCACGGTCGACGATCCCGTCGCGCCGAAGTCGCGCACGTAGTCGTAGGCGGCCTCGCTCCACGGAAGCCGTGAACAGGCCAGCTGGAGACCGAGCTGGTCGATGATCAGCTTTGTGACGTAATCCTGGACGGACGATGGAATTCCATCGCGATATATCTGATACGCGAACTCCGCGAGCGTTTCCGCCGCGGTGGCCCGGGAATCGTTCTCTGAGGGTTCTTTCCGCTGCTCCGGAATGAACACTGTCACCCTTTCCCTCCCCCTGGGGGATCGACTACACCCTCGTCCCACAAAACTCACGCACTCATGGGATCTCAAAGGCGCTCGACTGAGATATTCGCCGCAGGGAAAGAATCCGGTCAAGGTTGATCGGCGAATCAGCATCAGCGAAAGTTGATCCATACACGAAAGCAAGAAGGCGCAGTTCCGGTACGGAGGGCCGCACAGCGGAAAGCATCATGGAACACCATGGAAAAGAACACGAAACAAAGGCGTGCGACGAAAGAAAGAACACGGGTGCGGGGCACGGACCGTAAGACAGCCGGGATACGACGGCCGCCGAAAAGCGGAGCGGCGCGAACCGGAACGGAGCGGGATCGGCCGGGCCGGGAGAGGGGCTGCGCGCGCCTCTGTGAGGGAGAGACGCGCGCAGCCGTCCGTGGGGCGCCCTTCCGGCGTGCGGGGGCGCGGGTGGGGCGGTGGTTCAGAACTGGAGGTCGCGGGTCTCGGGCCCGGTGTACAGCTGGGCGGGCCGGCCGATGCGGCGCTCGGGGGCGGTGGCCGCCTCCGTCCAGTGGGCGATCCAGCCGGGCGCGCGGCCGACGGCGAACAGCGCGGTGAACATCTCGACGGGGAAGCCCATGGCCCGGTAGATCAGGCCGGAGTAGAAGTCGACGTTCGGATAGAGCTTGCGTTCGAGGAAGAACTCGTCGTTGCGAGCGACCTCCTCGAGCTCCAGGGCCATGTCGAGCAGCGGGTCGTGGGCCGCCTTGCCGCACACCTCGCGGGCCACTTCGCGGATCACACGGGCGCGGGCGTCGAAGGTGCGGTACACCCGGTGGCCGAATCCCATGAGGCGGAAGGGGTCGTTGCGGTCCTTGGCCTTGGCGACGTACTTGCCCAGGTCGCCGCCGTCGTCGCGGATGGCCTGGAGCATCTCGATCACGGCCTGGTTCGCGCCGCCGTGCAGCGGTCCCCACAGGGCGGACAGGGCCGCGCTGACGGAGGAGAAGAACCCGGCGTTGCTGGAGGAGACCAGGCGCAGCGTGGCGGTCGAGCAGTTCTGCTCGTGGTCGGCGTGCAGGACCAGCAGTGTCTCCAGGGCGTGGACCATCGCCGGGTCGGTGGCGACCGGGCTGTCCCCGAAGCACATGTACAGGAAGTTCTCGACGTACCCGGCCGACGGGTCGTACGGCCGTCGGGGCCGGTCCTCGACGCGGGCGAAGGCGTGGGCGGCCAGGGCCGGCATCGTCGCGAGCAGGTCGAAGCCGGCCTGCTCGATGGAGGACGCGCCGTCGGGGGCGAGCGAGGTCATCACGGAGGTCGCGGCGGCGAGCATCGCCATGGGGTGCGTCCCGGCCGGCATCGCGTCGAACAGCGGCCCCCAGACCGGGTTTCCGGGCAGTGTGCTGGCCGCGATCCGGGCGAGCCACTGCTCCTCCTGGGCGCCGGTGGGCAGTTCACCGGTGGTGAGGAGGTGGGCCGTCTGGAGGAACGTACACTTCTCGGCGACCTGCTGGGCGGGATAGCCGCGGTAGAGGAGGATGCCCGCGTCACCGTCGATGTAGGTGATCTCGGACCTGCATATCGCGGTGTCGGCCAGGCCCGGGTCGTAGACCAGGTAGCCCTCGCGTGCCAGATCCGCCGCCGCGACGGCCGGGCGTCCCATCACCGGCTCGCTGACGGCGAGTTCGGCTTGTACGACGTTCTGCCCGGCGGCGGTCCGCGGCTCGGGTACCCCGGGCGTCTCGTGCGCTGTCCTGCTCATCCAGGTCGTCCCCTAGTTCGTGTGTCCGTGGGCTGCGTCGGCTGTGCCGGCCGCGGTGGCTGTGGTGGCCGTGTGCCTCACAGCGCCACGCTCAGGCGTTTGGCCAGCGCGGCCTTGTAGGCGTCGGTGTCGAGGACCAGGCCCGGGATGACGGGCAGCAGCAGCGAGGGCGGGTAGGCGCCGTCGCGCACCAGGTAGGGCCGCTCGAAGGTGAAGTCCACGATGGTGTTCGACGGGTTGACGCCCTCGGCCTCGACATCGACGCACTCGTCGTCGCGGTTGTTGACCAGCACCGCGTCCACCGCGCCGCCGACGTCCGCGATCGCCTTCTCACGGGTGACGACGAAGTTCCCCTGCCCCGACAGGTTCGCGGAGGTCAGCGCTACCGGCCGCCCGAACACCTCCAGGAGCCGGTTCAGCGCGCAGGAGCGCTGGTACATCACCGCGACGGTGTTGGCGCCCATCGTCATCCGCGGCGAGAACGCGTACGTGAGATCGAAGATGAACGAGATCTCCGCCGGCCAGATCCGCTTCAGTTCGGGCAGCCCGAACCCCTCGGGGAAGCCGACATACTTTTCCGTGTCCTCGATCCTCGGCACCGCGAGGGTCAGCGGACCGAATTTCGTGCGCTTCTTCGCCTCGAAGACGCGCGCGATCGCCTTTTCGTTCTCCGCGTCACAGATCAGCACGTAATTCGTCCGGCTAGGAACGACGACGACACCGCCGTCACCGAGAATACCCGCCACCTCGGCCAGGGAAGACTCGGATTCCTCAAGGATCAGGCCCGCCATGACACCTCCATTCAAAGCCGCTGCATACGGCCGGACGCAGATCGCAGCCCGGTCTCGATCATTACCCAGTCTCCGCAGGGCCCCGCACCACGGTCAATCGTGATTAGCAAATCAATCAACATCCACAGAAACCCGAGGCGACTGCCCGGGCGCGCGGCGAAACACGAGATACGCGAACGCGAAGCAAAGAGGCACCACGGTGAAACGGGACGTACATACACGCGGCGATACAGGACTTCGAAACCGGGCTGTGATACAGGAAGGGAAAGCGGTTGCATGAGGCGGTGACACAAAGCGAAGGTGCGGTTACGGAGCCTTCGGATAGCATCCGCAGTCGCCGAACTCCACCGCCTGCCGCCGAGGGAACCGCCCCATGCCACGTCGTCCGACCCCTCTGATCGCGGAATTCCCCGTGTCCGACAGGGAGGCCGGCCCTTATGGCATCACCTGCGGTCCCGACGGCGCGCTGTGGTTCACCCTGGTCCACCACGGACGGATCGGCCGCCTCACCCCCGACGGAGGCGTCACCTCCTATCAGCTCGAACTCGCTTCCGGCGGACCGTCGGTCATCACGACGGGGCCCGACGGCGCCCTGTGGTTCACCGAGTTCCGCGGTCACCGGATCGGTCGCATCACCACGACCGGGACCATCACCTCGTTCCCGCTGCTCACGCCGGACGCGGGGCCCTTCGGCATCACCGTCGGCCCCGACGAAGCGCTGTGGTTCACCGAGGCGGGCGCCGACCGGATCGGCCGCATCACGCTCGACGGTGACATCACCGAATTCCCTCTCCCGCTCTCGGGAGCCTTCCCGTCGGCCATCGCCAACGGCCCTGACGGCCGACTGTGGTTCACCATGAACCAGGCGAACGCGATCGGCGCCATCGGAGTCGACGGCGCGGTCACCGTCAGCCCGCTGCCCACACCGGCCGGTGCCCCGGTAGGCATCACCGCGGGCGCCGATGGTGCCATGTGGTTCGTCGAGATCGGCGCCGGCCGGGTCGGACGGATCACGCCGGACGGAGAGATCGACGAGTTCGCCCTGCCCGACCGCGCGTCCCGCCCGCACGCCATCGCGGCCGACGCCGACGGAAACTGCTGGTTCACCGAATGGGGCGCCAATCGCATCGGCCGGATCACCCCCGACGGCCGGATCGACGAGCACGACCTCCCCGGCCCGTCCTGCGAACCGCACGGCATCACCGTGGCACCGGACGGTACGGTCTGGACCGCTCTGGAGACCGGAGCGGTCGTCCGTCTCACGCCCCGCTGAGACCCGGCCCCCGCAAGCGAGGCAGACGTGTGAGGTTCTTCCCTTGTATGCGCGGGGCGTTGGAGGTGAGCCGTTGGACCGCGACGGCCTAGAGCTGCGACGCCCCTCCGTCGACCGGGAACTCCGTGCCCGTCGAGAAGGTCGCGCCGAACGCCAGGTACGCCACCGCGGCGGCCACTTCCTCGGACGTCCCCAGCCGTTGCATCGGATTGGTGCTCCGGTAGGTGTCCTTCATCGTCTCGGCGACATCGGCGGGGAGAGAACGGTCCAGGATGCCCGTGTCGGTCGGGCCGGGGCTCACGGCGTTGACGCGCACCTTCCGCGGCAGCAGTTCGCGGGCCAGAGAGCGCGTCATCGACCGCAGGGCCGCTTTGCTCGCCGAGTAGACGCTGAGCGCGTCGAGGCCCAGGACGTTCACCACCGACGTGGTGAGGACCACGCCGCTTCCCTCGCGCATCAGCGGCGCCAGCGCCTGCACGGTGAAGTACGGGCCCTTGGTGTTGATGTCGAACAGCGCGTCGTACATCTCCTCCGTCGTCGACTCGAACGGCGCGGACGCGGTGACACCGGCGTTGACGAACAGCGCGTCCACCGCGCCGAACCGCTCCCGCACCGTGTCGGCCAGCGCCTTGATCTCCTTCAGGGACCCGGCGTCGCTGCGGACGGCGATCGCCTTGTCGCCCAGTTGCTCCAGCGCGGTGTCCAGGGTGGCTCGGGTCCGGCCGGTGATCAGTACATGCGCCCCACCGTCCGCGAACAGCCGGGCGGCGGCCAGGCCGATGCCGCTGCTTCCGCCCGTGATCACGATCTTCTTGCCGTCATAAGTGGTCATGCCCTCAAGCCAAATGGCTGCCGGCCCCCTTGTCCAAGACCCGTTCCGTATGCCGTCATGCGCGAGGTGCATGACGGCGCGCGCCGTACGCTGGGTGGATGGACGTCGATCTGCGGCTCGTGCGCTATTTCACGGTCGTGGCGGAGTACGGCAACTTCGGCCGGGCCGCCACCACGCTGCACCTGGCGCAGCCGTCGCTGAGCCGCCAGATCCAGCGGCTGGAAGCGCAGCTCGGTGTCCGGCTCTTCGACCGCTCGCCGCAGGGCAGCAGTCTCACCGACGCCGGTCGGGCGTTCCTTCCCGGGGCCCGGACCCTGCTCCAGGACGCCGAGCGAGCCGCTCGCACGGCCAGAGCCGCCGTGCGGCCCCGTACCGTCACCGTCGGCTGCGCCGAAGGACTGGTCATCACCGCTTGGGTGCGGGAACTGCGCCGCCGGCACCCTGAAGGCCAGGTCCGCACCCGGCATCTCGACTGGCGGGACACGGGCGCGCTCGCCGAGGGGCGGGTCGACGCCCTCATCGCGTACAAACCCCTGCCCTTCCCCACGAACGGCTACCGGGTGGCCACGCTCCATGAGGAACCGCGGGTGCTCGTCACCTCGGCGAGTCATCCTCTGGCGAACGAGAAAGCGATCAGCCTGCGGGCTCTGTCGGACGAGGAACTGGTGCCCTGCGCCAGCACTCCGGTGGTCTGGAGCACCCCCAAGCCGGTCGGCGACCACCCGGCGCCGCTCCAGCCCGCGAACGACGACAGCTTCGAGGACAAGCTGGAGCTCATCGCCACCGGCCACTGTGTCGCGCTCTTCCCCGCCAGTGATCGACGCGCCGCGGTACGCGAGGACATCGCCCTGGTACCCGTGCTCGACACCGATCCCTGCGAGGTCGTGCTCGTCACACGCGCCGACGACCCGAACCCGCTGCTCCGATCGCTGGAAGACGTCGCGCGTACCTTGCTCGGCAAGGTCCCCCCGCAGGAGAACAGCGCGCTGCCGGTCAGCTGACCCCCGCGCCGGCTCGGCCAGGGGCGGAGGGCCGTGCGGGCGCCGCCGTGGGGTGTGGCGGCGCCCGTCGGTGAGCCGGGGTCAGCCGTTGCTGCCGCGCAGGACCGGGCCGGTGTAGACGAACTGCATACGGAAGTTGGTGTTCTGGGTCAGCTGTTCCAGCAGATGGGCGACCCACCCGGAGACACGGGCTATGGAGAACAGCGCCTCCCCCGCCCCGGGGCTCATGCCGGCGACGAAGCACAGGGCGCTCACGGCGAAGTCGAGGTTGACCGGGACCAGGCCGGCTTCACGGATGTCCGCGAGGGCCTCGCGCAGGGCGGCCATCCGCAGGGCGCCGCCCGCGGGCAGGTCGGTGTCCGGGGGCCACTCCGCGGCCATCCGCTCCAGCAGGATCGCCGCCCGCGGATCCCGCTGGCGGAACGCCAGATGCCCGGTCCCCGGCACCGGCCGATCCGAGGCGACGAGCTTGGCGATCTGCGCACAGCCCGGATTCTCGTAGTAGCGGCCCAGCAGCTCCTCCACCCGGTACGCCGCCGCCCCGGGGGCGGTGCCCCGCATCGCGCACAGCCCGGCGAGTACGGCCGCCTTCATGTCGCCCCCGACGGACGCGACGATCCGGCTGCACACCGTCGGCGCCGCCAGCCCGTTCTCCGCCGCGAGATTCAGCGCCACGTCCACGAGGGACACCAGCGCGGGCGGCATCGCCGCTCGTCCCGACGCGGGCAGCAGCCCCTTCGCCAACGCCCCGGCCACCCCGCCGTGTTCCACCGGCAGCACTCCGGTCGCGCAGTACACGGCGTAGGCGATGACCCGCTCCGCCTCGACGGTGCAGTCCTCCTCGATCACACTGCGGTGCCCGGCCCCCGACAGAGCGGCGAGCCCGGAGACGATCCGGTCCAACGGCAGCGGGAAGCGGTCCCGGTCCGCGTCCGCGATCGGCCGCCACTCCTGCGGGAACGCCCACGCGCGCGGCACCGCGGGCAACGCCTCCACGCTCGCCCCCCACAGCAGATGGGACACGTTCTCGAACCCCATCCCCCGGCACAGCAGCAGCACGTCGTAACCGCGGTAGAACAACCGGTCGTTGCGGATCAGGGCGATGCTCGACTCCAGGACCGCCCGCGAGCCCTCGCGCTCCCGCGTCTTGCGCCCCCGCGCCGCAAGACGCTCGATGTCATCGCGTCGGAATCTGCTCCCCCGCGCTCCGTCGCTCGCCCTGCGCAGCAGCCCCCGGCTCGTGTACGCGTAGATCGTCTCCCGCTTCACCCCCAGCCGTCTCGCCGCCTGCTCCGTCGTCAGCCACATCCCGTCGTCCATCCCCGACTCCTCGACACTCATGCCGCATGTCCCCCTCTGATCAATGTGGATGAGACCCTCACGTGAAAGTTGCGCAGCACCCGCGGAACGTTGACACGAAGGTGTAAGTTTTCGGCCGGATATTGCCACGCAGGCATCACCGCATCAACGCGACAACGGGGGCCCACAGGATGGGAAAAGTTGCGCACCGAACCGGCCAGAGGAGACGGCTCCTCGTGCGCCGGCACACACGCGTCGAAAGCGGCGCGCGGATAGCGAGGCCGCCGACCGCGAGACGCGCCGGCATGCCTGCTCACCAGTCAGAATCACCATCTTCGCACTCCCTCGCCGGCACAGCTGGCAGGCCGGGGAGGCGAGCGAACGGTGCGCCGCTCGGAGTACAAACCGGCCTTCCCGCGGTCTTGTTGTGGACGCTCGCGCCCGTCACGGACGTGCGGCGAAGGGGGCGGCCGGCCGCTATCGGAAGGAGTGAATCCGGACACCTGCTCCTTCGGTGAAGCGCCAGTACTCGCGCCCACTTGACACCGGATCACCGTGCACACCTGTGTGACCCACACGACGGATAGACAGCTAAGAGCCGAGCAACGTCACCGCGCACAAGGCCACTCGCTCACTGCTCTCCCCCAATGCCACTGGCCACCGGCAGAGTTGGGGAGGAGGGAAGAGCCTGGACTCGTGGGCCATGACGCGGCCACGCAACAGGGGATGTCGACACTTCATGACCGGCACCAGACGTACGCCACGCGCAATCACGGCCGACGAAGCGGCAATCACACGAACGGACAGCCAGGACGCGGGTCGGCGGCAACCGGACCCGATGCCTTCGTCCGAGCCGGAAGACACAGCGCCGGGGCCGGGCCGAGACCGGGACCTGGAGGAAGGCGAGCGGGAGACGGTCCTGACCCGGCTCTTCCAGACCCAGTACGTGCCTCTGCTCCGCCTCGCCTCGAGTCTCGGTGCCGACGACCCCGAGAACCTCGTCGCCGAGGCCTACTTCCAGCTCTGCAAACGCTGGCACCACCTCCAGCAGAAGCAGGCCGCCGCCGCCTATCTCCGGACCACCATCCACAACCTCGCCCGCATGCATCACCGCCGTCAGCACACCATTCACCACCACGCCCGATCCACCACCGCCGAAATGGTCTTATCCGCCGAGACCACCGCTCTCCAGCACCACGACCACCGCACGCTCCACCAAGCCCTCCAGCAACTCCCCGCCCGTCAGAAGCAGGCCCTCGTCCTCCGCCACTGGCACGACCTCACGCAGAACGAGATCGCGGCCCTCCTCCAGGTCACGGTCGGCACCGTCAAGACCCACACCCACCGCGCCGTCAACGCCCTCACCCACACCCTGGCACCCCTCCGATAACCGCCTCGGTGTGCCGCGTGCCGCCCTCGAAGAGCGGGGTGAGCAGGTCTCTGGGATGCCCGACCCATACGGCCTCGTACATCATCGGGAGGCTGCGGGAACGGTCACCACCACGACGGCGCGCGGCACATGGGTGGCCCCGGCCAATCACGTGACGTGGACACCGCCCGGCTTCGCCCATGCCCATCGCTTCTACGGCCGTACCGACGCGCGCCTGCTGACGGCTTCGGTCGAGCTGTGCGGCGAACTCCTCGCGGGGGCCGGCGAGCGCACCATGAGCCGCTTGTTCCACCGCGAGCTCGATATGGGCTTTCACCGCCGGCGCACCATCTTGCGCATCCATCACGCCTTGGCGCACCTGGCGGACGGCATGTCGGTCACCGATACCGCGATGGCCAGCGGCTGGTCGACCCTGCTGCGCAGGGGGATCGGGTGTGTCGTCCTCGAAAGGCACGGCCGCGCCTACGTGGAGCAGCGGCAGAGGGCCGGGGCGCTTGACGCCGGTGGCGTGCGCGTGCTGAACGAGTGGGGGGTGGGTGAGGCGGAGGAGGACGGGCGATGCCGATGAGGACGAGGTCGACGGGGCGTTCTGCCCGCAGCAGACCCTCGTCCGCAACCTGATCAGGATCTTCCTGCGCGAGGGCGGTGATCTGCGCTTCGGAGCGCGGGACGTGTCACCGCAGGACCTCGACACCGGACGGCCCGTCGTGCGCTACCGGGACGACAGCGGCTCGGCGCATACGCTCACCCCCTGGCCGTGCTGGCCGTGCACGCACGCGGTTTCGCCGCGCAGATCACCCGTGGTCCGGACGCGAGCCGGCTCTACCTCCAGTGCCCACTCACAGAGACCGCCCGTACCGGCCAAGGGCCCGATCACGAGCAAGCAGGTGGTGCCGCTGCGGGGAGTCGTTTTCAGCTCTATGAGCCACGGGCGGCCTCCATGACGCCGACGTGCTGGCCGGTGCGGTGATCCAGCAGGTCGAGAAGAACGACACGAGCCTGCTCGATGGCTACTCCGAGACCTGTCTGAGCCACACATGGGAACACCAGGCGTCCGCGGTGTGGAGGACCCAGCGATGCCGGTCGCGCCGGTCCGGGTCTGTTCGACGCCCGATGCCCGTCCCTCGCCGCTCACCGAGCGGGCTCCGCGTCGCGTCCGGTCGTCTCGGGGGTCGCCGGTTCCGGTGCGGCGTCCGGGGCGGCGAGGTCGGCGTCCCCGGTGTGGGGGCCGTCGTCGAACCGGCGCAGGGCCGGGGTCAGGTGGATGGCGACCGCCAGCAGGGCGAACATGGCGGCGAGGCCGAGGATGGGCGCGGTCGGGGAGAAGCGGTCGGCCAGCGCGCCGCAGACCAGGGGGGCGAGCCATTTCAGGGACTGGGCGGCCATCGACGTCGTCGTCATCACCCGGCCGGCGATCCGGTCGGGGACGGTCGCCGCCATGCGTGCCTGGAAGGTGACGTTCAGCGGGGTCATGAAGAACACCAGGCTGCCGAAGCACAGCGCGGCCGGCCAGGGACGGGCGACGAGTGCGGCGATGCCGAGCGTGCCGGCGACCATGAGCCAGGACATGGTGACGACGATCTGGAAGCCCGACACCCGCCGCACGATCCTGCCCGCGGCCAGCGCGCCCAGCAGCCCGCACGCCATGACGATCGATTCCGAGGTTCCGATGACCGACGCCGACGCGCCGTGGTGCCGTAGCGCCACCACGAACATGAACGCCAGGCCGGCCAGCGTGCAGTTCGACAGGGCCGCCCAGAGCAGCAGGAAGCGGAGGAAGGAGTCCCGCCGCAGGAACCGCAGCCCCTCCCCCACGTCCTGCCGTACGGAAGTCGGCTCGGCCGTCTTCTCCTCCGCTCGGTCAGGTCCCAGAGGGCCGCGGATGAACAGCGCGGCCAGGGTGACGAAGAGGTAGGACACCGCGTCGAACGCGAACGGGATCCACCGCGCCAGGCCGAACAGCAGTCCGCCGAGCGGGGAACCCCCTGTCGATGTAGGGCAGATGCGGAGGAGGCGGTCAGGTCAATCAGCGGTCGGCCGCTGCGAGAAGGGCGGGTTCGGTTGCGCCAAGTCCTTGCCGTACCGGACCTCCGGCACCAGGGCGCCGTTGACCGGCCAGTCCGTCGAGGCGCCGTCCGGTAGGAAACCGGCGTGCTCGTAGAACCGTCGGGCCCTGGTGTTGGCGGCGAGCACCCACAGGACGAGGCGACGGAAGGAGCGCTCCCGGGCGTCGATGAGCGTCTGCCGCATCAGGGCCTTGCCGATGCCGGTGCCGAGGCGGTCGGGGGCGGCGTAGAGGGCGAGCAGTTCGCCGTCCTGAGGCCGGCGGTCGTCTTCGCGGGAGGGGCCCAGTGCTGCCCAGCCGACGACGGTGCCGTTCTCCTCGGCGACGAGGTTCAGCACGGTGCCGTCGGCGCGTTCGAACATGTCGCGTCGCCGGCGGGCGTCCTCCGTCACCGTCAGCGCGTCCAGATAGTCCTGCGGCACCATGCCCGCGTAGGCGGCCTGCCAGCCCTCAACCCGCACCGTCGAGACGCCGTGGATGTCTTCCTCACGCATGCGGCGCACCCGTATTATCCGCTGATCCTATCGACCGGGCGGGCAGCGGGCGGGTGAGCGGGCACTCGGTTCGGCACGTACGCCGTATGGGCTACCCGTCGCGGGCGGTCATGGCGTGCCGGGTCCCGTAGATGGCGGCGCCGAAGGCCAGCACCGCCGCCCCCGAGGCGACCGACGAGAGCGGGAGGGCGAAGGCGAGGGCCAGGCAGCCGGCCAGTCCGAGGGCGGGGATCAGACGGTTGGGACGTCCCTCGTCCCTGGTGAGCGTCCAGGCGCAGGCGTTGGCGATGGCGTAGTAGGCGAGCACGCCGAAGGAGGAGAAGCCGATCGCGCCGCGTACGTCCGCCGTCGCGGCCAGTACGGCGACCACCGCACCCACCAGCAGCTCGGCTCGGTGCGGCACCTGGAAGCGCGGGTGCACGGCGGCCAGGGCGTGCGGCAGATGGCGGTCCCGCGCCATGGCCAGGGTGGTACGGGAGACGCCGAGGATCAGGGCGAGCAGTGAGCCGAGCGCGGCCACGGCGGCTCCGGCGCGTACGACCGGGACCAGCAGGTCGGCGCCCGCCACCCGGACCGCGTCCGACAACGGCGCGGCGGCACGGGCCAGTTCCTCGGGGCCGAGGACGGTGAGCACGGCGATGGCGACGGCGGCGTAGACGATCAGCGTGAGGGCGAGGGCGAGCGGGATGGCCCGGGGGATGGTGCGGGCCGGGTCACGGACCTCCTCGCCGAGGGTGGCGATGCGGGCGTAACCGGCGAACGCGAAGAACAGCAGGCCCGCGGCCTGGAGCACGCCGCCGGTGGTGGCGTCCGAACCGATGTGCAGCCGGGCCGCCGGCGGAGCGCCCGAGGTCAGGGTGGCGACCACGACGGCGGCGAGCACTGCCAGGACGACGGTCACGATGGCGCGGGTCAGCAGCGCGGACTTCCGTACTCCGGCGTAGTTCACGGCCGTCAGCGCCACCACCGCGGCCACCGCCACGGCGTGCGCCTGTCCGGGCCAGGTGTACGAGCCGACTGTCAGCGCCATGGCCGCGCAGGAGGCGGTCTTGCCTGCCACGAAGGCCCAGCCGGCCAGGTGGCCCCAGAAGTCACCGAGGCGTTCGCGGCCGTAGACGTAGGTGCCGCCCGAGGCCGGGTAGCGGGCCGCGAGGCGTGCGGAGGAGGTGGCGTTGCAGTACGCGACGACGGCGGCGAGCGCCAGGCTGAGCAGCAGTCCGGAGCCGGCGGACCGGGCGGCGGGGGCGAGGGCGGCGAAGATCCCGGCGCCGATCATCGAGCCGAGGCCGATCACCACGGCATCGAACACCCCGAGCCGGCGATGCAGTTCGTCCGGTGTGCCGGCGGGGGTCGTTGGCTTGCTCATGGCCCACTTTTCCTCGGTGGCGCGGCCGTCGTCGTCACATCCTCCGACATCGGGAGAACATACGTGAGATCGGCGGGTCGCTGATCGCCGGGAAACACGGGTGGCTCGCTCGACCGGCGTACCGGTCCCCACCGTTCTCCGTGCCGGCGGGGCGGCGCCGCTCATTTCTTCAGGATGCCCACGTTGTTCAGACCGCCGTACACATTGACCCGATCGCCCTGGTGGTACTCCCGGCGGTTGAACTGGACGGTGTCCACCCGCACATGCAGTTCCTTGTCCGGGTTCTCCACGGCCTCGACGATGGCCTCGACGAGCCTGTGGAGCTCCTTTCGGTCCGGAAGCGTGACCAGCGCGCTCGCCGCGCCGGACGTGTCGATCGCGAGCACATATTTGCTCGGCGCCGAGAGCACCTTCAGGAATCGCAGGAACAGTCCGACCGCCACGACGAGGCCCACAAGTCGCAGCGGCGGCATCCCGTGCGCCACCAGGAGCCCGACGGCGCCTCCGATCACGAAGTGCCAGAAGGCTTCCCATCGTTTGGGTTTGAACTCGGCGGTGTAGACCCGCACGAGGTTGTGCAGTGGATAGGCCGCCTCGCCCACCCAGAGCAGTCGTTTGCCGACCCGGAGATCGACGCCTTCGGAGGGCGGCGGCGACGAGGGCATCGGTGGCCCGGTGGACCCGTTCCTGTCCATGATCCCCCCGTATGTCAGGTATTCCGGTATCCGTAGTGGGACCATTAAGCATCGACATCTTCTTGATGTGAAGCGGTAGTTGGCGACAACGCATCCAGGAGGCGGAGTTGGATCCGGAGCGTGTGCTGGCGCCCAGCGAGGCGGCGATGGCCATGGCCGGTGGCCCTGTCGTCGTCGGCTGGACGGTTCAGGGGAGCCTGGACCATGAGCTTCCGGGGGCCGCGGTACGGGAGTTGTCGCATCGGATGCCCGTGTTCGCGGCTCGTATCGTCGAGGGGCCCGATGGCCTGGTGCTGCGGCGCGATCGCGCCGATGCGGCGGTCGGTCTGGAACCCGTACCCGACACATGGGCGCCGCAGGACGCGGCCTTTCTGCGGCCGGGCGATCAAGTGCTGTGTGTCCTGCTGCGCCGCGAGGGACCGGACCGGCACCGGCCTGGCGCTGCTTGCCTGGCACGCGGTCAGCGACGGCGCCTGTCTGATGACGCTGCATCGGCGGCTCTGGGGGATCTACCGGGGTTTGGCCGAGGGAAGGGCCGGTACGACAGCTCCCTGCCCTTGCGGGGAGTTGCCCCGGCGGTGGAGGATCGGCTCAGGGAGCGGTACGGCGCCTCGGACGTCGCCGCCTGTGCCGCGGACTGGTCGGCACGGCTGGACGCGGCGCAGCCGGCCGTCCTCGCTGCGTGCGCCGCCCGCGAGGGCGGGCCCGGGCCGGGGCACGGGGCCCACCGCCACCGGTTCACGCTGTCCGCCGAGCAGACGCGTTCGCTGGTGCGGCACGCCCGCCGTTCGGGGGCGACCGTCAACAGTGTCGTCTGCGCCCTGGCGATGAGGGCCGTGCGCGATCTGCTGCCCTCTGAGGGCGGACCGGTGCAGCTGACGTGTCTGATCCCGGTCGACGTACGGCCGCGACTGCAACCGCCGCTGTCGGCTGATGAGTTCGCCTTCGCGGCGTCCACCACCTCCGCCACCGCCCTCGTCGGCCCCCACACCGAACTCGGCCTCGTCGCCTCGGAGATCGACCGGCAGGTCCACGCGTCCCTGGACGCCGGTCACGCCGAGCTGAAGTACCTGGCCCCCTCGCGCATGCTCACCCGGCTGGCCTCCGCGGCCATCACGGTGGCCGCCAGCAACGTCTCCCACCACTGCACCGCGCCGCCCCTGCCGGAGGGCCTGACCGCCGCGCGCCTGGTACACGCGCGAACAGGCGGGCGAGCTGGCCGACGCGTTGCGGCGCGCCCTCACAGGTTCGCGGTGGCGGTGCACGCCACGATCCGCCGCAATATCCTGTGCCGGCGGCCAGCGGGACCGAGCCGATGATCAGCAGGCGGAGGAGGTCACAGACGATCATGATGGACCGTTTGGCACCGCGGTCCACCGGCGCGCCCGCGGGCAGTGCGATCACCGCGAACGCCACGATGGTGGTGGCGGTCAGCAGTCCGACGTCGAACGTGCTCGCTCCGAGCGCGACGACCGCGGCCAGCGGCAGGGCGATCCGGGTGACCCCCAGCCCATCCCGCTGACCGTCTGGCCGCTCAACAGCAGCAGGAAGTCCCGCTGCCGCAGTGCCTCTTCGACGGCGGCCGAGGTGAACCTACCGGCGCAGCTCAGGCGGCGGTGACGGGGGAAGCCGTGCGCAGTGGAGCGAGGGTGGTGGTCCAGGTGATGACCTGGGTCAGCATCATGTCCAGGACGGCGGCGTGGTGGTCGGACGGTTGCAGGACGGTGTGGTCACGGAAGTCGGTGTGCAGGGAGAGGGCTACCTGCGGGGCCACGTCGGCCATCTGCAACACGCCGCAGATCAGGCGGAGTTGCTCGACCGCGTGGGTGCCGCCCGTGCCGCCGTAGGAGACGAAGCCGACCGCCTTGTTGTTCCACTCCGGGTACAGGTGGTCGATGGCGTTCTTCAGCACGCCGGGCACGGCGTGGTTGTACTCCGGGGTGACGAAGACATAGCCGTCGTACGCCGCGATGACGTCCGACCAGGCCCTGGTGTGCTCGTGCCGGTAACGGCCCGCCGAGACGAGTGCCGGCACCGGCTCGTCCAGGTGCGGGAGCGGGTGGTCGAGCAGGTCGATCACCTCGAACTCGGCGTCCCGGCGGCGCGTCGCCCGCTCATGGACCCAGTGCGCGACCTGTTCGCCCTTGCGGCCGGGGCGGGTGCTGCCGAGGATGATTCCGATCATGGTCATGGTCTCTCCCGTTCGGGTACGTGGTGTCGTGGCAGCGGCGGTCAGGAGGTGGCGGCCGGTTCCGGGGAGGAACCCGAGCCGGGCAGGGGCGTGGTGTCGAGGTAGCGGATCTCGTAGACGCGCTCCGCGAACTTCCAGCCGTCGGCGGTTCGCCGGTAACGGTCGTGGTACAGAGCGAAGTTCATCCCCGCCATGCCGTCCCGCATGCGCCCCAGCTCATGGATGTAGGCACGGCCGTACGCCGTGTCGCCCTCAAGGCGGATCGCGCCCGGGTGCGTGTTCTGCACGAAGAACTCCCACTGCGCCTGCATCCGCCCGATCCCGGTCCGGATCTCCGCCCGCCCGCTCAACTTCACCTGAGCCTCGGGTATTTCACACACCGCGTCCTCGGTGAACAGCGACGCGAGACGGTCGTAGTCCCGCAGCATCGCGGCATCGGTGAACTCGCCGCGCAGCGCCTCGATCTCGACTCGGTCGGCGACGGCCTCGAAATCCCTCATGGGTCTCCCTCACATTCCGTTCGGCTCAACCTGCTTGTGAGCCTTCGAGCGGTACGACGGGACAGCGGGCCGGAATGTCACGCGGCCCCGCGGCCTGACGTTCCGGCCCCCTGTCTCGTCGTACTCCTGACGGCTGAACCGACCAGAGAGACCGGCGGCAACCATGACCCGACCCCCAGGACCAGGAACAGGTCCGGAACCCCAGCGGTACGACACCCACCTCGGCGAGGTCATCGGCGAGAGAGGCCGGCTGATCGGTCTGGCGTACCGGCTTCTCGGTTCGCTGGCCGAGGCCGAGGACGCGGTCCAGGAGACCTACGCCCGCTGGTACGCGATGTCCCGGTCGCGGCAGGACGCCATCGAGTCGCCCGGCGCGTGGCTGCGGACGGTCGCCACCCGTGTCTGCCTGGACCTGCTCGGCTCCGCGCGGGCCCGGCGCGAGCGTTATGTGGGCGAATGGATCCCTGAGCCGCTGCCCGAGCGGGCCGGATGGGTCGGCGTGCCCGCGGGCACCGCCACCGCGGATCCGGCCGACCGGGTCACCATGGACGAGTCGGTCGGCATGGCCTTCCTCGTCGCACTCGAATCGATGACCCCGGCCCAGCGCGTCGCGCTCATCCTGCACGACGTCTTCCACTACTCCTTCACCGAGATCGCGGAGATCACAGGACGTACCCCGCCCGCCTGCCGCCAGCTGGCCTCCTCGGCCCGCCGCCGTGTCCGCGCCCTGCGGCCCCTTGAGGTCCCGGCCGCCCAACAGGCCGATCTGGTGAGGAACTTCAGGCGGGCGTGGGAGGCGCAGGACATAGGCACCCTCATCGGGCTCCTCGACCCCGACGCCACCTTCACCGCCGACGGCGGCGGGCTGGCCAAGGCCGCGCTCCACCCGGTTCAGGGCGGCGTGCGGATCGCGCACTACCTCGCCGCGCTCGCCGCCCGGACGCCGGCCGGCCTCGTCATCCTGGAGCGGACGGTCAATGGGCGGCCCGGCCTGATGGCGCGGTGGGAGGGTGCCACTGTCGCGGTGTACGCGTTCGATGTCGTGGACGATCGGATCAAGTCGATCTGGGCCGTGCGCAATCCGGAGAAGCTGCGCCCGTGGACGGGTGGCGGAGGGGAGGGCGCGGGGGCCGGCTGACGCGGCGTCGAGTCCGGTACGGCCCGGCGGTTGATGGCGGCCGACCGCTTCGCGTGGCTCCGGCCCTTCCGCGCGCCTTCAGATCTGCGGTGCCGCGTCCCGGTCGGCGTCCCGTGCCGCCTGCTCCAGACGGCTGCGGTAGTTCTCCCACCACGCCGGGTCGTTCGACGCCATATTGGTGTGGCCCTGACGCAGTCCGGTGTCGCCGTCGATGAGTTCCCGGACGATATCGGCGTGTCCGGCGTGCCGTTCCGTCTCGGCGATCACATGGACGACGGCACGGTGCAGCGTCACCTCGTTCTTGCCGTCCGGCCACCACGGCACCTTGCCGGTCTCGTCGAGCACCAGCGCCTCGATCGTCGCGTCCGCGTGCGCCCACGCGCGGTGGTAGAGCTCCACCACGAACTCGCGTGACTCGTCGGCGGAGGCCCACATGTCCGCGTTCAGCTCGGCGCCCTCGGCCAGCCAGGGCAGCGGCTCACCGGAAGGTCGTCCAAAAATGTCACCCAGATAGCCGAGTTCCATGCCGGCGACATGCTTCACCAGGCCGAGGAGGTTGGTGCCGGTCGGTGTGAGCGGGCGGCGGGCGTCGTACTCCGAGAGCCCTTCGAGCTTCCACAGCAGGGCGTCACGGGCGAACTGGAGGTACTGACGGAGCTCGGCTTTGGCGTCTGGTGTCGTCATGGGGCCACTTTGCCGTTCGGGCCGCCGGTAGCCGCGCTATTCAATTTGGGCGATTCCTGCGGCGCGGGCCAGTACATCTGCGGTCAGCGATCCCGCCTCGACCACGTGGTCGGCGGTGCTCGGCAGGCAGCGCTGACGCTCGGGCACGAACTCGGTCATGATGACACCGGCGTGATCGGTCGCGACCTCGGCGAGGGAGCTCGGCCAGCCGTGTTCGACCAGCGCCGTGTGCAGTTCGCGGGAGCGCTCGACGTCCACCACCGGGTCCGTGGTGCCGTGCACCAGCCACACGGGCAGGGGCGCGAGCGAGCCGCCGTTCTGGCGGAGGTCCTCCAGGGGGACGGTTCCGGTGCTCGGGGCCGCCGTGAGGTACGCGCCCGCGATCCCGACGACGGCTCGCGGCCTCCAGTTGTCGAATCCCCCGGGGTTCAGCGCGACGCCCACCGCCGCTTTGGCACCCCGGGACCAGCCGGCGAGCACGATCCGCTCCGGGTCCCCGCCGAGGTCGGCCACGTTCCGTCGTACGAAGTCGGCCGACTCCGCGAGGTGGGTCCGGCCGGCGTCCGGGGCATCGGGGCGCCAGTCCGGCACCAGCACAAGGACGCCCCGCTCCGCAGCGGCGCGGGCGATCGTGCCGAGGACGTCCCGTTCGTCGGGGCCCTGGCCGTGCCAGAGCAGCACCGCGGGCACGGGCTCCGGCACGCCGACAGGCTGGTACAGGTCCAGGAGCTTGCCACTGGGCCCGTAGCCGAGCCCCGACCTGACGACAACCTCCGTGGCCACCGCACCCTCCGATCCAACGCCTCGCGAACCAGGCAACGCTACCAATGGGCGGGCGATCCGACGGGCGGGGTCCAGCACCACCCCCCAGTGCCGGATCCCTCTTCCGCTTCGGGGTCAGCCCGGGAGCTGGCTGCCGCACGTGGAGGTCCAGTTGCCGAGCTCCACCTGGGACGGGTCGCTGGCGCGGTGGGCGGCGCAGTAGGCCTGGCTGACGGCGTTACCCTGTCTGACCGAGGTCGACCTGGGCGGGCGCGGCCTGCTGCTTCAGTCGGCCGTCTTCGCGTCCGGGCGGCTGGTGATCGCCGGTTTCGAGGCCCCGCAGGGGCAGCCGGTGCTCATCTGTCCGATACCGGGCGACCGGCGGCTGCTCATGGACGACCAGGTCAGCCCGCCGCCCGCGCTGACGAACCTGCTGGGCCGGACCCGGGCCGCCGCGCTCTTCAGCCCCCTGAGCACCACCCAACCGGCCACCGCCCTCGGCGTCTCCACGGCCACCGCCAGCCGACACGCCAGCATCCTGGTCGACGCCGGCCTCACCACCAAGGAGCGGCAGGGCGGGACGGTGGCGCACCACCTCACGCTGTGGGGCGGGGTGACGGGTGCGACGGTGCCCGGGTCGGTGGTGGTGCTGGCACCGGCCGTTCGGGTGTCGAAGGTCGGCCTCGACGCGGCGGGCCCGGTGGCGGATCGAGGTTCCCGGCTCGGCCACCCGGGTGCCGTCGGATTTTCTTCAGGTGTCTACTATGTCGTCCTCGCCGACGCCCCTCCCCCCTGCGCCGCCCTACCCCCAAGACGGAGTCAGAACCATGCGTGTGCTCCTGGTCGAGGACGAAGAGGATCTTCGGCATGTCATCGAGGCAGGGCTGCGGGGTGCCGGGTACGCCGTGGACGCTGTCGGGGACTGGCCGGACGCGGATGTTCTGCTCGATCTCGCGCCGTACGGCTGTGTGGTCCTGGATCGCATGGTGCCGTCCGGGGACACGCTGGACGCGCTCCGGGAGCGGAGGCGACGGGGGTGGACGACGCCGGTGCTGTGTCTGACGGCGATGAACGAGGTACCGGACCGGGTGGACGGCTTTCACGCCGGGGCGGACGACTACTTGGCGAAGCCGTTCGCGATGGTAGAGCTGGTGGTGCGGGTGGGCAGTCTGGTCCGCCGGGCACCGGAGCGGACGCCCGTGCGGCTTCGCCACGCCGACGTCGAGATGGACGAGGCCCGTCGCGAGGTGCGCAGGGCCGGGATCCTGCTGTCCCTGACGCCCAAGGAGTACGCGGTGCTGCGCCTGCTGCTCCTGCACCCCGAGGAGGTCGTCACCCGCTCGGCGCTGATCGAGCACTGCTGGGACGAGATGGCCGACCCCGTCTCGAACGTGGTGGACGCGGTCGTGGCGGGGCTGCGGCGCAAGCTCGGACCGCCCTCGCCGGTCCAGACCGTGCGCGGGCACGGGTTCCGGCTCTCCGGCAGCGCGGATCCAGTGTGACGGGCGGCCACGAAGGGCAGCGGTCGGCGGGGAGCCACCCGCGCCGGGCGCCGCGGCGCGCACTCCTGACACGGTTCCTCCCCCGGCGGGACGCACGGACCGCCGGAGAGCGGCGCGCCCCGTCCCCGGCTCGCCGCCGTCTCGGCCGGCTCCAGTGGCGGCTGACGCTCGCGTACACGCTCATCACCCTGGCCGGGGTGGGCGCGCTGTCATGGCTGGTGATCCGTACGGACGCGCGGTCCTGGCAGTCCGCCGAGTACGAGGAGCTGCACCGGCGGGCGGCGGTGGCCGTGTCGCTGATCTACTACACCGACGCGGGGATCCAGCTGGACGGCCTCTACGACGACGAGGCGACCAGCGCGGGCGCGCAGGTGATCGTGCTCCGGGCGCACGGGGGACGGCTGCGGCGGCTCTTCACCTCGCACGGCCCCGGTACGGCCGTCGAGTCCGGCGCGGTCGACCGGATCGCGCACCGGGCGATGACCCACGACGACACGGTGAGCGCCCGGGCCCGGACCGGCGCGAGCGATCCCGTGTACCTGCTGGCGCTGCCGTACTACCAGGACCAGTCGCAGAAGACGGCCGGCGCGGTGGTGGTGGTCGGCGAGCCGGGGAAAGGGCGGGCCGAGCACCGGCGTCTGGTGGTGGCGGTGCTGTCCGGCTCGGGTCTGTTGGTCCTGCTGTCGGCGGCGACCGGATACGTGCTGTCCGGGCGGAGCATGCGGCCCGCCTGGGAGGCGCTGGACGCGCAGGAGCGACTGCTCGCGGACGCGGCGCACGAGCTGCGTACCCCGGTGGCGGTGCTGCGCGGCTCGGTGGACATCGCGGACACCGATCCGGGAGGCCTGCACTCACATCTGCCCCGGCTGCGGCGGGCCACGGACCGGATGACGGACGTGGTCGACAACATCCTCACCCGCGGACGGCTCCAGGCGACGGACACCTTCCGGCCGGTGCCGCTGCGCCTCGACCAGCTGGTCGAGCAGGTCTGCGAGGAACTGCCGGTCTCCCGGCACACGGTGACGACCTTTCTGGACGCGTCGGTGGCCACGGCGGATCCGGCGCTGGTGCGGATCGCGGTCCGCAATCTGCTGGCCAACGCCCTGCGGCACGGGCGGACGCCGGGAGATCCACAGGACCGCGCCGAGGTGGACGTCATGGTGCGCGGTACGGCGGTGACGGTGGCGGACCGGGGCGCCGGGGTGGACCCGGAGGAGCTGCCCGGCCTGCTGGAGCGGTTCCGCTCCGAAGGGGGTGGTACGGGCATCGGGCTGTCGCTGGTGCGGGAGGTCGCCGCCGCGCACGGCGGGGAGGTGACGGTGCGGCGCAGGCCGGGCGGCGGTTCGGCCTTCGTACTGACGCTGGGGCCGCTCCAGCGGTCGGCCGGGCACCGCCGGGCTCCGCGTCCCTCATGAAATCCTCATGGTCGGCGGCTCAGGATGTGCGGGTCAGTACGAACTTTGCACAGGAGTCCGTGTGTCGAAGCACTCCGCTGTACCTTTCCTCCGCCGCAGAAGCACCGTCGTCGCCGGTGCGGTCGGGGTCGCCGCCGCTCTCGGGACGGGGCTGACGCTGTCCGACGTCTTCGCGGACACCCCGGCCGCGAAGGCGGCGCCGAAGGTGGTGCTCCCCGCGGCCGACGCCACGTTCGACTATCAGATCGGCGGCCCGTACACCCCGGCCAAGGGCGTCACCGCCGTGTCCCGCGACCGGTCCGCCAAGCCGGCCAAGGGCCTCTACAACGTGTGCTACGTGAACGCGTTCCAGGCCCAGCCCGAGTCGCTGAGCTGGTGGACGAAGAACCATCCCGATCTGGTCCTGCGGGGCAAGGGCATGCGTCCGGTGATCGACGAGGACTGGGACGAGGCGCTGTTGGACACGTCCACGGCCGACAAGCGCTCCCGTCTCGCCGCGGTCGTCGGCGCGTGGATCGACGGCTGTGCCAAGAGCGGCTTCCAGGCCGTCGAGCCGGACAACCTCGACTCCTACGAGCGTTCCGGCGGTCGGCTGACGAAGGCGGACAACGCGGCGTTCGCGAAGCTGCTGGCAGGGCGCGCCCACGCCGCCGGTCTCGCCGTCGGGCAGAAGAACACGGCCGACATGCTCTCGGACCGCACGAAGATCGGCTTCGACTTCGCCGTCGCCGAGGAGTGCGGGCAGTACAACGAGTGCGGCGCGTACGCCAAGGCGTACGCCGACCGTGTCTTCGTGATCGAGTACAAGGACAGCGGCTTCGACCGCGCCTGCGCGGACTTCGGCCCGAAGCTCGGCATCGTCCGGCGCGACCTGGACGTCTCGGTCCGCGGCTCCGCGAACTACACCTTCCGCACCTGCTGATCGGCCCCGAACCGGCGGACCGGCCGGCGGACCGGCGGCGCATCTGTCCCCCGAGCCGCCGAGCCGCCGAGCCGCCGAGCCGCCGAGCCGCCGAGCCGCCGAGCCACAACGGTCCGCCGGGCCCGTGGGGTCACAGGTCCGGCGGACCCCGGCGCTCACAGACCCGGCGGACACATGCGCCGGGCCTTGCCGCCCTTGAGCACCGCGTCGACGCATCCGCCGGGCAGGCCGTCGTGCGTCGCGGTGGAGAAGTTGGCGGTCATGGTCAGGGCGCCGTCGCCGAAGGTCGTCCGCTGCACCAGGCTGTCCGGCGTCAGACGGCGGAAGTCGGTCATCGGCAGGGTGGCCGCGGCCTGGTGCAGCGGCTCGAAGTACCGTTGCAGCGCGGCGATCTGCTCACCGTGCCGGTCCAGTTCGGACTGGTCGAGCACCAGGTTGAGCGGCACGTTGTACAGCATCGCCAGCAGCGCGCGGGTGCGGCTCTGGTCCGGCAGCTTCGACCAGGACAGCTCCCAGCGCTCGGTGCTGATCACCGAGTCGTGCAGCACCGTCTGATACAGCGGCACCCGGTACCTCGGGTCGTACATCGCCTTGGCGATGTCGTCCGGCAGATGGACGGGCTTGAAGTAGACCCCGGGCGCGCCCGCGGGCGCGTAACCGCCCCAGGTGGCCCGGTCCCGCTCCAGCGCCCACAGTCCGTCGGTGACGGGCGTGCCGGAACCGTGGCTGAAGGACACCACCCCGTTCGCCCAGGAACCGGCGCTCTCCGAACCGAGCACCAGCTTCCGGTCGCCGGACAGCCCCGCCATGCGCTCCAGCCGGTTGCGTCGGTCCCGCGCCTGGGTCATCGGGTGCGCCGGGGACCGGTCGGTGAACAGTTCGCCGGCCGCGTCCACGTCGAGGAAGGAGCTGTCGGCTCCGTTGGCGGTCATCTCCCGGGCCCGGTCGGCGAGATAGTGCTTCGACGGCTCGGCGCGCCGGAGCGCCTCGGAGCTGACGTAGCAGCCGCGCCCGCCGAAACCGGTGACCGGCTTGCCGTCCGCGTCCCGTACACAGGCGTCCGGCCACACCGGGGACGGCCACTTCGAGACCGGCGTGTCGGCCGAGTCAGGGTCCTGGGCGTTGGCCCAGGAGTCGTACGGTCCCACGAGGTAGCCGGAGCGTTCGGCGAGGGCGACGGCCTTGGCGTCCATGGGCGAGCCGTCGGCGTCGTAGCCGAGCCACATCCGGTCGATGCCGAGGTCCCGCAGCCGGCGCACGCCCTCGGCGGTGCGTGCCTGGCCCCAGGTGTAGGCGTGGAAGGCGCCCACCAGCCTGCCCACCGCGGGGTTCGCGGCGATCTTCGCGCGCAGGGTGGTGATGCCGCCGTGGTTGAGCAGCCAGGCGCGGTAGTCGCGGGCGGCGGCCACCGGGGAGCCGTCGGTGAGCGCGAAGGTGATCTTGTAGTCGCCGGTGTCCTCCCGCGCCGAGAACGTGTGCCGCGCCTCGGTGCGCAGCCGGCCGCCGGTCGAGGCGAACGTCAGCGTGCTGCCGATGTCGGACTCGGCGATGTAGCTCGACCCGTGCCGTCCGGTGAGGCTGGTGCCCCAGAACGGCATGGTCAGGCCGTCGGACAGGCCCGCCTCGCTGCCGGCGAGCCCGGCCTTTTGCGAGTTCCACCAGCGGTCGGCGACCGGCACCGACAGGCCCTCGCCGCGCGGTATCTGCATCTCCCGGGTGGCCAGGTCGACGCCGGTCACCGGCCAGTTCAGCGTGGCGTCGCGGTCGGAGCGCACCGATACCGCGAGGCGTCCGTCGCGGGCGGCGGCGGTCACGGTGAAACCCGTCGACGGATAGCGCCAGGTGGCCTCGCTCCCGTGCACCGACACCTTCCCCGCGGGGCCCAGGCCGTCCGCCGCGGGCGCCGAGAGCTGCCAGCCGCGGCCGTCATCGGCCTGTGCGCGCACGGCCAGGGACGCGGTGTCCACCGTCGTGTGTCCGCCGGTGACGGGCACGGTCACCCGGCCTCCGTGCACCTCGACGTGCTGGCGGTCACCGGTGCCGTCGCCGAACGCGGTGGCCGTGCCGACCACGCCGAGCACCACGAGGGCGCCGCTCAGCGCGACGACCTTCTTCCTGGTCTTCCTGATCTTCCTCGCCTTCATGGTCCGTCACTGTGGTGCTCAGGGATAAGAGACTTGTGAGAGGCCGTCGGAGGCGGCGGAGTCCGGTATCCGCAGCCGGAAGAGCGCGCCGCCGCCGGGCGCCTGACCCGCGGTGAGATCGGCATGGTGGGCGCGGGCGATCTGGCGGGCCATGGCGAGACCGAGCCCGGAGCCGGGCAGGGCGCGGGCCGTGCGGGCCCGGTAGAAGCGGTCGAAGACGTAGGGCAGGTCCTCGGCGGCGATGCCGGGCCCGTGGTCGCGGATCTCCAGGACCGTGCCGCCCGTGGTACGGGCCAGGGTGACCTCGACGGGGCGGCCGGGCGGACTGAACTTGGCCGCGTTGTCGAGCAGGCTCGACAGCAGCCGGGACAGCCGCGCCGGTACGCCCGCCACCGTCCCGGTCTCCGTGTCGTGGGCGATCCGCAGCCGGAAGGGGACGTCCGGCCAGTGGTCGCGGGCCGCGTCGACCGCGTGGGCGACGACCGAGGCCAGACGGACGTCCTCCACCAGCGGGTCCGGCTCCTCCTCGCGGGCCAGTTCGATCAGGTCGTTGACGAGGACGGTGACCTCGCGCAGCTGGCGGCCGAGCCCGCCGGCCGCCCGTTCGCGCTGTGCCGCGGTCAGCCGGTCGGAGCGGGCGAGCAGGTCGGCGTTGGCGCGCAGGGCGGTGAGCGGGGTGCGCAGTTCGTGGGAGGCGTCGGCGACCAGCCGGCGCTGGGCGGTCACGGACTTCTCCAGTTCCCCGAGCATGGTGTTGAAGGCGGCGGCGAGCCGGGTGATCTCGTCGTCGCCGGCCGCCCGCTTCGGGGGCAGCTCGATGCGGTGGCGGGCGTCGCGGGTGGCGGCGATGCGTTCCGCGGTCGCGGTCAGCCGGGCGACGGGGGCGAGGCCGGTCCGGGAGACCCAGAAGCCGAGCACCCCGGCCAGGACGACACCGGCCGCGCCGACGGCACCGAGCAGTCCGGCGGCCTGCCGTACCCCTTGGTCGACGGTGTCGGCGCGCACCGCGACCTGGAGGGCGCGGCCCGCCCCGAGGGGAGTGGTCAGCATCCGGGCGCGGTGGCCGGCGAGGCGGAGTTCGCTGTAGTAGGGGCCGCGGGTGCCGGCCGCCACCTGGCGGGTGGCGCCGGTGACGGGCAGCAGATAGGAGTCCGCCGGATCGTCCGCGGCGCGGGCGGGCACCAGTTGGGTGCAGGCCGGGGCGGCGAGGTACCGGCATTCTCCCTGGACGACGCCCGGCGGTTCCTGCCGGTACTGCTGGGCGGCCAGCCGTGCGGACTGGGTCAGATGCAGGTCCAGCTGGTGCAGCAGTTGCTGACGGATCACGAGGAACGCGGCGGCGCAGACCCCCAGCACGACGACGGCGACGGCGGCCGAGGCGGCGAGGGTCAGCCGGGTGCGCAGCCGGCGGCGCGGCCACCCGCCGCCCCTGCGTTCGGCCCGGTGCCAGGGCAGGCCCCTCATGGCAGGTCCAGCCGGTAGCCGACGCCGTGCACGGTGTGCACCAGCCGGGGTTCGCCCCCGGCCTCCAGTTTGCGCCGCAGGTAACCGACGTACACGGCGAGCGAGTTGGACTCCGGTCCGAAGTCGCGGCCCCACACGCGGTCCAGGATCACGCTTCTCGGCAGCACCTGGCCGGGGTGCCGGAGCAGCAGTTCCAGCAGGGAGAACTCGGTGCGGCTGAACTCGACGGCGCGGGCGCCGCGCCGCCCGGTGCGGGTGACCGGGTCCACGACGAGGTCGGCGAACGACAGTTCCGTCCCGGCCGCGGGTCCGGTGGGTGCGGAGCGGCGCAGCAGGGCCCGCACGCGGGCCACGAGTTCGTCCAGGGCGAAGGGTTTGACGAGGTAGTCGTCGGCGCCCGCGTCGAGGCCGTCGACCCGCTCGCGTACCGAGCCGAGGGCGGTGAGGACCAGGACGGGGGTGCGGTCGCCCAGGTTCCGCAGCCGTCGGCAGACCGCGAGCCCGTCGAGGCCCGGCAGCATCACGTCGAGGACCACGGCGTCGGGTTCCCACGCGGCCACGGCGGACAGCGCGCCGGGCCCGTCCTCCGCCCCGCGGACGTCGTAGCCCTCCACCGCGAGGCCGTCCTCGACGGCGTACCGCACCTCGGGCTCGTCGTCGACGACCAGGATCCTCGCCGCACACACCGGCTCACCAGCACTGTTCATACGGCCAGCTTGCCAAACACGGCCCGAGATGCGGCGCGCAAGGCGGCGAGGGGGCCGCTGTCCTACCCGACGGGCTGCCAGGGGTTCGTCTCGTAGCACTGCACGAGCAGTGCCGTGATGCCGGGATCGACGGTCAGCGCTGTCGCGTCGATGCTCGCGACCGGGACGGCCGGGGAGATCGAGTTCGTCAGGAAGGCCGTGAAGGACGGGGTGAGGTCGCGGAGACGGAGATCGCGGTGTTCGGATCGGATGCCCTCGGCGGCCAGGCCGCGTCGGAGGAGTTGCATCGTGATGCCCGGTAGCACGGCGGCCTCGGGCCAGATGACGTGGTCGCCGGTGAAGAAGGCGATGTTGGAGATCGAGGCCTCGCTGATACGGCCGTCGCGGTCGGTGAACAGGACGTCGTCGTAGCCGTCCAGGACCGCACGGCGACGGTGGTGGCTGAGTCCGAAGGTGCCGGCGTGCTTGACGTGGGGAAGGTCCCGCTCGTACGTCGTCGTCCGCAGCCGTACCGGTGAGGTCCGCGCATCCAGGGGCGCGGTCGTCGTCACGGCCAGGTCCGGCTCCCTGTGCTCGCCGCGCAGGACGGCGTCCTGATGGCGGCTGAAGACGGTCACCCGGGCGGTCACCGCGTCCGGGGAGGCTTGGAGGGCATGGCGCAGGCAGGCTCGTACGCGATCGGGGTCCAGAGCGGTGCCGAACAGCTCCCCGGTGCTGTCGTCGAGCCGCTTCAGATGCAGGTCCAGGCCGCGGACGGCTTGGTTGCGTGCCTGCATGGACGTGAAATGCGCGTAGTTGGCCCGCGCGAGCAGCTTCAGCTCGTCGCTGTCCGCTTCTACGCCGTTGATTTCCACCCGGTCGATGACGACCCCTCCCCCACTGGTACCGGTGCTCAACGGTAGTCCTCGGGGTGGCCGGGGCCGTCGTGCGGATGTCGTGGGACGAGTGCGGGGGCGGCCAGGGAGCGGTGGGCGGATGCGTTGATCATGCCGTCTACGACACTCCAGTGGTCGCGCCGGTTGCACCGCCCCGCCTCCGTGGCGGGATGCGACGTCCTGAGCAGTGCGGTCAGGGCGGGTCCCTGACCGCTTTGTCGGCTGCGGAGCCGACCGGGGCTCAGACGCGGTCGGCGGCGATCAGGACGTACTGGAAGGAGCCGTCGCGGTAGGACTCGATGAAGGCCTCCTCGATGCCGGTGACCAGGGAGGAGGTGGCCCGCAGCTCCCAGTAGGGCAGCGTGTCGGGGGTCAGGTCGATGATCGTCTGGGGCACGAGCCGGTTGTCGGCCATGGCGCGCAGGTACTCACGGCGGGAGTGGATGTTGCACTCGAAGTGGGCGTTGATCTGGGAGACCCACTTGGACGGCTGGCCGTAACGCGGGTTCCAGCAGCCGGTGATCGTCACATAGCGCCCGCCCACCTTCAGGATGCGGGAGTGCTCGGCGAACAGGTCGTGCAGGTCGACGTACATCGTGGACTCGTTGTTCCACGAGGCGGCGACGCTGCCCTTCTCGAAGGGGGTGTCCAGCATGTTGCAGACGTGGGAGCGGACATGGTCCTGGATACGGAGGTCCCGCGCGCGCCCGTTGCCGAACTCGGCCTGCGTCTTTGACAGGGTGACGCCCTGCACCCGGCAGCCGAAGCGGCGGTGGGCCATCACCATGGAGCCGCCGCGCCCGCAGCCGGCGTCCACGAGGGTGTCGTCGCTCGTGATGGCACCGAGGTGGTCCAGGAGCAGCTCCGCCTGGGCGGACTCCAGCCGGTGCAGCTCGGCGATGAGCTTCTTCTCGTACTCGCGGTGCTCCGGGTCGCCGAGCGCGGCGTGGTCGACGGCGCCGATGCCGTAGTGGTGGTGGTAGAGGCCGTCCACGTCACCGAGGCGCAGGTTCACCGGCCGCGCCTCGTTGTTCCAGTACCGGGCGATGTCCTCCTGGTAGGGGGTCGCCGGGGCCGGGATCTTCGCGGAGAGGGCGGGGGTCGTTTCCGTGGTCACAGGAATATCCGTTCTTTACCAGAAGTCGGGCAGGCTGTAGCGGTAGGTGTTGGTGCGGTGCCAGTCGTGGTTGCCGTCGACCCAGGTGGCCACGCCTTTGAGGAAGCGCAGCACGCTGGGCAGGGGGCACTCGGCCGCGACCTCGGCCGCGGCGGCCTCGAAGGCGTGCATGAGCTGGTTGTGGACCTCGACGGCCTTCAAGTAGGCCTCGCGTTCGGAGAGTTGCTCGCGCTGCGCGATCACCACCGGCAGGTTCAGATGCAGGCCGGGGCTGTCGAGTTCCTTGGTGTAGGAGTAGAGGTCGTTGACGATGGTGGCCGCGTTGCCGGCGAGGGCGATGGCCCGCTGCATCTTCGGCAGCGCGTGCAGATCGGCCGGCAGTTCGTAGCCGCCGACGGTGTCGGTGATGGTCGGGCAGGGGCGGAAGTTGTTGAACTGGCGCATCGCCAGGTACTCCCACACCTCGGGCACGTACTCGGTCTGCGCCCACGCGGCCTCGGCCAGGTAGCCCATGTGCAGCCGGGCCATGTCGTGCCGGTAGCGGTCGGACTGGGAGGGCGTGGCGGCGCGGACGAAGTAGTCCATCGCGCTGCGGTACGCCCGCCGCGGGGCGTCGGAGCCGAGCGACTCCTCCCACGCCGGGGCGTACTCCGGTGTGGTGTGGAGGTGGTCGAGCGTGGTGTGCGCGAGGAGGATGCGGCCGCCGAGGCCGACGGGCGAGCCGCCGTGGTCCTCGCAGTAGCAGTCGTCGACGGCGTTCTCCGCGACCATCAGCCGGGTGGCGAGCATCAGATGGTCGATGCTGGGGGCGTCGGGGTGGCAGGCGACCATGTAGCGCCCGACGGAGAAGCCGTCGAACTGGCCCTCCCACTCCTCGGGGTAGAGCTGGACCTCGTCCTCGGCCCAGCGCTTGATCCGGCGGCTCACCTCCTCGACACGGGCGGGGTCGGGCTCCGGGACGGGGTGGTGGTAGAGGCCGGGGACGACCGGGCCTTCGGCGGAGGAGACAGGGAGTACCTGGTCCGCTTCGGGTGCCGGGTCCGGGTCCGGTGCCGCTGCCGGGCGTAAGTCCGAGGTCGGCGGTTTGAGAGCGCGGGCCAGGGAGAGTGAGGACGTGCCCAGGCCGGTCGGTCCGCCGAGGATCCGCCGGAGGCCGGGGTCGGCGGCGAGGACGGGGGCGGGCCGTGTGACCGGTTCCGTGGCGGCGGAGACGGCCTGCTGGATCGAGGGCGTGGGCTGCTGCGGTGCGGGGGCGGTTGGTCCGAGGGGCCCGGGAGCGGGCATCTGCGACTCCTTGCTGCGGCGGCGGAGGGCGAACTCTTGCTGCGTCGGGCGGGGTCGGCGGCCTCCGCCGCGAAACGGTTCCTCTGGTCCCGCCCGGTTCCGCCTGCGGGCGATGTACGCGTTCAGTCCCGCCTGCGGGCGATGTGCACGTTCTCCAGCACGCCGAGCGCGTCGGGGACGAGGACCGCGGCGGAGTAGTACGTGCTGACGAGGTAGGAGGTGACCGCCTGCTCGTTGATGCCCATGAAGCGCACCGACAGGCCCGGCTCGTGCTCCTCCATCAGGCCCGTCTGCCACAGGCCGATGACGCCCTGGTTCTCCTCGCCCGTGCGCATAGCGATGATGGAGCTGGTCTGCTCCTCGCTGATCGGGATCTTGTTGCAGGGCAGGATCGGGACGCCGCGCCAGGCCGGGACGGTCTGTCCGCCGACGTCGACATGGTCCGGGTACAGACCGCAGGCGGTGAAGCCGCGGCCGATCGCGGCGATCGTCCTCGGGTGGGCGAGGAAGAACTTGGTGCCGCGACGGCGGGTGAGCAGTTCGTCCATGTCGTCCGGGGTCGGCGGCCCGGAGTGCGGCTGGATGCGCTGCTTGAAGTCCGCGTTGTGCAGCAGCCCGAACTCGGGGTTGTTGATGAGCTCGTGCTCCTGGCGCTCCCGCAACGCCTCGACCGTGAGCCGGAGTTGCTCCTCGGTCTGGTTCATCGGCCCGTTGTAGAGGTCGGCGACCCGGGTGTGGACGCGCAGGATGGTCTGCGCGACGGAGAGCTCGTACTCGCGCGGGTTCAGCTCGTAGTCGACGAAGGTGTGCGGCAGTTCGGCCTCGCCGACGTGACCGGCCGACATGGCGATCTCGGCCTCGCCGTACTTGTTCTGCCGTTTGCGGGTGGTGGAGCTGAACCGCTCGATGTGGGTCCGCAGGCTCGGCGCCGAGTCGTGTACGGCGGCGAAGTCGGCCCGGGAGAGAGTGAGGAGGGTGCCGGAGGTCTGGGCGGTGGCCGTGTAGGCGTGGCGGGAGTCGCCGTCCAGGAGGGCTTCCTCGCCGAAGTGCTCGCCGTCCGCGAGGACCGCGAGGGCGACTTCCGCGCCGTACTGGCCGTGGCCGGTCTGGCTGACCCGGCCGTGGGCGATCATATGGATGCGGTCGGCGGGCGTACCGCGTTCGACGAGGACCTCGCCGGCGGCGAAGTCGCGCTGGGTGCAGCGGTCGGCGAGGGCGGTGAGGGCGTCGAGGTCATCGAAGCCCCGCAGCAGGGCCAGTTCACCGAGTTCGCGGGGGATCACCCGGACCGTGGCGCCCTCTTGGACGAACTCGATGCGTCCGTCGCCCAGGGTGTGGCGCAGCCGCCGGTTGACCCGGTAGGCGCCGCCCTTGGTCTCGACCCAGGGGAGCATCCGCAGCAACCAGCGGGAGGTGATCTCCTGCATCTGCGGGGCGGACTTGGTGGTGGTGGCGAGGTTGCGGGCGGCGGCGGTGCTCAGGGACTGCTGCGGTGCGGCCGATACGGTCCGGGGCTCCGGGCTGCTGTCGACGGTCATCGGGGTGGGCCTCTCCTTGCGTGACAGGGCGGTCGACGCGCACGGGGGCGCCGACCGCGAAAGGGAGGAACGGCGAAGGGGAGGATCTCGGGGACCCGCCCACGCAGAGGACCGTAATGGCCGGTCAGGCCGTGTCTGCGGAATGCTGACGCGCTTACTCCGAAGCGGTGATAAAAAATTGAACGCGGTTTATCGGGTCGATGGATGGTATTGCGCCACCGTCGCGGAGGGCGGGGCGGGACGCGGCGGGCCGCACAAGACGATCACCGCGTCGCCCCCCGTACATGATCAAGCCAACACGCGTCGTGGACCGGCCGCCCGTGTTCGATTTCATGCCGAAGGCCGGGCCGGGATCCTCAGGTGAGGACCAGCCACCGGCGGCCGTCGAGGAGTTCACGGGCCGCGTCGAGATGGCCGGCGTGGCACGCGGTCTCGGTGATGACGTGCAGCAGGACGTCGCGCAGGGTGTGCAGGTGCGGTTCGCCGAAGAGATCGCGGGGCCACCAGGCAGGCGGGGCGTCGGCGGGGGTGGCGGTGATGACGGCGTCGGCGCGTTCCGCCTCCCGCCGGTACCGTTCGAGCACATCGGCGGCCGGCGTGTCCGGGGCCACCCGCCATGCCTCGTCACCGCTCGTCAGGTTCCGGACGACCGTCTCGTCCCCGGCGACGACCGCGCGGAACCAGAACCGCTCCACGTCCAGCGTGAGGTGCTGGACCATCCCGAGGCAGTGCCAGCCGGACGGCAGCACCGGGCGTCGCAGGTCCTTCGGGTCGAGCCCGTCGAGGATGCCGAGGACGTGGCGCCGCTGACCGTCCAGAACCCGGAGAAGGGTCCCGACCTCACCGCTCGGAACCGATTCGCTCACATGTCCGTTCATGGTCCGACAGGGTTCCTGAATGGCCCTGTCCGTGTGGGGGGTTCGCCGATATTCGGGCGGCGCGGTCGGCCTCGGGGCGGCGTCGGGGACATCCCGTCGATCCAGGCATTGCCGGACGCCGTGGCGTACCCGAGGCCGAAGGTCTTGTCGAGGAACGCCCACAGGAAGACGAACCCGGTCAGGATGCGCGGGGACGCGAGAGCGCGCGCCCGCCTGGTGTGCGTGTCGATGCCTGCCGACACGGCGAGCGCGGTTCTGGTCCCCTCTGGCATGCCCAGGTCCTGTTTTCGTTGACGGATACACTTTCCCGGCAGGCACGGCCCGGCGATAGGGCCCAACGTCCCTGTGCGCGGGCGTGGTTGGCGCGCCGCGGCGCGGGGCAGGGATCGGCGGGTCGACGAGGACAGCGCCGGGACCGGTTCCCCTGTCCGGCGACGCACAGGAGTTTGGGACACTCTTTGCGCGGGACACGCAACTGAGGTCCGCCTTCTCCTTGTCTGCCAGGGAGTCGGGCCCGTCAGGGCCGAAGGTACTAGAGAGCGGGGTAGTCAGTGGGACGGCGCAAGGGCAGCATAGGGATCGCACTGGTCACGGGTGCCGTGCTGATGGGTGCGAGCGCCTGCGGCGGCAGTGGCTCCGACACGGTCGGCAGTGACGCGAAGGCGCCGGGCAAGTCGGCCCCGAGCGCCTCCCCTTCGCCGACGAAGCCCGCGGGCCCGCCGATGCTGCTGGACACGATCACCCCGCAGAGCGGCACCACGGTGGGCGTGGCCATGCCGATCTCGGTGGTCTTCACCGACCCCGTGGCGGCCAAGGCACGGGCCACGGTGGAGAAGCACATGAAGGTCAGCACCTCGCAGCCGGTGGCGGGCGCCTGGCACTGGTTCGGCGACAAGCGCGCCGACTGGCGGCCGAAGACCTTCTGGCCCTCCGGCACGAAGGTGAAGATCGACGCCGACATGGAGGGCGTCAGCAACGGCGCCGGACGTTACGGCGTGCACGACTACACGCACACCTTCACGATCGGCGACGACGTCCGCGCGGATGTCTCGGTCACCGGCCACACCATGAAGGTGACCCGCGACGGCAAGCTGGTGCGCACCCTGTCCATCAACGCGGGCAGCCCCCAGTACCCGACGTGGAACGGCATCATGGCCGTGATCGACAAGCAGGAGAAGGTCCATATGACCTCCTGTAGCGTCGGTATCAGCTGCGACAAGGGCAGCCCCAACTACTACGACCTGACGCTGCCCTGGGACGTGCACCTGACCCAGAGCGGTACGTACGTCCACTACTCGACCGGCGACCCCACCCCGGGCGGCGGCAGCGCGCGTGGCTCGCACGGCTGCGTGCACCTGTCCCTGTCGGACGCCAAGTGGTTCTACGGCCAGGTCAAGCAGGGCGACCCGGTCACCATCACCGGCTCGTCCCGTGCCAAGGCGGATCCCGACAACGGCTACGCGGACTTCAACCTGGACTGGACCCAGTGGCTCGCGGGCAGCGCCTCCGGGGAGGGCACGACCTCGGCGCTGTGATCCACCCGTTCGGTGTCCCGGGCGGCCCGGCGTCGCCGCGGTCGCCCACACCGGGCGTCGTCCCGACCACGCGCGGGCCCCGGGGTGCCGGGGGTCCGTCCGCCGGAGGGCGGCGCGGAGGAGATTCCGCTTCCTCCGGACGGGTCCGTGGCCGCCGTGGTGGCCGGGGACGCCATGCACTGGTCCGGCCTGACGGTGGCGGGCCCTGAGATCGCCCGGGTCCTCACTCCCGGCGCCACCCTGGCCGGGGTGTGGAATGTCGTGGACGACGGGGTCGCGTGGGTCGCCGGGCTCGCCGACGCCGGCCGGGAGCGCGGCCAGCGGCCTCGGGAGACGCCCGCCGACAGGCGTGCCGAGCGGGCCGATGTGCACCTTCCGGAGTCCGGCGCCCGGACCGGTTCGGCTCGCCGGAGCAGTCCGTGTTCCCGCACGGGCAGCGCGTCGTACCGCCGACTCTCCCGTCGCGGCCCTCGGCACACGTACGGGGCTCCCGGCCGTGCCGGACCGGATCCGCGAGGTCGGCGACGGGCCCCGCGGTCCCCGGCACCGCGACCGGCCGCCGGGCCCCGAACGCCGAGCCCCGGCCGCCGAGCCCGATCACCGGGGCCCCGGGAACCGGCCCCCCTCCTGCCGGGCCGCCCACGCGGTCAGCGTCCGGTAGCAGATCTTGCCGGTGGGGCCGAGCGGCATCTCGTCCACCAGCAGCAGGAGTTCGGGGTGTTTGCGGCGGCCCAGGCCGCGGGACAGCAGGTGCTCGGTGAGGTCGGCCGGCGTGGGCGCGGGGGTGCCGGGGGCCGGGCGGACGCAGGCGCACAGGCGTTCCCCGAGGTCGGGGTCGGGCACCGGGACGCACACCGCCTCGGCGACGCACGGATGGCCGTTCAGTTCGTGTTCCACCTCGGCGAGGCTGATGTTGAGGCCGCCGCGTACGACGATGCGCTTGAACCGGCCCAGGACGTGCAGCCTGCCGTACTCGTCCAGGCGGCCCAGGTCGCCGGTGCGCACCCAGCCGTCGGGGGTGCGGTAACGGGCGTTCAGCTCGGGCGAGTTGACGTAGCACAGGGGTGTCATCGGGCCCAGTGCCTCGATCTGGCCGCTTTGTCCGGTGGGCAGCGGGCTGCCGTCGGGGCCGGTGATCCGGATGCGGGCCACCCCGGGGTCGGGGGTGCCGACGCTGTCGCCGGTGGGCCGGCTCTCCCCCGCCGTATGGCAGTTGACGCCGTCCGAGGAGCCGTAGACGGTCACCACCGGGCGGCCGAAGCGGCGGCGGCACGCCTCGGCGACCGCCGGTGGCAGGGCGGCGCCGCTGGAGACGACGGCGCGCAACGACGAGGTGTCCTCGCCCGGTCGGGCCGGGAGGTCGGCGATGCGGCGCAGCATGGTGGGCACCGCGAACAGATGGGTGGGGCGGTGCTCGGCGATCAGCCGGAGCGCACCCGCCGGGTCGAACCGCGAGGGCACGATCAGGGTGCCGCCGAGGACGGCGAGGGTGACCGGGGTGCCGAGGGAGCCGAAGGAGGAGGCCAGCGGCACGAGGACGAGGTGGCGGGGCGGCACCGCGGGGTCCGGGTGCAGGGCGCGGACGTAGCGGGCCCGGCCGCCGGCGAGGGCGTGATGGCTGTAGGCGACCATCTTGGGTTCGGTCTCGGAGCCGGAGGACACCAGGATGCGGGCGGGCCCGTAGGGGTCGACGGGCCCGGGCCGCCAGGGCTCGGGGGCGCGGGGCATGGGCGGGTGCAGGCCGAGTGCGCCGGTGCGGTCCGGGCCGGGGACGTACCGGGTGGCCAGGTGGGGAAGGTCCGGGAGGACCCGGATCTGTTCGGCGCGGGCGAGCACGGCGGCGCGGGCCCGGGAGCGGCCCAGCAGGGCGCGGGTGTCGCGGTCGTCGCCGCTCGGGGGCAGGGGCAGGGCGACCGCGCCGAGCGCGTACACGGCGAGTTCGGCGGCCACGGCGTCGCGTCCGTCGGGCAGCCGCAGCGCCACCACGTCCCCGGCGGCGAGGTCCGATCCGGCGAACAGGGCGGCGATCCGGCGGACTTCGGCGCCCAGGGCCGCATAGGTCAGCGTCCCGGCGTCGTCCACCAGGGCGGCGCGGTCCGGGTGTTCGCGGACCCGGGCGGTGAACAGCGTGTACAGGTCGGCGTCCGGGCATAGGCCCTCGGACACCCAGGCCAGGCGACGGGCCCGGGGCACGAGGTCGGGGAAGGGCACACCGGCGCGCGAGGTCCACACCAGGTGTCCGCCCCGGGCCGCGGGGAGGGTGGCGGGGGCGACGGTCATGCGAACTCCCAGGGCGCGTGCGGTCGGGCGTGGCCGATGAGCGGGTCCGGTGGGGCGACCGCCGCCTTGAACGCGGGGTCGTCGGCCAGGGCGGCCAGGTCGGTGTGGACGGGGGTGGCGGTCAGGCCCGCTTCGGCCAGGCGGTGCGTCCACTCGTCGGTGGTGAGGGCCGACCCCTCGGCGCGGCCCAGCAACCGGTGCACCGCCTCGGGATGCGCGCGGGCCTCGGGGCCGAGGTACAGATGACCGTCCGCGGTGCGCACGGGGCGGTCCGATGCCGTCCAGCGCACCCGGTGCGCGGGGCGCGGGATCAGGGCGGCGGCGGAGACCAGGCTGGAGTCGACGCGGCCGCCCCGCCCGGTCCCCTCCCGCCGTGCCAGCGCGGCCAGCACGCCCTGGGCGCACACCAGTCCGCCGAGGACGTCGGTGAGGGTCATCAGGGAGGGGGCCGGGGGTTCGTCGGCCGGGCGTACGGCGGCGGCGAGTCCGCTGTGCACCTGGGCGAGGTAGTCGGTGCCGAGCGGCGGGCGGTCGCCGAGCGTGTCGCCGAAGCCGGAGGCCCAGGCGTACACCAGGGCGGGTCGGTCGGACAGCAGATCGGCGGCGTCCAGGCCGAGCCGGGCGGCCTTGCCGGGGGCCCAGTTGTGCACGAAGGCGTCGGCCTCGGCGGCCAGCTCGCGTACCGTCTCCCGGCCCCGCGCGGTCGTCAGGTCCGCCTCGACGACCCGCTTGCCCGCGTTGAGGGCGGTGAACCGGGCCGAGGTGTCCCCGGCCAGCGGGGGCAGCCAGCGCATCGGGTCGCCGCCCGGGGGTTCGATCCGGATCACCTCGGCGCCCAGCATCCCGAGGACGTGTCCGGCGAGGGGGCCCTGCACCCGGCGCGTGGACTCCACCACCCGCAGGCCCGCGAGCGGCAGGGGCGGCACGGGCACATCGGGAGCCGGGTGCGCGGGTCCGGACGTCCGCCGCCGGGGAACCGGGGCGACGGCCGGTGCGGGCTGCCGGTGTCCAGGGTGGACGGCCGGGGCGGGGGTGAGCCGCCAGGGTTCGGGGTGGACGGCCGGGGCGGGGTCGGCGCCGAGGGTGAGGAGGCTGACGCCGGTGTCGTACGCGGCGGCCACCAGGTCCGGCAGGGTACGGCGGCGGGCGGCGGCGCGCAGTTCCTCGGGCAACGGGCACACGGCGGTGGCGAACCGCTGCTGGAAGGGCAGCCAACCGCGCCCCGCGAGGGCGGAAGGCACGCCGAGCAGGGCCCAGAACTCCCGCCAGGCCGACGGGTCGAGGGTCTCCACCTCCACGCGGGCGCCGTCGGCCGTCTCCAGGGTCGCGAGACCGCTCGCGCACGGCTCCGGTCCCGCCGTGGAGGGCGGGCCGTCCGCCTCGCGGGCCGTCGCGGCGGCGAGGTACTGGCCGACCGCCAGCAACGCCCCCTGTGCGACCGAGGTCCGCACCTCGCGCAGGTCGAGCCCGCGGGCCCGCCCGATCCCGGCGGCTGTGGCTCCTTGGGCGGCGAGGACCCCGGCCACCACCGAGGCGTAGTCGACGGCGAGCGGGACCGGGCCGCCGGTGGCCCGGCCGTGGATGTGCATGAGCCCGCAGGCGGCCTGTACGGCACGCTCGTCAGGCAGTTCCATGCCGACCGGACCGGCCCAGTCGAGCGTGGGGCGCACCTGCGGCACACCCGGTGCGGTGTGCCGGAGCAGTTGGTCGGCGACGGCGGCGGCGACCACCGGACGTACGACGGTACGAGGAGTCACCTCTCCTCCCCGCCGGGCCGGCGGCCCTGCACCGAGTAGAAGACACTGGAGGCGGCGCGGAAGCCGGGGTCGCGCATCAACTGCCGTACCCGTTCCAGCTCTTCGTCGGTCATGCCCTGCTCCACCAGCCGGTCGCGGAGATTGTGGGTGTGGTTCGACTGGAGTCCCAGGCCGGGGTCCTGGGCGTGGCGGACGCCGATGTGCAGATGGACGTCGACGGCGGTCAGTCCGGCCGCGCGCAGGGCGGCGGGCACGGCGCGTCCCCAGTGCGGGTCGCCGCCCGCGGCGCGCATCGCGGCCGACTTGGCCCGCAGGAAGCGGAGGTACAGTTCCTCGGCCGCCGCGTCCGGGGTCAGCAGCGGGGGCTCGTAGGAGGCGTCGATCTCGTCGATCTGGAGCAGTCCGCCGGGTCGCAGGGCGCGTACGAGCCGGGGCAGGACGGCGGCGCGGGTCGGTACGTGCTGGAGCACCAGGCGCGCCACGATGAGGTCGTAGGCCGCCTCGGGCAGCGGATCGCGGGCCACGTCGAGGGCGGCGACCGCCAGCTGCGGGCCGGGGACGAGGTCGCGGGGGTCGCGGTCGGTGGCGAGCACCGAGCCGCCCGGTGCGACCCGCCGCGCCAGCCAGCGGGCGATGCTGCCGCCGCCCGCGCCGATCTCCAGGCAGTGCCAGCCCGGGCCGACCCCGGCGGCGGCCAGCCGGGGCAGGGTCACCGGGTCGTAGGCGGCCTCCAGACAGCGGTGCTGGTCGCGGCTGTGCGCGGTGCCGTTGCCGAAGACCGCGCGGGCCGGGGCCGGCGGTGCCATGCGGGGGTTCCTTTCATCGAGGGGGCCGGCCGGTCACAACGCGGCCTTGGGGAGGGTGAGTTCACGCAGGAGGCCGAAGGCGCCGTCCGTCAGGTCCAGCGGCCGGTGCCCGCGAGCCCGGTGCCGGTGAGGCGGTGCGCCAGGGCGGCGCGGCGGACCTTGCCGGTGCCGGTGCGGGGCACATCGTCCCAGGTGAGGACTGCCGGTTCACGCAGTGCCGGTAGGCCGTTCGTGGCCTCTTTCCAGGCGCCCGGGTCGAGCCGGCCGTCGGCGGTGATCACGACGGGCAGCGGATCGCCGTCGCCGGCGCCGAGGATGACGCATTCCAGGGCCTGGGGCAGCCGTTCCTCCAGGAGGTCCTCGGTCCGCAGGCAGCTCAGGCCGGGCATGCTGTCGACCTCGCGGTCCAGGACGCTGACGCTGCCGTCGCGGTGGTGCACGCCGATGTCGCCCGTGGACCACCAGTCGCCGACGCGTTTGGCGTCCCAGCGTTCGTCCTCGGTGAGATAGCCGAGGGCGAGGGCGGCGGTGCGTACCAGGAGCAGTCCGGGGCGGCCGCGTGGCACCGGGCGCAGGGTGTCCGGGTCGACCGCGCGCAGCCGGGTCCGGCCCGGCACCGGGCGGCCGAGCCGGCGCGCCGTGGTCTCCGCGTCCGGGCCGAGGGTGCCGCGCCGCGTGTGGAAGCGGAAGGTCAGCGGGCCGGTCTCGGTCTGGCCCCACCCTTGCATCCACAGCGGGCGGTGGTGGCGGGTCGCGGTCAGGTAGGCGCGCAGGGCGGGCGGGTGGACGGCGTCGTAGGTGCTGATGTAGAGGCGGACGCGCCGGAATGGGTTGTCCAGGCGGGTGGTGAGCGGGCGCATCCGTACGTAGGTGGCGGGCAGTGCCTCGACGACGGTGGGCGGGTGGGCGCGCAGCAGCGGGTCGGCGGTGTTGGGGTCGTCGCCAGTGAGCAGGACGACCTCGGCGGGCGGGGTGGACAGGATCACCGCCGTCCAGCAGAAGGTACGGCCGTGGGCGTACGCGCTGGCGTTGAGCAGGACGTCGTCCCGGCGGATGCCGATGCCCGGGTAGCGGACCGCCTCGAAGCGGGCGAGTTTGTGCACGAGGGTGCGGGTGCAGTGGACGACCAGCTTCGGTACCCCGGTCGTGCCGGAGGTGTGGTGGATGACCAGGGGGTCGTCGTCGGACCGCCGTACCGGTGGGCGGGGCCGGCCGGCGTCCAGGGCGGCGAGGTGGACGGCGCCGGGCACCTCGGCGTCGAGGGTGACGCGGACCGGTGGGCTCGCGGCTCCGCAGCGGTCGAGCAGCGCGCAGGTGGTGACGAGCGCGGCCGGGCGCAGCCGCTCCAGCAGGGTGCGCAGGGTCTCCGGCTCCAGCCGGGCGGACAGCAGCGCGGGGACGGCGCCGGCGCGGACGGCGGCGCAGGCGAGCAGGTCGTAGTCCCAGTGGTTGTCCTTGACGATCGCCACCCGGTCCCCGGGCCGTACTCCGGCGGCGGCCAGCCGGGCGGCGGTCACCCGGACGAGGTCGGCGAGTTCCGGGACGCTCCAGCGGGTTCCGGCGTCCGGGGCGATGTCGAGGGGCCGGTCGAGGTGGAACACGGTGCGGGCACCGGCCGCCGCGGCCTCGTCGAACAGGGTGCCCATGTCATGCGGTCGCAACGGACTTCTCCAGTCGGTCGGGGCCGGCCGGGCGGGGTCGGCCGAGCCTGCTCAGGACGCGGGACGCGGCGAGTGCGCCCGCGCGGACGGCGCCCTCGGACGCGGGGCGGAGCATCACCCAGTCACCGGCGTACTCCACCGCGCGCACCGGCCGGTCCAGGAAGGCTGCGCGTTCGGCGAGGGCCGCCGGGGTGGCTTCGGGCAGGCCGTGGCGGAAGGTGTGCGCGAAGTGGTGGCGGCGGGCGGCGCCGATGCCGGGGACGTAGCGTTCGGCCGCGTGGACCAGCAGGTCGGCGGCGTCGTCCGGGTCGGCGTCCAGGAGTTCGGGAACCTGGCGCGGGGCGGCCACGAGGGTGATCAGGCCGCGGCCTTCGGGGGCGCGGCCGGGGTCCTTGGCGTGGTCCACGACGACGCCGGAGAGCACTTGTTCCTCGGCGTCCGGGGTGAGCAGGATGTGCACCGGGCGCCGCGCGGCCGGGGCGAGCGGGCGGTCCAGCAGACAGCTGACCTTCAGCATCGGGGTGAAGGTGCAGGCGGTGAGGAACGGCCGTTCTTCGGCGGGGACTTCGGGGCGCAGGGCCACCGCCGCGGGTGCGGGTACGGCGAGCACCGCGGCCCGCGCCCTGACCTCGCCGTCGTCGCAGCGCAGGACGGCGTGCCCGCCCGCGTCGACCACCTCGCGCACGGTGTGCCCGGTGACGACCTCGGTGTCGGCGGCGAGCCGGCGGGCGAGGAAGTCCATGCCCTCGCGGTAGGTACGCCAACTGCTCGGGGAACCGGCCTCCAGCAGCAGGCTGACCAGCGGGGCGGCGGCCGAGCGGCCGGTGTCCCAGCCGAAGAAGCAGCCCGCGACCGGCTGGAAGAGGTAGTCGTGCAGGTCGCGGTGGTAACGCGCGGCGGCCTCGCGGACGGTGGTGGCGCCGAGCGGGGTGCGTTCGGGGCGGTCGCCGTCGAAACCGGCGGCGCGGCGGCCGGACCAGGCGGAGAAGGCGGCCAGGTCGCGGCGGGCGCGGGCGGACAGTCCGGCGCCGGTGAGCAGGGCCGTGCGCTCCCCCACGCCGGGGCGGGCGCGGCCGCCGCGCCAGACGGCCACTCCGCCGCCGACCCGGGGCACATCGGCCGGGGTGACGCCGAGGCGGCGCAGCAGTTCCCAGGTGGCGCGGTAGCCGCGGGAGGCGACCTGTTCGGCGCCGGTGTCCATGGTCCAGCCCTGGTGGCGCAGGCTGCGCATCCGGCCGCCCACGTCCGGGAGCTGCTCGTAGACGCGGACGGAGAGTCCGGCACGGCGCAGTTCATGGGCGGCGGTCAGTCCGGCGATGCCCGCGCCGACGACGGCGACGTCCAGTTCGGGTGTCATCGGGTGGCCCCCCAGCCGAGGAGGATGTCGGCCGCGGTCATCAGGGCCACGCTGAGCCGGTGCACGGTGAAGCCGGTCCTGCGGGCGGCCATGATGTCGCCGCGGACGAACCCGGTCAGGTACTGGCGGGTGCGCAGCGCGGTCGCGGGGAGCATCAGCGGCACGAACCACCAGGGGGCCGTGCCGGTGGCCGAGGCGAGCGCGCCGATGAGGAACTCGGCGGCCGACAGCACCCCGATGAAGACGGCGTTGCCCCGCTCGGAGACCAGCGCGGCCACGGTGGGACGGCCCACGGCCCGGTCGCCCTCGACGTCATTGGTGTTGGAGTAGACCCCGAACATCAGCGGACCGAACCCGAACAGCACCGCCTGCACCATCAGGAAGCCGGCGAACTCCCCCGTCAGCAGCCCGTAGGGGACGATCACCAGTACGGCGCCGAGGGCGACCAGGAACGCCTCCTGGAATCCGTGGTAGCTGATCTTCAGACCGTACGAGTACTGGAGTGACACCACGAACAGGGCGCCCCCGGCGACG
The DNA here is from genome assembly GCF_014673495.1 of Streptomyces griseofuscus. Taxonomy (GTDB): domain Bacteria; phylum Actinomycetota; class Actinomycetes; order Streptomycetales; family Streptomycetaceae; genus Streptomyces; species Streptomyces murinus. The sequence continues at coordinate 496,489 of NZ_CP051006.1, forward strand.
AGCGCCCACAGCGGGCGGTGCGGGGCGAGCGTGGCGGCGGCCGTCCACAGCAGGACGCCCGCCACCGCGCAGGTCCAGGCGAAGCGCAGCGCCTGGGGCACCGTCAGGGCTCCGGCGACCAGCGGCTTGCGCGCCTTGCTGCGCAGGGGGTTGTCGGGGCCGTAGTTGGCGAGGTCGCTGCCGTCGCGGAACCCGGTGACGTCGTCCAGGGCGACCATCGCCATCAGGACGGCGATCTCGCCGACCAGGAACAGCGCCAGTACCAATGCCTTGCGGGCGGTGAAGGTGTCGAGCGGGAACAGGGCGGCGGCCAGGGCGAGGAAGATGCCGAGGTAGTAGTCGTACACGTCCAGCTTGCCGAGCCGCGCATAGCTGCGCAGCCTGCTGGGAGCGTGGGTGGCGGCCGTGGGGCGGCCCGCCACGATGCTGTCGGTCATGGGGCCTTTTCAGGTCGGTCTGTGGGAGGGGTGGTCGGCGCCCCCGGGGGTGGGGGCGCGCGGGGATGGGTGATCCGGATGGGTGGGGGTGCCGTGGGCGGACGGGGGTGTGCGGTACGGGCCCTGCACCCCACCCCTAGGGGGCAGCGGGAGGGGGGCCGGCGGTCTTGTACCGGTGGTGTCGTCCGTCAGCCGTGCGTCGTGGCGAAGGCGCACACGAGGTCGGCCACCTGCCGGACCTGGGCGTCGGTCAGCAAGTGGTGCACCGGCAGCGACAGATGGCGGCGGGACGCCTGCGCCGCGGCGGGCCAGCGGGCATCCGGTGGCGCGTACGGGGCGAAGGCGGGGTGCGCGGGCAGGGGGCTCGGGTAGTAGACGTGACCGGCCACTCCGTGCTCGGCCAGGTGAGCCGCGAGGGCGTCCCGGGCGTCGGCGAGGACCGTGTACACGTAGAAGCAGCGGCCGTCGCGGTCGGGCGGCGGCGGGGTCACCCCGCGGTCGGCGAGCGGGGTGAAGCGCTCGGTGTAGTAGGCGGCGATCTCGGCCCGCCGGGCGAGGCGTGCGGGGAAACCGGCGTAGCGGTGTGTCTGGAAGGCCGCCTGGATCTCGTCGAAGCGGCTGTTGACGCCGACGGCGTGGTGGACGAAGCGCCGCCCGGGCCGCTGGCCGTGGTTGCGCAGCATCCGCACCCGCTCGCCGAGCGCCTGGTCCCGGGTGATCACCACACCGCCCTCGCCCGGCATTCCGCACGTCTTGACCTGCACGAAGGAGTAGACGCCCGCCTCGCCCCACAGCCCGGCCGGCACGCCGCGCAGCACACCGCCCTGGGCGACCGCCGAGTCCTCCAGCAGGCGCAGTCCGTGCCGCCGGGCCAGCTCGGCGAAGCGGGGCATGTCGGCCATCACGGAGAACATATGGGCGGGCATCACCGCTCTGGTCCGCTCGGTGACGAGCCGCTGGGCGGCGTCCGGGTCCATGGTCATGGTGTCCGGGCGGATGTCGGCGAAGACCGGGAGGGCTCCGACGGCGACGACCGAGGAGGCCAGCGGCGCGCAGCCGAAGGCGGGGACGATCACCTCGTCGCCGGGGCCGATGTCCATGGCGCGCAGCACCAGCGAGAGCGCGGAGGTGCCGCTGGAGCAGGCGACCACGTCGGCGGCGCCGAGGTCGGCGCGCAGCAGTTCCTCGAAGGCGGCGGTGCGGCTGCCCAGGATGAAACGTTGCTCCGGATCGAGGCCCACCTCGCGGACCAGGCCGATCAGTTCGGCGCGGTCGGCCTCGAAGAGGGCGGGCGGGAAGAAGGGGACGGCGGTGGCGGGGGTGTTGGTCATGCGGTGGTCCCCGTCGTGGCGAGGAAGGAGCCGATGGTGTCGCAGACGCGGTCCAGGTCGCCGGGGGGCAGATCGGGGTGGAAGGGCAGGGCCACGGCGCGCCGGGCGGCGGCCTCCGCGTGCGGGAAGTCGCCGGGCCGGTGGCCGAGGTGGCCGAAGACGGGCTGGTGGGGCAGCGGCAGCGGGTAGTAGACCTCGGTGCCGATGCCCTGCCTGTCGAGGTGGTCGACCAGGGCGTCGCGGTGCTCGGTCTCGATCAGGTAGACGTAGTGCACATCGCGGTCGTCCGGCGTCTCCGCGACGGCTCGCGGCAGGCGGAGGATGCCGGGCAGGTCGCGCAGCCGGGCGGTGTAGGCGGCGGCCAGTTCGGCGCGGCGCGCGATGTGCTCCTCCAGGAGGGGCAGTTTGGCGAGCAGGACGGCCGCCTGGATGTCGTCCATCTTGCTGTTCGCGCCGGGCAGCGCGCTCTCGGTGGAGATGGCCGGGAAGTCGTTGAGCGTACGGCCGCCCCTGCCGTGGTGGCGCAGGGCCGCGACGGTGTCCGCGATCTCCGGGTCGTCGGTGAGGACGGCTCCGGCGTCGCCGATCGCGCCGAGCGTCTTCGAGGGGAAGAACGACAGGACGCCGCCCCGGCCGTGCAGGCCCGCGTGGACGCCTCGACGCCGCATGCCGATCGCCTCGGCGCTGTCCTCGACGACGGTGAGGCCGTGCCGCCGGGCGACACCGTCGACGGCCGCCATGTCGGCCATGGTGTGGAACAGATGCACCGGCATCACGAACCGGCTGCGGGGGGTGACGGCGGCGTCGAGCGCCTCGGGGTCCATCGCGTACGTGACCGGGTCGATGTCCACGAACTGCGGGCGTCCGCCCGCGAGTACGACGGCCGAGGCGGTGGCGAAGAACGAGTACGCCGGCACCAGGACCCCGTCGCCGGGCCGCAGTCCGCAGGCGCGCAGCAGCAGCACCAGCGCGTCGGTACCGCTGTTGACGCCGATCACATGGCGGGCGCCGGTGTAGCGCGCGAGTTCCGTCTCAAGTTGCCCCACCTGTTTTCCATGGCTGAATTTGCCGCTGTCGAAAACGTCGCCCAACGCCTTTTCGATGGACGGCCACAATTGTTCGAAAGTGGCGGCCTGGGAGAAGAAGGGAATCGATTCGGCCGCCCCCGGAGGGGTCGGTGTCGCGCCCCCGGCCGGCGCCCGAAGCTGTCCACTGGAAGGCAAACTCTCATCCGTCCCGTCGTTTCTGCGGAAGGGTCACGGTAGTCGGATCTTCCCGCAGACGGAGAAAGGAAAGGATCATCTTCACACTTTGTGGGTAACGGCGTTCCGGTTCGCTTGACCCTTTCCTCATCGGGCGGCAATAGTCGGGCGGCGCGCCGGAGTTGTGCGCGACGTCCGACGAACCGGGCGTTTCGCGAAAGGCGTTCGCCTCTCGTTCCCTCTCTCCCAGGAGGCCCTGTGCTGAAGCCCCTCGTGGTCGGGCTCGGCCGCTCCGGTTCCGGGCTGCATCTGAAGACCCTCGCCCGGCTGGCCCGGCGCACCGCGGCCACGGGCGATCCGCTCCTCGCCCTGCCCGTGGTCGGCTGCGATCCGCGCGCCGAGGCACGGGGGAACGCGGGGGCGCCCGGTGAACTCACGGCCGTCGGCACGCTGGACGAGGCCCTGGCCCGGATCGACCCCGACACGACGGTGGCCCATGTGTGCACTCCGCCCCGGCTGCGGTACGACGTGATCGCGCGGCTCGCCGGACACGGGGTGCGCCGGCTGATCGTGGAGAAACCCCTGGCCGCGTCCGCGGGCGAACTCGACGCCCTGGTACGGCTTCGCGAGCGGGCCGACCTGGACATCGTGGTCGTCTCGCACTGGACCGGCTCCCGGCTCACCGGCCGACTGCGCCGACTGGTCCGCGACGAGACGCTCGGTCCCCTGCGCGGTATCACCGTGGACCAGCACAAGCCCCGCTTTCTGCGCTCGCTCACCACCGACGGGCATCCGAGCGCGCTGGACGTGGAGATCCCTCACTCCCTGGCGCTCGCCCTGGACCTGGCCGGTCCGGCCGAACTCCGGGCGGCGCGCTGCTGGGACCTGCGCTGCGAGGACCGGGTGCTGCCCGGTCTCGGTGGTGCCCACGTCGAGCTGGAGCACCCGTCGGGGGTGCGGACCCTGCTGCGCTCCGATCTCGGCGCGGCGGTCCGGCAGCGCACTGCGGTCTGCGCGTTCGAGGGCGGCACCGCCACGGCGCACTTCCCACTGAGCGAGGACGACGACCATGCCCAGCTCATCGTCCACGGCCCGGACTCCGAGGCCGTACACCATGTCTTCCGCGACGACGCCCTGACCGACTTCCTGGAGGGCGCCTACCGGGGCTTCGCCGCGGGGACGGCCGGTGCCGTGAACTTCGCGCTCGCGTGCGCGACGGCACGGCTGCTGTGCGTGGCGCGCGAGCGCCACGCCGTCGTGCCGCGGCCGGACACCGTGCCGTCGGCTGCCCCGGCTCCTACCGCCGTAGCTCCGACTCCGCTGCCGGCGACCGGAGTTCCGCAGGCCCGTGCCGGGAGCCGCTGACATGCCTCCGGAACACATCGGCACCCACGGCTTCGGTCCGCCGGCCGGCATCGGGGACGAGGCCGCACCCGGCGCGGACGGTCAACTGGCCGCGCTACGACGGCTGGGCTGGAACTCCATCGAGCTGCGCAATGTCGACGGCACCGCGCTCGCCGACCTCTCCCCCACCGCGTTCCAGGCGCTCGCCCGGCGCCTCACGGACGACGGGTTCACCGTGGTCGCCGTGGCGTCCCGGATCGGGAACTGGTCGCGTCCGGTCACCGGCGACATCGGCCCGGACCTCGCCGAACTCGATGTGCTGGCCGAGCGGTGCGCCGCCCTCGGCTGCCGGCTGGTGCGGATCATGTCGTACCCCAACGACGGCCTGCCGGAGGGGGAATGGGCCGACCGCGTGCTCGCCCGCACCGCCGTCCTCGCGGACCGTGCCGCGCGCGCGGGCCTGGTGCTGGTGCACGAGAACTGCGCGGGCTGGGCCGGGGGCCGGGCCGACCGGGCACTGCGCCTGCTGCGCGCCGTCGACAGCCCGGCTCTGCGTCTGTTGTTCGACATCGGCAACGGCGTCCCCTACGGGTACAGCGCCCCGGCCATGCTGCGCGACCTCGCGCCCTACGTGGAACATGTGCACATCAAGGACGGCGCCCGTCTGCCGGACGGCTCCACCGCCTACACACTGCCCGGCGAGGGCACCGCCGGGGTGGCCGAGTGCCTGCGGATCCTGGCCGCGCACGGCTATCGCGGGGCGCTCTCCCTCGAACCGCATCTCGCGGTACGGCCCCACGAGGGGCTGACCCGGGCCGGTGCGGACGCCGCCGATCTGTTCGTACGGGCCGGGCAGGCGCTGACCGCGCTGCTGAAGGACCTCGCGGACGGCCCGGCGTGAGCGCACTGTTCACCGGCCGGTACCGCGAACTGCTCCTCGATCTGCTGCGCCTGCCGAGCGTCAACCCGCTGGAGACCGGGTCGGCCGATCCGCCGTCCCGGCTGCCGGAGCTCCTGGAACGGTACGCGGCAGCGGCGGCCGAGGCGGGGTTCCGTACGGTACGGCTCGCCGCGCCGCCCGCCGACTGCCTGGACCGGCCCGGCGTACCGGCCACGGTGCGCGCCGCCGCCCGGGACCCGCGCTTCCTCGCAGGTCAGCCCAGTCTGCTGCTGCGCCTGGGGCCCGAACGCGCCCGCGCGGACACGGTGATGTTCAACGTGCACCTGGACACCGTCGCCGGTCACACCCCGCCGGTTTGCGACGGCACCCGGTTCACCGGGCGCGGCGCGGTCGACGCCAAGGGACCCGCTGTCGCCCTGCTCGCCGGGCTGGCGGCCGCCGCCGCGCATCCCGCGGTCGGGCGGGACGTCACCGTTGTGGTCCAGGCCGTCGCCGGGGAGGAGGGCGGCGCGCTGGGCACCTATGGGACCCGGCCGCTGATGGAGGCCGGGCACCATGGGCGGCTCAATGTGTTCTGTGAACCGACCGGGCTGCACGCGCTGCCCCGGGCGACGGCCGCCATGACCGCGCGGATCACGGTGGCGGGCGAGGACGCGGTGGACGACCACCCGGACGCCGGGCACAACGCGACCGTGCTGCTCGGCTTTCTCGCCCAGCATCTCGCCGCCCGCCTGGACGGGGCCGTGCCCGGTGCCCGGGTGTGCGTGGCCGGGCTGCACACCGGCCACACCCACAACCGCGTCCACGGCACGGGCACGCTGCTGCTGAACCTGTCGTACCGCACCACCGCCGACGGCGACCGGCTGAAGACCGCGGTCACCCGGCAGTTCACCGAGGGCCTGGACCGCTTCGCCGAACTGTTCGGCGCGGGGCGGGAGTTCGCCCGTACCGCGCGGGACGCGGCCCGTGTCACCCGGCTCGGCTGGGACAAGCAGGGGCTGCCCGCGCTGGACAACCGCGACCCCTGGGCCGAGGCGCTCCTGACCCGGGCGGGCGCCCGGCCCCCGGCCGACGATCCCGGCTTCACCTGCGACGCCGTCTGGGCGGCGGGCCTCGCGGACGCTTTCACCGTGGTGCTGGGCCCCGGTGACCTCGCCGCCAACCGCGCGCACGCGCCCGGCGAGTTCGTGGACCTCGCCGACCTGGAGGACTTCGCCTCGGTGGTCCGGCGGCTCGTCACGTCCTTCGCGGACGGGGCGCGGCCGGCGGTGGCGCGAGCCGGACGCCCGGCGACCGGACCACGGTGAGCCGCTTCCCGGCGAACCGACCCGCACAAGAACCGACCCCATCCCCTAAGGAATCCGGATGACGGCACCCCCCGCCCACCGAGCGGCGGCCGAGCACACCCCTGTCCTGGTCGACCACGGCGAACTGCACACCGCGCTCACCGCCCTGTTCGCCGGCCATGGCATCCCGGACGCGCGGGCCCGGCTCGCCGCGGACGCGCTCTGCCACGGCGATCTGACCGGGCTCGACTCCCACGGTGTGTTCAACCTCGGCCGCCTCTATCTGCCGCTGCTCGCCGCCGGCCGCTGCGATCCGCGTGCCGAACCGCAGACCGTCACGGACCTGGGCGCCTGCGCGGTCGTGGACGCCCGCCGGGCGCTCGGTCTGTGGGCGGCGGCCGAGGCCATGGACGACGCCGTGGCCCGGGCCTCCCGGCACGGCATCGGTCTGGTGTCGGTCCGTGGCGCGACCCATTTCGGGTGCGCCGGTTTCCACGCGGTGCGCGCCGCGCACGCCGGGATGATCGGTGTGGTCGCGAGCAACTGCGGTGGCCAGCGCATCGCACGGCCCCCGGGCGGCGCGGTCGCGATGCTCGGCACCAACCCGCTCAGCGTCGCCGCGCCCGCCCTGGACGGACATCCGTTCCTGCTGGACATGAGCACCACGGTCGCGCCCACCGGAAAGGTACGGGTCGCCGCCCGGCGCGGCGAGCCGGTGCCCGCGGGCTGGCTGGAGGACGCGGCGGGGGCGCCGGTGACCGACCCGGCCGCCTTCGACCGCGGCGAGGCGTTCCTGCGCTGGCTCGGCGGCAGCGCGCGGACCGGCGTCCACAAGGGCTTCGGGCTCGGTATCGCCGTGGAGTTGCTGGCCGCCGTGGTCTCCGGCGCGGCCGTGGGGCCCGCGCCCGCGGCGCTGGAGGGGGACGGCCGGCCGCACGGCAGTGACGACGACATCGGCTTCTTCCTCCTCGCCATCGCCCCCCAGGTGCTGCGTCCCGACGCGGACATCGCGGACACGACCCGGTCGCTGTTCGGCGCGCTCACCGACTGCCCGCCGGTGCGCGACGGCGAACCGGTGCGCTATCCGGGCTGGTGGGAGGCGGAACTCGCGGCCGAACGCCACCGCGAGGGCATCCCGCTGCCGCCGCATCTGTACGAGGAGCTGATCGGGCTCGGCCTGCTCGGGGGCCGCCGATGAACCGTCCGCTGCGCCTCGGGGTCGTCGGCCTCGGCGCCATCTCCCCTTACTATCTGGCCGCCGCCGACCGGCTCCCCGAGTGGGAGCTGACCGCCGTGTGCGACGCCCGCGCGCAGACCCTGGAAGGGTTCACCGGTCCTGCGGCGCGGTTCGCCGACCATCGGGTGCTGCTGGCCGAGGCCCGGCCGGACGCCCTGGTGGTGGCCGTCCCCAATGATGTCCATCTGCCGGTGTGCCGGGACGCGTTGACCGCCGGTGTCCCGGTGTGCGTGGAGAAGCCGCTGGCACTGACCGCGGCACAGGGGCGCCTGCTGGTGGAGCCGGCGCGCGCCGGCGGGGTCCCCTTGATGACGGCGTTCCACCGCCGCTACAACACGGCCGTCCGCGAGCTGGCGGACCGGATCGCGGGCCGGGAGGTCCGTTCGGTCCGGGTCCGGTACCTGGAGCGCATCGAGGAGCATCTCGGCGGCGAGGACTGGTACCTGGACCCCGAGCGCTGCGGCGGGGGCTGTCTGGCCGACAACGGCCCCAACGCCTTCGACGTGGTACGGCTGCTGCTCGGCGACCTCACCGTCACCGGGTGCGCGCTCGAACGCGACGGCCATGGCGTCGACCGCCGGGCGGTGATCCGGCTGCGCGGCCGTACCGGGGCGATGGCATCGGTCGAGCTGGACTGGTCCTACCCCGGTGAACTCAAGGACGTCGAGGTGGAGTTGGCCGACGGGGAGGTGCTGGGTGCCGACATGCTGGCCGGGCACACCGCTTTCAAGGGGTCGCTCTGGCACGAGTACGAGGCGATTCTCGGTGAGTTCGCGGAGCTCGTGGACGGGCGAGGTACCGCCGGTCCGGGGGCGCACGGCGGGCTGCACGCGCTGGAGTTGGTCGAGGCGGCCTACGACTGCGCCCGGCCCGCCACGCTCAAGGCGAGCCGGTGAACCCCGCGGAGGACGGCCCGAAGCGGGTGGTGCGCGGCACCCTGGTGAAGGTGCTGGTGCACCGGCGCACGGACCGGGGCATGCGGGTGGAGGAGCACGCGGCGCGCTGTGTACGGCGCGGTGAGGTGCACGAGCTGGTCAGCACCGACCAGTGGGAGCCGTATCCCGGCGCCCGGATCGACCGGGTGGGCTTCCTCGGCTTCGTGGAGCTGGGGTGCGGCGGGGTGATCGACCGGGGTGACCAGGTGTGTGTCGGGGACACGGTGGTCGGCAGGGTGCTCGGTTTTGACGCCTGTCATCTGCCGAACCACTACAACATCCTGATCCATGCCGAGCGTTCGGTCAGCGGCCGTGACCTGGAGCTGCTGCCCGAGCAGACCGTCACCTTCACGCAGGGCGGTGGCGCCTCGCAGGGTTGCTGACCGCACGGGTGGGCCTCTGTACCCGGAGTCGGGTACAGGGGCCCCTGTGTGGCCGGATCCGTACGGGTCCGGTCTCCGCCTCCTCACCGGTGTCGTCGCGCACGCGGTGGCGCCGGCCGCTGAGCCCGGCGGCGCCACCCCGTGTCACCGGAGGCGGTGCGGCGGGTCAGCCGAGCAGTTCGACCTCGAGCCGACCGAAGTGGAAGTCGCGGACGACCTCCAGGAGTTCGTCCTCGGACAGCCGTCCGTCACCGTTCTTGTCGACCTTCTGGAACGCCAGACCGGCCTCGGACAGCGGCACGCCGACGCCGGACAGCCACGCCTGGAACTCGCGGGCGTCGATCTGCCCGTCGTGGTCCTCGTCGCACAGGCGGATGAGCGCCTTCACGATGGGCGACAGGGCGCGGTTGAAGCTGGCCTCGCCCTCCTTGAACAGCATGTCCCCGGTGGCGTCGAGGAACTGCTGGCGGCTGATGGCGCCGCCCGCCTCGACACCGGCCTTCTCGGCGAGGTACTCGTACAGACCCGTGAAGGCGGCCTGGAGTTCCTGCACCTCCGGCGCGTCGGCGTCCTTGCCCAGGTTCTGGGCGATACGTCGGGCCTCGCTCTGGAAGTCGGCGGCGTCGAGGACCCCGTTGCCGTCGGTGTCCCACTTCTCGAAACGCTTGACCAGACGCTCGTTGGCGGCAGCGGTGCTCATGGGTTTCTCCTTGATGGTGATGGTGTTACGGCGGTGCTGAACTGCGGCGCCTGGGCAGGGCCGCATCCACGCACGGCGATGCCGTGCGCGGGCGCTGGGGGCCGGTACGGGACCGGCCGGAGGGGTGCGCCGGACGGAGCCGGCGGGGGTGAGAGGTCAGAGAAGGGTGACTCTGCTGCCCACGGCCTTGCCGCGGGTGTCCAGCAGGGCGCAGCGGGCCCGGCCCAGCGTCTCTCTCGCGTAACAGGCGTGGTCCTGGAGCAGGATGGCCACGTCGGTCCGGTCCAGGGCGTCCCGCAGCTTCTCGGTGCGGGGCAGCGGTGTGCCGCCGACGGTGAACTCGGGGACGTAGGGGTCGTGGTACGACACCTCGACGCCGGCGGCGAGCAGTCCCGCGGCCACCTGGCGTGCCGGTGTCTCGCGGATGTCCGCCACATCGGGTTTGTAGGTGACGCCGAGCAGCAGGGCTCTCGCCCCCTCGGGACGTCCCGCGGTCTTGGTGAGGATGGCCAGCGCGCGCTCCACGACATGGTCCGGCATGCGGCTCAGTACGTCCTGGGCGGCGGCGAGGGTGCGGAAGGCGAAGCCCTGGGACTCCGCGCGGGCGGCGAGATAGCGGGGGTCGACGGGGATGCAGTGGCCGCCGATACCGGGTCCGGGACTGAACGGCGCGAAGCCGAACGGTTTGGACGCCGCGCAGTGCAGGACGTCCCAGATGTCGATGCCCGTCTCATGGCAGAACAGGGCGACCTCGTCGACCAGGGCGATGTTGACGTATCGGTAGGTGTTCTCCAGGAGCTTGGCCATCTCCGCCTCGCGGGTGCCGCGGGCGACGACGAGCTGGTCCACGAACCGGGAGTAGAACGCCACGGCGTGTTTGGCGCACAGCGCGGTGCGACCGCTCACGATCTTCGGGGTGTTGCGGACGTCCCAGGTCGGGTTGCCGGGGTCGATGCGCTGCGGGGAGTACGCGAGGTGGAAGTCCTCGCCGGCCCGCAGTCCGCTGCCGCGCTCCAGCAGGGGGCGTACGACGTCCTCGGTGGTGCCCGGATAGCTGGTGGACTCCAGGACGACGAGCATGCCGGGGTGCAGACGGGCGGCGACGACCGCGGCCGCGTCCTCGACCGCGGAGAGGTCGGGCAGGCCTTTGTCCGTGAGTCCGGTGGGTACGCAGATCACGACGGTCTGGGCGCCGTCCAGGACCGCGGGGTCGTCCGTGGCGTGGAAGCCCGCGCGGAGCATGGCCGCGACATCGGCGTCGTCGACCCCTCCGACGTGCGAGCGGCCCTCGGCGAGGCCGTGCACCACCGGGCGGGACACGTCGTATCCCGCGGTCGCCAGGCCGGCCGAGACCGCGGCTCGGGAGAGCGGCAGCCCGACGTGCCCCAGCCCCATGACGACGAGTTCGGCGGCCATCTGTGCAGGTTCTCCAAGGTGTGGAAGCGGGTGTGGCGAAGGTGGACGGCCGTGACTCAGGTGAAGGTGCCGCCGCCGGGCCGCTTCGGATCCGTCCTGAGCACCGCGATGTCGCCCTCGTCCGCCGCGTGGGCGGTGCCGGTGGAGGCGCTTGCCGCGGGCAGTGCACTGGCCGCGGCGAGCGGGGCGATACGGGTACGGCGCATGTATTGCTCCAGTTCGATGGCGTCGTTGAGTTGATTATTTTCTTCCGGAACACCGGATAAGCGCAGAAGCTGCCGCAAGCACCTGAACCGGCGAAACGGTCACACGAAGTTGACGCCAGATTCGGCCACACACCTCTTCACGTGCTCCGACTCCCCTGATTTCCATGTGCGTTGCGGCGCACGGAAACGACGATGACCGCCACCCCTTGCGGGCGGCGGTCATCGTCATGGCGGTCCCGATCGGGTCGGGACCGGGGAATTCAGTGCTGGACCGGCGGGCAGTAGCCGGTGTCCTCGCCGATGGAGTTGATCTCGGCGTTGGAGCGGGGGTCGCCCGCGTAGTCGATCTGGTTGGTGCAGCTGACGCCGGGCTTCTTCGGGGTGCCGGAGGGCTTGCTGCCCTTCTCCGGGGCGGGGCAGTGACCCGTCTGCTCACCGATGGAGTTGATCTCCGCGTTCGACCGCGGGTCACCGGCGTAGTCGATCTGGTTGGTGCAGCTCACCCCGGACTTCTTCGCGGTGCCCGTCTGCGTGGTGTGCGTGGCGCCCCGGCCGGAGGCGGATGCGGATGCGGGGGCGGATACGGAGGAGCTGGGCCGCGTGGTGCTCGTGGCGGTGGACGACGCGGCCGAGGAGGGCGAGGCGCTGTCGGAGGCGCGGTCGGAGCCACTGCCGCCGCAGGCCGTGAGCGAGAGGCCGAGAGCGACACCGGCGACAGCGAGCATCGAGATCTTCTGGACGCGCATCAGTTCCCCCTGGGGACGGGTCCCGCTCCCGGTGAGCGGGCCTTGCGCCGATCAAGACAGAGGCTCCGCCGCCCCGGTTGCCCGGCACCCGCCCCTGAGACATTCCTGTGACATTCGTGGCCGATACACATATCAACGGGCCGGAACGGAGACGGAACAGAGCCCCCGTCAGGCCCTCGTCAGCGCTCCGTCAGCGCCGTCCGGCAGTCTCTTCCCTGTGAACGGCGAGGGGCACCGCCCCGGAGCCGGGAACGAGGAGAGGTGCCCGGAGTGGCTTATCGGGGACCGCTGAGCACGTCTCAAGGTCGGACCCCCCAGGGGGTCCACGCAGGTTCAAATCCTGCCCTCTCCGCCGCCTCCGCTTCCAAAGAGCCCCCATGTCACCTGCTCGACTTCCCCGGGGCGCCCCTCGTGGCCGTCCTGCTGTGCGGGGGCACCGGCGTCACGCTCCCCCGGCCCTGGCCTTCCCCGCGCACGCCCTGGTGGCGTCCGGGTCCATGTCCGGCCGTTCGCGCCAGCTGTCGCCGGGGGCGGCGAGTCGCAGGCCGATCTCGTCCACCAGTACGTGCGTCGGCGGGTCGACCAGGAGGTGCGTCGCCCGCCGCAGGGCGGTACGCACCGCGGTGCTGTCCGGTGTGCCGGTTTGACCGTCCGTCATGCCCTGTCCCCTTCCCGTTCCCGTGTGCGCGCGTCGCGCGGACGACTCCTACTCGTACCGGTACTTCAGCGAGTCCGCCTCCGCCTGCTCGATGTCGGCGATCGTCAGCTCCGGCATCCGCAGCTGGGCCAGGGTGACCTCGGCCGAGGTCGGCTGGGCGTCCGCAGCCGGCCACTGCTCCGGCTTCCAGGCGCCGCTGCGCAGCAGGGACTTGGGGCAGTGCGGGTAGACCTCCTCGATCCCCACCACCAGCGCACTGGCCGGCGGCTTGCCCACGGCGGTCAGCTGGGACAGCAGCTCCGGGCGGGTGGAGACGCAGGCCCGGCCGTTCACCCGGAGGGTCGTGGTGCGCCCCGGGACGATGAACATGAGCCCGGCGCGTCCGGTGGCGATGACGTTCTGCAAGGTGTCCAGCCGCTTGTTGCCGGTCGCGTCCGGTATCGCCACCGTCCGGTCGTCCAGGACGGAGACGAACCCGGCGGGGCCGCCGCGCGGGGAGACGTCGCAGTTGCCCTCGGCGTCCGCGCTGGCGACCAGGACCAGAGCCGAGCATCCGATCAACCGCCGGGTCTGGTCGGTGAGTTCGGTCATCTGCTTGCGCACGGCCGCGGCGCTGGGGAGTGCGTAGACACGGCGCAGCGTCTCCTGGTCGGTCACGGCGTCGAGGCGGAGCGAGTCGAATGCGCTGCCGGCGGGTGTGGGCGTCATGATCCCGACCCTAACGGCCCGTCCCCCGAGCGGATGTCGCCGCTCCGTCCGAGAAGATCGCGCGAGGCTGGCTCAAATCCATCGGAGTCGTCGGGGACTTAAGTCGTGGCGGGTTCAACTTGGTCTGCACACACTAGTGATCAACAAGGAGTGCTATGACCACCGCGTCGACCTCGGACGCCGAGCTCGTACGTCAACTCGATTCCCTCGCCAAGTACTTCGGCCCCCTTCAGGTGCCGGAACCCGGAGAGCTGCCGCGGGTGCAGGAGCTGTGCAGTGTCTCCGACCCCTTTCGCGCCGATGCGGCCGCCGACGAGCTGTTCGTCGCGGCCATGCGGGAGATCAACGCCTGGCACGCCCTGCGCAACCCGCTGTTCGGGGCGCTGTGGAAGGAGGCGGGGGCACCGGATCCGGACAGTGTGGAGCAGGTCGCCGAACTGCCCTACATACATGTGAACTTGTTCAAGCGACATGCGCTGAGCTCGATCGAGGACGATGCCGTGGCGCTGCGGCTGACGTCGTCCGGGACGGGTGGCGAGAAGACGGAGATCGGGTTCGACGCCTGGTCCATCGGGGCCGCGCAGCGGATGGACGCCTGGACGGTGAAGGCGCTGGGGCTGATCGACGTCGAGCGTCCCGCCAACTACCTCGTCCTCGGGTACGAGCCGGATCCGCGGCTCACCATGGGCGCCGCGCACGGGCTGAACGAGCTGTGCGACTTCGCGCCCGTCGCCTCCGTCCGGCACGCACTGCGCAACACCGGCGTCGGCCATGAGTTCGACCCCATGGGCTGCGTGGACGCCCTGCTGGAGTTCGCGGCGCGCGAGGAGCCGGTGCGGATCGTCGGATTCCCCGCGCTGCTGCACTCCGTGCTGGAGCGCATGGGGACGATGGGGGTGCCCCCGCTGCGACTCCCCGAGGGTTCGCTGGTGTTGACCGGCGGTGGCTGGAAGAGCCACGCCGACCGGGCCATCGGGCGCGTGGAGTTCCGGGAGGGGATCGAGCGGCGGCTCGGCATCCCGGGTGAGCGGATCCGGGACTGTTACGGCTCGGTCGAGCACTGCCTGCCGTACATCGAGTGCGCGGCGCACCACTTCCATGTGCCGGTGTGGGCGCGGTGCGTCGTGCGGGACGTGCGCACCCTGGAGCCGGTGGGGTACGACGAGGTGGGCTATCTCCAGTTCGTGTCGCCGTTCATCACGGCGCTGCCCGCCCACAGCATCCTGATGGCCGATCTGGGCACCTTGCGTCCGCCGGGTGACTGCGGGATCGCCACACCCTGGTTCGAGGTCCATGGGCGCGCGGGTGTGCGCCGTAACCGTACATGTGCCGTCGCCGCGGCGGAGCTTCTGGAGGTTCGATGACGACCGTCGCGCAGACCCTGACCACGCCCTACTACTGGCAGGGGGAATGGGTCGACGAGGAGGAGGCCGGGCGGCGGCTCGATCGGCTCGGCTCCGTCCTTCCCGCTCTGCCCGGGCCGCTGGACGTCGAGCACGTCCTGGGCGCCTGCGAGAAGTTCGCCGGGACGCTCACCGACCGGGACGGCGCTGAGTACAGGCGGCTGTTCGCCGATCTGACCGATCCGGCCACGACGGCGCTGCCCGTCGCCGACGCGGAAGCCGCCCTCGCGGGGCTCGCCGCGGCCCTCGACCGGGGGCTGCTGGCCGCCCAGTTGACGGCGGAGCTCGGCGGCACGGCTCCGCACCGGCCCGCTCCGGCGGCGTTCGCGGGCGGTGCGGCGGAACTGTGGCAGCCGATCGGCACGCTGGTGCACATCGTCCCGCGCAACGTGGCCGTCGCGGGCGTGCTCAGCGCCGTCGAGGGCCTGCTCGCGGGCAATGTCAACGTTGTCAAGACCAGTGGCGGGGAGAGCCTGTTCACCCAGCACGCGCTGGCCATGCTCGCCGCCGCCGACCCTTCGGGTCAGGTGCGCGACCGGCTCGTGGTGCTGCGGTTCTCCTCCCGCGACACGGAGTGGCTGCGGCAGCTGTGCCGTCCGGCCGACGCGGTGGCGGTCTGGGGCACCGAGGAGGCGGTCGAGGGGGTCGCGCGGTTCCTGCCGTCCGGGTGCCGGCTGGTCGAGTGGGGGCCGAAGATATCCCTCGCCTATCTCGACCGTACGGGTGAACGCCGGGACGGCCGGGCGCTGCGGGCGCTGGCCCGGGACATCCTGCGCAACGGCCAGCGCACCTGCACGAGCCCCCAGGTCGTCTATGTCGACACGGACGACGCGGAGGTGCTGTTCGCCGAGGCCCGCGCCCTCGCGGACGCGTTGGCCGCCGAGGCGGACGCGTTCCCCGAACTGCCGAGGGAGACGGCCGAGCAGGCGGAGGTCACCAACGTCGTCACGGTCGCCCGTCTTGAGGAACACCTGGGCATCACCCGGACGTTCAGCGGACCCGGCGGCCGCTGGCACGTCCTCGCGGACAAGCGCCCCGGCCTCACCGCCTCTCCCCTGTTCGGCACCGTCTGGGTCAAACCGCTCCCGCGCGAGGACATCGTGCGCGTCCTCCACCCGATGCGCCGCTACCTCCAGACCGTGGGCCTGCACACCGCGCCCGACCACGCCGTCTCCGTCGCCACCGAGTTCTTCCGCGCCGGCGCCCTGCGGATCGCCGCGTTGGGATCCATGCTGGACAGCTACCCGGGCGAACCCCACGACGGCCAGTTGGCGCTCCAGCGGTACAGCCGCAGGGTCAGCATCGCGATGGCGGGGGTGGCGGGGGCCGCCGGGGGCGATGCGCGCTGACATGGGGAATCAACGATCGAATGACTAGCCGAAAACGATCGTTGACAGTGCGTGGCCGCCCGTAGCACGATCTTGCGGCAGGGGCGGCGGCTACGGGGGTGCCGTCGCCCCTGCCGCCGCTCCCTGCCGCTCCGCCGTCGGCCATGTACTCCCGGCGCCGGCCCGGCCCGGCATCCCCCTGACGTGCCCGCAGTCTCCCCTACTTGCCCGCCGTCTCGGTGTCCTCCGCGACGGCGGCGGCGAACTCGGCGACCTCGGAGGCTTCGAAGACCAGGTGCATGGGGACCTGGAGGCCGGTGCGGGCTTCCAGTTCGCGGACGGCGCGGATGGCGCGGAAGGAGTCGCCGCCGAGGGCGAAGAAATCGTCCGTGGGGCCGAGCGGGCCGGCGCCGAGGACCTCGGACCAGATGTCGGCGATCACCGATACGAGGTCGGAGGCGTCCTGGGCGCAGGCGCTGCCGGTGGTCGCCGGGAGGGCTTCCTCGGCGCGGGCCGCGAGCACGGCGTGGTCCAGCTTGCCGTTCGGGGTGAGCGGGAAGTGGTCCAGGGGGATCAGGGCGGCGGGCACCATATGGGAGGGGAGGCGGTCCGCCAGGTGGGTGCTCACCGAGAGCAGTGACAGGTCCGTGCCGTCCTCGTCCAGGACCACGAAGCCGACCAGCCGGGTCTCGGGTCCGGTGCCGTGGGCGATGACGGCCGCCTGGCGTACTCCGGGGGCGGTGCGGATCGTGCCCTCGATCTCGCCGGGTTCGATCCGGAAGCCGCGGATCTTGATCTGGCGGTCGACCCGGCCCAGGTACTCCAGTTGGCCCGGGGTGTGTTCGCGGACCAGGTCGCCGGAGCGGTAGAGCAGGCCGGCGGCGGGGTCGACCGGGTCCTTGACGAAGCGTTCGGCGGTGAGTTCGGGGCGGTTGTGGTAGCCGAGCGAGACGCCGACACCGCCGATGTACAGCTCACCGGGCTCCCCCGGCGCGACCGGCCGCCCCTGCTCGTCCAGCACGCGCAGCGTGGTGTCCTCGATGGCGGAGCCGATCAGGACGGTCGCCGGGTCGGGGTCGCGCGGGCAGACCCAGGCGGTGCAGTACATGGTGCACTCGCTGGGGCCGTAGAGGTTGCTGAGCGTGGCGTCGGAGCGGCTGTGGAAGCGGCGTACCAGCTCCGGGCTCAGCGCCTCGCCGCCGGTCAGGGCCTGGCGCAGGCCGTCGACGCGTTCGCCGGGGCGCAGGGCCAGCAGGAACAGTTCCAGGAGGGAGACGACCCACCACACGGTGGTGACGCGCTGCTCGCGGATGAGGCGCGCCAGGTGCTCGGGGTCGCGCTGGCGGCCGGGGGCGGCGACGACGATGGCGGCGCCGTGCAGGAGCGGCCAGTAGACCTCGACGAGGAACATGTCGAAGGTGCAGGCGGTGTGGTGCAGGACCCGGTCGCCGTCGTCGATCGGGTGGCTGTTCTGGAGGGAGCGCAGCCGGGCGCTGACACCGCGGTGGCTGAGCAGCGAGCCCTTGGGGCGGCCGGTCGAACCGGAGGTGTAGATGATCACCGCGGGGCTGTCGGCGAGGTCCGGGGCGGGGGTGAACTCCCCTTTGGACGCGGGCGCTTCGGCGCATTCCTCGACGGTCAGGACCGCGGTGCCGAGGTCGTCGGGCAGGGTGGCGCGGAGCGCGGCGGAGGTCAGCAGCAGCCGGGGTTCGCTGTCGTCCAGCAGGAACTGGACGCGCTCGCCCGGGTTGGCGGTGTCGATGGCCACATGGGCGCCGCCGGCGAGGACCACGGCGGTGACCGCGATGACGAAGTCCGCGGAGCGCTCCAGCAGCACGGCCACCCGGTCGCCGGGCCGGACCCCGCGCTCGCGCAGCAGGGTCGCGGTGTGTACGGCGCGGTCGCGGACCTCACCGGCGAGGAGGATGTCGTCGCCGTCCACGATCGCCTGGTGCGTGGGGTGGGCGGCCCAGCGGGCGAGCAGGGCGGTGTCGAGGCGGTGGGCCGCGTCGGCGGGCGTTTCCATGGTGTCGGGCACCTTTCCGGGTCAGTTCTCGACGGCCGTGATGCGGGCGATACCGGCCGCGAGTTCGCGCACCGTGGAGTAGTCGAAGAGCAGCTCGACATCGAAGTCGGTACCCAGCGCGGCCTGGATGCGTCCGGCCAGGCGCATGGCGCGCAGCGAGTCGCCGCCCAGGTCGAAGAAGTCGTCGTCGGGCCCCACTTCGGGCAGCGCGAGCACCTCGCGGAACAGGCGGGCGACCAGTTCCTCCAGGTCGTGCGGGGTGGCTGCGGCGTCCGGGGCGGCGGAGCCGGCGGGCTCGTCGGCGGGGACCGTGAGCGCGAGGAGGTCGGTCTTGCCCGCGGGGGTCAGCGGCAGTTCGTCCAGGGTGACGAGGACGTCCGGGATCATGTACGAGGGCAGGCGCAGCCGGAGCCGTTCGCGCAGCCGCTCCGGGGTGACCGGGGTGGCGCGGTCAGCGGGAACGGTCCAGGCGACGAGGCGGTCCTCGCGTACGGCCACCACGGCGGCCGCGATGCCGGGCGCGTCCAGGAGGACCTGTTCGATCTCGCCGGGTTCGATGCGGTAGCCGCGCAGCTTGAGCTGGCGGTCGATCCGGCCGAGGACCTCGACCCGGCCGTCCGGCAGGACCCGGGCGTGGTCGCCGGTGCGGAACATCCGGGAGCCGGGGCTGTAGGGGTCGGGGCCGAACCGTTCGGCGGTGAGGTCGGGCAGGTTCCAGTAGCCCTCGGCGACACCGTCGCCGCCGATGCACAGTTCGCCGACGCAGCCGACGGGCACCAGCGCGCCCTCGCGGTCCAGGACGCGCAGGGTGGTGTTCGAGAGAGGCCGGCCGACGGTGACCCGGGTGGTCTCGGCGTGGATCTCCTCGACGCTGGAGTACACGGTGGTCTCGGTCGGGCCGTACATGTTCCACACGGACTGGCCGCGCTTGGCGAGCGGTTCGGCGAGGTCCGGCGGGAACGCCTCGCCGCAGCTGTACAGCCGGGGCCTGCCCTGGCCCTGCCAGCCGGAGTCGAGCAGGGCACGGTAGCGGGAGGGGGTGGCCTGGAGGGCGGTGATGCCGTGCCGGGTGAGGTAGGCGTCCACGTCGCGGCCGCTGAGCCCGAGGGTGCCGCCGCCGATGTGGACGCTCGCGCCGACGGCGAGCGGTACGAGGAGTTCGGCCAGGGAGGTGTCGAAGGTGAGGGTGGTCAGGGCCAGGAACCGGTCCTCGGGGGTGAGCCCCGGGTGCCGCAGGGCCAGGCTGTCCACCAGGTTGGCGAGCGCGCGGTGGCTGACGGCGACGCCCTTGGGGCGGCCGGTGGAGCCGGAGGTGTGGATGACGTAGGCGAGCCGCTCCGGCGCGCAGCCGGGCAGCGCGGCGGCGGCGGCCGGGTCGGCGGGGGTGAGGGTCTCCTGGGAGAGGTCGAGGACGGTGCCGTCCCAGCCGTCCGGGCGCAGGGCCGCCGTGGCGTCGGTGAGCAGCACGGTGGGGGCCGCGTCGGCGAGGACGTAGGCGATCCGGTCGGCGGGGTGCGCGGGGTCGAGCGGGACGAAGGCGGCACCGGCCCGGGCGATCGCCAGCAGCGCGGTGACGAGGTCGGCGCCCCGGCTCAGGCAGACGGCCACCCGGTCGCCGGTGCTCACACCGTGCTCGACGAGCCGGAGGGCCAACGCCGTGGCCCGGTAGTCCAGTTGACGGTAGCTGTATGTGGCGTCGGGACCGACGACGGCGGGGTGCCCGGGGCGGGTGCGGACCGCGTCGGCGATCAGGTCGGCGAGCAGGGCGCGCGGCGGGGTGCGGTCGAGGTCCGTGCCGTTCCAGCGGTCGCAGAGCAGTGCCCGTATCTCCTCGGGCACGGCGAGGAGTTCGCGCACGGGCCGGCCGGGCCGGTCGGCGAGGCGTTCCAGTACGGCGGTGAACTGGCGCAGCACACCGTTCGCCTCGTCCTCGTCGAACACGGCCGAGTCCACGATCAGTTGGACGTGCAGATCGCCCTGGGCGCGGACCACGAGGGTGGCGCGGTAGTTGGTGCGGGTCTCGTAGCGGACATCGGTGGTGCGCAGCGCGCCGTCGGCGAGGACGGCGGCGGAGGCGTCCGGGTAGTTCTCGAACACCACGACGGTGTCGAAGAGTTGGGCGCCGCGCTCGGTGCCGGCCCAGCGCTGGACGTCGGTCAGCGGGGTGTGCTGGTGCTCCAGGACGGGGTGGCGCGAGGCGGCGTAGCGGGTCAGCCACTCCTCGGCGGGCAGCTCGTGGTCGACGCGGGCGCGCACGGGCACGGTGTTGATGAACATGCCGATCATGGCGTCGGCGCCGGGCAGCGGGGGCCGGCCGGCGACGGTGACGCCGAACACCACGTCGTCACGGCCGCTGTAGCGGGCGACCGTGCCGGCCCAGGCGGCCTCGACCAGGCTCCCGAGGGTGGTCGAGCGGGTCGCGGCGAGGGCGCGCAGCCGGCCGGCGAGCGCGGCGGGCAGGGTGGCGCGGACGGTGCGGAACTCACCGGAGGGCTTCGCGCCGGGCCGGATCCGGGGCAGTGTGAACACGGCGGGTTCGTCGTAGCCGTCGAGGTAGTCGGTCCAGAAGGCCTGGTCCCGTGCGGGGTCCTGGCGGCGCAGCCAGGCGATGTGCTCCCGGAAGGCGGGCGGCGGGGGCGGGGTGTCGGCGTCGGGGCGCGCGAGGCGGGCCGTGACGTCGGCCAGCAGCAGGGCGGCCGACCAGCCGTCGAGGATCATGTGGTGGTACGTCCACACCATCAGGTGTTCGTCGGGGCCGAGCCGCAGGGCGAGCAGCCGCATCAGGGGTGCCCGGGTGAGGTCGAACGGCTCGGCGCGGCGGCGGGCGATCTCCGTGTCCACGGCCCGGTCGCGGTCCGCGCCGTCCAGGCCGGTGAGGTCGCGGACGTCGATCCGGACCTCGGCGCTCGGCAGGACGACCTGGCGGGGGGCGCTGATGCGTTCGTGGACGAAGGCGGTGCGCAGCACGGGGTGCCGGGCGACCGCGGAGCGCCAGGCCGCCGTCAGGGCGTCGAGGTCGAGCGGCCCGAGGAGGCGGAACGTGGTGGTCTCGACGTAGAGGCCGCCGTCCGGGGAGGTGGTGGTGTGGAAGAGCATCCCTTCCTGGGCGGGCGAGAGGGGGTAGATGTCCTCGATGTCGTTCACTGGGTGTCCTCTCCGGACCGGAACAGGTTCATGACCTGGGCCAGGTCCTCGGTGCTGAGGTCCGCGTCCGGGAAGGGATCCGGGTCGGGGGTGGCGGCTTCGGAAGGGGTCGGCGTGTCGGGGGTGGCGCCCGGAACGGGATGGGGCGCGGTGGCCGGGGCCGGATCGGGCGCGGTGAGCCGGGCGGCGAGGGCGCCGGGGGTGGGGTGGGCGAAGATGTCGCCGGGTGAGACCGGCAGCCCGGCGCGGCTCATCTCGTTCGCGATCTGCACGATGGTGAGCGAGTCGGCGCCCAGCTCGAACAGGTTGTCCCGCGCGGCCACTTGGGGCAGGCCGAGCATATGGGCCCAGATCCCGGCGATCCGGGAGGGGATGTCGTCCGGGTCCGGGGTGCTGTCGGAGGCCCCCTGCGGGAGGGACGGCCGGAGGGTCGGGGTGGGGGCGGTGGAGCGGGGCGGGGTGGCTCGGGGTGTGACCAGGACGTGGGCCAGGTGCGGGTTGCCCAGGACGCGTTCGAGGGCGCGGAGACCTTCGTGGGTGGGGATGCCGGAGGTGGGGTGGTCGACGGCGGAGGCGGCGCGCTCCACGGCGGGCCCGGACCGGCCGGACACAGACTGGGCGGACGCGGACGGCGTGGACGCGGGCGGAGTGGACGCGGCGGGACGCAGGACGAAACCCTCGACGGTCACGGTGGGTCGGCCGTCCGGGTCGGTCAGGGTGACGTCGGCCACGAGGGTGTCGTTCTCGGCGGCGGGGTTGCCGGAGCGCAGCACGATCCGGGCGTGTGCCAGTGCCCCGAGGTCCTGATGGAGCGTCAACCGGCGGTATGCGACGGGCAGATGACGACCACCGGCCTGGGCAAGGGCGCCGGTCGCCACGTCCAGCAGTGCGGGGTGCAGCGGATGGGCCTCGGTGTCCTCGTGGCAGCCCTCGGGCAGGCGCAGGGTCAGCAGCAGCTGTGGCTCCTCCGCCGGGCCGCCGGGTACGGCGCGTTCCACGCACGCCCAGCGGGGTCCCGTCTCCAGCAGGCCCCCGGACGCGCGTACCGGCGGCTCGGTGCCGGGGTCGGCGGGCGTGTGCAGGGGCGTGAGGTCGAGGCGCGCCGGGCGCGGGGTGTCGTCGCAGCGGATGCGGCCCTGGGCGTGCGGCCGGGTGGGTGAGGTGGTGGAGCGTACCTCCCAGTCGTGGCCGCCCTCCGGGTGGCGGCGCAGTCGTACGACGACGAGCGGGAGGTCCGCCGCGGGCATGCGCAGGGGGCTGGTGAACACCGCGTCCAGGGTGACGGGCCGGGTACCGGCGGCCTCGGCGGCCGGCAGGAGGCGGTGGGCGGCGACGGCCAGGTCCAGGAGGGCTGTGCCGGGCAGCACCGGGTCACCGGACAGCCGGTGTTCGGCGGCCGGCCAGGCGGTCTGGGGGCCGTGCCGGAGCAGGAGTTCGTGCCAGCCTTCGGCGGTCTCGCGGCGGGCGGCGAACAGCGGGTGGTCCAGCGGTTCGCCCTCGCCTGACGGCCAGTCGAGGGTCGTGTGGCGCACGGCCATGCCCGTCTCGGTCCAGCGGTCCCAGCCGATGGAGACGGCCGTGTCGGTGGTGTGGGCGTACGCGTCGAGGAAGGCGTTGGCCGCGGCGTAGTCCGCCTGGCCGGGGGCCCCGGCGACGGCGAGCACCGAGGAGCACAGCACCAGCAGGGGGCGGTCCGGTGCGGTCAGCCGGTGCAGCAGCACGGTGCCGCGGACCTTCGGTTCCAGGACGCGGGCGATGTCCTCGGGGGCACGCAGGGCGAGGACATTGCCGCCCGGCAGTCCGGCGGCGTGCAGGACGGCGGCGATACGGCCGTGCCGGGCGCGGATCTCGCCCAGGGCGGCGGCGAGGCCCGGTTCGTCGGAGACGTCACACTGGACGACGCAGACCTCGGCGCCCCGTTCGGCCAGGCCGGTCAGCGTCGCGGCGAGGGCGGGCGGGGTGGTGGGCGCGGGGGCGGCGGCCCCGGGGCGGATCACCTGCCAGGCCGGTCCGTCCGGGACCGGTCGGCGGCTCAGCAGGACCAGGGTGCGGCCCGGTCCGGCCAGCCGCTGCGCGACGGCGGCGCCGATGCCGCCCAGGCCACCGGTGATCAGCCAGGTACCGGTGGGGAGTTGGGCCCGCTGCTCGTCCTCGGGGGTGAGGACGGGGCGGGCCGGTTCGGGGGCCAGCCGGGAGCGGCCGCGCAGGGCGACGACGGGCGTGCCGGGGTCGCCGAGGGCGGACAGTTCGGCGATCACGGCCTCGGCGGCGCGGGTGAGGCCGGGGCCCGTGCGGGGGAAGTGATCGAGGTCGAGGACGCGTACCGTGCTGCCGGGCAGCTCCTGGGGCAGGACGCGGGCGGGGCCGGTGGCCGCGGCGGCCTGGGGGGTGCGGGGCCGCTGCCCGCCCACGGCGAGGGCCTCCTCGCTGACCAGCAGCAGCCGCGGCGGACGGCCCGGGAACTCCTCGCCCAGGGCCCGGACGAGCGCGGCGGGGACGGTCACGGCCCGCAGCGCGGAGCGTGCCATGTCGTCGGCGCTCGCGTCGTCGGCATGGCGCTCGTCCACGGCCCAGCAGGACAGTACGGCGTCGGGCGCGGCGTCGGCGGCCGCGAGGGCGGCGGCCAGGGCGCGGAACGCCTCGGGGTCGTCCGGGTCGATCCGGTGCCCGTCGCCCTCGGCTTCCGGCGCGCACCCGGGGTCGCCGGGCACCACCCGGTGGACGCGGGCGCCGGCGCGGGTGAGGCGCCCGGCGACCTCGTCGGCGAGGCCGGAGCGGTCGGCGAGGAGCAGGACCGTGCCGGGTACGGATGCCGGGGCGGGCGGCAGGGTCGGTGACCAGGTGAGGGTGTGCAGCCAGTCGTCCAGCCGGGCGGGAGCGGGCTCCGGTCGCGGCGGGGCGGCGGGCGGGGCCGCCGGGGCGGTGGTCGGCTCGAACCAGTGGCGGGTCCGGGCGAACGGGTATGTCGGCAGCGGGATCCGGCGGCGCCCGGTCCGCTCACCCAGCGCCGACCAGTCGAGGCCCGCTCCGCGCTCCCACAGCCGGGCCACGGCGGTGAGGCGGGCCGGGGTCTCGTCGCCGGGGCGGCCGAGGCCCGGCAGGGCGGTCCGGTGGGGGCCGAGGGTGCGGCGGGCGAAGCCGGTGAGCGCGGTGCCGGGCCCGGCCTCCAGCAGGACGGCGCCGTCGGGCAGGGCGCGCAGGGCGTCGGCGAAGCGGACCGGTTCCCGCAGTTGCCGGGCCCAGTAGCGCGGTGACATCGCCTCCTCGGCGCTGAGGGGGCGCCCGGTCAGGGAGGAGACGAGGGGGACGGCCGGCGGTCGCATCGGCGTGGCGGCGACCAGCGCGGCGAAGTCGTCCAGCAGGGCGTCGGCGTGCCGGGTGTGGAAGGCGTGCCGCACGGACAGCGGCCGGGCCGTCGCGCCCGCCTCGGCGAGCAGTTCGGCCAGCCGGGCGATCGCGGCGGGCGTCCCGGCCGCGACGCAGCGGTCGGGCGCGTTGACGGCGGCGATCTCGGGCGCGGCCCCGGCGTCCTCCTTCCAGTCGGCGAGGAGGGCGCGCAGATCCGCCTCGGGCAGCGGTACGGCGAGCATGGCGCCCTCGGGCATGGTGCCCATCAACGCGCCGCGCCGGGCGACGAGTCGGGCGGCGTCGGGCAGCGTGAACACCCCGGCGGCGCAGGCCGCGGCGAGTTCGCCGACGCTGTGCCCGGCCAGTGCGACCGGCCGCAGTCCGAGCGCGGTCCACCACTCGGTCAGCGCGTGTCCGACGGCGAACAGGGCGGGCTGTGCCACCTCGGTGCGCGCGAGTCCTTCCCGTTGCGCGGGGTCGAGCAGGATGTCGCGCAGCGGGGCGTCGGTCCAGGGCCGCAGGGCGTCCAGACAGCGGTCGAGGGCGGCGCGGAAGACGGGCTCGTGGGCGTACGGTTCGGCGGCCATGCCGGGGCTTCCGGCGCCCTGGCCGGGGTAGAGCAGCGCCACCCCGGGGAAGGTGTCCGCCGCGCGGACGGCCGCACCGGTCAGGGCCGAGTCGAAGGCATCCGTCGTACGACCGCTCCCCTGGCCGGGCCCGGTCACGACCGCCCGCCGCCACGGGTGGGGCTCACGGCCCGTCTGCACGGTGTGGGCGGCGTCGGCAAGGTCCGGGGCGTCGGGGCCGGTCAGCGCCTCGTGGAAGTGTTCGGTGAGCCGGTCCAGGGCCTCCGGGGCGCGGGCCGACAGGGGAAGGAGCTGCCAACTGCCCCGGTCGGCAGGGCGCGAGGCGGGGCGGGCGGCGGGCGGGGCGTCCTGGAGGATCACATGCGCGTTGGTGCCGCCGATGCCGAAGGAGCTGACGCCCGCCGTGCGGGTGCCGTCCGCGCCGGGCCAGGGCTCGGGGGCGGTGAGGACGCGGAAGCGCCGCGCGTCCAGGTCCTGGCTCGGGTTCTCGAAGTGCGCGGTGGGCAGCAACGTGCGGTGGTGCAGGGCGAGTACGGTCTTGACGAGTGCGGCCATGCCGGCGCAGGTGTCCAGGTGCCCCACGTTGGACTTGACCGCGCCGAGCACCCGGCGTTCGTCCGGGGCGTTCGCGAACACCCGGTTCAGGGCGGTGAGTTCGATGCGGTCGCCCAGGGCGGTGCCGGTGCCGTGCGCCTCGACGCAGGAGATGTCGGCGGGTTCGACCCCGGCGACGGCCTGCGCCGCCGTGATGACCCGGACCTGACCGTCCAGGCCGGGGGCGGTGAAGCCGACCTTGCGGTCGCCGTCGTTGGTGAGCGCGGAGCCGAGCAGTACGGCCCGTACCGTGTCGCCGTCCCGTACGGCGTCCGCGAGCCGCTTGAGGACGACGACGCCGACCCCGCTGCCGAACACCGTGCCGGTCGCGGCCGCGTCGAAGGGACGGCAGTGGCCGTCGGCCGACAGGATGCCGCCCTCGGTGTGCACATAGCCGAGCCCCTGGGCGACGCCCGCGGACACCGCGCCCGCGAGCGCGAGGTCGCACTCGCCGCTGAGCAGCGCCTCCCCGGCGAGGTGCACCGCCACCAGCGCGGAGGAGCAGGCGGTCTGCACGCTCAGGCTCGGACCGGTCAGACCGAGCCGGTACGACGTCTGCGTGGCCAGATAGTCCTTGTCGCCACCGGCCAGCCACTGCACATCGGCGCGATGTCCGAGCTGGGCGGCGTGCGGCAGCAGATGGTGGGTCAGATACGAGTTGAAGCCGGCCGACGCGTAGACCGCGACGTCGCCCGCCATGTTCCGGGTGCGCTGTCCGGCGTCCTCCAGGGCGGTCACCGCGCACTGGAGGAACAGGCGCTGCTGGGGGTCCATCAGCGCGGCGTCGGCGGGGGTGATGCCGAAGTAGTCGGCGTCGAACTCGTCGATGCCCTCCAGCACTCCCCCGGCCGGCACGAACCGGGGGTCCGCGAGGCGTTCGGCGGACACGCCGAGGGCGGCCAGCTCGCCGTGGTCGCGGAAGGTGATGCTGTCGCGGCCGGCCAGCAGGTTGTCCCAGAAGGCCGTGGCGTCGGGCGCGCCGGGGAACCGGCAGGCGAGCCCGGTCACGGCGATCGCGTCCGGCAGGTCCGCCGAGGTGTCGGGACCGTACCCGGTGTCCTGACTGGTCATCGAAGTCTTTCTCCTATCGGGGCGGTACGGGCCGCGGGGCACGGCGGTGCGGGGCCGCGGGTGGCGGCCCGCGCGGGCGGGAGGGCAATGGCGCCGTCCCGCCCGCGCGGTGTGCCTCAGTCGGCGGACGGGGCTCCGGGGCCACCGGGGCGGCGCAGGGCGCGCCGCCGCTCGTGGTGCCTGCGCCGGTCGGCGGCGGGTTCCGCGGCCGGAGACGGCGTGGCCTCGGCCCGGTCCGGCACGGGTGCGGGCTCCATCGGCGCGGCCGGGGGCCCCGCGTCAGTCACCGGAGCCGCCGTCGCGGGGGCCGCGTCGTCGAGCAGTTCGGCGAGGAGCCGCAGGGTCGGGCGGTCGAACATGTCCACCACGGACAGCTCGGTGCCGAACTCCTCGGTGATCCGCCGCTGGACCCGGACGAGATGCAGGGAGGTGGCGCCCGCGTCGAAGAAGTTCATGTCGATCGCGAGTTCCTGGCCGTCCATCACCTCCCGCCAGAGAGCGGCGAGCCGCTCGACGGCGGAACCGGACGGGGCGGGGGCGGCGGCCGCAACCGGTGCCGAGACGGGCGCTGTTGCCACGGCGGCGACCGGCACCGGCGCGGCTGGGGTGACCGGGGCCGACGCGCCCAGCCGGGCCAGCGCCTTGCGGTCCACCTTGCCGTTCGCCGACAGGGGCAGCGCGTCGGCGATCCGCAGGTGCCGGGGGACCATGTAGGCGGGGAGCTGCCGGGCCAGTTCGGCGCGCAGCGTCTCCTCCCAGGGCGCCGGATCGGCGGCGACGCCCGCGAGGGGGCCGCCGAGGAGGGTGTGCAGCACCGTCTGGTCGTCCTCCAGGCGCAGCACCTCGTGCAGCGGCTCGGCGTACACGTCGCCGATCGGGCACAGGCCGATCCGGCAGGTGCCGGCGCGCTGCCGCAGCAGCTGGGCCATGGCTCCGGCCTCCAACAGGCCGAACTTGCCCGCGAGTTCGCCGTAGACCGGGGTCACGGCCGCGTTCCTGGCCACGAGGTGGACGGCGAAGCCCGCGGCGCCCGCGAGGGCCCGGTTGGACTCGTCGTACAGCAGCGGTTCCAGGGCGCGTCCGGCGCCGTCGGGGCCGTCCAGCGCGACCAGGGCGGGGCCTGCCGGGTCGAGGTAGTAGGTGCCGGCGGGGATGCCCTCGATGCCGCCGGGCGCGACCGCGACGTACGTCTGGACGGGGTAGAGGCCCCCGGCCGAGCCGTAGGCGTAGCGGGGCACGCCGTCGTCGTCCTGCCGGGCGAGCACGGTGAGCAGCGCGTACAGGTCGGCGGCCGAGACCGTGCCCGTGCCGAAGCCGGTCGCGGCGCTCCACGCGGTGGAGGCGGCGCGCAGCTGTGCGCTGTCGGCGGGCAGCGCGATGGGGACGATCTCGCGCCCTACGAGGTCGGTACGGCGGCCCGGCTGGCGCAGCCGGGTCTCCAGCCGGCGCACCCGTGTGGCGTCGAGGGCGGCGGGGGCACCGGACGCGGTCGCGCCCGGGGCCGCCGTACCCGGCGCGGCGGGAGTCGTGCCCGGTGCGGCGGTGTCCCGTACCACGTACGCCGCCAGTTGCGCCGTCATTCCCGTGCCCTCGACCAGCGCGGCGGCGGCGCGTACGCCGTCCGCCCGGAGCAGCGCGGATTCGATCTCGCCGAGTTCGATGCGCATGCCGCGCACCTTGACCTGGGAGTCGGCGCGGCCGAGGAACTCCAGGTCGCCGTCCGGCAGCAGGCGAGCCAAGTCGCCGGTGCGGTAGAGGCGTTCGCCGGTGACGGGGTGGGTGGGGAAGGCACGCTCGGTGAGCTCGGGGGCGTTGCGGTAGCCGGTGGCCAGGCCCACTCCCCCGATGAACAGGGCGCCGGGCACGCCGGTGGGGCGCAGCCGGAGGGCGTCGTCGAGGACGTACATGCGCTGGTTGCGCATGGGGCGGCCGTACGGGATGCTCGGCCGCTCCGGGTCGACGGTGCCGATCGGGTGCAGCACCGACCAGATCGATGCCTCCGTGGCGCCGCCGAGGCTGATCACGTCGGCCTTCGGGGCGACGGCGCGGATCCGGTCGGGCAGGCTGACGGGGATCCAGTCGCCGCTGAGCATGACCAGGCGCAGTCCGGCCCCGTCGACGGCGGGGTTGCCGGCGGCGTGCACGAGCAGCATCTCCATCAGCGCCGGCACCGAGTTCCACACGGTGACCTGGTGGTCGGCGAGCAGCCGGGCCCAGCGGACCGGGTCGCGTTCCTCTCCCGGGCCGGGAAGGACGAGCGCGGCGCCGGCGGCGAGGGTGCCGAAGATGTCGTACACGGACAGGTCGAAGCCGAGCGAGGAGAGGGCGAACACCCGGTCCTCGGCGTGCACTTCGAACCGCTCGTTGATGTCGATGACGGTGTTGAGGGCGCCCCGGTGGTCGGTCATCACGCCCTTGGGGTCGCCGGTGGAGCCGGAGGTGTAGATGACGTACGCCAGGTCGCCGGGGGCGGTGCCGGGACACGGGTCGTGGTCCGTGCCGAGGGCGGTGCCCCGGGCGACGGCGTCGCCGAACCGCAGCACGGTGACGCCCTCGGGGGTCCTGTCCGCGGTGGACATGCCGTCCGGGGCGAGCAGGGCGACGGCCCCGGCGTGTTCGAGGGAGCGGGTCACCCGGGCGGGCGGCAGACCGCTGTCCAGGGGCAGATAGGCGGCGCCGGCGCGCAGCACGCCGAGGGCGGAGGCGACCTGTTCCCAGCCGCGGTGGGCGAGGACGCCGACGAGGTCGCCGCCCCTAACGCCGCTCTCGCACAGGGTGCGGGCGACGGCCAGGGAGGCGCGGTCCAGTTCGCCGTAGGTGACGGTGCCGGTCGCGGAGACGACGGCGGTGCTGTCCGGGGTGCGCCGGGCGCGCTCCAGGAACGGCTCGTGCAGCAGTCCGGCCGGGAGGGGTCCGTCGGTGGCGTTCAGCGCGGTGTAGCGGGCGGCCTGCGGCGGCGGCAGGATCTCACGGTGCGCGTCGGACCAGGCCACCGGCTCCTGGGCGAGCGCGGTCAGCAGCGCCGTGTACGCGCCGAACATGTCGTCCAGGGTGCCGGGCGCGAACAGCGCCTCCACGGCGTCCCAGGTGAGCCGGAGCCGGCCGCCGTCCTCGGCTATCTGGTGGTCGAGCCACACCTGGGGCGTCTGGGTGATGGTGTACGCGACCCGCGCGCCGAGCCCGGCCGGGGGTGTGGCGCCCGCGTCGGCGGCGCCGAGTTCGCTGGTGAAGACGACCGGCATGACCGCCTCGGCCACACCGCGGCGGCGGGCGAGTTCACCGGCGACCCAGACGCCGCTGACGAGCTGGTGGTCGAGGTCGTTCCAGAGCCGGTCCTGGATGCGGCGGGCCCGCGCCTCGAAGGCGTCCTGGGTGGCGCCGTCGATCTCCAGCATGGTCAGCGCCGTGAAGTCGCCGACGAGGAAGGGGAGTTCGGGGTGGTCACCGACGCGGTTGAAGAGGGTGAGGTTGAGGGTGAAGCGGTCGGTGCCGGACCAGGCGCCGAGGACGGTGGCGTAGGCGGCCAGGGCGAGCGCGGAGGGGGTGATGTGGGCGGCGGCGGCCCGCTCCTTCAGCCGGGCCCACAGGCTGGCGTCGAGATGGGCCTCGCGGCGCCGGAAGCGGGTCTCGGTGAGCTGGTCGGGGCGCTGGGCCAGCGGCAGCGGCGGCGCGGGCGGCAGGGTGTCGAGGCGGTCGCGCCAGTAGGCGAGGTCGCGGTCGCGTTCGGGTCCCTCGCGGCGGGCGCGCTCGGCGACGACATAGTCCCGGAACGACAACTCCAGTGGCCGGGGGTCGAGTTCGCCCCGGTAGACGGAGAGGAGTTCGCGCAGCAGGATCTGGACGCTGCCGCCGTCGGCGATCAGGGTGTCGATACCGAGGTGGAGGCGGACGGCGGTGCCGGTGGTGCGGCTGGCGCGGATGTCGAACAGGGGCCAGGTGTCGGAGGGCAGCACCTGGTGCGACATGGCCTGCCGGGTCGCCGCGAGTCGCTGCTCCCGTTCGGCCGGGTCCTTCTCGCGCAGGTCCTCGGCGCCGATCCGGTAGGCGGGGACGTCGGCGAGGACGCGCTGTTCGCCGTCCTCGTCCACGACGATGCGCAGCGCGTCATGGCGCCGCACCAGTGACTGCCAGGAGCTTTCCAGGCGGGGCAGGTCGACGTCGTCGAGGTCGAGTTCGACGTACAGGTGGCAGGAGACATCGCCGCCGACGGCGCCGCTGCGGCCGATCCAGTAGGCGCGCTGCACCTCGGTGAGCGGGAACGGCTCGTGGCGGTGCGCGGGGTCCGGGTGGAGCCCGGCCGGTGCGCTGGTGTCCTGCCTGTCGTCGGCCCTGGTGGTGGCGTCGACGGCGCGGGCGAGGTCGGCGACGGTGGGGGCCTCGAAGAGGGTGCGCAGCGGCAGCCGGACCCCGAGGGTGCGACGGATACCGGCGACGACCTGGGTGGCGAGCAGGGAGTGGCCGCCCAGTTCGAAGAAGTCGTCGTGGATGCCGACGCGTTCGGCGCCCAGGGCCTCGCGCCACACGAGCGCGATGGCCTCCTCGGTGGGTGTCGTGGGGGCGGTGAACTCCGCGCCGTCCTCGCGGCCGAGCGGTCCGGGGGCCGGCAGCGCACCGCGATCGATCTTGCCGTTGCCGGTCAGCGGCAGCGCGTCGAGCAGCACATAGTGCGAGGGGACGAGGAACGCGGGCAGGCGGCGGGCCAGTTCGGCGCGCAGCTCGGCGGGTACGGGCGGCTGTTCGGGGGTGGCGGGTACGACGTAGGCGGCGAGCGCGGCCCGAGCGGTGCCGGGCGCGTGGGCGGTGACGACGCACTGGCGCACGGTGGGCAGCGCGGTGAGCGCGGCCTCGACCTCTCCGGCCTCGATGCGGAAGCCGCGGATCTTGAGCTGGTTGTCGTTGCGGGAGAGGTACTGGAGCCGGCCGTCGGGGCGGACGCGCACCAGGTCGCCGGTGCGGTAGAGGAGCCGGCCGTCCTCGGCGGTGACGAAGCGCTCGGCGGTCAGTTCGGGGCGGCCGAGGTATCCGGCGGTCACTCCGGCGCCGCCGATGTGCAGTTCGCCGGGGACGCCGGGCGGGACGCGGCGGCCGTGGGCGTCCAGGACGCGGACGGTGGTGCCGGCGATGGGGCGGCCGATGGTGACGGTGCCCTCGGCCACCTCGACGGTGTCGGTGGTGGACCACACGGTGGTCTCGGTCGGCCCGTACATGTTGCGCAGGGTGCCGCGCAGATGGCCGGCGAGGGCGCGGACGAGGTCGGTGTCGAGGGCCTCGCCGCCGAGGAGCAGTTCGCGCAGGGTGCCGAGGGCGGCGGTGTCCTCCTCGTCGAGGAGGGTCCGGGCCTGGGAGGGCGTGCACTGGAGGTGGGTCACGCCGTGCGCGCGGATCAGCGCGGTGAGGTCGGTGCCCGCCGTCGCGGGGCGCCGACTCGCGCTCGCGGCGCGGGACTTCAGCTCCGCCAGCGCGGGCCAGGCGGCCGCGGCGGCGTCCGTGTCGACGCCGAAGTCGACCAGGCAGGCGATCTCGTCGACGCCCGCCTCGGTCAGCCGCCGTACCAGCGGCAGCCGGTCCTCGACGGTGCCGATGAGGGAGCTGTCGGCGAGGTAGCGGGCGCAGGCGTGGTCGAGCAGGGCCTCCTGGTCGTCGGCCGTGAAGTCGTCCGCGGTGATGTCGACGCCGAGGGCGCGGGCCATGTTCTCGATCAGGCCGACGGAGGAGCGCAGGTACTCGCGGAACGGCGCCCAGGCGTGGGCCCGCACCTCGTCGGCGTCGGCGCCCACGAAGGTGTGCAGCATGAGCGTGACATGCGGTTCGCCCGGGTGGCCGGCGCGGTGCCAGGCGTCCCGGTAGACGGCGATGCGTTCGGCGAGGCCCTCGACGCTCTGGCCGAGCAGATGGGTCAGCAGCCGTACGCCCGCCTCGCCCGCCCTGCGGCAGGTCTCGGGGCTGCCCGAGGAGGTGAGCCAGACGGGCAGTTCGTCCTGGACCGGCCGGGGCAGGACGCCGACCTCCACGGTGCGGCCGCCGGGTCCCTCGAAGGGCACCCGGTCGCCGCGCCACAGGCGGCGCACGGTGTCCAGGCCCTCGACGGTACGGCGCTGGCGGTCGTCGTAGGCGTCCTTGGCGAGGACGAAGTCGTCCATGTGCCAGCCGGACGCGAAGGACAGGCCGACCCGGCCGCCGGACAGGTTGTCGACGACGGCCCACTCCTCGGCCACCCGGACGGGGTGGTGCAGGGGCATCACGACGCTGCCGGCGCGGATGCCGATCCGGCGGGTCGCGGTGGCCACGGCGGCGGCCAGCACGGAGGGCGCGGGGAAGGGTCCGCCGAAGGCGTGGAAGTGGCGCTCCGGCATCCATACGGCGCTGAACCCGTGCTCGTCGGCGAACCGGGCGCCGTCCATGAGGAGGCGGTACTGGTCCGGTCCCGGGTGGGTGTGGCCGGTGTCGCTGGCGAAGTAGAAGAGGCTGAACTCGGTTTCCTTCGAGGCGGGTTCGGTGCCGGCCGCGCCGGTGTGCGCGACCGCGACGCCGCTCCCGGCGGTCTCCGACGCGGTCTCGGCGGTCGCCGGGACGTCTCGGGTCGTGTCCGGTGCGGTGACGCCCTTGTCCGGACCGATCACCACCCGGTGGCCACGGCCTGCGGTCCACAGCAGTTCGAGGACGGAGATGTCGAAGGAGACGCTGGTGACCGCGAGCCAGGTCACCGGCTCGCCGCCGGTGCCCACGACCTGGTCCATCGCGGCGAGGAACGCCGTGAGGTTGCGGTGCAGCACCACGACGCCCTTGGGCTTGCCCGTGGAGCCGGAGGTGTGGATGACGTACGCGGGCGCCTCGGCGTCAACGGCCGTGACGGCGGGCGCGGTCACGGCAGGGGTCTCCGCCGCGTCGACGTCCACCAGCGGCACGCCCTCGGGCACGATGCCGGAGGCGAACGCGGACCGGGTCGGGGTGTGCACGAGTACGGCGGTGGGAGTGGCGTCCCCGCAGACGTACCGCAGTCGCTCCGCCGGGTAGTCGGGGTCGAGCGGCACATAGGCGCCGCCGGTCATCAGCACCGCCAGCAGCGCGGCGGGCAGGTCGGCGCAGCGCCGCAGGCCGATGCCGACCCGGTCGCCGGGGCGGACCCCCGCGGCGGCCAGCTGTCCCGCGATGCGCCGGGCGCGCTCGTCCAGCGCGCGGAAGGTGAGGGTGGTGCCGCCGGAGACGACCGCCTCGGCCTCGGGGCGGGTCCGCACGGCCTCGGCGAACGCGGTGAGCACGTCCGGGGCGCCCTCCGGCACGGGTCCGCCGTCCCCTGCGGCGTCGAGGAGGGCCTGTTCGGCGGGGGTGAGGGCGAGGAGTTCGGACAGGCGCAGCCGCGGGTCGGCGGTGGCGCGCCGCAGCACCCGTTCGAGCGCCGCGGTGAGGGTCTGCGCGCTCGTCGCGTCGAACAGGTCGCGGCTGAACTCGCAGATCCCCTCGGTGACTTCGCCGCTGCGGGCCAGTTCGAGGCTGAGGTCGGTGCGGCACAGGCCGTTGTCGAGGTCGACGGGTTCGACGCGGACGCCGGGCAGGGACAGCTCGCGCTCGGGTACGTTCCGGTAGCCGAACTGCACCTGGTACAGCGGGGCGTGGCCGAGGGCGCGGTCGGGGCTCAGCTCGCGCACGAGCCGTTCGAAGGGCACCTCGGCGTGCGCGAACGCGCCGAGGGACGTCTCGCGCACCTGGGCGAGCAGTTCCTCGAAGGTGGGGTCGCCCGACAGGTCGGCGCGCAGGACCAGGCTGTTGACGAACATCCCGGCGAGGCCGGCGAGTTCGGGCCGGTCACGGCCCGCGGTGGGGACACCGACGACGATGTCCTCCTGCCCGGAGTGCCGCATGAGGACGGCCTGCCAGGCGGCGAGGGTCACCATGAACGGGGTGGCCCGGGCCGTGCGCGCGGCTCTCTCCACGGCCTCGGTGAGCCCCGCGTCCAGGGTGAACCGGGTACGGCCGCCCTTGTGGGTGGGTACGGCGGGACGCGGCCGGTCGGTGACCAGGTCGAGCAGCGGCGGCGTACCGGCGAGCCGGTCCCGCCAGTAGGTGAGGTGGTCCGCGAGGTGCTCGTCGGTGAGGGTCCGGCGCTGCCAGGCGGCCCAGTCTCCGTAGCGCAGCGGCAGCGGGGCGGGCGCGGCGGTCTCGCCCTCCCGTTCGGCGCGGTAGCCGGAGCACAGCTCGTCCACCAGGACGGCACGGGACCAGGCGTCGCCGACCATGTGGTGGTTGACCACGAGCAGCAGGGCGCGGTCGGGCGCCGAGCGGATCAACACGGCCCGGAAGAGGGGGCCCTGGGCGAGGTCGAAGGGCCGGGCGGCCTCCCGCTCGGCGACGGCCAGGTCGCCGCCCTCGGTGTCATCGGCCTCGACCGTCTCCAGCACGGACCGCCCCGGGGCCAGCACCCGCTGTACCGGTACCCCGTCGGCCACCTCGATCACGGTCCGCAGCGCCTCATGGCGGTCGGCGAGCCGGGTCAGGGCGGCGTCGAGCGCGGCGAGGTCGAGCGTGCCGGTGAGCCGCAGTGCCACGTACTCGTTGTGGACGCCGAGGCCGGGGGTCAACTGCTCCAGGAACCACAGCCGTTCCTGCCCGAAGGACAGCGGCAGCGGGCCCTGCGCCGGGGTGATGGCGGACCGGTGGCCGGTCTCCGACGGCGTGCCGGCGGTGGCACCGGACGCGGCGGAGCCGGTGGTCGCGGCGGGCTCGGGGGTCGCGGCGGTGGCGCGGCCTCGGGTGCGTGCCTCGAAGGCGGCCCGCTGTTCGGGGGTGAGCCGGGCGAGTCGGTGCTCCCGGCCGGTCGGCTTCGTCACTGGTTCTCCAGTTCGGCGAGGATGCTGTCCTCGATCAGCTCGGCGAGGTCGGCCACCCGGCCGCCCTCGAAGAACGCGCGGGCGGGCACCTCGACGTCGAACTCGGCCCGCAGCCGGGCCACGACCTGGGCGGCGAGCAGGGAGTGACCGCCGAGATCGAGGAAGTCGTCGTCCACGCCGACCCGGTCCAGGCCGAGCATCTCGGCGTAGACGGCGGCGAGGCGTTCCTCGGTGGGGGTGCGCGGGGCGACGTACGGGGTGGTGAGATCGGGGCGGGGCAGGGCGACGGCGGCGGGCCGGGCGGCGGCCGGCTCCTCGGTCAGGCGCAGCGTGCCGTCGGTGACGACCGCCGAGGCGCGGGCCACGACATGGCGCCCCGCGGGTCCTTCGAGGAGGGCCGCGAAGGCGCGGGCGCCGTGTTCCGGGGTGAGCGCCCCGGCGAGCATCCGTTCCTGCAACGCCTTGAGGTCGGCGGGGACGTGGGCGTCGGCGGCCATGCCGAGCTCGCGCCACATGTCCCAGTCGACGGCGAGGACGTGCCGGGTGCCGTCCTGGGCCGCGGCCTCCGCGGCGGCGGCGAGGTAGGCGTTGGCGGCGGCGTAGTCGGCCTGTCCGTAGGTGGGCACGAGGGTGGCGAGCGAGGAGCACACCAGCAGCACCCTGGCCTCGTCGGGGCGGAGCGCGGCGAGCAGGTTGCGCATGCCGGTGATCTTGGGCGCGAACACGGCGCGGGCGTCGGCGTCCTCGCGCAGCGCGACCGAGCCGCCGCCGGGGACGCCCGCGGCGTGCACGACGCCGTCGATGCGGCCGAAGCGGGCGCGGACCTCGGCCAGCGCGGCGCCGAGGGAGTGGGCGTCGGTGACGTCGGCCCGTACGGCGAGGACCTCGGCGGCCGCGTCACGCAGCTCGCGCGGGATGTCGGCGTCGGCGGCGGTGCGGCCCAGCAGCGCGAGGCGGGCGCCCCGGGTGCGGGCCAGTTCGGCGGCGAGGGTCCGGCCGATGCCGCCGAGTCCGCCGGTGACCACCCAGGCCGCCCCGTCGGCGGGGAGGACGGGGGCGTTCTCGGCCGGGCCGGTATCGGTGGTGACGGTGCGGGTGAGCAGGGTGCCCGCGCGCAGCGCGAGGAGCCGGGCGGGCGTGGTCAGTACGGCGCCGAGGACGGTCTCGGCCGTCTCCTGGTCGAGCGTGCCGCCGGGCGCCAGGTCGATCTGGGCGCAGCGCAGGTTGGCGTACTCCTCGGGCAGCACCTGTACCGGGCCGCTGAGCATCGCGGCGGCCGGGTCGGGCCGTTCGCCGTCGCCGGTGCGGAAGGCTCCTGCGGTGAGGACGCCGACGCGGACCTCGTTGACGACGCTCTCCTCGGCCATGGCGCGGGCCAGCCGGACGAGCCCGAAGTAGCAGGAGGTCTCGTGGGCCGCGTCGTCCTGGGCGGTGTCCAGGCCCCAGGCGTACAGGACGGCGGTCGGGGTGCGGACGAGGGCGCGCAGGTCGGCCATCAGCTTGGCGTACTGGGCGGGGTCACGGGGGTCGAGTTCGTACACGCCCCGGCGTACGCGCCGGTACTCGGTGCCGGCCTGTACCACCGTCACGATCTGGCCGCGCGCGGTGAGCAGGTCCACGGCGGGCTGGGCGGCGCCCGCGGCGTCCATGAGGACGAGCCAGGTCTGGCGGCGGCCCCGCAGCGGCTCCCCCTCCTGCCCGGCGGCGTCGAGGGGACTCCAGGCGAGCCGCGCGAGCACGGCCTCGGCCGCCTCCCGTGCCGCCGGTTCATCGACGGCGGCGGTGCCGGGGTCGATCCAGTGGTCGAGGTGCTCGAAGGGGTAGCCGGGCAGTCCGGTCACCCGGGCCGGCTCCCCGAAGGGCTCCCAGGTGACGGCGGCGCCCCGCGTCCACAGTCCGGCAAGGGACAGGACGGCGCTCGCGGGCTCTTCCTCGGGGCCGCCGCGCCCGCGGGTCGGCAGCGGCGCCGGGGCGACGCGCGGGGCGTCGCCGCCGGGGCGCACGGCGCGCACCAGGTCGGTGAGGACGCTGCCGGGGCCGTTCTCCACCAGCACCAGGCCGTCGTCCAGGCCGGCGAGGGTGGCGAGGCCGCGGTCGAAGCGGACCGGCTCGCGCATCTGCCGGGCCCAGTAGCCGGGGTCGGTGGCCTGCGCGTCGGTGATCCACTCGCCGGTCACGCCGGACACGAACGGGACGCGGGGCGCGTGGCGTTCGGTGTCCGCCACCGCGTCGGCGAACCGGGCGGCCGCCTCGTCGCACAGCCGGCTGTGGAAGGCCCGGCCCGCGGGCAGCCGCAGGGTGCGCAGCCCCCGCTCGCCGAGGGCATGGGCGGCGCGTTCCACGGCGTCGGGCGGACCCGAGAGTACGGCCGCCTCGGGGCCGTTGACCGCGGCGAGGTCGAGTCCGTGGGCGGCGGCCTCCGCCGCTGCTGCGGCTTCGGCGAGCGGCACGGCGAGCATCGCGCCGGGCGCGGTGTCCGCCATGAGGCGGCCGCGTACGGCGGCCAGCCGCAGGGCGTCGGGCAGGGTGAAGACGCCGGAGAGGACGGCGGCGGTGAACTCGCCGAGGCTGTGCCCGAGCAGCGCGGCCGGCCGCACCCCCCAGTGCTCCCACAGCCGGGCGAGGGCGTGGCCGACGGCGACGACGGCGGGCTGGAGCAGTTCGGTGCCGCGCAGCTCCTCCGCGCCGTCGCGCAGCAGCGCGATCAGGTCCCGGCCGAGGACCGGGCGCAGATGGTCGGCGCACTCGTCCAGCGCGGCACGGAAGACGGGGTGGGTGTCGTACAACCCCATGGCCATGGCCGGCGGTTGGGCGCCCTGTCCGGGGAGCAGGAAGGCGACCGGCGCGTCCACGCGTTCGGTACGGGCCGCCACGGAGTCGCGGCGCCCGCCCGCGCGCAGGGCGGCCACGGCCGACGCCGTGTCGTGGGCGAGGACGGCGCGGCGGTGGTCCAGTTCGCGGCGTCCGGTGCGCAGGGTGCGGGCGACGTCCGCGAGCGGCACCTCGGGGTGCGCCTCCAGATGCGCGGCGAGCCGTTCGGCGAGGGTGTCCAGGGCGGTGGCGGTACGGGCCGACAGCGGCAGGGCGACCGGAACGGCCGGCCGGGGCGCGGCGGTTCGGGGGGTGGGCGGCGGCGCCTGCTCCAGGATGACGTGCGCGTTGGTGCCGCCGATACCGAAGGCGCTGACGGCGGCCCGGCGCGGCGACTCGCCCGCGGGCCACTCGGCGGACCGGCCGGGCGCGTGGAACGGGGTGCCGTCCAGCGCCTCGCCGGGCGTGTCGGCGTCGTCGTGCAGGGTGGCCGGGATCCGGCCGTGGCGCAGCGCCTGCACGGCCGCGATCAGCCCGGTGACACCGGCTGCGGTGTCGAGGTGGCCGACGGTGGACTTCACGGAGCCGAGGGCGCACCAGGGGGTGCCGTCGTCCGCCGGGTCGGCGGCGCGGTAGGCGCGGGTGAGCGCCTCGATCTCGATCGGGTCGCCCAGCGCGGTGCCGGTGCCGTGGCCCTGCACATAGCCGATGGTGCGGGGCGAGACGTCGGCGACGGACAGCGCCTCGCTGATCACGGCCGTCTGCCCGGCGACCCCGGGAGCGGTGTAACCGGCCTTCGCGGAGCCGTCGTTGGTGACCGCGGAGCCGAGGATGACGGCGTGCACCCGGTCGCCGTCCGCGAGGGCGTCGGCCAGCCGCTTGAGGACGACGACGCCGGCGCCGTTGCCGAAGACGGTGCCGTTCGCGTCCGCGCTGTAGGGGCGACATCGGCCGGTGGGCGACTCGATGCCGCCCTCGACGGGGAGGTAGCCGGAGCGCTGCGGCACGGTGACGGTGACGCCGCCCGCGAGGGCCACGTCGCACTCCTCGCCGAGCAGGCTCTGCACGGCCAGGTGCACGGCGACGAGCGAGGTGGAGCAGGCGGTCTGCACGGTGATGGCGGGGCCGCGCAGGTTCAGCTTGTAGGCGGCGCGGGTGGCCAGCTGGTCGGGCTGGTTGCTCTGGAACAGCAGCGGCACCCCGAGGGAGGCGCGCAGATCGGCGCGGGGCAGCAGGTTGTGGATGAGGTAGGTGCTCAGCAGCGATCCGGCGTACACCGCGATCGGACCCGCCGCGCGGTCCGGGTCGCAGCCGGCGTCCTCCAGGGCGGCCCAGGCGCACTCCAGGAAGACGCGCTGCTGGGGATCGATGACCGAGGCCTCCAGCGCGCCGTAGCCGAAGAGCCGGGAGTCGAAGCCCGCGATGTCGTCGAGGGCGCCCTTGGCCGGGACGTAGCCGGGCGCGCCGGACTCGGCCGCCGGCACGCCGGAGTCCCGCAGCTCCCGCGGGGTGAACCGGGTGACCGCGTCCGCGCCGGAATCCAGCAGGCGCCACAGCTCGTCGGGCGAGTCGGCACCGGGGAAGCGGCCCGCCATGCCGACGACGGCGATACGGCCCTCGACGTCGTCCCGGTCGGGCTGGAGTGGCTCTGCGTTCACGTTGGTCTCCGTTGGTGGCTCGGCGCGGACACCGCGCGGCGGCGGGCGGGGCGGGGGTGGGGGTGCCGGGCGGCGGCCGGTCCCGCGGGTGGTGGTCGCTCCGTGCGGGAACGATGGGGCCTGTACGAGGGCCGGCCGGCGGTCAGACCGCCATCAGATAGCGCTGGAACCGGGGCATGAGGTGTTCCAGGGCGCGGACCTCGGTCTCGGTCAGCTCCGGGTGCCAGACGTCCCAGAGCAGCACGGCGCGCTGCTGGGTGCCCCGGTTCCACGCCTCGTGGATGAAGCTGTCGTCGAACAGGATGACCTCGCCCTCCTGCCAGCCGCGCTCGTCGTCGCCGACCTTGATGGAGCAGCCGGGCGGCACGATCAGCGGCAGGTGCGTGGTCAGCAGCAGGTTGACCCCGCCGGTGTGCGGGGTGATGTGCACGCCCGGGTTGAGGACGGTGAACATGCCGTCGCGGGGCCCGTGCGGGGTCGCGGCCAGCGCCTCGCATGTCTTCGGACAGCGCTCCCGTGCCTCGTCGCGCCACTTGCCGTCGCGGTAGATCTGATAGGTGTCCCAGCCCTGCCAGCCGAGTTCCTTGGTGTACAGGTCCTCGTACGGCGCGAAGCGGGCCTCCGCCTCGCGCAGGGCGAGGAACTCCGCGCGGATGTCCTCGAAGGCGGCCTCCATGCCGGCCACCCACGGCTGGGCCGCGGTGTCGTGCCAGGGCAGCGCGCTGATCCCGGGGAAGAAGAGCCGGGTGGGCTCCTGCTCGTCGTGCAGGTACTCGGGGGCCTTCTCGCCGACCAGGATCGCCAGGCACTCCTCGACCCGTTCCAGGCCGTCGCCGCCCACGGCGTTCCGCAGCTCCGTCATCACGCTCTGCACGTCCATGTCAGTCTCTCCCTGTCGCTGTGTCGGAACCCGTGGCTGTGTCGGAGCTTGTCGGGGCGTCGGGGCTGGTCGGGGTGTCGGTCCCGAGGGGGTTTCCCGCCGCGCCCCGGGCGGTGGCCCTGCCGCGGGCGCGGGCGCGCACGGCGGAGCGTCGGCGGGTGCCGCGCGCGGCGGCGTCGTCGGCGGGGGCGTCGGGCGCGCCGGATCCGGGCCCGGTGGGGCCGTCCAGCCCGGCGACGAACTCGGCGACGGTGGGCCGGGCGAAGAGGTCGACGAGCCGGACCGGGCGGCCGAGGCGGTCGGCGAGGTCCAGCTGGAGCCGGGCGGCGAGCAGTGAACTGCCGCCCGCCTCGAAGAAGTTGGTGTGCCGCCCCACGGGTCGGTCGGCGCCCAGCACCCGCCGCCAGGCATCGGCGACCAGCTGTTCGACGGCACCGCTCGGCGGCGCGGCCGCGTCCGGGGCGGCGTCCGACGGAGCCGGGAGCAGGGCCCGGTCCCGCTTGTTGGTGCGGGTGCGGGGCAGCGCGTCCAGGAGCAGCACCCGTTCGGGTACGACCGCGGCGGGCAGCCGTTCGGCCAGCCGGGCCCGCAGTTCCTCGGCGGTGACCTCGCCGCTCACCACCGCGTACCCGATCAGGCGGGGCGCGGTGGCCGTGCCGTGCAGGGCGGCCGCGGCCTCCCGTACCGCCGGATGGGCCTCCAGCAGCGCCTCGATCTCCTCCAGTTCGACGCGGTTGCCGTTGATCTTGACGAGGCTGCCGGTGCGTCCGGTGAAGGCGAGTTCGCCGTCGGGCAGCCAGCGGCCCAGGTCGCCGGTGCGGTACAGGGTGCCGCCGGGCACCCAGGGGTCGGGCACATAGGCGCGGGCGCTCTCCTCGGGGCGGCGGTGGTAGGAGCCGGCCAGGAAGGCGCTGCGCAGATGGATCTCCCCGACCACCCCGACGGGGCAGGGCCGGCCGCGGTGGTCGAGCACCAGCGCCTGCCGTCCGGGGATGGGCACCCCGATGGGCACGGAGGACGGGAAGCCTTCCTTGGCGGCGAGTTCGCGACGGGTGGCGAGGACGCACTCGGTGGGGCCGTACAGGTTGTGCAGCCGGGGTCGTACAACCCGGTCGGCCCAGGTGGCCGCGAGCGACGGCGGCAGCACCTCACCGGCGAGCAGCACATGTTCCAGGTGCGGCAGTTCGCGCCCGGCGCGGTCCAGGGCCTCG
Organism: Streptomyces griseofuscus; assembly: GCF_014673495.1. GTDB lineage: Bacteria > Actinomycetota > Actinomycetes > Streptomycetales > Streptomycetaceae > Streptomyces > Streptomyces murinus. Next base: position 538,865 of record NZ_CP051006.1, read on the forward strand.
GTGAGGACGGCGAAGAAGCCGGGCACGGTCTGGATCTGGGTGACGCGTTCGGTGCCGAGCCAGTCGGCCATCGCCACCGGGTCGCGCCGCACCTGCTCGGGCGGGACCGACAGCGCGGCGCCGTGGCACAGGGCGGCGAACACCTCGGTGTAGGCGGCGTCGTAGGTGAACGGCGCCCACTGCGCGATCCGGCTGTCGGGCCGGATGCCGAGGTACTCGCCCTGCCAGTGGGCGAACTGCGCGAGCGTCGCGTGCGGCAGGGCGATGCCCTTGGGCGCGCCGGTGGAGCCGGAGGTGTACACCAGACACAGGGTGTCGTCGCCGGTGACGGCGGGCGCGGGCGGCGGCTCGACGGCTCCGGGCGCCTCCGGCCCGGCGGGGTCCGGGCGCGATGCCGGCGATTCCAGCGGTTCGAACGGTTCGACGGGCACCCCGCCGAAGGTTCCCTCTTCGGCGTCCCAGAGCCCCGGTCGGGCGGCCAGGCACACCCGGGCGGCCAGCACGCACACCGGTTCGGCGTCCGCGAGGACGGCGCGCAGCCGCAGTTCGGGGGTGTCGGGGTCGAGGACCGCGAACGCGGCCCCGGTCTTGGCCACACCGAGGATCGCCGCGGTCTGCGCGGGACCCGTGGGCAGCAGGACCGACACGAAGCGTCCCGGCGCGGCGCCCCGGTCGCGCAGGCGCAGGGCGATCCGGTCGCTCCAGGCGTCCAGCATGCCGTAGCTGACGACCTGTCCGTCGTGCCGGACGGCGGGGGCCTCGGGGTGGGCGGCCGCACGCGCGCGGAACAGCTCGTGCACGGGCACGGCGTAGCCCTCGCGGCCGAGGACGGCCGGGCGCGGGGACGGTGTCTGCTGTTCGTGCGGGTCGAGGGGGGCGCGGGCGGCCTCGGTGTCCGGGTCGGCCAGGGCCGCCCGGAGCAGGGTGCGCAGATGGCCGGTGAAGCGGGTGGCCCAGGCGGCGGTGAAGCGGCCGGTGGCGTACTCCAGGACGCCCTCGATCCGGTCGGGGTGTTCCTCCAGGGCCACCGTGAGGTCGTACTTGGCCGTCCTGGTGGACACCGGCCGCAGCACCCCGGTGGCGTCGCCGAGCCGGAGCCGGTCCTCGGGCGCGTCCTGGAGCACGAGGGTGGCCTGCGCGAGGGCGGGGCGCCCGGGGTCGCGGGGCACGCCGAGGGCGTCCACCAGCCGGTCCAGCGGGACGAGCGAGCGGTCGAGGTCGGCCGCGAGCGAGGTCCCGGTGCGGTGGGCCAGTTCGGCGAAGGAGGCGCCGCCCGTGAGGTCGACGCGTACCGGCAGGGTGTTGACCAGGGAGCCGATCAGCCCCTCCAGGCCGGGTGCGCCCCGGTTGGCTGCGGGCACGCCGACCACGACGTCGTCGGTGCCGCCGTACCGGCCGAGCAGGGACGCGTACACGCCGAGCAGCACGCTGAACGGGGTGACGCGCAGTCGCGCGGCCACCGTGCGCAGCCGGGCGGTGAGTTCGGGTTCCAGGACGAACGGCACGGTGGCGCCCGCGCCCATGGGGGCCGGTTCCGCGTCGGGGTCGGCGGGCAGTTCCAGGACGCCGGGGTGGCCGTCGAGGCGAGCGCGCCAGTACGCCAGATGCTCGTCGCGGACGGCCCTCGCGGCGGGACGGTTCTGAGCGGTGGCGTACCGGAGGAAGTCGACCGGGGGATGGGGCAGTTGCCCGCCCCTGTCGACGTGGACCGCGTACAGCGCGGCCAGTTCGCGCACCGCGACGCCGATCGACCAGCCGTCGACGGCTATGTGATGAGCCGTCAGCAACAGGAGGGTCTCGGTGCCGTCCAAGACGGTGACCCGCAGCAGGGGGCCTTCAGCCAGGTCGAAGGGGCGCTCGGCCTCGGCCCGGACGACGTCCTCCAGCTCACGGCCGGTCTCCTCGGCCATGCGGTGGACCCGGGGGCGTACCGCGTCCGCGGGCAGCCGGAGCAGGACCGGGCCCTCGTCGGTGAGGGCGCAGCGCGCGGCGAGCACGGGGTGGCGGGTGGCCAGGTCCCGCAGGGCACCGGTCAGGGCGGCGAGGTCGACGGGGCGGTCGAGGCGGACGGCGGCGGCCAGGTTGTAGGCGGCGGACTCGGGCGCCAGCCGATGGGTCAGCCACAGCTGCCGCTGCTGGTCGGTGAGCGGCACGGGCCCCTCGGGAAGCGGCTGCTCCTCGATCGCGCTGTCCTCGACCACGGCGCCCTGGGTCTCGGCGGCGTCGGCCGCGCGGGCCAGGCCCTTCGGGGTGGGGTCGGCGTAGAAGGCGGCCAGCGAGGGCGCCCGGCCCAGGGTCTCGCGGACGCGGCCGAGCAGGCGGGTGGCGACGATGGAGTGGCCGCCGGCGGCGAAGAAGTCGTCCGTGGTGCCGACGGACTCCGGTGCCGCGCCGAGGAGTTCGGCCCACAGCGCGAGCACGGTCCGCTCGGTGTCGGTGACGGGCGCGATGGGCGCGGCGGATCCGTCGAGCGTCCCGGCCGTGCGCGCGAGGGCCGGGCGGTCCACCTTGCCGCTGGTGTTGAGCGGGAGTTGGGCGACCGTGGCGAAGACGGCGGGTACGACGGCGGCGGGCAGCAGGGTGCGCAGATGACGGCGCAACTCGGCGGCCAGGGGCCCGGGTTCGGCATCCGGGGCGTCCGTACCGTCCGATGCCTCGGCCTCGTCCGGCGCCTCGGTGCCGTCCTGCGTTCCGGTGCCGTCAGGCGCTCCGATGCCGCCCGGCGCTCCGGTGCCGTCCTGCGCTCCGGGTACGACGAAGGCGACGAGCCGGGGTGCCGCGGGCCGCTCCCGGTCCACCACCACGACGGCGGCACGCACCAGCGGGTGGGCCGTCAACTGGGCTTCTATCTCGCCGAGTTCGATGCGGTGGCCGAGTACCTTGACCTGCTGGTCGAGGCGGCCGAGGACCACGATCCGGCCGTCGGGCAGATAGCGTGCCAGATCGCCGGTTCGGTAGACGAGGGCGTTCGGGTCGCCGGTGCCGAGCGGGTCGGCGGCGACCGGGTCGGGGACGAACGCGGCGGCGGTGAGCTCCGGCCGGTTCCAGTACCCGGCCGCGACTCCGGCGCCGCCGATGACGAGTTCGCCGCTCGCGCCGAGCGGGACCGGGCGGTCGTACCGGTCGAGGATGTGGCAGTAGGTGCGGGCCAGCGGGCGGCCGACGGTCACCGGTTCGCCGGGCAGCACACGGCCGGCCGTCGACCAGATGGTGGTCTCCGTGGGGCCGTACAGGTTCCACAGCTCGGCACAGCGCTCCAGCAGCCGTCCGGCGAGCGCCGGATCGAGGGGCTCGCCGCCGCTGAGCGCCCGCAGTGCGGGCAGCCCCTGCCAGCCGTCGTCCAGCAGGGCCCGCCACAGGGAGGGGGTGGCCTGCATCAGGGTGGCGCCGCTGTCCCGCAGCAGCGCGGCGAGGCGGCGCGGATCGCGGACCGTCTCGTGCGGGGCGATCACGACACGGGCGCCCGCGACGAGCGGCGCGAACAGTTCGAGCACCGAGATGTCGAAGGTGAGCGCGGTGACGGCGACCAGGACGTCGTCGGCGCCGATGCCGGGTTCGCGGACGATGCTGTGCAGGAGGTTGGCGACGCGGTCGTGCGGCACCGCGACGCCCTTGGGGCGGCCGGTCGAGCCCGAGGTGTACATGAGGTAGGCGAGCGAGTCGGCCGGGGGCCCGTCGGGGAAGGGCACGGGGCCGTCCGCCTCCGGGGAAGTGCCCGCCGCCCCGGCCTCGTCCCGCTCCGCCAGCAGCTCACCGGCCGCCACCCGGAGGGGCCCGTCGGCCGACACCGGCCGCTCCCCGAAGCCGTCCATGCCGTCCACGACCAGCCGCGCCCCGCTGTCCCGCAGCACATACCCGACGCGTTCCTCGGGCAGGTGGGCGTCCAGCGGAACGAGCACCGCTCCGGCCCGCCACAGGCCGACGACCAGGGGTACGAGCGCGGCGTCACGCGGTACCAGCAGCGCCACCCGGTCGCCGGGGCGCACCCCGTGCCGGGCGGCCAGGCGGGCGGCGACCCGGTCGGCCACCCGGTCCGACCCGGCGCGGGTGAGCACCTGGTCCGCGTCGGCCACGGCGGGGGCGGCGCCCGCGCGGGCCGCGAGGGTCCGCAGCGCCCCCGGCACGGTAGCCCAGGGCGGCGTGGCGCGGTCCACCGCGTTGAAGCCGCTGACGATGCGATCGCGGGCGTCCGGCGTGCTCACCGGCAGGTCGGCGAGGCGGCGGCCGGGGTCGGCGACGGCCGCGCGCAGCAGGCACAGCAGTCCTTCGGCGATGCCCTCGACGGTGCTCGGGGAGAGCGCCGCCGTGCGGTACTCCAGGTCCGCGTCGAGGTCGCCGGAGGGCCGTGGCCGCAGGAACAGGGAGAGGTCGTACTTGGCGGCGCCGCTGTGCGAGGGCATCGGCGCGGTCTCGACGCCGGGCAGGGTGAGGGTGGTGGTGGGCCCGCTGTGGAAGGCGTACATCAGCTGGAACAGCGGTGAGCGGCCCCCCGAGGCATGGGCGAGGTCCTCCACGACCAGGTCGAACGGCGTGTCCCGGTGCGCGAGGTCGGCCTTCAGGTCGCGCTTGGTGCGGGCCAGGGCCTCCTCGAAGGTGGGGGTGCCGGTGAGGTCGACGCGGTGCGCGATGACGTTGAGCAGCGGGCCGATGACCGCGCCGAGGGCGGGCCGGTTGCGGGTGGCCACGGGCATGCCGACCACGAGATCGTCCTGCCCTGTGTAGCGCTGGACGACCGCGCTGTACGCCGTCAGCAGGGTCGCGGGCAGGGTGGCCACGCGGCTGCGCGCGAGTACGGCGAGATCGGCGACGAGGTCGGCGGGGATGACGAAGTGGTGGGTGCCGCCCGCGATGGCGTCGGCCGGGCGGGAGGCGGTCGTCCCGTCGGTGGGCAGAGCCAGCACGGGCAGGTCGGTGCCGAGCCGCTCCCGCCAGTGGTCGAGGCCCGCCCCGGCGCGGGGGTCGGTGCGCTGCCAGGCCGCGTAGTCCCCGAAGTCGACGTCGGCGGTGGGAAGTTGGTCGCCGACACCGGCGTACCGTGCCGCGAGTTCCATCAGGAAGAGCCCGAACGCCCAGGCGTCCACCACGATGTGATGGGCGACGAAGAGCAGCAGATGCCGCTCCTCCCCCAGCCGGAACAGGCAGGTGCGCATGAGCGGCGCACGGGTGAGGTCGAGGGGCTCGGCGGCCGCGCGGGCGACGTGTTCGAGAAGTCGTGCCTCCCGCGCCTCCTCGGGCAGCCCGGTGAGATCGACGCGTTCGACGCTGGGGCGGACCCGGTCCGTGAAGTGCTGGTACGGCTCCCCCGCGGCGTCCGTGGCGAGCACGCACCGCATCACCTCGTGCCGGGCCGCCATCTCCGCGAGGGCGCGTTCGAGCGCGTCGGCGTCCACGGGGCCGCTGAGCCGGAAGGCCGCGGTCTCGTTGTGCAGGGAGCTGCCGGGCACCAGCTGCTCGGCCCGCCAGATGGCGCGCTGGGCGTACGACAGCGGGGCGCGGTCCCGGCGCGGGCGCGCCGGGAAGGGCGCGGTCATCGGCTGCTCCCGGCGGTCACGGCGGCGGCGAGCGCGGCGACGGTGGGGTCCGCGGCGAAGACCCGCAGCGGGACATCGGTGCCGAAGCGCGCGCGGAGCCGGTCCAGGAGCCGGGCGATGGCCAGCGAGTCGCCGCCGAGCAGGGTGAAGCTGTCCCGCCGCCCCACGGCGGGCAGATGCAGCAACTCGCACCAGAGTGCGGCGATCTCGGCCTCCGCGCCCTCCCGGGGGCGGTCGTCCGCCTCGACCGCACGCGCCACCGAGGGCAGGGGCAGGGCGCGCCGGTCGGCCTTGCCGTTGAGGGTGCGCGGGATCGCGGCGAGGCGGACGTACACGGCGGGCCTGCTGCCCGGCGGCAGCCCGGCGTCGGCGTGGGCGCGCAGTTCCTCGTCGGTGACCGTGTCGTCGGCGACGACGTAGGCGCACAGCGCGGGGTCGGCGTCACCCTCGGCCACGGCGGCGGCGCAGGCGTCGCCGATGGACGGGTGGCGGCGCAACACGTCCTCGACCTCGCCGAGTTCGACGCGCACCCCGTTGATCTTGACCTGCTGGTCGCGGCGGCCGAGGACTTCCAGGGCGCCGTCCGCGCGCAGCCGGCCGAGGTCGCCGGTGCGGTAGGCGTGGCTCTCGGCGAAGCCGCCGGGGCGGCCGTCCAGGTAGCCGCCGAGCGGGAACGGGGTGCGGATCTCGATCTCGCCGATGCCGCCGGTGACCGGGCGGCCGGCCGCCAGGACGCGTATCTCCACGCCGGGCAGGGGCGTTCCGGCCGGTACGGTGCCGGCGTCGGCGTCCTCGGCGCGCAGCCGGCGGTAGACCTTGGTCATGGTGGTCTCGGAGGGGCCGTAGAGGTTGACCAGGTCCTTGGCGTCGCCGAACAGGCCACGCCACCAGGCGATGTCGGCGGGCCGTACGGGCTCCCCGGCGAGCAGGACGGTCCGCAGCGCGGGCAGCGAGTCCGCCGTGAGCCCGGCGGCGCGCAGGGTGCGGAAGACGGTGGGGACGCAGTGCAGGACCTCGACGCGCTCGGCCGCCAGCCAGTCGGCGAGTCCGGCGGCGACGGGCGGGGTGCCCGGCGCCGCCGCGTGCACGCTCCCGCCCGCCCGCAACGGCAGCAGGGTGTCGCGCAGGAAGGCGTCGAAGCCGGGCGAGGTGAGCAGCGAGACCCGGGTGCCCTCGGCGATGCCGAACTCGCCGCTCTCCCAGTCGAGGAAGTGCTCGACGGCCGCGAGGCTCCCCCGGATTCCCTTGGGGCGGCCGGTCGTTCCGGACGTGAAGTACACGTACCCGGCGTCCGGCACCTCGGGGTCGCGCCAGTCGTCGGCGTGCCAGTCGCCCCGCTCGGACTGCCCGGCGTCCACGAGCCGTACGGCGTGCCCGGCGAGGGCGGGGGCGAGGGCCGCGCGGCCGGTGTCGTCCACGACGGCGTCGGCCGGGGCGAGGTCTTCGAGGAGCGCGGTCCAGCGGGCGGCGGGCTGGCGGGTGTCGACGGGCGCGAAGGTGCGGCCCGCGGCGGCGCAGGCGAGAAGGGCGGCGACGACCGGGACGGGTTCGGCGCAGGCGATCAGCACGGGCCCCGCGCCGTCCGCGAGCCGCTGCTTCAACCCGGCGGCGTGCAGGGCGAGTTCATGCCGGGTCCAGTGGCGCCCCGGCGTGGCGATCGCGAGGGCCTCGGGGTCCTTCTCCACATGGTCGGCCCACCGGCGCAGGATCGTGGTGTGGCTCACAGCTCTCCGTTCTTGATCCGCCCGGCCACCACGGCCAGGGGGTCGATGGCCGGGAACTCGGCGGACAGTCCCGCGGCCTCGACGGCCCGGGTGACGAGGTGCAGCTCGGTGCAGGCGGCGACGAACCGCCGTACGCCGTAGCGGGGCAGGACGGTGCGCAGGAAGTCGACGGTGGCCAGCGGGTCGGCGCCGCTCTTGAGGCGGTAGACCTCGCGGTGCAGGGCCTCCTGGTCGTCGGGGCGCAGCGCGACGAGGTGGCGGGTGGCGGCGGGGTCCCCGGTGGTGAGGATCCCGGCCCGGGCGGTGCCCTTGGTGCACAGCAGCAGGTGGGGGCGGCCGTCGCGGGCGAGTTCCTGGTGCACGACGTCCACCAGGGAGACACAGCGGCGCAGCAGCGCGGGCGGGAGGTCGCCGAGCACCCGGTGCGCGGTGACACAGGCGACGACGATCCGCTCGGCACCCGCGCCGGCCAGCCCCTCGACGGCCCTCTCGACGGCCCGGTACAGAGCCTCCAGACGGCCCGCGCCGATGGCCTCCGTACGGTCGACCACGGCGGGGTCTGACCACAACAGCACACGGGGCGCCTGCTGTTCGGGGCGGCCGTCGGCGGGGAGGTAGACGCTGCGCAGCAGTTCGGTGGAGGCCAGGGGGCCCATGCCGCCGACGACACCGATCAGGGGCAGGGTGGCGGGGGCGTCGTGCGTGCGGTCCGAGGAAGCGGGCGCCGGGAGGTCCGGTGGAGCGGGAGCGGGGTGGTCCGGTGGTACGGAGAGGCGGGTCATCCGAGACACGGCAGGCCGAACTCCTCTACGAAGAGCGCGAAGGTGGCGATGACCATCAGGTAGTCGGTGTCGAGATGCGCGTGCACCTGGTCGCCGCCGGTGCGCTGGTGGCGCACCAGCGCGGAGACGGTGTCCGCGTCGAAGTACCCCTGCTTGCGCACGACTTCGGGGGAGAGCAGTTCCTCGAACCAGTCGGCGCCGGCGTGCAGCAGATGGCTGCTGGTCTGGCCGCGGAAGCCGAACTTGGGGCGGGCCAGCACCTCGCCGGGGACCAGGGGCGCGGCGAGTCTGCGCAGCACGGCCTTCTCGGTGCCGCCGGCCACCATCAGGTCGGGGTGCAGACGCCGGGCCTGTTCCACCACGGGGCGGGCGAGGAAGGGGAAGCGCGGCTCGACGGCGTGGGCGAGGGCCATGCGGTCGCCGTGGTCGCCGAGGAGGTGGTCGGCGAGGCGCAGATGGAAGTCGAGGTAGGAGCGCTGGTGCAGGGGATGCCGGCCGCGCAGCCGGTCGGCGTCCACCAGGCGCTGCCCGGTGACGGCGAACTCCTCGAAGGAGGGCGCCAGTTCGGGGGCGTAGAGGTCGCGGCGCAGTTCCTGGGCGGTGAGCTGGTCCTGCTCGTAGCCGATGTCGACGCCCCACATGCGCTCGCGTATCTCCTGCTCCAGGAGGGCGTCGAGCCCGTCGAGGCGGCTGCCGCCGAGTCCGGCCGCGTCGTAACGGTATCCGGGGTAGCCGCCGAAGAGTTCGTCGGCGCCCTCGCCGGTGAGCACGGCGACCGTGCCGTCGGCGCGGACCGCCTCGGAGAGTTTGAGGGAGCAGACGTTGTACGACTCGCGCACGGGTGTCTCGGCGTGCCGGACCATCTGCCGGAGCCGGTCGGCGAGATCGTGCTCGTGCACGGGCACCTCGCGGTGCCGGGTGCCGAGCTTGGCGGCGACCAGCCGCTGGTGACGGCTCTCGTCGAAGTCGTGGCCGGGGAAGACCACGGAGTAGCTGGGCCAGGAGTGGCCGGGGCGGGCGCCCGCGGCGAGCGCGGCGAGCAGGCTGGAGTCGAGTCCGCCGCTGAGGTAGAGGCCGACGGGGACGTCGGCCACGAGCCGGTCGCGGACCGCGCCGTCGAGCAGTGCGGTCATCTCGGCGGCGGCGCGGTCGAGTTCGGCGTCCAGGTCGGCCGGGGCGGGGTCCAGGTCGGCGGCGGCCGGGTAGTCGAGGTCCCAGTAGCGCTCCACCCGTACCCCGGAGGTGTCGGCCAGCAGCCGCTCGCCGGGGCGCAGGGAGTGGATGCCCTCGAACATGGTGCGGGGGCTGACCAGTCCGGGCAGGGTGAGGACCTGGTCGAGGCCGCGCAGATCGACGCGGGGGCTGACCGCGGGATGCCGCAGGATCGCCTTGATCTCGGAGGCGAAGACCAGCAGTCCGTCCACGACGGTGTAGAACAGCGGCACGATGCCCGCGTGGTCGCGGGCCAGCATCACCCGGCGGGCGTCGGCGTCGTACAGGGCGAAGGCGAACTGGCCGTCGAGCCGGTCGGTGAGGCCGGTGCCGTGGCGGCGGTAGAGGTGCACCAGCACCTCGGTGTCGCACTCGGTGCGGAACCGGTGCCCCGCGGCGCTCAGTTCGGCGCGCAGCCGGCGATGGTTGTAGATCTCACCGTTGCAGACGGAGACCAGGGAGCCGCTCTCGGACAGATGCGGCTGATTTCCATGCTCCAGGTCATTGAGCGCGAGTCTGCGGAAACCCAGGGCGATTCCGTCACCGGTGTAGTGGCCGACATCGTCGGGGCCCCGGTGAATCAGCTCTGATGTCATTTCGTGAATAACGCTTGTTTCACAATGGCGTGCCCCGCCGAGTGAGAACATTCCCGCAATTCCACACACGTTGGAAAATCCCCGTTTCACGTTTGCACGGCATTGCCGGATGCGAGTGTCACACTAGCGGACAAGTTTTTGCAGATCAACGAAAAGTTTTCGGACCGCACTGCCGCGCAAGGCCTTTGACGATCCGTCGTACTGGCCCGGCGGGCGAAAACCCAAATAGGCTCGCGGTGCGGGCCCCGGCCCGGCACGGAACTCCACGACGGCAGAAGGGCACAACGCAGTGACACGCAACCGATGGACTCCCTGGGACTCGGCCCCCGCGACCGGCGGCGGCGGCGCCGATCCGGTCCGGGTCTACTGCCTGCCGCACGCGGGCGGCTCGGCGGGTGCCTATCTGGCCTGGGCGCGCTCCCGGCAGGCGCCGGGGCTGCACTTCGTGCCGGTCGAACTGCCCGGCCGCGGCACCCGGATGGGAGAGCCGCCGCTGACCTCCCTGTCGGAGGTGGTCGACGGGGTGCTGTCGGTGCTCCGGGAGCGGCCGGCCGACGAGCCGTTCGTCCTGTTCGGGCACAGCATGGGCGCGCAGATCGCGTACGAGACGACGCGCCGCCTGGTGGCGGAGGAACGGCCGCTGCCGCGGGCGCTGGTGGTCTCCGGCTGCCGCCCGCCCGGCTCGCCGGCCGCGCTGCCCCTGCACGACGGCGACGACGAGCGGCTGATCAAGGACATACTCGAACTGGGCGGCACCCCGGCCGAGATCCTGGAGCACCGGGAGCTGCTCGCGATGCTGCTGCCGGTGCTGCGAACCGATCTCACCCTGCTCAACGCGTACATGGACGAGGTACGGCCGACGGTGCTGCCGGTCCCGGTGCTCGCGCTCGGCGGGACCGATGACCTGCTGTCCGGGGCGGAGTGGGTCGGCGGCTGGCGCGCGGTGACCGCGGGCGGCTTCCGGCAACGAGTGCTGCCCGGGGACCACTTCTTCCTGCACAGCCGGGTGGACGAGGTGATGGCGGAGATCTCCGCCGCCGTGACCGACCGCGCCGGTACGGCGGGCTGAGGCGGCGCCCCGCCGCCCGGAGGCCCAAGTGGCCCCCGGGCGGCGGGTACACGCGGGGTTCACCGCTCCTCCAGCCGGTCGAGTTCGGCGGCCAGGACACGGCCGATGAAGTCGATGTGGCCGGGCTCGACCAGCTCCAGGTGCCGGGCCGCCATCGGGTGGTCGGTGACCTCGCCGGTCAGGTACGGCGCCCACAGTTCGGCGGTGCTCGCCCCGCCCGTCTCGGCCGCCCGTCTGGCCTCGGCGGTCGCGGTGAAGGCGAGCAGGCCGCCGTCGTAGACGCGCGGGGTCCAGCGGATCATCAGCTCGCCGTGGTAGCGGCAGGCGTCGACCATCGCGGCGAGCCCGGCCGGGTCCTCGGGGGTGGAGGCGCCCAGGGCCGGGGCGAGCAGCGGCAGCAGTTCCGCGGGCTCGGGCACCCAACTGCCGTCCCGCACCGCGGCGATGTCCGCGGCCGGGACGCCCACGCCGTCGAGCAGGCCCAGCACCACGTCCTTCTCGGTGACCGGGTCGTCGGGCGCGCGCCGGTCGTGCTCCCTCGGCGGCACGCTGTCCATCAGCGCCAGCAGCTCGATACGTTCGCCCGCCTCGCGCAGCTGGACGGCCATCTCATGGACGAGGACGCCGCCGAAGGACCAGCCGAGGAGCCGGTAGGGGCCCTGGGGCTGGATCTGCCGGATCCGCGCGAGGTACTCGGCGGCCAGCCCGGCGAGGGTCGCGGGGCGGGGGCCGTTGCCGAGGGGCCCCGCGCCCTGGAGGGCGTACACCGGCTGCTCGGGGCCGAGTCCGCGCAGCAGGCCGACGTAGCCGAAGCCGTCGCCGACGACGGGGTGGACGCAGAACAGCGGTGTACGGCTGCCGTGGGCGCGCAGCGGCAGCACCGGCTCCCAGGCCTGGCGCCGCCGCGTGAACCTCTCGTCCAGGCCCGGGTCCTCGGCGATGCGGGCGGCGAGCCCGGCGGCCGTCGGGTGGTCGAAGAGGGTGCGTACGGCGAGCTGCACACCGGTCTCGGCGCGGATCCGCTCGACCAGCCGGACCATCATCAGCGAGTGTCCGCCGAGCAGGAAGAAGTCGTCGTCCGGGCCGGCCCCGGGGACCTCCAGGACCTCGGCGACCAGGGCCGTCAGGGTTTGCTCCAGCGGGGTGGCGGGTTCCCGGGCGGACCGCTCCGCGGCGTCCGGGACGGCGGCGGGCTCGGGCAGGGCGGCGCGGTCCAGCTTGCCGTTGGGGGTGACCGGCAGCACATCGAGGGTGACGTACCCGGTGGGCACCATGTGCTCGGGCAGCCGGGCGCGCAGATGCTCGCGCAGCTCCCCCGCGGTGGGCTCGGGGCCCTCCCCGACGGGCACCACGTAGGCGACGATACGGGGCGCGCCGTGCCGGTCCTCGCGCACCAGGACGACCCCGGCGGCGACCGCCGGATGGTCGCTCAACGCGGCCTCGATCTCGCCGAGTTCGATGCGGAAGCCGCGGACCTTGACCTGGCCGTCGACGCGGCCCAGGTACTCCACCGCGCCGTCGGCGCGCCAGCGGGCGATGTCGCCGGTGCGGTACATGCGGGAGCCGGGCGGCCCGTAGGGGTTGGCCACGAACCGCTCGGCGGTGAGCGCCGGGCGGCCCAGGTAGCCGTCGGCCAGCTGGGCGCCGTCGAGGTAGAGCTCGCCCGCGACACCCGGCGGGGCGATCTGGAGTTCGGCGTCGAGGATGTGCACGCGGGTGTTCCACACAGGCCGTCCGATCGGCACCGGGCGGCCGTCGTCGTCCTGCGGGCGGCAGGTCCAGGCGGTCACCTCGATGGCGGCCTCGGTGGGCCCGTACTGGTCCACCAGCCGGATCCCGGGCAGCACCTGGTGGAAGCGGCGGGCGGTCGCCGTGCTCAGCGCCTCACCGCCGACGATGACCAGGCGCAGCGAGTCGCACAGGCCGGCGTCCGGGTGCTGGAGGAACGCGTCCAGCATGGAGGGCACGAACTGAGCGACGGTGACCCGCTGTTCGCGGATCAGCTCGCACAGGTACCCGGGGTCGCGGTGGCCCTCCGGCCGGGCCACGACGAGGGTGGCGCCGGTGCTCAGCGGCCAGAAGATCTCCCACACGGACACGTCGAAGCTGGACGGCGTCTTGTGCAGGACCCGGTCCTCGGCGGTGAGCAGGTACTGGTCCTGGCCCCAGCGCAGCCGGTTGGTGACGGCCCGGTGCGGCACGACGACGCCCTTGGGGCGGCCGGTGGAGCCGGAGGTATAGATGACGTAGGCGGGATCGGCGGGCACGGCCCGCGCGTCCGGGGCCGTACGGCCCGCGGTGCCCGGGTCCGCCGCGTCCTCCCCCGACGGCAGGAGCAGCGGAACCCCTTCCGGCACCCGGAGCCGCGCCGCCTCCCCGGGGGTGGCGACGACCGCCGTGGGCCGGGAGTTCTCCAGCATGTAGGCGAGCCGGTCGGCGGGGTAGTCCGAGTCGAGCGGCACGTACGCGGCGCCTGCGCGGTGCGCGGCGCACACGGCGACGATCAGCTCGACGGAGCGGGGCACGGCGACCGCGACGGTGTCGCCCCGGCCCACGCCGTGCGCCGAGAGCCGGGCGGCGAGGGCGTCGATGCGGGTGTCGAGCGCGCCGAACGTCACCTCCTCGCCCTCGAAGACGAGGGCGGTCGCCTCGGGGGTCCGGGCGATCTGCTCGGCCACACAGTCGGCGAGCGTGGTGGGTTCCAGCTCGTGCCGCGTGTCGTTCCACTTGTCGAGGATCAGCCGCCGCTCGTCCTCGGAGAGCAGCGCGATCCTGCCGATGGGCTGGTCGGGGTCGGCGGCCACGGCGGTGAGCAGCCGGGTGAGCCGGTCGGCCAGCGCCGCGGCGCCCGCCTGGTCGAACAGGTCGGTGCGGTACTCGACGGTGCCGGTGAGCGGCCCCTCGGTGCCGTCCTCGGCGCGTTCGGCGGCCAGGGTCACGGTCAGGTCGAACTTGGCGGGGGCCAGCTGGACCGTGATCCGCTCGGCTCTGACGCCGGGGATGTCGAGGCGGACGCCGTCGCCCTGGTCGACCACGAGGGCGACCTGGAACAGCGGGTGCCGGCCGGGCTGGCGCTCGGGGTTGACCAGGTCCACCAGCTGCTCGAAGGGCAGGTCCTGGTGGGCGTAGTCGGCCACGTCCCGCTCGCGCACCCGCTCCAGCAGCTCCCGGAACGTCGGGTCTCCCCCGGTGTCGGTGCGCAGCACCAGCGTGTTGACGAAGAAGCCGACCAGATCCTCCAGGTGGGCGTCCGTGCGGCCCGCCACCGGGGTGCCCAGCGGGATGTCCGTACCGGCGCCCAGACGCGTCAACAGGGCGGCGAGGGCGGCCTGTACGGCCATGAAGAGGCTGGCGCCGCCCGAGCGGGCGAGATCCGCGAGCGCCCGGTGGGTGGCGGCGTCGACGCGGACCGGGACGGTGCCGCCCTCGTGGCCGGTCTCCGGGGTGCGGCGGCGGTCGACGGGCAGCGGGACCTCGTCCGGCAGCCCGGTGAGGGCCGTACGCCAGTACTCCCACTGCCCGGCGGCGAGCGTGCCCGGGGTGCGGACGTCGCCGAGCAGCCGGTGCTGCCACAGGGTGTAGTCGGCGTACTGGACGGGCAGCGGCGACCAGTCGGGGGCGCGCCCCTCGGCGCGGGCCCGATAAGCGCTCGCGAGGTCGGCGGCGAGCGGCTGGAGTGACCAGCCGTCGCAGGCGATGTGGTGGACGGTCAGCAGCAGGACGTGCCGGCCGGGCCCGAGCAGATACAGCCGGGCCCGCAGCGGCGGCCGGTTCACCAGGTCGAACGGCACGGACGCGGCGGCCCGCAGCTCGGCCGCCAGCGCCTCGCCCTCGGCGCGGGCGGGGTCGAGGGGCGCGATGTCCAGCAGCGACGGCAGTTCCGCCACGTCCAGGATCCGCTGGTGGGGGACGCCGTCGCGGTCGGGGAAGACCGTGCGCAGCGCCTCGTGGCGGACGACGACGTCGTGCAGCGCGGCGCCGAGCGCGCCGATGTCCAGGGGGCCGTCCAGCCGTAGCGGCAGCGGGATGTGGTAGGCGGGGCTCTCGGCCTCCAGGCGCTGGAGGAACCACAGCCGCCGCTGGGCGTGCGACAGGGGTGTCTCGGCGGGGCGTTCGGCCGGGACGAGCGCGGGGCGCTGCTCGGTGGCGCCGAGCAGCCGGGCCAGCCGGGCGGGGGTGCGGCTCTCGAAGACGGCGCGGATGGGCAGTTCGGCGCCGGTCGCCGCGCGCACCCGGCTGACCAGGCGCATGGCGAGCAGCGAGTGGCCGCCGAGCCGGAAGAAGTCGTCGTCGGGGCCGACCTGGTCCGCGCGCAGCACCTCGGCGAACAGCGCGCACAGGGCGGCCTCCCGCTCGTCGGCGGGCGGGCGGCCCGCGTCGTCGGTGACGCGCAGGTCGGGTTCGGGCAGGGCGCGCCGGTCCAGCTTGCCGCTGCTGGTGAGCGGCAGCCGGTCGAGGTGGGCGTAGGCCGCGGGCAGCATGTACGACGGAAGGTGGTCGGCGAGATGGTCGTGCAGCTCGGCCGCGCCGGGCGGGCGGGTGCCGGCGGCCGGGACGACGTAGGCGGCGAGGTGCGGGTCGCCGCTGTCCTCGCCGCGTACCGCGACGGCGGCCTGGGCGACGCCGGGGTGGCGGGCGAGTACGGCCTCGATCTCGCCGGGTTCGATGCGGAAGCCGCGGATCTTGACCTGGTCGTCGGCGCGGCCGAGGTACTCGACCTGGCCGTCGCGCAGCAGCCGGGCGAGGTCACCGGTGCGGTACATGCGGGACCCGGGCGGCCCGTAGGGGTCGGCGACGAACCGTTCGGCGGTCAGCGCGGGGCTGCCCACATAGCCGCGGGCCAGCTGGGGTCCGGCGAGGTACAGCTCGCCGGGCACGCCGAGCGGCACCGGGCGCAGCCGCTCGTCGAGGACGGCGGCGCGGACGTTGTCCAGGGGCCGTCCGATGACGGGGACGGGGCTGTCGCCCAGTTCGCAGGTGAGGGCGTCGACGGTGAACTCGGTGGGCCCGTAGTAGTTGTGCACGGCGGTGCCCTCGACCGCGGCGAGCCTGCTCCACAGTTCGGGTCCGACGCCCTCGCCGCCGAGCATGAGGACGCGCGGCCGGTGGTGGCCCTCGGCGAGGAGGCCGGCGGTCAGCAGGGCCTGGGCGTAGGTGGGGGTGAGGTCGAGGAAGTCGAGGCGTTCGCGCCGTACCTCGGCGACGAGGGCTTCGGGGTCCAGGCGCACCTCGTCGGGGAGCAGGTGCAGGCAGTGTCCTTCGAGGAGCCAGAAGAAGGGTTCCCAGGCGGTGTCGAAGGTGATCGAGGCGACCAGGCCGAGCTGCACGCGGGGGGTGCCGTCGGGCGCGTACCGGCGTGCCATGCGGGAGCGGTGGTGGTGGGCGAGGTGGGTGAGCGCGTCATGGGTGACGGCGACGCCCTTGGGGGTGCCCGTGGAGCCGGAGGTGTGGATGACGTAGGCCGTGTCCTCGGGGCGGACGGGTGCCGCGCGGTCCGCGTCGGTGAGGCAGGTGGCCGGGCGGGCGGCGATCCGCTCGCGCGTCCCGGGTTCGTCCAGGACCAGGGCGAGGGTGTCCGCGGGCAGCCGGGGCGCGGTGTCCGCGGTGGTGACGGCGCAGACCGGCCGCAGGTTCGCGGCGACGGCGGCGAGCCGTTCGGCGGGGGTGTCCGGGGTGAGCGGGGCGAAGACGGCGCCCGACTTCAGGACGGCGAGCAGCGCCACGACGAGGTCGGCCGTGCGGTCGAGCAGCACCAGGACCGGCGCCTCGGGTGCCGCGCCCCGCTCGACGAGTTCGCGGGCGAGCCGGTTGGCGCGGGCGTCGAGTTCGCCGAAGGTCAGCCGGGCGTCCGCGGCGACCAGCGCGGGGGCGTCCGGGTCGGCGGCGGCGCGCTCCTCGAAGGCCCGGTGGTAGGCGAGGGCGGGGACCTCGGTCGCCGGGCCCTCCCACCGGGAGGTAAGGGCGCGGCGGTCGTCGTCGGTGAGCAGGTCGATGTCGCCGAGGCGGAGGTCGGGGTCCTGGGCGACGCGCTCCAGGACCAGGACGAGCCGCCGGGTGAAGTCCTCGGCGCCCGCCCGTTCGAACAGGTCGCTGCTGTACTCCACGAAGCAGGTCAGCCCGGCCGGGGCGCCCTCGGCGTCCTTGCGCTCCATGACGTTGAACGACAGGTCGAACTTGGCGCCGCCGGGGTCGGCCTCGACCACCTCGCAGTCGACGCCGGGCAGCTGGAGGGTGGCCTCGGGCAGGTTCTGGAAGGCCAGCATGACCTGGAACAGCGGGTGCCAGGCGAGCGAGCGCGGCGGGTTCAGGGCCGTGATCAGCCGCTCGATCGGCATGTCCTGGTGGGTGAAGCCCTGGAGGTCGGTACGGCGCACCCGCTTGAGCAGTTCGCGGAAGGTGGGGTCGCCCGAGGTGTCGATGCGCAGCACCAGCGGGTTGACGAAGTAGCCCACCACGTCGTCGTACCGGGAGTCGCCGCGTCCGGCGGTCGGGCTGGCCAGCGGGATGTCGTCGCCGGCGCCCGAGCGGCTGAGCACGGTGGCGAGCGCGGCCTGGACGACCATGAAGAGGCTGACCCGGCAGGTGCGGGCGAGGGCCAGCAGGTCGCGGTGCAGTCCGGCGGGTATCTCCCAGGGGAAGTAGTCGCCCTCGTGGGACATGACGGGTGGGCGCGGCCGGTCGGTGGGCAGCGGCAGGCAGTCCGGGATGCCGGCCAATGCCTCTTTCCAGTAGGCGAGTTGGGCGCTGATGCCGCTGTCGGGGTCGTCCAGGCTGCCGAGCGAGCGGTGCTGGGCGACGGCGTGTTCGGCGAAGTCGGCCGCGAGCGGCGGCCAGTCGGGGGCCTGTCCGGCGAGGCGGGCGAGGTAGGCGGTGTTCAGGTCGCGGGCCAGCGGGGCCATCGACCAGCCGTCGCCCGCGATGTGGTGCTGGACCAGCAGGACCAGGTGGTCCTGCGGTCCGAGCGCGAACACCCGCAGCCGCAGGGGGATCTCGGTGGCCAGGTCGAAGCACTCGCGGCTGGCCGCGGCGATCAGCCCCGGCAGGGCGGCCTCGTCGGCGGGCACCACCGACAGCGGGGTCTCGACGTCGCGGGCGTCGAGGATCCGCTGGTAGGGGGTGCCGTCCCGGTCGGGGAAGACGGTCCGCAGGGCGCCGTGCCTGCCGATGACGTCGGCGAGCGCGGCGCGCAGCACCTCGATGTCGAGCGGGCCCCGCAGACGGAGCGCCACCGGCATGTTGTACGAGGCGTCGCCCTGCTGGAGCCGGTCGTTGAACCACAGCGCGAGCTGCGCGTAGGACAGCGGGATCTCGCCCGCGACGGTGCCTTCGCCCTGCACTTGGGTGTTCCCTTCCCTGATCACGGCCGCCGGAAGGTACCTGCCGCGGCCCACCGTTGCGATGGATGCACTACGAGGTGATGCGTGGTCGGGCCGGGGCCCGGGCGGTGGGTCAGCGAGCGGTCCAGTGGTACGTCACATCGGGCTCGTTCTCCTCGTTGCGGCTGCCGTCGTTGAACTCCCCGGCGGTGAAGCCGTGCCGCTCGTAGAAGGCGCGGGCGTCCGTGTTGCGCTGGAAGCAGTGCAGCGAGAGCTCCTCGGGGGAGGCCTGCCGCACGGTCTCCAGCAGGGCGGTGCCGATACCGCGGCGGCGCACGTCGGGGTGCAGGTACAGATGGTCGAGGACGGTCTTGTCGAGTGCGGCGAACCCCACGATCCGCGTCTGCTCGCCCTCGCCCTGCTCCGCGACCCAGACGGTGCAGGAGGGCAGGACGACGTGCTCGAAGAAGCCGAGGGTCTCCTCGTCGCTGTAGAGCCGGGGCAGGTACGGCAGGGCCGCGGTGCGCGAGGCGAGGAAGACGGCGGTGATCGCGGCGGCGTCGGCCGGGCCGGCGGTGCGCAGGCGGACGGGCTCGGCCTCGCCGGTGGTGTCGGTGCGGTGGGGGGTGGACATCAGGGCGCTCTCTTTCGTCGGGACCAGGGATCGCCTGGCCGGTGGGACCAGGGGTCGCCTGGCCGGAGGTGGTCCCGGCCGGGTGGTGGCCGGGGTTCCGGGTCAGATGGTGTAGACGCGGCTGGCGAAGGAGAGTCCCGCCGCGCCGGGTTCCCAGGTGAGGTCGGCGGGCCGGGGTCTGCTCAGGGCCTGGGCGGGCAGCCCGGAGTCCTCCGTCATGGCGAGCACGCGCAGCGGCTTGTCGCCGCGGACGACGAGGGTGACGTCCTGGCCGCGCGGGTCGGGCGCGACCATCAGCAGGCCCCACTTCCACGGCGATCCGGCGTGCGGGCGGTTGACCCCGCCGGACAGGTCCGGGGTCCCCGCGGGGGTGCCCGCGACCCGGGCCCGGACGACCTGGGCGGTGGAGGTGTCGACGTACAGGGCGAGCAGGGCGGGCCTGCCGGTCCTGGGCCCGACCTTGAGGCGCACGGTGCGGGTGGCGCCGGAGCGGGTGTCGGAGACGGTGCTGACCTCGGGCGTGGCGACCGGGGCGACGGGGGCCGGTCCCGCGAGCAGTCCGCCGGGGGGCGCGGCGAGGGCGGGTGACCACGCCTCCAGTGCCTCGGTGCGGCGGTGCCCGGTGTAGCCGGTGACCCAGGAGGCCGGGTCGGTGTCCTCGGACACCCAGTAGGCGCGCCCGTGGTCCGCGTCGAGGGCGTACATGAGGCTGACCGGCCGCGGATGGTCCGCGTCGGGCCGGTCGGCGGCGACCGCGCCGCCGACGCACGCGGTGCCGGCCAGCGCGACGACGACCGCGACGGCGACCAGGCGCCTGGCCCGCAGCCCCCGCGACCAGCGGCTGAACGGGGCCGCGAGGACGGCGAGCGCCAGGGCGGCCAGGACCAGCGGGACCGCCGCCGTGGCGAGGCCGAGGGTGGGGAAGAGCAGGGTGACGAGCGGCACCAGGACGACCACGGCGGGCAGCGCCGAGCCGATGAGGGCCGTGGTGCGCCACGGGGAGTCCTCGGCGGCGCGGGCGCCGAGGGCGACGCCGGCCGCCACGCCGAGCGCGGTCCAGGTGAACACGTACGCCGCGCCGGGCAGCAGCAGGGCGGTGGGTACGGCGAGCAGCGCGGGCCACACCCCGATGCCGGCCGCCGTCTCCAGCGCGCCGCAGCGCCGCCCGGCCCACGCGGCCCACAGGCCGGTGAGGGCGGCGGTGAGCAGCAGCAGGCCGGTGATCGCGGGGCCGGTGCGGTACGGGTCACCGGTGAGGAACGAGGCGTAGTACGGCCGGATCAGCACCAGGACCTGCCAGGTGCCCCAGCCGAGCGCGGCCGTGGCCACCAGGGCGAGCGGGAAGGTGAGCGCGGGACGCAGCACGGCGCCGGGGCGCAGCGCCCCGCGGCGGCGCGCGTACCAGCCGGCCGCGAGGAGGGCGAGCGGCGCGGCGAGGGCCAGCGGGAGCACGGCGCCCGCCGGGTAACGAACCAGCAGGGGGCCGACGTTGAACCAGGTGGCGTCGGAGGACCGGGTGACGTCCCGCAGGTCGGTGGCGGACAGCCGGTGCGCGGCGGCGAGCACGGTGTCGCCGAGGTCCTGGAGGCTGCCCGGGTGGACATGGGCGAGGTCGTCGCCGGGGGCGTGGTAGTCGGCGCTGTCGCCGATGACCGCGAAGTTCAGCCCGGTCATGCCGGCCTTGCGCAGCTGGGTGAAGTCGGTGTCGTTCGGCAGCCGCCGGTAGACCTCGGCGGACAGCGAGGTCGCCACGGGCGGGTGACCGCCGAGGGCCTTCACCAGGGCGGAACTGTGGTCGCCGGTCTCGAACATGACGGCGCGTCCGGCGGTGCCGCGCGCTTCCAGGTTCAGGACGACCCGGGGCGTGTCGTCGGCCTTGCCGAGGCTGTGGACATAGGCGCGGACGCCGAGTTGGCCGGTCTCTTCCGAGTCGGTGAACAACAGGACGAAGTCATTGCGCGGGCGGGGGCCCTCGGTGAGGATGCGGGCGATCTCCAGCAGGGACGACACGCCGAGGCCGTCGTCGGAGGCGCCGGGCCCGGTGAGCACGGAGTCGGTATGGGCGACGAGGAGCACCTGGCCGGTGGAGGAGCGGCCCGGGATGGTGACGGAGATGTCGTGCACCCGGCCGGCCAGATGGGAGGCGCCGTCGCCGGGAACCGTCTCGGTCCCCTCGATCTCCACCGGTTTCAGTCCGAGATCGGACAGTCGGTCACGCACAAAGCCACGGGCCTGTTCTGCTCGCGCGCTTCCCGAAGGATGCGGTGCTTCCGCGAAATGCGCGATATCAGCCTTGGCTCGATATGCGCTGAACGCCGAGGGCGCGGCATCCGCTCGTACCGGATCGGGTACGGCGCGTACGACCAATGCACAGTCGGCGCCGATGAGCACCAGCAGCAGCCCGGCGACAAGCACGACTATGCGTGCCCTCATCAAACCCCCCGGATTGGCACATGCCCACGTCGGGGCTTGATCATGCGGCACCCTACCAACAACGCCGCGCAGGCAGAAGGGGGTTCACAACCGGGCACCCGGTGCGCTTGTATGGGCTGTTGCGGCGGGCCCGACGCCCCTGGACCTCGTCCGTGCCGCGTATCCAAAGGGGGGAATTTACCGGGTGAGCGTCCCCACTGTCCTTTTTCGGGATGTTGTAAAGACCTATGGCTCGACGAACGCCGTGGACGGACTCAGTCTCGATATTCCACCGGGTCGATTCATGGGTCTCCTCGGGCCGAATGGCGCGGGAAAGTCCACCACCATGCGGCTCATCACCGGCCAGAGCCGGGCAACCCGCGGCGCGGTGGAAGTGCTGGGGCACTCCATGCCGGCCGGGTCCCGCCGGGTGCGCTCGCTGCTCGGTGTCGTACCGCAGGAGGACAACCTCGACATCGAGCTGACGGTTCGTCAGAACCTTGAGGTGTTCGTCCGGTTCAGTTCCCTCTCGGCCGCCGAGTACGACGGGGCGGTGGACCGTGCGCTGGCCGCCGTCCGGCTGACCGACCGGGCGGGCAGCCGGGTGGAGGAGCTGTCCGGCGGTATGCGGCGCAGGCTGCTGCTCGCCCGGGGCATCCTCACCGCGCCGCGGCTGCTGCTGCTCGACGAGCCGACGGTCGGCCTCGACCCGCAGATCCGGCAGGGCCTGTGGGACGTGATCGAGGCGCTGCGCGAGTCCGGCACCACGGTGCTGATGTCGACGCACTACATCGAGGAGGCCGAGCGCCTCGCCGACGAGGTCGCCGTCGTCTTCGCGGGCCGGCTGATCGCCCAGGGCTCCCCGCAGGAGCTGCTGCGCGTCCACGCGGGGGCGCAGGCCGCCGAGTTCCGGGGCGACGCGGCCCGCCGTGCGGAGGTGGAGGAGCTGGTACGGCGGGCGGAGCTGCCCAGCCGTCGTACCGGACTGTCGGTGTCGGTCCTGCGCGCCGAGACGATGCCCGAGTCGCTGCGCACGGCGCTGGGGCCCGCGGACGTGCTGCGTCCGACCACGCTGGAGGACGTGTTCGTCATCCTGACCGGCGAGTTGTTCGTCTGACACCGGCACGCCCGCCGACCCCACCAGAAGGGACCCCTTCATGACGAGCGCCGCACCGGCTCCCCCGGCGAAGACCCTCGCGCCGACGGCCGCCGACGACGCCCCCACTCCCACCCTGCTGCCCGCGCTGCGCGCGGTGTGGCGGCGTGAACTGCTGTTGTTCCGGCGCTACTGGCCCGCCATCACCTTCGGTTCGCTGATCGAGCCGCTGGTGTACCTGGCCGGTTTCGGCGCCGGTTTCAACCATCTGGTGAACTCGGCCGAGGGCCGCCCGTATCCGCAGTTCCTCGGCGTGGGCATGGTCGTCACCTCCGTCCTGTTCGCCTCCGCGTTCGCCGGCATGTTCGAGACCTACAACCGGCGTTGCTACCAGCATCTCTACGACGCGGTGCTCAGCCGCCCGGTGGACGTGTGGGAGCTGGTCACCGCCGAGGCGTCCTGGATCGCGGCGAAGTCCGCCGTCTACAGCTCGGTGCCGCTGCTCGTCACCATCGCCATCGGTCTGCCGCTGGGGCCCTCGCTGCTGCTCGTGCCGCTGATCACCCTGGTGTCGGGGCTGGCCTTCGCGCTGGGCGGGATGTGGGTCTCCACGCTGGTCCCGGCGATCGACTGGCTGCGGCTGGTCGTCTCCGGCGTCCTCACGCCGCTCGTTATGGCGGCGGGTGTCTTCTTCCCGCTGTCGGGGCTGTCCGGCTGGCTGCGGATCGTGGCGGCCGTCAACCCCATCTACCACTGCATGCAGTTGGTGCGGCACGCGGCCTTCGGCACGCTCGGCGCCGTCGATCTGCTGCATCTGGCGGTGCTCGGCTGCTGCACCGCGGCCGCCTGGTTCCTCGCCGTGCGCGGCATGAGCCGCCGCCTGTTCGACTGAGACCCGCCCCCTTCGACCGGAGCCCTCGATGACCAACCCCTTCGACGACACGGACCGTTCTTACGTCGTCCTGCGCAACTCCCTCGCCGAGTACTCCCTTTGGCCCGTCGGCATCACCGTGCCCGACGGCTGGGAGGTCGTCCATGAGGAGGACTCCCGGCAGGCGTGCCTGTCCTACATCGAGGAGCAGGCGGCGTGAGGGGGCGGCGGGGGTAGCGTCCTGCGGTATGGAATCCTCCGCGCACCCGTCCCCGGCCCGGCCCCGGGCCCGTGATCTCGGGATCGTGGTCGGGGAGTTCGCCCCCGGGCCGCTCGACGCGATCACCGATGTGCCCGGCGTCCGGGTCGGGCACACCACGGTCCGCCGGCCGCCCGATGTGCACAGCGGGGTGACCGCCGTCGTACCGGACGCGGTCGGTCCCCACGCGCCGCTGCCCGCCGGGGTGTTCACCGGCAACGGCTACGGCAAGCTCATCGGCACCACCCAGCTCACCGAACTCGGCTCGCTGGAGACGCCGATCCTGCTGACCTCGACCCTGTCGGCGTTCCGGGTCGCGGACGCCCTGGTCGGCTGGATGCTGGAGCGTCCCGGCTGCTCGGGCGTACAGAGCCTCAACCCGGTCGTGGGCGAGTGCAACGACGGCCATCTGTCCGACATCCGCGCCCGCCCGGTGCGCGAGGAGCATGTGCGGGCCGCGCTCGACTCGGCCTGCGGCGGCCCGGTGGCCGAGGGCTGTGTCGGCGCGGGCACCGGCACCGGCGCCCTGGGCTTCAAGGCGGGCATCGGCACGTCCTCGCGTACGACGGACCTGGGCGGGCGGCCGTACACGGTCGGGGCCCTGGTGCAGGCGAACTTCGGTGGCACGCTGCGGGTGCTGGGCCGCGCCATCACCCCGGGCTCCCTCGGCCTCAGCGGCGCTCCGGGACCGGCCGCGGAGACCGGTTCCTGCATGATCGTGGTCGCCACGGACGCCCCGCTGGACGCCCGCCAACTCACCCGCGTCGCGCGCCGCGCCGTGTTCGCGCTGGCCCGCGTCGGCGCCGCCTACAGCCATGGCAGCGGCGACTACGCCCTCGTCTTCACGACCCGCCCGGACTCCGGCGCGCCGGTCCCGGACGCCGATCTGAGCCCGCTGTTCGCGGCCGTCCTGGACGCCGTCGAGGAGGCCGTCCTCAACTCCCTGCTCGCCGCGACGACCACCACGGGCCACGCGGGCCGCACCCTGCCGGCCCTGCCCGCGGACCGGCTCCTCGAAGCCCTCGCGGGGCATCTGCCGTCCTGAAGCACCGGGCCCTCGGGTGCCGGGTCCGGCGCCGGCGGCCAGGACCGGTCGGCCGTACTCCCGCACCCGGTTGGGCATCCACCACCGGACACCGCTCGCCGTCTCCGGTAACGAAGCCCATGCTCACGGGGCGCCCTCCTCCCTCTTCCGATGTGCCCAGACGGCCAGTTGGGAGCGGGAGGTGAAGCCGAGCTTCGCGCGGATCCGTTCGACGTGGTTCTCCGCGGTGCGCCGGGCGATCACGAGATGCGCGGCTATCTGCTTGTTGGTGAGTCCCTCCGCGACGAGGTCCGCCACCTCCCACTCCCGCCGGGTCAGCGGCGAGGCGGGGCGTTCCCCGGGCGCGGGCGGTGCCGCGTCCAGGACATGGTCCAGCGCCTGGTCCAGGGTGGTCTCGGCGCCGCGCCGGAACGCCCGCTCGAACTCGGCCGCGGTGAGCGCCGACCGCACCTCCTCCTCGAACCGGCCGTGCTCCTCGCGCATGAACGGCGCCGTGCTCAGGCTCACCCCGACCGATCCCCACAACAGGTGCAGCACACCCAGCAGTCGGGCCGCCCGCCGCGGCTCACCCGCGCTGCTCCAGGCGATCACCTCCACGCACATCGCGATGTCCCACCAGTCGTGGAAGGGGCGGAGCAGACGGATGGCGCGGCGAGCCGGCTCGGCGGCCTCCCGGGGCGCGCGGGACCGCCGGGCGAGCAGGCTCTCGGCGAACAGCGCGAGCCCCCTGAGCCAGCTCTCGCCGTGCGCCTCGGTGACGGTCAGCACCTCACGGCACAGCCGCGCGGCCGTACCGGCGTCACCGCCGTAGGCGTGGACGATGGCCTGCTTGACCGCGCACTCGACCTCCGCGTCGAGCAGCCCGGCGGCGCGGAAGGCCGTACGGGCCCCTTCGAACAGCGCGGCCGCGGCCGCGAACTCGCCGCGCCAGGTGGCGAGCATCGCGCGATGGTGCGCGATCCAGGACGCGGCGTGGACATCGCCGTGCCGCTCGGCGAGCGCCGCGCAGTCGTCCAGAGCGGCGAGCGACTCCTCGGCCGGCCGGCCCTGGAGGATGCCGAGGTAGACGTGGGTGGCCAGGGCGTACGCGCGCGGCGGGCCCGCCTCGCCGTCCCCGGCGGCCAGCAGGTCACCGAGCCGGCGCCGGCCCTCGGCGAGGGAGCGCGACCGGATCCAGTAGTGCCGCGGCGCGACCGCCATGGCCAGTCCCGCCGCCGTCTCACCGGGCGTCCGCAGGCAGTACTCCAGGGCCGCGCCCAGGTTGGCATGATCCAGCCGCAGCCGGGTGAACCACTCCACCTGCCGCGGCCCGAACCACTCCCGCTGGGCCCGCCCGGTGAGCGCGAGCATGTGATCGCGGTGCCGGCGGCGCAGTACGCCCTCGCCGCCCGACGCGGCAAGGCGCTCCTGCCCGTACTCCCGTACGGTCTCCAGCATGTGGTAGCGGGAGCGGCCGTCGTGCTGCCGGTGTGTCAGGACGGACTTCTCCACGAGCCCGTCGAGGACGTCGAGCACCGCGGCGGCGGGCAGGTCGGCGTCGGCGCAGACGGCCTCCGCGCCGGCCAGGTCGAAGCCGCCGGAGAAGACCGAGGCCCGTGCCCACAGCGCGCGTTCCCGGTCGGTGCACAGGGCGTGGCTCCAGTCGATCAGCTCGCGCAGGGTGCGCTGGCGGGGCACGGCGGTGCGGCTGCCCGTGGTCAGCAGCGCGAACCGGTCGGTGAGCCGGTCGAGGATCTCCTCGGCGGTGAGGGTGCGCAGCCGGGCGGCGGCCAGTTCGATCGCGAGGGGCAGCCCGTCGAGCCGGTGCACGAGGCGGGCCACCGTCGTCGCGTTCTCAGCCGTGACGGCGAATCCGCGGCTGACGGCGGCGCCGCGTTCGGCGAACAGGGTGACGGCCGGGCAGCCGAGGAGTTCACCGAGGGAGGGCTCACCTGCGGGGTCCGGGACGGGCAGGGGTTCCACGGGGAAGACGTGCTCGGCGGTGATGCCGAGCGTCTGGCGGCCGGTCGCCAGGATGCGCAGGCCCGGCGCCGCGCGCAGCAGGGTCTCGGTGAGCAGGGCGCAGGCGTCGACGAGGTGTTCGCAGTTGTCGAGCACCAACAGTGCTTGTCTGTCGCGCAGTCGAGCGGCCAGTACGTCCGTGCCGTCGCTCCCCGCGCGCCCCGGGTCGGCGAGGCCCAGCGCGGTGCACAGGCGCTGCGCCAGCAGGTCGCCCTCCCGCAGGTCCGCGAGTTCGACCACATGGACGCCGTCCGGGAAGGCGGCCTCAGCGTCCCGGGCGACCCGCAGCGCGAGCCTGGTCTTGCCGACGCCGCCGACACCGGTGAGCGTGACCAGGCGGGCGCCCGACAGCAGCCGTCCGACCCGGGCGGTCTCGGCCCGCCGGCCGATCAGCGTGGTCGCCTCGGCGCCGAGGCCGCCGTCCGTCGTCACCTGTGCCCGCGTCGTCATCCGCATCAATGTAGTGGCCCCGGACTTTGAGTATTTCCACCCTGGCCACCCGGGGCGCCCGCTTCGAGACTCGTCGCCGGACGGTTTCGAGATCTTGTGAGGTGGACGTGGAGTCGGGGCGGGAACAGACGGACGGGCTGGGCGAGTTGGTGCGGGTCTACCGGGGGACTCTGCCGCGCCGCCCTCTCCAGGTGATGACGGTCGCGGTGATCTGCTTCGTCGTCGAGTGCGTCGTATGGAGCAAGCAGTCCGCGGACGCGTCGCTGGTGGTGACGCTCGTCGTCACGTTCGCGGTGCTGGCGGTGTCCCTGGCGTTCATGGTGCGGCACACCGGGATGCGGATCGATCTGTACGAGGAGGGTTTCCGGATCGGCCGCCGCGGCGGGCGGGCCCGTGTCCACACATGGCCCGAGATCGCCTCGGTGGGCACGGTCCATGTCGAGGTCTCCATCAACTTCTCCCGTTCGCACGACTACTTCAAGACGGTGATCGTGCCGTACACGGGCCGCAGGATCCGGGTGGAGGCGAAGAACTTCTTCGCCTCCGAGCCCGGGGCGAGCCTCGGGGACGTCCTCTTCCGGGGTGCCGCGCGGGGCAGCGCGGAGAGCTTCATCACGGTGGCGTCCCAGCGGGTCGGCGCGGCTCTCGGGCAGCGGCATCTCGCCGAGCTGCGCGCCGGTGGCGAACTGGGCCTGGGGCCGCTGACGTTCACCCGCGCCGGGATGACCCTGGCGCCCTTCACCGAGACCGTGGAGTGGTCCCGGATCGAGTTCGTCAGGGCCGCCCCGCGCCACGGAGTGGACCTGCGGGTGGCGGGCCTCCCGGCACTGGTCGGCGGCCGGGCCCTGGCACCGCGCGCCACAAAGGCGGGGTACAGCACCGAGGGCGACCTGCTCACGGTCTTCAGCCTGCATCTGCGGCCCGGCACGGACTACATCGCGCTGCGGACGGTGGTGGAGGAGGGAGGCACGGCAGCGGAGTGATCGCCCCCTCCCCCTCACGCCTTGCCGAAGAGCCTGCGTTCGAGCAGTACGGTCAGCTTCGGTGACAGGCGTGGGAAGAGCCGGACGACGAGGTCGGCGAGCTGGGCGTCCCGGCCCACCATGATGCGTGGCCGGCCGGCCTCCACCCCGTCGACGATGATCGTGGCGGCCTGCCGGGCGGGCATCTTCAGGAGCTTGTCGTTGTAGACGCGGGCGCGGGCCAGCTGCCGGGCGGGGATCTCGATGCCCTGCCCGCGGGCCGCGCCGAGGGCCGCGGCGGCGATGTTGGTCCTGACCCCGCCGGGGTGCACGACGCTGACCCGTACGGGATGGTGCCCCGCGAGCATCTCCGTGCGCAGCGTCTCGGTGAATCCGCGCACCCCGAACTTGGCGGCGCAGTAGGCGCTCAGCGTGGGCTGCGCCATGATCCCGTTGAGGCTGGAGATGTTGACGACATGTCCGTCCCCCGAGGCGATCAGATGGGGCAGGAACGCCTTGGTGCCGTGGACGACCCCGAAGAGATTGATCGCGATCGTACGCTCGTAGACGCTCCAGTCGGTCTCCAGGACGGTGCCGCCGCCTCCGCCGATACCGGCGTTGTTGTACACCTGATGCACCGCCCCGAAGTGCTCGGCGACGGCCGTGGCGTAACTCTCGACGGCCGTACGGTCGCTGACGTCGAGCCGCGCGGTGTGCACCTCGGCGCCGAGGGACGTGACCTGGGCGGCGGTCTCTGCCAGGCCGGTTCCGTCGATGTCGCTGAGGGCGAGCCGGGCGCCGCGGCGGGCGAGTTCGGACGCGAGGCTCCGGCCGATGCCGGAGCCGGCGCCGGTGACGACGGCGACCTTGCCGGTGACGGTGTTCATGCGGCTTCCCCCGTCCGGGTGCGGGTGACGGCGGCACCGTGGCCGCGGGCGAGGTCGGTGGTCAGGCCGACGAGGCGGTCGAGGACCCCGGGGGCGAGATGGTGGCCCATGCCGGTGATCTCCACATGCCGGGCGCCGGGGACGGCGGCGGCGGTGGCGCGGCCGCCGCTCGGGTGCACCATGGGGTCCCGGGTGCCGTGCACGACCACGGTGGGGGCGGTGATCCGGCGCAGTTCGGCGGCGCGGTCGCCGGATGCCTGGATGGCGCCGATCTGGCGGGCGACGCCCTCGGGGTCCCGGCCGCGTTCCCACACCGCGCCGGCCCAGGCCCGCTCGCGCGCCTCGTCGGGCGGGAAGACCCGGGAGCCGATGTGGGCGAGCAGGGCCAGGTGCCGGGTCACCGATTCCTCGGGGGTCCTGGCGAGGCGCCTGGCCATGCGCACCAGGGTGGAGAGCGCCGGTTGACCGACCTTCCTGCTGCCGGTGGTGGAGAAGACGGACGTCAGGGTGGTGACCCGGTGCGGGTGCCGGGCCGCGAGGGTCTGGGCGATCATGCCGCCCATCGACATGCCGACCAGGTGGGCCCGTTCGATGCCGAGGTGGTCGAGGAGATGGCGGGTGTCCTCGGCCATGTCGGCGAGGTCGTAGGCGTCCGGGCGCGGCCGGGCCAGCGCCTGGCGCAGCAGCCCCGGCGGCGGGGTCCGCATCCGGTCGGAGCGGCCGATGTCCCGGTTGTCGGGGCGGACGACCCGGAAGCCGTTGCCGGTGAAGGCGTCCACCATCGGCCGCGGCCAGGAGGTGAGGTCCAGGCCGAGACCGGCGATCAGCAGCAGGGGCACACCGTCTTCGGGTCCGTCGAGGCGGTAGCACAGGCGCAGGCCCGCCGGTGTGGTGAGGAAGCGGTCCTCGGTGTCGTTCATCGGGCCACCGCCCGGCGCTCGGCGGCGCCGACCCGGGCGAAGCGCAGTTCGGGATCGGTGACGCTGTCGCAGCGCAGCAGTCGTACGTCGTCGGTGTAGCCGGTGGAGGTCAGCCAGGGCATGCGGTCGCCCTGCCGGGGCAGTTGGTCGACGGCGCGCTGGATGTAGCCGGCCCCGAAGTCGAGGAACGGCCGGGTCGGCATGGCGGGGTCGGCGGGTTCGGGGCGGCAGCTGTCGTAGCCGTGCGTGCTCATATGGGCCAGCAGACGGCAGAAGTGCTCGCAAAGCAGGCCGACCTTCAGGGTCCAGGAGGAGTTGGTGTAGCCGATGGCGAAGGCGAGGTTGGGGACGCCGGAGAGCATCATGCCCTTGTAGGCGATGGTGTCGGGCAGATGTACGGCGGCTCCGTCGACGGTCACCGGGATGCCGCCCAGCGCCCGCACGTTCAGTCCGGTGGCGGTGACGATGATGTCGGCCTCGATCTCGCGGCCCGACCGCAGCAGGACGCCCTTCTCGGTGAAGGTGCTGATCCGGTCGGTCACGATCGAGGCGCTGCCGTTCCTGATGGCCTGGAAGAGGTCGCCGTCCGGGACCGCGCACAGCCGCTGGTCCCAGGGGTCGTACGGCGGGTTGAAGTGCTCGTCGACAGGGTAGCCCGCGGGCAGTTGCCGGGTGTTGACCCAGCGGATGATCCGGCGCGCCGCCTTCGGGTGCCGCTTGCAGAAGGACCAGACGGCGCGCTGCCGGGCGATGTTCTTGCGCCGGGCGAGCGCGTATCCCCGCCGGTCGCCGAGGAGTCCGCGCAGCGCGTTGGCGATCGGGTCCTTGCGGGGCACCGGCATGATGTACGACGGGGTGCGCTGGACCATCGTCACCCGGGCGGCGGTGCGCGCCATCGCCGGAACGAGGGTGACCGCAGTGGCGCCGCTGCCGATCACCACGACGCGCTTGCCCGCGTGATCGAGGTCCTCGGGCCACTGCTGGGGGTGCACGATCGCCCCGGTGAAACGTTCCCGCCCCTCGAAGTGCGGGGTGAATCCGGCGTCATAACGGTAGTAGCCCATCGCGCAGAAGAACCAGCCGCAGGTCAGCGTCGTCCGCTCGCCGGTGTCCCTGCGCTCGATCTCGACCGTCCAGCGCGCCTGTTCGCTCGACCAGGAGGCGCCGAGCACCTTGTGGTGGTAGCGGATGCGGGACTCCAGGCGGTTCTCGCGCACGGTCTCCCGCAGATAGGCGAGGATCTGCGGCGCGTCGGCTATCGACTCCGCGTCCCGCCACGGCTTGAACTCGTAGCCGAAGGTGTGCAGATCGGAGTCCGACCGGATGCCGGGGTAGCGGAACAGGTCCCAGGTGCCGCCGAGGTCGGCGCGCGCCTCCAGGATCGCGAAGCTCTTGTCGGGCAGTCCGGTCGTCAGATAGTGGCCGGCGCCGATGCCGGATATCCCGGCGCCGACGATCAGGACGTCCAGATGCTCGGCGGCGGGTGCGTCGGCTTCGCAGGACATGGGCGGCTCCCTCACAGCGGCGGTGGATCGCTCCATCGTCGGAATGAACACGGCCCACGCCTAGAGGCAGTTCGCACCAGGATTCGCCCTCCACTTGTGCACTCTGGCACTGCTACGGTGCCTGCCATGTCGTGGAGTCCCCCCTCGCCCCGGATCCGGAAGCTGATCCGGCAGGGCGCCGAGATCGCCCTCACCCCCCGGCCCGAGTGGCTGGCCGAGCTCGACGCGGCCACCCTGGCCGGCGAGTCGCGCAGGCCGATCGCCGACGATCCGGTGCTCTCGGCCGGCATCCGGCGGGCCAACCGGGCCAATCTGCTGCACTGGGCCGCCGCCAACATCAACGCCCCGGGCGCGCCCGTGCCCGCCCATGAGAGCGAGGTGACCCGCGCCATCGCCCGGGACATCGTGCGCCGAGGGCTGGCCGAGTCCGCGCTGGACTCCTATCGCGCGGGCGAAAGCGTGGCCGTGCGGGTGTGGACGCGGATCGCCTGCTCGCTCACCGGCGAGAACGAGGAACTCGCCGAGCTGCTCGATGTGTCCCTGCGCTCCATCTCCGACTTCGTCGACCGGACCGTCGCGGCCGTGTCCGCGCAGATGAACGCCGAGCTGACCGAGCTGACCAGCGGCACCCACGCCGAGCGCCGCGAGACCGTCACCCTGCTCCTGGACGGCGCGCCCATGGCCCGTCAGCGCGCCGAGGCCCGCCTCGGCTATCCGCTGGACGGCACCCATACCGCGGCCGTCGTCTGGACCGACGCCCCCGAGGCGGAGCTGCGCCAGCTCGACCGCGCCGCCGATCTGCTGGCCGCCGCGGCGGGTCCCGCGCACCTGCTCAGCGTCATGGCGAGCGACGCCACCCGCTGGGTGTGGCTCACCGGGCGGCCGGACACCGACCGGGTGCGGGCCGGGCTCGGCCGGCTGCCCGCCGTGCGGATCGCGCTCGGCTCACCGGCCCTGGGCGTCGACGGCTTCCGCCGCAGCCATCTGGACGCCCTCACCACCCAGCGGATGCTCGCCCGGCTGGCCTCCGCCCAGCGTCTCGCCTCGCACGACGAGGTCGAACTCGTCGCCCTGCTCTCCCAGGACCTGGAGCGCGCCGACCGCTTCGTCCAGCGCACCCTCGGCGATCTGGAGCACGCCCCGGACGACCTCATCGACGCGGTCCGTGTCTTCCTGGCCGAACAGTGCAACGCCTCGCGGGCCGCCACCCGGCTGTTCGCCCACCGCAACACCCTGCTGCGCCGCCTCGGCCGCGCCGACCGGCTGCTCCCCCGCCCCCTCGCCGAGCATCCGCTGGACGTCGCCGCGGCGCTGGAGATCCGGCACTGGCGCGGCACCGGCGGACAGCGCGCGTGACTCCATGATCACATCGGATATCTTTCTGGCATGTCCATGCCTTCGGCGCCGCAGTCGGCGCATCTCGACCCTTGGGGCGCACCGCCCCAGCCCCCGCCGCGGAAGAGACGGGTCGCCCTCCTGGCAGCGGTCATCGGCGGGGCCCTGCTGCTGGTCGTGGCGATCCTGGCGGCGGTCGTGCTGTCCGGGAAGGTCCTCGACCGGAGCTTTCCCCGGGCCGATTCCACGCTGACGGTTCCGCACACGGTGCTCGACGGCCGGTACGAGCTGCGCCGGGACGACTCTGCGACCACCGGCCGGACCATGGCGCGGACCTGGCGGCCGAGCCTGGACGCCGAAGCCGCCCACGGCGTCGTCGCGTCGTACCGACTGAAGGGCGCCGACTACGACGATGTGGTCGTGACCGGCATGTACGGCCGATTCAGGAACACCGCCTCGCTGCGCGCCCGGCTGCTCGCCGAGCGCGGCTCCACGGCCAGCCCCGTGAAAGTGGTCACCCCGCCCAGGGACCTCACCCCGGCCTCCTCACCCGTCCGGGTCAGCTGTGAGTACCTGAGCCGCAGTTGGACCGACGGACAGGCCCTCACCTATCCGGCCTGCGCCTGGGCCGACGGCAACACACTGGCCCGCGTCGCATACATGACCACGTCGTACGTCGACCTGAAGGACGCCGCCGAGCAGACCCTGCGGGTCCGCTCCGACATGCTGCGGCCGATCCGCTGACCGGCCCGGAGGACCGCCCCGCCATGTCCGACACCCGCCCGCCCCTGCCACCCTTCGACCTCGACGGCGCCCTGGCCAAGGTCCAGGCCGCCGAGGACGCCTGGAACACCCGCGACCCGCACCGGGTCGCCCTCGCCTACACCGAGGACTCCGTCTGGCGCAACCGCGATGTGTTCCTCACCGGCCGCGCGGAGATCGTCGCCTTCCTGACCGCCAAGTGGGAGCGCGAACTGGACTACGCGCTGCGCAAGAGCCTGTGGAGCTTCGGCGGCAACCGCATCGCCGTCCGCTTCCAGTACGAGTGGCACGACGCCGGGGGCCGCTGGTTCCGCTCGTACGGCAACGAGTTGTGGGAGTTCGCCGACAACGGCCTGATGTGCCGCCGCGAGGCCTCCATCAACGACAGGACCATCGAGGGGGCGGAGCGCCGCCACTTCGGCCCCCGGCCGGCCGACGAGCGGGGCGAGGGACACGACAACCCTCTGGCCTGACGCTGTATCAACTTCCTTGCAGAGCTGAGAAGTTCATCTGCCCACGCTGTGAAAACCCTATGCAGGATGGCATGCCCCCGTCATTATGATGAGGGAATCATCTACCCGCATAGACCCCCCGCGGACGCGGCGCCCTCACCCGGCGCGCCGACGGTGCGCTGAAGTCCCGACTCGCCGCCGCCGACCGGCAGATCGCCCAGGCAGGGGGCCTGGACGCGGCCCGTGGCGCCGACGGCGACCAGGCCGTTGAACTTCTCATCCTGCTTGGACGCCAGGGAGAACGGGCCCACCTCCGGGTCCGCGCCACCTGACCCGGTCGCGGTAAGGGCTCAGTTCCCACCGGGGAGGGAGCCCAGTCCGTGCGCACGGCTGCCCAGCACCCGCCGCGACACCTCGGCCTCCATCGCCCCGCTGAACACTTCACCGTCCTTCGCCGCACGGGCGGCGGCTTCCGCGTCGGCCTTCAGCAGGTCCATGTGGATCGCGGCGGCCGCGGTGGTGCCGGCCGCTGCCGCGGCGGGAACCCCGGCCAATACATCGCTGACGTTCCCCGCGGCCCACACGCCCTGCACTCCGGTGAACCCGGAGGCGTCCACCTGGAGCTGCTCCCCCAGGCCCATGGGGTGTTCCCGCATCGTCACGCCCAGCTCGCGCAGGAAACCCCCGCGCGCGAGGAACCGGGGGGCGACCACCAGTTGCTGGACCGGCACCACCTTTCCCGATGCCAGCCGCACGCCCGCCAGCTGGTCCTGGCTGTCGACCTCGAGCCCGGTGGCCTCACCGTCGACCACGGCGACGCCGAGAGCAGCCAGCTGCTCCCACTGTTCGTCGGTCAGTTCCCTTGCGGTGTGCAGGAACAGCGTGACGTCCTTGGACATCTGACGGAACAACAGTGCCTGGTGGAAGTTGCCGAGCACCCCGATGACCTTGTCCCGGACTTCCCAGCCGTGGCAGTACACGCAGTGCAGCACGTCCCGCCCCCACCGTTCGGCCAGCCCTGGCACGTCCGGCAGCACATCGACCAGACCAGTGGTCACCAGCACTCTGCGTGTCCGTAGGTGCTGCCCGTCCTCGGTGACAACCCGGAAGCCCGCGCCGTCCCGGGAGATCCGCGTGACCTGCCCCGAAACAACACGACCGCCGTACGAGGCGACCTCCTCGCGCCCGAGCCGCAGTAGCTCCAGAGGAGAGATGCCCTCGCGGCCGAGCACACCATGCGCGCCGGCAGCCGGAGCATTGCGGGGCTCACCCTTGTCGATCACCAGAACCGACCGGCGCACCCGGGCCAGATTCAAAGCCCCGGAAAGGCCGGCGGTCCCACCCCCGACCACCACGACGTCCCAGGTCTGTTCACCATCTCGTATCAACTCGAACTCGCTCATGCCATCAGCGTGCGACGGCGCCACGGATGCCGCAAAGATTCATGCTGTCCTGGCAAAACGCGCTGGCTCTCGCCGCCGGGGATGGCTGGCTGTTCGGCCGACGGCCCCGGACCACGCCGAGCAACTTGCCGGTCCAGCAAGAGGATTCGTCGCCTGCGGATATGCGTGTGCAAGCTGCGTCCAGATGGTTCCGGCCCCTTCCCGCATTCGTTGGGAATTCCTCCGGATCGAGCCGCATGCCGGTAGTTGAAATACTTGAGGAGGCAGCAGATGGAAAATCGCCACGTCGTGATCATTCCGATCGAGATCGACGAGGAGAAGGAAGCCTCTTATCTCGCCGCATGGCAAGATGCTGCGGAGGTGATGGCGGCGCAGCCCGGTTTCATCCGGACGTACATGTTCCGCACGATCGTTCCGGGGAGCAAATTCCCTCTCGTCAACGTGGCGGAATGGGAGTCCACCCGTCACTGGGAAGAGGCAATGGACGTCTGCCCGATGACGGGACAGCAGATAACCGTCGTCCATGCCTCGAACTACGAGGCGATCCGGACGGTCCTGCCCGCGCAGAGCCTGAGTTCCGGCGACGGTCGCATGCCCGCTGACCTGTCTCCTGTCGAGGCGCGTCGCCGCGCCGAGAATGGGCAACTCACACTGGTCGATGTCCGTGAAGACGATGAATGGGCAGCGCGTCACCCGGCCGGCGCCGTCCACGCCGCGCTCAGCACATTGCCGGCGTCGCTGTCGGATCTGCCTGACGGCCCACTGGCCTTCGTCTGCCGCACAGGCAACCGCAGCGCGCAGGGCGGCGTGCAGGCGATCCGCGCGGGCCGGTCTTCCGTCTACAGCGTGGCGGGCGGCCTTGAGGCGTGGGAGGCAGCGGGGCTGCCGGTCGTCCTTCCCGGGAGCGAAAGCGCCGAGAACAACGGCGATCGCGTCGCAGATGCGGTGCACGAGGGCTGACGAAAGCAAAACCGGAAGACGACCGTCGCATACGTCCGCCGACATGAGGCCGGCCGGACACGCCGACGCGGGGGTGGGCCGGTACGGGGCCGAGGGAGCCAAGAGCCTGGCGGCAGAGGAACATCACGTGCCTTCCCCCGCGCCGGCTTCGCCGACCTCGCCGCCGCACACAAGCGCGGCGAGGACGCCGCAGTGGGCGAATAGCGTGACCGTCCTGATCCTGGCCCTGATGGAGGCGGGGGTGAAGCCGAGCAGGTAGATCAGGGCGGGCACCGCCAGGACGCTGCGATGCGGGTCATAGGCGGCAATGCGTTGATCTTGAAGCCCTGGGAGCCCTTCTGCCTGGGCTCGTGGAGCTATTGGGGCCCTACGCTCCGGGGGCGCGCGGGAAGTTCCCGGCAGGCCCCTCCGCCGCAACTCGCCGCCCCCGACGCCTAGTGTCCTGAGTCTTTGATCCGTCGGCAGTAGCTGGCGAGGGATTCGAGGATTTGATCGGCGGTCTTGGTCCAGACGTATGGGCGAGGGTTGTCGTTCCAGTCGGCGACCCAGGCCCGGATGTCTCGTTCGAGGGCCTGGACGGAGCGGTGGACGCCGCGGCGGAGCTTCTTGCTGGTCAGCTCGGCGAACCACCGCTCGACCAGGTTCAGCCAGGACGAGCCGGTGGGTGTGAAATGCAGCTGGAAACGGGGATGGGCCAGCAGCCATTTCTTGATCGTCTCGGTCTTGTGAGTGGCGTAGTTGTCCAGGACGAGGTGCACCTCCAGGCCGGTCGGGATCTCGCGCTCCAGCTTGGCCAGGAACTTCTTGAACTCGGCAGTGCGGTGGCGGCGATGCAGTGAGCCGATGACTTTGCCGGTGGCCGTGTTCAGAGCGGCGAACAGCGTCGTGGTGCCCGCGCGCACGTAATCGTGGCTGGCCCGTTGCGGGACACCGGGCATCATCGGCAGCACAGGCTGAGAGCGGTCCAGTGCCTGGATCTGGGACTTCTCGTCGACGCAGAGCACCAGTGCCCTTTCGGGCGGGTCGAGGTAGAGCCCGACCACGTCGTGGACCTTGTCGACGAAGAATGGATCGGTGGACAGCTTGAATGACTCGGCCCGGTGGGGCTGAAGGCCGAAGGCCCGCCAGACCCGGGAGACGGTGGACTGGGACAGGCCGACCCGCTCGGCCATCGAGCGTGTCGACCAGTGCGTGGCGTTCTTCGGCTTCGTCTCCAGCGTCATCCGGACCAGCTCGGCGACTTGCTCATCGGTGACCGTCCGCTCCCGGCCCGGGCGGGGCGCGTCACCCAGGCCGTCCAGCCGGTCTCTGAGGAAACGGCCCCGCCACTTGGATACCGTCTCCGTGGTCACCCCGGCGGCAGCGGCCACCGAACTGGCCGACCGGGGCAGTCCATCAGGCTCCATTTCGGCGCACGCCAGCACGATTCGGGCCCTCAACGCCAGAGCCTGCGGCGTCGATTGCCCCCGCACCAACCCACCGAGCACCCGCCGCTCGTGATCCGACAACACCAACTCGGCCAGTCTCGGCCCAGGACGTCCCATGTCCTGACCAACGATGGATCAAGGACTCAGGACACTAGGGCCTGTCTGACAATTCCCGTCGTCGCCCGGAGGGCGGCCGCGCGGCGTCAGGTGCGTGCTCTCGGGGTGCCGGGCGCAGGCCCTCGTACTGGACGTACTCGGGCCTGCGCCCGGTGCCGCGAGAGTGCGTGCATGGCGTCGCGCGGCAGACGGGAATGGTCAGACAGGCCCTAGCCCGGGAGCCGTCACCCCACGGCCGCCGATCCCCCACGGATGGCTGGTTTTCGGCACGGGCAGCGGTATTTCACCAAAAACCGCGCTGACCTTACCTCCCGCTCGGCAGGATGGGGGCATGGACCTTGGGAATGTCAGTCGGGACGGGGTTCGGCCGGTGGTCGTGCGCATTCCGGTGGAGCCGGTCGAGGCCGCCATGGAGGCCGACGCCCTCGACGCCGTGCACAGCGCCGGTGAAGTGGCCGTGCGCGGACCCCTGTTCGGGGTGGTCGCGCAGACCGCCGAGGACGGGCAGCGCTGGCGGGCGGTGACCTCAATCACGGCTCCCTTCCCGCAGATCTCGCGCGACACCCTGTACTCCCGGCTGTGGTTCCGCGCGAAGGACGAGGCCAAGGACAGGGCGGAGCGCCGGGCCCTGCTCGCGGCGGTCGCCCGGCTGGAGACCGAGCCCGTCGACGAACTCACCGTGCTGGGCACGCGCTACCGGATCGTGCGCGCCGAGGAGTGGGCCGGCTCCGGCGCGGGCGGTATCGAACTGCCGCGCCCCACCGATCCGGAGCCCCTCTCCCCCGACTGGAGCGTCAGCAGCCGGGAGCCCGAGGTCGACGCCGGTCTGGTCCTGGACCCGGACGCGCCCCTCACCCCGGCGCAGGCCACCGAGCGGCTGGCGCTGCGCGACTTCGTGTACGCCGGCTCCCGCTTCCCCGACTTCGTGATCCGCGAGTCCCGCCGGGCCCGGCAGACCCACCCGGACGTCGTCCTGCTGCCGACCACGTTCACGGTCGCGGAACGCGACGGCAAGGGCTGGGAACCCGCGAGCCGTCCGCACACCACCGCGCTCGGCGCCCGCAAGTCGCTGGACTTCTTCCTGACCTGGCTCGAACCGCGCACCCGCGGTCTGATCCCCGTGGAAGCCGACCGGCTCGTCGACGCCCGCACCGTGACGGCGGCCGACCCCGGCGCCGATCCGGTGCTGTTCGCCTACGCCGAGGCCTCCGAGCGGCTGCGCTCAGGCCGGGTCAACCAGTTGGAGGTCCTCGACATCACGTACCGGATCATCCGCACCCGCCGCATGCTGCGCTGGGGGCCCGACGGCCCCGAGGGCCCGCGCCCGTCCGACACCAGCGACCACGGTCCCGAGCGCATCCACCCCCGGCTCGACGAGGACGGCGTCGTTCATCGCGACGACACGGAGCAGGACGAGGACTGACGGCCGCGGGACTGAGCCAGGATCACCGCCCCCACCACCCCGGCGGCGCCGAGGAGTTGGGCCGAAGGACCACTTCGCGCCGTACGCCAGGGAGACTTGCGGAGACGTGCGCTGAATCCCGCGGCGCGGAAAGGGGTGCGCGCCGCCCGTCCACCCCTGCGGATAACGTACGTCACCATGAAGCGCCCTTGGACCCTGCCGACACTGCTGGTGCTCTGCGGCCTCGTCGCGGCGACGGGACCGTTCCGGGAGGGCGTCCCCGGCATCGGCGCGGCGGTCGTGGCGGCGTTCGCCGTGCTCGCCGCCCTCAACTCCCCCCTGATCTACCCGCGTTCTGTCAGCGCCTCGGAAGCCGCACAGCGCAGCGAGAGGGACGGCCGGCCCATCGTCTACTGGCGTCCCGGCTGCACCTACTGCCTCCGGCTGCGCCTGCGCCTGGGCCGCGGCGCCCGTCGGCTCCACTGGGTCGACATCTGGCGCGACCCCGACGGCGCGGCGGCGGTACGGGCGGCCAACGGCGGCGACGAGACCGTACCGACCGTCATCGTGTCGGGCCGCCCGTACGTCAATCCCGACCCGGCGTGGGTGCGTGACCAGCTCTCCCCCTCCGCCTGACACGGACCGGGTGCGAGCCCTCGTACGCCTCGGTCGGCCGACCTCACCGTCCGCTCACACCCGCCGGGCCAGACACCGCACCGGCCCGCCGCGCCTCACTCCTCCTGCCCCCTGAGGACGAGGACCGGGCAGTGGGCGTGCTGGACGCAGTGCTGGGCGACCGACCCGAGGAGCAGTCCCTTGAAGCCGCCGAGGCCCCGGCTGCCGACCACCAGCAGCGCGGCGTCACGGGAGGCTTCGAGCAGTACGCCGGCGGGGGTGCCGTAGCGCGCCACCGTGCTGACCTGCACCGTGGGGTGTGCCGCGACGGCTTCCTCCACCGCGGAGGTCACCTCGCTCCGCGCCCGTCCCTCCAGGGCGGCCTCGTCCGAGCTGGAGGGCGGCATCCAGCCGAGGGCGCCGTGGAACTGCGGTACGTCCCAGGCGATCACCGCCTCCACCCAGCCGCCGGTGAGTTCCGCCTGGCGCACCGCCCAGTTGAGGGCCTGCTTGGAGCCCTCCGAGCCGTCCACCCCGACCACGATGCGTTCTCTCTCGCTCTGTCGCTCGGCCATCCTCTTCCCTCGTCCTCGTCCCGGTCGTCGTCCTGTTTCTGATCCTGGTCCTGCTCCTGGTGCGAAGTGCCGTCATCCGAAGGCGACACTGCTGGCGGCGGGCACGGGCAGCGATCCCGCGGGGCGGGGGACGCCGGTCGCGGTGTCGAGGTCGAGCCAGGTCACCTCGCCCGAGCGCTCATTGGCCGCGTACAGCCGCCGGCCCCCCGGATCGAGCACCAGGTCGCGCGGCCAGCGGCCGCCGCACGGCACCGCCGTCACCAGTTCCGCCCGCTCCCCCGAGGCGTCCAGGGCGAGGACGGCCACGGTGTCGGTGCCGCGCACCGCCGCCCACAGATACCGGCCGTCCGGTGCCACCACCGGGGCGGAGGGCTGGACCGGGACATCCGTGCCGCCCGGGAACAGCGGGGCCTCGCCGACCGTGCGCAGCACTCCGGCGGCGGCGTCCCAGCGGCACACGGTCACCGCCGGCCGGAGTTCCCCGAGGATATAGGCGTGGTCCCCCGAGGGGTGGAAGGCGAGATGCCGGGGTCCGGTGCCCGGGGGCAGCGCGGTCGCTCCGTGCGGGCGCAGTCCGCCCGTGCGCTCGTCCAGTGAGCAGATCCGCACGGAATCGGTGCCGAGGTCCACACCGAGCACCCAGCGGCCCGTCGGATCGGGGACGATCTGGTGGGCGTGCGGGGAGCGCTGGCGTTCCGGGTGCGGTCCCGAGCCCTCGTGGTGCAGCACCGCGCTCGGCGGCAGCGGCAGGCCCTCGGCCGTCAGCGGCAGCGCGCTGACGCTGCCCGAGCCGTAGTTGGCGGTCAGCAGATACCCCTGGGCCAGGGCGAGATGAGTCGGTTCGTCGCCCCCGACCTGCACGGGCTCACCGAGCGGACGGGGCACCGCCCCGGTGGCGTCGTAGGCGGCCACGGCGCCCGCGACCGTCTCGGAGACCGCGTAGAGGACGGGGCCCGCCTCTCCGTGCCCGACCGCGAGGTACGACGGGTCGGCGACGGACTTCACGGCGCCCGCCCAGGTCAGTGCCCCGGTGCGCGGATCGATGTCGGCCACGACGATCCCCGGCCCACCCGCCGACGTGAACGAACCGATGAAGGCGCGCCCTGCGGCACTGCCGGACATGAACCCTCCGCCCTCCGCCCCGCGCACCGCGCGACGGAGTCACCACGATGCGGGCGCCCCGCCGGGGCGCGGAGGATCCGGCGCCCGACATGGCCCCGCTTTCACCGGAACGCATCAACGCCGCCGCTGGCCGGCGCGCGCTCCCCAGGGCCCCGTGAGACGGTGATCACGGTGTGCGGGGCCCGCCGTCGGCCGCCGCCCGGAGCGGTGAGAG
Source organism: Streptomyces griseofuscus (assembly GCF_014673495.1). Classification (GTDB taxonomy): domain Bacteria; phylum Actinomycetota; class Actinomycetes; order Streptomycetales; family Streptomycetaceae; genus Streptomyces; species Streptomyces murinus. The sequence continues at coordinate 580,521 of NZ_CP051006.1, forward strand.
ATCCACACGGTGACGCGAGGTCGGGCGTCCGGCAGGAGGGCACAGGTCGGTGAAGGCATTCGTGATGAAGGAGATCGGGAGCGTCGGCTTCATGGACAAGCCGATCCCCGAGCCGGGGCCCACCGACGCCGTGGTGCGCACCACCAAGGCCCTGATCTGCACCTCCGACTCGCACACCGTGCAGGGCGGCATCGGCCCCCGGACGAACCTGACCCTCGGCCACGAGGGCGTCGGCGTGGTGCACGCGGTCGGGGACGAGGTCAAGGACTTCCGGCCCGGCGACCGGGTGCTGGCCGGGGCCATCACCCCCGACTGGGGCGACCTCGCCGCGCAGAACGGCTACCCCTCGCAGTCGGGCGGAGCGCTGGGCGGCTTCAAGTTCGCCAACCTCAAGGACGGCGTGTTCGCCGAGTACTTCCATGTCAGCGGCGCGGACGCCAACCTGGCGCGGATCCCCGACGACATCCCCGACGACGTGGCCGTCTACTGCGCCGACATGCTGTCCACCGGCTTCATGGGCGCCGAGCACGGCGCCATCCCGATCGGCGGCACCGTGGCGGTGCTGGCACAGGGCCCGGTCGGACTGATGGCCACGGCCGGGGCGCGGCTGCGCGGCGCGGGCCTGGTCATCGGCGTGGAGTCGGTGCCCAGCCGGCAGGAACTCGCCCGGTTCTACGGCGCGGACGTGATCGTGGACTTCAGCAAGGAGGACGTGGTCGAGCGGATCCGCGAACTGACCGACGGGCAGGGCGTGGACACCGCCATCGAGGCGCTCGGCGCGGACGTCACCTTCCAGACCGCGGTCAAGGTGACCAAGCCGGGCGGCACGATCTCCGTCATCGGCTATTTCGGCCAGGGCGAGTTCGTGCACATCCCGCGCGTCGAATGGGGCGTCGGCATGGCCGACAAGACGATCGCGACCGGCCTGTGCCCCGGCGGGCGGCTCCGCATGGAGCGGCTGCTGCGGGTGCTGGCGAACAAGCGCCTCGACCCGACCCGGCTGACCACCCACCGCTTCCCCTTCAGCGAGATGGAGCGGGCCTTCGAGGTGTCGGACAAGAAACTGGAGGACACCGTGAAGGTGCTGGTCTCCTTCGACGAGTGAGGCGGCCCGGCCCGGCAGCACGGCTCGGCGCACGGAAGGTCCAAGGAGCGAGGCCGCATGTACGATCCCGATCCGCCCTTCCGGGCCGTCCGCAGACGGGACGGCTACCTCCCGCTGGAGGACCTCGGCCTGATCGGCGACGGCACCACGGCTGCGCTGGTCGGCCTGGACGGTTCCATCCCCTGGATGTGCCTGCCCCGCTTCGACTCGGACGCGGTCTTCTGCGCGCTGCTCGACCACGCGCGCGGCGGCCACTTCACGGTGGCGCCCGAGGATCTGGTGGAGGCCCGGCAGCACTATCAGCCCGACACCGGGGTGCTGGTCACCGAACTGCGCTCGCGCACCGGCCTGGTGCGGCTCACCGACGCGCTCGCCCTCAGATCCGGCGCCGACCTCACCGACGACATGCCGGCCGGGCGGGCGGAACTCGTGCGCTCGGCGGTCGTCGTGGACGGGCGGGTACGGCTGCGGGCCGAACTGGAGCCACGCGGCGGCGGACAGGCGCAGGCGCTGTTCAGCGGTCTTGAGGTACGGCCCCACCGGCAGCCGGGCCTGCGCCTGCATCTGCGCGCCAACCGACCCCTGACCGGTCTGCGCAGCACCCATGAACTCCGGCAGGGCGAGCGCCTCGATCTGGTGCTGTCCTGGGGGCGCTTCCACCGGCACCACCGCTTCGACACCGACGCCATGCTCAAGGGCACCGCCGACGCCTGGCACCGCTGGATGCGGCACTGCGACTACGCGGGCCCGCAGGCGGCCCTGGTCAGACGGGCCGCGCTCACACTGAAGATGTGCGACGACTGGGCCAGCGGCTCCCTGGTGGCCGCGCCCACCTCCTCACTGCCCGCGCCGATCGGCGGCATCCGGAACTGGGACTACCGCTACGCCTGGATCCGGGACGCGGCGTACGCCGTGTTCGCGCTGCGCCGCATCGGCTTCGACGGCGAGGCGGACTCCTTCCTCGGCTGGGTCCTCGACGCCTTCGAGCACAGCCGTCAGCCGCGCATCATGTACACCCTCCAGGGCGCCACGGTGCCGGACGAGGTGGAGGACGGCGAACTGGCGGGCTACCGCGGTTCCGCCCCGGTGCGCTGGGGCAACGGCGCGACCGACCAGCGCCAGCACGACGTCTACGGCGAGATCCTCGACTGCGCCGACCAGTGGCTGCTGTCGGGCGGGGAGATCCAGCCGGCGCTGTGGGCGGGACTTGCCGGACTCGCCGACGCGGCCGAGCGCGCCTGGCGCCAACCCGACCAGGGGATCTGGGAAGTGCGCAGCGAGGGACGGGCGTTCACGTACTCGGCCGGGATGTGCCAGGTGGCCCTGGACCGGGCGGTGCGCATCGGGGAGCGGCACGGCCTGCCCGGCCGGATCGACCAGTGGCGGGCGGCGGCCGAGAAGGTGCGCCGCACCATCCTGGAGGAGTCCTGGGACGAGAAGTCGGGCACCCTCAGCGCCCATCTGTCCGGCGGCGGCGTCCTCGACGCGAGCCTGCTGGCGCTGCCGGCGCGCGAGGTCGTACCGGCCGGTCATCCACGGATGGTGGCCACGGCGGAGGCCGTCGCACAGCGGCTGTCGGCCGGGGACGGGCTGCTGTACCGCTATCTGCACGACGAGGCCCCGGACGGACTGGCCGGTGACGAGGGCGCGTTCGTGCTGTGCAGCTTCTGGCTGGTCGACAACCTGGTCGGGCAGGGCCGCCTGGAGGAGGCCGGGGAGCTGTACGCGTCGCTGTGCGGGCGGGCCAGCACGGTCGGGCTGCTGTCGGAGCAGATCCACCCCACCACAGGAGAGTTCATGGGCAACTTCCCCCAGGCGTTCAGCCATATCGGCATCATCGCGAGCGGTGTGAACCTCCAGCGGGCGAGGGCGGCGAGCCGGCGATGATCGGGCGTCTGGTCGTCCTGGGTGCGACGGGGGATCTCAGCGGGCGCTTCCTCATGCCGGCCCTCGCCGCCCTGCACGCCGCGGGGCACCTCGACGAGGGGTTCCGGCTGACCGGGGCGAGCCGCGAGGAACTGACCACGGAGGGGTTCCGGGAGTGGATCACCGACTGGCTCGACCGGCAGGGCGGTGACCTCCCGGCCGAGGCCCGGCGGGCGGTCGTGGCGTCGGCGCACTACCGACGGGCCGACGTCACCGACCAGGATGACGTCCGGGCGCTCATCGACGGCGACGAGCCGGTGGCGCTGTATCTGGCGCTGCCGCCCTCGCTCTTCCCACGGGTGGTCTCCGCGCTGCGCTCGGCGGGCCTGCCGGCCGGGAGCAGGATCGTCCTGGAGAAGCCGTTCGGCGAAGACCTGGACAGCGCGCGCGAGTTGAACGCGCGGCTGGCCGAACTGGTGCCGGAGCAGGCGGTGTTCAGGGTGGACCACTTCCTGGCCATGACCACGGTGCAGAACGTGCTGGGCAGCAGGCTCGCCAACCGGGTGCTGGAACCCCTGTGGAACAGCACCCATATCGCCGAGGTGGAGATCGTCTGGGACGAGAGCCTCGCGCTGGAGGGCCGGGCCGGATACTACGACCGGGTCGGCGCCCTGAAGGACATGGTGCAGAACCATCTGCTCCAGGTGCTCTGCCTCGTCGCCATGGAACCGCCGGTCACCCTCGGCGAACGGGACCTGCGGGACCGCAAGGTCGATGTGCTGCGCTCGGTGCGGCTGCTGACCGAGTACGACGTGGTGCACCGCACCCGGCGCGCCCGCTACACCGCGGGCCGGATCGAGGACCGCGATGTGCCGTCGTACACCGACGAGGAGGGCGTGGACCCCGGGCGCGGCACCGAGACCTTCGCCGAGGTGGAGCTGGAGCTGGACAACTGGCGCTGGGCGGGTACGACGTTCCGGCTGCGCAGCGGCAAGGGGCTGCGGGCGGACCGCAAGGAGGTCGCGGTGCGGTTCCGGCAGGTGCCGCATCTGCCGTTCGGGCACACCGGGGAGGTGGAGCCCAACGTGCTGCGCTTCGGTCTCGAACCGGAGGGCCTGACCCTGGATCTGATGGGCACCGGCGCACGGGCCGGGCATCTCACCGAGCTGGAGCTGACCGCCGAGCTGGAGCCCGCCGAACTGCCCGCCTACGGGCGGCTGTTGCTGGACGTACTGCGGGGCGATCCCGCGCTGTCGATCCGCGGCGACGAGGCGGAGGAGGCCTGGCGGGTGCTCACCCCGGTGCTCACGGCGTGGGAGCGGGACCTCGTCCCCCTGGAGGAGTACCCGGCGGGCTCGGACGGACCGGCACCCCGGCACGCGTACGGGCCCGGACCGGTGACCAGGGAGGCGCTGTTGCACGAGGAGGCGGTCCTCGGTACGGCGGCCGACGACGGGCGGTCGTGAGGAGCATGGGCGGCCCGATGGTCCGTGACCCTGGCCGGCGTCCGCCGTGCGTCGTCGTGATCGGGGTGTCCGGGGTCGGCAAGACCACGGTGGCCCGGCTGCTCGCGCGGCGGCTGGGCGTGCCGTTCGCGGAGGCGGACGACTTCCACTCCCCCGAGAGCGTCGCCAAGATGTCGGCGGGCGTGCCGCTCACGGACGCCGACCGGGGGGCCTGGCTGGAGGCGATCGGCCGCTGGCTGCGCGAGCGCGACCGTGCGGCGACCGGCGGGGTGGTGCCCTGCTCGGCGCTGCGCCGCCGCTACCGGGACGTCCTGCGGGCGGCCTGTCCGGACGCGTTCTTCGTGCATCTGACGGCCCGGCACGAGGAGGTGGGGCGGCGGATGAGCGAGCGTTCCGGCCACTTCATGCCGCGTGCGCTGCTGGAGTCGCAGGAGGCGACGCTGGAACCGCTGGAGGCCGACGAACGGGGCGGCGCCGTGGACGCGGGTCCGGCTCCCGGAGCCGTCGTCGAGTCGGTCCTGGACCTCATGGCCGAGGCGGAGGGCGGCACCAACGGGCCTTGACCGACTGCGGGTCGGGAGTGCGGGCGGACCCGGACGACGGCGGTCGCCCGGATACCGGCCGGCACGGGGTCAGCAGCCGCCGCAGCTGTAGTACAGGGCGTCCCAGTGGGTGCCCTCGTCGGCGTAGACGTTGCCGGAGGCCGCGGTCCACATCGGGTAACCGTCGCCGCGCAGGCCGGAGTAGGTGAAGTTGTTCTTGATGTAGTTGGTGATGCAGGTGTTCTTGCCGTAGTCGAGCTTGTAGCCGTTCCAGTGGGAGTACGTGCCGGAGGCGTGTCCGGTCTCGGTGCCGCCGGTGATGTTCAGGGCGCAGCCGCTGGCGTGCTTGAGGGTCACGGCGCCCTGGGCGGTGGTCAGGTTGAGCTGGTCGAAGGACGTACAGGTCGAGTTGTTGCGGTCGGAGCAGCCACCGGACGAGGACCAGGTGATACCCGCGTCGCGGAACATCTGGGTCGCGGTGGCATTGCTGATCTTGGTGACCGCGAAGGCGTCCGTCGCGGTGCCGATGACGGCGACACCGGGAGCGACGACCAGCGCGAGCGCGGTCAGGGTCGAGCGGACCTTCATGGGGGAGCCTCCTGCGAAAGGCCGGGCAACTTATGGGGTGGCTGTGCAGGTGGTGCGTGGGGATGATGCCAGAGTCCCCCGCGCGTCCGCCAGGGATCGCGGGCATCGTCCGCACCGCCCAGGGCGGTCGTGATCGACCCCCGCCGGGACGTGGACGAGTACGTCGCGGACGCCGAGGCACACGGGTTCACCGTCGAGGCGGTGATCAACACCCACTTCCTCGCCCGGCGCCTGGATCGGCTACGGGCGGCGCGCCGTGACCGAGTACCCCGTCCGCCGGGGAGCTGGGCGCGCGCGATGCTCTACGCCAGCGTCCACCGCAAGCCGCTGGCCCTGCCCGACGAGGTCCGTGTCTTCCCCGCCCACGGCGCCGGCTCCGCCTGCGGCTACTTCTCGTACGGCGCCGGCCTCAACCGCCGCAACAGGGAGCTGTTCCGGGCCGTGGCCGGCGCGCACGCGCCGGCCACGGCCGGCTTCGAGGGTCTGCGCGGCGCCGGTGCGATGGTGCTCGACGCGCGCGACCACACCCCCGGGGACGACATCCTTCTCGTCGCCCCCGAGGGCCGGGCCGAGGAGACCGTCACCCGGCTCGCCCGCATCGGCTTCGACCGGGTCCGGGGCTACGCGGCCGACCGTCGAGACCCTGCGCGCGGAACTCGCCTCCGTCCGGCCCCCGTTGGTGCTGGACATGCGCAACTGCGGGGAGCGCGAGGTCTACGACCTGTTCGGCGGCTACGCCGCCTGGGGATCGGCCGCCTGAGCCACCAGATCGCAGAACAACGACATCGAAGACGCCGAACACGCCGAACACGCCGAACACAAGGAGTCGTCCATGTGCCGCCGCATCACCTGTCCGACCTGCGGCAAAGCCACATACGCGGGCTGCGGGAACCATGTGGAGCAGGTACTCGCGGGCGTGCCGCGCGCCCAGCGCTGCGGGTGCCCGCCCGCGCCCAAGCGCTTCTGGTGGCCCTTCACCCGCCGCTGAGCACCGGTCACGCAGCCCCTGGTGCCACGGCACTCGCCGGCACCCTCGACCTGGAGCACCCCCGTCAGACCGCCCGCCTCCTCCGCGTCCGGCCATGCCCACCCCGCCTGGCGGCCCGACGCCTTCGGCACCTACCGCTTCTGGCGCGACAGCCTCACGGCGTTCTCCGGTCTGCTCGCGGCCCGCGCTGGATCACCGAACGGCACGCCCCTCGCTGACCGTCCGGTACGACGGCACGGCGGCCCCCTTCGCCACGGCGTGCCGGGCCGAGACCTTCTGCGCCAGCCCGTACACCAGGGCGACGAGCAGCGCGTGCGACTGCCCCGGCAGCGCCTGTACGACGACGACCGTGCTCACGCTGACATTGCTCATGCCGCACGCCAGGGTGACCGTGGCACCGGCGCCGGGCGGCAGCCGCAGCGAGCGGGCGGTGAGCGAACCCACGAGGAAGGCCAGTCGGCACACCCCCCACCCCACGGCGGCGCAGAGTGCCGCGACCGTCCAGGGCTCCCGGCGCAGCACCGGAACCGCGGCGGTGGCGTTGACGTACGTCAGCGCGAGCATCGCCGCGATCGCCACCAGCGGCGCCCAGGGAAGCAGGCGCCCGGAGACGGCGGCGGGGACGCATCGCCGGGCGAGCAGGCCGAGCGCGCAGGGCAGGGCGACGGCCCCGGTGAGCAGCGCCCGCGCCTGCCCGGCCGCGCCGTCGACGAGCGCCCGGGTGTGACCCGGCGACGGCAGGACATGCCCCAGCAGGCCCAGTGTCGTGGGCATGGTCAGCGGGCTGAGCAGCGCGGAGAGCAGGACGACGGCCAGCAGGGCGGTGACCTCGCCGTCCCGGCCGATCCAGACCGTCGCGGCGGCGGCCACGGGCGCCGCCGCGATCAACGCCACGGCGCTGGACAGGGCGCCGGCCGGCCCCCGCAGCCCGGCGCCGTACATGACCAGGGCGGTGGCCGGCGCCAGGACGAAGGCGGTGAGCAGATGCGCGGTAAGGCCCGCAAGCACGGCCTTCGGCTGCCGGACGGCGGCCAGGGCGCAGCCCGGCGGCACCTGGAAGGCGGCGGCGAACAGGATGAGGAAGAGCGCGGGGGCCGACGCGTCGAGGCGGAGCCCGAGGAGGCCGAGCGCGGTGCCGCGCAGCCGGTCCCCGGGCCCGGGGACGAGCAGGGCGAGCAGATAGCAGAGGAGGACGGCCGGGGCCAAACGCCGGTGGATGCCACCGGACAGTCGGCCGACGCGTGCGGAGCGAGCAGGCATGAGGAGTTCCTTGGTGTGCCGCAGGAGGTTTCGGGGACGCACGGCGGCCGAGCGGGCACCCCGCACGGGCGCCCGCGGCCGGGGACTCCCTAGACCCTGAGCAGCGGTTCCGGACGGCCGTCGGGCACCCGTCGGGGCGACGGCGGCTCCGGGGCCGGCGGCGGGGCGCTCGCGCGCGCCCCTCGGTGCGTGCCGTTCGAGACCCACGCGTGGGCGCGCGGGGCGGGGGCGGGCTCAGGGGTCACCTCGGTGGTCGCGCCACCGCCGTGGCACCGGGGGCCCGCCGCCTTCAGCGTCCCCACGGCCACGGCCAGGGGCGCAGCCACGCTCCCGGACGCGGCCTCGATCCGGGACACGGCCTCGATCTGCGGCACATCCGCGACCTGGGGCACGTCCGCGATCCGAGGACCGGCCTCAACGCGGGGCCCAGCCACGGCCCGGAGCCCGGCCACGGCCCAGGGGCCGGCCACAGCCCGGGGCGCGGCCGTGGCGAACGGCCGGTGCGGTGCGTCGACGGCGGAGCCGGCCAGGGCCCGCATGCGCGGGCAGCCGCCGAGCGCGGCGGCGAGGACGGCGCAGACGAGCGCGGCGACGAGGAGCCCCACCCAGGCAGGGCGGGCGCTCGTCGGTGGCCCCAGGCGCTCGCCCCGCACACGCACGCCTCGGACGGTACGACGCCCGTACCGGCACCGGGCGTTCGCGCCGCGCGACGCGCTGCCGCGTCCCCTCGCATGGGTCCACGGCAGGCTCGCACAGCCCCGGATTTACCCCAGAGGCAAATACCCGCTGGGGTATTTGACCGTCTCGGCGGGACCGTCATAGCTTCGGTCACGGAAACCCCCCGGGGTATTTGAGGAGACAACCAATTGGGGTGCGCGGCAGGGCCCGCGCACCGGTACAGGAAGGACTCCCACCATGGCCGCGAGCCCGATACCCGACACCGAGACGATCACCGGCCGGCACCGTGTCGCCATCGTCGGCGGCGGCAGCGCGGGAATCAGCGTCGCCGCCCGGCTGCGCCGCGCGGGCGTCACCGACATCACGCTCGTCGAGCCGTCCGACAGCCACTGGTACCAGCCCCTGTGGACCCTGGTCGGCGGCGGTCAGGCGGCCCTGCGCGGCACCCGCCGCGCCGAGGCGTCCGTCATTCCGGACGGGGTGCGCTGGATACGCCGGCACGCCCTCGCCGTCGACCCCGACGCGCGGACGATCACCCTCTCCGGCGGCGCCGAACTCGCCTATGAGCACCTGGTGATGGCCCCCGGGCTGCAACTGGACTGGGACGCCGTGCCGGGTCTCGCCGAGGCGGTGGGACACGACCGGGTGGCCAGCAACTACGCGCCCGAGTACGCCCCGCGCACCTGGGAGCTGATCAAAAACCTGCGCTCCGGCACGGCCGTCTTCACCCACCCTGCCACGCCGCTCAAGTGCGGCGGGGCGCCGCAGAAGATCGCCTACCTGGCCGCCGACCACTGGCGCAGGCGCAAGGTCCTGGACCGCATCCGGATCATCCTCGTGATCCCGGACGCCACCCTGTTCAAGGTGCCCGAGTGGGGCCGCGTCCTGGAACAGGTCGCCGAGCGGTACGGCATCGAGGTGCGGCTGCGCTCGGAGATGACCGCCGTGGACGGCGACCGCCGCGAGATCACCGTCACCGACCATGCGACCGGCCGCGCGGAGACCATCGGATACGACCTGCTGCACGCCGTGCCCCCGCAGAGCGCTCCCGACTGGGTCAAGCGGAGCCCGCTCGCCGATCCCGCCGCCCCGCTCGGCTTCGTCGCCGCCGACCAGCACACGCTGCGAAACCCGCGGTATCCGGAGGTGTTCGCGCTCGGCGACGTGGCCAGCCTGCCGACCTCGAAGACCGGCGCTGCGGTGCGCAAGCAGGCCCCGGTGGTGGCCGCCAACCTGCTCGACGTGATGAACGGCCGGACGCCGTCGCACCGTTACGACGGCTACACCTCCTGTCCGCTGGTGACCGCCCGCGACCGGATGCTGCTCGCCGAGTTCGACTACGACCTGACGCCCCGGCCCAGCTTCCCGCTGATCGACACCTTCAAGGAACGGCGCGACATGTGGGTCTTCAAGCGGTACCTGCTGCCGCAGCTCTACTGGCGCGGCATGCTCACCGGTCGCCTCTGACGGCCCCGACCGGGCCCCCACCAGCGAGAACCGGCCCGGTCCACGGCGTACCCGCACGGGTACGGAATACCCCCCGGGGTACTCGTGCTATGGTCCATATATACCCCGGGGGGTAATCATCGAAGGGAACGATCCCGTGTTCTTCATCGACACCATCGAGCTCCAAGGCCTCGGAAACCGCAGCTACCTCGCCGGTGGCCGGGGGGCCGCCGTGGCGGTGGACCCGCCGCGCGACTTCGACCAGGTGCTGGCGGCGGCGGTGCGACGCGGCGTACGGATCACGCATGTGGTGGAGACCCACATCCACAACGACTACGTCACCGGCGGCCTGGAACTGGCCCGGGTGACGGGCGCCGCCTATCTGGTACCGGCCGGCGCGCGGGTGTCGTTCGCGCGGGTGCCGGTGGCCGACGGCGACACCGTCACCGTGGACGACGCGCTCGAACTGCGGGCGGTCGCCACCCCCGGGCACACCCCGCACCACACCTCCTACGTCCTGCTTGAGCAGGGCCGCCCGGTGGCCGCGTTCACCGGTGGTTCCCTGCTGATCGGCACGGTGGGCCGGCCCGATCTGGTCGAGCCCCGGCTGACCGAGCACCTCGCCCGCGCCCAGCACGCCTCCGCCCACCGGCTGGCCGCCGAGCTGCCGGACGAGACATCCGTACTGCCCACGCACGGCTTCGGCAGCTTCTGCTCCTCCGCGCAGGCCGAGGGCGACACCACCACCATCGGCAAGGAGAAGTCGGCCAACGCCGCGCTCACCACGGACGTCGACTCCTTCGTCGCCCGGCTGCTCGGCGAGCTCGACGACATCCCCGCCTACTACACCCACATGGGACCGGCCAACGCGGCGGGCCCCGAGCCGCTGGACCTCACCGCGCCGGCCGTCGCCGACGCCCGTGAGATCGCGGCCCGGCTCGCGGCCGGCGAGTGGGTCGTGGACCTGCGCAACCGGGTCGCGTTCGCCGAGGGCCATGTCGCCGGATCCTTCAACTTCGAGGCCGAGGGCAAGATCGTCACGTATCTGGCGTGGCTGATCCCGTGGGGCAAGCCGGTCACCCTGCTCGCCGAATCCCCCGAGCAACTGGCCGCGGCCCAGCGCGAATTGGTCCGGGTCGGTATCGACCGGCCGGCCGCCGCGGCCACCGGCTCGCCGAAGGAGTGGGTGCCCGAGGGCGAGGACCTCGTCTCCTTCCCCCGCTCCACCTTCGCCGGACTGGCCGAGCGCGGCACGGACGGCGTCGTCGTCCTGGACGTGCGCCGCGACTCCGAGCGCGCCGCCGGGCACATCGAGAACTCCATCCACATCCCGATCCACCAGCTGCCCAGGCGGCTCGGTGAGGTACCGGCGGGCACCGTCTGGGTGCACTGCGCCGGTGGCATGCGGGCCGGCATCGCCGCCTCCCTGCTGCACGCGTCCGGCCGGGAGGTGGTGGCCGTGGACGACGGTTTCGACGCCGCCGCGACCGCCGGACTGACCGTGGTCACCGGGTGACCGACGCCCCTACCCGTTCCACGCCACCCGTTTCGCTCCCTCCACTTCCTTCCGCCCGTTTCGTTCCATCCGTTTTCCGAGAGGTTGAGTGATGTCCCCCCTCCCCCGTGACGAGGACCGCGTCAGCGTCGCCGAGGCCGTACGGCACACCCGGTGCACCGACGCCCCGGCCGTGCTGCTGGATGTGCGCGAGCGGCACGAGTGGGACGCCGGGCACGCGCTGCTGTCCGGCCTGGTGACGGGGGCCGCGCTGCTGACCGGACGCGGTGCGCGGGCGGTGGACGTCGAGGGCGGCACGCGGGCCTGGGCCGTCGCCGGACACCCGGTCGTCGACGTGCGCGGGAACAGCGGTTCCATAGCATGACCGCCCTGATACTCGCGCTCGTCGCCGGCGCCGTCATCGGCCTGGCCCTGGGCGGTCTCGGCGGGGGCGGCAGTGTCCTCGCCGTACCCGCCCTGATCTACCTCCTCGGTTTCACCACGGCCGAGGCGACGACGGCCAGTCTGGTCATCGTCACCCTCACCTCGGTCACCGCGCTGACCGGGCACGCCCGGGACGGAAATGTCGCCTGGCGCACCGGGCTGCTGTTCGCCGCGGCCGGCATCGTGCCCGCGATGGCCGCCGGAGCCGCCGCAGGCCATCTGCCCCAGCCCCTGCTGACCATCGCCTTCTCGGTCATCGCGGCACTCGCCGCGCTGCGCATGCTGCGCCCCGCCCGTACCGCCCCCGACTCCGGCGCCCGGATCGATCCGGGCAAGGCCGGTGCGGTGGGGGCCGGTCTCGGTGCCGTGACCGGGTTCCTGGGCGTGGGCGGCGGCTTCCTCGCCGTACCGGCGCTGGTGGGTGTGCTCCGGCTGCCCATGCGCCGGGCGGTCGGCACCAGCCTGCTGGTCATCACGATCAACTCGCTGGCCGCGCTCGGCGCCCGCGCCGGCACCGGGACGCACCTGGACTGGGCGGTCGTCGCGCCGTTCACCGCGGCCGCCATGCTCGGCGCCTGGGACGGCAAGCGCCTGGCCAGGAAGGTCCGGGGCGGGACGCTGCAACGTGTCTTCGCCTGGGTGCTGCTCGCCGTCGCGGTCTTCATGTTCGCCGACGTACTCGTGTGACATCGCCGTCACAGAGCGCTGGCACAGTGGGGAACGCCGGGCGTCCCCGCACCCTCCCCACCCCCATGGGTCACTCCCCGCTCCGGGACGCCCTCGACAACACAAGGACGACACCTGCCATGACGACCCTCACCACCCTCGCTCCCCACCAGGCCAAGGAGCGTCTGCACGAGCTCACCGTGATCGATGTCCGCACCCCGGGCGAGTACGCCGGCGGTCACATACCCGGCGCCCTGAACATCCCGCTGGACCAGCTCGACCGCGCGCTGCCCGAGATCCGCGGCGCCGCCGAGCGCGGCGAGGTCCTCGTGGTGTGCGCCTCGGGCGCCCGTTCCGAGAACGCCTGCCGGAAGCTCGCCGAGCAGGGCGTCCACACGGCGACCCTCGCGGGCGGCACCGGTGCCTGGGCCGCGCAGGGGCAGGAGCTGGACCGCCCGGTGGCCTGTGACGTCAAGGCGGTCTGGAGCATGGACCGGCAGGTCCGGCTCACCGCGGGCTCCCTCGTCCTGCTCGGTCTGGCCCTGGGCGAGGTCGTCCACCCGGCCTTCCGGCTGCTGTCCGCCGGTGTGGCGGGCGGCCTGGTCTTCTCCGCCGTGAGCAACACCTGCGGCATGGCCGCCCTGCTCGCCAAGCTGCCCCACAACCGGCCCGCCACTGCCGACCTGGACGCCACGCTCGCGCGCCTGCGCGGCCTGTGACCACAGGATTCATGACCCAACGGGCCGCCCTGGTACGACGTTCGCCCAGTACGCCACCGCCCGGTGCGGGCATCGGCGTACTGGGCGAAGCCTTCGGGTGTTCCCGGCTTACGGTTCGACGCCGCCGGCGAGGGTGCCGCCGACGTACGCGGTCACCTTCGTCGCATCGGCGTACGCGGTGTTGGTCGCGTAGCTGTAGTCGTCGCTCTCACTGAAGTTGGACCAGTCCGTCTTGCTCACCCGGCTCTGGATGTCACCGGTGTTCGCGCCAGCCGCGAGGGAGCCCGCGCCGGAGGTGAACCCGATCTCCAGGTAGTGGTCCGCGCCGGACTTCGGCGAGGACAGGGCGACGACCTTCTGTGTCACGTTCGCACAGCCGACGGCCGCGTAGTCGCACCACGCGCCGAAGGTGGAAGCGCCGCCGTCACCGGTGAAGTAGTAGCGGATCGTCACCTTCGACAGATCCACCGCGGAACTCCCGGTGTTGACGAGGCGCAGCCCCGGCTTGATGGCGTTGTCCGTCGGCGCGCTGTCGTTGTTCTTGTACTGCACCTTGACCGCGCCGATGCCCGGGGTGCCACCGCCGCCACCGGACGCGGAGGTCGTCGCCGTCACCGCGCTGGACGCCGCCGACACATTGCCCGCCGCGTCCTTCGCCTTCACGGTGTACGAGTACGCCGTGGAAGCGGACAGGCCGCTGTCCGTATACGACGTCGACGTGGTGCTGCCCACCTTCGTGGACCCCCGGTACACGTCGTACCCGGTCACCCCCACGTTGTCCGTCGAGGCGGTCCACTTCAGCGACACGCTCGAACTGGTCGTCGCGGACACCGCGAGACCCGTCGGCGCGGTGGGCGCGGTCGTGTCCGTACCGCCGCCACCCCCACCGCCGAGGGCGGTCTGAACCGCCGTGTACGCCGGTTTGGTCCGGAGGTTCTCGTCATAGAGGTCGGCGGCACCCTGTCCCGAGAAGGTGCTCGGCACCCAGGAGTACTTGTCGTCGAAGTCCCACACCGTGATCCCGACGCAGCGGGTGACCGCGAGACAGGCGCTGGTGACCTGACGGTAGTAGTCGGCCTGGGTCGCCAGCTTGGTGCTGTCCGAGGGCATCTCCATGCGCACGTCCAGCTCCGTGAACGCGACGTCGAGCCCGAGGTCGGCGAAGCGCTGGAGGTTCTGCTGCATGTTCGAGGGGAACGAGTACTGGATCGCCAGGTGTCCTTGGAAGCCGATGCCGTCCAGCGGCACGCCCGCCTTCTTCAGGTCACTGGCCAGCTGGTACATGGCGTCGGCCTTGGCGCCGGTGCCGTCGATGTTGTAGTCGTTGATGTACAGCTTGGCGCCGGGGTCGGCGGCGTGCGCGGTGCGCAGCGCGTCCGCGATGTAGTCCTTGCCCATCGCGTTGTAGAAGGCGTCGGTCCGGTAGGTGCCGTCGTCGTTGAACGGCTCGTTGACCACGTCCCAGGAGTAGACCTCGCCCTTGTAGTGGGCGGCCTCCTTGGTGATGTGGTTCTCCATGGCGGCCTGGACCTGTCCGGCAGGCAGGTTGCTCACCCAGCTCGGCAACTGGCTGTGCCAGACCAGGTTGTGACCGCGCACCTGCTGGTTGTGGGCCTGCGCGAACTGGACGATCGCGTCGCCGCCGCTGAAGTTGAACTGGCCCTGCGAGGGCTCCGTGGTGTCCCACTTCATCGAGTTTCCGGGCGTGATCGAGCCGAACTCGCTGCCCAGGACCGCGGTGTAGGCCGAGTCGTCGAGCTCCGAGTTGTCGGTGGCGGAGCCGAAGTACCGGCCGCTCGCCTGGGCCAGCTGCCCCAGCGTGCCGCCCTGGGCGACGGCCGGGGCGGTCCCGGCGGCGAGCAGACCGCATCCGGCGGTCACCAGCGTGGCCAGCGCGACCGCGAGCCCCCCGCCGCGCAAGGGGTGCAGAAGAGATCTCACCACTGTCTCCTTGTCAGTTGGGTTCGGTGCCGCCCGCGAGGGTGCCGCCGACGTACACGGTCACCTTCGACGCGTCGGCATAGGCGGTGTTCGTCGCGTAGCTGTAGTCGTCGCTCTCGCTGAAGTTGGACCAGTCGCCCTTGTTGATCCGGCTCTGGATGTCCCCCGTGTTCGCACCAGCCGCGAGCGAGCCCGCGCCGGAGGCGAACCCGATCTCCACGTAGTGGTCCGCGCCGGACTTCGGCGACGACAGGGCGACCACCTTCTGCGTGAGGTTCGAGCAGCCGACGGCCGCGTAGTCGCACGACGCGGTGAAGGTGGAGGAACCGCCGTCACCGGTGAAGTAGTAGCGGATCGTCACCTTCGACAGATCCACCGCGGAACTCCCCGTGTTCACCACCCGCAGACCCGGCTTGATCTGGTTGTCGGTCGGCGAGCTGTCGTTGTTCTTGTACTGCACCTTGACCGCGCCGGTGCCCGGGCTGCCACCGCCACCACCGGACGCGGCCGTGGTCGCCGTCACCGCACCCGACGCCGCCGACACATTGCCCGCCGCGTCCTTCGCCTTCACCGTGTACGAGTACGCCGTGGACGCGGACAGGCCGCTGTCCGTGTACGAGGTGGACGTGGTGCTGCCCACCTTCGTGGACCCCCGGTACACGTCGTACCCGGTCACCCCCACGTTGTCCGTCGACGCCGACCACTTCAGCGACACACTCGAAGCCGTCGTCCCCGACACCGCAAGACCCGTCGGCACGGTGGGCGCGGTCGTATCCGTCGTACCGCCACCGCCACCGGAGCCCTTGGTCGCGTTGAAGGAGAAGCTGTTGCTGGCCAGGCCCTGGCCACCCTGCCAGATCTCGAAGCCGGCCTCGGCGTCGATCAGGTAGTGCGCGGAGTTGATGGAGCCGCGCGAGACCGCGTCGTCGATCAGGGCCTTGACGTCGAGGTTGCTGAACGAGGTGCCGCCGCCCTGGAGGACATAGGAGATGATCTTCCAGGAGGTCTGCTGCCCGGTCCACACGTCCCAGCCGTGCCCGGCGACGTTCGCGGTGGCGGTCTGGCTGCCGAACGGCTGGACGCCCCCCTTGTGGTTGAGCCAGATCATCACCTCCGTGCCGTCGGGCTGGTCGTCCGTGGTCGGCGTCGAGTTGAACCAGAGGTCGTAGGCGACGTCATAGGCGCCCGACGCCGGCTGCGTGGTCGACCAGGAGGAGGTCGCGCTGCCCAACTGGCTCACCTGGATGGGCAGTCCGCTGCCCGTGGTGCAGGCACCCCAGTGGCAGCCCTTGTAGACCGAGGGGTAGGTGGCCGGGGCGCCGTTGGTGGCCGTGTTGAAGTTCGCCTGGGTGACGGACCACGCGCCCGAGCTGTTGTCGACGCTCACGCACTGCGTGTCCGACGAGTTCCATTCGTTCTGCTGATAGGTGTACTCCCCGCCTTGGAGAGAGGTGGTCCCGTACTGGGTGCAGTCCGTCGTCGTACTGGCGGACGCCGGCTGGGTGACGACCATGAGCGCACCGAGCAGCAGGGCGGCCACGGTGGCCGCCCACGCGGCCATGCGCAGCCGTCTCCACGATGACAGCATGTGTGAGGTCTCCTTCGTTCCTCGGCGGATCAGGGCTCGGTGCCCCAGGCGAGGGTGCCGCCTACGTACGCGGTCACCTTGCTGGCGTCGGTGTAGGCCGTGTTGGTGCCGTAGCTGTAGTCGTCGCTCTCGCTGAAGTTCGACCAGTCGCCCTTGCTGAGCCGGCACTGGATGTCACCGGAGTTCGCGCCCGCCGCGAGCGAGCCCGCGCCGGCGGTGAACCCGACCTCCAGATAGTGGTCGGCGCCCGACTTCGGCGAGGACACGGCGACCACCTTCTGCGTGATGTTCGAGGCGCCGACCGCCGCGTAGTCGCACCAGGTGCCGTAGGTGCTCGCACCGCCGTCGCCGGTGAACCAGTACCGCAGGGTGACCGTCGACAGGGCCAGTGCGGCGCTCCCGGTGTTGACCACACGCAGGCCGGGCTTGATCGCGTTGTCCGTCGCCGCGCTGTCGTTGTTCTTGTACTGCACCTTGACCGCGCCGGTGGTGCCGCCGCCGGAGCCGGCCTTGGTGGTGGCGGTGACCGCGCCGGAGGCCGCCGAGACATTGCCGGCCGCGTCCCTCGCCTTGACCGTGTAGCTGTACGCCGTCGACGCCTTGAGGCCCGAGTCGGTGAAGGAGGTGGTGGCCGCGCTGCCCGCCAGGGTGCCGCCCCGGTAGACGTCGTACCCGGCCACGCCCACGTCGTCGGTCGACGCGGTCCAGGTCAGCGAGACGCTGGTGTCCGTGGTCGCCGACACCGCGAGGTTCGTCGGCACGGTCGGCGGTGTGGTGTCACCGGTGCCGCCGCCGGAGCCGGCGCCGACGATCAGCTCGGCGTAGACAGCGTAGGCCATGGCGATGTCGGCCTGCGCCCAGAAGCGGTGGTAGCTGAAGGTGGGCGCGGAGCCGCCGTTCAGATACGCCTGGACCTTGGGCCAGTCCGGGTCCTGCTTGTACCAGGAGCGGATGGAGATGAAGGTCGAACTGGAGTTGATCACATCGCCGTTGGGCATCTTGCCCGTCCAGCCGGACGGCACGTACACCGGGTCGGCGAACCGGCTGTAGTCGGTGCGGGTCTCCGGGGTGGTGATGCCCTTCGGGTCGGCGAGGCTCGTCAAGGCGTCCAGCAGCTTCTTGGCGAGGGCGGCGGAGGCGGTGTCGCCGGACTTGGCGGCGTAGTAGATGAGCGTCTTGATGTAGGCGGCGGCCACCCCGGTGTCGCTGCTGTAGTCCACGACCGACACGTGCAGGCCGGTGTTGGCGGCCGGGCTGCTCGGGTTCCACGTGTTGGGCTGTCCGGTCCAGTTCAGCGTGCTCGGGATCCGGAAGGCGGTGGCCGAGACGGTGGTCTTGGACGAGGCCCAGGTCACCCACTTGTCCAGGATCGTCTTGGCGGAGGCGTTCCCGGTCACGTAGTAGTACTCGGCGACCCGCTCCATCGACCAGCACTGGAAGCCGAACCAGTTGTTGCTCGGCGGGTCGTGGTAGACGGGCTCCCAGTCGTAGGCCATGCCGTAGAACGTCGGGGTGCCGGCCGGCGGGGTGCCGTACTGTCCGTCCCAGCTGTTGGTCGCGCCGCCCGCGATGGCGCCCTCGGCGGACTGCAGCCACTGGTAGAACTCCAGCTGCCGCTGGAGGCTCGTGGTCCAGTCGCTCTTCGCGGTCGGCGACTTCGGGGTGAGGCTGGGCACGTTGGCCAGCGCCCAGGCGGCCAGCGGGTTCTGGTAGCCCTGCTGTGCGGTGCCGTCCCCGATCCGCCAGGCCCAGCCACCACCGTTCTCCGCGCCGCCCCAGGCGTAGTACCAGGCCAGCAGGTAGTGCTCGGAGTCCCGGCCGGTGCCGGCGGCGCAGCTCTTCGGGTCGGTGCAGTTGCCGATCTTCTTGAAGTACTTGTCGAACAGGGAGTAGCGCAGGTAGTCGCCCATCTTGGCGGCCTTCGCCACCGAGGCGGAGACCGCGGAGGCGTTGCCCTGGGCGGAGGCCCACCGGTACGCCCAGTACGCCGCCTGCACCGCGCGGGCGTCGGCGTCGGGGGCGTTGGTGTACTTCCACTGCTGCGAGTAGCTGCTGTCCTTGACGAACAGGTCGAGGTAGCCGTTGGGACCGCCGTACTTGAACAGGTCGGTCGTCGGCTGCGGGATCGTCTCCCACACCGACTCCTGGGCGCCGCGCTGGTAGCTGTTGATGTACGACGGCCCGGACGCGGTGGGCCCGTTCTCGGCACCGGTGCCGGGCGTGTTGCCGTAGCCGTAGATGTTGTCCACGTCCATCAGCCAGTGCATCCCGTAGATGTCCGGGGTGCCGTAGGCCGAGTTCAGCTCGCTCGCGATCGGGTCCTGCCCGGAGGAGACCGAACTGTCCAGCGCGGAGGGGTACTTGTTGACCTCGGGCCACTCGGGGATGTAGGTCGCCGGGCTGCTCGCGTTGTAGGAGCTGTTGCTCGGCTGGTCGGTGTGGGTGGGGATGATGTACTTCTCGGCCGTGGCCCACGCGTTGTTGAACGGCGTCCAGTTGCCGGTCACCCGGCCGTAGGTGGCCTCCAGCCAGAACCAGTAGCTGAAGGCCTCCGAGGTGGTCTGGTGGCCGTGGTCGGGGGCCTCGACGATCAGCGTCTCCACGCAGTGGTAGGGGATGCCCTCGTCGCTGAAGTAGCCGTTCGCCGAATCCTTGATCTTGTTGTACTGGGTCAGGAAGGCCGTGGTGTACGGGTCGTCAGCGGTCGCCGCGGGGGACGTCGCGGGCTTCTTGGCCGTGGGTGCCGCGCTGGCGAGCGTGGGCGTCACGGCCGCCGCGAACAGGGCTCCACCGACCGCGGCGGCGAAGCGTCTGCGGGAAAAACCGGGGGCGGACATGGCTTCTCCTGGGGGGAAATGGGGGGAACGGGGAGGGGATCCGGAGCATGGCGCCACCCCTGACGGGCGCCATGCTCCGGAGACCCGGCCGCTGCCCGGAGCGGGGCGGGCGGGGCGGGGCGGCCGGGCTGCTGCGGGAAGAGCCTCGGCTTACGGCTCGACGCCACCCGCGAGGGTGCCGCCCACGTACACGGTCACCTTGGAGACATCGGCGTACGCGGTGTTGGTCGCGTAGCTGTAGTCGTCGCTCTCGCTGAAGTTGGACCAGTCGCCCTTGTTGATCCGGCTCTGGATGTCCCCCGTGTTCGCACCAGCCGCGAGCGAGCCCGCGCCGGAGGCGAAGCTGATCTCCAGGTAGTGGTCCGCGCCGGACTTCGGCGACGACAGGGCGACCACCTTCTGCGTGACGTTGGAGCAGCCGACGGCCGCGTAGTCGCACGACGCGGTGAAGGTGGAGGAACCGCCGTCACCGGTGAAGTAGTAGCGGATCGTCACCTTCGACAGATCCACCGCGGAACTCCCCGTGTTCACCACCCGCAGACCCGGCTTGATCTGGTTGTCGGTCGGCGAGCTGTCGTTGTTCTTGTACTGCACCTTGACCGCGCCGGTGCCCGGGCTGCCACCACCACCGGACGCGGCCGTGGTCGCCGTCACCGCACCCGACGCCGCCGACACATTGCCCGCCGCGTCCTTCGCCTTCACCGTGTACGAGTACGCCGTCGACGCGGACAGGCCGCTGTCCGTGTACGAGGTGGACGTGGTGCTGCCGACCTTGGTCGAGCCCCGGTACACGTCGTACCCGGTCACCCCCACGTTGTCCGTCGAGGCGGTCCACTTCAGCGACACGCTCGAACTGGTCGTCGCGGACACCGCGAGACCCGTCGGCGCGGTGGGCGCGGTCGTGTCCGTACCGCCGCCACCACCGCCGGAGACGGGCGGGTAGGCGTTCTTGAGCAGCTGCTGGAACTGGGCGGAGAACCAGTGACCGGCCAGCGGGGCGTTCGGCATGGCACCGGTCGGGTTGTTGCCGTTGCGCGCGTTGCCCGTGTAGGTCGGGTCGCACATCTGGTCGAAGCCCTTGCCCTCGCTGTTGTCGACGGGCTGGCTGGCGCCGTCCGACTCACCCGGGGGCTTGACCCACACATAGGCGTCGATCCCGGAGGCCGGGGCCGCGGTCGGCCGCTCGCCGAGACCGGCACCGCTCTGGTTGCACCAGTTGCCCGCGTGGATACGGCGGTCGATCCGACCTCCGTTGACGTAGTCGTCCACGGAGGTCGTCGGGCCGGGGCCGGTCGGCCGGGCGGAGCCGCCCCAGCCGTTGCGGGAGGTGTCGATCAGCATGCCGATGCCGGAGTTGAAGCCCTTCGACACCAGCGTGGTGCGCAGCCCCTGGGCGTAGGACTGCTCGTCGACGTACTGGTTCCAGTCCACCCACTTCGACTGGCGCACCGTCGTACCGTTGACGGAGTCGGTCACCTTGAAGTTGGGCTCCACGGTCGCCGAGTAGTTGGCCGTGTTGACGATGAAGCCCTGCACGTCGTCGACCGTGGCACCGGCGGTGTTGGCGGCCTTGTAGAACTCGTCGGCGGACGGGCCGAGGTTGGTGTCCCAGCCCAGCCAGCCGTGGTGGCCTGCGTCGATGTAGTTGTACACGTTGGGTATCGCGCCCAGGTGGTTCAGCGCGTAGCCGACGCCGGTCTCGTAGTTGCCGTTCGACTTCATCGTCTCGCACTGCGACGTCGAGCCGGCGGTGCCGCCCGCGTTGGTCACCAGGTTCGGCAGCGAGTCGGGCTCGACGATGTTGACGATCCGCAGATTGGCGTAGGCCGGGTCGGCGAGGATCTTGGCGATCGGGTCGATGTAGTCGGTCTCGTACCGGCCGATGTCGGTCGGGCCCAGCTCGCCGTTGGAGGCGAGCGCGGAGCAGTCACGGCCCGGCAGGTCGTAGATGACCAGGGTGATCAGGTTGGCGCCCTGGGACACGGCCTTGTCGAGGTGGGCCTTCAGACCCATCTTGCCGCCGGCGCCCTGGATGGTCGAGATGCTGTCCAGCCACACGGCGGTCGGCGTGTTGGCGACCGCGCTGCCGCCGGGCTCGGCGGCGGCGTTCGCGGACCACTCGGGGTTCACGTAGGCCGTCGCGCCCGCATAGGGGTTGTCGACCCGGGCGGTGGCGGCCGAGGCGGTCGGCGCGCTGAGCGTCATGGCCAGCGCGGAGCCCAGCGCGAGCGCGGAGAGCACCGCGAAACCGCGGGTGAGCCTTGACCTCGGGGGAGGGAGAGACTTCTTCACCAAGGGTTCCTTCCATGGGGTGTTGTGGCACGCGGTGCGGCCGTACGGCACACGACGCGCCGCTCGGGGGGAGGGAGGACTCAGGGTTCGATGCCGTTCGCGAGGATGCCGTCGACATAGACGGTCACCTTCGAGGCGTCCGCATAGGCGGTGTTGGTCGCGTAGCTGTAGTCGTCGCTCTCGCTGAAGTTGGACCAGTCGCCCTTGTTGATCCGGCTCTGGATGTCCCCCGTGTTCGCACCAGCCGCGAGCGAGCCCGCGCCGGAGGCGAAGCTGATCTCCAGGTAGTGGTCCGCGCCGGACTTCGGCGACGACAGGGCGACCACCTTCTGCGTGAGGTTCGAGCAGCCGACGGCCGCGTAGTCGCACGACGCGGTGAAGGTGGAGGAGCCGCCGTCACCGGTGAAGTAGTAGCGGATCGTCACCTTCGACAGATCCACCGCGGAACTCCCCGTGTTCACCACCCGCAGACCCGGCTTGATCTGGTTGTCGGTCGGCGAGCTGTCGTTGTTCTTGTACTGCACCTTGACCGCGCCGGTGCCCGGGTTGCCACCGCCACCACCGGACGCGGCCGTGGTCGCCGTCACCGCACCCGACGCCGCCGACACATTGCCCGCCGCGTCCTTCGCCTTCACCGTGTACGAGTACGCCGTCGACGCCGTCAGGCCGCTGTCCGTATACGACGTCGACGTGGTGCTGCCCACCTTGGTCGAGCCCCGGTACACGTCGTACCCGGTCACCCCCACGTTGTCCGTCGACGCCGACCACTTCAGCGACACACTCGAAGCCGTCGTCCCCGACACCGCAAGACCCGTCGGCGCGGTGGGCGCGGTCGTGTCCGTCGTACCGCCACCGCCACCACCGGGACCGAATCCGGGGGCCTTGACGGATGCCAGGTAGCCGTCCTTGGCGGTGTCGACGGTCTGCCAGTCGTCCTTGAGGATGCCGCCGGTGTCACCGGAGTCGGGGTTCCAGCACCAGAAGGTCCACTGGAAGCTGTCGCCGCCGTACTGCGCGGTCGGGCGGAGGTAGGCGACCAGGGCCTTCAGCCAGGTCTGGTCGGTGGTCGACTGGAGTGTCGTACCGAACTCGCCGACCCAGACGGGGGCGATGTTGTTCTTGAAGAGGTAGCCCCAGTGCTTGTCCCAGATGCCGGGCATGTTGCCCGGGAAGGACGGGTCGCTGAACCAGGGCTGGTTGGAGACGCTGGTGGCGTAGTCGTGGGCCGAGTAGACCACGCGGCCCGCGACATCGAGCTGGACCGGGTAGGTGCCGGCGCCCTCCAGATTGCCGCCCCACCAGGTGGAGTCGCCGTTGTAGGTCTGGACGCCCTCCACGAAGATCAGCATGTCGGGGTTGACCGACAGCACCGCGTTGCCGCCGCGCTGGGCCGCGAGCCGCCAGTCGACGGTCGTGTCGCCACAGCCCCAACAGGCCGGATCGTGCGGCTCGTTGTGCAGATCGATACCGACGACCGTGGGGTTGTTCGCGTAACGGCTCGCCATGGACTTGAGGTTGGCGAGCCAGGTCGACTCCGGGACGCTGCTCGTGTACCACAGGGCGCTCTGGCCGCTGGAGTCTGGCCGGTGCCGGTCGAGGATGACCTTCAGGCCGATCTGCCCCGAGTAGTCCACGATCTTGTCCAGGACCTGAAGGGAGTTGAGCCCCTGGAGGTCGGCGTTCTTGCCGCTGGAGAAGTCGATACTGGACGGCATCGTGCCGGACTTGAAGATGTCGTCGGAATACGGAATGCGCAGCGTGTTGTATCCGGTCGCGGCGATCTGGTCGAGCATGTTCTTGTAATCCCGGGACCACAGACCGTGGACCACGTGGTTGTCGGTCTCGAACCCGAACCAGTTGATCCCGGCGATGCGCACCGAGTTGCCGTTCGCGTCCAGGATCTGACGGCCGCTGGTGTGCCAGTAGCCCGCTCCCGCCGTACCCGCCGCCCGCGCGGGCGCCGTACCGGTCACAGCGACCAGCAGGGCGAGCAGGATCGCGGCCACGACGCCCATGGCCGTCCACCGCCGAGACGGTCCCAAGTCCGCAGGTCTCATAGCAGCCAACTCCTCTTGTATGGCGTGCCCCGTGCTGACTGACATCGCTGCCGCACCGTGGCCCCTGCCGGGCGGCGGTGCGGTTCGAACGCGGTTCACATGCGATTCGTATGCGGTGCGTACGCGGTGGTGCCGTGCCCGGGAGCGTCGCCGCCCGGGCCATCACCAACTCCGGGTTGATTCAAGGGCGTTGAGTGTGGGAGCGCTCCCAGCAAGTGAGGAAAGTAACAACTCGAAACAGCGCTGTGAAGGGGCCAGGCGAAACCTGAGCGCAATGGCGCGTTCACGCGCCCCCTCGGCGCGGGGGCCGGCGCGCTCGACGGCGGTGGGGCGGCACCGACCGGGACCGCCGTGAACTCGCCGCATCCGGCGACGACGCGCGAGGGGGGCTACGGCTACCGCCGGGTAGCGGCGAGGGGCCATCGGGGGCCGGTCGGCGCACGGGACCGAAAGCAAGGCGGAGAAACAGCCATTCGGCAATTGCGGGGACGGCGGAGGACCCGCGCGGCGCGGCACGCTCCCCCGGCCGCGGCATACAGGTGCCGGGACCGCCCCCGACGCCGCGCACACAGAGACGCCGGGTCGGACGAGGACGCCGGTCCGATCACCACGCCCCGGCGCCGTGGACGACGGGTGCCGGGACGATGCCCTGGCACCTCGGCCGCGCGGATGGCGGGTCGCCCCCCGGTGTGGCGCACGCGCGGATGCCGGGTCGCCCCCCGGCGTGGCACACGCCCGGATGGCAGGTCGATTCCCCTGTGTGGCGCACGCCCGGATGCCGGGGTGGACTCCGGCGCGCCGCGTCCATGCCGGAGTGGCCCTCGGCGAGGCGCGAAGGTGCGGGGCGGACCCCGGACTCGGCTGCCGCGCGCCGCCCTCTCCGGCAGCCCGTCCGGCCGGCCGGCAGCCGCCGCCGCGCGCCGGACATTTGCGCCCTCAGCCGTATACGGATACCGGGGCGGGCCCCCCAGCAGCCCGTGGACGGCGGGGCGGGCCTCCGCCGCCCCGGCGGCGCGCTCAGGCGGACTCGCGCACCACCAGGTCGGTGGAGAGCACCACATGGCGCCGGATGCCGTTGCGGGACTCGATCTCCTCCAGCAGCACCCGGGCCATGGTGCGGCCCATCTCCTCGGTCGGCTGGCGCACACTGGTGAGCGGCGGGTCGGCGTGCCGGGCGACCGCGGAGTCGTCGAAGCCGATCAGCGCCACGTCCTCCGGCACCCGCCGCCCCGACTGGCGCAGGACGTGCAGGGCGCCGCTGGCCATGACGTCGGAGGCGGCGAAGACGGCGTCGAGGCCGGGGTGCCGCTCCAGCAGGGCGCGCATGGCGGCGCGGCCACCCTCCTCGGTGAAGTCGCCGTGGGCCACCAGCGAGGTGTCGCCGCCGAGGCCCGCGGAGTTCATCGCCTGGGTGTAGCCATCGAGCCGGCAGCGGGCGACGTACATGTCCAGGGGGCCGGTGATGGTGGCGACGGTGCGCCGGCCCAGTCCGAGCAGATGCTCGGCGGCCGACCGCGCGCCCCCGACGTTGTCGGCGTCGACGTACGACATCCATTCCCGCTCCGAGCGCCGCCCGTTGAGCACGGTGGGCACCCGCAGTCGCTCCAGCAGGCTGGGCAGCGGGTCGTTCTCGTGCACGGACACCAGCAGGACGCCGTCGACGCGGCGGGCCGCCAGATGCTGGCCCAGGCGCTGGCGTTCGCGCGGGGTGCGGATCAGGGTGAGCAGCAACTGCATGTCCGTGTCGGCGAGTTCGGTGCTCACACCGCGCACGATGTCCAGGAAGTACGGCTCGGCGCCGAGCCTGGTCTCCGACTCGGGGATGACCAGGGCGACCGCGTCCGTGCGGTCGGCGGCCAGCGCGCGGGCGGCCCGATTGGGCACATAGCCCAGCTCGGCGATCGCCGCCTCCACCGCCGCCCGCGCCTGGGCGCTCACATGCGGGGAGCCGTTGACCACCCGCGAGACCGTGCCCCGCCCGACACCGGCCCGCGCGGCGACCATCTCCAGCGTCGGGCGGCCGCCCCGCCCCTCGCCCGCAGTCATCGCGCCCTTGCCCGTCACCATGGATGACAACCCGTCAGTCGCACCGGCTCAGAAGTGTTCATTCCCTTGACACACCCGCGGGAACGGTAGACCTTCATTATGCCAATCTGGGAGCGCTCCCACGGGAGCGCTCCCAGATAAAAGCCGGTTCGATCGGGCCGAAGCCGACGTTGAGGCGGAGGAACGCGGGGTTCCGGAGGCGGCACGGCGCGATGCACGGCGGGCGGCGGGCCGCCCAGCCTGGCCGTCTCGAAGCTGGCCCGCGCCCTGACGATGTTCGCCGAGCCGCCCACCGCCACCCTGGTACTCACCCGACTGGAGCGCGTCGCCGAGGGGTACCTCCTGCGCTGGAGCAACACGGGACAACCCCCGCCGCTGCTGCTCCACCCCGGCCTCGGCGCCCGCTTTCTCTCGCCGGTCCGCCATGGGATCCCGGTGGGCGTCGACCCCACCGTCCCCCGGTACGACCATGCGCAGCGGCTTCCCGCGGACAGCACGCCGCCCCGCTGGAGCGGCTGTGCGCCGAGCTCGTCACGGGGCGCGGCCAGCTGTTCGGCGACGGTGTCACCCTGCTCGCCCCGCGCCTGCCGGACCACCGGGAGCGGTGAGGCACCCGGTGGTCCGGTTCTGCGGGAGCGGTGGGCTCGTCAGAACTTCGGGTCCGGTGACTGGGCCCTGACCAGTTCGGCGGCCTCGGCCTCCGACTCCACGGACGGCGGGGAGCCGTCCAGCGGCTTGTTCGCCGTCTCCTTCATGGCCAGGACCGCGACGACGCCCACGGCGGCCGCGCCCATGGCGTAGAACGCCGGCATCAGATTGGTGTGGAAGACGCCGATCAGAGCCGTGATCACCAGCGGGGTGGTGCCGCCGAAGAGCGAGGCGGAGAAGTTGTAGGCGACCGACAGGGAGCCGTAGCGGACCTGCGTCGGGAAGATCGCCGGGAGGGCGGCCGACATGGTGCCGAGCATGGCCACCAGGGACAGGCCCATCAGCAGCAGGCCCAGGGTGATCAGGACGATGTCGCCCTGCCGGACGAGCAGGAACGAGGGCACCGACAGGACCAGGAAGCCGAGCATGCCCGTCATCAGCAGCGGTTTACGGCCGAAACGGTCGGAGAGGCGGCCGACCTGGTTGATGACGCACATCTGGAGGACCATCACGATCAGCAGGATCAGCAGCCCGTGATTGGTGTCGTAGCCGAGTTCGTCGGACAGATAGGTCGGCATGTACGACAGCAGCATGTAGTCGGTGATGTTGTACGCGGCCACCAGGGCGACGCACAGCAGCAGCGGCCGCCAGTAACGGGTGAAGATCTTGCCGAGGTCGGCGGCGGCCGAGGTCTCCACCGCGTCGGCGGCCTCGGTCGCCCTGGCCTGGCCGCCCTCCAGCTTCTGGAAGGCGGGCGTCTCGTCCAGCCTGAGCCGCAGATACAGGCCGATGAAGCCGAGCGGGGCCGCGACCAGGAAGGGGATGCGCCAGCCCCAGTGCAGCATCTGGTCGTCGCTGAGCAGGCTGGTCAGGGCGACGACGAGGCCGGACGCCCCGACGTACCCGGCGAGCGTGCCGAACTCCAGGTAGCTGCCGAAGTAACCGCGCCGTTTGTCGGGCGCGTACTCGGCGATGAAGGTGGAGGCGCCGCCGTACTCACCGCCGGTCGAGAAGCCCTGCACCAGCCGGAAGAAGATCAGCAGGGCCGGAGCCCATATGCCGATCGTGCCGTGCGAGGGGATCAGGCCGATGGCGAAGGTGCCGATCGCCATCATGATCATGGTGAGGGCGAGGATCGTCTTGCGGCCGATCTTGTCGCCGAGCGGCCCGAGGACCATGCCGCCGATGGGCCGCACCAGGAAGGCGACCGCGAAGGTCGCGAAGGTGCTCAGCAACTGGGCGGTGTGATTGCCCGAGGGGAAGAAGACCTTGCCCAGGGTCGCGGCCAAGTAGCTGTAGATGCCGAAGTCGTACCACTCCATCGCGTTGCCGAGAGCGGCCGCCTTGGTGGCGCGTTTGACGGCCGGTTCGTCGGTCACCGTGATGTCGCTGCGGCGCAGCTTCGGGTGGCGTCGTTTCTCGATGGCGCGAAAGAGCATCCGATGGCGCCTGACCGCGGCGGGATCCACCGGATCCACCAGGTGCTCTTGGTCAGTCGCCGTCATCGCGGTGTTCCTTTCGCCGGTCACATTGCACAAGCCAACGCCTGCACAGATCTCGCGCCCTCAAACCAACCGCTCCGTACGGCGCCCACTCGGCTACTCTGAGTGGATGACGCTCCGGTCCGGTGGTCCTCAGGGGATGTCGCCGCTCCAGTCGAGACGGGTGCGGTCACCGGGGCGCGGGGTGTATATCGCCCGGCCGCCGATGCCGTACCTGCCCAGCTCGGTGCGCAGCGGGACGCCCGCGGCGGGGGCCCCTTCGGCCCGGTCGGTCATGTCCAGGAGCAGGCCGTCCAGGGGGCCGCCGACCAGTTGGGCGTATCTGCGGTCGGGGCGTGGGCCGGGGTCGTCGTGGTCGTGGCCGTAGACCCGGCCGCGCAGCAGCTGCTCGTCGTCGCCGTTCATGGTCCAAGCCTCGCAGCCGGCACTGACAACGGGATCTTGCCGATGCCGTCGCGCGGGTCCGCCCGGGTGGACTTTCTTCCCGCCCTTTGCGGTTGCAGTGAGAGGTGTATGCGCATGCCCCGGTCGGGGAACCTGAATCCTTCAGGCGGGGCCCCAGCGGAAAGGAGCCCAGGTGACTACGTCGACGTCAGCGGCAGGCGGCCGCGGCCAGGGGGCTCAGGACACCGGCTACCAGCCGGATCCGCGCCGGTGGCGAGCCCTGTGGGTGACGCTGGTGGCCGGTTTCATGAGCCTGCTGGACGTGACGATCGTGGCGGTCGCCCTGCCCACCGTCCAGCGCGATCTGGGGGCCTCCCCCGCCCAGGTGCAGTGGGTGGTGTCCGGATACGCGCTCACCTTCGCCCTGGCCCTCGTCACCGCAGGGCGGCTCGGCGACGCCCTGGACCGGCGCCGTATATTCCTGCTCGCGCTCAGCGCCTTCGTGCTGTTCAGCGCGGCCTGCGGGGCGGCCCCCGACATCACGCTGCTGGTGGTGGCCCGCCTCGCGCAGGGGCTCGCGGCCGGCTTCATGGCGCCCCAGAACTCCGCGCTCATCCAGCAGTTGTTCCGGGGCGCGGAACGCGGCCGGGCCTTCGGCTTCTTCGGCGCGACCGTCGGCATCTCCTCCGCCGTCGGACCCATCAGCGGCGGTGCCATCCTGGCGCTGGCCTCCGGCGCGGACGGCTGGCGGTGGATCTTCTACGTCAATGTGCCCATCGGCATCCTCGCCGTACTGCTCGGCCGCCGGCTGCTGCCCCGCGTCCAGGGCACCGGGCGGGGCCGTGTGGACGCCATCGGTGTGCTGCTCCTCGGCCTCGGGGTGCTCGCGCT
Organism: Streptomyces griseofuscus; assembly: GCF_014673495.1. Taxonomy (GTDB): domain Bacteria; phylum Actinomycetota; class Actinomycetes; order Streptomycetales; family Streptomycetaceae; genus Streptomyces; species Streptomyces murinus. The sequence continues at coordinate 609,970 of NZ_CP051006.1, forward strand.
GATGTATCCGCTGGTCCAGGCGGACTCCGGCGGGATCGAGCGGCTGTGGTGGCTGTTCCCGGTCGGTGCCGTCGTGCTCCTCGCCTTCGCGCAGTGGCAGCGGCGTCTGGTGGCCAAAGGCGAACAGCCGCTGCTGGATCCGCGGCTGTTCAGCACCGTGCGCGGCTACGCGGTCGGCGCGGGTGTCGGCACGCTGTACTTCATCGGCTTCAGCGGGGTGTGGCTGGTCTTCGCGCTCTTCTACCAGCACGGTCTGGGCTTCTCCCCGCTGCGCTCCGGACTCGCCGTGACCCCCTTCGCCGTGGGCTCCGCGTTCGCGGCCGTGGTGGCCGGGCGGCTGGTCGAGCGGCTGGGCCGGCTGCTCACCGTGTGCGGTCTGGCGGGCGTGATCCTCGGCCTGGGCGGCGCCGCGCTGCTGCTGCACTCCGTGGATCTCGGCACCGCCCCCTGGGTGGCCGCCCCGGTGCTGTTCCTCGGCGGGATCGGCGGTGGCTTCGTGGTCTCGCCCAACTTCACGATGACGCTGCGGGACGTGCCGGTGCGCATGGCGGGCGCGGCGGGCGGCGCGCTCCAGACCGGGCAGCGGCTCGGCGCGGCGGTGGGTACGGCCGCGCTGCCCGGCCTCTACTACCTGGTGCTCGGCCGGCACCAGGACTACCGCGCCGCCGTCGTCATCGCGCTGGGCGCCGCGCTCATCGGCATGGCGGCGTCCCTTGCGCTCGCCACGTTCGACTGGCAGCGGGACCGGCGGACGCGCTCCGGGGGCGGGAAGCGGCCGCAGGAGGTGGCCGACGATCCGGTGCGCTCCGGGCAGTCGTGATCACCGGCCGTCCGGATCGTCATGGCTCACCGCCCGCAGCGCCGCCCGCGGCCGTCCGGCACGGCTCAGAAGAAGCCGCCGTCCACGGGGAGCGTACGGCCGGTCATGTACGCGGCGTCGTCGCTGGCCAGATAGGCGTAGCCCGCGGCGATCTCCTCGGGCGTGGCCAGCCGGCCGAGCGCGCCGTGCACCGACAGCCACTGGCCGAGCGGCATCTCGCCGCGCAGCCGGGGGTGCTGGTATCCGGCCGCGTTCTCGGTGGCCATGTCGGTGTCGGTGCCGCCGGGGGCGATGGCGTTGATGGTGATGCCGCGCTGCCCCAGTTCGGCGGAGAGGTTGAGGACCATGGACTCCACGGCGGCCTTGGACGCGGCGTACAGGGTGTGTTCGAAGACCGCGCGGGACGCGCTGACCGAGGAGGTGAGCACGATCCTGCCGCCCTCCCGCATCCGGGCGGCCGCGTGCTGGGCCGCGAACAGCTGGCCGCGGGTGTTCACCGCGAAGACGCGGTCGAAGTCGGCCGGGGTGAGATCCGCCAGGGCTCCGAAGTGCTCGATGCCAGCGCAGGAGGCCAGCACGTCCAGTCGGCCGAACTCCGCGACCGCGCGCTCGATCAGCGCCTCGCTCTGGCCGGGATCGGCCACGTCCGCGCCGTGCGCCAGGGCCTTGCCGCCATCCGCCTCGATCGCGCGGACCAGCGCGTCGGCCGCCGCCCGGTTGCTCCGGTAGCCGATGACGACGGCCGCGCCCTCGGCCGCCAGGCGCCTGGCCACCGCCGCTCCGATCCCCCTGCTGCCGCCGGTCACCACCGCCGCCCTGCCCACGAAACGCCCGGTGTCGCTTGCCGTCATGGAGGTCGTCCTTTCGTCCTTCACGGAGCCGTCGCCGCCAGTGTCCAACGACGGTCGCGCACAGGCGAGTTACCCATGGCTCGATAACGTGTGCGAATCGGGCCATTCCCCGGCCGACTCCTCGTCAGAGTTGCGAGCCCGGTGGGGTTATGTGATCAAATCTGCCGATGCGTACCCCCCACACACCGACGCATCACCTCGCTCACTCCGACGGACCAGGCCCCGACCGGGTTCCGTCCGCGCGAAGTCCCTACGACGAACTGGCCGCACTGGCGGAGGATCCCGCGGGCGGCCCGCAGGACGGCCCGCTGGACGACTTCCTCCGCGTGGTCGAAGCCCCTGACCAGCGCGACGACGACGCCGACGACGCCTGGGCACCACCCAACCACAGGCGCCGGGGGCGCCGCCGCAACCGGGCCACCGGGCTGCCCACCATGCTCAGGCTGACCGTCTGGGTGCTCACCTTCGCCTGCCTCGTCGCCCTGGCCGACCGCTGGGCGCTGCTCTACGCCGAGCGGCAGGCCGCCGACCGGCTCAAGGACCGGCTGCATCTGACCGCCGCGCCCGAGGTGCGGATCGGCGGCTTCCCTTTCCTGACCCAACTCCTCGACCAGCGGCTGGACTCGGTGCAGGTCACCGTCCCGGACGTGCCGGCCGACCGGGTCACCCTGACGCAGGTCACCGCCACCGCACGCGACATACGCATCGACGGCGACGGCCCGACGGCCGTACGGGGAGCCCTCGTTCACCAGATGCACGGCGAGGTGCTGCTGTCCTTCGCCGACATGAACCGTGAACTGGGCGCCTCCCAGGTGGCGTTCAGCGCCCAGGGGCCTGGCCGCATCGGGGCGCTCGGCTCGCTGCGGCTGGCCGGGCAGGATGTACGGGTGCGTGCCGATGCCCACATCCAGCGCGACGGGGACCGCGGCATCAGTACCTCGGTGGACGGGATGCGGCTGGACATCGGCGACCTCGCGACCTACCGGCCCGGCACCGGCCGTACCGAGGGGCTGCACCTCACCCGGGCCGCCGCGCGCCGGGTCACCCGGGAGGCGGACAAGATCAAGGCGCTGCTGGGTGTCCCGGAGATCGTGCACCGCATGGGTGTGCCGGACAGCGCGGTGCAGGCCGCCCTGCACGACGAGGACAAGCTCCACCGGCTCACCGGCGCGCCGCGCTTCCTGCACCAGCTGACCCGGGTGAACCTCGTGGACGTCGCGCTCGCCCACCCCGAGGTGCTCAAGCGGCTCGGCGTCGACCTCTCCCTGCTGACCTCCCTGACCAAGCTGACCCGCCCGCAGATCGCCGACCGCTTCGACTTCGCCTTCCGGATCCCGAACCCGCCCTCCGGCGACCTGCGGCTCCAGCGGGTCGCGGTGCGCAAGGACGGGATCCATGTCTACGTCAGCGGGGCGGGGCTGCTCCTGGGCAAGTGACCTGCTCCGGGCGAGAGTTGACCGGGTTCACACGGCATCTTCCGTGGGGAGCGGCACCGGGTAGGGCTCGCCGAAGTCGGCCGAGCGGCTCACCTCCTCCCAGGCACTCGCATCGGCGAGCCGCCGGCGGTCGTGGTCCAGGGCCATGGTCGCGGCGTTCACCCCGAGCAGAAGGTGGCTCGGGAGCTCGCCGCGCCGTACCGTGCGGACGATGATCTCGGCGGCGCGGTGCGGGTCCCCGGCCGCGCCGGCGGTGTTCTGCCGCATCAGCCGGTTCATCGCGCCCACGGTCGCGTCGTAGGCCTCGGGCACGTCGTGGACGGTCATCGAGGAGCCGGCCCAGTCGGTGGCGAAGCCGCTCGGCTCGACGACCATCACCCGGACCCCGAACGGCGCGGTCTCCGTGGCCAGCACCCGGCTGAAGCCGTCCACGGCGAACTTGGCCGCCTGGTACGAGGCGATGCCCGGCGAGCCGCCGACCCGGCCGCCGATCGAGGAGAACTGCACGACGGTGCCCGCGCCCTGCCGGCGCAGGACGGGGAGCGCGGCCCTGGTGACGTGGTAGACGCCCCAGAAGTTGGTCTCGAACTGGGCGCGGAAGTCGGCGTCCTCGGTCGTCTCGATGGGCGACACGTTCGCGTACCCCGCGTTGTTCACGAGCACGTCGATGCGTCCGAAGCGGGCGACGGCCGCCTCGACGGCCGCGCGTGCCGCGTCCGGGCTGGTGACGTCCAGGGCGAGGGGCAGCACGCGGTCGCCGTACTCGGCGAGGTCGGCGGCGAGGGCCTCGGGGCGGCGGGCGGTGGCGACGACCAGATCGCCGGCCGCCAGCACGGCGTCGACCAGGGCGCGGCCGAAGCCGCGCGACGAACCGGTGATGAACCAGACCTGGGGATCCTGTGTACTCATACCGTTAGTGAAACACCGTTCTCTTATTAGCGCAACACCGTTTCCTTAACTCTTCCTATGATGTCCTGCATGAGTGAGCCTGCCTTTCAGCGTGCGCGCAGTGCCGAGGCCAAACAGGCGCGGGAAGCGGCGATCCTGGACGCCGCCCGGACGCTCGGCCGGGTGCGGGGGGTGCGGGACGTCACCCTCACGGACATTGCCGCGGCCGTGGGCATGCACAAGTCCGCGCTGCTGCGCTATTTCGAGACACGGGAGCAGATCTTCCTCGCGCTGACCGCCGAGGGCTGGCGGGACTGGTCCGCCGAGCTCCGCGCCGATCTGGGACGACGCTCCGAGGCGACGTCCGCCGAGGTCGCGGCCGTCTTCGCGGGCACGCTCGCGGCGCGGCCCATGTTCTGCGACCTGCTCGCACAGGCGCCGCTGAACCTGGAGCGGAACGTGTCGATCGAGTCGGTGCGCTCCTTCAAGCTCGTCACGCTGAAGGAGGTCGAGCTGATCGGCGGCGACCTCGGCCGGCTGCTCGGCCTCGACGAGTCGCAGAGCGTCGACATGATCGCCACCGCGACCAGCCTCGCCGGTGCCCTGTGGCAGATGGCCACGCCCGGCCCGCGCCTGCGCGAGCTGTACAGGAGCGATCCCCGGCTCGGCCACGCGGTGGTGGAGGTGGAACCCCGACTGAACCGGGTGCTCAGCGCGTATCTCAGGGGACTCGGGGTGGGGGCGACGGCGACGAGCTGAGGGGGCCGGTGACGGCCTTCACGGGAGAACGGGGTGGGTGACGGTTTCTGCGAGCACTCGCCGTATCGGGGATACCGGGACTGTTCTGCCGGCGGCGGAACACCGGCCGGACCGGGCTCGACGGTCACTAGTGTCCAGGCCCATGACAACGACGACGACGCGTACGGTCGAATATCCGGCCGACGGTCTGACGATGGTCGGGCACCTCGCGCTCCCGGCCGGTACCGACCGCCGGCCCGCGGTGCTGCTCGGACCGGAGGGCACGGGGCTCAGCGACGTCGAGCGCCGCAGGGCCGATGCTCTCGCCGAGCTGGGATATGTGGCGCTGGCCTTCGACCTTCACGGCGGCCGCTATCTGGGTGACCCCGAGGACATGATGGCCCGTTGCACCCCGCTGCTCGCCGATCCCGACCGGATGCGGGACATCGGCCATGCGGCGCTCGACGTGCTGCGCGCCGAACCGCGCACCGACCCCGACCGGATCGCCGCCATCGGCTACGGCACCGGGGGCATCATCGGGCTGGAACTCGGCCGCGACGGCGTCGACCTGCGCGCGATCGGGACGGTCAACGGACTGATCACGGGCCGGCCGGGCGAGGCGGCGCGCATTCGCTGCCCGGTGTGGGCCGGGGTCGGGTCGGAGGACCCGATCATGTCGCCCGCGCAGCGGCAGGCGTTCACCGAGGAGATGCAGGCCGCGGGCGTCGACTGGCGCCTCACGTTCTACGGCGGCGCCCTGCACGCCTTCCACCACCCGCCGGTCGACCACATCGTGCGCCCCGGCGTCGGCTACCACCCCCAGCACGCGCGGCGAGCCTGGCACGACGTCGTCGCCCTGCTCGCCGAGTGCCTGCCCCTGACGGAGGACCTGGGCGCATGACCCGCGCGAACCCGGCTCCGCCCGCGCCCGGTGTCGTACCGCCGCACTGACGACCGTAGACCCGGCGCTCACGGACGTACGCCCGGCCGCTCCTCCCCCGCCCCCGAGTCCGCCCCCGCCCCCCTCTCCGCCCCCGGTCTCGGCCCGGCGCCCGGGAGCACCGGAAGCAGCCGGTCCAGGGCCGTGAGGACATGTGTGCAGATCGCGTCCGGGTCGGCGGTCGCCAAGGGTTCCTGGCGTACGACGACCCGCATCAGGCCGATGCCGAGCAGCCAGGCCATGGCGAGCTGGGCGCGCAGGGTGCCGTCCTCGGCCTCGGAGAGGGCGGCGAGCGCGGCGGCGTACTCCTCGCCCAGCGCGCGGACCGTCTCCGGCGCGGCGTCGGCGCCGCCGATGGAGCGAAGGTAGACCGCCAGCCGGTCCGCGTCGGCCCCGCCGCCCTCCGCGAGGACACCGCGCAGCGCGGTCTCGAACAGCAGCTCCGGGGGCGTGCTGCTCACCTGTTCCTTGCCGTCCTGCGCCATCACCTCGGTGAGCAGGGCCTGCTTCGAGCCGAAGTAGCGGAATATGAGCGCCTGGTTCACCCCGGCGCGGGCGGCGATGTCCCGGACGGTGGCCGCCTCGTACCCCCGCTCCGCGAAGACCGCGCCGGCCGCCCGCAGGATGCGCGCGCGGGTCTCCCGGGCATCGCGCGGACGCCCCTGCGGCTCCCCGCCCGCCGCGGCTCCGGCGCTCCGGTGCTGGTCCCGCGTGTACTCGCCGCCGTCCACCCACTGCTCCTTCGCCGCCCCGCGCCCGACGCGCGTCTGCAAGGACCCGCAGAGTAACGGCCGATTCGCGTCGTTGCGCGCCCCGGGCGCAGCTCCTAGCGTTGTAAGCGTGTGCTTACACAAGGGAGACAGCTGTGACGGCAACCGACCACGCACCCCTCGCCTACCCCTTCAACTCCGGCCAGGACCTGGATCTGTCCGAGGCGTACGAGCGCGCCCGTGAGACCCCCGGGCTGCTGCGCGTGCGGATGCCGTACGGCGAGCCGGCCTGGCTCGCCACCCGGTACGCGGACGCCCGGCTGGTCCTCGGAGACCAGCGTTTCAGCCGCGCGCTGAGCCTCGACCACGACGAGCCGCGGGCCTCCGAGGGCCGCCGGGACAGCGGGATCCTCAGCATGGACCCGCCCGACCACACCCGGCTGCGCTCGCTGGTGGCGAAGGCGTTCACCGTGCGCCAGGTGGAGAAACTCCGCCCGCAGGTACGCGAGTTGACGGCATCCCTGCTGGACGCGATGGAGGCGGCGGGCCCGCCCGTCGACCTGGTCGACCGCTACGCGCTGCCCATCCCGGTGGCGGTGATCTGCCGGCTGCTCGGGGTCCCGGAGCGGGACCGCCCCCAGTTCCGGGTGTGGAGCGACGCGGCCCTGTCCACCAGCTCCCTGACGGCGGCGGAGTTCGACCGCAACCGCGAGGAACTGCGCGCCTACATGGCCGAGTTGATCGCCGCGCATCGCGCCGATCCCCGGGACGACCTGATGACGGCGCTGATCGAGGCGCGCGACCACGGCGACCGGCTGTCGGAGCTGGAGCTGGTCGACCTGTGCGTCGGCATCCTCGTGGCCGGTCACGAGACCACCGCCACCCAGATCCCCAACTTCGTGCTCACCCTGCTCGATCACCCGCAGGCGCTGGCCCAGCTGCGGGCCGACCCCGCGCTGATCACGCAGGCGATCGAGGAGTTGCTGCGGTTCGTCCCGCTGGGCAGCGGGGCGGGTCAGGCCCGGTACGCCAAGGAGGACGTCGAGGTCGGCGGCACCCTGGTGCGGGCCGGGGAGCCGGTGCTGGTCGCCATCGGGGCGGCGAACCGGGACGCGCTGCGCTTCACCGAGGCCGGGGCGCTCGACCTCACCCGCGGCGGCAACGCGCACCTCGGTTTTGGCCACGGTGTGCACCACTGCCTGGGCGCTCCCCTCGCCCGGCTCGAACTCCAGGAGGCCATCGGGGCGTTGGTGACCCGCTTCCCCGGGCTGCGCCTCGCGGGTGACATCACCTGGAAGACCGAGATGCTGGTGCGCGGGCCCCGCGTGATGCCGGTGGGCTGGTGAGGCGGCGATGAGCTGGCGACTGAGCGTGGACCCCGGCCAGTGCATGGGCTCCGGGATGTGCGCCGGGACCGCGCCGGACCTGTTCGTCCTCGACGGCGACCATGCGCGTCCGGTGCGCGAGCAGATCCCGGAGGGCGACGAACGCGCCCTGGACGCGGCCGACATCTGCCCGATGCAGGCCATCACCGTCCGGGACGCCGAGGGGAAGGAGATCGGGCCCCGGGAGTGACACCGGACCGGCTGTTACAAGACAGGGACAAATCGTGAGTGAACGCCCGCGCTCGTGGTGACGTCGTTCCAAGTGACCGCGCCAATCGGCATGTTCCTCTCCTTTGGCGTGAACAGTTGAACTCACCACAGAAAAGGACAGATTCATGATGGTCACGAAGCGGCGTTCCCTGCGCGTTGCCGTCGTCGGCGTCCTGGGCGCGACCTCGCTCGCCCTCGCGGGCACGGCGATGGCCGCCACCCCGGCTGTCCACACCGCGACTGTCGCCGGTGCCCGTACGGCCGCGGCCGCGAAGCCCACCATCACGGCCACGGCTTCGGTGTCCTCGGTGCGCGCCTGGACGCTGTTCCGGGTCACCGGCAAGACCACCGGCATCAAGGCGGCCAGCAAGGTGACCCTCCAGCAGAAGCAGCACGGCAAGTGGGTCGCCCTGCCGGCGTCCACGCCCGTCAACAGCAGCGGCTCCTACGCGCTGCGCGTCGAGCTGGGCCTGAAGGGCAAGAACGAGCTGCGCGTGGTCAGCGGCAGCACGGCGTCCCCGGTCTTCGACGTCACGGTCAGCTGAGCAACCGCTTTTTCGCACGCTCCACCCCCGAAACACCGGTGCCGGGACGGATCCCTCCGCTCCCGGCACCGCCATGTCCGGGCCCCGACAGACTCATATGGCCCCATTTCCCGCCCGGCCCGAAAGTCTTACGAAGATTTTCATAGGGTTCCTATATAGGCGGGTGATACTTAAAGAGTGTGGATCACTCTCACAGAGATGCGGACGTACAGCAGACCGCACAGTCACTGGCGGAGACGGCATCGGCCGTGATCAGGGTCGTGACGGATCACCGGGACCTCAGTTTCACCGCGGCCTCCACCCTGGCGCGGCTGGAACGGGAGGGCCCGGTCCGGCTCACGCTCCTCGCGGCGGCGGAGGGCGTGGCCCAGCCGTCCATGACCCAGTTGGTGCAGCGGCTGGAACGCCAGGACCTGGTCATGCGCGTCGATGACGCGGTGGACGGCCGGGTGACGCTGATCGCGGTCACGGACGCCGGGCGGGAGGTGCTCGCCGCCCGCAGGCGGTCGCGCGACGCACGCCTGGCCGACCTGATGACCGGCCTCCCGGACGACGATCAGCGCGCGCTCGCCGAGGCCATGCGCGTCGTCGCCCCGCTCGTGCGGCGCATGCTCACCGGCACCGCCAAGGGCGCTCAGCCCGCGCAGTCCGCCCAGCCCGCCCTCCAGCCCGAACGGCCTGACACCGGGAGCAACCGATGACGACCAAGGAGACCGACCGCATACCCGGCGCCTCCGAGACCGGGCAGCACCGCGGACGCAGATGGATCGGCGCGGACCACCCCGGTTACAAGTGGGTCGCGCTGACCAACACCACGGTGGGCATGCTGATCGCCACGATCAACAGCTCGATCGTGCTGATCTCACTGCCCGGCATCTTCACCGGCATCCGTCTGGACCCGCTGGAGCCCGCCAACGTCAGCTATCTGCTGTGGATGCTGATGGGCTACATGCTCGTCACAGCGGTACTGGTCGTGGCGCTCGGCAGGCTCGGCGACATGATGGGCCGGGTCCGCATCTACAACGCGGGCTTCCTGATCTTCACGATCACCTCGGTGATCCTCTCGCTCGACCCCTTCCACGGCGGCAGCGGCGCGCTGTGGCTGATCGGCTGGCGGATCGTGCAGGCCATCGGCGGTTCGATGCTGATGGCCAACTCGGCGGCGATCCTCACCGACGCCTTCCCGGCGCGGCAGCGCGGCATGGCGCTCGGCGTCAACATGGTGGCCGGTATCGCCGGTTCGTTTCTCGGCCTGGTGCTCGGCGGTGTGCTGGTCACCTGGAACTGGCGCTCGATCTTCTGGGTCAACGTGCCCATCGGCCTGATCGGCACGGTGTGGGCGTACAAGTCGCTGCACGAGACCGGCATCCGGCGGCCGGGGCGGATGGACTGGTGGGGCAACATCACCTTCGCCATCGGCCTGACCGCGCTGCTCGCCGGGATCACCTACGGCATCCAGCCGTACGGCGGCCACACCATGGGCTGGACCAACCCCTGGGTGCTCGCGGGACTGATCGGCGGCGCCGTGATGCTCGTGGTCTTCTGCCTCGTGGAGGCCAAGGTCTCCGAACCGATGTTCCCGCTGAGGCTGTTCCGCGACGCGGCCTTCGCCGGCGGCAACGCCGCGACCCTGCTCGGCGCGATCGCCCGGGGCGGCCTCCAGTTCATGCTGATCATCTGGCTCCAGGGCATCTGGCTGCCGCTGCACGGCTACGACTACGCCGACACCCCCCTGTGGGCGGGCATCTACATGCTCCCGCTGACCATCGGCTTCCTGCTCGCCGGGCCGCTGTCGGGCGCGCTGTCGGACAAGTTCGGGGCGCGGCTGTTCGCGGCGTGCGGCTTCCTGGTGATGGCGGTGTCCTTCGCCGGGCTGCTGGTCCTGCCGAGCGACTTCTCGTACTGGGTGTTCGCCGCGCTGATCTTCCTCAACGGGCTCGGCGGCGGTCTGTTCGCCGCTCCCAACACGGCGATCATCATGTCCAGCGTGCCGGCCGACGCCCGCGGCGCGGCCTCCGGCATGCGCGCCACCTTCCAGAACGCGGGCATGGTGCTCTCCATGGGCGTGTTCTTCTCGCTCATGGTCGCGGGTCTCGCCGGGACCCTCCCCGACACCCTCACCACCGGCCTGACCGCCCAGGGCGTGCCCGCGGGCGCCGCGCACACGGTGTCCCAACTCCCGCCGGTCGGCGTCCTGTTCGCCGCGTTCCTCGGTTACAACCCCATCCAGCACCTGCTCGGTCCGGACATCCTCGGCCATCTGTCCCCGTCCGCCGCGGCGCATCTCACCGGCCGCGAGTTCTTCCCCCATCTGATCTCGCAGCCCTTCCATGACGGCCTGGTCGTGGTGTTCTCCCTGGCCATCGCGATGTCGCTGGCCGCGGTGGGCGCGTCGCTGATCCGCGGCCGCCGCACGGAGACGGTGGCCGCGGGCTCGCCGTCGCCCGCACCGGACTCACATCCGGCCACCACGGCGCCGACGACCACCTCCGCCCCCTCCACCGGGGTGCTGCGCGGCCGGGTCCACGACAGCGCCGGCCGGCCCATCGCACGGGCGTCCCTCACCCTGGTCGACCGCTCCGGACGGCAGCGGGCGCTCGCCAGTACCGGTGCGGACGGCACGTACGAACTGACGACGCGGGAACCCTCGTCGTACACCCTGGTCGTCTCGGCCACCGGGCACCATCCGCGGGCCGTGCAACTCGACGCCGAGGCCGGTCCCGTCGTACCGGACGTCACCCTGGCGGGCCTGGGCAGCGTCAACGGCACGGTGCGCCACGAACACACCGGCGAACCGGTCCCGGACGCGCAGATCACCCTGCTCAGCTCCTCGGGCGAGGTGGTCGCCTCCGCCGCGACGAACCCGGACGGCACCTACACCCTCCAGAACCTGGCCCCGGGCGCCTACACCGTCGTCACCTCCGGCTACGGCCCCGTCCTCGCGGACGTGACCCTGGACGAGGGCAACTCCCGCGTGGTGGACCTCGAAGTGGGGCATCACGACACCGACTGACGTCGGGTGATGTCGGGTGACCGAAGGGGGCGCGGTTCAGGGAACCGCGCCCCCTTCGCACGGCCCATGACCCGCGCACCGCCAAGCGGTTGAGGCCATGTCGCTCGTACGGGTGTAGCCGAGGGTGATTTCCGTGGCGCGTGCGGGGTTGTCTCGTTCGGCATCTGTGTGATGTTCGGCATGTGAGCTGATGGAACGGGGAGAAGCGGGCAGCAGTCTCCTTCATTACCCACGCCAACCACCCTCTGCGGCAGGTGATTCGATGACCACGGCGACGACCCGGGCGCTCCGGACGACGCCGCTCGCTCCGACCGGCACGACGAACGCCCGTGTTCCGCCCACCGCCAATCCCTCCCTGCCGTCCCTGACGGGGCTGCGATGGATGGCGGCACTGCTGGTGTTCGGAACGCACGTCAACAACTTCGGCTACTTCGGTGGCACCGGCGGCCACCTGGTCAACTGGGGATTCGGTGCCGGTTCCACCGGAGTGTCCTTCTTCTTCGTATTGTCGGGATTCGTCCTGACCTGGTCGGCCCGGCCCGGTGACAGACCCCTCGCCTTCTGGCGGCGGCGCATCGCCCGGATCTATCCGGTGCACCTCGTCACCCTCGCCGTGGCCCTGCTGATGGCCCTCACCCTGGCGCACCAGGGCAACCCCACGCCGAAGCCCGCACTCGCCAACGTCCTGCTGCTGCACTCCTGGTGGCACCCCTGGTGGCAGACGCTCAACCCGGTCAGCTGGTCGCTCGCCTGCGAGGCGTTCTTCTACGCCTCCTTCCCGCTGCTGATCCTGCTGCTGCGCCGCCTCGGCGCACGCGCGTCGGCCGCGCTGGGCGCCCTGTCCGCGGCCTCGGTGCTGGTGCTGGCCTGGTCGGACGCGCACCACTGGTGGACGTACACGCTCTACTCCTTCCCCGCCGCCCGGCTGCCCGAGTTCGTGCTCGGCGCGGTGACCGCCCGGCTGGTACTGCTCGGGCGGTGGCGCGGGCCGGGGCTTGAAGCCTCCCTCGCGCTGGCGATCATCGGCTACTTCCTGGTTCCCCAGATCCCCCCCGGCTACTCCGCCACGGTCTGCACCCTGACCGGGTTCGCCCTGCTCATCCCGGCGGCGGCCGTCGCCGACCTGAACGGGCTGCCGTCCCTGTGGCGGCACCGGCGCCTGGTGCGGCTCGGGGAGCTGTCGTTCGCCTTCTACATGATCCATCTGCTGGTGCTGCGCGCCAGCAGCAATCTGCTGGGTACCAAGCCCCACTTCGGTGTCCTCGCGGGGCTCGGGGTCACCGCCACCGCGTTCGCCGTCTCGCTCGGGCTGTCCTGGGTGCTGTACGAGGCGGTCGAGTGCCCGGCCAGACGGCTGCTGTTGCGCCGTCGGCGGTCCGCGGCGAAGCAGCAGCCGCAGCCCGAGCCCGTTCCGGCCCGACGCGAGGCCCCCGCGGGCCCATCGGAGTGAGGAGGGGCGGGGGAAGAAAGCAGGCCGACCGCAGACAACCGAAATAAGTGCCTTCCGGTCGGCGCTCAGAAGCCTTCCCAGGGGGCCGGGTGGGGGCGTGGATCGGCAAGTGGCCAGGTCCGGTGAAAGCCCTCGCCCGGCCCTCCGCTACGCCCTCACGTATCCGTCAACGCCCCCGGTCCGCACCCCGTGACCTGGTGCGAAGCCCCGTACGTCCCTAGGTTCTCCGCATCGGAGGGAGGGCCGGATGGACCGGAGCATCCGCACGGTGGAGGACGTACTGCGACTCCTGGACGGGCTGTTCGCGTCGGGGGGTGACCGTTGGACCGGTGGGGCGGCCGGATGGTGGGACGATTTCTATGCGGACCGGGACAGACCCGTACCGTTCTTCGCGGCGAAGCCGGACGAGAACCTCGTGTCCTATCTGGACCGGGGGCTCGTCCCGCGAGGGCGGGCGCTGGACCTCGGCTGCGGGCTCGGCCGCAACGCGCTGCTGCTCGCCGAGCGCGGCTTCGAGGTGGACGCCGTCGATCTGTCCCCCGCCGCGCTCGCCCTGGCCGAGGAGCGGGCCCGGGCGGCGGGCCTGGATGTCCGTTTTCTGCGCGGTGATGTGTTCGCGCTCGCGGCGGACAGCCTGCGCGGCCCGTACCGGCTGATCCATGACTCGGGCTGCTTCCACCATCTGCCGCCGCACCGCCGGATCAGCCATCTCGCCCTGCTGGACCGCCTCCTGGCGCCCGGCGGGTACTTCTCGCTCGCCTGTTTCGCCGCGGGGCGGATGGGCTCGGAGCTCTCGGACGCGGACCTCTACCGCGCGGGAAGCCTGGGCGGCGGGCTCGCCTACACGCCCGAGGCGCTGCGCCATGTCTTCGCCGGGCTGGAGGAGATCGAACTGCGCGCCATGCGGTCCCAGCCACCGGACTCCGCGCTCTTCGGGGAGCCGTTCCTGTGGACGGCCCCGTTCCGCCGGCCGGTCAACGGCGCCCGGGACGTGCACCCGCGAGGGTGACCTTCGCAACAGTCGGGAGACTCGCGCGCGATCCGGGGTAGACGGCCACCCGGCACCCGCGCCGAAACCGGAGCGGGGCCGCCCCCGGGACGGTCGTCGCCGGGTCGGCTGTTGGTGTGAACTCATCGTGAGACACCGGGAGTTGGCACGTCAGCGGGCTTCCCGGGTTGGCCCGGCCGGACGGCGCGGGCTAGGGTGCCGGAACGGTGAAGATCAGCTGCCGACCGGCGGCTCCCGGGTGGGCGAGAGGAGAATTCGACAGTGCCACACGACCAGGACGCGACAGCATCGGCGCCGCAATTGGTGGGTTCGTTCCTGGAGCGACGCCGCGAGCAGATCGCCCAGCGATGGGCGGACGCATCCCTGTTCAGGTCGGTGTTCACGGTCTCCCGGGACGAGGCGGTCGAGGCCAGCAAGGCGGTCGTGGACGCCCTGTCCGACGTGGCTGTCAGCGGGCGCCTGGAGGACACCACCGCACCCGGGTACGAACCGGTGCGCGAGCAGCTGGGCCGGATGACCCAGAACCGGGCCCGCGCCGGTGCGACGCCGGCCGGGATCGCCGACGAGGTGGCGGCGCTACGCACGCCCACCGTGGATCTGCTGCGCGAGGAGTTCGCCGACCCGACCGCCCCACAGGCCCAGGAATGCGTGCTGACGCTGACCCTGCTGCTGGGCACCCTGCGCCTGGTCGTGCTGGAGACCGCCCTGGACGCGGGCGCGGAGATGATCGAGCGGCAGCGCCAGCAGTTGCTCGAAGTGGCCACCCCTGTCATCAAGCTGTGGGAGCACACCGTCGCCGTCCCGCTGATCGGGACGCTGGACAGCGCCCGCAGCCAGGTCGTGATGGAGTCGCTGCTGGAGGCCATCGTCGAGCAGCGCGCCCGGTACGCCATCCTGGACATCACCGGTGTGCCCACCGTGGACTCGCTGGTGGCTCAGCACCTGATGAAGACGGTGGCCGCGGCGCGGCTGATGGGGGCCGAGTGCATCGTCTCCGGTATCCGGCCGGCCATCGCGCAGACCATCGTGCAGCTCGGCATCGATCTGGGCTCGGTGCTCACCCGGGCCTCGCTCGCCGACGCGCTCGCCTACGCGCTGAGCCGGCAGGGCATCGAGGTCTCCCGTGCGCAGACGGGTACGAACGCCCGGTGAACGAACCCGTCCCCGTCCATCCGGCCCCGGTGCCGGTACTCGCCCTGGGCGACATACTGCTCGTCTCGCTCCAGGGCGAACTGCACGACGGCCTCGCCGAGCAGTTGCAGCAGGATCTCAGCCACCGCATCGCCACCACCGGCGTGAGCGGAGTGGTCATCGACATCTCCGGAGTGGACATCGTTGACTCCTTCCTCGGCCGGGTGCTCGCGGAGATCGCGTCCACCGCCCGGCTGCTCGCCGCCCGTACGGTCCTCGCCGGGATGCGACCCGCCGTCGCGATCACCCTGGTCGAACTGGGGCTGGTGCTGCCCGGTCTGACCACCGCGCTGGACGTCGACCGGGCCATGGAAGTGCTGTCCCAGAGGGGGAGATGATGCAGCCGTCCGGCCAGGCGTCCGCAACCACCGTGCCCGTCGGTTCGGACGCGGATCTGGCCTGGGTGCGGCAGCAGGTGCGGCAGTGCGCGGCGGCCCTCGGATTCGGTCTGGTGCAGCAGACGAAGCTGGTCACGGCGGCGAGCGAGCTGGCCCGCAACACCCTGGTGCACGGCGGTGGCGGGCACGCGGAGATCACCCCGCTGGACAACGGCCACGCCCGCGGCCTGCGGATGAGCTTCGTCGACAGCGGCCCCGGCATCCGCGATCTGGAGCTGGCCATGACCGACGGTTACACCTCGGGCGGCGGTCTCGGGCTCGGGCTCAGCGGTGCCAGGCGGCTGGTGCAGGAGTTCAGCGTGGAGACCGAGCCGGGCCGGGGCACGACCGTCACGGCCGTCGCCTGGGTGACCCAGGTGCCCGCTTCGCGATCGGGGCTGGGATGAGCCGCGTCTGGGAGATCCCGGTGCACGACTCCACCCGCGTCCGGGACGCCCGTACGGCGGTCCGCGAGGCGTGCGGTCAGGCGGGCCTCGGGCCGGAGCGCACGGCGGCCGGGGAGCTGGTGGCCACCGAGCTGGCCACCAATCTGCTCCGGCACGCGGGCGGCGGCACCCTGGTGGTCAACCTGGTGACACCGCCGTCCGGTACAGGTACCTCGGTACGGCTGTTCACGCTGGACCACGGGCCGGGCATCGCCGATGTCACCGCGGCCCTGCGCGACGGCTGCACCACCGCCGAGCCCTCCCTCGGCGCGGGCCTCGGCAGCTGTCTGCGCAACGCCGACGCCTTCCAGCTGTACGGCGCCCCGGGCCGGGGCACGGCGGCGACGGCGCGGATCGACGCGGAACGCGCGCGGGGCAACCGGGCCTTGGAAGGACCCGCGGCCGGCGGCATCGTCGTCTCGCTCGACCGCGCCGAGCACTCCGGTGACGCCTGGGAGTGCGTGCGCCACGAGGGGCTGGTGACCCTGCTGCTCGCGGACGGGCTCGGGCACGGGCCCAAGGCCGGGCACGCGTCCGGCGCGGCGGTCACGGAGCTGCGGCGCGCCGCGCAGTCGCCGCCCCAGGAGATCCTGCGGCGGCTGCACACCGCCCTGCGCCCCACCCGGGGGGCCGCGATCGCCGTCGCCCAGGTGGACACGGTGAAGGGGGAACTCGGCTTCGCCGGGGTCGGCAACATAGGGGCCCGGCTGCGTACCTCGGACGGGTGGACGTCGCTGGTGTCGCATCCGGGGATCGTCGGGGCGTACTTCCCGGCGCACGTCCCCTTGCGCCGGGCGGCGTGGCACCGCGACAGTCTGCTCGTGCTGCACAGTGACGGGCTGCCCAGCCGCTGGTCCCCGCCCGAGGACCCCCGGCTGCTCGCCCACGATCCGTCGGTGCTGGCCGCGACCGTCCTGCGGGACGCGGGCAGCTCCGCCCGCCCCCCGCGCGACGACACCAGCGTCGCCGTACTGGCCCAGGACCGGCACCCATGACCACGACCTCCGACACCTGGACCCTGACCGGCCCCGTCGACGCGGCCCGGGCCCGTGCGCTGCTGGCGCGGCTCACGGCGGACGCGGGGGTGCCGGCCCGGGACCGCGCCCGTTTCCTGGCCGTGCTGACCGCCATGCTGCGCCCCTGCCGGGAGGGGCGGCGGCAACGGCTGGCCGTGACCGCCGACGAGGACCTGCACCTCGCCCTGGACGGCGCCGAGCCCTGGCGGCACACGCTGGCCTGCCCTTCTCCCCTGCCCCGGCCGCTGCCCCGGCCCGACGACCTGGCCGAGGCCGACCTCGCCGAGGCGCTGCTCGGCGCGGGCGAGGACACCGCCGTCGTACTGGCGGGTCTGGACGAGGCGGAGGAACTGGTCCGGTTCCACCGGGAGGAGTTGCACCAGACCAACCAGGGCGTGCTCGCGCTGCACGCCGAACTGGAGGCGGCCGCGCTGGCGCAGCGGGAGCTGCTGGACGCCGAGCGGGCGGCCCGCGCCGAGGCGGAGAACGCCCGCCGGCTGCTGACCTTCCTCGCCGACGCCAGCGCCTCCCTCAACGCCTCCCTGGACCACGAGGACATCCTGCGCCGGCTCCCCAAGCTGCTGGTGCCGGAGTACGCCCGGCACGTGGACGTATGGCTGGTGGACGACGAGCGGACCCCGCCCGCCGAACGGCCCGCGGCCGCGGTGACGGCGGCCCGCACCGGGCGCCCCCAGCACGCGGCGCCGCGGCCCGGCGGACTCCCCGGCGTGGACGATCTGCCGGCCTCCGTGCTCTCCCCCGACCGGCCGCTGCTGTGCCTGCCGCTCGGCGCGCGCACCGTGCAGGGCGTGCTGACCTTGTCGGCGCCCGGCGAGCGGTTCGCACCGGACACCGCCGTGATGCTGCTGGAGCTGGCCAGGCGGGCGGGCATCGCGCTGGACAACGCCCGCCAGTACGAGCAGCACCGGGACGTCGCCGAGGCCCTCCAGCGCGCCCAGCTCACCGAGTTGCCGGACACCCCGGGGCTCGCGCTGGCGGCGCGCTATCTGCCGGCCACGCACGGCCTGAACATCGGCGGCGACTGGTACGACGCGTTCCCCGGGCCCGACGGCAGTGTGCTGGCGGTGATCGGGGACGTCACCGGGCACGGGCTGCGGGCCGCGGTGATCATGGGCCAGTTGCGTACCGCGCTGCGCGCCTACGCCGTCGAGGGCAACGGGCCCGCGCGCATCCTCACCCTGCTGCACCGGATGCTGCGCCATCAGCAGCCGGAGCTGTACGCGACCTGTGCCATCGCCCGGTTCACGCCGGGTGAGCCGGGTGTGGTGTGGGCGGCGGCCGGTCATCCGCCCGCGCTGGTGCGCGGCCCCGGGGGCGAGGTGCGGGTGCTGGACGCCAAGCCGGGGATCATGCTCGGGGTTCCGGTGCCCCACGAATACGAGGAGCATCACGAGGAGTTGCCGCCTGGTGCCACGCTCGCGCTCTACACGGACGGCCTGGTGGAGCGCCGGTCCGCGGGGATCGACGCGGGTATAGAGCGGCTGGCCGACGCGCTGGGCACGCTCGGCGCGGCGGAGCTGGAGCGGCTGGACGCGGCGGCCGACGCGCTGCTCAAGCCGATGCTGCGGGACTCCGAACACGACGACGACATCTGTCTGTTGCTCTGTCGTACCGCCGCCTGACGCGCCCGTGCGCCGGTTCCCCGGGCGGGGAACCGGCGCACGGGCGTGCGGTCAGTCGTTGACGCAGGTGTTCCCGGCGGCCGGGTTCAGCAGCCCGATGATGTCGATGCTGTCACCGCAGACGTTGACGGGGATGTGGATCGGGACCTGGATGACGTCCCCGGACAGGACACCCGGGCTGCCCACGGCCGTGCCGGTCGTCGGGTCGGGGTCGGCCGCGAAGGCGCTGGCGGTGCCGCCCAGCGCAAAGACGCCTGCGAGTACGGCCGTTGTGGCGATGCTGCGGATGCGCATGTATCTGCCTTACTGGTCGAAAGGTAGGGACAGCACCATCACACCCGGTCCTCATGGGGTTCGCCTCTCCGGATACGCCGACGGGGTGGCCCCCTTCGGAGGGAACCACCCCGGGTCGGACCGGTGTGCTCAGGCGGCGGACGGGAAGCGCTCCCAGACCCGGTGCGTGCCCAGCGACTGGACGAGTTGCCGGAGCACGGTGGTGGCGTCGTCGTCGACGATCACCCCGGGGGCGTCGAGCGGGATGCCGGCCGCCTCCAGTGACTCCCGGCCGCCCTTGGTGGCACCGAGGGCCTTGCCGTGCCGGTAGGCCTCCGCCAGCAGCAGCCCCACCCGGGGGTCGGCCGTGGGAGAGACCGAGGGCAGACCGGCCTTGGCGTCGCGGGCGCCGTACGCGTCCTCACCGACGCCCGGGACGCCCGCCACCAGCAGGGCGTCGAACTCCACGGAGCGCGCGGTGGCGTAGGTGCGCTGCACGGTCAGGGCGCCGCCGCCGGAACCGAGCTTGCCGCCCTTGGGCGCGATGACGAGGGGGACCATCCCGCCGTCCAGCACCGCCTGCCGTGCGGCCGCCACACCGTCGAGGTCGCCGTCCTCTCCGGTGATGATGCCGATGATCCGCCCGTCGGTGGGCCAGGTGTGGCCGACCTGGGACAGCGCGGGGCTGGGCGCGACGTCCGCGAGCGGCTCGGTGGGCTCGGGGGCGGCCAGGCCGAGCCCGGCGGCGACACCCGCGCACAGCTCCGGGTCGACGTTCGCGAGGACCTGCAACGCCCGCTCGCGGATGGCCTGTTCGTAGCACTTGCCGAGCTCGAAGGTGTAGGCACCGATGATGTGCTCGCGCTCCACCGGGCTCATGCTGAGCCAGAACCGGCGTGGCTGGCTGAAGTGGTCGGCGAACGATTCCGGCGCCTCGCGGACCTTGGTCGCCTCCGGTACCCGTACCGGCGCCTCGACATAGCCGCCCATGTCCGCGCCCGCGGTGAACGGGCAGCCGCCGTCGAGGGAGTTGGGGCGGTAGGGGGCGACCCCTCGGTGCACGGCGGTCTGGTGGAGGCCGTCGCGCAGCATGTCGTTGACGGGTGCGTGCGGCCGGTTGATCGGGATCTGCGGGAAGTTGGGGCCGCCCAGGCGGGTGATCTGCGTGTCCAGGTAGGAGAAGAGCCGTCCGGCCAGCAGCGGATCGTCGGTGACGTCGATGCCGGGTACGAGGTGGCCGACGTGGAAGGCGACCTGCTCGGTCTCGGCGAAGAAGTTCGTGGGATTGCGGTCGAGGGTGAGCAGCCCGATCGGCTGCACCGGGGCCAGTTCCTCGGGGACGATGTTCGTCGGGTCCAGCAGGTCGATGCCCTCGAAGGTCTGGTCGGGGGTGTCGGGGAAGGTCTGGATGCCGAACTCCCATTCGGGGTAGGCGCCCGCCTCGATCGCGTCGGCGAGGTCCCGGCGGTGGAAGTCGGGGTCCACACCGCTGATGATCTGCGCCTCTTCCCACACCAGGGAGTGCACGCCCAGCTTCGGCTTCCAGTGGAACTTCACCAACGTGGTCTCGCCGGCCGCGTTCACCAGGCGGAAGGTGTGGATGCCGAAGCCCTCCATGGTGCGCAGCGAGCGCGGGATGCCCCGATCGGACATGTTCCACAGGGTGTGGTGGGTGGCCTCGGTGTGCAGGGTGACGAAGTCCCAGAAGGTGTCGTGGGCGCTCTGTGCCTGCGGGATCTCCCGGTCGGGGTGCGGCTTGCCCGCGTGGATGACGTCGGGGAACTTGATCGCGTCCTGGATGAAGAAGACCGGGATGTTGTTTCCGACCAGGTCGAAGACGCCCTCGCTGGTGTAGAACTTCGTGGCGAACCCGCGGGTGTCACGGACGGTGTCGGCGGAGCCGCGGGAGCCGAGGACCGTGGAGAAGCGCACGAACACCGGTGTCTCGACGTCCTCGGCGAGAAAGGCCGCCTTGGTGACCCCGGCCGCCGTGCCGTAGCTGCGGAAGACACCGTGGGCGCCGGAGCCGCGGGCGTGCACCACCCGCTCCGGGATGCGCTCGTGGTCGAAGTGCATCACCTTCTCGCGCAGATGGTGGTCCTGGAGGAGGACCGGGCCCCGGGGCCCCGCCTTCAGGGAATGGTCCGTGTCCGGCAGGCGGGTGCCCTGGGCGTTGGTGAGACAGCTGCCGCTCTGGGCCATGCGAGCCTGGTCGGCGCCGGTGGGCTGGCCGGTCGGCGAGACGGTGTCCGGGCCGGTCTGGTCGGGCTTGGGGGGCGGGGGATCACGGGGCTCGACCGGCTCGGCGACCGGCGGCGACCCGGTTCCCGGCTTGCCGGGGATGCCCTCCTCCGGTCCCTCGGCCCCGCCCCTCAGGGCGTCCGCCGCTCGCTTCAGGGGATTCTTCTCGCTCATCAGTTCTATTCCTTCGCTGATCACGGGGCTGGTCCGGGATGGCGAGGCGCGGTCGGCCGAACGATTCGGCCCGGACATGCGGAAAAGGGGTCGCCGGGCCGGGTACCGAGGTCCCCGGGCCGGGGCGTCCGGAACCGGGAATGGGGGGATCTCCCGGCCGGGGTGAAGTCGGGCCGTCTCCCGTCGAGTTGCCGGGGCAGCTGGCCCGCCGGACGCGCTGGTCCGGACCCGGAGACCGCTCGGGCAGGGTCAAGTGCCCCTCGCCGAGGGCGTGTTCGTCAGGGGCCGGCTTCTTGACCCGGGAAGGGGCAGCACCCGGCCGCCCGCATACGACACCCTAGGGGGTGCCCGGGGTCCGCGCAGTTCGGGACACGGCCGGCAGGACCCGGTCGGTGGTACGGGTGGCGGGGTGGGCCGGGGCTGACCGTCTCGTCCGGTCGAGCCGGTGTGCGCCACCTGGGTGCGCGGCCATGCCACGAGGACCTTCTCGGTTTCCTCGTCATGCGTAGGTGAGGGAGGAACTGATCCGGCAGCGGTCCGAGCCGGGCCCCGGGGCCGGACCGGTGAGGTACGGCCCCGGGGTGAACCGGCTCAGGGGAAGGACGTCACCTTGGAGGGGACGGTGCTGGTTCCCGAGGTGGCGGGTCCGGTGTTGTTGACGACGTGGGCGTACTGGCCGTTGCCGCCGAGGGAGATCACCAGGAGGTCGTGCAGTTTGATGCCGGATCCCGTCGGCACCTGGAAGCCGTGGGCCTGCACGATCGAGGGGTCGGCCGTGTAGTTGCAGTAGCTGCCCAGCCCCCAGGCCTCGTGCGTGGTGACCGAGTCGTCGACCTTGTAGGCCGCGTAGCCGGTGATGCCGTCATGGGTGACGGCGGCGGCGTTCGGGGCGTCGTACGCCTTCTCGTTCTGGAAGAAGATGGTCCGGCCGCGCTCTCCGCTCCAGTAGACGTCGTACTTGTTGAAGTGTTCGACGAACAGGCCGGTGGCGAGGACGTCGTCGCCGTTGACCCGCAGGCCGTAGTCGGCGCGGTTGGTGGTCCAGCCGACGCCGCTGCCGTGGTCGGCGCGCCAGATCCAGGTGTGGTCGATGATCGTGTCGTCACTGTTGACCACCAGCGAGTTGGTGGCGAGACCGGGGCCCGCGCCGCCGATGCGGAAGAACACGTCCTGCACGGTGGTCGGGTTCGCGGAGTGGTCGGCGCTCGCACCCGGGTCGCCGATGCGCAGCAGGGTGTCGGAGTTGACGGATCCGGCGTCGATCAGCAGCCCGGCCAGCTTGACCCCGTCGACGTCGGAGACGTGCATGGCGTCGACCCCGTTGTCCGGGACCAGGGTGGCGAGCCCGAGGCCGAGGACCACGGTGTTCGCGCGGGTCACATTGATCGTCTGGTCGAGGTGGTAGACGCCCGGGGTGAACAGGAGGTTGAGGCCCTGGGCGAGGGCCGCGTTGATGGTGGCCGCGGTCGCGCCCGGCTTGACGACGTAGAACTGGTCGAGCGGGAGGGAGGTGCCCGGCGTGTTCGGCCAGGAGACACCGCGGGCGTTGGTGCGCTTGGACGGGACGAACACCTTGTACGTGGAGCCGTCCAGGTACAGGAACGGCTTCTCGCGGGAGACGGGCGTGTTGTCCAGCGTGGTGTACGGGCCGCTGTCGAAGTTGGTGGCGGGCGCGCCCTGGACGCCGGAGAAGGTCATGTTCCACACGCCGTTGGTCCAGCCGCCGACCGAGCTGTCGCGGGTGTACCACTGCTGCTGGGAGTACGGGCCGACGGTACCGTCGATCTTCGAGTCGGCGATGTAGCCGCCGGAGGCCCAACCGTAGCCGTTCGGGGCGAGGTTGAGGCCGCCCTCGACATGGATACGGCGGAAGGGCGCGGCCTGGGCGACGGCCCAGCGGTCGTCCCCGTTGGACGGCTTGATGGCGAGGTTCTCGGCCGAACGCCAGAAGTTCTGGGTGGCGTTGCCGTTGAACCAGCCCGCGTCCACGGTGACATCACCGTTGATCTGGGTGTCGTCGGGGTTGAGGCCGAGTCCCGAGATCGAGGTGTAGAAGCCGATCTGGGCGTTGATGTTGTTGTAGGTGCCGGGCTTGAGCAGGAACTGGTAGCGGCCGCTGCCGAACTGGGCGGATTCCTGCTGGGCGAAGACGTCGTCGAACTTCTGCTGGAGGTTCGGTGTGGAGGGGTCGACGACGATGACGTTGGGCCCGAGGTCGCCGCCGCCCTGCACGGGCGGGGTGCCGGTGGTGCCGGTGTGCACGGCGACCTCCCACAGGGAGTAGCCGTAGCCGGTGCCGCGGGCGGTGCCGTAGACGCGGACGTACCGGCCGGAGCCGCTGACGTCGTAGGACGCCGTGCCGCCGGTGGCGCCGGTGACGCTCTTGAGGGTGCTCCAGTTCTGGCCGTCGGTGGAGGTCTGGATCTGGAAGTTCTTGCCGTAGGCGGTCTCCCAGTTCAGGTCCACCTTGCACAGGTCCTGCACCGAGCCGAGGTCGACCTGGACCCACTGCGGGTCGGACGCCTGGCTGGACCAGCGGGTGCCGGCGTTGCCGTCGAAGGCGGCGGAGGCGGGGGTGCCGGCGTTCTCGGTGGAGGAGGCGGTGGCGGGCCTGCCCTGGGCGGCGTTCGCCGTGCCGCAGCTGGGCTGTGCGGTGTCGGTGCTGCCGTACACCTGGAACTCCCACAGGGAGTAGCCCCATTGGGTGGCGCGGTGCACACCGAGCATGCGGACGTAGCGCCCCTGGCCGGAGACGTCGAGGGTGTCATTGCCGCCGTCCGAGCCGGTGACCGACTTCAGATCGGTCCAGTTGACGGCGTCCTTCGATATCTGGACCTTGTAGTCCTTCGCGTACGCGGCCTCCCAGTCGAGGACGACGCGGGTGACGGAGGCGGTGGCGCCCAGGTCGACCTGGAGCCACTGGTCGTCGGTGGTGGCGGAGGACCAGCGGGTCCCCGTGTCGCCGTCCACGGCGTCGGCCGCGGTGGTGCCGTAGTTCTCCTCGGAGGACGCGGTGGCCGTCTTTCCCTGGGACAACGGCGCCTCGGCCGCGACGGCCCGGCCGTGGCCGAGGGGCAGGGTGATCAGCGCGGCCATGGCGGCCAGCGCGACACCCGCGGATCGGAATCTCATATGCGGCTCCCTGAATACAGGTGGGTGAACATCGATCGCTCACTACTTAGTTCACGTTTTGATTTAAGTGGCGAGACGGATGCCGCACAAGCCTTCGGAAGCCGAACGTTTCCGCGCGTTCCGCTCAGGGCGCCGCGTCAAGCCCGTTTTTGCGCCTGCCGCCGGACCATCGCGAGGAGTGCGGTGTGGGTGCCGGGGTCGGCGAGCAGCGAAGGGGCCCGGAATCCGGGGGCGTTGGGAAAGGGCGGGTCGAGATTGACGTCCACCAGTGCCGAGGCGGCGGAGGGCGTCAGCTTCTCCTCACCGTCGCCGTCATCGTCTCTGTCGCCGTCGCCGGTGCTCAGCCGGGCCCGGGTGCCGTCGGTCCAGAAGACCTCGCCGGTGAACGGGTCGGCGGTGGCCGCCGCGGTGGTCTCGCCGTCCACCCGAAGGGCGACGTTGACGCCGACGAGCCTGGTCCGCACCGCGTAGTTGAGGGTGCCGCACAGGGGGTCGACCAGCCAGCGGCGCCGGGCCCCGGCGCCGCCGCGGGGGCCGCTCTCCTCGCCGGTGACGGCATCGTCCGGGCGGCCGGCGCGCAGTACGTCCAGGATCGCCCGCTCGGCGGCGAGGTCCGCCTCGGTGGCGAAGTCACCGGCGCCCTTCTCATGGCGTGCGAGCCGGCCGCCGTACAGGTCGCGTACGACGGCGGCGCCCGCCCGGGCCGCGGTCACGGCCAGGCGGGCGTCGGATTCCCGCTCGGTGAGCGTCATGGGCGCAGCCTACGCACAACTCACAGCGGAGTCGGAGGAGTTCAGCCCCGTGCCGGGGTGAGCGTGAGGGTCTGCTCGGCGGCGGTGCGGCCACGTCCGACGGCGCTGTGGGTGGTGTCGGTCCAGGTGCGCACCGGGACGGTCTCCGCGCCGCGGCCGGGATCGGCGGACAGGCCGAGGACCAGGCCGCTGTAGCGGTTGACGAGGTGGAAGGTGCCGTCCGGGGAGGCGTCCGGGATCAGGAACCACTGCTGTCCGACGGCCGGGCTCTTCCCGCGCCGCGGGGTGACGGTCGGCACGGTGCCCCAGGCGCGGTCCCGGGTCCTGGTGGAGTCGACGCCGAGCAGGGCGCCGGTGGCGGAGTTGGTCACGGTGTAGGCGCCGTCGCCGGTGGGCCGGAAGGTCCAGGTGGCGCGGGCCGCGGGGGTGGGCCGGGCCGCGGTGGTGGTGGCGGCGCCGGGGTTCTGGGCGAGGACACGGCCGGTGCCCGCGGCGATCCGGTAGCGGTGCCCGGTGGCCACGGGCGGGGCCGCGGGGGTGGCGGAGTCGAGGGTGAGGTCGACGTACTCGCCGTCGGCGCCGTGCGCGCAGCCGAAGGAGCAGTACGAGCGGAAGGTCCGGCCCACTATCGAGGAGCTGGTGCGGTTCGCGCCGTCGAGGAACCAGCGGTACCAGGAGGCGGTCGTGTAGCCGCCGGTGTCGCCGATCAGATGCCATTTCTGGGTGGCGAGGTCGTCGGTGGCGTAGAGGTACTGCGGCGCGTTCCCGCTCTGGTCGACGGCCTGCGGTTCGCCGATGTACAGCCCGAGGTAGGCGTCGTAGGCGATGTTCATCACGAACAGCGGGGAGGTCGGGGGCGTTCTACCGGCCGCGATCTGCTCGGCCGTGGTGCCGGTGTTCGCCGGGTCGTACTCGGCGGCCGCGGGGGTGTGACCGGTGGGGTGGCCGGCGTCGACGGGGACGATGTTGCTCTCCTTGCCGCCGGTGCCGGGCTGGGACCAGGCGCCGTCGTACCACTTGCGCCAGGAGCCGGGGGCCATCCGCTGGGCGATCGGGGCGCGGGCGACATGCTCGTAGAAGGCCTTCCAGCCGCCCTTCTTGTCCACGATCCGGGAGCCGTAATAGACGTAGAAGTAGCCGGAGGCGGTGTCCACGAACAGGCGCTGGTCGCCGTCGCCGTAGTCGTACGTCTGGTTCGGGAAGGCGGCCGTGTCCCCGCGCACGGTGCTGAACGGGGACGTGATGACATGGTCCTGGATGGTCCAGGTGCGGCCCCGGTCGGTGGAGACGGCGTAGTCGATGGCGTCGAAGTGCAGCCCGTCACCGAAGGGTTGGGGCGTGAACTCGTTGTGGACCAGGCCGTACCAGTCGCCGGTGTCGGGGTCGACCCACACGCCGGACAGGTCGCAGTAGTTCTTCTGGGAGTAGCCCGATCCGGCCGGGGGGTCGCTCGCCTCGCGGCCGGTGGGGCTGTTGTCGCAGCGCGCGGTGGTGTCGTCGTTGCGGTCGGCGGGGTCGGCCGGGTTCACCGCGGTGCTCAGCGCGCTGTCGAAGACGGCGGTGTCGAAGTCGGTTCCGGTGTAGAAGTCCCAGCTGCGGGGGTCGTTCGCGCCGTACAGGGCGGCGGACTGCTGGTAGTGGAAGGTGCCGTCCCGGTCGAGGAAGGGGCTCGCGGGGGTGTCCGTGGGGTACGGGAAGGGCACCGGGCTGCCCACGGTGACGGTGTAGGCGGGGGCGGCGGACGCCGGGGACGCGGTGGCGGCGCCCAGGACGAGGGCGACGGTCGCGGCCATGGCGCCGCCCGCTCTGCTCAACAGTCGCACGGATGCTCCTCGTTGCCGAAGGTGATGCCGGAGGTCCGGTCCCACGGAACGATCAACCTCCGGCGGTGTCACGGCAATGGACTCCCGTGCGCCGCCTCTTGCACTTTCGCGCGCGGGCCGGCCGGTCAGCCCTCCTCGGACAGCGGTGTGTCCCAGGCCAGTTGGCGGATGAGTCCCTCGTCCCGGTGGTCGGGGCGGTGGTTCGGCTCGGCGGGGCGGGCGGGGGCGTGGGTGCCGCGGGACATGCCGCCGCTGACGGTGATGTTGTGCTCCACGCGCGGGCGCCGGTGCCGCTCGTAGGCCCCGAACGCCCGTGCGGCGTCCGGCAGATCGCGGAGCGCCTTGGCGAGGACGACCGCGTCCTCCAGCGCCGTGGAGGCGCCCTGTCCGGTCGCCGGGGAGGCCGCGTGGGCCGCGTCGCCGATGAGCAGCACCCTGCCGGTGTGCCAGCGGGCACCGAGCGGCATCTCGGTGGCGTTGGTGACCATCACGGGGCCCGGGCAGCCGGCCACGAGCGCGGCGGCGGGTGTGGGGTCCGCGCGCAGCAGGGGCAGCAGTTCCTCGCGCGGTACGGCGCTGCGTGCGCCCGGCCCCCGTTCGGGAAGCGGGTCGCCGCCGACGCGGGCGAACCAGTACGTCTCCCCCGTCGGCGCCTCGGCGTACCCGAAGGCGCTCTGGCTGCCGCGCACCATGGTGATGACGCCGCTGCCGCCCGTGCCCGGGGCGCCGGGGGTGCGGCCGTAGAAGACGCGTTGTCCCGCGTAGCCGGGCCGGACGCCGGGGCTGAGGGCGCGGCGGACGGCGGAGTTCAGGCCGTCGGCGCCGATGAGCAGATCGCCGGTGGCGGTGGTGCCGTCCGCGAAGCGTGCGGTGACGCCGTAGGGCCCGTCGGTCACCGAGGTCAGGCGGGCGCCGTGGGTGAGGCGGATGCCGCGCGCCGAAACCTCCTGCTGGAGCGCGGAGTTCAGCTCGCCCCGGCGCAGGCAGCGGTAGCGCAGATCGGGTTCGGCGACCTCGCCGAGCGGGACATGGGCCAGTTCGGCGCCCTCCGCGTCCAGCAGGCGCAGCGAAGTCAGCGGAAAACCGATGGCTGTCACGGCCCGGGTGGCGTCCAGTTGGGCCAGGGCGCGCATGCCGGTGCTCGCCAGGGTGAGGAAGGCGCCGATGTCCTGGTCCGCGCCGGAGTGCGCCTCGTACACGCGCACGTCGAGGCCCGCGCGACGCAGGCCCAGTGCGGCGGCGCTGCCCGCGATGCCGCCGCCGATCACCAGGACCCTGGTCGCTGCCGTACCGGTCATGTGCCGCTCCCCATGCCGACAGTGGTGACGACCATCCAAGTACAGCGGCGGACCAAGGGCGCCGGGTGGGGCCCGGATCCGGACAGGGGCGGACGCCTCCGCCGTCGCGCGCCGGTGGGTGCCGTCAGTGCCCCGGGCGCCGCCCGCCGGGGCGTGGTCTGCGCACGACCGCCCCTCGGGCGCAGGCGTTTGCGCCGACGGAGTGGGTACGGACCCGGCCATGCGTGTGAGTGTGGTGGACGCGGGATCGAACACGGTACGACTGGTGATCGCCGATGTGGAGGGGGGTGTTCCGCTGCCGGTGCACACCGTCAAATGGAAGCTGCGCCTGTCCGAACAGGTCGGCCCGGACGGCACCATCGCCGAGGAGGCGGTGGAGCGGCTGGTGGCGGCGGTGGCCGAGGCGGGCGACACGGCGCTGCGGTGGAAGGCCCCGGGCCCGCTGGCGTTCGCCACCGCCGTGGTGCGGGGCGCGCCGAACCGCGCGGAGGTGCTGGAGCGGGTGGTGGCCGGTACCGGGATCCGGATGTGCACCCTGCCGGGTGAGACCGAGGCCGAGCTGACGTTTCTCGCGGCCCGCCGCTGGCTCGGCTGGAAGGCGGGCCCGCTCGCGCTGCTCGACATCGGCGGGGGCTCGCTGGAGGTGGCCTTCGGGCGGGGCCGGCTGCCGGACTTCGCCGCCTCGCTGCCGCTGGGCGCGAACCGGCTGACCCGGGAGTACCTGGACCTCCAGGACCCGCCCGGGGCGGACGAGTTGAGGGAGCTGCGCCGCCGGATCCGGCACGAGTTGCGGGATGTGGCGGCGCGGATACGGTGGGAGTCGCCGCGCACCGCCGCGGTCAGCTCCCGTACGTTCCAGCAGCTGGCCCGGCTGTGCGGGGCCGCGCCGGGCCGGTTCGGGCCGTTCGAGCCGCGCGCGCTGCGGCGCGGGGACCTGCGTGCGGCGGCGCATACCCTGGCCACGCTGCCCGCCGCCGAGCGCGCCCAGTTGCCCGGCATCTCCGCGCCGCGTGCCGCGCAGAGCCTGGCCGGTGCCGTCGTCGGGCACACGGCGCTGAAGCTGATGGGGCTGCGCCGGGCCGTGATCTGCCCGTGGGCGATCCGCGAGGGCATCCTGCTGCGCTACATCGAGGACGGCGCCGACTGGTGGACACGGACCACGGAGGCCGGTCTCCCGGCGGCGCCGTCGTCGGCGGTGCCGCTGCGCAGCGTCGTGGGGCCCTCCGCGTAGCGCGCGGGAGGGGCGACCGCGGGGCCGCCCCTCCCCCGGCCCCCGTCAGCGCAGCTTGCCGACCTTGATGGTGTAGATGCCCCGGCCGTGCGTGGCGGCGTACAGCGTGCCGCCGTCGGGGCCGGTCTTCAGCTGGAGCACGGCGACGGCCGGCAGGTCGCCGACGCGCTTCCAGGTGGTGGTGCCCGGTGCCCGGTAGACGACGCCGAGGTCGGTGCCGACGGCGAGGCCGCCGTTCGCGGTCACCAGGGCGGCGTCGGCGGGCACGTCCGGCAGGTTGCCGGAGATGTCCTTCCAGGTGGTGCCGCCGTCCGTGGACTCGAACACATGGCCGACGCCGGCGCCGGGGCCCTCGGTCCACTGCCGGGAGAAGCCGTTGACCGTCAGATAGACGTGGTCGGCGTCGTGCGGGTCGATGGCGAAGCCGCTGAGGTAGCGGTTGGGCACCGTGCCGTCCACGGGCAGGTCGATGTCGTGCCAGCCGGTGCCGTCCGCGTTGCCGACGGAGATGCCGCGGGCGAAGCCCTGGTTGTTACAGGGGCCGCACCAGGCGGCGTAGACCTTGCCCCCGGAGGCCGCGACGGCGGTGGCGGTACGGCCCGCGCCGAGGTCGTGGGCACTGGTCCACTCGGAGCCGCTGCGGATGGCGTAGCCGTGGTGCTGCACCCAGATGTGGCGGCCGCCCGCGACCCAGGTGTCGCTGTCCTTCAGGTCGGCGGCGAGCGGGGCGATGAAGCGGGCCTCGTGGGTGGCGTTGTCGGGCGGGGCGACCGAGTACGACGTGATCCTGCTCGGGTCGGTCACCCAGCTTCCGTCGTTCACCGCGCAGTTCTGGGTGACCTGGACGGCGAGGTAGACGTACTCCTGGGCGATATCGCATCCGTTGGCGGGGTCGGTGAGGGTGTCGCCGCCGTCGCCGCCGAAGTTGGAGCCCATCACCGTGTCGTTGCCGCGCAGGATGGACTGGCCGTTGTCCTGGAGTCCGCCGGTGACGGAGACGCCGCCGTTCGCGAGGTCCTTGCCGATGCCCACGGAGTAGTACTCGAGGGCGTCGATGGTGCCGTCGTTCAGCGATGTCCAGTCGGTGGCGTGGCCGTCGGCGTCCTGGGAGCCGTTCACCGGGCGCTTGTAGATGCCGCCGTCGTTGCCGACGTACACGTACGGCTTGCCGTGGTAGGTGCCGATGGCGACGCCGTGCTGGTCGGAGTGGGTGGTGGGGTGGCAGTCGCCGGTCTGCTTCGCGGGGTCGATGTTCCAGCAGGGGAAGGTGAAGTTCCAGTACGGGCCGACGGTGGACCAGGTGCCGCCGCCGTCCTGGGTCTCGTAGACCTCTTCGAGGCCGGCGTACAGGTGCTCCGGGTTCTTCGGGTCGACGGCGAGGAACTGGTTGTACCAGGCCTGCACGCCCGGCATGTAACCCGCCGAGGTCAGCGCCGAGTTGTCGGCGGCCAGGCCCCGGTAGTCGGCGATCTTCGTCCAGGGGCCGGTCGGCGAACCGGACTTGGAGACGTAGATGCCCTCCAGACCGCTGTCCGGGTTGCTTTCGAGCTGCTCCGGCGACTGGTCGATGGCGTAGTAGCGGGAGCCGTCGGCGGAGCGGGCGAAGGTCACGTTACCGACGTCGTCCGGGTCGGCCGGGAGGTCGCCGAGGCCGCCGGTGATCCGCTTCCAGGCGCCGTCCGTC
Source organism: Streptomyces griseofuscus (assembly GCF_014673495.1). Taxonomy (GTDB): domain Bacteria; phylum Actinomycetota; class Actinomycetes; order Streptomycetales; family Streptomycetaceae; genus Streptomyces; species Streptomyces murinus. The sequence goes on from NZ_CP051006.1 coordinate 641,246, forward strand.
CTGGTGTAGAAGCCGTTGTAGTCGTCGCCGCTGCGCCAGCCGATCGCGAGGACCACCTTGGACGGGTCCTTGGGGTCGATGGCGATGTCATTGGCGATGTTCTTGTACGCCGCGTCCGGGTCGTGGGCCTTCGGGCCGCTGGGCAGATAGTCCGGGTTGGGCGCGAACTCCAGCTTCCAGGGGCCCTTGAGGTGTTGGGTGGAGTGGCTCCACACGCCCTCGCTGGTGGCCGCCCACACGGTGGTGCCGGCGAAGCGCAGCTCATGGATGGTGGTGCTCTCCAGCTCGTCGCCGCCGACCCGGGTGCGCTGGGTGAAGTCGCCGTGGTGGGGGTGGGCGAGGACGTAGACGCCGCTGCCGAGGTAGGCGTCGGAGTTGGTGGTGGCCTCGCCGGTGCCCAGCCACAGCCGGCCGCCCGCGTCGAGGGCGAGGGCGCCGGTGGACTGGGAGGGCAGCTTGTCGCTGATGGGCTGCCAGGTGCCGCCGCCGGTGCGCGAGCGCCAGACGCCGCCGCCCGCGCTGCCCGCGTACACATAGCCGTCGTCGTCCGCGGCGACGGCGGCCATCCGGCCGGTGACATCGCCCGCGCCGCCGCTGGAGTTGGAGTCGTAGTCGCGGTAGCGCGGGTCGTCCGAGTTGTACGGCAGATCGGTGATGTTGTGCCAGCTGCCGCCGGTGCTCTTGAGGTTGCCCAGGTCTCCCCAGGCGGCGCCGTAGGCGCCCGGGGCGACGATGCCGGGTGAGGTGCGGGCCTCGGCGAACTGGTCCGCGCCCTCGGCGATCTCGTCCGCCTCGTTGCCGCCGTCGTCGTCCCCCGACAGTCGCGGCGTCCTGGCGCCCACCGACTGCGTCCGCTCCGTGGCGAGCCGGTCGAGGGCGCGGGCGCCGAAGGGGCTCGTCGAGCGGCCGGTGGCGGATGACGGGGGTATCGCGACGAGCGCCGCCGACGCGGCGATCGCACAGACGGTGAACCACCGTCGTCTGCGGGTTGGTTCGGACACCGGACCTCCAGGTATGGGCATGCGACTCTGCCGACGCAGGAGACCCGATCACATGAACGAGCGCCGCTTCGCCACTTGGCGAACTTTTGACACGTACGTGTCAGTAGTGACCCTGGTCCCGCGTGCGGGTGCGCAGGGCGCCCGCCGTCCGCAGCAGCCGGTCGGCGGGTTCGCGCAGCCGGGGGTGGGCCAGCACGGTGTTGCGCAGGCCGCGCGCGGGCCCGCGCCACAGACGGTGGGCGAGCGCCATCGGGTGCGGCCGCGTCAAGAAGCCCTCCTGGACCCGCAGTTCGCGGGTCTTCAGCCAGTCCTTGTACTCCTTGTCGCCGCGTCCGAGGTCCACCACGGCGACCCCGTGCCGGGCGGCGGCCTCGGCGGTCCGCAGATGCATCAGCAGCCCCGGTGAGTAGCGGTGCAGTGCGGGATCGTACGCGGTGAACCAGGCCGCCAGTACGGTGCTCGACCGGGGTCCGAAGTGGGCGGCGACCGGGCGGTCCCCGGCGTAGAGCACGGACAGCACTCCGGTGCAGTGCGGTGCGCGCAGGCGGGACAGCTCCTCGACCAGGGCGACGATCCAGGGCCTGGCGAACCGGTCCATGCGGCCGGTCCTGCGGTACTGCGCGGACTTCCAGCGCATGAGGGTGCGCAGCGCCCCGGGGTCGCGTTCGTCGAACACGAAGCGCACCTCGCCGACGTCCCTGCCGAGGCGGCGTTCCTTCTTCAGGGTCGTCTTCGCCTGCCCGGGGTAGGTGCCGCGCAGCCAGGCGGGGTAGTCGCCGTCGCCGGGCCGTACATCGATGACGGGTGAGGCGAAGGTGCCGGTGACGTACGGCTCGAACGGCCGCTGTTCACAGACGAGATGGTCGAACTCGAAGCTGCTCAGCCCGCAGGCCCGCAGCAACTCGCCCGTGTCCCAGGTGGTTCCGGGCCGGTGCACCAGGGCCTGGCAGTCGGAGAGCCCGAGTCCGATCGCCCGGCCGATGCCGAACGGCCCCCGCTCGTACGGCAGGAAGCCGGCGTCCCGGCCGTCCTCGTGCAGCACCGCCACCCGGGCCCCGGCCCGGTGCCGGCCGACGGCGAGGGCGAACTCGGGGGAGAGGAAGGGGTTGGCGAACCCGGGCGAGGAGTCCATCGCCTCGTGCCAGGCCCGGTGTTGCCCGGGCGTCAGCTCACCGGTTCCGTGGACGGTGATCTCCACTCGGCCCCCCGCCTTCCCGCCGCACTGTGGGCGTCCCGGTCCCCCGCCGTGCGCCGCTGCTCAAAACTGGCGAAACAGACGGACCCTGTCAAGGGCGCGCAGGGCGGCGCGGGGGCGGCCGCCCCTCGCGAACTCCCCCTTCCGCCGCGGGAGAAGGCGTCGGCTGGCAGACTTCCCGATCATCCTGGCCCTCATGAAAGGCGGTACGTCATGACGTCCCACTTCGAGCCCGCCGAGTTGCTGGCCACCATGCCGTTCGCCGCCGGGCTCGGCATCGAGCTGCGGGAGGCCACCGCCGAGCGCACCGTGGGCTCGCTCGCCTGGTCGCCCGAGGTGTGCACGGCCGGTGGCGCGCTGCACGGCGGGGCGCTGATGGCACTGGCGGACAGCGTGGGCGCGGTGTGCGCCTACCTCAATCTGCCCGAGGGGGCGGCCGGCACCTCCACGGTCGAGTCCAAGACGAACTTCCTGCGCGCGCTCACCTCGGGCCATGTCCACGCCACGGCCCGGCCGCTGCATATCGGCGGCACCCTCATCGTGGTGCAGACGGAGCTGCGCGACGACCGGGACCGGCTGGTCGGGCAGACCACGCAGACCCAGATCGTGCTGCGCAAACAGGCCGGCTGAGACACCGCGACCGAGGGGCCGGACCGCGCCGGAGGGCGGGGTCCGGCCCTTTGTCATGTGTGCCCGCGCCACCCCGGAAGGCGTTCCGGATCCGCCCGGGTATTGACATGAACCTGTGCTTCCTTCGAGTCTTCGTGCGTGAAGTTGCTTGATTTCGCGCACCTTCAAGCACTTCCACGCACGCTCATGTACTCCGCACCGACGCGAGGGGAGCTGTTCAGCCGTGCGAAGACTCCGACACCGGGTGCCGTGGCCGGTCTGGGTGCCGCTGGGGCTGGTGACCGCCCTGGCCGGCACCGCGCTGGTCGTCCCGGTGCCCGCCGCGGCCGCCGCCACCGGCGCCGTCCTGGACCCCGCCCACAGCAGTGTCAGCTGGCAGAGCCCCGTCTACCCCAAGGGCACCGTCGGCGACCCGAAGGACTGCCCCGCCGCCGGCGCCGACCCCGACAACCAGGTCTGCGACCGCTTCGACCTGTCCGTCTCGGTACCGGCCGGCTACTGGGACGACAACCCCGAGGGCGGTGTCCCGCTGGCCGTCAAGTGGGAGCACCCCACCGACGACTTCGACCTGTACGTGTACGACGACCACGGCACCCAGGTCGCCTCCAGCGCGGGTACCGCCGACCCCGAGGCCACCGTGATCCCGCGGGCGTCGGGGACGTACCACGTGGTCGTCGTGCCGTACGACGTGCACGACAACTCCTTCACCGGCACGGCGTATCTGCCCGCGACCGAGGACGCCGGCGATCTGACGTCCTTCTCGGGCGGCGACGGCGGCTACACGATCCGGGCCGGGCAGCTCACGGCGCGCGCCGATTTCCTGACCGGTGGCCAACTCCGGCTCCAGGCCGACCCGTCGGGTTCGCTGAGCGATCCGGCCGGCACCGAGATCGTGCGCAAGCAGCCGGCCGCGGACCGGCACACCTCGTCCTTCGACGCGGGCGACTACTACGGCATCCGCGCACCGGGGGCCGTGCTGCGCGTGTACAAGAAGCCGCTGCGGTTCGGGCTGTACAAGGCGGACAACCGCACCCGGATCTGGCAGGAGGACAAGCCGCTGCGCTGGTCCATCGACGGGATGCGGCAGAGCCTGGACCGCGGCGCCGACGAGCAGTTCTTCGGCGGCGGCGAGCAGAACGGCAGTTTCTCGCACCGCGGGCAGACGATGTATGTGTCCAACAGTTTCGACTGGAACGAGGGCGGCTACAACAACTCCCAGCCCTTCTACCTCTCCAGCGCGGGCTACGGGGTCTTCCGCAACACCTTCGCGCCGGGCGTGTACACCTTCGACTCGCCGGTGACCACCGGGCAGCAGGAACGGCGCCTGGACGCCTACTACTTCCTCGGTGACGCCAAGCAAGTGATCGGCAAGTACACCAAGTTGGTGGGCAAGCCGTTCATGCCGCCGGTCTACGGCCTGGAGCCGGGCGACTCCGACTGCTATCTGCACAACGCCAACCGGGGCGAGCGGCACACCCTGGACGCGCTTAAGGTCGCCGACGGCTACACCCAGCACCAGATACCGCTGGGCTGGATGCTGGTCAACGACGGCTACGGCTGCGGCTACGAGGACCTCCAGCAGACCGCCCAGGGCCTCAACGACCACAACGCCCAGCTCGGCCTGTGGACGCAGGACGGCATCGACAAGCTGGCCGAGCAGGTCAAGGCGGGCCAGCGGGTGGCCAAACTGGACGTGGCCTGGGTGGGCAACGGCTATCAGTTCGCCCTGGACGCCTGCGACGCCGCGAAGAAGGGCATCGAGGACAACAGCGACGCCCGCGGCTTCGTCTGGCTGCCCGTCTCCTGGGCGGGCGCCCAGCGCTGCGGGGTGCTGTGGAGCGGCGACCAGCAGCTGTCCTGGGACTACATCCGCTGGCAGATCCCGACGTATGCCGGGGCGACGATGTCCGGTATCGCCTACAACACCGGCGACGTGGGCAGCATCTACCGCCACGACCCCGAGATGTACGCCCGCGACCTCCAGTGGAAGGCGTTCCTGCCGGCCATCATGACCATGGACGGCTGGGCCACCGACCTGACCACCAAGAAGCCCGCGGACCAGCAGCCGTGGCTGGACGGCGAGCCGTACACCTCCATCAACCGCAAGTACCTCCAGCTGAAGGAGCGGCTGCTGCCGTACATGTACACCCTCTCCGCCGACGCGGCGAAGAGCGGTGTGGGCGCGGTGCGTCCGCTGTGGCTGGAGTACCCGGACGACCCGGGCACCCTGGGCGCGAGCGCCAAGTACGAGTTCCTGTCCGGCCCGGACTTCCTGGTCGCGCCGGTCTACCAGGACTCCGACACCCGCGACGGGATCTATCTGCCCAAGGGCACCTGGACCGACTACTGGACCGGCCGCACCTACCACGGCCCGACCACGGTCAACGGCTACCACGCGCCGCTGGACACGCTCCCGCTGTTCGTGCGCGAGGGCGCGATCGTGCCCATGTGGCCGAAGGGCACCACGAGTTGGCAGACCCGGGACCGGCACGAGCTGGACTGGGACCTGTATCCGTCGGCCCAGGGCACCAGTCACTACACGCTGTACGAGGACGACGGCGTGACCCGTGACTTCGCCAAGGGTGCAGCCGCCGCCCAGCGGGTCTCGCTGCACCGGGACGCGCACCGGACGACCGTGTCGGTCGGCGCGAGCGAGGGCGCCTACCGGGGCAAGGTGACCGCCCGGACGTACCGGTTCACCGTGCACGGCGGCTCCGCGCCCGCGCGGGTGCTGCTGGACGGGCGTCAACTGCCCCGCTCCGCCTGGTCGTTCGACCCGGCCACCCGGGTCACGACGATCACCACGGCGAGCCTGCCGCTGGACCGGGGCTTCGGTCTGCGATTGGTCGACAAAAAGTAAAGAGATCGTATGGTCTAGTCCAAAGAGCAGGTTGGTCTAGGCCAACTTATTGACGTGGCCGCAACAGCTCCCGGAGGGTGGGGGCTCCTCCCCCACCCGGGTCTCTCCCCACCCTCTGGAGGCACGCAGTGAGACGTCTTCACGCCTGTCTGAGCGCGGCGGCCGCCGTCGTGCTCGCCGCCGCGGGCACCACCGCCCTGGTCGCGGCCAACGCTTCGGGCGCCACCCCCCAGGACGCCCTGAGCAACCGCTGGTACGCGGCCGCGCCCTATCTGATGCCGCTGGACAACGACCCGCCCAACGCGTCCGCCATCATGGACGCCACCGGACTCAAGGCGTTCCAGCTGGCCTTCGTGCTCGCCCCCAACGGGGGCGGCTGCTCGCCCACTTGGGGCGGTACGGCACCCGTCTCCTCGGACACCGCGGTGAAGTCGACGATCGACACGATCCGCGCCAAGGGCGGCGATGTGTCCGTCTCCATCGGCGGTTACGGCGGCACCAAGCTCGGCCAGGCCTGCGCGGACGCGGCGTCCACGGCGGCGGCGTACCAGCAGGTGATCACCAAGTACGGCCTGCACGCCATCGACTTCGACCTGGAGGAGCCGGAGTACGAGAACACCGCGGCCATCAAGAACGAGATCGGCGCGGCGAAGATCCTCCAGCAGAACAACCCGGGCCTTTACGTCTCCGTGACGACGGCCGGCACGGCGGACGGCACCGGCTGGTTCGGCAAGCAGATGCTGCTCGAGGCGAAGTCGCAGGGGTTCACCCCGAACAACTTCTCCATCATGCCCTTCGACGGCGGCTTCAACGGGGCGGCGAGCCAGACCAGCGCGCTGACCAACTTCAACTCGATCCTCCAGTCCACCTTCGGCTGGGACGAGGCCACCGCCTACGCCCACGAGGGCTTCTCCGGTATGAACGGCCGCAGCGACACCGGCGAGATCTTCACCCAGAGCGACTTCCAGACCGTGCTGGACTACGCGACCAGCCATCACATGGACCGCTTCACCTTCTGGTCGATCAACCGTGACCGCCAGTGCAGCCCGCCCGACAACGGGGGCCGTACGTCCGGGACTTGTTCGAGCGTGGCGCAGAGCGACTGGGACTTCGCGAAGTACTCGGTGAAGTTCGCGGGCGTCACCCCGCCGACCGGCACGCCCACCCCCACCCCGACGCCGACCCCGACCTCGTGCAAGCCCGCGTGGAACTCCTCCACCGCGTACACGGGCGGCACCGAGGTGTCGTACGCGCAGCACAACTGGAAGGCCAAGTGGTGGACCCAGAACGAGGTGCCCGGCGCCTCCACCTGGGGTCCCTGGCAGGACGAGGGCGCCTGCTGATCCCGCGCCCGCCCGGTGGCCGGGGGCCCGTCCGGTGTTCGTCGCACCGGACGCGCCCCCGGCCGCACGCGGGTCCCGGAACCGGTCCGTCCGGATGACACACGGTGCGACCTGCGCGACTGGTGGAATACGCCAAGTGGCCGTAGCGTCGAGGTGACCTGCTCGGACACGGCACGAACGGTGGGAGCGGCCATGCGCGGATCAGTGGTGGGAACGGCGGTGACCCTGGCGGCAGCGGCTCTGCTGACGGCGGGCACGACAACGGCTTCGGCCAGTCCGCCGACCACGACCGCGTCGCCCACCGCGACGGCGCGGTCCGGGGCCGGGGACCGGGTGCTGGTGGACTGCTTCTCGCACCGCAATGTGCGCCCCACGGACTTCATTCTGGCCTGCGGTGACGGCAACAGCCGGCTCAAGGGGCTGCACTGGACCTCCTGGGGCTCAGGCGGCGCCACCGGCACGGGCACGAACTGGGTGAACGACTGCAAGCCGTACTGCGCGGCCGGCACCTTCCACCCCTACCCGGTGGTCATCCGGCTCAGCGGCGGCACCCAGTGGAAGAAGCATCCGTCCTTCGAACGCTTCACCCAGCTGTCCCTGACCTACAGCGGCGCGCGGCCGCAGGGCTTCCAGCAGACGATGTCGTACCCGCTCTGGGACGGCCCCACGGCCCCGCAGGGCTGAGCACGCAGGAGCGGCCGGGTCCGGTGAGGACCCGGCCGCTTTCCCGCGAGTTCGCTCGGCCGCTCTCCCGCGGGTTCAGCCGATCTCGACCAACAGGTCGCCGCCCTCCACCTGCTGGATCCGGTTGATGGCCAGCCGGGACACCCGGCCCGCCTTCGGGGCCGTGATCGCGGCCTCCATCTTCATCGCCTCGATGGTGGCGATGGTGACACCGGCCGCCACCTCGTCGCCCTCGGCCACGGAGAGCGTCACCACACCGGCGAACGGCGCGGCCACATGGTTCGGGTTCGAACGGTCGGCCTTCTCCGTCACCGGCACGTCCGAGGCGGCCGCCCGGTCGCGGACCTGGATGGGCCGCAACTGGCCGTTGAGCGTGGACATCACCGTGCGCATGCCGCGCTCGTCGGCCTCGCCGATCGCCTGGAGCTCGATCAGCAGACGCACACCGGGCTCCAGATCGACGGCGTACTCCTTGCCCGGGCGCAGACCGTAGAAAAACGCCTTGCTGTCCAGGACGCTGGTGTCGCCGTACGACTGCCGGTGGCCCTCGAACTCCCTGGTGGGCGCCGGGAACAGCAGCCGGTTCAGGGTCGCCCTGCGGTCCTTGGCCAGCCCCTCGCGGTCCTCGGCGGACAGCTCGGGCACCGGCTTTGCCGCGGCGCGGCCCTGGAGCGCCTTGGTGCGGAACGGCTCCGGCCAGCCGCCGGGCGGGGTGCCCAGCTCCCCGCGCAGGAAGCCGATCACCGAGTCGGGGATGTCGAACCGGTCAGGGGTCTGTTCGAAGTCCTTCGGGGAGACCCCGGCGCCCACCAGATGCAGGGCGAGATCGCCGACCACCTTGGAGGACGGGGTGACCTTGACCAGGCGGCCGAGGATCCGGTCGGCGGCGGCGTACATCTCCTCGATGTCCTCGAAGCGGTCGCCGAGGCCGAGCGCGACGGCCTGGGTGCGCAGGTTGGACAGCTGGCCGCCGGGGATCTCATGGAGGTAGACACGCCCGGTCGGCGCGGCCAGGCCCGCCTCGAAGGGGGCGTAGATCCGGCGCACGCCCTCCCAGTACGGCTCCAGGTCGCCGACCGCCTGGAGGTCGAGCCCGGTGGGCCGCTCGGAGTGGTCGGTGGCGGCCACGATCGCGGACAGTGACGGCTGGGAGGTCGTCCCGGCCATGGAGGCGACCGCGCCGTCCACCGCGTCCGCGCCCGCCTGGATCGCGGCGAGGTAGGTGGCGAGCTGGCCGCCCGCGGTGTCGTGGGTGTGCAGATGCACGGGCAGGTCGAACTCGCGGCGCAGCGCCGAGACCAGCGTGGCGGCGGCCGGGGCGCGCAGCAGTCCGGCCATGTCCTTGATCGCGAGGACATGGGCGCCCGCGTCCACGATCTGCTCGGCGAGCCGCAGGTAGTAGTCGAGTGTGTAGAGCCGCTCGCCGGGGTCGCTCAGATCGCCGGTGTAGCACAGGGCGACCTCGGCGACGGCCGTGCCGGTCTCGCGCACGGCCTCGATGGCGGGGCGCATCTGGCCGACGTCGTTGAGGGCGTCGAAGATGCGGAAGATGTCGATGCCGGTGGCGGCGGCCTCCTGCACGAAGGCGTCGGTGACCTCCGTCGGGTACGGCGTGTAGCCGACGGTGTTGCGGCCGCGCAGCAGCATCTGGAGGCAGATGTTGGGCACGGCCTCGCGCAGCGCGGCCAGCCGCTCCCAGGGGTCCTCGGCGAGGAAGCGCAGGGCGACGTCGTAGGTGGCACCGCCCCAGCACTCCAGGGACAGCAGCTCGGGCAGGGTGCGGGCGACGACGGGGGCGACGGCCAGGAGGTCCTTGGTGCGCACCCGGGTGGCCAGCAGCGACTGGTGGGCGTCGCGGAAGGTGGTGTCCGTGACCCCGATCGTCGGCGACTCGCGCAGCCGGCGGGCGAAGCCCTCGGGGCCGAGTTCCACGAGGAGTTGGCGCGATCCGGCGGGCGGCTCGGCGGCGGTGGGCACCGGCAGCTTGGTCAACGGGTCGAACAGATCGGGCCGTTCGCCGTGCGGCTTGTTCACCGTGACGTCGGCGAGGAAGGTGAGCAGCTTGGTGCCGCGGTCCGCGGAGGAGCGGGCGGTGAGCAGATGCGGGCGCTCCTCGATGAACGAGGTGGTGATCCGCCCGGCCTGGAAGTCCGGGTCGTCCAGCACGGCCTGGAGGAAGGGGATGTTGGTGGACACACCGCGGATGCGGAACTCGGCGACGGCGCGCCGGGCGCGGCCGATGGCGGCCTTGAAGTCCCGGCCCCGGCAGGTGAGTTTCACCAGCATCGAGTCGAAGTGGGCGCTGATCTCCGTACCGGCGTGGGTGGTTCCGCCGTCCAGCCGGATGCCGGAGCCGCCCGGCGAGCGATAGGCGCTGATCTTGCCGGTGTCCGGGCGGAAGCCGTTGGCCGGGTCCTCGGTGGTGATACGGCACTGGAGCGCGGCCCCGTGCAGGGTGATGGTCTCCTGGGCGAGGCCGAGGTCGGCGAGGGTCTCACCGGCGGCGATCCGCAGCTGCGCCTGGACCAGGTCGACGTCCGTGACCTCCTCGGTGACGGTGTGCTCGACCTGGATGCGCGGGTTCATCTCGATGAAGACGTGGTTGCCGTCCCGGTCGAGCAGGAACTCCACGGTGCCCGCGTTGCGGTAGCCGATCTCGCGCGCGAAGCGCACGGCGTCGGCGCAGATCCGCTCGCGGAGCGCGGGGTCGAGGTTCGGGGCGGGCGCCAGCTCGATGACCTTCTGGTGGCGGCGCTGGAGCGAGCAGTCACGCTCGAAGAGGTGGACGACATTGCCCTCGCCGTCGGCGAGGATCTGCACCTCGATGTGGCGGGGGTCGACGACGGCCTTCTCCAGGAACACGGTCGGGTCGCCGAACGCGGACGCGGCCTCCCGGGAAGCGGCCTCGATGGACTCGCGCAGCTGGGCGGGGTCCTCGACCCGGCGCATACCGCGGCCGCCGCCGCCCGCGACCGCCTTCACGAACACGGGGAAGCCGATGTCCTCGGCGGCCCGCACCAGTTCGTCCACGTCGGTGGAGGGCTGGGAGGAGCCGAGCACCGGCACCCCGGCGGCGCGGGCGGCGGCGACCGCGCGGGCCTTGTTGCCGGTCAGCTCCAGCGTGGCCGTGCCGGGGCCGACGAAGGTGATGCCCGCCTCCTCGCAGGCGCGGGCCAGCTCCGGGTTCTCGGACAGGAAGCCGTAGCCGGGGTAGACGGCGTCCGCGCCGGCCCGGCGGGCGGCGGTCACGATCTCCTCGACGGAGAGGTAGGCGCGCACCGGGTGCCCCGGCTCCCCGATCTCGTAGGCCTCGTCGGCCTTGAGCCGGTGGAGCGAGTTGCGGTCCTCGTGCGGGAACACGGCGACGGTGCGCGCGCCGAGTTCGTAGGCCGCCCGGAACGCGCGGATCGCGATCTCCCCGCGGTTGGCGACCAGCACCTTACGGAACATCCTGGAATCCCTTCAGCTGCCTGGCGGCGACGAACGTCATGGTGGTTGAGACACGCCCTGCCCTGCCATGTCCCGCGCAACCCTAGGGGCTGCCCGTGCGGGGCCGTATGCGAAAACCATCACACCGAGGGTGTGGGCGGCGCCACAGGCGCGCGCGGCGATTCGGGGGGCCTTGGGCCGGGGGACGGGCGTGTCCCGGTCAGCGTTCGAGGGAGGTCATCGGGGTGCGGCCGGAGGTGGGGTGGGGGGATGCGGGGGCGGGGACGGTGGCGGAGGCGGTCACGGGGAGGACCGGGGACGCCTTAGGGGCCGTAGGGGCCGTAGGGGCCGTAGGGGCCGTAGGGGCCGTAGGGGATGGTCCGGGGGCGCGGGTGGGGAGGAGGGAGCGGCCGAGGGCGCGCAGCCGGGCGCGGCGGCCGTGCAAGAGGCCGAGGACGACGGCGGAGCCCACCGCGATCAGATGCTCGCGGCCGGCGAGATTGGGGACGGCGATCGACTCCCACACCATGGAGCCGCCGGTGAGGGTGAAGACCACCGGCGCGCGTCGGATTACCGAGAGGTAGGTGAACAGGCCGACGACCGCGGCCGAGGGCCCGGTGTCCAGGACCTGCCCGCAGGCGGCCGGCAGTCCCAGGCCCGACCAGCCGGGCCCGATCGCGATCATCAGCCGGGCGACGAGGGTGCCGGCCAGTGTGGTGGCGTAGGCGATCGCGAGGGTGCGGGAACGGCCGAGGGTGAGTTCGGCGAGCGCGAAGGCCAGGAACAGCTGGGTGATGCCGGCCCAGACCGGCAGGTCGAGCGCCGGGACGTACAGCGACACCGGGGTGCGCAGCAGGGACAGCCACAGCGGCAGGTCGGCCTTGACGCCGCCGAGCCGGGTGACCCACATCGCGCCGGTGGGGTGCTGGGCGATGTCGTGGAAGAAGATGACGCCGAACGCGGCCACGAAGGCCAGCAGCAGCCCGGACAGCCCGCGCCGGGCGAGTTGCCGTACCGGGTCGACGACGATGGCGTGCCACTCGCCGCGCAGGGTGCGCCCGGTGAACCGGGCGAGGCGGGCCGCCGCCGGGCGGAGCCGGTCGAGATGTCTTTCCGCGGTCATGAGACGGGGCAGCCCGTCACCTTCGTCTGCTGCGTCTTCTTCGTCTCCGACGCACCTGTCATGCACATCGCCCCCTTCGGCCCGCGTCCGGTGATCGACCGTACGAGGCTTTTCCCAGTACCCGCTCGTTTCAGGCGTCACCGACCGGATGCCGGCGGATTTCCCCCGGGTCGTGTGGTCGCACGGCCCGGGGGACAGTTCAGCGATCCGCGCGACGGTCGTCAAGATCTTTAACGGGTGGGAAGCCCCACAGGCGGACGGAAGGGAAAACTGGGGAGAGAAGGCAACCTCTCCCCCTTCGGTCACGTCATCCGACTCGGATGTTCTCGGCGAGCAGGACCGCGCAGGCCCAGGTGGTCAGCAGACCGCCGACGAGGAAGGCGCCGCGTACGTCCGCGAGCGGCAGGATCAGCGCGCCGAGGGCTGCGCCCGCCGCGATACCGGCGTTGTAGGCACCGGAGTTGGCGGCGAGGGCGATGTCCGTACGGCCGGGCGCGCAGATCAGCATCTCGTGCTGGGCGGCCATGAACACCGGTCCGAGCGCGCCGCCCGTCAGGGCGAGGAACACCACCGCCGGCACCGGGTGCGCGCCGCTCGCGCAGAGGCCGAGCATGCCGACCGCCTGGACGGCCACGGCGGTGGTCAGCGCGGCGCGCGGGAAGCGGTCCAGCAGCGCGCCGGTGATGCCCACCCCGGCCAGGCACGCGGTGCCGAACGCCACGAGCAGGATGTCGACGGCGCCCGGCGAGAACCCGCTCACCGCGCCGAGGAACCGCACGATGTACGTGTATCCGGTGAACGCCCCGGCGGCGGACAGGGCCCCTGCCGTGAGCACGGTCGCGAAGCGGCGGGTGTCGGGAGCGGTGCCGTAGGCGGCGGGCTCGGCCTCGGGGGGCGAGGTGGGGAGCAGCGTCGCGATCGTCACCAGCGAGAACAGGCCCAGGACGGCGAGCGCGGACATGGGCACCCGCCAGTCGGTGCGCCCGCCCAGCCAGGTGCCGGTGGGCACGCCGAGCACGAGGGCGAGCGAGCCGGCGACGGACAGCGCCCCGATCACCCGCCCGCGCACCTCGGGCGCGAACAGGCCCACCGCGACCGGGCCCATCACCGCCCAGAACAGCGCCTGCGCGAGCGCGGTGAGCAGCCGGGCCGCGAGCAGCGGCCCGTAGGAACGGGCGGACGCGGCGAGCAGGCTGGAGAGCACGAGCGCGGCCAGCAGCCCGGTGAGCACATGGCGCCGGGGCACCGCCCGGGTGCCGTGGGCGAGCGGCAGGGAGGCGAGGGCGACCGTCCCGCCGTAACCGGTGACCAGGAGACCGACCGTGGACGGTGACACCCGAAGGCTCCGGGAGATCGCGTCCAGGAGGCCGACCGGCAGGTTCTCCGCGGTGTTGAAGGTGAAGGCGGCCAGCATCAGGGCGCCGAGCACGGCCGGGCCGCGCCAGGAGCCAGGTCGCCGGGTCCCGGCCCGTGCCGCTCGCCGGGTGCCGTCCGCCGTGGTGTGCATGGGTCCAGCTCACCGAGCGCGCGGGGCGCGCCGCAACGTATTTACGGCCCCTGCGAACGCCTGCCCCGCCGGGCGCGGGGAGGCTTCCGGACCTCGTGAACACGGCGGGGCAGGCGGTACGTGAGCAGACTGCCTCCGGAATCCGGGGTTCAGTAGCGTGCGTTTGGCATATTCACGCCCTGCTTCCGGCCAAAGCCGCGCAAAGCGCTCGGTCGGGTCAGCCGATGGCGTCGTCGGTCGGGGCGGCCTCGCGTCGTCTGCGGGCCGTCACCCGTACCAGGTCCAGTGCGGCGGCCAGGGCGAGGACTCCGCAGACCACCGCGAGGACGGTCAGGGGGCCGCTGCCGGGGCTGTCGCCCGGGCCCTGGTGCGCGGACCAGAGGGCGAAGCCCACGGTGGCGGCGGTGAAGACGGGGAGGAAGAGCGCGGAAAGGATCAGGCGCAGCCGGAGGTCGCTGCGGGCGGTGGCCGGTTCGGTGCCGCTGGGGGTGCGGCGGGGAGTGCGGGGGCGGGCGCGGTGTGCCGGTCGGGGCGTTCGTCCGTGCTGGTCGTCGGCCATGACAGCCTCCTTGGGGCCGCGGTCGGCACCGGGTGCGGACGTCCGCTACACCGGCGTGCGGCCGTACCCCCCTCCCTTCCCGGCGCCGTACCCTCGGCGACCCGCTCGGGCACCGAGGGCCGTACGGGTACCCGGGGTGCCGGGAGGCGACTCGGCGGCGGGATCAGGGGCAGCCAGTAAGAGCTTGGGCATGGCCCGTAGGGGATTGGGGACGGCCGGTAGGGGATTGGGCGCAAGTGGCCGCCCGTCGCGGCCGGGAGCACGCTGGTAGGCATGAGATTTCCGGTCGGGTCGGCGGCGGAACGGCGATTCTGGCACTCGTCGCAGGCGCTGCTGCTACTGCCGATCACGCTCATCGTGGTGATCACGGTGGTGGACGTCCAAGCCCCGGAGAGCGTCCACCTCGGGCCCGCCCTGGTGATCGCGCCCGCGCTGACCCCGTCCTTCGCCGGCCCCCGGACCACCGCGGCCGTCGGCGCGCTGGCCACGCTCGCGCAGATCGTCATCGGCACCGCGCACGGCGGGATCGGCACCTCGAACCACATCGTGCAGATCATCACCCTCGCGGTGCTCTCGGTGATGGTGGTCGTCTACAGCGCCCTGCGCGAGCGGCGCCAGGCCCAGCTGGCCCAGGTCCGCACGGTCGCCGAGGCCGCGCAGCACGTGCTGATGTGGCCGCTGCCCGAGCAGATCGGCCCGCTGCGGATCGCCTCCCTGTACCTGGCCGCGGAGGACGAGGCCCAGATCGGCGGCGACCTCTACGCGGCGACCGTGTGCGACAACGCCGTACGGGTTCTGATCGGGGACGTCCGCGGCAAAGGGCTGCCCGCCATCGGGGAGGCCGCGCTGCTCCTCAGCGCGTTCCGGGAGAGCGCCCACCGGCATCACACGCTGGAGGACCTGGTCGACACGCTGGAACAGAGCGTCTCCCGGTACACGGCCGATCTGGAGCCGGAGGACGAGGCGGGCGAGCGGTTCGCGACCGCGCTGCTGGTGGAGATCCCGGACCGGGACCAGATCACCCGGATGACCAGCTGCGGGCATCCGCCGCCGCTGCTGCTGAGCCCCGGGCACGTGGTGACGATGCCGAGCCTGCACCCCTCGCCGCCGCTCGGTGTACAGGGGCTGCCGGCGGCCGTGGAGCACACGCTGGACGTCTTCTCCTTCGAGCCCGGTGACATCCTGCTGCTCTACACCGACGGCGTGGTGGAGGCGCGGGACACCCGGGGCCGGTTCTATCCGCTGGCGGAGCGGGTGGCGCGGTGGACCGACGACAGCCCCGAGGCGCTGCTGCACCACATCCGCCGCGATCTGCTCGCCCACGCCGGGGGGCGCCTCGGCGACGACGCCGCGCTGATCGCGCTGCACCGCACCCCCGTCGACCGGCACCGCCACCACGGCCATGGGCGCGGTCACGGGCGGGCGGCCGCACGGCAGGACGCGGCGGCCGCCGAGCGGTCGTAGCGCCGTGGCCCCGCCCGGGCCGGAGCGGGGGCGGGGCCGTACGGGCGTGCCGTCGGGGTCAGTCGGCCGGCTTGAGGTCGGTGATCTTCAGGGTGTGCAGGTCGGACTGGACGTCGATCCGGGTGACCTCGGCGTGCGGGCCGTCACTCCAGGTCAGCGTCACCTGGCTGGTGGCATGCCCGGCGCCCGAACCGGTGTAGGCCACCTGCCAGCGCACCGGCACGTTCTGGGCGAAGAGGATGCCGTCGGCGTGCTCCTTGGTCTCGTAGGCGGCGACCTTCTTCTGGGCGGCCGCGGACAGGTAGAAGGCGCGCAGGGCCTTGGCGTCGGCGCCCGCGGCCTTGTCGTCGGCGGCCCAGACGGCGTCGATGTAGGCGCCGTAGAAGTCGGCGACGTGCTGGGTGGCATTGCGCGCGTCGCCCTGGGCGACGGCGGTGGTGCGCGCGGTGGCGGGTCGGGCGGTGGCGGGTCGGGCGAGGGCGGGTGTCACCGCGGCCAGGCTGAGGCCGGCGGCGAGGGCGAGGGCGGTGAACAGGGGCGTACGGCTGCGGACGGACATGTGTCTCGTTCCCCCGGTTTCGTGACGGACGGGCTGATCCCGGCCGCTGACGGCTGGTAAGACCACGTTTCGGCAAGGGTGGTTCCGGTGGTTTCCGGATGATTCCGGGCATGCGGCAAGACGGAAAAGGTTGCGTCGGTTTCCGGCCTCGGAGCGTGCCGATCCGGTCATGTATCCGGTTCTACCGTTCCTCCAGCAGCCGGGCGAGCCGGTCGAGGGCCATGCGGGTGCCCCGCTCGTTGTCCGCGCGCGAAACGGCGTCGGGAACGCCCTCGTGCAGGATCTCCACGTCCGTGCCGCCGCCGGCCGGGGTGAGCGTCGTCGTCAGGGTCATGCTGGCGCCGAGGCGGTCGTCGTCCGTCTCGAACGCCAGCACCTCCACGACCAGGGAGCCCGGGACGAGCCGGGCGAAGTGGCCGCGGTAGGTGTCGGTACGGCCGCCCGACTTGCCGGTGCCGCCGCCCTCCTCGTAGGTGAGGGAGACCCGGAAGGCGCCGCCCTCACGCGGCTCGAAGGTGTGCACCCGGGCGGTCATCCCGTCGGGGACCCGCCAGAGCGCGACCGCGGCGGGGTCGGTCAGGGCCCGGTAGACGACCGAGGGGTCCGCGTGCACATGACGGGTGACTCGGGTGACGTACATGTCAGACGCCGTTGACGTGGAACAGCGCGGCGCGAAGATCGCCCACGGCCCGCTCCATGTCCGCCAGGGCGTGGAGGGACAGCACGATGTCGCCGGGGACGCCCATCAGACGGGCCGCCCGCAGGACCTGGGCGCGTTCGGACTCCGCGTGGACGCCGTCCGCGCCGCACATCTGGATCGCGTGGTACACGAGGTGCGGAGCGGCCTGCCAGGTGTCCACATCGGTACGGATGGCCGGGAGCAGATCCATGAGTTCGGCCCCGCGGTGGTCGAACTCCTCGTACTGGCCGATGACTTCCTCCGGCGCGCCCGTCCGCCGCTGGTGGTCGACCAGCCGGGCGAGCTCCGCCTCGCCGACCTCGCCGTCGGCGCCCGCGATCACCAGCAGGACCTTGCCATGGTTGAGGAAGGCTTCCGGCGGAGCGGCCGACAAGCCGTACAGGTCCTGGCAGAGGTCGCTCATCGGGACCATCCGCGTCGTCACGTCGCCTCGCATCCTTCCGATTTCGGCCGGCCCGTCCCGGTCGACGCCCGGCTCCCAGGACCCGATCCTCCGCGCCCGGTCCGGCGTGCGGACAGGTCGACGCGGGCGGTTCGTTCCAACCGGCGATCAGGGGCACACCTGTCCCCAACGGCGGTACGCCTTCCACCTCGCCCTGCAACTCGACGTGCTCGGGCTTGTCGAGGTGGGCGGTCTCGTCCAACACCACCCACACCCGCGGGGGTCGGGCCCCGGCCAGGAACCGCTGCCGCCGCGTCCGCGGGGCGAGCCGGCGTTCGGTGGCCTCCGCGGACGCGTCCGGGTGGGTGGCGCGGAGCAGGGCACGGGCACAGTCCTCGGTCTGCGACAGGCCGGGCACACAGCTGTTCCGGCAGCCGCGGATGCGGTCGGCCGCCCGCTCCAGGCTGAGGTAGGCGGCGCACCGGTCGGGCATCACATCGCGGTAACCGCGGTAACCGTGCCACCGGCCCCGCTTGTTGGCCTCGCGCACGGAACGCGGGAAGGTGTCGAAGGTGTCGATCTCGATCTGGTGCGGGCCGGTCACGCCGTGGACCTGGAGCGGTTTCTCGGCGTCCGCGAGGCGCGGCCGGGCCACCTCGGCGGCCTCCATGCGGCGGATCGTGGAGCGGCCGGCCCCGAGGGCGGCGCCCGCCTCTGCGTATCCGAGCCCGGCCCGGATCCGCGGCCGCTCCAGCCGCCGCCCGAGGATCACGCGCAGCACGGAAGGGACGCCGCCCCAGTCGGTCTCCGTGGTCATCCGCTCGCCGGGAGCAGGCGGCAGGTCGCCCTCGTAGAACGTCGCGGCGCGCCCGCACGCGTGGGCGTGCTCCTCGCAGGCAGCATGCACACGGCCGACTGCCATTTTCAACTCGCAGGTTGCGAGCCGTTGTTGGCAGGTGGGAAAGTGGGGCGACTGCTCCGGCCGACCGAGGAGCAGGCGGCGTGGCCGGTCGGGGGACCGGGCCGCGGCACGGCCTCGTGCGGGGCGGTGTGCCGTCTGCTGCGCGCGGCCGGCCGACCGACCCCCCACCACGCACGGCCGGACGCTCCCCACGCGAGGCCGGACGAAAGGCGCACGGCGATGGCTCCGCCCTTCCTCCCCCGACCGCTCCACCGCCCGCCCCCGGACGCGAGAGGGGACCGGTCGTCTCGCGCGGACGGTCCGGGCCCGAGGCAGGGCGCGCTGTCCGAGGCACGACTCCCGGCCTCGGACGCCTCCTTCGAGCTGCCTGCCCACCCGCTGTCCGTCGGCGCCGCCCGCCGGGTCGTACGGGAACTGCTGACGGTGTGGGACGTACCGGAGGGGGTACGGGACGATGTGGTCCTGGTGGTCTCCGAGCTGATCACCAACGCCCTGGTGCACGCGGGCGGTACGCGGATCGGCTGCCGGCTGCACCGCACGGCCGAGCGGATACGGGTCGAGGTGGCGGACGAGATCACCGGGGACGCGGGCTCCGCGCTCCCGGTGACCTGCCGTCCCGGACCCGAGGACCCGCACGGGCGCGGGCTGCTCCTGGTGGAGGCGCTCAGCCTCGGCTGGGGCGTCACCCTCCCGTCCGACCGGGCCGCGCGTGTCGTCCGGGCGGACCTGCGGTCCGTCTGAAGCACCTTGTCCCACCCGGAGCTTCCCGGTAGCGCCGCCGCTCCTCGCACCGCCGTTCCGGACCAACCCCCACCAGTCCGAAGGGTCCCCATGCACCACACCGCTCCCCTCCCCCAGCCCCTCCCGGTCGTCGACCCCTCCTGGACCCGCGCCCGCCCGAAGCCCGGCTCCGAGGAACAGCCCGACTGACCCTCCCCTCCTCTTACGGCTCGCTACGACGACGGCCCCGACATCGCGCCCCGCGTCGGCCGGTCGACGCGCGCGTGGGCGAGCAACGCCTCGGCGGCGGTGCGCAGTCGGACCGCCGCCGAGGCGCAGGCGGCCGCCTGCCGTTCCAGGGCCGGGCGGCCCCACTCAGGTGCCGTCGGGCAGCCGTCGAGGGTGGTGACGGTGGCGCGCAGGCGCCGGGCGTAGCCGTCCATCAGGTCGGCGTCGGCCCGCAACCGGCCGATGTGGGCGAGGAGTTCATCGGCGTGCGCCGCGCTCGCCCGGGCGGACTCGGTCACCATGGGTACTCCCAACTAGGCTGCGTGCGTACGGGACTTCAGCGCGCCAGCTCCGCGCCGCCGCCGCGGTGCGCCATGAACTGCGGGCAGGCCAGCACGAACAGCGGCCGGGCCGCGTCGATGCCGAGCCGGCGCAGCTGTCCGGCGAGGGGTTCGGCGGCCGCGGTGTCGAGCCGTACCCGGACGCCCGCGCCAGGGTGCAGGCGGAGCCTGCCGTGGGCCCGGACCAGGGTGCGTACCGTGCCGGTGCCCCGGCGGCCGTACAGGGCCCGGTCGGCGTCGGGGCAGCGGACGCCCGGCCCGAGCCGGCCCTCGACCACGAGTCCGAGGTCCTCGGAGCGGGCCCGGATCTCCCGGCCCGTCAGGTCGGCCTCGGCGCGCATCCTGAGCACCGGCTGGCCCCAGACCTCCTGCGCGACCACCCGGGCCGCCTCGGTGGTGACGGCGAGCGAGAGGACGTAGCGACCGGTGCGGCGCAGGTCGACGCGGCGCAGCAGATCGGTGACGGCGTCGTACGGACGCGGCCGCCACAGGTCGTCCACCAGGACGGACAGGGCGATCTCGGTGTACGGGCCGATGGTGGTGCACCGGTGCTCGTGCAGGGAGAGCACGGCGAGGGCCCGGGGGCCGAGCCGGCTCGGTGTCAGCCAGTGCGCGTCGGGCAGCAGGCTCCGGGCGGCGGCCGGGTCGACGGGGAAGCAGAGGTGCGCGGCGGCGGAGTCGTAGTACCGCACCGGCACGTCGACCGGGCCCACCGTGGTGCGTACGGGGGCGGTGGCGAGGGTGAGGAAGGGGTGGCCGGCGGGCGGGTGGGCGTGGTCCTTGAGCCGGTACGCCTGGGTGCGGACGACGGGGCCGCGGTAGGGGGCCAGCGCCTCGTCCAGGTCGGCGCGGGCCACGGGGAGCAGGGTCCGCAGGTGCTCGATGTACTCGCGCAGGCGGTGGCACAGCGGGAACTCGCGGGTGGGACCGGCGTATTCGACGTGGTAGCGGGTGGTGTCGGCCGGGTCCGCGGGGGCCGCCGGTTCGGTGCGGTGGCCGTCGGGGGCGGCCACCAGGTCGTACTGGTTGGTGACGGTGGCGATCCAGGTGCGGGGGTCGGCGGGTTTGCGGTCGCCTGCCGGGGAGCCCACGGCGATGGCGTGGGTGACGCGGTAGGTGCGGCAGAAGTCCTCGTCCTGGGCGAGGTTGAGGACCGCGTTGCCGCCCTCGCTGTGGCCGATCAGGGCGAGTTCGGCGCCGCGCGGGATGCCGTGCGCGGCCAGGGCGCGCACCAGGGAGCGCGTGTACGGGGAGTCCGTCGCGCGCAGGTCGCGCCAGGCGCCCATGAGGTCCTGCGGGGCGTCATGGCGGGGGCGGCCGGGGGCCGTGCCGGGGGCCTGGACGACGTAGCGGACGACACCGTCGGGGCCGCGCACGTTCTGGACGAGGATCCGTCCGTCGGTGGACAGCGCCTCGATGTTGCGCAGGAAGCCGAGGAGGGAGCCCTCCGTGGCGATGATCCGGCGGCGCTGGTCGGTGAGGTCGACGGCCTCGGCACCGCCCTCGAGGGTGCCGCCGCTCTCGGAGCGTCCGTCCAACAGGGCGCAGACGGAGAGGAGTTCGGATATCAGCGGCGCGAGCCCGGACAGCGCGCGCTGGGCCGTGCGGTCCCGCAGCAGGACGCGCAGGGCCCGTACGGCGTCCTCGTCCCGGTCGGCGGTGAGGGCCCGGGTCAGCAGGCGCATGCCCGGGGTGCGGGCCAGTTCGGGGTGGTCGGCGAGTACGGCGGCGATGCGCAGGCGCAGCGAGGTGAGGGCCACCAGCGCGGCCAGGTTCGCTCCGCCGCGCGCCCGGCCCGCGAGGCCGAGGGCGCGGGTGAGGCCGCCGCGGGGCGCGGTGCCCGCGGAACCGCCGAGACCGGGCTTGGCGGTGAGGGCCCGCAGCAGGGCCCAGCATCCGGCGAGGCCGGTGCGGGGGTGGCGGCGGGTGGCGGCGGTCAGGTCCGGGGCGGACAGGGTGGTGGCGGTGCGTTCGGACACCGCGCGGATGCCCTCGGCGATCTCCAGCACGTCCCGCGCGCAGTCGCGCAGCACGTTCCCTGGGTGCGGACCGCCCGGCACGGGCCGCCCGGGTTCGGTGCCGTCCGCTCGCATCCGACGCTCCCTCGGTTCGACGACGTACGACGGCTGCGGCCGCGTCGGCGCGACGCGACCCGTGTCCATCGTGTGCCAGCCCCACCGGCCCCGCACCTCCGTCCGGGGCCGGGACGGGGGCGGCGGGGGCGTGGTCGAGCACCGGGGGCGGGCCATGAGGTGAGGGAGCGGCGGGTGGGCGGCCGTTGGTGCCGGTCGCATATTCCCGACGGGCGGGGTCACCCGGGTGGCCTAGGGGGCGGCGCGGACCGTGAGGAGTGGCGAGCACGGGCGCGTTGGAGCCGAGTGCCCGTTCCGGACGGGGCGGGCCACTCGGGTGACCTACGGACTCCTGGGGATCCCCAGGGATGCCTGGAGGCGCATAGGGGTGCGGGCAGCCGGATGCCCGGGGGCAGGGCGGTCGGGGCTCAGGCTGTACGGCGGTCACGAGCCGCGGAGTCCTGCGGGACGGCGGTCGAGGAGTCACGGAATCCTGGGAGACGGTGGTCGGCGGGGGCTCCGTCCTCATCGCACGCTCGGTCTCGCCAGCCCGAGGTCGTACGCGAAGATCACCGCCTGGACCCGGTCGCGGGCGCCCGTCTTGGCCAGGACACGGCCGACATGGGTCTTGACCGTGGACTCGGAGAGGACGAGGCGGGCGGCGATCTCACCGTTGGTCCAGCCCTTGCCGATGGCGACCAGGATCTCGCGTTCCCGCTCGGTGAGGCGGTCGACGCGGGGGTCGTCGGTGGGCGCGGAGCCGTAGCGGGCGAACTCGTCCAGGAGGCGGCGGGTGAGGGCGGGGGCGATCACCGCGTCGCCGCCCGCGACGGCGCGGATGCCGGCCAGCAGTTCGTCGGGGCGGGCGTCCTTGAGCAGAAAGCCGCTGGCACCGGCGCGCAGGGCCGCGTGCACGTACTCGTCCAGGTCGAAGGTGGTCAGCACGAGGACCCGTGAGCGGGCACCCGTGGCAACGATGCGCCGGGTGGCCTCGATGCCGTCCATGCCGGGCATCCGGATGTCCATCAGGACGACGTCCGGACGCAGTTGGGCGGCCCGGCGGACGGCCTCCGCGCCATGGGCCGCCTCGCCGACCACGTCGGTCCCGGGCACCGAGTCCAGCAGCATCCGGAAGCCGTAGCGTTGCAGCGGCTGGTCGTCCACGATGAGTACGGTGGTCACGCCGCGCCCTCCCGCGGGCCGAGTTCGAGGGTGGCCGCCACGGTCCAGCCGCCGCCCGGGGCCGGGCCCGCGCTGAGGTGGCCGCCGTACAGCGCGACGCGTTCACGCATACCCAACAGGCCCTGACCGTCATGTCGTCGGCCTGACCGGACGCTCTTTCCGGTGTCGCGGACCTGGATGCCGAGCCGGTCCGCGCCGATGTCGATCGCGAGGTCCACCCGGGTACCGGCGCCCGCGTGCTTCAGGGTGTTGGTCATGGCTTCCTGCACGATCCGGTAGACGGTCAACTGCACGCCCTCGTCCAGGGCTTCCGCTTTCCCGGCGGTCCGGTAGACGACGTCGAGTCCGGCGGCGCGCACGCCGTGGCAGAGGGCGTCGAGGTCGGCGAGTCCGGGCTGCGGGCTGAGCTGGGGTCCGGCGGGCGGGGCGTCGGTGTCGCGCAACACACCGAGGACGCGCCGGAGTTCGCCGAGTGCCTGACGGCCGGTGCCGCCGATGAGCCGGAGCGCCTCGGCGCCGCGTCCGGACTCGGCGGCGGCACCGGCGGTGGCGCACGCGCCCGCGTCGGCCAGGGTGATCACGACGGACAGATGGTGGCCGACGATGTCGTGCATCTCCCGTGCCACCCGGGCCCGTTCGGCGGCGGCCGCCAGTCTGCTGCGCTGGTCGCGCTCCGTCTCCAGACGGGCCGCCCGGTCCCGCAGCGCGGCGAGCTGGGCGCGGCGGATCCGGATCACCAGGCCCAGCGTGAGCGCCGCGGTCGCCGTGCTCAGCAGGAAGAAGAGCGCGTCCGTGACGGACACGACGACCGACACCCGTACCGCGACCAGCGCCAGCGCGGCCGTCATCACCGCGCAGGCCCAGGGCAGTTGGCGGGGTCTGCCGTGCAGGGCGAGGCTGTACAGGGCGATGAAGAGGGCGACGTCCGCGTGCAGGGCGGCGCCGACGGCCCACTGGAGGACGAACACGGCGGCGACGGCGGCGAAGGCCGGCGCGGGACGGCGTCTGCGCCACAGCAGCGGCAGCACCAGGGCCGCCTGCGCGGCGAGCATGGCCGCGAGCGGCAGCCGGGTGAACGCGAGCCGGAAGCGGCGCGGTCCGTCGGCGTCGACGACACCGCCGTGCAGCAGGTCGGGCAGGCAGAACATCAGGAAGACGACCGCCACCAGGGCGGTGTCCAGCACCCAGGGCCGGGCCAGGTCGGCGCCCCGCAGCCGCCGGCCGGCCCGGCCGAGCCGGGCGACCAGCGGCGCGATGGCGCCGGGTTCCTCCGGGGCCGCCGCGGGTGCGGGGGCGGGAGACAGGGTGGTCATGGCGGGGTTCCCGGTCAGACGTCCCCCCGCCGCAACCGGTAGGCCGCCCCGGCCAGCGCCAGCACGGTCCAGCCGAGGAAGACCAGCAGCCCGGCGCCGGGGGCCAGCGAGGTGGCGTCGTGGGTGAGGGCGTACATCGCCTGGCCCGCGTTGCTCGGCAGATAGGGGCCGATGTCGTCCTGCCAGGAGCTGGGCAGCAGGGAGGCGAGGCCGGGGACGAGCATGAAGGTGGCGACCAGCACGGAGATACCACCGGCCACCGAGCGCAGCAGGACGCCGAGTGCCGTACCGATGACGCCGACGAGGCCGAGGTAGAGACCGGCGCCGAACAGGCCCCGGACCACACCGGTGTGACCGATCGTCAGGGCGGCGGACGTGCCGGAGACGACGCGGCTGCCGATGAGGAAGGCGACGAACGCGCCGACCGTGCCGACGACGAGGGCGACCAGCCCGTACACCGCCGCCTTGGACCACAGCACGGGCAGCCGGCGCGGTACCGCCGCCATGGTGGAGCGGATCATGCCGGTGGAGTACTCCCCCGCCGTGACCAGCACCCCCAGGACGCCCAGGGCGAGTTGGGCGAAGTTGGCGCCGAAGAGGGAGAGGCTGAGGGCCGTGGAGCGGGCGAAGTCCTTGTCCATGCGCGGCGATCCGATCATGGACTGGTAGCGGTAGGCGGCGATGACGCCGAAGACGACGAGGAACAGCAGTCCCAGGCCGAGGGTGATCCAGGTGGAGCGCAGGGACCAGAGCTTGGCCCATTCGGAGGCCAGGACGCGGCGCCCGGTGACCCGGTAGGCGGGGCGGCCGGGCGCGGCCTCGGAGTTCCCCGCGGCTGAGGTGGTCTCGGTCAGGGTGCTCATGCGGCGCTCCCGGTGCGGTCGTTGCCGGTGGTGGTGCCGGTGCCGGTGGCGTCGGCGCCGGTCGTGCCGCCGTGGTACTCGACGGCGTCCCTGGTCAGGTCCATGAAGGCGGACTCCAGGGACATCGCCCTGGTGCTCAGTTCGAACAGGGGGATGCCGTGTTCGGCCGCCTTCAGCCCGATCTGTCGTGCGCTCATCCCGCTGACCTGGAGTTCCTCCGAGCCGACCCGGCCGGTGATCTGCACACCCGGTCCGGCGAGCACGTCCCGCAGCCGTCCCGGGTCCTCGGTGGCGACCCGGACGGTGTCACCGCCCGCCTCGCGCACCAGGTCCCGTACGGTCGTGTCGGCGAGCAGCCGCCCCCGGCCCACGACGATCAGATGGTCCGCGACCTGGGCGACCTCGCTCATCAGGTGGGAGGAGACGAAGACGGTACGGCCCTCCGCCGCGAGCGAGGTGAGCAGGTTGCGGATCCACAGGACGCCCTCGGGGTCGAGGCCGTTGACCGGCTCGTCCAGCATCACCGTGCGGGGGTCACCGAGCAGGGCGGCGGCGATGCCGAGCCGCTGGCCCATGCCGAGCGAGAAGGAACCGGCCCGCTTTCCGGCGACGCTGCCGAGCCCGGCGAGCCCGATCACCTCGTCGACGCGGCGGCGCGGGATGCCATGGGTCAGCGCGAGCGCCCGCAGATGCTGGTAGGCCGAGCGGCCGGGGTGCACGGACCTGGCCTCCAGCAGGGCGCCGACCTCCTGGAGCGGGGCGCGGTGCCCGGCGTACCGGCGGCCGCCCACGGTGACGGAGCCGCTCGTCGGGGCGTCGAGGCCGACGATCATGCGCATGGTGGTGGACTTCCCGGCCCCGTTCGGGCCCAGGAATCCGGTGACGGTGCCGGGCTTGACGACGAAGTCCAGTCCGTCGACCGCCGTCTTCTCGCCGTACCTCTTGGTCAGTCCTCGTGCCTCGATCATGCGGGCTCCCTCTGTCGCGGACCGCGGCGTCCGCCGCGCCCTCGCGGGCGGCGGCGTCCGTCACGTCTGACGTCTCATCCGCAACGCTAGGCGCCGAAACCCCGCAAAACCGTGGTACTGGGGGCTGAACGGGGCAGAAGTGGTGATACCGGGGTACTACGCCCGGCCGCCGGGCCGGTGCGCGCCGCGGTGGTGGTGCCGGTGCCGTGCGCCGTCCGCGGCGGCCTCCGGGTCGGCGGCGAGCGGGGCGGTGGCGACCGGGGCGGGGTGGCCCGAACCGGCCGTGTCCGCGGGCGCGGTGGCCGCGGCGCGCTCGGCCGAGCGGGCGGTCACCACCATGCGCTCGCTGTCAAAGGCGGCCTCGGCGAGGCTGGCGCAGCACAGCGCGAGCAGCGCGGCACCGGCCACGACGGGCAGGGCGCGCGGTGGCGGGGGCGGGCCCAGCAGGGCCCGCACCCGCTGCGGCACGGCCCCGCCGGTCGCGGCCAGCGCGGGCCGGTCCTGCGCCGCGGTGGTGGCCAGGGCGGCGCGGCCGACGGCGCGGGCGACCACCGTACGGCTGCCCACGTGCGCGGCGGCGGTCTCGTCGGCCCAGCGTTCCAGGACGAAGCCGCCCGCGTCGGCGAGCGGCCGCAGCAGCGGGGTGACGGCCGCAGTGAGCCGCCACAGGACGAGGTAGAGGTGGTGCCTGCCGCGCAGATGGGCGCGTTCGTGCGCGAGCAGGGCGGCGCGCTCGTCGTCGCCCAGGCAGCGCAGCATGCCCCGGGAGACCACGATCCGGCCGGGCGCGCCGGGCAGCGCGAACGCCTGCGGGACCGGGTCGTCGAGGACGGCCAGTTCGGTGTCGCCGGGCAGCGCGGCGGCCTCCCGCCGGGCCCAGCGCAGGTGCCGGGTCCCGCGTACGGCGGCCACGGCGAGCGAGCCGGTCGCGGCGGCCAGGCCGAGCGCGCCGAGGACCGCGACGGCGAGGGAGACCGGGTCGGCGGCGCGCAGCGCGGCCACCGACCAGTGGCCCTGCTCGGCGACCTCGGGGATCTGCGCGAGCCCGGTGAAGGACAGCAGTGCGAGCGAGCCGAGCCAGCCGAGGGCGGTGACCGTCGCGGCGCAGGCCAGGGAGCGGGCGGCGGCGCGGGGCGGCAGCCGGCGCGCGGCGCGCGGGGCGAGCACGGCGAGGACGACGGTCACCAGCAGCGGCACATAGACGGTAATGGTCACCCGGTCACGACTCCTCGGCGGGGCGGCCTCGGCCGGGTCCGGTCAGCAGCCGCTGGAGCAACTGCCCGTCCCCGGCGGAGAGTCCGGAGACGAATCGGGCGAGCACCGCATCCCGGTCCGAGTCGCGGTCCAGCAGGGTCCGCATCCGGGCGGCGGTGTCGGGCGCCTCGTCGCGCGCGGGGGTGTAGGCGTGGCCGCGGCCTTCCCGGCGCCGGACCAGCATGCCCTTGTCGTGCGAGCGGGACAGGATGGTGAGCACGGTGGTGTACGCCAGGTCGCCGGGCAGTTCGGCCAGGACCTGCCGGGCGGTCAGCGGCCGGTCGGCGGCCCAGAGGACGGCCAGCACACTGCTCTCCAGTTCGCCGCGCGCCCTTCGGCCGGACGGCTCACCCGCCACCTCGCTCCCCCGCTCGCGCACTCCTGGTCCCCCCTCCCGCCCCTGACGGCCTTCTGCCCGGTCTTGACGGTCCGGTGGACCACCCTGCCCCGGCTGCTACTACATGTCGTACGAGCCTATCTCCTACATGTCGAGGAGTTGACGAGGCGCCGAGCGGGCGGGTCAGTCGGACAGGCCCGCGGCGAGCGTGGCGCCGAGTTCCCAGCAGGCCTCCGTGTCGGCCCGGCCGGGTTCACCCGTGACGGTGACCGGTTCGGCCGCGCGGCGCCAGCCGAGGCCGGTGGTGATGGTGTCGAGGGCGCGCACCGCGCCGGTGACGTCGTTGCCCCCGTGGACGTAGTAGCCGAAGGGGCGACCCCGGGTCTCGTCCAGGCAGGGGTAGTAGATCTGGTCGAAGAAGTGTTTGAGGGCGCCGGAGATGTAGCCGAGGTTCGCGGGGGTGCCGAGGAGGTAGCCGTCGGCTTCGAGGACATCGGCGGCGGTGGCGGCGAGGGCCGCGCGGCGCACCACCCGGACGCCCTCGATCTCGGGTGCCGTGGCACCGGAGACGACGGCCTCGAACAGGGCCTGGCAGTTGGGTGACGGGGTGTGGTGGACGATCAGCAAGGTGGGCACACCGGCACCCTGCCGGGTCCGGCGCGCGGTGCGCAAACGGGCCGTCGCCCCTAGCCGTTGTGGGCGCGGCGCGCGGGTGCGAGGATGCCCGGCGTCGGTGCCGTAGGGGTGCCGTACGGGTCGGTGCGTACCGGTCGGTGCCGTGCGACGGGAGGAGCCGTGGTGGCCGAGGACGAGCGCCGGGTGCCGGCGGCCGTGGTGTTCGACGCGCTGGGCCTGGACTACGAGAAGGCGTTCGCCTCCTCCGAGGCGCACCGGGCGTCCCTGCGGTGGCTGCTGGAGCGGCTGGCACCGGGCAGCCGGGTGCTGGACGCGGGCTGCGGGACGGGGCGGCCGACCGCGGCGGCCCTCGCGGACGCTGGGCACCGGGTGCTCGGTGTCGATGTGTCCCCGGTGATGGTGGAGTTGGCGGCCCGGCAGGTGCCGGGTGCCGAGTTCCGCCGGGCGGACATCCGTGGACTTCCGCTGGAGGACGGGGCGTTCGACGCGGCCTGCGCCTACTTCTCGCTGCTCCAGATGGACCGCGCCGAGCAGGAGGCCGTGGTGGGCCGGCTCGCGCGGGCGGTGCGGCCCGGCGGGTTCGTGGTGCTGGCGACCGTGCCCGTCGGCATCGAGGGCGCCGAGGGGCTCTTCATGGGGCAGCCGGTACGGGTGACGAGCTTCGGCGCAGACGCGTTCGAGGACGTGGCGGTCCGGGCCGGGCTCGCCGTACTGGCGCGGGAGCACACGGAGTTCGCGCCCGCGCATCCCGAGGCGGTACCGGAGCCGCATCTGTTCCTGCACTGCCGACGGCCCGCTCGGTAGCCTCTGGTCTTCCTCAAACGGCTTGGACCTCGGGACCCTCGGCGGCGAGGATGATCAACATGACGGGAATCGCGGGTCTGAACAGGAAGCACAACCACGTACTGGTCATCCGGGACGCGGATGTGGTGGCCGCGGCGCTGCGCGAGGCGCTGGCCGAGGCGTCGCCCGAGGAACGCCCGGGCCTGGAACGCGCCGCCGCGCTGGTCGAGTCGACCGCGGCGGCCACCGAGGCCAGGCTGCGCGCCGACTGGACCCGCGCCCGGCTGGCCGCCGTCGGCTTCACGGGCGACCTCTCCTCGGTCGCGGCGACGAAGGCCCTGCGCCAGGCGGAGCCGAAGCTGAGCCTGCTGGCGGCGGTGCAGCTCCAGAAGGAGGCACTGACCCAACCGGAGTGACGGTGGGAAAGGGCGGGAGAGGGGGGCCATAAGGCGCCCCTGGGGAAGTCATAAGATGCCCTTATGGGGTCATAGGCGGGACCCGCGTACCTACTTAGGTCTGCCTTAGCTTAGGCTTCCCGATCGAGTCGACTTTTTCACTCGAAGGGAACTGATCATGCCGCGCCCCCTGCGGGTAGCCATCGTCGGAGCCGGCCCCGCCGGGATCTACGCCGCCGACGCCCTGCTCAAGTCCGAGGTGGCCGCCGACCCCGGCGTGTCCATCGACCTCTTCGAGCGCATGCCCGCCCCCTTCGGTCTGATCCGCTACGGCGTCGCGCCGGACCACCCGCGCATCAAGGGCATCGTCACCGCACTGCACCAGGTCCTGGACAAGCCGCAGATCCGGCTGTTCGGCAACGTCGACTACCCGACGGACGTCAGCCTGGACGACCTGCGCGACTTCTACGACGCGGTGATCTTCTCCACCGGCGCCATGGCCGACCGCGCGCTGTCCATACCCGGCATCGAGCTGGACGGCTCCTACGGCGCCGCCGACTTCGTATCCTGGTACGACGGCCACCCGGACGTGCCGCGCACCTGGCCCCTGGAGGCCGAGAAGGTCGCGGTGCTCGGCGTCGGCAATGTGGCCCTGGACGTGGCCCGCGTCCTCGCCAAGACCGCGGACGAGCTGCTGCCGACCGAGATCCCGCAGAACGTCTACGACGGTCTGAAGGCCAACAAGGCCCTGGAGATCCACGTCTTCGGCCGCCGGGGCCCGGCCCAGGCGAAGTTCAGCCCGATGGAGCTGCGCGAGCTGGACCACTCCCCCAACATCGAGGTCATCGTCGACCCCGAGGACATCGACTACGACGCCGGCTCGATCGAGACCCGGCGCGGCAACAAGCAGGCCGACATGGTCGCCAAGACCCTGGAGAACTGGGCGATCCGGGACGTCGGCGACCGCCCGCACAAACTGTTCCTGCACTTCTTCGAGTCCCCCGCGGAGATCCTCGGCGAGGACGGCAAGGTCGTCGGCCTGCGCACCGAGCGCACCGCCCTCGACGGCACCGGCAACGTCAAGGGCACCGGCGAGTTCAAGGACTGGGACGTCACCGCCGTCTACCGCGCGGTCGGCTACCTCTCCGAGAAGCTGCCCAAGCTGCCCTGGGACCTCGGCTCGGGCACCGTCCCGGACGAGGGCGGCCGGGTCATCGAGGAGGGCGGCACGCACCTCCAGTCCACCTACGTCACCGGCTGGATCCGGCGCGGCCCCGTCGGCCTCATCGGGCACACCAAGGGCGACGCCAACGAGACGGTGTCCAACCTGCTCGCGGACCACGCGGAGGGCCGGCTGCACAGCCCCGCCTCGCCCGCGCCGGAGGCCGTGGACGCCTTCCTCGCCGAGCGCGGCGTCCGGTACACCACGTGGGAGGGCTGGCACCGGCTGGACGCCGCCGAGCGCGCCCTGGGCGAACCGCAGGGCCGCGAGCGCGTGAAGATCGTCGAGCGCGAGGACATGCTGCGCGAGAGCGGCGCGTAAGCGCTCCGCGCACTGCCTCGGCCGGGGCTGAGCTCGAACGGGGCTCGGCCCCGGCCGGGCTCGGCCCCGGCCGCCGTGGGTGGGTGGCGGAGTGCGGGTGTCGGCTCGTCGTGGCTGGTCGCGCGGTTCCCCGCGCCCCTGGGGAGCCGCCCTGCCGTCGGCCGAGAAGCCGACGTGTTCGAAAAATGCCCCTCCCCTATACCACGCGCCCCAGCCATAACCGGGTCATGAGCGCCCCGCGCACCCCTCCGGAGGGACACGCGCCGCGCGCGGGCGCGAGGCCGTCTACGTTTCGCCGGGGCGAGCGGTGATACTGGAAGGCGCACCCGCCTCCATCAGCAGATTGGCTTATGTCGAACTCCGCCACCGACCGCGCCCCCGTCCCGCAGTCCGTCTGGGCGGCCCGCGGCCGTCACACCGGCCCCGCTCCCGAGGACGTCGTCCGCCGCACCCTGCGCCGGCACAAGGAGAACGGGGACATCGACGACTTCGCCGAGCCTCCCGCTCCCGAGGACACCGCCGAGAGCGACGCACCCCCCACGATCTTCGAGGCGCGCTGGCGGGTCGGCGGCACCGTGACCGTGCGGGCCCGCCTCACCCTCGTACCCGGGCAGAACAAGCTCCAGGGGCACGAGTGGCGGCTCGTCGCGGAAGCCGAGCGGCCGTGGGACGAGGGCTGGCCCTCCCCCGCGACGCTGTTCTGGCCCGAGGGCGGCTCCGGCGACGACGGTTCCTGGGACCACCACCCCACGGTCGCCGGGGTGCGCTTCCGGCAGGTGAACGCGCTGCCCGCGGACGACAAGGAGATGCGCCGCCGGCTGCGGGAGGCGGCCCGTGAGGCCTGGTGCGTCAATCTGGTGGTGCACGAGGCCATGACCCCCGACGAGCAGGGCAAGCTGCCGCTCGCCCGGCTGCTGCCGCCCGCCCTGCGGCACCGTGTCGTGGAGCACCGCGCCGCCCCGCACCAGCTGCGCGGCGTCAACTGGGCACTGAAGGCCCTCGGTGTCGAGGTGCCGCGCGGCGGCGCCGTGATCCTGCCGCCGGACCCGGCCCCGGAGGACTACGACGGCGAACCGCACCGGGTGCGCAGCGTCTTCCTGGACGGCTCCGAGCCCCCCGAACTCCTCGCCGCGCTGCGGCACTTCGTCGCCCTGCCGCGCCCCGCGCCCCAGGACGCGGCCGCGGCGCTGGCGGACCTCAGGGACAACTGGACCCTGATGACCCACCAGGAGGAGCTGGACCGGGAACGGCGTCTGGTCACCATGTACGCCGAGGCGCTGGAGGCCATGACGAAGTCCCGGGACCTGTACAAGCAGGCCGCCGAGCAGGCCCTGGAGGCGCTGGCCGCCTACCGTGACGTACCGGCGCCCGCCCTGCCGCAGCAGCGGCCCGCCGCCAAGGCGCCCGCCCCGCTCCAGCAGCTCACCCGGACCTTCGAGCGGCTGCGGCTCCCCGGCCTTCCCGGCAGGGCGAAGACGGCCCCGCAGGACACCGCCGACGGCGCGGAGCTGCCCTCCCCCGACCTACCGTCGTAAGGCCCCCGTGCCGTACAAGGAGCCCCGATGGACACCACCACCCTGCTGCTGATCATCGCCGCCGTCGTCGCCGCGGGCCTGGCCGCCGGTGCCGTCGTGCTGCTCGTACGCCTGGTGCGCACCCGGCGTACGCTGCTGCGGGCCGGGCTGCCCGCGGGGCCGCGCTGGGTGTTCTGGGGCGCGGTGGCGTATCTGCTGCTCCCGACCGATCTGCTGCCCGATCCCATCTACCTGGACGACATCGGCGTGCTGCTCCTCGCCCTGCGCAGCCTGCGCGCCGCCCGGCCGCAGGCGCCGGAGACGCCCCGGCTGCCCTGAACCGGCCGTGGGTACCCGATCATGGTGTGATGCGAGCCGTGTTCACCGGGATCCCGGACGCCCCCGCCGCCCCGGACGTCGCCGTCGTCGTCGATGTGATGCGGGCCTTCACCGTGGCCGCGGCCGCGCTGCGGCGCGGTGCCGAGCGGATCGTGTTCGCCGAGACGCGGCGGCAGGCGCTGGCGCTCAAGGCCCGCAACGCGGGCTGGCTCGCCTTCCAGGACGGGGCGCCGGAGCCGGGCTTCGACCTCGCCAACTCGCCGGCGCGGCTGCGTTCGCTCGATGTACGCGGCCGCACCATCGTGCAGAAGACCACCGCCGGTACGGCCGGGGCGCTGGCCGTGGCGGACGCCGGTCTGGTGCTGTGCGCGAGCTTCCTGGTGGCCGGGGCGACCGCCGAGGTGCTGCGCCGGGCCGGGGCGCCGGCGGTGACCTTCGTCGTCACCGGGGGCGACGGGCGGGCCGAGGAGGATCTGGCCTGCGCCGAGTACATCGCGGCCCGGGTGCGCGCCCCCGCCACCGATCCGGGGCCGTATCTGGAGCGGGCCCGGCGCTCCGCCGCCGCGGCCGAGCTCGCGGAGGCCGTACGGCGGGGCTGGACGGGGGTGCATCCGCAGGACGTGGAGCTGTGCCTGGAGGCGGACAGCGTGCCGTTCGCGATGGCGGCCGCCCGCGTGGACGGCCGCCTGGAGCTGCGGGCGGTCGATCAGCCGCCGCTCGGGCTCAACTCCCGCGACGACCAGGGGCGTTGATCCCGAGCAGGACGGCCAGCACCACCGCGAGCGCCCCGAGCGCGGCCACCGCCGCGGCCGTACCGGCGAGCCAGGGCGGGGCCAGGGTCGCCGCCCACAGCCGTGCCGGGTCCGGCGGCCCGAAGCGACCGCCGAGCAGCTGTCCCGCGCCGAGCCCCGCCGTGACCGCGAGGGCGGCCGCCGCCGCGCCGAGCCGGGCGTGCGGGGTGCGCGCGGGCAGGGCGAGGCCCAGGAGCATGCACAGCGCGGAGGCGACGAGCGTGGCGCCGAGCAGCCCGTGGGAGAGCCCGGCCCAGTAGCGGGGCGCGTGGGCGGCTCCGCAGAGGAACACCAGCAGAGCGGCGACACGGACACCCGCCCCGGCCGGGGCAGGCCGGGCGGCCTCCTTCCGCGGGGGCGCCTGGGCTGCGGGTTCCAGCCGGAGGAGCTTGAGCCGTGGGGCCCGGCGCGGTGGGGTCCCGGGCGGCCCCGGGTGCGCGGGCGAGGGGCCCTCGGCGACCGGTGTTTCCCCCTCCGGTGCCGCGGGCGGGAGTGCCGGCACCGGCTGGTCCGTGTCCGCGGCCAGGCTGCCGATCAGCTCGGTCAGTTCGCCGACGGTCCGCCCGGTGGCCGCGGCCTGTACGGCGGTCTGCCGGCAGCGCGGCTCCAGGGGGGTGCGGTGCAGCAGCCGCAGCAGCGTGCCGACCTCGTCCACGGGGCGCTGCCCGGCGGCGGCCCGGAGCACGGCGTCGGCGCCCGCCGGGGTCCGCGGGGGCCGGGTGAGCAGGGCCGCCAGTCGGGTGACGTCCGCGACCGAGCGGTCGAGGCCCGCCGAGCGGACCGCCTCGGCCAGGGTCCACGTGTGCTCGGGGGCGCCCTCCAGCAGGGCGATGAGGCGGACGACGTCCTCCAGCGGGCGCGTGGTGACGGCCGTACGGACCAGGCCGATCAGCGGATCGTCGTACCGGCCGTCCGCCCCGGACACAGGCCCGGACCAGGACGCGGCCTCGGGCACGGCATCGTTCGCGAACGCGACAGCGGCCTCGCGCGGAGCTCCGGACCCGGCGCCGGGCGGCCGCTTCGTCCTGGACCCGGACGGCGGCGCGGACCGCGTCAGGACCCGGACGGGCAGCGCACGGGCACCGGCCGTGGCCGGCGCGGGCCGTATGAGAGAGTCGTCGGAACAGGTGGACGAAGAGCGGGTGGTCATCTCGGCTCCAGTGCAGGAGTGCGGCCGCAGCTGACGCCCTCGACCGCGGCACGCGCAGTACGCAGTCCATTACTAGGAGCCGCTCCCCCGCGCCGCCACCCGGGTGAGGCACTGGTGTGAGCCCCCGCCGCCGAGTCCCCCGCCGGGGTGCGCCCCCCGCGCCTCCTGGCGCATTCTTGCTGTGTGATCCACCCGGAGGCGGACGGGACGAGGTAGGGCCGATGGCGGGCAGCGGGGAGCGGGCGGTCCGTACTCGGGCCCGGCTGGCCGCGCTGCTGGCGGACGCCTCCACCGCGGCGCTCCGCGCGGCGGGCGGCCGGGTGGCGGGCGTGTATCTGCGCGACGGCGACGCGCCCGACTTCCTCCGGCTGGCCGTTCTCGCCGGTCTCCCCGGGCCCCTCTTCCGCCCCTGGTGGCGGGTGCACGTGGGCCGCCCCTTCCCCGTCTGCGACGCCTACCGGCTCGGGCTGCCCGTGGTGCTGCCGAACGCGACGGAGGCCGTGCGCCGGTATCCGCAGTTCGCGGCGGGGCTGCCGTTCCCCTTCGCCTCGGTGCACATGCCGGTGCCGGGCGGCGAACCGCTCGGAGTCCTCGCGGTGCTGCGGCCCTCGGCCGGCGATGACAGGGACGAGCCGCTCGACCCGGAGCTGCCGGCCAGGCTCGCCGAGGGCCTGGGCACCGAGCTGCTCGCGCTCGCCGGCGGGGACCGGGGCGCGATCGTCTGGGACGGGGAACCGCAGGGCGTACGGCCCCCCGCGGCCCGGCCCCCGAAGGCCGCGGTCGGGCGCTTCACCTGGGACCCCGGCACCCACGCGGTCCGCGCGGACGACCGGCTGCACACCCTGCTCGGCCTGGCGGCGGGCGACTTCGCGGGGACGGACACCGCGCTCGCCGAGGCGCTCGCGCCGGCGGAGGCGTACCGGGTATTGGCCGCGCTGCGCGACACCGCCGCCGGGAAGCCGCCGGGCGCGCCGCTGAGCCTGCGGGCGGCCGACGGCGCGACCCGGCTGCTGGACCTGTGGCCCGCCGCCGACGGCGGGGCCCCGGCGGACGGCGGCGCGGTGGCGCGGGTCGGCGGGGTGGTGTTCGACCCCGGCAGGGCGGCCCTCGCCGACGGCGCCGCCGACCAGCTGCCGCAGGGCGTGTTCTGCCTGGACCGGCTGGGGACGGTCGTGTACGCCAACGCGGCCGCGGCCCGGTTCGCCGGGCGGGCGCGGGAGGCGCTGCTCGGGCGGACGCTGTGGGAGGCGCTGCCCTGGCTGGCCGGGCCGCCGTACGACGATCATCTGCGTGGCGCCCTGCTGTCCCCGGAGCCGGTGCACTTCCATGTGCGGCGGCCGGGCGGCGCGGACGGGGCGCACGGCGGGTACGACGGGTTCGCGGTGTCGGTGCATCCCGGCGACGACCTGCTGACCTGCACGCTCGTCCCGGCCAGCCGGATGGAGGCGCCGGGCGGGCCCCGGCCGCCGGGTCCCGCGGTGGCGGCAGGTCCCTCGATGGCGGCGGCCTACCGGCCGATCGCGCTGGCCATCGCGCTGACCGACGCGGTGACGGCCCAGCAGGTGTCGGCGGTGGTGATGCAGGAGCTGCTGCCCGCGTTCGGCGGCCGCCGGCTGGCCATCTATCTGCTCCAGGAACGGCATCTCCACCTGGCGTGGGAGTCGGGCTTCCCGCCGGGCTTCCTGGAGCCGTTCGACGCGGTGGCGCTCGACGCGCGGATCCCGGCCGTGGAGACCCTGACCACCGGGCGCCCGCTGTTCTTCGAGTCGATGCGGCAGCTGGCCGAGACGTATCCGGGTCTGCCGGTGGACGCCGAGGAGGGGGCCCGGGCGTTCCTGCCGCTGATCGCGTCCGGGCGGCTGGTCGGCTCCTGCGTCCTCGGCTTCGACGGGCCGCGCGGCTTCACCGCGGCGGAACGCACGGCGCTCACCGCGCTCGCCGGGCTGATCGCGCACGCGATGGAGCGGGCCCGGCGCTACGACAGCGAGGCGGCCCTCGCCCGGGGCCTCCAGCAGGCCCTGCTGCCGAGCCGTCTCTCGGCGCATCCCCGGGTGGAGACGGCGGGCCGCTATCTGCCGGGCACCGAGGGGCTGGACGTGGGCGGCGACTGGTACGACGTGGTGGAGTCTGGGAACGGTCTCGCGCTGGTCATCGGGGATGTGCAGGGGCACGGGGTGCAGGCGGCGGCGACCATGGGCCAGCTGCGCAGCGCGGTACGGGCGTTCGCGCTGGGCGACCGGCCGCCCGACGAGGTGCTCAGCGGCACCAATCATCTGCTGATCGGCCTGGACCCGGGCCAGTTCGCGAGCTGCTGCTGTCTGCGCCTGGATCCGGCCACCGGGCTGACCCGGATAGCCCGGGCGGGCCATCCGCCGCCGCTGCTGCTCGCCCCGGGCGGCCGGGCCCGGCCGCTGGACATCCCCGGCGGTGTCGTCCTCGGGGTGGATCCGGGGGCGCGCTATCCGGTGACCGAGCTGATCCTCGAACCGGACGCGATCCTCGCGCTGTACACGGACGGGCTGGTGGAGCGGGCGGGCGCCGACATCGACGACGGGATCGCCGAGCTGCGCCGGGCCCTGGACCGGGCGGGCGCGGCCGCCGGGCGGCGCGACGGCCTCACCCTGTCCGGGGTCGCCGACCGCCTCACCGCCGCCGCCCGGCACGCCGACGCCCGCCCCGACGACGTGGCCCTGCTCCTGGCGAGGAGGTTGCGCCATGGGTAGCCGGCCGATCCGCCCGCGGTGGCTGCCGGCCGCCGGGCGGAGACGGCGCGTCGAACGCCTGCGCCCCTTCCGCGCACTCCTTCCCCGACGCCCGCTCCCCGGGGTGACGGTCTCGCCTGATGGCGTCGGGCAGTGTAGACATGGGCACATGGTGCGACTGCCCGGCCGGCCAGTGTCCCGGCCGCCCCGACCTTTCGGGCACCCGCGCGCACCACTGGCCCCGCCGCCGGACGGCCCCGGCGCGAACGGCGACCGGCCGGGGATGCTGTGGGCGGCGGTGACCGGACGCAGCGTCGCCGGTCAGGTGTTCGTGCTCCAGGTCGTGATCGTGCTGCTGCTGGTGGTCTCGGCGGTGGTGGCCCAGGTCCTCCAGGTGCGCCACGACAGCGACACCGAGGCCCGCAACCGCTCCCTCGCGGTGGCCCAGACGTTCGCCAACGCGCCCGGGACGGCCGCCGCGCTGCGCTCACCGGACCCGACGGCGATCCTCCAGCCGAAGGCCGAGGCCGCCCGCAAGGCGACCGGCGTGGACTTCATCGTCGTGATGAACACCCAGGGGATCCGCTACACCCATCCCCATCCCGACCGCATAGGCAAGAAGTTCGTCGGCACCATCGGCCCGGCCGTGGCCGGCGGCACGGTCGTGGAGAAGGTCAACGGCACGCTCGGCCCGCTGGTGCAGAGCGTGGTCCCGGTCAAGGACGCGAACGGCACCGTGGTGGGGCTGGTGTCGGCCGGCATCACCACCGCGCATGTGGGCGGGACCGCCGACCAGCAGCTGCCCCTGCTGCTCGCCGCCGCCGCGGCGGCGCTCGCGCTGGCCACCGCGGGCACCGCGCTGGTCAGCAGACGGCTGCTGCGCCAGACGCACGGCCTCGGGCCGTACGAGATGACCCGGATGTACGAGCATCACGACGCGGTGCTGCACGCGGTCCGCGAGGGTGTGCTGATCGTCGGCCGCGACGGGCGGCTGCTGCTCGCCAACGACGAGGCGCAGCGCCTGCTCGACCTGCCCAAGAACGCCGAGCGCCGGCATGTCCTGGAACTGGGCCTGGACGACGACACGGCGCGGCTGCTGGCCTCGGGGCGGGTGGCGACGGACGAGGTGCACCTGGTCAAGGACCGCCTCCTGGCGATCAACCAGCGGCCCACCGAACTGCGCGGCGGCCCGGCCGGCAGCGTCACCACGCTGCGTGACTCCACCGAGCTGCGGGCGGTCTCCGGGCGGGCCGAGGTGGCCCGGGAGCGGCTGAACATGCTGTACGACGCCGGGGTGGGCATCGGCACCAGCCTGGATGTGACTCGCACCGCCGAGGAACTGGCGGAATTGGCGGTGCCCCGGTTCGCGGACTTCACCACCGTGGACCTGTTCGAACCGGTGCTGCACGGGGAGGAGCCGCGGCCCGGGAGCGATCTGCGCCGGGTGGCCTGTGTGGGCATCCGCAAGGACTCCCCGCTGTATTCGGTGGACCACCGGATCCGGTTCGTCGCGACCTCGCCGCAGGCCCACAGCCTGACCACCGGGCAGTCGGTGGTGGAGCCGCGGCTGCGTGACGCGCCGGGCTGGCGGGCGCAGGAGCCGGAGCGCACGGACAAGGTGGTGGAGTACGGCATCCACTCGCTGATCACGGTGCCGCTGCGGGCGGGCAGCCTGGTGCTGGGGGTGGCGAACTTCTGGCGGGCGGAGAAGCCGCAGCCGTTCGACACCGAGGAGCTGGCGCTGGCCGAGGAGCTGGTGGCGCGGGCCGCGGTGTCCATCGACAACGCCCGCCGGTACACACGCGAGCACAGCATGGCGGTGACCCTCCAGCGCAGCCTGCTGCCGCGGACGCTGCCCGAGCAGGGCGCGCTGGAGATCGCGTACCGGTATCTGCCGGCGCAGTCCGGGGTGGGCGGCGACTGGTTCGACGTACTGCCGCTGTCCGGGGCCCGGGTGGCCCTCGTGGTGGGCGACGTGGTGGGGCACGGGCTGCACGCGGCGGCGACCATGGGGCGGCTGCGCACGGCGGTGCACAACTTCTCCGCGCTGGATCTGCCCCCCGATGAACTGCTCGGTCTGCTGGACGAACTGGTGGGCCGGATCGACCAGGACGAGAACCCGGACGAGGGTGCCGCGGTGACCGGCGCGACCTGTCTGTACGCGGTGTACGACCCGGTGTCGCGGCGCTGCACCATGGCCCGCGCGGGGCATCCGCCGCCCGCGCTGGTGCATCCCGACGGGCGGGTGGAGTTCCCGGAGATGCCGGCCGGGCCGCCGCTGGGCCTGGGCGGGCTGCCGTTCGAGACGGTCGATCTGGAGCTGGGCGAGGGCAGCAGGCTGGTGCTGTACACGGACGGCCTGGTGGAGGACCGGGAGCGGGACATCGACGTCGGTCTGGAGCTGCTGGGCGACGCCCTGCGCCGGACGCCGGACAGTTCCCCGGAGACGACCTGCCGTACGGTGCTGGAGGGGATGCCGGGCCGGCCGAGCGACGATGTGGCGCTCATCGTGGCCCGGACCCGGGTGCTGGGTACGGACCAGGTGGCCGAGTGGGAGGTGCCGTCCGATCCGGCGGCCGTCTCCGAGGTGCGCGCCGCGGTGACCCGGGCGCTGGACGCGTGGGGCCTTGAGGAGCTGGCGTTCACGACCGAGCTGATCCTGAGCGAGCTGGTCACCAACGCCATCCGCTACGGGCGACCCCCGATCGGGGTACGGCTGCTGCGCGATCGCACCCTGATCTGCGAGGTCTCCGACCGCAGCACG
The DNA here is from genome assembly GCF_014673495.1 of Streptomyces griseofuscus. Lineage (GTDB taxonomy): Bacteria > Actinomycetota > Actinomycetes > Streptomycetales > Streptomycetaceae > Streptomyces > Streptomyces murinus. The sequence goes on from NZ_CP051006.1 coordinate 681,499, forward strand.
ACCTCCCCGCATCTGCGCTACGCGGCGAGCACCGACGAGGGCGGCCGGGGCCTGTTCCTGGTGGCGCAGGTCGCCGACCGCTGGGGAACCCGCTACACGCCGAACGGCAAGATCATCTGGGCGGAGCAGCCACTGCCGTAGGAGCTGCTCCGCCCAGACCTCGTCGTCCGGCGCGCGGTCAGCCGGCGGTGGGGCGCCGGTCAGCGGGCGGTGGGGGCGCCGGGGACGCGGCGCTCGCCGCCGTTGTGGCGCCGCCACATCCGGTAGACCTCCACCGCGTCCTCGCGCGGCTCGTGCCGCATCGGCAGTCGGCGCTCGTCCCAGTTCTTGCCGAACTCCTCGTAGAAGGTGTCCAGTTCGAAGTACTTGCGGTCGTCGACGTAGTACGGCTCGTAGGCGTCGCGGGTGGTGAGGAAGACGACCTCGTCCGGCGAGCAGTAGTACAGCGAGCCCAGGCACATCGGGCAGGGGTGGGCGAGGACGTAGATGGTCGTCCCCGTCAGGTGCTCGGTGCCCAGCTTCACGCAGGCCTCGCGGATGGCGAGGATCTCCGCGTGCGCGGTGGGGTCGTTGGTCTGGGCGACCCGGTTGGGGCTCTCGGCGAGGATCTCGCCGTCCTTGACGATGACGGTCGCGAACGGGCGGCCGCCCTCGGCGACATTGTGGCGGGCGAGGTCGATGGTGCGCCGGACGAAGTCCATGCTGTCCTCCTGAGGTGGGGGGTGGGGCGGGTCAGAAGGGCTTGGTCGGCAGGTACTTGCCGTCCAGGGTGATGACGGCGCGCTCGCCGCCCTCGGGGTCGGCGACCTTCTTGACGTCGAGCCTGAAGTTGATCGCGGAGATGATGCCGTCGCCGAACTCCTCGTGGACCAGGGCCTTGAGGGTGGTGCCGTAGACCTGGAGCATCTCGTAGAAGCGGTAGATCGTCGGGTCGGTGGGGATCGCGCCGGGGATCGAGCCGCGGGTGGGGACGGTGGTCAGCAGCAGCGCGGCGTCCGCGTCGAGGCCGAGCAGGTCGGCGACGGCCTTGGCGGCGTCCTCGGGCAGGGCGTGCTGGCCGAGGACGGCGGCGGTGGTGAAGGCGACCGACAGGCCGGAGGCGTCGGCGATCTGCTGCCAGGAGAGGTCCTTGCGCGTCTTGGCCTCGACGGCGGCGGCGGCCAGGAGCTGACGGGCGGTGGGGTCGAACTGGGCGTGGATCATGGGTGGTCGTTCCTCACTGTGTGGATGGGGTGGGTACCGGAGCGCCCGGGCGGGGCCGGTCCGGGGGTCGGTCGTCAGGCCGCGAGCGGGGCGGGGGCCGTGAGGTCCTCGACGCGGCCGGTGGCGATGTCGAAGACCCAGCCGCGCACCGTGACCTGCCGCCGCGCCAGGGCGCGGGCGACGGAGGGGTGGGTGGCCAGGTTCGCCAGCTGGGCCAGCACGTTCTGCCGTACCAGCGCGGGCACGTCCGCGGTGCCCGGGGTGCGGGCCACCGAAGCGTCGGCGAGCCGCAGCCAGTCGGCGACCGCGGGGGCGCCGCTGAGGTCGTGACCGTGGGCCAGCGCGGTCATCGCGCCGCACGCGGAGTGCCCGCAGACGACGATGTCCCGCACGCCGAGCATGCCGACGGCGTACTCGATGCTCGCCGCGACCCCGTCGGCGCCCGTGGTGCGGGCGGGGACGAGATTGCCTGCGGTGCGGATGACGAACAGCTCGCCGGGCTCACAGGCGGTGATCAGCTCGGGCACGACGCGGGCGTCGGAGCAGCCGATGAAGAGCGTGTGCGGCGTGTGCTGCGCGGCCAGCCGGCTGAACAGCTCCCGCTTGGCGGGGAAGACGTCCTGCTGGAAGCGCGCGACGCCGTGGGCGAGGTCATGCATGGGGTCACTCCCTTTCGTGGCGCCCGGCCCGTGGGGCCCGGCGAGATCCACCATGCATGACCTCGGGCTATAGCGTCCAAGACGTGCTGGACATAGAAGCTATTGATGCCATCTATAGTCGTACTCATGGCCCTGGAACTGCGTCATCTGCGCTATCTGCTCGCCGTGGCCGAGCACGGCAACTTCACCCGTGCCGCCGAGGAGCTGCACATCTCCCAGCCCACGCTGTCCCAGCAGATCAAGCAGCTCGAACGGACCCTCGGCAGCCAGCTGCTCGACCGCACCGGGCGCACCGTGCGCCTCACCGACGCGGGCGAGGCGTACGCCCATCACGCGCGGGGCGCGCTGCACCAGCTGGCCGCCGCCGAGCGCGCCGTCCACGATGTGCGGGACCTGACGCGCGGGCGGCTGCGGCTCGCCGTCACACCCACGTTCACGGCCTATCTCGTCGGCCCGCTCACCGCCGAGCTGCACGGCCGCCACCCCGGCATCACGCTGACCGTGCGGGAGACCACCCAGGACCGGATCGAAACGGGGCTGCTGGCCGACGAGTTCGACCTCGGCATCGCCTTCCGGGGCACCCATCTGCCGGGCATCACGGCGACCCCCCTGTTCACCGAGACGCTCACCCTGGTCACCGGTGTCTCCGATAACTCAGCCGCCACCGGCGGCCGTTCGGCCGCGCTGCCGGTACGGGACCTCGCCGACCGTCAACTCGCTCTGCTCAGCGGTGACTTCGCCACCCGCGGTCATATCGACGGGTATCTGGAGCGGCACGGCGTCAGCCCGCGCATCGCGGTGGAGGCCAACTCCATCCAGGCCCTGACCGAGGTCGTGCAGCGCACCTCCCTGGCCACCGTGCTGCCGGACGCGATCACCCACGACCATCCCCGGCTCGCCCCCGTACCGCTCGAACCGGCCCTGCCGACCCGCACGGTCACCCTCCTCGCCCGCGCCGACGCCTACCGCAGCGCCGCGGCCCTCGCCTTCACCCGCCTCACCCATGAACTGGTGCGCAGCCGCGGATACACGGCCCCCGCCCGGGACGGGTCAGCCGAGGGCGCGGTCGAGGTTGAAGGCGGCGCTGATCAGTGAGAGATGGGTGAACGCCTGGGGGAAGTTGCCCTGTTGCTCGCCGGTGCGGCCGATCTCCTCGGCGTACAGGCCGAGATGGTTGGCGTAGGTGAGCATCTTCTCGAAGGCGAGGCGGGCCTCGTCCACCCGGCCGGCCCGCACCAGCGCCTCGACGTACCAGAAGGAGCAGATGGAGAAGGTGCCCTCGTCGCCGCGCAGCCCGTCGGGGCTGACCAGCGGGTCGTAGCGGTAGACCAGGGAGTCGGAGACGAGTTCCTCGGTGAGGGCGTCCAGGGTGGACAGCCACTTGGGGTCGGTGGGGGCGATGAACTTGGCGAGCGGCATCATCAGCACGGAGGCGTCCAGCACATCGCCGTCCTCGTGCTGCACGAAGGCGTGCCGCCGCTCCGACCAGCCCCGGTCCATGATCCGCCGGTAGATCGCGTCCCGGGTCTGCCGCCAGCGCAGCAGCTCGGCGGGCAGCCCGCGCCGGTTGGCGAGCCGGATGGCGCGTTCCACCGCGACCCAGCACATCAGCCGCGAGTACAGGAAGTTCTTGCGGCCGCCCCGGGTCTCCCACACGCCCTCGTCGGGCTGGTCCCAGTGTTCGCAGACCCACTCGACCAGATGGGTGACGTCGTCCCACTGGGCGCTGGAGATGGGCTGGGCCCATTTGTCGAACAGGTAGACGGAGTCGATCAGGGCGCCGTAGATGTCCAGCTGGAGCTGGTCGGCGGCGGCGTTGCCGACCCGGACCGGGGCCGAGCCCTGGTGGCCCTCCAGATGGGGCAGCTCGCGCTCGGGCAGGTCGGTGCGGCCGTCGATGCCGTACATGATCTGGAGCGGGCCGGAGGCGGCGCCGTCGCCGGGGCTGATGTGGGTGGTGAGGAAGCGCATGAAGGCCTCGGCCTCGCCGCTGAAGCCGAGCCGCAGCAGCGCGTACACGGCGAAGGCCGCGTCGCGCACCCAGACGTACCGGTAGTCCCAGTTGCGCTCGCCGCCGAGCTGCTCGGGCAGGCTGGTGGTGGGGGCGGCGACGATGGCTCCGGTGGGGGCGTAGGTGAGCAGCTTGAGGGTCAGGGCGGAGCGGTGCACCATCTCGCGCCAGCGGCCACGGTAGCGGGACTGCTGGAGCCAGCGCCGCCAGTAGGCGACGGTCGCGTTGAACTCGTGCTCGGCCTCGGCGTGGGCGCAGCCGCGCGGGGCGATGGCGCTGCCGGCCTGGTCGAGGGCGAACACCGCCGTCTCGCCCTCGCCGAGCTTGAACTCGGCGTACGCGTCGCGGCCGTCGCACTCCATGGCCACGGTCGCGGTGAGCGCGAGCGCCAGGTCCGGCGACTCGAACAGCAGCGTGCCGTCCATGTCGCGGACGGTGTGCGGGGCGGAGCCGTAGTCGAAGCGGGGGGCGACCAGGGCGCGGAAGGGCACACGGCCGCGTACGCACACCACCCGCCGGATCAGCCGGTGCCGCGCCGTGTCGCAGGGCTGTCCGGAATCGGCGGTGACCGGCATGAAGTCCTGCACCTCGCCGACGCCCTCCTCGGTGAAGAAGCGGGTGATCAGCACATTGGTGTCGGGGAAGTAGAACTGCTTGGTGCGGGCCGGGACGGCGGCGGCCAGCTCGAAGCAGCCGCCGCGCTCGGCGTCCAGGACGGCCGCGAAGACGCTGGGCGAGTCGAAGGACGGCGAGCAGTACCAGTCGATGGTGCCGTTGCTGCCGACCAGGGCGACGCTGCGCAGGTCGCCGATCAGGCCGTGCTCGGCGATGGGCAGATAGCGGGGGCTCGCGGAGGTGTCCGCGGCGAACGACGTCTGGCTCATCGGCGGCCTCCCGGTGCGGGTGCGCTGACTCGTCCCGCGTTCTCTCCAGCTTAGGAGCGAGTGAGGCGCGGTGGAGTGGGCAGGCGCTTCTCACCCGTCACCGGCGCGCCCTCCGGATGCAGGGTGCGCCGCGGCGGGCAATGGTGAGAGTGTGCCCCGTTCGGCGGCACCGGCACGGATGCGGTCATCCGGACCGAGGAGGAGGCAACACATGTCGACATCCGCAACTGGAGGGTCCCGGTCGCCCGACGACCACTGCACCCCGGACTCCCTGCTCCACTCGGCTCCCCAGCAGGACGTCACCCCGGAGGATCTGGTGATGGCGGCCGGGCGGGACGTCACCCCGAAGACACTCGACTGGGCGCGCCGCAAGCTGGAGACGGAGGGTCCGTCGGCGATCGAGAAGCTGCTGCCGTAGGTTTTCCGACCGCGTACCGGCCGAGCGGCGGGCGATCCAGGCTCGGCCGGTGTTCCCGACTGCGTTGCTCCGGGGGCCTGCTCAGGGGATCATCTCCGCGTCGTCAGCCGCGGCTCGTCGGTGGCGTGTCGCGCGGTTCCCCGCGCCCGCCCCTCGGGTCGGACCACCCGGGGTCGGCCGAATCGTTCCGTTCATTCCGGCCGGTCCTGCTCGTCCGGTACGACGTGCACCGCGGCCTCCTCCGCGCCCGCCGCGCCCCCGTCGATGCCCACGTCCTCGGCGAAGGTGTCCACTCCCGGGTCCCGGGCCGACAGTCGGCCGGCGCGGGAGTCGCCCGCCTCGGGGTCGAGGGGTTCGCCCTCGCCGCCGGGCAGGTCGCCGATGCCGTCGCCGACCGGTTCGTCCGGTTCGGGGACCTCTTGGCGGAGCCGCTGGTCCAGGGACTCCCCCGCGTGCTGTTCGGCGGCGGTGGTGCCGTACTTGGTGACGCCGAGGGGCCGTTCGGGCGGCGAGTAGCCCTCGTCCAGCATGTCGTCGTACGAGCGTTCGCCGACCGCGTCCTCGGGATCCACGGGTGCGGCGTCCGCCTGTTCCTCATTGGTCCCGGTGGGCTGGTAGGCGTCGTCCCCCAGGGGAGTCTGCGCGTCGCTCATCGTCGCCTCCTTCGGTGTTCGCGCGGCGGTCCCGGTCCGCGTTTCCCGCAGCCGGGACGTCAACCCCGCGAATATCGGATCGGCCGGTGCGACCGGGTCAGTCGGCGGACTGCTCCGCCAGGCCCGAGGTCCACTTCTCCTCGATGCGGCCCGCCTTCCACACCAGCAGCGCGAGCGCCCAGGTGACGAAGAACAGGCCGACGATCACGAAACCGACCGTGTTGAGGTCGAGCCCCGCCACCCAGTCCCAGAAGAACCCGTGCAGGTCCATCTTGTCGGCGAGCAGGCCGAGGAGTTCGACGGACCCGATGATCAGGGCGACGGCGACGGACAGACCGGTGATGGTGAGGTTGTAGTACACCTTGCGGACCGGCTTGGAGAACGCCCAGCCGTAGGCGAAGTTCATGAACGAGCCGTCGATGGTGTCCAGCAGCGACATCCCGGCCGCGAACAGCACCGGCAGGGTGAGGATCGCGTACCAGGGCAGTCCGGAGGCGGCGCCGGAACCGGCGAGGACCAGCAGGGCGATCTCGGTCGCGGTGTCGAAGCCGAGCCCGAACAGCAGGCCCAGCGGGTACATCTGCCAGGGCTTGCTGATCGAGCCGGTGACCCGGCCCAGCAGGCGGTTCATGAAGCCCCGGTTGTTGAGCTGGGTCTCCAGGGCGGCCTCGTCGTAGTGGCCGGTGCGCATCTTGCGGAAGACCTTCCAGATGCCGGCCAGGATGACGAGGTTGATCGCGGCGATCAGATAGAGGAAGGCGCCGGAGACGGTCGTACCGATGAGGCCGGTGACCTCGTGCAGATGCGAGTTGTCGTTCTGGACCGGTCCGGCCAGGGACTTCATGCCCAGGGAGAGCAGCAGGGCGAGGCCGAAGACGATGCTGGAGTGGCCGAGGGAGAACCAGAAGCCGACGGACAGCGGACGCTGCCCCGAGCCCATCAGCTTGCGGGTGGTGTTGTCGATGGCCGCGATGTGGTCGGCGTCGAAGGCGTGCCGCATGCCCAGGGTGTAGGCGGTCACTCCGATGCCGATACCGAAGGACTCGGTGCCGACGCTGAAGTGCCGGGGCGCGATGAAGCCGACCAGGGTGCCCCAGCCGATGACGTGCAGGGCCAGCACGAAGGCGGCCATCGAGCCGAGCCTGACCCACTCCTGGCGCGTCATGGAGCGGCGGACGCGTTGCCAGGCCGACGGCTTGGCGCCGGCCTGTGCGGGGAGGGACGGAGCGGAACCAGGGGCGGCCGTCATCGGGAGGGTCATTCCTAACGTCGTACGGGTACGGCTGCGCACCACAGCCTTGTGCCATCTTCCCGTACTTGCAACTGATGCGCAGTAAAGGCGACGACAGGCCTTTCCCATGGTCAGGAAAAGACCATGAACAGGAAAAGGCCGCTCCCCAGGGGTGGGGAGCGGCAAAGAGGGGCCGGGGTCCGGTCAGGCGGAGAACATGCCCCGGCCCAGCCAGTCCTCGGCGTCCCGGACGCCCGGCAGGGCGAAGAAGTAGCCGCCGCCGGTCGGGGAGATGTAGTCCACCAGGGGCTCGTCGATCAGCCGGGTCTGCACGGCCTCGAACTGGCGCTTGACGTCCTGCTGATAGCAGCAGAAGACGAGGCCCATGTCGAGGTTGCCGACATTGTCCGCGCCCCGGTCGTAGTTGTAGCCGCGGCGCAGGATGCGGGAGCTGTCCGACGTCGCGGTGCGCGGGTTGGCGAGCCGGATGTGGGCGTCCATCGGGATCGCGTTGCCGTGCGGGTCCTTGGCGTAGTTGGGGGCGTCGGTCTCCTTGGCGCCGTCCAGCGGGGCGCCGGTGTCCTTGCGGCGGCCGAACATCTTCTCCTGCTCGGTGAGCGAGACCCGGTCCCAGAACTCGACCAGCATCCGGATGATCCGGATCACCTGGTAGCTGCCGCCGGTGGCCCAGGCGGGCTCGCCCTGTCCGTCGCCGACCCAGATCAGCTTGTTCGTCTCGCGGGCGGAGTTGACGTCCGGGTTGGCGATGCCGTCCTTGAAGCCGAGCAGGTTGCGCTGGGCGCCGCTGGGCCGGGGGGCGTTCTGGAAGCCGTCGATGCGCCACTTGACCTGCATCGCGCCGCGGGTGTGCCGGGCGATGTCGCGCAGGGCGTGCAGCACGGTGTCCCTGCTCTGCGCGCAGATCTGGAGGGAGAGGTCGCCGTGGCACTCGGCCGGGTTCAGATTGTCGTTCGGGAAGGTCCGCATGGGGACGAGCCGGGCGGGCCTGGCCTTGGCGAGGCCGTAGCGGTCGTCGAAGAGGGAGGTGCCGACGCCGAGGGTGAGGGTGAGGCCGTCCGCGGGGACCTCGGGGCCGAGGATGCCGTTGTCGGCGGGCGGCGCGCCGACGCCCAGGTCGGCGGGGGTTCCCCCGGAGGTGAGGAAGCGGGCCCGCTCGGTGATGGTCTTCAGCAGCTCGGTGAGGCCGCGCCGGTCGTCGGCTATGACGTCGAAGGAGACGAACGCGGCGGCGGCCGGCTGCGGGGTGATGATCCCGGCCTGGTGGGCGCCGTGGAAGGGCACCTTCGTACGGCCGTCCGGACCGCTCGGCCGGGCCTGGGCCGTGCCACCGCTCTCGGCGAGCGCGAAGCCGCCGCCGGCCAGGACCGCTCCGGCGGCACCGGCGCCCAGCGCGCCGCGCACGAAGGAGCGGCGGGCGGGGCCCACGGGGCAGGACGGCGTGTCGGCGGTGGGCATGGGCGGGTTCCCTTCGGGGTGCGGGTGCGCGGTGGTCATCAGGCGGACTTCCGGATCTCCAGCAGGTCCGGGATCGGCGCGAGGTCCTCCAGGAGCTGGCCGGTGGCTCCGTCCAGGCGCCGGCGGTCGGCGTCGGAGAGCTTCTCGACGGGGGTCCAGTGGCCGCCGTCGTGCTGCGCGTCCAGCAGCTTCTGCACCCGGTCGATGTCGGTGTCGACGGTCGGCAGCACCTTGGGGGCGCGGTCGGTGAGCAGCGGCTTGAGGACGGTGAGCAGTTCGCGGGTGCCGGCGAGATTGGCGTCGGCGGTGGCGAGGTTGGTGCCGCTGCCCTCGTCGGTGTCGCCGGTCAGCTCGAACTGGAGGGTGTTCTCCAGGATCTCGTGGGCGCGCAGCGGCAGGTCGCCGGCGTCGAAGTCCTGGCTCGGGAAGGCCTTGCCCAGCCCGGCCACGTCCGTGCTGAGCTGCCGCGCGGGCCCGGTCAGCTCCTTGGCCGAGCGGCCGTGCCACAGGCCGTACTCCAGGCGCAGGAAGCCGCTGAAGTCCTTGTCCCGCTCACCGCCGGGCAGACCGTCGGCGCGGCCGTCGATCTTCTTGTCGAAGTCCTCGAAGGTGCCGTAGGCGGCGCCGAGCGAGGCGTAGGTGCGGTGGGCGGTGAGCCAGTCGGTGCGCGCTCTGTCGAGGTGACCGCCCTCGATGTCGTGCTGGAGGGCGCGGGTCTGCCCGGCCAGGGTGTCCAGGCCCTTGCCGACGTACGACTTGTACGACTTCAGGGGCGCGGCGAGGTCCTGCTCGGAGACGGGGGCGACCGGCTTGGCCGCGCCGCCGCCGGTGACGGTGACCGCCTTGGAGGTGACGGCCTTGCCGCTGGCGGGGACGCAGCGCCAGGCGTAGGTGCCGCCGGCGATGGTGGCGACGAGGTCGCGGGTGGTGCCGGGGGCGAGGCCCTCGATCTCGCCGTAGACCGCGTTGGTGGAGGGGTCTACCAGGTAGACCTCGGAGGCCTGGCGGCCGGTGTTGTGCATCTGGAAGGTCTGCCGGCCGGGCTCGGGCACGGTGAAGCCTTTGCCGCAGTCGGTCTCGGAGACGGCGACGGTCTGGTCACCGGCGGGCTTGGGGCGGCCGAGGGCGACGAAGAGTCCGGCGACGACGGCGGGTACGGCGACGACGGCGGCCGGGACCACCCAGACCGGGCGGCGCCGGGCGGCGGCGGGCTTCCGCGCGGCGGATCCCTCGCCGGATGCGCCGGCGGACCTCTGGGTGGCTGTTTCGGGCTTGGCCTTGGGCGCGGTGACGCGTACACCGCGCACGAACAGGGTCATCACCACGGCGAGGTAGGCGACGTAGGCGACCACCTGGAGCCAGGTCATGGTGGGCATCAGGTTGAAGACGCCCTGGATCAGGGTGCTGTACCAGGAGCCGGCGTCGATGCTGCCGGCCAGGTCGACGGCGTAGGCCGTCTTGCCGGGCAGCACGCCGCCCTCCTGGAGGTCGCGCAGGCCGTAGCCGAGGACGCCCGCGGCGATGACGATCAGGACGACGCCGGTCGCGGTGAAGAATTTCGTCAGGTTGATCTTCAGGACCCTGCGGTACAGGCCCCAGCACAGCCCCGCCGCGAGGAGCAGGCCGATGGCGGCGCCGGTCAGCGGACCCGCGGACTCACCGGCCGCCTGGGCGGTGGTCCACAGGAACAGGGCGGTCTCCAGGCCCTCGCGGCCGACGGCCAGGAAGGAGGTGAGGATCAGCATGCCGGAGCCCATGGCGAGGGCGCCGGAGACCTTCTGCTTCAGCTCGCTGGAGAGGTTGCGGGCCGAGCGGCGCATCCAGAACACCATGGCGGTGACGAACGCGACGGCGATCACGCTGAGGACGCCGCCGAAGGCCTCCTGGGCGGTCTGCGGCATGGACGCGGCGGTGAAGGTGAGGACCGCGCCGAAGCTCATCGCGACGGCGATCGCCGCCAGCACACCGGTCCACACCTGCGGCAGCCGTGAGCGGGCCTCGGCACGCACCAGGGTGGCGACCAGGATGGAGACGATGAGTCCGGCTTCGAGTCCCTCCCTCAATCCGATCAGGAAACTCGGAAACGCGTCGTCCCACATGCCCTGCGGCCCTCCCGGAAAACCAAACGAAGCATGCGAAATAAGCGAAGGCATGCCTTACTTTCGCGACCATGATGACCACACCTTCATAGGCAACCGGTCACGATCCGGTAATCCCCGGGCAAAGTCCGGGAAGGAACCCCTGTCCATGTCCGACGGTCGCCCGGCGAACGTCTACAAATGTGTAGTCACATGTTGTCGAAGCAAGTCGAAGGAAAGGGTGTGCGGCCGTGGCCACTCCCCCACATCTGGCATCGCAGCTCGCGGTCAATGTGCTCGACGCCCACTCGCTGCTGGCCGCCTTCGGCGTCTTCGGCGTCGGCGTGGTGCTCTTCGCGGAGACCGGCCTGCTGATCGGGTTCTTCCTGCCCGGGGACTCGCTGCTGTTCACGGCGGGGCTGCTGTGCACCGGCGCGGCCGACCGCGGGCTGCACCTCTCGCTCGGCCCGCTGCTGGTCGCTGCGGCGCTCGGCGCCCTGGCGGGCTCCCAGTGCGGGTTCCTGATCGGCCGCAAGGCGGGCGGCGCGCTGCTGGCCCGCACCCGCTCGGCGAAACTGCGCGAGGGCGCGCAGCGCGCGGAGGAGCTGCTGGACCGGTACGGCCACGCGAAGGCGATCGTGCTGGCCCGCTTCGTGCCGGTGGTGCGTACGGTGCTCAACCCGATGGCGGGCGCGCTCGGCGTACCGGCCCGCACCTTCACCCTGTGGCAGGTGATCGGCGGCCTGGTCTGGAGCCTCGGTCTCACGCTCGGCGGGTACGCGCTGGGGTCCTCGATCCCGAATGTAGACAAGTATCTGCTGCCGGTGATCGCGCTGATCGTCCTGGTCTCGCTGATCCCGCTCGCGGCGGAGGTGCTGCGTTCACGCAGGGCGGCGAAGGAGGCACCGTGACGTGCCGGACGGCATGCGGGCCGGGGCTTCGGGCGGCGCGCGGGCCGGCCCTTCGGACGGCGGGGGCGTCCCGGGCGTGGCCGCCGTCCGCGTCGTGAGCCCCCGGAGGACCACGGTCGTCGTCGGCCTCGGTGTCTGCGCCTGGGCCGCGTTCGCGGTGCTGACCCTGATCGTGGTCTCCCGGCACGGCGCCCCGCTCCCCCCGGACCGCGCCCTGCTCGCCCGGTCCCTCGGGCACCGGCCCCCGATGGCGGTCGCCGCGGCGCGCGCGCTGACCGACACGGGCACGGGCGCGGTGCCGTACGCCCTGGTGATCGCGGCCGGACTGATCGCGGGCCGTACAGCCCGGCAGCGCTGCGCCGCCGCCGTGACGGGCCTGCTCTGCCTGGGCCTCGGGCAGGCGGTGCGGTACGGCGTGATGGACCTGGTCGGCCGGGTCCGGCCGCCGTACGCGGACTGGGAGGCGCTGGCCTCCGGCTGGTCGTACCCCTCCGGGCACACCACCACCTCGGCCCTGACGGCCGGGCTGCTGATCACGGCGCTGTGGCTGCGCGCCCCGCACGGCCGGGGCCCGCTGACACTCCTGGTCGCCTGCTGGGGCGCGGGGGTCGGGCTGACCCGGATCTTCCTCGGGGTGCACTGGTTCACCGATGTGCTGGGCGGCTGGCTGTTCGCGGCGGGCTGGCTCGCCCTGTTCCTCACGGCGGCGGCCCGGTGGCTGCCCGCCGACGTCAGGCCCGGTGCTCCGGAGCCCGGTTCCGGAGAGGCTCCGTAGTCCGGTTCCGGAAGGAGAGCCTCGGAGAGATGCTAAGGCAGCTTTATAAGTTAGCCTTAGCATATGAGTGATGATCTGGATCCCGAGGCGGTCGCCTCGGCCCTGCTCGCGAGCATCGGCGTGCTGGTGCGCCGACTACGTCAGGTGCCGGTCGAGGGCGGACTGACCCTCCCGGAGCGCGGCGCGCTGGCGCAGCTGGACCGCACGGGCCCCACCACCTCATCGGCGCTGGCCCGGGACGCGCAGATCACCGCGCAGTCCATGGGGGCGACGCTCGGCGCGCTCCAGGCCCGGGGGCTGGTCGAACGCCGCCGCGATCCGGACGACGGCAGGCGCGTGGTGCTGTCGGTGACCGACGCCGGGCGGCAGGCGCTGCGGGACAAGCGCAACGCGCGGGCCGAGCTCATCGCGGGCGCCCTGACCGGCGGCGCGTTCACGCCCGCGGAGCTGGAGCGGCTCGCGGCCACCGCCCCGCTGCTGCAACGGCTGGCCCAGAACATCTGACGCCGCCGCGCCCGCCGCGCCGACGAACCTTCGAGGAAGCAGGCCGATGACGGATTCCCCCCAGGCGCCCGCCCCGCGCCGCTCACCGGGTGACCGGTACAGGTGGACGGCGCTGACGAACACGACCGCCGCTGTCTTCATGTCCGCGCTGGACGGCTCCATCGTGCTGATCGCCCTGCCGGCGATCTTCCGCGGGGTGCACCTGGATCCGCTGGCCCCGGGCAATATCGCCTATCTGCTGTGGATGATCATGGGGTACCGGCTGGTCCAGGCCGTCCTGGTGGTCACGGTGGGCCGGCTCGGGGACATGTACGGGCGGGTCCGGATCTACAACTCCGGCTTCGCGGTGTTCACCTTCGCCTCGGTCCTGCTGTCCTTCGATCCCTTCGACGGCGGCCACGGGGCGATGTGGCTGATCGCCTGGCGGGTGGCGCAGGCCGTGGGCGGTTCGATGCTGACCGCGAACTCGGCGGCGATCCTGACCGACGCCTTCCCCAAGGAGCAGCGCGGTTTCGCCTTGGGCATCAACCAGGTGGCGGGGCTGGCCGGGATGTTCATCGGTCTGGTGGCCGGTGGTCTGCTGTCGGCGTGGGACTGGCGGGCGGTGTTCTGGGCGAACGTGCCCGTCGGCGTGTTCTTCACGCTGTGGGCCTACCGCACCCTGCGCGAGACGGGCAGGCGGGGCGGCGGCCGGATCGACTGGTGGGGCAACATCACCTTCGCGGTGGGCCTCAGCGCGGTCCTGATCGCGGTCACCTTCGGCCTCCAGCCCTACGGCGGGCACACCATGGGCTGGACGAACCCCTTCGTCGACGTGCTGATAGCCGGCGGTCTCGCGCTGCTGGCCGCGTTCGTCGTGATCGAGAACCGCACCGCCGCGCCGATGATCCAGCTGAGCCTGTTCCGCCGCCGGGCCTTCGCCTTCGGCAACCTGGCGGGCCTGGCCATCTCGATCGGGCGCGGCGGGATGCAGTTCGTGCTGATCATCTGGCTCCAGGGCATCTGGCTGCCGCTGCACGGCTACGACTACGGCGACACGCCCCTGTGGGCGGGCATCTTCATGCTGCCGCTGACCGCGGGCTTCCTCGCGGCGGGACCGGTGTCCGGGTATCTGTCCGACCGGCTCGGCTCCCGGGGCCTGGCCACCGGGGGCGCGGTGCTGTTCGGCGCCAGCTTCCTCGGCCTGATGCTGCTGCCGATCGACTTCAGCTACTGGGTGTTCGCGGTGCTGATCGCGGTCAACGGGATCGCCAGCGGCATGTTCGCCTCCCCCAACTCCTCCGCGATCATGGGCAGTGTGCCCGCCGAACTGCGGGGTGTCGCCTCGGGCATGCGCGCCACCTTCCAGAACTCCGGCACCGCCGTCTCGATCGGCGTGTTCTTCTCGCTGATGATCGCCGGTCTGGCGAGCCGCCTCCCGCACACCCTCACCGCAGGCCTGCACCAGCAGGGCGTGCCCGCCCAGGTCGCCGCTCAGATCGGCGATCTGCCCCCGGTCTCCTCGCTGTTCGCCGCCCAGCTGGGCGTCAACCCGATCCGGCATCTGCTGGAGCCGAGCGGCGCCCTGGCCCGGCTGACCCCGGCGCAGCAACAGGCCCTGACCGGGCGGGAGTTCTTCCCGAACCTGATCTCCGGGCCCTTCCACTCCGGCCTGGTGATCGTGTTCGCCTTCGGCGCCGCCCTCGCCTTCCTCGCCGCGACCGTCTCCCTGCTGCGCGGCGCCAACACCCCCGCCCGCGTGCCGGAACCGCGCGAGAACGGCGCCATCACGCGTCCGCACCGGCGCACCAGCGCCTGAGACACCACCCGGCCCGGGCGCCCTCGCCTCATGGCCAGGCCCCGCACCACGGACATCCACAGGAGAAGCAACCACCATGGCACTGACCACGATCGACCCGACGTGCGCACTCGTCGTGATCGATCTCCAGAAGGGCATCGTCTCCGCCCGCGCCGGCGCCCGGGTGACCGACGCCGTCGAGCGATCGGCGCACCTGGCGGACGAGTTCCGGCGGCACGGCCTGCCGGTGGTCCTCGTCAACGTCACCGGACGCTCGCCGGGTCGTACGGACGCCGTACGGTCCCGGGAGACCGGCCGGTCCGGGGGCAGGGCCGAGCGGCCGTCCGACTGGGCCGAGCTCGTGGACGAACTCGGCGTCCGGCCGGGCGATCATCTGATCACCAAGCGGCGGCGCAGCGCGTTCCACGACACCGGGCTCGACACCCTGCTGCGGGACCTGGGCGTCACCCAGGTCGTGCTCACCGGCATCTCGACCAGCTCGGGCGTGGAGTCGACGGCGCGCTCGGCCGCCGACCACGGCTACCACGTGGTCCTGGCCACCGACGCCATGGTCGACCCGGACCCCGAGGCCCACCGTCACAGCGTCGAACGCGTCTTCCCAAAGCTCGGCGAGACCGCCACCGCCACCGAGGTCGTCACCATGCTGGAGGCGACGCGATGAGCCTGCTGGGCCGACTCCTGAGGAACCGCAGGGCGGGCGAGACGCATATGGCGTGGAACATGCCCAACCTCCAGGGTCCCGAGCCGCTGATCCTCACCAGCCGGGACTTCGGCGACGGTGACCCCATACCGCTGGAGCAGTGCGCGAAGACCATCGGCGGCGCCGACCTCTCCCCCCAGCTGTCCTGGACGGCGCCCCCGGGCGGCACCGCCCGACTCCTGCTGGTGGTCGAGGACATCGACGTGCCCATGGCCAAACCCGCCGTGCACTGCCTCGCCCTGATCGACCCGGCGGCCGGACACCTCGACCCCGGTGCCCTCGGGGCCCGGCAACCGGCGCCCGGCGTACGGCTGTTGCGCTCCACCATCGGCCGCGGCTACCACGGTCCGGCCCCGATCAAGGGCCACGGCCCCCACCGCTACACCTTCCAGCTGTTCGCCCTGGCCACCCCCGTGGACCTCCCGGCGCCGGAGCGGGCCCGCCCCCGCGCCTTCCTGCCCGCCGTCACCGCACCGGTCCTCGCCCGCGGCCGCCTGACCGGCGTCTACGAGCGCTGATCCGGTCAGGCGCCCGCGTCCCGGCGCCCGTGCTCCAGGAAGGCGCGCAGGGCTTCGGGCATGCCGTCGTCCAGGGCCTCCTCGGCCGCCGCGCACAGGGCCGCTCCGGTGGCCGGGTCGGCGAGGATGCGGAAGACCGCGACCCGCACATCGGCGTCGGACATGTCGTCGACCGGTGTGGTGGAGCCGTCCGTCGCCGCTGCCGCCACGCTCGTGGTGGGGCGGCGAGGCGCCGGCCCGGCCCGTACCGGTGTTCGTTGCCGTTCGCATGACGCCCCGGCAGTTCACCGGATGCCCGCCAGGGTTCAGGGCGCGACGTGCGGGCCGTCCGGGCGGCCGTCGCGCTGGCGCACCATCTCGCGGCTCAGCTCCTCCGTCTCGGCCTCCGGCAGCCGCTCGTAGCCGTCCTCGGTGATGAACGAGAGGATCGGGAAGATACGGCGGTTGAGGTCGGGCCCGCCGGTGGCCGAGTCGTCGTCGGCGGCGTCGTACAGCGCGTGCAGTGCGGCGAGGGCGGCCTCGCGGCGGGTCAGACCGGGCCGGTAGAGCTTCTTGAGCGCGCCCCGGGCGTACGGCGAACCGGAGCCCTCGGCGTGGAACTCCCGCTTCTCGTACAGGCCGCCCGCCGCGTCGTAGGCGAAGATGCGGCCGCCCTCGCCCGTGGGCGCGCCGAGGTCGTACCCGGCGAGCAGGGGGACGACGGCGAGGCCCTGCATGGCCTGCGCGAGGTTCTGCCGGATCATGGTCGCGAGGCGGGTCGCCTTCGCGCCCAGCGTCATCGGGATGCCCTCGATCTTCTCGAAGTGGGCCAACTCGACCTGGTAGAGCCGCACCATGTCGAGGGCGAGTCCGACGGTGCCGGCGAAGGCGACGGCCGTGTGGTCGTCGGCCGGGTGGACCTTCTCCAGGTCCCGCTGGGCGATCAGATTGCCCATGGTGGCCCGGCGGTCCCCGGCGAGCAGCACACCCTCGCCGTAGGTGAGCGCGAGCACCGTGGTGCCGTGCGGGAAGCTGCCCGGGGCCGCGCTCGTGCCGGGCGGCAGCGGGGACGCGGTGGGCAGCAGCCGGGGGCGGTGGGCGGCCAGGAACTCGGCGAAGGAGGAGCTGCCCGGCGTGAAGAACGCCTCGTCCATCAGCCCGGCGGTGTCGTTCCCCGTCATCTGCTTCCCCTCCATAGACACGCGGTATCACCCGTCTCCTACCTGACGCGGCCGAACCGGAAACCCTTCCCCGCGCCCCGGCGTGTAGTACAGCCGTCGGTTTTCGGCCGCGACCCATGGCCAAGCACGGGCGTACGGGGGCGGGTTCGCCCCCGCCGGTACGAGGGTGGCCGTCGGCACGCGCCGGGCCGTGCGCGCGATGGCGTCCGCCGTCGTGTCGGCGTTGGGCCCGGACGTCGCGGCCGAGGCGCAGCCGGCGTAGAAGGCCACGGGCAGGGCGTCCTCGCCGGTGACCAGGCAGGGGGCGCGCACCCCGAGGCGGTGCAGGGTGGTGGCGGTGCGCGACCAGGAGCGGTGGCCGCTCGCGGCGATGTCCGCCGTGCGCACCAGGACGGTCAGTTGGGCGCCGAGGTGGACGGCGAAGGCCAGGCAGAGCGCGCCCGCGGCCACCGGGCGCCAGGGCCGGGGCGGGGCGCTCGCCAGGCGGAGCAGCGCGGCGGCGACGGGGGGCGCGAGCAGGGCGTAGGCGGGCAGCAGGAAGCGGGGTGCCGCGTAGCCGATCAGGAACAGGTACGGGAAGGCGGCCGACGCCGCGCACGCGAGGGGCAGCGCCGTGGCCGCCGTCCGTCCGGCGCGGACCGCGAACAGCAGGGCGAGTGCGGCCAGCAGGGGCAGCGCGCACCACCAGAAGGTGACGAGCGGACCGGGCAGCGCCCCGGCGCAGGGCCGGCACAGGGTACGCCCGCCGAGGCTGCGCAACTGGTCGACGAGGGCGAGGTGCCAGCCCAGGCCGCCCTGGATCGCCGAGCCCTCGGACAGCCGGTGCAGCAGGCCGCCGTAGCGTACGTACGCCTCGATCACCCACTCCGCGGCCCCGGCCGCGAGCCCGGCGAGCAGTGCGGCCGCCCGGCGCGGGTCCCGGTGCCGCAGTCCGAGGGCGAGCAGCGGCAGTACGACCCACACCGCGTCCATGGGCCGCATCCAGCCCAACAGCGCGGCGCCCGCGGCGAGGCCCCCGAGCGCGCCCCGGCGGGATGGGGATGCGCCCGCGCGCAGATACGAGCCGACCGTCACCAGTGCGCCCATCGCGACCCAGTAGTTGGGCATGGCCTGGAGGCCGTAGAAGAGGGTCACCCACAGGGAGGCGAGGAGGGCGGCGGCGAGGGTGAGGACGCGGGGCGGGAACAGGCCGCGCCAGGTCCGCAGCGCCACGTACAGGGCGAGACCGGAGAGCGTGGCGAGATAGCAGCGCAGCAGGACCGTGGAGGACGACCACGCGGCGACCGGCGCGACGAGCAGGGAGATCCCGCGGGCCCGGGGGGCGCTGAAGTAGGCGGCGGGAGCGCGGGCGCCGACCTGGCTGACGTACACCGCCTCGTCCCAGCCGAGGCCCATGCCGGGGCGGACCAGGAGCAGTTGGGCGAGGGTGAAGGCGGCGGCGACGGCCGCGAGCGGGAGGGCGGCCCGGGGGCTTCGGGCGCCGTTCGACGAGGGCCGGGAGCGGGCGGATCGCGTCCCGGTGAGTACGGTGTCGGCGCTGCCGGTCATCATCCTCCCCTTCGCCCCGAACGGGGCGGAACCGGAAAGACCACCCCATCACAGAGTGGCCGGAGATCTCGGGCGAACCCGCCGCTCGCCCCGCCGCTCGCCCCGGTGTCCGGGAAGGCGGGACGACCCACGGGCGCCGCCACTACGCGCTGTAAGGTTAGGACATGGCTGGCACAGGGTCCCGGGGCAGGGCGGAACGGCGCAGCGCCGGGGAGCTGGAGAGCGAGGTGCTGGCCGCCCTCTGGGCCACCGACCGGCCGCTCACCCCGGCGGAGATCCAGGCCGAGATCGGCGGCGGCCTCGCGTACAACACGGTGCACACCATCCTCAAGCGCCTGTACGACAAAGGGCTGGTCCTGCGGGACGCGGACGGGCGGCGCGGCGCCTACCGTCCGGCGAAGAACGCGGCCGAGCTGACCGCCGAGGCCATGCACCAGGCTCTGGACCGGGGCCCGGACCCGATCGCCGCGCTCCAGCAGTTCGTGACCGGGCTGAGCCGCGAGGAGGAGCGGGCGCTGCGCGCGCTGCTCGCCGAGGGCGACGCGTAGGCGGACGGCTCCTCGCGCAAAGCCCAAGTACCAAGTACACGCACCAAGCGCGTGCTCCGAGCCACGCACGAAGGCTCCGCACAAGGTTCGGCACACGAGGTTCGGCGCATTTCGGCACACGAGGTTCCGCGCACGACGTCCACGACATGAGGTCTCGCGCATGAGATTCGATGTGTACAGCCCGCTGGCACTGTCGCTGCTGCTCGCCGCCGCGGGCCCGCTGACCGGCCGGTACGTCGCCCCCGCGGCGGCCGCGCGGGTGCTGGCCGTGGCCGCCGTGGTGACCGCCGGGGCCACCACCTGGTCGCTGGTGCTGCTCGGCGCGGCGCTGCTCGGGGACATGCCGCCGGCGATGCGCGGCGCCGGGCAGGGCGGGGCGGCGGCCGATCCGGTGCCGGTGATGATCGGTCTTGCCGCGTGGCCGGCGCTGGTGGTCGTCGGCGTGCGGCTGCACCGTGCCGTACGGGCCGAGCGGCGCACCCGCCGGGCGCTGCGGCGGCTGTGCGCGGGGCATCCTGCGGACACCGAACTGATCGTGGCCGCCTCGGCGGTGCCGCGGGCGTGCGCGGTTCCCGGGCGGCCGGGCCGGATCCTGGTCACCTCGGCGATGCTGGGCGCGCTCGGGCCCGCGGAGCGGCGGGCGCTCCTCGCGCACGAGCGGGCCCATCTCGCCCATCGGCACGATGTCCTGGTGACGGCGGCCACCCTCGCGGCGGCGGCCGATCCGCTGCTGTGTCCGGTGCGTTCGACCGTCGTCTACCTGGTGGAGCGATGGGCCGACGAGCGGGCGGCGGCCGCGGTCGGCGACCGTCGTACCACCGCGCACGCGCTGGCGCGGGCCGCGCTCACGGCGCAGCGGGGCGGCGCGGTGTGCGCGCTGCACTTCGCCGACCGCGCCGTCACCCGCCGTATCGCCGCCCTCCAGTCCGCCCCGGAGCCGAGCCTCGGGTCCGCCGCGCTGGCCGTGCTCGCCCTGAGCACCCTGCCGCCGCTGCTGGCGGCGGACGCCACGGGCGACCTCTTCCGGCTCCTGACGGGCGCGCCGCTCTGAGCGGACCGGGCCCCCGTCCGGAACTCAGGCCCGAGCCCCGGGAGATCCGGCCTCAGGATGCCTGGTTCGGCACCCGGTGCCGTGGCTGCTGCGGCAGCGCCCGGCGGGGGCCCGGTGGTACGGGGCGGACGGCCGGCTCGCTCATGGTCACCGTGACGGCGTCCCCGTGGTGCCGCAGGTCCAGCGGCGGCCCGTCGAGCAGCTCGTACGTCGTCTTGTCCGCGTCGATCTCCACCCGCAGCCTGCGGCCCCGGAACTGCACATGGAAGGCGAGCCGGGAGAGCCGTTCGGGCAACCGGGGGGCGAAGCGCAGCCGTTCGCCGTCGCGGCGCATCCCGCCGAAGCCCGCGACGAGCGCCATCCAGGTGCCGGCGAGCGAGGCGATGTGCAGTCCGTCGCGGGTGTTGTGCTCCAGGTCGTGCAGGTCCATCAGGGCCGCCTCGGCCGTGTAGTCGTAGGCGAGGTCCAGATGGCCGGTCCGGGCGGCGACGACGGCCTGGCAGCAGGCGGACAGGGAGGAGTCGCGGACGGTCAGCGGCTCGTAGTAGGCGAAGTTCCGGGCGATCTGCTCCTCGTCGTACCGCTCGGCGAACCAGCCGTCGCAGGTGTACAGGGCCAGCACCAGGTCGGCCTGTTTCACGACCTGTTTGCGGTAGAGGTCGAAGTACGGGAAGTGCAGCAGCAGCGGGTACTGGTCGGAGCGGGTGCCGTCGAAGTCCCAGCGCTGGTAGCGGGTGAACCCGGAGTGCTGTTCATGGACGCCGAGTTCGGCGTTGTACGGCACATGCATCGCCCCGGCCGCGTCCCGCCAGGCCGCGCTCTCCTCCTCGTCCACCCCGAGCCGGGCCGCCTCGCGCGGATGGCGTTCGACGACATCGGCGGCGGCCAGCAGGTTCTGACGGGCCATCAGGTTCGTATAGGCGTTGTCGTCGGCGACCGCGCTGTACTCGTCGGGTCCGGTGACGCCGTCGAGATGGAAGACGCCATGGGCGTCGTGGTGGCCGAGCGAGCGCCACAACCGGGCGGTCTCCACCAGGAGTTCGACCCCGGCCTCGCGTTCGAAGGCGGTGTCGTCGGTGGCCTCTACATAGCGGACGACGGCGTCGGCGATGCCGGCGTTCACATGGAAGGCGGCGGTGCCGGCCGGCCAGTACGCCGAGCCCTCCGGACCCGCGATGGTCCGCCAGGGGAACGCGGCCCCGGCGAGTCCCAGTTGGGCCGCGCGCTCACGGGCCTCGTCCAGGGTGCTGTACCGCCAGCGCAGCGCCTGGGCGACGGCCGCGGGCGCGGTGTGGGTGAGCACCGGCAGCACGAACATCTCGGTGTCCCAGAAGGCGTGTCCGTCGTAGCCGGAGCCGGTCAGGCCCTTGGCGGGTATCGCGCGCCGCTCCGCGCGGGCCCCCGCCTGGAGGACGTGGAACAGGGCGAACCGTACGGCCTGCTGGATCTCCTCGTCGCCGCTGACCTCGACATCGGCGCGCGCCCAGAAGTCGTCCAGGCAGGCCCGCTGGTCGGCGAGGAGTCCGGGCCAGCCGTCGTGGGCGGCGGCCGCGAGCGCGGCGTCGACCTGGTCGGCCATCGCGGGCAGCGAGCGGGTCGCGGACCAGCCGTGGGCGACCAGCTTCTCCACCCGCAGGCTCTGACCGGGCTCCAGGACGGAGGTGACGGTCAGCCGGGCCAGGTCGGTGCCGCTCTCACTGCGGGTGGTGGTGCGCTCGGGCCCGCTGACGACATGGTCGGCGGCGACCGCGACCCGCAGGCCGCTGCGCCGGGTCCGGTGCACCAGGCGCAGCCGGTTGCCGGTGGCGAGATGGTCCTCCTGCTCCAGGGGCGACTGGAGCGCCATCGCGGCGCGCGGGTCGCCGTCGGAGCCGGGCAGGCTCTCGTTGGCGACCAGCTCGGACTGGATCACCACCCGGCTGCGGGCGTCGACGGCCTCCACCTCGTACGCCACGGCGGCCACCGCGCGCTGGGTGAGCGAGACCAGCCGGGTCGAGCGCACCCGGACCGTGGAACCGGCCGGTGAGGTCCACTCGCAGGTCCGCTCCAGCACCCCGCGGCGCAGGTCGAGTACCCGCTCGTGGGCGGTGAGGCGGCCGTAGCGCAGATCGAACGGCTCGTCGTCCACGAGCAGCCGCAGCACCTTGCCGTTGGTGACGTTGATGACGGTCTGGCCCGACTCCGGATAGCCGTACCCGGCCTCCGCGTACGGCAGCGGGTGCACCTCGTGCACACCGTTGAGGTAGCTGCCGGGCAGTCCGTGCGGTTCGCCCTCGTCGAGGTTGCCGCGCCAGCCGACATGGCCGTTGGACAGTGCGAACACGGACTCGCTCTGGGCGAGTACGTCGAGGTCGAGGGTGGTCTCGCGGACCGTCCACGGCTCGACGGCGTACGACCCCTGGGTGATCACCGTTTGCCTCCCAGCTCGTCGAGGTCCGCCACGACGACGCTCGCGCCGTGCGCGTACAGGGCGTCGCGCTGGCCGACCCGGTCGAGGCCGACGACGTACCCGAAGCCGCCGGCGCGGCCCGCGTCCATGCCGGCCTGCGCGTCCTCGAAGACGGCCGCCCGGGAGGGCTCGACGCCGAGGTCGTGGGCGGCGGCGAGGAAGGTGTCGGGATGCGGCTTGCCGGGCAGCTTGCGCTCGGCGGCCACCACGCCGTCGATGCGTACGTCGAAGAAGTGCTCGGCGTCCACGGCCCGCAGCACGTCACGGCAGTTGGCGCTGGAGGAGACGATCGCGGTGCGCAGGCCCTCGGCGCGGACCGCCTCCAGGTAGCGCAGGGTGCCCTCGTACGCCTCGACGCCGCCGGTGCGGATCCGCTCCAGGAGCAGTTCGTTCTTCCGGTTGCCGAGGCCGTTCACGGTCAGCGCGTCCGGTGGGTCGTCCGCCGTGCCCTCCGGGAGGTGGATGCCGCGTGACTCCAGGAAGGCGCGCACCCCGTCGGCGCGGGGGCGGCCGTCGACGTACTCGTCGTAGTCGGCGACCGCGTCGAACGGCCGTGCCGCCGCGCCCTCGTGGGAGAGCAGGAAGGCGTCGAACGTCTCCTTCCAGGCGGCCGCGTGCACCACGGCCGTCCTGGTGACGACCCCGTCGAGGTCGAAGAGGCAGGCCTGGATGTCGTCGGGGAGTCCGAGCTGAGTCATACCGAGGACTGTTCCCCATCAGCGGCGCTCCAGCGAGTGTCCCGCGCCACAATATTCCCGGTTTCGGGGTGACACACTCGGGGGTGTGCAGTTGACCTCCGACCGTGTGCCCCCGGCCTTCGACGACCTCCTCGCGCGCGCCCGCGCACTCCCCCGAGGCGGCCGGCGCGCCCTGCTCGGCATCGCGGGCGGCCCCGGCGCGGGCAAGTCCACCCTGGCCGCGTCCTTGGTGCGGGCCCTGAACGCCGATGGGCCGCCGTGGGCCGCCCATGTCCCCATGGACGGCTTCCATCTGGCCGACGCCGAACTCGACCGGCTGGGGCGGCGGGACCGCAAGGGCGCGCCGGACACCTTCGACGCGGCCGGGTACGCGGCGCTGCTGCGGCGGCTGCGGGAGGAGTCGGAGGAGGTCGTGTACGCGCCCGGGTTCGAGCGGGTCCTCGAACAGGCGCTCGCCGGTGCGATCCCGGTGCCGCCGGCCGCCCGGCTCGTGGTGACCGAGGGCAACTACCTTCTCCTCCAGGAGGGTTCCTGGGCGCGGGTGCGGCCGGCCCTGGACGAGGTCTGGTACTGCGAGATCCCCGAGGCCGAGCGGATCCACCGACTGGTGGCCCGGCACGAGGAGTTCGGCAAGGAGCCCGCGGCGGCGCGCGCGTGGGTGCTGGGCACGGATCAGCGCAATGCCGAGCTGGTGGCGACGACGCGGGGGCGGGCGGATCTGGTGGTCCCGGCGGGGGCGATGCCGTCGCCTCGGTGACCCCCTGGGTGAGCTCCTGGGTGACCTCCTGCGGGGGGAGGCGACGGCGTCGCCTTCGTGCTCCCTACGGGCGCTGCTGTCCGCTTTGGACCCCTACGGGGTGCGCGACCGTCGGCTTCGCGTGCCCTGGGGGTGGGCTGCGCCGCCTTCGCCTGTGTGGCCCCTACAGGTGCGCTGCACCGCCTTCGCTTTCACGGCCTCTACGGGTGCGCTGCTGTCGCCCTGGTGACCCCGGTGGGGGCGCCGCCGCTGTCTTCGTGGCCGGGGCAGGCCGAGCCGGCCGGGCCGGGTGACCCCTGGTCAGCCGGGCCGAGCGGCCCCGGTCGGCGGAGCCGATCGCCCCTCGGCCGTCCGGGCCGGTCGGCCCCCGGTCGGCGGGGCCGACTCCCCTGGCTGTGCCGGGTGGTGGGCAGGTTCCCTCGATTGCTGGTCAACCCGCTGGTCACGGCCCTGGGTGAGCTATGTTGAGTGCTCGTGGGAGACAAAGGAGACGGACCGGTGCCCTCGCCGCAGCAGGCCCGCGCACAGGCATCAGCGATCACTTCGGGCAAGACCGCGCCGGAGGTCGAGGCCGCCCCGACCTCCCAGCTCAGGGAGTTGTTCGACGGCCCCCGTCTGTCCCCGGGGCAGCGGCGGATCGCCCAGTATCTGATCGAACACATCACCGAGGCCGCGTTCCTGTCGATCACCGAACTGGCGGACCGGGTCGGGGTCAGCCAGCCGTCCGTGACCCGCTTCGCCGGTGCCGTCGGCTTCAGCGGCTACCCCGCGCTGCGCGAACGGCTCCAGTCGATCGCACTGAAGGCCCTGGCGGGCGGGCCCGGTGAGCCGGACCGCGCCAATGAGCTACAGGCCGCCGTGGACGCCGAACTCGCGAATCTGGAGAACCTGCGCCGCGACTTCGCCGACCCGGACCGGGTGATCCACATCGGCCGCGAGCTGTCCCGCTCCACCCCGCTGACCGTGCTGGGCCTGCGCATCGCGGAGTCGCTGGCGGAGTACTTCGGTTACGCGGCCCGTCGCATCCACCCCGATGTACGGCTGGTCACCCGGGGCGGCAGCGTGGCCTACGACGCGCTGCTCCAGTCCCGCGAGGCCGGCGGCAGCTGGGTGCTGGCCTTCGCCATGCCCCGGCACTCGCACGAGACCCTCCAGGCGGTCCGGGTCGCGCACCGCGTCGGCCTGAAGGTCGCCCTGATCACCGACCTCGCGCTCGGACCGCTGGCCGACGAGGCCGACGTCACCTTCGCCACCGGCACCGGCTCCCGGCTGGTCTTCGACTCCTATGCCGCGCCCAACGTGATGGCCGCGGCGCTGCTCCAGGCGATGACCGACGCCGACCCGGAGCGGACGCAGGCGCGGCTGGAGAAGTACGAGCAGGTGTCCGACCAGCACCAGTTCTTCGTACGGGACTGAGCGCCCCCTCTCCGAGCGGCTTCCCTCTCCGAGCGGCTTCTGTCACCGGGCCGCTTCCTCCCTGAGGGCCGTCACTTCCGTGTGGCCGCGCGCCGTCGGTCCTGCGGTGCCGCCCTCACACCCGTGAAGATCTTGCGGTCGTCGATCGCCCGTAGGCGGATCTTTCACCTCATATCGAGGATGAATGTTTTCATACGCCTTGCAAACTGCTCGGTATATATAAATACTCTGCTGGCGGATCGCCCGCGCGGACATCCCTGACCGCCGTCACCTACCCGGACGGCGCCGAGGGTGTCCGGTGGTGCGGCGCCCCTGTGCCGCACCAGGGGCGGCCCCGGTCATCCCCTAGGCCGGGGCCGCCCGCATTTCGTCGGACCACCCTCACGACGCCGCAGACCGGAAGTGACCATGCCCCTGACCAGCACGCGCATCAGCCCCGACTGGCCCTGCCAGGTCAAGACCCCCGGCTCGTACGACTGGGAGCGCTCGGCCGCCAAGTGGCTGCGCGAGCTGATTCCGGCGCGCTATGCCAGCTACCCGGCCCTGATCCGGCACCCCGTACTGCTCGCCCGGCACGCGCAGATCCAGGTGGAGCAGGAGATCCGGGTGGCCCGCACCGCGCTCCAGACCGCGCGGGCCGAGCTGCCGACACTCGGACTGCCCGAGGCGGTCATCGAGCACACGATCAAGATGTACGCCGCCGAGGTGCTGCAACTTCAGCACATCGCCCGCAGCGTCCGCGCGGTCAGCACGGCCCTGGCCCGCCGCTGAGCCCCGTCCGGCCGCGCCCGCACCCGCGCCCTCACCTGCGGCCCACCCGTTCCCTCGTAGCACATCGCCTTCCCCGGACAAGTGATCGAACGTCCCCGAATGTGCGATGCTCATCGCGTGACCAGCAAGTCCGTGCCCCCGATGGACGACCCCGGAACCGGTGCCGACAGCGCCACGCCGGCCCAGGTCGTGGCCCGGCAGCGTGCCGAGCTGGAGCGGCTGCGCGGTCTCGCCGCGGCATCGGCAGTCCTCGAACGGGCCAAGGGTGCCCTGATGGCGCTCACCGGACGCACCCCGGACGCCGCCGACCAGGAACTGCGCAGACGCGCCGCGGACAGCGGGCGCACCCTTCTCGAACAGTGCCGGCTCACGCTGGGCTCCCTCCCGCCGCCCCAGGAACCATCGCTCCAGGGACTATCGCCCCAACAACCGCCGTCCCCCGCGCCGCCCGGCACGGCACCCCCGCCCCGTACGACGCCCGCGACCCCGCTCCCGCCCTCGCCCGCCGGTGCCTCGGAGATGGCGGAGGTGGCGGAGGTGCTCAGCGAGATCGGGCGGGACCTGGTCCATGTCCGCTCCGCGCACGAGCTGGCCGCGCGCCTGCTGGACCACCTGGCGCCACGGGCGCGGGCCGATGCCGTACTCCTCTACGAGCGGCGGGCCGAGGGCGCTCTGGAGCTTGCCGGGCATGCCGGGATCGACGCGCGGTTCGCCGCCCGGTGGCGGCAGGTTCCGCCGCTGGCCGGGATGCCCGCGTTCGACGTCCTGACGGCGGGCGAGCCGCTGTGGCTGGAGGACCTGGCCGCCGACCGGGTCCGCCATGTGCTGGTCGGGGACCCGCCCGAGCGGTGGCCGAGCCGGGTGTGGCTGCCGGTACCCGCCGGGGAAACCGCCCGGTTCGCCCTCGGGGTACTGCGCCGGTACGGGGGGCCTTTCGAGCCGCACGAGCGCCAACTGCTCGTCGCGGCGGCCCGGTTGTGTGCGGGGCGGCTGCGCGTCTTCGACACCCCGCGGGAGGCGCCCGGGGATCCGGGCGTCACGGAGACCGTGCAGGCGGTGTTCGACGCGCTGCCGGGTGCCGCGGTCCTGCTGACGCCGTTGCGCACCGCCGCCGGTGAGGTGACGGACTACCGGATCGACGCCGCCACCCCGCAGGCCGTCGATGCGTCCGGCCGGACGGGCCGGGACATGGTCGGCCGGCTGATCCTGGAGAGCTTCCCGTCCGTGGCGGGCGAGCCGCTGTGGCGGGGCTATCTGGAGACCCTGGAGTCCGGGGTGCCGTTCGAGAGCGAGACGTTCGCCTACCAGGAGACCGTCGACGAGGCGGCCCTGACCGGCACCTTCTCGGTGCGGGCCGCTCCCCTGGGCGGGGGCCTGCTGGTGTCCTGGGTGCGGCACGACCCCCTGGAGCGGCAGGAGCAGCGGCTGGCCGATGTGCAGCGGCTCGGCAACCTCGGCTGGGCGAACTGGAATCTGCTCACCCAGGAGATCTCCTGGTCCGCGCAGGCGTACGCCGTCCTGGGGCGCGACCCCGAACAGGGGCCGCTGGAACTGGAGAAGCTGCCTCGGCTGGCGCTGCCGCAGGACGCGGATCCGCTGACCGCCGCGATCGCCGGACTGATCCACCGGGGGCGGCCGTTCGACGTGCCGTTCCGGGTCGAGACGCCCGCAGGCGTACGGCATCTGCGGCTGGTCGCCGAGGCCGTACGCGAACCGGACGGCACCCCGGCCGAGGTGCACAGCTTCGTACAGGACCTCACCGCGCAGCGCAGCGCGGAACTCGCCCTGGTCAAGAGCGAGCGCACCATGTCGGTGCAACGCGGGGTCCTCCAGGCCGAACGCGCCCTCGCCGCCCGGCTCCAGCACGCCCTGCTGCCCCTGCCCAGTAAGCCGGTACAGCTGGCCGGGCTGCGCGTCGAGGTTGCCTATCTGCCGGCGCAGGCCGGGATCCATGTCGGCGGCGACTGGTTCAGCGCCGTCGAACTGCCCGATTACGACGCGCTGTTCGTCGTCGGCGACGTGGCCGGACACGGTATCGACGCGGTGGCCACCATGGCCCAACTCCGCTTCACCGCCAAGGGGATGGTCAGTACCGGCACCTCGCTCACCGTCGCCCTGGCCCGGCTGAACCACCTGCTGCTGCACTCCCGGGACAGCCGGATGACGGCCACCATGATCATGGCCCGCTACGACCCCGACCGCCATCTCCTCGCCTGGGCCCAGGCCGGGCATCCGCCGCCGCTGCTGGTGCGCGGCGACGAGGTCCGCTACCTCGACCGCCCCGGCGGCCTGTTGCTCGGCGCCAGCTCCGACCCGTACTACGAGTCCGCCGAGCTGCGCCTGCGCCCCGGCGACCGGCTCCTGCTCTACACCGACGGCCTGGTCGAACGCCCCGGCGAGGGCCTGGACGCGGGCCTCGACCGCCTGGTCCGGGCGGTACGCGCCCACGACGACGGCGACGGCGGCGGTTCCGGCTCCCTGGAAGCACTGCTCGCGGCCATGCTGGTGGACGAATGGCGGGACGACGTGTGTGTGGTGGACATTCGGGTGCCGGAGCAGTTGGCGGAGGCCGCGGACGGGGAGGAGGCCGGGGCCGTCGACGCGGCGGGTGCCGGGGAGAACCAGGACGGCTGACAGGCGTTCACCTGGAAGCCCTTGATTCGCCGACCCGTGACCCTCGTGACTTCGACCACGTCGTCCCGGTCGCAGGCATCCTCCTCGAACCAGCCTGTTCCGGCGAGCCATGTCTCCAGCCACACCGCGAGGCCGGCGGAGTCGAGGAACCAGCACTCGGCCCATGACCCGCCGCTGTACGGGTTCGGCTCGAAGAGCAGGACCCGGCCCTCGGCACTGAGACAGTCGACCCCGGCCTGCATGGCGCGGACAAGTCGCCCCCATGGGCCGACGGTTGAGCCACAGGGCCACAGGGTTAGGGAAGGGTCCGGGTCAGTCCACGGGGTGGCCGGCCTCGATGTCGACCGCGTCGGAGAGCCGAAGCAGGGGTCCTTCCCGGCCGCCGCCCCACGCCAGGGGGTCGAGGACGAAGCCGACGTGGTCGCCGCCGTCGACACGGTGCAGGATGCCGCCGACGAACCAGGCCGCCGCGTCGCCGAGGACGGCCGCGCCACCGGGTCCCGGCGTCCAGTCGAGGCCGGTGAACTTGTCGGTCTCGTCGCCGGTCTCGCCGCCGAAGCGTTCCGCGAGGGTGTGTTGGTCGCGGGTGAGCAGGTGGACGGCGAGGCAGTGCGCGGCGCGGGCGACGCGGTAGGTGTGGTTGGCCTTGGACAGCCATACGGCGAACCGGGTCGGCCGGATGGAGCACTGCGAGGCGAAGCCGACCAGACAGCCCGCCCGCTCACCGCCGGCCGAGGCCGTGACCACGCACATGTCGGGGTCGAGCCGCCCCAGGAATTCGTCCTCCGCCCGCGCCATGCCGCTCCGCTCCGTCCGCCGCTGCCGCCGCCGTCGCCTTTGAGTGCCGTGCTTGCGTACCGATCGTTCCGCGCACTCATCGTCCCGTGGTCCGGCGTTCCCCGCGCGCCGCTGTCGAATCGCCCCACCGGCCCAACTCGCCCAACCCGCCCACCCCTGTGCGACCAAACGATCAAACGATCACCTGGAACGCGCCTATTGAGCGTTTGAGTAAGCGCGTGCTAGAAAGCGCCGTCATGACGACTCCTTGGTCACGCCGTGGTTTCCTGGCCGTCTGTTCCGGCACCGCCGCCGTCCTGGGACTGGGCACCTCCTCCCCCGCCTCCGCCGCAGCGGACGAGTTCGCCGCCCTGCGAGCGAAGTGGCGCACCCTGATCCTCGGCGAGGGCTTTGACCCCGCCGCCGAACCCTTCGCCTCCCGGCTGGCCGCCCTGGGCGGTACGGCGCGGCAGTACCTCGCCTCGATGTCCCCGGCGACCGGGGCGCTGTGGCCGGACCTTCCGTACGCCGACCCGGATCCGGACACGGACCCGGAGTCGTACGTCTACTCGGGCAACATGAGCACCAGTTACACCCGGCTGAGCACCCTCGCGCAGGCGTACAGCCAGCCGGGCACCGGCCTCACCGGTGACGCGGCTCTGCGCGAGGCCGTCCTCACCGGCCTCGACCACCTCCACGACGATGTGTACAACGCCGGCCAGGCGCGGTACGGCAACTGGTGGAGCTGGCAGATCGGCGCCCCGCAGGCACTGCTGGACGCGTGCGTGCTGATGTACGACGCGCTGTCCGCCGATCGGCTCGCCGGCTATCTCGCCGCCGTGGACCGGTTCGTGCCCGACTCGGCGGTGTCGAGCTACAGCGGTACGAGCACCGGCGCCAACCGGGTGGACCTGTGCCGGGTGCTGGCGCTGCGCGGGGTGGTGGGGGCGGACGCGGCGAAGGTGGCGCTGGCCAGGGACGCCCTGTCCCCCGTGTTCCCCTACGTCTCCTCGGGGGACGGTCTGCACACCGACGGTTCGTTCATCCAGCACACCTGGGTGCCCTACACGGGCTCGTACGGTTCGGTGTTCCTCGGCGGACTCGGCATGCTGTTCGCGCTGCTGGCCGGGTCGAGCTGGGAGGTGACGGACGAGCACCGGGCCATCGTGTTCGACTCGGTCGAGAAGGCCTGGGCGCCGTTCCTGTACAACGGCCTGGTCATGGACGGCGTCTCAGGCCGGGCGGTCAGCCGGGGCCTGTCCGCCGGCGACCCGTCGGACGTCCAGCAGGACGACCATCTGCGCGGCCACCCCGTCCTGGCCTCCATCGTGCTGCTGGGGCAGGGCGCGAGCGCGGCGCAGAACGCGCGCTGGCGTGCTCTGGTGAAGGGCTGGATGCGGCGCGACCAGTACCGTCCGCCGCTCACGGACCCGGTGCTCAGCCTGCCGAACCTGGCCCGGCTGAAGGAAGTCGAGGACGACACTGCGGTGCGGGCCCTCCCGGAGCCGACCGGGCACCGGCTGTTCCCGGCCATGGCCCGGGCCACGCACCGCCGGCCCGGCTGGGCGGCCTCGCTGAGCATGGCGAACAAGCGGATCGCGTACTACGAGTCCGGCAACGGCGAGAACCCGCGCGGCTGGCACACCGGTTCCGGCATGCTGTACTGGTGGGGCGACACGTTCGCCAACGACCAGTACAGCGACGCCTTCTGGCCCACCGTCGACCCCTACCGGCTCCCCGGTACGACCGTCTCGCGCAAGGTGCTGGCCGACGGCGCGGGCGGCGACTGGGGCGCGGCCAAGCCGGATGTGAACTGGGTGGGCGGCGCGACGGACGGCCACCGGGCAGCGGTCGGGCAGTACCTCAAGGGCCTCCTGTCGACGCTGGTCGCGAAGAAGTCGTGGTTCTTCCTGGACGACACGGTGGTCTGCCTGGGCGCGGGCATCTCCTGCACCGACGGCACGGCCGTGGAGACGACGGTCGAGAACCGCAACCTCGGCGCGGCCGGGAGCGCGTCGTTCACGGTGGACGGCAGGGCGGAACCGGCCGGATACCCGTGGTCGCAGACGCTCACCGACACCGGCTGGGCGCACCTCGGCGGGCACGGCGGTTATGTCTTTCCCGGGGGCGCGACGGTACGGGCGGTGCGCGAGGCTCGGGAGGGCAGCTGGAGTTCGATCAACACGGGCGGATCGACGACCGTGTTGAGCCGGAAGTACCTGACGATGTACGTCGATCACGGCACCGATCCGGTGAACGCCTCGTACGCCTATCTGCTCATGCCGGGCGCGAGCGCCGCGCGGACGCGCGCACGATCGGCGGACCGGCACTGGCTGACCGTTCTGGCCAACACGAACGATCAGCAGGGCGTCTCGGTTCGTTCGCTCGGCTTCACCGGGGTGAACTTCTGGTTCGGCGGTACGGTCGGATCGCTCACGGCGAGCGATCCGTGCTCCGTGATGATCAGCGAGAAGGAGGACGATACCGCGGTGATCGCAGTGAGCGATCCGATGCTGATGCGCACGGGTCTGACCCTGACCTGGAGGCGTCCGGTCGCCTCGGTCAGCTCGGCCCCGGCCACGCTCGCTTCGGCCGAAACGGGCAAATCGCTCACACTGACCTTCGGCGATCTCACCGGCACGGCCGGAGTCACCCAGCTGATCACCGTCAGACTGCGCTGACCGCCCCCCGCGCGAACCGGCTCAGCGACGCCGTGAACGCGCCGACGAAGGCGTCCCTGCCCTCCTCCGGCAGGGCCTCCAGCGACAGATAGGGGTTGAGGTCCTCCAGCTCGACCAGCAGGAGGCCGTCGTCGGGCGCGCGGCAGGCGTCGACGCGCTGGATGCCGTGGCCGAGGTCGTTCCAGTCGATGAAGCGCCGGGCGAACTCCAGGTCGGCGGCGGTCGCGGCGTACGGCTTCAGCTCCCAGCGGCGGCGCGGGTCGGGGGCGTAGAGGGCGTACTGGAAGTCGTCGTCCACGAAGTAGAAGGAGACCTCGTAGGCGAAGTCGATGTGCGGCTGGATCAGGACGTCGTCCCCGGCATGCGTGTCGAGGCGGGCGGCGGGGACGATGCGCAGGCCGAGGGAGTCCGCGCCGAGCCGGGGCTTGACGACATAGCGGTGCGCGGGCGGCAGCCGGTGCAGGTCGGCCAGGCTGTCGACGGTCGGGATCACCGGGTACCCGGCGGCGGTCAGGTCGAGGAGGTACTGCTTGCCGGCCATGTCCGCCTTGCCGGTGAGCGGGTTGTACACGCGGCTGCCGCGTTCCAGGGCCCGGGCGCGGAAGTCGTCGTAGGCCTGCTGGTAGCCGAGGACCGGGCCGCTGTTGCGGACGACGACGGCGTCGTAGCCGTCCAACAGGGCCGCCGCGTCCAGCGGATGGCACAGGGCGAGGTCGAAGTGGGCGCGCAGCCGGGAGGTGAGGAAGATGTCCTCGTCGCAGTAGCGGCGCCCGCGGGCCTGGTACGCCAGGTCGGTGACGTAGAGGACGCGGGGGCGAGCGGGCATGCGGGTCTCCTTGGGCGGCGCTGGGGTCGGCGGTTGGGCAGGGCCGGGCGCAGAAAGGTTACGCCTGACGGTTGACGCGTTTTCGATCACCCGGGGTTCCGCCTCGCCGCGCCCGGCGCCATCGACAGATCGGCGTACCCCGACCCCCGGGAGCAGGCCATTTCGTCCAGTGCGTCGCGGGGCCGGCCACGCCCACAATGGCCGCCTCAGCCAGGCCGGCGCGGCTCGGGGCACTCCGGGGTGCGGCGGCGTGCCGAAAGGAGTGGCGTTGTGCGGTCCATCGCAGGCGGCGGGGAGGGGCGGACCGGCGCGGTCCGGCGGCGCCGGGTCACCGGGTGTCCGCACGGCTTCGGGGGTACGGCGTCATGAGCGGGGCCGCTTCGCCGCTGCCGCTGAGCGGTGTGCTGGTCGCCGACTTCGGACGGGTGCTCGCGGCGCCGTACGCGACGATGCTCCTCGCCGATCTGGGCGCCGATGTGATCAAGGTCGAGCATCCGGCGGGCGGTGACGACACCCGCGCGTGGGGCCCGCCGCACGCACACGGCGAGGCCACCTATTTCCTCTCCGTGAACCGCAATAAGCGTTCGGTCGCTCTCGATCTGCGGGAGGAGGCCGACCGGCGCCGTGCCGCCGAACTGGCGCGCCGCGCCGATGTGTTGTTCGAGAACTTCCGGCCGGGGACGCTGCGCAAGTACGGGCTCGGCTACGACGAGGTGCGGGCCGCGAACCCGGGCGTCGTGTACTGCTCGATCACCGGCTTCGGGTCCGGTCCTGGGGCCGCGCTGCCCGGGTACGACCTGCTGATCCAGGCCGTGGGCGGCCTGATGAGTGTGACCGGGTCCGCGCCCGGGGAGCCGGTGAAGACCGGGGCGGCGCTGGTGGACGTGCTCACCGGGCTGCACGCCGCGGTCGGGGTGCTGGCGGCGCTGCGGCACCGGGACGCGACCGGCGAGGGGCAGCTCATCGAGGTCGATCTGCTGAGGACCCTGCTGTCGAGCCTGGTCAACCAGTCCGCCGGGTACACCCTGGCCGGGCGGGTGCCGGGCATCATGGGCAACCGGCACCCGTCGATCGCCCCCTACGAGGTGTACCGGGCCAAGGACCGGCCGCTGGTGATCGCCGTCGGCAACGACCGCCAGTTCGCGGCGCTCTGCCGGGGCCTCGGCGCCCCGGAACTGGCCGCCGACCCGCGCTTCGCCGGCAACGCGGACCGGGTGGCCCATGTCGACGAACTGGCGGAGAGACTGGGCGCGTTGCTGGTGGCTCGGACCGCCGCCGAGTGGTTCGAGCACCTCACGCCCCTCGGTGTCCCGTGCGGTCCGGTCAATGACCTCGGCCAGGCCTTCGCCCTCGCCGACCGGCTGCATCTGGCGCCCCGGGCCACGCTGGACGGGGACGACGGGGCGGCCCTGGACCTCGTCGCCAACCCGATCTCGCTGTCCCGCACCCCGCCTCGCTACGACCGCCGCCCGCCCCGACTCGGCGAGCACACCGGGGAGATCGCGGACTGGCTGGACTCCTGACCGGGCGGGCCGAGGTGTCCGCAGGGGGATGCGGTGGCGGCCGGTGGATCAGTGTGCGGTGGCGGCCGGGGACTTGGCGCCGCAGGAGGAGCGGATGTGCAACTCCGGAAGCAGGTCGAGGTGTTGGCGGGGTCCAGGGGTGAGCCGGCCGGCGCGTTCGGCGATGCGGCGCAGCAGGATGCCGGTGGCGAGTTCGCCGACCGAGCGCTTGGGCGGGGCGACGGCGGTGAGGGGCACGTCGGCGAGCGGGGCGACCTGGTCGTCGTAGGCGATGAGCGCGAGGTCCTCGGGCACCCGTACGCCGCGCGCCTGGAGGCGGGGTACGAGCACGATGGCGTCCTCGTCGCTGTGCACCAGGGCGGCGGTGACCCCATGGGCGCGGACGGCGTCGGTCAGGTAGTCGACGGACGCCTCGTAGTCTCCGTACTCGCGTACGTTCGGGGCGCCTTGGTGGATCTCCAGGCCGCGGGCGCGGGCGGCGGCCCGGAAGCCTTCGCTGATCGGTGCCGCGTGGGGGCCTTCCTGGAGGACGGCGGTGACCCGGCGGTGACCGAGGACGGCGAAGTGGCCCACGGCGACGGCGGCGCCGTGGGCGCGGTCGGTGCGCACCCGGTCGAGGCCGGCGGCGGGGTTGCCGGGCGGTGCGGAGCGTTCGACCAGGACGACGGGCACCCCGCAGCGGGTGAGCCACTCCTCCTGCCCGTCGGTGGGGACGCCGCCGAACCAGCTGGGTGCCACCAGCAGGCCCTGGGCGCCGCCCGCGATCAGGTGTTCGGCCTGGACGGAGTCCTCGGTGTCGACGTAGCCGGAGACGCCGAGGACGAGCCGGCCGCCGCGGGCGCCGACCGTTTCGCGCGCGCCGTGCACGATGTCGGTGAAGATGGACACGGTGGTCGGCACGATCATGCCGATCACCGCGCCTTCGGGAGTGTCGTACGACCGGTCGATGGGGGCCTGCCGGAGTGTGGCGGCGGTGTGGTCGCCCGGCCAGACGACCGCTCCGTGCATCCGGCGCAGCATGCCGCGGGTGGCGAGGGTCTCGACGTCGCGGCGCAGGGTGACGGCGGAGACGCCGAGTTCGGCCGCCAGTTCGGCGACGCGGAGGCTGCCCCGCTCACGGACGAGTTCGAGCACCCGCTCGTGGCGCTGGTCGACGTGCAGTCGCATGGGCTCCCCCTGGACAGTGATCCCGAGCCGGATTTCGGGCCGCTCACTCTACGCCCACAGCCGTATCGACCGTTTCCAATCAATACGATCGCTCCGATGTTCGAACGCACATCTCGCACTGCACTCAGTTCCCTCATATCTCCACAGTCGCTGCACTGAGTGTCACATTGCCGGTCCGGGTGCTACGTTCCCGTCCATGAGCTCCAGCAGTGCGGCGCCGGCCGCCAAACCGCCGATGCGGGACGCCCTGGTCGCGGCGGCCTTCCGGCTCTTCTCGGAACACGGCTACGAGCAGACCACGGTGGACGACATCGTGGCGCTCGCCGGAGTCGGCCGGCGCTCCTTCTTCCGTTACTTCCCCGCCAAGGAGGACGTGGTCTTCCCTGACCACGAGCGCTGTCTCGCCGACATGACGGCCTTCCTCGCGGCGGGCGGCGAGGAGTGCGAGCCGGTGCGGCGGGTGTGCGACTCGGCCCGGATGGTGCTGCACATGTACGCGGAGAACCCGGCGTTCTCCGTGCAGCGCTACCGCCTCACCCGCAAGGTGGCGGGCCTGCGGGCGTCCGAGCTGTCGGTGGTGCGGCGGTACGAGCGCGCGATGGCCGGATATCTGCGCGGCCGGTTCACCGGGCGCCCCGACGGGACGCTGCGGGCCGATGTGATCGCGGCCGCTGTGGTCGCCGCGCACAACAACGCGCTGCGCTCCTGGCTGCGTTCGGACGGCCGGGGCGACGCGGTCGCGGCGCTGGACCACGCGCTGGGGTATGTACAGCGGGAGTTCGGGCGCCCGCAGGAGACGGCGGCCGCGGCGGGCGGCCGTACCACCGTGTGGCCCGGGTCGGCGCCGGACGACGAGGACGCGCCGCACCCCGACGACGTGCTGGTCCTCGTCACCCGCCGGGACGCCCCGCTGTGGCGGGTGGTGCAGGAGCTGGAGACGGCGACGCGCCGCGCCTGAGCGGTCGGCACGGCGGACGTCCGGGGGGCCTCGGGATAATTTTGGGGTACCGAGTGCCTTTACGAGTGACACTGAGTGCCATACCCTGTCGGTCATGCGCGGTGGCCAGGCCGCCGGGCGCACGCGTGCACGGGACGCGCACGCGGGATTCCGGCCGAGTGCAGGGAGTTGACCAGGATGTACCACCACGAAGTGAGCGCCCCTTATGCGGTGGCCGGCTCCGCGACGGGTGTGCTCGATCCCGTCCCCGCGGACTCCAGGGACGCCCTCCACTTCCAGCGCTGCACCTGGTGCGGCACCGCGATGTACCACCGGCTGCTGTGTCCGGTGTGCCAGGGCAGCGAGCTGTGCACCGAGCGCAGCGAGGGGGTCGGCACGGTCCGCCACTCCACGGTGGTGCACCGCAACACCCCGGCGGCGCGCAATGTCTCGCTGATCGA
This sequence comes from Streptomyces griseofuscus, assembly GCF_014673495.1. Lineage (GTDB taxonomy): Bacteria > Actinomycetota > Actinomycetes > Streptomycetales > Streptomycetaceae > Streptomyces > Streptomyces murinus. The sequence goes on from NZ_CP051006.1 coordinate 718,722, forward strand.
GATGGCCGAGGGCTTCGTCGTGCGCGGCCGGGTGATGGGCCCGGCGGTCGGCATTCACAGCGGTGACCGGGTGCGGCTGTCGACCACCAAGGACCCGGTGCGTGGTGAGCCGGTCTTCCAGCTGGTGGACGAGCCGTACCGGGCCTGGACCTGACCCGCCCGCACGCCGGACCCCCCGCACACCCCACTCTCGTACTCCTGATCCCCCTACATGTGATCCACCACTTCTCCTCCACAGGCAACCCACAGACTCCGCGTTCCGTCCTCCGGGGGCGAGGGGCCCCGGGACGGCCGGGGCGCCCGCGGTCGGGGGTCGAGGAGGAACAGTGGTCCGTGCCCGGCGCATATGGGTCACCGCCGCCGCGTTATGCGCGGTGGCGGGAGTGTCTCCAGGGGTGGCGGTCGCCCAGGGTCAACCACCGTCAGCGGCGGCCAAGTCGGCGTCAGCGGACGGCCATGACGCGCTGCCGCCCGGCTGGCGGCTGACCGGCGGGACGTCGGCGCCTCAGCTGGAGTGGCGTTCCGACCGGCCGCTGCCGGTAGGGGACGCGCGGGTCGAATTCCGTTCCGGCGGGCGCCTGTTGGGCGTCCCGACGCCCGACGCGGACGGCCGCACGTTCCGTCTCGCTCTCGACGGGAGGCAGTCGGGCGGCCCGCACGGGCTCGCCGGACTCGGCAGGACCGACGGGCTCCAGGTCTGGTCCGGCGGCCGGCGGCTGGACGGCCGTACGAGCGGCGGGGCTCCCGCGTCGCCCGGCTCGCCCATGGCCCCCGTCTCACCCGCCAAACCGACTCCCCCGCCGCAGCTTCCGGCGAACGGCGTCGACCCGGGCAAGCCGGGCGCCTACCGCACCAAGACCGGTGAGTACACCCTGGATTCGGTACGACTGCCGGGCTTCGCGAAGCCGGTGGAGATGCGCGCGGTGGTCGTCGCTCCCGTCGGCGCCCCCGGCAAGCGGCCGCTCGCGCTGTTCCTGCACGGCCGGCACTCCACCTGCTACCGGGGCGACGAGATCACCATCGACTGGCCCTGCAAGTCGGGCTACCGGTCGGTGCCGAGCTACCGCGGCTATCTGCGCGACCAGCAACTCCTGGCATCGCAGGGTTACATGACGGTGTCGATCGCGGCGAACGGCATCAACGGGCAGGACAACGACACGGAGGACGGCGGCGCCCAGGCCCGCTCCTCCCTGATCCGGCTCCACCTCGGCCACTGGGCCGACTGGGCGAAGAACCCCGGGTCCGCGCCGGCGATCGTCCGTTCCGCGCCCCGCGCCGACCTGTCCCGGGTACTGCTCGTCGGACACTCCCGGGGCGGCGAGGGCGTCAACCGGGCGGCCCTGGACAGCCTCTACCCGCCGCCCGCCGACCAGGACGGCTATCACGGCGCGGTGCGCTGGACCGTGCGCGGCTCGGTGCTGATCGGCCCCACCGCCTTCGGCCAGAACCCGGTGCCCGATGTGCCCTCGATGTCCGTCCTGCCGGGCTGCGACGGCGATGTCTCCGACCTGGAAGGCGAGTTGTACGTCGACGGGACGCGCGCGGTCACCGGCGGCAGCGCGCTGCACAGTGCCGTGTACGTCATCGGCGCCGACCACAACTTCTTCAACTCCGAGTGGACGCCCGGCACTTCGGCGGCGCCCGCCGAGGACGACTTCTACGACGATCCGGACCGGCCGGACCCGGTGTGCGGCAAGCACGCCGCGACCCGGCTCTCCGCCGACCGGCAGCACCGCGCCGGTTCGGTGTACATCGCGGCGGCCGCGCGGCTGTTCGTGGCCGGCGACGACCGGGTGCGGCCGCTGCTGGACGGCTCCGGGAAGCGGGCGCCGTCGGCGGATCCGGCGCGGGTCCTCAGCCATGCCGTGGGGGCGCGCCGCGGCGGCGGGTTCCTGCCGGACGGCGGGGTCGCGGTGAGCGGCGGCAGGCTGTGCTCCGTCGTGGCCACCGGCCCGGCCGAGCGCTGCCTCGGCGACGACGCGAGCGGTTCCTCGCCGCACTTCGCTCAGTGGGGGACCGACCAGGAGGCCGGCCGGCACGCGATCGCGCTGCGCTGGACGCACACCGGCGCCCGGACCCGGGTGACGTCGCAGCGGCCGCTGTCCCTGGCCGGTGCCAAGGATCTGGCGCTCCGGCTGTTCGTGCCGCCCAACTCCCGTGGCGCGCAGTTCGATGTGACCCTCACCGACACCGGCGGGCATCGTGCGACGCTGGGCCGGATCCATGCGGACGGACTGCCCGGCAGTGAGCGGACCGCCTCCTACTGGGCCCGCGAGTTCCGGGTCCCGCTGACGGCCGCGGGCCGGGCGCGTGTCGATCTGCGGTCGGTCAAGTCCATGGAACTGACGGCACGTTCGGCCTCCGGGCGGGCCTGGGCCGTCGACGCGTGGGGCTGGCAGCCGGGGACGCCCGCGGTGCGTGCGGCGGCGCTGCCGCGCGTGGACCTCGGCCGGCTGACGGTGGCCGAGGGCGACTCGGGCACCCGCACCTACCGTGTCCCGGCCCGGGTGTCGGGTCACGGCAGCGGCCAGGTCCGTGTCTACGTCCTCGACCCGGTCACCGGCCATGCCTCGGACCGGCTGGTCACGGTGCACCCGGGCGGCCAGGACATCGATGTGCCGATCAAGGTCGTGGGCAACACCCGCTACGGTTCGGACGTGACGTACGACGTGCTGGTCAAGGCGGTGCACAACACCGTCGTCGGGTCCTACGGGGGCGGTGTCACGGTGCGTGACGACGATCCCGCGCCCACCATGACCGTCACCCCGGTCGCGAACCGGGTCACGGAGGGACAGTCCCTCACCTGGCGCGTGTCGCTGTCGGAGCCGGTCGACGTGGACATGAGCGCCATGTTCGCCGCCATCGCGCCGACCACGGGTGCGGAGCTGTCCACCAAGGACGTCCCCGCCGCGTGGCTGCGCGATGCCTCGGGTGAATCCCCGGACCCGGAGCGCCCGTTGTCCAAGGTCAGCGGTCTCTACCTCTGGGTCGACATCCCCGCGCACCGAACGAGCGCGGACATCACGCTGCCCACGGTCAAGGACAAGGTCGCCGAGCCAGCGGAGTCCGTACGGTTCCAGCAGCTCGACGACATGACGGGCGAACCCCGGAAGAACGGGCTGGTGTTGGAGGGTTCGGTGCTGAACGCGTCCTGATCCGGGGGTGGTTCCGGGTGGCTCTCGGCGGTCAGTCGTCGAGGGTCACCCGGATGCCGACCGTGCCGTCCGTGCCGCGCCGCAGCCTGCTGCCAAGGAGGGTGAGACGGCCGAGGATGCCGTACTTGCGGGCGATCAGGGCGCGGTAGCGGGCGGTGGTGGCCCGGTCGGTGATCTCGGCGGTGGCGGGGAGTTGGTCGCCGGTGGGGTTGCCGCGCACGTCGCAGGGGCCGGCGAGGATGTCGGCGCGGTGGCGGATGCGTTTGACCTTGAAGCTGTCGGCGGTCGTCCAGACGCCGAGGCTCGCGCCGTCCCGGACCACCCAGACCGGGGTGGCCACGGGGGTGCCGTTCCTGCGGAAGCTGGTGACCAGCAAGTACTTTCCGGCGGCGAGCCGGGCCAGGCGCGAGTCGTCGTCCATGACGCCGAGTCTAGGCGTTCGCTCACTTCAGGGCGGCGGCCATGCGGTGCACGGCCTCGGTGAGGATCTCCGGTGACGTCGCGAGGTTGAGGCGGGCGTGGCCCGCGCCGCCGGTGCCGAACGGGAGTCCGGCGGACAGGGCGACCCGGCCGCGGTCCAGGAAGACCTGGGCGGGATCGTCACCGAGGCCGAGGCCGCGGCAGTCGAGCCAGGCGAGGTAGGTCGCCTCCCCGGGATGGACGCGGACCGCGGGCAGGTGCTCGGCGAGCAGGTCGGCCAGCAGCAGCCGGTTGTCCCGGATCCCGGTGCGCAGGGCGTCGAGCCAGCCGGTGGCCGCACGCAGGGCGGCGGTGTGCGCGATGATCGCGACATGGCTTGCGCCGTGGCCCACTTCCTCGGGCATCCGGGCGAGATCGGCGGCGGCTCCCGGTCCGGCCAGGGCGAGGGCGGCCTTGAGGCCCGGCAGGTTCCAGCCCTTGGAGGCCGACATGAGCGAGAGGCCCCGGGCGGCGGCGGGCAGGCTGAGGTACGGCACGAAGGGGGTGCCGGGGGCGGTGAGCGGGGCGTGGATCTCGTCCGCGACGACCCGCACACCATAGTGTTCGGCCAGTTCCGCGACGGCCGTCAGCTCGGCGGCGGTGTGCACCGTACCGGTGGGGTTGTGCGGGCTGCACAGCAGGTAGGCGGCGCGGCCGCCGCGCGCCGTGGCCGCTCGGAAGGCGTCCTCCAGAGCCGCCAGGTCGAGGCGCAGGTCCGCGCCGAGCGGGGCTTCCACCACGCGGCGGTCCATATGCGTGATGAACAGGAAGAACGGCGGATACACCGGCGGGTTGACGATCACCGGATCGCCCGCATCGGTCACCAGCTTGATCATTTCGACCACTCCGAGCATGACGTCCGGAACGATCGCCGTGCGGTCCGTCGTGATCCCGTCCCAGTGCCAGCGGCGGGCCGCGAAGGCGGCGAGGGCCTCGGCATAGGCGGTGCCCGCCGGGTACCCGGTGTCGCCCAGGGCGAGGGCGTCGGTGACGGCACGGACGACGGGTGGGGCGAGGGGTACGTCCATCTCGGCCACCCACAGCGGCAGGACGTCCTCGGGGTAGGTGCGCCACTTCATGCTCGTACGACGGCGCAGCCGCTCCAGGTCGAGGGCGCGCAGCGGATCCGGTTCGCCGGCGGTGTCGTGCGGGAAGCTGGTCATGAGGCACAAGATAGGGGGCTGCGCGGTGAGCCGGAACGGGGCGGACGAGGCGGGCGCGGCGGTGGTGCGCCGCCGGGAGGTCGCCTGTGACGAGTCGGGGTCGGACGGGGAGAACCTGACCGGTGGCAACACCGAGGTGTTCGCGCACGCGAGCGTGGCGCTGCCGGAGGACGTGGCGGCGGAGTGCGTACGGGAGATCAGGCACCGGATCCGTTCGCCCGCCGAGGAGTACAAGGCGAACCATCTGCTGCGGGAGAAGCACCGGGCGGTGCTGGAGTGGCTCCTGGACGAGGCGGGCCCGATCCATGGGCATGCCCATGTGGAGCTGACGGAGAAGGCGTACTTCGTGGTGGAGCGGACCGTCGAGCTGCTGCTCGGGGACACGGCCGAGGCCGGTCCGCTGTACCGGTGGGGGCCCGGCACCTTCGGGGAGCCGGGCTGGCGGGAGTTCCTGCGTGCGGCGAACCGTCTGCTGCGCGTCCGTCCCGACGGTGATCCGCTCACCGTCGTCGATCAGTTCTTCCGTACGATCGACACGCTCACGCGAGCCTGGCCGGGAACCGAGGCGGCGCGGATCCTGCGCCGGCTGTCCGCGGCACGCGCCGGCGCGGACGCCTACCGGGAGCGTGTCCGGGCCGCCCCTCCGTTGTTCCCGGTGCTGAACCCGCTGTTCCCGGCGATCCGGCGCACGGCCGCTTGCTGGAGCGCGGGCGGGGTGCCGGTGACGCTGGTGCACGATCAGCAGAACGCGCTGACGCCGGGCCGGATCGCGGCGATCGTGCAGGGCGCCCGGCGTGACGGGATCGCGCTCGACGGTGTGCGGCTCGTCGACTCCCGTGCTGACGCCCGGGTGCAGATCGCCGACTTCCTCGCCGGGGTCGCCCGCCGGATCACCTCCGACCAACTGGCCCAAGACGGTGACCCGTTCCTGATCAGTGCCCTGCGCCCGTACATCGGCGAGGGGGTGCCCACGGGTCCGGTACCGGAATCGGACGGACCGGCGGCGCGGGGCAACCCGGGGGATTAGATTGCGCCTTGAAGGTTGAACCACTTCTCCAGGCACCCCAGGAGCTGACGCACGTGACCGACAACCCCGCAGCCACCAACGACGTGGCGGTGTCGCTGCGCGCCCGTATCAACACCAGCCAGCCGCACACGGCGCGGATCTGGAACTACTGGCTCGGCGGCAAGGACAATTACGAGGTCGACCGGGCGGCCGGCGACCAGATCCGCCAACTGCACCCGGGCATCGGGGAGTACGCGCGCGCGGACCGGCTGTTCCTGGGCCGGGCCGTGCGGCATCTGGTCGAGGAGGCGGGCATCCGCCAGTTCCTGGACGTCGGCACGGGGCTGCCCACCGCCGACAACACGCACGAGGTCGCCCAGCGCATCGCGCCGGAGTCGCGGATCGTGTACGTGGACAACGACCCGCTGGTGCTGGCGCACGCGCGGGCCCTGCTGACGAGTACGCCGGAGGGTCGTACCGACTATCTGGACGAGGATCTGCGCAATGTGGACGCGATCCTCGAACACGCCTCGAAGACGCTGGACTTCAGTGAGCCGGTCGCGCTGATACTGCTCGGTGTGGTCATCTTCATCGGCGAGGACGACGAGGCGTACGGACTCGTGCGGACGCTGATGGACCGGCTTCCGGCGGGCAGCCATCTGGTGCTTTCGCACACGGTCACGCATCCCTCGATGCCGGACGTGGACGAGGCGGTGAAGTTCTGGAACGAGCACGGCACGCCGAAGCTGACCCAGCGCACGCCGGAGGACGTCACTCGGTTCTTCGACGGTTTTCAGTTGCTGGAGCCGGGGGTGGTCTCCTGCTCGCGCTGGCGCCCGGAGCACGACAACGGGGCCGAGCCGGAGGAGGTCGCCATGTTCGGCGGGGTGGCCCGCAAGGACTGAGGAGGATCTGGGGACCCGCGACTCCCGATCGGGGTCGCGGGTTCGCGTCGCGAGGTCAGACGGCCCGGTACGGCCGTGGGGCCGCGGCGGCCCACTCCATCACGAGGCGCTGGTACTGCTTGCGCTGCTCGCTGGTCAGCGTCCCGCCCGATCGGCGCCACAGGGCCCGGATCTCCTCGTTGACCTCCGCGGCCGATCGCTCGGAGGCGGCTTCAAGAGTGGTGGACATGCTGTGAAGCATATGCCGATCGAAGTGAAGGCGCTGTGAGCAAGTACCTTCGATACGGACATTTCGGACCGTGTTGCTCATCACGTCAATGTGTCAAGAGGCGTACGGGAGTTCACACCCGCCCCTCACCCGACGGCCGCTCCGGGGCCGCCGGACGAGGGTGAGCAACGGCACAGCGCCCGATCGAGGCGACCGGGGTGATCGGGTGATCGCCTCGCTCAGGTGCCGGGCTTGTGGCCGTACACGAAGACGTCGTCGCCCGTCCGCAGCAGCGACCAGTACTTCTTGGCGTCCTTCGGGGTCATGTTGACGCAGCCGTGCGAGCCGGGCGGGTTCCACATGCTCAGGCCGACCGAGTGGAACGCCTCGCCGCCGTTGAAGAACTGGCTGTAGGGCATCGACACGTCGTAGAGCGTCGAGACGTGGTGGAGGTCACGCCAGTAGACCTTCGTCAGACCGGTGCGGGTGACGAAGCCCTTGCGGCCGGTGCGCACGGGGACCGGGCCGTAGACCAGCTTCTTGCCGTCCTGGATCCAGCTGAGCTGGTGCGTGAGGTCCACACAGGCGATCCGGCCCTTGTTCACCGGGCACTTGCCGCTCTTGTTCGGGTTCTTCCCCACGGCCTTCTGCTGGTTGATGAGGTCCATCACACCCCAGGTGACGGGCCCCGCGTAGCCGATGGTGGGGGTGATGCCGTTCTTCGCCTGGAAGGCGCGGATCGCCTTGCAGTCGGCGGCGGACTGGCGGCCGTCGACCGGGCGGCCGAGGAACTTCTCCGCCTGCTTCTGGTACGGGCCCGTCGATGTGGTGCAGGAGCTCGCGGCCTGGGCGGGTGCCGCGCCGAGGGCGAGTGTGAGCGGCGCCACCAGAGCCGTGAGTCCGAGCGCCACGACACCTCGTCTATGTATGTCCCCCATGAGGGCTTTTCTCCTTCTTCTGGCCGGTTTGCCCAGGGCCTCCCCCGGGGTTTCTTCGTGCGCGATTCCCACGATCTCGGACAAGTAGACCTGATCGGGCGTGTCGAGGTTGCCTTTCTGGTCATGCTGTGATGAAAGGGTGAGTTTCCTCACCCCGGAGTCGGCCACAGCGCGCTGCCGTGGAGGGACCCGCCGGTCCAGGTCCAGGGCGACGGTGATGTCCAGGCCGGTCCTGGTGGGCGGCCGCGTCCCGGTGGGCGAGCCGGTCGGCGCAGAGGCTGGGCGCGCCCCGCTGCGCGGGGTCAACTCCTCGAAAAAATTGGCCGATTCGCGGCGTTCGGCGGCGACGAGTGCGGCGAGGTCCGGTGCTCTCTCCATACGCCCCGGCATGGTGAGGACTTCGACGGCACGTCCAGGACCGGGTTCCGGGCGGGGCGTGCGGTGCGGCCGACGGAGGTCGGTGCGGCCGTACTGCCGTACGCGCGGGCGGGTCGCGATCGGTCTCGTGCCCGGCGCGCTGGACCTCGCGGTGGCCGGGGTGGCGGTGCGGACCCCGCCGCCGGGCCTCGCCTGGGGGGGTGTTCGTCGATGTGCCGCTGGTCGTGGCGGCCGTACCGGAGCATCCGCTGATGGCCGCGTACCCGGACGGGGGCGCCGTGTCGTCGGCCGCGCTGGCGGGGCACCGGCTGATCGGTCTGCAGCACGTGATCGGGATGCGGGCGGTGCTGGAACGGCTGTGTGCCGGGGCCGGGTTCCGGCCGCAGGTCGTGTTCGAGGCCGCGGCATCGGACGCGCTCGCCCGTCTCGCGGCGCGCGACCTCGGCGTCGGCGTCGGCGTCGGCGTCCTACCGGGCCCGGGCCCTCACCCCGGCCTGCGCGCGCTCACCCTCGCCGACCCGCGCGCCCGCGCCCGCGCGGCCCTCGTCCGGCGGGCCCAGGGGCCGCTGGGCCCGGCCGCGCGGGAGCTGCTGGGCCGGCTGCGCGAGGAGTTGCGCGCAGGGAGACGAATGCGCGGCCGCAACCGGGCCGGGGCGAGGGTCAGTTGTGCAGGGCGGCGTGGAAGCCGGTGTGCACGGAGGTGAGGCCACCGTCGACCACGAGGGTGGTGCCGGTGATCCAGGCGGCGTCGCGGGAGGCGAGGAAGGCGACCGCGGCGGCGATGTCCTCGGGTTCGCCGATCCGGCCGAGCGGGTACAGGGCGCGGACGGCGTCGAGTTCACTCTCGCGCCCCTCCCACGCCGAGGTGCGCACCGTACCCGGGGCCACGAGGTTCACCCGGACGCCCCGAGAAGCCGCGTGCCCGGCGAGGGTGCGGGTCAGGGAGCCGAGGCCGGCCTTGGCGGCGCTGTAGGCGTGGTTGCCGAAGTCCTGGAGTCCGTTGACGGAGCCGATGCTCACGATCGCGCCGCGTCCGGAGGCGGCCAGGTGGGGCAGGGCGGCGCGGCAGCAGCGCTGGACGCCGGTCAGGGTGATGTCGAGGTCGCGGGCCCAGGTGTCGTCCGTGCCGTCCTCGAAGCGCGGGGTGTCCGGGGTGCAGTGGGCGGCGCAGTTGACCAGGACGTCCAGGGAGCCGAAGGCGTCGACGGCACGGGCCACGGCCGCCTCCACGGCGGTGCGTTCGGCCACGTCGCAGCCGAACGCCTCGCCGGTCAGGCCCTGTCGGCGCAGCTCGGCGGCGGTTCGCTCGGCCTCGGCCGGGTCCCGGTCGGTCACCAGGACCCGGCCGCCCTCCTCGGCGAGCCGCCGGGCGACGGCGGCACCGATGCCGCGGGCCGCTCCGGTGACGAGTACCGCGTGTCCCGCGAAACGGGTGTGATCGCTCATGGGGCGACGGTACGTCCGCACCCGCGGTCTTTCACCGTCCCGTGCCGGTGTTCCGCCCAACTCCCCCTCACCGGTATCCCGTTGTGTCGGCGGGCCGCCCCGCGTCCTGGACCTCCTTCAGATAGCGCCAGGCGTCGGGGCGGCTGCCGTCGAGGTCGGTGAAGCCGTACTCACGGGCGAGGCCGCCGCTGGAGAGGGACCGCCCGTTGAAGCGGGCCACGGTGGGGTCGGCGGCCAGGGCGGCGACGGCCCGGCCGGTGAAGCGCGGGGTCTCGGAGATGGCGAAGTGCGGCTCGCGCGCGAGGGCGTCGCGCCAGTTGTCCTCGCGGACGCCGAACAGGTCCAGCATCAGTTCGGAGCGCATCCAGCCAGGGGTGAGGGCGACGGCGGTGGCGCCGCGCGGGCCGAGTTCATGGCCGAGGGCGAAGGCCATGCGCAGGACGGCGGTCTTGGCGAGGTCGTAGAAGAGGTTCACACGATAGGTGTCGCGGTTGTGCTCGGCGGTGCCGTCGGTCATCTCCACGACCAGCCCACCGGGTCGGCGCAGCAGCAGGGGCAGCGCGAAGTGGCTGGTGACGGCGTGGGTGTCGATCGCGAGGCGCAGGAGTCTGAGCCCGTTGTCCAGGTCGTGCTCCCACACCGGGGTGTCCCACTCGAAGAGTTTCTCGCCGCCCCAGATGTCGTTGACGAGGATGTCCAGGCGGCCCTGTTCGGTCGCGATGCGGTCCACCAGGTCGCGTACGGCAGCCGGTCGCAGATGGTCGACGGGTACGGCGATGCCGTGGCCGCCGGCGGCGGTGACCAGGTCGGCGGTGTCCTCGATGGTCTCGGGGCGGTCGTACTCGGAGCGACGGGCGCGGGTGCTGCGGCCGGTGACGTAGACGGTGGCGCCGGCCGCGCCGAGCTCCACCGCGATGCCCCGCCCTGCGCCCCGGGTCGCCCCCGCGACCAGGGCGACCCTGCCCGCGAGGTCCTTGATGTCCTTGAGGTCCCCCGGATCTCCGTGGTCCTCGTCGAGCGGTGCTGGCATGTCCGGCCTCCGTGCGCTGAGCGTGTGCTGTCGTCCCTCAGCGTCACGGAGAAGCCGGACATCTCCCGTCGGGTTTTACCGGGCGGTCGGTCAGCGGGCGAGCCGTTCGGCGACGGCGTCGGTGTCCGGCAGGAACCACAGCTGGTCGCCCTGGTTGGACTCGTGCACGAAGTCGCGCAGGGCGTCGCTCGCCTCGATGTGGGCGGAGATGTCGCCGACGACGGCGAGCCGCACCCGGTAGTTCACGAACTTCTGGACGACGGCGCCCGCGACGCCGGACCGCAGCCGGAAGAACTCCTGCGCGATCCGTGCCACGGGCACCTCGACCAGCTGGGCGTCCTGCCCGAAGGCGTCGCCTATGAGGTCCAGTGCCGCGCGCTCGCCGTCCAGGGGCGGGCCGTCGGGGGCGCAGCGCAGGACGCGGGTCTCGTGCAGGGTCACGAGCGTGTTCGTGGTCATGATCGCGACCCTATGCGCACGATGCGGTTCAGTGCCCGCGTTTGATCCATTCCTCCAGATGAGGGGCCTCGGCACCGATGGTGGTGGAGTCGCCGTGGCCGGTGAGGACCTGGGTCTCGGGCGGGAGGGTGAGCAGTTTGTCGCGGATGGAGTCGATGATCGTGGGGAAGTGCGAGAAGGAGCGGCCGGTGGCGCCGGGGCCGCCCTGGAAGAGGGTGTCGCCGGTGAAGACGGCGCCCAGTGCGGGGTCGTAGAGGCAGATCGCGCCGGGCGCGTGCCCGGGGGTGTGCAGCACGGTGAGGTCGGCGCCGGCCGCCTCGATGACCTGGTCGTCCACGAGGAGCCGGTCGGGGTCGCGGTCGGGGTGGGTCATCCGCCACAGCGGCAGATCGTCGGGGTGCAGCCAGATGACCGCGCCGGTGCGGTCGGCCAGCGCGGGCGCCGCGTCGATGTGGTCGTTGTGGGCGTGGGTGCACACGATGGCGGTGAGCCGGCGGTCGCCGACGGCGCGGGCGATGGCGTCGGCGTCATGGGCGGCGTCGATGACGATCGCCTCATGGTTGTCGCCGACGATCCAGACGTTGTTGTCGACGTCCCAGGTGCCGCCGTCGAGGGTGAACTGCCCCGAGGTGACGAGCCGTTCGATGCGTGCGGTCATCAGAGCACCACCACCGAGCGCAGCACGTCGCCCTGGTGCATCCGGTCGAACGCCTTCTCCACCTCGTCCAGTTGGATGGTCTCGGTGACGAACGCGTCGAGCGGCAGCCTGCCTTGCAGATGCAGGTCGATGAGCATCGGGAAGTCGCGGGAGGGCAGGCAGTCGCCGTACCAGCTGGACTTGAGGGCGCCGCCGCGGCCGAAGACGTCCAGCAGGGGCAGTTCGAGCTTCATCTCCGGGGTGGGGACGCCGACGAGGACGACGGTGCCGGCGAGGTCGCGGGCGTAGAAGGCCTGCCGGTACGTCTCCGGGCGGCCGACCGCCTCGATGACGACGTCGGCGCCGAAGCCGCCGGTCAGTTCGCGGACGGCCTCGACCGGGTCGTGCTGCTTGGAGTTGACGGTGTGGGTGGCGCCGAGGGCGCGGGCCTTCTCCAGCTTGCGGTCGTCGATGTCCACGGCGATGATCTTCGCCGCGCCGGCCAGCTCGGCCCCCGCGATGGCGGCGTCGCCGACGCCGCCGCAGCCGATGACGGCGACCGAGTCGCCCCGGCCGACCTGGCCGGTGTTGATGGCGGCGCCGATGCCGGCCATCACACCGCAGCCGAGGAGGCCCGCGACGGCCGGGGAGACGGCCGGGTCGACCTTGGTGCACTGGCCGGCGGCGACCAGGGTCTTCTCGGCGAACGCGCCGATGCCGAGGGCCGGGGAGAGTTCCTGGCCGGTGGCGGCGAGGGTCATCTTCTGCTTCGCGTTGTGGGTGTTGAAGCAGTACCAGGGGCGGCCGCGCAGACAGGCCCGGCAATTGCCGCACACGGCACGCCAGTTGAGGATGACGAAGTCACCGGGGGCCACCTCGGTGACACCGTCGCCGACCGACTCCACCACACCGGCGGCCTCATGGCCGAGGAGGAAGGGGAAGTCGTCGGAGATGCCGCCCTGCTTGTAGTGCAGATCGGTGTGGCAGACACCGCAGGCCTGGACGCGTACGACGGCCTCGCCCGGGCCGGGATCCGGCACCACGATCGTCTCGACTCGTACGGGCTCGTCCTTGCCCGGTGCGATCACGCCGCGTACTTCCTGCGCCATGGTCTGGTTCCTTCCATCGAGTGCTTACCGTGCAGACCCTACGCGCGCCCGATGGGCGGCGGGACGGGCCACGGCGGTGACCCTGGATCTTTCCCCCGGGGGCACCCAGAGGCGCCTGGAGGCAGCGGGAGGCACCCGCCCCGAGAAACGCTTATGAATTGCACAAGAATCGGATCGAATGACGACGTTCGATGATGGGGATTCCTTTGCGAGGTGCAGGCGCCCGACCGGTCCGGTGCTTACCCGACCGTGCCTTCATGGGGGCATGCCCGCTGATGGCCGTAAGGGACGTACCGCATTCCTGTTCTCGGCCGGTGCCTCGCCGCGCCCGGAGACGGAACGTGAACTCGCGGCGGCTTTCCCGCTGTTCGCGAAGACGCTGGACGAGCTGTGCGCCCGTCTGGATCCCTATCTCGAACTGCCGTTGAAATGCGTGATGTTCGCGGAGCCCGGCACCCGGACGGCGGCGCTGCTGGGCCGGGCGTCGTACGCCGGGCCGGCGCTGTTCGCGCTCCAGGTGGCGCAGTACCGGCTGCTGCGGAGCTGGGGCGCCCGCCCTGATGTGCTGTTCGGGCACGGGGCCGGGCGGATGGCCGCGGCGTACGCCGCAGGGGTCTTCTCGCTCGCGGACGGCTGCCACGCGGTCGGCACCCTGGCCCGGCTGCTGGACGGCGCCCTGGGTGAGACGGCCCCGCAGGCGCTGCGCACGGCTTACGGCCGTACGCTCGCCACGCTTCACCCCGGCCCGCCGCGGCTCCCCCTCGTCTGCGACATCACCGGCCGCCCGGTCGGCGCCGAGACCGCCGAGCCGGGGTTCTGGCTGCCGGGCCCGGGGTCCCGGCGGTTCGCGGAGGTGGCCGCCCTGCTGCACCGGGGCGGGGTGCGGACCTGGCTGGAGCTGGGCCCGGCGGACACCCTGACCCGCGCGCTGGCCGAGGAGCTGCCGCCCGGCGCCGCCCCGGCCCCCGGCGCGGCCTACGCCGTGGCCCGGGACTGGGCGGTGCTGAACGCGGGCGGCGGCACTCGGCCGCGCGGCGCCCCGGTGTGACGCGTCGGCTCAGGCCCCCACGGCCGGGAGCAGGCCGGTCACCGGCGCCACGATGTCGGTGACCTGGTGGAGTTCGCTGAGCTGGTTCAGCTGGCTGACCTGGTTCAGGGACTTGAGCTGCTGGGAGGCCGTGGGCAGCTGGGCCCGCTGCTCGGCGGGGATGTTGCCGGTGGTGAGCGTGTCGAGCACGGTCATCGGGTTGATCTGCCCGGTGTGCGAGGCGCTCGCGTCGGCCGCGCTCGCGAGGGGTGCGGCCAGGCCCGTGACCCCGGCGGCGAGTCCGAGGACGGCGACGATACGGCGTGTTGAGATCATGCCCTCAGCAACGCCGACGGCCCCCGGCCGGACACGGGCGGCGGCCCGCGCTCACTCGTGAGGCGGAGCGCGCCCCGTGCGCTTGCCGAGGCCACCGGGGCGGGGGACGCTCGAAGACGGGGCCCGTACGGTCCGCCGCGCGCCGGACCGGGAGCCCTTGAAGGAGGTCACCATGGGCACCGCGACAGGCTCCGCCTTCGACACCGAGACACTGCGCCGGGGCATCGAGGGGAACACCGGGAACACCCTGCTGTCCCTGTACGCGGACGACGCGGAGATCCGCATCATCGACCGCAACACCCAGCCCAGCCACCCCAAGATCCTGCACGGCCGGGGCGAGATCGCCGAGATGCTCGACGACGTCTACCGCCGCGACATGATCCACAAGTTGGACCGGTGCGTGGTGCAGGGCGACCACGCCGCGTTCACCGAGTCCTGCCAGTACGGGGACGGCACCCGCGTCCTCGCCGAATCCATGATCACCCTACGGGACGGGAAGATCGCCGAGCAGATTCTGATCCAGGCATGGGACGAGTAGGCAGGAGGTTCGCGCGGATCCAGGTCAGCTCCCGGCTGACCTGGACTTTCTCGGCCCGCGCGGTGGTGGGCCGGGCGCGGCCCCGGCGCCGCGGGCCGGTCTCCGCGGCGGGTGTGCCGGTGACGGGCGCGGTGCTGCGGTCGGTCCTGAAAGCGATGCGTGGACGTCCCCCGGCGGCGGTGCCGCGCGCGTCGCGGCTGCCACGGGTGCCGCGGGTGGTGCCGCGGGTCCGGCGCGGACGGACGCGGTGAGCGTCCCCATTCCCGAGGGTCGGCTTTCCCGACGGTGCGCCTCCCCGGCCGCGCGCCTTCCCGACGGTGAGCCTTTCCCACCGTGCGCCATCCCGGCCGCACGCCCTCCCGACGGTGAGCCTTTCCCACCGTGCGCCATCCCGGCCGCACGCCCTCCCGACGGTGAGCCTCCCCGGCCGCGCGCCCTCCCGAAGAGGGCTTTCGCGGCCGTGAGGTTCCCGCCCCCGTGAGGCTGGGCGCGGGCTGGATCACGCCCGCTCCCCGGCCTCCTGCGCGCCTCGGTTACGCTGTACACGGGCCGTGACTGGCGCTGAGGTGGAGTACCACCGGGGAGCGGTCCGTATGGTTGCCGCGCGCCTGGGCGTAAGACATCTATCCAGCTCAGGAGTGTGCCGCATGACCCAGGCCCGTCTCATGGACGGAACCGCCCTCGCCCGTCGCATCGTCGAGGACACCGCGCGCAGGGCGGCCGACCTCACCGCGCGTACCGGTGTGGCGCCCTGTCTCGCGACCGTGCTGGTCGGCGAGGACCCGGCGTCCGTGACATACGTCCGGATGAAGCAGAACCGCTGCCGCAAGGCCGGCATCACCTCCCGGCACGTGGCCCTGCCCGCGAGCACGTCCACCGCTGAACTGGTGGGCACGCTGCGGGAGTTGTCGGCCGATCCGACGGTGCACGGGATCCTGCTCCAGCATCCGGTGGGCGACCATGTCGACGAGCGGGCGGCGTTCGAGGCGATCGCGCCCGAGAAGGACGTCGACGGGGTCACCTTCGCCTCGTTCGCCACGATGAGCTTCGGTCTGCCGGGCTTCGTGTCCTGCACGCCGGGCGGCATCCTGCGGCTGCTGGACGAGTACGGCGTCGAGTTGGCCGGGAAGCGGGCCGTGGTGGTGGGCCGCAGCGCGATCCTCGGCAAGCCGGTGGGCATGCTGCTGCTGGCCAGGGACGCGACGGTGACGTACTGCCACTCGCGCACCCGGGATCTGTCGGCGGCGGTCCGCGAGGCGGACATCGTCGTCGCCGCGGTCGGCCGGCCGCGGCTGCTGCGGGGCCAGGACATCAAGCCCGGCGCGGTCGTGATCGACGCCGGTTACAACGCGGGGAACGTGGGCGACGTCGACTTCGACTCGGCCGTCGAGCGAGCCTCCCTGATCACCCCGGTCCCGGGCGGCGTCGGCCCGATGACGATCGCCACGCTGCTGGAGCAGACGGTGACGGCGGCGGAGGCCGCCGCAGGGAGGCTTGCGGCGGCCTGACGCTCACCCGCTCCCCCGCTCACCCCTCCGTCAGCACCATCCTGAACCTCGCGCCGCCCGCCATCATCTTCCGGAACGCCGCGTCCGCCTCCGTCAGCGGAACCTTCTCCGTCATCGGGCGGATGCCGTGCAGGACGCTGAACGCCATGGTGTCCTCGATGTCCTGCGAGGTCCCGGAGGGGTGGCCCCGGACCACGCGGGCGGCCATGAGGAGCTGGTTGGGGTTGATGTCGAGGGGGGCGATGTCCGCGCCGATGACGACCAGTTCACCGCGGTGGGTCAGGCCGTCCACGGTGGCGGAGATGGCCTCGGAGTTGCCGGCGGTGCCGAGGACGACCTTGGCGCCGCCGAGGGACTGCAGCGCCTCGGCGACCGGGGTGGCGGCGGTGCTGTCGACGTAGTGGTGGGCGCCGAGTTGCTTGGCGAACTCAGCCTTCTGGGGGCCCCGGGCGATCGCGACCGTCTCGAAGCCCATCGCGACCGCGTACTGCACACCGAGGTGCCCGAGGCCGCCGAGACCGAGCACCGCGACCAGGTCGCCGGGGCGTCCCGCGCTGCGCCGCAGCCCGTTGAAGGTGGTCACGCCCGCACAGGCCAGCGGCCCCGCGTCGCTCGCGGCGAGCGCCTCCGGGATCCGGGCCAGGGCGTCGACGGGTGCGATCACCTGCTCGCCGAAGCCGCCGTCGTAGGTCCAGCCCGGCACCTTGAGGCTCTCGCACACGATGAAGTCGCCCTCGCGGCAGGCCCGGCAGTGGCCGCAGCTGCCGCCGAACCAGCCCACGGCCACCCGATCGCCGACCTGCCAGCCGCGCTCCCCCGCGCCCTCGCCCAGCTCCGCGATCCGTCCGGCGATCTCGTGCCCGGGCACCTCGGGGAAGGTGATGCCCGGCACCGCCGCGCTGACGAAGAGAGCGTCGCTGTGGCAGACGCCGCACGCCTCGACGGCGATCCGCGCATGGCCGGGCCCCGGCCGCGGCACCTCGCGCTCGACCACCTCGAACGTGCCGTTCGCGGCGGGCACTTGGGCGACTCGATAGCTGCTCATGGATCTCTCCGGAGAAGGGGGTACGAGCATGGGCGGGACGGCCGCTCGGGGGTGCCGGCCGCCGCTCTCCCGGGCAGGTCGGCACGACGGCCCATTCCTTCTCAGCAGACCAGTTCCGGCGCGATCGCGCGCGCCGAACGGCTTCCGCCGGACCCGACCGCTCGGACCCCCGCCCCGTGCGGCGGCCGCCGCTCCGGCTCATGCCCCCGGGACCGTGACGTGGAGTGCCAGCCGGTCACGCTCCGTACAGGAAGGCGCTCCCCCTTCGGCAATGGATCAGTGCGCGACGAACCGGCGCCTCAGCGTTCGCCGGGTCCACACCCCGGTCATAGAGTGACCTACATCATGCCGGACCGGCTGATATCGACTCCTGCCCGCACGGTCTGGAGGGCGCATGACGCACATCAAGGTGAACGTGGACGGCACGATCTACGAGGACGACGTGGAGCCGCGGCTGCTCCTCGTCCACTATCTGCGTGACCGTCTCGGTCTGACCGGCACCCCGATCGGCTGCGACACCTCCAACTGCGGGGCGTGCACGGTCGACCTGGACGGCGCGACCGCCAAGAGCTGCTCGGTGCTGGCCGTCCAGGCGGACGGATGCGCGGTGACGACCGTGCAGGGCCTGGCGAAGGACGGTGAGTGGACACCGCTCCAGCGCGCCTTCCATGAGCAGCACGGACTCCAGTGCGGCTACTGCACCCCCGGCATGATCATGGCGGCGCGCGATCTCCTGCGGGAGAACCCGCACCCCACCGCCGAGGAGGTGCGCGGCGCCCTGGAGGGCAACCTCTGCCGCTGCACCGGCTACCAGAACATCGTCCGCGCCGTGCTCGCCGCGGCCGGTCAGCAGGACGGCTCCGGGACGCAGGCTCAGGCCCCCTCCGGACAGCAGGTCACCGAGGAGGCCACGGCATGACCGATCAGGCCGTAGCGGGCGAGACCGGCACCGGACGGGAGGTCGGCCGGTCCCGGCTGCGCAAGGAGGACGCCCGGCTGATCACCGGCCAGACCACCTGGACCGACAACATCCAGGTCGCCGGGATGCTGCATCTGGCCGTGCTGCGCAGCCCGATGGCGCACGCCCGCATCACCCGCGTCGATGTCGCCCCCGCGCTCGAACGCCCGGGTGTCCTCGCGGCGTTCAGCGGCGCGGACCTCGCCGAGGGGCTCGGCTCACTGCCCTGCGCCTGGCCGGTGACCGAGGACATCGTGCTGCCCGACCATCCGCCGATCGCGGTGGAGGAGGTCCGCTACGCGGGCGACCCGGTGGCCGTCGTCGTGGCCCGCGACCGGTACGCGGCGGCCGACGCGCTGGAGGCGATCGAAGTCGACTACGACCCGCTGCCCCCGGTCCTCGACCTGGAGGACGCGCTCGCCGAGGGCGCCCCGCTGGTCCACTCCGACAAGGGCACCAACCGCTGCTACACCTGGCCGCTGGCCACCGGCGAGAGCTTCGCGGCGGTCCGCGAGCGCGCCGAGGTGACGATCAAGCGGCGCTACCACCAGCAGCGGCTCATCCCAAGCGCCATGGAGCCGCGCGCGGTCGTGGTCACTCCGCTGGCCGCCTCCGGCGAGTACACCATGTACTCCGCCACCCAGATCCCGCACATCCTGCGGATCATGCTCGCGACGGTCACCGGCATCCCCGAGCACAAGCTGCGGGTGATCGCCCCGGACGTCGGCGGCGGTTTCGGCTCCAAACTCCAGGTGTACGGCGAGGAGGTGCTGGCCCTCGCGGTCGCCCGCCGGCTGGGGCGGCCGGTGAAGTGGACGGAGTCCCGCTCCGAGGGCCACCTCGCCACCCACCACGGGCGCGGCATGATCCAGGACATCGAGGTCGCGGCCACCCGGGAGGGCCGGCTGCTCGGTCTGAAGGTGGATCTGCTCGCGGACATGGGCGCCTATCTGATGCTGGTGACACCGGGCATCCCGATCCTGGGCGCGTTCATGTACCCGGCGATCTACAAGATGGACTCCTACGAGTTCACCTGCACCGGCGTCTTCACCACCCGCACCCCTACCGACGCCTACCGGGGCGCCGGCCGCCCGGAGGCCACGTTCGCCATCGAGCGGATCATGGACGAGCTGGCCGCCGAACTGGGCCTGGATCCGGTGGAGTTGCGGCGCCGCAACTGGATCAGGCACGAGGAGTTCCCGTACACCACGATCGCCGGACTGACCTACGACAGCGGCGACTACGAGGCGGCGACCGCGAAGGCGCTCGCCCTGTTCGGCTACGACGGGCTCCGCGCCGAGCAGCGCGAGCGTGCGGAGCGCGGCGATCCGGTGCGCCTGGGCATCGGCGTGTCGACGTTCACGGAGATGTGCGGCCTGGCGCCGAGCCGGGTGCTGCGCGACCTGAGGTACGGCGCGGGCGGCTGGGAGGCGGCGAGCATCCGGATGCTGCCCACCGGCAAGGTCGAGGTGGTCACCGGGACCAGCCCGCACGGGCAGGGCCACGAGACCTGCTGGAGCCAGATCGCGGCGGACGTCCTCGGTGTGCCGTTCGAGGACGTCGAGGTGCTGCACGGCGACACCAGGTCCTCCCCGCAGGGCATGGACACCTACGGTTCGCGCTCGCTGGCCGTGGGCGGTGAGGCCGTGCACCGGGCGGCCACCACGGTGGTCGACAAGGCCCGCAAGGTGGCCGCGCATCTACTGGAGGCGAGCGAGCAGGACCTGGAGTTCCGGGAGGGCGTCTTCTCCGTGAAGGGCTCCCCGGAGGCCCGCAGGTCCATCCAGGAGATCGCCTTCGAGGCGTTCACCAACCACGATCTGCCCGACGGGGTGGAGCCGTCCATCAACGCCGAGCACGTGGTCGACCCGGAGAACTTCTCCTTCCCGCACGGCACCCATCTGTGCGCGGTCGAGGTCGACACCGAGACCGGGCGGACCTGGATCAGGTCGTACGTCTGCGTGGACGACGTCGGCCATGTGGTCAATCCGATGATCGTCGAGGGGCAGGTGCACGGCGGGCTCGCGCAGGGCATCGCGCAGGCGCTCTACGAGGAGGCCGTCTACGACGACGAGGGCAACCTGGTCTCCGGCAGCATGGCCGACTACCTCGTGCCCTCGGCCGCCGATCTGCCGGAGTTCGTGACCGACCGGACCGAGACCCCCGCGTCGTCCAACGCGCTCGGCGTCAAGGGGGTCGGCGAGGCCGGGACCATCGCCTCGACGCCCGCCGTGGTCAACGCCGTCGTGGACGCGCTGCGGCCGCTGGGCGTGACCGATGTACGGATGCCCTGCACCCCGGAACGGGTGTGGCGCGCGGTGCGGGAGGCGACGGCATGATTCCCCCGGCGTTCGAGTACGCCCGCCCGGAGAGCGTCGAGGAGGCCGTACGGCTGCTCGGCGAGGCGGGCGACGAGGCCAAGGTGCTGGCCGGCGGGCAGAGCCTGCTGGCGCTGCTGCGGTTGCGGCTCGCCTTTCCCGAACTGGTCGTGGACGTGGGCCGGATCCCCGGCCTGCGCGGGGTCCGCGAGGAGGGCGGGACGCTGGTGATCGGCGCGCTCACCACCCACCACGAGGTGATCCACGACCCGCTGGTACGCCGGCACGCCGGTCTGCTGGCGCAGGCGACGGCGACCGTCGCCGATCCGGCGGTACGGCACCGGGGCACGCTCGGCGGCTCGCTGGCGCACGCCGACCCGGCAGGCGATCTGCCCGCGATCGTCCTGGCGCTGGACGGCGAACTGGTCGCCGTGGGCCCCGGCGGCCGACGCACCGTACCGGCGCGGGAGTTCTTCGTCGGCTACCTCCAATCCGCCCTCGCTCCGGAGGAGTTGCTGGTGGAGGTGCGGTTGCCGAAGGCGGACGGCTGGGGCTTCCACTACGAGAAGTTCCACCGGGTTGCGCAGTCCTGGGCGATCGTCGGGGTCGCCGCGCTGGTACGCCGGGAGAACGGGCACATCGCCGAGGCGCGGGTCGGCCTGACCAACATGGGCGCGACCCCGCTGCGCGCGGCCGCGGCCGAGGCGGCGCTGGCCGGTGCCGACGGGCCGCAGGCGGTGGCACGGGCCGCGCGATCGGCGGCCGAGGGCGCGCAGCCGGGGCGGGACGCGTCGGCCTCGCCCGACTACCGGGCGCATCTGGCCGAGGTGCTGACCGAGCGGGCGGTGCTGACCGCCGCCGGGATGGGGTGAGGGCCGATCGCCCGGATGGACGGCCCGGAACAGGTGCGGGCCCGCCTGGAGGAGACGGGGTATCTCGTCGACGAGGGGCTGGCCGTCACCTGCTACCTGGCGCTGAGGCTGCACCGGCCGCTGTTCTGCGAGGGCGACGCGGGCGTCGGCAAGACCGCGCTCGCCTCCGCCCTCGCCGAGGCGCTCGACGCGCCGCTGATCCGGTTGCAGTGCCATGAGGGCATCGACGCCTCGCAGGCCCTGTACGACTGGGACTTCCCGCGTCAGCTGCTGCATCTGCGCGCGGCGGAGGCGGCCGGCGTCAAGGACGCGGACCGGCTGGAGAGCGAGCTGTACGACCGGCGGTTCCTTGTCGCCCGGCCGCTGCTCCAGGCCCTCCAGAGGCAGCCGTCGGTGCTGCTGGTGGACGAGATCGACCGCGCCGACGACGAGTTCGAGGCGTTCCTGCTGGAGCTGCTGTCCGAGTACGCGGTGACGATCCCGGAACTGGGCACGCTGCGGGCCGAGGTGCCGCCGGTGGTGGTCCTCACCTCCAACCGGACCCGGGAGGTGCACGACGCGCTGAAGCGGCGGTGTCTGTACCACTGGTTCGACCACCCCGGCTTCGCCCGTGAACTGGCCATCGTGCGCCGCAGGTTGCCCGAGGTGTCGGCGCGCCTGGCCGAGCAGGTCACGGCTCTCGTCCAGGCGTTGCGCGGCGCGGACCTGGTGAAGCCCCCGGGGGTCGCGGAGACCATCGACTGGGCGGAGGCGCTGGACGCCCTGGGAGCCACGGAGGTGGACGCGGAACTCGCCGTCTCCACGCTGGGTTCGGTCCTGAAGTACCGGGAGGACATGGACCTGGCCAGGGGTCTCGACCTGGCCGCGGTGCTGGCCGCGCGGGGGGTGTGAGCGCCATGGCCGGCGGCGGGCGGACGGAGTCCGGGCGGGCCGGGGGGCCGACGGCGGGGCTCGCCGGGGCGGATGCCGTACTGCTCGGCCTCGTACGGGCGTTGCGCGCGGCCGGGGTCGACGCGAGCGCCGAGCGGATGTACGCCTTTCTGCGGGCGGTGGCCGTGCTGCGGCCCGGGATGCGGGCGGATGTGTACGCGGCGGGGCGGGCGACGCTGTGCGGCGGGCCGGACGATCTGGAGCGCTACGAGCGGGTGTTCGCCGCCTACTTCGGCGCCACCGCGGGCTCCCCTCCCCTGCCGACGGTGCGCACCCCTCCCCCGCCCCGGCCGCGGCTGCGCGCACGGGACGCGGCCGGTGGCGGCGGTACCCCCGGCGAACGCGATCCGCTTGGCCAGCCGACGGCGGCACTGGCCAGCTCCACGGAGGTGCTGCGGCACCGTGACATCGCCGCGCTGGACGCCGTGGAGCGCGCCCGACTCCACCGGCTGCTGGCCGCGTTCGCGCTGCGCGGCGAGGCCCGGCGGTCCGCGCGGCGGCGGTCCGCGCGGCGCGGGGAGGTGGATCCCCGTCGTACCGTGCGCGAACTGCTGCGGCGCGGGGGCGAACCGGCCCGGCTGCGCCGGCAGGCGCGGGTCGACCGGCCGCGCCGGGTGGTGCTGCTGGTGGACGTGAGCGGTTCGATGGCGCCGTACGCGGACGCGCTGCTGCGCTTCGCCCACGCGGCGGCGCGGGGCGGCCGTACGGAGGTCTTCACGATCGGCACGCGCCTGACCCGGGTGACGCGCGAGCTGTCCCCTCGCGACCCGGACCTGGCGATGGCGGCGGTCTCGGCGGCGGTGCCCGACTGGCGGGGCGGCACCCGGCTGGGCGAGCTGCTGCGCGAGTTCCTGAACCGCTGGGGGCAGCGGGGCATGGCACGCGGCGCGATCGTGGTGCTGCTCTCCGACGGCTGGGAACGCGACGATCCCGCGCTGCTCGGCGCCCAGATGCGCCGACTGCACGCGCTGGCGCACCGGGTGGTCTGGGCCAACCCCCTTAAGGCGCGGCCGGGTTACACGCCGACGGCCGCGGGAATGGCGGCGGCGCTGCCGAGCGTGGACGCGTTCGTGGAGGGGCACAGCCTGGCGGCACTGGAACGGCTCGCGGCGGTGGTGCGCGGGGCGGACACCGGCGCGGTGCCGGAGGCGGAGGCCGAGCGTTGATCGACGGCAGGACCGTGGTCGACTCGGTGAGGGTGAAGGTGAGAGGGCGCCGGGCGGAGATTTCTCCGGTCGGCGGCCACAGCGCGCGGGCCGTGTCCGAAGCGGCCGTCCCGCCTACTCCGGGTCGCCCGCCAGCCGTGCGTGCAGATGCTGGTCGTGCCAGCCGTCGGCGTGCAGCAGGGCGCCGCGCATCGTGCCCTCGAAGGTGAAGCCGGCCTTCTCGGCGACGCGGCAGGAGGCGGGGTTGGCGGTGGAGTGGCACAGGCGCAGGCGGTGCAGGCCCAGGTCGTCGAGGGACCAGCGGGTGAGGCGCCGGGTCGCGGCGGGGGCGAGGCCGGTGCCGCGGACCTCGGGCAGCAGCCAGTAGACGAGTTCCGCGGCGCCGCCCGCGAGGTCGATGTCATTGAGCCCGATCAGTCCGATCGCGGCGCCGCCGGTCCGGGCGATGGCCCAGACGGCACCGGTCTCGCCCCGCCACCGCTCGTGCATCCGCTCGATCCGGCGCCGGGCGTCGGTGTGGTCGGCCACGGTGAACAGGTTCCACCGCCCGATCGCCGGATCCCGTGCGGCGGCCAGCAGCGCGTCGGCGTCGTCCGGGCGCCAGGGCCGCAGCTCGACGCCCTCCGTGAGATCGAGAACGGGCTGCCCCCTGTCGGCCATGCGGCCCGCGGGTACGACGTCGGGTATGCCTGCGCTGAAGATCATCCGGTGATGATCGCACGCCGTCCTACCCCTGGGGCAGCCGATGCAGGGTCACCTCGGCGAGCGCCCCGCCCTCGATCTCGGCCGTCATGTAGGTGCGGTACGGCTGGCGTCGGCGGTCGGTCGGCGAGCCGGGGTTGAGCAGCCGGAGGCCGCCGGGGGCCGTGCTGTCCCAGGGGATGTGGCTGTGCCCGAACACCAGCACGTCCAGGTCGGGGAAGCGCGCGGCGCACCGGGCCTCGCGGCCCCGCGCGGACCCGGTCTCGTGCACCGCCCCGAAGCGCAGTCCGTCGAGTTCGGCGTACGCCACCTCGGGGAGCCGGGCGCGCAGTTCGGGCCCGTCGTTGTTGCCGTACACCCCGATCAGCCGGCGGCTGCGGCTCTCCAGCAGATCGAGCGTGTCGGTGTCCACCCAGTCCCCGGCGTGGAACACGACGTCCGCGCGCGGGAGTTCGGCCAGCAGCGCCTGTGGGAGCCGTTTGGCGCGCCGGGGCAGATGGGTGTCGGAGATGAGCAGGAGTCGCACGGCTTCAGGATGCCCCCTTCACCGACCGCCTCAGCCGCCGTACCCCCGCGAAGGCGGCGCACGCGGCCGCTCCCGCGCCGACGGCCGTGGTGGCGGGGTGGCGCAGGGCGGCCTCCTGCCAGGAGTGGGCGTGTGCGCTGTCGTCGAACGCGCCGTGGGCTCCCCGGTCCTGCCCGGGGCCCCGGTCGATCGGCGTGAAGAGGTTGTCCTCGCCGGTGGGCGGGACGGCGGTCGTCTGCTGGGCGTCGTAGCCGGTGCGGGCCAGGTAGCGGTCGAGGAGGGCGGGGAAGAGCCGGTTCGCCCAGATGGTGGCCACCGTCGAGGCACCCACGTAGTACTGCTTGCGGCGCGGATGGTCGGCCGCGTACATGATGCCGCGGGCGGCGACCTCCGGCTGGTAGATCGGCGGGACCGGCATGGGGTGGTGGTCCAGACGGTTGCGGACCCAGTCGAACTGCGGGGTGTTGACGGCGGGCAGCTGGGCGACGGTGACGCGCACCCGGCTGCCGCGGTGCAGGAGTTCGGTGCGCAGGGACGAGGTGAAGCCGTTGATGGCGTGCTTGGCGCCGCAGTACGCGGACTGCAACGGGATCGAGCGTTCGCCGAGCGCGGAGCCGACCTGCACGATGGTGCCCCGGTCGCGCGGCAGCATCCGGGCGAGGGCGGCGCGGGTGCCGTTGACAAAGCCCAGATAGGTCACATCGGTGATGCGCCGGTACTCGTCCGGGGTGATCCGGTCGAAGGGCGCGAACACGGAGGCGAAGGCGCAGTTGATCCAGACGTCGATCGGGCCGAACTCCCGCTCGGCGGCCGCCGCGACGGTCTCCGCCTGTGCCGGGTCGGCCATGTCGGCGGGCTGCACGAGGGGGCGCCCGCCGAGCGCCGCGACCTCGTCGGCGACCGCTTCGAGGCCGCTCTCGCCCCGCGCGACCAGGACGACGTCGGCCCCGCGCCGGCCGTAGCGGCGCGCCGTGGCACGGCCGATCCCGGCACTCGCCCCGGTGATGACGACGGTCGTAGGCATGATGCTCGACTCCCTTTCCCTCTAGGTGAGTTCACTCGGCTTCCGCTTCGGTGGGTTCACTGGACCCGGTACGGCTCCGCACGCTCCTCGGCGAGGGTGAGGCCCAGTCCGGGTGCTCCGTCGGCGCCCGGGGTGATGCTTCCGCCGCCGGGGTCGAGGACGCCGTCGAAGAGCAGCCGTTCGGTGCGGACGTGGTCGTGGAACCACTCCAGATGGCGCAGGCCGGGCACCGCGGCGGCCGCGTGGGCGTGGGCGCTCGGCGCGCAGTGGCCGGAGATGTCGATGCCGTGCGCGTGGGCGAGGGCGGCGGCGCGCAGCCAGCCGGTGATGCCGCCGCACCGGGTGGCGTCGGCCTGGAGGCAGTCGACGGCTCCGGCGGCGATCAGCTGCGCGAAGTACGGGAGCGTGTAGCCGTATTCACCGGCGGTGACGTCCATCGGGAGCCGGTGGCGCAGGTCGGCGAGGGTGGTGAGGTGGTCGCAGGAGACGGGTTCCTCGAACCAGGTGACGCCCGCGTCGGCGAGGGGGCCCGCGAGGCGGCGGGCCTGGCCGCCGGTGTACGCGCCGTTGGCGTCGACGTACAGCTCCGCGCCGTCGCCGATGGTCGCCCGGGCCCGGTCGACGCGTTCGAGGTCGCGTCCGGTACGGCGGCCCCAGGACTCCCCGATCTTGATCTTCACCCGGGGGATGCCCGACTCATGTGTCCAGTGCCGGAGTTGGCGGTCCTGCCGCTCGGCGTCGTAGGTCGTGAAGCCGCCGCTGCCGTAGACCGGCACCTCGTCGCGGGCGGCGCCGAGCAGGTGGACGAGGGGCAGGCCGAGGAGGCGGGACTTGAGGTCCCACAGGGCGATGTCGACGGCGGAGATCGCCTGGGCGGCCACCCCGGGCAGGCCGGCGTTGCGTACGGCCCGGAGCATCTCCTCGTTGGCGCGCGGCACATCGAGGGCCGGGCGGCCGGTGACGGTGCCGGTGAGCAGTTCATGGACGAGGTGGGCGGTGGCGGCCGGCGCGTAGGTGTAGCCGAGTCCGGTGGTGCGGCCGCTGCGGGCGGTGACCAGGACGAGGGTGGTGCGGTCCCAGGCGAGGGTGCCGTCCGCCTCGGGGGTGTCGGTGGGCACGGTGTAGACGGCGGTGTCCAGCGCGTCGATGGCCGGCAGGTCGCTCATGCGGGGCTCCTCAGGCGCGGCGCCGCAGCAGGCGCAGGGCGAGTGCGGCGCCCAGGGGCAGGGCGGCGGTCGTCGCCCAGGGGCAGGGCGGCGGTCGTCGCCCAGCGGGCCGCGCGGGACGGCGGGGACGGGCGGTCGGCCAGCCGCTCGGGGTGGTCGCTCGGCAGGTTGCCGTCGAGGGCGAGGGCCAGGGCCTCGGCGAGGTGCAGCGCGCGGCGGCCGGTGCCGCCCTCCTCGGTCTGGGTGCGGCAGCTGAAGCCGTCGGCGAGGACCAGGCTGTCGGGCGCGGCGCCCCGCACGGCGGGCAGCACGCCCTGTTCGGCGACGGTCATGGAGACCTCGTGGTGGCCGCGTTCGAAGCCGAAGTTCCCGGCGAGTCCGCAGCAGCCCTCGTCGAGGACGTCGGCGTCGAGGTGGGCCCGCCGCATCAGCGCGCGGTCGGCGTCGTCCTTCAGGACGGCGTGCTGGTGGCAGTGGGTCTGTACGAGGGCCTGGCGGGCGAGCGCGGGCGGCCGCCAGTCGTCCGGGGCGTGGTGGACGAGTTGTTCGGCGAAGGTGCGGACCTGCCCGGCCAGGCGCTGCACGTCCTGGTTGTCGGGGAGCAGTTCGGGGGCGTCGGAGCGGAAGACCGCGGTGCAGGAGGGTTCGAGCCCGATCACCGGGGTGCCGGCCTCCAGATAGGGCGCGAGCACATCGAGAATGCGGCGCAACACCCGTTTCGCGGTGTCGAGTTGGCCGGTGGAGATCCAGGTCAGGCCGCAGCACACCGGCCGGGTGGGGACGGCGACCCGGAATCCGGCGTCCGCCAGGACCCGGACGGCCGAGCGTCCGATCGCGGGGTGGAAGTAGGTGGTGAAGGTGTCCGGCCACAGCAGGACGGTGCGCGGGTCGGCCGGGTCCGGCGGTTCGTCGGCGCGGGCGCGCCACCACTGCACGAAGGACTCCTCGGCGAACACCGGAGCCGCGCGGGAGCCGTCCACCCCGGCCAGCAGCTTGCCCGCGCGGGCCGGACCCGGCGCGTGCAGCGCGGAGTTGACGAGGGACGGCGCGAGGCGGGACAGCCGGGCCCAGAGCGGGAGCCAGCCGAGGGCGTAGTGCGCGGCGGGCCGGGGGCGGCCCTCGTAGTGGTGGGAGAGGAACTCCGCCTTGAGGGTGGCCATGTCGACGCCGGTCGGGCAGTCGGACTTGCAGCCCTTGCAGGCGAGGCACAGATCGAGGGCGTCGCGTACGGCGGTGGAGCGCCAGCCGTCCCGGATCGCGGAGTCGGCGTGCCCGTTCAGCATCTCGAACAGCAGCCGGGCCCGGCCGCGTGTGGAGTGCTCCTCCTCCCGAGTGGCCCGGTACGAGGGGCACATGACCCCTCCGGAGTGGCTGCGGCAGTTGCCGATGCCGACGCAGCGCAGCACCGCGCGGGTGAAGGAGTGCTCGTCGTCGGGGAAGCCGAAGCGGGTTGCGGGGGTGTCGGGCCGCCAGTCAGCGCCGAGGCGCAACTGCCCGTCGACCGGCTGGGGTCGCACGATCTTCCCGGGGTTCATCCGGTCGTCCGGGTCGAAGAGGGCCTTCAACTCGCCGAAGGCGCCGACCAGTCGCTCGCCGAACATCCGGGTGAGCAGTTCGCCGCGGGCCTGCCCGTCGCCGTGTTCACCGGAGAGCGAGCCGCCGTAGGAGGTGACGAGGTCGGCGGCGCGTTCCAGGAAGCGGCGGAAGTCCGCGACGCCTTCGGCGGTCCTGAGGCCGAAGGGGATGCGGGTGTGCACACAGCCCTGCCCGAAGTGGCCGTACAGGTCCACGGTGATCAGGTCGGTGCAGTACTTGCTCCAGTCGATCACCACGGCGGTGTTGGTGCACTGTCCGGCCAGGCTGGTGCCGCCGCCCCGGGACAGCACGGGGGCGGCGAAGCGCGCGCACACCGAGACCGCGCGGGCGCCCGCCTCGACCGTGCGGGGGACGACGACGCCGAGGGGCACCTGCCGGTAGTTGGAGCCGTCGGTGGCGTAGGCGCCGCGGCTGCCGGCGTCGAAGCGGATCTCGCCGTCCACCTCGGCGCGCAGGGCGGCGATCAGTGCGGCGCGGTCGGTCGTGTCGCCGGTGCCGCTCATGTCCCCAGGCGTCATCCGTGCTCCTCGCGTCCGCCGGACCGCTTCTCCGGCCGCCTTTCCGGGGGCTCCCGGGCCGTCCGACGAGTACCCGAGAGTTTCTTCAGGCAAAGCTGAACAGTTTCAGCTGGACAGTCCAGCCTGACGGACCTAGGGTGACCGGCGTGGAAGACATCTCCGACGCCGCGGTCCGGGCGGCGCGCGATCTGCGGGTGGCGTTCAGCCGGCTGCGGCGCCGTATCCGCGAGGTCGCCCAGGACGCGGACCTGACTCCGTCGCAGGAGTCGGCGCTGACCCTGGTCGGCAAGCACGGCGCGGCCACCGCGAGCGCGCTGGCCGCCGCCGAGGGAGTGCGCCCGCAGTCCATGGCCACCACGCTGGCCGGGCTGGAGCAGCACGGTCTGATCCGCCGTGCCCCCGACCCGGACGACGGCCGCCGTCAGCTGGTCACCCTGACCGACGCCGGCCGGACCCGTATCGAGGGCAACAAGCAGGTGCGCGAGGAGTGGCTGGCGCGCGCCTTCCAGGACCGGTACAGCGACGAGGAACGGCAGACGATCCTGGCGGCCCTGGAGCTGATGCAGCGGCTGTCGCGGCCGTAGCCACCGAACACACACGCGAAACCCCGCACACCCCTGAACGCCCCCTGAAACAACCCCTCGAAAGGCCTGACCGACTCATGTCGCTCACCACGCTCGACCCCCGTACCGCCCTCGTCGTGATCGACCTCCAGCACGGCATCGTGGGCTCCCCCACCGAGCCGCACTCGGGCGCCGACGTGCTGTCCCGCTCGGTGGAGCTGGCCGAGGCGTTCCGCGCCCGGAACCTGCCCGTCGTCCTGGTCCGGGTGTCCTTCGCACCCGACTTCTCCGACGCCATGCCCGGCCGCACCGAGCAGCAGGGCGGCGGCGCGGCCTTCCCGGAGGGCTGGGACGTCATCGTCGACGAACTGACCGGCCACGCGGGCGACATCCAGGTCACCAAGCACAACTGGAGCGCCCTGTTCGGCACCGACCTGGATGTGCAGCTGCGCCGTCGCGGTGTCACCCAGATCGTGCTGACCGGCATCGCCACCAGCATCGGCGTCGAGTCCACCGCGCGTGACGCCTACGCCATGGGCTACCACGTCACCCTGGCCACCGACGCGATGGCCGACCGCGACGCCGCCACGCACGCGCACAGCGTCGAGAAGATCTTCCCGCGGCTGGGCGAGACCGGCACCACGGCGGAGATCCTGGAGCTGCTGGCGAAGACGCACGGCTGAACCCCGGATCCGGCGACGCACGGCTGAACCCCGCGGCCGGACAGCGCGGCGGCCCGGTTCCCTCGTCCGTGCGAGGGGCCGGGCCGGTGCGGTGTCAGAGGCCGCGGTGTGCCGTGCGCTCAGTCCTCGCCGCGCACGATGGTGTCCTCGGGGCCGTTGCCCGGCCGCCAGGCCCCGGTGCGGTCCGGCACGGCGGGCACGCAGGTACGCACCCCCAGATCCGGCCGGTCCCGGCGGTTGTGCGCCTGCGCCCACCCCGTCTCGGTCCGCGGTATGTCCGGTTTCTCGGTCGGCTGCGCGATCACGTCGTGTCATCCACCCTCTGCGTACGGCGGCCGGCGGGGCCGGCGTGTCGGACCCCGCGGACCTGGTCTGGACTATCCGCCGCGGGTATCCGCCCGGCGTGACCCGTAAACGGGAGCCGGGCGACGGGCCGTTTCAGGTACGGCCGCCGCCACCGCCGCCGAAGGACCCGCTGGACCCCGGTGACCAGCGCGGACGCCGCTGGTCGTCGGCGCGCTGGGAGCGGATGTTGTCGAGCTGGTGCGGGGTGAGCCGCTCGCTCTCCTCGCCGGTCCTCGGCACATCGCGGGGCTCGCGCATCTCGCTGGTCTCGCGGACCGGGCCCGTCGGCGGCAGCTTGGGCTGCTCCTCCGGCAGCGGTGGGGCGGGCTCGCGCTGACGCACCTTGAAGCCCAGCCGGAACGCCCAGATCAGCCCGCCGACCAGGACGACCCCGGCGATCAGGATGAGGACGTAGCCGAAGACCTGCCTGCTGGTGGCCGCTTCGTACATGGCAGTGTTCATGGTCGCCGGGTACCCGGGGCGGGCCGACGAATACCGGCTCGCACAGGGGCCTTTCCCCGGCCGCTCGCCAGGCCCTCGGCCCGCCAGGCCCGTCAGCCCGTCGGCGGTCGCTCCCCCGGCGCCGCGGCGGCGCGTTCCACCTCGGCCTCGATGTCGGCGCGCGGGCGGCCCGTGTCCTTCGCGTACTCGCTCAGCGCGGTCTGCGCCTCGCGAGCGAGGTCGCGCCAGGCCCGCAGGGCGGTCTCGTAGGTGCCCGACTGGACGCCGGTCATGCCGCGTTCGGCCGGCGGACCGTACGTCTCGCGCAGCTCCTCGACCATGGTGTGGGCCGCGTCGGCCGCGCGCTGCTTCTGCACCAGTTCCTCGAAGGTGTGTGCCACGCCATCGAATCTAGGCGCGGTCCCGTCGGCGCGCCTGTCCAACCCGCAACCAAGCGCTCCGACACCACGGCGCGCCGTACCGCCCCCCGGCGGGGGCATGCCGCCGGGGGCGTGCTCGCCGTGCGCCGGGCGCCGTCACGGGGGAGTCTTGATCCGGGATGCGACACGCGGCCGTAGGAGGAGGTGGTCGGCGTGTCCGACGGGCCAGGGCCCGCACGGGCGGCCGCCGGGACACCCCCCGGTGAGCCGGTGCTGTCGGTCGCCCTGGCCGCGATGATGGAGGAGGTGCACGCCCACTCCGGCGCCGTGTACCTGCTCAGACCCGACGAGCCGGTCCTGGAGATGGCGGTGCACGCGGGCCTGCCCCGTGCGTTCGCGGCGCCCTGGGAGCGGCTCGGGCTCGGCGCGTCGGTGCCGGTCGCGGACGCGGTGCGCAAGCGGCGTCTGGTGTGGGTGGGCGGCGAGGAGGAGATGGCGGGGCACTATCCGCGGATCGCGGTGGTGCTGCCGTACCCGTTCGCGCTGGCCGCGCTGCCGCTGGCCACCGCGCACGAGGTGTACGGCGCGGTGTTCGTGACCTGGCCCGGGAGCCATCCGACGGAGCTGTCCACCGAGGAGCGGGTCCGGCTGACGGCGGCCTGCAAGCGGCTGGCACTGCGGCTCGCCCGGGCCGCGAAGGAGCACAGGCCGCTGGGCCGGGAGCGCGATCTGCTCGCGGCGCCAGGACCCGAGGTGGCGGGCACCCTGGGTTCCGTCGAGGCCGCGCGGATGGTGGCCCGGCTGCCGTACGGCCTGGCGTCGCTGGATCTGCACGGCCGGATCGGCTACGTCAGCCCGGCCGCCGCCACCCTGCTCGGCAAGACCCCGGACGAACTGCTCGGCGCCCTGCCGTGGATCGCGGTGCCCTGGCTGAACGATCCGACCTACGAGGACCGCTACCGGGCCGCGCTGCTGAGCCAGCAGCCGACCTCGTTCGTGGCGCTGCGGCCGCCCGGCGACTGGCTGTCGTTCCGGCTGTATCCGAATCTGACCGGGCTGAGCGTGCGCATCGGCCGGACCCACCCGATGTCCGACGTGGCGCCCGCCGCCGCGCCGGTGGAGGCGGGACCGTCCCGGCTGGTGACGATCTCCCAGGTGCTGAACCTGGCGGGCGCGCTCACCGAGGCGGTGGGCGTGCGGGACGTGGTGCGGCTGGTCTGGGACGAGCTGGCGCCCGCGGTGGGCTGCCGGGCGTTGGTGATCGCCGCGCCGCAGGGCGGGCGGCTGCGTCTGCTGGGGCATCGGGGATACGACGAGCCGCGCGCGGTGGAGCGGTGGGATGGGCTGCCGTTGTCCGAGCGGACCCCGGGCATGCGGGCGCTGAGCAGCGGGGTGCCCGCGTTCTTCGAGTCCCGGGAGCAGCTGGGGCGGCTCTACCCGGAGCGGGAGGAGAGCCCGGACGGCTTCGAGGCCTGGGCGTATCTGCCGCTGATCGCCTCCGGGCGGCCGGTCGGCACCTGTGTGCTGGCGTACGCCGAACCGCGGCTCTTCCCCGCCGACGAACGGGCCGTACTGACCGCCCTCGGCGGGCTGATCGCACAGGCCCTGGAGCGCGCCATGCTCTACGACGCCGAGCACCAGCTGGCGCACGGGCTGCAGCAGGCGCTGCTGCCGCACTCGCTGGCGTCGCTGCCGGGGGTGGAGGCGGCGGCCCGGTATCTGCCTGCCACCCATGGCATGGAGATCGGCGGCGACTTCTACGACCTGGTCGCGGCCCGGCCCCTGACGGCGGCGGTGATCGGGGACGTGCAGGGGCACAACGTGACGGCGGCGGGCCTGATGGGGCAGCTGCGCACCGCGGTGCGGGCGTACACCGCGGTGGGGCAGGGCCCGCACGAGGTGATGGCCAGCACCAACCGGCTGCTGATCGACCTGGGCACGGAGCTGTTCGCCAGCTGTCTGTATCTGCGCCTCGACCCGGCGGCCGGGCTCGCCGTGATGGCGCGCGCGGGACATCCGCCGCCGCTGCTGAGGCGGCCCGACGGGCAGGTGCGGGTGCTGGACCTGGCCGGGGGCCCGCTGCTCGGCATCGACGCGTCGGCGGCGTACCCGACGACCGAGGTCGCCCTCACGCCCGGTTCGGTCCTCGTCCTCTATACCGACGGCCTGGTGGAATCGCCCGGCGTGGACATCGAGGACGCCCTCGCGGAACTGAGCGCACGCCTCGCGGAGCTGGGCGACCTGCCGCTGGAGACGCTCGCGGACGAACTGGTGCGCCGGAGCGTGCCGGCGGGGGCGCGCCGCGACGATGTGGCGCTGCTGCTCCTGCGGGCGCGCGGCGATTGAGCGCCCGCGCACCCGATGGAAAGCCCGCCCGCCCGAAAAAACACGTGCAGCGACCGGCCAAATACGTTCAGTTCCGGCTCCGTACCGGAATCACCGCTTCAGCGAATCTGCACATTGAATACTCAACCAAGCCACCGCGGTCAGCGCTTCTGCACATCCGGGCACCCTCGGCCCGCCCCGAGTGGCTGCCGTGCCGGACGCCGCCCCCCGAGGCAAGCCCGTGGCCGCGACGATGCCGTGCCACATGTGAAAAAGTCGCCGACAAGCCGTGCCCGCGCCTGCACGGTTGCACCCCCTCGTGGATCAAGTTCCCTGGTGAGGGCCCTGTTTGAGTGGAAGCGCGGACGACGTGCGTGCTTTGATCCTTCGCACCGCGGCCCTCCTCCTGTTGATCGCCTGTCGACCGGAGAGGGTCTCGTTCCCCCCTTGTGAATATCCATATGAAGGGAAGTTCCATCATGAACTCCACCCCCCAGGTCCAGACCGCCGAGATCGCCGACGCCGAGCTGGACGCCGTCTCCGGTGGTCTCCAGGTGAACGCCCTCAACACCGTGACCGGCGCCGTCAACGGCATCGCCCCGGTCTCCGACCTGGCCAACACGGCCATCGGCACGGTCGAGGGTGTCACCGGCCTGAACGTGGCCCCGGTCACCGGCCTGGTCGCCGGTCTCTGACCGAGCCCTCCTTGCAAACCCGTCGGTCCCGGAGCCGTCCCCCGGCTCCGGGGCTCTCGGGCGTCCCGAACCACCCGCGACTCCCCCACAGGTGAGGGAAGTTCCGTGCAGTTCCGCCAACAGGCCCTCGCCAAACTCCAGTCGCCCCAGGAGCTGGACCTCCCGGTGCGACTCGCCCGCCCACAGGGCCGGCTCGCGCTCGGGGTCACCGTCGCCGTCATGGCCGCGGCCTCCGTCTGGGCGGTGACAGGTTCGGTCGCCTCCACGGTGAGCGCGGGCGCCATCCTCACCCACGGGCAGGGCAGTTACGTCCTCCAGAGTCCCGTGGCGGGGCAGGTGACGGC
This sequence comes from Streptomyces griseofuscus, assembly GCF_014673495.1. Taxonomy (GTDB): domain Bacteria; phylum Actinomycetota; class Actinomycetes; order Streptomycetales; family Streptomycetaceae; genus Streptomyces; species Streptomyces murinus. The sequence continues at coordinate 753,621 of NZ_CP051006.1, forward strand.
CGTCCTCGCCCGGCAGGGCCGACAGCTGCCCGCGAACGCCCCCGTGATCAAGGTCCGTACCCCGCAAGGGGATTCGGTCGTCCGCACGGTCGCCGCGGGCAGGATCACCACGCTCGCCGCCACCATCGGGCAGATCGTGCAGACCGGCACCGATGTGGCCGCCGTCGAGAAGGTCGCCCACGCGGACGACCCGCTGTACGCGACCGTGTACGTCCCCGCCGAGAACGCCGCCGCCATCCCCGCGGGCGCCGCCGTGGATCTCACCGTCTCCTCCGTACCGGCGCAGCGCTACGGCGTGCTGCGCGGCCGGGTGCGCTCGGTGGACCGGGCCGCGCAGTCCGCGCAGTCGATCGCCGCGTTCCTCGGCGACAGCCAGCTCGGCCGACAGTTCACCAAGGACGGCCGTCCGGTCGCGGTGACCGTGGAGCTGGACAAGTCCCGTACCGCCAAAAGCGGTTACCGGTGGTCGACCGCCGACGGGCCGCCGTTCCGGCCGGACTCCATGACCCTCGCCTCCGCCTCCATCCGGCTGGCCGACCAGCACCCCGTCGATTGGCTGCTCCCGTGACGACCGCTCCGCAGGAGACCCGCGGCCGCAGACGCGCCGCCCCCGCCCGGCGTCCGGTCCCCACATCCCGTACCGGCACGGTCCGTACGCCCACGGTGCTCCAGATGGAGGCCGTCGAGTGCGGCGCCGCCGCCCTCGCGATGGTCCTCGGCCACTACGGCCGGCATGTCCCGCTGGAGGAGCTGCGCATCGCCTGCGGTGTCTCCCGGGACGGCTCGCGCGCCAGCAACCTCCTGAAGGCGGCGCGTAGTTACGGCCTGACCGCCAAGGGCATGCAGATGGACCTGGCCGCCCTCGCCGAGGTGCGCGCCCCGGCCATCCTGTTCTGGGAGTTCAACCACTACGTCGTCTACGACGGGACGGGCCGCCGCCTCGGCCGGCGCGGCGTCCACATCAACGACCCCGCCAAGGGCCGCCGTTTCGTGCCCCTGGAGGAGTTCGACGGCAGCTTCACCGGTGTCGTCCTGGTGCTGGAGCCCGGCGAGGACTTCACCCGCGGCGGCCGCAGACCGGGTGTGCTCGGCGCGCTGCCGGCCCGGCTGCGCGGCACCGCGGGCACCCTGCCCGCCGCGGTGCTGGCCAGCCTGCTGCTGGTCGCGGTGGGCGCGGCCGTACCCGCGCTGAGCCGCACCTATATCGACATGTTCCTGATCGGCGGACAGACCTCGCTGCTGGGCGTGCTGTTCACCTCGATGGCCGCCTGTGTCCTGCTCACCCTGGTACTGACCTGGCTCCAGCAGGCCAATCTGCTGCACGGCCGGATCATCTCCTCCACGCTGAGCAGCGCCCGCTTCCTGCGCCATCTGCTGCGGCTGCCGGTGACGTTCTTCGCCCAGCGCTCCCCCGCCGACCTGGTGCAGCGCCTTCAGTCCAACGACCAGGTGGCGGAGACGCTGGCCCGCGACCTCGCGGCGGCCGGCGTGGACGCGATCGTGGTCGTGCTGTACGCGGTGCTGCTCTACACCTACGACCCCCAGCTGACGTTCCTCGGCATCGGCGTGGCCCTGCTGAACATCGTCGCCATGCGGCTGGTCGTACGGCTGCGCGCGACCCGCACGGCCAAGCTGCGCGCGGACACCGCCCGGTTGACCAACACCGCTTATACCGGGCTCCAGTTGATCGAGACGATGAAGGCGACCGGCGGTGAGGACGGCTACTTCCGCAAGTGGGCCGGGCAGCACGCCGCCACGCTGGAGGAGCAGCAGCGCCTCGGGGTGCCGAGCGCCTGGCTCGGGGTGGTCGCCCCGACGCTGGCCACGTTCAACAGCGCGCTGATCCTGTGGATCGGTGGGCTGCGCGCCGTCGAGGGGCATATCTCGGTGGGTCTGCTGGTGGCCTTCCAGGCGCTGGTGACCCGCTTCACCGCGCCGCTGACCCGGCTGAACGGGGTGGCGGGGCGCATCCAGGACTTCGCGGCCGATGTGGCCCGGCTGAAGGACGTGGAGAACTTCCAGGCCGATCCGCTCTACGCGCGGGGCGGCCCCGGCGACGAGACGCGGCGGCTGCGCGGCCATGTCGAGCTGGAGAACGTCGCGTTCGGCTACAGCCCGCTGGACAAGCCGCTGCTGAGCGGGTTCGACCTGACCGTGGGGCCGGGGCAGCAGGTGGCGCTGGTGGGCGGCTCGGGCAGCGGCAAGTCCACGGTGTCCAGGCTCATTTCGGGCCTCTACGCGCCCTGGGAGGGGGTGATCCGGATCGACGGCCGACGCCTTGAGGACATCCCGCGCGGCGCGCTCGCCGCCTCCGTCTCCTTCGTGGACCAGGAGGTGTTCCTCTTCGAGGGCTCGGTCCGCGACAACGTCGCCCTGTGGGACCCCTCGATCCCGGACGAGGCGGTGGTCGAGGCGCTGAAGGACGCGGCCCTGTACGAGGTGGTGGCGCGCCGGCCCGGCGGCATCCACGGCAGGGTCGACCAGGACGGCCGCAACTTCTCCGGCGGGCAGCGCCAACGCCTGGAGATCGCCCGGGCCTTGGTGCGCAGGCCCAGCATCCTGGTGCTGGACGAGGTGACCAGCGCGCTGGACGCGCAGACCGAGCTGGTGGTGATGGACAACCTGCGGCGGCGCGGCTGCGCCTGTGTGGTGATCGCGCACCGGCTGAGCACGGTCCGCGACAGCGACGAGATCGTCGTGCTCCAGCACGGCACGGTGGTCGAACGCGGGCGGCACGAGGAGCTGGTGGCGCGCGGCGGCGCGTACGCGGCGCTGGTCAGGGAGCGTTGATGACGTCTGTTCAGGAGGGGTACGAGGGCGACCTGGTGCTCGGCGCCCTGGGCGCGCTCGGCACCCGGGTGGACTGCGCCGGGCTCACCCGCCTCGATCTGGAGGGGCCCCAGGTGCTGTGGCTGGTGGCGGCCGGCGCCCTGGACCTGTTCGCCGTGGACGCCGAACAGCAGGGCCACTGGCACCATCTGGGCCGCCTCGACGCGGGCGCGCTGCTGCTCGGCCCGGTCGCCGGTCCCCGGCACACCCTGGTGGCCCGCCCGGCGCGGGACTGCGTGGTGCACCGGGTGAACCTGCGCGAGCTGTACCAGCAGACGGGCACCCAGACCTGGTCGTACGACGAGTACGGGCGGCCGCAGTACGTGCCGCCCGCGTCCAGCCCGCTGGAGTACGCCCTCGCGCTCGGCGTCGGCCGCGGTCTGTCCGTCCTCTTCCAGGCCCCGCTGGCCGAGGAGCGGCCCGAAGTCCCCACGGACGACGATGTGTTCTGGATGCAGGTGCCGCCCGGCAGCGTCCAGTACGGCTCCCTGTACGGCGCGGAGGCCGCCGCCGATCTGCTGATGGACCCGGCGCTGTGGCAGTCGCTGGTCGACCAGCAGTACCGGCTGCTGACCGCGCTGGACCGCTGGATCGAGCAGCTGGAGCGCAGCCATGAGACCCGGACGGCCGCCGGGATCAAGGCCGGTGAGGCGGCGGGCGCCCAGGCGGACCGCACCCTGCTGGCCTCGATCGGCCGCCGCTCGGGGCGTCGTACGACGGCCGCCGACGCCGATGCCACGTACGCGGCCTGCGCGTTGGTCGCCGAGGCCGCCGGGATCAAACTCGCCGAGCCCGCGCGGAGCGGCACCGAGAGCGAGCGCCTCGATCCGGTGGAGCGGGTGGCGCTGGCCTCCCGGGTGCGCACCCGTGCCGTACGGCTCGAAGGGCGCTGGTGGCGAGAGAACGTGGGACCGCTGGTGGGGCAGCGGGCGCTGTCCGGGGCGCCGGTCGCCCTGCTGTGGCGGCGCGGCGGCTATGCGGCCGTCCACCCCGGCAGCGGCCGGGAGACAGCCATCGACAAGGCGAACGCCGAGGAGTTCGAGCCGCGCGCGGTGATGTTCTACCGGCCGCTGCCCGACAAGGCGCTCTCACCGCTCGGGCTGCTCCGGTTCACGCTGGGCGGCGCCCGCGGCGATCTGCTCGGGCTGCTGTTCGCGGGTCTGGTGACGGTGGCGATCGGCGCGCTGGTGCCCATCGCCACCGGCAAGGTGCTCGGCGAGTACGTGCCGAGGGCCGAGGAGGGCCTGATAGTCCAGGTGTGCCTGGCGGTGCTGGTGAGCGGGGTGGTGTCGGCGGCGTTCACCCTGCTGGAGAACCTGTCGATCCTGCGCCTTGAGGGGCGTGTGGAGGCGGCGCTGCAACCGGCCGTCTGGGACCGGCTGTTGCGGCTGCCCACCCGGTTCTTCACCGAGCGCTCCACCGGTGAACTGGCCAGTGCGGCCATGGGGATCAGCGCGATGCGCCGGATGCTGGCGGGCGTCGGTCCGGTGGTCGCCCAGTCGGTGACGGTCGGCGCGATGAACCTCGGTCTGCTGCTGTGGTACAGCGTGCCGATGGCGCTCGCGGCGATCGGCATGCTGGTCGTGATCGCGGCCGTGTTCCTGGGGCTCGGGTTGTGGCAGGTGCGCTGGCAGCGCCGTCTGGTGGTGCTCGGCAACCGGCTGAACAACCAGGCGTTCCAGACCCTGCGCGGGCTGCCCAAGCTGCGGGTCGCGGCCGCCGAGAACTACGCGTACGCCGCCTGGGCACGGGAGTTCGCGCGCAGCCGGGAGCTCCAGCAGAAGGCCGGGCGGATCAAGAACCTCACCGCGGTGCTCGGGGCGGTCTATCTGCCGGTGTGTTCGCTGCTGATGTTCATGCTGCTGGCGGGTCCGGCGCGGGGCACGCTGTCGGCGGCGGACTTCCTCACCTTCAACACCTCGGTGACGATGGTGCTGACCTCCGTCACCCAGCTGACCGGCTCGCTGGTGTCGGCGGTGGCCGCGCTGCCGCTGTTCGAGGAGATCCGGCCGGTCCTCCGGGCCGCCCCCGAGGTCCGCGCCGGAAGCACCCGGCCCGGTCCGCTGACCGGCGCGCTGGAGGCCCGCAAGTTGTCCTTCCGGTACTCCGAGGACGGCCCGCTCGTCCTGGACGGTGTCGACTTCGCCGTGCGGGCCGGGGAGTTCGTCGCGGTCGTCGGCCCCAGCGGCTGCGGCAAGTCCACCCTGCTGCGGCTGCTGATCGGCTTCGACCGGCCCCTGTCGGGCAGTGTCCTGTACGACGGCCAGGACCTCGCCGCCCTCGATCAGTCGGCGGTGCGCCGGCAGTGCGGGGTGGTGCTCCAGCACGCCCAGCCCTTCACCGGCTCCCTCCTGGACGTCATCTGCGGCACCGAGCCGTACACCCCCGAGGAGGCGATGGCGGCGGCCGAGATGGCGGGGCTCGCCGAGGACATCGAGCGCATGCCGATGGGCCTGCACACCATCGTCTCCGGCGGCGGCTCGGTCTCCGGCGGGCAGCGCCAGCGGCTGATGATCGCCCAGGCGCTGATCCGCCGCCCCCGCATCCTCTTCTTCGACGAGGCGACCAGCGCGCTGGACAACGACACCCAGCGCATCGTCATCGACAGCACCCGCAAACTGAACGCGACCCGCGTCGTGATCGCCCACCGTCTGTCCACGGTCATGGACGCGGACCGGGTGATCGTCATGGAGGACGGCCGCGTGGTCCAGCAGGGCAGCCCGGCCGAGCTGCTCGCGGACACGACGGGCCGACTGCATGAACTGGTGCGGCGGCAAATGACGTAGGTCCGGGGCGTCGTACCCGGCGCGGCCCTGGCGGGGGCGGGACGTGCCGCTGGTCGTGCCGAGGCGGTTCGTCGTGGAACGGGGTATCGCAGGGGGAGCCGGGACGGTCCCCTAAGGGGCCTCGTCCTCTCCCGGGCCCCCGCTCTCCCCGCCGTCCTCGTGCTCATGGCGGCGCAGATGGACCGGCATCACCCAGTGGTGCTCGCAGAACCAGCGGCCGAACAGGGCGCCGCCGTAGATGACGAAACCGACGCCGATCAGCCAGGACTCCAGGACGAGGACGGTGCCGACCGCGCCGTAGCTCAGGGCGTTGGTGACGATGAGGGGCGTGAAGACGAGGTAGGAGAAGGCGCGCAGCCCGGCGAGGCCCACCATGGTGGCCAGCGCGCCGGGCAGCAGTTCCCGCCAGCGGACCTGGTCGCCGAGCAGGAAGTGCTGCCCCCACCAGAAGAACAGCACACCGCTGAGCCCGGACAGCAGGATCCGCTGGGAGCCGTGCAGCGCGGCCTTGGTCGCCACCTCCTGGTAGAGGTAGGCGGTCAGCACGATCAGCCAGGTGGCCTGCCGCCAGACCCGGTGCCAGGGCCCGGCGGCGAGGCCCCAGATGCGTTCGTAGGCGTTCTGCACGCTGCCCCCGAAGGACACGCCGAACACGGCGAGCAGCACGGCGCTCCAGGCGCTGGTGGTGCCGATGACGTTGTGCGGGGGGCTGATGACGTCCGTGACCACGCGCGCGGAGGCGCCGGACAGTCCCATCCCGTCGGTCAGCCAGGAGGCGAACCCGCCCTGGACCAGCGGATCGGCGGCGGCGACCACGATCAGCAGCGGGGCCAGTGTCACCAGTGCCAGGGTGGCGAAACCCATGGCCCGGTGCATCAGCTCCAGCTCCCGGCCGTGTGCGAACAGGGCCTGGACGCGGATCCACCGCCAAGCGCGGTGCAGGCCGCGCCGCAACCGACTCACGGCACCTCCCGTGCTCACCGCCGCGCGCGTGCGGGTCCGGCGTGAACGCGCGCCTGGCTTCACTCTGGCACGGTCCGGGCGTCCCGCCACGGAGGAGTCGGCCAGTCGGGTCCATCGAGGCGGCCCGACACGGCCCGACACGGCCCGGCCTGTCCGGTTCGGCCGTCCCGGCCCGGAGAATCGGTCCCCGTGTGCGCATCTGCCGAGGTGCCCCGGCGGCGCCGGACGCTGGTCCTGAGCGCGAGCATGGGGGCGGGACATGACACGGTCGCCGCCGAACTGGCGCGGCGGGCCGGGGGGTACGGCCATGAGCCGTACGTCGTCGACGTGCTGACGCTGCTGCCCCGCGGGCTCGGGGCGGGGCTGCGCGGCTGGTACCAGGGGGTGGTCCGGCACGCGCCCTGGGTGTACGCCGGGGTCTACGACGCGTTCCTGCGCGGCGGCCCGGGCGGCACCCGGCCGAGCGGGGTGCCACTGGCGCGGCTCGCCGGGGAGCGGCTGCTCACCCTCGTGGACCGGGTGGACGCCGATGTCGTGGTGTCGGTCTTCCATCTGGCCGCCCAGCTGACCGGGCATCTGCGGGCGCGGGGGCGGCTGCGGGTGCCGAGCGCGGTCTATCTGGTCGATTTCGCCGTGCACCGGCAGTGGCTGCACCCGGGCAACGACCGCTATCTGTGCCTGACGGACGCGGCGGCCCGGGAGGTGCGCGGGAGCCTCGGGGTGGCGGCCGTGCCGACCGGTCCCGCCGTGGCCCCGCCGTTCTCGGCCCCGGCCCCGGGCGCGGCGCGCTGGCGGGAGCGGTTCGCCGGTCGTGCGCCCGGCCGGCCGCCGGTGCTGCTGTCCGCGGGTGCCTGGGGAGCGGCGTCCCGGCCGGACGCGACCGCCGCGCTGCTCGCCGGCGCCGGGTATCTGCCGGTGGTGCTGTGCGGTCGTAACCGGCGGCTGTACGACCGGATCGGCCGGGTTCCCGGGGCGCTCGCCCTCGACTGGGTAGCGGACATGCCGGGGCTGCTCGGCGCGTCGTACGCCCTGCTGGACAACGCGGCCGGTCAGACCGCTGTCCAGGCCCTCGCCGCCGGGTTGCCGGTGATCGGCTACCGCCCCTTGCCGGGCCATGGCCTGGAGGGCGTCCACCGGATGGCCGACCTGGGTCTTTCGGCCCTCGCCCCGGACCCGCCCGGCCTGCTGAAGGCCCTGGCCGACCTTCCGTCCTGCGGCCCGGCGCGGGCGGCGCAGGCGCGCGCCCTGTTCCGGGCGGACCCGATGGCGGCGGTGGCGGAACTCGCCGAACGCGCCGAACGCGCCGGCCCCTCGTCTTCCTGATCAGCCGATCCCGTGCTCCCCCAGCGGCCCGACCGCCAGCCCCGCCTCCCGGCAGTCCCCGACGATGCCCGGCAGGGCGTCGAGGGCCGCTCGCCAGCAGCCGGGCGCGGACTGCCGGTCCGAGTCGTGGAGCAGGATCGTGCCGCCGCCCCGCAGCTGCGCGGTCACCAGGGCGTGCACCGACCGCGGGGTGGCGTCCGCGCGCCAGTCCTTGCCCCAGGCGGACCACAGGACCGGGCGCAGCCCGGCGCGCCGGGCGGCCAGCCAGCGGGGGGAGGTGAGGATGCCGTACGGCGGCCGGTACCAGCGGGGGCTGCGGCCGGTGAGGTCGTGGACGGCGCGGGCGGTGCGGGCGACGCCCTCGCGTTCGCGGGCGAGGGCGGGGTGCCAGGGCCGGTCGTGGCGCCAGCCGTGCACCGCGATCTCGTGCCCGCGCCGTGCGGTCTCCGCGACCAGCGCGGGATGGCGCACCGCGTGTTCGCCGAGCACGAAGAAGGTGGCGCGCACGCCGAGTCCGTCCAGCGCGTCCAGGAAGCGCGGCGTGGCGACCGGGTCGGGGCCGTCGTCGAAGGTCAGGGCGACATGGTGGGGCGCTCCGGTGCCCGCGAGCCGGGGGAACAGCGGCAGCCGTACGGCGGGCAGCCAGGTGGCGGCCGGGCCGACATGGGCGCCCACCAGCCCGAGCGGCAGCAGCGCGGCGGCCGTACCCAGGGCGCGCGCCGACGGCCGGGGAGCCCGCCAGGGGATCAGGTGTTCACTCACGGCGGGTCCGGACCTCACTGCCGTCCGGCTCGGCGGGTGCGTCCCAACCGCGCCCGGCGGAGAGCGTGTTGGCCAGTCCGATGCTGCCCGCGCCGATCAGCACGATGCCGATGGCCTCGGGGATCATCCGCAGCCCGAGCTGTACGGACTCCTCGAACAGCGCCCAGCCGAGCGCCACGCTGGTGAGCGCGTCGCCCAGGGTGAGCGCGGGCTGGGAGGCGGCCAGCGATCCGGCGCCGAGCGCGCTCTGGAGCAGCAGGAAGGCGACCAGCCCGACGGCGGCGGTGGCGTACGGCGACCAGTGGGAGAACATCACGCCCGGCCCCAGCCGCAGCCGTCCCACGCTCTCCTTGAGCAGCGCGGCGGTGGTCGCGAAGGACACGGCGGAGGCGAGGCCCAGCAGCGCCGCGCGGGCGGGCCCCCGTACCGTACGGGCGGCCAGCACCAGCAGCAGGACGACGGCGCAGGCCACCCCGCCCGCCATGAGCCAGGCCCGGGAGGTGGCGTCGTCGCGGCCCGGGCGTGGCGCGGCCGAGAGCAGGAAGACGGCCAGCCCCACGGCGAGCGCGACGAACGCCAGCCAGGTGCGGCCGCCCGGGCGGCGCCGGAAGACGAGGCCGCCCACGATCAGCGTGAACAGCAGCTCGGTGGCGAGCAGCGGCTGGACCAGCGAGAGACTGCCCACGGCCAGTGCCCAGCCCTGCATGACGGCGGACAGCATCAGCAGGGCGACTCCGGCCAGCCAGTCCGGGCGCCGCAGCAGTCGCCGCAGCCCCCGCAGCAGCGCGCCGGGGCCGCCGGGTTCCGCGGGGGTGTCCACCGCGGCGGCCCGGCGTTGCAGCACCGAGGAGGCGGCGTTCGCAAGCGCCGAGCACAGGGCGAGGCCGACCGGGAGGGCGAGCACGGGCGCTCACCCGAAGCGGGCGGCGAGCCGCCGGTAGAGCCCCGGCGCGGCGCCGCGCACCCGGGCGGGCAGCCGCAGCCAGCCGGGCACGTACACCTCGTCGGTGCCGCGCCGTACGGCGGTGAGCACGGCGTCCGCGACCCGCTCGGGCGGCACCGGGCGGGGCCAGGTGCGCCGGTAGGGGGCGCCGCGCCGGTCGAAGAAGGCGGTGTCGACCACGCCGGGGACCACATGGGTGACGCCGACGCCGGTGCCGCGCAGTTCGTAGCGCAGCGCGTCGGCGAAGGCGGCCACGGCGGCCTTGACCGCGGAGTACACCGCCTCGCCGCGCACGCCCACACTGCCCGCGACGGAGCCGAGCAGCACGATCCGTCCGGAGCCGGCCGCGACCATGTGGGGCAGCAGTCCGCGGACGAGGTGCAGGGTGGCGAGCAGATCGGTGCCGACCAGTTCGTCGATGCGGGCGCGGGGCATACCGGTGAAATCGCCGGCCCAGCCGACACCGGCGCCCGCCACGAGCAGGTCCACGCGGCCCAGGTGGTCGAGGGCGGTCTCGGTCACCCGGCGGTCGGCGCCGGGCCAGCTGAGGTCGGCGGCGACGGTCAGCGCCGATGTCCCGGCGGCCACCTGCTCCAGACGGGTGAGGTCGCGGCCGTTGAGCACCAGCCGCCAGTCGCCGTCGGCGGCCAGCCGACGTGCCACGGCCGCGCCGATACCGGAGGAGGCGCCGGTCACCAGGGCCGTGCGGCGAGGTGCCCGCTGATCGGCGGGCCGGGCGCCGGGATCCGCCGCCGGGCCGGACTTCGTCACCGGCCGAGCGCGGTTCGACGGTCCTGCGGGGGACGGGGCGTGGGACATGGTGGCGACCTCATCGCGACGGCGTGCGGGATCCGCGAGCTCCTGGGCCGAACCTCGCGGTGTATCCAGGGCGCCACATCCGGATACTCCGCGCACGTGGAAGCGGCGCGGACGGGGCCCCGGGCGGGCCCGCGCCGTCGCCGGGCGGTGCGCCTTTCCGGGCGCGACAGCGAAACGTTGCCGTTTCGCTCAAGCTGGTCTAGCCTCGACGCGTACGAAACCGTTTCGTTTATGTACGCCGTATGACTCGCGCGTGAACGACTTCCCTGGAGTGGTTCCCCCATGTCCCAAAAGACCCTGACCGACGATCCCCGAACGGGGACCGGGACGGCGCCGCACGATGCCTCGCCCCGTCGCTGGTGGATCCTCGCGGTGATCGCCGTCGCCCAGCTGATGGTGGTCCTCGACGCCACGATCGTGAACATCGCCCTGCCCTCCGCCCAGCGCGACCTCGGCTTCTCCGACGGCAACCGGCAGTGGATCGTCACCGCCTACGCGCTGGCCTTCGCCTCGCTGCTGCTGCTCGGCGGCCGCATCGCCGATCTGTTCGGCCGCAAGCCCGCCTTCCTCGTCGGCGTCGTCGGCTTCGCCGGGGCCTCCGCGCTGGGCGGCGCCGCCAACGGCTTCACCATGCTGGTCACCGCCCGCGCCCTCCAGGGCGCCTTCGGCGCGCTGCTCGCACCGGCCGCGCTCTCCCTGCTCAACACCACGTTCACCGACGCCCGCGAGCGGGCCCGCGCGTTCAGCGTCTACGGCGCGATCGCCGGCGCCGGCGGCGCGGTCGGCCTATTGCTCGGCGGGCTGCTCACCGACGCCCTGGACTGGCGCTGGACGCTGTACGTGAACGTGGCCATCGCGGTCATCGCCTTCGCGGGCGGCTGGATCCTGCTCGGCAACCACCGCGACGCGAGCCACGCCAAGCTGGACGTGCCGGGCACGGTCCTGGTCGCCGCCGGACTCTTCTCCGTGGTCTACGGCTTCTCCAACGCCGAGAGCCACCACTGGCACTCCCCGCTGACCTGGGGCTTCCTGCTCGCCGGCGCCCTGCTGCTCGCCGCGTTCGCCTGGTGGCAGACCCGTGCCGCGCACCCCTTGCTGCCGCTGCGGATCCTGCTGGACCGCGACCGGGCCGCCTCCTTCCTCGCCGTGCTGATCACCGGCGCCGGCATGTTCGGCGTGTTCCTCTTCCTCACCTACTACCTCCAGCTCAACCTCGGTTTCAGCCCCACCAAAACCGGTGTGGCGTTCCTGCCGATGGTCGGCGCGCTGATGGTGGCGGCGCAGCTGGGCACCACGCTCCTGGTGCCGCGGCTCGGCCCGAAGGCGGTCATCCCGCTGGGCTTCGCCATCGCGATGGCGGGCATGGCCTGGCTGACCGGTATCGGCCTCGGCTCGCACTACAGCACCGCCGTGCTGCCGCAGCTGATCGTGGCGGGCTTCGGCCTCGGTCTCGTGATGCCGCCCGCGATGCAGCTGGCCACCGGCGGGGTCGCCGCCGAGGACGCGGGCGTGGCCTCCGCGAGCGTCAACGCCATGCAGCAGGTGGGCGGCTCGGTCGGTACGGCCCTGCTGAACACCCTCGCGACCAGCGCCGCCACGCACTATGTGGCCGGTCGTGACGCCACCAGCAAGCTGGTCCAGGCGCAGGCCACGATCGAGAGCTACACCACCGCCTTCTGGTGGTCGGCGGGCTTCTTCGCCGCGGGTGCGGTGCTGGCCTTCCTGCTCTACCGGCGCGGGGTGCCGCGGCAGGACGCGGGCGCGGCGACGGTCGTCCATATGTGAGGCCACCCGGCCGCATGACGTGGGGCCACCCGGCCGCATGCGAGGCCACCTGGTCCGGCGCGGAGCCGCCGAGGGCCATCCAGCCAGGAGGCCACCGAGCCGAGAGGCCACCCGAGCCGAGGGGCCGCCGTCCGCAGGGAGACGGCGGCCCCTCGCCCATGTCCCGGGGACGGCGCGGGCGCACGCCGGAGCCCGCGCCGGGGGCCCGCGCGTGGGCGGGGCCGTACCGGGTAATCGGATGCAGATCAGAAAGAGACCCACGGGGATGACCCCTACGGGAAGGAGACAGCATGTCCGGCGGGAACGACCACGGCAAGCGGCCCGAGACGGCGCTGGAGGAGGTGCTGCACGAGGCCGAGCAGGCCGAGCTGCGCGGCGAGAAGCGCCACGACGAGGGCGAGGCCGGGGATGCCATCTCCCCGAACACACAGGCCCAGGAACAGGCGAGCGGCGACCGGACGGCACCCAGGCGGCGGCACTGACCTGCCCGGATCCGGGTACCCGACCGCCATGAACCCACGAGGACCCGAGCTGCCGCCCGCACGGGGCCCGCTGTCCGCCGCGCTCGTCGAATACCTGCGCGGCACCGGACCGCTCCCCGGCCCCACCGACCCCGGGGACCCCTACGGGGACGACCCGCAGCTCGCCCTGTACCTCTGCTACGAGCTGCACTACCGCGGCTTCGCGGGCGTGCCCGACGAGGCCGAGTGGGACCCGGACCTGCTGCGTCTGCGGGCCGCCCTTGAGCACCGCTTCCTGGCCGCGCTGCGCGCGGACACCCCGGGGCACGCGAGCCTGGACGACGCGCTCGGCGCGCTCCTGGTGGAACCGGCCGAGGGCACCGGCGTCACGCATTTCCTGTGCGCCGAGGGCGAGTTGTGGCAGCTGCGCGAGTACGCGGCGCAGCGCTCCCTGTACCACCTGAAGGAGGCGGACCCGCACGCCTGGGTGCTGCCCCGGCTGTGGGGCCGGGCGAAGGCGGCGATGGCGGCGGTGGAGTACGACGAGTTCGGCGGCGGCCGGGCCGAGCGGGTGCACGCGCGTCTGTTCGCCGACCTGATGCGGGACCTGGGCCTGGACACCGCGTACGGCCGCCATCTGGACGCGGCACCCGCCGAGATGCTGGCCGTCGTCAACCTGATGTCGCTGTTCGGCCTGCACCGCGCGCTGCGGGGCGCGCTGGTCGGCCACTTCGCGGACGTGGAGATCACCTCCTCCCCCGGCTCCCGGCGGCTCGCCGAGGCGCTGCGCCGCACCGGCGCGGGAGCGGCCGCGCAGTTCTTCTACGACGAGCACGTGGAGGCGGACGCGGTGCACGAACAGGTGGTCCGGCACGAGGTGATCGGCGGACTGCTGGAGGAGGAACCGGAGTTGGCCCAGGACATCGCCTTCGGCATCGACGCGACCGAGTATCTGGAGGACCGGCTCGCCCGGCGGCTGCTCGCCGACTGGCGCGCGGGCAGGTCCTCGCTGCGCGTCCCACTCGCCCAGCCGGACACGCTGGAAGAGCCGTGCGCGACATGACCCATATTTCTGCGATGTCCGGGTACTCGCGTCACGTGATCGCTTTGCTGATTCCGGGCGTCTACGCCCCCCAGGACGACACCGCGCTGCTGGCCGAGGCCCTGCGCGAGGAGGCGGTGCCCGGCGGGGCGCGGGTGCTCGACGTGGGCACCGGGAGCGGGGCGCTGGCACTCGCGGCGGCCCGGCGGGGTGCCGAGGTGACCGCGGTGGACGTGTCCCGGCGTGCGGTGTGGACGGCCCGGCTGAACGCCCTGCTGTTCCGGCTGCCGGTACGGATCCGGCGCGGCGACCTCTTCGCACCGGCGCGCGGACGGTCGTACGACGTGATCCTCGCGAACCCGCCCTACGTCCCCGCCCCGCACGGCGGCCGCGGTCCGCGCGGCCGGTCCCGGGCCTGGGACGCGGGCCATGACGGGCGGCTGCTGCTGGACCGGATCTGCCGGGAGGCGCCCGCGCTGCTGGCGCCCCGGGGCGTGCTGCTGATCGTGCAGTCGGTGCTCAGCGATCCCGGGCGCACCCTGGAACTGCTGCGCGGCGCGGGCCTGAAGGCCGCGGTGGTGCGGCGGCGCTGGATCGCGCTGGGCCCCGTACTGCGCTCCCGGGAGGAGTGGCTGCGCCGACGGGGGCTGCTCGCACCGCACGAGAGAACGGAAGAGCTGGTGGTGATCCGTGCCGAACGAACCCGCTGACCGAGCCCGCCGGATCACCGTGCAACGGCGGGGGCCGCTGCTCGTGGAGGGTCCGGTCGAGGTGGAACTGGAAGACGGTACGACGGTGTCCTCGGACCGCTTCCGTGTCGCTCTGTGCACCTGTCGGCGCAGCCGCCGCTACCCCTGGTGCGACACAAGCCATCGACGCAAGGCCTGAGCACCGTTCGTTTTTCGCCGCTCCCCGGTAGGCCCCCCACGGGCCTGTCCGGGGAGCGGCTCTGTGTGCCGGCAAACCGGCGGGCGACCCCACTTCGCCCAGCGGTCCGGCGCGAGATCGCGGGTTCCCCGTTCCGAGAGGTCCGCACTCCCCAGTCACGGTCCTGATCCGGTGTGCACGGAGACCCTGCGATCCCGGTCCTTGTGCAGCCCTCGCTAGAACGCGAAGAGGCTGCCGCCGACGGCATCCCGCTCACAGGAGTTGCCGAACGTGCGCTCGTAGCTGACCCGCTGGCCCTGCCACACACCCTGGGCGGTGACGACGACGGGGTCGTAGAGCTTGTTGCACCAGACATCGTCGCGCGCCTTGAGGGCGGCGAAGTCACCGCCGACACCGCGCAGTTCCGCGCAGGCCGCGGGGGCGGCCGGGTGGGTGCCGGAGGAGGTCGGGGCGCAGCTGAGTGTGACGGCGCGTTCGGGAGTCGCGGTGGCCGCTCCGCCGCCGTGGCCGATGGTCAGCACCAGCGCCGAGGGGGCATAGAGCGAGGCCGGGGCGGCGTCCGGGGCGGCGACGGCGGCCCCGGTCAGGGGTCCGCAGACGGCGACGGCCGTGAGGCCGAGGGCCGCTGCCCAGCGCGCGGTGTTCCGCATGGTGTGCATCCTTCCGCTCGAACTAGACGGGTGCCGGCTCCGTTTCCGGTAGGACGTCGGAGCGGCGAGCGCCACTCTGCCGAGTCCCCGCCGGAAACACACATCGACCCCACAGGTTTCGGTAACATTTCGTGTTGAAGCAGTGGCGTGAAGTCACGGAATTCGAACGGCGGGGCCCTGGAACTGGGCGGCACGGGCCCCTGAGAAGTCGTCAATTGGCCGAAAATCAGCGGTTATTTAATCGTCCGGAAACATTCCGACACCACCGCCCCGGACCCCCTTCATGACTCCCTGTGTTCACCTGATGATCACCGCCCGAGCGGGCCGGGGCGACCGCCGGTTCAGCCCTGGAGGGTGGCGAGCCAGTCGGTCAGCAGGCGGTTGACCTCGTCGGGGCACTCCTGCTGGATCCAGTGGCCGCAGCCGTCCAGGAGATGGGAGGCCGACAGGGCGGGGAGGGTGGTGGGGTAGGCGTCGATGGCGTCGGACATCCAGGTGGTGGAGGCGTCCAGGGCGCCGCCGATGAACAGGGACGGCTGTGCGATCGGGGCTCCGCGGTGCGGGGCGAGGTCTTCCCAGTCCCGGTCCATGTTGCGGTAGCGGTTGAGTGCGCCGGTGACGCCTGCGCGCTCGAACTCCCCGGCGTAGACGTCGAGATCGTCCTCGCTCAGCCAGGCCGGGAGGACCCCCGCGGGGAAGCGGTCGCGCAGCCGGCCGCCGCGGGCGACGAAGTGCGGGTCGGGCTCACCCTGGGCGGGCACGGTGTCGGCGGACAGGGCCGCGTAGAAGCCCGCGAGCCAGCCCCGGACATCGGGCTCGATCTCCGCCTCGGCACGGCCGGGCTCCTGGAAGTAGGAGACGTAGAACTCCTGCTCGGGGCCGCCAATCAGGCCGAAGACATCGGTGGGGCGAGGGCCGCCGGGCGGCGCGTAGGGGACGCTCAGCAGGCCGACGGCGCGGAAGACCTCGGGGTGGAGCAGGGCGGAGGCGGCGGCGATGTTGGAGCCCCAGTCGTGGCCCACGACCACCGCGCTCTCCTCACCGAGGACGCGCACGACGGCGACGTTGTCCGCCACCAGGTCGAGCATCCGGTAGGCGTCGGTCGCCGCCGGCTTGGAGGAACGGCCGTAACCGCGCACGTCGATCGCCACCGCCCGGTAGCCGGCCGCGGCGAGGGCCGGGAGCTGGTGGCGCCAGGAGTACCAGGACTCGGGGAAGCCGTGCACGAGCAGGACCAGCGGGCCGCTGCCCTGCTCGACCAGGTGCAGGCGCCCGGCAGGGGCCTCGACGGTGCGGTGGCGGAGGGCGGCGGTGGGCTCGGGCTGCATGGACTTCTCCTCGGTTCGCGGCGTTCGCGGCTTTCCGTCGATCATGCGACGCGACACCCACCCGACGCGATCAGCGTTGACATTCTGGCAAACTCGCAGAACAGAGCAGTGAAGCGGCATGGTCTACAGGAGGGAGCGGGAGTGGTGGCGGTCGACGACGTGGACGGCACGCTGGCCGCGCTGGGGCCCCGGTTGCGGGCCGCGCGTGAGCGCCACGGCGCGACTCTCGCCGGCGTCAGCGGCGCGACCGGCATCGCGTCCAGCACGCTGTCCCGGATTGAGACCGGCCGGCGCAGGCCCACCCTGGAGGTGCTGCTGCAACTCTCGAAGGAATACGGCGTCGGCCTGGACGAGCTGGCCGGCACGGCACCCGCCCCCGCGGCCGAGCCGCGCGCCACGGCACCGCTGAGCTTCGGCGACGACAAAGCAGTACTGCCGCTGACCCGGTACGTCGGCGGCCTGCACGCCCACAAGCACGTCCTGCCCGCCCTTGAGGAGGACCCGCCCACGCGTCCCCGTCAGGTCTCCCACGACGGCTACGAGTGGCTGTGCGTCCTGTACGGGCGGCTGTGGCTCGCGCTCGGCGACCAGGACCTCCTTCTGACCGCCGGAGACGTCGCCGAGTTCGACACCCGCACCCCGCACGGAGTGACGAACACCAGCCCCGGCGCCCCGGTCGAATACCTGATCATGTTCGGCCCCCAGGGCGAACGCCTCCGCCCACGCACCCCTGCGACCACTGACCGCGGGAACCTCCGGCGGAACCGCGCCCGGGCCGACCCAAAAGAACAGCCGTAGCGGAGCATCCGGCGAGCGTTCTTGGCTGTGTGCTGATGGGCAATGGCGGGGGCCACCGCCCCGAAGTCCCCGAGCCGTACCACTCTCAAGGGTGAGCCCTGTCCAAGCAAACGCTCGACTCGCCAGATCGCCTGCTGATTCGTCAGTTGGAAGGCTCGGTCACAACGGGGCTGCTGAGAGTCCGAGTTGGCCAGTTTGGTGCCTCACCTGGCCACCTCGTCCCCAGCGAGGGTGCCGACCGCGGCAAGATTCCGTACGTCACGTAGCCGGCGAAAAGCGTTCTCGGAGGCGACGAATACGTTCGACGCGGCCGTGATCGACATCTGGTAGTGCACGCCGTAGCACGGAGCGAAGCTGTCGCGGGCGGAACGATCTCGTTCGACCAAGTCCACGGTCTGATCGCGGGCCAGACTACGGAAGTTGTTGCGGGCCTGAGAGAGGCACGCGAGGTACTCGCCGTACAGGGTGCCGACCACGGCACTGGCCAGTGTTGTCCAAGGCACGGCCAGAGGGCAGGACGCGTGCCGACGCGCCAAAAGCCCGCTGAACGCCGGGTGCTCAGTCGGCCACCGACAACAGCGCCCTTCGCACCGTAGGGTCGGAACATGTCGTCCGAAGACCTCCGGTTTCCCACGGCCAAGCACTGGCAGGGCTGCACGGATGTGCACGACTTCCTGGACCAGATCCGTCTCCGGCCCGACATGTGGCTGTCCGGCGGCTCGCTCCACGATCTACAGACGATGCTGATCGGCTATCAGGTAGCTGTTGGCGTGCACTCCATCGACGAGGGGTACGACTTCTGGCATGGCGGAGCCTTCAGCCAATGGCTCGGAACACACCTGGGCGGCTCCAGTCCACTCGGCTGGGCAGCCGACATCGAACGCAACACCCCACGCGGTTCGACCCCCGTCGAGGAGTTCTTCCGTCTCCTCGACGCCTACCGAAGTGACGCGTCACATGCTCCAGCGCAGGCCACCGCGACGACTCGGCCCCCCGGCATCGAATACATGATCAACACTTTCGTCACTCTCTTCTGGCGCAAGCGTCTCCTGACACAAGCGACCGAACGTCTCGAAGACTGCGGCTTCCAGGTGATCTGTCTGGAGGCCGGACGATGGAGCACGGCGCGAGATATGCACCGTGCCATGGCCGCGGCCCTGGACTTCCCCGACCACTACGGGCACAACCTGGACGCGCTCAACGACTGCCTCGGCGACGTGGCCTGCTACGGCGGCTACGACGATGCTCCCGAGGGCGCCGGGCTGGTCCTCGTCCTCACCGACTACGACCGGTTCGCGACGGCCTGCCCCAGGGCGGCCCAGGTCGTCCTGGACATCATCGCCGACCAGGCCAGGAAGGCATCTGTACTTCGCCGCCGTCTGATCTGCCTGGTCCAGAGCAACGACCCGCAGATCCGGTTCGACCCCGTCGGAGCCATGCCCGTCATGTGGAACAGCGATGAATGGGCGGACGACAAGCGCGGCTGAGCGGGTGGCACCAGTGGGAGACGATCAGCGCTGACACAGCGAGCCAGGTTATGGCCGCGGCTCGCCAGGCGGTGACGACACGCCCTTCGTCTTAGCGCCACCATCCGGAAGCGTCCGATCCCCTCGCCGATCGTGCCGAGATGACGAAACGCCTCCACCACGAAACGGACTCACCGGCCCAGCGGCACCCGTCATCGTCGGCCCACGCCGCATAGCGCCGACGGTGTCCCCGTGGGCACAAGCCCTGGGGACCGTCGCGCTCGGCGTCGTCATCACCCTCGTCATCGCGATGCTGCGGGCGTTCGTGGAAGTCGACCGGGCGACCGGATGGCCGCCGGAAGTCGAGGGCTGCCTTCAGCGGGCGATTGTGATGGCGAAGGGGGCGAGGCCGTTGGAGCGGATGATGGGCGGTACGAAAAGGATCGCGGCCTCCGTGGCGCGGGCGGTGTGGATTCCGCCGAGGTCGGTGATCCATTCACTGCGCCAGCCGAGGGTGCTGAGCAGTTCGCGGACGGTCTGCTTGGCCCGCGGGTCCTCGCCGGAGAGGAAGGCTTCCGGTGTCTGGGTGAGGGTGGCCGGCGCGGTCATCACCGGGAAGAGCATGGTGTTGAGTGTCTTGACGACGCGCGTTTCGGGGAGTGCTTCCTGGAGTTGCTCGGCGAGGCTGGAGCCGGGGTAGATCAGGGCGGCGGGCAGACCGTCGGGGCCGTCGACGGTGGCGTTGGAGACGTCGATCAGGATCTTACCGCGCAGTTCGTCGCGCAGGGCGGAGAGCCGGTCGAGCGAACCGGCGCCCGGTGTGGCGTTGATGACGATCTGTGCGGTGCGGGCCGCCTCGGCCGCGGCGCCCGGCGTGCGGTCCGCCACCCTCACCTCGTGCCCTGCACGGGTGAGGGCCGTGGCCAGGTTGCCGCCGACGCGGCCGTTTCCGAGGACGGTGATCGTGGTCATGGTGGTCCGGTTCCTCCGTGTGCGGTGGTGGTGCGCTGTCAGCGGGTGAGGGTGGTGACGGCCTGGCTGTGGATGCCGGGCGCGCAGGCCAGGAAGCTCTCGCTGTGCGGGGTCCAGGGGCGGCCCTTGGCGTCGGAGATCCGTCCGCCGGCCTCGGTGACGAGCAGTGCCCCCGGCAGGAGGTCCGCGCGGGCGCCGGCGAACTGCCAGAAGGCGTCGATCCGGCCGGCGGCCACGTGCAGCAGGTGCAGGGTGGCGGGGACGGCGGTACGGACGACGAGCGCGTCGCTGAGCATGGCGGTGATCGAGGAGCCGACGCGGCGCACGACGTCGTCCTCCTCGCCGGGCCGGGCCTGGCTGGTGGCCACGATGCTCAGGCCGAGGTCCGTGGTCGGGGCGACGTCGAGCGGGCGGCCGTCGAGGTGGGCGCCCGCGCCGGTGAGCGCGGTGTAGGTCTCGCCGGTCATCGGCACGTGGACGGCGGTCAGCACGGGCCGGTTGTCGCGCACGAGGGTGGCGGTCACCGCCCACTCCGGCAGGGCGTGCAGATGGTTGATGTTCCCTTCGGCCGGGTCCACGACCCACCATTCGCCGGGCGGCAGCGCCCCGCCGACCAGTTCGTCCTCGACCCAGCCGGCGTGCGGGCGCAGCCGCGTGAGGCGGGGGCGCAGGATGTCGAGGGCCGTGTCGTCGTTGGCGGCGAGCGCACGCATCAGCTCCTCGCGGGTCTGGTGGCGGACCACCTCTCCGAAGCGCTCGCGGAGCGCGGAGCCGGCCGCGCGCACGGCGATCGCGGTCCGGTCGAGGAGCTCGATGTCGGAGGTGGCGACGTCGGCGGCCTCAAGGGTTTCGGACATGGTGTAACTCCCTTTGAGTATTGGGGGGTTGAGGCTGGTGAGGCCGAGTCCGGCGCTCTGGTCCTGCGCTCTGGTCTCGAAGGTATAGAGCCCTTTGATTAACTTCAAATGCATGTCAGGCACGGCTAGGATTACTCCTATGCAACTGGATTTGAACCTCCTGGCCGCGCTCGACGCGTTGCTGGAGGAGGGCAGTGTGACCGGGGCGGCTGCGCGCCTGCATGTCACCGCCCCCGCGATGAGCCGGAGTCTGGGCCGGATCCGGCGCACCACCGGGGACCAGATCCTGGTGCGCACCGGGCGGACGATGACCCCGACGCCGTACGCGATCGCCGTACGGGAACAGGTGCACGAGCTGTTGCATCAGGTCCAGGGAGTGCTGGCACCGAGCCGTGAACTCGATCTGGCGACGCTGGAACGCACCTTCACGCTCCGCTGGCACGACTCCCTGGTCGCCCTGAGCGGCCCCGCACTGCTCGCCGCCGCGCGCGCGGAGGCGCCGGGCGTACGACTGCGCTTCGTCGCCGAATCGAGCCTCGACACACCGGAGTTGCGGCGCGGCGAGGTGGACTTGGAGGCGAATGCCAACCGCCCGAGCGCACCGGACATCCGAGCCGAGAGCGTCGGCGCGACCCGTCTCGTCATCGCCGTACGGAAGGGGCATCCCCTCGCCCGGGGCGGGGCCGTCACCGCGGCGCAGTACGCCGCCGCCGAGCACGTGAACGTCTCGCGGCGCGGCAACCTCACCAATGCTATCGACGATGCCCTCGGGACGCTCGGCCTCACCCGCCGCGTGGTGGCCACCGCGCCCACGGAAGCGGCCGCGCTGGAGTTCGCGCGCGGCTCCGATCTGCTGGTCAGTGTCCCCGAGGCCACCACACGCTCCGCCGCCGCCGACCTCGGCCTGGTCGTGCTCCCGCTGCCGCTCGAACTGCCGTCGGCATCGGTCTATCTGTCGTGGCATCAGCGCTACGACACCGACCACGCCCACACCTGGCTGCGCGGGCTGGCACGGACCGCACTGACCATGCGCGAGGCGCCGTAGACGGGCGATGAGGCCCCAGAGACACGCGAGTTGACGCTGTGCCCCTTCTGCGGCACCAGGCACGCGAAAGCCGGCGACCGGCGGTTTCCTGCCGGTCGCCGGCTCGGGCGCCGCGTGGTGCAGCGGCCACCGGGCACCCCTTCGAGGTTCAGGACTCCGGGGCCGGGCGGGGGATCAGGCCGTGGACGGCGGCGGCCGCGAGGGCGACGGCGACGCCGGCCAGGCACAGCGCGCGGGCGGTGATTCCGTGGTCGACCAGGATGCCGCCGAGGGCCGCGCCAAGGGCCTGGCCCAGGTAGATGCCGGAGGAGTTGAAGGAGATCACGACGCTGGGCAGCGTCGGCGCGAGCGCGGTCAGGCGGTGGTTGTTCGGGGTGGCCAGGGCCCAGCCGGCGGCGCCGTTGAGCACCATGACGACGATCACGGGGACCATCGAGGTGCACACGGTCAGCGCCGCGAGGGTGACGATCAGCAGGGCGATCGCGACGGTGAGGGTGCGGGCCGCGCCCAGCCGGTCGGTGAGCCAGCCGCTGCCGAAGGAGCCGAAGATGCCGCCGACGCCCCAGGCGAGCAGCGCGGCCGCGAGGCCGGTGCCGTGGATGTGGGCGATCTGCCCGAGCACGGTGGCGGTGTAGGTGTAGACCATGATGCTGCCGCCGCTGGCCAGGAGCATGAAGGCCACCATGGCGACGACCCGGCGGTTGGCCAGTACGGCGAACCGCCGCGCGAGCGGGATCGCCGGCGGTATCGGCAGACCGGGCAGCACCACCACGACACCGAGCAGGGCCAGGGCGCCGACGGCCGCGACGAAGACGAGGCCGGCCTCCCAGGACAGGTGCTGGCCGATGGCGGTGCCGACGGGGACACCGAAGACCGTGCCGACGGTCAGACCGCCCAGGATCATCGACAGCGCGCGGCCACGGGCGGCGGGCCCGGCGAGCGCGGCCGCGGCGGCGGAGGCGTTCGGGGTGTACAGGGCCGCGCCGAGGCCCGCGACGACACGCGCCGTGAGCAGCAGGGGCAGGTCGGGCGCGGCGGCCGAGGCGAGGTTGGCGAGGACGAACAGGGCGAGCGCGACCACGAGCAGGGGCTTGCGGGGCAGCCGGCTGGTCAGCGCGGCCAGGAACGGCGCGGTGAGGCCGTAGGCCAGCGCGAACGCGGTGATGGTCTGCCCGGCGGCGCCGGTGGAGATGCACAGACCATGGGCGATCTGCGGGAGGATGCCGGCCAGTACGAACGAGTCGGTGCCCATGGCGAACGAGCCGAGGGCGAGGACGGCGACGGGCCTTCCCCAGGCGGGCGAAGACGTGGCGGGGGCGGGGCTGTTGATGCCCGCGGCAGTGGATGACGTGGTCACGAGAACACGGTGCGGCGGTTCCCGAAGCGGGTACAGAGGGGCAGTCATGCTGGTGTAATGGCCACCAGGACAGGGCCGTTCGGGGGGTGCTTGGATGACCGGCATGCAGCGTGAGCTACTTGCGGCGTTCCTGCGCTCCCGGCGCGAGGCGCTCTCCCCCGAGCGGGCGGGGCTGACCCCCGGACGGCGGCGCCGCACCCCGGGGCTGCGCCGCGAGGAGGTGGCGCAGCTCTCCGGGGTGAGCCTGACCTGGTACACCTGGCTGGAGCAGGGCCGGGACATCCGGGTGAGCCGGCAGGTCCTGGAGGCGCTCGCGCACACGCTCCAGTTGACCCCGGCCGAGCGGCGGCACCTGTTCACGCTGGCGGAGACGGCGTTGCCGGCCGAGCGTCCCGAGCCGGTCGCGGTGAGTCCGACCCTGCGCAAGCTGGTGGAGACCCTCGACCCGTTCCCGGCGCATCTGATCAACGACTGCTGGGACCTGCTGGCCGCGAACCGCGCCTACGCGTCGCTGGTCGGGGGTCTTGAGCAGTTGCCGCAGGAGGAACGCAACAGCATCTGGCTGCTGTTCACCCGGCCGCAGATGCAGTCCCTGCTGGTCGACTGGCAGCGTGAAGTCCGCGCCATCCTGGGCCAGTTCAGGATCTCGGTGGGCCGCAACCCCGACGATCCGCGGACCGCGGCCCTCATCGACACCCTGACCAGGTCCAGCGGCCAGTTCCGCGCGCTGTGGTCCGAGCACCCGGTGCAGGCGTTCCAGCCGACCCTCAAGCGCTTCAGCCATCCGACGGCCGGGCGGCTGGACCTCAACTACACGAAGCTGGACGTCACGGAGACGCCCGGTCAGCACCTGGTGGTGTTCATGCCGTCCTCGGAGGAGGACGAGCGGGCGCTGGCGCGCCTCGTCGAGGAGTCGGGGCAGGCGGCGCTGCTGTAGGGCGGACGGCGTTTCGTCCAAGGCGAGGCCCCGAGTGGTGAGTTGACGCCCGCCTCCCCTTTCCGTGCACCTGTCTCCCCCCTCGGTACGTCCCCCTCCCGCACGCTCCTTCCCCTAAGAACTCCTAACGAAAAACCCCCTTGGTCTCTTCTGATTCCTCGTGTCCCGGTCCGGCGGCATAGGCCAGCGGGGGTGCGATTGCTTGGGCATCGGCTCCCTCGCCGACCCATAGCCCGATGAAGAGCGCGGCGGTCGCTTCCAGGAGTCCCGCTCGTTCGAGACCGCCTCCGACCACGGGCTCACAGCCGACCTGCCGCACCAACTGGTGTACGAGTGCGAGGGCCGTCTCGTCGTCTCCGCAGACCGGAACGGCCAGTGGCCGCCCGTCGAAGACGGGTGGCGTCATGCGCCATACGTCCTCGTGGCAGAGATTGAACGCCTTGACCACATGAGTTCCCGGCGCCGCCGCGGCCAGTCGCTGTGCGGCCGAGAGGCCGCTCTGTGTCAGCAGCCGGAAGCCCGGACCGACCGGATTGGAACAGTCGAGCAGCACCTTGCCGTCCAGGACCGCCCGCAGTTCCCTCACCACACTCGCCCCCGCGCCGAAGGGCAGCGCGACCAGCACCACCTGACCGAACTCGGCCGCCGCACGCGGACTGGCCGGCTTCGCGCTGCCCCCGAGGCGCGTCGCGAGCCGCTCCGCCTTGCGCACGTCCCGCCCACCGATGACCACGTCGTGCCCGGCCCGCACCCAGTGGGTGGCGAGCGCGTCCGCCATGTTGCCCGTGCCCAGTACGCCGATTCTCATCACGCATTCCCTCCCAGGACCTGCTTGGACCGTTCGCAACGACGCTAGAGGGCCCATCGGGCACCATTTGGTACGTGACGACCGACACTTTCCTCGCCGACTGCCGTGCCCGCCTCGCTTTCGACCTCCTCTCCAACACCTGGAACGCCGTCGTGCTCTGGGCACTGAGCGACGGTCCCAGACGCCCGGTCGAACTACGCCGCCGGATCGGGGGAATCAGCTCGAAGGTCCTCACCCAGACGCTGCGGCGCTTGCAGTCCAACGGACTGGTGGACCGGCAGGAACACCCCGGAGCGCCACCGCGCGTTGAGTACCGACTCACCGCCCTGGGAAGGACTTTGCTGGCACCCATCAACGCTGTCGGAGCATGGGCCTTCGAGCATGGCGATGAGCTCATGGCCGCCCAGGAAGCCGAATGCACCGCCACGATCCAGCCCTCCTCAGAGTGAGCGCGGGCGCCGCCGGCAGATCAGTGCACATCCAAGGGTGAGGAAGGCTTCGTGGACGTCGTCTCGGTCTCCCAGCGGATCCGCAGTCGGCGGAACCAGTGCGGATGGGCGAACGCGCGCTCCACTGGCCAGCGTTGGGTGCCCGGGCCCGAACCGTGCTCGGTGCCGCGGCGGGCGATCAGCGGCTTCACGCCGAGGTCCCAGACCAGGCGGCGGTACTTGCCGTGGTCGTAGCCGCGGTCGCCCAGGACCACGTCCGGGCGGCGCCGGGGCCGGCCGCGCTTGCCACGTACCGGCGGCACGGCTTGGAGGAGCGGGGTCAGCTGGGTGGCGTCGTTGCGGTTGCCGCCGGTCAAGGTGGCGGCGAGCGGTATGCCGGTGGCGTCAGTGATCAGGTGATGCTTGCTGCCGTCCTGCCCCGGTCAACAGGGCCGCCCGCATGGGCGACGGCGGCCAGTTCGGTGGTGCCGAGGCGGCGGCTGCCGCAGATGGCTGCCGAGGACCGGGCCGCCTTCGCGCTGCCCCTGTTCGCGGTGACCGCGTTGCCGGACCGGATGCGCCTGGCCGGGCGGGCGTTCGCCGCGGTCGCCGCGGTCGCCGCGGTCGCCGCGGTCGCCGACATCCTCGCCCCGCTCGTGCAGCGGTTTCTACGATCTGGTGCTCGCCTTCGGGGTGAGCCGGGTCGCGCACGTGCTCGCCCTGCACCGGCTGGTCGCAGCCCTGAGACTGTTCATCGGCGAGGCCATCCGCCCCTGCCGGGCGGTCTGTCCCAACTCCGGCCCCCCGCGCGGCGCCTGGGCGAAAGAGCCGTGGGCGCTCCGCGCGCGGGTGTCCGGACCCGTACCCGGACCGGTGCTCCGGCGGTCAGATCTGCCAGGAGCGGAGCCGGTCGGCGGCCCCGTACACGTCCGCCTTGCCGGAGATCAGATCGCGGGCGAGGTCCACCAGCGCGCCGTACGGCGGGTCGATGCCGGCGCCGCTGACGAACATGTAGGCGACCGCGGTGGCGCAGGCGAAGCGGGCGTTGGCCGCGGGCAGCGGCTTGAGCAGGGCGAGGGTGTGCAGCAGCGCGGCGGCCCGCCAGGCGGGGTCGGAGTCCACGCCGAGCCGGGGCGGGTCGACCCGGTGCCGGGCGACGGCGGCGACCAGAGCGGAGAAGTCGTCGACCGTGGGCTGCTCGGGCAGGACCTCTTCATGCCGCTGGAGCAGCCACGGGACATCGATATGGATGACGGGCGGCATCACTCAGGCGGCCTCGCCCCGTGCGGGCGGCTCGTCCTCGGGGAACGCGGCGGCGAATTCCTCGGCGTGCGTGGTGAAGAAGCTGCGGAACGCCGCGGCGCCCTCCTTCAGCGCCCGGTGCCGGGCGATGTCGGCGGCGGCGGCCTCGCGGACGAGGGCCTTCATCGACGTACCGCGCTCCTTGGCGATCTGCCGCAGGTCCTCTAGTTCCCGGTCACTGAACTCCACGTTGAGAGCTGGCATGGACCAAACGGTACCGCTCGGGTACTCACCAGTAAATTCCCGCAGGTCACGTCATCCCGGCCGCGGTACCGGTGGTGGCCCAGGGGCGCCCGAGAGCCGTGTCCGTTTCCCGCCGGTCCCACGGCGTCCGGCGGCGCAGACTCGGCACGGACGACGGTTCGAGCAAGCCCCGGACCTTTCGAGGAGGCACCGCACATGGAGTTCACCCCGGCCGAGGGCCGCCGCCGGGTGGCCGGCACGGACTGGGCCGCGCTCGCGGCCGAGCTGGACGACGTCGGCTGCGCCGCCACGGGGCCGCTGCTGACACCCGCCGAGTGCGCGGGGCTGGCCGGCCTGTACGACCGCCCGGACCTGTTCCGCACCACGGTCGACCTGGCCCGGCACCGCTTCGGCTCCGGCACCTACCGCTACTTCACCCACGATCTGCCCGCCCCGGTGGCCGCGCTGCGCGGCGCGCTCTACCCGCGGCTGCTCCCCCTCGCCCGCGACTGGGCGGCGCGCCTGGGCCGCCCGGCGCCCTGGCCTGACACCCTGGAGGAATGGCTGGCCCGCTGCCACGCCGCGGGCCAGGACCGCTCGGCGCAGATCCTGCTCCGCTACGGCCCCGGCGACTGGAACGCCCTGCACCGGGACGTCTTCGGGGACCTGGTCTTCCCGCTCCAGGTGGTGGTCGCCCTGGACGTGTACGGCGCGGACTACACCGGCGGCGAGTTCCTGATGGTCGAGCAGCGCCCGCGCGCCCAGTCCCGGGGCACCTCGACCGCGCTGCGCCAGGGTCATGGCCTGGTCTTCACGACCCGGGACCGCCCGGTGCGCTCCCGCCGCGGCTGGTCGGCCGGCGCGCTGCGGCACGGGGTGAGCACCGTACGATCCGGACGGCGGCGGACGCTGGGGCTGGTGTTCCACGACGCGAGCTGATCACCGCACACCACAGGTACCGGCCCCTGGGAGGCCCGGCGTCCGCCGGTGTGCGGGAAGCACTAGGCTGGGGCGCGAGGGGTGCCACCTGTTCACTGTGAGTGTGCGCTTGGGAGCGGCGACGATGAGCCGGGTCTATCCGTTCGACGAGGCGGCGACGGCCCGAGCTGTCATCGATGA
The DNA here is from genome assembly GCF_014673495.1 of Streptomyces griseofuscus. Taxonomy (GTDB): domain Bacteria; phylum Actinomycetota; class Actinomycetes; order Streptomycetales; family Streptomycetaceae; genus Streptomyces; species Streptomyces murinus. The sequence goes on from NZ_CP051006.1 coordinate 781,472, forward strand.
CGACGGAACGCTGGTGGAGTGGAACGAGGGCGCGCGGCGCCTGCTCGGCCACCCCGCCGACGCGGTCGTGGGCCGCCCCGCCGCACAACTGCTCCTCGGGCCCGCCCCCACCCTGCCCCGGGGCTCCCGCTGGCACGGCACGCTCACCGTGCGCCACCTCGACGGCCGCAGCGTCGACCTCTGGCTGCTGGCCCGGTACAGCCCTTCGCCCGACGGCGCGGGGAACCGGTGGATCCTGGTCACCCCGGTGCCTCGCGCGGAGCCGCCCGGCGCCGACGATCCGCTGGGCGACGCGGGCCTGATCCAGTCGCCGTGCGCGATCGCGGTGTACGACGAGGAGCTGCGGCTGCGCCGGATGAACAACGCCATGTCCGTGGTCTCCGGGCTGCCGGAGGACCACGCGCGGGGGCTGCGGTTCACGGAGCTGGTCGACGGTCCGCAGAGCGAGGAACTGGCGCAGGGCATGCGCGAGGTGCTGGCCACCGGCCACCCGCTGGACGTGCGGACCTTCATGCGGGCCGGCGGCGAGAGCGGGGCGCACGCCTGGCTCGCCCGGATGGCGCCGGTGCACGACCGCGCGGGCCGGGTGCGGGGCGTGTGCCTGGCCGCGCACGACGTCAGCGACAGCCACCGGGCCCGGCAGCGCCTCCAGCTGGTCAACGAGGCGAGCATGCGCATCGGCACCACCCTCGACGTCACCCGGACGGCGCAGGAGCTGGCCGACATGTGCGTCCCCGCGCTCGCCGACTTCGTCACCGTCGATCTGCTGGACCCCGAGGAGTACGGCGGTGAGCCCCCGGCCCGTGTCGCCACCCCGGTGACCCTGCGGCGGGCCGCCCACCGTTCGGTCCTGGACGGGGTGCCGGAGGCGGTGATGGAGCCGGGGCAGACCGAGCGCTATCCGGGCGGCTCCCCGCAGGCGGACTCGCTGACCGCGGGCCGCACGCTTGTCTTCTCCAGGACAGCGGGCGGCACCAACCCCTGGATGAACTGGAACAGCGCCCGCACCCGGCAGGTGGGGCGCTTCGGCATCCACTCCACGATGTCGGTCCCGGTGCGGGCCCGCGGCCTCACCCTGGGCGTCGCGGTCTTCATACGGCACCGCCGCCCGGACAGCTTCGACGCCGACGACCGGATGCTGGCCGAGGAGATCACCGCCCGGGCCGCGGTCTGCATCGACAACGCCCGGCGCTACTCGCGCGAGCGGGAGACCGCCCTCGCCCTGCAACGCAGCCTGCTGCCCCGCACCTTGCCGCGCACGGCCGCGCTGGAGGCGTCCTCCCGGTACCTGCCGGCGGCACGCGCGGGGGTGGGCGGCGACTGGTTCGACGTGATCCCGCTGTCGGGGCTGCGGGTCGCGATGGTCGTCGGGGACGTGGTCGGGCACGGCGTCCAGGCCTCGGCCGCCATGGGCCGGATGCGCACCGCCGTACGCACCCTCGCGGACATCGACCTCGCCCCGGACGAACTGCTCACGCACCTGGACGACCTGGTGATGCGGCTCGCCGAGGAGACCGGCCGGGACGGCAGCACCGGCGAGGTCGGCTCGACCTGTCTGTACGCGGTCTACGACCCCGTGTCGCGGCGCTGCACGCTGGCCCGCGCGGGGCATCCGCCGCCCGTCGTGCTGCCGCCGGGCGGCCGCCCGCACCAGCTGGACCTGCCCGCGGGCCCGCCGCTGGGCCTCGGCGGCCTGCCGTTCGAGTCCGCCGAGGTGGAGCTGGCGGAGGGCACGGTGCTCGCGCTGTACACGGACGGGCTGGTCAAGTCCCGGGACCCGGACGGGGACGCCGGGCGCGCGATGCTCTTCGAGGCGCTGACCGCGGGCGGCGGCTCGCTGGACCTGTCCTGCGACCGGATCCTGCACACCCTGCTGCCGTCCGGCGGCGCCGCCGACGACGTGGCGCTGCTGCTCGCCCGCACCCAGGGACTGCCCGCCTCGCAGGTGGTGACCTGGGACATCCCGGCGGACCCGGCGCTGGTCGCGCCGATCCGCAAGCAGGTGGTGGAGCAGCTGGACGTATGGGGGCTGAGCGAGGCGTCGTTCACGGCGGAGCTGGTGGTCAGCGAGCTGGTCACCAACGCCATCCGCTACGGCGCCCATCCGATCCGGCTCCGGCTGATCCATGACGCGGCCACGCTGATCTGCGAGGTCTCCGACACCAGCCACACCGCCCCGCATCTGCGCCGGGCCAAGACCTTCGACGAGGGCGGCCGGGGGCTGCTGCTGGTCGCCCAGCTCACCCAGCGCTGGGGCAGCCGGCACACCGGGGACGGCAAGACGATCTGGGCGGAGCTGCCGCTGTTCGAGGAGGACGACCAGCCGCCGGTCAGGGGCTCGTGAGCCAGGGCCGTACCTGTCTGCGGGCCTCGTGCAGCCGGGACTTGAAGGTGCCGAGGGGGATGCCGACGCGTTCGGCGGCCTCGGCGTAGTCGAGCTGGCAGATGTCCCGGTAGACCAGCGGCGCGACCAGTTGCGGATGCTCGCGCTCCAGCCGCTCCAGCGCCTCCAGCAGGTCCACCCGGGAGCCGGCGATGACGCTGGTGGTGCGCGGGTCGACGGCGTGCGCCGGCTCGATGACGACGGGCTGCTCGGCGGCCCGCCGCTTCAGCTCGCGGTACTTCTGCCGGCAACAGTTGGCGACCACGGTGTACAGCCAGGTGCTGAAGCGGCTGCGGCCCTCGAAGGCGCCGATGCGCCGGGCCACTTGGAGCAGTACGTCCTGGGCCGCCTCCTCGGCGTCCTCCCGGCAGGGCAGGAAGCGCCCGCAGCGGCGGACGACATCGGGCCGCAGCTCGGTCAGCAGCCGGTCCAGGGCCGCCGGGTCCCCGGCGGCGGCATGCCGGGCGAGTTCCTCCACCGGCGCCTCGTCCCGCACGTCACGCTCCCCTTCGGGTCGATCTCAGGGCAGGCATGATAGTCGTATGCACTCCCTGGAGCGGATCGGCCGCTACCGTCTCGAACGGCCGCTGGGCACCGGCGCCTTCGCCACCGTGTGGCTCGCCCATGACCCGGAGCTCGAGGCCCCGGTGGCGGTGAAGGTGCTCGCCGAGAACTGGTCGCACCGGCTGGACGTCCGGGAGCGTTTCCTCTCGGAGGCGCGGCTGCTGCGCCGGGCCGGTTCCAGCCGGGTGGTGCAGGTCTACGACATCGGTGAACTCCCGGACGGAAGACCGTACTTCGTGATGGAGTACGCCGACGGCGGCACCCTCGCCGATCTGCTGCGGGACGGTCCGCTGCCGGTGCCGGAGGCGCTGGCGCTGACGGCTCAGGCGGCGCGGGCCGCCGCCGCGCTGCACGAGGCGGGGATCGTGCACCGCGACATCAAGCCGACCAACGTACTGCTGCACACCGCTCCGGACGGCACCCGGCGGGTGCTGCTGGCCGATCTGGGGCTCGCCAAGAGCCTGGCGCAGGGCTCGGTGCTGACCCTGGCGGCGGGCTCGGCGGGCTACCGGCCGCCGGAGCAGGCGGAGCCCGGCGCGGGCATCGACGAGCGGGCCGATGTCTACAGCCTGGGCGCGGTCGGCTACGAGCTGGTCACCGGGACCGTGCCGGGGCCGCCCGGCAAGGTGGTGCCGCCCGCACGGCTGCGGCCGGGCCTCGGTGAGGACGTGGCGCGGGCGCTGCTGCGGGCGCTGGAGCCGGACAGGGCGCGGCGCTGGCCCGGCGCCGGTGCGTTCGCGGCCGAGCTGGACCGGCTGGCGGGCCGGCCCGCGGCCGCGGGGAGCACGGCGCGCCCTCGCCTCGACCGGGTCCGGGGGCGGCTGAACACGGTGACGCTGTCGGTGGCCGCGCTGGTCGCCGCCGCGCTGGCGGCGGTCACGGTGACCGTGGTGCTGCACCACGGCGGGGCCCCGGAGCAGCCGCGGGTGGCGGACGCGGGCGGCCGGGTGAGTGTCCGGGTGCCCGCGAGCTGGGACCGCGAGCTGCGCGACTCCGGCTGGGACCCCCGGGTACTGGGCCTGGGCCCCGGGCATGAACCGGGTCTGGTGGTGGCCGACGACCTGGCCCGCTGGCCCGAGCTGACCGCCCCGGTCGACGGTGTGTTCGTCGGGGTCAGCGCGCACGGCGATGTCACCGCACGGGTGAAGGCGCTCGCGCACTCCGCCTGTCACTACTCCAGCAGCCGTGATTTCCGCGGTGCCGACTGGCACGGACTGGTGCGGGCCTGGAGCGGCTGTCCGGACGGCGGTTCGATCACCGAGTCCGCGCTCGTCCCGGCGGGCGGCGCCACCGAGCCGCAGGTGTATGTGCAGCTACGCCAGCGGGGTGACGGCGACGCCACCGATGGCGTACTGCGCTCGCTGCGGGTGCGCTGAGGGGTGAGCCGAGGGTCGGTCCGGGGCCGAAGCGGGAAAAGGAATCCTCGTGTTCCGAACTTTTCCCACCCTCCGTGCATCGGAGTGGGGTGACGGCGCACTCGGCACCGTAGGCACGCGTCCATCCGCGTGCCCCGACCAACCAGGAGTGTTGAGCGACATGGTGTACACCCCACGGTCCGCGCGGCGCGGAGCCCTGTTCGCGGGCTCGGTCGCCGTGCTGGGCCTGCTGACCGCCTGCGGCACCGGCCAGACCGTGCACAGCAGTTCCCCCATCACGTCCTCGGGTACGGCGGCGCCCGCGACCGGCGATTCCTCCGCACCGGCGCCCTCCGACACCGCGACCACGTCCTCCCCCGTCTCCTCCGCGCCCACCGGCGCCCCCTCGACGGCGCCCACCCGGGCGACCGCCACCTCGGGCGGGGGCACCACCGCCGCGGCGAGCACCCGCTGCCACACCTCCGAACTGCGGGCCTCCGTCGGCCGCAACGACCCGGGCGCCGGGCAGGAGAATTTCCCCGTGGTTCTCACCAACACCTCCGGGCGCACCTGCACCGTGCGCGGCTTCCCGGGCGCGGCCTTCGTGAACGCGTCCGGCGGGCAGCTCGGGCCCAACCCCGGCCGGGAGTCGGGCTCTTCGACGACGGTCACGCTCAAGCCGGGCCAGAGCGCCTGGGCCGGGCTGACCTTCTCCAACCCGGGGGTCAGCGGCGCGAAGACGGCCAGGCCGGCGGCCCTGCTGATCACCCCGCCGGATGAACGCGATCATCTGAAGGTGACGTGGACGGGCGGTGAGGTCCCGGTCTCCGGCAACTCCTCGGCCGTCTTCCTGACCGTGTTCAGCCCCGGCACCGCTCCCTGACCGTCCGCCCCGGCCGTCGCGAGACGGCCGGGGCCATCTGCTTTCATGGGCGGGAAAGCGTGATCGAATCCGGAAGGACCCGCCCTGAACAGCGCGCTCGCCGAAGCACTCTCCGTGGCACTGCTCCTCGCGGTGCTCGCCTTCGCCGTCGTACGGCCCTTCGGGTGGCCGGAGGCGGTCATGGCCGTCCCGGCCGCCGGGATCGTGATCGCCTCCGGCGCCATCTCCCTCGACCATGCCCGCGCCGAGGCCGAGCGGCTGGGTCCGGTGGTCGGTTTCCTCGCGGCGGTCCTGGTGCTCGCCCACTTCTGTGCCGTGGAGGGCCTGTTCCGGGCGTGCGGGGCATGGATGGCCCGGTGGGCGGCGGGGCGTCCGGTACGGCTGCTGACCGCGGTCTTCGTGCTCGCCTCCGCCATCACCGCCGCACTCAGCCTGGACGCCACGATCGTGCTGCTCACCCCGGTGGTGTTCGCCACCGCCGCGCGCACCGGCGTACGCCCCAAGCCGCACGTGTACGCCTGCACGCATCTGTCGAACACGGCGTCCCTGCTGCTGCCGGTGTCCAATCTGACGAACCTGCTGGCGTTCGCGGCGAGCGGGCTGAGCTTCACCCGGTTCGCCGGGCTGATGGCCCTGCCGTGGCTGGCGGCGATCGCCGTGGAGTACGTGGTGTTCCGGCGGTTCTTCGCCGGTGACCTCGCGGCGGCGGCCCCGGCGGGCCGGGACACCGGCGAGCCGCCCGTCTTCCCCCGGTTCGCGGTGGTGACCGTGGTCTGCACGCTGGCCGGGTTCGTGGTGGCCTCGGCGTTCGGCGTCGAACCCGCCTGGGTGGCGGCGGCCGGGGCGCTGGTGCTGGCCGGGCGGGCGCTGCTGCGCCGCGAGGCGACCCCGGTGGCGGTGGTGCGGGCGGCGGCCCCGGCGTTCCTCGCGTTCGTGCTCGCGCTGGGCATCGTGGTGCGGGCGGTGGTGGACAACGGGCTCGCCGATGTGCTCGGGCATGTGGTGCCGGGCGGCACCGGGCTGCCCGCGCTGCTGGGGATCGCCGCGCTGGCCGCCGTCCTCGCGAACATCGTCAACAATCTGCCCGCCGTGCTGGTCCTGCTGCCGCTCGCGGCCCCCGCGGGCCCCGGCGCGGTGCTCGCGGTGCTGCTCGGGGTGAACATCGGTCCGAACCTGACCTACGCCGGGTCCCTGGCCACGCTGCTGTGGCGGCGGATCGTGCACCAGCACGAGCACGGTGTGAACCTCGGCGAGTTCACCCGGCTGGGTCTGCTCGCCGTGCCGTCCTCCCTCGCGGTCGCGGTGGTGGCACTGTGGGGGTCGCTGCACGTTCTCTGACGGGAGGCCGACCCGATGCGGGTGATCGTCTGGCTGGTCGAGGGCACCTGGCCCGCGTGTGTGGACGCCGTGCGCACACATGCGCCGGAGTCCGCCGAGGTGGTGCTGCTGCATGTCAGCGGGCCCGATGTGCCCGGGGTCGCGCACGGCGCGTTCGCCGGGCTGCTGGGCCGTGGGCACCCGGAGCGCGATCCCGGTGACCTGCTGGAGGCGTTGGGCGGGACGTCGGCGGCCGAACTCCTGGCGGCGGCCGCCGAGCGGCTGGGCCGGCCCGCCGTGTGCGAGGAGCGCGCGGGCCGGGTGGAGCGGGAGGTGGTGGCCGCCGCCGAGGGGGCCGATCTGCTGGTGCTGGCCCGGGACGGCGACCGGTCCCGGCTCGGGCCGCGCAGCCTCGGCCCGGCGGTCCGCTTCGCCGTCGACCACGCCCCCTGCCCGGTCCTGCTGGTCTGGCCCGAACCGGCCCCCGGCCTCGCGACCATCCCCCCTCCGCCGCCGCACCACCCCTGAGAACGCCCCTTGAGCCGGTGGGTGACCTCCGGGAGCCGGGCCTCGCACACGCCTCCCCCTGTCGGGGGTGTCCGCCTGGCCTGGCACGGGCTGGACCCCACGCGAGGAGCGGACCATGACAGCGACAGGCAAGGGCACTCTCACCCGGGCCGCGGCCGCGCACTTCGAGGAGCGCGGATTCACCGTCGTACCGGGGCTGTTCGGGTGCGACGAGATCGCCCGGCTGTGCGCCGAGTTCGCGGCGCTGCACGCGGCGGGCCGGTGCCGGGGCACTTCGCGCCGGATGCGGCCGACCCCGATCCGCTGCGCCGCCACCCCCGGGTGATACACCCGCACGAAATCAGCTCCCTGGCCCGGGAGTTCCTGCTCGACGTCCGGCTGCGGTCGGTGCTGGAGGCGCTGTTCGGCGAGGAGGTGCTGGCCGCGCAGAGCATGTTCTACTTCAAGCCGCCGGGTGCGCGCGGGCAGGCGCTGCACCAGGACAACTTCTATCTGCGGGTGGCGCAGGGCACCTGTGTGGCCGCGTGGGTGGTGTGCGAGCCGATCGACCGGGGCAACGGCGGTCTCGAAGTGGTGCCCGGCACACACCGGATGGACCTGTTCTGCCCCGAAATAGCTGACATGGAGCTGTCGTTCGCCCGTGAGTACGTCCCGCCGCCGCCCGGTCTCGAACCGGTGCCCGTCGATCTGGCCCCGGGCGACGTGCTGTTCTTCAACGGCAGCCTGGTGCACGGCTCGGGCCCCAACCGCACCGCCGACCGGTTCCGGCGCTCCTTCATCGGGCACTACGTGGGCCGTTCGGCGCGGCGCATCGGGGCGCACTACCGGACGCTCACCATGTCCGGCGCGCGGGTGCGGCTGCCCAAGAGCGCGGGCGCGGGCCCGTGCGGCACGGAGTTCGCGCCGCACGGACCGCACTGAGCTCGACCGCGCGGGGCTCTCAGTGACCGCTGATCGCGCGCGGAGTGTACGGCCGCTCCAGCTCCTCGATCTCCTTGTCGCTGAGGGTGAGTTCGACGGCGGCGACCGCGTCCTCCAGGTGCCGGGGCTTGCCCGCGCCGACGATCGGGGCGGTCACCGGGCTCTGGTGCAGCAGCCAGGCGAGGGCCACCTGGGCGCGCGACACGCCCCGCTCCCCGGCGATCCGGGTGACGGCCTCCACGATCGCGCGGTCGCCCTCCTGGTAGAGCTTGCCGCCGAAGACGTCGTGCTCGCTGCGCTCGGTGACCGTGCCCCAGTCGCGGGTGAGCCGGCCCCGGGCGAGCGGGCTCCACGGCAGCACGCCGACGCCCTGGTCGACGCAGAGCGGCAGCATCTCCCGCTCCTCCTCGCGGTAGAGCAGGTTGTAGTGGTCCTGCATGGAGACGAACTTCGTCCAGCCGTGCCGCTCCGCCGTGTACTGGGCCTTGGAGAACTCCCACGCGTACATCGAACTCGCCCCGATGTAGCGGGCCTTGCCCGCCTTGACCACGTCGTGCAGCGCCTCCATCGTCTCCTCGATCGGAGTGGCGTGGTCATAGCGGTGGATCTGGTAGAGGTCGACGTAGTCGGTGCCGAGGCGGCGCAGGCTGTGGTCGATCTCGGTCATGATCGCCTTGCGGGACAACCCGGCGCCGTTGGGGCCCGGCCGCATCCGCCCGTGCACCTTGGTGGCCAGCACGATGTCGTCGCGGTGCGCGAAGTCCTTGAGCGCCCTGCCGACGATCTCCTCGCTGGTGCCGTCGGAGTAGACATTGGCGGTGTCGAAGAAGTTGATGCCCGCCTCCAGCGCCTGCCGGATCAGCGGACGGGCGGCCTCCTCCTCCAGGGTCCATTCGTGCTTGCCGCGCTCCGGCACCCCGTAGGTCATGCAGCCCAGACAGACACGCGACACGTCCAGGCCCGTCGAACCGAGCTTCACATACTGCATCGTTGCTGCTCCTGCCTTCGGGACGGGTGATCACGGCCGAGCCTACGACGTGGCCGGACACCGTCTTGACGGTCGAAGCGTTTGCACGCTTTGATCCTGACATGTTCCGCGCCGCCTCACTCGTCGTACTGGCCGTCACCGTCTCCGTCCTGACGGGCTGTGCGACCACCGGAAAGGACGACGGCGCGAAGCCGCCCTCGGTCCGGCTGCCACCCCGGCACGCCGGGTTCGACTACCAGATCGGCGGCGCCTATCCCCCGCCGTCCGGCGTCCGCGTCGTCAGCCGCGACCGGTCCGACTCCCCCGCCCCGGGCCTGTACAACATCTGCTACGTCAACGCCTTCCAGGCCCAGCCCGCCGAACGCGCCTCCTGGCCGCGCGACCTGCTGCTGCGGGACAAGCACGGCAGGGTGGTCATGGACAAGGACTGGAACGAGGCGCTGCTCGACATCGGCACCCCGGCCAAGCGCAAGCGGGTGGCGCGGCGGGTGGACGGCTGGATCGACGACTGCGCGCGCAAGGGCTTCGACGCCGTGGAGCCGGACAACTACGACAGCTACACCCGCTCCGACGGCCTGCTCTCCGCCTCCGACGCGACGGCGTTCATCGCCCTGCTGTCCCGGCACGCGCACGACCGGCACCTGGCGATCGCCCAGAAGAACACCTCCGAACTGGCCGGCCGGCGGCGCCGGGCCGGGCTGGACTTCGCGGTGGCGGAGGAGTGCGGGCAGTACGACGAGTGCGGGGTGTACGCGAAGGCGTTCGGGGACCGCGTGGTCGACATCGAGTACACCTCGGACGGACTGCGCAAGGCCCTGGCCGGCTGGGGCAAGCGGCTGAGCATCGTCCGCCGGGACCGGGACGTCACCACTCCGGGCGCCTCGGGGTATGTGCGGGCGGTGCGCTAGGTGTTCTGTCCGGGCGGATGTGTTGCTGCCCCCAGGTGACCGTTCGGCGTGGGAGGCGGTGGAGGGTCGTACCGTCGGATGATCCTCGTGGGCAGGCGACCGGCGCCCGGCCGGTCCTGGCCGCCCGGGAGGACCGCGGTGCCGACTCGTCCGACCACCCTGAGAGCACTGACCGGAGCGGCGCTGCTGCCTCTGGCCCTCGTCACCCCGGCCTGGGGCAGCCCGGCCGCCGCCCCGGCCCCGAAGGCCGAGGATCCGGCCACGCTGTGCGCGGTCGCGGGGACGCTGCGCGGCGATCACGGCCAGCACGCGCTGGTCAGCCTGTGCGCGGGCAGCGGCACCCCGCAGTTCGCGGTCTCCGCCCCGGCCTCCTGCGGCCGCGCGGGCACCCGGGTCCGCTACAGCTGCCGTACCAATGGCACCTGGTCCGCCAAGCGCTCCGGCAAGACCCTGGCCGGCGGCCCGCTGCCCGGTTCGGGCGACTACCCGGGGCCCGGCACATACGACATCACGGCCACCGTACGGGTACTGTCCGCACCCGCCGGGGTGGACCTCACGGGCCAGGTGCGGGCCACCCTGACACTGACCGCGCCCAAGGCGCCGCCCACCCACGCCATCACCGTCGACCGGACCACCCTGCGCCGCAACTCCACGACCACGCTTGTCTACACGGTCCGCCGGGACAGCGCGGAGGGCGACGGCAGCGCACGGTTCGGACTGATCGGCGAGTCGGCCAGCGGTGTCCGGATCGCCACCTCCGACGCCCGCTGCGTCAACCCGCTGGTGGGCAAGTACCCGGCGAGGACCCGGCTTCCGTACTCCCTGGACTGCGCGCTGACCGAGCTCCAGCCCGGCCACCCGGAGCAGGTCAAGGTCCGCGTGACCGTCGGCGCCACCTGCTCCACGGTGGTCTCCAAGCTGGGCTACTGGATGCCGAACGGGCAGGCCCTGTACACCGGCGGCATGCTGGAAGGACCCGAGCTCACCTGCTCCTAGGCTCGTTCCAGCAGGTCGAGGGCGGTCGTCCAGGGGAACGCGGGGCGGTCGCCGGCGGAGCCCGGCTCACCGGAGTACGGCTCTCCGAAGCGCACGCCCATCCCGCGCAGCCGTACCAGGCTGTCCTGGTAGGCGGGATGGGCGGCCAGCGCACCACCCACACAGGGCAGCACCGCGATCGGCACCCCGAGGCCCGCGGCCTCGCACAGGGTGCCGACGGCCAGGGTGTCGCCGATGCCCGCCGCCCACTTGTTGACGGTGTTGAAGGTGGCCGGCGCGACCGCCACCGCGTCGGGTGCCGGGAACGGCCGCGGATCGGCCGGAGACCGCCATGCCGACCGTACGACCCTGCCGGTACGGGCCTGAACGGCCGCGACGTCGAAGAAGCCGCCCATCGCGACCGGGGTGGCGATGACCCCGACCTCCCAGCCCCGCTCCTGCGCGGCCGCGATCAACTCCTCGACCCCGGCGGCGATACCGGCCGCGCAGACGACGACGTACAGGAACGGCTTCTGAGGTGCTCCGGCGTGTTCGGTCACCGGGGAAGCGTATCGACCGGCGACGGGCCGCTGCGGTGATCCGGTGATCCGCTACTCCCCGGCGCCCATGGTCACCGGATCGCCCGTGCGGACGGTGCCGGGTTCCACTACGTCCAGGTAGACGCCGACGCAGGACAACGGGCCGAGGGTGAGGACCGGGACGCGGTGCTCGCGGGCCACCGTGCGCATGATGCCCGGGTCGGAGGGCAGTTCGCCGTGGCGCAGGGTCGGGACCACGCAGCGGGGGGTGGGGACCGTGACCCGGAACAGGGCCTCGCCGATCCGCAGTGTCGCGCCCGGCCAGGTGTCCTCGGGGAAACCGGGGCCGCCGGGGAGGTCGACCACCAGGTTCGGCCGGAAGCGGCGCGGGGCGAAGTCCCCCGCGGGATACACCTGCTGGAGCCGGCGCAGGCTCGCCGTGGTGACGAGATGGACCGTGCCGTAGTCGAAGAAGGTGCCGGGGGCGACGCGCCCGGAGGTGATGAGGTCCCCGGTCTCGTCCGGGGCCGCCGTCGCGCGCAGCACGTCCGGCAGGCCGCCCTCGTACGCGGGCACCGCGCGCTCCAGGGCGCCGTGCCCCGACGGCTTGTCCGACACGGACACCTGACGGCCGAGCAGATCGGAGAGCCGCGCGTCCAGTTCCGCGGCCCCGGCGGACAGGACGGTGCCGTCCGGCAGTTCGACCCGGACCGCGCCGGGGCCGGTCAGCCGGCCGTGGCAGCGCAGCAGCGGCTCCCACTTGCGCGGATGCTTGGCGCTGCCGATCGCGCCACCCGCGTCGAGCACCGCGAACATCCGGTCCCCGGCCAGCCCCCGCTCACCGACCCGCACGGCCGTCAGCGCCTCGCCGAGCATCGATTTCACCGGGTACCGGCGCAGCGCCGTCACTGTTCCCGGCACCGCCGTCACTGTTCCCATCCGGCGATTATGCGATCTTCCCGTCTCCGCGGGGTGGGGTGTGGTCGTCAGATCCGGGCGGAGAGGCGGCGCAGCCTGCGGTCCAGGCTGTGCTGGAGGGCCGCGGTGTGTTCGAAGAGGTAGAAGTGGCCGCCGGGGAACTGGGTCGCGCCGAGGAAGTCGGTGCAGTGGTCGGCCCACGCGGCCATGTCGCCGGGTGCCACGATGGGGTCGGTGGTGCCGCAGTAGGCCGCGACCGGGCAGGGCGCCGGTTCGCCGTCCTCGCGCAGGCTGCCCGCGGCCAGGAAGTCGGCGCGCAGCGCGGGCATGATCGAGGCCAGGGTGGCCGGATCGAGTGTCGCACCCTCCGGCATCAGACCCAACTGGCCTACCCGGTCGAGGAGTTCGTCGTCCGACATGGTGGCGACACGGGCCAGTTCGGCGGCCGGTTCCAGGGCCGGGGCCCAGGCCGAGACGCCGAGGAGCGCGGGGGCCTGCAGCCCGTTCCACGCGGCGGCCACGGACAGCCGGTAGGCGAGCAGCGCGCCGAAGCTGTGGCCGAACAGCAGATAGGGCCGGCCGTCGAGTTCGGCCTCGAACACCTCCAGGAGCGCGTCCAGCAGGGGCTCCACATCGGTGAACGGCTCCTCGTCCGACCTCTCCTGGCGGCCGGGCAGTTGCAGGGTGCGTACGTCCATGGTGGAGGGCAGGGTGGCGGCCCACGCCTGGTAGGCCGGGGCGGTGCCGCCCGCGTGCGGGAAGAGGAACACCTGGTGGTCGGCGTGCGGGTCGGCCCCGGCGGTGGTGAACCAGCGGGCGCGTCGGGTGCGGCCGGCGGTGCTCATGTGCTCTCCTGATCTGTCTGGCGGGCCGTGGACACGAGTACGTCCGCGATCTCCCGCAGGTGTGTCTCCGGTCGCAGCGAGCCGATGCGGAGCAGGATGTGCCGGGCGCCCGCCCGCACGTAGTCGGCGAGGCGCTGCGCGCAGTGCTCGCTGGGCCCCCACGCACAGGCGCGCATGGCCGACATCTGCTCCAGGGCGCGTCCGTAGCAGTGTTCGAGATAGTCGTCCAGCTCGACCCTGGCCCCGCGCTCGTCCGGGCCGACCGTGACCGTGAGATACAGGGCCGGGGTCACCGCGCCGGCCCGGCGTCCCGCGCGCCGGCAGAGGTCCTCCAGACGGCGCCGGGCACCGGCGTAGGACTCGGCCGAGGTACGGGACGACAGCCAGCCGTCGTAGAGGCGCGCGGCCCGTTCGAGCGCGCGGGCGCCGTCGGCGCCGGCGGCGAGCCACAGCGGCGGTCCGTCCAGCGCGGCGGGGCAGATCAGCCGGTCCAGGCCCTCCTCCTGCCAGTGCCGGCCGGTGAAGTGTGTGGGCGCGCCGGGCCGGGTGCTGCTCCAGGCCGTCCGCCACAGCGCGGTGACCTCGTCGACGGAGCCGGCCCGGGCGGCTGGCGAGGCGCCCACGGCGGCCAGTTCCTCGTCGGTCTCCGGTACCGGGAAGCCGGATCCCACGCCGAGCACGAGCCGGCCGGAACTGACCTGGTCCAGGCTGCTGACCATGCTCGCGGCCACGAGCGGGTGGCGCAGCGCCGGTGTCATGGCCGCGGTGCCCAGCAGCACCCGGCGGGTCACCGCGCCGACGGCGGACAGCACCACCAGGGGGTCGAGCCGGGGGCGCGCGGTGAGCGAGTCGCCGGTCCACAGGGAGTCGAAGCCGAGCTGTTCGGCGCGTCGCGCGAAGTCCAGCAGGGAGGAGGCGCCGCGCTCGCCGAGGATCGCCTGCTCCCGGGTCGGCAACAGGACCCCCACACGGAGCGGCTGACGAACGGGCCCCATCACACACCTCTTTCTCGGTCGCGGTCGGCGGTACCCGCGATCCAAGCAACCGCACCTGACAGGTTCCTGATCGTCCGATGAAAGCGGTCCCGGCAATTGGAAAACCGTTAATGCAGTGCCTTAACCGGCCGTGGCTGGGCTCGATAATCAGCACGATGGGGTGGCGAACACGCAATGATGACGTCCGAAATGCACCAGTTCACCCCGATATCACCGACGGAAATCAGCATTGTTGCAATGGACACGCACTGGCCTGGAAGCGACGGCCGACTCTGCTCGATACTTGCGGTTGCGAAGGTTACTGGAGTCAATTAAAGGAACCGCGTACGGCTCGGCAGGAGGAAAAAGTGATCACCTATTCGAAGTTCGAGGACGCTCATCCGAACAACGACCGGAGACTACATTCCGGGCCTACGGGACCGGACGTTTCCCTGACGCGTCCGGTCTGCGCATTCCTGGGCCCCCTGGAGGTGCGCACCGGCGGTCGTACACACACCGTCGGCGGCAACAGGCAGCGCACCCTGCTGGCGGCGCTGCTGGTGAGCCCCGGCCGGCCGCTGGCCGCCGAGCAGCTGTACACCGAGCTGTGGGGAGAGAACCCCCCTCCCACCTTCGAGAACTCGCTCCAGGCCCACGTCTACCGGTTACGCCGGACCCTCCAGCAACTGGCCGGGCCGGACGGCCGGGCACCCGAACTGCTCACCCGCTCGTCGGGGTACGTACTGGAGCTGGGCGACGAGGAGACCGACGCGGCGGCCTTCCGGCGCCTGGTCGGCCAAGCCCGCGCCTGCGCCCGGCACACCCCCGACCAGGCGCTTCACCTGCTCGACGAGGCACTGGCGCTGTGGCGCGGTGCGCCCTTCCAGGACGTGGCCCAGGGGCCCATGTCGCAGAGCGTGGCGCTGGCCCTGGAGGAGGAGCAGCTGTGCGCGGTCGAGGACAAGCTCTGGCTGGAGATACAGCTGGCGGACCCGGTGCACAGCATCAGTGAGCTGAAGCGCATGCGCACCATCCACCCCTGGCGGGAGCGGCTCACCGAGATGCTCATGCTGGCCCTGTACCGGACCGGGCGGCAGGCCGAGGCGGTGGAGACGTACAACAGCACACGGCAACGGCTGGCCAGCGAGCTGGGCATGGAGCCCTCGCTCAAGCTGCGCCAGCGGCTCCAGCAGATCCTCAACCAGGCGCCCTCGCTGGACGCCGCCGTGCCCGCCTAGCGGCTCGGCGGCCCAGCGGCAGGCAGCGACGAGGCTGCGGCAGTACGCCCGGAAACCGCCGGGGGCGTACCGCCGCAGCCTCGTTCCTCGTTTTCGGGCCCGGCCTCGTCCGAAGGAGTCCGCGGCGCGTCAGCTCCGTGTCAGCGCTTCGCGCGAGACTATTCCTCGCGCATACCCCGCACAGGAAGTCGACACGAGCACGAAGAGAGCGCTGTCAAAGCATTCTTCGATGCTTTTCTCCTTCGAGTCGGCGAGGGTTTACTTGTCGCATCCTTTTCTATTGCAATCACTGTGAGCAAATGTAGCTCTTCGGTCCATCAGTCGTTCTTCAGCCGTCGATCAGCAGCCCTGTCCAGGGTGGAGCGCGAAGAGGCACTACGAAGGGGATGACTATGGACGAGGACTTCGAGATCGTCATCATCGGCGCCGGGATGTCGGGCCTCGGCATGGCCGCCCGTCTCAAGGAGACCGGCCGGCACACGTTCACGGTGCTGGAGAAGGCCGCCAGGATCGGCGGGACCTGGCGCGACAACACGTACCCCGGCGCGGCCTGCGATGTGCAGTCCCACCTGTACTGGTACTCCTTCGGCGAGCAGCCCGACTGGAGCCGCACCTACGCCGGGCAGCCGGAGATCCTGCACAACCTCGAACGGTTCGCCGAGAGCCAGGGGCTGATGGAGCACATCCGCTGCGGCACCGAGGTCACCCAGGCCACCTGGTCGGACGAGGACGGCCGCTGGCTGCTGCGCACCGCGCGCGGCGAGCGGCTGCGGGCCCGGGCGCTGATCACCGCGTGGGGACAGCTCAATCTGCCCGCCTGGGCGGCCATCGAGGGCGCGGAGCGCTTCACCGGGACCCAGGTGCACACGGCGCGCTGGCCCGAGGACCTGGATCTGACGGGCAAGCGGGTCGCCTGCATCGGCAGCGCGGCCAGTGCCGTCCAGCTGGTGCCCGCCATCGCGGCGGACACCGAGCGGCTGACGGTGTTCCAGCGGTCCGCCAACTACCTGCTGCCGCGCCAGGACCAGGCCCTGAGCGACGAGGAGCGCGCCGAGCTGCTCGCCGAACCGCACCGCTACGACGAGCTGCGCGAGGGCCTCTACCGTGAGCGCGACGGCTGGGCCGTCGGCCTGCGCGACGACGGCAACCCGGTGCGGGACGAGTTCCTGCGGGTGGCCAAGGATCATCTGGCCGCGCAGGTCGCCGACGAGGAGCTGCGCGACCGGCTCACCCCCGACTACGCGTTCGGCTGCAAGCGGGTGCTGATCAGCGACGACTACTACCCGGCCGTCTCCCGCGACAATGTCGAGCTGGTCTCCGAGCCCATCACGAGGATCGAGCCGGAGGGCATCAGGACCGCGGACGGGCGGCTGCACGAGGTCGATGTGATCGTGCACGCCACCGGCTTCCAGCCGCTCGACCGCACCGGCGGGGCGGAGATCGTCGGACGGAACCTGCTGACGCTGCGCGAGGCGTGGAAGGACGGCCCCGAGGCGTATCTCGGGGTGTCGGTCAGCGGCTTCCCGAACATGTTCATGCTCTACGGCCCGAACACCAACCTGGGCCACCACTCGATCCTGTTCATGGTGGAGTGCCAGATCGACTACGTCCTCAAGGCGCTCGGCTCCCTCGGCGGCGAGCCGAACCGCATCCTGGACGTCGACCCCGAGGTGCAGCGCCGCTACAACGAGGAGCTCCAGCGGGACCTCGCGGGCACAGCCTTCGCCGCGGGGTGCGCGAGCTGGTACAAGACGGGCGACGGGCGGGTGGTCAACAACTGGCCCGCCAGCATCGAGGCGTACAAGGAGCGCACCGCCGTCTTCGAGCCGAAGGACTACACCCGCTAGGCGGTTCTCGTCCCGCTCCGGGGCGGGGCCGGCCGGGGCCCAGGGCGGCACCGCGGCCGCGTCGCGTCCGGCGGCACCGAGCGGTGGCAACTCCTCGGGGCCGCCCGGGCGTTCACGGTCGCCGCGCCCCGGCCGGCGGCGCCCGCGCGGTCACGTTCCCCGCTTCGGGCGACGCCCTCTTGTTCCGATCCCGGGAAGGAAAGAGACCATGGCCCACGACATCGACCCCGAGCTCGCGGCGGCGCTGGCCGCCCTGCCCAAGGCCCCGAACGGCGCCCTGCTGGACCTCTCCGACATCCCCGTGTGCCGCGAGCGGGTGGCGGCGGCCGAGGAGTGGCTCCCCGCGCCCGAGCCGGACCCGCGCGTCAAGAGCGAGACGCTGAGCCTGCCGCGCGCGGACGGGACCGTGCTCGACGTGCTGATGTTCCATCCCGGCGACCCCGACCGCGCCCGCCCTGCCCTGGTCCATTTCCACGCCGGCGGGCAAGTGCTCGGCAGCGCCCACGACCGCACGGCCCGGGCGTACTGCGCGGACCTGGCGCTGCGGCTCGATGTCGTCCTGGCCGCCGTCGACTACCGGCTGGCGCCGGAGACTCCGGCGCCGGGCGCGGCCGAGGACGGCCATCTGGCGTACACGTATCTGACCGCGCACGCCGCCGAGCACGGCATCGACCCGGACCGGATCGGGCTCGCGGGCGCGAGCGGCGGCGGGGCGGTCGCCACGGCCGCCGCGCTCATGGTCCGCGACCGCGGTGAGCGCGCCCCGCGGCTGCTGTCGCTGCTCTACCCGATGCTCGACGACCGGGGCGTGACGCGCTCCAGCCGGGAGATCACCGACCTCGGTGTCTGGGACCGTCAGGAGAACCTGTACGCCTGGGCCGCGGTGCTGGGCGACCGCGTGGGGGCGCCCGATGTGCACCCGTACTCCGCGCCGGGCCGCGCCACCGATCTCGGGGGCCTGCCGGACACGTTCATCGCGGTCGGCCAGTTCGACGTCTTCCGCGACGAGGACATCGACTTCGCGCGGCGGCTGATCGCCGCCGGGGTCCCGGTCGACCTGCATGTCTACGCGCACGCCTTCCACTCATGGGACGTGTTCGCGCCGCACTCGGCCCTCGCCAGGACCTTCGAACAGACCTGGCACGACTATCTGCGCCGCCATCTGCACGGCTGAGCCCGGTCGGACGGCCTGAGCGGACGCCCCCGGCCGGGGGCGTCCGCTCAGGCCGTCCACACCCGCACCGCTTCACCGGCGATCTCCACGAACTGCCGGGATCATCCTGGGCGGTCCGGGTCGTGTCGAAGCTGGTCCCGGTAGTACGCCCGGCCGCAGAGCCGGACCCGGCCCGGACCGTCGTCCAGGACGCCTCTCGTCGTCGGCTGGCTCGACAGGTGACCGGGCCCGCACCGCGGTCCGCGCGTTGGACACATCCAGCCGGTTCCAGTCAGTGCGAAGCACCCGGCACACCGGCCGTCCGGTACCGCTCACCGGCGCCAGGAAAGCGATCTCCCCAACGCCCGCCGGCACCGGGACCTCCCGGACCCCGCCGTCGCCACCGGTCAACGCTGTTCCCGTACGACGCCGGCCCGCCCCCTCGGTGAGGTGGCGGGCCGGCGTCGTACGCGATGTGCGGTCAGCTCTTCGCGGCGGCGAGTTCGTCGCGCACCGCCCGGCGCAGGACCTTGCCGCTGGGGTTGCGGGGCAGGGCGTCGGCGAAGTCGTACGACGTGGGCATCTTGAAGTCCGCGAGCCTTCCGCGCAGGAAGAGGTGCAGGTCCCTGGCGCCCGCCTCCTGACCGGGCTCCAGGACCACCCGGGCGTGCACGGACTCGCCCCAGCGCTCGTGCGGCAGGCCCACCACGGCGGCGCCGGCCACGGCGGGGTGCCGGGCTAGGGCGTCCTCGATCTCCTTCGGGTAGACGTTCTCGCCCGCCACGATGATCATGTCGTTGACGCGGTCGCGGACGTAGAGGTAGCCGTCCTCGTCGAGGTAGCCGGCGTCCCCCATGTGCACCCAGCCCTCCACCACGGTGCGCTCGGTGGCCTCGGGCAGCCGCCAGTAGCCGAGCATCCGGGCGGGGGTGCGCACACAGACCTCGCCGACCTCGCCGGTGGGCAGCACCCGGCCCTCGGGGTCCTCGATGCGCACCTCGATCCCCGGGTAGGGGCGGCCCGCCGCGCGCAGTCGCGGGCTGCCGGGGACATGGTCGGCGGGCGGCAGGCAGACGGCGAAGTTGCCGGTCTCGCTGCTGCCGTAGATCTGGAGGAAGTCGCAGTCCATGAGGTCGATCGCCCGGCTCAGCAGGTCCTCGCCGATCGGCGAGCCGCCGTAGACGATCTTGCGCAGCGAGCCGAGGGCGCCCCTGGCGGCGGCCGGTTCCAGGAGCATCAGCTCCAGCATGGCGGGTGCCACGATGCCGGTGGTGACCTTCTCCTCCTCGATCACCCGCACCGCGTCGGAGCTGATGAAGGCGGGCAGCGACACCACGGTGACACCGGCGTTGAACGCCTGCATCGCGTAGGAGAGGCCGCCGATGTGGAAGCCGGGCAGGCCGATCAGGCTGCGGTCGCCGGGCTTCCAGTCGAGCCAGTCCAGGCCGTTGTCGTCCATCGCCTCGGCGACGTTGAAGAAGCTGCGGTGCGGCAGGACGACGCCCTTGGGCAGCCCGCTGGTGCCGCTGGTGTAGATCTGCACGACGGGGCTCTCCGCGTCGTCCGGCACTTCCCGGCCGCCGGGCTTCCGCGGGCCGGCACCCGCGGACACCGCTTCCTTGCGGGCGGCCAAGGACTCGGAGCCCGGCGTGTCGGCGTCCAGGCAGAGCAGGGTCCGCAGCGTGGGCAGCCCCTTGCGCACCTCGGCGGCCACCGGCAGGTGCTCCTCGTCCACCAGCAGCACCTGGGTGGTGGAGTCCCGCAGGATGTGGTCCACCTCCTGGGGGGTCAGCCGCCAGTTGACGGGGACCAGGACCGCGCCGGTGCGGGCACAGGCGAAGGCCAGCTCCCAGTACTCGACGGCCTCCTTGCCGAGGTAGCCCACCCGGGCGCCGGGCACGACGCCTGCCGCGCGCAGCACCTCGGCCGTACGCGTGCTCTCCCGGTCCAGTTCCCGGTAGGTGAGCGACCGTCCGGCGCAGACGACGGCCGGCTGGTCGGGCCGGAGCGCGGCCTGGCGGGAGATCACTTCCCCCAGGGTCCGCGATCGTGTGGCTGTGGTCATCGGTGTGCTCCCGTTCCCGCCTCGTGTGCCGGTGCCTCGGCACCGGACAGCAGTTCTTCGATGTATGCGCCGAGCAGGTCCACGCCGGGCCGGTCGAAGGTGACCGACGCGGGCAGCGTGATCCGGAAGGCCGCCTCCAGCGCGTTGCGGATCTCGACCGCGTTGAGCGAGTCCATGCCGAGGGCGGCCAGTTCGGCGTCGGGTTCGATGTCGTCGGCCGACTCGAAGCGCAGCACGTCCGCGAGCCGGGCCCGCACGATGGCGTTGATCCCGGCCGAGCGGGCCGCCCCCGGGGTGTCGGCCAGGGCGTCGACACCGGTCGGCGTCCCGTCCGCGGCGGATCCCGAGACCAGTTCGGCGAAGAGCGCGCTGGGCGCCCTGCGGGCCACGAAACGGTTCCAGTCGCAGCGGCCCATCAGGACCTGGGCGCGCCCGGCGTCCAGCAGCGCGGGCAGCGCGTCGGTGGCCTCGTCCTCGTCCAGGAGCGTGATGCCCTGACCCTCCCAGCTGCGGACCAGCGAGGAGCTGAGCTGCCGACCCGGCTCCCGGGGCGCCCAGGGGCCCCAGTTGACGGCGGTGGCGGGCAGCCCGGCACCGGCGCGCTGGGCCATCAGATGGTCGAGGAAGGCGGCGCCCGCACCGGCACCGGTCTGCGTCGCGGCGCCGAACAGGGCGCCCGCCGTGGAGCAGCCGAGGAAGAAGTCCAGCTCGGGCAGGCCGGCGGTGGCCTCGTGCAGCAGCCAGGCGCCGTAGACCTTGGCCTGGAACACGGCGTCCAGGCTCTCCCAGGTCTGCTGGGCGAGTGGCAGGTCCCGCGCGGCCTCCTGGGCGGCGTGCACGACACCGCCCACCGGGGGCGCGGTGGCGGCGAGTTCGGCCAGGACGCGGGTCAGGTCCGCCGCGGAGCCGAGGTCGCAGGCGTGGACCTGGACCGTGACGCCGTCGCCGAGGGCCGGGGCCGGGCCGCCGGTGCGGCTCAGCAGGGCCAGATGGCGGGCGCCGAGGGCCACCAGGCGGCGGGCGAGAGCCCGTCCGACCATGCCCGTCGCGCCGGCCACCACATAGGTGCGGTCGGGTCGGACGGTGAGGGGACGGGAGTCCGCGGGCACGGGGTCGGCCGTGCGCAGCCGCCGTACCCAGCGCCCGCCGTCGCGGTGGACGATCTCCAGCTCGCTCTCCTGGGCCGCCAGGCACTCCCCCACCAGTCCCGCGGCGCCGTCGGCGCCGGGTGTCAGGTCCAGCAGGGTCACCCGGTAGCCGGGGAACTCCGCGCCCAGCGCGCGGCCGAAGCCCCACAGGGTGGCCGCGGCCGCCGGTTCGGTGTTCTTGTCGCCGGGCAGGTGCTGGGCGCCCTCGGTGACCAGCCACAGCCGCTGGCCCCGGCCGAAGCCCGAGCGGGCCAGCGTGTCCAACACGGCCAGCAGATCACGGTAGTTGGCCTCGGACTCGGCGCGCAGCCGCGCCGCTCCCGTCTCCTCGCCGGTGTGGGCGCGCCACAGCCAGCAGACATCGGTGGGCGGCTCGCCCGCCAGCGCCCCGGCGAGGGCCTCGGGGTCGGGTACGACATCGAGGGTGACGCCCTGGGCCGCGGCCGTCTCGGCGAGGGCGCGCGGCAGCCGGTCCGTGCCCCCGGCGACGAGGACGCGCCGTCCGTCGCGGCGGGTGTCCGGCAGGGTCTGCGCGACCCAGTGCTGCTCGTAGAACAGGCCGCCGTTCGCGCCCTGTTGGTCCTCGCCGGTCCGCTCCGCCTGCCAGGCGGCCTCGGCGGCCCGGCGCTGCGGGGTGGGCAGCCAGTACCGCTTGCCGTCGAAGGGGTACGACGGCACGGGGATCCGGCGTCGCGAGGCGCCCTCGTGGTAGCCGGTCCAGGAGATGGGCACGCCCGCCTCGTACGCCTTGGCCAGGGACCGGCGGACCATGTCGCCGTCGCGGTCGTCCCGGAAGGTGCTGCTCAGCCAGACGTGGTCGGCATCGCCGGCCGAGGTCCTGGCCAGCGCGGTGAGCGCGCCGGAGGGGCCGAGCTCGACGAAGACATGCCGACCGCGCTGGTCCACCGCCTGGACACCGGCCTCGAACTGCACCGGTTCGAGCAGGTGGCTGATCCAGTACTCGGGGTCCGCCATCTGCCGGCCGCGGGCCACGCGTCCGGTCACATTGGAGACCAGGGCCATGCCCGGGGTGCGGAACTCGACACCGGCGAGGACCTCGCGGAACGCGTCGGTGATCTCCGCCATCAGCGGCGAGTGGTAGGGCACGGCGCCCTTCAACGGGGTGAATTTCACGCCGCGTTCGGCCAGTTTCCGACCCGCGTCGGCGAGCGAGTCATGGCCGCCGGTGAGCAGGCACTGGCCGGGTCCGTTGACGGCGCCGATGGTCAGGTCCGGGTAGTCCTCGATCAGCGGGGCGATCTCCGCGGCGGGTGCGCCGACCGCGGCCATGCCGCCCTTGCTGCGCAGTGCCTCGCTGAGCCGGCCGCGGGCGGCCACCAGGCGGGCGCCGTCTTCCAGCGAGAACAGTCCGGCCACCGCGGCGGCGGCGAACTCGCCCAGGCTGTGGCCCATCAGCACCGAGGGGCGGACGCCCCAGGACAGCCAGAGCCGGGCCATCGCGTATTCCAGGCTGAACAACGCGGGCTGGAGGTAACGGGGTTCGTGGATGCGCTCGGGTGCCTCGCACTCGCCGCGGATCAACGCGCCGAGCGGGACGCCGAGCAGCGGGGTGAGGATGGCGTCGCACTCGTCCAGCGCGGCGCGGAAGACCGGGTACTGCCGGTAGAGCGCGGCGCCCATGCCGGGGTACTGGGTGCCGGTGCCGGAGAAGAGGAAGGCCACCTTAGGGGCGCTCGTCGAGCCGCCGCGGGCGCTGCCCGCCGCCAGGGACTCGACCCGCTTGCCCAGGGCCCGTACGGCGCCGTCCCGGTCGCCCACCACCTCGGCGATCCGGTAACGGAAGTGCGCGCGCCCGGTGTTGGAGGTGCGGCACAGGTCCGCGAGCGGGGTGTCGGGGTGGCGGTCCAGGTGGTCGAGGTAGCGCTCGGCGAGCCGGCGCAGCGAGGCGCGGCTCTTGGCGGACAGCGTGAGCACGGCGCTCGGGCGTGTCTCGGCCTCCGCTTCCTCGGCGGGTGCGGGCGGTGCCTCCTCCACGATGACGGAGGCGATCGTTCCCGTCACGCCGAACCCGTTGACCATCGCGCGCCCGGGGCCGGTGCCGGGCCAGGGGCGGCACTCGGTCGGCACGGTGACGGGCGCCTCGTCCCAGGCGATGCGCCGGGAGGGGGTGACGAGGTTCAGGTGCGGGAAGACCGTACGCTCCCGCAGTTGGAGCACCGCCTTGATGAGCGAGCCGGCACCGGCCGCGCCCTCCATGTGCCCGATGTTGGTCTTCAACGAGCCCACCACGATGGGCCGTTCCTTGGTGTGCGACGTCGCGAACACATCGCTGATCGCGTCCATCTCGGTGGGGTCGCCGAGCGCGGTGCCCGTGCCGTGGGCCTCGACGTAGTGGATGTCGCCGGGCGTGAGCCGGCACCGGGCCAGGGCGGAGCGCATGACCTGTTCCTGGGCGGCGCCGTTGGGCGCCGTCAGGCCCGCGCTCTCGCCGTCCTGGCCGACCGCGGAGCCCCGGATGACGGCGTGCACGGTGTCGCCGTCCCGCAGCGCGTCGGACAGCCGCTTGAGGACCAGCACCCCGCAGCCCTCGGCGCGGGCGTAGCCGTCGGCCCGCTCGTCGAAGGTCTTGCACTGCCCGTCGGCGGAGAGCACCCCGCCCAGCTTCAGGATGGTGTGGTTCTGCGCGTTGTGGATGACGTTGACACCGCCGCTCAGCGCGATCCCGCACTCGCCGCCGCGCAGGGCCTGCACGGCGAGGTGGGTGGCCGTCAGCGACGAGGAGCAGGTGGTGTCGACGGTCAGGCAGGGGCCGCGCAGCCCGAGGAAGAACGACATCCGGCCCGAGACGGCGCTGTGGGTGAGTCCGGGCGCGAGGTAGCCGTCGAGGTCGGCGGGGGCGAGGTCGGTGGACTCGAAGATGTAGTCGAGGGTGGTGACGCCCATGAACACGCCGGTGTCGCCGTGCCGCAGCGAGGTGGGGTCGATGCCCGCGTGCTCCAGCGCCTCCCAGGCGGTCTGGAGGGCCAGCCGCTGCTGGGGGTCGATGTAGGGGGCCTCCTTGGGGGAGATCGAGAAGAAGGCGGCGTCGAAGCGGTCGACGTCATGGACGAAGCCGCCGCTCGGCAGCTCGCCGTCCTGCCCGTCGGCTTCCGCGCCGTCGCCCGGGGCCATCTGACGGCGCTCGTCGGCCGGCAGCGGTCCGATGCCCGAGCGGCCCTCGCGCAGGAACTCGGCGAATGTGTCGACGTCGTTGTTCCCGCCCGGGATACGCAGCCCCATCCCCACGATGGCGATGGGTTCGTATTTCTCGCGTTCCAGGGCGGCGAGCGCCTCCGCGTTGGCGGCGAGCGCTTCCTCCTTGCGTCGCAGTTCGGCGAGTACGGCGGCCAGTTCGGCCGCCGTAGGATTCGATGTGTCCGACATTTATTCCCTCCGGTCAGGAAAAAGATCACGCACAAAGATGGTCGATCAACTGACCGGCGGTCGGATGGCCGAAAAGGGCGGCTGTCGAAATCTCGCGACCCAGCTTCCGCTCCAGGGAAAGCTTCACCTCGCTCAGCCGCAACGAGGTGAGCCCCAGGTCGAAGAAGCCCACGTCCAGGGCGAACTCCTCGCGGTCGGTCATGAAAAGGGCGCTCCTGAACTCCTGCACCACCAGGTCCTCGATGAGCTCCCGGCGCTCGTACTCCGGCAGGTGATTGAGCTCCTCCACGGCGGGAAAATCATGCGACATCCACGTCACCGCCTCTCTACGAATCGACTGCTTCAGAACCACCGAACCAGCCCTTCCTGATAGTGAACTGATAGCCGGCTGATAACGGTTCGACTTTCCTCGGCAGCGCTCCGAACCCCCTTCGAAAATGACACTCGACCGGTTTACCGCCACCTCATCGGTGCTATGTTTCCGGGCATGGAAGAAAACGAATTCGATCTGGTCGGTGAATTAGACAGGACACTGAAGGCGCTCGGCCTGTCGCGTGACGGCGCGGTCAGCGAACTCGTCGTGCGCGGGCAGGATCCGCTGGTGCCCTCGACCATTCGGCTGGGCTCGGCCATGGGCATAGCCCTGCTGTCCGCGGCCGTCGGCGCGGCACAGATATGGGAGAGCGCGACGGGCCGCCCGCAGCGCCTCGGCCTGGACCTCGGGCAGGCCATGCACCAGCTCACGCCGTACCTCGGCGGCGGCAACACGCTGAACGGCTACGGCTCCAACATGGGCAGCGTCCTCGGGCTCGGCGGCGGCCTCGCGCCCGCGCTGTGGGACCTGTACCGCACCGCGGACGACCGCTGGGCCATCCCGATCGCCTGCTATCCGAGCACCCGCGACGCCTTCCTCGACATGCTGGGTACGGCGCACACCCGCGAGCACATCGGCGCGGCCGTGGCGCGGCGGATCTCCTGGGAGCTGGAGGAGGAGGCGGCGGACCGGGGTGTCCCCCTCGCGATCATTCGCAGCCGCGAGGAGTTCCTCGCGCATCCGCAGGGCCGGGCCGTGCTGGACGAACCCCTGGTGGCCGTGGAGCGGGTGGGTGACGCCCCGCCGCGTCCGCTGCCGGCCGGTGCCCAGCCGCTGTCCGGTCTGCGCTCCTTGCAGTTCACCCATGTCTTCGCGGGCACCGCGGCCGGCCGGGTCCTCGCCGAGCAGGGCGCGGACGTGCTGCATGTGTGCGAGCCGAACGCCTTTGACCACGATCTGTGCTGGAACGAGACCGGGGTCGGTCTGCGCTCGGCCCGGCTCGCCCTGGACTCCGGCGGCGACGGCCGGCGCGCCTTCGAGGAACTGCTGCGCACCGCGGATGTGTTCATGCACAACCACCGGGCGGGCAAGATGTCCCGGCTCGGGCTCAGCCCCGAGGAGTGCGCCGAGATCTCGCCCGGCATCATCCATGTGTCCGTGCGCGCCTACGGCCACAGCGGCCCCTGGCGGGACCGGGGCGGTTTCGACCAGCACGCCCAGGCGCTGACCGGCGTCAACTGGAGCGAACGGCGGGACGGGCGACCGCAGTTGCCGCCCGGCCGGATGCTCAACGACTACCTGGCCGCGTATCTCGTCGCCGCCGGTGTCATGAGCGCGGTCCTGCGCCGTGCCCAGGAGGGCGGCAGCTACCGGGTCCGGGTCTCCCTCGCCGGGGTGTCCAACTGGGCCTATCAGCTGGGCACGTTCACCCCCGAGCAGGTGGAACGGCTGCTTCCCGCCACGCCGTTGGCCCCTGCGGAGCGCCTCACCCGGGCGACCCCGCTCGGTGAACTCTCCCTCGTGGCGCCGCCGGTGACCCTGAGCGAGACCCCGCCGGCCTGGCGCGGCCCGCTCCTCGTCCCCCGCGGCTCCTCACAGCCCCGCTGGCTCGACGACGAGTCCTCCTGACCCTCCTCCCCCACCTTGCCCCTTGCGCCGTCCCGCCCCAAGGAGAGACCCCATGTCCCGCATCCCCTGCCTCGACACCGAGGCGCTGCCCGAATCCCTGCGCTCGCTCAGCCAGGGGCGCATCATCAACGTGTACCGGACGCTCGGCCACGCGCCCCGCTCGGTCACGCAGATCGCCCGGCTCGGCGCCGCGCTCTTCGCCGACGCCAGCCTGAGCGCGATGGACCGCGAACTCCTCATCCTCACGTACGGCACGGTGTTCGAGGCCGAGTACGAGTGGGCGCAGCACGTGCCCATCTCCCGGGCCGTGGGTGTCACCGACGAGCAGCGTGCGGCCCTGCGCGCCAAGCGCTACGACGCCGAGGTGTTCACCCCGGCCCAGCAGGCACTGGTCACCTTCGCCGCCGCCGCGGCCGCCTCGCCCCTCGTGGACGACGCCCGTTACGCGGCCGTCAGCGCCCACTACACCGAGGAACAGATCGTCGAGACCCTCGTCCTGGCGGGCTTCTACTACCTTCTGGCCCGCGTCTGCACCGTCCTGGACGTCGAGATCGACGCGGCGGAGAGCGACGAACTGGTACGGATGGCGCAGAGCATGCATGCCAACTGAATCCCCGCCGACGCACGACGGACCGGGGCGGGCGGGGCGGACGGGGGCCACCTCGCGGCATCCGGTGCGGGCCTGCGGCATGCCGACCGGGCCGACTCGCCCCACAGGCAGGGCCGCGGCTCTCTCACCGACGTCACGGCCATGGCCCGCCGGTGGAACGGCATCCCGCCCGACGGGCGGTCCGTACGCCGTCCGCAGTCCGTCCGCTCGCGGGTCGGCCTTGGTGGCGACCGGCGCGGGCAGCACCCACCGCTCCGGCGAGGCGGCAGCGCTGAAGGCACCGCCTCGCCGGTCGGCGTGGGGCCGGGAACCGGCTCGAACATTGCCCCGGTCCGTCGGTCGGGGCGACAACCGGTCCGGGCGCTGCCCCAGCCGACCCACCGCTCCACCGACCTGACGTACAGGCGAGAAGGCCAGAAGGCGAGCAGGCCGGCAAGCCCATCGCTCACTGCCCCTGCCCGCCCCTCGCCACCCCCACTCAGTCCGCTCAGCCCACCTACGCCTCCGCCGTCGCAGAGTCCGTCACGGTGATCGCGCCCACCGGGCACGCCCGGGCCGCCTCGCGGACGTTCGGGTCGCCCGCGCCGTCCTCGCGGCCGGGGATCAGCATGCTGAACCCGTCGTCGTCCTGGGTGAACACACCCGGCGCGGTCAGCGCGCACTGGCCCGCGCCGATACAGACGTTCTTGTCGATCTCGATGTGCATGAGCTGAGCCTCTTACCAGGTCACGGGGAGTTCCAGCATCCCCTGGATCGTGTCGCCGGGTTTGAAGGGAATCTTCTCGGCGGGCGCGGCCAGCCGCAGTCCCGGCAGCCGGGTGAGCAGGGTGCCGAGGGCGATCTCCAGCTCAGCGCGGGCCAGGTTCTGGCCCAGGCACTGGTGGATGCCGAACCCGAACGCCACGTGGTGGCGGGTGGGCCGGTGGAAGTCCAGGGCGTCGGGTTCCTCGTACTGACCCGGGTCCCGGTTGATCACCGACGTGGAGAAGAAGACGCCCTCACCGGCCCGGATCGTGGTGCCGTCGATCTCGATGTCCTGGAGCGCCACCCGGGCCAGCCCGTCGGCGATGGACAGCATCCGCATCAGTTCCTCGACGGCCGCGGGCAGCAGCGCCGGATCCGCGCGCAGCTCGGCCAGCCGGCCGGGGTTCTGGAGCAGGGTGAAGGTGCCGAGGGAGATCATGTTGGCGGTCGTCTCATGGCCCGCGACCAGCAGGATCACCGCGAGCGAGACGACATCGGCGCGCTCCAGTGTGCCCTGGCTCAGCTGCTGGTGGACGAGGTCGTCGAGGACGCCGTCACCGGGCTCGGACTGCCGGGCCTTGGCGTCGACGAGGCCGCCCAGATACTCCTCCAGGCGGTCGCGGGCGCCCTGGCTGTCCGCGGCGGTCGGCCCGCGCAGCAGCCGCCTGGACTGCTCCTCGAAGAACTCGTGGTCGGCGTAGGGCACGCCGAGCACATCGCAGATCACCATCGACGGCACGGGCAGCGCGAAGGCGGGGACCAGATCGGCGGGCGGCCCCTGTTCGATCATCGTGTCCAGCAGGCCGTCCACGATCCGCTGGATGGCGGGCCGCAGGCCGCCGGCGCGTTTGAGGGTGAACGACGGGATCATCATCCGCCGCTGCCGCTGGTGCTCGGGGTCGTCCTGGCCGAGCAGCGCCACCCGCCGGTCGCGGACGCCCTCGAAGCGGGGGGAGATCGACGGGAACTCGCCGCGGCGGCGGTCGCTGGACAGCCGGGGGTCGGCGAGCAGCGACCGGGCGAGGGCGTGCCCGGTGACCATCCAGACCTCGCGGCCGTCGTACAGGGAGACGCGCGCCAGGGGCCGGGCCTCGCGCAGCGGGGCGTAGCCGGTCGGCGGGTGGTAGGGGCAGTTGCGGTCCTGGGGGAAGGCGACGGGGTC
Source organism: Streptomyces griseofuscus (assembly GCF_014673495.1). Taxonomy (GTDB): domain Bacteria; phylum Actinomycetota; class Actinomycetes; order Streptomycetales; family Streptomycetaceae; genus Streptomyces; species Streptomyces murinus. Next base: position 810,863 of record NZ_CP051006.1, read on the forward strand.
GGCCGGGGTCGCCGGGCCGGTGATGTCCGTCAGTTCCGTCATGGAAAGACCTCGCAGACGAAGAAGTGCGTCGTGCCGATCTTCATTAGATGCCTCAGGCACCTATGGGTCGATGACAAGTTCAGCCACTTCAAGGATCCTCCCGATCCGTCCGAATCGCGAAGGTAGGAGGGTCCGGTTCCGGCCAGACGGCGCAACCGCCGCTCACCGTGCCCCGGCGGCCCCCTCGTGCGGGGCGAAGGCGCGGGCCACGGCGAGGCTGTCCTCGTACACGTGGTGGCGTACGACGAAGCCCTCGCGGACCGTGAGACGCAGGGCGAACCGGGCGGTGTAGGAGCGGCCGGTCGGCGCGGCCGTCTGCCGTATGACGCCGAGGACGACCGCGTCCTCGCCGTCGACCAGGACCCGCTCGACGCCGGTGTCCGCCTTCTCGGGGACATGGTGGGCGGCCAGCTCCCGGAAGTGGGCGGCCGCGTCGGCGCGGGTGGCGCGGTGCCGGATCCAGGGGGTGTCCGGGCGGCCGTGCTCCTCCTCGGGCCAGTCCAGCCGCCAGTCGCAGTCCTCGGCGTACAGCTCGGCGATCCGGTCCGGGTCGCCCGCGCCGATCCTGGCCAGGAGTTCCTGGACCGCGGCGCGGGTGTCGGGGGTGGGGTCGTACGTCATGGCGGGCGCTCCCGGGGTCTGGGACGGTCTCGGACGGCGACCACTGTGTCAAGGGCGGTGCGGGTGACGCGATGACCGCCGAGGTAATGATCGCGGCGGTGCGGGGAAGCACGGTACGGATGAAGCATGCGCGCGCCGGTGTTGAAACCGGTGCACATGCATATGTGGAAGCGACGAAGGGGACGGATCCATGCCTCTCAAGGGTGAGTACGAACCGAGCCCGGAGCAGTGGGTACGCGATCAGGTGGAGTTGTACGAGAGCTCCGGCGGGACGAAGGGGAACACCCTGCTGGACACCGGGATGCCGGTCATCGTCCTGACGACGCGGGGTGCGAAGAGCGGGAAGATCCGCAAGACGCCGCTGATGCGGGTGGCGCACGACGGCGCGTACGCCGTGGTCGCCTCGCAGGGCGGCGCGCCGAAGCACCCGGTGTGGTACTTCAACATCAAGGCCGATCCGCATGTCGAGTTGCAGGACGGCCCGGTCAAGCAGGACATGCGGGCCCGTGAGGTCACCGGCGACGAGAAGGCCCGGTGGTGGGAGCGGGCGGTCGCCGCCTACCCGCCGTACGCCGAGTACCAGCAGAAGACCGACCGGGAGATCCCGGTGTTCGTGCTGGAGCCGGCCGAGGGAAGCTGACCGGCGCCGAGGCGACGCCCGCCGGAGATTTCTTCACCCGGCAGGTGTGAACTCGCTCCGGCACGGGCAGTCGTGCCGTCAGGCCCCGCCGCGTTCCCCCGTCGCGGCGGGGCTCTGTCGTGCCCCGCCGTCCGCGCCGTCGGTGACGTCGAGGAAGATCTGGTCGGCGGCCGGGAACGTCGCGGCCAGCGAGCGCTTGATGCGGTCGGCGACCTCCTCGACCCGCTCGCTGTCCAGGCCCGGCACCAGGTCGATGCGGGCGGCCACCAGGATGGAGTCGAGGCCCAGTTTCATGGTGAACAGCGACTCCACGCTGTCGATCTCCGGCTGCGCCCGCAGCAGCGCGCGGATACGGCCGCTCAGCTCCGGGTCGGCGGCCTGTCCGATGAGCTGATCGCGGGCCTCGCGGCCGAGTCGGTAGGCGACGTAGACGAGCAGGACCCCGATGGCGAGCGAGGCGGACGCCTCCCAGGCGACCTGCCCGGTGGCCATGTGCAGGGCCATCCCGGCGATCGCCAGGCTCACACCGAGCACCGCCGTGCCGTCCTCGGCGACCACCGTGCGCAGCGCCGGATCGCGCAGCGCCGCCCGGCCGCCCCGCGCACGCACCTGATACAGGGCACGCAGCAGCGAGCCGCCCTCGGCCAGCAGTGCCACGCCCAGCACGATCAGGCCCACCACATAGCCGCCGGACGTCTCCCGGGTGCCCTGGCGCAGTGCCTCGAAGCCCTGGAAGAAGGAGAAGCAGCCGCCCATCACGAAGATCCCGACGGCGGCGAGCAGCGACCAGAAGAAGCGTTCCTTGCCGTAGCCGAAGGGGTGCCGGGCGTCGGCGGGGCGGCGGCTGCGGCGCAGGGCGGCCAGCAGGAACACCTCGTTGAAGGAGTCGGCGACCGAGTGCGCGGCCTCCGAGAGCAGCGCGGGCGACCCCGAGATCACGCCCCCGACGGCCTTGGCCACGGCGATCAGCAGATTGGCCCCGAGGGCGACGAGGACGGTGACCCGGGTACGGCGGTCGCTCGCCCGGCTGCGCCGCTCGCGGGCCCGCACCCGGTGGTCGGTGGCCCGGGCGCGCCCATCGGCGCGGGCCGCTTTCGCCGGGGCGGCCCCGTGCTCCTGTCGTTCCTGTGATGTTCCGCTCACGGGGGCCGACTGCCCGGGGGCCCGGGAATCACACCGTGCGGGTGCCCGGAAACGGGGAAGTCGGTGCTCTGACGGAGAAGTCGGTGTGCTCCGGGGGCCTCGGCTGCGAGGGTCCGGGACCCGGAGGCGAGGAGGAGACATGGGCGGTGACGGCAACCGCGCCTACGGCCACAAGAGCTTCAGCCGGTCACGCAGCCATTTCCGGGACCGGATCACGGCGGACGGCCGAGACGGGTGGCCGGTTGCGGCCGGGCGCTACCGGCTGGTGGTGTCGCGGGCCTGCCCCTGGGCCAGCCGGGCGGTGATCTCCCGCCGACTGCTCGGCCTGGAGGACGCGCTGTCCATGGCGGTCGCCGACCCCATCCAGGACGACCGCAGCTGGCGGTTCACCCTGGACCCGGACGGCCGGGACCCGGTGCTCGGCATCCGCTACCTCGGCGAGGCGTACGACCGCCGGGAGACCGGTTATCCGGGCGGGGTGAGCGTGCCCGCCGTCGTGGACGTGGACAGCGGGAAGCTGGTCACCAACGACTATCAGCAGCTCACCCTGGACCTCGCCACCGAGTGGACGGCCCTGCACCGCGAAGGCGCCCCCGACCTGTACCCGGCGGACCGCCGCGACGAGATCGACGAGGTGATGGCCGGGGTGTACGAGGACGTCAACAACGGCGTGTACAGGGCCGGGTTCGCCACCCACCAGGAGGAGTACGAGAAGGCCTGCGCGGGGGTCTTCCGGCGGCTGGAAATGATCGCCGAACGGCTGGCCGGACAGCGGTATCTGGTCGGCGACACCCTCACGGAAGCGGACATCCGGCTGTTCACCACGCTGGTCCGGTTCGACCCGGTCTACCACGGCCACTTCAAGTGCAACCGCTGGAAGCTGGCGGAGGACCCGGTGCTGTGGGCGTACGCACGTGACCTGTTCCAGACCCCGGGGTTCGGCGACACCGTCGACTTCGACCACATCAAACGGCACTACTACCAGGTGCACACCGGTATCAACCCGACCGGCATCGTGCCGCTCGGACCCGATCTCGCGTCCTGGCTGAGCCCGCACCACCGCGAGGAGCTGGGCGGCCGGCCGTTCGGCGACGGCACGCCCCCGGGCCCGGTGCCCGAGGGCGAACGGGTGGCCCCCGCGGGCCGCCCCGTATGAGAACCCCCTGACGAGGAAGGAGTCATCCATGTCCAAGTCGAAGAAGTCCAAGCTCCCCTTCGTCTACCAGCCGATCGGTTTCGTGCTCAGCTGGGCGAGCGGCGCGGTCGCCAGTCTCGCCTTCAAGCAGGCGTGGAAGGCGATCCGGCACGAGGACGACGCGCCCACCGCCCTGGACGAGGACCGCCGGCTGCGCGACATCCTGCTGGCCGCCGCCCTCCAGGGCGCGATCTTCGCGGTGGTGCGCAGCGCCGTGGACCGCACCGGGGCCAAGGCCATCGCACGCTCGACGGGCGTATGGCCGGTGGCCGAGGACCACGAGAACGGCACGGCGGGCAAGGCGGGCAAGGGCGGCAAGGAGAGCAAGCGGGACAAGGGCGGCAAGCGGGGACGGCGTTGAGCCGCCGCCCGGTCGGGCTCAGTCGTCGAGCAGCCACCGGCCGTCGCGCATGAGGTCACGCCCGGGCAGCTCGTTCGCCTCGCGCCAGGCCTGGATGCGCTCGGGGACGACCCGGAAGTACAGATAGCGGGTGGCGAGCCGCCGGGGGTCGAAGCCGGTCTTGCCCGCGAAGACCTCCGCGTCCTCCTCGGGCAGGTCCTCCGGGCTCACCGACTGCACGCCGCCGTCCACGACGACGACGTCCCGGGTCGTCCCGATGCCGAGCCTGACCCGGCCGCTGTCGACCAGATTGCGGCCGGTGGGGCTGTCGGCCGGGGTGGCGAACAGCAGGAGGGCGCCGTCCCAGACGAACGACAGCGGCACCAGGTAGGGCGCGCCGCCGTCGGGTCCGGCCGTGGCCACCCAGGCGTCCTCGTCGTGGTCCAGCCGGTGCAGGGTGTCCTTCTTGCGCTGCTCGGCGGTGCGGGCGGGCGGCGGGGTCATCGCGTTCGGCCTCCTGACGGGATGCGGGTGCGCTCCAGTGTGCCGCCGGGGCGGGGCCGGCGCACGAGGTCCGTCCCCGACGGCGCGTCTTCGCACCGGGGCCGTCCCCGGCGTATGCCCGGCCCCGGATCTCAGTCGCAGTTGACCCCCGGCTTCAGGCGGGGCCACGCCTCCACCCCGTGGGAGGTCCGGACGTAGGCCGTGGCCCGGCCGGGGGTGAGCCACAGCCGCTCGTCGCGGTGCCGGTACCCGGTGTCGTACGCGTCGGCGGGCAGGGCGCGCAGCCGGCCGGCGTACGGCGCGCCGAGGAAGCCGTCGCGGGCGAGGACGCCCTCGGGATCGCGGACGTAGATCCGGTCGCCCAGGCCGAGGAAACGGGCGGATCCCCAGCCGCAGTGGTCAGGACCGGGTGAGGTGTACAGCCGGGTCACCGGCACCCGGCTGCCGTCGCGCGCGGTCCAGATCTCCCACATGGTGGTGGCGGTGAACCGCTCGGGGAGTTCGGCCGGGTCGCAGGAGGCGCTGGTCTCGGGGCCCCAGCCGGGCCGGTCGCGCTGATCGCTGGCCACCACGACGGCCACCTTGGTACGGCCGCCGACGTCGAAGGAGTACAGCACCCGGCCCGGCTCCCGGCGCTCCACCCGGTAGCCGTACGCGGGCACCTCCGGCTTGTCCATGTCGAAGTAGCGGGCCAGCCCCTCCTCGGGGGTGGCGCCGCCCTCGGCGGTGCTCCAGGGGTCGGACCCGCCGCCGTCGAAGATCTTCCCGTCGCACTCCAGCGCCCGCCCGGCCGCCCCGGAGGCCGCGGGCAGCGCCCGGGTACCGCTTCCGCCCGCCACCTCGGTACGGACGTGGAGCGGTCCGCCGTACGGCCGCGCCGGCGGGGTTCCCCGCACCACCAGGTCAGGACCTGGTCCCGTCCCGTGGCCGCCCGCGCCGCATCCCGCCACCACGGCCGTCACCGCCACCGACGCCATCGCCCTCAGCCCTGCGCGCATGTTCCGCCCCCACCTCGCCTCGTTCACCGGATCCGTACGACCCCTGGACGCGGGAGCGGGTCCGAACGTTCGAAACTCCGTCATGGTGCCGATCCGCCGTGGGGCGGCGCGGGGCAGGCTGGGGGACCATGAACGATGTGACCACCATGCGAGCCATCAGCCAGGACGTCCTCGGCGGCCCCGAGGTACTGCGGGAAGTGACGCTGGAGCGGCCGGAACCGCGGCCGAACGAGGTGCTGGTCCGGGTGCGGGCCGCCGGGGTGAACCCCACCGACTGGAAGCACCGCGCCACCGGCGGGTTCCTCGGCGAGCCGCCGTTCGTGCTCGGCTGGGACGTCTCCGGGGAGGTCGCCGGGACCGGGATCGGCGTGGCCGAGTTCCGGCCCGGCGACGAGGTGTTCGGCATGCTGCCCTACCCCTTCGGACACGGCTCGCACGCCGAGTACGTGATCGCCCCGGTCCGCGCCCTGTGGCACAAACCGGCCTCGGTCGACCACACCCAGGCGGGCGCGCTGCCCCTGGTGTCGCTGACCGCCTGGCAGGCGCTGACCGAGCGGGCCGGGGTACGGCGGGGACAGCGGGTGCTGATCCAGGCGGCGGCCGGCGGGGTCGGGCATGTGGCCGCGCAGATCGCCACGGCGCACGGCGCTCATGTGATCGGCACGGCGAGCGCGGCCAAGCACGGCTTCCTGCGGGAGATCGGCGTGGCCGAGCCGATCGACTACCACTCCACCGATGTCGCCGAGGCGGTACGGGACGTGGACGTCGTCCTGGACACCCTCGGCGGCGAGACGGCCCTGCGCTCCCTGCGGACACTGCGGCCCGGCGGGATCCTGGTGTCGATCCTGCCGGTGGGCTCCCGCGAACTGTACGAGGAGGCCGAACGGCTCGGTGTACGGGCGGTACGGATGCTGGTGGACGCCGACCGGGCCGGCATGCGGTCGGTCGCGGAACTGGTCGAGTCGGGGAAGCTGAGGGCATCGATCGCCGGGACGTACCCGCTGGCCGACGCCGCGAAGGCGCACGAACAGGGGGAGACCGGGCGCACCACGGGGAAGCTGGTGCTGCTGGTCGACTGAACGGCCCGCGGACACGCGTGAAACCCGAAGACATATGTCAATCGAACATGCTCAAATTCCTTCCATCGAGGGTAACTTGACGGTCGGAGATCCGACGTCCGGGCGCGGGTGGGAGGTGATGCCGAGGTGCGACGGGAACCCGTGTCCCTCACCCGGCATCTGCGCGTGTACGCATACCAGGCGTACACCGTCCTGGAGTTCCGGGGCGAGATCGACATCATCGCGGCGGACGAGATCCTCCCGCTGCTGGACCGGATCACCGGCTGCCCGGGCGCCCGGGTCGTGCTCGATCTACGGCCCGTGGAGTTCTTCGACTGCTCGGGGCTGCGCCTGCTCTACCGGGCGCGGGCCCGGATCCTCGGGCACGACGGGCAGGTGCACCTGGTGTGCACACACCCGTTGACCCTGCGCGTCCTGCGGGTGACGGGCCTGTCCCGGCTGCTGCCGCCGCATGCCACCCCGGACGCGGCCCTGGCGCAAGCCGGGTCCACGTCCGGTGCGCACTGAGGGCGCCCGGGGGCGGAAGGGCTCACCCCTCCTCGAACAGGGCGCTGACCGACTCCCCGTTGTGGATGCGCCGTACCGCCTCGGCCAGGGCCGGGGCGATGGACAGGACGCGCAGCTTGTCGCTGTGCTCGTCGGCCGGGATCGGCACGGTGTTGGTGCAGACGATCTCCAGCACGTCCGGCTGCTCCCCGAGCCGCCCCAGCGCGCCGGCCGCGAACAGCCCGTGCGTGCACGCCACCCGGATCGAGCGCGGACCCAACTCGCGCAGCCGGTCCAGGAGTTCGAGCACGGTGCTGCCCTTGGCGATCTCGTCGTCCAGCACGATGACGTCCCGCCCGGCGATGTCGCCGATGACGGAGCTGATGCTCACCCGGTCGTCCGCGTACCGCTGCTTGGCGCCGGCCGCCACCTGCGCGCCGATACGCCGGGCGAAGGCGGCGGCCTCCTTGGCGTTGCCGAGGTCCGGGGAGACCACCGTGGTGCGCGACAGGTCGTACTGCCGGAAGTGCGCGGCCAGTTCGCGCAGCGCGTGCAGATGGTCCACCGGCACCGAGAAGAAGCCGTGCACCTGCGGGGAGTGCAGGGTCATGGCGAGGACCCGGCTCGCGCCCGCGGCCACCATCAGATCGGCGACGAGCCGGCCACCGATGGAGATCCGGGGCGCGTCCTTCTTGTCGGAGCGGGCGTAGGAGTAGTGCGGCATGACGACGGTGATCCGGGAGGCGGAGGCGCCCCGGGCCGCGTCGCACATCAGCAGCAGCTCGACCAGGTGTTCCTGCACCGGCTTGACCAGCGGCTGGATCAGGAAGACGTCCCGTTCCCGGCAGTTGGCCTGGAGCTGTACCTCCAGACAGTCGTTGGCGAACCGGCTGACCCTGGTCGGGCTCAGCGGCACCCCCAGATGCGCGCAGACCTCCTCGGCCAGTTCGGGGTGGGCACTGCCGCTGAAGACGGCGATGTCTCGCACGATCTGCTCCTAGCATGATCATTCCGGGCTGCCGTCGCTCATGCTACTGGCCGGGACCGCAGCGGTAGAGCGTCCGGGCGGCCCGTCCGGGCGCCGGGGGCGCGGCGGGGGTGTCCGTGCCGCCGTACGCCGACGCGGGGACCTTCGTACAGGTGGCCGCGACCCAGTCGGCGATCCGCGTGGCCGCGGTCGGCCCGGCGGCCGTGTTCCCGGTACCGGCGGCCAGCGGGCCGAGCCCCGCGGGGCCGCCCACGAGCACGTACCGGACCTGCCCGGCCGCCACCAGCCGCCGGAAGTCGGCCGGTGCCGGGAAGGGCACCTTGCCGCTGAACCCGCCGAGCGGCAGGACGTCGGCGCCCGCCGACAGGATGTACGGGGAGGCCGCGTTCCAGTTGGTGGTGGCGAACACATAGCGGGCCCCGTCCCGGTGGGCGCGGGTGTAGCCGAGGAGACGGCGTTCGTCGGGGGTCAGGGAGCCGTCCGAGGCGATGCCGGCCAGGGCGGCGAAGCCGGCGGGGGAGGCCGTGCGCGCGCCGGCGGACTGCGGTCCCGAACTCCCCCGTGACCGCTCGCGATTGGGGGTGGTCGGGCCGACCGAGCCCATGCCCAAGGTGCCGTACGCAGGGTTGAAGACCTGCACCGCCCAGGCGCTCGGGGCGATGAGCAGGGCCGCGAGGGAGGCGGCCAGCCCGGCGAGCGCCAACCGGCCGCCGGTGCGCGGCCGCTGGGGCCGGGCGAGGGCCAGCAGGACGACGGCGGCGAGGCCCAGCGCGGCGACCGCGGGGGCCAGCCACGGCAGGAAGGAGGCGGCGAAGCGGTCGGCGAGGCACGCGCTCCACACCGTGGTCGCCGCCACCGCGACCGGCAGGGCCCAGGCGCGCCGCCCGCCCGCGCGGTGGGCACGCCACATCTGCACCGTCCCGGCGCCGGTGAGCGCGGCGAGCGGCACCGCGATCACGCCCATGTAGTAGGTGTGCGGGCCGACGCTCCCGGCGCTGAACACCAGGAAGTAGGTGGCGAGCCAGGCGCCCCACAGCAGGAACCCGGCGCGCGAGGCGTCGGTGCGCGGCCGGCCCCGCCGCCAGCGCAGCCCGCAGACGACGGCCGCGGCGGCGAACGGGTAGAACCAGCCGGTCTGGGCGGCGAGCGTGGTCCCGAACATCTTCGCCCACCCGTTCTGCGCGCCGCCGAACCCGCCCGCGGCCAGCGGTGAGGCGCCCGGGGCAGGCTGCGCGCCCTGCCGCTCGGATGTCCGGTGCGTGTCCGCGCGTACGGCTCCGGGCCCGGCCGCTCCCCGCTCCCGGTCGCCCCGGTGGCCGCCGCCGCCCTGTGTCGCGCTCACGCTCCCGGTGGCGGCCGCGCTGATGCCGAGCGAGCCGAAGCGGTTCAGGAAGTTGTACCCGACGACCATGCTGAACGCGGAGTTGTTGGTGGTGCCGTCCACGTACGGGCGGTCCTTGGCGGGTACCAGGGTCACCGCGAGCATCCAGGAGGCCGAGACGGCGGTCGTCACCAGGGCGGCCAGGCCGAGGTGGGCGAGGCGGCGGCGCAGCGCGAGCGGGGCCGAGACCAGGTACACCAGGGCGAGGGCGGGCAGGACGGCCCAGGCCTCCAGCATCTTCGCCTGGAAGGCGGCACCGACCCAGACCCCGGCCAGCAGCAGCGGGCGCAGTCGGCCCGCCCGCGCGGCCCGCTGGGTGGCCTCGGCGGCGAGCAGCAGGCACAGGGTGAACGCCGGGTCCTCCACCGAGGTGCGGAACAGCCCGACGGCGACCGGGGTCACCAGGAACGCCGTGGCGGCCAGGAGGGCCGCGTGCGTCCCGGCCCAGCGGTGCACCAGGCGGTACAGCACCAGCATGCTCGCCACGCCCTCCAGGACCTGGGGCAGGGTCAGGGTCCAGGGGTGGAAGCCGAGGAGGCGGGCGGACAGGGCCTGCGGCCACAGGAATCCCGGGGATTTGTCGAGCGTGATGGAATTCGCTGGGTCGAAAGAGCCGTAGAAGAACGCCTTCCAGCTTCCGGTCATGCTGCGGGCCGCGTCGGCGTAGAAGGTGTGGTACTGGCTATGGGTGATTCCCCATGCGTAGAACACCGCGGCGAGCATGGTCAGGAACAGCAGTGCCGGACGGGCGTACGGAGGTTCGCCCACCGGGGCTTTCCACGGGGCGCGGCGGCCGGTGCCGGTCGCGGCGGTCGCGTCGAGAACGTTTGTTGCCATGCCCGGAAGTTTTGGTCACACCGGGCGCCCGGCACGCCGTGTCGCGCCCTCTTCAAGGAAACTCTCATCGCGAACAGGGCAATTCTTTGATCGCACGATACGGAATTTGCTCCGGTAAAGCAGAGTCATTACCCACGGCGCGACGACCGCCCGTCAGCCGCCGAGCACCCCCGGCAGGGCCAGGGCCGCCAGCAGGGTGCTGCCCAGCAGCAGCCAGGCCACGTAGTCGCCGACATGGCCGGACTGGAGGCGGCGCAGGGGTGTCATCCACGCGGGGGCGGACGGGCGGTGGGAGCGGGTGACGGCGGCGGTGGCGAGGGCCACGGCGAGGGCGGCGGAGACCAGGCCGAGCAGGACGCCGTGGAGGGTCCAGGCGGCCGAGGCCCGGGCGCCGCCCGAACCCGCCTCGTTGACCGAGCGGGCCACGAGGTCGCCGAAGCCCGGGACGGTACCCATGGCGAGGGCCGCCGCGAGGAGCACGGCCGGGACCGTCGTCATGGTGTCGGGCACCCGGCGCAGCAGTCCGGAGGTCTCGGGCCGCTCCGCCGAGCCGCTGGTCTCGTACGCGTCGGTGTCCTCGGGCGGTGGCCCGAGCCCGAGGAAGACCCGGGCGGCGACGCGCAGCACCGCGCCGGCCGTGACCGCGGAGGCGAGCACGTACACCACCGTGAGCGGCCCGCCGACCGCCTCCTCGCTGACCGCCTTGCCGAGCCCGGTGCCGAAGGGCGGCAGTCCCGCGAGGGCGAGCCCGCCGACCGCGAACAGCACTCCCGTGGCCCGTAGTTCGCGCGCCCGGCCGTGCAGTTCATGCTCGTCCACGCTGCCGAACCGGTCGAGGAGCGCGCCCGCGCAGGCGAACAGGGCGGCCTTCACCCCGGCGTGTCCGAGGATGTACAGGGCGGCTCCGTCGTCGCCCTCGGGGGTGAGCACACCGACGGCGACCAGGAACAGACCGGTGTGCGCGATCGTGGAGAAGGCGAGCAGCCGTTTGATGTGCCGCTGGTACCAGCACATGACGGCCCCGGTGACGGCCGTGAGCACGCCGAGGGTGACCAGGGCGCGGGTCAGATCGGCGGCCGGGATGCCGCCGGGTCCGGCGAAGACGGTGCCGTAGACCCGCCAGACGCCGTAGACACCCAGTTCGACCATCACCCCCGACAGCAGCATGCACACCGGGGTGGGGGCGACGGCATGGGCGTCGGGCAGCCAGAAGTGGAAGGGCACGGTGGCCGCCTTCACCAGCAGCCCGGTCAGCACCAGGACGAACGCGGCGAGGACCAGCGCGTCCGGTCCGCCGTGTCCGGCCGCAGTGTCCAGGCCCCGGCCGATCTTGGACATCGACAGCTCGCCGGTACGGGCGTAGAGCAGGCCGATGCCGGTCAGCATGGCGTACGCGCCGAGCGAGTTGACGACTCCGAAGGTCAGCGCGCCCTGCACGGCCTTGGCCTCGTCGATGCGGAAGCCGGTCAGCGCGTACGCCACCACGCTCATCAGCTCGAAGAACACGAAGGCGTTGAACAGGTCGCCGGCGAGGGCGAATCCGCACATGGCGCCCTGGAAGACCAGCATCAGCGCGGGGAACGAACCGGCGTGGCCGCGCGGTGGCTCGTCGAAGTAGCGCCAGGAGTAGGCGAGCGCGGAGAGGGTGAGAAGGGAGACAAGGGTCGCCATGCCGAGGGAGGGGCCGTCCCCGATCACCTCGATGCCGACGCTCTCCCCGCCGACGGGCACCCAGCCGCCGGCCCATTCGACCACGGGCGGCGAGGAGTTCAGCAGCAGGACGAGGGCGAGCGCGGCCGTCGCGGCGCAGACGAGGAGGCCGGTCAGCTCGGCGGCGGGCCGCGGCAGCCGGCGCCCGGCGGCGGCCAGCAGGGCGGCCCCGAGGAGTGGCACCGCGACGAGGAGCGGAAGCAGATGGTGCATCAGCCGCGCAACTCCCGCAGTTCGTCCGGGTCGAGGGTGCCGTGCCGCTTGACGATCTGGAGCACCAGGGCGAGCAGCAGCGCGGTGACGGTGGCACCGACCACGATGTCGGTGAGGGTGAGGGCCTGCACCACCGGGTCCACCAGGGGCCGGGTGCCGGGCTTGATGTCCGAGAAGACGGGTGCGGTGCCGCCGGACCGGTAGCCGACCGCCAGCAGCAGGATGTAGGTGGACACCTGGCACACCGAGAGGCAGCCGACGGCATGGATCAGATTGCGGCTGGTGGCGAGGCCGTAGCAGCCGGTCAGGAAGACATAGGCGGCGATCAGGTACGGCAGGACCTGCATCAGGGCGCTCATCCCGCTTCCTCCTCCACGATCTCCACGGCCTGGTCGAGGAAGTTGGCGAGCAGCACGACGACCGCGCTCGCCACCTCCATGCCGACGGCGGCGTTCAGCAGCGGTACGAAGCCACCGGAGGACAGCGTGTTGAACGTGCCGTACGGCAGCAGCGTGTTGGCGAGGAACGCGGTCCCGGCCAGGACCCCGGCGAGGCCCAGCACGAGATACGCGCAGACGGACAGGGCGTCGGTCGCCTCGAAGGCGCCCAGGGGGCGGACCCGTTCCAGCGCGCGGTAGTCGGCGCCCAGGTAGAGCAGATGCAGGGCGGTCGCGGCGACCACGCCGCCCTGGAAGCCGCCGCCGGGGCTGAGCTGGCCGTGGGCGACGATGTACAGGCCGCAGACGAGGGCGGCGGGGACGACGAGCAGGGCGTAGCGCCGTACCGGCCGGGCCACTTGGGCCGGCCGCGGTCGCTCGCGGTGTTCGTCGCGGGCCTGGCGCAGCAGCACCACACAGCCGAGGACGGCGGCGAACAGGATGCTCATCTCGCCGAGGGTGTCGTAGGCGCGCTGGTCGAAGTTGACGGAGGCGATGGTGTTGGCGGTGTGCCGGGCGAGGGAGGCGCGCACGGCCCGGGTCCCGTAGGGGTGCGAACGGCCGCCGAATCCGGGCAGTTCGAGGCAGGCGGCGGCCAGCACGGCGGCGAGCCCTGCGCCCCCGACGGCGAGCAGCCACAGCCGCAGCCGCCGGCTCATCGCGCACCGTCCCGGTCCCGGCGGCGGCGGCGGATCTTGCGCACCGACAGCATGATCAGCAGCGGAGTGAGGGCGGCCCCGACCGCAAGCTGGGACAGGCCGACGTCGGGGGCCTGGAGCACGGTGAACAGCACGGCCAGGAACACGCCGAGCACGGACAGCACAAGGGCCTGCCGGGCGGGGTCGCGCTGGGCGACGGCGGCGGTCGCGGTGGCGGCGACGAGCAGCAGGGCCACGAGGATCAGGGCATCGGACATCCGGCACCTCTCCCGTCCCCGGCCCCCCGCCTGTTCCCCCGGCCGCCTTCCCGTCCCGGCTCAGCCACCCAGCACCCCCCGGAAGCCGCCCGACAGGGCGCGGGAGGCGATCAGGTTGCCGCCGATCAGGAGCGCGCCGATCACCAGCAGTTTCACCATGGCCCGGCCCGGTCCGGTGACGGCGCAGAGCGCGATCACGACCGCGGCGCCCACCCCGGCCACGGCGTAGGTGAGCCCCCAGGCGCTCGGTCGCCGCCCCTCCAGGTCCTCGTGCAGCAGCCGGGCGAAGACCAGGGTGCCGACCGGTCCGAGGAGGGCGAGCAGCAGGGCGAGATCGACATAGGCGGGGCGGCCGTACCCCTGCGCGAGCAGCAGCAGGGCCGGGCACAGGGCGGCTGTGGTGAGGTTCTGGGCGACGACGCGGCGGGCGGTGGGGCCGGTGGTCACGCCCCACAGGGCGGCCGCCCCTCCCCCGCCGAGTTCGACGGTCGCCGCGAGGATCCAGCCGTTCACCGCCAGGTCACCGCCCGCCGGCCGGCCCGTGCCAGCAGCGCGCCCGCGGCGGCGACGCCCGCCCCGACGACCCGCTCCAGAGTGTCGACTGTGCTGATCAGCACCAGCCAGAGCAGGGCCAAGGCGCCCCACCACAGGAGGAGTTCACCGGTGGCGAGCAGGACCGCACGAGGCGTCGTACGCCGTCGCATCCGCCGCCTCCTCTGTCCTCGCTCTCGTCCGGCCGCTTCCGGTTCGCGGCGGTATGCCCGCCGCGCCGCTCGGTGCATCCAAGCACCGCCGGGCCCCTGGCGGGGTGGCGGCACGCGGGTCCGCGGGCGGAGTGCCCCGGGAGCGTGAACGGAAACCGGTGAGGCATCCCTCCCGTCAACAGCAGGTCTGCACCAGCCTCTTGACGCTCACTTATCTCACTCCTTAAATCAAGAGACATTGCTTCATCCGAGAGCCTCCCCGGAGCCTCCCCCCACCGATCGGAGAGCCATGGCCTCCCCCCGTCTGCTCCGTGGCTGTCTGTTCGCCGCCCTGTCCGCCGCACTGGTCGGCGCGGCCGCCGTCGGCCCCGCGCAGGCGCGCCCCGCCGACCGGATCGCCCCCGCCGCGACCGTGAGCACCTTCTCCGACACCTTCGACGGGCCCGCGGGCTCGGCGGTCGACTCCTCGAAGTGGACCCAGGAGACGGGCGACAACGTCAACAACCACGAGCGGGAGTACTACACCTCGGGCACCAACAACGCGGCCCTGGACGGCCAGGGCCATCTGGTGATCACGGCCAAGAAGGAGAACCCGGCCGGATACCAGTGCTGGTACGGCAGTTGCCAGTACACCTCGGCGCGGCTGAACACGGCCGGGAAGTTCAACGCCCAGTACGGGCATGTCGAGGCGCGGATGAAGATTCCGCGGGGTCAGGGCATGTGGCCCGCGTTCTGGATGCTCGGCACGCCGGTGAACTGGCCGGACTCGGGCGAGATCGATGTGATGGAGAACGTCGGTTTTGAACCCTCGACGGTGCACGGCACCATCCACGGTCCCGGTTACTCCGGCTCGGGCGGCATCGGCGCCGCCTACAGCCTGCCGAACGGGCAGGCCTTCGCGGACGGCTTCCACACCTTCGCCGTGGACTGGGCACCGAACTCGATCACCTGGTCGGTGGACGGCACCGTCTACGAGCAGCGCACGCCCGCCGATCTGGGCCGCAAGACCTGGGTCTACAACGACCGGCCGTTCTTCCTGATCCTGAATCTCGCGGTCGGCGGCTACTGGCCCGGCGACCCGGACGGCAGCACCCAGTTCCCGGCGCAGCTGGTGGTGGACTCGGTCTCCGTCACGACCAGCAACACGGCGGCGGGGCTCCCGATCCGGGGGCTGGCCGGCAAGTGCGTGGACGTGGCCGGCGCGAACTCCGCGAACGGCACCCCGGTCCAGCTCTACGACTGCAACGGCACCGCCGCGCAGTCCTGGACGGTCGGTTCGGACGGCACGATACGGGCGCTCGGCAAATGCCTGGACGTGACCGACCGGGGCACCGCGGACGGCTCGACGGTCCAGCTGTGGGACTGCACCGGCGCTGCCAACCAGAAGTGGACCGTCACCGGCGCGCACGACATCGTCAACCCGCAGGCGAACAAGTGCCTGGACGCCACCGGGAACAACTCGGCCAACGGGACGCGGTTGCAGATCTGGACCTGCACGGGCGGCGCCAACCAGAAGTGGACGGTGGGCTGAGCCGGCGGCTCAGTGCAGAGTCCAGGTGTACTTGCCGCCGCCGACCCAGCGGACCACGTCCGGGTCGTCGAGGTCATGGATGGTGATCCCGTGGGCGGCGGCGACCTCCAGCACATCGGTGACGTTCCTGGCCTCGCCGATCACCTCCCCGTCGATCTCCATGATCCGGAAGGGCGGCTGCCCCGGCTTCCCCGGGCACACGCCCAGCACCCAGATCCGCGGCTGAGGAATGTAGGGGGCTGCTTGTTCGGTCATGCAATTCAGGTTAGGTCGGAACGTCCTGGAAGGGAGATTCACGGGCCTCGATCACGTAAGGGCGCGGCACCGTCGGGGATGCGGGTGGGGTGTGGTCGACCGCGCGGTTCCCCGCGCCCCTGAGGGGCGCCTGATGTCAGCCTTGGCCGTATGGATGCCGTCGCCGCCCTGGAGCGGATCGCGTTTCTGCTGGAGCGCTCCTTGGCGCCCGGCTACCGGGTGCGGGCGTTTCGGACGGCCGCCCGGGTGGTGCACGGGCTGCCGCCCGGGGAAGCGGCCGCGCGGGCGGCGGACGGGTCGCTGGAGTCGCTGAAGGGCATCGGACCGAAGACGGCGCAGGTGGTGCGGGAGGCCCTGGCCGGGGAGGTGCCGGGATATCTGCGCAAGCTGGAGGAGGAGAGCGAGGACACCGGCCGCGAGGGACCCGGGGCCGCGCTCCGGGCGCTGCTGCGGGGGGACTGCCACACGCACTCGGACTGGTCCGACGGGGGCAGTCCGATCGAGGAGATGGGGCGGGCGGCGGCCGCGCTCGGCCATGAGTGGACCGTCCTCACCGATCATTCGCCGCGGCTGACCGTGGCCCGGGGCCTCTCCCCGCAGCGGCTGCGCGAGCAGCTGGATGCCGTCGCCGGCCTGAACGCCGGCTGGGCGCCGTTCCGGCTGCTCACCGGCATCGAGTGCGACATCCTGGACGACGGCTCCCTGGACCAGGAGCCCGAGCTGCTGGAGCGGCTGGACGTGGTCGTGGTGTCCGTGCACTCCAAGCTGCGGATGGACGCCAGCGCCATGACCCGCCGTCTGGTGGCCGCCGTACGCGATCCGCACGCCGATGTCCTCGGGCACTGCACCGGTCGCCTGGTCACCGGCCGCGGGCGCCCGGAGTCGCGGTTCGACGCGGACGAGGTGTTCGCCGCCTGCGCCGAGTCGGGCACCGCCGTGGAGATCAACAGCCGCCCCGAACGGCTGGACCCGCCCCGCCGGCTGCTGCGCCGGGCGGTGGCCGCCGGGACCCTCTTCGCGATCGACACCGACGCGCACGCGCCCGGCCAGCTGGACTGGCAGATCCTGGGCTGCGCCCGCGCCGAGGAGTGCGGGGTACCGGCCGAGCGGGTGGTCACCGCGTGGTCGGCGGACGAACTGCTGGGCTGGACACGCGAGGGACGGGTGCCGGCACGCGTGGCGGGCGCCTGACGTGGTACCCGGTCCCGAGCCGCACCAGCGACAGAGAGGGTCTTCGGGATGGAGCCGCGCGCCGCAGTCTTCGATGTCGACGGAACCCTCGTCGACACCAATCATCTGCACGTCGTCACCTGGTGGGAGGCGTTCCGGCAGGCCGGTCACACCGTGCCCATGCACGCCGTGCTCCGGGCCGTCGGCCTCGGCTCCTCGGACCTGATCGCGCATCTGCTGGGCGAGGACCGCGACCGCGGGCAGGACGCGGAGCTCAGCGCGGCGCACAAGGCGCTGTACGGGCAGTACTTCGACCGACTCCCCGCCCTGCCGGGCGCCGGTGAGCTGCTGCGAAGGCTGCACCACGACGGCTGGACGGTCGTCCTCGCCACCTCGGCGAGCGGCTCGGAGCTGGGCGCGCTGCGCCGGGCCATCGACGCGGACGAGGCGATCGAGGCCACCGCGAGCAGCGACGACGTACAGGAGGGCAAACCCGCCCCGGAGCCGGTGGAGCACGCGCTGGAGCTGGCCGGGGTGCCGGCCGAGCGGGCGGTGTTCGTCGGCGACACCGTGTGGGACATGCGGGCGGGCACCAGGGCCGGGGTGCGGTGCCTGGGCGTGCTGTGCGGCGGGATCCCCCGGGCCGATCTGGTGCAGGCCGGAGCGGAGGAGGTCTACGCGGACCCCGCCGATCTGCTCGCCCACCTCGCCGACAGCCCGCTGACCTGAGCGTTTCGCCGTGTGGCACAGGTCACCGGCGGGGGTGGAACAGCGGATGCCGGCCGCCCGTTGAACCAGGCGTGGGTACGGACGGGACAGTGTCCCCGGGCCTCACCTTTTGCCCACAGGGACGATCGTTCGGCTGAAGCCCTGTGGAGCCTTTCGCCGAGAGGCGACCGCCGTCCGCACCCACTCTCAGACCGCCCCGGCCGTGAATCCCCCCGTCACGGCCGGGGCTTCCTCATTTCCCCGGACGTTCTCCCGGTCGGCCTTCTCGATCGCTCGCCCCCAGCCGGGGGCTGCTCATCCGCCGAGCCCCGCCGCGGCGAGCATCCGGCAGATCCCGGTGGTGGCCGCCGTGGCCCCGGCAGCGCCGAGGAAGTCCCGCAGGTCCGCGGTGAGGCGTTCCGCATGGGTGAAGAACAGGCCGTGACCGCCGTTCTCGTACACCTTCAGGACGGCACCCGGCACCAGCCGGGCCAGCCGCTCACCCGTATGGGCCAGGGGCGCGGAGGTGTCATGGGTGCCGTGCACGACAAGCACGGGTACGTCCACGGCGGGCAGCTCGGCGGTGAGATCGAGGCCGGTCACCACGGACCGTACGCCGGTGGCGGCGCGGGGCGTGGCCACCAGGCAGCGGTCGATCAGATAGCGCGTACAGGCGTCGGAGACCTCGTTTCCCGCGCTGGTGACGGCGAAGAACGCGTCCGCGAAACGGGTGAACCATGCGGCCCGGTCGCGCCGGAAGAACTCCTCGTCGGCCTGTACGACCGCCGGATCCAGGCCGTCGGGCAGCCGCTTTGAGCGGATGATGCCCGGGCTGACCCCGCTGACCAGCGCGGCCCCGGCCACCCGGGACGAGCCGTGCCGGGTCAGGCAGCGCACCACCTCGGCGGTGCCGACGGAGTGCCCGATCAAGGTGACCTCGCGCAGGTCGAGGTGGTCGAGAAGCCCCTGGAGGTCATCGGCGAGGGTGTCGAGGTCGTACCCCGACCAGACGTCGTCCGAGCGCCCGTGACCGCGCCGGTCCAGGCCAACACAGCGGTATCCGGCCTCGGCGAGCGGCAGCATCTGGTGCTCCCACATCTCATGGCCGAGATAGGCACTGGCGACGAAGACGGCGACGGCACCGCAGGCGGGACCGTGGTCGACGTAGTGCAGCCGGGTGCCGTCGACGGGGCTGTCGTAGTACGGCATGGGGGTCTCCTCTGAATGCGGCGCGCGAGCACCGGCGGGCGCGCGGGGGGCAGCGGTCCGCCGATGATCCCGATGGTGCCCAAAACGGACCGCGCGGTCGATTACCCGGCACGTCAAGCACGTGTGTCCGAGTCCCCGGTACGCGTGTGCGGGCGGACCGCCCGGGTACCCGGCCGGTCGTCGCGGACCCTTCGCCGAAGGACGGAAGGAGCCGATGGTGAGCAGCTCAGCGGGGAGCACGGTGGTGGTCACGGGAGCCACCGGCAATGTCGGTACGAGCGTGGTGCGCCTGCTCTCCCAGGATCCCGGGGTCGCCTCGGTACGGGGCCTCGCGCGCCGGATGCCGCAGTGGTCGCCGCCGGGGACCGAGTGGTCCGCGGTCGATCTGGCGTCGGACCGGGCGGATCTCGCGGAGCGGTTCGCGGGCGCGGACGCGGTGGTCCATCTGGCATGGGCGTTCCAGCCGACCCACGATCCGGCTGCCACCTGGCGGACCAATGTGCTCGGCAGCATCCAGGTGTTCGAGGCGGTCGCCGCGGCCGGGGTGCCGGTGCTGGTGCACGCCTCGTCCGTGGGCGCGTACTCACCGGGTCCCAAGGATCACGCGGTGGACGAGTCCTGGCCGACGCACGGCTGGCCGGACGCCGCGTACTGCCGGGAGAAGGCGTATCTGGAGCGCACCCTGGACGTGTTCGAACGCGACCATCCGGAGGTACGGGTGGTGCGGATGCGGCCCGCTTTCCTGTTCAAGCGGGAGTCGGCGAGCGAGCAGCGCCGGATCTTCGGCGGCCGCTTCCTGCCAGGACCGCTGGCCCGGCCCGAGCTGCTGCCGCTCCTGCCGGACGTCCCCGGTCTGCGCGTCCAGGCGCTGCACACCGACGACGCCGCCGAGGCCTACCGGCTCGCGGTGCGCTCGGCGACGGCCCGGGGCGCCTTCAATCTCGCGGCCGACCCGCCACTCGACGCCGCGGTCCTCGGCGAACTGCTCGGCGCGCGTCCGGTACGCCTCCCGCGTACGGCGGCACGCTCGGCCGTCGCGGCGGCCTGGAACCTACGGCTGCTGCCGGCGTCCCCGCATCTGTTCGACGCGGTACTGCGGCTGCCGCTGATGGACTGCACGCGCGCGCACCAGGAGTTGGGCTGGCGGCCCCGGTGGACGGCGACCGAGGTGCTGGAGGAGTTCCTGGAGGGACTCCAGCGGGGCAGCGGGCTGGACACGGCGCCGCTGCGCGGCCGCAAGGTGGGCTGATCCACGAGAACGCTCTGACCGCACGGCAAGGGGAGGAAGGCGAGGACATCATGGCCGAACAGCGCGCACAGGAACCCGTCGGGGCACCGGAGCCGGACCCGGTCCCCAGGGACATGCCCGACCAGCAGGCGCGGTCCGACGATCCGTGGGACCTGCCCCCGGACAAGGACGACGGAGAAGACCCGGGCGACGGGGACGACAGGGAGCGAAGGGGCGGAAGGGACGGCGGGGATCCCGGAGACGAACTGCCGGACACGGACGAGGCCGGTACCGGTCCCCGCGGCGCGCCGCGCAGCGCGACGGTTCACCCCGAGCACCCGGGCTCGGACGAGTCACCCGCGTGAACGTCCGCTGTCCCCCGCACGGTTGATCTCCCTTGCGCGCGTCCGGCGGCGACGGCGAGGATGGTCGATCATGCTCACCGAGACTCTGCGCATCCCCACCCCGGACGGCGTCGCCGACGCGTTCGCCGCCCGTCCCGACGACGACCGGCCCCACCCCGCCGTGTTGATGTACCCCGACGCCTTCGGCCTGCGGCCGGTACTGGAGGAGATGGCCCGGGAACTGGCCGGACACGGTTACTACGTGCTCGTGCCCAACGTCTACTACCGGCAGGGCCCGGCGCCGCTGATCGACCTGCCCGAGCACATCGGCGAGGAGATCCGGCCCAAGGTCATCGCCCAGCTGATGCCACTGGTCGACGCGCACACCACCGAACGCGTCCTGCGCGACGCCGACGCCTACCTGGCCTTCCTGGCCGACCGGCCCGAGGTCGCCGCCGGGCCCGTCGCCGCGATCGGCTACTGCATGGGCGCCGTCCTGGCCATGCGCACCGCGACGGCCCATCCGGACCGGGTGGCCGCGGTCGCCGGGTTCCACCCCGGGTTCCTCGTCACCGACGACGCCGACAGCCCGCATCTGCTCATCCCGGGACGCCTCACCGCCGAGGTGCATCTCGGCCTCGCCGAGAAGGACATGACGCCCGAGGCCATCGCCACGATCGACGAGGCGTTCGAGGCCGCGGGCGTCGGCCACAGCACCGAGGTCTACCCCGGTACCATCCACGGCTTCACCATGTCGGACACCGACGCCTTCGACGCGGCCGCGTTCCAGCGCCACTGGGACCGGCTGCTGCCGCTCCTCGGCCGCGCTCTCACCGCGTCCTGAGACTCCGGACCAAGGGCTCCGGATCAGGGGCTCCTGAAGGCGCGTCAGGCGCCCGTCACGCGCCCGGAGTCCGCTCCCGCAACGCCGTCCGCCAGGCGGGGAGCGGGCTCTCGGGGGCCGGGGCCGGGCGGTGGCCGCCGCTGGTGAAGAAGTCGGCCAGGGGGAGGATCGCGGCGCCGACGGTCACGGCGTCCGGACCGAGGCGGCCGAGTTCGATGGTGACCTTGTCGGCGGGATGCCGCAACGCGTACGTCGTCGCATGCCGGCGTACGGCGGGCAGGAACCGGGTGCCGAGCTGGAGCCCGGCCCAGCCGCCGACGATGATCCGCTCGGGCTGGAAGAGGTTGATCAGATCGGACAGGCCCGCCCCGAGGTACTCGGCGGTCTCCTCCAGGACGGCCAGCGCCACCGGGTCCGCCGCACCGGTGTCCGCCGGGTAGGCGGCCGCGAGCATGGCGGTGAGCGCGGTCTCCTCGTCGGCCTCGGCCGGTGGACGGCCGCCCTCCTCGCACCAGCGGGCGAGCAGCGACTCGGCGCCCGCGTACGCCTCAAGGCAGCCCGGAGCGCCGCAGCGGCAGCGGCGCCCGCGCACCCGTACCGTCAGATGCCCCCACTCGACGGCCCGCCCGCGCTCCACCTCGGGGGTCACCAGGCAGGCACCGACGCCGGAGCCGAACAGCACGACGACGGCGTTTCGGGCACCGCGTCCCGCGCCGAACCACATCTCGGCCTGGCCCAGGGTCTTGGCGCCGTTGTCGATGAAGTACCGCACGCTCTGCGGCAGTTCGGAGGTGGCCCGGAGCAGCCGCTCCAGCGGGACCGCGTCCCAGCCGATGGTCTGCCCATGGACGACGGCACCCAGGTCGGCGGTGTGCTCGACGATGCCGGGGACCCCGACCCCGATGCCCAACAGCCGCTCCGGCACGGCCGCCTGGGCTTGCAGCACCTCGGCGACGCCCTCGCGGATATGTCCGGCGATGACCTCGGCGTCGTACCGCTGGGCGGTCAACGGGCGTTCGGTGCGGGCGAGTTCGTTCAGGGCCAGGTCGAACAGCTCGACCCTCACCCGGGTCTCGCCGACGTCGACGCCGATCATCTGTCCGCTGTCCGGGGCGACCCGCAGCAGCGTGCGCGGCCGGCCGCCGTCGGAGTCGACGCTGCCGGCCTCCTCGACCAGCCCGTCGGCGACCAGATCGGCGACCACATTGCTGACCGACCCGGAGCTGAGACCGGTGGCCGGCCCCAGCTCGAACCGGCTCAACGGGCCGTCGAAGTACAGCCGCTGCAACACGGCGGTGCGGTTGCCCCGCCGAAGGTCACGCACCGTGCGCCCGTTCCGCCCTGCCATGCGGCTCCTTTCACGAACCATGCCCGACCTGCAACATACTCCTTCGGGCGACCGGAACGCGACTTTCCACCAACCCTTAGTTCATGCTGTGAGCTAAGCAAGAACCCGGTGAGTTCCGCTCACCGGGCCGGAACCGCCGACTCAGCCCGTCGCGCACACCCGCTCGGAGCGCGCCGTGCCCGCCCCCTCCGGCGCGCCGAAGCGGGCCAGGGTGTGCCAGAGCATCTTCAGATGCTGGAGGTCATGGTCGCCGGTGCGGGCCGCGTCGCCGAGGTGGCGGGGGGTCAGGAGGCCGTCGGAGGCGAGGCGGGTGCCGAGGGAGGTGTATCGCGGGCCCCGGTAGCCGGCGTGGTGGTGGAGGCGGTCGGTGGTGAGGACATAGCCGGGGTGCCATTCCAGGGGGAAGGGGAGGTGCCGGGCGGCCGCCTCCACCGGGGTGCCGCGGTAGCTCGCGTCCAGGACCAGGGCCTCGACGTCCCGGGCGAGCAGCACTCCCCCGTGGACATGGCTCTCGATGTAGTCGTCGAGGGCGTCCCGTTCGTCCGCCTCGGCGAGGGTGATCAGGCCCAGCGCGGAGGCCACGCCGAAGTCCGTGGGCTCGGCGGCGCTGTCCGGGTAGCAGAAGGTCGCGCGGGCCGTGGCCAGGGCGGTGAGCCGTAAGTGTGAGGAGCCGAAGCGTGGGGCGGCGCCCACCACTTGGCGGCGGAAGTCCAGCGCGCCGTACACCGGCCGCGCCGCGGGCTCGGCATCGTCGTAGGCGCCCCCGAAGATCCGGCTTTCCCAGCGCCACCGGTCGCCGCCCCGGTGCGCGGTGAGCCCGCCGTTGCTGGTGCCGGTGACGAACTGGGAATGGTAGACGCCGTCCCGGGCGAGCGAGGTGAGGATCGGCAGGCCGCCCGAGAGCCGGTCCGGGTGGAAGTTGAGGGTGATGCGCGGGCCGGGGGCGAGCGGGGGCCCGCAGGCGCGGGCGGCCACATGGCGCAGTGCGCGCAGGGCATGCGTCGAAAGCCCGTCCGGGAAATCCATTGGCCCGCCCTCCCCTGAGGTACCTAGGCTGGTCAGGGGCCCCATCTTCCCGGGTCCGGCGCACGTACGACGAAGGATTTTCCATGAAGCCGCTCACCGAGCAGGACATCCGTAGCTCTTTCGTGAACTGCTCGAAGGGTGAGGCCAAGCGGCTCGCGGTGCCCCGGGACCTGGAGGAACGGCCCTGGGAGGACCTGGACTTCCTCGGCTGGCGGGATCCGGGCGCGCCCGACCGCAGCTATCTGGTCACCGAGCGGGAGGGCCGGCTGGTCGGCGTCGCGCTGCGCTACCCCTCCTCCCAGCGCGGCTTCCTGCACCGCAGCATGTGCTCCCTGTGTCTGACCACCCATCGCGGCGGCGGGGTGTCCCTGATGACCGCGCGCAAGGCGGGCACGGCGGGCCGCGAGGGCAACTCGGTCGGCCTGTACATGTGCACGGACCTGGCGTGTTCGCTGTATGTGCGCGGCAAGAAGACCCCCGACACGGGGATGCGGATCGAGGAGAGCCTGACCGTGGAGGAGCAGATCGCGCGGACGACGGGCAATCTGGCCGCGTTCCTCGACAAGCTGTACGTCTGAGTCCACCGGCCCCACCCCTGCCGGATGGCCCAACCCCGGGCCCCCCTCGAACAGCCACGTTCGACGCACCCGAGGAACGGGAACAGGCCAAGGGATGCACTGGGTACGCATGGGGACCGAGGGGCTGCTGCGCCTGGCGAAGCGTCGCCGGGAGCCGGTGGTCGTCCAGACACTGCGATCGGCCACGGCGGCGACGATCGCCTATGTCATCGCGCTCCGGCTCAGTCCGGAGCCGGCCCCGCTGACCTCGCCGCTGACCGCGCTGCTGGTGGTTCAGGTGACGTTCTACGCCACCCTCACCAACGGCATCCGCCGGGTGAACGCGGTGGTGGCCGGCGTCCTGGTCGCCATCGCCTTCAGTGTGCTGGTGGGCCTGACCTGGTGGAGCCTCGCGCTGCTGATCGTGGCCTCGCTGGGCGTCGGCCATCTGGTGCGGGTGGACGAGTATGTCGCCGAGGTGGCGATCAGCGCGATGCTGGTGCTCGGGGTGACCACGGTCGGGTTCACCGCCTGGGCGCGGATCGTGGAGACACTGATCGGCGCGGTCGTCGGCACCGCCTGCAATCTGCTGCTGCCGCCGCCCGTATGGGTGGACAAGGCGAGCGAGTCGATCGAGAACCTGGCGCGCCGGGTGCGGCAGTTGATGCTGCGGATGGGCGAGGAGGCCGCGGACCGCATCCCCTGGGAGCGGGCGGCCGAGCGGCTTCACGAGGCGCGCCGGCTGGACCAGTACATCGCCGAGGTGGACGCCTCGCTGCGGCAGGCCGAGGACAGTCTGCGGCTCAATCCGCGGGTCAAGGAGGGGCTGCTGCACCGGGTGGTGCTGCGCACCGGTCTGGACACGCTGGAGATCTGCACGGTGGTGCTGCGGGTGCTGGCCCGCTCCTTCACCGACCTGGCGAAGGCCCGCGAGTCCGACTATCTGTTCCCGCCCCGGGTCGGGGCGACCGTGGCGGAGCTGCTGTCGCAGATCGGCGACGCGGTGGTCAGCTTCGCGGTGCTGGTGACGGCCCATCTGAGTGCGGACGCCGAGTCCGCGGAGTCCCGGCTGACGGCCGAGCTGCACACCGCGGCCGGCACCCGGGACCGGCTGGCCGAGCAGCTGCGGGAGGAGATCCGCGCCGACTGGGCGAACTGGCAGCTGCTGGGCGCCGTACTGACCGAGACCACCCGGATCATCGACGAGCTGGACACCGAGCACCGCACCCACCGTCTGCTGGAGGAGCTGGACCGGGTCTCGCGCGAACAGCGCGCCAAGCTGCCCCGAATGACCCGGCTGCGCGAGCGGCTCGGGGTGCAGGAGGAGCTGTGGCGCCGTACGGGATTCGGCGACCGTGCCCGGTGAGCGGGCGCGGGCCGGTGCCGGGCTTGCCCTTCGGGCCCGGCTCGGGCGAGGGTGGCCGTGCACGACCGGGACGACCTGAGGTGGGCGGATGAGCACGCGGGCAGGGACGGACGGCCGCTGGAGCAGACGCGGATTCATCGGGATGGGCGCGGGCGCGGCCGCCGTCGTGGCGGTGCCGGCCCCGGCCGCTCCTCCCCCGGACCCCGCGCGCTCCGGCGCCACGGGACGCCGGCCCGCCGACCGCGAGGACGGGCCCCGCCCGCTGTACGTGGGCACGTACACCTCCGTGCCGGGCGGCGGCACCGGCATCGGGCTCGCCTCGTACGACCCGGAGTCGGGCCTGATCACCGGGTCCGGGACGCTCACCGGGGTCCCCGACCCGTCGTATCTCGCCGTCCACCCGGACGGCCGGACCCTGTACGCCGTGGACGAGCGCCAGGACGGCGGGGTGACGGCCGTACGGCTCGCCGACCGGCAGGTCCTCGGCACGCGGAGCACCGGCGGCGCGGGCCCCTGCCATCTGTCGGTGCACCCGTCCGGGCGGTGGCTGCTCAGCGCCAACTACACCTCGGGCAGTGTCGCCGTGCATCCGATCGACGGCTCGGGCGCTCTCGGCGAGCGCACCGACCTGGTCACGCACACCTCGCCGAAGCCCGGCCCGGGCCAGGAGGGGCCGCACGCGCACCAGTTCCGCACCGGCCCCGACGGCCGCCATCTGCTGGCGGTGGACCTCGGCACCGACACCGTCTACACATACCGTCTCGACAGCGCGAAGGGCACGCTCACCGAGGTGAGCCAGGCGCACACCCGGCCGGGCGCGGGGCCGCGTCATCTGACCTTCCATCCGGGCGGGCGGCACGCCTATCTGGCCAACGAGGTGGACGACACGGTCGTGGTCTGCGCGTACGACCCCGCCACCGGCCGGCTGACCATCGGCGAGCCGCAGTCCACGGGCGCCACCGGGGATGTCACCAACTACCCGGCGCAGCTGCTGGTCACGGCGGACGGCCGGTACGCCTTCCTCGCCAACCGCGGTCACAACAGCCTGGCCAGGTACGCCGTCGAGGCCGACGGGGCCCGGCTGCGGCTGCTCGGCACGGTGCCGGTGGGCGGTGACTTCCCCCGGCAGATCGCCTTCTCCCCGGACGGCCGGCTGCTGTTCGCGGCGAACCAGCGCTCCGGCACCGTCACCGTCTTCCATGTGGACGCCGACCGGGGCGAACTGCGGTCCGCGGGCGAGCCGTTCGCGTCACCCGTCGCCGTCTGCGCGCTGCCGCTGTAGCGCCCGCGGGCAGCCGGCGGCGCTCGCCTGCGCCAGCAGGGCGTGCACCCGCTCGGTGAGCTGGCCGAGGTCGTCGGCGGGGGTGTGGAAGGGCAGGCGTACGTCGCCGTGGGCGCGGGTGCGTTCGATGCGCAGGGTCAGTCCGTGCCGGTCGACGGCGAGCGGCAGCACCCGGATCGCGGCGTGCAGACTCTCGGGCCGCACCAACCGGGTGAGCCGCTCCACGGCGTCCGGGTGGGCCTCGGCGAGATGGGTGAGCAGCCCCGCCTCGGCGACGGCCAGCGGGTCGGGGCGGGCGGTGGCGAACTCGTCCGGGTCGACGAGTACGGCACCGCAGGAGCGCCGCAGCACCACCCGGGCGGGGTGGAAGTTCAAGGCGCCGTCGGCCGGAGTGAGGCGGCCGGCCAGCCAGAGCCGGGCGCGGATCCGGTCGCGTACGGCCACGGGGGCCACGTCGGCGAACTCCAGTACGGCGCGGGAGTCCTGGCGCGGGAGGCAGCGGCCCGCCCCGTGCAGAGGGCTGTCCTCGGGCACGGTCAGCAGTACCGCGCCCTCGTCGGTCACGGTGTGCGCGCCGACGTACTCCTCGCGGGCGCCGCCCGCGGTCACCGCGCACGACCACGCGGCGGCGAGCACCGAGCGCGCCTGTTCCGCCGCGCCGGGGGCGGCCGTCCATGCCTGGATGTCACCCATCTCGAGACCTCCTTAGGTAAGCCTTGCCTAACTTAGCGGAGATCGAGGCGCGCGCCAACCAGGCACCCCGGTTCGCACCCGAACGTTTGCGCCATGTGGGTGACATGTGGCTCGATCGGGGTCAGGCCACTCGTCCGAGTCTCAGGTGATGGCGCCGAGCAGCGCGCGTGCGCACAGGTCGCGCACCTGGTCCCGGCTCAACTCGCCCTCGCGCAGCCACTCCAGGCAGACGGCGGTGGTGAAGGCGAGCCAGCCGCGCACGGCGAGGCGCAGATGCGGGGCACCCTCGAAGTCCGGCCCGAACTCGGGGTCGGCCGCGAGGGCGGCGAGGATCTGCTTCTCCTGTGCGGCCAGGGCCCGTCGATAGACCCGGCGCACGGCTTGGTCGCCCGCGGCGTCGGCGCGGTGGAAGGCGCGGAAGCCATGGGCGTGGGCCTCGACGTAGCCGAGGTAGGTGTCGAGCCCCGCGGTCAGCTGCTCACGCGCCGGCACGCCCGGCTCGGCCGCCGTCATGCGCAGCATCCGCTCGCTCTCGCGCTCCACGACCGCCGCGAAGAAGTCCCGCTTGGTCGGGAAGTAGTGGTACAGCAGCCCCCGGGAGACCCCGGCGAGATCGGCGACCTGCTCGATCCACACCTCGTCGTACGGGCTCTCCGAGAACAGCCGCGCGCCGACCGTCAGCAGTTGCTCACGGCGTTCGCCGGTGCTGAGGCGGCGCCGGGCGCGCTCCCCCTGGTTCGCGGGCATGGCGTCACTTTACTTGACGTCGGTTCAACAAGCGGACCAGACTGAAGCCGTTGTTGAATCCACGTACAACAGGCGTGCGCCGGGGGCTCGACGGCCCGCCGGGTCAAGGGAGATCGGCGTCATGGCGCAGACGACGGAGAGCGCGCGGACCACGGCTGTGACCGGGGATTCGCGGTTGCCGAAGGGCTTCCGGAGTGCCGAGCTGGGGTGGCCCGAACTGGACCGCGTCCCGCATCCGCCGCGCCGGCTGCCGCTGCTCGGCGATGTGGTGGGCGTCGACCGGCGCAAGCCCGTCCAGGACTCGATGCGCCTCGCTCGCGAGCTGGGACCCGTCTTCCGGCGCCGGATCTTCAACAAGGAGATCGTGCTGGTGTGGGGGGCGGGGCCGGCCGCCGATCTCGCCGACGAGTCCCGGTTCGCCAAGCATGTCGGGCTGGGCGTGGCCAACCTCCGGCCGATCGCCGGGGACGGGCTGTTCACCGCGTACAACCACGAGCCCAACTGGCAGCTGGCGCACGACGTCCTGGTGCCCGGGTTCAGCCGGGACGCGATGGAGGGCTACCACGGGATGATGCTGGCGGTCGCCGGGCGGCTGACCGACCGCTGGGACCGGGAACTGGCCGCGGGGCGCCCGGTGGACGTGCCCGGGGACATGACCAAGCTGACCCTGGAGACGATCGCGCGGACCGGGTTCGGGCACGACTTCGGCTCCTTCGAGCGGGACCGGCCGCATCCCTTCGTCTCGGCGATGATCGGCACGCTGACCTACGCCCAGCGGCTCAACGCCGTGCCCGGACCGCTGGCCCCGCTGCTGCTGCGCGGCGCGGCCCGGCGCAACGCGGCCGACATGGCGTATCTGAACCGCACGGTCGACGCCCTGGTCGAGGAGCGGCGCGGGTCGGGCGGCGGTGACGGGGATCTGCTGGACCGGATGCTGGCCACGGAGCATCCCTCGACCGGTGAGAAGCTGTCCGCGCAGAACGTCCGGCGGCAGGTCATCACCTTCCTGGTCGCCGGGCACGAGACCACCTCGGGCGCGCTCTCCTTCGCCCTGTACTACCTCGCCCGGCACCCGGACATCGCGGCGAGGGCGCGGGCCGAGGTGGACCGGGTCTGGGGTGGCACCGGGCGTCCCGGCTACGAGCAGGTGGCGAAGCTGCGCTATGTGCGCCGGGTGCTCGACGAGTCGCTCCGCCTGTGGCCGACCGCGCCCGCGTTCGCCCGTGAGGCCCGCGGGGACACGGTGCTCGCCGGGGAGCATCCGATGCTCCGGGGCGCGTGGGCGCTGGTCCTCACGCCCATGCTGCACCGGGACCCCGCGGTCTGGGGCGAGAACGCGGAGGACTTCGACCCGGACCGCTTCACCCCGCAGGCGGTGCGCACCCGCGCCCCGCACAGCTTCAAGCCCTTCGGCACGGGGCTGCGCGCCTGCATCGGCCGCCAGTTCGCCCTCCACGAGGCCACCCTCGTCCTCGCGCTCCTCCTGCGCCGCTACCACCTCCACGCCGACCCCGCCTACCAGCTGAAGGTGACGGAACGGCTGACCTTGCTGCCGGAGGACTTCCGGCTACGGCTGTCGCGTCGTCCGCTGCCCGGACGATCAGCGGAGCCGGACCCGGCGGCGGAGCGGGAGGACGGCGGGACTCCCGGGGGCTGCTGCCCGGCGCATGCGAACGAGGGCGCGGAGAGCGGGGGTTGAGGGGAGCGGGCCCGGACGCGGGTTGCCCGGCGTACGGGCGGGTGGCGGGGACGGCGGTTCAGCGGCGGTCGGCGTGACACGGGATCAGGCGGATCAGAGTGGTGCCGGGACGGGCAGGGGCCGGTTCGGGGACCTTCGGCGGCCCGGCGGCGGGGCGACCCGCGCGGGCGACACCGGCGCGCGGGCCGCTCCGGAAGCGCTGACGGAACCCCGGTGGCCGCAGCGCCGGGCCGCCCCTGCGGACCCGCCGACGCACCGGCTCGCGAACCGCCGTGTCAGCGGGGCACGTTGTTGTGCGGGCGGCCGGTAAACCGGGCCGGTGTGTGAAGCGTCCCGGTCATGGCCGACTGCCGGGCCCCGGCAGTCGCCGCCGAGTCATGCCCGCCACTTGTCACCCGCCACCCGCACAGCCACACCCCGCCGCGACCACGGCGGCACCCGGTCCGCACCGCTCCCGGCGCCGGAGTCCGCCCCGCCCTGGCCGCTCGACGCCCCCGTCCCTGCCGCGCGACGCCCCGGTCGCTCCCCCTCGGTCGGCGCTACTCCCCCGCCGTCCCAGTCCAATGCCCCGGCCTGTTCAGCGTTCCCGGCAGCTTCGTTCCCGTGTTTCCCCTCGCCGCGTTCACCTGCGGCTGGGTGAGGAAGAAGGCGCCGGTGAGATCGGCGTCGGAGAGGTCGGCGTCGCGCAGGTCGCTGCCGATCATGTCGGCGTCGCGCAGGTCCGCGCCGGTGAGGTCGGCGGCGATGAGGTAGGCGCCGCGGAGGGTCGCCCCGCGCAGGTCGGCGCCCCGGAGCCGGGCGCCCATCAGATCCGCGCCCCGGCGGTTCTTGCCCTTGCCGCCCTTCTTGCCCTTGCCGCCGGCCGCTCCGGCCCGCACCAGTTCGCTGGTGCGCAGCAGCAGGGCGTTGATCTCCGCGCGGTGCGCGGCGACGTCCAGCGCGGCCAGGTCCTCGGCGGGCAGCAGGGTGAGGCGTTCGGTCTCCGCGAGCGCCCGGCGCAGCTCGGGGTGGACGGACCGGGCGGCGGGCAGGGACAGCGCCTCGGTCAGGTACCAGAGCAGCTCGTGCAGCTGGCGTACGACGGGAAACACGTCGAACATCCGGCGGGCCCGGTCCTTGGGCGCCGTACGCCAGTCCTGTCCGCCGAAGGTGTGCCGTGAGACCTTCTGGCCCGCGCCGAAGCAGTCGTAGACGGTGCAGCCGGTGAAGCCCTTGTCCCGCAGCCGGGCGTGGATGCCGCAGCGGTGGTCGTCGGCGAGGTTGGGGCACGGCCTGCCCGCGGGCTTGTCGAGCGCGAAGTCGGCGGACGCGGCAAAGGGCAGGGCGACGCAGCACAGCCCGAAGCAGCTTCCGCAGTCCCCGCGCAGCTCCGGAAGCCCGGCTATCTGATCTGGCATGAGCACAGCCTACTGGCCCCGACCAGCCGGAACACCGGCCCACCGAACCGGGGGTTGCGACCCCTGCCGTACCGGAGTTACCTGGAAGTACCGGCGGTGAAGCGCGCGCAGGGGGCTCCGGCACATACCGGGGGCCCGGGCCGACGCCTGCTCCCCCGGACCTGGCTCACCGCCGTCGTCCGGCGTTCCACGCGGAGGTGACCCAAGGTGAAAGCCGTCGTCTACGAAAAGCCGTTCAGCGTGGCGGTGCGAGACGTCGATGACCCGCGGATCGAGCACCCCAACGATGTGCTCGTACGCGTCACGTCGACCGCGATCTGCGGCTCCGACCTGCATATGTACGAGGGCCGCACGGCGGCCGAGCCGGGCATCGTCTTCGGCCACGAGAACCTCGGGGTGATCGAGGAGATCGGCAGCGGTGTGACCTCGCTGTCCGTGGGCGACCGGGTCGTGATGCCGTTCAACGTGGCCTGCGGTTTCTGCAAGAACTGCCTCGCCGGCGAGACCGGCTTCTGTCTGACGGTGAACCCCGGCTTCGCCGGCGGCGCCTACGGATATGTGGCCATGGGCCCGTACGAGGGCGGTCAGGCCGAGCATCTGCGGGTGCCCTTCGCCGACTTCAACTGTCTGAAACTGCCGGCGGGCGAACAGTTCGAGACCGACTTCGTGCTGCTCGCCGACATCTTCCCGACCGGCTATCACGGCTGTGAGCTGGCCCAGGTGGCCCCCGGTGAGAGCGTGGCCGTCTACGGCGCGGGTCCGGTGGGTCTGATGGCCGCCTACTCGGCGCTGCTGCGCGGCGCGTCCAAGGTGTTCGTGGTGGACCGGGTGCCCGAGCGGCTGGCCAAGGCCGAGGAGATCGGGGCCGTCCCCATCGACTTCACCAAGGGCGACCCGGCCGAGCAGATCAGGGCGCAGACGAACGGCGAGGGCACGGACAAGGGCGTGGACGCCGTCGGCTACCAGGCCCAGGCGCACGACGACACCAGCCACGAGGAGCCCGCCATCGTCCTGAACGCACTGGTGCAGACGGTGCGGGCGACCGGCAGGCTGGGCGTGCCGGGGCTGTATGTGCCGTCCGACCCGGGCGGGCCCGACGAGCACGCCAAGCACGGCCAGCTCCTGGTCTCGATCGGCAAGATGTTCGAGAAGGGCCAGAAGATGGGTACCGGTCAGTGCAATGTGAAGCGGTACAACCGCCAGCTGCGCGATCTGATCATCGCCGGGCGGGCCAAGCCCAGCTTCGTGGTCTCCCATGAGCTGCCACTGGACCAGGCACCGCAGGCGTACGAGAAGTTCGACAAGCGGATCGAGGGCTACACCAAGGTCGTACTGCACCCGGGACACGCGCTCGCCGCGTGAGGTCCAGGGGTCCGGGCGCCCGCGAGGTGCCCGGACCCGCCGTGTCACACCTCGTCCCGGACCATCGCGAGAAGCCGGTCAAGGACCCGGGGCGCGCCGCTGCGCAGCCCGTCGTGCTCGTACTCGTCGGTGACCCAGGTGCGCAGCCCGCGGATGGTGCGGGCGGTGCGCAGCGAGTGGCCGGCGTCGACGTACATGTCGTCGTGGTAGACGGCGGCGGCGACCGGGACCTCGTTTGCGGCGAGGCGGTCGCGGTCGTACAGCGGGGTCCAGTCGGTGCGGGCGGCGAGCAGCTCGGCGGTCTCGCGCAGCGGGCGCAGGGCGGGGTCGGTCTCGAACATCCAGGGATGGATGGTCTCGCCGGTGAACAGCAGCGGCTCGTCGCCGGTGAGCGTCTTCGCGGCGTCGAACCGGGGGAACTCGGCGCGGACGCGTTCGGCGGCCCAGGCGGTGGGGCGGGCGTCCTGGCCGTAGATCGACTCGTGGACGAGGGCGTAGAGGGGGTGGCCCGCGAACGACAGCAGGCTCTGGACCTGCTCCTGGAAGGCATCCGCCAGTTCGGGCCCGGCCGGGGTGCGGACGAACGCGTCCGCGAGGAGGTGGTGCAGGCGGTGGCTGCCGTCGCCGCTGCCGAGCATCAGGCCGAGGGACTGGAAGGCCTCGACGGTGAGGCGGTAGCCGTTCGGCAGGACCACGTCATGGGTGAGCAGGTGGTCGGCGATGCGGCGGGCCCGCTCGATGTCCTGCGGGTACCGGGCGTAGTGCGCGGTGACCTTGCGTTCGATGCGGGGGTAGGCGGCGCGGTAGACGTCCTCGGCGTGGGCGTCCAGGGAGGGCAGTCCACCGGTGATCAGGGCGGTGTTCAGGCCCTCGGGGGCGAGCGAGAGGTACGACACCGTGCAGAAGCCGCCGAAGCTCTGGCCGAGGACGGTCCAGGGGGCGCCGCCGGTGACCTCGGCGCGGACGGCCTCGCAGTCGCGCACGATGGAGTCGGCGCGGAAGTGGGCGAGGTAGTCGGCCTGCGCGGCCGGGCCGCCGCGCTGCGGGAGGGTCTGCCGGGTGGCGGGGGTGGAACTGCCCGTGCCGCGCTGGTCGAGCAGCAGTACGCGGTACTCGTCGAGCGCGCGGTCGAGCCATGCCTGTCGCCCGATGAAACGATTCGCCCCGAAACCGGGACCGCCCTGGAGGTACAGCAGCCAGGGCAGTTCCTTGTCCGCCTTGTCCCCCGCGACCACCTCCCGCGCGTACAACTCGATGCGCTCACCGCCGGGATCGGCGTGGTCGAGGGGCACGGTGAACCGGCGATCGGTCAGAACGACGCCGGGCTGGCGGTAACTGATGCTCAACGGGTCTCCCGGGAGGGGTGGGGTGGACGGGTCAAGTTCAGCACATGCGTGGTGGGGCCGGGTGGACGGGTGGCGGGCCGCCGCGGCGTGCGGTCGCGGCGCGCTCGCGCCGGCGGGCGTCAGGGTCCGGAGTACCGGAAGACGCCCTCCGCGATGTCCTCCAGCGCCTCCGCGCCGAT
The DNA here is from genome assembly GCF_014673495.1 of Streptomyces griseofuscus. Lineage (GTDB taxonomy): Bacteria > Actinomycetota > Actinomycetes > Streptomycetales > Streptomycetaceae > Streptomyces > Streptomyces murinus. Next base: position 845,388 of record NZ_CP051006.1, read on the forward strand.
GACCGCCTCCAGCGCGTCCCCCACGGTCCCCCTCGCGCGGGCCAATCTGGCGGCCACCCGACGGTCCACCAGGTAGTCGGCGAGGATCGCGGGATCGGCGCCCGCCGCGAGCCGGGACATGATGCGGTCCAGGGAGACCGCGTACTCCTCCAGATCCCGGAACAGCAGCAGGGCGTCCTCGGCACTCAGCGAGAGATCCGCGTTCGGAAGGCTCATCCCACCGCCTGTACATGTGCGACGTCGCACCTCGGGACCGGGTCACTTCCGCACATGCTAGGGCGCGCGCCACGCCCCGGTCCCCGGTCCGCGTCGCGGCCCCTGCGGCGACTAGGCTGCATCGCGCCCCGTGATCCCTCCCGAGGAGCCGCGATGCGTGTCGCCCTGTTCCTGACGTGTGTCAATGACACGCTCTATCCGGAGACCGGGAAGGCCGTGGTGAAGCTGCTCGCGAGGCTGGGGGTCGAGGTCGGGTTCCCGATGGGGCAGACGTGTTGCGGGCAGGCGCACTACAACACCGGGTACCGGCATGAGGCGGAGCCGCTGGCGCGGCGGTTCGCGGAGGTGTTCGGGGAGTACGAGGCGGTCGTGACGCCCTCCGGGTCGTGCGCGGCGATGGTGCGGGAGCTGTATCCCCGGATGGGCGAACGGGCCAGGGCGGAGGGCCGCGGGGACTCGCTCGCGCGGACCGTGGCGCCGGTGGTGCCGCGGACGTACGAACTCACGGAGTTCCTCGTGGACGTGCTGGGCGTGATCGACGTGGGCGCCTGGTACCCGCACACGGTCACCTATCACCCCACCTGCCACGGTCTGCGCAGCCTGGGTCTCGGAGAGCGGCCACGCCGCCTGCTGGAGGCGGTGCGGGGGCTGGACCTGGTGGAGCTGCCGGGCGCGCAGGAGTGCTGCGGGTTCGGCGGCACCTTCGCGGTGAAGAACGCCGCGGTCTCGGCCGCGATGGGTGCGGACAAGGTACGCAACGCCGAGTCGACCGGCGCCGAGGTGCTGTGCGCCGCCGACAACTCCTGCCTGATGCACATCGGCGGCACCATGACCCGGCTGAAGGCGGGCATGCGCCCCGTCCACCTCGCGGAGATCCTGGCGAGCACGGAGGAGGACCCCGCGCGATGAGCGGCACATTCGTCGGCATGCCGGCCTTTCCCGAGGCCGCGCGCACGGCCGTGGACGATCCCACCCTGCGCGGGAATCTGCGGCACGCCACCCACACCATCCGCGCCAAACGCGCGAGTGCCGTCGCCGAGTTGGCCGACTGGGCCGAGCTGCGCGAGGCGGGGCGCCGCATCAAGGACCACACGCTGCGCCATCTCGACCGCTTTCTGGAGCAGTTGGAGGCGTCGGTGACCGCGGCCGGCGGCACGGTCCACTGGGCCGAGGACGCCGAGGAGGCCAACCGGATCGTGGCCGCGCTGGTCAAGGAGACCGGTGAGTCGGAGGTCGTCAAGGTCAAGTCGATGGCGACCCAGGAGATCGGGCTGAACGAGGCGCTCCAGGCCGAGGGCATCCGCGCCTACGAGACCGATCTCGCCGAACTGATCGTGCAGCTGGGCAAGGACCGCCCCTCGCACATCCTCGTCCCGGCCATCCACCGCAACCGTGGCGAGATCCGTGACATCTTCACCCACGAGATGGCCGCCTGGGGCCGCCCGGCCCCCGAGGACCTGACCGACACGCCCGCCGATCTCGCCGAGGCCGCCCGGCTGCATCTGCGGGAGAAGTTCCTGCGGGCCAAGGTCGGTATCTCCGGCGCCAACTTCATGGTCGCCGAGACCGGCACCCTGGTCGTGGTGGAGTCCGAGGGCAACGGGCGGATGTGTCTGACCCTGCCACAGACGCTGATCTCGGTCGTCGGCATCGAGAAGATCGTGCCCACCTGGCGCGACCTCGAAGTCTTCCTCCAGACCCTCCCCCGCTCCTCCACCGCCGAACGGATGAACCCGTACACATCGATGTGGACCGGCACCAGCGACGAGGACGGACCACGCGCCTTCCATCTGGTGCTGCTCGACAACGGCCGCACCGACACCCTCGCCGACCAAATCGGCCGCCAGGCCCTGCGCTGCATCCGCTGCTCGGCCTGCCTCAATGTCTGCCCCGTCTACGAGCGCGCCGGCGGCCACGCCTACGGCTCGGTCTACCCCGGGCCCATCGGCGCCATCCTCACCCCCCAGCTCCGGGGCACCGCCAGCGAGATCGACGCCTCCCTGCCGTACGCGTCGAGCCTGTGCGGCGCCTGCTACGAGGTGTGCCCGGTCGCCATCGACATCCCCGAGGTCCTGGTCCATCTGCGCGAACGGATCGTCCAGGGCGGCCCCGCGGTGCGCCACGGCAACAAGGTGGTGCTGCGCCCCGCCAGGGGACACGCGGCCGAGCGCGCCGCGATGCGGGCGGCGGCCTGGGCGTTCGGGCACCCGGGCGCCCTGCGCACCGGCCAGCGGCTCGCCGCCCGCTCCCGCCGGCTGCACCCCCGCACCCTGCCGGGCCCAGGACGGGCATGGTCCGCCACCCGCGACCTGCCGGCCATGCCCGCGGAGCCGTTCCGCGACTGGTGGCAGCGCACCCACGGCGGAAAGGACGCCAAGTGAACAGCAGGGACCGGATCCTGGGCCGGGTACGGCGCGCCCTCGCCGACGTACCCCCGCACGACGGCTCGTACGAGGAGGCCGTGCCCCGAAACTATCTGCGCGAGCACGGGAAACGGACGCTCCAGGAGACGGTCGATCTGCTGGCCGAGAACCTCGCGGACTACCGGGCGATCGTGCACCGCACCGACACGGCCGATCTCCCGCACCTGATCACCCGGCTGCTGGCCGCGCACGGCTCCACGGAGATGCTGGTCCCGCCCGAGCTGCCCGCCTCGTGGACCGCGGCGGCCGACCCCGTGCGCATCCACGACCGGGCGGAACTCACCCCTGAGCGCATGGACCGGGTCGCCAGCGTCGTGACCGGCTGCGCCGTGGCGATCGCCGAGACCGGCACCCTCGTCCTCGACGGCTCCCCCGACCAGGGCCGGCGCCGTATCTCGCTGATCCCCGACCACCACATCTGCGTGGTCCGCGTCCCCTCACAAGTCGTGGCATCGGTGCCACAGGCCCTCGAACGCCTCGACCCCACCAGCCCGTTGACCTGGATCTCCGGCCCCTCGGCCACCAGCGACATCGAACTGAACCGGGTGGAAGGCGTCCACGGACCGCGCACGCTGGAAGTGATCCTGCTGGACGACTGAACCAGCGGACTGAACCACGGGGGGAGGCGGCCGGCGTCGCCGCGCGTCGTACCGGCGGCGCCGTTAGCGTGAGGACATGATCCGGTTCGAGCAGGTCACCAAGCGCTACCCGGACGGTACGACGGCCGTGGACGATCTCTCCTTCGAGGTGGCCGAGGGCGAGCTGGTGACGCTGGTCGGCCCCTCGGGCTGCGGCAAGACGACGACCATGATGATGGTGAACCGGCTGATCGAGCCGACCTCCGGGCGGATCAGCGTCGACGGCGAGGACATCGCCGCGGTCGACCCGGTGCGACTGCGTCGCCGTATCGGGTACGTCATCCAGCAGGTGGGCCTCTTCCCGCACCGCACCGTGCTGGACAACACCGCGACCGTGCCCGCGCTGCTCGGCTGGAAGCGGGCGAAGGCGCGGGCCAGGGCCGCCGAACTGCTCGACCTGGTGGGTCTCGACCCGAAGACGTACGGGCCGCGCTACCCGGAGCAGTTGTCCGGCGGCCAGCGTCAGCGGGTGGGCGTGGCGCGGGCGCTGGCCGCGGACCCGCCGGTGCTGCTGATGGACGAGCCGTTCGGCGCGGTCGATCCGGTGGTGCGCGAGCAGTTGCAGGACGAGTTCCTGCGGATGCAGGCGGCGGTGCGCAAGACGGTGCTGCTGGTCACCCATGACATCGAGGAGGCCGTCCGGCTCGGCGACCGGATCGCCGTGTACGGACAGGGCCGGATCGAACAGTTCGACACCCCGGGGGCGGTGCTGGGGGCGCCCGCCACACCGTACGTCGCCTCGTTCGTGGGCGCGGACCGGGGCCTGAAGCGGCTCTCGGTGACCGCGATCGAGCCGGACGATCTCCAGCAGCCGCCGGTGGCCCGGCCGGACGAGCCCGCCGAGCGGGCGCGGCAGCGGCTGACCGAACAGGGCGCGCGCTGGGCGGTGGTGCTGGACGAGCGGGGCGATCTGCACGGCTGGGTCGGGGTGGCGGACCTCGCGGCGAGCGGCACGGTCGGGGAGTTCGGCCATCGGATGACCGCGTGGGTGCCGGTCGGGGCGCCGCTGAAGCAGGCGTTCGGGGTGATGCTCCAGCACGACGCCGGGTGGGTCGCGGTCCTCGACGGGGCACGTTTCCTCGGGGTGCTGACCCCGGCGAAGCTGCACGAGGCGCTGCGCCGCTCGGTGGACGCGGACGCGCGGGGCGTGGCGCGCGGGCAGGTGCCCTTCGACTCGGTGTCCGACGCGTGAGACCTGGCGTGTGCGGATACGGAGGGCCTACTTCAGCAGGCCCTTGTCCCTGAGGTAGGCGCGGGCCACGTCGGCGGGCAGCCTGCGCCAGTTGTCGACCTGCTCGTTCAGATCGGCCAGGTCCGAGGTGGTGAGGACGTCGTTGAGCCGGCCGAGGGCCTTGGTGACTCCGGCGCCGCCCGCGCGGGCGCGGTTGACGACCGGGACCACGTAGTCGGCGTTCTGGAGATGCCGGTCGTCGGCGAGCAGGACCAGGCCGAACTGGTCGAGGGTGGCGTCCGTGGTGGTCGTGAGCACCATCTGGTCCCGGCCCTGCTGCACCGCCCGCTTGGCCGGGGTGGTGCCGACGCCCTTGGGGTCGACGCCGGTGACGTCGATTCCGTACTCCTGTCTCAGGCCCGGTGCGCAGTACGGCCGTTGCACGCATTCGTCGCCCGCCGCGAGCCGTACCTTCAGGCCGGAGGCGCCGAGATCGCTGAGCGTCTTCAGACGGTGTTCGCGGGCGTAGTCGGCGCTCACCGCGAAGGCGTTCTGGTCGACGGCCCGGCCCGGGGGCAGGACGGTGAGTCCGCGGGGGGCGGCGAGCGCGCGCAGGGCGTCCATCGTGGTGTCGAGGTCAGGCGAGCCGACCGGTTTCGCGTCGGTGCCATGGACCTTGGCGTTCAGCCAGTCCGCGAAGGTGGCGGCGAACTCGGGCACGACGTCGATCTGGCCGGATTCCAGGGCGGGTTCGTACAGCTCCCGGTTGGAGACGGTGAGGATGGAGGTCTTGTATCCGGCCCGGTTCAGCAGTTGGGCGTACATCTGGGCGAGCAGATCGCTCTCGGTGAAGCCGGCCGAGCCGATGGTGAGATGGTGGCTGTCCCCGGGCGGTGCGGTGACCCGGCCGCGGTTCTCCAGGGAGGGGCCGGTGGCGCAGCCGGCGAGGGCGAGAAGCACCAGCAGCCACGGGACGCGTCTCATCGCCCTCCCCTCGCCCACGCGGGGCCCAGCCGTTCGGCGATCTCGAATCCGCCCTCCACGAGGAGCGCGAAAACGGCGACCAGCAGGGCGCCCGCGACCACCTGGGGGGTGCTGGCGAGGTTGAACCCCGCGGTGATGATCCGGCCGAGCCCGCCGCCGCCCGCGAGCGCCGCGATGGTGGCGGTGGCGACGAGCTGTACGGCCGCGATCCGCACCCCGTTCATCAGCAGGGGGAGCGAAAGGGGCAGTTCCACGTGAAACATCAGTTGTCGGCCGGTCATGCCCATGCCCCGGGCCGCCTGGACGACGCCCCGGTCGACCTCGCGCATCCCGACGTAGGCGTTGGTGAGCAGCGGCGGCACCGCGAACAGCACCAGGGCGACGACGGTGGGGCCCTCGCCCCAGTTGCCGACCGGGGTGAGCAGCAGCAGGACCAGTACGGCGAAGGTGGGGACCGCCCGGCCGACGTTGGAGATGTTCACGGCGAGCGCCCCGCCCCGGCCGAGATGGCCGAGGACCAGGGCGACGGGCAGCGCGATCAGACAGCTCAGGACGAGGCAGACCACGGTGAGCAGAAGGTGCTGGAGCAGCCGGTGCCACACACCGTTGTCGCCGGACCAGTGCGCGGGGTCGGCGAGCCAGTCCCAGGTGGCGGTGAGGGTGCTCATCCGCGTGCCGCCCTCGTCCAGGGCGTGATCAGCCGCTGTACGCCCAGGAGCAGCAGGTCGGCGGCGACCGCGATCAGCACGCAGAGCACGGAGGCGGTGAGCACCTGGGCCTTGAAGTAGGTGTTCATGCCCGCGTAGACGAGGTTTCCGAGGCCCCCGTAGCCGACGATCGCGCCGACCGTGACCAGGGAGACCGCGGAGACGGTGGCGATGCGCAGCCCGGCCATCGCGGCGGGCAGGGCGAGGGGCAGTTCGACGGTGAGCAGCAGCCGGATCGGGCCGTAGCCCAGGCCGCGCGCCGCCTGCCGGGTCTCCTCCGGGACCGCGCGCAGGCCCGCGAGCAGATTGCGGACCAGGAGGGTGAGCGAGTACAGCACGAGCCCGGCGACGACCAAGGTGGCGGACAGGCCGTAGAGGGGCAGGAGCAGGGAGAACATCGCGAGGGACGGGATGGTGTAAAGGATCGTGGTGAGCGCGAGCACCGGTCCCGCGGCCCAGCCCCAGCGGCGGGCCAGCACCGCGAGGGGCACCGCGATGAGCAGGCCGATCAGGACCGACAGGGCGGTCAGCTGGAGGTGCTGGACGACCGCGTCGAGCAGGATCCCGCGGCGGCTGCTCAGATAGGCGCCGCAGATCCACTCGTTGCGCGCGAGACAGTCGTCGGGGGCCGCGGTCACGGGTCCATTGGACCGGCGGCCTTGGCGGGACGCGCGCGGTGGGGGGCCGTACGAGGGAGGGGCCGTGCGAAGGAGGGGGCGTACGAAGGCCGTACGACCGGGCGGTGCGGCGCCTCGTACGGAGCGGCCGGGGAATCCATGCGTGACAGGGGCGCTGAACAAGCGCTTAGATAGAAGGGCTCGGGTGCCGTTCCGCGCCCGGCTCGCTCCCCGACCCCGCCGGAGGACCCCGTTGTTCACGTCCGTCGACGACGTCTCCGCCCGCCTCGCCGAGACCGGCTATCTCGCCTCGCCCGCGGTCGCCACCACCGTGTTCCTCGCGGCCCGGCTGGGCAAGCCGCTGCTGGTGGAGGGCCCCGCCGGGGTCGGCAAGACCGAGCTGGCCAAGGCCGTCGCCCAGGTGGCCGACGCCCGGCTGGTGCGGCTCCAGTGCTACGAGGGCGTGGACGAGTCCCGGGCCCTGTACGAGTGGAACCACGCCAAGCAGCTGCTGCGCATCAGCGCGGGCCGGGACGAGAGCTGGGACGAGGCGCGGACCGACATCTTCAGCGAGGAGTTCCTGCTGCCGCGCCCGCTGCTGACCGCGATCCGCGGCGACGAGCCGACGGTGCTCCTGATCGACGAGACCGACAAGGCCGACGTCGAGATGGAGGGCCTGCTGCTCGAGGTGCTCAGCGACTTCCAGATCACGGTGCCGGAGCTGGGCACGGTCACCGCGACCCGGCGCCCGTTCGTCGTGCTCACCTCCAACGCGGGCCGGGAGCTGTCCGAGGCGCTGCGCCGCCGCTGCCTGTTCCTGCACATCGGCTTCCCTGAGGAGGAGCTGGAGCGGCGGATCGTACGGCTGAAGGTGCCGGGCCTGCCCGAGGCGCTGGCGGAGTCGGTCGTCCGGGTGGTCGGGGCGCTGCGCGCGATGGACCTGCGCAAGGCGCCGTCCGTCGCCGAGACCGTCGACTGGGCGCGCACCCTGCTGGCGCTGGGCGCGGACACCCTGGACGAGGCGGTCGTACGGGACAGTCTCGGGGTGATCCTCAAGCACCAGGACGACATCCAGAAGGCCGCGGCCAAGCTCGATCTGGACGCGCTGTGACGGATCCCGCCGAGCGGATCACCGGTCTGGTCGGGGCGCTGCGGGCGCACGGGGTGCGGATCGGCACCGGGGAGACGGTGGACGCGGCCCGCGCGGCCGAGGCGCTGGGGCTCGGTGACCGGGAGCTGCTGCGCGAGGGACTGGCCGCGACCCTGTTGCACGGCCCGGCCCAACGCGCCGTGTTCGACCCGGTCTTCGACCTCTACTTCCCGCGCGGGGTGGGTGCCCCGGACGCCGGCCCCAGCGATCGCGAGAGCCTGCGCGACCGGCTGACCGAGGCGCTGGCGGCCGACGATCGCACCCTGATGGCCCAGTTGGCGGCTCAGGCGGTCGACGGGCTCGGCGGATACGGGAGTTCACCGGGGTCGGACGGCTGGTCGGCGTACCAGACCCTCGAACGGCTGCGCCCGCAGACCCTGTTGGCGCGGGTACGGGCCGATGTACGGGCCGGGGCGGGCGCCGGCGGGCAGTTCGCCGACCGGTTGCTGGACGACGAGATCCGGCGCCGTATCGAGGAGTTCCGGCGCCTGGTCGGCGCGGAGGCGCGGCGCCGGGTCGCCGAGCGGCGGGGGCGGGACGAGATCGCGCGGCGCGGAGTGCGTCCGACGGCCGACCGGGTCGACTTCCTGTTCGCGAGCAGGGACCAACTGGCCGAACTGCGCAGGGCCGTTCAGCCGCTGGCGCGCAAGCTGGCCACCCGGCTCGCCGCGCGCCGCCGCCGGGCCGCACGCGGCACCGTCGATCTGCGCCGCACCCTGCGCTCCTCGCTGTCCACGGGCGGTGTTCCGATGCGTCCGGTACTGCGCCGGCGCCGCCCGGTCCGCCCCGAACTGGTCCTGCTCTGCGATGTGTCGGGCTCGGTGTCGGGCTTCTCCGACTTCACGATGCTGCTGGTGCAGGCGCTGCACGACCAGTTCAGCAAGGTCCGGGTGTTCGCCTTCGTCAACCGGCTCGACGAGGTCACCGGCCTGCTCGACCACGGCCGCGCCGACCCCGAGGGCCTCGGCGCCCGTATCCGCGAGGAGGCCACGCTCACCGGCTGGCACGGCAGCAGCGACTACGGCATGGCGCTGGGCGAGTTCACCGAGCGGTACGGCGCCGCGGTCGGCCCGCGCACCACGGTGTTCGTGCTCGGCGACGCCCGCACCAACCAGAGCGACCCGAATCTGCCCGCGGTCCGCGAGATCGCCCGGCGGGCCCGGCGCGTGTACTGGCTGAACCCGGAGCCGGCCGGCCAGTGGGGCACCGGGGACTCGGCGGCGCTGGCGTACGCGGACCTGGTCGAGATGCACGAGTGCCGTACGGCGCGGCAGCTCGGAGGGCTGGTGGGGCGGCTGCTGCCGGTGTGAGGGAGCGGCGGCGGGGCGCCGGCCGCGGCGGGGTGACGTACGGGACCTACTGTGATCGACTGATCGGCGTACCGCCGTCACCGTAGCGAGGGCCCTGCCCTTCTCCCCCGAGGATCAGCCATGACGCACCCGCCCGTGCCGCTCGGCACCTTCCCCACCCCGCTCGAACCGGCGCCCCGGCTGGCCGCGGCGCTGGGGCTCGGCCCGGAGGACCTGTGGGTCAAGCGGGACGATCTGACCGGTCTGGGCGGGGGCGGCAACAAGATCCGCAAGCTGGAGTGGACGGTGGGCGCGGCCCTCGCCGAGGGCACGGACACCCTGGTGACCACGGGTGCCGCGCAGAGCAATCACGCCCGGCTGACCGCCGCCGCGGCCGCCCGGCTGGGTCTTGACGCCGTCCTGGTGCTGCGCGGCGCCCCCGGTGCCTCCCGCTCCGGGAACCTCGCGCTCGACGGGCTGTTCGGGGCCCGGCTCGCCTGGGCGGGCGAGGCGGACCAGGCGGGTCTGGACGCGGCCGCGGCCGAGGTGTGCGCCCGGCTGCGCGCCGAGGGGAGGCGGCCCGCGCTGATCCCGTTCGGCGGGTCCGGGGCCCTGGGCGCCCGGGGCTACGCGCGCTGCGGCGAGGAGCTGCGCGCCCAACTGCCCAATCTGCGCACGGCGGTGGTCGCGCTCGGCTCGGGCGGCACCATGGCGGGCCTGGTCGCCGCCCTCGGCACCGGCTCCGTCCTCGGCGTCGACGTCGGCGCGCTGGCCGACCCGGCCGCCGCGGTGGTGGCGTTCGCCGCGCCGCTCACCTCGGAGGAGGTCACGGCGCAGCGGCTGCGGGTGCGGCGGGACCAGGTGGGCGCGGGATACGCGGCGCTGACGGGACCGGTGGCCGAGGCCCTGCGGCTGGCGGCGCGCACCGAGGGGATCGTGCTGGACCCGACGTACACGGGCCGGGCCCTGGCCGGGCTGGCGGCGGCGGTGCGCGAGGGCGACGTACGTCCCGGTGAGAAGACGGTGTTCGTGCACACCGGAGGGCTGCCGGGGCTGTTCGGTCATCCGGCGGCGGTGACGGCCGCGGAGGCGGGGGCGGGGGCCTACTGAGAGAACGGGCCCGGGGGGAGATCGAGGCGGTGAAGGGCGTACGAAAATTCCTCGGCCGCCACCCGCAACCTCGACCGGGGTCGGACGTCTGTCCGGGTGGAGGCCTCCACTTCGACCAGTTGTCCGACCAGCCCCGAAGGATCCCATGTCCGCACATCGTGTCCCCCGTCCGCTCCGCGCCCGCAAGCTGCGCACCGTCCTGGGGGTCTCCGCGCTGGGCGCGGCACTCGCCGTCACCGGCACCGTGGCCGCGCAGGCCGCGCAGTCCGACCACCACGCCGCGGCGACGCCGAAGCCGGTGCCGTCGACCCCGACGCGTACGGCGACCCCGAGCCCCGTCCCCTCGGTCCCGGGCGGTACGGCGACCCCGAGCCCCGTCCCCTCGGTCCCCGGCGGTACGGCGACCCCGAGCCCCGTCCCCTCGGTCCCCGGCGGTACGGCGACCCCGAGCCCCGTCCCCTCGGTCCCCGGCGGTACGGCGACCCCGAGCCCCGTCCCCTCGGTCCCCGGCGGTACGGCGACCCCGTCGCCCGTGCCCGCGCCGCCGCGCTCCGCGTCCCCGTCGCCGGTGCCGTCGACGCCCGCGCACCCGCACCACGGCCCGGCCGTTCCGGCACCGGTTCCGCAGCACTGAGGTAGGGCGGGTGCGGGGAGCCGTCGCAGGACGGTTCCCCGCACCCGGTCCCGGGAGATCCATGACGACAGCCACACCACCGGCGGCCCTGCCCTGGGAACGGGCCGGAACCGCCCGACTCCCTTCCTTGCGGCGGCGACTCACCCGACTCCTCGCCCGCGTCAACATGGACACGGACACCGTGTCCGGGCCGCGTCCCCCGACCGCGGGGACGGCCACCCCCGAACCCCGGCCCGGGATCGAGGAGTTGTACCACCACCGCCGGCTGTCCCTGGTGCGCTTGGCGGTGCTGCTGGTGGACGATCTGCCCACGGCCGAGGACGTCGTACAGGACGCGTTCACCGCGCTGTTCCGGCGGCACGGCCATCGGCTCGCCACCCTGGACGACCCGGAGGCGTATCTGCGGACCAGCGTGGTCAACACGGCCCGCTCGGTGCTGCGTCGGCGCAGGACCGTACGGGCGCATCCCCCGGTGGCGGAGGGGCACGCGCCCGCGCCGGAGGAGGACGTGCTCATCCATGAGGACCACCGGGAGGTGCTGGCGGCGCTGGGCACCCTGACCCGGCGCCAACGGGAGGTACTGGTGCTGCGCTACTGGTCGCATCTGACGGAGGCCGAGATCGCGGCGACGCTCGGTCTGTCGAGAGGGGCCGTCAAGTCCACGGCCAGCCGGGCCCTGGACGCGCTCGGCCGACGACTGGAGGGTCTGCGATGAACCACTCCCCCGTCGACGGATCCGTCCGCGAACCCGTCGAGGAACGGCTGCGCGCCGCCCTGGCCGCCCGCGCGAACGCCGTCGGACCGGCCGAGCTGCGCCCCCTGCGCCCGCCGACCGACGCGCTCAGGACCCATCGGCTGTCGCTGCGCGGCACCGTGGCGGGGCTGCTGGCCCTGGCGGCGGTGGCGGCCCTCGTCCTGTTCACCCTCCACGGCGGCGGGAGCCGCCCGGCACCGCCGGCCCATCCCCCGCGTCCGAGCGTCGGCACTCCCTCACCGGTGCCGAGTTCCGCGCCGCCCACGCCCGTGGCGAGCCCTTCCGTCCCGGAGCCGGACCCGCGGTGACGACGATGAGCACGGGGAGAACGGTGGCGAATTGCACCCGTCCGCGGTCACCGGTCCGGCATCGGCACCGCTAAGTTGGGCTGCATGAGCAACCTTGACCGCGCGCCCGAGCCGACCGTCTGCGGTGGCCGTGGATTCGTCGTCGCCGAACCCGTCCGCGAGCTGCTGAGCCCCCGCCCCGTCAAGCTGGGGGAAACGACCGAGGTGCGCAGGCTGCTGCCGAACCTCGGCCGCCGCATGATCGGCGCGTGGGCCTTCGTCGACCACTACGGTCCGGACGACATCGCCGACGAGCCCGGTATGCAGGTCCCGCCGCACCCCCACATCGGGTTGCAGACGGTCAGCTGGCTGCACGAGGGCGAGGTGCTGCACCGCGACTCCACCGGCAGCCTCCAGACGATCCGGCCCCGGCAGCTGGGCCTGATGACCGCGGGGCGCGCGATCAGCCACTCCGAAGAGAGCCCCCGCCCGCACGCCCGTCTCCTGCACGGCGCGCAGCTGTGGGTGGCGCTGCCCGACGCGCACCGGTACACGGAACCGAAGTTCGAGTTCCACGCCGAGCTGCCGACGGTCACCGCGCCGGGCCTGACCGCCACGGTGCTCCTCGGCGACCTCGACGGCTCCGTCTCCCCCGGTACGGCCTACACCCCGATCGTCGGCGCCGATCTCGCCCTCACCCGGGGTGCGAATGTACGGCTGCCCCTGGACCCCGACTTCGAGTACGGCGTCCTCGCGATGTCCGGCGAGGTCCACGTGGACGGCGTACCGGTGCTGCCCGGTTCGATGCTCTACCTCGGCTGCGGCCGCTCCGAACTCCCTCTGCGCGCCGAGTCCGACGCCGGGGTCATGCTCCTGGGCGGCGAGCCCTTCGCCGAGGAGCTCATCATGTGGTGGAACTTCGTGGCCCGCACCCAGTCCGAGATCGAACAGGCCCGCGAGGACTGGTCCCAGGGCACCCGCTTCGGCGAGGTGAAGGGCTACGACGGGGCTCCGCTGCGCGCACCGCAGCTGCCGGAAGTACCGCTGAAACCGCGCGGAAGGGTGCGTTGAGCTGGGGAAACTCTGATTTGCGGTCCAAGGTGTTCGAGACCGGCCCTTCGCCTGACCTCCAACGAGGATCGCTGGTGGCGCTGGCCCTTGGATACTGCCTGCGGGACGCCTCCGGGGCTGCCCGCGTTTCCAAGGTCTGGTCATATGAGGCAGCTTTGGCCGGACGAATGCTGACCCAATGCTGACTTTACTGACGAGTCATCAACACATGGTGAAGCGGTGTGATCGCTCCTTGGAGCGCGGCTGGGCAGGAGATTATCTGCATCGCGTTGTCGGCTGATGCTGCCCCGGAGTCGATTGTCCTTCGGGGCCAGTCGTCGTTGGCCGGCTCGGGCAGTTGCCCGGCTGTCACCGAGCGGGCCATCCAGTACGACTGCCTCGTCCGCGACGGCAACCGGCTCGCGGCGCCCGCCGGGAGCCGTACCGCAGCATCGAGTCGCCCCGGCCCGTCGATGAAGCCGACGTACTCGGCATATCAGGATCTGGGCGCCTCCCACTTCTGCTACCCGGTCACCGACGGCACCGCTGTCGGTATGCACAGCGGCCTGACCGACCCCGAGCCGCTCGCCGACTACCTCCAGGCCGTCAGCGAACTCGGCGACTTCGGGCACCTGTTCACCGAGCTGCACCTCACCCAGGCGCGCGGCATCATCACCATCGCGCCCGAGTGGGCCGCGCCCGACCTCGACACCCTGTACGGCAAGATGCAGAAACGCGAGCGCGTGAACAAGGCCCTCGACCTGTGCCGGGCGAGCGACGTCAACACGGTGATGCCGTACTTCATCATCGGGGCACCGACGGGACCGTGATCGTCAAGCTGCACCAGTTCAATGCCCAAGCCGGGCGCGCTCACCCAGCGGCTCCGGATGGCGGACCCCGACGTGGCGCATGGCTACGGTGACCGGGTCGCCGCCCGGCCGCGCGAGTTGGTCGGCGATGAGGAGTACGAGCAGCACTACCGCGTGGAGCAGTTCGGCGCGAGCCGCATGCGTCTGGAAGTCGTGTGCTCGCGTGGCGACCGGCGCATCGGCCATGTGCTCGAAGACCTCTACGACGCCGGAACCGACCTGAGCGAGCTGACGAAGGACCAACTCACCGAGGCCCTGGCCAGACGCGGCGTGGACCACGACCGCCACCTTCGGCACGAGCCGGTCCTGCCCTGGCACATCCTCAACCACGTTCACGCGGGCGCCGAGCAGGAGCTGGCGACCACGCTCGCCGAGTGGGAAGCACGCTCGTGACCCCGTTCCCGCTGCATCCCGGCAAGCACGCACTGCCGGCGGTGACCGAACCGGCCGAGCACGCCAGACACGTGCGCGACCGGTATCCGGGGGCAACGCTCAGCAGCACCGACGGAGTGGTCCTGCTGTATCAGCAGGACGTGCCGGAGAAGACGGTGAACCGCTACCGCTGCCGCCGTGTGCACCGGGTCCGCGGCGAGCTGTTCATCCTCAAGCGCCGGGACCGACAGGTCGCGGCGTGCGGCGGGTTCGGCCTCGGCGCACCGGCGACGGTCCTGGTCCTCGAACAGCTCATCGCCCTTGGCGCCCGCCGCGACGTCACGGTCGGCACCGCCGCCACCCTCCGCGCCGACCTGTCGCCGGGCCAACTCGTGGTCTGCGACAACGCCCTCCGCAACGAGGAGGGTCCCGCCACTACCTCCCGCCGGGCTCGCACATCAAGGCGTTCCAACAGCTCACCTACGCCCTCGCCGCAAGTCTGCGCGCACGAGAGGTAGACGCCAGGAGCGGACCGAGCTGGACCACGGACGCCCTGTACCGGGGCATCGATGCGGCCGCCGTGTTCGCGGTCGCCGACTCCCTCGTGGAGCGCCGGCCCCGGCGCGAGCAGCCCGAGGTCGCTTCGGCTTCGGCTTCGGCTTGCCATCGGCCTTGAGGTGATGGGCGACGCGGGCGCGGAAAGAATCCCTACCGATGCCGCCGGGGTCCGGCCTTCCGGGTTGCCCACCGCAGGCGCCCGAGTATCAGAAATTCGGAAGCCTGGGCAGGAGAACTTCCATGCGATCGACTCGAAGGCGAACAGATCTCGTACCAACGTCGATGGATGTCGCACGTCTTCCGGGTGACGCCCGCCTATGTGGACTCGCTCTGACCCGCCATGGTCCCGCGCCCAGGGAACGGTGTGCGGGACCATGCCGGCCAGCGTGTGCTCAGCTGGTCGTCAGAGCGGTGTCGTCCACGACGAAGTCGGTCGCGAGGTAGGCGTCCTCGACGCCGGTGAACTTCAGGGTGACCGTCTGGCCCGCCAGCGAGGACAGGTCGAAGGTCTTCAGCGAGTAGCCGGAGGCCGCGTTGGCGTTCGAGTACGTCGCGAGGGTCTTCGAGCCGGCGGTGACCGTCAGCTTGTCGTAGGCGGTGCTGCCGCTCTCCGCGGTGTCGACGTGCAGGTAGAAGGACAGGATCGCCTTGCAGCCCGTCGGGATCTTCACCGACTGCGACAGCGTGTCGGTGTGCGCGGATCCCCAGCCGTTGAGCCAGGCCGTCCAGGAGCCGCTGCGGGCCGGCTCACGGGTGTCGTTGTTGATGACCCCGCTGTCGGTCCAGCCGGTGTCCCCCGACTCGAAGCCCGGGTTGGCCAGCAGCTGGGTCGATGAGCAGCCACCCCCACCGCCGCTGGTGCTGACGGTCCAGGAGAAGGAGGCGGTGCCGGTGGCGCCGGTGGAGTCCTTCACCGTGACGGCGGTGCTGTAGGTCCCGGCCGTGGTCGGCGTACCGGAGATCACGCCGGTGGAGGCGTTGATGGACAGACCGGTGGGCAGGCCCGAGGCGCTGTAGGTCAAGGAGCCGCTGTTGGTGCTGGACGCCTGGACCTGGAGGCTGACCGCGGTGCCCACCGTGGAGGACTGGCTGCCCGGGTTGGTGACCGTCACACCGCTGCTCGGTGGGGTGATGTGGCTGCCCACGTTGATACCCGCGAACGCGTTGCCGACCGCCGCGTACTGCGCCGAGTTGGCACCGTACAAGGCGGATGCCGCGTTGAGGGCGGCGGTGCGGGCACCGGCGTAGTTGGTGCTGGACGTCATGTACGACGTCAGCGCCTTGTACCAGATCTGGAGGGCGGCGTCGCGGCCGATGCCGGTGACGGCGACGCCGTCGGTCGTGGGGCTGTTGTAGGTGACACCGTTGATCGTCTTGGTGCCGCTGCCCTCGGACAGCAGGTAGAACATGTGGTTCGCCGGACCCGACGAGTAGTGCACGTCCAGGTTGCCGAGAGAAGAGGACCAGGAGTCGGCGGAGTTGCCGTCCTTGCTGGGCTTGTCCATGTAGCGCAACGGGGTGCCGTTGCCGTTGAGGTCGACCTTCTCGCCGATGAGGTAGTCACCGGGATCGGACGAGTTGTTGGCGTAGAACTCCACGCCCGTGCCGAAGATGTCGGAGGTCGCCTCGTTGAGACCGCCGGACTCGCCGCTGTAGTTCAGGCCGGCGGTGTTGGCGGTGACGCCGTGGCTCATCTCGTGACCCGCGATGTCCAGCGAGGTCAACGGGTCGTTGTTCCCGGAACCGTCGCCGTAGGTCATGCAGAAGCAGCTGTCGTCCCAGTACGCGTTGGCGTACGCGTTGCCGTAGTGGACGCGGGAGTAGGCTGCCTGGCCGTCGTTCTTGATGCCGTTGCGGCCGAAGGTGTTCTTGTAGAAGTCCCAGGTCTCCTGCGCGCCGTAGGCGGCGTCCGCGCCGGCCGTGGCGGCGTTGGAGTTGGTGCCGTCGCCCCAGGTGTCGCTGGTCTGCGAGAACAGGGTGCCGGTGCCGGAGGTGCCGTGGTTCAGGTTGTACGTCTTGTGCCCGCCGCGCGTACCGTCGGTCAGGTTGTACGACGAACCCGACTGGGTCGAGGTCAGCGAGACCTGGCCGCTGTAGTGGGTGTTGCCGACGCCGGTCTCGATGCCCTGGTACCGGTACAGCTCCTTGCCGGTGGTGGCATCGGTGATGACGTGCAGCCGGCTCGGCGTGCCGTCGTCCTGGAAGCCGCCGATCACGGTCTCCCAGGCAAGCTTCGGGGTGCCGCTGCCGGCCCAGATCACCTTGCGGGCGCTGTCGGCGGCGGGCTTCGCGGCGTCCAGGGCCTTGGCGGTCTTCAGCGCCTTGCTCTCGGCCGCCGACTTGGCGACGGTCGCGGTGGTGGAGGACACCGCGATCTTGTGCTTGTTGTTGTACGTGGCACTCAGGGTCCCGGCCGCGAGCGAGGCGGGCGGGGTGTGCACGATCAGGTCGCCGCCGAGGACGGGCAGACCGTCGTAGGTGCGCTCGTAGCGGGTGTGCAGCGTGCCGTCGGCGTCCTTGGCGACGTCCTTGACGACCAGCTTCTCCTTGGCGCCGAGGCCGAGGGTGCGGGCGGTGTCGGTCGTCTTGTCCTGGGCGCTCTGGATCAGGGCCTTGTGCTGGGCCGGGCTGAGCTTGACCTCCAGGGCACCGGTGCGCAACAGGCTGAGGTGGCGCGCGGCGGGGGCGGAACCGCCCTCGGCGGCCGCGGCGGCGGTACTCACGAGAGTGCCCGCGAGGCCCGCCGTCAGTGTGAGCGCCGCAAGGGCCGCCGTGAGTCTGATGGGGTGCACGTCTACTCCAGTTCCGTAACGGGGAGTCGGGGGGTTGCGCCGAGTATGAGCGTGGGCATGGCAAAAAGGGGACCTCCCATCGGGCATAAGACCGGTGTTATGACCAGTCGGCCCGAGCCCCTCCCAGGCCGTCCGTCGCCCTGCCTATGCTGGTGAAATGCAGTTGGAGTTGAGGCATCTGGAAGCTGTCCGCGCGATAGCGGAAGCGGGCAGCCTGGGGAGGGCGGCCATGCGGCTCGGGGTGTCCCAGCCGGCTCTCTCCGCGCAGCTACGGCGTATCGAACAGGTCACCGGCGGCGAGCTGTTCGTCCGCGGCAGACTCGGCGTCGAGCCCACACCGCTGGGCGAGTTCGTGCTGTCCGTGGCACGCCGGGTGCTCGGCGAGATGGACGCCCTGACCGCCGGAGCGCGAGCCGCGGCACCGCATCCGACACTACGACTCGGCTGTATCCAACTCGTGCTGGTGGACCGACTGTTCGGGCGTTTGGAGGAGGAACTGCCCGGCCATGAGGTCGACATCGCCATCGAGCACTCGGCGACCACGCTCACACGCATGCTCGGTGCCGGGAAGTACGACGCGATCCTGTACGCGGAGGTCGGCGACCACGAGGTGCTGCTCCCCGACGGCCTGGCTGCCCGCACCCTCATCCCGAAGGAACCCGCCTGCGTACGCCTGTCGGCGACCCACCCCCTGGCCGGGCAGGAGGAGATCGAACTCGCCGACCTGGCCGGCGAAACCTGGACGACGCTCACCGACGACGGCGACGGCGGCCCGGAAGCCATGACCGACGTCTGCCTCCAGGCCGGCTTCACACCGAAACTGCGCTACCGGATCGCCGACCGCAAGATGCGTTGGGAACTGATCGCCGCCGGACGGGCCATCTCCATGTGCCAGCCCACCTCTCCCCATGTCGAGGGAACGGTACTGCGCCCGCTGGCCGGCGACCCGCTCACCGAACGCATCCGGATCGCCTGGAACCGGGCCGCAGTCACGGAGCAGCGTGCCGGGCTGCTCTACCGGGCGGCGGGACGCGCGTACCTCGACAGCATCCCCGACGACACCTTCTACCGCACATGGTGGGAAGCCCGCCCCGAACTCCACCCTGTCCTCGACTGAGCGCACCCGCGGATCACGGCGGGGACGCGTCCTTCGCGGAGCAAGACGGCTCCAGGCGCTTCCCCTTCCAGCACGTGACGTCCCGTCATGTAAACGCTGTGACGGAGAAGTTGAGGCGTCAACGGGCGGTTGCCGTCGCGAGCGCCGCCGACCGCAGCGCCGCCGGCACCGGCACTCTTGATTCGGTGAAGGCGGCCGCCTCCGCGTCCAGCGCCTGCATGTCGCTTACCACGGAGCAGATCGAGGGCCCTTACTACATCGACTACGAGCTCTTCCGGAAGAACGTGGTCGAGGACCGCACCGGAATCCCGCTCCTCCTCGTGCTGCGCGCCGTGGACAGCGCGACCTGCAAGCCCATCCGGAACTCGGCCGTCGAGATCTGGCACTGCGACGCGTCCGGCATCTACTCCGGCTACACCCAGATCGGCAACGGCGGCGGCGGTACGCCTCCCGGTCCGCCGCCCTCCGGTACGCCGACGGCACCTCCGGGCGGTCCCGGAGGCCCGGGCGGCGGGGGCGGCCACGCGACCTCGACCGACGACCTCACCTGGCTGCGCGGCATCCAGATGACCGACCACCAGGGCTTCGTCACCTTCCGGACCGTCTTCCCCGGCTGGTACACCGGCCGCGCCGTCCACATCCACACCAAGGTGCACACCGGCGGTTCCCGGACCTCCGACGGGTACACCGGCGGACGCACCTGCCACACCGGGCAGTTCTACTTCTCCGAGGACGCGGTGAAGGCCACCGAAGACACTGCCCCCTACTCTGCGAACACCGTCTCACGCGTGACCCTCGACGAGGACTCGATCTACCCGAGGACCGGCGCCCAGGGCGGTCTGCTCGAACTCGTCTACGACAAGAGGCACATCGAGCGCGGAGTCATCGGGTACCTCACGATGGCGGTCGATCCCAGCGCCACGAACGACGGCCAGGGCGCACCCGGCGGCGCACCCGCCCCCACCACCTCCCCGACACCCTCCGCCTGACACAACGACGTCGTCGCATGCGACAGAAAGAGCGGCCCGGACACCGTTCGGTGTCCGGGCCGCCACCTTCCGGCACTCCGCCTGGCGTTCGGTGGACTCAACCGCCCTCAGCCCGCGCGGCCGAAGCAGCGTTCGAGTTCGTTCAGGTCGTAGAACGCGCTGCCCTTCGACACCGGGCGGCAGTCCTGCTTGAAGGCGGTCTCTTTCTCGTTGTAGAGCATGCGTACCAGGTAGGTGTCGCCCTTTCGGAAGACGTCCCATTGGATGTTCGCGGCCATGGGGGCGACGGATGCCCCGCGCCACGTGTTGTCTTCGTAGGTGTACGGCCGGTCGGGTGTCGCCGCTTCGGTGCTGCCCGGCAGGCCCATCAGCGCGGCCAGTGGGATGATCTCCTCGGCGTGCGTGAAGCGCAGCTCCGCGCCCAGCGTGCTCGTGCCGTCCCGCTTGGCCTCGACCTGCTGGAAGAAGTCGTCGAGCAAGACGTCCGCCATCTTGTAGGTGATGTCGCTGTCCGCGAAGCCGGGGCCCTTCTCGTAGAAGTCTTCGGCGTCGCTCAGGTACCCGAACCACGCGGCGTCGCGCGGCGCGATGTAGCGCTCCATGGGCAGGGCGCGGCCGTCCGGCATCTCGGCGCTCATGGCCGGGGCGATCGCGTAGAGGTTGTAGACGGCCTGGGCGGCGTCGACGTCCGAGGCGATGGAGGAGAACTCGCCGTCCGCGACGCGCTGGACGAACGCGGGGGTGAAGATCCTCTCCAGGACCCTGCGGGCGGCCTGCCGGGTGGCGGGCTGATCGGTGATGCTGTTGAGGGTGGCGGCCAGCCGCTGGTCGTGGTCGATGTAGTCGCGGTAGGCGGCGCCGCCGGCCGACTTGTGGAAGTAGAGCAGGTCCCTTTCGGTCCTGGCGGGCCGGATGAGCGGCTTCAGGGCGGGGTCATCGGCGGCGAGGGCGTCGGTGAACACGTTGCCGCTGGCGACGGCGCGTGCCTCGCCGGAGTTGACGACATCGATGGGTTCGGAGTCCTGGGCGATCCGCCGGAACAGGTCCGGAAGACGCTGCTCCAGGCGTGCGGCGGCGCCGCGCAGCTCCTGCCGGCCGCGCCCGCTCAGGTTCCCGTAGCCGATCTTGTCCATGGCGGCGAGGAGCGTGCGCACGTCGGGCCCGAACCGCCTGCCGGCGGAGGTGAGCAGGCCCTCACGGGCGGCCTGGTCCCACAGCCCGAGGATGAGGTCGCCGTCCTTGCCGCTGGTCGCGGCGCGCGAGCCGTGCCGGGAGACGGTCTCGGTGAAGACGGGGACGTAGCCCCTGGGAGCGTGCTGGTAGCTGCGGACGCTCTGCCGCGGCTCGTACGACGCCTTGGTCCCGTAGCTGTTGAGGGGCCGCGAGCCGGTGGCGTGGGCGGGCACCGTGGCGGCGAGCAGCGCGGACAGACCGAGGGCGATGACAGGGGCGACCCGTTTCATGAGGCGTATGGTGATCGGTGCGGGTGAACAGAGGCCGACGCTGAGGTTGTCGCAAGAGGTATACGGTCTGGCCCTGACGCGAGCGGGTAGCGGAACATCGCGGTACCCCCCTGCCTTCCGATGTTTGAGCGGGCCGTACTGACGAGTGGACATGATGACCTGCTCGGTGACGCGATCCACATCGTCAGCCGCGATGTCGTTGACGTGTACGGCCGCCGCCTCGCCGTTACGGAGGCCACAGCCGCTCATCAAGTCGACGATCAGCATGAGCGCGTGATCACCTGCGGTGCGTACAGCACGAAGTTGTTCGGGAGACGGAATAACGGCGCGCTTGGGGTCGTACTGTGGCGGCTTGACGCCGGCCACCGGGTTGTCGGTGAAGATACCGAGTCGATGTGCATCGAGAAGGATCGCGCGCGGATGACCACCTTGTCATCGAAAAAGTTCATCCGTCGGCTGGCGAGCGTCGGATAGAGATGGTGTTCCAGGAGGGAGTCGAGGTGTCGCACCGACGCGACAATGGCCTTGTCGCGGTCCGCGAACCCCGACTCCTCCACCTGCTTGCCGGCCGCCGACCGGTACCGGATCTTGTAAGGGTGGGGGCACTTCGACCACCGGGACCGCGGATGCTCGCACTCCTCGAAGAACGAGCCCGTCCCCGGAACCAACGGATCCCACCACGGCCGACCGACTCCTCGCGACCAGTGCTGACCTTTTGCTGACCAGGAGCAGTCGCGCAGGTCGTTGACCTGCACAAACAGCGGCGCAGTGCGATATGTGCTGGAACTTCGCGGCCCGCACCCAGTCCGAGATCGAACAGGCCCGCGAGGACCGGTCCCGGGCACCCGCTTCGGCGAGGTGAAGGGCTACGACGGGGCTCCGCTGCGCGCACCGCGGCTACCGGAGGTACCGCTGAAGCCACGGGGAAGGGTGCGCTGACCTGCCGGAAGTGCTCCAGTGCCGCGTCGGACAACATCTGCCCTGTTCGAGGCCATGGTGAAAGTCGAGTGCGGGACTTCGGGCCCATGGCCATGCTGGTGATCATGACTGGTTGCATCGACGTTCCTGCCCGACTGGGTGAGAGTGCGCTGTCCGACGGGCGGTTGCTCGGCTGGGCGGAGTGGGGGCCGTTGGACGGGACGCCTGTGCTGTTGTGTCCTGGTGCGGCTACGAGCCGGTGGCTCGGTTTCGGCGCAGGCGTTGTCGAGGCGCTCGGAGTGCGTCTCATCTCCGTGGATCGTCCGGGTCTCGGTGTCTCGACGGCCGCCCCCGGGCGGACCTTCTCCGACTTCGCCGGAGATATGCGCCAACTCTGTGTGCGGCGGGGGCTGGAGCGACCTGTGATGGTCGGGAATTCCCAAGGTGCGCCCTTCGCTCTCTCCTGCGCCGCGGCGGGGGTCGTCTCGGCGCTGGCTGTCGTCTCCGGTGCGGACGAGGTCGCCAGGCCGGAGTTCGCTTCGGTGCTGAACGCGGACCTGCGTGCTCTGGTCGAGCGGACTGAGTGCGATCCGGCCGGCGTCGAGGAGTTTTTCGCGCGCTTCACCGCGGATGCGATGTGGGACATGGTCATGGCCGGGAGCCCTGCGTGTGACCTCGCCGTTTACCAGGCTCCTGATTTCGCTGCCGGCTACCGCAGGGCCTTGGCCGAGGGATTTGGTCAAGGCGCCGCCGGCTACGCCCGGGACACGGTCCTCGCGATGGGGCGGTGGCCGTTCGCCCTCGACGAGATCGCCGTCCCCGTCGACATCTGGTACGGCGAGCAGGACACCGGCCACTCACCCGACAACGGAGCACTTCTCGCCGCCCGAGTGCCCGGTGCTCGTCGTCATGTCGTGCCGGGGAACGGCGGTGCCCTGCTGTGGACTCATCCCGAGCCGATCCTCACCTGCCTCCTTGAAAAAGCCGTCACCGGCCGGCAGACGAGGGGTTCGTGACCGCGCCGTTCAGCAATGTGGCTGTCGTCAAGTGGGAGGAAGAGCGGACGTGGATGTGTATGAAGCTGTGGACAGTCGCCGGGCGGTGCGGGCGTTCAGCGAGGAGCCGGTGTCCAGGGAGATACTCGAACGCGTGCTGGCCGCGGCGACGCGGGCTCCGTCGAGTGGGAACCTCCAGCCGTGGCATGTGTATGTCGTGACCGGCGAGCCCCTGGCCGAGCTCAAGAGGCGCGCGACAGCCAGGGCGCTGGCCGGAGACCCGGGCGATGAGCGGGAGTACCCGATGTACCCGGCCGAACTGACCCCGCCGTACGTGGACCGCTTCTCCGCCGCAGCAGCTCAGCGGTACGAGGCACTGGGAATCGAGCGCGACGACCCCGACCGGCCCCTTAAGCGCCGAACGCCTGCGAGTTCAAGGCGGCGATCTGACGGTCATGCTGTTGCTGAGGGCGGAAGGGCTGCACAGCTGCCCCCAGGTGATGTGGACGATGTATCGCGAGACCGTCGGAGCCGATGACGGGCTCGTACTGTTCTGCGGTGTCGCGGTGGGATTCGAGAAGGAGGGCGTGCCGCGGCTGCGTACCGGGCGGGCGGACATGACGGAAACCGTGAGCTTCATCGGAGTGTGACCGGCGATGCCGGTCCGGGCATCGGCCTCGACGCCACCGCGTCTTCGAGGGCGGCCTGCTGAGCCTGCCGCTCGTGGATTCCTCGCCGATTCGCCATGCCCTTCCGACTGCCCTTCCGACTGCCCTTCCGGCCCTTGTGGGGGCCGGACCGAGAGCCTAGCCTCGGCCCCTCCGAGCCGATGTCGGCCTGAGTGACCGGAGGGCTGGTCAGCGCGTGCGAGACAGAGCGACATCCCCGGTGCCGGAGGCGCCCGCGGCGGCGCGGAGGAGGCAGATACCGGGCCCGGCCCCGCAGTTCACCGCCGGGCGGGCGCCGCATGCCGCCGGGCTCGCCGACCTTCAGCGGACCGTGGGCAACGCGGCCGTCACCCGTTATGTGCAACGTGTGCAGGGCCAGGGGGGGTCCCGGTGTCAGGGAGGAGGCGCGGCGCCATGCCGCCGACCCCACCGCCCACGGCGAGTGGGACACCTTCCGCGACATGATGGACAAGGTGGGCTTTCCGCAGGATGTCACGGACGCTGCCTGGCAGTTGATCCTGGGCGGCATCGCCGAACAGGGACAGCTCAACGACGAGGCGCTGGCGATGTTCACCGAGCGCCAGGAGCAGCGCGACCACCGCGCGTCGAACAGCTGGTACCAGGAGTTGGTGCGGCTCATCGGTGACTATCTGGAGATCGACCGGCCGACGATGGCCCTGTGGTCCGGCGGCATCGACACCAGCGTCTACGCCCGCTCCAAGGGCCATACGCCCCTGGAGTCCACCCCCTTCGGCAGCGTGGTCAACGAACTCCAGCTGACCATGGACTGGATGCTCAAGACGCCGATGTGGAACGTCCTGTCCAAGGCGTTCGTGACCCGCGCCCGCGGTCCCGTCCACATCTTCCTGCGGGCGTACAACCCCGACAGCGTCCTCATCGCGCAGGAGGTCCCGCAGTTGCGCGTGGTCATGGCGCTCAACCCGGCGGTGGAACTCGTCTGGCACCCCGTCTACACCACGGCCGACGGGCAGCTGCTGGAGGTCACCAAGGACCTCGAACTGACCTCGGACGCGACCTATCGCACCCGGGACCTGTGCGTACGGGCCCTGTACGACTACCTCCGGCTCAAGCACGACCAGGCCAACAGCCGTTCCGAGCGCGCCAACGCGGAGATGGGCGCCCGGCTCGCCTCCAACGGCAACCAGCCGTGATCCCGGGGCGGCGGGATCACGGACCGGGGCCAGAGGTCAGGAGCGGTCGAACAGCGCGGCCACGCTCTGCGGTGCTTCCTGGCCGAAGAAGACCTCCAGGTTCTTCGCCGAGCGGTCGGCGGCGTCGCGGCTCCGCGGGAACAGCCGCTCCTCGTAGGCGGTGAGCGCGGCCTCGACGTCGGGTTCCTCGACCAACTTGCCCGCCAGGTCGGCGCCGTCGTACATGGCGAGGTTCGCGCCCTCGCCGGCGAAGGGCGACATCAGATGCGCGGCGTCGCCGACGAGCGTCGCGCCGGGCACCCTGTCCCATCGGAGCCCGACCGGCAGGGCGTGGATGGGCCGGAGCAACGGTTCCGCGTCGCTCCGCGTCACGAAGGCGGTGAGCAGCGGCGACCAGCCGGCGAACTCGTCGGCGAGCCGGCGTGGGCCCGCGGACGGGTCGCCGAAGTCGATCGACCTCAGCCACTCCTCGGGTTTGTTCAACGCCACGTATCCGCGCACCTGCCCGTCGGCGCAGCGATGGGCGATGATGCCTTTGCCCGGCGCGACCGCCATCAGCGTGCCGCCGCCGATCGCGGCCACGCTCGCCCGGGACTCCCGGCCGCCCGGAGCGAGGGCGATCTCGATGAAGCAGGTTCCGGTGTAGTCAGGCTCGGCGGGGGTGAGCAGCGGACGCACCTTCGACCAGGCGCCGTCCGCGCCGATGACCAGGTCGGCGCGTGTGGTGGGACCTTCCGCGAAGGCGAGTTCGTAGCCGCCCTCCCCGCGGTGCCGGACCGAGGCGAGCTTGTGACCCCACTTGATCGTCCCGGGCGCCAGCGAGTCGATGAGCAGGCGCCTGAGTTCGCCACGATCCACCTCAGGACGGGCCGACGCGGGGTCCGCGGGCCTGTCGAACAGGATCGTGCCGTGGCGGTCGACGACGCGCTTGGCGTCCTCGCCCGGGCGGACCAGGGTGCGGAACGCGTCGTACAGACCGGCCGCGCGAAGCGCGACCTGTCCGGTCTCTTCGTGGATGTCGAGCAGGCCGCCTTGCGCACGGGTCGTCGCCGAGGCCTCGCTCTCGTAGATCGTCGCGGCGACGCCGTGGGTCTGGAGCACACGCGCGAGCGTCAGCCCGCCCGGTCCGGCTCCGACGATGGCGATGGTCTTCCGCATGGTGCGCCCCTCTGTCGCGCCGACACGCGTCGGCGGTGGTCAGCGCCGGAAGCAGGCGGTATGCCCGGTCTCGGCAAGGAGACGCTCATCGATCAGAACCCTCTGCATCGATGTATGCGCGATGTCCGGCGGACGGAACCACACGGAACATCGTTTTTCGCGACCGTGTGACTATAGCGTCTCTCGCGGGAAGGACGCGTCGACCTTCGCCGCCCCGGGAAGGGCGGACAGCGGCTCATGGATCTCGTGCTCGCGCGGCAGCCCGGTGGGGTGGTCGCCCCGGCCGATGAGCGCCTGGGCCGGGGAGTCGAGTTACACGGCGGGCAGATCGGCACTGACCCGGGCCATCGGGCGGGCCGGGGACACCGTGTCGTCCCACAGCGCACCATTTGGCCGGTCGCCCCGCAGGCGCAGAGCCCCTCCACCGGTCGGGACGGTCACCGGTGAAGGGGCGTGCCCATGTGCCGCGCCGTACGGGCGGACGGTCGCTCAGTAGCCGACCGCGACCTCCATCCACTGCGGGCCGTCCATCGAGGTGTACGCGGCCTGGCCCGCCACGTCGTCGTACGGGAAGCCGTA
The DNA here is from genome assembly GCF_014673495.1 of Streptomyces griseofuscus. Classification (GTDB taxonomy): domain Bacteria; phylum Actinomycetota; class Actinomycetes; order Streptomycetales; family Streptomycetaceae; genus Streptomyces; species Streptomyces murinus. Next base: position 872,068 of record NZ_CP051006.1, read on the forward strand.
CGCCAGGTGGTTGATCGCGTGGTCGTGCCAGTACTTGGCGTACCAGTTGGCCGGGTCGCCGCCGTAGAACTTCGACGGGTCCTGCTGCTGGGCGGCCGGCAGGTCGGCGGTGTGCCGGTTGAGCGCGGCGCACAGGGCCGCGTTGGAGGCGAGGGACCCGGCGCAGCCGAAGATGTTCGAGGTGGGCTCGTTCACGCCGACCGAATTGGCGTACGCCGTGAAGTAGTTGGCGTTCGCGCCGTCCGACCGGAAGCTGGGGTCGCTGCCGGGGGCGATGATCCGGTACGGCGCCTGGGTCTGGGCCAGGACCTTGAACTGCTGCGGCACGGAGTTCTGGAAGTTCTGGAACACCTGGTCGCGGGTCATGGTGAACAGGTCCTGGGCGTCGCCCAGTTGGACGTCCTGCCCGCTGTGCGAGTGCAGCCGGATCGCCAGCGGCAGGCCCCAGGCGTCGACCCGGGTGGTGTTGCCGCTGAACGAGGACGTGCCGGTGGTGAACTCGATGAAGTCGTAGTACTGGCCGTTCGGGGAGCCGACGTAGAAGTACATACGCTGGGCGGGGGCGGCGACGATGTCCACGTAGGGCTGTTCGGCGATGGAGTGCTCCTGGCCGTTGTAGCTCCAGTAGACCTGGCTGTCCGGGTAGGCGCCGCCCGTCCGGTTGAGCACCTTGACCTTCATGACGCCGGAGGACGGCGGGATGTCGTCGGTGGTGCCCCAGAAGGCGTCCGGGGGCGTGGTGCCGCCGGAGCCGCCGTAGACCTGGAACTCCCAGAGGGAGTAGCCGTACGGAGTGGCGCGCTGGGTGCCGTACATCCGGACGTACCGCCCGGAGCCGCTCACGTTCAGGTTCTGTACGCCGCCGGTGCCTGCGGTGGTCGAGTAGACGGTGGTCCAGGGGCCGTTCGGGTCCGTGGCCGTCTGCACGGTGAAGGCCTTGGCGTAGGCGGCCTCCCACTTCAGGGTGACCTGGGTGAGGGGCTGCACCGAGCCGAGGTCGACCATGATCCACTGCGGGTCCGCGAACGCGCTGGACCAGCGGGTCTGATCATTGCCGTCCACCGCCTGCGCGGCGCCGAAGGAGGCGTTCTCGGTGGAGGAGGCGGTGGCGGGTCTGCCCTGGGAGAGCAGGGTGCCCGCGGCGCGGGCGGGGCTCTGGGAGGTGACGGTGAGTCCGAGCGCGGCGACGAGCGCGATCAGCAGCGCGAGGACGAGATGGGGCCGGGACCGGGGTCGTCCCGGCGCGCGGCGTGATGAGGCGGAGCTGACTGGCATGGGTGTACTCCTCGAACGGGTGGGGACCGTGCTGGAGACCGAACCGTGACGCAGCCTGAGAGCGCTCTCGGGTGAGGGTGATGGTGGCAAGCTCCCCGGGGCCAGTCAATGGGTTGTTCACAAATGAACGGCAGCACAGCGGAATTCGTTCGGCTCTCGAACGCCGGGCCCGCGACAGCGGTGTCGGCCGACCTCGTCCGGACCGGCCGAAGGGGCGGGCTCACTCATCGGCCCACCGAGGCCCCGCCCCTTTCTCGTGCCCGACGCACCAACTCGTCGGCGGCCCGCGGCCATTGGGGGTACTGGAACGCGAAGCCCGCCTCGGTCAGGCGCCCCGGGACCACTCGGCGGCTCTTCAGGAGCAGTTCGGTGTCGGAGCGCAGGGCGAACGCGCCGGCCTCGGCCATCCACCTGGTCGCCGGAAGACCCATCGGCACTCCCCACGCGGAGCGCAGCGCGCGCATGAAAGCGCGCTGCGGCAGAGGATGGGGTGCCGCCAGGTTCACCGGCCCGGTGAGGTCCTCGCGGTCCACCAGGAACTCCACCGCGCGCACGAAGTCATGTTCGTGGATCCACGACACGTACTGCGCGCCGCCCGCGACCGGGCCGCCGAGGCCCAGGCGGGTCAGCCCGGACAGGACGGCGAAGACTCCCCCGGGGTCCGGGCTCATCACCATGGCCGAGCGCAGGGCGACCTTGCGGGTGGCCGGCGTCTCGGCCTGCCGCTGAGCCCGCTCCCACGCCGCGGCGATGTCGACGCTGTACGCCCAGTAGTCCGGCACGCCCGTCTCGCTGCCGCCGATCACTCCGGTGGCCTCGTCGTTCGGGGCGTCGAAGCGGTGCGCGTACACCGTGGCGGTGCTCATCTGGAGCCAGACCCGAGGCGGTCGGGCGGCACCCGCGATCGCGGCGCCCACGACGCGGGCGGAGTCGACCCGGGACTCCATCATCTCCCTCAGATGGGCCGCCGTGTACCGACAGCTCACGCTGCGTCCGGCCAGATTGATCACGACATCACTACCATCGACGGCCGCGGTCCACGGCCCCGGGGTCCTGCCGTCCCACTCGATCTCGCCCGCACGCTCGGGGCGTCTGGTGAGAACCACGACCTCGTGGCCTGCGGCGTCGAGCGCGCGCTTCAGAACCGTGCCGATCTGCCCGGTCCCACCGGGAATCACGATCTTCATGTGCAGCCCCTCCCTCGTGTGGAGGTGACCCTAGACCAAGGGGTTGAACGCGTTCAAAACGGGTCGGCAGGTGGCGGCCGGAGTGGCCGCAGGCTCTACCTGGGCGGTGCAGTAGCTGGTCACTACATGTGACCTGGACCACACACTCGTAAGCCTTCCCAACGAACTGCCGGAGGCGTACGTTCCGGTTTACCTCGCGATGGCGCCCCCAAGGCGTCGGCCCGCCGAGCCTGGGACGGCGGGCCAGCGGGGGCCAAATCCGTCCCGTGCCGGTCGGCGTGACCTTCCGCCCGGTGGACAACGTGCCGCACGAAAAAGACAGTTCGACGGCGGAGCACCCCTGCTATGGTGCGCCGATGTCATCGATCAAGAAGATCCAGGTCACCTTCGACTGTGCGGAGCCCGAGCGCGTCGCCCGGTTCTGGTGCGAGGTGTTGGGCTACGAGGTTCCGCCGCCGCCGGAGGGGTTCGACACATGGGGTGATTTCGATCGGTCGCTGCCGGCCGAGCGGCAGGGCGCCGCGTTCGCCTGCGTCGATCCCTCGGGCGACGGGCCGCGGCTGTTCTTCCAGCGCGTTCCCGAAGGGAAGGTCGTGAAGAACAGGGTGCACCTCGATGTACGGGTCGGCACCGGGCTCGTGGGCGAGGAGCGGCTGGCCGCGCTGGAGGCCGAGTGCGCGCGGCTGGTCGCGCTCGGCGCGGTGCAGGTACAGGTGCTGCGCGCCGACGGCTTCAACGAGTCTTGCATCGTGATGCAGGACATCGAGGGCAACGAATTCTGTCTCGACTGAGGACCGCCCCTCCCCTGATGGCCAGCCTCCCCCGCGCGGTCCCGCCGACGAGGCCGGGACCGCGCGGAGCCGGGATCACACCGGGGCGAGCCGAGGCTGTGGCGTGGTCAGGCGGCCGGTACGGGCCAGCGCCGCGACGGCCGTCGCACAGGCCGCCCCGGTGACGGTCAGAGCCGTCCAGGGCAGCCAGGCGGCATCGTGGCGGGCGGCGCTGTCCCAGAGGGCTCCGGTGCCGAGGTTGCCCAGGGTGACGCCGAGCCCGGAGACCGTGTTGTAGAGGCCGTAGTGGGTGGCGACCAGGCGGTTGCCGGACAGGGCGACGACCGTGTCCATCTCGAAGGGGTAGACGATCGCGGACCCGGCGGCCAGCAGGACCACGGCCACCACCAGGGAGGCGAGCACGGCCGCCGAGGAGCCGCGCGGGCACAGGGCCAGGGGGACGAAGGCGAGTCCCATGACCGTCAGCCCCCGCACCAGGGCCTGGCCGCTCTGCCAGCGGTTCTTGGCCCAGCCGGTGAGCCGTAGCTGTCCTACGACGGCGACGGCGGCCGAGATGACGAACAGAGCGCTGGTGGCGGCGGTCCCCTCGGCGCCGAGCGCGTCGGCCGCGGCCAGCGGCAGGGCGAGATAGACCTGGAACGTCAGGACGTACGAGCCGATCATGGCCGCCGAGAAGAGCAGGAACGGGCGGTTGGCGACGATGGCGCGCCACTGCGCCAGGACACCGCCGGTTCCGGTGTCTTCCAGGAGCCGGTGGCGGGCGGGCAGCGCGCGCCATTGCAGCAGGGTGAGGGCGGCGAAGACGGCGGCGGCGACCGTGCACACGAGCCGGAAGTCGGCGGCCAGCAGGGCGAGTCCGACGAGCGGGCCGAGCAGCATGCCCGCCTGGTAGTAGACGTTGAAGGTGGCGAAGGCGTCCACGCGCCGCTCGCCGGCCTCGGTGGCGAGGCAGGCGCGGACGGCGGGGTTGAACAGGGCGCCGGCGAAGCCCGTGGCGGCGGAGGCCACGACGAGGGCGGGCAGGTTGTCCACCCAGCCGAGCAGGCCGAAGCCCACGGTGCGCAGGAGGCAGCCGGCCATGATCGGGGCCTTGTGGCCGAGGCGGTCGGCGAGCGTGCCGCCGACGAGGAACATGCCCTGCTGGGAGAAGTTGCGGACGCCCAGCACGAGTCCGACGGCCCAGGCGGCGAGGCCGAGGCCGTGGGACAGATGGGCGGCGAGGTAGGGCATGAGCATGTAGAAGGCCAGATTGATGGCGAACTGGTTGGCCATCAGCAGCCTTGCCGCGGGCGGGAAGGAGCGGGTCTGCCGCCACAGATGCTTCATCGGGCCGCTCCCACAAGGGCGTTCGGCGCGGAACGGGCGAGGGGGTCGGCGACGCGGGTGCAGCGCGTCCAGCGGGTGACGGTGCGCTCCCGTGGATCGCCGATCTCGTCGGGGTCGTCGGCCGGCGGATGCCCGAGCAGGTCGTGGCGGTGGCAGTAGGGGTCGTCGAAGACCGTGCCGACGTACCGCTCGGGGCCGTCGGGGAAGACGGTGGCGATGCGGTGCTCCGGGGGCGCGGTGCGGGCCACCCAGCGGGCGACGAGGGCGACGGCGCCGACGCTCCAGCCGCCGGTGGCGTAGTGATGGCGGGCCAGGCGCCGGGCGGCCCACACGGACTCGGGGGCGGCGACCCAGTGGACCTCGTCGAAGAGGTCGTAGGCCACATTGCGGGGGTGGATGCTGGAGCCGAGGCCGCGCATCAGACGAGGCCCGGCGGGCTGTCCGAAGATGGTCGAACCGGTCGTGTCGACGCCGACGATCCGCAGGTCGGGGAAGTAGCCGCGCAGGACGGAGCCGATGCCCGCGGAGTGTCCTCCGGTGCCGACGGAGACCACCAGGGTGTCGATCCGGCCGAGTTGGGCGAGGAGTTCATGGGCGAGCGGCGCGTACGCGGCGATGTTGTCCGGGTTGTTGTACTGGTCCGGGCACCAGGCGTCCGGGCGCAGCGCGAGGAGTTCCGTGACGCGCCGCCGCCTGGCCTCCTGCCAACCGCCGTGCGGGTGCGGTGTGTCGACGACGTCGATCTCGGCGCCGTACGCGGTGAGCAGGCCGGTCATCAGCGGTTCCATGCCGGGGTCGGTGACGACGGTGACCGGATGGCCGTACGTCGCCCCGGCCAGCGCCAGGCCGAGGCCCAGGGTGCCGGAGGTCGACTCGATGAGGGGTGCGCCGGGCACGAGCGGTCCGCGCTCCCGGGCGGCGCGGACCATGTGCAGGGCGGTACGGTCCTTGATCCCGCCGGGGTTGTGGCCTTCGAGCTTGGCCCAGAAGCCGCGGTCGGACGTGGTGAAGGGGGCGCCGATCCACAGGACGGGCGTGCCGCCGACGAGGCCGGCCGGGGTGTGCAGGGGGCGTTTGGCGTCGGCCAGGATCTGGGCCGCGGGCATCGGCCGTGCGGTGGGGGTGGGTTGGTTCATGGCGTGCATCTCCCGCGGCCGGCGCCGTACGGGGCGACCGGCCGGTGGCTGTGGAAAGGGGGCGGAGGTGATCGTCCGCCGTGCGGCCCACGGGTGTGGGGCACGGCGTGGGAGCGATCAGGTCCGCCACACGCCGAGTCGGGCTCGGGTCTCCGCGGCGGGTGGTGCCGGAGGCCGTGGGTCGAACCGGTGCCGCGCCGGTGGGGCAAAGAGGTGGAGGTACCCGGGCGCGGCCGGTGGAACGGCGGCGAGCAGCGGCGCGCCCGTACCGGCCTCACGCGGCTGGACAGTCGGCTGGTCCAGACCCGAGCAGTGGGCTTCCCCGTCGGGGGCGGGTGCGCGCTGCCCGGCCGCGGTCACCCCGGGCCGGTTGGCGGGAAGCTGCCCGCAGGCGGTCGCCGAGGTCTGTGCCAGGGCGTCGGCGCGGGCGTCGGGGGACGCCGTCGGGCCGTGGCAGCAGCCGAAGAGGTGGAGGAGCGTGGCGAGCAGCAGGACGAGCACCGCTCCGGGCCGCGGGGCGGAGCGGTCGTATCGCGTGGAGGACGCAGCCCGCATGGGCACGAAGAGTAGCCCGGTGTGTGCGTGACGTAATCGTCAACCGGCGCCCTGACGTGGGGGGTTACGGGGCGATGTTCACCGCATCGGGTGAACTCTCCAGCTCCGGTTCCGGCTCGGGCAGGGCCAGGTGGTCGGCGGCGTCGGCCAGGCCGAGGCGGAGATGTTCGACGTGGTAGATGGCCTGGTCGATCAGTTCCGCGACGTGGTTGTCGTAGAGCGAGTACACGATGGAGCGGCCTTTGCGGGTGCCCACCACGAGACCGAGGTTGCGCAGGAGGCGCAGTTGATGGGAGCAGGCGGACTGCTCCATGCCGACCTCGGCGGCCAACTCGGTCGCGGGCAGGGGACCTTCGCGCAGCCGGGCGAGGATCAGCAGCCGTGAGGGAGTCGCCAGCGCCTGGAGGGTGGTGGCGACTTTGGCGGCGCTGGTTGCGTCCAGGCGGCCGCGTGGAACGCGACCTGCCGGCGGTGCGGCTCCATGACCCATGGGGCTATCGTACGGCACCATTGATGAACACATGAATGCCTCTTCATTCATTCCTGTTATGGTGGCGGCCATGTCTTCCACTCTTCTGCGTGAGGCGCCGCCCGGTGTCGACCGCGCGACCGTGGCGCCCGGCCGTCGCACCCGGATCCTCGCCGTGCCCGAGGCCCGCTGGGCGGCCGCGGCTCTGGTGCTGTTCCTCGTCGCGCTGCCGCCGTATCTCGCCGGTGCGCCGGCCTGGGCATGGGGACCGCTGTTCGCGGCCGTCTACGCGAGCGGCGGCTGGGAGCCGGGCTGGGCCGGGCTCCGGGCGCTGCGGGAGAAGACCCTGGACGTGGATCTGCTGATGGTGGTCGCCGCGCTCGGGGCCGCGTCGATCGGGCAGGTTCTGGACGGCGCGCTGCTGATCGTCATCTTCGCGGTCTCCGGGGCGCTGGAGGCGATCGCCACCGCCCGCACCGCCGACTCGGTACGCGGCCTGCTCGATCTCGCCCCGGCCACGGCCGCCCGGCTCGCCGACGACGGCACCGAGGAGACGGTGCCGACCGGGCGGCTCTCGGTGGGCGAGGTGATTCTGGTACGGCCCGGTGAGCGGATCGGCGCCGACGGCCGGGTGCTGGCCGGGTCGGGCGAGGTGGACCAGGCCACGATCACCGGCGAGCCGCTTCCGGTGACGAAGGGGCCGGGTGACGAGGTGTTCGCCGGGACTTTGAACGGCACCGGCGCGCTACGGGTCAAGGTCGAACGGGACCCGTCGGACTCGGTGATCGCCCGCATCGTTGCCATGGTCGAGGAGGCGTCCGGGACCAAGGCGCCGACCCAGTTGTTCATCGAGAAGGTGGAACAGCGGTACTCGATCGCGATGGTGGCCGCCACCGTCGCGTTGTTCGTGCTTCCCCTGCTCTTCGGTGCCGCGCTCCGGCCGACCCTGCTGCGGGCCATGACTTTCATGATCGTGGCCTCGCCCTGTGCGGTGGTGCTGGCCACCATGCCGCCGCTGCTCTCGGCCATCGCCAACGCCGGCCGCCATGGGGTGCTGGTGAAGTCGGCCGTGGTCATGGAACGCCTCGGCCAGATGGACGCGGTGGCCCTGGACAAGACCGGCACGCTCACCGAGGGCGCCCCGCGGTTGACGGACGTGCGCCCGCTCCCCGCTTCCGGGCTGGCCGAGGACGAGGTGCTGCGGCTCGCGGCCGCCGCCGAGCACCCCAGCGAGCATCCGCTGGCCCGTGCCGTGGTGGACGCCGCCCGCGCCCGGGGGCTGGACATTCCGCAGGTGGAGGACTTCGGCTCCACTCCCGGCACGGGCGTGACCGCCGTCGTCGACGGTGCCTCGGTCGCGGTCGGCAGTCCCGCCCGGCTGCTCGGCGGCGGCCGGACGCACCCGGCGGGCGTGGTCGCGGCGGAGTTGGAGGACGAAGGCCGTACGGCCGTACTGGTCACCGTCGAGGGGGACCCCGTGGGAGTGCTGGGCATCGCGGACCGGCCGCGCCCGGACGCGGCGGCCACTGTCGCCGCGCTGACCGCTCTCGCGGGAGCCGCGCCGCTGCTGGTCACCGGGGACAATCCGCGTGCCGCCGCCCGGCTGGCCGAGGAGGTCGGGATCACGGACGTACGCGCCGGTCTCCTGCCGCAGGACAAGGTCGCCGCCGTTCAGGAGCTGGCGCGGGCCGGACGAAGGGTCCTGGTGGTCGGCGACGGGGTCAACGACGCCCCCGCGCTCGCCGCCGCGCACACCGGCATCGCCATGGGCCGGGCCGGTTCCGACCTCGCGCTGGAGACCGCCGACGCGGTGATCCTCCGCGACGAACTCGCCGCCGTCCCCGCCGTCGTACGGCTTTCCCGCCGGGCCCGGCGCCTGGTGGTGCAGAACCTGGTCGTCGCCGCGGTGTTCATCACCGGCCTGGTCGTGTGGAACCTGGCCGGCACCCTGCCGCTGCCGCTCGGCGTCGCCGGGCACGAGGGGTCCACCGTGATCGTCGGGCTCAACGGACTGCGTCTGCTGGCGGACGGTGCCTGGCGCCGGGCGGGTGCGGGGAGCGGGCGGTGAGACCTGGTGCCGTGGCCGTCCGGGCGATCCGCGCAGCCGACACCGGGGGGCCGTGCGCGAGCCGGTGACCAGGCCGGTGGCCAGCAGGGCGGTGGCCGTACGACGCGAGGGGTAGCTCGCTCCGTGGAAGACGGCGATCCTGACGTCGGTCAGGAACCATCAGCCCGGGGGCGGTTCGGACCGAGGTCCAGGCGGGATCCGTCGCCGAGGTCGCCGGTCTCCTCTTTGGCCTGCCGCTGCCCGCGACCGCGATCGCCGCCCTGGTCATCGGGGTCGGTACATGGCTGCCGCCGGCCGTGCGAAGCCGCTCGGAGCCGGACGCGGTTCACCGCCGTAACGGCCCGTCGCCGCTCAGGGGACGCGCAGGGCCAGTACGGCGACATCGTCGTTCTGGACGTCGCTCATCCGGGTGAGCAGTTCGTCCCGGAAGACGGCCAGTGGCTCGCGGGCGAGTGCCGCCGCGTGCTGGCGCAGCCGGGTCAGACCGCGGCCGATGTCCTCGCCGGGGCGTTCGACGAGTCCGTCGGTGTACAGGAGGAGGGTGGCGCCGGGCGGCAGGGTGACGGTCGCCGTCTCCCGGGCGAGCGAGGGGTCGACCCCGAGGATGGGGGCGTGCCCTTCCTCCAGCAGCAGTGTGTGGCCGTCGGGCTGGGCCAGCAGGGGTGGGAGGTGGCCGGCGTTGGTCCAGGTGAGCCGCCACGGCCCGGCGTCGGGGGTCTCGATGCGCGCGATGACGGCCGTCACCAGCTCGATGCTGGTCAGGCCCTGCATCACCTTGTCCAGGCGGCACATGATGCCGGCCGGGTCGTCGCCGCCGCTGTCGTAGGCGAGTGCGCGCAGCATGTTGCGCAGCTGCCCCATCCGGACGGCGGCGGCGAGGTCGTGGCCGACCACGTCCCCGATGGCGAGAACGGCCGAGCCGTCGGGCAGCGGGAAGGCGTCGTACCAGTCGCCGCCGACCTCGGCCCGTTCGCGGGCGGCCAGATAGCGGGTGGCGAGCTGGAGGTGGTCCAGGCCGGTCAGGTCGGGCAGGAGGGAGAGCTGGAGCTGCTCGGCGGTGTGCTCCTGGAGCGCGTACAGCCGGGCGTTGTCCAGGGCTAGGGCCGCGCGGTGGCCGAGGTCGGCGGCGAGCGCCTGCTCCTGCTCGTCGAACGCCGGGGCTCCGGTGCGGCGGACGAAGGTGAGGGCGCCCAGCCCTTGCCGACGTACCCGCATGGGCACGATCAGCGCGCTGTGGGCGCCGAGCGCCCGGTACAGGGACCACTGGGCGGCGCGCAGCGGGTCGCCCGGGCCGGGTTCGCCGAAGTCGGTGACCACGACGGGGCCCGCGCCCCGCAGCACCTTCGCCAGCGCGCAGGCCGAGTCGTCCGGGCCGGGGAGCAGCCCGCCGGAGAGCACGCGCAGCGCCCGTTCGGTGTCCCGGTCGGTGACCATGAGACGTCGCACCCCCTCACCTTCGACGACGTCCACGACACAGGCGTCGGCCAACTGGGGCACGACCAGTCGGGCGAGCCTGCGCAGCGACTCCTGCGCGTCCAGACCGGAGGCCAGCGCGCGGCTCACATCGGCGAGCAGCCGCAGCCGGGCTGCGGCGACCTCCGGTGGCAGCTCCTCGGACGCAACGGCCGCCGGTGGCGTCGGCTCTCGTTTCATGACGCTCCTCCGGGCGTCCCTGGGGCGGTCGGGAGTCGTCCGGACCGCCTGTCCGGTGGGATCGCGGATAACGGCCGGCAGCGCGGCGCCGACCGGGCGGTCGCACACGGCGAGCCTGATCGCCGTCTTACGCACCGATGCCCCGCCGGGGTGCCGCGCAATCCCTCCTCACTCCCCCTGACCACCGGCGTCGGACGTCGTCGGCAGCCGTGCCGTGGAGACGGGACGGACGGTGGAGGGGCCCACCGCCAACCGCGGCACGGCGGCGCCGACGGTCCCTGCCCGACGCAGGGTGGTGATCCGGATGGACAAAGACCAGGGCCGGACGGGTGCAGGCCGAGAGTGGGCGGGCGGTCGGGGTGGTCGTCCGGTGGCCGCAGGCCGGTGGCGGCCCGCACCGCCTGTGCCCCTTCTACGACGGGAAGTGGGAGCTCATCAACGGCTATGTCGGCGGCACCCCCTCGCTGCCGAACCAGGCGTTCGCCAACGCTCTCTACCGCACCGCCGACCACCGCTGGATGATGCCGTTCGACATCTACCCCACCATCAAGGTCGCCGCGCAGCGGCTGCTCGGTGCGGGCGGGGTGCCCGAGGACGTGGCGGCCGCGATCTCCAAGTGCGCGGATCCGACCGCGCCGTTCGACGGGGTGCGTGCCCTGGGCATGGGCCACATCATCGCGGGCGCCGGAGCCGGCCGCGCCCTCGCCCTGCACGGCGCCGATGTGCTGAACCTGTGGCGGCCCTACGAGCTGGAGCACGATGTCACCTACCTGACCACCGGCGTGGGCGTGCGCTCCGCCACGGTCAGCCCGTACACCCGGGAGGGCTGGCCCGGATCCACGAACTCCAGTCCGGCGCCGATGTCCTCTACGCCAACCGCCGCCCGGGCCTGATCCACGCGACGGTCTCACTGAACGGCCGTAGCGGTCCCTGGAAGAACTGCCTGGGCTTCGACCGGACCGCGGGCGCGCTCACCGGACTGCTCCATCTGGAGGGCGACGGCGACAAGCCGGCCCTGCCGCCCATCACCGTCGTCAACGACTAACTGGTCTCGTGGTTCATGACGGCCGGCATCGCCGAGGCACTGCGCCGCCGTGCCGTGGACGGCGGCGGCTACCGCGTCCATGTCTCGCTGTCCCGGGTCGCCCTGTGGATCCTGTCGATGGGCGTCTTCGACACGTCGTACGCCGAGGAGATCGCGGGCACCGGCGAGCTGCACGCCTACCCGGACCCCGAGGTCTTCACCGCCGAGACGCCGCTCGGCCACTGCCAGGGCGTCACCGACCAGGTGAAGATGTCGGACACCCCCGGCACCTACCGGCAGGTCCTCGTGCCCCGCGGTTCCCAGCGGGCACAGTGGCTGCCCACCGCCTGATCCGCCGCGCGGCGCAACCGGGTTCGTGTCACCCCGGTACGGGTTCGCGGTCCGGGTGGGCCGGGTCGAGGGTGAAGAGTTTGCCGTCGGAGGCCGCGAGGACCAGCGCGCCCTTGTCGAACCACACCGTGGGCAGCAGCCCGCTGTCCAGCACCTCCGCGCGGGCCGAGGACTCCCACAGCAGGAGGCCGCGGGCCGTGTCGAGAGCGGCCACCCGGCCGCTCCCCCCGGCCAGGTACACGGTGCGGCCGTTCGGATCCACCGAGACCTGGCCCGGCGTCTCCAGGGTCGTATGGCTCTGCCACAGCCTGGCCCCGGTCACGGCCGAGACGGCCGTGACCATGCCGCTGGAGGTGGCGAAGTAGAGCGTGCCGCGGGCCAGGGTCGGGAGCCCGCCCCGATACCGCTCGGGCAGCGGGGTCAGCGCACGCTCGCCGGTGCGCGGGTCGACGCGCACGATACGGGTGTAGACCAGGTCGGGGCTGTCGGGCGCGGGGTTGTCGGTCGATTCCACGAAGACCAGCCGGCCGTCCAGGGCGCCGATGAAGCTCCGCTGCTGGGCGGGGGACGCCAGGGTGCGCGCGGAGCCGTCGGCGGGGTCGACCACGAGGAACCTGGTGAGGTGCGAGCCCTCCGCGCGGGTGATGCACTCCACGTACGGGCGGTTCCCGGCGGCGAGCGGATAGCAGTCGTATCCGGCGGGTATGGGGATCCGTCCGCGTACCGTTCCGTCGCGCGCCGAGCGGACGGTCACCGCGCCGCCGTCGCCCTCCTGGGTCATCGTCACCCCGGCCGCGTAGGCCGAACCGAGACTGTCGGGGCGCACCGGGTGGGACCAGAGCTGTGCGCCGCTCGTGGCGTCGAGGGCGAGGACGGACTGCGACCGGCCCGTGCCGGCCGAGCCGGTGACCGTCAACTCCACGAGCACCACGCCCTCGTACGTGCCGAGGGTGTTCGTGACGTACCGGTCGGCCGGGACCCCGGCGGGCGCGATGCCGGCGCGCCACAGGGTGCGGCCGGAGGCGGCGTCGATCCGCTCGGGGAGGAGTGCGCTGCCCGCGCAGTAGAGGGCGCCGGCGTCCGGTACGCAGTCCGGTGTCCGGTTGCCGTCGTATCCAGGTGCCTTCCGCACGCCCTTCTCGGCGTCGGCGGCCGCGGTCGTCTGCCAGGGTTTCCAGCCGGCCGGGAGCGGGGTCCAGCGTCCGCCGGCCGTGGCTCCAACCTGTACCGTGCCGCCACCGTCGCCACCGCTGTCGCCCGGCGGGTCGAGCAGGAGATAGCCGTTCAGGGCGGCGGCCAGCACTCCGGACACGGCCAGCAGCACGCGCGGTCCGCGCCTTCGGGGGCGCTGGTCCGCGGTCGTCGGGGCGCCGGTGGCGGGCGGATCCGCGGGCCGCGCGGAGGGCAGCCGCAGTGTCATCGTCCGCGGTTCGCCCGGTGACAGCTCCGGCAGGGCCTCGGCGAACTCCTGGGCCAGCCGGTCCGGTGCGGGCCGGTCGACGGGCTCCTTGGCCAGGCAGCGCTCCAGCACCGCGCGCACGGATCCGGTCACCCCGTCGAGCGCGGGCTCGTTGTGGACGACCCGGTAGCCGGTCAGATAGGGGCTGTCGGCGTCGAAGGGGCCGCGTCCGGTGACGCACCACACCAGCAGCGCGCCGAGCGAGAAGACGTCGGAGGCGGGGCCGACCGTACGGGCGTCGGTGAACTGCTCGGGGGACATGAAGGGCGGGGTGCCGATCACCTGCCCGGTCTCGGTGAGGGTGTGGTGGCTCTCCACGGCCCGGGAGATGCCGAAGTCGATGACGCGCGGGCCGTCCTCCGCCATCAGGACGTTGGCCGGTTTCAGATCGCGGTGCACCACCCCGGCCCGGTGGATGTCGCGCAGCGCCTCCACCAGACCCAGCGCCAGCGGCCGCAACTCGGTGACGCGCAACGGTCCTTGGTCGCGGACATGGTCCGCGAGGGACCGGCCGCGCACGTACTGGGTGGCCATCCAGGGCGCGTCGGCCTCCGGGTCGGCGTCCACCACGGCCGCGGTGAAGGCGCCGCTCACCCGGCGGGCGGCCTCGATCTCCTGCCGGAACCGGGCCCGGAAGACGGGGTTCTGGGCGTATTCGGCATGGACGACCTTGACGGCGACCTCGCGTCCGGAACGTGATCTGCCCCGGTAGACCCTGCCCATGCCGCCGGCGCCGAGCCGGTCGACCAACTTGTAGCCGCCGACGGATCTCGGGTCGTCCTTGTGTAGCGGCACGCGCCCCTCCCCTGGCCAGCCGGCAGTTCCAGCCGCCAGAATACGGAACGCGCAGGCGTGGCCGGCCGGGCTGCGGACGGTCCGGGCAGCCCTTCGCAGAAGCATCACACTCGGACACGGCCCTCCCAACTCCTCGGCGACCGGGCCGAGTCCGTGCTGGGGGCTCCGGGCGGGCCCTCACCCGACGGAGGCCGACCCGCCGGGGCCGACGCATGCCCGCCTCGAAGGCGCCGATCAGGCGGCCCCCCGGGGTGTCGTGACGCCTTCTCACCGCCGGACTGCGTTCCTTGGGGAGGGCGTCGTCTCGGACGCGCCCTCAGTCCGCCGGACGGGCCTGCCCGGCTCGTGACCTCGAAAGGTGTCCCGTATGTCCGCACAGAGCGCCGCCCCCGCGTCCCGTCCCCCGACCGCGCTGGTCACCGGGGCCACCTCCGGTATCGGCCGGGCGATCGCCAAGCGGCTGGCCGAGGACGGGCTGTCCGTCGTGGTCGTGGGCCGCAATGCCGAGCGCGGTGCCGAGGCCGTGGCGGAGATCGCCGCGGCCGGGGGCCGGGCCCGGTTCGTCGCGGCCGACCTCACCGAGCCGGACGGCGCGAGCCGGCTGGCGGCCGCGGTGGGCGAGGTGGATGTACTGGTCAACAACGCCGGAGTCGCGCACTGGGCCCCGACCGAGGAGATGCGGCCCGCCGACTACGACGCCATGTTCGACGGCAATGTCCGCGCGCCCTTCTTCCTGGTGGCCGCCTTCGCCCCCGCGATGGCCGCGAAGCGCTCAGGCAGTGTGATCAGCATCGGCAGCATGGCGGGCACCCTCGGTCTGGCCAACGCCGCGGCCTACGGCGCCACGAAGGCGGCCCTGGCCTCGCTGACACAGAGCTGGACGGCCGAGTACAGCGCGCGCGGTGTCCGCTTCAACACCGTGGCCCCCGGCCCGGTGTACACCCGGCCGGAGGGGCGCGAGCTCTTCGACGCGCTGGGCGCGACGACCGCGATGAAGCGGGTCGCCGAGCCCTCCGAGGTCGCCGAGGTGGTCGCCTTCCTGGCCTCGCCTAGGGCCAGTTACGTCACCGGCGCCACCATCGCCGTGGACGGCGGCCGGACCGCGATCTGAGGCGCCCCGGTCCGGGACGTACCTCGGGTGGGGCGGTGGAGCCGTCCCACCCGGGGCCGCGCCGGATCAGGAGACCGTCCGGCAGACCGTGCCGTTGAGGGTGAAGGACGTCGGGGAGGGGTTGGCGCCGTCATTGGCGCCGACGAAGCCGAAGGTGACGGAGTTGCCGCCGTTCGGGGCAAGTTCGGCGTTGGAGTCGGTGTTGGTCACATGGACGTGCCGCCCGTCGCCGGTGACGTTCGCGTTCCAGGACGAGGAGAGGGACTGCCCGGCCGACGGCCAGTCGAAGGTCAGGGTCCAGCCGTCGATGTCCGCGGGCCCGACATTGCTCACCACCACGTTGGAGACGAAGCCGTTGCCCCAGCCCGAGGTCACCTGGTACGAGACGGTGCAGGTGCTGTCGTCCGGCGTAGTGGTGGTGAAGGTCAGCGGGGCGGAGGGCCGGGAGAGGTGTCCCGCCTTGTCGCGGGCCAGCACCTCGACGGTGTGCCGGGAGCCGGCCGGCAGGTTGGAGAGCGTGACGGAGGTGCCGGTGGACGAGCCGAGCAGCTGGATGTTGGTGCCGAGCTGCTCGTAGACCTCGTACCGGTCCACCGTGCCGGTCGCGGCCGGCCAGGTCAGGCCGACGGTGCCGGCGCCGACCGCGGTGGTCCGCGGTGTGCCGGGCGCGCCGACGGTGGCGGCGGCGGAACCCGTGCCGCTCTTCGGGTGCAGGGTCAGTACGGTGATGGAGTACGGCGCGAGGGTCACCGAGTCGGCCGTGGCGGTGCCGGTCGCGTCCACCAGGCCGTCGTCACCGGGGGCCCACCGCTGGACCTCGGGGGTGCCGGAGGCGGCGGTGAAGCCCAGGTACCGCAGGTCCACGGTGTGCTCGGTGCCGGAGCTCTTGTTCAGCAGCAGGACGCCGAGGTCACCGTCGGAGCGGAGCACCGCGTGCGAGGAGACCTCGGAACCGGAGGTGCCGGAGGCCACCATGCTGTCGCCGGGGTCGCTGAGCGCGCCGAGTGTCCTGATGCCGTAGTACGGCGCGAAGGGGGTGTTCACGGCGGGCTCGCAGACGCCGCCGGAGCAGCTGCCGTTGGACAGCATGCCCATGTCGCCGTAGTCGGTCTCACCGCCGACGTTGCTGATGGTGCCCGCGCTGTTGTGGGTGTCCCACCAGTCGACGGTGAAGACGCCGTTCTCCAGCGCGGTCATCATGGCCTCGGCGGTGAACAGGCCGTTGGGGCGGCTGGTGAAGGCGCCGCCGCCGGAGTTGGAGTTCACCTCGGTCATCGCGATGCCGATGTGCGCGGAGTCGGCGCCCGCGTACCGGTCCACCAGGTCGCGCACCTCGTGCAGCTCACCGGGCAACTGCCGTACGGCGGCCAGCGACTGGTCGCCGTTACTGGTGTTGGGGTACCAGTGGACGCTGACGAAGTCGATGTCGTGGGCGACGGCGGCGAGCACGGTGTGGTTCCAGTCGCCGGTGTCACCGGTGGCCACCGAGCCGTCGGGCCAGTTGCCGGGCATGGTGAGGACCGCTCCGATCCTGACGGTGGGGTCGACCGCCTTCATGGCGGCGGCGTAGGACTTGACCTCGCGGGCGTACTGGTCCGGCGTCTTGTCGGCGTGGGTGTCGTTCTCCCAGCCGCTGCCGTAGACGCCGTTGCCGTAGAGCTCGTTGCCGATCTCCCAGTACCTGGCGCCGTAGCCCTTGGTGATGTTCGCGTACCGGACCCAGTCCGCGGCCTCCTGGGCGGTTCCCGAGCCGTAGTTGGCGATCAGGATCGGCTGGGCGCCGGATGCCTTCGCGGTGCCCATGAAGGAGTCGAAGTCGGTGCCGGGGGCGACGTAGCCGCCGGGCGCGGTGTTGTCGACCCAGTGGTAGAGGTCGGCGTAGGAGCCGCCCGGGTAGCGCAGCGCGCCGATCCCCGCGGCCCGGTAGAGGGGGGCCACGCCGGGGTCGTTCATGTACGCGTCCCAGACGGCGGTGTTGGCGCCGAGCGCGGTCGAAGTGACCGTGCCCAGGCCCGCGTTCGCGTTGACCGTGACCGTGGTGTCGCCGGTGGCGGCCGCGTCGGCTGCGGCGGAGGTGGCGAGCGGCACGATCGCGGCCGCCATGGCCAGGGCGGCCGAGGCCAAGACGGCGAGCGGACGGCGGAGCCCGTCCGTTCTGCTGCGGGCTGGTCTCCTGCGGAACGGCATGGGGGTGTTCCTCCCGGGTGATGCGCCGGCCCGGGGCCACACCGCGGAGCCGGACGAGGGATGGGGGACCGTGCGGCGTGCAGCACCGCGCCGTCCGTCGGCGGTGCGCCAACGGGTGGGCGGAGCCTGGGACTTGAGGCTTGGGAGCGCTCCCATGATGGGAGCGCTCGCCGGTCGTGTCAATCGGCTGTCCCTCGCCACCACGACCCGCGTCCGGCGGTGTCGCGGCCCGCCCGCGACGGTGCCACGGCGTTCCCGGTGCCCGGTGGCCGTGCCCCGCGGGAGGTCTCGCCCGCGGGGCACGGCCGGATCATCAGGCGGTTCCGGTACGGTCCTCGGCCGCGGGCCGCACGCCCGCCTTGTCGACCACGGCGTGGGCCAGTTCGGCCGTGCTGGACAGCAGGGTGCCGGCCTTGCCGTACGACGCGTCCTTCGTCAGGTAGCTGCGGGAGCCGAGGAAGGAGTAGTCCTTGGCGTCGAAGACCCACTCGGTGCGCACGCCGTAGCGCGTGTCGTCGCGGACGATGCCGAGGCCCGGCCGGCCGATCGCGTCCCGCACCCGCGACGACCGGTCGACGCCGGGGATCTTCGCGGCGGCCTGGTACAGGGCGGCGGCGGTGCGGGGCGGCGTCAGTCCGCCGAGCAGGCTGCCGATCTGCTCGAACACCGCCTGATCGCGCTCCCGTCCCTCGGCCGCGGGCGTCTTGGCGTAGAGGTAGGCGAGCAGCTTGTCCGGGTCGGTGGGCAGGGAGGCGAGCCAGTGGTACGTCGGCCGGCCGAGACCGGCCGGGGTGCCCTTGGTGTCCCCCAGTTCGGCGTTGATGGGCATGGTCTCGCCGTCGGCGCGGACCAGGCCGAGCGTGTGCAGCGGGCCGGGCTTCTGGGACACCCACGACTCGTAGTCCTCGAGCGGGCCGACGACGGCCTTGCCGCTGGTCAGATCGGCCCCGCGGACCTTCTCCCGGGTGTAGGCGAACTGGTCGTCGCGCACGGTGAGAGTGCCGTGGTCCGCGACGGCGTCCGAGATGCGGTGCAGCAGGGCGGCGGCGGGCCGCATGTCCGTTGCGGCGTGCTGTGCGGCGGCGTCGTCGTGGCCGCCGTTGCCGCTCAGGACGGCACCGGTGGTTCCCGCCGCGGCCAGGGCGAGGGCGGCCGCCGAGGCGACGAGCGCGGGCCGCAGCAGGGGCCGCGCGCGGCGGACCGGCGCGGTGCTGGGTTCGGGGGTCGCGGTCTCGGCCTGGTCGCGGTCGATGTGGCGCATGAGCAGATCCTTGTGACGAAGGTGCTGCGCGCGCGGGAGGTCCCAGTCGGCCGGGGCCGGCAGCAGACGGGCGATCTCCTCGCGGTCGTCGTGCCGCTGTGGGCAGGCGTGACGGTCGTTCATGTGAGTTCCTCCCGCACGGGCAGGGCCGCGATCGCGGCCGCACTGGTTATCTCTCCGCGGCGGATCTGCGGTTCCCGATTCTGTCCGGCGCTCTCGTCCGCGAGGCGGGCGAGCTTCTTGCGGGCACGGGAGAGCCGGGAGCGTACGGTGCCGACCGCGATCCCCAGTGCTTCGGCCGTCTCCTGGTAGTCCAGTCCGGACCAGACGCACAGGGCGAGGACCTCACGGTCCTGCCGCCGCAACCGGCCCAGCGCCGCGTGCACGGCCCGGAGCCGGCGCGCGTCGTCGATGCGCCCGGCCGAACGGGCGGCGAAGTCCTCGACGTCCGGCGGTGGCGGCTGACGGACCAGGAACAGCTGGCGCCGCCAGGTGCTGCGGCGCGCGTTGTCCGCCTTGTGGGTGGCGATGCCCAGCAGCCAGGGCAGCAGCGAGCCGCCGTCCTCCTGGACCCGCGCACGCGAGTGCCACGCGGTCAGAAATGTCTCTGCCATGACCTCTTCGGCCGTCGACCAGTCGCCGGTCAGCCGCAGCCCGTGGTTGTACACGGGCCGGGCGAACTCCTCGTACAGCTGGGCGAACGCCTCGCGATCCCCCTCGCGTACGCGGCGGCGGATGTCGTTCTCTGACTTGTTCACACTCACTTCTCTCCGCACGACGCGGATAGTTCCTGTGTCGTACATCACGGCGGCGCCCCGCTCCGGGCAGCCTCCCGAGGGCCCGGCCCCGGGATCACCCCCGCGCCAGGCCCGTACTGCTGCGCACCACCAGTTGTGTCGCCAGTTCGATGTGCGGGCTCTCCAGGGTCTCGCCCTGGATCAGGCGGAGCAGGGTGCGGACGGCGACCTGGCCCATTTCGTCCAGGGGTTGACGGACGGTGGTCAGGGGTGGTGGGGACCACTGGACCTGGGGCAGGTCGTCGAAGCCGACGACACTGAGGTCGTCCGGGATCCGCAGGTCGTGCTGGCGGGCGGCCTCGTAGACACCGAGGGCCATCTGGTCGCTGGAGGCGAAGATCGCGGTCGGCGGGTCGGGGAGGGTGATCAGTTCCGTGCCCGCGGTGAAGCCGGCCTCGTAGGAGAAGTCGCCGCGGCGGACGAGCCGGTCGTCGATCTCCACCCCGGCGGACTCCAGAGCGGCCCGGTAGCCGTCGAGCCGGGCCCGGCTGCACAGCAGCGTGGCCGGGCCGGTGATGACGCCGATGCGGCGGTGCCCGAGGGAGAGCAGATGCTCGACGGCGCTGCGGCCGCCCGCCCAGTTCATGGCGCCGATCGTCGGTATGCCGAAGGTGGGCACCCCGGCCGGGTCGATGATGACGGTGGGCACGCCCAGGCGCCTTAGCTCGGCGTGCAGTTCGGGGGCGAGGTCCGAGGTGACCAGGATGACGCCGTCGGAGGCCCGGGCCCGCAGGTTGACCAGCCACTGCTGGGCCGAGGTGCTGCGATGGTGCACCGCGGAGACCACCGTGCCGAGGCCCGCCGCGTGCGCCACGTCCTCCACGCCGCGCAGGATCTCCACGGCCCAGGGGCTGTCGAGGTCGTTGAAGACCAGGTCGATCAGTTCCGCCCGGCCGGCGGGCTGGGCGGCGCGCCGCCGGTAGCCGTGGTGGGCCAGCAGGTCCTCGACCCGGCGGCGGGTCGAGGGGGACACATCGGCGCGTCCGTTGAGCACCCGGGAGACCGTCGGCAGGGACACGCCCGCCTCCCGGGCGATGTCCGCGATGGTGACGCGGCCCGCGTCCTGTGCTGCCATCCGTGCCTCCTCGCCTGCGGTCCCTCAGCATAGGCAATCGCCCGAGCGGGGACCCGCGCGCCGCCGCCCGGGACGCCGCGCGGCCAAGGCCCGCACGGCGGGGGCCAGTTGATGCCGCGGGGGTTGACGGCCAGTCGGTGCGACCCTAACGTTTCGCGACAACTTCCGGAAACTTTCCGGAAACAGTATCGGCCCCTTTCGATGCCCCACCCCGTCCCCAGGGCCGTCCCCCGCGGCCCGCGAAGGGGCTCCCCGTCCCCTGGAGAGCGGCATGGACTCTGCGCGGCACAGGCCCGCCGGCACACGACCCGACACCCCCGCGGCCGACGACGGCCGCCCGGACGGTATGAGCCGGCGGACGGCACTGGCCCTCGGGGTCGGGCTCACCGCGCTGACGGCCCCCGTGGCCTCCGTGCTGGGCGCGGCGGCCCCCGCCCGGGCCGACGGGACCACGGCGGCGGCGCGGCCCACCGACCCGGGGTCGTACATCACCACCTCGCGCGGACCCGGCACGTTCCCGCTGGTCGACCGCGGCAGGGCCACTCCGCTGGTGGTCGATGCCGACGACCACGAGAGCGTGGTCCGCGCGGCCGGCGATCTGCGCGACGACCTGGAGCGGGTCACCGGGGTCGCACCCGCGCTGTCCCATGGCACGGCCGGCCTGCGCGAGGTCGTCCTCATCGGCACGCTCGGCAAGAGCCCGCTGATCGACCGTCTGGTGGCCGCCGGGAAGCTGGACGTCAGCGGGCTCGCCGGGAAGTGGGAGACCTCTCTCGAGCAGGTGGTGGAGCACCCGCTGCCCGGGGTCGACCGCGCCTTCGTGATCGCGGGCAGCGACCAGCGCGGCACCATCTACGGCATCTACGACGTCAGCCGGGGCGTCGGGGTCTCGCCCTGGTACTGGTGGGCGGACGCCGCGCCGATTCACCAGGATCTGCTGCACGTCCGGCCAGGGCGGCACACCCAGGGCACGCCCGCCGTGAAGTACCGCGGCTTCTTCATCAACGACGAGAACCCGTCGCTGGGCACCTGGGCGCCGGCCCACTTCGGTCCCGGTCTCGCCCCCGGCCACCCCGACGGCTTCAACCGCGCCTTCTACGCCAAGGTCTTCGAGCTGATGCTGCGGCTGAAGGCCAACTACCTCTGGCCCGCGGTATGGGGGCGCGCCTTCGCCGAGGACGATCCGGAGAACCACGCGACCGCGACGGCGTACGGCGTGGTGATGGGCACCTCGCACGAGGCGCCCATGATGCGCGGCATCGAGGAGTGGAACCGGCACGCCGTGCCCGCGGTGCGCGACACGCAGGGCAATGTCGTCACTCCGGGCAGCGACCCGTACGGCGGTACCGGCGAGTGGAGTTTCCGGCACAACACCGAGGCTCTGAAGGCGTATTGGACGGACGGCATCCGCCGCAAGGTGCGCGAGGGCTTCGAGGGGGTGGTGACCCTCGGCATGCGGGGCAACGGCGACACTGCGCTGCCCGACGGCGACGGCATCGACCTGATGCAGAGCATCGTGGCCACCCAGCGCCAGATCATCGCGGACGTCACCGGCAGGCCGCAGTCCGAGACCCCGCAGGTGTGGACGTTCTACAAGGAGGTCCAGCGCTACTGGGAGCAGGGCCTGCGGGCGCCCGACGATGTGACGGTGGTCTTCACCGACGACAACTGGGGCAATCTGCGCCTGGTCCCGAGCCCGTCCCTGCCCGCGCACAGCGGCGGTTACGGCCTCTACTACCACTTCGACTACGTCGGCGCGGGCCGCAACTACAAGTGGGTCGACACCGCCAACCTGGCCAATGTCCTCGACCAGCTCGGCCAGGCGTACACCTACGGCATCCGGCAGCTGTGGATCGCCAACTCCGGTGATGTGAAGGGCAATGAGCTGTCCACGCAGTTCTTCCTCGACTACGCCTGGAACCCCGCGCGCTGGACCGCCGAGGACGTCCCCGCCTGGCTGGAGCAGTACGCACGGCAGAACTTCGGGCCCGCGCACGCCGCCGAGATCGCCAAGGTGCTGGACACGTACGGGTATCTACAGGCCCGGCGCAAGCCCGAGTTGCTCAACCGGAAGATCACCGTGGATCCGGACAAGGACCTGGCCACGGACTCCTCCGCCGTCGTCTACGACGACCGGGCGACGCCGTTCAGCCTCACCGACTACCGGGAGATGGAACGCGTCACACGGGAGTGGACGGAGCTGTCCGCCGCGGCCGAGCGCGCGAACCGCGCCCTCCCGGCGGCAAAGCGGGACGGCTTCTACGAGCTGGTCCTGTATCCGGTCAAGGCGACGGCGAACCTCTACGCCCTGCGCCAGGCCCAGTTCACCAACCTGCTGTACGCCGGTCAGGGCCGGGCTCTCGCCAACGCGCTGGCCGCGCAGGCGGAGTCGTACTTCGCCGAGGACAAGGCGCTCGCCGATCACTTCGACAACGGTGTGGCACAAGGGAAATGGAAGGGGTTCCAGACCCAGCCGCACATCGACTACGGAGATGTGGCCCGGTACGGCCCTGACGCGCCCTGGCAGCAACCGCAGATCGACAACGCGGCCATCCCCGACGTCATCTTCCCGGCCGTCGAGCGGATCACCCCGCAGACGAAGGCGCGGATGGGGATCGCCGTGGACGGCAGCGACCAGGTGTGGCCCGGCTCCGCGGCCGACTGCGTGCTGCCCGCCCTGAGCCCGTACGCGAGCGGACCGGCGCCGTACATCGAGATCTTCAACCGCGGTACGGCGCCCTTCGACTACCAGATCCGTACCGGGGTCCCGTGGCTGTCCGTCGACGCGACGAGGGGGCGCGTCGACGGACAGACACGCGTCACCCTGCACGCGGACTGGTCCCGTGCGCCCCGGGGCAGGACCACGGTGCCCGTCACCGTCAGCGGTCCGGACGGCCAACGGGTCACGGTCCAGGTCCCGGTGGACCATCCGAGGCCCGCGCACAAGGTCAGCGGGTTCGTCGAGGCGCGCGGCCACATCTCCATCGAGGCCGACCACTACACCGATGCCCGTGGCGGGGACGGGATTTCCTGGCGCCGCCTCCCCGGCATCGGCAGGACCGGCGCGGGCATGGAGCCCTTCCCGGTCACCGCGTCCCGGCGGACCCCGGGCGGCGACGGACCCCGACTGGAGTACACCGTCACGCTGTTCACGACCGGCCCGGTCAAGGTGTCGGCGTACCTCTCGCCGCGCAACGACGTGCTGGCGAACGGCGGTCTCACCTACGCCGTCTCCTTCGACGGCGACCGGCCGCAGTCGGTGAACATCACCGAGGTCACCGGCTCCGACGACGGCACGATGAACACGCAGTGGCAGCGCAACACCTCCGACAACGTCAACGTCACCACGACCACCCACCGCATCACCGAGGCGGGGGTGCACGTCCTGAAGTTCTGGATGGTCGACCCCACCGTGGTGCTCCAGAACCTCGTCATGGACACCGGTGGCCTCAAGCCCAGTTACCTCGGTCCGCCCGAGAGCCTCCGGCTGCGCTGAAGAAGGGACGACACACCTCATGGGCCGAACATCCGCATTCGTGGTGAGCATTGCCGCCGCGGCCGTGCTCACGGCCACCGGCTTCGCCACCTCACCCGCGGCCGGCGGGGACCGTACGGTGGCCACGAGCCGGGCCGTCGCCGGGCACTGGGTGAACACCTGGACCTCGATGCCGCAGCTGACCGAGCCGGGCAACATGCCTCCGGCGCCGTTCACCCAGCCGGACCAGGTCTTCGCCGACAGCACGGTGCGCCAGACCGTGCATGTCTCGGTCGGGGGGACGCATCTGCGGCTGCGCTTCTCCAACGCGTTCGGCGGGGCGGCGCTGCCCCTCACGGCCGTCTCGGTGGCGCTCCCGGCGGGCGGGCGCCCCGGGTCCGGCGCCGTCCGGGCGGGCAGCACCCGGAAGGTGACCTTCGACGGCCGTGCCTCCACCGTTCTCCCGGTCGGCGCGCAGGCCGTCTCCGACCCGCTGGACTTCCAGCTGCGGCCGGGGTCCAACCTCACGGTGACGCTCTATCTGGCCGACGGCCAGGCGTCGGACGACATCACCTCGCATCCGGGCTCGCGCACCACGTCGTACATGGTGCGCGGGAACCATCTGGACGACGCGGACCTCGGCGGGGCGGCCACCGCTCAACACTGGTATTTCCTCAGCGGAGTCGAGGTCTTCTCGAAGAGCGATACCGCGGCGGCCGTCGTGGTGGGCGACTCGCTGACGGACGGCCGGGGCTCCACGACCGACGGGAACGACCGGTGGCCGGACCAGCTGCTCACCCGGCTGCGGTCGCGCCCCGAGACATCCGGTGTCGCGGTCCTCAACCAGGCGGCCGGCGGCAACCGGGTGCTCAACGACGGCCTCGGACCCAATGCGCTGGCCCGATTCGACCGCGATGTCCTGGCGCAGAGCGGGGTGAAGTGGCTGATCCTCTTCGAGGGGGTCAATGACATCGGCACCGCCGACGCCACCGGGGCCGCGCAGCGGAGGACCGCGGCGGATCTGATCGCGGCCTACGACCAGATCATCGTGCGGGCACACGCCCAGGGGATCCCGGTGTACGGGGCCACGCTGACGCCGTTCGGCGGCAACACCGGCTACGACGACCCGAACGGCTACCGCGAGGCGGCCCGGCAGACGGTCAACCGGTGGATCCGCACCAGCGGCCGCTTCGACGCCGTCCTCGACTTCGACCGGGCCGTCCGCGATCCGCGCCGACCCCGGCGGATCCAGGGCGCGTTGGACGTCGGTGACCATCTGCACCTGAACCCGGCCGGCTACCGGCTGCTGGCCGACGCGGTGCCGGCCCGGCTGTTCGGCAAGCAGCCCACGCCGGAATTCGGTCTCCGCTAGCGGCACTTCGCCGGCCGGACCGATCTGTGCCCCCGGAGCGGCAGCACGCGGCCCCGGGTTCTCCACGAGCCTTCCCGAGGAGGAAGCATGCACATGGAGGACAAGCCCCCCGCCCACCCGCTCAGCCGCAGAAATCTCCTCGCCGGTGCCGGGGCCGGTGCCCTGGCGCTGGCCGCCTCCGGGCTGCTGCTGCCGGGCACCGCCCAGGCCGCCACCACCGTCACCACCAACCAGACGGGCAGCAACAACGGTTACTGGTATTCGTTCTGGACCAACGGCGGCGGTTCGGTCTCCATGAACCTGGGGTCCGGCGGCAACTACAGCACCTCGTGGACCAACTGCGGCAACTTCACCTGCGGCAAGGGCTGGAGCACCGGCAGCCGCCGCAGCGTGAACTACTCCGGCAGCTTCAGCCCGTCGGGCAACGGGTATCTGTCGCTCTACGGCTGGACCACCAACCCGCTCGTCGAGTACTACATCCTGGAGAGCTGGGGCACCTACCGGCCCACCGGCACGTACAAGGGCAGCGTCACCAGTGACGGCGGCACGTACGACATCTACGAGACGCAGCAGGTCAACCAGCCGTCCATCATCGGCACCGCGACGTTCAACCAGTACTGGAGCGTGCGGCAGTCCAAGCGGGTGGGCGGCACCATCACCACGGGCAACCACTTCGACGCGTGGGCGAGCCACGGGATGAACATGGGCGCCTTCAACTACATGATCCTCTCGACCGAGGGCTACCAGAGCAGTGGCAGCTCCAACATCACGGTGAGCTGACCGAGGACAACCCCGCACAGGGGAGGGCCGGGGCGTCCCGGCCCTCCTTCGCGTCAGCCGGTGCCGGCGGCGAGGACCCGGCGCACGGCGAGCGTGGCCGAGTGGACGGCGGCCTCGCTGTTGGGGCGCAGGGCCAGCCAGTCCCCGGCGAACTCGACGCAGCGCAAGGGGCGTTGGAGGAAGGCCCGGCGCAGGCGCAGCGCGGCCGGTTGTGCCTCCGGCAGGCCGTGCGGCCAGCGCGCCACGAGGGCGGTGCGTGTCGCCTCGGTCAGGCCCGGCAGATACCGCTCGGCGTGCGCGCCGATCTCGGACGCGATCTCCTCGTCGGTGCCCGCAAGCAGCCGCCCCGACGCGTACGGGGAGGCGAACAGGCTGATCAGGCCGCGTCCGGGCGGCACCCGGCCGGGTGCCTTGATGTGGTCGAGGATGGCTCCGGCGAACACCCGGTCCTCCACCGCGGGCACTTGGAGGCCGTAGGAGGGCCGGCGGGTGGGGCTCGGCAGGGGGCGGTCGAGGAGGCAGGACACCTTGAGCATCGGGCGATAGGTGCTGGCCGTCAGATAGGGGCGCTCGTCGTCCGGGACATCGGCGTGCAACTCGAGTGCGAGGGGCGCGGGTACGGCGAGGACGACGTGTCCTGCGGTCACCGTCGTGCCGTCGGCGAGGTCGAGGCGGCCCGTGCGCGGGCCCGGCTTGACGGCGACGGCGGCGGTGCCGGTGACGACGTCCAGCCGGTCCGCGAGTGCCCTGGCCAGGGTGTCCATGCCGTCCCGGTACGCCACCCAGCGCTCTCCCGCGCCGCCGACGGCGAGCAGCAGCGCGGCCATCGGTCCGATCGCCGAACGCTCGGGCAGCCAGCCGAAGAAGGTGCCGGACATCGGCTGCAACAGCCGCTCGTACAGGTCGCGATGGTGACGGCGGGCGTACTCTTCCACGGTCATCTCGCCGAACGGTGTCGACTCCGGGTGCTCGGGGTCGAAGCGCGAGCGGTGGCGCAGGAGGGTCGCGGTGAAGCGCAGCCAGGACAGCCGGCCGCGCCAGGTCATGCCCGCGCCGGTCAGCAGCCCCGCCGGATGGCCGAAGTCGGGGTGGGCCCGGCCGTCGCGCCAGATCGCCATGCGGCCGCCCACCGGTACGACGGCGTCGGCGGGCAGGCCGACCGCGCGGATGAGCCGCCAGGTGGCGTCGTAACCGCGGGTGGCGATCTGCTCGGCGCCCTCGTCCAGGACGTACCCCTCGTGGCGGCGCCCGGCCATCCGCCCGCCGACCCGGTCGCCCGCCTCGAACACGCGCACCGATCTGCCGGTGCGCGTCAGATGGAAGGCGGCGGCCAGGCCCGAGATCCCGGCTCCGACCACGGCGACATCGATGTCTGTGTCGGCCATCAGGGGTTCTTCCTCGTGTAGGGGTACGGCGCGGCGGCGCGGGTCAGGTCCAGCGTCCGGTGCCGGGCGCCGGCGCCCCGTCGAGCAGCCGGTCCCGCAGCTCCTGGCGCCGTACCTTTCCCGTCGCGGTGAGCGGGAGCCGGTCCAGGGGCAGCAGGGCGGGCTCGCCGAGCGGGGGAAGGTCGGCGACGGCCCGGCGCCACGTGTCGTGGTGGAGGGTTCCGTCCCGGGTCGCCAGGACGGGCAGCGGGAGATCGTCCGGCCGGGCGAGCACCACCGCCTCGACGACGTCCGGGAGCCGGTCGTGCAGCACGTCCTCGATCTCGACGCAGGCGCCGCCCGGGACCGCGTCCACCTCCCGGTCGAGCAGCCGCAGCCGGCCGGACCGGGTGATGACGCCGAGGTCCCCGGTGGCGAACCAGCCGCCCGCGGACTTGGCGGACAGCCGCTCCCGCTCCCCGACGTATCCCGCGCACAGCGCCTTGGTACGGGCCATCACCAGGCCGGTCCTGCCGGGTGCCACCGGTCGCAGGGTGGCCGGATCCACCACCCGCAGCCGTGTCCTACCGGGCACGGGACGGCCCAGGTCGCGGGTGGTCGGGTGCCGCTCCCCCGCCGCGCGCACCGAACGGCGGGTCAGGCAGCGGAAGGTGAGCGGCCCGGTCTCGGACTGCCCCCAGACCTGCACCCACAGCGGCAGCCGACGGCGCGTGGCCGCGAGATAGGCGCGCACCGTGGGCGGGTGGATGGCGTCGAAGGTGCTGACGAACAGGCGCACTCGGGCAAACGGGTTGTCCGGCGCCGCCGCGAGCGGCTGCCAGCGCACATAGGCGGCGGGCGTGGCCTCCAGGACGGTGGGGCGGTGGGCGCGCAGGACGGGTTCGGCGTGCTCGGCCTCGAAGCGGTCGAGCAGCACCACGTCGCGCGGGGCGAGGGCGAACACGCTGAGCGTCCAGGTGAGGCCGCGCCCATGGGCGTACGACGTCGCCTGGGCCACGATGTCGTCGGGGCGGCTGCTCACCAGGGGCCAGCGGTGGGCCTCGGCGGCGGCGATGCGGTGCACCAGTGAGGCGGTGGTGTGCACGACCAGCTTGGGTACGCCGGTGGTGCCCGAGGTGTGCATGATGGCCAACGGTGCCTGCACGGACGGGCGTTGGGGTGTCGGTGGCCGGTGGCCGCGCACGTCCGCGAGGGGTACGGCGCCGGGTGCCGGGGCGTCGAGGGTGAGAGTGCGGCGGGTGCAGGCGGTCAGGTCGGTGCCCGCGGTGTGTGCGGCCGCGAGGGTGTCCGCGGTGGTGACCAGGGCCCTGGCGTCGAGGCGCTTGAGCAGGAGGTGCAGGGTCTCGGGCGGGAGGCTCCCGGAGAGCAGCGCGGGCACGGCGCCGATGCGGGCGGCGGCGCAGGCGAGCAACACGTAGTCCCAGTGGTTGGGTTTGAGCACGGCGACCCGGTCGCCCCGCGTCACACCGAGCGCGGTGAGCCAGCCCGCGGCCTGGGTCACCAGGCGGGAGAGGTCCTCGACGCCGTAGGACGTACGGCCGTCGTCCGGGATGTCCAGCGGGCGGCTCAGGTGGACCCGGGTCCGGGTGCCGCGGTCGGCCAACGCGTCGAAGAACAGGCCGGGTTCGAGGGTTCTCATCTCTGGTGCTCGTCTCTCGGGTACCCGCGACCGCGGGTCGGACGGGTCAAGACGTGGCGGCGTGCAGGGTGTTGGCCGCGACCAGGGCGACGACCAGGATCCGGTGCGCCCGGATGCCGATCAGCCGGCCGCGCAGGATGTCGCCGCGCACCATGCCGACCGTGAACTGCGCGATGCGGACCGCCGTCACGGGGAGGAGGGCCGACGGGAACCACCAGGGCACGATGCCGAGGACGGCCGACGCGACGATCACCGCGGTCTCCAGGGCGGAGAGCGCGCCGATGAAGACGGTGTTGCCGCGGCGGGAGAGGAGGCAGGCGGCGGTGGGCCGGCCCACCGCACGGTCTCCGGCGATGTCGTTCGTGTTCGAGTACACGCCGAAGAGGAGGGGCCCGAGGCCGAACAGAAAGGCCTCCACGGCCGCGAGGGCGGTGGCCCGGCCGGTGAGCAGGCCGTACAGCGGCAGCACGAAGGCCCAGCCGACAGCGGCGAGGAACACTTCCTGGAGCCCGTGGTAGCCGAGTCGCAGGCCCCAGGAGTACTGGGGGACGAGGAGGGCGGCGGCCGCGACGCCGAGCACGGCCCACCACGGCCGATGGGGTGCGAGCGCCAGTGCCGCCGTCCAGCACAGGGCACCGGCGGCGAGCGCGCCGCGGGCGAAGCGGAGGGCGTCCGCCTCGGTCAGGGTGCCGGCGAGCAGGGGTTTGCGGGCGAGCCGGCGTACGGCGGCGTCCGTGCCGTAGTTCGCGGCGTCGCTGCCGTCCCGGTACCCGGTGATGTCGTCGTACGCGACGGCCGCGCCCACCAGGCACAACTCGCCGAGCAGGAAGGCCGCGAGGGCCGCCCACGACGAGGCGCCGAGGACACCGGCGCCGCTCGCCGGGAGCAGCGACACGACGACGATCAGGCTCAGGTAGTAGTCGACCATCCCGAGCTTGGCCAGCCGGAGATAGGCGGTCGGACGGGGGCGCGCGGGGCGGGCGGGGTGGAACGCGACGGCGGGCGGCGGGCCCGCGGGGGCGTGTCCCACGCCGGGCTCGGCGACGGCGACGGCCGACGTGGGGGCAGAGGGCTTCACCGAAGCTCCTGAGATCACTTGGCGGGTGTGCGAGGAGCCGCGGGCCACGCCGGCGGCTCCTCGCACATCGGTTCCCGACGTCAGGAGAACTTGACGTCGACCTTGTAGACACCGGGGCGCTCGGCGGTGACGGTGGCCTCGCCCTGCGCGCCGTTGTACACCCCGGTACCACCCTCGACCACGGCCTTGAACCGGTAGGGGTAGTCCATCGGGTTGGCGTCGATCACAGCCTGGGTGCTCAGGTTGAGCTCGTCACCGTCGTTGAAGATGATGTACGCGCCGCAGTCGGCGTCCATCTTCGTCGGGCCCTCGATACCGTCGACGGCGCAGGTGTCGAAGGTCCGGCCGATCACCCGGCCCCAGGCGTCGAGCACCGGGCCGTTGCCGGCGAACCCTCCGCCCAGGCTCGGCGACTGCGGGATGGAGGTGTTCCTCGTGTAGTCGATGGTGAAGCTCAGCGGCGCGGGCGCCGCCGCCAGGGCCGGTGCCGCCCCGGCGACGCCGAGCGCGCCGACGAGGGACGCGGTGGCGACGGCGGAGGCGATACGCCTGCCCATAGCAACTCTGTGCATGAACTCTCCTTGGACATCTCGGGCCCGTTGCCCGACGACCAGGGCACAGTTGATCACAGTTCGGAGTTTCTTGATCACCAACCGTGATGGCGTGTCGGGGGTGAGGTGTTCGCGGAATTCACTACGGGGCGCACGCTCGGGGGCGTGCGGTTCACCGGCCCTCCGCCGTCAGCGCGGCATCGTGGTGTCGAAGGCCACGAAGCGGAGTTCGGAGGTGTAGCGACGGCCCTGGTCGTCGGTGAGCCAGCTCTGTTCGGGCGTGGGGAGCATCTCGGTGAGGGTGACGGTGGCGGAGGGGTCCTTGCGGGCGAGGCGGCGCAGGGCTTTGGCGAGGATGGTGAGGTAGACGGGGCTGTCGAAGTCGACGTAGAAGGGCCGTGATTCGGTCGGGGAGACCACGAAGACGTAGCGGGGCAGGCCGAGTTGGGCGCGCCAGCGGCGGGCGGCCACGAAGCGGCGGGCCTCGTCCTTCTCGTCGGCGAACGAGGCGTCCGCGGCCGGCAGGCGCCAGGTCTCGCGGGCCACCACCAGCCGGTCCAGGGTGACACGAGGGGTGTGGTCGGCTTGGGGCAGGAGTTGGAAGAGGTCCATCGACAGGGTGGTCAGAACGTGGGAGAAGACGTCCAGCGCGGGGAAGACGGAGCCGTCCGGGAGGCGGACGACGAGATCGCCGGCCCGGTTCTCCACGGTCGCGTCGGCACTGCGGATCGTCCGCGCGGGGTCCGCGGTGAAGTCGGCGAGGGCCACTTGACGGTCCTGGGGCCGTACGAGGGTGTGGCGGACCCGGGCCGACAGGCGGGCGCGGTGCTCCTTGGGGATCAGGGGCATCAGGCGGGGGCCGGGGTGGTCGCGGTCGGTCAGGTCGAGGAGTTCGGCGATGTCCGGGTGCTGATGGGTGAACAGGGAGGCGCCCAAGGTGTTGGACGCCATGTGGAGTTCGCCCAGGACCAGGGTGAAGTCGCCGCGCTCGATCGCCTCCGTGCTCTCGGCCGCGATCAGGATGTCCGGGCTCAGATAGCGGGCCGTCGTCCAGCCGTCGCCGCCGGACGCGAACCCCTCCCGTACCGCCGTCTCGATGTCGGCCGTCGAGACGGTCACCTCGCGGGCGCCCTCCGGCACCGCCAGGATCCGCCCCCAGCGGGCGGCGAACTCCCTTTGCAGTTCGGCCGACTTGGCGCGGGCGGCGCCGTGCAGCGCAGGGAGGCACGCGAACCAGAAGGAGGCGAGGTCGACCGGGCCCTCGGCGGCCAGACGGTCGTGGACGAGGCGGACCTCCTCCCGGACGGTGGCGGCGAGTTCGGAGGTGAGCCAGGCCGCGCTGTCCATCAACAGCCTTAGCGGGCGCAGCGCTTCGAGCATGCCGGGGCCGAGGCGGGCCCTCGCGGAGCGGCGGCTGTCGGAGTAGACCAGCGAGCGGCAGGGCGCGGTCGACGCGGACTTCTCGCGTACCGCGGCCGTGTCGGTGAGTTCGGTGAAGTCCTGTTCGAGGGCGGTCAGGGCCTGGACGAGGGTGTCCACGTCGGTGGCCGCCGCCACGGCGGCGCGGCCGCGTTCCAGCCGGTCCAGTGCCGCGAGCCCGCGCCGGCGGGGTTCGGGCGCGCCGACGGTCTCCAGCCAGGCGCGCAGGGCGCGGTCGGGGTGGGTGTCGGCGGGTATCTCCAGGCGCCGGACCACCCAGCGGCGGGCGACCAGGTCGGTCAGCACGGCGGGGACGTCGGTGTCCGGGAGTTCGGCGGCGATGGACCGGGCCGGGCGCACGCCGTCGCAGCGGGCGAGGACGGCCGCCGTCTCGGCGGACACGGGGATGGGGCGCCGGCCGGGGACGCGGACCCGGTCGCCGTCCAGCACGAGGAAGGGCACGCGGCGGGGGGCGATCCACTCGCGCAGGGCGGGGTCGGCGTCCAGCATCTTGGCGAGCGCGTCGATCCCCCAACTCGCCCAGTAGACCGAGGATTTGGCGATCAGGCCGGTTCCGGGGTCCACGCCGACCGTCCGGGTGCCAAAGTCCCAGCGGCCCCAGCCCACGGGCCCGAAGAAGCCGATGGTGTCGTTCTTCACGCAGAACCGCTGCCAGTAGTGCGCGACCAGCTCCTCGCGCTGCCGCGGCATGCTGCTGCGGCTGTCCGCCGTCGGGGTCCAGCGCAGGAAGGGGGCGATCCCGGAGGTGAGGACCGGCCGGTTCTGCCAGGCCACCGCCTCCCGGAAGGCGGGTGCGCGGGCGATGTCCTGCAAGGTGTGCGCGGTCTCCACGGCGGCCTCCGTGAAGAGGCGGGCGAAGCCGCTCCAGTCGGGGCCGTCGAGCGGTTCGCCCGCGCCGAACTTGTCGGCCGCCTCGGCCAGTCCGGGCGGGGCGAGGCGCAGTACGCCGTCGGCGGGGAAGCCCGCCCCGCGCAGGGCGAACTGCTCCCACAGCCGCCAACGGCCGAGGGACGGCACGAGATCTTCGGTCATGGCACGGCTCTCCTTGGCGAGCGCGGACGGACGGGAGCGACGACGGGGGCGACGGGGCGCGGTGGAGGAGCGGGACCCGTCGGGCGGATCGGGGCGCGGCGGCGAACGGGTCAGGCGGTGCCGTAGTCGGCCTCGACGACCTCGGCCAGCTCCAGCGGCGTCGGGTAGGCGAAGACCAGGGAGACCGGGACGTCGGCGCCGAGGATCTCCTGGAGGCGGCCGGTGATCTGGAACGCGGTGAGCGAGTCGCCGCCGGCCTCGTAGAAGTCGGTCTCGGCGGTGAGGTCGGGCAGGCGCAGCACGTCCCGGAAGATGTCGACCAGCAGGTCGACGGTGACGGCGGCGGTGGCGACGGTGGCGGTGTTCGGGGTCATGGCGTGGGCTCCTTCGTCTTTGTACGGATCAGATGCGGACGTCGGTACGGGCAGTGGTACTGGTACTGGTGTGGCTGTGGTGCAGGGTGTGCAGCCGGGCGGGGGTGTTGCCGCCCGAGACGATGGCCACGGCGCGTTCGCGGCGTCCGGCGCGCAGGGCGCCGGCCAGGGCGACGGCTCCGCTGGGTTCGGCGTCGACGCCGAGGCGGTGCAGCAGGGCGGTGGCGGCGAGGATCTCCGCGTCGCCGACTGCGATCAGTTCGTCCACGCGGTCCCGGATGATCGGGTAGGGCACGGCTCCGGGGCTCTGGCCGCGCAGTCCGTCCGCGACGGTGGCGCAGGGCGGGAGGCGGACCGGGTGTCCTGCGGCCAGGGAGCGGGCGTAGCGCGGGGTGAGGGCGGGTTCGACGCCGACCACGCGGACCGGGTGCTCGGCGGCGGCGAGGCACAGGCCCGCGAGGAGTCCGCCGCCGCCGGTGGGGACGTAGACCGTCTCCGTGTCGGGCGCCGCGGCAAGGATTTCGAGGCCGGCGGTGCCCTGTCCGGCGACGACCAGGGGGTGGTCGGAGGACGGTACGAGGACGGCGCCCCGCTCGGCCGCGAGGGCGCGGGCCCGTTCCTCCCTCTCCGCCACTCCCCCGCCCACCTGGACGGTCTCGGCGCCGAGCGCGCGGATGGCGGCGGCCTTCGAGGGCATCGCGCCCGCCGCGAGGACGACGGTCAGCTGGATGCCGAGGGTCCGGGCGATCCGGGCGAGGGCGATGCCGTGGTTGCCGGAGGAACCGGTGACGACCCGGTCGGCGGCCAGCGCCAGGACGGCGTTGGCGGCGCCGCGCATCTTGAACGAGCCGCCGAGCTGGAGGTGTTCGGCCTTCAGCAGCAGCCCCGTCCCGTGCGCCGCGGTCACCGGGCCGCGCAGCAGAGGGGTGCGGACGACGTACGGTGCGATACGGGAGGCGGCGGCCAGGAGGTCGGCCCCGCCCAGCGCCCCGGAGGCGACCCCGAGCCGGACCTCACCGGTTCCGGGTCCGAACCCGACCCCGGATCCGGTCGTACTCGTACCGGCCCCGAGCCCGGTGACGCCCGTACCGGCCCCGCGTCCCGCCGTACCCGTCGTACTCATACCGGCCTCCCGCCCGCCAGCACCCGGCGGTCGGCCTTGCCCCCGCGGGTCGTCGGCAGTGTCTCCAGGCGGACGAAGCGGCGCGGCATCAGGTGCGGGGGCAGGGTGCGGGCGAGGTGGCGGCGCAGGGTGGCGTCCGTCGTGTCCGACAGGGCGCCGGTGACATGGGCGAGCAGATGGACGCGGCCCAGGTCGTCGGTGTGCGGGGTGACCACCGCGCCGGTGACGCCCGGGTGGGAGAGCAGGGCGCCCTCGATCTCGGCGGGGTCGACGCGGTAGCCGCGGATCTTGAGCTGGCGGTCGGTGCGGCCGGTGTAGTGCAGTCCGCCGGGGCCCCAGCGGCCGAGGTCGCCGGTGCGGTAGAGGCGGGTGCCGGGTGGGCCGAGGGGGTCGGGGACGAACGCGGCGGCGGTGCGGGCGGGTTGGCCGCCGTAGCCGCGGGTCACCCCGGTGCCGCCGATGTAGACCTCGCCCACCGTGCCCTCGGGTACCGGGGCGAGGTCCGCGTCCAGGATGCGGACGACGGTGCCCTCGCGCGGGGTGCCGACGAGGTCGGTGGTGTGGTCGGGGGCGGCGGACACGCTGTGCCGGGTGGTGGTCATGGTGCACTCGGTGGGGCCGTACTGGTTGAC
Organism: Streptomyces griseofuscus; assembly: GCF_014673495.1. Classification (GTDB taxonomy): domain Bacteria; phylum Actinomycetota; class Actinomycetes; order Streptomycetales; family Streptomycetaceae; genus Streptomyces; species Streptomyces murinus. The sequence continues at coordinate 907,469 of NZ_CP051006.1, forward strand.
GAGCCGGCCGGGTACGAGACCGCGGCCGCCCGCGGCGAGGAAGGGCCGCAGCGATTCGCCGCTGGAGGCGACCAGTTCGACGCCCGCGAGGGGTTCGGTGAGGTCGGTCTGTCCGCCGAGGTGGGTGAGGAAGGACGGGGTGACGCTGAGCAGCGCGGTCACCCCGTGGTCGCGGACGGTGGCGGCGAACTCCGCGGGGCGCAGCAGCCGGGCGCGGTCCACGATCACCAGCCGGGCGCCGGCGAGCAGCGGTACGAAGGTGTCCCGGATGGAGGCGTCGTAGCCGAGCGGTGCGGTCTGGAGGGCCACGGTGTCCGGGCCGAGGCCGAACGCCCGTGCGGTGTCGCGGAGATAGGCGTCGAGGCTCGCGTGTTCGACGAGTACGGCGCTGGGTTCGCCGGTGCTGCCGGAGGTGTGGCTGACGTAGGCGAGGGCCTGGGGGTCGGCGTCCATGTCCGGGAGCGGGCTGTCCGGGGGTTCCTCCTGATCCAACAGGAGAGTGGGTACGCCGAGTTGGAGGGCCGGGGCGAGGGTGGCGTGGGTGAGCAGCAGCCGGGCGCCGGCGCTGCGGACGAAGGCCGCCAACCGCTCGCGGGGCTGGCTCACGTCCAGGGCGAGGAAGGCGGCGCCGCAGCGCAGCACGGCGGCCATGGCGGCGACCGCGTCGGTGCCGTGCTCGACGGCCACCGCGCAGACGGTCTCGGGCCGGGCGCCGTGGGCGCGCAGCAGCCGGGCGATCTCCTCGATCCGGGTGGCCAGCCGAGCGTACGACACCTCGCCCGCCGGGGTGCTCAGGGCGGTGCGGCCGGGGTGGCGCAGGGCGTGCGCCGCGAGGTCGTCGGCGACCGTGCGCATCACTGCTCCCTCAGGTCGGCGACGGTCATGTCGACGGCCACGAACCGCAGTTCGGAGGTGTAGCGGCTGCCCTCGTCGTCGGTGAGCCAGGCCTGCTCGGGGGTGGGCAGCATCTCGCTGACCTTGAGCCGGGCGCCGGGGTCCTTGCGGGCGAGTCTGCGGGCCGCCTTGGCGAGGATGGTGAGGTAGACCGGGCTGTCGAAGTCGACGTAGAACGGCCGGGGTTCGGTCGGCGAGACCACGAACACGAAGCGGGGCAGATCGTGCCGGCGCTGCCAGTGCCGGGCCTTCACGAAGCGGGCGGCCTCCGCCTTCTCGTCGGCGAAGTCCACCTCGGCGACGGGCAGTTGCCAGGTCTCGCGGGCCACGGTCATCCGGCCGAGGGTGATCCGCGGGGTGTGCTCGCCCTCGGGGCGCAGGGTGAAGCGGTCCATGACGCGCTGGGTGAGGGTGTTGGCGTAGGCGTCGAGCACGTCGTACGCGGTGCCGTCGGGCAGGACCGCGGTGAGCCGGCCGTCCCGGTCCTCGACCCGGACGTCGGCGCTGAGCACGGTGCGCGGGCGGTGCGGGTCGCCGGTCTGGTCGACCAGGGCGACGTAGTGGTCCTCGGGCCGGTCCAGCGAGGGCCGGCTGCGGGTGGACCACTTCAGGGGCAGCTCCTTGGGCAGCATGGGCAGCAGGCGCGGGCCGGGGAAGTCGCGGGTGGTCTCGGCGAGCAGTTCGTCGCGGTCGGGGTGCTGGTGCACGAACAGGGAGGCGCCCATGGTGTTCAGCGCGCAGTGCATCTCGCCGAGGACGAGGTCCACGTCGCCCCGGGCGAGGGCGGTCTCGTCGGCGGCGGTGACCAGCACGTCCGGGCTGATGTAGCGGGCCAGCGACCAGCCGTCGCCGGGCTCGTCGAACTCGCGGCGGACCCGTTCGGCCAGCTCGGCGGTGGTCACCTGGACCCGGCGCGCGCCCTCGGGCAGTTCGAGGACGCGGGCCCACTTGACGCGGAGTTCGGCCTGGATCGCGTCGATGAGGTCGCCCGCGTCGGGGTGCGGGGAGGGCAGGGTGTGCAGCCACAGGGTGCCCAGGTCGACCGGTGCGCCCCCGGCGCTCAGCCGCTCGTACACGGTGCGCAGCCGGGCGCGGACGGCCTCGGCGAAGCGGTTCGTCATCCAGCGGGCGGCGGTCAGGCACAGCTGGAGCGGTTCGAGGTGGCCCAGCAGTGCGGCGCCGGTGGTGGCGGTGGCGGCGCGCCGGGTGTCGGAGTACACCAACCCCCGGCAGGGCGCGGTGCGTTCGCCCTTGGCGCGCTGGGCCTCGCTGTCGGTCAGCGTGGCGAAGTCGGCTTCCAGCGCGGTGATCGCGGCGGTCAGCGCGGTGGCGTCGGTGCCGGCGGCACGGACGGCGTCCCGGCCGCGCTCCAGTACGGCGAGGCGCTCCAACGCGCCTTCCCGTGCGGCCTGTTCGGGGACACGCTCCAGGATGTCGCGCAGCGCGCGGTCGGGGTGGGTGGCGGCGGGTACCTCCAGTCGCCACTGCACCCATCGGCGGGAGATCAAGTCCCGTACGGTCTGGGTGACGTCGTCCTCGGGCAGGCCGAGTTCGGCGGCGATGGCGGGTATGTGCCGGGTGCCGTCGCAGCGTTCCAGTACGGCGCGTTCGAGGTCGCCGAGCTGCCGGGCGGGGCGGCCGGGCACCTGCACCGTGCCGTCGGCGCAGCGCACGAACGACACCCGGCGCGGCGGGATCCAGCGCATCAGGGCGCTGTCCGTGGCCAGCACCTTCGCCAGGGCGTCGATCGCCCAGCCGGAGAAGTACACCTCCCGGGCGGCGAGGAAGCCTTCGCCGGGGGTCACTGCGACGCCGCCCCGGGCGACCAGGTCCCAGTAACCCCAGCCGACGGGCCCGAAGAAGCCGATGGTGTCGTTCTTCACGCAGAACCGCTGCCAGTAGTGCGCGACCAGCTCCTCGCGCTGCCGCGGCATGCTGCTGCGGCTGTCGGCGGTCGGGGTCCAGCGCAGGAACGGGGCGATGCCGGTGCGCAGGACGGCGGGGTTCTGCCAGGCGAGCGCGGCCTGGAAGCGGGGCCGGGCGGCGATCTCCTGGAGGTAGCGGGCGGTGTCCACGGCGGCCGCCGCGAGGTCCTCCGTGAAGGCATCCCATTCCGGTCCGGACAGCTCGCTGTCGGGCCCGAACTTGTCGGCGGCCTCGGCGAGTCCGGGCGGGGCGAGGCGCAGCACGCCGTCGGCGGGGAAGCCGGGACCGCGGAGCGCGAACTGTTCCCACAGCCGCCAGCCTCCGCCCGGCAGCAGGACAGGTGCGTTCTCGTCCGACATCGCGTGCTCCTTCCGAATGGGGTGCGCGGGAAATCGCGTGGCCCGGGGTTTCCGGGGTGCCGGGCGGCCCGCGACCAAGCAGCACGGTCCCGCGTCGGGGCGGTGGGTCACCAGGGAAGTTCCGGCAGCAACGGGTGCCACCACTGCGGCGTGTTCGTCCCTGACCGGGCGGGCCGGGGGCCGGGCACTCTTGCGTCGCCGGACCCTGATCCGCGGCCGGCCCATCACCTGCGGGAGGTTCACCGTGACGCAACCCAACTCCGCGAACGGCAGCGGCGGCGACGAGGCGCGCCCCGGCGTCGAGGACGGGTATCTCGTGGTGCGCAACGACGAGGAGCAGTACTCGATCTGGCGGGCGGACCGCGAGCTGCCGGCCGGCTGGCACCGGGAGGGCCACGAGGGCAGCAGGCAGGAGTGCCTGGACCACATCGACGCCGTCTGGACGGACATGCGCCCGCTGAGCCTGCGCCGCCGGCTCGCCGGGGCCGATGTCTGAGGTCCGGCCGGCCCTGGTGCCGGCCAGGCCGGCCAACGCACCGCCGACGGACGACGGATGTGACCTATCGTCATTCTCGCTGTCTGCGGCAGGAGTTGGCCTCCTGACGACGACAGAACCGGGCGGCGTGCTCACGACCGCCCGGATGCCGGCGGACGTCAGCGACACACCCCTGCCGGACTCGCCCCCCGGCCCCCTGTGTCCCGCCCTCCTGGACCTGCCCGGTCCGCAGTACCCGCAGTACCCCGCCGGCCCCCGGCCGCTGCGTGGTCAGCTGGAGCTGTATCTGACCGAGGTCGGCAGCCAGGACGACCGATCGCTGCTGCGCGCCCAGGAGTTGCTGGACGCGCAGGAGCGGGCGCGGGCCCGTGCCTTCCGGCGGCCCCGGGACCGGGACGCGTATGTGATCGCGCATGCGACGCTGCGCGCCCTGCTCAGCCCCCTGCTGGGTGTCCCGGCGGACGAGCTGCCGCTGATGCGGGAGCCGTGCGCGGGCTGCGGGGGCCCGCACGGGCGGCCCGCGCTGCGCACCTCGGGGGTGCACTTCTCCCTGTCGCACAGCGGGGACCTGGTGCTGGTGGCGCTCGCCGGCGCACCGGTCGGCGTCGATGTGGAGGGCGTGGCCACCGTGGAGGCGGTGCGCAGCGCACAGTGCGCGCTGCACGCGGCGGAGGTGGCGGAGCTGGCCCGGCTCCCGGCACACGAGCGGCAGGCGGCCTTCACCCGGACCTGGGTGCGCAAGGAGGCGTACCTCAAGGGGCTGGGGACGGGGCTGGTGCGCGATCCGGCCCTTGACCACGTCGGCACCGGACCACGGCCGGTGTCGCCGTCGCCCGACTGGAGCCTGCGGGACGTCCTCGTCCCGGCGGGGTACGCGGCGGCCGTGGCACTGCGGCGCGAGTGAGCGCGCGGCCGAGGCGGCGCATGCGAAGACGGCGGGGACCGGTCCGACGACCGGTCCCCGCCGCGTTGTCGCCCGCCCGTCTTCGCGGGTGCGCCTTCACGACTCCCCCACGTCCGGAGCACGTATCGCGCGCTACGATCACCGCGTGACCGCCCCGGAACCCACCATCGTCGCCACCTCCGGAGGACATCGCGTCGCCGCACGCACCCGGGTGCTCTTCGACGCCCTGGTCCAGCACGCGGTCGATCTCTCCGGCGTGCACGGCAGGCGACCGCGCATCCTGTACGTCGGCACCGCGATCGGGGACGCCGAGCACGTCGCGGCGCGGATGTCGGAGGCGGCCCGGGTTGCGGGCTTCGATCTGACACCGCTGCACCTGTTCCCCATGCCGAACGTCGAGGACGTCGAGGGCACGGTCCTCGACCACGACGTGGTCTGGGTGATGGGCGGCTCGGTGGCGAACCTGCTCGCCGTCTGGCGGGTGCACGGCCTGGACGCGGTGCTGCGGCGGGCCTGGCGGTCGGGGGTGGTGCTGGCCGGGGTGAGCGCGGGTTCCATCTGCTGGTTCGAGGGCGGTGCGACGGACTCCTTCGGGCCCGAACTGCGCCCGGTGACGGACGCGTTGGGGCTGCTGCCGTACGGCAACGGGGTGCACTACGACTCCGATCCGGGCCGGCGCCCGCTGATCCACCGGCTGGTCGCCGACGGCACCCTGCCCACGGCGCACTGCACCGACGACGGGGTGGGCCTGGTCTACCGGGGCACCGAACTGGTCGAGGCCGTCGCGGAGTTGCCGGGCAAGGGCGCGTACGTGGTGCGCCGCGAGGACGGGCGGGCGGTGGAGGAGCGCATCACACCGCGGTTGCTGCCGACTCCCGGGGCGTGACCCCCGGGTCGCTGGCGATCGCATCTCAGATCAGTCCGTGGCGCACCGCGCGCGCCACCGCGTGGGCCCGGTTGCGGGCGCCGAGCCGGGCCATGACCTCGTAGACGACGTTCTTCACGGTGTGTTCGGAGCAGTCAAGCAACTGTGCGATGCCCGCGTTGCCGTGGCCCTCCGCCATGAGTCGCAGCACGGACATCTGACGTCCCGTCAAGGAGGGGGGCCGGTCCTCGTGCGCGGTGGGCGTGCCGGGTCCGGGTCCGGTGGTCAGCAGGTGGGACAGCTCCGGGTAGGGAATGCTCAGATGCGGCGCCCCGGCGCGGCGGACGGCCGCCGTGAGGCTCTCCTCGGTGAGGTCCGCCCTGCGCAGTACGACGACTCCGGCGCGCAGCGCCTCCAGGAGTCCGGCGCGGCCCACCGTGTCGCACACCAGCAGCAGCGGGCCGGGCAACCGGGTGGCGCGCAGGGCCCGTTCGGCGTCGTCGGTGACGACGACGGTGACGGTCCCGGGCTGTCCGTGGCCGATCGCGCAGTCGAGGCCGGCGCGGCGGGCGAGTTCCCGCACCCGGTCCGCGTGCCGTGCGGGCAGGACGCGCAGGGGCAGGATCGTGGTCACCGCGCCGGGTGCGGCGGTCAGGGTGGCGGTCACAGCAGGCCCGCTCTCAGTGCGTAGGCGACGGCATGGGCGCGGTTGCGCAGTCGGAACCGCTGGGTGATGTCGTGCACGACCGTGGTCACGGTGCGCGGCGAGTAGGCGAGTTGCTGGGCGATCTCCGCCGTCTCGTGCCCGTCGGCGACCATGCGCAGCACCGAGCGTTCGCGGTCGGAGAGCGATCCGCCCACCCAGCCCCGCTCGGCGCCCTCGGGCCGGTCGAGGACCTGTTCGAGCAGGTCGGTGGGGACGGTGCAGTCGTCCTGTGCGGCGGCGAGCACCGCGTGGGCCAGCCGGGACGCGTCCGCCTCGCGGCGCAGCAGCAGTCCCCGGGCGCCGGCGGCGAGGGCGTGCAGGGCGTCTCCGGAGGCCAGCGCGCCGGCCACCAGGACGACGGCGGGACGTGTCAGGTGGGCACGGGTGGTGCGCACCATGTCGAGTTCGGCCGGGCCGAGCCGGTCCACGGTGAGCACCGCGACCCGGGCGTTCCCGGGCTCGCACACGGTGAGTTCCGGGCAGGCGAGCAGGGTACTGCGGGTGCCGGCCTCCAGGACCGGGTCGAGGGCGACCACACCGACGGGTACGGGAACTCCCATCTTCTGCTCCTTGCAAGGTCGTTCGCCCGGTGGTGAGCACCGCGGGCGGCCTGTGGGGTACGACGCTCACTCTGCTGTCGTCTCCTGGGGGCGGGCATCGGTAGTCGGTCCCCACGTTTCCGCTGCGGGCCCGCCGCGGGATGGTGGGGACGGTTCCCTGAGGGCGTGCGCAGCCCCCCTAGGGGCGACGCGGGACCCCCTAGGGGGGGCCGCAGGTCCCCTTAGGGGCGCCTGCGCACGCCCCTAAGGCCTGCGCGGAACCCCCTAAGGGCGTGCGCGGAGCCCCTAAGGGCGCGCCCCGGGGGGCTCCAGAGACTCACGCGAGGCCCCTTAAGAGCTGCGCGGCCCCCGTAAGGGCATGTCCCGGCCCATGGCCGGGGGCCGTCGGCCATATGGGGGGTACCCGTGGCGACGCATGGGGGCGTCTCTGGGTAGTCGCGCGTGCGGGTGGCGGCCGTAGGGACATGGGGGGTGTTCCTGGGGGCCTATGGGGGACGGGCATGGGGGTTATGGGTAGTACGGCGCCGACCTGCGGTTTCCCCATCCTCCGGGGCGCCCGCCCCCACCCCTGGGAAGGGGCCGGGGAGAATATGGGGGTCACTTCCCCATGTGGGGGTCGGCCCCCGTCTGGGACCTTCGTTGACGTGACTGAGACCGCCAGCCTCTCGACTCCCCGGAGCGCCGGCCTGCCGCTCGCCTGGTGGGCCCCGGCGCTTTCCCTCGCGGAGCGCCTCGCCGCCCCCGGCCGACCGGCCGCGCCCGCCGACCCCGACGCCCCCGTCCGCGCCCCCTGGGCCGCCGGGGACGCGGAGGGCTTCGCGCTGCGGCTGGCGCACCTCGGAGTGGACGGCGCCACGGTGGCGGCCCTCGCGGCGGAGCCCGCCGAGCGGCTCGCCGCCCGCGCCGCCGAGCCCCGCTGGGCCCGCTATGTGGCGGCCGCGCTGGACGCCGCCCCCGAGCACCAGGAGGAGCCGGCCACGGACCGTACGGGCGCCGAGGCCTTCGCCCACGTCGTACGACCGCTCGTCGCCCCGGCCACCGAACGCCTCGCCGACCTGCTGGCGGGCGTGCCCGTCACCGAACGGAGCGTGTGGCAGGGCGAGTTCGAGACCTGGCTGACCTCGCAGCTGGTGCGGCTGGCCGCTCGTACGCTCGTACGGGAACTCGCCGGGGCCCGGCGCGCCGGACGTCTCGCGGGGGCGACCTCGCGGGAGCGGTTCGCGTCCTTCGTGGCCGGCGCGGGCACCCGGCGGGGGCTCGGTGATCTGTTCGCCGCCTATCCGGTACTGGCCCGGATGCTCGGACAGACCGCGCTGGACGCCCTGGACGCGGCGGCCGAACTGGCCGCCCGTTTCCGGGCCGACCGGGACGAGCTGGTCGCCGCTCTCCTCGACGGCCGCGACCCGGGGGCGCTGGTCCGCGTCGAACTCGGGCTCGGCGACGCCCACCAGGGCAACCGGTCGGTGGCCGTGCTGCGCTTCGCCGACGGGGCCCGCGTGGTGTACAAGCCGCGGCCGCTCGGCCAGCACGCCCTGCTGGACGAGCTGGCCGCCTGGTTGGACACCAAGGTGCCCGATCTGGCGCTGCGCACCGCGCGCACCGTGCGCCGGGAGGGCTACGGCTGGCTGGAGTTCGTCTCCCACCGCTGGTGCCGCTCGGTGACCGAGACCGACGCCTTCTACCGCCGCCAGGGCGTGCTGCTCGCGCTGCTCTACGCGGTGGACGGCGCCGACATGCACTACGAGAACGTCATCGCCTGCGGCGACCAGCCGGTCCTGGTGGACGCCGAGACGCTGCTGCACACCGGCCTCGGGCAGGCCATGACGGCCGGCGCCGACCCGGCCGCGGACGCCCTGCACACCTCCGTGCACCGCACCTGCCTGCTGCCCCATCTGCTGATCGGCGAGCACGGCGCGCTGGACATCTCCGCGCTGGGCCGCTCCACCGACGGCACCTTCCCCAGCGAGGGGCTGCACTGGGCGGACAGCGGCCGCGACACCATGCGCGCCGTACGGGGGCCGCTGCTCAGCCCGGCCGCGCAGAACCAGCCGCTGCCCGACGGCCGCCCGCTGGACGGCGCCGACCACCGGGCCGCCCTGCTCGACGGCTTCCGCACCGCGTACGCGGCCATCGCGGCGCACGGCGGTGAACTGACCGGCGAGGACGGCCCGTTGGCGGCGGCGGCGGACAGCCCGGCACGGCTGATCGCCCGTGCCACCCGGCTGTACGCGACCCTGCTGGAGGAGTCCACGCATCCGGCGCTGCTCGGTGACGCGCTCGCCCGGGACGGGGTGTTCGCCGTGCTGTGGACCGAGTCCGAGCACGACCGGGCGCGCTCGCGGCTGATCGAGCACGAGACGGCCGACCTGTGGCGCGGCGACGTCCCCCTGTTCACCCATCGGCCGTCCGGGACAGGGGTCCGGGCGGCCGACGGGACCTGGCTCGCGGACGTGCTGCCGGAGGCGAGTCTGGCCGCGGTGCGCAAGAAGATCGCACGGATGGACGAGATCGACTGCCGCGACCAGGAGTGGATCGTCTCGGCGACGCTGGCCGCCCGGGGCGCCTGCGAGCCGGCGGACCGGCCGAGGTCGGCGCTCGCCGTGGCGCCCGTGCCGGCCGTGGTGCCCGACGCCTCACGGCTGCTGGCCGCGGTGTGCGGGATCGCCGACGACATCGCCGCCCGTGCGGTACGCGACGGCGGCCGCGCCAACTGGCTCGGTCTGGAACGGGTTTCGGGTCCGCACTGGGCGGTGCTGCCGATGGGTGCCGGGCTCGCGCAGGGCTACTGCGGGGTCGCGCTCTTCCTCGCCCACACCGGCGCGCTGACCGGCGCCGACCGGTACACCGCGCTGGCCCGGGAGGCGGTACGGCCGCTGCCCGCGCTGCTGAAGGCCCTGGCCGCCGACCCCGAGCTGGGCGCGGCGGCGGGCCCGGGCGCCTACGACGGTCTCGGCGGCATCTGCTACGCCCTGGTGCGGCTGTCCGCGCTGCTGGGCGAGGAGTTGACGCAGGTCCTGCCGGACGCGCTGACCGCGCTCGGCCACGCGGCGGCCGGGTGTACGGACCCCGGGCTGTCCTGCGGTACGGCCGGGGCGCTGGCCGCCGCCGTCGCCGTGCACGAGGCGACCGGGACCCCGGGCGCGCTGGAGCTGGCGGACGCCCTGGCCGACCTGCTGTGCCAGGCGGGGCCCGTCGAGGACGCCGGTTTCGCGGACGGCGCCGCCGGGATCGGCTGGGCGCTGCTGCGGTACGCCGCCGCACGGCCGGAGCGGTCCGCGGCGCACGCGAGCGCCGGCCGGGCCCTGCTCGACGGCGCGGCCCGGCGGGCCCGGGACACCAGGACGGATCCGTCCTGGGCGCACGGGCTCGCCGGAGTGGCGGCCGCCACCTCGGCACTCACCGGACTCCCCTGCGCCGCCGACGAGTTCTCGGCCCTGCTGCGGGACGCCGAGGTCGGGCCCGATCTCAGCCTCGGCCAGGGCGCCCTCGGCGCCCTGGAAGCCCTCACGGTCCTGGCGGAGCGGGGCGACGGCCCGGCCGCCGAAGCCCTGACCCTGCGCACCGGCCAGGCGCTCGCGTTCGTCGAGGCGCAGGGCCACCGCTGCGCCACCCCCGACCACGTTCCCTCCCCCGGACTGCTGACCGGTCTCTCCGGCATCGGCTACGGACTGCTCCGCCTGGCCCATCCGGGCACCGTGCCCTCCGTCCTGCTCCTGGGACATCCCGGCCAATACGGCAACTGACCACCGCGCACCTCTCCGCCTCCGCCCCCGCGCCCACCCGCGCGGGACCATCTGAAGGGGATCACCTCATGGACAAGAACTTCGCCGCCACCGCCGCCACCGCCGACGCCACGGAGATCGCCGCCGAGATCGCCGCCGACGAGCAGGACGCGGCCGGTGGCATCACCCTCAAGGGCCGTAACCGCGCCTGCGCCCGCGCCCGGGTGCTGGCCGGAATGGTCCTCACCAGCGGCCTTGTCATCACGCTGAGCACCATCGACACGTCGGTCTCCGCCCCCCGGTAGGCGACCGCCGACTGCCACAGGCGTGATGGCGCGGACCCGTCTTGCGGGTCCGCGCCGCCGTGTGTCCAAGCGGAGCGGCACGGTCCGGACGGGGCGACCTGCCACAGGTCGCGATATTCCGATTATCATCTGCGTTCATGCGTTCCCATACGCCTTCCCTGGTCGGGCGGGGTCCCCAACTCCACCTCCTCGAACGTGCGTTGAGCGGTGCTCAACAGGGACGCGGTGGTGTGGTCTTTCTGGTCGGCGAGGCCGGCGTCGGCAAGTCGCGGCTCGCGGCCGAGGTGGTGGGCGGTGCGCTCGACTCCGGTATGCGGGTACTGCGCGGCCGCAGCAGCACCACGGGCCCGGCGGTGCCGTTCCGGCCATTGACCGAGGCGCTGATGTCGCTGTTCCGGGGCGGCGAGTCCATGGACGACCTGGCCCTTGGCCCGTACCGGCCGGTGCTCGGACGGCTGATTCCCGACTGGGACACCGGCGAGCGCGAGAGCAGTTCCATGGTCATCCTGGGCGAGGCGGTGCTGCGGCTGCTGATCGCGGCCGGGCGCGGCCAGGGCCAATTGCTGCTCCTGGAGGATCTGCACGACGCCGACCCCGAGACGCTCGGCGTCCTCGAATACCTCGTGGACAACCTGGAGTACACGCCCGTCCTGCTGCTCGCCACCGTGCGCACGGATTTCAGCGACGCGCTGGACCTGGCCCAGTCCGCGCGCCGGCGCGGTGCCGCGACCCTGCTGGAGATCCCGCCGCTGACCCGGGAGCAGGCGGACGAGATGGTCGCGGCCCAACTGGGCGCGGCGGACCCGCAGGAGGTGCCGCAGCCGGTGCTCCAGCGGCTGTGGGAGGACAGTTCCGGCAGCCCGTACCTGGTCGAGGAGCTGCTCCAGACCATGATCGGGGCGGGCACCCTGGTACAGGGCCAGGACGGCTGGCGGGCGATCGGGGATCTGCGCAGCGATGTCTCCTCCACGCTGGCGCGGGACATCCTGCGCCGCATCGACCGGCTGGGCGCGCAGGGCCTGACCCTGCTGTCGGCGGCCGCCGTGCTGGGCCGGCGCTTCCCGCTGACCGTGCTCCAGCGGATGAGCGGCGTGGACGACCGCGCGCTGCTCAGCCATCTGCACGCGGGGGTCGCGGCCCGGCTGGTGATCCCCGACGAACCCGCCCCCGACTGGTACTCCTTCCGGCACTCGCTGACCGTGGAGGCCCTGTTCACGCAGATGACGCCGGGCCAGCGGGCCGACCTCGCGCGCCGGGGCGCGGAGGCGGTCGAGGAACTGCATCCCGAACTCGGCGGCGACTGGTGCGCGTTGGCGGCGGGGCTGCGCAGCGAGGCCGGGGACCGGGGCGCGGCCGGGCTGCTGTTCGCGGACGCGGGCGGCCGGGCCCTTGCGGCCGGGGCGCTGGGCTCCGCCGTGACCCTGCTCAGCCGTGCCGAGAACCTGCTCGCCGAGGCCGGTGACGCGCAGGGGCGGGCCGCGGTCCTGGAGAACCTGCTGCCGGCGCTCGCCGAGGCCGGTGACTTCGCGCGCGCCTTCGAACTGGCCGAGGACCTGCATCTGCTGGGCGGCTCCGGGCTCAGTCCCGTCCGCCTCGCCACGCTGCACGCCCGGCTGGCCAAGGTCGCCCACACGGCGGGGCGGTGGAGCGACGGCAACCGGCAGGTGGCCCGCGCCCGTGAGGTGCTGGCGAGCGCGCCGGACGAGATGACCGCCGCCACCGTCGATGTGACGGCCGCCTATCTGGCCCTCGACACCCCGGGCCCCGACCGCACCCAGCACGCGGAGAAGCTGGCCCGCTCGGCCGCCGACACCGCCGAACGGCACGGGCTGCCCGTGGTCGCCTGCCAGGCACAGGAGTTGCTCGCCACCGTGGCCCGCGAACGCGACCCGGAGGAGTCCGAGGCGATGCTCGGGCAGGCCCTCGCCACGGCCGAACGCCACCGGCTCCCCTTGCAGCGGATGTACGCGGCCACCCGGCTCGGCGGCAACGCCTGGCTCGCCGAGGGCGACGCCACGGGCCTGCTGGCGGCACGCGAGGAGGCCCTGCGGCTCGGCTCGGTCAACATCGTGCACACCGTCGACGGCATCCTCGTACTCGACGCCGTACTGCGCGGTGACCACGACACGGCGCGCGCGACCGCCGCCGAGTGCCTGCCCGTCGTACGACGGCTGCGGCTCGCGCCCGCCGTGCGGTACGTCCTGATGGCACAGGCCGTCCTCGCGGCGCACCATGCCGACCGGGCCGGGATGGAGGCGGCGCTGGCCGCGTTCGCGCAGTGGGACGGGGCCGGTTCGCAGGAGGAGCCGCTGAGCCACGGTCTGGCCCGGGCGTTCTGCGCGCTCCTCGAGGAGGACCGGGAGCAGGCCCGGGAGGATCTGGGCACGGTGCTGGCGCTGGAGGCGGACAACCCCTCGACGTACCATCTCAGCGGCACCCACGGCATGGTGCTGCTGCTGGACGTACTGGCCGGGCGCGCGGACCGCACCCGGCACGCGGAGATCACCGCCACCGCGATGGCCCGGATGCGCTGGAACCGGCACTTCGTGCTGCTCACGGAGGCCGTGCTGCTGGGCCGGGAGGGCGCGGGGGCCGGGGCGGCGCGTGCGGTCGAGGCGGCGCAGGCGGTGGCGGAGCCGTATCCGCTGGCCCGGCATCTCGGGCTGCGGCTGATCGCGGACGCGGCGCACCAGGACGGCTGGGGCGATCCGGTCAGCTGGCTGCGGCAGGCGGAGCACTACTTCCACGAGCGGGACATCCCGGCCGTGGCGGGCGCCTGCCGGGCGGGGCTGCGCCGGCTCGGTGCCCCCGTGCGCCAGCACCGCACCGGGAGCAGCGGCATCCCGGACCCGTTGCGCGCCCAGGGCATAACGGTCCGGGAGTTCGAGGTGTTCCGGCTGCTCGCGGAGCGGCTGTCCAACAAGGACATCGCCGACCGGCTGTTCATCTCCCCGCGTACGGCGGAGAAGCACATCGCCAGCCTGATCACGAAGACGGGGGCGGCCAACCGCGCGGATCTGTGCGCGCGTTCGGCCGCCCTGCGCGATTCCTAGGGCCTTCTTCGAAGGGGCCCTAACGCATCTCGCGCACCGCCCGGGAGCCGAGCACCGCGAGCCCTGTGAGGGCGAGCACCGCGGCGACCACTCCGAACAGGGCGAGCGTGCCGGTCCTGGCCAGCGCGCCGCACACGATGAGGGACAGCGGGGCGGCGGCGTAGCCGAGGACCATGTCGACGGAGATGACCCGGCTGAGCACCTCCTGGGGGATGTTGCGCTGGATCCAGCTCAGTCCGAACACCCCCTGGAAGCCGATGGCGAAGCCCATGGCCAGCACGGTCGCGACGACCGCCGGGGTGCTGTGCACCAGGCCGAGGACCGCCATCCCGGCGCCCAGCCAGCCGGCCAGTGCGGCCACCAGCAGACCGACCCGGGGCCGGCCGCCCATGGCGCCGCCCGCCAGCGTGCCGAGCATCGCGCCGCCGGCGAGGGACCCGTTGAGCACGCCCAGGGTGGCCGAGCCGCCGCGCAGCACCTGTTCGGCGAGGGTGGCGAAACCGACCGTGAAAGGGCCCGCGTAACAGAAGTTGACGGCGGTGTCGAGGACGACGACCGTGCGCAGCCGCGGGTCGCGGAGGGTGAAGGCGATGCCCTCGCGGATGCGGGCACCGAGGGACGGGGGGCGTTCCGTCTCCTCGCCGTCCCGGGGGTCCGCCGGCTGCTGCGGCGCGGCGGTGCGGGGCCGGGTGGCGATCAGGGACACGCACCAGCCGCACAGCGCGAAGCAGACGGCGTCGACCACGAAGGCGACCGGCGCCCGGGTCAGCGCGATGACCACACCGCCGACCGCGGGCCCGACGACGGCCGCGGTGCGCGAACCGGCGCCGAGCAGCGCGTTGGCCGGGGTGAGCAGGTCCTTGTCCACCACCGAGGGCAGGATCGAGACCCGGGCCGGCTGGAAGAAGGCGTCCACCGTGCCGAACGCGGCGGCCGCCGCGCACAGCATCCAGACCGTCAGATGCCCGGTGAGCCCGGCCAGTCCGACCCCGGCCATCAGGGCGGCGCGGGTCCAGCTGGAGGCGATCATCAGGGTGCGGGTGGACCAGGAGTCGCTGAGGGTGCCGCCGACCAGGGTGAGCAGGGCGCGGGGCACGGCCTGGAAGGCGAGGACGTAGCCGAGGGTGAGGGTGGAGCCGGTCAGGCCGAGGGTGATCCAGGAGAACGCGACGACGCTGAAGCCGTCCCCGAGCAGGGACAACGACTGTCCCAGCCACAGGAGTCGGAAGGGCCGCTGGCGGGCGGGTGCCCACAGCCGGGGACCGGCGCCGGCGAGGGTGGTGGCCATGGTGTGCCTTTCGGGGGTGCGGACGCTCACGGCGGTCCGGTCAGTAGCGGACGGGCAGCGCGGTGAGGCTGCGGTTGAGGAGGGACGGCTGCCAGGTGAGCCCGCCCGGGTCGGTCAGGGTCAGGCCGGGGTGGTCACTGACGAGCGTCCGCACGGCGGCGACGGCGACCAGCCGGGCCAGCGCGGCGCCGATGCAGAAGTGGGCGCCGAAGCCGAAGCCGAGGTGGGTGGCGCCGGTGCGCCGGACGTCGAACCGGCCGGGGTCGGGGAAGCGGGCCGGGTCCCGGTTCGCGGCGGCGGTGACCAGGAAGATCCGGTCGCCCGCCCGCAGGGTGTGGCCGTCCAGCTCCAGATCGGAGACGGCGGCGCGGATCGACATCTTGGACGGGCCGTCCAGGCGCAGCGCCTCCTCCACGGCGCCCTGCGCCAGCTCGGGATCCTCGCGTACGGCGGCGAGTTGGCCGGGGCGGGTGTGCAGGGCGAGGACCGTGTTCGCGATGAGGTTGCTGGTGGTCTCCCCGCCGGCGAACGCCATCTGGGTGAGCATCCCGACGAACTCCTCCTCGGTGACCGACTCCCCCACCCGGCCCTCCTTCAGGACCTGGCTGATCAGGTCGTCGGCGGGTTCGGCGCGGCGCCGGGCGACCAGCCCGGCGAGGTAGTCCTCCAGGCTCACCAGCGCCTGGAGGGAGGCCCGGTACTCGCTCTCCTCCTGGGCGGTGCCGAGCACGAGGTCGGCCACGCGGGCGTTCCAGTACCAGAAGGCGGCGGCGTCGGTGCGGGGGATACCGAGCCAGCGGGCGAACACCAGCGCGGGCAGCGGCTTGGCCACGTCGGCCATCAGGTCGCCGGTGCGGCCCGGAACGGCCTTGCGGGCGAGGACGGCCCGGGTCGCCTTCTCGGTGAAAGTCCGGTAGCGGGCCACCGCCCGGGCGGCGAACGCCTCCTGGAAGACCTGGCGCAGCCTGCGGTGCTGCGGCGGGTCGTTGAACACCATCCAGCGGGACAGGATCCCGAACGCCCGCTCCGCGTCCTCGCGGGCGCCCTGCGGCACGGCGTCCATCAGGGGCCGTACCCGGTCGGCCGTGACGCCCGGGTCGCGCAGGCAGCGCATCACCTGGTCGTAGCCGGTGACCAGCCAGGCGTGGTGCATCGGGCTCCAGTGCACGGGGGCGTACGCGCGCAGGGCGTCGAGGTGACCGTAGGGGTCGGCGATCATGTCGGGGGACAGCAGGTAGCGCTCGGTGAACGTGGTCGCGGGGACGGTCGCCGTACTCGTCGGGGTCGCCGTCGTCATCGGTTCTCCCCCTCCTTGATCGCGACGAGGATCTCGGCGATGCCGGACACCCTCGGCTCGGCCATCATCGACATGTGGTCGCCCTCGCTGATGTGGACGGTGAGCCCGCCGCCGGCCAGGTCGCGCCAGCGGGCGAGATAGGTGTCGTAGTCGACGTCCAGGCCGGGCATGGTGCGGCCGCGCGGCAGTCCCGCGGCCTCGCTGCCGACCACCAGGTGGATATGGCCGGGGTAGGGGCGGACCTCGTAGCCGGCGAGGGCGGCGAGCAGGGAGTGCCACACCTCGATGGGCGCGTTCTCGACCAGGGCCGCCTCGGCGGGGCTCATGCCGGCGCCCAGCAGGGTGGCGGTGAGTTCGGCGGTGGCCCGGTCGCGCTCCGGGGACGGCGGCAGTTGCCGGATCAGGTCGCGCTGGCGCCAGGCGGTGCGCAGGTCGTCGGTGACGCCGTTCAGCCGGGCGCGGGCTGCGGGGTTGGGCAGGTACGGCTCGATCAGGACGAGCGGGGCCACCGGGTGCCCGGCGCGGTCGAGCTGGGTGGCCATCTCCAGGGCGATGTTGGCACCCATGGACCAGCCGAGGAGGGCGTGCGGGGCCCGCTCGCCGGTGGTGACCGTGGTGACGTCCGCGGTGCGGTCGGTGATCTCGGCGACGTAGTTGGCGGCGATCCCGGTGACGGTGCTCGGGTCCACCCCGCCGAGCAGTCCGCGCGCCTGGAAGGCGTGCACGGGCCGGCCGGGCGGCAGGGCGCGGGCGAGCGGTACGAACCAGGCGGCGCTGCCGCCGGTGGGGTGCACGCACCACAGCGGCTCGCCGGTGCCCTCGCGCAGCCGTACCTCGGAGGTGACGGCGGCGGGCAGGCCCGCTCCGGCCGCGCGGGTGGCGTGCTCGGCGAGCTGGGCGATGGTGGGGTGCTCGATCAGATCGCCGACGGAGACGGTCAGGCCGCGTCCGGCGGACATCAGGGAGACCCGGACGGTGGACAGGGAGCTGCCGCCGATGCGGAAGAAGTCGTCGTGGACGCCGATCCGGGCGAGGCCGAGGACTTCGCGCCAGATCTCGGCGAGCACCTTCTCGGCCGGGGTGGCCGGGGCGACGAACTCGGTGTCTTCCCGGTCGAGTTCTGCGGGCGGCAGCGGCAGCGCCCGCTTGTCGATCTTGCCGCTGCGGTTGACGGGCAGTTCGTCGAGGAGCACGAACCGGGCGGGGATCATGTACGCGGACAGCGAGGCGCGCAGGGCGCGGCGCAGTTCCTCGGGCGTGGGCGCGGCGGGGCCCTGCGGGACGAGGTAGGCGACGAGGGCCGGTTCGCCGCCGGGCAGGTCGGTGCGGTGCAGTACGACGGCCTGGCGGACCTCGGGCAGGGCCCGCAGCGCGTGCTCGATCTCGCCGAGTTCGATGCGGAAGCCGCGCAGCTTGACCTGGGAGTCGCGGCGGCCGAGCCATTCCACGGAGCCGTCGGGCCGGTGGGTGCCGAGGTCGCCGGTCCGGCACAGCCGGTCACCGGGGAGCCCGTAGGGGTCGGGTACGTAGGTGGCGGCGGTGAGTCCGGGGCGGCCGAGGTAGCCGCGGCCAACGGCCTGTCCGCCGAGGTAGATCTCGCCGGGGACGCCGGCCGGGACGGGCTGGAGGTCGTCGTCCAGGACATGGACGCGGGTGTTGCGGATCGGGGTGCCGATGGGCGGCTGTCCCTGGCCGGGGCTCAGTTCGGCGGCGACGGACCATACGGAGGTCTCGGTGAGGCCGTAGACGTTGTGGAAACGGCGGCCGCGCGACCAGGCGTCGGCGAGTTCGGCCGGGCAGGACTCGCCGGCGACCTGGAGGACCCGCAGTTCGGGGAAGTCGTCCTCGCCGAGCACCGCGAGGGCGCTGGGCGGCAGCATGGCGCAGGTGACGCGGGCCGTGCGCAGGGTGCGGGCGAGGTCGGGACCGGGGCGCAGGTCCTCCTTGGGCGCGGTGACCAGGCGGCCGCCGTTGGCGAGGGACCAGGTGAGTTCGAGGATCGAGGCGTCGAACCCGAACGACGCGAACTGGAGCACCCGGTCCCCGGGGGTGGGGCGTACCAGGTCGCGCTGGCCTTCGAGCATGTTGGACAGTCCGCGGTGCGGCAGGGCGACGCCCTTGGGGGTGCCGGTGGAGCCCGAGGTGTAGATGATGTAGGCGAGGGTGTCGGCGTCGGGCTCCCGGCCGGGGACGGGCTCGACGTGCGCGGCGGGGGCGTCCAGATGGAGGACGGGGCCGTCGAAGGGGACCGTGCCGTCGAGGGCGCGCTGGGTCAGCAGGACCCGCATGCCGCTGTCGTCGGCCATGAACTTCAGTCGCTCGGTGGGGTGCTGGGGGTCGAGCGGCAGGAAGGCACCGCCGGAGCGCAGCACCCCGACGGCGGCGCGCACCAGGTCGGGGCCGCGTTCGACGCAGATGCCCACGACCGTCTCCGGGCCGACGCCGAGGTTCCGCAGCCTCCTGGCCAACTGCTCAGCCTGCTCCTGGAGTTCACCGTACGACAGCTTGTGTCCGCGGTGCTCGACGGCGATCGCGTCCGGGGTGCGGGCGGCGTGCCCGGCGATGTGCTCGTGGAGCATCAGCGGCGAGGACGGGATCTCGGGTCCGCGTGCCCAGACGTCGAGGGCGGTGGCGCGGGCCGTGCCGGTGAGCGCGGGCCGGGTGACCCGGGCGTCGGGCCCGGCGACCATGGCCTCCAGCTGGGCGCAGTACACGTCGGCCAGTTGCTCGGCCGTGGCGGGGGCGACGAACTCGGGGTCCACATCGAGGGTGAAGGCGTTGACGCTGGCGTTGACCAGCAGCGGGAACATGGTCCGGGCGATCTCCAGGGAGTCGTCCCAGGAGTAGTGCGAGAGCCGGTGGAAGTTGACGTAGTTGAAGACGGTGTCCGTCAGGCTGGGCTCGGTGGGCCGCAGTTGGGCGATGCGGACCAGCGGCACCCTGCGGTGCGGCAGCATCTCCTGCTCGGCCTCGAACACGTCCCGCAGATAGGCGCGCCAGCTGCCGCGCGGGCGGGCGACACCGAACGGCACGGTGTTCAGGAACAGTCCGCGCATCCGGTCGGCGCCGGGCACCTCGGGCCGTCCGTTGGTGACCAGGCCGATGCTGTGTCCGAGGGCGCTCTCGTCGCGGTCGGCGAACAGGCTCATGGTGTGGTGGAAGGCGGTGAGCAGCACGGTACGCCGCGGCACCCCGGCCTCCTTCGCCAACTTCCCGATGCGCTCGGCGAGATGGGCGTAGGAGCGCCGGACCTCGTGCACCGGCGGCCGGTCGGCGCCCGCGTCGCCCTGCACCCGGCGGCGGAAGGTCACCGGGCGCAGGTCGGCGAGGCTGTCGCGCCAGTACGTCAGCGACTCCTCGCTGTCGAGGGCGGCCCGCTCCAGGGCCACGTACTCGGCGAACGCGGGGGCCTGTGGCGGCCGGGGCGTGGTGCCGTGGGCGACGGCCTCGCGGTGCAGGGCGAGCAGGTCGGCGACGAGCGAGGTGAGGCTCCAGCCGTCCAGCACCACATGGCAGTCGGTGAGCACCAGCCGCAGATCGTGGTCGGTGATGTGGTGCAGATGGATGCGGACCAGGGGCGCGGCGGCCAGGTCGAAGCGCTTCTCGAACTCCTCGTCCACGAACTCCCGCAGCCGGGCGCGCTGTTCGTCGCGGGGCAGCCCGCGCAGATCGGTGTAGCCGACCCGCAGACGGGCGGCGCGGTGCACGAGCTGGAGGGGTTCGCGGTAGGTGACGAGGTCGACGGAGCTGCGCAGGATGGGGTGTCCGGCGACCACCGCGTCCACGGCCGCCTGGAAGGCATGCCGGTCGAAGCCCTCAGGCGTGCTGATCTTCAGGTCGGTGACGTTGTGGTAGGCGCCGCGCCGGGGGTCGGCGAGCATCTCGTGCAGCATGCCGGCCTGGAGCATGGTCAGCGGATAGGCGTCTTCCAGCCCGTCGGGCAGCCGGCCCGCGTCGGCGGGGTCGAGCTGGGAGAACGGGGCGACGGGGGCGGGCTCGTCGACGGCTTCGGTGACGAGGCCGGCGAGGTCGGCGAGGGTGCGGGTGCGGAAGACGTCGGCGACGGAGAAGCCGAGTCCGGCGAGCCTGGCGAGACCGACCAGGCGCAGCGCGAGGATCGAGTCGCCGCCCAGGTCGAAGAAGTTGTCGCCGCGGCCGACGTGTTCGGCGCCGAGCACCTGGCTCCACACCCCGGCCAGGGCCTGCTCCAGCGGGCCCTCGGGCGGTACATGGGTGCCGGGTCCTGCGGCGGCGGGGGCGACGGCGGTGAGCGCGGCGCGGTCCACCTTGCCGTTGGCGGTCAGCGGCAGCCGCTCGTGCCGGACGAACAGCGCGGGCACCATGTAGTCGGGCAGGGTCAGCCGCAGCCCCTCGCGCAGCGCGGGCGCGTCGAGCGGGCGGGCCTCCGGGGTGACGATATGGGCGACCAGGCGGGCCGTTTCGCCGTCCCGGCGGGCGACCACCGCGACATCGGCGACGCCGGGCAGGGCGCGCAGCGCGGTCTCGATCTCGCCGGGTTCGATGCGGTAGCCGCGGATCTTCACCTGGTGGTCGGCGCGGCCGAGATACGCCAACTCACCGTCGGGCAGCACCCGTACGAGGTCGCCGGTGCGGTACATCCGGGCGCCGGGCGCGCCGAAGGGATCGTCCAGGAAGCGTTCGGCGGTCAGTTCGGGCCGGTTGCGGTAGCCGCGGGCCACGCCGCCGCCGGAGACGTACAGTTCGCCGACGCTGCCGGGCGGCACGAGCCGGCCTCCGGGGTCGAGGACGTACCCGTGCTGTCCGGTGAGCGGACGGCCGATGGGGGAACGGACGGTGCCGTGCACATCGTTCTCGGTGATGGTGCGGAAGGTGACGTGCACCGTGGTCTCGGTGATGCCGTACATGTTCACCAGGGCGGGCTTCCCGCCCGGGGCGGTGAACCAGTCGCCGTAGTCGCGGACGTCGAAGGCGTCGCCGCCGAACACCACGGTGCCCAGCGCGAGTTCGGCGAAGTCGCTCCCGGTGCTCTTGAGGTGGGCGCGCAGACCCTTGAAGGCGGCCGGGGTCTGGTTGAGGACGGTGACGCCCTGCTCGCGCAGCACCCGGTGCACGGCGGCCGGATCGCGGACCTCGTCGGCGCCGAGCACGACCACGCGTCCGCCGCTGGTCAGCGGCGCCCACAGCTCCCAGACCGAGAAGTCGAAGGCGGGCGAGTGCATCAGCGTCCACACGTCGTCCGGGCCGAAGTCGAAGTGCCGGTCGGCGGCGGCCAGCAGCCAGGCCAGATTGCCGTGGGTGACCTCGACGCCCTTGGGGCGGCCGGTGGAGCCGGAGGTGTAGATGACGTACGCGAGGTCGCCGGGCGCGGGGCGGATGTCGGGGGTCTGGGCCTCGGCGCCGCCTTCCTCGTCCAACGCCATGAGGCGGACCGGCAGTTGCTCCACGGCGCCGCGGGTCGCGCTGTCGGTGACGATCCACTCGATGCCGGAGTCGGCGACGGTGAACTCGCGGCGGGCCTTCGGGTGGGAGGGGTCGAGCGGGAGGTAGGCGGCTCCGGCGCGCCAGACGGCGAGCAGGGCGACGGCCAGGTCGGGGGTGCGGTCGAGGCAGACGCCGACCAGGGAGCCCGGGGTGACCCCGGCCGCGCGCAGCCGTCGGGCCAGGTGCGAGGCCCGGGCGTCGAGTTGGGCGTAGGTCAGGGAGCGGCCGGCCGTCCTGTGGGTGCCGCGTACCGCGATCGCCTCCGGCGCCCGGGCAATGTGCTCGGCGAGCCGGTCGGGGGCGGTGCGCGGGGCGGTCCGGGGCTCGTTGCCGGCGTTCGCGGGGCCGTTCGGGCCGAGCAGGTGGGCGCGTTCGGCGGGGGTCAGCGGGTCGATGCCGCTGAGCGGGGTGTCGGGGGTGGCGCAGAACGCCTCCAGCAGGTTCACGGTGTGCCGGGCGAGGGCCGCCACGGTCCCGGCGTCGTACAGGTCGGGCCGGTAGACGAACGCCAGCTCGGTGCGGCCGTCGCCGTCGCGCAGATCGAGGGTGAGGTCGAACTTGGCGGTGGTGAGGTCGATCCGGAACGGCGTCCCGGTCGCCCGGCCGAGGTCGAACGCGGAGCCGCTGATGTCGGTGTGCGTGTACAGGACCTGCACCAGCGGGTTGCGGGCGAGATCGCGCTCGGGGCTCAGCGCCTCCACGACCCGCTCGAAGGGCAGCGACTGGTGCGAGAACGCCTCCAGGACCCGCTCCCGGGTACGGGCGAGCAGCACGGCCGGCGTCGGGTCGTCGCTGAAGTCACCGCGCATGACCAGGGTGTTGACGAAGAACCCGACGAGCTGCTCGGTCTCGGCCCGCTCCCGGTTGGCCACCACGGTGCCGACCGCGATGTCCTGCTGCCCGCTGTGGAAGGCCAGCGCGGCCTGGAAGGCGGCGAGCACCGTCATGTACGACGTCGTGCCCGCGCGTCGGCCGAGTTCGCCGAGCGCACCGGTCAGCGCGGGCGACAGGGTGAGGACATGGGCGTCGCCGCGGCCGCCCGGGGTGTCGGGGCGGGGGTGGTCGGTGGGCAGCTCCAGCGGGGTGAGGCCGGCCAGCCTGGTGCGCCAGTGGTCGAGCGCCGCGGACTGGTCGCCGCCGCGCTGCCAGATCGCGTAGTCCGTGTAGTCCAGGGGCAGTTCGGGCAGCTCGGCGCGACGATTCCCGGTCCTGGCCCGGTACAGCTCGGTCAGGTCGCGGACGATCAGACCGAGGGACCAGCCGTCGGAGACGATGTGGTGCATGCCGAGGACCAGGACATGGTCGTCGTCGGCGGCGCGGACCAGGGTGGCGCGGAAGGCGGGCTCCCGGCCGAGGTCGAAGGGGCGCAGCGCGGCGGCGTGCACGGTGGCGGCCAGCCGTCCCTCCTGGTCCGCGCCGGCCGGTCCGGTGGCGTCCACCAGGTCGAGGCAGGCGGGGTCGGGCGGCAGGATCCGCTGGTAGGGCAGGCCCTCGTGCTCGGGGAAGACCGCCCGCAGCTGCTCGTGCCGGGCCGTGAGGTCGGTGACGGCGGCGCGCAGCGCGGGCAGGTCCAGGGGGCCGGTGAACCGCCAGGCGGCGGGCAGCAGATAGGTGGCGGCCCCGGGGTCGAGGCGGTCCAGGAAGTACAGGCGCTGCTGGGCGGGCGACAGCGGGATGCGCTCGGGGCGCGGGCTGATGCGGACCGGGCCGTCGTCGCGGGCGCCGGTCAGTCCGCGCAGCCGCTGCTCCAGCAGGCGCCGGGCGGCCGGGGACAGCGTGGCGGACGGGGCGGCGGGTCCTGGGCGCACGTCGGATGTGGTCATGAGGGCACTCCGATCTGAACTCATGGGAAGGAAGCGGGTGTCGGGGCGAAAGGCCCTCAGAAGTCGGCGGTGAGGGAGAGGTCGATCTCGTCGTCGCTCATCTGCGAGATCAACTCCAGCAGTCGGCTCTCCACCTCGGCGGCGAGCCGCCCCACCGTGGGATGCTCGAACAGGTCCCTGACCTGGAGCGGGCAGTCGAACGCGGTACGCAGTCTGGAGGCGACGGCGACGGCGCGCAGGGAGTGGCCGCCCAGGGCGAAGAAGTCGTCGTGGACGCCGACCCGGGGCAGGTCGAGCACCTCGCACCAGATCTGGGCGACGACCGTCTCGGCCGGGCTGCGGGGCGCCACGAAGGCCGTCGCCTCGGGTGCCGCGGGCTCGGGCAGGGCGGCGGTGTCCAGCTTGCCCTGGACCGTCAGCGGCAGCGCGTCGAGCAGGACGAACGCCGACGGCACCAGATAGTGCGGCAGTTGGGCCCGGCAGTGCGTCTGGAGGATCTCCTCCGACAGCCCGTCGGCGACGACGTAGCCCACCAGGGCGGCCTCGCCGCGCAGGGTGCGGACGACGACCGCCGCGGCCCGGACCCCGGGGTGCCGGCGCAGTGCCGCCTCGGCCTCCCTGGGCTCGACGCGGAACCCGCGGATCTTCACCTGGTCGTCGTTGCGGCCGAGGAACTCCAGCTCGCCGGTGGGCAGTCGGCGTACGACGTCCCCGGTGCGGTAGAGCCGCCCGCCGAGCGGCCCGAACGGGTCGGGCTCGAACCGCTCGGCGGTCAGCGCCGGCCGCCCCAGATATCCACGGGCCAACTCGCGCCCGCCGACGAGGAGTTCGCCAGGGACACCCTCGGGGACGAGCTCGCCCCGCGCGTCGACCACATAGGTACGACGCCCGCCCAGGGGCCGGCCGATGGGAACTCGTCCGCCGCGGGCGCCGTCCACGGTGTGCGCGGTGGCCGAGATCACCGACTCGGTGGGCCCGTAGGTGTTGAGCACGGGCACCTGCGGCAGATGCGCGAACCACCGCTCCAGCGGATCGGCGGGAAGTGCCTCCCCACCGGTCACCAGCAGCCGCAGCGAGGCGAGCCGCGGGGCGAGCCGGTCCAGGTGGGAGACCAGTTCCGCCCAGTAGGACGGGGTGAGTTCCATGACGGTGACCCGCTCGGCCGCGACGCGGGCGGCCAGCTCCTCCGGCGCCCAGATCTCGTCCGGGCGCACGATCACCGTGGCGCCGGTGCTCAGCGCCGGCAGGATCTGCTCCAGCGAGGCGTCGAACGACGTGGACGCGAAGGTCAGCACCCGGTCCTCGGCACTGAGCGCGAACCGCTCGCGGGCGGTGGCCACATGGGCGTCCAGGGCGTGGTGCTCTACCCCGACGGCCTTGGGGCGGCCGGTGGAGCCTGAGGTGAAGATGACGTAGGCGAGGTCGCTCGGGTCGGGGGTGCGCGTCGGTCCGTCGGGCAGCGGTCGTACGTCCTCGACGGCTACGGCGCCGACCCCGAGCGCGGTGACCTTCGCGCCGGTGTGCGCGTCGGCCACCACGTGCCGTACCCCGGCCTCCTGGAGCATGTACCGGAGCCGGTCCTCGGGCAGCAGGGCGTCGAGCGGGACGTAGACGCCGCCCGCCCGCCACACGGCGAGCATCGCGGCCACGGACCAGACGCCTCGCCCGACGCACACCCCGACGGGGTCACCGGGAGCGACCCCCCGGTCGGCGAGGCTGGCGGCCAACCCACCGGTCAGGGCGTCCAGTCGGGCATAGTCGAGGCTCGTGCCCTCGCACACCACGGCGGGGTCGGCGGGGCGGCCGGCCACCCGGAACGCCGGTGCGGGCGGCACCTCGCGCCCCGCCGTCGCCACCAGCAGGTCACGCTCCCCCGCGGACAGCAGCGGTGCCGCGTCCACCCGGGTGCCGGGGTCGGCGAGGAAGGCTTCCAGCAGGCGTCCGACATGGCGGGCGAACCGGGTGGCGGTGGCCGGCTCGAAGAGGTCGGCGGCGTACTCGACGTTGAGGGCGAACCCGTCGGGCCGCACCACGAAGGTGGCCGTCAGATCGAACTTGGCGGATCCCCAGGGCAGTTGGAAGTCTCTGGTGTCGAGCCCCGGCAGCCCGGCGCCGCCGGTGGAGGCGTCCTGGACGTCCACCATCACCTGGAACAGGGGGTTGCGGGACAGATCGCGTGCGGGGCGCAGCCGCTCCACGACCCGCTCGAACGGCACCTCCTGGTGGTCGAAGGCGCCCAGCACCACCTCACGCACCCGGTCCACGAGCCCGGCGAAGGTGGGCCGCCCGGACAGGTCCGTGCGCAGCACCACGGTGTTGACGAAGAAGCCGACCAGCGGCTCCAGTTCAAGGCGGCCGCGCCCGGCGACAGGCGTGCCCACGGGGACGTCGGTCTGTCCCGACCAGCGGGCCAGCACCGCCTGGGCGGCGGCCAGCAGCACCATGAACCGGGTCGCGCCGCGCTCCCGGGCGAAGGCGTCCACCCGGTGCACCAACGCGGCGGGCAGATCGATCTCGACGGCACCGCCGCGCCCGGTGAACGCGGCCGGCCGGGGCCGGTCAGTGGGCAGCTCCAGGGCGGGCGTCTGTGCCAGCACCCGCTCCCAGTAGGCGAGTTGCGGTTCCAGCGCCCCGCTCTCGGCACGTTCACGCTGCCATACGGCGAAGTCGCCGTACTGGACCGGCAACGGCGGAAGGTGGACCTCCCGTCCCGCACGCCGGGCCGCGTAGTGGTGGGCCAGCTCGTCCAGCAGGACGCCCTTGGACCAGCCGTCGGTGACGGCGTGGTGCAGGGCGAGCAGAACCACATGGTCGTCGTCGGCCAGCTCCCACACGCCGGCCCGCAGCAGGGGCGGCCGGGCGAGGTCGAAGCGGCGGGTGGCGAGGGCCGCGGCCCGCTGCCGTACGGCGTCCAGGCGGGACTCCTCGTCCGGCCCCTTCGGCGCCGCCTCCCAGTGCAAGGGCACGCCCACCGGGTCGCACACCTGCTGCACCGGGCGGCCGTCGGACTCGATCAGCGCCGTGCGCAGCACCTCGTGCCGGGCCACCAGATCGTCCAACGCCCGCTGCCATGCGTCGCGTTCGAGTCCGCCGCGGACCCGCCAGCAGTACCACAGCAGATAGGAGTCGCCGCGGTCCGAGGTGCGGTCGAGGAACCACAGGCGCTCCTGCGCGAAGGACAGCGGCAGCGGGCGGGCGCGGTCGACGGGCACCACCTCGGTCGTGCCGGAGGTGCGGGCGCCGGCCACCCGCGGGGCGAAGCCGCGTACGGTCGGGTGCTCGAAGACGGTGCGCAGCTCGATGTCCCGGCCGAGCCGCCCGGCGATCCTGGAGACCGCCATGGTGGCGAGCAGGGAGTGCCCGCCCAGGTCGAAGAAGCTGTCGTCGATGCCGATCCGCTCCAGGCCCAGGACATCGGCCCACACCTCGGCGACGATCCGCTCGGTCTCGTCGCGGGGCGCGGCGAAGGCGGCGTCGTCGGCCGGGCGGCCCCGGTCGGGGTCGGGCAGGGCGCCCCGGTCGAGCTTGCCGGAGACGCCGACCGGGAGGGCGTCCAGGGTGACGTAGTCGGAGGGGACGGCGTAGTGCGGCAGATAGCGGGCGCACCAGGCCCGCAGCTCCGCCCGGTCGGGCGCGGCGGGCGCGTCCGGGGCGGGTACGACATAGCCGGTGAGGGCCTGTCCGGTGGCGCGGTCGGGCCGGACGGCGGCCGCGGCGACCAGCGGGCAGGCCCGCAACACCGCTTCCACCTCGCCGAGTTCGACACGGAAGCCCCGGATCTTGACCTGGTCGTCGCGGCGGCCGACGAATTCCAGCTCTCCCCCGGTCGTCCAGCGCACGAGGTCGCCGGTGCGGTAGAGGCGGCCACCGGGCGGGCCGTAAGGGTCGGGGACGAAGCGGTCGGCGGTCAGCGCGGGCCGGTTGAGGTAGCCGCGTGCCAACTCAATGCCACCGATGAGGAGTTCGCCCGACACCCCGACGGGCACCTGCTCGTCGTCCGCGTCCACCACGTAAACCCGCCGGTCGCCGAGCGGGCGGCCGATGGGCACGCTGTCGGCGGGCGGTTCCTCGGCGTCGTAGGTGGTGGCGGTGACGGTGGTCTCGGTGGGCCCGTAGGCGTTGCAGACCCGCACCCAGGGCACGGCGGCCCGCCAGACGGCCAGGGTGTCGGCCGGTACCGCCTCGCCGCCGAGGACCAGCAGCCGCAGCGGCGCGAGGGCGGCGGCCAGCCGCCGGTCGAGGGAGAGGGCCAGCTCGGACCAGTAGGTGGGCGGCACATTGACCACGGTCAGTTCGTGCCGCTGGACGATCTCCGGCACCTGGGTGGGCAGCCAGGGCTCCTCGGGGCGCATGACGACGGTGGCGCCGGAGGTGAGGGCGGGCAGCACCTGGTCGAGAGAGGCGTCGAAGGAGAAGGAGGCGAAGGCCAGCACCCGGTCGGCGGCGGTGATGCCGAGGCGCTGCCGCGCGGCGGCCACGTGCGAGGCGAGCGCGGCGTGTTCGACACCGACCGCCTTGGGGCGTCCCGTGGACCCGGATGTGAAGATGACATGGGCGAGTTGCTGGGGGTCGGGCCGGTGACGGGGCCCGTCCGGGTCCGGGGTGACGGCGGTGACGTCGACGGCGACGGGCGCGAGCGGGGCGGCGGTCACGGCTGTCGCCGGTGCGCTGAGGACACAGGCGAGCCCGGCCTCCTGCGCCATGAACGCGAGGCGTTGCGCGGGCAGTTCGGGGTCGAGCGGTACGTACACCCCGCCGGCCCGCCAGATCCCCTCGATGGCGGCGATCGACCACAGACCTCGGCGCAGTACGACACCCACCGGGCTGCCGGCGGTGACTCCGGCGGCACGCAAGGCGGCGGCGAGTCCGCCGGACATGGCGTCGAGTTCCGCGTACGTGGCGCTGTCGTCGCCGCAGCGCAGCGCGAGCGCGTCGGGCCGCCCGGAGAAGGCGACCGGTGCCGCGGGTGCCGCGGGCCGGTCGGGGGCGTGGTGCCAGTCGCTCCTGGGCCGCGCGGGCGCACCGGGCCCGGCAGCCAGGGTGCGCGCCAACTCGTGTACGGGAGTGGCGGGTTGGGTGATGACGGCCCGCAGCAGGGCGACGTACGCCGTCCCGAAGGCGCGCATCGTAGTGGCGTCGAACAGGGCGGTGGCGTACTGGAGGATGGCGGCGATGCTGCCGTCCGTGCGCAGGGTCAGGTCCAGGAAGAGGTCCAACGGGGTCTCGGTCAGCGGCGGTTCGACGAGCGCCACGTCCAGGTCCGCCATCCGCACCGGCCGGATCGGGGAGTTGAGCAGGGTGAACGACGCCTGGGCGAGGGGGTGCCGGGACAGGTCCCGGGATCCGCCGAGCGCGCCGACCACGAGGTCGAAGGGCGCCTCGGCATGCGACAGATCGGCCGGCACCCGGCGCCGTACCCGCTCCAGCAGGGTGTCGAAGCCGGGCCGTCCGGACAGGTCCGTGCGCAGCACGACGGTGTTCACCAGCGGGCCGATCAGCTCGGCGGCACCGCGCTGGGCCCGGTCGGCGAGGGTGCTGCACACGGCGACGTCGGTACGGCCCGACCAGTGGCCGAGCAGCGCCTGGTAGGCGGTGAGCAGCACCATGTACCGGGTGACGCGGTGGGAGCGTGCCAGCCCGTCCACGGCGGTGACCAGTTCGGCGGGCAGGTCGAAGCGGACGACGTCACCGGAGCCGTCCCAGACCCGGGGCCGGGGCCGGTCGGTCGGCAGCTCCAGCGGGGTCAGCCCGGTCAGCCGCTCCCGCCAGTGCCCGAGCAGCCGTTCCAGCCGGGCGCCGGAGAGCCGGTCGGCCTGTGTGCGGGCGAGTTCGGCGTACTGCACGGCGGGCGGCTGGACCTCCTCGCCCCGGTATCCGGCGGCCAGTTCCTCCAGCAGCACGCCCCAGGACCACCCGTCCACGGCGATGTGGTGGACCTCGACCAGCAGCAGATGCTCGTCCTCGGCTACCCGGGCGAGGGTGGCGCGGATCGGGTGCTCTTCGGCAAGGTCGACGGGGCGGCCCAGGCAGCGGGCGTACAGCTCTTCGGGGCCGTCCGCCGTGACCCGGCGCAGCGTGAGCCCGGCGGGCGCGTCCACGACCGGCACCGGCTCCCCGTCCACGGCGGTGAACCGCGTCCGCAGCACCTCGTGCCGGGCCACGATCCCGTCCAGCGACCGCTCCAGCCGGTCGACATCGAGGCGCCCCCGCAGCCGCAGCACCAACGGCAGCATCGACCCGCTGGAGGACCCCGCCAGCTGGTCCATGAACCACAGCCGGCGCTGCGCGAAGGACGCCGTCCGGGCGTCCACGTCGTTCGGCGCCCCCGCAGGGGCCGGGCCTGTTGTCACTGTCGCCTCCCAGCCGTCTTTTCCCAGCAGCCTGCCGCCACCGGCGGGCACTCCCCAGGGAAGAAGACGCAGCGGTGTGAGCAGAGTCGACTGCGGTTCTGGGGGCGGGGGCAGAGCTGAGGGCGGCGCGCCCTTGCGGTACAGCGGACCGGGTCCTGCTCCTGGAGGGGCGTCCGGGTCGAGCGAGCGAGGTCACAGCCGTACGCATGACGGTGGCGGGCCCGCTACTCCGTCGGGGCGGGTGGGCCGGCCACGCCGACGCAGGCCTCGTTGCCCTCGGGGTCGGCCAGGACCCAGTTCGACGGGGCGTCGGCGTCGTTCACCAGTCGGCCGCCGGCCGCGAGCGCCGCGGCTATCCGGGTCTCGGCCTGGTCGTAGGGCACCCATACGTCGATGTGGATCCGGTTGCGCTGCGGGCGCGGTGCGTCCATCGGCTGAAAGTAGAACGGTGCCCCGCGGCGGAGCGGGTCCATCAGGTCCTCGCCGCTGTGCGCACGGTCCTGGTAGCCGAGCAGCGCACGCCAGAACGCCACCACTTTCGGGCCTTCGAGGGCATCGACGGTGACCTGGACGGTCTGCACGGCGGACGGGTCGGCCGATATGCCCAGCGTGCGGGCCACCGCGGAGATCCGCCGGGCCAGTTCGACGTGCCGCTCGGTCAGCCCGTAGTAGTCGTCCGTGACCGCGATCAGCCGTACGACCACGGCGTCCTGCCGCACGTCGACGTCCGGGTGATCGCCCTCGGCGCCGGGCAACTCTCCGATCGCCCCCACGAACCGGGCACCGACCGCGAACGACCCGGTCCGGAAGTACGCGCACGCCCCCTCGCCCACGACGCGCCAGTCCTCCACACCGGCGCTCCCATGGAAGCGCTCCGGCCGGATACGCTCGCTCTTGCTCTCCGCGAAGGTCATGCGGAAGACGTAGCGCCCGGCACTGACAACCCCCGTCGGCCGTCGGACACTTCAGCCTCAGTGGCTTGCCCGGCGCAGGCTTCGCAGGAAAAGCGGCACCGACAGCAGAAGCAGCGCGCCCTCGACGGCCAGGCTGGCCAGCCCGAGCGGTTCCGTCCAGTTGCCGATGTCATCACGGTAGTCGGGCAGTCCCGGGCCCCGGGAGAGGACGTAACCGAGCAGGGGCCCGACGGCGACCCCGGCGGCCAGCAGCCATCCCGGGCGGACGAGGCCGACGAGGAGCAGTACGGCGGCGACCACGGCCGCGATCTCCAGGACGTGGTAGGCGACGCCCACATACCGGGGATCCCTCGTCGCCGTGATGCCGCCCTGGTCCACGACATGGATCGCGGCCACCGCGAGACACAGCAGCGCCCCCGCCCATCGGGCAGCCCGGGCGGCCTCCGACGTCCTCGCGGCGTGGTGTGGCATACGGGGGCACCCTCTTCTCCGGTGGCGCGGCGTACCTCTGTCAGGTCCAGCCTCGACGGACGGCCGCTCGGCGTCGCCTTCGGCGGTGCGGACGGGTGATGCGGGGGTCATCCCCCAACCAGGTGGAGCGCGGTCACGGGGTGCAGGGTGTCTCCCCCCGGCGGCCCTGGTCGAGCAGCGCCGCCACCCCGTCCAGCAGCCGCTGGAGCCCGAACTCGAAGAGGGCGTCCAGGTCGAGGTCGTAGCCCGCCGTGGCGAGGCGGGAGAGGACGGGGAAGCGGCCGTTGGCCAGGATGTCGAGGAGTTCGGGTTCCCGGGTGTCCATCCACTGCTCGCTGTCGAGGCCGCTGTACGCCTCGGCCTCCCGTTCCGACTCCAGGTTCACGGCGATGCCGCGGGCGTAGTTGAGCAGCATCAGATGCGCGGTGAAGGCGGTTCGCAGGTCGAGGCCGCGGGAGTGCAGGACGGAGAGCATCCACTCGCTGTACGGCAGGGCCGAGACCACCATCTGGGGGCGGGTCACCGACAGGGCCGGCGCGAGCCACGGGTGGCGGCGGAACTGGCCCCACAGCCGCCGGGCGGCCAGCTCGATCGCCGCGCGCCAGTCCTGTGGCGGGTCGGCGGGCAGCGGGTCCCGTGCGATGACCGTGTCCAGCATCCGCGTCAGCAGGTCGTCCTTGTCGGTGACGTGCCGGTACAACGACATGGTCGCCACGCCGAGTTCGGCGGCCACCCGGCGCATCGAGACCGCCGCCAGCCCCTCCGCGTCGGCGACCTCGATCGCGGCGGTGACGATCCGGTCGAGCGCGAGCGCCGACGGGGCCGCGGACGCGTCGGCGGACCGGGTGCCGCGCCGGGTGGCGGCAGCGGGGCGGGCGGGCCGCGCCGGGGGCGCCACGACCGTGCCGACGCCGGGTACGGCGCGGACCAGGCCCTCGCGGCGCAGCTCGGTCAGCACCTTGGTGGCCGTCGCCATGGCCACGCCCCACTGGCGGGTGATCTCCCGGGTCGAGGGCACGCGCTCGCCAAGCGCCAGTTCGCCCGTCTCGATCCGCCGGCGCAGCTCGCCGACGATCTGACCGGAGCGCGACACCGCCTGTCCGCTCATGGACATCCTCCGTACTAGTGCACTGAAGGGGGCCATCGTAAGCCCGCGACACCTGGCGATAAGCCCGTACGTCCCCCTCTCAGCACTCTCACGCACTAGTGCACTGTGCCGTAACTCCCCTGACCAGCATGCCGTTTCGCGCTTGCGTCCTAACTTGCGTACGGCGTACATTCACGCTCATGACCGACAACGAGATACTCATCTGCGGCGCCGGCATCGCGGGGCCCGCGCTGGCGTACTGGCTACGCGAAGGGGGCTTCACGGTCACGATCGTGGAGCGGGCGCCGGCGCCCCGGCCGGGCGGCCAGACCGTGGATCTGCGCGGCGCCGGCCGTACCGTGATCGAACGCATGGGCCTGATGGAGCGGGCCAGGGCGGAGAGCGTGGACCAGCGCGGGCTCGCCCTCGTCGACACCGCCGGACGCGTCACCGCCGCACTGCCCGCCGACAGCTTCGGCGGCGAGGGGATCGTCTCCGAGATCGAGATCCTCCGGGGCGATCTCGCCCGGCTGCTGTACGAGGCGAGCCTGCCCGACACGGAGTACCTGTTCGACGACACGATCACCGCGCTGGAGCAGGACGCGGACGGGGTCACGGTCACCTTCGAGCGGGCCGCGCCACGCCGGTTCGGGATGGTCGTCGGCGCGGACGGGCCGCACTCCGTGGTGCGCGCGCTGGCCTTCGGCTCGGAGCGGGAGTTCGTCCGCCCGCTCGGCCTCTACACGGCCTGGTTCACCGCCACCGACGACCTGGACCTGGACGGCTGGTACATGATGCACAACGCGCCGCCCGGTCTGGTCGCCTCCGCCCGGCCCGGCCGGCTGCCCGGCGAGATCAAGGCGGGCCTCAGCTTCCGCTCGGCGCCCCTCGCCTACGACCGCCGGGACATCGCCGCCCAACACGAGCTGCTGGCCCAGCGGTTCGCCCACGTCAGATGGGAGGCCCCGCGGCTGCTGCGGGCGATGCGCACCGCCCCGGACTTCTTCCTCGACTCCCTGGGCCAGGTCCGCCTCGACGGCTGGTCGCGCGGCCGGGTCGCGCTGCTGGGCGACGCCGGGTACTGCGCGACCCCGCTGACCGGCCTCGGGACCAGTCTCGCCCTGGTCGGCGCGTACGTACTGGCCGGCGAACTGGCCATGGCCGGGGGCGACCACCAGGCCGCGCTGCGCCGCTACGACGAGGTCATGCGCCCGTACGTCGACCAGGCCCAGCAGCTCCCACCGGGCGGCGCCTCCGGATACGCGCCCAGGAGCCGCCTCGGCATCCGGCTGCGGGACCTCTCCATGCGTCAGATGACCCGCCGCCCGATGCGGAACGTGCTCGCCGCACAGTTCGCCAAGGCCGGGAACATCGAGCTGCCCTCCTACAGATGGGGCTCACAACTCCCCGGGCGCCGACAGGAGTTCGGTGTCTGAGCGGGGGCGGGAGGCGAGGTCCGCCACGTGGGTGGGGCAACGGGGACGTCGCCGGTGAACAGTGTCCCGGCACGGCTGCCGGCGGCCGACTCGCGCACGAGCACCTCGCCGGGCGTGATCGGATCCGGGGCGGCGGACTCGTCGTAGCGCACCCGGCCCCGAGGAACACGGCGCCGCCCGATCCATCGACCGACCGCTCTCCTGCCGTAGCACGGCCACCCGCGACCCGGACGGCACACTCGGCCGTCGTCGCCCGGGTCGGATGTCCGAGAGGCCACGGATCACGCCCGTCGGTCGTAACCGGTCGACGGTTGCGGCAAGTCGACCGTGACGCCGGGTGTCCAGTCGCAGTCGGTCGGCCCCCGCGAGAGCTCCCGGGCGGCTGCCGTACGTCGCCGCGCGGGCATACCCGGCCGCCGTCGCCCGCCGGACCGGTTCCCCACCGAGGAAACCGGTCCCCGTCGAGGAAGCCGCTGCCGCCGATGACGAGGTGCGTCAGGCTGTGCCTTGCCCGAGGTTCGGGAGCGAGGCCGAGTGCGAGGTCGAGACGGAGGTAGAGGCGGATGACCACCATGCCGCATGGGGAGTACGAGGAGACGGGTCCGCGGGAGGAGCCGGTGATCCGGCTGCACCGCTGGGACGCCGACTGGCCGGACGACGACCCGCACGCCAACTTCAAGTCCGACGTCGTCCTTTACGGCCGGCTCGATCCGCTCGCCACCCTGCGGGGCATGGCCGAGAACCTGGACATCCCGGTCGGCGCCCTCGCCCGCTATGTGCTGGCGCGCTGGGCGACCGGCGGCAGCGGCGGTCTGCTGGAGGTGGGCCCGGTGATGGTGCACCGGCTGTGGGAGCCGATCGCCGAGGCGGAGCGGCAGGACAGCGACAGCGAGCGGCTGCGGGCGTACCACCAGCTGCGGCAGATGATCGCCTGGCTCAAGCTGCCGCTGGACGAACCGAGCGTCTATCCGGCCCACTTCGAGGACGGTCCGGCCGACACCACCCGGTGAACTGCTGGAACCATGGTGACGGCCACCCGTTTCGGCGGGTCGCCCGCCCACGCACCCCGCTCACCCAGGAGTTTCCCGTGTCCGCACCGGACGTCGGCACCATCACCAGCCGCGAACGCTCCGCCAAGCCCCCCGTCCCGCATGCCGCGCTCGGCGTGGGCGCGATCGTCCTCGGTGAGCGGGGCGTCCTCCTCGGCCGCCACCAGCGCGGCACCCTCGAACTCCCGGGCGGCACGGTGGAGCCCGGGGAGTCCCTGGAGCAGACCGTCGTACGGGAACTCGCCGAGGAGACCGGGCTGATCGTGCGCACCGAGGACGTCGGGCTGCTGGGCACGCTGGTCGACCATGTCGAGGACGTCGTACGCGTCACCGTCGGCGCCCTCGTCACCGCATGGCGGGGCGAACCGGCCACCCAGCCGGACGAGCGGGTCGGCGACTGGGCCTGGTACCCCCTGGACAAGCTCCCCGACGGCCTGTTCGTGTGCAGCGCGCAGATCCTCACCGCCTGGTGCGCCGAACTGCCCATCGCGCACGCCCCGGCGCACTTCACCCCGTACGCCTAGGAAGACCCCGTACGCCGGGGGAGGAAGGGCGGCCGCCGCACCCGACACGGCCGGCCGCCTTCCCCCGTACGTCCCCTACAGCGCCTTCTCCAGCCGCTCCGCCATCAGCTTCACGAAGCGGGCCGGTTCCTTCGGCTGGCCGCCCTCCGCCAGGACCGCGAGGCCGTACAACAGCTCGGCGGTCTCGGCGAGTTCGGTGCCGTCGCCGTGCTCGGTGTACGCCTCGTTGAGCCCCTGGACCAGGGCGTGGCCGGGGTTGAGTTCGAGGATGCGCTTGGCCCGGGGGACCTCCTGGCCCATGGCGCGGTACATGTTCTCCAGGGCCGGGGTGAGTTCATGCGCGTCGGAGACGACGCAGGCCGGGGAGACGGTGAGCCGGGAGGACAGCCGTACCTCCTTGATGTCGTCCTCCAGCCGCTTGCCCATCCACTCCAGCAGACCGGCGTACGCCTCGTTCCGCTTCTCCCGCTCGCCGTCGGCGCCCTCGTCCTCGCTCTTCGCGTCGAGGTCGAACTCGCCCTTGGCGACGGAGCGCAGCTTCTTGCCCTCGTACTCGCCGACCGCGTCGACCCACACCTCGTCCACGGCGTCGGTGAGCAGCAGCACCTCGATGCCCCGGTCGCGGAACGCCTCCATGTGCGGGGAGTTCTCGATGGCCTGGCGGGATTCGCCGGTCAGGTAGTAGATGTCGTCCTGGCCGTCCTTCATCCGCTCCAGGTACTGCTTCAGCGTGGTCGGCTCGCTCTCGTGGTGCGTGCTCGCGAACGAGGACACGGCGAGCAGGGCCTCGCGGTTCTCCGCGTCGGTGACCAGTCCCTCCTTGAGGACGGTGCCGAACTCCCGCCAGAACGTGGCGTAGCGGTCCGACTCCTCGCCCATCAGGTCCTTGATCGTGGAGAGGACCTTCTTGGTCAGCCGGCGGCGCATCATCTCGATGTGGCGGTCCTGCTGGAGGATCTCGCGGGAGACGTTGAGCGTGAGGTCGGCCGCGTCCACGACGCCCTTGACGAAGCGGAGGTACGGCGGCAGCAGCGCCTCGCAGTCGTCCATGATGAACACGCGCTTGACGTAGAGCTGTACGCCCCGGCGGAAATCCCGGGTGAACAGGTCGTGGGGGGCGTGTTCGGGCAGGAAGAGCAGCGCCTGGTACTCGAAGGTGCCCTCCGCCTGGAGCCGGATGGTCTCCAGCGGGTCGCGCCAGTCGTGCCCGATGTGCTTGTACAGCTCGTGGTACTCGTCGTCGGACACCTGGTCGCGGGGCCGCGCCCACAGCGCCTTCATGGAGTTGAGGGTCTCGGGCGCCGGCTCCTCGCCGTCGGCCGGGGTCTCGGTCACCATCCTGATCGGCCAGGTGATGAAGTCCGAGTACCGCTTGACGATCTCCCTGATCTTCCAGGGGGAGGTGTAGTCGTGGAGCTGGTTCTCCGGGTCGGCCGGCTTGAGGTGCAGGGTGACCGAGGTGCCCTGCGGCGCGTCCTCGACCGCGGTCAGGGTGTACGTCCCCTCGCCGCGCGAGGTCCAGCGGGTGCCCTGGCTCTCCCCGGCCCGCCGGGTCACCAGGGTCACCTCGTCGGCCACCATGAAGCCGGAGTAGAAGCCCACGCCGAACTGGCCGATGAGCCCCTCCTCACCGGCCGCGTCCTTGGACTCGCGCAGCTCGCGCAGGAATTCGGCGGTGCCGGAGTTGGCGATGGTGCCGATGAGCTGCCCGACCTCCTCGTAGGACATACCGATGCCGTTGTCCCGCACGGTGAGCGTGCGGGCCTCGCTGTCGATGTCCAACTCGATGTGCAGGTCGGAAACTTCGGCGTCGAGCGCGTCGTCCCGCAGCTTCTCCAGGCGCAGCTTGTCCAGTGCGTCGGAGGCGTTGGAGACGAGCTCGCGCAGAAAGACATCCTTGTTCGAGTACACGGAGTGGATCATCAGCTGGAGCAGCTGACGGGCCTCCACCTGAAACTCAAACGTCTGCGTCGACATGTTCGCGGATACCTCACAGGTCCTGTCGTCCGAACTGGGCGCCAAACACTGTAAAACACCACGTCGGAGCAGGGTGCCAGATCAGGCCCAGAGGGACTGCGCGAGCGCGGCGCCCAGGAAGGCGGCACCGAGTCCGGCGACGATGCTCGCGACGACGTTGGCGGCGGCGAAGAAGCCCGCCCCGTCCTCGGCGAGCCGCAGCGTCTCGTAGGAGAACGTGGAGTACGTGGTCAGCGCCCCGCACAGCCCGGTGCCGATCAGCAGCTGGAAGTTCGAGGACAGCCCGCCCGCGACGACCGCCCCGGTGATCAGGCCGAGAACGAGGCTGCCGACGACATTGACGGTGAAGGTGCCCCAGGGGAAGACGGTGTCGTGCCTGGACTGCACGGTGCGGTCGGTCAGATAGCGCAGTGGTGCGCCGACGACGGCTCCGGCGATGACCAGCAGCCAGTTCACGAACTCTCCTTGTCGTCATGGCCGCCCGGGCACACGATCTCGCAGTGGTCGATGGTCACCAGGCCCTCGCCGACCAGCTCGTCGAGCTGGGGCAGGAAGGCCCGGACGCGTTGTTCGGTGTCGATGACGACCACGGCCACCGGCAGGTCCTCGCTGAGGGAGAGCAACCGGCGGGTGTGGATCAGGGAGGTCGCCCCGAATCCCTCCACGCCCCGGAACACGCCGGCGCCGGAAAGCCCGGCCCGGTGCGCCCGGTGCACGATCTCGGCGGAGAGGGGCTTGTGGTGCCACATGTCGTCCTCGCCGACGAGGACCGTGAGCCGGAGGCCGGGAGCGGTCGTTGTCGTCATGATGTTCTCCACTCGATGACGCGCCGGGTGAGGTGCGCGGTGGTCCAGACGGCCGCGAGGGCGCCGAGCGCGGTCGCGACGAGGTCGAGCAGGCCGGTGGTGGCCCGGCCGGTGTCGGTCAGGCGCTCGATGTCCACGGTGTAAGTGGAGAAGGTGGTGAATCCGCCGAGCACACCGGTGCCGAAGAAGGGTCTGACCAGGCGGTGCCCGGCGCCGATGTCGGTGATGACGACCATGAGGACGCCGATGACGGCGCAGCCGCTGACGTTCACCCAGAACGTGGTCCACGGGAAGGCACCGGACGCGGTCGGCCACAGCAGCGCGGTGGCGTAGCGGGCGCAGGCCCCGATGGCGCCGCCGACGGCGATGGCCGCGAGGACCGGTCCCTGCGTGCGCCAGGGCACGCTCCGACGGGCCGGCGTGCGCCGCTCGATGCCGCGTTCGGTGGCTGCGTTCAGCGCGGTCCGCTCTGCCACATGGGCCTCCTCTTACAGGGCGCCCGGGGCGTGCGGGGGCGCACTTCGTCATAAGGAGGGACCATTGGCGGCGACATTGCCGCGGTTGGGTACGGCGGGACCCACCGCCGTGCGGGGACCGAGGTCGCACCGCGCAACCAGGATAGCGCGGAGGGCGGAGGGCCTGATGACGGGCTGCCCCGGCGCCGTCCGGCAGGACGAACGGGGGCTCGGCGGCGGGCCCGACATACCCCCGCAGACCCTGGCGGAGCGAATGTCGGAATTGCGAAAGTCAGCAATTAATTCGGCGCTATGTTCGCTCCAGGACGGGCCCCGGCCGGTCCTACGCCACCACCCCGAGGCGATCCGGGCGGCCAGCGGCCACCTGGAGGGCGTCGTGCCCGCGCTGCCCGCGCAGCGGACCGTCCCGGTGTCCAGTGAGGAAGCCGTCCGATGAGCGGAACCTCCAGCGCGGAAGACCCACAAGGCGCGTCTGCTCACCGCGCTCACCGGGGTCGGGGACCTGGTCACCGTGAGGGAACTGGTCCTCGTCCTGGGCGGCACCGCGGTGGTCCGCGCGGACGCCGACGGCGAGGGCAAGAGCATCTGGATCACCGGCCCGCACCGGATCGCTCGCGGACCGCGCAGGCGGTGCCGCCGCTGTTCGCGCCCACCCTCGTCCTCGTCCCGGTGGCCGCCTCGGTCTCGACGTTCCCGGCCCTGTGGGAACCGATGGCGCCGGCCTCCCAGACACCGGCGTTCACCGAGCACGCCGAGCGGCGGACGGTACGGCAGGCCGACCGCTGGTACGCGGTGCCGACCTATGACTGCCTCGCAATGATCGGGCGGTTCGCCGAGGAACTCGCCGGGCCGGTCACCGCGCTGGGCGCGGCACCGTCGCCTCCCAGGTGGAACCGGGCCCCGAAGGGACGCTGCGCCGGGTCAAGAACGACCTGTGAGCCCGCAGACCCCCCGGGCCTCGGCGGACGGAACGGTCCGGTGCTCGGCGCCGCGCGGCCACAGCACCTCCACGTCGACGCCGTGGCTGCGCGCGTAGGCCACCAAGTGGGCCGTCGCGTCACGCCCGTTGGAGGGTGAGCCGTCCCAGATGGCCAGCACCCGGGCGCAGGAGCGGACCAGGGCCTCGTCGGCGCTGATGCAGGAGGCGCGGTCGCCGGGGTCGTACTCGACCAGACGCACCATCTGCGACAGCAGCAGCAGTTCACCGGCCGCCTTGCGATCCGGCTCGGCGACGTGGGCGGGCACGCCGCTGAGGGTCGGCAGCACGGTGACCAGGGCCAGCCCCGCCTTGCGCGCGGCCCGCCCGAACACCACGGGCAGGCCCTTGCCGGCCCGGACCAGCCCGGCACGGCCGGGGCGGGCACGGTCGGCCAGCCGCGAGCGCAGCTCCTCCTCCAGGATGGCCAGCGTCGGCACGGTGAGATCCGGATGTCCGACCACGGCGATCACTCCTGACCTTCCCTTCCTCGCATGCGCCGATCATCGTCATGCGCGGCCGCCGGGCACAGGGGCCTTCGGCAGAGATTCCGGGGCCGAACGGCCCATGGACGAAGGCGGCGGCGATGCGCCGGGCGCCGATGTGCGAGGCGTGCGGCCGGGGTCCGGGGGTTCGGCCGGTTTCATGGCCCCGGAACGATCTGTGGGGTAGTTTGAGACATAGGTCACACTCGCCACTTATGTACGCATCCGTGGTGATCAGGGGAGGTTCTGGTTGACCCCGGCACAGCTGCGGGCGTTCTCGGC
Source organism: Streptomyces griseofuscus (assembly GCF_014673495.1). Classification (GTDB taxonomy): domain Bacteria; phylum Actinomycetota; class Actinomycetes; order Streptomycetales; family Streptomycetaceae; genus Streptomyces; species Streptomyces murinus. The sequence continues at coordinate 947,963 of NZ_CP051006.1, forward strand.
GACCGTCCGGCTCGGCTCCGTGAAGGCAGCGGCGGCGGACCTCGCGGTGACCGAGGCCGCCGTCTCGCTGCACATCGCCCATCTGCGCCGGGAACTCGGCGACAAGCTGTTCACGCGCACGGGCAGCGGGCTGGCGTTCACCCCGGGCGGGTTGCGGCTCGCCAGCCGCGCGGCGCAGATGCTGGGCCTTCAGGACCAGACCGTGCTGGAGGTGCAGCAGGCCGGGGCCGGGCGGCGGCTGCTGCGGGCCGCCACATCGAGCCTGTTCGCCGAGTACGCGGCGCCCGGCCTGATCGAACTCTTCGCGGGGCGGGCCGACGATCTCGACGTCGAACTCAGCGTGCACGATCCGCAGCGCTTCCCGCTGCTGCTGCTGGAGCGGGCGGTGGACGTGGCCATCGGGCCCCGGCCGGCCACCGTGGACGCCTCGATGAGCTGTACGCACTTCCTCAACTACCAGGTGATCGCGGTCGTCGGCGCCACCCATCCGCTCGCCGCCCGCACCGGGCCCGCCGGGGTCGCGGAGCTGCGCGAGCAGACCTGGCTGCTCGGGCCCTCGGCGGTGGGGCGGGCCGGGATAGTGCCGTCGGTGCTGCGGCGGCTCCAGATCCCCGAGGACCGCCAGCGGATCTTCCAGAGCCACACCGCGGCGGTGGACGAGGCGAAGCACGGCACCGGGGTGGCGCTCGCGGTGACGTTCGCGGTCAGCAAGGACCTCGCCGACGGCGACCTCCGGCAGCTCGGCGGCCCCCAACTGCCCGCGCGGGGCTCCTGGAACCTCCTCACCCTCGGCGACCGCGAGGCCCCGCCCGCCGCCGCCGAACTCCGCCGCTTCGTCACCACCCCGCGCGCCACCCAGGCCATGCTGCGCGGCGCGGGGGTCACAGCGGGCCGGTTCCGTCCGGCGATCCATGTGACGCTGTGGAGCTGAGCCGCGGCGTCACCGCTGCGCTTCGATCAGGATCTTTCCGCTTCTGTGCCCGACGGCGGGAGCCTGGAGATGCCCGGCGAGTGCGCTGAGCCCGACCCGGTGTGACACGGCCGTACGCAGCAGGCCGCGGCGCAGCTGCTCGAAGACCGGCGCGAACAGCTCGGGCAGATACCGCCGTCCGTCCCCGTGGACGGTGTCGCGCAACCGGAACAACTCCACGCGCGGGCCCCCGGGTTCGGTGAAGCACCGCGCGGGCAGCGGCCTGCCCGACAGCAGCCCGTAGTGGACGAGCACTCCGTCGGCGGACGTGAGCGCGCAGACGTCCGCGCCGACCTCGCCGCCGACGCAGTCGTAGGCCACGTCGATCCCCCGGGGCCCGGCCAGCGCCCGCAGCCGTTCGCGCCACCCGGGCTCGTCCGTCCGGATCAGGGCCCGCCACCGGGACGGCTCGGCGACCGTCCGCCCCGGCGTTCCGCGTACGACCCCGATCGGCGCGACACCGCGCGCGGTGAGGAGTTCCGCCAGGTGTCCGCCGATGACCGAGTTCGCCGCCGTGACCACCACAGCGCGCACCCCCGGCCGGCAGAACCGCTCGACCATCGTCACGGGGGTCAAGGGGTTGATGTAGGCGAAGCAGGCGAGGTCGTCGGGGAGATCGTCCGGGACCGGGACGCACCAGGAGTGGTCGAGCCGCTTGTACTGCTGCCAGGCCCCCGCGGACCCCAGCGGAAGCACCCGCCGGCCCAGCGCCGCGGCGGGCACCCCCGGTCCGGCGGCCTCGGTCACACCGACGCCGTCGAACCCCGGGACCAGGGGGAACGACGTCCGGGTCCCGTAGGCGCCCGAGAGACGGTGACCTCGTCGGAGGGATTGACGGTCGACGCGAGCATCCGCACCACGACCTCGCCCGCGCCGGGGGCCGGGGCCCCTCCACCTCGCGTACGGCCAGCACATCGGCGAGGCGACCGGGTGAGTCGACGACGGCGGCCAGCATCGACGGCCTCCCTTTCCTGCACATGCCGGAACGTCCCATCCTAGGAACGCCGAGGATCGCGACTCCGACCGGGACAGCGCCGGGGACGCCCGCGAGGGACGGCCGCGGGGCCTACTCCCACACTTTCGTGCGACGCCGAGGCGGGCCGCCGCGCCCCGTCAGCCGGGCCACCTCCGGGGCCACCCGCAGCAGGGAGGCGAAGGTGTCCGCCGGGAGAAGCAGGTCGATGTACGGGAGCGCGGCGGTCATCGTCGTCGTACGGGGGCGGTAACCCGGGGCGCCCGCGCGGGGGTTGAGCCAGACGACCGTATGGGCGCGGCGGCGCAGCCGGGCCATGGCCGCGGCGAGGCGCTCGGGCGGGTCGCCGTCCCAGCCGTCGGAGGCGATCAGCACGACGGCGCCGCGCAGCGCGCCCCCGTGGTGGGAGGCGAGCAGGGTCTCCAGGCAGTGCGCGATCCTGGTGCCGCCGAACCGGTCCTCGACCCGCCGCGACGCCTCCTCGAACGCCGTCTCGGCCGAGCGGTGCGCGAGCACCTGGGTGAGCCGGGTCAGCGAGGTGGCGAAGGCGAACACCTCGGCCCGCGTGGTCAGCGCGAGCGCCCGCATCAGATGCAGATAGGCCACCGCCTGCGCCTGCATCGACCGGCTCACATCGCACAGCACCACCACCCGCCGGGGCCGGTCCAGGGGCCCGGTGCGCACCAGCCGGACCGGTTCCCAGCCGGTGCGCCGGGAGCGGGCCACCGTCTCCCGGATCGCCACCCGGGGCCCGCCAGGACGCCGCGCGTACCGGCGGGAGCGGCGCGTCGGCCACTGCCGCAGCCCTGTCTCCAGCCACTGCCCGAGCAACGCCGCCTCCCGCTCGCCCAGCCGCTCGAACGGCGTGTCCACGGCACCGGCCAGCTCGGTCGGCAGCCGCTGCGGCACGGTCAGTACGTGTTCCTCGCCCGGATCGGCCGCCCCCGCCACCGGCGGCGGCGTCACCCACGGCAGCCCCGCGTCGTCCACCGGGTCGCCGTCCGCACCGACGGGCAGCGTGGCGCGGACGTCGTCTGCGGCTGGTGGCACGGCGCCCCGGCCGGTACGGCGGGCGTGCGGGTCCAGGGACAGTACGGCGTCCCCGAACACCGCGTCGAAGACCTCGTCGAAGCGGGTCAGACACGGCTGGTCGCGGACCAGGGTGACCCGGGCCGTCCAGTACAGGGCGGACCGTGTCGTGGGCCAGGACGCGGCCAGCGCGTGTACGAAGTCCCGGGCCGAGGTCAGGCCCACGGGCACGCCCCGGCTCCGCAGCCGGTCGGCGAGCGCCACGGCGAACGCGGCCCGGTCGACGGCGGGCAGGAACGGCTCGGTCGGCGTCATCACACGGGCTCCCGTGTCACCGCCCGGCCGGGCTCAGTGCACCGCCCAGTAGATCACCACGCCGACGACGACCGCGCCGACGGCCACCGGGACGAGCCGTTTGTACACCGACTTCCCGGCGTACTGCATCAGGTCCAGGGGTTCGTTCTCGCGCACGGTCGGCTGCGGGCGGGCGGCGGGCCGGGGCGCGGCGGACTCGGACCGAGGGGGCGCTGAGGGTCGTACGGCAGGGGCATCCGCAGGGGCATGGGACTCGGCGGCGGTCGGCTCGGCGGTGCTCTGCTCTACGGTGGTCGCGGACGAGGGTGCGGGCGCGGCCGCCCGGGCTTCGGATGCCTCCGGCTCCGTCGGCTCCGCCGGTTCCGGCTTGTGCAGCAGCTGCTCCTCCACGTTCGCCACGAACTGCGCGAACAGCTTCTCGGAGATCTCCTTGATCATGCCGCTGCCGAACTGCGCCAGTTTCCCGCTGATGTTGAGGTCGGTGCTGACGCTCACCACGGTGCCCGTGCCGTCGGGCCGCAGCCGGGCGTGCACGGTCGCGGAGGCGTTGCCCTGGCCCCGGATGTCCTTGCCGGAGGCGCTGATCACCGCGCTGTGGCCGGCCTCGTCCTGCTCGGTGAGGCGGGCGGTGCCCTGGAACTGGCTGGTCACCGGCCCGACCTTGACCTTCACCTTGCCCCGGTAGACATCGCCGTCGACCCCGGTGAGCTGGGCACCGGGCATACAGGGGGCGAGGCCCTCCAGATCGGTGAGCGCCTGCCAGGCCCGCTCCAGGGGCGCGTCCACCCGGAACTCGTTGTCGATCTTCATGGCTTACGGTCTCCTCGCTTCTTCGGGGTAGCCGAGCTCGCCGAGGGCCCCGGTGATGGTGGTGCGGTCGTCAGGGCTCTTGGCGACCGCGCTGAGGGTGCTGATCACATCGCGGCGGGCCAGCCGGGACACGCGCAGCGCGGCGAGCGCGGACACCCAGTCGATGGCCTCCGCCAGGCCGGGCGCCTTGTCCAGGTCCAGCGCGCGGATCTGGCCGATGAACGCGGTGGCGGACGCGATCAGCGGTTCGTTCGCGGCCGGCACCGAGCGGCGCAGGATCTCCGCCGCGCGCTCGGGGCCCGGATAGTCGATCCAGTGGTAGAGGCAGCGGCGGCGCAGCGCGTCATGGAGTTCGCGGCTGCGGTTGGAGGTGAGGACCACCACCGGGGGCCGGGCGGCGGCGAAGGTGCCCAGCTCCGGGACGGTGATGCTCCACTCCCCCAGGAACTCGAAGAGCAGCGCCTCGAATTCGTCGTCCGCGCGGTCGATCTCGTCGATCAGGAGCACCGGCGGCAGCGGTCCCTGATGGCGTACGGCGCGCAGCAGCGGCCGGTCCAGCAGGAAGTCCTCGGTGAACAGGTCGGCGTCGGCCAGACGCTCCCCGCGCGCCTCGGTGAGCCGTACGGCGAGGAGCTGGCGTTGGTAGTTCCACTCGTACAGCGCCTCGCCGGCCGTCAGGCCCTCGTAGCACTGGAGGCGGATCAGCGGGGTGGCGAGTGCCTCGGCGAGTGATTTGGCCGCGCTGGTCTTGCCGACGCCCGGCTCGCCCTCCAGGAGCAGCGGCCGGTCGAGGACGGTGGCCAGGTAGAGGGCGGTGGCGGTGCCCTCGTCCACGAGGTGGCCGGCCTCGGCGAGACGGCGCCGTACGTCCTCCGCGTCCAGGAAGAGTGCGCTCACCCGCCCACCAGTCCCGTCGCACAGCGGTCCCGGCAGCCGGTGCCGCAGAACCAGAACTCCTTGTCCCCTGCGGTGAGATGAGGGGTGTCGGCGGTCACGGTCACCGTCATCCCGCACACCGGGTCGACGACCTGGGCCGGCGCTTCGGGCAGGGCCGTCGGCGGTGGCGCGCCGCGCGCGTGTACGGCCTCCACCACCTCCGCGAGGATGGACAGTGCCACCTCCGGTGCCGTGCGGGCGCCGATGTCGAGGCCGGCCGGGGTGTGCACACGGGCCCGCGCCGCCTCGCCGAGGCCGAGTTCGTCCAGCAGGGCGGCGCCCCGGCGGCGGCTGGCGACCAGGGCGATGTGCGGGACGTCCGCGTCCAGGGCGGCGCGCAGCGCCTCGGCGTCGCCGCGGCCCTGCCCGGCCACGATCACCGCGCCGGTGTACTCGGCGGGCGGCCCGTCGGGCAGGGAGCGCGCGGTGGCGTACCCGAGGACATCGGCGAGGGCGATGAACGCCTCCGCGATCGGGGTGGTGCCGACGACCTCGATCAGGGGCGGCGGCAGCACCGGTTCTAGGAAGATCTCCAGCGCCCCGCCGGACAGACAGGGGTTGACCACCACCTTGGCGCCCGGGGTGTCCGGGAAGGCCACCTCGCCCGCCGGCAGCACCCGCAGCAGCAGCGGCCCGCCGCCGTTGAGGGCGCCGAGCGCCGCCGTGCGCACCGAGCCCTCGGCGCACATCCCGCCGACGAATCCGTCGATCCTGCCGTCGCCGTAGACGATCGCCTCGTCGCCCGGGTGCGCGGACGCGGGCGGCTGGGCGCGCACCACGCGGGCGTGCACGAACGGCACGCGCCGCTGGGCCAGTTCGAGCGCACGCGCGCTCACCGTCTTCGGCACCCCGGTCACCTCCTCGACTCCGTCACCGTCTCCTGTTCCTGCGGTGGTCGCCACTTCTCGTCAGATCGGCGGGAGGGGCCGGCCCTGCATCGCCTCCCAGACCCGGGAGGGGGTCAGCGGCATGTCCGCGTGCCGGATACCGAACGGGGAGAGGGCGTCGACCACCGCGTTGACGATCGCCGGCGGGGAGCCGACGGTCGCGGACTCGCCCACGCCCTTGGCGCCGATCGGGTGGTGCGGGGAGGGAGTGACCGTGAACCCCGTTTCCCAGTCGGGCACTTCGAGTGCGGTCGGGATGAGGTAGTCCATCAGGGAGCCGCTGAGGCAGTTGCCGTCCTCGTCGAAGGCGATCATCTCCATCAGCGCCATGCCGACGCCGTCGGTGAGTCCGCCGTGCACCTGGCCCTCGATGATCATCGGGTTGATACGGGTGCCGCAGTCGTCCACCGCCACGAACCGCCGTACCGTCACCTTCGCGGTGCCCGGGTCGATGTCGACCACGCAGATGTAGGCGCCGTGCGGATAGGTGAGGTTCTCCGGGTTGTAGCAGATCTGCGCCTCCAGACCGCCCTCCACGCCCTCGGGCAGATCGCCCGCGCCGTGCGCCCGCATCGCGATGTCCTGGATGCTCACCGAGGCGTTCGGGTCGCCGGCCACCGTGAAGGAGCCCTTCTCCCACTCCAGGTCGGCGACCGAGACCTCCAGCATCCCGGAGGCGATCAGCCGCGCCTTGTCGCGGACCTTGCGGGCGACCAGGGCGGCGGCCGCGCCGGAGACCGGGGTGGAGCGGCTGCCGTACGTGCCGAGGCCGAACGGGGTCTGGTCGGTGTCGCCGTGCACGACCTCGATGTCCTGGGGCGGGATGCCGAGTTCCTCGGCGACGATCTGCGCGAACGTCGTCTCATGGCCCTGCCCCTGGCTCTGCACCGACAGCCGTACGACGGCCTTTCCGGTGGGGTGGACCCGCAGTTCGCAGCCGTCGGCCATGCCGAGGCCGAGGATGTCCATGTCCTTGCGGGGTCCGGCGCCGACCGCCTCGGTGAAGAAGGACACGCCGATGCCCATGATCTCGCCGCGGGCCCGCTTCTCGGCCTGCTCGGCGCGCAACTCGTCGTATCCGGCGAGCTGTTTGGCCAGTTCCATGGTCGGGGCGTAGTTCCCGGAGTCGTAGACCCAGCCGGTCTTGGTGCGGTACGGGAACTGCTCGGGCCGGATGAAATTCTTCATCCGCAGCTCGATCGGGTCCATCCGCAGTTCGTCGGCGAGGCAGTCGACGATCCGCTCGACCAGGTAGACCGCCTCGGTGATACGGAAGGAGCAGGCGTACGCCACCCCGCCCGGCGCCTTGTTGGTGTAGACGGCGGTCATCTTGCAGTAGGCCGCCTCCAGGTCGTAACTGCCGGTGAAGACACCGAAGAAGCCGGCCGGGTACTTCACGGGCGCGGCGACGCCGTTGAACGCGCCGTGGTCGGCGAGGACGTGGGTGCGGATCGCGAGGATCCTGCCCTCGCGGGTGGCCGCGATCTCGCCGCGCATGATGTAGTCGCGGGCGAAGCCGGTGCTGATCAGGTTCTCCGCGCGGTCCTCCATCCACTTCACCGGTTTGCCGGTGAGCAGGGAGCCGACGATCGCGCATACATAACCCGGGTAGATCGGCACCTTGTTGCCGAAGCCGCCGCCGATGTCCGGGGAGACCACCCGGATCTTGTGCTCGGGCAGTCCGGCGACGATCGCGTACAGGGTGCGGTGGGCGTGCGGGGCCTGGGTGGTGGACCACAGGGTGAGCTTGCCGTCGACCGCGTCGTAGTCGGCGACGGCGCCGCAGGTCTCCATGGGCGCCGGGTGCACCCGCGGGTAGACGATGTCCTGCGAGACGACCACGTCCGCGCGCCGGAACACCTCGTCGGTGGCGGCCGCGTCCCCGGTCTCCCAGTCGAAGACGTGGTTGTCGGCCTTGCCCTCCAGGTCGTCGCGGATGACCGGCGCCTCGGGCGAGAGGGCGGTGCGTACGTCGATCACCGCGTCCAGCGGTTCGTACTCGACGTCGATGAGTTCGAGGGCGTCGCGCGCCGCGTACCGGTCCTCGGCGACGACGAAGGCGACCTCCTGGCCCTGGAAGCGGACCTTGTCGGTGGCGAGGACGGCCTGCACGTCGTTCGACAGGGTCGGCATCCAGGCCAGGCCCTTCTCGGCGAGCATCGCGCCGGTGACCACCAGGCGGACCTTGGGGTGGGCCTCGGCGAGGGTGGTGTCGACGGACAGGATGCGGGCGTGGGCGAGCGGGGAGCGCAGGATCGCCAGGTGGAGCATGCCGGGCAGCTGGAGGTCGTCCACATAGCGGCCCCGGCCGCGGACGAAGCGGGGGTCCTCCTTGCGCAGCATCCGGCCGTGGCCGTTGGGCTTGCCGTCGTTGTCGACGAAGGCGGTGCGGTGGCCGTTGGCGGCGACGGTGGTCATGAGGCGCTCCCCGAGGCCGACGCGACGGCGGGTCCGGGAGCGTCGGCCGGTGCGACGGTCCGCTCGGGTTCCTCGGCGGTGGTGCGGGTGCCTGCCTGTTCGGCGGCGGCCCAGCGGATCGAGCGGACGATGGTGGCATAGCCGGTGCAGCGGCAGATCTGGCCCGAGATGGCCTCGCGGATCTCCTCGTCGGAGGGGTCGGGGTTCCGGTCGAGCAGGGCGCGGGCGGTCATCATCATGCCGGGGGTGCAGAAGCCGCACTGGAGTCCGTGGCATTCCATGAAACCGCGCTGGATCGGGTCGAGTTCGCCGTGCTGCTCCAGGCCCTCTACGGTGCGTACCTCGTGGCCGCCCGCCATCGCGGCCAGTACCGTACAGGACTTGACGGGTTCACCGTCCAGCCAGACCACACAGGTGCCGCAGTTGCTGGTGTCACAGCCCCAGTGGGTGCCGGTCAGCTGGAGGTGGTCGCGCAGGAAGTGCACCAGCAGCAGCCGGCCCTCGATCTCCCGGGTGACCTCTTCGCCGTTGACGGTCATGGTGACCTGCACGATCACACCTCCTGTCCGTTGATCCGGGCCGCGGCGCGGCGCAGTACGCGCATCGTCAGCTCGCGGGCCAGATGCCGCTTGTACTCGGCGCTGCCGCGCCGGTCGGTGGCCGGGGAGCAGGACTCGGCCGCGATGTCGCCGGCCCGCGCCCACAGCTCCTCGGCGGGCGGCTGTCCGCGCAGGGCGTCGGCGATCCCGGGGATGCCGGCGGTGTTCGGGCCGACGGCGGCGAGGCCGACCCGGGCGTTCGCGATCAGCCCTGACTCGTCCAGCCAGAGCGCGGCGCCCGCCGAGACGACCGCCCAGTCCCCGGCGCGCCGCTCGACCTTCTCGTAGGCGCTGGATCCGCGCGGGCGGACCGGGAAGCGGACCTCGGTGAGGATCTCCGCGTCGCCGACGGCGGTCTCGTACGGGCCCTGATGGAAGTCCTCCATGGAGACCACGCGCTCGCCGTCCGTCCCGCGGATGACGCAGGACGCGTCCAGCGTGGTGCACACCGCCGAGAGGTCCTCGGAGGGGTCCGCCTGGCACAGGGAGCCGCCCAGGGTGCCGCGATTGCGCACCACCGGGTCGGCGATCACCCGTTCGGCGTCGCGGAAGATCGGGAAGGCTGCGGCGAGTTCGTCGGACTCCAGCAGTTCGCGGTGCCGGGTCATCGCGCCGATGCGGATCAGGCCGGGCTCGACACGGATATGGCCCAACTCGTCGTGCAACTCATTGATATCGATCAGGTATTCGAAGTTGGCCAGCCTGAGTTTCATCATCGGGATGAGGCTGTGGCCGCCGGCCACCAGGCGGGCGGTGTCGCCGAGCCGGTCCAGGAGCGTGACCGCCTCGTCCACCGTGCCCACCCGCTGGTACTCGAACGGAGCGGGAACCTGCATGCCGCACCCCCTGTCTCGCCCGGCGGGCAGCCGGACGCGTCGGGTGCCGTTGTTCAAAGATCATTGCGCCTCCGTCCGGGACGGGGTGTCAATCGCGGCTTAAGTCTTCGCTTAACTCGCCCGACACGGAGGGCGCGGCCACTTGAGCGAAGACTTAAGCTGCCGTTGACATGCGACGGACGGCATTCGCGTGATCCGGACGCCGGACGGGTGAGAACGGCTGCCACGGGGTGTGGGCCGGGGCCGGACACCAAGGCGCGGACCGCCGTACGGCCTGCACAGAGGACCGAACGGGTATTCGGCGGGTGTGGCGGTGGTGGACACCGCCGAAGGAGGCACACGGATGCGGGACATCGCGCAGGGCCTCTCCTCCTGGAGTGCGTCGGGCAAGCGATTCGCGGTGGCGACGGTCGTACGGACCTGGAAGTCGGCGCCGCGCCAGGCGGGCTCGTCGCTGGCGGTCGCCGAGGACGGCGAGGTGATCGGCAGCGTCTCCGGCGGCTGTGTGGAGGGCGCGGTGTACGAGCTGGCGAGCGAGGTCCTGGAGAGCGGCGAGCCCGCTCTCGTGACCTACGGCGTCAGCGACGACGACGCGCTGGCGGTCGGCCTGACCTGCGGCGGGATCATCGAGATCCTGGTACGACCGGCGGGCGCGGGCCGCTTCCCGGGGCTGCCGGGGGTGCTGGCGGCGATGGACGCGGGGCGGCCGGTGGCGGTGGTGTCGCCGCTGCCGGACGAGGGCGGCGGCGCGGAGCCGGATCCCACGGCCGCGCCCGCCGGTCAGATGATCGTCACGCCGTCCGGTGCGCAGGGCACGCTGGGCGGCCCCCGTCTCGACGCCGCGGTGGTCGAGCGGGCGCAGGGGCTGCTGGCGCAGGGCAGTACCGGTGTGATGCGGGTCGGGCGCGCGGGTGAGGAGCGGCGCGACGATGTCGCCGTGTTCGTGGAGTCCTTCGCGCCGCCGCCGCGGCTGCTGGTGTTCGGCGCCATCGACTTCGCGTCCGCGGTGGCCCGGATCGGCAAGTTCCTCGGCTATCACGTCACGGTGTGCGACGCCCGCCCGGTGTTCGCCACCCGCCGCCGCTTCCCGGACGCGGACGAGCTGGTGGTGGACTGGCCGCACCGCTGTCTGGAGTCGACCGAGGTGGACGAGAACACGGTGATCTGCGTCCTCACCCACGACCCGAAGTTCGATGTGCCGCTGCTCCAGCGGGCGCTGCGCACCCCCGCCCGCTACATCGGCGCGATGGGCAGCCGCCGCACCCATGAGGACCGGCTGCGGCGGCTGCGCGAGGAGGGCATGACCGAGGCGGAACTCTCCAGGCTCTCCGCCCCCATCGGCCTCGACCTGGGCGCCCGCACCCCGGAGGAGACGGCGGTGGCGATCATGGCCGAGGTCATCGCCCTGCGCTGGGGCGGCACGGGCCGCCGCCTGGTGGAGATGACCCCGCTGCCGATCCATCGCTGACACCGGTAGGCAGTCGTCGACGCCGTCCGGGATCCGTACGGGGTCCCGGAGGAGGAGCCAAGGGGGCGCCTCGGCTCGGGAAGACGATGTCGTTGCGGCCGTCGTACGCGGACCGGACCCACGGAAACCAGTAGTGGAATATTGAACTACATGGTGCCGTTGTGCCCGCCGAGGGAGGTCACAAGTGGAGACCACGTACTACGACCACGGCACCCCGGCCGAGCGCTGGGAGCGTGCCCAGGCGTTCTTCGCGGCCAAGGACTACGCGGGGGCGGCGCGCGTGCTGGCCGCCCTGGTGGAGGAGGTGCCGGAGCAGACCGGGCCCCGGCTGCTGCTGGCCCGTGCGTACTACCACTCGGCGCAGCTGCGGCGGGCCGAGGACCAGCTGCGGACGATCGTGGAGCGCGACCCGGTGGAGCACTACGCCCGGCTGATGCTGGGCCGCACGCTCGAACGGCAGTCGCGGCACGAGGAGGCGGAGCGGCATCTGCGGATCGCCGCCGCGCTCGCGGGCGACCTCCCACAGGGCCGGAGCGACCTCCCGCAGGTCTGAGGCGGCGTCCGGCAACGCTGAGGCGGATTCCCGCGGCCACCGGGGCGGGGCCGCCGCGGCACCGGGGCGGGTGCCTCGTGCCCGGGTGGGCCACCGTGGCATCCTGGCGCGATGGCATCCGACCGTGATCACGCGCCGCTCGCCGAACGGGTCGAGGAACTCCTCGCCGCCGGCGGCCCCCTGCCCATCGTCGCCGCCGGCCGGCCGGTGCTGCGCCGCCCCACCGAGGCGTACGACGGCCAGCTCGGCCCCGCCCTGCTGGCCCGCTTCGTCGAGGCGCTGCGCCTGACCATGCACGCGGCGCCCGGCGTGGGCCTCGCCGCGCCCCAGGTCGGCGTGGAGCTGCGGATCGCGGTCCTGGAGGACCCGGCGCCGGTGCCGGAGGAGATCGCCGCGATCAGGGGCCGGCGCCCGCAACCCTTCCGGGTACTGGTCAACCCCGCGTACGAGCCCGTCGGCACGGCGCGCGCCGCGTTCTTCGAGGGCTGCCTCAGCGTGCCCGGCTGGCAGGCGGTGGTGGCCCGGCACGCCGAGGTGCGGCTGCGCGCCGAGGACGAGCGGGGGCACGCCGTGGACGAGGTGTTCACCGGCTGGCCGGCCCGTATCGTGCAGCACGAGACGGACCACCTCGACGGCACGCTCTACCTCGACCGCGCCGATCTGCGCTCCCTGTCCACCAACGAGGCCGTCGCCGCCCTGTGGTCCCAGCCGACCCCGGCCACGGCCGCGACGGCACTCGGCTTCGAACTGCCGTAATCCACCCGCGCGTCAGCGCCCCGGCAACTCCCCTGAGGGTCCCCTCAGTTGTCCCGGTACGCCTCCAGCAGGCGCAACCAGACCTCGCTCAGGGTCGGGTAGGAGGGGACCACATGCCACAGGCGGCTGATCGGCACGTGTCCCGCGACGGCGATCGTGGCGGAGTGGATGAGTTCGCCGACGCCGGGGCCGACGAAGGTGACGCCCCGCAGGATCTCGTCCTCCAGGTCCACGACCATCCGGGCGCGGCCCTTGTAGCCGTCGCCGTACAGCGCCGCCCCGGCGACGGAGGAGAACTCCACATCGACCGCGCGGACCCGGTACCCGGCCTCCTCCGCCTCGGCGAGGGAGAGGCCGACCGCGGCGGCCTCGGGGTCGGTGAACACGACCTGCGGTACGGCCTCGTGGTCGGCGGTGGCCGCGTGCGGGCCCCAGGGGCCGTCCAGCAGCGGGGTGCCGGCCGCGCGGGCACCGATGGCGGCACCGGCGATACGGGCCTGGTACTTGCCCTGATGGGTGAGGAGCGCGCGGTGGTTGACGTCACCGGCGGCGTACAGCCAGTCGGTCCCGGTGACCCGCAGGGTGTCGTCGACCTCCAGCCAGGAGCCGGGCTCCAGGCCGACCGTGTCGAGGCCGATGTCATCGGTCTGCGGGATGCGGCCGGTCGCGAAGAGGATCTCGTCGGCCTCGAACCTTTCACCCGTACGGGTGAGGGCGACGACGGTGCCGTCCTCCCGGGTGACGGACGCGACGGACACCCCTGTGCGCAGGTCCACCCCGGCCTCGGTGAGCGCCTCGGCGACCAGCTCTCCGGCGAACGGCTCCATACGGCTGAGCAGGCCCTTGCCGCGCACCAGCAGGGTCACCCGGGAGCCGAGCGCCGCCCAGGCGGCGGCCATCTCGGTGGCCACGACACCGCCGCCGACGACGAGCAGCCGCCCGGGAGCCGAGTCCGCGCTGGTGGCCTCCCGGCTGGTCCACGGCCGCACCTCGGCGAGTCCGGGCAGGTCGGGCAGCTGGGCGCGGGTGCCGGTGCAGACCACGACGGCGTGCCGGGCGGTGAGGGTGGTGACGCTCCCGTCGGACACGGTGACGGTGACCGTGCGCGGTCCCGCGAGGCGGCCGTGGCCCCGGTAGAGGTCGGCGCCGATGCCCTCCACCCAGTCGACCTGCCCGTCGTCCTGCCAGTGTGAGGTGAAGTTGTCGCGGCGCTCCAGCACGGCCGGGGTGTCGAGGGGCGCCTGGGCCGCCACGGCGAGGCCGGGCAGCCGGCGGGCGTCGGCCTGGGCGATGACCGGCCTGAGCAGCGCCTTGCTGGGCATGCACGCCCAGTAGGAGCACTCGCCGCCGACCAGTTCGCTCTCCACGATCGCGGTGGTGAGGCCGGCCGCGCGGGTGCGGTCGGCGACGTTCTCCCCCACGGGCCCGGCCCCGAGCACCACGACGTCGTACGCGATGGTTTCCGATTCCGTCGTTTCCGTCATGGGGTCAGTCTGGTGGGTGGTGTGCGTGGAGGCCACATGGGTACGAGCGCGCACACGTGCGCCCGGTGCGCGAGAGGCCATCCGGGTGCGCGTGCGCGGTGCCCGCACCAGCGTGGACACCGCCCGGAATAGGCGGCCCACCGGCCGTGTTTCCGCCGTCGGCACACCCCGGACCAGGAAGAGGGAACCAGGCCATGAGCAGCACCGTGGAACTGACCAAGGACAACTTCGACCAGACGGTCACGGACAACGACTTCGTGCTGATCGATTTCTGGGCGTCCTGGTGCGGTCCGTGCCGGCAGTTCGCGCCGGTGTACGAGAAGGCCGCGGAGGACAATCCGGACCTGGTGTTCGGCAAGGTGGACACCGAGGCGCAGCCGGAGCTGGCGCAGGCCTTCGGCATCCAGTCGATCCCGACGCTGATGATCGTGCGGGACCGGGTGGCCGTGTTCGCGCAGCCGGGCGCGCTGCCCGAGGCGGCCCTCACGGACGTCATCGGCCAGGCCCGCGAGCTGGACATGGACGAGGTCCGCAAGAACATCGCCGCCCAGGAGGGCCAGGCGCAGTAGCCGCCTGGGGCGGTCCGGGTTCAGGTGGACTCGCGTCGTACGACCGAGGAGCCGAGGACCCGGTGCACCTCCGGTTCGCCGCCCGGGTCGCGCACCGCGCGGTCGACGAGAGCGGCGAGCGCGCGGCCCGAGGGCAGTTCGATGCGGACGGTGCTCAGCCGGGGCCTCAGCAGCCGGCCGAGCATCAGGTCGTCGGCGCCGATCACGGCCACGTCCTCGGGGATGCGCCGCCCGGTGTCCTGGAGGGCGCGCATCAACAGCATGGCGTACTCGTCGTTGTAGGCGAACACCGCGTCCAAGTCCGGCCAGTTGGCGATGAGTTCGGCGGCGGACCGCTCCGTGTAGGCGAGCGGCACCCCGGTGACGCGCGCGCCGGTGCCGCGCAGCGCCTGCCGGGCGCCGGCGAGCCGGGGTCTCGAATAGACCTCCAGGCCGGGCTCTTCGGGTATGACGACCCCGATCCGCCGTCTGCCGCGTTCGTACAGGTGGGCGGCCGCGCATCGGCCCACGGCGTCATGGTCCATCAGCAGGGCGTGCGCGCCCTCGACCCGTTCGGGACCGAGGGTGACGATCGCGCGGGCGCCGGAGCGTTTGAGGACGGCGACGCCCCGCGGGCCGATCCCGGTGCCGGGCACCAGGACGGCCACGGGCCGTAACTCGGCCCAGGCGCGGGCGGCGTCGTCGCCGTGCAGGCCGACGGAGCCGTACTGGACGACGGTGTAGTCGAGTCGGTTCAGAGCGCCCTGGACCTCGTTGAGGAACGCGCTGTAGAGGGGTCCGACGGGGATCGCCGGGGCGGGCATGAGGACCGTACGGCTGTGTCCCGCGCGCAGGCTGCGGGCGGCCGCGTGGGGGACGTACCCCAGTTCGCGCGCGGCCTCGTGGACGCGCTGCCGCGTGGCGTCGCTGATCCGCACGGCGTCGGTCTTGTTGAGGACGTAGGACACGGTCGCGCGCGAGACGCCGGCCAGGCGGGCCACATCGGCACTCGTGGGAGTGTTCGGTATCTGCACCATGACAGCCGCATCTTGGCAGAGCCGGCCATGGGGGTGGCGGGCGGGGGAATGTGGTTCGCTTTTTGACCAACTCCCGTGTACGGCAGGGCCGTTCGGTCCCTTGCCGGCGGGGTCAGACGGGTGGCCGGGTGCGCGTCACCCGCGCGACCAGGTCCACCCAGGCCGACTCGAGGCGGGCCATGGGCATGTGGCGCTGCCGGGTCAGATGGTGGATGAGCGCCGGGTCCAGGGAGGCCAGCAGGGTCTGGGCCAGCAATTCGCAGTCCGCGTCCGGCACGATCTGGCGCAGCAGCATGGTGACGTGGGTGCGCAGCGCCTGCGTCGCGGGGTGGGAGAAGCGGCGGCACGCCTCGGGCTGGGCGGCGAGTTGCAGCTCCAGTTGCTCGGCCGAGCGGTAGAGCACCGCGATGCCGAACGCCCGCAGCCGCTCCAGGGGCGGTGCACCGGGGCCGAGCGGCGGGGGCCCACCGAGGAAGTCGGCCTGGAGCTGTCTGCCCGAGTGGTCGAGCAGGGCCATCAGCAGTCCGGTGCGGTCGCCGAAGCGCCGGAAGACCGTGCCCTTGCCGACCTTGGCCGCCGAGGCGACGGCCTCCATGGTGACGCCGGCCACGCCGTGCTCCGCGATCAGCCGGGCGGCGGCCTCCAGCAGCCGGGCCCGGTTGCGGGCCGCGTCGGCACGCAGACAGGGCTCTTCGGGAGCCGGGCCGAGCTCCAGCAGGCGTGGCGCGTCGGAGGGCTCCTGCGGCGTCGGGAAGGGCTGCGGCGCGCTGGACATGAAGACAGCGTAAAGCACCGGGAACAGAACTGGACCCCGGTCCGGTTAGAGTGGTAGAAACTTAAACGGACCTTGGTCCGGATCGTAACGGCGATGTTTCAGCCCCTGGAGATTTCCCATGTCTGTTCGTATCCTCGCGCTCGTCGGCAGCCTGCGTGCCGGTTCGCACAACCGTCAGCTGGCCGAGGCGGCCGCCAAGCTCGCCCCCGAGGGCGCCGAGGTCGTGCTCTTCGAGGGCCTGGCCGACGTGCCCTTCTACAACGAGGACATCGACGTCGAGGGCGCTGTCCCGGCCGCCGCCGCGGCGCTGCGTGAGGCCGCTCAGGGCGCCGACGCGTTCCTGCTGTTCTCGCCCGAGTACAACGGCACCATGCCGGCCGTCCTGAAGAACGCCATCGACTGGCTGTCCCGCCCCTTCGGCGCCGGCGCCTTCGGTGGCAAGCCCGTCGCCGTGATCGGCACCGCCTTCGGCCAGTACGGCGGCGTCTGGGCGCAGGACGACACCCGTAAGTCGGTCGGCATCGCCGGCGGCAAGGTGATCGAGGACATCAAGCTCTCGATCCCCGGCTCCATGACCCGCTTCGCCGAGACCCACCCGGTCGACGACGCCGAGGTCGCCGCCCAGCTGACCGAGGTCGTGGCGCGGCTGCACGGCACCGCGGCGGAGATCACGGCCGCCTGAGCCCCACCCGAACCGCCCGTAGGGGCCGGAGCCGAGCGGCCTCCGGCCCCTACGGGTCTTTTCCGGCCCCTGAGGGGTTCCGGCCGCCCGGTGCCGAGGGCCGCGCGGTACGGCGGCGCCCCCACTCGCCACGAACGACGCGGCGGCGCCGGGATGCGCGTCATCCACGCGCAGTTGCCCACCGCTGAACGGAAGCCCATTACGGCAGCCGGGGTACCACTCCGCGGCGAACTCGACTTCCGGGGGCGGTCAGGGGTATGCGGACGATGGCCGTACGGCCATGATCGTGTCAGCCGTCCGAGGAGGAAGCCGTGCCCCTGGTCCCGCCCCCGTTCGACCCGGAGCTGGCCGCACGCCTGGACTCGCTCGGGGACGCGGCCGCGCCCGGGTTCCGGCTGGAGGATCTCGACGCCGCCCGGCGCGGTACCTGCCTGGCGGCACCGGACCTCACCCTGGGCGGCGCCTTCGAGGTGAGCGAGTACGCGGTGCCCGGTCCGCCCGGCGCCCCCGGGGTCCCGCTGCTGGTCTGCCGCCCGAGGGATACGACGGCCCCGCTGCCGGTGCTCTACCACGTGCACGGCGGCGGCATGATGGCCGGCTCCGACCGGGCCGGGGTGGAGGTCCCGCTGGACTGGGCGCGGGAGCTGGGCGCGGTGGTGGTGTCGGTCGACTACCGGCTCGCCCCCGAACATCCGCATCCGGCCCCGGTCGAGGACGTCTACGCGGGCCTCGTCTGGACCGCCGCGCACACTGCGGAGATCGGTGGCGCCCCGCGGCGGATCGTCGTCGCGGGGGCCAGCGCGGGCGGCGGGCTCGCGGCGGCCGCCGCCCTGCTCGCCCGGGACCGGCAAGGGCCTTCCCTGCTGGGCCAGTTGTTGATGAGCCCGATGCTGGACGACCGCAACGACACCGTCTCCAGCCGGCAGATGACCGGCCGCGGGCTGTGGGACCGCACCGCCAACGAGACCGCCTGGACAGCCCTGTTGGGCACGGACAGGGGCGGCCCGGACGTCTCCCCGTACGCCGCCCCGGCCCGCGCCACCGATCTGTCCGGGTTGCCGCCGGCCTACCTCGACGTCGGATCGGCGGAGACCTTCCGGGACGAGACGGTCACCTACGCGTCCCGCCTCTGGGCGGCCGGCGGCCGGGCCGAACTGCACGTCTGGCCGGGCGCGTTCCACGGCTTCGACACCCTCGCCCCCGAGGCGGCCCTGTCGCGCACGGCGCGCGCCGCCCGACTCGACTGGCTGAGGCGGCTGTTCGCGCGGTGAGGCACAAGCCGGCCCGGCGGGCAGCCCCCTCCCCGGCCCGGCTTGTTGACGTTACCGTTCGGTAGACCCCGTGTCCGGAGCCTCCCGGAGGTACTCGCCCATGACGCCCGACCGCTCCCCCGGTCTCGCCGAGTCCGCCCGTGCGCTCGCCGCCGGGGAGGTGACCTCCCGGACCCTGGTGGAGCGGACCCTGGCCCGGATCGAGGCCGGCCGGCCGGTGCTGAACGCCTTCCGTATCGTGTGCGCCGAGGCCGCACTCGCCGAAGCGGACGCCGCCGACCGGGAGTTGGCGGCGGGCGGGCGGCGCCCGCTGCTCGGGGTGCCGGTCGCCGTGAAGGACGACACGGACGTGGCGGGCGAGCCCACGGCGTTCGGCTGCGCGGGCGACTTCCCGCCGGCCGCCGAGGACGGGGAGGCGGTACGGCGGCTGCGCGCGGCCGGCGCGGTGATCGTCGGCAAGACGAACACCTGTGAGCTGGGGCAGTGGCCGTTCACGGAGGGGCGGGCCTTCGGCGACACCCGCAACCCCTGGCACCCCGGGCACACCCCGGGCGGTTCTTCGGGCGGCTCGGCTGCGGCGGTGGCGGCGGGTCTCGTCCCGGCCGCGCTCGGCTCCGACGGCGCCGGTTCGGTGCGCATACCGGCCGCCTGGACCCGGCTGATCGGCATCAAGCCGCAGCGCGGCCGCATCTCCACCTGGCCGCGCCCCGACCCCTTCCAGGGGATCACGGTCAACGGCACGCTGGCCCGTACGGTCGCCGACGCGGCCCTGCTGCTGGACGCGGCGAGCGGCAGCCACGCCCGGGACGTGCACCGGCCGCCCGCGCTGACGGTCGCGGACGCGGTCGGCCGCGATCCCGGCCGGCTGCGCGTCGCGCTGTCCCTGAAGCCGCCGTTCACCGCCGTACCGGCCCGGCTGCATCCGCAGATCCGCGCCCGGGTCACCGAACTCGCCGGGCAGCTGGCGGCGTTGGGGCATGAGGTGACGGAGGACGACCCGCCGTACGGACAGATCGGGCTGGCCTTCGTGCCCCGCGCCACCGCCGGGATCGCCGAACTGGTCGCCGAGGCCCCCGACCCCGCGCTGCTCGACCCCCGCACCCGGGGCGCGGCCCGGCTGGGCAGGCTGCTCGGCGGGGCCCCGCTGCGGGCGGCCCGGCGCGCGGAGGTGGCGCTGCAAGGGCGGATCGGCGCCTTCTTCCGGTCGTACGACGTGATCCTCGCCCCGACCACGGCGGCGCCCCCGCCGCGGATCGGCGCGCTGTACGGGCTCGGCGGGGCGGCCACGGACCGGGCGATGATCGGCGCGTGTCCGTACGCGTGGCCGTGGAATGTGCTGGGCTGGCCCGGGGTCAATGTGCCCGCCGGGTTCGCCGGGGACGGGCTGCCGGTGGGGGCGCAGTTGCTCGGACCCGCGGGCAGCGAACCGCTGCTGGTGTCGCTCGCGGCCCAGTTGGAGGCGGAGTTGCGCTGGCACGAGCGGTGGCCGCCGGATCCGGCCGGGTGAGGGCTCAGACCGTGAGCGGGCCGATGCCCAGGGCGAGCAGGGCGGCGACCTTGAGGAGTTCCAGGGCCACGTACCACAGGTGGCTGCGGGAGCGGGGCAGGTTCTCGCCCGCGAGGAAGCGGTCGGAGCAGCGGTTCAAGGAGGGGCGGACGGCCGCCAGTTGGGCCAGCGGGAGGACGGCGGCGGCCGCGGTCGGCCCGATGATCCAGGCGGGGGCGGCGCCCACCGCGACGGCGACGATCCCCACGACCGCGCACACCGCCTCGACCGTGTGCGGCGCCCGGAACACCAGTCGGCCGATGCCGAGCCCGACGGGGACGGACGTGGCGTTCATCGGCGTGTGCCCTTTCTAGGGTCCCGTGGTGCGGAGCCTGCCGCGCTCAAGTGGGCGTAGCAGGAGTCGGGTTCGGCGAACGGCTCCAGACGGGTCGCCGTCAGCGGCGCGTCGAGCCGGTCGAGGGCACCCTGGATCAGGCCGAGATGGAGGGGGCAGACCAACTCGCCGTGCTCCTCGGCCAGTTCGAGGAAGGGGCAGTGGCGGAGACGGATCCGCTCCGGGGTGTCCTCCCCCGCCGCCACCGGGCCGGGCTCCGACGCCGATTCCCGCTCGCCTCCGGGTGCGGACTCCGGAGCAGCTCCCGACGCGGACTCCGGCGCGGCGCCCGCCGCGGGCTCCGGTTCAAAGCCCAGGTCGGCGAGGAGCGCGAGAAGTCGGGTGACCGACCGCTGGGCCGTCGGCCGCTCGAACGGCGGCAGCGGGTCGACGAGGAAGCGGCCCCATTCACGGCCCGTCCCCATGGCCTGCTCGCGCGCCTCGGCCGGATCGGCGGACGTCCAGCGGCTGAGCAGCATCCGCGCCAGCAGCAGATATCCGCGGGCACCACCCCGGTCCATGCCGGGGCGGACGGTGTAGACGGTGCGCGGGCGGCCGGGGCCGGTGGACGCCTCGGCCCGGCGCTCGACCAGACCCTCGGCCACCAGGGCGTCCAGATGGAAGCGGACGGTGTTGGGGTGCACGCCGAGCCGCTCGGCCGTCTCCGTCACCCCGAGCGGCGCGGGTGCGGCGCGCAGCACGTCCAGCACGGCACGTCGGCGCGGGCTC
Source organism: Streptomyces griseofuscus (assembly GCF_014673495.1). Lineage (GTDB taxonomy): Bacteria > Actinomycetota > Actinomycetes > Streptomycetales > Streptomycetaceae > Streptomyces > Streptomyces murinus. Next base: position 968,919 of record NZ_CP051006.1, read on the forward strand.
TCCGCCATGTTCCGCCCCCTCTCACCTGCGTGTATTTTTTACAAATTCTACGTGTGGAAATTGTACGCTGGTCCCGGAGACCGAGGAGGGCAAGGGGTACGGATGACGAGCGAGGGGTGCAGATGACGTCAGAGGCCGAGCGGGCGGAACCGCTTCCGGAGCTCCTGTGCGACGCCCGGGCACTCGCCGAGGAGTCGCCGGTGCCATCCGGTGTGCTGTGGAAACTCGCCGAGAGCGGGCGCCAGTTGGATGCCAACGTGGTACGGATCGCGCCGGGCGGGCGGATCGCGGCGCACGCGGAGGGGCGACTGGATGTACTGCTGCTGGTCGTCGCCGGGGACGGGGTACTCGGCGCGGGCCCCTCGGACGCGCCCCGGCCGGTCGCCGAGGGCACCCTGGTGTGGCTGCCGCGCGGGTCCACCCGCAGCATCAGCGCCGGGGAACGGGGCCTGACCTATCTCACCGTGCACAACCGCCGCCCCGGTATGGGCATCACCGCCCGGCCCGCCGACGGCCCGTCCTGACCCATATCCGGACCGATCCGGACAGGGCTCAACCGGGATACGGCAGGCGCCCGTTGCCCCTGCGGGAGGTGCCACTAGGGTGCCCACGTGAGCACGTTTACCGACACCGATGAGAACGTCCCCGGCCGCCACGGCCCGCACGCGACCACCGAGGCCGACCCCCGCGAGGTCGGCCGGGTGCGCACCGAGTACTCCCCGGCCCACGACGGCGACCCGGACCCCGGCGAGATCGTGTGGACCTGGGTGCCGTTCGAGGAGAACGACGGCCGGGGCAAGGACCGCCCGGTGCTGGTCGTCGCCCGCGAGGCGGCGGGCACCTTCCTGGCGGTGCAGCTCTCCAGCAAGCGGCACGACGGCGACCGGGAGTGGGTGGCCATCGGCAGCGGCCCCTGGGACCGCTCGGGCCGGGACTCCTGGGTGGACGTGGACCGGGTGCTGCGCCTCTACGAGGACGGCATGCGCCGCGAGGCCTGCGCCCTGGACCGGATGCGGTTCAACCTGGTCCGGCAGCGGCTGCACGAGCGGTACGGCTGGACCTGACGGCCGACGCCGACCCCGGTCTCTCTAGACCCCGGCCGACGTGAACACCCGTACGAACGCCTGCCGTACCGTCGCCCGCGGAGTCCGGTCCAGGACTCCGAACACCACCCGCTCGAACGACCGCTCGAACCGGCCCCCGGTACCGAGCAGCTCCCGGAAGGCGCCCGCGACCTGCTCCGGGTCGTTCTGGAAGACGCCGCAGCCCCAGGCGCCCAGTACTAGCCGTCGGTACCCATGGGCCGCGGCGGTCTCCAGGACCCGCTCGGCGCGGGTCGCGAGGGCGGCCGGGATCTCGGCGGCGCGTTCGGGAGCCGTACGCCGCAGGACGCCCGCGTTCGGGGCGGCGGCGGTCAGGAAGCCCGCGTGGTAGGGCTCGGCGAGGAGCCGCCCGCGGTCGTCGCGGAAGACGGGGACGCCGGGGGTGTGGATCACCCGGTCGGAGTAGAGCGGGTCCCGGTCGGCGCGGTGATGGTCGTAGAACTCCCGGGCCTCCAGCAGACACGTGTACAGCGCGGAGGCGCGGCACAGGGCCTCTTCCTGGGCCTGGGCGCCGTTCAGATAGCCGCCGCCGGGATTTCTCGCCGAGGCGAAGTTCAGGACGGCGACCGGGGCGTCGGCCAGCCGCCGGGCCGCCTCGGTGCTGCTCTCGCCGGTCACCTCGACGACCGTGTCCAGGCCGGGTGCCGACGGCACCGGGACCGGCCCGGGGCCGTACATCCGGGTGCCGGTCCGGGCGGCCGCCGTCGCGTCCGCGAGGGACACCTCCCGGCCGTCCGGGAGCCGGTAGCGGCCCGCGGCCACGATCTGTTCCGTCTCCGCGGCGATCCCGCGGCAGGCGTGCGCTCATGGCGCCACCCCCGTGGACGCCATGACCGCGGCCCGCGCGGTCTCCCCCGTTGTGCTCATGCGGTCATCCTGGGTGATGCTGGTGGAGCGGTGCAACGGAGTTTCCCGGCCCCGGAGTCCGCCGCGAACGCGCACGGTCACGAAGATGACCGTTCCGGAACGCCCGGAAGGGCGCTCTTGTGCGATCCGGCACGAGGGTCTTGGCTGGGACGAGTGCCGGTCCGGCCGACCGAACGCCGGACCGCAGACATGGTGGAATCTCAGGAGGATCCCGACATGTCCGATGTGATGGACGAGGGTGGCGACTGTACGGGGCACCGTGCGACCGTCACCGAGGCCGAGGTGGACGCCCTGGTCCAGGGCATCTGCTTCAAGACCGGGCCGCCCCGGACCCTCGGTGTGGAGCTGGAGTGGCTCATCCATGACCGGGACCTGCCGCAGCGTCCCGTGACACCCGAACGACTGCGCGCGGCCTACGCGGCCGTGCGTGCCGTACCCCTCGGTTCGGCGCTCACCGTCGAACCCGGCGGCCAGCTGGAGCTCAGCTCGCCGCCCGCCGCCTCCCTGATGGAGTGCGTCGGCACCGTCTCCGCCGACCTCGCGGCCGTCCGCGCCGTCCTCGACGAGCAGGGGCTCGTCCTCGTCGGTCTCGGGCACGATCCCTTCCGCGTCCCGGAGCGGTTCCTGCGCGAGCCGCGCTACGACGCGATGGAGACCTGCCTGGACCGCACCGGACCGGCCGGGCGGCACATGATGCGTGCCTCCGCCTCCGTGCAGGTCTGCGTGGACGCGGGCCACGAGGAGCCGGGCCCGCTGGGGCACGGGCGGCGCTGGTGGCTGGCGCATCAGCTGGGCGCGGTCCTGGTGGCCGCGTTCGCCAACTCCCCGCTGATCGACCGGCTGCCCACCGGCTGGCTGTCCAGCCGGCAGCTGATGTGGGCAAAGATCGGCGCGGCCCGGGCGGGCGCGCCCCCGCCGCGCGAGGAGCCGCGGTCCGCGTGGGCCCGGCATGTACTGGACTCCCCGGTGATGTGCGTACGCCGAGACGGCGGGCCCTGGGAGGTCCCCGAGGGGCTGACCTTCCGGGAGTGGACACGGGGGCAGGGGTCCCGGCCGCCCACCCGGGCGGACCTCGACTACCACCTGACCACCCTGTTCCCGCCGGTCAGACCGCGTGGCCATCTGGAGCTGCGGATGATCGACGCGCAGCCGGGCGAGGACGGCTGGATCGTGCCGCTCGCGGTGACGGCGGCGCTCTTCGACGATCCGCAGGCCGCCGAGACCGCCTACCGCTGTGTGAAGCCCCTGGCCGAGCGGGCCCTGAACCTGCCGGCCCCGCACAATCCGCTGTGGAGCGACGCGGCCCGGCTCGGGCTCGCCGACCCGGAGCTGCGGGAGGTGGCCGCCGCCTGTTTCGCGGCGGCGCTCGACGCGCTGCCCCGGCTCGGTGCCGGCACCGAGGTGACGGGCGCCGTCGCGGGGTACCTGGAACGCTATGTCGCCCGGGGCCGCTGCCCGGCCGACGATCTGCTGGACGCGCTGCCCGGCACCCCTACCGCCCCGGCCGGGAGCGGCCCCGCCGCCCAGGGCAGGAAGGACGTTCCCTCATGACCGCCGCCAAGGCCGAGGCCACGACCGCGGAGCCGGACATCGAGGCGCTGCGCGAGCGTGCGCTGACCTCGCTCACCACCGCCCGGGACCGCACCACCTTGCTGACCACATGTGTGGACGAGCCCGATCTCACCGCGCAGCACTCGCCGTTGATGTCCCCGCTGGTGTGGGACCTCGCGCACATCGGCAACCAGGAGGAGCTGTGGCTGCTGCGGGCGGTCGGCGGGCGGGAGGCGATGCGCCCCGAGATCGACGGCCTGTACGACGCCTTCGAGCATCCGCGCGCGGAACGGCCCTCGCTGCCGCTGCTGCCGCCCGCGGAGGCCCGGCACTACGCGGCCGAGGTGCGCGGACGGGTCATGGACGTGCTGGAGTCCGCCGATCTGCGGGGCACCCGGCTGACCGAGGCCGGGTTCGCCTTCGGGATGATCGCCCAGCACGAACAGCAGCACGACGAGACGATGCTGATCACCCATCAGCTGCGCAAGGGGCCCGCGGTGCTGACCGCGCCGGACCCGGAGCCGGGGCCGCCGTTCACGGGTCCGGCCGAAGTCCTCGTCCCCGGCGGCCCGTTCACCATGGGCACCTCCAATGAGCCCTGGGCGCTGGACAACGAACGCCCGGCGCATCCGAGGGAGGTGGCGCCGTTCTGGATCGACACCACCCCGGTGACGAACGCGGCGTACCAGGCGTTCATCGAGGACGGCGGCTACGACACCGAGCGCTGGTGGACGCCGGAGGGCTGGGCGCACATCCGGCGGGGCGGCATCGACGCGCCGCTGTTCTGGCGCCGGGAGGGCGAGCGCTGGCTGCGCCGCCGCTTCGGCACCACCGAGGTGGTGCCGCCCGATGAGCCGGTGCTGCATGTGTGCTGGTACGAGGCCGACGCCTACGCCCGCTGGGCCGGGCGCCGGCTGCCCACCGAGGCGGAGTGGGAGAAGGCCGCCCGGCACGACCCGGCCACCGGCCGCTCCCGGCGCTACCCCTGGGGCGACGCCGACCCGGGCCCGGAGCACGCCAACCTCGGCCAGCGGCACCTGGGTCCCGCCCCGGCCGGCAGCTACCCGGGGGGGGAATCCCCGCTCGGGGTACGACAGTTGATCGGCGACGTGTGGGAGTGGACGGCGAGCGACTTCCTGCCGTACCCGGGGTTCCAGGCGTTCCCTTACAAGGAGTACTCGGAGGTGTTCTTCGGCGCCGAGCACAAGGTGCTGCGCGGCGGTTCGTTCGCCGTGGACCCGGTGGCCTGCCGGGGCACCTTCCGCAACTGGGACTATCCGATCCGGCGGCAGATCTTCTCCGGCTTCCGCACCGCCCGTTCGGAGGCCGTCTGATGTGCCGTCACCTCGCCTATGTGGGAACCGAGTCGCCGCTGGGGCGGCTGCTGACCGAGCCCCCGTACAGCCTGTTCCGGCAGTCGTGGGCGCCGCGGCGGCAGCGGTACGGGACGGTCAACGCCGATGGCTTTGGCGTGGGTTGGTACGCCGAGGGCGATCCCGAGCCGGCCCGCTACCGGCGGGCCGGGCCGATCTGGGCGGACCTGTCCTTCACCGATCTGGCCCGGGTGGTGCGCTCCGGCGCGGTACTGGCCGCCGTACGGGACGCCACCCTCGCGGGGGCGGACGCGGAGGCCGCGGCGGCGCCGTTCGCCGCGGGGCGCTGGCTGTTCAGCCACAACGGGGCGGTCGCGGGCTGGCCCGACGCGGTGGCACCGCTGGTGCCCACGCTTCCCCCGGTCGACCTGCTGTCGCTGTCCGCACGCACCGACTCGGCGTTCGTCTGGGCCCTGGTGCTGCACCGGCTGCGCACCGGGGCGGACCCGGAGCGGGCCCTGGCGGAGACGGTGCGCGAGGTCGCGCAGGCCGCCCCCGCCTCCCGGCTGAACCTGCTGCTGACGGACGGCACCACCATCGCCGCCACCGCCTGGGGCGACAGCCTCTGGTACCGCACGGAGCCCGGTCACGGCACGGTCGTCGCCTCCGAGCCCTATGACGACGACCCGCTGTGGCGGGAGGTCCCCGACCGCACCGTGCTCACCGCGGACAGCACCGGTGTGCTGCTCGCCCCGGCGGCGCGCCCGGCCGCCGTACCACCTAAGGAGCCCTGCACGTGAGCCCTCTGCACGTCACCCGCACCCTCCCCGAGGACGCGACGGAGGCCGCGCTGCGCGCCGATGTCGAACACGGCCTGACCGACGATCCCAAGTGGCTGCCGCCGAAGTGGTTCTACGACGCCCGGGGCAGTGAACTCTTCGACCAGATCACCGAGTTGCCCGAGTACTACCCCACCCGTGCCGAGCGGGAGATCCTGGCCGCCCGGTCCGGTGAGATCGCCGCCGCGAGCGGAGCCAGGACGCTGGTCGAACTGGGCTCGGGCTCTTCGGAGAAGACCCGCTATCTGCTGGACGCCCTCACCTCACTGGCCGCGTACGTGCCGGTCGACGTCAGCGAGAGCGCCCTCACCCAGGCCGGGCGGGCGCTCATCGCGGAGCGCCCCGACCTGGAGGTGCACGCGCTGATCGCCGACTTCACCGCGCCGCTCGACCTGCCCCCGACGCCGGGCCCCCGGCTGGTGGCGTTCCTCGGCGGCACCATCGGCAATCTGCTGCCCGCCGAGCGCGCCGCGTTCCTCGCCTCGGTGCGCGCCCTGCTCGAACCCGGCGACGGCCTGCTGCTCGGCACCGACCTGGTCAAGGACGAGCAGGTCCTGGTGCGGGCGTACGACGACGCGGCCGGGGTGACGGCCGCGTTCGACAAGAACGTGCTGAACGTCGTCAACCGCGAACTGGGCGCCGACTTCGACCCGGACGCCTTCGAGCATGTGGCGCTGTGGGACGCCCGCCGGGAGTGGATCGAGATGCGTCTGCGCTCGCGCACCGCGCAGACCGTGAAGGTGCCCGCGCTGGGCCTCGCGGTCGAGTTCGCGCCGGGCGAGGAGCTGCGCACCGAGGTGTCGGCGAAGTTCCGCGAGGAGGGGGTGCGCCGGGAACTGGCCGCCGCCGGGCTGGGGTTGACCCATTGGTGGACCGATGCGCAGGACCGGTTCGCGCTGTCGCTGAGCGTGGCGCGGTGAGCGGATCAGAGGTTCGGGGTGAGTTCCTCGGTGATCTTCTGTGACGCCCGGCGGGCCTCCGTCGCCGGGTCGCCCCCGTTCAGCACCCTGGTCATGTACTGCTTGATCGGGTTGTCGGCCTCGACGTCCGCCCACTGAGGGGTGTTGGGGGTCGCCCTGCCGTGTGCCGCGCCCGCGGCCATGGCGGCGACCCCCTCCTCGCCGGAGACGGCGGAGGCCAATGTGGTCTTGTTGGGCACGTAGTTCATGGTGCGGGCGAGTTCGGTGTCCCACTTGGCGCCGGTGAGCGCCCCGACCACGGCGGTCGCGGCGAACTGGTCCTTGGTGTTCTGCGGGACGACGAGGTCGGAGCCGCCGGTGAACACCGCGCCGGGCCGGGAGGCGTTCGGTCCGGGCACCGGGAAGTAGCCCAGCTTTCCCTTGAGTTCCGGGTTCTGCTTCACGATCGCCTGGGCGAGTCCCGGTACGGCGACGATCTGCGCCACCTTGCCGCCCGCGAACACCTTGGCCTGGGGCGGGTGTTCCTCGTCGGCGCCCTTGGGCCCGTCACCCAGTGACTGGAGCCGCCGGTAGAAGTCCATGCCGCGCAGCGCGGCGGGGGTGTCCAGGGCGCCCTTCCACTGGTAGTCGCCGACCTTGCGGGCGAGGTCGCCGCCCTCGTCCCAGATGAAGCCGGAGAGCGTGTACCAGTCCTGTCCGGCGAGGTAGATCCCCTGGTTCGGGCCGGAGTCGAGCTTCTCGGTGTCGGCGAGCCATTCGGCGCGGGTGCGCGGCGGCCGGGCGATGCCGGCCTGGGCGAACAGGTCCTTGCGGTAGACGACGACGCGGTTGGCGGCGTACCAGGGGATGCCGTACTGGGAGCTGCCGTCCTTGCCGGGTTCGGCGAGGCCGGGCAGCCACTTGTCCTTGCCCCAGTCGCGCATCGACTCCAGGGTCAGGTCGGCGAGTCGGCCGCCGTCGGCGTACAGCGGCACCTGGGTGTTGCCGACCTCGATCACGTCGGGCGCGTCGCCGGAGGTCTCCGCGAGCGCCTTGCGGACCTTCGCCACGATGCCGGTCCAGTCCTGGACGCGGATGTCCAGGCGCAGGTCCGGATGGGTGTGTTCAAAGTCCTTGGTGAAGCGGTCGAGGAAGTCCGCCGAGGCGCTGTCCTTCATCAGCCACACGGTGACGGTCTCGCGCTGATGGGTGCCGGGGAGCATCCCGCAGCCGCTGACGAGGCAGCCGGTGACACAGCCGAGGGCGAGCAGACGACGTCTCACGAGGGGTCCTGTTCTGTCTGGCATGGCGCATGCGCACAGGGGTGAAGACCCGACGTGGGGGGACGAGCGCACAGGCTCGTACGGGTGTGGCTGGATTTTGGTATGGACCAATGCCGAGGTCAAGGGGTGTCGGTGATTACGCGAGGTCACGGTCGCCACGCCGTGCGGAGCGGGCCGGGATGCGGCACCGTGGAGTACGACGTGTCCCCGGCCCAAGGAGCCCCCCGATGACGGACCACACCTACCGGGTCACCGAGATCGTCGGCACCTCGCACGAGGGCCTCGACCAGGCCATCCGCAACGGCATCACCCGCGCCGGCCAGACGCTGCGCAACCTGGACTGGTTCGAGGTGACACAGGTCCGCGGCCAGATCGAGGACGGGCGGATCGAGCACTACCAGGTGGGCTTGAAGGTGGGCTTCCGCATCGAGGACGGCGACTGACCCTCCCGCCTCAGGTACGGCCCTCCTTCTCCTGGGCCTCGCGCAGCGCGGCGGAGTCCTCGGCCCAGCGGGCCCGCACCACGGTGAATCCGGCGCGTTCGGCGTCGTCGCACACCACCGCGTCGTCGTCCACGAGGAAGCGCACCTCGCGGCTCCGGGCGAGCCGGCGCAGGGTCGCGAGCTTGGTGAACCGGGCGGGCCTGCGGTCCGCGTCGCCCCGCATGTGCAGGTCTCCCGCGGGCAGTTCATGCGCGGCGAGCCAGTCCAGGGTGTCGCGCCGGTACCGCTCCGGACGGCCGGTCAGATAGACGACCTCGCAGTCCCGCGCGCTGCGCCGGGCCAGCTCGACGCCCTCGGCGAGCGGCGGGTCCGCGGGCGCGGCACCGAAGAACCCGTCCCAGTCCTTGGGCCGCCGCTGGAGGAAGTGCTGCCGGTGGGCGGTGTCCGCCAGGGTGTTGTCCAGGTCGAACACGGCGATCGGCCGTGCGCTGTTGTCGCTCACACCAAGACCTTAGCCACCTGCGGGAATCCGCGGGCGGTCAGCGCGTTGAACCGTATGTGAGCAGTTCAGTGATCGCCCGGACCCGGTTCTCCGTCCTCGACCGTTCGCGCATCCGGCAGGGGCACTCGCCCGCCGAGGCGCTGCGGGACACCGTGGCGCTTGCGCGGCAGGCGGAGGCGCTCGGCTACCACCGGTTCTGGGTGTCCGAGCACCACGGTGTGCCCGGTGTCGCCGGTTCCGCGCCGACCGTGCTGGCCGCCGCCGTGGCCGCCGCCACCCGGACGATCCGGGTGGGCACCGGCGGAGTGATGCTGCCCAACCACCGGCCGCTGGTCGTCGCCGAGCAGTTCGGGGTGCTGGAGTCGCTGTTCCCGGGGCGGATCGACATGGGTCTCGGGCGTTCGGTGGGCTTCACGGACGGGGTGCGCCGGGCGCTCGGCCGGGACAAGGAGGACGCCGAGGACTTCGGGGCCCAGCTCGACGAGCTGCTCGGCTGGTTCTCCGGGGCGTCCCCCACGGGAGTGCGCGCCCGGCCCGCGGACGGTCTGCGGGTGCCGCCGTTCGTGCTGGCCCTCGGCGAGGGCGCGGCGATCGCGGCGCGGGCCGGACTGCCCCTGGTCATCGGGGACCTGCGCGGCCGGGAGCGGCTGCTGCGCGGTGTCGAGCGCTACCGTGCCGCATTCCGCCCCTCCCCCTGGGCGGCCGAGCCGTATGTGGTGATCTCCGGGACGGTCGCGGTCGCCGGCACCGAGGAGGCGGCGCGACGGCTGCTGGTCCCGGAGGCCTGGTCGATGGCGTACGCCCGCACGCACGGCACCTTCCCGCCGCTCGCCCCGGCCGAGGAGACCGAGGCCCGCGCGCTGACCGCGCGGGAGCGGGAGGCGTACGACGTCCAGCTCGCCGGGCAGCTCGCGGGCACGCCGGACCAGGTCGCGCACGAGCTGGAGGGGGTGCTGAAGGAGACCGGCGCGGCCGAGGTCCTGGTCACCACCAGCGGCTACGACCGTACGGCGCTGCTGGACTCCTACCGGGCGCTGGCCGCGCTCTTCGCTCCCGCTGCCTGACCCCGGGGGGCGCGCCCCGAGATGCGAGGCGGGCCCGCGCCGGTGAACCTGGGAGGGCAAGTACGTAAGCCGAGGAGGAGGACCGCCATGTCCTTCATGGACAAGCTCAAGGGCATGATCAAGGGCCACGAAAGTCAGGCCGACAAGGGCATCGACAAAGGCGGCGACTACATCGACCAGCGCACCGGCGACAAGTACCAGAAGCAGGTCGACGCCGCTCAGGACAAGGCGCGGGACGAGTTCGGCACCCGGCAGGACCCGGGCAACCCTCCGCGAACCTAGCGTGCGGGGGCGGATAGGGTGTGTCTTCCATGCACCACAGCCCCCATGATCCCTACGTCCGCGTGCGCGGCGCCCGTGAGCACAATCTCCGGGGCGTCGACGTGGATGTCCCGCGTGACGTACTGGCCGTGTTCACCGGGGTGTCCGGCTCGGGGAAGTCGTCCCTGGCGTTCGGCACCATCTACGCCGAGGCCCAGCGCCGTTACTTCGAGTCGGTCGCGCCGTACGCCCGCCGGCTGATCCACCAGGTCGGCGCGCCCAAGGTCGGTGAGATCACCGGGCTGCCGCCCGCGGTCTCGCTCCAGCAGCGCCGAGCGGCCCCCACCTCGCGCTCCTCGGTGGGCACGGTCACCAATCTCTCCAACTCCCTGCGCATGCTGTTCTCGCGTGCCGGGGAGTACCCGCCGGGCGCGGAGCGCCTGGATTCCGACGCGTTCTCGCCGAACACGGCGGCGGGCGCCTGCCCCCGCTGCCACGGTCTGGGGCAGCTGCACGACACCAGCGAGGAATTGCTGGTGCCGGACGACTCGCTGTCGGTGCGCGAGGGCGCGATCGCCGCGTGGCCGGGTGCCTGGCAGGGCAAGAACCTGCGGGACATCCTGGACGCGCTCGGCTACGACGTGGACGTCCCCTGGCGTGAACTGCCCGCCGAGCAGCGGCACTGGATCCTGTTCACGGACGAGCAACCGGTCGTCACGGTGCATCCGGTGCGGGACGCGGAGCGTATCCAACGCCCCTACCAGGGCACGTACATGAGCGCCCGCCGGTATGTGCTCAAGACGTTCGCCGACACCAAGTCGCCGACCCTGCGCGCCAAGGCGGAGCGTTTTCTGACCAGCGCGCCCTGTGCGGGGTGCGGGGGCAGCCGGCTGCGGCCCGAGGCGATGGCGGTGACCGTCGGCGGCCGCACCATCGCCGAGCTGGCGTCGCTGCCCCTGACGTCCCTCGCCCGGCTGCTGGACGGCGAGTCGGAGACGGCGCGTGTCCTCACCGAGGACCTGAAGTCACGGATCGCGCCGGTGGTCGAGCTCGGTCTCGGCTATCTGAGCCTGGACCGCGCCACGCCCACCCTCTCGGCGGGCGAACTGCAACGGCTGCGGCTGGCCACCCAGTTGCGGTCCGGACTGTTCGGTGTGGTGTACGTGCTGGACGAGCCGTCCGCGGGACTGCACCCGGCGGACACCGAGGCGCTGCTCACCGTGCTGGCCCGGCTGAAGGCGGCGGGGAACTCGGTGTTCGTGGTGGAGCACCATCTGGAGGTGGTGCGCGGCGCGGACTGGCTGGTGGACGTGGGGCCCGGCGCGGGCGAGCACGGCGGGCGGGTGCTGTACAGCGGGCCGCCCGCCGAACTGGCCTCGGTCGAGGAGTCGGCGACGGCCGCGTTCCTCTTCGACGAGGCGCCGGGGCCGCCGCGTGAAGTGCGGGAGCCGCGCGGCTGGTTGAAGGTCGGCCCGGTGACCCGGCACAACCTGCGCGAGGTGACGGCCGCGTTCCCGCTCGGCGCGTTCACCGCCGTCACCGGGGTCTCCGGATCCGGGAAGTCCACGCTGATCGGGGAGTTGACGCAGGACTTGGAGGGCGTCGACCGGCTGGTGCGGGTCGACCAGAAGCCGATCGGCCGTACCCCGCGCTCCAATCTGGCCACGTACACCGGGCTGTTCGACGTGGTGCGGAAGGTGTTCGCGGCGACGGACGAGGCGCGGGCGCGCGGATACGGGGTCGGGCGGTTCTCCTTCAATGTCGCCGGGGGCCGCTGCGAGACCTGCCAGGGCGAGGGGTTCGTCAGCGTCGAGCTGCTGTTCCTGCCGAGCACGTACGCGCCCTGCCCGGACTGCGGCGGCGCCCGCTACAACCCCGAGACGCTCCAGGTGACGTACCGGGGGCGGAGCATCGCCGAGGTGCTGGACCTCACGGTGGAGGCGGCGGCGGAGTTCTTCGCGGACGTCCCGGCCGCCGCCCGCAGCCTCGGCACGCTGCTCGATGTGGGCCTCGGCTATCTGAGCCTCGGCCAGCCCGCGACCGAACTGTCCGGCGGCGAGGCGCAGCGGATCAAGCTGGCGAGCGAGCTTCAGCGCGGTCGCCGCGGCCACACCCTGTATCTGCTGGACGAGCCGACCACCGGGCTGCATCCGGCCGATGTCGAGGTCCTGATGGACCGGCTGCACGGCCTGGTCGACGACGGGCACACGGTCGTCGTGGTCGAGCACGACATGACGGTGGTCGCCGCCGCCGACTGGGTCATCGATCTCGGCCCGGGCGGCGGCGACCGGGGCGGCCGTGTCGTCGCCGCGGGGCCGCCGCAGCGGGTGGCCGGGGCGGAGGGCAGCGCGACGGCGCCGTATCTGGCCCGGGTGCTGCCGTAGGGGACGCCCCCGAGGGGCTGCCCCTGCCTGGTCATCCCCTCCTGGTCCCCCCAGCTCATCCCCTCCTGGTCATCCCCGGCCGTTGACCAGGACCGCGTGGGGCCAGGTCGGGGCGGGGGTGATCGGCTGGGCCGCGGTGGCGAGGGCGCGCCGGTCGGGGTGGGTGTCCGGGGGGATCAGCGGGCGCACCTGGACCTCGGCGACCAGTCCCCGGGTGCGGGCCACCCGCCACAGGGAGGCGAGCAGGGTGTCCTCGCCGACGAACGCCGCGGCGGTGCCCGTACCGCCGTCCTTCAGCCAGTACCGCAGACGGACCGGCTGCACGGGCACGCCCGCGTCCAGCGCCGCCTGGAAGACGGCCCGGTGGAAGCGGCCGTGGGCGCGCCCGCACCAGGTGCTGCCCTCCGGGAACGCGGCCACGGCGGACCCGGTGCGCAGGGCGTCGGCGATCACCGCGACCGTGCCGGGCAGGGCCCGCAGCCGGTCCCGTTCGATGAACAGGGTCCCGCCCCGCGCGGCCAGCGCGCCCGCCACCGGCCACCGCCGTATCTCCGTCTTGCCGAGCATCCTGGCCGGCCGTACGGCGGTCAGCAGCGGGATGTCCAGCCAGGACACATGGTTGGCGACCAGCAGCAGCCCGCCGCCTGGCGCGACCGCGCCGGTGATGCTCGCCCGTACCCCGAAGGCCCGTACGACGGCCCGGCACCAGCGCCCGATCCACTCGGCGGGGATCCGCCGCCCGAGTGGGGACAGGGCGATCCCGGCCAGCACCAAGGCGGCGACGGCGGCCAGCCGCAGCACGGCACGGGGTGCGGCGACGACGGCGGGCGCCGGTTCCACACAGGCGTCCGGGGTGCAGGGCGCGGTGGGCAGCCAGACGCTCATCAGGCCGGCACGAGGGAGAGGAAGTGCCGCAGATAGCGCGGATTGACCCGGCGCATCGGCAGCAGCACATACAGGTCGGCGACCCCGAAGTCCGCATCGTGCGCGGGCTCCCCGCACACCCAGGCGCCGAGGCGGAGGTAGCCGCGCAGCAGGGCGGGCAGTTCGGTGCGCCCGGCGGGGGCCTCGGCGTTCGGGGTCCAGGGCGAGAGCGGTCGTACCCGGAACTCCTCGGGCGCCAGGTGCTTGGCGCGCACCCGGTCCCAGGTGGCGGTGGCGAGGGCGCCGCCGTCGGCGAGCGGGATCGAGCAGCATCCGGCCAGCCACTCATGGCCCCGGTCGGTCATGTAGCGGGCTATGCCGGCCCAGATCAGGCCGATGACCGCGCCGTCGCGGTGGTCGGGGTGCACACAGGAGCGGCCGACCTCGACCAGGCCGGGCCGGATCGTGTCGAGCGCGTCGATCGTGAACTCGCCCTCGGAGTACAGCCGTCCGGCGGCCGCGGCCCGCTCGGGCGGCAGCAGCCGGTAGGTGCCGACGACCTGCCTGGTCACCGTGTCGCGGACCAGCAGATGGTCGCAGTGGGCGTCGAAGGCGTCGATGTCGTGGCCCGGCCGCGGGGTGGCGAGCACGGCGCCCATCTCCCCGGCGAAGACGTCGTACCGCAGCCGCTGCGCGGCCCGCACATCGTCCTCGTCGCGGGCGAGCGCGACGGTGTAGCGGGCGGGTGCCAAGGGCCCCGGGGGACGGTCGAGGGTGGATACGCCGGTCATGGCTCTCTCCTGGTCACGGGGCCGGTTCGGCGGCAGCGGCGGCGGACCGGTGGTCCGCGGCCCGCCGTTCCTGTTCTTCCGACGCCGGTTGGCCGGCGCGTGACGGGTGCCGGGAGAGCGGATGTGGGAATGCTGAACGGCCAGGGCCGCCAGGCGGCTACTCGCCCGGCGACCCCTCGGTCGCACAGTCGGCGAGCAGCCGCGCGGCCTCCTCGGGCGCGAGGACGCGTTCCAGGACGAGGTCGCCGCTCATGTGCGGGAAGAAGCGGCCTGCGGGCCAGCTCCGCTGGTACGGCGGCGGGTCAAGGACGAGGAGCCGGGCGCCGTCCACGACCGGGATGTCCGCGGGGGTGCCCTCGTTCCACACCCACTCCCCGGTGGGGCTGACCAGGTTGAAGGAGCCGGTGGTGGGCACCTGGCCCGGCTGGTCGCGGCAGACGGCGGCCTCCTCGGCGGAGGGGGCCTGGCCGGGGAGGTGGCCGCCGCCGATCAGCACGTCGGCGAGCAGGGTGTGCAGCTGGAAGTTGTCGCCGAGTCCGCTCATCCGCAGCGCGAAGCCGGTGCCGGTGGCGCGGTCGAGGACGATCAGCGGTTCGTCGTCGAGGACGAGCAGGGCGTGGTGGAGGCACTTGAACGCGTCTCCGGATGCCTCCTGCACCGCGCGCAGCCCCGTGAGCAGTGCGGCGCGCCGCTCGGTGCCGAGCGCGGTACGCACGGCGGCGTGGTTGAGCACGGCGACGCAGGCCATCTCCCACTGGGGCAGCGTCAGCCAGGCCAGGGCGGCCTCGGGGCCGACCCGGTCGAACAGCCCCGGGTCCTGTTCCCCCTCCGGGTCCGGCAGTTCACCGCCGCCGGTCGCCGCCCAGCGCTCGCCGAACTCTCGGACGCCCGCGAGCGCCTCCGCGAGGCCGTCGAAGATGTGTGGCGCGCAGGCGGTCGGATCGGCGCCCCGCTCCACGCAGGCGCCGACGATCACGGCCACGGTGCCGCGCGGTCCCGGCGGTATCCCGGGCAGCAGCGCGGCGAGGCGCCGTGCGGCCCGCTCGGTCTCCTGCGCCTTTGCCCCCTGGAAGTGCCGGTGCAGCTCCTGGAACGCGTGCTCGGCACGATCGGTGTCACGCTCCCGCACAGCGGTCTCGAACCCGGCGACGGCTTCCAGGAACCGCTCCCTCCCCTTGTTTCCGAAGATCATGAGCGGAGGGTACAGGCGCGGGAAACACGAGACGGGGCCGGGTGAGCACCACCCTCCCGGCCCCGCCCGCTCGCCCCTGTCGGCGAACGGTCGTGTGTGCGAGCGGCGTTACCGCTTGCCCGCCTTCCGGGTGGCCCGCAGCCACTCCCGGTTCATGCCGGTGATGGACATCAGCGGAATGCCCTTGGGGCAGGCGGTGGCGCACTCCCCCGTCAGGGTGCAGCCGCCGAAGCCCTCCTCGTCCATCTGCGCCACCATGTCGAGCACCCGGGTCTCCCGCTCGGGCGCGCCCTGCGGCAGCACATTCAGATGGTTGATCTTGGCCGAGGTGAACAGCATCGCCGCGCCGTTGGGGCACGCCGCCACGCAGGCTCCGCAGCCGATGCACTCGGCGTGCTCGAACGCGAAGTCGGCGTCCGCCTTCGGCACCGCCGTGGCGTGTGCCTCGGGCGCGGATCCGGTGGGCGCGGTGACATAGCCGCCGGCCTGGATGATCCGGTCGAACGCGGACCGGTCGACCACGAGGTCCTTGATCACCGGGAATGCGGCGGCCCGCCAGGGCTCGATGTCGATCGTGTCGCCGTCCTTGAAGGACCGCATGTGCAGCTGGCAGGTGGTGGTCCGCTCGGGTCCGTGCGCGTCGCCATTGATCACCAGGGAGCAGGCACCGCAGATGCCCTCGCGGCAGTCGTGATCGAAGGCGACCGGGTCCTCGCCGGAGAGGATGAGCCGCTCGTTGAGAAGGTCCAGCATGTCCAGGAAGGACATGTCGGACGAGATGCCGTCCACCTCGTAGGTGGACATCGTGCCGTCGGCGTCGGCGTTCTGCTGCCGCCAGACGCGCAGGGTGAGCTTCATGCGTAGCTCCGCTGGGTGGGGTGGACGTACTCGAAGACCAGGTCTTCCTTGTGCAGGACGGGAGCGGAGCCCGTACCGGCGAACTCCCAGGCGGCCGCGTAGGCGAACTCCTCGTCCGTGCGGGCGGCTTCGCCGTCCGGGGTCTGGGACTCCTCGCGAAAGTGGCCGCCGCAGGACTCGGCGCGGTGCAGCGCGTCGAGGCACATGAGTTCGGCGAGTTCGAGGTAGTCGACGATGCGGTTGGCCTTCTCCAGCGACTGGTTGAACTCCTGGCCGGTACCGGGGACCTTGATGCGCCGCCAGAACTCCTCGCGGATCTGCGGGATGCGCTCCAGGGCCTTGCGCAGCCCCTCGTCGGTGCGGGCCATGCCGCAGAACTCCCACATGATCTCGCCGAGTTCACGGTGGAAGGAGTCCGGGGTGCGGTCGCCGTCGACGGCGAGCAGCAGGTTCAGCCGGTCCTCGGTCTCCGCCAACACCTCCTGCACGGCGGGGTGTTCGGGGGTGACCGGGGCCTGGTGGGGGTTGCGGGCCAGGTAGTCGTTGATGGTGGCCGGGAGCACGAAGTAGCCGTCGGCCAGGCCCTGCATCAGGGCGGAGGCGCCGAGCCGGTTCGCGCCGTGGTCGGAGAAGTTGGCCTCGCCGACCGCGAACAGGCCGGGGACGGTGGTCTGGAGGTCGTAGTCGACCCACAGTCCGCCCATCGTGTAGTGCACGGCCGGGTAGATCCGCATCGGCACCTCGTACGGATCCTCGTCGGTGATCCGCTGGTACATGTCGAAGAGGTTGCCGTACTTGGCCTCCACCGCTCCCCGGCCCATCCGCTGGATCGCGTCGGCGAAGTCCAGGTAGACGCCCTGGCCGCCGGGGCCGACCCCCCTGCCCTCGTCGCAGACGTTCTTCGCGGCGCGGGAGGCGATGTCGCGCGGGACCAGGTTGCCGAAGGAGGGGTAGATGCGCTCCAGGTAGTAGTCGCGCTCCTCCTCGGGGATCCGGTTCGGCGGGCGGTCGTCCCCCTTGGCCCTGGGCACCCAGATCCGGCCGTCGTTGCGCAGCGACTCGCTCATCAGGGTGAGCTTGGACTGGTGGTCGCCGGTGCGCGGGATGCACGTCGGGTGGATCTGCGTGAAGCAGGGGTTGGCGAAGTAGGCGCCGCGCCGGTGCGCCCGCCAGATCGCGGTCGCGTTGGAGTTCATGGCGTTGGTGGACAGGTAGAAGACATTGCCGTAGCCGCCGGAGGCGAGGACGACCGCGTCCGCGAAGTACGTGTCGATACGGCCCGTGATCAGGTCCCTGGCCACGATGCCGCGCGCCCGCCCGTCCACGACGATCAGGTCCAGCATCTCGGTGCGCGGATGCATCTCCACGTTCCCGGCGGCGATCTGCCGCGACAGCGCCTGGTAGGCGCCGAGGAGCAGCTGCTGGCCGGTCTGGCCGCGGGCGTAGAAGGTGCGGGAGACCTGGACGCCGCCGAAGGAGCGGGTGTCGAGCAGGCCGCCGTACTCACGGGCGAAGGGCACGCCCTGGGCCACGCACTGGTCGATGATCTCCACCGAGATCTGCGCCAGGCGGGCGACGTTGGACTCGCGGGCGCGGAAGTCGCCGCCCTTGACGGTGTCGTAGAACAGCCGGTGGATCGAGTCGCCGTCGTTGCGGTAGTTCTTCGCCGCGTTGATGCCGCCCTGCGCGGCGATGGAGTGGGCGCGGCGCGGGGAGTCCTGGTAGCAGAACTGGACGACGTGGTAGCCCTGTTCGGCCAGGGTGGCGCCCGCGGAGCCGCCGGCGAGGCCGGTGCCGACCACGATGACGGTGTGCTTGCGCCGGTTGGCCGGGTTGACCAGCTTGGCCTCGAAGCGGCGGGTGTCCCAGCGCTCGTGGATCGGTCCCGCGGGGGCCTTGGTGTCGGCGACGGGTTCGCCGGTCGTGTAGTTCACGTAGTCGGTCATGTCAGCTCACCACTCCGGTCATGACGCCCACGGGTACGGCGATGAAGCCGGCCGTGAGCAGCAGCGCGAGTACGTTCGCGGTGGTCTTCAGTGCGCGGTCGCGGGCGCGGCTGCCGACGCCGAGGGTCTGCGCGGCGCTCCAGAAGCCGTGCCGGATGTGCAGGCCGAGCGCGAGCATCGCGACGATGTAGATCACGTCCCCGTACCAGGTGGAGAAGGTGTCCACGACGTTCTGGTACGGGTGGCCGGGCTGGAAGCCGCCGGAGTGCACGGTGCCGGTGGTCAGGTCCAGGATGTGCCAGACGATGAACAGGCCGAGGATGATCCCGCCCCAGCGCATGGTGCGCGTGGCGTAGCTCGCCCGGGGCCTGCTGTGGACGTACTTGCTGGGCCGTGCCTTGATGTCGCGGCGGCTGAGCTGGTACGCGGACGTGGCGTGGGCGACCACGGCGACGACGAGGACGACCCGGATGATCCAGAGCGTCCACTCGTAGTGCATGAAGGGTTCGCCGACGGTGCGCAGCCAGTGGGCGTAGTGGTTGAACTCGTCCGCCCCGAAATAGATCTTCAGGTTTCCGATCATGTGCACCACCAGGTAGAGCAGCATGATCAGACCGCTGACGGCCATCACTGTCTTCTTGCCGACGGAGGAGTCCCACATCGTGCGCGCCATGGACGGCCGTCGGTCCGTCCGCGTTGCCAGAGCCATGGAACAGCACGCTAGGGCCGAACGTCCCGATCGGTCCAAGACATGGTGCGGCTCGTTTCCATAGGCTGAGGCTATCGTTGCTGTATGCAGCTCCAGCAGCTCCAGTATTTCGTGGCCGTCGCCGAGACCCGGCACTTCACCCATGCCGCCGAGCTGGTGCATGTGGCACAGCCGTCGCTGTCGCAGCAGATCAAGGCGCTGGAGCGGGAGCTGGGCGCGGATCTGTTCCTGCGCGCGCGGGGCAACATCACGCTCACCGACGCGGGCGAGGCGCTGCTGCCACTGGCCCGGCGGATCCTCGCCGACGCGGACACCGCCCGGCAGGAGGTGCAGGAGCTGGTGCAGCTGCGCCGCGGCCGGGTGCGGCTCGGTGCGACGCCGAGCCTGTGCACGGGTCTGCTGCCGGATGTGCTGCGCGCCTTCCACGACCGCTATCCGGGCATCCGGCTCATGATCGAGGAGGGCGGCTCCCACGACCTGGTGCGGGAGCTGGCCCGGGGCGCGCTGGACCTCGCGCTGATCGTGCTACCGCTGCCGACGCCGTCGCCCGCGCTGACCACGCGGGAGGTGCTGCGCGAGGACCTGGTCGTCGTCTCCTCCCCGGAGGCACCGGCGCCCGGCCGGGGCGGGCGGATCGTGCACATCGCCGACCTGGAGCGGGAGCGCCTGGTGATGTTCCGGCACGGGTACGACCTGCGGGAGCTGACCGTCGCGGCGTGTCGCTCCGCCGGGTTCGAGCCGGAGTTCGCCGTCGAGGGGGGTGAGATGGACGCGGTGCTGGGGTTCGTGCGGGCGGGGCTCGGGGTGGCGGTCGTACCCCGGATGGTCGCCATGCGGGCGGGGCTGGGGTTGCGGGTCACTCCGCTCGCTCGGCCGGGGTTGGATCGGGTGATCGCGTTGGCGCATCGCAGCGACGTGGCTCCGCCGAGGGCGGCGCGAGAGCTTCAGCGGATGTTGCTGGAGCGGTGAGGGAGCTTGGTGCGGGGTGCGTCAATACAGCCCCGCGCCCCTGGTGGGGGGCTGCGCCCCCCACACCCCCGCGATCATCCCTTCGCGTCCGCCAACGCCAGGTCATGCAGCCGCTCCGGGGGGCCCGGGCGGGCGTAGTACCAGCCCTGGGCCGTGTCGCAGCCCAGGACGCGGAGTTGTTCGGCCTGGGCGCCGGTCTCCACGCCCTCGACGGTGACGGCGAGGTCGAGGCTGTGGGCGAGGGTGACGATGCCCTCGACGATCTTCAGGTCCACGGGGTCGGCGGGGAACTGCTGCATGCCCTGGGTGAAGGAGCGGTCCAGTTTCAGGACGCTCACCGGGAGGCGGCGCAGATTGGCCAGGTTCGAGTAGCCGGTGCCGAAGTCGTCCAGGGCGATGTCCACGCCCATCTCGGCGAGTCTGCGCAGGGGTTTGAGCAGATCGTCGTCGGCGCCGATGAGCGCGGACTCGGTGACCTCCAGGCACAGCGCGTCGGGGGTGACGCCCGCGCGTTCGAGGATGTCCACCGTGTCCTGGACCAGACCGGGGTGGCTGAGCTGGCACGGGGACAGGTTGACGTTGATCCGCAGCGGCCCGGCGTCCTGGCCGCCGTGCCGCACCCGCCAGGCGCGGGCCTGCCGGATCGACTCCTCCAGGACCCAGCGGCCGAGCGGCACGATCAGCCCGGTGTGCTCGGCGAGCGGGATGAAGCGGTCGGGCCCGAGCACTCCGTGCTGCGGGTGCAGCCAGCGCACCAGCGCCTCCGCGCCGCGCACGCTGCCGTCGCCGAGGTGCACCAGCGGCTGGTACTCGATGAAGAACTCGCCGCGTTCCAGGGCGGCGGGCAGGGCCGTGGTCAGGCCGTGCCGGGTGATGGCGCGGGCGTCCGCCTCCGGGTCGGCCAGCTCGCAGCGGTTGCCGCCCGCCGACTTGGCCCGGTACATGGTGATGTCCGCGCTGCGCAGCACCTCGGCGGCCGTACGCTCGCCCGCCGGGCCCTCCACGATGCCGAGACTGCCGCGCACCAGCAGGTCGCGGCCGTCGATGCTGATCGGAGTGACCAGCGCGTTCATGATGCGCTCGGCCAGCTCGTCCACGGTGCGGTCGGTACCGGGGCCGGTGGTCAGCGCCACGAACTCGTCGCCGCCGAGCCGGGCGACCATCTCGCCGGGCGCGGTCGCGCAGGACTGGAGACGGTCGGCGACCTCCACCAGGAGCCGGTCGCCGGCCGCGTGGCCGAGGCTGTCGTTGATGGTCTTGAAGCCGTCCAGGTCGAGGTAGCACAGCCCGAAGCGCTGGCCGTCCCCGGCGGCGAGGACCTTCTCCAGCCTCTCGAAGAACAGGGTGCGGTTGGGCAGTCCGGTGAGCGCGTCGTGCGTCGCCTCGTACCGCAGCCGCAGATTGAGCAGCCGGCGCTCGGTGGTGTCCTCCATGAGCGCGAGCTGGTACTGCGGTCTGCCGTCGGCGTCGCGCAGCAGGGAGACCGTCAGATTGGTCCACAGCACCGTGCCGTCGGGCCGGTTGAAGGCCTTCTCCAGGTGGTAGTGCTCGCGGTCGCCGCGGACCAGTTCGTCGTAGAGCCGCCAGGTCTGGGGGGCGTCGTCGGGGTGCGTCCAGTCCTGCACCCGGCGGCCGCGCAGCGACTGCTGGGTGAGCCCGAACATGCGCAGCAGCGCCTCGTTGACCTGGAGGATGTGGCCGTCGAGGTCGGCGATGCCGATCCCTATGGCGGCGCCCTCGAAGACCGCGCGGAACCGGGCCTCGCTCGCGTGCAGCGCCTGTGCCACCACGCCCTGGGCCCGCAACGCGGCCTGGGCGATGGCCTCTTGCTCGGCGAGGGTGCGCCGGCGCAGCGCGTGCGCGTAGCCCGCGGCCATCGCGTGCTGCAACCGCGAGGAACGCATGCGCAGTTCGTCCTGCGGGCCGTCTCCGCCGCAGTAGAGCACCAGGTAGGCGTCCACGCAGTCCAGGGTGCGCGAGAGCGCCTCGGGGTCGGTGCAGTGCGCCTCGACCAGGGCGGCGCCGACCGCCTTCGCGGCGTCCGCGTCGAAGCTGCGGACTCGCAGCAGCTCGCTCAACCGGCGCGCGAGCGGAAGGAGTTGTTCCTCGAACTCGGCGCGGGTGAGCGACGTCGAGGTCACCGGGTACAGCGCCCGGCTCCAGATCGTCGTCAGCCGGCGCAGTCTGTCCTCCGGCCCGTCCGGTTCCGCGCTCACGCCGTACGCCCCACGCCGGCGTATCCGGCGAAGGCGAACGGATCCTCGTCCTCCGGCGCGGATTCCGGGCGCCAGAGCGGCATCGGCACCAGTCCGGGTTCCACCATGTCGTACCCCTCGAAGAACCGCGCGACCTCGTCGCGCGAGCGCATGATCAGCGGGTTGCGAATGTCCTTGTATACGTCCACCGCGCCCTCGGCCCGCTCCGCGGACACGGGGATTCCCTCGTACGAGGCATGGGTGAGGATCAGCATGCTGCCGGGCGCGAGTGCCTCGCGCAGTTCGGCCACCGCCCCGTAGGGGTCGTCCGCGTCTTCCACGAAGTGCAGTATGGCAACGAGGAGGAGAGCGACTGGCCGGTTCAGGTCGATCAGGCGGCCAACTTCGGGGCTGGCGAGGATCTCCTGCGGCTTGCGCAGGTCCGCCGTGGCCACGTCCGCGGTGTCGTTGCCCGCGAGGACGGCCTGGCTGTGCGCGACGGCGACCGGGTCGTGGTCGACGTAGACGACATGCGCGCCGGGGACGGCGGCCTGGGCTATCTCATGGACATTGCCGTACGTCGGGATGCCGGAGCCGATGTCCAGGAACTGGGTGATGCCCTCCCGCCCCGCGAAGCGCACGGCCCGGCGCAGGAAAGCCCGGTTGGCCTGCATCGTCTTGGGCAGCCCCGGCATGAAGTCCATGGCCTTGCGGGCGGCCTCCCGGTCGACCTCGAAGTTGTGCGAACCGCCCAGGTAGTAGTCGTAGATGCGCGAGACGCTCGGCACCGAGATGTCGATGCTGCGTGGGACCCAGGCGGGACGCTCCATTATCTCTCCAAGGCGGGGACGTGGACGTAGGCGATCCGGTGTTCGAGCAGAGGCTACTGATCGCCCGCCAAAGGAGCGACCTGAACCGGAAATTGACCATCCGTTCCCGGTCACTGCCTGCGGGAAGTGCCCGGCCGACCCCGCTCGGTGACGTCCGGGCCCGGGGACCGCGTCGACCGCCGTCCACCGCACGCCATCGGGACGGGTGACGCCTCGCGGGGCCCTCTGTTCGACGATCCGGTGATGCCCTCGTGTGGATGAAGGGTCGAACTGGGGTGCCTTCTCAGCCATGTCGGACTCATCCGATCGTCAAACCGCTGATCGGCTTTATCCCTCCTTCGGACCAATATCGCCGCAGTCCGGGTTACGGCCGCCGCGCGCGTCCCATGATCTTCGGGTGCATGGACTCCACGTGACCCGACGCCCGCCCGCCCCAAGGGTGTTGGCCCTCCTGGCGCTGGCCTGCGCTCTGACGGGCTGCCCGGTCGGCCATGCGTCGGCCGACGCCTGCGCGTACGCCTCCACGGGGCCGGACGGCACGGTGGCGGTGGCCTCGGCGGGCGATGTCTCGGTCGTGGCCTCGGGGGGTGGCGGCTCGGCCTTCGCGGGCGGTGCCTGGGCCTTCGAGGGTGCCGGCTCGGCCTCCGCCGACGGCCCGTCGGCCCCGGCGGGCGGTGTCCCGGTCGCCGTGGGGGGCGCCTCGGTGACCCTCTCCGGCGGCCGTCATCACCGGCCGGCTCCCCCGTACCACCACCACCGGCCGCCGCACCGGCACTGCCCACCGCCACCCCCGCCGACGTGCCCACCGACCCCGACGCCGACCCCCACACCCACCCCGACCCCGACCCCTGCTCCGCCCCCTACGCCTTCGCCGAAGCCGAAGCCGAAGCCGACGCCGACGCAGCGGCCCACACCGAAGCCCGCGCCGCCCGTCCGGGCGCCCCGGCCGACGCCCACCCCGCCTCCCCCGCCCACGCCGAAGCCCGTACCGGCCCCGAAGCCGAAGCCCAAGCCCGCACCCGCACCGCGGCCTTCGCTCGCGCCGGTGAGCTTCCCGGCGTACCACCCGCATCCGGCCAACCGGCCCGCCCCGGGCCACACCGCGCCCGTCACCTACGTCCTGCTCATCGCCGTACCCGCGATCGTCGCCGTCGTGGCCCTGCGCCCGCGCTGACCCGTCGGGCAGTTCACCTCTGGAGGTATCCGTTGTCGGATTGGCTTGTTCTCGTCCTCGGGATGCTGGGCGCCTGTGTCGTGGTGGTCCTCGTGACCTTCGTACGGCACCGGCGGGCGCCCGAGGACGAGGACCCCAATGAGACCCCGGACGTCATCGAGTACATGACGATGTGGATCGGCGTCGTCTACGCGATCGTCCTGGGTCTGGCCATCGCGGGCGTGTGGGAGGCGCGTGACTCCGCCCAGAGTTATGTGCAAACCGAGGCGCAGGCGCTGCACGAGATCTCGGAGCGGGTGCGGGTGTATCCGCCGCAGACCCGAGACCTCATCCGGGCCGATGTCAACTCCTATGTCAGCTATGTCGTGCACTCCGAGTGGCCCACGATGGCCCACCAGGAGCGCATCACCGACCATGGGACCGCGCTGCTCCAGAAGGTCCGCGAGGACGTCACCGACTACCGGCCGAAGAACGACTTCGAGGCGCAGGCGTACCAGCCGCTGCTGGATCAGATGGCCGCCGCGGACCAGGCCCGCAACGCGCGGGGCGATTCGACGGGCGCCACCATGCCCTCGGTGGTGTGGTGGGGGCTGCTCACCGGCGCGGTGATCACCGTCGGGATGGTGTTCGCGCTCCAGATCCGGCGCACCAAGAGGGAGTTGCTCCTGGCCGGGCTGTTCTCCGCGACCATCGCCTTCATGCTGTTCCTGATCTGGGACCTGGACGCCCCCTACAGCCGGGGCATCGCGGTGACCGCCGAACCGTTCCTCAATCTGTTCCCGGGCATCACCAGCTGACCGGACCGGGCACAGCCCGACAGCACAGGAGTCCCGGACCGGCGGCCCGCGCACAGTGGCCGCCGGTCCGGGCGTTTCTCGGGGTTTCCCCTCAGGCCCGCCGCTCACCCCTGCGGCGCAGCCAGTACGCCCCGCCGCCGATCAGGGCCACGCCGACCAGACCGCCGCCGATGGCCATGTCCGTGGTCGTCGCGCCGCTGGTCCGGCTGCCGCCGAGCCCGCCGTTGACCCCACCGATCACCGTGAAGGCCCGGGGCCGGGTGATGGTGCGGCCGTCGCAGCGCACGGAGATGTCGTACCGGCCCGCGCGGGCGTTGCGGTTGACGTAGACGACTCCGCGCGAGGTGTCGTCCCGGAAGGGCGTCAGCGGGGCCGTGCGGAAGGCGCGGGAGGCCATCTCGCCGCCGCGCCGGCAGCCCTGCACGGTGACCGTCAGCCGGCCCCCGGCCGCGACCACGCTCGGTGAGACGACGATGTTGCGCAGCCCGTTGTCACCGCCGGGCCCGTTGCCGAAGTCACCGCCGAGGCCGCCCTCGCCGCGTCCGAAATCGTCGCCCCGGCCATTGCCGAAGTCATCGCCCCGGCCATTGCCGCTGATACGGCCGTTGCCGCTGATGGTGCCGTTGAAGTGGCCCTCGAAACGGCCGTTCCCGTTGAAGCCGCCGTTCCCGTTGAAATTCCCGTTCCCGTTCCCGAAGTCGCCGTTCCCGTTGCCGAAGTTGCCGCCTCCGCCTCCGCCTCTGTTCCCGTTGCCATTGCCGAAGTTGCCGCCCCCGCCTCCGCCGCCCCCTCCGCCGTTGCCGAAGTTCCCGCCTCCGCCACCCCCGCCACCGCCACCGAGATTTCCGCCCCCGCCACCGATTCCGACATTGCCGTTCCCGAAGTTGCCGACACCGGTACCGGGACCGACGATGGTCCCCGAGCCGGCGCCCGTGCCTCCCGTGGTGCCGCCCCCGTTGCCCATGCCGTCCGCGACGGCCACGGGGGCGGCGAGCCCGAGCACGGCCACCGCGGTGCACGCGGCCGCCAGGGCGCGTTGGTTTCGCATGTGATCCTCCGCGGAAGGCACCCCGGGGCCCGTCCCCGGTCGATCGGCGAGAAAGCACCTCCCAGCTCAGACCCTCGGGTGAACGGAACACGCCCGCATGTCGAGAATGCTCCGTCCTGGTGATCCGACACTCCGCACGACAACCTGACAATCGGATATAGCCGCAGGTCACGGACCGTCAGAAAATTCCTGGGAACGGCAACTCGGATGGCGCACCACGAGGGTGACGGGCCACCCGTTCGCCACTCGGCCCGTCGCCGGGTGCCCGTGCGGGACTTAGCTTTTTCCCATGCGCAACGCAGGGGACGACCGACGCTTGGAGACGGGACGGCGCATGTCCGCGCCCCGGCTGTACCAGCCGCCCCGGCTCGCCGAGGAGGACGAGGACGACGCCGTACGGCGCCGGCGGCGCGCACCGTGGGGTGTGATGGCGCTGCTGCTGCTCTCCGGTCTGGCACTTCTCCGCAACGGCTCGGGCGAGTTCGACGTCGGCCCGCCGCAGCCCGCCTCGGCGGCGGCCCCGGACACCCGCACCCCGCAGAGCCCGCAGCCCACCGGGCCCGTACCGCTGACGTTCTCCGCGGCGGACCGGGTGCGGATCCCGGCGATCCATGTGGACGCGCCGGTCACCCCCGTGGGCCTGGACCCGACCGGCGCGGTGAGCGCGCCGCCGCCCGAGGACCCCGATCTGGCGGGCTGGTTCACCGGCGCGGTCTCCCCGGGTGAGAAGGGCACCTCGGTCATCGTCGGCCATGTCGACAACCAGCAGGGCCCCGCCGTGTTCTACGGACTCGGGGCCCTGAAGAAGGGGAACCGCGTCGAGGTCCTGCGCAAGGACGGCAGGACGGCGGTGTTCGAGATCTACGGCGTCGAGGTCTTCTCCAAGGCCGGCTTCCCCGGCGACCGGGTGTACGGCTCGAAGGGCACCCCGGAACTGCGGGTCATCACCTGCGGCGGTGGTTTCTCCAAGCAGAACGGCTACGACGGCAATGTCGTCGTCTTCGCCCGCCTGGTCGCGGTCACCTGAACCACCGCGGCCCGGCGGGCGGTCGGGCGGGGGTCAGACGCGCCGGGTCGGCACCGTGAGGTGGTATCCGCTGTCGAGCAGATAGGGCAGCCACTCCTGGATGGCCTCCACGGTCTGCGAACGGTCGCCCCCGGCGTCGTGCGAGAGGATCACCACGCCCGGCGCGGCGCCGCTCTCCACCCGGTCGATGATGACGTCGGTGCCGGGCGTGTCCCAGTCGGTGGTGTCGACGGTCCAGGCCATCGGCTCCATGCCCATCTCGGCGCCGAGCTGGAAGGCGGCCTTGTTCCAGGCGCCGTAGGGGGCGCGGAACCATTGTGGAAGGTCGCCGTAGAACTTCTCGATGATGTGACTGGTGCGTTCCATCTCGGACTTGATCTCGGAGCGGTCGAGGGTGGTCAGCAGGGGATGCGTCCAGGTGTGGTTGCCGACGACATGGCCGTCCTCCGCCATCCGGGCCACCAGGTGCGGGTTGGCCTCGACGCACTCGCCGCACAGGAAGAACATCGCCCGTACGCCGTGCTTGGCGAGGGTGTCCAGGATGTGCGGGGTGTAATCGGGATTGGGGCCGTCGTCGAAGGTGAGCATCATCTGCCGGCCGTGCTCGGAGATCCGGAAGATGGGTTCGGTGCGCACCTTCAGCTTGCGCGGCGCGGAGTGCGGCGGGGCGCCTCCGGTCAGCGGCCGGAGCCGGAAGGCGGAGGACTTCAGGGGCGCCTGGCGGGCCTGGGGGCCGGGGGCGGGCGCGGGGGCGGCGATCCGGGCGCCCTCCTCGTCGCTGCCCGCCACGATGAGTCCCGCGGTGCCGGCCGCGCCCAGGGCGGCGGCACCGGCGAGGAGCAGGCGACGGCGTGTGAACAACTGATCTTTCTGCATGACTCATCAGTCGCCCCACAAGGGGTCGCCGCACCGTAACGGCACGGCGTGCGGGCGGTATTTCCACCCGGTCGGACCAGCGGGGGCAGCGCCTCCGCGGCACCCGCGGGGCGGCTCCGACAGCCCTTCGGCCGGCACGGACATCGTCAGGACAACGGTCAAGGGGGCGAGCCGAGTTGGCGCCGCCGGGGGGAGCGCGCAGGCGGTGGTGCCGTGCCGCGGGGTCTGGACGCGTCCCGGCGGTCGCGCCGCCGGCCTTCGCCAGGACCGCCCCGGCCCCCGAGGCCGGGCTCAGCGGCGGCGCACCAGCGGGAACGGCAGGGTCTCCCGGATCGTGAGGCCGGTGAGGAACATGACGAGCCGGTCGACGCCGAGGCCGAGGCCGCCGGTCGGGGGCATCGCGTAGTCCAGGGCCTGAAGGAAGTCCTCGTCCAGTTCCATGGCCTCCGGGTCACCGCCCGCCGCCCGCAGCGACTGCTCGGTGAGCCTGCGGCGCTGTTCGACGGGGTCGGTCAACTCGGAGTAGGCGGTGCCGAGTTCGGTGCCGAAGGCGACGAGGTCCCAGCGTTCGGCGAGCCGGGGGTCGGTGCGGTGCTGCCGGGTCAGCGGGGAGACGGCGGTCGGGAAGTCCTTGTAGAAGGTGGGCAGTTGGGTGCGCTCCTCGACCAGGCGCTCGTACATCTCCAGGACGACGTCGGCGGGTTGGTCGTCCGCCGTGTACGGCACCTTGGCGCGGTCGCACAGCCGGTGCAGGCGCAGCAGTTCGGTGCCGGGGCCGATCTCCTCGCCGAGGGCCTCGGACAGGGCGCCGTAGACCGTCTTCACCGGCCAGGGCCCGGAGATGTCGTACTCCTCGGTGCCTCTGCGGGCCACCGGGGCGCCGTGGGCGGCGGTGGCGGCGCCCTGGATCAGTTCGCGGGCGAGGTCGAGCATCACGTCGTAGTCGGCGTACGCCTGATACGCCTCCAGCATGGTGAACTCGGGGTTGTGCTTGGGCGACACGCCCTCGTTGCGGAAGGTGCGGCCGAGTTCGAAGACCTTCTCCAGGCCCCCCACGCACAGCCGCTTGAGGTACAGCTCGGGGGCGATGCGCAGATACAGATCGAGGTCGTAGGCGTTGCTGTGGGTGGTGAAGGGACGGGCGTTGGCGCCGCCGTGGATCCGCTGGAGCACCGGGGTCTCGACCTCGACGTAGCCGCGGCCGAGCAGTCCCTGGCGCAGGGCTCCGACGGCGGCGGAGCGGGCGCGGAGCACGGCACGGGCGCTGGGCCGGGTGACCAGGTCGAGGTGGCGCAGCCGGACCCTGGCCTCGGGGTCGGTCAGGCCCCGGCGCTTGTCGGGCAGCGGGCGCAGGCACTTGCCGGTGAGCTGCCAGGCGGTGGCGAAGACGGTGGGCTCGCCCCGGTCGCTGAGGCCGCTCGTCCCGGTGACGGTGATGTGGTCGCCGACGTCGGCGTCGGCGGTGAAGCGGGCGAGGGCGGCGCCGCAGCCCTCGCGGGTGAGGGCGATCTGGTGGTCGCCGGACCAGTCGCGGAGCACGGCGAAGACGATCCCGCCGAGGTCGCGGACCAGCATGATCCGCCCGGCGACGGTGACCCGCTCGCCGGGCGGAACGTCGGCGAGGGCATGGGTCGGGGGGCGGACCCCGACGGGGTAGGGGTCGGTGCCCTCGGCGCGCAGCCGGTCGAGCTTGTGGTGGCGGACGCGGACCTGGTCGGGCAGCCCCGCGTCCGGGTCGGCGGGCGCTGCGCCGGTGTCCGGGGCGGGCGCGGTCGTGAGCGGCGGGGTGAGGGGCGCGGGCGGCCGGCCGGTCGTGCGGTGCCCCTTGCCCCACAGGGTGCGCAGGGACGGTACGGGGACGAAGCCCTCGGCGATGCCGGAGGCCAGGCCGATCCGGGCGAGGGAGGCGGTCTCGCCGTAGCAGATGAAGCGCGGGTACCACTCGGGGTGGTACTTGGCGTTGGAGCGGTACAGGGCCTCCAGCTGCCACCAGCGGGAGAAGAACAGCAGCAGCCGGCGCCAGAGCCGCAGGACGGGCCCGGCGCCGATCCGGGCGCCCTCCTCGAAGACCGAGCGGAACACGGCGAAGTTCAGGGAGATCCTGCGGATGCCCAACTTCGGTGCGGCGGCGCACAGTTCGGTGACCATGAACTCCATCACGCCGTTGGGCGCGGCGCGGTCGCGGCGCATCAGGTCCAGGGAGACGCCGTCGGTGCCCCAGGGCACGAAGGAGAGCAGCGCGAGCAGTCGGCGGTCCTCGCCGCAGGCCTCGACGAGCAGGCAGTCGCCGTCGGCGGGGTCGCCGAGGCGGTCCAGGGCCATGGAGAAGCCGCGTTCGGTCTCGGTGTCGCGCCAGGCGTCGGCCCGGTCGACGATCTCCTCCATCTCCCGTTCGCCGAGCGCGGCGTGGCGGCGGATGCGGCAGGTGGCGCCGGTGCGGCGGACCCGGTGCACGGCCTGCCGGGTGACGCGCATGTCCCGGCCGTCCAGATCGAACCCGGCGACGTGCAGGATCGCCTCGTCGCCGAGCTGGAGGGCGCCGAGGCCCGCGCGGGCGTAGGCGCGGGCGCCGTCCTCGGAGGCGCCCATCACGGCGGGCACCCAGGCGTAGCGGCGGGCCAGATCCAGCCAGGCGGCGATGGCGTGCGGCCAGGCCTCCGGGTCGCCGACGGGATCGCCGCTGGCCAGGCACACCCCGACCTCGACGCGGTAGGTGACGGCGGCCTTGCCGCTGGGCGAGAAGACGACGGCCTTGTCGCGGCGGGTGGCGAAGTAGCCGAGCGAGTCGCGGTCGCCGTAACGCGCGAGCAGGGCGCGGACGCGGGCCTCCTCGTCGCCGTGCAGGGCGGCCTCCAGGCGCTGCGAACGGAACAGTGTGGCGGCTGCGTTGAGCAGGGCGAGGGCGCCGAGCAGGCCGAGCACGAAGGTGACCGCGCGGGGCGGGTGTCCGGCGAAGGAGCTGCTGGAGACGAGGCCGCCGCAGACCCGGTCGGCGGCCCAGGCCAGGTGCTCGTCGGCCGGGAGGGTGCCCGGGAACAGCAGGACCAGACCCCAGCCGAGCAGGATCGCGACGGCGAGCCCGCCGAGCAGCACGGCGAGGGCGCGCCACACCGCGCCGCGGCGGGAGGCGGCGTAGAACTCGCCCCGGGCCACCAGCAGCAGGGCCAGCAGCAGGCCGCACGGGATCAGGGAGGGCAGGGACTGGGCGTACAGGCCGAGGGCGAGGCCGAGCGCGTCGCTGAGGACGAGCAGGCCCAGGTAGACGACGACCAGCCACCAGGCGACCTTCTTGCGGGCGGCGGTGGCCCCGGCCAGCAGGAACAGGAAGACCGCGTAGGCGAGGTTGGCGCTGATGGGGACCAGCAGCAGATCGATGCCCCGGACGAGCGGACGCAGCACCCGGCGCAGGGGCTCCACCAGCGCGATCGCCGCGCACAGCAGCCCCAGTGCGGCGAACAGCCCCCCGAACGCCTCGGGCACCCGGCCGAGCCGCCCGCCGCCGGCCGGGGGGTGCTCCCCCGCGCCGTCCCTGCGTGCGGCGGGCTCCGCGGTGGCGGTCATGGTTCCGACTGTAGGGAGGGGGGCGGGGGGTGCGCGCGTCGAGGCGTGATCTCCGTACGCCCTGGCGGTCCACAGGAAGCAACGGTTCCGATAACCTCGGGACGTGACGGAGCAGCACGAAGAGCATGCGCAGCAGTTCGAACGGGGCACGGACGGGCCGAAGGTGATCCTCGTCGGCGTGGACGGCTCCGAGTCCTCGATGCGCGCCGCCGCGTACGCGGGCGGTCTGGCCCGGCGGCAGCACGCGCTGCTCGCGGTGGTGTACGTGCAGCCGGTGCTGGCCGCCGGGGCGGCGCTCGGGGCGCCGGTGATGGAGACGACCGACGAGATCGCCGATGACCTGGTGGCGCAGATCCGGGACGCGGCCGAGCGGGTCCGCGGGATATTCGAGGTGCGCTGGGAGTTCCACACCTTCCGCGGCGACCCCTACGCCGGACTGGTGACGGCCGCCGAGGAGCTGAAGGCGGACGCGGTGGTGGTGGGCGCCTCGGAGCAGGCGGGGCACCGGATCATCGGGTCGGTGGCGGTGCGGCTGGTGAAGGCGGGACGGTGGCCGGTGACGGTCGTTCCGTAGCGGCCGGGCGGGGCCACAGCAGCAGCGGCGTGGCGAGCAGCAGCGCCCCGGCGAGGCCGAGCGCGGTGCGCGCGCCGAGGAGGGCGGCGAGCAGCCCCCACAGCGCGGTGAGCGCGGCCGTGACCGCCTTGCCGGTGACCGACCAGGCGGCCAGGACGCGGGCCACCCGGTCGTTCGGGGTCATCTCCAGGCGCTCGGTGACGAGGAGCGGGTTGAAGATGCCGCAGCAGGTGATCAGTCCGGCCTCGACGACCATCACCACCAGCAGTCCGCTCGGGCCGGGCCCGACGAAGGCGAGGCCGATCGGCCAGCAGGCGCGCAGGACGCCCGAGGCGCGCAGCACCCGGTGTCTGCCGTACCGGGTGGCGAGCGGGCGGGCCAGCCGGGAGCCGAGCAGTCCGCCGAGGCAGGGCACGGCGAAGGCGAGGCCGTACTGCCAGGGCGTGAAGCCGAGGCGGCCGAGCATGAGGACCGCGAGGACCGGTGAGCCGGCCATGATCAGCGCGTTGTTCAGCAGCACGTTGAAGAACAGCGGGCGCAGGGCGCGGCTGGTGAGCAGGTGCCGCCAGCCGTCGAGCAGCTCTCCGGCGCGGGGTGTGCCGGGGCGCTCGGGGACGGTCTCCTCGCGGCCGATGGCGCGGATGCCGAACGCGGAGAGCAGATAGCTGACGGCGTCCGCGGCGACCGTGGTCACCGGTCCGAGCAGCCCGACGAGGGCGCCGCCGACCGGGGGGCCGAGCACGCTGGCGGTCCAGGTGGTGGACTCGAATCTGCCGGCGGCGGTCAGCAGGCCGTCGGGCGGCACGAGCGCTTTGAGGTGGGCGCCGGAGGCGGCGGTGAAGGTGATGTCGGCGGCCGCGACGACCACGGAGACCACGAGGAGCTGCCCGAAGCCCAGCGTCCCGAGCGCGTAGGCGGCGGGCAGGGTGAGCAGCGCGGCCCCGCGTACGAGGTCCGCGGTGATCATCACCGGCCGTTTGCGGCGGAACTCGATCCAGGGTCCGAGCGGTACGGCGGCCACCGCGCCGACGGCCACGCCGACCGAGGCGAGCAGCGAGACCTGGGCGGCGCCCGCGTGCAGCACGATGACCGCGATCAGCGCCAGCGCGTCGAACGCGAGCCAGGTACCGAAGGTACTGACCGTGTACGCGGCCCACAGCCACCCGAACCGCCGACCCAGCTTCATCCACAACCTCCCGTTGCCCCGGGACATGAAAACCACCAGGTGGGGTGCGTATCAAACAACCGGGAAGACGCCGGCCACAACCACAGGTTGTACAGCGAGGGGCGGTGGCTACGATGACGGGCGTGGATCTCAAGGCCGTACGCACCTTCGTCGCCGTGGCGGACACCGGGCAGTTCCAGGAGGCGTCGGCCGTCCTCGGCATCACCCAGCAGGCCGTCTCCAAGCGGATCGCGGCACTGGAGAAGGAGCTGGGGGTACGGCTGTTCACCCGGACCGCGCGCGGGGCGCGGCCGACCATCGACGGGCAGGCGTTCCTGCCGCACGCCCGCGAGCTGCTGCTGGCCGAGGAACGCGCCGCGGCCTCGGTACGGCCGGGCCGGCGGGCGCTGCGGGTCGATGTGGTCGGGGCCCGGCTCGGCCCCGCGGGGCTGCTGCGCGACTTCCACCGGGCGCATCCGGAGACCGCCCTGGACGTGGTGACGCTGTTCGACGCGGACACGGCCGTTGCCGCCGTGCGCGCGGGCACCATCGACGCGACCTTCCGCGCGGTGGGCACCCGGCTGCCCGAGGGGCTGCGGGCGGCCCGGGTCTTCGACGAGCCGGTGCAGCTGCTCACCGGCCCCCGGCACCCGCTGGCCGGGGCTCGCTCGGTGACCCCGGCGCAGCTGGCCGGGCACCGGATCTGGATGCCGGGCCTGGTGGCCGGCACCGAGTGGGCCGCCTACTACGCGGCGCTGGCCGCCGAGTTCGGGCTGACCATCGACTCGGTGGGCCCCGACTTCGGCTCGGAGGCGCTGCTCGACACGGTCGCGGACTCCGCCTCGCTGGCCACCCTGGTCGCCGAGGGCATCCGGCTGGTGTGGCCGCAAGGCCACGATCTGCGGCGGATCCCGCTCACCGACCCGACGCCGGTCTATCCGCACTCCCTGGTGTGGGACGCGGCGAACACGCATCCGGGGCTCGCCGCGCTGCGCGCCCATCTCGCCGAGCGGCCGCTCGCCCGCCCGTCCTCGCGTGCGTGGACCCCGGCCTGGGCCGTGCGTGGCGCCTTCCCTGCGCGGCGCCCCTGAGCCATCATGAGCCGCCGTCAGCCGTTTGCCGTCGGCGAAGAGGTGAGGCGTATGGCAAGACTCCGCGCGGGTGAGGGCATTCTCCGCCGCAAACCCATCGAGCACATCGAGGAGACGGAGGTCGGCGAGGGGCCCCGCCTTGAGCGGTCCCTCGGGCTGTGGCAGCTCACCGCGATCGGCGTCGGCGGCATCATCGGCGCCGGTATCTTCACCCTCGCCGGTACGGTCGCCAACGGCACGGCCGGGCCCGCGGTGCTGGTGTCCTTCCTGATCGCCGGTGCGGCGAGCGCGTGCGCGGCGCTGTCGTACGCCGAGTTCGCGGGGCTCATCCCGAAGGCGGGTTCGGCGTACACCTACGGCTACGCGGTGCTCGGTGAGTTCGCGGGCTGGTTCATCGGCTGGGACCTGCTGCTGGAGTACACGGCGATCGTGGCGGTGGTCGCGATCGGCATCTCCGGCTACTTCGGCTTCCTGGTCGAGCAGATGGGCGCGAAGCTGCCGCACTGGATGCTGGGCGCGCCCGGCACCGGCGCCGGGCACCGGGTGGACCTGTTCGCGGTACTGCTCTGCTTCCTGATCGCCTGGCTGCTCACCCTCGGCATCCGCAGCGCGGCCCGCTTCGAGACGATCGTGGTCGGGGTGAAGGTGCTGGTGGTGCTGCTGGTCATCGGGGTGGGCCTGTTCCACATCGACAGCGCGAACTACCACCCGTTCTTCCCGTACGGGATCAGCGGCGCGTTCACGGGTGCGGCGACGGTGTTCTTCGCGGTGTTCGGCTACGACGCGATGTCGACCGCCGCCGAGGAGTCCAAGGACGCGCAGCGGCACATGCCGAGGGCGATCATCTACTCGCTGGTGATCGCCATGGTGCTGTACGTGGCGGCCTGTCTGGTGCTGACCGGTATGCAGAACTACAAGTACATCGACAAGGAGAGCGGGTTCAGTACGGCCTTCAAGTCGGTCGGGCTCAACGCGCTCGCGGACGTGATCGCGGTGGGCGCCATCATCGGCATTCTTACTGTCATGTTCACGTTCATGCTGGGGGTCACTCGTGTCTGGTTCTCCATGTCCCGGGACGGGCTGCTGCCCCGCTGGTTCGCCAAGACGCACCCGACGCGGCATGTGCCGACCCGGGTGACCTGGATCGTCGGGGCGGCGTCCGCGCTGATCGCCGGGTTCCTGCCGATCGGGGAGGCGGCCGAGCTCACCAACATCGGGATCCTGCTGGCGTTCGTGGTGGTCTGCGTGGCGGTGATCGTGCTGCGCCGGCGGCGCCCGGACCTGCCGCGCGCCTTCCGTACGCCGTGGGTGCCGTTCGTGCCCGCGCTGGGTGTCGTCTTCTCGATCTGGCTGATCACGTTCCTCCAGTGGCAGACCTGGGTGCGGTTCGCGGTGTGGTTCGTGATCGGCTGCGTCGTCTACTTCACCTACTCCTACAAGCGTTCGGCGCTGGCCGAGCGGACCACCGACTGATCACTCCCCCATGACCAGGCCGTCCTGGGCGGCGCCCCGGCTGAGCACCACGTCCCGGATCCGGTCCCGGACCCCGGCGAGGTCGGCCCCGCCCGCGACGGCCCGGTCCACGTCGACCACACGCCCGGCGTCGAGGTCGTACAGCTGCGGCACGAACTCGGCCCGCGTCACCCGCCAGCGCTCGCCGGACCGCGCGGGCGGGGCGAAGGTGAAGCGGGCGAGGGTGGACTCATTGCCGCGCGGGTCCCGGGAGCCGTTGCCGTCATCCAGTTCGCCGGAGATCTGGTCGCCGAGGCCGTAGACCACCCAGGTGCCGTTGACCTTCTCGTACGGCTGCGGGACATGGGTGTGGGCGCCGAGGATCAGGTCGATGTCCGGGCGGTGTCCGTCAGTGGCCGCGGTCAGCCTGCGGGCGAGGGCGGCCTGGTCCTCGGTGGGGGCGTCGTCTCCATTGGTGCCCCAGTGCAGGGAGAGGACGACCACATCGGCGCCGGCCTTGCGGGCGGCGCGGGCATCGGCGGTGATCCGGTCGGCGTCGATCGGACCGAGCGCCCAGGGCTGCCCGTTCGGCAGCGGCTGCTCGGTGTCGAAGGTGTACGACAGCTGCGCGACCGTGGCGGAACCGGCGCGGTAGAGGGCCGGCCGCCGGGACTCGTCCGCGCTGCGGGCGGTACCGACGTGCTTGAGGCCCGCCGCGTCCAGCGTGTCGAGGGCCCCCCGGATGCCGTCGGCGCCGTTGTCCAGGGCGTGTTCGGAGGCGGTTGCGCAGCCGTCGTAGCCGGTCATGGCGAGGTCCTGGGCGAGCTGCGGCGGGGCCAGCGGGGCCGCGCCCCCGGCGCCGTCCTCCAGGTGGCACAGCGCCAGATCGGCGTCGTGGACGAGGGGTTCGACGCCGGAGAGCATGGGCCGGAAGTCGTAGCCGCCACCGGAGGCGTCGGAGGAGGCGCGTTCGAGGACGGCGGGGTGGGTGAGGATGTCGCCGGTAGCGACGAGGGTGAAGCCGCGGCCCCCGGGCGGCCCGGCGGCTCCCCTTCGGCCGGAGTCCTGGCGGGCCTGCTGGGAGCAGGCGGCCGCCGCCGTGAGGACAACGGTCAGGGCCAGGGCCACCTGGTGTCTGCGTCCGATCATCGGCTCACCCCTCGGGATCTGCGTCAGCACCTCAGTACGGCTGTCGTATTTACCGACCTTGCCGTGACGGGCATATGGGTATGAAGCCGACTCTCCGTCCAAACGGGCCGGGTCCTCTCATTGACCCATCCGGTGCCTCCACAAGGGGCCGCCGGGCGGCTGTGAAGACTCTCACGCCGCGGCGCCGGGACGCGTTTGCCCTCGTGTGCACCCGCGGGGCCGATGGGACGGAAGCGGCGCGCGCCCTCACCGTTCCGCCCGGTACCGTGATGAAACCGGGGGTCAGGTCAAACCTTGGCAAAGCGCCTTGCTGTGAGCCCCGTCGGGGCAATGGGCTGTCCTCATCCGCGTTCCGGGCGAGGGCGGGTCCCCGGGGATCGGGCGACCCGTACGCACCGGAGGAAGGGCAGGAAGGAAATGCCGCACACAGGTCACGAGAGCACCGACGGCGCGGACGGCGTCGGTGGTGAACTGGTCGTCCCCATGGCGTGGTTGTACGCCGAGTACATCGCCGACGAGCTGCTGCGCACCGGCGATCTGATGCCGCCGACGTCCTTCGAGTTCCGGGCGGGCCGGGACGCGCTGGCGCTGACCGTCTTCCTGTCCGACACCGAGGGGGAGCTGTCCGGCATCCGGGTCGTCTCCCAGCTGGAGAACTGGCTGTCGCTGACCGCCTGCGATCATCCGTGGCAGGACTGGGTCCGCACCCGGATGGCCGACCTGACCGCCCGCGCCGCCGGCTTCCCCTCCCCCGACCTGGCCCTCGCCCAGGACGCCTGGCGCTGGCTGGAAGAGACCGAACTCCTGGCCACCGACCTGGACGCGGTACCGGGCACCGGCACCCCGGCCGACGAGGACGACGGCCCGAAGGTGTGGACCCCCGCGTGGCAACTGGGGCTGCCGCTGGGGCACTTGGCGATCCATCTGTTCTGAGGCCGGGGCCCGTTCGACCGCTCCGAGGCTCGGTGGGGGCCGGGTCCGACCGACCGGCACGAGGGCGGGTCCTCGCCGCGGGGCGCGGGCAGCCGATTGCGGGCCCCGGAGGCGTCTCGGCCGTGGTCGCGCCCGCCCCGGCGGGCCAGGACGACCGTCGGGCGCGGGCCTTGCGCCGCCGTTCGCGTCATCGGGCCGCGGCCGCGAGCACCGCCGCCCGCCCCTCACTTCAGCAGGCGGGACAGTCTTCGGTCCGCCAGGGGTTTGCCGCCCGTCTGGCAGGTGGGGCAGTACTGGAGGGAGGAGTCGCTGAAGGAGACCTCGCGGATGGTGTCGCCGCAGACCGGGCAGGGTTCGCCGGTGCGGCCGTGGACACGCAGTCCGCTCTTCTTCTCGGACTTCAGCCGGCCCGCGGCCACGCCCCGGGAGCGTTCGACCGCCTCGGTGAGGGTGCCGCGCAGCGCGTCGTAGAGGTGGCGGGTCTCCTCCGGGGTGAGGGAGGCGGCGAGCTTGAAGGGGGACATCTTCGCGGCGTGCAGGATCTCGTCGCTGTACGCGTTGCCGACCCCCGCGATCAGGGACTGGTCCCGCAGGGCCCCCTTGAGCTGCCGTCTCTCGCCCGCGAGGAGAGCCGCGAAGCGGGCCTCGTCGAAGTCCGCGGCCAGTGGGTCGGGGCCGAGGCGGGCGATCCCCGGCACCTGCGCCGGATCGCGGACCACGTACACCGCGAGCCGCTTTTGCGTGCCGGCCTCGGTGAGGTCGAAGCCCTCGCCGGTCTCCAGCGCCACCCGCAGCGCGAGCGGACCCTTGCCCGGCTTGGGCGGTCGGTCCGGCAACCGGTCCCGCCACTGGAGCCAGCCGGCCCGGGCCAGATGCGTCACCAGGTGCAGCCCGCTGTCGGCCACGAGGTCCAGGAACTTGCCGTGCCGGCGCACCTCGGTCACCCGGGCGCCCTCCAGGGCGGTGACGGGAGGGTCGTACGTCTTCAGCACGCTGACGGCGACCGGCAGCACCCGCGCCACCCGGGCGCCCACCAGGTGCTCGGTGAGGAAATCCGTCAGCGCTTCCACCTCGGGCAGTTCCGGCATACGTCCAGAGTGCCACCCAGCACCGACAACACTCCCCGGCCCACCCGGTCGGCCCGCGCCCACTCGGCGGTCACCCGTTCAGCCGTCGTCCAGCCGGAACTCGCACCACACCGCCTTGCCGCTGCCCCGCGCCTCAACGCCCCAGTCGTCGGCCAGCATGTCCACCAGCAGCAGCCCCCGCCCGGACACGCCCTCCTCGCCCGCGTCCCGGCGCCGGGGCAGGGCGCTGGAGGAGTCCTCCACCTCGATCCGCAGCCGGTGCCCGGCGCCGACGAGGGAGCGCAGGGTGACGATCGCCGCGCCCTCGGTGTGCACCAGGACATTGGTCATCAGCTCGTCCGCGGCCAGCTCGATCTCGTCCGCCCGCTCACCCGCGCCCCACGCCCGCACCGCCGATCTGATCATGTGCCGGGCCTGGGTGAGGGCCTCCGGGTCGCCGGGTGCCACATGCTGCTGGAGCCGGCCGCAGGCCCGCGCGGTCTCCGGCTCCCGGCGGCGCAGCAGAAGCAGGGCCACGTCGTCCTCGCCGCCGCGCTCCTCGGCCAGCTGGATCAGCCGGTCGGCGAGGTCGTCCACGTCCTCGGGCCCGGCGCAGACCTGCTCCGCCAGGCTCCGCATGCCGTCGTCCAGGTCGGCGCCGGGTTGTTCGACCAGGCCGTCGGTGCACAGCAACAGGGTCTCGCCCGGGTCGAGTTCGAGGGTGGAGACGGGATACTCCAGACCGCCGAACTCCGCCGAGAGCCCGAGCGGCAGCCCGCCCTCCACCTGGACCCGCCGGCATCCGCCGGGCCCGCGGATCAGCGGGTCGATGTGCCCGGCGCGCACCACCTGCACCACCCCCGTGGACAGGTCGGCCTCCGCGTACAGACAGGTGGCGAAGCGGTCGGTGTCCAGTTCGTGCAGGAAGACCGAGGCGCGGGCCATCACGGCGGCCGGGGTGTGCCCCTCGGCGGCGTAGGCGCGCAGCACGATCCGCAGCTGGCCCATGACGGCCGCCGCGTGGGTGTCATGGCCCTGGACGTCGCCGATGACCGCGCCGACCCGGCCGCCGGGCAGCGGGATCACGTCGTACCAGTCGCCGCCGATGTCCCGGCCGAGCGCGGCCGAACGGTAGCGCACGGCGATGTCGGCGCCCGGCACGTTCGGGATGGTGCGCGGCAGCATGGCCTGCTGGAGGCCCTGGGCCAGGTCCTTCTGCTGCTCGTAGAACATGGCCCGCTGGAGGCTCTGCGCGATGCTGCTGCCGAGCGCGACGAGGACGCCGCGCTCCTCGTCGGAGAAGCCGCGCCGGTCGCTGTAGAGCAGGCCCATCGCGCCGATCGGGCGGCCCTGCGCGATCAGCGGCAGATAGGCGGCGGAGGCGATGTCCAGATGGGTGATCTGGGGCCACAGGAGCGGGTACTCCTCGGCGAACTCCTCCGGCGTCTCCACGAACCGGGGGCTCAGTGTGCGTACGACCTCGCTCATGGGGTACGGCTCGTCGATCCGGTTCACCTGGGTGGCGGGTACGAAGCTGCCGGGCGGTGCCTCCGCGACGAGCCGGATCCGCCCGGCCTCCACCAGGGCCATCACAAAGCTGGCCGCGCCCAGGCGGCGGATGCCGTGGGTGTCCTTGAGCACGTCGATGACGTCCTGCACGGTACGGGCGTGCGCGAGGGCCGCGGAGACGACCTGGACGATGTTGGTCTGCTGCCGGAAGGCGAGTTCCTGCGCCGCGCGCATGCTGCGGGACGTGCTGTCGGCCAGTTCCTCGGTGGCGTCCCGCACGATGCCGACGACCCGGCGGGGCCGCCCGGAGTCGTCGCGGCGGATATAGCCCTGGGTGTGGGTCCAGCGCGGGGTGCCGTCGCGGCAGCGGATACAGAAGTAGGCGCCGTAGTTCTCGCCGCCCTCCTTGATGACCTGGGCGATGAGGGCGTCGAGCCGGGCCGCCTCGGGCTGCGGCACCCGCAGGACCAGGGATCCGGGGCGTCCGTCGAACTCCTCGGGCAGCAGGTCGAAGACCTCGTGCGCCTTGGCGTCCATGTGGAACAGGCCCTTGTCCAGGTCCCAGTCGAAGGTGCCCATGTGGTTGAGCGCCAGAATCGGGTCCGGGTGGGCGGGCCAGTCCTCCGGGAGTGACAGGGCACTCGCTCCCCGATCAGCCATGGGCCCACCTTGCCAGGATTCGCCGGATTCTTCGACCGGTCCCGGGGCCACGGCCCGGCCCGCGGTCAGCCGCCGAGCGCGTCGGTGCCACTGGGGTCGGGCATGGCGGGGGTGTCCGTGACGTTGGGCGGGCCGATCTCGTCGGAATCCTGGGGCATGAGCGAATCGCCGAAGGGGGCCGAATTGTAGAGGGAGGTGTCGGGGGGATAGGCGAGGGGGTCGAGGAGGGAGGGGGCGGTGGAGGGCGTGGGCTTGGGCTTGGGAGCAGCCGGTGACTTCGAGGGCGCCGAGGAGGCCGACGGGAGGGCCGAGGCGAGGAGTACGGCACGCGCCTCGGCGGAGGTGACGGGCGCGGGCGTGCCCCGGCCGGGGGCGGCGGACGTACCCCGGGCGTCAGCCGTCGGGGTGCCCTGGCCGGTCACGGCGGGGGCACTGGACGCGTCGGCCGCGCGGGTGCCGTGGCCGGTCACGGCGGGAGTGGCGGACGCATCGGCCGACCGAGTCGAATCGCCGGTCGCGGCCGGCGCACCGGACGGATCGGCCGCGCGAGTGCCGTGGCCGGTCACGGCGGGGGCACCGGACGCGTCGGCCGCGCGGGTGCCGTGGCCGGTCACGGCGGGAGTGGCGGACGCATCGGCCGACCGAGTCGAATCGCCGGTCGCGGCCGGCGCACCGGACGGATCGGCCGTCCGAGTGCCGTGGCCGGCCGTATCCGAAGGGGCGGACGCGTCAGGTGTCCGGGCCTCATCGCCGGTCGCAGCCGGAGCGCGAGACCGATCGGCCGTCCCCGTACCCGTCCCCGTTCCCGTCCCGTCCCCGGTCGTACCCGAAGTGCCGCGCGCGTCCGGCGCCGGGGTCACCCGCTCGTCCGCCGCGTGCGTGCCGTGTCCATCGGCGGAGGCGGCGCTGTGCGAACCGGTGTCCGACCTGCCCTCGGCGGTGTCCGTCGTCCTCTCGCCGGAGTTCGCCCCCGTGCCCGTCGTCCCCTTCGTGCTATCGCTCCCGGTGTCCGGCCGCCCCTTGGCGCTCTGCGTCCGCGTGTCGGACCTGCCCTCGCTCCGCCCGGGTGCCCCCC
Organism: Streptomyces griseofuscus; assembly: GCF_014673495.1. Lineage (GTDB taxonomy): Bacteria > Actinomycetota > Actinomycetes > Streptomycetales > Streptomycetaceae > Streptomyces > Streptomyces murinus. The sequence continues at coordinate 1,010,940 of NZ_CP051006.1, forward strand.
GATTCACGGCACGCGTACTCCGCTCCCGTTCCCCCGCGCCGATCCCGTCCGCCCTCGTACGACGATCGTCCGCACGCTCGCCACGGCCGTCACCGTGCCCCGGTGTCACCCGCCCGGTGTCGATCACCGCTCCCCCGATCTCGCCCGTCGCCGTGTTCGGCCTGCTCTCCCGGGGACTCGGCCGGCCGGTGTCAGGCCGGGACGGGTGGGGGAAGCCGGTGAGTCCCGGATCCGGGGGCGCGGTGTCGGCGACGGCCGGCGGGGCCACGAGGTGGTCGTTGCGGACGTCGGGGCCGAGCCGGCGCTCTATCCACGTGTTGGTCCCCGCGTCCAGGAGCGTGAGGCTGCCGACGGTCTGGGGCGCCGGGGTCACCACGATGACCTGGTTCGGCCGGTAGCCCGACCAGGCGGTGCCGCGCGCGCCGACCCCGCCCCGGGCCTCCTCGGGCGGTCGCAACGGGTTCCCGCATGCGCAGCGCACCCGGGGCACGCCCCGGTTGTCGACCAGCACGGCGGTACCCGCCTGGAGCACGGCCTGGTACCCGGCGGTCTGCCCGTCGCGGTAACCGTGGTTGGTGACACGGGTGTCGGCGCGCAACAGGACCGGGGTCAGGGCGCGCAGATAGCCGGGCAGATCCGCAGGGGAGACACCGGCCACATGGGCGAACGCGTCCCTCCGGGCGGGGTCCGCGGTCAGCCCGCCGATCTGCCGCTCGACATCGCAGCCGGAGACGCGGACACTGCCGCTGTAGAGCCCCGGGGTGCCGCCGGACAGGGCACGGGCCGCCGCCAGCGGGGCGACGGCGAGACCGGCGGGCGGCGCGCTGACGTCGGCGGTGCGACCGGTGCCGGTCGGCCGGGGCGTGCCGGTGCGGGCGGGGCCGGTCGCCATGGAGGCGGTGAAGGGGTTGGGCCCCTGCTCGGCGGCGGGCTGGAGGAAGACCTCCTCGCCCAGCTGGGCCTCCTTGACGGAGGCGCCCGCACACCCGGTGAGGAGCAGCCCCACCGACAGCAGCACGCAGGCCATGAGCATGGATCCGGTGGGTATGCGCACCGTGCACTCCGCATCACTGTGGGTGAATTATCTCTATTATTTGCTTTGCTCCCGTTTCACTGGCAACTCGGGGGGATCGGCACGAGGGAGACGAGGCGGTCGTGGACTGGTTCACCGCACCCGACTACTGGCTGAGCCGGCTCGTCCTCCAGCGGGCACTGGCCGCGGTGTACCTCGTGGCGTTCCTGGCGGCCGCCCTCCAGTTCCGGGCGCTGCTGGGCGAGCGCGGCATGCTGCCGATCCCGCACTACGTGGCGCGGATCCGGTTCCGGCGGGCGCCGAGCCTGTTCCACCTGCACTACTCCGACCGGTTCTTCGCGGCCGTGGCATGGCTCGGGTGCGCGGTGTCGGTGGCGCTGCTCGCCGGGGCGGACGCGCTGCTGCCGCTGTGGGCGGCGATCGTGCTGTGGCTGCTGCCGTGGGCGCTGTATCTCTCGATCGTGAACGTGGGCCAGACCTGGTACGCGTTCGGCTGGGAGTCACTGCTGCTGGAGACCGGTTTCCTGGCCGCGTTCCTCGGCAACGACAAGGTGGCGCCGCCGGCGCTGGTGCTCTTCCTGCTGCGCTGGATCCTGTTCCGGGTGGAGTTCGGCGCCGGGCTGATCAAGCTGCGCGGCGACGCGTGCTGGCGCGAGCTGACCTGCCTCTACTACCACCATGAGACCCAGCCGATGCCGGGCCCGCTGAGCTGGTTCTTCCACCATCTGCCGAAGCCGCTGCACCGGGTGGAGGTCGCCGCGAACCATTTCACCCAACTCGTGGTGCCGTTCCTGCTGTTCACGCCCCAGCCGATCGCCTCGGCCGCCGCCGCGCTGATGATCGTGACCCAGTTGTGGCTGGTGCTCTCCGGCAACTTCTCCTGGCTGAACTGGATCACCGTCGTGCTGGCGGTCTCCGCGCTGCGGCTCCCGGCGACGCCGCCGTCCCTGCCGTCCGCGCCCCTCTGGTACGAGATCGTGGTCCTGGCCCTCGCCGCGCTGCTGCTGTTCCTCAGCTATCACCCGGTGGTGAACATGGTCTCCCGGCGCCAGGTGATGAACCGCTCCTTCGACCCGCTCCATCTGGTCAACACCTACGGCGCGTTCGGCAGCGTCAGCCGGGTGCGCTACGAGGTGGTCGTGGAGGGCACCTTGGACGAGGTGGCCCGGGAGGACTCGGACTGGCGGGAGTACGAGTTCAAGGGCAAGCCGGGCCGACTGCGCCACTGGCCGCGTCAGTTCGCGCCGTACCATCTGCGCCTGGACTGGCTGATGTGGTTCGCCGCACTGTCGCCCGCGTACGCCGGGGAGTGGTTCGGCGGTCTGATGGAACGCCTCCTGGAGAACGACCGCGACACGCTACGGCTGCTGCGCCGCTCCCCCTTCCCGCCGGACACCCCGCCGCGCTACGTCCGCGCCCGCCTCTTCCGCTACCGCTACACCTCCTGGCGGGAGTTGCGGGAGACGGGGGCGTGCTGGGACCGGACGTACGTGCGCGAGTACCTGCCGCCGACCCGGCTGGCGGGCGCGGCCGAGCGGCCGTAGCCCCGCCCTGGCCGCGTCCGCGTCCGTGTCCGTGTCCGACCAGCGCCACCCGGCGACGGTCAGCAGCCCGCCCAACAGCGCGCCCGACCGGCGCCGCCGGAGGGGTGGTTCAGAGCCTGCGCAGTCGCAGCGTCATCAGCTCGAACGGGCGCAGTCGTACGGTGATCCGCGCGCCCTCGCAGGCCGGTCGGGGCGCCTGGGCGAGCGGGCGTTCCAGCAGGTCGGTCGTCGTGAGACCGGTGAACTCGAAGCCGGCCGTGAGGGTGGGCCGGGACCGGCCGCCGTGGGCCTCGTGGAAGCGGATCACCACATCGCCGCTGCCGTCGTCGGCGAGCTTGACCGCCGTGATGACGACCGCGTCGTCGTCCACGGTGACCAGCGGGGCCACGTCCTGGGCGCCGGTCATGCGGCGTTCGGGCAGATTGACCCGCCAGCCCTCGCGGACCGCGTCGGCGATCGTGGCGCCGGGGACGAGGGCGTGCCGGAAGCGGTGGGTGCCCTGGTCGGTGTCGGGGTCGGGGAAGCGCGGGGCACGCAGCAGGGAGACCCGGACCGTGGTGGTCGTACCCCGGTCGCCGTCGGTCCGTACGGTGCGGGTGACATCGTGCCCGTACGTCGCGTCGTTGACGAGGGCCACGCCCCAGCCGGGTTCCTCCAGGTGGACGAAGCGGTGGTTGCACGCCTCGAACTTGGCGGCCTCCCATGAGGTGTTGGTGTGGGTGGGGCGGAAGACATGCCCGAACTGGGTCTCCGACGCGTACCGTTCGGCGTGCAGGTCGAGCGGGAAGGCCAGCTTCAGGATCTTCTCCGTCTCGTGCCAGTCGACCTCCGTGTCGACGACCAGCCGCCGCTGCCCCGGGGGCAGCGAGTACACCTGGGTGGCACGGGAGTCGCCGAAGGAGCGGACGATCCGTACCGAGGCCCCGTCCGCGCCGACGCCGATCTCGTCGGTGTCCGTGAGGTCGGTGACGGTGTTGCGGTAGAAGGAGTCGACGTCCCAGGCGTCCCACATGTTCGGGAAGTCCTGGTGGAGTTGGAGGAGTCCGGCCGCCGCGCCGGGGGCGACGGCCTCGCGGTCGGCGGTGAGGTCGCGGGCGGAGACGACGAGGCCCCGGGCGTCGATCTCGATGTGCAGCAGCCCGTTGTCGAGCACGTAGCCGCCCGCCGCACGGGGCTCCGGCACCGTACCCGCCCCCGCCCTTGAGGACGGCCGGGCGCCCGCCGCCGGTACCCCGTCGTGCTCGTACGGCGCCGAGTTGAAGACCAGCTCCCGGTCCCCCTCCCCCGCCAGTGCCCGCTGCGCCCCGGCGATGATCGCCTCCAGTTCTCCCGCGACCCTCGCGTAGGTCGCCCGCGCCTCCCGGTGCACCCAGGCGATGGAGGAGCCGGGCAGGATGTCGTGGAACTGATGCAGCAGGACGGTCTTCCAGATGCGGTCCAACTCCGCGTACGGGTAGGGGTGTCCGGTGCGCACGGCGGCGGTCGCGGCCCACAACTCGGCCTCCCTGAGCAGGTGTTCGCTACGCCGGTTGCCCCGCTTTGTCTTGGCCTGGCTGGTGAGGGTGGCGCGGTGCAGTTCCAGGTACAACTCCCCCACCCACACGGGGGCGTCGGGGTATTCGGCCGCCGCCTTCTCGAAGAAGGCACCCGGTGTCTCCCAGACGACGGTGGGCGAGCCCTCCAGATCGCGCAGCCGGGCCGCCCTGCCGGCCATCTCCCGGGTGGTGCCGCCGCCCCCGTCGCCGTAGCCGGTGGGCGCGAGGGAGTGCCGGGCGCGGCCCTTCTCCCGGAAGTTGCGTGCGGCGTGGGCGAGTTCGGAGCCGTGCAGGGCGCAGTTGTAGGTGTCGACGGGCGGAAAGTGGGTGAGGATCCGGGTGCCGTCGATGCCCTCCCACTGGAAGGTGTGGTGCGGGAAGCTGTTCGTCCTGGACCAGGAGATCTTCTGGGTCAGCAGCCACTTGGCGCCCGCCGCCCGGATGATCTGCGGCAGACCGGCCGCGAAGCCGAAGGTGTCGGGCAGCCACACCTCCTCGTTCTCCAGGCCGAACTCGTCCAGGAAGAACCGCTTGCCGTGCACGAACTGCCGGGCCATCGCCTCCGAACCGGGCATGTTGGTGTCCGCCTCCACCCACATCCCGCCGGCCGGCACGAACCGCCCCTTCGCCACCGCCTCGCGCACCCGCGCCCACACCTCGGGCCGGTGCTCCTTCACCCAGGCCCACTGCTGCGCCTGGGACATGGCGAACACGAACTCCGGCCGGTCCTCGATCAGGGCGGTCATGTTGGCCGCCGTCCGGGCCACCTTGCGGACCGTCTCGCGCAGCGGCCACAGCCACGCCGAGTCGATGTGCGCGTGCCCGACGGCGCTGATCCGGTGGGCGGAGGGCACGGCGGGCGCGGACAGGACACCGGCGAGTTGTTCGCGGGCGCGGGCCGCGGTGCCGTTCACGTCCTGGAGGTCGACGGCGTCCAGGGAGCGTTCGACGGCGCGCAGGATGTCGTACCGGCGCGCGGAGTCGACCGGCAGCTCGGCCATCAGTTCGCCGAGCACCTCCAGATCGAGGACCAGCTGCCACACGGTCTCGTCGAAGACGGCGAGGTCCATGCGGCCGAGCGTGTACTGCGGAGCGCTCCCGGCGGTCTCCTTCTCGCCGAGGGGGGTGGGTCCGGGCCCGAAGACCAGCGGATTGGCGGCGGCCTCGATGTGCAGGCACACCCGCTCGCCGCCCGCGGCGGGGGCCCCGATCCGCACCCACTGGTTGCGCGGGTTCAGGCCCTTCACCGGGGTGCCGTCGGGCCGGTGGACCAGGCCCTCGCACTGGAATCCGGGCAGGTCCTGCTCGAAGCCCAGGTCGAGCAGGGCCTCGACGGTCCGGCCCGCCCACGCCTCGGGCACGGTGCCGGTCACCCGGAACCAGCTGGTGCCCCAGGGGGCGCCCCACCGGGCGCCCACCTCGATCGGCCGGTGCTCGGCCGCGAGCCCCTCGGCGACCGGCACGGGCTCGCCGGGCGCGTGCCACACCGCGACCTGGAGCGGCACGGACTCGGGGTACACGGCCGGTCGGATGCGCTCGCTCAGGACACGGCGCAGGCGGTCCTCCACCAGAGTGCGGTCGTCATGCATACGGGATGCTCCCTGCCGGGTTCCGGTTGTTCACGGGTCGGGCTCGCCGCGGACTCACTGAGGAACGCATTCCCCTCCGACGGCCTCCGGACCCTCGACGTACCGTGCTCGACGGGGCACAGTTCTCCCTGCGCCCCTGTGCGTACCGGCGAGTAGCCGACGAGTGACCGAGGAGTGCCGTGGGGAACTGGGCCGGGCGGAGCGCCGCCGACATAGCCGCCGCCGTGCGGGAGAAGCGGGTGACGCCACGGGAGGTGGTGGCGGAGCACCTGGCGCGGATCGAGCGGTACGACGGGCGGATCGAGGCGTTCCGCACCGTACGGGCGCACGCGGCGCTCGCCGAGGCGGACGAGGTGGGCGCACGCGCCGATCTGACCGAACTGCCCCTCGCGGGCGTGCCGGTGGCGGTGAAGGACAACCTGGCGGTGCGCGGCGAGGCCCATCGCGACGGCTCCGCCGCGACCCCGGACACCCGGGCGGCCGAGGACCATGTCACGGTGGCGCGGCTGCGGGCGGCGGGTGCGGTGGTCGTGGGACTGACGAACGTGCCCGAGCTGTGTGTCTTCGGTACGACCGAGGGGCCGTACGGCGCCTCGCGCAACCCCTGGGACACCACGCGCACGGCGGGCGGCTCCTCCGGGGGCAGTGCCGCCGCGGTGGCCGCGGGGTTCGTGCCGGTCGCGCTCGGCAACGACGGCATGGGCTCCCTGCGCATCCCGGCGGCCAACTGCGGACTCGTGACCCTGAAGCCGGGGTCCGGAGTGGTGCCGGCGGGGATCGGCAACGGCGACTGGTTCGGCATGTCGGAGAACGGCCCGCTGGCCACCACGGTCGCGGATCTGCGGCTGATGCTGGGCGTCCTGGCCGGTCAGGACTTCCCCGCCGCCGAGGAGCCCGCGCGGCGCACGATCGCCGTGGCCCTGCGCAATCCGCTCCCCGTGGCGGGCGTCGGCCGCCCGTACGCGAGCGCGGTCCGGCAGGCCGCCGGGGCGCTGGCGCGGGCGGGCCACCGGGTGCGGCACGCGGAGCCGCCGTACCCCCTGACGATGGGGGTGAGCGCGCTCAAGCACTGGACGGCGGGGACGGCGGTGGACGCCGAGGGCCTGGATCCGGCGCGGCTGGCCCGGCGCACCCGGGTGCACGCGGCGATCGGTCGGCGCTTCGTCGGCTCGGTCCGCACCGGCACCGAACGCGAGCGCCTGCGCGCCCGGCTGACCCCCTTCCTCACCGAGCACGATGTGCTGCTCACCCCGGCCCTGGCCCGCCGCTCCCCCGCCGCCGGGCCCTGGCACGAACGCGGCTGGCTGCGCAATGTCCTCGCCAACTCGGCCTACTCGCCGTTCACCCCGCCCTGGAACCTGACCGGCTGGCCCGCGATGTCCGTCCCCGTCGGCTCCCTGCCCTCGGGCGCCCCCGCCGCCGTCCAACTGGTGGGCCGCCCCGGCACGGAGGCCGTCCTGCTGGACCTGGCGGAGGAACTGGAGCGCTCGCTCCCCTGGGGGCGTACGGCACCGCTGGGCGACTGAGACGGGCGACCGCCCTCACCCATCAGCCCTGCTCCCCGATGAGCTGCCGGGCCTGCTCGACCCACCCCGACACCGTCGCGGCGCCACAGCTCTCGGCGACCTTCCGGGCCTCGTCGAGGTGCCCGGACGCGGTCGCCGGGTCCCCGGTCTCGGCGGCGAGGTAGCCGAGCGCCACCAGCCCGGCCGCCTCGCCCGCCGCGAAGCCGATCTCCCGGCGCAGCGCCACCGATTCGGTCAGCCGCTCCCGGGCCCGCTCGAAGCGCCCGGCGTCCTTGTCCGCGAAGCCGAGATGCCGCACGGCGTACGACATCGTCCTGCGGTCGCCGGCATCCCGCGCCAGCGCGTACGACCGCTCGAAGTACGGCACCCCGGCCGGGCCGTCCCCCTTCACCACCTGGTGGCAGCAGCCGATCCAGAACAGCGCGTCCGCCTCCCCCGGACCGTCCCCGAGGCGCCGGTACAGCTCGGCGGCGCGTTCGAACAGCGCCAGTTCCTCGGGCCGTTCCACTCGGTCGCCCAGGAAGCGGATGTGCAGCACCTTGCCCCGGGCGAGCGCGAGCGGCGCCTCGACCGCGTCCAGTACGTCGTCCGACCGCTCCAGCGCGCCCGTGTCCCCCCGGAACATCGCCGCCTCGAACAACTCCCCCGCCTGCCCGATCCAGTCAGGCTCCCGCATGTCCCGCCCCTCCCCGTCGATGTGAACAGCGCCGAGGCTATCCGCCCGCGCCGGGCGGGGTCCGGGGATTTCCGCGGGGGTCAGACGAGCGATCTGTGCATGACGTGCAGACCGACCAGGCCGTGGCGGGGGTGTTCGAACGCCTCGGGGATCGTGGCCAGGACCGTGAAGCCGAGCGAGGTCCACAGGCGTACGGCGGGATTGGTCTCGACGACGGCGTTGAAGACCATCGCGCGGTAACCGTGGCGGACGGCCTCGGTGAGGACGTGTTCGGCGAGGGCGCGGCCGAAACCCCGGCCGGTGTGGGCGGGATCGACCATGAAGCCGGCGTTGGCGACATGGGCTGCGGGGCGGCCGTAGTTCGCCGTGAGGTAGGCGGAGCCGGTCACGGTGCCCGTGGGGTCCTCGGCGACGTACCCGTGCTTGCCCGGGCCCGTCCACAGGGCGCGGGCGGCGGGCTCGTCGGTGTCGGGGTCCCAGGTGTACGTCTCGGCGGCGGCGACGATCCGGTGCCAGAAGGGCCAGATCAGTGGCCAGTCCTCGGGTACGGCTGCTCTGATCGGCATGGGCGTGATTCTCGCATCACGCCCATGCGCGGCGGCGATCTCGGGCGAGAGGGTCAGTCCACGCTCGGCAGGATATGGGGTTCGGCGAGGTCCTCCTCGTAGCCCGCGAGGCGGATGGGGGCGGACCGGGCCCACACGTCGAGGCTGCCGAGTTCTCCGGGCCGGCGGCCCGGACGCTCCGGGTACTCTTCGGGGCTTTGCTCGCGTTTCGTCTTCTCCGGTGTCACCGCGCACTCCTTATGTGTCGGGTCACCCTCGGGGCGTACCGGACAGTCTGCGCTCCGGCGTTCGCCGCCCGCTCAGGTCTGGGTGGAAGGCCAGTTCGGGCGCGGTGGCGCCGGTACTTCGGGCGGAGCGGGCCGGTGATCTGCGGCATGCTCCCGGACGGACGAAATGGGTGTGGGTGGGACCCCTTTTCGCTGTCCGTCCACTCCAGATTAACCAAATGAGCGGACTGCCGCTCGATAGGGAGTGCAAACAAGGGGTAACTATCGCGTTTCGAACGGCAACCCAACACCGTCCAATATGCAGCTATTCATAACAAAGCGCATCGCGGACACGACGGTCCGTATCACCCGTTCGGCCTACGTGACGGGGTTCGCGACGCAGTTCAGGTGCCGTTGGCCGGGCCGCAAGCTCACCATGGTCTGCTGGCGCCCGACACGGCCCTCTCGCGGAAGGACGGACGCATGGAACTGCGCAGCGTCGAGGAGCTGATGGACCTGCTGCACGCCGGGCGGCCCCAGCACGCGCTGCGGACCGCCGCGCTGCTGCGCCGCGGCCGCCCCGCCGACAAGGAGCTCCAAGTGGCGGGGCTGGTCCAGGGCATCGGGCCGCTGCTTGCCCCGGGCGACGAGGCGGACTCGGGGCGCCGTGCGGCCGCGGCGGTACGGCCGCTGCTCGGGGAGCGGGTGTGCCGGCTGGTGCGCGGGGACGCGGGCGTCGCCGACGACGACGTCCTGCGGCTGCGGCTGGCCCGCGAGGAGGGCCGTACGGCGGGCTTCGACGCCGGGGTGCTGGAGGACTGGCGCACGGTCCTGGAACTGGTCGCCGCCCGGCACTGCCGGCTCGACGCGGTCGACTGACCCCCGGGGCGGACCCCGGAGATCAGTGCCGGGCGCTTCCTACCACTTGCCGGGCGCGTAGTCCTTGAGGAAGACGCCGTACACGTCGTCGCCGTCCTCGCCGCGCACGATCGGGTCGTAGACGCGGGCCGCGCCGTCGACCAGGTCCAGGGGCGCGTGGAAACCGGCCTCGGCGAGCCGCAGCTTGTCGTAGTGCGGGCGCTCGTCGGTGATCCAGCCGGTGTCGACGGAGGTCATGAGGATGCCGTCGGTGTCGAACATCTCCTGGGCGCTGGTCCGCGTCACCATGTTCATGGCCGCCTTCGCCGCGTTGGTGTTCGGGTGCCCGGCGCCCTTGTAGCCGCGGCTGAACACCCCTTCCATCGCCGAGACGTTGACGACGTACGACCGTCCGCGCGCCGCCTTGCGGGCCGCGTCGGCCATCGCCGGGCGCAGCATGCTGATCAGGATGAACGGCGCCGTGTAGTTGCACAGCTGGGTCTCCAGCAGCTCCACCGGGGAGATCTGCTCGATGGACTGCACCCAGGTGTTGGAGTCCACGACGTCCGGGACCAGGCCGCCCGCGTCGATCGCGGTCCCGTCCAGGTGCCGGGCGACGCTGGCGTTGCCCGCGACCAGCGCGAGGTCGGCGACCTGCTGCGCGTCCAGGCCAGCGGTCCGCGCCTCCAGGGCACCGGTGCCGAGAGGCAGCGCGGCGATGCCGTCGACGGCGCCCGAGTTGAAGGCGCCGATCACCTGGTGGGCGGGGAGTTCACCGGCGGGCAACGGGGCGCTCTCGCCCTCGACCAGCGCGGCGTACGCCGAGGGCAGCCGGCGCACGGTCTGCGTCGCGTTGTTGATCAGGATGTCGAGCGGGCCGGCCTCGGTGACCCGCTCGGCCAGGGACACGGCCTGCGCCGGGTCGCGCAGGTCGATGCCGACGACCTCCAGGCGGTGCAGCCAGTCCGCCGAGTCCTCCATCGCCTTGAAGCGGCGGATGGCGTCCTTGGGGAACCGGGTGGTGATCGTGGTGTGCGCGCCGTCGCGCAGCAGCCGCAGCGCGATGTACATGCCGATCTTGGCGCGGCCACCGGTGAGCAGGGCGCGCTTGCCGCTGAGGTCGGCGCGGGCGTCCCGCTTGGCGCGGTTCAGACCGGCGCACTGGGGACAGAGCTGGTGGTAGAAGTAGTCGACCTCGACGTAGCGGGTCTTGCAGGTGTAGCAGGAGCGCGGGCGCTGGAGTATGCCCGCGATGCGGCCCTCCTCGACCTTGGAGGAGGGCAGGATGCCCTCGGTCTCGTCGTCGATGCGCTCGGCGGAGCCGGTGGCCGTCGCCTCGGTGACCGCGCGGTCGTGCGCGGTCTTGGCGGCCCGGCGCTCCTGGCGGCGGCGCTGCTTGACCGTCCGGTAGATGGACGAGGTGGCCCGGCGCACCAGGATCGCGTCGGGGTGGTCGACGTCGATCGTGTCGAGCTCCTCCAGCACGCTGAGGCAGACGGCCAGGCGCTCGGGGTCGATCCCCGGGCCGTGGACGACCTCTTCCGCGGCCATGGAGTCCATGCCCATGGGGTCCGTGGCCATGGAGCCGTCTTCTGTCACCGTCATCGCGCTGCCGTTTCCCTGATCCCGCGCAGCGCTCCGACTCACGCCCGCTATCGAACGCGAAATTCTAACGGAGCGCGGGCGGCGGAAGCGAAACCCGATCGGAGCAGGGGCGGAACCGGTGGGGAGCCGGGGCGGGCGGGGACCGGTGCGGCTCCGGCCGGGCCCCGCCCCTCAGCAGTCGCAGGCCGCCAGCAGCGTCGCCACCTCCGTCGACACCGCGTGCGCGAACCGGTCCAGGTCCGGTACCGCCGCCGCGTCCGCGACCAGGCCGTAGTGCACCCGCCCGCGGTACGTCGAGATCGCGACGGCGAGCGACTGGCCGGGCGCGAGCGGGGCCAGCGGGTAGACCTCGGTCAGCTGGTGGCCGCCGAGCCGCAGGCCCACGCCGGGCAGCGGCACGCTCGTGACCAGGATGTCGAACCACAGCCGTGCCGCCTGGCCGACGAGCGGGCCGCCGAGCCGGTGGCCGAGCGCCGGCACATGGTCGGCGAGCAGCGCGACCGCGCCGGCGCCCCGGTCGGGGCCCGCGTCCTTGTTGCGGACCATCGCGGTGCGCACGGCGGCGAGCCGGCCGAGCGGGTCGGGCTCGTCCACGGGGAGCCGTATCAGATAGCCGGAGAGCCGGTTGCCGGGTGGCTGGGCGGTGCGCGGGCGGCGCCGGGAGACGGGGATCAGGGCGCGCGGCGCCACCCCGGTGCTGCCGTCGCCGCGTTCGTCGAGCCAGCGGCGCAGCGCACCGGCGACGACCGCGATGAGGACGTCGTTGACGGTGCCCCCTGCCGTCTTGCGCACCCGGTGCACATCGTCGATGTCCAGGACGACACCGGCGGTGCGGCGGGTACCGCTGGGCGGGGAGGCGAGCGCGGTGCTGGGGCGCATGCGCAGGGTGGACAGGGCGAGGGAGGCACCGATGTCCAGGGCCCGCCCCGCATCGGAGAGGGCGCCCCTGACCAGGCCGGGGAGCATGCCGGGCAGCTCGCGTACATGCGGCAGCGCGCGGCGCGGCGGTTCGGCGGGGCGGGCCGGCCGCTCGGGCATGTCCATCGGATCGAGGACGCCCGCGGCGAGCTTGAGCGCGCGCAGCCCGTCGGCGAGGGCGTGGTGGAACTTGAAGAGCACGGCGAAGGAGACCCCGTCCTCGCCGGGCAGGACATGCGCCTCCCAGGGCGGCCGGCCGCGCTCCAGCGGACGCTCCATCAGTCGTCCGGCGGCCGCGTGGAAGTCGCCGGTCGGCGCGTGCAGCCGTACATGGTTCAGCGGATCGAAGTCCGGGTCCGCCTCGCGGGTGGCACTGCCGAAGGCGAGCGGCCCCCAGACGTCGCGGATGCGCAGGCGGAGCCCGGGGACGGCGGCGGCGCGGGCGGCGAGCAGGTCGGCGGCGTGGGCGCCCGCGGTGGGCGAGTGCGCGCCGAAGACACCGAGTGCGCCCAGGTGCATCGGGTGCCGGTCGGACTCGATGTTCCAGAAGGCAAGGTCGAGGGGAGCGAGCAGATCGGAGGTCACGGGCTTGCCTCGCGCGTCGACGGAAGGGAACTTCAGTCAATCCCCGACAGTCGATTACGGTCAAGTGTGATCGATATACGCTCAGTTAACAACGGATAAAGTCCCGCCCCGCCGAACGGGGCGGGACTCAGGAGACGCCTGAGGTCACTTCAGTACCGGGGGCGCCGCCTGGGCCGACGTACCCCACCCTGACGGGCGCGGGCCGACCGTGAACGCCAGCGAGCGCAGGGAGCGCAGCGCACGCGTCGTCAGATACGTCCGCCCGTGGGCCGAACCGTCGACGCGCACGCCCTGGACGTAGCGGTCGGCGGCCGAGGTGCCCGGCGCGGTGACGGTCAGTCCCCCGCTCGGCCAGTAGCGGCGGTCCAGGGCGAGGTCGACGCGGTCGAAGACCGGGGTGGACAGGCCCCAGGTGTCGTAGCCGGGCTGGATCGGGAACAGCCCGATGGAGGACAGCACGTTCCAGGCGGACATGGTGCCGAGGTCGTCGTTGCCGGTCATACCGGTGGGGCCGTCGGTGAACAGGGTCAGGGCCGCGTGCACCACGTCGGTGGTCTTCCACGGCTGGCCGGTGGCGAGGTAGGTGTAGGGCGCGATCAGATCGGGCTCGTTCATCGGGTTGTAGACGGCCGCGTTGTAGTAGGCGTACGCGTCGCCGTGCACCCACACCTCACGGGCCGTCCGCGCCGGGTCGGCGAGCAGCCGGTCGTAGGCGAAGAAGGAGTCCAGGCGGTCGTTGGCGGCGCGCTTGCCGCCGATCAGTCCGATCATGCCGGTCAGGTCCTGCGGGACCAGCCACTGGTACTGCCAGGCCGTGCCCTCGTGGAAGCCGGTGCCGAGCGCCGGGTCGGGGGAGCCGGTGAAGGCGCCGGAGGCGTCACGGGCCCGGAAGAAGCCGGTCGAGGGATCGAAGATGGTGCGGTAGTCGCGGGAGCGGGCCGCGTACCGCGCCGCGTCGGAGTCATGCCCGAGGCCCCGGGCCATCTGGGCGAGCATGGCGTCGGCGAGGGCGTACTCCAGGGTGACGGAGGCACCGTGGTGGTAGTCGGAGTCGCCCATCTTGGCCAGCGGCCGGTCCTTGTCGAACGGGGCGAAGCCGTCCCTGATGTACTCGGCGTTGGCCTCCCGCCCGATGCCCGGGTTGGCGGCGGGCGGCACCCCGTCCGCGTTCTTGCGCAGCGCCCGGTAGGCCCGCTCCTCGAACCCCTTCAGCAGGCCCATCTGATAGGCCGTGGTCAGGAACGGGGTGACCGGGTCGCCGCTCATCACATTCGTCTCGACCGGGCCGTAGCCCCACTTGGGCAGCCAGCCGCCGTCCTCGTCGATCGCCACCACCGAGCGGGCCATGTCCCGCGCCTCGCGCGGCGCGAGCAGGGCGAGCAGCTGGGCCTGGGTGCGGTAGGTGTCCCACAGCGACCAGTTCTGGTAGTACGTGAATCCCCGCGCGCGGTGAACGCGCCGGTCCCAGCCGAAGTAGCGGCCGTCGGCGTCGCCGCCGACGTTGGGCGCGAGGTACGAGCGGTACAGCGAGGAGTAGAACGTACGGCGCAGGGTGTCGGTGCCGCCCCGCACCCGCACCCCCGCAAGCCGCGTCTCCCACTGCGCGCGGGCCGCCCTGCGCACGGTGTCGAACGACCGGCCGCCCTCGGACCGCAGATTGCCCGCGGCGCCCGCCGCGTCGACGTACGACAGCGCGGTGGTCGCCTCGACCGTACGGTCCCCGGTGGTGTCGAAGCGGACATAGGCGCCGCCCCGTCCGGCGCGCGAGCCCGCGGTGACGGTGGCGCCGTCCCAGGTGCCGTACGCGGTGAAGGGCCGGCTGAAACGGGTGATCGTGTAGACCGTGTACGGACCGGTGTCCCGGCAGAAACCGTGCCCGGTGATCTCGGTGCGCACGGTGCGGTCGTCCAGGATCTCCACCTTGCTGCCGCCCGCCTTGTGCAGCGACTGGGCCGCGTTCAGCAGGACGTTGGCCTTGGTGGTGGCGGGGAAGGTGTAGCGCTGCACACCGGTGCGGGCGGAGGCGGTCAACTCGGCGCGGACACCGGAGGCGAGGCCGACGCGGTAGTAGCCGGGGCTCGCCGTCTCGTCGCCGTGCGCGAAGGCGGCCGCGTACTTGGCGTCGTCGGTCTGCGTGAAGTCGCCGGTGGTGGGCAGCACGGGCAGGTCGCCGCCGATCCGGCAGCCCACGCCCGAGAGATGGACCAGCGAGAAGCCGCGGATCCGGCTCTGGGTGTAGTCGTAGCCGGTGTTGTGCCCGGTGTCGGGCGAGAGCTGCACCATGCCGAAGGGCACGGCGGCGCCGGGGAAGGTGTTGCCCTCGTCCTGGCTCCCGATGAAGGGGTTCACCAGGTCGGTGAGGTGGCCGTCGGTCCGCTCGGCGGCTCCTGCGGCGGGGGTGGCGATCAGCGCGGACGCTGCCATCACCCAGGCCAGGCACAGCCGTGTGCGCCGGGTCCCTCTCATCTCGGATGACCTCCGGAGGTTCGACATCGTTGCCTGCATCGTGGCGGGCGAACGCCGTGAAACCGGGCATTGCGCGACGGGAGAGGGTAAACGCGTCGCGGACGAGGGTGATTTGACGGGCCGTGAGAAGAGCCGCGCCCCGGTCGCGCCCCCCTCGTACGGCACTTCAGCCGGTCGCCCCATCCCCCTTGTCCGGTACGACGGTTGAGGTGCCCGGTGCCGCCGGGGGCCGGGAGAAGCAGCAGTCGCCGCACACGCCGCCGCCGGGGACGCGGTAGTACAGGCAGCAGCTGCGGCGGCGGAAGACGGTGCCGGTGGTGGCGGCGGTGCGGGTTCCTGTGGTCCGCAGCAGGGGGTGGGCGAAGAGTTCACCGGCGAGCGCACGGGTGTGTGCCGCCGTGTCGGGGCGTCCCTGGGCACGGGCCCAGCGCTCCAGCTCCCGGGCGGCTCCGGCGAGCGCGGAGCCCGCGTTGCCCCACAGCAGCCCGGAGGCGATCCCGTAATGGGCTCTCAGGGTCTCCCCCAGGGGCTCCAGATGGCCGTGCAGCACGGCGTCGGCGAGGGCGGTGGCGGCGGTGGCGGTGGCGGTGGCGGTGGCGGCGGCGGCGAAATCCCCGGGCGCCGGGGACACCTCGGTGAGCCACAGGTCGTCGGGCGCGGCCGCCTCGATGTCCCAGCGCAGCAGGCTCGGGCGCAGCTCGGGCAGCCGGCCGTACAGGACGGCACAGCCCAGCGCGACCGACCAGAGCCGGGCGGCCAGGCCCTGCTGGGCGAGGGAGGCGGCGACCCGGGGCTCGGGGGTGCGCAGGCGGTGGGCGACGAGGCGCACCCGTGCTGCCAGGGGATCGTCGGGGCCGTCCGGGGCGTAGGCCGCCGCGAGGGTCGGCAGCCCGGACGGGTCCCCGTAGGGGTCCGTGCGCAGGGCGAAGAAGGGGCCCGGCGGGCGGAGGGCGGCGAGTTCGGGGTCGAGGTCCACGAGGACACTCGTACCAGGCCCGTTCGCGCACCGGTTGTCGGGGGCTCCCCCCTGGGTAACCCACCTGAGGGATGATCACCGAACCGGTGTACTCCATCGGGAGTAGGACGCATCGCGTGCTCAGGGACGACGACGGGAAGAGCGCGGGCGGGCAGAGTGTTGACCATGGAAGCCGACCGTAGGCCGCGCCGGGCCCAGGCCCCCCGCCCCACGTACAGGAGACACCGATGAGCGGGAGAGGCAGATGAGCGCCCTCGCGCTGTCCGTGCTGCTGTCGCTCGTGTCCGCCCTCGGCTACGCGGGCGGCGCGATCGTGCAGGAGCGCGTCGCCGTGACGTCTCCCGACAGCGCGTATCTCCCGCTGCGCAGGCCCGGTTGGTGGGGCGCGCTAGCGCTCAACGGCCTCGGCGGGCTGCTGCACGTGGTGGCACTGGCCTACGGTCCGCTGAGCATCGTCCAGCCGCTCGGCGCGCTGACCATCGTCTTCGCCCTGCCCCTGGCCGCGCTGTGCGTCGGCCGCCGGGCCGGGGCGACCGCCTGGCGGGGCGCCGTGATGGCCACCGTCGGGCTCGCCGGGCTGCTCTCCCTGGTCGGCTCCTCCGAGGACCACGCGCTGGACGCCGCCCAGCGACTGGCGGCCGCGATCGTCACCGGCGGCGCGGTGGTGGCGCTGATGTGCGCGAGCCGGGCCGCCCACCGGCACCCCGCGGTGCGCAGCGTGCTGCTCGCGACGGCGGCCGGCACGGCGTTCGGCATGTCCTCGGTGTTCACCAAGTCCGTCACCGTCGACTGGGACGGTGACCTCGACTCCTCCGGCACCCTGTTCTCACTGGCGCTGATCGCCGTGTTCTCGGTGGCCGGCGTACTGCTGTCCCAGGCCTCCTACGGGGGCGGCGGCCTGACCGCGCCGCTCGCCACCCTGACCGTGGTCAACCCGGTCCTGGCCGCCGTCGTCGGCATCCTCATGTTCGGCGAGACCTTCCGCTACGGCACGACGGGCACCCTGCTCGCCCTGGGGTGCGGGGTGCTGGCGGCGGGCGGGCTGATCATGCTGACCACGGAGCGGATGGAGGAGACGGAGACGCCGGCCCCGGAGCCTTCGCCCGCCGTCGGGGCGCAGATCACCGGCGCGGTGCTCTCCTCGGTGCCGAGGCAGCGGGTCGACGGGGAGGACGTACGAGGCCCCGCGCACGCCGACGGACCGCTCACGGAACAGGGGGTGGAGCCGGGACCGGGGGAACTCTTCGATCCGGCGGCCGACATCGCCCCGGGGGACGCGGACGGGCCCGCACCGCCCGGGGAGCGGGCACCGGCGGCGCCGTACGCCCGCCGGACGCTCCCGCACCGACGACGACCGCGGGTCAGATCCTGACGCCGTGGGCCCGGAGATAGCCGAGCGGATCGATGTCCGTGCCGAAACCGGGCCCCGTGCGCACCTCGAAGTGCAGATGGGGGCCCGTGACATTGCCGGTGGCCCCGGAGCGGGCGATGCGGCCGCCGGCGGCGACGCGTTGGCCGACCCGTACGGAGATGGCCGACAGATGTCCGTACTGGGTGTAGTGCCCGTCGGAGTGCCGGAGCACCACCTGGTACCCGTAGGAGCCGCCCCAGCCCGCGGCCACCACCTCCCCGGCCTCGGCGGCGTGCACGGCGGTGCCGGTCGGCACGAGGAAGTCGACGCCGGTGTGGTAGCCCTTCGACCAGTACGGGCCGGCCACGCGGTAGCCGGTGCCGATGGCGGCGTGGACCGGGGCCACGATGCTCGTGTTCTGGTGGTGAGCCTTGGGCTTCTCCGGGTGTGAAGTCAGCTTTTTCTTGGCGGACTCGGTGGGCTTGGCTTTCTCGGCGGCCTTGGCGGGCGCTTTCGTGACCTTGGCGGGTCCGGCGGGGGCCTTCGCGGGGTGCAGACCGAGCCGCTCGCCCGGCAGGATCAAATCGGGGTCGGCGCCGACGGTGGCACGGTTGGCCGCGTAGAGCTTTCGCCACCCGCCCGGGACGTGATGCTCGTCGGCGATGCCGGAGAGGGTGTCGCCGTGGACCACCGTGTACATCGTGGTGCGACCGGCGCGGGACTGGGGCGTGGTCTGGGGGCGCACATCGTGGGCGGAGGCGTCGAGGGCCCGGCCGGGCGCGGCGTCCGCGGTGTCGGCCCGCGGACCCGCGGGGGAACCGGCCTCGGTGCCGGTGCGGGCGTCCGCCCCGATGGCCGTGCCCGCGGCCGTTCCCGCGGCGATCAGCGGGAGCGCGAGGCCCGCGCCGCCCGCCGTGACCGTGAGCGAGGCGCGGTTGATCCTGTTCGGCTGATACCGGCGGTGCCGGCCGCTTAGGGCCATGCGCGAGGTCCCCTCATGCGTCAGGAGGGGCAAAGCTATGCGCCGCGCACATGCCACGACAAGACGGCGTTTCGGCCTTACATGGGCGCCAACTGGCCATGATCGTAAGGCTGTTGACGGGGCGCTACCCAGTCCGGCACGGTCGGCGCCCGCGCTCCGCTCCCGGGAACGGCGGGTCTGATGTGCGCTCGCCCTGGGGTCACGTCAGGATGGGCGGGGACCCGTACCACACGGGGGCCGTACTCACGAGGCGATCAGGGAGCAGGCGGTATGAGCACTTCAGCGCAGATCGGCGTCACCGGCCTCGCGGTCATGGGCCGCAATCTCGCCCGGAACTTCGCGCGCAACGGCTACACGGTCGCCCTGCACAACCGCACGGCGTCGCGGACGCACGATCTGGTGAAGGAGTTCGGGCAGGAGGGCGACTTCATCGCGACCGAGACCGCCGAGGAGTTCGTGGCCGCCCTGGAGCGCCCGCGCCGACTGATGATCATGGTCAAGGCCGGTGACCCCACGGACGCGGTGATCAAGGAGTTCGCACCGCTCCTGGAGCCCGGCGACATGATCATCGACGGGGGCAACGCGCACTTCGCGGACACCCGGCGCCGGGAACGGGAGCTGCGCGAGCAGGGCATCCACTTCGTCGGCACCGGCATCTCCGGCGGCGAGGAGGGCGCGCTGCACGGGCCGAGCATCATGCCGGGCGGTTCGAAGGAGTCGTACGCCTCGCTGGGCCCGATGCTGGAGAAGATCTCCGCGAAGGCGAAGGACGGCGCGCCCTGTGTGACCCATGTGGGTCCGGACGGCGCCGGGCACTTCGTGAAGATGGTGCACAACGGCATCGAGTACGCCGACATGCAGCTCATCGGGGAGGCGTACCAGCTGCTGCGCGATGTGGGGGGATACTCTCCGGCGCAGATCGCGGACATCTTCCGGACCTGGAACACCGGGCGGCTCGACTCCTATCTGATCGAGATCACCGCCGAGGTGCTGTCCCATGTGGACGCCGCGACCGGCAAGCCGTTCGTGGACGTGGTGGTGGACCAGGCCGAGCAGAAGGGCACCGGCCGCTGGACCGTCCAGATCGCGCTCGACCTCGGCGTCCCGGTCTCCGGCATCGCGGAGGCCGTCTTCGCCCGCTCCCTGTCCGGCCACGCCGCGCTGCGGGCGGCCTCCCGCCATCTCGCCGGTCCCCGGCCGGCGCCGCTGAGCGGGGCGGAGGCGGCGGCGTTCGCGGACCGGGTGGAGCAGGCGCTGTACGCGTCCAAGATCGTGTCGTACACCCAGGGCTTCCACGAGATCGCGGCGGGCGGCGAGGAGTACGGCTGGGACATCGACCAGGGCGCCGTCTCCGCGATCTGGCGCGCCGGCTGCATCATCCGCGCGGCGTTCCTCGACCGGATCCGCGCCGCGTACGACGCCCGCCCAGACCTGCCGAGCCTGCTGTCCGACGAGACGTTCGCCCGGGAGATCGCGGCGGCCCAGGACGACTGGCGCGAGGTGCTGGCCACGGCGGTACGGCAGGGCGTGCCGACGCCGGGCTTCGCGGCGGCCCTGTCCTACTACGACGGGCTGCGCGCCCCCCGGCTGCCCGCGGCGCTCACGCAGGGGCAGCGGGACTTCTTCGGGGCGCACACGTATCGGAGGGTGGACCGGGAGGGGGCGTTCCACACGCTGTGGGGCGGGGATCGGAGTGAGGTCTCGGCGTAGCGCTGGAGCCGCGCGTTCCGGGTGCGCCCGAGGAGGCACGGGGAGCTGTCGTCGGCCGGCCGCGGGTTCGTCGCGGCCGGCCGCACAGTTCCCCGCGCCCCCTGGGGGCACCTCCGTGCCGGGCCCTGTTTCAGGTGGTCAGGGGTGGGCCCGGTTCGGGGTTGGGTACGGGTTCGGGGCCCGGCGGGATCGGGGAGGGGGACGGCTCCGGGGGGCCGGGCGCGGGTGGGGTCGGCAGCGGCCCGGGGCCAGGTGGCGGTGGGGTCGGCTGTGGACCCGGACCGGGTGGGGGCGGGGTCGGCTCGGGGCCGGGGCCGGGTTCCGGGGGTGGTACCGGGCTCGGGTAGGGGTCCGGCGGTGGGGGCGGCTCCGGGGTGGGTGGGGTGCCCGGTGGGGCGGGGTCGGGGTGCGGGTTCGTCATCGTGCCCTCCGCGCGGTCGTCGTTGTCACTGGACGTCGCCTCTGGACTATTCCCCCGCCTACCCGACCACCGCCGGGCCACTCACCCGAGAGCGGCGCCCGACTGTGCCGACCGGAGTCAGGCCGTCACGGCCTGCGGGCTGCGCCGCTGGTCGGACCCCGGCACCGGCTCGGACGCGTCGGCACCGAGGGCCACGATCCGATTGTCGGCGTCGACATGCACGACCCGCGGCTTCAACTCCCGCGCCTCGGCGTCGTCGACCTGCGCGTAGCTGATGATGATCACCAGGTCCCCGGGGTGCACGAGATGCGCCGCCGCCCCGTTGATCCCCACGACCCCGGACCCGCGCTCCCCCTCGATGACGTACGTCTCCAGCCGGGCGCCGTTCGTGATGTCCACGATGTGCACCAGCTCCCCGGGCAGCAGATCCGCCGCGTCGAGCAGGTCGGCGTCGATCGTCACGGATCCCACGTAGTGCAGGTCGGCCTGGGTGACGGTGGCCCGATGGATCTTGGACTTGAACATGGTACGCAACATTGGGGCTCCCACAAGTAGGCTCCCTGCCTGCGTTTTTGCAGGTCAAGGGCTGTTTCCATACCCTACAATGAGTCGCACGTCCGGGCAGCTCCCCCCAGGATTTCCGGGACTCACGCTGACCACTTGCCGACTTTCCTGATGTCTCGTCAGGCGACCGACTGGACGAGGGTTTCGCGCGCTCCCCCGTCCCCCACCGCGACGACGGCACAAGCCTACGCAGCACCCCCTCAAGGGCATCCGTGATGACCGTCACTCGGGCGGCCTGGAGAGCGGTCAGACGCGGGCGCGCCCCGCAAGTGGGGCTGATGTCTGCGCTGCCGCATCGGCCGCAGTCCTCATTCGCCTGAGCCTCGCCGCCTCGACGTTGCCATAGGAGCGCCCCTCGGTCGCTCGTACGGCATCTCCCCCGGATGGTGTGCACGCAGCGCCACCGTGTCCCGGTCGGCCTCCGTGAGCCAGCCGTTGCGGCACGACAGGTTGGTCCGGATCGCCACCCATCGCAACTGCGGCAGATGTGACAGCTCCACCAAGAGCCCGGCGGTACCGGGGGCGCACCAGCGCCTAGCTAGGCAGTTTCGTTTGGATCAGCTGGTCGTTGGTCCGGGTGTGCCGTTGACTGATGCGCGGTGGGCGCGGATTGAGCCGCTGCTCCCGGACCGGGCCCCGAAACGGGGTGGCCCGTTGGCGGGACCATGGGCTCACCAGCACGCAGCCAGCGCCCGCAAAAAGGGCCCCGGCCGGTGAACCGGACGACCATGCCAGCGTCCGCTCCCGCGGCGGACTGAGCACGAAGATCCACCTCGCCGCAATGGCCCGCCTGCGCGTTCCCCGCCGGCGAGGACGGCCCCGTGCCACACCCGACCTGGTCTTGGCCGACAAGGCGTATTCATCCCGCGCGATCCGCGAACACTTGCGCAGGCGCGGCATCCGCGCAGTGATCCCCGTCCCCGCCGGCCAGCGCGGACACCGGCTACGTCGGGGCAGCCGTGGCGGCAGGCCACCGGCCTTCGACCCCGAGAGCTACAAACGCCGCTGGAGCGTGCAGGTGGTCACCGATCCGGGCGGCCGGCCGCTGTGGCTCTCACCCGCATTGCCTGGCCGGGCTTTCGATCTGACCGCCGCCCGCACCCACCGGATCATCCGCATCTGCGAGCGCCAGGGCGTCCCCATCCTGGCCGACCTCGCCTACCAGGGCGGCGGTCCCTGGGCGAGCACCGGCATCGAACGCAAGCCCCCAAACCGCATGACGGCAACCGCCAAAGCCATCCCCACCCTGGAGCGGCAACGCTTGGGCGACGCCAGCGACTGCCGAGTTGCGGATTCAGTGTTGGGTCAGGGTTAGCCCAGGGCTAACTCCGGGGTGACCCCTGATGATTGCAGAGCCGGGTAAGCAGCATTCTCGTGGGCATGACGTTCGAGCCTTCTTCCAACCACCGTACGACCGCCCCGAGGCCCCGGCGACACAAGCGAACGTGGGCTGTGCTGTCGTGCATGGCCATTGCCGCCGTGGTCATAGGTGGGGCTGAACCCGCGCAGGCCACGCCGGCCGTGCACCCGGCCGCCGCAGGCCATCGTGCCGACGGCTCGTTGCCCAAACTGAACCCTCAGGTCCTTCAGCGGGCGATCTCCAGCGCACCGAACCGAGTAACAGGGGCGCTGGCACGGGTCAGCGGGCCGGCCGGACACTGGACGGGGACGTACGGCGTCGCCGACACGGCGACGCAGCAGCCGGTTCCGTTCGACGGTCGTTTCCGGCTCGGCAGCGTCACCAAGACCTTCATTGCCACCGTGATGCTGCAACTGGCCGCCGAACACCGCGTCGACCTCGACCAGCCCGTCCAGTACTACCTCCCCGACGTCCTGCCCGCCGGCTACCCGCCGATTCCGGTTCGCACCCTGCTGAACTTCACCAGCAGCCTGCCCGAACTGACGGCCGACGACATGCCGTCCACGCCCGACGCCATCGTCCAGCACCGCTTTGATGACCATCCGCTGTCCCAGCTGGTCGCCACGGCGGTCCGACATGACCGGCCCTTCACCGAGCCAGGCAGTATGCAGGCATACGGAGCCACCGGCTACTACGTCGCGGCCATGCTCGTGGAGAAGCTCACCGGACACAGCTACGAGCAGGAGATCACCAGTCGCATCCTGCACCCGCTGCACCTGCGGTACACCACTGCCCCCGAGACCGACCCCACCATCTCCGGCCCGCACGCCCATGGGTACCTCGCAGTCCCACAATCCGACGGAGGGAGCAAGCTGGTCGACGTCACCGAGCAGAACCCGGGCGCCGGAGGCATGATCTCCACCACCGCCGACCTCGACCGCTTCCTTACCGCCTTGTTCCGAGGGCGGCTCCTGGCACCGGCCCAGATGAAGGAACTGCTCGCCGTCCCCCGCGTGCCCTATCTGGGCGGCTCCGAAAAGGATCCGGGACAGGGCTGGGCCTACTACAGCGCCGGTCTGATGCGCGCCACGATTCCCGGCCGCGACCGGCCGCCCAAGCATGACAGTGTGGGGCAAAACCGGCAGCACCTACGGTTACACCGACGGCATGTTCACCACCCCTGACCTCCGCCGCCGCCTGGTGTACTGCTTCAATCCCGTGACCGGTGGAGGCAACGACATGGGCCTGGTCAACCAGATCATCACCGCTGCATTCGCCCCATGAGCGGCTGATGTGTCCGTCGTGAGTCCGCAGGGGCCACGGACGGGACAGGTGAGCCACCACTCCTCACCGAGAAGACCGTCAACCGAGCCCTGGCTGCGGCAAGTGCACCCGTCGAACTCCGAGGCGTCCGCCTCGATCAGTAGTTACGGGGCAGCTCTTACGAGCTCGTGCACAGTAAGCAGTGAGGCGTCGAGCTTCTGATCGTCGATCACGGTCGCGTGGTGGAGACCGCACTGAGCGCGGTACTGAACTTTCTCGGCCGCTACGAGGAGGGGATCGAGGCAGCTCGGCGAGCACTGGAGCTGGACCCGAGCGTTACCTACGCCTGGGTCAACCTGTACACCGGGCTAGGGCGTGTTGTGAAAGTGCTGGTCAAAGCCACTCGTTGATGGCTGCGACCAGCACTGTCGCTTCGTAGCGGACGGCGAGTTTGTCGTACCGAGTGGCGACGGCCCGGTGGCGTTTGAGCCGGTTGATCCCGCACTCGACCGCGTGCCGCTGCCTGTAGTCGTCCTTGTCGAACGCCGGTGGACGCCCGCCGCGCGAGCCGCGCTTGAGGCGGTTGCGGACGCGGTCCGCAGGGACTGGGATGGTGGCTTTGATGCCGCGTCTGCGCAGGTAGGAGCGGTTGCTGCGGGAGTCGTACGCCTTGTCGGCCCGCACCCGGTCCGGCCTCTTGCGCGGCCTGCCGAGTCCCAGCCTCGGAACCCGGATGGCTTCCAGGACCGCTTCGAACTGCGGGGAATCGCCCCGCTGTCCAGCCGTGATCACGACGGACAAGGGCTTCTGCCCCTGCTCGACCGCGAGGTGGATTTTGCTGGTCAGCCCGCCGCGGGATCGTCCGAGACCGTGGTCGGCCGGCTCGACGAAGATCCCGCCGGGCGGTTCCTTCTGGAGATCCCCCTTTTCACCGCGCCGGCAGCGTGCTGGTGAGCCCGGCAGACGGTGGAGTCGACGTTCACGTCCCAGGTGACCAGGCCCTCCGCATCGGCCTCGGCCTGGAGCTGGGTGAGGATCCTCGCCCAGGTGCCGTCCCGCTGCCAGCGCCGGAACAGGTCATAAACCCGGTCCCACGGCCCGTAGCGTTCGGGCACGTCACGCCATGGGGCACCGGTCCGGGTCCGCCACCGTATGCCGTCTATCAGCTGCCGCCGCGTCCACACCTGCGGACGACCCGGCTTGATGCCTTGCGGCAGCAACGGCTCAAGCCGGGCCCACTGGCCGTTCGTCAGATCCCCACGTCCCACGAAAGGTGATCATCAACGAACAAGATCCACTTTCGCAACAGACCCTAGCCCTCGACCAGGGTCCGCAGACGGCACTGCGGGAACTCTCCCACGTCACACCGACGGTGCTACGAGCCACGCCCGAGACCGGCCCTCACGACGTCGCTCTCCTCTCCCCGCGGGGAACACTGCGTGTCGCCTCGGGCTCGCTGAAGCGAGGAGCCGAGGAGTGCCGCACGGCACTGGACTGGGCAGAGCACACAGAGTTTCGACGCTGTCCGACTTCACCCACGCACACCTGGCCATTGCGCAGTACCTTCTCGGGGACTGGGAGGACGTCCCGATCAGCTGCGAGCGGGGATTCGCCATCACCGCCAACGGCGAAGGGGACACGGCCGCCTACGCATGGGAGTACGCGGCTCTGTGCTGGCTCGCCGCCGGACGAGGCGAGTGGGCCGCGGCGCTGGAACACCTGCACGCCTTGGAGAACCGTCACCGACCGGGTGGACACCGCGCACACGTCTGCCTTGTGCGCGGCCAGCAGGGCGATCTACGCGCAGGCCCGCGGTGATCACCAGGCGATGCTGACTGCCTTGGAGCCGTTGGCACAGTCGAAGACGGGATGGGCCCGCCAATTGCAGGTGTACTGGCTGCCCCTGCACGCGGAGGCGCTCATCGGACTGGGGCGGATGCGTGAGGCGGAGGCCGAGATCTCGCATCTGCGGGTCACCGCGGAGGACTTCCCCTGCCTGCGGGCGTCCGCGTCATGGCTGCCCGGCCGGCTGGCCTCGCATCGCGGGAACCTGGCGCTGGCCCGTACCACTTTCGAACAAGGGCTGGCGTCGCTCTACCAGACGGACGCACCCCTGCTTCACACCGCGCTGCTGGAGCACGACTACGGTCTGGTCCTGCGGCACTCGGGACACATGGCGGCCGCCGACAAGTGGCTCAACGAGGCACGTCAGCGACTGCGGAGGGTGCAGGCCCGGCCCTTCCTCGAACGCTGCGCCCAGGATCTTTCCCAACCGGCACAGCCCGCCACGACCACCCGCGAGGCCGTCGTCGTGCGGGAACTCAGCGCCCGAGAACGGGAGATCGCCCATCTCGTCGGCCGAGGACTTACCAACAAGGAGATCGGCAAGGAATTGTTCGTCAGCTCCAAGACCGTCGAATACCACCTCAGCCACGTCTACGAGAAGTTGGCCCTCACCAACCGGCGCGAACTCCGGGATCATGTCCAGCGCGGGATCCTCACTCAGGGGAACTGAGCCGCGGCCCGTGAACGGTTGCGGCCGGCCGGCAGCAGCTCGTGCGATGTCCGTGTACAGCAGCGCCGTTCCTTCCTCGGCAACAGCGGCTCGATCCGCTCCCACAGCTCGTCCGACACGATCCACGGTGATGCCCCCACAAGGTCGGACAACGCTCAACTCGCCTGCCAGACACGGCGCTGAGCGGCACTCCGCCTCCCGTGGAATCTCTCAGTGATCGAGCGATGATCGGTCGTGCACGCCTCCGAATTCCGGACCGAGACGCATTTGCGTTAAAGCGCACTCCAACTCCTAGGTTCGGAAGCATGCGATACATCAAACTCGGAACGACCGGGCTGGAAGTCTCCGCCATCGCCCTCGGCTGCATGAGCTTCGGCGAGCCGGACCGGGGCGGCGAGCCCTGGTCGCTGGGCGCGGAGGCCAGCCGGGACATCATCAAGCAGGCCCTCGAGGCCGGCGTCAACTTCCTTGACACGGCCAACGGGTACAGCGCCGGAAGCAGCGAGGAGATCGTCGGTCAGGCGGTCAAGGACTTCACCCGGCGCGAGGAAGTCGTTCTCTCCACCAAGGTCTGGATGCGGATGCGCCCCGGCCCGAACGGCGCCGGGCTGTCCCGCAAGGCGATCTTCGCCGAGCTCGACGCCTCTCTGAAGCGACTGGGGACCGACTACATCGACCTGTACCAGATCCACCGCTGGGACTACGACACCCCGATCGAGGAAACCCTCGAGGCGCTGCACGACGCGGTCAGGTCCGGGAAGGTCCGCTACATCGGCGCCTCTTCCATGTACGCCTGGCAGTTCGCCAAGGCCCTGTACCTGGCTGACCTGAACGGCTGGACCCGGTTCGTGTCGATGCAGGACCACTACAACCTCATCCACCGGGAAGCGGAGCGGGAGATGCTCCCGCTCTGCGCCGACCAGGGCATCGGCGTGATC
Organism: Streptomyces griseofuscus; assembly: GCF_014673495.1. GTDB lineage: Bacteria > Actinomycetota > Actinomycetes > Streptomycetales > Streptomycetaceae > Streptomyces > Streptomyces murinus. Next base: position 1,038,127 of record NZ_CP051006.1, read on the forward strand.
CCGTGGAGCCCGCTGGCGCGGGGCAGGCTGACGCGGGTCCGGGACATTGCCACGGCGCGTGCCGCGACGGACCCGGGCGGCAAGATCCTCTACCGCGACGGGGACCAGGCGGTGGCCGAGCGCGTCCACGAGATCGCGGGCAAGCGGGGTCTGTCCCCGGCCCAGGTCGCCCTGGCCTGGGTCATGCGCAACCCGGCGGTGACCTCGCCCATCGTCGGAGTCACCAAGCCGGCCCAGCTGGCCGACGCGGTCGCCGCTGTGGACGTCGAACTCGACGAAGACGAGGCCGCCTACCTGGAGGAGCCCTACCAGCCGCACGAGGCCGCCTACCTGGAGGAGTCCTTCTACAAGCAGCAGCCTGCGGCGGCCTCCCGGTAGCCCGGGCCACCACCGGGCCTTCGACGAGTTGTCGACCTCGGCCTTCACAGCTCTGTGGTCGGCCCGGCGGTGCGTGCCGGCGGCCGCGCGCAACCGCATGACCCGCGCGCTGCGCGGGCGGGCCGATATGGGACCGGAGCGTTCGGTTTGGCTCCCGGCCGTGAAGCAGCGGAGCAATCACGTGCCGCGCGCGGGTCCACGACGAAACGCCGTCCGCACCGCGGCCCCGTCTGGGCCCGCGGACCTCGGACCGGGGTGCGCCCGCTGCTGGAGATCGGCGTGCACGACGCCGACTGCCGCGCCCCCCAAGACACTGCCCATCAGGCCGCGCGAGAGCGGCCGTTGCCGGTACGCATCAGCGGCTCGCCGCGCAGGAAGGTGAAGCCCTCGCCGAATCTCCGTCAGCAGCCTGGTCCCGTTTCCCCGGCCGGCGAAGGGACTTCCTCGATCGCGTGCCCCATGCCGCGAGACAGCGCGGTGATCACCGATCCGAGGGTTGAGCGAAATGGGTCTGAAGGGTGTCGGCGGGTGCCCTGATCTTCGGCGGGGGAGCACCATGGGGCCCCGGCGACCGTGGGGTCGGGACAGGGCTCCGGGGCGCACCATGACACGGCGGACGCGAGTCGCGGGAGCATTCCCCTGCGGTCCCCTGCCCGAGTGCTGAACGGGCGATCCTGACCGGTGTACGGTCACCGGGGCCGCGGGCGTCGTCCCGCGTCGCGGGCGGTTACGAGTGCGGACAGGATTCCGGCCGAGCCGCCGGAGGCGAAGCAGCCGCCCATCTGAGCCGGCATCCCGGGTCCGCGATCAGCCGCGAGACCTGGTTCTTTGCGGCGATCGGTCCGGAGGCGAGTTGCCAGGAGACGCCTTGGACGGACGAGCAGGAGACGAGCATGTCGAACAAACCGCGGCTGGGGTGGCACGGTCGTCCCTGAATTCAACCGTGCTGCGAACCCGCCGCGCGCCTACACGGACCTGGCGGCCTGCCCGCTGCCGCCGGCCGGGAACCGGATGCCGGTGACGATCGAGGCGGGGCCGAGGATCCCCCGCGAGCGGGGCGGCCCGCGCCCCTTACGGCATCGCCCCGCGCGGGATCACTTCTGCCAACCCACCGTCTCCGGAAGCGGGTTGTAGAAGATGGTCGCGCCGACGTTGGCGAGGCCCTTCTTCACGCCGTAGGTCGAGGGGCCGCTGAACAGCGGGAGGAAGGCGTACTGGCGCAGCGCCTCGCGCTCGACCTGGTTGGCCGCCGCGGCCTGCTGGTCGAGGTCGGCGATCTCGGTGGTGGCGCGGATCTTCTTGTCCAGCGCGGGCGTGCCCGCGCCGGTGATGTTGGAGTCGCGGTCGGAGCAGTAGAAGTCGCACAGGTAGCGGGCGCCGAACGGGTCCATCGAGCGGTTGCCCGACAGGAACAGGTCGAACTTGCGGTCGCTGAGGATCTTGGAGAAGTCCGACTCGTCGGCCTTCCTGATGTCGAGGCGGATGCCGACCGACTTCAGCATCGCCGCGAAGGCGCCCGCGGTCGCCTTGTCCAGCGGGTTGTCGCCGAGGAGCGTGTAGCCGATTTCGAGCTTCTTGCCGTCCTTGGCGCGTACGCCGTCGCTCCCGGGCTTCCAGCCGGCCGCGTCGAGTGCCTTCTTCGCGTCGTCCGGGGCGTACTTCAGTACGGCCGAGACGTTGTCCTGGTAGCCCTTCTGGAAGCTGTAGAGGATGGCGGAGCCGGGCAGCGGCTCCTTGTAGTCCAGGCCCTGGAACTGGATCTTCGCGATCTGGGAGCGGTCGACGCTCTCCTCGATGGCCTTGCGCACGGTGAGGTCGGCGAGGAGGGGGGACTTGGAGTTCAGGTAGAGCGAGTACTCGAAGGGGCTGCCGCCGCTGCGGATCTCCGTGCCCGGGAGCCCCTTGATCTGCTTGAGGCTCTCGGCGTCGACCGCGGAGACGTTGTCCACCTGCCCGTTCTTGAAGGCGTTGACCGCGGCGGTCGACTCCAGGTTGACGTAGATGCGCTTGTCGAGCTTGCCCTTCTTGCCCCACCACTTCGGGTTGCGGACGAAGGTGATGTCACCCGAGTGCGTGTCCCAGCTGCCGACCGTGTACGGCCCGGCGCCCCACTCCGGATGCGCCTTCTTGACGTACGCCTTGTTGAAGTTCTCGACCGTCGCGGCCTTGGGGTGCAGGAAGGTGGTGAAGAGGCTCGACCAGGAGGGGTACACCCCCTTGAAGGTGATCACGGCCTGCTTGGCGTTCTTGCCCTGCTCGACCGAGGTGATCTGGTCGTATCCGTCCGTGGAGGAGGCGGCGTACGCCTTGTTCGAGCCGTTGTCGGCCTTCCAGGTGGCCTCGATCGCGGTCCAGTCGATGGGGGTGCCGTCGTTGAAGACGGCCTTGGGGTTGATGGTGAGCGTGACCTTCTGGTTGCCGCCCGCCACGGAGACCTTCACATCGCTGAAGTAGTCCGGGTTGTACTGCACTTCACCGGTCGGCGAGTAGGTGATCGCGTCGGCGTTGTACCAGGACCAGACGCGGGACGCCGTCAGCGTGGAATTGACGTTGAACGGATTGCCCTGGTCGTCGAAGGTCCCGACCGAGGTGTATGTGCCGCCGTCCTTGATCCGGTCGTACGGCGTCGGGGCGTAGTCGGCGACGGACGACGCGGCCTTGGGGGTGTTCTTCGTGTCCGATCCGGCGGAGTCCTTCCCCGAGGACTGGCACGCGGTGGCGGTGACGGCGATGGCGGCGATCAGGGCGACGGGCAGGGCCAGTCTGGTGCGCATGGTGGAGGGTTCCTTCGGAAGGCGGGCGGAGACGGGTGGGGGCGGGAAGGTCGGTGCGGCCGGCGGGACCGGCGGGGGCCTCGATGCGGGGCCCGGGCTCAGACGCCGTGGCAGGCGTACCGGTGGCCGGGAAGTCCGGGCGCCGCGGTGAGCGCGGGGGGCTGGGTACGGCAGCGGTGCCGCAGTTCCTCGTCGGCGAGCCGGTACAGCGGGCAGCGGTCGACGAAGACGCACCCCTCGGGCAGGCGCGCGGCGCTGGGCTGTTCGCCCTCCAGGACGACGCGTTCGCGGGCGCGTTCGCGCTCCGGGTCGGGTATCGGGATCGCCGACAGCAGCGCCCGGGTGTAGGGGTGCTTCGGATCGGCGAAGATCGCCTCGGTGTCCCCGGTCTCCACGATGTGCCCCAGGTACATCACGGCGATGCGATCGGAGATGTACCGGATCACGGCCAGATCGTGGGCGACCACCAGGTAGGCGAGGCCGAGTTCCCGCTTGAGCCGCGCCAGCAGGTTGATCACCCCGGCCTGTACCGAGACGTCCAGCGCGGACAGCGGCTCGTCGAGCGCGAGCAGCTTGGGCTCCGTCGCCAACGCGCGGGCGATGCCGACCCGTTGGCGCTGGCCGCCGGAGAGCGCGGCCGGGAAGCGGTCGCTCATCGAGTCGTCCAGGCCCACCAGGGCCAGCAGTTCGCGGACGCGTGCGCGGATCGACTCGCGATCGCGGCCGATCGCCCGCAGGGGCTCGGCCAGCAGATGGAAGACGGGCAGCCGGGGGTCCAGCGCCCCCAGGGGGTCCTGCATGACGATCTGTACGTCCTGCCGCAGCTCGCGTGCCCGCGCGCCGGAGGTGATGGTGCCGACGTCGACGCCGGAGATCTCGATGCGGCCGCCTTCGGGCCGGGTGAGCCGCAGTATCTCCATCAGCGTGGTGGTCTTGCCGCTGCCGGACTCGCCCACCAGGCCGAGGGTCTCACCGGCGCGCAGTTCGAAGCCGACCCCGTTGACGGCGCGCAGCGTGCCGACCCGGCGCTTGAGAAGGGCGCCCTTGGTGACCGGGAACGTCTTGACGAGGTCCGAGACGCGGAGCACCACCTCGCCGGCATCGGCGGGACGCGCGGGTGCCGGTGGGTCGGCGGGCGCGGCATCGCCCGCCGGATCCAGGGATCCCTCGGCGATCTCGGTGGCGCGCAGGCAGGCCACGTCCCCGTGCCCGGCGACATGGCTCAGCTCCGGTTCGCCGGAGCGGCACGCGTCGAGGGCGACGGCGCACCGGGGTGCGAAGGGGCAGCCGTCCGGGAGGCCCACCAGGGCGGGCGGTTCGCCGCCGATCGGGACCAGGGGGCGCCGGGCGCCGCCGTCGACGGTCGGTACGGCGGCCAGCAGCCGCGCGGTGTACGGCATCGTCGGCCGTCGGAAGAGCTCCTGGACACCGGCGCGTTCCACGAACCGGCCCGCGTACATGACGGCGACGTCGTCCGCGTGGCCGGCGACGACCCCGAGATCGTGGGTGATCAGGACGAGTCCGGCGCCGGTCTCCCGCTGTGCGAGCCGCAGTACGTCGAGGATCTGGGCCTGCACGGTGACGTCGAGCGCGGTGGTGGGTTCGTCGGCCACCAGCACGGAGGGGCGGTTGGCGATGGCCATGGCGATGACCACGCGCTGGCGCATGCCGCCGGAGAACTCGTGCGGGAATGCGGTGGCCCGGCCGCGCGGGTCGGGGATGCCCACCAGATCGAGGAGTTGTACGGCCTGTTCCCAGGCGGACCGTTTCGTCAGATCCTGGTGGACCCGCAGGGCGTCGGACAGCAGCCGGCCCACCGAGAAGATCGGGGTGAGGGCGGACAGCGGGTCCTGGAAGACCATGCCGATGGAGTTGCCGCGGATCTTGGACAGGGCACGGTCGTCGAGGCCGATCAGGTCCTGTCCTGCGAGCAGCACCTGGCCGCGCAGGTCGGCGGTGGGCGGCAGCAGCCCCATGATGCCCATCGCGGTGGCGGACTTGCCCGAGCCGGACTCGCCGACGATGCACAGGGTGCGGCCGGGCAGCAGGTCGAAGTCCACCCCGCGCACCGCCTCGACGGTGCCCGCCTCGGAGGGGAAGGAGATCCGCAGATCCCGCACGGACAGGACGGGATCCGGGCCGACGGCCGGGGCCGGGGTCGGCAGGGGGGTCGCGAGGGTCATCGTCGGCCTCCCGCCGAGGTCACCGACGTGGGGTCGAGGGCGTCGCGCAGGCCGTCGCCGATGAAGGTCATCGACACGGTGAGCAGCACGACCAGTCCGGCGGGGAAGGCGAAGAGCCAGGGGGCGCTGGTGATGGTGCTCGCGCCGTCCGCGAGCATCGTGCCGAGCGACACATCCGGGGTCTGGACGCCGAATCCCAGGAACGAGAGGGCAGTTTCGCTGAGCACGGTGGCCACGACGCCGAGCGTCAGATTGACGATCAGCAGGGAGCCGAGGTTGGGGATGATGTGGCGGAGGATGATCCGCAGCGGTCCGACGCCCATGAACTCGGCCGCCTTCACATAGTCCCGTTCGCGCAGCGAGGTCGAGACGGACCAGATCACCCGCGCGGTGGACATCCAGCCGAACACGGTGAGCACGATGATCAGGACCCGCCAGTCGCCGGCCAGCCGGTGGGAGACCAGGGCGAGGATGAGGAACGAGGGGACGATCAGCAGGAAGTGGATGACGGCGAGGGTCACCCGCTCCACACGGCCCCCGAAGTAGGCGGCGCCGGAGCCGATGATCGCGGCGAGGACGATGGTCAGTGCCGACACGCTCACGGCGATCGTCAGGGAGCGCTGGAGCCCGTGCACGGCGCAGGCGTAGATGTCGTTGCCGCCCTGGTTGGTGCCGAACCAGTGCAGGCCGCTCGGGGGCTGGGTCAGGGCGGTGAAGTCGGTGTCGGTGTACGTGTAGGAGGTGAGCCGGCCGCCGAGGGCCGCGAACAGCACCAGCAGGACGAGGATCACCACTCCGGCGACGGCGAGGCGGTTGCGCAGGAAGCGCCGCAGATAGAGCCGGCCGAGACCGAGGTTCGCCTGCTTCCGCGCGACGGCCGCCGGTTCGGGGCTCAGCTCCGCGGGTGGGTGGGCGGAGGTGTCGATGGTCATGTCAGCTCACCCGCACCCTCCGGTCGAGGAACACCGTGGCGATGTCCGCGAGGATCGCGCCGATCGCGGTGAGCGCGGCGGCGAAGGCGGCTGTCGCGACCGCGCCGTGTACGTCGTTCTTGCTGATGGTCTGGATGAAGTAGCGGCCCATGCCGTTCCAGCCGAAGATCGTCTCCGTGATGACGGCGCCGGTGAAGACGGCCGGGACGCTGAACGCCACGGAGGCCGCCGTCGGGATGAGCGCGGCCCGCAGGGCATGCCTGCGGATGGCCTGGGCGCGGGTGAGGCCGGTGGCCTGGGCGGTGCGCACGAAGTCGGAGTTGAGCGTGTCGAGCAGCAGCGAACGCTGGGTCAGGTGGTAGCCGACGTACCCCATCAGGGTGAGCGTCAGGGTTGGCAGGATCAGATGCAGGAGGCGATCGAGGATCGTGGGGAACAGCCCGTCGACGCCCGGGGAGTTCTCACCGGCGACGTAGAGGAAGTGCAGTCCGGCGTGCTGATTCAGCCAGATGGCGACGAAGACCACGGCGAGGGCGGCGACGGTCGTGGGGACGTTGAACACCACGATGGACACCGCCTGCGAGACCCGGTCGGCCCAGCCGTACTGCCGTGCGGCGGTGTAGACGCCGAGCGCGACGCCGACCACCACGGACAGTACGGTCGCGATGACGACCAACTCCGCGCTGACCAGGGCCCGGTAGCCCATTTCCCCGTTGACGGAGACGCCGGTGGGGGACTTTCCCCAGTCGAAGTGCAGGATCACCGAGGTCAGCCAGTCCCACCAGCGGTGCACCAACGGCACCCGGGGGTCCAGGTTGTACGGCGCGAGGGCCCGGTCGATCTGCGCCTCGCTGCGGACGGGCCGCAGCTCTTTGAAGTTCGACCGCGGGTCCAGGAACCAACTGGCGAGGAAGTAGGTGGCGTTGGTCGCCACCACGATCATCAGGAGCCAGCCGGCCGCCTTGCGCATCACATAGCGCACCATGTGCGGCACCTCCTCACCACACACGGGACGCGTGCTTCTGGAGCACCGGGGGGACAGGGCGAATGCATGCGTGGTGGCGCTTTCTGGGGGGACGGAAGGGCTGCATGGATGTGCACACGTCAGCTTGGTCCCACGCGTCACCCCAGCACCAGGTCTTAACCAGCCGTGCCATGAAGCCGACATGCTGCCGTAGCACAGGGTCGGCAACACGCCACATTTCGGGCGCGGTTGAAACGTTCGGCCTCCGCTCACCGGGCCCGGGCACGCACAGCCGGTCGGTGCGGGCCCGGTTCAGCAGCCGGAGTCGGCGATGACGAAGTAACCCGCAGGGGACTCCCTCAGGGTGTGGGTGATGGCGACGTTGTAGAGGCCCATGTTCTGGTTCGAGCCGTTGGCGTAGGTGTAGCCGCCGCTCTGGTGGGCGCGTCCGGCCTGCACCTGGTTGTAGTTGTTGTCGGTGTAGCACTTGGGCGCGGAACCGGTCGTCGTGGCGGTGACCGAGGTGGAGGACGCGCCGGCGGCGCCCGAGGAGTCGACCGCGGCGACGGTGTAGCGGTAGGCGGTGGCGGCCGTCAGACCGGTGTCGGTGTACGTGGTGCCGGTCGTGGAGCCGGTCTTCGTGCCGTTGCGGTAGATGTCGTACGACGCGGCGCCGCTGACGGCGTTCCAGGACAGCGAGGCGCCGGTGTCGGTGGTGCCGGTCACCATGAGGCCGGTCGGCGCGGGCAGCGAACCGGTGCCGCCGCCCTGCCCCGCGCCGCCGTCCAGGCCCCAGAACTTGGCGGTGTAGTAGCTGGAACAGATGGCCGCGAGGTAGTAGGCGCCCGTGCTGCCGCACTGGTCGGCGCCGGAGCCGGGGTCCACGGCGAGGCCGTGTGTCATACCGGGGACGGAGAACAGGGTGACCGCGGGTCTGCCGGTGCCGTCGTCGTAGCGGCTCTCGGTGGTGCCGCCGGGCAGGCTCTGGGTGCTGGAGGCGGTCTGGCCGATGCCCCAGACATCGGTCCACTGGTCGCGCAGCTCGGTGCCGTTGACCGGGGTGACGGTGGTGTCGGCGGTCCCCTGCCAGACGGCGACCCGGGGCCATGGCCCCGGGTAACCCGGAGCGGAACTGCGGACCTTGTCGCCCCACTGCTTCGGGGTGAGGTTCTGGCTCCCGTACTGGCACCCGGAGGCGGCGGTCAGGGTGGTGGCGCACTGCGCGGGCAGGCCGGAGTCCACGGAGCCGCCCGCGAACACGTCCGGGTAGTCGGCGAGCAGATCCGCGGTCATGCCGCCGCCCGCGGACAGGCCGGTGACGAAGACACGGCCGCGGTCCGAGCCGTACTGCGCCGCGGCGGTGTCGACCATCTGGACGATCGAGGCCGCCTCGCCCTTGCCCCGTGCGTCCTTCGTCGAGTCGAACCAACTGAAGCAGGACAGGCTGTTGTTGGCCGTGCTGGTCTGCGGATAGACCACGGCGAAACCCCATTGGTCGGCGAACTTCTGCCAGCCGGAGTGCGTGTGATAGTCGCTCGCCGACTGGCTGCACCCGTGCAGGGCCACGACCAGGGGCGCGCCGGTGGGCAGGTCGGACGGCGCGTACTCGTACATCGCCAGGTTGCCCGGGTTCGAGCCGAAGCCGGTGACCTGCTGGAGGGTGCCGGCGGCCACCGCGTCGGCGGTGAGGGGGGTGAGGGCGGTCAGGCCCGCGGCGAGCAGGCCCAGTACGGCGGTCTGCGCGGTGCGCCGGAAGAATCCGCGCCAGGTGGTGTGGGGCATGGGTGCGACTCCGATGAGTGGTGGGGAGGGGGCGGAGGCACTGGACGTGGCGCGCCGCCCGGCGGTCCCGTCCCGCCCGGCGTGCCCCGCGCCCGTGCCTTCGGCAGGCCGGGCGCGGACCGGGCCCGCGTCCGGCGCGTCGTCGTACCGGGTTGCTGGAAGCGGAACGTACGACCGCCGCTCCCGGCGCGCCATGTGAGGGGCAGCCAGGGCGGCGGCGCCCGGCGTGGTTCACGCAGCCATGGTGGGGGCGGGGGCGCCATGCCATACGACGGTTCGCGCGGGGCCGGTGGGACTGGCGGGGCTGGCGGGGCTGGTGCGAGGCCGGTGGGGCCGGTGTGGGGCCGGTGGGGCTGTAGCGCGGACCCGCTCGGGGGCTTGCCGGGGCGGTGCGCCCGCGCCCGGGCGGGCTCCCCGGCGTCGTCCGGCCGTCGGCGCATGGTGGCGCCGCCCATTTCGAGGTGCGGAAATGTGTCGGTGATCCACGTGTCTCGCCTCGGGGTTCCTCCCTACGGTGTTCGACCATGGACAGTGCCAAGACGCCCCAGCATCCCGGGCCCGGTGCCGCCGTCGCGGCCGGACCGGCCTCGATGCGGTTCCTCGCCGGCCGCAAGGCTCTGGTCACCGGTGCGGCCAGCGGGATCGGCCGGGCCTGCGCGGAGGGCTTCGCCGCGGCCGGTGCCGAGGTCTATGTGGTGGACCGGGCCGCCGAGGCGGCCAAGGAGGTGGCCGGGGCGATCGGCGGCATCGCCGTGGTGGCCGACCTCTCCGAGGCCGAGGAAGTCGACGCGTTGCCGGACGACGCGGACATCGTGGTCAACAACGCGGGTCTGCAACACATCGCGCCGGTCCATGAGTTCCCCCCGGACCGCTTCACGCTGATCCAACGGGTCATGGTGGAGGCGCCGTTCCGCATCCTGCGCCGCACCCTGCCCCATATGTACGCGGGGGCGTGGGGCCGGGTGGTGAACATCTCCTCGGTGCACGGACTGCGGGCCAGCGCCTACAAATCGGCGTACGTCACGGCGAAGCACGCGCTGGAGGGGCTGAGCAAGGTGGTCGCCCTGGAGGGCGCCGCGCACGGTGTGACCAGCAACTGCCTGAACCCCGGGTACGTCCGCACGCCCCTGGTGGAGCGGCAGATCGCCGATCAGGCGCGCGCCCACGGCATTCCGGTGGCGGACGTGCTGGACCAGGTGTTCCTGGAACGCACCGCGATCAAGCGGCTGATCGAGCCGGTGGAGGTCGCCGAGGCGGCGCTGTGGCTGTGCGGGGAGCACAGCGCCTGTCTGACCGGCAGCTCGATCCCCCTGGACGGCGGCTGGACCGCGCACTGACGTCGGTCAACGCCTCTGCTCCCTTCACCAGTTCAAGCCATTCACCTGCCGGAACCGTGGAAAACGGACGTCCGGGGGTATCCGCAGCCGAGATCGGGACGCGGCACCGCCCTCGTCCCCCTGCGGCGAAAGGAGACATGGCGCATGGCCACCGACGCGAACTCAGCGAGGATCACGGCGAAGGTCCAGGGCCGGGACATCACCCTGGAAGGGGGCTTGTCGAAGGACGAGATCAGGAGCCGGGTGTGGTGGTGGCGGGCGGCCGGCTCCGGGGCCGCGGGGGAACGGGACGGCCACGGCCATGAGTACGACGACTCGCAGGCGGACGTGATCGCCACCCTGGGCGGCTACTACAGAGTCTCCGGCGATCCCCGCACACGGGAGGCCGAGGAACTGGTGGAGTTGGTGTACACGGAACTCAACCCCACTGACTGACATACCCGTTGAACCCGCTCGGGTGCATGGGGAGCGGCGGTGGGGGCAATCGGTGATCACGTCTCGACATGACGAGAAGGAGATCATCGTGAACAAGGGACAGTGGATCACGGGCGGCGCGCGCGAGGAACTGGCCGACGCCTTCGCCGGGGAGTACCGGGAGGGGCGGTCGATCCGTGCCATCGCCGAGGCGCACGGCCGGTCGTACGGCTTTGTGCATCGCCTGCTCGGCGAGGCGGGCGTGCCGCTGCGTGCCCGGGGCGGCGATGTGCGCACGGAAGCCGGCCGGTCGGCACGATGACGTGCGGAAAGCCGCCGGAGCCGGGCATGTGGTGACACGGCGGGGGCAGACGGGATGCCGGGGCAGGAAGAGCCCCGATCCACTGTCATGCCCCCCTATCCACCGTCTTGCCAGGGAGGACTTCGCCGTGTCGCTGCCCGCCGAGAAGGAAGTGCGTACGCTGCTCGCCCGGTTCGCCGAGGCCCGCTTCCGCCATGATCTCCAGCCCACCGGCCGCTCCAGCCGCGAGTTGGAGGACACCTCCTCCGCCCTCTGCGCGATGACCGGCACCCGGACGGTGGACGGGGCGCTCGCCGCGGCCGACGCGCTCCTGGACCGGCTCCGGGCGAACCGCCGCGCGGCCGCCGAAAGGCCCCGGGCACTGGCCGCTTGAACAAGCCCGAGAGCCGTAGAGCTGTAGAGCTGTAGAGCTGTAGAGCTGTAGAGCTGTAGAGCTGTAGAGCTGTAGGCACTCTCGGGCATCCGTATGTCTTCGCACTCCGTTCCCTGCCCGAAAGAGAGCCAGATGACGATACCGGTGCGCCCAATGCGACCTGTGCGCCGAGACCGGCGGTTCGATCTGCGGACGACCACCTGGTTCTTCGTCCTGCTCGCGACCGTCCTCTGCCTGCTGGCGCTCGTGGTGCGCCTGGCGGCGGGTGTCGTCGAGCGTCGTCCGCTGTGGGCCGCCGTCCTGGCCGTGCTCGCCGTCGCCGGGTGCCTGCTCTGGTGGCCGGGTCGGGGGAGGCTGTCCGCCGGGAGGTACGCCAGGCGGGCCGCCCGCGCGCTGGAGGCGGGGGCCGAGGCGGCATCCGACAGTCTCGACCTCGCACCGGTGGACGTCGCCGTGCCCGGCGGGGACGGGGAGGAACCCACGCTTCTCCTCGACTCCCACGACGCCTATGCCGAGTTGGACCCCGATGGGTTCGAGCAGGCCATCGCCGAGCTGTGCGTACGGGAGGGCTGCGGCGAGGTGGAGGTGGTGGGCGGCGCCGGCGATCTGGGGGCGGATGTCGTCGCGGTCACGGCGGAGGGGCTGCGCGTGATCATCCAGTGCAAGCAGTACGGCGATGCCAACAAGGTGGGCTCACAGGACATGCAGCGCTTCGGCGGCACGTGTTTCACCATTCACGAGGCCGATGTCGCGGCGCTCGTCACCACCAGCGAGTTCACCGCACCCGCGCTCGACTACGCGCGGCAGTGCGGCATCGTCTGCATGGACGGACAGGAACTGGAGGCGTGGCGCGAGGGAACGGGCCCGAGCCCCTGGGATCCGCGCCCATAGGGCGGGAGTCGGAGCCGGCGACCCGCCGGCTCCTCAGCCGAGCAGGTGCCGTTGCAACCAGTCGGCGGCGGCACGGCGGAAGAGCCTGCGGTTGTCGGCGCGAAGGAAGTCGTGTCCTTCCTCGCGCAGGGTGAGGAGTTCGGCGGGCACACCGCGCTCGCGTGCCGCCCGTACGAACTGCTCCGACTCCCTGGGCGGCACATTGGTGTCATGCTCCCCGTGCACCGCGAACACCGGTGCCCGCAGCGCGTCGATACGGGTCATCGGCGAGAGCTCGCGCAGCAGTTCGCGGTCGCGTTCGGGATGGCCGTACTTGTGGGCCGCCGACTGGGCGATCCAGGGTTCGGTGCCCTCGAAGAACGTCGCCAGGTCCGACATCCCGCACACCGCGACGCCGGTGCGGAAGAGGTCCGGGTGCCAGACCAGGGAGGCGAAGGTGAGGTAGCCGCCGTACGAACGGCCCATCACCGCGAGCCGGGACGGGTCGGCAGGACCGGCCAGTACGGCGTGTGCGGTGCAGTCCGCCACATCGTCGAGGGCGGCGAACCGGCCCCTTCCCAGGTCGGCGTCGACGAACGACCGGCCGTAGCCGGAGGATCCGCGTACATCGGGCGCGAAGATGTCCAGTCCCCGCCCCAGGATCTCGTGGTACAGAGGGTCGAGGACGGGGCGTTCCTGGTCCTCGGGCCCGCCGTGCAGATGGATGACACAGGGCGCAGGTTCGCCGGGCGCGCGCCCCGGTGCGCGGTAGTACCAGCCGTTCAACGGCAGCCCGTCCCGGGCGGTGGGGCGCAGCGGGACCGGTCGTACGGGCGGGCGGCCGGGCGGTACGGCGTCCTCGTCCCGGGAGGACCAGGGAGTGCGGACCGGGGTCGCGCCGTCCGGCAGCCACCAGATGCCGGGGCGACGGCGTGATCCCGAAAGGGCCAGCGCGAGACGGGAGTTGGCGTCGGTGACGCGGGTGACGACCTCGTGAGGCAGGGAGATGTGCCGGGACGTGGAGCCGGTCCCCTCCTCCGGCCGGGTGTCCGTGTCCGCACCCGTGTCGGTGTCCGGGTCCAGGATCTCGACGTCGCTCATGCCCCGGATGTTCCAGGCGAGCACGGCGGTGGCGCCGTCGCGGGTGTACCGCAGCAGTTCCAGGTCGCTGCCCTCGCGTGCGGCGACGGTCGACCAGCCGAGCGGCCGTCCGTCCGGGTCGAGTTCGGCGGTGAGCAGGACCGCGAACTCCCGGTGGGCGTTGCTGCGCAGCCGGAGGGCGTCCGCTCTGGGGGAGAAGCTGCCGATCCAGGGGTCCCCGTCGGCCACCGGCAGCACACAGGTCGTCACATGGTCGGCGGTGCGCAGCACGACCGCCTCGCGCCGGCCGCGCGGTCCCCGGCGCAGCAGGGCGAGCGACCCGTCGCGGCTGAGGTCGCACACGCGCAGTGTCGCCGCGTCCTGCACGGCGGCGATCAGGACGGGGGCGGCGACTCCGTCCGGATCGACCAGATAGGCCGACAGCCCGTCGCCGAAGGCGGTGGCCGTGAGGGTGCCGCCCGGGGCGCCGATCGGCGTGGTCCCCACCGTGACGGCGGGCGACGGCAGGGCCGGGCCGCGGTCCGTGTGGGGCGCCGGGCCGAGCAGTTCCGTCTCGCCCGCGCGGCCCCGCCAGTGGTCCGGCAGACGGCCGTCGGAAAAGCCGGAGCCGAGGTCGAGGCCGAAGCCACGGCCGGTGCCGGTGCCGGACGGGCCGTCGCCGGACGTGGTGTCCGAACCGGACGGGGAGGCCGGGGCGGGTGGTCCGGTGGGGACCGCGACGGTGACCGTGACCGCCGATCCGTCGTGCGCCCAGCAGCCCAGATGGGCGGAGCTGCCCGGTTCGGCGCCGGCCAGGATCTGCCGGTCGCTGCCGTCCGGGCGGACGCACAGCACCCGGGTGTGCTCACCGCCGCCGGGCGCCGTGGTGTAGGCGATCCAGCGGCCGTCGGGCGACCAGGACACCTCCCGTACGGGGTCGGGGCCGTCGTCGAGCAGTCGTACCGGCTCCCCGTCGGCGGGGCCCGTCCACAGCTGCGGTACGCCGCCCCGGTCGCAGATGAAGGCGAGCCGGGTGCCGGACGGGTCGGCCGAGGGGTACCAGCAGCCGTGCGCGATGAGCCGCGTCGGCGCGTCGCGGGGCCCGGAGGCGTCCGGCAGCGGGATACGGGCAGGCGCGGCGAAGGCCGCTGTCAGCCCGTCGGAGCCCGCCGGGGGCGGGGCACCGGTCCCGTCCGTGCGCTCTTCCGTGCGCTCGGCAGGCCGCTCGTCGGTCGGGCGCTCCTGCGAACGCACGGTGGCGGGCCGTCCCGCATCGGCCGTGCCGACGTCGGACGGGTGCTGCGCGACGGGCTCCGCGGCCGGATTCCGCGCGGTCGCGTCCCCTGCGGTCAGATTCCGTGCGTTTGAAGCCATATCTCCAGCAAAGCCACCTGCCACAGCGCGTTCGCTCCGCGCTTGGTGCGGTGACGGTCGGGGGCGGCGAGGAGTGCGGTGACGTAGGAGTCCTGGAAGACGCCGCGCCGTTTCGCCTCGGGGGCGCTGAGCGCGTCGCGCACCCTTTCCAGCACGGGTCCGGCCATATGGGTGATCGCCGGGACGGGGAAGTAGCCCTTGGGGCGGTCGACCACCTCGGGCGGCAGGAGTTTGCGGCCCGCCTCCTTCAGCACGCCCTTGCCGCCGTCGGCCAGCTTCAGCTCCGGCGGGCACGCGGCCGCCAGCTCCACCAGCTCGTGATCGAGGAACGGCACCCGGGCCTCCAGGCCCCAGTCCATGGTCATGTTGTCGACCCGCTTGACCGGGTCGTCCGCCAGCATGACGTGGGTGTCCAGGCGCAGGGCGGCGTCGAGCGCCGTCTCGGCCCCGGGCACGGCCATGTGCTCCCGCACGAACCGGCCGGACACATCGTCCTCGGTCAGCATGTCCGGACGCAGGATGGCGGAGAGGTCCTGGTGCGACCGGTCGAAGTAGGTCTCGGCGTACCGCTGCGGCTCCTCCTCGCGGGGCGCGTCGGCCAGCCGCGGATACCAGTGGTAGCCGGCGAATACCTCGTCGGCGCCCTGCCCGCTCTGGACGACCTTGACGCTGCGCGAGACCTGCTCGGACAGCAGATGGAAGGCGACCACGTCATGGCTCATCATGGGCTCGCTCATCGCTGCGACCGCCCCGTCCAGGGCCGTCGAGACGCGCCGCGAGGGGATCAGCAGCTGATGGTGGTCGGTGGCGAACTCCCGGGCCACCAGGTCGGAGTACCAGAACTCGTCGCCCTCGTCACCGGCCTCCGCCTCGAAGCCCACGCTGAACGTGGCCAGGTCCCGCTGCCCCTCGTCGGCCAGCAGGGCCACGATCAGGCTGGAGTCCAGTCCGCCGGACAGCAGGACGCCGACCGGGACGTCCGCGACCATGCGCCGCTGGACGGCCGTGCGCAGCGCGTCCAGCACCGCGTCCCGCCACTCGGCGGCGTCCATGCCGAGGTGCTCGGGGCGGCGGGTGTACGACGGCTGCCAGTAGCGGTGGTCCCGGTGGGTGCCGTCCGGTTCGACGACCCGCACGGTGGCCGGGGGGAGCTTGCGCACCCCCGCCAGCACGGTGCGGGGCGCGGCCACGGTCGCGTGCCAGCTGAGGTACTGGTGCAGGGCGGCCGGGTCCAGCGAGGTGTCGACGTCGCCGGCCGCGAGCAGCGCGGGCAGCGAGGAGGCGAAGCGCAGCCGCCCGGGGGTCCGCGCCAGGTAGAGGGGCTTGATGCCGAGCCGGTCGCGGATCAGGATCAGCCGGCCGGTCCGGTGTTCGACCAGGGCGACGGCGAACATGCCGTGGAAGTGGTCGACGCAGGCGGTGCCCCACTGCCGGTACGCCGCAAGGACGACCTCGGTGTCGGACGTGGACCGGAACCGGTGCCCGAGGGCGACCAGCTCCGCCCGCAGCTCCCGGTAGTTGTAGATGCAACCGTTGAAGACGCCGGTGACCTCTCCGGTGGTGTCGGTCAGGGGCTGGGCCCCGCGCTCGGAGAGGTCGATGATCTTCAGACGGCGGTGCCCCAGGGCCACGGCGTCCCGCGTCCAGACCCCCTGCCCGTCGGGGCCGCGGGGGGCGAGCCGGTCGCTCATCCGCTCCACCGCCGCCAGATCGGGCCGCGTCCCGTCGAAGCGCATCTCCCCGCTCAGGCCGCACATCCGCGACCACCTCCCCGGTGCGCGTAGGGGTCGCGCGGCGGGCGCGGCGAGTACGGCAAGTGCGGCGGTGAGGTGCGCGGGAGGCCGCGCACCGGCATGTGGCCGGGACTGGTCGACACGGGGATGTCTCTCCTTCGCGACAAGGGGTGTCCGGGTGGTACCGACGTTCTATGTGTGCCCTCTCGCGTCCTCTCTCTGCGCTCCTGCGTCCTCTTTCTGTGCTCCGGTGCGGTGTGGCTTCTGTGCTCCGGTGCGGTGCGGCCCGGACCGCTGCGGCTACGCGGCGGCCTGCCCCGGCGAGGCGACGCGGTGGGCGGGTGCGGTGCGCCGTGGGCGCGGGCGCTCCTCGCCCCGGGTCTCCGCGATCGCCAGATCCGTGCACGCCAGCAGGTCGTCGTGGTGGGCCGTACGACGGATGCGGTGGGCGGCGCTGCCGTCCGCGAGCGCGCGTTCGGCCAGGTCCCGGACGGTGGGCCAGTCCCCGGCGGCCTCCAGCGCCGGGCGCACCCTGCCCAGCAGGCCCCGGACGACCTCGGCCGCGGGCGCCTCGCGCCGGGTGCCGGGGTCGATCAGGGCACCCTCCAGGCCCGACCGCGCGGCCCGCCAGGCGGCCGCGCGCAGCCATTCGTGCCGGCCCGGGCAGGCGGGTGGCTCCGCCGCCGCCAGTCGCGCGCGGGCGTCGGTCACCAGGGCGCGGAAGAGCCCGGCGATCAGTACCACCGTCTCGGCGCGGGGGCAGGCGTCGCAGATGCGCAGTTCAAGGGTCTGCTGGTGGGCGGAGGGCCGGATGTCGTAGTAGATCATTCCCACGTCGCTGATGACGCCGGAACGGACCAGGCCCTGCACCACCGCGTCGTACTCGGCGGCGTCGGCGAAACAGCCGGGCGGGCCCGCGGTGGGCCAGCGCTGCCAGACCATGGTCCGCCAGCTGGCGTACCCGGTGTCGGTGTTCGCCCAGAAGGGGGAACTGGCGGAGAGGGCCAGCAGCGCGTGCAGCCACGGGGACACCTCGCACATGACGCGTACGGCCAGGTCCCGGTCGGGTACGTCGACGTGGACATGGGTCCCGCAGATCAGCTGCTCGTCGGCGACCAGGCGGTAGTCGTCGACCATACGGCGATATCGGCGCCCGGGGGTGGGGCGGGTGTCCTCGGCGCGGGCCAGCGGCACGGTACCCGCGGCCACGACGGCCAGTCCGTGTGCGGTCGCCCCGGCATCGAGCCGGCGCCTGGCGCCGGTCACATCGTCGTACAGGTCGGCGAGAGTCTCATGCACACCACTGTTCGTCTCCACGGCAGCCTGCTGCAACTCGGTCGTGAAGGTGTGTTCGGGGAGACCCTTCAGCACGGCATCGGCCCGCGGGGCGAGTCGGCCCGTCTCCACCTCGACGATGTGGAATTCCTCTTCCACTCCGATACGAACGGTCACGCGCTCTCCTAGGTGACGGCCGAACGCCGGCAACCGCGCCCGGAAGCCGCCCCGCCCCATCAGTCCCCCGGAGGCGAGTTGTGCCCCGACTTCCCACGAAACCCATTGCTAAGCGTCCGGCCCCGGCGGCGGGCGCCGTACCGGCGGTCCGAACCCCTCCGGGTTGCCCGTACGGGCCGCTCATACTGCCCCTTCGTACCTGGCGCCGACGCTCGCGAACACGTATCCAGAAAGAAGATGATCAACACACCTTGGAGGAGAGACCCCTTGCGCGATCACGAGGACGCCAAAGCCACCGGGATCGGCAGGGACCGTACCTCTTCCCGCAGAGCGGACCCCGCCCCGGCCGCGCAGCCGGCCGGGCTGCTCGGGCTCCAGGCCGCGGTCGGCAACGCGGCGGTCGTCCAGATGCTGCGCCGGGCCGGTGGGGGCGAGGTGCAGAGGTCCGCGGTCCACGACGTCCTGCGCGCCGGGGGCCGGCCGCTGGACGAGGGCGTGCGGACCGACATGGAGGCGCGGCTTGGCGCGGACTTCTCCGACGTCCGGGTGCACAGTGACGCCCGGGCCCGGGCGTCCGCGGCCGCCATGGGGGCGCGTGCCTACACCTCGGGCAACCACATCGTGATCGGCGACGGCGGCGGGGACCGCCACACCCTCGCGCACGAGCTCACCCATGTCATCCAGCAGCGTCGAGGACCGGTCGCGGGCACGGAGACGGGCGACGGACTGCGGGTGTCCGATCCGTCGGACCGCTTCGAACGGGAGGCGGAGGCGACCGCGCACCGGGTCCTGCGCGGATCACCGGCCGGCGCGGCGGCGCACGGACCGGCGGACGCCTCCGGGGCGACGCCTGCGGGGCGGCCGTCGGTCCAGCGGCTGCTGGTGCTCGGGCAGAAGGGCGAGGCGAAGGCGGCGGAGCCCGCGTACGCGGAGATACGGGCGGAGCTCACGGATCCGGAGCTGATCAGCGCCTGGGAGGACACGAAGAACAAGCCGGCGATCATGAAGGTGCTCGACGAGTGGATCACGGCTCCGAAGCAGTCCACGCCCCAGGCCACCGCGAAGAGCGAGCGCGGCCCCCGGGACGCGCTCGCCCGCTCCTACGCGACGATGGACGAGGCGGCCTCCGCCGTGCTGGACCGGGTCAACGCCCTGCCGGTCGCCGACGTGGAGAAGGCGATCTCCGACGACGTGGCGGTCGACGCGAAGATCAAGGAGGTGCTGGCCGGATTCGTCGCGAACTCCCTGCGGCCGTGGCTCGGGAAGCAGCGGACGCAGGTGACAAAACTGGAGGACATGCTCTCGAAGACCGTGGCGGAACTGGCGTCGGTGCGACGGCTCTACCTGCCGTACATCGAGTTCGGCGAGAAGACGCTGGACGGGATCCTCAGCAACCCCGATGCGCAGGGCTTCGCCACGCTCATCAGTGCCATCCATGACATCGCCGAGATCCTCTACGACATCAAGGAACTCGAACAGCATGTCACGGTCTCCGAGGAGCAGTTCAAGGGATACGTGCTCAAGGACGGGGCGAAGCTCGCGGGGCCGCGGAACTCGCCCGCCTGGGCGCTCGGTGACGGGGCGGGCGCGTCGGGCGGGAGCGTCGACGATCTGGAGCGGACGCCGGTCCCCAACACGTTCCGGGGGGCGATGGCGACACCGAACCAGCGCAACGACCAGGTGCGGACCGCCGGCCACCTCGGCTACCCGGTGTCGCTGGGGCCCTCGCGGACGACGGGCAAGCTGATGAAGCTGGCCGACACGACCGGCGCCGACCCGGCGGTCAAGGAGGCCATCGCCTACTCGCTGCTGGCCCTGTGGTACACGGACTACCGGCGCGACCTCACGGACATCCACCGCTACCACTTCGTGATGGACATGGCGGCCAACTTCGGTGTCGCCTACGACCCTTACAAGGCGCCGCGCAATCCGGCGACGGGCCAGGACTACTCCCAGCTGATCGCCGACACGCTCGACCGGTTCCGCAAGAACCACGAGGAGGAGTCGGCGCGGTACTGGAAGAAGGCCGAGGAGCTGAAACTCGATCCGCCCGCGATTCCCGGTCCGGTCAACGGGCCGTCGGCGGGTGAGCAGTCCGCCCAGGCGGTGGAGGAGGCGGCGCCCGCGTGGAAGACCGACCCGGTCGCACGGGCCGTGATGGCGGCGCTCAAGGCCGCGCCCAAGTTCCGGATCCCGGGCGAGAAGCACGACGCGGTCGACCGACTCCGGCTCACCGAGGAGCAGTTCGACGCGGCGTTCACCCTCCTGACGTCGAAGGACCACGTGGGGAACAAGCCGCTGGTGCAGATCGACCGCATGGGCCTGGTGCTCACCAACCCCGGTAAGGCGGCGGCCAAGAAGGCGACGGACCTGTGACCTCGCGGACGTCCCACGAGGCGCCCGGCGGCCGGTGAACGGACCGGCCGCCGGGCGCCTTCGCGCTTACGCGGACGGGCCGTCCGCCAGTGTCAGGAATTTGCCGAAGACACCCGGGTCGAACAGGAGCCCATCGGACTCGACCGGGATCTGATACCCGTTCACCACGGCCGTCGGTGTGCCCGGCCCGGCGTGCCCGCCGCCGCGGCCGGCGGCGGCGTAGGCGCTCTCGGCGGAGTCCACGAAGCCCCGGTACTTCATCGACCTCACCGCGGCGTCGAAGGAGGGGCTCCGCAACCCCTTGACCTTGCCCGCCAGTTGCAGCAGGCGCGCGTCGGTGAACCCGTCCACCTCCTCGGCGGGCTGGTTCTGGTAGAGGACGGCGTGGTACTCGACGAACTTCCCCCTCTCCAGGGCCGCGCGCAGCGCGTTGACCGCCTTCTTCGACCCGTCTCCGCCCAGCCGCGGGTCCAGGAACGACGCCATCGTGTACTCGACCTTGGCCTTGTGCCGCAGCACCCACTCGGTCAGGACCGGGCCCCCGCCCGAGGTCTCGAATTCCTTGCAGACCGGGCAACGCGGGTCCCCGTAGAGGCGCACGGTCATCCTCGCCCCGGGGTCGCCCACCAGAACCGTCGAGCGGTCCGGCTCCACCTTCTCGGGCACGTCGGCAAGCCCGGGGTACGCTGCCTCGGTCCGGCTCGCCGAACCGGCGCCGCCACTCCCCTGCCGCGGCCCGCCGCCGTCCGCGGCTCCCTGGTGTCCCGGCCCGCAACTCACCACGGCCGCACCGAGCAAACCGCTTGCCACGACCGCCGTCAGCCGTCTGTGCGCACGCTTCATCCGCATCATGCCCCCCTGTGATTCTGGAAAAGGGGAGAGTAGGCCATCGGCCGCCGGTCGGCGCGGCCGGGGGCCCGCCGCCCGGGGCCGGGGCGGTTCCCGCTGTCAAATCGGGGGTCTGTTACGGGCTTTGGGGGGCATCCGGACAGCAGGAAGGAGGGGTGCCGGATGTCGACCGACCTCAGGCGGCCGCCCCGACGGATGCCCGGCTGGGCGAAGGCGGTGGCCGCCCTCGTGGTGGTGCTCGCGGTGCTGTTCGCCGGGATCAGGCTGGCCGTGCTCCCGGGCGTCAAGGATCTGCTCGGCACCGAGACGCACGACCGCTCGGGTCCCGCTCTCCTCAAGTCCATCGACGACATGAGCCGTTACGACGCGGCCTCGGGCAACTTCCAGGTGGTCGTCGACCTGGAGAAGGACGCCAAGTACCTGCCGGACGCCCTGCGCGGCACCCGCACGCTGTACGTGGGCGCCGGCACCGTGGAGGCGTACGTGGACCTCGGCCGGGTCGGCGAGAAGGACGTGACGGTGAACAAGGACCGTACGTCGGCCACCTTGCGGCTCCCGCACGCACGACTGGGCAAGCCGGCCCTGGACGCCGACCACTCCTACGCCGTCTCCAAGCAGCGCGGACTGCTCGACCGCCTGGGCGACCTGTTCTCGGACAACCCCGACAGCGAGCACGCCGTACAGAAGCTCGCCGTGTCCCGTATCGGCGAGGCGGCCAAGGGCAGCGGACTGACCGCGCGGGCCGAGAGCAACACCACGGACATGCTGGAGGGTCTGCTGCACTCCCTCGGATTCAAGGACGTGCACGTCACCTACGGGTGAACCGCCCGCCGTTTCAGGGTCGTTGACGACTGGAGGACCGATGACCCGCACCGCTCTGTTCTCACGCACCGCCTCGACCGGCCGCGCGTCACGGACGAGTCGCCTCGCGAAGGCGCGGGCGCGCTGGAGCGGCGGGAGGTTCCGGCGCGCGAAGGCGGACCGCACGCGTGAGGCCCCCGAGGTGGAGCGCGCCGAAGCGGCAAAGCCCGTGCGCCGTCGGCACGTTCTTCCCCTGCCGGTCCGGATGCTGGCGATGCTGTGCGCCTTCGTCCTCATGGTGGGCTTCGCCGTCGTCCTGGCCAAGCTCACCCTGGAGCCGTCCCCGGCCTCGGTCTCCTTGGTGCACAGCAATCTGCATCCGGGCCGCTCCATCAGGGCCTATCTGGACCAGCCCGAACTGCGGGACACCGTCAAGCAGATCGGCGGCAACATCCTGCTGGGTGTGCCGTTCGGGATCCTGGTGCCGGTACTCGCGCCGGGCGCCCGGGGCATCTGGCGGGTACTGCTGCTGACCGCGACCGTGATGCTGCTGGTGGAGATGGCCCAGGGCGCCCTGGTCACCGGACGGGCCTTCGACGTGGACGATGTCATCCTCAACACGTCCGGCGCGCTGCTCGGTTACCTCTTGGTGGGCCGCAAGCTGGGGCGGGTGCACGATCGCCGCGAGAGCGTCTGACCGGACGCGTCATCTCCCGTACGCCCAGGACGCCCACAGCCTGGCGTAGGCAGTTCGTCGGGCGGTCTCTGTTCGACCACCCGGCCGTTCTCCATCACCACCACGACCGCGGTCCGGCCCTCGGTCACCGCCAGGGCGGCCCGGTCGAGGGACCGCGCCATGTGACGGCGAGCGTGGCTGCGGGTCGCTCGTCCGACGCCTCCCGGCACGCGAGCCGGAGGTTGTCGGCCACCGTCCCGGGGAAGAGGTGGTGCTCCTGGGTGACCAGTACGATCCTGCGGTTCCCGGGCGCGCCCGGGCGGGCGAGGCCGGCCGTGGGGATGCCGTCGAGTGTGACGCCGCCCGCGTACGGCGTGCGCATCCCGGCGATCAGGCTCGCCGGCGTGGACTTGCCCGAGCCGGTCGCGCCGACGACGGCAGCCGCTGCCCGGCGCGGAGGTCGAGGTCGATGCCGTGCAGTACATCGGGGCCGTCCCCGTAACGGTAGCGGACACCACGCACGGCGATCCCCTCCGCCGGTCGGCCGGGCGACACCTCCGGGCGCCCTTCGGACACCGGCGCACCCAGGGTGACGCCGACGCGCAGGGTGCTCACCGGGTCGAACAGCCCGACGAAGAGGAGGGCCGCCGTGGTCGCGGCCCCGACATCGGCGTGCCCGGAGTGGACCAGGCCCAGGCCACGAGGAGGACCGCGCTCAGACCGGTGAACTCGGCGATGTTGAGCCGCCCGTAGAAGCGGGGGGGCCGCGCGGGTCGCCCGGAACTCGTACGACATCGCCGCCGCGGATGCCTCCTCTACGCGGGGCGTACCGGCCCGGTCCGAGGCGCAGGGCGCGCAGGGTGGGCAGGGCGGTGAACGCGCCGAGCGGTGCCGAGGCGCGGCGGCCCTCGGCGGTGCGGCCGGCCGCGTAGAGCGGCTGCGAGTTGCGCCAACCGCCGGTCCAGCGCGGCAAGTCCGGCGAGCGCGGCGAGAATGCTGAGCGCCGCCGCGGCGGAGTCGCCGAGGGCTCCGGAGGCGGCGTCCGGGATCCGTCCGGCGATCTGGACGGCAAGGCCCGTCGGCGGGAAGGGCAGCGGAGCCAACTACGTCAACGTCGCGCCGTGCCGACATCGACTACGAGCAGTTCGCCGCGCTCAAGCCGGGTCTGATCGGCGGCGTCGATACGCCCTACCTCTCCACGGCGTACAAGAGGCCGTCGGCCATCGCGCAGACGTACGACGACGGGATCGCCGCGGTGCGCAAGATCCTCGGCGCGAACCTGGAGCTACCGTCCGCCAGGAAGCACCGGGCGGTCGGCACCCCCGACTTCCTGCCCCGCTCGTACAGCGACGCCGTGGACGTGGCCGACCGCATCGAGAGCGTGCTGCGGGGCAGGCAGGCCGGCTGAGTCGGGGGGCCGCCCGGCCCGGGTGTTTCAGGCCTTGTGCTGCATGGAACTCCGTGCCGGGTTGCCCTGTTCGGCGGCCTTGAAGTCCTTCTCGCCCGCCTTGGCCCGGACGCCGTCGGCGATGCGCTTGCCGATGGTCTCGTCGATGTGCGACCAGTACGCGAAGGCACGTTCGAGGACGGGCTCGGTCACCCCGTTGAGGAGGTGTCCGACCACATTGTCCACCAGCCGGTCACGGGCGGCATCGTCCATGACCTCGCGCACCAGCGTTCCGGGCTGCCCCCAGTCGTCGTCCTCGGGGTGGGAGACGTAGGCCGCGCGGGTGATCTCACCGTCGGCCGTCCAGCTGGGCGGCGACCCGTAACGCTCGGTGTCCGCCGCGGGGCCGCCCTTGGAGTTCGGGGCGTAGACGGGGTCGGTCGTGTTCCGGTACGCCATCGCGCCGTCCTTGGAGTAGGAGTGGACGTCGACGACGGGGGCGTTCACCGGCAGTTGCTGGTAGTTGGCGCCGATGCGGTGGCGGTGGGCGTCCGCGTAGGAGAACAGCCGGGCCAGCAGCATGCGGTCCGGGCTCGGTCCGATGCCGGGGACGAAGTTGTTGGGCTGGAACGCGGCCTGCTCGATCTGGGCGTGGTTGTCCGTGGGGTTGCGGTCGAGCGTCATACGGCCGACCGGGATGAGCGGGTAGTCACCGTGCGGCCACACCTTGGTGAGGTCGAACGGGTTGAACCGGTAGCCCGGCGCCTCGTCGTACGGCATCACCTGCACGTACAGACTCCAGCTGGGGAAGTCACCGTCCCGGATGTGCTCGAAGAGGTCCCGCGTGTGGTAGTCCGTGTCGGCCGCGGCCATCTGGTCGGCCTCGTGCTGGGTGAAGAACTCGATGCCCTGATCGGTCTTGAAGTGGTACTTCACCCAGAACCGCTCGCCGGCGGCGTTGATCCACATGTAGGCGTGTGAGGTGTACCCGTTCATGTGGCGCCAGGTCCGCGGGATGCCCCGGTCCCCCATCAGCCAGGTCACCTGGTGGGCCGACTCCGGTGAGAGCGTCCAGAAGTCCCACTGCATGTCGTGATCGCGCAGGTTGTTGTCGGCGCGGCGCTTCTGGGAGCGGATGAAGTGCTGGAACTTCATCGGGTCCTTCACGAAGAACACCGGCGTGTTGTTGCCGACCATGTCGTAGTTGCCCTCGCTGGTGTAGAACTTCACCGCGAAGCCGCGCGGGTCACGCCAGGTGTCCGGGCTGCCGCGCTCACCGGCGACGGTCGAGAAGCGGACGACCAGGTCGGTACGGGTACCGGGCTGGAACAGGGCCGCCTTCGTGTACGCGCTGACATCACCCGTCACCTCGAAGTGACCGAAGGCACCGCTCCCCTTGGCGTGCGGCTGACGCTCCGGGATCCGCTCCCGGTTGAACTGCGCCATCTGCTCGATCAGATAGGCGTCCTGCAACAGGATCGGTCCCCCGGGGCCCACGGTGAGCGAGTGCTCATCGCTCTCGACCGGCGCTCCGGAATCGCTGGTGGTGGCGGGTCGGATCTCCGTCATGGGTTCTGCCTTTCGTGGACGACACCCCGTTCCCCCAGGCCGCGTGTCCAGGAGCGGGCGGGGTAAACACGGGGCGCCGGACGGGACGCCGTCGGCGGCGGAACTGTCCGAGAGCGAACCACTAGTACAGGGAGTGAGCACCGCAGGCCCGGTCGGTGCGGCGACGGATGCCGTCGAGGTGTGGCGGGGACGCCGCGCCCACGTCGTTCCCGCCGAGCCCCCTCCTGCCAGGAAGACTTCGTCACCCCGGGCAGAAGTCCGGCATGCGCCTGCGCCCGCGCGTCCACCCGGGAGAGGCCGAACCTGCGCGGGTGGCCGCGGGGACGGCCGTCCACGCCGTCGCGGTTGCGGACCCGGGTCGCCTCGCGTCCCGGGTCCGGCGGCGGAACTCCGTCCGCGCGGCGGCCTTCTCGTCGGCCGTGGCGCGCGGGGGCACCAGGACGGCCTTCGGTTCGGCACGGCGCTGGGCGCACCGGGCCACGATCCGCTTCGCCGGTCGTTCTTCGCGATCTTGCTCTTCTTCGCCATCACACACGCTCCCCGCGGGCCCGGATCCGGGCGACGGCGGCCTCGATGCCGATGGCGTCCGCGCCGGGGTGACGGAGCTGTGGTCCATCGGGACGGAACTGGATCCGCCCGCGCCGCGCACCGCCATGGAGGGCTGCCTCCTGGACGGTGAGCGGACCGGCGGCGCGGACCCTTTCCCCTGCTGGGACGTCCAGGGAGCCCATGGCGCCTGCGCCCATGACCCGGACGGCGCGGTGACGCTGCCCGTGCGAGGGCTCCGGGCCGGTCTGTCGGCGTCGGCCCCCTAGGGCTCCCCTCAAGGCGCTGACCTGTGTGTTCTTGGCCGAGTGCGCATGCCGGGGATTCTTATTGCACACTACTTGCAACAACCTAGGAAGTGCAGAAAGGGTCCGAGATGGGTTCTCCGATCGTGCTCGGCATCGAGTCGTCCTGCGACGAGACGGGCGTCGGCCTGGTCCGCGGCGGGCGGCTGCTGGGGCATGCGGTGGCGTCGAGCATGGCGGAGCACGCCCGATTCGGCGGGGTGGTGCCGGAGATCGCCTCCCGGGCGCACCTGCACGCGCTCCGACCGGTGCTCGGGCAGGCACTGGAGGGGGCGGGGCTGCGGCTCTCCGACATCGGCGCGGTCGCCGTCACCACCGGACCCGGCCTGTCGGGCGCGCTCCAGGTGGGCCTGGCCGGGGCGAAGGGGATCGCCTACGCGCTGGGCGTACCGCTGTACGGCGTCCACCACCTGGCCGGCCATGTCGCCGCGGACACCCTCGCCCACGGCCCG
This sequence comes from Streptomyces griseofuscus, assembly GCF_014673495.1. Taxonomy (GTDB): domain Bacteria; phylum Actinomycetota; class Actinomycetes; order Streptomycetales; family Streptomycetaceae; genus Streptomyces; species Streptomyces murinus. The sequence continues at coordinate 1,065,056 of NZ_CP051006.1, forward strand.
CTGCCCGACCCCTGCGTGGTGCTGATCGTCTCCGGCGGCCACACCTCACTCCTCCTCGTCCGCGACCTGGCCCGTGACCCGATCCACCACCTCGGCGACACCCTCGACGACGCCGCCGGGGAGTGCTTCGACAAGGTCGCGCGGGTCTTCGGGCTGCCGTATCCCGGCGGCCCGGCCATCGACCGGACGGCGCGGACGGGGGATTCGCGCGCCGTCCCCTTCCCGCGTCCGCTGCCGGGGTCGTACGACTTCTCCTTCTCCGGTCTGAAGACGGCCGCCGCACGCTGGGCCGAGGGCCACGCGGGCCGGGAGCTGCCGGTGGCCGACGGCGCGGCCGCGCTCCAGGAGGCGGTGGCCGACGTACTCAGCCGCAAGGCGGTCGCGGCCTGCGCGGAGCACGGCGTGGGGACGCTGGTCGTGGTCGGTGGCGTCGCCGCGAACTCACGGGTGCGGGCGCTCACCGAGGAGCGCTGCCGGGCCGCGGGCATCGAACTGCGCGTGCCACCCCTGGAGTTGTGCACGGACAACGGCGCGATGATCGCGGCCGTCGGTGACCTCCTCGTCCGGGCCGGAGCCGAACCCGCCCCGCTGGACGTGTCGATCGACCCGTCGGCGCCGCTGGAGTACGCGGCGCTGCATCCGGTCACGGCCCCGGCGGTGGCGGTATGACCGAGATCCGCGTCCACACCGAGATCCGGGTCCACAAGGACGCTCAACTCCTCGCGCACATCGAGGACTTGCGCTCCGTCTATGTCGACGCCTTCTGTGCCCCGCCGTGGGACGAGGACGAGGACAGGGCCGCCGATTTCGTCGGGCGGCTGCGGGCGGACGTCGACCGGCCGGGCTTCATCGCCGCGACAGCGGTACGGGACGGGGAGCTGCTCGGCTTCGCCACGGCCTGGACCACCCCCGCGCCCTTCCCCGACGACCGCTGCCACGCACAGGCCGCCGCCGGACTCGGTCCCGACCGCACCTCCGACTGGCTGGTCGGTGCACGCGCGTTGGACGAACTCGCCGTCCGCCGCGCCGCCCGGGGCAGCGGCCTCGCGGCCCGCCTCCTGGAGACGGTCACCGCGGACGCCCCGGGAGGCCGCTGCTGGCTGGTGACCTCCCCGCGGTCGGACCGGGCCATGTCCTTCTACCGCCACCAGGGTTGGACCCAGGCCACGCACCCCTCCCCCGCCGGCCGGGGCGTGGTCGTCTTCCTCGGCCCCCGCCACCCGGCCCGCGCTCTGGCACCCCAGCCCCTGTGACCTTCGCGCAATTCACAGACAGGAGAAGCACGATGACGACCGTCACCGCGACCATCGACACGACCCGCCCCGTGGCCACACTCATCAACGTCTTCACCGTCACCCCGGACCGCCAGGACGAACTCATCGCCCTGCTCGCCCGCGCCACCGAGGAGACGATGAAGCACCAACCCGGCTTCATCTGCGCCAACTTCCACGCCTCCGAGGACGGCGAACGCGTCATCAACTACGCCCAGTGGGAGTCCGAGGACCACTACCGGGCGATGCTCGCCAACCCCGAGGCGCGCGTCCACATGGACCAGGCGGCGAAGTTCGCGACCGACGTGCAGCCACGACTGTTCCAGGTCCGCTCGACACACGGCACGGGTCGGCCTCGCCCGCACTAGCAGGTCGTCAGATCAGGGGCCGCAGGACGTCGTAGGCCCAGGACGCCAGGGTGGTGGGGGTGGTCGTGCGGACGGTCCGGGGTTGTTCCGGTACGAAGCCGTCCCGCAGGCCGGTCGACATGCCGATGACCGCTTCGACCAGGCCGTCGGCCATGCCGGACGCGCGCAGCAGGTGCCGCATCGCGTCGTCGCCCACACGTTCGACCCGCAGGGGGCGGCCGACGGCGGCGGACACGATCTCCGCGGCCCGGGGCCAGGTGAGATCGGCGGGGCCGTGGACCGCCTGGACATGGCGGCCGGACCAGTGGGCCGTCAGCAGGCGGGCCACGGCGACCTCGGCGATGTCGCGCGGCGCGACCCAGGCGAGCGGCTGGTCCAGCGGCAGGATCACCGGGATCGTGCCGGCCCGGATGGCGTCGAGGAAGGACACCAGATTGCTGAAGAAGTAGCCGCAGCGCAGGTGGGTGACCGTGGCGCCGAGCGCGTCGAGGGCGGTCTCGGTGCCGGCGAGGCCGTCGATCTCACCGGCTCCGTGGCGCAGCTCGGCGCCGACGCTGCTCTGGAAGACGGTCCGCTCGATGCCGTTCACACGTACAGCGCTCACTACGCCCGCCGTGGCCGACGCGTAGTCGCCGAGCGGGTCCGCGCCCGTGGTCGGGGGGTCGACCCAGAAGAGGGCGTCGACCCCGGCGGTGGCCGCGACGACCGCCGCCGGGTCCCGCTGGTCGACCGCGGCGGCATCGACCTCGCGACGCACCCCGGGATCGAGCCGGCCGGGGTCACGGGCGAGGACCAACGGCCGAAGCCCGGCCCGGATCAGCAGGGCGACGACATGACGTCCGACGTTCCCGGTGGGCGTCGTGACCGCGATACGCATGGCCTGGTGTCCTTTCGATCGTGGAGGCCGACAACGCGACACTAGAAGCCGAACCGGACACCTGTTGTCCCCTTTTCAGAGGGAGGTCCGGACGAGGTGAGCGGCGTGTCTGCCGCGTGTCCGCCGCCCTGCGCGGCGGATCCCGATGGGCTTCACACGCCTGCACCGCGGAAAATATCTGTGGTGACGACATAAGAAATCGCCGCAGCGCACGGCAACTATTCCTGCGATCACAGTCGGCGCGGAATTATTGGGCCAGCAGGGCGGGCGTCGACGTGCTATTGTCGTCATCAGTTGCAGGTGTGGTTGCCAGAAGGTTTTTCCGACGGCTGATCATCACGGCGACACGGACTACGCACAGGGCGTATTCCTGACACCGTCTCCGAAGGAGAAACAAAATGGCTACCGGTACCGTGAAGTGGTTCAACGCGGAAAAGGGCTTCGGCTTCATCGAGCAGGACGGCGGCGGCCCCGACGTCTTCGCCCACTACTCGAACATCGCCACCCAGGGCTTCCGCGAGCTTCTGGAAGGCCAGAAGGTCTCGTTCGACATCGCTCAGGGCCAGAAGGGCCCGACGGCCGAGAACATCGTTCCCGCCTGATGCAGCGACGCTGACGCATACTTCGTAGCTGGGGCCCGCACCTTGGGGTGCGGGCCCCAGCTCGCTTTATTTTCAGGGTTATTCAAACCCGCTGTTTCCGGCCCGTATTCGCGATTCTCTGCGCCGCTCATTCCGCTGCGGAAATTCCTTGATACGCGCCCGCATCGAGGAAGGTTCCGCATGAACCCCACGCGCCCCAATCGCGCACGCACCACTCGCACATACGACCGCTTCGGAGGAAGCTCCGCCGCGGACCGCTCCCGCGTTCCGCGCCGCTCCACCGGTCGCGGAAAACCGCAGCCGGTGCGCGGAGAGTTCGCACTGCCGAAGACGGACACGCCCGCGCTGCCCGCTGTCGAGTCGTTCGCCGATCTCGCCATGCCGGCGCCGCTGCTGGCCACGCTCGGCCACGAGGGTGTGACCGTGCCGTTCCCGATCCAGGCGGCGACCCTGCCGAACTCGCTGGCCGGCCGCGACGTACTCGGTCGCGGGCGCACCGGGTCGGGCAAGACCCTGGCCTTCGGCCTCGCGCTACTGGCCCGTACGGCGGGTCGGCGCGCCGAGTCCCGCCAGCCGCTGGCCCTGGTCCTCGTCCCCACCCGTGAGCTGGCCCAGCAGGTCACCGACGCGCTCACGCCCTACGCCCGTTCCGTGCGGCTGCGGATCGCCACCGTCGTCGGGGGCATGTCCATCGGCAGGCAGGCCGGTGCCCTGCGCAGTGGCGCGGAGGTCGTGGTCGCGACGCCCGGCAGGCTCAAGGACCTCATCGACCGGGGCGACTGCCGGCTCGACGACGTCGGCATCACCGTTCTCGACGAGGCCGACCAGATGACCGACATGGGCTTCATGCCCCAGGTCACCGCCCTGCTCGACCTGGTGCGCCCGGAGGGCCAGCGCATGCTGTTCTCGGCCACCCTGGACCGAAACGTCGACCTGCTGGTCCGCCGCTATCTCACCGACCCGGTGGTCCACTCCGTCGACCCGTCGGCCGGTGCCGTCACCACGATGGAACACCACGTCCTCCACGTGCACGACGCCGACAAGCACCGCACGACCACCGAGATCGCGGCCCGGGACGGCCGGGTCATCATGTTCCTGGACACCAAGCACGCCGTGGACCGGCTGACAAAGCACCTGCTGGACAGCGGCGTCCGCGCCGCCGCCCTGCACGGCGGCAGGTCGCAGCCGCAGCGCACCCGGACCCTGGCGCAGTTCAAGGACGGGCACGTCACCGTCCTGGTGGCCACCAATGTCGCGGCCCGAGGTATCCACGTCGACAACCTCGACCTCGTCGTCAACGTGGACCCGCCCACCGACCACAAGGACTACCTGCACCGCGGCGGCCGCACGGCACGCGCCGGCGAGACCGGCAGCGTCGTCACCCTGGTGACCCCCTCCCAGCGCCGCGGCGTCACCCGGCTGATGGCATCGGCCGGCATCACCCCGTGCGTCACCCCCGTCCGCTCCGGCGAGGCGGAGCTGAGCCGCATCACGGGCGCGCAGGCACCCACCGGTGTCCCGGTGGTCATCACCGCGCCGGCTGTGGAGCGCCCCCGTCGCACGGCTTCCACGTCCCGGGACCGCCGGCGCCGCACCGGCCAGGGCCGGCCCGTGGGCGCGCAGGCGCGCCGCAGGGCTCGGCCGGAGCCCGGCAACAACTCGGCCGCTTAGACAGACCGACCGCGATCCCCGGCAGCCCCAGCAGCCCCGCCGCCCGCGGCCACCGGACAAGCGCACCGCCGTCGAAGCGACCAGCCCCGACCGAAGGAGAAGCCCTTGACGCCTGCACGGACGCAGTACCGCGCTCCGCACCCCGCCCCCGTCGTCGTACTCGACGACATCGAAGGACACGGCCCCCGGGTGTGCGACGACATGACCGTCGAGGTGGCTCTGGCCGTCATGGCGGGTGCCCGGGTCGAATACCTGACGGTGTGCGACGGGGACGACGAGAGCACGGGCTCGGTCACCCAGGTCCGGCTCGCCGTCCTGCGTGACAGCCCCATGTACACGGACCGCATGCGTCTGCGGGACGTCCTCACCGGGGCGCTGCCCTCGCCCGGCGCCCGCGCCGGCCGTGTCGGTGAGCACAACCGGCTTCCCGCCGTACTCCCCTTCTCGCGCTGATCCGGCTCACCCGGGGCTGCCTCGCCCTCCCGGGACGCCCCTGGAAGGCATCACGCGCCGTGTCGTCGCCCGGTATCCGTTCGAGCGGACCAAGGGCGGAGTGCCGGCTTCGGTGAAGGGCGTCGGGCCCGAACCCGGCACGGGTGCGTCCGTGGCCTTCGGCGACCGTCCCGAGACCGGCACAAGCCGCCCTGAGCCCGTGGGGGCCATGTCGACACGCGTCGGCAGGGCCCCCACCGCCATGTCACCGTCCGCCCGGGAAACGCCGGCCGGAAGAGGGACTCGGGCGGCGCCTCACTGGTCGAAGTAGCTGAGATCGCCCACGGTCCACGCGCTGACGTCCTTGATCGCGACCCGGTACATGCCACCCGTCTCCGGGATCCCGAGGCTGCCCTGAAGGATCCGGGCGAGATGGAAGTGCAGATGCGTCGGCATCTCGCCGCGGCCGGGCCGGTATCCCCGCGGGCCGCGGGCGAAGACGTCGGAGAACGGGCCGAGGCGTTCCGAGTCCTTCAGGACCTCCGCCACCCGCTCCCTCCATACCGCCTCGGGGGCCAGCCTGCCGGTGATGACGGCGCCGCCGACGACCACGGTCAACGACATCTGATTACTCCGCTCGGACTCCACCGCGGCGGAGATGGCGACGAGCAGCTCATCAGGGTTCGACATGACAGCAGAGTTTATGCGCCCGCGCGTCGAGCTCGTCCACCCCCCTGGCGTCGAGCTCGTCCATCCCCCGGCGCCGAACCGCCCGCGGAGCGTGGAAGGGCCGCGTACGGAGGGGCACGCGGCTCCCGGTCAAGACGCCAGGAGTCGATGGCAGGAAGGTTCTTCCTCTGCCTGAAGGGTGAAATCTACTGTTGTCAGTAGACATTTTTTCTCTGGCGTGGGTAGGCTTCAGCACGTGGAGGTGGAGCCGCCCACAGCGGCACCGGCTCACACAGTGATTGCTTCGCGAGGAAAGGGAGGAGCAGACGCCATCAGGATCGTCCGGACCGCCGAGCACGCGGTCCGGGTACCGCAAGACCCCGGAATGGATGGTGGTCCCCGGTCACGCAGCTGCGATCCCCTGCTCCGCCCTGCCGGGCCGGGCAGCGGAAAGAGAAGGTCGGCTGAGCAGTAGGGCCGACAGATGGTGTTGAATTTCCTTCGGGGCCCTGGTGCCGTACGGCACCAGGGCCCCTCGACGCGTTGCATTGCACAGCGAGGTGACATGACATCGGACAATCCACTGCACGACCGTCTCGACGACGACGACTACCCTGCGTACACGATGGGGCGGGCGGCCGAGATGCTCGGCACCACCCCGGCCTTCCTCCGAGCCATCGGTGAAGCCCGGTTGATCACTCCCCTCCGCTCGGAGGGCGGGCATCGCCGGTACTCCCGCTACCAGCTGCGGATCGCCGCTCGCGCTCGCGAACTCGTGGACAAGGGGACCCCGATCGAGGCCGCGTGCCGCATCGTCATCCTTGAGGACCAGCTTGAGGAGGCGCAGCGCATCAACGCCGAGTATCGGCGTGCCGCCGACAAGTCAGCGGGTGGTTCCGGCTCCAGCCCCGGCTGAGAGCCCGGGCGCGGTCCGGCGGCAGGAGGAGTACGACCCCAAGGAGCACCGGGTGGGGCGAGCGCTCGGGTCGGTTTCGTCGCGGCACGGGATCAGGCCCGGAGCGAGCGAACCGGCACAGCCGTCATTCCGGAGAAATCCGGAACTCGAACTCGGGGCGGTCCCACGGCACGGCAGGCGGGTTCGCGAGCGCGGTCCCGGCCCGGACCGCGCCGACGCGGTGGTAGAAGTCCTCGGCGGGAGGATGCGACACGACCTTGACACGGTCGATTCCGGCGGCCCGCGCCTCCGACTGCATATGCGCCACGAGCAGGCGCCCGATCCCCCGCCCCTGCGCCTCGTCGGCGACGAACAGCAGGTCGAGCTCCGGTGGAGCGAGGATCAGCGAGTAGAAGCCGAGGACCCGGCCGCCGTCCTCCTCACCGCCGACCGCCACGAAACTGCGGTGGGCCTCGAGGTAATCAGGCCCGACCCGGTAGCCCGCGACCGCCGACGCGTACTGCCCCGCGTAGGCACCCGAGCCACGCACCAGCCGGGTGAGCCGTTTGGCATCCCGGGCGACGGTCCGCCGTATCGTGATCTGCCGACCGATCGGGGAAGTGCGTGAACTCATCCGAAGAGTATTCCGCACCGGAGAGGCCCTTCGTGCGCTGGGTCGGGCGCGCGTCCCTCCGCCGACCGGCATGGTGATCGCCCTCACAGCCGCCCCACGAACTATGTCGCCCCGCCACATGTGCACCCGACGTACGCCTTCCTACGGTGTGCCGACACGTCCCCCTCCCCACCGCGTACCAGGAAGTGGCGCACATGGCCGCAGGAAACACCGCTCCTTCGCCCTCCGCCGGGCTCGGAAGGATCGTCGCCGCCAGTCTCATCGGGACCACCATCGAGTGGTACGACAACTCATTCGATCAAGGCTAGGACCTGCGGTTATGCCATCCCAGCGGCCTCAAAGTCAGCACGGGTACTCAACGGTGCTGGGTGGGGCAGCATTCGAGGGATCGGCGCAGCAGCAGGGAGGCCGTATGGTCGACCAGCCGATCTCACAGACTGTAGCCAACGTCCCGGTTCGCGAGCGACCGTTCCCAGCCGCCGTCGGGAGCGGTATACGAACCAGCGACGCCGAACGTGAGCAGGCCCCTTGAGATCGCCCACCGGATCGTGGCCACAATCGGCGTCGACCCCGGGGACGGCCAATCCGGCTGCCACTGGGCCGCCGTACGCCACGCCGATCATTACTTCACATCCTCGCCACCCTGGTGTGCGAGGACGGCAGCCCCGATGACGTGCGCTCCGGCAAGCGCGCCCAGACCGAATGCCGCCTGATCGAGCACCGCAGTTCATCAGGGCCGGCAGGACGGCCGGACGCTGAGCAGCACGGTCCGCAGCACGGGTGTGCCGTCGACAGGTGCCGGGTCCTGCGCTGTTGGTTCGATACCGCTGGCAGCGATCTTGTCGAGCGTCTCCAGGCCGGCGGCACCGACCGTGCCGAACACCGTGTAGTTCGGCCGCAGCGCGGAGTCGCCGTAGACGACGAAGAACTGCGAACCGTTCGTGTCCGGACCGGCGTTGGCCATCGCCAGCAAGCCACGCCCGTAAAGGCGACGGACGCCGGTCGGATCGCTCGGTGCCGGCGGCAGGTCCACCGGCAGCTCGTCCTTGTACTTGTACCCCGGCCCTCCTTCGCCGGTGCCGGTCGGGTCGCCACACTGAAGAACCTTCAACGTCGGATACGCCGTCAGTCGATGGCACACCGTACGGTCGTAGAACCGGTGCCGCGCCAGGTGCACGAAGCTCTGGACCGTGCACGGCGCCTTCGCCCGGTCCAGACGCAGCGGGAGCGGGCCCTGGCTGGTCGGGACAGCCATATCGACCGTGCCGTGAATGGGGGTGTGCCACGGGTCGGGCGGCAGGGGAACCGGCCGCGCCGCCGGCTCGTCCAGGGTCTGGCTGTACTGGCAAGGACCGTGCGTGGTGCGCGGCGGGGCATCGGAAGCGAAGGCGGTGGTGCTGCCCCCGGACACGACCAACGCTGCTGCCGCCAATGCGGTCATGAGAGTTTGGTTCATCCTGCGCATCCTCCAAAAGATCGTCAGATTTCGGAGCGGTCGGAGTCTAAGGCCCGGCCCGGCGGGCGAGAACCCGTCCGCAAGCCACATCCGCTGGTGCCGACAACAGCCTGCGATAGGGCCGCAGCCGAGCAGGCCGCGGACAGCGCAGCAGTCCACCGCGGCAGCCGCGATGGCCTTCGGCCTCGATGGGGCCGCGGCCGGACAGGCCACGGACAGGACTTCGACCAGGGCCAGTTCGGGTCGTGCACGGGCCTGCGATGGAGCCGCAGCCGGACAGACCGCGGAAATGTCGGCACCACGCGCCGATGGGTATAGCAGCAGGCCCTGCGATGGGGCCGCAGACAATAAAGCTTGTTCTTTAACCTTTCAACCGTTGTAGGGCGACAAGTGTCTTCTCGCGCCGGACGGTTTTGCCCACGTCGTACCGGGGTGCCCGTTGTTTGTTCGGGGCGCCTGGAGGTCGCCCGGGGCCAGCCGGTGGGGTTTCGGTGCCCTGGCGGGGCAGGCATGTGCTGGCGGAGGTTCCGAAACGTCCGGCGAACCCGGGCGGGTGTGAGCCGGTGCAGTGCGGCCGGCTTCTCCCAGGGAGGCAGGTCGTGAGTGACCGGGCGGGCGAGCCGGAGCTGGATGTTGGCGGCGGTGATCAGCCACGTCCACCGGTCCGCCGCCTCCGGTTCCCGCAGCCGCGGCCGCGTCCAGCCCAAGGTCTGCTTGAACAGCCTGAACGTGTGCTCCAGGTCGAACGAGGCGGCGGTCACCACCGTCACCGACACCACCAACTACGGCAAGGCCGAAGCCCAGGCGTGAGAACCGAGTCCACCCGCGGCTGACCCACCGCTCGGCCTGGCTGGAGCGCGACGGTGAACTCCCCGTCGTCGAGGGCACCTTGGTCCGGCTGAAGGTCGAGCACCTCACCAAGGAACGGGAAGCACCGCCGGTATGGCTGTGGTCCTCCAGGACCGACGCCGCCCCGGCAGACGTGGACCTGTGGTGGCAGGTGTTCCTCAGGAGATTCGATCGTGAGCACACCTTCAGGTTCGGAAAGCAGATCCTCGGCTGGACCACCCCAAAGGTCCGTACTCCCGAGGCCGCGGACCGGTGGACCTGGCTCGTGGTCATCGCCCACACCCAACCTTGCCTCGCCCGCCCGCTGGCCGCCGACCTCCGTCGCCCCTGCCCGAACGCTTCACCCCGGCCCGGGTCCGGCGGGGTTCAGGAACATCCGAGCCGACCTGCTCTGTCCGGCCCGTGTTCCCCAACCACGCGGCGCTGGTCCCAGGACGACCGCCCGGGACCAAGAACCGCCATCCCGCACCCCGCTACGACGTCGGCAAGACCGTCGAACCCCCCGAGACCCTCAAGGCCATCGGCAGACCTGGCAGATCCTGGTGACTCAAGCAAGGGCGAGCATCGCGCTGAGGTGCGGCTGACAAACACCGCAGCATGTGCAGTCCCGATCAGCCATGCTCTCTGCCCGCAGGGACTCATGGCCCGCTGAACACCGAGGGGGTAGTTCAGCCGAGAGGAGGTCGCGTGGTTGTCGCCGTTGAAGCCGGCCGTTCTGTCGCCTGCGAGGGTGGAGGTCCTGCGGCTGCTCGGGCGGAGACCTTGCGCACCCGGTGGCTGTGGACAATTCTTCCTGCCTGGTCGGGCGGTCTGCCGTAACGCGACGTGCAGCACGATAATGCTACCGACGCACAGTGACGCCAGAGCGTCGTGGGGGAGGAGGGGCATGGGCGACAGACCCGTACTCAACCGGGTGCTGGCCGGGTTGGGCACGACCGTCTTCGCGGAGATGTCGGCGCTCGCCGCCGCGACCGGAGCGATCAATCCGGGGCAGGGCTTCCCGGACACGGACGGCCCCGCGGCCGTCGCCGAGGCCGCCGTGCGCGCGATCCGGGAGGGGCGCGGCAACCAGTACCCCCCGAGCGTCGGGATCCCCGAACTCCGCACCGCTGCCGCCGAGCACCAGCGGCGGTTCTACAAGCCGGCGTACGACCCGGACACCGAGGTCGTGGTCACCGCCGGGGCGACGGAGGCGCTCGCCGCCGCGCTGCCGGCGCTCCTGGAGCCCGGCGACGAGGTCATTACCCTCGACCCGGCCTACGATTCCTACTCCGCCTGTCCAGCCAAGGCCGGCGCGGTCCGGGTCCCGGTCGTGCCGCGGCCGCCCGCCTTCCGGCCCGACCTCGACGCCCTGCGCGACGCCGTCACCCCGCGCACCCGCCTGCTGGTGCTCAACTCCCCGCACAACCCCACCGGCACGGTCCTCACCGACGAGGAGCTGCGCGCCATCGCCGGCCTCGCCGTCGAGCGCGATCTGCTGGTCGCCTCCGACGAGGTCTACGAGCACCTGGTGTACGACCGCGTGCGGCACCGGCCGATCGCCGGCCTGCCCGGTAGGCGCGAGCGGACCGTAACCATCTCCTCCGCGGGCAAGTCCTTCTCGTTCACCGGCTGGAAGGCCGGCTGGGCCACGGGGTCGCCCGAGCTGCTCGCCTCGGTGCGCACCACGAAGCAGTACCTCACGTTGCCGGGGCCGGCCCCTTCCCGTACGCCGCGGCCGAGGCGCTGCGGCTGCCCGATGCGTACTTCACCGGGCTCCGCGAGGACCTCCAATTCCGCCGTGACCTGCTCTCCGCCGGACTCGCGGCGGCCGGGCTCGACGTCCTGCGGCCCGCAGGCGCCTGCTTCGTCAGCATCGACATCAGCGAGGTGGGCGAGGGAGACGGGGTGGCCTTTTGCCGGTCGCTGCCCGCCCGCCGCGGCGTCGTCGGCGTCCCGCACTCCGTCTTCCACGCCGACCCGGACGCCGGCCGCTCCCTGGTCCGGTTCGCCTTCTGCAAGCAGACCGGCGTACTGGAGGAAGCGGTGCGCCGGTTCAAGGACCTGCCCCCCCGGCCCGACAAGATCTGCCCCCCACCCGCCCGTTCCCTTCCCCGGCCCCCCGTGACTGAGGAGCAACATGTCGGCCCCACCCGTGTCCACCGGCGCGCCGTCCGGCCAGCCGGCCGCCACCACCTCCCTCGCCTGGACGGAGGACGGCATCAGCGTCGTCGACCAGCGCGCGCTGCCGCAGGAGACCCTCCTGCTACGGCTGAGAACCGTGGACGAGGTGATCGACGCCATCCGCACCCTGGCGGTGCGGGGCGCTCCGGCCATCGGTCTCGCCGGCGCCCTCGGCGTCGCGCTCTCCGCCCGGCTGCACACCTCGCCCGACGGTTCGGTCGACCGGGCAGCGGTCCGCGCCGACGCCGAGCGGATCGCCGGCGCGCGGCCCACCGCCGTCAACCTCACCTGGGCCGTCTCCCAGGTGATCGAAGAGCTGCCACAGGGCCCCGACGCGGTGCTCGCGACCGCGCTGCGCATGATCGAGGAGGACGTCGCCGCCAACCGGGGCGCCGCCACGACCGCCGCCGACCTGGTGGAGGAGCTGCTGCCGGAGGGCCCGCTGCGGCTGCTGACGCACTGCAACACCGGGCGGCTGGCCACCGCGGCGGGCGGTACCGCGCTCGGCACCGTTCTGGAGCTGGCCGCCCGCGGCCGGGTCGCCGAGGTGTTCGTCGACGAGACCCGCCCGCTGCTCCAGGGCTCGCGGCTCACCGCCTGGGAACTGGGCGAGGCGGGCGTGCCGTACCGGATCTGCCCCGACTCGGCGGCGGCCGCCGCGATGGCGCAGTCCATGGTCGACTGCGTCCTGGTGGGCGCCGACCGGATCGCCGCCAACGGTGACACGGCCAACAAGATCGGCACCTACGGTCTCGCCCTCGCCGCGGCCCGGCACGGCATCCCCTTCATCGTGGTCGCGCCGGAGTCCTCCTGGGACCCCACGCTCGCCGACGGCACCGGCATCGTGGTCGAAGAACGCGCCGCCGAGGAGGTCACCACGGTCGCCGGGGTCCGGGTGGCCCCGGAGGGCGCCGGTGTCTTCAATCCGGCCTTCGACGTGACCCCGGGGGCGCTGATCACCGCCGTCGTCTCGGAGTCCCGGGTGCTGCGGCCCGCCGGACCGGCCGGTGCGGACGTGCGGCCCGGGGCGGCGGCGGGCGCGGAGGCCGAGGCGGGCGCCGCCCTCTCCGGGCTCTCCCGCGACCTGTACACGCGCGGCTGGCTGCCCGGCACCTCCGGAAACCTCTCCGTCCGGATGCCCGGGCCTGAGCCGCGTGCGCTGATCACCGGCAGCGGCCTGGACAAGGGGTCGCTGGGCCCCGGAGACTCGGTGCTGGTCGACTCCGGTACCGCGCGCGCCGTACGGCCGGACGGCGCCCTGCGGCCCTCGGCCGAGACGGCGATCCACACGGCCGTGTACCGGACCACGTCCGCGGGCGCCGTGGTGCACGCCCACCCGCCCTACGCCACCGCCCTCGCCCGGCTCACCGGCGCCGCCGGACGGACGGCCTGGCTGCCGCTCGACAGCCTGGAACTGCTCAAGGGGCTCGGCCTGCCCGAGCCCGGCCGCACCCGGCTGCCCGTCTTCGCCAACTGGCCGGACGTGTCCCGGATCGGCGAGGAGGTGGCCGCGTACCTGACCGCGTCCCCGGACGCCCCGCCCGCGCTCCTCATCGCCGACCACGGCGTCACCGTCTGGGGCCGCGACCTCGCCCAGGCCCGCAACCGGCTGGAGTGCGTCGAGGCCATGTGCCAGTTGCTGCTGCTCACCGGCGAGGTGCCCGCCGCGGGCCGGGCGGCGGCCGCCTGACCGGCCGCCCGCCGCGCACACGAGCCGCCCCTTCCACCCGACACGTCTCCGAGGACTGAGGAAGCCGACCCATGACCCTGTTGCAGATCATGCCGGAGGACGCTCCGGACCAGGTGCTGCTGCGCACCACCGACGACGCGCGCATCACCAGTGAACTCGCCGCCCACGGCGTCAGCCTGCGCCGCTGGGACGTCCGCAGCGACGATACGCCCACACTCGACGACGCGGCCCTCCTCGAGTTGTACCGCGACCGCGTCGACGAGGTGTGCGCCAAGGACTCCATGAAGCTCGTCGACATCGCCCGGCTGCACCCGGCGCCCACCGAGGAGTGGCGGGAGCGCGCGGCGACGGCCCGCCGGACGTTTCTGGAGGAGCACCGGCACAGCGAGGACGAGGTCCGCTTCTTCGCCCACGGCCGCGGCATGTTCACGCTGCACCTGGACGCCCGGGTGTTCGCCGTGGTCTGTGAGGCCGGCGACCTGCTGTCGGTGCCCGCCGGGACGCGGCACTGGTTCGACATGGGCGAGACCCCCGACTTCGCCGCCATCCGCTTCTTCCAAGAGGAGGACGGCTGGGTCGGCGACTTCACCGGCACCCCCATCGCCGGCCGCTTCCCCCGCCTGGACGACATCGTGGGATCCGCCGAGTGACCGGCCCGCACACGGAGGTGGTGGTGCTCGACATCGAGGGCACCACCGGCTCCCTCACGTACGTACGGGACGTCCTCTTCCCCTACGCGCGCCGGGAGTTGGCTGGCTGGTTCACCCGGCACGCACAGGAGTCCCGGGTGCGGCAGGTGGCCGAGGACGTGCGCACGGAGCTCGACCGGCCCGACCTGGACACCGACGGTGTGGTGGCCGCGCTGGCCGCTTGGTCGGACGCCGATGTGAAGGCGGCCCCGCTGAAGACCGTGCAGGGCTGGATCTGGGCGGAAGGGTACGCGTCCGGCGCGCTGCACGGCCATGTGTACCCGGAGGTCCCCGCCGCGCTGCGCGCCTGGAAGGCGGCCGGGGTGCGCGTGGTCATCTACTCCTCCGGCTCGGCGGCGGCCCAGCTTGACTGGTTCCGCCACACCGCGTACGGGGATCTGTCTCCGCTGCTCGACGGCTACTTCGACCTTCGGAGCGCCGGCAGCAAGACCGACCCCGCGTCGTACCGGACCCTCGCCGGGGCCGTCGGCGCGCACCCCGGGCGCCTGCTCTTCCTGAGCGACGTCGCCGCCGAGCTGGACGCCGCCGTGCAGGCCGGCTGGCACGCCGTCGGCGTCCGCCGGGAGGGCGACCCCCGGGGCCCGGCCGTCCCCCGCCACCGCACCGTGGCCACGCTCGACCCGCTGTTGCCCGGCCCTTCCTCCGCCTCCCGCCCCCAGGAAACCCCGGCCTCCCCAGAGTCCCCCCAATCCCACGAGGTGTCACCGCCATGAGCGCGATCCCCGCACTGTCCGAGCTCGCCGAGATCGGAGTGATCGGCGGTACCGGCCGGATCAACTCCTGGAGAATGCCGGTGAGTTCGACCTCTACAGTGAGCCGTCCGACAAGCTGACCGTCGGCACCGTGGCCGGCCGCTGGCCGCCGCGCTGGAGGCCGAAGTCAATGCCTACATGGCCGAGTCGGTTGATGAACGCGACGACAAGGGGCGCCACCTGGTGGTCCGCCACGGCTATCACGAGCCGAGAAGAGTCACCACCCCGGCCGGAACGGTCGGGGTGAAGGCACCGCGGGTGAACGACGAGCGCGTCGACGAGGCAACGGGCGAGCGCAAGCGGTTCTCCTCCGGTCTTTCATCGCGCGGTCGGCGATGCCGCAGAACTCGTTGCGGACGGACGGAAGCCGCAGCTAGCGGCAGGCGGAGTCGATGGCGGCGTCGGCGGCCTGCTCGGTCAAGCCTCGCTGGCGGGGCATGGTCACTGCGCTTCTCCCTCACGGTGGCTGCTGCTGGTGCGGCGGCGTCGGAGCAACTGGTCCTAGGTGTGCTGTCCGGAGAGGTTGGTGACGCGGCTGGCTGGTGGATGGCCGCTGATGCCGGTGTGGGGTCGGTGGTAGTTGTACCAGTCGAGCCAGTCGGGAAACGCGGCCTGTCGTTCGGCGTCTGAGGTGTAGGGCCGGTGGTAGGCCCATTCCTCGAGCAGGGTGCGGTGGAAGCGTTCGACCTTGCCGTTGGTCTGCGGGCGCCAGGGCCGGGTCCAGCGGGGGCTGATACCCAGGTCGCGGCAGGTGTCGCGCCAGGTGTTCTTGGTGTAGGCCCAGGCGTTGTCGGTCAGGACGCGTTCGACGGTCACGCCGCATTCGGCGAACCAGGCGACCGCTCGCCGCAGGAAGCCGGCGCAGGTGGCGGCGGTTTCGTCGGGCAGGTCTTCGGTGTAGGCGAGGCGGGCGTGGTCGTCCAGGGCGGTGTGCAGGTAGGCGTAGCCGGCTCCGTTGCGGCGGTCCTTGTTCGGGCTGCCGGCCGCCCGGCCGAGGACTTTGTGGCCGCCGCCGTCGGGGATGCGGCCGAGTTTCTTGACGTCGATGTGGACCAGTTCGCCGGGCCGGGAGCGTTCGTAGCGGCGGATGGGCTCGCCGGTGGCCCGGTCCGTGGCGGCCAGGGCGGGCAGGCCGTGCCGGGCCAGGATGCGGTGGGCGGTGGAAGCGGCGACACCGGCTCGGGCGGCCAGCCGCACCGGCCCGATCCGGTGCTGGCGCCGAAGCCGCACGACTTGCAGCTCGACCGCGGCAGGAGTCTGGCGCGGGCTGTTGTGCGGGCGGCTGGAGCGGTCGTGCATTGCGGCCTCGCCCAGTTGCCGGTAGCGGTTCGCCCAGCGGGCGGCGGTCGTATGGCTGACCTGGAAGCGTTCCGCGGCCTGCCGCAGCGGCCAGCCGTCGTCCACGACACACCGGGCCAGACGCAGCCTGCCGGTCGGAGTCAGCGGGGCATTACGGTGGGACACGAGGGCCTCCTGGGCGTTGGTGCAGATGTCGCAATTCACACCGAACCCAGAAGGCCCTCACCTGTTCAAGCACCCAGCACGCGTGTCACCAACGTCCCGGGACAGCACACCTAGATCGGGCTCGATTTCTCAGTCCGGTCACCTACCACGAAAGGACTCTGTGCCGATCAACCCCACATGTCCGAGTTCAACGCAGCGTAGTCAGCACCAAGTCAGCACGGGACGGGTGAACACGGGTGATGACGTGGCTTTTTAGTCAGCACCAAACCAGCACGGGAGTCAGCACGCCACCGTCGAACCACCCCGAACTACGCGTCCCGGGCTGCGCTCGTTTCGGCCACCTTCAAGCCCCTGAACCGCCCTTCCGTAAGCCGGCATGGTGGCCACACGCATAGCCGACCACCAAACTGTGTTGCCCCGCCACATGTGCGCCTGACCTGCATGTTTCTACGGTGTGCCGACACGTACCCGTCCCCACCGCACACGAGGAAGTGGCGCCCATGGCCTCCGGAACCACCGCTCCCCCACCCCCCGCCAGCCTCTCCAGGGTCGTCGCCGCAAGCCTCATCGGCACCACCATCGAGTGGTACGACTACTTTCTCTACGGTTCCGCCGCCGCGCTCGTGTTCGGCCGGGTGTTCTTCCCGGAGTCGGACCCGCTGACCGGGACGCTGTTGTCGTTCCTCACGTACGCGATCGGGTTCGTGGCCCGTCCCGTCGGTGCCGTGGTGTTTGGACACTACGGTGACCGGCTCGGGCGCAAGAAGCTCCTGGTGATCAGTCTGCTGATGATGGGGCTGTCCACCGCGCTGATCGGCTGTGTGCCCGGGTATCACACGATCGGGGTCGCGGCTCCCCTGCTGTTGACCACCCTGCGACTGATCCAGGGCTTCGCGCTCGGCGGTGAGTGGGGCGGGGCGGTGCTGCTGGTGTCCGAGCACGGGGACGCGAGGCGGCGCGGGTTCTGGGCGTCCTGGCCGCAGGGCGGTGCGCCGGCCGGCAATCTGGTCGCCGTCGGGGTGCTGTCCCTGATGACCACGGTGCTCAGCGACGACGCGTTCGACTCCTGGGGCTGGCGGGTGCCGTTCCTGCTCTCCGCCGTACTGGTCATGATCGGCCTGTGGATCCGGCTGTCCGTCGATGAATCCCCGCTGTTCAAGGAGGCGTTGGCCGCGGCAGAGCGGCGCAAGGCCGAGCAGCGGGCCGAACGGCCGCCGCTGGTCGCGGTGGTGCGTGACCACTGGCGGGACATCCTGGTCGCGATGGGCGCCCGGATGGCCGAGAACATCTCCTACTACGTGATCACCGCCTTCGTCCTCACGTACTGCGTCGAGCACCTGAAGATAGACAAGCAGACGTCCCTGAACGCGGTACTGATCGGCTCCGCCGTGCAGTTCTGTCTGATCCCGCTGTTCGGCGCCCTCTCCGACCGGGTCGGGCGCAAGCCCGTCTACCTGGTGGGCGCGGTCGGTGTGGGCCTGTGGTCCTGGGCCTTCTTCGCGCTGCTCGACACCAGGTCGTTCCCCGCGCTGGTGGTGGCCGTGACCGTCGGGCTGATCTTCCACAGCGCCATGTACGCGCCTCAAGCCGCCTTCTTCTCCGAGCTGTTCGCCACCCGGATGCGTTACACTGGCGCGTCCATCGGGGCCCAGCTCTCCTCGGTGGCGGCCGGCGCCCCCGCCCCGCTGATCGCCACCGCGCTGCTCGGTTCCTACGGAAACTCCACTCCGATCTCGGTGTACGTCGGCCTGGCCGCACTGATCACCGTCGTCGCCGTCCTCGCCGCCCGCGAGACGCGCGGCAGGGATCTGGCCGCGATCGAACCGGGGGACGGGGCCGCGGCGCGGACCACCGCGGACCGGCGGACGGCCGCCTCCACCTGAGCGCCACCGGTCCACCCAAGGGCGCAGGCCGTCCGTCCGACGGTCGCGTCCGCCCCGAACGGCCCGGCACCGCTCCCGGGCCGTTCGACCCCGCTCGCCGTTCGCCCCTCAAGTACCCCCGACTTCCCCACGGTTGCCCCATGTCGCACAGAACCGCCTCCGCCGCCCCGCACCTTCGCCGGCTGTTCGAACTCCTCGCCGCGGGCGCCCCGGCCGAAGAACTCGGCGCCGTCGTCGCCGAGGCGCGCCGCGCCGGTGTCGACGCCCGGGACCTCGCGGAGGTGGAGGGGGCCACCGAGGCGGCGTTGCGGGTGCGGAACACGCTGCGGCAGCACCGGCGCCGGGAGACGGAGCTGACCGCGCTCTTCGACACCGCGGGCGACCTGGCGGCCCTGCGCGACCTCGACGCCGTACTGCGCTCCATCGTGCGGCGGGCCAGGATGCTCCTGGGCACCGACACGGCGTACCTCACGCTGGCCGACGAGGAGGCCGGGGACACCTATATGCGGGTCACCGACGGGTCGGTGTCGGAGCTGTTCCAGAATCTGCGCCTGCAACTGGGCGAGGGCCTCGGCGGGCTGGTCGCGCAGACCGCCCGCCCCTACGCCTCCCCGGACTACCGCACGGACGGCCGCTTCCTGCACACCGGCAGCATCGACGCCGGGGTCCTCGACGAGGGCCTGGTCGCGATCCTCGGGGTGCCGTTGCTGCTGGGGTCGGGCAGCGGCGGTCAGGTCATCGGGGCGCTCTTCGCCGCGGACCGTACGCCCCGCACCTTCGCCCCCGAGGAGGTCGCCCTGCTGTGCTCGCTGGCCGACCACGCCGCCATCGCCATCGACACCGCCCGGACGATGGCCGACGCACGGCTCGCGCTGGCCGAACTGGCCGAGGCCAACGCCGTGATCCGGGAGCACTCGGCCGCCATGCAGCGGGCCGCGGAGTCCCATGACCGGCTCACCGATCTGGTGCTGCGCGGCGGAGACGTGTCGGACGTGGCCGCCGCGGTGGCCGGTCTGCTGAAGGGCGAGGTCGCGGTGCACGACGGCGCCGGGTGGCCGCTCACCGCGACCGGCGGGCACGGCGGCGGGCTCACGGACGGTACGGAGCGCCCGGCCGGCGCCGGGAAGGCGGCTGGTGTTCAGGAGGCGTCCGGCGCCGAGGAGACAGCCGGTGCCGAGCAAGCGGCCGCGCTGGTAGCGGCGGCGGAGAGCTCACGTGCGACGGCCCGCGCGGTCTTCCGGGACGGGCGCTGGGTCTGCGCCGTACTGGCGGGGCAGGAACTGCTGGGCTGTCTCGTCCTGTACGGGCGGCCGGAGCTCGACGACCCCGACCGGCGGCTGTTCGAGCGGAGCAGCGTGGTGACCTCGCTGCTGCTCCTGCTGCGGCGTTCGGTCGCCGAGACCGAGAACCGGGTCCGCGGCGACCTCATCACCGATCTGCTCACCGCCCCCGACCGCGACCCGGCCGGGCTGGTGGCGCGCGGCCGGCGGCTCGGCATCGACCTCGACCGTCCGCACTTCCTGCTGGTCGCCCGCGCCGGTGACGCGGCCCGGGAGCGACTCGCCGACGCGGCGGTGCAGTACCTGTTCGGGTGCGGCGGCGTCAGCGCGGTCCACGAGGGCGCGGCCGTGCTGCTGCTCCCCTGCGACGGCTCCGGTGCCGGTGCGGCGGCCCGTGCCGCCGCCGGGCAACTGGGGCGGCTGGCCGGGGTGCCGGTCACGGTCGCCGGCGCCGGTCCCGCGGCCGGGCCGCGGGCGATCGCCGACGCGCATGCCGAGGGTGTCCGCTGTCTGCGGGCCATGCATGTGCTCGGTCGGGACGGGGGTGGCGCCTGTGCCGCCGAACTCGGCTTCGTGGGCGTGCTGTTGGGCGACGACCATGACGTGGACGGCTTCGTCGCCGCCACCCTGGGGCCGCTGCTGGACTACGACGCCCAGCGCGGCACCCAGCTGGTCCGCACTCTGCGCGCCTACTTCGGCTGCGGCGGCAGCCTCACCCGGGCGAAGGAGGAACTGCACGTCCATGTGAACACGGTGGTGCAGCGCCTGGACCGCATCCACGCCCTGCTCGGCCCCGGCTGGAACACCCCCGAGCAGACCCTGGAACTCCAACTCGCCCTGCGTCTGCATCTGTTGTCCGGCGGATGACCTGGTCCGGCACGGCACGACACGGTCCGCTGTCCGTGCCGAGGGCTTCGGGCGTGAACTCACCGCACATCAGGGGCTTTTGTTCGCAGTCGGGCAGGTAACCGGGCCACCCCGCCGGGCAGCAGGTAGATCACCGCGACGAACAACGCGCCGAGCAGGAAAGGGGGTTGCGACAGCGGTATCCGTAGCACCGAGGGCAGGGCGGTCACCGTGCCCGAGCCGGCCAGGTCGCCGAGGCGCTGGTCGGCCCAGGTGTAGAGGATGCCGCCGATCATGGGGCCCCAGCGGGTGCCCGAGCCGCCCAGGACCACCATCACCAGCAGGGACAGCGTGAAGTCGGAGGTGGTGGTGCGCGGGGTGGCGCCGCCGGTCAGCAGCAGGTACACGATGCCACCGAGCGCGGCCAGGGTGCCGGCCAGGACGAAGGCGATCAGCTTGAAGCCGTACGGGCGCAGGCCCAGTACCTCCAGTCGGCGCTCGTTCTCCTTGATGCCCTCCCAGACCCGGCCGGTGGGCGAGCGGACCGCCCACCGTACGACGGCCAGGGTCACCACGAGGTAGGCCAGCGCGACCCAGTACAGATGGGCGGTGTGCTCGATGCCGACCAGGGAGGCGGGCAGCCGGTCCGCGGGGGCGGCTCGGCCCTCCTCACCGCCGGTGACGCACCCGGGGTCGCGCTGCACCAGGATCGACGCGGCCTGGGCGAACGCCAGGGTGACCATGGAGAACCCGATGCCGCCGACCCGCAGGCTGACCGCGCCCAGGAGGGCGGACAGCGCCACGCCCGCGAGCAGGCCGAGGAGCGCGGACGCGGTGAAGGACAGGCCCGCCTCCAGCATCAGGATGCCGGTGACGTAGGTGCCCGCGGCGAAGTGGAGCGCATGCCTGCACCGGGGCGGACCCGCCGTCCGCTCCGGCGGACGTGGTACCGGCGGTGCCGGCCGAGGAGCAGCCCGCGATCAGGGCGCCGACGGCGAGGGTGAGCGCGCGGGGATCTGCCGCGGAAGGTGTCGATGACGCGGGAAGGCATCGCGGGCCGCTCCTGACGGGGTGTCGCCCGTCCGCCGCGCGCATCCCGCCGCGCCGGTCCGGGGCGGCGGGATGCGTGCGCGGGGACGGGAGCGCGGTGTGTGGTTGCCGGAACCCTAGGAGTGGCGGGCGACGGGCGGCACGTCGCCGGACACCGCTCTTCGGGGCACGGTCATGGCAGGGGCACACATGCCGGTACGTCCCGGGGCGGGCGCGGCGCTGTGGGGGCCGTCCGGCGGTCGCTCCGACGGGTGTGCATACAGTGTGGGCAGGTGCTTCGGCCGGCAGGCACCACGGTGTTGTCACTCATTCGGGATGCGACCGCCTCGCGCGGGTCGCGTCGGACAAGGAGGCCGGCCGGTGACCGCGGACCAGGAGACGCCCGCCGAACACGAGGAAGCCGTACCCGGCGGCGCGGCGGAGAGCCGCCCGGTCGGCCTCGACGGCCTTCTCGATGAGCGGAACCAGCGGCTGGCGCACGCCGGTATCGCGCGCGCCGAGGATCTCCTCCTCTCCCGCTACCGGCTCTCGTCCCGGGAAGAAGCCTTCGACCTGCTGCGCCGTACCTCCCAGCGGTTCAACGTCAAGCTGCACACGCTCGCCGACGTCGCGGTCCACGCGCCCGCCCCGCAGCGCAACGCCCACAGCTGGATGCCGCGTCGGCCGCGCGGCGCCGCGCCCGCGCTGCCCGCCCTGCGCGGCGAGGGGCAGCCGGCCGGCCAGGGCGCGGTCCTCATGGCCGCCCTGCATCGCACCCTGCACATCACCGGCACCGAGATGGGCAATGTGCAGCTGGTGGAGAACGGGATGCTGCGGCTGGAGAAGCACACCGGGCTCAACAAGCGTTTCACCGACTACTTCACCTTCGTCGAGGACTCGACGACCGCGTGCGCGCGGGCCGCCGAGGAGAGGCGCCAGGTGACGGTCAAGGACGTCGCCGCCTGCGACACCTTCGACGAGGGTTCCCGGCAGGCGATCCTCCAGACCGGCAGCCGCGCCTGCCACAGTGTTCCGCTGGTCAGCCCGAAGGGTGCCGTGGTCGGCATGATCTCCTCCCACCATGAGGGGACTCTCGGCGGCCTCACCGACGCCCAGTTGAACGCCCTGAACGAGCTGGGCGGCCAGGTCGCGCGCTGGCTGATCTGGCACCGGGGCACCGTCGCCGGCGCCCTCGATCATCTGCACGCCCTCGCCACCAGCCGCCGCTGACCGGTCGCCGAGGTGTCGGACGGGTTCCCCGGGGCATCGGCGGAATATGGATGCACGGTCATGGGCCCGGTCACGGGCCCGCTCATGGGTACCGAGGGGGCGCGGCGAGGCGCGCCGGGCCGCGGACGGTAAGGCGATGGCGGTGGCGGCCCGGTCCGGCTTCGCCGCCCGTGGGCTGCTCCACGTCCTGGTGGGTGTCATCGCGCTGCGGATCGCCTTCGGTGGCGACGGCGGCGGGCAGCAGGCCGACCGGGGCGGCGCCCTGGAGGAACTGGCCGATCGGCCGCTCGGGGTGGCGATGCTCTGGGCCGTCGGGGTCGCGCTCGCCGGTATGGCGCTGTGGCGGCTGTCGGAGGCGGTGTTCGGCGGGGCGGGACCGCGGGCGGGTAAGCCGTCGAAGCGGGTGGGGGCGGCGATCCAGTGCGTCTTCTACGTCTTCCTGTCCTTCTCGGTGCTGGCCTACGCGGTCGGCTCCCGGGGCAGCGGCAGCGGATCCTCCGACCGGAGCACCCAGGATGTCACCGCGACGGCCCTGCGGTGGCCGGGCGGGCAGTGGCTCGTGGGCGTCGGCGGTGCCGCCGTGGTGGTCATCGGGGTGTGGATGGCGGTCCGGGCGCTGCGGAAGAAGTTCCGCAGGGACCTGCGGCTCGACGCCATGTCGCCCTTGGCACGGCGGATCACGGACTTCTTCGGTGTGGTCGGCGGCACGGCACAGGGTGTCGTCTTCGCCGTGGCGGGCGGGTTCGCCGTCGTCGCGGCCGCCCGGCATCGGCCCGGCGAGGCGAAGGGTGTGGACGACACGCTGCGTTCCTTCCGCGATCTGCCGGCCGGGCCCTGGCTGCTCGCCCTCATCGCGCTGGGCCTGGCCGCGTTCGGGGTCTTCTCGTGGTGCAGCGCGCGGTGGCAGCGGCTGTGACCGGGCGGCGGGGCCACGCCACTCATGACAGCGGTTCGGTCGGCTGACGGCGGTTCGGTCGGCCGGCGGGGGCTCGGCCGGTCGGCCGGGGCTCAGCGGGCGGTCGCGGACGTACGGGTCTCCGCGAAAGTGCGGGCCTCGACAACAGCGCAGGTCTCTGCGGAAGCACGGTCCGCGGCGGAGGCGGGCGTCTCGGGGCGGTTGTCGGCGCGTTGACGGCAGCGCGGTGCGGGGCGCCGGGTCCGTGCGCACGGCCGGTCCGCGCCCGCTCCCCGTCCGGTGTCCCGGCTGTCCACGAGGGCGATCCGGACGATGATCCTTTTGCCCGGCGGTCTGCCCGGCGGTTCGGGCCGCATCTCGAACGACTCGGCGACGGCCAGGACGATCTCCAGCCCGTGCTGCCCCACCCGGCGGGGCTCGGCGGCCCGGATCACCGGAGGAAGGGGAAGGGAGTCCCGCACCGAGATCTCGATCCGGGGCTCTTCCGTGCGGGCGCCGGTGATCCGCAGGTCCATGCGGATCGGTCCCGGGGCGTACTTGCACGCGTTGGTGACCATCTCGCTGACGACGAGCCGCGTGAGGTCGAGGGCGCGCGCGGAGACGGCGACGCCGTGTTCGGCGCGGGCGCGGGTCAGGAACCGTGCCGCCTCGTGCCGTGCCACGGCGATGCATCCGGGGTCTCCGTCGAACTCCGCGACGGCGGCCGTCGGTTCGGCGGGCAGGGACCGTCGGCCACCGGTAGGGGGCCGGGGCGCCGTGCGGATCGTTGGCGCTGCGTTCACATGGCCGCCCATACCCCGAGCCAAGGACTCCATGCCCAGGAGATCCTGCGGGGTTTCTCACATGGTGGCCCGAAGCCCCCGGACGCTCAGTTCCGTCGGCCGGCCAGCGCGATGCCACCGGCGCCGATCGCACAGGCGATGCCCGCCACCAGGTACGCCAGGTGGTAGCCGCTGAGCCGGTCGCCGGTGGTCGCGGCGAGGAGGACCAGGGCGGCGACGCCCGCGCTGGAGCCGATCTGCTGGGCGACGACGTTGACCGCGCCGGCGACGGCGTGCTGCTTCGGGGGGACGTCGGAGAGACCGGAGGTGGTCATGGCGGGGAAGTTCAGGCCCTGGCCAAAACCGCTGATCACCAGGCCGGGCAGTACATGCAGCAGATAGGAGCCGTGCGCCGGGGTGGTGATCCACAGGGCCGTGCCGGCGCCGATCAGGAGCAGGCCGGTGACCATCAGGGCGCGCGGGCCGTACCTGGCCAGCAGGCGTCCGGTGGCGAAGTTGGCCGTGAGGAAGACGGTCAGGGACATCGGGACCAGGGAGAGGCCGGATTCGACCGGTGAGTAGCCCAGCATGCCCTGGAGATACAGCGGCGCGAAGAAGACGATCGCGACGGACGCCGTGTACTGGAGGAACGCCGCCGCGGTGGCCAGCCGTACCGAGGACATCCGGAAGAGGGCCAGCGGCAACAGCGGGTCGGGCGCCCGGTGTTCGTGGACGGCGAAGAGCACCAGGAAGACCACCGCCGCGGCGATCAGCGCCCAGGCCCACACCCCGCCGAGGCTCACGCCGATCACGAGCAGCGCGAGCCCGAGGGTGCCGGTTATCGCGCCCGCCAGGTCCAGCGGGACCCTGGTGCCCGCCCCGTCGGGCAGCCCGGACCGGGTGATCGCGAGCACGACCGCGCCGAGGGCCACCGAGAACCACAGCACCGACCGCCAGCCGAGGAACTCGGTCAGTACGCCGCCCAGCAGCATGCCGCCGCTGAAGCTGGCCGCGCCGACCGCCGCGTACACGCCCAGCGCCCGGCCCCGGCTCGGGCCCTCCGGGAACACCTCGGTCAGCAGGGCGAGCGCCGCCGGTCCGGACAGGGCCGCGCCGATGCCCTGGACCGCCCGCGCGCCGAGCAGCACGGCACCGTCCGGCGCCAGCGCCCCGACCAGCGCGGCCAGTGTGAACAGCGCGACGCCGGCCTCGAAGACCCGGCGCCTGCCGAACACATCGGCCAACCGGCCGCCCACCAGCAGGAATCCGGCGAAGGTGACCGAGTAGGCCGTCATGACCCACTGGAGCGTGGTGTCCCGCAGCTCGAAGCGCGCCCCGACGGAGGGCAGGGCCGCGTTCAGTACGGCCATGCCGCTGAGGTCCAGTGCGAGTGCCCCGGCCAGCACCCCGAGCGCCAGGCCCGGCCGCTGCGACAAGGCCCGCCCCTGAGCTGATGTGTTGAGCATCGCGGTGCTGCTTCCTCTCCCCGGGACACGAACCCCCTAAGACGATCACCGCGCCCCACCCAGGTCAATCTCTCGTATTCCAAGTGGCTTGAAACAAGACTCAGTTCATACGGTTCGGTTTGTGCGCAAGTCGGCGAACCAGCCACCCGGGAGTCAAATCTTGCCAGTGCGGGTTCCAGCCAGCAGGCGCTCTTGCCCCACCAATCACCGGATGGCAGGCTGACATTCGCCGATCGGGGTGAGCACCTCGTCAAGCGATCCGTCCGGGGTAAAGCGGATCGTGACTCCCGTCGGCGGTGGCCGTGCGGGCGAGGGGTTTCGCGTGTGCGTCGCCATAGTCAACGCAACTGACCGTGAGCTGATTCTGTCGGGATGACTCAACGAGGGCGGTTCAGTGCAGTCATGGTTCGGTGCAGTCATTCGGGTATTCGGCGGCTCCACCTTTGGCAGGGAGCCGTACGATCCGTCGAGCGTGAGCCGGTAGCCGTCCGCTGACCACGGACGCTCGATCGCTCGGACATTCCTCCAACTCCTTCTTCCTCAGTATCCCTTGGTTTCCTTCGCGTGTGTGGTGACGCGTCGGAGTACCCGGCGCGGCCGAACGAACCTCTGTGTCCGTAAACCATCTCCCGCTTTCGGGCCGGCGACCGGCCCATTCCATCCGCCTTGCCGAGGAGGCGAAATGCCCCAAGAGCGCGGGCCGCGCGATGTGCGCGCCGTCACAGATTTTCTGCTTTCTCGCTTCGTGGAGCTGCTGGACGTTTCCAGGGACGCGGTGGATCGCTGGGCGCCGATGCACCAGTACGGTCTGGATTCGGCCAAGGCGGCCACACTTGCCGCCGCGTTGTCCGCATTCCTCGGCCGTCCGGTTCCGGTCACCTGGATGTGGCAATATCCGACCGTCGACGAGCTGTCCCGGGCACTGGTCGAGGGCCCGCCCGCCGCGCCGGAGGCGGCCGCCCCCGGCCGGGACCGCCGTGGGCCCTCGTACGAGCCCGTCGCGATCGTGGGCATCGGCTGCCGGTTCCCCGGCGGTCCCGATCCCGCCGCGTTCTGGCGGCTGCTGGCCGAGGGACGCGATGCCGTGGGTCCGGTGCCGGCCGCGCGGCGCGAGCTGCTGGGCGACTCGGTGCGCTGGGGCGGGTTCATCGACGGTATCGACCGGTTCGACCCGCTGTTCTTCGGCATCTCGCCCAGGGAAGCCGTCCAGATGGACCCGCAGCAGCGGCTGATCCTGGAGCTGGCCTGGGAAGCGCTGGAGGACGCCGGTGTGCCACCGCTCGGCCTGGTCGGCAGCGACACCGGTGTGTTCATGGCCTCCTGCTGGGGCGACTACGCGGCGCTCGCGCACTACCGGGGCCCCGACAGCCAGATCACCCCGCACACCGCGACCGGTATGCACGACGGGATCATCGCCAACCGCGTCTCCTACGTCCTCGGACTCCAGGGTCCGAGCATGGCCATCGACGCCGCCTGTGCCGGATCGCTGGTCTCGGTGCATCTGGGCTGCCAGTCGATCTGGATGGGCGAGAGCGAACTGGTGCTGGCCGGTGGCGTGAATCTGAGCTTCGTCTCCGACTACTACACGGCCATGGACCAGATGGGCGCGCTCGCCCCGGACGGCCGCTGCAAGACCTTCGACGCGCGCGCCGACGGCTATGTCCGCGGTGAGGGCGCCGGGGTCGTCGTACTGGCCCCGCTCAGCGTGGCGCTGGAGCGCGAGCTGCCGGTGTACTGCCTGATCAAGGGCAGTTCGGCCAATAACGACGGCCTGAGCAACGGCATGACCGCGCCCAATCCGCAGGCGCAGGAGCTGATGCTGCGCACCGCGTACCGGCGGGCCCGGATCGCGCCGGCTCTCGTGGACTACATCGAGTGCCATGGCTCGGCGACGCCGCTCGGCGACCCGATCGAGGCCAATGCCATCGGTGCGGTCCTGGGCGGCGACCGGCCGACGCCGCTGCGCCTCGGGTCCGTCAAGTCCAATGTCGGACATCTGGAGGCGGCGGCCGGGATCGTCGGTCTGGTCAAGCTGGCGCTGTCGATCCGCAACGGGGTGCTGCCGGCGAGCCTGCACTACACCGCGCCGAACCCGCAGATCCTCTTCGACGAGTACGGGCTCGCCGTGCAGGACCGGCTGACCGAGTGGCCGCGCCGGTCCGACGCGCGCCGCGGGGGTGTCAGCTCGTTCGGGTTCGGCGGGGCGATCTGCCATGTCGCCGTCGAGGAACTGCCGCGCCCCGAGGGCAGACTCCTGCTGCTGGCCGAGGACTCCCCCGAGGCGCTGGCCGAGCGGGCCCGGGCCCTGCGGGACGAGCACGATCTGCGGGAGGTCTGCGGGCGGGCGCCCGGCGAGGGAAGGTTCCGGCTCGCGGCCGCCGCCCGTGACATGGGTGAACTCCGCTCCCAGCTGGACGCGTTCACCGCCGGTACGACGGCCTCGGGGCTCAGCGCCGGAGAGGTGGCCGGGCGCAGACCGCGGTTGGCGTTCCTGTTCTCCGGCAACGGCTCCCAATGGGTCGGCATGGGGCGGCAGTTGCTCGCCGGGATGCCCGTGTTCCGGCGGTCCATGATGCGCTCCGACCGGCGGATGCGGGAGCTGCTGGGCTTCTCCCTGGTCGACCAACTCCTCGCGGCCGACGGCCGCCTGGACGACATGGATGTCTTCCAGCCGCTGCTGTTCTGCTTGCAGGTGGCGCTGGCCGACGCCTGGCGCTCGCTGGGGGTGGCGCCGGATGTGGTCGTGGGCCAGAGCGTCGGCGAGTTCGCCGCCTCGCACATCGCCGGGGCGCTCGACTTCGAGGACGCGGCGCGGCTCGCCGCCTGCCACGGCCGGCTGCTCCAGCAACTGGCCGTCGGCCGCGGCGAAGGCATCGTGGTCACGACCGAGGCGGCCGCCGTCCAGCCGTACCTGACCGGGCAGCTCACCGTGTCCGGCCACAACGGCCCGGACTCCACGCTGGTCACCGGCACCCCGCAGGAGATCAACGCACTCGTCCAGCGGCTGACCGAGGAGGGGATCACGACCCATCGGGTACGGATGGGCCACGCGCCCCACTCGCCCCTGGTCGACCATGTCCTCGCCCCGCTGCGGGCCGAACTCGACGGCATCAAACCCCGCACGACCCGCGTCCCGATGATCTCGACGGTCACCGGCGAACGTGTCGACGGCGCGGAACTCGGCCCCGACTACTGGGCGGACAACCTGCGCCACGAGATCCAAGTGGTCAAGGCCCTGACGGCGTTGCGCGACCACGACATCGACGCGGTGGTCGAGCTGTCCCCGCACCCGCTCCTGCTCAAGGCCGCCGCGCAGCTCCTGGACGCGGCCACCCTGCCCTCGCTGCGGCGCGGCGCCGACGAGGCCCAGACCCTGCTGGGTTCGCTCGGCGCGCTGTACACCGCGGGCCACCCGGTCACGGCGTCCCCGTTCCTCATGGGTGACAGGGGACGGCACCTCGCACCGGGTCAGGGCGCCGCCGCGGAGGACGAGGCCCTGCGTCTCGTACCGGTGTCCGCGCACTCGGCGGCCGCGCTGGCCGACACCTGCCGTGCGCTGTCCAACCATGTCGAACGCGACGCGGGTCTGCGGGTGTCCGACCTCGCCTACACTCTCGCGACCCGGCGCACCCATCAGAACCACCGGGTGGCGCTGCTCGCCCGCAGCCGCCAGGACGTGCTGGACGGGCTCGCCCGGGTCGCCGCCGGGCGGCCGCACCCCGGGGTCGTCACCGGCACGGTCTCCGGCAGCACCGACCGGCGCGTGGCGCTTGTCTTCTCCGGTGGCGGGACCCAATGGGTCGGCATGGGCCGGGAGTTGCTGCGCACGCACACCGGGTTCCGTACCTGGATGCACGCCTGTGACACCGCGGTGCGCGCGGCCGGTGGCTGCTCGGTGCTCGAACAGCTCGACGCCCCGGAGGGCGAGGCCCGGTTCGAGGAGATGGACTTCCAGCAGCCGGTGCTGTTCGCCCTCCAGGTGTCGCTGGCGCGGGTCTGGCTGGAGCTCGGCATCCGGCCGGCCGCCGTCGTCGGGCACAGCCTGGGCGAGGTCGCGGCCGCGTGTGTCGCGGGGGCGCTGTCGCTGGAGGACGCCGCGCGGGTCGTCGTGGCGCGGTCGCACCTGCTCGAACGCAAGGCGGCTCCCGGTGCCATGATCTCGGTCGATCTGCCGGAGCGGGAGCTGTCACCGTGGCTCGCGCCGTACGCTGAGCACGCGGCCGTAGCCGTGGTCAACAGCCCCACCAGCACGGCGGTTTCGGGCTCACCGGAGGCGGTCCGCGCCCTGGAGGCGGACCTGCGGACGGCCGGGATCTCGACCAGGAACATCCGGGTCGAACGGCCCGTGCACAGTCCCGGCATGGATCCGCTGACCGGGCCGCTGCGCGAACTCATCGACGGCATCAGCCCGTTGACCGGGGGCATCGACTTCCACTCCACGGCGCTGGCCGGGGCGGTGAACCCGCTCGTGGACGTCGACTACTGGGTGCACAACCTGCGCGATCAGGTCCGGTTCGCCGAGACCATCGGCGCGCTGGTCGAGGACGGCATCGGCACCTTCGTGGAGATCGGCCCGCACGAGACGCTGCGCGGCGCGGTCGAGGAGATCGCGCTGACCCGGGGCGCCCGGGTGCACGCGGTCAACTCCCTGCGACGCGGCGAGAGCGACCTGCGCTGTCTGCTGGAGGCGGCCGCGTCGCTGCACGTCAGGGGCGTGCCCTTGACCTTCGACACGCTGTTCACGGACGACGTCGAGGTCGTGGAGACCCCGCTGGTGCAGTGGCAGAAGGAGCGCTACTGGCTGGATGCGGCGCCGCGCGTCGACGGCAGCGTGGCGTCCACGGCCGTACGGGCCGCGTCGGCCGGGTCGGCCGCATCGGCTGTGCCGTCCGCGTCGACCACGCCGACCACGTCGTCCGTGGCGGTTGTGGAGGCCGGCGCCGAACCGGTGGGTACGGCCGTGCCGGGCAGGTCGGTGGAAGAGCTGGTCCTCGCCGAGATCGCCGATGTGCTGGGCGTGCCGGAGGACCGGTTCGACGCGGGGTCGAGCCTGCGGGACTTCGGTCTCGACTCGATGCTGGCGATCCGGCTGGTCAACCGGGTGCAGTCGCTGTTCGGGCAGCGGGTTTCGCCGGTGGTGTTCCTGGACGGGCGGACCATCTCCGAGATCGTCGGCCATCTCGGGGAGGTGGTCGGCGGGGCAGGCGCGAACGCAGGTGCGGGTGCGAACGCCGGCGCGGTGGCCGGTGCGGCACCGGTCGCCCAGGAGCCGGCCGCGCACGCAGCGCCCCCGCCCGCGCCGGTCTCCCCCGCCCAGGCCCCGCCCGCGACACCACTGCCCGCGCCTGCCTCACCCTCACCCTCACCCTCACCCGTCCCCGCCCCCGTCACCTCCCCGAACCCACCCCGCACCCCGCTCGACGCCCTCTGCGAACTGGACGCCGAGGAACTCCTGGACGAGCTCGCCACCCGTGGCCTCCTCGACCCCACCGACGCCCCCGCCCTCGATCAACTCCGCGCCGGGGGGCTCGGGTTCGAGCTGGCGCCGGCGTCGCACGGCCAGGCCTCGCTGTGGTTCATGCAGCAGATCGACCCGGACGCCGTGCCGTACAACTTCATGGTGGCCGCCCGGGTCCGGGCCGAGGTCGACGCAGCGGCCCTGGAGCGTGCCGTGGCGGCCGTGCTGCGGCGGCATCCCGCGCTGCGCACGATCTTCGTGGAGGCGGGCGGCAGCCCGTACCAGGTCATCCTCGACGAACCGGAGTACGAGTTCCTGGTCACGGACAGCACCCATCTGGACGACGAGCAGGCCCGCGAGGAACTCGCCGTGTACGGCCACATGCCGCTGGACCTGGACAACGGTCCGCTGGTGCGGGTCGTCCTGATGACGCGCGGGCCGGCCGACCACTATCTGCTGGTCCTCGTGCACCACATCGCCTCGGACGCCGCGTCGGCCGATGTGATGATCCGCGAGCTCCAGGAGTTCTACGAGGGGGTTGATCCGGCGGCCGCCGAACCAGTCGCTCCCTACACGGAGTTCGTGGAGTGGGAGCGGCAGTGGCTGGCCGGTCCGGCGGCCGAGGCGGCGCTGGACTGGTGGTCGCGGCGGCTCGCCGACCCGCCCGCCCATCTCGATCTGTCCCCCGGCGAGCGCCCGCCCGGCGTCACCTACGAGGGCCGCGACCTCACCTTCCGCTGGAGCGCCGAAGAGACGCGGACGCTGCGGGAGTTCGCGGTGCGCGAGGGTGTGTCGATCAGCACGGTGGTGCTGGCCGGTTTCTTCGCGACGCTCAACCGCGCGGCCGGCGTCGAGGACTCCGTCCTTGCCACCGCCATCGCCCAACGCGCGGAATCCGGCTGGGAGTCCGCCATCGGCTACTACCTGAACACGGTTCTGGTGCGGGCGAAGCCGGCCGGTGACCGCGGCTTCCGGGAGCTGCTGCGCGAGGTGCACGCGTTCTCTCTCGGCCTGCTGGAGCACATGAACTATCCGCTCGACCTGCTGGCGGCCGAACTGAAGCCCCCGCGGGCCGAGGGCCGCTCGCCCTGGTTCGACGTCGTCCTCAACTGGCTTTCCTCGGACGCCTTTCCGCGCTCCGTGAAGCTCTTCCACGGCATCGGCGACACCATCGCGCCGGAGGGCGCGCTGCCCCTGGAGCCGCTGCCCGTACGCAGGCACCTCGCCAAGTTCGACCTGGAGATCTCGATGGCGGAGATCGGCGGCGAGGCCGTCGGCCATGTCCAGTACAAACCGAGCTATCTGGAGAAGCGGACCGTGACGGCACTGCTCGCGCTCTACCGCACCGTGCTCTTCGACTCGATCGCCCACCCCGACCTGGCCCTCGACGCCGTCGCGCCGGCCGGCCGGGCCAAGGAGACGGACCAGTGACCCAGACCCTGCACAGCAGATTCATCGAACAGGCCGGGAAGACCCCGGACGCCATCGCGGTCCACTCCGACGCCGGAGCGCTGACCTACGGCGAACTGGACGAGCGGTCCCGGGAGTTGGCCCAGCGGCTGGTCGCCGAGGGCGCGGGACCCGGGGTCCCGGTCGGCGTCTGCGTCGAGCGCTCGCCCGGCCTGCTCGTCGCCATCCTGGCCGTCCTGCGCGCCGGCTCCTGCTATGTGCCGCTGGACCCGAGGTACCCGGCCGAGCGGCTGGAGTTCATGGTCCGGGACAGCGGCACGAGCCTGCTGCTGACCACGCCCGCGTCCCGGGAGAACTGCCCGGCGGGCCCGACCCTGGTGGTGCTGGACGGGGCCGTGACGACCGAGCCCGGGGAGCGGCCCGTACCGGTCGTACCCGCCGACACCGCCTACGTGATCTACACCTCGGGCTCCACGGGAACGCCCAAGGGGGTGCCGATCCGGCACAGCGGCTGCGCGGCCATGCTGTCCGCCTGGGACCAGGTCCTCGGCGAGCGCGACCTCGGCGGGGTCTGCGCGGCAAGCTCGATCTGCTTCGACATGTCCGTGATGGAGATCTTCCCCGCGCTGAGCCGGGGCGGCGCCCTCGTGCTCGTGGAGAGCACCGTCCATCTGCCCGAGAGCCCGCACGCCGACAAGGTCACCCTGCTGCACGCCATCCCGTCGGTGACGAACGCACTCCTGGACGCCGGCGGGCTGCCCCCGAACCTGCGCACGGTCGTGTTCGGCGGCGAGCCCCTGCGGCGCAAGCTGGTGGACCGGGTGTACGCGGAGACCGGCGCGGAGGTCTTCAACGCCTACGGCCCCACCGAGGGCACCGTCTTCTGCACGCTCGGCCCGGTGCCGAGGGACGGGACCGGCGAGCCCACGATCGGCGCGGCGGCGGCCGGTGCCCGGCTCCATGTGCTGGACGCGGACCGCAGGCCGGTGCCGGACGGTACCCCCGGTGAGCTGTACCTCGGCGGCCCTGGCGTCGCCCACGGCTATCTCAACCGGCCCGAGACCACAGCCGAACGGTTCGTGCCCGACCCGTTCCTGGACGGCGGGCGCCTGTACCGCACCGGTGACGTCGTCGTCCGCACCGACAGCGGGGAACTGGAGTTCGTCGGCCGTACCGACAACCAGGTCAAGGTGCGCGGCCATCGCATCGAGCTGGAGGAGGTCGAGTCGCGGCTGACCGGCTGCCCCGAGGTCCGCGAGGCCGCGGCCGTCGTACACGGGCGCAGGCTCGTCGGCTACGTCGTGACCGAGGGCGGGCCCCGGGGCGGCGCCCGGCTGGACGCCGAGCTCCAGGCCACCATCACCGGCAAACTGGCCGCCGAACTGCCCGAGTACATGGTGCCGGGGGCGATCGTGGTCCTGGACGAACTGCCGCTGACGCCGGGCGGGAAGCTCGACCGCGCCGCGCTGCCCGAGCCACCGGCCGCCGACAGCGGACCCGTGACGGCCGCCGGCACGCCGACCGAGGTGGCGCTCTCCGAGATCTGGGGCCAGTTGCTGGGCCTGGAACCGGCGGGCATCGACGTCCGGGCCGCCTTCTACGACCTCGGCGGCGACTCGCTCCTGCTGGTGCGGCTGGCCCGGCTGATGACCCGGCGCTTCGACCGCCGCGTCCGGGTGCCCGATCTCTTCCGCTTCCGTGACATCCACTCGCTGGGCCGCTGGCTCGACGAGGACGGCGACGCCACCCCCGAGGTGGTCGAGTCGGCCCGCCGGCGCGCCGCCGTACGCCGTGCCGCGCTGCGCGGCCGCGCCTCCTCCACCGGTAACTGAGCGTTCCCCCAACCCACTTGAGCAGGAGCCCTTCATGTCCGAAAGTCCCGAGCAGGACTACGACCCGGGCGACGTGGCCGTCATCGGCATCTCGTGCAAGGCGCCCGGTGCCCGCACCAAGGAACAGTTCTGGGACAACCTCGTGCACGGCAGGGAGTCCGTGCGGTTCCTGGAGAAGGACGAGATCAAGGTCGACGAGACCCTGATCAACAACCCGTACTACGTGCGGGCCTGCGGCACGCTCGACGGGTACGACGCGTTCGATCCGTCGGTGTTCGGCATCAGCGACCGGATGGCGGCCGCGATGACCCCGGAGAACCGGCTGTTCGTGGAGAGCGCCTGGGAGGCGCTGGAGGACGGCGGTTACGACCCCGACCGGGTGCCCGGCGAGATGGGCATCTACGGCGCCAACAACCCTCAGACGGCGGCCCTTTACGGCACTCCACCGGACCGGGTGTCGGTCGGTCCCGAGGCGATCGAGCACGGTCTGGCGTGGTCGCCGGACACCATGACGTCCAACGCGCTGTACTACATCGGGCTGACCGGCGAGGCCGTCACCGTCACCACCGCGTGCGCCGGATTCCACTACGCGGTGCATCTGGCCTGCCAGTCACTGCTGTTGGGGCAGACCGACATGGCGATCGCGGGCGGCGCGATGGTCCGGCTGCCGCACCCGCGCGGCCATCTGTGGGAGGAGGGCCGGATCCTGTCCCGGGACGGCCACTGCCGCCCGTTCGACGCGGCCGGCACCGGCGCCGCGCTGTCCAGCGGTGTCGTCACCATGCTGCTCAAGCCGCTCGCCCAGGCCGTCGCCGACCGGGACCACGTCTACGCCGTGGTCAAGGGCTCGGCCATCAACAACAACGGGGTCAGCGCGATGGCCTACGGGCTGGCGCAGCCCGAGCGGCTGAGCGCGTGCATCGCGGCCGCCATGCAGGTCGGCGGTGTCACCCCGGACACGGTGTCCATGTACGAGGCCAACGGGCTCGGGCTGCCGATCACCGACCAGCTCGAAGTGCACGCCGTGAACATGGCGTTCGGCAAGCAGACCGGCACCTGCTCGATCGGCGGGGTCAAGGGCAACGTCGGACACGGCGGGGTGGTGGCCGGCGGCTTCGGCGCCATGAAGGCCACGATGGCGCTGTACCACCGGACGCTGGCGCCGACGATCAACCTTACCGAGGCCGACCCGGAGATCGACTTTCCCAGCACCCCGTTCGTGCCCCAACTGGAGTCCGCGGACTGGGAGCCGGAGGCCGGTATCAGGCGCGCCGGGATCACCGCGATCGGTGGCGGCGGCTACAACGGGCACCTGGTGCTCGAAGAGGCGCCGGCGCTCGCCGAGCGCGCCCCCGAGGCCGTCGGCAGGCCGCGTCTGGCCACCCTGTCCGCCCTGGACGACGACTCGCTCGCCCGGCAGCGCGCCCGGCTGCGGGACCGGCTGCTGGCCGACCCCGGACTGCGGCTCGACGATGTGTGCTTCAGCCTCAATCTGGGCCGCCGGACGATGGACCGCCGGTGGGCGGCCGTGGTCCGCAGCCGCGAGGAGCTGATCGAGGCGCTGTCCGCGGACTCCGCCGGCGGTCCGGCCGTCACGACCGCCGCCGCGCCGCGGGTGGACGCCGACGGCCTCCCGCAGGGCGACCAGGGGATCGTGCCGGCCGCGCCGGACGACGACCGGGCGCTGTCCGCGCTCGCCGCCGCCTGGGTGAACGGCCGGCGGGTGGACTTCCGTCCGCTGCACAAGGGGGAGGCGAGCCACCGCGTGCCGCTGCCCACCTACCCGTTCCGGCCGCGCCGGTTCTGGCGCACCGAATGGTGAGGGCGGGCGCGCCGGCGCCGGCCACCGTGGACCTGGGCGACCCGGACACCTTCGCGGACCATGACCTCGACGGGTTCTGGCGCACCCTGCGGGACACCGCGCCGGTGTACTGGAACCCGCCGGTCGGCGGCCGCCGCGGATTCTGGGTGCTGTCCCGGTACGACGACATCCTGGCCGCCTACCGGGACGATCTGAATCTCACCTCCGAGCGCGGCAATGTACTGGTCACGCTGCTGGGCGGGGGTGACGCCGGGGCAGGGCGGATGCTGGCCGTCACCGACGGGCACCGCCATCACGAGCTGCGCAAGATCCTCCAGCGGGTGCTCTCGCCGAGGGTGCTCAGCGAGGTCGCGGCGGCGGTGCGGGCCAACACCCGGCGGCTGATCCGCGAGGCGGTCGAGGCGGGCGGCTGCGACTTCGCCGCGGAGATCGCGAGCCGTATCCCGATGACCACGATCTCCAATCTGCTCGGCGTGCCCGAGCAGGACCGGGACTATCTGCTCGCCCAGACCAAGGCCGCGCTGTCGGCCGAC
Source organism: Streptomyces griseofuscus (assembly GCF_014673495.1). Lineage (GTDB taxonomy): Bacteria > Actinomycetota > Actinomycetes > Streptomycetales > Streptomycetaceae > Streptomyces > Streptomyces murinus. The sequence goes on from NZ_CP051006.1 coordinate 1,102,025, forward strand.
ACCGAGGACATCGACGAGACCGACTCCGAGATGGCCCGCAACGAGATCCTGCTGTACTTCATGGACATGGTCGAGGAGCGGCGTGCGGCGCCGGGCGACGATGTGATCAGCATGCTGGTCGCGAGCTCCATCGACGGGGTGCCGCTGTCCGACGAGGACATCGTGCTCAACTGCTACAGCCTGATCATCGGCGGCGACGAGACCAGCCGGCTGACGATGATCGACGGTGTGCACAACCTCGCGGCGAGGCCCGAGCAGTGGCGGCGGCTCAAGGACGGCGAGGTCGCGATCGACACCGCCGTGGACGAGGTGCTGCGCTGGGCCTCCCCGACCATGCACTTCGGGCGCACCGTGGTCCGCGAGACGGAGATGCACGGCGTACGGCTGGGTCCCGGCGAGATCGTCACGCTCTGGCACGCCTCCGGCAACCGGGACGAGCGTGTCTTCGAGCGGCCCGGGGAGTTCGACCTCGGCCGCGCCCCCAACAAGCATCTGGCCTTCGGCTACGGCCCGCACTTCTGCCTCGGCTCCTATCTGGCCAGGGTGGAGATCGCCGAACTGCTCCTGGCGCTACGGGACTTCACCACCGGTGTCGAGCAGACCGGCGAGGCGCTGCGCATCCGGTCGAACTTCCTGACCGGGTTCTCCACACTGCCGGTACGGCTGCGGCCCGACCCCCGCTCGATGAAAGAGGCGGCAACCCAGTGAACATCTACCTTTCGGGACAAGGGGCGTTCGCGGTCCAGGTCGCGGAGGCCCTGGGCGAGGAAGGCCACCGGATCGCGGGCGTGGCCGCCCCCCGGCTGCGCAAAGGGCACTCCGACGAGGGCAACGCGCTGTCCTGGGACCGGCTGCGCGCGTGGGCGTACCCGAGGAGCGTGCCCTGGACGGACTCGGCCGAACTGCGCGCGATGCATGTCCCCGACGGGGTCGACCTCATCGTCGCCGCCCACTCACACGCCTTCATCGGCCGCGCGACCCGCGCTCGCGCCGCCGTCGCGGCCATCGGCTACCACCCCAGCCTGCTGCCGCTGCATCGCGGCCGGGACGCGATCCGGTGGACGATCCGCGACGGCGACAAGGTGACCGGCGGCAGCGTCTACCACCTCACCGAACGCACCGACGGCGGCCCCATCGCCGCCCAGGAACACCTGTTCGTACCCCCCGGCTCGACCCCGGAGACGCTGTGGCGCGAACACCTCGCGCCCCTCGGTGTGCGCCTCCTGGTCCGCGTGGTCACCGACCTCGCCAAGGGCCGCCGCGTCGAGGTCCCCCAGGACGACAAACTGGCCACCTGGGAACCCGCCATGGGCGCACCCCCCCTGTTCAAACCCGAACTGATCGCCCTGCCGGGCTCGGAACTCGTGGACGGCAGCAGGTGGGCGTTGCACGTGGAGTGACCGGACGAACCGGCGAAGACCGTGACGGAGAGCGCCGGTTGGGGAGAGCCCGGGCCCTGGCGAGGCCCGGGGCCGTGGCCATCGACAGAGGAACCGAGTCCCGCCGCGGGGGCTGGACTTCGCGCCGTCCAGCCCCTGTTCCTCGTTCAGAGGCGGCCGGCGTCCAGCACCGCCCGGGCGAAGACGGCCGGCGCCTCCTGCGGGAGGTTGTGGCCGATGCCCGCCACGACCCGGTGCTCGTAGGGGCCGGTGAAGCGGTCGCGGGTGGGGTCGCCGGGCGCGGTGAAGGGGTCCAGTTCGGGGCTCAGGGTGATGGTGGGGACATGGATCACGGGCCGGGCGGCGAGTTCCTTCTCGTAGCGGTCGTAACGGCGTTCGCCGTCCGCGAGGCCGAGGCGCCAGCGGTAGTTGTGGATGACGATGGCGGCGTAGTCGGGGTTCTCGAAGGCCGCCGCCGTGCGCCGGAAGGCGGCCTCGTCGAACTTCCAGCCGGGTGAGACGAGTTGCCACACCAGATGGCACAACTCGTCACGCAGTTCGGGGGTTTCCATGGCCTGGCGGCCGCGCTCGGTGGCGAAGTAGTACTGGTACCACCAGTTGTGCTCGTCGGCGGGCGCGATGGGTGACTTCTGCGCCTCGACGTTGGTGATGAGGTAGCCGCTGGTGGAGACGAGCGCGGTGACGCGCTCCGGCCACAGCGCGGCGATGATGTCGGCAGTGCGCGAGCCCCAGTCGAAGCCAGCGAGGACGGCCTCGCGGATCTCCAGCGCGTCCATGAGCGCGACGATGTCCAGGGCGACCGCGGACTGCTGGGCGTTGCGGACCGTACGGCCGGAACGGAACCGGGTGCTGCCGTGGCCCCGGAGGTAGGGCACGATCACGCGGTACCCCTGCCCGGCGAGGAGCGGGGCGACGTCGACGTAGCTGTGGATGTCGTACGGCCATCCGTGCAGGCAGATGACGACGGGGCCGTGGGCCGGCCCCGCCTCGGCGTACCCGATGTCGAGCACGCCCGCGTGGACCTGCCTGAGCGCGGGGAAAGTGGTGTGCGTCCCGGGTGCGGGAGCCTCGTCCGCGCCGCGGGGCCCGGCCTGGGCGGCGTCGGCCGACTGCGCGCCGGTCAGGGAGAGCGCGGCCGCGCCGGTCCCCAGGCCGACGGCCTTCCCGAAGGTACGCCTGTCGATCATGTGAAACCCTCCGTCGTCCGCTGCGTGCGGTGCGGTCAGCTCGTGCGCGACGCTACAGGCCGGCCCCCGTCCCCCGAAGGCGGCGCGAAGGGGGTGACACCTCATCCAGGAGGAACTCTTCGCAAAGGTGGCGCGGCGGGCTTCCGGGCGGCCCCGGCGAACTCGGCGAGAACATCACCACCCGCGCTCTGGACCTGCTCGGCCGGACCGCACCGCCCGCCGGACCGGGTCCGAGCAGCGCCCTCAGCCTTCGGGTTCCATGACGCGGTACGGCACGAACGTGCTGGTGTCCTGGTCGATGTGCAGCCGGTGGCCGAGCGGCGGGGCGGCGCGCTGAGGGCACGAGAGGCGTTCGCAGACCCGGCAGCCCATGCCGATGGGGGTGGCGGCGGAGGTGCCCGCGAGGTCGAGGCCGTCGGAGTAGACGAGCCTGTGGGCGTGGCGGATCTCGCAGCCGAGGCCGATGGCGAAGGTCTTGCCCGGTTCGCCCCAGCCGCCCCGGTGCCGGGCGACGGCCCGCGCGGTCCACAAGTAGCGCTGCCCGTCGGGCATTTCGGCGACCTGGACATGGATGCGGCCGGGCGCGGCGAACGCCTCGTACACATTCCACAGGGGGCAGGTGCCCCCCGCCCGGGAGAAGTGGAAGCCGGTCGCCGATTGCCGCTTGGACATGTTGCCGGCCCGGTCGACCCGGACGAAGGAGAAGGGCACCCCGCGCAGCCGGGGGCGCTGGAGGGTGCTCAGCCGGTGGCAGACGGTCTCGTAGCCGAGGCCGTAGCGGTCGGTGAGGCGCTCGATGTCGTAGCGCACCTCCTCGGCGGCCGCGTGGAAGGCGCGGTACGGCAGGACGAGCGCCGCCGCGAAGTAGTTGGCGATGCCGATGCGGGCGAGCGCGTGGGCGGGTGAACCCGGGGTGAAGTCCTCGGCGGCCAACTGGTCGAGTTCGGCTCCGTGTTCGAGCAGGGCGAGCTGGGTGGCCAGGCGGAACGCGCGCTGGCCGGGGCGCAGCCGGGTGGAGAGGTGGAGGGTGCGGGTCGGGGCGTCGTAGTGGTGGAGGTGGTCGGCCGCCCCGACGGACAGCCGGACGCCGTGCCGGTCGGCGAGGCGGGCGGTCAGGGCGGGCAGGACCTCGCCGGGGCCGATGCCGATGTCCTCGGCGAGGGCTTCGGCCGCGAGGTCGCTGTCATGGAGGTAGTTCCGGCGGCGGTAGAAGAAGTCCCGGATCTCCTCGTGGGGTGAGCGGGGCAGTTCGGGGTCGGTGCCTCGGCCGTCCGTGGCCTGCGCGAGGCGTTCGGCGAGCAGTTGGTTGCGGCGGCCGAGGCCGAGCAGCACCTGAGCGACGGCGGGCATCCGGGCGGCGAGTTCCGCGAGGTCGGCGGCGGACAGGCCGGCCTCGGCGAGTTCCCCGGCCAGGGCCTCGCGCAGGTCGGCGATCAGGCGCGTGGTGTCGCGCTCGGAGAAGAAGCCCGGATCGACGCCGAACGTCTCGGTCAGCCGGAGCAGGACCGGGACGGTGAGCGGCCGGGAGTCGTGCTCCATCTGGTTGAGGTAGCTCGGCGAGATGGCGAGCACGCGGGCCATCTCGGCCTGGCTGAGGCGCCGTTCCTCGCGCAGGCGCCGCAGCCGCGCGCCCGCGTAGGTCTTGCCCATCCCCGGGTCCTTCCTCTTCCTTCCGGCTTCCGGTCAGCGTAGGTGATGAACACCCCGGTGGGGCCTTCGCAAAGTTGGCAGATGACGGCCGGAAGATTCGCAGAAGTTGGCAGACGTCCACCATTGATGGCACTCAGTGCCACTGCCAGAGTGTGACTACGGCCCGCCGGACACCGGCGGCCACCGCTCGCGGCGGGGGCCCGAATCAGGCCCTGACATCGGTTTTTCCGGCGCGGGTGGGGTCGTCACCGGCAGCACTGCTCAGCTCCGTCCCCCAGGTGCCGGCGGGCCGTACCTCAACTTTTCGACACGTAGTGCCACACCCGTTCGCCCGAGCGGGGGTGTTGGCAGCCAGTACAGACCGAGGAGACAGTCATGGCAGAGGCGACGAGGACGCAGGCGGCCGAGGAGCTCGCGCGGCGCTGGGCCACCGACCCCCGCTGGCAGGGCGTCGAGCGCACCTACAGTGCCGAGGACGTGATCCGGCTGTCCGGCAGCGTCCGCGAGGAGCACACCCTGGCCCGGCGCGGCGCCGAGCGGCTGTGGCGGCAGCTGCACGAGCAGGAGTACATCCACGCCCTCGGCGCGCTCACCGGCGGGCAGGCGGTGCAGCAGGTCAAGGCCGGTCTCCAGGCCATCTACCTGTCCGGCTGGCAGGTCGCCGCCGACGCCAACCAGGCCGGGCACACCTACCCGGACCAGAGCCTGTACCCGGCCAACTCCGTTCCCCAGGTGGTGCGTCGGATCAACAACGCGCTGCTGCGCGCCGACCAGATCGCCACCGCCGAGGACTCCGGGGACACCACGGACTGGCTCGCGCCGATCGTCGCCGACGCCGAGGCCGGCTTCGGCGGGCCGCTCAACGCCTTCGAGCTGACCAAGGCCATGATCGCGGCGGGCGCGGCCGGTATCCACTACGAGGACCAGCTCGCCTCGGAGAAGAAGTGCGGCCACCTCGGCGGCAAGGTCCTGGTGCCGACCTCGCAGCACATCCGGACCCTGAACGCGGCACGTCTGGCCGCCGACATCGCCGATGTGCCGAGCATCATCGTCGCCCGCACCGACGCGCTCGCCGCCAACCTGCTCACCACCGATGTGGACGAGCGGGACGCCGAGTTCGTCACCGGCGAGCGCACGGCGGAGGGCTTCTACCGGGTGCGGCCCGGGATGGCGCCGGTGATCGCCCGCGGTCTGGCGTACGCGCCGTACGCCGATCTGCTCTGGGTGGAGACCGGCACCCCCGACCTCGCGCAGGCCCGTGAGTTCGCCGAGGCGATCCACGCCCGCTATCCGGACCAGATGCTGGCCTACAACTGCTCGCCGTCCTTCAACTGGAAGGCCGCGCTGGACGACGACCAGATCGCCAAGTTCCAGCGGGAGCTGGGCGCGATGGGCTACCGGTTCCAGTTCATCACCCTGGCCGGGTTCCACTCCCTCAACCACGGCATGTTCGACCTGGCCCGCGGCTACGCCGAGCACGGCATGACCGCCTATGTCGACCTCCAGGAGCGGGAGTTCGCCGCCCAGGCGCAGGGATTCACCGCCGTCAGGCACCAGCGCGAGGTCGGCACCGGCTACTTCGACCTGGTCTCCACCGCGGTCAACCCCGCCTCCTCCACCACCGCACTGGCCGGGTCGACGGAGGCCGAGCAGTTCCACTAGGCCGACCCGCACACCTCCTCCTCGCACCTCCTCCAGGAGACACCGATGACCACCAGCGCACTGACCCATCGGGTCCGCGTGCTCGCCCCCGCGGGCGAGCGGCACGACGAGATCCTCACGCCCGCCGCCCTGGACTTCGTCGGCGCCCTCGCGGCCGCGTTCGGCGAGCGCCGCCAGGAGCTGATGAAGGAGCGGCGCCGGCAGGCCCTGCGGCTGGCCGCCGGCACCCCGCTCGACTTCCCGATGGTCACCTCCGCCGTGCGCGCCGACCCAGGCTGGCGGGTCGCGCCGCCCGCGCCCGGTCTCACCGACCGCCGCGTGGAGATCACCGGGCCGCCGGAGCGCCGCATGGCGGTGAACGCGCTCAACTCCGGGGCCCAGGTGTGGATGGCCGACCTCGAGGACGCCACCGCGCCCACCTGGGGCAATGTCATCGGCGGCCAGCTGAGCCTGCTGGACGCGATCGAGCGGCGGATCGACTACACCGCCGCGGACGGCCGGGAGTACCGGCTCGGCGAGCACCTCGCCACGATCGTCGTACGGCCGCGCGGCTGGCACCTGGAGGAGGAGCACCTGGAGTACGACGACCGTCCGGTGCCCGCGGCGCTGGTGGACTTCGGCCTCTACTTCTTCCACTGCGCCCAGCGGCAGATCGACGCCGGGTACGGCCCGTACTTCTATCTCCCCAAGCTGGAGAACCGGTACGAGGCGCGGCTGTGGAACGATGTCTTCCTGCTCGCCCAGGAACTGCTCGGCATCCCCCAGGGCACCGTCCGCGCCACCGTGCTCATCGAGACGATCACGGCCGCGTTCGAGATGGAGGAGATCCTCTACGAGCTGCGCGAGCACAGCTCGGGCCTCAACGCGGGGCGCTGGGACTACCTGTTCAGTGTCATCAAGACCTTCGGCCACCGCACCGACTTCCTGCTCCCGGACCGGGCGAAGGTCACCATGACGGCCCCGTTCATGCGGGCGTACACCGAACTCCTCGTGCACACCTGCCACAGGCGGGGCGCGCATGCCATCGGCGGCATGGCGGCGCAGGTGCCGGGCGCCGAACCGGCCGCTCGTGAGGCCGCGTTGGCGACGGTGCGGCTGGACAAGGAGCGGGAGGCCGAGGACGGCTTCGACGGTTCCTGGGTGGCGCATCCGGGTCTGGTCCCGGTGTGCCGGGAGGTGTTCGACGGCGTCCTGGGCGAGCGGCCGCACCAACTGGACCGGCTGCGTGAGGACGTGGCGGTCACGGCGGCCGAGCTGCTGTCGGTGCGGCGGATCGCGGGACCGCCCACGGCGCAGGGGGTGCGCACCAACCTCCGGGTCGCGCTGCGCTACTTCGCCGCCTGGCTGGACGGCCGGGGTGCCGTCGCGCTCGACGGCCTCATGGAGGACGCGGCCACGGCGGAGATCGCCCGGGTGCAGATCTGGCAGTGGCTGCGGCACCGGGTGATCGAGCGGGAGACGGTGGCGGAGCTGCTTGAGGAGGAGACGGTGGCGCTCGGCGCGGAGTATCCATGGGCACCGGTGGAGGAGGTCCGCGAGTTGTTCGAACGCACCGCTCTTCAGGGCGAGTTGCCGCTGTACTTCACACCGGAGGCCTACACCCGGCATCTCGTGCGGCGGGCGTCATGAGCGGGCGCTTCGCACGCGTCGGAGTGGTCGGCGGCGGCCGGATGGGCGCGGGCATCGCCGAGGTGTGCGCGCGGGCCGGTCTGGACACCGTGGTCTGCGAGGCGGACGCGGTGGCCGCCCGGGCGGCCCGGGACCGGGTGACCGGCTCGCTCGAACAGGCCGTACGGCGGGGCAAGTTGGCCGAATCCGAGGCGCGGGACGCCCTCGCGCGCATCGTCTTCAGCGGCGATCTGGACGCGTTGGCCGACCGGCAGCTCGTGATCGAGGCCGTCACCGAGAACGCGGACGCCAAGACCGAGGTGTTCGCCGCGCTCGACAAGATCGTGGCGGATCCGGCGGCGGTGCTGGCCACCAACACCTCCTCGCTGCCCGTGATGCGGCTCGGCATGGCCACCTCGCGGGCGGACCGGGTCGTCGGACTGCACTTCTTCAACCCGGTACCGGTGCTGCCGCTGGTGGAGGTCGTCGCCTCGCTGCACACCTCGGCCCAGGCCGTGGCCGAGGTGGCGGCCTTCGCCACCGAGGTGCTCGGCAAGACGGTCGTGCACGCCAAGGACCGGGCCGGCTTCGTGGTCAACGCGCTGCTGGTGCCGTATCTGCTGGCCGCCATCCGGATGGCGGAGTCCGGCTTCGCCTCGGCCGCGGACATCGACGCGGGCATGGAGCGGGGCTGCGCCCACCCGATGGGCCCGCTGCGGCTCGCGGACCTGATCGGCCTCGACACCGTCGCCGCGATCGCCGAGTCGCTGCACGACGAGTTCCGCGAACCCCTGTACGCCCCGCCCCCGCTGCTGCGGCGGATGGTCGAGGCGGGGCTGCTGGGCCGTAAGAGCGGCCGGGGGTTCCACGTGTACGACCAGGGCTGAGGAACCTGGTCCGGCCGGGCTGAGGGGCCCGGTCCGCGGTCCCCGGCCGAGGGTCCGGACCGACCGCGCGGAAGGAAGGGCGGGAAGCGCGTGTGCGGCGCTTCCCGCCCTCTGCCGTGCGGCCGCTGCGCAGCAATCACCGGGTCATGGAGCCGGGACGCGATCTGGTCCGAGGCCTCCCGTCTCGGCGCGCCATCCGAATGCTGGACTTGATCCACCACGCGAACCCTTCGGCCCGTAGGCTGGCCCGTGCAGCTGGTTCGCCCCGTCCGCCAGGCGGGAGCGTCGTAAGAGGGAACCCGGTGGGAATCCGGGACTGCCCCGCAGCGGTGAGCGGGAACGACCGCCGTCATACGCACTGGACCCGGTGAAACGGGTCTGGGAAGCGACGGCCAGTAGGTGTCCTCAGACGACGAGGACGGGCCCGCGAGTCCGAAGACCTGCCAACTGCCCGTGCGCGGGACCTCCCGTGCGCGGACATCCCGGTGACCTCGAGGGCGGGTCGGCGACACAGAACCGAACGGATGGCCATGGGCCGCTGCCGTACGGTCCGTCACCCTTCGCGCTCTCGTCCCGTCCCCGGGATCTCAGGGATTCATCTCGCGAAGGAGATCTCCGTGACCACGAAGTCCGCAGCCGCGGCGGCACGGGCCACCGTGTACGGCTACCCCCGCCAGGGGGCGAACCGGGAACTGAAGAAGGCCGTCGAGGGCTACTGGAAGGGCCGCGTCACCGCCACCGAACTGCGCGCCACCGCAGCCGAGTTGCGACGCGCCACCTGGCACCGGCTCGCCGAGGCCGGCCTGCACGAGGTGCCGACCGGCGACTTCTCGTACTACGACCATGTCCTGGACACCACCGTCATGGTCGGCGCGATCCCCGACCGGCACCGGGCGGCCGTCGCCGCCGATCAGCTGGCCGGCTACTTCGCGATGGCCCGCGGCACCCAGGAGGTGGCGCCGCTGGAGATGACCAAGTGGTTCGACACCAACTACCACTACCTGGTGCCCGAGTTGGGCCCGGACACGGTGTTCACGGCCGACTCGGCCAAGCAGGTCGCGGAGCTGACCGAAGCCCTTGCCCGCGGGCTCAGCGCCCGCCCGGTGCTGGTGGGCCCGGTGACCTATCTGCTGCTGGCCAAGCCCGCGCCCGGCGTGCCCGCGGACTTCGAGCCGCTGACCCTGCTGGACCGGCTGCTGCCGGTGTACGCCGAGATCCTCGCCGATCTGCGGGCGGCCGGCGCCGACTGGGCGCAGCTCGACGAGCCCGCCCTCGTCCAGGACCGCACCCCGGCCGAGCTGAACGCCGCCGCGCGCGCCTACCGGGACCTCGGCGCCCTCACCGACCGCCCGAAGCTGCTGGTCGCGTCCTACTTCGACCGGCTCGGCGAGGCCCTTCCGGTGCTCGCGAAGGCGCCGGTGGAGGGCCTGGCCCTGGACTTCACCGAGGCCGCCGCCCAGAACCTGGACGCGCTGGCCGCGGTCGGCGGGCTGCCCGGCAAGCGGCTGGTCGCGGGCGTCGTCAACGGCCGCAACATCTGGGTCAATGACCTGGAGAAGTCCCTGGCCACCCTCGGCACCCTGCTGGGCCTGGCCGACCGGGTGGACGTCTCGGCCTCCTGCTCCCTGCTGCACGTGCCCCTCGACGCGGCCGCCGAGCGCGACATCGACCCGCAGATCCTGCGCTGGCTCGCCTTCGCCGAGCAGAAGACGGCAGAGATCGCCACGCTCGCCAAGGGCCTCACCCTCGGCACGGACGCCATCGCCGGGGAGCTGTCCGCGAACCGGGCCGACCTCGCCTCCCGGGCCGGCTCCCCCCTCACCCACGACCCGGCCGTGCGCGCTCGCGCCGCCGCCGTCACCGAGGCCGACGCCCGCCGCTCACAGTCGTACACCGAGCGCACCGCCGCGCAGCGGGCCCGGCTCGGGCTGCCCCTGCTGCCCACGACGACGATCGGATCGTTCCCGCAGACCGGTGAACTGCGCACCGCGCGCGCCGACTTGAGGGCGGGCCGGATCGACACCGCAGGATACGAGGAGCGCATCAAGGCCGAGATCCGGGAGGTGATCGGCTTCCAGGAGAAGGCCGGTCTCGATGTCCTGGTGCACGGCGAGGCCGAGCGCAACGACATGGTGCAGTACTTCGCCGAGCAGCTCACCGGCTACCTCGCCACCCAGCACGGCTGGGTCCAGTCATACGGCACCCGGTATGTGCGGCCGCCGATCCTGGCCGGTGACATCTCCCGCCCCGGGCCGATGACGGTGCGCTGGACGTCGTACGCCCAGTCGCTCACGGACCGACCGGTCAAGGGCATGCTCACCGGTCCGGTCACCATGCTCGCCTGGTCCTTCGTCCGCGACGACCAGCCGCTCGGGGACACCGCGCGGCAGGTGGCCCTCGCGCTGCGGGACGAGGTCAACGACCTTGAGCTGGCCGGGACTTCGGTGATCCAGGTGGACGAGCCCGCGCTGCGCGAGACGCTGCCGCTGCGCGCCGCCGACCGGCCCGGGTATCTGGACTGGGCGACCGAGGCGTTCCGGCTGAGCACCTGCGGGGTGCGCCCGGACACCCAGATCCACACGCACATGTGTTACGCCGAGTTCGGTGACATCGTGCGGGCCATCGACGATCTCGACGCCGATGTGATCAGCCTGGAGGCGGCCCGCTCCCATATGCAGGTCGCCCGTGAACTGGCGGACCACGGCTATCCGCGCGAGGCCGGTCCCGGTGTCTACGACATCCACTCCCCGCGCGTGCCGAGCGCCGAGGAGGCGGCGGGGCTGCTGCGCACCGGGCTCGGGGCGATCCCGGCGGAGCGGCTGTGGGTCAACCCCGATTGCGGACTGAAGACCCGCGGCTGGCCGGAGACCCGCGCATCCCTGGAGAACCTGGTCACGGCCGCCCGCACGGTCCGCGAGGAGCTGGCCGGGGCCTGATCCGGACACAGGGGCGGGGCAGGGGCGCACGCGCCCCTGCCCCGCCCGGTGCACTGACGCCGGTGAAAGGGGCCTGGGAAGCGACGGCCGGTAGGTGCCCTCAGGCGATGAGGACGGGCCCGCGAGTCCGAAGACCTGCCACCGGCGCGTACGCCGACGGACGGCGTGCGCGCTTCGAGGCCCCGAGGGAGGGCCGCGTGGCCGTCGTGCGGACCCCGGGGCCCGGCGTGTCTTCTCTGCCGCCCGCCTCGCGTGCCGCCGTGCCCTCCTCTGCTTCCTGAACCTGAAGGCCAACCGGGCGCTGTTGCGCGGGGTGATCTCCTCCGAGCTGCGGGAGTTCACGTACGCCCTGCTGGAGGCCCGGCATCGGCGCCCGTGTCTGCGCCCGCGTAGGCGATCTGTGGGCGGCGCGTGTGATCTGTCGGCGGTATGTCGGTGCGGGCTGCGACCTTGGGCGGGTCGGCGCCGCTCACCATGAGCGGGTCGCCCCGAGCGCAAGGAGCCTGTCATCGTGTCTTCCGCAACGCACAGCCGCCCGTGGGACGTTCATCGGCTGCCCTCCGCCGAGGGCAGGAACTTCCTGGTCACCGGGGGCAACGCCGGGATCGGCTACTTCACCGCGGAGCAGCTCGCGGCCACCGGCGCCGTCGTCGTACTGGGCTGCCGGGACCGCGCGAAGGCAGAGACCGCCATGGCCTCGATCCGTTCGCGCGTCCCCGGCGCGCGGGTGCGGTATCTGCGCCTCGACCTCGCCGATCTGTCGTCCCTCAAGGCCGCCGTGGACGGGCTGGAGCTCGATCGGCTCGACGCGGTGGTCCACAACGCGGGGGTCGCGCTCGACGACCCGCCGCGCCGGGAGACCGCGGACGGCCATGAGCTGATGTTCGGCACCAACCACCTCGGCCACTTCGCGCTGACCCGGTGGCTGGCTCCGCTGCTGTCCGCGGCGCGGGCGGGCCGCGTGGTGACGGTGGGCAGCTTCGCGGCGCGGTCCGAGCGACTGGACCTCGGCGATCTCCAGTCGACCCGGGACTACCGGCCCAAGCGCACGTACGGCCGGTCGAAGCTGGCGCAGATGTGCTTCGGCTTCGAACTGGACCGCCGGCTGCGTGCCGCCGGCAGCACGGTGCTCAGTGTGGTGGCCCACCCCGGCGGCGCGCTGGACTCCCTCACCCCGTCCCGCCCGCCGGTCCACCGGACGACCCCCGGCGCGCGGCTGCGCGCGCTGCCCTCCGCGCTGCTGGTGCAGGGCAAGGAGGCCGGGGCGTGGCCCGTCGTCCGTGCCGTCCTCGACCCGGAGGTGGCGGGAGGGGAGCTGTGGGGGCCGCGGGTCTTCGGGCTGCGCGGCACACCCCGCCGTGAGCCCGTCCCCTCCCATATGGCCGACCCGGCCGTCGCCGCTCAGCTGTGGGCCGCCAGCGAGGAGTTGACCGGTACCGCCCGCTGGTCCGGTCCCGCGTAGGAGGCGAGGGGCCTGATCAGGGCGTTGTGGGCGAGTTGTTCGGTGATGTGGGCGGTCCATCCGGTGATCCGGCTCATCACGAAGATCGGGGTGAAGGCCGGGATGTCGAAGCCCATCAGGTGGTAGGCGAGGCCGGCCGGGTAGTCCAGGTTCGGGTGGATGCCCTTGCGCTGGAGCATGGCGTGCCGCAGGGCGGCGTGCAGGGTGGCCAGCCGGGTGGTGTCCGGGTCGGCGGCGCGGGCCACCAGGCGGTCCAGCGCGCCCTGCATGATGGGGACCCGGGAGTCGCCCTCCTTGTAGACGCGGTGGCCGAAGCCCATGATCTTCCGCTTCTCGGCGAGGGCCCGGTCCAGCCATTCCTCGGCGCGGCGCGGATCGCCGATCTCCTCCAGCATGTGCATCACGGCCTCGTTGGCACCGCCGTGCAGGGGGCCCTTGAGCGCGCCGATGGCGGCGGTGACCGCGCTGTAGAGGTCGGAGAGGGTGGAGGTGACCACGCGGGCGGTGAACGTCGAGGCGTTGAAGCTGTGTTCGGCGTACAGGACGAGGGAGATCTCGAAGCAGCGGACCGTCTCGGGGCCGGGCACCGTGCCGAAGCACATGTGGAAGAAGTTCTCCGCATAGCCGAGGTCCCGGTCGGGCGGGATCGGATCGAGGCCCTTTCGGCGGCGCTGGTCGGCGGCGACCATGGTGGGCAGTTTCGCCAGCAGGGTCAGGGACTTGGCGCGGTTGGCAGCGGGACTGCCGTCGTCCTCGGTGGGGTCCTCGGCGCCGAAGAAGCTGACGGCGGTGCGCAGTACGTCCATCGGGTGGCAGGTCTCGGGCAGCCGGGCGAGCAGTTCGGCGGTGGTGCGGTCGAGCGGGCGCAGGGCGCGCTCGCGGGCCTGGAACGCCCGCAGTTGGCCGGGGTCGGGCAGTTCGCCGTACCAGAGCAGATAGGCCACCTCCTCGAAGGAGCGGCGGACGGCCAGGTCCTGGACCGGATAGCCGCGGTAGGTGAGGGAGTTGGTCTCCTGGATGACGGTGGAGATCTCGGTGGTGTCGACGACGACACCGGCGAGCCCGCGATGGATGGTCATGGGGATCGTCTCCGGTGGGTCAGGCGCCGGGCGGCAGCGTGAAGTCGTGGACGGCCGAGTCGAAGGCCGAGTAGTCGGCGTAGCCGAGGAGTTCGTACAGCCGGGAGCGGGTCTGCATCCGGGGCAGCAGGCTCTCCTGGGTGCCTTCGGCGGCCAGGGTGCGCAGCCCGTCCTCGACGGCGCCCATGGCGAGTCGGAGCAGGGTGACGGGGTAGAGCGCGATGTCGTAGCCGAGGTCCTCCAGGGCGCGCGCGTCCAGCAGGCGGGACTTGCCGAACTCGGTCATGTTGGCGAGCAGCGGCACCTCGACCGCCGCCCGGAGCGCCTCGAACTCCCGCTCGTCGACGAGGGCTTCGGGGAAGATCGCGTCGGCGCCCGCGTCCACGTACGCCTTGGCGCGGTCGACCGCCGCGTCCAGCCCCTCGATCGCGCGGGCGTCGGTGCGGGCCATGAGGAGGAAGTCGGGGTCGCGGCGGGCGTCCACGGCGGCCCGGATCCGGCGGGTCATCTCCCCGCGCGCGACGACCGACTTGCCGTCGAGGTGGCCGCAGCGCTTGGGGTTGACCTGGTCCTCCAGATGCAGTCCGGCCAGGCCCGCGTCCTCCATCAGCTGGACCGTGCGGGCGGCGTTCATCGGTTCGCCGAAGCCGGTGTCGGCGTCGATCAGGACGGGCAGGTCGGTGGCCCTGGTGGTCTGCTGGGCGCGGGCGGCGATCTCGGTGGACGTGGTCAGGCCGATGTCGGGCAGGCCCAGATCGGCGGCGAGCACGGCACCGGAGAGGTAGGCGGCCTCGAAGCCGGTGTCCTGGATCAGCCGGGCGGACAGCGGGTTGAGGGCGCCCGGCATCATCAACAGCCGCTCTTCCTGGAGGCGCCCGCGCAGGGCGCGGCGGCGTGCGGCGGGGGTGGTACGGGTGTGCAGCATCAGAACAGGCCCTTCGGCAGACGCGCGTCGTACTCCGCGACGGCCCCGGTGTCCACGGCGGGGAACAGGCCGTCCAGGTCGGGGGCGGACAGCTCGGCCAGGTGCTCGGCGGCGGCGAGGAAGCGGTCCTGGGCGGCGGGGGCGACGGTGTTCTCGGTGAGGGTGCGGAACTTGCCCGCGTAGGCGGCCCGGTCGAACGGGAGGGCACCGGCCGGGTGGGCGTCGGCGACGGCCAGTTCGTCCTCGATCACCGTGCCGTCCGCCAGGGTGATCACGGCCCGCCCGCCGAACGCCCGGCGCCCGGGGTCGGGGTCGTGGTAGCGGCGGGTCCACTCCGGGTCCTCGACGGTGCTGATCCTCCGCCACAGCTCCACGGTCTCCGGGCGCCGCGCCCGCTCGGGGGCGTAGGAGCGCTCGTGGTGCCAGGTGCCGTCCTCCAGGGCGACCGCGAGGATGTACGGCACCGAGTGGTCGAGGGTCTCGCGGCTGGCCGTCGGATCGTACTTCTGCGGATCGTTCGCGCCGGAGCCGATGACATGGTGGGTGTGGTGGCTGGTGTGCAGGACCACCGAACGCACCTTGTCCAGCGGGGTCTTCTCGCGCAGCCGCCGGGCCAGGTCGATGATCGCCTGCGCCTGGTACTCGGCGGAGTGCTCCTTGGTGTAGGTGTCGAGGATCGCGCGGCGCGGCTCGCCCGGCTCGGGCAGCCACACCGTGTAGTCGGACCCGGGGCCGTTCAGCATCCGGGCCAGGAAGCCGTCCTCGCCCTCGTAGATCGGGGAGGGCGAAGTCTCGCCGCGCATCGCCCGGTCGACGGCCTCGATGGCGGCCTTTCCGGCGAAGGCGGGGGCGTACGCCTTCCAGCTGGAGATCTCGCCCTTGCGGGACTGGCGGGTCGAGGTGGTGGTGTGCACGGTCTGCTGGACGGCCTGGTACACCGTCTCGGTGGGCAGCCGCAGCAGGGCGCCCAGGCCGCAGGCGGTGGCCGCGCCGAGGTGGGCGACATGGTCGATGCGGTGCTCGTGCAGGCAGATGCCCTTGACCAGGGCGACATGGATCTCGTAGGCGGCGACGACGGCGCGCAGCAGGTCGGCGCCGGTGCGGCCGGTGTGCTGGGCGACGGCGAGCAGCGGCGGGATGTTGTCGCCGGGGTGGGAGTAGTCGGCCGCCAAGTAGGTGTCGTGGTAGTCGAGTTCGCGCACCGCGGTGCCGTTGGCCCAGGCGGCCCACTCGGGGCTGACCCGGTGCGGGGCGCCGAAGACGGAGGCGCCGTGCCGGGCTGCGCGGTGGGCGGTGGCCTGGGCGCGGGCGACGGCGACCGGGCGGCGCAGCAGGGAGGCGACCGCGACCGAGGCATTGTCGATCACCCGGTTGACGGCCATGGCCGCGCTGTCCGGGGCCGGCTCCTCGCTGCCGGTGGCCACAGCGGCGAGCTTCCAGGCGAGCTGCTCCTCACGGGGCAGGCGGTCGGCGCTGGGGTGGACACGGACGTGCTGCTCGATCACGGGACTCCTCGCGGTGTCGGGGCCTGGACGGAAGAACCTTGGGCGGATGTGATCGAGCCTGCCCCGCCGCCGGCCCGGCGGCCACCACCCCACCGTGCGGATTCCGTACAGCGCGGACCTGCGAATCTGTGAAATCTGCGAATCCTGCGAATGCTATGTTCGCAGGACAGGCACCCAGAATCAGGAGGTGTGCGCGTGGCCAGGCGAACGGCCGAACGGAAGATCTACGCCCACGCCAAGCTGCGCCGGCTGCGCCGCGAGCACGGGATGAACCAGGTCGACATGGCCCGCGCGCTCGGCATCTCCACCAGTTACGCCAACCAGCTCGAACAGAGCCAGCGTCCGCTGACGGCGCCCGTGCTGCTGCGGATCGCCGAGGTCTTCGGCGTCGACACCGAGTTCTTCTCGGAGGCCGAGGGCGACCGCCTCGCGACCGAGCTGCGTTCCGCGCTCGCCGACGAGGCGTGCGGGGTGCCACCGCCGCCCGAGGAGGAGATCGCCGAGGCCGCCCGCGCCCATCCGGAGGTGGCCCGCGCCCTGGTGGCCCTGCACCGCCGCTACCGGGACACCGCCGAGCAGGCCGCCGCGCTGGCCACCCCGGACGCGGGCGGCGGCGCCCGGCTGCTGCCCGGCGAACCGCACGACGAGGTACGGGACTTCTTCTACGCCCACCACAATCACTTCGAGCCACTGGACACCGAGGCCGAGCGGATCGCCGAGGCGCTGGCACTGCGCCCGGGCCGGGCCGCCGAGCCGCTGGTGGCCCGGCTCGCCGAGCGGCACGGGGTACGGGTGGTGCGGGCGGGCCCGGGGCGTCTCGCCGACGCCCGCCGCTACGACCCCGAGTCCGGGCTGCTGTTCCTCTCCCCCTGGCTCAGCGAGGGCCGCCGCGCCTTCCAGCTCGCCACCCAGCTCGCCCTGCTGGAACACGGCGCACTGCTCGACCAACTCGCCGACCATGTCTCCGAGTTGACCTCACCCGAGTCCACCGCGCTGGCCCGCATCGGCCTCGCGAACTACTTCGCGGGCGCGCTCCTGATGCCGTACGCCACCTTCCACGCGGCGGCCGAAGAGGTGCGCTACGACATCGAGTTGCTGTCCGCCCGCTTCGGTGTCGGATTCGAGACGGTCTGCCACCGGCTGAGCACCCTCCAGCGCACCGGACGCCGGGGTGTGCCGTTCTCCTTCCTGCGGGTCGACCGGGCCGGCAACATCTCCAAGCGGCAGTCGGCGACCGACTTCCACTTCTCCCGGCTCGGCGGCACCTGCCCGCTGTGGACGGTGTACGAGGCGTTCTCGGCGCCCGGCCGGATACTCACCCAGGTCGCCGAAATGCCCGACGGCAAAAGGTACTTCTGGGTGGCGCGCACCATCACCCGGGGCGGGTTCGGGCATCACGCGCCGCGCGCCGAGTTCGCCGTCGCGCTCGGCTGCGAACTGCGCCACGCGCACCGGCTGGTGTACGCCGAGGGCATCGCCCTGGACGACCCGCGGGGCGCCACCCCGATCGGCCTGGGCTGCCGGATCTGCGAGCGCCGCGACTGCGCCCAGCGGGCCCGTCCCCCGGCCGGCGGGCGCCTCGCCATCGATCCGGACCGGCGCACATATGTGCCGTACCCGGTGGAGACCCGAACCCGTTGACGACCCCGCAGGAGTGTCCCGCGTGACCAGCCGTGTCCTTCTCGTCTCCCCCGCCATGACCCCCGCACTGCGTCAGGCCCGCTTCTACGACGGCGACTCGATCGAGGACGTCGGCGCGGCGCGGGCCCGCTCGGCGGCAGGGTCGCTGCCCGCGCCCACCCGGGTGGTGGTGTCCGCGAGTACGCGCTGCCGGGAGACGGCGCGGGCCCTGGGCCTCGAGGGCGCTGTGGAGGAGGCCGCACTGCGGGGCGTGGACGTGGGCCGCTGGCGCGGTCGGGCGCTCGACGAGGTGACGGGGGCCGAGCCGGAGGCCCTCGGCCACTGGCTCACCGACCCTGAATGGGCGGGCCACGGCGGGGAGTCGGTGCGGGAGGTGTGCGCACGGGTGGGGGCCTGGCTGGACGGCGCGGCGGACGGCCGTACGGTGGCCGTGGTCGAGCCGGAGATCGTACGGGCCGCGGTCGTCGGGGCGCTGGGGCTGCCCATGAGCGCGTTCTGGCGGCTGGACGTGGTCCCGTTGACGGCGACGGGGCTCAGCGGGCGGGCCGGGCGGTGGAATCTGCGGCTCGGGGGGCCCTTGGTCGCGCCGGAGGCGTGAACACGGCTGCCAACGGGCCGAGGGCCGCACCCTGTTGGGGGTACGGCCCTCGGTGCGGCCCTTTGTGCGTCCTGCGCGCCGGTCGGCGTGGGTGATGCGATGCCGGTCGGCGTGGGTCAGGCGGCGCCGACCCCTTCCGGCTGCCGGGGAGCCGGTTTCGCGGCCGCCCGGGCCGCCGGGTCGAGCAGCCGCTCGGCCAGGGGGGCGAAGACGAGGCCCAGGGTCGCCCAGAGCAGGGCCTGGGCGGCGACGGAGTAGAAGCGGAAGGAGGCCAGGACGTCCGCCGGGAAGCCCGGATAGACGATGGTGCCCTTGGAGTTGGTCAGGGGCAGCGGGGTCTCGGTGGCGTGGTGGCCGTACTCCTTGACGTTGGCGGAGAGTTCGCCGAGCGCGGGGAGCAGCGCCATCACGATGCCGATGGCCACCACATAGGCGCCGGCGGCGAGCAGCGTGGCGTTCCAGTTGCCGAAGCGCGGCTGGAGGCGCTTGCCCAGCCAGACGGCGGCGACGAGGAAGACCACCGAGCAGACCACCATGGCCAGATAGAGATTGCCCCGGTCCCTGATCGTCTCGGGGTGGCCGATGGCCGGCGGGTTGGCCGGGTACTTGATGAACGGCACCAGGTACATGCCGACGAAGCCGCCCAGCGCCACCAGCATCGCGAGGTTGCGCGGGCGCAGCTTGCCGACGCGGCCGAGGCAGATCGCGTAGGCGACGGCGAAGAGCGCGCCCATGGCGACGCCGAAGAGGACCATGCCCAAGCCGATGCCGACGTTGGCCTGGATCGTCCGGCTGAAGATGTCGGGGCCCTCGGCCTCGGCCGTGATCCCCGCGGCCTTGTCGAGGACGGCCTGCGCGGCGTCGCGGCCGCTCTCGTAGTCGATCGCCTTGGCGATCTGGGGCTCGGCGAAGATCCGTGCGAAGACGAAAGCGAGCAGACCGGCGACTGCGCCGGCGATGACGCCGCGCAGAATGAGTCTCTTTTCCATGTTCAGATGTCCGTGCTCACTCTTGTCAGTGGCAGGGGAAGCCCAGGAAGTGGCGCGCGTCGTGCACGAACTCGTGGACGTGCATGTCCTTGCCGAAGACGGAGTAGGCGCCCTGGTCGACACCGATGAAGTAGTAGATCGCCAGCGCGAAGAGCGCGGTCCCGACCAGCCAGAACACGGCCTTCGCGGCCGGGAGGACGACGGGGGTGGGGAGTGCGGCGGGCGCGGACAGACTGCTCATGAGTGAGCCTCCTTCAGGGGATCGTGCGTCCCTCAGCCAGTGGAGCGTCGCGATGGCCCGGTGTCTGACTTCGTGCCCGCCCTCGCGGAGGGGCACGTACACAGTGGCGCGACCGTGCTGGATTCCCACCAGCTTCCTCAGGCCATCACTACAAGCGGAGCGTACGGAAACGAGTATCGTCCGTCAATCAGACAAGTAGCCGAGAGGCGCACCCCCAAGGTCGGAGAGACGCACCCCCCTGGGTCAGCGGTGCCGGAACTCCGGCGGCCGCTTGCCCACGAAGGCGGCCATCCCCTCCTTCTGGTCGGCGGTCGCGAACACCGCCTGGAACAGCCGCCGTTCGAAGCGGACGCCCTCCGCGAGGCTGGCCTCGAAGGCCCGGCCCAGCGCCTCCTTGGCCATCATCGCCACCGCATCGGCCGCGGATCAGGCGGGCTCCACCCCCGCCCGCGCGGCGGCCGCCAGCGCCTCGGGCACCAGGTCGTGTCCGCGTACCAGGTGTCCGGCCCCGACCAGGTTGGCGGCCATCAAACCGCCCATGTGCCCGAGCCCGATGAAGGCGACGGTGGCGCGCGGCCGCCGTCCCCGCTCACCGCGCCGGCTCCGTCGTGCCGCCGGGCCCCGCGAGCCCGAGTTCGCGGTCGCCGAGCGGGGCGAAGAAGCGCTCCACGTCGGCGTCGCTGACCTCGGCCAGGGTCGCCGGTGACCAGTGCGGGTCGCGGTCCTTGTCGATGATCTGGGCGCGGACGCCCTCCACCAGGTCGGGGTTTTTCAGCCCGACGCACGAGACGCGGTACTCCTGGTCGAGTACCTCCTCCAGGGTCCCGAGCCGGCGGGCGCGGCGGAGGGCGGCGAGGGTGACCTTGAGCGCGGTGGGCGACTTGGCGAGCAGGGTCTCGGCCGCCTCCTTCGCCTCCGTACCGCCGTGCGCGAACAGCCGCTCGACGATCTCCTCGACGGAGTCGGCGGCGTAACAGGCGTCGATCCAGCTCCGCTGCTCGGTCAACACGCCTCGCGGTGCGGGCTGTTCGTGCCGTGCCAGGGCCTGGGTGACGGGCATCGCGGCGAGGTCGGCCAGCAGGGCGTCCAGGGCGCCGGAGGGCACGTAGTGGTCGGCGAGCCCGCACAGCAGGGCATCACCGGCGCCGATCTGATTACCCGTCAGGGCGAGGTGGGTGCCCAGCTCGCCGGGTGCGCGTGAGAGGAGGTAGGTGCCGCCGACGTCCGGGATGAATCCGATCCCGGTCTCCGGCATCGCGATCCGCGAGCGCTCGGTGACGACGCGGACACCGCCGTGCGCGGAGACGCCGACCCCGCCTCCCATCACGATGCCGTCCATGAGGGCGACGTACGGCTTGGGGTAGCGGGCGGTACGGGCGTTGAGGTGGTACTCGTCCCGCCAGAACGCGGCCGAGGCGGTGCCGTCGCCCGTCCGGGCGTCGTCGTGGATGGCGCGGATGTCGCCGCCCGCGCACAGTCCGCGCGCTCCGGCGCCACTGATGACGACCGTCCGCACGGCCGGGTCGTGCTCCCAGTCGGTCAGCGCCGCGTCGATGCGGGTGACCATCTCGTGGGTGAGGGCGTTGAGCGCCCTGGGCCGGTTGAGGATGATCCGGGCGGCCCGGCCTTCGGTGCGCAGGAGGACGGGTTCCTCGGTGTCGTTGCTCATCCGAGGGCCTCCGTCAGGCCGCGGGCCACGATGACGCGCATGATCTCGTTGCTTCCTTCCAGGATCCGGTGGACGCGAAGGTCTCGGACGATCTTCTCAATGCCGTACTCGGCGTGGTAGCCGTATCCGCCGTGCAGTTGGAGGGCGCGGTCGGCGACCGAGTACCCGGTGTCGGTGGCGAACCGCTTCGCCATGGCGCACAGGTACGGCGCCTGCGGGTCCCTGGCGTCCAGGGCGCGGGCGGCGGTCAGCTCGGTCTCGATGTCGGCGAGGCGGAAGCGCAGCGCCTGGGCGTCGAGGAGGCGGGCGCCGAACGCCTCCCGGTGGGCGAGGTGGGCGAGGCTGCGGTCCAGGGCGCTGCGGGCACCGCCGAGAAAGCAGGCGGCGATGCCGAGGCGGCCGCCGTTCAGGCCGTTCATCGCGATCCGGAAGCCCTCGCCCGCACGGCCGAGGAGGCGGTCGGCGGGGATCCAGGCGCCGTCCAGGACGACCTGGCGGGTGGGCTGGGCGTGCCAGCCCGTCTTGCGTTCGTTCGGGCCGAAGGAGATGCCGGGGTCGTCCCTGTCGACCAGGAAGGCGGAGATGCCGCGGGGGCCGGGTTCGCCGGTGCGGGCCCTCACCACGTACACCTGGGCGGCGCCCGCGCCGGGTTCGGTCAGGCAGCAGCTCGCGAGGTCGTCCATCGCGCACAGCCGGGGCAGCCGGCGCTCGCGCTGGGATGCGTCGCCGTAGAGGCCGATCATCCAGGCGACCATGTTGTGGATGGACAGACAGCCGGCGATGGCGGGGCAGCCGGAGGCCGGGGCCTCGAAGACGAGCACGCCGTCGGCCCGGCCGAGGGCGGATCCGCCGTGCTGTTCGCCGACGTGGACACCGCCGAGGCCGAGCCCCGCGGCCTTGCGCAGGACGTCGACGGGGAAGTGCTGGTCGCGGTCCCCGTCGATGCCGGTGCCGGCGTTGTCGCTGAACTCGCCCTTGAGCAGGTGCGGGGTGCCGGCGGCGAACTCCACGACGTCCGGGCCGCGCTGGAGGTCGCCGTGGGAGTCGGGGACGGGCTTGCCGTGCTCGGTCGACAGCAGCCGGGCCAGCGTGTCTTCTCCTGCTCGGCGAGTTGGAGGAAGCGCGGCAGGACGCGGGCGCGGCGCTGAGGGTTCCACTCGGCCCAGGCGCGCTGCGCCTGGGCGGCGGAGGTGGTCGCGGCCGTGGTCTCGCCCCGGTCGGCGAGCGGCACCAGGGCCTGGACCTCGCCGGTGTCGGGGTCGGACACCTCAGGGGTTCGCCGTGCGCCCCGGCGGTGTGAAGGCGTACAGCCCGAGGATCTCCGGCAGCGGTGCCACGCCCGGACCGCCGGACCGTACCCAGGTGATGATGTCCTCGGTCGC
This sequence comes from Streptomyces griseofuscus, assembly GCF_014673495.1. Taxonomy (GTDB): domain Bacteria; phylum Actinomycetota; class Actinomycetes; order Streptomycetales; family Streptomycetaceae; genus Streptomyces; species Streptomyces murinus. Next base: position 1,124,846 of record NZ_CP051006.1, read on the forward strand.
TTCCGGGTCGTTGACGAGCCCCAGCCAGACCGGGCGGCCACCGGCGGCGCGGCCGGTGGCGGAGGGCCGTACGACGATGACGTTGGCCTGGTCGCACACATCGAGGCAGTCGGAGATCCGCAGGGGCACCGCCGCCTCCAGCCGGGCGGTCTGTGCCGCGTGGTCGACGCCGGTCACCTTCGGGCTGCCGCAGCAGCAGTCACGGCACACGACGACACGGCACGGGACCGATCCGGCCACTGCTACCCCCCGGACTTCCGGCTCGATTTGACGATCATCATCTCATCGGCTGACGCGGGGTGACCATCCCGGCGGCCCGAACACATACCCGGCCCGGTCCCGCCATCGCACCGCCGCGCGGACGTCGCGCCAGGCGGCCGCGTACTCGTGGAAGGCCACCCGCACCAGGTTGTAGCTGTCGATGTTCTTCGTCAGCCCGTACACCACCCGCTCCCCCTCCGGCTCGAAGGTGCGGAAGAGCCGGTCCCAGATGATGAGGATGCCGCCGTAATTGCGGTCCAGGTACACCTGGTTGGAGCCGTGGTGGACCCGGTGGTGCGAGGGCGTGTTGAAGAACCACTCCACCGGGCGCCACAGCTTGTCCACCCGCTCGGTGTGCAGGAAGAACTGGTAGACGAGGCTGACCGCCTGCTCCACCAGGATCATCCACGGCGGCACGCCGAGCAGCGCCAGCGGCAGCCAGAACGGCAGGCCGGTCATCGGCGTCCAGGTCTGGCGCAGCGCGGTGGAGAGGTTGTAGCGCAGGCTGGAGTGGTGCACCACATGGCTCGCCCACAGCACCCGTACCCGGTGATGGGCCCGGTGGTAGGCGTAGTAGGCCAGGTCGTCGCCGAAGAACAGCAGCAGCCAGGTCCAGCCGGAGGACGGCGACAGATGCCAGGGGACGGCGGTGTACGCGGCGGCGTAGACCACGATGGTCGCCACCTTCCACGGCACCGCGATGACCTGGCTGCCCGCGCCCATGGACATGCTGGTGACGGTGTCGCGCAGCTCGTACCCGCGCTCGTCGTCGTCCGGCAGGAAGCGGTACGACAGCGCCTCCACCACGACCAGCAGCACGAACGCCGGGATCGCGTAGACCACGGCGGGGATCATCGCCGTGCCCCCTTACCGGCGCGGGGCGCGGCGGGCACGCTGCGGGTCAGCAGCTCACGGGCCAGCAGCTCGGCCGCGCCGGCCTCGCGGGCAGTGATGTGCCCGGCGAGCCGCCGATGGGCCTCGACGTCGAGGATCTCGCCGGCGCCGAGGTCGGCGGGCACGTCGGCGACCGGGATCAGTCCGTCGACCAGGCTGTTGAAGGCCAGCAGATAGGCGATGTTCCCGGAGCCCTCCACGATCAGCCGCCACCAGGCGATGTAGGTCTCGTCCAGCTCGGTCAGATCGGGTCCGGCCTGGGCGTGTGCCTCGACGGCCGCGGCGATCTCGGCGGCGGCCCGCGCGGAGCAGCGCAGCGCGCACAGCCGGGCGGCGTCCGCGCCGATACAGGCCCGCATCTCCAGGGCGTCGCGGGCGATGTCCTGCACGGTGGGCCCGCTGTCGGCGGCGGCGATGCCCACGGCGAGTTCCAGACCGGCGGTGCGCCGCCAGTCCAGCACCTGGGTACGGCCGCCGTGGCTGACCTCGACCAGCCGGGCCTGCTGGAGGCGTTTGACGGCCTCCCGTACGGCGTGCCGGTTCACCCCGAACTCGGCCGCGAGTTCCCGCTCGGCGGTGAGCGCGCTGCCCGCCGGCAGCGCCCCGCCGAGAATCCTGTCCCGCAACAGGGCGAAGAGCTGGTCGGAGACCGCCTCGCGCCGTATGTGTCCCTCGGTCATGGCGATCAGGGTGGCCGCGGTTCGTACAGTGGTCAACTGGTTGGACCAGTTTTTCTGCGCGGGCCCGCGGACATGTGGGCGTTCGTCCGGATCCGTCAACCGGCGCTTCCCTCCGCGGCGTTGGCGCGCGGCTCCCGGCCGCCGCCCGGGTGGCCGTGCGCGCGCCCCGGTCTCACCCCATGCTGGATATGAGGGGGCGGTACGGCGGAGGAGGAAGTGGTTGCGATGCAGACCGTTGTCGACCTCACGCGCTGCCAGGGGTACGCACAGTGCGTGTTCCTCGCGCCGGACGTGTTCGGGCTGCACGGCGAGGAGGGGCTGCTGTACGCCCCGGCCGTCCCCGACGATCAGGTCGAACGGGTGCGCCAGGCCGCCGCGGCCTGCCCGGTGCAGGCCATTCTCCTCGGGGAAGAGGTGAGCGGCGGTGCCCGATGACCTCATGGACGGCCGGATCGTCGTCGTGGGCGCCTCGCTGGCCGGGCTGCGGGCCGCGGAGGCGCTGCGCGAGCAGGGTTTCACCGGCTCCCTGACCATCGTCGGGGACGAGCCCCATCCGCCGTACGACCGCCCGCCGCTGTCCAAGCAGGTACTGCTGGGCGTCGCGCCCGCCGACTCCACCGGGCTGCCGATGCGCCGCGACCCCGAGGCGGACTGGGTGCTCGGTGTAAGGGCCACCGGCCTGGACACGCTGGGCCAGCGGGTGCTGCTCGACGACGGGGAGTCACTGCCGTACGACCGGGTGCTGATCGCCACCGGAACCCGCGCCCGGCCCTGGCCGAACCCGGCGGAGGCCGCGCTGGACGGCGTGTTCACCGTGCGCACCCGCGAGGACGCGGCGGGGCTCGCGGCGGCGCTGGACGCGGGACCGCGGCGGGTGCTGGTGATCGGCGGCGGGTTCACCGGCTCCGAGATCGCCTCGGCCTGCCGGGAGCGCGGTCTGGAGGTCACGGTCACCGAGCGCGGCCCGGCGCCCCTGGTCGGCGCGCTCGGCGGCACCCTGTCCAAGCTCGCGGCCGCCATGCAGCGCAACCACGGCGTGGACCTGCGCACCGGGGTCACGGTGACCAGGCTGCTCGGCGAGAAGACCTTCACCGGTGTGGAGCTGTCCGACGGCAACCAGGTGGACGCGGATGTGTGCGTGGTGGCGCTCGGCGCGGTGCGCAATGTGGAGTGGCTCGCGGAGTCCGGGCTCGCGGCGGGCCCGCGCGGGCTGGCCTGTGACGCCGGGTGCCGGGCCTTCAACATGTACGGCATCGTCACCGACGACGTCTTCGTGGCCGGTGACGTCTCCCGCTTCCCGCACCCGCTCTTCGGCTACCAGCTGCTGTCCCTGGAGCACTGGGGCAACGCGGTCACCCAGGCCGAGGTGGCCGCCCACAACATGGTCAACCCGGGACCGCTGCGGCGCCCGCACCTGGCCCTGCCGACGTTCTGGTCGACCCAGTTCGGGCTCAACATCAAGTCGGTGGGGGTGCCCACCTACTCCGACCACGTGGTCATCGCGCAGGGCTCCCTGGAGGCGCGGCGGCTCGCCATGGTCTACGGCTACCGGGGCCGGGTCACCGCCGCGGTCACCGTCGACATGGCCAAGTCGCTCGACTACTACCGGCATCTGATCGAGACCGGCGCGCCGTTCCCGCCCCCGCCGGGCGCCGCCGACCGGGCGATCGCCGCCGAGATCCCGATCCCGTCCGACGTACCGGACCCGTCGGTGCTGTCCCACGGCCCGACGGTCGCACTGACCGGCTATCTGCCGGACCGCCGGCTGACGGTGGTATAGCCCGCCCCGACTCCGAGGAGCCGACATGGACCCCGGCACCCTGCTGGCCAGGATCACCGACTACGCCAGCCGCCCCGACCCCTACCCCCTGTACGCGGAGCTCCGCGAGGCCGGCGCCGTCGTCCCGCAGGCCGACGGCAGCCTGCTGATCGGCGGCTATCACGAGGTCGCCGCGCTGCTGCACGATCCGCGGATGAGCGCGGATCCCCGCACCCGCGGCCTGGAGACCGCCAAGCCGCCGTTCCTGCGCCTGGACGATCCGGAGCACCACCGGCTGCGCACCCTGGCCATGCGGCCGTTCGGCCCGCCGCACACGCCGCACCGGGTGGACGGGATGCGCACCGAGATCGAGAACATCACCAAGGAGCTGCTGGCGCCGTTCGAGTCGGGCGGACAGGTCGATCTCGTGGACGACTTCGCCTATCCGCTGCCGGTCACGGTGATCTGCCGGCTGCTCGGGGTGCCGCACGAGGACGAACCGCTCTTCCGGGCCTGGTCGGACACGCTGGTGGCGTCCGCCGACGTACGGCCGGACGCCAGCTCGGCGCCGCGCGACGAGGCCGAGCGGGCCCGCCAGGAGATGGGCGGGTATCTGGTGGGCCTGGCCGAGCAGCGCCGGGAAGACCCGCGCGACGACCTCCTGTCCGCGTTCGTCTCCGAACCCGACCCCGAGTTGCGGCTCAGCCAGGAGGAACTGGCGCAGACCGCGGTGCTGTTGCTGATCGCCGGGCACGAGACCACGGTCAACCTCATCACCAACGGGGTGCTGACCCTGCTGCGCCATCCCGAGGAGCTGGACCGGCTGCGCCGCGAACCCGAGCTGATGCCGAGGGCGGTGGAGGAACTGCTGCGCTTCGAACCCCCGGTGCACATGCGCGAGCGCATCCCGCTCGCCGACTTCGATGTCGCCGGCACCACGCTCCCGCGCGGCTCCTCCGTGTTCCTGGCCCTGGCCGCGGGCAACCGCGACCCGCGCCGCTTCACCGATCCCGACCGCTTCGACCCGACCCGCGCCGACAATGAGCACCTCGGCTTCGGCTCCGGCATCCACCTCTGCTACGGCGCCCCGCTCGCCCGTCTGGAGGCGCAGTCCGCGCTGACGGCGCTGCTACCCCGGCTGGGCACGGCGGAACTGGTCGAGGACCCGCCGCCGTACCGGCAGAACGCCATGCTGCGGGGGCCGCGCCATCTGACGCTGAGGTTCTGACGACTGCGATGGCCCGAACCTCTCCCGGTGGCGGCGCGGGGCTGAGACGATCGGGCCATGGCAGAGATCATCTTGATGTCCGATCCGAAGGTCGCCGCCGTGCCCGTGCGGGAGTGCGGTGAGCGGCTGGTGGATGTGCGCCGTGACGGCCGGCTGCCGGTCGACGCGCGCAAGGTGGACGGGGGCGGTGCGTTCGCCCGGCTACGGGAGGGTGTGTTCGAACGGCTGCTCAAGGCACAGGAGTTGCTGCCCGAGGGGCTGCGGCTGCTGTTCGTCGAGGGGTACCGGCCGCCGTCCCTCCAGCGGCGCTATTTCGAGGAGTACAGCGCGGAGTTGAGCGCCGCTCACCCCGACTGGTCCGCCGAGCTGGTGCGTTCGGCGGCCAGCCGGTACGTCTCGCCGCCCGAGATCGCCCCGCACAGTGCCGGGGCGGCCGTCGATCTCACGCTGATCGACGCCGACGGCCAGGAGCTGGACATGGGAACGGCGATGAACGCCAACCCCGAGGACAGCGCGGGTGCCTGCTACACGGCGGCGGACAACATCAGCGACACGGCCCGCGCCCACCGTGACGTCCTGGGGTCGGCCCTGACCGCCGCCGGGCTGGTGAACTACCCCACGGAATGGTGGCATTGGTCGTACGGCGACCGGTACTGGGCCCTGACGACGGGGGCTCCGGCGGCGCTCTACGGGCCGAGGGAACTCGGGTAGCACGACGCGGGTGGAGCCGGCCGGAGCGAGCGCCGATGTTCCGCGTGCTCTATCGTGCCCCGATGGGCAGGAGCTTGCGGCTGGCGGTCGCGCAGAGCACGGTTCCGGAGGATCCCACCGACCCGGAGAATCTGCGGGCGAGCGGTCGGCAGATGCGGACGCTGCTGCGCGCGGCCGGTGCCGCCGGCGCGCGGCTGGTGCAGTTCCCGGAGGGGTCGATCACCTACCCCGGCAAGCACGTACTCTCGTCCGGCCCGCGCGGGACGCTCGCCGCCGCTGACTGGAGCCGGGTCGACTGGGAGGTCGTACGCGCCGAGGCGGAGTCCGTCGCCGACCTGGCCGGAGAGCTGGGCCTCTGGGTGGCGTTCGGAGCGCCGCATCCGCTGACGCCCCCGCATCGGCCGCACAACAGCCTGTATGTCGTCTCGGACAAGGGTGTGCTCGTCTCCCGCTACGACAAGCGGTACCTGTCGCACACCGAGGTCTCGCACATGTACACACCGGGCACTGAGCCACTGGTCTTCGAGGTCGACGGCATCCGGTTCGGCACCGCCCTGTGCATCGAGGTGAACTTCCCGGAAGTCTTCCACGAGTACGAACAGTTGGGCGTGGAGTGCCTCCTGGTCTCCGTCATGGTCGACGACGCCGCACGGGCGGTCGTCGCGCAGGCGTACTCGACCCTCTACAACTACTGGGTGGGCTACTCCGTCCCGGCCCAGTTCGGGGCGACCGCTCCCGCCGCGGTCTTCGCTCCCGGCGGACGACGGCTCGCGAGCTGCCCCGCCGACAGCAGCCCCGGCCTCGCGATCGCCGACATCGACCTCGACTCGCGGGACCCCGACATCGACGCGGCGCTGCGTCTTGCGCGGCCGTGGCGCAGGACCGCACGGGCGGGCCTGTACGAGCGCCATGTCGTCCGGGGAGACCGCAGGAGCGACACGCGGAGCGAGTTCTGAGCGGCGGGATCCGGCCGAGCTGTCGGCGGCTCACCGTACGGCGGCCGGGTCCTCCCCTGTCAGCCGGGCCCGCAGGAGATCCGCCAGTTCGGGGATCTGCTCGGAGAGATAGAAGTGGCCGCCGGGGAAGATCCGCAGGTCGAAGGTCCCGGTGGTGTGGGCGCGCCAGGCGTGGGCCTCCTCGGGGGTGACACGGGGGTCCGTGTCGCCGGTGAGGGCGGTGATGGGGGTGCTGATGACGGTGGAGGGCGTGGCCCGGTAGGTCTCGACGGCGGTGTAGTCGCTGCGCAGGGCCGGGAGGATCATCCGCACGATCTCCTCGTCGTCCAGCAGCCGGGCGTCCGTGCCGCTGAGCCGGCGCATCTCGGCGATGATGCCGTCGTCGTCCCGCTGGTGCACGTTCTCGCCCGCGTAGGCGGACGGGGCGCGGCGCGCCGAGGCGAAGAGATGGACGGGGCCCTCGCCGTCGCGTTCGAAGCGGCGGGCCACCTCGAAGGCGACGATGGACCCCATGCTGTGCCCGAAGAACGTCAACGGGCGGTCCGCGTACGGCTGGAGAGCCTCATGGGCGCGGTCCGCCAGCTCCGCGATGGTCTCGATGCCCTTCTCCGCGTGCCGGTCCTGCCGCCCCGGGTACTGCACCGCGACCACGTCGGCCGTGCCGCGCAGGGCCGCGGAGAGCGGGAAGTAGAAGGTCGCCGAGCCACCGGCGTGCGGGAAGCACACCAGCCGGGCGGACGCGTCGGGTGCCGGGTGGAAGCGGCGCACCCACGGGTCGCCGGTCGGGCAGGCTGTCGTCACGATGTGCTCCAGGGGCCGGGAGGAGGAGTACGGCGGGGTCCCTCGCGGGGTCGGCCGAGGGCGGCTCGGCCGGATCCGGTCAGGCGGTCAACCAGCCCTTTTCCCGGGCCAGTTCGACGACCCGCTCCCTGACCTGGCGGATCTGCGCGGCCGTGAGGGAGTCGACCGAGGTGACCAGGACCTCGGTCAGTTCGGTGCGGAAGCGGCCCGCGCCGGTGGCCTCACCGGACGGCGCGGCGGCGGGGCGCTCGGCGGTGGCGGCGCCGTCGGAGAAGACCGGGCGGTTGGGCAGGCGGTGCGAGGAGGGCTGGTAGACCAGCCGGATCTGGGAGGCCTTCGGGCCCTTCTCCCCCATCTCCAGGTGGAATTCGACCTCGCTGCCCTCGTGGTAGAGGTACTTCTCGTCCAGCAGGTCGTTCGCGTGCATGAAGACGTCCTCGCCCGGTTCGGCCGGGGCGATGAACCCGTATCCGCGGACCTCGTCGAAACGCAGCACCTTGCCGGTCATCAGCACAGCCCACACACCTCCAGCAACACCCGCACAACGTCAACGCTGGTGAACTTACACAGCTTCGGCCCCGGTTTCGACCCCCGAGGTCCTCACTCCGGCAGCACCAGCCGCACCGTGCGCCCCGGCCGCACCGTCACCACCCGGTCCGCGAGGCGTACGTCGATGGGTGCGCCCGCGGAGTCGGGCACGGCGATCTCCAGTTGCTTGCGGGCGAGCCGGACGCCGATCCCCCAGTGGCCGAGGTAGCGGATCGAGAAGCCGTAGGTGGAGACCTTGGGCAGCGGGACGGGGTCCAGCCAGAGGGCGCCGTCGCGGGTCTCCAGGCCGGTCAGCCCGCGCTGCACCAGATCGAGGGTGCCGGCCATCGCGCCGAGGTGGATGCCCTCGCCGGTGGTGCCGCCCTGGATGTCGGCGATGTCGCCGCGCAGCGTCTCCTGGACGTACCGCCAGGCGTCGGCGCGGCGGGCGCGGGTCAGGATCCAGCCGTGCACGAGTCCGCTGAGAGTGGAGCCGTGGCTGGTGCGGCCCAGGTAGTGGTCGACCGTCGCGGACCAGGTGTCCTCGTCGATGTCATGACCCAACTGCCGGAAGAGCGCGTGCAGTTCGCGGGGCGCGAAGAGGTAGGCCAGCATCAGTACGTCGGCCTGCTTGGACGCCTGGTAGCGGTTGACGGTGTCGCCCTCGGCCTCCAGGATCCGGTCCAGGCGCCGGATGTCGCCGTAGCGTTCGCGGTAGGCGCCCCAGTCGAGTTCGGCGAGGTCGCCGTAGCCCGCGAACTGGCTGATCACCCCGTCGTGCCGGGGCACATGGAGGGTGTGCGCGACCTCCGCCCAGCGGTCGGTCTCGCCCACTTCGAGGCCGAGGCGTTCGGTGAGTTCGCGGCGGCGCGGTTCGGGCAGGGTGCGCAGCAGGTCCAGGGCGCGGGCGAGCACCCAGGCGGCGGTGGCGTTGGTGTACGTGTTGTCGTCCAGGCCCGGCCGGTCGGCGCCGGGGTAGGCGTCGTGGTACTCGTCGGGGCCGACCACGCCCCGGATGCGGTGCCGGCCCAAGTGGTCGTCGTACACCGCGGAGTCGGCCCAGAAGCGGGCGATCTCCAGGAGCATCTCGGCGCCCTCGCCGGCGCGGAAGGCGCTGTCGCCGGTGGCCTCGCAGTACTGCCACACGTTGTAGGCGACCGCCGAGCCGACATGGTGCTGGAGGCGGGAGTGGTCGGGCAGCCAGCGGCCGGAGCGGGGGTTGAGATGGAGTTCCTGGGTCTCCTCGTGGCCGTCGCTGCCGCTCTGCCAGGGGTAGCACGCGCCGCGTCTGCCGAGCCGGGCCGCGGCGCGGCGGGCCGCGTCCAGGCGGCGGTGCCGGTAGCGGAGCAACCCCCGGGAGACCTCGGGCAGATGGAGGTCGAGGTAGGGCAGCACGAAGAGTTCGTCCCAGAAGACATGGCCGCGGTACGCCTCGCCGTGCAGTCCGCGCGCGGGGACGCCGACGTCCAGGTCGGCGGTGTGCGGGGAGAGGGTCTGGAGTACGTGGAAGAGGTGCAGCCGCAGGATCCGTCCGGCCTCGCCGGGCACGTCGAGGACGGTGCGGCGCCACAGCCGCGCCCAGGCGGCGCGGTGGGACTCCCGCAGCTCCGGGAAGCCGGGGGCACCGGCCAGCCGGTCGAGGGCCGCGCGCAGCGGGTCGCCGATGGCGGGGTCGTGGGAGGTGTGCAGGGCGACGGTCTTGTCGACGGTGACGGTACGGCCGGGGGTCAGGGTGAGGCGCGACGTCTGTACGGCGCGGCGGGGTTCGGCGGTGGCGGTGACGGGCGGTGGGGTGTCCGGAGGGTCCCCCGCCCCCGGGCCCGCTGGGACCCGCGTGACGGTGAGCCGGCTCGCGAGGGCGATGCGGATGTCGGAGGTGCGGGTGCGGCAGTCCAGCCACACGGTGGCGGCGCCGGCCGCCGCGGTGCGCACGTCGGTGAGATGGCGGCCGTCCAGATCGCGGTAGCGGGCGACGCCCGCGTTGGTGACATCGCCGTCGAGCGCGGCCTCGACATCCAGGTCCAGCACCGCGCCCTCGGTGGTGAACTCCGTGCGCAGCGCGGCCAGATGGGGGTCGCCGAGATGGACCAGGCGCGACTGCCGTACCAGCAGGGACCCATCGGGCCCGAGGCGGTAGCGGGTACGGCGCTCCAGCAGGCCCGCGTCGAGGTGCAGGGTGAGGTGGTGTTCGGTGACGGTGGCGGTGTCCGGGGTCAGCCAGTCGGCTCCGTCGGCCGCCGGACGGAAGCGCAGGGGCAGCCAGTTGGGCAGGTTGACCATGTCCTCGTTCTCGACCCGGCGGCCCGCGATCTCGGAGGTGAGCCGGTTGTAGAGGCCGGCCGCGTAGGTGCCCGGGTAGTGGAGCTCGTCGGCGGTGCACTCGGGCAGCGCGCCCCGGGTCGCGACATACCCGTTGCCCAGGGTGCACAGGGACTCCCGCAGCCGCTCGCGTTCGGCCTGGTAGCCGTCGTACTCCCAGGTCGGCCCGGCCACCGTCACCCCGCGACGGGCAGACCGGCGAGGATCCGGTCGGGGGTGAGGGGCAGTTCGCGGCAGCGGACGCCGGTGGCGTGGTGGACGGCGTTGCCGATCGCGGCGGCGGTGCCGACGATGCCGATCTCACCGACACCCTTGCTGCCCATGGGGTTGAGATGGGTGTCGTCCTCGTCGATCCAGTGGCCCTCGACGGCGGGCACATCGGCGTTCGCGGGCACATGGTAGGAGGCGAGGTCGCACTCGGGGAAGTCGCCGAACGCGGGGTCCAGGGTGCTGCCCTCGGTGAGCGCCATGCCCAGACCCATGATCATGGCGCCGGTGAACTGGGAGTGCGCGGTACGGGAGTTGAGGATGTGCCCGGCGGCGAACACGCCCAGCAGTCGGCGCACCCGGGTCTCGCCGGTGACGGTGTCGACGGCCACCTCGGCGAAGTGGGCGCCGAACGCGTGCCGGGCGTAGGGGACTTCGGCGTCGGCGCGGCCCGCGGTGTCGGCGTGCGCTTCGAGGCCGTCGGGGGGCAACGGGCCTTCTTCCACGGCGAGTCGGGCGGCCAGGTCGGCGCAGGCGTCGTGGACGGCCCAGCCCCAGGAGGCGGTGCCGGTGGAGCCGCCGGCCAGCCAGGCCGGGGGCAGATCGCTGTGCCCGATCTCGATGCGCACCCGGTCCAGGGTGGTGGCGAGGGTGTCGGCGGCGATCTGGGCGAGGACGGTACGGGCCCCGGTGCCGATGTCGGTCGCGTTGATCCGCACCTCGAAGGTGCCGTCGGGCAGGGCGCGCGCGGTGGCGGTGGCCGGGACGGCGGAGGCCGGGTAGGTGGCGGCGGCGACACCGGTGCCGAGCAGCCAGGGGCCCTCGCGGCGGGTGCCCGGGCGCGGATCGCGGTCCTCCCAGCCGAACCGCCGGGCCCCCTCACGCAGGCACTGCACCAGGTGGCGGCTGCTGAACGGCATGCCGGTGCCCGGCTCGTGCTCGGGCTCGTTGCGGATCCGCAGCCGCACCGGGTCCATGCCGAGCGCCTCGGCGAGTTCGTCCATGGCGGACTCAAGGGCGTACATGCCGGGCGACTCGCCGGGGGCCCGCATCCAGGAGGGGCTCGGCACATCGAGGGCGACCACGCGGTGGAGGGTGCGCAGGTTGGGCGTGGCGTACATGACGCGGGCGGGCACCGCGGCCTGCTCCACGAACTCCTTGACCCGGGAGGTCTGTGTGGTCACCTCGTGCACCAGCGCGGTCAGCCGGCCGTCCGGATCGGCGCCGAGGCGCAGCCGGTGCAGGGTGGGCGCGCGATGGCCGACGGTGGTGGGCAGCTGGCGGCGGGGGTAGGCGAGGGTGACCGGGCGGGCGGTGCGCAGGGCGGCCATGGCGGCGAGGATCAGGTCGGGGCGCGGGGTGCCCTTGGAGCCGAAGCCGCCGCCGACGTGCTCGCTGACCACGGTGACCTTGTCCTCGGGCAGCTCGAACATCTGGGCGAGCACGGCGCGTGCCGTCGTACCGCCCTGGCTGGAGGTGTAGACCGTGAGCCGGTCGTCGTCCCAGCGGGCCGTGGTCGCGTGCGGCTCCATCGGGTGGTTGTGCAGCGGCGGCACCCGGTAGGCGACGTCGACACGGGTCGCCGCGGCCGCGAAGGCGCCCTCGGGGTCGCCGTGCTCGACCCGGCCGGGCAGCCCGGCGTTGGCCTCCTCCGGTTCGTAGGCCCGCGGGTGGTCCGCGCTCAGTTCGATGTCGTACGGCTCGCTGTCGTAGTGGACGCGCACCAGGTGGGCGGCGGCCCGTGCGGTCTCCAGGGTCTCGGCGACGACGAGGGCGACGCACCAGCCCCGGTGCGGTACCCGCGGGTCCTGGAGCACGGCGAGGGTGGCGTCCTCGGGTTCGGCGACCCTGGGCGCGTCGCCCGGGGTGAGGACGGCGAGGACGCCCGGCAGGGCGCGGGCAGCCGAGCTGTCCACCTCGGTGACCCGGCCGCGCACCACGGCGGCGGGCACCGGCCAGGCGTGGGCGCGGCCGGGCTGCGGGTGCTCGGCCGCGTAACGGGCGGCGCCGGTGACCTTCTGCCGCCCCTCCAGGCGCTCGGCGGGAGCGCCGAGGACAGTGTCGGTGTGGGGCATGGGTCCTCCTGTGACCGGGTCGGGTCCTCTGGTTCCTCCTGTCACCGGTGGTGCGCGTCAGGCCACGGCGGGGGCCGGGGCGAGGCGGCCGAGGACGTCGAGGGCGAGGTTGCGGGCGAGCGGCACCTTGTACGCGTTCTCCTCCAGGGGACGGGCGGCGGCCAGTTCGAGGTCGACGGCGCGTTCGAGGGCGGCCGGGGTGGGGGCCGCGCCGCGCAGGGCCTCCTCGGCGCGCCGGGCCCGCCAGGGCTTGTGCGCGAGCCCGCCGAAGGCGAGGCCCACATGCTCGATCGCGCCGTCCGCGAGCCGCAGCACGACGGCCACGGAGGCGAGCGCGAAGGCGTACGAGGCCCGGTCCCGGGCCTTGCGGTAGGCGGAGGGCATCCCGGCCGTGGCGGCGGGCAGCAGCACGCCGGTGACGATCTCGCCGGGCCGGATCTCGGTGTCCCGCTCGGGGTGTTCGCCGGGCAGCCGGTGGAAGTCGGCCACGGGCATGCTGCGGGTGCCGTCGGTGCCGTACAGCTCGACCTCGGCGTCCAGCGCGGCGAGCGCGACGGCCATGTCGGAGGGGTGGGTGGCGACGCACCGCTCGGACCACCCGAGCACCGCGTGGTCGCGGTGGACGCCCTCCAGGGCGCCGCAGCCGCTGCCCGGATCGCGTTTGTTGCAGGGTTTGTCCAGAGCCTGGAAGTAGGGGCAGCGGGTGCGCTGGAGGAGGTTGCCGCCGGTGGTGGCCGCGTTGCGGAGCTGACCGGAGGCACCGGCGAGGAGGGCCTGGGAGAGCGCCGGGTAGCGGTCGCGTACGCGCGGGTCGGCGGCGAGGTCGCTGTTGCGGACGGTGGCACCGGCCCGCAGGGAGCCGTTAGGCAGTTCCTCGATGCCGTCGAGGGGCAGGGCGCCGACGTCGACGAGGAAGGCGGGCCGTTCGACGCCGAGTTTCATCAGGTCGACCAGGTTGGTGCCGCCGGCCAGGTAGCGGGCGCCGGGGTGGGCGGCGTAGGCCTCGGCGGCCTCCTGGAGCGTGGTGGGCCTGAGGTATCCAAAGCCGTTCACTCGATCACGTCCTCCACCGCGGCGACGATGCCCGGATAGGCGCCGCAGCGGCACAGATTGCCGCTCATGCGCTCGCGGATCTCGGGCCGGTCCAGCGCGACGGGGCGCCCGGAGGGGGCGGCGGGGTCGGTGACATGGGAGGGGTGGCCGGCCGCGGCCTCGGCGAGCATGCCGACGGCGGAGCAGAGCTGGCCCGGGGTGCAGTAGCCGCACTGGAAGGCGTCGCGGTCGAGGAAGGCCCGCTGCAACGGATGCGTTTCCTCGCCGTCGCCGCCCAGGCCCTCCACGGTGGTGACCTCGGCGCCGTCGAGGGTCACCGCCAGCAGCAGACAGCTGTTGAGCCGCCGCCCGCCGGCCAGCACGGTGCAGGCACCGCACTGGCCGTGGTCGCAGCCCTTCTTGGCACCGGTGAGCCCCAGGTCCTCCCTCAGCAGGTCCAGCAGGACACGGCGGTGGTCGACGTACAGGGTGTGTGGCTTGCCGTTCACCCTCAGGGTGATCTCCGATCCCGGAGCGGGCGCGTTCTCGCTGGTCATGGGCGTGGGCCTTCCGGACGAGCCGTGGTGCCGTGCGCTCCGCGTATCCAGGTTCACCGGGCTCACACGTACGGGCCGGGGCGGGACCCTCCCTTACGGGCGGCGCGGGGCCTCAGACCGCCCCCACCTCCGTCTCCGCGCCCACCGCCTCCCCGGCCCCCTGTGCGAACTGCGTCCGGTACAGCTCGGCGTAGCGCCCGTCCGCCGCCAGCAGTTCCTCGTGCGTACCCCGCTCCGCGATCCGGCCGGACTCGATCACCAGGATCTGGTCGGCGGAGCGTACGGTGGACAGCCGGTGGGCGATGACCACGGCGGTGCGGCCCTCCAGCGCCTCGGTGAGCGCCTCCTGGACGGCGGCCTCGGAGGTGTTGTCCAGATGCGCGGTGGCCTCGTCGAGAATGACGACACGCTGGCGGGCCAGCAGCAGCCGGGCGATGGTCATCCGCTGGCGCTCACCGCCGGACAGCCGGTAGCCGCGCTCCCCGACGACCGTGTCGAGACCGTCGGGCAGGGACCGTACGACCTCGGCGAGACGGGCCCGGCCGAGGGCGTCCCACAGTTCCTCGTCGGCGGCACCTGGGCGGGCGAGCAGCAGATTGGCGCGGACGGTGTCGTGGAAGAGGTGGCCGTCCTGGGTGACCATGCCGAGCGTGGCCCGCAGCGAGGCCGCCGTCACCTCGCGCACGTCCACCCCGCCGACCCGTACGGCACCCTCGTCGACGTCGTAGAGCCGCGGCAGCAACTGCGCGATGGTGGACTTCCCGGCGCCGGAGGAGCCGACGAGGGCGATGGTCTGTCCGGGTTCGGCGCGGAAGGAGATGCCGTGCAGGACCTCGGTGCCGCCGCGGGTGTCGAGGGCGGCGACCTCCTCGAGGGAGGCGAGGGAGACCTGGTCGGCGGCCGGGTAGGCGAAGCGGACGGCGTCGAACTCGACGGCGACCGGGCCCTCGGGCACCTCGATCGCGTCCGGCTTCTCCTCGATCAGCGGCTTCAGATCCAGCACTTCGAAGACCCGCTCGAAGCTGACGAGCGCGCTCATCACCTCCACCCGGGCCCCGGCGAGCGAGGTGAGCGGGGCGTAGAGGCGGGTCAGCAGCAGGGCCAGCGAGACGACGGCCCCGGCCTCCAGAGTGCCGCGCAGCGCGAACCAGCCGCCGAGGCCGTAGACGAGGGCGAGCGCGAGGGCGGAGACCAGGGTGAGGGAGGTGATGAACACCGACTGGGCGGTGGCCGTGCGCACCCCGATGTCCCGGACCCGGGAGGCGCGCGCGGCGAACTCCGCCGACTCCTCGTCGGGGCGGCCGAACAGCTTGACCAGGGTGGCGCCGGGCGCGGAGAACCGCTCGGTCATCCGGGTGCCCATGGCCGCGTTCAGCGCCGCCGCCTCCCGCTGCATCCGGGCCATCCGGCTGCCCATGCGGCGCGCGGGCAGCACGAAGACGGGCAGCAGTACGAGCGCGAGCAGGGTGATCTGCCAGGACAGGGTCAGCATCACGGCGAGCGTGAGCAGCAGGGTGACCAGGTTGGTCACCACGCCGGAGAGGGTGTTGGCGAAGGCCCGCTGGGCGCCGATCACATCGTTGTTGAGGCGGCTGACCAGCGCTCCCGTGCGGGTGCGGGTGAAGAAGGCGACGGGCATGCGCTGCACATGGTCGAACACGGCCGTTCTGAGGTCGAGGATGAGTCCCTCGCCGAGCGTGGACGACAGCCGCCGGCCGAGGATGCCGAGCCCGGCCTCCGCGAGGGCGACCAGCGCGATCAGCAGGGACAGGCGGACCACGGTCCCGGAGTCGTGCCCCGAGACGATGGCGTCCACGACATGTCCGGCGAGTACCGGGGTCGCCACGGCGAGCAGGGCGGTCAGGACCCCGAGCAGGACGAAGCGGATGATGCCGGCGCGGTGCGGGCGGGCGAAGGCGGCGATGCGGCGCAGCGTGGCGCGGGCGAGAGGACGGCGGTCGGCCTGCGCGTTCATCACGCTGTGCAGCTGCGTCCATGCGGTGGTCTCCATGCTCATGAGGAGAAGGTAGAACCTCAAGCTTCGTTGAGGTCAAGGTCCGAGGCTTTTCACCCGCTCCGGCGTCCGTCGACCGGGGCGCCCCGACGAACCGGACGGCCCCCATGGCCCCGCAGACCACTGCCCGTAAGCCGCCGTCCCCGATCGCGCCACCCCCCGTTGGGACGGCGCCGGGACCCTCTGCGGATGTGACTGCCGTCCCCGCTTCCCCGCTGTCCCGGGCACGACTCCGCCGCCGCGTGCCCGTCCGGCAGACGCTGTGCCTGCTGCCGCTCGCGCTGGTCGCCGTGGCCGCCGTACGCAATCGCTCGCTGCTCACCGCGGGCTTCGGGCAGTTGCGTACCGCGTCCTGGCCCTGGCTGCTGGCGGCGGCCGGTGCCACCTGTCTGACCTGGGTGGCGGCGGCCGTCACCCGGCAGGGCGCGGTGGTCCAGGCGCTGCCCAGGGGACGGTTGCTGGCCACCCAGTTCGCGGCGGCCTCGGCCAATCATCTGCTGCCCACCGGGCTCGGCGCGGGCGCGGTGAACCTGCGTTTCATGACCGTGTGCGGGGTGCCGCCGGCCCGCTCCTCGGCCGCGCTCGCGCTGTATCTGCTGGCGGAGAGCGCGGGCCGGCTCGGGCTGCTGGCGGCCCTGCTGCTGGTCTTCCCGGACGCGCTGCGGCTCGGCCCGCTGCTGCCGGGCGGTTCGACGCTGCCGCTGCTCCTGTGCGCGGCCGGGCTGCTGGTGGCGGTGGTGGTCGCCGGGGCGCTGGTACGACCGCTGCGCGTCCGGGCCGCCGCGTTCGTCCGGGACGCCGTGGGCGAGGCGTGTTCCGTGCACACCCGGCCGGTCCGCGCCCTGGCGCTGTGGGGCGGGTCGCTGGCCTTCCCGGCGCTCCAGGCGGCCGGGCTCGCCGCGGTCGGCCAGGCACTGCGGCTGCCGGTGCCGCCCGCCCATATGGCGCTCGCCTATCTCGCGGCGACCGTCGCGGTGGCCCTGGTGCCGACCCCGGGCGGGCTCGGTTCGGTGGAGGCCGCGCTGATCGTGGCCCTGGTCGCGGTCGGCGGTCCGGCGGCGCCGGCCACGGCGGTGGTGCTGGCCTATCGGATCATCACGGTCTGGGCGCCGCTGCTGCCGGGGGCGCTGACCCTGGGGGCACTGGTGCGGCTGAAGGTCATCTGAGGCAGAGTGGCCCTCCCAGCCGTCTGGAGAGGGAGTGCCCGCCGTGCCGGTCCGTGTGGAGCGCGAGGAGTACGTCACCACCGTCGTCCTGTCCCGGCCCGCGGCCCGCAATGCCGTGGACGGTCCGACGGCGGCCGAACTCGTCGCCGCGTTCCGTGCGTTCGAGGCGGACGAGAAGGCCCGGGTGGCGGTGTTGTGGGGCGAGGGCGGCACGTTCTGCGCGGGGGCCGATCTGAAGGCGATCGGCACCGAGCGGGGCAACCGGGTGGCGGCGGACGGCGACGGGCCGATGGGTCCGACCCGGCTGCGGCTGTCCAAGCCGGTGATCGCGGCCGTCGCCGGGCACGCGGTGGCGGGCGGCCTGGAGCTGGCCCTGTGGTGCGATCTGCGGGTGGCCGAGGAGGACGCGGTGTTCGGGGTGTTCTGCCGCCGCTGGGGGGTGCCGCTGATCGACGGCGGGACCGTACGGCTGCCCCGGCTGATCGGGACGAGCCGGGCCATGGACCTGATCCTGACCGGCCGGCCGGTGCCGGCGCCCGAGGCGCAGGCGATGGGGCTCGCCAATCGTGTGGTGCCGACCGGCACCGCGCGCGCCGAGGCGGAGGCGCTGGCCGCGGAGATCGCCCGGTTCCCGCAGGCGTGTCTGCGCAGCGACCGCGCCTCGGTCCTCGACCAGGAGGGGCTGTCGGAGGAGGCGGCGCTGCTCGGTGAACTCCGCCATGGCGCGGGCGTGTTGGCGCAGAGCGCGGAGGGCGCCGCCCGGTTCGCCTCGGGGGCGGGGCGGCACGGCTCGTTCAGCTGAGTCCGCCGCATATGGGCACGCCGCACACGAGCACGCCACATCTGGGCACGCCGCACACGAGCCTCCCCCTCACGGTCACTCCTCGGGCAGTCCGGCGTAGGCGCGCAGTGCGTCGCGCGGGGTGGGCAGGCCCCAGGAGCGGACGATGCCGCAGAAGTTCGCCCACTGCCAGGTGGCCCTGTCGCGTTCGGCGAGGACCCGGACCAGGCGGCGCTGTGCTTCGGTCAGCTCCGTGAAGGCGCCGGGTCCCTGCGGTCCGGGCTCGCCGAAGGCCAGCCGGAGCGCGGCCGTGGCGACGGGGAAGCTCGCCGGGCCGGTGGTGGCGGCGAGTCCGTCGGTCACCGCGTCCAGGGCCTTTCGCGGGTACCGGTCCCCGAGCAGGGTGAGGGAGGCGGCGGAGTAGCCGCGCAGGTCGCCCTCGTGGAACGGGACCCGGGTCTCGTCGGGCCCCGGCTCCTCGGCGCCGGAGACGAGTGCGGCCAGCACCTCGGCGGTGACGGCCGCCTCGACGCCCCTGCCGCCGAGCCGGGCCAGCGCGGTGGCCGCCGCCCAGCGCACCACCGGTTCCCCTGTGGCGAGGAACGGCCGCAGTCGGAGCGCCGGTTCGGGGCCGGACCCGTCGTCGCCGAGCAGCCCGATGGCCACCAGTGCCGTGGCCAGGGCGCCCGGCTCGCGTTCCTCGTCCAGCCTCGCCAGCAGCCGCGGCAGGATCTCCCCGGCCGCCTCCGGGAACCAGGCCAGCACATAGGCCGCGCCCGTGCGTACGGCCGCGTCCGCGTCGCCGAGCAGGGGCAGCAGGGCGGGGACGCCGGCGCGCACCGCGTCGTAGGCACCAAGTTCCGCGGCCAGAGCCTCCAGTTGCCGGTCGTGGTCGTACATGTCGCGACGGAACTCCCGCATCCGCCGCTCCTTGTCGTCGCTCGCCGCCCCGACCCAGGCGTCGTACTCGGCGCGTATCGCCTCCGGGTCCTGTGCGCGGACCTCCTCGACGGCGGCCCGCCACTCGGTGATCGCGATCCCACCGGGCAGATGGACCTCGTCGTAGCCGATGGCGAGGGCGGCCAGCAGCTGGAGGCACCCGGCACGGTCGGGCAGCTGGGGGTCCGCGGCCATGCGGACCAGGAACGGCACCGCGGCGGCCGTGGCCGGGTAACGGCTGCCCTGGTGGAAGATGTTGCCGTACAGCTCGTACAGGGCCTCGCGGCGCCGCTCCTCGTCCGGGGAGCACAGCGCGCCCAGCAGTCCGGGCACGTCGTCGGCGGGGCCGTAGGCGTGCGTCAGCGCGGACCAGTCGACGGCGTCGAGGCCGGACAGCGCGGCGGTCACCGGAGTGTTGATCTCAGTCACGATCGCACTGTCGCACACGCCACTGACAACGCCCCGGGCTCAGCCCGCGCTCACCCGCACTTCCCCGCCCTCGGGGTCCACCCGCCCGTGCCAGGACACACCGAGCGTCAGGGTGCGGTGCGGCTGGGCGGTGCGGACCCCTAGGCGGGCGCGGTGCAGCAGGCGGCCGTCCTGGTGGACGTACAGGACGAGGCGGGGCAGGGGGGCTTCGATGCGCAGGAGATGGGGCGGGGGCGGGGCGGCGGCCGGGTGGCTGCGGTCGGGGGTGAGGAGATTGGGGGTGAGGCGGTTGGGGGTGATCCAGCGCAGTGGCGACTCGACGGTGACCGGGATCCCGGGGTGCGGCCAGGGGGCGCCCGCCAGGTGGCGGAGGACGGCGGCGGCCGCCCTGGCTCCCTCGCGGGCCGCGGTGCCGGCGGGCTCCACGGCGTGCAGGAGGTTTCCGGCCGCGAAGACGCCGGGGCGCGAGGTGTGGAGGGCGGTGTGCACGGCGGGGCCCCGGGTGCCGGGGTCGAGGTCGAGGGCGCCGCGCCGGGCGAGTTCGTGGTCCGGGACGAAGTCGCCGGTGAACACGACGGTGTCGCAGGGCAGTACGGTCGTACGGCCGTCCCGATGGCGGACGCGGACGCCGGACAGCCGCCCGTGGCCGAGGAGTTCGGTGACCGTGGTGTCGGTCAGCAGCGGAACGCCTTGGACCAGTCGGGCCGATCGCGCGCGGGCGGGGCTCGTACGGGCCCGGGGGTGTTCGGTGACCAGTGCGACGACCTCGGCACCGGCCGTGCGGACGGTCCGGGCCGCCGCGTACGACACGTCCCGCGCCCCGACCACGACCACCCGGGTGCCGATGCGCTGCCCGAACAGGTGGACCGCCTGCTGGAGTTCACCGGTGGTGTAGACACCGGCGGGCCGGGTGCCGGGCACCAGGCGGGCGGCGCGGGGGCGTTCGCGGGCCCCGGTGGCGAGGACGACGGCCCGCGCGGCGAGGGCCTCCGGTCCTTCCGGCCCGACGGTCAGCAGCACGTTCGTACCGCAGGTGGCCGCAACTTCCCAGTCCAGCACGGTGGTTCGCGTCCTGACCACCGCGCCCGCCCGCTCGGCCGCCGCCGCGAGCAGATGGGCGTAGCTCGGTCCGGTCAGCGGGCGGGTCCAGGTGCCGAAGCCGCCGTGGGCGCAGTGCCGGGGCACTCCCCCGGGCCGCGTCTCCCGCTCCAGGACCTCCACGCGTCCGGCTCCTGCGGTGGCGAGCCGGGCCGCCGCGGCGAGACCGGCGGGCCCGGCGCCGACCACGAGGACGTCGACCTGCCGTACCGCCGTCATGCGCGCCCGCTCCCGCCCTGCCGTTCGAGCAATTCCCTTACGGCCGCCCCGCAGTAGAACCCCTGGCAGCGGCCCGCCCGCGCCCGGGTGCGGCGGCGCAGGCCGTCCGGGCCGCGGGGCGGGATCGGACCGGCGAGGGCGTCGCGGATCTCGCCGAGGGAGACCCGCTCGCAATGGCAGACGAGGGTGCCGTAGGCGGGGTCGGCGGCGATCAGTTCGGGACGCTGGTGGGGGCGCGGGAACGCCTCGCCGAGGTTGGGCATGGGCACCGGCTCCAGATCGCGCTCGGGACCGAGGTCGAGGCCGCTGTCGGCGAGCAGTCCGGCGATGTGCTCGGCGATGGCCAGGGAGGCGGTCAGACCGGTGGAGCGGATGCCGCCGACGGTGACGTACGACCGCTCGGGGTGCGCGGCGATCCGGTAGTCCTCCTGCCCGGTGGCCGCGCGCAACCCCGCGTAGGCGGCGATGACTTCCTCCTCGACCAGCGCGGGCAGGACCCGGCGGCCCCGCTCGCGCAGCAGGGCGATGCCCTCGGCGGTGGTGCCGGTGGCCCGCTTGTCGTCCAGGTCCTCGGCGGTGGGGCCGAGCAGCACCTTGCCGTACACGGTGGGGGCGACCAGAACTCCCTTGCCGAGCGCGGTCGGTACGGGCAGCAGGATGTGCCTGACCAGTGGGCGGGCGAACGTGTCGAACACCAGGAGCTGGCCGCGACGCGGGGTGACGGTGAAGTCCTCGTGTCCGAGGCGGCGGTCGAGGGTGTCGGCGCCCAGCCCGGCCGCGTTGACGAGGTGGCGGGCGCGGAGGGTGCCCCGGGAGGTGTGCAGGTGATGCCCGCCGTCCCAAGTG
This sequence comes from Streptomyces griseofuscus, assembly GCF_014673495.1. Lineage (GTDB taxonomy): Bacteria > Actinomycetota > Actinomycetes > Streptomycetales > Streptomycetaceae > Streptomyces > Streptomyces murinus. Next base: position 1,146,346 of record NZ_CP051006.1, read on the forward strand.
GCCTTTTCCACAGCGGCGTTCAGGTGCAGTTCGACTCCGGCGCGGACGGCCTGGGTGGCGTACGCCAGGGTGGTGGTCCAGGGGCAGATGATGCTCTCGCCGGGGATGTGCAGGGCGCCGAGCGCGCCGGGACCGAGATGCGGCTCACGCGCGTACAGCTCCGCTCCGCTCAACAGGCGTGCTTCGTCGCAGAAGTTGGCTGTCGCCTTCGCCGCGAGCCCGGGCAGGGCGGCGAGTTGCTCCTCGTCCCAGGCGACGAGCAGCGCCCCGACGGGTTCGACGGGGATGCCGGACTCGGCCGCATAGGTGGCGAGTCGGGCGTGTCCCTCCCGGACGAGCCGGGCTTCCAGGGTGCCGGGTACGGCGTCGAACCCGGTGTGCAGGATCGCGGTGTTGGCCTTGGAGGTGCCCTGGCCCACATCGTCCTGCGCCTCGATCAGGGCGACGCTCAGGCGGGGGTGGCGGGCGAGTCGGCGGGCGATGGCGCAGCCGACGACTCCGGCGCCGACGATCGCGATGTCGTACGGCCGGTCGGGCAGGGCGCCTTCGACGGTGACGGTCGGGGGCCCCGGGAGCGGATCCCTGGCGTCCTTCATGAGCCGGGCAGGGCGGCGACGGCCGCGCGGAAGCGGGCGCGGCGTTCGGCCGCCAGGTCGGCCGGGATGCGGGGCTCGTACACGGCGGCGGGGCGCTCCTCGGGCAGGGCTTCGGCGATGCCGAGGGCGGGGTCGGCGCCGAGGCGGGCGAGGGCGGCTGCGCCGAGCGCGGTGGCGTCGGGCAACGCGGAGACCTCGACGGGGAGTTGCAGCAGATCGGCCTGGGTCTGCATGAGCAGCGCGGAGCGGGTGAGACCGCCGTCGACGCGCAGCGTCCGGAGCGGGGTGCCGAGGTCGGTGGCGGCCGCCTCGGCGAGTTCGGCGACCTGGGCGGCGATGCCCTCGCACAGGGCGCGCACCAGATGGCCGGCGGTGGTGTCCAGGCCGAGCCCGGTGAGGGAGCCGCGCAGTTCACCGCGCCACCAGGGGGCGGCGAGTCCGGCGAGGGCGGGTACGAAGGTGACGCCACCGCTGTCGGGGACGGCGCCGCCGACCGGGTCGAGGTCGGCGGCGGAGCCGATGACCCCGAGGTCGGCGAGCCAGCGCACCGCGGAGGCGGCCGTGTAGACCTGCCCGTCCAGGCAGTAGCTGGCGGTCCCGCCAAGCCGCCAGGCCACGCAAGCGACCAGTCCCGAGTCGCCGCGCCGGGGGCGTTCGCCGGTGTGGGCGAGCAGGAACGCGCCGGTGCCGTAGGTGCACTTGGCGGCGCCGGGGGCGGTGACCCGCTGGGCGAGCAGCGCGGCCTGCTGGTCCACGATCAGCCCGGTGAGCGGAATGTCGTATCCGAACTCCCGGGTTTCCCAGATCGGTTGGGCCACATCGGTGATGTCCGGGAGGGGTTCGCCGGTGAGGCCGTAGAGGTCGAGGGCGCGAGGGGACCAGCGGACGTGGTCGAGGTCGAGGAGCTGGGTGCGGCCGGCGGTGGCGGCGTCGGTGACGAAGGCGCCGGTGAGGCGGTGCACCAGCCAGGCGTCCGAGGTGGTGACGACGCCCTCGCGGGTGAGATGGCGACGGATCCAGGCCATCTTGGGCGCGGCGAAGTACGGGTCCAGGGGGAGGCCGGTGAGATGCCGCAACTCCTCGCGCTGATGGTCGAGTTCGGCGCAGACGGTCTCGGCGCGGCGGTCCTGCCAGACCAGGGCGTCGGTGAGCGGGCGGCCGGTCGCGGGGTCCCAGGCGAGGACGGTCTCGCCCTGGTTGGCGAGGCCCAGGGCGACGACGGGCTCACCGGCCTCGGCGAGGGCGCTCCGGCCGGCCGTGAGCACCGAGTCGTACAGCGCCTCCGGGTCCACCTCGACCAGTCCGCCGGGCCGGTGCCGGGGGCGGACCTCGGCGTATCCGGTGCCGAGGACACCGCGCTCCGGGCAGACCACCAGGGCCTTGGTGCCGGAGGTGCCCTGGTCGACGGCGAGTACCGGCCCCGCCGTCACGCCGGTCCAGCCGTCCGCCGCTCCGGTACGGCCGTCCGGCGCGCCGCCCCTGTCATGCGTACCCTCCCGCGCCCGGCACCAGAGATCACCGCGTCAGCCTGCCGCCGTGCGCATCCGGCGTCAAGCCGACCCGAGGCGGACCGATGATCTGCCGACTCGCCCGGCTGGCTCATTGAGTTGGCAACAATGGTGAGGCTGAACCACCACCCCTATAGTGGCCGCCGACCACCACGCACCGCCCAGGGGAGGGCTGTTGCCACCTCATTCCGCCGCCTCGTCCGTGCGTCATCGGCTCCGGGGCTTCGGCTGATGGCACGCGAGGGAGCGAGACCCTCCTACGATCCGGCAGGACCCGACCACGCCCTGCGCGCGGTGCTCCAGGAGTTACGCACCGGGCGCTGGGTGGCCATGCGCACCCTGCTCGCGGAGACCACCGAGTGGTGGCTGTGGACCCAGCGCACCCAGATCCTCGCGGCCGCGGCCGCCGGCAGCGATGTGGTGCGCGCCTGGCTCGCGGAGGAGCCGGACAGCGCCCACGCGGCGGTGATGCGGGCCCGGATCGGCGTGGAGCGGGCGTTACGGGCCCGCCGCGAACGGCATCTGCGGGCCCATGAGTTGTGGATCGAGGCGTGGGACACCGCCGAGACCGCCACCCTGCTCGCGCCGCGCGATCCCGTGCCCTGGATCTGTCTGCTCGCCCTGGCCCAGCTGGACCCCGAGCAACGCTGGGCGGAGCACCGGGCGGACCCGCCCGAGCCGCATCTCGTGCCGGGCCCCTGGGGACTGCTGGCCGAGGCCGCCGAGCGTGACCCGTTCAACCGCGAGGCGCATCACCGGATGCTCCAGTTCCTCTACGCGCGAGGCGGCGGAGGCGATCGTACGGGAGCCCCGGCCGACGACGACTCCAACAGGCTGACGGACGCGGCGGGTTACGCCCGCTGGGCGGCGGCGGGGGCCCCGCCCGGATCGGCGCTCCATCTCCTCCCCCTGTACGTCCGTGTCGAGCGCCATCGCCGCGCGCGCCGCCCCGACACGCACTGGGCCACGGACGCGGCCGTCGAGGAGGCGCGGTCCGCCCTGCACTCCTGGTTCGAGCCCGCGCCGCCCGGCCGGCGTGCGCAACCCGACCTGAACCATCTGGCGCACGCCCTGTGGGGAGCCGGTCAATTCACGTGCGCCGACCGGGTGTTCGAGGCGATCGGCCCGTACTTCGGCCCGCCGCCCTGGATGTACCGCGTCCAGAACGGCGACCGCGCGGTGGACGTGTTCACCCGGGCCCGGGACCACTGCCGTGCCCTGGCCGGCGACGCCGCCACCGGCGTCCGTGGCAAAGCCTGCGCCGAATCCTGCACCGAGCCTCGCGCCTGCACCGGAACCCACCCCTGAGCCCTGCCCCTGAGCACCCCGACCGTCCCGACGTCCTCCCGAACCCCCAGGTCCCCACCCCCGGAGGTCCCCCATGTCCCCATCCCCAGAGCTGCCCCAGCAGGACGAAGAACGGCGGCTGCGCGAGCTCGGCTACCGCCCCGTACTCGCCCGCCGCATGGGCGGTTTCGGCAATTTCGCGATCAGCTTCTCCGTGATCTCGATCCTTTCCGGCTGTATGACCCTGTACGGGTTCGGACTGAACACCGGCGGGCCCGCCGTGATGCTGTGGGGCTGGGCGGGCGTCGGACTGTTCGTGCTGTGCGTCGGGCTCGCGCTCGCCGAGGTCACCAGCGCGTATCCGACCTCGGGTGCCCTGTACTACATGGCCGACCGGCTGGGCGGCCGCCGCTGGGGCTGGTACACGGGCTGGCTGAATCTGCTCGGGCTGCTCGGCGCGATCGCCGGGATCGACTACGGCGCCGCCCTGTTCACCGGCGCGTTCGCCAATCTCCAGTGGGGCTTCGTGCCGACGCCGAACAGGACGATGCTGATCTTCTGCGCCATCCTCCTGCTGCACGCGGTGCTGAACCTGTTCGGTGTCCGCGTCGTCAGCGTGCTCAACTCGGTCAGCGTCTGGTGGCACCTGGCGGGCGTCGCGCTGATCGTCGGCGCGCTCGCGATCGTGCCCGACCACCACCGGTCGCCGTCCTTCGTGTTCACCACGTTCGTCAATGGGACCGGCTGGTCGAACCCGGTCTACGTCGCGGCGATCGGCCTGCTGCTCGCCCAGTACACCTTCTCCGGCTACGACGCCTCCGCCCATCTGTCCGAGGAGACCTCGCGCGCCTCGGTGTCCGCCGCCAAGGGCATCGTCCGGGCCATCTGGGTGTCCTGGCTCGCGGGCTTCGTCCTGCTGGCCGGGCTCACCTTCGCCATCCAGGACTACGACGCCACGCGCACCACGGCCACCGGGGTGCCGCCCGCGCAGATCCTGCTCGACGGCCTCGGCACCGGCGGCGCGAAGGCACTGCTGCTGGTGGTGATCGTGGCCCAGCTGTTCTGCGGGAGCGCCGAGGTCGCGGCGGCCAGCCGGATGGTGTTCGCGTTCAGCCGGGACGGCGCGCTGCCCGGCTCCCGGCTGTGGCGCACGGTCAGCGGCCGCACCCAGACCCCGGTGGCCGCCGTATGGCTGTCGGTCGGGGTCGCCGGGGTCCTCGCGCTGCCCTCGCTGTACTCGGCGACGGCGTACAACGCGGTGACCGCCATCAATGTCATCGGCATCACCCCCGCGTACGCCATCCCGGTGCTGCTGCGGCTGCGGGCGGGCGACCGGTTCCGGCGCGGGCCCTGGCATCTGGGCCGGTGGAGCAGGCCGGTCGGCTGGGTCGCGGTGGTCTGGGTGGCATGTGTCACGGTCCTGTTCTGTCTGCCGCAGTCCTCGCCGGTCACCGTCGGCACGATGAACTACGCGGCCGTGGCGCTGGCCGTCGTCCTCCTTCTCGCCAGCGTCTGGTGGTACGTCGCCCGCCGCTCGTACGGCACCCCGATCGCGGCGTACGGCAGCGACCGCGACCAGGCCGAACTCGCCGAGGGCATCATCTGATCGGGGCCCCGGGGTTCCAGCGGACCGGGTGGTAGGGCGTGTTCCGGATACGGCAGGATGAACGCTCGTGCCGGTCACCGGAGTTCCGGGGCCGGCACGTTCGTACTTCCCGCACATCGAGCAGGTGACAACGTGACGAGACCTCCTGTACGGCCCTCCGCGCAGACTCCGGGTTCCGGGGGTGACCGGTGAACCGTGCGCTGACCCTGGACGACGCGGCGGTGGCCGGTATCGCGGTCGCGGCGGGCCTGGTGGCCGCCTTCCTCTCCCGTTCGCTGCTGCGCTGGCTGGCCAAGCACGCCAAGCGGACCCGCTGGAGCGGTGACGACATCATCGTGGACGCGCTGCGTTCGATCGTGCCGTGGGCGCTGATCGCGGCGGGTGTGGCGGCCGCGGCGGTCGTGCTGCCGCTCACCAGGTCCGTGCAGCATCACACCGATCAGGTGCTGGAGGTGTGGCTGATCCTCGTGGCCACGCTGTCCGCGGCGCGGGTCATCACCGGTCTGGTGCACACGTTCACGCAGTCGCGCTCGGGGGTGGCGGGCTCGGCGACCATCTTCGTCAACATCACCCGGGTGCTGGTCCTGGCGATCGGCTTCCTGGTGGTGCTCCAGACGCTCGGGATCTCCATAGCGCCGCTGCTCACCGCGCTGGGCGTCGGCGGTCTCGCGGTGGCGCTCGCGCTTCAGGACACCCTCGCCAACCTCTTCGCGGGCGTCCACATCCTGGCGTCCAAGACGGTCCAGCCGGGCGACTACATCCAGCTGAGCAGCGGTGAGGAGGGGTACGTCGTCGACATCAACTGGCGTCAGACGACGGTCCGCCAGCTGTCCAACAACCTGGTGGTGATCCCGAACGGCCAGCTCGCCAAGGCCAATATGACCAACTACACCAGGCCCGAGCAGCGGCTCACGGTGCCGGTGCAGGTGGGGGTGAGCTACGACGCCGATCTGGAGCAGGTGGAGCGGGTGACCGCCGAGGTGGTCGTGGAGGTCATGCACAAGGTGCCGGGCGCGCTGCCGGACCATGAGCCCGCGATCCGCTTCCACACCTTCGGCGACTCCCGCATCGGCTTCACGGTGATCCTCGGCATCGGCGAGTTCAGCGACCAGTACCGGATCAAACACGAGTTCATCAAGCGCCTGCACCGCCGCTACCAGGAGGAGAACATCCGCATCCCCTCCCCGGTCCGCACGGTCGCCATCCAGCAGGGCTCCTTCACGATCCCGCAGCAGCGAACCGCGGGGGAACCGGCACGGGAGACCGCCGAGTAGGGATCCCGGCCGCCGACGGAAGCGGGGGCGCGCCGCCATCACGGACGGGGACGGGGGCCCGTCGCTCGTGACGCGGCGCGGGAGGCGCCGAGCGGGGGGGCCGACTGCCGACCGGGGCAGGGACACGCCATGGCTGCGGACGTGTACCGGGCCGTCGCTCACAAAGTCCGGGGGCCCGCGCCCGGCATCGATCGCAGAAGCGAAGTCCTGCCTCCGCAGCGGGCGCCGACCGCACGGGCACGAGTCGTCGCCGCAGCGGGCCGGAGACGAAAACCCGACCGCCGAGGCCGGGGCGGGCCACACACCGACGACGGAAGCGGAAGCCGGGAACGAAGGCCGAGGGCGCCACCGGAACGGGGGCCGCAGGCTCGCGGAGATCGGGGCGGGCGGCGCGGCGCGGCCCGCTCGAAAGGCGGAGCCCGGCCCCGAAGCAGATCACCCACACCGCAGCGCGCCGAAGACGACGACGGACCACCGGTGCCGGACGAGCCGCGCACCGGCGGCCGCGGCGAAAGCCGTCCCCGGGCGAGGAACCGCTCGCCGACGGACGCGAAGCTCGGGCCCGCAGCACAAATTCCGCCACACATGCCGGATCCGGCTCCCCTGGAGCAACGGCCGGATACAGGAGCCGAGGCGGCCCGGGCGCGAGGGTCGACGCGCGGGCGGGCCCGGGCGGGGGCCGCGCCCGCAGGCCGGGTGGCGGAGGTGGCCGCCGGGCTGGATACGGAGGCCTGTCGCCGAGGCACAAGCACCCCGGCACCCCGCACGATCCCCGCCCCACCCCGTACCCTCGTACCGATATGACCGTTTCACCCGACCCCCGCTCCCTCGATCAGCGGCTCGACGAGCTCGCCCGGCAGCCGTTCCGGGCCCGGTTCCGGCTGCGTGGGCCGGAGCGGGTCACCGCCGAGGAGAAGGGGGCGGCCACCATCAGGTGGCACGCCTATGACCTGGTCGCGAAGCGGCTCGCGCCGGCCGAGCCGTACAAGGACGGGAAACAGACGCCGTACCGGGGCCACCCCGTCTTCGTGGCGCAGCACGCGACCGCCACCTGCTGCCGGACCTGCCTGCTGCGCCTGCACGGCATCCCCAAGGGACGGCAGCTCAGCAGGGCCGAACACCTGTACGCCGTGGAGGTGATCTGCCGCTGGATCGAGCGCGAGCTCACCCGCGGGCCCGGGGAAACAAGCGGAGGCGACTGACCAGGTGAGCGGCCGGTCGGCGAAAAACAGCGGCCCCGGACGCCACCCCTGTCGAGCCCGCCCCCGGCACGAGATATCTTGATGTCGAGCAATGTTGCAGACGTGGAGCGGAGCACCCGGTGACTGACTCGACCATCATCTACACGTATACAGACGAGGCCCCGGCCCTGGCGACGCATTCGTTCCTGCCGGTGGTCCGGGCGTATGCCTCGCAGGCCGGTGTGCCCGTGCAGACCCGCGACATCTCGCTGGCCGGGCGCATCATCGCCGTCTTCCCGGAGTACCTGAACGAGGACCAGCGCATCGCGGACGCGCTGACCGAGCTGGGCGAGCTCGCCAAGACCCCCTCGGCCAACATCATCAAGCTGCCGAACATCTCGGCGTCCATCCCGCAGCTCAAGGCCGCCATCGCCGAGCTCCAGGGCAAGGGCTACGCGCTGCCGGACTACCCGGACGACCCGAAGTCGGACGAGGAGCGCGACATCCGCGCCCGCTACGACAAGATCAAGGGCTCCGCGGTCAACCCGGTCCTGCGTGAGGGCAACTCCGACCGCCGCGCCCCGGCCTCGGTGAAGAACTACGCCAAGACCCACCCGCACCGCATGGGCGCCTGGACCGCCGAGTCCAAGACCAATGTGGCGACCATGAGCGAGAACGACTTCGCCGACACCGAGAAGTCCGCGGTGATCGCCGAGGACACCACCCTGCGCTTCGAGCTGGTCGGCGCCGACGGCACCACCACCGAGCTGCGCGCGCCGCTGCCGGTCGTCGCCGGTGAGGTCGTGGACGCCGCCGTGCTGCGCGCCGCCGCTCTCAACGAGTTCCTCGCCGCGCAGGTCGCCCGCGCGAAGGAGGAGGGCGTGCTGTTCTCCGTGCACCTGAAGGCCACGATGATGAAGGTCTCCGACCCGATCATCTTCGGTCACGTGGTGCGCGCCTTCTTCCCGAAGACGTTCGCGAAGTACGGCGAGACGCTCAAGGCGGCCGGCCTCTCCCCGAACGACGGCCTCGGCGGCATCTACAAGGGCCTGGAGAACCTGCCCGAGGGTGCCGAGATCAAGGCGTCCTTCGACGCCGAGCTGGCCGACGGCCCGGCGCTGGCCATGGTCGACTCCGACAAGGGCATCACCAACCTGCACGTCCCCTCGGACGTCATCGTGGACGCCTCCATGCCCGCGATGATCCGCACCTCCGGCCACATGTGGGGCGCGGACGGCCAGGAGCACGACACCCTCGCGGTGCTGCCCGACCACAGCTACTCCGGCGTCTACCAGGCCGTGATCGAGGACTGCCGCGCCAACGGCGCGTTCGACCCGTCCACCATGGGCTCGGTGCCGAACGTGGGCCTCATGGCGCAGAAGGCCGAGGAGTACGGCTCCCACGACAAGACCTTCGAGATCCCGGCCGACGGCACGGTCCGCCTGGTAGACGCGGCCGGCAACGTGGTCCTGGAGCAGGCCGTGGCCCAGGGCGACATCTTCCGCGCCTGCCAGACCAAGGACGCCCCGATCCGCGACTGGGTCAAGCTGGCCGTCACCCGCGCCCGCGCCACCGGCGACCCGGCCGTGTTCTGGCTGGACGAGGAGCGCGCCCACGACGCGCAGCTGATCGCCAAGGTCAAGCAGTACCTGCCGGAGCACGACACCGAGGGCCTGGACATCCGGATCCTGTCCCCGATCGAGGCCACCAAGCTGTCGGTGGAGCGCATCCGCCGCGGCGAGAACACCATCTCGGTCACCGGCAACGTGCTGCGCGACTACCTGACCGACCTGTTCCCGATCCTGGAGCTGGGCACCAGCGCCAAGATGCTGTCGGTCGTCCCGCTGATGGCGGGCGGCGGCCTGTTCGAGACGGGCGCCGGCGGCTCCGCGCCCAAGCACGTCCAGCAGCTGGTCAAGGAGAACTACCTGCGCTGGGACTCGCTCGGCGAGTTCTTCGCGCTCGTACCCTCCCTGGAGCAGTACGCGACGGCCACCGGCAACACCCGCGCCAAGGTCCTGGCCGACGCCCTGGACCGCGCCACGGCGACCTTCCTCAACGAGGACAAGTCCCCGACCCGTCGCCTCGGCGGCATCGACAACCGCGGCAGCCACTTCTACCTGTCCCTGTACTGGGCGCAGGAGCTGGCCAAGCAGACCGACGACGCCGATCTGGCCAAGGCGTTCGCGCCGCTCGCCGAGGCCCTCGCGGCCGACGAGCAGCAGATCGTGACCGAGCTGAACAGCGTCCAGGGCAAGCCGGCCGACCTCGGCGGCTACTACCGCGTCGACCAGGAGAAGGCGGACGCGGTGATGCGCCCGTCGGCCACCTGGAACACGGTGCTGGCCTCCCTGAGCTGATCCCGGCTGAACCCGGCTGATCGCAGCGGAGCGCCCCACCACCCTCGCCGGGCGGTGGGGCGCTCCGCCGTTCCCGCCTACGGGTGGTAGATCTCCGACAGGGCGGTGATCTGGCCCTTGGCGTTGACGTGGTAGAAGAAGTACGGGCTGTTGGCCAGCTTGTGGTTCGCCAGCCACGTCGGGGCGACCTTCACACTGGTGGTCTCGCGCAGCACCTCGACGGAGGCGCCCGGCGCGAAGCCGAGCGAACGGGCCGCGCCGCTCGGGGTGTAGACGACGTCCTCGTCGTTCCTCGTGTTCACCTTGCACGCCTGCGGGGTGACGCGCACGACGGCCTTGCCCTTGACGTTCTTGGCGGAGTCCAGCTTCAGGAAGTGCCGGCCCGCGGGCAGGTGGCACGGCTTCCAGGTCGTGGCCGCGGCGGCGTGGCCGGCCCCCTCCCGCGGGGCTGCGCCGGCGGAGCCGCACGCGGTGGCGAGGAGGGCCGCGGCGGAGGCGGCGACGAGGGCGGCGGAGACATGGCGGTGGTTCATGGAGCGTCCTCTGCTGTGAAGATCTGCTGACATCGGGGGAGATGGCGGACCGGGACCATGGGTTTCACCGGTCCCCGCGGCTGTGACGGGACGGTGACAACCGGTACCCGGCCGGGACGATCACCCCGGGCGCGCCGCATGGACGTTCGCCGCGGCCGTACGTATGGCCGACCGCCCGCACCGCCCCGTGTCGGGAACATTGCGGCCGCATGTCGTCCATGACGTCCTCATGTCGCCTCGCGGGTAAGCCTGTCGGCCGAAGAGAGCGCGTGGTTGCCTCGTGCCACGTCACCGCCTCCCGCGCACGAGGAGCCCGCACCATGAGCACGCAGCCCGACACCGCCGCCTGGTCCTTCGAGACGAAGCAGATCCACGCGGGCGCCGTCCCCGATCCCGCGACCGGCGCACGGGCCACCCCCGTCTACCAGACCACCTCGTTCGTGTTCCGGGACACCCGGCACGCGGCCGACCTGTTCTCGCTGGCCGAGCCCGGCAACATCTACACCCGGATCCACAACCCCACCACCGACGTGTTCGAGCAGCGGATCGCCGCGCTGGAGGGCGGGGTCGGGGCGGTCGCGCTGGCCTCGGGGCAGGCCGCGGAGACCCTGGCGATCCTGACCCTGGCGGGCGCCGGTGACCACATCGTCTCCAGCACGGCGCTGTACGGCGGCACGTACAACCTCTTCCGGCACACGCTGGCGCGGCTCGGCATCGAGGTGTCGTTCGTGGACGACCCGGACGACCCCGAGGCCTGGCGGGCGGCGATCCGGCCCACCACCAAGGCGCTGTTCGCCGAGTCGCTCGGCAACCCGCGCGGCAATGTGCTGGACGTACGGGCGATCGCGGACGTGGCGCACGCGGCCGGGGTGCCCCTGATCGTGGACAACACCGTGCCCACCCCGTATCTGCTGCGGCCGATCGAGCACGGCGCGGACATCGTGGTGCACTCGGCGACCAAGTTCCTCGGCGGCCACGGCACCGCGGTCGCGGGGGTGGTGGTGGACGGCGGCACCTTCGACTTCGGTGCCCACGCGGACCGGTTCCCGGACTTCAGCGAGCCGGACCCGAGCTACCACGGGCTGCGCTACTGGCCGGCGCTCGGTCCCGGCGCGTTCGCGGTGAAGCTGCGGGTGCAGCTGCTGCGCGACCTCGGCCCGGCGCTCGCCCCGCACTCGGCGTTCCTGCTGCTCCAGGGCGTGGAGACGCTGAGCCTGCGGCTTGAGCGGCACACCGCCAACGCGCAGGCGCTCGCCGAGTGGCTGGAGCAGCGGGACGAGGTGGCGACCGTCCACTACGCGGGCCTGGAGTCCAGCCCGTGGTACGAGACCGGGCAGAAGTACCTGCCGCGCGGGGCCGGTGCCATCGTCTCCTTCGAGCTGCGCGGCGGGATCGAGGCGGGCAAGCGGTTCGTGGACGCGGTCGAGCTGTTCAGCCATCTCGCGAACATCGGCGATGTACGCAGTCTGATCATCCACCCGGCGTCCACCACGCACAGCCAGCTCACCGAGGAGGAGGCGGCGGCCACCGGTACGGCGCCGGGTCTGGTGCGGCTGTCGGTCGGCATCGAGAACCTGGCCGATCTCAAGGCGGATCTGGAGGCCGGCTTCCGCGCGGCGAAGGGCGCGTAGGTGGGCGCGGTCACGGCGACCGAGCGGGTGCCGGCCACCGGAGCCTGGCGGGAGGGGGACCCGCCGGGCCGCCGGCGGTGGTTCACGGCCGACCGGCCGCTGCCGCTGGAGGCGGGCGGTGAACTCCCCGGTGTACGGCTCGCGTTCGAGACCTGGGGGCGGCTCGCGCCGGACGCGTCCAACGCGGTGCTGGTGCTGCACGCGCTGACCGGCGACAGCCATGTCGCCGGTCCCGCCGGGCCCGGGCACCCGACGCCCGGCTGGTGGGAGCCGCTGGTCGGGCCGGGGCGGCCGCTGGACACCGACCGGTGGTTCGTGGTGGCCCCCAATGTGCTGGGCGGCTGCCAGGGCAGCACGGGGCCGTCCTCGGCGCGTCCGGACGGCCGCCGGGCATGGGGCGGCGCCTTCCCGTTCCTCACCCAGCGGGACCAGGTCGCGGCGGAGGCGGCGCTCGCGGACGCGCTCGGCATCGACCGCTGGGCCCTGGTGGCGGGCGGTTCGATGGGCGGGATGCGGGCGGTGGAGTGGGCGGCGTCGTACCCGGAGCGCACCGGGGCGCTGCTGCTGCTCGCCACGACGGGGGCGGCGAGCGCGGAGCAGATCGCCTGGGCGGGGATCCAGTTGCGGGCGATCCGCACGGACCCCGACTGGCGGGGCGGCGACTACCACGACGCCGCCCGCGGTCCGCACACCGGCCTCGGGCTCGCCCGCCGCCTCGCCCATGTCACCTACCGCAGCGAGCCGGAACTGGCCACTCGCTTCGGCCGGGCCCCGCAGGACGCGGAGCACCCCTGGCGGGGCGGCCGCTACCAGGTGGACTCCTATCTGGACCATCACGCCGAGAAGCTGGTACGACGCTTCGACGCGGCGAGTTACGTCGTCCTCACGGAGGCCATGAACGCCCACGACACCGGCCGCTCCCGGGGCGGCCTGCGCTCCGCCCTCGCCCGGGTCACGGCCCCCACCCTGGTCGCCGGCGTCGACTCCGACCGCCTCTATCCCCTCGCCCAGCAGCATGAGCTGGCCGCCGCGATCCCGGGCGCGGACCGGACGCGGGTGGTGCAATCGCCGTACGGACACGACGGGTTCCTGATCGAGACGGAGCAGGTGGGCGCGCTGGTCACGGAGTTGCTGGGCTGATCGTCACCACTCACGTGGGGCGATCAGCTCCTCCGCGTCCGCCTCCCCGAAGCCGTACGCCCGGGCGATGTACCGGAACTCGCCGCCTACCTCGTCCCGGGCCACGGTCTCGATCTCGCTGCCCGCGGCCTCGAACTGGGCCTCCAGCGCGTTGAACTCCTCGCTGGCCGCGTGCGTAAGCCGGTAGAGCGCGGGCAGGTCGGCGGGCCGCTCGGCCTCGATGCGGGCGCACAGGGCGAGCAGGATCGCCCGGGCCTTGTCCAGGGCGTGGTCCGGGTAGTACGCGTCCCCGTACAGCGCCGCCAGGAAGGTATGTTCCTTCACAGCGCGATCCTGCACCACGCCACTGACAACGACGCCACCGCCGACGCCCCGGAGTCCCCGATGCCCGCGTTCGAACTCCTGCCCGGCGCCCCCGACTCCCCCGTTCTGCTGCATGTGCCGCACTCCGCCCGCGCGATCCCCCGGGACGTCCGGGACGGGATCCTGCTGGACGAGGCCGCTCTGGAGCGGGAGTTGGACCACATCACGGACGCGCACACCGCGGAGCTGGCCGGGCGGGCGGCGGGGGCGGCCGGGAAGGCGCCGTGGCGGTTCGTGAACCGGTTGTCGCGGCTGGTGGTGGATCCGGAGCGGTTCCCGGACGAGCGGGAGGAGATGCTGGCCGTCGGCATGGGCGCCGTGTACACACGGACCACGCACCGGGCGGAGCTGCGGCCCGCGGACACCGACCCGCGGCCGTTGGTCGAGCGGTACTTCCGGCCGTACGCCGAGGCCATGACACGGGCCGTGGCCGGGCGGCTGGCGGCGACCGGGCGGGCGGTGATCGTGGATGTGCACTCCTACCCGGCGCGGGCGCTCCCCTACGAGCTGCACGGGGACGGCCCGCGGCCGCCGGTGTGCCTGGGCACCGACCCCTTCCACACCCCGCCGAAGCTGCTCGCCGCCGCCCGCGAGGCGTTCGCCGGGTGCGGGGGGACGGGGCTGGACAGCCCGTTCGCCGGGACCTACGTGCCACTGGCGTACTACGGCACCGATCCCCGCGTCGAGGCGCTGATGATCGAGCTTCGGCGGGACACCTACATGGACGAGCCCGGCGGACCGGCAGGACCGGGACTGGACCGGCTCGCGGCGGCGCTGGCCACCCTGGTCGACGCCCTCTAGCCGGGCCCGGCTGAGAACGCCGCAGCCACGCCGGTCGGCGGCCCGTGAACCCTCCGCCTGGAGCAGTCCCGCACGACACCCGCCGTGCCCCGCCCCATCGTGGAGGGCATGACGACCATGGAGACCAGCGCGCCCACCGGTCAGGAACCGCCCCCCGTGCGGGACTGGCCCGCGATCGATCTGGACGGCACCGAGTTCGACCCGGTGCTCGCGGGTCTGGTGCGCGAGGGGCCGCTGACCCGAATACGGCTGCCGTTCGGGGAGGGCTGGGCCTGGCTGGCCACCCGCTACGAACATGTGAAGCTGATCACCAACGATCCCCGGTTCAGCCGCGCGGAGGTCGCCCGCGGCCGGGTCACCCGGCTGGCGCCGAACTTCGCACCCCGCCCCGGCTCGCTCGCCTGGGCCGACCAGCCGGACCACAACCGGCTGCGCAAGCCCATCTCGGGTGCCTTCACGGTCGGCGCGATGAAGCGGCTGCGGCCCCGCGCCCAGGAGATCCTGGACGAGCTGGTGGACGGCATGGTCCGCGAGGGCCCGCCCGCCGACCTGGTCGAGCGGGTGCTGGAGCCGTTCCCGTTGTACGTCGTCAGCGAGATGATGGGTGTCCCCGGCACCGACCGCGAGCAGGTGCACGACTGGACCCGGCAGATCATCTCCCTGTCCGGGGGCGCGGAGGCCGCCGACCGGGCCAAGAACGGCCTGTACGGCTGGATCACCGAGATCGTCCGGGCCCGCGCGCGCAGCGCCGGGGAGGACGTCTACTCGCTGCTCGCGGGCGCCGTGGCGCGCGGTGAGATCGGCGAGGAGGAGGCCGTCGGGCTCGCCGGTCCGCTCCAGATCGGCGGCGAGGCGGTCACCCACAACTGCGGGCAGATGCTCTATCTGATGCTGACCCGGCCGGAGTTGATGGCACGCATGCGCGCACGGCCGGACGAACGCGGCCCGGTGTTCGACGAGTTGCTGCGCTGGATCCCGCACCGCAGCACCGTCGGGCTCGCCCGGATCGCCCTGGAGGACGTGGAGATCGCCGGGCACCGGATCGCCGCGGGCGAGGCGGTCTACGTCTCCTACCTGGCCGCCAACCGCGATCCGGAGGTCTTCCCCGACCCGGACGGCATCCTCCCGGACCGGGACCCCAACCCGCATGTCGCCTTCGGCAACGGCCACCACTACTGCACCGGCGCGGTCCTGGCCCGCCTCCAGCTGGAACTGCTGGTGGACACGCTCCTCGACCGGCTGCCGGGGCTGCGGCTCGCCGTACCGCCGGAGGATGTCGAGTGGCGGCAGCAGACGATGATCCGCGGGCCGCGCACCCTGCCGGTGACCTGGTGAGCCGGTCCCCGCTCAGGCCCGCAGCCACTCCGTGACGATCACCTCCGTGCCGGTGCGCAGCCGCAGGGCGAAGGGCCCGCGGGGCGGGTCGTCGCTGAGGAAGCGGCCGAGGCTGTCGACGGCGACCGGGCGGGCGGCGCCCGGACCGCCGAGCACCTCGATCCGCGCCGAACCCGGCGGCAGCACCTGCCCGATCAGACCCTCCCCCGTGACCTCGACATCGACGGTGAGCGCGCCCGCGCGGAACGTCAGCATGCGCGGCGCGTCCGTGACCCCGCGCACCGGCAGCGCGTCCACCAGCGAGTCGAAGGTCAGCTCGGCGATCCGCGCGTCGAGGTCGTGCAAGGCGTAGGCCTCGAGCGCGAGTTGGCGCAGGAAGTCGGGCACGGGGTCGAGGACGGCCGCGGCCTGCCGCAGCTCCTCCTCCAGCAGGGCGTCCGCCGTGGCCTCCAGCAGCGCGTCCGCCGACTCGTCCCCGTCCCCGTCCCCGTTCGCCCCGTCGTACGGGAACCCGTTGTCCTTGTTCATGCCGCACCCCGTTGGTCCATCCGGGCCCGCAGCCGGCGCAGACAGCGCTGGCGCAGGGGGCCGATGCTGCCGACCGCGATACCGAGCGCGGCCGAGATCTCCACATAGCTGGGCGGTGGCGAGGACACCAGCACACGCAGCAACTGACGGCAGCGCTCGCCCAGTTCGTCCAGCTCCTGCCACAGGCGGCGGACCCGTTCGGCCCGGTCCGCCGCCTCCTCGGAGTCGATCAGTGTCTGCTCCGGCGTACGGTCGTCGCTGGCCCGGTCCAGGACCTGCGGATCATCCGTGAGGGTGAGCCGCGTCATGCCCTTGATGACCTTCAGGCATTCATGGCGGGCGGTGCTCGCCAGCCAGGCGCCGGTCTTGTCGGGCTCCCTGATCCGCCCCAGATGCTGGGCGAAGCGGAACCACACGGTCTGGTAGACCTCGTGCCCGTCCGCGTCGGAGAGCCGATGGGCGCGCACCACCGACCACACCAACGGGCTCATGCCCTCGACCAGCGCCTTCCAGGCCGCGGCGTCCCCGTCGACGGCGGACCGGACGAGCGCGCCGACCTCTGTTCGGTCCACGGCTCCACCCCTCGTATAGGGCTCGTCATGGTACGCCGTGGAGCGGAGGGTTCCGGCGCTCACGCGGGCAGCGCCGGGGCCGTGACCGGGACCGGGCGCCAGGTGGGCGGCCGGAGCGCGCGCACCTTCGCACCGCGGACATCGGTGCGGTGGGTCGCGTCGGCCAGCAGCCGGGCGCCCGCCGTACGGGGATCGCGCTCGCGCTCGGACGTCATCAGGGCGGCGACGAGCCCGGCGGCGACCGGGGTGGCGAAGGAGGTGCCGCTCCACTGCGCGAACCCGTCGAACATCACCTGGTCCGGCTTGCCCCCGGTGCTCTCCCGCGCCTCGCTCAACGCGCCGGTGTGGCGCGGGTACTGGCAGGTGCAGGAGTAGTCGAAGCCGTACCGGCAGTCGTCGTAGGTGGAGTGCTGGTAGAGGTACGGCACCGGGGTGCCGAAGCCGGTCAGAGCGCTGGTGAGGCGCTCGCCGGGGGCGAAGACACGGACCCAGCGGCCGTGGTTGCTGAAGCAGGCGGGGCCTTCGCCGTCCGAGCGCAGCGCGCCGACCGACACGACGCTGTCCGCGTACTCGGGCAGGGCCGAGTAGGCGGCGGGCCAGAACGGCACGTCGCTGCCGTTGTTCCCGGCGGCGGCGACCAACAGGGTGCGCTGCTCGCGCAGTTCGCGCATGAACGCGTCCAGGCCGAGGAGCCCGTGCAGGCCCGGGGCGGGGCTGCCCGCGGACAGGCTGATCACATCGGGCCAGCCGGCCCCCTCGACGGCCTCGAAGAGCCGGGCGCCGAACTCCGACTCCAGTACGGCGCCCGCGTCGTTCAGGGTGCCGCGGACGGTGATGTCGGTGTTGGGCGCGACGGCCGCGAGGATGCCCGCGATGAAGGTGCCGTGGCCGACGTACTGGCGCAGCACCCCGCCGTCGGTCTCGGCCGCCTGGGTGTCGCCGGTGGTGTGGGCGAGCAGCGGGTAGGCGTGGTGGTCGTGCACCAGACCGGTGTCGACCACCAGGACGCGGACGGCGGTGGCGGGGTCGTGTCCGGTCCCGGCGGCGGCCGGGTTGGGCGCCGCGGAGCGCGCGATGGGCACCGGTTCGTCCCCGGGGCAGGCGTTGACCGCGATGTGCACCACATGGTTGCGGCTGACCAGCCGGCGCCCGTGCCGCTCCTCGGCCGCGCGCAGGGCGCCCAGGGCGTGCGGCACCACGTCGTCCCCGAGGTCGGGGGCGCCGACCCGGATACGGGTGACCCCGGTGCGGCCGCCGTCCGGGCCGTCGCGGCGCACATGGTCGGGCAGCAGTCCCCGGGTCTCGGTGAAGTGGGCGCGCACCGTGTCCTCCACGGCGCGGGCCTCCTCCCCGGACCGGGCGAGGACGACCCCCTTCTCGTACAGCGGATGGCCGTCGTCGTCCGGGCCCATGGCCAACGGGACTTCGGGCATCGAGCGCTGGATGTGATCGAACTGTTCGCGGTATCGCTGGAGTGCCATGCCGTGTCCTCCCCCTGAAAGGCGGTGTACGAGAGTGAGAGCCGCCGGTCCGCCGTCTGATACAGGCCACTACCATGCGAGGCGTGACAGCGGGAAGCGAGCCGGCCCTCCAACTGCTGCCCCTGGTGTTCGCCGACCCCGGCGAGGCACGGGCGCGTGCCGAACTGCTGCTCGAATCCGCCCCGGCCCCGCTGCCCGCCAGCATCGCCCACCAGGTGCTCGGCATCTGGCAGCGGGACTTCGGCGATCTGCGGATCGCGCTCACCCATCTGCGCCGGGCCCGGGACCTGGCCGCGCGCGCCGACTCCGCCGACCGGGAGGCGGATGTGCTGGCGACCCTGGGGGTCGCACTGGTGCACGCGGGGCGCACACGGCAGGGGCTCGCCTCCTTCGAGCGGGGCGTCTCCCGGGGCACCGGACACACCCGGGCCCGGGTGCTGTACCGGCGGGCGTACGTCTGGTGGGTGCTGGGGCATCACCCGGAGGCACTGGAGGACGTACGGCGGGCGCTGCCGGTGCTCAGGCAGCTGCGGGACGACATCTGGACCGCGCGGGCGCTGACCCTGCGGGCCACGGTGCATCTGGCGCTCGGCGCGGTGGACCGGGCCGACGCGGACTTCACGGCGGCGGAGCGGCTGTGGGACACCACGGGCCAGGAGCACGACAAGGCGGACGCGGTGGAGAGCCGGGGCCTGGCCGCGTTCCGCTCCGGGGACATCCCGCTCGCGCTGCGGCTGCTCGACGAGGCCGAGGAGCGGTACGCGAAGCTCGGCACGCCCACCTACATGCTGTCGGTACGGCGCTGCGAGGTGCTGATGGCCGCGGGGCTCGCCCCGGAGGCGCTGGCCGAGGCGGACGCGGCGATCGCCCTGCTGGACCGGCTGGGCGGGCAGTCGACCCGCAAGGCCGAGCTGCTGCTGGCCGCCGCCCGGGCGGCCCGCTCGGCCGGGGACGCGCACACCGCGATCGCCCGCGCGGCCGTCGCCGTACGGCTGTTCGCGGCGCAGCGGCGGCTGTGGTGGGAGACGCACGCCCGGCTGGTGCTGATCGAGGCGCGGGTGGCGGCCGGGCGGTGCTCGGGGCGGCTGGTCGGGGACGCGGCGGCGGTGGCGGAGCGGCTGGCCTCCTTCGGCTCGCCCGCGGCGCCCGAGGCGTCGCTGCTCGCGGGCCGTATCGCGCTGGCGCTGGGCTGGACGGCGGACGCGGAACGGCATCTGGCGGTCGCCGCGCGCAGCCGTCGGGGCGGATCGCCGACGGCCCGGATGACCGGCTGGGCGGCGCAGGCGCTGCGGGCGCGCGCGGCCGGGTCCCGGCGGGGTGTCCTGGAGGCGTGCCGGCACGGTCTGGACGTCCTGGACGACCACCGGATGACGCTGGGCGCCTCGGAGCTGCGCGCGCATGTGACCGCGCAGGGCGCCGAACTGGCCGCGCTGGCCCAGGAGGTGAGCCTGACCGACGACAGGCCCCGGCGCCTCCTTGAGTGGAGCGAGCGGTGGCGGGCCACCGTGCTGTCCACCCCGCCGACCCGGCCGCCCGCCGACGCCACGCTGCTCAGCGGTCTCACCGCGTACCGGGAGATAGCGGCCCGCGCGGAGGAGTCCCGCATGGAGGGCCGTCCGGTGCCGGCCCTGGAGCGGGAACAGCGGCGCCTGGAACGGGAGATCCGCTCCCGCACCCGCCATATCCGCGGCTCCGCCCCGCACGAGGGGGCCCGCTTCGAGGTGCCCCGGCTGCTGGACCGGCTCGGCGAGGACCGGCTGGTCGAACTCGCCGTCGTACAGGGGCGGGTGCATGTGCTGCTGTGCGGTCGGGGCAGGGTACGGCGGTTCGTCGGCGGCCCGCTCGCGGACGCGGTGGCGGAGGCGGAGTACGTCCAGGCCGGGCTGCGACGGCTCGCGCACCCGGGTGCGGAGGCGCGGCTGCCGCTGGTGGAGGCGGCGGGCGCCCGGCTCCAGGAACTGCTGCTCGCCGGGGCGGTGCCGCACCTGGGCGCGGGTCCGGTGGTGATCGTGCCGCCGGGCGCACTGCACCGGGTGCCGTGGGCGCTGCTGCCCGCGCTGCGCGACCGGGTGCTCAGCGTGTCGCCGTCGGCGGGCAGTTGGCTGCGGGCCCGGGAGACCGAGCCGCCGCGGGACGGCCGTACCGTCCTGGTGCGCGGCCCCGGGCTCGCCACCGGCGGCGCGGAGGTGCCCGAACTCGCCGACCGCTACGGCACGGCGACGGTACTGGAGGGCGACGACGCGCAAGTCCCGCGGGTGCTGTCCGAGTTGGACGGCGCCGGGCTCGCCCATCTCGCCGCGCACGGCACCTTCCGCGCCGACAGCCCGCTGTTCTCCGCGCTGCGGATGTCGGACGGCCCGCTGATCGTGCACGACTTCGAGCGGCTGGCCCGCAGCCCCTACCGGATCATCCTCTCCAGCTGCGACACCGCCCGGCTCGCCTCGGTCGGCGCCGATGAACTCCTCGGCCTGGTCACGGCGTTGCTCCCGCTGGGCACGGCCGGGGTGGTCGCGAGCAGCGCCCCGGTCAACGACGCCGCGGTGGTCCCCCTGATGCTCGCCCTGCACAAGGGCCTCACCGCGGGCCTCTCGCTGGCCGAGTCGCTGCGGGACGCCCGGACCACCCTGCCGTCCGACACGGTGCACCAGGCGACGGGGTGGGCGTTCGCGGCGTTTGGAGCGGCCTAGTACTGCAACGGTGCTTGTTGTGATGGGTGGTCGGTCAGGGGCCGTGTCCGCGTCGCTTGTAGTGGCTGGTGCGGGCTTGGTGCTGACGCCGCCGGCGCCAGGTCGACCAGTGCAGGATGTGTTCGACGGTCATGGGCTGGTGGTGGGTAAGGCGGGTGATCAGCCGTCTGATCTCGGCGAGGCTGAGGTGGATGAGCTCGGAGGATCCGTTTCTGCTTTCGCAGCGTCGAGTTCCCGGGCTCGTAGGACGGTCAGGCAGGCGTGGGCGGCCATGGCCAGGGTCATGTGGCGGTGCCAGCCGGGGTAGCGGCGGACCTGGTAGTCGTCCAGGCCGCATTCCTGCTTCGCGCTCTGGAAGCATTCCTCGATGGCCCATCGGCTGCCGGCGATGCGGATCAGGTCGTCAAGTGTGGTCTCGGCGGGGCAGTAGGCGATGTAGTAGGAGACCTCCTGCGGGCGGGCGACGCTGCGGCGGGCGATCACCCAGTGCCGGCGGTCGGGCCGGTGCCAGGGCCGCACCTCGACGCGTGCCCAGTCGTAGATCCGCAGGCCGTGAGCCCCGTTGCCGCAGGAACGCCGCTTCCATTTCTGCCGCGGCAGGCCGTTGAACAGGTCGTGGACGGGATGGTCGATCACCCAGCGGGTGACCACGGTGTCGTGCCGGGTGGTGGCCATGACGTGGAAGACGTCCGCCCTCTCCAGCTCGGACCGCCAGCCCTTGGAGAAGCCGTAGGCGGCATCCGCGGTCACCCACCGGAACGGGATCTTGTCCGTGATGGCCCGGCGGACCATCGCCTTGGCCATGGCCACCTTGGTCGCGAAGCCGACCTCGTCGTCGATACCGGCCCGGCGGCACCTTTCGCGGTCGTCGGTCCAGGAGGCGGGCAGATACAGACGCCTGTCGATCAGTGTCCGCCCACGGTCGGTTGCATAGGCGAGGAACACGCCGACCTGGCAGTTCTCCGTCCGCCCGGCGGTGCCGGAGTACTGCCGCTGCACCCCGGCCGACCGCGTCCCCTTCTTCAGGAAGCCCGTGTCGTCCACGACCAGGACGGCGCTGGGATCGCCGAGGTTGTCGACCACATACCGGCGCACGTCGTCGAGCACCTCATCGGCGTCCCACTCGATCCGGTTCAGCATCCGATGGAGGCGGTCCGGGCCTGCGTGGCCAGCTTCCTCCGCCAGGGTCCAGCCGTTCTTCCGCTGCAGGGGTGCGATCAGGCCCCGCATATAGGCAAGTGCCGATTCCCGGGGCTCCGACCTGCTGAAACGGTGCACGAACCGCTCATGCACAGCCTCCAGTTCACCCGCCCACGACCTGACATCAGCAAGGCCCCCACCCATAACCACACCAACGACCGACCTGGCCATCAGTCACAACAAGCACCGTTGCAGTACTAGGCCAGTGCTCGGCGGAGAGATCATCATGTGGGAATGACTGAGAACCGATCCCCTGTGGCACCGACTGTGGTGCGGCTCGCCCAGTACACGAAGGCGGACCAGGAGGAGATCCTTGGCATCAGCGATGATCCCTTCGGTGTCGCCTGGACCGGTCTGACCTGGCTGCCGAAAGAAGAGCACTTCGGCATCCGGCACGACGGCCGCCTCGTGGCACACGCCGGCCTGCTGCGACTGCCTGTTGCGATCGGCGACGCCGAGACAGAGGTGGTGGGCGTCGGCGGGGTGGCCGTCTCACCCCGCATGCAAGGTCAGGGCCTCGCTCGCCTCGTCGTCACAGCTGCCCTGGAGCACGCCCGAACGATGGGGCCTCAACACGCACTCCTCTTCTGCCGGCCTCCCCTCGTGTCGCTCTACCAGCGCCTCGGATGGCACCCGCTTGACAAGGACGTACTCGTCGAAGCACCCGAAGGCCGCCTCGCGACCATGCCGCTGCGGACCATGGTGACGCCCCTGCGCGACGATGCCCGGTGGCCCGCAGGGCCAGTACGGCTATTCTCACTCCCTATGTGACGGGCCCCCTCAAACAAAAGCCTCGCAGCGCGGCGACGCAGGGTTCACCCACTCGCGGTTACGAAGCCAACCGGGCACACTCCGGCATCCGGACCGCCTGGAACAGTTCGGCCTCGTCAGCTCGAGGAAGGAAAACACCTACTAAGCGACCGAAGAACCGCTTCCCTTCTCCTGCTTCTCCAGACGTTCCAGGACCTTTCTCGTGATCGCCACGGCCGTTTGTTCGTCTCCAGCGGCCAGGGCGGCCCTCGCCTTGTCGACGTGTTCGGTGACAGCCTTGTCCAGCTCTTCGCTGGTGGCTCCGACCGTGGCCATGCAGTCGTCGATCTTCTGCAGGTTGATCTCCGCAAGACTTGCCATCTGCCCGCTCCCAATTCGTCTCAATACGAGGAGTGACAAGTGTGTAACGCTCGAAAAATACGGTGGGTCGGACATTCCGGACGTTGTTTCTCCTTGACCTTGTACATTTCCCCTTGACCTCGGCCGCCGGCTGCCCAGGAAACGGAATTGGCCAACAGGGTCGCGGACCGGGGTCAAGGAGGAACGCGGCGGGTGCGCACCGGGTGGATGCACGACATCGTCCCGGCGATGGCGGCCACTCCCGCGCGATGTCGTCCACTCCACCGAGTGGGCTCCACTCAGCCTCAGACCCCCCTGATCGGGAACTGTCGATCGGCGGAAATGTTCAGCGGTCTTCGCGGAAGGAGTCCCGCATACCTTCGACCTTTTCACGCATGTCGGCGGCGGCATCCTTCGCCTTGCCCTTGGACTGGCCTGATCTGCCTTCGGCTGTCATGCGGTCCTTGCTTTCAGCGTTGTCGAGGATGTCCTCGGCCTTGCCCTTAGCCTTGTCGGTGCTCTCACCCATTCTTGCTCCATTCAATGGTGTAGGGGACTCCAGCACGCTACGGGGCAGGTGTGTAACTCGCATTCCGCGAGACGCTAGATGAGAACAGTGGAAAGTGCGCGTGTCCCGAGCGAGCTTCACGGACGGGCTCTCAGTGGAGTGGATGCCGGCCCGGTGGAGTCCACTCCGGCCGGTTGAGTCCACTCGGTGGAATGGAGCGCACCGCATCGTCGGTGCGCACCACCGCACCGGGTGCGCACCATCGGGTCCACTCAGTGGCCGGCCTCCCGGCCGCGGTGCGGTCCGGGCTCCTGCGGGCGGTGCGCCTGCTGGCCGTCCGGGCGCGTCGGGCGCACCGCGCTGGCGTCGGTCTGTTCAGCGGTGTGGCGATCCGAGCGGTCGCGGGAGTCGTCGCCCAGCTTGGCGAACGCGTCCTGGAGGCGGCCCAGCCGGTCGGCGGTGAGATCGAGGGCTTCCACGTCCGTGCGGGACTTCCGCAGGGCCCGCAGCGCCGTCATGTCGATCGCCTCCCCGCGTCCGGCCTTCGGCTCCTGGTCGTCGTGCTCGGGGTCGGCCGGCTCGGGCGCGAGCAGCTGCTCGGGCATGGCCGCCTGCTGGTGGGCGACGACGTCGTACGCCCGGCCCCGCACAGCAGTGACGGTGGTGGTCCGCAGCTTCTCCCGGACCACCGCGCCGGCGAGGACGGCGCGCTCGTACGGGAGCGGTATGCGGGGGATCTCCCGCTCCCCCGCGTCCTGGCCCGGGGGCCGGGGCGCGGCCGACTCGCCGGGATCGGCCGGGGTTGCCGCGCCGGGTCGGGCGCCAGGGTGGGTGGGCGGCGGCGGGCGGGGAGGTCGGGCAGGGTCCACCGGGCGGTGTAGAGGCGGTAGCCGGCCTCCAGGGCCGCGTACGGTCTTCGGCTCGCTGATGTCCAGGAAGTGGGTGGAGATGGCGGCGGCCACGATCCGGTCGTCCAGGCCGGGGTCACGGCGGCGGCCGCGCAGGACGAGAGCGAGATGGCGGCGGGCTTCAGCGAGCAGATGCCGGCGGTGGAAGCGGCCGCCGTCGTTCATCACGAACACCGTCGCGGCGACGTCGACAGCCGCCAGCGCTATGTCGACCACGGCGGCAGCCCTGGCCCGGATCACCGCCGCCGTGGCGCGGGCGTGTTCGAGGAGGGAGTTGATGACGTCGACGTGCACACCGGAGGTGAGGATCGCACTCGCCTTCCACCGCGCGCGCAGCTGCGCGCGCGGCCGGGTCTTCTGCTTGGGCGGGCGGGTCTTGCGGGCGGCGATCTGGTTGAGCTTGGCGCGGGCCCGCTCGGAGACCACGAGCAGGAACCGCGGCTCGCCGTCGTCGTCGATGGCGGTGACGTACTCGTGCTCCAGCTCGGTCAGGCAGGCGGCGATCCGGTCGCTGCGCCGGGCAGTCCAGCGGATCAGCTCGTGGGGTACCCCGGCGATCTCCATCACCGGGCGGCGCCCCGGTGTGACGGTGCGCGGCTCGGTCGCCAGCCCCAGCGTCTCGCAGACCTCCGCGGCCACCAGTTCGTTGTAGAGCGCGGAGGCCGCCACCGTGTTCTCGTGCAGGGCCGTGGTGTGGATCGAGCCCCACTTCCCGTCCAGGCGCTGCCACTTCACCGACAGCAGCAGATGGTCATGGAGCAGCGGTCGGCCGGGGCGCGCCTCGTAATGGCGGAAAAGCGCCCCGTAGCGCATGAGTCTGGCTGTGAACCGCCCCGGTATCCGGCTGCCGCGGTGTTCAGCGGCCGTATCCGTGCCCCCCGGACCCGTCGCCGTCGTCGCCGTATCCGCCGTCGTGGTCACTTCCGTGGTCGCCGCCCGGCCTACACGTCACGGTGTTGGTGACGGTCAGGTGCCGGTGCGGTCCGGTGAGGACGGTCGTGTGGGGCAGCGGAAGGTGCACGGTGGCGCCGTCTACGCCGGTGACCTCGGAGCCCGTGACGGTGCACCCGGAGCCCTCGGTACGGACTTCCTCGGCCACGGTCACCGCGTCGCCGACGGAGTAGCCGGGCCGGGCGACGCCCCAGGGCTGCGGGGTGGCAGGCGCCGCGCCGGGGCCGGTGAGGGTCAGTTCGGCACTGAGGCCGTCCGGCTGGGAGCCGTCCGGGTAGCGGTGACCGTCGACGTCCCACACCTTGTCCACGGTGACCTCGGCGGGCTCCTCCTCTTCCGCCGCCCGGTTGTAGACGGTGCAGCTGACGGCGTCCTGCCGGGGGACGTCGACAGTGAAGCCCGGTCCGGAGGCCGTTGCGGTGTTCTCGACGGGGACGTCCGCGCCGGTGTCGAGGTCGGTGCAGACCGCGTTCCGGCCCCCTTGGGTGACCAGCTCGTAGCCGGGGTGCTGTGCCTCGCCGACGGTCACCGCGGCCTGCTCGTTGGTGCCGAAGCCCGGGGTGAAGGTGACCGTGCCCGTGCCGTCCGCGCCGGTGGTCTCGGAGGCGGGCAGGCCGGTGACGCCGGGGGTGGTGGTGGAGGCGCCGAAGGTCCAGCCGGGCCCGGCCGGTTCGGCGCCAGCCACGTCCTCGCCGGTGGTACCTGGCGGCACGATCTGCTTGACCACGTTGAGGGTGCCGGTGCAGTTGCCGAGGGCGAGGGCACGAAGCTCCTGGCCGGCCTGGCCGTAGTCCGCGGTCTGGAAGTAGTCGGCCGTGGCGGTGTTGCCGCCGTCGAATCCGGTGGGCCCGGAGATGGCCCGCAGGTTGAGGCCGGAGACGCCTTCGACCCCCTTGCCGACACCGAGCGCGATCACCCGGGTGTCCTCCGCCTTCACCGAGTTGGCGGAGAAGATGCCGTTCTCGACGTCGATGAAGTGGGTGTTGGCGCCGTCGCCGTGCAGGCTGCCGAAGCGCGTCGGGTTGCCGTCGGTGAGCACCACCGCGGCGTCGTAGTGCTCCGGCGCCCGGGCCACCGCCCACAGCGCGCGGTCCCAGTTCGTGCCGCGGCCCAGCGTCCAGTCCGCGTACCTGCTCTTGTACGCGGCGGCCCCGGCCGGCGTCGAGACCGACTGGAGCTGCGGGTAGTTCACGCCGACGCTCGTGGACGGCGACTCCTGGTCGAAGGAGAACAGGGCCAGTCGTGAGGGCGTGCCGGTCAGCGCGTCGGTGAACGCGTCGGCGGCGGCCTTGAGCGCGGGCAGCTGGCTGCCGACCGACGCGGACAGGTCGAGCACCAGGGCCACGTCCAGACCGCAGGAGGACGGCAGCGGCGGGTTGTCGCGCGAGGTTTGCCACACGCCGCCCGAGCGGGTCGGCAGGCCGTTGTCGGTGCTGTACATGAACTCGCGGGTGGACCGGTAGGTGGCCCCGCCCTGGAGCGCCGGTGTCCGGAACCGGTACGGCGAGGCTACGGAGTTTGAGCCGCTGCCCGGTCCGGTGCGCAGCACGGGGTTCGTGTACCAGCCTGCCGGCGCGCCGGTCTGACTGACCGTCAGCACGCGGCCGTTGTTGTCCTCGCCCGCGCCGGTGTCCGGGACGACGAACGAGCAGTCGCCGTCGGCGTCCGAGGTGCAGCGGGCCCAGTCGGCGTCGATCGGCTGCGTCGCGTCCGGGGCCGCGAAGAGTGCGAGGCGTACCCCGGCGAGCGGTGCGGGCACGTCGGTCGCCGCCCGGTCGCCGCCGGTGCGCACGGTGACGACGGTGCTTTCAGGTCCGGGCACCGGCACGACCCGGTGGGCCGCGGCACCCGGGGCCGCCGCGCCGGCGGCGGGGACTGCGGCCACCACGAGGGCGAACGCCCCCGCTGCGGCCAAACGGATTCTGTGGTTCATCGGGACCTTCCCTCGGTGCCGGCGACAACCCGTCCGAGAAGGACCGGCCATTCGGCACCATAAGTACATTTCGTCCCGAATCTTTCGATACGCGCCGAGTTTCACGACAACGTCGGCCACGAGCGGTGCCGCCGCCTGCGGCTCGGCTGAGTCCGCGTCCCGCCGTTCAACACCAGGTGACTTTTCGACTTGCCTGTGCCTTCCCGGTCCTGGTCAGTGTGGGACTGCTCACTGGTCGCGGAGTCAGACAGGTGGTGACGCGCCCTGACGTAACCGGAACGGCCCGGAGCCAAAAGTGTCAGTCCCCTCTGAGATACAGCAGCCCCAGGCGCAGATGCCTGGGGCTGCGCGTGTCCGTGGCGCGACGGCAGGCGGGGGCTGGCGGCGGTGCTGAGGTCTGGGGCGGCCTCACCGGTGCTGCTGTGGCGTCGCGCGGCCGTGGCGGATGGTGCGCCCGGTGGCAGTCAGTGGCGCAGGAACTCGATCAGGTCCTGGTTGAACTTCTCCTTGTCGCCGGGAACCATCGCGATGCCGTGGGAGCCGCCCTCGTACACCTTGAGTTCGGCGTCGGCGATGATCTCGGCGGACTTGCGGCCGGTGGCGTCGATGGGGACCACCTGGTCGTCGTCGCCGTGGACGACGAGGGTGGGGATGTCGAACTTCTTGAGGTCGTCGGTGAAGTCCGTGTAGGCGAAGGCGTCCACGCAGCGCACGCCGCCCTCGATGGTCTGCGCCATCGCCATGTACCAGAAGGCGTCCCTGTTGCCCTGCGTGACCTTGTTGCCGGGCCGGTTGGCGGAGAAGAAGCCCTCCGCGGTGTCCTTCCAGAACTGCGAGCGCTCGGTGAGGATGCCGTTCTTGATCTGTTCGAACACCTCGTCCGGCACACCCGCGGGATTGCTCTCCGACTTCGCCATGATCGGCGGGACCGCGGACAGCAGTACCGCCGAGCTCAGGCGCCCGGTGCCGTGCCGGCCGATGTAGCGGGCGAGTTCGCCGCCGCCCATCGAGTGGGCGACCAGGGTGACGTCGGTCAGGTCGAGATGGTTGATCAGGTCGTTGAGGTCGTCGGCGAAGGTGTCGAAGTCGTAGCCGTCCCACACCGGTGTGGAGCGGCCGTGGCCGCGCCGGTCGTGGGCGATGCCGCGGAATCCGGCATCCGCGACGGCCTTGAGCTGGTCCTGCCAGGCGTCGCCGTTGAGCGGCCAGCCGTGGATGAACACGACCGGGCGACCCTGGCCCCACTCCTTGTAGAAGATCTCGACTCCGTCGCGGGTGGAGCATACTGGCATGATCCGGTCCTTTCGGTGGAGGGTGCGGACGCCCCCGGACATGAGCGGCCCGGAAGGCGGTGGCATGGGGGTCGCTTCAGGCGAAGGCGTCGGCGACGCGGCTGCCGGTCGTGGCGTCGATGTTCTTCCAGTACTGCAAGGCCCGCTCACGTACGGTGGCGGACACGCCGTTGCGCAGGTGGCGGGTGACGTTGCCGACGAGCCGGTCGCGCTGGGCGTCGTCCATGACCTCGCGGACCAGGTGGCCGGGCTGGGAGAAGTCGTCGTCGTCCGCGTGCAGGGTATAGGCGGCGCGTACCATTTCCGCTGTCTCGACCCGCCAGCCGGCCGGGTGGTTGTAGCGATCCTCGTCGGCGCTCGGGCCGTCGTAGCTGTTGGGGGCGTAGGGCCGTGCGACCTGCGGCTCGGTGAAGCGCATCGCTCCGTCCTTGGCGTAGGAACGGACGTCGGTGAGGGTCTGGTTGGGCGGCAGCTGGGTGTAGTTGTTGCCGACGCGGTAGCGGTGGGTGTCCGCGTAGGAGAACAGCCGTGCCTGCAGCATCTTGTCCGGTGAGGGGCCGATGCCCGGAATGAGGTTCGAGGAGTCGAAGGCGGCCTGCTCGATGTGGGTGAAGTAGTCCTGGGGATTGGGTGCAGGGTCATCCTGCCGACCTCGGTGAGCGGACAGTCGGCGTGGGGCACGGTTTTGGTGACGTCGAAGATGTTGTACCGGTAGCCGGGGGCGTCCTCGTACGGGATCAGCTGTACGTACAGCGTCCACGAGGGGTGTTCTCCGCGGTCGATGGCCTGCAGCAGGTCCCTGCGGTGGTAGTCGGCGTCTTGACCGCACAGTTCGGCGGCCTCGTGGTCGGTCAGGTGTTCCACTCCCTGGTCGGATTTGAAGTGGTATTTGACCCAGGTCCGCTGCCCCGATGCGCTGATCCACATGTAGGTGTGCGAACTGTAGCCGTTCATGTGGCGGTAGGTCCGCGGGATGCCGCGGTCGCCCATGAGGTAAGTGACCTGGTGGGCCGATTCCGGGGACAGTGTCCAGTAGTCCCACTGCATGTCGTTGTCGCGCAGAGCTCCGCGGATGTGCCGCTTCTGGGAGCGGATGAAGTCCTGGAACTTGCTCGGGTCGTGCATGAAAAAGATCGGCGTGTTATTGCCGACCATGTCGTACGCCCCCTGCCGGGTGTAAAACTTCAGCGCGAAGCCACGCGGGTCCCGCCAGGTGTCGGGGGAGCCCTGTTCGCCTGCCACGGTCGAGAAACGGGCCAGCATCCTGGTCCGCCGACCGGGCTGGAAGACATCGGCCGCCGTGAACTGCGTGACGTCGTTGGTGACCTCGAACGTCGCGTAGGCACCACTGCCCTTGGCGTGCACGACCCGCTCGGGAATCCGCTCCCGGTTGAACTGCGCCATCTTCTCGATGAGGTAGTTGTCCTGGAGCAGGATCGGCCCGTCCGCGCCGACGGTGAGCGAGTACTGGTCGCTCTCCACCGGAATGCCGGTGTTGGTCGTGGACACGGGATCGGCCTCTTTCACGATGACAGGGAACTCCGCGCCGACGGCCGTGGCGGTAACAGCGGGCAGCGGAATGTGCGGCCGGCCGGTCAGGGGCACGTATTGCCGGCGGGCAGGGCGCGCGCACGACGTGTCCAAGGCGACGCTGTCGCTCTTCGGCCCCTTCCACTATCCGGGCTCGGCATCCGGGCGGCAATCCGGGCATTTCGCGCGGGCCGCTTGAGCTCCGGGTGCGGACGAGGTCGTTTCCTCACCAGCGGCACCATGCGGGCGTGGACCACGTCGGTGAACAGCGGGATCAGCGGCCAGAACCGAGGGGCGAAGACTCAAACCGGTTCGCGCCGGTGGTCAGTCCGTCAACGGGCTCCGATCACCCGAACGCCACGACTGCAGGGCGTTGGAGGGAACTGCCCGCAACGGTATGTGAAGGGGGCCAAGTTCACTCAGAAGGAGAAGTTGATGCGTGCAACCGACGGACACGCCCGCCGCAGGACTCTGTCCGCCGTGGTGGCGACCGTGGCCGCAGGCGCGGTCCTGACCGGCTACTGCGCCGCGCCCGGCGCCGCGTCCGCCCTTCCGGCATCACTCATCACCGGCGGCGGAACAGCCGACGGTGACACGTCCAACGGCAACGTCCCCTGCGGGATGCCCTCCGTCAACCTCGACCGCACCACCCAGTCCTTCCTCAACCAGCTCGCCCACCAGGGCGGCAAGCCGCTGTTCGAGCAGACCCCCGCGCAGGCCCGCGAGGTCCTGAACAAGCTCCAGGCCGGCCCCGTGCCCGAGCTTCCCGCGGACATCACCGAGAAGACGATCAAGGGCGGCCCGACCGGGCAGGTGTCCCTGCGCATCGTCCGCCCCGCAGGAGTCAAGGGCACCCTTCCCGGCCTCGTCTACATCCACGGCGGCGGCTGGGTACTCGGCAACGAGAAGACCCACGACCGCCTGGTACGTCAGCTCGCCAACGGAGCCCACGCGGCAGTCGTCTTCGTCAACTACACCCCCTCCCCCGAAGCCCGCTTCCCCGTCGCCATCGAGCAGGCCTACACCGCCTCCAAGTGGGTCGCCGAACACGGCAAGGAGATCGGCATCGACGGCAACCGCCTCGCCGTCGCCGGCGACTCCGTCGGCGGCGACATGACCGCCGCCGTCACCATGATGGCCAAGCAGCGCGGCGGAGTGAAGTTCCGCCAGCAGGTCCTGCTCTACCCCGTCACCGACGCCAACTTCGACACCACCTCCTACCAGCGGTTCTCGGAGAACTGCTGGCTGACCCGCGCCAACATGGAGTGGTTCTGGGACAAGTACGCTCCCAAAGCCGCTGACCGCAGCAACCCCCTGGCCTCGCCCAACAAGGCCACCATCGCACAACTGCGCGGCCTGCCCCCCGCACTCGTCGTCACCGACTCCGACGTCCTGCTCAACGGAGCCAAGACCTACATCGGCAAACTGCGCGCCGCGGGCGTCAACGTCCAGCACCTGGACTACCCGCACACCGTGCACGACTTCATGATGCTCAACGCCCTGCGCGACACACCATCCGCCAAGGACGCCATCGCCAAGACCACCGCCGCCCTCCGTCAGGCACTGAACAGCTGACGCAGGCTCCCACGCCCGGCCGGAGGCATCACCGCGCCTCCGGCCCGGCCCGGTTCGCCCCCGCCGCCGGAACCGAAGCCGTCCGGCGCGGACCTCCCAGGAGGAGGACCGACACGACAGGCTTCTCGCCGGGCCTCCGGGACCGGAACCACGCCTTCGAGGGACGCCTTCCGCCAGGCCAATATCCGACGGTCCCGTGCCGGTGCGGGTCGTGCTGCCTGCCGGCCCGGCCCTGGGGCACCCCGAGCAGGAGATCCTGGCGCGGCTGTGGAGGCGGCCCCAGACCCAGACCGGCTGGCTGTCCCAGGTGGGCCTGCCGTCCTACCAGGGCAGCGAAAACGGCACCGTGCAGGCTGCGGAGTACCGGGTGTGGGTCCGCGCCCCGGAGCATGTGCGGCCGGTCGACGGCGTCGACTACGACCAGGCCCCACCGACCGGCTGAAAGCGTCGGCGCCGCCGTCAGCGGTGCGCGAGATCCTCGGAGAGCGCCGCCCGATCGGCTGGGTCGTGCAGAAGACCCGAATCCGGCGCGGCCCGGCCCGGCGCGCCCTGCACGCCCCGGACTGCACCGAGGCGCCGCAGGATACGCCGCTCCTGGACCTGAAGCGCGCCCTGGACGTCGCGGAGAACCCGGCGACGACCTTGTGCACCCTGTGCGGGGGCCGCGCAGGAGATCACGCCGGTGCTGCGCGGCTTCGACCACACCGGCGATGGCTCTCTCGAGGCCTGATCTCGGACCGCTGCTTGGCAGTGCCGGCGCGCGCGATGGTTGTTCGGGCGGGCGGCTTCGGCTCTACCCGACCGAGGGGGCAGGCCGGTGGTCGGCAGGGCGGGCCGCCCGCTTAGGATCCGCGCGTGGCGCACACCTTCGAAGAGCTTGTGGAGATGCAAAAGGCCACCGACGCGGCGAAAGCCCAGCTAGAGCAGCTGCGTGACCAGTACGGGCCGCCCACCGCCCGCCCGTGGAGCGAGCAGCAGACCCAGACGTACGAGACGGCCTGGCGGTCCTGGCGTGACCTCGCCCGCAGCGTCCAGGCCGCGGTCACCGAGCACGCCAAGGCGAGCGGGCAGCCGCGGGTCGAGGTGGAAGCCGGAGTGAGAAGCGATTCGGTGCGCCATGGGCAGCCAGGCGCTCACGAGTTCGTCGCGTACGGCGTCCCGCTCGGGACCGTCGTCCAGGCGCGCCAGCCGGGCGAACAGCTCGACGGTCCAGTCGGCGTTACCGACCGCCTGCCAGGGCCCACGGGGCGTCGGTGGACTCCAGCGCGCGTCCGAGGCGAACGAAGCATCCATAGTCGGACCGTCCATTGAGAGCCACCCGCCTCATCCCTCGAGGAGTGGTGGAGAAGTAATGTCGAGTTCGCCGGGTGCGGTGGACCGGCGCGCGAAAGATGGCCGGGCATCGTCGGAGTGGTGCGGTGCTGGACGCGGTGCGCACCACACCACTCTCCGGCCGGTGGACTCCACCCAGTGGAGTGGACGCACTCAGTGGCCCGCCTCCCGGCCGCGGTGTGGTCCGGGCGTCTGCGGGCCGTGTGCTTGCTGGCCGTCCGGGCGCACCGTGCGCACCGGGCCGGTGTCGTCGGCCTGGCCGGTGTAGCGGTCCGCACGGACGCGGGAGTCGTCGCCCGCCTTGGCGCACGCGTCCTGGAGGCGGCGCAACCGTTCGGCAGTGAGGTCGAGGGCTTCCACGTCTGTGCGGGCTTCCCGCAGGGCCCGCAGCGCCGTCATGTCGATCACCTCTCGGCGGCCGTGCCCCTGCTTCTGGTCGTCGTGCTCGGGGTCGGCCGGCTCGGGCGCGAGCAGCTGCTCGGGCATGGCCGCCTGCTGGTGGGCGACGACGTCGTACGCCCGACCCCGCACAGCAGTGGCGGCGATGGTGCGCAGCCTCTCGCGCACCACCGCGCTGGCGAGGGCGGCGCGCTCGTACTGGAGCGGGATGCGGGGAATCTCCCACTCTCCCGCCTCCTGGCCTGGCGGCATGGGCGCCGCCGGCTCGTCGGGATCGGCGGGGGGCTGCCGGTCCGGGTCGGAAGCCGCAGTAGGTGGTCGGTGACGGGCGGGGAGGTCGGGCAGGGTCCACCGGGCGGTGTATAGGCGGTAGCCGGCCTCCAGGGCCGCGTACGGTCTTCGGCTCGGTGATGTCCAGGAAGTGGGTGGAGATGGCGGCGGGCTTCAGCGAGCAGGTGGCGGCGGTGGAAGCGGCCGCCGTCGTTCATCACGAACACCGTCGCGGCGACGTCGACAGCCGCCAGCGCTATGTCGACCACGGCGGCAGCCCTGGCCCGGATCACCGCCGCCGTGGCGCGGGCGTGTTCGAGGAGGGAGTTGATGACGTCGACGTGCACACCGGAGGTGAGGATCGCACTCGCCTTCCACCGCGCGCGCAGCTGCGCGCGCGGCCGGGTCTTCTGCTTGGGCGGGCGGGTCTTGCGGGCGGCGATCTGGTTGAGCTTGGCGCGGGCCCGCTCGGAGACCACGAGCAGGAACCGCGGCTCGCCGTCGTCGTCGACTACGGTGACGTACTCGTGCTCCAGCTCGGTCAGGCAGGCGGCGATCCGGTCGCTGCGCCGGGCAGTCCAGCGGATCAGCTCGTGCGGCACCCCGGCGATCTCCATCACCGGCCGGGGCTCCAGTGTGACGGTGCGCGGCTCGGTCGCCAGCCCCAGCACCTCGCAGACCTCCGCGGCCACCAGCTCGTTGTAGAGCGCGGAAGCCGCGACCGTGTTCTCATGCAGGGCCGTGGTGTGTCTGATAGTTGATCTTGTGGTGGGTCGTGGTGAGCTGACGGATGCGGCGTGGGAGCGGATAGCACCGCTGCTGCCGGGTGTTGACGGGCGAGGGCCTCCGTGGCGGGATCACCGGAGACCACCTCGCCGATGTCGCCGACGCCACCGTGCAAGACATCCGTCGCATCAACGCCAACCCTCAACTGCCGTGGTCATTCCTCGCTCACACTGGCCTGACCATCCGCCCACCACATCCACCGAACTTACGAAAAGATCAGTAGCGGAGCCTGGATCGGCCTGGACTCCCTGGAGCCGGGCCGTCCCAGCGCCAGGCGCCTCGGCGCCCACGAGGGAGCGCCGTCGGCGACCTGCGGGCCACGTCGTGACCGCGACGCCACCGGCGGCCGCCATCGAGACAACCGCGGTCCCGGCCCCAGTGACCGCTGACCAACTGTCCGACGGCGAGCTGGTCGGCGGCGTCCGCGACGACTTGCGGCGGTAGTCACCTTGATGGCCGACTGCGCCGTTGGCCGATTGGGCCGGTGCTTGGTGGCCGGCCTCAGCAGTAGTTCCAGACATACCAGACAGGGCCCCAGCTCCCGTGGGCGTCTGAAGAGGGGGCGCCGGGAGTCGTGTAGAGCCATCCCCCGTTCGTGCCATTTTTGTTGTACATCCCCGTCGTCGTGCCCGGCGTCTGGTTGTTGTACCAGGAACCTCCGCTGCCCATGCCGTCGGGGATCTCCTGAATATAGCAGTCCTTGTACCGGAATCCGAGCTGCTGGAAGTTGGCCTGCTTGTAGCCGCAGAAATAACCCTTGGGACAGTCAGCCGGCGCGGACCGTAATGCCGGCTGCGCAGCGTTCGAGGGCGCAGTGGACAGTGCTACGGCCGTGAGTGCCCCAGCGGTCACGAGAAGCTTCCGCAGAGAGGTTCGGCGAGTGGGGTTGAACATTCGAGTCTCCTCCATGTCGGCGGCAGTGGGGGGGCGACCGGAACCGTGGAGATCATTCCCGGCATCCGCTGTCAATTTGACAATTGTTTGCGGATGAATGCTTGTTGCACACCTCTATTTTTCGCCGCATTAGAAAACTTCCGCCAAGAGGGTATTGAGCCATGATCAGGTTCTGGTAGGTGCAATCACTGCGACCTTGACCATCGGGGTATCGCGCCCGAACAGCCCGACAAGGTGCACCACGAGCGCATCGTCACCCTCACGCGTGAGCAGGCCGGCCTGTACCAGGCCCTGGTCGACCAGACACCGGAGCAGGTCAAGGCTTCCACTGGTATCGCGCGGCGCGGCCTGATCCTCAAGTTGCTGCAAGGGCTGCGCCAGATCTGCAACACCCTTTAAAGCGCGTTGCAGAATGCCGTGATCTGGGCATTTTCCTTGTATGCGTGGGGTGTTGAGGGCTGAGCCGTTGTGGGTGGAGACGTTCACGGGGCTACGGATGAAGCAGTTCGAGGGACTGTTGAAGGCGGTGCGGGAGCGGGGTGGCGATGGCCCGCGAATCGGGCGGCCATGGTGTCTGCCGCTTGCCGATCGGGTGCTGATGGTGGCGGTCTACTACCGGACGAACCTGACCATGCGGCAACTCGCGCCGCTGTTCGGAATCTCGCCGGCCACGGTGTGCAGGGTCATCCAGCGGCTGCGGCCGCTCCTCGCGCTCAGGCCGGTCACCCGCCCCGTCGATGCTACGGACCGGCTGTGGATCGTGGACGGCACACTGGTGCCGGTCCGTGACCGCAAGGTCGGCGCCTCAGGCCGCAACTACCGGTTCTCGGCGAACGTGCAGGTCATCATCGACGCCGACACACGCCTGGTCGTGGCCACCGTCCGTCCGGCCCCGGGCAACAAAGCCGACGCCCATGTCTGGCGCAGCTCCGGGCTGCCAGAGCAGTGTCAGGGCGTCACCGTGCTCGGCGACGGCGCCTACATCAACACCGGCCTGGTCGTCCCGCACCGCAAACGACCCGGCCGACCTCTGCCGGCCGGCGAGGAAGCCGACAACAAGGAGCACCGCCGTGTCCGCGCGCGGGTCGAGCACGCGATCGGACGTCTGAAGAACTACAAGATCCTCCGTGACTGCCGACAGCCCGGCGACGGCCTCCACCACGCGGTCCAGGCTGTCGCCCACATGCACAACCTCGCCATGGCCGCATGATCAGAACAGCCGTAGTCGCACCCTGACCTGCAAAATCACGGCATTCTGCAACGCGCTTTAGATCAGCTTGGTGACAAGGGAGTTCGGCTAGGCTGACCGGTCCAACAGGCAGGGCAGCGCGCCCCGGTCCCCCGTGCCCAGCCGGGTGTACGCGCTGTACAGATGGTTGCCGACCGTGCGCACGGACAGCGTCAGCCGCTCGGCGATCTCCTTGTTGCTCAGGCCCGCCGCCGCCAGGGCCACGATCTGCCGTTGCCGTGCGGTGAGTTCGCCGAGCACCAGACCGGCCAGCGCCGGGGTGCGGGCGCCCTGGCAGCGGCGGGCGAGGGCGAGCGCCCGGGTGCGGGAGCGGCGCCCGGCCCGGGGGTCGCGGTGGACGCGTACGGCCTGGGCATGGGCCTCCGCCGCGAACAGCAGGAACCCGCGCTCCGCCAGGGCGGTCGCGGCACGGTCCAGCGCGTCCCCGTCCCGGCGCGCCAGCGCCTCGGCGTGCCGGGCGAGCACACTTCCCGGGGGCAGCGCGCGGGCGGGCTCCCCGGCGCGTACGGCCCCGTAGCGCGCGTACACGTCGCCCTCCGCGAAGCCCTGCCCCGATTCGTCCGACTCGGCCTGCCCCAGGGCGAGTTCCGCCGCGCACCCGGCGTCCCCCGGCGCCCACCGCAGTCCCTCCCGCGCCCATGCGGCGGCGTCCCGCACCGCGCCCCCCAGCCGGGCGAACCGGGCCCGCACCGCCGCGTACCCGGCCGGTACCGGCTCCCCCTCGGCCACCGCCCAGTCCCCCACCGGCGTCTCCACCGGCCGTACGTCAAGCTGGGCCAACCGCCCCTCCAACAGCCGCTGTTCGGCGGCGAGGGCGGCACCGCGGTCCGCTCCGGCCCGGCTCAGCCGCCGAGCCCGCAGCCGCCCGGTCACCGCCCGCAGCGCCGGTCCGTGCAGCGGGTCGGCGAGCGCGACCCCGCCGGCGTCGTCCACGGCGATCAGACCGGCCGCCTCCAGCCCTTCGAGGACATCGAGGTCGAGGTCGTACAGCGGGGGCCTGGCCGGCTCGGCGAAGGCGAGGCGTTCCAGGATCTCGCGCTCGCCGGGCGCGGCGCGCTCCAGCACGGGCGCGAGCCGGTCGCGGACGGCCGGGGTGACGGGCAGCGGCCCGCGCCAGGCGCGCTCACCGGTGCCGGGGACGGCGACCAGGTCCTCCCCGGCCACGAGCGCGGCCACCAGGGAGCGCAGCAGCCGCAGATCGCCCCGGCACAGCCGGTGCAGCCGCCGCACGGTGAGCGCCTCGAACCCGGCCGCGCCGAGGAGCGCCGCGGTGTCCTCCTCGGGCAGCGGGGCGAGGGCCAGCCGGGGCAGCAGCTCCCCGGTCCACAGCCGGGACACCGCGCCGGGCGCCGACGCCTCGTCGCACGCGGCCACGATCAGCCGGGTGCGCCCGATGGCGGCCAGCTGGTGGACCAGCGCGGCGGAGTCCTCGTCCAGCAGATGGGCGTCGTCCACGACCAGGAGCCGGACGCCGGACAGGGCCCGCACCGCGCCGGGCAGCGAGCCGGTGACGGCCGGCAGGTGCGCGAACGCCGCGAGGGGCAGATGGCGGGCCTCGGGGGTGCCGGTCACCCGGACGTGGTCCGTGCCCCGGATTGCCTCCGTGATCAGCCGGGTCTTGCCGCGCCCGGCCGGACCGGTCACCACGATGCCGCGCCGGCCCGCGGCCATCGCCCCCCGCACCAGCTCCAGTTCGTCCTCCCGGCCGGTGAACGGCCAGGGCAGTTCGAGAGTCTTCGCGTCCTGTTCGTAAGTCCTCACACCCATCAGAGCACGCGTACTCAGGTTTGATACAGGGCGACTTGAGTAGCCTTCGACTCAGGCGCCCTCACCGCGAGGCGGGCACGCTGGCCGCATGACCCGACGCCTGTGCTCGCTATCACGGCAGCCGGCCCCGTCCTTCGGACCGGGGCTGACCGCCGAGCGGCAGGCCGCGCTGCTCGCCGGGCGGCGCATGTGGGTCAACGGCACGGTCCTGCACTACTGCTTCCTCGACGCCGACCACGACGCCTCGGTGATCCCGGTCCCCGGGACCGGGGAGCTGCGCCGGGTGGCGTGGGCGGGCGGCAAGGAGCAGCTGGACGTGGTCCGCGAGTGCTTCGCGCAGTGGGAGGCGCTCGGCATCGGGGTCGCCTTCGCGGAGGTCGGCGACCGGGGGGAGGCCGAGCTGCGGATCGGGTTCCAGGCCGGCGGGGGTTCCTGGTCGGCGGTGGGCCGCGAGGCCCTCGCCGTCGGCCGGGGCGAGCGCACCATGAATCTCGGCTGGGACGTGACCGCGCAGGGGGAGCGCGGCACGGTCCTGCACGAGATCGGGCACGCGCTGGGCCTGGTGCACGAGCACCAGAACCCCTGCGCCGGGCTGCACTGGGACGACGAGGCCGTCTACGCGGAGTTGGCGGGCCCGCCGAACCACTGGAACCGGGAGACGGCGTACACCAACGTCCTGCGGGCGCTGGACGCCGGGGAGTCCAGGGGCGCGGTGTGGGACCCGCGCTCGGTGATGGCCCTGCCGTTCGGTCCGGGGCTCGTGCTGGAGCCGGAGCAGTACCGCGGGGGGCTGCGTCCGGCCGAGCGGCCCTCGGACCGTGACCGGGAGTTCGTCCTGCGCTGGTACCCGGGTATCGCGCCCGGACCCGACCCGCTGGTGCCGTTCCGTTCGGCACCGCTGGGCCTGGGTCCGGGCGAGCAGGCGGACTTCGTCGTCGAGCCGACAGAGACCCGCGATTACACCGTGGGGACCTTCGGCGACGCCGACACCGTGCTCGTGGTCTTCGAGGAGCGGGACGGGGAGCCGCGTTTCCTCGCCGGCCACGATGACGGCGGCACTCCGGACAACGCCCGGTTGCGGGTACGGCTCGTCCGGGGCCGCCGCTACTTCGTCCGCGTCCGCGTCTACTCCGTCTGGGGGGCGGGTCAGACGGCGGTGATGTGCTGGTGAGCACGCGCGGGCGGCACGGTCCGTAGTCCGGCTCCGGGGGAGCGGGCGCGTACGTCACCCACGGGGGAGGTGACGTGCGCGCCCGCGCCGGTGCCATGCCGGGGCCGCGCCGGTGGCTACGAGGCGGCCCGCTCGGCCGGGGCGGCGGCGTCGGGGTGGGCGAGGCCCAGGTGCTCGCGCAGGGTGGTGCCCTCGTAGTCGGCGCGGAAGACGCCCTGTTCCTGGAGGAGCGGGACCACCTTGTCGGCGAACGGGTCGAGACCGCCCGGAGTGATGTGCGGGACGAGGATGAACCCGTCGGAGGCGTCCGCCTGCACGAACTCGTTGATGGTCCGGGCCACGGTGGCGGGGGCGCCCACGAAGGTCTGCCGGTTGCCGTTGTTGATCACCAGATCGCGGATGGACCACTTGTTGGCCTCGGCCAGCTCACGCCACTCGCGGGCGATGGCGACCGGGTCCCGGTACATCCGCACCTGGGCGCGGCCCCGGGAGATGTGCTCCTCGCTCACCAGCGGATCGATGTCGGGCAGCGGGCCCTCCGGGTCGTACCCGGACAGGTCGCGGTTCCAGACGAACTCCAGGTGCTTGAGCGCGGTGGCGCCGCTGACCTGCTGGCGGCGCACCTCGCGGGCGAGTTCGGCGGCCTCGGCGTCGGTGTCGCCGAGCACGAAGGTCGCGGCGGGCAGGATGAGCAACTGGTCGGGCCTGCGGCCGTACTTGGCGAGGCGGCCCTTGACGTCGGCGTAGAAGGCCCGGCCCTCCTCCAGGTGGGAGTACCTGCTGAAGATGGCGTCCGCGCCGGCGGCGGCGAACTCGCGGCCCTCCTCGGAGTCGCCCGCCTGGAAGATCACCGGGCGGCCCTGCGGGGAGCGCGGCACGTTGAACCGGCCGTGGATGTCGAAGTGCCGTCCCTGATGGACGAAGGCGCCGGCCCGCGCGTCCCGCAGGAAGGTACCGGTGGCCCGGTCGGCGAGGATCTCGTCGCCGCTCCAGGAGTCGAACAGCTCGTGCGCGGTGGCCAGGAACTCCTTGGCGCGTGAATAGCGTTCGTCCTGCGGCAGGAAGCCGCCGCGCCGGAAGTTCTCGCCGGTGAAGGCGTCCCAGGAGGTGACCACGTTCCACGCGGAGCGGCCACCGGAGAGATGGTCGAGGCTGGCGAACTGGCGGGCCACCTCATAGGGCTCGTTGAACGTGGAGTTGATGGTGCCGGTCAGGCCGAGCCGGTCGGTGACGGCGGCGAGCGCGGCCAGCACGGTGAAGGTGTCGGGACGGCCGACCACGTCCAAGTCGTATATCTGCCCGCCCTGTTCGCGCAGGCGCAGGCCCTCGGCGAGGAACAGGAAGTCGAACTTGGCGCGTTCGGCGGTGCGCGCGAAGTGCGCGAAGGAGCTGAACTCGATGTGGCTGCCGGCGGCCGGGTCGCTCCACACGGTGGTGTTGTTGACGCCGGGGAAATGGGCGGCCAGATGGATCTGCTTCAGCGGCTTGCTCATGGTCGTACGGTCCTCCGGCTCAGACGGCGGTGGCGGCGGCAGCGGCGTAGCGGTTGGCGGGGCGGGCGAGGCCGAGCAGGCCGCGCAGGGTATCCGCCTCGTAAGCGGTGCGGAACCGGCCCCGGCGCTGGAGTTCGGGCACCAGGTCGCGGCTGATCCGGGGCAGGTCGTGCCCGGCGACGGCCGGCCGCAGCCGGAACCCGGTCAGCCCGGCGCCCGCCAACTCCTCAAGGAGATCGGCGAGTTGTGCCGCCGTGCCGGTGAAGATCGGGGCGTCGCCGGTGTACGGCTCCCCCGCGAGCGCGTCCAGCCGCGCCCGCCGAGCCTCGGCCTCGCCCCGGCTGTCGTCCAGGAGGACCAGCAGGTCCCCGAAGACATGCAGGGTCTCCCCCGCCCGCCCGGCGCTCTGCTGCTCGGCACGGATCTCGGCCACGATCGCGCGGGCGTGCGCCGCGTCGCGCGGGGTGACGTAGCCGATGTCGGCCCCCCGGGCCAGCAGCCGGTACGGCACGGTGTCGTGCGCGAGGGCGCTGACCAGCGGCTGCCCCTGGGGCGGGCGGGGGGTGATGGAGGGGCCCTTGACGCTGAAGAAGCGGCCTTCGAAGTCGATGTAGTGCAGCTTGTCCCGGTCGACGAACCGGCCGGTCGCGCGGTCGCGGATCTCGGCGTCGTCCTCCCAGCTGTCCCAGAGCCTGCGCACCACCTCCACATAGTCGGCGGCCTCGTCGAACAGGTCGGTGAGCAGGCCCTGGGCGTCCGGGCTGTCGTACGCCTCGATCCGGTCGACACGGCGGCGGCCGAAGTGGTCGGCCTCGTCCGGCCGGGCGGTGATCCGCACCCGCAGTCCGGCGCGGCCGGTGCTGACGTAGTCGAGGGTGGCGATCGCCTTGGAGATGTGGAACGGCTCGGTGTGGGTGGCCACCACGGTCGGCACCAGGCCGATGTGCCGGGTGAGCGGCGCGACGCGGGAGGCGACGAGCACCGCGTCGAGCCGGCCGCGTACCTGGTCGGTGCGGTCGTCGGGCTCCAGCGGGTGCGCGGACTGGGGGCCGAGGCCGTCCTCGATGGTCACGAAGTCGAGCAGACCGCGCTCGGCCTCCGCGACCTGGTCGGCCCAGTATCCGGCGGTGAACAGCTCGTCCGGGCGGGCGACGGGCTCGCGCCAGGAGGCGGGGTGCCAGCCGGTGCCGTCCAGGGCGACCGCGAGATGGAGGTGGGAGTGGGGGTCGGGGCGGGTGGAGGAGGTGGCAGAGGACACGAGTTGGCGCCTTCCTGGGTGTCCGTACGAGGGCGCGCCGGGCCGCGCCGGGAGCGGGGCACGGCGGCGGGCGGGCGCGGCGGAGCGAGGGATCCGCGCGGCCGCGAGGGCGAAGGGGGAGCGTCAGGAGCGACAGAGCGCGCCGGCCACGCGCTGGAGGTCGATATGGGGCCGGGAGTGCAGCACGGCGGAGCGGGCGGTCCGCAGGACGCGTGCGCACGGAAGGTGCCTTCGGTCCGCGGTCATGTCCGCCACCTCCGTCCACCGCGCTCGGCGGCCCGCCTCTGCGGCGGCCGCACCCATCTCGTCATGAGGCACAACGCCCCGGCCCCACTCGGTGTTCCCGGCGCCGGAAGCTGTTCGGGCCGGCTGCTCAGGAATCGCTGAGCGGCAGTCCGGGCGGGTTGACCTGGGACTTCGCCACGGCCTCGTCGGAGAGGTTGTAGGCGGCGAGCCACTTCGCGTACTGCCCGTTCTCGATCAGGTGGTTGACGGCGTCCGCGATGGGCTTGGCCAGGCCGCTGTCCTTCTTCGTGGTGGCCGCGATCAGCCCCTGGAGGCTCGCGCCCGCCCCGGAGTAGGTGCCCGCGCTGCGGGTCGGGTTCGGTGACTTCGCGGTCTGGGTGACGTGGTAGGCGACGCCGGGGTTCGCCGCGAAGTAGGCGTCGATCCGGCCGCCGGACAGCGCCAGATAGGTGGCGTTCTTGCTGGCGTAGTGCTTGACGGTGAGGGTCTTGCCCTCGGCCTTCAGCTTGGTCTGCCACTCCAGGAGGATCTTCTCCTGGTTGGTGCCGTTGTCGACGGCGACCGTCTTCCCGGCGAGGTTCTCGTAGTTCCCGCCGAAATTCCAGGTGCTCTTCTTCAGCACCTCGAAGCCCACGTTGTCCTTGCGGTACGAGGCGAAGTCGTACTTCTTCTTGCGTTCCTCGGTGTCGGTGATGTTGGCGAAGCCGACGTCGGCCTTGCCGCTGTCGATGCCGACGAACATGTTCTCCCAGGTGGCGTTGGCCAGTTGGGGCCTGAGGCCGAGGACCGCGGCGACCAGGCGGCCGAAGTCGGGTTCGGCGCCGGT
The DNA here is from genome assembly GCF_014673495.1 of Streptomyces griseofuscus. Lineage (GTDB taxonomy): Bacteria > Actinomycetota > Actinomycetes > Streptomycetales > Streptomycetaceae > Streptomyces > Streptomyces murinus. The sequence continues at coordinate 1,189,927 of NZ_CP051006.1, forward strand.
GAGGGTCTTCTGGTCGCCGCCGATGTAGGCGAGCGGCGGGAAGCCGTCGGGCAGCGCGCCCACGACGATGTCCAGGGTGCCCCGCTCGCGGACGGCGGCGGGCAGTTCGGCGTGCAGCGAGGCGACCTCGGGGACCTTCAACTCGGTCTGTCTGGCGGCGCCGTTGGACACCCGGCCCACGGTCACCGTGCCGGCGGCATCGGTCGTGGTGGCCGCGTCACTGCTGCCACCGCAGGCGGCGAGGGTGCCGGCGAGGGAGGCGATCACGGTGGCCGCGGACAGACCGCGTATCAGGCTGCGTCGGGTGAGGTGGCTGGGCATGGCTGTCCTTGTCGTTCGATGGTGCGTCTGGGGGGAGGAAGGGGGCGGGTTCAGAGGACCTTGGCGAGGAAGTCCCGGGTGCGGGGATGCTCGGGGTGGTCCAACACCTGGGTCGGCGTGCCCTGTTCGACGATCCGGCCGCCGTCGATGAAGACGATCCGGTCGGCGACCTCGCGGGCGAAGCCGATCTCATGGGTGACGATGACCAGGGTGGTGCCGCTGGTGGCGAGGTCCTTGATGACGGAGAGGACCTCGCCGACGAGTTCCGGGTCGAGCGCGGAGGTCGGCTCGTCGAAGAGGATGATGCCGGGGCGCAGCGCGAGGGCGCGGGCGATGGCGACGCGCTGCTGCTGGCCGCCGGAGAGCTGGCGCGGGTAGGCGCCGGTGCGCTCGCCCAGGCCGACCCGGGTGAGCAACTCCCGGGCCAGTGCCCGTGCTTCGGCCTTGCCGAGGCGGCCGGTGGCGACGGGAGCGGCGGCCACGTTGTCGAGGACGGTGAGATGCGGGAAGAGGTTGAAGTTCTGGAAGACGAACCCGATCCGGCCGCGCTGGGCCAGGATCGCGCGCTCGCCCAGCTCCTTCAGCCGGTCGCCCACGCGGCGGACGCCGATAAGTTCGCCGCCGACGCTGACATGGCCGATCTCCGGCTTCTCCAGGTGGTTGATGACCCGCAGCAGTGTGGACTTGCCGGAGCCCGAGGGCCCGATGACGACGGTGACCTCGCCGGGGCGCACGGTCAGGTCGATGCCGTCCAGGACGCGGTGGGTGCCGTACCACTTGTGGACGTCGTGCACCTCCAGCGCGGCCGGGGCCGTCTCCTGGGCGGCGGTGGCGGTGGCGGTGGCGGTCATACGACGGCCTCCCCGCGCAGCCGGGTGCGGAACGCGGCGAGGGCGGCGCGTGCCTTCTGGAGCGGGGTCGGCGGCAGGGTGCGGGTGGCGCCCCGGGCGAAGTACCGCTCGACGTAGAACTGGACGACGGAGACGGCGCTGGTCAGGATCAGGTACCAGACGGTGGCGACCAGGAGCAGCGGCACGATGTCGCCGGGGTAGGTGCTGCCCATGGTCTGCACGGAGCCGAACAGGTCGAGCAGCGACACGTAGAACACCAGGGACGTGCTCTTGACCAGGCCGATGAGCTGGTTGACGTAGTTGGGCGTGATGGAGCGCAGCGCCTGCGGCAGCACGATCCGGGTGAACTGGTAGCCCTTGGGCAGGCCGAGCGCGGCGGCCGCCTCGTGCTGGCCCTGGTCGACGGAGAGCAGCCCGCCGCGCACCACTTCGGCCGCGTACGCCGCCTCGTTGAGGCCGAGTCCGATGACGGCGACCGTCATGTCGGTGGCGAGCTTCGACTCGTCGAAGGTGACGAAGGCGGGTCCGAAGGGGATCCCGAGGCTCAAGGTCTTGTACAGGGCGGAGAAGTTGTAGAGGAAGATCAGTACGACGATCAGCGGCACGGAGCGGAACAGCCAGGTGTAGGTCCAGCTGACGGCGCGCAGCACCGGGCTTCCGGACTGCCGCGCGAGGGCCAGCAGGACTCCGCCGACCAGGCCCAACAGGGCGCTCAGCGCGGCGACTTCGAGCGTGACGAGGAGACCGTCCAGGACCGTGGGCCGCAGGAACCAGTAGCGGAAGCGGTCCCACTGGTAGAAGGGGTTGGTGGCCAGGCCGTGCGCGATCTGCGCGACGACCACCAGGACGACGGCGGTGGCGATCCAGCGGCCGGGCCGGCGCAGCGGCTGAACGCGCTGCGCGGCGAGGGGCTTTGACGGCTGTGCGGCGGGCGGCGCCTCGGCGAGCGAGACGGCGGCGCCTGGGGGTTGGCTCATGGCGGGCTCCGGCGAGGGGCGGGGCGTGACGGGGAGGAGCGGGGGGTGTGGGGAGAAGCGGGGTGCGGGGTACGACGGACCGGGTGCGGCCCGCCGCACGGCTCGGGGCGTGCGGCGGAGCGCGTCGAACGCGCGGAAACGGGACCGGAGTTGGTCCGGAGAGCGGAGAAGGGGGCGGGCCGCTGAGGCGGTGTGCCCGAGGTCCGGGGCTACGGCCGCCGGGGCGAGATGATGGAGGTCAGCCCCGGCAGCCGCGGATCGCGCCCGGCGCGGTACACAGCGCGCTGCTGACCCGCAGCAGGTCGACGGCGCGGTCGGCGACCAGGGCGGTACGCGCCGGTACGCAGCCCTGGGGGCGGCTCAGGGCCGTCCGGGGAGCTGCGTACATGGCGTCACCTGTCACTGTCATGGCCCCGTGGGGCCGCGCGCTTACCGAAGTCGTCGTCCGGTCCGGTCGTCACCTGGGGCACCCCACCGCGTCGCGAGGGTTGCCGGTCAGCCAGCCAGGGCTTGGCGCTGACACTCTTGACCGTATCTGGGCCGCAAGTAATCCAGTTGGCGCCGCGAATGTCAATGTCCGTCCGTCACGTGGACACCGCCTGGACCGATCTCACCTGCGGGAAGCGTCCGGCGAGCCGCTGGCGTGGGCCGCCCAGTCCAGGATCTGGACGGCGGCTCCGGCGGCCTCCAGGCCCTGGCAGTGGCCCTGATGGCGGCGCGCGATGCCGTCGAGGTCGAGATGGCGGCCGAAGGCGGGGTGGCCGGCCAGACGGCGGGCGTAGGCCCACAGGGCCCGGTGCTCGGCGATGCGCTGCACGGCGGACGCGTCCAGGTGGCAGCGGTGCACCAGGTCCAACTGCACCAGGGACACCCAGAGTTCGACGTCGGCCGCGGTGAGCCTGCCGTCGGCCAGGTACTCCTCCCCCGCCAGCCGCCGCTCCAGCCGGCCCAGCGTGTCCAGCAGCGCGTCGAGCGCGGCGGCCCGCTCCGCCGGGCCGGCGCCGGCGCGTCCGGCACGCTGGGCGGCCTCCTCGATGCCCTCGGCGCACATCCGCTCGACGGACTCGATCACGGACTCCAGGCCGGGCGGGAACAGGGGGTTCTTGCAGGTGCGCGGGAAGCGGTCCAGGTCGCGCAGGATGTCGCGGGCATGGGTGCTGACGATGCGTCCGGACCAGTCGTCGCTGAGCACGGGGGCGAGCGCCGGGCCCCGGTAGTGGTGGGCGCTGGCCTCGTACAGCGGGCGCAGCTCGGCGTGACCGCCGTCGCGGCCGTCCGGGAGGGCGGGCAGGAAGGTGACCGGACAGCTGTCGGCCAGGCCGAGCAGGGCGTGGCCGACGGCGAGGCGCAGTCCGTCCGGACAGGCGGTGGACAGATGGAGGCGGTAGCGGTGGGGCACGGCGTAGTGGCCGCTGCGCGCGTCCCGGCCGAGCCGGCCCCGGAAGTCGGGCGCGGTGACGCGGTGGGCGGGCGGGACGGCGGCGAGCGGAGTGATGGACATGCGTCTCCCCGGGTGGTGGGCGTGCGAGGGCGCGTCGGCGGGAGCCGCCGGCGGGCGGCCGCGCGGGCCTGAGCGGCGAAGGGCGTGGTGCGGCGGGTCAGCGCGGGTCGCCCAGGGCGCTACAGACGCGCAGCAGATCGATGTGCCGGCGGGAGGTGAGCAGTGGGGTGCGCGTCGGCGTCCGGCCCGCTCGGCCGGTGACCGCTTCGAGGCGCACCATGTTTCCCTACCTGTTCACTAGGATTCCCTGTCAGGAAGTCTCGATCCCCCTCGACCCGGCGTCAAGAGGGTGTCCACCGACAGGGACAAGACCGTGGTCACGTACCCGGACCCGCCGTCACGCGCCCGGACCCGCCGCTCAGGGCTCCCGGTGCTCGGACGCCGCCCGTTCCAGCTCCGCCGCCTCCGCCCGGGCCAGCCGTGCCTCCGCCTCGACATCGAGGGAGCGGGTCAGCCACCAGTACAGGAGGGCGGAGACGGGCAGCCCGATGAACAGGGAGATGTCCGCGCCGCCGAGCGCCTTCGCGGCGGGGCCCACGTACAGGGTGCCGACGGAGAAGAACGGGACCATGACCGCGAAGCCGACCAGGTAGGAGATGATCCCGTGCCAGCCCCAACGGCCGTAGATGCCCCGGGGGTTGAAGATCTCGGCGACCGCGTAGTGGCCCCGGCGCACCACGTAGTAGTCCATGAGGTTGACCGCGGTCCACGGGATGAACAGATAGAGGACCAGCAGCAGGAAGTCGTTGAAGTCGGCGAGGAAGTGCGCGGTGGCGGCGAGCGCGCCGATCACGGAGAGCGCGGCGGTGAGGGCGAGGGTGAGCAGCCGCACGGAGAGCGTCGGCCGTACCCGTCGTACCGAGTCGATGGCGCTGATGAGGGTCAGCGAACCGCCGTACATGTTGAGCGCGGTGACGGAGATCAGACCGAGGGCGGCGAAGAGCAGCACGATCGCGCCGAAGCCGTCGAAGACCTTGTCACCGGCCGCGTCGATCGAGGTGATGGTCTCGAAGTGCGGGCCCGCCCAGGCCGCGAGCAGGGAGCCGAGGACCATCATCCAGATGCCGCCGAGCGCGGAGCCGAAGTAGGTCCAGTAGAAGGTCTTGCGGACGGTCACGTCCGGCGGCAGGTAGCGGGAGTAGTCCGAGACGTAGATGGCCCAGCTGATCTGGTAGCCGGCGACCACGCCGAACTGGGCGAGGAACGGCGTCCACTTGAAGGCGCCGAGGTCGAAGGAGCCGGCCGGGTAGTGCAGGGTGAGCAGGATACCGACGGTGAAGATCCCGAAGACGGCCAGGAAGACGTAGGTCAGGATCCGTTCGGCCTTGTGGATGATGTCGTAGCCCACCAGGGCGACGGCGAGCGCGACCACGGTGACCGCGAGGACCCAGGGCTTCACCCCGCCGTGCAGCGTGGTGTGCAGGGCGTCGGCGGCGAGGATGCTGTTGAAGACGTTGAACCCGGCGTACTGCACATAGGCGAAGAGCCACACCAGGAGCGCGCCGACATAGCCGAACTGCGGCCGCGACTGGATCATCTGCGGCAGGCCCAGCTGGGGTCCCTGGGCGGAGTGGAAGGCCATGAAGAAGGTGCCGAGGACGGTGCCGGCGACGATGGCCAGCAGCGACCAGAGGAGATTGCCGCCGCCGGTGATGCTGATCAGCCCCACGGCCAGGGTGGCGATCTGGGCGTTGGACATGAACCACAGGGGCCCCAGGTGCCACAGCTTGCCGTGCCGCTCGTTCAGCGGGACGTAGTCGATGGACCGGACCTCGATCCCGGACGTCCTGCCCTGCGCCGACCCGCTCATGCCGCCTCCCGAGCCCGTTGCGTCACTCGGATCACATGGTGCACCGGCGCGGGCCCGGTGACGAGAGCGCGGGCGACGACACCCCGGGCGATCACCGCGGGCCCGTACGGCGCCTCAGGGAGCGCCGGAGATATCGCGGTCGGAGGGGCCCCGCGGCTCAGTTTTTCCGTGGACGGAATGCCCGGACGAGACAAGAAACGGCGATTTTGCGACAGGTAGGGGCATCGCCGACCATGGCGGGGTCCCGGCGATCCCGGGACGTCGGCTTGATGAGAGGCGCACCACCCATGCACGTCACCGGAACCGCTCCCCTGCCGGCTCCGGCCCCTTCGGAGAGCCTCACGGCACCCGCCGGGGACCCCCAGGGCACGCCCGGCAGCCGGCACGCGCGCCGGTTCGGGCTGCCCGTGGCCACCGCGCTGGTCATGGGCAACATCATCGGTGGCGGCATCTTCCTGCTGCCCGCCTCCATCGCCCCCTACGGCACGGTCAGCCTGGTCGCCTTCGGGGTGCTGACGATCGGCGCCATCGCCCTCGCGCTGACCTTCGGCAAGCTCGCCGCGCGCGATCCCCGCACCGGCGGCCCGTACGTCTACGCCCGCGGGGCGTTCGGCGACTTCGCGGGCTTCCTCGCGGCCTGGTCGTACTGGATCACCACCTGGGTGTCGAACGCCGCGCTCGCCGTGGCCGCCGTCGGCTATCTGGACGTGCTGATCCCGGTGAGCGGACACCGCTGGACCGCGTGTCTGGCCGCGCTGGCGATCCAGTGGCTGCCCGCGCTCGCCAACTTCGCCGGCACCCGCTATGTGGGCGCCGTGCAGCTGGTCTCCACGGTGCTGAAGTTCGTGCCGCTGCTGCTCGTGGCGGTCGGCGGGCTGTTCTTCTTCGACCCCTCCCGGCTCGGCCCGTTCAACTCCAGCGGCCACGGCGCGATCGGCGCGGTCTCCGCCTCCGCCGCGCTGCTGCTCTTCTCCTACCTCGGGGTGGAGTCCGCCGCGGTCAGCGCCGGTGAGGTCAAGAACGCCCGGCGCAATGTGGGCCGCGCCACCGTGATCGGCACCGCGGGCGCCGCGCTGGTGTACCTGCTGGGCACGCTGTCCGTGTTCGGCACGGTCGCGCACCACCGGCTGGTCAACTCCACCGCGCCTTTCTCGGACGCCGTGAACGCGATGTTCGGCGGCAGCTGGGGCGGCTGGGCGGTGGCGCTGGCCGCGCTGGTGTCGATGATCGGCTGCCTGAACGGCTGGACCCTGCTCAGCGCCCAGACCCCCTACGCCGCCGCCCGCGACGGGCTCTTCCCTGCCGCCTTCACCCGGCGCCGCCGGGGCGTGCCGACGGTCGGCGTCGCCGTGACCGTGGTACTGGCGTCCCTGCTCACCGCGTACAACTACCTCTCCGGCTCCGGCAAGGTCTTCGAGGTCCTGGTCCTCGTCACCACCTTCACCGCGACCGTCCCCTATCTGCTGGCCACCGCCGCCCAGCTCTTCCACCTCGTCTCCGGCCGCGCCGACTCGGTGGACCGGGGACGGCTGGTCCGCGACGCGGTGGTCACCTCGGTCGCGGCCGCCTTCTCGATCTGGCTGATGGCGGGCGCCGGCTACGCGGCGGTGTACCAGGGCGCGCTCTTCCTCTTCGCCGGCGTCCTCGTCTACGCGGTGATGACGGCGCGCCGGGCCCGGGCGGCAGAGGGGCGTACCGCCTAGCCGCGACCGGGGGCGTTCACTTACCCCGGTCGCGGCCCCTGCGGAACCGGTCCACGCCCTCCGCCAGGTCGATCATCGGTTCGGGATAGTCCAGCGCGGCACGCTCCGCGCCGGGCAGCTTCCACGGCTCGTGCACGAAGCGGTCGGCGAGGCCCGCGAGCTCGGGTACCCAGCGGCGCACATAGCCGCCGTCGGGGTCGTAACGCCTGGCCTGGGCAATGGGGTTGAGGACCCGGTTGGGGCGGGTGTCCGTGCCGGTACCGGCGACCCACTGCCAGTTGAGCTGGTTGTTGGCGATGTCTCCGTCGACCAGCCAGTACAGGAAGTGCTCGGCGCCGATCCGCCAGTCGACGTAGAGCGTCTTGGCCAGGAAGGACGCGGTCAGCAGCCGGGCCCGGTTGTGCATCCAGCCCTCGTGGCGCAGCTGCCGCATCGCCGCGTCGATCACCGGATAGCCGGTACGGCCCTCCCGCCAGGCCTCGACGTCGGCGCGCGCGGCGCGCCCCGTGCGCCAGCGGTCGCCCTTGGTGCGGTAGTCGGCGCGGGCGACCGCCGGGCGGGCGGCGAGCACCTGGCGGTGGAAGTCGCGCCAGGCGAGCTGGCGTACCAGCGCTTCGGCGCCCGGACCGCCGTGGCGGCGGGCCCGCTGGACCAGTTCCACCGGGGACAGGGTGCCGAAGTGCAGATGCGCGGAGAGCCGGGAGGTGGCGTCGGCGGCCAGGTCGTCGCGGGTGTCGTCGTAGGCGTCCAGACCCGTGCGCCAGTACGCGGTCACCCGCTTGCGGCCCTCGCTCTCGCCGCCGGCCGGCAGGGCGGGCGAGACACCGGTGACGTCCTCGCGGGCGGGCAGCCGCTCGCCCCGCACCCCGTCCGGCACGGGCACCCGGCGCGGGGCGGCCAGCGGCGCGCGCAGCCCGGCCTGGGCCCAGCGGCGGTGGTACGGCGTGAAGACCGCGAAATGGTCGGAACCGGCCGGGGTCACCTCGCCCGGGGGCACCCCCACGGTCACCGCGTCGTGCACGAGCAGCCGCCGCCCGTCGGCCGCCAGCGCCCGCCGCAGCAGGTCCTCCCGGCGGGTGGCGAAGGCGCTGTGCGCGGCGGCCAGGTGCACCTCGTCGGCGTCCGCCTCCGCCGCCACACCGCACACCTGCGCCACGAGGTCGCCGGAGCGCACCACGAGCCGTCCGCCGCGCTCACACAGGGACGCGTCCAGGTCGGCCAGGCAGTCGGCGAGGAAGGCGGTGCGGTTCGGGGTGGCGAAGCCGGCCGCCTCGACGGCGCGGTCGCGGACGAACAGCGGCACGACCTCGTCGGCGGCGGCCAGCGCGGCGTGCAGCGGCGGATGGTCGTGCAGCCGCAGGTCGGAGGTGAACAGGACGACCGAGACGGACATGGCGGTCAGCCTATTCGGGGTGGTCGGGGGCGGTGCGTTCTCCCGGCGGCGCGGCGGAGCCGGATGTGGGTTCGGGTGCAGCGGGTCCGGGTCCGGACACCGGTGCTCATCTCGCTTCGTCCCGGGTGCGGGCGGCGGCGCGCACGATGTTGCGGGCCATGCCGCCGAAGACGACCGCGTGGAAGGGCGAGACGCTCCACCAGTACAGATGGCCGAGCAGCCCGCGGGGATGGAACAGCGCCCGCTGCCGGTACCGGACCCCGCCGTCGCCGTCGTCCACCCGCATCTCCAGCCAGGCCAGGCCCGGCAGCCGCATCTCGGCGCGCAGCCGCAGCAGCCGGCCGCGTTCGATCTCCTCCACCCGCCAGAAGTCCAGCGAGTCGCCCACCCGCAGCCGCCGCGCGTCCCGGCGGCCCCGGCGCAGGCCCACCCCGCCGACGAGCCGGTCGAGCCAGCCCCGTACCGCCCAGGCCAGCGGGAAGGAGTACCAGCCGTTCTCCCCGCCGATGCCCTCCACCACCCGCCACAGCGCCTCGGGCGGTACGTCCGCCGCGCGCTCGCGCACATCCGTGTACAGGCTGCCGCCCGCCCAGTCCGGGTCGGTGGGCAGCGGACCGCTCGGGGCGCCCGGTACGGCGGCGGAGGACCAGCGGGTGACGACCTGGGCCTCGCGGACCCGCTGAAGCGCCAGGGCGAGCGCCCGGTCCAGGCCGAGGGGGTGGCCGGGCGGGCTCGGCACGTACCGTTCGATGTCGTTCTCATGGCAGACGACCTCGTGCCGCAGCGACTCCGTCAGCGGACGCGCGATACCGGCCGGCACCGGGGTCACCAGGCCGACCCAGTAACTGGACAGGCCCGGCGTGAGCACCGGCACGCGCACGATCACCCGCTTGGGCAGCCCGGCGGCACTGGCGTACCGCTGCATCATGTCCAGGTAGGTGAGCACCTCGGGGCCGCCGGCGTCGAAGGCGCGGCTGACGTCCGGGGGCAGCCGCGCGCAGCCCACCAGGAGCCGCAGCACATCCCGTACGGCGATGGGCTGGATCCGGGTGTGCACCCAGCGCGGGGTGACCATCACGGGCAGCCGTTCGGTCAGGTAGCGCAGCATCTCGAAGCTCGCGGAGCCGGAGCCGATGATGACGGCGGCGCGCAGCACGGCGGTCGGCACGCCCGAGTCGAGCAGGATGCGGCCGACCTCGGCCCGGGAGCGCAGATGCGGCGACAGCTCGCGCTCGGGCACTCCGGCCGGGGTCAGCCCGCCGAGGTAGACCAGGCGCTTCACTCCGGCCCGGCGGGCCTGCTCGCCGAAGACCTGGGCCGCCCGCCGGTCGGTGCGCTCGAAGTCGCGGCCGGTGCCGAGGGCGTGCACCAGGTAGTAGGCCACGTCCATGCCGGCCATCGCCCGCGCCACCGAGTCCGCGTCCGTGACATCGCCCTTGACGATCTCCACCCGGCCTGCCCAGGGGTGGTCGCGCAGCTTGTGCGGGGTGCGGACCAGGCAGCGCACCCGGTATCCGGCGTCCAGCAGTTCCGGCACGAGCCGGCCGCCGATGTACCCGCTGGCGCCGGTGACCAGACAGGCGGGCGAGCCGTCCTCGTGCGCGTCGTCGGCCACTGTCTCGTCCGCCACGGATCCGCCCCGTCCACGCTCGTGTCCCGGTGCGTCGGATCGCGCTCCCGGCTGACTCCAGGGTGGCGGCCTCGTGGGGCGACGCGCCTGGGGCGTGGGCCGATCGGGTGATGTTACGGGGGCTCGGGCCGGACCCCCGGGACGATGTACGAAGGTCGCGGGCGGCTCCTCGGTCACTCGCTGGGTTGCAGTGGGCTCTCCTCCACGGCGCCCGGCCGTGCCCGCTCCTCCGCGACGTCCGGCCGTGCAAGCTCCTCCGTCACGCCCAGCCGTGCCTGCTCCTCCTCGACGATCCGGCGGGCCAGCTCGGTGTCCGACACGTCGACCGCGTCGGGGGTCGACTCGGCCACGGCGCTGCGGCGCGCGTAGGCGTCGAACAGGCGGGTCTTGGCGGCGAGCATCTTCACCAGGCGTTCGTCCACGCCTCCGGTGGCGAGCAGCCGGTACACCCGTACCGGCCTGACCTGCCCCATCCGATGGGCGCGGCCCACCGCCTGGTGTTCGATGGTCGGCTTGATCTGGGGTTCGCAGATGATGACGACGGAGGCGGCCTGCATGTTGAGGCCGACGCCGGCCGCCTGGATCTGCGCCAGGAGCACCGCGGGGCCGGACGCGGCGGCGAAGTCGTCCACGAGCCGCTGGCGCCGCGTGGCCGGGACGCTTCCGGTGAGCGGCCCGAACAGGGTGGTGTCCGGGGCGAGTTCGTCCCGTACCACGCCCAGTACGTCCTTGAAGTTGGAGAAGACGACGGTCTTCTGCCCGTTCTCGCCGGCCTCCCGGACGATCTCACGGAGCCGGTCCAGCTTGGCCGATCCCTTCGGGTGCGCATAGGCGGCCCGGCGCATCGCCATGAAGTTGCCGGCGCGTACGGCCTCCCGGTACGCCTCCTCGTCCGACGCGCTGAGCTGTTCCCACTCGTCGGACTGCTGGAGGCTGGGCAGTTCGGTCAGTACGTCCACCTGGTTGCGCCGCAGGTACACCGGGGCGACGGCCTTGCGGAAGGCGACCGAACCGGCCGGCGCGTCCCCTTCTCCCAGGGAGTCCGCTATCCCGCGGTGCAGCATCCCGACCAGGTTGCGGAACTCGACGACCCTGTTCTCCATGGGAGTTCCGGTCATGAACAGGGCGCGCTCGCAGTGCTCCGCCCATCCGGCAACCGCCTGGGACCGCTTGGCCTTCGGGTTCTTCACACAGTGCGCCTCGTCCACGACGAGCAGTCCGACCTCGCCGCCGCCCGGCTCCGGGAATCCGCGCAGCGCGTCGAACGTGGTCACCGCGACCCCGCCCCGCCCCTTCCAGTCGGCGAACGCCTCGTGCCGGTCGGGTCCGTGCAGCACCGTGACGCGCAGGGTGCTGCGGGCCTCGATCTCCCGGGTCCAGTTGACGAGGACGCTCGCCGGGCAGACGACCATGAAGTGGCTCTGCCCCTCGGCCGCGAGGTGTGCCAGTACGGCGATCGCCTGGATGGTCTTCCCGAGGCCCATCTCGTCGCCGAGGATCACCTTGCGCTGCGCGAGGACGAAGCGCGCGCCGAACGCCTGGTAGCCGCGCAGGGAGACGCGCCGATGCTCCTCGGCGAGCTGCTGGATACGGACCCGCTCGGCGACCTCGTCCGGCAGAAAGCCCTCGGCGGCGGCCGCGTCCGGCTGCCGGCCGGAGATCTCGGCGAGCAGGCCGTAGTACTCGGCGGAGCGCAGCTCGAAGTCCACCCAGGCCGCGATGTCGGAGGATGTGCCGCGCAGCAGGTCCACCGAGGTCTGGGCCAGCGACTCGGGCAGGCCGGCGGCTTCCGCCTCGGCGGTGAGGGAGCGGATCTCGGCGAGCGCGGCCAGGGCGCGGGCCCGCTTCTCCCGTCCGGCCAGCAGCATCCTGAACCGTCCGGCGGCGGGCTTCGCCTCGGTCAGCAGCGGGCCGAGGCGCTTGGCGAGGGCGACGGCCTCGTCCACCGCGCGCCGGGCCGCCGGACCCGCTTCCACCAGGACGTGCAGGGCTTCGACCAGGGCGGTGGTCGCCGGTTCCGGCCGGTCGACGTCGATATGGACGGCCACCGTCTCGTGCACGGCCTCGGACAGGCGGCGGGCGGCGGCGAGCATCTGGTCGACGGTGCGCTGGCCGACGCCGGGGATCTGCCGCAGCCGGTACGGTCCCGCTTCGAGGACCTGGCCCACCGTGCTCAGACCGCTCTTGTCGACGCTGCCCAGCCGCAGCCGGCCCTCGGTGACGTCCTGCAACCGGGCGACCGGGATGGCGTCGAGCTCCCGCTTGACCAGCGCGTCATGAATCGGCTTCAGCGCCGCGCGCACCGCCTCGACCGCGCGGGCATGATCACCGGCCACCGCCTGCGCCGCCTCATACAACCGCGCCCCACCCGCGAGTACCTCCCGCCCCTCGTGCCCCACCCTCGCCGCCCCCACTCCTTCGCCACCGGCCTCACACGCCCCCAGGAACATAAAAGATTCCCATACGACGGGGGGTGGGGAGGCCGGAGTGCGGACGACGGGGTGACGGGTTGGAGGGCGGGGGGATGGGCCAAGAGCCGGTGACGGGCGGGGCCGGTGAGCCCGCGACCGGGGGCGGGCGAAGCGGGTCACGGCGGATGAGATCGGGGTCGGCTGCCGGACGCGGACTGTCGGCAACCCTACGAGGCCGAGATGCGCGGCGGACGCGGCAGGAGCCAGTGGCCGATGAAGCCGCGGGCACATGCGGGCGAGCCCGGCGACGGGGACGACCGAGCGGACGGTCGACGGTGGACCAGGACGGGACAGCGACAGCCGAAGCGAGAACGGTGACAGATGAAGCCCAACCCGGGATCAACGAGCCCGAGACCAGGGGCAGACGAAACCGAAGCCCCGACAGGCCCGGACGGGGGCTGTTGGCGGTCTTACGAGGCCAAGGCCAGCGGCGGACGCGGCAGGAGCCAGTGGCCGATGAAGCCGCGGGCACATGCGGGCGAGCCCGGCGACGGGGACGACCGAGGCAGCGGACGGTCGACGGCGGATCAGGACGAGACCAGCGACGGCCGAAGCGGAGAAGCGCTGACGGATGAAGCCGAGGCCAGGGGTCCGGAGCCCGACTCCGGTGGTCGCTGAAGCCGGGATCAACGGCGGACGCGTCCGGAGCCGATGGCGGACGAACCCGAAGCCGACGCCCGATCAGCCCTCCCCTAGCAATGGACGACCCCGAAGCCACCGACCGATCAGCCCGAGTCCAACCCGCACACCGCGCACCACCCCGGAACCGACCCCCGACCAGCCCGCCACCGACGAGAGGCGAACGCGGGATCAGCCGCGCGTCAGCCCGAGCCCGACCACGGCCGCGTGCCGAAGCCAGCCCTGGACCAGCCCGCCACCGGCGACAGACGAACCCAGATCAGCCCCACGTCACCCCAGCCCCACGACAAATACGTGCCGGAGCCAACCCCGGACCAGCCCCACGCCACCCCCCACCCCCAGCCCCCACCACAGATACGTGCCGAAGCCAACCCCGGACCAGACCTCACCAGCGACACACGCCCCCGCCCGACGCCGCACACGTCCCGCGGTCAGCGGCGGATCAGGCCGAGGTCCGTCGCCGTGGCGACCGCTGCCGTGCGGGAGTCGACGGCCAGTTTGGTGTAGACGCGGGCGAGGTGGGACTTGACGGTTCCCTCAGTGAGGTGGAGGCGGTGGGCGATGGCCTGGTTGGAGAGGCCGTCGGCGACCAGCGCGAGGACCTCGGTCTCGCGCCGGGTCAGTGCGGTGCCCGGCATGCGCAGCCGGTTCATGAGCCGCTCGGCGACCGTGGGCGCGAGGGTGGTGCGCCCGGCCGCGGCGGTGCGCACGGCCGCGGCCAGTTCCTCGGGCGGCGCGTCCTTGAGGAGATAACCCGTGGCCCCGGCCTCGATGGCGGGCAGGGTGTCCGCGTCGGAGTCGTACGTGGTCACGACCAGCACCCGCGGCGCCCCCGCCCTCGCCGTGATCCGCGCCGTCGCCTCCGCCCCGCCCATCCCCTTGCCGAACTGGAGGTCCATCAGCACCACGTCGACATCACCCCCGGCGGCCCGGGCCACGGCCTCCTCCGCGGTCGCGGCCTCGGCCACGACGACCAGGCCGGGCTCGGTCTCCAGCACGGCCCGCAGCCCGGCCCGGACCACGGGGTGATCGTCGGCCAGGAGCAGCCGGATGGGGGCGCTGTCGTCGGTCACGGGCGAGCCTCGGGCGTGATGTCGGATACGGGGGTGGGCGTGCTGTCGTACATGATCCCGGACGCGCTGCCCGGCGTACCGTCGGCGGGCCCGCCGAGCGGCAGCCGCGCGGCCAGGGACGTACCCCTGCCCGGCGCGGATTCGATGCTCAGCGTGCCGCCGAGGGCATGCATCCGGGCCCGCATCGCGGCCAGTCCGAACCCGCCGCTCTCCGGGTCGGGGGCGGGCGACAGGGCGGGGTCGAAGCCGGTGCCGTCGTCGGAGATGTCGAGGGCGACGCGGTCGCCGAGGTAGCCGAGGGTGATCTCGGCACCGGTGGCACGGGCGTGCCGCACGGTGTTGGCGAGGGCGGACTGGGCGATGCGCAGCAGGGCGACCTCGTGCTCCATGGCCAGCGGGACCGGTTCGCCGGTGAGGTGGAAGCGCACGCTGATCCGGTGGTGGTCGCCGGTGGTGACGCACAGCCTGGCCAGCGCGTCGGCCAGCGTGGTGCCGTCCAGGGCGGGCGGGCTGAGCGCGGCGACGAAGCGGCGGGCCTCGGCGAGGTTGTCCACCGCGGCCTGGCGGGCCGCCGCCACATGACCGGCGGCGGCATCGGGCCTGCCGGGCAGGGCGCGTTCGGCGGCGCGCAGCAGCAACTGGATGCTGGAGAGGCCCTGGGCGAGGGTGTCGTGGATCTCGCGGGCCAGGCGTTCGCGTTCGGCCAGCACCCCCGCCGTGTGCTGGACCCGGTCCAGGTCGGCGCGGGTGGCGGTGAGTTCCTCGATCAGGCGTCTGCGCCGCTCGCTCTCCCGGTACAGGGCCTGATAACCCCGTACCACCGCGACCGCGACCGCCGCGCCGAGCGCGGGGCCGATCACCATGGCCGCGCCGAAGGAGCCTTGATGGGCGGCGAAACCGGCGACGGCCGCCGCCGCGGTGGCGGCCACGGCGGCGAGCCCGGACCGGCGCGGCAGCAGATGCAGCTGGAGGAAATACAGCGGGAACGCCATCCACACGGCGTCGGCGGACAGCGCAAGCAGCACCAGCCATACGGCGCCCACCGCGGCGAGCCACAGCGCGGCGGCCCGCCGGGAGCGGCGGACGCCGGGCAGCAGCGGCCCGGCCGCGTACACCCCGGCGCAGGCCACGGCGACGGCGACGACCGGCCACGCGGCGGACCGTTCGTCGGCGACGGCTCGCCAGCCGGCCAGCGTGAGCAGGCCGAGGACCAGCAGGTGCAGGCACCAGGACAGGGCCCGGGTGGTCGGGGTCAGGGCGGGGGAAGCGGTGTTCACAGTGCCTCCCAGGCTACGGAAGCCGCGGGCCTTGTGGCCTCTGTCGAAAGTTGGAGTCCGCCCGCCGCCTTCCGGCCCGTGAAGTGCCGTCCTGCGCCGGACGCGGACATGGGGGCGCGACGGCGACGGTGAGGGCCTACCGCTTTTCCCCGTCGGAAGGACAGCCGAGGCCGTGTTCGTCGCCTGGAGAGATCTGAGGTTCGCCAAGGGGCGCTTCGCCCTGATGGGAACCGTCGTCGTACTGATCACCCTGCTGGTCGGGCTGCTGTCCGGGCTCACGGCCGGGCTGGGCCGGCAGAACATCTCGGCGATCACGGGACTGCCCGCCACCGAGATCGCCTTCCGGTCCCCCGCCCGTGGCCAGGCTCTGTCGTACGCCGACTCCGCCGTCACCGACGCCCAGCGGCGGCAGTGGGCCGAGGCACCCGGGGTCGAGAGCGCCGAACCGCTCGGGATCAGCACCACCAAGGCCACCGCGGGGGACCGCAGTGCCGGGGTCTCCGTCTTCGGCGTCCGGCCCGGCTCCCGTCTCGCCCCGGACGGCGGGCGGCTCGACGACCGTACGGTGGTGCTCTCCACCGGCGCCGCCGACGGCCTCGGCGTGACTTCCGGCGGCTCCCTCACCCTCGCCGGGCAGCGGCTGACGGTCGCCGCGGTGCGGGGCGACGCCTTCTTCAGCCACACCCCGGTCGTCTGGACCAGCCTGGACGTCTGGCGCGGGACCGCGCCGCCCACCGGCGACGGGAAGCGCCCGGCCGCCACCGTCCTCGCCCTGACCACCTCCTCCGGGGCCGATATCGCGGCCGTCGACCGGCGGGCCGGCACCAGGACCGTCTCCCCCGCCGACTCGCTGTCCGCGATCGGCTCCTACACCTCCGAGAACGGCTCCCTCCAGCTGATGCGCGGCTTTCTGTTCGCCATCTCCGCCCTGGTCATCGGCGCCTTCTTCACCGTGTGGACCATTCAGCGCGGCGCCGATGTCGCCGTGCTGAAGGCTCTGGGCGCCTCCACCGCCTACCTCCTCGGGGACGCGCTCGGCCAGGCCGTCGTCCTGCTCGTCGGCGGCACCCTGCTCGGCACCGGCATCGCCGCCGCCCTGGGCGCCCTCGTCGTGGGCGGCGCCGTGCCCTTCGTCCTCTCCCCGGGCACCGTCCTGGTCCCGGCCGCGGTGACGGTCGTCCTCGGTGCCCTCGGGGCCGCGCTGTCCGTCCGCCGCATCACCTCCGTCGACCCGCTGACCGCCCTGGGGAGCGCCCGATGAGCCTGTGCCTGAACGACATCACCCTCACCTACCCCGACGGCGACACCCGGCTGACCGCCCTGGACCGGGTCACCCTGGAGGTGCCCACGGGCAGCCTGACCGCCGTGGTCGGCCCCTCCGGCTCCGGCAAGTCCAGCCTGCTGGCCGTCGCCGCCACCCTGATCACACCGGACACCGGCACCGTCACCGTCGACGGCATCCGCACCACCGGACTGAGCCGGGGCGAGCTGACCGAGCTGCGCCGGGGCCGGATCGGCATCGTCTTCCAGCAGCCCAATCTGCTGCCGTCCCTCACCGCCGCCGAACAGCTCCAGGTCATGGCCCATATCGACGGCCGCTCCCCCGCCCGGGCGCGCGCCCGGGTCCTGGCGCTGCTCGACGCGGTCGGCCTCGCCGACCAGGCCGGGCGCCGCCCGCACCAGCTCTCCGGCGGCCAGCGCCAGCGCGTCAACATCGCCCGTGCCCTGATGAACGACCCCACCGTCCTGCTGGTCGACGAACCCACCAGCGCCCTGGACCACGAGCGCGGCACCGCCGTCCTCGACCTGCTCACCCGGCTCACCCATGAACGGGACACCGCCACCGTCCTGGTCACCCACGACCGCACCCACCTCGCGGCCGCCGACCGGATCACCGAGGTACGGGACGGCAGGCTCGTGCCGGTGCCGATGCCAGGACCGGCGAGGTGAGCTGCCGTGTGAGACGGCTGTCTCGCCCGGCATCCGTAGGGCTACCTTGGCCGCCATGGCTGACATCTTCCGGCGGCCCGGTCGGCTGCGCCGGCACGCGGGCTTCGACGGGCGGGCCGGGCAGGCGGCCTTCGAGGCGCTGCATCGTGCCTCCCTCGCGGCACCGGCCTTGCGCGCCGGGCTGACCGAGACCTCGGCCGGTGCGGCCGCCCGGCATCTGCGCGAGCTGCTGGGCGCCCCGGGTCTCGCCGTCACCGACACCGAGCGGGTGCTGGCCTGGGACGGCGCAGGCAAGCACCATGGCGCGGGCGCGGCGGAGCTGGCGGCGGAGGTGCTGGCCGGCGGCGGGAGTGCCGTACTGAAGGCGGACCGGGTGTGGTGCGGGGACCTGCGCTGCGAGCTGCGCGAGGCGGTCGCGGTGCCGCTGGTGGTGGAGGACCGGGTCGAGGGCGCGCTGCTGGTCTACGCCCCGGGTGTGTCGGCGGGTCTGGTCCGGGCCGCGGGCGAGGTGGCGCGCTGGACCTCCGGGCAACTGGAACTCGCGGAGTCGCACCGCTCCCGTACCCGTCTGGTGGAGGCGGAACTGCGGGCGCTGCGCGCGCAGATATCGCCGCACTTCTCCTGCAACGCGCTGACCGCGATCGCCTCGCTGGTGCGTACCGATCCGCAGCGGGCCCGTGAACTGCTGCTGGATTTCGCCGACTTCACCCGCTACTCGTTCCGTCGGCACGGTGAATTCACCACGCTGGCCGAGGAGTTCCGATCGATCGGCCAGTATCTGGTGCTGGAGCAGGCGCGGTTCGGCGACCGGCTGTGCATCGATGTCCAGGCGGCCGTGGAAGTGCTGCCGGTGGCCGTGCCGTTCCTGTGTGTGCAGCCACTGGTCGAGAACGCGGTGCGGCACGGTTTCGAGGGCAGTACCGGGCCGGGGCGGATCACCGTACTCGCGTGGGACGTCGGCGCCGAGGCGCACATCACGGTGGAGGACGACGGGGCCGGTATGGACCCCGAGAAGCTGCGCCGCATCCTGGTCGCGGGCGGCACGTCCGCGCCGGGCGGCGGCGGTTCGGGTGGGGTGGGCCTCGGCAATGTCGACGCCAGGCTGCGCCGGGTGTACGGCGACGCGTACGGGCTGGTGGTCGAGACCGCGCCCGGCGCGGGCACCAAGGTACGGCTGCGGGTGCCCAAGTACCGTGCGGGGGTGACGGCACCGCCGGCCGGGAACCCCCGGGCGTGTGGCCAATCCCACACCACTTGAGAGATTGACCAACTATATGAGCAATGCTCATATTTGCACATGCTGCGCATCCTGGTGGTCGACGACGAGCCACACGCCCGCGACGAGCTGGTCTATCTGCTCGGACTGCATCAGGGCGTCGGCCCCGTCGAGTGCGCGGCGGACGGCCCCGCCGCCCTGCTGGCGCTGGACCGCGCCCTGGCCCACCGGCACCCGGTGGACGCGGTCTTCCTCGACATCCGGATGCCCGGCCTGGACGGACTTGAGGTGGCCCGGGTCCTGTCCCGCTTCGCCGAGCCGCCGCCGGTCGTGTTCGTCACCGCGTACGACGACTTCGCGGTGCCCGCCTTCGAGGTGCGCGCCCTGGACTACCTGCTCAAGCCCGTCCGCGCCGAGCGGCTCGCGGAGACCGTCCGGCGGATCGCCGAGCGGCGGACCCCGCCCCCCGCGCCCGGGGAACCGGCCCCCGCACCCCTGCCCGTACCACCCGCGCCCCCCGCGGAGCCGCCCGCCGACGACGAGACGATCCCCGTGGAGATATCCGGGGTGACCCGCTTCGTGCAGCGTTCCGAGGTACGGCATGTGGAGGCGTGCGGCGACTACGTGCGCCTGCATCTCGCGTCCGGGAGCTGTCTGCTGCGGGCCCCGCTGTCCAGCCTGGAGGAGCAGTGGCAGGACGCCGGATTCGTACGGGTGCACCGCCGCTATCTCGTCGCCACCGGCCATATCGAGGAACTGCTCGCCGACTCCGGGCGGTTGTCGGTGCGGGTGGCGGGCACCGTGCTCCCGGTCAGCCGCCGCAGCAGCCGCCGGCTCCGCGAACTGATGCTGCCCGCGTCCGGCCTCCCGCGCGGCGGACGGGCCGCCCATGGGTGACCCGTCCCGGCGCGTGAGCGTCAGCCACCCCCGCACCCGTGCCGCCCGGCCCGGACGGCGGGACGCGGCGGTGCGCGACGTACACGAGCAGACCCCGCTCGGCGAGGTGTACATGAAGGCGCTGATGCGCACCCAGCTGCGGCTGGGCCTGCTGGTCTGCGCCGCGGTCTGTCTGCCGCTGGCCGCCCTGCCGCTGCTGCTCGGGCGGGTACCGGTGCCGCACTGGGCGCGGTTGTGGGGCGCGGGCCTGCCCTGGCTGGTCCTGGGCCCGCCCGTCTACGCGCTGCTGGTGGCGGCCGGGATCTGCTACGTCCGCCGGGCCGAGCGCAACGAACGCGACTTCGACGAACACGTGCGCCGATCATGAACACCCGCCGAGAAGCCTGTCCGCCGTTCACGAACACCCGCCGATGAACGCGCCCGCGAACCTGACGGCCGTCCTCCTCGTCGTCGCCGTGACGGTGGGCGTCGGCGGCTACGGCCTGCGGTCCCGTTCCACCCCGGACTTCTACGTCGCCTCCCGTACCGTCTCACCGCTGCGCAACGCGGCCGCCGTGAGCGGCGAGTACGTCTCGGCCGCCTCCTACCTGGGCATCGCCGGGCTGCTGGCGACGTACGGCAGCACCATGCTCTGGTACGGCATCGGATACACGGCCGGCTATCTGGTGCTGCTCGTCCTGGTGGCCGCCCCGCTGCGCCGCTCGGGGGCCTACACCGTCTCCGACTTCGCCGAGGCGCGCCTCGGCTCGATGGCGGTACGGCGGACCGCCACCGTGTTCGTCGTACTCATCGGACTGCTCTACCAGGTGCCCCAACTGGTCGGCGCGGGGCTCGCGTTGCACACGGCGCTCGGCGCGCCCGCCTGGTCGGGGACCGTGCTGGTGGCCGTCGTGGTGCTGGTGAGCGTGATCACCGGCGGGATGCGCAGTGTCACGCTCGTGCAGTCCGTGCAGTACTGGCTGAAGCTGACCGCGCTCGCCGTCCCGGCGCTCGCGCTGCTGCTGGTCTGGCGCGGCGTCTGGCACCCGGCCGGCAGCCCCTCCCCCCTGCCCGTGGCGCACGCGGCGGGCGGGCACGACGGCGGGCAGGGGCTCTACGGCGTCTACTCGCTGATGGTGGCCCTCTTCCTCGGGACGATGGGCCTGCCGCATGTCACCGCCCGCTTCTACACCAACCCCGACGGCCGCGCGGCCCGCCGTACGACGGTGGGCGTCCTCGGCCTGCTCGGCGTCTTCTATGTGCTGCCCGAGGTGTACGGCGGTCTCGGCCGGCTCTACGCCCCGGGCCCGGCCGCGGCGGACCGGGCGGCGGACACCGAGGTACTGCTGCTGCCCGGACGCCTGGTGCCGGGCAGCACGGGCCAGTTGCTGACGGCGCTGGTGGTCGCGGGCGCCTTCGCCGCGTTCCTGTCGACCTGTTCGGGGCTGGCCCTGTCCGTGGCCGCCGTACTGTCGCAGGACCTGTTCGGCGGGGACGTACGGGGATTCCGCCGGGCCGCCGCGCCCGCCGTCCTGGTGCCCTGTGCGATCTCGCTGCTGCTGTCGGGGAGCGGTATGTCCGTCGCCCACGAGGTCGGCCTGATCTTCTCCGTCGCCGCCTCCACGTTCTGTCCACTATTGGTGCTGGGCATCTGGTGGCGGCGGCTGACCGCGGCCGGGGCCGTCGCCGGGATGCTGGTCGGCGGCGGGCTGTCCGCGGCGGCGCTGACCCTCACGCTGCTGGGGGTGGGCGGCACCGGCTGGGCGGGGGCCCTGCTCGCCGAGCCCGCGGCCTGGAGCGTGCCGGCCGCCTTCCTGACCATGGTGGGCGGCTCCCTGCTCACGCCCGGCCGGGTGCCCTCGGCGGCCTCCGTGATGCTGGCCCGGCTGCATCTGCCGGAGGCACTCGCGGCGGGCCCGGCCGACCGCTCGGCAGCGGACGGCGACCGTTCGTCCGCCGTCCCCGCCCGTTCGTCGCGCGACGGCCACCACTGATCGACAAGTCCCGTACGGGGGCTCCCCGGCGGGGCGGGTGTGCCGCACAGTAACCGACCAGAGAAAGGCACCGGCAAGGGACGGCCGGCCGCGCTTCCCGACCGGGAGCGGCAGCCGAACCCGCCCTGTCCGTCCGCGCACTCACGCCCGGACCAAAACCCGCAGCCCGACGCGTACCGCCCCCGCGGTTCGCCGTGTCTGCGTCCGCGCCGCCTCGCTCCCGGACCGCTGTCCGAACCCTCTTCTACCCAAGGACCGCACCATGAACGACACCCAGACGCCCGGCACCGACGAGCGGACCCCGGCGAGCCCCGCGGCCCCCACGCAGATCGCCGACCCCGGTCCCCTGGGCCTGGCGGCCTTCGCCCTCACCACCTTCGTGCTCTCCGTCTTCAACGCCGGTCTGATCAAGGACGGCGCGCTGGAGGCCGTGGTGCTGCCGCTCGCCCTCTGGTACGGCGGCATCGCCCAAGTGCTCGCCGGTATGTGGGAGTTCCGCAAGAACAACACCTTCGGCGCCGTGGCCTTCACCTCGTACGGCAGCTTCTGGCTCTCCTTCGCGGCCTACGTCCAGTTCGTCGCCCCGAAGCTCCCGGCGGCCCACGCCCACCAGGCCACCGGCCTGTTCCTGCTCGCCTGGGCCATCTTCACCCTCTACATGACGATCGTCGCCACCCGGATCAACGGTGTCCTGCTCGCCGTGTTCACGGTGCTGTCGCTGACCTTCGTGCTGCTCGCCGCCGGAGCACTCGGGCAGAGCACGGGCGTCTCGCACGCCGGCGGCTGGGCGGGTCTGCTCACCGCGGTGCTGGCCTGGTACGGCTCGTTCGCCGGCGTGGCCAACGCCACCTGGAAGGACAAGTCCCTGCCGACCTGGCCGCTCGCGGGCTGAGTCCGCCACCGCCGCCCACCCGCTCGACGACGACGGAGTCCTGATGAGTGACATGAGCCTGGCCAACCTGCTGAAGGAAGAACGCAGGTTCGCGCCCCCCGCCGACCTGGCCGCACACGCCAACGTCACGGCGGAGGCGTATGAGCAGGCCAGGGCTGACCGGCTCGGCTTCTGGGCCGCGCAGGCCCGCCGGCTGACCTGGGCCACAGAGCCGACCGAGACGCTGGACTGGTCGAACCCCCCCTTCGCGAAATGGTTCAAGGACGGCACCCTCAACGTCGCCCACAACTGCGTCGACCGGCACGTCGAGGCCGGCCACGGCGACCGGGTCGCCATCCACTTCGAGGGCGAGCCCGGCGACAGCCGCGCCATCACCTACGCCGAACTCAAGGACGAGGTCTCCCGCGCCGCGAACGCCCTCCTCCACCTCGGCGTCCGCAAGGGCGACCGCGTCGCCGTCTACATGCCGATGATCCCCGAGACCGCCATCGCCATGCTGGCCTGCGCCCGCATCGGCGCCGCCCACTCCGTCGTCTTCGGCGGCTTCTCCTCCGACGCACTCGCCACCCGCATCAAGGACGCCGACGCCAAGGTCGTCATCACCTCCGACGGCGGCTACCGCCGCGGCAAGCCCTCCGCCCTCAAACCCGCCGTCGACGAAGCCGTCGAAAAAGCCGGCAACGTCGAACACGTCCTCGTCGTACGCCGCACCGGCCAGGACGTCGCCTTCGACGACACCCGCGACATCTGGTGGCACGACCTCCTCGCCGCCCAGCCCACCGAACACACCCCCGAGGCGTTCGACGCCGAACACCCCCTGTTCATCCTCTACACCTCCGGCACCACCGGAAAACCCAAGGGCATCCTGCACACCTCCGGCGGCTACCTCACCCAGGCCGCCTACACCCACTGGGCCGTCTTCGACCTCAAACCCGAGACCGACGTCTTCTGGTGCACCGCCGACGTCGGCTGGGTCACCGGCCACTCCTACATCGTCTACGGCCCCCTCGCCAACGGCGCCACCCAGGTCATGTACGAGGGCACCCCCGACACCCCCCACCAGGGCCGCTTCTGGGAGATCATCCAGAAATACAAGGTCTCCCTCCTCTACACCGCCCCCACCGCCATCCGCACCTTCATGAAGTGGGGAGACGACATCCCCGCCAAGTACGACCTCTCCAGCCTGCGCATCCTCGGCTCGGTCGGCGAACCCATCAACCCCGAAGCCTGGATCTGGTACCGCAAACACATCGGCGCCGACCACACCCCCGTCGTCGACACCTGGTGGCAGACCGAGACCGGCGCCATGATGATCTCCCCCCTGCCCGGCGTCACCGAGGCCAAGCCCGGCTCCGCACAACGCCCCCTGCCCGGCATCAGCGCCACCGTCGTCGACGACGAGGCCCACGAGGTCCCCGACGGCGGCGGCGGCTACCTCGTCCTCACCGAACCCTGGCCCTCCATGCTCCGCACCATCTGGGGCGACGACCAGCGCTTCAAGGACACCTACTGGTCCCGCTTCGAAGGCAAGTACTTCGCCGGCGACGGCGCCAAGAAGGACGACGACGGCGACATCTGGCTCCTGGGCCGCGTCGACGACGTCATGCTCGTCTCCGGCCACAACATCTCCACCACCGAGGTCGAATCCGCCCTCGTCTCCCACCCCGCCGTCGCCGAGGCAGCCGTCGTCGGAGCCACCGACGAGACCACCGGCCAGGCCATCGTCGCCTTCGTCATCCTGCGCGGCACCGCCTCCGCCGACGACGAAACCCTCACCGGCACACTCCGCGACCACGTCGGCGCCACCCTCGGCCCCATCGCCAAACCCAAACGAATCCTCCCCGTCGCCGAACTCCCCAAGACCCGCTCCGGCAAAATCATGCGCCGCCTCCTGCGCGACGTCGCCGAGAACCGCCAACTCGGAGACGTCACCACCCTCACCGACTCCACCGTCATGGACCTCATCCAGTCCAAACTCCCCGCCACCCCCAGCGAGGACTGACCGGGACCGAGTTCGAACCACGGAGCGTCCCCGCCCGCCCGCGCGGTCAGGCGTCCTGGCGATTCCCCGCCCACACGGCGGGGATCCGCCGCGCCCAGGGAGCGGCCTCTTCCAACTGTCCGGCGAGGCGGAAGAGGACGTCCTCGCGGCCGTAACCCGCGGCGAACTGGATGCCGATGGGGAGCCCGGTGGCCAGGTCCGTCTCCAGGGGGACGGACATGGCCGGGGTGCCCGCGATGTTGAACGCGGCGGTGAAGGGCGAGCGGTGGAAGACCTGTTCGAGCCAGCCGAGCCCGTCGACGCCCTCGGCATCCTCGGCGTACGTGCCCAGGGGGACCGGCAGTTCGGGCAGGGCCGGGGTGAGCAGCAGGTCGTACTCCGTGAAGTACCGGCCGATCGCGCGCGCGACGCTGTTGCGCATCGCGAGCGCGTCGACGAACTCGGCGCCGCTGACCCGCCGTCCGTAGACATAACTGGCGAGCGTCTCGGGTTCGAGGGTGGTGAGGTCGACGGGCCGCTCGAAGGCGGTGGCGAAGCCGTCGATCCAGGTCACCAGATTGGTGCTCCACAGACGGGCGTTGGCCTGGACGAACTCCTCCCAGCCGATGCCCAGTTCGACCTGGACCTCCGCCACCCGATGCCCCAGGGACTCGGCGAGTCGCGCCGAGCGGAGTACGGCGTCGAGGACGGTTCCCTCGACGGCCCGGCCGCCCCAGGGCCGGGTGAGGAGACCGATCCGCAGGCTGCCCGGGGAACGGGTGATCTCCCGCGTGTACGGCCGCTCGGGCCGCGGGGCGGCGTAGGGGTCGCCGGCCTCGGGGCCATGGACGAGGTCCAGCAGCGCGGCGCTGTCGCGTACCGAGCGGCTCAGGAAGCCATGCACGGCGAGCCCGTTGAAGACCTCGTCCGTGTCCGGCCCCATGGAGATCCGGCCACGGGTCGGCTTCAGCCCGAACAGACCGTTCGCGGCGGCGGGGACCCGGACGGAACCCGCCGCGTCGGTGGCATGCGCGATCGGGACGACGCCCGCGGCGACCGCCGCTCCCGAGCCGCCGCTGGAGCCGCCGGGGCTGCGGGTGGGGTCCCAGGGGTTACGGGTGGCGCCGTACAGGACTCCTTCCGTGGTGGTGCTGTACGCGAACTCCGGGGTCGCCGTGCGTCCGAGCGTCACCAGCCCGGCGCGCCGCAGGCGCGCCATGAGCGATGAGTCGGCCCCGGCGACGTTCCCGGCGGCGATACGACTGCCCAGTTCCACCCGCTTGCCGGCCATCGCGACGGCGAGATCCTTGATCAGGAACGGCACGCCGGCCAGCGGCGTACTGCCCGCGGCCGGTATGTCCTGTGCGGGCCAGGTCTCCACGACCGCGTTGAGCCGCGGATTCACCGCGTCGGACGCCGCCTGGGCGGTCGCGGCGAGTTCCGCGGCGGTCACCTGGCCGCGAGCCACCAGGTCGGCCAGGCCGACGCCGTCGTAGCGCACGTACTCGGAGAGCTTCATGTTCGCCCCTTCAGGAGAAACGGAGGATCGAAGAATCGATACCGATCAGTCCCGCACGATACCGAGCGGTATCGTGCGGGACTGATCGGTACCGTAGCATTGGGCCGGAGCGGCGCAACGCTCCACCGGAACCGACGAGGGGCCGTACGACGGACATGGACAGAGCCGGCAGGCAGAGCAGGGTGGCCAAGCTGCCCCCGCGGGAGCGGATCCTCGACGCGGCGGAGGAGCTCTTCTCCCGCGAGGGGATCAAGGCGGTGGGCGTCCAGGCGATCGCCGACCGCGCCGAGACCACCAAGATGGCGCTGTACCGGCACTTCGCGACCAAGGACGCGCTGGTCGAGGAGTGGCTTCGCATCGTCGCGGCCGACTACACCGCCGTGTTCGACCGGCTGGCGGACACGCACCCCGACGAGCCACGGGAGCAGATCCTGGGGATCGCCCGGTTCATCGCCGACGGACTCCCCGAGATCTCCCACCGGGGATGCCCGTTCATCAACTCCATCGCGGAACTGCCGGACCGCGCCCACCCGGCACGCCGGCTGATCGAGAGCCACAAGGCCGGCCAGCTGCACCGGCTCACCGACCTGTGCGCCCGGGCCGGGCTGCCCGATCCGGACGAGGCGGCGGCGGAGATCACGTTCATCCTCGAAGGGGCCCAGGTGAGCGCCCAGAACGGAAGCGTCGAGCACGCGGGCGAACGGCTCATGCGGATCGTCGAGGCGGCCCTGGACCGCCGCTCGACCCCCACGACGGCCGCGTGAACGGTCGCGGGCGCGGGATGCGACGACACCCGGACCGCCTCCTGTTGACGACGTCTCGGACCTTGCGGCTGTTGCGGGCGTTGCCGGTGTTGTCGACCTTCGAGAGCGTTGCGGAGCAACACTGCGACAACGGTCGACATGCCAATGCCCCTGACCTGCCGTGAACTTCACAGCGACCGGCGACAACGCCCGCGCAACAGGCTCCCGTTGGAGCCCGCCGCTGAATCGCGGGCCGCAACGCCTCCGGCTTCCTCCATCCTGGTTCGGACGAATGGAGGACTTGATGGATCCGGACCCCCTGCTACCGCCGAGACCGACCGCGACGCTTCTGCCCGCCGGTGCGGCGAGAAGCGGGATGACGGCCACGGGGGCGCGCCATGGGTGAGTTACGGCCTCTGGGAGACGACCTCAACGCGGCTTCCCGGGCGCTGGCCGAGGCGCTGCGCGAGCTGTTCGAGAGCCTTCACGTGTCCGTCCGCCGGTACGCGGCCCGGCGCGGACTCGACCCCGGCACGGTCTCCCGCTACCTGAACGGCACCCGGCTGCCCCCCTGGGGGGTGATCAACGATCTCTTCACCGATGTCGCCGAGCATCGTGGCACCGCCGTCACCACCGAGGCCATCGAGCTGGTACGGGGCCTGTACGGATCGGCCGTGGACGCCGCCTCCTCGCCCAAGCACGCGGTGGAGATCCTGGAGCAGCAACTGGCCGACGCCGACCATGTCTCCCGGCGCTCCAGCGTCCGCGGCGACGTCCTCGGCGACGCGCTGCTGGACCGGACCCAGCGCATCGCCGACCTGGAGACACGGCTCAATCAGCTGGAGGCCGACCGCATCGCGGAGCGGAAACGGGCGGACGAGCTCGCGGAGGCGCATCCGGATGTGTACGGCCTCATCCAGGAACGCGACGAGCTCCAGCTGGAGGTCGAACGGCTAGGAGCGGCCCTCCAGGAGGCGCAGGCCCAGCGCGCGGCGGCGGAAGGCCGCTGCGAGCTGCTCGAACGCCAGCTGGAGGCGGTCGAACAGTCCGCCCCTGCCCCGCTGCCCGCGGGGCGTCAGAACATGCCCAAGATCCTCGTCGTCGACGATCAGCCGGACAACCTGCTGGCGATGACCGCGGTGCTGGCGACGCTCGAACAGGAACTCGTCACCGTCTCCTCAGGCCGGGAAGCCCTCAAGGCCCTCCTCGACCACGACGACTTCGCCGTCATCATCATGGACGTCCAGATGCCGGAGATGGACGGCTACGAGACCTGCGCCCACATCAAGCGCCGCTCGAGAACCCGGGACATCCCCATCATCTTCCTGACCGCGATGGGCCTCGGCTCCGAACACTCCGCACGCGGCTACGCGGCCGGCGCCGTCGACTACATCAGCAAGCCCTTCGACCCCTGGGCCCTGCGCGCCAAGGTCGCCGTGTTCACGTCCATCCACTTGGAGCGACACGGCCGGTAGACCTCGCGCCGGCGCAGGTCCCGGCACATGCTCGGGGGCCGGTCTCGGATACCTCCGTCGGAATACCGGGCGCGCCTCAGCATGCTCACCTGGTCCCCAAAAACGATCAGGGGCGGTCCCGGATTTCTCCGAAACCGCCCCTGATCTGCGACTCTCTTGAGTCGGGACGACAGGATTTGAACCTGCGACCCCTTGACCCCCAGTCAAGTGCGCTACCAAGCTGCGCCACGTCCCGTTGCGACCTCACGCGGTGTTTCGCGTGATCACGCAGGTCAACACTACCGTATGCGCGCGGGTGCCCGCTGACATCGAGGGTGGGGTCACTTGATGAGGGCGTTGGCGACGACGACGATCAGGCCGAGGAGGGCGTCGCCGAGGCCCATCAGGACGGCGGCGGGCCAGGGGCGGGCGGCCTGGCGGGCGGTGGTCAGGCCGAGGGTGAAGAGGATCACGATGTTCAGGGTGAAGGCGGGGTATTCGACGCCCTTGGCCGGCCACCACCCCCAGCCCGCGCCCGCCAGCAGAAAGACCGTCGGCACCACGGCCGCGACCAGCGGCCACTCGTTGCGCAGGGCGCGCAGGCCGTCCCAGCGGCGGTGCGGGGTGCGCTCGGCGATGTAGTGGGCGTAGCCGTGGGCCAGGGCGGAGGCGAGGGCGGTCACCAGCAGCCAGAGGGCGTCGTAGCGGCGGGTCGCGGGCGTGCTGGCGCCGTAGCGGGTGAGGGCGGCGACCATCGAGCTGGCGAGGACGGAGCCGTAGACCCCGCCGAAGAGGAGCGCCTCGCGGGTGCTGTGCCCGCCGGGGCGCGGCCCGTCCTCCACATGCCCGTGGGCGTCCGCCGCGGTCGAGTCGGCCATGTCTTCCACGATCACCCTCGGCCCGGGCACCCGCCAGTCCGCCCGGCCCGCGTCCTGACCAGCCCGCGTGACCCGCGCGCCCCCAGCCCGCGCGGCCCGACGAAGTGTCCTCCGACCAGGCCCGATGCCGCACACTCTGTCGACGGCGGCCGGGGTACGGGCCCCGTTAGGGTCGGGCCCATGACGCACAGCTTCGCGCTCCACATCCCCGACGCCGATCTCGAACCCGACCCCCTCGATCCCGGACAGATCGTCTCCGGGAACCCCGAGGTCACCGGAAAGGTGGTCTGGGAGTCGGCGGACGGCCGGCAGATCCGCGGAATCTGGCAGATCACCCCCGGTGTGGTCACCGACACCGAGGCCGACGAGCTGTTCGTGGTGATCAGCGGCTCCGCCACGATCGACGTCGAGGACGGTCCGACACTGCGGGTCGGACCGGGTGACATGGCGGTGCTGCGCGCGGGCGACCGTACGACGTGGACCGTGCACGAGACGCTCCGCAAGGCGTACGCCATCAACCTGTAGGGGCACCCCTGACACCGCTGCAGGTGGCACCCCCGGGACCGGCGATTTCGACGCCCCGCCCCGTTCGGGGCGTTGACAGCGCCACCATGTCAGGACAAAGGTGGCCGGGCGGGAAGGTGGACCGGTCCCGCGGTGCTGACGCGGAGAGGCGGGCAGGGTGGAGGATCTGGGTGTCGCCGTCGTCGGGTTCGGCTGGATGGGCCGGGTGCACACCCGGGCGTACGCCCGTCTCCCCCACCACTACCCCCGGCTCCCGCTGCGGCCACGGCTGATCGCGGTCGCCGACGAGGTGCCGGGCCGGGCCGAGGAGGCCGCCGGGCAGTTCGGTTTCGCCACCGCGACCCGCGACTGGCGGGAGGTGGCCGCCGATCCCCAGGTGCGGGCGGTCAGCGTCACCGCGCCGAACTTCCTGCACCGCCGGATCGGGGTGGCGATGGCCGAGGCGGGCAAGCATCTGTGGATCGAGAAGCCGGTGGGCCTGTCCGCCGGGGACGCCCGTGCGGTCGCGGACGCCGTCGCACGGGCCGGGGTGCAGGGCACGGTCGGCTTCAACTACCGCAACGCGCCCGCCGTGGAGAAGGCCCGCGAGCTGATCGCGGCGGGCGGGATCGGCACCGTCACCCATGTGCGCATCCGGCTGTTCAGCGACTACGCCGCCCACCCCGACTCCGCCCTGACCTGGCGCTACGAACGGGAGCGCGGCGGCAGCGGGGTGCTCGGCGATCTGGCCTCGCACGGCGCCGACCTGGCCCGTTTCCTGCTCGGTGACATCACCGCGCTCACCGCCGACACCGCGGTCTTCGTCCCCGAGCGCGCCCGCCCGACCGGTGCCACCGCCGGTCACACCCGCACCGGCGGCGGTGAGCGCGGCCCCGTGGAGAACGAGGACTACGTCAGCTGCCTGCTGCGCTTCGCCTCCGGTGCCCGGGGTGTCCTGGAGGCCTGCCGGGTCTCGGTCGGCGAGCAGAACTCCTACGGCTTCGAGGTGCACGGCACGAGCGGCGCGGTGTTCTGGGACTTCCGGCGGATGAACGAACTCGCGGTCAGCCGGGGCACATCCTTCCAGGACCAGCCGGTGAGCACCGTCTATGTCGGCCCGGGCGACGGTGAGTTCGCCGCGTTCCAGCCGGGTGCGGGCAACGCGATGGGCTACGACGATCTGAAGGTGATCGAGGCCCACCGGTTCCTGCGCTCCATCGCCGAGGGCACACCGTACGGCGCGACCCTCGCGGACGCGGCGCGCGGCGCGGTCGTCCTGGACGCGATGGCCGAGTCCGCCGTCAGCGGCAAGTGGATTGATTTGTAGGCGGGTTGACCAACGCCCTTGGCGTCTCGCCCCTTTCGTTCGAACTCCTGAGGAGCGGCAACACCCATGCGTATCGGAATCCTCGGCCTCGGCCGCATCGGTGCCTTCCACGCCGAGACCCTCTTCGGGCTCGACGCCGTCGAATCGCTCGTGTTCGCCGATCCGTTCGCGGACGCCGCGAAGGCCGCCGCCGAGCGGTTCGGGGCACAGGTCGCGGATTCGCCGGGGGCGCTGTTGGCCACGGGGGTGGACGCCCTGGTCGTGGCGGCGGCCACGGACGCCCATCCCGCGCTGATCCGGGCCGGGGTGGCGGCGGGTGTACCGGTCTTCTGCGAGAAGCCGGTGGCCCGCACGATGGCGGAGGGCGTGGCGGTGCGCGACAGCGTGCGCGACAGCGGGGTGCCGATCCAGATCGGCTACAACCGCCGCTTCGACGCGGGCTTCGCCGCCGCGCGCGCCGCCGTACGCTCGGGCGAGTTGGGGGCGCTGCACACCGTGCGCTGTACGACGCTGGATCCGGCGCCGCCGCCGGCCGCGTACGTCGCCGCATCCGGTGGCATCTTCCGGGACTGCTCGGTGCACGACTTCGACATCATCCGGTGGGTGACGGGGCGCGAGGTCGCCGAGGTGTACGCGGTCGGCGGCAACCGGGGCGCCGACCACATCGCGCGGGCCGGTGACGCCGACACCACGGGCGCGGTCCTGACCCTGGACGACGGCACGATCGCCATGGTCTCCAACTCCCGCCACAACGGCCGGGGTTACGACGTGCGCATGGAGCTGCACGGCTTCGCCGACGCCATCGCCGTGGGCCTGGACGACCGGCTGCCGCTGCGCTCGGTCGAGCCCGGGACCGGCTTCCCGTCCGCCACCCCGCACGGCTTCTTCATGGACCGGTTCGCGGCCGCCTACCGCGCCGAACTCACCGCCTTCACCGAGGTGGTGGCCGGCACCAGGCCGTCCCCGTGCACCATCGAGGACGCCCTGGAGGCGGGCTGGATCGCGGAGGCCTGCACGCTCTCCCGCGCCGAACACCGTCCGGTGTCGCTCGCTCAGGTGCGGCAGGCCTGACGGGCGCGGTACCGGGGGCCTTGGTCAGCCGCAGTACCGCACCAGCCACTCGTCCGCGTGATACCGGTCGCGGGCCGGGTCCGGCAGCGTCGCCGGGCTGGTCTCGACCGTGTCCTCGGGACGGATCCGCTCGGGCAGGGTGCCGAAGCGTTCCCGGCGCTGGGCCGCTGCCTCGGCGGTGTCCTGTGCCGTCTTCCGGGGTTCCGTACGGTGTGTCATCCTCGTCCTCCCGTCTGCGCGGGCGCCCCCGTTCACCTCAACAACGCCCACGTGCCCCCGGTTGGTTCCCGGCCGTGCCTGGCGCGAATCCGTCAGGGTTATGGAGGAACGACGCCCCCGGTGGCGTCAGGGCCGACAATGCCGGACCAACTCGGCGAGAACACGCTTCGGGTCGTACAGCGTGCACGCGCCCTCGGCGACGACGCGACGGGTGCCGGGGTCGACGGGATCGGTCCGCGAGGTGCCCCACCCCGGACCGCCGATGCCGAACTCGGCCTCCGGGCCCGGGACCAGGGTGTATCGCCGCTCGGTGATGGGTCCCAGGCACGGGTGCGGACCAGTCGGCCCAGGCCGAGTTCACCGGCCCAGCCGGTCCAAGTGCCCCCGGATCCAGCGGCGTCGGGCTCATCGGTGCCGGACTCATCGGTCCCGGACCCAGCGGTGCCGGTGAGGTACGGCGCGGGATCGGCCGCCAGCAGGACGACGTCCACATCGGAGTCCGGACGCGCGGCCCCGCCGCGCCCGTACGCCTCATCCCTCATGCCCCGCAGGACCGCAGGAACCTTCGTGTCCGCTCCGCGATCGGCAGCGGCTTGTCCGGCTCGCACGGATACATGTCCTGCTCCACGATGGCGAAGAGATCCACCCCCAGTTTCTGCGCCGCCGCCAGAACCGGACCCAACTCCGGTACGCCGTCCGGTGGTTCCTGGAAGACGCCGTGCGCCACGGCGGGCCCGAACGGCAGCCCCCGCGCGACGACCTCGGCGAGGACCGCGGGGTCGACCTGCTTGAGGTGCAGATAGCCGATGCGTTCGCCGTACGTCTCGATCAGCCTGACGCTGTCGCCGCCGCAGTAGGCGTAGTGACCGGTGTCCAGGCAGAGGCCGACCGAGCCGGAGTCGGTCGCGTCCAGGAAGCGTGCGACATGGGCCTCGGTGTCGATATGGGTGTCGGCGTGCGGGTGGACGACGATGTCGAGGCCGTACGTCTCCTTCACCCGGCGGCCCAGCCGCTCCATGCCCCGGGCGAGGTGGCCCCACTGCTCGGCGGTCAGCTCGGGCGGCTCCAGGATCTCGGCGGTCCTGTCGTCGCGCCAGAAGGACGGGATCACCACGAGGTGCCGGGCGCCCACCGCCTGGGTGAGCGCGGCGACCTGGGAGACATGGGCCCAGGTGTCGTCCCAGACGGCGGGGCCCCGGTGCAGCCCGGTGAAGACCGTGCCCGCGGAGACCTCGAGCCCGCGGCGGGCCACCTCCTCGGTGAGCCGCGCGGGGTCGGTGGGGAGGTAGCCGTAGGGGCCGAGTTCGATCCAGGCGTAGCCGGCTTCGGCGACCTCGTCCAGGAAGCGTTCCCAGGGCACCTGCCGAGGGTCGTCGGGGAACCAGACACCCCAGGAGTCGGGGGCGGAGCCGACCCGGATGCGGTCGAGGTCGTGCGGCATGATCAGATGGTCCCTTCGGGGAAGGTGTCGTCCAGGTCCTCGGGCAACGCGTCGAGTTCCACGCCGCGTACCTGGGACAACTCGTGTTTGAGTGTGGCGAGTTCGGCACCGCCGGCCATGTGGTCGGTCAGTTGCTCCAGGGTGATGTCGCCGCGTGCGGCGGACAGTTCCAGGGTGCCGAGGCGCAGCACGCTGAAGTGATCGCCGACCATGTAGGCGTGGTGCGGGTTGTGGGTGATGAACACGACGCCGAGGCCGCGTTCGCGGGCTGCGGCTATGTACTTGAGCACCACGCCGGACTGTTTCACGCCGAGCGCGGCGGTGGGTTCGTCCAGGATGAGGACGCGAGCGCCGAAGTGGACGGCGCGGGCGATGGCCACGCACTGGCGCTGGCCGCCGGAGAGGGTGCCGACGGGCTGTTCCAGGTCGTCCAAGGCGATGCCCATGCGGCGCAGTTCCCGGTCGGCGGTCTCCTTCATGCGGGCGATGTCCAGACGGCGCAGCGGCCAGGGGCCCCGGGTCAGCTCGGAGCCGAGGAAGAAGTTGCGCCACACCGGCATCAGCGGGACGGTCGCGAGGTCCTGGTAGACGGCGGCGATGCCCTGGTCCAGGGCGTCGCGCGGGGTGCCGAAGCGCACCGGGCGGCCGTCGACCAGGAAGTCGCCTTCGGTGTGCCGGTGCAGCCCGGAGATGATTTTGATGAGGGTGGACTTGCCCGCGCCGTTGTCACCGAGCACGCAGGTCACCCGGCCGGCCCGGACCGCGAGGTCGACGCCGTGCAGGGCGCGGACATTGCCGTACGACTTGCCCACCCGGCGCAGTTCGACCAGGGGGGTGTCCCGCGGGGCGGGGGTGTCGGGGAGGACGGCGCCGTGGGTGCCCGTTCCGTTGTCGTTCATGGGTTACCTCCGGGTCGCCGTGCGCTGTACCCACAGATTGATCAGGACGGCGCCGAGCAGCATCACGCCGAGGAACGCCTTGAACCAGTCGGGGTTCCAACCCGCGTACACGATGCCCTGGTTGACCATGCCGAACATGAAGGCGCCGAACAGGGGACCGATCGCGCTGCCGTAGCCGCCGGTGAGCAGACAGCCGCCGATGACGGCCGCGGCGATGTAGATCAGCTCATTGCCGACGCCCTCGCCGGACTGCACGGTGTTGAAGGAGAACAGGTTGTGCATGCCGACGAACCAGGCGCCGAGGCCGACCAGCATGAACAGGGTGATCTTGGTGAACCGTACCGGGACGCCGACCGCGCGGGCGCTGTCCTGGTCGCCGCCGACGGCGAAGACCCAGTTGCCGTACTTGGTGCGCAGCAGCACCCAGGTGGCGAGGGCGGCGAAGACCAGCCACCACACCACGGTGATCTTCACCTGGACGCCGCCGACGTCGAAGGAGGACGCGAAGATCTTCTTCGCCTGGCCGAAGCCGTCCATGTCGCTGACGTCGTCGGTGGCGACATTGCCGGTGACCAGTTTGGTGACGGCGAGGTTGACGCCCTGGAGGATGAGAAAGGTGCCGAGGGTGACCAGGAAGCTGGGCAGTCCGGTCCGCACCACCATCCAGCCGTTGAAGGCGCCGACGGCGAGCGAGACGACCAGGGCGGCGATCACACCGGTCCACACGTTCAGGGTCAGCTGGTAGCTGAGCATGCTCGCGGTGAGGGCCGAGGTGATGACGGCGACGCCGGAGGACAGGTCGAACTCGCCGCCGATCATCAGCAGGGCCACGGGCAGCGCCATGATGCCGATGGTGGAGGACTGGTAGAGGACGGTGGCCATCGAGCCGCCCTGGCGGACCGAGGGCGCGGCGATCAGGAAGAAGACCAGGACGGCGAGGGCGCCGAGGAAGACGCCCACCTCGGGGCGGGCCAGCAGCCGCAGCGCGGGCGGGCGCCGGGTCGTACGGCCGTCCCGCTCGCCGGTGCCGGTGCCGGGTCCGGGCGCCGGCGGGGTGCCGAGGGCCTGGCCGCCGCCGCTCATCAGCGGGTCCCCTTCGCGGCGAACCCGGCCACCTTGCCGACGTTCGGCCTGTCGACGAAGGCCGGCCCGGTGAGTACCGGCGCGACCCCGCCGCCGCTGTAGTTCCCGTTGTACTTGTAGAGCCAGAGCGCGTCGACCGCCAGATAGCCCTGGAGGTAGGGCTGCTGGTCCACGGCGAACTCGATGCTGCCGTCGCGCACGGCCTTCACGAGGTCCTTGTTGAGGTCGAAGGTGGCCACCTTGGCCTTGCTACCCGCATCGCCCACCGACTGCACCGCGGTGGCGGCGAACGGAGCGCCGAGGGTGACGACGGTGTCGATCGAGGTGTCCTGCTTGAGCTTGGCCGTGACGGTCGCCCGTACGGAGGGCATGTCGGTGCCGTTGACGTACAGCGTCTCGGTGGTTCCCTTGAAGGTCTTTTTCAGTCCGTCGCAGCGCTGGGTGAGGCCGATGTTTCCCTGCTCGTGGACGACACAGACGACCTTTTTGGCGCCGGTCGTGTTCAGCTTGTCGCCGAATGCCTCGCCCGCCACGCTCTCGTCCTGTCCGAAGAACTCCAGCAGACCGAGCCGCTTCCAGTCGGCCAGCCCGGAGTTCAGGCCCACCACCGGGATGTCCGCCCGCTCCGCCTTGCCGAGCACGCTCTTGAGGGCGTCCGGCTTGGCCAGGGTGACCGCGATGCCGTCGACCTTCTGGTCGACCGCGTTCTGCACCAGGTTCGCCTGGTTTCCCGCGTTCGGGTCGGCGGAGTAGACGAGTTTGATGTTGTCCTTGGCCGCGGCCGCCTCCGCGCCCTTGCGGACGGTGTCCCAGAAGGTGTCGCCGGGCGCCTGGTGCGTGACCAGGGCGACCGTCATCCGGGGGGTGTCCGCCTTGCCCGCGGCGGCGTTCGCCTCGGCCTGTTCGGCCTTCTTGCCGCCATGGCCGCTGGAGCAGCCCGTGAGGGCGAGCGCCGCGGCGGCGGCCATGGCCACCAGCGGTACCGACGTGCGCGAGCCCGAGCGAGAAGAGCGATCCATCGTTCTTGCACCTCACTGTGCGTGCGACGGGAAGGGCGCTGTTGCGTCGGGACGCGATACAAGTCCCCGCCGGAGCCACTGTCAATACTTTGTCCAGACATGGCTCCAGGCTGTCAGGTCCGGGCTTTACGTGTACGCCACCTCCGAATTATCCGACCTCAAAGCCCGCTTATATGACTTATAAATTCACTCTCTTCACTACCCGGTTGCACCCCGGGGTGGTGAAGGGGGCGCATATTTCCTATCCCTCATGAGATCCGGCCAGAGGTGGATCATAATTGGCCGGAGAATTCATCGACATGGCAGTCGGACCAGCTGAGGGACATACTGGCGACGTGCCACTCCGCTCCCGGACCGGATGGCCGGAAAGGCCACAACGGTGGATTCGGAAACGCTGCTTTCGTCGATGTTCACGGCCGAGGGGAAGGAAGACCCCTATCCGGCCCTGGCCGAACTGCGCCGTATCGCCCCCGTCTATTACCACGAGAAGCTCGACACGTACTTCCTGACCCGGTTCGCCGACTGCCAGCAGGTGCTGAGCGACCCGTCCTGCCTCACTCCCGATCTCACCTGGTGCGAAACGGAGTTGCCCGACTGGCGGGAACATCCGGCCGCCGTGTTCTTCTATTCCTCGCTGCTGCGCGCCAACGGCACCGACCATGTACGGCTGCGACGGCTGGTGGCCGACCGGTTCAGCGCCCGCCGGATCGCCGTCCTCACGGAACGCATCGAGACCACCACCACGGCCCTCCTCGACCGCTTCGCCGACGCCACCCGTGACGGCGGCGCCGCCGACTTCCAGGAACTGGTCGGCTACCCGCTGCCGGTGGCCGTCGTGGGCGATCTGATCGGGGTCCCGCACACGGACCAGGACCGCTTCCACCACTACGGGCAGGACGCCAGCCGGCTGCTTGAGCCGGTGCGCACGGACGAGGACTGGAAGCGCGCCGACGAGGCCGTGACCACCCTGCGCGGGTACTTCGCCCAACTGGTCGCCCTGCGCCGACGCAGGCCCGCCGACGACCTGGTCTCCGCGCTGCTCGCGGTGCGCGAGGCCGACGACGGCAGGCTCGCCGAGAGCGAGCTCCTGGACATGCTGCTGCTGGTGTTCGTGGCCGGCTTCGAGACGACCACCAGCCTGCTCGGCCTGACCGTACACGCCCTGCTCAGTCATCCCGACCAGCTGGCGCTGCTGCGCGAGGACCCCGCCCTGGTGCCCAACGGCGTGGAGGAGTCCCTGCGTTGGGACACCCCGGTGCGGATGACGGAGCGGATCGCCACCCGTCCGCTGACCGTGGGCGGCGTCGCGATCCCCCAGGGCGGCAACATCACCACCGTGCTCGCCGCCGCGGGCCGCGACCCCGCCCGGCATCCGGACCCCGACGCCTTCGATGTGCTGCGGCCCGACATCCGGGTGCTCAGCTTCAGCGCGGGTGCCCACTACTGCCTGGGCGCCGCCCTGGCCCGCCTCGAAGGCGCCGCCGTGGTACGGCAGTTGCTGGCGCGCTTCCCCGGACTGGCCCACGCCCGCCGCCCGGTGCGCCGGGACAGCATCAGCCTGCGCGCCTTCACCCGGCTGCCCCTTGTCACCTCGGGCTGAGCGGCCCCCGCTCGGAACCCGGCCCACAGAAGGGACGTCCGTGAACTTCCTGCACACCGAACGCGCCGTGCTCGACCGGCTGCTCCCGGGCCTGGACAGCGCGCTCGCCGCGCATCCGCTGGCCGATCTGGAGCGCGCGCCGAGCCCCGCGATCGAGGCGTTCCGCGCGGCGGGCGGCCCGGGGCTGCTGGTGCCCGCCGAGCACTCCGGCGCCGGGGCCACCGTGCTCCAGGCGGTCCGGGCACAGCGGGCCGTCGGCGCCCGCTGCCCGTCCCTCGCGGTCGCCACCACCATGCACCACTTCTCGGTCGCGGGACTGGTGGAGACCGCCAGGGGTGGCACTGGCATGGAGGGCCTGCTGCTGAGCGCGGTCGCCGGTGAACGGCTGCTGCTGGCCTCCGGGTTCGCCGAGGGCAACACCGGACAGAACATCCTGCGCCCCGGCATCCGGGCCGAACTCCGGGACGGACGGGTGGTGTTGAACGGCAGCAAGAAGCCGTGCAGCCTGTCCCGTTCGATGGACCTGCTCACCGCCTCCGTCACGCTCACCGGCGCGGACGGGGTGGCACGCCTCGCGGTGGCGGTCGTACCGGCGAAGACCCCGGGGCTCACCGTGCGGCCGTTCTGGAACAGCCCGGTGCTGGCCGGGGCCGAGAGCGACGAGGTGCTGCTCACCGAGGTGGAGCTCGACCCGCAGATGGTCGTCAGCACCGAGGTCACGGCCGACGCGGTGCCCGACTCACTGAATGTCGCGGGCTTCCTCTGGTTCGAACTCCTGCTGACCGCAGGCTACTTGGGGGTGATCAGCGGCCTGGTCGAACGGGTGCTGACCAAACCGGGGGGCTTCAGCGGCGATCTGACACCGCTCCTGGTCGATGTCGAGGCCGCGATGCTCGCCGTGGAGGCCGTGGCCATGGCCATGGAGAGCGAGGCATGGGACGACACGCTGCTGGTGCGGGCGCTGCACGCCCGGTACGCGGCGCAGGACGCCATCGCCCGCACCGCACCCCGCTGTCTGTCCGCGCTCGGCGGGATGGCGTTCATCGGCTCGCCCGACGGCACCTATCTGGCCTCGGCCGCGTCCGGGCTCACCTTCCATCCGCCCTCGCGCCCCCGCATGGCCGAGCCGCTGCGGGAGCATCTCGGCGGCGCCCGGCTGCGCATCGGCTGAACGGCGCGGTGCGCACCGGTTCCGGCCGTCGATCCCACCCGCCGAGGAGGCACCCATGAGGCGAGAGCGCGGCGCGGCACCGCGGCCCGGCGAACCGCCGCCCGCGCGGCAGCGCTACCGGGTCGAGATCGCGGACACCGTCGACGCCGTGCCGTCGGAGGTCTGGCGGGAGCTGGCCCCGGCGGACGACCCGCTGTGGTCCCAGGGGGTGTTCGCGGCGATGGAACGCGGCCGCCTCGGCCCCGAGGGCTACCGCTATCTGCTGCTGCGCCAGGGCGACGAGACGGTGGCCGTGCTGCCGCTGTGCCTCTTTCCCGGGCTGCGCCTGGACGACGTGGTGGGTCCGCGTGAACGCCGGCTGCTGCGCCCGCTGCGCGCCGTGTGTCCCGGGCTGCTGCGCGTGCCCATGCTGTTCTGCGGCCATCTGCTGGGCCAGGGCCATGTCGCGGCGGCGCGGCCGCTGCCACCGGAGGCCGTACGACTGCTCGTGTCGGCGGCCGGGGACGTGGCCGACTGGTCCGGGCTCGGGACCGTGGTGTTCAAGGACTTCGGCGACGCGGAACTCGCGCTCCTGCGACAGGAGTTGGAGCGCGCCGGGTACTTCGTCACCCGCAGCCTGCCGGACACCGAACTGCGGCTCGGCTACGACTCGTTCGAGGAGTACGTCCGTGCGCTGCCCGCCAAGCCGCGGCGCAACGCCCGGAGCAAGCTGCGCAAGTTCGCGGACTGGCCGGGTGCCCGTGTCGAGATCGTCGAGGACTTCGCACCCCTGCTGCCCGACGTACTCGCCCTGTACGAACAGGTGATGGAGCGCGCGGACCAGACACTGGACCGCCTGGACGCGTCCTTCCTCACCGCCCTGGCGGACTCCGCCGAGCCCCGGCGGGCGCTGGTCGCCGTGTTCGAGGACGACCGGCTGGTGGCGTTCCTGCTGTGCCTGTTCCGGGGCACCGGCGCGACCGGCGCGCGGATCGGCCTCGACTACCGCATCGCCCACGAGGCACGGCTCTACCACGCCGTGCACTACGCGGCGATCCGGCTGGCCATCGAGTCGGGCTGCACCCATATCCGGTTCGCGCAGACCGCGTACACACCGAAGGTGGAGCTGGGCTGCGGCCTGGTCCCGCAGTCCTACGCCCTCACCCACCGACGCCCGCTCCCCCGCGCCCTGTTGCGCGCCCTGCTGCCGCGCGCCCTGGACGCGGCCCTGGCCGAGGCACTCGGCGCGCACGCCGATCTGCTTCCCGCGTCCGCCGCCGCTCCGCCGTCCGCGCCCGAGAAGAGGACTTCGCATGCCCCGAGTTGACGTGGAACTGCGCATCGCCGCCTCGCCCGATCAGGCCTGGGCCGCCGTGGCCGACGTCGAGTCCTATCCGGGCTGCATGGACAACGTGGAATCGGTGACGGTGATCGAACGGGGCGACGGCCGGCGCCGTACGACGGCGTGGTCGGTCCGGCTCAAGGGATCGGTCCTGCGCTGGACCGAGGCGGAGGTGCTCGATCCCGAAGCGCGGCGCTTCGACTTCCGTCAAGTCACCGGTGACCTGGGGGACTTCTCGGGCCACTGGGCCGTGACCCCGAACGGCGCCGCGCACAGCACGGTGTCCCTGCACGTCGACTTCGACATCGGCATCCCGCTGCTGGCCGAGATGCTCAACCCGGTCGCCTCCGACGCGCTGCGGGAGAACGCCGCGCAGATGCTGCGGGCACTGGAGCGGCGGCTGGTGGCCGCGGACACGGACGCGGGGGTACGGCGGTGACCGGGAGCCCGGCCGCGGGGCTCGACCAGGACCAGGAACTCCCGAATGCCCAGGGCACGTTCGAGCTGGTCCGGCGGCACTTCTCGCCCCGGCTCGCGCTGACCGGGAGCTTCGCGGGGCGGGGCGCGGTGGAAGTGGGCGCCGAGGGATGCCGGGTGACCCTCTCCGACGGCCGGAGCGTGCTCGACTTCGGCTCCTACGCCGTACCGCTGCTCGGGCACCGGCATCCGGGGGTCGTGGCGGGCGTGCGGCGGGCGCTGGAGACCCTGCCCACCGCGACCCGCAGCCTCGCCAACCCGGTGACGGCGCGGGCGGCCGCCACCCTGGTGCGGTACTTCGAAGGCGCCCTGCCGAAGGTGTACTTCGGGCTGAACGGCGCCGACGCGGTGGAGGTGGCGGTCAAGCTGGCCCGGCTGGCGTCGGGGCGCGGCCGCGTCCTCGCGGTGCGCGGCGGGTTCCACGGCAAGTCCACCGGCGCGCTGGCCCTCACCCACAGCCCGCTCTTCCGCACCGGGCTGCGCGGCAGCGTGGTCGACGTGGTGCACGCCGACCCGGAGGACGTCGAG
Organism: Streptomyces griseofuscus; assembly: GCF_014673495.1. Taxonomy (GTDB): domain Bacteria; phylum Actinomycetota; class Actinomycetes; order Streptomycetales; family Streptomycetaceae; genus Streptomyces; species Streptomyces murinus. The sequence goes on from NZ_CP051006.1 coordinate 1,231,736, forward strand.
GCGGTCGAACGGGCCGCCGCCCCGGGTGATTTGGCGGCCGTGGTCTTCGAACCGGTGCAGGGCGAGAACGGCGTCGTACCGCTGCCCCCGGCCGTGCTGCGGCGCTGGTGCGCGGACGCCCGGCGGCATGGCGCGTTCGTCATCGCCGACGAGATCCAGTGCGGGCTGCGGCGCTGCGGCGAGCGGTCCGTCGCGCTCGCGCAGGGGCTGCCCGTGGACGCGGTGCTGGTGGGCAAACCGCTGGGCGGAGGTGTCGTACCGCTGTCGGCGGTGGTGTGTTCCGAGGAGTTGTACGCGCCGCTGGAGGCGGACCCGTTCCTGCACTCGGCGACCTTCGGCGGGCACCCGTTGGCGTGTGCCGCGCTGCCACCGGCCCTCGCGGCCATCGAGCAACTGGCTTCACATGGAGTCGAGTTGGCGCAGGCGATGGCCGAGGGGCTGGGCCGGCTCGGCAGTCGTCGTGCCGGTGCGGTGCGCGAGGTGCGCGGCCGTGGGCTGCTGTGGGGGGTCGACTACTCCTCCCCGCATCTGGCCGGCGATGTCGTCCTCGGCCTGGCCGACGCCGGACTGCTGGTCTCCCCCTGTCTGAGCCGCCCCACCACCGTGCGTCTGCTGCCCTCGCTCGCCTGCGGCCTGCCGGAGGTGGCGGAGGCACTGGCCGCCCTGGACCACGCCACGGCCGAGGCCGAGGCCCGGTGCGCCGAGAGATGACCCCGAAGCCTGTCCGTGCCGCGCCACCGCTCAAGGAGAACGGAACCCCCCATGCCCACCCGGACCCGCGAACAGCTCGACCTCCTGCTGCGTACCGTCGTCTCCGATGTGATCGGCACCGAGCCGGAGGAACTCCACGGCGGCACCAGCCTGGTGGAGGATTTCGGGACCGACAGTCTCGAACTCATGGAGATCGGCTCCCGGTTGGAGTCGGCGCTCGGACTGCGCATCCAGGTGGGCGACTTGACGGCGGCCGAGACTCTGGGCGAGGCCGTGGACCTGCTGGAGACCCGGCTGGCGGAACCGCGGTGAACGCCCGGGACGCGCACGGCCGGTTCCGGGTGGCCGTGACCGGTGTCGGGGTGAAGTCGCCCGCGGGCAACACACCCGAGGAGGCGTTCCAGACGTTCCTCGCGGCCAAGTCCACGGCGGCGACGGTCGATCGGCTGGCGGCCGAGGCGGTGCCCGTGCGCTTCGCCTGTCTGGTGCCGCCGTTCGAGCCCGAGGCGTATCTGACCCGCCGCGAGGCCCGGCAGATCGACCGGGTGACCCTGCTGGCGCTGTGCGCGGCGGCCGACGCGGTGACCGACGCCCGGCTGCCCGGCGATCTGCCCCCGGACCGCACGGGGGTGCAACTCGGCACCGGCATCGGCGGACTGCCCAGCATGGAGGCGACCGCGCTCGACCACGGCGGCTTCCCGATGGGCATGCCGGTACACACCGTGCCCCGGACCATGACCAACTCCCCGGCGTGCCGGATCGCCATGCGGTTCGGGTTCCGCGGCTCGTGCACCACGTACGCCACCGCGTGCGCCAGCGGCACCACCGCGCTCGGCGAGGCGGCCCGCAAGATCCGGCACGGCGAGCTGGACGTGGCGCTCGCGGGCGGCGCCGACGCTCCGGTCACGACCGTCATCATGAGCGGCTTCGCCCGGATGCGGGCCGTCTCCCTGCGCAACGAGGAGCCCTGGCTGGCCAGTCGGCCCTTCGCCGCGGACCGCGACGGGTTCGTGGTCGGCGAGGGCGCGGCGCTGCTGGTGCTGGAGCGCTGGGATCTCGCGGTGGCGCGCGGGGCCCGCATCCAGGGGGAGATCACGGGCTACGCGGACAACTGCGACGCCTTCCACATCGTGGCCCCGCGCAAGGACGGCTCCGTCGCCGCGGCCTGTATGCGCTCGGCGCTCGCCGACGCGGAGCTGTCGCCCGCGGACGTCGGCCATGTCAACGCGCATGGCACCTCCACGCTGCTCAACGACCGTGCCGAGGCCGCCGCGATCGACCGCTGCTTCGCCGGGCAGTCACCGCCGGTCACCGCGCTCAAGGGCGTCACCGGCCATCTCATCGGCGGTTCCGGGGCGTTGGAGGCGGCGCTGGCACTGCGCTGCGCCTCGGCGGGCCTGGTCCCGGCGATCGCCAACACCCGCACCAGCCCCGAGGCCGATCTCGTGGACCTGGTCACCGGGGCGCCCCGGACGGTGCGTTCGGCTCCCGTGCTGTCCAACTCCTTCGGTTTCGGCGGCCAGAACGCCTGCCTCGTCATCTCCCCCGCCCCCTGATCCCTCGCACCCGCTCGGAGACGGAATCATGCGCATCCTCGTCACCGGTGCCACCGGTGTGATCGGCACCGAGACCGTCGAGACCCTGCGTGCGGCCCACGTGCCGCCGCACGCCCTGGTGCGTACGGCGCGCCGCGCGACGGACGCGGGAATCGTGCCCTGGACTCTCGGCGGGAGCCCGGTGCCGGCGGGGCTCGGCGGCCACTGGGACGTCATCGTGCACACCGCGGCCTCCACCCGCTGGACGATGACCCGCACGGAGGCGCTCGCCGCCAATGTGGCACCGCTGCGCGCGGTCCTCGCGCTCGCCGGCCGCGACACCCACCTGGTGCATGTGTCCACGGCGTACGTCGCCGGGGAACGGGGCGCGGCCGCAACGGAGTTCGACGGCTACCGCAACGGCTACGAGTGGTCCAAGGCGGTGTGCGAGGAGGTGGTGCGCGAGGAGCACCCCGGCCCTTTGACGATCGTCCGCCCCCCGCTGGTCGTCGGCAGGCGCCGCGACGGCCGGATCGCCCGCTTCTCCGGTCCGTACACGCTGCTGCACGCCCTGGTGTCCGGGCTCGCCGCGGTCGTCGTCGGCGACCCGGACGGCTTCGCGGAGATCAGCCCGGTGGACGAGGTCGCCCGCGCGATCGCGGACGCGGCCCTCGGCGCTCCGCCGCGCGCCTCCCGCACCGAGATCGTGGCCGCCGGCCTCGCGAGTCTGCGCCTCGCCACGCTCATCGAGGTGACCTGTACGGCGCTGAACACCTTCCGCGCCGCGCACGGCGCCCCAGCGATCGCCCGCCCCCCGATCGTCCCCCCGGACACCTGGACCCGCTTCTTCCTCCCCCTCGCCGACCGCTGTCTCTCCCCCTTCCAGAGCGAGGCGGTCAAGCTCTTGGCCATGTTCCAGAGCTACACCAGCATGGCCACCCCTTTCACCCCGACGTATCCCGTCCGGGACCCCGCCGACGCGATGACGACCGCGGTCCGTCACTGGGCCGCGCGGAAGCCCCGGTTGGCGTTGGCGGAGCCGCGGCCGTGGACGTTGCTGACGCATAACCCCTCGCCGCCGCAGAGCCCCTAGGGGATGCTGCACAGGTGATCGAACGAGAGGCCGCGGTGCGCCTCGTCGCGCATCCGCGTCCTTCAGCGCCCGCACGAACCGGGTCGCCGCCTCCCGTTCGTCCCCGGCGCGCCACCACCCCAGCGCGCTGAGCACCACCTCCCCCGGCCCGGATACGCCTCCGTATCCGTGTTTTTCGGTGCGCCCGGCGCCTATCGCGGTAGGTCGGCGCTGAGGGTGGTGTCCGGGACGCAGATGACTCCGTCGAACGCGTCGAGGGCGGGCACCTCGATGAACGCGGTGTCCACCCGGGTGCGGACCGGCTCGGGCAGACCATGGCGTCGTGCGTACGCACGCAGCGCCCGCGTGTCCACCAGGGCCGGTTGCCCGGACACGCCCGCGAACAGGGCCTCGACGCTGTCCGGCAGTGGTTCTCCACCGTCTCGCCGCCGTTTCCGGTCAGCGCGAGGGGAACGTAGTCCTTGCCGAGCGCCCAGGAGAGCAGATTGCCCATGGGTGTCCCGGCCAGTGCGCCCTGTATCTGGTTGACCGAGCGCTGGATGTGGGCATGGTGCGCGACGAACACGACGCGATGCCGGGCCGGGACCGGTCCAGGAGCTCCAGCAAGGTGTCGGCCAGGTAGCGCTCCCGGGCCGACAGGTTCAGCCCGTCGGGCGTGCCCGCGAACGCCTCGGCCATGGCACGCTGCGTCCGGTCGGTCGTCACCGCCGCGCGCACGTCCGACAAAGCGGTCGCGTACGCCTCGGCACCGCCCCGCTCGGTATAGACCTCACGCAGGTCCGTGAAGCGGCCGAGCAGCCGGGCGAGCGCGGCGGTGAGGCGATCCTGCACCGCCGGTTCCAGACCGAGCCTGGCGTAGGTCGGCACCATGACCGTGCCGCCCGCGAGCGGCTCGGAGATCTCCAGCGCGGTGTTCAGGAAGGGCAGCGCACCCGGGTCCACGGCGGTCAGATAGGCGGCGACCGGCTCCAGAACGGGCCGGAGCGAGCCGCCCGCCGTGGGGATGTCGCAGCCGACGAAGCGAACCGGCTGTGCGGCTCCGGAGTTGTGGCGGCGCAGCCACCGCAAGGTGTCCCCGCATTCGGCGGGCTGCCCCAGCCCCTTGACGGACCCGCCCGCGCCATCGGCGCCGTTGCCCTGCGCCCCGCCGTTCGCCGGGGCCAGGAGGTCGTCGATGTCCCCCGACCCGCCCTGGACCCAGGCGTCCACGGCACGGCCCTCCGCGGCTCCGTACTCCATCGCGTAGACGGTGAAGCCCAACCGCTCGATCAGAAAACGCAGGATACGGCGGCGCATCAGGCCGAACTCACGGATCTGGTGGGAGCTTTCACCGAGGGCGACCACGCGAGCGTCGCCGACGAGGTCACGCAGCGGCTCCAAGTCGTGGAGCGGGCCCTCCGAATCCGCGCCGGGGCCCAGGTCCGCCAGCCGGGCGGAGTGCGAGGTGACCCACCGTGTCAGCTCGACGGGGGCTGCGGTGAGGGCCGGCTCGGCCGCAGGGTGGAGATCGCGCAGATCGCCGATGTGCGCGTGGGTGTCGTGGTCGTGATGGTTCTGGTCATGCATGAGATGTGCTCCGCGGTATGAGTTGTCGGAGCCAGGCAGCGCTGAGTACCGCACCGGCGGGAAACCGGAGTGCGGCGAAGCTGTCGGAGCAGAATGCCGGTCGCAGCCCGCCGCTAGGCGGCGCTGCGGGGCTTGATGAACCAGCTCTGGCCGGTGCACAGGAACATGTCGGCACCCCACCAAGGGCGTTCCCGCACGCCTCCCGATTTTCCGGCGGGGAACAACGGCCCCACCCGGCCCCCAGAAACGATCGAAGGGCGGTCCCGGATTTCTCCGAAACCGCCCTTGATCTGCGACTCTTTCGAGTCGGGACGACAGGATTTGAACCTGCGACCCCTTGACCCCCAGTCAAGTGCGCTACCAAGCTGCGCCACGTCCCGATGCGCTGACTCGCGGTGAACCGCGTGATCGCGCGAAGAGAACTTTACCGCACGTACGGGGGTGCGCAGAAAGGGGCTCGGGGTGGGGCGGGAGGAGAATCGGCGGTATGACGAATTCGGGTGACGACGAGCGGCGGGATCGGGACGCGGCGGGGCGGGCCCGCAGTGCGCGGCCGCGGGACGGGCTCGGGCGGCCGTTGCCGTACGGCGCGCAGGGGGTGCCGCGGCAGCCGGAGGGGGTGGTGCGGGCGCCGCGCGAGACGGTGGCCGAGGCGCAGGCGCTGCTCGACGCGGGCCGGCCGTTCCATGCGCACGAGGTGTTCGAGGACGCCTGGAAGTCGGGGCCCGAGGACGAGCGCGCCCTGTGGCGGGGGCTGGCCCAGCTGGCGGTGGGGCTCACCCACGCGGCCCGGGGCAACGCGGTCGGCGGCGCCCGGCTGCTGCGGCGCGGCGCGGACGCGGTCGAGGAGTGGGAGCGGGGCAGGGGCGAGGACCGGCCGTACGGGGTGGATCTCGCCGGGGTGGTCCGGTGGGCGCGGGAGCTGGCCGGGAGGGTGGCGGCGGGGGGCGAGCCCGTGGACGCCGTGGTGGAGGCGCCCAGGTTGGGGACCTGACGGCGGTACAGGCCGGGGTGGGGGGCGGCCGCAGCTGCCCGTCCGGAGGCGGTGGGCGCGTTGTCAGTGGCGTACGGCAGACTCGGTGGCGTGCGAGAGATTCATGTCATCGGTATCGGCGCGGGCGACCCCGAGCAGCTGACCCTCCAGGCGGTAAGGGCGCTGCGCGGCACGGACGTGTTCTTCCTGCTCGACAAGGGCGAGGAGAAGAGCGATCTCACCCGGCTCCGCCTGGACATATTGGGCGCGCATCTGCCCGAGGGGTCGTACCGGGTGGTCGAGGCCCGGGACCCGGAGCGGGACCGCAAGGCGGGCGGGCCGGCGTACTCACCGGCCGTCGGGGACTGGCGCAGCGCCCGTGCCGGTATTTATGAGCAGATGATCGTCGAGGAGTTGGGCGACGACGAGACCGGCGCGTTCCTGGTCTGGGGTGATCCCGCGCTGTACGACAGCACGATCGGGATCCTGGACGAGGTGCTGGCGCGGGGTGCGGTCTCCTTCGCGTACGACGTGGTGCCCGGTGTCAGCAGCGTCTCCGCGCTGGTCGCCCGTCATCGCACCGGATTGAACAGGGTGGCCCGGCCCGTGCAGATCACCACCGGGCGGCGGCTCGCCGAGGGCTTCCCGGAGGGGGTGGACGACGTGGTGGTGATGCTCGACGCCCACCAGTCCTTCCGGCACTACGCGGACGAGGACATCGACATCTACTGGGGCGCCTACATAGGCACGCCGGACGAGATCCTCGTCTCCGGACCGCTCGCCGAGGCGGGCCCCGAGATCGAGCGGGTGCGGGCGCAGGCCCGGGAGCGCAAGGGGTGGATCATGGACACGTATCTGCTGCGGCGCAACCCCGGGGAGCGGTAGGCGGGTTCAGGCGGTCCTCGCCAGCTCCTCGGCCTACTCGACTTGGTCGGTTCCGTCCGGGCCGAGGCCCAGTCGGCGCAGCACCGCCGCCGCATCGGGCACGGCCGTCACCCCTTCCGGTAGCGCCGGGCGGCGTACGACCACCACCGGCAGGCCGAGTTCCCTGGCGGCCGTGAGTTTCGCCGCCGTGGCCTCGCCGCCGCTGTCCTTGGTGACCAGGACCTCGATGCGGTGCGCCCGCAGCAGTTCCCGTTCGTCGGCGACGGTGAACGGGCCGCGCGCGAGGAGGACTTCGGTGTGCGGGGGCAGCGGGGGGCCCGGGCGTTCCACCGAACGCACCAGGAAGTGCCGGCCGGTCAGATGGGCGAAGGCGGCCAGGCCGAGGCGCCCGGTGGTGAGGAACACCCGGTCGCCCAGGCCGGGCAGCGCCTCGGCGGCCGCGGCCAGGGACGGGACGTCGTACCAGCGGTCGCCCGGGACGGGCCGCCAGCCGGGGCGGCGCAGGACGACCAGCGGGACCCCGGTGCCCGCCGTCGCGCGAGCCGCGTTCGCGGTGATCGACTCGGCGAACGGATGGGTGGCGTCGACCAGCGCGTCCACCCGGTGCGCCCGCAGCCACTCCGTAAGCCCCTCGGCTCCGCCGAAGCCCCCGATCCGTACCTCCCCAGCCGGCGCCTCCGGCCGGGCGGTGCGTCCGGCAAGGGAGGTGGTCACCCGGATCCCGGCGGGGTGCGCGGCCAGGGCGGCGGCGAGACGGCGGGCCTCGGCGGTGCCGCCCAGGACGAGGACATGGCGTCGCGGGGGCTGCGGGGACGGTGCGGGCATGAGGCGAGCGTATCGGCAGGTCAAGGGGTGGGGAAACGCGTGCCGTGCCGTCCCTTCTCAGCAGGGTCAACGGCTGGGCGGCCGAGGATGGTTCCCGTGGCGGATGTGACCTTTCGCCCGGCCGATCGCCCTGTCGCGGGGGGCCGCGGACACCTCATACTCCAGGGCCTGATCAGTACACGGCCCGAGGAGCAGGGTGAACACAGCGGCGGCGGCAGGTACATGGACGCTCGGCGACCTGGAGGTGAACCGCGTCGGCTACGGCGCGATGCGGCTGACCGGCAACGGAATGATGGGGAACTCCGACGGCGCGCCGATCGACCGTGCCGCCGCCGTCGCCCTGCTGCACCGCGCGTTCGAGCTGGGGGTCGACCACATCGACACGGCCGCCTTCTACTTCTCGCCGCTGCGGTCCGCGAACGAGCTGATCAACCGCGCCCTCGCCGGCTGGGGCGGCGAGGTGGTCGTGGCGACCAAGGTCGGGCCCGGGCGCGACGCCGGTGGTGAGTGGCAGCCCATGGCCCGCCCCGACCAGCTGCGCGGCCAGGTCGAGGAGAATCTGCGCCAGCTCGGCCGGGACCAGCTGGACGTGGTGAACCTGCGCCGCAACGGCCCCGGCATGGAGTCGATCGCCGAACACTTCGGCGTCCTGGCCGAGTTGCGCCGGGCCGGCCTGATCCGGCACCTCGGGCTCTCGAACGTCCGCCCGGAGCATGTGACCGAGGCCCTGGCGATCGCGCCCGTGGTCTGTGTGCAGAACTCCTACGGCCTGGACTGGCGCCGCGCCGACGAGAGCGGTCTTGTGGGCCTGTGCGGGGAGCGGGGCATCGCCTTCGTCCCGTTCTTCGCCGTCTCCGGTCTGCGCCGCGAGGCGAGCGCGGGCCGGGAGAGCGACGCACGGGTCCGTTCCGTCGCTCGCGCCCATGACGCCACGCCTGCCCAGGTCCGGCTCGCCTGGACCCTCCACCGCGGTCCGCATGTGCTGGCCATCCCCGGCACCACCGATCCGGCCCACCTCACGGAGAACATCGCCGCCGGAGCCCTGCGGCTGACCGAGGAGGACCTGGCCCTGCTCGACGCACCGGGCGAGAAGGCCGCGGAGGGCTAGCCCACCAGAAGCTGGAGTCCGCCCACCACCGTCGCCGCGATCACCAGCCGGTCGAAGAGCCGCTGGTTGATCCGGTGCACGGCCCAGCGGCCGAGCAGGGCGCCGGGGGCGACGAAGAGCACCAGCGTGGCATCGAGGAGCAGGGAGCGGGTGTCGATCAGGCCGAGAGCGGCGCTGAAGGGGACCTTGGAGACGTTGACGATGAGGAAGAAGAAGGCCGAGGTGCCGAGGAAGCCGAGTTTCCGGAAGCCCGCGGAGAGGAGGTACATGGACATCACCGGGCCGCCCGCGTTGGCGACCATCGTGGTGAATCCGCCGAGTACGCCGTAGGAGCGGGCCTTCAGGCGGCCCGCGGAGGTCGTCACCGCGTCCGGCGCGTCGTCCGCGCCCTCGCTCTCCCGGCGCCGGCGCCACAGGGTGACGCCGGTCATCAGCAGCAGGATCGCGCCGATCGAGGTCCGTACGATCCCGTCGTCGGCCCACATCAGGAACAGCGTGCCGATCACCACGCCGACCGCGACGGCCGGGAACAGCCGCCACAGGGTGGGCCAGTGGGCGTGCCGCCGGTAGGTGAGGACGGCCAGCACGTCCCCGGCGATCAGGAGGGGCAGCAGGATGCCGGTGGAGGCGCGGGCGGGCAGGATCGCCGCGAACACGGCGAGGCTGATCGTGTTGGCGCCGCTCACCGCGGTCTTGGAGAAGCCCACGAGCAGGGCCGCGAGGGCGAGGGCGGCGAACTCCCAGCCGGATATGTGCCAGAGCGTCATCATGTTCATGCGGGGACCGATGCTATGTGCGCGCACCGGTCCCGGGCACGGGGCCCCGTACCGTCAGCCCGCGTACCGCGTCCGCAGCTCCCGCTTGAGCACCTTCATGCTCGGGCCGAGCGGCAGTTCCTCGGCGAACTCCACGCGCCGCGGGTACTTGTGGCGGCCCAGGTGCTCCTTGGACCACTCGATGACGGCGGTGGCGTCGAGGCCGCCGTCCGGTGCCGGGACGACGATCGCGCAGACCTCCTCGCCGTGCAGCTCGTCGGGCAGGCCGATGACGGCGACCTGGGCGATACCGGGGTGGCGTACCAGGACCTCCTCGACCTCGCGCGGGTAGACGTTGTAGCCGCCGCGGATGATGACGTCCTTCTTGCGGTCGACGATGGTGAGGAAGCCCTGCTCGTCCTTGGTGCCGAGGTCGCCGGTGCGGAACCAGCCGTCGACCAGGGCCTCGGCGGTGGCCTCCGGGCGGCCGAGGTAGCCGGAGAAGACGTTGTGGCCGCGGATGACGACCTCGCCCAGCTCGCCGGGCGGCAGCAGTTCGATGCGGCCCTCCACCTCGGCGCGCGCGATCTCCGCGTCGACGCCCCACAGCGGATGGCCGATGGTGCCGGCCCGGGTGCCGAAGTCCGGCTGGTTGACGGTGGCCGTCGGCGAGGTCTCCGACAGGCCGTACCCCTCGTAGATCCGCGCGCCGAACGCGGCCTCGAAGCGTTCGAGGACGGCGACGGGCAGCGAGGCGCCGCCGGAGATGCACACCCGCAGCTCGGGCAGCACATCGGCGGCCGCCGCGGCCGCCGCGAGCGCCACGAACATGGTGGGCACGCCGTGGAAGGTGTTGATCTTCTCCTTCACCATCAGCTCGATCGCGCGGGCCGCGTCGAACCGGGGCAGCAGCACCAGCGTGGCGCCCGCCCGCCAGGTGGAGTTGAGCGAGACGGTCTGCCCGAACGCGTGGAAGAGGGGCAGCGCGCCGAGGGCGATGTCGTCGGGGCGGACGTCGTTGGCGTCGAAGGCGCAGACGGTCGCGTTCATCACCAGGTTGAAGTGGCTGAGCACGGCGCCCTTGGGGACGCCGGTAGTGCCGCTGGTGTAGAGGATCACGGCCGGGTCGTCGGCGGCCCGGGTGGCGTACGTCGACGGCGGCTCGGCCGCGGCGGCGAGGGCGTCGAACTCCGCGCCCAGAGTGACCACACGGACGCCGAGGGCGTCGGCCGCGGCCCGGCCCGCGACGGCCTGCGCCGGGTGGACGAGGAGCAGGGTGGCGCCGCTGTCCTTGAGGACGTGCTCGATCTCGCCCGGGGACAGCAGCAGATGGACGGGGACGACGACACCGCCGGCCGCGGCGACGGCGTAGTAGGCGAGCGGGAACTCCGTGGTGTTCGGGGCCATGAGGGCGACCCGGTCGCCCGGTCGGACGCCGAGGCCGGTGAGCGCGCCCGCCTGGGCCAGCGCCGCCTGCCACGCGTCGCCGAAGCTCAGCCGCCGCTCCCCTTCCACGAGTGCGGTCTTGGCGGGGCGGCGCCTGGCGTTCTCGGCCAGGATGGCGGCGACGGACAGGGTTGCCATGGAGTGCGGCTCCGTTTCCTTGCTGAGGCTCGGCACGCCGAACCGGTCGTACGGTCGTTCCCTCCGCGGGAATCCCTCCTCGTCACCAGAGGGATTCCCGCGTCGGACGGTTGCTCAGGGTCACTCTCGGCCGACCTGACCCGAAAGAGAGGTCCTAGTGCCTCTCGACCAGCACCGCACTGCCCTGGCCCACGCCCACGCACATGGTGGCGAGACCGCGCTCGGCGCCGGTGCGGCGCATGCGGTGGAGCAGGGTGGTCAGGATGCGGGCGCCGGAGGAACCGAGGGGGTGGCCGAGGGCGAGGGCGCCGCCGGTGGGGTTGATCAGGCCGGGGTCGATGCCGAGCTGGTCGACGCAGGCGAGGACCTGGGCGGCGAACGCCTCGTTGAACTCGGCCTCCTGGAGGTCGCCGACCTCCCAGCCGGCCCGCGCGAGCACCTTGCGGGTGGCGGGCACCGGTCCGATGCCCATGACGTCGGGGTGGACGCCCGCGGAGGCACCGGCGACATACCGGCCGAGGGACTCAAGGCCCAGTTCGCCGAGGGCTTCCTCGCTGACCAGGAGCAGACCGGCGGCGCCGTCGTTCATCGGCGAGGTGTTGCCCGCGGTGACCGTGCCGCCCGCGCGGTAGACCGGCTTGAGGCGGGCCAGCTTCTCCAGGGAGGTGTCCTCGCGGATGCACTCGTCCTGTTCGACCACGATGCCGTCGGGGCGTTCGACGGGCAGGATCTCGTCCGCGAACAGGCCGTTCTTGCGGGCGGCGGCGGCGAGTTGGTGGCTGCGCAGCGCGAACTCGTCCTGCCGTTCACGGGAGATGCCGTGCCGGGTGGCGACCTCCTCGGCGGTCTCGCCCATGGCGAGCACGCCGTGCAGGTCCTTCATGGCGGGGTTGGTCAGGCGCCAGCCGAGCCGGGTGTCGAAGGTCTCCATGCGGTGCGGCAGGGCCTCGTCGGGGCGGGGCAGCACGAAGGGGGCGCGGCTCATGGACTCGGAGCCGCCCGCGATCACGATGTCGGCCTCGCCCGCCGCGATGGTGCGGGCGGCCGTGGTGACGGCTTCGAGGCCGGAGGCGCACAGCCGGTTGACGGTGGCGCCGGGCACGGACTCGGGCAGCCCTGCGAGCAGGGCCGCCATCCGGGCGACATTGCGGTTGTCCTCGCCGGCCTGGTTGGCGGCGCCCCAGTAGACGTCGTCGATGCGGGCGGGGTCGAGCGTGGGCACCTCGGCGACCAGTCGGCGGATGACGGCCGCCGCGAGATCGTCGGGCCGGACGGACGAGAGGGCGCCACGCAGCTTGCCGATGGGGGTACGGCGGGCTGCCGCGAAGTGGACGGGACGCACGGCTTCGACTCCTGACCTACGACGGTGTGGATCAGCGGACCGGAAAAGCTCTTAATTAGCACTGCTAGTTTTGGACTATAGACCCAGGAGCGCCCCCCTGGGAAGATCCTCCCGAACCGTACCGAGGCAGTTGGAGGAGAGATGCCCCACGTTCGCGCGCACGTCGTCGGCGGCACCCGCGGCGAACTCGCCGTCCGCGAGTGGGAGCATCCCACGCCCCGCTTCCTCGCCCTGCTGGTGCACGGGTACGGCGAGCACGCGGGCCGGTACGACGGGCTCGCCGCCGTCCTCACCGGGCACGGGGCCGCCGTGTACGCGCCCGACCACATGGGGCACGGGCGCTCGGCCGGTGAGCGGGTGCTGATCGAGGACTTCGAGGACGTGGTCGCCGATGTGCGCGGCGCGGCCGATCTCGCCCGCGCCGCGCATCCGGGGCTGCCGCTGGTCCTGGTCGGCCACTCCATGGGCGGGCTGATCGCGGCCCGCTACGCGCAGCTGCACCACCCGGAACTGGCCGCGCTGATCCTGTCCGGGCCGGTGATCGGCACCTGGGAGCTGCCGGGGCGGCTGCTGGCGCTGCCGGAGATCCCGGACACACCGATCAGTCCGGGCGCGCTCTCCCGCGATCCGGCGGTGGGCGCCGCGTACGCCGCCGATCCGCTGGTCTGGCACGGGCCGATGAAGCGGCCCACCCTCCGGGCGTTCACGCGGACCCTGGACGCCGTCGCCGCGGGCGGTGACGTGGCCGGGCTGCCGGTGCTGTGGCTGCACGGGGACGACGACCGGCTGGTGCCGCTGACCGGCAGCCGCCCCGGTGTCGAGCGGCTCGCCGGCGGCGGTCTCACCGGCGGCGACCTCACCGAGCGGATCTTCCCCGGGGCGCGGCACGAGGTGTTCCACGAGACCGTGAAGGAGGAGGCGTTCGCGGAGGTGACGCGGTTCCTGGACCGGGCGCTGCCCCGCTGAGCCCGGCCACCGAGACCCGACGGCAACCCGCTGAGCAGGGCTGTTTGCGCCCCCGAACGCGGGGCACCCGCCCTTTCGGACGAGATCGTACGTCGCTTGTGCAAGACGTACGACACTGTTGAAAGGGGACGTAGGCACCATGACCGTGGTGAAGAGCACGCTGTCCGAGAAGGCCCTCGGCGTCACCGCGCCCGCGCTCCAGGACACCCTGGTGGATCTGCTGGGTCTGTCGCTGGTCGGGAAGCAGGCGCACTGGAACATCGTGGGTCCCCGGTTCCGCTCGATCCATCTCCAGCTGGACGAGGTGGTGGCGACCGCCCGCGCCCACTCCGACACGGTCGCCGAGCGCGCCGCCGCGCTGGGCGTCTCGCCGGACGGCCGGCCGGAGACGATCGCGGCGACCTTCGCGCTGCCCGGGACCAAGGACGGCTGGCTGCGGGACACCGAGGTGGTCGAGCTGATGGTCTCGACCCTGGAAGCGGCCATCGGGCGGCTGCGCGAGCGGATCACGGCCACCGAGGAGGCCGATCCGGTGACGCAGGACCTGCTGATCTCGATCACCGCGGACCTGGAGAAGGAGCGGTGGATGTTCGCGGCGGAGAACCAGTCGCACTGACACCCGTCCCGGAGCGAAAGGGGAGCCCCATGGCCGACGCCCTGGAGACCGAGGCGCTGTGGGAGGACTTTCACCGCGTGGTGAACATGACCTCGGCGGAGCTCGCGGCCTGGCTCAGGGTCCGCGACGCCGAGGAGCGCTCGGAGCCGCTGCCCGACGAGGCCGGCAGCGCGACCGGCCGGCATGTCCTCGCGATCCTCCAGAAGCGCCGCACCGATCTCACCGACGACGACGTCCGCGTGATGTACAAGGTCGTGGACACCGTCGATGATCTGGTGGACATGGACGACGAGCCGGAACCGGAGCGCCCGGACGACACCCGGCGGCGGCACCGGCTGATGACGCTGGGCCACGATCCGCTCAAGCCGTAGCGGCGGCGGGGGTACCACCGGCGAGGGAGTGACGCGATGAACCGGGACGAACGCGTCGTACGGGAGCTGGTGTCCGCGTACGGGCGGACCTACGCCGAGGAGGCGGGGATCCGGCTGGCGGACACCCCGCAGCCGCTGTACCGGCTGCTGGTGCTGTCGCTGCTGCTGAGCGCCCGGATCCGGGCCTCGGTGGCGGTGGCCGCCGCCCGCGCCCTGCACGAGGACCGGCTGGACACCCCGCGCCGGATGGCCGACGCGGACTGGCAGCGGCGCGTCGACGCGCTGGGCCGGGGCGGCTATCGGCGCTATGACGAGCGGACCGCGACCCAACTCGGCGACGGCGCCGAGCTGTTGGACGAGCGCTGGGGCGGCGACCTGCGCCGGCTGCACGAGGAGGCGGGCGGCGACACCGGGGAGCTGAAGCGGCTGCTCCAGGAGGAGCCGGGGGTCGGTCCGGCCGGCGCGGACATCTTCCTGCGCGAGGCGCAGCGCGTCTGGCCGGAAGTCGGCCCCTATCTGGACGGCAAGGCCCTCGACGGCGCGGACCGGCTCGGTCTGCCGAAGGACCCGCAGAAGCTGACCGAGCTGGCCGGGGACACCGAACCGGCCGTACTGGCCGCCGCGTTGGTGCGGGCGGCACTCGACAAGGACGTGGCCGAGGACTGCCTCCAGCGCGCCGCGTGATCGTGCCGGGCTGCCCTGCGTTCGTTTCGAGCGGAGGGCGGCACTGACGGGGACCGGGCCGAGCACGCCGTACATCGACACCACTCGGCCGCATCCGCCGCGTGTGTACGACTGGTTCCTCGGTGACCGCTCCCAGGACGAAGTGGGCGCCTTCTCCAAGGGACTTGGTACGGCGCGGTGGTCCGCGAACCGGCGAGCTGAGCCGCCGGGCCCCCGGCGGCTTACAGTCCGAGGACCCGGGAGATCGTCCGCAGGACGCCGTTCTCGTCGTTGGATGGGGCCAGATGGCGGGCGCGCGCGATGACGTCCGGGTGGGCGTTGGACATGGCGAAGGACCATTCCGCCGCGTCCATCATCTCCAGGTCGTTGAGGTAGTCGCCGAAGACCATGGTCTGGGCCGGGGTGATGCCCAGGGTCCGCTGGAGGGCGCGCAGCGCGGTGCCCTTGTTGGCGGTGCGCGTCATGACGTCGACCCAGTGCTCGCCCGAGACCACGACCTGGTGGGTGCCGGCGAAGGGGGCGAGCGCCGGGGCGGCGGAGCGTTCGGCGGAGTGGAAGTCGAAGACCGCGACCTTGATGAAGTCGTCGTCCACCGCGGTGACGTCGTCGACGACGCGGTGCTCGACGTAGTAGCGGCGCACCTCGGCGAGGAACGCCTCGTCGGTCCGCTCCACATAGGCCGCGCGCTTGCCGCAGACCACGGCGCCCGCGTCGCCGCCGGCCGCGTTGAGCCGCCGTACCGCCTGCGCTACCCCGGCCGCGGTCGCGCGCTCCAGCGGGTCGGAGCTGAGTTCGACGCCGTCGCGGACCACATAGGTGCCGTTCTCGGCGATGAAGACCATGCCCTCGGCGACCTCCGCGAACTGCCGGGCCAGCGTGGCGTACTGGCGGCCGCTCGCGGGGCTGAACAGCACCCCGCGCCCGCGCAGTTCGGCGAGCATCGGCCACAGGCCGGCCGGGATCCGCTGGTGGGCGTCCAGCAGGGTGCCGTCCATGTCGGTGACGATCAGCCGGATGTCCGCGGGGCCCGCCGGGAGGCCGGGTACGTCGAGGAGGGGCGTGGGTATGGCGGGCATGTCCTGCTTCCGGCCGGGGTCAGGGTACTCGTCCAGTGTCCCTCATGGGTAAGAACGTCCCCGAGCCACCCCGAACCGCCGACCGTGCGCGGTTCCCGGGACAGGGCGATCACCCGGCGGCACAATGACGGCGGGCACCCGCACGAAAGAGGGGCGAAGGACGTGACCGACGGTGACGCTGTGACCACGGGAGCGCGGCTGGACACCTCCGTGGCGCACAACGCACGGGTCTGGAACTACTGGATCGGCGGCCGCGACAACTACGAGGTCGACCAGCGGGTCGGCGAGCATGTCGCCGGGATGTTCCCGGTGATCCGGGAGGTGGCCCGCGCGGACCGGGAGTTCCTCGCGCGCGCCGTGCGCTTCCTCGCCGCCGGGCAGGGCATACGGCAGTTCCTGGACGTGGGCACCGGACTGCCGACCGTGGAGAACACCCATGAGATCGCGCAGCGCCTCGCCCCCGAGTCCCGGGTCGTGTACGTCGACAACGATCCGATCGTGCTGGTGCACGCCCGCTCGCTGCTCACCAGCTCCCCCGAGGGCGTCACGGACTATGTGGACGCCGATGTGCACGACCCGGACACCATCCTGCGGCGCGCCGCCGACACGCTCGACCTGGAGCGGCCGGTCGCGCTGATGATGCTGGGCATCCTCAACTTCGTCCTGGACACCGGCGAGGCCCTCGACATCGTGCGGCGCCTGATGGCGGCGTTGCCCTCCGGCAGCCATCTGGTGCTCACCCACCCCACCACCGACGCCGAGGTGGGCGGCGCGGGCAATGTCGCCGCGATGGAGTTCTGGAACGCCCACGCCACCCCGCCGATCACTGCCCGCAGCCGCGCCGAGATCGCCTCCTTCCTCGATGACGTCGACGGCCTCGACCTGGTGGAGCCGGGCCTGGTGCCCTGCTCCCAGTGGCGTGCCGAGCCGGGCGCCGCGCCGGTCCCGCAGTTCGGCGCGGTCGCCGTGAAGCGCTGACGCCCGCGCGGCGGACATCGGCGCGCCCCTCGGGAAGCGGCCCCGAGGACACTCCCCCACCTGAACCGACCGCCCCCACCGGGCCCCGCCCGCAAAGGACACGTATGACCACTCTCGCCGACCCCGTGCCCGGCGGCCGTCCGTCCGATCTGCGGCGGGTCGCCGCCCTCACCACCACCCTGGCCGCGCAGGACGTGCGCGGCATCGTCCTGGCGTATGTGGACACGGCGGGCGTCACCCGGGTGAAGGCCGTCCCCACGGCCCGGCTGGAGGCCGCCGTCTCCTGGGGCGTCGGGATGTCCCCGGTGTTCGACACCTTCCTGGCCGACGACTCGATCGTCAGCACCGATGTGCTCGGCTCCCCCGACGGCGATCTGCGGCTCTACCCCGACCTGGACCAGCTGGTGGCGCTGGCCGGGCAGCCCGGCTGGGCGTGGGCGCCGGTGGACCGGATCACCCAGGAGGGCGAGCGGCACCCCGGCTGCGCCCGCACCTTCCTGCGCCGCGTGGTCACCGAGGCGGCCGAGCGGTACGGGCTCACCTTCAAGGCGGCGTTCGAGATCGAGTGGGCCCTCGGGCTCGGCTCCGCGCCCGCCGGGGAGTTCGTGCCCGCGGTGTCCGGACCGGCGTACGGCGCGATCCGCCAGGTGGAGCTGGGCGACTTCCTCGCCGATCTGCTGGCCGCGCTCGACGCCCAGGGCGTGGACGTCGACCAGGTCCATCCCGAGTACGCGGCCGGGCAGTTCGAGCTGTCGGCGGGCGCCCTCGACCCGGTCGCGGCGGCCGACCGCAATGTGCTGGTGCGCCAGACGATCCGGGCCCTCGCCCAGCGGCACGGGCTGCGGGTGTCGTTCTCCCCAGCCGTCCTCGCGGGGAGCGTCGGCAACGGCGGCCATGTGCATCTGTCCTGCTGGCGCGACGGCGGCAATCTGCACGCGGGCGGCGAGCGCCGGTACGGACTGACGCCCGACGCGGAGTCCTTCGCGGCCGGGATCCTCGCGCATCTGCCCGCGCTGACCGCGATCAACGCGCCCAGCCCGGCCAGCTATCTGCGGCTGCGGCCCTCCCAGTGGGCGGGCGTCTTCACCGCGTGGGGCCGCGAGACCCGGGAGGCGGCGCTGCGGCTGGTCACCGGCAGCGCGGGCCGGCAGCGGCAGGAGGCCAACCTGGAGGTGAAACCCGTCGACCTGGCCGCCAATCCCTATCTGACCCTCGGCTGTCTGATCGCCGCGGGACTCGACGGACTCGCGGCGAAGCGCCCGCTGCCGGAGGAGATCACCGGCGACCCGGCGCGCTACGACGCGGAGGCGGCGGCGAAGCTCGGCGTACGACGGCTGCCGGCCACACTGGCCGAGGCGGTGACGGAGTTCCGCGCGGACGAGGTGCTGCGGGCCGCGCTCGGCCCGGTCCTCGCGGACGCGGTGAGCGCCGTACGGCTCGGTGAGGCGGCCGCCGTCGAGGGGCTGGACGACGAGCGGGTGGCGGCGGCCTACCGCTGGGCGTACTGACCATGGTGTCCGCCGGTCCGGTCCACGAGGCTCTGGCCGCACTGGAGTTGGTGGACCACCACTGCCATGGCGCGACGGTGGCCGACCTGTCCTTCGACGGGTTCGAGTCGCTGCTCACCGAGGGCGAGGCGTGGCCCGGCGTCTCCCCCTTCGACACGCCGGTGGGCATCGCCGTACGACGGCACTGCGCGCCCCTGCTGGACCTGCCCCGGCACGCGCCGCCGGACGTGTATGTGGCCCGGCGCGCGGAGCTGGGGTGGCGGGAGGTGAACCGGCGGTTCCTGACGGCGGCCGGGGTCGGGGCGTACTGCGTGGACACCGGCCATTCCCCGCAACCGCTCACCTCGCCCGCCGAGTTGGCGCAGGCGTCCGGTGCCGCCGCGTACGAGGTCGTACGTCTGGAGCGGATCGCCGAGGAGGTGGCGGCGCGGGGTGTGGAGGCGGGCGAGTACGCGGCCGCCTTCCGCGCGGCGGCCGAGGAGGCGGTGCGGCGGCCGGGTGTGGTGGCGGTGAAATCGGTGGCCGCCTATCGCACCGGGTTCGCCCTCGATCCGGAGCGGCCCTCGGACGCCGAGGTGACCGTGGCGGCGCGGCGCTGGCTCACCGCGGGCGGCCGCCTCGCGGACCCGGTCCTGGTACGGCAACTGCTGTGGACCGCGGTCGACTTGGGCCTGCCGCTCCAGTTGCACACCGGTTTCGGGGACGCGGACGTGCGGCTGCACCGGGCCGATCCCGCGCTGCTCACCGACTGGCTGCACCGGATCGCCGGCACCGTCCCCGTGCTGCTGCTGCACTGCTGGCCCTATCACCGCCAGGCCGCCTATCTGGCCGCGGTGTTCGAGCGGGTGTACCTGGATGTGGGGCTCGCCCTGCATCACACCGGCCCCGCCCGGGCAGGGGTGGTGCTGGCGGAGGCCCTGGAGATCACCCCGTTCCGCAAACTGCTGTACAGCTCGGATGCCTATGGTGTGGCGGAGTTCCATCACCTGGGCGCCCTGTGTTTTCGTCAGGGCCTCGCCGAGTTGCTGCGACGTCGTGTGGAGGCCGATGAGCTGTCCCTGTCCGACGCCCTGCGGATCGCGTCCTGGACGGGCCGCGACAACGCTCGCCGGCTCTATGGACCACCCGTATCCGAACCGGTCCGTGACCCCCGCGGCCGCCCCACCCGGAAAGTATGATCAAGCAATGTCTGACATGACCGATACCACGCCCGGCTGGCTGACCTCGGACGAGCTGGAGATGGCCAGGGCCCGGATGCCGATCCTGTACGTCGAGGCCGTGCCCGTGCGGGTCGACGACAGCGGCGAAGTCACCAGCATCGGACTGCTGTTGCGGATCGGCCCGGACGGAACGGTCAGCCGGACCCTGGTCTCCGGGCGGGTGCTGCACCACGAGCGGGTCCGCGACGCGTTGCTGCGCCATCTGGAGAAGGACCTCGGCCCGGTGGCCCTGCCCCGGATCCCCGCCTCGCTCCAGCCCTTCACCGTGGCCGAGTACTTCCCGACGGTGGGCATCACCCCGTACCACGACCCGCGCCAGCACGCGGTGTCCCTCGCCTATGTCGTCCCGGTCACCGGTGACTGCCGGCCCCGCCAGGACGCCCTGGACCTGGTCTGGTTCAGCCCCCAGGAGGCGGCGTCGGAGGTGCTCCAGAGCGAGATGCCGGGCGGCCACGGCGCGCTGCTGAAGCAGGCGCTGGCCCACGTGGGCCTGGTGTTCTGACCCCGGTCCGGTGCCGGGGCGGGGCACTCCGCGCCCGGCACCGGATCGCGTCCGCCCCCGTGCCCCTGCCAGGTTTCTGCAAGGTCGCCGCAAGGCTTTCGTCCGTGAGCCCGGGCAGAGCCTGGGCAACGGCCCGCAGGGGCGACTCGCGAGAGACATCGGGGGTACATCGTGTCGGCATTGGGTTCACAGGCCGATCCATCGGCCACCGGCAGGGAATGGCGGACACTGGTCGGCCGCAGGACGGTCCTGACCGTCGCGCACACGATCACCTATGCGAAACGACTGGTCGACATCCTGTCGCTGGTCGACGACGACTTCCGGGTCCAGGTGGCGTTCACGGCGCCGCCGCACGTCTTCGGCGACGAGGTGCCGCGCTTCCTGGAGCGGCTCGGCTGTGCGGTGCTGCCGTGGGAGGAGGCGGTCCGGCTGCCCTTCGACGTGGCGGTGGCGGCGGGTCCGAAGGGCGTCGAGCGGCTGTCGGCGCCGCTGATCACGCTGCCGCACGGCGCCGCGTATCTCAAACTCGTCCCGTCGGCCACCGAGCCCGGGGTGGCCGGGCTGCGCCGCACGGACCTCGCGCCCGGCGGGAAGTTACCGGCGGCGCTGGTCATGCCGCACCACGCCGACCTGGCGGAACTGGCCCGCCAGTGCCCGGAGGCGGTGCCGCTCGCCCATGTCGTCGGGGATCCGGTGTACGACCGGATGTCCGTCAGCCTGCCGCTGCGTGAGCGCTACCGCGCGGCCCTCGGGCTGCGCGGCTCGCAGAAACTGGTGGTGGTCGCCTCCACCTGGGGCGCGCGGTCCTCGTTCGGCCGGTTCGAGTCGCTGCTGCCCCGGCTGCTGTCCGAGCTGCCCGCCGACGAGTACCGCTGTGTCGTCCTCGCCCACCCGAACGTTTGGTCGGGGCACGGCGCCTGGCAGGTGCGGTCCTGGCTGCGGCGCTGCGCCCGGCTGGGCATCTCGCTGCTGCCGCCGGAGGCGGAGTGGCGCAGTGTGCTGATCGCCGCGGACTGGATCATCGGCGACCATGGCTCGGTCACCCTGTACGGGACGCTCACCCCGGCACCGATCCTGCTCGCCTCCTCACCCGCGGGGGACATCAACCCCGCTTCCCCGGCCGCCACGCTCGCCCTGACCGCGCCCGCGCTGTCGCCGGTGCATCCGCTGGTCGACCAACTCCGGTACGCGGCCGCGGAGTACCGGCGCGAGGAGTACACGGAGATCAGCGCGCGGATCACCTCGGAGCCGGGGCGCTTCCACCGCAATATGCGGCGCCTGCTGTACCGGACCCTCGGGCTCGGACAGCCCGCCCATCCGCCGGTCACGGCCCAGCTCCCGGCGCCGCCGCCGCTGAGCGCCTGGCCGACGGCGGGGCAGGAGGTGCCGGCATGAGCGGCCTGGTCGTCGTACGGCTGCTGTCCCCGGGAGCGGAGGAGTCCGGGCCCGTTCACTGGACGGGGCCGCTGCTGCGGGTGCGCATGGGGGCGGTGGGATCCGGGGCGGAGGTGATCGCCGAGGCGGGGCAGGTCCGGGCGGGGGCAAGGGCGTTGCCGGAGGGCGACGAGCACTGCGCCGTGAACGCCGAGGCGGCCCCCGAGAACCGCCGGCTGGCCTGTGCCGATGTGCTGTACGGGGTACGGCCGCGGCCGCCGGCGTCGGCACTGCACTGGCTGACCGGGGTGGCGGCGCGCCATCCGTCGTGCGCGCTCGCCGCGGTGCCCCTGTCCGGGGGCGGCTGGCTGACCCTCGCGGGCTCGGCCGCCCGCGGGCGGGGCGGCGGGCCGCGGGTCGTGGCGGAGGCGGTCGGCCCCGACCAGCCGCTGCTGGCGTCCTGTCTGCACGCGTGGCTGGTCGAGGGCCGTACGCTCGCCGAGTTGGCGTATGTACGACCCCTGCGGCAGGCCGCCGCGGGAGGTCGTACGGCGGCGGGGGCGTGTGCTCACTCCAGGCGGCGCGCGTCGGCGGGGCTGGTGACCTCGTAGAGGGAGCGTGCCTCGGCCAGGTACCCGCGGGCCTGGCTGTCGGCGCCCTGCTCCTGCGCGCCGCGCCCCAGCATCTCCAGGGTGCGGGCCTGCCAGTGCAGGGCGCCCGAGGCACGGAACGCCTCCAGCGCCTCGGTCAACTCAGTGGCGCCCAGGGCGTGTTCGCCGCCCTGGGCATGGGCGCGGCCGAGGAAGGCCAGGGCCCGGGTCGCGTCGTGCGGGTCGGCCACCTCGATCAGGATCCGCCGGGCCTCCTCGAAGAGCGGGATCGCCGTGTCCGGGTCGCCTCGGCGCAGGGCGGTCTCGCCGAGCGAGATCCCGGCGAGCGCGACACCCCGGCGATAGCCGCACTCCTCCCAGACCCGTACGGCGAGGTCCAGATGGCGCACGGCCTCCTCCAGCCGGCCGGCGGCCATACGGCAGCCGCCGAGCCCGAGTTGGGCCTGCCCTTCGTCGCGGACGTCACCCGCGGCGCGGGCGGCTTCCAGGGACCGGGTGTACCAGTCGGCGGCCTCTTCGACGCGGCCGGCTGCGGAGAGGCCGATGGCGCCCGAGTTGAGCATCTGGCGTTCGGCCTCGGCATGCCCGTCGGCACGGGCGGCCGCCAGACCGATGGTGTGCGCCTCGGCCCACAGGTCGTAGTAGCGCAGCCGGAGGAACAACGGCCACATGGCGTCGACCAGTTGCCAGGCGGTGGCGTACCAGCCCCGTCCGGCGGCGGTGCGCAGCAGGGCCATGAGGTGATGGCGGTGGGCGTCGAGCCAGTCCAGCGCGCCCTTCTCCGCCGTGAACGGCGCGGGCAGCGAGGACGGGTGGGCGTAGGTTCTCGGGAGGGTGAACTGGGCCGGGGTGATGAGCTGTTCGGCGGCGGTGGTCGTCCGCAGATACCAGTCGGCGACCCGTCTCAGCGCCTCCGTCCGGGCGTCCTCACCGTCGTGGATCTCGGCGCAGGAGCGGGCGTGGACCCGGACGAGATCGTGGAAGCGGAAGGTGTCGGGGCCGATGTCCTCGACCAGGTTGGCCTCGATCAGTTCGTCGAGCCGGCGTTCCGCCCACTGCTCGCTCTCGGCGCAGCCGGCCGCGGCGGTGCGGGTGTCGAAGGTGGGCACGGGGAGCGTGCCCAGCGTGCGGTAGAGACGGGCGGCCCGCGGATCAAGCACCGCGTACGACGCGTCCAGTGCCTTGCTCACCGTGATCTCCCCTTCCACTTCCAGTGCGGCCAGCCGGTCGGCGTCCGGCGCCAGGGAATCCGCCAGGGCGGCGATGGGCTGCCGGGGGCGGGCGGCGAGGCGGGCGGCCGCCAGGCACACCGCCAGGGGAACCCCGGCGCACAGCTCCACGACCTGTTCCACGGCGGTGCGTTCGCCCGCCACGCGTTCCGCGCCGACACCGCGGGTGAGCAGTTCGAGGCCGGCGGCGGGATCGAGCGCGGCCAGCCGGAAGAACGCGGCTCCGTCCAGGCGCAGTCCGGTCAGCCGCCGCCGGCTGGTCACGACCACGAGGGCGCCGGAGCCGCCGGGCAGCAACGGCCGGATCTGTGCCGCGGTGAAAGCGCTGTCCAGCATGACGGCGACCCGGAGCCGCGCCGTCACCGTCCGCCACAGCGAGGCCTGTTCGGCCAGTCCGGCGGGCGGGGCGGCGACCCCGAGGGCCCGCAGGAACTGTCCGAGCACCTCCGCCGGGTCCGCGGGTCCCTCGGCGGCGTGGCCGTACAGGTCGGCGTACAACTGGCCGTCGGGGAAGGCCGCTTCCCGGGTGCGCAGCCAGCGGGAGACCAGCGCGGTCTTGCCGATCCCGGCCGGGCCGTTGACCACGATCAGCGGGGGTCCGGCTCCCGGGTCGTCCGCGCTGGTCAACAGGTCGTCGAGTTCCGCGAGTTCATCGATCCGGTCGGTGAAGTGATGCGGCACCGGGAGGAGTTGCCGGGGCACCGGCAGGGGCGCGTTCGCCGGCATGTGCACATGGACGTCACGGGCCTGGACCACCGGTCCCGAGAAGGTACCGCTCGCGATGCTGTTGCCGACCCCGCCGTCCCGACCGCCCTCTTCCGCCGCTCCCATCCGTTTCTCCCCCGCCCGTTGTCATATTCATCTGTCACCGGGCTCTACCCCTGAGACGGCATGCCGTATGCGGCAGCCGGTCATTCCCGGCCACCCTGGCGCTTCGTGGCGCTCTTGAAGGCGGCGCGCGCGGCCCGCACAGTGGAGGGGCCAGAAGGACGGGACGGGACGGGGGGTGTCGCGCATGGATCCGGTGTCGATGGGGTTGCTGACGGCTCTGGCGGGAGGGGCCGGCGGGGAGCTGGGCCGCCAGGCGTGGACCGGGCTCGGGGAGTTGGTACGACGCCCGTTCCGGCGCGGCGGCGCGGTGGTACCGGAGGGATCGGCGCCCGAGGGGTCCGCGCCGGAGGGGTCCGTGTCGGAGGGTTCGGGGGAGGCGGAGCTGGCCAGGCTGGCCCGGGATCCGGGTGACGCGGCGGCGGCGCGGGCACTGAGCGCCGTACTGCACCGGCGGGCCGCCGCCGACGCGGAGTTCGAGGAGCGGCTGCGGCGCTGGGACGAGGCGGCCCGGCGGATCTCCCTGACCGGCGGGGACGTCCACAACTCCATCTCGGGCGGCACGTTCTCGGCACCGGTGATCCAGGGGCGCGATTTCACGGGCACGAACTTCGGTACGTCCCCGGCCGACGGCTGACCGATTGCCCTTGGATTCGGTAAGAGGCGGACAACAGCCGCACGAGAAGCGACAAAAGCAATGGCAAAGGGGGCTGGGGGCGGGCCCCTCGCGCGTGCGAGGGTGCGGGGCATGAGCACAGAGCACGTCCTCGATCACCGGCCGCAGGGCCCCCTACGCGCGCGTCTGCGGGAGAGCGCGAGCAAGGTGCCGGAGGTCACCGTCTACTTCTGGATCGTCAAGGTCCTCACCACCGGTATGGGCGAGACCGCCTCCGATCTGCTCGCCAAGGTGCTGGGCCCGATCCCCGCGGTCGGCCTCGGCGGTCTCGCGTTCGTCGCCGCGCTCGTGCTCCAGTTCACCGTCCGCCGGTACGTGGCGTGGATCTACTGGACGGCCATCGTCATGGTCAGCGTGTTCGGCACCATGGCCGCGGACGTGCTCCATGTCGGCCTCGGTGTGCCGTACACCCTGTCCACCCCGTTCTTCCTCATCGCCCTCGCGGCCGTCTTCGCGCTCTGGTACGCGAGCGAGCGCACCCTGTCGATCCACACCGTGCGCACCCGGCGCCGTGAGAGCTTCTACTGGGCGGCCGTGCTCGCCACCTTCGCCCTGGGCACCGCGGCGGGCGATCTCACCGCGAGCATCGGCCTCGGTTACCTGGGCTCGGCCGTCCTGTTCGCGGTGGCCATCGCGGTCCCGGCCCTCGCCCACCGCGGCGGCGTCCTCGGCGCGGTGACCGCGTTCTGGGCGGCGTACGTCATCACGCGCCCGCTCGGCGCGTCCCTCGCGGACTGGATGGCCGATCCGATCGCGCGGGGCGGTCTCGGCTGGGGCCTCGGCCCGGTCACGCTGTCGTGGACCGTGGCGATCGTGGCGTTCGTGGCGTTCCTCGCGGTGTCGCGGCGGGACAGCAGGACCACCGTCTGACGATCGCCCCCAGCGCTGACGGGAAGGCCCCGTGGGACGTGTCCCACGGGGCCTTCCCTGTGTCGAGCGCTGTGGATCAGCGCGTGGCGCCCGCGCGGAAGCGCCGGTACAGGGCCGCGCCGCCGACCAGCGAGGCGGCGCCCGCGAAGGCGGCCGCCAGGGTGCCGTCGGCGCCGGTGTGGGCGAGGGTGCCCGTCGGCCGGTGCACGGCCGCGGGCGGCTCGGGGGCCGTGCGCGCGGGCGGCACCTGCGGGTGCGCCGGGGGCGTGGTGTGCGCCGGCGGGGTGACCCGTGGCGGGGTCACCGGCTGGGTGCCGTGGGTGCTCGACGTGTTCTCGGAGTGGTTGCCGAAGACGGGGTTGAGAAGCCCCACCACGTTGACGCTGTCGCCGCTGATGTTCACCGGCAGATCGATCGGCAGCTGGATGCCGTTACCCGACACCGCGCCCGGCGAGCCCTTCTCCGCCGAGGCGGCCGTGGACCCGCCCCCGTTGGCAGAGCCGCCCCTGGTGGCGCTGCCGCCGCCCGTGTTGGCGCAGCTGTTGCCCATCGCGGGGTTGAGGAGCCCCACCACGTTCACCGTGTCCCCGCACACGTTCACCGGGATGTGCACCGGGAGCTGGATCCCGTTGCCGGAGATCAGCCCCGGCGAGCCGACCGCGGCGCCGTCCGCCGTGGAGTCGGCGTACACCGGCCCCGCCACAGCGATCGCGCCCGAGGCGGCCGCGAGGGCGATCACACCGTTTCGGGTAACCCGTTTCATCGGTTCCCTGCCTTCCAGAATCAGGCGCGGGCACTCGCCCGCACGGAGGTAAACGCGGGGAAAAACAGGTGAGTTATGGCTTGTCAATCATTCGGCCGGTATATGCCACCATCGCTGGTCCTCGTGACACCGGGGACGCCGGTTAGTCGTACTACTTCGCGCGATCACGTGAAGAGAGAGCAGAAGGGTGCGGACCTGGGCGGTCCGCGTCTCCGGCGGCTGATTCAGGCCGACCGCCACCACGTCGCGGTCCATGACCTGACGCCCATTCACCTTCCACGGGGGTGACCCATCCCGATAGGATCGCCATGTGATCGAACTGGCGGAAATGATCAGGGAGTTGGGTCAGGAGCTGAACACCGCTCTGAGTGAAGGTCCCTCCGGAGTGGTGCGGTTCGAGCTCGGGACCGTCGAGGTCGAGGCGGATGTCGTGGTGAGCCGCAAGGGCGGCGCGGGCGGCAAGGTGCGGTTCTGGGTGGTGGAGGCCGGTGCCGAGGGGCAGTCGGAGACCTCGCGCACCCACCGGATCCGCCTCGCCCTGCACCCGAAACTCGTCGCGCCGGACGGCACACATGTGAAGGTGCTGATCTCGGGGGACGAAGAAGAGGGAGAGCGCTGACGGCAGGCGCCGAGGCGGTACGGCCGTTCCGCCGTCCCGACACCCTGACGTGGCGGGACGGGTGGTCGTACGCTGGTCGGCACCGCCGGTGGGAGAGAACCGGCGGCAGGTGACGATCGGAGGTCACGGGGGTGGAAGGGCGGAACCCCGCGCGGGTTCGCAACGAATTGGTGGCCAAGGTCGTCGACGTGCTCCAGGAATCGGCCACCCTGCGGCACCCGACCAGTGCCGACCTGCTGGTGACCATGCTGAGCCAGGAACTGGGCGCGCCCGTCGAGCCGTTGCAGAACAGGACGCTGCGCCCGTATCTGCTCCAGCTCGTGGAGGTGTGCGCGCGGATCCCCGACGGACTGCCCTGCCTGGTGCGCTGCCTCGGCTATGTGGAGGAGCAGTCCGTCACCGTGCTGGCGCTGCGCCGCCTGGTGGACGAGTGGGAGGCGGTCGACTTCTTCGACGGCGCCGATCTGCACCCGCTGCGCCCCGATCTGATGGAACTGCGCTCCTCGGCCGCGCTCGCGGCGATGGCGCGCCGGGCCAGCCGCTCCCGCACCCAGGAGCTGCCCGCCTGGTGCGACACCGGCTGGGCGGTGTTCTTACGCCTGGCCGGCGGCAATTCGGCGGCGCGGGAACTGCCTGTGAGCATGGCCTTTCTGTCGCTGGCCGCGGATCAGCTGGCCGAGGACGGACTGCGGGAGGCCGCCGAACGGCTGCGCCGCTGGAACCGCGCGCAGGCCCGCGTCTGGGGCTTCGAGGACCAGATGGCCGAGTGGCAGCACGACAGCATCACCGATCAGCCGGCCTCGCTCATGCCCGCTTATCTGATGATCCAGTTCGAGCCGGACGGCGTCGATCCCGACCGGTACTACCTCTCCCACTGGCGCCAGTCGGACGCGGAGAGCTGGCACCCCCTCCCGGGCGAGACGCTGCATCTGCACCGCGACGACCTGCCGGCCGAGGTGGACACGCTCATCGAGCAGACCGAGGAACGCTGGTCGGACCTGCGGCAACCGGTCGTACTCGAATTCATCCTTCCGTGGGAGCTGTTGGGGGAACCGGTCGAGTGGTGGCACAAGGAGGCGGACTCCGCCTCGCCCACTCCCCTGGTCATGGACTACACGGTTCTCATCCGCAGCTTCGAACGCCTGCGCAAGGCCGCGTGGCACCGGCCCTGGCACAACAAGTGGCGCCAGTTGAAGGAGCGTCCGGCGGAGACGCACTCCTACTGGAACCGCCCCGGCCACTCGCACTTCCATCTGGAGCGGGAGCTGAAGGAGGACGAACAGGCCGTCTGCCTGGTCCTCAGCGAGCCGCCCGGCACGGACTCCGCCACCAGCCGCCAGGAGTATCTGGCGGGCCTGCGGGCGGGAGTTCCGGCCATGATCTGGCACCGCGGCGACTGCTCGGATCCCGCCTTCAAGGAGGCGGTGGCCGAGATCGTGCAGGACCGGGGGCTGGCCGGGCTGCTGGAGCGGACCGGACGTTGGCGCAAGGAGGCACTGGCCATGGGGCCGGAGGGGTGGGACAACCATGTGGGGCGCCATCTGGCGATCCTGCTCGACGATCCGGAGCGCAAGCCCGAGCCACCGGGGCCCGCGCATGTGCCGGTGAAGCCGTGAGGCGGCCGGCCGGATCCGCGTGTCCACCGACCGTCCGCGCCTGGTGAGTGGGGGTGCCCGGCATGCACCGGCGTGATTCCACCGGTCCGCGTCCGTTCCATGTCCGCCACCCTGCTTCCGCCGTGCTGCGGCGTACACCGTCCGCGTGCTTCCGTGCGTCCTTGCTTCGGGGGTGCCCACGCTGCGAGGCTTGGAGCGTGGATGTCACGCATGCCTGGAGTCTGCGGGACTCCACCGCACTCTCACCGTCACTACGGCGCTTTGAGAGCACCCATGCACGATGACGACGAACAGCGACCGGCCAAGGCCGCGCGGGCCCGCCGGGAGGCCGCCCGTGTGCTGAGCCGGCTCGGCCGGGAGGGCGGGCCGCATCCCGTGGAGGCGGTGCTCGTCGTCGACGCGCATCCCACGATGCGGGTGTGGGACGGAGCCGTCCAGGGCGATCTGGTCGAGGAGCTGGAGCGGGCCGGGCGGTTCACCCGGGTGCGGGTGGTACAGCTGCTGGGCACCGACGAGACGGATCCCGCGCAGGCACGCACCGAGGAGCCGCTGGGCGCGCCCGACGCGGGCGTACGCCGGGTGGTACTGGTACTGACCGACGGCATCGCCACCGGCTGGCGCCTGGGCACCGTGCATCCGCTGCTGCGCGAATGGGGGCGCGCGCAGCCGGTCGCGGTGGCCCATCTGCTGCCCCCGCACCTGTGGTTCCGCACCGGGCTCGACGTGTACCGGGTGCGGATCCGCTCCCCGCGCCCCTGGGCGGCCAACAGCGCCTGGAGCTGGACCGAGCGGGAGGCTCCGGCCGGTTCGGGGGACGACGAGGGACGGGACGCGGAGGCGGCCGCCCCCGTCGTCGTACCGGTGCTGGCACTGTCCGAGCGATGGGCGGCCGTGCTGCTCCGGCTGGTGTCCGGGGCCGAGCCCGAGTGGCTGGATCTGGCCGCCGTACAGGCACGGGAGTGGAAGAGCAGGCCCGACGCGGCGCGTGCGCTGCCCTGGGCGCAGGACGTGCCCGATCCGCACAGCCCGGTGCCCGCCGCCGAACGCGTCTCCGATTTCCGGGCCGCGGCCAGCCCGACGGCGTTCACCCTGGCGACCCGCCTGGCCGCCGCGCCGCTGAGCCTGCCCGTCATCCGGGTACTCGTCGCCGCCACCCCGGACGCGGGCCCGGTGCATGTCTCCGAGCTGCTGATGAGCGGTCTGGTACGGCCCGTACCGGCACGCGGTGACGGCCCGACGGACGTGGTGTTCGACTTCGCGCCCGATGTCCGCGAGGAACTGCTGGCACTGGGCCGCCGCAGCGCGACCGCCCGGGTGCTGTACGACGTCCGGGGGTTATTGGCCGGGGACGAGGCGACCCGTTCCCTGCTGCCCGCTCCCGACGAACCGCTGGACACGCTGGCGATGCCCGGCGTCAACAGCCGCAACATCGTCTTCCTCCGGGTGGAGCTGACCGCGCTGCGCGCCCTGTCGGGGCGCTACGACCAGCGCGCCGCGATGCTGGCCAAGGTGCTGAGCTGGCACGATCGGCGCTACGCAGTCAGCCTGGAGAAGTTCACCCTGGAAAAGACGCGCCGCACATCCACGGGATCCGCGCCGACCGCCTCGGTCTCCGAAGCGGACGGGCCCGCCGCCGGGCCGCAATCCCGGACCGTTTCCGAAGGAGCCTCATCGATGCCGACACCGCCTCAGGAAACCGCGGAGGGAGAGCGCACCACACAGCCGCGCGTCTGGGGGAACCTGCCGCCGCGCAACCCCAACTTCACCGGACGCGACGAGCTGCTGGAGCTGCTCGACCAGCGGCTGCGGGAGGGCACCACCACGGTGCTGCCGGAGGCGATCCATGGCATGGGCGGCGTCGGCAAGACCCAGCTCGCGATCGAGTACGCCTACCGGCACCAGTCCGAGTACGACATCGTGTGGTGGATCCCCTCCGAGCGGCCCGGACAGATCGGCCAGGCGCTGGTGGAACTGGCCCAGCGGCTGGGCCTGGTGACCACCACCGAGGCCAATATCGCGGGCCCGGCGGTGCGCGAGGCGCTGCGGGAGGGCCGGCCGTACTCCCGCTGGCTGCTCATCTTCGACAACGCCGACAACCCCGAACAGGTGCGCCACTACTTCCCGCAGGGCGGCCACGGCACCATCCTCGTCACCTCCCGCAACCGCCGCTGGGGGCAGGTGGGCGGCTCCCTCGAAGTGGATGTGTTCACCCGGGAGGAGAGCAAGGAACTGCTGCGCCGTTCCGGGCCGCCGCTGCGCGAGGAGGAGGCCGACGCGCTGGCCGAGGCGCTGGGCGATCTGCCGCTGGCCCTCGAACAGGCCGCGGCCTGGCGGGCCGAGACCGGGATGCCGGCGTCCGAGTACCTGCGGCTGTTCGAGAACAAGCGCATGGAGCTGCTGGAGGTGGCACCGCCGCCGGACTACCAACTCCCCGTCGCCGCCGCCTGGAACGTGTCCCTGGACCACCTGGAGACCCGCAGCCCCGCGGCCCTGCGGCTGCTCCAGCTGTGCTCCTACTTCGCGCCCGACCCGATCTCCCGCTCCATCTTCTCCGGCCTCGGCAACAGCAGCATCTTCCCCGAGCTGGACGCCGCCCTGAACGACCCGATGCGGCTCGCCCGCGCCATAAGAGAGGTCAACCGGTACTCGCTGGCGCGGATCGACCACCGTACGAACTCCATCGAGATGCACCGCCTGGTGCAGCTGGTCCTCAACAACCGTATGTCGCCGGAGGAGCAGGCGAGGATGCGGCACGGGGCGCATACGCTGCTGGCTGCCGCCGACCCCAAGGCACCGGTTGATCCCGCGAGTTGGCCTCGATACGCGGAGCTGTACAGCCACGTCATCGCCGCCGGCGCGATCAGGTCCGACCAGCCCTGGGTACGGCAGTTGGTGAGCAACATCGCCAAATACCTGTACTGGTGGGGCGATCACGAGGTGTCGCTCGACTTCTCCGAGCAGGCGTGGAAGTCCTGGCTGGACATCTTCGGCGAGGACGACCAGCAGACCCTTCTGATGGGTCAGTGGCTGTGCTTCATGTACTGGGTGGTGGGCCGCTTCGACGACGCGGCGAGGCTGGTGAGCCACCTGAGGGAGGTGTACGAGCGCACCGCGCCGGCGGACGGCGAGGACAACCGTGAGGACGCGCTCGACGCACTGCAACTGGAGGCGGCTGTACGCCGGGTGGAGGGCAGGTTCGCCACCGGAGCGGAGCTGGACCGGATCGCGTACGAACGGGCGCACCGGGCCTTCGGCGAGGACGACCCCACGACACTCAACATCGCGCACAACCTCTGTGTGAGCCTGCGTCTGGTCGGGGACTTCAATGGAGCGCTCGAACTCGACCGGCGCACCCTGGATCTGAAACTGCGGCTGTACGGCCGAGAGGACCGGCGGACCCTCCACTCCGAGCACCACGTGGCCATCGACACTCGCGAGACGGGGGACTACGTCGGAGCGCTCGCCCTTCAAGAGACCGTGCTCAGCGCCTACGAGAACGTCTTCGGTCGAAACAACCCCGCCACGGTGGAGGCCAAACGCCAGCTCAGCGAGGCTTCCCGCAAGGCGGGCGACCATGCCCGGTCGCTGGAGTTGGCCACCGAGGCGCACGCCCAGTTCACCCGCCGTTACGGCGAGACCCACCCGCAGTCCCTGGCTTCCGCGCTGGCCCTTGCCGTGGCGCTGCGGCAGAACGGAGACCTCCAGGCGGCGCGGACGCGGGGCGTCAAGGCCTGCGAGGGGTATCGGCAGATCTACGACCCCCGCCACCCGCATGTTCTGTCCGCGGATGTCGACCTCGCCGTCACCCTGCGGCTGCTTGGTCTGCCCGAGGAGGCGCGGCGCCTGGACGAGGCGGCGCTCACCTCGCTCACCGACCGGCTCGGAGTGGGGCATCCCCAGGCGCTCGTCTGTGCCATCAACCTGGCCAGCGACCTGGCCGCCCTGGGCCGGTACGAAGAGGCACGGCGACGCGGCGAGGAGACACTGGCTCTGTGCCGGACCTCCTTCGGCGAGGACCACCCGACCACCCTGGCCTGCGCCGCGAACCTGTCCTTGGACCTCCTCGCGACCGGCGCGGACGCTGAGTACGGGCCTCTGCGCGAGGACACTCTGACCCGCATGGAGCGCGTCCTCGACGCCCCTCGCCTCCAGACGGATTCGGGGACCCGGCACCCGGCGACGGTGCAGTTCCGAGAGCGGGAGCGGGCCAACTGCGATATCGATCCACTGCCGCTGTGACGAGGAGCGGGGGCACCGGGGTGCGGCGGAACCCCACATAGCCGCACCAGGTGTGTTTGCTCCCGAGCCTCACGCCCCCAGCCAGGCCGCCAGCCGAACAGGGTCCGCGCGGCGGCCGGTCGTCCGCTCCATGGCGTCCTGTACGGAGCGGGCGCGCTCGGGGTAGTGGAGGAGGAGGTCGGAAGCAGCCTGCTGGGCCGGATCGAACGCGAGGGCGCGGCCGAGTCCCGACCAGGCAGAGACGGGTGCCTCTCGGCCCGACAATCGGGCCGTATACGCGGCACGGGCTTCGTTGTGTTCACCGCAGAGCAGCCACACCTCGGCCATATCGGCGCCGTCTACACCCCCGGGTCGCCGCCAGGCTCCGTCGGGGTCGCTGAGGAGGTACCGGGCAAGGACTGCGGTGCTGTCCGAGAAGCGGACCTCGGGCTCGGGAACCAGTAGTGGCTCGGCCGCGAGGGCCGACGGCGGACGAGGGGCGCCCTGCTGCCAGGCTCGGACCGATTCCTCGACGGCTTTCGCCGGTGGGCGCAGGTGGTGGGCACGCCAGCGGGCATGATGGTCGGCCGCGGCATCATGGGCCAGCCGCAGCGGTGTCGTGGGGACCTCGTCGGCCATCCACGCCGCACAGCGTTCGGTGAGGCGCTCGACGACGTACAGCCCGAGCGAGGTCAGCCGCCCGTGCCCGCGGACGGCGTTCAACGTGACCCACACCTGGGTACGCCAGAGCGCGAACTCGAAGTGGGCGAGGGGGGCGTAAGCCGGGTCGGCCGTATGCCGGTGGGCACGCCAGAATCGGGTCACGCCGAGGAAGGCGTATATGCCCTGGAGCAATCCGCCGAGTGGCCGGGGATCGTCGCGCCAAGGGGCGTAGAACAGGGCTTCGGACGGCGCAGGGTCCGGCGTCTCCTCACAGAGCGACTCCAGGTGCATCAGCCCGCCCAGCTTGGTGTGCTGGAACTCGTGCACGAGGGTCGCGGCGAGTTGGGCGACGTCGTCCGGGCGGGACGCGGTGACGCCGCCGAAGGCATCGCCGGCCGTGCTGCTATGCGGCCGAAACCTTTCTCTCACGGGGGCCGGTGCCACCGACATGAGGCCTTGGCGCATCGCCTCGGCAGTCTCCGGGTCGTCGCGAAGCAGCACCTCCCATGCCTCGGCGAGCGATGACTCCCAGTACGCCGCCTCCGTCGGGGACAGCACGTTTGCCCCGCTCGGGTGGGGAAACGTGCGGTAGGGGTCCAGTTCCTCCAGCACCAGGGGCTTCGCCCGGTCCGCGGCCCCCAGCGTCATCCGGCGCACCGGTAACCAGTCACGCTCTCGCCGGGCCGGGTCGGCAGGGACCGCCACCTCGCCGCCCACACCGGTGATGCGCAACCGGCCGTCGTGCCCCGTGACCCGGGCGGTGCCCCACGGTTCAGGGTCCGCGAGGACCGCGCAGCCCAGTGTGGGCAACGGCACCAGGCCGCGACGCACGGGAACGGTGATGTCGAACTCCAGCCCGGCCCGTGCCGCGGCGGCGGCCGCGAGCGCGGCCAGATGCCCCATGACCACCCAGTGCGGCGCGTCCTCGTAGGCTCGCCCCCTGACTCGACGCACCGCGAGCGACACCCACATACCGGTATTCGGGGACATCAGCAGCTCTTCGCACACCTCCGGAGCGTGGAGCTGGGCGCGTTCGAGCAAGTCCCAGCCCTGGGCGAAGAGATCCGAGCCGTCCAGGTCCGCGCCCATCCGGAAGACTTCGTTGCGCAGCGCCCACAGCAGCAGAAGCCGACGACTGCGCTCCGCGCGCAGCAGTTCCGCTATGACCGCACCATCACCCTCGCCGTGTGCGAGATCTCTGAGGCCGGCTGCCGAGAGCCGGTGGTACGGCGGTTGTCCCCCCGTCGTCGTGGCATCAGCAGCCACGTGTCCCCCATAGCACCCTGCTGATCACCTCGTCGCTCAGTCCAGGCGGGGCGGGCTGTATGACACCGTGATGGCCTGCGGCCCGTCGATGTGGTGCAGCAGCTGCTCCAGGGACTCGGTGAATGTCCGGTCGTCCATGGAGCGCAGTGCTTCGAGGGAGATTCCCGAGAGATCGACGAGACCGGACTCGACGGCAGGCACCGGATGCTCCAAGGCTGCCAAGTCCCCTCCCGTGTCTACCAGTTATGCACTATCAGTGCCTCGACCAGCATGACCCAGCACCGCACGCCCCGCAACCCTGCGGCCTTTCGGCGTCGCGAGATCGAGTCAGCCGCGAAAGCGGGCGAGCCGGGCCGCCGCGCCGTCCACCCGGTCCACTTCGGGCGAGGGCCCTTCCAGCAGGCGTACCGTCTCCAGGAGTTGATCGAGGGTGCCGGGATAGCGCAGACAGGTGCGCACGATGCCGTAGACGTCCATCCGCAGCCGGGGATCACGGGGGCTGTTGGCCGCTATCCGGTCGCTGATGCTGTCCAGCACGAGTCCCATGCCGTTGCCGCCGCGCAGTGCCGGTACAGCGGTCAACGCGTCGACCAGCTCCGCGAGTTCGCGCAGCGGAAGATCGGACGGCAGCCCCGCCAGCCCGACGGCCGGGCGTCGCCCCTCGATGCCGTCGGCGAGGCCGAGCGCGGTGTGGGACGGCAGACCGGCCCAGCGCCGCAAGCACTCCGACTCGGCGGCCGTGAGCGACTCGTACCACCGCTCCACCCGCCCCGCCGCGAGTCTGCCGAGGCCGTCGGCCCGGTGGTGGGCGCTCACCAGGCCGATCACCGCGCCGCCGCACCACACGAGCGCGCCGGACATACCCTCCCAGGGAGAGCGGTGCGGCTCGGGGTCGGCGGGCGGGGCGGCGACCGCCAGTTCCAGGGTGCCCTCGCGGCGGTTGGACAGGACCGAGACGGTACCGGTGACATGGCAGGAGTCCCGGTAGCGGCCGGGCGTCCCCCCGGCCCCGCCCTCGCCGCTGCTCTCGCTGTCGCTGTCGCTGTCGCTGTCGCTGTCGCGGAGCTTGAACCGCGGGAAGCCCATCGCGCTGAAGGGCAGTACCACGTCCGCGTCGGGTACGGCGGCATAGCGCGGTGGTTCGACACCGGTGCGGCCCGTCGGTACTTCCGCGAGCTCCAGCAGCGCGACATCGGCGGCCACGGCCGAGAGCACGACCCGTGCGGGGGCGCTCCACTCCCCCGGCCGGTCGGCGTCGAACCGTACCCGTACGGCGCTCGTCCCCGCGACGACGTGGGCGGCCGTCAGCACATGCCCGGCCCCGACCCGGTACCCGGACCCGCGCCGCCTCGGCGGCCCCGCCACCAGCACCTCGGCGACCCGCGCCGCGTCCAGCCCCGCTTCCCCCGGTCCGCTCACCTCCGTCCTCTACCCCTCGGGCCTCGGGGGTACGCGGCGTTCGGCGCCCGGCGATCCCCCAGGTGCCGGTTCCGCACCGCCGGGCGCATCGGTCTGCGTCAGCGCCGCGAGGAGCCGTAGCTTCTCGTCGCTGTCGCTGTTCCTGTCCGGGTAGTAGACGACGAGGATGACGTCCTCCACGGGGAGCTTGTCGCGGTGCAGGCGCAGTTCACCGACGACCGGGTGGTGCACGGTCGTCGTGCCGCCGTCCAGGCTCCGGACGTCGTGCCGAGCCCACAGGGTGCGGAACCGCTGGCTGGACAGGGCGAGTTCACCCACGAGTTCGACGAATCGGGGGTCGTCGGTGTCGTCCCCGATGGTGGTGCGCAGCGCGGCGACGAAGTCGGCGGTGGCCTTCGTCCAGTCCTGGTGGAAGGCCTGTTCCTCGGGGTCGAGGAGGAGGGAGCGCAGCCGGTTCTGACCAGGTGTCAGACGCGGGGAGAGCGCGACGGCCATGGAGTTGGCGGCCAGGACGTCGAACGCGCGGCCCTCCACGAACGCCGGGATCTGGAGGTGGGCGAGCAACTCGTGCACCCGCGCCGGTACCTGCTCGGGGCGCCTGCGGCGCGGCGCCCTGGGGCGTGCGGCGGCGAGGCCGAGCAGATACGTCCGCTCGATGTCGTCGAGCCGCAGGACCCGCGCGAGCGATTCGAGGACCTGCGGTGAGGGGTTCTTGTCGCGGCCGCGCTCCAGGCGCAGGTAGTAGTCGGGGCTGATTCCGGCGAGCAGGGCGACCTCCTCGCGGCGCAGCCCGGGTACCCGGCGGTTGCCGCCGGGCGGGAGCCCCGCCTGCGCCGGGGAGACCAGCTCACGCCGGGCGCGCAGATAGGCACCGAGCCGGTTGCCGGATTCCTCGTCTTTCATACGGCCACCGTAATGCGGAGCGCGTGTCCCAGCGGGGGGCCCTGGCAGGACCAGGGAGAACGGGGGCCCTGCCACGGGCCGCGGACGCCGCCAAGACTGGGGGAGCACCGTTTTCCCGAAGATCTCAGCAGAGAAGATCTCAGCAGAAAGGAAGATCCCATGGATCTCTCCCACCGCACTGTTCTCGTCGTCGGCGGCACCTCGGGCATCGGGCGGGAGCTGGCCCGGCGGTTCGCCGCGGCGGGCAGCACCGTGGCCGTCGGCGGCCGTAACCGCGGGGCGCTCAAGGAACTGGCCGAGGAGGGTTTCGGCACGTTCGAGGTGGATGTCACCGACGGTTCCTCCGTCGCCGCCGCCCGTGACGCCGTGCTCGACCGCTACCCCGGGCTGGACACGGTGGTGACCATGTCGGGCGTCATGCTCATGGAGGACCTGCGCGACCCGGCGCACTTCGAGGCGGCGCGGGCCACGATCGACACCAACCTGCTCGGCACCATCCGGGTGATCGACGCCTTCACCCCGCATCTGGTCGGGCGCGGCGCCGGCACCTTCGTCACGGTCACCTCCGGTATCGCCTTCCTGCCCTTCCCGCCCATGCCCAGCTACGCCGCCTCGAAGGCCGCGGTGCACGCCTACTCCGAGGCGCTGCGCGCACAGCTCGCCGGCACCGGTGTCGGCGTCGTGGAACTCGTCCCCCCGGCGGTCGCCACGGCGGGCCAGGAGAAGGTGAACCCGCACGCGCTGCCTCTGGACGCCTTCGCCTCCGAGGTCATGGAGCTGCTCTCGGCGGACCCCACTCCCGACGAGATCCTTGTGCAGGGCGTCCTGATGCACCGCTGGGCCGAGCGCGAGGGCACGTACGACGACCTCGTCGCCCAGCGTTCCCGGGCACTGGCGATGCTCCCCGGGCGCGAGGGCTGACGTCCGGGGCACACCGGCGCCCCCGGCGAGAAGCTCCTGTCACGCCCCTTACGGGGAGGGCGTGGGGGCCGTACTCGCGGTAACGGATGCCGAGGGGGTCTTCCGGCGTATCTTCCTCGGTCACGGCCCCTTGACCGATATGCGAGGTCTATCCTGCTCACATGGCCGGCTGCCGGGGGAAAGCCGGACTTCGCCTCCCCTGCGGCACGCGGTGCGTGACACCTTGCCAGGGAGGCGTTCGGACATGGCACTCCTGAACCCGCTCACGGACGACGGACTCACCCGCGCCGGTCGGCGTACTCGGCCGGGCGGGGGGACGCGGCCGACCGGCCCCGGTCGCGCGCCGACCCCTCGAAGCCGGTGGTGACGCCGGTGCGGGGGAAGCCCGTGGCCAAGCACGGTGACGGCCCGGGCCCGCCGATCCGGCCCGCTGCCGGTCCACGCGCACATGCCGCCCGGCCGGCAGCGGCGGGCTTCGGCGGTGTGGGGCGATCATCGCGGCGCACGGCCCTCGCCGACCCCGGTTCCGGCCCATGCCCGTGCCCATGCCCGCGACGGCACCGTCCCCGCTCCCTGGCCGGCGGCGGATCGCCCCTCGCCGAGCCCCGCTGACGAGCGAGCCGGCGACCACGGGCCCGCGACGCCCGCCTCGCCACAAGGACGCCGGTCCCGCGCCCGCACCGCCCTCCCGTCCTTCCCGACTTCCGTCGAAGGAGCCCTGGCCGTGACCGAAGAGCAGCCTCTCGTCCTCGACCCCGCCGGTTCCGACCATCACGCCGAACACCGGGCGCTGTACGCCCGTGGCGCGGCCACGCCCGTGGACGTCCTCGGGGTGACCGCGTGGTCCGTCTCCGACCCCGACCTCCTGAAGCGGCTTCTGACCCGCGCCGCCGTCTCCAAGGACGCGCGAGCGCACTGGCCGGCCTTCGCCGCCACCGTCCCCACCTGGCCACTCGCTCTCTGGGTGGCGGTGGAGAGCATGTTCACCGCCTACGGCAGCGACCACCGCAGGCTGCGCCGACTGGTCGCCCCGGCCTTCTCGGTCCGCCGTATCGCCGCCCTGACCCCCGTCGTGGAGTCCCTCGTCACCGGCATCCTCGACGAGCTGGAAGCCCTCCCGCCCGGCGAAGTGGTGGACCTGCGCGAGCGGTTGGCCTATCCACTGCCGATCTCGGTCATCGGCCGGATGATGGGCCTCTCCGCCGCCCGGTCGAGCGGACTCCGTACGGTGGTGGACCGGGTGTTCGCCACCACCCTGTCCGCCGAGGAGGCGACGGCGAACACGGCCTCCCTCTACCGGCTGTTCGACGAGCTGATCGCGGCGAAGCGCGCCGCGCCCGGCGACGACATGACCTCGCTGCTGATCGCCACCCGCGACGAGGAGGGCGACGGCGGTTCCCTGACGGACGCCGAACTGCGCGACACCCTCGTACTGATGGTCAGCGCCGGGTACGAGACGACCGTCAACGTCATCGACCACGCCGTCACGTCCCTGCTGGCCGACCCGGCGCAGCTGGCCCACGTGGACGCCGGCCGGTGCGGCTGGGAGGACGTGGTCGAGGAGGCCCTGCGCCACGAGTCGGCGATCAAGCACTTGCCCATGCGCTTCGCGCTCCAGGACATCCCGCTGCCCGACGGGAGGACGATCCGGGCGGGGGAAGCCATCCTCGCCTCCTACGCCGCCGCCAACCGCCATCCGGACTGGCACGGTGCGGACGCCGATCTCTTCGACGCCACCCGGACCACCAAGGACCACCTGGCGTTCGGCCATGGCGTCCACTTCTGTCTCGGCGCCCCGCTCGCCCGCCTCGAAGTCGCCACCGCCCTGCGCCAGCTGTTCGCGCGCTTCCCCGAGGCCCGGCTCGCGGTGCCCGCCGAGGAACTGCGCCCGCTGCCGACCTTGATCAGCAACGGGCACATCAGCCTGCCGGTCCGCCTGCGTCCGGTGTCCGCTTCGCAGGCGTAGCCTCCACCCGCTTCCCTCACGTGGACCTCGCAGGGCCGCCCTCCGGCATGCCCCGGCCGCCCCGCGGTGCCTAGGTGATCGGGGCGGCCGTCGTGCCCGGGACGGGGTCAGCGGGTGGTGTATCCGCCGTTGAGGAAGAGTGTCTGCCCGTTGGCCCACCATCCGTCGGTCAGCAGATGGCGGACCCACGGCACGATGTCGTCGATCTTGGTGAGCTCGCCGTTCATCGCGGAGGACTTGTGGTAGGCGACGGAGTCGTCGTCCTCGGCGGGGTAGAAGAACGAGGTGTCCATCGGGCCGGGAGCGATGTTGTTGACCGAGATGTTCCGGCCGAACAGCTCCTTCGACAGGGCGCGGGTGAAGTGCTCGACCGGGGCCTTGCTGCCCGCGTACACGGAGTACAGGCCGGTGTACGCGGCGAGCAGCGAGGTGACGATCGTGATGATCTTCCCGCCGTCGTCCATCCGGCGGGCCGCCTCGCGCATCACGAAGAACGCGGCCTTGGAGTTGACCGCGAACATACGGTCGTACTCCTCCTCGGTGATCTCGGTGAGCGGTTTCTTCAGCACCATGCCGGCGGTGTTGATGCTGTAGTCGAGCTTGCCGAACCGGTCCAGGACCTCTTCGAAGACCCGCTCCACCTCGGCGACCTTCGTCAGGTCGGCCTGGACGGCGAAGGCCTCGCCCGGACCCTTGTTGATCTGCGCGACGACGTCCTCGGCCTTGGCCCTGGAGGACTCGCTGTTGTAGTGCACCGCGACCAGGGCGCCCTCGGCGCCGAGGGTCGTGCTGATCAGCCCGCCGAGATTGCGGGACGCGCCGCCGACGAAGGCGACCTTGCCGTTGAGTGTCTTGTCCGGGGTACTGGCCATGACAGCCCTCCTGCGGTGTTCCGAAGGTGACGGCCAGGGTCCGGCGAACGCCGTTGGCCCTGCCATGCCCATGGACTCATCCGCACCAGGGGGCGCGCATCTTGAACGGTCCGATCGCCGAGGGAACAAGCCGCCCCGCACCACCGCATCCACCGCATCGGGCACGTCCGTCCCGATGGCCCCGGGCCGGCTCGGTAACGTGACCATCTGCCGCATGGAGTGGCCATGTGTTCTGTGTTCGGCCGGCCCGTGCGAGGGCTTCCGACGGAAGGTGATGAGGCCCCGATGAGCGAACCGACGAAGCCCGAGGTCGACGTCCCGGAGGGTGCCGCTCCCACCGAGCTGACCATCCGTGACCTGGTGGTCGGGGACGGTGCCGAGGTCAAGCCGGGCATGGTGGTCAGGGTCCACTACGTCGGGGTGACCTTCGAGTCCGGGAAGGAGTTCGACGCCTCCTGGGACCGGGGCCAGCCGTACAAGTTCGCCCTGGGCAGTGGCAAGGTCATCAAGGGCTGGGACCGGGGAGTGAGGGGGATGAGGGTCGGCGGCCGGCGCGAGATCATCATTCCCCCGCGTCTCGGCTACGGCAATCAGTCCCCCTCGCCGTTGATCCCGGCGGGCTCGACCCTGATCTTCGTGGTGGACCTGCTGGACTCGTATTCCAGCACGACCGGATGGAGCAACTCCTAGCGCCTCCGACCGCTCGTCCCCCGACCGCTCGCTCAGTCGTCCCGTTCTCTGAGAGAGGGCGTCAGATGCGGCACAGGCCCCGCGCGTAGTCGACCGTGGCGGTCTCCTTCGAGTGGGTCCACTGAGGACTCAGCAACTGCGCGTCGAGCTGCTGGGCCGCGCCGGGGCTCTCCACGATGTACCCGAAGTCCTGCAACCACGCCGGGTAGAGGTTCTTCGATCCGATGTA
Organism: Streptomyces griseofuscus; assembly: GCF_014673495.1. Taxonomy (GTDB): domain Bacteria; phylum Actinomycetota; class Actinomycetes; order Streptomycetales; family Streptomycetaceae; genus Streptomyces; species Streptomyces murinus. The sequence continues at coordinate 1,273,767 of NZ_CP051006.1, forward strand.
GAAGGCCGAGCCGTCGACCGAGACCAGCTTGTGGTGCTGGGCGTAGGGATGCCCGTCCGCCCAGCGTGCGCCCGGGGAGCTGCGGAAGGTCGCGAGCTGGAGGTTGGAGCAGAGCGCCGCCCCGGCGCTGGTCTCGTCACCGGTGATCCGGGCAAGTCGGTCCCGCAGCACGCCGCTGACCTCGGAGAGGGACTTGATCTGCGAGTAGCCTCCGCTGCCGACGGCGCCACGGTTGGCGGGGTCGCTGACGACGATCCGCACCTTCACACCGTCGGCGAGCTTGGTGGCGAGGGCGTCGTAGACCCGGGTGTCGTAGCGGGGCAGCGGCGGGCAGGTCGCGTTGAGGTCCTGCTGGGAGATCTCGATGTGCCGGGTCGCGCTGGAGATCAGCGAACGCAGCGCGCTCTCTTCGGGGTTGACCGTGTCATAGGGGCGGTCCCCGTTGGTGTTGTCGTGCAGGCCGACGACGCACCGGGTGTCGGAGGTGGACGGCAGGGCCGGTCGCCAGGCCGAGGCGGGGTCGGAGTCCTCCATGCCCACGCCGAGTCCGCCGACGGCGATCACCGGCACATCGCCGGTGGCCGGGACGGCGCGGGGGTTCGTGTCCCGTTCCATGGTGGCCATGCAGTCCGATCCGCCCGAGGCGGCGTACCACACGCCGGCGGGGTTGGCCTTGTTGCGGCAGGTCCAGCCCCACAGCCGGTCCAGGTAGCGCCCGGCCGTCCCGGCGGCGGGGCCGGTCAGGGCGAGGTCGACGTCGCTGACCGGATGGCCGGTGTCGAGGTAGTCGCCCTTCCAGTCGTTGATGCCACCGGTGACCGCGGACTGCCCGTCCACGACCAGGAGTTTGGAGTGGTTCCAGGAGAAGGCGGTCTTCGACGTGGTCATCGAGGCGACGTTCAGCGTGACGGCGTCGGCGGCCGGGCCCAGCTTGTCGCGCAGGTCGTCCCGGTACTTCGAGGGCAGTACGGTCATGTGGTAGACCGGAGCGGCTCCGACCAGGACCCTGACCTTGAGCCGGTGCCCGGAGGCCACGGACGATTTCAGGCCCGCGACGATCGCGTCCTGGAAGGCGCCGTCCGGGAAGGGCGCCAGACTGGAGATGTCGACGGTCCGGGTCGCCCGCGCGATGTTCTCGGTCATCTTTGCCAGCAGCCGCCGAGTGCCGACGCGGTCCTGGCAGCCGGCGTCACCCCAGCAGCCGGGAGTCTGGAGCAGCCAGCCGGCGGGATCGTCCGCCCCGGCGTCGAGCCGGTTGCCGGCCGTCCGCTCCCACACATCCCCTTCGAGGCCGGGCGAGACCTCGCGCAATGTGCGCTCCACGGCGTCGAGATGAGGAGTCGCGGCGTCGGCGGCGGTGGCGGGCGAGGCGGGTAACCCGGTCAGGGCGAGAGCGCAGATGAGAGCGGCCCGAGCGGGACGGGATAAGCGAAATGAAATGATCATCTACGGAAATTACCAGGTGAGAGGCCCTGTCCCCGGCCCCGGCGGTACCCCGAGGAACGCCGGTGCCCACCTGGTCCCCAAAAATGATCAGGGGCGGCTCCGGATTTCTCCGAAACCGCCCCTGATCTGCGACTCTCTCGAGTCGGGACGACAGGATTTGAACCTGCGACCCCTTGACCCCCAGTCAAGTGCGCTACCAAGCTGCGCCACGTCCCGTTGCCGTTTGACCTGCGGTTTCGCCGGTCGCAACGTGCAGGGAAACAATACCGCACTCGGCTCGGTGATCGCGCACGGCTTCCAGGGGTTGACCTCAAGTTTGGTCGAGGTTGCACGCTGTCGTACATGACGATCACAACGGACGAACACCGCGCCCACGAGTACGCCGACCTTCCCCGGCTGATGAGCCTGATGACCGGGGACGAGAAGCACGGCCCGGCGGCCACCTCCACGCTCGATGTGCTGTGGGTGCTCTACGACCGGGTACTGCGCGTCACACCGGAGCGGACGGCGGACCCCGGCCGGGACCGGTTCCTGCTGAGCAAGGGGCACGGGCCGATGGCGTACTACGCGGTGCTGGCCGCCAAGGGGTTCCTGCCGGTCGAGTGCCTGCCCGGGTTCGGCGGGTACGACTCCCCGCTCGGCCACCACCCGGACCGGCTGCTGGTGCCCGGGGCGGAGATCGGCAGCGGCTCGCTCGGACACGGGCTGCCCCTCGGGGTGGGGACCGCGCTGGGGCTGCGGGCCCAGGGCCTCGGCGATCCGGCGGTCTGGGTGCTGATCGGGGACGCCGAGCTGGACGAGGGCAGCAATCACGAGGCCATCGCCTTCGCGGGACCAGCGGGACTCGACCGGCTGCACACCGTCGTGGTGGACAACTCCTCCGCCAGCCATGCCCGGCCCGGTGGGATCGCCGCCCGGTTCGAGGCCGCGGGCTGGTCGGCGGCGACCGTCGACGGGCGGGACCATGCGGCGCTGTACGAGGCGTTCACGGCGCCGCATCCGGGACGGCCGCACGTGGTCGTGGCCCGGGTCGAGCCGAAGAACGCCTGAGCGCCCCGCGTCTCCGAAAGCCCCCGCTTCCCCTGAACATCCCGCTTCCCCCGAACACCCCGCTTCTCCTGGCCCTCCGGCCTTCCCTCACCTTCCGAATTTCCCTCACGCTCCGAAAGGGCGACCTCTCCATGGACACCATGCGTGACCGTTTCGCTCCCGTCGTCTCCCGGCTCCTGGACGAGGACCCGCGGGTCGCGGTGGTCCTCGCCGAGATCGGCAAGGACGCCTTCCACGAGGCCATCGCCCGGCATCCCGAGCGGGTGGTCAACGTCGGCATCCGCGAGCAGCTGCTGGTGGGGGCGGCCGCCGGGATGGCGCTGACCGGGCTGCGGCCCGTCGTGCACACATTCGCCAGTTTTCTGGTGGAGCGGCCGTTCGAGCAGGTCAAGCTCGACTTCGGGCATCAGGGCACGGGGGCGGTACTGGTGAGCGCGGCCGCCTCCTTCGACTGGCCGGCCGGCGGGTTCACCCATATGGCGCCGGGCGACGTGGCCCTGATGGACACCCTGGACGGCTGGACCGTGCATGTGCCGGGCCACCCCGACGAGGCCGAGACCCTGCTGCGGCACGCGGTCGCGGCGGGCGACGACCGGGTGTACGTACGACTGTCCGTGCAGTCCAACCGGCGGGCGCTGCCGGTCGACGGCGAGCGGTTCTTGACCGTACGGGAGGGGCGGGCCGGCGTGGTGCTCGCGGTGGGCCCGCTGCTGGACGCGGTGCTGGAGGCGACGGAGGGCATGGATGCGACCGTGCTGTACGCGACGACCGTACGACCGTTCGACGCGGCCGGGCTGCGCCGGGCGGCCGGCGCCGCGGGGACGGATGTGGTGCTGGTCGAGCCGTATCTCGCGGGCACGTCGACCGCCGCGGTGAACGACGCCCTCGCGGACCTCCCGCACCGGGTCCTCGGCCTCGGGGTCGGCCGCCGGGAGCTGCGCCGCTACGGCACCGTCGAGGAGCACACCGCCGCGCACGGCCTGGACGCGCGGAGTCTGCGGGAGCGGATCGGTGGGTTCCTGGGGGCGCGCGCCGGAGTGTGAGGCGGGGCGGGCGCGATCCGGCGTCAGCTCGGCGCCGGGGACGCGTCCGCTCGTACCAGGTCGCGTATCGCGGGGACGGCGAGGAGCAGGGCGACCACGGCGAGGCTGATCACCGCGGCGACCAGCAGCACCCGGTCGGCGCCCAGCAGGACGGCCGCCGGGCCCGCGAGGGCCTGGCCGACCGGCATCATGGCGAGGGAGCCCGCGACGTCGTAGGCGTGGATGCGGTTGAGGGTCTCGGGCGGGACCTGGGTCAGGACGCTCGTCGCCCACATCACGCCCCAGAAGGACATCCCGGCCCCGGCGAGCGCGGCGCCCCCCGACATGGCCGGGACGCCGAGACCGAGGCCGACGGCGCCGGGGAAGGTGAAGTACAGGCACAGGGAGAGCGCGCCCGCCCTGAGCATGCGGCGGGGGCGCAGCCGCAGGGCGAGCAGGCCGCCGATGACGGTGCCGGCGCCGAGGGCCGAGTTGACCAGGCCGTAGGCGCGGACGCCGTGGTGCTGGACGACCTCGGTGGCGACCAGCGGGACGACCGGGCCGTTCACCGCGATCATGTACAGGCACCAGATGGCGATCACGGCCCACAGCCAGGTCCGGGACCTGAACTCCCGCCAGCCGCGCACCAGATCGGCACGGAAGTCGCGCAGGGCGCGGCCGGTGGCGACGAGGGTGTCCGGGGGCAGTGGGCGCAGCCGGAGCAGCAGCAGGCACAGGGCGCTGACCGCGTAGGTCCCGGCGTGGGCGGCGAACACCCCGCCGGGCGAGGCGAAGCCGACGAGGAGACCGGCGAAGGCCGGGCCCGCGAGCTGGGCGGCGGACTCGGCGATGCGGATCGCCGCGTTGGCGCCCTGGACGTCGGCGGCGAGCCTGGGCAGCGTGCTGGCCACGCCGGGCTGGAACACGGCGGCGGCCACGCCGTTGACGAAGCCGATGACGCACAGCTCCCACAGCACCACGTGCCCGGCGAAGAACAGGCCCGCGGCGAGGGACTGGGTGCAGACCCGGGTCAGGTCGGCGCCGATCATCAGGCGGCGGGTGCTGAACCGGTCGGCGATCACCCCGCCGAAGACGACAAGGCCGGCGAAGGCCGCGGTCGACGCCGCCATGGCGAGCCCCACCGCGCCCGCGCCGTAGCCGCGCTCCAGCAGTCCGGCGGCCAGCGCCACCGGCAGCATGGTGTCCCCGAGCCGTGCCACGGCCCGCGCCACGAAGAACAGTCCGAAGTCCCTCGACCAGACACCCCGGTCCCGCTCCCCCGCCGCTCGCGGCCCCGACCGGGCCGCCGCGCCGGCACCCGGCTCCCGAGCCGTCACCGCCGCATCGGGCTCCACTCCCCGCCGACCGCCACCATCCCGGCCGCCCCGACCGCCACCGGACCGACCACCCCGGCCGCCCCCCGCTCCGTCGGACCCATCCGTCTCCATCCCGCCCATCCCGGCTCCCTCCCTGAGCGACCGCGCGGGATCATGCCATGCCGCCTTCCCTGGACACCGGAATTTTCAGTGGGTGGGCGGGGGGCCCAACTCGGGGTGGGATTCGAGGAGTCGGGGTGGGGCGGCCTGGCGCCAGGAGTCGGCGAGGATGTCGCGCAGTTCGGCCTCGTCCTCCAGGGTGGCCAGCCGGGCCCTGATCCAGGCGAACTGCGCCTCGTGCCCGGCGATCCAGAACTTCTCCGGCTCGGCCAGCACCAGCTCGTCCCGCTCCTCCTTCGGGCAGCGCACGGCGACGGACGTCTCGTCCTCGGGCAGGGTCGCGAACATCTTCCCGGCCACCCGGAAGGTGGGCATGTTCCAGGCGGTCTTCTCCGTGGTGTCGGGGAAGGACAGCGCGATACGTCGTACAGCTTCGGCATCCGGCATGCCACGCACCGTAGCGCCGACCACTGACAATGCCCGGTGGTCAGCCTCCCGCGGCCCCGCCCAGCGCCGCCAGTACCGGCCTGATCAGCGGATGCCCCTCCGCGCCCCGGCGCACCGCGGCGAAGACCCGGCGGGTGGGGGCCACCCCGTCGACCGGGCGTACGACCACATCGCTGAGGTCCATGCCGCGCAGCGCGGAACGGGGGACGAGGGCGACACCCGCGTCGGCGGAGGCGAGGGCGACGACGGCGCGGAAGTCGTCGGAGGAGTGTTCGAGGCGGGGCTGGAACCCCGCGCTCTCGCAGGCGAGTACGACGACGTCGTGGCACGGATTGCCGGGGTAGGGCCCGATCCAGGGGTCCTTGGCCAGCTCGGCGAGCGGGACCTCGGGCGAGTCGGCGAGTCGGTGGCCGACCGGGACCACGGCGTCGAACGGCTCGGCGTACAGCGGCACATGGGTGAGCCGGGGGTCGTCGGCCGAGGGTGCGCCCCGGTACTCGACGGCCACCGCCACATCCACCTGCCGGTCGAGGACCATCGGCAGGCTGGCGTCGCCCTCCGCGTCCTGGACCCGGATGCGGATGCCGGGCGCGGTGCCGGCGAGGCGGGCCACCGCGGGGGCCACGACCTGGGCGATGCCGGTCGCGAAGGCCGCCACGGTGACCGTCCCGGCCTCGCCCGAGCCGTACGCCGCGAGTTCCGCCTCGGCGCGCTCCAGCTGGGCGAGGACCGCGTTGGTGTGGCCGAGCAGGATCTCGCCGGCCGGGGTGAGCCGTACCCCCTTGGCGCCCCGCTCGACCAGCCGGTGGCCGGTCTCCTGCTCCAGGGCGGTCAGCTGCTGGGAGACGGCGGAGGGGGTGAGATAGAGGGCGGCGGCCGCCGCGGTGACCGTGCGGTGGTCGGCCACCGCACGGAGGATGTGGAGCCGCCGTGCCTCGATCATGCCCCCGATTATCCCAGGTGATACCCCCTGGTCAGGCCGCCAGCTCCGCGCGCGCCGCGATGAACGCGTCCACCGCGCGGTTGACGTCCGCGGTGGAGTGCGCGGCGGACAGCTGGACCCGGATACGGGCCTGGCCCTGCGGGACGACCGGGTAGGAGAACCCGATCACGTACACGCCGCGCTCCAGGAGCAGCTCGGCCATACGGGCCGCCTTCGCCGCGTCGCCGATCATCACGGGGGCGATGGCGTGGTCGCCGGGCAGGACGTCGAAGCCCTCGGCGGTCATCCGGGAGCGGAACAGCTTGGTGTTCTCGGTCAGCCGCACCCGCAGGTCGTCGGCGGACTCCAGCAGGTCGAGGACCTTGAGGGAGGCGGCCGCGATCACCGGGGCGAGGGTGTTGGAGAACAGGTACGGGCGGGAGCGCTGGCGCAGCAGGGCGACGATCTCGGCGCGGGCGGCGACATAACCGCCGGAGGCGCCGCCGAGGGCCTTGCCGAGGGTGCCGGTGATGATGTCCACGCGGTCCATCACGCCGTGCAGCTCGGGGGTGCCGCGGCCGCTCGGACCGACGAAGCCGACGGCGTGCGAGTCGTCGACCATGACCATCGCGTCGTAGCGGTCGGCGAGGTCGCAGATCTCGTTCAGCGGGGCGACATAGCCGTCCATGGAGAACACGCCGTCGGTGACGATCAGCCGGCGGCGGGCGCCGGACGCCTCCTTGAGCTTCGCCTCCAGGTCGGCGAGGTCGCGGTTGGCGTAGCGGTAGCGGCGGGCCTTGGAGAGCCGGATGCCGTCGATGATGGAGGCGTGGTTGAGGGCGTCGGAGATCACCGCGTCCTCCTCGCCGAGCAGGGTCTCGAAGACACCGCCGTTGGCGTCGAAGCAGGAGGAGTAGAGGATCGTGTCCTCCTGGCCGAGGAACGCGGAGAGGCGGGCCTCCAGCTCCTTGTGCACCTCCTGGGTGCCGCAGATGAAGCGGACGGAGGCCATGCCGTAGCCCCAGCGGTCCAGGGCCTCGTGGGCGGCGGCGATCACCTCGGGGTGGTCGGCGAGGCCCAGGTAGTTGTTGGCGCAGAAGTTGAGGACCTCGCCGGGGCGGCCGCCAGCGGTGACGCTGACGGTCGCGGACTGCGGGCTGCCGATGACCCGTTCGGGCTTGTGCAGGCCGGCGGCGCGGATCTCGTCGAGGGTGGTGCGCAGATCGTCACGGACGGTCTCGAACATGACAGAAGCTCCTAGGTGATGCGGGTGGCGTACGCCGAGCGGGTGGCGTACGGCTGACGCGGGCCGGTTCGGTCGGGTTACGCGGTCCAGTCGAGGATGACCTTGCCGCCCTTGCCGCTGGCGGCGTCCGCGAAGGCCGACTCGAATTCGCGGTAGTCGTACCGGCCGGTGATCACGGGGGCGAGGTCCAGGCCGCCCTCCAGCAGCACCGACATCGCGTACCAGGTCTCGAACATCTCGCGGCCGTAGATGCCCTTGATGGTGATCATCGAGGTGACGATCCGGGACCAGTCGACGGGGAACTCCTGGGCGGGCAGGCCGAGCATGGCGATCCGGCCGCCGTGCGTCATGTTGGCGATCATGTCCCGCATGGCCTCGGGCCTGCCGGACATCTCCAGGCCGATGTCGAAGCCCTCGCGCAGCCCCAGCTCGCGCTGTCCGTCGGCGATGGTGGTCTCGGCGACGTTCAGCGCGAGGCTCACGCCGATCTTGCGGGCCAGCTGGAGGCGCTCCTCGCTGACGTCGGTGACGACGACATTGCGGGCGCCCGCGTGCCGGGCGACGGCGGCGGCCATCAGGCCGATCGGTCCGGCGCCGGTGATCAGGACGTCCTCGCCGACCAGCGGGAAGGACAGCGCGGTGTGCACGGCGTTGCCGAACGGGTCGAAGATCGCGGCGACATCGAGGTCGACCGGGACGCGGTGCACCCAGACGTTGGTCGCGGGCAGGGCGACGTACTCGGCGAACGCGCCGTCGCGGCCGACACCGAGGCCGACGGTGGCCCGGCACAGATGGCGGCGCCCGGCCAGGCAGTTGCGGCACTTGCCGCACACCAGGTGGCCCTCGCCGCTGACCCGGTCGCCGATCCGGACGTCGGTGACTGCCCGGCCGATCTCCACGACCTCGCCGACGAACTCGTGCCCGAGCACCAGCGGGGTGCTGATCGCCTGCTGCGCCCAGCCGTCCCAGGCCCGGATGTGCAGATCGGTGCCGCAGATACCGGTCCGCAGGACCTTGATCAGTACGTCGTCGGCCCCGATCGCGGGCTCCGGGACGTCCGTCAGCCAGAGTCCGGGCTCCGCCTTGTCCTTGACCAGCGCCTTCACTCGTACGGCTCCTGTGGGTGAGGTCCCGTACGCGGGCATGCCGAAAGGCCGCGCCCGCACCGGGTCAGAGGGGTGGAATCACCCTGCAATCTGCCGTATGGGCGCGCCGTAATCCATCGAGCTTTTCTTAACCGCCGCCTCAGCTTTCCTTCACGCCCCTCTTGTCACATGAACAGAAGCCGCTGAACCGGCCCCCTTGTCGTACGAGCCGACGGTCAGATGGGCAGCCCGTCCCGGGCGCTGCGTTCGATCCGTACGACGAGTTCGGCGGCCAGCGCCTTGATGGTCTCCAGTCCGTCCCTGCCCCAGGCGCGCGGCCCGATGTCGGCGGCGCAGACGGTGCCCAGCGTCATACCGGTGCCGTCGAGGAGCGGGGCGCCGAGGTAGGAGCGGATGCCGTACTCGTCCACGACCGGGTTGCCCGCGAACCGGGGGTAGTCGCGGACGTCCTCCAGGACCAGGGCCTTGCGGCGGACCACCACATGGGGGCAGAACCCGTGGTCGCGGGGCAGCGTCCGGCCCCACACCGCCGCGCTGCCGTCCTCCCGCAGGACCGGGGCGATCGCCGGGACGCGCAGGCCGGCGAAGAACTGCCGTTCCTCGCCGATGAAGTTGACCATGGCGTAGGGCGCGCCGGTGCGGCGGGCGAGATGGTCCGCGAAGGCGTCGAGCGCGGGGTCGGGGCGCTCCCCGAGACCGAGCGCCCGCAGCCGTCGGACGCGGGCGGGGGCCTCCTTGTCCTCGGGGGTGAGCAGCAGACCGCGGACCGGCCGGGGCGGCTCGTAGCTCATGGCCGGGCTCCGTCGCTGTGCGGGTGCCTCATCTGGGGAACTCCGTGGCGGTCGGTCGGGTTCACCGGTGCGCGGCGCCATGGCTCGGCGCGTGCTCCGGGGTGTGGGCGAGCAGATGGCGGACGAGGGCCAGCAGGGTCCCCACGCCGGAACTGGAGATCCGGGCGTCGCAGCGCACGACGGGCACCTCGGGGTCGAGGTCGATGGCGGCGCGCACCTCCTCGGTGTCGTAGCGGTGCCCTCCGTCGAACTCGTTGACGGCGACGATGAAGCCGAGTCCGCGTTCCTCGAAGAAGTCCACGGCGGCGAAGCAGTCCTGGAGCCGGCGGGTGTCGGCGAGGATCACCGCGCCGAGCGCGCCCTCGGACAGCTCGTCCCACATGAACCAGAACCGCTCCTGCCCGGGGGTGCCGAACAGATAGAGCACATGGTCCGGATCGAGGGAGATCCGGCCGAAGTCCATGGCGACCGTGGTCTCCATCTTGTTCTCGATGCCTTCGAGGCTGTCGGTCGCGGCGCTGACCGTGGTGAGCAGTTCCTCCGTGCTCAGCGGGGCGATCTCGCTGACCGCGCCCACGAAGGTGGTCTTGCCCACCCCGAACCCGCCCGCGACCAGGATCTTGAGCGCGGTGGGGAACGGGTCAGAGCTGTCGTCGTAGTCCATCGAGCACTGCCTCCAGCAGGGACCGGTCGGTGGGAGTGTGGTGGAACGCGGGGGGCTTGGTGGTCAGCGCTTCGCAGTCGACCAGGTCCGCGAGCAGGACCTTGGTGACCACGGCGGGCAGTTTCAGGTGGGCGGCGACCTCGGCGACCGAGACGGGTGCCCGGCACAGGTCGAGCGCCTGGGCGTGCTCGGGGCCGAGGTAGCCGAGCGGGGTGACCCCGGTGGCCATCACCTGGGAGATCAGGTCGAGTGCGACGCTGGGTTCGGTGCGGCCGTTGCTGACCGTGAACGGGCGTACCAGCCGTCCGGCCGCGTCGTCCAGCCAGGGCCCGTCGCCGGCCGCGGCCACGCTCAATGCCTCGGCGCCGCGGGGTCGGCGGCGTGTTGCCTGGGGGCGGTGACCAGATAGGGGCGCACGCTCTTGACCAGCATCGCCATCTCGTAGCCGAGCACGGCCGCGTCGGCCTCGCGGCCCGCCATCACGGCGAGACAGGTGCCGGATCCGGCGGTGGTGACGAACAGCAGGGTCGAGGCGAGTTCCACGACGACCTGCCGTACGTCACCGCCGTCCCCGAACCGGACGCCCGCGCTGCGGCCGAGCGAGTACAGGCCGGAGGCGAGGGCGGCCATGTGGTCGGCGCTGTCCGGGTCGAGGCCGTGCACGGCCTTCACCAGCCCGTCGCAGGACAGGAGCACCGCGCTGCTGGTGTGCGGTACGCGCTGCACGAGGCCGCTGAGCAGCCAGTCGAGGTCGGATGCGTGAGCGGTCGGCGCATCGCTCGCCATGGTGGATCGACTCCTTGGGGTACGAAGGTCTGTGGGAGCGCTGGGGGTTGGGGGGGTGGTACGGGTCGGTACGGGGCCCGGTGCGGGCCCGGTACGAGGGGTCAGCCGGCCGGCGCGCTTCCCTCGGTCGGACCGGTGGACAGGGAGGACGGGTCGGGGTGGACGTGGTGCGGGTCGCCCGGTGTCAGCGGCCCTTGGGGTCGGTCCTGATCGGGGTGGAGGACGCGCAGGCGCGCGGGCTCGGCGGGTGTGCGGGCGGTGGCTCCGGCGTGGCCGGCGTGTGCGTGTTCGCCGTCCGTCGCCGGTCGGGCCGCCTCGGCGAGGCCGATGCCGCGCTGGAAGGCCGCCATCAGGCCGGGGTCGTGACCGCCGAGGGTGTCGCCGTCCGGGCGGGGGGCCGGGCCGCCGCGAAGCTGGGGGACGAGGTTCTCCTGGGCGCGGCGGCGCGGCAGTTGGGGTTTGGCCATGGTGCCGCGCACCGTGTCGACACGCGGGGTGGGCATGACGCCCTCGTGCTCCTCGACCGCCGCGCGATGCCGCGCCCGGATGCCGGGTACCGCCTCGGCGGGGGTGGGGCGCTCGCGGTGGGTGCCGCGCACGGGGAGCGGGGGCGGGTCGTCGTGGGCGTGAACGTCGGTGTGCACGGCGGGGGTTGGACTCATCGGCACGGGCGGGGGGACGTGCCGTACCGGCGGGACCTGCGCGGGCGGCAGGGCGGCGATCTCCGGCGCGCACTCCGTCTGCGGGGTCCCCAACAGGTCCTCGGGTACGACGAGTACGGCCTGGACCCCGCCGTAGATGTTGCTCTGGAGCCGTACGCCGATGCCGTGCCGCCGGGCGAGCTGGGAGACGACGTAGAGGCCGATGCGGCCGTCGGCCAGCAGGCTGGCGACGTTGACCTGGTCGGGATCGGCCAACAGGGCGTTCATCCGGGCCTGTTCGCCGACGGGCATGCCGAGTCCGCGGTCCTCGACCTCGACGGCGAGTCCGGAGGTGACGAGGCCCGCGCGCAGCAGTACCTGGGTGCCGGGGGCGGAGAACACCGTGGCGTTCTCGATGAGTTCGGCGAGCAGGTGGATGACGTCGGCGACGGCGTGGCCGCGCAGTTCGCCCTCGATCGGGGGCACCAGTTTGACCCGGGAGTACTGCTCGACCTCGGCGATGGCGGAGCGCAGCACCTCGGTCATGCTCACCGGGTTGCTCCACTGGCGCCGGGAGACGGCGCCGCCGAGCACGGCGAGGTTCTCGGCGTGCCGCCGGATGCGGGTGGCCAGGTGGTCCACGTGGAAGAGGCCCTTGAGCAGATCGGGGTCCTCGATCTCGTGTTCCAGCTCGTCCAGGATGGAGATCTCGCGGTGCACGAGGGACTGAAGCCGGCGCGCGAGGTTGACGAAGACCTCCAGCTTCTGCTCGCTGCCCGCGTGGCTGGAGAGCTGGGCGGCCCGTACGACGGCGGTGACGGCGCCCTCGTGCGCGCGGGCCAGATCGGCGGCGAGCAGTTCGAAGTCGTCGGCGTCGGTGGGCGACCGGCGGCGGGACGGGCGCCGCGGCGGTGCCTCCCCCTGGCGCAGGGCGTCCACGAGTTCATGCAGGTCGGCCTCGCCGCGGGCGGCGGTGCGACGCAGCGCGTCGATGCGCTCGGCGACCCCGCGGGCGGCCCGGTCGGCGGCCACGGCGGCGATCAGGATGCCCGCGACGGCCACGGTGACCGCGCCGCCGAGCACGGCCCACAGGACGGGGCCGGTGCGGGCGCCGGTGGAGCGGATGGTGCACAGGACGGCGGCGGTGGCACCGAGGGCGACCGCGAGCGGGGGCAGCACGGCGAGCCGCATCAGCTGGGGCCGTATGTGCGTCTCGGGCAGTGCGGGAGCGGGTCGGGCGACCGGCCGCCCGTGCCGCCCGCCCTCCCGGCGGTCGGCACGGGTGCCCGGTGCGCGAAGGTGAGACATCTGCGTCCTCGTACTGGTCCGTCGGGCCTGGGGTCGGACACTCACGGTAGTCGCCTCCGGCTCATGTGCGAGGGGCAGTTGCCAAACTCCCCCGCCCAGCGTCCCGCTCTGGTATGAGGCTCCGTACGAAAGACCGATGACCGGGCCGCGTGTGCTCCGATCGGGTCGAAAAAGATCGATACGGTCCGATCAAAAGCGGTCAGAAGGAGCGGATGGGGCGCGAGGGCCGACCCCCGCCCCAAACCTCGGCTCACGCCCGCCCAACGTCATTCACACCTCACCCGACCGCGCGCGATCCCACTCCCGGACACTCGCGAATGTCACTCAGCGTGTTCCCCTTGGCCTTCGATGCGCTCGCGGGGCGCGTGCCCTGGCGCAGGGTGAGGGACATCAGGTCGCTGGGGGCGTCCAGCCGCACCCGGTGCCAGCGACCACGGGGCACGATCACCGCGGAGCCCGCCCGCAGCCGTACCGTCTCCTCGGCTCCGCCCGGCCCGGTGGGCCGGAGGTGGAGGCGGACGGCGCCGGTCAGGCAGCACACCGCCTCGTCGGCCTCCGGGTGCATCTCCCAGTGGTCGACCGATGTGCGGCGCGGCGGCGAAGAGGCCGACGGGGGCGAGGGGTGTCGTCGCCATGAGGGGGTTCCTTCCGGTCGGGGCGGCCCGCCGGATCGTCGCCGAGGAGGGCGTGGAACGGCTCACCATGCGGCGGCCGGCCACGGAGATCGGCAGTACGCCGATGGCGCTCCACCACCATGTCCGCAACAAGGAGGAGTTGCTCGTCCTGCTGCTGGACGACCACGCGGCGCGGACGCCGCGCCGGACCGGGATGCCCGCCGAGCCGTGCGAGCGGATCGTCGCCGCCGCCGCGGCGATCCACCGGGCGCCCGCCGACTGCCCCTGGATCGTGGAGGTGCTGACCGCGGACGATCTGATGTCCGCCTCGGCGCTGTGGTTCGTCGAGCAGATCGTCGACGGGTTCATCGCCTGCGGTCTGACGCCCGAGCGGGCCGTCCATGGATACCGCGCGATCTGGTACTACACCGCCGGGAGATCGTGGTCCGTACGGCGGCGGACCGCAGGCGCGCGGACGACGACCGCCCCACCTACCGGGAGCAGGTCTTCACCGACCTCGCCCCGGGCGAACTGCCCCGGCTCTCCGGACTCGCCGACGCCTGGGGCCCGTTGACCGCCGAGGACACCTGTCTCGACGGCCCGCGGGCCCTGGTGGAGGGTCTCACCGGGCGCGGCTGAGGCCCCGGGAGCGGCTGAGCCCCCGGGGCCTCAGCCGCGCTTCGGCGGCTCCGCGACCAGGGCGCCGACCGAGCGCCAGGTGCGGCGGACCTCACCGGACACGCCTCGCCACCAGGCCTCGGCCGGGAGCTTCCCGGCGGGCTCGAAGGGCTCGCCCGGGCACGGCAGGGCGACCGCCTGACCGGCCTCCTCGGCGACCTCCTTGGTCCACTCCCCCGGCTCGGCCCACGGGTGCGGGGCGAGATTGAAGGTGCCCCAGTGGATCGGGAGCAGCACACCGTGCGAGGCGCCGCCCTGGAGGTCCAGATGGGCGCGCAGCCCTTCGTCGGGACGCATATGGATGTCCGGCCAGAACTCGCTGTACGCCCCGATCTGCACCATCGTGGCGTCGAACGGGCCGTGGGCGGCGCCGATGTCCTGGAAGCCGTCGAAGTAGCCGGTGTCCCCGCTGTGGTAGATCCGGTGCTCCTCGCCGGCGACGACCCAGGAGGCCCACAGGGTGTGCTGGGTGTTGCGCAGGCCGCGGCCGCAGAAGTGGCGGGCCGGGGTGGCGGTGAGGGTGATCCCGCCGACCCGGGCCGACTCGTGCCAGTCCAGTTCGCGCAGCCGGTCCGGGCTGACGCCCCAGTGTTCGAGGTGGGCGCCGACGCCGAGCGGCACCGCGAAGACGGTGTCGGTGCCGGCCAGCGCCTTGATGGTGGGCAGGTCGAGGTGGTCGTAGTGGTCGTGGGAGATCACCACCACGTCGACGTCCCCGAGCGCGGCGAGCGGCAGCGGCACGGGGTGCAGCCGCTTGGGCCCGGCGAAGGGGAACGGGGAGCAGCGCTCGCCCCACACCGGGTCGAACAGCACCCGGTGGCCGTCGATCTCGGCGAGCACACCGGAGTGCCCCATCCAGGTCAGCCGCAGGCCCGTGGCGGGCGGCCGGGCGAGGTCGGCGAAGGTCGTGGGGTGCACCGGCACCGTGCCCCGGGGGGCGCGCAGCGGCCGGGTCTCCTTGTCGAAGAAGACCTTCGCGAAGTCCAGCGTGGAGCCGGAGGGCCGGGTGCGCGCGGGGCCACCGGGGTTCTGGAAGACGCCGTCCTTGAAGTGCGGGGAGCGGCGGATGCGTGCCAGGCGCTCACCGCCCGGGTCCACACCGAAGGCCGCCGGACGCGGCACACGGGGCCCTGAGGTCGAGGAACGCGGACCGGTCACGGTACCTCCCGGTTGAGTGCTGGGCCCTCCATTATGGTCGGCCCGTCCGACAATCCGGGAACGGCCCGGTGCTACTGAATGCTGATTCAGTACGTTGACGATCGCGGCACCTCCCCCCAATACTGACTCGGCATTCAGTAAGCCGACTCCGAGGAAGCTCCGATGACCGCCCCCTTGATCTCCCTCACCTGGACCGACCATGTCACCGGCCGGCAGGGCTTCCTCGTCGTGGACCGGCTGGTGCGGGGCGTGTCCAGCGGCGGGCTGCGGATGCGCCCCGGCTGCACGCTGGCGGAGGTGACCGGCCTGGCCCGGGGCATGACCATGAAGGAGGCCCTGCACTACGACCCCGAGAGCCGCTACGTCCCGCTCGGCGGCGCGAAGGGCGGCATCGACTGCGATCCGCGCGACCCGGCGGCGTACGGGCTGCTGGTGCGCTATCTGCGCGCGGTGCGACCGTACGTCGAGAGCTGCTGGACGACCGGTGAGGACCTGGGGCTCACCCAGGACCTGGTGGACCGGGCGGCGGCCGACGCGGGCCTGGTCTCCACCGTGCAGGCGGTGTATCCGCTGCTGGACGACGAGACGGCGGCCCGGGCGCGGCTCGCGGACGCCTTCGCCGTCGAGGTGGACGGCATCGGCCTTGCCGAGCTGGCCGGGGGCTGCGGGGTGGCCGAGTCGGTGCTGACCGCGCTGGACCGCGCGGGGGTGCCGTACCGGGGGACGCGGGTCGCCGTGCAGGGCCTGGGCACCATGGGCGGGGCGACGGCGCGCTTCCTCGCCCGGGCGGGTCTGAGCGTGGTCGCCGTCGCCGATGTCGAGGGGACGATCGCCAACCCGGACGGCCTCGACGTCGAGGCGCTGCTCGCCGCGCGGGACGGCTACGGCACCGTCGACCGCTCCATGCTGCGCCCCGCCGACCGCCGGCTGCCCGGTGCCGCCTGGTCGGCGGCGGACGCGGAGGTGCTGGTGCCCGCGGCCGTGTCGTACGCCATCACCCCCGCGAACCAGGCCCGGATCAGCGCCCGTTGGATCGCGGAGGCCGCCAATATGCCGGTGCTGCCCGAGGCGGAGGCGCTGCTGGCCGCGCGCGGGGTGACCGTGCTGCCGGACGTGGTGGTCAACTCGGCGACGAACGCCTGGTGGTGGTGGACCCTGTTCGGCGACATCGGCGCCGCCGCGGACGAGGCGTTCGCCCATGTCCGCCGCGCGATGCGCGCCCTGCTCACCCTGACCCTCGACCGGGCGGAGCGCGACGGTACGACACCCCGCGCGGCGGCCCACGCCGTGGTGGCCGACCGGCTGCCGGTGCTGGCGGAGCGGTTCGGGTCGTATCGGCACTAGGGTGACCGGGTGGCAAGAGTGCGGTTGAGCGTGGCCGAGCGGCAGGGGGAGCTGCTGCGGGCCGCCGTCGAGCAGATCGAGGCGCGGGGCGTGGCGGCGGTCCGGATCGCCGATGTGGCGGCCGCGCTCGGGGTGAGCAACGCGCTGGTGCTGTACCACTTCTCGACCAAGGAGAAGCTGGTCGCCGCCGCGTTCGCGCACGCCGCCGAGGACGATCTCGCGCGTCTGCGCAAGCTGCTCGGGCGGCGCACGACCGCGCTGCGCCGGCTGCGGGCCGCGGTGCGCTGGTATGCGCCGACCGGTCAGGCCAAGGGCTGGCGGCTGTGGATCGAGGGCTGGGCCGCCGCCCTGCGCGAGCCCGCGCTGCGCGAGGTCACCCGCGATCTGGACCGCCGGTGGAAGGCGGCCCTCGCCGAGGTCATCGCCGAGGGCGTCAGCGACGGCGAGTTCAGCTGCCCCGACCCGCAGGCCGCGGCCCTGCGCCTGACCGCCCTCCTCGACGGCCTCGCCGTCCAGCTGACCTCGTACCCGGGCTCGGTGCCGCGGGCACGGGCGCAGGAGTGGGCGGACGAGGCGCTGGCCCGGGAACTGGGCGTGGCGCGGGAGCGGTTGACGGGGCGGGCCTGAGAGGACCGGCCCGGCGGGACGGGTTCGGCCGGGCACCTGGTCACGCCGACCGGCACGGCCCCGGAGCCCGACCGCCCGCGACCACCCCGCACAAACACCCAGTCGCGGCTATCGACACCGAAGCAGCGACGCTCCCAAGACCGCACAGACCCTGACCAGCCCCGACCCGCCACCCGACCGCGCCCACCCGATCGACCCCCGACCCCGACCACACGCCACCACCCCCCACAAACACCCAGTCACGGTCAGCGACACCGAAGCAGCGACGCTCCCAAGACCGCACAGACCCTGACCAGCCCCGACCCGCCACCCGACCGCGCCCACCCGATCGACCCCCAAACCCGACCACACGCCACCACCCCCCACAAACACCCAGTCACGGTCAGCGACACCGAAGCAGCGACGCTCCCAAGACCGCACAGACCCTGACCAGCCCCGACCCGCCACCCGACCGCGCCCACCCGATCGACCCCCAAACCCGACCACACGCCACCACCCCGCGCGGACCACCGGTCACGACCGCCGACACCGAAACGGCAACGCTCACAAGGTCGCTCGGGCCCTGACGCCCCCCCATCGGCTGGTCCCCGAGCGGCGCCCCGGACCGGCAACGTCCGTCGCCCGGCACCTCGCTCCGCCTCGACCGAGCGCCGCCCTCGTCCGGGGTCCGCGGCCGATCGCCCGCTTCACCTCCCCCCCGCACCCAGCCGCGCCAGCGCCCCCGTCACCATCGCCGTGATCCCCGTCTGCAACGTCAGCCGTACGCTGGGCAGATACCGCGGTGAGTGGTTCGCCGGCAGTGCGCGGAGTTTGGCCGCGGGGTCGGGTCCGGGGGCCGCGGCCCACTGGGCGGGGCCGGTGGCGCCGAGCATCCAGTAGCAGCCCCGGATGCCGCCGTGGCCGTGGAGGTCCGCGCCCGCGCCGGTCAGCAGCGGGAAGTCCTCGGTGGCCAGGGCGGGTGGCCAGGCGGTGACGCGGGCGGCACCGAACGCGGTTCGGTGGGCGGTGCGCACGCCGTCGGTGACCTCCGGGTCGGTCACGGTGACGCCGGAGCGGGAGACGGTGGTGACGGTGACCCGGGGCGGCAGCGCGGCCGTCGCGGCCTCGGCGTGGGCCAGGCGCGAGACATCCGCGGCGGCCCGGTCGAGGGCCGGCTCGGCGAAGCCGCGCAGGGAGACGAGCAGGTCGGCGCGGTCGGGGACCACGTTCCCCGGGTGCCCGGCGTCCCCGGACCGCAGCGCGGTGGCGGTCACGGTGGGGCGCCCGCTCTCGCCCGCCGCGACCTCGGGCAGCCGCGTGACCAGCCCGGCCGCCGCCCGCAACGGGTCCGCGGCGAGATGCGCCGTGGCCGCGTGACCCCCGTCGCCCTCGAAGGCCACCGCCAGGGTGCGGCTGCCGGCCAGGACCGGGCCCTCGGCGTGCGCCACCATCCCCGCAGGGAACGGCGCGGTGTGCTGGGCGAGCACCTCGTCGGGCGGGGTGACCCGGTCGTACAGGCCGTCCTCCAGCATGGCCCGCGCGCCGCCGAGAGTCTCCTCGGCGGGCTGGCCGAGCAGCAGCAGCGTGCCCCGCCACCGGTCCCGCCGGGCCGCGAGCCAGCGTCCGGCGGCCGCCACACAGGCGAGATGGGCGTCATGGCCGCAGGCGTGCATCACGGGGACCGGGCGGCCGTCGGGCCCGGTGGCGGTCGCGGTGCTGGCGTACGGCGCCCCGGTGGCCTCGGCGACCGGCAGTGCGTCGAGTTCGGCCCGCAGCAGGACCGCGGGGCCCTCCCCGTTGCGCAGTTCGGCCGCGACGCCGTGGCCGCCGATACCGCGCAGCACCCGGAAGCCGTCGGCGTCCAGCCGCTGGGCGAACCGGGCGGCGGTGCGCGCCTCTGCGCCGGAGAGCTCCGGATGGCGGTGCAGGTCGAGATAGAACTCGGCCGTCGGTGCCAACAGCTCCGCCAGACCCGGGAGTTCCTGGGTGGTCCGGGAAGGTTTGGTGCTCATGTCAGTGGCTCCTCGGGCAGGTGTCAGCGAGGTGACAGCGAACGGCAAGGGGGGTGCACGCGGACGCGCGTAGAACTGTGGAGTGCCGGGAGGCCGCAACGCTCCTGCGGATGCCGGGTGTTGCGACCCGAACCGCCCGACCGGCCGTACCGCACCGTCCCCGAAACGGAAGGAGTCGTCATGTCTGACAACGCCCTCGCCTCCCTCGCCCAGGAGATCCTGGACCTCGAGTCGGAGACCTTCGAGATCACCGACTACTCGGACGCCAGCGAGGTCATGCTCGGTTCGTCCACGAGCTGCTCCTCCACGAGCACCTGCTCCAGCACCACCAGCACCACCTCCTGCACCGCCTGACGTCCGACGTCGGTGGAAAGGTCCCCGGCCATGCCGGGGACCTTTCGCGTTCCCGGAAACCGTCAGGGGAAGGGGTGCGGCACCAGCCGCAGGTCCTCCTCGCGCAGCGGTGCGGGCACCAGCCCCGCGCGGTACGGCGCGGTCCGCAGCCTCGGCAGGTGCGGCGCCCGCTGGCGAGGCCAGCCGAAGTCGATCGGCAGCAGCCCGGGGGCGAGGGTGGCGACCGTGCGCAGTCCCATCCGCCGCTGCTCCGGGGTGGTCTGGTCGACGGCGATGACATCGCAGGCCGCGTCGGCCAGCAGATCGCGCAGCAGCGTGACGTCGTCCAGCAGATCGGTGGTGCGGGGCCGGCGTCCCTCCCAGTCGGCGAACAGCTCGGCGAGCGGGGCCACTCGGGGCGGGGCCAGATAGCTGCGGGCGTGCTCGCGCATGGCGGGCAGCCCGAACAGTGCGGCGTGGTCGGGCAGTCGTACGACCTTGTCGAAGTCCTCGACCATCGAGGCGAGTTCGGCGGGCCGTTCGGCGACCTGGCGGGGCAGGTGCGGGATGTAGGTCAGGATCTCGGAGAGCGCCGACTCCACGGCGGTCTCCGGGTCGAAGGAGGCGCCGGCTGCGAACGCCAGGGTGCCGGGTCCGTCGTCGCGGCGGACGGCGAGGCCGGTGACGACCGGTACCGGGAGGTCCACCCGGTTGTCGAAGACATGGACGTCGTAGCCCTGGAGTTCGGCGCGGGCCGCCATCGCGCGCACCCGTGCGCCGCCGACCGAGTCCAGGTCGATCTCCGGCAGCGGCAGATTGCCGTACCAGCCGAGCAGGAAGGCGTCCCGCTCCAGGAGTTCGAGCAGTCCGAAGAAGACCGCCTCCTCCAGACTGGCGCCGGTGGCGCAGCCGTTGGAGCACTCGAAGACGAAGTTGTCCTCGCGGGTGCCCGCGCTGTAGTAGACGAGCCGGGCGGGCACCAGGACGGGTCGCTCGTCACGCAGCGACCAGCCGGTGACCCAGGGGATCGGCCGGGCCGGGTCGAAGGGCTGGACCATCGGGTCCTCGGCATAGGTGCGCGGTGTGTACAGGCCGCAGGAGCGGGGGTCCAGGGCGCGTTCGCCCAGCTCGTCGTAGGAGGCGGTGACGACGGGGGCGCGGTGCCGGCGGTGGGTGCCGGCATAGCGTTCCAGTCCCTCCAGGAAGGCCAGCTCCCTGCTGCGGGCGAAGGAGTTGGCCTGGCCGCTCCAGGTGACGTCGGTGAGTCCGGCGTAGCCCCGCATGAAGACGCTGCCCGCGACCGGCGCGGTGGTGGGCGAGGTCACATCGATCCAGGTGCCGCCGCCCAGCACCCCGCAGACCGGGTTCGCGAGCCCCTTGACCGGCACCGGGAAGTCGCCGGGGCGGCCCGAACGGTAGTCGTCGGGACCGGACTTGGGCCGGGAGGTCATGGGCCCCGCGGTGCGCTGGGCCGCCGCCTCGGCCACGGCCTCGCCGGTCGCCGGGCGGCAGTGGGGGCACATCGGGTCGGGCAGCAGTGGGAAGGTGCGGACCTGGAGGGTCTCCAGGTCGAGTTCGGTGACCCGGGGCAACTCGGCGTCGGGGCCGGGGGGTTCGTGCCGGGCGCCGCCGGTGGCGATGAGCCGGTGCAGGGACCAGACGGCGTCCACCAGATGGTCGGGCAGGGCGGGCCAGCGACCGGCGACCGTGGTCTCGGTGCCGGTCTCCAGGGCGTCCCGTTCGGTGCGGGTGCGCAGCCGCTGGCGGCGCATCGCGAGGCAGGTGCCGCAGGCCCGGCCGGCCCGGCCGGTGCCGCCCCAGGGACCCAACAGCACGGCCTGGGCGGTGAGATGGACCTCGGCCGTGTACGGGGGCACCGGCGCGGCGGGGCCGGGTCGCTCGCCGAGGACATTGGTGTCGCCGATGCGGGAGACGGCGGGGGCGGGCAGGCCCGCCGCGGCGGCGCGGGCCGCCAGGCGGTCCTGGAGGGCCGCGCGGGCGGCCTCCAGGGGTGCCGTCGCCGGGGCGGGGGCGGTGACGGTGGTCATGTCCGGTTGCTCCAGCGGAAGATCCGGGTGGCGATCAGCCCGAAGATCAGGGCGAAGACGACGAGTCCGACGCAGTCCAGGCCGATGTCCCCGAGGTCGCCGCGGCCGCCCATGGCGTCGGTGAGGCCGTCGTTGAGGTAGTGCAGCGGCAGCACCTTGGCGACCGTGCGCAGCCAGCTCGGCATCAGGTCGTCGGGGAAGAACGAGCCGGACAGGAAGGCCATCGGCACCATCACCAGGTTGGCGATGGCCGCGACCGACTCCGGGGTGTTCGCGAGGCTGCCGACGACCAGTCCCATGGCGAGGAACGCGGTGACGCCGAGCACCAGCAGCGGAACGCCGGTCCACCAGGGACCGTTCAGCTCAAGCCCGAAGAAGGGCAGCAGGGCCACGGCGGTGAACAGCACGGTCTGCGCGGCGGCGACGCCGAGGGCGAGGGTCCAGCGGGAGGCGATCAGCGAGCGCAGCGGGGTCGGGGTGCGCCAGATGAGGCGCAGCAGGTCGTCACGGCGCCACTGCATCAGGGCGAAGCCGACGGAGAACACGCACGCGTTGCCGACGCCCCACGAAAGGACGCCGGGGGCGGTGTAGTTGATGGAGGCCATCCCGCCGTTGACGTGCTGGCCCTGGAAGATGAGGCCGAAGAGGACCAGGAAGGCGAGCGGGAAGAGGAAGGTGAAGAAGAGGGTCGTACGGTCGCGCACGCTCGCGACGTAACCGGCCCTGGTCAGTGCGGCGTAGGCGGTCAACTGCGGTGCTCCGTTCCATGGCCGGTGAGGCTGAGGTAGGCGTCTTCGAGGGTGGCGGTGCGCACGGTGACCGACTCGATGTCGACGAGGTCGCCGAGCGCGGTGAGGACGTGGTTGACGGCCGAGGTCTCCAGGACGAGTTCGTCGCCCTCGACGGTGGCCCGGTCCACGCCGGGCAGCGCGAGCGCGGCCTCGGCCGTCAACTCGGCTGCGGGCAGCATCAGTCGGGCGGGTGCGGCGAGGGCGCGGATCAGGCCCCGGGGGGTGTCGAGGGCGATCACGCGGCCGCCGGCCACGATCGCCACCCGGTCGCACAGCGCCTCGGCCTCGTCCAGGTGGTGGGTGGTGCACACGATGGTGCGCCCCTCGGAGCGCAACGAGCGCAGCAGCGCCCACAGTTCGCGCCGGGCCTCGGGGTCGAGGGCGGCGGTGGGCTCGTCCAGGAAGATCAGTTCCGGTTCGTGCAGCAGCGCGGTGGCGATGGCGAGGCGCTGGCGCTGTCCGCCGGAGAGATGGTCGACGCGCGCGTTCTCCTTCTCGGTGAGCCCGACCCGCTCCAGGGCGATGCGCACCGCGTCCGGGTCCGTGCCGTAGAGCGCGGCGACGGTGCGCAGATGCTCGCCCGCGGTGAGCCGTGCGAAGAACGCGGACGCCTGGGTCTGGACGCCGATCCGGGCGAGCAGCGCGGTGTCCCGGGGCCAGGGGCTCTGGCCGAGGAGGCTGACGGTGCCGCCGTCCGCCTCGCGCATGCCCTCGACGATCTCCACCAGGGTGGTCTTGCCCGCGCCGTTGGGGCCGAGGATGCCGAAGAACTCACCGCGCCGCACGGTGAGGGAGACGCCGTCGAGCGCGGTGACCTCCCCGTACCGCTTGATCACGCCGTCGAGGACGACGACCGGCTCGGTGGCGCTGACGGGGCCGGGCGCGGTCCCGGTCTGTGCGTGGGGTTCGTTCATCTCGCCTTTCCTTGCGGGGTCCAACGGGGTGCGGACACCGGTGACTTGACCGGGTTCCGCGGACGGGGAGGTGGGCGCGGCGGACCGCGCGGGGCCCGGCGTCCGGTCTTCGGCGGGGCCCTGCGGGCGGCCTTCGGTACGGCTCTCCGTACGGCCCTCGGTGCCGCCTTCCGTACGGCGTCCGCGCAGGCGCCGGCCCAGGTTGCCGAGCCCCCACAGCAGCAGGGCGGCGGCGAGCAGGGCGGTCGGCAGCCACCAGGCGAGCAGCGCCATGCCGTCCGGCAGCAGCTGGCGCAGGACCAGCCCGGCGAGGGCCAGCAGCGCGGCCGTCTGCGCGGCGGTGAGCAGGGCGAAGCCGCCGTACAGCAGGCGCAGCCGGGGCGGGTAGGCCCGAAGGCCGGGGCCGCGGCGCAGCACGGCGCGGGCGGCGAGGGCGGTGAAGGTGCGGCTGCCCTCGGCGAGTCCGGAGACCCCGAGGGCGTGGCCGAGGGCACGGTAGCCGTCGAGCGGTGCCAGCGGCAGCAGGTTGGCGAGGCCGGTGACGACGCCGAGCAGCAGCAGCGCGCCGAACGCGGGCCGGGCCTGGGCATCGGCCGGGAGCACCAGCCAGATGACGTAGAACGGCACCAGGAAGAGGAGGTTGGCGAGGACGCCGGCGCAGGCGGTGGCGACCTTGCGGGCCCGGCTGCCGAGGAACTGGACGTCGTCCACCTGGCAGTAGAGGTAGGTGGCGCCGAGGATCCAGCGCAGCCCGATCTCACTGACGCGGCCGCCCCAGGTGCGCGCGAACAGGCCGTGGGCCAGCTCGTGCAGGGCGAGGCTGCACCACAGGACGCAGCCGACGGCGAACAGCAGCACGGGCTGTTCGGCGGTGTGCACCGTCTGCCGCCACAGGGTGTCGGCACTGACGGCGACGACGGCGAGCACGCCGACGGCGAGCGCGGTGAGCGCGGCCAGCAGGGCGGGCCTGCGGTCCAGCGCGGTGAGCCGGTGCAGCCGGTCCATGAGGGCGGGCGCGTCGGCGACCATCCTGGTGTGTCCGGACAGGAAGCCGCTCGGACCCTGGGAGGGGGTGGGGACCGGCGTGGGCGCGACCGGTGCGGGGCCGCCGTCGAGGAGGCCCCGGGTGCCCAGCAGCCGCAGCATCTGCCCCCACTGGGCCTCGCCGAGCCGGGTGCCGAACGCGCCCGAGTAGGCCTGCCCGATCTCCTCCAGGGACCGGGTGCCGTCCAGGCGGGTGATGATGAAGTGCTCCTTGGCGCCGACCTCCAGGCGCCGTCCGGTGCGCGGGTCCTTCAGCAGATGGATGCGGGTCGGGCCGCGCAGCAGGCTGGGGCCGAGGACGAGGTCGGGGCGCACCCGCGGCCGGGCGGCCAGGAAGGCGTCGGTGGTCATCTGGTGTCCTCCGGGGCGCCGTCGCGCAGGGCGCGGGCGAGGACGTAGGAGAGGAACGCCTCGTCCCGGACGGTGATACCCAGCCGGTTGTTGGTCATGTGCATATAGGGCGACAGAAGCATCGGCAGGGCGTGCGCCGGGTCGGTGGCGTGGATGTCGCGGGTGCCGTCGAAGGAGCGGAAGACCAGGTCGCCCCGGTGCGCCGACCGCGCCGCGCGGTCGCGGAGTTCGGCGCAGTGCTCGGCCCAGCCGCGCAGGAAGGCCGGGAGCCGTTCCAGTTCGCCGCGGGCGACCGCCTCGCGGATGTGCCGAAAGCGTTCGGGGAGCCGGTCGCCCATGGTGGCGTACGCCCGCTCGTAGCCCTTGTCGGTGGTGTAGTTGGTGGTGCTGAACGCGTTGTTCCAGAAGCCGTGGTAGCGGTCGAGGAAGGTCAGCAGGGCCTCGTCGGCGGCGAGGAAGGTGCCGGAGACGACCATCATCAGCTGGGCGGACAGACCGAGCAGCACCGTGCGCAGATGGAGGTTCATGGTGCGGGTGGCCTCGATGACGAGGTCGCTGGAGTGCTGGAAGTGCCATTCGGCGAGCGCGATGCCGGCGGGCCCGCCGTACTTGCCGTACTCGGGCTCGTAGTCGCGGTCCTCGAAGCTGTTGTTGGGGCGCAGCTTCATCCGCCCGTCGGGGCCGATGAATCGGGCGCGTTCCTCCTCGCTGTACTCCAGGGTGAACAGGGTCTCGTACAGCTCGGCGAAGAAGCCCGCCTTGACCTCGTAGAGGGCGGGGCGTTCGCGCAGGAACGCGTCGAGGGCGGCGTGGGTGCGCGCCCGGACGGTTTCGGCGTCGGCGGCGCGGGCCGGCTTCAGGCGCAGCCGCAGATGGGGGCCCTCCAGCCAGTAGTTGATGAAGAACCAGCCGGTGATCAGCCCCTCTTCGGTGAGCCGGCGCACCAGGGGTTCGACGCACTGGAGGAGCAGCGGGCGGGGGCTGGCCGCGTAGAAGACGTGCACCGCGAGCCAGGTGCCGGGCGCGTCCTCGGTGGTGTCCACAGCAGGGGTGTCCGCAGCGGGGATGGGTGCGGTCATCGGGCTTCGTCCTTCCGGTGCGGGCCGGCCGGGGCGGGCAGCATCTCTACGGCGAGTTCGGCGACATGGCGGCCGCGGGGCGAGGTGACATGCAGCTCGTCCTCGCCGGGCAGCATCTCCTCGAACACGGTCCGGGCGCGTTTTCCGGCGAGGAGGCCTTCGAGTCCGGTGAGGGAGAGCGGACTCGCGAAGTCGACGTACTGGGGCTTGGCGCTGCCGAACCAGCCGCCGGCCTCGTCGCCCTCGCGTTCCTCGTGGAGGGTGGCGAACGCCCGCTCGGGCAGGCCGTGTTCGACGCGCCACCGGTGCCAGCCGAGGTACCAGTCGGCGTCGGTGACGCCCGGGGCGCGCAGCGGGAGGTGTCCGTCGGCGACGGTCCAGGAGCGGCGCTGGAGGACGAGGCTGTGGTGGCGCACGCGGGGGCGCCGGGTGACTCCGTCGTGCTCGGGTCCCGCGGGCACTCCGCGCCAGACGTCCGGCTTGGGGCGGGCGGTCGGGGAGAACAGCAGCAGAGTGCGCGGGATCTCGGGCAGCACCATGGGCACCAGGTAGCCGAGGTAGAGCGGGACGACCTCGCGGTCCAGTCGGCGGGAGCGCAGCAGCAGCCGGTCGGTGGTCTCGTCGTGCACGGCGTAGAGGTCGTCCAGGTGGAGGCGGGCCTCCTCGGGCGCCGAGCTGGTCTCGCCGGGGCAGACGATCTCGTGGTCGGTCAACCGGCCGTGCAGATTCAGGTTGGTGGTCGCGGATCCTGCGGTGATCTCGGCGAACACGGTGCCGGGCGGCAGCAGTTGGCGCAGCTCGGCGCGGATGGCGGCGGTCAGTCCGGGGCCTTCGGGGTCGTCGAAGCAGTGGGTGAAGCGGGTGAAGGGGAAGCAGAGGCCGCCGAAGGAGTCGTTGAGGACGACCAGGGGGTCGCCGTCGCGGCGGGCCAGCTGGAGGAAGTGGCTGTGCGACTGGAACGCCGGGGCGGCGGCGCCGAGGGCTTCGGCGACCTCGTCGGTGAGGACGTCGTCCAGGGTGAACTCCTCCGTGTCCGTAGGGAGTTCGGCCCAGCGTTCGCGCATACGGGCGGTGAAGGTGGCACGGGCCCCGTCCAGCGCCGTGATCTCGGGCAGGCCGAGCCAGTTCTCCTCCGGGGCGTGGCTGCCGTCCGGCAGGAAGTCGTCCTTGGCGGAGGTGAACTGGAGGTACTGCCGGAAGATGTCCTCGTGGAAGTCGTGCACCAGGCGCAGCAGATCGTCGCAGCGTCCGCCGCGGCCGAAGCGGGCGAGGAAGAAGCCCTTGAGGGTGAGGCGTTGGGGCAGCGCCACGTCGAAGGCGGGCAGCAGCCGCCCGAGCGAACGCAGTGGGCCCTCGGCGAGCCGCGTCCACTCGGCGAGGTCGGCGGTGGCGGTTCCGGCGGAGACGTCCTCGTAGACGAGGGTCTGTGGGAGGGAGGGACTTTCGGCCCCCAATTCGCTCTGGAGCCCGAGGAGTTCCGTCCGCAGTGCGCCGAGCAGGGTACGGCGGGTGGGGATGTCCGCCGCCGGGAAGCGGGCCAGGAGGTCGGCGGGGCCGTCCAGGCGGGCGGCGAGTGCCTCGGCCCACGGCCGGTCCAGGGCGCGCAGGGCACGCTGGAAGGCGCGCACCGGGTCGCCGCTGTGCACACCCGTGGCGAGGCCCGGGAGCTGGAGCATGCCGAGGTCACGCAGGGCGGCGAGATAGTGCTCGGCCTCCTCCGCGCCGGCCCTGGTGGTCTCGGCCAGCCAGTGCGCCAGCTCGCCGTACCTGAGCGGGCCTTCGTGGTCATGCAGCAGGGCCAGCATGCCGTCGAGGGTGCCCTGGCGGCGCAGGAAGAACAGCCGGTCCTGGGCGGCGTCGAAGCTGACGGCGGCGCTGTCGTCGCCCGCCGTGACGGCCCGCTGGACATAGCGGATACGGTCCTCGTCCAGTTTCCAGCCGGAGGCCAGGGCGACCGGCAGGTCGGCGCGGCGCGCGGGGTCGGCGGCGACGAGTTCGGCGAGGCGGGCGAGCGCGACGACGTTCAGCCGGGGGTGGCCGCGCCAGTCGTCGCCGACCCGTGTGAGCGCCGTACCGTCCCCCTCGTCCCCGAACCGGCCGACGGCGACGCCCGTGAGCGTGCTGAACGGGCTGGTCTTGCAGGCGGTGCGGTAGACGTACGACAGCAGGGAGCGCTCCATCTTGCGGGCGCGCTTGCCCGGTACCGGAGCCGGGTCGGCGGCGAACGCGTCGAGGCGCTCCTCCAGCGTGGGCGAGGCTAGCAGCAGGCCACGGCGCAGCCGGTCGTCCAGGGCCAGCTCGCGCAGCGCGGCCCGGGTGCGGGCGAACCCGGCGGCGAGCACCGACTCACCCTCGGACCGCAGCTCCTCCCAGCGGACCCGGGCCTCCAGCCACTGGGCGAGATCGGCGCCGGTGTCCCCGCCGAGGCTCCCGGCGAGCGCGCGGACGGCCGAAAGGTCGCCGGGCAGACGGTTGTTGAACACCTGGCGGCGCAGGGCGAGCAGCCGGCGGCGCAGCACCGCGTCGTCGGTGCCGCCCACCGCGGCGGAGAGCGGATCGCTGAGCCGGGCGCCGAGCGCGGCGAGCCGGTCCTGCTCGGCGGCGGTGCGCACGGCCCAGTCGGCGGCCTCGGGGGCGCGCAGGGCGAGGGCGGTGTCCACGGGGAGGCCGGAGACACGCAGCATGAAGCGGTGGTGCAGGGCCGGTTTCGCGGGTCCGGCGGGGATGTTCCCGGGCGACACGGCCGACGCGTTCGCGGCCGGGGTGCCGGTAGGTGAGACCGAGGGGTCGGGCCCCGGGCCGTCCTGCGCGGGGAGGTCCTCGGCCGGGGTGGTGGCGGTCGGGCTCATGCCCTCCCCCTTTCCTGTGGGGTAGCGGCCGCCCCGGGGGCGGGGCGGGGTCCTCGGGTCATGGGGCCACGATGTCGAAGCGGTAACCGGCCGGGCGTGGAGCCTCGTTGCCGATCATCATCACGAGCAGCGGGATCTCGCCCCGTTCGGCGAGGCCGAGTTCCTCCGCGAAGGAGACGCAGTCGAAGCCGAGCGCGACACCGCAGCCCATGCCCGCGGCCGAGGATGCGGTGTACACGGCCTGCGCGGTGGCGCCGATGACGGCGTTGACCAGCCGCAGGCCCCGGTCGCCGACCGTGTCGAGGACGGTGTGGGTGCGGGCCGCGGGCACCAGCACGGCGGCGGCCTGCTCCAGGTTGTAGTTGGCGAGGAAGTAGTTCTCCTGGAGGAAGCCGCCGAAGTCGCCAAGCTTCATCAGAACCAACTCGTTCGTCTCCCGGTCGTGTTCGTAGATGCCGGGCGCGATGCCCCGGACGTGGTTGACGAAGACGTACTGCCGGGTGAGGGGTGCGGCGCCGGGGGTCTCCGCGTCGGTGTCCAGGGTGCCGGCGGCGACGGCCGCGGCCAGCGCGGCGGACAGCCGGTCCGGGTCGAGCGGGGTGGTGGCGGTGAACCGGCCGAAGCTGCTGCGGCGTTCGCGCAGCGCCCGGCGTGCGGTCGCCTCCAGCGCGAGCGGCGCGGGCAGCGCGACACGCTCACCGGGGCCGGGCGGGGTGACCAGCGCGGAGTCCAGCGTCCCGGGCGCCGGACGGTCGGCGGCGCCTTCCAGGGTCGCCGCGTGGATCGCGTGCACGGTCGGGAAGGTCAGGACGCGGCGGGACCGCTCATCGGGGACATGACGGACCCGGGCGCCGGGGGTGGCCGGGGCGGCCTGCTTGCCCGTGTCGTCCTCGTCCGGCTTCTCCCACGTCAACGGCACCACCGCGAACACCCCGTCCTCCTCGGGGTCAAGCCCGAGCACCCGGCCGAGGCGGGGCTCGTCGAACCACAGCGCGGCGCCGATGTGCAGCCCGTGCGCGCGGGCCCACATGCGCCAGGTCTGGAGGAGGGCGCCGATGTCCATCGTGACGACGTGGTAGGAGAAGCTGTTGTACTTGAAGGCGTTCTGCCAGAACGTCACGCCCAGCACCAGGAACTGGTCGGTCTCCGCGGCCTCTTCGAGATCGCCGAGGGCGGTCCGCACCTCACCGGTGACATCCCCGGACAGGGTCCTGGCGAAGGCGTTGCGCGGGGTGTCGTAGTAGTAGACACCGGGGGCGAGGGGTCCGCTCGCGCCGCTGAGCCAGTGGATCCCAATGGGGTAGAGGCCGCCGCCGGAGGAGGTGCCGCGGGACCAGTTGGCGTGGGTGTGGAACGGCAGGGAGCCGAGGTCGCTGTTGGCCTGGACGGCGAGCCGGCGGCCGGTCAGTCCGTAGGAGTCGCGGAGCATCGCGCCGAGCAGCGGCAGGCTGAACGCACCGGTGCCGCGGGGCCCGAACAGGCCCCGGCCGAGCGTGGCGTCGTCCGCGCAGCCGCCGTCGGGCAGCGGCAGGACGGGGGCGTCGGGGAAGAACTTGCCCTTGCGGGGGCGGTCGGACCAGTTGGGCACGAAGTCGGCGGGCTCCATGGGGATCCTGCCCCGCCGCATCACCGCGGTCGCGTACTCATGGGCGTATCCCATGGTCACTTCCCTTTCTGCTGTCTGTGGTCGAGGTCGGCTGCCGAGCCGTGCACGGGGCGTCGGGCCAAGGGGGGTAGGAGCGTGGGGGCGTCGGCGCGTTGGGGGGCGGGGCGTGGGGTGTCGGGTCAGGGGAAGGGATGCGGCGCCGGGTTGAGATCGGCGGACGTCAAGTCGTCGTCCCGTAGGCCGGCTTCGCGCAGCGCTGTTCGCATCCGGGGCATCAGCGGGGCGCGTTGGCGGCTTGTGCCGAAGTCGATCGGGAGCAGGCCGGGCACCAGGACCTTCACGGTGTGCAGGCCCAACTCCCGCTGTTCCGGAGAGGTCTGGTCGACCACGACGACATCGAAGCCGTGCGCGGTGACGGCGCCGACGCACGCCTCCACATCGGTACGCAGATCGGCGGCGGGCGACAGGGCACCCCGCCCGGTGGCGAGGGAGGCGAGCGGCACCCGTTCGGCGTCGTCGCGGCCGCGCAGCAGGAAGTCGGTGTACCGGCCCATCTCGGGCAGCCCGTACAGCAGGGGGTGGTCGTGCAACACCTGGACCTGGTCGAAGTCGCCCGCCAGGCGCCGCAGCCGGGATTCGTCGCGGGCGGTGCGGCGGCGCAGGTTGACCGAGTCGGTGGCGATCTCGCACAGTCCCCCGGCGAGCGCGGCCTCGGGGTCGAGGGAGGCGCCCGCGCCGAAGCAGAGCAGTCCGGGCCCGCCGTCGACGCGTTCGGCGACGGCGGTCACCACCGGCACCGGGAAGGTGACGCGGGTGTCGAAGAACCGGGCCCGGTAGCCGTACATCGCCAGCCGGTCGACCATGGCGCGGGTCGCGGTCCGGGTGCTGCTCGCCGGGTCGATCTCGGGCAGCCGGAGCCGGCCGAACCAGGCCAGCAGGAAGGCGTCGCGTTCCACGGTCTCCATCAGCCCGTGGTAGACGGCCTCGGTCAGACTGCCGCCGGAGGCACAGCCGTTGGAGCTCTCCTGGACGAAGCGCCGCCGGATCCCGCCGGGCGCGTGGTAATAGGCCACGACCTCGGGCACGAGAACCGGCCGGGCGTCGCGCAGCGACCAGCCCCACACCCAGTCCACCGGGCGGTCCGGCGCGAACCGCGGCACCTCGGGTGCGGTGGCGTGGAAGGCGTCGGAGTACAGGCCGGTGACGCGTGGGTCGACGGCGAGGTCCCCGAGGTCGTCGAGGCTCGCGTTGAGCACCGTCCGTTTGGCGCGGCCCCGCATCCCGGCGAACCGCTCCAGGCCCTCCAGTACCCCGACGCGCACACTGGTGCCGTAGGAGTCGGTGTGGCCGCCCCAGTAGCACTCCCGCAGATAGTCGCCCGAGCGGGTGGTGAAGGCGCCGATCACCGAGGAGGTCGAGGCGGAGGCCAGGTCGGGTGCGAAGGAGGGGCCGAGGGCGCCGGTGACGGGGTTGACGAACGCCTCCGGCACCAGGTCGTACGCGGCGAGCGGGCGGGCGCGGAAGTCGGCCGGGTCGTGCTTGGTGCCGGGGTCCAGGGTGATCCTGGCGCCCTCGGCGGTGTCGTCCGGCCGGGTCCCGCAGGACGGGCATTCGCCGTCGGGCACCAGCGCGACCCGGCACACGCGCAGGGTCTCCAGGTCCAGCAGCCACACCCAGGGGTGCCGGCCGCCCCGGTCCCCGCGGGACACCGCCGCGACCAGCGCGGCGAGGGCGTCCACCGTGAAGCCGGCCAGCCAGGGCGGGGTGCCGGTGGCCCGGGGTTCGGTGCCGCGTTCCAGCGCGTCCCGCAGATATCCGGCACGCACCGCCTGCCAGCGGCGCGCGAGGCACCGGGGGCAGCCGGGCGCGCCCTCGGCCGGTACGGGACCGACCAGGGCGTGGTGTCCGTACAGGCCGACCGGTACCGCGTCCCGCGTGAACTCATAGGCGTCGACGACGAGTTCGTCGCGGACGCCGAGCGGGGTCACGGTCACCGGCGGGGTGCCCGGGCGCTCCGCGAGGGCGGCGGTGAGCGCGGCGCACACCGCGTCCCACGGCCCGGTGGCCGTGGGCGGGGCGGGGTGCGGCGCGGTCACGGTCTCAGTGGGCACGACGCGTCCCGCGGGTCAGCACGACACGCGACGCGAACACGGCGCCCTCGGCGAGGTCGGGCGCGGTGACCCGCACCGCGAACGCGTCCCGGCCGGCCGCGGCGAGCCCGTCGAGGACGGCGGGCCAGGTGGTCTCCACGGCGAGGGCCGGTACGACGCCGTCGGGGACGAGGGTCGCCGCGTCCAGGTCGGCCCACAGCGGGTCACCGGCGTCGGACTCGCCCCCGGCGCGGCGCAGTTGCTCGGCGCCGAGCAGATCGCGCAGCGCCTCCAGGACGGCCTCCCGGTGCCGCAGCCCGCTGCCGATGGCCCAACGGGTCACGCCGCCGGGCTCGTCGGTGAACCGGGCGAGCACCACCGGCAGCAACGGGCTTCCCAGGTCCAGGACTTCGGCCGTGACACCGAGGTTCTCCGCCGAGCGCAGCAGGAACCGCAGTTCCGGGTCCTCGGTGAGGGTCGCGGGGTCCACGGTGCGTACCGGGTGGGTGCGACGGACGGCGGCGTGCAGCGCGTCCTGGGCGAGCGCGGTGCGCAGGGCGCGGGCGAGCGCGGCGCGGGGGCTGCCCGCGGCGCCGGTGCCGGCGGAGGTCCGCTCGAACAGGCCCGCGTCGTTCCAGCCGCCGAAGGTGCGCACGGCGCCCGCGGGCACCAGCACGGTCCGCCCGTCGAGCAGCGAGGTGGCCTCGCCGAAGTGGGCGATCCGGTCGGCGGGCACGTCCAGACCGCTGGAGACGGCGAGTTCGGCGGGGGCGAGGCGGGTCCACTTCCCGGCTGCGGCCTCCAGCGCGGCGGCCGTCAGCACCTGGGGAGGGACGACGTGTTCGGCGTACACCTCGGCGGCGCGGAACAGCGCGTTCAGGCGGGCACCGGCGACATGGTGCACGTCGGCGGCGGACACCTCGCGGGTCCGTCCGGGGGCGAGACCCAGCCGTACGGTGCCGATCTTGAGCGGTGTCTGCTCCCACTCGTCGTCGGCGTACGCGGTGAAGACGCCCGCCGCCTCGCGGACCAGGACGTCGCGCTCCTCCAGCGCGGCGAGCGCGGCGCGGGCGGCGTCCTCGTCGGCGGCGCCGTCGGCGGGCGCGGCGGCGGACTCGTCCTCGGGGTGGGCGGTGCGCAGGGCGTCCACGCCCTCCGTGTGCTCGCCCTCGGGGGCGGCGGAGCAGTAGGGACATCGCGGATGCGGCAGCAGCGGCTCCGTCAGCACATCGAGGGAGTCGAGGTCCTGGACGACGAGCTGGCCCCGGGTCTCGGCGGGGAGCGCCCCGGTGACCAGGCGGAACACCTCGAAGGCGAGCAGGTTGCCGAGCATCCCGGCGAGCGGGCCGCCGATGAGCGGCGCGGGGGTGCCGAGCGGTGCGGCGGGTCCGACGGACGCCCACAGGTCGGCGCTGTCGGCCGCGTCGGAGCCCGCGCCGAGCCGCAGCGCGGCGCAGCACCAGCAGCCGGTGTGCCCGGCGGTCATCTCGGGGCCGATGACGGCGCGGTCGCCGAAGGTCCAGGCGCCGAGCAGCCGGCGCCCGGCCGGCACGCCCTCGCCGAGCAGCCGCAGCAGTTGCCGGGATCCGGCGGCGGGGGTCACCAGGACGGTGTCCCAGCCCTCCAGTTCGGCCCAGCCGTACGTGCCGTCGGCGGCTTCCCCGAGGCGGGCGAGCCGGGGGGCGCAGCCCGCCTCGGCGAGGGCGGCGGCCTCGGCGTCGATCTCCGCGCCGCCCTCCACCCCGTGCCGTTCGGCCCGCAACTCGCTGTACGGACCGTCCTGTTCGGTGATGGCCACGGCGGCGCTGCCGTTGCGCAGCAGGCCGAGCGCGGCCCAGCGGGCCAGGGCGTCGTCACCGAGGACGGCGACCGGGGTGTCACGGAAGCGCGCGAACCGTGCGGCCGCGTCGTCGGCGTAGTGGTCGAGGTAGTCGAGCTGATGCGCAAAACGCTCGCTGACCTGCGGCGCGAGCAGGTCGCCCGGGGGCTTGGGACCGGCGTCCCGGGCGAAGCCACGCGCGTAGAGCGCACGTACGAGTTGGACCACCATGTCGCGCTGCTTGTCCCCCAGCCCCGCGCACAGCTCCTCGACCCGGCGCTCGCCGTCGAAGTGCGGCACGATCAGCGTGGCGAAGCGGTACGCGTTGCGGGTACGGACGTTGAACCCGCCATGGGCGTTGTGGAAGAGCACTCCGTCCGGGGTCTGCGTGTAGAGCACGTCCCGGCGGATACGGGGCCGCGACTGCGCGATCTCCTCGGGAGAGGCGGGAGCGTGGGGCATGGGCGGGGAGACCTTTCGATGCTCACTGGGAGGGTCGGCCGGCGGCCGGGGGAGGCAGGTCCGTCGGGTCGTGCGGGACGGCGGGGGCGCCGGGGAGACAGGCGCCTGCCGCCTGGACGAAGAGGCGCAGCAGATCGTGGACGCGATAGCGGCCGGAGGGGTCCTCCTGGAGCAGCCCGGCGTCCACGAGCGAGCTGAGCACCAGGGCGCCGGGGGCGCTGAGCGAGCCCCGCCCGAGCCCCGGGGGAGGCTCGCCCGACCCGCCGCTCCCGACCGGCAGCGGCAGCGGACGGCCACCGGAGGCAAGCGCCGCGGCCGGTGCGCCGGTGGCGATCGCCCCGTGCTGTCCGTCGGGTAATTCGCCGCGCAGCACGGCGAGTTGGAGATCCCGCAGGACGGGTCCCGGCTCCACCCCGAGTTCCTCGGTGAGATGGGCGTGAATCCTGCGGTACTCGGCGAGCGCCTCGGCACGTCGGCCGGAGCGGTAGAGCGCCTCGACGAGCAGCGCGGACAGCCCCTCGTGCCCGGGGTGGGCGCGCACGGCCTCACGGGCCTCGGGGATCAGCTCGCGGTGCCGGCCCAGACGCAGCTCGCCGTCGAACACCCGCTCCACCGCGAGAAGTCGTTCCTCGGCAAGGCGGGGCACGAGATCGCGGTGGATCTCGTCCGAGTGCACGTTCGTCAGCAGGGGTTCGCCCCACAGTGCGAGCGCGGCGCGGGCGAGCCGCAGCGCGGACTCCGGGTCGTCGGCGGTGTACGAGCGGGCGAGCAGCTCGCGGAAGTGCAGCAGATCGAGGGTGCCTGCGTCGGCGTACAGCCGGTAGCCGCCGGGCACCGCCTCGATGGCGTGATCGGCGATGCCGTACTTGGCGAAGAGCCGGCGCAGCCGGAGCACGCAGGTGTGGAGCGCCGATCGGCCGCCCGAGGGCGGCCGGTTGCCCCAGACCACCCGCTGGAGCAGCTCCGAGCCGACCACCGCGCCGGGGTGGAGCAGCAGGGCCGCGAGGAGCGAGGCGGGGCGAGAGGGCTGGAGCACGACGGTGTCGTGGCCGTCGGTGATGGCGAGCAGGCCGAGCACGAGGAACCGGGGCCGATGGGCCCCTGGTGCGGGGAGAGCGCTGTCCGGCGCGGAGGTGCCTGTCTTCACCGTGGCCTTTCAGCGTCGAGGTGGGGAGTGCAGTGGGGGTGCACAACGGTGGTACGACGGCGCGACGTTGGGCACGCCGAAGACCGCCAACGCGCCCAATTCCACTACCGAGACGGGAACTTAGATTCGAAGATGCGGTGGCGTCCAGTGCTCGGAAGAAAACGTCCGGTGACACGTGAACGGCACAAAGGTCGCCGGGAGTGGGGGCGTTGGCGATCCGATCGCAAGGGCATACGCTGCGATCAGGTGGGCCGGGTCACATGCCGGGGCACCACGCACCCAGGGGAGGATCCATGCCGTGGTGGGCGCTGATCCCGGTCGTCTCGATGGTCACCGGGCCGCTCGCTCTGTATGTCATGACCCGGCGTAAACGCGCCGAGGACAGGGCCGACGAGCGGTACGAGGAGCTCTCGCGGAAGTACACGGCCCTGCTGGAGGAGACCACCTCGGGCGAGCTTCCGCACCGCCGCGACCGCCGTCTCGACTAGCCGCGCGCGGCGTCACCGATTTCCAGGCGGGAACGAGGTAATTCGAACGGGCATTCCGAAAGTGGGTTGCATAATTTCCACCCCGGGGCGCGGGACGGCGCGCGGGTGGCGATCGGACATTTACGGCGAGACGCGCGCGCCCCGCGCCGCACCCGGTGAGGTGCGAGGCGGGGCGGGGGTGTTCCGGGCGGGTTCCGGACCGGTCAGGCCACGGAGGCGATGCGCAACCTGATGTCCTCGGGGGACAGGGTGCCCTTCGCGGTGACGTGGTCGCCGGAGGACTCGCCGCGCAGCCGGCGGCCGATCCAGGGGACCAGGTGCTCGCGGGCCCAGTGCACATCGTCGCGGCGGACGTCCAGGGTGCCCCGGGGCGGCAGCGGCGGCCACGGCTGCTCCGGGTCGGCCGGGATCTCCAGCCCGAGCGCCTGTCCGGCGCGCAGTGCGACACGGGTGTGCCCCTCGGGCGAGAGGTGCAGCCGGTCGCTGTCCCAGGCCCGGCGATCCTGCACGGACCGCAGCGACCACAGGTCGAGCACGGGGCAGCCGTACCGGTCGGCGATGGCCCGCACGTGCCCGTTGTACGTGGCGATCTTGCCGCGCAGGTGCTTGAGCAGGGGGACGCCCCGGGTGTCGAAGCCGGTGGTCACCATGACGGTGCCGGCCACCTCGGCGAGCCGGGCCACGGCCGCCTCGAACCGCTCGGCCACCTCGTCCGGATCGGTGCCGGGACGGATGATGTCGTTGCCGCCCGCGCACAGGGAGACCAGATCCGGGGCGAGTTCGGCCGCCCGCGGGACCTGGTCGGCCACGATCTGGTCCAGCAGCTTCCCGCGCACGGCGAGATTGGTGTACTGGAAGTCCCCCTCGGGCCGCCGGTCGGCGAGCAGTACCGCGAACCGGTCGGCCCAGCCCACGAACGCCCCGTCGGGGCCGGGATCGCCGACGCCCTCGGTGAAGCTGTCCCCCACCGCCACGTACGACCCGATCACTGATCTGCTGTCACTCTTCGAATCGTCTGCCACGTCGGACCATGATTCACCTCGGGGTGTGACTTACGCGACCGTAGGAATGGGTTGACGAACGGTGATATGAGCCACTCCGCGAGTTTTCGCGTTCCAGGAATACACCCGCTTGCGGGGCTGTTGGGCGGGGCCGTCAAGACCTCACCGTCGCCGCCGGCAACGCTGGATGACGCGCGTCAGCGGCCCCGGCCCGCCCCGCCGACAGCGCCCTGTGGACAACTCATTGCCCCACGAAACCAATGCCGTATGGTCGACGCAGCGCCCGCCGCGAGCCGTGACGGCGGGGTTGGATCGGGAGGAGCCCCCGTGACGCAGCAGGTCCCGTCGACCGAGCCGGAGCTGGCCGGCGTGCGCAATTTCCGTGACGTCGGCGGACTGCCGACCGTGGACGGACGCCGGCTGCGCCAGGGCGTGCTCTTCCGCAGCGGGCACCTGGCGCACGCGACGGCGCAGGACGCGGTCTTCCTCTCCTCCCTGGGCCTGCACACCATCTTCGACTTCCGTAACGCGGCCGACCAGAAGCTGGAGGGCCCGGACATCGCGCTGCCCGGCGTGCGCAATGTGAATCTGCCGCTGAGCGACCCGGCGGACGGCGCCGAGTTCTGGAAGATGGTCCGCGACGGCGACCTCGACCAGCTGCGCGCGGTCCTGGACGACGGCAAGGGCGCGGCCCGCATGGTGGCCTCGTACCGGTCCACGCTCCGCAATCGCACGGCCGAGCACTCCCGGGTGCTGCACGCGATCGCCGAGGACAGCGTGCCCGCGCTGCTGCACTGCGCGGCCGGCAAGGACCGCGCGGGCATCTCCATAGCCGTCACCCTGCTCGCCGTGGGGGTGGAGCGGGACGCGATCATGGCCGACTACCTGGAGTCCAACGCCAAGCACCGCCGCTACAAGGTGCAGCGCAGCGGCAGTGCGCAGAGCGCGTACACGCCCGAGGTGATGGAGCTGCTCAGCCCGCTCTTCGACGCGCGCGCGGAGTATCTGGCGGCCGCCTTCGACAGCATCGACGAGACCTGGGGCGGCGTGGACCGCTATCTGGAGCAGGGTCTGCGGCTGGCTCCCGAGACACGGGAGCGGCTGCGGGCGCGGCTGGTGGACTGACGCGTTCATCCGGTCCGCGCCCGCCGTGTGCGCGGGCGCGGGCTCAGCTCTTGGCGCCGACCGCGAAGAGCAGATAGAGGAACGCGGCCAGGACGTGCCCGAGGGCGATGTAGATGAGCAGCCGGATCCACAGGGAACGGGGGAACTTGGTCTCGAGGTTGCTCATAGCAGCTCTCCGTTCAGGTGCCCCAGGCACAGCGCGGCCGTGGGGCTCTGTAGCAGGGTGTGGACGAACAGCAGCTCCACGCCGTCCGGGTCCTCGGCGGCGAGGCGGTGCGGGGTGAGCGAGTCGAAGTGGGCGCTGTCGCCGGGGGCGAGCAGATGCGTGGCGTCGCCGAGGCGCAGCCGCAGCCGTCCCTTGAGGACATAGAGCCACTCCTCGCCGGGGTGGACCCGCACGATGTCGCCCTGGGTGCCGTAGGGCGCGTGCACCCGCAGGGCCTGCATGCCGCGGCCGGGGGCTCCGGCCTGGAAGTAGGTCCACCCGGCGGCCCGGGTCGGGTCCATGTCGGCGGCGCGGACGATCGCGTTCTGGTCGGCGACCCGTTCGCCGAGGAGTTCGGAGACCGTCGTACCGTAGATACGGGCGAGCGCGAGCAGCATCGGCAGCGAGGGCTGTCGCTGCCCGGTCTCCAGCCGGGACAGATGGGCCGGTGAGAGTCCGGCGTCCCGGGCCGCGGCCTCCAGGGTGAGACCGGCCCGTCGGCGCAGTGCGCGCAGTTGCGGCGCTACGGCGGGCAGATCCTCACCCTGGCCCGCCGCAGGCGATGCGGCATCTGAGGCGTTCATGCCTCTATTCAGCCCCACTTTTGCCCGTGGGGCAATTTTCTTGCCTCGGAGGCAAAAGGCCACGCTCGTGTACTGACCGCTCAGCGGTTGGCGACCGCCTGTTTGATCAGTGTCTTGCCGAAGTCCCACATCAGGCCGCCGCCGCTGTGCGCGTCGTCCATGACCGCGGCGAAGCCCTCGATGAACCGGTCCACGTCGGCCTCGCCGAAGACCAGCGGCGGGATCAGCTTGATGACCTCCAGGTGGTCGCCGGAGACCTGGGTGAGGATCCGGTGCCGCTGGAGCAGCGGTACGACGACCATCTGGGCGAACAGGCCCTTGCGGGCGGCCTGGAGCATGGCCCAGCGGCTGCGCAGCTTCAGCGAGGACGGCTTGCCGAACTCGATGCCGATCATCAGGCCCCGGCCGCGCACATCGGACAGCAGCTCGTACTTGTCGATCAGCTCGGTGAGCCGGGACCTCAGCAGCTCGCCCGTGGTGCGCACGCCCGCGACGATCTGCTCGTTCTCCATGACCGACAGCACGGCGAGGCCGCACGCCATCGCCTGGGCGTTGGCGCCGAAGCTCGCCGAGTGCACCAGGACGCGGTCCATGGACGAATAGACCTTCTTGAAGATCCAGTCCTTGCCGAGGGTCGCGCCGACCGGGACATACCCGCCGGACAGGGCCTTGGCGACGCACACCAGGTCCGGCTCCACGCCGTCCTCGTGCTGATAGGCGTAGAAGTCGCCGGTGCGGCCGAGGCCGGTCTGCACCTCGTCCGCGATCAGCAGGGCCTTGTGCTTGTGCAACAGCTCCTGGGCCGCGCGCAGATAGC
Organism: Streptomyces griseofuscus; assembly: GCF_014673495.1. Classification (GTDB taxonomy): domain Bacteria; phylum Actinomycetota; class Actinomycetes; order Streptomycetales; family Streptomycetaceae; genus Streptomyces; species Streptomyces murinus. Next base: position 1,313,797 of record NZ_CP051006.1, read on the forward strand.
CGGGCGGCGCCTCGTGCACGCCCTTGCCCTGGATCGGCTCCACGATCAGCGCGGCCACGTCGCCCTTCTTCAACTCCCGCGCCAGGGCGTCGAGATCGCCGAGGGGTACGGCGGTGTCGGGCAGCAGCGGGGCGAAGCCGTCGCGGAAGCCGCTCTCCCCGTTGACGGACAGCGAGCCGGTGGTCAGCCCGTGGAAGGCGTGCTCGCAGTACAGGACCCGGGGCCGGCCGGTGGCGTAGCGGGCGAACTTCAGGGCCGTCTCGACCGCCTCGGTGCCGCTGTTGCCGAAGAACACCCGGTCCAGGTGCGGGCTGTGGGCGAGCAGCCGTTCGGCGAGCAGTCCGGGCAGCGGCTGGCAGTCGAACCGGGTGAGGTCGGCGAGGTCCATGTCGACGACGTCGTGCAGCGCCTTGCGGACGACCGGGTGGTGGCGGCCGAGGCCCATCACCCCGAACCCGGCGAGCATGTCCAGGTAGTCGTTGCCGTCGGCGTCGAAGAAGTGGGCGCCCTCGGCGCGCTCGTAGACCTTGTCGAAGCCGATGGTGTGCAACATGCGCGGGAGCTGCGGGTTGAGGTACTTGGTGTGCAGCTCGTACCGCTCGGCTCCGCGCTCGGCGAGCAGGGCGCCGAGGTCGAACTCGCTGGTCATTCACTCTCCTTGACGGTGCCGTCGGCATCCTTGACGGCCAGGCTCGCTGAAATGCGTCCGGCGATCTCCACCGGGGTGAGACCGAGGTCGGCCAGTACTTCACTGCGTTTGGCGTGCGGCAGGAACTGGTCCGGGATGCCGAACTGCCGTACCGGCACGTCGACTCCGGCATCCCTGAGGGCTCCGGCGACGGCAGAACCGACGCCGGAGGCACGGCTGTTGTCCTCCACCACGGCCACCATGCGGTGCTCCGAGGCGAGTTGCGGCAGGGCGGGATCGACCGGCTTGACCCACCGGGGGTCGACCACCGTGCAGCCGGTGCCGCCCTCCGCGAGGAGTTCCGCCGCGCCGAGGCACACCGGCGCCATCACACCGACGGCGACCAGCAGCACCTTCGCCCGCTGCGCGCGATGCAGCACATCCATGCCGCCCACCCGGTCGAGGGCCGGGATGTCCGGTCCGACGTCCTCCTTCGGGAACCGCACCACGGTCGGCGCGTCCTCCACGGCCACCGCCTCCCGCAACTGGGCGCGCAACCGGGTCGCGTCGCGCGGGGCGGCGATCCGCAGTCCCGGCACCACCTGGAGGAGCGACATGTCCCACACGCCGTTGTGGGAGGCGCCGTCGGGACCGGTGACGCCGGCCCGGTCGAGGACGAAGGTGACCCCGCAGCGGTGCAGGGCGACATCCATCAGCACCTGGTCGAAGGCGCGGTTGAGGAAGGTGGCGTAGAGGGCGACGACCGGATGCAGTCCCGCGGTGGCGAGCCCGGCGGCCGAGGTGACCGCGTGCTGTTCGGCGATGCCCACGTCCCACACCCGCTCCGGGAAGCGTTCGGCGAAGGCGCCGAGACCGACCGGGTGCAGCATCGCTGCGGTGATCGCGACGACGTCCTCGCGCTCCTCGCCGATCCGTGCGATCTCCTCGCCGAACACCGAGGTCCAGGACCGCCCGCCGGTGGCGGTGAGCGGTTCGCAGGTCGCCGGGTCCATCACGCCGATGGCATGGAAGCGGTCCAACTCGTCGGCGAGCGCGGGCTCGTAGCCGCGGCCCTTCTCGGTCAGGCAGTGCACCAGGACCGGTCCGTGGAAGCGCTTGGCGCGGCGCAGCGCGGACTCGACGGCTCCGATGTCATGCCCGTCGACCGGGCCGACGTACTTCAGGCCCAGGTCCTCGAAGAGCCCTTGGGGGGCGAAGGCGTCCTTGAAGCCCTTCTTGGCGCCGTGCAGGGACTCGTAGAGCGGCGCGCCGACGACGGGGGTCCGCCGGAGCGCCTCCTTGCCCCAGGCGAGCACCTTCTCGTAGCCGTCGGTGGTGCGCAGGGTGGCCAGATGGTCGGCGAGCCCGCCGATGGTGGGGGCGTAGGAGCGCGCGTTGTCGTTGACGACGATGATCAGCGGCCGGTCCGGGGCGTCCGCGATGTTGTTCAGCGCCTCCCAGGCCATGCCGCCGGTCAGCGCGCCGTCTCCGACGACGGCGACCACATGGCTGCGCTCCCCCTTCACCTCGCGCGCCTTGGCGAGGCCGTCGGCCCAGCCGAGCGCGGTGGAGGCGTGGCTGTTCTCGATGACGTCGTGCTCCGACTCCTCGCGCGCGGGGTAGCCGGACAGACCGCCCTTGCCGCGCAGCTTGGAGAAGTCCTGACGTCCTGTCAGAAGCTTGTGTACGTAGGTCTGATGGCCGGTGTCCCAGAGGATCCGGTCGACCGGTGACTCGAAGACCCGGTGCAGGGCGATGGTCAGCTCCACCACGCCCAGGTTGGGCCCGAGATGACCACCGGTACGCGAGACCGCCTGCACCAGGAACTCGCGTATCTCCTCGGCCAGTACGCCGAGTTCCGCCCCGGACAGCCCCTTCAGATCACGCGGTTGCCGGATCGTCTCCAGAATCGTCACGTTCGTGGCCCCCTCTCGCTCCGTGCAGTTATGTGGACTCACTTCATCCGCTCGGCGAGCCGCTGCGCCTCCTCGATCAGGGTCTCGACGATCCGGGACTCCGGGACGGTCCGCACGACCTCCCCCTTGACGAAGATCTGCCCCTTTCCGTTGCCCGAGGCAACTCCCAGATCGGCCTCACGGGCCTCTCCGGGGCCGTTGACCACACAGCCCATCACCGCCACCCGCAGCGGCACTTCGAGGCCGTCGAGCCCCGCGGTGACCTCGTCCGCGAGCCGGTAGACATCCACCTGGGCGCGGCCGCAGGAGGGGCAGGAGACGATCTCCAGACGCCGCTCGCGCAGCCCCAGCGACTGCAAGATCTGGATGCCGACCTTGACCTCCTCCACCGGCGGCGCGGACAGCGAGACACGGATGGTGTCGCCGATGCCCCGGGAGAGCAACGCCCCGAACGCGACGGCCGACTTGATGGTGCCCTGGAACGCGGGGCCGGCCTCCGTGACACCGAGGTGCAGCGGGTAGTCGCACTGTTCGGCCAGCTGGCGGTACGCCTCGATCATCACGACCGGGTCGTTGTGCTTGACCGAGATCTTGATGTCCCGGAAGTCGTGCTCCTCGAAGAGCGACGCCTCCCACAACGCCGACTCGACCAGCGCCTCCGGCGTCGCCCTGCCGTACTTCTGGAGCAATCTCCGGTCCAGCGAACCGGCGTTGACCCCGATCCGGACCGGTGTGCCGTGGTCCTTCGCGGCGCGCGCGATCTGGGCGATCTGGTCGTCGAACCTCTTGATGTTGCCCGGGTTGACCCGGACCGCCGCGCAGCCCGCCTCGATGGCCGCGAAGACGTACTTGGGCTGGAAGTGGATGTCCGCGATCACCGGGATCTGCGACTTGCGCGCGATGACGGCGAGGGCGTCCGCGTCGTCCTGCGTGGGGCAGGCGACGCGGACGATCTGGCAGCCGGACGCGGTGAGTTCGGCGATCTGCTGGAGGGTGGCGCCGATGTCCGACGTACGGGTCGTCGTCATCGACTGCACCGAGACCGGCGCCCCGCCCCCGACCGCCACCGGCCCGACGTGGATCTCCCGCGACCGCCGCCGCGGGGCCACCTGCCGGGCCGGCACCTCGGGAACGCCCAAGGGTACGGCGGTCATCGCTTTACTCCCGGTTTCCCGAGACCGTCTCGCGCAGGGCCCGCAGCGACTCCGTCAGGGAGCCCATGGTGGCGAGCACGGAGGTGGGCTCGTAGCCGCAGTGCGCCATGCAGTTGGCGCACCGCGGGTCCTTGCCGCGGCCGTACTTGTCCCAGTCGGTGTCCTCCACCAGCTCCCGGTACGTCGGCACGTACCCGTCGCTCATCAGGTAGCAGGGACGCTGCCAGCCGAAGAGCGAGTAGTTCGGGATCGCCCACGCGGTGCACGGGAAGTCGACCTTGCCCTCCAGGAAGTCCAGGAAGAGCGGGGAGTGGTTGAGCCGCCACTTCTTGCGGTTGCCGCCCGAGAACGCCTTCCGGAACAGCTCGCGGGTCTGCTCCACACCGAGGAAGTGCTCCTGGTCGGGGGCCTTCTCGTAGGCGTAGGCGGGCGAGATCATCATCTCGTCCACCTTCAGGTCGTCGTTGAGGAAGTTGAGCACCTCGATGACGGTCTGCGGGGTGTCGGTGTTGAAGAAGGTGGAGTTGGTGGTCACCCGGAAGCCGCGCCGCTTGGCCTCCTTGATGGCCGCCACCGCCTCGTCGAACACGCCTTCCTTGGCAACGGACTCGTCGTGCCGCTCGCGCAGCCCGTCGATGTGCACCGCGAAGGCGAAGTAGGGCGAGGGGGTGAACTTCTCAATCTTCTTGCGCAGCAGCATCGCGTTGGTGCACAGGAAGACGTACTTCCTCTTGGCCACCAACTGCCGCACGATCTCATCGATCTGAGGGTGCATCAGGGGCTCGCCGCCCGCGATGGAGACCATCGGCGCACCCGATTCGAGCACCGCGCCCACCGCCTGGGCGACCGGCATGCGCTGCTTGAGCACCCCGGCCGGATGCTGGATCTTGCCGCAGCCCTCGCATTTGAGGTTGCACGCGAAGAGCGGTTCGAGCTCCACGATGAGCGGGAACTTGTCCCGCTTGCGGAACTTCTGTTCGGCCAGGTATGTAGCGACCTTGATGGACTGGCGCAACGGCATGGCCATCTGGGCTCACCTCCGGGGGAGCAGCAAAGAACGGTGCCATTCGAAATATGCGGGAAGTACGGAACGAAGAACACGGAATGCTGATATTCCACCGCGCACGGTGCCGATCCGGACGAGTTCGTGTTCGGGAGTGTCGACGACCACCCGGACGGCGGCGACCGGGCGTTCGCCCGCGGTCACGGCTCTGAGCAGGGTGGCCGCGGACTCCATGTCGACGGCGATCGCGCCGGTCGCGCGCAGGGCGGACCGTTCGGGGCCGCGGACGACATGATCGGAGCCGGTGAGCGGGCCGGTGTGGACCGTGCGGCCGGGCAGCAGCCGCGCGAGTTCCTTCACCAGCAGTTCGGTGGCCACGCACGGCACGGTGCCGTGCGGGTCCCGGGTCTCCTCGGCGACCACCAGGTCACCGGGGTGCATCCCGGGGGCGAGGCCCGCGCAGAAACCGGTGGCCACCACGGCGGCATCGGTGAGCGCGGGCCGGGCCAGGTGCCGGGTGAGGGAGCGCTGCGCCGCCCGCGGCCCCATCCCGGTACGGACGAACGTGACCGGCCCGCCGGCTCCGCCGCGATCGCCCGAGCGCAGCGCGAGGTGCTCGATGCCGAGCGCGCAGGCGATCAGCAGCGGGGCCGGGGCGGGCTGGACGTTCACATCAGCTCCCCTTGGCCTCGGAGAGCGGTGGCCCGGCGGGCTTGGCCGCCTCGGGCCGCGGCCGGGGGGTCCTGGCGAGCAGCTGCCGCTCGAAGGGGTCCCCGTGCAGATACCGGCCGAGCGCGGTGAGCGGGAACACCTGCCGGTACAGGTGGTAGTTGATGGAGAAGTCCCAGGGGAAGCCGGTGCCGGTGAAGTACGGCTCGTCCCAGGTGCCGTCCTCCCGCTGGGTGGTGGCGAGCCACTGGATGCCCCGCTCGACGGCCTTGGAGTCCTTCTCCCCCGCCGCGAGCAGGGCCATCAGCGCCCACGCGGTCTGCGAGGGGGTGGAGGCGCCCCGGCCGGCCCATTCCCTGGCGTGCTTGTAGGAGCGCAGGTCCTCGCCCCAGCCGCCGTCGTCGTTCTGGACCGACTCCAGCCAGGTCACCGCTCGCCGGATCGCCGGGTGCGAGGCGGGCAGCCCGGCCGCGGTCAGCGCCGGGACCACCGACCCGGTGCCGTAGATGTAGTTGACGCCCCAGCGGCCGAACCACGCCCCGTTCTCCTCCTGTTCGGCGAGCAGCCAGGCGATGCCGCGCCGGGTGCGCGGGTCATGGGCGAGACCCTCGGCGGCGAGCATCTCCACCACGTGCGCGGTGACGTCCGCGGACGGCGGATCGATGACCTCGCCGAAGTCGCAGAACGGCAACCGGTTGGGGAACGGGCTTGTGTTGTCGACGTCGAAGGCGCCCCAGGCGCCGTTCTTCGACTGCATGCCGAGGTTCCAGCGCACCGCGCGCCCGATCGCCCTATCCGTGCGCTCCGGGTCGTGGTGCCGGATCCGGCGCAGCGCGAGGGAGACCTCGGCGGTGTCGTCGATGTCCGGGTAGTTGTCGTTGTGGAACTCGAACGCCCAGCCGCCCGGCGGAAGTTGGGGGCGTTTTACGGCCCAGTCGCCGGGCCGGACGATCTCCTCGCCGAGCAACCAGTCGGCGGCCTTGACCAGTTGGGGGTGGTCGACGGGCAGCCCGGCGTCGACCAGCGCGATGGCGGCCAGGCAGGTGTCCCATACCGGGGACTGGCAGGCCTCGATCATCCGGGCGCCGTCCTCGCGCCAGACGGCGAACCGGTCCAGCGAGGCCAACCCCTCGCGCAGTACGGGGTGTTCGAGGTCGTAGCCGAGCAGATGCAGGGCGATGACCGAGTACACGGCCGGGGGTTGGATGCCGCCCCAGCAGCCGTCGTTCTCCTGCCGCTCGATGATCCAGCGGGCGGCGGCGTTCATCGCGGCCTTGCGCAGCCGGCGCGGGACGACCTTGCGCAGCTGCCTGAGCGCCCGGTCCAGGCGCTGGAAGGCACCGTCCCAGGTGTTCGCGGGCGCAAGGGGTTTGGGCGGATTGGGGTTCGCCGGGTCGGTGTGCAGCTCGTCCAGCGCGAAGGGCGCGGGACGCACCGGGCGCTTGGCCGAGACGATGGTCAGCGGCACGATCGTCTGCCGGGCCCAGCACCCGAAGTCGTAGATGTTCAGCGGCATCCAGCCGGGGAACCAGATCAGTTCCGGGGGCATCTCCGGCAGGTCTTCCCATTTCCACCAGCCGAACAGGGCGAGCCAGATACGGGTGAAGACCCGGGCGGCGGCAATACCGCCGCGCTCACGGATCCAGGCGGCGGCCCGCGCCATGTGCGGGGCGTCGGGCGTGTCGCCGGCCAGCCGCAGGGCGACGTACGCCTCGATGGTGGTGGACAGTTCGCCGGGTCCGCCCCAGAAGGTGGCCCAGGTGCCGTCCTCGCGCTGTTCGCCGCGGATGAACTTCGCGGCGGCCTGCGTGGTGCGCTCGTCCTGGATGCCCAGGAACTGGCGGAGCAGCAGGTCCTCGGCGTCCATGGTGACGTTGGTCTCCAGGTCGCCCTTCCACCAGCCCTCGGCGTCCTGCCGGGAGAGCAGGAAGTCGGTGGCACGGCGGGCGGCCTGTGCGGCGGCTTCCGGTGCCCCGGCCGCCTCGGGGGTCGTGAGGGTGGTGTCGCTGGCCGCGGCAGCGCGGGACGGCAAGGTGGCCCCGGTGCTTCCGTCGGTCGTCGCTGTCATGGCTTCCCCTTCGTACAGTCGTGCGAGACGTGCTGCTGTGGGTCCGCCGTCGGCCGGTGTGCTTCCTGTCGCGACACCGGCCGGCGACTACGCGAGGGTGGTTCGACCGATAGTGATCATCTCTTTCGTACGACGACGAAGTCGGCGAGGGCCGTGAAGGCGGCCCGCACCTGGTCCGGCATGGTGACCGCGTCCAGGGCGCTGACGGCGATGGTGTGCTGGCGGCGCGCCTCCTCGGCGGTCCATTCGCGGCCGCCCGCCTCCTCGATGAGGGCGGCGCGGGCCGCGAACTCCTCCTCGGAGAAGTTCTCGAAGTCGCTGCTCTTGGCGTCGGCGGCGAGGATCTCGCCGAGCCGCTCGGAGGCGGGTCCGCCGGCCGCGAGCGCGGCGACCACCGGCAGCGACTTCTTGCGCTGGCGCAGATCGCTCCAGGTCTGCTTGCCGGTGGCCTCCGGGTCGCCCCAGATGCCGAGCAGATCGTCCACGGCCTGGAAGGCGAGTCCGAGGTGGTAGCCGTAGCGCTCCAGCGCGTCGGCGGTGGCGTCGTCGGCGCCGCCGAGGACCGCGCCGATGGAGGAGGCGCAGGCGAGCAGCGCGCCGGTCTTGTTGCCCTCCATCTCCAGGCACTCCTCGACGCTGACGCGGTCGCGGTGCTCGTAGGAGATGTCCTGGGCCTGACCGTCGATCAGGGCGCGGGTGGCGGTGGTGAGCCGGCGGGTGGCGCGGCCGGCCTCGACCGAACCGAGCTCCAGCAGCAGCTCGTTGGCCAGCGCGAACAGGGCGTCGCCGACCAGGATGGCCTGGGCGGGGCCGTGCACCTTCCAGACGGTGTCGCGGTGGCGGCGCTGCTCGTCGCCGTCCATCAGGTCGTCGTGCAGCAGCGAGAAGTTGTGGACCAGTTCCACGGCGACGGCGCCCGGCACACCGGTCTCGGGCGCACTGCCGGTGACCTCGGCGGAGAGCACGGCGAGCGCGGGACGTACGGCCTTGCCGCCGTCGCCGTCGGCCGGGTTGCCGGCGGCGTCGATCCAGCCGAAGTGGTAGGCGGCGACGGTGTCCATGGGAGGAGCGAGGCGGTCGACGGCCGCACGCAGGACCGGTGTGGCCAGGGTCCGTCCGCGCTCCAGCAGCGCGGTGACGTCCACCGCGGTCTCCGTCGAGGCCGGGGGCACAGTGGGCACAGTCTCTCCTCTTGTTGCGGTACCGAAGGTGCGGGGGCCTGCCGCCGGCTGCCGATGAGGCATCAGGCCGCCTCCTCGAAGGCGAAGAGACGGCTCGGACGGGGCCGGCCCAGGGCGCGGAGCGCGGCATCGGCCGCGCTCACTCCGCTACGGACCGCACTCTCCATGGTCGCGGGCCACCCGGTGGCGGTCCACGCTCCGGCCAGGTACAGGCCGGATGCCTTGGTGCGGGCGCCGGGCCGCAGACGCCCGACGCCGGGGGTGGGCGCGAACGTCGCCGTACGCTCCCGGGTCACGAAGAAGTCCTCGATCACGGCGCCGCGCGTGCCCGGGAGGAGCTTCTCCAACTCCGGGACGTAGCGCGCGCGGAGCTCCGCGACGGGGAGGTCGATGTCGTCCTGCGCGGCCGACTGGGACAGCGCGAGGTACTGGCCCGAGCGCAGCCCGGAGGCGTGGGTGCGGTCGAAGACCCACTGCACGGGGGTGCCGAGGGCGGCGAAGAAGGGCCGCGCGAGCACCTTGCGGTCGTACACCACATGCACGTTGAGGATGGGCGCGGTGCCGATCTCGAGCAGCCGCTCGGGGGCGTCGAGGGCGCCGGGCGGCAGCAGTTCGTACGCCTCGCGCTGGGGTACGGCGAGGACGACCGCGTCCGTTTTGATGCGCTCGCCGGGAACCTCGACGCACCAGCCACCGTTCTCCATGGCAGAGACGGAGGTGACGCGTGAACGGACCTCGGTACGCACGCCCGCGGAGTCGAGCGCCCTGCGGGCCAGCCGGTCGTGCAGTTCGCCCAGCGGGACATGGGCCCAGCCGATGTCGGCCGCTCCCGGGTCGGACAGCAGACCGGTCTTGAACACCATCGCGGCGAGCCCCAGCGAGGAGTCGCCCGCGACCGCGTTGAGGGTGGCGACCCCGACCAGGTCCCACAGGGCCTCGATGGCACGCGCCGACTGGCCGTGGGCGGCCAGCCAGCTGCCGAAGTCCTGGGTGTCCAGGGTCGGATCGGCGAGGTCGAGACCCTTGAGCGCGAGCGCGGCACGCCCGACGGAGGCGCGCTCGGCGAGCGAGAGGTGCGGATAGGCGGCCAGGCTGCGCCCCAGATGCAGGGGCACGGGCAGCGGGTCGCGCCGCAGTCTGCCGAGCCGCCGGCCCTCGGGCTTGGCGAGGTCCACGACGGGCACGTCCAGGCGGTCCTGCAACGGCGCCAGCGCCGCGCCCTCGATCCGGTCGAGGAACCAGCGGTAGGCGGTGCAGCAACGCAGGTACACATGCTGGCCGTTGTCGACGGTCAGTTCGCCGCGCTGGAAGGAGAAGGCGAGGCCGCCCAGCCTGGGCCTGCCTTCGAGCAGGGTGACGCGGACGCCCGCGTCGGCGAGGGCGAGCGCCGCGGTGATGCCGGCGAGGCCGCCGCCGATCACGACGGCGCCGCGGGCCGCGCTCTCGGGAGTGCGCTGTCCCGGTGCGGGGCGTGCGCCGTCGCTCATGGTGCGTCCTTCCGTGCGTGCCGGCCGTGCTGGTTGAACGGTGCACGTACGGTCGTCGCAGTCAGGGACGCCACGCCGTGGCGCGGGGTTGCCCGGTGGAAGTCCGCTGGTTCGGTGAGGTCCATCAGACGCGCCTCCCGACGGATCGCCCGGCGCCATGACGGGTGACCTGCCGGGTGTCGAGGCCGGACAGACCGCGCACGGCGACGTACGCCTTCTCGTGGCCGGGCAGCGAGACCCGGCCGCGCAGCACGGCCTCGGGGTCGCGCGCGATGCGGTCCAGGAGGCGGCGGTAGATGCCGGCCATGGCGGCCACGCAGGCGCCGCTGCGCCGGTCGAGCATGGGCAGCAGCTGGTAGCCCTCGGCGAAAAGGGCACGGGCGCGGCGGACCTCGAAGTGCACGAGGCCGGCGAAGTCGGAGCCCTCCGGCGGGGTGGGCCGCTCGAATCCGGCCGCGCAGCCGAACTTGGCCAGGTCGTCGGCGGGCAGATACGTACGGCCGCCCAGGGCGTCCTCGCGGACGTCCCGGAGGATGTTGGTGAGCTGGAGCGCGAGCCCGAGCGTGTCGGCGTACTCGGCGGCGCGCTCGGCGCCGCGGGCGCCCGGTTCGGTGCCGAACACGCCGAGCGAGAGGCGGCCGATGGCACCGGCGACACACCGGCAGTAGACCTTCAGGTCGTCCCAGGTCTCGTAGGTCTCCCCGCGGGTGTCCATCTCGACGCCGTCGATCAGCTCGTCCAGGCCGTCGAGCGGGATCGGGAAGGCGTCGGCGGCATGGGTGAGCGCGACGGCCACCGGGTCGGTGTCGTCCTCCTCGATGCCGCCCTCCCGGATCCGGGCGAGCAGGGCCCGGGTCTCCTGGAGCCGTGCCACCTTCACGTCGTCGGCCAGATCACCGTCGCCGATGTCATCGACACGCCGTGAGAACGCGTACAGCGCCGACATGGCGCGCCGCTTCGGTGTGGGCAGCAGCCGGATGCCGTACGCGAAGTTACGGGCCTGCTGTCCGGTCACCGTCTCGCAGTAGCGGTAGGCGGCGAGCACCGGTGCGGACACGTGCGACGCAGACTCCACGGTCCGGATCACCCCTCTCCTCGCAGAATCACGCCCGCCTCACGCAGCAACTGGACCTTGCCTGGTTTGGGCGGGCCGGGAAGAACGTCGTATTCGGCGGCGGCGATCGCGCGGACCGCCGCCCTTCCCCCCGCCACGAACCCTGCGAGCAGCAGCTTCAACCTGCCGTGGACGCTACCCACCAGGGGGGCGCCTTCATTCAGCAGATCGCGGGCGCGTTGTGCTTCGTATGCAACCAGGGCGCGCATCGATGCGCCCGCGGTTTTCGCGGACAGATCGGTTTCCGTGACGTGGAAGCGCTTCATGTCCTCGGCCGGAAGATAGATCCGGTCGTGGCCGAAGTCCTCGGCGACGTCCTGGAGGTGTTCCACGATCTGGAGCGCGGTGCAGATCGCGTCGGACAGACGGATCCGCTCGGGGGTCGAGGTGCCGGTGACGGCGAGGACGAGGCGGCCGACGGGGTTGGCGGACAGTTCGCAGTAGGCGAGGAGGTCGTCGTACGTCTCGTACCGGGTGACGAGCTGGTCCTGGCGGTTGGCGGCGATCAAGCCGAGGAACGGCTCGGGGGTGAGCGCCCGGCGCCGTACGACGGGCTGGAGCCGGCGCAGCAGGGGGTGGCTCGGGGTGGCGTCGAAGACCCGGCGCAGATCGGCCTCGAAGGCGTCGAGCAGCAGCAGCCGGTCGTCGGCGTCGGTGGCCGACACGCCGAGCAGTTCGGCGTCGGCTCCGCCGGGGGCGAGGTCTCCGTCGCCGATGTCGTCGACCAGACGGGCGAAGCCGTAGACCGCCATGAGGTCGTCGCGCCAGTCGCGGGGCAGGAAGAAGGGGGCCACGGGGAAGTTCTCGCTCGCGGCCTTGTCGAGGGTGGCGCGTTCCAGGTCCGGCGCCCTCGTGGTGGCCGTCATCGGGCGACGCCCGGGGCGGCAACGGCACATGCTGCGTTGAGCTGGGGAGTTTCCGTAGCCATTGCCGTCACATCTCCCGTTCTACACTGCCGACCCAATACACACTATTTCGGACACGCCGCCCGGCAATTCGCGGGGCGTGGCCTGGCGCAGGGTGTCGCGCATTATCGCCCCACTTGCCGCTTTCCGGCACCGGTACAGCTTACGTTGTACAACACATCAAGATTCGAGGGGGTGTCCCGCACATCACAAGAACACACCGATTGGCGCCAAGATTCCTGACAGGCTTGGGAGTTGACGCTTCCTTTGCAGACGCGGGGCCCCGCCGGAAGGTTGCCGGCGGGGCCCTGGCCGAAACAGTTCACTTGCCGGTGAACTTCTCGTACTCCTTGAGCACCTCTTCGGTCGGCCCGTCCATGCGCAGCTCACCGCGTTCCAGCCACAGCACGCGGTTGCAGGTGTCGCGGATGGACTTGTTGTTGTGGCTGACCAGAAAGACCGTGCCGGCCTCCTTGCGCAGTTCCCGGATGCGTTCCTCGGAGCGCTTCTGGAACTTGCGGTCACCGGTGGCCAGAGCCTCGTCGATCATGAGGACGTCGTGGTCCTTGGCGGCCGCGATCGAGAAACGCAGCCGGGCGGCCATACCGGAGGAGTAGGTGCGCATCGGCAGGGTGATGAAGTCGCCCTTCTCGTTGATCCCGGAGAAGTCGACGATGTCCTGATAGCGCTCCCTGATCTGCTCGCGCGACATGCCCATGGCGAGACCGCCCAGGATGACGTTGCGCTCGCCGGTCAGGTCGTTCATCAGGGCCGCGTTCACACCCAGCAGGGAGGGCTGGCCGTCGGTGTAGACCTTGCCCCGCTCCGCGGGCAGCAGGCCGGCGATGGCGCGCAGCAGGGTGGACTTGCCGGAGCCGTTGGAGCCGATCAGGCCGATGGCCTCGCCGCGGTAGGAGACGAAGGAGACCCCGCGCACGGCGTGCACCTTGCGCACGCCCCGCTCCTCGCCGCGCTTGAGGATCCGGCTGAGGGCGGCCGTCGCGCTGCCCTTGCCGGTCTTGGCGCCGTTGACCCGGTAGACGATGTGCAGATCGTCCGCGATGACCGTCGGACGGCGCTCGCCGGTGTCCGTGGTGCTCTGCTGGGGGTTCTGCTCGGCGTTCTGCTCAGCCACGGCCGTACCGCTCCTCCGCCTTCCAGAAGTACACGAAGCCGCCGGCGAAGACCGCCACGGCCCAGAACGCCGCGATCGCCCACACATGCGGGGGCAGGTTCGAGGCGCCGTAGCCGTCGATCAGCGCGAAGCGCATCAGGTCCATGTAGATCGCGGCCGGGTTGACCTGGAGCAGCCGCACCGCCCACTCCGGGCGGTCCGCCATCATCGTGCTGATGGAGAACATCACGCCGGAGGTGTACATCCAGGTGCGCAGCACGAACGGCATCAGCTGCGCCATGTCCGGCGTCTTGGCGCCCATGCGGGCCACGATCAGCGCGAGACCGGTGTTGAACAGGAACTGCAACGCCAGGATCGGCACGATCAGGAGCCAGGACATGCCGGGGTAGCTGCCGAAGCCGATCGCCACGATGAACAGCACGATCATCGAGAACAGCAGCTGCTGGAGCTGCTGGAGCGAGAAGGAGACGGGCAGCGAGGCGCGCGGGAAGTGCAGGGCGCGCACCAGGCCGAGGTTCCCGGAGATGGCGCGCACACCCGACATGACCGAGCTCTGCGTGAAGGTGAACACGAAGACGCCGGTGACCAGGAACGGGATGTACACATCATGGGACATGCCGCGGCTGGCGTGCAGGATGACGCCGAAGATGAAGTAGTACACGGCCGCGTTCAGCAACGGGGTGGCGACCTGCCACAGCTGCCCGAGCTTGGCCTGGCTGTACTGCGCCGTCAGCTTCGCCTGCGAGAAGGCGAGGATGAAGTGGCGCCGGCTCCAGAGCTGACGGACGTACTCCACCAGCGAGGGACGGGCGCCGCTGACGGCGAGCCCGTACCTGGCGGCCAGCTCGGCCGGCGTCAGCCCCTCATCGGGCGACGGTATCGCGCTCACCGCGACACCGGCGTCATGCGTTGTGTGACTCACGAGTAAGAACCCGGACTCTCTCAGTAAGAAGCTTGCTGTTCAGGTAAGAAGCTTCTCAGATGACCGGAGGACGGCCCAGCCGGGTGAGCCGCCAGACCGTGCGCCAGCGCATCGGACGGCGCGGACCGCAGGGCGTGGTCCAGCCCTCCTTGAAGCCGCCGAACCAGGCCACGAGGGCCGGCCGCGAGGGCCGTCGGGCCAGCGTGAGCAGCAGCCACACGCCCAGGTAGACGGGGACCAGCGGGGCGGGGAGGTTGCGCCGGGCGAGCCAGACGCGGTTGCGGGCCACCATGCGGTGGTAGACGGCGTGCCGCGAGGGCGCGGTCGTCGGGTGGAACAGCACCATGTCGGAGCGGTAGTCGATCAGCCAGCCGGCGTCCAGCGCCCGCCAGGCCAGATCGGTCTCCTCATGGGCGTAGAAGAACTCGGCGGGCAGCCCGCCGACCTCGCCGAGCACCTTGGTGCGCACCGCGTTGGCGCCGCCCAGGAAGGTGGTCACCCGCGAGGAGCGCATCGGGTCCGCGGCGCGCAGCCGGGGCACATGGCGGCGCTGGGTCTCACCGGTCTCGGGATCGGCGATGCGGAAGCTGATGATGCCCAGCTGCGGGTCGGCGGCGAACGCCTCGCGGCACAGCTCGGCGGTGTCGTGCCGGGCGAGCAGGCCGTCGTCGTCCAGGAAGAGCAGGATGTCGACGTCCTGGCCGCCGGGGCCGAACGCCTCGATGCCGACATTGCGGCCGCCCGGGATGCCCAGGTTCTCCGGCAGCTCGACGGTGCGCACGCCCTCGGGGACGTCGGGCACCGGGGAGCCGTTGCCGACGACGACCACCTCGATGGGGTCACCGTCCTGCTTGGCGACCGAGTCGAGCAGGGCGCGCAGCTCCTCGGGCCGGTTGCCCATGGTGATGATGACGGCGCCGACGCGCGCGGCCGCGCTCACTTCAGCCTGCTGGAGGCGAGGATGGACACCAGGTGCAGCAGCGTCTGGAGCAGGGCGATGCCCGCGAGGACGGCGGTGCCGAGCCGGGTGAAGAACAGGTCGCCGTGGATCTGGTCCGCGATGGCGAGGAGCACGATCAGCAGCGAGGCCTCGATACCGAGGATGAGCCGGTGGAACTTCAGCGCCGAGGCGGCCCGGCGGGCCAGCGCCATCCCGGAGGAACGCGGCTCGGCGGCGGCCTCCTGCACCGGCGGCTTGCCGGTCTGGTGCCGGGCGACACCGACCAGGTCGGTCTCCGCCTTGATCAGGATCGCGCCGAGCGCGGCCAGGGTACCGAGGAAGGCCCACAGCCAGTCGATACGGCCGGAGCCCCACAGGTCGGCGGCGCGCAGCCCGAGGCCGACCAGCACGGCCGCGTCGGTGAGGTAGGCGCCGACCCGGTCCAGGTAGACACCGGCGAGGGAGTACTGCTTGCGCCAGCGGGCGATCTCGCCGTCGACGCAGTCCAGCAGCAGGTACAGCTGGGTGGCGACCACGCCGAGGATCGCGCCCCAGATCCCCGGCACCAGCAGGGCCGGGGCCGCGAGCACACCGCACAGGGTCATCAGGTACGTGAGCTGGTTGGGCGTGACCCTGGTGTTCACCAGGTAGCGGTCGATGCGCAGGGAGACCTCACGCATGTAGAGGCGTCCCGCCCAGTGCTCACCGCTGCGCCGGTCCTTCACCCCGGCGGGGTGGACGACCGGACGGAGTTCAGCTACCGATGGCCTTGACATAGTCGGCGTAGATGTCCTTGATCTGGTTCGGCTTGAGGTCGAGGTGTTCGAGGATGGTGTAGCGGCCGGGCCGGGTCTCCGGCGCGAACTCCACGGCGCGGACGAACTCGTCCACGGTGAAGCCGATCTCCTCCGGCAGCACCGGAAGCCCGTGCCGGCGCAGCACCTGGGCGGTGTGCCCGGCCTCCTCGTGGGCCCCGCGCAGATACATCGCGAAGGCCGCGCCGAGTCCGCACTGCTCGCCATGGGCGGCCGCGCGCTTGGGGAACAGCAGGTCGAACGCGTGGTTGATCTCGTGGCAGGAGCCGGAGGAGGGCCGGGAGTCGCCGGAGATCGACATCGAGATACCGCTGAGGACCAGCGCCTCGGCGAGCACCTGGAGGAAGCCGTTGTCGCCGATGCCGCCGGGGTGCCGCAGCACCGCCTCGCCGGCCTGGCGGGCCATGGCCGCGGCGAGCCCGTCGACCTTCTCGCCGTTGACCCGGTGGGACAGCTCCCAGTCCGCGATCGCGTTGATGTTGGAGATGGCGTCGCCGATACCGGCCCGGACGAAGCGGGCCGGAGCGGCACGGATCACGTCCAGGTCGATGACGACCGCGATCGGGTTCGGCACACCGTAGGAGCCGCGCCCCGCGTCGTTGTCGAGCGTGGCGACCGGCGAGCACAGGCCGTCGTGCGCGAGGTTGGTGGGCACGGCGACCAGGGGCAGGCCGATCCGGGCCGCGGCGAACTTGGCGCAGTCGATGATCTTGCCGCCGCCGAGCCCGACCACCGCGTCGTAGTGGCCGGACTTCATCTCGCCGGCCAGCCGGATCGCGTCGTCCAGGGTGCCGCCGCCCACCTCGTACCAGGAGGCGCCGGGCAGCGAGGGGGCGAGGCGCTCGCGCAGCTGGGCGCCGGAGCCGCCGCTGACGGCGACGGCGAGGCGGCCCGACTGGGAGATGCGCTCGTCGGCGAGGACGCCGGCCAGGTCGTCCAGGGCACCCGGACGGATGTCCACGACGACCGGCGAGGGGATCAGCCGGGTCAGTAGCGGCACGCGATCTCCCGCCCCTTGGCCAGGTCGTCGTGGTTGTCGATCTCGACCCAGGAGACATCGCCGATGGGCGCCACGTCGATCCGGAAGCCGCGGTCGACCAGCTCCTGGTAGCCGTGCTCGTAGAACTGCTGCGGGTCGGTCTCCCAGACCGTCTTCAGCGCGTCGCCCAGCTCCTCGGCCGCGTCGCCCTCGATCAGGGTCACGCCGATGTACTCACCGGTCGCCTCGGCCGGGTCCATCAGCTTGGTGATCTTCGTCATGCCCTTGGCGGGGTCGACGACGACCTTCATCTCCTCGTCCGCCAGGGACTTCACGGTGTCCAGCGCGAGGATGATCTTCTTGCCGTCACCGCGGGCGGCCAGCAGCGTCTTCTCGACCGAGACCGGGTGCACGGTGTCGCCGTTGGCGAGGATCACACCCTCCTTGAGCGCGTCGCGCCCGCACCACAGGGAGTAGGCGTTGTTCCACTCCTCGGCCTTGTCGTTGTCGATCAGGGTGAGCTTGAGGCCGTACTTCTCCTCAAGGGCGGCCTGGCGGGCGTAGACGGCCTCCTTGCGGTAGCCGACGATGATCGCGACCTCGGTCAGCCCGATCTCCGCGAAGTTGCCGAGGGTGAGGTCGAGAACCGTGGGCTCGCCCTCCATGCCCGCGGGCCCCACCGGCACCAGCGCCTTGGGCAGGGTGTCCGTGTAGGGGCGCAGACGCCGTCCGGCGCCGGCCGCCAGCACGAGGCCGATCATGCGGTTTCTCCTTCATCGTGTACGGCGGGTGCCCCTGCGGACACCCAGAACCGGATGCTCTCCGCGAGCACCACCAGGGCGACGATCACGGCGAGCACCGTGAGCGCGGCCGTGAACTGCGCGGCGGTGAGCGCCGCGGCCAGGACGGTGACGAGCAGGGTGCGCCCGTCGTGCCCCCCTATGGAGCGCACCAGCCAGGCCGGCGGCGCTCCGGCGTTGCCGCGGATGCGGTACACCGTGTCGTAGTGATGGTAGGCGACCGCCGCCACCAGCCCGAAAGCCGCGGGAAGCGCCCCGTTCACGCCCGCTTTACCGGCGAGCGCGAGGACGGTGCCGTACTCGGCGGCGCGGAAGAACGGCGGGACCAGCCAGTCGAGGGTGCCCTTGAGCGGGCGGGCGACGGCGAGGGCCGAGGTGAGGACGTAGACCAGGGCGCCGATCACCGGCACCACCGAGCCGTAGCCGGAGAGGGCCGAGCAGGCGACGACCGCGGCGCCGCCGAGCAGGGCGACGGCGGGGACGGCGAGGCCGGGCAGACCGCGCCGGGCGACACGCCCGACCGCCTCGCTGAGCGGGCCGCAGTCGGCGAGGTCGGCCAGTGCCTGCGCGGCGCGGTCGGTGCGGTGCGCCTTGCGGGTCAGCGAGCGCAGCACCCGGCCCGCGGTGGTGTACGTGGCGGCGAAGGCGCAGCCGACGAGCAGCGCGTAGAAGGTGATCCGCGGGGTGGTGACGGCGGTCAGGACCGCGATCATCGCCCAGCGCTCACCGATCGGCAGCACTATCATCCGGCGCACCCAGACCGTCCAGCCGACGCTGTCCAGCTTGTCGGAGAGGGCGGCGGTGGGGCTGGTGTTGGCGGTGGCGTCGTGGTTGGCCTCGTTGAAGGAGAAGTCGACCACGTGCCGGCAGGTCTGGAGGACCATCGCGCCGAGCGCGAGCGCCCAGACGTCGTCATGGCCGCCGCGGGCCGCGCCCAGGGCGAGCCCGGCGTAGTAGGCGTACTCCTTGGCCCGGTCGAAGGTGGCGTCGAGCCAGGCGCCGAGGGTGGAGTACTTCAGGGCGTAGCGGGCGAGCTGACCGTCGGTGCAGTCCAGCACGAAGGAGGCGATCAGCAGGACGCCGGCGGCTATGAAACCGCCGCGGGTGCCGGTGGCCGCGCAGCCCGCCGCGATCAGCGCGGTGAGCAGCGAGGCGGTGGTGACCTGGTTCGGGGTCAGACCGCGGCGCGCGCACCAGCGGGCGAGGTAGC
Organism: Streptomyces griseofuscus; assembly: GCF_014673495.1. Lineage (GTDB taxonomy): Bacteria > Actinomycetota > Actinomycetes > Streptomycetales > Streptomycetaceae > Streptomyces > Streptomyces murinus. The sequence goes on from NZ_CP051006.1 coordinate 1,332,723, forward strand.
GCGAGTACGGGCTGATGCAGTACGTGGTGAAGAAGCCGTCGCGGGACTTCACGGCCGACTTCAGGCGCACGGCCTCGTCGTCCACGGCGGCGACGGCCTGCCGCGCCTCGTTGCGGGCCTGCGGGTCGGCGGGTACGACGGCGACGAGGCTGCCCAGCTCGGGGCGGTGGACCTCGCTGCCGTCGGCGTCCAGCTCGGTGACGATCCGGTCGGCCAGGCTGCCGACGGCCACCGCGGTGCCGCCGCCCGAGGAGGTCTCCCGGGCCACGGCGCGGGTCAGCGCCTGCCGGGCGGCCGGCTGCGCGGTGACGGCGCCGGGGACGGCGGCGAGCGGGAAGCGGGGGTCGGTCAGGCCGAGCCGCAGGGCGTGCACATGGCCGACGAAACCGGCGTCGACCACGGCCACGCGATCACCGGCGGGGGCGGCCGCGAGCAGAGTCTCGGTCTCGGCGGTGCTCTCCGCCATCCGGACGTCGAAGCCGAGGGACCGCAGATCGCTCTCGAGCGACGATCCGGGGACCGGCTGACCGGTGACGATGGCGGTCGGCAACCGAACTCACTCCCTGGGTGCCGGCGCGTCGGCGCCGGTCTTCTGCGTGGTGGGGCGCCCCTTGCCTGCGGCACCCGGGCGGCATGTCGGCAGAGGGTATCGGATGAACCGAAGCCCGTGTTCACCGGCCGTTCACGACCCGTCCCGCGTCCGGGGCCCCGCCCTTCGCCGCGATCATCATGGGTGATCCCGCCCCCGCCCCACAAACCGCGGCCGCAGATGCGGGCATCCGGGACACGCGGGTCGACGAGGGGTGTGCGCCCGGTCGCCGAGGGCTACGGCCCGCCCGGCCGGCGCCGGTGCGCGATCCCCCGCGGAGCATAGGGTGAGGAAACATGACCTGGCTGATCACCGGCGGTGCCGGATACATCGGGGCGCATGTGGCACGCGCCATGGCCGGCGCCGGCGAGAAGGTCGTCGTACTGGACGACCTCTCCGCCGCCGTACCCGCACGGCTCCCCTCCGACGTCCCGCTCGTCACCGGCTCCACCCTGGACGGCCCCCGGCTGCGGGAGGTCCTCACGGAGCACGGCGTCACCGGCGTCGTCCACCTCGCCGCCCGCAAGCAGGTAGCCGAGTCCGTCGCCGAGCCCACCCGCTACTACCAGGAGAACGTCGGCGGCCTCGCCACCCTCCTGGACGCCATGGCGGCGGCGGGCGTCCACCGGCTGCTGTTCTCCTCCTCCGCGGCGGTGTACGGCAACCCGGACGTGGACCTGATCACCGAGGACACCCCCTGCGCGCCGGTCAACCCCTACGGGGAGACCAAGCTGGCGGGCGAGTGGCTGGTCCGGGCGGCCGGGCGGGCGTACGGGATCTCCACCGTGTGCCTGCGCTACTTCAACGTGGCGGGCGCCGCCGCGCCGGAGCTCGCGGACACCGGTGTGTTCAACATCGTGCCGATGGTCTTCGACCGGCTCACCCGTGGCGAGGCCCCGCGGATCTTCGGCGACGACTACCCGACGCCGGACGGCACCTGTGTGCGGGACTACATCCATGTGGCCGACCTCGCCGAGGCCCACCTCGCGGCGGCGCGCCGTCTCGCCGGGGACGCCCCGGCCGACGATCTCACGCTGAACATCGGCCGCGGCGAGGGCGTCTCGGTCCGGGAGCTGATCACGGTCATCGGGGAGGTCTCGGGAGACCGCCGGGAGCCGGTCGTGGAGCCGCGCAGGCCCGGCGACGCGCCCCGCGCGGTCGCCTCGGCCGAACGCGCCGCCCGGGAACTGGGCTGGCGCGCCCGCCGCGATGTCCACGAGATGGTCGCCTCGGCCTGGGAGGGCTGGCGGCTGCATCACGGGAAGTAGCCCGCACCGCCCTGACCAGCGGATCGTTTCCGCAGGTCAGGGCACATGACAACGGTGTTCAGTACCGCGTTGCCCCATACCCCCCGCCCGTAGTTCACTGGGCCTCCGGACGACCACGGAAGGACGGTTCCGCCATGGGGGCTGGGCACGATCACGGGCATGCGCACACCCATGCGCCACCCACGGGCACGGCCGCGGCCGCCTACCGCGGCAGGCTGCGGATCGCCCTCTGCATCACGCTGACGATCATGGTGGTGGAGATCGCCGGCGGACTGCTCGCGGACTCCCTCGCGCTGATCGCGGACGCCGCGCACATGGCGACCGACGCCGTGGGCCTCGGCATGGCGCTGCTGGCGATCCACTTCGCCAACCGCCCGGCGAGCGCCAACCGCACGTTCGGCTACGCCCGCGCCGAGATCCTCGCCGCGCTGGCCAACTGCATGCTGCTGCTCGGTGTCGGCGGCTATGTCCTGTACGAGGCGGTGCAGCGATTCGTCGCCCCCGCGGACACCCATGGCGGTCTGATGATCGTGTTCGGCGCGATCGGCCTGGTGGCGAACTCCATCTCGCTGACCCTGCTGATGCGCGGCCAGCAGGAGAGCCTGAACGTGCGCGGTGCCTTCCTGGAGGTCGCCGCCGACGCCCTGGGCTCGGTCGCGGTGATGATCTCGGCCGCCGTGATCCTGCTCACCGGCTTCAAGGCCGCCGACCCGATCGCCTCGCTCGTCATCGGGCTGATGATCGTGCCGCGGACCCTGAAGCTGCTGCGGGAGACGCTGGACGTGCTCCTGGAGGCGGCGCCCAAGGACGTCGACATGGCGGAGGTCCGGGCGCACATCCTGGCGCTGGACGGCGTGGAGGACGTCCATGATCTGCACGCCTGGACGATCACCTCGGGCATGCCGGTGCTGTCCGCGCACGTGGTGGTCAGTTCGGAGGTGCTCAACGCCATCGGGCACGAGAAGATGCTGCACGAGCTCCAGGGCTGCATCGGCACGCACTTCGACGTCGAGCACTGCACCTTCCAGCTGGAGCCGGGCGGACACGCGGAGCACGAGGCGCGGCTCTGCCACTGAACCGCCCGCGGACCGCCGCCGTACCACCGGCGGTCCGCCGCCGTACCCGACACGGAAGCCATTCATCCGTTCGATAGCACCGGGGCGGTTCCCTCCCGCGGCCTGCGGGCACGATGATCTACCGGGTCCCCCTTCCGGCGCCGTCGCACGCTCTGACATGCGGGTGTGCCGGGAAGTGCCGGGAGTGCCGGATTCGTACGGCAGACTTGGGGGGCGAAGACCGAGGCGAAGGATGGGTATGCCGATCACACCTGCCACCGAGACTCACAGCTCGACGAACGACGCCGCACAGGCGATCTTGCTGGAACTCGTCGACGAGAAGGGCGTGACCATCGGCACCGCGGAGAAGCTCGCGGCCCATCAAGCGCCGGGGCAGCTGCACCGCGCGTTCTCGGTGTTCCTCTTCGACGAGCAGGGCCGGCTGCTGCTCCAGCAGCGGGCGCTCGGCAAGTACCACTCCCCCGGCGTGTGGTCCAACACCTGCTGCGGCCACCCCTACCCCGGTGAGGCGCCGTTCGCGGCCGCCGCCCGGCGTACGTACGAGGAGCTGGGCGTGTCCCCCTCGCTGCTGGCCGAGGCGGGCACCGTGCGCTACAACCACCCGGACCCGGCCTCGGGCCTGGTGGAGCAGGAGTTCAACCACCTGTTCGTCGGCCTGGTGCAGACGCCGCTCACGCCGGATCCGGAGGAGGTCGCCGAGACCGCCTTTGTGACCGCGCAGGAGCTGGCCGAGCGTCATGCCCGGGACACGTTCTCGGCCTGGTTCATGACGGTGCTGGACGCGGCCCGCCCCGCGGTCCGGGAACTGACCGGCCCGGCCGCGGGCTGGTGACGCCCCGCGAGGCGTCCTGAACCTCAGGGATACGCGGGCTTGAGCGGCAGGGCGGCCCAGATCACCTTGCCGCCGCTCGCGGTGTGCTCCACGTCGACCACCCCGCCCGCCTCCCGGGCCACCTCGCGTACCAGGAGCAGCCCCCGTCCGCCGGTCCGGCCGTGATCGGCCTCCAGGGCCGTCGGGCGGTAGGGGTGGTTGTCCTCCACGGACACCCGCACCCACTCCGCGCCGACCGCGACCTCCACGGCCACCATGGGCGAGAGCAGCGCCGCGTGCTTCACGGCGTTCGTGACCAGCTCGGAGACGATCAGCAGCAGGCCCTGCACCAGCTCCTCGGAGATCGGTACGCCCTGGCGCAGCAGCAGGTCCCGCACCGCGTGCCGGGCCTGCGGGACCGAGGCGTCCACCGCGGCCGCGGTGAACCGCCAGACACCTTCGTACGGCAGTGGGTGGGGCGCACGCTCAGCGTCCCCCGCTGGGCGCGGGCCGTCCCCGCGCCCGTGGTTGTCCATCGTCCGGTCGCCACCCTCGCGCTCGATTGTCACCACGCGTCGAGTGTTGGTAACGACCGCCTCCGCCCCGGACATCTGACCAGAAGTCGCAGGGTATCGAGCGCTTTCTGACCGACTGCTTATGACAACGTCACGTGTCGGACTGTTTTCATTCCTCTCACTGCTCGCTGACGAGGCCGACGATCCGGCGGCCGCCGTAGCCGGTGGCGATCAGGCCGAGGCCGTCGAAGAGCAGCGCGAGCGAGAAGAAGGCGCCGATGACGTACTGGCTGCTGCTGGGCCAGTGGGCGAGGACCAGGATGCCGAGCAGCAGGTCGAAGACGCCGAGCAGCAGGGTCCAGCCGAACTGGGGACCGCGGACCACCATGCTGCCGACCATCCGGAAGAGGCCGGCGGACAGGAACAGCAGCGCGGCGAACATGGTGAGCGCGGCGGCGGCCGCGTGCGGCACCCGGATGACGACCACGCCGGCCGCGATGTTCAGGGCGGCCACGATCACGCCGAGCCAGAAGTAGTTGGTGCCGCGGGCCTGGATCGCGTGCAGCAGTCCGACGATCCCGCCGATCAGCAGCAGCCAGCCGAACAGCAGCATCGAGGTGAGCGTGGCGACCCCGGTGTAGACGAGCCCGACGAGTCCGGCGAGGACGAGGATCACGCCGAGCACCGCGAGCAGGCCGAACCCCTGGCGCATCGATGTCGCCCTGTCCTTGGGCTTGCGCGCCCTGGCCATCGCCACCTCCTCGGGAATCGGCCGACTCCGCTGATTCCTCTTTGCGGACATTCACCTTTTATGTCCCCCTCGGGGGCGGTCTCGTAACTCCAGGGGCGGGCGGATAGCATCCGGCGCATGGAGCCCCAGCTGTCCCACCAGGTCACCGACTCCGTCGCCACGGTCGTGATCGGCAATCCGGCCAAGCGCAACGCCATGACGGCCGAGATGTGGCGGGCGCTGCCGCCGCTGCTCGCGGAACTCGCGCGCGATCACGGAGTACGGGCGCTGGTGCTGACCGGCGAGGGCGCGACCTTCTGCGCGGGCGCGGACATCTCCACGCTGCGGGGGTCGGCCCATCCGGCGCAGGGGCTCGCGGTGGCGGCGGAGGAGGCGCTGGCCGCGTTCCCGAAGCCGACGGTGGCCGCGGTGCGCGGGTACTGCGTGGGCGGCGGGGTGCAGCTCGCGGCGGCCTGTGATCTCCGACTGGCCGAGGAGGGCGCCCTGTTCGGGGTGACCCCGGCACGGCTGGGCATCGTCTACCCCTCCTCCTCGACCCGCCGACTGGTGTCGCTGGTGGGCCCGGCCTCCGCCAAGTACCTGTTGTTCACGGCCGAGTTGATCGACACCGGGCGCGCGCTGCGCACCGGCCTCGTGGACGAGGTGCTGCCCGAGGGCGAACTCGACAAGCGGGTCGCCGAGTTGACGCGGACGCTGGTCTCCCGCTCGGGGCTCACCCAGGCCGCCGCCAAGGAGTTCGCGAACGGCCGCGAGGACCGGGACGCCCACTGGACGGAGCAGGCCCGCACCGCCGAGGACACCGCGGAGGGCGTGGCCGCCTTCCTGGAACGCCGCTCCCCACACTTCACCTGGACCCCGCCCGCGTAAGGCGCCCGTGCGGACAGCCTGCGGACACGCGGGGCCGGGGCCGTCCGACCGGCGCACGCCCTGTTACTCACTTTCGGGTGAGCGCGGGGGCGCGCAGGGGCGCGAAACCGCAGGAAGAGGGCGCATTCAGGGCATAAATGGTTGCTACAGGCGACCGTTACAGAAGTCCCTCATATCCGTAATGGCGCCCGCGTGTCCCCCGCGGCGGCCAGGGTGCGGGTCGCAGGGTGTGGGCGTGCGGCCGACCGGTCGCCACGCGCACCACACCCTTGTGAAGGGGGACCTCGTGTCCGTTCTCGCCTCTGTCCGCAGACTGACCGCCGCCGGAGTCCTGGCCGCCGCCCTCGTGGGCGCGGCCGCCCTGCCGGCCGCCGCCGCGGGTCGGCCGACCGCCCGTCCGCACCACGCCGTCACCACCGACACGCGGCACTTCCCGTACCCCGGTGGCCGCTGGGGCCACGACCACCGCCGCGGCGGGGACCACCGCGGCGACGGCCGGCAGGGCGGCCACCGGCACGGCTGGGACGGCCGCTTCGGCGACCACGACCGCCGCGGGCACCGCTGGCACTGATCCGATCCACGAGTCGCCGTCGGCATCGGGGCTCGCCGGGGCCGGGCAGGACCTCTCCTGCCCGGCCCCGGCGCGTGCGCGGCGCCCCTTCGCGGTTACGACAGATCGAAACGACCGCCCGCCCGCAACTCCTCGACCAGATGGGCGGGCGCCTTCTCCGGGGACCCGGCGTCGTAGGGCGGCTGCGGGTCGTACTCGGTCAACAGCTGGACAGCCTGGGCGTGTTCGTCGCCCGCGATCCGGCCGACCAGGGTGAGCGCCATGTCGATGCCGGAGGAGACCCCGGCCGCGGTGACGTACTTGCCCTCGGTCACCACCCGCTCGCCGGTGGGCCGGGCGCCGTACTTCTCCAGCATCGGCAGCACGGTCCAGTGGCTGGTGGCGCGGCGGCCCTCCAGCAGCCCGGCGGCGGCGAGCAGCAGCGAGCCCGAGCACACCGAGGTCGTCCAGGTGCTCGTCGTGTCGGCGGCGCGCAGCCAGTCGAGCAGTACGGGGTTCTCCAGCTGGGCCAGGGTGCCGGGGCCGCCGGAGACGACGACGATGTCCGGGTCCGGGAGTTCGTGCAGGGCGCGGTCAGCGGTGAGGGCGAGGAAGCCGGTCTCGGTGCGGACTGCTCCGGCCCGCTCGGCGACGAAGGTGAGGTGCGCGTCCGGGAGCCGGCTGAGGATCTCGTAGGGCCCCACGACATCGAGGGCGGTGAAGCGGTCGTAGACGACGACGGCGATCTGCACGGCTGATCCTTTCGGTTCGGTTGACGACGGTGGTCCTCAGTCGACGGCGGCGGGGCGGAAGCGGCGCCGGTACTCCGCCGGGGCCGTGCCGAACGCCTTGAGGAAGGCGCGGCGCATGGCCTCGGGGGTGCCGTAGCCGCTGGCCCGGGAGATCTCCTCGACGCCGTCGGGGGTGTCCTCCAGCAGCCGCCGGGCGTGTTCCAGACGGACCCGGTCGACATAGCGGCCGGGGGTCACACCGGTCTCGTCGCGGAAGGCGCGGGCGAAGTGGCGGGGGGAGAGCGCGGCGCGGGCGGCCAGGGCGTCGACGCTCAGGTCGGTGTCCGGGTGCTCGGTGATCCACCGCTGCACGTCCCGCAGCGGCTCGCGCAGGGCGGTCTGGGCGGCCAACTGGACGCTGAACTGGGCCTGGTTGCCGGGGCGGCGCAGGAAGACCACGAGATGCCGGGCGAGGCAGAGCGCGACATCCCGGTCCAGGTCCTCCTCCACCAGCGCGAGCGCGAGATCGATGCCCGAGGTCACGCCCGCCGAGGTGGCGATGCGGCCGTCGCGGACGTAGATGGGCTCGGGCTCCACGCGCACGGCCGGACGGTCCTGCGCGAGCTGCTCGCAGTAGGCCCAGTGGGTGGTGGCCCGGCGGCCGTCGAGCAGCCCCGCGGCGGCGAGCAGAAAGGCGCCGGTGCACACCGAGACCAGCCGCTCGGCGCGCGGGCCGTGGGCGCGCAGCCAGTCGACCAGCCGCGGGTCGGGGGCCTGGGTGCCCTCGCCGCCGGGGACCAGCAGGGTGTGCGGGTCCGCCGCCGCGGCGCGCGCCCCGGTCAGTGCTTCGTCCGGGACGAGCGTCAGTCCGCTGGAGGTGCGCACCGGGGCGCCGTCCAGGGACGCCGTGCGGATCCGGTACGTGCCGGGGGTGTGCACCTCGGCACCGGCGAACACTTCGAGGGGTCCGGTGACGTCCAGGCTCTGGACCCCGTCGAAGACCACGAAGAGAAGGGTGCGCTGCGGCATGCCCCCGATTCTTCGGGCCCGGACGGATGACCGCAATGACGAATTTCCCACCTTTTCTGCCATCGGGAGCATGCACGCGGCATGCGCACGGTGACGGGGTCCCGCGACGGGCACGGCGCCCCGCCGTAAGGCGCCCTGATCCACGGTTGTCGGTGTCACCTGCCACAATTGCCGCGCAACCTCAGTGGAGAAGGCGGTACGGGATCGTGACGACACCCGGGTCCATCGAAGCAGGATCCATCGAAGGCAGGATCGCCGAGGAACTCGGCGTACGGGAGCGGCAGGTGAAGGCCGCGGTCGAACTGCTCGACGGCGGTTCGACCGTGCCCTTCATCGCCCGCTACCGCAAGGAAGCGACCGAGATGCTCGACGACGCGCAGTTGCGCACGCTCGAGGAGCGGCTGCGCTATCTGCGGGAGCTGGAGGAGCGGCGGACCGCGATCCTGGAGTCGGTGCGCGAGCAGGGCAAGCTCACCGAGGAGTTGGCGGCCCGGATCCGCGGCGCCGAGACCAAGGCGCGCCTGGAGGACATCTACCTCCCGTACAAGCCGAAGCGGCGCACGAAGGCGCAGATCGCGCGTGAGGCGGGCCTGGAGCCGCTGGCCGATGGCCTGCTGGGCGATCCGTCGGTGGAACCGCTGTCGGCGGCCGCCGCGTTCGTGGACCCGGACAAGGGCGTCGCCGATCCGGGGGCGGCCCTGGAGGGCGCGCGGGCGATCCTCACCGAGCGGTTCTCCGAGGACGCCGACCTGATCGGCGAGCTGCGCGAACGCATGTGGGTGCGCGGGCGGCTGGCCGCGAAGGTGCGGGAGGGCAAGGAGGAGGCGGGCGCCAAGTTCGCCGACTACTTCGAGTTCGCCGAGCCGTTCACCGACCTGCCCTCGCACCGCATCCTGGCGATGCTGCGCGGCGAGAAGGAGGAGGTGCTCGACCTCGTCCTGGAGCCCGAGGAGGCGACCGACGGACCCTCCTCGTACGAGGGCATCGTCGCCCACCGCTTCGGCATCGCCGAACGCGGCCGGCCGGGCGACAAGTGGCTGACGGACACCGTCCGCTGGGCCTGGCGCACCCGCATCCTGGTGCATCTCGGCATCGACCTGCGGCTGCGGCTGCGCACGGCCGCCGAGGACGAGGCGGTGAACGTGTTCGCGGCGAACCTGCGCGACCTGCTGCTCGCCGCACCGGCCGGTACCCGCGCCACGCTGGGCCTGGACCCCGGTTTCCGCACCGGTGTGAAGGTCGCCGTGGTCGACGCCACCGGCAAGGTCGTCGCCACGGATGTGATCCACCCGCACGTCCCGGCCAACAAGTGGGACGAGGCGCTCGCCAAGCTGGCCCGGCTCGCGAAGGAGCACGCGGTCGAACTGGTCGCGATCGGCAATGGCACCGCCTCCCGCGAGACCGACAAGCTCGCCGCCGAACTCATCGCCAGGCACCCCGAGTTGAACCTCACCAAGGTGATGGTCTCGGAGGCCGGCGCCTCGGTGTACTCGGCCTCCGCGTACGCCTCCCAGGAGCTGCCCGGGATGGATGTGTCGCTGCGCGGCGCGGTCTCCATCGCCCGGCGCCTCCAGGACCCGCTGGCCGAGCTGGTGAAGATCGACCCGAAGTCCATCGGCGTCGGCCAGTACCAGCACGACCTGTCCGAGGTGAAGCTCTCCCGCTCGCTGGACGCGGTGGTCGAGGACTGTGTGAACGGCGTCGGCGTGGACGTCAACACCGCGTCCGTGCCGCTGCTCGCCCGGGTGTCGGGCGTCTCGGCCGGGCTGGCGGAGAACATCGTGGCGCACCGGGACGAGAACGGCCCCTTCACCTCCCGCTCGGAGCTGAAGAAGGTGGCGCGGCTCGGCCCGAAGGCGTACGAGCAGTGCGCGGGCTTCCTGCGCATCCGCGGCGGCACCGACCCGCTGGACGCCTCCAGCGTGCACCCGGAGTCGTACCCCGTGGTGCGGCGCATGGTGAAGACCTCGGGCCAGGAGGTGGCCTCCCTCATCGGCAACACGGGCGTGCTGCGCTCGCTGCGGCCCGCCGACTTCGTGGACGACACCTTCGGTCTGCCGACCGTCTCGGACATCCTCAAGGAGCTGGAGAAGCCGGGCCGCGACCCGCGTCCGGCCTTCAAGACGGCCACCTTCAAGGAGGGCGTGGAGAAGATCTCCGACCTGTCCGCCGGGATGGTGCTGGAGGGTGTGGTGACGAACGTGGCGGCCTTCGGCGCGTTCGTGGACATCGGCGTCCACCAGGACGGCCTGGTCCATGTGTCGGCGATGTCCAAGACGTTCGTCAAGGACCCGCGGGACGTGGTGAAGCCGGGCGACATCGTCAAGGTGAAGGTCCTGGAGGTGGACATCCCGCGCAAGCGGATCGGGCTGACCCTGCGCCTGGACGACGAGGCGGCTCCGGCGGACCGCTCCGGCGGCGGCAGGCGCCAGCGCGGCGCCCGCCCGCCCCAGCAGCGGCAGGGCGGCCAGGGGCAGGGCCAAGGACAAGGCCAAGGCGGCCAGGGCCAGGGGCAGCGGCAGGGCCGTGGTGGCGGTGAACGGGGCGGACGGCAGGCGCCGGCCCCCGCGAACAGCGCCATGGCGGACGCGCTGCGCCGCGCGGGTCTGCTGAACCCGAAGCAGCGCTGACCCGCCGACCGTCGAAGGGGCCGGAGCCGCTACGGCTCCGGCCCCTCTGCATGTCCTCCGCACCAGGGGATACCGGCCGAACCAGACTTTTCCCCGTATCGAGGGGTTTGGCGCAAGGAAACGCACGAAGCGGGCACAGCGCCCACCCGCCCCCTCCACACTCGCTTCTGTGCACGTGACCGTGCACGCGAAGCGATGGGGAGGACTCTGTGTTCCGCACCACCAAGCAGCGCCTGGCGGCATGCACGGCCGCCGCCGCCGTGGCCGCCGCGGCGGCCTCGTTCGCCGCTCCGACGGCGGCCACCGGCGCCGCGGCCCAGGGTGAGCTGACCTACGGCACCGTCATCCTGCTCCAGAACCAGTACGGCGGTGACGGCGGCTACCTCGACACCAACGGGGTCTCCAGCCAGCCGGGTGCCACCTACAACGTGAGCACCAACGACCGGCCCAACAGCCGCGGCCCGGCCACCTCGGAGTGGCGGGTCGTCTCCGCCACCGGCAAGGCCACCGGCGCCCGGGTGATCAGCGGTGACGTCGTCTACCTGATCAACCAGTACGGCAGCCACCACACGTACCTGGACACCAACGGCGTCTCCGACCAGTCGGGCGCCAAGTACAAGGTCTCCGCCACCACCACCAAGGACCGGGGCCCCGGCACCGGCAAGTGGCACATCTTCGGCGTGCGGTCCTCGCCGAACGACGGGCACATCCGCACCGACGACATCGTGCATCTGCTCAACGACTACGGCTCCGCCAACGGCGGCTTCCTCGACACCAACGGCCGTTCCTCCCAGGGCGGGGGCGCCAAGTACGGCGTCTCCACCAGCCCCTACAGCGACCGCGGCACCGGCACCGGCTCCTGGAAGGTGCTGCACTCCTGATCCGACCTGACGCCATGACCGCCGGGCCCCGGGGACGCCGTACCCCCGGGGCCCGGTCCCGTCAGTGCTCGGTCACCTTGCCCGCCGCGACCTCCCAGCGCCTGCTCACCCGGACCGCGTCGAGCATCCGGCGGTCATGGGTGACCAGCAGGAGGGTGCCCGTGTAGGCGTCCAGGGCGGACTCCAGCTGCTCGATGGCGGGCAGGTCGAGATGGTTGGTGGGCTCGTCCAGGACCAGCAGGTTGACACCCCGGCCCTGGAGCAGGGCGAGGGCGGCGCGGGTGCGTTCGCCCGGGGAGAGGGTCGCGGCCGGGCGCAGCACATGGTCCGCCTTGAGGCCGAACTTGGCGAGCAGGGTGCGGACCTCCGCCGGTTCGGTGTCGGGGACGGCCGCGCAGAAGGCGTCCAGCAGCGTCTCGGGGCCGTGGAACAGGCCCCGGGCCTGGTCGACCTCGCCGACCAGCACGCCCGAGCCGAGGGCCGCGTGCCCGCAGTCCAGCGGGAGCCGGCCGAGCAGGGCGGCCAGCAGGGTCGACTTGCCGGCGCCGTTGGCCCCGGTGACCGCGACCCGGTCGGCCCAGTCGATCTGGAGGGTGACCGGCCCGAAGGCGAAGTCGCCGCGCCGGATCTCGGCGTCCCGCAGCGTCGCCACCACGGCGCCGGAGCGCGGGGCGGCGGCGATCTCCATCCGCAGCTCCCACTCCTTGCGCGGCTCCTCGACCACATCGAGGCGCTCGATCATGCGCTGGGTCTGCCGGGCCTTGGCGGCCTGCTTCTCGCTGGCCTCGCTGCGGAACTTGCGGCCGATCTTGTCGTTGTCGTTGCCCGCCTTGCGCCGGGCGTTCTTGATGCCCTTGTCCATCCAGGACCGCTGCATCTGGGCCCGGTCCAGGAGGGTGGCCTTCTTGTCGGCGAACTCGTCGTACTCCTCGCGGGCGTGCCGCCGGCCCGTCGCGCGCTCCTCCAGATAGGCCTCGTAGCCGCCGCCGTAGAGGTTGATCTGCCCCTGCGCCAGGTCGAGTTCGAGGACCTTGGTGACGGTGCGGGTGAGGAACTCGCGGTCGTGGCTGACGACGACGGTGCCCGCGCGCAGTCCGGTGACGAACCGCTCCAGGCGTTCCAGGCCGTCGAGGTCGAGGTCGTTGGTGGGCTCGTCCAGCAGGAAGACGTCGTAGCGGGAGAGCAGCAGGGAGGCGAGTCCGGCGCGGGCAGCCTGGCCGCCGGAGAGCGAGGTCATCGGCTGGTCCAGGTCGACGGCGAGGCCGAGGGAGTCGGCCACCTCCTCCGCGCGCTCGTCCAGGTCGGCGCCGCCGAGGTCGAGCCAGCGTTCCAGGCTCACGGCGTAGGCGTCGTCCGCGCCGGGCGCGCCGTCGACCAGTGCCTGGGTGGCCTCGTCCATGAGCCGCTGCGCCTTCGCGACGCCGGTGCGGCGGGCCAGGAACTCCCGGATCGTCTCCCCCGGCCTGCGCTCGGGCTCCTGCGGCAGATGGCCGACGGTGGCGGTGGGCGGGGACAGGCGCAGTTCGCCCTGCTCGGGCGTGAGCAGTCCGGCGAGCATCCGCAGCAGCGTGGACTTGCCCGCGCCGTTGGCGCCGACCAGCCCGATCACATCGCCGGGCGCCACGACGAGGTCGAGCCCGGAGAAGAGCGAGCGGTCGCCGTGCCCGGCGGCGAGATTCTTGGCGACGAGGGTGGCAGTCATCAGGACGCCGATCCTAGTGGGCCCACCGCCCCGGCCGATTCCGGCCGCCCCGTCTCCTGTGAGTATCCCCACGTCAGCCGATGTGTGCCGGGCTCTGACGGGGACGGCGGGGCAGGGCCTATGGTCCACACGTGAACAGCGTGAGCAGCGTGGACCGTGAGACGGACGGCGAAGTGATCGTGGTCGGCGGCGGGGTCGTCGGCCTCACCACGGCCGTGGTGCTGGCCGAGGCCGGGCGCCGGGTGAGCGTGTGGACCCGGGAGCCCGCCGAGCAGACCACCTCGGCGGTCGCCGGCGGCCTGTGGTGGCCGTACCGCATCGAGCCGGAGCGGCTGGTCGGCGCCTGGGCGCTGGAGACCCTCGCCGTCTACGAGGAGCTGGCGGCGGATCCCGGGCAAACGGGTGTACGGCTGGTCGACGGCGTCCATCAGGGGGCGCGCCTGGCGGAGCTGGGCGACTGGGCGGCCCGGGTGCCGGGGCTGCGCGCGGTGCCGGACGGGCTGGCGGCGCGGCTGCCGGTGATCGACATGCCGACGCATCTGGGGTGGCTGCGGGAGCGGCTGGTGCGGGCCGGTGGCACGGTGGTGCTGCGCGAGGTGGCCGATCTCGCCGAGGTGCCCGCACCCGTGGTGGTCAACTGCGCGGGGCTCGGGGCGCGTTCGCTGGCCGGGGACGGCACGGTGCGCCCGGTGCGGGGGCAGTTGGTGCTGGTGGAGAATCCCGGGATCGACACGTACTACACGTCCGTCGACCATTCCTCGCCGGTCGCCGCGTACTTCATCCCGCAGCCGTACGGGCTGATCCTCGGCGGTACGGCGCAGGAGGACGACTGGTCGCTGGAGCCGGACCCGGGCACGGCGGCGGAGATCGTCGCCCGGTGCGCGCGGGTGCGGCCGGAGATCGCGGGGGCGCGGGTGCTGGCCCACAAGGTGGGGTTGCGGCCGTACCGGGACGCGGTGCGGCTGGAGCGGGAGGTGCTGGACGGGGGCCGGGTGGTGGTGCATTCGTACGGCCATGGCGGTGCGGGTGTGACGGTGGCGTGGGGGTGTGCGCGGGAGGTCGCCGGGTTGGTTCTGGAACCGGACGCGTAAGCGTTTCGCCGGGGGCTCGCAGCGGTCGTACGGCTGCGGGTCGTGGCCGGCTGGTCGCGCAGTTCCCCGCGCCTCTGGGGAAACCGCGCGACCGTCAGTTCTCAGTCACCCGGGATGCGGCTGGGCCTGCGCGGGCTGCTCAGGCCCTTCAGCCGCTTCGGTGCCGGGGCTTTCGCCGTCGTGCCGGATGTCGCGCGGGTGAAGGCCTGCGCGCCGCCCACCAGGGGCAACTGGGCCGAGGTGCCGCCCAGTTGAACCGTCACCGTCGGCCTCGTGGACGGCGGGTCGATGAGGTCGCGGTCGGTGCCCGCGACGATCAGGGCGAGGCGGTGGCCCTTGGGGACGACATGGTCGGTGGCGGCCAGGGTGAGGGTCATCGTGTAGGACCTGCCCGGGGTGAGGGGGACGCCCTTGGCCGGCGAGGCGTAGTGGCCGAGGTCGGCCCAGCCGCGGCTGAAGACCGTGTAGTCGACGTCGGCCGTCTTCGCGGCGGTCTCCAGATAGCAGGCGCTGTCACCGGCCGTGCTCGCGCCCCAGCAGGTGCGGTTCTTCAGGGTGGTGATGCCCTCGGCCTCGTCGGAGTAGTCGCGGATGGTGTCCGGGCCGACGTCGACGAGCACGGCGGAGAGATGGGCCGAGGCAGTGGTCGGGGTCGCGGTGACCGTCACCTGTGACATGCCGGACAGGCGCAGGTCCTGGGTGAGGGGCGCGGTGAGGAAGCCGGTCTTCTCGGGTGCGGACGTGGTGAGATGGGCCGCCCAGTCGGTCTCGCCGAGCTTGGGGTCGTCGGTGAACGTCTCGGTGCCGGTGGCGCGGTGCAGGCCGAGGGTGCCGACGCCGGGCGTGGCGCCGGGGGCGGGGTGCACGGTGGTGGCGCGGGTGCCGGCGGGCGGCCAGGTGGCGGAGGTGACCCACTGGTCGGGGTGGCGTTCGATGTCGGCCACCGGCTCGCGGTCGATGCCGTTGTCGTAGCCGAGGAGTTCATGGTCGAACCAGCGGTGCAGGGTGTCGACCCAGGCGCCGCGCCGGTAGTCGAAGGGGTCGACATGGCCGGTCTGGGACAGCCACAGCTTGCGCTTCACACCGTTCTTCGCGAGGGCGTCCCACCACTGGCCGAAGTGCTTGGTGCGGACGTTGAGGTCCTGCATGCCCTGGGCCACGAACACGCTGGCGCGCACCTTGGCCGCGTCCTTGACGTAGTCCCGCTCGGTCCACAGCGGGGTCCAGTCGCCGCTGCGCGGGCTGCCGTCGGTGAGTTTCTTCTGCTCGGCCGCGCAGTGGGCCGCGGCCGCGTCGCTCTGGACGTATCCGGCGAGGTCGGCGGGGCCGCCGTCGTAGAGCGGGGCGCCCTGGGCGAAGTAGTAGTCGTACCAGGAGGAGATGGCGCTGATCGGCACGATGGTCTTCAGGCCCTTGACGCCGGTGGCGGCGACGCCGTTGGCGATGGTGCCGTCCCAGCTCTTGCCGATCATGCCGGTTCTGCCGTTGGTCCAGGTGGCCTTGACGGTGTGGGTCCCGGTGCGGCTGGTGTAGGCGGTGGCGCGGCCGTTGAGCCAGTCGATCACGGCCTTCGCGGACTGCACGTCGGAGCGGCCGCCGACGTCCACGCAGCCGTCGGAGCGGTCGGTGCCGGCCAGGTCGACGCCGACGAAGGCGTAGCCGCGGGGCACGAAGTAGTTGTCGTAGAACAGCGGCATCTGGACGACATGGCCGCTCGCGTCGTACGTCTTGACCTGGTTCTCGTTGCCGCGTCCGCAGCAGGAGTAGTACGGGCTGGCGTCCATGATGACCGGCACCTTGCGGCCCTCGCGGGCCGGTTCGGCGGGGCGGACGATGTCGGCGGCGACGCGGTCGTGCCTGCCGTCGCCGTCCTCGTCGAGGCCGGTGTCCACCCACACGGACTCGCGGACGGCGTGGGCGTAGGAGTAGACGGGGGCGCTCTCGCGGGGCGGTGCGGCCTGGGCGGCGGCCGGGGTGAGGAAGGTGGCCAGCAGGGCGGCGACGGCGGCCGTCGCGAGCGCTCTCCAGAGGGTGAGGCGCGTGCGCAGGGGCGCTCGGACAGATGTGCTCTTCGGCATGCGCGGACGATAGTCCCGTCAACTGCCGTACAGAAGAGTGCGTTACGGCACCCGGGTGGCTGATTGCGGCCGAATGGCGATCGTGTGACAGCAGGGGTCATGGACAGGGCAAGGGGCACAGGGGGTGAATAGGCTCCGGACAGTCCCGTGAAAGCACCCGCAGTCCCCACGACTTGGAGCTGACGTGCACCGCAGAATCATCGCGCCGGGCGCACTGGCGGCGGCCTCCCTCCTGCTGGCGATCCCGGCATCGGCCGCGAGCTACTCCCCCGGCGCGCCGGGCATCGGCGACCCCTACTACCCGTACTACGGCAACGGCGGCTACGACGTCTCGCACTACGGTCTGCGGCTGCGCTACCAGCCGAAGACCGACGAGTTGCAGGGCACCGCGACGATCAAGGCGCGGACCACCCAGGATCTGTCCAGCTTCGACCTGGACTTCCTGCTCGACGTGAGCGAGGTGCGGGTCAACGGCGTCAAGGCGTCCTTCACCCATGCCGAGCAGCATGAACTGGTGATCACGCCGAAGCGGCCGCTGGCGAAGGGCACCCCGATCACGGTGGAGGTCCGTTACAGCGGGGTGCCGTCCACGAAGAGCGCCTACGGCTTCACCACCTGGCACCGCACCCCGGACGGCGCGGTCGCGGCGGACGAGCCCGAGTCGGCGTGGTGGTGGTTCCCGAGCAACGACCATCCGAGCGACAAGGCGACGTACGACGTCTCGGTCAGCGTGCCGAAGGGCACCCAGGCGATCTCCAACGGCGCGCTGCGCTCGGTCTCCTCGAAGCGGGGCTGGACCGAGTACTCCTGGCGGCAGGACAGGCCGCAGGCGACGTATCTGGCCACGCTCGCGCTCGGCAGATTCGACATCACCACGAGCCGGTCCGGGCGCGGGGTGCCGGTGATCAACGCGTACAGCACGGACCTGGGCGCCAATGACGCGGCGGCGCGGGCGAGTGTGGAGCGCACCGGGGAGATCGTCGACTGGCTGAGCAACTATTTCGGGCCGTATCCGTTCGCCACGGCCGGTGGTTATGTCCCGAACACGACCACCGGGTACGCGCTGGAGACCCAGACCCGCGTCTACTACAGCCCCAAGCAGTTCGCGAAGGGCGCCAACCCCTCGGTGGTCGTGCACGAGCTGGCCCACCAGTGGTACGGCGACGACGTGTCGCTGAAGGGCTGGAAGGACATCTGGCTCAACGAGGGCTTCGCGACGTACGCGCAGTGGCTGTGGTCGGAGCACGAGGGCCAGGGCACCACGCGGCAGCTCGCCGACCAGGTGTACTCCGCGCACCCGGCCGACGACCCGTTCTGGAAGGTCGCGCCCGGCGACCCCGGTCCGGACGACCAGTTCGACGACGCCGTCTACGACCGGGGCGCGGCCGCGATCCAGGCGCTGCGCGACAGGGTGGGCGACCACGCCTTCTTCCGCATCCTGAAGGGCTGGCCGAAGGCGCACGCATACGGCAACGCGTCGGTGGCCGACTTCGAGAAGTACGCCGAGCAGATCTCCGGCAAACCCCTCGCGGGACTCTTCGACGCCTGGCTGTACCAGCCGGTGAAGCCGGCGGCGTCGGCTGCGCGCGGGTTCGCGGCCGCCGGCACGCCCCTCGCGCAGCCGAAGTCCTGGAAGGCCGTCGAGGCGGCGCACGGCGGCCCCAACCGCTGATCCAGCGCACCGGGGCGGCCCGATCCGTGTCTCCCTCCCGGCTCAGCGCGTGCGCGTGGTGGGGCGGGAGGGCGGGGCGGGGCGGGCCGCGCCGGGGGCGGCGCTCCCGGCCGAGCGGGTCGTCGCGAAATCCCTGCGGGCGGGGCGCGCGGATGCGGTTCCCGGCCGGTCCCCCGCGGCCGTACCCCCTGATCGCGAGGGCGCCGGTTCAGTCCCCGTGGTCGTACACCGTGACCGCTATCCCCCGTCCGGTCAGCCGCTCGGTGACGAGCGGCTCGACGCGGGACCATTTGCCGCCGGCCAGGCCGCAGCCTATGCGGGGCATGTGTACGGAGGCGCCGAGGGCGAGGGCATGGGCGGCGAGGCCGGTGAGGGCGGTGTCGATCGCCTCGTAGCGCACCGGAACGCCCTTGCTGCCGGTCCTGGTGCCGCGCTGGCCGACCATGTTGGCCACCCAGGTGCGCGGGTCGACCTGGACGAGCTGGACCGCGCCCAGCCCGAAGTCGTTGTGCGCGCGGTCGCGGTGCCAGGCGCGGTAGGCGCGCTCCGGCTCCGGCCAGCGGCGGGAGAGGGCGAGGACGAAGCCCTTGCCCCAGCCGCCCAGGTCATTGCAGACATGGGCGATGATCTTCGGGCCCTTGCCCGACGGAGCGGTGGCGTCACCCCGGACGAATGCGATCTCCGGCATGACGCCACCGTAAGGGCCGCCACTGACAGTGGCGCAGGTCCGCTACTTCGCCGGCTCGACCGGCTGCTGGTCGGTGCCCGCGTTCACCCGGCGCCGGACGCCGAACCAGCCCGCGACGAGCATGATGGCGATCACCGGGATGAGCAGCAGGGTCTTGCGGCCGACCTCGTGGTCGTCCCACATCAAGCCGAGGCAGACCAGCAGGAAGACGATCGTGGCGATCTCGGTGGCCGGGGAGAACTTCAGCTGGAAGTGCGGCCGGGTCACCAGGCCCGCGCGGGCGCGGCGGACGAAGATCGCGTGGCAGATCATGATGATCACCCAGGTGCTGATGATCCCGAGCGAGGCGACGTTCAGCACGATCTCGAAGGCCTGGCTGGGCACGAGGTAGTTCAGGCCGACGCCGAGGACGCAGATGCCGCAGGTCAGCAGGATGCCGCCGTAGGGCACCTGGCTGCGGCTCATCACCCGGGTGAACTTGGGCGCGGAGCCCGACATCGCCATGGAGCGCAGGATGCGGCCGGTGGAGTACAGGCCGGAGTTCAGCGAGGACATGGCGGCGGTGAGGACCACGAGGTTCATCACGTCGCCGGCCGCGGGGATGCCGATCTTGGACAGGACGGTCACGAACGGGCTCTGGTCGGCGGAGTACACCGAGCCGGGCAGCAGCAGCGCGAGCAGGACGACCGAGCCGACGTAGAACAGGCCCACGCGCCACATGATCGAGTTCACCGCGCGCGGGACGACCTTCTCCGGCTCCTCGGTCTCGCCGGCGGCGACGCCGACCAGCTCCAGGGCCGCGTACGCGAAGATCACGCCCTGCATCACGAGGACGACCGGCATCATGCCGTGCGGGAAGATCCCGCCGTGGTCGCTGATCAGGCTCAGGCCCGGCGTGTAGCCGTCGACATGGTGCTGGGTGGCCAGCAGGAAGATGCCGATGAGCATGAAGCCCACCAGGGTGGCGACCTTGATGATCGCGAACCAGAACTCCATCTCACCGAAGATCTTCACCGAGATCAGGTTCACGGTGAGGACCACGGCGAGCGCGATCAGCGCCAGCACCCACTGCGGGATGGGCGTGAAGAAGCTCCAGTAGTGCGTGTAGAGCGCGATCGCGGTGATGTCCGCGATACCGGTGGTCGACCAGTTCAGGAAGTACATCCAGCCGGCGACGTAGGCGCCCTTCTCGCCGAGGAACTCACGCGCGTACGACACGAAGGACCCGGAGGAGGGCCGGTACAGGACCAGCTCGCCCAGGGCGCGCACGACGAAGAAGGCGAAGATGCCGCAGACCAGGTAGGCCAGGGCGAGCGCTGGGCCCGCGTTGTGCAGGCGCCCTCCGGCGCCGAGGAACAGTCCGGTTCCGATGGCGCCGCCGATGGCGATCATGTTGACGTGGCGGGCCTTGAGGTCCTTGCTGTAGCCGGCGTCGCCCGCGTCGGCGGGCGTCTGCGCCGCCCGGGTCGGGGCGGCCTGTGCCGATTCCACGGCGTCCTTGCTCACGGGTGGTACCACTTCCTGGTGCGCCCGGGCCTGGGCCCGGGGGTCGTGCAGGGCTTGGCCCGCACCACCCGATGGGTCGCGGCACAGACCAAGCCAGCAGCTTCCCAGACACGCCGGGCATTACGCGGTGGCCCAGATCACAGAGCGTTGCTTCTCACATGATCTTCCCAGTGTCCACATGATGTTCACCACGGTGCGTACGCGCCGGGCGCGCGTCGCTCCGACGGGTTTCACAGCAGTGGTGTGACAGCGATACTGCTGCACATGACGACCGATGCCGGGGAGATGAGCCTGACCGTCGACGAGCTGGCCGCACGGGCAGGGGTGACGGTGCGGACCGTGCGCTTCTACGGGAGCAAGGGGCTGCTGCCGCCGCCGGTGATCGGGCCGCGGCGGGTGGGGCGGTACGGGGCGAGGCATCTGGCGCGGCTGGCGCTGATCGAGGAGTTGCAGCGGCAGGGGATGACGCTGGCGGCGATCGAGCGGTACCTGGGACAGCTGCCGTCCGATCTGTCCGCCTACGACCTGGCCATCCACAGGGCCGTGGTCGCCTCCTGGGCACCGGACTCCGTGGAGACCCTCTCGCGCGCCGAGCTGGACCGGCGGGCGGGACGGGTGCTGGCCGACGAGGAGCTGGAGCGGCTCGCGGCGGCCGGGGTCCTGGTCACCGGGGACGCGGGCGACACCGAGGGCACGGGCGGCGCGGAGGACGGCTTCCGGGTCGACACCGGGCTGCTGCGGCTCGGCCTCGAACTGCTGGACGTGCCGCTGTCGCAGGGCACGGTCCTCGCGGCGCGCGAGGTGCTCATGGAGCACTCGCGCGCCGCGGCCCGTGAGCTCGCCCGGCTCTTCCGCGGCGAGGTAGCCGAGCGGGACACCCGCGACGTGCGGGACCTGTCCGCGCACATCCACCCGCTGGTGGTGCAGGCGCTGCTGACCACGTTCCAGCGTTCGCTGCGCGAAGAGCTGAGCGAGCTGCTCAGCGGAGAGGGACCGTCAGGCGGCTGAGTCCGCGAAGGGCTCGCCCTTGTCCGCCTTCTCCACCAGCAGCGCCGGCGGCTCGAACCGCTCGCCGTAGGTCCCGGCGAGTTCCCGGGCACGGGCCACAAAGCCGGGCAGGCCGCCCTCGTAGCCGTTGATGTACTGGAGCACGCCGCCGGTCCAGGCCGGGAAGCCGATGCCGAGGATGGAGCCGATGTTGGCGTCGGCCACCGAGGTCAGCACGCCCTCCTCCACCAGGCGCACGGTGTCCAGCGCCTCGGAGAAGAGCATCCGCTCCTGCATGTCCTTGAACGGGATCTCGTACCCGGCCTTGGTGAAGTGCTCGCGCAGGCCCGGCCAGAGCCCGGCGCGCTTGCCGTCCTCCGCGTAGTCGTAGAAGCCGGCGCCGCCGCTGCGGCCGGGGCGCTCGAACTCGTCGACCATGCGGTCGATGACGCCGTCGGCCGGGTGCGCGCTCCAGGTGCCGCCGGCCTCCTCGACGGCCCGCTTCGTCTCATTGCGGATCTTGCGCGGCAGGGTGAGGGTCAGCTCGTCCATCAGGGAGAGCACCTTGGCCGGGTAGCCGGCCTGGGCGGCGGCCTGCTCGATGGAGGCGGGCTCGATGCCCTCGCCGACCATGGCCACGCCCTCGTTGATGAACTGGCCGATCACCCGGGAGGTGAAGAAGCCGCGCGAGTCGTTGACGACGATCGGCGTCTTGTTGATCTGCCGGACCAGGTCGAAGGCGCGGGCGAGGGCCTCGTCGCCGGTGCGCTCGCCCTTGATGATCTCGACCAGCGGCATCTTGTCGACCGGCGAGAAGAAGTGCAGGCCGATGAAGTCGCCCTGGCGCTCGACGCCCTCGGCGAGGGTGGTGATCGGCAGGGTGGAGGTGTTGGAGCACAGCAGCGCGTCGGGCGCGAGTACGGACTCGATCTCCTGGAACACCTTGTGCTTGAGCGCGGTGTCCTCGAAGACGGCCTCGATCACCGCGTCGCAGCCGGCGACATCGGCGGCGTCCCCGGTGGGCGTGATCCGGGCGAGCAGCGCGTCCGCCTTCTCCTGGGTGGTACGGCCCCGGGACACGGCCTTGGCGCACAGCTTCTCGGAGTAGTTCTTGCCCTTGAGCGCGGCTTCCAGGGAGACGTCCTTGAGGACGACCTCGATGCCCGCGCGGGCGCACGAGTAGGCGATGCCCGCGCCCATCATGCCGGCGCCGAGCACGGCCACCTTGCGGACCTCGCGGGACTCGATGCCCTTGGGCCGGTTGGCGCCGGAGTTGACCGCCTGGAGGTCGAAGAAGAACGCCTGGATCATGTTCTTCGCGGTCTGCCCGGTGACCAGCTCGGTGAAGTAGCGGGTCTCGATGGTGCTCGCGTTCTCGAAGTCGACCTGGGAGCCCTCGACCGCCGCGGCCATGATGTTGCGCGGCGCCGGGTAGGGCGCGCCGTTCGTCTGCTTGCGGAGGTTGGCCGGGAAGGCGGGCAGGTTGGCGGCGAACTTCGGGTTGGCGGGGGTGCCGCCCGGGATCCGGTAGCCGGGGACGTCCCAGGGCTGCTGGGACTCTGGGTGCTCGTCGATGAAGGCGCGGGCCTTGGCCAGCATCTCCTCCGGCGTCTGCGCCACCTCGTGGATCAGCCCGTTCTCCTGGGCGCGCCGCGGGGTGTACTGGGTGCCCTGGAGCAGCACCTTGAGCAGCGCGTCGGTGATGCCCATCAGGCGCACGGTACGGGTGACGCCGCCGCCCGCGGGCAGCAGGCCGAGGGTGACCTCGGGCAGGCCGATCTTGGAGCCGGGGGCGTCCAGCGCGATGCGGTGGTGGGAGGCGAGCGCGATCTCGTAACCGCCGCCCAGGGCCGCGCCGTTGATGGCGGCGACGACCGGCTTGCCGAGGGTCTCGATGCGGCGCAGCGCGTTCTTGATCGCGGTCGCGGTGTCGAAGACGGTCCGGGCGTCCTCGGGGCCGGCCTGGATCATCTCCTTGAGGTCGCCGCCCGCGAAGAAGGTCTTCTTGGCGGAGGTGTAGATGATGCCCCGGATGGAGTCCTTCTCGGCCACGGCGCGGTCCGCGATCGCCTCGATGGAGGCCTTGAAGGCCTGGTTCATCGTGTTCGCGGACTGGTTCGGGTCGTCCAGGACCAGGGTCACGACACCGGTGTCGTCCTGCTCCCAGCGGATGGTGGTGCTCTCGGTCATGACAGTCGTCTCCGTTGAAGTCGCTTGGTTCCGCGGGGAGTTCAGATGCGCTCGATGATGGTGGCGATGCCCATGCCACCGCCCACGCACAGGGTGACGAGGCCGTAGCGCTTGTCCTGGCGCTCCAGTTCGTCCACGAGCATGCCGACGAGCATGGCGCCGGTCGCGCCGAGCGGGTGGCCGAGCGCGATGGCGCCGCCGTTGACGTTGACCTTCTCCAGCGGCAGGCCCATCTCCTCGACGAAGCGCAGCACGACGGCGGCGAACGCCTCGTTGATCTCGACCAGGTCGATGTCGTCGATGGTGAGGCCGGCCTTGGCGAGGGCCTTGCGGGTGGCGGGCGCGGGGCCGGTGAGCATGATGGTGGGCTCGGAGCCGGAGACGGCGGCCGAGACGATCCGCGCGCGCGGGGTGAGGCCGTAGCGCTCGCCGACCTCCTTGGAGCCGATCGCGACGAGCGAGGCGCCGTCCACGATGCCGGAGGAGTTGCCCGCGTGGTGGACGTGGTCGATCTTCTCCACCCAGTGGTACTTCTGGAGCGCCACGGCGTCGAAACCACCGAGTTCGCCGATGTCGGCGAAGGACGGCTTGAGCTTGGCCAGGGTGTCGGCGGTGGTGCCGGGGCGCGGGTGCTCGTCGCGGTCGAGGACGACCAGGCCCGCACGGTCCTTGACCGGGACCACGGAGCGGGCGAAGCGGCCCTCCTTCCAGGCGTTGACGGCGCGCTCCTGGGACAGCGCCGCGAACTCGTCCACGTCCCGGCGGGTGAAGCCGCCGATGGTGGCGATCAGGTCGGCGCCGATGCCCTGGGGCACGAAGTTGACGTCCAGGTTGGTCATCGGGTCGTTGAACCAGGCGCCGCCGTCGGAGGCCATCGGGACCCGGGACATCGACTCCACGCCGCCCGCGAGGACCAAGTCCTCCCAGCCGGAGCGGACCTTGGCCGCGGCCAGGTTGACGGCTTCGAGGCCCGAGGCACAGAAGCGGTTCTCCTGCACGCCCGCGACGGTGTCCGGCAGCCCGGCGGCGATCGCGGCGATGCGGGCGATGTCGGAGCCCTGGTCGCCGACCGGGCCGACGACGCCGAGCACGATGTCGTCGATGGCGGCCGGGTCGAGGCTCGGGAAGCGGTCGCGGATCTCGTGGATGAGGCCGACGACCAGGTCGATGGGCTTGGTGGCGTGCAGGGCGCCGTTCGCCTTGCCGCGCCCGCGCGGGGTGCGGATCGCGTCGTACACGTACGCTTCGGTGCTCACTGGGATGCCTTTCGGGAGGGTCGGGCGAGCGGTTCGGTTGCACAGCGGATGGGTCGGTGGGCTCAGTCGGCGGCCGGGGTGTGCCGGTCGTCGCCGGTGAGCGCGGGTATGTCCCAGTCCCGGGCCACGGCCTCGGTGTCGGCGCCGGGCAGCGCGGGCCCGGTGCGCACGGCGGTGGGGGTGGCGGAGAAACGGGGCGCGGGGGCGGGCTGGGTGATGCCGCCGTGGTCGGTGAAGGTGCCGCGGGCGGCCAGGTGCGGATGGTGCGGGGCCTCGCGCAGCGACAGGACGGGGGCCACGCAGGCGTCGGAGTCCGCGAACAGGGCGGTCCACTCCGCGCGGGTGCGCTCTCGGAAGCGGGCGGTGATCGCCGCGCGCAGTTCCGGCCACCGGGTGAGGTCGGAGCGGGCGCCCTGGAGGTCGTCCAGGCCGAGCAGGCGCAGGAACTCGGCCGAGAACTTCTCCTCCAGGGCGCCGACCGCCATATGACCGCCGTCGGCGGTCTCGTAAGTGCCGTAATAAGGGCAGCCGCCGTCCAGCAGGTTGGCGCCGCGCCGGTCCTGCCAGGCGCCGGCGGACAGCATGCCGTGGATCATCGCGGACAGGTGGGCGGTGCCGTCCACGATGGCGGCGTCCACGACCTGGCCGGTGCCGGTGGCGCGGGCGTGGTGCAGGGCGGCGAGGACGCCGACGACCAGGTAGAGCGAGCCGCCCGCGTAGTCCCCGAGGAGGTTGGCGGGCACGGCCGGGGGCTCGCCGGGGCGGCCGATCATGCCGAGGGCGCCGGTGACGGCGATGTACGACACGTCATGGCCCGCGCGCTCGGCGAGAGGGCCGTCCTGGCCCCAGCCGGTCATCCGGCCGTAGACCAGGCGGGGGTTGCGGGCATGGCAGTCGGCGGGTCCGACGCCCAGACGCTCGGCGACGCCCGGCCGGTAGCCCTCGACGAGGATGTCGGCGCGCTCGGCGAGGTCCAGCACGCGGGCGGCGCCGTCCGGGGACTTGAGGTCGACCACGATCGAGCGCTTGTTGCGGTTGGTGATGTCGTGGGCGGGGTCGATGCCGAGGCCGGGGCCGCCGGGGCGGTCCACCCGGACCACGTCGGCGCCGAGGTCGGCGAGCAGCATGGCGGCGAACGGGCCCGGCCCGATGCCGGCCAGCTCCACCACGCGCACGCCGCCGAGCGGGCCCCGCTCTGCTGGTGCCGCCGTGCTCATGCCGTCCCCCAAGCGTGTGACACAACTGATGTAACACCGGTGATGCTATGAACGCGTTCCATCCGGCACAAGACCTGAACGAGCAAGCGCTTAGCCAAGTGCCCATCCGGCTGAAAATCACCCGGGCGCCTCCGGGGCGCTCACCTCACGCTAGCCTCGGCCACCGACAGCGGCGCGGGCTGCGCGACCGAGGGGTGTCATGAGCAGGCGAGGTGGGTCATGAGCGGGCTGGACCGTCCCTACGACGTGGTGCTCTACGGGGCGACCGGCTTCGTCGGCACCCTGACGGCGGAGTATCTGGCGGCGCACGCGCCAAAGGGCCTGCGCTGGGCGATCGCCGGGCGCGACGAGGTGAAGCTGCGGCGGCTGCGGGACCGGCTGCCCGCGGGCGCGGACATCGGGGTGCTGCGCGCCGACGCGTCCCGGCCGGCCGAGCTGCGCGATCTGGCCGAACGGGCCCGGGTGGTGGCCACGACCGTCGGGCCGTACCTGCGCCACGGCGAGGAACTGGTCGCCGCCTGTGCGGACGCCGGGACGGACTATCTGGATCTCACCGGCGAGCCGGAGTTCGTGGACCTGATGTACGTACGGCACGACGCCCGCGCCCGGGAGACCGGCGCACGCCTGGTGCACGCGTGCGGGTTCGACTCCGTGCCGCACGATCTGGGCGTGTACTTCACGGTGAAACACCTGCCGGAGGGCGTCCCGCTGCGGGTGGACGGCTATGTGACGGCCGACGCGGCATTCTCCGGCGGCACGCTGGCCTCGGCGCTCGACCAGTTCGCGCGCGGGCGCACGATGCTGGCCGCCGCCCGCGACCGGGCGCGGCACGAGCCGCGGCGGTACGGGCGCCGGGTGAGCGCGCCGACCGGGGCACCGCGGTTCGCCCCCGAGGTCGGCGCGTGGGCGCTGCCGCTGCCCACCATCGACCCGCGGATCGTGAGCCGTTCGGCGCGGGCCCTGGACCGGTACGGCCCCGACTTCCGCTACCGGCACTTCGCGGCGGTCCGCCATCTGCCGGTCGCGCTCGGCGGGGCGGCCGCGGTCGGTGCCGCGGTGGCCGCCGCCCAGCTGCCGCCCGTGCGCCGCCGGCTGTCCGACCTGCTCGCTCCCGGCGAGGGGCCCAGCGCGGAGAAGCGGGCCAAGAGCTGGTTCAGGGTCCGCTTCGTCGGCGAGGGCGGCGGCCGGCGCGTCTACACGGAGGTCTCGGGCGGCGACCCCGGATACGACGAGACGGCCAAGATGTTCGCCGAGGCCGCGCTCTGCCTCGCCCTCGACGCTCTCCCGACGACATCCGGCCAGGTGACGACGGCCCAGGCGATGGGCGACGCGCTCACGGACCGGCTGCGGGCGGCCGGGATCACCTTCCGGGTGGCCGCCGAGCGGTGACCGGGATCCTCCGGTGCGCGCGCCTCGCCCCGAGACCCGGTGCGAGGATGGGCGCTCGCACCGAAGGACGCACAAGGAGGCGCGGCGACAGTGAAGTTCGTGCTCGAAGTGACCGTGGACGAGAACGCGTCGGCGCAGGAGCGGGCCGCCGAGCTGGGCCGGATCCTGCGCTACTGGGGCGGCAATCTGCACCACTACGCGCTGGAGCCGGGCGACGGCTCGCCGGTCTACGACTCCCGGTACAAGGAAGTCGGTGTGTGGCGGCTCGCCGACGACTGAGCGGGCCCGTTCGCCGTCGCCTCCTTGAGCGCGTTGCGGCACAGACCGTCCGCGTGCCGGGTGGTCTCCGGGAGGCGGTAGGCGGGGGTGAGGGCGAGCGTATGGGCGAGGGCGCCCGCCAGGGACACCCGGTGGCCGACGGAGACGAAGACGGGTTTGACGGCCTCGCGGGTACGAAGGGCGCGGCCGACCTCCTCGGCCCCGGCGAGCAGCGGTGCGGAGCTGCCGCGGGCGGCGCCGGGCTCCTCGTACGTGAAGGTGAACGGGTTCTTGGCGACCCCGATGGTGGGCAGGCCCGTGAGGACGCCCAGGTGGCTCGCCAGGCCGAAGCGGCGGGGGTGGGCGAGGCCGTAGCCGTCGCACACGACCAGGCCGGGGCCGACGGGCAGGGACTCCAGCGCGGCCAGGACCGTCGGCAGTTCACGGAAGGCGAGCAGACCGGGGACGTACGGGAAGGACACCCGGCCGACCGCGGTCGACTCGGCGACCACCTCCAGGGTGGCGGCGTCCAGGACGACGGCCGCGGCGGCGACCAGGTCGCGCTCGTCGTCATAGGCCACATCGACCCCGGTCACCCGGCCGGTGCCCGGCGGCGGTCCGGGCTCGTCGAGCACCACCCGGCCGCGCAGTTCGTCCTGGACCGCACGGGCCTCCGCCTCGGTGGCGGGCCAGCCCGCCGGTACGCCTACGGTCGTCATGTCGGCCGACTGTACGTGCCCGGCCCGGGGCGCCCCGCCCCCGGGGTTAGGCTCGCGATCATGTTCGTACTGGAGCTGACCTACACCGCGCCCCTCGACGCCGTGAACGCCCTGCACGCCGACCACATGGCATGGCTGGCGGAGCAGTTCGAGAAGGGCTTCTTCCTGGCGTCGGGGCGCAAGAACCCGCGCGACGGCGGGGTGATCCTGGCCGTCGCCGAGGACCGGTCCCGGATCGAGGAGATCGTCGCGGCCGATCCGTACACCGTCAGCGAGGTGTGCGCCTACCGGATCACGGAGTTCACGGCCACCACGACGGTCCCGGAGCTGGCCCGGTACCGGCAGACCCCGAACTGAGGACCCGCGCCCCTGGGGCGCGCGGCCCGTCAGCCCTTCTTGGCGTTCAGCGCGCGCTGAAGCTGGTCCTTGTTCATGTTCGAACGGCCCTCGATGCCGCGCTGCTTCGCCTCGTTGTACAGCTGGTCGCGGGTCGGGCCCTGGGGTCCGGTCCGGTTGCCCGACCGCTGGCCGCCGCGCCTGCTCGACGACATGTCCTGGGTCGAGGTGCGGCTCGCCGTCCTGGACTCGCCGGAGCGGGCGCGCTCCTTGTTGACGGTCCGCGCGGCGATCTCCTCGGCCCGTCCCTCGCTCTCGCCCCGTTCCCGCGCGCTCTCCTTGATGTGCTCGTACTGGCGTTCGCGCTTGGGGCTGGAACCGGCTGGCATGATCGCTCCTTTCACCGCAAAGGCCGCTACGACGCCTTCGGGGCGCGAGTACCCGGCTGTCGGCGTGGCTATCTCACCTTTCCAGCCGGGCCACCCTGCCCCGCTCGCCCGCCGCCCAGCAGCCGAGGTCGGGGGTGCAGGAGACGGTGTCGTAGGAGCCGGTGTCGATCGTGCGCCAGGTGCGGCCGCCGTCCGTGGTCAGATCGGTGCCGGTGGGGCCGACGGCGAGCGCCGCGTTGCGGCTGTGCGGGAGCCAGGCGGCGCCGGAGCGGTAGGCGGGCGGGGGTGTGGCCGACGGCTGCCAGGTACGCCCGCCGTCCCGGGTGACGGCGGCGGCCTTCGGTGAGGGCTGCCCCGCGCGGTAGTCGCCGCCGACGGCGAGGCCGTGGACGCGGTCGCGGAAGGCGAGCGCGAAGACCCCGCGAGCCGGGTCGCCGGCCGGGACCGGGGTGTCGGTGGCGGTCCAGGTCACACCGCGGTCGGCGGAGTGCAGGACCCGCGCGCGGGCGCCGCCGCCGGTGGCCAGCCAGGCGTCCTTGGAGCCCGAGGTGACCAGGCACTGCCCGCTCGCCGCGAAGCCCGCCTCGCCGTCCAGGGCGGGCGGCATCCCGGCCGGGGGCAGCACCCGCCAGGAGCGGCCGCCGTCGCTCGTGGACAGGACGCGGAACCTCCCGTCCACGGGGTCGCCCATCGCGAGGCCGTGGCGGCGGTCGAAGAAGGCCATGCAGTCGTAGAACGCGTTCGGATCGGTGTTGCGGAAGGACTCCGTCCAGCTCGCCCCGCCGTCGTCGGTGCGGTACACCCGGGACGCCTCGCCCTCGCCGATGGCCAGGACCACCGCGTGCCGCGCGTCGAACGCCTCGACGTCCCGGAACTCCAGGGCGGACGCGCCGGGCGGGGAGACGTTTCGCCAGGAGGTGCCGCCGTCCCGGGTGAGCAGGACGGTGCCGCCGGTGCCGGCCAGCCAGGCGGTGTGCCGGTCGACGGCGGCCAGGCCCCGGTAGCGGACCTGCGGGGTGCCGGGGTCCTTCGCCGCCCAGTGCACGCCCTGCGGCCGGCCGAGCGCGGCGGCCGACGGGACGGTCAGCGCGGCCAGCGCCGCGCCGCACGCGACTCCCGCCGCCGTCAGCCTGCCCATCCGCCGGGGGCCTCTCGCGCCCCTCATGTCCCGCTTGTCCCTCGTGCTCCCCATGCGCCTCATGGCGGGCGAAGCTAGTCCACCGCCCGGTCGCCGTCCAGAGGGGCCAACTGCCGTACGGGCCAAGGGCGCCCACGCGTGCATGAACGCGGTGACCGAGGTCACTCGTTCCCCAGGTGCACGTCCCGGCCCGTTCCGTCGTCTCACCCAGTGCCGGGAGTCACCAGGCCGCAGTCCAGCCGTCACGAGGGAGCAAGGCGTTGTCCACCGTCATCGAGCAGCCCGTAGAAGCCCGCCTCGTCGCCGCCGCACCGCGTATGCCGAGCATTCCCGCCACGCTGCGGTACGACCGCTGCGACCCGTTCGCCGTACGGATGACCTTCCCGGCACCGGCCACCCTGGAAGGCGTCGAGGTCTGCTGGACCTTCGCCCGGGAACTGCTCGCCGCCGGGCTGCTGGAACCCGAGGGCCAGGGCGACGTACGGGTGCGGCCGTACGGCTACGACCGGATCGTGCTGGAGTTCCACGCCCCCGAGGGCACCGCCGTCGTCCATGTGCGCGCGGGCGAGATACGCCGCTTCCTGGAGGCGACCGGCGAGCTGGTGCCGGTCGGGCTCGAACACCTCCAGCTGGACCTGGACCACCACCTGGCCGAACTGATGCGGGACGCCTGACCGGGCAGACCCGCCCGGCGGCTAAGACACGCACGAGGGCGGCGCCCGCGCCGATCCGGGCGACATCGAGCTGCGGCGAGCCCCGCGACGGTCGGGGCGCCCGTGCGGACATCACGTACAGCGGACCGTCGACGCCCGCGACCAGTTTCTCCACCGCCTCGGAAGCGACGGCCCCGGGGACGACCACGCCGTCGGCACGGAAGGCGACGGCCCGCGCCAGGGTGCGGTCCACTCCCCCGGCACCGCGCGGATACGTCGACGCGTGCGTTGCCGCACAGCGGCCCGCCTTCCGCGTCGGCGGCCTCCCGCGCGGCCGCGATCCGCTGCGACTGCTCGGCGGCGGCCTGCGGCGGCTCACCGCCCGGCTCGTAGCGGCCGTCCCCGATGTTGGCGCCGACCGGCACGCGTACGGCGGCGGCGTTCCGGGCGACGGCGGCCGGCGCGCGGAGCGGGTCGAGCCGGCCGGCGACCGCCCCGGCACCCGCCGCGCCGGTAAATGTTTTGACTCCCGGCCGCGGTGCTCCTACCGTTTACCTCGGATCTGTTGCCGTCGATCGGAGAAGGACGTTGCTCGTCTGAGGTTCGGAGACACCGCGTCGCACCGGTGAGGTGTGCGTGGCGTACGACCCTCGGCGTTCGAGCCGTCCTCCGGCACAGGCCTTTTTCTTTTGTACGGCCTCCGGGTGACCCTTCGGTTCCCGCCCCGCGGTGTCTCAAGACGCGTCCGCGAAACCGCACCCACTCCCCGCGAGGCCCTCATGTCAACCGCGTCATCCTCTTCCGTCAGCCTTTCGTCCCTGTCCTTCGCCTGGCCCGACGGCACCACCGTGTTCGACGGGCTCGACGTCTCCTTCGGCCCCGGCAGGACCGGGCTCGTCGGGGTCAACGGATCGGGAAAATCAACCCTGTTGAAGCTCATCGCGGGTGAACTCGCCCCGGCCGACGGCACCGTCAAGGTCATGGGGGAGGTCGGCTACCTCCCGCAGAACGTCACCCTGGACACCGCGCTCCGCGTGGACCGGGCCCTCGGCATCGCCGAACAGCGGGCCGCGCTGCACGCCATCGAGGCGGGCGACGTCTCCGAGCGGCACTTCGAGACGGTCGGCGACGACTGGGACGTCGAGGAGCGCGCCCTGGTCACCCTCGGCGAACTCGGCCTGGGCCACATCGGCCTCGACCGCACCGTCGGCGAGGTCTCCGGCGGCGAGTCGGTGCTGCTGCGGCTCGCGGCCCTGCTGCTGCGCCGCCCGGACGTACTGCTCCTGGACGAGCCCACCAACAACCTCGACCTGTACGCCCGCCGCCGCCTCCACCAGGCCGTCGCCGCCTGGCCCGGGGTCCTCGTCGTCGTCAGCCACGACCGTGAACTCCTCGACCTGGTCGACCAGATCGCGGAACTGCGCGCCGGCGACGTCGCCTGGTACGGCGGCAACTTCTCGGCCTACGAGGAGGCGCTGTCCGTCGAACAGGAGGCGGCCGAGCGGATGGTCCGGGCCGCCGAGGCCGATGTGCGCAAACAGAAGCGCGAACTGTCCGACGCCCAGATCAAGTTGGCCCGTCGCAAGCGGTACGGGCAGAAGATGTACGAATCCAAGCGCGAGCCGAAGATCGTGATGGGCGCCCGTAAACGCGCCGCCCAGGAGTCGGCGGGCAAGCATCGCATCATGCACGAGGAGCGCCTCGCCGAGGCCAAGGAGCGCCTGGACGACGCGGTGGACGCGGTGCGCGACGAGGACGAGATCCGCGTCGACCTGCCGTACACCGCCGTGCCGCCGGGCCGGCAGGTGCTCACCCTGGAGAACCTGGCGATGGCCTACGGGGCACGTATCGAGGGCATCCTCGATCTGCGCGGCCCCGAGCGGATCGCGCTGGTCGGGCGCAACGGCGCGGGCAAGACGACGCTGCTGCGCACGGTCGCCGGGGAGCTGGCGCCGGTGGAGGGCAGCGCCATCGCGCATGTCCCGCTGCGGTTCCTGCCCCAGCGCCTGGACGTTCTGGACGACGAGCTGACGGTCGCCCAGAACGTGGCCCGGTTCGCGCCGGGCGCAACCAACAACCGGGTCCGGGCGCGCCTGGCCCGCTTCCTGTTCCGGGGCGCCCGCGCCGACCAGCGGGCGGCCACCCTGTCCGGCGGCGAGCGCTTCCGGGCCGCGCTGGCCGCACTGATGCTGGCCGAACCGGCACCGCAGCTGCTCCTGCTGGACGAGCCGACCAACAATCTCGACCTGGCGAGCGTCCGGCAGCTCACCTCGGCCCTGGACTCGTACGAGGGGGCGCTGCTGGTGGCCAGCCATGATCTGCCGTTCCTGGAGTCCATCGGCATCACCCGCTGGCTGCTGATGGCAGACGGCGAGCTGACGGAGATCGCGCCGGAGGAGGTGGGCTAGGGCTTACGGAAACGGCGTGGGTACGGCGCGGCATCTCAGGAGGGCCAGGGCCTGATGACGAGGGTTTTGTCCTGGCCACGTCGGGCTGCATGATGGCGGACCGGCGTCGCACCCGCGGCGCAGGCAGCGCGTCCCCGACCGGAAAGGCCCGTCGTGCCCAGCAAGAAGGCTCTCGTCCGCCGCCCGAGCCCCCGTCTCGCCGAGGGCCTGGTGACCCATGCCGAGCGGCAGAAGGTCGACGTCGGGCTCGCCACCGAGCAGTGGGAGGCGTACGTCGAGGTGCTGCGGGCGCACGGCTGGGAGATCTGCGAGGTCGAAGGGGCCGACGACTGCCCGGACTCGGTGTTCGTGGAGGACACCGTCGTCCTGTTCCGCAATGTCGCGCTGATCACCCGGCCGGGCAGCGCGTCCCGCCGCCCGGAGACCGCCGGTGTGGAGGAGGCGGTGGCCGGCCTCGGCTGCTCGGTGAACTGGATCTGGGACCCGGGCACCCTGGACGGCGGCGATGTCCTGAAGGTCGGCGACACCGTCTACGTCGGCCGCAGCGGGCGCACCGACGCGGCCGGTGTGCAGCAGCTGCGGGCCGCGTTCGAGCCGCTGGGCGCCCGGGTGGTCGCCGTACCGGTGAGCAAGGTGCTGCATCTGAAGTCGGCCGTGACCGCGCTGCCGGACGGCACCGTCATCGGGCACATCCCGAAGATGGACCGGCCCTCGCTGTTCCCCGGCTTCCTCGCGGTGCCCGAGGAGTCCGGCGCGCAGGTGCTGCTGCTCGGCGGGCACCAGCTGCTGATGGCGGCGAGCGCCCCGAAGACCGCCGAGCTGCTGACCGACCTCGGCTACGAGGTGGTCACGGTGGACATCGGCGAGTTCGAGAAACTGGAGGGCTCGGTCACCTGCCTCTCCGTACGCCTGCGGGAGCTGTATGCCTGACCGGGGGAATCCCTCCCTCCGACAGCCCCGGGACCGACGCGTCCCGGGGCTGTTCCCTATGCTCGGACGACTCCGGCGCACCATCTGATCTGGGAGTCTCTTACGACGCCCTTAACCTACGGTTTCGTAACCTACGGACTCGTAGCTTACGATCACGTAGGTTTCGCGGCACCGCTCGCCGGTACCCCTCGTTTGTGCTCTCCCCTGTTCGGCGTCCCCTGGAGTTCCCGTGACGATCACCTCCCCCCATCTCGGCAGCCCGTCCGCCTGGACCGACGCCCGGCTCCTGTACGCGCTGGAGGAAGTGGTGGAGGGGGAGTTGAACCGGCATCTGAAGGTCGCCAAGGACTGGATGCCGCACGAGTACGTGCCCTGGAGCGACGGGCGCAACTTCCCGGCCCTGTTCGAGGACGGCGAGGCCTGGGCGAAGGACCAGTCCAAGGTGACCGAGATCGGTCGTACCGCCCTGGTCGTCAACCTGCTGACCGAGGACAACCTGCCCAGCTACCACCATGAGATCGCCAGCCTGTTCGGTCGCGACGGCGCCTGGGGCACCTGGGTGCACCGCTGGACCGCCGAGGAGGGCCGGCACGGCATCGTGATGCGGGACTATCTGCTCGCCTCGCGCGCGGTGGACCCGGACAAGCTGGAGCAGTTCCGCATGGCGCACATGAGCGAGGGCTTCGAGTCCGACAACCGGCACTCGATGCTGCACTCGGTCGCCTATGTCGCCTTCCAGGAGCTGGCCACCCGGGTCTCGCACCGCAACGCCGGCCATCAGTCCGGCGACCCGGTGTGCGACCGGATGCTCGCCCGGATCGCGACCGACGAGAACCTGCACATGGTGTTCTACCGCAACCTGCTCAAGGCGGCGTTCGAGCTCGCGCCCGACCTGACGATGCAGGCGGTCCGGGACGTCGTCGTCGGCTTCCGGATGCCCGGGCACGGCATTCCCGGTTTCGAGCGGGCCGCCGCGCAGATGGCGATCGGCGAGGTCTACAACCTGCGCATCCACCATGACGACGTGCTCCAGCCGGTGCTCCGCTTCCTGAAGGTCATGGAGCTCGACGGCCTCGGTCCCGAGGGGCGGCAGGCGCAGGAGGAACTCGGCCTGTTCATGGGCGGCCTGGACATGGAGGCCGGCCGGTTCGACGAGAAGCTGGCCGCGCGCAAGGCGCGGATGGCGGCGCGGGCCGCCGGCCACTGAGCGAGGCGGTCACCGGCTGACCGGCCCCGATCGCGGGCGGCCGGTCAGCCGGAGGTGCGGCGCAGGGCGAGACGTTCCTTCTCGGACAGGCCGCCCCAGACGCCGAAGCGCTCGTCGTTGGCGAGGGCGTACTCCAGGCAGGCCGGGCGCAGCTCGCACATCCCGCAGATGCGCTTCGCCTCGCGGACCGAGCTGCCCGGCTCGGGAAAGAAGAAGTCCGGCCCCGTCTGCGCGCACAGGGCCTGCGCCTGCCAGGTCGGGTCGGCCGGGGTGATGGTGTCGAGGTGCATGGCCAGGATCTTGCCGATCGGCGAAAAACGTTCGATCAACGCGCGCTCAACGCCGTCGTCGGGGCCCCCGGCCGCATCGATGATGCTCTCCGGGTCCGGTCGGTTGCACGGCGGCGCGCGGAATTTTCGAAAACCCAGCGGACATGCCGGGTCACCGAAGGTGAGGGCGGACCCCGGCGGGGCTCCGGCGGCGATTGTCAGTGGGCGGTGCCAGACTCGGCAGTGCACGGGACGGGACCCTTCGAGGAGGGCGGCAATGCTCACCACCGATTTCGTCGACGGCGCGCCGAACTGGCTCGATATCGGCGCTCCGGACATCGACGGCGCGCGCTCCTTCTACGGCTCCCTGTTCGGCTGGCACTTCGCGTCGGCGGGCCCGGACGCGGGGGGTTACGGATTCTTCCAGCTGGACGGGAAGACCGTCGCGGGCGGCATGCGGTGCGGGCCCGAGCAGGGGCCGCCGGCCTGGACGCTGTACTTCAGGACCGCGGACGCGGCGACGACCGCCCGGGCGGTCGAACAGGCCCATGGGCGGGTGCTGTTCGGACCGGTCGACGTGCTGGGCCAGGGGCACATGGCGGTCCTCGGCGACCGGGCCGGGGCGACGTTCGGGGTCTGGCAGCCCGGCCGCACCAAGGGTGTGGAGGTGGCGAACGCGCCGGGCGCGCTGTGCTGGGCCGAGTTGCACACCCCGGACATCGCGGCGGCGGCCGCCTTCTACCAGCGGGTGCTCGGTCTGGAGACCTCCGGCGTGTCCTTCCCGGGCGGTGTGTATACGTGCGTCAACCCGGCGGATGCCGGGGAGGACGCGATGTTCGGCGGGATGGTGCCGCTGTCCCGGGCTGAGGACGAGCCGTACTGGCTGCCGTACTTCGGGGTCGAGGACACCGACGCGATCGTGGCCGAGGCGCGGCGGCTCGGCGGCTCGGTGACCGCTCCGGCCATGACGGTCGAGGGCGTGGGCCGCATCGCCGGGCTGGCCGACCCGTACGGGGCACGGTTCGCGGTGATCAGGAGCGAGCGGGCGCGGGCACGAGGGTGAGGCGGTGATCGGGGACCGCCCCGGGGCCGGGGGCCGGCCGGGGGGTGAGTCGGGCTCGCGGCGGCCGACGGACCACTGACGCCTCTGACGTCTACCGGCTACCGGCTACCGGCTACCGGCTCAGGTGCGTACCGGCTCAGGCGGACTCCCGGCGAATCAGGGTGGTCGGCAGGATCACACCGGGTCCGGGAGTCCGAGCCGCCGGGTCGACGCCGCCCGGCCCGGAGGTCCCTTCCCGCCCGGCCCCGGTTGAGCCGTCCCGCAGAGCGGATGCGCCGCGCAGCAGCAGACGGGCCATCAGGCGGCCCATCTGCTCGATGTCCTGACGGACCGTGGTCAGCGGCGGATCGGACTGCTCGGCCAGCGGCAGCATGTCGTCGAAGCCGACCACGGCCACGTCCTCGGGCACCCGCAGTCCCCGCTCCCGCAGCACACGCAGGGCACCCAGCGCGGTGAGGTCGTTCGCGGCGAACACGGCGTCCACATCGGGGCGGCGGTCGAGGAGTTCCCGCATGGCCCGCTCCCCGCCGGCCGGGGTGAAGTCGCTCTCCACGACCAGCGAGGGATCGCCGCCCCCGTCGGCCGTCTCCGCCATGACGTCCCGGTAGCCGTCGAGCCGGTCCACCGCCGAGGTCTGGTCCAGGGCGCCCGTGATGTGCGCGATCCGGGTCCGGCCGAGCCCGGCCAGATGGCGTACGGCGGTACGCGCGCCGCCCCGGTTGTCGGTGTCCACGTACAGCGGTGTGCCGGTGCGGTCCCGCCAGCCCGGCCGGCCGCCGAACACGGTGGGCACCCCCGCGTCATGGATGAGTCCGGGCAGCGGGTCGTCCAGATGCAGGGAGAAGACCAGCGCCCCGTCGACATGGCCCCCGGCGAGATACCGGGCGACCCGGGTGTGGTCGTCCCGGCCCTCGGTGAGCAGCAGCACCAACTGGTTGTCGTGGGCGGTCAGTTCCTTGCTGATGCCGCGCAGCTGAAGGGCGAAGAACGGGTCGGTGAAGACCCGGGCCTCCGGTTCGGCGATGACCACGGCGACGGCGTCGTGCCGCTTCGTGACGAGGCTGCGGGCCGCCTGGTTGGGGACGTAGCCCAGTTCGGCCACGGCACGCCGTACCCGCTCGGCCAGTGTTTCCCGTACGCCGTATCCGCCGTTGACCACCCGTGACACGGTGGCTCTGGAGACCCCGGCGCGCGTCGCCACGGCCTCCAGGGTGGGACGCGACACTGCCTCGGGCACCACGGGACTCCTCATCGGCCGGTTACCGCCCAGGATAACGAGGGTTCGGTGTCCGGCGGAGCGCCGTCGGCGATCAGGGCGCGGGGTCCTTGCGGGCCCGGCTCGGCTGGACGCGTTTGGGTTCGCCGGGCATCTTCGGGTACTCCGGCGGGTACGGCAGATCGCCGAGCCCGTGGTCGTGCTCGTCGCGGCGGGCCAGCTCCAGCAGGGCGTCCAGGGAGTGGGCGTGGTCGTCCATGTCGGCGTGTACGTCGCCGAGTTCGGCGAACCGGGCCGGCATGGTGGCCAGGTCGAAGTCGCGGGGGCGGGCGGAGTCGACCTCCGACCAGCGCAGCGGCGCGGAGACGGTGGCCTCCGGGCGCGGCCGTACCGAGTAGGCGGAGGCGATGGTGCGGTCGCGGGCCGTCTGGTTGTAGTCGACGAAGATACGGGCGCCGCGCTCCTCCTTCCACCACTTGATGGTGACCTGTTCGGGCATCCGGCGCTCCAGCTCCCGGCCGACGGCGATGGCGGCGCGCCGTACCTGGGTGAAGGTCCAGTGGGGTTCGATGGGCACGAAGACATGCAGTCCCCGGCCGCCGGAGGTCTTCGGCCAGCCGCGCAGTCCGCCGAACTCGTCGAGGACGGCGCGCAGTTCATGGGCGGCGCGGACGGCGTCCGTGTAGTCGGTGCCGGGCTGCGGGTCGAGGTCGATGCGGAGTTCGTCGGGGTGGTCGACATCGCCGGCGCGTACCGGCCAGGGGTGGAAGGTGAGGGTGCCGTACTGGGCGGCCCACACCACTGCGGCTTCCTCGGTCGGGCACATCTCGTCGGCGCTGCGGCCGCTGGGGAAGGTGATGTGGGCGGTCGGGATCCAGTCGGGCATGCCCTTGGGGGCGCGTTTCTGGAAGAACCACTCCCCCTCGATGCCGTCCGGGTAGCGCTCCAGGGTGGTGGGCCGCTCGCGCAGGGCGCGCAGGATGCCGGGTCCGACCGCGATGTAGTAGCGCGCGAGGTCCAGCTTGGTGAAGCCACGCTCCGGGAAGAACACCTTGTCCGGGCTGGACAGCCGTACGGTCCGCCCGGCTACCTCCAGTTCCAGCGCTTCGGCCATGCGGCCACCGTAGGCGCCCCCCGCGCGGCGCGCACACCGGGCGGGCAGGGGCGCGCGCGAGCAGAATCGGAGCCATGGAGCTGCCCGTGATGCCGCCTGTGAAGCCGATGCTCGCCAAGTCGGTGGCGAGGATCCCGCCGGGCATGCACTACGAGGCGAAGTGGGACGGGTTCCGTGCGATCGTGTTCCGCGACGGCGCCGAGATCGAGCTGGGCAGCCGCACCGGCAAGCCGTTGACCAGGTATTTCCCCGAGCTGGTCGAGGCGCTGCGGGAGCGGGTGCCGGGGCGGTGTGTGCTCGACGGGGAGATCGTGATCGCGCGGGCCGGGCATCTGGACTTCGACGCGCTGACCGAGCGGATCCATCCGGCCGCCTCCCGGGTGCGGACCCTGGCGGAGCGCACCCCGGCGTCCTTCGTCGCCTTCGATCTGCTGGCGCTGGACGACCACGCCCTGCTGGACGTGCCGCTCACCGACCGCCGGGCGCTGCTGGACCGGGCCCTCGCCGGCGCCGGCCCGCCGGTGCATCTGGCGCCCGCCACGACGGATCTCGCGGTGGCCGAGGAGTGGTTCGAGCGGTTCGAGGGCGCCGGGCTCGACGGGATCGTGGCCAAGCCGCTCGACATGCGCTACCGGCAGGACGAACGCGCCATGTTCAAGATCAAGCATGAGCGCACGGCCGATGTCGTCGTGGCCGGGTACCGGCTGCACAAGAGCGGTCCGGTGGTGGGCTCGCTGCTGCTTGGCCTGTACGACGGGCAGGGCAGGCTCCAGCATGTGGGCGTGTCGGCCGCGTTCCCCATGAAGCGGCGCGCCGAACTGGTCGAGGAACTGGCGCCGCTGCGCATGGAGGAGGTCACCGGGCACCCCTGGGCGGCCTGGTCCGAGGAGGCCGCGCACGAGAGCGCGCGGCTGCCGGGCGCGCCGAGCCGCTGGTCGGGCAAGAAGGACCTGTCCTGGGTGCCGCTGCGGCCCGAGCGGGTGGCCGAGGTCGCCTACGACCACATGGAGAACGGGCAGCGCTTCCGGCACACCGCCCGTTTCCGCCGCTGGCGCCCCGACCGGGCGCCCGAGAGCTGTACGTACGCCCAGTTGGCGGAGCCGGTGCGGTACGACCTCGCGGAGATCCTCGGGAAGAAGGGCTGAGCCCTGCGCCACCGAGCTCCGGGTCCCTGCCGCTACGGCTTCATCAGGATCTTGATCGCGCCGTCCTCCTTGCGCTGGAACATCTCGTAGGCGTGCGGCGCCTCGGACAGCGGGACCCGGTGCGTCGCGAAGTCCTCGACACCGAGCGGGTCGTCGTCGGTGAGGTACGGCATGATCTGGTCGCTCCAGCGGCGGACGTTGGCCTGCCCCATCCGCAGCTGGGTCTGCTTGTCGAACAGGGTGAGCAGCGGGATCGGGTCGGCCATGCCGCCGTAGACACCGCTGAGCGAGATGGTGCCACCCCGTCGTACCAGGTCGATCGCCATGTACAGGGCGCCGAGCCGGTCGATGCTGAAGCGTTCCGCGAAGGGGGCCGCGACCGCGCGCGGCATCAGGGCGGTGGCCTGCTGGGCGAGCCGTGCGGCCGCGCTGCCGTGGGCCTCGGTGCCGACGGCGTCGATCACCGCGTCCGGACCCCGGCCGCCGGTCTCGTCACGGATCGCGTGGATCAGCGCCTTCTCGTCGTCGAAGGCCCGCAGGTCGTACGTCTTCACTCCCCGCCGGTTCGCCCGCGCGAGCCGCTCGGGCACCAGGTCGATGCCGAAGACCTGTTCGGCGCCGCGTGCCTTGGCGATCCGGCAGGACATGTCGCCGATCGGGCCGAGCCCGAGGACGGCGACGCTGCCGCCGGGCGGGATCGCCGCGTACTCCACGGCCTGCCAGGCGGTGGGCAGCACATCGGAGAGATAGACGAAGCGGTCGTCCGGCGGGCCTTCGGGCACCTTCATCGGGCCGAACTGGGCCTGCGGCACCCGCAGATACTCGGCCTGGGCACCCGGTACGGCGCCGTAGAGCCGGGTGTAGCCGAACAGGGCCGCGCCCATGCCCTCGCCGGTGACCTGGGTGGTCTCGCACTGGGTGGTGAGCCCGGAGTCGCACATGAAGCAGTGCCCGCAGGAGATCTGGAACGGCACCACGACCCGGTCGCCGGGCTTCAGGTTCGTCACCTCCGAGCCGACCTCCTCCACGATGCCCATGGGCTCGTGGCCGAGGATGTCACCCGGGGTCATGAACGGGGTGAGCACTTCGTACAGATGCAGGTCGGAACCGCACAGCCCGCTGGAGGTGATGCGGATGACAGCGTCGGTGGGCTTCTCGATCCTCGGGTCGGGCACGTCCTCCACCCGCACGTCCCGCCTGCCCTGCCAGGTGACTGCCTTCATGAGGTCGCGCTCCCTTGGTCGCGTGGGTCCGTTTCGCGGTGGCGGCCGGGTACCCGTGCGTCCGGGTGCCGAATCCCCTGGTGGGCAGGGCTCGGGTGCCGGGCGCGTGCGGGACGGGGGCACAGCGGGTATGACCCGCGTGCGCGCACGATCGGAGGCGGACGGCGGACGACTGACGACCACGGCGGATGACGGACGAGGTGGCGAGGTGGGCGGAAGACGTGGTCGGCGAAGAGCCGCGGGGACGGCGGTCGTGCTGGTCGCCGCCCTGGCGTCGGGGTGCGGCGGGCACGGCGGCCGGCACGACCGGGGGCCGGTTCCGACCCGGCCCCCGTCCCCCACCGCCATGGGCGGCTCGCCGCTCGCCGTGAAGATCGACAATGTGCCGGCGGCCCGCCCGGCGACCGGGCTCGACGCCGCCGACGTGGTGTACGCGGAACAGGTCGAGGGCGGTCTGAGCCGACTGATGGCGGTGTACGCGAGGCGCCTGCCGAGCGCCGTCGGACCGGTGCGCAGCGCCCGCGAGTCCGATCTGGAGCTGCTCGGCCAGTTCGACCGGCCGTATCTGGCCTTCTCCGGCGCCCAGCGCAAGCTGCTGCCGCTGATCGAGCGGGCGCCGGTGCGGCCCGAGTCGCCCGACGAGGCATCCGGCGCCTACTACCGGGACAGCACCCGGGGCGCGCCGCACAACCTCTGTCTGCGCCCGGCGCGCCTGCTGCGCTCCGCCCCGGGCGAGGGCGCGCTGACCACGGGCTTCCGCTACGGCCCCGCCCCCTCCGGCGGCACCCCGGTGGCCTCGCGCACCGTGCGCTATCCGGCGGCCCGCTTCACCTTCACCTGGTCCGGGGCCCGGCACGGCTGGCTGATCGCGATGGACGGCACCCCCGCGGTCACCACGGAAGGTCCCCGCCCGGCGCCGCCGACGGTCGTCGTCCAGTACGTCCGGATCCGCGATTCGAAGTACCACG
Organism: Streptomyces griseofuscus; assembly: GCF_014673495.1. Classification (GTDB taxonomy): domain Bacteria; phylum Actinomycetota; class Actinomycetes; order Streptomycetales; family Streptomycetaceae; genus Streptomyces; species Streptomyces murinus. Next base: position 1,375,233 of record NZ_CP051006.1, read on the forward strand.
ATGTGCTCGGCAACCCCACCCCCTACACCGAGACGGTCGGCTCCGGGCGGGCGGAGGTGCTGCGCGACGGGCGCTCCTTCGCCGCCACCTGGTCGCGGCCCGCGGCGAACGGCGGTACGGCGTTCACCGGGGCGGACGGCGGGCCGCTGGACTTCGCCGCCGGTCAGGTGTGGGTGGTGTTCGCGCGGGCGGCCTGAACCGCCCCGCGGCGCCCGAGGACTATCGTGCTCCTCCCTGGTCGAGCGCCGCCCTCGCCTGTGCGACCAGGCCGTCCGCCCCGCAGGAGCGGGCCAGGTCCAGGCCACGGTCGAGGTCGGCGGCGGAGCGGGCGAGGATGCCGAACTCGATACGGGCGGCCGCGTGTTCGTACTGGGAGGGCGATGCCTCCAGATAGGTGACGGCGCGGCTCGCGAGCTGGAGTGCGCGGGTGCCGGTCTCGAGCGCGGCGGCACAGCGCAGGGCCTCGCCGATGGCGGTGTCCGTGCCGAAGCGCTCGGCCTGCCGCCGGGCGTCGGCGGCGAGCCGTTTGCTGCGGGCCGGGTCCTGGACCGCGAGGGCCCGGGCGAGATCGACCGACCAGGGTGCGAGGACCGGGTTGTGGCCGCCCCGGGAGGCGGCGGTCTTCTCGGCGGCCTCCAGCTCGTTGACGCCTTCTTCCGTACGGCCGACGGCGAGCAGCAGCCGGCCGCGCACCGAGCGGACGTCGAGCAGCACGATGGTGGACGGGTAGGGCGGGGCGAAGCCGTACTGTTCGGCGACCGCCCAGGCTTCGTCGACATGGCCGCGGGCGAGCAGGGTGTCGACCAGACCGCAGGTGGCGGACCAGTGCAACGGCAGGCGTCGGCCCACCCGTTCGGCGAGGGCGAGGGCCTCGCGCAGATTGGTCTCCGCGTCCCGCAGTCGGCCCTGCCGGCGGTAGGCCAGACCCAGGTAGGCGTTGGCCAGGGAGAGATGCCCGCCGTGCCAGCCCGCGCCGGTGTACACGCGCAGGGCCTCCGCGAACAGGCTCTCGGCGCGGTCGAGCCGGTCGGTGTAGACATAGGCGCTGCCGAGCATCATCAGCAGTTCGATGCCCCACTCGCGGTCGGTCCAGCCGAGGCCGGGCGCGAGCCGTCCGTTGACGAGGGCCCGGTCGCAGAGTTCGACGATCTCGGCGGCGCTCTCGCCGTGCGTCATGGCGTCGAAGCCGCGCAGGATCAGCAGCGCGCGTTCGGTGTTGTCGCGGCCGGCGCAGGTGGCGGCGAGTTCGGCGAGGCCCTGGGAGCGGGCCGGGGCGACGGTCTCGCCGTGGATGCCCTCCCACATGTACTGGAACGCCTGCAACCGCAGCCGCACGGGCCCCGGTTCGTGCCGGGCGGCCTCGGCCTCGATGGTGCGGACGGCCTCCTCCAACTGGTCGTTGTGGAGCAGGGCCTGGGAGAGCCGGACCACGGCGTCGACGCGTTCGCCGCCGTCGAGGCCGCGCATGCCGAGGGCGCTGCGCAGATGGGCGATCGTGACGGCGGGTGCGGTCAGCAGGGTGGCGCAGCCCAGTTCGTAGAGGACCTGGGCGTGGATCTCGGGGCGGGGCGGCTCCTCCAGGGCGCGTTCGAGGCAGACGCGGGCCGCGTCGGGCGCGCCGACGGCGAGGTGTTCGCGGGCGGCCTCGCGCAGCCGCTCGACCAGTCTCTCGTCGGCCTCCGGATGGACTTCGAGGAGGTGCCGGGCCGCTTCGGCGGCGCCCCGGCCCAGCTCGGTGACGATCTCGGCGGCCACTCCGTGCATGGCGGTGCACACGCCCGGCGGGATGGAGTTGTAGACGGCGGAGGCGATCAGCGGGTGCACGAACTCCAGCTCGCCGTCCCGGCGTTCGCTGGCCGTGGGGTCGGGTGTGGTGAGGATGCGGGCGGTGCGCAGCAGACCGGCGCAGTGCCGGGCGGTGTCCTCGTCCATCGTGGCGAGACGGGCGACCGACTCCAGGGTGATGCCGGTGCCGAGGACGGCGGCGGCCCAGGCGAACTGGGTGGCCTGGAGGCCGAGTTCCTTGATCCGGTCGACGAGTCCGCCGCCGCGGGCCGCGCGGTTGAGGGCGCGCAGTTCCCCGGCCCGGGCCTCCACCGGCGACAGTTCGCTCTCCTGCACCTTGGCGAGGAGTTCCACGGCGTCGTACGGATTGCCCGCGGTGACGGCCCAGACCTCGCGGCAGAACGCGTCGTCGGCATGCCGGCCGAGGGTGGCGCGGGTGAGTCCGGCCGCCGCGTCGGGGGTGAGTGCGCGCAGATTGTTGACGGGGCGGCCCGCGGCCTCGGCGACCGCGTCGAGGTGCCGGGCGCTCTCCCCGCTGACGTCGCCGGGCCTGCGGGCGACCACGACCAGGACGGGCAGGTCGTGCAGGCGTTCGGCGAAGGCGGCGAGCCAGCGCAGGGTCTCCTGGTCGGCCCAGTGCGCGTCGTCGATCAGCAGCACGAGCGGCCATTCGCGGCGGGCGAGCCGGCGGACGGCGGCCACGAGTCCGTCGCACACGTACTGCGGGTCGGCGCTCTCCTCCTGCGGTTCGGCTATGCCGAGGGCGGGACCGGCGATGTCGTACCAGTCGCCGAGGTACTCGCGGGCCTCCTCGGGCAGCAGCGACAGCAGTGCGGGCTGGAGCAGCTGCCGTACCACGTTGAAGGGCACGGACCTCAGGGTCTCGGCGCCGCGTGTGTACCAGACGGTGCAGCCCCGGCGTTCGGCCATGCGCCGGGCCTCGGTCAGCAGCGCGGTCTTGCCGAGGCCCGCCTCGCCGCGGAAGACCAGCAGGCCGCCCGCGGAGGACTCGTCGGCGCGCAGCTCCTCGATGGCCCGCGCGACGGTGTCGATCTCCGCGTCCCGCTCCCACAGGGGAGCCGAAGCGGCCGCCGCCGGCCGTCCCTCCGTCATCCCGTTACCTCCCCAAGGTCGCCCGAATGACGTACAGACCCCGAGCGTAGCCGTCCGGTGGGATATGTGGTGGCCGGTCGGGGCAGCTCTTGCACAGCCGGGTGAAAGTTCGGGCGGCCGGGCGACGCGGGCCCGCCTCGATCAGCGATGTCGTCGGCGGACGGAGCGTCAGCGGTGAGCGAGACGAGGCGGGTTCCGCGGGGGCGTACGACCGTCCGGGGCCCCGGGGTGCGGGCGGTGGCGGCGGGCTCGGTCGGGAACTTCGTGGAGTGGTACGAGTTCGCGGTCTACGGCTTCCTCGCGACCGTGCTCGCCGAGCGCTTCTTCACCCCGGCGGGCGGCGGCGCGGTGGAGGGGCTGGTGCGGACGTACGCCTCCTTCGCGCTCGCGTTCTTCTTCCGGCCGCTGGGCGCGGTGCTGTTCGGCAGGCTGGGCGACCGGTACGGGCGGCGGCCGGTGCTGATCGGGGTGGTGGCGCTGATGTCGGGCGCGACGGCGCTGATCGGGGCGCTGCCGACGTACGGCGCGGTGGGCGCCCTCGCGCCCTGGCTGCTCACGCTGCTGCGGATCGTCCAAGGGCTCGCGGCGGGCGGGGAGTTCGGCGGTGCGGTGGCGGTGCTGACGGAGTTCGCACCGCCGGGGCGGCGGGGGCTGTACGGGGCGTGGCAGTCCTTCACGGTGGCGCTGGGGCTGCTGGGCGGCGCGGGGGTCACGGCGGTGACGGCCGCGGTGCTGGGCACGGAGCGGCTGTCCGCGTGGGGGTGGCGGCTGCCGTTCCTGCTGGCCGTGCCGCTGGGTCTGCTGGCGCTGTGGCTGCGCAGCGGCCTCACGGAGACGCCGGAGTTCCTGGAGCGGACCAACACCCGGGATATAAGGCCCGGTTGGGGGGCGCTGGTGCTCGCGGCGGCGCGGGTGACGGGCTGGGCGGCGGCCGGTTACACCTTCCTGGTGGTGCTTCCCTCGTACCTCCAGAGCGCGCTGCACACGGGCTTCGCGCAGGCGCTGCTGGCCGCGGCGGTGGCCAACGCGGGGTTCGCCGCGGCGATCCTGCCCGCCGGGGTGCTCAGCGACCGGGTGGGGCGGCGGCCGGTGCTGCTCGCGGGCGCGGTGCTGGTGGTGGCGACCGCGCTGCCGGTGCTCGATCTGCTCCGGGATCCCGGGGCCTCGACCGTGGCGAAGGCCCTCGCGCTGGCCGGCGCCGGCGCGGTGGTGGGTCTGATGGCGGGCCCGGGACCCGCCCTGCTCGCCGAGATGTTCCCCGCCCGCGTCCGCTGGACCGGCCTCGGTCTCGCCTACGCCCTGTCCAACGCGGTCTTCTCCGGCTGCGCGGGCCTGATCATCACGGAGGCGGTGCGCAGGACCGGGAACCCGGACGTACCCGGCTACTACGCGGCGGCCGCGTGCGCGGTGAGCGCGTCGGCCCTGCTGAAGCGGGCTCCAGGAGAGGGGAGTTGGCGGCGTCGGCCATCGGAAGAGGCGGCACAAAAGGCGAGTTGGAGGTAGCGGTGCGAGTGATCGGGCTGATGTCCGGGACGTCGTACGACGCCGTGGACGCGGCGGCCGGCGATCTGCGGCTGGACGGCGACACCTTGGTGCTGCGGCCGCTCGGGCTGGTCGCCGCGCCGTACGAGGAGCCGTTGCGCGCGGCGCTCGCGAAGGCGATGCCACCCGCGGAGTGCGGGTTCGAGGCGGTGTGCCGTCTGGACACCGGGATCGGGCGGGCGTTCGCGGCGGCGGCGGTGCGGGCGGACCGGGAACTGTGCGCGGGGCGCGCGGAGTTGGTGGCCTCGCACGGGCAGACGGTCTACCACTGGGTGGCGGACGGGCGGGTGCGCGGCACCTTGCAGCTCGGGCAGCCCGCGTGGATCGCGGAGGCGACCGGGCTGCCCGTGGTCGCCGACTTCCGGGCCCGGGACGTCGCGGCGGGCGGCCAGGGCGCGCCCCTGGTCAGCCTGTTCGACCTGCTGTGGCTGCGGGGCCGGCCCGGCCGGCCGGTGGCGCTGAACATAGGCGGCATCGCCAATCTGACCGCACCGGACGGCACCGCCTTCGACACCGGGCCGGGCTGCGCGCTGCTGGACGCGGCGGCGCGGGAGTTCAGCGGCGGGCGGCTGGCCTACGACGCGGACGGCGCCCTCGCCGCCCGCGGCCGCCCCGACCCGCGGCTGCTGGAACGGCTGCTGGCGGAGCCGTACTACGCCCTGCCCGCGCCGCGCACCACCGGTAAGGAGCTGTTCCACGCGGGGTATCTGCGGTCCGCCGGTGCCTTCGACGGGGGCCGCCCGGAGGACGTGCTGGCCACGCTCGCCCTGCTGACCGCGCGGACGATCGCGGACGCGGTGCGGTCCGTCGGCGCGAGCGAGGTGATCGCGTCCGGCGGGGGTGTGCGCAATCCGGTGCTGGTGCGCCTGCTCCGGGAACTGCTCGACGGGATTGCGCTGCGCTCCTCGGACGAACTCGGGCTGCCCGCCGCCGCGAAGGAGGCGTACGCCTTCGCGGTGCTCGGCTTCCTCACCGTGCACGGCCTCGCGGGCACCGATCCGCGCAGCACGGGGGCGCGGCGGCCGAGCGTACTGGGGTCGGTGACACCGGGGCGGGACGGATTCCGGATGCCGGCGCCCGCGGGGTGCGCGCCGGTGCGGCTGGTGGTGGCGGGCGCGGAGGGCCGGGAGGGGAGCCGGACGGCATAGGCCGAAGAAATCGAGGGGCGATATGTCCCGGGACGGCGGGATTGGCGGCAGATCCTCTCATCCCGCTTTCACGGATGCCTCATACGGTGGGGCCATGACGCAGGTGACTCCTCCCGGGTGGTACCCCGACCCCGGGCAGACGCATGACGGTCCGCCCACCGAGCGCTGGTGGGACGGCAAGGCCTGGACGGACCGGGTCCGCCCCGCCGGGACGGCCGCGCCGTGGGATCCCCCGGCACAGGTGCCGGGGGATCAGCCGGGGACGGGGCAGCCGGAGACGGGTGAGGCGGAGCCGGGCCGGGCGTCGGAACACGGCCGGACACCGGAGAACGGCCCGGCGGCGCAGGCCGACCCGGCGACGGAGCCCGACACCGGGGCGCAGGCCGACCCGAGGGCGCAGGCGGGTCACGTGCCGCCCGCCGGCCAGTCCCCCCTCGCCGGTCCCGCGGCGCAGACCACTCCCCTGCCGCCCGTGGGCCAGGCGCCGCCCGCCGGTCAGGCGCCGCCCGGCTACGGCTCCTACCCCGGTCACCAGCCCCCGCCCGGACAGCCCGGCTACCCGGCGTACACCGGCTACCCCTCCTATCCCGCGTCGCCCCCGCCGCCCGCGCGCAGCGGGCTGCGGACCGGCATAGCCGTCACCGCGGCGGTCGCGGTGCTGGCCTGCATCGGGATCGGCGTGTACGCGCTCACCAATGACAACGGCGGGAGCAACGACCGCGCCGGGGTGCGGCAGGGCGCGAGCGGCGGCCAGAACGGCGGCGGGTTCGGCGGCCCGGGCGGCGCCGGTGGGTCCGACGGCTCCGGCGGTGCTTCCGGCGGGCAGGGCGGTCCGGGCGGCTCCGGTGGCCTCGGCGGTTCCGGGGGCGGGGACGGCTCGGGCGGCTCCGGCGGTCAGTCGCCGTCGCCCGACCGTTCGCCCGCGCCCAAGATCAAGGGCGGCGGGACCGTGCCGGACTCGATCGACGGCGTCAGCCTGCCCGTGCCGAAGGGCTGGACCGGGCAGGCGATCAGCGTCGGCGCGCAGGTCACCTCGGACAACTCCTACAAGTGCCCCGGCAACAGCTCCCAGACCTGCACGGCGGGCGGCGCCTACACCGCCCCCGCCGTGGCGCTGGGCACCGACGGCGACACCGCGGAGCAGGTCGCGAAGGCGGACATCGCGGCGAACGCGAAGGAGTCGTACGGCGGCAGCACCTACGGCAGCATCACCTCGCACCAGCAGCTGGCCGCCGAGGCGGTGACGGTGGCCGGGCAGAAGGGCTATCTGGTGCGCTGGAAGGCGGTCACCAGCAAGGGCGCCGACGGCCTGGTCGAATCGGTCGCCTTCCCCTCCCCGAACGACGCCCGGCAGATGGTGGTCGTGCGCTTCGGCATCGACGTCGGGCAGGACACGTCGGTCATCGACGAGATCCTGAAGGGGATCAAGGTCTCCTCCGGCGGCGGGGACGGCCAGAACGTCTGACCGGGCCGAAGAGTCCGGCCGGGTGGGGTTCCCCTCCGCTCAAGGGGAACCCCGCCCGGCCGGGGGTGCGCGCCGCCCCCGTCCCCACGGTGCGGCGCGGGCAGACCGCCGTTCAGTCATCCCGTGAACGGCGGCCTGGGTCCTATGTCAGTGCGAGCGCGGGCAGCACGGCGGCCTCCACGAACCGGAGCAGATAGTCGGCGTCGGCGTACTGGCCGCTGAGCACGGGCCGTACGCGCAGCACGCCGAACATCATGGCGGGGATGAACTCCAGCGCGGGATGGCCCGGGGCGATCTCGCCGCGTGCCACACCCCGGTCGAGGATCTCCTGGAGCGCGGCGATCTCCGGGTGCACCAGCGCCTCGCGCAGCGCCTGGGCCAGCTCCTCGTCCTGGGTCACCGCGGATCCGAGCGCCTGGAGCAGCTTGGTGTCCTTGCCCGACCAGTCGCCCGCGGCCCGCGCGGCCTGGCGCAGGTCCTCGGCGAGCGATCCGGTGTCGATGCCGGCGAAGCGCACCCGCCCCCGGGCCCGCAGCGCGGCGGCCACGAACTGGGGTTTGTTCTTCCACTGCCGGTAGAGCGTGGACTTGCTGCACCGGGTGGTGGAGGCGACGCCCTCCATGGTCACGGACTCGTAGCCGCACTCGCGGATCTGTTCCAGCACGGCGTCGAAGAACTCCCGCTCACGCTCCGGCGTGATCTTGGAGCGGCGCGAGGCGACGACCGTCTCCGGTCCCTCCGCGGCCTGCGACGTCATGTGGTGTTTCCCCTCGCTCATGGGCTCGGGCGCCCCCGGGCCCAGTTCCAGTGTGTCGCACTTCAATCGATACACGAGTGTACCGGTACTCCATCGTATCGGTACACTGCCGTATCGGTACACCAACGTATCGGTACGGACACGTACCAAAGCGTTGCCGCACCGTACCGAAGCACCGCCACACACGACCGTCAGCGAAGGGGCCGGGGGATGACTGCGCTCACCGAGCCTGCCGAGGCAGAAACGGACCCGGACGCCGCCGCGCGTCCGGGTCTCATACGTGAGTTCCTGCTCGTCGCGGGGCTCTTCCTCGTCTACAAGCTCGGCCGGCAGCTGGCCACCGGCCACACCCTGCGCGCCTTCCACAACGCCCATGGCGTCTGGGACCTCGAACGGTCCCTGCGTCTGCCGCGCGAGACCGCCGTCCAGTCGGCGCTGCTGCACAGCGACACCCTCGTCCATGCGGCCAACACCTACTACGCGACGGTGCACTTCCCGGCCACGCTCGCCTTCCTGGTCTGGCTCTACCTCCGGCGCCCCGCGCACTACGTCTGGGCCCGCCGGGTCCTCGCCGTGGTCACCGCGGCCGCCCTGGTGCTGCCCTTCACCTTCCCGCTGGCCCCGCCCCGGATGCTGGCCGGAACCGGCCTGGTGGACACCGCCCGGATCTACGGCCCCTCCGTGTACGGCCCACCGGCCCACGACCATCTCTCCAACCAGTTCGCCGCGATGCCCTCGCTGCACTTCGGCTGGGCGCTGATGGTGGCGATCGGCCTGATCACGGCCACCCGCTCGCGCTGGCGCCCGCTGTGGCTGCTGCACCCGCTGCTCACCCTGCTGGTGATCGTGGGCACCGCCAACCACTACTGGCTCGACGCGCTCGCCGCGACCGCCATGCTGGGCGTCGCCCTCGCCCTGCTCCGTCCCCCGCGCCGCACCACCACCCGGGTGGGCCGCGGCCCCGGCCGGATCGTCCCGCGCCAGCGGGTCCTGGCGGGAGCGGCCCGGTGAACGCCGCCGAGCTGGTCGCCGTCGCGCTGTCCCTGGTCTCCGCCGTGGCCTACGCGCTCGCCGCCGTCGCCCAGGAGCGGCTGGCCGCCCGCAACGCCGGTGCCGGGCTGCTGCGGCTGCTCGGCACGGGTGCCTGGTGGTCGGCGGTCGGCCTGAACGCGGCGGCCGCGCTGCTGCATGTCGCGGCCCTCAAGTACGGTCCGCTGACCGTCGTACAGCCGCTCGGCGCGCTGACCCTGGTGGCGGCCGTGCCGCTGGGCGCGCGGGCCGCCGGGCGGCGGGTCAGCGCGGTGGAGTGGCGCGGTACGGCGCTCACCCTGCTCGGTCTCGGCGCGGTGCTGATCACCGCGTCGGGCCCGGCGCCCTCCCGGGTGCTCAGCCTGCCGGAAGCGGTCGCGGTGGCCGGTACGACGGCCGCGCTGGTCGGCGCCCTGTCCTGGCCCGGCGCCCGGCCGGGGCTGCGGCACGCGACCGCGTCCGGGTTCGCCTCGGGGGTCGCCTCCGCGCTCACCCAGACCGTGACCGTGGCCGCCACCGACCGCTCGGGTCCGGTGCTGAGCACCGAGGTGATCGTGGTCGCGCTGCTGGTCGCGGCGTTCGCCGTCGGCGGGCTGCTGCTCTCGCAGACCGCCTATCGCGGCGGCCTCGGCGCCCCGCTGGCGGTCGTCACCCTGGCCAATCCGGTGGCCGCCGCGCTGATCGGGCTCACCCTGCTCGGGCAGGGGCTCACCGGCGGTGCGGGCGGGGTGCTGCTGGCGCTCGCCGGGGCGGCACTGGCCGCCCGGGGTGTGGTGCTGCTCACCCGGGTCACCAGGGCGACGGCGGACGACGCGGAACCGCACGACCATCCGGTGGCCGCGGTGCTCGCCCTGCGCGCGGAGACGGCGGCGGCTGAACCCGCTCTGCGGTCCCAGCTGCCGGAGCAGCCCGAACGGCCCGAACAGCCGGGGCATCTCACGGCGCTGTGACCGCGCTGCCCGCAGACGTCGGCGGTCGGTGCGCGCGTTTCCGCGTGCACCGACCGCCGTTGCCGTGCTCGGTGTTCCGCCGTGCTGTTTGCCCTGCGGTGCGTGCCCCCGTACGGGAGGCGGTCAGTTCCAGCCCCGCGAGTCCTGCTTGAGCGCGGTGTCGACGGTCAGGGCCGTCGCGACCACCAGGCTCAGCAGCGGCTCGGGCAGCTGGTAGTGGATCTGGAGGACGTAGTTGTCCGCCGAGGTGAACAGCGTCTTGGCGAGGCCCTCCCAGGTCTTGGTGATCCGGGCCACCTCGTTGTCCTGGTGGTCGACGATCGCGAAGTTCCACGCCCGCCAGTTCTCCGCCTTGATCGCGCCGACCTGCTGGCCGTTCACGTTCATCGCGAAGTTGATCTTGCCGATCATGTTCTGCTGGACGATCTCACCGACCGGCGAGCCGTCCGGACGGGACACGATCACCCGGGACTTGAAGATCTTCGCGGGCCGGGTCAGCAGCAGCTGCGGCTGGCCGTAGGCGTCGCGGATCTCCAGCTTGTGGGTGAGGAACTGGTCCCAGCTGGAGACGAAGCGCAGGATCTTGCGCAGCGCGCCCTGCCCGACCTCGGTGACCGAGCCGAGCTCGCGGCCGTTCTGATCCATGACCTTGTACTCGTTGGTCAGCTCGATCAGCTTGGCCTTCTGGTTCACCACCAGTACCGGCTCGGTGAACAGGGTGCCGCCGCCGGGGCCGCCGGCCACCACACCGGCCTGCTGCTGCACCTGGCGCTGCACCCGGGCGTCGGGAGCCTGCTGCTGCGGGAACTGCTGCTGCGGCGCGGCCTGGTGGGGCTGCTGGGCCTGCTGCTGCGGTATCGCCTGCTGGGCCACCGGGGCCTGCTGGCCCTGCTGGGCCTGGTTGTTCGTGTGCTCGGTCCACTGGCTGCCGTCCCAGTAACGGAGCGTCTGAGGCGCGCCGTGCGGGTCCGGGTACCAGCCTGCCGGAGTGTTTGATTGCGTGGTCACCGGGGCACACTACCCTGCTCCGACCCGTACCTGACCAGCCCGGCGGAAGCGGTGTTCATCGCCCGTTCACTCCGTCGCGAGCGCCGGGTCGCTGACCCCGGGCCGACCGTTCTCCACGTGCCCGGCGAAGCCGCGCAGGAAGGCCGGGTCGTCCGCCGAGGTCACGGTCAGGTCGTACCAGAGGTGGCTGCTCGTCAGGTCCACGGTGTGCCGGACGAGCGCGCCGGGGCGTACGGACACGGTGACCGGGGCGCCGCCGTAGCCGTCGGCCATCTTCAAGCGCGCCGTGCCGGAGCCCTTGTTGGTGAGGGTGAGTTCGACGTGGTCGCCGGTGTGCCGGGCGGTCACCTCGGGGCCCGCCGTCTTGTTGCCGCCCTTGAAGACGCGCAGGAAGCCGTTGGGACCGTGCACGGCGAGGTCGTAGGAGCCGCCGGAGTAGGCCGAGTTCCAGGTGTCGGACAGGGTCTTGCCGGCCTCGGTGGTGTAGGTCCAGGGGCCGTCGGTGCGGTTGCCGGAGGTGACGAGGAAGACGGCGCCCGCCTTCGCGCCCGAGGCGAAGCTGAGGGTGAAGGTGCCGGCCGAGGTGTCCGCGGCGCCGTCCACGGCGGGCGCGTACTTCAGCGGGCGGGTGGGGCGGCCGCCTCGCTCCTGCCGGGGCAGCGAGGGGTTCGCGGGCGGCTTGGGCACGTAGTCGGGGTGCCGGTCGTGGTCCGGCGGCGCGTAGCCGGCCGTCGAGGGCAGCGAGACGGCCCCGGTGTCCTTGCGGGAGAAGTCGAAGGCGCTGGTGAGGTCGCCGCACACGGCCCGGCGCCAGGGCGAGATGTTCGGCTCGCGCACCCCGAAGCGCTGCTCGATGAAGCGGATGATCGAGGTGTGGTCGAAGGTCTCGGAGCAGACGTAGCCGCCCTTGCTCCAGGGCGAGACGACCAGCATCGGCACCCGCTGGCCGAGACCGTACGGTCCCGCCGTGTATCCGGCGCCGCCCGGGTACAGGTCGGCCGAGGCGTCGACCGTGGACTTGCCCTGGGCACCGGAGGCGGCCGGGAAGGGCGGCACGACGTGGTCGAAGAAGCCGTCGTTCTCGTCGTAGGTCAGGAAGAGGGCCGTCTTCGCCCACACCTCGGGGTTGGAGGTGAGCGCGTCGAGGACCTGGGAGACGTACCAGGCGCCGTAGTTGGCGGGCCAGTTCGGGTGCTCGGTGAACGCCTCGGGGGCGGCGATCCAGGAGACCTGCGGGAGCGTCCCGGCCTTGACGTCGGCCTTCAGCCGGTCGAAGAAGCCCTCGCCCGCCTTCGCGTCCGTGCCGGTGCGGGCCTTGTCGTACAGCGGGTCGCCGGGCTTCGCGTCGCGGTACTGGTTGAAGTAGAGCAGCGAGTTGTCGCCGTAGTTGCCCCGGTAGGCGTCGTCGATCCAGCCCCAGCCGCCGTTCGCGTCCAGGCCGTCGCCGATGTCCTGGTAGATCTTCCAGGAGACGCCCGCCTGCTCCAGGCGTTCGGGGTACGTCGTCCAGCCGTAGCCCTTCTCGTCGTTGCCGAGGACCGGGCCGCCGCCTTTGCCGTCGTTGCCGACGTAACCCGACCACATGTAGTAGCGGTTGGGGTCGGTGGAGCCTATGAACGAGCAGTGGTAGGCGTCGCAGATGGTGAAGGCGTCCGCGAGGGCGTAGTGGAAGGGGATGTCCCGGCGGGTCAGGTACGCCATCGTGGTGGCGGACTTGGCGGGTACCCACTTGTCGTACTTGCCGCCGTTGAACGCGGTGTGCCCGTCGTTCCAGCCGTGCGGCAGGTCCTGGAGGAAGGCGAGGCCGAGGTCGTCGGCGTCCGGGTGGAAGGGCAGGATGTCCCGGGTGCCGTCCGACTGCCGCCACACGGAGCGGCCGTTCTGGCTGACCGCGCGCGGGTCGCCGAAGCCCCGGACGCCCCTGAGCGAACCGAAGTAATGGTCGAAAGAACGGTTCTCCTGCATCAGGACGACGATGTGCTCGACGTCCTGGACCGATCCGGTGCGATGGTTCGCGGGCAGGGCGGCGGCGCGCTGGATGCTGCTCGACAGCGCCGTGAACGCCGTCGTGGCGCCCGCGATCTGGAGGAAGCGCCGGCGGTTGACTTCGGTCATGGGGGGTGGGTCCTCTCGTCCTGACGTCCGTGTTGTGCCGCGCCGAGTGTTCCAAGCCCGGCGAACGTCAGGGAAGGGTGAGATGACGCCGATGTGAAAGTACGGCTGGCGAAGGGTGTCAGCCCTCGGGGGGCGGGACCACCGTCAGATGCGCCGGCACGGCGCGCTGTCTGCGCGGGCGCCGGACCGGCGCGGCGGCGCCGCGGGAGTCGCGCGGGACCAGGGTCAGGCGCCGGCAGCCCAGTTCGCGCAGGGCCTGGGGTGTCTCGTCCACGATGCGGCACTCGGTGGGGCCCCGGCGCGGATCGGGGTGCAGCAGCAGCCGTACGGCCCCGTCGAGCCGGGTGCCGCGCTCGCCGACGGCCCGGATCCAGTGCGGCAGGCCCTGCCGGTAGGCGGCGTCCATGAGCGGGTCCTGCATGATCTCCCGGCGGATGGCCTGGAGTTCGGGATCATGGCCGTAGGCGTCCATGGCTCCCTTGAACTGCGCCAGCATGGGCAGGCACCAGCCCGCCTCGTGGTCGCCGAGGACGAGCCCGGCGTCCGGGTGGAACAGCACGAACCGCAGGAAGTTGTCCCCGGGCATGGCCGTGGGGTGCGGGCGCGCCCCGCCGAAGAGCGTGGCGTAGGCGTCATTGGCCAGCACCACGTCCCAGCGGTGGTCCACCACCAGGGACGGGAAGGGCACGGCGTCCAGCAGCACGCCGTAGTCCTGTAGATACGACTGGGTCTCGGAGGTCTCGGGGACGGGCCGCGGCGCCGGCCACTGCCCTCCTGCCTGATGTGCCATCGGGAGGTCACCCCTCTTGCCTCTGCGGCCTTCACGCGGCGATGCGATCCTGCTTCCCCACGAGGAGTGATGTCAACTATCGTGGCATTCCACGCCGGTTGACGGCTGAAATTCGCCACAGTTGTGGCGACACCTGGATGTGGGTTCACGGCACGGGCTAATCTCCGGGAAGTTCACGGCGACCGCCGGTCCTGGTACCGAGCATGCGGGATGCACGGACGCACCTGTTGCCCTTGCTTGAGAGACGTAGGAGTTCTGTCGGTGACGGATGGCTACGAGGATCCGGGCGCCGCGGCGACCGCCCAGCTGCCGGCCGTCGTCGCCCGCGTCACCGCGCTCGCCGAGCGCCTCGGGGTGACCCAGGCCGAGGTCTTCGACATCGCGCGGCTCTCGGTCGCCTGCGGGGTGCCCGAGCCGGTGGTCAAGGCGCTGCTCAGTGGGCGTCCGGCGGGTGAACCCGACGTCCAGGCGCGCTTTTTGCAGCGTCTCGGGCTGCTGCGGCGCACCCGGCTGAAGCCGAACGGGCGCAAGTACACCCAGCAGGAGATCGCCGACGGCGCGGGCATGTCCCGGCAGCAGGCCGGTGCCCTGATCAACGGCGACCGGCGGCCCACCATGGAGCACTGCGACGCGTTGCAGCGCTTCTTCCGGGTGCACGCCGGGTTTCTGACGGCGGAGGACCCGGAGGCACTGGCGGGCGCGCTCCAGCGCACCGAGCAGGAGCTGCTCCAGAAGCTGGCCGACCGGGAGCGGGCCGCGGCCGGGCCCGCCGAGGATCCGCTGGAACGGCTGCTCCAGGACCACGGGGTGCGCGGAATCGCCTGGCGGGCCGCGCAGTTGCCGACCGACCAGCACCGGGACAAGGTCGCGGAATGGCTGGACATGCTCCTGGAGAGCGTGAAGCGGCCGGAGGCCTGACGGCGCCCGGGACACAGGTCGAGGTGCGGTTTCGCCCGATTGTCAGTGGTGGGCGGCAAGCTGGTGTGCGTGCGCCGCAGCGCGCGTGACCATGACGCCTACTCGGGGAGAGCCGACCGATGCCCACCGCCGTACTGACCGATCATGAGCGCACCGCCGTCCAGGCCTACTTGCGGCTGCTGCACACGGTGCGCGCCGCCTTCGACGGTCCACCGGAGGGGGCGCCGCCCGCCCTGGTGCCGCCGTCCGTGCTCGCCGAGGCGGAGACGGCCCTGACCCGGGCGGGCCTCGCGGGCAATGAGGAGGAGTTCTTCCGGATGCTGGGCGAGTGGTGCCCGTCGGCCGGCTGAAGGGGCGGCGGCGGACCGGTCCTGGGGACGCGGGACCGCCGTAAGGGTGATCGCCGTAGCGGTGATCGTCGGGCGCCCGTGCTCGTCAGCCGGGCGCCCGGGGCCGTCAGGCGGGGTGCGGGATGACGATCGTGGTGGTCACCAGGGCGTCCCGGGCGGCCCAGCGGCCGTCGAGGACCTGGAGGCGGTGGCCGCCGACGAGGGGGCCGGGGACCAGGAGTTCGGCGTGCAGGGTTCCGTGCGGGGCGCCGTCGGGGGACGGGCACAGGGTGATGTCGGCCTCGGAGAAGTCCAGCCACTTGCGGGTGAGCGGGAACCACGCCTTGTACACCGACTCCTTGGCGCTGAACAGGATCCGGTCCCAGTGCACGGCGGGCCGCTGCTCGGCGAGGCGCGCAAGGCGTGCCGTCTCGGCGGGCAGGAAGACGGAGGGGCCGACGCCGTCGGGCAGCGGGCCGTGCGGTTCGGCGTCGATGCCCAGCGAGACGAGGTCGGTGGTGCGGACCAGCGCGGCGGCGCAGTAGCCGTCGCAGTGGGTCATGCTGCCGACGATGCCCGCGGGCCATTGCGGGGCGCCCCGCTCGCCGCTGACCACGGGCCTGGGCGGGATGCCCAGCTTCTCCATGGCACGCCGGGCGCAGCCGCGCACGGCGGCGAACTCACGGCGCCGCTTGGCAACGGCACGCGCGACCAGCACCTCTTCCTCCGGGTGGAGGGGGGTGTCCCACAGCGGGTCGTCACGAAGTGCCTCCACGGCCACGACCGACTCCGGGAGCAGCTCCTCGATCACCGGCTTCCACCTCCTCCATCGGCAGGATGCGGCGCGCCGTGCCCGGCTTCTGCGAACGCTTGCGCCACTCACGGGGGTAGCCGACGGAGACCTCGGTGAAGCGGACTCCGTCGTGCCAGGTGGTGCGGGGGATGTGCAGATGGCCGTAGACCATGGTGGCGACGCGGAACCGGCGGTGCCAGTCGGCGGTCAGCTCGGTGCCGCACCACATGGCGAACTCGGGGTGCCACAGCACCTCGGTGGGGTGCCGGTGCAGCGGGTAGTGGTTGGCCAGCACGGTCGGCAGGTCGGCGGGCAGCGCCGCGAGCCGCTCCTCGGTCCGTGCCACCCGCTCGCGGCACCAGGCCTCGCGGCTCGGGTACGGGTCGGGGTGCAGCAGGTACTCGTCGTTGCAGACGATGCCGGTGCTCTCGGCGTAGGCGAGGCCCTCGGCCTTGGTGGCGCAGCCGGCGGGCAGGAAGCTGTAGTCGTAGCCGAGGAACAGCGGGGCGACGGCGACCGGGCCGCCGGGGCCCTGCCACACCGGGTAGGGGTCCTCGGGGGTGAGGACGCCGAGTTCGCGGCAGACCTGGACCAGATGCTCGTAGCGGGCGACGCCGCGCAGTTGTACGGGGTCCTTCGGGTGGGTCCACAGGTCGTGGTTGCCCGGGGTCCACAGGACCTTGCGGAAGCGGGCCGCGAGGGTGGCGAGGGTCCAGCGGATGTCCTCCACCGTCTCCGCGATGTCGCCCGCGACGATCAGCCAGTCCTCCTCGCCCGTCGGGTGCAGCTGCTCCACGAGCGCCCGGTTCTCCGGGTAGGAGATGTGCAGATCGCTGATGGCCAGCAACTGGCCGGGACCGGCCGTCGGCTCCACCCCGTGTTCCCCTTCCCATCAGCGGTTTGTCTGCTCCACAAGAACATACTTGGGTGCGGCGTTCAAGTGCCTCTTGAGCCGGTCTACTTGAGGTAGGCGAGGCCCGGATGGACCGCGAGATAGCCGTCCGTCAGCCGGCGCGCCACGTTCACCGAGTCGACCAGGGGGTGCAGGGCGAACGCCTTGAGCGCGGTGGTCCGGGAACCGGACTCGGCGGCGGCGAGGACCTCGCGTTCCACCGCCTTGACCGAGGAGACCAGGCCCGTGGCGTGGTCCGGCAGCGGGGCGGTGGCCAGGGGGTGGGCGCCGTTGGCGTCCACCAGGCAGGGGACCTCGATGACCGCGTCGGCGTCCAGGTCCGGCAGGGTGCCCTGGTTGCGGACATTGAGGATGAGGGTCGTACGGGCGTCGCGGGCGATGGCGCGCATCAGGGCGAGGGCCACCTTCTCGTAGCCGCCGGAGAGGTCCTCCTCCTCACGTTCGCCGGCGCCCGCGGTCTCCCGGTTCTCCGCCATGTACGTCGCCTCGCGCTCGGCGCGGGTGCGGTCCCAGGCGCCCAGCGCGGAGACGTCCGGGCGCCCGGCCTCGGCGTAGAAGCGGGCCTGCTGGTCGCGCAGGAAGGCGCCGCGGGTCGCCTCGGCCTCCTGGTAGGCGCGGACGGACTCGCGGTTGAAGTAGTAGTAGTGCAGGTACTCGTTGGGGATCGCGCCGAGCGCGCTCAGCCAGTCGGGGCCGAAGAGCCTGCCCTCCTCGAAGGAGCCGAGCAGCGCGGGATCGGCGAGCAGCCGGGGCAGTTCGTCGCGTCCGGCGACGCGCAGGCCGCGGACCCAGCCGAGGTGGTTGAGCCCGACGTAGTCCACGAAGGCGTCCTCCGGATCGGCGCCGAGGACGCGGGCGACCCGTCGGCCGAGGCCGACCGGGGAGTCGCAGATGCCGATGACCCGGTCGCCCAGGTGCCGGGACATCGCCTCGGTGACCAGACCGGCCGGGTTGGTGAAGTTGATCACCCAGGCGTCGGGGGCGAGGCGGGCCACCCGGCGGGCGATGTCGGTGGCGACGGGCACGGTGCGCAGCCCGTAGGCGATGCCGCCCGCGCCGACCGTCTCCTGCCCGAGCACACCCTCGGCCAGCGCGACCCGCTCGTCCTGCGCCCGGCCGTCGAGGCCGCCGACGCGGATCGCGGAGAAGACGAAGTCGGCGCCGCGCAGGGCCTCGTCGAGATCCGTGGTGGTGCTCACCCGGGGCGCGTCGGGGCTCTCGGCGGCCTGCTCGGCCAGGACCCGGGAGACCGCGTGCAGCCGGCCGGCGTCCAGGTCGTGCAGGACGACCTCGGTCACCCGGCCCGGGGCGCGGTCGGCCAGCAGCGCGCCGTACACGAGCGGCACGCGGAAGCCGCCACCGCCCAGGATCGTCAGCCTCACGTCACCACGCACCTTTCCCGAGCCCCGAGACCCCTGCCACGGCACATCATCCCCGCGCGCGGCCTCCCGGCGCACATTCCGGGGCCCCTCGCTTCCTTGCCGGTCCTTCGAAGGCACCGGCCCGGCCCCGGAGACCACCGGGGCGTCGGCCGGAACCGGCACACCCGACGCGTCGCCGTCACCCGGTGGCCGCCGATCCGTGGTTGCATGCGAACCCCGACTCCACAGCTGTGACAGGAGCCTGATGAAGCGTCAACTCGCCGCGCTCACCGCACTGGTGGGCGCCGTCGTGTGTGCCGCCCCGAGCGCGTCGGCGGCCGAGCCGGACCGGTGGACGGCGGCCGGGACGTCGTACACCGACACCCTGGGCGGCGGCCAGGGCCTCGCCAGCCGGGCCGACGGCTCGCTGCTGCACCGCGGACTGCTGGACATCCCGCTGGATCTGCGGATCAAGGGCTGGAACCACGTGGGTGACCCGGACATCGCGCGCGGTTATGTCTTCGACGCCTACCAGGGCGCGGACACGGCCACGTCGAAGATGTACGCGGTGACGACACCGGACGGCAAGCGGTACGACTATGTGCACCCGCTGGATCCGGGCGAGAAGGTGAACAACTCCTTCGCCGCGGTCTCGCCCGACGGGCAGTGGATGGTCTCCGGTGAGTGGGAGGACCAGGACCGGCTCCAGGTGTTCCCCGCGCCGCTGCTCAACCCGGCCACCCCGCGCACCGGCGGGACGCTGGCCCAGGCCGGACAGATCAGCCTGGACAAGCCGGTGCGCGACATCCAGGGCTGCGACTTCGTGACCGCCACCCGGCTGGTGTGCGCCTCCGACGACGGCTCGGGCACGCTGTTCCCGCAGAGCAGGCCGCTCCTCCAGGTCGATCTGCCGCACCCGCTGGACGGCAAGCCGGTCACCGGCCGGGTGAGCAGCCTCTTCGGGCTCCCCCAGCAGAGCCTGTGCACGGGCACGTTCGAGGCCGAGGGCGTCGACTACGACCCGGGCACCGGCACCCTGCGCACCGAGGTGATCGCACCGGGCGTGTGCGCGGTGGTGACGACGGTGTACGCGTACCACCTGGACTAGGGCCTCTCGTCTGGATCACGCCGGGCTCGCGGGCCCCGGGGGCGGCGGTCGACCGGCGGCACCGGTCGACCGCCGCCGCCTACTTCAGTGGGTGAACTCGCCTTCCCCGCACGGACTTTCGCCGTTTCTTGTATTGACGGGACCGGAGCCGGGGAGCACATTGGCGACACCTTGAGAGCGCTCTCAAACACCCCCTCGTCCCCACTCCCCACTCCCCGAGAGGCCCCCATGAGTGATTCCTCCGGCACCCCCAGACCCCGTTCCCGCTCCGTGCGCCGCGCCCTCATTGCGGCCGTCGCGACGTTCGGCCTCGCCGCTGCCGTCGCCACCGCCGCCACCGGCCCCGCGGACGCCTCCGCCCCCGCGCCGCCCTCCGGCTGGTCGCAGGTGTTCCTCGACGACTTCGACGGGGCGGCCGGAAGCAGCGTCAACACCTCCAACTGGCAGTTCGACACCGGCACTTCGTACCCCGGCGGGGCCGGCAACTGGGGCACCGGCGAGGTCGAGTCGATGACGTCGAGCACCAGCAATGTCTCCCTGGACGGCAACGGCGATCTGCTCATCACCCCGCGCCGTGACGCGTCCGGCAACTGGACCTCCGGCCGGATCGAGACCACCCGCACCGACTTCCAGCCCCCGGCCGGCGGCAAGCTGCGCGTCGAGGCGCGCCTCCAGATGCCGAACGTGACCGGGGACGCGGCCGCCGGGTACTGGCCCGCGTTCTGGATGCTGGGCGCGCCCTTCCGCGGCAACTACCAGAACTGGCCCGGCGTCGGCGAGCTGGACATCATGGAGAACGTCCAGGGCCTGAACAAGACCTGGGCCACCATGCACTGCGGGACCAGCCCCGGCGGTCCCTGCAACGAGACCAGCGGCATCGGCAACTCGACCGCCTGTCCGAACACCACCTGCCAGTCGGGCTTCCACACCTACACCATGGAGTGGGACCGCTCGGTCAGCCCCGAGGCGATCCGCTTCTTCGTCGACGGCGTCAGCTACCAGACGGTCACGGCGAATCAGATGGACGCTGCCACCTGGACCAACGCCACGAACCACGGCTTCTTCGTCATCC
Source organism: Streptomyces griseofuscus (assembly GCF_014673495.1). GTDB lineage: Bacteria > Actinomycetota > Actinomycetes > Streptomycetales > Streptomycetaceae > Streptomyces > Streptomyces murinus. The sequence goes on from NZ_CP051006.1 coordinate 1,395,429, forward strand.
TGAACGTGGCGATGGGCGGCGGCTTCCCGGGTGCCTTCGGCGGCGGCCCGACCGGCGCCACCGAGCCCGGCCACCCCATGGTCGTCGACTACGTCCAGGTGCTCCAGTCCTCGGGCGGCGGGGGCGGGGGCACCACTCCCCCGCCGACCGGCAACCGGGACGCGTACGGCCAGATCCAGGCGGAGTCGTACGACGGCCAGTCCGGTGTCGCCACCGAGACCACCACGGACACCGGCGGCGGACAGGACATGGGCTACCTCGCCAACGGCGACTGGGCGCTGTACAAGGGCGTGAACTTCGGCTCGACTCCGGCCACCCAGTTCTACGGCCGGGTGGCCAGCGGCGCGGGCGGCGGGGTCAGCGGCCTGGTGGAGGTGCGGCTGGACAGCCGTACGAACGCGCCGATCGGGAGCTTCGCGGTGGGCGACACCGGGGGCTGGCAGTCCTGGCGGACGGTTCCGGCCAACATCGGGTCCGTCACCGGCACGCACGACGTGTACCTCACGTTCAGCAGCGGGCAGCCGGCCGACTTCGTGAACGTCAACTGGTTCGGCTTCGGGCACTGATCCGCCGCGGGGACCGGGGTAGCTTTCCGGCATGTCGTCACCGCCGCCCCGGTTCCCGCCGTATCCGATCCGCGGTGTGCGCGTGCTGCACCAGAGACAGAACTGCGCGCCGCAGTTCGCGCTGATCGTGGTGGACTTCGAGCCCGCCGAGGCCGAGGGGGTCGCCTTCGAGGTGGCCGAGGGGCTGACGGTGGAGTACGAACCCGCCGACGAGCTGCCGCACTTCTTCGCCGCGGCCGCCGCGGGCATCCAGGAGCACCTGAGCCTGCCGGAGCACGGGGTCGTCGCGGCGGCCCGGGTGGTGCTGCGGCAGGCCCGCGCCGACACCTTCGGCTCCAGCCGGCCGGCGTTCAGGATCGCCGGATACCTCGCGGCCCGTGCGGCGCTGGCGCGGACGGTACGGGCCGAATCCTGCGAGACTCAGCTGTAGTAGGCGATCTTCTCGTCGAGCACCGCCATGGCCCGATGCAGCGCCGCCGCCCGTTCCGCCAGGGCGGCGCGGCGCTCGCGCAGGAAGGACACCCGGTCCTGCGGGGGCTGTTCGGCGCGCAGGAGGGCGACGAAGCCGCGCAGGTCCGCGATGCCGAGACCGGCTTCCCGGAAGCAGGTGACCAGGCCGACCCAGAAGACGTCGTCCTCGGTGTACTCCCGGCGGCCGCCCGCGGAGCGCCGGATCGGGCCGATGAGCCCTTCGCGCTCGTAGTAGCGCAGGGTGTCGAGGGAGACGCCGGTGCGGTCGGCCGCCTGCGCGGGAGAGAGGGCCGCGGTCGGGCCGCTCGGGGTCATGGGGGCTCCTTGGTCGCGGGGTTGGTGGGCGCGGGATTCGTGGGGGCGGCCGCTACCGTGCCGCCGCGAAGCGCGCCATGTGCTCGTCATCGAGCCGTACGTGGCGTGCGGCGAGGGCCTCCTCGGCATGGTCCGTCCGGCTCGCGCCGACGATGGGGTTGATCCCCTGCCGCATCAGCCAGGCGAGGACGACCTGGTTCCGGGTGGCCGAGAGTTCGTCGGCGACGGCGTCCAGGACGGCGAGGACCCGTTCGGTGCCGGGGTGATCATAGGTCGGCGGCAGCGGCTTGTCCGGGCGGGTGTACGAGCCCCACAGCAGCGAGCTGTACGACCACACCGTGAGCCCTTCCGCCGCCGCGAGGTCCAGGTCCTCGGCGGTGAGCATGCGGTGGCCGGCCTCGGCGACGGGGGTGAGCGGGCGTGGCTGGAGGAGCGAGTGCCGCAGTTGCAGGGCCGTCCAGGGGGCCACGCCTTGCTCCCGCGCGAGGGACCGGGCGCGCTCGACGCGCCAGGCGGTGTGGTTGGCCGCCCCGATCCGCAGGGCCACGCCCTCGCCGACCAGTTCACCGAAGGCGCCGACCGTCTCCTGAAGCGGCACGGCGCGGTCCTCGGCGTGCGCCCAGAGCAGATCGAGGTGATCGACGCCCAGGCGGCGCAGGCTCTCCTCGACGCCCTTGCGGACGGCGGGGGCGGAGAGCCCCTCCGCGCTCTGCGGCCAGGAACCCGGCACCAGCGGGTTCTGCCGGACCTTCGTCGCGATCCGTACCGCCTCGCGCGCTCCCGGGCGGGCCCGGAGCCAGGCGCCGATGACCCGTTCGCTGGCGCCGCCGACGCCCTCGGGATCGGCCCAGAAGGAGTAGCAGTTCGCGGTGTCGAGCCAGCGGCCGCCTGCGGAGACGAAGGAGTCGAGGACCGCGAAGGCCCGCTCGCGGTCGACGCGGGTTCCGAAGTCCATGGTGCCGAGGACGATCTGGGGAGGGGTGGTGTGCACCCGGCCGGTGTTCATGCGGCCCATGCTCGGATCTGGAGCGCGCTCCAGGTCAAGGGCCGTGGCGATTACCGTAGTTCGGCGCGGAAGGCCACCGGTGTTCGCCCGGTGTGCAGTTGGAAGAACTTGGAGAAGTTGGCCGCGTCCGGGAAACCGACGGCCGCGCCGACCCGGCCGATGGGCAGCTCGGTGTGGGCGAGGAGGCGTTTGGCCTCCAGGACGACGCGTTTGTCGATGAAGCCCTTGGGGGTCTCGCCGGTGGCGGCGCGGACGGCGCGGACCAGGGTGCGGCGGGAGTAACCGAGCGCGTCCGCGTAGGCGCTGACGCTGTGATTGGTGGCGAAGCCCTGCTCGACGGCGTCCCGGAACAGGGTGAAGGTGTTGTCCGACTGCTGCCGTGAGCCGGGCGCCGAGCTGGCGGCGAGGTGGGCGAGGCGCAGCAGGAACGCGCTCAGTTCGTGCCGCAGGACGGCGGCGTGCAGGCTCGGCGGGAGCGTCGTGGTGTCCTCGTACTCGCGGCGCAGCTGCTCCAGGGCCGCCCCGAGCGCTTCGAGCTGGGCCGCCCCGGGGTGCAGCAGCGGCGGCAGGTCGTAGCGGTACAGGCCGGTGGCCTCCACGGTGGCACGCGGCAGGAAGCCGGGCTGCATGGTCAGCACGGTTCCGCGGTACACGCACTCGCGGGAGAAGCGGTGGACCTGTCCGGGTCGTATCCACAGCAGGTCGCCGGCCGCGGCCTCGTACTCGGTGAAGTCGACCATATGGCGTACGGGGCCCTCGGTGAACAGCAGGACCACATGGAAGTCGATGCGGTGGACGCGGTCCAGCGGGATGTCGGCCCGCCAGCCGCGGCCGGCACCCATATGGCCGATCCGCATGCCGACACCGCCGACGGCCAGCTCGGTCGGGAAGGGGAGGGTTCGGATGCCGTCACCGACCGCCGCGGCGCCCTCTTGGGGCGTTGTGTCAGCCATGTCCTTTTCGTGCCGTCCCTGCTCCGCGCTCACTGTCCCAGATTCACCACAGGGTGACACATCCCGCCCTTCCGTCGAAAAAGTCAGACTTTTAAGTTTGAACGCGTCCGGCCAGCCCTTCCGCACTGAACGAGGACTTCTTGAAGATGAGCACGCAGACTTCCGGTGGCTTCGAGTGGACCGATCTCGACCGGCGGGCCGTGGACACCGCCCGCCTGCTGGCGGCCGACGCGGTGCAGAAGGTGGGCAACGGCCACCCGGGCACCGCGATGAGCCTGGCGCCTGCCGCGTACACGATCTTTCAGAAGGTGATGCGTCACGACCCGGCGGACCCGGAGTGGACCGGCCGTGACCGGTTCGTCCTCTCCCCCGGCCACACCTCGCTCACCCTGTACACCCAGCTGTTCCTGGCCGGGTACGAGCTGGAGCTGGACGATCTGAAGGCGTTCCGCACCCAGGGCTCGCGGACCCCGGGCCACCCCGAGTACGGGCACACCGCGGGCGTGGAGACCACCACCGGACCGCTCGGCCAGGGCGCCGCCAACGCGGTGGGCATGGCGATGGCCGCCCGCTACGAGCGCGGCCTGTTCGACCCCGAGGCCCCCGCGGGCACCTCTCCCTTCGACCACACCATCTGGGCGATCGTCTCCGACGGCGACCTGGAGGAGGGCATCTCCGCCGAGGCGTCCTCGCTCGCCGGCCACCAGAAGCTCGGCAACCTGGTCTTCCTGTACGACGACAACCACATCTCCATCGAGGGCGACACCGCGACCGCCTTCTCCGAGGACGTCCTGAAGCGGTACGAGGCGTACGGCTGGCACACCCAGCGCGTCGCGCCCACCGCCGACGGCGACGTGGACGTACCCGCCCTGTACGCGGCCCTCCAGGCCGCGCGGAACGAGACCGGGCGGCCCTCGATCATCGCGATGCGCACGATCATCGCCTGGCCCGCCCCGAACGCCCGTGACACCGAGGCCTCCCATGGCTCGGCGCTGGGCGCGGAGGAGATCGCGGCCACCAAGCGGCTCCTCGGCTTCGACCCTGAGCAGAACTTCCAGGTCGAGGACGCGGTCCTGAAGCACGCCCGGCGGGCCCTGGACCGGGGCGCCGAGGCGCACGCGGCCTGGGACAAGCGGATCGCCGAGTGGCGAGGCGCCGAGCCGGAGCGCGCCGCCCTCTTCGACCGGATCAGCCGGGGCGAGCTGCCCGCGGGCTGGGAGGACGCTCTGCCGGTGTTCGAGGAGGGCAGGTCGGTCGCCACCCGCGCCGCCTCCGGCAAGGTGCTCCAGTCGCTGGGCCCCGTGCTGCCGGAGCTGTGGGGCGGCTCCGCCGACCTCGCCGGCTCGAACAACACCGACATCGACAAGTCCAGCTCGTTTCTCCCCCACGGCAACCCGCTGCCGACGGCCGACCCCTATGGTCGTACCGTGCACTTCGGCATCCGCGAGTTCTCCATGGCGGCGGAGATGAACGGCATCGCCCTGCACGGCAACACCCGGATCTACGGCGGCACCTTCCTGGTGTTCTCCGACTACATGCGCAACGCGGTGCGGATGTCCGCGCTGATGCAGCTGCCGGTGACGTACATCTGGACGCACGACTCCATCGGCCTGGGCGAGGACGGCCCGACCCATCAGCCGGTCGAGCACCTGGCCTCGCTGCGGGCCGTCCCGGGTCTGAACGTCGTCCGCCCGGCGGACGCCAACGAGACCGTGATCGCCTGGGCCGAGATCCTGAAGAGGCACGCCACCAGCCCTGCTCCGCACGGGCTCGCGCTCACCCGCCAGGGCGTGCCGGTGTACGCGCCGAACGAGGACGCGGCCAAGGGCGGCTATGTGCTGCGCGAGTCCTCGACGGAGATCCCGGAGGTGATCATCATCGCGACGGGCTCCGAGGTGCAGCTCGCCGTGGCCGCGCGGGAGCTGCTGGAGGCCGAGGGCACCGGCACCCGGGTGGTCTCGATGCCGTCCGTGGAGTGGTTCGAGGAGCAGCCGCGCGCCTACCGCGAGCGGGTGCTGCCGCCGGCCGTGCGGGCCCGGGTGGCGGTGGAGGCCGGCATCGGGCTGACCTGGTACCGCTATGTGGGCGACGCGGGCCGGATCGTCTCCCTGGAGCACTTCGGCGCCTCCGCCGCCGCGGGGACCCTGTTCACCCAGTTCGGCTTCACCCCCGAGAACGTCGCCGCGACGGCCCGCGAGTCGCTCGCCGCCGCGCGCGTCTGACACCGACACACAAAGAAAGATGATCACTGTGACCGAAGCAATCGCGACCCCGGGAGCCCTCAAGCGCCTTGCCGACGAGGGTGTGTCCATCTGGCTGGACGACCTGTCGCGCAAGCGGATCACCTCGGGCAGCCTCGCCGACCTGGTGGCGAGCGGCAGCGCCGTCGGTGTCACCACCAACCCGTCGATCTTCCAGGCGGCCATAGGCTCCGGCGAGGGTTACGAGGAGCAGCTCACCGATCTGGCCGTACGCGGGGTGACGGTCGACGAGGCCGTGCGGATGATGACCACCGCCGACGTCCGCGACGCCGCCGACGTCCTGGACTCCGTGTACCGGGCGACGAACGGCCGCGACGGCCGGGTCTCCATCGAGGTCGACCCCCGTCTGGCGCATCGCACCGCGGCCACCGTCGCCGAGGCCAAGCAGCTGTTCTGGCTGGTCGACCGCCCCAACGTGATGATCAAGATCCCGGCGACCAAGGCGGGCCTGCCGGCCATCACCGAGGTCGTGGGGCTCGGCATCAGCGTCAATGTGACCCTGATCTTCTCCCTGGAGCGCTACCGCGAGGTCATGGCCGCCTACCTGGCCGGCCTGGAGAAGGCCCGCGAGCGCGGCATCGACCTGTCGACCATCCACTCGGTGGCGTCGTTCTTCGTCTCCCGGGTGGACTCCGAGATCGACAAGCGGCTGACCGCGCTGGGCACCGACGAGGCCCTCGCGCTCAAGGGCCGCGCGGCCCTCGCCAACGCGCGACTGGCCTACGAGGCGTACGAGGAGGTCTTCTCCTCGGACCGCTGGCTGGCGCTCGCCGGTGACAAGGCGAACAAGCAGCGTCCGCTGTGGGCGTCCACCGGCGTGAAGGATCCCGCGTACAAGGACACCCTGTATGTGGACGACCTCGTCGCGCCGGGCACGGTCAACACCATGCCGGAGGCCACCTTGAACGCCGTCGCCGACCACGGCGAGATCATCGGCGACACGGTGACCGGCGGCTATGCGCAGGCCCGTGCCGACCTCGGCGCGATCGAGCGGCTCGGCATCTCCTACGACGAGGTCGTCCAGCAGCTGGAGGACGAGGGCGTCGCCAAGTTCGAGACGGCCTGGCAGGACCTGCTGGACGCCGTGGCGAAGTCCCTGGAGAGCAAGGGAGTTGACGCGCGATGACCGAAAAAGCGAGCCCTGCCCCGGCGCCCGAGGAGGTGCGGGTGCCCCTCGCCCCTGCCGCCGACTGGGTGAACCCGCTGCGGGACACCCGGGACCGCCGCCTCCCGCGCATCGCGGGTCCCTCGGGTCTGGTCATCTTCGGGGTGACCGGTGACCTGTCCCGCAAGAAGCTGATGCCGGCCGTGTACGACCTGGCCAACCGCGGTCTGCTGCCGCCGGGCTTCTCCCTGGTGGGCTTCGCCCGCCGCGAGTGGGAGGACCAGGACTTCGCGCAGGTCGTCCACGACTCGGTGCGCGAGCACTCGCGCACCCCGTTCCGCGAGGAGGTGTGGCAGCAGCTCGCCGAGGGCATGCGCTTCATCCCCGGCGACTTCGACGACGACACCGCGTTCAAGCAGCTCAAGGACGCCGTGGAGGAGCTGGACGCCTCCCGCGGCACCGGCGGCAACTTCGCGTTCTATCTCTCGGTGCCGCCGAAGTTCTTCCCGAAGGTCGTGCAGCAGTTGAAGAAGCACGGCCTGGCGAGCCCGCCCGAGGGCTCCTGGCGGCGCGCGGTCATCGAGAAGCCGTTCGGCCACGACCTGGCCAGCGCCCGAGAGCTGAACGCTCTGGTGCACGATGTGTTCGAGCCGGACCAGGTGTTCCGCATCGACCACTACCTGGGCAAGGAGACGGTCCAGAACATCCTGGCGCTGCGCTTCGCCAACCAGATGTACGAGCCGATCTGGAACCGCAGTTACGTCGACCACGTCCAGATCACGATGGCCGAGGACATCGGCATCGGCGGCCGGGCCGGCTACTACGACGGCATCGGCGCCGCCCGTGACGTCATCCAGAACCACCTGCTCCAGCTGATGGCGCTCACCGCCATGGAGGAGCCCATCGCGTTCGACGCGGAGGCGCTGCTCACCGAGAAGCTGAAGGTGCTCAAGTCGGTACGGCTCCCGGACGACCTGGGCGACCACACCGTGCGGGCGCAGTACGCGGCCGGCTGGCAGGGCGGCGAGAAGGTCGTCGGCTACCTCGAAGAGGACGGCATCGACCCGGCGTCGAAGACCGACACCTTCGCCGCGATCAAGATCGGTATCGACAACCGCCGCTGGGCGGGCGTCCCGTTCTATCTGCGCACCGGCAAGCGGCTCGGGCGCCGGGTGACGGAGATCGCGGTGGTCTTCAAGCGGGCCCCGCACTCCCCGTTCGACTCCACCGCCACCGAGGAACTGGGCCAGAACGCGATCGTGATCCGCGTCCAGCCGGACGAGGGCATGACGGTCCGTTTCGGCTCCAAGGTGCCGGGCACCTCGATGGAGATCCGGGACGTGTCCATGGACTTCGCCTACGGCGAGTCGTTCACGGAGTCCAGCCCGGAGGCGTACGAGCGGCTCATCCTGGACGTGCTCCTGGGCGACGCCAACCTGTTCCCGCGTCACCAGGAAGTGGAAGAGTCCTGGAAGATCCTCGACCCGATCGAGCAGTACTGGGCGGCGCACGACCGTCCGGCACAGTACGCGTCGGGCAGCTGGGGACCGCGGGAAGCCGACGAGATGCTCGCACGAGACGGACGGAGCTGGCGCAGGCCATGAAGATCGACCTGACCGACACCACGGCAAGCAAGATCAACAAGGCGCTGGTGCAGGGCCGCCGAGCGATCGGCACCCCGGCCGTGGGCATGGTCCTGACGATGGTCATCGTCACGGACGAGGAGAACGCCTACGACTCGATGCGGGCCGCCGAGGAGGCCTCGCACGAGCACCCCTCGCGCACCCTGGTCGTCATCAAGCGGCACGCCCGCACCCTGCGCGACCGCACCCACTCGCGCCTGGACGCCGAGGTCCGGGTCGGCTCGGAGGCCGGCACCGGCGAGACGGTGGTGCTGCGCACCTACGGCGATGTCTCCGACCACGCCGACTCGGTGGTGCTGCCGCTGCTGCTGCCGGACGCCCCGGTCGTGGTGTGGTGGCCGGTGGACGCGCCCGACACCCCTTCCAAGGACCCGCTGGGCGCGCTCGCGCAGCGCCGGATCACCGATCTGTACGCGGTGGAGCGGCCGATGGAGGTCCTTCAGGCCCGCGCCCGCACCTACGCGCCCGGTGACACCGACCTCGCCTGGACCCGGCTGACGCTGTGGCGCTCGATGCTGGCCGCCGCGCTCGACCAGGCGCGGGCGAAGGTGACGTCGGCGGCCGTGGAGGCCGAGGCGGACAACCCCAGCGCCGAACTGCTGGCCCGCTGGCTGGAGGCACGGCTTGGGGTGAGCGTGGACCGCGTGGTCACCGAGGGTCCGGTGGTCACCGCCGTACGGCTGGGCACCCGCGACGGCGAGATCGTCGTGGACCGCCCCGAGGGCCCGCTCGCGACGCTCACCCTGCCGGGTCAGCCGCCGCGCACCCTCGCCCTGAAGGTCCGCTCCACCTCCGAACTCATCGCCGAGGAGCTGCGCCGCCTCGACGCCGACGAGATGTACGCCGTCGCCCTGCGGGGCGAGGCCGCCAAGGAGAACGCCTGAGATGGCCGAAGTCCATTATCCCAATCTCATCCACCGGCCCGAGTGGACGGCGCTCGCCGACCACCGCGCCAAGGGGCCGCTGCATCTGCGCGAGCTGTTCGCGTCGGACCCGGGCCGCGCCGAGCGGTACGTGGTCCGGGTCGGTGATCTGCACATCGACTACAGCAAGCAGCTGATCACGGACGAGACCCTGGCCCTGCTCCAGGAACTCGCCATCGCCACCGATGTGTTCGGGCTGCGGGACGCCATGTTCCGCGGCGAGAAGATCAACGTCACCGAGGACCGTGCGGTGCTGCACACCGCGCTGCGCGCGCCCCGGGACGCGGTGATCGAAGTCGACGGCGAGAACGTGGTGCCCAAGGTGCACGCCGTCCTCGACAAGATGAGCGACTTCGCGCAGCGGGTGCGCTCCGGTGCCTGGACCGGCCACACCGGCAAGCGGATCCGCAATGTCGTCAACATCGGTATCGGCGGCTCCGACCTCGGGCCCGCGATGGCGTACGAGGCGCTGCGCAGCTTCGCCGACCGCGATCTGACCGTTCGCTTCGTGTCGAACGTGGACGGCGCGGATCTGCACGAGGCGACGCGTGATCTGGACCCGGCCGAAACCCTGTTCATCGTCGCGTCCAAGACGTTCACGACGATCGAGACGATCACCAACGCGACGTCCGCGCGATCGTGGCTGCTCAAGGCGTTCGAGGGCGACGAGAAGGCCGTGGCGAAGCATTTCGTGGCGCTTTCGACCAACTCGGGCAAGGTGACCGAGTTCGGTATCGACCCGGACAACATGTTCGAGTTCTGGGACTGGGTCGGCGGCCGCTACTCGTACGACTCCGCGATCGGCCTCTCCCTGATGATCGCCATCGGCCCGGACCGGTTCCGGCAGATGCTGGACGGTTTCCACCTGGTCGACGAGCACTTCCGCACCGCGCCCGCCGAGGCCAACGCCCCGCTGCTGCTGGGCCTGCTGGGCATCTGGTACGGCAACTTCCATGACGCCCAGTCGCACGCCGTACTGCCGTACAGCCACTACCTGTCGAAGTTCACCGCGTACCTCCAGCAGCTGGACATGGAGTCCAACGGCAAGTCGGTGGACCGGCAGGGGCGCCGGGTGGAGTGGCAGACGGGTCCGGTGGTGTGGGGCACGCCCGGCACCAACGGGCAGCACGCGTACTACCAGTTGATCCACCAGGGCACCAAGCTGATCCCGGCCGACTTCATCGGCTTCGCCCGCCCGGTCGGCGAGCTGAGCCCCGAACTCGCGGCGCAGCACGACCTGTTGATGGCCAACTTCTTCGCCCAGACCCAGGCGCTGGCCTTCGGCAAGAGCGCCGAGGAGGTCCGCGCGGAGGGCGTGCCCGAGGAGCAGGTGGCGCACCGCACCTTCCACGGCGACCACCCGACCACGACGATCCTGGCCGCCGAGCTGACCCCGTCCGTGCTGGGCCAGCTGATCGCGCTGTACGAGCACAAGGTGTTCGTGCAGGGCGCGGTCTGGGACATCGACTCCTTCGACCAGTGGGGCGTGGAGCTGGGCAAGGTCCTCGCCAAGCGCGTCGAACCCGCCCTCACGAAGGGCGCGGACGTCCCCGGCCTCGATCCCTCCACCACGGCCCTCGTCGCCGCCTACCGCACTCTCAAGAACGCATCGGAGAACTGATCATGCAGCTCGGTCTCATCGGTCTCGGCAAGATGGGCGGCAATATGCGCGAGCGCATCCGCCGCGCCGGCCACACCGTCATCGGCTACGACCGCAACCCTGAGGTCTCCGACGTCAAGAGCCTCGCCGAACTGGTCGAGAAGCTGGACGCGCCCCGCCATGTGTGGGTGATGGTCCCGGCCGGCACGGCCACCCAGACCGTCGTGGACGAGCTGGGCGACCTGCTGGAGCCCGGCGACACGGTGATCGACGGCGGCAACTCCCGCTGGACGGACGACGAGAAGCACGCGGCGGCGCTCGCCATCAAGGGCATCGGCTTCGTGGACGCGGGCGTCTCCGGCGGTGTGTGGGGCCTCCAGAACGGCTACGCGCTCATGGTCGGCGGCGAGAAGGAGAACGTGGACCAGCTCCAGCCGATCTTCGACGCGCTCAAGCCGGAGGGCCCGTACGGCTATGTGCACGCGGGCCGGGTCGGCGCCGGGCACTTCTCCAAGATGGTCCACAACGGCATCGAGTACGCCATGATGCAGGCGTACGCCGAGGGCTGGGAGCTGCTGGAGAAGGTGCACTCCGTGGAGAACGTCCGCGAGGTGTTCCGCTCCTGGCAGGAGGGCACGGTCATCCGCTCCTGGCTGCTCGACCTCGCGGTCAACGCGCTGGACGACGACGAGCACCTGGAGAAGCTGCGCGGCTTCGCGGAGGACTCCGGCGAGGGCCGCTGGACCGTCGAGGCGGCCATCGACAACGCGGTGCCGCTCCCGGCGATCACCGCCTCGCTCTTCGCCCGGTTCGCCTCCCGGCAGGACGACTCGCCGCAGATGAAGATGATCGCGGCGCTGCGCAACCAGTTCGGCGGCCACGCGGTCGAGAAGAAGGGCTGACCGTGGCGGACCTTCTGCTGGTCCGCCACGGGGAGACGGAGTGGAGCAGGTCGGGGCAGCACACCAGCTACACCGACCTGCCCCTGACCGACCACGGCGAGGAACAGGCCAAGTCCCTCGCCCCGCTCCTGTCCGGCCGGACCCACGCACTCGTACTCAGCAGCCCGCTCGGCCGCGCCCTGCGCACCGCCGCGCTCGCGGGCCTGACCGGGGTCGAGCCCGAACCCGCGCTGCACGAGTGGGACTACGGCGGCTACGAGGGCATCACCACCGCCGAGATCCACCGCACCCGACCCGAGTGGGACCTGTGGACGGACGGGGTGGCGCCGGGGCCCGAGGGGCATCCGGGTGAGACACCGGCCGAGGTCGGCGCCCGCGCCGACCGGGTGCTGGACCGGGTGGCCGGGGCCCTCGCCGCGGACGGCCCCGATGTGGTGCTCGTCGCCCACGCCCACTTCCTGCGGGTCCTGACGGCCCGCCGGCTGGGCCTCGCGCCCGCGCAGGGCCGGTTGTTCCAGCTGGCCACCGGCACCGTCAGCCGGCTGTCCACCGAGCACGGGCACCCGGTGATCGCCGAGTGGAACCGGCGGCCGTAGCGGCCGGCGACCACTGCTTTCCTGGTCCGTGGCCCGGGGCACCTCGTGTGCTCCGGGCCACGGACCCACCCGTACTGTCATGTTCGCGTCCTAGAATCGACGGCACCGAGCACGCCACCGAGGCGGCCCGAGGCCCGAAGGAACCACCCGATGACCAGCGTCGATGAGCCGATACGACCCGACGGGCGGGTGCGCGACGCCGCCCGCACCAAGGCCGAGATCCTCGACATGGCCACCCGGGAGTTCGCGCGGGCCGGCTACGAGGGCGCCCGTGTGGAGGAGATAGCCGCCCGCACCCGCACCACCAAGCGGATGATCTACTACTACTTCGGCGGCAAGGAGCAGTTGTTCACGGCCGTCCTCGAACGGGCCTACGGCGCGCTGCGCGAGGCCGAGCGGCGACTGGACGTCGCCCACCTGGACCCGGTCGCGGCGATCCGGCGACTGGCCGAACTGATCTTCGACCATCATGAGCGACACCCCGACTACATCCGCCTGCTGAGCATCGAGAACCTCCAGTGCGCCGAGGACTCCCCGCCCTCGGGGCGGCTCGACGCGATCGGTTCCCCGGCGCTGGACGTGCTGCGCGAGATCCTCGCCGCCGGACGGGAGTCGGGGGTGTTCAGGGCGGACGTGGACGCGGTCGACCTGCACGCGGTGATCAGCTCGTTCTGCTTCTTCCGCGCCGTCAACCGGCGGGCGTTCGGCGCCCTGTTCGGCCGCGACCTGGTGGACCCGGACCGGCGGGAGCACTACCGGGTGATGCTCGGGGACATGGTGATCGGGTACCTCACGACGGAGGGCGCGGGCGCGCCCCTTCGCTGACGCGCGGCCGGGAACTCACGCGGGCCGGGTCACCGCCGCGTCGAGCAGCGGGCCCAGTTCCCGCACCACCGTCGTCAGGGGCCGTACGTCCCGCTCGGCCCGTGCCATCAGGATCGCGCCCTCCAGGGTGCTGATCATCAGCATGGCCAGGTCAGCGGACCGGCCGGCGGGCACGCCCAGGGCGGTGAGGGCCTCGGCGAGCGGGGTCCGCCAGGTGGTGAACGCGGCGGCCACGGCGGCGCGGACGGCGTCGTCGGAGGCGGCGCGGTCGACCGCGGCGGCGGCGACCGGGCAGCCCGCGGCGAAGCCGTCCCGGTCGTACTCCTCGGTCCACTGCGCGGCCATCGCCGCGAACAGCGCGCTCGGCGTCGGCTCGGCCAGCTGCTCGACGAAGCGTGCGATGCGCTTGCCCGCGTACCGTCCGGCCCAGGCGACGGCCTCGCCGACCAGCTGTTCCTTGCCGCCCGGGAAGTAGTGCTGGAGGGAGCCGCGCGGGGCGCCCGCGTGCGCGGCGACCTCGCGCATACCGGTCGCGTTCACCCCGTCGCGCCGGATGAGCTGGGCCGCGCTGAACACCATCCGCTCGCGGGGGCCGCGCTGCCGCTCGCTCATGTCCTTGCCTCCGTCACTCACTTTGGGACAAACCCGGGAACAGCCCGGAGATGCCCAAGAAACTCCCCGGGGACGCCCCGGAGGCAAGCCTATGACCGTCGTCATAACGTTCGCTACTATGACCGCTGTCATAATCAGCCCCTGCGGGGAAGGGCGGCCACCGTGCGCGTCGGATTCATCGGTCTCGGAGTGATGGGCGGGCCCATGGCCCTGCGCCTGGCGGCGGCCGGCACCCCTTTGGTGGTGTGGAACCGCACCCCGCACCGCACCGAGCCGCTGCGCGCGGCGGGTGCCGAGATCGCCGGGGACGCGGCCGAGGTGTTCGCGCGGGCCGAGGTGGTGCTGCTGATGCTCGCCGACGGGCCGGCCGTCGACACGGTCCTCGGCCGCGGCACCCCGGAACTGGCCGCGCGGGTCGCGGGGCGGACCGTCGTCCACATGGGCACGACCTCGCCCGAGTACTCCGCCGCGCTGGAGACGGACATCCACGCCGCCGGTGGCCGCTATGTCGAGGCACCGGTGTCCGGGTCCCGAGTGCCCGCGGAACAGGGGCAGTTGGTGGCCATGCTCGCGGGCGAGACGGCCGCGGTGGAGACGGTACGGCCGCTGCTCGCGCCGATGTGCCGGGAGACGTTCGGGTGCGGTGCGGCGCCTGGCGCGCTGCTGATGAAGCTCTCGGTCAACCTGTTCCTGATCACCCTGGTGACCGGGCTGGCCGAGGCCTTCCACTTCGCCGAACGGCAGGGCCTGGACCCCCGGCTGTTCCTGGACGTCCTCGACGCGGGCCCGATGGCCAGCCCGGTGTCCCGGATGAAGGCGCCCAAGCTGCGCGAGCGGGACTTCGCGGTGCAGGCGGCCGCGCTGGACGTCCTGAAGAACAACCGCCTCGTCGCCGAGGCCGCCCGCACGGCCCGTCTGGCGTCTCCGCTGCTCGACGTCTGCCGCGCCCTCTTCGAGGAGACGGTGCGCCAGGGGCACGGCGCCGAGGACATGATCGCCGTACTGCGGGCGATCGAGGCACGGACGGAGAGCGCCGCTTAGCCGGAGTCAGCGCTTGGGGATGCCGTACACCCGTGCGACATGGAGCCGGACGACCAGCCGGCGGTCGCGGACCATCGCGGCGCGGTACTCGTCCCAGTCCGGATGCTCGCCGATGACCGCGCGATAGAGCCGGATCAGCTCCTCCACGGTCTCGTCATGGGGGTCCTCGGCGACCGGGGACAGCTCGGCCATGCCCTCGGCGACGGTGTACGCCCAGCGGTCGTCGCTGGTGACGTGGTACGAGGCGCGGGGGTCGCGGCGCAGATTGCGGGTCTTGGCGCGGTCGTCGGTGACGGAGATCCGGATGATCCGCTCGTCCGGGTCGTACGCGTGGCTGACATTGGACAGCTGCGGCCGCCCGTCGCGGCGGAGGGTGACCAGTACGCCGCCGTGTCCTGCGGAGAGCAGCGGGAGGAGCGCGTCCTGCGTGGAGTCCTGAGTCATGACGAGATCAACCGCGGGTGGCGGGGGCCGCATTCCCGTCGGTGCGCGGTGGACATATGCTCCGGGCGGGTCGGTCGCGGTGATCGACCCCGGGCTCATCGGCGACCCCGACGGCTACGTCCCGGGGGAAGCCGTCCAGGGCGTCCGGCGGGTCGGCGAGGACGGGAAGCCGACCGGGGAGTTCGTGCCCGATCCGCGCTACGGGTCGCCCGAGGACGACTTCGCCGAGCTCACGAAGTCCCGGCACTGGCTGGATCGGCTCGGCGAACAGCCCGCCGCCGGGGACGCGGTCCGCATGGTCGTGACCCGGGCCGCCGTCGCCCTGTCCTTCGCGCTCTCCGTGACCGGTCCCGGCGGTCGGCGGGAGGTCCTTCAGGGCGTGTTCTCCTGGGGCGCCGTCGGGCTCGACCGGTCCGGTGAGCGCAAGGATCAAGTCTGGTTCGACCTGCGGGCCGGACTGGACCGGGCCGAGGCGGACCTGCGCGAACGGACCCACCTCGTCGGCCGGGCCCCGGAGCCCGACACCCCCTGACCGCGCCACCGCACACCGGTGGGCCGCGCGTGGTGCGCGAGGCCCACCGGTGGCCGTGGCTACGACCGCGCCGAGGACCGGCCGCGCAGCAGGGCGAACGCGGCGGCGGCCAGGCCCAGGGCGCCGACGACCAGGCCGGCGACGCCGAGTTCGCGGGCGGTGGAGTCGCTCGCCTTGGCGGTGGTCGTGGCGGCCGTCCTGGCGGGGGCGGCGGCGGGTGAGGCGTCGTCCGCGGTGAGTTTCAGGGACGGGGCCGGGTTGTCCGGCTCGTCGTCGCCCGAGGCGGGCTGCTCGATCCAGCGGACGACCTTGCCGTCCGAGTAGGTCTGGAGTGTCTTGAACACCAACTGGTCGGCGTCCTCGGGGAGTTCACCGAAGGCGACGTTGAAGTCCTCGTACTGCCCCGGTTCGATCTTCCCCCCGGTGAAGGTGATCTCGGAGGCGGCCTCGGTGGTGGTGCCGTCGTCGGTCTTGACCGGCGTCTTCAGCTTGGTGGTGGTCACCTTGGCGCTCCAGCCGTCGCCGGGGTGGACCAGGACGCCGAGGACGGGGTGGTCGGTGGGCAGGAAGACCTGGACCTTGCTGGTGTAGGCGTGGTCCTCCTCATTGGGCACGCGGAAGGTCAGCACGCCGTCGGTGGCGCCCTTGGCGTAGCTCTCCGGGTGGACGGTGACGTGCGCCGAGGCGGCCCCGGCGGCCAGCAGGACCGAGGCGGCCGTGAGGGCGGTGACGGCGCCGGCGCGGCGCGGGGTGATGCGTGATGCGGACATGGTGAGTCGATCTCCGTACGGTGACGAGTGACGGGGTCAGGGGTCAGCGCGGGTACGGGATCGGGGCGGGCGGTCCGCGCCGGGTGACCGCGTGCCGCAGCGGGGCCCGGCGGGGCGGGACGTCGAGGGGCCGGTGGCGCGGGACCGGCTCGGCGGTGGCGGGCAGCGGGGCGGGCCGCCACCGGGTGAGCAGGGCGGGGACCAGGGCGGCGGTGCGCCGTAGCAGCGACCACAGCGCGGCCTCGCCCCGCCGCAGCCACCAGGAGGCGGCCAGGGCGGCGAGTAGGTGGGCGGCCGTGGCGTGGGCCGTGGTGTGCGCGGCCGTCGCGTGGGCGGCGGGCCCGGTCATACCGGGCATGCCGGGCATGGGGGTGCCGGTGCGGGTCGTACCGGAGTCGCTGTGGGCCGCGTCGAAGCCCAGGTGCAGCCCCGCCTGGGTGAGCAGCATCGCCGCGCCGATGCCCGGCCCCGACCGCTCCCGCGCGCCCAGCGTCCAGCCGAGCGCGAGGACCGCGAGGAAGCCCGCGCCGTCGCAGCCGAGCGAGGGCATCTCCCCCATGGCCAGGCCGTGGCCCGCGGCGGCGAGCAGCACGCACACCGCGGCGAACACCGCGGCCCGCAGGCCCCTCACCGCCCAGGATGCGCTCACAGTCAGGGATCCTGCCACGGCCGGGTGGTCCGCGCGCCACCGATGCCCGGTCCGGCTCCCGGCTCCCGGCTGTCGAGCGATGTCCGCCCGGCCGTCGCGGTCCGCCGGGGCGACGCGCCCGACGCTTCCCGCCGCGGCCGCCGCCCGCTGTTCGCTCGTCCAGGTGAACGCTCGCCCGTTCGGGCGTCGCGGGGGGGGCTCCTGGAGAGCATCACGGCGTGGCGAGCCACCGGACCGAGGGGAGCGGCGTGGTGAACGGGGAATGTGGTGGCAGGACCCGAGGCGGCGGCGCCGGGGGAACGGCTCACGGCTCGACCGGCGGTGCGGGGCAGGGCAGGAGGATTCCGAGGGGCCCGGTCGCCGCGGCCCCGGTCGTGCTCGCCGCGGTCGTGCTCGCCGCCCCGGCCGCCAGGGGGCTCCGGAGCGGTCCGGCGCGGGGGCGGTGGTGAGTACCGCGGCTGTCACGGACGCCGCAGGCCGGAGCTACACGGCGACGACGGTCACCGGGACGTACGCACGACGTTGCGCTTCACCTTCAATGGTGGCCCGAAACTCACCCGCGCGGATCTGGACCGCGTCGGCGCGCGGCTCGGCCTCGGCAAGGGCAGCCTGCGCGCGGCGCCGGTCCGTACGGCCCGGACCGGCGCGGCCGAACGCCCTTCAGCGACGTTGCGTTGTGACAAGAACCCGAGCTGGAGCAACGCCAACGGCACCCTCGCGGCCCGGTTCAACTGTCATCACTCCACCATCGACTGGGGATTCAAGATCTCCGCCCGTGTGCAGTCCGTCATCACCGGCAACGTCAATGAGTCCGGTGTCTCCTGGTGGCGGAACGGACGGCGGATGCCGAAGAACGCGGGTCATGTCGTGGGCAGGAGCTACCACTTCCACGGCACACTGAAGCCGGTCAGGTATGCCGATCACGTCCAGTTCCAGTACTACATGACCTTCCGCGTCAACATCGGCGGTCGCCCGGGCACGGGCTCGCTGACCTGGGCGGCGGACGTGACGGCGAAGAAGTAGGACCGACGGACGGGCGGTGGCTCATGGCACTCGACGTACGGACGGTACGCGGCTGGGCGGAGTCTCTTCTGCGCACTCTGGAAGCGCCGGAAAAAGCCGTGCTCCAGGTCGGCACGCAAGGCACGGCCCCCGGTACCGGGTCCGGTGTGCACGTCACCCTCACCTACCCGGACGGCACCTCGGTCACGGTGGACCTGGACGGCGCCCTGCCCGAGCCCGAGGCACTGCTCCTCCTGGCGGAGCAACTCCAGGACAGCGTCCTCGAATCCACCGGCGGCCACCCGGCCCCCCGGTGTCCGGCCCCCGGCCACACCCACCCCGCGACGCCTCATGTCTCCCACGGGACCCTTGACTGGCACTGCCCGATGAACGACGGCCAAGACCTCCACCTGTGACCAGGACCGGCCACTGACCCGTCCGCCGCGCGCCTCGGCCCGCCGGCATATGGCGGGCGCCACCGCTCAACGCGCCGCGCGTGCAGCCGAGTTCATCCACCATCACGATCGGATAAAACTCACCAGCACCACGCAACCACACAACTTCTCCACAGGTCACATGCCGGGACATCACTGACTGCCTCAGGGGGGACCATGAGCAATCCGCAGCACCCGCATCAGCCCGATCGGGTTCCCTCGGATTACGAGCTGGCGGCATGGCTGGCCATTCAGCAGTTCAAGAGCCGCCCACTGTCACGAGCGATGAGAAACGCCGGCGAACAGGTGGCCGTCGGGGTCGCGGAACTCGGCAAGCGCGCCTCGAAGCGCCTGGAGAACCATCCGCGGGCGAAGTCCGCTCTCGCGCGCGGACAGGAGATGGCCGCCAAGGGTGCTCACAAGGTCGGCGCCGGTGCACTTGGGGCCGCCGATATCCTCCCGGACTGGAGCACCGCCGCCGTTCAGTCTCTTCGGCAGACGGTGGGACGGGCCGCGCGGGCGGGGCTCTCCCCCAAGCGGGTGGTGGCACGCCACAAGAAGCACGGGCACGACATCGCGGCGCTCTCCGATCTGCGCCGCCTCGACCTCGAACAGATCGACGCGGTCCGTGGACGAGGGGCGAGTTGGTACTACCCGGCCGCCGCGGCGCTCTCGGGAGCGGGTGCGGGGCTGGTGATCTCCGGCGGACAGCTCGTCATCGCCGCCTCCGCAGGCGCCGCGGCAGCCCCTTCGGGGGGAGCGATCACCGGTGCCTTTGTCGCGGACACCGCAGCCGTACTCGGACTCGCGTTCCGCTCCGTCGGCCAGGTCTCGCTGCTCTACGGATACGACCCGGAAGAGCCCGCCGAGAAGCTCTTCGTGATGTCGGTCGTCAACGCCGGGACGGCGAGCTCGGCCACTGCCAAGAACGCCGCGATGGCCGACATCTCCCGGCTCACCCAAGCGCTCTTCCGCGGCAAAACGTGGGAGGTCCTGAATGACACGGTCGTCGCCAGGGTCTCCTCCCAGTTCGCGAAGGCGTTCAACTTCCGCCTGACCAAGAAGGGGCTCGGAAAAGCCGTACCCGCGGTCGGGATCGTCGTCGGGAGCACGCTCAACTGGGCCACCCTGGAGGGGATCGTCGACGCCGCCGAGATGGCGTACCGACGGCGGTTCCTCCTGGAGAAGTACCCGCACCTCGCCGACGACGAGGCATCCGTACCGTTCACCGGCTCCGGCACGGACGTCTCGGAGAACACCGACGAGGGCATCAGCCTGCTCGACGAGATAGCCGAGGCGGGCGGGCCCGATCTGCGCTGACCGGGCGGGGTCGGGCCGTGGCACGCCGGTTCGTGGGGGCGGGGTTGCCGCCTCATGTGCCACGGCCCAAGAGCCCCAGGTCAGGCTCAAGCCGCGCTGCGGCCCCGCTCCCGGTGTGCGCGCACGATCTCCGCGTATCGGTGCCCGCTGCCCTTGATGGTGCGGGCCTGGGTCCGGTAGTCGACGTGGACCAGGCCGAAGCGCTTGTCGTAGCCGTACGCCCATTCGAAGTTGTCCAGCAGGGACCAGGCGAAGTAGCCGGCCAGCGGGGCGCCCCGGCGGGCGGCGGAGGCGCAGGCGGCGAGGTGGGACTCCAGGTAGTCCTGCCGTTCGGGGTCGTGCACGGTGCCGTCGGGGCGGACCGTGTCGGGGAAGGCGGAGCCGTTCTCGGTGAGGTAGAGGGTGCGGGCGCCGTACTCCTCGGTGAGCCGGAGCAGCAGGGTCTCGATGCCGCCGGCGTCGATCTCCCAGTCCATACCGGTGCGCGGGACGCCCTCGCGGCGGACGGTACGGGCGTAGGGCGCGGGGCCCTCGGGGTCGTCGACGACATGGGCCGGGAAGTAGTAGTTCAGGCCAAGCCAGTCCAGGGGTGCGGCGATCGTCTTCAAATCGCCCTCGCGCAGCGGGAGTTCGACGCCGTACGTCTCGGTCATGTCGGCCGGGAAGCCGCGGCCGTGCACCGGGTCGAGCCACCAGCGGTTGACATGGCCGTCGTGCCGGCGGGCGGCCGCGATGTCCTCGGGGCGGTCGGTGGCCGGGTGCACGGTGGAGAGGTTGTTGACGATGCCGATCCGGGCGTCCGGGACGGCGGCGCGGACGGCCTCGGTGGCGAGGCCGTGGCCGAGGAGCAGATGACAGGAGGCGCGGACCGCGGCGGTCAGATCGGTCCAGCCGGGGGCCATCGTGCCCTCAAGATGGCCGATCCAGGCCGAGCAGGACGGCTCGTTGAGCGTCGCCCAGAGCTTGACGCGGTCGCCGAGGCGCCGGGCCACGGCGTCGGCGTACTCCGCGAACGCGTGGGCGGTGTCCCGCTCCGGCCAGCCGCCGCGGTCCTGGAGCGACTGCGGCAGGTCCCAGTGGTAGAGGGTGACGGACGGGGTGATGCCCGCCGCCAGCAGATCGTCCACCAGCGCGTCGTAGAAGGCGAGGCCCTTGGGGTTCACGGGGCCGGTGCCGCCGGGGACGACGCGCGGCCAGGCGACGGAGAGCCGGTAGGCGTTGAGGCCGAGGCGGCGCATCAGGGCGATGTCCTCGCCCCTGCGGTGGTAGTGGTCGCAGGCGACGTCGCCGTTGTCGTCGCCCGCGATCTTCCCCGGGGTGTGCGAGAAGGTGTCCCAGATGGAGGGGGTCCGGCCGTCCTCGGCGACGGCTCCCTCGATCTGGTAGGCCGAGGTGGCCGTGCCCCACAGGAAGCCGTCCGGGAGTGCGGCGAGGTCGATGCGTTCGGACACGGAAGTCCCTTCGGAATACGGAGTGTTGCCGTTCATTTGACGGCCCCCGCCGTCAGGCCGGCCACGAGATAGCGCTGGAGCAGCAGGAATCCGGCCACCACGGGGACGCTGACGACCAGCGAGGCGGCCATGATCTGGTTCCAGTAGACGTCGTTGAGGGTGGAGTAGCCCTGGAGGCCGACGGCGAGGGTGCGGGTGGTGTCGTTCGTCATCACCGACGCGAACAGCACCTCGCCCCACGCGGTCATGAACGCGTAGACGGCGACGGCGACGATGCCGGGGATCGCGGCCGGTACGACGATCCGGAACAGCGCGCCGAGCGGCCCGCAGCCGTCGACCAGCGCCGCCTCGTCCAGGTCGCGCGGCACCGAGTCGAGGTACCCGGTCAGCATCCAGATGGAGAACGGGAGGGAGAAGGTGAGGTAGGTGAGGATCAGACCGCCGCGGGAGCCGAACAGGGCGATGCCGGTGGCGTTGCCGATGTTGACGTAGAGGAGGAAGAGCGGGAGCAGGAAGAGGATGCCGGGGAACATCTGGGTGGAGAGCACGGTGACGGTGAAGACGCGCTTGCCCCGGAAGTCGTAGCGGCTGACCGCGTAGGCGGCGAACACCGCGACGACGACGGACAGGACGGTCGCCGAGCCCGCCACGATCAGCGAGTTCACGAAGTAGCGGGCGAGCGGCACCGTGGACCACATGTCGATGTACGGGCGGATCGTCAGCCCGCTCGGCACCCAGCGGAACTTCCCGGAGACGTCCGCGAGCGGCTTCAGCGAGCTGGAGAGCATCACGTACACGGGGAGCAGCACGAAGCCGGTGAGCAGGGTGAGGAAGACCCGTCGGGCCCAGCGGAACGAAGGCGGCGGTGCCAGCGGCGAGTCAGACATCGGAGGTCCTCCGCTCTCGCGAGGTCGCCAGCAGGTAGCCGCCCGTCACCACGAGCAGGAAGAGCAGCAGCAGGACGGACATGGCGGAGCCGGTGCCGAAGTTCCAGGTGACGAAGGAGGCTTGGTAGATGTGCACGGAGACGAGGTCGGCGGCCTCGGGCGCGGACCTGCCGAACAGCACGTAGGGCGTGTTGAAGTCGTTGAACGTCCAGAGGAACAGCACCAGGACCAGGACCTGGTTGACCGGGCGCAGGGACGGCAGGGTGATGCGGCGGATCCGCTGCCACATGCCGGCGCCGTCCAGCGCGGCCGCCTCGTACAACTCGCCCGGGATGTTCTGGAGTCCGGCCGTCACCACGAGGAAGGCGAACGGCCAGCCCTTCCACACCGAGACGGTCAGCAGGGCGTAGAAGCTGTTGTCGCCGATGAGCCAGAAGGCGGGCTTGGCGCCGATGTGCAACTGGTCGTGCAGGACGTGGTTCACCAGCCCGTTGTCGTGCTGGAACATGAACACCCAGGTGATGACGGCCGCGTAGACGGGCAGCGCGTACGGCACCAGGAACAGGGCGCGCAGCAGGCCGCGGCCGCGGAAGGTGTCCTGGAGGAAGAGGGCGGCGACGGTGCCGATCAGCCAGCACAGGGCGACGGACAGCAGCGTGAAGCCGACGGTGACGAGGAAGGAGTGCAGCAGGGCCGCTCCGACGGGGGCGTGGAAGTCCACCGACAGGCGGTAGTTGCCGAGGCCGGACCAGGGGGCGGTGCCCCAGTCACGGATGTAGAACTGGGTGAGTTCCTTGAAGCTCATCACGATGCCGATGACCATCGGCACCAGATGGACGAGGAGTTCGAGGACAAGGGCGGGCAGGAGCAGCAGGTACGGAAGCCCGGCGCGGCGGAACCTCCCGGGACGGCGGCGGGCCGAGGAAGCCGCCGCCCCGGGAGGGGACTTCGCCACCGACTCCTCAAGGGTGTGGGTGGTCATGGCCGCTACGCCGCCGGCATCTGCTGCTGGGCCTTCTGGAGCGCGGCCCGGACCGAGGCCGTGGTCACCGCGCGGCCGGCGGCGGCGTCGGCGAACAGGTCCTTGACGGCGGTGCCGACCGTCGTCTCGAATTGCGATTCGGCGGGCACCTGCGGCAGGGCGGCGGCGCTGGTGGCGAGGGTGTCCTTCAGGACCGTGTTGGCGGGGGTGTTGAACGCCGGGTCGTTCTGCGCGGAGGTGACCGCCGGGATGGAGCTGTAGGCCTTGTTGAGGATCTTCTGCTCGTCGTCGGAGGTCATGAACTTCACGAACCTCGTCGCCCCGTCGAGGTTGTGGGTGTTGCGGAAGACCGCGATGTTGATACCGGCGGCCATCGAGTTGATCTGGGTGCCGGGGCCGGGGGTGCCGGAGCGCACCGGCACGGGCGCGACGCCGTACTCGCTGTCCTTCATCCCCTGGGAGGCGAGGTTGGCGGAGGCCGACTGCCACAGCAGCATGGCCTGGCGGCCCTTGGCGAAGTCGCTGACGGACTGGTTCTGCGCGTACTCGGCGTCCCCGGTCGGGATGACCTGGTCCTTGGCCATCAGATCGACGTAGGCCTTGACCGCGTCGACGACCTTGGGGTCGGTGAAGTTCGGCTTGCCGTCGGCGGTGAAGAAGTCGACGCCGCGCTGCTTGGCGAAGACGAAGATGTGGTGGATGTTCTCCGAGACGTTCGAGCCCTCGGCGCCGAGCGGGGAGCTGCCCTTGGCCTTGATCTTCTTGCCGTCGGCTATCAACTCGTCCCAGGTGGCGGGCGGTTGGGAGATACCGGCGTCGGCGAAGATCTTCTTGTTGTAGTAGAGCGCGTAGGCCAGCGCGTACAGCGGCACGGCGGCCGGGTCCTTGCCCTGGACGCCGGTGGAGGCGAGCGCGGACGGCACGAACCGGCTCTTGCCGCCGATCTTGTCGAAGTTCTTGGCGTCCCAGGGCAGCAGCGCGCCGCTGGCCTGGAGGGAGGCGCTCCAGGAGTTGCCGATGTTCAGCACATCGGGGCCCTGGCCGGAGGTGGTCGCGGTCAGGATCCGGTTGAGCAGGTCGGGCCAGGGCACGACCTCCAGCTTCACCTTGATGCCCGTCTGCTTCTGGAACTTGTCGAGTTCGGGCTGGAGTACCTGCTTGTCGACGGCGACGCTGGCGCCCTGGTTGGAGGCCCAGTAGGTCAGCGCCTTCGGCGCGTCGTTGGACCCGCCCCCCGTGGACGAACCGCCTCCACAGGCCGTCGCCGTGAGGGCGAGAGAGAGGGTGACGGCGCCGACGGCCGCGGCTCGGATGCTGCGCATGTCTCCAGGTGTCCCTTCCGGGCGTCGAGAACCTTCGGGATCGCGCACCGGGAGCGGTCGGTCCGACCGTTGCCCTCCGAAGACCCTCACGTCTTAATTTAGGACGTGAGTTAATCGGCGCGGAGTCGTGTCGTCAAGGGATTCGGCAGAGGTTCCTCGTGTTCCGGCGTGTTCAGGACCGTCGGGCACGCAGGGCGAGGACCGTTCAGCCGGGCGGGGGCGGGCTCGCGGGCGGGGTCGGCCGCCGATCACGGAGAGAGGTCGCGCGGGGTGGCCCACAGATGCCGGCACGGCCCGCCGACCGCGGGGATCAGGGGCCGGCCGGGGTGCGCGGCAGGGCGCCCGTGAGGGTCAAGTCGACGAGGCGGGTGGCGAGATGCTCGTCGAGGGGGGCGCCGCTGATCAGGGCGCGGGTGAACAGGGCGCCGCTGACGGCCTCGATGACGAGGCCGGGGTCCGTGTCCGGGGCGAGTTCGCCGCGCTCGACGCCCCGGCGGACCATGACGGCACCGCGTTCGAGGCGCTCGGTCCAGTAGGGAAGGCGGCGGTCCGGCAGGGTGTCGTCGCGTTCGACACTCAGCCGCAGCAGCGCCTCACCCTGGGCGGTGGCCAGCAGCCGGGCGAGCGCGCCGAAGTACGTGGCGAGGTCGTCGCGGACGTGCCCGGTGTCCGGCACGGGCATCGCCGCGTCGAGCTGTTCGGTCAGCGCTTCCAGGATCAGGTTCTCGCGGGTCCCCCACCGCCGGTAGACGGAGGTCTCATGGACGCCGGCGGCGCGGGCGACGGCACCGACGGTCGTACCGGCGAGCCCTTGTGCGGTCAGGACGTCCACGGTGGCGGCGAGCACGGCGGAGCGCATCCGGGCCCCGCGGCGGCGCAGGGGCGGTGCGTTCTGGTCGGACGAGGGCATGGTCCACCATAACGCAGGGTTACTTGCTTTAGGCCGAGGGCGGGCGTAGGTTTCATCGCAAGGTGACTTGCGTTAAGGGGCTCGCGGCCCCAGGGGTCGCCGCCGTGCCAAGGAGGCCATGTCATGGAGCAGATGCTCGCCGCCCGGCTGCACATCCCCAGCCGCACCCTGCGGATCGAGGAAGTGGCGAAGCCCGAACCCGGCCCCGGCCAGGTCCTGGTGAAGGTGGAGGCCGCGGGCGTCTGCCTGTCGGACGTCCATCTGATCGACGGCACCCTCACCCCGCTGCTGCTGCGCGGCGACACGGTCACCCTGGGCCATGAGGTGTCCGGCACCATCGCCGGGACCGGCCCCGGCGTCACCCGCTGGACCCCGGGCCAGCGGGTCGTGCTGTACGCCGGTGAGATCCGCGAGGGCGTCACCTACACCCGGGGCGTGGACTACGACGGCGGCTGGGCCGAGTACGCGCTCTCCTCCGAGCACGCCCTGACCGAGCTGCCCGCGGCCATCCCCTTCGACCAGGGCGCGATCATCCCGGACGCGGTCTCCACGCCCTGGGGCGCGATCACCGTCACGGGCGCCGTGAAGCCCGCCGAGGCGGTCGGCGTCTGGGGCGTCGGCGGACTCGGCGTCCACGCCGTGCAACTGCTGCGGACCGTCGGCGCGTACCCGGTCGTCGCGATCGACCCCAATCCCACCGCCCGCGAGCGCGCCCTCGCCCAGGGCGCGGACCTGGCGCTCGACTCCGCCGATCCGGCGCTGCGCGAGCGGATTCGCGAGGCGACCGGCGGGGCCGGTCTCGCCGCCGCGTTCGACTTCGCCGGCGTCCCTGCGGTCCGCGCGCAGGCGCTGTCGGTGCTCGCGGCCAAGGGCCGGCTGGTTCTCGTGGGCCTCACCGACCAGCCGCTGACCGTCGCCGACGGCACCCGCTTCAGCTACCTCCAGCAGCAGATCCTCGGCCACTACGGCTCTGACATGCCGGTCGCGCTGCCGCAGTTGCTGTCCCTGATCCAGGGCGGCCGGCTGGACTTCTCCGCCTCGATCAGCGGCGAACTCCCGCTGGCGCAGGCGGCCGAGGCGGTCGAACGCCTGGAGAACAAGACCGGCGACCCGATCCGGCTGATCCTGCGCCCCTGACCGGGCAGCTCGGACAGGGCAGCTCGGACAGGGCAGGCGGTGGCGGGAACACCAGCAGGTGATCCCGCCGCCGCCTTCGCGCATCTCACCGCTTCTTCACATACGGCCCCTCCCCCGCCCCCGCCATCTCTTCGCCCCGGCACGGGAGTTCACGACTCCGGACCCGGCCGGGCCGTCCCCCACACCGTGTCGAACGCCAGCCGCAGGCAGGCCGCGAGAGCCGGATGTTCGATGAACAGGGTCGTCGTGGTGTCCGCTCCCGCCACCGGGTCCGGCATGTCGCACAGGACCAGGGACACGTCGGCGATCACGAGCTTGAGCGGGAGGTCGGGGGCGAAGCGCGCCTCCTCCCCCGCGGCGGCGAACCGGCGGACATGGTCGGCGGTCTCGGGGTCGGCCAGGGTGTCGCAGAGGTAGATCGCGCGGACCGTGCCGCCGCTCTCATGGAGGCGCCGCACGGCGGTGATGCCCGCCGTGTTCTCGGGCGGCGCGACGAAGGGGGGTTTGCAAAAGGTGAGGAGTTCGTGACGGGCCTGAAACTGGATATCGGCAAAACGTTCACCGATCGCCTTCGGGTCGCGCAGCACCTCGATGTAGTCCAGCGGGTCGGTGTACTGCCTGCCCTGGGCCCACAGCGGGCCCAGCAGACCGGCCAGTTCCTGCGAGGCCCGTTCCAGTCGGTCGACGGTCTCCCGCTGGGCTGACATCAGCCGGGCCAGGGCCAGTTCGGGGGGCACCGCGGAGTACGTCGTCACACGTCCGGGGCGTGCGGTGGCCAACTGCCGCCGTACCAGGGAGTCCAGGACGTCGTACACGCGCTGGCGCGGCACATCGGCCTCGCGGGCCACCTCGGCGGCCGTGTAGGAGTCGCGCCTGATGAGTGACAGATAGATCCGGGCCTCGTAGCGGGCGAGCCCGAGGGACATCAGACGGTTGACGGTGGTGTCGTCCAGCTCCATGGCCGCACAACATATCGGCCACACAGAGAGCTTGGGCCAAGGTTTTACCAACTGCCCTTGTTCTCAACGGCAAACAGTCAATAACCTCAAGCCCAGCCACCACTGACCAGGGTGGCAGATCCATCGACATGCCCAGAACCAGACTCCGGCCGGCCACCCCCAACGGTGGGTTGTCATGCCTTTGACATGCCCATCAGGCCGTCGCTCCGGAGTCGACCATCCCCCCACGGAGGGCAGTTCTTTGCATTCCCACCGCAGAAAAAACCGCATACGTCGCAGCGCCCCGGCGCTGCTGTCCGCGGCGGCTCTGATCACCGGCGGCGTGGCCGTCGCCACGCAGACGTCGGCCTTCGCCACCACTCCTGCGGCCTCGCACGCGGCGACCACCTCCGCGGCCGCGTCGGTGCACACGCACCGGCTGTGTTCGCAGCCGAGCAAGCCCGGTTACATGGCCTGCCAGTCGGTCGAGCGCACCGACATCGCCCAGCACAAGTCCCTCGGCCGCAACGACACCCCGCAGGGTTTCGGGCCGTCCGACCTGGCCGCCGCCTACAACCTCCCGAAGGACGGCGGCAAGGGGCAGACGGTCGCGATCGTCGACGCCAACGACGACCCGAACGCCGAGAAGGACCTGGCGGCCTACCGCTCCCAGTACAACCTTCCCGAGTGCAGCACGGGCAACGGCTGCTTCAAGAAGATCGACCAGGACGGCGGCAGCAACTACCCGACGCCGGACGCTGGTTGGGCCGGTGAGATCTCCCTCGACGTCGACATGGTCAGCGCGGCCTGCCCGCAGTGCAACATCCTGCTGGTCGAGGCCAAGTCGGCGAGCATGGACGACCTGGGCGCGGCCGTGAACCAGGCCGTCAAGCAGGGCGCCAAGTTCGTGTCCAACAGCTACGGCGGCAGCGAGGGGTCCGACGACACCACCGCGGACGACCAGTACTTCAAGCACCCCGGCGTCGCCATCACCGTCAGCTCCGGTGACAGCGGCTACGGCGTCGAGTACCCGGCGGCCTCGCAGTACGTGACCGCGGTCGGCGGCACCTCACTGAAGAAGGACAGCAGCACCCGCGGCTACTCCGAGACCGTCTGGGGCACCTCGGCCGGCGGCGACGGCGCCGGTTCGGGCTGCTCGCAGTACGAAGCCAAGCCGTCCTGGCAGAAGGACACCGACTGCGCCAAGCGCGCGGTCGCCGACGTCGCGTCCGTGGCCGACCCGGCCACCGGTCTCGCCGTCTACGACACCTACCAGGCCAGCGGCTGGAACGTGTACGGCGGCACCAGCGCCGCCGCGCCCTTCATCGCCGGTGTCTACGCCCTCGCGGGCGCCCCGGGCTCGGGTGACACCCCGGCGTCGTACCCGTACTCCCACCCGGACCAGCTGAACGACGTGACCAGCGGCTCGAACGGGTCCTGCGACGTCGCCTACCTGTGCCAGGCGGGCAAGGGTTACGACGGCCCGACGGGCCTCGGCACCCCGAACGGGACCGGCGCCTTCACCAAGTAGTCCGGGACCCCTCCGGACCGTGTGAGCGCCTCGACGCCGGTCCGTCCGACCCCCGCCGCGGGTCGGACGGGCCGGCGTTCCGCATTCCGTCTTCCGCCCTCCGTCTTCCGCCCTCCGTCTTCCGCCCTCCGTCTTCCGTCTTGCGTCATCCGGGCAACTCCGTTGCGAGATCCACGAGTTCGGACACCCTGTCAGGTACGCTCGGCCGTATGAGTGCTGACGATCTCCCCAAGCTCGCCCTCGCCTTTCCCGGCCCGGAGCGCGACAGCGGGGTCGAGGCCATCATCAGCGGCCGCAAGACGGCCATGACGGCGCTGGTCGAGATCCTGGAGCAGATAGGGCAGCCCGTCCCGGAGGCCGGCCAGCGGTACGCGGTGCTCGACTCGGACGACCGTACGGCCGTCGTGATCGAACTGACCGAGGCCCGGGTGATCCCGTTCCGCGAGGTGGACGACCGATTCGCTCTGGACGAGGGCCGCGGCTACGCGAACGTCCAGGAGTGGGCCGCCGCGCACCGGGACTTCTTCCGCGGTGAACAGGTGACCGAACTGCTCGGCTACACCCCCGTCGTGGACGACGACGCGCTGGTCGTGGCCGAACGGTTCCGGGTGGTCGACGCGGAGAGCTAGTACCGGGTGGTCGACGCGGCGACGCGGAGGACCGGACCTCGC
This sequence comes from Streptomyces griseofuscus, assembly GCF_014673495.1. Classification (GTDB taxonomy): domain Bacteria; phylum Actinomycetota; class Actinomycetes; order Streptomycetales; family Streptomycetaceae; genus Streptomyces; species Streptomyces murinus. The sequence continues at coordinate 1,425,228 of NZ_CP051006.1, forward strand.
CGGCGTCGCGATGCGCGCTCAGGCTCGGCCGGTGTGGGCCGCCAGTGCGTCGAGGAGTGTGGGCCAGAGTTCGCGGGGGCGGTCGTGGCCCATGTCGGGGAGCAGCAGGAGTTCGGCGCCGGGCACCAGTTCCGCGGTGCGTCTGCCGCCGCTGGGGTCGATCAGGGTGTCGTCCAGGCCGTGGATCACCAGTGTCGGTACCCGCAGTTCACGCAGCGCGTCCGCGCGGGAGCCACTGAGGATCATCGCGCCGAGCTGTCGTCCGATCCCCGCGGGGCGGTAGGCGCGGTCGTAGCTCGCGGCGGCCAGTTCGCGCAGCGCCGCGGCGTCGCCGTACCGCTTGGAGGCCCACACCAGTTCCTTCTCCGCCGCCGCGACGTACCCGTCCCGGTCCGCGGGCCGCGGACCGAACAGCACGGCCTGCGCCTGGGGGCTCGGCCGGCCGTACTCGCTCTCGCCGGTCGAGGACATCATCGAGGTCAGGGTCAGCACACGCTCCGGGGCGCAGACGGCCATCGTCTGGGCGATCATTCCTCCCATCGAGGCGCCGATCACATGGGCGCGTTCGACACCGAGCGCGGTGAGCAGGCCGAGGCCGTCGGCGGCCATGTCGGAGAGCCGGTAGGGAACCATCGCGAGCGCGGCGGGGAGGTCACCGGAGCTGACGGCGGTGAAGAACTCGCCCATGTCGACGGGATGGTCGTCGAACGTGGTGGACAGCCCGCAGTCGCGGTTGTCGTACCGGATCACATAGCGGCCGCGGTCGGCCAGCGCCCGGCAGAAGTCCTCGTGCCAGGCGAGCAGCTGTGCGCCGAATCCCATCACGAGCAGGACCGGCGGGTCGCCGGGGTCGCCGAAGGTCTCGTATGCGAGGGACACCTCGGGAGACACACCGATGATCGACATGCGTGGAGACTGTCATGGCCGGCCGTGGCGCGCATCCGGGATTCCGGCGCGACCGTTCGCGGCGGGCGCGGGGGGCGTGCGGAAGGCCCCGCCGGCCGTACGACCGGCGGGGTCTTCGTCGTCACGTCACGACTGCTTCTTCGGCGTGTTTCTCTCGGCCGCTCCCGCGCCCGTTCCTACTCACCCCGCGCCTTCGCCAGGTGCCGTATCGACTCCTCCAACGCCCCTTCCAGTTCCACCAGTCGGGGCAGCGGGATCTCGCCCATGGTGGCGATGCGGAAGTGGGTCCGCGACAGGCGGCCCTGGCCCGCGTAGATGACGTAGCCGCGCCGTTTCAGCTCGTCGTGCAGCGCGGGGTAGGCGACGCCGGCGGGCAGTTCGAGCGCCGTGACCGAGTTCGCACGGTACGGCTCCTCGATCAGGACCGGCAGGCCCAGCCGGGCGAACCCGGCGCGCACCACGGCCGCCCGCTCCCGGTACAGCCGGACCCGTGCCGGGTACCCGCCGGCGTTCTCGTACTCGGTGATCGCCTCGTCCAGCGCGTAGCACGTCTGGACGGCCGGGGTGAACGGGATGTCCCCGGCGCGCTGGGCCGCCAGCTGGGCCGCGGGGTCGAGGTAGACGCTGCGCCGGGGCACCGCGGCGACCCGGTCGACACCCTTGGCGGTGGACAGCAGCAGGAAGGAGACGCCGGGGATGCCGTGCAGGCCCTTGTTCGCCGTCCCGCAGATGATGTCGGCGCCGACGTCGGCGAGATCGGGTGACTCGATGGCGGTCGAACTGATCGCGTCGACCAGGAAGACCGCTTCATGATCACGGACGATCGCACCGATCTCGGCGATCGGGTTGAGCATTCCGGTGGTCGTCTCGTGATGCACGCACGCGACGGCGTCGATACGCCCGTCCGACCGCAGCCGATCGGCGATGGCGACCGGATCGACCGGAGTGGTCCAGGGTGCCTGCACCACGACCGTCTCGATCCCATGGGCCTCGGCCATGGCCAGCAGCCGGGCGCCGTACACCCCGTTGTTGACGACCAGCAGCTTGCGTCCGGCGCGGACCGAGCCGATCACGGCCGTCTCCATGGCCGCCGTGCCGGAACCGGTGATCAGCACCGTCTCATGGGTGTCCGGCACACCGAGACACCGGGTGATCGAGGTGCGCAGCCGGGCGAGGAGCGCTGCGAACTCCGGTTCACGGTGGCACAGATCGCCCCGCAGCAGGGCCTGACGCACCCCCGGTGAGGTGCACGCGGGGCCGGGGTTGAGCAGGATGAGGTCGTCCGGCGTCGCGAGGTCAGTCATCGTCGCCCCAGTAGACCGGTGCCGGGACGGCGCCCTGGAGGCCGTTGATCATCAGGTGGCCGTCACCCTTGACGCCGTAGCGGCGGATGGCGCCGACGAACTCGCCGTCCAGGACGTAGGAGCCGTAGACCACGGGGACGGTGATCTCGTGCAGGGCGCCGGAGTCGTCCTGGAAGGAGAGGGGTTTAGGGGTCGCCGTCATCAACTCCTGTACGACCCAGGGGCGGTCGGCGCCGGCCGCCTGCTCGATCAGGGCGGACCAGTCGGCGGCGGTGAGTTCGCGGCCGATGAGGACGTCCCGGCCCTTCTCCCCCAGCGCGGGCTTGATCACCAGGCGGTGCTGGTTGCGCAGCGACCAGTCGAGCAGGTCGACGCGCTCACCGCGCCAGAAGGTGTGGCGTTCGGTGAGCCGCCGGGTCCAGGGCACCGCCTCGGTCAGGTCGGCGGCGAGGGAGGGCGGCAGTTCGCCGGTGAACTCCTCGTCGGAGAGCATGGCGAGGGTCGCCTTCGTGGCCAGGATCTCGCCCCACAGCCCGGTGATGGACCGCAGGGCGCCGTCGCGGGCGGCGGCGGAGATCCGGCGCAACTCGGCCATGTGGTGCGGGTTCTCGGCGTCCGGCAAAAAGTAGCGGTGGACGAGTCCGATGCGTGCGCCCCGGTGCCAGGCGGCGCCGTCGCGGATCTCGATGTCCTCCATGTGCACGGAGCGCGCGGTCAGTCCGTGCCGGGCCAGTTCCAGCACCAGGGAGCGGTAGTGCCAGTTGTCGAAGTGGTCGTCGCCGGCCGCCTCGTCGGCGTAGTAGGTGAGGGCGATCAGGCCGTCCTCGTGCGTCATGTGCCGGCGCAGGACGTCCGCGAAACGGCCCATCAGATAGCGGGGTTCGCCGCAGGCGCCGAACTCCGGCCTGAGCACATCCGCCTGGTGGGCGCGCAGCAGCATGTCGTTGAGCGGGAACAGGCCAGCGAGGGAGCCCGCGTTGACGTCGACGACGACACAGCGCTCGGGTCCGGTGCCGTCGGTGGTGCCGAGGATCATGTCGGGGCGGCCGATGAGGTGCCAGTCCCGCGCGGGCAACGACTCCCACATCGGGACCAGTTGCTCGGGCAGGCCGAGGGCCTTGGCCATGCGGCCGGCGTCGCCGTCGTAGCGGTCGATGAACGCCTCGACGCCGCGCCGGAAGGCCGTCCAGGTGCGGGACATCTGTCCGAAGGTGGCCGTGGGCAGCCGGGCGGCCGACAGGGCGAACCGGAAGGGTACCGGTACGGCGTCCAACTCGGCGGTGACGGTAGCCAGTTCTTCCGGGGTGAGCGCGCGGGGTGCGAGGAGCCCGGTCATCGGGCCGTCTCCGCTCGGGCCGCCTCCGCGAGGAAGGCGCGGGCCTTCTGGAGGAACTCCTCGGGCCGCTCCATGGTGATCATGTGGCCGAGGTCGTCGATGTACTCGGCGCGCGCCCCGGGGATGTCGCGCGCGAGGCGCTCGCCGATCTCGATGGCGTCCGGCTGGTCCATGCCGCCGATCAGGACGAGCGTGGGCACCTGGAGGGAGCCGAGCCGTTCGGCGGCGTTGGGCACGAGTTCGAGTTCGTCGGGCTCGTTGCCCGTCTCGGCGACCGTCCTGCGCCTGCGGTCGTAGCCCGCGGTGGCGGTGATCCGCAGCCGCGCGATCAGCGTCGGGTCCATGTCCGCGAGGGTCCGCTTGGGTCCGGCGACCCAGCTGCCGAGGCTGATGTCGAGGGCCTTGTCGTCGTCACCGGCCCAGATGAGGTCCTCCTCGGCCATCCGGTTGGTGTTCACCTCGTCGGTCCACTCGTGCTCCCGGCTGACCGGCGCGGCCAGCAACAGGGAGCGGACCCTGGCGGGGTGCAGCACCGCGAACTCCACGGCGATCCGGCCGCCGAAGGACGGGCCGATCACATGGGCGCGCTCGATGCCGAGGTGGTCGAGGAGGGCGGCGAGGTCGTCGGCGGACTGGTACGGCTCGTCCGGGTATCCGGAGCGGCCGAAGCCCCGGCAGTCGTAGCGGACCACGGTGTAGTCCTGGGCCAGGTCCTCGAACTGGCCGTCCCAGATGGTGGTGTTGCCGTTGCCGGTGTGCAGCAGGACCACGGCGTCGCCGGAGCCCGCGCGTTCGTAGTAGAGCTCCGTGCCGTTGACGGGTGCGAAGCCGGTCTCGTGGTTCGTCATGTCTCTCTCCTCGTGCTGGCTCAGCCGCGGGCGGCGGTCAGCGCGCCGGTCAGCGGGGTGGAAGGCAGGGCCACGGACTCGCTGTAGCCGGCGGCGCGGATCTCCACCAGGAGGTCCTCCTGGGTCAGGGAGCTGCCGCCGTTGACCGCGGTGACCAGGTCGGACATCGCGTTGACGATGGGGAGTTCGGAGTCGGCGGCGAAGGTGGTGGCGATCACCCAGCCGCCGGGCCGCAGCACCCGGCGCACCGCTTCGAGGGCCTTGGGGATCGCGTCGGGGGACATGAAGCTCAGCGGCAGCCAGGCCAGGTCGTAGATGGCGTCGTCGGCGAGGTCGGTGACATCGCCGTGGCGCAGCTCGACCCGGTCGGCGCAGCCCGCCTCGTCGATGACGGTGCGGGCGAGGCCGAGGACCCGTTCCATGCGGTCCACGCCGACGACCCGGGCGCGCGGCCAGCGTTCGGCGATACGGGCGGCGAGCTGGCCGGTGCCCACGCCGACGTCGAGGAAGGCGGCGTCCGTCCGCTCGGCGATGCCGGTGAGGCCGAGGACGGGCGCGGCCTCGTCCACGATCCAGTCGGCGACCTGGCGTGAGCCGCGTCCTTGGGCGAGCAGCACCTCGTCGGGCATGTCGCCCCAGCCTTTGGTGGGGCCCTCGGCGAAGGCCGCGGCCTGGGCGAGCTGGCTGGTCAGGGCGGCGGCGAATTCCGGATCGTGGTGGCCGACGGGCAGCCCGGACAGGGTGAGCGCCCTTTCCACCGCGGCGCGCTGCTGCGGGCTGAGGTCGTCGCGGCCCTGTGCGGCGTAGGCGGCGACGGCCCAGGCCGCGTCGACCAGTCTGCTGAGTTCGAACTGCATCTGTGCGCCGAGCATGATGCTGCCTCCTTGGGCGTCAAACCGAGTCGGGGCGAGCGGGGCCGGGCCGGGCGGCCGGGGGCGGCCTGGCGGGGCCGGGCCTGCGGGGTCCTGGCCGGGGCGGGCCTGGCAGGGGCGGCCGGGGCGGGGTCTGGCAGGGTCGGCCGGATCGCGCCGGGCCCGGCTTGGTCTGGCCGGGCCCGGCGCGGGCCGTGTCAGACGGTGGTTCCGGCCGGCTCGTTCTCCACGGCCGCGGGCCGGGAGGAGAAGGTCGTGCCGCCGCGCACCAGCAGCGGCAGCGGGGCCGCGATCAGCACGATGAAGGCGCTGACGATGAGCATGTCGCGCGTGCCGATGCTGGCGGCGACCAGGCCGGCCGCCGCGTAGCCGAGCGGCATCAGGCCCTGGCTGCCCAGCCAGTCAAGGGCCATCACCCGGCCGAGGACCCGGTCGGGGACGTCCTGCTGGAGGGCGGTCATCCACAGGATGGAGAAGACGGTGACGCCGACGCCGGCGATCGCCCAGCAGATGAGGACGCCGACCAGCGGCAGCACGGCGAGCGAGCCGACCGAGCCGAAGATGGTGAAGAGGCCGCAGCAGGCGACGGTGCCCGGGCGGCTGGTGCGGATCTTGCCGCCGACGATCGAGCCGATGATCGAGCCGACGCCGAGGGCGGCGAACGCACCGCCGTAGGCGGCGGATCCGCCGAGGCTCTTCTCGGCGACGATCGGGGCGGCGAGGAAGGCGGGGGCCACGCAGAAGGTCATGACGACGGTCGCCATGCCGATGGAGGCGCCCACCCAGGGGCGGGAGCGGATCTCCCGGATGCCCTCGTTGAAGTCGCGCAGACCGCGCCGGATGATGCCGCCGGGCTCCTCCTCGTCGGGGGACTCGTCACGCGCGTTGGCCGCGTCGGTCTCCTTGATGAACACGAGGGTGGCGAGGCTGGCGGCGAAGGTGCCGACATCGATCCACAGCGCGGGCCCGGGGCCCACTCCGGCGATCACGAGGCCCGCCAGGGTCGGTCCGGCCACCATGGAGACGTACTGGGACAGGGCGCTGAGCGCGTTGCCGCCCTGGAGCGCCTCCTCCGGCAGCAGCCGCGGGGGTACGGCGCTGTAGGCGGGCAGGAACAGGCCCTCGGCGATGCCGATGGCGATCACGAGGACCATGAAGACGGCCGTGTTCAGGTGGACCGGGGCGATCGCGATGGCGGCGACGCCGACGGCGCGTACGACGTCCGCGCCGATCATCACCCGGGTGCGCCGCCAGCGGTCGCCGATGGAGGCCGCGAGCACGGTGCCCACGGCCAGCGCGATGCCCTGCACCGCGAGAACCACGCCGAGGCCGGTGGCGCCGGAGTGTCTGTCCAGGACGACCATCGCGAGGATGATCGGGAACATGGCGTTGCCGATGGAACTCAGGGACTGCCCGGTCCACAGGAAGGCGAAGTCCCGGTGTTTGAGCGGCAGGAACATGCTGGGCTTGGGATCCGTCATGTACTCGATCTCTCAGGGGGTCGGTTCGTCGGAGCGGTGGTGGGGTCAGCTGGGTCGTACGGCGGTGAGGCAGGTGAAGTGCGGTGGGGCGCTGGGGAGTTCGACCGTCCGCATGCCGGTGAGGCCGGCCTCGGTGAGCCAGTCCGCCACCTCCGCCCGGGAGTACATGGCACCGCTGCTCGTGCGGGCGGCCAGGAACAGCGCGTACTGGGCGCGCACGGGGTTCGTCTCGTACGGCCCGGAGCCGAGGATGTCGATGACGGCGAGGGTTCCGCCGGGCTTGACGGCGGCGGCCGCGCGGTGCACCAGGCGCTCGGCGTCCCCTGCGGTCTCCAGGTGCAGGATGTTGCCGAGGATCACCAGGTCATGTGCGGCGGCGGGCAGTTCGACGTCGAAGTAGCTGCCCTCCAGCGTGGTGACGCGGCTCTCGACGCCGGCCTCGGCCGCGTTGTGCCGCAGTCCTTCGAGGACCGGCGGCAGGTCCACGGCGGTGACCCGGGCCTTCGGCATCCGGGTGGCGACGGCGAGGCTCCACACGCCGGAGCCGGCGCCGAGGTCGAGCACCGAGCGGGCGCCGTCGCCCATGCCGTACGGCTCCCCCTCCAGCGCCTCGGCCAGTTCGGCGGCCGCGCCCGGGTACATGTGTCCAAGGCCCTGGGCGACCTGGGCGTAGTGGCGCCCCCGCTCCTCCAGGGTGCCGTCCATGGACAGCAACGGCTTGCCGGACAGGAGCAGTTCAGGCAGGTGGTCGAAGAGGTTCAGATGGAGTTCGACGCCGCCGGGGGCGTCGCGGGCGCGTTCGGCCAGTTCGGGGGAGGCCTGGTAACGGCCGTCGGTGTGGACGGCGGCGCCGCTGTGCACGAGGACGTTGAGGGTGAGGCGGGTGGCGAGCGGGTCGAGCTTGAGGTCGGTGGCGAACTCCTCGGCGGTGGCGGCCCGTTCGAGCAGGGCCGCGAGGAGACCGGCGCGTTGGGCGCCGAGGACCGCGAGCACGGGTATGCCCTGGTCGAAGACCTCGGCGAGCGCGGTGGCCGGCTTGGTCATGAGAATTCCCTTCGATCTTCCGAGTCGCACATCCAGGAGACGAGCTCGACGGGTTCGGCCCCGAAGCGCTGCTTCCACGCCGGGTTGGTCCGGCCCAGCTCGATGACCTCGCAGCCCTGGGACACCGCGTAGTCGACGGAGAGGTCCAGCAGCACGAGGTAGGGGCTGAAGGTGCCGCGTACCTCGCTCTCCACGCCGATGGCCCAGTTGTGCAGGGTCCGGCCGTCCAGGAAGGACACCGAGGCGGCGACCACGTGCCCGGCCTCCTCCAGGGTGAAGACGCACGCGGGCGCGCCCACGTTGGTCAACAGATCGGCCAACGGGCCCTGTTCGTAGTAGCCGGGGTTGTAGCGGTCGGCGGTCAGCTTCAGGAGCCGGCACGCGTCCCGGACGATCCGCTCGGGCAGCGGGTCGCGGTAGACATGTCCGGTGATCCCGGCCCTGGCCGCCAGGCGCAGCTGCCGGCGCGCGTCCTGCCGTACCCGGGCGGGCAGGCGTTCGAGGTGTTCGGCGAAGCTGCCTACCGCCGTCAGGGGCATGCGGAAGCGGTGGTTGCGCGGCACCCGGCGGGCCCTGCTCTCCAGGAGCGGGGTGAGCGGGGAGTCCAGTGCCATGTTGATGAATCCGAACTCGGCCGCGCCCCACGCGCGGGCCTGTGCCCGCATCGCTTCCCACAGGGGCTCGACCAGCTCCTTCTCCGCGTGCCGCAGGGGCAGCCGGGTGTCGTAGCAGTGCCAGAAGTGGCTGACCGCCCAGGGCGGGCCCGCCACGTTCCGCGTCCCGAACGGGTCCCGCGCGGGCACCAGGTACAGCGGCATGACCGCGGCCGGGTCGTCGCCGGAGCCGACGGTCAAGTACCGGTGGTCCAGGGTGGGTTGCAGGGGGTTCGCGGCGTACGAGGTGAGCAGTGCGGACCGGTAGAAGACCGGTGCGCCCGCGGCGGCGACCACGGCGTCCCAGCCGCGCGGGTCCGGGATCCGGGTGTGGGAGGAGATCCGTATGCCTGTGGCCGGCATCGGAGGCTAGCCCACTCGCTCGTCGGTCATGCGCAGCACCTGCTCCACCGGGGCGATGTCCCCTTCGACGGCGGAGAGCAGGCACTCGCTGCGCAGGGTGCCGAGCATGGTGGGGAGGGTCGCGAGCATGCGGCGCACGACGACGTTGGCGAAGAGCACGGTGGTCGCGCCGTACTCGGCGAACGTCTCCAGCGGCACCTCGGGCAGCGAGGTGGGCGCGAGGGTGATCGGCAGCAGTCCGCGGACCTGTTCGAGGACGGGGAAGAGCTGGTCCTTGCACTTCTTGTTGACCTGTACGAACAGCCCGTCCACGCCGGTCTCGGCGTAGCGGCGCAGCCGGCGGACCGCCTCGTCGACGCCGAGGCCGGCCACGAGCGCCTCGCAGCGGGCGACGATGCGCAGGTCCTTGCGCTCGGCGGTCACCCGCTCCAGGCGGCGGGCGAACTCCTCGGTGTCCATGAGGTCGCGGGACTCGTCGGCGGCGAGCGAGTTGCGCTTGGGGAAGACGTTGTCCTCGATGACGACGGTGTGGGCGCCCGCGTCCTCGAAAGCGCGGATCGCACGGGCGGCGGTCAGATCGCTGCCGTAGCCGTTGTCGGCGTCGACGAAGATCGGCAGGGTGGTGGCCGCGCGGACCTCGCGGATGACGGAGGTCATCTCGGTGGGGGTGAGCAGGTTCCGGTCGGGTATCGCGAAGCGCGAACAGACCTCCAGGCTGCCGAGCCACAGCAGGTCGAAGCCGGCGCTCTGCACCATCCGCGCGGTGAGCGCGTCATGGACGCCGACGCCGATGGCGGTGGCGGGGGTCGGCCTCAGGGCGGTGTTGTGCACGGTCATGGTCTCAAGTCCTTCGGGTGGGGTGTCCGGTGGTGCCGTAGTGGGGTGGGGTACGGGCGCTCAGCCGGCGGCTTCGGTCATGAAGCGGGCGCGGATCGCGTCGGGTTCCAGGCTGGCCGTCGCCCGTGGGGGCGCGGCGCCCGCGCCGGCGGTCGTCTCGATGACGAGCAGGGCGGGTCCGGGCTGTGAACCGACGTGTTCCAGCACGGGTTTGAGGTCGCTGAGGGAGGTGACGCGGCCGCCCCAGCGGTAGCCGCTCGCGCGGGCGACGTCCTCGAAGCGGGTGCGGGCGCCGGCGGTGGGCTGGCCGCCGGTCGATTCGTACTGCTGGTTGTCCAGGACGACATGGACGAGGTTGCCGGGGTGCTGGGCGCCGACGGTGCCGAGGGCGCCCATGTGCATCAGGCAGGCGCCGTCGCCGTCGAGCACGAACACCCTGCGGTCGGTGCGGGACAGTGCGAGGCCCAGGCCGAGGGAGAGCGCGTGGCCCATGGAGCCCTGCATGTAGAAGTTGCCGGGCCGGTCGGCTCCGGCGAACAGCCAGCGGGAGGTGAACCCCGTGGTGGAGACGACCAGTTCGTCGCGGAGCAGTGCGCCGAGCGCGGCCACCACGTCCTCGGTGCCCGGCCGCTGGGAGGTCTCGGGGAGCTGCTCGGCGGGGGCCGGCTTCGCCATCACGCCGCGCGGGACGACGAGGGCGGCGGTGCGTCCGGAGCGGACCGCGTGGAGGGCGGCGTCGAGGGTCGTACCCAACTCGTCGGGGTCCGGTGAGAGTTGCCAGTTCGGCACCCGGAGCGCGTCGAGGAGCGGGACGGTGGCGGCGCCCATGAGCCGGTGCTGGGGCTCGTCGGACGGCCCGTCCGGGTCGCCGCGGTGGCTGACGAACATCAGGACACCGATGTCGTACGGCGCGGACAGCGAGGTGAGGGGGTTGACCAGGTTGCCGAGGCCGGAGTTCTGGAGCAGTACGGCGCCGGGGGCGCCGGCGAGGGAGAAGCCGCAGGCGGTGGCGAAGGCGGCGCCCTCGTTGGCGCAGGCCACATAGCGGCCGTCCTGCTGGAGCAGGGGGATCAGAGCGGCGAAGTAGGAGCAGGGGACGCCCGCGAACCGGTCGACGCCCCGGTCGCGCAGCGCCCGGTCGAGGAGGTCCGCGGGCAGTGCCGGTGTGGTGTTCGTCATGTGTGTCCCTGACATCGGAGCCGGAGTGCGGTGCGGGGCGAGCGGGCCACCGCGTCGGCGAAGCGTACGGCCTCTGCGGCGCCGACCCCGAAGAACGTGGCGCGCAGGGCGGGCCCTTCGGCGTCGAAGTGGCGGGCGGCCACGGCTTTGAACCCCTCCTCGTGGAGCGCGGCGAGCGCGGGCTCCTCCAGCTGCTCGGCGGTCGGGGCGGGGGCCTCGCCGGCGATCGGGTCCAGCGGGATCAGCGCGTTGGGTCCGTCGAAGGCGGGAAACTCGATGCCGTGTGCCGAGGCCAGCCGTTCCCTGAACGCGTCCTTTGCGGCGTCCACTTGGGCCAGCAGTCCGTCCCGGAGCAGGTCGAGTCCGCCGTCCCGGAGGAACAGTCCCCAGGCCCGCTGCCAGACCGGTGAGGGCGGGGTGCCCAGCAGTTCCGGGAAGGCCTCCTCGAAGCAGCCGGGTCCGGCCATCCAGCCGAGGCGGGCGCCGACGCCCCGCAGCTTGTGCAGGGTGCCGACGCTGTCGGCTCCGGCGGGGGTGCCGGCCTGCCCGCAGAACCAGGCGTACGTCTCGTTGACCACGACGCGGTGGCCCTCGGCGGCCAACTCGGCGATACGGGCACGCTCCTGGCCGGTCAGCGTGCGGCCGTCCGGGTTGCGGCCGGGCGAGGTGAACCACAGCAGGGTGTCCCAGGGTTCGCCGCCGAAGGCGCCCTTGAGCAGCTCGTCCCAGGAGGCCCGGGTCACCTGGGCGCCGGCGCCCGCGAGGACGGGGACGACTCCCGGATAGGTGGGCCGTTCCAGCACCACGTGCCCGAAGCGCCGCGCGTAGGTGAGGGCGGCCGCCCGCAGGCTGGCGGTGATCGTCAACTGCTCCACCGGCAGACCGAGTTGGGTGGCCAGCACCTCCCGCAGGACCTCGTCGCCCTGCGGGGCGGGTACGGTCCACAGGTCGGCCTGCCGGGCCGCTCGGCCGACCCGGTCGGCCCACAGCCGGGTGGCCTCGTCCGGCCAGGGGGCGGGGGATCCGCTGAGGTCGATCACGCCGGCCCTGCCGTGAGACGGCGGGCGAGCGCGAGGCTGTCCCGGCTGATCTCCCCCCAGACGGTGGGGACGAAAACGTCCCGGCCGTACCGGACGGCCCAGGCGTTGGCGCCGCCGAACAGGGTCATTCCCGCCGCGAGTTCGATGCTCGTGACCTCCGCGGGCGTGCCGTCGGCCGCCGTCTCGGCCAGCGTCTCCCACACCTCGCGCGGCACCAGCCGCCAGCAGCGGTCCCGTCCCGGATCGCCGGGGGCGGCGGCGCCGTCCGGGTCCGCGACGCGTGGGCTCAGGTCGGCGGAGAAGTAGTGGCGCGCGGAGTCGGCGAGGGCGGTGGCGGCCGTCTCGTCGGCGCCGCGGGCGCGCTCGTCCTCATGGGCCAGGGCGGCGAACGCCTCGGCCCGCGCCTCGGGCCCCGGCGGGGTCAGCTCCAGTGCGGTCTCCTCCCCGAGGTCCGGGGGCAGTACGGCGGTGCTCTCCGGGTAGGCCTGGCGGACCGCGTTGACGACGCGGGCGAGGGCACCCTGGGCGCTGACCGATCGGCACAGCTCGCTCACCGACACCCAGTCCGGGGTGGTGTCGCTGACCAGGGCGTGCAGGTCGTTGACGTCCTTGACGGACAGCATCTGGTCGCACAGGGCGTGTGCGGCGGTGATCGCGATGGAGGTCTCGACGCCGGGTACGGTGGCCGGCCGCCCGAGCGCGGTACCGGTGCGCCAGCCGACCAGCGGCAGCAGTCCGGCGTGGCCCACCGAGAAGGCGCCGATGTGCAGGTCGACACGGGCGTACGGGTTCTTGTTGTCGGGGTAGACGAGGGAGACCTGGCCGTACACGGCACCGTTGTCATGCCACTTGAGCCAGGGCATCTCGTCGGTGTCGTACACCCAGTCGCGCTCGCGCAGCCAGTCGACCAGCGGCCGGGCGGCGGACCACTGCGGGAACTGGACGTCCACGTCGCCGAGATGGCGCAGTTCGGGCCTGGGGTAGACCGACTGGGCGCACAGTCCCTTGATGATGCGGCCGCCGAACTCCTGGACGGCGTCGACGACTTCGCGCATCTTCGGGGCGGCGTCGGCCTGCCAGGCGTCGTCCTGGCGGACCTCCTCGGCGAGGAGTTCGTACAGCCGGTTCCTCCAGGGGGAGTCGGTGTGGCCGTCGAGGGCGGCGTGTGCGAGGCGGGTGACCTTCGAGCGGGAGAGGATCGCGTACAGATCCTCGGGGGTGATCTCGCCGTCCAGCGTGTTCAGCGCGGCGGCGACGGTCGAGGACGGCGGCTCAGTCCGTCCCAAGGTCATGATCGCGGTCTGCGTGTCCATGCGCGCCTTTCGTGGTGAGGACGGGCTCGAAGTACTGCGAGGTGGTCAGGACCGCGGTCTCCCAGGAGTCGCACGCGCAGCCGTGCCGCCGGAGCACGAGGTCCACCTCGGACAGGTCCCAGGGGGCCGCGCTCGGGTCGAAGGGGTGCGCGAGGACGGCCAGCAGCGGGTGCCCGGCGGCCTCGGGGCGGACCAGGTCGGCGAGGCGGCGGCCGGCGTCCGGGCGGGCGAGTTCACCGCGGGCGGTCAACCGCTCCGCGAGGGCCCGGCCTTCGTCGCCGAGTTCGGTCCACAGCGCGGATACGATACGGCCGCGCAGCGCGCCGAGGACGGCGACATGGTCGCGGGACTCCTTCGGCTGGGTCCGGGCGAGCACCGAGAGGTATCCGTCGAGGGTCGCGCCGTCATGGAATGCCGCGAGTGGTTCGGGGCCGAGTATCGCGGCCGATTCCCGGGCGGCGTTGGCGGGACTGTCCGACAGATGGAGCAGGCTCAGAATGGCGTTCACCGAGCCGACCTCGTGCCGGATCGAGCCGGGGCGTGTTCTCGGCGGCGTGCCGCCTTTGATTTCGTGGAGAACGGCGTACCGTTCCGCCGCGCTGCGGGACACTTCGTCGCGCAGCCGCAGGGCGATCGACGGTCCGAGTGAGAAGAGGGCGTCGAGGGCCCGATAGCGGAAAGTACTCCCGGCGCCGACGTTCTGAATCTCTGCAATGGCGTCGATCTGCTGGGCGGTCACTCGCACTTCCCGCCACCCGACAGGCTTGAAGCCCGCGACCGCGAGATGGTCGAGTACGGCGCGGACTCGCTGTTCGCGCAGACTGTCCGGACTGATCAGGCAGAACGCATGAGTTTGCCAGACCGATTCATCGAAAGACTGTCCCTCGTGAATGGCCCGTTCGCCTTCGATTGTCATGGAGCCTTTCCCTGTATCTGCGAGTCAAGGATCCCTAAATGTGCCCGTCAAGGCGTAGCGCGGCGCCGTACAGCGGGGCGGCGACGCAGCCGCGGAGTTGCTTCGCCTCCCAGGAGCCGAGGCCGTAGGGAATGATCCGTACGCCCCGCTCGGGTGCCAGCTCGATGGGCTTGTAGAACAGCGTGGCGAAATAGGTGAGCCGGGAGTTCGGATCGGTGTAGTCCGCGCCGGCGAGGGTCGGCATCCAGGTTTCGCCGTCCTGGACGAAGACGCCGAAGCCCAGGGTCCTTCCCTCGCGTTCGGCCGTGACGACGGTGATCGCGTCGTCGTCGAAGCAGCACCGCAGCCGGCGGATCATCGAGGCCTCTTTGGCGGGGTCGGCGCTCCCCCCGTACTTGACGACCAGCTGGCAGCGCAGGTCGACCAGTTCCGGCTCGTCGTCCCGCAGGGTGCGGGTGGCCACCCGCACCCCGGACTCCTCAAGGGCGCGCAGCTCACGGCGTACGCGGACCCGGCGGCGCGAGGACAGGGTGCCCAGGTAGCCGTCGAAGTCGGACCAGGTGACATGGAGGTCGCAGCGGGCCGCGAACTCCACGACCGGCCAACCCGCCGTGCGCAGCGCGTTCGTGAGCGGCGCCGCCTCCGGGGCCAGGTACTCGAACGCGATGCCGCGCAGCCCCTGTTCGCCGGCCCACCGCCGCAGCCGCTCCAGCAGGACGGCGCAGGCCGTCTCGTCCTTGGCGAGCCGGCCCACCGGCAGCGCCTCGTAGTGCGGCATCAGTACCAGCAGGCAGGGATAGACGTCCTCGGGCGCGAGGTCCCGCCAGGGGTGCGGGCCCTCGGTGGCCAGGCCCTGATAGGACGAGGCTCCCGAGAATATCGAATACGGATCGATGCGGGTATTCGGTGAGGGACCTGTCATGACCGAGCCATGGAGCGCTAATTCAGGCTCACCCGACATCCCGCGCAGAAAGATGGTGACGCGTTCTCCGGGCAGCCGCTTCGGTGCGAGGCGCAGCCAACGGTCCGTCGTGGTGGCGGGGATGGGTGCGGGAGTGGCGGCGACAATGTCGTCCCAGGAACCAGGAACGCCTGGCTCCACTTCAATAGCTAACGCGGCTTTCGTCGTTTCTGGCTCGTCAAGATGCCGAACATGAGGCATGGGTAGATCCCCCGTCGCGCACAGATCCATCACAGACACCGGCCCGAATGATCGATGCAGTCAAACACACTGCCGAGAGCGAGGCAAGAGGATCATCAACAGACCAGGGCCGCGCAGAGATGTCCCGATTTCCCGTTATGTCGACTTCGCCTTGGGTGCAAGTCGCCTCGGGCTATTGACTCGGCGGTTGTTGACTCCCCGCGACGGTCCGTGATTAGCTCCCGAACCGTCTGCCACTAATCTCCTCTTACCTCTGCTGGTACGGCCTGCCCTCATGCGTGCGGCCACTCGGGATTTGTCAAAACATTTATTCCTGCCCACCTGAGCATCTGAACGCCCTAAGGAGTAGCAGGATGGCTCATCTCCTTGAGGAACTCGCGCTTTCGGTACTCCCCGGGGAGGCGGACACGGCCGCACTCACCGAACTGAGCTTTGTGCGACTGGGTGGTGACTCTCTGCGGGCGATGCACTTGGTCTCGCTCGCCGAGGAAAGGCTCGGTGTCGCCGTTCCGCTGGGGCGGCTGCTGGCGGACGAGCCGTTGCGCGCCGTCCTCGCGAAGGCGGAGACGGAGGCGGGGGCTGCGCCGGCGGCGCGGCCGAGACCCGAGGCGCACGCCCCTCTCGCCGAACCCGCCCGCGTGGAGGGGCAGTTGTCGCACGCGCAGCAGGGCATGTGGCTCACCGAGCGGGCGGTCGGCGGCTCGCCGTACAACCTGGTCTTCGTCGCCTTCACCGAGGGGCCGCTGCGACGGGACCTGCTCGCCGGGGCGGTGGCCTCGGTGGGGCGCCGGCACGAGAACCTGCGCACCCGCTTCGTGGACGTGGACGGGCGCGTCGACCGGCAGGTAGACGACGAATTCACCTTGCCACTCGAGGAGTTGGCCCACGACGCGGCAGGGAAGGGCGACTTCGAGTCCTTCGTGCGAGCGGCGGCGACCCGGGAGGGACGGGTGGTCTTCGACCTCGCCGGCGCTCCCCCGCTGCGCTTCCTGCACGCGTCCGCCGGAGACGACCGGCACGCCCTGGTGCTGATCGCCCACCATCTGCTGCTCGACGGCTGGTCGGTCGGCCTGCTGCTGCGGGAACTCTTCGACGCCTACGACCACCCGGACCGCTCGCTCACACCCGCGCCCCGGTTCCAGTGCCTGCTGGACCACCAGGAAGGGCTGTCCGGCAGCGGGGTCTGGGACCGGCAGGGCGCGTTCTGGGAGGGGCATCTCGCGGGCGTACCAGCCGTGTTGGAGCTGCCGAGCGACCTCCAGCGTCCCGCGCTCCAGGACCCGTCGGGCACCCGCACCCCCTTCGACCTGGGCACCGAGACCTCGGCCGGGATCACCGCACGCGCCCGGGAGTGCGGTGTCACCCCCTTCGCCCTCCTCCTCGGCGCCTACGCCCTCGCTCTCGGCCGTCACACCGGCGCCCGCCGGCTGCTGATCGGCGTGCCCCTGGCGGGCCGCACCACGCCCGAGCTGCGCGAACTGGTCGCGGTGACGGGCAATCTGGTGCCGGTCAGGATCGACATCGACGATGACCGGGGCATCGGCGACTATCTGCGTACGGTGCAGCGCTCCCTCGCGCTGAGCCTGGAGCACGGCTCGCTGCCCATCGACACGCTGGTCACCCGGCTGGGCATGGGCGGCAGCACCAGCCGTCATCCGCTGGTGCAGTTCTGCTTCGGCATGCACGACCAGCTGGTGCCCCGGCACCTCGCCACCCGGGAACTGTCGGTCCGGATCGAGGAACTGCACGGCGGGGGCTCGCAGTTCGACGCTACCCTGTTCGTCAGCGACAGCGATCCGTCCTTCGCGGGCAGCCTGGAGTACGCGACCGGGGCCCTGCTCCCGGAGGAGGCCGAGGCGTTCCTCGCCGACTTCGCGGAGGCCGTCGCACGGCTGGCGGGGGACCCGGCGCAGCAGATCCTCGAAGACGTACGGGCCCTGTCCGCGCCCCAACGGGCCCGGCTCGACCGGCTGAACCGGACCGAGCAGCCGTGTCCGGCGCTCACGGTCGAGGAGTTGTTCCTGGCCCAGGTCGAACGCCGGCCCTCGGCGGCGGCCGTACGCGAGGGTGAACAGACCCTCACGTACGCCGAGTTGGCCGCGGCGGCGGCAGGGCAGGCGGCGCGGCTGCACGCGGTCGGGGTGCGGCCCGGGGACACCGTGGTGATCGCCGTGGAACGGTCGGTCGCCGAGATCGTGGCCGTCCTGGGCGCCCTGTGGGCCGGGGCCGGCTACCTGGGGATGGACCCCGCCCTGCCCGCGAGCCGCGTCGACCAGATGTTTGAGCGGATCAAGCCCGCAGCCGTGGTGGCGCGCGCCGGTGCCGAGTTGGGCCGGCTGGGCGAGATCGGGCTGCCGCAGGTGGAGCCCTGGCCGGCCGACGCCGACGGGCATACCGCAGGGCCGACCGGTGAGCGGGATCCCGGGCGGGTCGCCTATCTGGCGTTCACCTCGGGCTCCACCGGAACGCCCAAGGGGGTGCGTGTGCCGCACCGGGCGGTCGCCCGGCTGGTGCACGAGGCCGCCTACCTCCGGCTCGGCCCCGGTGAGCGGATGCTCCGTCTCGCGCCGCTGGGCTTCGACGCGTCGACCCTGGAGATCTGGGGCCCGCTGCTGTCCGGCGCGGCGATCGAGATCCTGCCGGCCGGGCTGCCCGCACCGGCCGAGATCGGCGGCTTCCTGCGGCGGCGCGGGGTGACGGTGTGCTGGCTGACCTCGGGCCTGTTCCGGCTGGTGGCGGACTTCGCCCCGGACGGGTTCACCGGGGTACGGCATGTGCTGACCGGCGGGGACGTGGTGCCCGCCCGCCAGGTGGCCGCGCTGCTCGAACGCCATCCGCATCTGGTCGTCACCAACGGGTACGGCCCGACGGAGAACACCACCTTCTCCACCGTGCACACCGTCGGCCGCGCCGAGGATGTCGAGGACCCGCTGCCGATCGGCGTCCCGGTGCCCCGCTCCCGGGCGTACATCCTGGACGAGCGCGGCCGGCTGCTGCCGCCCGGTGCCGCGGGCGAACTGTATGTCGCCGGGGACGGACTGGCCCTGGACTACGCGGGCGACCCGGACGGAACCGCCGGGCGTTTCGGGCACTTCTCCGCGGACGTACCCGAACGCCTCTACCGGACGGGGGACTTGGTCCGCCTCGACGCGCGGGACCGGTTGCGGTTCCTCGGCCGGGTGGACGACCAGGTCAAGATCCGCGGTTTCCGGATCGAGCCAGGCGAGGTCGCGGCCGCGCTGCGCGAGCACCCCGGGGTACGGGACGCCGCCGTGGTGGTCGGCGACGACGGGGGCGTGAGCAAGCAACTCCTGGCCGCCTGCGTCCCCTTGGACCCGGACGCGGCCCCCTCGACCGCCGAACTCGGCGCGTTCCTCGAAGAGCGGCTCCCCGCGTACATGGTGCCGGGGCTGTGGGCGATCGTGGACGAGATCCCCGTGACCGCCAACGGGAAGACGGACCGCGCCGGGCTCGCCGGACTCGGACGGCCGGCCGCCGCCGCGCCCGCCGCCCCGGCCGAACAGGACGGACGGCGACCCGAGGTGGCCCGGTTCCTGTGCCAGGTCCTGGAGCGGGACGAGGTGGGTGACGACGACAACTTCTTCGACGTGGGCGGCAATTCGACCCGTGCGGTCCGGCTGGTCGGGCTGCTCAGAAGGGAGTTGGGGGTCGAGGTGGGGCTGCGGGACTTCCTGCGCGCGCCGACCCTGTCCGGCCTGCTGCGCACCCTCGCCCGGAACTCCGACCCGGCGGCGGGCACGGCGACCGGTCCGACACCTGGTACGGCCGCCGTGTGAGCCGCCGTGTTCGCCGCCGCGCGATCCGCGAGAACGACCCCCGCGTGACCGCGCGCCGTACCGCACCGACCCCCCACCGCCCAGCCCCAGGGAGTTCGCCGCCGTGCCACTGGCCAGGATCAACGGAACGGATCTCTCGTACGCGGTCGACGGCGACCGGGGCGCCCCGGTGCTCCATGTCGCCGGGTCCGGTCAGTCCTCGGTCGTCTGGGAGATGCAGACCGTGCCCGCGCTGCTGGCGGCCGGCTACCGTACCGTCGTCTTCGACAACCGGGGCATGCCACCCTCGGCGGTGCCCCCCGCGCCGTACACGGTGGAGGACCTGGTCGCGGACACCGTCGGCCTGATGGAACACCTCGACCTGGGCCCCTTTCATATGATCGGGTCGTCGCTCGGCGGTCTCGTCACCCAGGCGGTGGCCCTGCGCCGCCCCGACCTGGTCCGCTCCGTCACCTTCCTCCAGGGCTGCGGCGACCTCTCCCCCGCCGCCGTACCGGTCCTCGAAGCCACGGCCGAGCTGTACGCACTGGACGCCCCGCCCCCGGCCGCGCTGCGCTGGCTGGCGGCGGACGGGCTGGTCCCGCCCACGCGCTGGCACGACGCGCGCGCGGTGGCCGAGGCGCGGGAGCTGACCGCCGAGATCATCGCGGGTCCGGCCGGTGCCGGGGTGGTCGGGCAGACCGCGGCGACCCTGGAGTGGGCCGCCGAGGACCATCTGACCGAACTCGCCGAGCTGTCCGTACCGGCCCTGGTGGTCGCCTCCGAGTGGGACCGCATGTTTCCGCCGGCGCTGCTCCGGCGCGCGGTCGAGACCATCCCGGACGCGCGCTACCTGGAGATCGACGGCGCCGCGCATGTGCCGACCGGCCACTCCGCCACGATCGCCGCCGCGGTCCTGGACTTCCTGAAGGAGATCGGTGAACCCTCAGCAGACTGAGCCCGCGCCCGCACCGGGGACCGGCCCGCTCGCCCTCGCCTTCCACAAGTTCGCCCTGTTCGCCTCGATGTCCGCCCAGGCCAACCCGGGTATCGCACCCTGTGTGCTCGCGGTCGGCGAGGTGGCCGAGGCGCTCGGCGCGGCGCTCGACCGGCGCGGGATCGCCGTGCTCGGTGTGCGCGCGCAGGACGTGCTCGGCGCGGACCCGGCACGCCTCGGCGGTCATCGGCGCTTCCCCGGCGCCTATGTCGAACCGGCCTGCCCCCAGCTGGACTCGGTGCCCGCCGCCCGGCTGATCGGTGCGCTGTCCGACCTGATCGTGCCGCACGGCGCCGTCCTCCTCGCGGGTCCGGAGCGGTGCGGGGAGGTCCGGGAACTGCTCGCGTCCTGCGGTCTGCACGACAGCGACGACCCCCGGGCGGGCACCCATCTGCTGGCGCGGAAGAAGGACGTCTGCTGCCACGACCGCGACCAGCAATTCCATGACCGCAGCGCCATCTGGTGCGAAGGCTGACTTCGCGACCGCCGACGAAGGGTTCACCATGATCCGCCCCCCGCACCCGGCCCCCTACGGGACCTGGTCCTCCCCCGTCACCGAGGAGGCGGCCGCCTCGCACCCCGGCCGGGCCGAATGGCTCCGTTGTGTGGGGGACGAGGTGTGGTGGACCGAGCTGCGGCCGAGCGAGGGCGGCCGGCAGGCCCTGTTGTGCCTGCGCGACGGGCGGCAGCACGATGTGCTGCCCGCGCCCTGGAACGTCCGCAACAGCGTGCACGAGTACGGCGGCCGCCCCTGGACCGGTCAGGAGCGGGCGTCCGGGGGCCCGCTGGTCGTGTTCACGCACCACCCCGACCAGCGGCTGTACGCCTACGCCCCGGACGAGGACGGGGCGCCCCGCGCGCTGACCCCCTCGGGGGCATCCGGCGAGGGTCGTCAACTGCGCTGGTGCGCACCACGAGTCGGACCCGGCGGCGATGAGGTCTGGTGCGTGCTGGAGGAGCACACCGGCCCGCGACCGGGGGACGTCCGGCGCGTCCTGGCCGCCGTACCGCTGGACGGATCGGCCGCCGGGGATCGCGGCAGAATCAGGGAACTGACCGACGACGGGCCGCGGTTCCTCACCGGGGTGGTGCTGTCGCCGGACGGTGGGCGGGCCGCGTGGCTGTCGTGGGACCACCCCGACATGCCGTGGGACGCGACACGGTTGCACCTCGCGCGGATCGACGCCGGCGGGGGCTTGCGCGAGCGGCGGACACTGACGCTCACCTCGGAGCGCGACGAGGACGGGGGCGGCGATGGGCGCGGGGACGGCGGTGGGCGCGGGGACGGGCGCGTCGCCGCGTCCCGTGAGTCGATCGCCCAGGTCGAGTGGTACTCCCCCGACGAACTGATCGTCGCCACCGACCGCAGCGGCTGGTGGAACCTGCACCGCGTGGACGCCACCACCGGGCGCGCCAACGAACTGCACCCGGCGCGCGAGGAGTTCGCCGGGGCGCTGTGGCAGGTGGGCATGGAATGGTTCCGGGTGCTGCCCGACGGCCGGATCGCCTGTCTGCACGGGCACGGCCGGCTCGCCCTCGGCATCCTCGACCCGGCGACCGGCACGCTGACGGATGTCGAGGGCCCCTGGACCGAGTGGGCGCCGACGCTCGCGGTGCGCGGGGACCGGGTCGTCGGTGTGGCGGCGGGACCCGCCTCCGGCTACGAGATCGTGGAGACCTCGGCCCGCACCCTGGCCGCGAAGGCGCTCACCGACTCCCCCGGCGAGGCGCTCGACCCGGACTACTGCCCGCTGCCCGAGCCGCGCACCTTCGAGGGCGCCGACGGACGGGACATCCAGGCCTGTCTCTACCGTCCCCGCAACCCCCGATTCACCGGACCCGAGGGCGAGAAGACGCCGTTCGTGGTGTGGGTGCACGGCGGTCCGACCGCGCGCACACCGAAAGCCCTCGACCTCCAGATCGCGTACTTCGCCTCACGGGGCATCGGCGTCGTGGCCGTCGACCACAGCGGCTCCACCGGATACGGCCGCGCCTATCGCGAACGGCTCCGCGAGCAGTGGGGAGTCGGCGATGTCCAGGACTGCGCGGACGTCGTCTCGGCGCTCGTCGCGGAGGGCCTCGCCGACCCCGCACGGGTGGCGATCCGCGGTGGCAGCGCCGGGGGCTGGACCGCCGCCGCGTCCCTCGCCTCCCCGCTGGCCGGGGGCCGCTACGCGTGTGCGGCGATCTACTATCCGCTGCTCGACGCGGCGGCCACGGTCACGGGTGAGACGCACGACTTTGAATCGCGGTACGTGGAGGGGCTGATCGGCCGCCCGGACGAGTTGCCGGAACGCTTCGCCGAACGCTCCCCGATCCATCACGCCGAGCGTGTCACCACGCCGTTCGCGCTCTTCCACGGGGCCGAGGACCCGGTCTGCCCGGCGACCCAGTGCGACCGTTTCCTGGCCCGTATCAAGAACCCGGACCTGGTGCACACCCATCTCCTTTTCGCGGGCGAAGGACACGGATTCCGCCGCGAGGAGAACATCATCGCCGCGCTGAAAGCCGAATTGCGTCTCTACCTCGACACGTTCAGCCCTTCGGAAGGTTGATCACGCATGGACGGTTCCCGTTCGGAGATCCTGCTCTGCTTTCCGGCGGCCGGTGGCGGCCCCAGTTTCTTCGCGCCCTGGAGCGGGGCGTCGTCCGTCTTCGACGTGGTGCCGATCGATCTCCCGGGAAAGGAGAAGCTGCTGTTCGAAGAACCCGTCGACAGCATTCCGGGACTCGCCCGCGCCGTGCTGCCCGCCGTGCGCGCGGCGGTGGCCGGGCGGCGCCGGATCGTCCTCTTCGGCCACTGCTTCGGCGCGATCGTCGCCTATGAGCTGGCCCGGCTCCTGGAACTCAAGGACGGAGACGCGGAGTTGGTGCTGTTCGCCAGCGGCTCGGCCGCGCCAGGGGAGATCCCCTGGACCCGCGCGGCCGATCTGTCCGACGAGGGCCTGCTGCGCCAGGTCGCGCTGAACGCCGGGGAGTCGGGGTCCATCCCCGAGGACCCCGAACTGCGTGAGCTGATCCTGCCCGCCCTGCGCGCGGACGTGACCGCCCACGAGTCGTACGAGCCCCCCGCGGGCCCTCCACTCTCGTGCTCCGTCGTCACCGTGCGCGGTGCGCACGACGCGCTGGTGAGCGCCGGATCGGCGGCCCGCTGGCGGGACTTCACGACGGCCCGGGTCGACGGCTTCGAGCTGCCCGGCGGCCATATGTATCTCACCGAGCAGTGGGGTCCGTTGATGGCCCATCTGGAGAAGGAAGTCGGCGACCGCGCCTGATCCACGCGTCGCGGCCCCGCCGCGCGGATGACACCAGCCGGAAGGACGTTGGGAGTTGAAGCGGATGCGTGCACAGCAGTCGTCGAACGCCGAGGCCGGCGCCCCCGTCGATCCACCGCAGGACGTACTGGCGGCCGGCGTGCTCGCGGTCTCCCGCTTCGCCGGACAGGAGGACGTCGACGTCCGGGTGAGCCTGGGTGACTACCAGGCGGTGGAGGTCCGCGCGGCTGCGGGGACCAGCGTCGCCGAGTACCGGGAAGCGCTGCTGCGGCACTGGGAGAAGGTCACGGCACCGGCGGGCGCGGACGTTCCCGCCCGGCTTCTGGTGGAAGCCGTCGGGGACGAAGCGGCGGGCCCGTCCCTCACGGTGACGCGGAACCCCGACGGCGGCCGGACGGTGGTGAGCGCGGGTCCAGGTGCCGTACCCGGGTGGCTGGTGGAGCGCCTGAGCTTCAGCGTGAGCCATCTGCGGCAGTTGCTCACAGACCCGGCCGGGCAGCACCGGACGATCACGGACCTCCCACTCCAAGGGCACGACGCGGAGCGGGAGTTCGTCGCGCTGGGCAGGGGCGCGGAGCTTTCCGCGGACCTCCCGGCGGGCATCCACGCCGCGTTCGGCGCGCAGGCGCGGCGCACTCCCGACGCCGTGGCGGTGACGGACGCGGACACGGACGTCCGCTACCGGGAACTGGACGCGTGGGCCGACGAGATCGACGGCCGGCTGCGGGCGGCGGGTGCGGTGCGGGGCAGCCGGGTGGGGGTGCTGCTCGACCGTTCGGCGGGGGCGATCGCCGCGCTGCTGGCCGTACTCAAGTCCGGCGCCGTTTACGTACCGATCGACCCCCATGTGCCCGATGAGCGGCTCGCGTTCATGGCGAAGGACTGCGGCCTCGCGCTGGTCCTCACCGAGGACACCGAGCGGGTACGACGCCTCGGGCTGCCCTCGGTCACCGCGCGACGGCTCGGGGACGCCCCGGTGGCCGTGCCGGACACGGTGCCCGGCGGCGCGGAGGATCCGGCGTACATCATCTTCACCTCCGGCTCGACCGGCCGGCCCAAGGGCGTCGAGGTGGCGCACCGGAGCGTGCTCAGCCTGGTGGCGGCGACCGCCCCGTCCTTCGGGTTCGGTGCCGGGGACGTGTGGAGCTGGTTCCACTCCGTGGCGTTCGACTTCTCCGTGTGGGAGATCTGGGGCTGCCTGCTGACGGGCGGGCAGCTGGTCGTCGTACCCGAGTCCGTACGGCGCGCACCCGAGGAGTTCCGCGCGCTGCTGGCCGAGCAGCGGGTGACGGTGCTGAACCAGACGCCGTCCAGTTTCATGCAGCTGGTGGAGCTGGAGTGCCGGGAGCGCACCGAACTCGCGCTCCGGCTGGTGGTGTTCGGCGGGGAGACCCTGGACACGGCGGGCCTGGGACGCTGGCTGGCGATACGTCCGGCCGCCGTGTGCCGGTTGGTGAACATGTACGGCATCACGGAGACGACCGTGCATGTGACGGCGCAGGAGATCACCGGGGAGCTGGTGGCCGCCGGGTCCCGGTCGGTGGGGCCCGCGCTGCCCGGCTGGTCGGTTCGGGTGGTCGACGCACGTCAACGGCCCCTCCCGCCGGGGGCGTCTGGGGAGATCGCGGTGGGCGGGGCGGGGGTCGCCCTCGGGTACGTCGACCGGGCGGAGCTGACCGCGCGGCGCTTCGTCGCCGATCCGGTGAGCGGGGAGCGGATCTATCTCAGCGGGGACCGGGGGCGGATGCTGCCGGACGGGTCCCTGGAGCATCTGGGCCGTCTCGACCAGCAGGTCAAACTCCGGGGATATCGGGTCGAGCTGGGTGAGATCAGGGCCGTACTGCTGGCGCGGCCGGAGGTGCTCGCCGCGGCGGTGGTGGTCGGCCGGCCGGTACCGGAGGACCGTGCCTTCGACCGGCTGGACGCGTATGTCGTGCCCGCTCCGGACGCGGGTCCCTGGGACGCCGAGGAGGTCCGGCGGGGACTGGCGGCGACCCTGCCCGACTACATGCTGCCGGCCACGCTCACCCCGTTACCCGCGATGCCGCTCACCGCCAACGGAAAGCTCGACGTGGCCGCGCTCCCCGCCCCCGGGTCCGGCCGGACCGAGACCCCGGCGGACGACACCCAGGCCCTGGTACTGAGCTGCTGGGACAGGGCGACGGGCCGCACGGCGGGCCTGGACGACAACTTCTTCGACCTCGGCGGCAACTCCCTCCTCGCCACCCGCCTCATCACCACCCTCCGCGCCTCCGGCCTCCCCTCGGCGCGCCTGGCCGACCTCTACCACCACCAGACGCCCCGCCTGCTGGCAGCCCACTATGCGCAATCCAGCTGACGCCGAGGGGGCGTGTCCGCAGGTGCCGGGGGCCGGAAGCGCGGACCTTGACGTGTGGCCGCCACGGGACGGGGGCCCGGGCGAGCGGCCGACCCACGCCACGGGCTCTGGCGAGCGGCCGGGACGGGGCGTGGGCGGTGGCGCTCGGGCGGCGCGGGGCGTGGGCGGTGGCGCGTGGCCGACGTATGGCAGGGACCATGGGGAGCGGCTGACGCGCGGCACGAACCTCGGCGACCGGCCCGGGCGCGGTACAGGCGGTGACGATCGGGCGGCACGGGGCCTGGGCCTCGGCACGCAGCCGACGTACGACAGAGATCCGGGCGAGCAGACGGTGTACGGCACAAACTCCGGCGACCGGCCCGCGCGGAGTCTGGACGACGGCGATCGGGCAGCCCCGAGCGTGAGCCTCGGCACGCGACCGACATACAACAGAGATCGTGGGGAGCGGCTGACGCGCGGCCCCAACCCCGGCGACCGGCCCGGGCGCGGCACAGGCGGCGACGATCGGACGGCACGGGGCCTGGGCCTCGGCACGCAGCCGACGAACGACAGAGATCCGGGCGAGCAGACGGTGTGCAGCACGAACTCCGGCGACCGGCCCGCGCGGAGTCTGGACGACGGCGATCGGGCAGCCCCGAGCGTGAGCCTCGGCACGCGACCGACGTACGACAGAGATCCGGGCGAGCGGACGGTGTGCGGCACGAACTCCGGCGACCGGTCGGTGGGCGGTGGGCGGCCCGCCCGTACGGGTTCCGGGGCACTCTCGGGGGGTCGCACGCGGCCGATGGGAGGGTGGGTATGCGGCGAGCGCGCCGGTAGGGCGGGCTTTTGCGGCCAGTCCGCGGCAGGTGCGGGGCTCAGGCGTACGAAGCCTTGCGGCCGGCCGTCGATCCGCGCCCGCCGCTATCGCACCGACCCCGGTACCTCTCCGGGACGGCTCAAACGACTCGCAGGACAGTCGGTACACGAGACAGGCGCCGGTCACACACTGCCTGGCGCACGGCCGATGGACGGCGCGCGCCCCGGCGACATGGCCTCCAGCGAACCGTCGGCGTACCGCGTGCGGGCTGCTGGCCGACCAGGTCCCGGCAAGCCGCCCAGCCAGGGGCGGGGGCGGGCGTCACGGCACCGTGACCGTTCGGGGCGGGGAGCGGGCTCGGCAGTGTACCCGGGAGTGGCACGAGGCTCGGTAGCCCGCCCGGGACCGGCGCCGGCAGGGGAAGCAGCGTTCCGCCCACGACGGGTGGGAGGCGCGGCGGTACGGACAGAGGCATCGGCCCGCCCCTGCCGCCGACCGGCCCCCCGCACCCGCGCTCAAGGACCGGGCCGCCCCCACCGCGCACGCCCCGCAGGGACCCGCCCACTCGGCCCCGGGCACGCGCGGCGGCCCTCCGGCTCCTCCGGGTCAGGATCCGAGGCTCGACATCCAGGCCTCGACCTCCTCCGAGCGGCGAGGGAGGGAGACGGAGAGGTTCTCGTTGCCGGATTCTGTGACGAGGATGTCGTCCTCGATGCGCACGCCGATGCCCCGGTACTCCTCGGGCACGGTGAGGTCGTCTGCCTGGAAGTAGAGGCCCGGTTCGACGGTGAGGACCATGCCGGGCTCCAGCGTGCCCTCGACGTACATCTCG
Source organism: Streptomyces griseofuscus (assembly GCF_014673495.1). Taxonomy (GTDB): domain Bacteria; phylum Actinomycetota; class Actinomycetes; order Streptomycetales; family Streptomycetaceae; genus Streptomyces; species Streptomyces murinus. The sequence continues at coordinate 1,452,499 of NZ_CP051006.1, forward strand.
GTACGGGCCGCGGCGCAGTCGTGGACGTCGATGCCGAGCATGTGGCCCGTGCCGTGCATCGTCCAGCGGCGCTGGAGGCCGAGTTCGAGGACCTTGTCCACCGAGAGGTCGCCCAACAGGCCCCAGGAGACGAGGTGTTCGGCGAGCACCCGCTGCGCCTCCAAGTGGTACTCGCGATACCCGGCACCGGGCCTGACCACCGCGATACCGGCCTCCTGGGCCTCGTACACCGCGTCGTAGATCTTGCGCTGGAGCGGGGTGAAGCGTCCGCTGACCGGCAGGGTGCGGGTGATGTCGGCCGTGTAGAGGTTCCTCGTCTCCACGCCGGCGTCGAGCAGCAGCAGGTCTCCCGGGCGCACCGGGCCGTCGTTGCGCACCCAGTGGATGGTGGTGGCGTGCGGGCCGGAGGCGCAGATCGAGGCGTAGCCGACGTCGTTGCCCTCGACGCGGGCGCGCAGGAAGAAGGTGCCCTCGATATAGCGCTCCGACGTGGCCTGCGCCTTGTCGAGGACCCGTACGACATCCTCGAAGCCGCGCGCCGTCGCCTCGCAGGCGAAGCGCAGGTCGGCGATCTCGAAGTCGTCCTTGATCCGGCGCATCTCGGAGAGGAACACCCGCAGTTCCTCGTCGCGTTCGGCGGTCACCTTGTCGGTGAGCGCGTCCTCGATCACCGTGTCGTGCCCGCGCAGCACCCGCACCGCTCCGGTGGTCTCGCGCAGCGCGTCCGGCAGGGGGCGGACGTCCGCGCAGGGCAGGCCGAGGAGTTGGGCGTTCTCGCCGAGGCTGTGGCGACGGCCGTCCCACAGTTCGCCACGGGCGGAGAGCCAGAACTCCCCGTTCTCCCGGTCGGATCGGGGCAGCACATACGCGGTGGCGGTGTGGCCGCCGTCCTCGCGGGGCTCCAGGACCAGCACGCCGTTCTCGGTCTGGTCGCCGGTGAGATACGCGTAGTCGGAGGAGGGCCGGAAGCGGTAGTAGGTGTCGTTGGCCCGGACCTTGAGCCGGCCGGCCGGGATCACCAGGCGCTCCCCGGGGAAGCGGGCGGACAGCTCGGCGCGCCGGCGGGCGGTGTGGGCGGCCTGCGCTATCGGCTTCAGGTCGTCGCGCTCGGTGTCGTCCCAGCCCTCGTTCATGTTCGTGGCGAGTTCATCGCTGATCTTGCGGTCGAGGCCGTTCTTCCGCTGTTTGACTGGTGCGCCGGACGTCCGCTCGGTCACGTTTTCCTCCTGCGTCGATTCGGTCGGGACCGCCCGTTCACCTGCGGTCGACCGTCATCGTATGGGGAAATAAATCACCGTCGCACAGGAAGTCCGGAACAGCCGGATCCGTGTCCCGGCACCGGAGTCACATTTCCCAACTCATGCCACAAATATAAGCCGTTGACACCCCGCGGTGATCACCCTACTATCACCACGGCACGGCAGCGGGCGGGGGCGCACCAGATCGGCACGGTCGGCGGGGAAGCGTTTAGTTTCCCGACATGTGGCGGAACCGAGTTTCCGACCCGAATTTGCCAGAGCTTTCTACATGGCCTATTTCATGCCGACAGGAGTGCTGTGTCCGCAGCGGTTTCGGGGTCGCATTCGGGGTTCGGTTCCTATCTGAGACTGCTCCGGTTACCCGGCGCCGCGCCCCTGGCCCTGTGGGGCGTGGTCGGCCGGGCCCCGATCGCGATGCGGTCCATCAGCATTCTGATGCTGGTCTCCGCGATGACCGGCTCCATGGCCGAGGCGGGCACGGTCGCGGCCGCCATGCTGCTCGCCCAGGGCGTGGTCAGCCCGCTGCTCGGACGCACCGCCGACCGGATCAGCCAGCGCCGGGTGCTGCTGACCGCGGGTGTCACGCATCTCGCGGGCATGACGCTGCTGCTCCTCGCGATCACGCTGAAGGCCCCGCTGGTGCTGATGATCCTGGCGGCGGTGGCCACCGGCTGCACCTCGGTGTCGTTCACCTCGTTCATGCGGGCGCGCTGGGCGGCGATGGTCGAGGCGGACGTGCTGCGCACGGCGTACGCCATGGAGTCCATTCTGGACGACACGATCTTCCTGCTCGGACCGCTCGTGGTCACCGTGCTGGCGTCGGCCGTGCACCCGGCGGCCGGCCTTGTCGCCTGCGGCCTGCTGACGCTGGCCGGGTCCGTGGCCGTCGCGCTGCACCGGCGCTCCGAGCCGGCCCCGCAGGGGTCGACGGGACGGAGCACCGAGCGCGCCATCAAGGTGCCCGGCGTATGGATCCTGATGCTCTGCTACGCCGGGATGGGCTTCCAGTTCGGCGCGGTCGACGTCACGATGATCGCGTTCGCCAAGGAGCAGCACGCGCCCGGGCTCGGCGGTGTGTTCCTGGCCCTGATCTCGGTGGGCAGCCTGATCGCGGGCGCCGTCTACGGAGCCGTCAACTGGCGTCTGTCCCAGGCCCGTCTGCTGACCGTCACATGCAGTGTGCTCACCCTGGGCGTGCTCCCCCTGGCCTTCGCCCCCTCCTCCCTCGTGATGGGTTTCCTCGCGGTCCTCGCGGGGGTGGCGATCTCGCCGGGGCTGATCGCGGGCAGCACGCTTCTCGAATCGGTCTGTCCCAAGGGCGCGTTGTCCGAGGGATTCTCGTGGCTCACCAGTGCCGGTGCCCTCAGCATCGCCACGGGTACGGCGGCGGGCGGCAGGCTGGCCGACTCCTTCGGGTCCGCGGCGGGGGCCTGGGCGGGTGTCGGCGGCGGACTCTTCGCCCTGGCGCTGGCGGTGCTGGGGCAGCCGGCGCTGCGCGGTGAGCGGCCCGCGGCGGAGCCCGCCGCGGAATGGGCGGTGCAGGAACAATGAGCGGAGAGGGAAGAGTTGTGGACGCAAGCCAGCCTGTCCCGGCGAAGAGCGGCCTCGGCGGCCTGCCCGTACCCCGGCTGTCGTTCGACGAGTTCATGGCCTTTGGACGGGACGCCCTGATCCGTGCGGACGTCCCCGTGGTGATCACCCTGCCCGGCGGCACCGAGGGCATGGGCAAGGAGGGGGTGGCCGAGCTGCTCGGGGAGCTGCCGGTGACCCTGTTCACCGAGCCCAGCGACAAGAAGAACCCCGAACGCTGGACCACCAGGGAGATCCGGCTCGCCGAGTTCTTCGCCGACGACACGTACCAGAACGACGCGAGCACCTGGAACCGTGTCGTGTCCAACATCCGCGACCGGCCCGGTGACGTCAACCGGATCCTCGGCTTCGACGCGGGAAGGCTGTTCGACTACCGGCGCGCCCTCAACGCGGCCAATCTGTGGATCAGCCATCGCGGGGTCTTCACCCAGAGCCACTTCGACGAGCTGGAGAACTTCAACATCGCCCTGGAGGGCCGCAAACGGTTCGTCATGGCGCCGCCGGGCTCGCGCGCGTACTACCCGCGCTCGCTGAAGCAGGGGTTCGGCGACAAGTCACAGGTCTTCGACTTCGACGACGTGGACCCGGCGCGCTTCCCGAGGATCGCGGCCAAGCTCGCCCGGCGCCGTGAAGTCGTCCTGGAACCGGGGCAGATGCTCTATCTGCCGCTGGGCTGGTGGCACCAGGCGGAGTCGCTGGACGCGATGAACATCAATGTGAACTTCTGGCTGCGCGACCCCAAGATCCTGCGCCGTCCGTACGTGCTCGGGGTGGCGGTCTACACCGCGGTCTTCCGCAAGCTCAAGGGCGTCTACAACTACGAACCGGCACAGGCGGCGTCATGACCGAGCGCATCAGCATCACCCCCACCCACCGGTACCGCAACAACGACAAACTCATCGGCATCGGCAACGAGTTCTGGGACATGTCGGAGCGCAACGGCCTGGCCGGCCTCGTGGCCGACCTGGACTCCGGGGTGCTGCGGACCACCGCCGGACATGAATTCGTCCCGGACGGGCATGAGTTCATCAACTTCAGCTGCTGCTCCTACCTCGATCTCGACTCCCACCCGAAGGTGATCGAGGGCGGCCTCGACGCGATGCGCCGCTACGGCGTCCTGGACCACTGCATCGCGCGCAGCCGGGTGCAGATCCCCGCGATGCTGGAGCTGGAGGACTCCCTCGGCGAGCTGTTCGGCGCGCATGTGGTGTGCTCCATCGCGGCCAGCACGGCCACGTTCGGGCTGCTGCCGCTGATCGCCTCCGGCCATCTGGGCAATGGCACCCGGCCGTTGATGGTCTTCGACAAGAACGCCCATATCTCGATGTCGAACCTCAAGCCGGTCTGCGCCGACGAGACCGAGGTCGTCACCTCGCCCCACCACGACCTGGACTTCATCGAGGACGCGTGCCGGAAGTACGCGCGGGTGGCCTACGTCTGCGACGGCAGCGACAGCCTGGGCGGCTACGCACCGGTCAAGGAGCTGGCCGAACTCCAGGACAAGTACGGCCTGCTGGTCTACTACGACGACTCCCACTCGCTGTCGGCGTACGGCGAGCGCGGCGTCGGGTACGTGCGCACGCACAGCCCGGTGCTGGACGAGCGCACCATCGTGGTGGTCACCCTGAACAAGGCGTTCGGCACCAGCGGCGCGGCCATCGTGCTCGACGGGTACGAGAAGGAGACGCTGCGGGTCATCGAGCGTTTCGGCGGCGCACTGAACTACTCGCAGCTGCTGAACACGGCCGCGGTCGGCGCGGGCCTCGCCTCCGCCGAGATCCACCGCACGCCGGAACTGACCACGCTTCAGGACCGGTTGTACCGCAACATCGAGCTGTTCGACTCCCTGGTGCACACCGAGCAGACCGGCAGCACCTATCCGATCCGGCTGGTGCCGATGAGCGACGAGACGGTGATCGAGGCCGGACGGCGGGTCTTCGAGGCCGGGTTCTATGTCTCCCCGGTGTTCTTCCCGATCGTCGCGCGCGGCACGGCGGGGCTGCGGGTGATGATGCGCGCGGGCCAGACCGAGGAGCAGGTCCGGGGGCTGTGCGCGGTCCTCACCGAGGTCGGTGCCTCCCCCGCGATACCCGCGCCCGGGGAGGCGGCACGATGACCGACGCCACCCGGGCGCTGCCGCGCAGCATCCTGTACACGCCCGCGCTCTCCCTCGACCTGGTCGTCAAGGCATGGTCGTACGACGCCGATGTGCATCTGATCGACCTGGAGGACGCCGTGCCACCGCCCGCCAAGGCGGCGGCGCGCGAGGTGTGCCGGACGGCGCTGGAGAAGGCGCCGGCCCCGGCCAACACCGCGGTGCGGATCAATCCGCTGGGCACCCTGGACGCCGTACGCGACCTGCTGATGCTGGCCGAGTCGCCGGTCCGCCCCGGCATCGTCGTGATGACCATGGTGGACTCGCCCGTCGAGGTACGGCTGCTGCGGGAGGTCCTCGCCACGGCCGGGGCGCACCCGGAGATCTATGTGACGCTGGAGACCCCGGCCGGCGCCCGTGCCGTGGACGCCATCGCCGAGGCCGCCGACGGGCTGATCCTCGGCTCCGCCGATCTGGCCGCGACCCTGGGCGTCGAGATCACCTGGGCCGGTCTGCTCGCCACCCGCCAGGCGATGGCCCTCGCCTGCGCGCGGTACGGCACGGCCTGTGTCGACACCGCCAACTTCCGGCTCGACGCGCCCGAGGTGCTGGCCGAGGAGATCGAGCGGGTGCGGGAGCTGGGCTTCCACGGCAAGGTGGCGGTCCATCCCGGCGAACTCGCCACGATCAACCGGGCGTTGCGTCCCGATGCGGCGGAGCTGCGCCACGCCCGCCGGGTCACCGAGGCGGTCCGCGCGGCGGACGGCGGAGTGGCCCTGCTGGACGGCGCCATGGTCGGACCGCCGTTCGCCCGCCGGGCGCGGATGACGGTGGAGCGCGGGGACGCGTGGAACGCCCGGTTCGCGCCGACGGACGCGGGGGCCCCCGGTGCGGGAGCCGCGGACGCACAGGCCACGGACTCGCGTGCGGCGGACTCGCGCGCGGCGGAGCCGATCGCGGCGGGCTCGACCGCGACGGAGCCGAGATCCGCCGATCCGCTGCCCTCGGACCCGGAGGCAGCGCGATGAGCGTAACCGACGACAGAACGCCGCACACCGTGCCGGGGATCTCCGTCGCCGTGATCGGCACCGGCTCCATCGGACAGGACCTGGTCTCCAAGATCCGTCGTTCGGCCGTGCTGGACTGCGCGCTGGTGGCGGGGCGCGATCCGGAGTCGGCCGGGATGCGGCGCGCCGCCGGGCTCGGCTGTCCGACCAGCGCGGACGGGATCGGCGCGATCCTCGCCGCGCCCCGGCCCTTCGACGTGGTCTTCGACGCCACCAACGCACGGGCGCACGCCGAACACCGGCGGCTGCTGCGGTCGTTCGACACACTGCTGATCGATCTGACGCCGAGCAAGATCGGGCAGATGGTGGTGCCGACCGTGACCGGTGTGCACGCGCCGCCCGAGGGCGACGTCAGCCTGATCAGCTGCGGCGGCCAGGCGTCGGTCCCGGTCGCGCACGCCCTCGCCGAACGGTTCGACGTGCGCTATTTCGAGGTCGTCTCGACCGTCGCCTCCAGCGTCGCGGGCCGGGCGACCCGGCTCAACCTGGACGAGTACGTGGCGACGACCCAGCAGGCGCTGACCGCGTTCACCGGCGTGGGCGACACCAAGGCGATCCTCAACATCAGCCCGGCGGCGCCGCCCGCGACCTTCCGTACCACGGTGCACGCGCTGGCGCCCGGGGCCGACCCCGGCACGGTACGGGCCGTGGTGGACGAAGCGGCCGCGCGGGTACGGGAGTTCGCGCCCGGCTACCGGGTCCGGGGCTGCGAGGTGCGCGGCGAGCTGATCGTCGCCACCCTCGAAGTGATGGCCGACAGCGAGGTGTTGCCCGCCTACGCGGGAAACCTGGACCTCATCGACGCGGCCGCGGTCCTGGTCGCCGAGCAGCACGCGGTCCGGCTCGCCCCGGCCGCCCGGCGGGGGGTGAGCCGGTGACCGCGGTGGTGATCCATGACCCCACCTTGCGCGACGGCCAGCACGCGGTGCGCCATCAACTCGGCATGGAGGCGCTGCGCGGCTACGCGGCCGCCGCCGACGCCGCGGGGATCCCGGTGGTGGAGGTGGGGCACGGCAATGGGCTCGGCGCCTCCTCCCTCCAGGTCGGCCGCGCCGCCGTACCCGACGATCTGATGCTGGCCACGGTGCGCGAGGCCCTCCAGCACAGCCGGATGGGGGTGTTCCTGCTGCCCGGCTGGGGCACCTCCGACGATCTGCGCAGGGCCCTGAAGCAGGGTGCCGACGTGGTGCGGATCGGTGTGCACTGCACCGAAAGCTCCCTGGCCGAGCGCCACTTGGGTTTTCTCGCGGAGCAGGGTGCCGAGGCGCACTGCGTGCTGATGATGAGCCATATGGCCTCTCCGGACGAGCTCGCCGAGCACGCGGCCCGCGCCGTCGGCCACGGGGCGCGCGCGGTCGGCATCATGGACTCCGCAGGGCACTTCCTGCCGGACGACGTCAGCGAGCGGATCGGCGCGATCCGGGCCGCCGTCGAGGTACCGGTGATCTTCCACGGGCACGACAACCTCGGCATGGCCGTGGCGAACTCGGTCGCGGCCGCCCGGGCGGGCGCGGGGATCATCGACGGCTGTGCGCGCGGCTTCGGCGCGGGCGCGGGCAACACCCAACTCGAAGTGCTGGTGCCGGTGTTGGAGCGCACCGGGTTCACCACCGGTATCGACCTGTACGCGCTGCTGGACGCCGCCGAGTTCGCCGAGCGCGCCCTGATGCCGGCGCCCCCCGTGACCGATTCGCTGAGCATCGTCAGCGGACTCGCCGGGGTCTTCTCCGGGTTCAAGCACCAGGTCCTCGAACAGGCCCGGGGGGCGGGCGTCGATCCCCGGGACGTGTTCTTCGAGCTCGGCAGACGGCAGGCCATCGCCGGGCAGGAGGACCTGATCGGGGACGTGGTCGCGGAGCTGAGCGCGCGGGGGCCGGTCGCATGAGCGGGCCGGTGTTCATCGGGCCCGAGGGCATGGGGGGCACCGAGCGGCTGCTGCGGGTGGTAGACGCGCTCGCCGAGGCCTTCGCCGACCTGTCCGCCGGCCGTACCTCCTCTCCCCCGCGCACCGTCGTCCCGCACGAGCGTGGCGGGGAACTGCTCGCGGCGACCTCCGTGTGGGAGCGGCACGGCGTGGGCAGCGTCAAGATCACCACGCTGACGCCGGGCAACCCGGAGCGCGGCCTGCCGCTGATCCACGGGGTCGTCGCGGTCACCGATCTATCGACCGGTCGTATCACCGCACTGCTGGACGGCGCCGAGCTGACCGCCGTCCGCACCGGCGCGGTCGCCGCGCTGGCCACCCGGCTGTGCGCGCCCGCGGACGCCGCCGACCTGGCCGTGCTGGGCGCCGGGGTGCAGGCGCGGGCCCTGGTGCGGGCCGTCTCGGCGGTGCGTCCGCTGCGCACGGTCCGGGTGTTCTCCCGTACCCGCGAGCGCACCGAGGAGTTCGCGCGCGAGATCCGGGACACCTCGGGCGGCGCGCTCCGGGTGACCGTGTGCGACACGGTGAAGGAGGCCGTCACCGACGCCGCCGTCATCTGTACGACGACGTCGACCAGCGCGCGTGAACCGCTGGTCGAGGCCGGCTGGGTGGCGCCGGGCGCGCATCTCAATGTGATCGGCGGCACCCACGAGGACGCCCTGGAGGTCGATCCGGCGCTGCTCGTGGACGCGCTGGTCGTGGTGGAGGAGCGCCGGGCGGCGCGCGAGGAGGCCGGTGAGGTGCGGGCCGCGCTGGCCGGCGGGCTGATCGGCCCGGGGGCGCTGCGCGAGCTGGGCGAGCTGGGCGGCACCGCGGGCGCGGCGGACGGCCGTACCTCGGTGTTCCGCGGGGTGGGTCTGGCCATCGAGGACACGGCCGCCGCGGCCGCCCTGTGCGCGGAGACCGCGCCATGAGGTGGGGGGCGGTGGTGTCAGGCCGTCTCGCGGCAGCGGACCATGAAGGACCGCTCGAAGACGATGACGGTCTCCCCGGTGGACTTGTGTCCGGTCGTCTCGACCGTGACGATCCCCTGCCCCGGCCGGGACTTGGAGAGCCGCTTGTCCAGGATGCGGCTCGTCGCGTACAGGGTGTCGCCGACGAACACCGGGTCCTTCAGCCGGACCCGGTCCCAGCCGAGATTGGCCACCGCCCGCGCGGACAGCGCCTGTACGGTCATGCCGCTGATCAGGCAGATGGTGATCCCGCTGTTGACCAACACCTTTCCGTACTCGGCGCCTTCGCCGTACGCCTTGTCGAAGTGGAGCGGGTGCTGGTTCATCGTCAGCAGCGTCAGCCAGGTGTTGTCCGACTCGGTGATGGTCCGCCCGGGCCAGTGCTTGATCACCATCCCCGGCTCGAAGTCCTCGTAATCGCCGCCGTGTTCCTCGACGTACTCGTTCTCGCTCACCTGACGCAGTGTCATATGACCTTCTCCCGTGTGCGTGTACGGCCTGCGGGGCGCCGGAATCGTGGCGGCGCCGCGCACACCCTAGCGGTGTACCGCGCCTCGTGATCGGGGCTTGTGATCAGAAGAAGGAAAGGAGAGGCAGACGGATGACCGTGCTCCTGGAGGCGGACCCCTCGCCGGTGACGGGCCACCCGTGGTTCGGCCGGTACCGGCTGGCGCCCGCGGCCGGTGCGGCGACCCTCCGTGATCTGCTGCGGCACGAGATACGGGACACGGGCTACTGGTACCAGACGCATCTGCCGGCCGCGCCGATCGCGCTGCCCGCCGCTTCGTACGCCGAGTTGTTCCGCGTCTCGCGGGCCCTGCTCGACCTGGTGCGGCGCACCGCCCTGGAGAGCGCGGCCACCACCGAGGGTCGCCTGACCGCGTACCGCATGCCGCCCAGTGAGCAACAGCTGTTCCTGGCGGACCAGTTCACCGAGGAGCGGTACGCGGACTGCGTGGCCCGGCCCGATATCGTGATCGGGCCGGACGGGCCCCGGTTCCTGGAGTTCAACGTCAGCGGCGCGCTCGGCGGGCCGGTGGAGTTCCACTGCCGGATGGAGGTCTGGCGACGCCTCTACACCGACGCCCGGGGGCGGTTGCCGTTCGACTACCAGCACCCGTTCGCCGTACGTGCGGAGATGTTCCGGCAGCTGTGCGCCGAGTCGGGGCTGCCGCCCCGGGTGGCGATGGTGGGCAGCGCCCGCGACCAGGGCGGCTTCACCCGCTACTTCGACCTCCAGGTCGACCACTTCAACAGCCATGGCCTGCTGGCGCGGTTCTTCGAGCCCGAGGATCTGCACGAGGCCTGGGACTGCCCGCCGCGGTTGCGCTACGGGCTGGGGCTGCGGGACTTCACCATCCCGGACTGGGCCGAACTCGGCATCGACACCGCGCCGGTGCAGACCGCGCTGGACAACGGCTGCCTCCTGGTCGGCACCCAGACCTCCACCTTCCTGTCCAGCAAGCTGACCATGGGCCTGCTCTCGGAGGGCCGCCCGTGGATGAGCGCGGCCGAACGCGCCCTCGTCGACCGGTATCTGCCGTGGACCCGGGTCCTGTCCCACCGGTGGACGACCCGGGGCGAACGCAAGGTCGACCTGGTGGAGTTCACCCTCGCGCACCGGGAGTCGCTGGTGCTCAAGGAGAGCATCGGCATGAGCGGCCGGCAGGTCCTCATCGGCCGGGAGAGCGACCGGGCCGACTGGACGGCGGCGGTGACGGCGGCCGCGGAGACCGGCACCAGCGTGGTGCAGGAGTTCGTGGCGCCGCGCACCTGCCGGCTCGCGATGGTGGCCGACGGGGTGGACGAGCCGTACGACACCGAGGTGGCCCCGGTGTTCGGACCGCTGCTGTTCGGCGGCCGCCCCGCGGGCCTGTTCGCGCGGTTCTTCGGCGACGGAAGGGAGGGAATCGTCAGCGTCGCGGGCGCGGGCTGCTCCGACGACTGTGTGGTCTCGATCTAGGCACCACCGAGAGAGCAGAAGGGACACCCGTGGTTTCCGCACGCTTGCGCACGTACCCGGAAGGGGGGAGGAGCCGTGTCTCTCGAAGCCGCTGAGGTCGCCCATCTCCTCCTCGCGCTCATCGTCCTGCTCACCGCCGCCCATCTCGGCGGCCATCTGTTCGCGCGCCTGCGCCAGCCCCAGGTCATCGGCGAGATCGCCGGCGGTCTGGTGCTCGGCCCGACGGTCCTCGGCGAGTTCGCGCCCGGGGCCTGGCACTGGCTGTTCCCGGCCGGGGGCGCCACCGCGTCCGTGCTGGGCGCCTTCTACCAGCTCGGCATGCTGCTGCTGGTGTACCTGACCGGCGCCGAGCTGCGAGCCCGGCGCGAGACCGGGGGCCAGCGGACCATCACCTACGCCGCGATCTCGGGTCTCGCCCTGCCGTTCGCCTTCGGGCTGGCCGTCGCCTCCGCCGTGCACACCGGCGACCTGGCCGGGCCCAATGGCTCGCCGGCCGCCCTCGCGCTCGTCTTCGGCATGGCCGTCGCGGTCACCAGCGTGCCCGTCATCTCCCGCATCATGCTGGACCTCGGCATCCTGCGGACCCTGTTCGCACGGATCGTGCTGGCCGTGGCCGTGATCGAGGACATCCTGCTCTACGTCGTCCTCGCCATCGTCCTCGGCATGGCGCAGGCCCGCGGCGCCGACGCCTACGGGCTGTGGGCGTCGTACGGCTCGGACGAACTGGCGCCCACCGTCGCCTACTTCACCGTCGTACCGCTGCTGTTCCTGGCGCTGTCCCTGTGGCTCGGGCCGAGGCTCTTCGTACGGCTGTCACGCTCGCGGGCCAATGTGCTGGAGCGGCGCAGCCCCCTCGCGTTCCGGCTGGTCGTCGTCTTCCTGCTGTGCGCGGCATGCGGCGGGCTCGGCATCGACCCGATCTTCGGGGCGCTGGTGGCGGGCATGTGCGTGGCGGGCGCGTCGGGGGCGCAGGCGGAGCGGTCCCAGGAGACGCTGCGCCAGGTCTCGCTGGGTTTCTTCGTGCCGGTCTACTTCGCGATCGTCGGCATCAAGCTGGATCTGGTGCGCCATTTCGACCCGGTGTTCTTCTGCTGGTTCCTGGCGCTGGCCTGCCTGGTGAAGTCGGCCAGTGTCTGGCTCGGGGCCCGGCTGGCGGGTGAGTCCTCGGCGGCGGCCAGGAACCTCGCGGTCGCGATGAACGCGCGTGGCGGTCCGGGCATCGTGCTCGCCTCCGTGGCGTTCGGCGCGCACGTCATCAACGAGAACTTCTTCACCTCGCTGGTGCTGCTGTCCATCGTGACCAGCCAGTTCGCCGGGTTCTGGCTCGGCCGGATCGTGTCCGGGAGCAAGCCCCTCATGCCGGGTCGCAGCGGGGAGACGGCGGGATCCGGGGCCGGCCGGGAGCCGCTCGTGGAGGACGCCCGGTGAAGATCTATCTGGTACGGCACGGTCAGGCACAGGTGGCCGCGGGGCGCCGCCGGGACGCTCCGCTCAGCCCGCTCGGGCACACCCAGGCCGGGCATCTGGCGAAGTGGCTCGCGGGCGACGCGCGGCTCGACGGCGACACCTCGCTGACCGTGGGCAGCGTGGTGACCAGCCCGCTGACGCAGGCCCGCGAGACGGCCGAGTACGTATGCGCACCGCTCGGGCTCCCGGCCCGGGCCCAACACACGCTCACGGAGGCCGACTTCCCTCTCTCCCCAGAACTCCCCTCGTCCACCGCCCCGTTCGCCCGGCGCCGAGGCAGACTCCTGTCCGAGCGCTATCTGGACTTCCGTGCCCAGGCGCGCGCCGCTCTGGCCGAACTCACCCGATGTGCGCAGGAGTCGGGGCGGCCGGTGCTCGCGGTGACCCATGGCGGCCTGATCGGCACGGTCGTCCGGGTGGTCGCGGAGTCCGACACGTTCCACCTCACGCTCTACCACTGCGGGATCACCGCGCTCGACTGGTCCGACGGCCGCTGGCGGCTGTCCCACGTCAACCTCTGGGACCATCTGCCGGTGCCGCTGCGCACCACCTGACCACCGTGTCGCCCATGACCGGCCGGGCAGTGGCGCTGCCCGAGCGTTGCCCGTTTCGCCCTGTTCGAGGGAAGCGTCCCTGTCGTACACCAAAAGGGTGGGGCAGGTCTCGGCGTGGTGAGGAGAGTTGTGCACGAGCACCGGAAGCGACACGAGGATCCCACGGCGACGGGCTCGCGGCCCCGGCACACCACGGCGCGCGCGGCGGAGGCTCAGCGGCCCGTTCCGGCGGGCGCGCCACGGCCGGACGCGGTGGCCGCGCTGCAACGGCTGATCGGCAACGCGGCGGTCGGCGAGCTGCTGGGCCGCGCCGGGGCGGAGCGGTCCGAGGGGGCCGAACAGCAGTCCGCCGCGGTGCGCGGGGTGCTGCGCTCCCCCGGCCGGCCCCTGGAGGACTCGGTGCGCGGCGACATGGAGGCCCGGCTGGGCTCGGACTTCTCCGATGTGCGGGTGCACACCGGCCGGGCGGCGCACGAGTCCGCGGCCGCCGTCTCCGCCGAGGCGTACACCTCCGGCTCGCACATCGTCTTCCGCGAGGGCCGCTACGACCCCGCGTCCGCGGCGGGCCGCACCGTGCTCGCCCATGAGCTGACGCATGTCGTGCAGCAGCGGCGCGGCCCGGTCGCCGGGACGGACACCGGGGGCGGGCTCGCCGTCAGCGATCCGTCGGACCGGTTCGAGCGGGAGGCCGAGCGGGTCGCCCGGCGGGTGACAACCGACGGGGCGTCCGAGGCGGTGGCCGACGGCCCGGACCGGGCGCCGGGCGCGGTGGCGCACGCCGGCGCGGGGCTGACCGTGGCCCGGCTGATGTCGGTCGACGATTTCCAGGGGCGCACCACCGTCGGCACCTTCCAGAAACGCGGCTCGTCCATCGACCTGGTCGAGCGGGCCCTCGCCGAGTGCCATGGGGGCGGGGCGGGGGCCGACGACTTCGCGGCCAGGGCCGATCGGCTGGAGAACCTCGTCCAGGCCGCCGAGGGCTACCTCACCCAGTCGAAATCGCGCCGGCACGGGCAGGTCGTTCAGGAGCTGCTCGACGAATGCCGGCCCGAGGCCGCGATCTTCCGGCAGCTCGCGAACGCCGTGGGCCTCGCGAACCCGCTGGCGAAGGCGCGCGCGCTGCTCACCGCGCAGGAGGCCGTCCTCCAGCGCGTCCAGGCCGCGCACCTGGACTTCGACAGCGAGCTGGCCAAGGCCAACGTCCATCTCCAGACACCGCTGCTCCAGGCCGTCAACACGCTGTCGGACGCCGAGAAGAGCACCCTCGTCGGGGACGATCTCGATCTGCTGGCCGGGATCCAGGCGGACCCCGGCGCTCCGCAGGTCACCCGGGACACCCTCGGCGATCTGCTGGCGAACCGCGGCATCGTCAACTTCACGACCGGCCTGCCGGGAACGAAGCTGTCGGAGCCGGGAGTCGCCGAGAAGTACACCCTCAGGCACATGATGGCGCAGCCGGAGGGCGCCACGGGGCGGCTCGGCTCGCTGGCCCATGAACTCACCCATGTGGACGCCGGCGAGAGCTTCGACAACACGCAGATCCTGCTGCTGTTGCGGCAGAACCTCTCCGACGCCGAGATCACGGCGCTGGCCAAGGAGCGCAAGGCCCGGGTCGACGACCTGCGGGGACTCCTGGCCGGCGACGGGACGCTCACCGACGACCAGAAGGACCTCTTCGCCTCCAAGTTGCGGTACGCCACGGACCCGAGCAAGGGCGTCGGCCGCTACGCGGCGAACTTCAAGAGCAAACTCGATGCCGCCACCCATCAACGCCTGCTGGAGATCGAGGCGTTGAGCGCCCCGAACAGCTCCACCCTCGTGGAGTACGACACCGTCGTCACCCAGCTCCTCGTCTATCTGCACCGCTGGGGCGTCCCCCAGACGGTCCCGCTCTACACGGCGCTCACCCAACTGGCCACGGAACTGCGCAACGACCGAAGGGCCGCGGCGGCGGGCCACTAGGGCCTCTCATTTGGATCAGGCCGGGCTCGCGGGCCCTGGCACCGCTGCGTTCCGATGCGCACCACCGAGGGCCTGCTGTGTCTGGACGTGGTCGACGGCCGCATCATGTACGTCGAGATCCTGCACCGGCCGCCGATGCGGCGCCGCCCTTAGCCCACATCTCCCATTGATTGCACGGCACTTGGATGGGCCGGAGGCAACTGATCCGGGTGCCGTGTCACGTGAATCCGGGACCGGCAGATCGGGACTTATCTCCATCCCGTCCCGCGCCTAGCGTTGAACTCACCAACCAGTGGGATCAGTGCCGCACGTCCGGAAAGGCGTGGCGGTCGAGGGAGTCGACTTGGCCACTCACGTCACGGCCGAAGCATTCACCGAGCCGTCGGTCAGCGTTTTCCGCGCTTCGCGGGCTCAGCAACGGATGTATTTCCTCCAGGAGATGGAGGAGGGCAGGCCGACCTATCACATGCCGGTCTTCTGCGCGCTCGACGGCGCCGTGGACGCCGAGGTGCTCCGCTCGTGCGCCCAGGGTCTGCTGGACCGGCACGAGGCGCTGCGCACCCGGTTCGTGCTGGACGAAGGGGAGTTGACGCAGCACATCGACGCCTCGGCGCGGCTCGACTGGTCGGTGGCGGAGGCGCACGGCGAGACCGACTTCGAGCGCTGGATGGACGCCCAGCACCACAGGTCCTTCGATCTGGCGACCGGTCCGCTCTTCCGGGCCGCGCTGCTGCGGCGGGAAGAGGGTGCCGTACTCGCCCTGGGAATGCACCACATCGTCGGTGACGGGTGGTCGGCGGGACTGCTGCTCAAGGAGTTGCTCACCGATTACGCGGCCCGCACCGGCGCGCTGAACACGCCCGAGAGCGGCGAATTCGAACTGGAGGAGCCCGAGTTCCAGTACGCCGATTTCTCCGAATGGCAGGAGGAATGGCTGAGCGGTCCGGCCGCTGAGCGCCAGCTCACCTACTGGGCCGATCAGTTGGGCGGCGAGCTGCCGTCCTCGGGACTGCCGACGGACCGCCGTCCGAGCGGGGAGCCGGCGCCCCGTGGCGCGGCCCTCCATGAGGCGGCGGTCCCCGGGGACGTCCTGGAGCGGCTGAACCGGCTCTGCCGGGAGACCGACAGCACCCTCTACACGACCATGCTGGCGGCCTTCCAGATCGTCCTCGGACGCTACACGGGCGGCGAGGACATCCTGGTCGGCACGCCCGTGGCCAACCGCAACCGCAGGGAGTTCGAGGACACCGTCGGGCTGTTCGTCAACACCCTCGTGATCCGCTCCGACCTCTCCGACGACCCCCGCTTCCGCGATCACCTCAAGCGGCTGCGGGACACCGTCGCGGATGCCCAGGACCACCAGGACCTGCCCTTCGAGCGGATCGTCGAGCACCTCAACCCCGAGCGCACCACCGACCGGGCGCCCCTGTTCGACGTCGTGTTCGGCTTCCAGGACGAGGCGGAGACCACCGCCGCGCTGCCCGGCCCGCGTGCCCGGCTGCTCGAAGGCCCCGCCGGGAGCGCCAAGTTCGACCTCACCTTCGATGTCGTACGGGGCGAGGACGGGGTCCGCTGCCGGCTGGAGTACCGCGCCGATCTGTTCGAGGCCGCCACCGTCGAACGGTTCACCCGGCACTATCTGCGGCTGCTGGCCGGGGCCGTCGCGGAGCCCGAGCTGCCCGTCAGCCGGCTGCCCATGCTCAGCGACGAGGAGCTGTGCCCGCTCGTCTCCGCCCTGCCCGAAGAGGCCGCGGAGGCCGCCGCGCGCTGCGCCCACGAGGTGTTCGCCGAGCACGCAGCCCGCACCCCCGACGCCATCGCCGTCACCGACGGCTCACGAGCGCTCAGCTACGGTGAACTCGACCGCAGGGCGAATCAGTTGGCGCACCGGCTGCGCTCCCTCGGGGTCGGACCCGACACCCTGGTGGGCCTGTGCGCGCCGCGCTCCGCCGAGCTGCTGGTCGGCCTGCTGGGCATCCTCAAGGCGGGCGGCGCCTACCTTCCGCTCGACCCGGACAACCCGCCGGAGCGGCTGCGGCACATCATCGGCGACGCCGGGCTGCGCCATGTCGTCGGCACCACCGCCACCCGTCCGCTGTGGGAGACCGCGGCCACGCACGCGGTCGATCTGTCGGCCGACGCGGACCGGCTCGCCGAACTGCCCGGCACCGCACCGGACAGCGGTGTGACGCCCGACCATCTCGCCTACGTCATCTACACCTCCGGCTCCACCGGACGGCCCAAGGGCACCCTGGTTCCGCACCGCAACATCTCCCGGCTGTTCTCCGCCACCCGGCACTGGTTCGGCTTCGGCCCCGAGGACGTGTGGACGCTGTTCCACTCCATCGCCTTCGACTTCTCCGTCTGGGAGTTGTGGGGCGCCCTGCTGCACGGCGGACGGCTCGTCGTGGTGCCGTACGAGACCAGCCGGTCCCCGGAGGAGTTCCACCGCCTGCTGTGCGGCCAGGCGGTCACCGTGCTCAACCAGACCCCGTCCGCCTTCCACCAGCTCGATCGCGTGGACGCCCAGCGAGCGGGCGAGACATCCGGACAACTCGCACTGCGCACTGTGGTGTTCGGCGGCGAAGCCCTCGATGTCGGCGCGCTCACCGGCTGGTTCGACCGGCACGGCGACACCACGCCCCGGCTGGTCAACATGTACGGCATCACCGAGACCACGGTGCATGTCACCTACCGCCCGCTGACCGCCCGGGACGCGGCGCGGGGGCGGGGCAGCGTCATCGGGGTGCCCATCCCGGACCTGCGGCTGCATCTGCTGGACCGGCACGGGAGCCCGGTCCCGCGCGGCGCCGCCGGTGAGCTGTACGTCGCCGGGGCGGGTCTGGCGCGGGGCTATCTCAACCGCCCGGAACTGACCGCGGAACGCTTCCCCACCGCACCCTCCGGGGAGCGCCTGTACCGGACCGGCGACCTGGCACGGCTGCGGGCCGACGGCGAGCTGGAATACCTCGGCCGCATCGACGACCAGGTCAAGCTGCGGGGCTTCCGGATCGAACTCGGCGAGATCGAGGCGGCGCTCACCGCGCACCCCGGCATCGGTGCCGCCGTCGCCCGTGTCGTCCCGGACGCCACCGGGACCCCCGTACTGGCCGGCTATGTCGTACCGGCCGCCGAGAACCCCACGGAGGACGGCACGGGCACGAACCACCCCGGCACGGACGGCTCCGCCCCGGTCGGTCTCACGGTGGACGACCTCCGCGCGCATCTGGCGGCCCGGCTGCCCGGTTATATGATCCCCGGCGCCCTCGTCACCCTCCCCGCGCTCCCCCTCACCGCCAACGGCAAGGTCGACCGGCGCGCGCTGCCGGTGCCGGGCACGGCGACGGGTGCGTTCGCGCCCGGAGCGGCGTACGAACCGCCGAGCGGCCCCGTCGAGACCGCCCTCGCGGAGGTCTGGCAGGAGGTGCTCGGGCACGAGCGGGTCGGCGCCCTCGACAACTACTTCGCCCTCGGCGGCGACTCCATCCGCTCCCTCCAGGTGCTGGCACGCGCCCGGGACCGCGGGCTGCGGTTCGGCGTCGTGGACCTCATGCGGCACCAGACCGTGCGCGGCCTGGCCGAGGCCGTCGCCCACGACCAGGGCGCGGCGCGGGAGACACCGTCGTACGAGCCGTTCTCGCTGCTCACCGAGGCGGACCGGGCCGCGCTCCCGGACGGGCTGGACGACGCCTACCCGATGACCCGGCTCCAGGCCGGGATGCTCTTCCACAGCGATCTCCCGGCCGCCGCGGGACGCGTCTACCACAACGTCTCCGCCTACCACGTGGAAGCGCCCTGGTCCGAGGCCGCCTGGCGGCAGACCGTCGCCGAGGCCGCCGCCCGGCACGAGATGCTGCGCACCTCCTTCGATCTGCACGGCTTCGGCGAACCCCTCCAGTTCGTGCACCGCGACGCCCGCCCCGAGATCACCTTCGAGGACCTGCGCGACCTGGACGAGACGGCGCGGGAGGCGGCCGTCGCCCGGCACTACGAGGCCGAGCGCACCCGCCCGTTCGTCTGGGGCCGGGCGCCGCTGATCCGCTTCCATGTGCAGCGCCGCTCCGACACCGCCTTCCAGCTCTTCATCGCCGAACACCACGCGATCGTGGACGGCTGGAGCGAACGCTCACTGTTCACCGAACTCAGCGCGCGGTACGTCCGTCTGTGCGCCGGAGCGGACGCCCCCGCGCCCGCCCCCGCGCCGCGCTCCCGCTTCGCCTCCTTCGTCGCGCTCGAACGCGCCGCCCTCGCCGACCCGGCGCACCGGTCCTTCTGGGCCGGGCAGACGGCCGGCGCCACCGTGACGCGGCTGCCCCGCACCGGTCCCGCAGCGGGCGCACCGCGGATGTCCTGGCACCATGAGCCGCTCCCCGCCGACCTGCATGAACGCCTCACCGCGCGCGCCGCCGAACTGGGTGTGCCGCTGCGCACCCTCCTGCTCGCCGCGCATGTCCGGGTCATGGCGCTGATGGGAGGCAGTGACGAGATCACCACCGGTGTGGTCCACAACGGGCGCGCGGAGGAGCCGGACGGCGACAAGGTCGTCGGCGTGTTCCTCAACACGCTGCCCTTCCGCGTCGCCCTCACGGCCGGGAGCTGGCGGGAGTTCGTACGACGCGTCGCGGACCTGGAGGTCCCCGTCCACGAGCACCGGCGCTTCCCGCTCGCGGAGATCGTGCGCACCGCTGGCGGCAGCGCGCCCTTCGAGACGTTCTTCAACTACACCCACTTCCATGTCGAGCAAAAAGGCCCCGACGAGGGCACGTTCACCGTGCTGGAAGAGATCGGCGAGGCCGACACGGACTTCGCGTTCGGCGCGGAGTTCTCCCGCAGCCCCGACGGCCGGCTCCTCGAACTCGGGCTGCGCTACGACGCCGCCCGCTTCCCCGCCGAGCGGATGGCCGCGGTCCACGCCTCGTACACGGCGGCCCTGCGGGCCCTCGCCGACACCCCGGACCGGGACTGCCTGGCGGCCGATCTGCTTCCGGTGGCGGACCGGCGACGGTACGCGGAGTGGAACAGCACGGAGAAGCGGTACGAAGAGCCGCATGTGCTCACCGAGTTGATTGACCGTCAGGTACGAGTGTCGCCGGATACCGCGGCCGCCCGCTTCGAGGGCGGCGAGCTGAGTTACCGGGCGCTCGACGCGGCGGCGGAGCGGCTGGCCGTGCGGCTGCGGGAGCGGGGCGCCGGTCCCGGCACGTTTGTCGGGTTGCTGCTCGAGCGGTCCCTCACGTTGCCGGTCGTCCTGCTCGCCGTGCTCAAGTGCGGTGCCGCGTATGTGCCGTTGGACCCGGGGCATCCCGAGCAGCGGGTGCGATCCCTGCTGACGGAGGCGGGGATCGGGCTGGTCGTCGCCGACGAAGACCGGGGCGCCCGGCTGCGGGGCGCCGGAGTGAGTGTCGTCGTACCGGGTGAACCGAGTTCCCTGCCGGGCGAGTCGGACGTCGTACCGGACCAGCGGACGGACGGTCCGCGCACCACCGTACCGGCCGCGTCTCCCGACGACCCCGCGTACATGATCTTCACCTCGGGTTCCACCGGCACCCCCAAGGGCGTCGTGGTGTCCCATCGGGCCATCGCCAACCGGCTGTTGTGGATGCAGGACGCGTACGGGCTGGTCGCCGGTGAACGGGTGCTCCAGAAGACGCCGTACACGTTCGACGTCTCGGTGTGGGAGCTGTTCTGGCCGCTGCTCACCGGGGCGACGCTCGTCCTCGCCCGGCCCGGCGGCCAGCGCGACCCCGGCTATCTGGCCGGGCTCGTGCGGAGCGAGCGGATCAGCACCGTGCACTTCGTGCCGTCGATGCTGGCCGTGTTCCTGGACGACACCGAGGCGGTCGCGTCGGCCGCCGGGCTCACCCGGGTCGTGTGCAGCGGCGAGGCCCTGCCCGCCGACGTCCGCAACCGGTTCTTCGAGCTGCTGCCCAGGGTCGAGCTGCACAACCTCTACGGCCCGACCGAGGCGGCCGTCGATGTGACGGCCTGGCGGTGCGCGCCCGATGACGGCGACACAGTGCCCATCGGGCGGCCCATCGCCAATATGCGCACCCATGTCCTGGACGCCCGGCTGGCCGAGGTCCCGCTGGGTGTCACCGGCGAGCTGTACCTGGAGGGCGTCGGGCTGGCGCTCGGGTACCACGGCCGACCGGAGCTGACCGCCGAGCGGTTCGTGCGGCACACCGGCGCCGACGGGGTCACCCGCCGCCTCTACCGGACGGGTGACCTGGCCCGGCACCGGCCGGACGGCGCCCTGGAGTACGCCGGCCGCACCGACCACCAGATGAAGATCCGCGGCTTCCGGGTGGAGCCCGGGGAGATCGAGGCGGTGCTCGGCGAACACCCCGCGGTGCGCGGCTGTGCCGTGCTGCTGCGCGGGGAGCGGCTGGTCGCGTATGTGGTGACGGCCGACGACAGTGCCGACGCCACGGGCACACGCACAGACACAGACGAGCTGGTCCGGCACGCCCGGGCCCTGCTTCCCGACCACATGGTCCCCTCGGCGTGGGTCCTGCTGGACGCCCTGCCGCTCACCCCCAACGGCAAGCTCGACCGCGCCGCGCTGCCCGCACCGGACCCGGCGGGCGCGCTCCGGCAGAGCCCGCCAGAGCCGCCCCGCGACGCGACGGAGGCCCGGATCGCCGGGATCTGGGAACAGCTCCTCGGCGCCGGACCGGTCGGTGTCCACGACGACTTCTTCGCCTGTGGCGGCCACTCCATCGACGCCCTGCGCCTCATCTGCCGCCTCAACGACGCGTTCGGCGAACGGCTCTCGGTCTCCACCGTGCTGGAGCGTCCGACCGTCGCGGGGCAGGCACAGGTGCTGCGCGCCGAGCGGCGGCCGAGCGGCCCGGACCCGGTCGTCCGCATCCGTCCGGACGGCGATCTGGACCCGCTCTTCCTCGTCCATCCCATCGGCGGCCAGGTCCTGTGCTACCGCGATCTCGCGGCCGAACTGGGCTCCGGACGACCGGTGTTCGGGCTCACCGCTCCCGGCTTGACGGGTGCGGAAGCGGACGGGGACGACCGCAATCCGGCGACCGTCGAGGAACTGGCCGCCGCCCACGTCACCGCGCTGCGCCGGGTGCGGCCCGAGGGCCCCTACCATCTGGCCGGCTGGTCCTTCGGCGGGCTGCTCGCCTACGAGATGGCCCACCAGCTGCGCGCCGCCGGGGAACGTGTCGGCACGCTCACGCTGCTGGACACGGCCTACCCCCAGGCGGTCGACGTCCCCGATGACGACCTGGCCCTGCTGGAGTGGTTCCACGACGACCTCGCGCGCTCCTCGGGGACGGACCCCGGCCCGGACGCCCGTGCCGCGCTGCGCGCCGAACTGCGCGCGGCGGCCGGCACCCCTGCCCGGCTGCGGGTCGTGGCGGACCGTCTCCCGGACACGGCGCCGGACTTCGACGACCTGGTCCGGCACTACACCGTCTTCCGCACCGGTCTGCTCGCCACCGTCCGCTACCGGCCGCCCGTCGCAGCGGGCCCCGTCCACTTCCACCAGAGCCTGACCGGCGCCGAGCTCGGCTCGGCGCGGCGCTGGGCCGACCGGGTCCCGGACGGTCTGATCCGGTACGACGCCGACGCCGACCACTACCAACTGGTGCGGCCCCCAGGGGCGTTCGCCGTGGCCGCGGCCCTCGGCGCCGCTCTGGCCGCGTCCGACCACCGCTGAATCCTGCCTGCCCGCCCGCGGAGGGCGCCCACCGGCCCTTGCGCACCACGCCCGCTCACACCACAGAACGGACACCGTCACGTGACGAGCCAGTCCCCGGCACCCGCCGCCGAACTCACCGGCCGCATCAGCGGCGGACCGAGCGAACTGCTGCACGAGGAGGTGCTCGCCCCGCAGTTCCGGTTCGAGTCCCGCCATCTGCTGCACCACTACGTCGCCATCGAGAAGACCCTCGCCGCCGAGTACGCCCGCATGGGGCTGCTCGACACGGACGAGGCGCACGCCGTCGCCGCCCTCCTCGACGGGGTGGGCCCGGACACCCTCAGCGCCCGGCCCGACGCCAACATGTCGGACATCGCGTTCGCGATCGAGCGGCATGTCGAGGCGGGGCTCGCGCGTCCGGCCGTGCGCTGGCACGTCGACCGCAGCCGCAACGACCTCCAGGCGTGCGCCCAGTTGATGTTCGGCCGGGAGCGGCTCATCGCGTTCGCCGGGGCCCTGGCGGAGCTCGGCGAGGTCGTCGTAGAGCTCGCGGAGGAGACCCGCGAGCTGCCCATGCCCGGGTACACGCACTTCCAGGCCGCCCAGATCATCACCCCCGGCTTCCATCTCACCGCGCTCTCCGAGCATCTGCTGCACACCCAGCGCCGGCTGCTGGCCGCCTACGACGGCATCGACGCCTGCCCGCTCGGCGCCGGCGCGATGGCCGGGCAGGAACTGCCCTGGGACCGCGTCCGGATGGCCCGGCTGCTCGGCTTCGACCGCCCGCAGTCCAACGCGCTCACCGCGGTCGCCTCCCGCCGCTGGAGCGCCGAGGCCACCGCCGAACTCAGCCTGCTGGGCGCCGCGTTGAGCCGGTTCACCACCGACCTGCTCAGCTGGGGCGGCAGTGAGTACGGCTTCATCGAGCTGCCCGACGAACTGTCCGGCATCTCCTCGGCCATGCCGCAGAAGAAGAACTACCCCGTGCTGGAACGCATCCGGGGCCGCACCGCCCATCTGACCGCCTTCCACACGGACGTCCTGCTCGGCCAGCGCAACACTCCGTTCTGCAATCTGGTCGAGGTCTCCAAGGAGGCCGGTACCCACGTGCTGGCCGCCTTCGACTCGGCGCACGGCACCGTACGGCTGCTCACCGAGGTGCTGCGCCGTCTTATCTTCCGCGCGGGGCGGATGCGCGAGGTCTGCGAGCGGGAGTTCCTGGGCGGGTTCAGCCTCGCCAACGCCCTCACCCTGACCGAGGACGTGCCCTGGCGCACCGCCCAGGTGATCGCCGGCAAGTACATCGTGCGGGCCGTCGCCGCCGGCGCCCCGCCGCACCCGGGCGTGCCCGAGCTGCTGGTGGAGGCGGCAGCCGAGCACTCCGTCACGCTCGCCGGACCGGGCGGGCTGCTCGCCGACGCCTTCGATGTGCGGCGCGGGCTCGAACGCCTGGCCTCTCAAGGGTCGGCGCGGCCCGAGGCGGTCGCCGAGGCACTGCGCGTCCAGCGGACGGCGTACGCCGAGGTGCGGGCGGCCTGGGAGCGGCGGGCCGCGGCCGTCCGCGCGGGTGCCGCCGAGACGGACCGGGCGCTCGGGCTCGTGGCGCCGGCGGGCTCCGCCGTGGACGCCGTACGCACAAAAGAGGCGACGGCGGGCTCCCCCGAGGGCGCCGTACACGCGGAAGCGGGGGACCGCTGATGCCGCCGTCACCGATCTCCAGCCCGGCCGCCGCGCCGGCCGACCTCGAACCCGGTCTCGGGCACGCCTTCGGCACGTTCGGGGAGCTTCTCCAGGGCGCGCTGCCCGAGCTGGACGGCGACTTCCTGGTGACGTTCCCGCTGGCCCGGTGGGCGACCGCCGCCTTCCACCCATGGCCCGGACGGCCGGACGTACGGGTCGCGCCCGCGCACAAGGCCAAGTCCCGGCGCACCGCCGAGGCCGTCCTGTCCGCGCTCGGGGTGACCCACGGCGGTCTGCTGGAACTCGGCGGCGACCTGCCCGAGGGCAAGGGCATGGCCAGCTCGTCGGCCGACCTGGTCGCCACCGTGCGAGCCGTCGGCGCGGCCTTCGGACGGTCGTTCTCCCCCGCCGAGACCGAGGCGTTCCTGCGGGGTGTGGAGCCGGCCGACGGTGTGATGTACGACGAGATCGTCTGCTTCCACCACCGGGGCGTGCGCCTCGGCCGCAGGCTCGGCACGCTGCCGCCGTTCGCCGTCGTCGCGCACGACGAGGGCGGACAGGTCGACACGGTCGCCCACAATCGCACGGCCGGTCCGATCGGGGCCGCGGACCGGCACGAGTACGCCCGGCTGCTCGACCGGCTCACCACCGCCGTCACCGAGGGCGATCTGCCGTCCGTGGGCGAAGTGACCACCCGCAGCGCCGAGTTGAACGGACGGCGGCGCGAGCGGCCCGGGTTCGACCGGCTGCGCGTGCTGTGTGCCGAGGTCGGCGGGCTCGGCCTGGTCCTCGCGCACAGCGGCACCCTGCTCGGTGTCCTCCTCGAAGCCGGCGACCCCGAACTCGACGCCAAGTCGGCGCATATCAGGGACGGTTGCGCGGCGCTCGGCGGCGAGGTGTCCGTGCACCGCTCGCTGGGCGCGGGCGACGACTGGACCCGGCCGCACCGCGGGCAGCTCACCGGGCCCGCCGGCCCCGTACCCCGTCCCGCCGTACCCCGTCCCGCCGCGGAACCCTCCGCCCTCCCTCATGAGCTGGAGATCTGACCATGCTGTTCGACACGCTGACGGACGCGATCGGCGGGACTCCGCTGGTCCGGCTGCGCCTCGGCCAGGCACGCGGGGTGGAGGTCTACGCCAAGCTGGAGCTCCAGAACCTCTTCGCGATGAAGGACCGCGTCGCCCGCAACATCATCCGGGAGGCCCGGCGCCTCGGCACGCTGCGGCCGGACGCCCCGGTCGTGGAGAGCTCGTCCGGCACGATGGCCCTCGGTGTCGCCCTCGTGGGCCGCTCGCTCGGTCATGAGGTGCACATCGTCACCGACCCGCGCATCGACCCCGTCACCCTCGCCAAACTGCGCGCCCTCGGCTGCCGGGTGCACATCGTGGAGGCGATGACCAGCCACGGCTGGCAGTCCGCCCGTCTGGAGCGGCTCGCGGAACTGATGGCCGAACTGCCCGGCGCCTTCTGGCCGCAGCAGTACACCAACCCCGACAACCCGGGCGCCTACCGGGAGTTGGCGGGCGAGCTGCTCGCCGATCTGGGGCACATCGACACCGTCGTCGGGGCGGTCGGCTCCGGCGGATCGCTGTGCGGCACCTCCCGTGCCCTGCGCGAGAGCCTGCCCGGCGTGAAGGTGGTGGGCGTCGACTGCGTGGGCAGCGCCCTGTTCGGGCAGCCCGATGTGCCGCAGCGGCTCCAGAGCGGCCTCGGCAACAGCCTGCTGCCGAAGAACCTGGACCGCTCGCTCATCGACGAGGTGCACTGGCTCAACGACCACGAGGCGTTCGCGGCCACCCGGGATCTCGCCCGGGAGCAGCAGATCTTCGCCGGGAACACCTCCGGCTCGGTCTACCGCGTCCTCGGCGACCTCGCCGAGCGCGCCGAACCGGGCTCGCGCATCGTCGGTATCATGCCCGACCGCGGCGACCGGTACGCCGACACCGTCTACAGCGACGAGCACTGGGACAGCCACCGGCTGCAAGAACTCCCGGCGCCTGAGGGGCCGTCCGTGATCCCGGTCGGACAGACCGCGCTGAGCTGGTCCCGGCAGCCGTTCCGCGCCCCCGAGGAACTGCGGCGGCATCTGGTCTTCGTGGAGTCCAACACCACGGGCACCGGCATGCTCGCCCTGGAGCTGGCCCGGGAGGAACTGGACACCGTACCGGTGCTGTTGACGGGTGACCCCGAACGCTACCGGGGCCTCGCCGCCACCGGCGCCGAGGTGATCCGCTGCGACACCAACTCGGACGCCGCCCTGCGCGCCGCCGTCCAGGACCGCTTCCGCCGCGAGGAGATCGCGGGCATCACCACCACCAGCGACTTCTACGTCCCCGCCGCCGCGCGCCTGGCCCGCTGGCTCGGGCTGCCCGGCAATCCGGCCGAGGCCGTGACCGCGTGCCGTGACAAGTCGGCGCTGCGGGCCCTGCTGGAGAGCGCCGGGGTGCGCCAGCCGCGGTACGCCGTCGTCCGCGACGCGTCCGAGGTGGCCGCCGCCGTCGCCCGCACCGGGCTGCCCTGCGTGGTCAAGCCCGCCGACGACTCCGGTTCCGTGAACGTCCTGCTCTGCGCCGACGAGGCCACCGCCACCGCCCACGCCGAGCGGGTCCTCGCCGTGACCACCAATGTCCGCGGTATGCCGACCGCGCGCACCGTCCTGGTGGAGGAGTACCTGGACGCCCCCGAGTACAGCGTGGAGATGTTCACCTGGGACGGCCGCGCCGAGTGCGTCGGCATCACCGAGAAGTCCGTGACCGGCACCCCGCACTTCGTGGAGCACCGGCACCTGTTCCCGGCCCCGCTGCCGGCCGAGACGGCCCAGCGGATCACCGAGACCGTGACCGCCGCCCTGGACGCGGCCGGGATCCGGCTGGGCGCCACCCACACCGAGGTGAAGCTGACCGCCGAGGGGCCCGCCGTCATCGAGATCAACCCGCGCCCCGCGGGCGGCATGATCCCCGAACTGATCAGGCTGGCCACGGGCGTTGACCTCCTTGAGCAGCAGCTGCGCACCGCCGTCGGGCTCGCCCCCGCGCTCAAGCCCGCCCAGGACGCGCACGCGGGCATCCAGTTCCTGCTGCCCGACGCCGACGGGGTGCTCGACGCCGTCGAGGGAACCCAGGAGGCGGCCGCCCTGCCGGACGTCGAGGCGGTCACGGTCACCGCCGCGCCGGGCACGGTCGTACGGCGCCCCCGCAGCGCCGGCGACCGGATCGGGCATGTCATCGCCGGCCACCCGACGCCGGAGCGGGTGACGGCGGCGCTGGACGAGGCGCGGCGCCTGCTGCGGCTCAGCGTCGACACCGGCCCCCGTCCATAGCCCCCACCACCCTCACCACCCCGTCGTACGACCCGTACGGCACCCGGAACGGACACCCCGAGGACCTGCCATGAGCAACCCCTTCGAGAACGACAACGCCGACTACCTGGTCGTCCGCAACGACGAGCTCCAGCACGCCCTGTGGCCCGCCACCGTGGCCGTCCCGGCCGGGTGGACGCGGGTGCACGGGCCCGCGCCGCGGCAGAACTGCCTCGACCACGTGGAGCGGAACTGGACCGACATGCGGCCCGCGTCCCTGGTGGCCGCCCTCGCCGGGAACACGGCCCGTGACTGACCTCGACCGCTCCACCACCACCCTCGCGGAAGGCGGGGCCGACGGCGGCACCGGCGTGCCGGATCCCGCCGGGACGCTGTGCGCGCTGATCGCGGACGTGCTCGGGCTGGCCGCCGTCGGCCCGGGGCAGAGCTTCACCGGGCTCGGCGGTGACAGTATCCAGGCCATCCAGGTCGTCAGCCGCGCCCGCCCCGCCGGGCTGCTCGTCACCACCCGTGAGGTGCTGCGCAGCGAGACCGTCGCCGCGCTGGCGGCCGGTGCCCGCGCGGTCGGACGCTCCGGTGCGGGCACCGCTCCCGCCAGGACCGCGCGCCGGTTCGGCCCGTTCGCGCCGACCCCGATCATGGCGTGGCTCGGGGAGCTGGGCGGTCCCGTCGACACGTACAACCAGTCGCTCGTGCTGCGCACCCCGGCCGGTTTCGGCACCGAGGACGCGGTACGGGTCGTACAGGCCCTGCTGGACACCCACGACATCCTCAGGCTGCGGGTGCCGGGGGGCGCGGGCGCGATCCGCGCGGGCGCGGCCGGTGCGGGCACTGCTGGAATGGACTCGGCAGGTACGGAACCGACAGGTACGGAATCGACAGGCTCCCGGCCGCTGGTGCCACCGCCCGGGAGCGTCGACGCCCGCGCGCTGATCGAGCACGTCGAGGCGGGGGCCCTCGGTGACGAGGAGTTGCCCGGCCTGGTGACGGAGCGCGTCCGGGCCGCGCGGCGGCTGCTCGCGCCCGCCGAGGGGATCGTGCTGCGCGCTGTACGCGTCGACCGCGGCCCCGCCCGGCAGGGCCGACTGGCGCTCATCGTCCACCACTTGGCCGTCGACGGGGTGTCCTGGCGCATCCTCCAGGACGATCTTCGCTCCTGCTGGGAGGCGCTCGCCGCGGGCCGCGCACCCGAACCGGCGCCGGTGCCGACCCCGTTCGCGCACTGGGCCGGCCTGCTGCGGGCCGACGCCACCTCGGGCCGCCGGATGGCGGAGGCCGCACGGTGGACCGACACCCTGCGCCCCGCGCCCGAACCGCTGGGCGGTGTCTGCGCGTCGGACCGGCTCGACGCCGAGAGCGCGGTCAACCGGCACACCCTCACCCTGCCCCCGGACATCACCGGGCCGGTGCTCACCGTGGCACCCGGGCTGGTCAACGGCACGGTTAACGATGTCCTGTTGACCGGTCTCGCCCTCGCCGTCCTGGCCTGGCGGCGGCCCGACACCGGGGACGGCGACGGCGGTTCGGTGCTCGTGGACATCGAGGGGCACGGGCGGGAGGAGATCACCGACGGCGTGGACCTGTCCCGCACCGTCGGCTGGTTCACCACCGTGTACCCGGTCCGCTTCGACCTCGGGCTGCCCGATCTGGCCGACGCCCGGGCCGGCGGGCCCACCGTCGGAGCCGCCCTGCGCCAGGTCAAGGAGACGCTGCGGGCGATCCCCGACCACGGCATCGGGTACGGCCTGCTGCGCCACGGCAACAGCCGTACCCGCCCGGGGCTCGCGGCCCTCGGCATCCCCGAGATCGGCTTCAACTACCTGGGCCGCTTCCCCATGGGCGACACCGCCGACTGGGCCGCCGCCCCCGGACACGACTTCGCCCTCGACGACGCCGACGAGGGCCTGCCCATGGCGCACGCCGTCGAGGTCAACGCGGCCGCGCACGAGGGCCCCGACGGGCTCACCCTCAGCGCCACCTGGACCTGGGCGGGCAACGCCTACCCGGCCGACCGGGTGCGGACGCTGGCCGAGGAGTGGTTCGCGATGCTGCGGGCCCTCGCCCGGCACACCGCGCTGCCCGGCGCCGCCGGACTGACCCCGTCCGACGTGTCCCTCACCGGCCTCAGCCAGGCCGACCTCGACGCCTTCGAATCCCAGCTCGGAGATCTGCTGTGATCCCCCTGTCCCACGCCCAGCGCCGTCTGTGGTTCCTGTGCCGTGACGGCGACCCGTCCGGCCTGCACAACATCCCCGTGGGGCTGCGCCTGCGGGGCGACCTCGACCGCGCCGCCCTCGCCGCCGCCCTCGCCGATGTGACCGACCGGCACGAGGCCCTGCGGACCGTGTTCCCCGACGAGGGCGGCCGCCCCCGCCAGCATGTCCTGGAGCCGGGCGCCGCACCGGACCTGACCGTCACGGTCTGCCCTGCCGCCGAACACGGCGAGCGCGCGCGGTCCGCCGCCGGCCGGCCCTTCGACGTGGCCACCGAAGTCCCCCTGCGCGCCCACCTGTTCACCGACGAGGTCGATGAGCACCAACTGCTGCTGGTCCTGCACCACATCGCGGGCGACGGCGCCTCGCTAGACGTGCTCGTCCACGACCTGGCCGCCGCCTACACCGCCCGGGTGTTGGGCGGCGACGCCGAGTGGCCGGAACTCCCCGTGCAGTACCCGGACTTCGCCCTGTGGCAGCAGGAGGTGCTGGGCGACGCGGCGGACCCTGACTCGCTGCACGCACGGCAACTCGACCACTGGGCGGGCGTGTTGGCGGGCCTGCCCGAGGAGCATGCGCTGCCCACCGACCGGCCTCGTCCCGCCGTCGCCTCGCACCGCGGCGCCGTGGTGAGCGCCGAGGCCGGTGCCGCCGTGCACGCGGGGCTCGCCGCGCTGGCCCGGGAGCGGCACGCCACACCCTTCATGGCCGTCCAGGCGGCCTTCGCCGCACTGCTCACCCGGCTCGGCGCAGGCACCGACCTGCCCCTGGGCTGCCCGGTGGACGGCCGTGACGACGAGGCGCTGCACGATCTCGTCGGCCTGTTCGTCGACACCGTGGTGGTGCGGGCCGACACCTCGGGCGACCCCGCCTTCACCGAGGTGCTCGACCGGGTCCGCGACGCCGTGCTCGACGCCCACGCCCACCGCGATCTGCCCTTCGACGCGCTGGTCGAGCGGCTCAACCCGCCGCGCTCGCCCGGCCGTCACCCCCTCTTCCAGATCGCGGTGGCCAGCCAGCGGGACGCGCACGACGAGCCGGTCTTCCCCGGACTACGGGTGGAGACGGAGACGGTGCGCACCGACACCGCGAAGTTCGATCTGACCCTGGAGGTGGACGAGCGCCACGACCCCGCGACCGGCGCGCCCGCCGGGATCGGCCTGGCCCTCGAATACGCCGCCGACCTCTTCGACGCCGAAACCGCCCAGCGGCTCCTGGACCGGCTTGTCCGCCTCGCCGCCGCCGTCGTCCACGACCCGGCCGCCCCGATCACCGCCCTTGACCTGCTGAGCCCCGCCGAGCGCGCGGACCTGGTGCGCGGCTGGCAGGGCGCCCCCGCGCAGCCCCATGCCACCACCGTGGACGCCCTGTTCACCGCGCGGGCCGCCGCCCATCCGGAGCGGGCGGCCGCCGTCTGTGCCGGACGCGAGGCCAGCTACGGTGAACTCGACGCGCTCTCCGACCGGTTGGCCGCGCGGCTCGCTCGACTGGGCGTGCG
The DNA here is from genome assembly GCF_014673495.1 of Streptomyces griseofuscus. Lineage (GTDB taxonomy): Bacteria > Actinomycetota > Actinomycetes > Streptomycetales > Streptomycetaceae > Streptomyces > Streptomyces murinus. The sequence continues at coordinate 1,483,703 of NZ_CP051006.1, forward strand.
GCACGGCGACACCGTCGCGGTGCTGATGGACCGCTCGGTGGAACTGATCGCGGCCACCCTCGGGGTGCTCAAGGCCGGCGCGGCCTACCTCCCGCTGGACGCGGCCGCCCCGCCGGCCCGTTCGACGGCGATCGTCGCCGAGGCCGGCGCGGCCGTGCTGATCACCGACGCCGGGTCCGCCCCCGATCTCGGCGTACGGCACACCCTGCGCGTGGACGACAGCAACGACAACAGCGGCGACGGCAAGGGCGGCGACGGCGGCACCGCCCCGGACCGCGCCGCCGCCCACCCCGACGGCCTCGCCTATGTGATGTACACCTCCGGCTCGACGGGCACCCCCAAGGGCGTCGCCGTCTCGCACCGGGAGGTCGTCGCCCTCGCCGTGGACCGCCGTTGGCGCGGCGGCGCCCATGAGCGGGTCCTCTTCCGCTCCCCGCACGCCTTCGACGCCTCCACCTACGAGTTGTGGGTGCCGCTGCTCAACGGCGGCCTCGTGGTCATCGCCCCGCCCGGCGACCTGGACGTCCCCGCCCTCGCCGCGCTCATGCAGGAGCAGCGGGTCACCGGCACCTTCCTGACGGCGACCCTCTTCAATGAGCTCGCCGACCGCTGCCCGGAGCGGCTGGGCACGCTGGTCGAGGTGATGACCGGCGGCGAGGCGGCCTCCCCCGCCGCCGTCCGGCGGGTCCGCGAGCACTGCCCCGGCACCACCGTCACCAACGCGTACGGGCCGACCGAGACGACCACCTTCGCCGCCACGTTCGCCATGGCGCCCGGGGCGCCGCTCCCGGACGGGCAGGTGCCCATCGGCCGCCCCCTGGACGGCACCTGCCTGCACATCCTCGACGACCGGCTCGCCCCGGTGCCGCCCGGTGTGACCGGCGAGCTGTACATCGCCGGGACGGGCCTCGCGCAGGGCTATCTGGGCCGCCCCGGGCTCACCGCCGAACGGTTCGTGGCCTGCCCGGCGGGGCCGCCCGGCGCCCGGATGTACCGCACCGGCGACCTCGCCCGCTGGAACACCGCGGGGCAGGTCGAGTACCTCGGGCGGGCCGACCGCCAGGTCAAGATCCGCGGGCTGCGCATCGAACCGGGCGAGATCGAGAACGTGCTCGCCGGGCATCCGTCCGTCGGCCGGGCCGCCGTGACCGTCGTCCCCACGGCAGCCGGACCCGCCCTCGCCGGGTACGCGGTGCCCGCCGCGGGCGCCGCCCCCGACCCGGCCGAGCTGCGTCGGCATCTGCGATCCGAACTGCCCGACTACATGGTGCCGTTGACGATCACGGTGCTGGACCGCCTCCCCGTCACGGCGAACGGCAAGACCGATCTGGCGGCGCTGCCCTCCCCGGCCCCGGCCGCCGCCGAACGGCCCTACGAGGCGCCGCGCGACGACACCGAACGGGCGCTCGCCGCGCTGTGGGAGCAGTTGCTGGGCGCGGACCGCGTGGGCGTCCACGACAACTTCTTCGAGCTCGGCGGGCACTCCCTGCTCGCCGCCCGGCTGCTGGCCGAGGTCCGCTCCGGCCTCGGCGCCGCGGTCACCGTCCGCCGCTTCTTCGCCGGACCCACCGTCGCCGAACTCGCCCTGGCCATCGCGGAGTCGGCCGCCGCGCCGGAACCGCCGATCGTGCGCCGCGCCCGCCGCGGCCGTCCCGCCTGACCATCGACAAGGAAACACACCGTGAGCGAAACCGCCGCCCCCGCCGCCCCCGCCGCCTCCCGGGTCGAGGACGTGCTGCCCCTCTCTCCGCTCCAGGAGGGCATCCTCTTCCACGCGCTGTACGACGAGGACGAAACGGACGTCTACGTCGCCCAGTTGCTCCTGGACCTGGCCGGGCCCCTTGACGCCGAGCGGTTGCGGGCCGCCGCCGACACGGTGCTGCGCCGCCACGCCAATCTGCGCGCCGGCTTCCTGCGCCGCGCCTCCGGCGAGCCCGCGCAGGTCGTACGGCGTGACGTCCAGGTGCCGTGGGCCGAGACGGACCTCAGCGGGCTCGGCTTGGCGGAGCAGGCGGCCGCCGTCGAGACGCTGCTGGCCGAGGACCGGGCCCGCCGCTTCGACCTGGCCCGTCCGCCGCTGCTGCGCTTCACCCTCGTACGCACCGGCCCGCTCAGCCACCGACTGCTGCTGACGTACCATCACATCCTGCTGGACGGCTGGTCGTGGCCCGTGCTGGTGCGCGAGCTGCTGGCCCTCCACGACGCCGGACCGGACAAAGCCGCGCTGCCTCCGGTCACGCCGTACGCGTCGTTCCTGCGCTGGCTCGGCACCCGCGACACCGGCGCGGCCCGGGACGCCTGGGGCCGCGCGCTGGCCGGACTCTCCGGTGGCACCCGTACCGCCCCGGTCTCCGCGGCCCCCTCCGGGCCGCTGCCGCACCGGGTCGAGACCGTCCTGCCGGAGCCCCTGACCGAGCGGCTCACCGCGCTCGCCCGGGCCCACCGGATCACCCCGGGCACCCTGCTCCAGGGCGCGTGGGCGCTGCTGCTCGGCAACCGGCTGCGCTCGTACGACGTGGTCTTCGGCGCGGTCGTCAGCGGCCGCTCCCCCGAACTGCCCGGCGTCGCCGACATCGTCGGGCTGTGCCTCAACACCGTCCCGGTGCGCGTCCGTATCGACCCCGCCGAATCCCTGATGAGCCTGTTCACCCGTCTCCAGGACGAGCAGGCGAGCCTGATCGAGCACCATCACCTCGGCCTCACCGAGATCCAACGCACCGCTGAAGCGGGCGAGTTGTTCGACTCCTGTGTCGCGTTCCAGAACTACCAGGCGGACGCCGAGGGGCTCGCCGCGCTGTCCGCGCTGTCCACGGGCGACCTCCGCGTCACCGGGGTCGACCCGCACGACGCGGCGCACTACCCGCTCTCCCTGACCGCCATCCCCGGCGAGCGGCTGCGCCTCCAGATCGACCACCGGCCGGACGTCTTCGACACCGAGGACGCCCAGGCCCTGCTGGACCGCCTGGTCCGGCTCCTCACGGCCGTCGCCGACGACCCGGACCGCCCGGCCGGCTCCGTCGACCTGCTGTCCCCGGCCGAGCGCCACCGCGTCCTGGTGTCCTTCAACGACACCGCCCGCGAGGAGGACTTCGCCGAGGTCACCGACCGGGTACGGCGTCAGGCCGAGCTGCGTCCGGACGCCGTCGCGGTCACCGACGACACCGGCCGGGCGCACACATACGCCGAGCTGGTCGCCCGCGCCGACACGCTCGCCCTGCGGCTGCGCGCCGAGGGAGTGGGCGAGGGCGAGCTGGTCGCGGTGCTCAGCGAGCCGACCGCCCGGGTGCCGGTCGCCCTGCTCGGCATCCTCGGCGCCGGCGCCGCCTATGTGCCGCTCGACCCCGAGGGCCCGGTGGTGCGCACCTCCGACCTGCTGGCCCAAGGCGGCGTGGGCTGGCTGCTCGCCGCCCCCGAACAACGGCCCCGCGCCGAGGAGATCGCCGCCGCGGTGCCCGCCGTACGACTGCTGTTCCTCGACGACCGCCACGACGACGCCGAGCCGCAGGCAGCTCCCGTGCCGCCGCCGACCGCCGGTGGCCGCGACGCGCTCGCCTACATCTGCTTCACCTCCGGCTCCACCGGCCGCCCCAAGGGCGCCATGGTGCACCGGCGCGGCATGAACAACCATCTGCTCGCCAAGCTGGACGACCTTCAACTCACCCCTGGTGACCGGGTGGTGATGAACGCGCCACTCACCTTCGACATCTCGGTGTGGCAGATGCTCGCACCGCTGATCACCGGCGGCCGGGTGCACCTGGTCTCCCGCGATGTCGCCCGCGACCCGGCGGTGCTCTTCGCCGCCGTCGCCGAACACGAGGTCACCGTGATGGAGACCGTGCCCTCCTTCGTCCGCGCGGCCCTCGACCTGTGGGACGCCGGCACACCGGCGCCCGAACTCCCGTCGCTGCGCTGGTTCATCGTCAACGGCGAGGTGCTGCCGGCCGAGCTGTGCGAGCGCTGGTACGACCGCCACCCGGACGCGGCGCTCGTCAACGCCTACGGCCTCACCGAGTGCTCGGACGACAACACCCACGCCCTGATCACCCGGGATGTCCAAGCCCAGCTGGAACAGGGCCGGCTGCCCGTCGGCCGGCCGCTGCGCAACAACCGGCTGTACATCCTCGACCCGTCCCTCGCGCCCGTACCGCCCGGTGTGCCAGGGGAGTTGTTCATCGCCGGGACCGGCGTCGGACCCGGCTATCTGAACGATCCGCGGCGCAGCAGCGAACGCTACGTCCCCGACCCGTTCGCCACCGAGCCCGGCGCCCGGATGTACCGCACCGGCGATCTGGCCCGGCTGCGCGCCGACGGTCAGCTGGACTTCCTCGGCCGCCAGGACCACCAGGTCAAGATCCGCGGCAACCGCATCGAACTGGGCGAGGTGGAGACGGCGTTGCGTGCCGCGCCCGGGGTCGGGGACGCGGTCGTGGCCGTGGACCGCGACGGCGCCGGACAGCAGCGGCTGATCGGCTACGTCACCGGTACCGCCACCCCCGACGAGATCCGCGTGGCGCTCTCCCAGACGCTGCCGAACTACATGGTCCCCTCGCTGCTGCTGCCGCTGCCCGCGCTGCCGCTCACCACCAACGGCAAGGTGGACCGCAAGGCGCTGCCGGATCCGGCGAGCCTCGCCCGCTCCGCCGGGCGGGCGCCCTCGGGCCCCGGCGAGCAGAGGGTGTGCGACCTGTTCGCGGCGGTCCTCGGACTGTCCGAGGCGGGTCCGGACGACGACTTCTTCGCCCATGGCGGGCACTCGCTGCTCGCCACCCGGCTGACCGGCCGGCTGCGCACCGAACTCGGCGCCGAGCTGACCATCCGCGATCTGTTCGAGACGCCCACCCCGGCGGGCATCGCCGCCCGTCTCGCCTCGGCCCGCCCGGCACCGGCCCGCCCTGCCCTGCGGGCCCGCGCGAGGAACGGCGCGTGAGCCCCGCGCCGCCGGCGGCCGCTCCGACCTCCCATCCGGCCGTGTCCCCGATGTGCACCGGTCCGGCCGTACCGACCAGGAGATCCCGTATGACCGCCAGCGAGCTCCCCGTACCGCTGCTCATCGCCCGGCAGGCGGCGGCGACCCCCGACGCCACGGCGGTGCTCGGGCCCGAAGGCGAGCTGACATATCGTCAACTCGACCAACGGGCCCGCGCGGTGGCCCGCGAGCTGGCCGCCGCCGGTGCGGGGCCCGAGGACACGGTGCTGGTCGGCGTGGGCCGGGGCGCCGACTGGGCGGTCGCCGTGCTGGGCATCTGGTACTGCGGTGCCGCGCTGCTGCTCGCCGACCCGGCGACGCCCGACGAGCGGCTGCGCACCCTGCTGGCCGCCGCCGGCACCCGCTATCTGGTCGCCGCGGACCACGCGGCCGCGGCCGACCTCCAACTCCGGGTCGGCACCGAGCTGTTCTGGGCGGCGACCACCGGGGCCGAGACCGGCGGCGCGGACTTCGTCCCGGCCCGGCCCGCGCCCGGCGCCCTCGCCTACGTCCTGTTCACCTCCGGCTCCACCGGGGCGCCCAAGCCGGTCGCGGTCGGGCACCCCGGCCTCGCCCGGCAGGCCCATGTGCTCGCCGAGCGCTACGGCCTGACCGGCGCCGACCGGGTGCTCCAGTTCGCCGCGCCCGCCTTCGACGTGTCACTGGAGGAGGCCCTGCCCACCTGGTGCACGGGCGGCGCCGCCGTGTTCGTCGCCGACAACATGGTCTCGCCCGGCGAACTCGAACCCTTCCTCGCCGGGCAGCGGATCAGCGTCGTCAATCTGCCCACCCCCTACTGGGCGCAGTGGGCGAAGGACGTCGAGCGCCGGCCCCGGCCGCTGCCCGCGTCGCTGCGCCGGGTGGTGATCGGCAGCGACGCCGGGCGCACCGCGGATCTGCGCCGCTGGTACGGCGCGGGCGGCCCCCCGGTGACCAGCGCGTACGGCCTCACCGAGTCGACGATCACCGCGACCTGCCACGAGGCCCGTGCCACCGCGCTCGACGGCGTCCCAGGCGACGAGGTGATCCCGCTCGGCGTACCGCTGCCCGGCGTGCGAGCGTATGTCCTGGACGAGGAGCTGACGGAAGCGGCGGACGGGGAGGCGGGCGAACTGTATCTGGCCGGCGCGTGCTTGGCGCGCGGTTACCACGGCAGGGCCGCACTGACCGCGGAACGCTTCGTGCCCGACCCGTTCACCGAGGAGCGGGGGCAGCGGATGTACCGGACGGGCGACCGGGTGCGCCGGTCGCCCGACGGCACGCTCCGCTTCCTCGGCCGCGCCGACGACCAGGTCAAGGTGCGCGGCCACCGGGTGGAACTCAAGGAGGTGGAGGCGGCGGTCGGTGCGCTTCCGGAGGTGGTGGACGTGGTCGCCCGCGCGGTGACGCATCTGGGCGAGGTCCAGGTGGCGGCCTATGTCGCCGCCGCGCCGGGCCGGACCCCGGATGCCGCCGAGCTGCGCCGCGAGCTGAGCGCCCGCGTCCCGGCCCACCTCGTCCCGGCCCATCTCACCGTCCTGCCCCGGCTCCCCCGCACCCCGGGCGGCAAGCTCGATCCGCGGGCCCTGCCCGAGATCGCCGCCGGCTGACACCGACACCGGGGAAGCCGCACCGCTTTCGGCCCTCACGCGGCGCCCGCCGCCTCCACCAGACAAGGAACGTCTCTCGTGTCCCAGCCCACGGCCGCGTCCGGCCCCGCCACCGACCCGGACGACACCGCTGCCGTAACCGACTCCACCGCGCCATCCGGCTCCACCGCCACCGAGCCCGAGGACTCCGCTCCCTCCCCCCGGCAGCGGCGCGACTTCCGCCGGTTCATGGCGTCGCACATCTGCAACGAGCTCGGCAACAACATCACCTACGTCGCCCTCCCCCTCGCCGCCGTGCTGACCCTGCACGCCTCGGCGTGGCAGGCCGGTCTGCTCGCGGCGGCCGAGCAGGCGGCGTTCCTGCTGTTCGGGCTGCCCGCCGGGGCGTGGGTCGACCGGATGCGGCGGCGCAATGTCATGATCGCCGCCGATCTGACGCGGGCGGTGCTGCTCACCACGGTGCCGGTGGCCTGGCTGCTGGATCTGCACTCCATGCCGCTGCTGTACGTCGTGGCCCTGCTGCTGGGCTGCGCCCGGCTGTTCGGTGATGTGGCCGACCAGAGCTATCTGCCCACCCTGGTCGGACGCTCCACCCTGGTGAGCGGCAACTCCCGCCTGGAGACCGTGCGTTCGACGGCCGAACTGGCCGGACCCGGCATCGCGGGCTTCTTCGTGCAACTCCTCGGCGCGGTCGGCACCTTGGCCGGGCAGGCCGTCACCTCCCTGGTCTCCGCCGCCCTGTTGGGCAGGATCGAGGCGCGGGAGGAGCGGCCGTCGCCCGCCGGACGCGGCCGGCTTCTGCACGAGATCCGCGAGGGCCTGCACCATGTGCTGCGCAACCCGATCCTGCGGGTGATCGCGCTCAGCACGGCGTCCGTCAATCTCTTCCTCAGCGGGATCTTCGCCCTGGAGACCCTGTTCCTGACCCGCACGGTGGGCCTCCAGCCGGCCGCGGTCGGCTGGGTGCTCACCACGGCGGGCGTCGGCTCGATGCTCGCCGCGCTGGTCACCGAGCGCCTCTCCCGCGCCCTCGGCGAGGCCCGTCTCACCTGGCTCTCGCTGCTGGTCACGATGCCCTTCGGGCTGCTGCTCCCGCTGACCGGCCACGGCTGGCGCATCGCCCTGTTCGTGGTCGGCGCCCTGATCCAGTCGGCGGGTGTCACGACGTACAACATCTGCCAGGTCACCTACCGCCAGACAGTCTGCCCCCCGCATCTGCTGGGCCGGATGACGGCCACCATGCGGTTCCTGGTCTGGGGCGTCCTCCCGCTCAGCGGTCTGCTCGCCGGCGGTCTCGGCCAAGTGGCGGGTGTGCGGGGCGCGTTGTGGTTCCTGACGGCCGCCCTTTCGGCGACCCCGCTGGTCCTGCTGTGCTCCCCGCTGCGCCGGATGCGCGCCTTCGACACGGGCACCGCCGCCGGGTAGCCGAACCGGGCCCCGGCGGCCCGCCCTGAGACCCCCGGCCGGGCTTCCTGTTCTGCTGCGCACCGGCGCTCCACTCGCCCCGGCCCCAGCACGCCCACGTGGTCGTCGCGGGCCGCGCCGCCGCCCGCGACGTGGACGCCGCACTGACGCGGACCCGGCCGGGCGGCTTCGACGTCCCGGCCGTGGCCCGCACGTCGGACGCCCGTCAGGCCGTACCCGACCGGACGACGGTGGCCGGCTTCGCCCCCGAAGGCCCTGGCTGCTGGCCGAACTGGACGCCGCCGCGAGGCTCCCGACGTTCTTCCAGTACGTCCATGCCGTCATCCCCCTCGGCGACACCGTGGAGGCCTTGCGCTCGGCGCTCCGCTTCGGGGGGCCGGGATACTCAGGCCGGTCCTGGTGCTGTGCGCGCCGGTGCGGCAGCAGCCGCTGCGCCGTGGCGATGTCGTACGGGCGGACTTCCTGTTGCGGGACCGCGGGGACGCGCCCGGAACGGGCTCACGACCGCGGCCACGGCTGGCCGGTGATCCGCTCCACGCTGGTGTTGAACCGCTGGAGGTAGCGGGCGAAGTTCTCCACGTCGTCGGCCGACCAGTCCTCGAAGACCCGGTCCAGGTCCTGGACATGCAGCTCGCGCTCCTCGCGCAGCTTGCGCTCGCCCTCCCCGGTCAGCCGGAACTTGCGGGCCATGCCGCCCTCGGGATCGGGGATCCGCTCCAGGAGCCCGGCCCGCATCGCGTGCGCGGTCTGCCGGTTGACGGTGGAGACGTCCAGCTGGAAGGCGTCGCTGAGCTGCCCGATCGACATCGGCCCCTGCACCTCGATCCGGCTCAGCATGATGTACGCGCTGCGCTCCATCCGGCCTTCCTGATGCCGGCGGGTGGTACTGCTCAGCTGATGCCGCCCGAGCACCATGTGCTCGAACTCGACCAGGTGCGACGGCTTCCCCATGTACGTGCCTCCTTCAGAAGTCGACCGTATCTCAGGGCCCGGCGGCGAAGGACCGCAGGCGGGCAGCGACATGCATGGCACATGCGATATGAATACTGCATACGATGTGCATGATGCATATCGCCAGATGTGCATCATGCACATCCCGGCGACCGCCGACCCCGGACGACCGACGAATCAAGGAGTCACCCATGGATGCCCCGCAGCCGAGCCGCAGAACGGGCGGTGTCGTCGCCGCCCTTGCGCTCGCCGGAACCGTCGCCGCGATCATGCAGACACTGGTGACCCCGCTCATCGCCGAACTGCCACGGATCCTGCACACCTCGTCGTCGAACGCCGCCTGGGTGATCACGGTCACCCTGCTCGTCGGCGGGGTCTGCGTGCCGGTGTCCGGGCGCCTCGGCGATCTCGTGGGCAAGCGGCGGATGATGCTGATCTGCGTGGTGCCGCTGGTGATCGGCTCGGTGGTGTGCGCGCTGTCCACGTCCGTCGTGCCGATGATCGTCGGACGCGGCCTTCAGGGCATGGGGATGGGCATGATCCCGCTGGGCATCGCGCTGCTGCGGGACGTCCTGCCCGCCGAGAAGCTCAGCGGCTCCATCGCCCTGGTCAGCGCGTCCATGGGCATCGGCGGCGCGATCGGGCTGCCGCTGGCCGCGGCGGTCGCGCAGTACGCCGACTGGCAGCTGCTGTTCTGGGGATCGGCCGCCCTCGCGGTGATCGTCGGCGTGCTGATCTTCGTCGTCGTGCCGGATGTCCCGGCCGGCGCCAAGGGGCAGCGGTTCGACGCGATCGGCGCGATCGGGCTGGCGATCGGCCTGGTGGCGCTGCTGCTGGCGATCTCCAAGGGCGCCGACTGGGGCTGGGCCTCGGGCACCACGCTCGCGCTGTTCGCCGTCGCCGCCCTCGCCCTGCCGGCCTGGGGCCACTGGGAGCTGCGCACCCGCGACCCGCTGATCGACCTGCGCACCACGGCCCGGCCGCGGGTGTTGATCACCAACGCAGCGTCGGTCCTCATCGGCGTCGGCATGTATTCCTTCATGCTGATCGCACCGCAGCTTCTCCAGTTCCCGAAGGCCACCGGGTTCGGTCTTGGCCAGTCGATGCTCGCGGCGGGTCTGTGGATCGCGCCCGGCGGCATCATGATGATGGTGATCTCGCCGCTCGGCGGAAAGCTGATCAACGCGCGCGGTCCCAAGCTCGCGCTCACCTGCGGCGCGGTCGTGATGGCCGCCGGCTACGCGCTCGCGCTGCCGCTGATGGGCACGGCCTGGGGCATCATGCTCTCCGGCATCGTCATCAACAGCGGCGTCGCCCTCGCCTACGGCTCCATGCCCGCGCTCATCATGAGCTCGGTCCCGCTCTCCGAGACCGCCGCGGCCAACGGCTTCAACACGCTGATGCGCTCGCTGGGCACCACGATCGGCTCGGCCGTGATCGGCGTCGTGCTGGCCCATATGACCATCACCCTGGGCGGCTACACCCTCGCCTCCGAGAACGGCTTCCGCACCGGCCTCCTGATCGGCTGCGGCGTCGCCCTCGTCTCCGCCGCGGTCGCCTCCTTCATCCCCGCCCCGCGCAAGCCCACCGACACCCCCGACCCCCACCCGACCGAGGCCGACCCGGCTCCGGCCCGCCCCTGAACCGGCGGTGCGCCCGAACCACGAGACCGGGCGCACCGGCCGCGCCGCGCTCCCCGGACCGGCCGGACCGCTGCCGTGCGGGGCACCTGGATGCCCGTGGGCGTACGCCTACGAGAGCCAGCCCGCGCGGGCCGCGCGCACCCCGGCCTCGAAACGGCTGCGCGCCTCCAGCCGGGCCATGAGGTTGGACACCGTGCGGCGTACCGTGCGCAACGACACCCCGAGCTTCTTGCTGATGAACTCGTGAGCATGCCCGGATGCCAGGCGACGCCGTCACTGCGCTCGACGAACAGGCAGGAGAGCGGCAGGTTCTGCTCACGTGCGCAGGCCGCGAGTGCGAGGTTCGAGGGGCCGAATCCAACGCCCAGGAGATCGTACGGCCGCTCCCCGCTGGGCGATGTCCCGGATGGACGCCGTCGGGTCGCTCAACAGCAGCTCGTACACTTTGATCCGAGCGCCGGAGCCGTCGACGGGCCGGGCCCTGCCGTCCTTGCCGACGCGTACCCCGGCCGAGTCGTCCGCCGCCGCCTCCTGGTCCCGGATCCGCCCTATGGTGCCCGCGGACAGGCCCGTCAGGGAGGCGATCATCCGGTTCGACCAGTGCGGGTGCGTCGTGATCAGACGGCCCGCCGCCGTGCGGTCCGCGCGGGGGAGGAGCAGACCCCGCCCGTGCACGGTGTTCAGCCGGATCGCCAGGACGAAGGCTTCGTCGGCCGAGCCCTCGAACATCCGGGCGGCGATCTCCTGACGCCCGCTCAACACCGCTGCCCGGACTCGGTGGTTGCCGTCCACGACACGCATGGTGCGGCTGTGCACGACGACCGGCGGCAGGGCATCGGCGGTCGCGGCGAGCATGCGGCAGTGGTCGTCGTTCAGCCCTCCGCCGCGCGGCGAGTCCCCGAAGCGCAGGGAGCGGACCGCGAGGAACACCGTCGGCGCGTCGATCGCGTCGGGGTCGAGGACGTCCAGGGACAGTGTTTCCGGCAGGGTCAGGGAGATACTCACGTGTTCCTCCGGGAAGTTCCGCCGTGGCGTACCGTGCCGGCCGACGGGACGGGTGTCGTGCGTGCCCGCGGGCGGGCGCTCACGAGGTGAGGCGTACGACGCAGGAATCGACGTGCCAGCCGGCCAGGCTCGGCACGACCATCACCAGGCGCCAGCTCAGGGCCAGCGCCCTTTCGGCTGCCACCGCCTCGTTCTGCCCCCGCATGAAGAGAACCGACGAGAACCCATCGGCGCAGCCGACGGTCCGTACGTGTTCAAGACCGTCCTCCTCCAGCGCGTGGGCCCAGAAGGCATCGTTGAGGGATGCCGGGGCGAGCGGTGTCTCGCCGGGCCCGGCCGCTCCCTTGACCACGACGACGACCGCGTACATGAGCGCTCTCCGCCCGGTGCGGTGCCGGTCAGCCCCAGCCGAAGCCGTCGTCCGAGGGGTCCGTGGCGGTCGCGCCGGACGGCGTCGCCTGCACGGCGGCCATCACCGGCGTCGCGCCGACCGCGGCCGAACAGGCGGCCGAGCCTCCGGCGGCGACCGCTCCGGCCACCACGGCGGAGACGAGGAGAGCCCGTACGGCGACGATCTGCTTCTTCTTCACAGGATTCCTTCTGGGAATTCGGGGTCAGGAATGACGGAACGCTTGGGATTCAATGGCTTCCGAAAGCCGGTTTCTGAGATCCGGCTTTCTCGGCTACGAGAGAAATCCTGTCCTGCGCCCGGGTCACTGTCAGTACTTGTCGACTTACACCAATAGGCCTGGCCGCTTGGGGCCTCGCTCCCCCGGCGCTCGATACATGGCTGACCTGGTGCGTTGTGCGGCTGTCCGCATGCGGCCATGCACGTTCGTGCCAGCCCGGTACGACGAAGGCCGGGCCGCCCCCGAGACCCGCCGCGGCGCCCTCGGCCGGCAACCCGCCAGGTGCGACACCGAGTCTTCGAGCGGTGCGATCTCCGTACTCATCTTTCCGGCTCCCCGAATGAGTACGCGCACCAATCCGCGCGCCCCCGCCCTCCCCGATGCTTGGTCCGTCAGAGGCCGATCCTGTTCGAGGGGAAACACATGACCACGCACCGCACCCGCCGACGGACCACCGGAACCGCCGCGGCACTCGTCGCCTGCTCCGCCGCCACCCTCGCCGCGCTGCTCACCGGCTGTTCGACCGCCGACGCGATCTGCTCGGACGGCGAGTACCCGGTGCAGAACATCGGCACGACCGGCGGCCAGTGCGTCGCCGACGGCGACAAGGTCCCGAAGGGCACGTTCCGTTACCCCGAGGACAAGACGCCGAAGCACGTGGACGACAAGTGGGACATCTACTGGCAGACGCACACCATCGACGAACACGGCGCCATCATCAAGGCACCGCAGGACTCCTGAGCGTTAATTCGTTTGGCACGTGCGAGGCGTCGTGATGGGATCAAGGCGACGGGGGCGGCTCCCCGGCGCGCATCCTTCTCACCTTCCTTGAAAAGACCCGGCGCGCCCACTCTCCGCCCCCGTTCCTCAGTTCCAGATCATCGTGGAGGGGAATCCCCTGTTGCTCGCTGCCGAGTCCGTACTGCTGCGCCGTACCCAGACCGTCTTCGTGGACAGGCCGTCCTCGTCCGGCGACGGATCAGGACCGGCGCTGCGTCGACTCGAAGCCGAACTGCTCGGCCGCGGCCACCTCCTCTCCGCCGAACTGCACACGGCACTCGGCTCGTTGGGCTCCGAGGAGCTGGCGGCGGCGCACGCCCGGCTGGTCGGTCTGGTCGACGACCTGCTCGGCGGCGACCGCGTCCACACCCCGCTCTTCCGCCAGTTCCCGCGCACCGTGCCCCGCAACACCGAAGCGCTGTACGTGGACCGGGTCTTCGCCTTCCTGCTCCAGCAGCCTGACCACCCCTGCGTGCTCTGCGGCGAGGCACGCACGGTGTTCCCCGTCTCGCCCTGCGCCCACCTGGTGTGCCGGCTGTGCTGGGACGGATCCGACTACGCGGGCTGCCCGGTCTGCCACCGCCGGATCGACGCGAACGACCCCTTCCTGCGCCCTGTGCGTGCCGTCGGCGCCGCCAAGGCACCGCTGCCCGGCCCGCTGCGGCTGCTGCGCCTGGGCACCGACCGGGCCGCCGACGCCGGCGCCGTGGTCGACTCCCTGCTGGCCCGCCGTACCCCGCTCTCCCCGCAGGACCGCGACGACCTGCTCACCCTGCTGCCGCTCACCCCGGCCGGCCGGGGCCTGCTGCCGCGCGAGATCCCGGTCCGGGAGACCAAGGCGACGGTGCTGGGCGCGCTGCTGCGCGAGGCGCCGGACGGCCTGCCCGTACGAGAGCTGCTGACCGAGCGGCTCACCACCGCCACCGACGTGTTGCGGCTGCTCGCCGTACTCTCCGACGGCGACGCCGGGCTGGTGACCCTGTCGCCCTTCACCAGTCTTCCGCGACCGCTGCGCCGCGAACTCCTCGCGATCCTCGACGCGTTGCCGACGCCTTATCTGGTGGAGGACGTGCTACGGCACCCCACGGCATGGAAGCGCGCCGCGGAGGTACTCCACCCCTTCGAACGGCATGCCCGCCATCCGCGTGCCGCCCTCGCCTTCGCCGTGCTGCGCGGGACCCCGGTGGACCCCGGCACGGCCTTCGGCGCCGCCCTGCTGGAGACGGCCGCCGCACACCCGGACGCCGTCCGCGTGGATGACTGCCGCGTGGACGACGGGCGCGTGGACGACGGGCGCGTGGACGACGGGCGCGTGGACGACGGACGAGTGAACCGTGTCCGGCTCCGGCCGGCCACCTGGGCCGGGCGGCTGGAGCAGGCGTTGGCCGAGGGTGACGCGGGCCGGGCCGCCGCCCTCGCCGGGGACCGTCCCGGCGAACTGGTGCGCCGGCTGGACGTGTTGCTGCGTCTGCACACCTGCGACACCCTCGTGCCGGAGCTGGAGAAGGCCCTGCTGCGCGGCCTGCCCAAGGTGGGCCCGGGTCCGCTGTTGTCGGCGCTCGGGGCGCTGCGGGTCCGCACCGAGGACCGTACCGGCCGCCGTCGGGTGTTCTTCCCGCGCGGCGACGTCACCCGCGCCCTGTCCGTTCCGGAGCGGCGGGCTCCGCTGTCCACCGGACTGGTCACGGCGGCGGTGACGCTCCTGGAGGCCGAGCTGCTGCGCCGGTTCGCCGCCGGGGAGCCGTACGAGCTGTCGGTACTGGACGCGGACCTGGCCGACCTCACCGTGCCCTTCACCGAGCGGTCCACCGCGAAGGCCCTGGTGGCGGTGGCCCGGGGCAGCATGCAGACGCTGCCCGAGGGCGCGGTGCTACGGCTGTTCCTGCACTGGACCGAGCCCCAGGGCAACCGCACCGACCTGGACCTGTCGGTCGCGTTCTTCGACGCCGAGTGGAAGTTCACCGGCCTGTGCGACTACACGAACCTGGTGCACGGCCCGCAGGCCGCGGTCCACTCCGGCGACCTCACCTCCGCCCCGGCCCCACAGGGCGCCACCGAGTACGTGGACCTGGACCTGGACCTGCTGGCAGCACGGGGCGATGTGTACGCCGTCCCGCTCGTCTTCAGTTTCAACAACGTGCCCTTCGAGGAGTTGCCGGACGCCTTCGCCGGTTTCATGGCGCTGCCCGCGCAGGGCCCGCGCGACGCGTCGTACGACCCGCGCACGGTGCGCCAGCGCTTCGACCTCGCGGGCGAGTCGCGGGTGTGCCTGCCGATGGTCGTGGACCTGGGCCGGCGCCGGATGCTGTGGACGGACACCCATCTGACGTCCACCGGCGGCTTCCAGAGCATCGGCTCGCACGGCGGCGGCCAACTGGCGGCCGTGGCACAGAACTTGTGGGAGCAGTTCGGCTCCGGCAGCCGAACCACCCTCTGGGACCTCGCGGTTTGGCGGGCCGCTGCCCGCTCGCCCGAGGTGGCCGTGGTGTGCCGGGAGCCGGAGCCCGCGCTGCTGCGGTACCGGCGCCGGCCGGACGAAGACGCGGCCGCGTTCGCCGGCCGGGTCTCCTCCCTGGAGGAGGCCGAGGAACGGCGCCCGCACCCGGACCCCGACGCGGCGGCGGCCGAACTCGCCTCCGGGACACGGGCGTTCCTGGCGACGGTGCATGGATCCATCGGCCCCGCACGGGCGTCGGGCACGTACTACCGGCTCTTTCCCGGTGCCGGGGACGCCTCGGAGGGCCTGAACCGCGTGACCGCCGGTGACCTGGTCGCGGAGCTCGGCAGCGGCCTGTAGGAGCCCGCCCTGCGCCGCCGAGGCCGATGGCGCCGCCGCCCACCGATGCACCCGCCGCGAACGGGGAACCCGGTGGACGTGAAGAACACCGCACTGCTGGTCATCGACATGATCAACACATACGACCACAAGGACGCCGACCTGCTGATTCCCTCGGCCCGGACGGTCGTACCGGCCGTGGCGGACCTCTTGCGACGCGCACGGGACCGCTCGGCGCCGGTGATCTATGTGAACGACAACTTCGGTGAGTGGCGATCCCACCACGGTGAGTTGCTCGATCACGCCTTGAGCGGACCGCACAGGCACCTGGTGCAGCCCTTGAAGCCCGACCGGGACTCCCTCTTCGTCGTCAAGGCCCGCCACTCCGTCTTCTTCGAGACTCCCCTGGAGTACCTGCTGCGTCAGCAGAACATCGACCAGCTGGTGCTCACCGGACAGGTGACCGAGCAGTGCGTGCTCTACTCGGCTCTCGACGCCCATATCCGCCACTTCGACGTGATCGTCCCCAGGGACGCCGTGGCCCACATCCACGAGGACCTCGCCCGGGCCGCCCTGCGGATGATGGAGCGGAACATGGGCGCGCACGTATGCACGAGCAAGGACCTGTGGAGGTGACCGGTCCGGCCGCGCTCAATCGGTCAGGGTGCCCTGGTGGAAGTACATCCGCCAGCCCGTCTCCGTCAGCCGCCACAGGGAGCTGCGCCAGGCCCGACGCCCCTGGTTGTCGGCGAAGTACGTCAGATGAACGACACCAGGAGCAAGCAGCACCCCGGACATCTCACTCACCTTGACCGGAGACTCCGCGGACACCGAGCCGCTGCTCGTCACGGTGAGGACCGAGTTTATGTCCCACCGGCGCCCCGAGGCCCCGAACTCGGTGAACTCCGGGTCCAGCAGCTCCAGGACCAGGGCCGGAACGGCTCGTACCTCGGGGTCGAGAAGCCGCAACTCCCCGTCGATGGCCGCCTGCACGGCCTGCTTCCGCTCGTCGTCCGCCATGCCGGAACCTTAGGAGTACGACACCCCGGAAGACAGCGAGTTACGCACGCGCGCGCCACGGCGGCTCACGCCACGCGGACCGGGTGGGCCGGGATGCGCCGGGATGGGCCGGGTGGCCCGGGATGGGCCGGTCCCTGGGGCTCATGGCGTCGGGACCGGCCCACCGTCATCGGTGTCGCCCGCCTCTCACCGGCCGAAGCCGTAGGCGAACAGGTGGTCGCTGCCCGACGAGCCGGTCACCGGCAGGGTGATCGAGGCCACCTGCTTGGACGCGTCGAGCGGGACCTTCGTGGCGAAGACGTAGGTCTTCACACCGTCCCGGCCGCCGCTTCCGGTGTTCCGGTAGCCCGTCGTGACGGCCGTGGTGTCGCCCGCCATCGGCTTGGTCGAACCGGCGTTGAGCGTCCAGTCCGAGAAGCCGACCGTCGCCTTGGCGGTGGTGCCGTCGGTGTAGGTGACGGTCATCGTGCCCGACACCCCGCTGCCGTCGGTCGGCGCGTTGGTCGCCGTGCCCAGCAGGCCCAGCGACGCTCCCGACGTACCGGCCGGCATCGGGATGGTCTGGCCGGCCATCTCCAGGTTGTCCAGCCGACCGGACGCCACCGCCGGCCAGGTGTAGGAGATGCCGTCGACCGTCAGGGCGGAGCCGCTCGTGGCGCCGGCCGCCGACAGCGCGTTCTGCGAGAACGCCCAGCCGCCGTCGTCGAAGCCGCCCGAGAAGGTCGTACCGTCGGGGTAGATGCCCTCGTTGGTTGCGTACGGCCACAGCTCACCGGCCTTGGCCACCGCGACCCGGAGCGCCGCCCCGTTCAGTGCCGCCCCGGTGCTGTGATCGGTCAGCGCGAAGGCGACGGGGAACGTCCCCTCGCTCGTGCCCGCCGTCACCCGCACCTTCGCCTCCGCGCTGCCCGAGGCGGGCACCGTCACCGAGCCCGACGCCGGGTCGAGCGTGACGCCGGACGGCGCCGTCGCCTTCCAGTCGACGGTGACGGCCTTGCCGCCGAGGTTGGTGAGGTCGAGCGTGCCCTCACCGGAAGCGCCCGGCTGGAGCACCAGTCCGTCACTGGTCGGTCCGGCCGCGGCCAGGACGCGGTCCCCGCCCGTGGTGTCCGACGGCGGCACCGCCGACGGATCGGAGGCCCAGGACTTGTTCGGCCGGGTCCCGAGGGTGAAGTCCAGCGTGCCCGCGCCCTTGAACTGTCCGTACGTCAGCCAGGAGCTGTTCCACTCCTTGCCCTTGACGTCGAGGGACTGCACATACGGCGCGTCGGGCGCCGCCTGCGGTGCGTTGATCCGCACCGTCCTGCCACCGGCGAGCGTCACCTGCGCCACCGGGAAGGCCGGGCTGCCGAGCGCGAGGGTGTCCGTGCCCGGGGTCTCGGGGTACATGCCCAGCTCGGACCAGACGTACCAGGAGCTCATCGCGCCGAGGTCGTCGTTGCCGAACGAGCCGACCGGGGCGTTGAAGTACAGATTCAGCTGGGCCGCGCGGACGGCCTCCTGGGTCTTCCACGGCCGGCCGGTGTAGTCGTACTCCCAGGGGATCTCCACGCTGGGCTCATTGCTCAGGTTGGCGTTGGTGTTGCCGGGGTCGGTGATGTTGTCGAGCAGGCTGTCAAGGAAGGACGAGTACGCCTGGTCACCGCCGCGCGCCTGGATGAGCTGCTTCAGGTTGAACGGAACCATCGGCGTGTACTGGGCCGACGTGCCCTCGACGAAGCCGTTGGAGGTGCCCGGGGTGAAACCGCCCGCGAACCTGCCGTCCTTGTCCTTCGCCTGCATGTAGCCGGTCCCCGGGTTGAAGACGTTCATCCAGTCCTGGGCGCGGGTGGCGAACTTCTGGTAAACCGCCTTCCTGCCCAGTGACTTGGCGAAGGCGGCGAGGGCGTAGTCGGCGGAGTCGTACTCCAGCTGGGTGGAGACCGGGCCGTAGAAGTTGCAGCACCCGTAGTCCTTCTCGTCCAGCGGGAGATAGCCCTTGGCATCCCGTACGGCCTCGCCGGGACGGTCGTTGTTCGGGGCGGTCGCCTCGTGCTGGAGGGCGGCGAGCGCCTTGTCCGTGTCGAAGCTCCGGGCGCCGAAGGCATACGCGTCGGCGATGATGCCGGCCGCCGGGTCGCCGACCATGACGTAGCTCTCGCCGTTGTTGGAGGCCCACTTGGGGAGCAGGCCCGTCTGGTCGTAGCCGTTGAGCATGGAGGTGACGACGTCGCTGGTGACCTTGGGCTCGGCCATCGCCATCAGCTGGGTCTGGGAGCGATAGGTGTCCCAGCCCGAGTAGTTGGCGTACTGGGCCTGCTGCCCCTTGGCCAGCTTGTGGACCTGGTTGTCCATGCCCATGTACTGGCCGTTGGCGTCCGAGAAGACGTTCGGGTGCAGCAGCGCGTGGTAGAGCGCCGTGTAGAACTGCACCTGCTGGTCCCGGGTGCCACCGCCGATCCGCACCTTGTCCAGCACCGTGTTCCAGGCGTAGTGGTTCGCCCGCTCCACCGCGTCGAGGTTCCAGTTCTTGATCTCGGTGGTGAGGTTGTCCGCGGCATTGGCGTCACTGGTGTACGAGATGCCGACCTTCGCCTTCACCGTGGCGTTCGAGGAGGTGTCGAAGGTCAGGTACATCCCGTTGGCGCCCGTGGTGGGCGGCTGGGCGGACTTGCTCGTGGCCGAGGGCGAGGCTGACGGCGAGGTCGAGGGCGTGGCGCCGGTACTCGGGTCCGGGGAGGGCGTACCCGTACCGGACGACTTCGCGGCGCCCCCGTGCACGGTCGGCGACGGGGCCGCGGGAACCGTGAAGTGCTTCTCCTTCAGCCGCTTCGACGGATGCGGCTGCACCTTCTGCTCGACCTTGCCCGCCTTCAGCGAGGTCGCGTCCGGGTTGATGGTGCCGCCGACCCAGGTGCCGCTGCCGGTGAACGGCCGGTCGAACTTGATGTCGAAGTGCAGGGTGTACCGGTTCTTCGCACCGCAGAAGTGGCCGCTGTCGACCGAGCCGCTGATCTCCTTCTTGTTCACCACCTGGACGCGGGTCCCGTCCACCTGGGTGGCCCCGCCGCTGAGCTTGAACAGCAGGTTCGCCTGACTGCCCGTCGGGAAGGTGAAGGAACCCAGTCCGGCGCGCGTGGTGTCGGTCAGCCGGGTCGTGACGCCGTTCGCGTCGGTGACCTTGTACGACCCGATGCCGGTCTGCTCATCGGCGTGGCTGAAGCCCGCGGACGTGTTGCCGAGATTGCCGGAGAGCGAGCCGGTCACCGGAAGTATGGGCAGGTCACCCGCGACACCGCACCCGGGTCCTGAGACATGGGTGAGGCTGAAGCCCGAGATCTTCTTGTCGTCGTACTCATAGCCGCCGCCGGAGGGCCGGTCGGGCGTGGTGTCCGGACCCCACTGCACCATGCCGGCCGGCATGTCGGGGCCGGGGAAGGTGTCCACCTCTCCGGAGGTGCCGATCAGCGGGTTGACGAGGGACGCGGGATCCTTCACCAGGGCCGGCGACGCGGCACTCGCGGCATAGGCGCCGCCGATCGCCGGAAGCGGGAACGCCGCGATCCCCAGGACGGAGATCACGGCCAGACGTTGACGAAATCTCTTTCGATTGCGTGGCTCGGCTGAACGTCGGGATCGGACCATCGGTTACCTCCGCAGCGTTTCGTGCTTCGCACAGGTGCTGATGTGCCGAAGGGCAGGGACATCGGTGAGAGCGCCGGTGCCGGGCGCCTTCGGTCGGCGGCCTGACAACGTTGCCATTCACAGGTGTCGAGTGAAACGCGTGGGCTTACGGCGTGTCAACGAGGCCAACAGCAGTTTCTGGGAGCGAAGTTCGCGAGGGGTGTTCGATGGGGCGGCGACACGGCCGGTGCGGTCGATCGCCGACCGCCTGATGGAACGGTGCCCGCCCTGGGGAACTACAGGTGCCCGGGGCGGACTTCTCCCACCCCCGAGCCGACCGACAGCGCGCGCCGCCTTGAACGCGACCGGCTGGAACACGGAGCGACAACCTCCGACATCGCAAAAGCGACGAGCAACGCCCGGCCGGTTTCGCTCCGAACGCGCCTGGGGGGCACGAGGCATGGGCAAGGAGAGACCTCGCAGAGGCCGACGGTGGGCGATCCTCCTTGAGCTCGGCCCCAATCCATCCACCCAGGTCGCTGCCGTAGCAACCAAAGCGCCGACTGCCCCTCGGATGCCGCGCGCCTGATGACTCCACGAAGAGATACCGAAAGAGCGGCCATGCCCAAACAGCGCATCACCGTCTGCGTCGAACCGCCCGACGACGATCGGGAAGATAGCCGTGGGGGTTGATGCCGACCGAGACCGCCATAGCCCAAAAACAGAAAGACCCCAGATCAACTGGGGTCTCTGCTGGTGTCCGAGGGGGGACTTGAACCCCCACGCCCGATAAAGGGCACTAGCACCTCAAGCTAGCGCGTCTGCCATTCCGCCACCCGGACCAGGTGTCTGTCGCCTTGCGGAGGGCTTCCCTCGCGGCGACATGGACAACAATACCAAGGTTTCGGAGTGCCTTTCACCTGCGTATTTCGCTCGGGTGGGCGAGGAGCCGGGCGGGTTCGCGGGTGTGTACACGGTGCGGGAGCCCATATACGCAGAGTGATCGTACGGGCGGGCGCGTCCTACGGGCAGTGGATGACCTGACCGGCGTACGACAGGTTCCCGCCGAAGCCGAAGAGGAGGACCGGCGCGCCGGTGGGCAGGGCGCCCTGTTCGACGAGCTTGGAGAGGGCGAGGGGGATGCTCGCGGCGGAGGTGTTGCCGGATTCCGTCACGTCGCGGGCGATCACCGCGTCGACGGCGCCGATCTTCTCCGCGAGGGGTTCGATGATGCGCAGATTGGCCTGGTGGAGGACGACGCCCGCGAGGTCCTCGGGGGTGATCCCGGTGCGCTCGCAGGCCTGGCGGGCGATGGCCGGCAGCCGGGTGGTGGCCCAGCGGTAGACGCTCTGGCCCTCCTGCGCGAACCGCGGCGGCGTGCCCTCGATCCGTACCGTGTGCCCCATCTCCGGCACCGACCCCCACAGCACGGGCCCGATCCCCGGCTCCTGCTCCGGCGCGCACGCCTCCACCACCGCGGCTCCCGCGCCGTCGCCGACGAGGACGCAGGTGCTGCGGTCGCTCCAGTCGGCGACGTCGGTCATCTTCTCGGCGCCGATGACCAGCGCACGGGTGGCCGCGCCCGCGCGGATCGTGTGGTCGGCGGTGGCCAGGGCGTGGGTGAAGCCGGCGCACACCACGTTGATGTCCATCGCGGCCGGCCCCGGGATGCCGAGCCGGGCCGCGACCCGGGCGGCGGTGTTCGGGGAC
Source organism: Streptomyces griseofuscus (assembly GCF_014673495.1). GTDB lineage: Bacteria > Actinomycetota > Actinomycetes > Streptomycetales > Streptomycetaceae > Streptomyces > Streptomyces murinus. The sequence continues at coordinate 1,505,800 of NZ_CP051006.1, forward strand.
CGGTCGATGGCCGTGGAGGTGGCGACGAGGACCATGTCGATGTCGGCGGGTCCGAGCCCCGCCGCGGCGAGGGCCTTGGCGGCGGCGTGCGCGGCCAGCTCGTCCACCGGCTCGTCGGGGCCGGCGATGTGCCGGGTGCGGATGCCCACCCGCGTGCGGATCCACTCGTCGCTGGTGTCGACCATGCCGGCCAGGTCCTCGTTGGTGAGCACCCGGGCGGGCTGATAGTGGCCGATGGCGGCGATGCGAGAGCCGTGCATGACGGAGGTCCCCCTTGTTGCCGTGGTGAACGGGATCCACAGTCTGCTGAGTGACTCGCCAGTACGACGGCACGTGAAGCCACAGGAAACGGGCATACGAATTGTCGGCTCCCCTCAGCACCACCGAGCCCTCGCGAGCACTACCCGGGCACTACCGCGCACCACCGGGCACCACCCGGCCTCCCGCGAAGCGGGCCGCGGCCTCGTCCTCCATGTGCAGGACAATGCAGGTGCAGGACAATGAGATCTCCGCATCGCAGATCCCGCACCAAGGGCCGCTCGGCCACCAGCACGTACAGAACCGGGGCTGATCAGGACATGGGACGAGTCACGGAACGACGCAAGGTCCTCCGCATCCGGGACGGCGCGGTCACCACCCGGCCGGACACGCTCGTCGCCGAGGAGCCCCTGGAGATCCGGCTGAACGGCAAGCCGCTGGCGATCACCATGCGCACCCCGGGCGACGACTTCGCGCTCGCGGCCGGGTTCCTGGTGAGCGAGGGCGTGCTGGCCACCGCGTCCGATCTCCAGAACATCGTCTACTGCGCGGGTGCGATCGCCGACGGTTCGAACACCTACAACGTGGTCGACGTGCGGACCGCCCCGGGCGTCTCCCTCCCCGACTTCACCCTCGAACGGAACGTGTACACCTCGTCCTCGTGCGGGCTGTGCGGCAAGGCCAGCCTGGACGCCGTACGTACGACCACCCGCTGGCCCATCGCCGACAGCCCTCGCCTGCGCGTCACGCCCGCGCTGCTGTCCGGGCTGCCCGAACGGCTGCGGGAGGCCCAGCGGGTGTTCGACCGCACCGGTGGTCTGCACGCGGCCGCCCTGTTCACCGAGGACGGAGAGCTGCTCGACATCAAGGAGGACGTCGGCCGGCACAACGCGGTCGACAAACTGGTGGGGCGGGCCCTCCAGAACGGCGAGCTGCCCCTGTCCCGCACGGTGCTGCTGGTCTCCGGCCGAGCCTCGTTCGAACTGGCGCAGAAGGCCGTGATGGCCGGGATCCCGATGCTGGCGGCGGTGTCGGCGCCGTCGTCGCTGGCCGTGGACCTCGCGGCGGAGACCGGCCTGACACTCGTCGGTTTCCTGCGGGGCGGCTCGATGAACGTGTACGCGGGGGACGACCGGATCGTCCTTGCGGAGGAGACGGAAACGGCGAAGGGCTGACCGCGACCCGACCGACCACCCGCCACGGCCAGAAGAGGTCTTGGACGAACCCGCCCCCAGAACCGCAGGCTTGGAGGCGTACGGAAAGTCGGAGCACGTTGACGGAGAGGTAGTTCCATGGGTCTGCGGGGACAGCGTGTGGTGGTGCTCGGGGGTACGTCGGGCATCGGGTTCGCGGTGGCCGAGGGCGCGGTGCGGGAGGGCGCCGAGGTGGTGGTCGCCTCGCGGCGGCGGGAGAGCGTGGACGCGGCACTGAAGCGGCTGCCGGAGGGTGCCCGCGGGGAGGTGCTGGACACGACGGACGAGGCCGCGGTGCGCGGGTTCTTCGAGGGGCTCGGCGCGTTCGACCACCTGGTGTACACGGCGGGTGAGACGCTGCTGCTGGAGAGCGTGGCGGACACCGAACTGGACCGGGCGCAGCGGTTCTTGGACACCAGGCTGTGGGGCGCGTACCGGGCGGTGAAGCACGGCGCCGGGTCGATCCGCGAGGGCGGCTCGATCGTCCTGACCACGGGTACGGCGGGATACCGGCCACTGCCGGGTTCGAGCGTGGTGTCGGCGCTGTGCGGGGCGATGGAGTCCCTGACCCGGGCGCTGGCACTGGAGTTGGCGCCGCTGCGGGTCAATGTGGTCGCGCCCGGTGTCGTACGCACCGAGTTGTGGCGGGAGTTGCCGGAGGCGGAGCGCGAGGGGCTGTACGGCGCGGCGGCGGGATCGCTGCCGGTGGGCCGGGTGGGCGAGCCCGCGGATGTGGCGGAGGCGTATCTGTATCTGATGCGCGGGGGTTACAGCACCGGCTCGGTGGTGGTCGTGGACGGCGGCGGAACCCTGGCCTGAGGTCCGGTCCGACACCGCCCGGGTCATCCCTCCACGCCGGAGATCCTCGTCAACAGCAGCATGAACAGCTCGCGTTCGGCCGCCGACAGCGGAGCGAGCAGTTCCTCGTTGGCCGTACGGGCGGCCTGCTCGCAGCGTCCGAGGAGCAGGCCGCCCTCCTCGGTGAGGGACACGGCGTTCTTGCGGCGGTCCCGGGGATCCGGCGTGCGGACGACCAGGCCGGCGCGCTGGAGGTCGTTCAGGATGCCGACGAGGTCCTTGGGGTCGAGGGCGATCCCCCGCGCGAGATCGGCCTGCGCCACGGGGGCGAGATCGCGGACGGCGGAGAGCGCCACGTGGTGCCACATCTTCAGCCCCTCGGCGGCGAGCGCGTCGGCGACAAGGGCCCGGCCCCGCGCGGCGGCCCGGCCGAGGATCCAGCTGGGCAGTGCCCGGATCGCGGTCAGGGGCGGTTCGGACGTCCGTGCCGGTTCGGCACTCGGAAACGTTTCGGCAGCCATGGTCGGCAGCCTATCCGAGAAATCGTTGGACTTCCCCATGAGTTTCGACATATCGTTGGGGCTCCCAACGATTTCGCGAGGTTCGGCCCGCCCTTACCCCGCGACCGATCCCGCCGATCCGGCCCGGTCCGCCCTTGTGCGACCCGGTCCGACGGCCACGGAGGTTGCGATGCGTCGCGTCCGGTACGACTCCCCCGGCGGCCCCCTGTTCATGGAGAAGGCCGACATCCCCGAGCCCGGCCCCGGGCAGCTGCTCGTGCGCTGCGCCGCGATCGGTGTCACGCTGCCGGTCGTCCGCAAGGTCCGCGAGGCCCCCGAGCCGATACCGCTGGGCGGCGAAGTGGCGGGCGAGGTGGTGGCGGTCGGCGCGGAGGCGACCCGGTTCCGGGCCGGCGACCGGGTGACCGGGCTGTGCTTCGGACACGGGTACGCCGATTACGCGGCGCTGGACGAGGCCATGGCCTCACCGCTGCCGGAGGGCGCCACCGAGGTGGACGCGGTCGCCCTGGTGCGCAGCGGGCTGGTCGCGCTCGGCGCCCTGTCCGCGGCGCGTCCGGAGCCGGGCGAGTCGGTGCTGGTGACGGCGGCGGCGAGCGGGGTCGGGCACCTGGCGGTGCAGCTGGCGCGGGCGCGGGGTGCGGGGCGGGTCGTGGGGGCCGTGTCCGACCCGGCGAAGGCCGAGTTCGTGTGCTCCCTCGGCGCGGACGACTGCGTCCGGTACGGCGACGACGGCTGGGGCGAGCCGGTGGACTGCGTCCTGGACGCGGTCGGCGGCGAGCTGCTCACCCCCGCCCTCGCCGCCCTCGCACCGCACGGCCGGCTGGTCGCCTACAGCTCGGGCGGCGGTACGATCCGGGCGTACGACCTCCTCGTGGGCGCCAAGTCGGTGATCGGCTTCCAGATGGCGCTGATCGCCCGCGGCCGGCCCGAGCTGTACGAGCGGTGGCGCCGGGAACTGTGGCGACTGTTCGCCGAGGGGAGCGTACGGCCCGTCGTGCACGCGGAGTTCGCCCTGGAGGAGGCCGCGCGGGCACACGCGGCGATAGAGACACGGTCCAATCTGGGCAAGGTCGTGCTGCGCCCATGAACCCCCGCGCGCTTGCTCCGGTAAACCCCCGGATGCTTCCGGTGGCGGGCTCCATCGTTTCGCGTGGCGGGTCCCGGCACACTTCTTGTATGACACCAAAGGCCCAACTACCTTCGATGGGGCGCACCTTGGACATGGGATGTCCGGACGTCCAGATGTCCGGCCGACGAGAGGCAGGCCGTACGTGCCGTCATGTCTTCGCGCCCGACTCAGATCCGTACTCGCCACGGCCGCCGTCATGACGGCCGCCCTCCTCGCGCCCCTGCTGCCGGCCCAACCGGCCCAATCAACCCCGCAGAACCAACAGATTCAAGGAGGTCGTCAGTCTCAACGAGCGGGCGTAGCGCCCGAGTTCGAGCAGCAGGTGCTGTTCCGGGCCTCCCAGGACCCGGGTTACGCCTGCTTCCGCATTCCCGCGGTCGTCCGGGCGAAGGACGGGACGCTGCTGGCCTTCGCCGAGGGCCGGGTGCTCAACTGCGGGGACGCCGCTGACATCGACATCGTGGTCAAACGGTCCACCGACGACGGCCGCACCTGGGGCCCGCTGCGGGTGGTCAATGAGGGCGCGGGCGACACCCATGGCAACCCGGCGCCGATCGTGGACCGGACGACCGGCCGTATCTGGCTCGCCGAGACGTACAACACGGGGCGTACGGACAGCGCCAGTTGCTCGGTCCCCTGCGACCGCACCCCGCATCTCCAGTACAGCGACGACGACGGCCTGACCTGGTCCGCACCGCGCGATCTGAGCCCCGAGATACTGCCCGCCGACTGGAACTCCTGGTACGCGACGGGTCCGGTGCACGGTATTGAGCTGACCAAGGGGCGGTACGCCGGCCGGCTGGTGTTCGGGGTCAACGCCGAGACCTGGAACGGCAGCCGGATCACCGCCAACCACGCGGCGCTCATCGTCAGCGACGACCACGGCGGCCACTGGCGGATCGGCGCCACCGACACCTGGCCCATCGCGGACGACGGCACCTTCCGGCAGAAGCCGTCCGAGCTGACCCTCGCCGAGCTCGGGGACGGTTCGATCCTGGTCAGCGGCCGGGAGACGGACGGCACCGACCTCGGCCAGCGCACCCAGACCACCAGCCGCGACGGCGGCAACAGCTTCACCGCGCCCTTCCGTGCCCTTCCCGACCTGTACACCCCGCAGGTGCAGGGGTCGATACTGCGCCTGGGCGACCGCGTCCTGCTGGCCTGCCCCGCCGACCCCGACCGGCGTCGCACCATGATGATCCGCTCCTCCTACGACGGCGGCCGCACCTGGGACAGCGTGGACCGGGGCACGGTCGTCACCACCGACTGGTCGGGCTACTCCGACCTGGTGCGGACGGCGGATGACACCGTGGGTCTGCTGTACGAGGGCGGGGCGGTGGACGCGCGGGACGAGATCCGTTTCGCCCGGTTCACCGAGGACTGGCTCACCCCGCGCCGGGGCCCCGACCCGGTCACCCCGGACCTGGCCCCGGGCGCCCACCCGGCCGCGGTGCTCGGCGGCGCGCAGCGGACGGACGGCGTCTTCGGGGGCGCGCTCGCCTTCGACGGCACGGACGACGCCGTACGCCTGCCGTACCGCGCGAGCCTTCCCCTGGGCGCGAAGGACTTCACCGCGTCACTGTGGTTCAGGTACACGGCGACGAGCGGGGAGCAGCCGCTGCTGTGGATGGGCGGGATCGGGACCAGCGAGCCGCAGGTGTGGCTGCGCGGGGAGCCGGCGAACCACCGGATACAGGGGCTGATCACCGCCCGGGACGGCGCCGCGGCACCGCGGACGGTGTCCGTGCGGACGGACAGCGCGTACAACGACGGCCAGTGGCACCACGCGGTGCTGCGCCGGGGCGACAGGACGCTGTCGCTGTTCGTGGACGGTACGCGGGCCCTGGTGGCCGATGTGCCGGGCTCGGTGAGCCGTAGCTCGGCCTTCGGTGTGCACATAGGCCAGCGGATGGACAGCCGGGCCTTCTTCACCGGTGCGATCGACGAGGTGCATGTGTGGGACCGGGCGCTGACCGATCAGGAGCTGGCCGACCCGAAGGCGCTGCGATCACCGAAGGACGCGGTTCTGTGGCTGCCCCTGGACCGGGTGAGCCGCTGACCCCTCGGCGCCCTCACCCGTCTCGGTCCCGGCTCCGGCGCCCCGGCCGGCGTCCCCGCTCTCGACCTCCGGGTCATGGGCGCGGCGTTTGGCGATGACGGCGCACACCATCAGCTGCATCTGGTGGAAGAGCATCAGCGGGAGCACGGCAAGGGAGGCGTGGGCGCCGAAGAGGACGCTGGCCATGGGCAGGCCCGCGGCGAGGGACTTCTTGGAGCCGGCGAACTGGATGGCGATCCGGTCCGCCCGGCCGAAGCCCAGCGCCCGGCCGCCGTACCAGGTCCCCACCAGCATCACGGCGAGCACCGCGGCCTCGACCAGCAGGAGCGCGCCGAGCCGGGCGGGGCTGACCTGGTGCCAGATGCCCTGGATCATGCCCTCGCTGAACGCGGTGTAGACGACGAGCAGGATGGAGCCGCGGTCGACCAGTCCGAGGACCTTCTTGTGCCGGGTGATGAAGGGGCCGATCCAGCGCCGCAGCAGCTGCCCGGCGAGGAACGGCACCAGCAGTTGCAGCACGATCTTGACGAGGGAGTCGGCGGAGAACCCACCACCGCTGTTGCCGAGCAGTACGGCGGCCAGCAGTGGGGTGATGACGATGCCGACCAGGGAGGAGAAGGAGCCGGCGCAGATGGCGGCGGGCACGTTTCCGCGTGCGATGGAGGTGAAGGCGATGGAGGACTGGATCGTGGACGGCACCAGGGTCAGGAAGAGCAGGCCCTGGTAGAGGGGCTGGGTGAGGAGGACCGGCACGGTGGCGCGGGCGGCCAGGCCGAGCGCGGGGAAGACGAGGAAGGTGCAGGCCAGCACGGTGACATGGAGCCGCCAGTGGCGCAGTCCGTCGAGTGCCTCGCGGGTGGAGAGGCGGGCGCCGTAGAGGAAGAAGAGGAAGGCGATCGCGGCGGTCGAGGCGCCCGAGGCCACGGTGGCGCCGGTGCCATGGGCCGGGAACAGGGCGGCGAGGCCCACCGTGCCGAGGAGCAGCACGATGTACGGGTCGATCGGCATCCAGCTCGGCCAGCGCAGGCGTGTCACGGTGCTCCGATGGTGTGCGAGGACATGGGGGCATGGGGGTGTGTGCGACGGAGTTCCGGTCGGGACCGCGGGACCGGGCCCCTCCTCATGATCCCTTGCCCCGCCTTGATCGGGAATCCCGCACACCACTCTCACTGTCATCATGATTCGCGATAGCGACGTACGCTGGGCCCGTGTACGACCCGACACAGCTGCGGACCTTCCTCGCGGTCGCCCAGACGCTGAGCTTCACCCAGGCCGCCCGGCGCCTGGGCCTGCGCCAGTCCACGGTGAGCCAGCATGTGCGCAGGCTGGAGGACGCGGCGGGGCGTCAGCTGTTCGTCCGGGACACGCACTCCGTGGAGCTGACCGAGGACGGCGAGGCGATGCTGGGCTTCGCGCGCCGGATCCTTCAGGTGCACGAGCAGGCGACGGCGTTCTTCACCGGGACCCGGGTGCGCGGGCGGCTGCGGTTCGGCGCCTCGGAGGACTTCGTGCTGACCCGGCTGCCGGAGATCCTGGCGGGCTTCCGTCACGACCATCCCGAGGTCGATCTGGAGCTGACGGTCGAGCTGTCCGGGATCCTGCACGAGCGGCTGGCCGCCGGGAAGCTCGACCTGGTGCTGGCCAAGCGGCGCCCGGAGGACCCGCGCGGGGCGCTGGTGTGGCGCGACGACCTGGTGTGGATCGGCGCCGAGCGGCTGCGCCTGGACGCCGAGCGGCCGGTCCCGCTGATCGTGTATCCGCCGCCCGGCCTCACCCGGGCGCGGGCCCTGGAGGCGCTGGAGCGGCAGGGGCGCGACTGGCGGATCGTCTGCACCAGCGGCAGCCTCAACGGGCTGATCGCCGCGGCCCGCGCGGGGCTCGGGGTGATGGCGCACTCTCGCCGGCTGATCCCGCCGGGCCTGTTCCGGCTGCCGGAGCGCGCGGGGCTGCCGGAGCTCGGCAAGGTCGACTTCGTGCTGGCGCACGGCCGCCACCGGCCCGAAACGCAGCAGGCGGCGGACGCCCTCGCGGCGGCGGTCCTGGCGGGCGGGGAGCGGTTGCGGCGCCACGGCGGCTGAGGAACGAGGGCTGAGGATGGTGTGGCGCTCTTCACAGGGAGTCGGGCGGCGGGCCGGACACCGGTGGCCGTACGGGGGCGGCGGGGCGGAGCCGTCGGGGGGCGCGCACGGCGTGGTCGTGGCCGTAATCGCCCTGTACAGAGCGGTAATCGGCGCGTACAGATTCGGTGGAGATTACGCCGCCGAAACTTACTGACCCGTCAGTATTGTGTCCGTCCCTTCCCCATGTGCGGGCATTTTCCGGACAACCATCGGGCAGAAGGCGAGGTTTGCTCTGTTTCCGCCCCCCTCCCCTCCGGTCAGGGTGTGAGGTAGCTTTCACGGCGCTGTGCCGCACATCACCGGCGCGTTCAGGCAGCGAGGATCGGGGAGCGAGGATTGCGCGAGTTCACCAACCCGCCTCTGACGTCGGCACCGCCGGTGGGCGGTCTGGCCGATGTCGTCTTCGAGCATGCCCAGACGGATCCGGGGCGGGTGGCCCTCGGCCGCAAGGACGCTGCCGGGCAGTGGCGCGATGTGACCTCCGCCGAGTTCCGTGACGAAATCCTCGCCCTGGCCAAGGGCCTGCTGGCGAGCGGGGTCCGGTTCGGCGACCGGGTCGCGATCATGTCCCGTACCCGCTACGAGTGGACGCTCTTCGACTTCGCCCTGTGGACCATCGGCGCCCAGGTGGTGCCGGTCTACCCCACGTCCTCGGCCGAGCAGTGCTTCTGGATGCTGTACGACGCGGAGGTCACCGCGGCGATCGTGGAGCACGAGGACCACGCGATGACCATCGCCACGGTGATCGGCCGGCTGCCGCGGCTGCGCCAGCTGTGGCAGCTGGACGCGGGCTGTGTGCAGGAGCTGTACGACGCCGGCGCGCATCTGGACGACGAGGTGGTGCACCGGCACCGGCAGGCGGTCACCCCGGACTCGGTGGCCACCGTCATCTACACCTCGGGCACCACGGGCCGCCCCAAGGGCTGTGTGCTCTCGCACGGGAACTTCATGTTCGAGGCGGACAGTGTGGTGGGCCGCTGGGAGCCGGTGTTCCATTCCAAGCGCGGCGACGAGGCGTCCACCCTGCTTTTCCTGCCGCTCGCCCATGTCTTCGGTCGCATGGTGGAGGTGGCCACGATCCGGGGCCGGGTGCGGCTCGGCCATCAGCCGCAGCTGAACGCCGCCGCGCTGCTGCCCGACCTCCAGGCGTTCCAGCCGACGTTCATCCTGGCGGTGCCGTACATCTTCGAGAAGGTGTTCAACGCCTCCCGGCGCAAGGCGGAGAAGGAGGGCAAGGCGGGGCCGTTCGAGAAGGCGGTCGATGTGGCGGTGCGGTACGCGGAGGCGATCGAGGCGAAGGCCTGGGGGCTCGGACCGGGGCCGACGGCGGGGCTGCGGATGCAGCACCAGTTGTTCGACAAGCTGGTGTACGCGAAGGTCAGGGCCGCGATGGGCGGCCGGATCCGCAACGCCATGTCCGGCGGCTCCGGTATGGACCGCCGGCTCGGACTGTTCTTCGCGGGCGCGGGCGTACAGATCTATGAGGGCTACGGCCTGACCGAGTCCACGGCCGCGGCGACCGCGAACCCGCCCGAGCACACCCGCTACGGCACGGTCGGCCAGGCGATCCCTGGCACGACCGTGCACATCGCCGACGACGGCGAGGTGTGGCTGTACGGCGGCAATGTCTTCCAGGGCTATCTGAACAACCCCAAGGCGACCGACGGATCGCTGCACGACGGCTGGCTGGCCACCGGTGACCTGGGCTCCCTCGACGAGGACGGCTATCTGACGATCACCGGCCGCAAGAAGGAGATCCTCGTGACCTCCGGCGGCAAGAGCGTCTCGCCCGGGGTGCTGGAGGAGCGGGTCCGGGACCATCCGCTGGTCAGCCAGTGCATCGTGGTCGGCAACGACCGCCCCTACATCGCGGCCCTGGTCACCCTCGACCACGAGGCCGTCGAACACTGGCTCCAGATGCGCGGCAAACCGGCGATGGCGCCCGCGCAGCTGGTGCGGGACCCGGATCTGGAGACCGAGGTGCGGCGCGCGGTGGTCGCCGCGAACACGCTGGTCTCACAGGCCGAGTCGATCCGCACCTTCCGGATACTGGCGCAGCCCTTCACCGAGGAACACGGCCTGCTGACGCCGTCGTTGAAGCTGAAACGGAAGGCGATCGAGAAAGCGTACGAGCGCGAGGTCGAGGCCCTGTACAAGTCCTGAGGGGCCGGGACGGATCCTGATCTTCCAGGCGCGTCAGGAATGTATCGCGGTGTGTGATCGTTGACGATGGAGAACCACGTCGTCGACCAGCGAAGGATCACGAGCTCGTGAGCAGCAAGGTCCCCCCGATCATCCTCAACAACGGCGTCGAGATGCCCCAGGTGGGCTTCGGCGTGTGGCAGGTGCCGGACGACGAGGCCGAGCGGGCCGTCGGCACGGCGCTTGAGGCCGGGTACCGCAGCATCGACACGGCCGCGGCGTACGGCAACGAAGAGGGCACCGGCCGGGCCATCGCGGCCTCCGGTCTGCCCCGCGAGGACATCTTCGTCACCACCAAGCTCTGGAACAGCGACCAGGGGTACGACGCGACCCTGCGTGCCTTCGACACCTCGCTCGGCAAGCTGGGGCTCGACCATCTCGACCTGTACCTGATCCACTGGCCGCTGCCGGCCCGGGACACGTACGTCGACACGTACAAGGCGCTGGAGAAGCTGTACGCCGACGGCCGGGTCCGTGCCATCGGTGTGTCCAACTTCCTGCCGGAGCACCTGCGGCGGCTCGCCGAGGAGACGTCCGTCATCCCCGCGGTGAACCAGATCGAGCTGCATCCGCATCTTCAGCAGCACGCGGCCCGGGAGTACCACGCGGAGCAGGGCATCCGGACGGAGGCATGGTCGCCGCTCGGGCAGGGCAAGGGGCTGCTGGAGGTGCCGGCGATCGTGGCGATCGCGCAGAAGCACAACCGCACTCCGGCGCAGGTGGTGCTGCGGTGGCATGTCCAGCAGGGCACCATCGTGATCCCGAAGTCGGTGACGCCGTCGCGGATCAAGGAGAACATCGAGGTGTTCGACTTCAGCCTGGACGCGGAGGACCTGGCGGCGATCGGCGCGCTGAACGAGGACCGGCGGATCGGTCCGGACCCGGCCACGTTCGACATGGGCTGACGCATTCTCTTCCGGCCGTGTGTACGGGAGTGCCCTGTACACACGGCCGAGGCTTCGAAGGGGTGCGGGGAACCGCGCGACCGGCCAGGACGGCGCCGCGGACCCGCCCGCACTCACAGCGTATGCGCGTCCGCGTGCACCACCTCGAACTCCTCCAGCGCCACCACCGTCGCCCGCGCCTTCGCCGTGCCGGAGCGTCGGATGGCGGAGAGGGCGGCGCGGGAGGCCGCGAGGGCGTGCTGGTCGGTGAAGACCGTGCCCGCGATGCCCCGGCCCCGGTCGTGGTCCAGCAGCAGCGCCGTACGGGCGAGTCCCGGTACCGTCTCAAGACGCGGCAGCGCGCTCGCGTGGAAGGTGTCGGCCAGCAGGTCCGCGTCCCGGGGGTCGAACTCCAGCCGGGCGACGCGCAGTCCGCCGCCGACCACGGGCCGGGGCAGGGCGTGGAAGACCGCGACGCGATAGTGCTCGACGGCCACCGAGGCGGCGAAGGGTTCCAGCAGCGCGGGGCGGCGTTCCCGCATCACCTCGTCGCTGTTGGCCTGTGCCTCCTCGGACTCCCACCAGCTGACCGTGAGCAGTTTGCCCAGCTCGCGGTCGACGAAGACGCCCGCGCCCCGATAGCCGGGCCGCTCCTCCAGCAGATCGTGACCCTGGCCGTTCAGAGCGCGCAGGGCCGAGTCCAGCCGGGCCGGGTCCCCGGTCGCGTACACCGTGCGTACGAACATGACGCCTCCCGGGCGCGAAGGGCGTGGATCCCTCCGGTGACTCCAGTCTCGCCATGAGCACAAACCCCCGCAATACGCACGGGGTTCCCACGAGTTCACAGCCGGAGGGTTGACGCGCACATGGCGTCTACGCCACGGTGGAGCCGCCCGGTAAGGAAAGTTTCCTAACAGAAGGGTCCCCCACAGTGCGTCTTCGATCACTGACCCTCGCCGCGGCCTCCGGGGCCGCCCTGCTCGCCGCCGGCCTGATGCCCGCGCACGCACTCGCGAACCCCGTGCCGACAGCCACGCCGAAGGCCGCCCAGGAGGGCTCGGTCAGCGCGGCCGACCTGCTCGCCAAGGTGAAGTCCTGTTCGCAGATCTCCAACGGCAAGTACAAGACCGACGACGAGACCTCGGCCACGGTCCCCGTCTGCGGCAAGAACGGCGCGGTCTTCTGGAAGGCCGACATGGACATCGACTGCGACGGCCAGCGCACCACCAACTGCAACGAGGACCGCGACCCCTGGTACCAGGACGACACCGCCTTCCACCAGTCCGACGGCAAGCCCCTGAAGTCCGAGTCGCTGCCCTATGTCGTGGTGCCCAGCTCCAGCAGCATCTGGAAGTACTCCGACTACGGGATCAAGGGCGGTGGCGTGGTCGCCGTCATCTACAACAACAAGGTGGAGTACGCCGTCGTCGGCGACACCGGCCCCACGAAGATCATCGGCGAGGCGTCGTACGCCACCGCCAAGGCGCTCGGGATCGACCCCGACCCGGCGACCGGCGGCGCGGACTCGGGCGTGACCTACATCCTGTTCAAGGACTCCAAGGTCTCCCCCATCGAGAGCCACAGCGCCGCCGTGTCCCTCGGCGACCGGCTGGCGCAGCAGTTCATAGCCAACAACTAGAACTGCTGGTACGTCAGTTGGGCTGACCCAGCGGACGTACGACCACGGTGTTGACATCGACCCCGGCCGGCTGCCGGATCGCCCACACCACGGAGTCGGCGATCTGGCCGGCGGTCAGCAGAGGCCCCGGGGGCAGGCTGCCGTAGCCGTCCCAGAACGGGGTCTCCACCCGGCCGGGGGCGATCAGCGTCACCCCGACGCCGAACTCGGTGACCTGCCGCCGGGTGTTCTCGGCGAGCCCGGTGACCGCCCACTTGGTCGCCCCATAGAGGTTGCCGGGCGTGTTCACGAACCCGGCGACGCTGCCGACGAGCACGATCCGGCCGCGCGTCTCCTTGAGCGCGTCGACCGAGGCGCGGATGAGCAGGGCCGGGCCGAGGACGTTGGTGAGCACCATCTCGGACCAGCCCGCCGGGTCGCCCTCCGCCACGGAGTCATGCGTGGCGAACCCGGCGTTGGCGACCACGGCGTCCAGTCGGCCGTACGCCGTGCGGGTGCGGTCGACCGCGCGCCGGATGTCGTCGTACGACGCCGCGTCGCCGACGACCGTCGTCAGTTCCTCGGGGTCGCCCAGGCCCTCGGCGAAGTCCCGCAGCCGCCGTTCCGTGCGGCCGGTGACGGTGACCCGGTGGCCCGCGGCCAGCAGTTGCCGGGCGACGGCAGCCCCGATGCCGCTGCCGCCGCCGGTGATGAGCGCGACCGGAGAGTCGTTCATGGTTTCCCCCTGGATTTCCGAATGCCGTTGGACGGAAAGGGAGTTCACCACTTGAAGCGCTCTCGAAGTCAAGTGCCGTCGGACAACGGGCGCGGTCAGGACGGGCGTGCGGCCGTGTGCACGGTGTACGCGGACAGCACGAAGACGTCCGGCCGCCGGTGGACGCTCGCGGGGTCGGCGGGGTCCAGGAGCCGGTCGAGGGTGTCCCGGTCCTCGGCGGCCAGGGCGTCGCCGAAGCCCTCGCGCAGCCGGCCGAGGGTGGCGGCGACATAGGCGCGGGTCCGGTCGTCGGCCGGGGCGGGCAGGTCGAGCAGGAAGCTGCGGGTGCCGGTGTACCGCAGGCCCGCGGCGGTCAGCAGGGCCGGCCAGTCCTCGGTCTCGGCGACGGAGCCGGGCAGTTCGGAGCGCATCCGGGTGAACCACTCCTCCTCCAGCGCGTCCAGCCGTGCCTGGAGTCCGGGGCGGCCGATGCCGAGGTCGCGGGGCAGGAAGCGGGAGGGCAGGCCGCCTTCGAGGAGGGCCAGGGTGCCACCGGGGGCGAGCCGCTGCCCGAACGCGGTGAGCGCGGCCCGCTGGTCGCCGAGGTGGTGCAGGCTGCGGCTGGCCCACAGCAGATCGGCCGGCTTCGACAACTGGTCCAGTACGTCCGGGAGTTCACCGGCGAGGGTGTCGAAGCGGTCGGCGAGGCCCAGCCGGTCGGCACGGGCGCGGGCCCGGTCGAGGAGCGGCGCGGTGCCGTCCACGGCGACCACCCGGGCGCCGGGGAACGCCTCGGCGAACAGGCAGGACAGGACCCCCGGTCCGCTGCCCGCGTCCGCGATCAGCCCCGGCTCGGCGACCTCGTCCGCGAGCCAGGACAGGGCCTGCCGGTACAGCGGGGCGAACAGTTCGGCCTGGGCCTCCAGCAGGGGGGCCATCTCGTTCCAGTCGAGGTCCGTGCCGTGCCCCTGCCCGTGCCCATGCCCATGGCCGTGCTTGTGTCCGTGGTCCTCTTCGTGCCCCTGGCCCTGGGTGTGCTCGCCGTGGTGGTCGTGCGCCATGGTGGTCAGCCTCTCTTCCGGATGCCGTCAGGGTGCGACGGCACACCGGGCGAGGGCCAGTTCCGTTGCCGACCCGGCAAATCCGGGGCGAGCGGCCGCCGGAAAATCGGATGCCCGGCCCTCTCTCCTCGTCCACGATGGCCCGCATGGGCAACGACATGGTGGAGCGCTTCCTCGCCGACGGATTCGTGAAGATCGAGGGCGCGGTCGCGCCCCGGGTCGCCGAGGACTGCGCGCGGCTGCTGTGGCGGGAGACGGGGTACGACCCGGAGGACCCCGGCACCTGGAAGGAACCGGTGGTACGGATCGGCGGCCTGGCGCAGGGCCCTTTCGCGGCCGCCGCCAACTCCCCCGCCCTGCATGCGGCGTTCGACCTGCTGGTGGGTGAACGGCGTTGGCTGCCGCGGTACTCGCTCGGCACGTTCCCGCTGCGCTTCCCGCACCCCGAGGACCCGGGCGACGCCGGCTGGCACATCGAGGGCAGCTATCTGCCCGAGGGCGCCACCTGGTTCCACACCAATCTGCTTTCGAGGGACCGGGCGTTGCTGATGCTGTTCCTGTTCAGCGAGGTGACCGAGGAGGACGCCCCGACGCGGATCCGGGTCGGCTCACATCTGGATGTGCCGCGGATCCTCGAACCGTACGGCGAGGCGGGTGTCTCCGGCCTTGAGATCGCGCCGGAGCTGGTCGCGGCGAGCGCACAGCGGCCGCTCGCCCTGGCCACCGGGCGCCCCGGCGATGTCTATCTGTGCCATCCCTTCCTGGTGCACGCGGCGCAGCCGCACCGCGGCGTCCGGCCGCGGCTCATGGCGCAGCCGCCGCTGGAGCCCGCGGTGCCGTACGAGCTGGAGCGGCCGGACGGGGCGTACTCGCCGGTGGAGACGGCGATCCGCCGGGGGCTCGGGCGATAGCCACCGGGGCCGGCCACCCGCCCCCGCCCCGCCCCGTCGGCCTCCGACACCCGTCAGTGTTTACGGAAGGCGCGCAAGCTGAACGTCGGGTCCGCGCGCGGGCGGTCCTGGTCGGGGAGGGCGGCGAGGCGGGCGGCGTACGTCTCCCGGCGGGGATCGCCGGGTGGCAGCAGGCTGAACCAGCCCCGGTGCAGGTCGGCGATGGTGCTGCGGGGGCTGCGGCCCTGGCCGACGCCGGGGAAGGCGGACCGTCCCGCGAGAGCGAGCCCGTGCCGGGCGGCCTGCGCGGTGACGAGGTCGGCGGCATCCGCGGCGGGGCGGATCGGGCGGTCGGCGAGGGCGGCCTCGATGTCGCTGCCCACGTCGTGCGCGGCGGCCTTGTCGACCGTCGTGACGTACACCCCGCCGGGCCGAAGGACGCGGGCGCACTCGGCGAGGACCGTGGCCAGGTCGTCGGGGCCGGTCAGCAGGTGCAGCAGCCAGATGCTGGTGACGGCGTCGAAGGCGGCGTCGGGGAAGGGCAGTCGGCGGCTGTCGGCCCGGACGATCGCGCCGGGCAGTCGGGCGGCGGCCCGGTGGATCATGCCGGGGGCGAGGTCCGCGCCGGTCACCCGGGTCGCGGGGCGGGCCGCGGCGAGCCTGCGGGTGACGATGCCGGTGCCGCAGCCGAGGTCCAGGAGGCGGCCCGGGCGGTCGGGTATCAGGGCGAGGACGGCGTCCGCGGCGGCCTCGGCGCGCTGCTCGCCGCCGCGTGAGGCGTCGTAGACACGGGCTTCCTTGTCGTAATCGAGCACGACGCTCAGTGTGCGCCGTGGCCCGGGGCGATGTCTTGCACCCTGCGGGCGAGGGTGAAGTCCTTCTCGGTGAGGGTGCCGCCGGCGCTGTGGGTGGTGAGGGTGAGGTCGACGGAGTGATAGCCGAGGGTGCAGTCGGAGTGGTGGTCCAGCTCGTCCTGGATGCGGGCGATGTGCATGACCAGGGCGGCCGCGGCGAAGTGCGAGGGGAGCCGGTAGGTACGGGTGAGCCGGTCGCCGTCCGCGGACCAGCCGGGAAGTTCGGCGGTCCGGTCCTCGATCTCCTTCTGCGACAGCGGTGCGACGGCCATGGCGCGGCTCCCTTCGGGTCGGGGCTGATCTCCTCCCCAGCCTGCCACGCGCCGGGCCGGGCGGGCGGGCGACGCGTCCACGGGGCCGATGCTCGGCGCCCCGTCGATTCCGGCCGGCCCCCGCGACTGTCGGCAAGATCCGAAAGACCGGCCCTGGCGCGTCCGCGGGTGCGAGGTCGTTGGGGTGCGTACTTCTCGTTTAGGGTCGAGGTATGACCATGGTCGCCACCGAAGCTTCCGTGTCCACCGCCGCCTCCGACAGCAAGGGGGTGGGTCCGCTGCTCCGTGCCTGGCGGGAGCGGCGCCGCATCTCCCAGCTGGAGCTGGCCCTGCGGGCCGACTCCTCCGCCCGGCACATCAGTTTCGTGGAGACCGGCAGGTCCCGCCCGAGCGAGGAGATGGTGCTGCGGCTCGCCGAGCATCTGGACGTACCCGTGCGGGAGCGCAACGCGCTGCTGCTGGCCGCCGGTTACGCCCCGCGCTACCCGGAGACCCCGCTGGACGATCCCGCCCTTGACGCCCTGCGCGACGGGATGGAGCGGCTCATCCAGGGCTACGAGCCGTATCCCGCGCTGGTGGTGGACGCCGGGTACACCGTCGTGGCCGCCAACCGGGGCATCACGATGCTGCTCGACGGCATCCCGGAGAAGCTGCTGCACCCACCGAACGCGATGCGGCTGACCCTGCACCCCGAGGGCCTCGCGCCGCGGATCCGCAATCTGAGGGAGTGGCGCGGGCATCTGGTGGCGCAGATGGAGCGGCAGCTCGCGCTGCACCGCTCCGATCAACTCCGCGCCCTGTACGAGGAGGTGACGGCGTATCCGGTGCCCGAGGACGCGCCGGGCGAGGAGCCGGAGGAGCCGGTGCCGTACTTCGCGCTGCCGATGCGGGTCGAACACGAGGGCCGGATCCTGTCGTTCGTGTCCTCCATCTCCACCTTCAACACGCCGATGGACGTCACCGTCGCCGAACTCGCCATCGAGACCTTCCTGCCGGCGGACCCGGCGACCGCCAAGTACCTCCAGACACTCGCGGGTTGACGAACCTGTGACCCTTTAGTGCGCTCGATCCGCTGTGCGAGAAGGCGTCGCGTGACAGACTGCTGCGCGCCAAGGCGACACGGCAGGGGAGGGCGTGGCGTGAGTGAGCGGCGGGCCGCACCCACCGTGGGTCAGGTGGTGCTCGGCAAGCGGTTGCAGGAGTTGCGGGAGGCGGCGGGGCTCAGCCGGGAGGAGGCCGCCGGTGTACTGCGGGTCGCTGCGGCGACGGTACGGCGCATGGAGACGGCCGAAGTCGCGCTGAAAATACCGTACTTGCAGGTACTCCTCGACACCTACGGGGTGGCGCACGAGGAGGCGGCCGCGTTCGTGCGGCTGGCGGAGGAGGCCAACCAGCCGGGCTGGTGGCAGCGGTTCCACGATGTGCTGCCCGACTGGTTCAGTCTCTACGTCAGCCTGGAGGGCGCCGCCCGGATCATCCGCTCCTACGAGCCGCACTTCGTACCGGGGCTGCTCCAGACCGAGGCGTACGCGCGGGCGGTGATGGAGGCGGGGACGATCGGGCAGAGCGAGCCGGAGTCGGTGGAGCGGCATGTGTCGCTGCGGATGGAACGGCAGCGGCTGCTGGAGCGCGCCGATCCCCCGCACCTGTGGGTGATCATGGACGAGACGGTGTTGCGACGCCCGGTGAGCACGTCCGCCGAGGTCATGCGCGAGCAGCTGGACCGGCTGATCGGGTGCGCCGAGCAGGACCGGATCACGCTTCAGGTCGCGGAGTTCGCGGCGGGCCCGCACCCGGGGACGTACGCGCCGTTCACGCTGTTCCGGTTCGCCGAGCCGGAGTTGCCCGACATGGTGTTCACCGAGTATCTGACCGGTGCCCTGTATCTGGACGCACGGCGGGAGGTCGCCGCGCATCTGGAGGTGCTGGACCATATGACGGCGCGGGCCGCCTCGGCGCGGCGCACCCGGGAGATCCTGCGGGAGTACCGGGCGCGGTTCTGAGGCGTACGGGCCCGGGTCCGGCGGACGCCCTACGGCCCCGAGGTGCCGCGCTCCGCCGGGGAGCGCGGCACCCGGGTACCGGGAAGGGACGCCCCGGCTCAGGCCAGTTCGGCGGTCAGGGTGATGGTCGTACCGGTGAGCGCCTGGCTGACCGGGCAGTTCTTCTTGGCGTCCTCGGCGGCCGACGTGAAGCCCTGCTCGTCCAGGCCGGGCACCTCGCCGCGCACGGTGAGGTGGATGCCGGTGATGCCCTCGCCGGGCTGGAAGGTGACGTCGGCCTTGGTCTCCAGCTTGGTGGGCGGGGTGCCGGCGCCGGTCAGGCCGTGGGCGAGGGCCATGGAGAAGCAGCTGGAGTGGGCGGCCGCGATCAGCTCTTCCGGGCTGGTCTTGCCGTTCGCCTGCTCGGCGCGCGACGGCCAGGACACCGGCTGCTCGCCGATGCCGGAGGAGTCGAAGCTGACGACGCCCTTGCCGTCGAGAAGGTTGCCTTCCCATTCGGTGTGCGCGGTGCGCGTGGTGGCCACGGTGGTTCCTTTCGCGAGGGAGCGGTGCGGTCCCGTTGCCGGGTGTCCGGGATCCCTATCCGATCACATCCGCGCGGCGGAGGCGGGGGTTCGGCGGTGCCCGTGGGACGCGTCGTCAGGCCGCCCGCTCGTCCTCCTCCTCGGCGGCGGCCGCGCCGAGCGGGACCTCGGGTCCGGACAGCTCGCCGAGCCAGCGGCGCAGCACCCGGTGCACCTGCTCGGCCCCGGTCAGCCGCTCCCCCGCCGCGGCGGGCTCGGACAGCTCCACCGGCGACATCAGGAACGGTCGGGACTGGGCGCCGCCGAGCCCGCCGTGGGAGCCGATCTGCTCCTCGAAGGCGAGCACCTCGCCGTCGGCGGGTTCGTACGCGGAGTTCACCATGATGTCGGCGGTGTGCGGGAAGGAGTGGGTGCGGCGCACCGCCGCGACGGCGCCGGGTCCGAAGCGGGCCAGCGGGCCGGGGTCGCGGTCGAGGTCGGCCAGCGGGATCTCGGTGCCGCCGGGGCCGAGCAGCACGCCGTCGTGCGCCGCGCTCGCCACCAGCAGGAAGCCGATGCCGGGGTGGTTGGCGAGGGTGCCGAGCAGGGCGGGGTGGCGGGCGTCGATCTCCTCCTTGGTCATGCGGTGGCGCACATCGGGGAAGGAGACGAGGCCCAGGTTGCCGGAGGCCAGCACGATCGGCTCGCGGCGGGCGGGGTGGTGCTGCTCGCCCTCCTCCACGGGCCGGCGCAGGGCGGCACGGACGGCGGCCCGCGCCTCGGTGCCGCTGTGCGTGTGTCCGGCACGGCGCGGCACGTGCAGTCCGCAGCCGGCCCGTACCAGGTCGGCGAGGGTGAGGCCGTAGCGGGCGTGGAAGGTCTCGCCGGGGCTCTGCCCGTGGTCGGAGAGGACGACGAGGCGGTACGGGCGCGGGGCGTGGTCGGCGACCCGGGCGAGCAGGGCGATGCTCCGGTCGAGGCGGGCGAGCACCTTCTCGGCGTCGCGGCTGTAAGGCCCGGAGTGGTGGGCCACCTCGTCGTAGGCGACCAGGTCGGCGTAGACGGCGGTGCGTCCCGCGAGCATGTCGCCCATCACCGCGGCGACCACGACGTCCCGTTCCACGACGGTGGCGAAGGCGCGGACCAGCGGGTAGAGGCCGCCGCGGGAGACCCGGGGGCGCCGGCGGCGGAATCGGGCGCGAGTGGACTCGCCGATCTCGCGGGCCACCTCGGCGATGAAGGACAGGGCGGTGCGCACGGCGTTGGCCGGGTCGGAGAAGTAGGCGAAGTACCCGGCGCGGGAACGGTTCTCCCGGCTTCGGCGGCGGGCCGCTATGGACAGCACGAGGGCCTGTTCCCCGGCGCCGCCGCTGAAGAGGTTGCCGCGGCTGGCGCCGTCCACGGTGAGCAGTCCGCCGTCGCCGGTGTGCGCGACGGCGCGGCGCTGGAGTTCGGCGGCGCTGGTCGGCCGGTTGCAGACCATCACCTCCCCGCGGTCCTTCTCGTACCAGCGGAAGGCGGGGACGTCGTAGGTGCTGCCGTGCAGGATGCCGAGCTGGCTGGCGCCGGTCTGGCTGGACCAGTCGGTGTGCCAGGGGGTGAGGCGGTGGGTGGGGGCCTGGGTGCCCCCGTCCACCGCCAGCAGACGGGCGAGCGTCGGCATCAGCCCCTTGTCCACGGCCGCCGTCAGCACGTCGTGGCCGACGCCGTCGAGCTGGAGGAAGACCAGGCCGGGGGTGGTGGCGCAGGGCGGGTCCGTTCTTCGCCGGCGGTCGGCGAGACGGTGCAGCCGGCGCCGGTACGCCTCGTCGTCGCGCACGGCGAGCGCACCGCCCGTGGCGGAGGCGACGGCCGACATGACCGCGGCCACGATGACGGCGGTCTCCGGCGCGACCGCGCCCCGGCCGGTGGGGTTCAGGCGCAGGGCGACCAGCAGCAGCGAGCCGTTGAGGAAGAAGACCAGCAGGCCGAGGACGAGGGCGGGGACGAGCAGCAGCAGACGGACGAGCAGCGGCCACACCACGGCGGACAGGATGCCGAACGCGCCCGCGCCGAGGGCGGCGGTGAGGGCGATCCGGGTGGCGCTGTCGCCGTCGGCGGACTGGAGCCGGAAGTCGGGCAGGAGCAGCGCGAGGGCCAGCATGGTGAGTGTGGAGACGGCCCATACGGCGACGCTGCGCCCGATCTGACGGGCGATCCGCCGCCATCCGATCCGACCGGCGGCCCGCCGCCACCCTACGCCCCGCACGCCCGCGCTTCCTCCGCTTCGACCCGCCCCCGCCCCGCGGCGAGGTCACCGTCCCGGTGCGCTGGGGCGACCGGGCCGCCCTCCACCTTGTCATACCGGCCGAGAACCACCCGAAGGAGTGATGGAGGGCTCACCGTCCGTGGTGCCGGAGAGGCCGCCGTCCGTCGTGTCCGCGGGATCACCGTCCGTCGTACCCGGCGGTCGGCATGGACAGCCGACGGTGCACCCGGGCCTTCATCTGCGCGTCGTACGACGGTTCCGCCCGGCCCACCGTGACCACGCGCACCCCGCGCCGCGCGCACTCCGCGGTGAACTCCTCGACGGACGACAGGGCTCGGCGCAGCACCCGCAGGCTGGGCACGACGAACAGGTCGACACCGGGGCGTACGCCGTCCCACAGGGCGCGATGATCGAAGCGGAGCCCGCCGACGAGCAGTTCCCGGGCGACGACATAGCCGTGTTCGTCGGCCCAGCGGGCGCACATGGCGTGCTGGGTGCGGCTGTCGACGAGAAAGGGGTCGGCGTCGAGTTCTTCGAGGGGGGTCAGACTGGCGATGGCGATCACCCGTGCCGGTGTGCGCGCGCCGGAGGCGCCGCGTGGTTGTCCCATGGCGTCCCCCTCACCTCCGGTTTTCGCCGCCGACCCTACTCCTGCCCGTAGGCTTCGGACAGGCGCGTGAAGGAGGCGAAGAAGGTGCCGGTGGAGATCACCTGGTGGGGTCATGCCACCTGCACGATCGAGGACTCGAACATACGAGTGCTCACTGATCCCCTGTTCGCCAGTCGGCTGGCGCATCTGCGGCGCCGGCGGGGCCCGCTCCCCTCCGCCGAGGCCCGGCGTGCCGACGTGGTGCTCGTCTCCCACCTGCACGCCGACCATCTGCATCTGCCGTCACTGGGGGCGCTCGACCCGGGCACACGCCTGCTTGTGCCCCGGGGCGCACTCCAGGTGGTGCCGGGCGTGCGCCGGCTGCGACACCTCCGCGTCACCGAGGTGGTCCCGGGGGACGAGATACGCGTCGGCGAGCTGCTGGTGCGGGTGGTGCCCGCACGGCACGACGGACGGCGGCTGCCGGTGGGCCCGCATCGCTCGCCCGCGCTGGGCTTCGTCGTCGAGGGGGAGGCGCGGACGTACTTCGCCGGGGACACCGGGCTGTTCGACGCGATGGCCGGCTGGGTCGGACCGGTGGACGTGGCATTGCTGCCGGTCGGCGGCTGGGGGCCGTTCCTCGGGGAGGGGCATCTGGACGCGGGCCGGGCGGCAGCGGCTCTGGACCTGCTGGCGCCGCAGGCGGCGATACCGGCGCACTACGGGACGTACTGGCCGATCGGCATGGACGCGGTGCGGCCGCATGAATTCCACTCCCCCGGCGACGAGTTCGTACGGCTCGCCGCCCTGGCCGCCCCGAAGGTGGCGGTGCACAAACCGGCGCACGGCGAGAGTGTCCGGCCGGCGGTCGCCCGGTGAGCCGGCTGGCGGCCGCGGCGACGCTGGCCGCGGCGACGACGTCCGCGGTGCCGCCCGAGTCGACTCAACAGGCACTCGGTTACCCGTCGTTGTTCCTGCTGGTGCTGATCGGCGCGCTGGTGCCGGTGGTGCCGACCGGGGCGCTGGTGAGTTCGGCGGCGGTGGTGGCGTTCCATCAGACGGCGCCGTTCGCGATGGCGTTGGTGTTCGTCACGGCGTCCCTCGCGGCGTTCCTCGGGGACGCGGCGCTGTACTGGCTGGGACGGCGGGGGCTGCGGTCGCGGGGCGGCTCGCGGTGGCTGGAGGCGATACGGTCGCGGGCGCCGGAGGAGCGGCTGGAGCAGGCGCGGGGGAAGCTGGCCGACCACGGGGTCGCGGTGCTCGTGCTCTCCCGGCTGGTGCCGGGAGGCCGTATTCCGGTGATGCTGGCGTGTCTCATGGCGGAGTGGCCGTCTCGGCGGTTCGCGCGGGGGAATGTGGCGGCGTGTCTGGCGTGGGCGGCGACGTATCAGGTGATCGGGATCGTGGGGGGTTCGCTGTTTCCCGAGCCGTGGGAGGGGGTGGTGGTGGCGGTGGTGCTGACCGTCGCGATCAGCGCGTTCCCGGGACTGGTGCGGCGGTTCCGGTAGCGCGGGAAGAAGTCAGCCGAGGGTTCTCGAAGAGCCGATCGGCATGTCCCACAGGTCCTCTCTGGGCAGGCCCGCCTCCTCCCAGGCCGCCTGGACGCGGGTCAGGGGTTCGAGGACCGGTTCCGCCGAGAGGACGAAGGTGGCCCAGTGCATCGGGGCCATGCGGTGGGCGCCCAGGTCGACGGTGGCCCGGACGGCTTCCTCGGGGTCGCAGTGGACGTCGCAGAGCCACCAGCGGGGGTCGTAGGCGCCGATGGGCATCAGGGCGAGGTCGATACCGGGGTAGCGGCGGCCGATGCGGGAGAACCAGTGGCCGTAGCCGGTGTCGCCGGCGAAGTAGAGGCGCGGACCGCCGGGGGCGGTGAGGACCCAGCCGCCCCACAGGCTGTGGCAGGTGTCGGTCAGGGTGCGCTTGGACCAGTGGTGGGCGGGCACGAAGTCGAAGCGGACGCCCGCCAGTTCGGCGCCCTCCCACCAGTCCAGCTCGGTGACCCGGGTGAACTCGCGGCGCCGGAACCAGCGGCCGAGCCCGGCCGGTGCGAACACCGGCGTGTCGCGCGGGAGTCGGCGCAGGGTGGGGGCGTCCAGATGGTCGTAGTGGTTGTGGCTGATGACCACCGCGTCGATCCGGGGCAACTGATCCCAGGGCACCCCTACGGGGGTGATGCGGGCCGGGGTGCCGAGGATGCGGCGCGACCAGACCGGGTCGGTGAGCACGGTCAAGCCCCCCACCTGGACGATCCAGCTGGCGTGCCCGGCCCAGGTGACGGCGAGGGTGCCGGTGTCGACGCGGGGCAGCGGGGCGGGCGCGTACGGCAGCCGGGAGATGTCGGCGAGGCCCTGCGCGTCGGGGCGTACGGCGCCCTCGCGGGCGAAGCGGGCGAGCGCCTTGAGGCCGGGCAGCGGTGCGGTGAGCCGGTCGTGGAACGTGCGCGGCCACACCCGGCGTTCGCCCAGCGGGCGGGGTTCGGCCAGCGGCGGGAAGGGGGGCGCGCCGGGGGCGGGCGGGGCGGTCGCCGCGCCCGTGGTGGCGTCGGCCGCCGTCGCCGTACCGGTGTCACCGCCCGCACGGGCTTCGGTCGCCGTCGAAGTCGTGGAAGCCGTCGAAGTCGTGGGAGCCGTGGTCGAGTTGTCGGCCGTCGGGGTCGATCCGGGCTCTTGCGTCTGCTGCGTCATCGAGGAGGCTCCCATCGCTGGGCTTCGTCGCGGAGATCGTCGAGGACCGACCTCAAGGAGATCAACGAGCGTTGTACAAAGGGCAGTTCCCATGGTGTGGGTGAGGTGAGGGCTGCCGTGCGTTCTTCCTCGTCCGCGCCGCCCAGCAGCGGCCCGGTGCCGATCCGTACGCGCGGGGCCGCCAGATCGTCGCCGAAGCGGTGGCCGCCGGGCACGGGCATACCGGTCCTGGCGGTGAGAAAGTCCTCCAGTTCCTGTGCGTCGTTCACGTCCTGGGCGGCGAGCGCCTCGCGGAACGGGCTCAGGTCGGCGTAGACGTGGCGCCCGGCCTGCGGGGGGCGGGCGAGGGCGCCGGCGGCGGTGACCTCGGCGTGCGCCGCGTCGGCCAGCCGGGCGTGCAGCCGTACGGCGGCCTCGCGGCGCTCGGTCACGGGCGGGGGTTCGTCCAGGGCGTAGCAGGCGGCCGCGGCGACGGGGGTGGCGAGGCGGGCGCCGAGCCCGGTGAGGATGTCCAGGACCCGTGCGTGCAGGCGCCGTCCGGTGTCGGAGGCGGGGAAGCGGGCGACGGCGGCGGGCCAGCCGGGCGGCAGCAGGGAGCCGGCCAGGTCGGTGACGACGGTGACCCGGTCGGGCCGCATCTCGGCGGGGCTGAGCAGGACGGTGGCGTGCGGCGCGTGCACGGTGTCGCGCCAGGTCTCGTCGCTGACCAGGTGCAGGCCCTCGGCGGTGGCGGCCTCCACGGTCTCGTGCAGAAGTTCGGGCGGGGCGACGGTGGCGGTGGGGTCGTCGGCGACGGACAGCACCAGCAGCCGGGGGTCGCCGCCCTCGGCGCGGACCCGGCGCACGGTCTCCAGCAGCGCGTAGGGGTCGGGGACGCCGCCGCTCTCGGCGGGCGTGGGCACATGGAAGACGGGCCGCCCGAGGACCCGAGCGTAGGGGGCCCACCAGGCGGCGCAGGGGCGGGGTACGAGGACGTCGGCGCCGTCCCCGGCGAGCGCCGCGGTGAGCGCGAGGAGCAGTGCGGGGGCGCCGGGTCCGGCGGCGACCTGGTCCGGGACGCAGGGCAGGGCGCGGCGGGTCCAGTAGCCGCAGGCGGCCTCCAGCAGGGCGGGGGCGCCGCCGACGGGCTGGGCGTCGGCGCGGCCCGCCGCCGCGGCGACCGCGGCGGTCAGTTCGGGGAGCACGGGCAGGCCGTCGCCGGGCAGTGGCGGGCCGTAGCGGACGGGGCCGTGGCCCTCGGGGTCCGTCCGCCGCATGTCCGCCTCCGCGCAGTCCGTGGTGCCGCCCGGCCCGGGGCCGTGCCGTCCGGTGTGCCGCCCTGGACTTCCGCCCCGCGCCGGACGGTGCCGAAGGTGCGGCGAGCGGCGGGTGGGTCGGGAGTGTCCTCGGGATCCTGTGTACCCGCTGGGCGTAACTCCATGGCCGGGGCGGGAGTTGTGCGGGTCACACGTCCGCCGGGCGGTCACCTCCGCCGGTGCGCAAGCGGCCGTGGATCCGGTAGCCGGCGCCCGCGCAGGCGGCGGCGATCAGGGCCGCGCCCGCGGCCAGGGCGGGGACCGAGTCGTTGAAGGTGCCGCCCACGCCGGCCGCCACGCCGTGCTGGGTGCCGCCCCCGCCGACGGCGCAGTCGTCGCCCTCGTCGTCGCCGCCGCTGCCTGGGGTCCAGCTCGTGGCGCCGTTGCGGTCGTCGCCGCCGCCGTCGTCGTAGGAGTCCTCGGAGTAGCCGGAGTAGCCGGAGGACGAGCGGGAGTCGCGGCAGGAGTCGTCGCCCGAGTCCTCGCAGGCGCCGGAGCGGGCGCCGGAAGCGGCACCGTCGCAGGCGCGGTCGTCGTCGGCGCAGGTCTCGCTCTTCGCGCCGGTGCACTGCCGCGCGTCACCGGTACAGGTCTCCCCCGCCCGGCACTGGGTGCCCGTGCCGGTGCCGTTCCCCGCCCCGGTCCCGCCGCACGACTTGCCGGGGCCGCCGCTCGCCCGTGGGTCCGGGCTCCCGCTCGCCCGGGCCGTGGGTCCGGGCACCCGGCCCGCGCCGCCCCCCGCGTCCGGGTCCGGCGCGGGGGCCGGCGCCCGGGTGGTGCCCGGCAGCTGCGGCTCCGGGACGGTCGTGGGGGCGCAGCTCGCGGATCCCGCGCCGGGGGCGGCCGCCACGGCGAGGGCGGCGGGGCCGGTCAGGGCGAGCGCGGCGCCGGCGGCGAGGGCGACGGGCAGGGCGCGGACGGTGCGGCGCATGGAAGGGCTCCTCGGGAGCTACGGCGGACTGCGGATGACGGTCGGCGGCTGACGGGTGCGGACGGCTGAGGGCGGGCAGTGGTCGGCGAACGGCGGGCTGACGGTCGTACGGGCGCGGTCGTTACGGGCGGCTGGGGCGGCGATACGACTCCCACGCCCTGCGGCGCCCGGGGTCGTACCCCTGCCTCCCCAGCCATCACAGCCCGCCCCTCGCCCCGGCGCGCGCCGCCGGACCCCATTCGCGGGACGCGGACGCCCACCCGGGTGACGGCGTAGCCCGGTGCGAGGCTCCCGGGCGCCGGAGCGCGCGGGACTCACGAACCCTCGGGAGGTTTTCCGCACTGCCCGCCGGAGACTCGGTCGACGCTGACCGGATCGTCCGCTTCGCAACCCCACCGGGGAGGTCCTTCCATGAGCACGAAGGTGTCCGACCATGTCCTGGAGCGTCTGCGCGCCTGGGATGTCGAGCAGGTGTTCGCCTATCCGGGCGACGGCATCAACGGACTGCTCGCCGCGTGGGGCCGCGCCGGGGACAAGCCGCGGTTCATCCAGTCCCGGCACGAGGAGATGTCCGCGTTCGAGGCGGTCGGGTACGCGAAGTTCAGCGGGCGCATCGGGGTGTGCGCGGCGACCTCGGGACCGGGCGCGATCCACCTCCTGAACGGCCTGTACGACGCGAAGCTCGACCATGTGCCGGTGCTGGCGATCGTCGGCCAGACCGATCGCAGCGCGATGGGCGGCTCCTACCAGCAGGAGGTCGACCTGCACACGCTGTACAAGGACGTCGCCTCGGAGTTCGTGGAGACGGTGACGGTGCCCGAGCAGCTGCCGAACGTGCTGGACCGGGCGATCCGTACGGCGTACGCGCGGCGCTGCCCGACCGCGCTGATCATCCCCGGCGATGTGCAGGAGCTGGACTACTCGCCGCCGACGCACTCGTTCAAGATGGTGCCCTCCAGCCTGGGGGTCAGCGATTGGACGGCGACCCCGACGGACGAGGCGCTGCGCCGGGCCGCGGAGGTGCTGAACGCGGGCGACAAGCCGGCGATCCTGGTCGGGCAGGGTGCCGCGGGCGCGGTCGCGGAGGTGCGGGAGATCGCGGAGCTGCTCGGCGCGGGCGTCGCCAAGGCGCTGCTCGGCAAGGACGTGCTCAGCGATGAGCTGCCGTACGTCACCGGGCCGATCGGGCTGCTGGGCAGCCGGCCGTCGTACGAGCTGATGCGGGACTGCGACACGCTGCTGACCATCGGGTCCTCGTTCCCGTACGCCCAGTTCCTGCCGGACTTCGGCTCGGCGCGCGCCGTGCAGATCGATCTCGATCCGCACATGATCGGGATGCGGTACCCGTACGAGGTGAATCTCGTCGGCGACGCGCGGGCGACGCTCCAGCGGCTGATCCCGCTGCTGGAGACCGACCGGGGCGGCCGGGAGTGGTACGACACGGTGACCGCGAACGTGCGGCGCTGGCACGAGACGATGGACCGGCGGGCCGGGCTCGCGGCGGACCCGATCAACCCGGAGTACGTGGCGCGGGCCCTCGACCCGCTGCTCCCCGACGACGTGATCCTCACCGCCGACTCGGGCTCGGTGGCGAACTGGTACGCGCGGCACATCACCATGCGGCCCGGTATGCGCGGCTCGCTGTCCGGGACGCTCGCGACGATGGGGCCCGGGGTGCCGTACGCGATCGGCGCGAAGTTCGCGCACCCGGACCGCCCGGTGGTGGCGCTGGTGGGCGACGGCGCGATGCAGATGAACGGGCTGGCGGAGATGATCACCGCGGCCAAGTACCGGGACCGCTGGTCGGATCCCCGGCTGGTGGTCGCGGTGTGGAACAACCAGGACCTGAACCAGGTGACCTGGGAGATGCGGGCGATGGAGGGCGCGCCGTCCTTCCTGCCCTCGCAGGAGATCCCGGACGTGCGGTACGCCGATTTCGCGCGGTCGCTCGGCCTTGAGGGCATCCGGGTGGAGAAGTCCGAGGACGTGGCGGCGGGCTGGCGGGCGGCGCTCGCGGCGGACCGGCCCTGTGTGATCGAGTTCCTGACCGACCCCGCCGTACCGCCGGTCCCGCCGCACGCCACCTGGGAGCAGATGGAGGCCACGGCCGCCTCGGTCCTCAAGGGCGACCCGGACCGGGGCTCGGTGGTCAAGCAGGGCCTGAAGGCGAAGGTCCAGGAGTTCCTGCCGGGCCGGACCAGGCGGTAGACGGCGGTGGCGGTGTTTGGTGGTGCCGTACCGGGTACGCGGGTGCGGACGTTCGATCCCTGGAGGGAGATATGCAGCGAGGCAGTGACCGGCTGAACGTGCACCGGGACGACGAGATGAAGCATGAGCTCAAGGGTCTGCTGAGGTCCGGGCACCCGACCCGGGCCGAGGAGTGGCACGACCCGGAGCCCGCCGCCGACGACGACCCGGAGGTGACCGGCGGCCCGGTCGGCGGGATCGGCTCCCCGGCGTCCCTGGAACGGGTGCGGCTGGAGCTGGCCCGCAGCCTGAGCCGCAGCGCCTTCCCGGCCCGCCCGGGCGAGCTGGTCTCGGCGCTGCGCCGGGACAACGCGCCGGATCCGCTGGTGGACGCGGTGGCGGAGCTGCCGCGCGGCGAGCGGTTCCGCAATGTGCAGCAACTGGCCGAGGCGCTCTCGGGCGGCGGATGAGCGAGGGAAGAGCGAGCAAAGGAGGACGAAGATCATGCGCATCGCGTTTCTGGTGGCGCCCGAGGGCGTCGAGCAGGTGGAGCTGACCGAGCCGTGGAAGGCGGCCGCGGACGCGGGGCACGAGCCGGTGCTGGTGTCGACCGAGTCCGGGAAGGTTCAGGGGTTCAACCATCTCGACAAGGCGGACACCTTCGAGGTGGACGAGGTGGTCGGCGAGGCGGACGCCGGCTCGTTCGGGGGGCTTGTGCTGCCCGGCGGGGTGGCGAACCCGGACTTCCTGCGGATGGACGAGAAGGCCGTGGGGTTCGTGAAGGACTTCTTCGACCAGGGGCGTCCGGTCGCCGCGATCTGCCACGCGCCCTGGACGCTGGTGGAGGCGGACGTCGTGCGCGGCCGGGTGCTGACCTCCTGGCCGAGCCTGAAGACGGACATCCGCAACGCCGGCGGTACCTGGGTGGACGAGCAGGTCAAGGTCTGCGACCACGGACCCAACCAGCTGGTGACCAGCCGTAAGCCGGACGATCTGAAGGCGTTCTGCGAGACGTTCCTCCAGGTGTTCGAGGGTGCGGCCGGCTGAGACCCCGCCGGTTCGGTGACATGGTGAGGGGGCCGACCCAGGACGGGTCGGCCCCCTCACACGCGTCGTGCCGTGCGCTCGGCTCGGCTCAGGTGCCCGGCTGCCCCGGAGTCACCGACTCGCCGCAGTGGCGCTCCCGGGCGCCCTCGCGGGTGCGGCCCGCGCTGACCAGGCGGCGCGGGTTGCGGCGCAGATACTCGCCCTCCAGCTGCGCCATGCGCTCGTTGTGGGCCCGCAGCGCGTCGTTGGAGGCGTACAGGAGGGTGTCGTGGCGCGTGCGGTGGATCGTCTCCAGCTCCTTCATGAGCTGCTGGTCGTCCAGTCGGCTGGGGTCGACTCCGGTCATGGTGGTGCCCCGCTCGTCGTGTCCGTTCATTCGGTCCGAGTACCCGCGTTCCTGAATCCACTGTACGAACATCCCGGTCCCCCGGCCTCCGCATGCCGCCGGGGGAGCGCGGGCGGCTACCGGGCCCGCTCCACCCGGCGCTCGTCCCACACCGGCTCCGGGGTCTCGCGGACCCGGCCGTCGGTGCCGAAGACCAGGAAGCGGTCGAAGGAACGGGCGAACCAGCGGTCGTGGGTGACCGCGAGGACCGTGCCGTCGAACGCCTCCAGACCCTCCTGGAGGGCCTCGGCGGACTCCAGGTCCAGGTTGTCGGTCGGTTCGTCCAGCAACAGGGCGGTGACGCCCTCGAGTTCGAGCAGCAGGATCTGGAAGCGGGCCTGCTGGCCGCCGGAGAGCCGCTCGAAGCACTGCTCGGCCTGCTGGGTCAGCTCGTAGCGGCGCAGCCGGGACATGGCCGGGCCGCGGTCCTGGGCGTGCTCCTTCCACAGGATGTCCAGCAGGGTGCGGCCCTGGAGTTCGGGGTGCGCGTGGGTCTGTGCGAAGTGGCCCGGTACGACACGGGCGCCGAGCTTCCAGAGGCCTGAGTGCGCCACGTCCTCGCCGGCCAGCAGGCGCAGGAAGTGCGACTTGCCGGAGCCGTTCGAGCCGAGGACGGCGACCCGTTCGCCGTAGAACACCTCCAGGTCGAACGGCTTCATCAGGCCGGTCAGCTCAAGTCCCGTGCAGGTGACCGCCCTTACACCGGTGCGGCCGCCCTTCAGGCGCATGGTGATGTCCTGCTCGCGCGGCGGCTCCGGGGGCGGTCCGGCCTCCTCGAACTTGCGCAGCCTGGTCTGCGCGGCGGCGTAGCGCGAGGCCATCTCATGGCTGACGGCGGCGGCCTGACGGAGGTTCAGGACGAGCTTCTTCAGCTGGGCGTGCTTCTCGTCCCAGCGGCGGCGCAACTCCTCGAAGCGGGCGAAGCGTTCGCGGCGGGCCTCGTGATAGGTGGCGAAGCCGCCGCCGTGCACCCAGGCGTCCGCGCCGGCCGGTCCCGGTTCGACGGAGACGATCTTCTCGGCGGCGCGGGCGAGGAGTTCACGGTCGTGGGAGACGAACAGCACCGTCTTGCGGGTCTCCTTGAGCTGCTGCTCCAGCCACCGCTTGCCGGGTACGTCCAGGTAGTTGTCCGGCTCGTCCAGCAGCAGGACCTCGTCGGTGCCGCGCAGCAGCGCCTCCAGCACCAGGCGCTTCTGCTCACCGCCGGACAGGGTGCGCACCTGGCGCCACTGCGCCTTGTCGTACGGCATGCCGAGCGCGGCCGTGGTGCACATGTCCCACAGCGTCTCGGCCTCGTAGCCGCGCACCTCGGCCCAGTCGGCGAGGGCCTGCGCGTAGGCCAGCTGGGCGGGCTCGTCGTCCACCGTCATGACGGTGTGCTCGGCCTCGTCCACCGCCTTCGCGGCCTCGCGGATCCGGGGCGGGGCGACGGAGACCAGCAGGTCCCGCACGGTCGTCTCGTCGCGCACGGAGCCGACGAACTGGCGCATCACGCCGAGGCCGCCGCTCACCGTGACCGAGCCGCCGTGCGGCTTCAGCTCGCCGGAGATCAGCCGCAGCAGGGTGGTCTTGCCCGCTCCGTTCGGGCCGACCAGGGCGACGGCCGAGCCCTCGCCGACCCGGAAGGAGACATCGCCGAGCAGCGTCCTGCCGTCCGGTAGGTGGTATTCGAGGTGCGCGGCTTCCAGATGTCCCATGAGGCCGCATTCTCCGGTCCGGGGGCGGACAGGGGCAAACCGTTATCGGACGCCCCCGCCCGAACCCCGCGGCCGCACCGGTTCACCGGGTTTCCGCCCGCGCTCCCCCGCCCCGGTTTCACCCCGTGGTGCCCAGCGGCTCCCCCGACGGGCCGGGGGTGCCCGCCGGCTCGACGGTGTGGGCCTCCCAGGTCAGGGCCCGCCAGCCGGTCCCGGGGTCGCCCTCCAGGGTGATCACACCGGTGTTGGCCAGCGGGCGCGCGGCGGCGAAGGCGACCTCGATGTTCCGGGCGCGGGCGGCGGTCCACATCCGGATCGCGGCGCCATGGCTGACCAAGGCGACCGTGCCCGCGCCGCTGCGGTACGCCTCCTCGATCACGGCGTCGTACCGCCCGAGCGCCTCCTCGCCGCTCTCCCCGCCGGGGACGCGCAGCGCGGTGTGCCCGGCCGCCCAGGCGAAGGCGGTGCGCATGTAGGACTCGGCCTCGGGGGCGTCGCCGGGCAGCATCTCCAGACGGCCCGCGGACAGCTCGCGGATGCCGTCGCGGACGGTCACCTCCAGTCCTCGCGCCAGAGCCAGCGGGGCGGCGGTGAGCTGGGTGCGGATCAGCGGGGAGGCGTAGAGGGCGCCGATGTCCTCGGCGGCCAGCGCCCGGGGCAGCGCGGCGGCCTGGGCCTCGCCGAGCGGGGTGAGACCGGGCCCGGGTGCGGCGGTGTCCAGCAGTCGGCGCACGTTGGACGTGGTCTGGCCGTGGCGGATCAGGAGCAGGCGCATCCGGGCGTTCTCCTTGTGGCGTCCGGGCGGCGTCCGCGCGGTGCGGGACGCGATGGGACAGGAAACGGGCACTTCAGGGTAACCGCACTCCTATGAACGAGACCGAGACCCCGGACGTGGACCTCACCGCCCCGACCGCCCTGCCGCATCCCCTGTACGAACGGCTGCTCGCGGCCGACGCCCGCCTCTTCGAGCGGGCCGCCCGCTGGAACTGGCCGGGTGCCCAACATGTGCTGCCCCGGCTGAGCCGCAGCGCCAACCACGGGGTGCTGTGGGCGGCCGTGGCCGCGGGGGTGGCGGCGACCCGTACGCCCAGGGCACGGCGGGCCGCCCTGCGGGGCATGGCCTCGCTCGCGGTGGCCTCCGCGACCGTCAACACCCTCGGCAAGCGCTCGGTGCGCCGGGCCCGGCCGCTGCTCGACCCGGTGCCGCGCGGGCGGCGGCTGCGGCGGCAGCCGGTCACCACGTCCTTCCCCTCGGGCCACGCGGCCTCGGCGGCGGCCTTCGCCGTCGGGGTGGCGCTGGAGTCCCCGGCGTGGGGCGCGGCCGTCGCACCGCTGGCGTTCTCGGTGGCCGCCTCCCGGGTCTACACCGGGGTGCACTTCCCGAGCGACGTACTGGCCGGTGCGGCGCTCGGCGCGGGCGCCGCCCTCCTGGTACGGCGCCTCGTGCCGGCCCGCGCGGCGGCGGTGCCGGGCGCTCGGCCGCGCGCCGAGGTGCCCGCGCTGCCGGAGGGCGAGGGTCTGGTGGTGGTCGCCAACCAGGGCTCGGGCACCGCAGACCGGGTGAACGGGCTGCGGGCGGCGCTGCCGCGCGCGGAGATCGTGGAGTGCGAGCCCGAGGAGACCGGCGACGCGCTCGCGAAGGCGGCGGCGCGGGCGCGGGTGCTCGGGGTGTGCGGCGGCGACGGCACCGTGAACGCGGCGGCGGCCGTCGCCCTGCGCCACGGGCTGCCGCTGGCCGTGCTGCCGGGCGGCACCCTGAACCACTTCGCGTACGACCTGGGCGTGGAGGACGAGCGCGATCTGGCCCGCGCGGTGCGCAAGGGCGAGGCGGTACGGGTGGACGCGGGCCGGTTCGCCTCCGAGGGCACCGAGCACCTGTTCCTGAACACGCTGAGCCTCGGGGTGTACCCGGAGCTGGTGCGCGCCCGGGACTCCTGGTCGCACCGGATCGGCAGCTGGCCTGCCGGGCTGCTCGGCGCGCTGCGGGTGCTGCGCGAGGGGCGGCACCCGCTGGAGGTGGAGGTGGGCGGTGAACGGCGGCC
Organism: Streptomyces griseofuscus; assembly: GCF_014673495.1. GTDB lineage: Bacteria > Actinomycetota > Actinomycetes > Streptomycetales > Streptomycetaceae > Streptomyces > Streptomyces murinus. The sequence continues at coordinate 1,539,985 of NZ_CP051006.1, forward strand.
GCTGTGGATGCTGTTCGCCGGCAACGGCGTCTACCACCGGATGGGGCTCGCGCCGGGCCGGCGTACCGATCTGGCGGACGGGCTGCTGGATGTGCGGGTGGTGCACGGCAGCGGGCGGCCCGCGCTGCGGCTGCTCGCGGCGGCCGCCGCGGGGCCCCTGACCCGCTCGCCCGCGCATGCCGCCGTCCAGGTGAACCGGCTGCGGCTGACCGGCCTCGCGCCCGGCACCCCGCTGGCCTACGACGGGGAGGTCACGACCGTCTCGGGCGAGGTGACGGTGGAGAAGCTGCCGGAGGCGCTGACGGTCTACCGCCCGCTGCCCAGCACCTCCTGACGGTCGGCTCTTGGATCCCGCTTCCCTGACGCTCTGTCAGTCCATATATCAAAACGGAGGTCTCACCATTCGGCCCGCGCGCGTACCGTGAAGCGTGGCGCGGGCCGGTGGGGCCGGCGCGACGGGACACGCGTCGGGGACGCGAGGAGCAGGGGAATCGGCATGCCGAAAGCACGGGAGACGGCCGTCTACACGCATGGGCACCACGAGTCGGTGCTGCGCTCGCACACCTGGCGCACCGCCGCCAACTCCGCGGGCTATCTGCTCGGTTCCCTCAAGCCGCACATGAGGGTCCTGGACATCGGCTGCGGGCCCGGGACCATCACCGCCGATCTGGCCGAGCTGGTACCCGACGGCCGGGTGACCGGCGTCGACCACGCCCCCGGCATCCTGGAGCAGGCGCGGGAGACGGCCGCCGCGCGCGGGCTGGCGAACGTCGACTTCGCGGTCGCCGATGTGCACGCCCTGGACTACCCGGACGACACCTTCTGCGTGGTCCACGCCCACCAGGTGCTCCAGCACGTGGGCGACCCGGTACAGGCGCTGCGCGAGATGCGCCGGGTGACGAAGCCGGGCGGCTTCATCGCCGTACGGGACGCCGACTACGCGGCGATGACCTGGTACCCGGCGCTGCCCGGCCTGGACGACTGGCTGGACCTGTACGAGCGGGTGGCGCGCGCCAACGGCGGCGAGCCGGACGCCGGGCGGCGGCTGAAGTCCTGGGCGCTGGCCGCCGGGCTGCGGGACATCACCGCGAGCTGCGGCACCTGGACCTTCGCCACCGAGGAGGAGCGCGCCTGGTGGAGCGGTCTGTGGGCGGACCGCACCCTCGCCTCCGCCTACGCCGAACGGGCTACGGAGGGCGGCCATGCCACGCCCGAACGGCTGCGGGCGGTGTCCGACGCCTGGCGGGAGTGGGGGCGGCGGGAGGACGGCTGGTTCGCGGTGCTGCACGGGGAGATCCTCTGCCGCAAAGAGGCGTGAGCCCGGCGTACGCGGGCGCTCCCGGCTCAGTCGCGGGGCAGCAGGGGGCCGAGCGGTCCGAGGTCCAGGTTGAGGTCCTCGGGCCGCAGCCCGTAGCGGTCGCGCAGCTCCGCCATCCGGTCCTCCAGGAGCATCAGGGTGAGCCCGATCCGCTCCTCCTGCTCTTCGGACAGATCACCGGTCTCGAAGCGCCGTACGGCCTGCCGCTCCATCAGCTGGCGCAGCAGTTCCACCACGGTGAGCACCAGTTTCACCAGATCGCGCTCGACCGTGTCTGGTTCGAGGTCGAGCCGGTTGCGGGCGGACATCACAGCTCCTTCGCGGGCGGCTCGGGCAGGATCTCGAACGGCGAGGGCACGGAGGCGTTGACCGAGCTGATCAGCGCGTTCAGGTCGATACGGACGAGGTCCACGTCGGCGATGCGCAGCGTGACATCGCCCGTGATCACCACGCCGCCCGCCAGCAGCCGGTCCAACAGGTCGACCAGCGCGATCTCCCGGCGCTCCACGACGGTCACCGGCCCTCCCCCGCCGACGCGCCGTGCCGCGCGTCCTCCTCGGCGAACCCGCTGAACGAGTACGCGGCCCAGGGCCCGGTCAGCTCCACCCGCAGCCCGCCGGCCTCGTCCTTCGTGCGGTCCACCAGCTCCACGAACTCCTCGGAGCGGTTGCGGGGCACCAGATAGGCCGCGTTCAGCACATTGCGGCCCCGGGCACCGGACAGCGAGGCGCTCTGCGGGGGGTGCAGCCTGCTGGCCTCGGCGTGCGCGCCCAGTCGCTGGTGCAGGGCGTCCGCGAAGGACTCGGCGGCCTGGAGGTCCGCCTCGTGGGCCCGGGTGTCCGCGCGGCGGCGGCGCAGATAGTCCCGGCCGCTCATCGGCTTGTCCGACTTATCCCCCGTCGCCGCCGTCCTGGCCCGTTCGTCCGTGGCGGGCTCCGGGGGCGGCTCCGTGAACACCTTGACGCCCCACTCGACCCGGCCCTCCAGCCGGTCCAGGGCGTGCAGGAAGTCCGTCTCGCGGGCCTCCATCATGCTGCGCACCCCGCTGTCGTCCCGGAAGACGGTCGCCAGGCGCAGCGGCAGCGGGGTGGTGACGGTGGTGAGCGCGTCGATCACACCCTGGTGGGCGCGGGCGGTCGCGGCCAGCCAGTCCAGATCCTCCAGATGGGCCTTGAGCCCCTCCTCGCAGAAGTCGGCCTCGGGGACCGTACTGACCACCGCGACCAGCCCCCGGTGGGCCAGCAGGGCCGGCGGAGCGCCCCCGATGCCCGTCAGCTGGGCCTGTAGGGGCGCCCCGAGGGGACGGCAGACGGCATACACATAGCGCAGTCCGGTCACGGCGCCTCCTTCCGCGCGCGGCCCGGCTCCAGCTCCTCCAGCCGGGCCAGCCGTTCTCTCAGCTCCGCGTTGTCCCGGGTCAGCTCGTCCCGGCGGGCCCGGGAGGACAGGGCCGGGTCGGTCTCCCACCAGTCGATCCCCATCTCCTTCGCCTTGTCCACCGAGGCGACGATGAGCCTCAGCTTGATGGTGAGCAGTTCGATGTCGAGCAGGTTGATCCGGATGTCACCGGCGATGACGACACCCTTGTCGAGGACGCGTTCCAGGATGTCGGCGAGGTTCGCGCCCGAGTTGTGGCCGTAGGGGTCGGCGAAACCGCTCGACCGGGGGGCGGGCGTCGTCATCGACGGCTCCCGCGCTCGGCGTACTCGGGTTCTTCCTCCTCGTCCTCGTACTCCTCGTCCTCGGGCTCCTCGTCCTCGTCCTCGTACTCGTCCTCCTGCTCCTCGTCGTCCTCCTCCGGCTCCTCGGCCTGGTCCCCGTCCTCGACCTCGTCCTCGTACGAGCCGTCCTCCTCGTCCTCGTACTCCTCCGGCTCCCCGGACTCCTGGTCCTCGGCCCGGTCCTCCGGCTCCTCGGAATCGCGGTCCTCCGGCTCCTCGGACTCCTCGGACTCCTCCTCCGCGATCGCGTCCTCGTGGCTGCGGACGACCTCGCCGTCGCGGATCTCGCCGCGCCAGCCGTCGTCCGCCTCCGCCTTGAAGGTGATGAAGCGGGCGTAGTGCTTCAGGTCCAGCCTGACCCGGCGGCCCTGGGCGCGCCACAGGTTGCCCGTCTTCTCGAAGAAGCCGCTCGGGTAGTACTCGATGACCAGCAGGACCCTGGTCAGGTTGTCACCGAGGGCGTGGAAGGTGACGACGCCCTTGGTGCTGCCCTTGGCTCCTTCGGAGGTCCACTGGATACGCTGGTCGGGGATCTGCTCAGTGGTCCGGGCCTTCCAGCTGCGGCTGGACCAGAAGATCTTCGCCTGCCAGTCAGACTCGGTGTCGTTGGCGCGCGAGGCGCTCTTGACCCCGCGGGCGAAGTTGGAGAAGTCCTGGTACTGGGTCCACTGGTCGTAGGCGGTGCGCAGCGGCACCCCGACGTCGATGAACTCCATGATCACCGTGGGCTTGTTGCCGCTGCGGCCCTTGCCGCCCTTCTTGCCGCCCCCGATGTTCTTGACCGCGTCCATGACGTTGTCCTTCACTCGGGAGGCGCCGAGTTCCAGCGCGGAGCGCAGGGGCCCCTTGCCCTCGGCGAGCTTGCGGCCGCCGTCCAGGGCGAGTTTGGCGAAGCCGGGGCTGTTGCCCTCGGCGATGTCGTTCAGCTTGCCCGTGGTCTCGCCGAGCTTGCGGCCGAGACCGGTGAGCAGCCGCTGGGCCTGTGCGGACAGGTACTCCTGCGCCTCCTCCTTCAGCCGGTCGGCGGCCTCGCTGTGGGCGAGATCGGTGAGCGGATTGGCGTCCTTGGCGGCGCCCTTGGCCTTGCCCGCGGCCGAGGCCGCGGAACCGACGGTGTCGGTCATCGTTCATCGCCGCCCTTCGCGGAACCGCCGCCGCGGGAGCCGGCCGGCTTCTTCGCGGCCGTCTGACGCTGGGCGCCGGTCTTCTTGGCCGCCGTCTTCCTCTTCGCGGGGCCTGTCTTCTCCGTCGTGCCGGTGCGCCGTGCCGCGGTCTTCTTGGCGGCCGGCTTCTGGGCGCGGGGCTTGGGGGTGGACCCGCCGCCGTCCGGCTCGTCGCCGCGGTCGGCCGCGCGGTCCTCGTCGTCCCGCCCGGCCTCGGGCGCCTCGTCGGACTCGTCGTCGGACTCGTCCGCTCCGGGGAGTTCGCCGCGCACCTGGGCCGTACGGTCGTGCAGGCGGTCGGCGAGGGTGCTCATCTGGCGTTCGACCATGGCCCCGGAGGCCGCCTTGCCGACGCCCCGCAGATCGGTGCGCAGCTGCTCGCCGATCTCCTTGAACTGCGGGTTGTCGCGCAGCTGCTGGCGTGCGAGGTCGACGAGCGCGCCCGGGCCGAGGTTGAGCTTCTTGCCCGCCACGAGCGAGCCGACCGCGATGGCCATCTTCAGTTTCCTGGTGCGTCCCAGGAAGTATCCGGCCCCTATGGCGAGGCCCAGTGCCGTTCGGTTCATCGTCCCGTTCCGTTGCCTGTGGTGTCGCCGGGCCCCTGGGGGGCTTCCAGCCGGTCGAGCAGTTCGTCCTCGCGCCGGTCGAACTCCTCCTCGGTGATCTCGCCCGCCGTCAACTGCTCTTCGAGGCGGGCGAGTTCGGCCCGTACGGTGGCGGGGTCGTAATAGATACGTTCCGCCTCGCGGAGCACCTGGTTGATCGCCCAGCCGCTGCCGCGCACGGGCGCGAAGGGCAGCAGCAGCACTTCCTTGATCAGTCCCATGGGGTCCTCCTTCCGCTCGCCGTCCGGGCCGTTCGGGTCGTCCGCCGGCCCTCAGGACGCCGCGGCGGCGGAATCGGTCTCCGCCGGCTCGGCCGGGCCCGGTTCGACGAAGCTGTACGGCGGCAGCGGGCCGTTGACCCGCAGTTCCAGGTGGGGCTGGCCGGTCCGGATCCGCTCGACGGCGGCCAGGAACTCCTCCGCGGTGTCCCGGGCGATCAGGAACGAGACGTTGAGCAGCCAGCCGGTGGACTCCGGCCCGACGCTGACCGCGGCGGCGGTCGGCTCCAGCAGGGCCCGTATGCGGGCGGCGTCCTCCGTCTCCCGCGCCTTGACGGCGCCGGCGACCATCTCGCCGAGGCGGATCTTGTCGTCGTAACTACCGCCGCCCGCCTTGCGGTTCGCGTCGGCGAGGGCGCGCAGGTCCGGCTGCTCGGCCATCACCAGATGGAGGACGGCCTCCTCGACGTGGTTGGCCTTGACGTTGTACTCGACCTTGCCATCCAGGGCCGCGAGCCGCTCCCGGTAATGGTCGGCGCGCTCGCCGAGGACGTGCGTGACGGTGTCGTCGTCGGGAGCGACGTTGCCGAACCGCATGGGCAGCACACAGCCGCCGGCGCCCGCCTCGGCGAGCACGTTCTGGTGCGCGAGCAGATCACGGCGCTTGGGGCGCAGGCTCTCCGGGGCGTCACTGACCAGCGCGGTCAGCTCACCCTCGGTGAGGAGCCGCACGGGCAGCGGCGGCTCTCCGACTCCGGTCATCCCCTCGGGGAGGTCCGGGTGGGAACGGGCGGTGATCCCGTAGACGTACGTGCTCACTCCTGCTCCTCCTTGCGGCGGGCCGACGTCTTACGCGCGCGACGAGGCTGTTCCTCGCCCTCGTCGCGGGCCTGCTTGAACGCGTCGGATATGGTCTCGGCCGCACCAGACAGGGCGCCCTTGGACTTGCCACGCGCACCGGACTCGGTGACCTGGCCGACCACGTCGGGCAGGCCGGGGCTCTTGTTGGGTCCGGACTCCAGGTCGAGGCGGTTGCACGCCTCGGCGAAGCGCAGATACGTGTCGACGCTCGCCACGACGACGCGGACGTCGATCTTCAGGATCTCGATACCCACCAGGGAGACGCGCACGAAGGCGTCGATCACCAGGCCACGGTCGAGCACCAGCTCGAGTACGTCGTAGAGGCCACTGCTGCCTCCACCGCCGCCGCTCTGCTGTGCCGGGACAACGGTCATACCGGCCGTTCCTCCTTCGGTTCGTTGCTGAATGGTCGATTGCGCCCGGCCCGGCTAGCGGCCGCCGGCGCGCGGATCGGCTCTGCCGCGCTCGTAGCGGCGGACCCGCCGGTAGCCGGTGAGCTGCCCCTCCCGGTCGAGTTCGACCTGGTAGCTGCCCATGAGGCTCATGGTGTCCGGCACCCTGGAGAGCTCCAGTACCTCGACCTCGAGAGACCAGCCGTCCTCGGTCTGCTCGAAGGAGGACACCGATTCGGCTTCGAGTCCGGTCAGCTCGGCGAGCTGGCCGCGCGCCTGCCGCAGCACCTCCATGAGGGGCGGCCGACGCCCTTCGGGCTCGTGCGTGGACTCCTCGCCGTCGGAAGACGGCCGAGGGGGCCTACGGGGCTTCCGGGGCCTCGCCTCGGGCTCCGGTTCCTGTTCCTGTTCGACTTCCTGTGGTGCCTCTTGCTCGTCTTCCCGCTCGGATTTATGGGATTCTCGTGAATTCTGTGTTCGCGTTGTGCGATGTGTGTTCGACATGGCCACCTCTTTGGTGCGGGTGGCCGCTCATCCCGTGGCCAAACCTTCGGGCCGTCCTCAGTCCTCAGTCGCGCAGCTTCGCGAGACGCCGCCGTGCGGGGCCCGGACCGCGGCCCCTGGCCGGCAGCTCCGCCCATGGGTCGGTGCGGGCCCGTTCCAGGGCGTCGGCGATCGTCCCGCGGCGGGCGTGGAGTACGGGGTCCTCCAGCTGCGACCAGGCGACGGGCACGGCGACGGGGGCGCCCGGGAGGGCGCGGACCGCGTAGGGGGCCACGGCGGTCTGTGCGTAGGCGTTGCGCTGGACGTCGAGACAGAGGCGGTCGCCGCGGTCCTCCTTGCGGACGGCGGTGGTGAGCCGGTCCGGGGTGCCGTGCGGCGGCGAGTTCGGCGACATCGTGGGCGAACCGCCTCACCTCGTCGAAGCCTTGACGTCCGTCGAGCGGGACGACGAGGTGCAGTCCGCGCGAGCCGGTGGTCATCGGGGCTGCGGGCAGGGCGAGTTCGTCCAGCAGTGTGCGCAGCACGGCCGCGGCCGCGCGGACCGTGGCGAAGTCGTCGTCCGGTGGGTCGAGGTCGAACACCAGCCGGTCGGGGTGGTCGGGGCCGGCGGCGCGGTCGGTGCGGGACAGCCAGCGGTGCGGGGTGACACAGGCCTGGTCGGCGAGGAAGAGGAGGGTGACGGTGTCGTCGCACCACCACATGGGTGACGGTGCCGCCCTCCTTGGCGACCTCCGCGCGGGTGATCCACTCCGGGTAGTGCTCAGGGGTGCCGGGCCGCGCGCGGCCGGGGAAGAGGACCTTCCCGGCCGCTGGAACCGTACGGTGCGACGGCCGGCCCGTATCGGCCGGTCCGCGCCCTCGCTCACCGCACCACCGCCTCCTCCACCAGCAGCTTCGCCGCGGCCACGATGCCGAGGGCGTCGATGCCCGCGGCGTGCAGCTGCTCGTCGGGGGCGGCCGAGCCGGGCATCGTACGGACCCCGAGCCGGACCAGACGGGGCACCGGGCGGCCGTCGGCGAAGGACTCCGCGACCGCGTCCCCGATACCGCCCTCGGGGTGGTGGTCCTCGACGGTGAGCAGGCAGCCGGTGTCCTCGGCGGCCCGGCGCAGCGTCTCGGCGTCGACGGGCTTGACCGAGTACAGGTCGATCACCCGGACCGCGATGCCGTCCTCGGCGAGCCGGTCGGCGGCCGCCAGCGCCTCGGGCACGGTGACCCCGGCGGCGACGATCGTCAGCCGGTCCTCCTCCGAGGAGCGCAGCGTCTTGCTGCCGCCGACCGGGAACTCCTCGTCGGCGTCGTAGAGCACCGGGGTCTTGCCGCGGGAGGTGCGCAGATAGCGGATGCCGTCAAGACCGGCCATGGCGGCGACCAGCCGGGCGGTCTGGTTGGCGTCGCAGGGGTAGAGCACCGTGGAGTCGTGGATGGCGCGGAACATGGCGAGGTCCTCCAGGCCCATCTGCGAGGGCCCGTCCTGCCCGATGGCGACCCCGGCGTGCGAGCCGACGAGGTTGATCCCGGAGCCGCTGATGGACGCCATGCGCACGAAGTCATGGGCGCGGGTGAGGAACGCGGCGAAGGTCACGGCGTACGGCACCCAGCCGCGCACCGCCATTCCCACGGCGGTGGCGACGAGTTGCTGCTCGGCGATGTAGCACTCGAAGAAGCGCTCGGGGTGCGCCTTGGCGAACTCCTCGGTGCGGGTGGAGTCGCCGACCTCGCCGTCCAGGGCGACGATGTCGCCGCGCGCGTCACCGAGGGCGGCGAGGGCGGCCCCGAAGGCGTCCCGGGTGGCCGCCTCGTCGCCCTTGTCGTAGCGCGGGAGCCTGATCACCTCGGTGGTGCGATCGCGCAGCGCGGCGGCGGCCGGCGGCTCGCCCACGCGGATGTGCAGCGCACGGGGGCCGCCGAGCTCGGCGATGGCCTCGTCTGCGTCGGGCAGCGGCTTGCCGTGGTGGCCCTCCTGGTCCTCCACGGCGGCCACGCCCTTGCCCTTGAGGGTGCGGGCGAGGATCACGACGGGCTGCCCGGTGGTGGACAGCGCCTCCCCGTACGCCCGGTCGATCGCGTCCACGTCATGGCCGTCGATCTCGATGGTGTGCCAGCCGAAGGCCTGGAAGCGGCGGGCGTAGGCGTCCAGGTCATGGCCGTGCCGGGTGGGGCCGCGCTGCCCGAGCCGGTTGACGTCCACGATCACCTTCAGGTTGTCCAGGTTCTCGAACCCGGCGTGCTCGGCGGCCTCCCACACCGAGCCCTCCGCCAGCTCGCTGTCCCCGCACAGCACCCACACCCGGTAGCCGGTGCGGTCCAGGCGCAGCCCGGCGAGGGCGATGCCGACCCCTACGGGCAGACCCTGGCCGAGGGAGCCGGTCGCGGTCTCCACCCAGGGCAGCCTGCGGGGTGTCGGATGTCCTTCGAGGCGGCTGCCGAGCTTGCGGAAGGTCATCAGCTCGCCGTCCTCGATGGCGCCGGCCGCCTTGTACGCGGAGTACAGCAGGGGCGAGGCATGGCCCTTGGACAGCACGAAGCGGTCGTTGGCGGGATGCTCGGGGCGCTCGAAGTCGTAGCGCAGATGGTTGGCGAGGAGTACGGCCATCAGGTCGGCGGCGGACATCGAGGACGTGGGATGCCCGGAGCCCGCCGCCGCGGCGGCCCGTACGCTGTCGACGCGCAACTGCTGTCCGAGTTCGGCGAGTTCGGCGGTGTCCATGGCTCTCCTTGCGCGAGATTCGTGGTCGTCGGTCGGTGGGCGTCCGTAGGGGCCGCCCGGGATCGCCGGAGCGCGGGAACGGCCGGACCGAGACGCGCGGTCGGCCCGCGAGGACGCCTCGGGCGGTGGGCTCGTGCGAGGTTTCCCGCGTATCCGGGGCCGGACCAACCAAACGCGGGGCCGCTCACCCGGGCGGAGCACACGGGGGCCGACCGGGCTCGCCCCCGCCCGTCGCGGCGGGCGGACCGCGTTTCACCCGGATACCCCCGGTTACCCGGCCCCGGACGTTCCCACCCGCTTCCGGCACGCGGAGGTGCCCCGATGCCCGAGTACGGATACTTCCTGGCGAGCGAGGAACACGGGCCGGCCGGGCTCGTGGAACAGGCGCGGATGGCCGAGCAGGCCGGATTCCAGGCGCTGTGGATCTCCGACCACTTCCACCCGTGGAACGACGCGCAGGGGCAGAGCCCCTTCGTGTGGTCGGTGATCGGCGCGCTCTCCGAGGCCGTGTCGCTGCCCATCGAGACCGCCGTGACCTGCCCGACCGTGCGCATGCATCCGGCGGTGACGGCGCACGCGGCGGCCACCTGCGCGGTGCAGACCGAGGGCCGCTTCCGGCTGGGCCTCGGCAGCGGCGAGGCACTGAACGAACACGTCCTCGGCGACCGCTGGCCCCCGGCGCACGTACGTCTTGAGATGCTGGAGGAGGCGGTACAGGTGATGCGCCGGCTGTTCACCGGCGAGGAGGTCGACCACCACGGCACGCACTACACCGTGGAGAACGCCCGCCTCTACACCGTGCCCGCGGAGCCCATCCCGATCGACATCTCCGGCTTCGGCCCGAAGGCCACCGCCCTCGCCGCCCGGGTGGGCGACGGCTACATCACGATGATGCCCGAGGAGGAGATGGTCACCTCCTTCAGGAAGGGCGGCGGCGGGGCAAAGCTCGTCAGCGGCGGCACCAAGGTCTGCTACGGCGCCGACCGCGCGGAGTGCGTCCGTACGGTGCACCGGCTCTGGTACAACGAGCTGCTGCCCGGCGAGATGGGCCAAGTACTGCCCTCGCCCCAGCACTTCGAGCAGTTGCACGAGCTGGTCACCGAGGACATGGTCCGCAAGGACGTGGTGTGCGGGGACGATCCGGACGTACACGCCGCCGCCCTGCGCGCCTTCGCCGACGCCGGGTTCGACCGCGTGTACGTCAACCAGATCGGCCCCGACCAGCAGGGTTTCTTCGACTTCTACCGTACGAAGGTGCTGCCCCGGCTGGCCGAAGGATGACCGGGCCTGGAAGTGACCCCGGGGGGACTCCCCGCGCCGGCTATCGGCGCGGGTCGTCCAGGTCGGCCGGGGTCTCCGGCGGATTCTTGGGGATCGGCGGATACGGCATGCCGAGGCCGCCGGGCGGGGCGACCGGCGGGGTGCCGCCGACCACCCGGTGCGGCGGATGCGGGTGGTGTTCCGAGGACGAGGAGTGGGCACTGGCCCGCAGCGCGTACGCCACCGCGGCCATCAGCGCCCCGGTGATCAGCGCGGCCGCCCAGCCGGGCAGCCCGATCGCCAGGGCGAGGCCCACGGCGACGACGACCGCGCCGCCCGCGTACAGGGCGGCGGCGCCCGACGCGCCGTACAGCACGGCGGTGCGGCGCTGCTTGCGGGTCTGCTCGCGCAGCTCCTCCCGTACCGTCACACGGGCCACCTGAGCCAGCTCCTCGACCAGCTCCTTGTCGAGATGTTCCAGATGATCCAGAGGTTGCGAACGGTTCATGTCACGCGGGTACCCTGTGCGCACCTCGGATAACTCCGTGGGTGCCTGCGCGCCGGCCCTCGCCCCAACTAGGCTCGGCCGTATGGAGATTATGGGCGCCTCGCTGCGTATCTGCGTTGCCGACATCGAGACCGCGATCCCCTTCTACGAGCGGCTGGCCGGTGGCACGGCACAGCGGTTCGCGCGCGGCGGGGTCCAGGTCGCCGCGATCGGCTCCTTCCTGTTGATGAGCGGTCCGGAAGCCGAGCTGGAGATCCTGCGGAAGGTCACCGCGACCATCGCCGTCAAGGACGTGGGCGAGGCGCGTGAGCTGCTCACCGGCCTCGGCGCCCGCATCCTGGTGGAGCCGGTGCCGACACCGGCGGGCAGCAACATGCTGGCGATGCACCCGGACGGATCGCTCTTCGAGTACGTGGACCAGCGCGGCTGAGCGCTCAGGCGGAATCGGGACGCATCCTGAAGTCGTAGCGGGCGGGCAGAGGTTCGTCGGTGAGCCGGGCCCATACCCGGTCGAGCTCCCGGGAGCCCTCCCGCAGATCGGCGATCTCGAAGCCCGCGTCGAACACGGCCCGCGCCTCGGCCCGTCGGCCCTCCGCCAGCAGCAACTCCGCCTCCAGCAGCCGGAATCGGCCGCGCTGCCGGACGGCCGACGGCAGCCGTTCCCAGACCGCGCGGGCCTTCGCCGTCCGCCCGACCCGCAGCAGCGCTTCGAGCGCCTCGCGGCCGAGGGCGGTCCGCCGGGCGACCCGGTCCGCGTCCTCCGGGCGCTCCGCCGCGCACAGGTCGGTGAACGCGTCGGCGTACCGGTCGGCGGCCCGCGCGTGGTGGCCGTCGTCCTGGTCGGCGACGGCCAGGGCGCGCAGCAGCGGCCAGCGCGCGGGGGCGAGCGGCAGGGCCCGCTCCCAGCTGCGGACGGCCTGGGCGCGGTCGCCCGCGTGCCACTGGGCGATGCCGAGGTGGTACTCGGTGTGCCAGGTGGCGGGCGCGGTCTCCAGCAGGTCCCGCCAGTGCGGGGCGACCGGTGTCGCACCGGCCGGCTCCGGGCCGCGCGGGGCGGGCAGGCCCCCGGTGCGCAGCAACTCCCGCCAGGGCTCCTGGTCCTGGCCGAGCGTGGACTCGGGGAAGGGCGTGCCGGGCAGCTTCCAGCCGGCGCGCAGCACTTCGAGTGCGCCCCAGCCGGAGCCGGTGGCGAGGATCTCGCCGGGTTCGGTGTCGGCGTACGGCCGCCATCGCGCGTACGCCTCCTCGACACGGGCGCGCGGCAGCACCGCCTCCAGCCGCTCCTCGGCCTGCCGGACCGCGCAGGTCCACTCCCCCGCGGGCGAGGTGTCGAGCGGGCCGTACGCCTCCAGCCAGGACACCTCGCTCTCCGGGTCCAGGCGGACGTGCTCCAACTGGGTACGGGCCAGGCCCGCCTGGATCTCGCAGTAGCCGCCGGTGCCGGGCTCGGTGAGCCACTGCTGCCAGCGGCGGCCGCCGGGACCGCTGCCCCAGACGAACAGCTTGCGGCCGCGCAGCACATCGGTGGAGGTCTGCACCAGTCCGTGCCCGGCCGCGTCCAGCGCGGCGATCCAGCGGCGCCGGCCGTCGGGCACGTCGTAGAAGTAGTCGGCGGCGTAAGGGCTGTTGAGGGGGTAGGTGCGGTCGATGCCGTCGTACGCCGGGACGGGCACCCGGCGCAGCCGCTGCTCGTAGCCGAACTGCCAGGCCGCCTCGGCGGGGGCGAGGACCCGGACCTTTTCGGGTACCGCGATGTTGGACCACCAGTAGGTGGGCACCGGGTGCTCGTGCGGATTGCGGACGCGGACGGCGACGTGGAGGAAGTCGGAGCCGTCGGGCAGCCACAGGTCGACCTGGAAGGGCAGGTCGCGCAGCCGCTCCCACTCCCACAGGCGCAGCATCTCGCCGCCGTCGGGCGCGGGGACGCGCGCGGCGTGCAGGGGGGCGCAGGAGAGGGTGGTGTGGCCGGTGGCGCCGATGTTCCACTCGATGCCGCCGGAGTACCAGGCGCCGTTGAGGGCGAAGTCGGCGGGCTGGAACACCGGGTTGCGGTAAAGAAGTTCGCGTCCGGTCGGCAGATGGAGCAGCGAGGCGACCCGGCCGCCGAGGCCGGGCAGGACGGTGGCGCGCAGCCGGTCGTTCTCGATCACCAGGGCGTCGAGGGCGCGGGGTGCGCGGGTCCTGTCGTAGCCGTCGCGCAGGCGGACCGGCAGCAGGCTGCGCAGCGGCGCGTACCCGAGCCCGCGCGCCATGTCCGGGGGCATGTCCGCCCGGTCGCGGTCGTCGACGCGGTGGACCTCGTCGAGCGGGCGCAGCGGAGGCAGCGGGTTGTCCGGGCCCAACTCGGCGGCGGGCAGGGTCAGTACCTCACGTCGGATCCTTGTCACGACGACCATGGAACCCGGCGCGCGGTGACTCGGCCAGGGGAGCTGCCGGTCAGGATTGCGCAAAGGGCGTAAAAACCGCGGCGGGGCGGCCCGTGCGAGGTCAGGCGCGCATCTCGGCGGTGAGCGCCCAGCGCTCGTGGTCGCGCCAGTCCCCGTCGATGTAGATCATCTTCGGTGAGAAGCCCTCCAGGCGGAACCCGGCGCCCCGGGCCAGCGCGGCCGAGGCGAGGTTCTCCGGCTGGGCGTTGATCTCCAGGCGGTGCAGCCCGAGCGGCCCGAAGGCGTGGCCGATCACCAGGTCGAGGCCCTCGCGCATCAGACCCCGCCCGGCGGCGTGCGCGAACGCGCCGTAGCCGAGGGCGCCGCAGCGGAAGCCGCCCCGGACGATGTTGTTGATGTTGATGAACCCGGCGATGTCCCCGCTCTCGCGCTCGCACACCAGGAAACCGGCCTTGGTGGGGTCGTCGATCAGCCGCCCCGCGTACTGGGCGTACGCGTCCTCGGTGTCCGGCGGGAACAGCCACGGGCGGTGCAGGTCCTTGCTCTCGCGGGCGCGCGCGGTGAACTCGGGACCGTCCTGAAGGGTGAAGTGGCGGATGCCCACCCGTGGGCCTTCGGCGAGGTAGCGGGACGCGATGTGCGGCATCCGGCCAGCTTACGCGTCCCCTCTCGCCGCGCGGGGCATGCTCAGCGCAGCGCGGGCTCCGCCAGTGTCAGCGTCCCGGCGTCCGCGTCCAGCTCCGCCTCGGCCCCGAACGGGATCGTCAGCGCGTCCGCGCAGTGCCCGAACCCCATCTCCTCGCAGACCGGCACCCCGAGCCCGCCGAGCCGGTCCGCGAGGACGGCGCGCACCTCCTCGTAGGGCCCGCAGCGCTCCCAGGACCCGAGCCCGATCCCGGCGACCCCGTCCAGCCAGCCGGAGCGCAGCAGCTGGGTGAGCAACCGGTCGATGCGGTACGGCAGTTCGGTGACGTCCTCGATCATCAGCAGCCCGCCGCGGGCACCGGTCCGAGCGAGCGGGGTGCCGAGGTCGGCGGCGAGCCCGCCGAGGTAGCCGCCGAGGGTCACCCCGCGGGCCCGGCCGGACACCAGCGCCGTGCCGGTCGTCGCGATGGTCCGCACCGTCTCGGGTGCGAACAGGGTGGCCTTCAGATGCTCCTGCGCCCGGGTGCTCTTGATGAAGTCGATCCCGGCGGCCACCGGCCCGTACAGCGTGACCAGGCCGAGGCGGGTGGCGAACGCCTGGTGCAGATGGGTGATATCGCTGAATCCGAGGAAGACCTTCGGCCCGGCGGCGCGCAGCGCGTCCCAGTCGACCAGGTCGGCCATGCGCTGGGCGCCGTAGCCGCCGCGGGCGCACAGGACCGCGGCCACCGACGGATCGCACCAGGCGTTCTGGAGGTCCGCGGCCCGGTCGGCGTCGGTGCCCGCCAGATAGCCCAACTCGCCGTCCCGGTCGAGGACATGGGGCATGACGACGGGGTCGAGGTCCCAGCCGCGCAGCACATCGAGGCCCGCCTGGACGCGTTCCTCGGGCACCGGGCCGCTGGGGGCGACGACGGCCACCCGGGCGCCCGGGGCCAGCCTCGGCGGGCGGGTGAGGGCTTTCACCGGTGCAGCTCCAGTCGGGGCACGTCGGGCACGTCCAGCTTGAACACCTGGGCGTACAGGGAGAGTTCGGCTTCCAGGGCGCGGATCACGGTGTCCGCCCTGCGGAACCCGTGGCCCTCCCCCTCGAAGGTGAGGTAGGCGTGCGGGACGCCCTTGCCCTGGACGCGGGCGAGGAACTCCTCGCACTGCACGGGCGGGCAGATCACGTCGTCCAGGCCCTGGAGCATCAGGAACGGCGCGGCGAGCCGGTCGGCGTGGCTCGCGGGCGAGCGCTCGGTGTAGCGGGTCGGCACCTCGGTGAACGGGCCGATCAGGGACTCCATGTAGCGCGACTCGAAGTCATGGGTGCCGCCGGAGGCCCAGCTGGTCAGGTCGAGGACCGGGTAGAGGATGGTGCCGCACGCGTAGACCCCGGTGGTGGTGAGGGAGGCCGCGGTGGTCCAGCCGCCCGCGCTGCCGCCCCGGATCGCGAGCCGCCCGGGGTCCGCGGTGCCCTCCTCGGCGAGCGCGCGGGCGACGGCCGCGCAGTCCTCGACGTCGACCACGCCCCACTGCTCGCGCAGCCGCTCGCGGTAGGCGCGGCCGTACCCGGTGGAGCCGCCGTAGTTGACCTCGGCGACGCCGATGCCCCGGGAGGTGAAGTAGGCGATCTCCAGGTCGAGGACGAGCGGCACCCTGCTGGTGGGGCCGCCGTGCGCCCAGATGACGTAGGGCGGCAACTCGCCGTCGGGTGCGGTGTGTTCGGGGTGGTGCGGCGGGAAGAC
Organism: Streptomyces griseofuscus; assembly: GCF_014673495.1. Classification (GTDB taxonomy): domain Bacteria; phylum Actinomycetota; class Actinomycetes; order Streptomycetales; family Streptomycetaceae; genus Streptomyces; species Streptomyces murinus. Next base: position 1,556,007 of record NZ_CP051006.1, read on the forward strand.
CTGGGCGTGCACCTCGCGCCCGTCGGGTCCGGTGAAGACGCGGATCTGCGGCTCGGGGTAGTAGGCGGGGTCCACCGGGTCCCGGTGGCGGGCGCCGACGGCGCGGGCGCGGCCGGTGACGGTGTCCAGTTCGACCACCTCGTACGCGGTGCGCGGGCTGGCGCCGATGGCGGCGACCCGGCCGCCGTGCACGGCGAGGTTCGCCGCGAACTCGGTCCAGGGGCCCGCCGCGTCGACGATCTCCCCGGACTCCGGGTCCAGGATCCCGAGCACGGTCGAGCCCTTGCCGTGCACGACCGCGATCAGCCCGCTGTCCAGCGGTGCGAACCAGCGCAGGCCCAGCTGCCACAGCGGGCCGCCGAACTCCTCCTCGCGGGTGCACAGCGGGACGTCGTCGCGGTAGAGGTTCCACCAGCCGCCGCGGTCGCTGGAGTACAGGAGCCCCCCGTCCGGGGCCCATTCCACCTGGGCGACGGCCTCGTGCTCGCCCCCGGCGACGGTGTGCGCGCCGTGCAGGGTGCCGTCCGCGCCGACCTCGGCGACCCGCAGTTCGGTGCCCTCCCAGGGCATCCGCGGGTGGTCCCAGGCGAGCCAGGCGGCGCGCCGGCCGTCCGGGGAGATCCGGGGGGCGGTGACGAACCGGTGCCGCTCCTCGGTGAGTTCACGCACCGCGCCCCGGTCCTCGGCGGCCGAGCCGTCCAGCGGTACGGCGGCGAGGACGCGCCGGACGTCGCCGGGGTCGTCGCCGGTGTACTCCTCCAGCACGCACCACACCTCGCCCCGTTCGAGGTCGAGCTGCGGTTCCGCCCAGCGCAGTCCGCCGCCGACCGGGGAGAGCGGGGTGAGCGGACGGGGTTCGCCGCCGGGCTCGTACCGGTAGAGCCGCTGGTCGGCGAAGTGGGCGAACACCAGGAGGGGCGCGCCGCCTCGGCTCTCTGCGGTCCAGGGCCGACCGCCGTACTCGATGACGCGGGTGCGCACGTTCCACGGCGCGGGCAGCAGCGATTCCTCGCTGCCGTCCGCGCGGCGCCGTATCAGCGCGCGGCGCCCGCCCTCGCCGGGGCGGGGCTCGGTCCACCAGGTCTCGTCCCCGACGTAGCCCACCCAGTCCGGGCGGCCGTCGTGGGCGGCGGCGAGTGCCGCGTCGATGGGTGACGGCCAGGTGCCGTACGGTGCCCTGTGCATGGTGTCCTCCCCCATTTCGTCTAGGCCGTGCGCAGGAAGCGGTCGAGGACACGGACGCCGAAGTGCAGCGCCTCGACGGGCACGCGTTCGTCCACGCCGTGGAACAGCGCCTGGTAGTCGAGCCCTTCGGGCAGTTTCAGCGGTGCGAAGCCGTAGCCGGTGATGCCGAGCCGGGAGAACTGCTTGGCGTCGGTGCCGCCGGACATGCAGTACGGCACCACATGTCCCTCGGGCGCGAACTCCTGTACGGCGGCCCGCATCCGGTCGAAGAGCGGGGCGTCCACCGGTGCTTCGAGGGCGACCTCGCGGTGCGCGAACTCCCAGTCGACGTCCGGTCCGGTGAGCCGGTCGAGGGTGGCGGTGAACTCCTCCTCGCCGCCCGGCAGATAGCGTCCGTCGACATGGGCGATGGCCTCGCCCGGGATCACGTTCAGCTTGTAACCGGCGTCCAGCATGGTCGGGTTGGCGCTGTTGCGGACGGTCGCCTCGACCAGCTTGGCGGCCGGGCCCAGCTTCTCCAGCAGCCGGTCGACATCGCCGAAGTCGGCGTCGATGCCGTACAGCGCGGCGAGTTCGGCGAGCGCGGCGCGCACCGTCGGGGTGAGCCGCAGCGGCCATTGGTGCTCGCCGATGCGGGTGACGGCGGCGGCGAGCCGGGTCACCGCGTTCTCCTTGTTCACCTTGGAGCCGTGCCCGGCGCGGCCGCGCGCGGTCAGCTTGAGCCACCCGGTGCCGCGTTCCCCGGCGGCGATCGGATAGATCTGCCGTCCGGCGCCGTCGTGGAAGGTGAAGGCGCCGGACTCGCTGATGCCCTCGGTGCAGCCCTCGAACAACCCGGCGTGCTCGTCGGCCAGGAAGCCGGAGCCGTCCTCGGCGCTTGCCTCCTCGTCGGCGGTGAACGCGATGACCAGATCGCGGCGGGGCCGCACCCCCGTGCGGGCCCAGGAGCGGACGACCGCGAGGATCATCGCGTCCATGTTCTTCATGTCGACGGCGCCCCGCCCCCACACCACTCCGTCCCGGACCTCCCCGGAGAACGGGTGCACGCTCCACTCGGCGGCCTCGGCGGGCACCACGTCGAGATGACCGTGGACCAGCAGGGCGTCCGCCCCCGGCTCGGTGCCCTCGATCCGGGCGACCACATTGGTACGGCCCGGGGTGCGCTCCAGCAGCAGCGGTTCGAGGCCGGCGCCGGCCAGCCGCTCGGCCGCGTACTCGGCGGCGGGCCGCTCCCGGCAGTCGCCGCCGCCCCGGTTCGTGGTGTCGATCCGGATCAGCCCCGAGGTGAACTCCACGACCTCGTCGAGGGCCCGCGGGTCAGCCATACTGCTCCTCCACGGCGCTGGAGACGATCGTGGTGACCGCCTTGAACGTCCGGATGCCCTCGTACATGGTGGCGCTGGTGTACGCCACCTTCCGCTCGCCGACGCGCGCGACGCCCGGGACCACGGTCGCGGCCATCGCCAGATGCTCGGCGTCGAACTCCACGGCGACGGTGAACGGCCCCGCCTCCACGGGCGCGTGGCGCACGGCGAGCCGGGCGGCCTCCTTGGCGGCGGCGCGGATGTCGGCGGCGGTGCGGGCCGGGGTGCGGCAGACGGCCGCGTACCGGGACACATGGTCCTTGACGGCGACCTTCAGCGCCTCGGGCGCGTAGCCGAGCGCGTCCTCGCAGGCCACGTCGTCGCCGGTGACGAGGACGACGGGGACGCCGTACTCGGCGACGACATGCGCGTTGAGCAGGCCCTCGCTGGCGCGTACGTCGTTCAGCCAGACGCCGGTGATCTGGTTGGCGAGGTAGGTGTGGGCGAGCACGCCCTCCATTCCGGCGCCCGCGTGGTAGCCGATGAAGGCGATCCCGTCGATGTCCCCGTGCTGGACGCCCTCCACCATGGACAGCGCCTTGTGCCGCCCGGTGAGCATCTCCGTGCGCTCATCGAGCTGTTCGAGCAGCAGATTGCGCATCGTCCAGTGGGCCTCGTTGACGAGCACCTCGTCGGCGCCGCCGTCGAAGAAGCCCTGCACGGCGGCGTTCACGTCCGAGGTGAACATCCCCCGGCACCGCTCCCACTGCGGTGTCCCCGGCAGCACATCGGCCGGCCAGGTGACACCGGTGGCGCCCTCCATGTCGGCACTGATGAGGATCTTCATGGAGCGTCACGTTACGCGCTGCGGGGTCACCGGACCAGGAGAGCGGCCGAGACGCCGTGGCGGCGTCCCTCTATCTTTTGCATAATACAAAAGTGAGGGAGGAGAATCAATGAGTGCCATACCGGCGACCGAGGACGAGAAGCGCGGGAGCGGCGCGGCGGCGAGGGGCCGGGGGCCCGCGCCGGGAGGGAGCCGCCCGGCGAGACCGGTGGGACCGGTGGGGCCGCCGCGGGGGGCCTGGACCGTCCTGGTCCTGGCGGTCGTCGTGGGCGCCGGGGCGGGCGTGGGCTCGATCGTCTTCCGCTGGTGCATCCGGACGTTCACCCTGCTGCTGTCCGGCCACTCCGACTACGCCGCCTCGCCCGGCGCCGCGAACCCTCATGTGCCCTGGCTCGGACCGTACTTCGTGCTCCTCGCCCCGGTCGTCGGCGGTCTGCTCCACGGCCCGCTGGTCAACCGGTTCGCCAAGGAGGCGCGCGGCCACGGGGTACCCGAGGTGATGCTCGCCGTCGCCCAGCGCGGCGGCCGGATCAGCCCCAAGGTCGCCGTGGTCAAGACCCTGGCTTCGGCGCTGACCATCGGCTCGGGCGGTTCGGTGGGCCGCGAGGGCCCCATCGTGCAGATCGGCTCGGCGCTCGGTTCCACCCTCGGGCGGCTGACCGGGGCGGCCGAGGGCCGGATGAGGCTCCTGGTGGCCTGTGGCGCGGCGGGCGGCATCGCGGCCACCTTCAACGCGCCCCTGGCCGGTGTCTTCTTCGCCATGGAGCTGATCCTGGGCGCCTTCTCCGCCGAGGCGTTCGGCGCGACCGTGCTGGCCAGCGTCACCGCGAGCGTGATCGGCCGCGCCGCGTTCGGCGACAACGCCTTTCTGAACCTGCCCGGCTTCCACGTCGGCCATCTCTCCCAGTACGGCCTGTTCGCCCTGCTCGGCGTCGTCGCGGCCGTCGTCGGCGTGGGCTTCGCGCGCTTCCTCTACGTGATCGAGGACGTCTGCGACCGGCTGTGGCGGGGCCCGGAGTGGCTGCGCCCGGCGATCGGCGGGCCGGCGCTCGGCCTGGTCCTCCTGGCCCTGCCCCAGATGTACGGCGTCGGCTACCCGGTCCTGCAACGGGCGACCGAGGGCGGCTACGCGGCCGGCTTCCTGCTTCTGCTGCTGGCCGGGAAGATGCTGGCGACCAGTCTCACCATCGGCATCGGCGGCTCCGGCGGCGTCTTCGCGCCCAGCCTGTTCATCGGGGCGATGCTCGGCTCGGCGTACGGCATCGGGGTCCACCACCTGCTGCCCGGCTCGGCCGGCGCCGTGGGGGCGTACGCGCTCGTCGGCATGGGCGCGGTGTTCGCCGGCGCGGCCCGGGCGCCGATCACCGCCGTGGTCATCCTCTTCGAGCTGACCGGCGAGTACTCGATCATCCTGCCCCTGATGCTGGCCGTCGTACTGGCCACCGCCGTCAGCCGGCTGCTGTCCCGGGACACCGTCTACACCCTCAAGCTGCGCCGCCGCGGCATCGACCTCGAAGGCCCCGTGCCGGGCGCGCCGCTCGGCGCCCAGCATGTCGGCACCGTCATGGAGCCGCTGCCCGCTCCCCTGCCCGCAGCCACGCCGCTGGCCGACGCCGCCGGTCTGCTCGGCCGGTCGGGCCACGGCGCGCTGCCGGTGATCGACGGCGCCGGGGCGTACGTCGGCGTGGTCACCGCGCGGGCGGTGGCCGAGGCCCTGGCGGAACAGCCGGACGCGGCACCGGCGACCGTGGGGCGGCTCGCCGAGCCGCCCGCCGCGGTGACCGCCGACCAGCCGCTCGCCCAGGCCCTGCACACGCTGCTGGCGGCCGCCGGGGGCGGGGTGCCCGTCCTCGACGCCGAGCGGGGCAGGCCGGTGGGCTGGCTCAGCCACCAGGGGGCGCTGCGGGCGGTGCATACGACGGCCTGACCGACCCCGGCTTCTTTGCACCATGCAAGGGAGGCGGGGGTCAGATCTCGTGGGCCGTCGATCCGTCCACGATCCAGCCCAGCGGATGCGGTTCGGGGTCGTCCGCCCCTGGGGCCGGTGGCTCCCCGCCCGCCTCGTTGAAGGCGTTGAGGGCCTCGACGAGGGCCAGCCGCTCGGTCGGGCGGAGTCGTTCCACGATGGCGGCGATCTCGGCGCGGCGCCCGGCGGTCACGTCCGCCACGATGCGCCGGCCCTCCTCGGTCGGCCGCAGCAGGGTCTCGCGCCGGTTGTCCGGGTTGGGCTGCCGGTCCGCGAGCCCGGCGGCGATGAGCCGGTCGACCATGCGCATCGCGGTCGAGGGCGCCACCTGGAGGAGTTCGGCGAGCGCCACCAGCTTGGTCGTCCCCCGGGTCGCCAGCACCACGAGCATGCGGAACTGGGCGAGGGTCACCCGCTCCTCCACGGCCGCCAGGGAACGGGCGGAGACGGCCACCAGCAGACGGGAAGCCGTCAGCACGGCCCTGGTGACCGCGTCGACATCGTCCAGGGCGCCCGTGGGGGTCTTTCGTTCCGGCATGGGTCCTTTCTACCGCGCCCGGCCCGGCACGCTCGCACGAGCACCCCGCCGAGGCCGGCGCGGGACGGCCCCGGACGACCGGCCCGCACAGCGCGCCGCGCGTCCGGCTACCGGCCCGCGAGCACGAACCAGCGGGCCGGCAGGTCGATGCGGGTGCCGTCGGTGAGGTGTTCGGTCTGCGGGAGGACGGTGTCGCCCTCGGCGAGGACGGTCAGCCCTGCCTCGCCGAGCAGGCGCGGGATCTCGCCCTCGTCGGCGTCGGCGGGCTTGAGATGGTGGTGGAAGACGCGCTGCAACTTCGGCGGCGGGCCGGACGGCTCGGCGGCGGCGCGCCCCAGGACATCGCGGGAGGCGGGGGTGAGCTCCACGACGAAGGCGCGGCCCGCGCTGCCGATCAGCGTGGCGACGGCGGCGGCGACCGCGGGGCGCGCGGCGGGCTCGCTCTGGTGGATGACGGCCCGCATATAGACGTTGCAGTCGCCGAGCCGGTCGTGCAGGGCCTTCACTGCGTCGCTGTCGGTCAGATCCAGCTGTTCGAACTCCACGGGCGCGTCCCCGGCGGCGCGCCGGGCGTGTTCGACGGCCGCGTGCGAGAGGTCGACGCCGACGGCGCGGGCGAAGCGGGTGGCCAGATAGCGGGTCTGGGTGCCGTTGCCGCAGCCGAGGTCGACTATGGGGCGGGCCGGGTCCGCGTGCGGCAGGAGCAGCGCGGAGTGCGGCTCCGCGGTCAGTGAGGGGTCCGAGTCCCAGATCGCCTCGCCCGGAGCGTCGGAGGTCTCGCTCCAGTAACTCTCCCAGTTGCCACGGTAGTTGTCCGAAACGTTCATGCGCTCTCCCACGATCGGTTGCCGTGATCGGGATATCGCGCGGACCGGGTCGCGGGCAAGGGCCGGGAGCCACCTTCACCGGACGTACCGACGGCTCTCGCCGGTTCAGTGGGTTCCCGTGACCGACTGTTCGAACCAGACCGTCTTACGGTGCCCGGTGGCGCTCGCGCCCCATTCGCGGGCGAGCCTGCTGACCACGCGCAGTCCGCGCCCGTACTCGTCACGGGGACCGGCGGCTATCATCGCGGGCAGGGTGGGCTCGTCGTCGGTGACCTCGAACAGCAGCGCGTCGGTGCGCACCACCCGCAGCCCGATCCGGTCGCCCTCGGCATGCCGTACGGCGTTGGTGACCACCTCGCTCACCAGCAGTTCCGCGGTCTCCACCGGCTCCGGCAGCCCCCAGGCGAGAAGTTGCTCACGGACCAGGCGGCGGGCCCGGCCCACCTCGCGGGCATCGTTGTCGAGCCGCCAGTCGGCGACGTGTTCGGCGGGGATGCCGTTGAGCCGGGCCATGAGCAGGGCGACGTCGTCCTTGCGGCCGCCCCGGGTGTTGAGGGCGCGGATGATGGTGTCGCAGGCGTCGTCCATGGAGGCGGCGGGATGCGCGGCGGACTCGCAGAGCGCGGCGAGGCCCTCGCCGATGTCCGAGCCGCGCACCTCGACCAGTCCGTCGGTGCACAGCACCAGCCGGTCCCCGGGCGCGACCCTGATCCGGACCGCCTCGAAGGGGACGCCGCCGACACCGATGGGCGCCCCGGTCGGCAGGTCGAGCAGCTCGCTGCTGCCGTCCTCGGCGCGCACCAGCACCGGCGGGATGTGTCCGGCGTTGGCGAGGGTGACCTCGCCGCGGATCGGGTCGTAGACCGCGTACAGACAGGTGGCGAGGTAGTTGTCGCCGAGCCGGCGTGCCAGGTCGTCCAGATTGCGCAGGAGTTGGGCGGGCGGGGTCTCCATCGTGGCCATGGTCTGTACGGCGGTGCGCAACTGGCCCATCATCGCGGCCGAGTTGAGGCCGTGGCCCATGACGTCGCCGACCACGAGGGCGGTACGGGAGCCGGACAGTTTGATGGTGTCGAACCAGTCGCCGCCGATCCGCCCGAGCAGGGTGCCCGGGAGGTAGCGGGTGGCCACGTCGCAGCCGGCCATCCGCGGGGTGACCTGCGGGAGCATGCTGTCCTGGAGGGTGTCGGCGACGTTCTCCTGGTATGTGTACATGCGCGCGTTGTCGAGCACGAGGCCGGCGCGGGCGGCGAGTTCGGCGCCGGTGGTGCGGTCCATGTCGTCGAACTCGGGCCGGTCGGGGCGGCGCATCAGCACCATGAAGCCGAGGACGACATTGCGCGCCTTGAGCGGCACGATCAGCAGCGAGCGGCCGCCGATCAGCGGCCTGAGGTCGCGCTTCTCGAACTGCCCGGAGATCCGCTCGGACAACTCGTCGGTGACCTTCGGGACGAGCACCGGCTCGCCGGTGCTCATGCACTGGTAGAACGGGGTGTGCTCGGGGAAGGCGAAGGCCTCGCCGACCGGCACGGTGTCGTCCCAGCGGCCCGGTTCGTCATTGTGCTCGACCCACACGCGGAACATGACGGTGCTGGCGTCCGGCGGGCCGTCCGGGAAGCCCTCGCCCGCGAGGACGGCCGCGCGCAGATGGGTGCCGGCGAAGTCGGCGAAACGGGGCACGGCGGCGCTGGTGACCTCGCGGATGGTCTCACCGAGGTCGAGGGAGGAGCCGATGCCGGAGCTGACCTCGTTGAGGAATTCGAGGCGTTCACGGACGGCGGCGTACTCCAGGTCCCGTTCGGCACCCAGGGGTACGGTGCGCACGACGGGGGTGCGCTGACGCGGTACGACGTCCTCGGCGGCCTTGGCGAAGGCGCGGCCGAGACGGCGGGGCACGCCCCAGTACGGGGTCACCGGGACCCGTTCGAACTGGCTGAACTCCAGGACGGGATACCCGAGTTCGAGGACCTGGGAGACGATGCGGCCGCTGAGTCCCGGGCCCATGTTGGGCAGGATCTCCGGCAGCCGCCGTTCCAGTTCGTCGAAGGCGGGCAGCTCGGTGTGGCGGGCGAAGCCGGGCGCGATGCGTTCGGCGGTCTCGTCGTCGTGGCCGCGCTCCTCGCGCAGCCGGACGGCGTCGGCGGCGAGCACCAGCAGCCGCGCGGGTCCGGGGCCGACCAACGGGTAGGCCCACCACAGCACATCGAGACGCTCGGTGTCGGGCGCCGAGTCGCCTTCCGGGAGCGGCCCGTCGTCCGACTCAAGCCGCCGGGGTGTGGAGAGGCGGGCGCGGCCGGCCGTGGCGAAGGAGGTCTGTCCGCCGAGGGAAGCCTCCAGATCGGGGCCCGGGCCCAGGTCGTCGTCACCCGAACCGCCGTACCCCGCGGCGCCGTTCGGCTCCCCGTCGTACGCCTCGTAGGCGTCCGGCATGGGCTCGCCCCTGAGTTGGTCGGGGAGGGCGCCGGAGACCGGCAGCAGATCGCCCGCGGGGCGTCCGACGGCTTCCTCGCGGGTCACGCCGAACAACCGCCGTGCCCCGCTGCTCCAGTGGGACACCAGGCCGCCGCGGTCCACGACGATCACGGCAAGCGGAATCCGGCCCGCGTCGGTGTCGGCGGCGCCGCGCCCGGGAGTCGCGTCCCGCTCGCTGCCACGCTCCATGGCCCAGGCCCCTTCTCCCCACGGCTGTTCGCAAACGATCTGTGCCGCTGGCCACTACGGTACGGGGGCGGCCGGTGGCGATGTGTGGCAATCCGGGAATTGGTTTCACATGATCGCACCGGCCCGCGGCCCGGCACCCGGGCGGGCGCCGGGTCAGTCCTCGTGCCCCAGCTGGAGGTCCCGTTCCGTCCGGCCCCCGCCCGCGACCTGGAGAACCGTGGCGACCGGCGGGTAACCCGCGGCGATGACCGTGTACTCGCCGGAGGACAGATCCACGAACCGGAAGGCTCCGTCCGCTCCGGTGGTGAGGGTGTCCACGACATTGCCCGCGGCATCGAGAAGAGTGACCCGGGCGTCCTCCACGACCCGTCCCCCGCTCGCCCGTACGACGCCCCGCAGCACGGCGCCGCCCGCGAGTTCGACGTCCTGCCGGGTCTCCCGGGACGCCTGCACGCTGACCGGCAGGGCGGCCGGACGGAAGGCGGGCGCGCTGGCGGCGAGGGTGTACTCACCCGCGACCAGCTCGGTGATGACGTAGCCGCCCTCGCGGCCGCTGCGGGTGGTGGCGACGACCTCGCCGTGCACATTGGTGAGCGTGACGGTGGCGTCCCGCACGGGGCTGCCGTCGGCGGTGAGCACGCTGCCCGCGAGGCGTCCGGCGCCGCCGAGGACGACATCGAGCTCCACGGGCCGCTCGCCGACGGTGACGGAGACGGCCTGCGGCTGATGCCCTCCGGCGGCGGCGATCAGGACGTACGACCCGGAGCCGGGGGTGCTCAGCGCGTACCGCCCGTCGTCGCCGCTCGCGCCCCGGCCGATCTGCCGGCCGGTGACGTCGATGAGGGTGAGCGCGGCGCGGGGCACCACGGTGCCGTCGGGGTGCTGCACGGTGCCGCACACCGGGATCCCGGCGGCGTACGAACGCGGGTGCGGGAGGGAGGTGTGCGCGCTGTCGGGGTCGGATTCGGTGGCGTGGTGGGACACCAGGGGTTTCTCCTTGAGGAAGAAGGCGATGAGGAGGCCGAGGACGAGCACCGGGACCAGGTACAGGAAGATCCGGGGCATGGCGTCGGCGTACGCGCGGACGTAGGCGTCGCGCAGGGCCTGGGGCAGGGCGTGGACCAGCTGCGGGGTGAGCGACTCGGGGTCGGGCAGCCGGGCACCGGCGCGCGGGGGGAGTTCCCGGCGCAGGGCGTGGGCGAGCCGGTTCGCGAAGAGGGTGCCGAAGACGGCGGCGCCGACGCTGCCGCCGATCTGCCGGAAGTAGTTGTTGGCGCTGGTGGCGGTGCCGAGGTCGGCGGGGCGCGCCGAGTTCTGCACGGCGAGGACGAGGACGGGCATCACCAGGCCGATACCCGCGCCGAGCACGGCCATCCAGATGCTGTACTGGAGCCGGGAGGTGTCGGCGTCGAGGCGGGACAGCAGCCACATGCCGGCGACCGAGACGGCGCCGCCGAGCACGGGATAGATCTTGTAGCGCCCGGTGTGGCTGATGAGCTGGCCGGAGAGCAGGGAGGCCACCACGATGCCGGCCGTCATGGGCAGCATCAGCAGCCCGGAGCCGGTGGCGCTGGCCCCGTCGACCATCTGGAAGAAGGTCGGCAGATAGCTGGCCGCGCCGAACAGGGCGACACCGATGACGAGGCCGACCAGAGCGGTGACGTTGAAGACGGAGTCGCGGAACAGCCGCAGCGGGATGAGGGGTTCGGCGGCGAAGCGCTCGGCGACCAGGAAGAGCACGGTGGCGGCGAGCGCGCCCGCGCCGAGGCCGAGGATCTGCCGGGACCCCCACGCGTACTCGGTGCCGCCCCAACTGGTCAGCAGCACCAGGCACGTCGACGCGGCGGCCAGCAGCAGGGAGCCCAACACGTCCAGGCGACCGCGCACTTCGGGCCTGGGCAGCTTGAGGACGGTGGCGACCAAGGCGAACGTGACCAGTCCGAAGGGGACGTTGACGTAGAAGCACCAGCGCCAGGAGAGATGGTCGGTGAAGTAGCCGCCGAGCAGGGGGCCGGCGACGGAGGCGACGCCGAAGGCCGCGCCGATCAGGCCCATGTAGCGGCCGCGCTGGCGGGGCGGCACGATGTCGGCGATGATCGCCTGCACACCGATCATGAGCCCGCCCGCGCCGACGCCCTGGAGCGCGCGGTAGCCGATCAACTGGTCCATGCTGCCCGCCCGTCCGGCGAGCGCGGAGCCGAGGACGAAGACCGCGATGGCGAACAGGAAGACGCCCTTGCGGCCGAAGAGGTCGCCGAGCTTTCCGTACAGCGGCAGGCCCACGGTGGAGGTCAGCAGATAGGCGGTGATCGCCCAGGACATCCGGTCCAGGCCGTGGAGTTCGCCGACCACCTTGGGCAGGGCGGTGGCGACGATCATCTGGTCGAGGGCGGCCAGCAGCATCGCCAGCATCAGCCCGAGGAAGACCAGCCGCACCCGGCGCGGGCTCAGCCCGGCGGCGGGGCCGGGCGCCGGAGCCCCGGGGCCGCCCGCCGTGCTGTGCTCCGCGCCGTCCGCCGGGGGCTTTGCCGGGGCGCCCTCGGCGGGTGCCTTCCGGGCCGTGGGCAGCAGCACGAGCGTGTCGTGATCCACCAGAGTCGTCCCGCCCACGTGCCGCTCCCCTCGTCGCCGTCAACGCGGCTGCCGTACCCGTGCAATTTCTCGCGCGAGGCGACAACTACGAACAACAGCGGTGGGTTACGGGGCGGTTCCCGGTGGACGGGACTTCCACTCGAACCGGTGAAGGGGCGACCCCTGAGAGGGCCCAACGCCCCTTCACCGCGCGGAGGTTGGGACTACTTCTCGACCTCGGTGGCGAGCCGGGCGAGCACGGCGTCGTAGATACGGCCGAGGCCCTTGGGGGCGAAGGTCCGCTCGAAGAAGCCGCCGATGCCGCCGGCGCCCTTCCAGGTGCTGGTGACGACGACGCGGGCCTTGCCCTCGCCGGCGGGGGTGACGCGCCAGGTGGTCACCATGGAGGAGTTGCGGTCCTTCTCGACCAGTTCGCCGTCGGTGGGCTCGCTCACCTCCAGCAGGCAGTCACGCACCCGCTTGCTGGTGGCCTGGAGTTTCCAGTGGACGAGGGTGCCCTCGCCGTCGCCGCCCTCGCGCACCTCGTACTCGCTGAACTGCTCGGGCAGCAGCTTCTGCCGGGTGCCGCGGTAGTCGGCGAGGGCGTCGAGCACCTTCTCCGCGTCCGCCGCGACGACCCGCTCCGTAGTGGCCTCGACCTGCGCCATTGCGTTCCTCCAGGACCTGATTGCTCGGGGTTGGGAAAAGCCAACCACCCCGGGTCCCGGCCGCCCAAATCGGGGGGTGTGTCGGGGTGCGGCTCCGGGTGCGCACGATCATGGGAACAGATGTTCTATTGTGGCGGCGAGTGCTACCGAGGAGGACGGCTCATGCGCTGGGACAACCTCACCGACGAGCCCGTCGAACACGGCCGGACCCCCGACGCCGCGCTGTTCGGCGCGGACGCCGTGACCACCCGTACGTTCGACACGCCCGAGTTCCGCGGGATCACCTTCCACGAGGTCCGGGCGCGCTCGGTGCTCAACCGGGTGCCGGGCGCCTCGCGGATGCCGTTCGAGTGGACGGTGAACCCGTACCGGGGCTGCTCGCACGCGTGTGTGTACTGCTTCGCGCGCAAGACGCACGGCTATCTGGATCTGGACACGGGCATCGGTTTCGACACCCAGATCGTGGTCAAGGTGAACGCCCCTGAGGTGCTGCGCCGCCAGCTGGGCTCCGGCCGCTGGCGCGGCGACCATGTGGCGATGGGCACGAACGTCGACTGCTACCAGCGCGCCGAGGGCCGCTACCGGCTGATGCCGGGCGTCATCTCCGCCCTCACCGAGCACGCGAACCCGTTCTCGATCCTGACCAAGGGCACGCTCATCCTGCGCGATCTGGACCTGCTGGTGCGCGCGGCCGAGGTGACGGACGTCGGGATCTCGGTCTCGGTCGGCTTCCTGGACAGCGAGCTGTGGCGCACCGTGGAGCCGGGCACGCCCGCGCCCGAGCGGCGGCTGGACGTCGTACGCGCCCTCGGCGAGCACGGCATCGGCTGCGGTGTCCTGATGGCGCCGGTGATCCCGTTCCTGAGCGATGACCCGGAGCAGCTGCGGGCGACCGTCGCGGCCATCGCGGCGGCCGGGGCGACCTCGGTGACCCCGCTGGTGCTGCATCTGCGGCCCGGCGCGCGGGAGTGGTTCATGGCCTGGCTGGCCGAGCACCACCCGTATCTGGTGCGCCGCTACGAGCGGATGTACGCCGGCGGGTCCTACGCGCCGACCTGGTACCAGCGCCGGATCACCCGTCAGGTGCACGAGCTGGCGCGGGAGTACGGCATCGGGCCCACGCGCGCGGGCGCGTCCCGCCGGATCCGCCCGGCACGGCCCGCGCCGGTGCCCGAGGCGGCCGAGCCGACGCAGCTCACGCTGATGTGAGGCCCCCCGCGGGAGCGTTCGAGGGCTTCGCGCGGGCAATAGGGTCAACTATCGGCGCAACACGTTCTCCAGGGGCCCCGCATCGGGACGATGCGGCGAGGACCGCGATCGCGCGGTCCGCTCGACCTCTCCGTCCCGGGAGGACCCATGAGAAGACGCGCAGCCGTGCTGTGCGCGGCCGCCGCCGTCCTGGCGGGCTCGGTCACCGGAGCCCCGGCGCGGGCCGCCGCGCCCGCGCCGCTCACCTGGAAGAAGTGCGCCACCGACGACTACCCGACGCTGGAGTGCGCGTCGCTGAAGGTGCCGCTGGACCACGCGAACCCGGCGGGCCGCCAGATCACGCTCGCCCTGTCCCGCGTCCCGCACACCGCGGCGGCCTCCCAGGGCCCGCTGCTGGTCAACCCCGGCGGCCCCGGCGGCAGCGGGCTCACGCTCGCCGGGTTCGTGGCCTCGGCGCTGCCGAAGGCCGTGGCGGCGCGGTACGACGTCATCGGCTTCGACCCGCGCGGGGTCGGCCGCAGCAGCCCGGCCCTCGACTGCGTGCCCGGCCATTTCAAGCCGGTGCGTCCGGACACCGTGCCGGACACAGCCGCGCTCGAACAGGCGAACCTGGGGCGCGCGCGGTCCTTCGCCGCGGAGTGCGGCAAACGGTACGGCGACGTACTGCCGTACATGGACACCGTCAGCAGCGCGCAGGACATGGACAGCATCCGCGAGGCCCTCGGCACGTCCCGGATCAGCTACTTCGGCTACTCGTACGGCACCTACCTCGGCGCGGTGTACGCCAAGCTGCACCCCGAGCGGGTCCGCAGGCTGGTGCTGGACTCGATCGTCGATCCGACCGGGGTCTGGTACGCGGACAACATCGGCCAGGAGCGGGCCTTCGACGACCGGCACCGCGCGCTGATGGCCTGGATCGCCAAGTACGACGCGACGTACGGGCTCGGCAAGGACCCCGCGAAGGTCGAGGCCGACTGGTACGCGATGCGCGCGGCCCTGGCGAAGAAGCCGGCCGGGGGGAAGGTGGGCGCGGCCGAGCTGGAGGACACGTTCATCCCCGGCGGCTACTACAACGGCTACTGGCCGTATCTCGCCGAGGCGTTCGCCTCCTACGTCCATGACAAGAAGACCGAGCCGCTGGTGGAGGTGTACGAGGACTTCGCCGGGGTGGACTCCTCCGGCGACAACGGCTACAGCGTGTACACGGCCGTGCAGTGCGGGGACACCGCCTGGCCGCGCGACTGGGCGCGCTGGCGGCAGGACGCCGACGCGGTGTACGGGAAGTCGCCGTTCATGGCCTGGAACAACACCTGGTACAACGCGCCGTGCATGTACTGGCCGACGGGTCGCGCCCAGCAGCCGAGCGTGGCCAACGCCGAGCTGCCGCCGACGCTGCTCTTCCAGGCCACGGACGACGCGGCCACCCCGTACGCCGGCGGCGTCGCGGCCCACCGGCTGCTGACCGGCTCCAGCCTGGTGGTCGAACAGGGCGGCGGGAACCACGGCATCACCCTGAGCGGCAACGCGTGCCTGGACGGCTACCTCGCCGCCTACCTGGCCGACGGCAAGGTCCCCCGCTCCTCCGGCCCGGCCGACGCGGTCTGCGCCAAGTCCCCGGACCCGACGCCGCTGGCGTCCAAGGCGGCGTCGACGGCCTCGCGCGGCTCGATCCTGCACGGCCTGCTGGGGTTCCGGAGCTGAGGGTGCCGCAGGGGGGCGGCCGGGGCATCGCCAAGTGACCCGCTCCGCGCGGGCGTTGTCGGTGGGGTGGTCCATGATGGGGTTCATGAGCGAACCGATCAGGATCAGCGCCCCCGCGGGTGTCGCGCCGGCGGCGCAGTACAGCCATGTGGTGACGGCGACGGGCCGCCTCGTCGCCGTCTCCGGCCAGCTGGCCCTGGACGAGGACGGCAAGCTGGTCGGCCCCGGCGACCCGGCGGCCCAGGCCCGCCAGGTCTTCGAGAACCTGGACCGCTGTCTGACCGCGGCGGGCGCGGGGTTCGAGCATGTGGTGAAGCTGACGTACTTCGTCACCGACATGGCCCATATGCCGGCCGTTCGCGCCGCCCGTAGCGCCCACATACCCGACGACCGCCTCCCGGCCTCCTCCGCGATCCAGGTGGCCGGCCTGGTCTCCCCGGACTTCTTGATGGAGATCGAGGCACTGGCAGTGCTCCCGGACACCGGGCCCACCACGGCCTGACCCCGGCGCCGCCCGCCCCGGCCGAGCCCCCGCCGCCGACCGGGGCAACCTCCGCTTTGCCCCATGACTCCGCGCCGACTTCGGGGTACTCGCCCCCCATGGAGAAACCGCATCTTCCAGGACGCAGGGACCGTGACGGCGGCGAGCCAGACGCTCGGGTGCCGTCGCCCGAGGAGGCCGGGCCGGGGCGGGAGGTGGAGGAGAGGGCGCCGCGGTCGCCGACACAGCTGCCGAAGGCCGCGTGGAGAGCCGTGCTCAAGGGGAGCCTCAAGGAGTTCAAGAAGGACGAGCTGACCGACCGGGCCGCGGCGCTGACCTACTACTCGGTGCTCGCCCTGTTCCCCGCGCTGCTGGTGCTGCTGGCGCTGCTCGGCATCACCGGGCGTTCGACCACCGACCGGCTGCTGCACAGCATCCGGCAGCTCGCCCCCGGCTCGGCGCGGGACGTGCTCACCCGCACCGTGGAGCAGTTGCAGAACAGCGCCGGGACCGGCTCGATCCTGGCGATCGTGGGCATCGTGCTGGCCCTGTGGTCGGCGTCCGGATATGTCGCCGCCTTCATCCGCACCGCGAACGCCGTCTACGACGTGCCGGAGGGCCGCCCGATCTGGAAGGTGCTGCCGGTACGCCTCGGCGTCACCGTGGTGCTGATGCTGATCGCGCTGGTCTGCTCCGTGATCGTGGTCTTCAGCGGCGGCCTGGCCCGGCACGTCGGGCAGTCGCTGCACATGGGGGACGCCGCGCTCACCGCCTGGTCGATCGCCAAGTGGCCGGTGCTGGTCCTCCTGGTCGTCCTGATGATCGCCGTTCTGTACTGGGCCTGCCCGAACGCCAAGGTCAGGGGCTTTCGGTGGATCACCCCGGGCAGCCTTCTGGCCCTGCTCATCTGGATGGCGGCCTCCGCCGGCTTCGCGCTCTATGTGGCGAACTTCTCGTCGTACAACAAGACCTACGGCGCCATGGCCGGCGTCATCATCTTCCTGATCTGGCTCTGGATCACCAATCTGGCGATCCTCTTGGGCCTGGAGTTCGACGCCGAGACCGCCCGGCAGCGGGCCATCGCCGGTGGCTATCCGCCCGAGTCCGACGCGCCGTACGCCGAGCCCCGGGACACCGCGGCATGGGACCAGGACGATGTCCGCCGTATGAAAGACAGCTGATCGCCGCCCGCGCGCCGGATGCGCGGGGGCGGCGCGCGGGGCATGCCCCCACTGCTCCTTGCCCACTCCCCCGGGCGCCTGTCAACCTCGACCTCGGGCCACTGTGCGCATGGTGTGTCAGCGATCAGTGACATCGCGCAGTCGGCAGGAGGGGGCAGCCGCATGGTGATCAAGTCCAGGGGCGTGGTGGCCGCGATGGCCGGTGTGGCGGTGCTGGCCGCCGCGTCGGCGGCGACCGCGACGGCCGCCCAGAGCGCGCGACCGGCCGGCGCCGCGGCCTCCTGCGGTACGAGCATCGATCCCAACACCCGGATCCCGAGCGGCCGTCGGCACACCGGCCCGACCCTGCGGATCGGCGGGGCCACGGTCAAGGTGCGCTACGGCAACGCGAAGCAGGGCGCGCCGTACTACGTGTGGGCGGCGGTCTCCGGCGCGAGCAAGGGCGACCCGGTCGCCCTGGAGTGGGATGTCGACTACGGCTCGTGGGCGGACTTCGGTGTCTGCTCGGCGACCGTGCACTCGGGCGGCACGCAGAACACCCGCGCGGTCAAGTATGTGCACGGCAAGGGCTGGCATCTGGAGGCGCAGGCCTGCGGGCGGCACGCCGGGCACCGGGCGTGCACCGCGTACTGGCCCTGATCGCCCGAGCCGTGTGATCGCACAAGCCGCGGGCCGGGCGCCGAACCGCCCGGCCCGCCGTCACCCGCCCCCGCCACCGGAGCCCGATCAGGCCACCTCCGCCACCGGAGCCCGAAGGCCACGCCCGTCACCAGGGCCCGTTCAGGTCACGCCCGTCGCCGGAGCCCGACCAGGCCGCGCCCGCCACCGGGCCCCGATCGGCCCGAGCGCCCGCCCCGCTCCGTCAGCCGGTCCGCCGCTCCTTGGGCAGCCGGGCCAGCGCGTGCACCGCCGCCTCCGCGAGCGCCGGATGGGCGAGAGCCTCCGTGAGGACGCGCCGGGCGCGGCCGTCGCCGAGGATGCCGAGGCCCTCCACACAGGCGAGGGAGACCCGCCGGTACGGATCGTGCGGGCGCAGCCGGCGCTCCAGGGTGGTGATCAGCGCGGGCACGGACTCGGGGGCGCGCAGCACGACGAGGAGCCGTACCGGGTGCAGGGCGTAGGCGACACGGAGTTCATTGGTGGCGAGGGCGGCGGCCGCGCGGGCGGTGCGGGGGTCGCCGAGCCGGGCCAGCGCGTGCGCGGCGCCGGCGCAGCGCGGGGGGTCGCGATGGTTGAGGAGGAGCACCAGGGACTCGAAGGCGCGCCGGTCGCCCGCGCGGCCGAGCCGGAAGGCGGCCAACTCCCTGGCCCACAGCGGCTGTCCGGGCGCGGTGAGGACCTCCGCCAGTTCGTCCAGGTCCTCGGTCGCCAGCAGGGCGTCGAAGGCCGCCGAGCCTCCCGATTCCTGCCGTAAGCGTTCCGTGACCGATCGCAACTCTTCGTCCACGGCATCAGGTTAAGCATGTTGCGGGGGCAACGGGAGGCACCTCGCACACAAAGAACCCTTCGGGGGACTGGCGCGCTCGTTACCCACCGGTTAAGCTCATACGAGCGAGCAACCCTCTCGCACTCCGCTGGTGACGGTCTGGTGACGCGGCCGTCGCGGGCAAGGAACGATTCGGTACGTCATGTGCGCCTCGTGCGCCAAGTACCGCGAGTACGACCCGGCTTGGGACAGAGCCGGTCGGAAGACATCGCCAACGACGGGCGTGTGCACGCCCGTCGGCACCGGTACCGGGCGTGTGCGCTCGTCAGCCCGGCAACACCCGCACTCCTTCGCGCTCCGTGGTGCGCCTTCGGCGCACCCGGCGCTTCCTCGTCGTCACCCTCATACCTGGAGTCCCGCGATGGCCACTCCCCTGTCCGACACCCCTCTGTCCCTCAAGAAGATCGCCGTCGTCGGCCTCGGCACGATGGGCACCGGCATCACCGAGGTCCTCGTGCAGGCCGGCCGCGAGGTCGTCGGCATCGACGTCGACGAGGCCCAGGCCGCCCGCGCGCTGGCCGCCCTGGAGGCGTCCACCGCCCGCTCCGTCGAGCGCGGCCGGCTGACCGAGGCGGAGCGCACGGACGCCCTCGCCCGGCTGCGCACCGCCACCGATCTGACCGCGGCGGCCGACGCCGACCTGGTGATCGAGGTGGTCCCGGAGTCCTACGAGATCAAGCACCAGATCTTCCGTGAACTGGACGGCGTCGTCCGCCCGGAGACCATCCTCGCCACCGGCACCAACGCGCTGTCGGTGACCCGGCTCGCCGCCGACTCGGCCCGCCCCGAGCGCGTGCTCGGCCTGCACTTCTTCAACCCGGCCCCGGCCATGAAGCTGGTGGAGGTCGTCTCCTCGGTGCTGACCGCGCCGCAGGTCGTCGCCGCCGTCACAAACCTCGCCCTCGACCTGGGCAAGGAGCCCGTCGCGGTCGGCGACCGCCCCGGCTTCGTCGCCGACGGCCTGCTGTTCGGCTACCTCAACCAGGCCGCCGCGATGTACGAGGCCCGCTACGCCTCCCGCGAGGACATCGACGCGGCGATGCGGCTGGGCTGCGGTCTGCCGATGGGCCCGCTGGCGCTGCTCGACCTGATCGGCATCGACACCGCGCGCACCGTCCTTGACGCCATGTACGCCGAGTCCCGCGACCGGCTGCACGCCCCCGCCCCGATCCTCAAGCAGCTCAGCGAGGCGGGCCTGACCGGCCGCAAGTCCGGGCGCGGCTTCTACACCTACGAGGCGCCGGGCAGCGCCACCGTGGTGCCGGACCCGCTGACCCCGGCGGCGGACGGCGCGGGCGTCGCGGGCCGCGAGGTCCGCTCGGTGGGCGTCGCCGGCTCCGGCACCATGGCCTCCGGCATCGCCGAGGTGTTCGCCAAGGCGGGCTACGACGTCGTCCTGGCCGCGCGCAGCGAGGAGAAGGCCGAGGCGGCCAAGGCCCGGATCGGCAAGTCGCTGGCGCGCTCCGTGGACAAGGGCCGGCTGACCGCCGAGGCGGCCGCCCAGACTCTGGAGCGGATCACCCCGGCCGGTTCCTACGACGCGTTCGCGGACGTCGACCTGGCCGTCGAGGCGGTCGCCGAGGACCTGGAGGTCAAGCGGCAGCTCTTCCAGGCGCTGGACAAGGTCTGCAAGCCCGGCGCGGTGCTCGCCACCACGACCTCCTCGCTGCCCGTCGTCGCCTGCGCCCGCGCCACCTCGCGCCCGCAGGACGTGATCGGCATGCACTTCTTCAACCCGGCCCCGGCCATGAAGCTGGTCGAGGTCGTGCGCACGGTGCTGACCGCCGACGAGGTGCACGCCACCGTCCGCGAGGTCTGCCGCACCATCCGCAAGCACGCGGTGGACTGCGGCGACCGGGCCGGCTTCATCGTCAACGCGCTGCTGTTCCCGTACCTGAACAACGCGGTGAAGATGGTCGAGGAGCACTACGCGACGCTGGACGACATCGACGCGGCGATGCGGCTCGGCGGCGGCTACCCGATGGGCCCGTTCGAACTGCTGGACGTGGTCGGTCTGGATGTCTCGCTGGCCATCGAGAAGGTGCTGCACCGTGAGTTCCGCGACCCCGGTCTCGCCCCGGCCCCGCTCCTGGAGCATCTGGTGGCCGCGGGCTGCCTCGGCCGCAAGACCGGCCGCGGCTTCCGCGAGTATGCCCGCCGCTGACGGCGTCGGCGACTGGTCCCCCGCGGCGACGGACGCGGAGACGGACTGGGGCGGGCTGCTCGACCCCGCCATGGCTCCCCCGCCAGGCCCTTCGGGGCCTGGCGGGGCAAACCGGACTCCCGCGCATGGCAGCGCGTCCATGCAGTACGTTCGGGTCATGTCCCAGCCCGCCAAGTCCTCACGTACACCAGCTACGCCCGACGCGCCGGAAAGTGCCGCAGGCAGTCGCGCCGCCGCCCAGCGGCTCAAGATGCGCCGAGAACTGGCGGCCGCAGCCATGGAGCTGTTCGCGACCAAGGGCTACGAGGCCACCACCGTCGACGAGATCGCGGCGGCGGCCGGGGTCGCCCGCCGCACCTTCTTCCGCCACTTCCGCTCCAAGGAAGAGGCGATCTTCCCGGACCACGACGACACCCTGGTCCGCGCCGAGGCGGTCCTCAACGCCGCTCCGGCGCACGAGCACCCCCTCGACACGGTGTGCCGGGGCATCAAAGAGGTCATGCGGATGTACGCGGCGCACCCGGACATCTCCGTGGCCCGTTACCGGCTGACGCGCGAGGTGCCCACCCTGCGCGAGGCCGAGATCGCCTCCGTGGCCCGCTACGAGCGCCTGTTCACCCGCTATCTGCTCGGCCACTTCGACGAGCGCGCGCACGCGGACGACGCCAATGACGACCCGTTGCTGGCCGAGGTCGCCGCCTCCGCCGTCGTCACCGCGCACAACCATGTGCTGCGGCGCTGGCTGCGCGCGGACGGCCGGGGCGATGTGGAGGCGCAGCTCGACCACGCGTTCGCGATCGTCCGCAAGACCTTCGGCACCGGGATCGGCGCCGGACGGAGCACGGCCGCCCGGCCGGCCGCCACCACCCCGGCGACGGTGTCCCCGCACGGCGAGGTGCTCGTCACCGTCGCCCGTACCGACGCCCCCCTCGAAGAGGTCATGCGCACCATCGAGGAGGCGCTGAAGGAGCGCTGAACCCGCTCCGCCACTGCTCCACGGCTGCTCGACCCTGCTCCGCCGCTGTGATGACGGCCACCCTTCGGGGTGGCCGTTTTGCCATGTCAGGGGCCCTTTTCCAGCGGATTTCGGAGGCCGTTCGATCGATCATCGCTCATTTGTTACGTAAAGATTTCATCTGAGAGGAACTTCTGGCACTCAGTGCCTTGTCACCTGACACGCGGTGTCATACGTTGAAGAGGTCCGGGCGGCCGGCGAGCAGCGACCATTCGTTCGCCGGCTGTCCCCGCAAGCCTCATGGCCCGCGCGCCCGGACGCCTGCGTCACAGGCAACCTCCCGCGCCACAAAGCGCTGCCGAAGCACCACCGAGCCGAACCGACGGCACTTTTCACCACACCCTCAGCAGCACGCACCAGAGCACCGACGAAACCTCAAGCGCCCCTCCCTCAGGGCGCTCACCGCCGGAGGCAATACCGTGACCGTGAAGGACATTCTCGACGCGATCCAGTCGAAGGACGCGACGTCCGCCGACTTCGCCGCACTGCCGCTCCCCGAGTCCTACCGGGCGATCACCGTGCACAAGGACGAGACGGAGATGTTCGCGGGCCTGAAGACCCGTGACAAGGACCCGCGCAAGTCGATCCACCTGGACGACGTCCCCGTGCCCGAGCTCGGGCCGGGTGAGGCCCTGGTGGCCGTGATGGCCTCCTCGGTCAACTACAACTCGGTGTGGACCTCGATCTTCGAGCCGTTGTCCACGTTCGGGTTCCTGGAGCGCTACGGCCGCACCAACGAGCTGGCCAAGCGCCACGACCTGCCGTACCACATCATCGGCTCCGACCTCGCGGGCGTCGTCCTGCGCACCGGCCCCGGCGTCAACGCCTGGAAGCCCGGCGACGAGGTCGTGGCCCACTGCCTCTCGGTGGAGCTGGAGTCCTCCGACGGCCACAACGACACGATGCTCGACCCCGAGCAGCGCATCTGGGGCTTCGAGACCAACTTCGGCGGCCTCGCCGAGATCGCCCTGGTCAAGTCCAATCAGCTGATGCCGAAGCCGGGCCACCTCAGCTGGGAGGAGGCCGCCGCCCCCGGTCTGGTCAACTCCACCGCCTACCGGCAGCTGGTGTCCCGCAACGGCGCCGGCATGAAGCAGGGCGACAACGTCCTCATCTGGGGCGCGAGCGGCGGACTCGGCTCGTACGCCACGCAGTTCGCGCTGGCCGGTGGCGCCAACCCGATCTGTGTCGTCTCCAGCGACCAGAAGGCGGACATCTGCCGGTCGATGGGCGCCGAGGCGATCATCGACCGCAACGCCGAGGGCTACAAGTTCTGGAAGGACGAGACCACCCAGGACCCCAAGGAGTGGAAGCGCTTCGGCAAGCGCATCCGCGAGCTCACCGGCGGCGAGGACATCGACATCGTCTTCGAGCACCCCGGCCGCGAGACCTTCGGCGCCAGCGTCTTCGTCACCCGCAAGGGCGGCACCATCACCACCTGCGCCTCGACCTCGGGCTATATGCACGAGTACGACAACCGCTACCTGTGGATGTCCCTGAAGCGGATCATCGGCTCGCACTTCGCCAACTACCGCGAGGCCTGGGAGGCCAACCGCCTCATCGCCAAGGGCAAGATCCACCCGACCCTGTCGAAGGTGTACTCCCTGGAGGACACCGGCCAGGCCGCCTACGACGTCCACCGCAACCTGCACCAGGGCAAGGTCGGCGTCCTGTGCCTCGCCCCCGAGGAAGGCCTCGGCGTGCGCGACGAGGAGCTGCGGGCCGAGCACATCGACGCCATCAACCGTTTCCGGAACATCTGAGAGCCGTAGATGACAGAGCGTCAGAAAGATCGTCCGTGGCTGATGCGGACGTACGCCGGCCACTCGACGGCCGAGGCGTCCAACGAGCTGTACCGGCGCAATCTCGACAAGGGCCAGACGGGTCTGTCGGTGGCGTTCGACCTGCCGACGCAGACCGGCTACGACCCCGACCACATCCTCGCCCGCGGCGAGGTCGGCCGGGTGGGCGTGCCCGTCTCGCACGTCGGTGACATGCGCCGGCTGTTCCAGGACATCCCCCTGGAGCAGATGAACACCTCGATGACGATCAACGCCACCGCCATGTGGCTGCTGGCGCTCTACCAGGTCGTCGCCGAGGAGCAGGGCGCGGACATCACCAAGCTCCAGGGCACGACCCAGAACGACATCGTCAAGGAGTACCTGTCCCGCGGCACGCACGTCTTCCCGCCGGGACCCTCGCTCCGCCTGACGACGGACATGATCGCGTACACGGTCTCCCACATCCCGAAGTGGAACCCGATCAACATTTGCAGCTACCACCTGCAAGAGGCCGGGGCCACGCCGGTGCAGGAGATCGCGTACGCGATGTCCACCGCGATCGCCGTGCTGGACGCCGTGCGCGACGGCGGCCAGGTGCCGCAGGAGCGCATGGGCGACGTGGTCGCGCGCATCTCCTTCTTCGTGAACGCGGGCGTCCGCTTCGTCGAGGAGATGTGCAAGATGCGGGCGTTCGGCCGCATCTGGGACCAGGTCACCCGCGAGCGGTACGGCATCGAGAACCCCAAGCAGCGCCGCTTCCGCTACGGCGTCCAGGTCAACTCCCTCGGCCTGACCGAGGCACAGCCGGAGAACAACGTCCAGCGGATCGTGCTGGAGATGCTGGCCGTGACGCTGTCCAAGGACGCCCGCGCCCGTGCCGTCCAGCTCCCGGCCTGGAACGAGGCGCTCGGCCTGCCCCGCCCCTGGGACCAGCAGTGGAGCCTGCGCATCCAGCAGGTGCTCGCCTACGAGAGCGATCTGCTGGAGTACGAGGACATCTTCGACGGCTCGAAGGTGATCGAGGCCAAGGTGGCGCAGCTGGTCACCGACTCCCTCGCGGAGATGGCGCGGATCGAGGAGATGGGCGGCGCGATGGCGGCCGTCGAGTCCGGCTATCTGAAGTCCCAGCTGGTCTCCTCGCACGCCGAGCGCCGGGCCCGGATCGAGTCGGGCGACGAGAAGATCATCGGGGTCAACGCCTTCGAGGGCACCGAGCCCAACCCGCTCACCGCCGACCTGGACACCGCGATCCAGACGGTGGACCCGGCGGTCGAGGCCCAGGTCATCGCCTCGCTCCAGCGGTGGCGGGACACCCGCTACCAGCCGCCGTTCAACCACCCGCGCCCCTGCAAGGCGCTGGAGCGGCTGAAGGAGGCCGCCCGGGGCACCGCCAACCTGATGGAGGCCACCCTGGAGTGCGCCCGCGCCGGGGCCACGACCGGCGAGTGGGCGGGGGCGCTGCGCGAGGTGTTCGGCGAGTACCGGGCGCCCACCGGGGTCTCGTCCGCGCCGGTGGCCGTCCCCGTCGAGGCCGGCTCGGCGCTCGCCGAGGTCCGCGCCAAGGTGGACGCCACCGCCCGCGACCTGGGCGTCGGCAAGCTGCGCTTCCTGGTCGGCAAGCCGGGCCTTGACGGGCACTCCAACGGCGCCGAGCAGATCGCCGTGCGCGCCCGCGACGCCGGCTTCGAGGTGGTCTACCAGGGCATCCGGCTCACCCCGGAGCAGATCGTGGACGCGGCCCTCGCCGAGGACGTGCACGCGGTCGGCCTGTCGATCCTGTCCGGCTCGCACGCCCAGCTGGTCCCGGACGTGCTCCAGCGCCTGCGTGTGGCGGGTGCCACAGATATTCCGGTGATCGCAGGTGGCATCATCCCGAACGGGGACGCCGAGCAGCTCAGGGAGGCCGGAGTGGCCGCCGTCTTCACCCCGAAGGACTTCGACATCACCGGGATCATCGGCCGCATCGTCGACGAGATCCGGACCGCGAACAAGCTCGACCCCCTGGAGGTCCCCGCATGACCGCCCCCGTCAACCGTCTCCGTCCCCGGCGTTCGTGCCTCGCCGTACCGGGCAGCAACCCCCGCTTCCTGGAGAAGGCGCAGGGCCTGCCGGCGGACCAGGTGTTCCTGGACCTGGAGGACGCGTGCGCCCCGCTCGCCAAGCCCGAGGCGCGGCACACCATCGTCAAGTTCCTCAACGAGGGTGACTGGACGGGCAAGACGCGGGTGGTCCGCGTCAACGACTGGACGACCGAGTGGACGTACCGCGATGTCGTGACGGTCGTCGAGGGCGCCGGTCCGAACCTCGACTGCATCATGCTGCCGAAGGTGCAGAACGCCGAGCAGATCGTGGCGCTCGACCTGCTGCTCACCCAGATCGAGAAGACGATGGGCTTCGAGGTCGGCCGGATCGGCATCGAGGCGCAGATCGAGAACGCGCAGGGCCTGAACAACGTCAACGCGATCGCGGCGGCCTCCCCGCGCATCGAGACCATCATCTTCGGCCCGGCCGACTTCATGGCCTCCATCAACATGAAGTCCCTGGTCGTGGGCGAGCAGCCGCCCGGCTACCCGGCGGACGCCTACCACTACATCCTGATGAAGATCCTGATGGCCGCCCGCGCCAACGACCTCCAGGCGATCGACGGCCCCTACCTCCAGATCCGCAACGTCGACGGCTACCGCGCGGTCGCGCAGCGCGCCGCGGCCCTCGGCTTCGACGGCAAGTGGGTGCTGCACCCGGGCCAGGTCGAGGCCTCCAACGAGATCTTCTCGCCCTCCCAGGAGGACTACGACCACGCCGAGCTGATCCTGGACGCGTACGACTACTACACGTCCGAGGCCGGCGGCAAGAAGGGCTCCGCGATGCTCGGCGACGAGATGATCGACGAGGCCAGCCGCAAGATGGCCCTGGTCATCTCCGGCAAGGGGCGCGCGGCCGGCATGCGCCGCACCACCAAGTTCGAGATCCCGGAGGCCTGAGCGCGATGCAGTTCGGACGCACCTACGAGGAGTTCGAGGTCGGGGCGACGTACAAGCACTGGCCGGGCAAGACGGTCACGGAGTACGACGACCATCTGTTCTGTCTCCTCACCATGAACCACCACCCGCTCCACATGGACACCAACTACGCGGAGAAGACGACCGACTTCGGCAAGAACGTCGTCGTCGGGAACTACATCTACTCGCTGCTGCTCGGTATGTCCGTGCCGGACATCTCCGGCAAGGCGATCGCCAACCTGGAGATCGAGTCGCTCAAGCACGTGGCGCCGACCTTCCACGGCGACACGATCTACGGCCAGACGACCGTGCTGGACAAGTGGCCTTCGAAGTCGAAGAACGACCGCGGCATCGTCTACGTCGAGACCAAGGGCTACAAGCAGGACGGCACCCTGGTGTGCGTCTTCCGCCGCAAGGTGATGGTGCCGACCGAGACGTACATCAAGGAGCGCGGCGGCGAGCAGCCGGGCCGCCCGGAGCCGAAGCAGCAGGAGAAGTGATGGCGCGCCTCGCCCAGACCGCCGGTCTGACCGACGTCCAGCAGGAGATCCTCTCCACCGTCCGGGACTTCGTCGACAAGGAGATCATCCCGGTCGCGACCGAGCTGGAGCACCGCGACGAGTACCCGCAGCAGATCGTGGACGGCCTCAAGGAGCTGGGCCTGTTCGGTCTGATGATCCCCGAGGAGTACGGGGGTCTGGGCGAGTCGCTGCTCACCTACGCACTATGCGTGGAGGAGATCGCCCGTGGCTGGATGTCGGTGTCCGGCATCATCAACACCCACTTCATCGTCGCGTACATGCTCAAGCAGCACGGCACGCAGGAGCAGAAGGACCACTTCCTGCCGCGGATGGCGGCCGGTGACATCCGGGGCGCCTTCTCGATGTCCGAGCCGGCGCTCGGCTCCGATGTGTCGGCGATCAGCTCCAAGGCGGTCAAGGACGGCGACGAGTACGTCCTGACCGGCCAGAAGATGTGGCTGACCAACGGCGGCACGTCGTCCCTCGTGGCCGTCCTGGTGCGCAGCGACGAGGGCCACCCGCAGGGCACGGCCCCGCACAAGTCCATGACCACCTTCCTGGTCGAGAAGGAGCCGGGCTTCGGCGAGGTCCGCCCGGGCCTCACCATCCCCGGCAAGATCGAGAAGATGGGCTACAAGGGCGTCGACACCACCGAGCTGATCATGGACGGGCTGCGGATCCCGGCCGATCGGGTGCTCGGCGGCGTCACCGGCCGGGGTTTTTACCAAATGATGGACGGCGTGGAGGTCGGCCGGGTCAATGTCGCGGCCCGTGGCTGCGGTGTCGCCCAGCGCGCCTTCGAGCTGGGTGTGCGGTACGCCCAGCAGCGGCACACCTTCGGCAAGGCGATCGCCCAGCACCAGGCCATCCAGTTCAAGCTGGCCGAGATGGCGACCAAGGTCGAGGCAGCCCACGCGATGATGGTCAACGCGGCACGCAAAAAGGACTCCGGGCAGCGGAACGACCTGGAGGCCGGCATGGCGAAGTACCTCGCCTCCGAGTACTGCAAGGAGGTCGTGGAGGACGCCTTCCGCATCCACGGCGGGTACGGTTTCTCCAAGGAGTACGAGATCGAGCGCCTGTATCGTGAGGCGCCGATGCTGCTCATCGGTGAAGGTACCGCCGAGATCCAGAAAATGATCATCGGTCGCAGGTTGCTCGAAGAGTATCGGTTCCAGGGCTGATTGTCCGCATACGGGGTGTTTTCTTCGAGGGGAAGATCACACCCCGTAGAGGTTGTTCAGCCGGTCTTCGGCCGCCGACTCGGCTTCCTGGCTTGCCCAGTTGTGGCCCGCGACCGGTACGATCCCCGGAAAGCCGCCGTCCCCCGTCTTGCGCGGCATCATCCGCTACGAAGGTCATCCATGCCCCACAGCCAAACCTCTGCACCTCGCGACAGCCGAGCCGGCGTACGCCTCGCGCGCGGAGCATCGCCGTGGCTTCTCCCGACCGTCGCCACCGCAGCCCTCAGCCTGGCCCGCGCCCGCCGCTCGGGTGCCGCCAAGGCCGTCGCCGTGCCCGCCACCGCGCTCGCGGCGGGCATGCTGTGGTTCTTCCGCGACCCCGAGCGAGAGATCACCCAGGGCCGGGTCATCTCCCCGGCCGACGGTGTGGTGCAGAGCATCATGCCCTGGAAGGACGGCCGCACCCGCGTCGCCATCTTCATGAGCCCGCTCAATGTTCATGTCAACCGCGCGCCGCTCGCGGGCACGGTGACCTCGGTCGAGCACATCCCCGGCGGCTTTGTTCCGGCTTTCAACAAGGAGAGCGAGAACAACGAGCGCGTAGTCTGGCATTTCGACACCGAACTCGGCGACATCGAGATGATCCAGATCGCCGGTGCGGTGGCCCGCCGCATCGTGCCCTACCTCCCTTCGGGCACGAAGGTCGAGCAGGGCGACCGTATCGGTCTGATCCGCTTCGGCTCGCGTGTCGACCTCTACCTGCCCGAGGGCGTGGAGGTGGCGGTCGAGGTCGGTCAGAAGACCGTGGCTGGGGTGACTCGCATTGACCGTGATTGATCCGGAGACCCAGGCGAACTGGGTGCCCGAGGCCGACGAGGTGGACGAAGAGGAGGAGATGCCGCTCTCGCTCCGCCTGTCGATAGCGGACACCCTCACGCTCGGTAACGCCACGTGCGGGTTCATGGCGGTGTACTTCACCACCACCGGCATCCTGATCCCGCACCTCACCGGCAGCCAGGAATCCGGCATGGCCCGCCACAGCGCGGCCACGGCGGTCATCCTGATGCTCTGCGCGGCGGTGTTCGACCTCTTCGACGGTCTGGTGGCGCGCAAGCTGCGGTCCTCGCCGATGGGTGCGGAGCTGGACAACCTCTCCGACCTGATCAGCTTCGGCCTCGCGCCGGCGTACTTCGTCCTCGTCTACGGCATGGTCGCGGACGACGCGCATCAGAGAGTGGCGGCGCTCGGGGCAATCGTGGTGCTCCTGGCCGTCGTCCTGCGGCTCGCCCGCTTCTCGTGCGTGACGGTGAAGGACGGCGTGTTCCAGGGCATGCCCTCGCCGTTCGGCGCGCTCACCGTCGTCTCGATCGTGCTCCTGGAGCTGCCGTTCGTGGCGACGCTGCTGGCGATCGTCGGTACGGCGTGGCTGATGGTGAGCCGGGTGGAGTACCCGAAGCCGCGGGGGCGTCTGGCCGGGGCGATGCTGTCCTGGATCGTCCTGTCCATGGGTCTGCTGGCCGCCTGGGCGTTCGACGCGCCGAGCGGTCAGCTGCTCCTCCAGACGGGGTGTGCGCTCCAGCTGGTCATGGGCGCGGTGATCCCGCTGTTCGCCACGGCGCGACGGGTGAACAACTTCCGTGACAACCGGCGAGAAGCGCGGGCGACGCAGTTGCCGTGACGGCGTCTTGACGCAGGGCCCCGAATCCAGGGTTGGCTGGGTTCGGGGCCTTTGTCTTTCCGACCTCCGCTTGCCCACCCGCCCGTCCGAGACTCTCGGCTGGAAGGCGGGCATGACGGCATCGATCGGCCGGGAGCCCGGAAGGCGGGGCCCTCAGGGGGTCACACCAGCAGGTCCTCCGCGATGCGAGCCGCGAGGCGCTCCAGGATCGGGCCGGCGTCCGCGATGCAGCGGGAGACGTCGGGCTCGACGGACGTCAGGGGGTAGGCGCGGCTGATCCCGGCCGACCGCAGCGCACGGTCCTCCAGCGCCAGCCGCCCGCACACCGCCACGACCTCCTTGCCCGCCGCGCGCGCCGCCGCCGCCACGCCCGCCGGGGCCTTGCCGTGCAGCGTCTGCTCGTCCAGGGAGCCCTCACCGGTGATCACCAGGGACGCCCGGGACAGCGCGGGAGCGAAGCCGAGGACATCGAGCATGATCTCGATACCGGGCCGGAACCGCGCGCCGAGCAGCAGCGCGCCGTAGCCGATGCCACCCGCCGCCCCCGCGCCCGGCGCCGCCGCGTACTCCACCGCCCGCGCCCCGACCGAGTCCTCCAGCACCGCCACGTAGTGCCCGAGCGCCGCGTCCAGGGCCCGTACGTCCTCCGGCGAAGCCCCCTTCTGCGGACCGTACACCGCGGGCGCCCCCTTCGGGCCGGTCAGCGGGTTGTCGACGTCGCTGGCGAGCACCAGGGAGACCGAGGACAGCCGGGGGTCGAGAGCGGAGAGGTCGGCGCGGGCCAGACCGGCCAGACCGCCGCCCCCCGGCGGCACCGGCGCCCCGTCCTCCCCCAGGAACCGCGCCCCGAGCGCCGCCAGCATCCCGGCACCGCCGTCCGTCGTGGCGCTGCCGCCGACGCCGAACACGATCGTCCGCGCGCCCGCGTCCAGCGCGGCCCGCAGCAGCTCACCCGAGCCGTACGTGGACGCCGTCAGCGGTGCGAAGACCCCGGCCGGCAGCCGGTGCAGCCCGCTCGCCTCGGCCATCTCCACCACCGCGGTGCCCTCGCGCAGCGCGAACGCCGCCGTCACCGTCTCCCCCAGCGGCCCGGCCACCCGCACCTCGCGGCGCTCGAACCCGGCCGCGACCGCCGCCGCCACGGTCCCGTCGCCGCCGTCCGCGACGGGCAGCGCCTCGACCACCAGGTCCGGTACCACCCGGCGCAGCCCGGCCGTCACCCGCTCGGCGACCTGCACGGCCGTCAGCGAGCCCTTGAACTTGTCCGCGGCGATGAGTACCCGACGGCTCTCACCCACAGCTTCCGCCACCTTGCCATCCCCTTGCTCTCCGGGCCCCGCACGCGGCGGGACCGGTCGCGCCGCTGTGACCCTAACCTCGGCGCCCGCTCGCCGCCATGCCCCGACCACGGGCTGAGCAGGCCGGGGGCGGGAATCAGGAGCAGGTCCGGGGAAAACGGGTAGGCCCCTTGCATGAGCAGCGAGCGCCCCGCGCCCACCGGTCTCGCCGACCGGATCCACGGCGGCTGGCTCGGCCGGATCGCGGGCAACATGCTCGGCAAGCCGATCGAGCAGGGCGAGGTGTGGACCCGTACACGCATCGACCGGTATCTCGGCGGCTGTGGCGCGCTGCCGCTCACCGACTACCTGCCGGAGCCCGCCGACCCGGCCGACACCGCCATGCTGCGCCCCGAGTGGCGCTCCTGCGTGCGGGGCCGGATCCACGGCAGCTGCCGTGACGACGACGTGGACTACACGGTCCTCGGACTGCACCTGCTGGAGAGCCGCGGCTTCGGCTTCAGCACCGAGGACGTCGGCGAGCTGTGGCTGCTGCGGCTGCCGTACCTCCAGACCTTCACCGCGGAGCGTGCGGCGTACCGCAACCTCGCGAACGGGCTGCGGCCGCCGCTGACGGCGACGTACGACAACCCGTACCAGGAGTGGATCGGCGCGCTGATCCGCGCGGACGTCTTCGGCTGGGCCTGCCCCGGCGACCCCGGGCGCGCGGCCGGTCTGGCGCGCCGGGACGCCGTGCTGTCGCACACGGGCAACGGTGTCTACGGCGCCATGTTCGCGGCCGCGCTGATCGCGGCCGCCTTCACCGCGCCGACCGTGCGGGCCGCGCTGGAGAGCGCGCTCGGCGTGATCCCGGCGAGCAGCCGCCTCGCGCGTACCGTGCGCCGGGTCATGTCGCTGCACGAGGCCGGCCTCGGCTGGGCGGACACCGTGGACACCGCGACCGGGGAGAGTGCCGGGGGCTGGATCCACACGGTGCCGAACGCGGCCGTCCTCACCGCGGGGCTGCTGTACGGCGACGACGACTTCACCCGCACCCTCGCGCTGACCGTGCGCGGCGGTCTGGACACCGACTCCAACGGGGCGACGGCGGGCTCGGTGGCCGGGGTCCGCACCGGCGCCGCCGCACTGCCCGGCCATTGGAAGGATCCGCTCGATGACACGGTCCGCAGCGCGGTGTTCGGGTTCGACGGGGTGCGGATCAGTACGCTGGCCGAACGCACCGTGCGCCTGGCGCACGGCGGTTCGGGGGCCGGTCCGGCTGGATACCCTTCCCTCCATGACCTCCACCGCTGACTACGCCGCGTACATCGCCTCACTGCCCCGGGTGCTCGCCGGGGCCGCCGCGCTCTTCCGGGACGGAGCGGGCCGGGTGCTTCTGGTCGAGCCCAACTACCGCGAGGGATGGGGGCTTCCGGGCGGCACGGTGGAGTCGGACGGCGGGGAGACACCCCGGCAGGGGGCCCGGCGGGAGACGCTGGAGGAGATCGGGCTCGACCGGGCGCTCGGGCGGCTGCTCGCCGTGGACTGGGTGCCGGGGACGGGGCGGCCGCCGCTGGTGGCGTACGTGTACGACGGCGGGGTGCTCACCGAGGACGAGCTGGGCGCGATCCGGCTCCAGGAGGAGGAGCTGCTGTCCTGGCGGCTGGTCCCGCGCGAGGAGCTCGCCGCGCACCTCCCCGGTGCCCTCGGCCGCCGTGTCCTCGCCGCCCTGGACGCCCTCGCGGACGGCTCGGGACCGGCCGAGCTGGAGAACGGCCACCGGGTGGACTGACCGCGCGGCCGCACCGCCACCGCGCGCATATCCATTCGCCCTTCCCCACCCCGCGCCCTACCCTCGGGCCCATGGGCAAGCCTCTCGTGGCCATTCTCAGTGGCGCAGGTATCTCCACCGATTCAGGGATCCCCGACTACCGGGGCCCGAACGGGCTGTGGCGGCGGGATCCCGAGGCCGAGAAGCTCGTGACCTACGAGTACTACATGGGCGACCCGGAGATCCGCCGGCGGTCCTGGCGGATGCGCCGCGAGAACGGCGCCCTGCGTGCCGAACCCAACGCCGCCCACCGGGCCGTCGCCGAACTGGAGCGGTCCGGGGTACCGGTCCGGGTGATCACGCAGAACGTGGACGGGCTGCACCAGCTCGCCGGTACGTCCGCCCGCAAGGTGCTCGAACTGCACGGCACCGCCCGGGAGTTCCTCTGCACCCTGTGCCACACGCGCGGCCCGATGGCGGACGCCCTGGAGCGTCTGGAGGCCGGTGAGGACGATCCCCGGTGCCGGGAGTGCGGCGGCATCCTGAAGTCCGCCACCGTGATGTTCGGCGAACGCCTCGACCCGATGGTCCTCGGCCAGGCCGTGGCCGTCACCAAGGCCTGCCAGGTGTTCATCGCCGTCGGCAGCAGCCTCCAGGTCCAGCCCGCCGCCGGTCTCGCGGGTCTCGCCGCCGACCACGGCGCCCGCCTGATCATCGTCAACGCCGACCCCACGCCCTACGACGACCAGGCCGACGAGGTGATCCGCGAGCCCATCGGCACCGCGCTGCCCCGGCTGCTGGCCGCTCTGGCCGAGGACGCGACGGGCTGACTCAGAACAGGGCCGTGCCGCCGAGCGTCATGTACAGACGCAGGGACCGTCGGTCTCGGTGTGGCAGATCATCGCAGAACCCACTTACACAGGAAGGAAGTTGATCGGGTGGCTGTCGGTCGCCCACAGATACTGCACCGCGTACGCCCGCCACGGACGCCATGCCTCCGCACGCGCGATCAGCGCCGCGGGCGTCGACGGCAGCCCCAGCTCGGCGGCCGCGCGGCGGATACCGAGGTCGGTCGGCAGGAACGCGTCCGGATCACCGAAGGCACGCATGGCGATGACATCGACCGTCCAGGGCCCGAACCCGGGCAGCGCGAGCAGCCGGGCCCGGGCCTCCGCCCAGTCCGACTCCACTCCCAGGTGGAGGGTGCCGTCGGCGAGTTGACCCACCAGCGTGGTGAAGGTGGCGCGCCGGGTGCGGGGCATGGCCAGGGTGTCGGGGTTAAGGGCGGCCAGTGCCTGGGGCGAGGGGAAGAGGTGGGTGAGGCCGCCCTCGGGATCGTCCACGGGTGTGCCGTGCGCGGTGACGAGGCGGCCGGCGTGGGTGCGGGCGGCGGCCGTTGACACCTGCTGGCCGAGTACGGCCCGTACCGCGAACTCGGCCTCGTCCACCGTGCGGGGCACCCGGCGGCCCGGTGCCTTGTCGACCAGGGGGGCCAGCAGCGGATCGGTGCGCAGCCGGTCGTCGACCGCGACCGGGTCGGCGTCCAGGTCCAGCATCCGGCGGCAGCGGCTGATCGCCACGGCCAGGTCGCGCAGGTCGCTGAGGGTGAGCCGGCAGGCGATGTGGTCCGGGCGCGGGGCGAGGGCGGCGATCCCGTGCCCGTACGGCAGCCGCAGCGTGCGACGGTACGCACCGTCCCGCCACTCCTCCACGCCCGGTACGGCGGTGGCGGCGAGGTGGCCGAAGAGGTTGTCCGGGTTGAGCGGGGCACGGAACGGCAGCCGCAGGGACAGGGTGCCCGGGGTGGTCTCGCCCGCCGCCCGCCCGGCCGGCACCCGCCGGCGCAGCTCACTGGGGGACAGCGCGAAGACCTCGCGGACGGTGTCGTTGAAGGCGCGGATGGAGGAGAAACCGGCCGCGAAGGCGATCTCCGCCATGGGCAGCGGCGTGGTCTCGATGAGCAGCCGGGCGGTCTGGGCGCGCTGGGCGCGGGCCAGCGCCAACGGGCCCGCGCCCAGCTCGGCGAGCAGCTGCCGCTCGACCTGGCGGGTGCTGTAACCGAGCCGGGCGGCCAGGCCCGGCACACCCTCACGGTCCACGACCCCGTCCGTGATCAGGCGCATCGCACGGGCCACCAGATCAGCGCGCTGGTTCCACTCCGGGGAGCCGGGACTCGTGTCCGGGCGGCAGCGCTTGCAGGCGCGGAACCCGGCCTGCTGGCAGGCGGCCGCGCTCGGGTAGAACGTCATGTTCCCGGGCTTGGGCGGAACCACAGGGCAGCTGGGCCGGCAGTAGATCCGGGTGGTCAGCACGGCCGTGTAGAACCAACCGTCGAACCGCGCGTCCTTCGACTGCACGGCACGCACACAATGCTCCCGGTCGAAGTGCGTCGCTGTCTGCATGACTCCAGGATGACCAGGACCGAAGCGGCACGCTGGCGGAAATCCGACGCATAGGCCGGAGCGGCCGCTATCGGGTCCGCTCGCGGAATCCGCCGACCCATTCCGCCGTGGTGCGCAGCCCGCCGAACGTGTAGAAGTGCACCTTGACCACGCCGTGGCGGGCGGGGTCATAGCGTTCGCCGAGCGCGTGCAGAAAGCGGTCGGGGCCCGCCGTGCCCAGCAGGTTGGTCAGCGAGAAGCCGTATTTGCGGGCGACGGACGCGCTGGTGGTGACGCCGAAGCGGGTGGCGTAGCCGACGAGGCGGCGGATGCCGGCCGGGCCGGGGACGCCGATGCGGACGGGCAGGTCGACGCCCCGGGCGCGGACGGCCGCCAGCCAGTCGAGGACCGGGTCGGCGTCGAAGCCGAACTGGGTGATCACATCGCCGGTGAAGGGTCCGGCGCCGATGGCCCGCGCCTTGTCGGTGAGCGCCGACCACAGCGCGGGGCCGGATATCGCGGGGTGGCCCTCGGGGTAGCCGCTGATGCCGATGTGGCGCACCCCGTAGCGCTCCAGCAGTCCGGTGCGCAGGACGGCGAGGGCGTCCTCGTACGGCCCCTCGGGGCGGGCCGGGTCGCCGCCGACGACGAAGACGTTGTCCGCGGTGCCGTCCTCGGCGAGGCCCGCGAGGAACTCCTCCAGGGCGGCGGACGAGGGCAGCCGCCGGGCGGAGACGTGGGGCACGGGCACGAAGCCGAGCCCCCGGACCGCGCGGGCGGCGGCGAGCCGGGTGGCGTGGTCCTCACCGGCGAGGAAGGTGACGTTGATCCGGGTGCCCTGCGGGATGCTGCCCCGCGCCTCCTCCAGTGCGGGCACGTCCTTGCCGGTCATCTCCAGCGAGAAGTCGTCCAGCAGGTCGGTGCCCACCGCGGCGGGGGCGCTGACGGCGGGGTTCATCGGGCTCCTTGCGGCTCGGGCGCGGCGGCTCGCCTCTTCGGCATCGGCCTGTGGGCGCTTCGCGCGATGCTACCCAAACCGGTGCAGCGAGCCGTCACGGCGGGGGTCACCGGAAACCGATGACCCCCGGCCCTGCGCCACGCGGTCGGCTCGGAGGCTGTGCCGGCCGCATGGCGCCCTCGTCACTCCCCTCGCGTCCACGCCAGGAAGCGGCTGAACAGGCCCGTCTTGGGCTTGGGGGCGCCACCCATCGACGGCCGGGGCGTGGCCGTGACCTGGCCCGCGGAGGCGGCCACCGGGGATTCCGCCTTCTGCGCCGCCGTCGGCACCACGATGCGCGGGGTGAAGCGCACCGGCAGCGCCACCAGGGAGCGGCTCCATGGTGCCGGGACCCAGCTGAGGTCCTTGAACGGCATCCGGACCTCGATGTCCGGGAGCCGGTTGAGCAGGGTCTCCACGGCGGTCACCGCGATCACGAACGCCGGGTCCTTGGCGGGGCAGGCGTGCGGCCCCGCGCCGAAGGCCAAGTGGGCCTTCGCGCTGAGCTGTTCGCGGTGTTCGGCGAGCCGGGGGTCGGTGTTGGCCGCCGCGAAGGAGATCAGCACCGGGTCGTTCGCCTTGACCACCCGGCCGCCCAGCTCCACGTCGTGGGTGGGGTAGTGGGCCGCGTAGTTGGCGATGGGCGCGTAGTTCCACAGGACCTGGGTGACGGCGTCCTCGACCGGCAGACCCGACTGCCACTCCTCGCCCAGGATCAGCGCGCTCGCGGTGCCGATCATGGCGGACAGCGGGGTGGTGCCGCCGGAGAGCAGGGTGATGAGCTGGTGCAGCATCTCCTCGTCGGACAGCTGCGCCGAGTGCTGCATCAGACGCGTCGTCAGGTCGTCGCCGGGGTTGCGGCGCTTGAGGGCGATCAGCTCGTTCAGCGCCTCGGCCACCAGCTGGTCGGCGCCGGCGCTGCCGGAGAAGAGGCCGGTGATGCCCGCGATGACGCGGTCGCCGATCTCGGGCGGGCAGCCGAACAGGTCGCTGAAGACGAGCAGCGGCAGCGGCTGGGCGTACTCCGCCATCAGCTCGGCCTGGCCCATGCGCTCCGAGCTGAAGCGGCTGATCAGATAGTCGGCCGAGGCCTGCGTCTGACGCACCAGCTGGAGCTCGTTGACGCTGGCCAGGGAGTCGGTGACGGCCTGGCGCAGCCGGGCGTGCGCCGCGCCGTCGCTCATCAGCGCGTTGGGCCGGTACGCCAGCATCGGCAGCGCGGGGCTGTCCTCGGGCACCCGGCCCTCGTTCAGCGCGTTCCAGCGCCGCGAGTCGCGGACGAAGGAGGCGGGGTTCTGGAGGATGTAGAGCGCGGCGTCGTAGCTGGTGACCAGCTCGACCTCGACGCCGGGCGCGATGTCGACCGGCGCGCTCGGACCGAGGCCGCGCAGATGGGCGTAGTGGCCGTCCGGGTCGGAGCCGAACCGGGGGCCGTAGAGCGGGATGTTCCCGTGTGCGGGGCAGCCGGGGGGCGGCTCTATGCCGGGTTGCTGCTGCATGAGCGGGGGGGCTCCTAGTCGATGAGGGAGAGAAGGTGGTGCACGAGGGTGATCAGCGCGTTGGCCGACGACTGCTCGTTGCGGACGTCGCAGGGGACGACGGGGGTGTCCGCGGACAGGTTGAGGGCCTCGCGCACCTCGGAGAGCGGGTAGCCGGGCGTGCCGTCGAAGTGGTTGACACCGATGGCGTACGTCAGGCCGAACCGCTCGACCAGGTCGAGGATGGGGAACGACTCGGACAGCCGCTCGGGGTCGACGAGGACGAGCGCGCCCAGGGCACCCCGGGACAGCTCCTCCCACATCTCCTTGAAGCGTTCCTGGCCGGGGGTGCCGAAGAGGTACAGCACCACCTCGTCGTTGATGGTCAGACGGCCGAAGTCCATGGCGACCGTCGTGGTGGTCTTGTCGGGGGTGCCCGACAGATCGTCGAAGCCCTCGCTGGCCTCGGTGATCTCTTCTTCGGTCCGCAGCGGCTCGATCTCGGAGATGCTGGCGATGCACGTGGTCTTGCCGACCCCGAAGTGCCCCACCACGAGCACCTTCACCGCCGTACGGACACCTGAATCCAGGTACACGAATCACGCTCCGAATCGGGCTCTGAGGCCGTCGAGCACGGCGTTCAGTACTTCTCGGTCGACACGTTCCGCGCGGGGCACCGGCTTCCGCGCGATGATCAGGTTGGCGTCCTCCATCTCGGCCAGCAGGATCCGGACGACCCCGAGCGGCAGATGGGTGTGGGCGGCCACCTCGGCCACGGACAGGAAACCGTCCATGACCAGGTCCAGAACCTGTCGGGCCTCCGGGGTGAGCGTGCGCACCGTGGTGGCGGCGTGCTCGCTCGCGGACACGAGCGTCGTGTGCCCGTAGGCGTGTTCCGGAGGAAGGGACCGGCCGTTCGTGATCACGAAGAACGGGACTAATGCGGAGGTGAGTTCCAGATCCTCTTCGGGCTCGTCACTCACGCGCGGCTCGCCTCCCCGTGCGGGGACAGATAGGCGCCGAGTCTGGGCACCACCCGGTGCAGCCGGGTCGTGAACTCCTCGATGTCGGCGTCGTGCTGGGCCGCGGCGGCGAGGAAGGCGCCCCGCCCGGCCGAGATCAGGAAGATCCAGCCGTGCTGGAACTCGATGACGGTCTGCCGCCAGGACGCGTCCGGCTGGACGCCGGCGAACTGGGCGGTGGCCCGGCTGTAGGCGTGGATGCCGGTCATCGCGGCGGAGATGGTGTCCGCGAGGTCCTGGCTCATGCCCGTGGTGGCGCCGCGGGGAAGGCCGTCGCCGCCCAGCAGTACGGCGTGCTGGGCGCCGCGCACCTCGCTGATCACCTCGTCCAGGTCGGCGATCCGGATGCCGGTGCCGATCTCCCGGTCGGCGCGGGTGCGCCGGTCGCGGGTCCCGGCCTCGTCGGCGTGCACCCGGGGCGGCGAGGTGAGGTTGTTGCCGAGCCGGGCGACGAGCCGGTGCATGCGGAAGGAGATCTGCTGCATGTCGACATCGGGTGCCGCGGCCGCCGCGAGATAGGCGCCCTGTCCGGCCCCGATCAGGAAGATCCAGCCGTGCGAGAACTCGATGATGGTCTGGTTCCACTGCCGGTCCGGGCCGTCCCCGGCGAAGTGGGACGTGGCCCGGCTCAGCGACTGCATGCCCGCCATGGCGGCGGAGATGGTCCGCACGTCCTTCTGCGCCATGCCGTCGGTCGACCCGCGGGGCAAGCCGTCCGCGGACAGCAGGACGGCGTGGCGTGCCTTGGGCACGTTGGCCACGATGTCCTCAAGCATCCACGACAGGTCGGTGATCATGTGTCATCGGACCCTTCGGACGGTGCCGCGGAGAGATTGCGGCCGGAGAGCGTGCCGCGCTGGAAGGCACCCAGGCTGCGGCCCGCCGCACGGCCGGCGTCCTCCCCCGCCGCGACGTGCGGCAGACCGACGGTGTCCTGGTCGGGAACGCTGGCTATGGGCACCTGGCGGGCACCGCGCCGGGGCAGTCCGCCCGCGGTGCGCGCCACCGGCTCGGGCCGGGCGGCGGGGGCGCCGGGCTGCTCGACGACGGGCTGGACCTCATTCACCGGTGCCGTCTCCTCCTCGGTCCACAGCTCCTCGGGCAGCAGCACGACCGCGCGCACACCGCCGTAGCGGGAGACACCGGTCACGTCCACCCGGAACCCGTACTGCTGGGACAGCAGGCCGATCACCGGGAAGCCGAACTTCGGCTGGTTGCCCAGCTGGGACAGCCGGGGGCGGTACTGGCCGGAGAGCAGGGCGGTGGCCTTCTGCCGCTCCTCGTCGTTCATGCCGACGCCCGCGTCGTCGATGACGATGCAGAGGTTCTTCTGCACCCGCTGGAACGTCACCTCGATGGGCGAGCCCTGCTGGGAGAAGCTGGCAGCGTTGTCGAGCAGTTCGGCGACCGCGAGGGCGACGGGCGAGACCGCCGACGCCTTCAGCGCGAGGCCGGTCTGCTGCATGATCTCCACGCGGCGGAAGTTGCGGATCTGGCCCTGGGCGCTGCGCACCACGTCGTAGACGCTGGCGGCGCGGCTGCGGCGGCCCAGCGGGGCGCCGCACATCACGGCGATGCCCTGCGCCTTGCGTGCCATCTGCGCGTTGGCGTGGCCGACCTCCAGGAGGTCGCCGAGGACGGTGTGGCCGCCGTACTTGCGCTGGATCTCCTCCAGCAGCGCCAGCTGTTCGGCGGCGAGGCTCTGAAGGAAGCGCGCGGAACCCTTGAGCACGGCCTTGGTGCTGTCCTCCGCCGCCTCCTCGGCTTCCTGGATGGTCTTGGCGTGGTCGGTCCGGTGCTGGTGGAGCTCTGCTCGTAAAGTGGCGAGCCGGCCGTCGGCCTCGCTCAGTCGCTGGGTCAGTGCGGCTTCGGACCTGTCCTTGTTCGCCGCGATGGCCTTGGCGCGACGACTGAGGACCACGGCCGCGGCGACGCCGAGCGCCGCCACGACAGCCAGGCACCAGACAAGTGCGTCTCGAATCATGGAAACCTTTCCTGGCGGTTAGCCTGCGACCGCTGGCGGAAGCGCACCGCACCACCGGTGTGGGACAACCGGTCGCGAACGGGTCGGGCAGGTCACGCGGAGGACCGGACCGAAACCGTTTTCTGCGGTGCCTGAGCCGAGGGGACCAAGGTCACAGACGCGGGGATGCTATCACCCGCTTAGGGGAACCTTTGCCACGCCGAGGAAGGTCAACAAGCCTGCTCACCGCCCGGGTTGCGGTGGTTACGTGCTACTGCTCCGACAATTCCGGATAGGGGTCGGGAAGTTGCCCCGCACGTGGTGTCAAGCGGGCGACAAGAGGGCGTGAAGAAGCCGTCGGATCACCCGATCTGACGGGCGAACACCTCGTACGCGGGGGTGTCGAAGAGCACGAAGCGGATCTCCTCGACGGCCGTCTCCGCGGAGCGGACGGTCTCCAGGGCGATCCGGGCGGCGTCGGCCATGGGCCAGCGGTAGACGCCGGTGGAGATCGCCGGAAACGCCAGGGTGCGGGCGCCGAGCGCGTCGGCGACGCCCAGGGACTCGCGGTAGCAGGAGGCGAGCAGTTCGGAGCGGTCCTCGTCCTCGCTGAAAACCGGTCCGACGGTATGGATCACCCAGCGGGCGTCGAGCCGTCCCGCGGTGGTCGCGACGGCCTGTCCGGTCGGCAGCCCCCGGCCGTAGCGCGCGGCGCGCAGGGCGCGGCACTCGGCGAGGATCTCGGGGCCGCCGCGGCGGTGGATGGCGCCGTCGACACCTCCCCCGCCGAGCAGCGAGGAGTTGGCCGCGTTGACGATCGCGTCGACGCTCTGGTGGGTGATGTCGCCCTGGACGAGCAGGATGCCGGTCATGTCCGCCTCACTCTCCGCCTCGTTCTCCGCCGGAGGTCATCTCTGCCTGAGCCTGCGCCAGACGGCCTTCGCCGCGTTGTGTCCCGACATGCCGTGGACGCCCGGCCCCGGCGGGGTGGCCGAGGAGCAGAGGAAGACGGCCGGGTGGGGGGTGTGGTACGGGAAGAGGGTCGGCCGGGGCCGCAGCAGCAACTGGAGCCCGGAGGCGGCGCCGCAGGCGATGTCGCCGCCCACGTAGTTGGCGTTGCGGGCGGCCATCTCGGCGGGGCCGGCGAAGGCGCGGGCGAGGACGCGGTCGCGGAAGCCGGGGGCGAAGCGCTCCAGTTGGCGCTCCATGGCGTCGGTGAGATCGCCTGACCAGCCGTTGGGCACATGGCCGTACGCCCAGAAGACGTGTTTGCCGGCGGGGGCGCGGCCGGGGTCGGCCACGCTGGGCTGCACGGTGATCATGAAGGGCTTCTCGGGGGCGCGGCCCTCCCGGGAGGCGGCCCGCAGGGCGGTGTCGATCTCGGCCCGGCTCGCGCCGATCTGGACGGTGCCGGCGACGCGGGCCTCGGGGGCGGTCCAGGGCACCGGGCCGTCCAGCGCGTAGTCGATCTTGAAGACGCTGGGGCCGTAGCGGTAGCGGTCGTAGTGGGCGCCGAAACCGGCGATGCGGGCGAGGGCGGCGGGCGAGGTGTCGAAGACGTAGGCGCGCGCGGGCGGCAGGTCGTCCAGGCGTTTGACCTGGTAGTCGGTGTGCACCGCGCCACCGAGGTCGCGGAGGTAGGCGGCCAGCGCGTCCGAGATGGCCTGGGAGCCGCCGCGGGCCACCGGCCAGCCGCGGGCGTGCGCGGCGAGCGCGAAGACCAGGCCGATGGCGCCGGTGGCGAGCCCGCCCAGCGGGGCCATCACATGGGCGACGAGCCCGGCGAACAGGGTCTTGACCCGCTCGTCCTTGAAGCGGCGCAGCAGCCAGGTGGACGGTGGCAGCCCGGCCAGTCCGAAGCGGGCCAGGGTGAGCGGGTCGCGGGGCAGCGCGGTCAGCGGCAGGGACATGAAGTCCCCTACGAGCGTGTCCCAGTGGGCGAGCAGCGGCTCGACCAGTCGTCGGTACGGCCCCGCGTCGCGCGGTCCGAAGGAGGCGGCGGTCTCGGCGACCGAGCGGGAGAGCACGGCCGCGGTGCCGTCGGGGAAGGGGTGGGCCATGGGCAGCTCGGCGTGCAGCCATTCGAGGCCGTAGCGCTCCAGGGGCAGGGCGCGGAAGGCGGGCGAGTTGATGCCCAGGGGGTGGGCGGCCGAGCACGGGTCGTGCCGGAAGCCGGGCAGCGTCAGCTCCTCGGTGCGGGCGCCGCCGCCCACGGTGGAGCACGCCTCGAACAGGGCCACGGAGAAGCCCCGCCGGGCCAGTTCCACCGCGGCGGTCAGTCCGTTCGGACCCGCACCCACCACGACCGCATCGAGCATCGACGGCACCTTCGGACCCCTTCGTCAGCCGATGGCCACTCGGGGCCAGGATATGCCGGGGCACCGACAGCGCGGGGCCGGGCGGCAAGCGGGCGGCCGAGGGACCTGACGGAGCCGGATGTTCAGCGCCCCACCGCGTATCCCTGCATCCCCCGCGGGTTCGCCGCCGCCGACAGGACGCCCGTCTCCGGGTCACGGGCGACCGCGCACAGCCGGCCCTCGGACCAGGCGGGGCCGAGGGTGAGGTCATGGCCGCGGCGGCGCAGGCCGGCCACCACCGCGTCCGGCGTCCGGGACTCCACGGTCACGCTGCCGGGGCGGTGGCCGCGCGGGTAGAAGGAGCTGGGGAAGGCGTCGTTGTGCCAGTTCGGGGCGTCGACGGCGCCCTGGAGGTCGAGGCCGCCGCGGACCGGGGCGCGCAGGGCGACGGCGAGGAAGAAGTGCGGCTGCCACTGGTCCTGCTGATCACCGCCGGGCGTGCCGAACGCCATGACCGGCACGCCGTCGCGCAGCGCGAGGGAGGGGGTGAGGGTGGTGCGGGGGCGGCGGCCGGGGGTGAGGGTGTTCGGCAGGCCCTCCTCCAGCCAGGCCATCTGGAGCCGGGTGCCGAGCGGGAAGCCCAGTTCGGGCACGACGGGGTTGGACTGGAGCCAGCCGCCGCTGGGCGTGGCCGCGATCATGTTGCCCCAGCGGTCGACCACATCGAGGTGGCAGGTGTCGCCCCGGGTGCTTCCGTCGGCGGCCACCCGGGGGTCGCCGGACAGCCGCGCGAGCGTCGGCTCCCCCACGCCCATCGGGTCGAACCCCTCGTCCGCGAGCGGCGCGGGCTCACGGGCGAGACCGGGCAGCCGGGGGGTGCGGCCGCCGGGG
Source organism: Streptomyces griseofuscus (assembly GCF_014673495.1). Taxonomy (GTDB): domain Bacteria; phylum Actinomycetota; class Actinomycetes; order Streptomycetales; family Streptomycetaceae; genus Streptomyces; species Streptomyces murinus. The sequence continues at coordinate 1,600,051 of NZ_CP051006.1, forward strand.
GCGCCGGGACGCAGTTCGTACGACGCCTCGCTCCCGATCAGCGCGCGCCGCCCGGCGTTGTACTCGTCCGACAGCAGCTCCGCGAGCGGCACCTCGGCGGCGTCGCCGTACCAGGCCTCCCGGTCGGCCATGGCCAACTTGCAGCCCTCGACGAGGAGATGGATGTAGTCGGCGCTGCCGTACTCGGGCAGTTCCGGTGGCAGCAGGGCGAGTTGCTGGAGGAAGGCGGGGCCCTGGCTCCAGGGTCCGGCCTTGCACACGGTCCAGCCGTTCCGGTCGTAGGACACCGGATCCTCGTACGTCGCCGACCAGTTGGCCAGATCGGCCGCGTCGAGCGTCCCGGTGTGCCGTTCGCCGCTGGTGTCCAGGGTGGGGCGCCGGGACTGCCGTACCAGTGCCTCGGCGATGAAGCCGCCGCGCCACACCTCGCGGGCCGCGTCGATGCGGGCCTCCCGGTTCCCGGCCCGCGCGGTCTCGGCGAGCAGCCGGCGCCAGGTGGCGGCGAGGGCGGGGTTGCGCAGCGGCACACCGGGGCGGGGCGGGCGGCCGCCCGGCAGATACAGCTGCGCCGAGGACGTCCACTCCGTCTCGAACAGCGCCCGTACGCTGTCGACGGTCGCGCCGATGTTCTCCACCGGCGGGTGGCCGTGTTCCGCGTAGCCGATGGCGTATTTCAGTACGTCGTCGAGGGACTTGGTGCCGTGGTCGCGCAGGAGCAGCAGCCAGGCGTCGAAGGCGCCGGGCACGGCGGCGGCGAGGGGGCCGGTGCCGGGGACGAGGTCCAGGCCGAGGTCCCGGTAGCGCGCGGCGGTGGCGGCGGCCGGGGCCACGCCCTGTCCGCACAGCACCCGGACCGCGCCGCCGGCCGGGGCGAGCAGGATCGGCACCTCCCCGGCCGGGCCGTTCAGATGGGGCTCCACGACATGCAGTACGAAGGCGCCCGCCACGGCCGCGTCGAAGGCGTTGCCGCCGTCCTCCAGCACGGCCATCGCGGACTGGGCGGCCAGCCAGTGGGTGGCGGAGGCCATGCCGAAGGTGCCTTGCAGGGTGGGCCGGGTGGTGAACTGCACGTCTCACCTCGCGCGAGTGTGGGCCGGTTCCGGTCGGTCGCCCGACCAGCCGCCAGGCTACCGACGGCTACGCCTCCCGTCCGCACTCCCTCGAACTCCCAGGTGGCGCAGGGCCGATACGGCCGCTCCCGCCCCGCACATGCCGTGCGCGCCGGGGCCGGGCGGAGTGGCGGCGGAGCAGCAGAAGACACCGGGCAGGCCGGTGGAGTAGGGGTCGAGGGCCGGGCGGGGCCCGAGAATCAGCTGGGGCGCGGTCTTGGCTCCGGTGAGGATGTCGCCGCCCGCGAAGTTGGCGTTGTCGGCGGCGAATCGGGCGGGCGTGGTGGTGCGCAGGCCGAGCACGCGGTCCCGGGTGCCGGGGGCGAAGCGTTCGAGCTGGGCGAGCACGGCCTCGGTGGCGTCGCCGTCGTAGCCGTACGGGACGTGCGCGTAGGCCCAGACCGGGTGGACGTCGCCCACGGAGCGGGTGGGGTCGGCCAGGTACTGCTGGCCGGCCAGGACGAAGGGGCGCTCCGGCATCCGTCCCCGGTTCACGTCCCTTTCCGCACGGGCGATCTCGGCGAGGGTGCCGCCGAGGTGGACGGTGCCGGCCCGGCGGGCGTCCGCGTTCGTCCAGGGCACGCCGCCGGCCACCGCCAGGTCGACCTTGAAGGCGCCGGGGCCGCGGCGGAAGCGCAGATAGGCGTCGCGGACCCGGGCGGGCAGCCGGTCGGCGTAGACGCGGGCGATCTGGGCGGGGTCGAGGGCGAGGAGGGTGACGTCGGCGGGCGGCAGCTGGGAGTGGTGGGTGACGCGGACGCCGGTGTGGATCCGGCCGCCGTGGGCGCGCAGCGCATCGGCGAGGCTCCGGGCGATGGCTCCCGAGCCGCCCTCGGCGACGGCCCATCCGGCGGCGTGCCCGGCGACGAGGATGCCGAGGCCGATCGCCGAGCCGAGCGGATGGTCCAGCGGCCGGAAGGAGTGCGCCGCGACGCCCGCCCACAGCGCCCGGGCCCGCTCGGTCGCGAACAGCCGGGCGAGGAGGGTGGGCGGGAGCGTGGTGGGCAGGCCGAACCGGGCGAGCAGCAGGGGGTGGCGGGGGACGCGCAGCAGGGGGCGCAGCACATCGTCGCCGAGGGCGTCCCAGTGCCGTACCGAGGGTTCGAGGAGCCGGCGGTAGCGGGGGCCGTCGGGGCCGAGCAGGCGGGCGGTGTCCTCGACGGAGCGCAGCAGGACGCCCGCGGTGCCGTCGTCCAGGGGGTGGGCGCAGTCGATGTCGGGCAGCCGCCAGCGCAGTCCGTGCCGTGCCAGGTCGAGGGCCCGGTGCGCGGGTGAGGTGACGGCCATGGGGTGGACGGCGGAGCAGTGGTCGTGCAGCAGTCCGGGCAGGATCGCCTCCTCGGTGCGGGTGCCGCCGCCGATCTCGTCGGCGGCCTCCAGGAGGGTGACGTCGAGTCCGGCCCGGGCGAGGAGAGCGGCGGCGGTGAGCCCGTTGGGTCCGCCGCCGACGACGAGGGCGGTGCTCATGCGGCGGTGTCCTGGGCGGCCGGGTGCGGCGGGTGGACGCGTCGCACGTCGTACACGGGATAGTCGGGGCCGTCGGTGGGCCAGGGCTGGCGGGTCAGCATGTCCCGCACTCTGACATGGCCGCTCTCCAGCAGGCCGAGCGCCGCGTCGTGGACCTCGTACGCCTGGGTCCCCCGGTGGATGGGCTGGCCCTCCAGGCAGATCACGCGTACCTCGCCGGGTGCGAAGCCGCAGCGTTCCTGTACGGCGGCGAGCAGCTGGTCGTCGTGGAGGTGGCCCTCGCCGAAGTTCCAGCCGAGGGCGAAGCCGGCGATCAGTTCGCCGTCCACCACCGTGGTGTCCGGCTCGCCCCAGGTGACGCGGTCGATCAGGCCGTTGTGGGCGCGGCCGTGGGAGTGCAGGGAGCGCCAGCCGTGCATCTTCTGGGACAGCAGCAGGGCCGTCTCCTCGTCGTAGAGCGTCGCCAGTTGCCCGGTGGGCAGTCGGCACGCGGTGGTCAGCCCGGCTTCCAGGCGGTCCAGGGCGTCCCCGGTGAACAGCCAGGCGCTGGTGGCCCAGTTGCCCGCGTAGTAGCGCATGGCGGGCAGGAACGACACCAGGTCGGGCCGTACGTTGCCGAGCGCGGGCAGCAGCAGGAGGCTCGGCAGGACCACCACGAGCAGCCAGGGCGAGTGCAGATGCCAGACGCTGATGTCCGCGTGGGCGCCGAAGAGGTAGCAGAGCGAGAAGACGAAGAAGAGGTTCCACTCCAGCGGCACGCCCATCGGCACGGTGGAGAGGATGTGGAGGTGGAAGACGGCCATATAGCCGAGGGCCGCCCAGGTCCAGAAGCCGCCGTGGCCGAGGAAGACCAGGTACAGCGGGACGGCGTACTCGGTCAGGGTGCCGATGTGGGCGAGGTAGCACGGGAGCTTCGAGGGGCGCAGGTCGTGCGGGTGGTCGCGGAAGAACAGCCGCTTCACGCGGCGGCCCGGGATCAGCGGGGCGTTGCTCATCATCGTGGCGACCACGAACGGGAAGTGGTGATTGAGCTTCGAGGTGGCCGCGCCCCACCACAGGGCCAGCATGATCAGCTCGTAGCCGATGAACTGGTCCTGGTAGGGGAAGAAGAACAGCAGCAGCGACAGCCCGTACTGCTCGCCGCGGGCGGCGAGGAAGATGGTCTTGTCGCGCAGGCCCAGCAGCGCGAGTGCGGCGATCAGCGGGAGCGCGGCGCGGGCGTCGAGCAGTCCGGCGGCGCCGTGGTGACCGGTTCCGGGGCGGCCCAGCAGCCAGCCGGCCGACAGCAGGACGGCGGCGTACAGGGCGACGTCGAGTGCGGTACGACGGCTGCCCCGGGTCAGCGGCACCCGCCGCGGCCACGGGGGCAGCCGGATCGTGCCGGGGCGCAGCCAGTACAGCACCGACCCGATGGGCGGGTTGAAGCGGGAGGTCAGCGGGCCGGAGCCGCAGCCGAGGCCCACCACCTCCCACAGCAGGGTGAAGACGATCAGCTTCTGGTAGACGATCGGCTCCGACCACCAGGACGCGATGTCCGCAAGGCCCCCGAGTCCCGGCGTCAGGGAGATCACGTACGCCGAACCACCCACGTACAGCAGGCACTTGACGACATAGAACAGATAGACGGCGTACGGCGTCCCGAAGCCGTGCTCGACCCAGTGCCGGGTGAGGACCTTCAGGCGCTCGGGGCGCGGCAGTGCGAGGTAGGACTCGGCGTCCACGGGAGGGAGTTGGGGGTTCATGAAGCCCATGAGGATCACACCCTGCTGTCTCGGAGGGGCGGCGGCTTCAGCCGGCGGGGGTGAGTACCCGGCGGCGCAGCGCGGGCTTGTCGGTCTTGCCGACGGGGTTCCTCGGGAGTTCGGGCAGGACGAGGATCTCCACGGGACACTTGTACGGCGCGAGGCGCTCGGCGGCGAACGCGGCTATGTCCGCAGGTAGTTCGCCGGTGCCGTCGCGCAACGCGACGAAGGCGACCGGGACTTCGCCGAGCACGGGGTCGGGGCGGCCCACGACGGCGGCCTCGCGGACGGCGGGGTGGCCGTGCAGCACGGTCTCGATCTCCTTGGGGTAGACGTTCTCACCGCCCCGGATGATCATGTCCTTGACCCGGTCGACCAGGACGAGATAGCCGTCCTCGTCCAGGCGCCCCAGGTCACCGGTGTGCAGCCGTCCGCCGCGCAGCGCCTTCGCGGTCTCCTCCGGGCGGCCGAGGTAGCCGTGCATCAGGGTGGGGCCGCTGATGACGACCTCGCCGATGCCGCCGTCGGTGACGGTACGGCCCCGCTCGTCCACGATGGAGACGGTCTGCCCGGGCAGCGGCAGCCCGACCGTGCCGGGTTTGCGGGGGCCGTCCAGCGGGTTGGACGTGGAGGCGCAGGTCGCCTCCGACAGGCCGTACCCCTCCACGAGCCGGAACCCGAACCGCTGCTCCACGGCGGCGATGAGTCCCGGTGGCATGGGGGCGGCGCCGCAGACGGCGAAGCGGAGCGAGGAGGTGTCCGGCCGTACCTCGGGCGGCAGGTCGGCCAGCATGGCGTAGATCGCCGGGACGCCGGAGAAGAAGGTGGGGCGGGCCCGCTCCAGGGCCCCGAAGAAGCCCTTGGCGCTGAAGCGGCCGACGAGGGTGGCCTGTCCCCCGGCCCGCAGCGGGGACAGGACGCTCACCACGATGCCGTTGACGTGGAACAGCGGCAGGATCAGCAGGCTGTGATCGGCCGGGGTGAGCCGCATCGTCTCGATCATCGCCTCGGTCATGGCGTCGATGTTGCGGTGCAGGAGCTCGACGCCCTTGGGACGGCCGGTGGTTCCGCTGGTGTAGATGACGAGCGCGAGCGCGTCGCCGTCGGCGGGCGGTTCGGGCAGGAGGCCGAAGTCCGGTGCAGGAGCGGCCAGTTCGGGCAGGGTGAGCGGGGTCGTGGCGGCGGGGAGCCCGTCCGGTGCCTCCTCCGTGACGACGACCCGGGCGCGGCAGTCGTCGAGCTGGTACGCGGTCTCGGTCGCGGTCAGCGCGGGGTTGACCGGGGTGAGCGCGGCGCCGAGGCGCCAGGCGGCGAAGAGGGTCGCGACCAGCTCGACGCGGTTGGTGAGCTTGACCGCCACGATGTCCCCGGGGCGCACCCCGCGGTGGGCGAGGTGGCGGGCGTAGCGGTCGATCAGGTCGGCGAAGCCCGCGTTCGAGAGGGTGCCGTGGGCGTCGTCGGTGAGGGCCGGCGCGTTCGGGGCTTGTTCGCGGCGCACAGCGGGCAGGCGGCTCAGGTTCATGCGGGAAGGCACCTCTGGTTCGGGTGACGGGCAATTGGACGTGACCGTAGAGCGTTTCGGCACCGGGTAGCCACGGCCGCGGGGCACAAGGTGGGCGGCGGCTTTCGTGCCGCGCGCACGAACGCCTGGATCCGGCCACCCCGTAGGGTGCGGCCATGGAGGCACAGCGGGCGTTGGTACGTCAGGTCGGCGACCGGGTCAGGGAGTCCCAGGAGGCCCTGGTCGAGGGGCTGGTCCAGGACATTCGCGCGCAGATCGGCGCGCTGGACCAGGAGGCCGCCGCGCGCTCCCTGCTGGAGGCGAGCATCACGGAGAACGTGGTGGCCGCGATCAACTTCCTGCGGCAGGGCATCGATCCGGGACAGCTGGAGGCGCCGACGGCCGCGCTGGCCTACGCCAGGGTCCTCGCCCAGCGCGATGTGCCCCAGTCCGCGCTCATCCGCGCCTACCGCATCGGCCATCAGCGCTTCCTCGACCACACCTTCGCCCTGCTCGACGATCTGCCGGCCGCGGACCGGGTGCCGGTCTGTGTCGAACTGGTGCGGCTGTCGGGCCAGTTCATCGACCTGATCTGCGAACAGGTCGGCCGTACCTATGAGCGGGAGCGCGACCGGTGGGTGGCCAGCCGCAGCGGGGTACGCCAGCGGTGGGTGACCGATCTGCTCGGCGGGGGTCCGGTCGACCGGGCCGCCGCCGCACGGGCGCTGCGGTATCCGCTGGACGCGGTGCACCTCGCCTGCACGCTGTGGCCGGCCACCCGGATGACCTCCTTCGACCTCGTGGCCGCGGTGGACGACGTACGCGCCCACACGGTCTCGGCGCTGCGGGCCCGGGCGGCGCTGGTGGTGCCGACCGACGAGTACGAGGCGCGGCTGTGGCTGGCGCTGCCCGGACCGCCCAACGCGCCCGCGTCACCTCCGGGTTCGGCTTCGAGTTCAGCTCCGGCATCGGCTTCGGCGCCCGGGTACCTCGGCGCCCCGGAGGGCAGCCCGCTGCACGCCGCCTTCGGCCGTCCGGGCGCCGGCCTGGGCGGCTTCCGGACGTCCGCGCGGCAGGCCGCCCGGATCAGGGAGATCCTGGGCACGCGACTCGGTTCCGGCACCGCGGCGGCCCCGCTGTGGGTGCACTACGACCAGGCGGCACCCGTCGCCCTCATGGCCGGGGACCTGCCCGCCGTCCGCGACTTCGTGACGAGCACCCTGGGCGCCCTGGCGGCGGCCGGTGCGCGCGAGGCCGTACTGCGCGACACCCTGCGGATCTTCCTCGACCGTCACCGGGGCCACGCGGCGACGGCCCGAGCGATGAGCCTGCACCGCAACTCCGTCCAGTACCGCGTGCACCGGGCCACGGCCCTGCTCCCGCGCGGCGAGCGCGACCTGGCGGACGACTTCAACGTCCGTGCCGCGCTGCTCGCCGTGCACTGGCTGGGCGACGCGGTCCTGGCGACCGGGTCCTGAGGGCGCCGCGCGGCCCGGTGCGCCGTGATCGGGAGGCGGCTCGTGGGTCGAAGGCACACGAAACGGCTGGTATTACTGGGGCATGCAGGAAGAGACCGCACGCTCCGCGATCGACACATTCATCTCCGCATTCAACGCCTCGGACGACAGCTATGTGACCACCCTGCTCTGCCAGGCCCTGACCTCGGACGTGGTCTTCTGGGGGCCCTTGGGCCGCAGCGAAGGGATCGCGGCGGTCGAGCGGTTCGTGCTGGACATCCGGCACCACCCGGCGGGGACCGGCACGATGGTGCGCTGCTCGGCGGTGGACATGCCCGATGAATGGGCCCGGTACCAGTGGGTCTTCACCACGCCTGACGGCGGCCCCCGCCTGGCGGGAACGGATGTCGTCCATCTGCGACGGAGCCTCATCGACCAGATCATCGTCTTCGCGGGGGAGATCGAGCCGATCGCCTCCTGAGCCGCCCCTCGCGGTTCGGCCGGGGTGAACTGCCGCGGCGAGCCTTCCCGGTCGGAGCACCAGTCGGTGACGCGGCGGGTGATCAGGTCCAGCAGACGCAGCACGGCGGCGTCGGAAGACGTAGCTGTACAGGCCCGTGAGGTCGTCGGCCTCGGTGCGGGCGCGCGGAATGAACCCGGCGTCATGGCAAGCGAGTTGGAACTGCTGGGCCAGGGCGGGCAGGGCGCCGGGGGCGGGCAGTACGAAGTCCTCGTCGCGCAGCTCGGCCAGGTCGATGACATCGGCGCCGGCCAGACGGTGGTCGTGGGGCAGCGCGGCGGCGATGCGCTCCACCGGGAACGCCTCGCTGACGATCTCGGCGGACAGGTTCGAGGGGGCGCGCAGGAACCCGAGGTCCAGGGCGCCGGAGCGGACCATCTCGGCGATGTCGGCGGGCGTGTCCTGGTGCAGATGGACGCGCAGGCCCGGCAGTTCCTCGGCGGCGGCTGGCTCATGTGCAGACGTTCGGCGGCGCGGCCGAAGTGCTCCTCCTCGGCGACCACCGCGCGACGAGAGCACGGCCGCCCCGCCGGAGCGCTCCGGCGGGGCGGCCGTGGTTCACAGGCCCACGTCGCGGCGGCGGATGTCCTCCAGGGACTCCCGGCGGACCAGCAGCCGGGCGCGGCCGTCGCGTACGGCGACCACGGGCGGGCGGCCGACCAGGTTGTAGCCGGAGGCCATGGAGAGGTGGTAGGCGCCGGCGACGGGTACGGCGAGGAGGTCGCCGGGGCGGATGTCGGAGGGCAGTTCGGCGTCGGCGGCGAGCACGTCGCCCGCCTCGCAGTGCCGGCCCACGACACTCGTGCGGACCGGGTCGGCCGCGCTGTGCCGGCCGATCAGCCGGGGCGCGTACCGCACGCCGTACAGGGCGGGGCGCGGGTTGTCGCTCATGCCGCCGTCCACGGCCACGAAGACGTGCTCGCCGGTGTGTTTGACCGACAGCACCCGGTAGAGCGCGATCCCGGCGGGGCCCGCGATCGCGCGGCCCGGTTCGATGATCAGACGGGGCACCGGCAGTCCGGCCGAGGCGCAGGCGTCGGCGAGTTCGGCGCGCACCTTGCGGGCCAGCGAGGTGAGGTCCAGGGCCTGCTCACCGGGCCGGTAGGCGATGCCGTGGCCGCCGCCGAGGTCCAGTTCGGGCAGCACCACGCCGTACTGCCCGTACAACCGGGCCATCAGTCCGACCATCCGGCGCACGGCGGTCAGATACGGCTTGACGCCGGTGATCTGGGAGCCCAAGTGGCAGTGCAGGCCGGTGAGTTCGAGGTTTGGCTGATCGAGGATGCGGGTGAGGGCGTGCAGGGCGTAGCCGTCCCGGATGGAGAGGCCGAACTTCTGGTCCTCGGTGCCGGTGCGGATCTTGTCGTGGCCGCCCGCGCTGATGCCGGGGACGACTCGCACCATCACCTTCTGCTTTCCGTCCGGCCCGACGGCGGCGGCAAGCCGGGCGATCTCCGAGGGGCTGTCGATGACGACGCGGCCGACGCCCAGGCGCAGCGCGGCCTCCAGGTCGCGGGGGGTCTTGGCGTTGCCGTGCAGCACGATCCGCTCGGGCGGGAAGCCGGTGGTGACGGCGAGTTCGAGTTCCCCGGCGGAGCAGACGTCGAGCCCGAGGCCCTCCTCCTCCATCCAGCGGGCCATGGCCCGGCACAGGAACGCCTTGGCTGCGTAAAGGACTTCGGCGTCGGGGAAGGCATGGCGGTAGGTACGGCAGCGGTCGCGCACCTCGGCCTCGTCCAGGATGTAGACGGGGGTGCCGAAGCGGTCGGCGACCTCGGCGAGCGGTACGCCGCCCACCGCGAGGTCGCCCGCGCGGGGTTCGGTGGTGGACGCGGGCCAGACCGACAACGCGTCGGTGGTCGTGGGTAGTTCGTGGACCGTGGTCATCTCGGCGTTCCTCTTTCGGGCGGGCCGGCGTCGGGCGTTGCGTCGTCGAGCGTTGCGTCGTCGGGGGGAGACCGGGCTCAGGCGATCCGGGCGGTCCGCGGCGCGCGGGCGGCGGCCGGTGCGGACGGTGACACCGGGGCGGGCGCGGGGGCGGTGAACTGCGGGTCCACCGTGAGGACGGTGATGCCGAGCGGTGCGGTCAGGGTGCGCAGTTCGGCCTCCGCGAGGCGGATATAGGCGTGGCCGGAGCCGAGGGTGACGGTGAGCCGGCGTACGGAGGTGAAGCCGACGGCGGTGCGCTCGCCGAGCGGGGTGCGGAAGAGCCGTACCGCGCACCCGGAGGGTCCCGGCCGGACCGGGACGTACAGGGATCCGGCCGGGAAGGGTTCGGGGGGCTCGGGGTCGTCGCCGTGGCGGAGTTCTGTCATGAGGTGCCTCCCGTGAGGCAGGGAGCGTGGAGTCTGGGAGACCCCGGACGCGGGGAGGCGGTCCGGGGTTCGCTGTCGACGGTATGCCCGTGCCACCCGGTTGCCGGACCCTTCCTGACGTGACGCTGACGGGGATCCGGGCGGCTTTGACGGGTTGCTGACGACCCCGCCGGGAGGGCCGCGGACCGGGCGTCAGCGGGGCGCCAAGAAAGGGCGTACGCCCTGTTCCGGGGCCTGGAACGGGGGTGTGATGGAGGGGATCCCCGAGAACCGCAGAAGGTGGCAGCGATGTCCGAGTACCAGGAGTCGACGGCGGCGCGTGTGCTGGTGGGGGTCAGCGGCTCGCCGGGCAGTCTCGCGGCGCTGGGGCGGGCCGCCGTCGAGGCCCGGCTGCGCGGGGCGGAGCTGTGGCCGGTGACGGCCTGGGAGCCGCCCGAGGGGGATCTCGCCGCGCGCCGCTTCCCCGCCTCGGCCGCGCTGGCCCCGGAGTGGGAACGGCTCGCCAGGGAACGGCTCCTCGACGCGCTGCGCGCCGTGTTCGGCGACGCGTCGACCGGGCTGCCCGGCGGTGCGCTCGTCGCCCGGGGCGCCCCCGGGCCCGCGCTGGTGCGCCTCGCCGGGCGCGACACCGACCTCCTGGTGATCGGCACCGGCGGCCGCGGCCGGCTGCGCCGCGCCCTGTGGCCCTCGGTGAGCCGCCACTGCCTCGCCCACGCCACCTGCCCGGTCCTCGCGATCCCGCCCTCCCCCCTGCACGCCGCGCTGACACACGCCCACCGCCGCAATGCGTTGCGGCTGCGCTTGGACAGCGGTGACGTGGAGCGGGAGTTCGGGATCGCGCCGCCGGGGGTGTGAACGGGGGCCGAGGGGGCCTGGGCGGCCCGGAGAGGGAACCGGCAGTTCTGGGCTGAGCCGCGCTGTGGCTGGATCGCCCTGGAGCAGAGTCGTCCGGGAGTTGAGTCCGGGGCCCGGGCCGCCCGGTGGCTGAATCGGCGCCGAACCGCCGCCCGGACGGAGGCCGCGTCAGTCCCGGTTCCGGTCACGCCTCGAAGCGGTACCCCATCCCCGGCTCCGTGATCAGATAGCGGGGGTGAGCTGGGTCGTTCTCCAGTTTGCGGCGGAGTTGGGCCATGTAGACGCGCAGGTAGTTGGACTTGTTGGCCTGGGTGACGCCCCATACCTCGTGCAGCAGATGCCGTTGGGTGATCAGCCGGCCGGGGTTGGTCACCAGGATCTCCAGGAGATGCCATTCCGTCGGGGTCAGCCGCACGTCCCTGCCGTCGCGCAGTACCTTCTTGGCGAGCAGATCGATGCGGAAGTGCGCCGTCTCCACCAGGACCGGTTCCGGCGCGGCCGGGGCGTCCTCGGTGCGGCGGACCGCGGCGCGCAGCCGGGCCAGCAGTTCGTCCATGCTGAACGGCTTGGTGACGTAGTCGTCCGCGCCCGCGTCGAGCGCCGCGACCTTCTCACCCGACGCCTGCCGGGCGGACAGCACGATGACCGGCGCCCGGGTCCAGCCGCGCAGCGTCCTGATGACGTCGACGCCGTCCATGTCGGGCAGCCCGAGGTCCAGCAGGACCACGTCGGGTCTGCGCGCGGCGGCCAGGCGCAGGGCGGTGGCTCCGTCGGGGGCGGCGTCGACGCCGTAGCGGCGCGCCCGCAGATTGATGACGAGGGCCCGTACGAGCTGCGGGTCGTCCTCGACCACGAGCACCCGGGTCATGAGGGGTCACTCTCCTGTCGTGGAGGTCGTGGAGGTCGTGGAGGGCGTGGAGGGAGCTTCAGGGAGAGCCGCGGGAGCCGGCGCCGCCGGGATGTCTCCCGGGGCGCCGGCTCCCGAGTGCGGGTGAAGCCGGGCCGTCACCGCCCGGCGGTGAGGTCCCGTAGCGCGATGTTGAGTTCGAGGACGTTGACCTGCGGCTCGCCCACGAAGCCGAGGGCGCGGCCCTGGGTGTGCTCCTTCACCAGCCGCTCGACCCGCGCCACGGACAGGCCGTTGCGCTCGGCGACCCGGTGCACCTGGAGCTCGGCGTACGCCGGGGAGATGGCCGGGTCGAGGCCGGAGCCGGAGGAGGTGACCGCGTCGGCCGGGACCTGGGCGGGCCGCACGGTGTAGCCGGGCACGGAGTTGTCCTTGACGACCTTCGCCCGGGCGTCCTCGACGGCCTTGACCAGCTTGGGGTTGTCGGCCGCCAGGTTGGTCGCCCCGGAAAGGACCAGTTTGTAGCGGGTGTTGACGGAGTTGGTGCCGAGGCCGGCGGCGGGCCGGGGCTGGAAGTACTTGAGGCTGTAGCCCTGTTGGCCGATGAGGGAGGAGCCGACGACCTTGCCGTGCGAGGTGATCTCGGAGCCGTTCGCCCTGCCGGGGAACAGCGCCTGGGCGACACCGGTGACGGCCAGCGGGTAGAGGACGCCGGTCACCACGGTCAGCACCAGCAGGGCCCGCAGGCCCGCCCAGAGCAACCGGGCGGTGTTCGTGACGGAGTTGTTCATGGCGATCAGCCGATTCCGGGGATGAGGGAGATGAGCAGGTCGATGAGCTTGATCCCGATGAAGGGGGCGATCAGACCGCCGATGCCGTAGAGGCCGAGGTTGCGGCGCAGCATCTTGTCCGCGCTCATCGGCCGGTACTGCACGCCCTTCAGGGACAGCGGCACCAGCGCGATGATGATCAGCGCGTTGAAGATGACGGCGGACAGGATCGCGGAGTCCGGCGAGGACAGCCGCATGATGTTCAGCTTGTCCAGGCCCGGGTAGACGGCCGCGAACAGCGCCGGGATGATCGCGAAGTACTTCGCCACGTCGTTGGCGATGGAGAACGTGGTCAACGCGCCCCGGGTGATGAGGAGTTGCTTGCCAATCTCGACGATCTCGATCAGCTTGGTCGGGTTGGAGTCGAGGTCGACCATGTTGCCGGCCTCCTTGGCGGCCGACGTGCCGGTGTTCATCGCGACGCCGACGTCGGCCTGCGCGAGCGCGGGCGCGTCGTTGGTGCCGTCACCGGTCATCGCGACCAGCTTGCCTCCGGCCTGCTCCCGCTTGATGAGGGCCATCTTGTCCTCGGGGGTGGCCTCGGCGAGGAAGTCGTCGACGCCCGCCTCCTGGGCGATCGCCTTCGCGGTCAGCGGGTTGTCGCCGGTGATCATCACGGTCTTGATGCCCATACGGCGCAGTTCCTCGAACCGCTCGCGCATGCCCTCCTTGACGACGTCCTTGAGGTGGATGACACCGAGGACGCGGGCGCCGCGCTCGTCGTGCACGGCGACGAGCAGCGGGGTGCCGCCGGCCGCGGCTATCTTGTCGGTCAACTCCTGCGCGTCCGCGCCGACTTCGCCGCCCTGGTCGCGCACCCAGGTGATGACGGAGGCGGTGGCGCCCTTGCGGATCCGGCGGCCGTCCATGTCCACGCCGGACATCCGGCTCTGCGCGGTGAAGGCGATCCACTCGGCGTGCTCCAGCTCGCCCTGGTGGCGTTCGCGCAGCCCGTAGCGCTCCTTGGCGAGGACGACGACGGAACGGCCCTCGGGGGTCTCGTCCGCCAGCGAGGACAGCTGGGCCGCGTCCGCGACCTCGGCCTCGGTCGTCCCGCGCACCGGCACGAACTCGGCGGCCTGGCGGTTGCCGAGGGTGATGGTGCCGGTCTTGTCCAGCAGCAGGGTGGAGACGTCACCGGCGGCCTCGACCGCACGGCCCGACATGGCGAGCACATTGCGCTGCACCAGCCGGTCCATGCCGGCGATGCCGATCGCGGACAGCAGCGCGCCGATGGTGGTCGGGATCAGGCAGACCAGCAGGGCCACCAGGACCACCATGGTCAGGTGGGTGCCCGCGTAGTCGGCGAACGGCGGCAGGGTGGCGCAGGCCAGCAGGAAGACGACGGTCAGCGAGGCCAGCAGGATGTTGAGCGCGATCTCGTTGGGCGTCTTCTGCCGGGCCGCGCCCTCGACCAGGCCGATCATGCGGTCGATGAAGGTCTCGCCGGGCTTCGTGGTGATCTGGATGACGATCCGGTCGGACAGCACCTTCGTGCCGCCGGTGACGGCGCTGCGGTCGCCGCCGGACTCGCGGATGACCGGGGCTGACTCGCCGGTGATCGCCGACTCGTCCACCGAGGCGACGCCCTCGACGACATCGCCGTCACCGGGGATGATGTCGCCGGCCTCGCACACCACCAGGTCGCCGATGGTCAGCGCGGTGCCGGGGACCTGCTCCTCGGCACCGTCCACCAGCCGGCGGGCGACGGTGTCGGTCTTGGCCTTGCGCAGGGTGTCGGCCTGGGCCTTGCCGCGGCCCTCGGCGACGGCCTCCGCCAGATTGGCGAAGATCACCGTCAGCCACAGCCAGGCGCTGATGGTCCAGCCGAACCAGTCGCCGGGGTCCTTGAAGGAGAACGCGGTGGTGAGGATCGAGCCGACCCACACCACGAACATCACGGGCGACTTCACCATCACCCGGGGGTCGAGCTTGCGCATCGCCTCGGGCAGGGACTTCAGGAGCTGCTTGGGGTCGAAGAGGCCAGCTCCGACACGGCTCTCGTCGGTCTTGTGCCCGGTGGGCGCGTCCTGGTGGGGCGCAAGAGTGGGAGTGGACATCGCGTCCTCGTGGGATTCCGTTCGGGTCGTCATCACGCCAGCCCTTCGGCGAGCGGGCCCAGCGCGAGCGCCGGGAAGTAGGTGAGGCCGGTGACGATCAGGATCGCGCCGACCAGCAGGCCGGTGAACAGCGGCTTGTCGGTGCGCAGGGTGCCGGTGGTGGCCGGTACCGGCCGCTGCCCGGCGAGGGAGCCGGCGAGCGCGAGCACGAACACCATCGGCAGGAACCGGCCGAACAGCATCGCGAGCCCGGTCATGGTGTTGAACCAGTCGGTGTTGGCGTTCAGACCGGCGAAGGCCGAGCCGTTGTTGTTCGACGCGGAGGTGAAGGCGTACAGCACCTCGGAGAACCCGTGCGCGCCCGGGTTGAGCATGGAGTGCGGCGGGGTCGGCAGCGCCATCGAGGCGGCGGTGAGGACGAGGACCAGCGTCGGGGTGACGAGGATGTAGCAGGCGGCGAGCTTCATCTCGCGGCCGCCGATCTTCTTGCCCAGGTACTCGGGGGTCCGCCCGACCATCAGACCGGCGATGAACACCGCGATCACGGCCATGATCAGCATGCCGTACAGGCCGGAGCCGACGCCGCCGGGCGCGATCTCGCCCAGCATCATGCCGAGCATGGTGATGCCGCCGCCGAGGCCGGTGAAGGAGGAGTGGAAGGAGTCCACCGCGCCGGTGGAGGTGAGCGTCGTCGCCACCGAGAAGATGGCGGAGCCGCCGACGCCGAAGCGGGTCTCCTTGCCCTCCATCGCGCCGCCCGCGGCCTGGAGCGCCGGGCCGTGGTGGGAGAACTCCGCCGCCATCATCAGCAGGGTGAAGCCCACCCAGATGGTGGCCATCGTGGCGAGGATCGCGTAACCCTGCTTCACCGAGCCGACCAGCACACCGAAGGTGCGGGTCAGGCAGAACGGGATGACCAGGATCAGGAAGATCTCCAGGAGGTTGGTGAGGGCGGTGGGGTTCTCGAAGGGGTGGGCGGAGTTGGCGTTGAAGTAGCCGCCGCCGTTGGTGCCCAGTTCCTTGATGGCCTCCTGGGAGGCGACCGCGCCGCCGTTCCACTGCTGGGAGCCGCCCATGAACTGGCCGACCTCGTGGATGCCGGAGAAGTTCTGGATCGCGCCCGCGGCCACCAGGAGTACGGCGGCCACGGCGGCCACCGGCAGCAGGATCCGCACGGTGCCGCGCACCAGGTCGGCCCAGAAGTTGCCGAGTTCACCGGTGCGGGAGCGGGCGAAGCCGCGCACCAGGGCGACCGCCACCGCCATGCCGACCGCGGCGGATACGAAGTTCTGCACGGCCAGACCGGCGGTCTGCACCACGTGCCCCATCGTCTGCTCGCCGTAGTACGACTGCCAGTTGGTGTTGGTCACGAACGACACGGCCGTGTTGAACGACTGCGCCGGGCTGACCGAGGAGAACCCGAACGAGCCGGGCAGCATCCCCTGGAACCGCTGGAGCAGGTAGAGGAAGAGGACGCTCACGGCCGAGAAGGCGAGGACCCCGCGCAGATAGGCGGGCCAGGTCATCTCGGCGTCCGGGTTCGCGCCGATGCCCTTGTAGATCCACCGCTCCGCCCGCAGGTGTTTGGGAGAGGTGTAGACCCGGGCCATGTAGCCGCCGAACGGTATGTACACGAGCGCGAGCACGCCGATCAGGGCGAGCAGTTGCAGGAAGCCTGCGAGTACGGGGCTCACCGTCAGAACCTCTCCGGGAAGATCAGGGCGAGGACGAGATAGCCCAGCAGGGCGACGGCCACGATCAGGCCGACGATGTTCTCGGCGGTCACAGCTTCGTCACCGCCTTGGCGACGAGAGCCACCAGCGCGAACGACACGATCGTGGTGACGACGAAGGCCAGATCGGCCATCGTGAACTCCTGGAATGAGGTGCGAAAGAAAGCGGACGGTTAGAGGAAAACGCCTCCCTGGCCGGTTCTGGTCGCCGTTGACGGCCCTCTTACGGCGGCCCCTTCGCCTTTGACGGGTCTCTTACGGGGTGTGATCCGTACTGGTCAGTAGGCCCTTGGCGCGCGGTGGCCGGTTCACAGCCGGAAGCGCAGCCGGCAGATCACCGCGTCCGTCTCCCGCCGTACCGCGTGCGCCACGACCGCGCCCCGCTGGTTCTGAAGCAGCCGCTGCCACAGCCGCTCCGGCTCGGCCTCCGGGATCAGTACGGTCACCCGGGTGCCGGGCTCGGCGGCGGCCACGGCACGGACGTACGCGGCGATCGGGCGGCCCAGGCCGTGCCGCTCGGGGGTCAGCCGCACCAGCTCGACGCCCGGGTCCCAGTCCCGCCAGGAGCGTGCGAAGGCGCGGTCCCGCACCCGGTCCTCGGGGTCGGGGGCGCACACGCTGACCGCCCGGACCTCGTCGCCGAGGGAGGCCGCCGCGGTCAGCGCCTCCGAGGTGAGCCGGGACAGCGCGGAGACGGGCACGATGACCAGGGAGCGCTCGCGGTGCGGGGCCCGCGGGAGCAGGCCGAGCCCGAGGCGCGTGTCGATCCGGCCGTAGGCGCGGCGCACGGCCTCGAAGGCGGCGACCAGCGCGGGCAGCGCGAGCACGATCAGCCAGGCGCCCTCGGTGAACTTGCTCGCGGTGACGACGACCGCGGCCACGCCGGTGAGCAGCGCGCCGCCGCCGTTCAGCAGCGCCTTTCCGCGCCAGCCGCGACCGCGCTGCGCGCGCCAGTGCCGGACCATGCCGACCTGGGCGATGGTGAAGCCGACGAAGACGCCGATGGCGAACATCGGGACCAGGGTGTTGGTGTCGCCGCCGGAGAACACCAGCAGTGCGGCCGAGACCGCGGCGAGCGCCAGGACGCCGTGCCGGTGCACCTGGCGGTCGGCCTTCAGGGCGAAGACGTGCGGCGCGTGGTCGTCGCGGGCGAGCAGTTTCAGCAGTACGGGCAGCCCGCCGAAGGAGGTGTTGGCGGAGAGGGCCAGCAGGGTCATCGTGGCGAACTGGATGACGTAGAACGCCGCGTTGTGGCCGAGGGCGGCGTCCGCGAGCTGGGCGAGGACGGTGACGCCCTCGACCGGCTGGAGGTGGAAGCGGCCGATCAGCACGGACAGTCCGATCAGCATCAGGCCGAGTACGGCGCCGAGGGCGATCTCCGCCCGCTGGGCGCGGCGGGTGCGGGGCACCCGGAAGGAGGGCACGGCGTTGGCGATGGCCTCCACGCCGGTCAGCGCGGCGCAGCCGGAGGCGAAGGCCTTCAGCAGGAGCAGGGTGCCCACGGTCGTGGCGTTGTCCGCGACGACCGAGGCGTGCCCGGCCGCGCTCGCCGTGCTCACCGGGTGGTCGCGGAACAGTCCGACGGCGATCAGTACGAAGATCGCACCGATGAACACGGCGGTCGGCACGATGAACGCGCGCGCCGACTCCACGATGCCGCGCAGGTTGACGCCCGTGATCAGGGCGAGCACCGCGAGGCAGAGCCAGAGCCGGTGGCCGTACAGGCCCGGGAAGGCGGACGTCAGGGCGGCGACGCCCGCGGTGACGGCGACGGCGACATTGAGGACGTAGTCCAGGACGAGGGAGGCGGCGGCCACCAGGCCGGTGCGGACGCCGAGGTGTGCCCTCGCGACGGCGTAGGCGCCGCCGCCGTCCGGGAAGGCGGCGATGACCTGCCGGTAGGAGGCGACCAGCACCGCCAGCAGGGCGGCGATGGCGAGCGTCACCGGCAGTGTGAAGCCGAGGCCGCGCGCGCCGGCGCCCGCCAGCACCAGGACGATCGCCTCGGGGCCGTACGCCACGGACGCCATCGCGTCCAGCGACAGTGCCGCGAGACCCGTGACGGCGGTCAGCCGGTGCCGTTCGCCGGTGTCCGGCGGTTCCTCGCCGGCGGGGACGGCATCCGGCTCGGTGGTCAGGACGGACATGGGCGCGTGCTCCTCATCGGTTCGGCCGCGCGCCGGGACGGGGGCGCGCGAGGGCACCCAGCGTCTGCCCGCTCCCCCGCCCCCGCCGACCTCTCCTGTCGCCTTCTTCGCGCTCGACGTGCCTGTTTTGACGGGACGTTGACGGATCGGCACGGCCACGCCCCCGACCAGCCGCGTACCGGTCCCGAGGTGTCCGGCGCCGCGCCCGTCCGGTCGTCGTCGTCCGGGCTCCGGGTGTGCCGCCCGACCGCCCGCTGCCGTCGTCCGTCACCGTGGTGGTGTGCAACTTCCTTGCCGGGGCCGGTCCGTGCCGTGGATGTGTGCGGTGTTCTCGGCGCGGCCCCCGACCGGCAGCGAGACGACCATCGTGAGTCCCCCGCCGGGCGTGTCCTCCGGGCTCAGCGTGCCGTTCATCGCCTCGGTCAGGCCGCGGGCCAGGGCGAGACCGAGGCCGAGGCCGGTGGTGTTGTCGGTGTCGCCGAGGCGCTGGAAGGGCTCGAAGAGGCGCTCGCGGCCGTCGGCGGGGAGGCCGGGACCCCGGTCGACCACCCGCAGTTCCACCCGCCCGGCCAGGGCGCTGGCCGTGATCAGCGCCTTCTTCCCGGCGGGCGAGTGCCGCGCGGCGTTGCCGACCAGGTTGGCCAGCACCCGTTCCAGCAGCGGTGGGTCGGCCAGCACCGGCGGGATCCCCTCCAGGTCCGCCGCCTCGGCGCCCGGTTCGTCCGCGAGGACGATCGGCAGCACCTCCTCAAGCGAGGTCTCCCGCAGGTTCAGGGTGAGCGCCCCGGCCTCCAGGCGGCTGAGGTCGAGCAGGTTCTCCACCAGGCGGTTGAGCTTGGCCATGGACTCGTCGGCGGTGGCGAGGAGTTCCTCGCGGTCCTCGGTGGAGAAGGCCACGTCGCGGCCGCGCAGGGAGGTGACGGCGGCCCAGCCGGCGGCCAGCGGGGTGCGCAGATCGTGGCCGACGGCCCGCAGCAGCGCGGTGCGCAGCCGGTCCGCGGCCCGCACCGGCTCCACCTCGGCCGCCGCCTCGGCCAGCCGGGCCCGCTCCACGGCCGAGCCGACATGCGCGGCGAACGCGGCGAGCACCCGCCGTTCGGACGAGGAGAGGGTACGGCCGCGCAGCGCGAGGAAGGCGCCGGGTCCCGCCGGTACGGCGGTCACCCCGGGCGCGTCCGGCGGCTCGTCCAGGAGGTCCGCGAAGTCCATGCCGAACGTCTCCCGGGTGCGCTCCAGCAGCGCCGGGATGGTCGCCTCGCCGCGCACGATGCTGCCCGCCAGCGAGGACATGGTCTCCGCCTCGGCCGTCGCCCGCGCCGAACGCCGGGACAGGCGCAGGGAGCGGTCCACGACGGCGGCCACCACGGCCGCGACGACCACGAACACGGCGAGCGCCACAAGGGCGTTGGGCTCGGCGAGCGTGAACGCGCCGACGGGCGGGATGAACCAGTAGTTGAGCAGCAGGGACGCCGTCATCGACGCGATCACCGCCGAGGCGACCCCGCCTATGCAGGCCACGCCCACCACCGTGAGCAGGAACAGCAGGGCCTCGCTGGTGAGGTTGAGGGTGCCGCGCAGCTGGGCGAGTACGGCGGTGAGCAGCACCGGCAGCACCAGCCCTGCCACCGGTCCCGCGATCAGCCGGGCCGGGGACAGGGTGCGCCGCCGGGACGGCAGCAGGGTGCCGCGCCCGGCCCGCTCATGGGTGACGCGGTGCACATCGATGTCGCCGGACAGCACGGTGACGGTCTCTCCGGTGCCGGGCCCGGTGAGGAAGCGCGCGAGCCGGCCCCGTCTGCTGGTGCCGAGGACCAGCTGGGTGGCGTTCTCGGCGCGGGCGAACTCCACCAGGGTGGCGGCCACATCGTCGCCGACGACCGAGTGGTAGCTGCCGCCCAGGTCCTCCACCAGCCGCCGCTGCCGGGCCAGCGAGGCGTGCGAGACCCCGGCGGCGAGCCCGTCGCTGCGGGCCACGTGCACGGCGAGCAGGTCGCCGCCCGCGGACCGGTCGGCGATGCGGGCGGCCCGCCGTACCAGGGTGTCGCCCTCGGGGCCGCCGGTCAGCGCGACGACGACCCGCTCCCTGGTCTCCCAGACCCGCCCGATGCCGTGCCGGAAGCGGTACTCCTGGAGCGCCTCGTCCACCCGGTCGGCCACCCACAGCAGCGCCAGTTGGCGCAGCGCCGTCAGATTGCCGGGCCGGAAGTAGTTGGCGAGCGCCGCGTCGATGGCCTCGGGCGGGTAGATGTTGCCGTGCGCCATCCGGCGGCGCAGCCCCTCGGGCGGCATGTCGACCAGCTCGATCTGCCGGGCGCGGCGCACCACCTCGTCGGGGACGGTCTCGTGCTGCGGCACTCCGGTGATCTTCTCGACCACGTCGTTGAGGGACTCCAGGTGCTGGATGTTGAGCGCGGTGACGACATCGATGCCGGCGGCGAGCAGGATCTCGATGTCCTGCCAGCGCTTGGCGTTGCGGCCCTCGCCGGGGACGTTGCTGTGCGCGCACTCGTCCACGATCGCCACCTGCGGGCGCCGCGCCAGGACCGCGCCCAGGTCCATCTCCTCGAACCGGCCGCCCCGGTAGGAGCAGGCGGCGCGGGGGACGTGCTCCAGGCCGTCGAGCATCGCCTCGGTGCGCGGCCTGCCGTGGCACTCGGCGAAGCCGACCACCACGTCCGCGCCGCGGGCGGCACGGCGCCGCCCCTCGTCGAGCATCCGGTAGGTCTTGCCGACCCCGGGGGCCGCGCCGAGGTAGACCTTCAGTCGTCCGGGCCGTACGTCACTCATCGCCGCCGACGCGCTCCGCTCCTGATCCGGCTCCCCGCACGGGAGGGTTCCTTCCCCCAAGGAAGCGGCCGGGCACGGCGGGCGGTGCGGCCGTTAGCGCTTCCTTGGCGGCGCGCCCGAGGACCTTGACACCGTTTTGACGGAGCCTGGGCGCAGCGGCCCGCGGGGAACACCCCGGGGCGGCGGTGCGTTGATCACGCTGAGGGAAACGGAGGCCCAGACGGTGCACGGAGAGTACAAGGTGCCCGGCGGCAAGCTGATCGTCGTGGATGTGGAGACGGACGGCGGCGTGCTGCGCGACGTCCGGGTGGCGGGGGACTTCTTCCTGGAGCCGGACGAAGCGCTGGACGCGGTGAACGGCGCGCTGGAGGGCGCCCCCGCGGGCACCGACGCGGCCGGGCTCGCCGCGCGGATCGAGGCGGCGCTGCCCGCGGGCACGGTGATGTACGGGCTGACGGCGGAGGGCATCGCGATCGCGGTGCGCCGCGCGCTGGCGCACGCCACCGACTGGACCGACTACGACTGGCAGTTGATCCATGAGGGCCCCCAGTCCCCGGCCCTGCACATGGCCCTGGACGAGGTGCTGACCGCCGAGGTGGCCGCGGGCCGGCGCCCGCCGACGCTGCGGGTGTGGGAGTGGGGCGCCCCCGCGGTGATCATCGGCAGCTTCCAGTCGCTGCGCAACGAGGTGGATCCGGACGGCGCCGCCCGCCACGGCATCGAGGTGGTGCGGCGGATCTCCGGCGGCGGCGCGATGTTCGTGGAGCCCGGCAACACCATCACGTACTCCCTGTCGGTGCCCGAGTCCCTGGTGCACGGCCTGTCCTTCCAGGACAGCTACGCCTATCTGGACGACTGGGTGCTGGCCGCGCTCGCCGACATGGGCATCCGGGCCTGGTACCAGCCGCTGAACGACATCGCCACCGAGCAGGGCAAGATCGCGGGCGCTGCGCAGAAGCGGGTCGTGGGACCCGGCGGCGGCCCGGGCGCCGTGCTGCATCACGTGACCATGTCGTACGACATCGACGCCGACAAGATGACCGAAGTACTGCGCATCGGCCGGGAGAAGCTGTCGGACAAGGGGACACGGAGCGCGAAGAAGCGGGTGGACCCGCTGCGCCGGCAGACCGGGCTGGCCCGTGAGGCCGTCATCGACCGCATGATCGACTCCTTCCGCGCGCGCTACGGCCTCGCACCGGGCAAGGTCACCGACGAGGAGCTGGCGCGGGCCAGGGAACTGGCGCGGACGAAGTTCACCACCGGGGAGTGGACCGCCCGGGTGCCGTAACCGCTCCCTCACGCAGCGGCACGATTCAGGGGCGGGTCAAGGCATGCCCATGCCCCGATCAAGCCGGTGTATGGGTTCCGTGCATGTCCAGGTCACCGGCCCCGACAAAGCCGGATTTGCCCCGCCGTCCGCTGGCTACCGTGGTCGGGCCTGAATCGGCCATGCACGACCACGGGGAAGAGGTGACGGCGGTGACGGCGCCGATACGTTCACGCCTGCTCGATTTCGTGGAGGCGGAGCCTGGACCGCCGGGCGGAGGGCTTCCGGAGGAGGGAGCGCGACCGAGGCGTTCGGCTTTGTCGGACCTGGCGGAGTCGGCGCCCGCACCGCGCGCGGCCTCGGACGACCGGCCCGTACCCCGGCCGGGAGTACCCGCCTACCACACGCCGGTGTTCGTGCCGGCGCATCCGAGGTCCGTCGTGGCCACGGGCTCGGACGGCCGCCCGGCGCGTGTCCCGTTCGTCGTCTTCGAGCTCTTCGAGCATCCCGCGCACGGCATGGCGGCTCTCGCCTTCACCACGCTGGAGAAACTGGTCGAGGCGCTCGGCGAGGCACAGCCCTGGGCGGCCACCTCGCTCGGCCCGCTGGCCGAGGGCGTGGCCGACCAGGATGTGACGGTCCTGCTGGACCCGCGACTCGCGCCCGGAGAACCCAACTGGCGGCCGGAGGACCTGGCCGCCTACGTACAGGAGGTACGCCGGTGACGGCCGACTTCAAGGTCATCTACGACGACCTCAGCACGCTCGCGAAGACCTTCCACCACCAGGCCGGCGACTACCGCAAGCTCGCCCCGGACGTGTCCCCGGCCATCGTCAGCGGCGGCGACCCGGCACTGGACTCCGCGATCAAGGAGGTCGCCGACCTCGTCATCGCCCTGCACACCGGGCTCGCCGACCGCATGGACGACCACAGCGACAAGGCCGCCTATGCACGGGACTCCTTCCACCGCCACGACATCGACATCCACGGTCTCTTCTCCGACCTCACCCCGGAGGACTGGAACTGATGGGCGACAGCTGGGTAGGCGGCGACATCGGCGGCCTCCACACCATGGCCACCACGTACAAGAACGCCAAAGAAAAGCTGGAGGGCGTGGTCAAGCCTCTGAGCAAGGCCGTCGACAAGCTGGCGAGCGACGCGAGCTGGAAGGGCGAGGCGGCCGAGGCATTCCGTTCCATGTGGAGCGAGGACGCGGTCACGGCCGCCGGTTTCGCCGAACTGGTCCACGCGGCCGGTGAGATCATCGGGACGCTCGCCGACGACCTCACCACGTGCGAGACGTCTCTGCAGAACGCCGAGCACGTCGCGGCCCGCAAGGGTGTGGCGACGGACCCCAAGGGCGCCCCGGTGCCGATCATGACGGCGAATCCTCCGAGCGCGGACGACCAGAAGACCATCTCCGCGATGAACGAGTACGCGAAGGTGCGCAACGGCATCCTGCACACGGCGCAGCACGCGCGGCTGGTGGCGGCGCAACAGTTGCAGGCGCTGTACGACCAGGTGACCAAGAAGGACGACTCCGTGTCCCCCGGGGACAAGGTCACCCTCTACGACGCGCTGCGCGGGCTGTACGCGTACGACGCCGAGGACGCGCGGGCCGGTGGCAAGAAGGCGCGGGAGAAACTCGACGACGCCAAGCAGGCGGCACAGGACGCCAAGAAGGAGCTGCGCGCCGAGCGCAAGGCGTACCAGAAGGCGGGCAAGGCACTGCCCAAGGACCTGCCTGCGAAGAGCGCCTACCGGGACGCGGTCACCAAGGTCGACGCGCTGGAGGACGACATCGCCCGCGCCGAGCACGGCAGCACCAAGTTGCCGTACGACCGCGCCCTGAACGTCAAGCTCGTCGACGCCGCGGAGGCGCTGCGCCTCGGCAAGGGACTTGAGGTGGTTCCGGACGTGCTCAAGGAACTTCCCGTGCTGGACATCGCCGCGGCCGGTACCTGCGGGCTGCTGGAGGCCAAGGACGACCACGACAAGGGGTGGTCCTGGCAGCGGTCCATCGCCACCGACGAGGGAGCCAACGTCGGTGGTCTGGTCGTCGGCGGCGTCGTGGCGGGCGCTTTGCTGCCGGCCGAGGCGCCCGCCCTGGCCGTGGCGGCGGTGGGTGTGGGAGCGGCCGTTCTCGCGACCGGGGTCATCGACCACTCCCTGCACGAGCACTGGAGCGAGGACATCCACGATCACGGGGTGATCGGCGGCGTCGCAGTGGGCACCGGGCACGTGCTCAGTGACACCGGAAAGGATGTCGGACGTATGGGGAAGGACATCTGGCATGGCGTCAAAAGCATCTTCTGAGACGCGTCCGGCGGGAGGCCGAGCCGAGATTCCGTCCCTGCCTCAGCTCGGCACCACCTGGTACGAGCACGGCGCCCGCTATTGGCTGCGCCGCGCCTGGATCGCCTTCGGTCTCCTCGTCGTGTCGGCTCTCCTGGTGTTCTTCTCGCTGAGTCTCTACGACGGGTTCACCAGCGAGTGGTCGCCGGCCGCGCGGACGGCGGCGGACTGGGTTCAGATCGCCGGCTCGTGTATTGCCGTGGTCTGGGGATGGCTGAAGCAGCGCCGGGACCACCGGGCGGGCCTGCTCGATCCGCCCGGCCCGCTGGACAGCGCCTCCGCGCGGCGCGACCACAACCGGCGTACCCCGGGACTGGTCGCGGCCGGACGCGGCCTCTTGCTCGTGCTCGCCCCGGTCATGCCGATGGTGGCGGCCTGGTGCGTCGGCTGGTTCCTGGCCCACCTCACGGTGCGCGAGTACCCGAGCGAGGTCGGTGCCCGCCGCTGGCTGGAGGCGCAAAAGGGGCGGAGCGGCACGTTCCGAAGGTGAGTCCGTGACCGCTCGGACACCCAGCGGGTTCGCGCTTCCACCGCACAGGCAGTCGTGTGACACTGTCGTCCCCGTCCCCCCTCCCACGAGATGTGCGCCGTGCGTTCTCTGCCTCTGCCGCTCGCCCTCACCGCCCGACTGACCCCGGTCGCGGTCCTCGCCTGCGCCGGGTGGGCGCTGTCCACCGGCCCCGCCGCGCCCCAGGCGGCCACCGGGCACCGGTCCGGGGCGAGCACACCCGACCGGTCGTCGTCCTCCGCCGCGCCCTCCGCCTCGGCCGCGGCGAAGACGTACTCCACCGCCTCCTCGCCCTGCTCCGCCGTGTCCGCCTCGATCGTCGGCGACCTGGTACCCGGCGCGAAGCCGGCCGGCAAGGAGATCCCCTCGACCGACCCGAAGCTGCGCCGCACCTGCTCCTGGAACGCCCTGCACGGCTACGCGTACCACTGGCTCGACATCTCCTACGAGATCAGCGGCTCCGCGGACGAGGCCAAGCAGGAGTTCCAGCAGCAGGTGAGCCGGAAGAGCGGCGGCGGGACCGTGCCGGGGCTCGGGGACGGCGCGTACTCCGTGGTCAACCTGTCCACCGAGGACAAGCAGCAGACCCGCGAGGGCGTGGTGATGGTGCGCGTCTCCAACGCGCTGGTCGTGGTGACGTACAGCGGCAGCGACTTCGACACCAAGAAGGCGCCGGGGACGGACGAGATCAACAAGGGGGCCATCAAGGTGGCGCGGGCGGCGGTCGGGGCGCTCGGGGGCGGGCAGTCCGGGTCCGGGTCCGGCTGATCGTCGTGCTGCCCGCCCTCCGCTAGGGCGCCGCGTTAGCGGGTTCCTCCTCGATGCCCCGGACGACGAAGTCGACCTCCGGGCCGAGGTCGACCCGGTCTCCGTCGCGCAGCCGGACCGGGGAACCCGGTACCAGGACACGGTCGTTGACCCGGGTGCCGTTGCTGGCGCCACGCGGCACCTCGGTCAGCCAGGCGGCCCCGTCCGGGGTGTGCACGAGGGTCGCGTGCCGGGCCGACACCGTCTCCTCGTCGGCCATGAGTCCGGCCGCCTCGGGGGCCCAGCTCTCGCTGCGCCCCAGCCGGATCTCCGAGCCGCGCGGTACGTCGAGGTGCCGGCCCCCGCCGCGGAAGACCAGCCGCAGCACACCTCCCGCGAGGCGGCGCGCCTGCGGGCCCGAGGCGCCGACCGGGTTCAGGCATCCGGGGCACACGCCCGCTCCGGCGGGGACGACGGCGGAACACCGTGCGCAGCGTTCGCCGACGGGAGGCGGCGGGGGCGGCGGAGGCGGGGCCTTGACGACCGGGTCGATGACGTCCCAGTCGTCCTCGTCGTCGTACTCCTCGTCGAGGTCGTCAGGCGCCTGAGGCATCCACGGCCCCCTTCTTGATCACCACTGTGGTGTCCACCCGCCCGCTCTCGGTCTCCCGTACGTCGGTCACCACGACCGTGCTGCCCGGCCCGAGGTCGGGCGCCGCGAACAGCTCCCGGGCCAGCGGGTTGATGAGATGCGTCTCCAGCACCATGCCGATGCCCCGGCCGCCGTTCCACTTGTCCCGTGTGCAGTGGTCCAGGAGTTCGCGCCGGGCGTTGTCCTCGATCTCCAGGGCGAGCTGGTGCCCCTGGGCCAACTGGCGCTGGATATTGCCCACTTGGAGGTCGAAGATGCGCTCCGCGATCGGCGTGGAGATGAAGTCGAAGACGACGACATTGCCGCCGATCCGGTTCATCAGCTCCGGACGGCCGATGACCTGCTCGAAGTGCTTCTTGACGTTGTCCTTGACCGTGGCCTCCAACTCTTTGTAGGGCGTGCCCGGTTCGACGATCCACTCGCGTTCCTTGGTGTCCGGGTCGGTGCGCTGGACGCCGAGGTTGGAGGTGAAGATGAGCACGCACTCGCTGAAGTAGGTGGTGACCCCCTGGCCGTCGGTGAGCCGGCCGTCCTCCAGGACCTGGAGGAACTTGTCGAGGATGCCCTTGTCGGCCTTCTCGATCTCGTCGAAGAGGATGACGCGGAAGGGGTTCTCCCGTACGGCGGAGGTCAGTTCACCACCCGCCTCGTAGCCGACGTATCCGGGCGGCGCGCCCACCAGCCGGTCGGCGGAGTGCGCGGCCGAGAACTCGCTCATGTCGAAGCGGAGATACGCCTGGTCGCTGTCGAAGAGCACGGAGGCCACGGCCTTGGCCAGTTCGGTCTTGCCGGTTCCGGTCGGCCCGGCGAAGAACAGCACACCGCGCGGCCGGTGCCCCGGGTTGGTGGCCTGCGCCCCGGAGAGTCCCAGCGCGGCCCGCTTCAGGATGTCCAGGGTCATCGCCACGGCCGCCTCCTGCCCCAACACCCGCCGGGGGATGGACCGTTCGTTGGCCGGATCCTCGCCGTCGAGGATGCGCCGGCGGATCTCGCCCCGGCTCCAGGGGTTCTTCTCCACACCGAGCCGGTAGATCCGTACGGCGTCGGGCATGGCGGTGAACGGCATGCCCCGGGAGCGGGCGAGCTTCACGCTCTCCTCCATGGCCCGCAGGCTCAGTCCGGTGGCCGCCCGGGCGAACGCGCCGACGGACCGCGCCGCCTCCTCCGCGTCGGTGTCGCCGGACGAGGCAGCGGCGCCGCCCGAGCCCTTCCCGGCGTACCGGCCGTAGCGCTCGCGCAGCAGCCGCGCCATCGTCGTACGTTCATCCGCGTCCGGCTCCGGTACGGCGACGGCCCGGATCCGCTCGCTGCCGGAGATCAGCCAGCCCGGTATGTCCCGCTCCCCCTCGGCGAGCCAGATCACCGGGTTGAACCGGCCCGGCTCGTTCGGCACGACGGGGTTGCCAGTCCAGGGCTCCAACGGCTCGGCCTCGGTGGCGAGTTTGAGGCAGGCGAGGAAGAAGTCCCGTTCGTCGGGGGTCAGCCGGGACGGGTCGGTGAGCAGGCGGGAGGCGTGGTCGACGACCAGCGCCACCCGCAGCGGCCGCAGCCGGCGCCCGTCCCGCAGCATCTCCTCGCGCTGCTCCGCCCAGCCGGTGGTGATGTTCCGCATCTGGTCGAGCACCGCCTGGCGTTGGGCGGCGTTCTGGCCGGGGAACTCGCGCGGGCCCTGGAGCAGTTCCTCCAGGGCGGTCCGGGTCTCCCCGTCCCCGGCCGCCACATGGAATCCGCCCACCTGGTCGCAGAGCACCAGCGCCTGGTAGCCGATCTCCCGCAGCGGGTTCCACAGCACGTCGAGCAGCGGATGGAACCGGTCCCGGCCGCGCCGGTTCACCAGATGCAGATCGCGGATGTTGCCGTGCAGGACGTACTGCGCGTGCACGCCGAGCGTGCCGATCAGCTCCTCCACGAAGGGCGGGAGCCGGTCTTCCTTGGACAGTTCCATCGTTCCTCCCCCTGGCACGCGGAACCGGGCCGCGTGCGGGCATGGTGCTCAGTGGTGCCGGCGGTTCAACGGTGTTCCCGGCGGCGCTCGGCACCGTCGACGGTCTTGTGCAGCGGGCCTGCCCCGCGCGCGTCCGGCGGCGGGGCGGTTTTCCCCCGGAGCGGCTCGTCGAGCGACACGGCGTTCTCCCCCGGTATGCCGGGCAGCGCCCCCTCGGTCCGTACCTGGAACTCGATGTCGAGCCCCATGTCCTTGATGATCGCCTGGAGTTCGGCGAGCCGTTCGGGGGTCTCCGCGCAGCGGGCGTCGTCGAGGGCGCGCTGCGCGGGGGTCCGCTCCGGGCCACCCCGGTACATGGCCGCGACCCTCAGCTCGCCGTCGGCCAGGGTCGCCCTGAGCCAGTGATCGGGCTCCCAGCCGTCCGGCGTCCAGTCGAGACGGATCTCCTGCCCCTCGGGCCGGCCGGCCTCGGTGGGCCCGCCGAACCTCCTGGCCAGTTCCTCGACGGCCCTGGCGCACTGGTCACGTACATAGATGGTCTCCAGCGCGCAGCGCCGCTCCTCCACGGCGCGTTCGACCAGCTCCAGTTCGTCGCGGGTCAGCGGGACCGCGTCGTCCAGGGTCCGGCGCAGCAGTTCCACGGCCTTCGGCGCCGGGGCCAGGTCCTCGGCGCCCTCCGGGGTCTCGTAGACGAGGAAGTCGTAGTGCAGCGCGGCGCGTTCCTGGGCCTCCCGGGTCAGGCGGGCGTCCTTGTTGGCGTCGCGGACGTACTTTCGGGCCTCGTTGAGATGGATGCGCGCCCTGCGCGGGTCCTCGGCCGCGCGGCGCACGGCGTGCCGGACGGCTCCCGCGGCGAGTTCGGCGGCCTCGGAGACGGCGTAGGGGTCGAGGCCACCGAGGATCTCCGCCCCGGCGGCGCGGACCTCGGCGGCGTCCGGTCCTGGGCGGGGGCCGCGGTCGGCGGTCGGCCGGGGCATCCGGCGTTCCTCGGCCTCGGCGGTGCGCTCAGCGCCGAACCGGTCCAGCGCCCGCCGCCGGCTCGCGCGCAGGGCGTCCTGCCAGGCGTCGTCGCCCTCGTCCAACCGCAGTTCCGCGCCGAGGCGTTGCTGCTCCCACGCGGCATGCCGCTCCTCCGCGCGGCGCAGGTCCTCCTCGAAACGCGCCAATTGCTGGCGCAGAGCGCCCAGTTGCTCGCCGACCGGCTCCAGCGGCGGCGGCAGATCGGGGCGCGGCGGGGCCCCGCCCGGGCCGCCCCCGGCGGCGGCCCGGGCCACCCGGGCCGCCAGGGCGCGCCTGCGGGCGTTGAGCCGTACGGCGGCGAACGCGGCGTCCCGCCACTGCTCGGCGGCCGTCGCGGCCAGCGCCTGCTGCCGTTCCAGACAGCGCTGCTCCTCCCCGGCCCGTACCGCCGCGGCGGCGAGCGCCCGGGTGGTCAGCAGGGCGGCCCGGCCGACGAGCAGGATCCCGCTGAGCGAGCCGAGCGCCTGGAGCGCGGCGTCGCCGGCCTGATGCACCAGGTGCTGGACCGCGTCGCCTGCGTGGGAGGAGAGGTGACCGCCCACGCCGTGCGTGTGGAGCATGCCGGTGTGCGGCAGCGTCTGGGCATCGACGGGCGGCGGGGGCGGCGGAAAGGCCACGGTGGGCGCCACCATGTCCACCATCGGGAAGGCGAGACCCGAACTCATGCCTGTCCTCCTGTGCTCTCGGACTCCGTCTCCGCCGCCGTCTCGGACGGGGTCGCGGAGGTCGTCTCGGTTGTCGTGGGGGGTGTGCTCGCGGGCGTCGAGGCGGGGGTGGTCGCAGGCGCCGCGGAGGGCGTGGCCTCGGACGTGGCCGCGGGAGACGTCGAGGGCGTGCCCGCAGGCGTCGTCGCGGGCGGCGCGGACGTCCCTGCGGGCGTCGTCACGGCTGTCGCCTCGGGCTCCGCCGCGGACTGTGACTCCTCCGTCGTCCCGACCGGCGCACCGGCTGCTGTCCCCGGCATCGTCCCGGCCGGTGCCTCAGAGCGTGCCTCGACGGTCGTAGCGGACCGCGGCCTGGGCTCCGCCTCAACGGTCGTGGCGGACGTCCCCGCGGGCGTCGTCACGCCTGGCGCCTCGGGCTCCGCCGCGGACTGTGACTCCTCCGTCGTACCGACCGGCGCACCGGCTGCTGTCCCCGGCATCGTCCCGGCCGGTGCCTCGGAGCGTGCCTCGACGGTCGTAGCGGACCGCGCCCCGGACTCCGCCTCAACGGTCGTGGCGGAACGCGCCTCGGGCCGTCGCCCCTCGGCCGTCGTAGCGGAGCGCCCCTCGGCCGTCGTAGCGGAGCGCCTCTCGGCCGTCGTAGCGGACCGCGTCTCGGCGGTCGCGGCGGACCACGTCCCCACCGTCGTCTCGGGCCGCTGCGGGCCCCCTGCCCGCCGTGCCCGCTGTGCGCGGCGCGCCCGTCGTCGGGCCGGCAACCGGCGCGGGTTCCATCGGTACAGCCGGTTGCCCCGCCCTCGTCGGCGGCGCTCGTGGCGGCCGCGCCACCACCAGGTCAGCAGCCGCCGCAGGTCCCATTCGGGCTCGGGGTCGAGCGGCAGTCCGGCGGCCCGCAGGCGTCGGCGCTCGTGGCGGCCGCGCCACCAGGCCAGCAGTCGGCGCAGGCTCCACTCGGACTCCGGGTCGTGGGGCCGGCGCAACCGCCGGTGGGCCAGGCATCGGCGGACGCTCCACACCGCGACGGCGACCGCCGAGGCGAGCGGCCACACCCAGGGCGCGAGAACGATCGCGTAGAAGCCGAGGAAGACCGCGAGCACGAGCAACGCCGCCGTGATGTAGCGGCCGGCCCGGGTGCGCGCCAGTCGGCCGGGGCGTTCCGCGTGCCGGATCAGCAGGCCCGCGAGCGATCTCTCCGGATGGTAGAAGGGCGGCCCGATGTACGCGGCGGTCCACAGCTCCACCGCGAAGACGAACGCGGCCGCGGGCAGCGCCTCCAGCCAGGCCGTCACGACCGCGTCCTCTGGGGCACGCCCCAGTACGTCGGCGAGGCCGATGACGAAGGTCCAGGGTGCCGTGACGAGCGTGGCGCCGAGCAGGGCCCAGCCCAGGGTGGGCAGCCGGTCCAGGCGCCGTAGTACGGCGAGGAGTCCGGCCTGGTCCGCCGCGAGCATCCGGTCGGTCTCCTGGACCAGCCGCCGCCGTCGGAGCTCCTCGGCCGCGAACCGGGCCTGGCCGTACAGGAGATGCGCGGCGAGCAGCCGCAGGTCGTCCTCCCGGGCATCCAGCAGTGCGTCGAACCAGGGGACGCGCTCCGGGAGTTGGGCGCGCCTGCGCAGGATGTCGTCGGTGAGCCGGCTCCTGGTGCGTTCCGGTTCGCGTGCCAGCTGGAGCAGCCAGGCGTCGACCGCGACGGTCCGCCGCAGGGCCGCCGCGGCGCCGGGGAGGGCGCCGATCTCATGGCCGCGCAGCTCCCTGACCGTGGGTTCCCAGCCGGCTCGCAGGGTGCGCCAGGCGCGGCCCGTCTCGTCCAGTCCGTGGCCGCCGGGCCGCTGGGCGAGCCCGGTCAGTACGGCGGGCTGCTCCGCGAGATGCCGGAGCAGGGAGACGGCGTCGACGTGCCCGTCCCTGGCCCCCTGGCACAGCAGCCGCATGCCTCGTACGTCCAGGTCCGCTCCGTGCCAGGAGACGTCGAGGCCGGGGCCGAGCCAGTTGAGGAGTCGTACCACGGTGCCGACGGACGGCGGCCGTTCCAACTCGGTCCGCAGAGCGGCGAGTCGGCGCAGTTCCTCGGGGCTTCGGTCGCCGACGCTCTCGAACTGGCCAAGCCATTCGACGAGTCGGGCCCGGTCGTCGGCGGCGGCCAGCATGCGGGCCGCGGAGACGTGGTTCTGGTCCAGGTGCAGGGCGAGCGCGTCGGTCCCGATGAACTCCCGGCCCATGAACGGAAAGGGCCGGATGGCCCGGCGCGTCTCCTCGTCGCCGTAGATCCGCTCGTCGGTGCGCGGGGCGACGTCGGGGTCCTTGCCGTCCAGCCAGTCCCCCACCTGCTCGGCGTGCCAGCGCTTCTCGGGGGCCCGGGTGAGCAGGCCCTCGCAGAGCCGCCGGGTCCTGCGGTCGCCGATGCCGCTCAGGTCGGGGTCGTGCGTGGCGATCTCCGCCAGCACCTCCTCGTCGCGGCGGAAGTCGACCGGGTGTCTGCCGAGGGCGAGTTGGGCGATCACCATGCCGAGCGACCACCAGTCGCCGGCCTCGGAGACGGTCTGCCGCAGCAGTCCGGCCTCGGGCGCGAGGTAGAGGGGCTTGCCCCGCCAGTCGGTGCGGGGCTCCTCGGCCTCGTCGGGCCGGTGGACGGCGGCGCCGAAGTCGATGAGGACGAGGTCGGCCGTGTCCGCGCGGCGGGTCTGCACCATGATGTTGTCGGGGGTGATGTCCCGGTGCACGACGCCCCGTTCGTGCAGGGCGGTGACGGCTTCGTACAGCTGGCTCACCAGGCTTTGGACGACCTCGGGGCGCAGCCCGTCCGGGTGGTCGTCGTGGTATCCCGCCAGGTCCTCCTCGCCGTGCGACCAGTACAGGTGCCAGGGGTGGCCGTGCGCCTCGCCGGTCTCCAGGAGCCGTTCCAGATGGGGGGCTTCCTCCTCGGCGAGCTCCCGCAGCTCCTGCTCGACGTCGGGTCCCGGCGCGTGCAGCCGGTGGTACCACTTGAGGACCAGGGGTATCTCGGGCGCCCCATGACGGACCGTCAGGTCGCGTACCCTGAGCACCACGGCCTCGGCGGGCCGCCGCACCCGGGACAGCTCGGCGACGAGCAGGAACCGGTCCGCCAGCTCCGGAGGCACCTCGGAAAGGACCGGACGCGTCTCCACGGCATAGGCGTTGGTGAAACCGCCCTGCTCCAGGGGGACGACTCGGGTGGGCGGCGTGCTCATCGACTTCCGATCTTCCGGGAAACACGCTGGGCGCGCCACGGGGGCGCGGCGCGGAGGGAATCGGCGCGATACGCGGGTCGCGGGACGCCGAAGATATCCGAAATCCCAGCCCGGTAAGGGGAGTTTCCGGCAACTTCAACGGGCAATCCGCCGGGTCTACGATGTGCCCCATGCACCCGTTGCCCGCGCACGAAAGCCTTGTGGAAGAACTCCGGGAAGTGAGGCGCCGCGGTCTGCCCGGGCTGCGCCACTGCCCCCGGGAAGCGCTGCGCGAGGCGGCGGAAGCGGCCGGTCTGTGCGGCGGGGAGCAGGACGAGCAGAGCGGCATCGAGGAGCTTTTGGGCGCGGCGGTGCGCCGGCTGGCCGGCGGGCACCCGGTGCGGGACGACGACTCCAGCGATCCGCTGGCCCGCGCGGCCGCCCACTCCTTCGGGATCTTCCCGGCCCGTCGCGGGGTCCCCGGCACCGACCGGCGCAAGGCCGCGGCAGGGGTCTACGGGGTGACCACCGAGCGCTTCCGCAAGAGCCAGGAGCGCCAAGTCATCGCCGAACTCGCGGCGGCGGTCCTGGCGGTGGCCCGGGAGGGGCGGGTGAGGGAGGCGGCCGGGCCGGTGACCGGCGACCCCTGGACGCTCGTCCCGCGGGAGCCGGCGACCCTGCCGCCGACGGCACCGCCCGGGCGGGCGATACCCGCTGCCGGTGTCCCGGCCCGGCCCCCGGTCGTCCGGCCGGGCGCCGCCGCGCCGGCGGGCCGGATCACGGTCCGGACGTGCCCGATCGAGCTGGTGCGGGACGTGGACATCCTGGTCTCCTCGGAGAACACGTTCCTGGAGATGTCCAAGACCTTCCGCTCCACGGTGTCCGGGGCGCTGCGCCGTGCCGCCGCGCTGCGGGACGCCTCGGGCGAGATCGTGGACGACGTCCTCGCCCGCGAACTGGGGGTGTGGCTGCGGACGCACGAGCGGCCGGGCGTGCCCGTGCGGCCGGGCACCGTCGTGGCCACGTCGTCCGGCGCGCTGGCCGCGCAGGGGGTACGGCGCATCCACCACGCGGCGATCGCGGCCCCGGTCGGCAATGGCGAGCGCTATCACGTGACCCCCGCCGTACTGGCGGAGGCGGTGCGCGCCTCCTTCGAACTGGCCCGCCAGGAGGCCGAGTTCCTGGCACTGCCGATGTCCTCGATCTGCTTCCCGCTGATGGGTACCGGCCGGGGCGGGCTGTCCGTGCCGACCGCGGCGCGCGCGCTGCTCGGCGCGCTCGGGCAGGAGCTGCGCCGGGACCCCTCCTGGTCGGTGCTGATGGTCACGCCCGACGAGGGCCACGCCCGGTTGCTCATGGCCGCCAGCTCCGCTCGGTGATGGCGACCCCGCCCCGCTTGAGCAGGCGTTCCATCTCGGCGAGTTCCCCGCGCAGCGGCACCCCGTACAGCCGCAGCTCCCGGCCGTCGCCGCCGCTCAGCTGAAGGCGCCGGCCGGTCGACTCCCGGTCCAGGTAGGGGGCGTAGCGGGCGGCGCCGCGCGGGGTCAGGGCCTCGATCCGCTGGTTGGCCGAGCCGCGCCAGAGCAGCCGGGTGGGCTCCGCGACCCGGAACCGGCCGGTGATCACGGCGTCCGCGCCGCTGAGGGCCAGCCGCCGCTCGGGCGTCAACTCCTCCTGCTCGTAACCCGTGTACACCAGCAGGTCGGGGGTACGGGGCCCGGCGCTCCCCTCGTGCCGCCGGGCCTCGTCCCTCAACCGTGCGGCTCCCGTGAGGAGTTCGGCGAGCGCCGCCGCCTGCTGGAGGGGCTCGCCGCCGCTGACCGTGAGGCCGTCCGTCCCCTCGGCAAGGGCCTCCCGCCAGAGCGCGAGCACCTCGGAGACGGTGGTGGGCACCCCGGCCGCCGGGTCCCAGGTGTGCCGGGACATGCATCCGGCGCAGGCCAGCGTGCAGCCCTGGAACCAGATGCCGAGCCGCCTTCCCGGGCCCAGCGTCTCCAACGGGTAATGGGTCCCGTCGAGGCGTATTTCCACGGCATCTCCTCCTCGTACCGGCAGCGAGTATCCAGCGCGCGAAGCCGCGCCCGCAATTGCCGGAAGGCCTTCCTCCGGCTGTCCGCCGGGCGGGATCCGGTTGTTTTCCGGAACTCCCGAAGACAGAGATCGAGTTCCTTGAAATCCCTGTCCCGGCAGGGGTTTTGCTCCGCTACTCTCTCCCCCATCGCAGCGACTTCCCAACCCGGACCGCGCGAGGAATGGGGGATCTTCGAAATGATCAACAAAGGTCGAATAAATGTCCGGGTCCAGCGACGGAGAGCCGGTCCCCTCTCCTCGCTGCGTGCCCGGTTCCACGGCCGCCGGGACGCGGACGGGCTGCGGGAGATGCTGGCGGGCGCCTACGCCGGGGGCGCGCCCTCGGACGAGGATCTGCCGCCCTACGTCCTCGGTCTGCACGCGCAGGTGCGGCACAGCACCGCGCGGCTGCGCTCCCGCACCCTGGCGGCGCATCGCGCGCTGCACATCCGGATCCAGAGCGAGTCGGTGCGGGTGGTGAACCAGTACACCGAGCGCGGGGAACCGACTCCGGCCGCGCTCGCCCGGTTCGGCGAGTGGGTCGCGGAGTGGCGCTCGGCCGCCTCGGTCTGCCGCCAGCAGGCCCAGCAACTCACCGATGAGGCCAATCAGTTGATCGCCTGCTACTGGGACGCCGCCTGGGTCCGCGCCCGCCGGGGCGACCGGGCGGGCGGACGGCGGCCCACGGGCTGGCTGCCCGGAAAAATCACCCTGGACGGCACCTGGGCCCATCTCGACGACGGGCTGCTCAGCGACCGCTGGTACGTCCCGGACGCGCCGGGGCGGGACACCGATCCCTCGGCGGTCGCCCAGGCCCTGCACATTCTCGACCACCAGTCCGCGCGCGGCCGTCCGGATCGGACGCGGCAGGGCGATGCCCCGAAGGGCAGCCGCAGGTGATCACCGCTCATCGACTTCCAGGAAGGCCAAGGAACATCATCGTGCAGCACTCGGCCCGGGCCGGTCGCCGGTCCACCGTCCGCGCCGCCCGCCGGCTCGCGGTCCTCGTCCCCCTGGTGTGCGCGCTCGGCGCCCTCGTCTCGTGCAGCAAGCAGGAGGAAGCCCTCACCACGCCCTGCGGCCTGGTCATCGACGGTTCGGGGTCGGCCGCCGCGGCGAAGGAGGGATTCGACTCGGAGTCCAAGCTGAAGGACACCCTCGGCGGGTTCCTCACCGACCAGAAGTGCGGGACCCTCGACTTCGCCCCCGTCACCCGTTCCTCGCGCAGCTCGTCCTGCCGGCAGGACGAGGTGGACCTCGACCCGCCGCACGACGCGACCACCGACCAGAAGACGCAGCGCGCCGACGCCCAGCGGGACGCCGCCGTCGCGGCCCTCGCCGAACTCAAGTGCGCGCGCACGCAGAACGGTTCGGACGTATGGGGGGCGCTGACCCGTATCGGGGAGGCCGTCCCCACCGGCGGCCCGACGCCGAAGCTCCTCGTGGTGAGCGACTTCGACCAGGCCGACCCGGAGTTCCATCTGTCGCGGCAGGACATCACCACCAAGACCGCGCGCGCCAAGGTCATCGACTCGCTGGTGGACAAGCGCGGCATGCCCGGCATCAAGGGGATGGACGTCTTCCCGGTCGGGCTCGGCATGCAGTACAAGGCGAAGCCCAGCGAGGCCGCCGACTTCGACTCCTTCTGGACCGAGGCGCTCGAGGGGAGGGCCAAGGCGCATGTCGACGACAAGTACCGGGGCTGAGGAACCGCAGCCGCGCCGGCGGCGGATAGCCCGCTATCTGCCGTTCACCGGCCGCACCGCCCAGCCGGGCACCGGAACCCGTCCGGGCCCCGCCGCGGGCGCCGCGCACACCAGCCGGCTGCCGCTGGTCATCGGCGACCGGGGCGAACGCGACCTCCTCCAGGACGCCCGGAAGCGGGGCCGGCAGGACGCGCGCCGCAAGACGCTCGATCCATGGGTGCTCAACAGCGGCGACCGGGTGCCGTACTTCGCGGAACTGGCGTCCGTACGGGACGTCGTCGTCCACCGGATCGAGGAGGAGCTGAACCTGCGGGAGGAGGCGGCCCGGCTGCTGGACGCCCGGGCGGGCTCCGAGGTGACCGCCGGGGAGATCGAGACCAGGATCCTGGACGAGCGGCTGCGCGAGGTGGAGCAGGAGATCGAGACGGCCCGCCGCCAGCTCGATCTGCTGGCCGCCCGGTCGGCCCGCTGGCTCCGCTTCCGGGACAGTCTGCGCGAGCGGGTGGAGGAGCGCTGGCTCCAGGCCCGCTTCCCGGAGGCCGCCCGGCCACCGGCCACCGGCTCCGGCGACCCGGCGGAGGGCGGCCTCCGGGAGGACGGACCTGAGCAGGCGGCGGGGGCCAAGGACACGGGGGCCGATCCGGGCGACGACTGGCAGTCGGTGACCACCACCGGCGCCCCGGACGACACCGCCGCCGCGGCGCTGCGGGACGTGTACCGTGCCGCGAGCGCCGAGGCCCGCGACACCGCGTCGAGCTACGGCTGGGAGGGGCTCCAGACCCGCCCCGGGCTGCCCCGGTGGATGACCTGGGCGCTGCTCGCCGTGATCATGGCGGTCGAGGTGCCGATCTACTGGGTCGCGTACCAGCCCTTCCACGGCGTCGGCAGCACCGGTGGGGACTTCATGTCCGGTGCCCTCGCGCTCTCGTCCGCCGTGATCATGCTGATCCTGCCGCACCTGTCGGGGCTCATGCTGCGGTGGCGTTCGGCGACGGGCTCGCCGCGCCTCGGCTGGCTGCCCGCGGTGTCGCTGCTCGGTGTGTGGGGCGGTCTGACCTGGGGGCTGGGCCTGCTGCGCGCCAAGTTCGTGACCCAGCACGACAGTCCGGCCCCGGCCGCGGGGGCCGCCGGTTTCCGCGGGATCGGTGGTTCCGGCGCGGACACCACGACCCTGGTGGACCGGCTGCATCTGTCGAGCCAGACGGTGACCTGGCTGTTCTGCGCGCTGCTGCTGCTCTCGGGCGGGGTCGGCTTCCTGCTCGGTCTGTTCCGTGAGCACCCCTTCCTCGACGCCTTCCGTACGGCGCTGGAGCGGCGTACCGGGCTGCTGCGGCGGCACGAGGAGAGCATCGCGGTCACCGAGCGGGCCCGGGCCGCGCAGGAGACGGCCGAGGACCGCCAGCGGGCCCGCAGGGAGGCCGCGAACGAACGGATGGCCTCCGCCCGCCAGTTGTACGAGGCCGCCGCCGCCCGGTATCTGGGGGAGGTCATGACGGCGTCGAAGGACCCGGCCGTGACGGAGTCGGCGATGCGGCTGTCCCGCAACTGGCCGCTGCTGCCGTCCTCGGCCCGCCGCGAGGCCGCCCGGGATCGCTGAACGACCGCAGGAATCAGGCCCATTGGGCCGAGCAGACGAAGGCCCCGACCCCGCTGATCCGGGTCGGGGCCTTCGCCCGTGCGGGGCCCGCGTTCACTCCTCCCGCGCGGAGATGACCGCGTGCAGCGGTGCCAGCAGCTTGTTGACCCTGCGCGCGTCCTGCTTCGACGCCAGCCGGAGCCGGTCCTGCGGGCGGGGGTCGAGCGGGGCGGCCGGACAGCGGTCCTGGAACAGCTGGAGCGCCGGGCGCGGCCTGCACCGCTTGGACGTCCACCACAGGCCCTGTACCGCGCTGTCGCGCTCCCGGATCACCCGGACCCAGTAGCGGGTGCCCGCGTAGTCGTCGGTGTCGATCAGCCAGCCGTCCTGCCATACGGCGGCCAGCCCCTCGGCGGTCGTGAGGTCCACCAGGGTCAGGTCGGCCGTGGTGCGGACCGCCGACAGGACGTACCGGGAGGCCTGCGCCCACGGGATCTGCCGCACCCCGCTTCCGTCGCTGAACTCGACGGATCGCAGCAGCACTTCGGACAGTGCGGTGACCGGATCGAGGGCCGCGTAGAGGTAGGGGTAGGGATCCTTCTCGGTGGGATCGAAACGGCTGCCCTTGAAGAACTCGTGAGCCACGCTCGGGTTGAACTCGGCGGGCGCGTGCTGCTCCTCGTGGCACCGCCAGACGACGGTGCCCGCCCTCACCACGGTGACCACCGGCGTCATCACGGCGTCCTGGGGAGGGAGTTGGCCGACCATCAGAGCGCCCTCACCAGTTCGGCCGCGGCACGCTCCAGCTGTTCGTCGGGCAGCACGCCGAGCAGGTCCGCGGGAACACCGCCCAGCCAGCGATTGCCGCCCAGCCACCAGTCGGCTGCCCCCCAGGGGTCCTGGTCCGCCCGCAGGAGTTCATTGATCCGGCGTACGACGGGCAGCGGTTCGACCGTGCCGGCCCGGAACTGGAAGCCCGGGCAGCGGATGCCGCGCTCCGGGTCGCGCAGCCTGATCAGACCGGCGGGTGCGTCCGGGCCGCCGCGCAGCTCGGGATGCTCGTCCTCGGTCAGCGCCGGCGCGGCGAGCAGCCGTCGGCGGGCCGCCCGCAGCAGTTCGGCGGGGTCGGGCGGCGGGGTGCCGAGCACCTGGAGCACGGCGTCCATCGTGGCGAGGCTGGGCAGTTCGCGGGGGCCCCCGGCGTAGCGGTGGCCGCCGAGGGCCTCGGACACCGGGTGGTCGGGCGGCAGCGCGGACAGCGTTCGGCGCAGCCTGCGCACGGCGCGTGCGACGCCCGGCGGGTTCCCGGCCGCGGTCTCCTCCTTCATCTCCCGCAGGGTGCGCGAGAGCAGGTCCAGGTCGTCGTCGTCGAGGCCGGTGATGACGGTGGTCCAGTGGTTCTCCAGGAGCCGGAGCAGCTCCTCCGACGTCATACGCGCTCTCCTTCTTCGGGCCGGGCGGAACGCGCCGCCGGTGCGGGGTTGCCGTGGTGGACGAAGGCCGCCCAGGTGTCGGGCCGGCCTTGGAAGTCCTCGGCGAGGCGGCGGGCGGAGACATGCTTCAGGGCGCGCACGGGCGGCCGTTCGCCGGGCGCGGTGAGCATCCAGCGCTGGGCGGCGCGCAGCGCGTCAGGCGGGGCGAGGCCCCGGGCGAGCGCGTCGTGCAAGACGAGCATGAGCACCTCGGAGCGCATGTCGTCGACCTTCCAGCGGGAGCCGACGGCGTCGGCGGCCAGCCGGTGCACCATGACCGAGGTGACGGTCAGGGCCTCGTCGTGATCGCGGGTGGTGAGGTCCGTCTCGCAGCCGCCGCACACGACCAGCGGCCCGGCCGAGCGGAAGGCGTCGCCCTCGGCGGGCGTCTCCAGCAAGGTGCTCAGGGTGAGGGCCCCACCGGTGGCCGCTCCGGCCGGCGCGGCCAGATGGAGGGCGGACCGGGTCGGGTCGGGGCCGGCGAGCCCGTGGCAGGCGATGTGCACCAGGGAGGCGGGGCTGTCGGCCCGGCCGCCGAGCAGGGCGAGGACCGTCTCGGGGGTGGCGGGGTCCTCGTCGGGGCGGTGGATGACGGCGTGCGGGTAGTGGACCTCGGCCAGCGTCTCGATCTCGTCCTCGGCCCACTCCAGGTCGTCCGTGCCGTGGAACACCAGGGCCGGGCGCTCGGCGGGCGGCATACGGCGGCGGGCGGCGGCGCGCAGGAACTCCCGGCCGGACGCGGCGTGCGTGAGGACGGCGACCTCGCAGGCCCGTACGGGACGCGGCACGTCGTACACGGCGGGCGGGGTGAGGACGGCCGCCTGCCAGGGCACGACCCCGAGTTCACCGCAGGGCACGAGGACGAGCCGTACGGCCCGGGTGTCGTCGGCACCGACGGCCTGACCGGCACCGCCGACGATCCCGCCGGCCTCGCCAGAGGCCCCTCCGGACGCACCGTCCAAGGCCCCGAGCAGACCCGCCTCCCCGAGGGCGCGGTCCCAGACCCCGAGGTGGTCCAGTACGGGACCCAGCACCTCGCCCGCCCACCCGCACATCCCGTCCAGCGCGCCGAGCCAGCGCCGCTCGGCGCGCCCGGTGTCCCTCGGATTGACGGTGTCGGGGGTGTCGAGGGCGGCGGTCTCCATGCGCTGCCGGTGCGCACCGGCCTCCAGGTACTCCGCCACGGGCGCGCGCCCGGCGGGGGCGAGGGCGGGCAGGGGCAGGGCCTCGGCGGGGCCGTCGCGGGTGACGACCAGGACGGCACCGTCCGTGCCGTCGACGCCGGGGACCAGGTACAGCAGCGCGTCCGCACCCGCCTTCGCCAGCCCGGCGCGCAGATCGCTCCCGGCGACGGGCACCGACTGCGCGTCGGTGTCATCGCCCTGGCCGCGCAGCGCTTCCAGGGAGCGGCGGCGCAGGTCGCCGGGGAGACCGGGGGTGCCCGCGCCCGCCGCGGCCAGCACCTCCAGCGGGGAGCGGTCCCGCAGGACGCCGGGCAGGCCGGTGCCCGCGGCCGACAGTTCCAGCAGGGAGCGGTCGTCGGCCCGGTCCGGGGATTCGTCGGCGGCGGCGCGCCAGCGCTCGGCGAGCCGGGTCTCGCCCAGGGCCGCCAGGCGGTCGGCGACGCCCGCCGCGACGGCCGCCGCGCCGAGCACCAGGGAGCGGCCCTCCTCCAGACACGCCATCGCCTCCTCGGTGAGCCCGGCGCGCAGCGCCCAGAAGGCCGCGCTGCGGCCCCGGTCGGCCGCCCCGCGCGCGATGCGCAGTCCGCGGTGGGTGCCCTGCTGGAGCAGTACGTCGTCGGCGGCGAGCCGGAGCGAGGCACGGGCGAGGCCGACGGCCGCACGCAGTTCCCCGGCGTCGGCCTCGCCCGGCCCGAGGGTGGCGCGCTTCGCCCGGAGCGCGGCCAGGTCCCAGGTGAGGCGGGCGCCGTTGGGCATGCCGTCGGGCAGTTCCGCCAGGCCCTGGGTCAGCTCCGCGATCGCCTCGTCCAGCGGTTCGGGGTCCCCGGTCAGCTGGTGCAGGGTGTCCAGGGCGATGGCGATGCCGCCGCGCGCCCAGGGGCGTACGCCAGGGGTGAAGCCGGGGTTGTCCAGGGCCTTCCTGGTGCGCCGCACGCCCTCGGCGATCCGGCTGGGATCCGACTCGGCGATCGCGGTCAGCGCGATCAGCCCGGCCCAGCTGCTGTCGAGGAGGCCGCGCAGGACGGGCACGTCCACGGAGGTCTCCACGGCCCGCTGGAGGTGATGGGCGGCCGCCCGCAGATGTTCCGTCCGGTCCTCGGCCGAGGCGGCGAGCACCACGCGGCCCAGATAGGCGTAGCCGAGCACGAAGCCGGCCAGCACTCCGGTCCATTCCTCGGCGCCTTCGAAGGCCTCGTCCAGCTCCAGTTCGCACAGCGCTTCGATGATGTCCTCGACCGCGTCGCCGTCACCGCTGTCCAGGGCGGCCGTCAGCCTCCCCTGAAGCCGGGTGACCTCCCCGCACATGCGCAGGCTCGCCGCCAGATTGCCGTCCTCCGGGTCCTCGTCCCAGCACTGGGCTTCGAGCAGGGTCCGGGACATGTCCTCGTCCTGGAGGCTGCCCCCGGTGAGAAAGGCCGCGGCCAGCACTCCGGGCACGACGGTGCGCAGCCATTCGCGGTGGGTGCGGCTGTCGAGTTCGCCGTCGGTGTACGCCTCGTGCATCAGCCGGAGTGCTTCCCTGAACCCCTCCATGTCCCCGGAGCGTGCGGCGAGGGTGGTGTGGAGGAGGGCGGCGATCATCCGGGACTGGAGGGGTGCGCGGGTCTCCGCGCCCGTCACGGGATCCCGCGTGCCGGTCAACTCGGCCAGCAGCTCGGGCAGTTCCTCTGGTGCGAGGGTCTCGGGTGACATCACCTCGGCCAGGGCGAGGAACCGGATGCGGGTGTGCCGCTGCTCCGCCTCCTCGTCGGGGTCCGCGGGGTCGCCGTCCGGTGCGGGGACGATCCCCCGCGCCTCGGGCGGGAGCCCCGCGAGGGTGTCCTCCAGCATGGCGAACAACGACGGCAGCAGGGCGCGCAGCGGTCCCGGCACCCGCATGTCCGGCATGGCTCCGAGGAGACCGCGGGCCCCGTCGGCGACCGCGCCCAGGTCGCCCTTCAGCACCGCCTCGGTCAGTGCCCCCAGACCCAACAGGTTGGCGCGCAGTTCGGGAGGCATCTGCTCCTCCTCCCGTTCGAGCAGCAGCCGTACGAGCAGTCCGGTGTCCTCCACCAGGCCCGTACCGCCGTGCGTGAGCGGGGCGCCGACCTCCAGCATCGACGTCAGCTGGTCGATGGTCCACCGGCTGTCGGACCCGGTCGAGAAGCCGCGGTGCGCCGTCATCAGGCGTGAGCCGAGCAGGAGCACGAGGTCCCGGCGTGCGGCCTCCCGGTCCGGCTCGTCGAGCGGGGCCGCGGTCCGGGCCTCGTCGAGCAGGCGCACCGCTCGCTCCCGGTCCGCCGGGTCGCCCGCCAGGACGAACCGCAGGGCGAGGCATCTGCCGAGCCGCGCCGCCACCAGCGCGGCCCGCGCCCCTCCCCCTTGGGCCGACTCCGACTCCGCCTGTATCCGCGCCAGTTCATCGGCCAGCGCGTCGAGTTCCGGCCCCCGTGTCCCGTCGTACGTGTCCGGGTCCATCGGGACGGAGATCTCGGCCGTGCGTGCGAGCGCGGCGGCGACGCGGTCGCTCACTGGTACGGGCCCGGCTCCACTCATGCGTCATCCCCTCCGCCGCCATGGTGCCCGCTCCCCCGATCCCGGTGGGCGGTGGTCGCGTCTCTTCCCGGCATCCTGCCGGACAACGCCCGGTTCCCGGACGGATTCCGCCCGATCCGGGCGCTCCCCGGGGCCGACGGGCCTTCCCGTCGGGCGAGTTCGGGGCGTGATCGGCTCCGCCCATGGCACCGGGGCTGCGAACTCGTCATGCTGGACGCCTTGTTGCCCGCATGAGGATCCGAGAAGGAGGGGATGCGGTGACGCACTCCGCACCGGTGCCCGACGCCCTCGAACCGTACGTGGAGACCACCCGGAACGACTACGCGGTGCGCTACACGAGCGGTCTTCGGATCGAGGCCGC
Organism: Streptomyces griseofuscus; assembly: GCF_014673495.1. Lineage (GTDB taxonomy): Bacteria > Actinomycetota > Actinomycetes > Streptomycetales > Streptomycetaceae > Streptomyces > Streptomyces murinus. Next base: position 1,644,671 of record NZ_CP051006.1, read on the forward strand.
GGACGACGGGGTGGCCGTACTGCACGGCCGCTGCCCCCGCTGCGGCTGTGCGTTCACGTACACGCACACCGACCGGGTCTTCCGCACCCCGCGCCGGGTGCCCCGCCCCGCGCATGTCCCGGTGCTCTGCGAGTGCACGGCCGAACACCCGGGGCGGCCGCCCGAGGAGAAGGGGTGCGGTGCCTACTGGAACGTCCTCATGGAGCGCAGATGACACCGCGCTGGTACGTCCAGCCGGGCCCGCCCGCGACCCCCGCCGACCGCGAGGCGGGCCGGCTGACCACACAGTTGCTCGCAGGTGAGCTGGCCCGCGCCCGGGAGGCGGCGCTCGCCTGGCGCAACGGGCTCGCGGCCCTGTTCGCCGGGCTGCTCGGCTTCGGTCTGATCAAAGGCCGTACCGACGTGGGGAAACTGGCCCCTCCGTACGACGCCCTGGTGGGCGGCGCGCTGCTGCTGTGCCTGCTGTTCGGCACCCTCGGCGCGCTGCTGCTGCTCCGGGCGGCGCACGGGGCGCCCATCGGCGTCCGGCTGCCGACCGGCGTCCCCGCGGCGGCCACCGCGCTGCATCTCGGCGACCACATGGAGACCCGCCGCACGGTGCGGGCCCTCACCCGCGGGGTGGTGCTGACGATCGCGTGCGGCTCGATGCTCGTCACCGGGGTGGCGCTCACCTGGTACGGCCCGGAGAAGGACGGCCCCCGGATCCTGGTGCGCACCCCCTTCGGGGACGTGTGCGGCGAGCCGGTGCGCACGGACGCCGGACGGCTGCTCGTAAAGACGGACACCGGCGCGGTCACCGTGCTGCTCGACCGGGCCGAGTCCCTGGCCGCGGTCGACGCGTGCCCGCAGGGGCCGTCCGCGGAGTGACCGCGGCCGGCCCCTCGCTCAGACGGCCTGTGCCGCCCCCTCCCGTCGTCCGGTCAGCAGGGTCAGCGCCAGGTAGAGCACCAGCGAGGTGCCGAGGCCGACCGCCCAGCCGTAGTCGGCGAGCGGGGCGAGGGCCGGGATCGGGCGGCCGTCGTACAGCGGCTTGAGGCTCGCGCCGCCGATCGCGAGGACACCGCCCACGACGAAGGCGAGGACCGCCCGCCAGTTCCAGCCGCCCACGTACCAGTACCGGCCGCCGGTGCGGTAGAGGTCGGCGAGGTCCAGCCGGGTGCGGCGCACGATCCAGTAGTCGGCCACCAGGATGCCCGCGACGGTGCCGAGCAGCCCGCCGACCAGGCCGAGCCAGGTGAAGATGTAGCCCTGCGGGTCGGAGTACAGCTTCCACGGGAAGATCAGTACGGCGAGGACCGCGGTGATCAGCGCCCCGGTGCGGAAACTCACCTTGCTGGGCGCCACGTTGGAGAAGTCGAAGGCCGGGGAGACCAGGTTGGCGGCGATGTTCACCGAGAGGGTCGCCACCAGGACCGTGACGAGGGCGTAGAGCAGACCGACCACGTTGTCGGTCTTCGCGGCCAGCTGTACCGGGTCCCAGACGGGCTTGCCGTAGACGGCCTGCGAGCCGGAGGTGACCAGCACGGACAGGAACGCGAACAGCGTCATCGTGGTGGGCAGACCGAGTGCCTGGCCCCAGGTCTGGGCCTTCTGGCTGCGGCCGTAGCGGGTGAAGTCCGGGATGTTCAGCGACAGTGTGGACCAGAAGCCGATCATGCCCATCAGGGACGGCCAGAACAGCTTCCAGAACCCGCCGCCCCAGCCGAGCGTGGACGGCTGGTCGAACAGCGGCCCGACCCCGCCCGCCTTGGACGCCATCCACCACAGCATCACGAACGCGCCGACCAGCACGAACGGCGCGGCCCAGTTCTCGAAACGGCGGATGGTCTCCATGCCCCGGTGGATGATGGCGACCTGGAGCACCCAGAAGAGGGCGAACGACAGCCACATGGTCCAGGCGTAGCCGCCGATGTGCGCGGCGTCCGACCAGCTGTGGCCGATCAGCTTCCCGGCGAGGAAGTAGATGGCCTCGCCGCCGATCCAGGTCTGGATGCCGAACCAGCCGCAGGCCACCAACGCCCGCACGACGGCGGGGAGGTTGGCGCCGCGCACCCCGAAGGAGGCGCGGGCGAAGACCGGGAAGGGGATGCCGTACTTCGGTCCGGCGTGCCCGGTCAGCAGCATCGGCACCAGGACGACCAGGTTGGCGACGGCGATGGTGAACACCGCCTGCTTCCAGTCCATGCCGACGGCGATCAGACCGGAGGCCAGCGTCCAGGAGGCGGTGTTGTGGGCCATGCCGACCCACAGCGCGGAGAAGTTGTACGTCGTCCAGGTGCGCCGGCCGGCCGGGACCGGCAGCAGGTCCTCGTTGGCGTAGCGGCCGCTGGGCCGTGGCGCGCCGGGGGCGATCTCCACCCGGCCGTCGGCGAGGGTGACCTGGGCCGATGGTGGTATGTGCGGGGGAGCGGTGTCGGTCATGGGCGGGCCCCAATCGGGAATGAGGGGATCGGCAAAGGCCGTTGCGGGCACCAGCCCCTCCCCGCGGGGAGGCGGGGAGGGGTGACCAGGGGTGGGGGGGTTGGGGCGGACCCCCGAGGGGACCGGGAGAGGCAGTGAACGGAACGGGTGGGGCTAGGAGTTGACGGCGGGGATCACCTGGCTGCCGTAGGCGTCGATGGTGGCCTCCTGCGCGTCGTGCATGTCGTACAGCGCGAACTGGTCGACGCCCAGGGCGCGCAGCGCGGTCAGCTTCTCGATATGCCGCTCGGGCGGGCCGATGAGGCAGAAGCGGTCCACGATCTCGTCGGGCACGAACTCGGTGTCGGGGTTGCCGCTGCGCCCGTGGTGGGCGTAGTCGTAGCCCTGCCGGGACTTGATGTACTCGGTGAGTTCCTCCGGTACCTGGGCGGAGTGTGCGCCGTACTTGGAGACCAGGTCGGCCACGTGGTTGCCGACCATGCCGCCGAACCAGCGGCACTGGTCGCGGGCGTGGGCGAGGGCCTCGGGCGAGTCGTCGGCGGTGACGTACGCCGGTGCCGCCACGCAGATGCTGACCTCGTCGGGGTCGCGGCCCGCCGCCTGCGCCGCGTCCTTGACGGCCTTCACCATGTACTCGGTGAGGTAGAGGTCGGCCAGCTGGAGGATGAAGCCGTCGGCCTCCTCGCCGGTCATCTTCAGCGCCTTGGGGCCGTACGCGGCCATCCAGACGGGGAGTTGGGCGCCTGGCCTGACCCAGGGGAACTTGACGACCGCGCCGCCGCCGAGGTCGGCGGAGTCGCCCCGGCCGAGGGCGCGGATCACCTTGATCGCCTCGCTTATGCGGGCGAGGGTGTTGGGCCTGCGGCCCGCGACGCGCATCGCGGAGTCGCCGCGGCCGATGCCGCACACGGTGCGGTTGCCGAACATGTCGTTGAGGGTGGCGAAGGTGGAGGCGGTGACCTCCGGGGTGCGGGTGGACGGGTTGGTGACCATCGGTCCGACCGTCAGCCGTTCCGTCCGCGCCAGGATCTGGCTGTAGATCACGAACGGTTCCTGCCACAGCACGGCGGAGTCGAAGGTCCAGCCATGGCTGAAGCCGTTGTGCTCGGCCCGCTTCATCAGGTCGATGACGCGGGAGGCCGGCGGGTCGGTCTGGAGGACAAGTCCAAAGTCCATGGGCGCTGCTCCTAGTTGAGGTACTGGCAGGTGGAGCGCGGGGTGTAGACGCCGTGTCCGGCGTGCCCGGTGTACTCCCGCCGGTCGATGACGGTCTCACCGCGCGAGAGGACCGTCTCCACCCGGCCGGTGATCCGCCTGCCCTCGTACGCCGAGTAGTCGACGTTCATGTGATGCGTCTCGGCGGAGATCACCTGCTCGGCGTGCGGGTCGTAGATCACCACATCGGCGTCGGCGCCGGGGGCGATGGTGCCCTTCTTCGGGTACAGGCCGAACATCCGCGCCGGGGTGGCGCAGGCGATCTCGATCCAGCGGCGGCGGGAGATGTGCCCGTCGACCACGGCCTGGTGGAGGAGGTCCATGCGGTTCTCCACGCCCGGCATCCCGTTGGGGATCTTGGAGAAGTCGCCGCGGCCCAGCTCCTTCTGCCCGCTGAAGCAGAACGGGCAGTGGTCGGTGGAGACCACCTGGAGGTCATTGGTGCGCAGCCCCCGCCAGAGCGCCGCCTGGTGCTCCCTGGGCCGCAGGGGCGTCGAGCACACGTACTTGGCGCCCTCGAAGTCCGGCTCGGCGAGGTTGTCGGTGGACAGGAACAGGTACTGCGGGCAGGTCTCGCCGAACACGGGCAGCCCGTCGTCGCGGGCCCGCGCCAGCTCGGTGAGCGCCTCGGCGGCCGAGACATGGACGACGTACAGCGGTGCGCCCGCGACCTGAGCGAGCCGGATGGCGCGGTGGGTGGCCTCGGCCTCCAGCAGGGCCCTGCGGACCTCGCCGTGGTAGCGCGGGTCGGTCTCGCCGCGGGCGAGGGCCTGTTCGACCAGGACGTCGATGGCGATGCCGTTCTCGGCGTGCATCATGATCAGGCCGCCGTTGCCCGCGGCACGCTGCATGGCGCGCAGGATCTGGCCGTCGTCGGAGTAGAACACCCCGGGGTAGGCCATGAACTGCTTGAAGGAGGTCACGCCCTCCTCGACCAGCAGGTCCATCTCCTTGAGCGTCTCCTCGTGCACATCGGAGACGATCATGTGGAAGGCGTAGTCGATGGCGCAGTTGCCCTCGGCCTTCTGGTGCCAGGCGTCCAGGCCCTCGCGCAGGGTGTGGCCGACGCTCTGGATGGCGAAGTCCACGATCGTGGTCGTACCGCCCCAGGCGGCGGCGCGGGTGCCGGTCTCGAAGGTGTCGCAGGCGTAGGTGCCGCCGAAGGGCATCTCCATGTGGGTGTGGCCGTCGACGCCGCCGGGGATGACGTACTTCCCGGTGGCGTCGATGGTCTGCCCGGCGCCGAGCGCGGCGGCGGCGGGGGTGCCGGATGCCGCGAGGGCGGCGATGCGGCCGTCCTCGATGAGGACGTCGGCGTGAATCTCGTCGGATGCGGTGACGACGAGACCACCGCGGATGATCTTTCGGCCGGTCACTTGGTCCTCTCTCGTGGTCGGCTGCGGGTGAGTTGTGGTTGCTCGCGCACACGCGGCGGTAGCCGCACATCGGGTACCGCCCCGTGCCCCTGACAGGGCGCCTTACGGCGCTGTCAGCGGCGAGTACGCGCCCGGGGTGCGGTCGCGGTAGAACTGCCAGCGGTCGCGGACCTCGCGGAGTTTGGCCATGTCCAGGTCGCGGACGACCAGTTCGGTCTCCTTGTCACTGGCGACCTCGCCGACGTACTGGGCCTCGGGGTCCACGAAGTAGGTGGTGCCGTAGAAGTCGTTGTCGCCCAGGTCCTCCACGCCGACCCGGTTGATCGCGCCGACGAAGTACTCGTTGGCGGCGGCCGCGGCCGGCTGCTCCAGCTGCCACAGGTACTTGGACAGGCCGCGGGAGGTGGCCGAGGGGTTGAAGACGATCTCGGCGCCTTCGAGGCCGAGCGCCCGCCAGCCCTCGGGGAAGTGGCGGTCGTAGCAGATGTACACGCCGATCCTGCCGACGGCGGTGTCGAAGACGGGCCAGCCGCTGTTGCCCGGGCGGAAGTAGAACTTCTCCCAGAAGCCCTGCACCTGGGGGATGTGGGTCTTGCGGTACTTGCCGAGGTAGCTGCCGTCCGCGTCGATCACGGCGGCGGTGTTGTAGAGGACGCCCGGCTGCTCCTCCTCGTACATCGGCAGGATCAGCACGATGCCGAGGGCGCGGGCGAGGGACTGGAAGCGCTGGACGGTCGGACCCTCGGGGATCCGCTCGGCGTAGTCGTAGAACGCCTTGTCCTGGACCTGGCAGAAGTAGGGTCCGTAGAACAGCTCCTGGAAGCACAGGACTTGGGCGCCCTGCGCGGCCGCGTCGCGGACCGCCTGCTCGTGGACCTGGATCATGGATTCCTTGTCGCCGGTCCAGGCGGTCTGGAAGAGGGCGGCACGGATCACTCGGCTCATCGGGGCCTCCGGTAGCGGGGTGTGCGGTGAGCCTAGGAAGCGGGCGGGCCGGCTTCGACGGGCAGCGTGTCACGTCCCCGGGGGCTTCGCGTGCCACCGTGTCATGTCTGCGCGGGCCCATGTCTCACCGCCGTTTTCCCAGGTGGTCACAGGTTTCAGCGTTGTTGCGCATCATGCGCGAGCAGCGCGATGTGGACGGAGGCCGCCTGTTCGAAGTCGTCCAGGTCGACACCGAGGCGGCCCTGTATGGCCTCCAGGCGGCGGTAGAGCGCGGGCCGGGAGACATGGTGGAGCTGGGCGGTACGGGATTTGTTGCGGCCGGTGGCGAGGTAGGTGCGCAGCACTTCGAGCAGCTCGGGCTCGGCCTTGCGCAGCAGCCCGTCCAACTCCCGTTCCGCGAACGACTGCACGTCCGGGTTCTCCCGCAACAGCCTTACGAGCCCCCGTAGATGGACGTCCTTGAGGCGTACGACGGCGGGCAGTCCGAGGGCGGCGGCTGAGCCGGCGACGGCGTCGGCGACATGGCGGGCCTCGCGCAGCCCCGCGGGCACCTCGTCCCAGCCGGTGCGCGGGTCGGCTGCGGCGACCAGGGCGTCCGGCCGCCCGGTTGCCTCCCGCAGCCGGGCCGCGAAGAGCGCGGTGAGGGCGTCGGCGGCCCGGTCGCGCGGCAGGCTGAGCAGAACGGCGGTCACACCGTCGGCCAGCTCGGCGGCGAGCCCGGACAGGCCCAGCACCCGCAACAGCCGGTCCAGTACGGCGGGTTCGGCGCCCGGCACGACGAGCGGCACGAAGGTGCGCAGATTGACCGGGAGCCCGGCGGCGCGGGCGCGCGGCAGCAGTTGGCGGGCCGGTACGACACCGGAGACGAGGTCGGTGAGCAGGCTCTGCGCGGACTGCTCCTCCCAGCTCAGCGCGGAGCCGCCGAGCATGCGGTGCAGCACCAGGGCCTCGGCGGCGCGGTCGGCGAGCAGCCGTCCGTTGGCCGGCTCGCCCCGGTAACCGCACAGCAGCAGCCGGCCCCAGCGTTCGCCGCGGCCGCCGAGTTCGGCGCTGATCCAGGCGTCCAGGGCGCCGCCGCCGGCCTGCCGGGAGACCCGCTCCCAGTCGCGCAGCACATCGTCCACGGCGGAGCGCTCCCCCGCCGTGGCGAGGACGCGATGGGCGAGATTGGTGAGGACGACGGGACAGGCGCTGTGCCGGGCGACCTCGTCGAGCAGCCGCTGGAGCGGGGCGCCGGCCGTGATCAGCGCGGTGAGGTCGGTGCGGACCGCCTCGGACAGGCTGACGGCCGCGAACTTGCGCCGTACCAGCCGGGACTGCACCTCCTCGGTCAGCTCGGCGAAGGGGAAGGGGCGGTGCAGCACGACCAGGGGGAGGCCGCAGCGTTCGGCGGCGCGGCGCATCACCTCGGGCGGGGTTGGGAAGGCCCGGCCGAGGCCGAGGACCACGGCGGCGGCCTCGGCCCGGTGCAGCGACTGGATGTACTCGGCCTGCCGGCTCTCGTCACCGGCGAGGAGCACCCCGGTGGTGAGCACCATCTCGCCGCCGGTGAGCATCACGCCCACATCGGCGGCCTCGGCGACATGCACCCAGCGCACCGCCCGGTCGAGGCCGCCGGCGCCGGCCACCACCTCGGGTTCCCCGGCCAGTACCCGCTCCAGGGTGAGCACCTGGCGCACGGAGAGGGCGGGTTCCGGCGGGGCGGCGGGATGGGAGGCGGAGGTGGTGGTCATGGCCGTATCCCCTTGCTCGGCAGTGCCAGGTGTCCCCTTGGTGTAGTACGCGTTTGTTACGAGTACGCGCTCCTGAGCGCTTCTTCCAGGATGGCGGCGCCCTCCTCGGCCTCCGCGACGGTCAGCGACAGCGGCGGGGCGACGCGCAGGGCGCTGGTGTCATGGCCGCCGCCCTTGCCGATGAGCAGGCCGCCGGCGCGGGCCGCCTCCAGGACGGCGGAGGCAGCCTGCGGGTCGGCCTCGTCGGTGCCGGGTTTCGCCAGCTCGATGCCGATCATCAGACCGCGCCCGCGGATCTCGCGCACCCCCGGCAGCTGGGCGGAGACGGCCCGCAGCCGCTCGATGAGCAGGCCGCCGACCCGGCGGGCGTTGCCCTGGAGGTCGTGGTCGAGGAGGTAGGCGAGGTTGGCGAGCCCGGCGGCCATGGTGAGCTGAGTGCCGCCGAAGGTGGAGATGCTGTTGGCGTCCAGGCAGTTCATCAGCTCGGCACGGGCGATGACGCCGCCGATGGAGGCGCCGTTGCCGATGCCCTTGGCGAAGGTGACGATGTCCGGCGGGCCGCTCGCGGCGTGTGCTCCCCAGCCCCAGAAGTGGTCGCCGGTGCGGCCCCAGCCGGTCTGCACCTCGTCGGAGATCCACAGGATGCCGCGTTCCTTGAGCACTTCGTGGAAGTCGGCGTACAGCCCGTCGGGCGGTGAGGTGAACCCGCCGACGCCCTGGATGGGTTCGGCGATCAGTGCGGCCGGGGGCCGGGTGTGGCCGAGGACGTCCCGCAGGTCGGCGACGCAGGCGTCGGTGAAGGCGCGGTCGTCCAGATGCGCGAAGGGGCCCCGGGTGCGGACGCCGCCGTGCACGTACAGGGTCTGGAGCGGGGAGAGCGAGGTCGGTGACCAGCTGCGGTTGCCGGTGATGCCGACGGTGGAGAAGGAGCGGCCGTGGTAGCTGTTGCGCATGGCCAGGACGGTGTTGGAGCGCCGGTACGTGGTGGCGAGCAGCAGGGCGGTGTCGTTGGCCTCGGTGCCGGAGGTGGTGAAGAAGACCCGGGCGTCGGGGATGCCGCTCACCTGGGCGATGCGCTCGGCGAGTTCCACCATCGGGCGGTTGAGGTAGAGGGTCGAGGAGTGCAGGATGCGCCCGGCCTGCTCGCTGACCGCCTTGGTGACCTCGGGCAGCGCGTGCGCGGTCATGGTGGTGAGGATGCCGCCGAAGAAGTCCAGGTAGCGGTTGCCGTCGGAGTCCCAGACATGGCGGCCCTCGCCATGGGTGATCTCGATCGGGTCGTCGTAGTAGAGGGCGAGCCAGTCGGGCATCACCCGGCGGTGGCGGGAGTAGAGGTCGCTCACGGCTGCACCAGCCCTTCGTAGGCGTCGGGACGGCGGTCGCGGTAGAAGGCCCACTGCTGCCGTACGTCGTCGATGAGTGCGAAGTCCAGGTCGCGGACGAGGAGTTCCTCGTCCTTGTCGCCCGCGACATCGCCGACGAACCGGCCGCGGGGGTCCACGAAGTACGACGTCCCGTAGAAGTCGTTGGTCCCGTACTCCTCTTGTCCCACCCGGTTGATGGCGGCGACGAAGTACTCGTTGGCGACGGCCGCGGCGGGCTGCTCCAGCTGCCAGAGATGAGCGGACAGGCTCCGGTGGGTGGCCGAGGGGTTGTAGACCAACTGGGCGCCGCCGAGGCCGAGTTGCCGCCAGCCCTCGGGGAAGTGGCGGTCGTAGCAGATGTAGACGCCGACCCGGCCGACGGCGGTGTCGAAGACGGGCCAGCCGAGGTTGCCGGGGCGGAAGTAGTACTTCTCCCAGAAGCCCTCGACCTGGGGGATGTGATGCTTGCGGTACTTGCCGAGGTAGGTGCCGTCGGCGTCGATCACGGCGGCGGCGTTGTAGTAGAACCCGGGCTGCTCGACCTCGAAGACCGGCACGACGATCACCATCCCGGTCTCCCGCGCGAGTTCCCGCATCCGCCCCACGGTCGGCCCGTCGGGCACGGGCTCGGCCCACCGGAAGTGCTCCCGGTCCTGGACCTGGCAGAAGTAGGGGGCGTTGAACACCTCCTGGAACCCGATGATCCGCGCGCCCCGCCGGGCCGCCTCACGGGCGTGCTCCTCGTGTTTCGCCACCATGGACTCGGTGTCGCCGGTCCAGGTGGCCTGGACCAGTGCGGCGCGGACGACGTTGGCCATGAGCTGCTCCTTCGACATGACGTCAGAGCCTCTACGCCCGTAGAGCAGACCGTAGAGGCACGAACGTAAGCCTCCGGGGCCGCCTTGCCAAGACCATCGCCGCCAACCCGCCGATTCACACTCCGGTGGGTGAGCAGGGGGCGGCCGCTCCTCAGACGGTCAGCGGGGTGCAGTGCACCGCCAGCTCGTCCATCGACAGGCCGAGCGATCTCGCCAGCGCGGCCACCGTGAAGAAGGCCGGGGTCGGGGCGCGGCCGGTCTCGATCTTGCGGAGGGTCTCGGCAGAGACGCCCGCAGCGGCGGCGACCTCGACCATGCTGCGGTCACCGCGCGCCTCACGCAGCAGCCGCCCGAGCCGCTCGCCGCGCTCGTGCTCTTCGGGGGTGAGGGGGGTGCGCACCATGCGTCCATTGTGCCCGTCACCCTCCCCCATTCAAATACCGCCCTCCCGGCGCATCCCCCAATACAAATACCGGTATAGTAATTGGCATGGTGGAACTGAAGACGGAAGCGTCCATCGACGCGATGTATGCCGCGGGCCAGGTCGTCGGGCAGGCCCTGAGTGCCGTACGCAAGGCCGCGGACGTGGGGGTCTCGCTGCTGGAGCTCGACGAGGTGGCACGGGAGGTGCTGCGGGCGGCGGGGGCCACCTCGCCCTTCCTCGGGTACCGCCCCTCCTTCGCCCCGACCCCCTTCCCCGCGGTGATCTGCGCCTCGGTCAATGACGCGATCGTGCACGGCATCCCCACCGGGTACCGGCTGCGCGACGGCGACCTGGTGTCCATCGACTGCGGGGCCCTGCTGGACGGCTGGGCCGGCGACTCGGCGATCAGCTTCGTGGTGGGCCGCGCCCGCCCGGAGGACGTACGGCTGGTCGACACCGCCGAGCTGGCACTGGCGGCGGGCATCGCGGCGGCCGTGGCCGGCAACCGGATCGGCGACATCGCCCACGCCGTCGGCCGGGTCTGCCGTACGGCGGGCTACGGCGTCCCGCAGGACTTCGGCGGCCATGGCATCGGCCGCCGTATGCACGAGGACCCCTCGGTCCCGAACGAGGGCCGCCCCGGCCGCGGCTTCCCGCTGCGCCCCGGTCTGGTCCTGGCGATCGAGCCGATGCTGATCGGCGGCGGCCGGGACGACTACTACGAGGCCCCCGACGGCTGGACCCTGCGCACGAGCGACGGCTCCCGCGCGGCGCACGCGGAACACACGGTGGCGATCACGGAGCAGGGCCCCCGGATCCTCACGGCACGCGTCCCCGCCTGAGGGGCGCCCGTTCCTCCGCTCGGGCGAACATGCCCAGCCCCCTACTTCATGCCATCGTGGGCATGAGCAGCCCCACTCCGGGTTACCCGGCGGAGCCACCGTCAGCGAAGGAAAGCATCGCCATGACCAACGGCTACCCTCCTGACCCCTTCGGCGAATTCCTCGCCCGTTTCTTCAGCGGCGCCGCCGGAGGCAACAGCGCGCCCGGCCCGCGGCACATCGACATCGGCCGGCTGCTCAGCCAGCCGGCGCGGGAGCTGGTCAAAGGGGCGGCGCAGTACGCCGCCGAGCACGGCAGCCGGGACCTGGACACCCAGCATCTGCTGCGCGCGGCCGTCTCCGCCGAGCCCACGCGGAGCCTGCTGACCCGGGCCGGGGCCGATCCGGACTCGCTCGCCACCGAGATCGACGACCGGGCGGGCCCGGTGCAGCATCCGCCGGGCGAGGTGCCGCCGCCGACCTCGCTGTCCCTGACGCCCGCGGTGAAACGGGCCCTGCTGGACGCGCATGACATGGCCCGCTCCAGCGGCGCGGGCTACATCGGCCCCGAGCATGTGCTCAGCGCGCTGGCCTCGAACCCGGACTCGGCGGCGGGGCACATCCTGCACGCGGCCCGCTTCCCGGCGAGCGGGCTGCCGCCGGAGCCGGCGGAGGGCACCGGGCAGGTCCGGGTGGAGCGGCAGCGCTCCACCGGCACGCCCACGCTGGACAAGTACGGCCGTGATCTGACCGAGCTGGCCCGGGAGGGCCGGGTCGACCCGGTGATCGGCCGGGACACCGAGATCGAACAGACCATCGAGGTACTGTCCCGGCGCGGCAAGAACAACCCCGTGCTGATCGGCGACGCGGGCGTGGGCAAGACGGCCATCGTGGAGGGCCTCGCGCAGCGGATCGCCGACGGGGACGTGCCGGACCAGCTGGCCGGGCGGCGGGTGGTCGCCCTGGATCTGACCGGGGTGGTGGCCGGCACCCGCTACCGGGGCGACTTCGAGGAGCGCCTGAACAACATCGTGGAGGAGATCCGCGCCAACTCCGACCGGCTGATCGTGTTCATCGACGAGCTGCACACCGTCGTCGGCGCGGGCTCCGGCGGCGAGGGCGGCGCGCTGGACGCGGGCAACATCCTCAAGCCCGCGCTGGCCCGGGGCGAGCTGCACATCGTGGGCGCGACCACCCTGGAGGAGTTCCGCCGGATCGAGAAGGACGCGGCGCTGGCCCGCCGCTTCCAGCCGGTCCTGGTGCCCGAGCCGACCGTCCAGGACACCATCGAGATCCTGCGCGGGCTGCGCGACCGCTACGAGGCGCACCACCAGGTCCGCTACTCCGACGAGGCGCTGGTGGCCGCCGTGGAGCTGTCCGACCGGTATCTCACCGATCGGCGGCTGCCGGACAAGGCGATCGACCTGATCGACCAGGCGGGCGCCCGGGTCCGGCTCGGCGCCCGTACCAAGGGCACCGATGTACGGGCGATGGAGCGCGAGGTGGACCAGCTGGTCCGGGACAAGGACCAGGCGGTCGCCGACGAGGACTACGAGCAGGCCAAGCAGCTGCGCGACCGGATCGCGGAGCTGAAGGGGAGCATCGCCGAGGCCAGCGGGGGCGAGCAGGCCGACGAGGGGCAGCTGGAGGTCACCGCGGAGTCCATCGCCGAGGTGGTCTCGCGGCAGACCGGCATCCCGGTCAGCCGGCTCACCGAGGAGGAGAAGGAACGGCTGCTCGGTCTTGAGGAGCATCTGCATCAGCGGGTCGTCGGCCAGGAGGAGGCCGTCGCGGTGGTCGCCGAGGCGGTGCTGCGCTCGCGCGCCGGGCTCGCCAGCCCCTCCCGCCCGATCGGCAGCTTCCTCTTCCTCGGTCCGACCGGTGTCGGCAAGACCGAGCTGGCCCGCGCGCTCGCCGAGGCGCTGTTCGGCAGCGAGGACCGCATGGTCCGCCTCGACATGAGCGAGTACCAGGAGCGGCACACCGTCTCCCGGCTGGTCGGCGCCCCGCCCGGCTACGTCGGCCATGAGGAGGCGGGACAGCTCACCGAGGTGGTGCGCCGGCACCCGTACTCGCTGCTGCTGCTGGACGAGGTGGAGAAGGCGCACCCGGACGTCTTCAACATCCTGCTCCAGGTGCTGGACGACGGCCGGCTCACCGACTCCCAGGGCCGCACGGTGGACTTCACCAACACGGTCATCGTGATGACCAGCAACCTCGGCTCCGAGGCGATCACCCGGCGCGGCGCCGGGATCGGTTTCGGACCGGGTGGCGCGGAGGCCGACGAGGAGGCGCGGCGGGAGCAGATCATGCGGCCGCTGCGCGAGCACTTCCGGCCCGAGTTCCTCAACCGCATCGACGAGATCGTGGTCTTCCGGCAGCTCACGACCGGGCAACTGCGGCAGATCACCGACCTGTTGCTGGAGAGCACCCGGCGGCTGCTGGACGGGCAGGGCGTCGCGGTGGAGTTCACGGACGCGGCGGTCGACTGGATCGCCGAGCGCGGCTATCAACCGGAGTACGGCGCCCGGCCGTTGCGCCGCACCATCCAGCGCGAGGTGGACAACCGGCTGTCGCGGCTGCTGCTGAACGGCACGATCTCCGAGGGCGGCCGGGTCACCGTGGACGTCAGGGACGGGCAGCTGGACTTCCGCACGCCCGAGGCGCCGGAGGCCGCGCAGGCCCCGCCCGCCGGATGAGACCCGTGCGCGAAGGTGCCGGAGGCGAGCCGCCTCCGGCACCTTCGCGCAGGTCGTGCGTACGGCGGCTACGGGGCCGGGTCGACCACCATCGCCGAGCCCCCGCCGCGTCGTACCTTCTCGGCCGCGGCCAGCCACTCGCCGTTCGGCAGCCGCTGCACCCCGGTCGCGGCGCCGATCTCCGGGTTGAGGGTGAAGTGGTGGCCGATGGCCTCCAGCTGCTGTCTCAACGGGCTGTTGTACAGGGCGGGTTCGAGTTCGGTCTGGGCCGCGTTGCGCTGGCTGGCGCGGGGCGCGGCGATGGCGTCGACCAGCGGCAGGTGCCGGTCGAGGAACTCGGTGAGGGTCTGGAGCACCGTGGTGATGATGGTCGCGCCGCCGGGCGAACCCAGCGCCACCACGGGCCGGTTGCTGCCGTCGAGGACGATCGCCGGCGAGATCGAGGAGCGCGGCCGCTTGCCCGGACCGGGCAGGTTCGGGTCGGGCACGGACGGGCTCGCCGGGGTGAAGGAGAAGTCCGTCAGCTCGTTGTTGAGCAGGAAGCCCCGGCCGGGCACGGTCATCGCGCTGCCGCCGGTCTGCTCGATGGTGAGGGTGTACGAGACGACGTCACCCCACTTGTCGGCCACCGTGAGATGGGTGGTGTTCTGGCCCTCGTACGTCGTCGGCGCCGCCTTGCCGCCCTTGGCGCAGTCCTTCGGGTGGTACGGGTCGCCGGGGGCGAGCGGGCTGGTGAGGACCGCGTCGTCCTTGATCAGGCAGGCCCGCGAGTCGGCGAACCTCTGCGAGAGCAACTGGCGGGTGGGGACCTTCTCGTAGGCGGGGTCGCCGACCCAGCGGCCGCGGTCGGCGAAGGCGATCCGGCTGGCCTCGATGAAGTGGTGCAGATACTGCGCCTCGCTCATCTTCGACAGGTCGGAGCTCTCCAGGATGTTGAGCGCCTCGCCGACCGTGGTGCCGCCCGAGGAGGACGGGGCGATGGAGTAGACGTTCAGACCGCGGTACGCCGTCCTGGTGGGCGCCAGGAGCTTGGCGCGGTAGACGGCGAGGTCCTTCTCGGCGAGCTTGCCGGGGCGGGCGTTCCAGCCGGAGGCCGGGTCCACGGGCGGGTGCTCGACGGTCCTGACGATGTCGTCGCCTATGTCGCCGTGGTAGATCGCCCCCATCCCTTTCTTCGCCAACTCCTCGTAGGTCTTGGCGAGTTCGGGATTCTTGAAGGTCGAGCCGACGGCCGGCAGCTTGCCGCCGGGCAGGAACAGCCGGGCGGTGTCCGGGAAGTAGCGGAACCGGGTCTCGTTGCCGGCGGTCTGCGAGCGGAAGGTGTCGTCCACGGTGAAGCCGTCGCGGGCGAGCTTCTCGGCCGGTTTCAGGACGCTGCCGAGCTTCTGACTGCCCCACTGGTCCAGGGCGGTCTGCCAGGTGGCGGGGGTGCCCGGGGTGCCGACGCTGAGTCCGCTGCTGACGGCGTCGTTGAAGGAGAGCGGTTTGCCGTTCTCCACGAAGAGATCGGAGTCGGCGCTGCGCGGTGCCGTCTCGCGGCCGTCGATGGTGTGGACCGTGCGGGTCCGCGCGTCGTAGTAGACGAAGTAGCCGCCCCCGCCGACGCCGGACGAGTAGGGCTCGGTGACGCCGAGCGCGGCGGCGGTGGCGACGGCGGCGTCCACCGCGTTGCCGCCGTGCTCGAGGACCTCGATACCGGCGGCGGTGGCGTCCTTGTCGACGCTGGCGACGGCACCGCCGTAGCCCACGGCCACCGCTTGTTTGCCGGTCGGCTCGCTCGCCCTCGGGGCGGGCGGCGGTGCCGCGGCCCCCACCGTCACCACGGCGGCCGAGACCACCGTCAGAACCGCCAGTCTCCGCGTGCCTGGACGACCCATCCGTACCTCCCGTCGGGACAGTCAGCGCAGCGTAGCCAGATTGTCACTTTAACGACAGTAGGCCTGGGCCGCTCGCCACACGACCGACACAGTTCGAACACCGGTACGCCCAGGGCACCCTGGCCCGCTACCATGCGCGGCCATGAACGACGACGTGCGCAACATCGTCCTGGGCCTGGTGGCGACCGCCATCTCCGCCTCCCTTGGCTGGCTGGCCCGTACCTGTCTGTGGCGCCGCAGTCTCCGGCGCGAGCAGACCTTCTTCGGACTGCCGGAGCACGCCGAGTCGCTGCTCGTCGTCAACCGGGACCCGGCCGCGACCGAGCCCGCGGTGCACCGCTACGACGTGTTCGCGCTGCTGGAGTTGTCCGCCCTCATCAAGGAGTGCGGGGCACACGCCGAGGTGGCCACCCAGGACACGGTCCGCCAGGGCTTCGGCGAGCGCACCGAGTTCTGCGTGGGAGGGCCGGCCTCGAATCGCCGTACGGCCGCGCACCTGTCGGCCATGCTGCCGGGGCTGCGGATCACCACCGACCCCGAACCGGTCGCCGAGCGCGGCATGTTCCGTATCGGCGGGGAGGTGTACCGGATGGAGCGGGGCGTGTCGGAGTACGTGCTGCTCGCGCGGGTCACCACCGAGGGCCGGGCCCGTCCGGTGTTCCTGTTCTGCGGCCAGAGCGCGGTCACCAATCAGGCCGCGACCCGCTATCTGGCCCGCCATCACGCGCGGTTGGCCCGCAAGTACGGCGACGGCACGTTCGTACTCCTGCTGAAGGTCCTCAACTCACAGGCGTACGGGCCGGACGTGGTGGAGTTGGTGGCGGATGTGACCCGGGCGGCGCGCAGTCCGCTGCCGGAGCCCGAGCCGGAGCCCGCGAGTTCCGCGTGAGGCGGGGCGGTGACGGCCCGTCGAGCGCAACTCGTCCGGCGCAGCTGACCTTCTCCTCGCCGGTGCGAGCAGTGATCTCCGGCTGCCGCCGGACGAGCCTGGCCCGTGTGAACTGCCGCCCCTCTCACGGTGCGGGGGCCATGGGGTCCCCACCCGGCGGCAGTGTCTCCGTCCCGGTGCGGCGGGGCTTGATCACCTCACCACGGGGCGGAACGCACCATCGTAGTCGAGACGTCGGGGGCCGGGGTTCCCGGCATGGGGGTAGGGCCTGTCCGACCGTTCCCGTCGTCGCCCGTCGCGCGGCAGACGGGAACGGTCGGGCAGGCCCTGAGGGCCGGGGGAAGTCGCCGGGGCCGGGTGCCGGAGGTGTCCGCGGGCCCCGGTAACCGGTGGGCCGCGAAGGGGTGTGAGGGACGGGTATTGACGGGGCGCCGGGTGAACCGGCCGGTGCGCGTTGCCTGGTACGCCTTCTTCCAGTCGCCGTTCCTCGGTTCGATCAACGGATCGACGGCCATACGCAGCCCTACTCCACTCTCCGCTGGGTGGTGGTTGCCGCAAACTATCCAGCCGGGCCCGGGAGTCGGAGGGCGACACGGCCTTTCCGGCATTAGCCGTATTTAAGGCCGTGTCGGAAAGGGCGTGGCCCCAAGGCCGCCGCGGGTTCAGACCTCGGCGATCTCCGCGTACAGCTGGGACAGCTCGGGCACGCCGGTCGCGGCCCACTGGCGGCCCGCGTCCACCACCTCCACCTCGCGGCCGGAGGCGAGGCGCAGGACGGGCTCGCCGCCGGCGCTGATCCGCCAGGCGGCGCCGGGCACGGTACGCACCACGACGGTGCCCAGATACAGCGCGGCGTCATGGCCGAGCCAGGGCAGCGTCTCGGCGTCGTCGCGCCAGCGCGGGACCATCTGGTCCAGGGCCTCCAGGGAGGCCGGGGTGTCGTCCAGGCGGACGCCGCCCCGGGCCGCCTGGGCACGCAGCAGATCGCACTCGGACAGCAGCGCGGCCACCGACTCGGGGTCGGCGGGCAGCGCGGGGTGCTTCTTGTGCCGTGGGCCCAGGAACGGAAGGTTCATGGGACCCAGCGTGGCATCAGACGTCGAGGTCGACCACCACGGGCGCGTGATCGGAGGCGCCCTTGCCCTTGCGCTCCTCGCGGTCGACGTAGGCGTCCTTGACGGCCCCCGCGAAGGCCGCGTTGCCGTACACCAGGTCGATGCGCATACCGCGGTTCTTGGGGAAGCAGAGCTGGCGGTAGTCCCAGTAGGTGAACGGGTGGTCGTACTTGAGCGGGCGCGGTACGACGTCGTCGAGGCCCACCTCGCGCAGGGCGGTGAGGGCGGCGCGCTCGGCGGGGGTGACATGGGTGGCGCCCTCGAAGGCGGCCCGGTCGTAGACGTCGTCGTCGGTCGGCGCCACGTTGTAGTCACCGAGGACGGCGAAGGGCCGGCTGCCCTGCGCGTCGCCGAGGACGGCGGCGCGCAGGGCCTCGAACCACTGGAGCTTGTACGCGTAGTGCGGGTGGTCGACCTCGCGGCCGTTGGGCACGTACACCGACCACACGCGGACGGGGCCGCAGGTGGCGGAGATGGCGCGGGGCTCGGTCACGCCCTCGTACCCGGGGTCGCCGGGCAGTCCCCTGACGACGTCCGCCAGACCGACGCGGGAGAGCACCGCCACGCCGTTCCACCGGCCGGTGGCGTGCACCGCGGCCTCGTAGCCCAGCTCGCGCAGCGGCTCGATCGGGAACTGCTCCTCGGCGACCTTGGCCTCCTGGAGGCAGAGCACGTCGGTGCCGCTGCTCTCCAGCCAGGCCAGCAGGCGCGGGAGGCGGGCGGTGATCGAGTTCACGTTCCAGGTCGCGATGCGCATGTCTCACAACCTACCTGGCGGGTACGACAACCCGGCCCGCCCCGCCTCACAGCCGGGCCGAGGCCCCCGGGGCGAGCCGCTGGTGGTCAGTGCCGCCGAGGGCGCCGATCTGGTGGTCGTAGATCGGCCGGGCCAGGTCGGTGAGCAGGGCGTCATGGATGTCGTAGGCGCGCTGCGGGCGCACCTCACGGACGTAGTCGATCACCTCGGCGATCTTGTTCCAGGGGGCCATGACCGGGAGCATCAGCGTCTCCACGGGCTGGTCGGGGACGGTCAGGGCGTCGCCGGGGTGGAAGATCCTCCCGCCGTCCAGGAGGTAGCCGACGTTGGTGATGCGCGGGATGTCCGGGTGGATCACGGCATGCAGCTCGCCGTGCACCTGTACGTCGAAGCCGGCGGCGGTGAAGGTGTCGCCGTGCCCGACGGTGTGCACACGGCCGGGGAACGCGGCCGCGATCTTCTCGGCGACGGACCGCAGCGTCCAGATCCGGGCGGCCGGGTTGTCCTCCATCGCCGCCCGCAGCCGGGACTCCTCGAAGTGGTCCGCGTGCTCGTGCGTCACGAGGATCGCGTCCGCCCCGAGCGCGGCGTCCTGCTCGCTGAACCCCCCGGGATCGATGACGAGCACCTGCCCGTCCTTCTCCACCCGGACACAGGCATGGGACTTCTTGGTGAGCTTCATGCCTCACCATCCTGCCGGAGGGGGCGGGGGGACGCCCGGGGGGTGGGGCGACGCCCGGGGGGGGCGGACGCCCGGGGGTAGGCGGACGCCTGGGGGTGGGGCGACGCCCGGGGGGGCGGACGCCCGGGGGGTGCCGCCCGGGGGCCCCGGGAGGGAGGCCGGCGCGCCCGGGGATAGGCCGACGCCCGGAAGGGGGGCCGGCGCCCGGCGGGTCGGCCGACGCCCGGGGGGCCGACGCCCGGCGGGGGCCGACGCCCGGCGGGGGCGAACGCCCCGGGGGGGTCCGCGCCCGGGAGGGGGGCCGGCGCCCGGGGATAGACGGACGCCCGGGGGGGGGGCCGACGCCCGACGGGTCGGCCGACGCCCGGCGGGGGTCGACGCGCAGGGGCCGCTGGATGTTCGCGGGGCAGGGGCTCTTCCCACCCCGCGGACGGTCGGTTTCGCGGCTCACTCCGCGGGGGTCGTCTCCTCCTGGATGATCTGCTGGGCCACCTTGAAGGCGCTGGTGGCGGCGGGGAGGCCGCAGTAGAGGGAGATGTGCAGGAGGATCTCGCGGATCTCGTCGGGGGTGAGGCCGTTGCGCAGCGCGGCGCGGGTGTGGGAGGCGAGTTCGTCCAGGTGGCCGCCCGCGATCAGCGCGGTGAGCGTGATGCAGCTGCGGGTACGGCGGTCCAGGCCCGGCCGGTCCCAGATCTCGCCCCAGGCGTAGCGCGTGACGAACTCCTG
Organism: Streptomyces griseofuscus; assembly: GCF_014673495.1. Classification (GTDB taxonomy): domain Bacteria; phylum Actinomycetota; class Actinomycetes; order Streptomycetales; family Streptomycetaceae; genus Streptomyces; species Streptomyces murinus. The sequence goes on from NZ_CP051006.1 coordinate 1,664,533, forward strand.
GAAGTCCCTGGAGAACCGGTCCGCCCCGGCCAGCTCCTGGTCGACGCGTGCGTCACCGAGCACCTCGCGGCGGATCTTCAGCCCGGTCTCGTACCGGCCGGCCCGGTCCGCGGGCGGCGCGGTGGCGGCCGGCGGAGCGATCTCCGCGACCGGGACCACGGCCTGCGGCGGCACCATCGGCGGCGGCGCCGTGACCTGAGCCCCTGGCAGGGCGAGCTGGCCGGTGTCGTACGGCTGCTGCCAGGCCGTGGCGAAGTGGTGGACCAGCAGATCGGTGACGGCGGCCGGCTGCTCGACCGGGACCAGATGGGAGGCGCCGGGCACGACCGCGAGCCGCGCGTCCGGGATGCCCGCGACCAGGGTGCGGGCCTCGGCCGGGCCGGTGACCTGGTCCTCGGAGCCGACCAGGACCAACGTCGGCGCCGCGACCCGGCCCAGCTCGGCCCGTACGTCGAACGCGGCGAGGGCCTCGCAGGAGGCGATGTAGCAGCCGGGGTCCGTGGTGCGCACCATCTGCACCGCCCACTCGGTGATCGCGGGCTGTGCCGCCGAGAACCCGCTGGTGAACCAGCGGTCCGGCGAGGTGCGGGCGATGGGGTCCAGGCCGTTGGTGCGTACGATCACGCCGCGCTGGCGGAACTCGTCGGCCGTCCCGAACCGGGGCGAGGCCGCGACCAGCGCGAGGGAGGCCAGCCGCTCGGGGTGCCGCAGGGCCAGCTCGATCCCGATCGCGCCGCCCAGCGCACAGCCCGCGTACCCGAAACGCTGCACACCGAGCGAGTCCAGGGTCGCGAGCAGCCGGGCGCTCAACTCCCCCACGGACCCGACCGGATGCGCGGGCGCCCCGCCGTGCCCGGGCAGATCGAACCGGAAGATCCGCCACTGCTTGGCCAGCTCCGGAACCTGCCGGTCCCACATGTGCCATGTGGTACCCAGTGAGGGACCCAGGATCAGGACCGGAGCGTCTTCTGGCCCGTCAAAGCGGTATTGCAGGGTGTTGGGGGGTGTCTCACTCACGCCCCAGACCCTCTCACGTCTCACGAAATCTCACACGGCCAGGTGAACCCGGCGGCTCGTGACCCTCGCGGCGCGGCACGCCCGGCACCGCCGAGACCCTCATGGGTCCACGTACGGGTTCTTCGATGTGCACGCCTGACCGTGGGGACAGCGCGTCCTCCCGGCTCGCGCACCCTCCCAACCCCTGCGCCGCACAGCTTCCCACCCTCGGCGGGGCTTCCAGACGGTCTCGTTTGCAGCAAAGCGTGTAGTGCCGTCCCCAAGGATCGGCATGACGCACCTGAATACCTTCCAAGACACCCGAGCAGCGTGCTGAAGCCGACGAAGTCATCTGGGGGCCGTACCGCTTCAGGCCCGGAGTCGATTACGCGGATGCACTGGGCCGGGCGGTCCCCCCGTTCCCCCTCCTCCCCGGCGGCCGCACTCGGCTCGCCGTAGACCCCTCCCCGCGGCCCTCCTGGCACGAAGGCTCCGACGGCGAGCAGGGCTGGCGCGACCGCTACCGCACCTCTCCCATCCGCCTCTGGGCGACCTGCACCGTTCCGGATCACAAGCCCTGGTCGCTCGCTTTCGCGGTGCCGCAGGACGGCGGCTGGGCCCTCGGCGGCGCCTGACCCGGACGGGGGTCGGCCTCACTACTGGCCGTCAAGGTCGAGGCGTGGGCCGGTCTTGGCGTATGCGGCGTTCCCAGCGAACTGGTACTTCTCCCAGGCGGACTGGCGGGTGACTCCGAGCGCGTCGGCGACCTTCTGCCAGGGCTCCTTCCGGTGCCGAGCGCGAGCCACAGCGATCACCCTCAGGGGCTCGGTTCGCCCCTCCAGCTCACGCAGCGCGGCCAGGGCGGCGCGCGGGACGCGGGGGCGCACGAAGCTCGATTAAGAGCACCCGGCGCGGGGGCGAACGCACAATCAGCCCCTAATTAGCAGGTCACAAGCGTGTCGGGTCCAAGACCATGCGAGAAGAACAAAAGTGCGAGAACTTCGGAGATGCGAAACCGTTTGACATGCGAGAAATTTCTAAGGTTGGCTGGCCGCCAAACCACCAACCTGGACGGGAGTTGCCTCCATGGCGACGACGACCGCCCCGGCCCCCAAGGGCGCCGAGGGCAAACGGGGGACGAAGACCGCCCCCGTCCGCAAGGTCACCGTGCGCAAGCAGCGCGGGAAGGACGCGCCGCCGCAGTACGAGCCGGTGCCGCACGACGACCGGCCCGTCTACTACCGGAAGATTCCGGTGGGCCTGCTGGAGGTCGACCCCAGCCTGGACTCCCAGCGGATGTTCCAGCGCCCCTGGGCCAACAAGCTGGCCAAGATCTGGAACCCCGCCGTCCTGCTCCCCGCGATCGTCGCCCGGCGGTCCGACGGCCGGTACTACGTCCTGGACGGCCAGCACAGCAATCAGGTGGCCCTGGAGAAGCACGGACCGGACTTTGAACGGCACTGCCTGGTGTACGAAGGGCTGGACATCTCCGAGGAGGCCGCCTTGTTCCTCGCCGCGAACCGCGACCGCAAGGCGGTCAAGCCCGCGGACAACTACCGGGTGGCCCTCAAGGCCGGCGAACCGCTGGTGACGCGGATCGACGCCGAAGTGCGGTCCTGCGGTCTGACCGTCACCGGCAGCAGCACGGTCAACCAGGTGGGCGCCGTCCAGGCCGTCATGGCCGTGGGCGAGAAGCGTGAGGGACTGCTACCCAAGGTCCTCAACACCGTGGCCGCCGCCTGGGGCCGGGACGCCTCCTCGTGGGACAACATGGTCCTCCGCGCGGTCGGCCTGGTCATCGACAACAACTGGGACAAGGTCGACCTCGATCGTCTGGCCAAGGCCCTGCGCAAGTACACGGTCCGCCTGTGGAAGACCAACGCCATCCGCATGACGAAGTCCGGCGGCGGCTCCCAGTCCCGTTCCCTGCCGCTGGCCGAGAACATCATCACCGAGTACAACAAGGGCGAGACGGACCCCGCGAAGGTCCTGATCGCGCCCGTGGGCCGCGCCTCCCGCGCGTAGCCGTCCCCAGGCCGGTAGGCCCCACCCCGATGCCGACGGGGTGAGGGCCTACCGCGGGCGACCCTACCCGTGGGCCCGGCAGCAGCCCCGGCTCACGCTGGTCCCCGGCCTGGGCCACGCCGCACAGATGAAGAGTCTGCGCCAGGCCCTCGACGGCGCCCAGGACGTAACCGCAGCGCGCCGGGAGAGCGAGAGCCGGGTCAGCGCACGTGATCAATTTCAGCGCCAACGGCTGTACCGATGTTCCAACCGCCGTCCCAGCCCCCTGCGATCAGCCGTAGTACGCGTCGCGCGCAGCGGTGAACGCGACCGCTGCCCTTTCGACCTCTTCGAGGGCAGCCCACTGCTTGTCGGTCAACTCCTCCTCGGTCTGGTCAATCGGCCAAACCTCATCGAGTTCCCGACGCTTCGTCGCGAACTCCGCCCGGGCTGCCTGATAGATTTCACGCTCCTGCTGGTTCATGGCGCAAGGCTACGGCAGTTTCCGGAGATCAACCGTCAGTCACCATCGGGCTGATCACCGCGGAGAACTGGCGACAGTTGAATACGCGAGCCCACCAGTACCTCGCACACACGGCGGGCAAGCTCTGCCTTGCCTCGCAGGAGGGGAGACGTTGGCGGTAGCCTGGCCGCCCCTCCCCCTTGCCGTCGCTGGTCCACAGCCAGCAGCGACCTCCGGGTCCACTCGATTTGACTGCCATACGGCTGGGCAGGTCGCTAAATCGGCAGGCCGCCTGAGTCACGCTTGCCCCTCCGTCGCAGCACCGTGCAGGCCGTCCCACGTTGTGGCGGCTCCGCGGAGGTCCTCCACGTCCGGCTTCACGTACCACTTCTTGGTGGTCTTGACGTTCGTGTGCCCGGCCCACCGGGCAAGGATGTGATCCGGCACGCCTTTGTTGGCGAGGTATGTGAGGCAGGAGGAGCGAGCGTCGTAGAGGCGCACTCTGCGGAGTTCAAGGATCTCCATGAGCCGGTAAGCGCGTCTGCGGAGCTGCTTGATCGTGAAGGCTTCCCCGGTCTCATGCACCACGACGTATCCGGAATCTGAGTAAGCCTCACCGAGGACGAGCTTCTCCTTGGCTTGGAGAGCCCTGAACGACTTGAGGGCAGCCAGCACCGGTGCCGGCAAAGGAAGATCCCGTTCCCCGGCCAGGGACTTGGTGTCCTTCTCTACAACGTACCGGTTCCCCATCATTGTCCGCGTGTTGGCTATGGTGATCGTGGCGGCTTCCAAGTCCACGTCTTCCCATCGGAGTCCGCAGACTTCAGCCGGACGTAGACCCATGAGGGACAGCAAGAGAGCAGCGTAAAGCCGTTCTGTCCGGACACCGTGAATGAACGTATGAATCTCCTGCACGTTCCACGGCTTCACCTCCTGCTTCTTCTTTCGCTCTTCTTTACGTGCTCTGCGTGGGATGGTCACATGTTGGGCTACATTCATGGTTACTAGCCGACGCGTAACGGCTCGATTCAGGGCGTCCTTCAATCGGGCGAGACTCATCTCCACGCTGGTCACTCCAAGCGGAGTACCTGCTTTGCCACCGCGCACCCGCCCATGCTTCAACGCCCAGTGCATCCAATTTTCTACATCTTCCTCGGTGAGTTCTTGAAGCCGGATGCGCCCCAACCTCCCCCGAACTCGATCGAGGGTAACCCGATAGTTGTAAATAGTGGTCTCTTCCAAATCCTCTGCCTTCATGGCCAGCCACTGATCAAGCCACTCATTTACATTTATCTGGTTGGGCGGTACGAACGTCCCTTCCTCGCGGCGGTTTGTGATGCGCGCGTACTCAGCCTTCGCCTCCTTGAGAGTGGCGAACGTACGAGTCAGCTGTTTGCGCCTCCCGGTGTCAGGGTCGATGCCTACGTCGACTACGAAACGGTAGCGCACCTGTCCCCTGGAGTTGGGTGGAAGCTTCTTGATCGGAACGGACAGGGGGTACTCACTCTCCTTCAAGGGGACCTGCACGAGCAGGGCGCCGGATCATCTGGCTGGCACCAGACCAGTGCCATTCCGTTTCACGGGCTGCTGAGTTCGCTGCAGCTCCGCCGCCAAGCACAGCCGCGCATGCGAACGTCCTCAAGGAACCTCACGATCGCCGGTTTTGCTAACCGGCGATCGTCGTCTATGTTGCGCACCGCATCACGAAGGCAGCATCGGCTTAGGCTCGCCGCAGCCAGGGCCAGCCGACGCGCAACCAGGTGCGCGTCGTCCGTGGCGAGCACGAGCAGACCGTCATCGGTGAGGCGGTCGAGATTCCGGGCAGCGAGTCGCTCGTCCTGATGGTGAGTGCCACTTGCCGTGTTGCGTCGCCAAGACGTGCCGCACGGTATGCGAGGGCGGCACTGACGCTGCGATAGCCGGGTTGCAACAGGTCCTCGCCGAGCAGGCCAGCCACGCAAAGGCAGACGTACAGCTCGGCGGAAAGGGTCCCGTAGTCGCCCGCTGCTTGGCTGTACCAGGCGTTCAGACGCGCCGCGGGTATAAAGAACGGGTGCAGTGAAGCGAGCGGATCGAATAGCGGGGTCAGACAGGCGGACCTCCCCAAGTAGGAGCCCTGCCAGCAAGGCAGTCAAACGGGTGCAGGATTTCAAGGCATTGCGCAACCCGAGCCGCAGTGGACCATCTGCACATCCTGGCTTGGTGTTTTCCGGGACGTTGTACGTTGACATGGTCCGGACGGAGGTATCCAGTCCTGTGGTCCTATTTCTCGTCTGCCGTGAGCGAATGGCCGCCGACAGCCAGCAAATCCTCCTGTCGTGGGCTTGTGAAGCGCACGAGCCCCGGCGCCTGCCTCATGCAGCCGCACGACCTCGTTGACGAGAACCTGCCACCGCGGTGCCGAAGCGACGCGCCACCCCGCATGGCCCACCGGCACCTGACTGGTACAGGCACGTGGTCGAGCCTCACTCGCCTTGAGCGGTGGCTACCAGCTTTCGGTGTGCCCTGGACGGCTGGGTAGGGTCGCGGTACCCGAGCTGGAGAGGCAGTTGCATGGCCCACGATATTGTGATTGCGCAGACGACCAGCGACGACGAGGGACAGGCGACGATGCTGGCCCGAGGTGCGGTCGAGAGCAAGCTGGCAGCGGGAGTCCACATCGATGCGCCAATCACCGCCTTCTACTGGTGGAAGGGGAAGGTCGAGGCGGCGCGGGAGTGGCGCATCTCGTATATGACTACGACAGACCGTCTTCCCGCGCTAGAAGCGTGGGTGCACGAGAAGCACTCGTACGACGTCCCCCAATGGATCACACTGCCCGTAACCGGCGGGTCGGAGGCGTACCTGTCCTGGGTCTTCGAGGAAACGGAAACCGACTGAGGACCCACGGGCCGGGCGTCGGCGGCGTTGGTGCCCTGGGCTTGCCGCGTGCCACCCGAGGTGGATCAGGATGCGAACCGCCGGAAATGAACGGCAAGTTCGTGCTCGCTGTCAGGGAGCAACGCTGCAATAGCCGCCGCCCGCTCCTTGCCCATGGTGTTGGGCTTGGCCTGTGCCGCCGCAGCGAACTGGCGGGCCACGTAGACGCCTTGGCCGACGTCGCCCCCACGCAGTAGGGCCGACGCCAGATCACCGAGGACTACGGCGCCCCCGTCCGGTAGCCCGTCTCCGAGGCGGTCGACCGCGGTATCAGCTGTGGACGTGAGCTCGGGGCGCCTCAGCTGGCCGTACACGGACAGGGCCAACGAGTCCATGCGGTATGGGGTCACGAACCTGACCCATGCCTGCTCGCTGGTGTGGTCCGCGAAATCGTAGACGAAGCGCGCTCGGTCTAACGCCCGGAGCGCCCCGACCTCGTCGCCGGCCGCCGCAGCTTCTTCCGCGTGCCTGCCGAGAACCCAGGCCGCAGCAGTAGCGTTGCCGTGGCCTCGCACGTCGTTGGCGGCTTGGGAGAGGAACTCCATCTTCGCCTTTGGCGTCAAAGCGCCGTAGCTGCTGTAGGTCAGGGCCAGGGCTCGAAGTGGAGGATGCCCGGCAGCCGCCGCGCACTGCGACGTGACTTTGTAGTAGGCGTTGGCTTTGTCGTGCTCCCCCAAATCCCAGGCCACCCAACCGGCCAGAGCGGCGGTTTCTCCAGCGGCGATAGTGAGAGCGCCTTCGTGTTCGCCTGCACGAGGCAGGGCCGCAGTGATCGCGTCAAGATGCGACTCGACCGTTTTCTGCAGCCGCCGTGCGCTGAGGTTGAGGTCTGAACGTGCAGTTCAGCGGCTCGGTCGATGAGCGCGGCAGCAGCGGGCGAATCGATCTTGGTCCCCTTGCTGAGGGCGAAGGCGAGGCGCCCCCAAGGCTCGGCGGCCACGCTCACGCCGATAGTGGCGCTAACCAGGAGCGTGCGACGCTTCACGGCGTCTTGGTCCTCCCCTGCATCGGCATGCTCCTTTCTTTTCCGAGCGCGGGCGGCCCTGGCCTCTCGCTGTAGTTCCTCGAAGGGGACACCGCAGGCCGCCGCTATGTGGCCGATTGTGTGGTTGGTAGGAATGTTCTCGAAGTTCTCATAACGGCTGATCTCTCGGCGGGTCATGGTGTCCCGGCCGGAGACAGCGTTGATCGCCTCCGCCTGCTCCTCCTGCGTCCGGCCCGCTTCCTGTCGAAGCCGGAGGAGCAGGTCGGCGAACGGGTCTGGCATGAGTGTGACCTCTGTCGGTGGACGGAATCCCATCATGGCCTCAATTCCCCCCTGCAGTTTTCCCCTTGACGCGAACTTCCCCCTCTGGATTCCCCTGGTCGACGGCGTCGCAGCACGGTGCCATAGCCCACATGACCAGGCTCCAAGAGGCGGCCCCGCCTGGCGGGGGCATCCGTAGCTGTGCGGCTACAGCAGGCGCGTCATGCGTCAGGCCGGTTCAGGAAGACGGGGCCGGCGCATGGGCGAGGGCAGAGGTACCGGCGGCATACCATGCCTGTCAGGCGGCCCTTCTCCCCGACCTTGCGAAGGTCGGGGAGATGCGGCGCATAGCCAGGGCGTTCCTGCGGCGGTGCCGTGTTTCAGAGCCGGTGGCGGGGTTCGTCGTACTGGCCGTTTCGGAGCTGGTCACCAACGCCGTGGTCCACGGTGAGGGCGAAGTCGTGCTCCACATCACGGTGGCCGTCGACGTGGTGCGTGTCTCGGTAACCGACCACAACCCGGCGCCCGCTGTGCTCAAGGAAGCCGGACTCGACGGCGAATCGGGGCGCGGGATCCGGCTGGTCGATGCGATCTCAGACGCATGGGAGAGCAACGGCGAGGAGACGTGGTGTGAGTTCCGAGACGCGAGGGCTGCAGCTTGAGCCAGACCTCCAGTTGGGTCCCGACGATGCAAATGGCAAGCCGGGCAGCTCAGTCGCTTCTGTCATACAGGGCGCTCCAAGGGCCGTTCGCTTGCCTTCGCCCAGTAATTCGGTTCGAGCATCTCGCCGGGCCAGGCGGGCTGACGGATCGGGCCACGAGGCCCCATCTGTTCGAAGTACGGTGCCAAGTCGATCACGGGCGTTCCGTCTACAGCGTCGAGATCGGTGACCAACAGGTCCCGTCCCTCGACCTTGAGCAGCCGCGGGTAGCTGATCGCCAGTTGATTGGGACGCCGATGGTTGCGGTGGACGAAGGTACCGGTCGACGGCCAGGCCGGATTCCCGCGGGGGCTGCGTGCGTGGAGTTGGACGTCTTCCGGTCGCGACAGGTGGAAGAGCCAGGTCACCGTCAGGTGGGAAAACTCTTCGATTCCCTGCAGCGTCTCAAGGGGGTACGCCTCGTTGAGTCGGATGACCGACTCGACTCCGCCCTGGTAATCGTCCTGAACGCGGGTGTGGCCCCCGACCACCGTTGCGATCGATTCGACCTCGTACGTTGCCATCGGCGCTCGTTCCTCTCTAACGGGGTCGCGTGTTCAGCAGCTGCCGTCAATAGCTGCGGACGTGCCCTGTGGTCAGCCTATGGCGCGCAGCATTTCCCGCGCCCGGCGGTCCAGTTCAGCGACGTGGCGGCCACCACGTTGCCGCACAGGCGAGAGGTCGCTCTGCATGCGGACGATGACGTCGCGGGCGCGGCCGGACTGGACGCCAGCCATGGCGTCCAGTGCTTGTCCCCAGGTACCACATGCCTCATCGAGGCGTCCCTGCTGGACCTGGACAGCACCGAGGTAGCCGAGGGTCACACTGTGGGTACGGGCATACTGCTGCCGCCGGCGGGTGGCGACGCTGCGCTGGAAATGCAACTCCGCGTCGAGAGGATTTCCCAGGTCCCGCAAGGCACACGCAGTCTCGTGGGCGAGGGAGGCTTCCTGGAAGAAGCTGACGCGGTCGGGGGCGTCCTCGTTATCGGCACGTGCGAGGTCCCTCTCCGCGCGACTGATGGCCGCGAGAGTGCCGCGGCGGTCGCCGCCGGCGGCCAGGGCGCGGGCATGGACTACCGCGAGCAGGGCCTTCTCCCGCGAGCTGGCCTGGCCGTAGTGGGTGCGGGACGTGGAGGCGTCGGCCAGGTCGAGCGCTCTGCGTGGGTGCCCGAGGTCGACTGCTTGATGGGCGAGGGCACGCAGGATGTGGCCGCCCAGCGGTCCGTCTGCGGCTTCGGCCGCAATGCGTGCGGCGAGGGTGAGGTAGCGCTGGGCGGTCCGATGCTCTGAGGCGTCGAAGGCCATCCAGCCGGCGAGGTAGGTCATCTCTGCCACGGCCGAGTACGTATCCCGGCGGTGCCGTTCCGTTCGGAACCTGCTGCCCAGGAGCGGCACCGCTTCGTCGCGAAGATGGCCGGCCAGGGCCGAGCGCCCCGAGGCTCCACCGCGCTGCTGGTCCCTCGCGGAGTAGAAGGTGGTCAGTTTGCGGACATCGTCGATGTCAGCCTGAGTCACCAGCCGGGAGGAGACTGCAGGGCGCGAGGCCGCCGCGGCCGGGGCGGCTGCCCACCAGGGAGCGGCAGGCAGGACGAGGCCGGCGGCCGAGTACGCGGTGGTAGCCAACAGCTTGCGTCGGTGCATGTCCAGATCGTCGCTTCCCAGCTCGGCCAGCACGGTCAGAGGGTCGACGCTCCAGTCAGAACTACTGTTAGTGGATCCTGTCGGCCCATCTTCCAGTCCGAGGTCAGCGAGGGTGAGGCGTCGGCCGAGCCTGCGGGACAGCGTCTCACGCAGGATATGAGGCGCTCGTCCACTGGGCTTCGTGCCCTGGACCCACATGGCGATGTGGGAGCGGGAAATGGCCTCCAGTTCGCGTACACCGCTCTCCGCGGCAACGCGAGCGACCGCGGCGGCTGCTTGGGGCTGGGACCAGCCCGCTTCGCGCAGGAGCGCGGCAAGGGCGACGTTTCTCTCACGGGCCATGTACTGCCCCTCGGTTCCGAAATGATCTTTGACGCCTTTGACGACCTTGAGGGCCGCGTAGGCATACCCCCTGACAGGGATTCGCGGTACGCTCAACGTAGCCGCAGGATCACTCACCTTGCACGTCAGTTGCCTGCGGTCCACAGCGTTCCTCGCTCAAGTTGGCTTGATTCACTTAGGAGTTGCGTCATGCGTCCCTCGCTAGCCCTTCGCCGGGCGTGCCAACTCAGTGATCAGGGAAGGAGAAGCCACGCCCTTGGTGAGCCCATCCTGCGACGGGACCCGGCGGCCTCGGCGACGGAAACGGTGGCGCTCGTGCTGGGCGAGGACTCGCCGTTACCCGATACTGCCGCCGATGTGGAGGACCTCGCACTGCGGCTGCGAGGACACGTCAGCCAGCTCGGAGCTCTGACGCCTTCGCAAGAGCCAGCCCTGCTCCGTGCGCAGCAGCTCTGTTCGGGCGGCCTCCCCGATGGCTACATGCCCAGCAGGGTTCATCTGGTCAGGCTGGCCGAGGCGACCCAAGACCTTATCGCTGCCGTGCAGGCCCACGACGTGGCCCCTGCGAAGTCGGTCCAGAGACGGCGCTGGTGGAAGCCGCCGATCAACGTGCTGCGCGGCGCGGTCTTCGCTCTCGCCCTCGCGTGCGTGGTTCTGGCCGCGTCGGTGCCCCGGACATGACCGCCGCCGGGGCAGTTCTGATCGCGCTGATTCTCGGTCCCATGGCGTGGCTGGCTCTTCGTGGTGAGCGAGTAACCGACCGCATTGCTCCACGGGACGTGGATCCCCGGCCGAGGCAGAACAGTCCTCCCCCGGACCGGTAACCACCGTGCCTCTCTCACCGACACTTCCCGGCCGCCCCGGCGGCCCCGAAGCCACCCCCGGGTCCACGGGGACTACGGAGACCCACACGATGAAACGCCTCCCGCGCATCGAGCAGTACGGCCTGATCGGCGACATGCAGACCAGTGCCCACGTCTGCGATGACGGTTCGATCGACTGGCTGTGCCTGCCCCGGTTCGACTCGTCGGCCGTCTTCGCCGGCCTGCTCGGCACGCACAAGCACGGCACCTGGCAGATCGCCCCGGCCGCGCCTGGCCCCTCCGGGCCCAGAGCGGTCGCCGAGCGCCGGTACCGCGGTGACACGCTCGTTCTCGAATCGATTTGGCGCACACCGGACGGGTCGGTCCGCGTCCTGGACTTCATGCCGCCTCGCGACGGGGCACCGCAGGTGATCCGGATCGTCGAGGGCCTGGTCGGCGAGGTTGCGATGGTCTCGGCCATGTGTCCGCGGCCGGGATACGGCAGTGTCAGCCCGTGGATCCATGAGGCCGGTGGGCGCATGGTCGCGGAGGCTGGCGCGGACGCGCTGTGGCTCGACACCTGCGTCCGGCAGGTGGAGAAGGACGGCGTCGTCGTCAGTGCCTTTGCCGTCCGAGCCGGGCAGAGCGTGGCGTTTGTGCTCAGCTGGTCCCCGTCCCACGCACCGGCTCCGGGGATCCCCGATGCGAACGCGGCGCTCACCGAGACACTCGCCCTCTGGCAGGACTGGACGCGGCAGTGCGCCTACGACGGCCCCTACCGTGAGGCCGTGGTCCGGTCTTCGATCGTGCTGAAAGCGATGACCTACGGGCCGAGCGGCGGGATCGTCGCCGCGCCGACCACGTCGCTGCCCGAGGAGATCGGCGGCGACAGAAACTGGGACTACCGCTTCACCTGGCTGCGCGACGCGTCCACCACCTCGGCGGCGTTGCTGGGGACCGGGTACCGGCAGGAGGCACAGGCGTGGCGGCGATGGCTGCTGCGTGCCGTGGCCGGGGACCCGGAGAACCTGCAGATCATGTACGGAATCACCGGAGAGCGTGACCTGCGGGAGCGGGAGCTGCCGTGGCTTCCCGGATACGAGGGCTCGGCCCCAGTACGGGTGGGAAACGGGGCGGCGGACCAGCTCCAGCTCGACGTGTACGGCGAGGTCATCGACACCCTGTACCTGCCGCACCAGAGCGGTGTCGCCCACTGCGCCGACACCGCGGTCCTGCACCGGCGGCTCATCGAGCACCTGGCGCGGCGCTGGCAGGAGCCCGACGAGGGCATCTGGGAGATCCGCGGGGGCCGCCGGCACTTCGTCCATTCCAAGGTGATGGCCTGGGTGGCGGTCGACCGCACCATCCGCCTGGCCGAGGCCGGCGCGCTCGACATGGACGTGGCCCCTCTGGTCGAGCTGCGGGCGACGATCCACCGGGAGGTCTGTGACAAGGGCTTCGACCCCGTGCGCAACACCTTCACCCAGTCCTACGGCTCGAAGGAACTGGACGCTGCCACGCTGCTCATCCCCCGCACCGGCTTCCTGCCACCCGACGATCCGCGCGTCATCGGCACAGTGGATGCCGTACGTCGTGAACTCTCCACGGACGACGGGCTCGTGTACCGGTACCGGACCTGCGGTGAGGCCGCCGGGGTGGACGGCTTGACCGGCGACGAGGGCACCTTCTTCCTGTGCGCCTTCTGGCTCGTCGATGGCCTCGCCCTGACCGGCCGCCTCGACGAGGCCCGCGCCTTGTTCGAACACCTCCTCGCTCTGCGCAACGACCTCGGGCTCCTGGCGGAGGAGTACGACCCCATCCAGCAGCGCCAGCTCGGCAACTTCCCGCAGGCGTTCAGCCACATGGGCCTGATCCAGAGCGCCCTGCTCCTTCAGCAGATGGTGGCGCAGTCCTCCCGCCGCCAAGGTGGCGTCGCGGTTCCGACGCCCCGCTCGGCCTCCCGCAGCACGCGCCAGAGCGCCGCAGACCTGACGCCGCAGCACGCTTAGCCACCCCACCCCCCTGACGAGGATTTCCATGTCTGACAGCGCCTTCCTGGCACGGCCAGCCGCTACCAGCCACCGCAGGCGGCGGCCCCCGGTCGACGCGAACACGCTGTACCTCGCTCGCCGCGCAGTGGCACTGCCTCTGGTGCTCCTTGCCGCGCTGCTGGTCGCCGCCTTCGTTCTCCGGTCGGTGTCCGTCGTAGGCACCGGCTGGGTCCTGGCCGGCCTCGTCTGCGGACTGGCGGGGGTCGCCGCGGTGGCGGCACGCGGAGCGCGCGCCGTCGCCAGAGCCGTGCAGTCGGCCGTGGAGGATTCCCAGGCGGCAGCGCTGCAAGCGGTCGCAGTGGCAGCGGCAGCCGTCGAGAAGTCAGTGCAGTGGTCGGCGGACCAGCTGTGCCGCGGAAAACGCCCGCCGTTGCCAGACCCGCAGACCCCGCGGTCGCCCCATCCGAACGCCGGGATCGACAACGCCCTGAGTGCCCTCCAGGCGCAGGCCATCGCCTCGCTGATCCGCGTGCACGACGAGTCCCAGTCCGTCGTTCTCCTGGAAGTGCTTCGCCGCCTGGCCATGCGCGAGCACGCCCTGGTCAGCAAGGCACTCCAGGCGCTGAGCCAGCTGGAGATGCTGACCGACGACCCGGAGCTGCTGGCCCAGATCTTCGAGATCGATCACCTCGTGACGCGGATGCGCCGCCAGGTCGAGAGCACGGCGGTCCTGGGCGGGCAATCCCTGCGCAGCGTGCGCCGGCCCGTTCCCGTCACGACGGCCCTGCGCGGCGCCGTCTCCGAGGTCGTGCAGTATCCGCGGGTGGCCGTCGCGGCCGGATCTGTGGGCGCCGAGCTGGGTCTGCCCGGCCATATGGGCCCGGACCTGACGCACCTGCTGGCCGAGCTGATCGAGAACGCCTGCGAGTGCTCGGATCCGGCGACGCGGGTGATGGTGCGCGCGCAGCGGGTGCCGCACGGGCTGGCCATCGAGGTCGAGGACCGCGCCATCCCCATGCCCCCGCAGACGCGGGCACAGATGAACCACCTGCTCAAAGCCCCGGACGAGGTCGACGTCAGCGGCCAGGTCCGGGCCGGACAGCTCGGCCTGCTGGTCGCCGCGAAGATCGCACAGTCACACGGGCTGTCCGTCCTCCTGCAGGAGAACCCGACGGGCGGCACCACCGCCCTGGTCGTCATACCGGCACGCCTCCTGGTAGCAACTCCATCGGTCAAGGACGCGGACGCACTGCCGCCCGAGGAAGCCCGCACCTCCGGGCGGCACCCGCAGGTGGCTGCGGCTCCTGCCGCCCCGAGGGCGGGTCAGGCCGCACGCCCCGGCGCTGCTGGGGCACCGATCGCAGCGGGGCATTCGGCCGACGTGCCCGCTCTTCCCACGCGCACAAGCAGGCCGGACTCTTTCCGTCCGCCACACGAGCGGGAGCAAGCACCCGTGGCCGCGGCAACGCCCGGGCTCGCAGCCGCCTTCCGCAACGGCCTCCGGGCCGGCGGCACCGCCGGTTCCCTTCCTGCCTCGGCAGAACACCCCACACCCTGACCCGACCTTTCGCGTTCCCGGTGGCCGCGTACGTCCGCTGGCCCTTCCCCCTTCTGGAGCGATCCCTATGAACACCCACCCCGCGACGAGCAACGTGACTGGCGATGCGCCCGCATCCGCGACCACCACAAGCGGACAGCGGGACGGCATGGCCTGGCTGCTGCGTCAGTTCGCCGCCGAGACGCCGGGCGTCACGCACGCCGTCCTGATCTCGCGCGACGGACTGCGGCTGCTGGACAGCGACGTCGACAAGGACTGGGCGGACGAACTGTCGGCCGCCTTCAGCGGGGTTGCCTCCCTCGCAGCGAACATCACCGGCCCCAGCCACAAGAAGAGGCCGGCCCGGCAGGTCATCATCGAGCGCGACGACTGCCTGTTCTTCGTCCAGAGCGCCGGCCGCAGCGCGGCCTTCGACAACCACCCCGGCAACGACCGCGGTGAGGTGGACACGATCCTCGCCGTCATCGCCACCAGGGACGCCGACGCAGGCACCGTCGGGTTCGAAATGGGCCGCCTCGTCCAGAAGTTCGCCCCGTACATGCTGATCTCCGTCCGTGTCAGCACGGACGGAGAAGTCCGGTGAGCACGCCCGGCCCCGCGGCCGAGCAGGCGGTGTTCGTGCGGACCTACATGCTCACGCGCGGGCGCACCAAGCCGCGGCACCTGCTCGGCCTGGAAACCGTGCTGGAAGCGGGACCAGGCAGGCCCGGCCCGGCGCAGGCCGAGGAGTGCGAGGAGATTCTCGCCCTGTGCCGGGAGCGCCGGCGGTCGGTGGCCGAACTGGCCGGCCGACTCTGCCGGCCCGTGACCGCCGTCAAGATCCTCGTCTCCGACCTCCTGGACGCCGACGCCCTGACCGTCCCCCTGCCCCACCCCTACGCCGATACCGGCGCGGGATCCCGTCCCTCTACCCAACTGCTGGCAGCCCTTTCAGCGGGCTTGAGGAGGAAGTGGCCTGATGCCATCGCCTATCCCCAGGCCGGATGACCCGGCCACCGTTGGGCCGCACCCGCAGGCCGGTGCGCCGACCGTGCTGAAGATCGTCATCGCCGGGGGCTTCGGCGCGGGCAAGACCACCGCCGTGGGCGCCGTCAGCGAGATCACACCACTGAGCACGGAGGAGTACCTGACCGAGGCGAGCGCGGGCGTCGACAACCTGGCGGGCATCGAGGCCAAGCAGACCACCACGGTCGCCTTCGACTTCGGTCGCCTGAGCCTTCCCGACGCGCTGACGCCCCTGGAGCTGTTCCTGTTCGGCACGCCCGGCCAGGACCGGTTCGTCGATCTCTGGTACGACATCTCCCGCGGTGCCGTCGGCGCGGTCGTCCTCGTCGACACCCGCCGCCTGGAAAGCAGCTTCACCCCCGTCAGCTTCTTCGAAGACATCGGTCTCCCCTTCGTCGTCGCCGTCAACCAGTTCGACGGGGCGCACCGCTACCACCCCGAGCAGGTCCGCACCGCTCTCGGACTCCCCGCCGCCGTGCCGGTGGTCACCTGCGACGCCCGCGACCCGAATCACGTCGCCGGCGTTCTGCTGACCCTCGTCCACCACGCCGACGCCGTCACGAGCCGCGTTGGTCACACACCTTCCACCACCCTCCAGGACGCCTGATGTCACAGCACCCCAGCGACTCCTACCGCACGCCGCAAGCCGCCGCCCCATCCGCACGGTCCTTGCCGCGACGCGACATGCGGGACGCCCACCGTGGCCTGGTCACCCCGCCCGCCACCGCCCTCACCAGCCAGCCGCCCCAGCGGGCGTCGGAGCTGGCGCAGCGTTACGAGCTGCTTAACCGCTTGGGCGTGCCCACCGTGCCCAACGAGGATTTCGACGACCTGGCCCGCGACATGGCCACACAGGCCAGATTCTTGTACGGGTTCGTCAACCTGTTCCTGGAGGAGCAGACCTTCATCGGGCTGCACCAGCCGCCCGCGGACAGCGGATACGTGATCGTCGGCCGCACCATGAGCCGGGACCACGGCTGGTGCCCGGAGGTCATGGCCCGCAAGAAGGCCCTCCCCCTGCACGACGTGCACGCGTCCCCGCGCTTCAGCGGCAACGCGGTGGTCGACGCCGTCGGGATCCGCTCCTACTTCGGCGCCCCTCTCATCGACGACAGCGGCACCGTGCTGGGCACGGTGTGTGTCATCGACCCCGAGAAGCGGCCCCTGGCCGATGCCCGCCGTCTGCGGGACATCGTCATCAACGCCGCCACGCAGGTGCTGGACCACATCGCCCGCGCCCCCCTCCGCTAAGCCGTCCATCCCCAGCCGCTCCACAGCGCGACCTTCACCAGGGAGAGGGAGACCATGTCCACCACACTGCCACCGGCACTGCGTCCCTACCTCACCGCCCGCCACCACCTGCTGTGGCAGGAGGCGGACGCCTTCGCGGCCGAGTACGTCGCGCCGCGCGTCGCGCGGATGGAGGCCGCCCCAGGCAGGGTGGAGCGCAAAATCGCCGAGTGGACGGCCGCGCGGGGCTGGTTCGGCGTCACGGTTCCGCCGGCCTTCGGTGGGCTGGGCGCCGGGCATGTGGCCAAGACGATTCTGGTCCATCGCATCGCGCGGGTCTCTGCGGCTGCCGCAGCCATCCTGCAGGCCAGTTTGATCCCGGTCGGCGCCCTGCTGCGCTGCGCCACGCACGAGCAGAAAAGCCGCTGGCTGCCCCGCATCGCGGGCGGCTCACTGCTCTTGTCGATCGCAGTGACCGAGCCGCTCGGCGGCGGACACATCGGCGGCATCGAAACCATCGCCGAACGCTCCGGCAGCCAGTGGGTGATTACCGGCAGCAAGATCCACATCGGCAACAGCCACTTGGCGGGAGCCCACCTGGTGATCGCTCGCACCGCCCAGCCGGGTGTGAGCAGTTCCCAGGCGCTGACCGCGTTCATGGTCGAAGCCGACCGCCCCGGGCTCACCGTCGCCGAGCACCGCCCTGCCCTCGGCCTGCACGGTTTCTCCGCCGGCCGCCTCGACCTCGACCACGTCCGCGTCCCCGAGGACCACGTGGTCGGCGAGATCGGCCAGGGGCTCAGCGTCGCCCAAAGCGGCAGCATCCTCTCCGGGCGCCCCAATCTGGCCGCGCTCAGCCTGGGTCTGCACGAAGCGGTGGTGGACATCACCACCTCGTACCTCAAGACCCGGCCTCGGTACGGAAGCGTTCTGTCCGACCTCCCGGTCATACGGCACCGCATCGGCCAGATGGAGGCACACCTGCGTGCCGCCCGCGTCCTGGCCTACCAGGCCGTGCATCTCCTCGACCTCGGCGTGCCCTGCGACGCGGACCTGATCACCGCCAAGCACCTCGGCCACAAGTGGGCGGCCGAGGCCGCCCAGGCCGCGATGGAACTGCACGGGGCACACGGACTCGACGGCGGCTACGTCCTCCAGCGGCTCTGGCGCGACATCCAGCACACCTACGCGCCCGCCGGGACCGGTGAGGTCCAGCGCCTGCGCTTGGCCGAGACGGCTCTGCACGAGGACCCCATCCAGTGGTCCGAGCACGTCACCGCGCAGACCGACTGGGCTCCCGATCCCACCCCCGCATGAAGCCCCCGTGCGCGGCCCCCGTGAATCCGCAACGCCGCGCACGGGCCCGCCGCCGGCCCGACACTGCCCTTCCCCCGGGCAGGCGGGGCCGGCGGCACCACAGCACACCACCGAACCCGGAAGTGACCATGACCGCGAACCCCCCGACAGTGCCCGAGCAGGCCACCGTGGGAAGTGCCGTCGCTTTGAAGCAGCAGCTCGAAGGCGCTTTGAGGGAAGCCGCCTTCACGTCGTCGGTCGAATCGGCCGACAACGGGACGGCCCTGAAGCTGACGGTGTACAGCAGCAGCTACTGTCCCTTCGAGGACACCGTGGAAGCCGCCTCCGAATGGCTGCGTGAAGTCGGCATCAACGCCACCGCCGCACGGGACGAGGAGACCTTCCGGATCGTCCTCACCCTTCCCACCGCCGACTCCGTGCGCACGCTCATCGCGACGCTGCTGCAGCCCTGGATAACCGCCCGCACCACCGCCAAGCATCTCGACGACGTGCTGTCGGACCACGGACTCGACGCCACGATCGACGTGGGAACGAAGGCCCTCAGCCTCCACCTGGCCGAGGACGAGCTGGACTCGGCCGTCACCCTCGCGCGGCTCCTCGGCGCCCCGGACATCGGAGAAGATCTCCAGCTCCACCGCCGGCGCGGGGTTCGCCGGCTCACCGAGCGGATCCTGTGGCTGATCACCGGAGTCGTCGGATCTCCGGTGTCCGCAGACATCGAGCCCGCCTGCGAGCACGAGGTCGACCGCCTCACGATCGGGATGAGCCTGGAACAGGCGCACCGTCTGACGCAGCGCCTCCTCCTCGCAGAGGTCGCCGACCCGACCGCACGGCTCCAGCGGCTGCTCGGCAAGACAGTGGGGACGGGCGTCCATGTGGCGTCGAAGCCCAAGAACACATCTGGATCCGACCGTCTCACGATCACCCTGAGCCCCGAGCAGGGGCGCCACCTGACGCACCGCCTGGACCCGGACAGCGACGCCATCCCGGCTCACGAGCTGACCACACACTGATCTGGACCTCACACCATGACCACCACGACGTCACCGACCAAACGACTCACCCAGGCGGAGAAGGATCTCGCCCTGCCACTGGCGGCCGGCCTGGGCGTACACACGATCGCCGCCAAAGAGTGCCTGGCCTCCTCGACCGTCAGGAGCCGTGTCAAGGCGTTGCGATCGAAGCTGGGCTGCCCCGGCGCACCACTGCACGTCCTCGTGCACGCCATCCTGTCTGCCGGGCATGCGCCGAACCCCGTAGCCCCCAGGCCCGCCCCCGACGTCAGCTCCGAGCAGGCGAAGCTCTGGCGCGCGCTCGCCAGCCACAAGCTCGCGCTCGACATCGCACACGCCGCCGGCATCGCCCCCGCGGATCTGAAGGAACAGACCGACCAACTCCTCACCGCCGTCGGCACCACCGATCTCACGCAGCTCGTCATCCTCGGCCACGCCTGGGACAAGCTCCGCTCGGACCACGCGACGCGGAGCGGAGCGAGCCTGTGAGCATCCCTCCGACTCTCGCGGGCCGCGAGGAACCACCGTCCGCGGCATCCTCCATCCCGGCGCCCCCAACCGCCGTGTACGAGGTGCGCACGTTACGCACGGACGCCGAGCATGAGGAAGCTGCCGCCCTTGTCCAGGACCGACAGCGCTGGCTGACCCTGCACGGGCTCCCCGTACCCGCCCGAGCCGACATCCCGGCGCAATTCCGCGAGCCGCAGACCCGGTCCGCCGGACTGTTCGAGGACGGGAAGCTGCTGGCCTGCATGATCCCCGAGCATGCCCCCGACCTCGGATGGGGCAAGGGGCCGTGCCTCTTCCTCCGCAGCGTCCACACCCTGCCCGACCAGTCCGACGGCATCACCCGCCTGATCACCCTGTGGGCGTCCGACCTGGCCGCCCGGCTCGATCTCCCCGTCGTACGGGCCGAGACTCTAGCCCGCCACGCCCTCGAAGCCGAACCCCTCGCTGCCCTCCTGCGTCGGTTCACCGACATCGGCTGGGACGTGTGCGGATCCGGCCCCGGACGCGACGGCGATCGAGTCGCCCGCCTCGAACTCCAAGCGGAGCACCGCCCCACGCTCAGCGCGATGATCAGCTGCCAGGTCCACGTGCCTCGACCGACCTCCGATGATCGGAGCGACACGTGACGAGCGACGAACCGCAGCGGCCCGACCTCGCCCGCGAGCTGATCGCCCGCGCCACGGAATCGGCCGCACACCGGGCCGCGCACGTGCGCGGCCAGCTCGACGCCGTCCAGCTCGGGCGGGCCCGGCACGCCGACCACGCTAATACCAAGGTGCTGCGCCGCATCCTGGCCGAGTACGACTGGCCCGGCCACTGCCTCGTCGGCCCCGACGCGGCCCGTGCCGCGTGGAGCATCGCTCTGCACAGCGACTACGACCCCGCCTTCCAGCGCGCCGCCACCACCCTGCTGGGACGTGCGGTCCAAGACGGCGACGCGTTGGTCCAGCACTGGGCGCACCTGTACGACCGCGCCCTCGTCACCAGCGGGCGCGACCAGGAGTACGGCACCCAGCTCCTGTTGCACGCCGACGGCATCGAGCTGTGTCCGCTGCGCGCGCCGGAGTCCGTCGACACACGCAGGGCCACCGTCCGTCTGCCGCCGATCGCTGTCGCTGTGAAGGCGATGCGCCGCCGGTACGCCCCTGACGGCTCTGCCGATGAATCCCCGACCGTCGTCCTCGCGGGGGCCGCGTGAACACGCGGAACACCAGCTTCTCTCCCAGTCGGCCTTCCGGCCGCAACTCCGCTCTGCGAAAGGATCGTTGACCGATGAAGCTCACCACCGCCGTCCTAGCTGCCGGTGCTGCCGTCTCCCTCACCACCGCCGTGGTCGGAGCCGCCCGGCTCAGGCAGGACGCGCGGCACCAGGCCGAGCGCAACGAGGTCATCGTCACCCGCAACCAGCTCGACTGGCTGGCGCAGATGTCCACCGATGCCAGCCTCGCCAAGCTCTGGGTGCCCGAGGGCATGGACGTCGAGGAGTACATGCAGTTGCTCAGCGCCAACCAGCTCATCTGCATGCTCAGTCTCCGCGACCGCCTCGGCTTCGTCCGCGACGGGCAACTGCCCTTCTACGCCTCGATGGTCATGAGCAGCGACGTCTGCCGACGGTACTGGCACCGCTTCGGCGATCTCCGCGCCCGGGAGGCCGAGGGCGACCAGCGGGCCGAGCACTTCACCCATGTGCTGGACCAGGCCGCGAAGAACCAGCCGCACGCGCAGCCCGCCGCAGCCTGACGGCACCACCCCGGTTCCCAGGCGCGCGACTGCTCAGGCGACTTCGCAGCCTGTCGGCGTCTGGCAGCAGACCCCGGGGCCCGACCGGGCCTCGGCATCCCGCACCATCCGCCACTCCTAGGAGGCATGCATGACCGCCGTCCAGGCCGAGAGGCCGACCGCTCCCGCACAGACGGACCTCGTGAAGGCCGATGCCGACCCGTTCGGGCTCGACATCACCTTCATCGAGGGCACGCCGGCGACCGAGACGGTCCTGATGTGCAGCACGGGCGACACCTGCGGCAGCTCCTGCCCCAGCGCCTGCACCACCTCGTAAGCCGGATCACCCCGGCAACGCGGGCCGGACGGGGCTCTCCCCGTGCGGCCCGCCCCTCCCGCCTGCAGAAGATAGGAGAGCCCTGATGACACGGCACCGGCCCAGCCTGTACGAGGCCGCGGGGCAGGCGATGCTGCGCGCCGCGGTCCACACACCCGAGCCCGCCATGCCGCCCTGGCCGACGGCCACGGCGCCCGCGGAGGAGTGGCGCGCGTGGCTAAGCACGGTGTGGTCCGATACCGGCTTCTGCCGGACCGTGTCGCAGGCGAGCCTGAACCTCGCCGAGCAGGTGCAGGCCATCATCGAAGGCCGCACACCGAAGGTGCGCCGGATGCGCCGGGCGGCGCTGTCCACTGCGCGCTACGCGATCCGATATGCACGCCGCTCCACCCCTTATGGCCTGTTCGCCGGCGTCGCCCCGCTAGCCTTCGACCGGACCGCGTCCGTTCGTATCGGGGACGAGCACCAGGTCGTGGTCCGTCCCGAGCCGGCCGGTCTCGATGACGTCCTCAGCACCTGGGAGAGCGACGCGGCGCGCATGGCCGACGCCGAGGTCTGCGTCAACACCCTGATCTATCAGCGTGGCCGGCACATTCACGTACCGTCCGAGGGCGACGCCGAGTTCCGCCTCGCTCTGAGCCCCGCACTGCGCCTCGTACTGGACCTGGCCCGGTCACCGGTCACGTATCGCCAGTTGTCCGACAAGCTGGCCGCGGAGTTCCCCGCCGTGGACGGCGCCGCGCGCGAACGGCTACTCGGTGAACTGCTGCGGGTGCGGTTGTTGCGCTCCTCGCTGCGCGCGCCCGCAACCGTCGCCGACCCAACGAACGTCCTACCGCCTGCGGCGCGCGCTCAGGCAGCCGGGCTGCGCGCCGCATGCGACCTGCGGTTGGACGCCGACGTGCGGCTGCCCGAGCAAGTGCTGACCGAAGTGCAGACCGCCGCGTCCGTTCTGGCCCGCCTGGTCACCCATCCGAACGGGACACCGAGCTGGCGGCGGTGGATCGAGCAGTTCTCCGAGCGCTACGGCGAGAACACCCCGGTGCCGGTGGACGCGGCCACGGACCCCGACCGGGGCGTGGGTTTCCCAGCAGGATTCGTCACGGCGAGCGAACCGCCCCGGCCGATGTCCCGGCGCGACCGCCTGCTGCTGGAGCTGGCCGGCACCGCCGCCACCGAAGGCAACCGCACCGTCGCGCTGACCGGGGCGGTGATCGAGGAACTGGAAGCAGCGGCTGGGGACAAGCCCCACGGCCTGGCACCTCACCTCGAACTGGCAGCCCAGGTTCACGCCATCTCCGTTGCGGCCCTGGACCGGGGCGACTTCCGGCTGCGCGTGCTGACCGTCTCCCGCTCCGCCGGATCGATGACCGGCCGGTTCTGGCATCTGTTCCCCGGCACCGAGACGGCGTACGCGAACCTGCCCACGGTCGATCCGCAGGCGGAACTCGCACAGCTCTCCTTCCACGCCGGACGCGTGCCGGCCGACCTGCTCACCCGCGCGCCCCAGGCCCTGCCCCGCGTGGTGAGCGTCGGCGAATTCCGCCGTCCCGCCCCGCATGTCCTCTTCCCCCGCGACCTGTCGGTCACCGTCACTGACGGCCGCCCCCAGCTGGTGGAGTCCGCCACGGGCAAGCCGCTTGAGCTGCTGGCCCCCACCGCCATCAACTTCCTGTGGAACAACTACACCCCGCCGATGGCCCGCTTCCTCGGCGAGATCAGCCGAGCGGCCTCCCCGCAGGTCACCTGGTTCGACTGGGGCGCCGCCTGGACCCTGCCCTCCATCCCGGCCCTCACCTACCGGCGCACCATCCTCACCGCTGCCCGGTGGAAGGTCCGCAGCCGCACGTTGCCCGCCCGCACCGCCCCACTCCAGCAGTGGGCGGACCAACTCCACGCCTGGCGTGCCCGGTTCCGGGTACCGGAGCGAGTCCTGCTCGCCGAAGACGACCAGCAGCTGCCCCTCGACCTGTCCCGCGACGTCGACCTGGACCTCCTGCGCGCGTACCTGGACGCCAGCCCCTTCGGCATCGCCAGCCTGCATGAAGCTCCCCCGCCGGACGCCGACGGGTGGATAGACGGCCGGGCCCACAGCATCGTCGTCCCCCTGGCCAGGCGCTCATGACCACGACCACCGTGCCCCGCACGCAGGACCTGTCCGAGGGCGCCCTGGGGATGGCCCTGCTCGACATCGAGCGCGGCGACCTGTCCACCGCACGCCGCCACCTCACCGAGGCCACCGCCCGCGGGGTCAGCACCGGCAGCAACGCCAGCCTCTTCCACGGCGCACCCGCCCTGGAGTTCGTCCTGGCCCGCGCCCACGGGGCCGGCGACGACGTCCGCGCGGCCGTCGACCGCGTCGTGGATGCCCGACTCGCCGCCGCCCACCGCCGTCAGGCGGCCGGCGTGCTGCCCCACCTCGCCGAATGGGACCTCATCCGCGGCCTGACCGGACTCGCCGCCCTCCTGCTCTCCCGGCAACCGCCCGCTCCCCGGTTGCCCGACGTGCTCGCCTGCCTCGTCGCGCTCGCCCACCCCACCTCCGGTGGGGGCCGGATACTGCCCGGGTGGTGGTCAGCGGTCGGCCCGGACGGGAAGGAGATGGCCGGCGGTCACGGCAACAACGGCATGGCCCACGGCATCGCAGGCCCCCTGGCCGTGCTCTCCCTCGCCCTGCGCGCCGGAGTCAGCGTCCCCGGGCAGGAGGAGGCCGTCCGCACGTTCGCAACCTGGCTCGACCGGCACGGCGTCCACTACTGGTCCACCGCAGCCCACCTGGACGCCGAGCAGCCGCCCGCGCCGGAGCCGGCCCGCCAGTCCTGGTGCTACGGCCAGCCCGGTATCGCCCGCGCCCAGCAGCTCGCCGCGCTTGCCCTCGGCGACCTGGCCCGGCGCCAAGCAGCTGAGGACACCGTGGAGGCCGTCCTGAGCGACCCGCTGCGGCTCGCCCGGATCACCGACTCCGCGCTCTGCCATGGCTGGGCCGGGCTGCTGATGCTCACCCGCGCGGTCGCCGCCGACAGCCCCGCGCCCGAACGCTTCACCCCGATCATCCAGGACCTGCACCAACGGCTGGCCACCGGCTGGGAGCACCTGCCCAAGCTCGGCTTCATGGAAGGCCGCGCCGGCGCCCAACTCGCCCTCCAGGCCGCCGATACCACCGGCTGGAGCCGCGCCCTCCTCCTCACCTGACCCTCACACCCGCCGCCGTGCAAGGAGCTTCCTATGACCTTCGACGACGAGAATCTGCCGATCCCTCCGGCCACGTCCTGGTGGCACGCATCTGTGGCCTTCACCGATCCGCAAGTGGACGCTGCTCGGACCCTGGCGACCGCGCTGGCCGGGCGCCGCTTCCACTTCCTGCGCAAGGACGCCGGCGTGCGCCTGCGCACCGAACAGCCCGCCACCGGCCTGCTGGACCAGCTCGTCGCCGACCGCGTGATCACCGGCTGGACGGGCGGAATGTACGAGCCGGAGACCCATGCGTTCGGCGGCCCTGAAGGCATGCAGGTCGCACACGACGTGTTCTGCGCCGACAGCCCGGCCGCGCTCGCCGAGACCGGCACCCCCGGCGCCCGCGAGCGAAGCGTGATGCTGCTGTCCGCCATGATCCGCGAGGCCGGGCTGGACCCGTTCGAAGCCGGAGACGTGTACGCCCAGTGGGCCGCCCTGCGACCCCCCGTCACCCCGCCCCAGGGAGCCGCCCTGGACGGAGCCGTCTCCGCGATGCGGCGGCTGATGAACGCCGACGCCGCCCTGCGCCCCAACGCGGAAGTCGGCTGGGGCGAGCGCGTCGGCGCGTTCGAGGACGCCGGCCGCCGCCTGCACCGGCTCGCCGCCGACGGCCGACTGATACGCGGAATCCGCGGCGTCATCGCCCACCACGCCATCTTCGCGTTCAACCGTGCAGGCGTCCCTGCCGAAGTGCAGGCCGCCACCGCGTGGCTCGGCCGTCACGTCGCCTTCTCCTCTGGAGAAGGCGACGTGTCTACCCGCAAGTCCGCCTCTGCGGAGCCTAGCCTCCCCCGAATGGAGACCACCGTGACACCGGTAACCGACCCTGACCAGCTGCGCGAAGACCTCGCCCAGCGGCTCGTCAACAGCGGCCACCTGCGCAGCAAGGCGGCCATCGACGCCTTCCGCACCACCGACCGGCACGCCTTCCTGCCCGGCGTCGACCTGGGGAGCGCGTACAAGGAGGACGCGGTCCCGATCAAGCACGACGAGCACGGTGAGATGATCTCCTGCATCTCCGCGCCGTCCATCGTCGCCACCCAGCTCGAACAGCTCGGCGCCCAGCCCGGCCACAAGGTCCTGGAAGCCGGAGCCGCCACCGGCTACAACGCCGCCCTCCTCGGCAAGATCGTCTTCCCCGGCGGGCAGGTCTGGACTCTCGACGTCGACCAGGATCTCGTCGCCGGCGCGAGCCGGCACCTCGCCGAAGCCGGCGTCGACAACGCCACCGCGGTGATGGCCGACGGCGCGGCCGGACTGCCTGAACACGCCCCCTACGACCGGATCATCTTCACCGTCGGCGCCGGCGACGTACCCGTGAAGATCCTCGACCAGCTCGCCCCCGCAGGCCGCCTGGTCCTGCCGATGCGCATCCGCGGCAGCATCTCCCGCTCCTTCGCCTTCGAACGCGACGGCGACACATGGAAAACCGTCTCCTGCGAGATGGCCACCTTCATCCCGCTGCGCAAGGGCGTCTGCGACGACGTGTACACCCTCGTGCCGATGGCCGGCGAGGGCAACGTGCGCCTGGAGACGTTCAGCGAGCAAGACGTCGACCGCGACGCCCTGCATACCGTCCTCGACGAGCAGCAGACCAAGATCTACACCGGGGTGAAGTTCCGGCAGGGCTCGGCCTGGGAGTGGCTGTACCTGTACCTGGCCTGCGTGCTGCCCAACGGCCTCTCCCGTCTCCCGGGACAGCGCCCCGGGTTTACACCGCACTTCCGATGGGGCTCCATGGCAGCCCTCGACGGCGGGTCGCTGGCGTACCTGACCATCCGGGAAGGCGAGGACGAGAAGGGCCGGTACTGGGAGGTCGGCGTGATCGGCCACGGCAAAAGCGGCGCCGACCTCGCCGAGCGCGTCGTGAGCGAGATCCGCGCCTGGGACGCGAGTGGCGGCAACGACGCCCCCGAACCGGGCTTCCGTATGGCCACCGCGGACTCGCGTGACCATCTGACGGTGGACGACGCGCGCTTCGTCATCGACAAGCCCTACAGCCGACTTGTCGTCGACTGGACGCGCAAGGGCTGAGCCGATGATCCCCGCGATAGCCAGCCGCGTCCCCCTGGTCCGCCGCACCAAGGCACCCGCGCTCCCCTTGGAGGAGCGCATCACCCACCTCACCGGGCTGACCGTCGCGCCCGCAGGTGCGAGCCACCACGACCTGGTGGCCCGCACCTGCGGGGTCCTCAACTACGCCGCGCTCATCGCCTCCGACATCGGCCTGCCCGACCTGGCCGAGGAACTGTGCTGGCGCCAGCACCACGTCTTTGCCAACGCCGGACACCTCAGCGGCCGGGTCGCCGTCATGTCACTCATGCCACTCGTCAACCTCGCCCGGCTGCGGACTCGCGCCGGCCACGGCGAACTCGCCTACAGCTTGTTGCGCTGCCTCAACGACGCTGCCCGGCACCGGAACAAGACCGACATCGACGGCCGCACCGTCGACCTCTCATCGCTGACCGGCACGGACGAGGACCACCGCACGGTGTGCCAGGAGCTGTACATCACCCTGCTCGTGGACGGCGCCCGCGCCCTCGCTCAAATCGGCCGGTGGACCGAGGCAGCCGACGCCATGGCCCAGCACCGCGGCATCGGCAACCGCCTCCTCGACGGCCGGCAGATCAAGATCATGGCCCTGATGGAGCAGGGCCTGGACCAGCAGGCCCGCGGCCTGATCGACACCACCCAGCCCACGGCGCCCTGGGAGAGTGCCATCGCCCTCCTCCTACACGCCCACTGCCGGCCCGAAGACACCCCCGTTCCTGAACCCGACCTTGACCGCACCCTGGAAAAGGCCCTCCAGCTCCTTGCCCACCCCGATCCGCCGACCGCCGCCTTCCAGACCCGGACGGGCCTGTCAGCCCTGGAGCTGGACCGCACCGGACGACATACCGCCCGCATACTCGACTCCCTCGTCAGCGTCGCCCGACTCGACGCATACGCCGCACGAGACGCACTGCACCACACCGTCGCCGCGTCCGCCCTGGACGACGGGGCGACAGACGCGCTTAACGCAGTGGTCGCCGCGGCCGGACTGGGATCCGGCGTCCTCTCCGCCCACCACCACGAGGCTCTGACAGACGCGGTCGACCACGCCGAGACAGGACTGGAACGGCTGCTGCAAGCCAGCCCAGATCCCCACTAGAAAGGGGCTCCCAGGATGATCCGCCGTGCTGCTCACGCCGGTTGGCGCATTCGGCGGTTCGGCCATTGACAGCGGATACGCCGGTGGTGGCCCTCTCAACGGCGGCAAGCTCGCGCAGGTCGGTCTGGATGGCCTGGGCACCCGGCGGCCCCATGAGGGGCCACCGGTCGAGGAGCCGCAGGGGGATGCCGGAGGCTGCGAGGTCTGCGGCCAGGCGGGTGTCGATGGCGCCGGCGGCCCCGGTGATCAGCAGCGTCACGGCCGGTGGTGCAGCGCTGCTGCGACTCCCTCGTCGCTGGCGGTGTAGGCGATGCCGCGCAGGACGGCGACGGGAGCGCCGCGCCCGCGCTGGCCGAGGATGATTCCGGCCGCGGCGGCGATCAGGTCGGTGAAGGTCTCCTCCTGCCGCTTTCCGCCGTGTTCGGTGATCCGCAGCGGGGCGATGCCGGCGGCGCCGATGGAGATGACGGTGGCCCCGCGCCGGTCGGCGCGGCCGTCGGAGTCTGCGACGACTACCGCGACGTCGGCACCGGTGTGGGTGATCAACGCGTCCCGCAGGGCGCGGGCGGAGGCGTCCGGGTCGACCGGCAGCAGCCAGGCGCCCTCGGTGCCGGCGCGGTCGATCCCGGCGGAAGTGAGCTGGTAGCCCAGGCGGTGCCGGGCGATGATGGGGCCCTTGTCGGTGGCCAGGAAGTAGTCGCTGGCGGAGTCGAGGATCAGCTGCACGAGCGGGGCCGGCTTGCCCGTCTTGCCCGCCAACTCCTGGGCTTCGGGGCCGGGGGTCACGGTGCCCAGGTCGATGTACCGCTTCTCGGCGATGGAGACGGCTTTGCTCGCGATGACGACGATGTCCCCGTCCTGCAGCGCGGTATCGGTGCGGGTGAGGACGTCGGTGATGGTGGCGGCCAGGTCGTCGCCCATCTGGAGTTCGGGGAACGGTTCCAGGGCGAAGGCCGAGAAGCCGGAGGTCGGGGTGGCGGTCATCGGCGGGCTCCTGCGGGAGTGAGGATGTAGTGGTGCAGGCGGGCGTGGGCGCCGGCGAGTCGTTCGGCCCGCTGCCGGGTGGTGGCGTGCTGCCCGAGGGTGAGCCAGTCGTGGACGCGCCGGAGGTAGTACGGCCACAACCGGCGGGCCGCTTCGGTCGCCGACGCGCCAGAGTTGACGGCGTGCCAGGCGTCCGCGGCGGGCAGCGGCCAGGGGCGTTCATCGTATCCGCCGAGGTGTGGGCCAAAGCTGTCCAGCGTTGTCAGCATGGTCGCGAGGCGGGTGGGCTCCACTGCACGGTCAGCAACCCGGTACGACGCCTGGTTCTGGCCCCGGGGGACGGGCACCGGGCGGCGAGCGGCGGTCAGGTGCAGCAGCACGGGGACGGCCTGCTGGTAGATAGCCGGGAGGTGGGGGAAGGACCCGGCGTGCTGCTTGGGCCGGTCGAACCGTACGGAGACGATCGGCCCAATGGTTGCGACGGTCAGCAACAGGAAGGCGTCGATGCCGTATCCGTCTACGCACGCCGCTACTTCTGCGGGCAGCGCCGCGACAGCTCGGAGGGCGGCGTCCAGGGCGGCAGCGGAGAGGGTGATGTCCCCGGCCAGCGGCTGGGGCACGTCGTGGCCGCTGGTGGCGGCGATCAGCGGCCGGGCGAGGTGGTTGGTGAGGTTGGCCTCGTCCCAGTAGCGCGGATAGTCGGCGATGGCCACCGCAGCCCCGGCCCGGACGCGGTCCAGTAGCGCGCGGTAGACGGCCGGATCGGGATTGCGGGTATCGGTGTCAGCGATCAGCACTGCTTCGGCCGTCGCGATTTCGCTGCGACAGGCGGCGGCCAGGATCTGGGTGCCCTTGCCTCGCACCAGGTCGGTCAGCGGCACCTTCGCCGTCGTCGTGCCGGTGGCGGCGAACTGCCGCGCGGTTGCCGGGGTGTCGGAGGAGTCGGCGTGGACGATGACCGCCCCCAGGTCGTCGAGGGCCGCATCGACGGCCGTCGTGACGGCGGCGATGGTGGCGGGCTCGTTGCGGCTGGGCAGAATCGCGGCGAGGCTCATCCGTTCTCGTCCTCCTTGCTCAACAGGTCGGCGGCCGTCTCGGGATCGGGGGCGTGCAGATAGTCGAACTGGCAGCTGGCAAGCCGGGTGATGAGGTGGCTGCGCCAGCGGGCCAGCCCGGGGGTGTCCAGCGGCCACACCGGCCCGTACGGAACCCCGGTGACGCCGTTCAGCGGGGTGGGCAGGCCGGAGATGGAGCGGCCCAGCAGCTCGTGCAGCCGCAGCCGCTCGTTCACCGACAGCGGCACTGCGGGCGTTATCGACGCCGTGCCCAGGGCGGGGTGCACGGCCAGGTGCACGATGTGGGCCAGCGGGGCAGGGCCGACGGCGAACGGCTCCAGGGCACGGTGGGGCTTCGGGGCCAGTGGCTGGGCCGGGTCGCGGACGGCGGCGGTGGACTTGCCCGGCCAGACCGCCACCGTGCCGTCGCCGCTCTCGCCGAGGACGACGAGGTCGTCACCGGCATGCGTCCAGCCGCGTGCCGCGAGGGCGAGCGCGGTGGACGTCTTGCCCGCGCCTTTCGTACCGAGCAGCAGCACCGCTCGTCCCTCGGGCACTATCAGCGCGGTGGCATGCACCGTGATCTTGAGCTGCTGCTGGCGGACGCGTTCGAGCGCGGTGTAGGTGACGTACGCCAGCGTGTCCGAGGCGGTGACGGACGGGGGAAGCCGCAGGCGCACGGTGTCCCCTGTGACGGTG
This sequence comes from Streptomyces griseofuscus, assembly GCF_014673495.1. GTDB lineage: Bacteria > Actinomycetota > Actinomycetes > Streptomycetales > Streptomycetaceae > Streptomyces > Streptomyces murinus. The sequence goes on from NZ_CP051006.1 coordinate 1,695,453, forward strand.
ACTGCTGCGGAGCCCCTGGTGACTTCGACGTCGACCGATTCCGTGGCGGAGGCGGCCGTGAGGCTCCATCCGCCGGGCAGGGCCCGGTCGGCCGCCCGCGCGGCCGTGGCGTCCAGACGCTCGGGCAGGGCGAGGAGAGCGGAAACGTGGCCGGTGGCGAGCCGGTGGGTGCTCACCCCGCTGCTCGCTCCAGGTCGGCCAGCAGCTCCTCGACCGGGGCGACGGCGGGCAGGTACTGGCCGGCCAGCAGGTCCTCCATCCAGTCCGTGCGGGACAGCGTGGCCCGCACCAGCTCCTCGGCCGCCCCGGGCGGTGCCTGGTTGACCGTGGTGATCTCGATCGAGGCGGGCTCGTCGTACGGGGCGCCGTTGCGCCACAGCAGCGCGATACGGCAGGGCCCGAACTCGGCGGCCACCGCGCGGGCGGCCTCATCGGCGAGCCATCCGCCGACCTTGCCGACGTGGTAGGCCGGGTTCTTCCCGAACGTCGCCTCGTTCCCGGCCAGGTGGGCGCCGCTGATCACGCCGGTGCGGGCGTTGCCCCGGCCCACGAGGCCGTCCTCGCCGTAGTCGACAGCCGACCCCGACAGCGTGAAGTACTGCCCGGAGAGCGGTCCGGTGCGGGAGTTGCGAGTGTTGCACACCACCGTCACCCGGCCCGGCAGCCGCTGAGCGAGCAGGTTGGTCAGCTCGCCGGCCGTGGCGGTGACCGCGTCGTCGAACTCGGCGGAGCTGCTCAGGTGCCCGGCCAGGGCGGGCACGCACACGGTCACCGTCCAGTTCGAGCTGTCGCGGACGGCGAGGGCCTTGATGTCGCTGCCTGCCCACGGCAAGCGGCGGAACCACGCCTCGGCCAGCAGCACCACGGTCTCCGTGACCGTGCGCGGGACCGAGCCGACGAGGTAGGCGGTGTCATTGGAAAACGCCCTTCGCCGCTCGGGCAGATCGTCCGGGGAGCGGGGCGCGAACCAGTGGGGGAACTTGGAGGAGTCGGTCGTCTCGTGCCTCACCTCCAGCTTCACCCGGCCGAAGCCCGGCAGGGCAATGCGCAGGTGGTCGACGACGGCCTGCTCCAGGATCTCTCGCACCGGCAGCGGGCGGCCGGCGAAGCTGGTGGAGATCCGGCCGCCGAAGACGACCCGCAGCGGCCGGTCGTACACGCCGTCGGTGTCGGTGAAGGCGGCCCGGCCGCCGAGGACAGCGACCTTGTCCAGGTTGTGGTGCAGCACCGCCCCCGCCACGTCCAGGCAGTGCCGGCTGTAGCGGATGGAGGCCAGCTCGGCGATGCCGTCGGCGAGGGTGTCGGGGTGGCCGATCCCTTTGCGTTCGACGACCTCGACCGGCAGCTCATGCGGCAGCGGCGTGCGCGGCGCGGACAACGCGGGCGTCGCGGTAGACACGGTCAATCACCTCCAGCGGGCGCCGCAGCGCCGTCAGCGGGAACAGGCATGGGTGGGCGGGACGGCCCTCGGCGGCGTCCAACACCGCGGCGTACATCGCGCGCCGCAAGGCCGCGTGCGTAGGGGCGGCGGCGATCTCGCCGAGTCCGGCTTCGAGGTTCCGGCCGCGAACGGCAAGGCGGCGCCCGTCGGCGAGGTGGAGGACGAGTTCGTGGGCCGGCGGGCCGTCGTGGTCGACGCGGGCGTCGATGTGCACCATGGCCCCGCCGGCGAGGACGATGGCGGCGGTGACGTGGTCCTCGGTCTCCGCCAGGCACCGGTTTCTCTGGGGGCAACCGTGTGGCGCGAGGCGAGTGGAGACCACTTTGTGCAGCTCAGCGCTGGTGTGATCGACAGTATCGTGTGCAACACCTGTGGCGCTACTGCCGGGTCGCCAAGCGGGATTGCCGACCCGGCAGCGGAGGTTCGGTGTCAGTGTTCGGCGCCCTTCGCGCGGATGTCGGAGGCTGGCGGCACGGGGGTGGAAACCAGCAAGAGTGCGGCAAACGCAAGGGGAGCGGCTGTCTGGTACCCGATCCACACCTCGCCCCCGGCACTGCCGTCCTGCCACGCCATCAGTAAGCCGGCAAGCGCCGTCAGCACCCAGCCGCTGTCGTAGGCGACCATGAGCCGCATGTAGGTGCGGATCGGGTGACTGCGCACAAACTTGATCTCGATCCCGCCGCCGATCAGCAAGGCGACGCCGGAGACGGCCATCAACCAGGCGGACACGCCAAGTAGATCGCCAAGCCAGGAAGCGCCAATTAAGTAGGCGGCACCGAGCACTACCTTGAAGACACCGTCAGCGATGATCCCCGCCAAGCGGCGCGTCGCTGACGGTGTCGCAGCCTGGGCCTGCGTCATGAGCGTTCCTCCCTGATGCCTGTCCCACTCCCGTAACGTTGTTACTAGAATAATGGAATTATGAGAATGACGAGAGCGGAAACCAAGGAACGCAACCGCCGCGCCCTGCTGGATGCTGCCTTCCAAGTCGTCTCCCGGGATGGGCACCGCGCAAGGCTCGACGAGATCGCTGAGCAGGCCGGCCTGACGACCGGCGCTGTCTACTCACTGTTCGGCAGCAAGGGCGGCCTGGTAGCAGCCTTGGTCACCGACTACCTGCGGCCGCACTATGAAGAGATCGAGCAGGTGATCCCCGCAGAGATGGATCTCCTGGAAGCGGTTGAAGCCTTTGCCCGGTACTACCGGCGCAGCTGCGATGCCCCGGCCGCGATCTCTGCCCTGTCGTTGCAGATCACCCTGCTGGACATGGCCTTGCACGACCCCGAACTCGGTTCCCAGCTCGCCGCGTCCGTCCAGACGCAGGAGAGCCACCTGATCGCGTTGTTCACCGGCAGATCACACAACGGGAAAGCCGTGACGTCGCATCAGGCACAACGTCTGGTTACCGCGCTCAGGGCACTGTTCGTCGGTCTCACGCAGGGAGTCATCCTGGGCCTCGCCCCCGGTGCCGACGAGCAGTACTTCGCCGATACCGCCTGCGCCCTGGTGTCCAACGCGACCCTCATCGATCAGGACGTCGACGCCCCTGCGTGATTCAGCCGCGTTGGTTCAGGGCTCTGGTCAGATCTCGGTTGGCCTCCCTCGCGGCATCGAGATCGGACCGGGCCTCCTCCAACGCGGAGGTCAGTTCGACGTTGTGCTGCTCCAGCCTCGTGATCTTCCGCTGGAGCTCGTCGATGTCCGCTGGAGCTCCGAGCCCTGACTCCTGCCATGCCTGAGTTCCCAGCGCCTGCGACAGCCGCTTCTCCAACTGCTGGACGCGGGCGGCGAGGCGGGCGTTGCGAGCCTGGGCGTTCGCGAGGTCGGCTTGGAGCGAGGCTCGGCTCACTGGCGAAGTGCCTGCCGGGTCCTGAGTCGCAGGTTCGAGCTCGGCCGCGTGCACGATTTCCAGCAGGTCGCGGTGACGGTAGAGGAAGCTGCGATCGACTCCGGCTTGCCGGGCGATCGCCGAGACGCTGATGGGCGTGCCGTTCCTCGCGGCGTTCTTGACTGCGGTGGCGACGCGCTGGCGGCGTCGCTCGGTGTCGGCCTGCCGGCCGTCGCGCATGGCAGGGATCACGGGAGCCTCCAGGGCCTGACGTCGGGAAGCGGCTGGCCGACGCGGGGCATGCCCAGCATCACTGAGCGGCCGCGGCGTACCACGGCGACGGCTTCTTCGATCTGGGCACGTTCTTCGTCGGAGAGGTCGTCCAGGTCGGCCTTGACCCGGTTGATCAGACGGCGGACCCGGCTGATCTCTTCCTCGGAGGGCATCGCTTCGCTGCGGGCCCAGTCGTCGGCCTCGAAGGCCGACATCAGCCGCTCGCGGCTGCGGAGAAGATCAGAGAGGTATCGCTCCAGGTCAGGCAGGTAGGAGACGTCGGTGCGGAAGTGGTCGCAGCCGATGCAGCGGAAGCGGAGCGGGCAGCTCTGGCCGCCAGCCGCGACGTTGTGGGGTTCCAGGCAGATGCCGTAGGCAGTGGCGACTTCGCCGATGGCCCGCCGTACGTGCTCGGAGTCCAGAAGTCCTTGTGCTTTGCGCCAGACGCGGGTGCCGCGGCGGTCGAACTGCAACGCGGTGACCCGGTCGACGGCCTCACGGCGTCGACCCTGGCTGACCCGGTAATAGCCCTGAGTTGTGGAGAGTTCACGATGGTCCATCAAATCCATGAGCACGTCGGGGTCGACGTTGGCGTCCGCGTGCCGCTGAGCGAAGGAGTGCCGGTAGGCGTAGGGAAAGATCTTGGACTTGTCGAACGGCAGCAGCTTCGTCACCAGCTGCCCGTCGACCTCGACGACGACCGGAATCATGATGTCGGGCAGAGTGTTGACCCAGGCCCGGTGGGCGTCGCCGATCGAACCGATCGGCTTCGTTCCTGCGGGGTTGGCCACCGGGCTCGGCAGCAGCTTGAGCTTATCGGCCGGAGTGTCGGGGAAGCGTTCACGCACCCGCTCCTGCTGTTCCATGATCACGGCGGCGGTCGCCTTCGCGATCGGCAGACGACGGCCCAGCCGGTAGTTCTTGGAGTTGTCATAGATCAGGACCAAGGTCCCGTCCGGGTCCTTGCCCAGGCACTCCAGCGCCAACGTGCTGATCTCGTCCGGCCGCCGGCCGGTGTCGACAAGCAGCTCGGCCGCGACGCGATACTCGCGGTTGCTCATCTTCTCCAGCAGATCGAAGTTGTCGCAGAGTTCCCGCATCACCTCGTCCGGCAGGTCCCGTCCCGCCTCGGTGTCCTCGGGCTCGTCGGGGATGTCCTCCATGGACAGGGAGAAGTCCGCCGGCAGGCCCTCCAGCATCTGGCCGGGGCCAGTGAGACCCAGGACACGGATCCGGTTCACGATTCTGCGGACGTAGCGGATCACGTTGACCCGGTGATGAGCCCCGAAGACGCCGGTCTCGGCGAGGAACGCGACGCGGTTGCAGAAGCTGACCATGTCCGTGCGGCTCAGAAGCCGAATTTCGTGCCCCTCGTCGTCTCGCTGCAGCCGCAGGCTGTCCGAGAGCTGTTCCATGCCGCGGATCATGTTCTGCATGGAACTGGCGACATGCCGGCCGCGGCGCCGAGGGAGTTCGTCATAGGCCCAGACCTTGACCGCCTCCCGCAGGGGACGCTGGTGGATCCGGCTGAACGTGAGCGTGCCGTGGTGGCCGAAGACGAACAGGTCCCAGACGTCCTTGAGCCGCTCGGTCTCCGCAGTCGCCCCCAGCCTGCGCAGCGCAGTCTGTGCACCACGGATGATCATCCGCAGGTCATCGACCATCCCCGCGCGGATCAGGTCGTCCTCTCCCAGCATCTCCAGGCTCGGGACCTGGAGCAGACGCAGCTGATCGCTGATATGCCGCATCCGGTGATCCTTGGTCTTCGCCTGCCGGGCGGTGCGGACCTGAAGGCAGTAGAGGAGCTCCGCGACCAGCCGGTCAGGCAGCCCGCGCAGGCTGACTTCGCGGTTGACCGGCACCGACGACGACGTCAGGCGCCACCGTTCCTCGTCTCCGTCGAAGGTCCCCAACCGCCGTTCGCGGTTGAGGCGGCCTCGGTGGACCTCGCAGTAGCGGGTCCGTTCCGAGCCGCGCAGCCGGTAGCAGGCGGCGACCTGACAGGGTCCGAACCCGGGCAGCCCCTGCTGCGGGGAGTTCCGCAGGAAGTCCTCCACGGTCAGCTCGGACGAGCTGTGCCAGCGCGCCTGGTGAGTGGTGCAAAGACCATGAGTGACCAGCCGGGGCGGTCGCTGACAGCCCGAGACACGACAGAGGACCTGCCCGTCGGAGCGGTGATAGGCACTGTCCCTCGGGACCGCGGCGAAGTCCTCGAAGGACAGGCCGGACCGCCGCCAGCGGCCGATGCAGCCGACACAGACCGGTTCGCCGAGCGGGGTGCCCTTCGTGCAGCCGGGGATCTCGCAGTCCGGCATGCCCAGCACCGGATGGACCTTGGGGTAGCGCACGACACGCGACTCCCAGTCCCAGCTCACCAGGCTCAGGAACTCGGCGTCCAAGGCGTCGATGATGACCTGGGTCCGCAGGTCCTGAAGCTCATGGGCCAGCGGCAGAGGTGCCCCGATCACTTCTCCACCGTTTCGTGCAGGGACCGCGGGGAGGGGACACGCTCGATCGCCTCGCGCAATCGGGCCCGGTCGGGAATCAGGTAGGGCCTGGGCGACTCCGGGTGTGTCTGGCCGAGCAGGGCCTGCACCTCGTCCGCCGACCCGCCGGCGTCCGCGACGTTGCTGCCGAAAGCCCGGCGGGCCATGTGGGGGCCGACCTTCCGCGACAGCCCGGCCCGCTGGCTCAGCCGCTCGAACAGCTCGCCCAGCGCGTCCGGCGGCATCGGCGCCCCCAGCGGCTCGCGAAACAGGTTCACCAGCAGGAAATCGCTGCCGCCCGCCCCGAGTACTTCGTGGCGCTCATCGACGTACTGGTCGAAAGCCTGGACCACCAAGAAGTCCAACGGCTGTGTCCATGCCTGCTTCGACTTCGACCAGGCCCGGTTGCTGTTGTCCCGCCGCCGGACGTGGAGGTGGGCACCGCTGTAGTCGCAGCCCAGGGCCCGCGAGTCGGGAAGCAGGTGACAGTCACTGCGGTGCAGGCCGGCCGCCTGGCCGCGGCGCAGCCCGACCCGGCCGAGCAGCAGCACGATCAACCGGTCACGGGCGTTGCGGCACTCCAGGAACATCGCCACCAGCTCTTCGTCGGTGGCCCGGTCCACCTCGGCCTCCGGCTCCTGGCTCCGGTGGACAGCTCGCAGCCGGTAGGACAAGCCGGAGTCCTCGCCCTGGGCCTCCACCGGCAGGTCCCGGCTGTCCGCCAGCTCGTAGATCTGTCCGAGCACCGACCGCGGTGCCTCACCGACCGACACCGCGTAGGACAGCAGCCCCCGCACCGCCGTCAGGACGCCGTTGACCCGCCGCTCTTTGCGAGCCGGGTCGGCGCCTGGCCCCAGCACCACCGGCGCCGGGTCCTCATCCAGCGAGGACGGCGTGTACTTCAGCCAGACCATGAACAGGCCCAAGTCCCGCGCGGCGACGGACCATTCGCGCCCGGTTGACCGGCACCACCGCAGGTACAGCGCTATGCCGCCCGCGTACGCCTTCGTCGTCAACTCGGACCGGCTTCGGCCGAACCGCAAGAACCTCAGCCACTGATCAGCGATGAACACGACCTCGTAGCCGTCATCGACGACCGTCCAATACCGCACGCCAGAGGGCAATCTGACAGGAAAGGCACGCAATGCAACTCCATGATCTGACGGTTGATGCAACAACCCGCCACAGAGCCGCACCCCCAGAGAACGATCTTCAGAAGATCAACATAGCCCTCCGGTACAACGTCCCACCACATAGAGCCAGCCCCCAGAGAACCCGGTAGTGCACCACCTTGGCGTCGATCGCCTCGACGTCGCCGGGCAGCAGCCGAAGGGTGACGGCCAGGCCGTGGATGGCCTGCTGGTGCAGCACACCGCCTGCGGAGGCGTAAGTGCGTCGCCAACCGCGGAAGTAGCCGGGATCCCGCCGTACGGCCAGCAGCACCTCGGTCCTTACGACATCCGGAGGCTCGGCGAGCAGTGCGTCGAGGCCGGGGGCGAAGTGCGGCTGGAAGGCAACGAAGATGCGTTCGTCGCCAGGCCGGGGCACCAGGGCGGCGGGGTCGATGGTGCAGGGCTTCTCCACGAGCACGGCGGCTCCGGCCTGGGCGGCGTCCCGGGCCGCGGCGAGCGCGGTCCCAGGCGGGGCGGCCACGACCACCAGATCCGGTGTCGTGGCCGTCAGGGCCGTCCGGCAGGAAGCGAACAGCGGGATGCCTGGAGGCACCTCGGCGCGCGGGTCGGGGTCGGCGACCGCGGCAACCGCCAGGCCAGGAGCGCCGACGAGGGCGGCCAGGTGCTTGGCTCCGACCTCCCCGGCTCCGACCAGCAGCACCCGCTTCACGCGATGCCGCCCGGGACAGCGGAGCGCAGGAACGCGGCGCCGGCAGCGAGTGCCTCGGTGGGCGTGTCGCGCACATGGGTCTCCAGCGCGTACGGCAGAGCCGGCCGGGCCGCGTGCAGCAGCGGCAGTACCTCGCCATACGGCACCACGCCCTCGCCGGCCGGACAGAACGCCCGGCCGCCGCCGTCGGTGGGCCGGTAGTCCTTGACGTGCACGTAACCCACGTACGGGGCCAGAGCGCGGACCACCTCGGAAGTGGCCTGGCCGACTTCATGAAGGTTCGCCACGTCCAGCCACAGCCCCAGGCCCTGCCCGTGGTACCGGTCCAGGATCTGCAGCAGCGGCTCGGCGTGGGCGACGGTGCACACCGGCTCGTTCTCCAGCAGCAGCCGCACCCCCGCGGCATTCGCCAGCTCCAGGGCCTTGGCCAGCAGCGGATCGCCGAACAACTCCTCGGTCAGCTCCGGCTCGACACGCAGGTGGGAGAAGACCCGCACGACCGGAGCGCCAACGATCCGGGCGACTTCGATGACCCTCTCGACCCAGCCCAGCCGCTCCTCGGGCGGGACCCGGGTGGGGAAGCCGAAGGTGTCCACCCGGCCGGGCCGAGCCTCGGGTCGGCACCACTTCCACAGCGGCGAGGCCAGCGCCGCCACTTTCAGGCCGCGCTCGTCGGCCATGGCGCGGATGCGCCGCAGTCGGTCGGTGGGCAGGGTCACCGCGTTGGCGCCCTCGGCCGAGCGGATCTCCAGATGCCCGATGCCCAGCTTCACCGCCAGATCCATGCCCGGCGCTGGGTCGGGGCCGATTTCGTCAGGGTTGAGTACCAGCGTGCTCGCCGACGGTGCGTCCACGGCCGTCTTCTCCTTCGGGTGAGGGGGGAACGGATGCCTCGTGCCGGGGCGCCTTCTTCCGGCACGAGGGGCGTCCAGGGCTGTCAGAGCGGGCTCAGTCGTCGCCGCCCGGCGGGGCGGCTGCGGGATCGGCGACAGAGGCCGAGGGGGCGGGGGCTGCGGCCCCCAGGCGGGGACCGGAACGGGTCAGGCGGTCAGCTGCGGGCCGACCGACCCCAACCCGCGTGGGCTGGCGCGACAGCCCACGCGGGAGCCTTCAGCTCACGGCCCTCAGATGCCCCGGCCGCGCAGCCAATGGCACGTCCAGGACCGCGAGGACCAGGTGGATCGAGTGGCCCGGGTCCGCGAGAGTGCTGACGTCATGTCGCATGCCACGCGGCACGATCAGTACGTCGCCGGCCCGCATGATGATCTCCGTGGCCTCGTCATCCCCGTCCGGCCAGAGCAGCCACCGCTTCATGCCGCTCATCTGCACGACGACGCCATCCCACGTGTCGTGATGCGGTCCGAGGGTGCTGTCCTCGCGCCGTGACTGGTAGATCGTGCAGACCACCTCACGGCCCAGCATGCAGGCCAGGCGCAGCGCCGTCACGCCGATCCAGCCACCGCTGAGCAGGTGCACACTCTCGTACACCTGCGTCCGCGGTTGCTCCGCGAGCTCGCGCTCAAGGTCATCCGCTCTGGACACGCGCGTGAAAGCGTGTCCGTCGGCCAGGGCCACCGTCTGGACGGGGCGGCGGGCGCCCCCCACGGGCAGAGGCAGACGCTCCGTCCAGGACGGTTCCATCGCGGCGGGCACGTACAGGAGCGCATCGGGGGGCAGTCTGATTGCCGGCAGGACGATCGACGCCAGCCGTGCCAGCACTTCGGCAGAGATCTTGTGTGACAGAGCCTCCGTCGTGATCGCGCCCTCACGCATAGCTGTGCATCTTTTTGTCGCCGAGTTCGAACATGTAGCAGCCCTTGATACTCGCCGCCTGGGCGTGGGCGATGAGCGCGCCGTCCTGGGGGTTGACGACCTGGGTCTCGTGCAGCACGTCCCGGCGGTCCACCTCGGACAGGCGCACCGGGCGCAGCTGCACAACCCGGCGCGCGGCGTCCACCTCCTGCACGAGCACCTCGCCGGCGTCCAGGTCCAGTTCCGACGGCGCGTACAGCAGCCGGAACGCAGCCCCGAGCGGGTGCCCGGCCAGCAGCCCGTTGACATCGTGCAGCAGGTTCGTCAGGTCCCTGACCTGCTCGGAAACGGTCACGGTCATAGCAATCTCCTCTTCTTTAAGACCAGTTGGCTTGTGAATCGCGGCCGGTGACGCAAGCGGCGTACTCATGCACGAACGCCTCCACGCAGGCGGGGTGGAAGCCGCTCCGCCAGCGCACTCGCGGCCCGTTTTTCGTGCTGTGTCATGAGCGCGGTCCCACCAGCACGTCGCACCACACCGGGAGATGATCCGAATGTTTCCGGGCATCAGGGGTGTCGTGGATGCCGTAGCCGACCGCCTCCATGCCAGCGGTCAGGGTGTAGTCCAGGCGCCAGGGCACCCGCTCGTTCTCCCAGAAGTAGCCGACGCTCGCGGCCTCGCGGTCACCGAACATCGTCTGCGGGTCCTGCCAGCCGGAGGCGAGCAGCACCTGGACGGCACGCCGGTCCGCAGGGCCGAAGGCGCCGTTGGGCAGCACGATCCGGTACCGCGATTGCAGGTTCTCGGGGACGCGTGACCAGTCGTCCAGATCCCTGTCCGGCGTGTTGAGATCACCCAGGAGCAGCGCGCCCCGCGGCACGCCCGGGAAGGGACCCCCGTAGTCGGTCAGCATCCGGGCCTCGATCAGCCGTGCGTCGCCCGAGGACCAGCCGAAGTGCGTGGCGAAGACGGTGAAGTCGCTGCTCGGGTCGTCGCCGACCGCGGCCGGGCGCAGCAGGGCCCGGATCAAAGCGTGGTGGAAAGTGCCCTCGCCCACGCTCCACCAGTCGATGAGCCGGACGGTGGAAGGCCGGATCAGCAGGGAGGTGCCGTTCGGTGGGCTGGGGACCCTGCGGACGCGCGAGGGCACCATGGCGACGGGCACCATACCCAGCGTGCGAGCCATCCAGGAGAGGTGGTGGTTGGCCCAGCCCGTGCACTCCTGGAGGCTCAGGATGTCCGGGGTCAGGCTGGCAAGCATGTCCGTCTGCGCGCGAAGGCGCGTGTCGGTGCCGGCGTCGAGGCCGCCGTTGAGCATGTTGTAGGTCATGGCACGCAGCCGGATCGGCGCAATGCTAGTCATATGTACCCCAGCAGGGGCCTAGTCGAGCAGCGACGGCAGATGGTCATGGGGCTCCTTGCGCACGTTCCAGAGTCGGTTGGTGACCGCTCCCCGGCCGCGACCGTGACGTCCGGCGGCCGGGGAGCGGCGCTTGCCCCGCCCCCTGGACGGGCCAGATCAGGGGGCAGGAGTCTCATCAATTCCGCAGGGCTACGCCGACCAAGGCGCTGTCCCTGGTGAGGCGGTACACGGTCATGTGCCGCCAGTGGCTGGCCAGCTCATCGATCGCCGACTTCGGCAGACCGCGGCGAGCTACGCCCGGCCGCGTCAACTCGGACACGGTCGTCGTGATGTGGAGCACTCCGCCCGGCCGGAGCCAGCGGCGCAAATTGGCCGTGAAGCGGGGACCGGCCACGAACTCATAGCTGAGCCTGCACGTGACGAGGTCTACGGGGCCTGGGTCAGGGACCAGCGGTCGCGGGCTCGTGACGTCGTACAGGCGGAAGTCCAACAGCGGGACATCGGCGTGGGCCCAGCGCGCGGACGCGATGGCGGACAGGCTGTGGTCGAGGCCCGTGACCTGCATCCCCCAGCTGGCCAGGTGGGCACTCAGCCGACCGGTGCCGCAGCCGACGTCCAGGACGCGCATGCCGGACTCGGCTCCGGTGGTGGCGCGCAGCATCTGCCGCTCGATGTCGGAGGGCGGAGGCGTGGTGTAGCCGGTCTCATAGAGGTCGTCCCAGTAGGCGGCCATCTGCGTCTCGATCAGGGTGTCGGTGCTCATGCGTTACCTGTCTCCTGGTCAAAGGGCGTGACCGGCTCAGCCGTGACCGTCTGGAGCCTGCTGATGTCGTCGTGAATGGTGAAGCCGAGGAGCATGTACGCGGCGAGGTGACCGGCCACCAGGAGCGTGGCTGGGACCGCGCCTAACAGCTCGCGCCTCACTCGGCCGGGGCTCAGGGGGGGTCTTGCAGACATGACTCTCGATTCAGGAGGGCGAGGAAGAGGCGTCGGCCGTGGGCGGGGCAGAGGGGACGGCCGACGCCAGCTCATCGGGTTGTCGGCGCACACGAGGCGGCCTCGGCCGCACGCGCGCGCAGTGCCTCGTAGAGGTGCTCGGGGTCCGCGAGAACCGGGCCGCCGTAGTCGGGAGGGATCAGCCAGTAGTGCCCGGGGGGCGAGGTGCGGTCCAGGCTCGGCACAACGATGCACTGGGTGAAGGGCGGGGTCCCGCCCTGGCACACCACGCCGACCAGGCCGCTGTCGCGTGGCCAGTACCCGGACGTGCCGGGCGGCACCAAAAAGTAGATGGCCGGCAGGAAGGGGTCGCACCAGACCGCCCCGACTCCCAGCGCCTTCACCGTGGAGCGAAGCTCCTCCGGCGCGGTGAACCCGTCGCCAAGAGCACTGTAGGGCGCGCGTACGGCGTCCCACACGATCCCGGCTGTCAACGGGGCTACACCGCGCTCCGCCCACCCCTCGGGCGTGGGCGTCGGCCTTGCGGCCCGGAGCATCCACTGCGTCGCCCGAACCCGACGCTCCAGGGCCTCCCCGCGCGACGGGGGCACCGCGCGTCTCACGGCGGTCACCGCTCAGCACCTGCCTCGGGCGCAGGCCGGCATGCGCGGGCATCTGTGGCGCGCTCGTCGCACGGGCATCGCCTGGGTCGACGTCGCACAACGGTCGTAGACGTATGCAAGCGTGAGCGATGCAGTCATTAAGAACCCCCTGGTCAGTTCAGGTCGGCGACTACAGGCCCGACCGTAGTGACCAGGGGGTGATGCAAGTGCTACAGAACGTAGGACTTTTGATGGTCAGACGAGGCCGAGCCGGATGCCCAGCTCGACCAGTTCGCCCCTCTTCTGGGTCCGGATCATCGTGCCGACGGTCTCCCGTACGCCCGCGTGCATCCGGGTGGCCTGGGGTGCCAGCCGCTCGGCCTTGATGAAGGCCCCCAGAGCTTCCTGTCGCTGCCCGTTGTAGAAGTAAGCGCGCCCCACATCGATGAGGTGGTGGGAGTGGCGCTCGGGGGAGAACTCGGATGGCAGGCGTACCTTCCCGGCGCGCTCCACCGCTACGCGGCCTCGACCCATCTCCACCGGCAACGACACCCCCCAGATCGCCACGTTGGTCGGGCCGAACTGCAACTCGAAGTCGTTGCGGTCCTCGCCCAGCTCCTCGGCCGCGACCTTCGCCTTCTCCCAGTGCTGCTCGGCCACGGCTGCGGTTTCCGAACGCACCGAGTTCAGTGCGGCCTTCAGGTGGAACGCCCCTCGTAGGGACACCACCTCAGGGCTGGCCTCGCGCACCGCGCCCAGCTCGGTCAGGGCACTGTCGATGACGGCGCCCGCCTCGTCGTGCTCCCCTATGCTCAGGAACTCGCCTGCGTCGTACCACCTGGAGGCCAGAACCCGCAGCGGGTCCTCTGTCTCGCATGCCGACCAGACCACCCGCTCGGTCGCCAGCGTGGCATCCGAGATGTGGCCCAACTTGTACAGGTACTGCATGGCGCACTCGTAGCCCGAGGTGAGCAGGCCGAACGTCTCCCTGCGCTGGTCGCCCTCGCTCACCTCGCAAGCCACCTGGAGGTCGCGAAGCAGCTGTGGCAGCACCGCACCAGACCGCGCAAGTGCGGCGGCCTGCCGGAGGGCGTTCGCCTCGCCCACCCGCCGACGTAGGTCGACCAGGTCGACCGCGGCGACCTCGTGGTCCGCCGGCCTTGTTGGTCGGCCATGCCGAAGAAGGGCCCGGCGTACACCGGCAACCGCCGCGACCGCGGCCTGCCCGTCAGTGTCGGAGGTCAGCGGCATGTACGGGGCCCCGGTGATCTCCGTGGGATGGCAGTCCAGGGCCTTGGCGAAGGCCAGCACGATCGCTGACCGGTCCAGGCTCCTGCGCCCTTGCTCGTACGCTCGCACCGCGGAGATCGAGAATCCGGTTTCAGTGGCCAGGCGTTGCTGTGTCCACCGGCGGCGCACGCGGAGGCGGGCAAGACGCTGCCCGTTGCTCTCCACGCCCCTGCCGGTGTCGGCGTAGTGGGGCATACTGGCTCCATTCCTAGCGTCCACTAGGACGGTACCCCTCTTGGGGGGACCGGGGGCTGCGAACTTCCCTCGATTCCTACCGACTTGCAGTGGCGCTCGCATCGGGGCCCGAGGCTCTACGGTGCCAGAGCGGACAACCGCGTATCGGTGAACGCGGTAGGCAGAGTTGCGCTCCGGCTAGGTGGTTTCGTTTGGATCAGCGGGCGGACCACAGGAAGATGCCGGCGATGTGGAGTCCGGCCAGGTAGATGGTCGCGGTCTTCTCGTAGCGGGTGGCGATGCCGCGCCACTGCTTGAGGCGGTTGATGCACCGTTCGACGGTGTTGCGCTGCTTGTAGGTCTCGCGGTCGAAGGCCGGTGGTCTGCCGCCCCGGCTGCCTCGGCGCAGGCGGTGGCCGCGTTGGTCCGCCGGCACGGGGATCACCGCACGGATGCCGCGCCTGCGCAGGTGCTCGCGGATCGCCCTGGACGAATACGCTTTGTCCGCCAGGACCACATCCGGCCTGGTGCGCGGCCGGCCACGCCGTCGGGGAACACGCACGCGGGCCATGACATCGGTGAAGGCCGGTGCATCGCCTGCCTGTCCGGCGGTGAGGACGAACGCCAGAGGCCGGCAGCGGGCATCGGCCGCGAGGTGGATCTTCGTCGTCAGTCCGCCGCGGGACCGGCCGATGGCGTGGTCAGCCGGTTCGCCGGCCGGGGCCCCTTTTTGCGGGCTCCGGCCGCATGCTGGTGAGCCCGCACGATCGTGGAGTCCACGGACACAGCCCAGGCCAGATCCTCGTCGGCGTCGGCCTGGGCCATCAGCGCGGTGAAGACCCGCTCCCAGGTGCCGTCGACGGCCCACATCCGCAGCCGGTTGTAGACGCCACGCCAGTTGCCGTACTTCTCCGGCAGGTGCACCCACTGCGTTCCGGTCTGGAACTTGAACGCGATCGCGTCGATCACCTCCCGGTGATCCCGCCACCGGCCGCCCCGCTTCGGCGTCCGGTCAGGGAGCAACGGCTCGATCCGCGACCATTGCACATCAGTTAACGGCACGCCCAGACCAACGATCGACTGATCCAAACGAAACGGCCTAGCTCCCAAGGGTGCTCCTGGTCGCTGGCCACCGCGCCCCCGGCACTGCTGTCTGGTATCAGTGAAGATGGCGACGGCTTCGCCCAACATGGTGAACAGCCCTGGGGCGAGTTGGCATGGCCGGCCAATCAAGGGTTATGGAGCCGCTAGGGTCGCGGAGCGTGACGGAGAAGAGAGCGCGGCGCTGTTTCTGCGGGTGTGGCGGGAACGCAGAAATGGGCAGTTGGTTTGTTCGGGGCCACGACGTCACCGCGGCCACCGCTCTGCGCGCCGTGGAGGCCCTGCGCCTGCCACACCAGCTGATGTCGCTGGGGTACGGGCCGGAACGCTCGGTGGTCGAGGCGGCTGTCCAGGAGGCGGGCTGGGTCCGCTGTCCGGGGTGCGCGTACGTCGGACCGTCGACTGCCCACACCTGCACTGTCGGCGCCCCGGCTGGTGCTCAGTCCCCTGCCTCACCTGAAGACGGGTTGGAGCAAGCGCGGGAACCCGCGCCGCTGGGCCCCGCGGCAGCGTCGCTGGCCGAGTCCGGGGCTGCCAAGGGGCGCTTGCTGCCGAGGGCGGACGATTCGACTTGGGAGGCAGTGCCGCTGTATCTGCGCCAGCAGCTGCGGGGGCCCGCGCACCAGCTCGTGTCGCCCGCACAGGGGCCGCTGACGGCACGAGAGAACCGGCGTCTGCTGGGCGCGGTCCGGGCGGCCAGCAGGATGCGGATGACTGGGGCGCACTGGGTTTTGCTGCTCACGACCGGCCGGGAGTCGTTCGGCGGCCCACGCAGCCAGCGGGCCCAGCGATTGTACGAAGCGCTGGAGCAGGTGGCGGCTGAATACGCGGCGCCCGGCGCACGCCCCGGCCGGCCCGCAGGTTCGCCATGTTGAGCGAACTGTTCGCCACCTTCACTGAAACCGGACAACTGCGTACCGGTGCTCCCGCATGCTCAGCGTTGCGCTCCGGCTGGCTTCCAACGGCGATCCTGTTCGCTAGCCGCCGCCGATGAAGCCAGCGGGCCACCGCGTGTCGATGACCGCCGCCAGGTCAGCGCGCCAAGTGGAAGACAGCCGCGGCCACGATGGTGCCGAGGATGGTGCCTGCGATCACTTGGTTGCGTGTGTGGTCGCGTAGTTCGACGCGGGACCAGCCGACGAGGATGACCAAGAGGAAACCGAGGGCCATCCACGGGCCATAGGTCTGCACGAGCATCGCGCAGGCACCTGCGGACACGGCTTGGTGGACGGAAATCTTCCAGGCGAAGGTGATTGCGGTGAGGATCGCGAGCGTCACGAGCATCGAAATGATGAGGCCCACCATGGTCCGCGGCGCCCCCGCGACGAGCATCAGCACGATGCCGGTGGCTACTGAGAGCAGGATGACGGCCATCACGACTAGCCGTGCTGGCTTTGCTCCGACGTGTCTGTCGCCCCAGTGGCCTTTGCGGATGCCGTACTTGATGAAGGTGATGGGGATGACTGCCGCGAAGAGGGCGCCGACCATACCCCAGGCGACACCTGTCCATCGTGCGGTGTGCCAGCCGACCAGCAGGGTGACAGCGATGATCCAGTTCTTCGGCTCAAGCCAGTCTGTGATGCGGCGGGCCAGCTTCGACTCACTGGGGCGGACATCAGTTGTCATGTGAGGAAATCCTTTCCGAAGCGCCCTGCTCATGAGAAATGGACGACTGCTCTTGCCGGACGAATTCGAAAACGACTGGCGAGGAGAGGTACGCGTGGGCAACAGCGCGCAACCATTGCAGTTCACTGTCTCTGTCTCGCCCAGTGACGCCAAGGGGTGGATATTCAACTCCCCGCAGCCGCTTGCCATTTCGGGCGCTCTGAGCGGCTGCACGCAACCAGCAGGCTTCCGCCACTGCGTCAGAAAGTTGCGCGTCGACCCCTTCTTGGCGAACGAACCTCCGAGCCTTTGCATGTATGTCTACTGACACGTATTCGCGAAGTGCCAGGCAGGCATCTTCGATTTCGATGACGCACCGTTCCAACCGGAAGGGGATACGCCTTCTGCCTACGGAGGTCGCGAGCACCACGTACGGGGCGGCTTCCGTGAGCTGCGCCCAGAGGGGACGCAGCTTCCGCAGAGTGCTCCACGCCACGACGTACTCCACGGCGACGGAGAGAGGAGGCAAGCAGACGCCGAGCGCGACCGACAGGGCCGTGGCCTGCTTAAGCGTCGTGGAGAAGAGATTCTCCAAGCCCGGATAGCTGGCTCCGGAGGCGAGGTGGACCGTCACGAACACGATGCGCTGGAGGGCGTAGAGGCTCCCGAGCAGAGTCCCCAAGCCCAGGAATCCGAGGCCGGCCTTCCCAAGGAGTGTCCGGCTATGGCGTACGCCGCCGAGGAACAACCACGTCGCCACGACCATGGCGACACCGATGTACAGCGTGAAGACCGTCATATAGAGGAGCGGAAAGAGGGCGTCACGACCTCCCCCAAGCCTGACCGGCCCTCCCGGCGTCCAGTTGGCCAAGGCGTAGAAGGCAAGCATGAGGGGCAACGTCACGCCAGCGGCCACGAGTCGGGCGCGGCGGGCCAAGCCCTGCGGTCGAACGACTGCGATGACAAAGTCGAGCAGGTATGCCGCCGAGGTAACGCCGAGCATCTGTTTGAGCAGCGGCGACAGCCTGACATCTGCACCGACGATGGCATCGACTGCCTCTTTGACCTGCGAAACCTCGAACGTCATTGCAGCCGCGAGAGTCACCAGGGTCAGCGCCAGACTTCGCTGCTTGTGGGAGTGCCGGAGGGACGGCAGCCGCCACAGAGCTACCAGCCACAGGGCGCCGGCGACGATGGTGGGTGTGCTCATGAGCGGCGGTTCCTCCGTGGGTGGAGCAGGGCGTCGTCGAGGCGTGAAACCGCGCCAGACCGGCCGCTTTCTCGGCCCGAGTGGGCAAGATCGTGAAAGAGCTCTCCCAGGCAGGAGGCTGCCATCTCGGCGTCGTACTCGGTCTCGCTGTCGTAGCTCGTCCGACCGAGAGCGGAGAGCACCGCAGCGGGCTCGACCCCGTCAGGGAGGACTCCCAGCAGGGACTTGACGACGCTCTCGTTGCTCCCGGCATGTCCGAGCAGCAGGTGCGCTAGCTCGTGGCGCACGATCTGAGCACGATGCCGTTCGCTGGTAGCAGCGACGTGAAAGACGTAATCCCCGTGGTCGAACGAGAGAACCATTCCACAGGGAGCGTTGGCCCCTCCGGTCTCAGGCAATTCGTGGAGGTACAGAGGGCGGCCACGCTTGACGGCGAGCTGTCGGCATATTTCATCCACCGCGTAGGGGTCGGATATCTCGACCCCCCGCAACTGCTCCTCACACAGTCGCCTCAGTTGCGCCTCTCTGCGCGCAAATTGCCGTTTGAACATGGACGAGATCCTTGCTGTAGCCCCCGAATGAGCGCTGGCACGGCCCGCGCTAACCGGAACCCACCATTCCGCGTGGTTCGAGCGGAGCTTCGCATACGTCCAGATGATCGCCCAAGGCGATCTTGAATGACCACGCGCGGCATACCAGTCAAATCCGCCCAGCGGGTGAGAGATGTCACATCACTGCCCGGGCTTGTCGAGCCCTTCCCACCGTCGCGCTTGATTGATCACATCCGTGATCATCCTCAAACTGTCTGCCGAGAGGCCGTTGGCTCGAAGCGCAAGGCCGCGCACGTCGCTGTCGGCCACGGCCTCGATCAGCTCCATGGAGGCGCGCACCTTTTCAGCCTCCTCCGCGTCGTAGTCGGAGAAGAAGTACTGCTCTTTGACGTGGAAGTGGCCGGCAAGCCGTTCCACCGTCGTGTAGGTGGGGTTGGGCTTGACCCCGGTCCGCAGCTGCGAGATCGCACTCTCGGACACGGAGATCGCCCGGGCGACCTCGGCGTTGGTGTAGCGCTTGCCGGTCTCCGGGTTCGTCACGGTGTGGAACAGGTGGTTGAGCTTGTCGGCGAATGAGCGCCGAGCGTCGGCCGCGCCGCCGGGCGCCGCCGCCGGTCCGCTGGACTCCACCATCACCGACTCCTCTCGTCTAGACGCCGACCCCGGACTGTACTGCAGTGTAGTTCCCGGAGCCAAAGACCGAGAGGCTTCACTTCAGTGTTGACAGATCAGGATCACTTTGGCGTAGGTTTTGGATCACGGCTTCACTGAAGTGTTGCCGCGTGGGTAGGGCGCGGTAGGCGCTCCTTGCCCGGCCTTCGTAACCTACGTACGCGCTAGGACCCGCCCATGATCGCTCCGCCTTCGTCGCAGCAGCTCACGCGACTACTACAGGGTTTAAGAACCAACTCTGGACCTTGACGCGGAGCCGTGCGTATGTTCGTCGTCCCTGCCGGGCAGATCGCCCGCACGGACAAGCACAGGAGCAATGACGTGCACAACTTCCGGGCCTCATAGGTCCCCGGATACAGCGACGGCGCCCGAGAGCTGCAACTCCCGGACGCCGGACGCCTAACGGCTGTACCGCCCCGGCAAGGGCGGAGATCGCCACCATCACCACGCTGATCCCTTCCACGGGGCGTCTCAGCGTGGCAATACCAAAGGAGATTCTTGCATGGGCTCCGCCCTGCGCAAAAGGCCCTTCCGTCCGGCCTGCGCGGCAGCTAGCTCCGCCTCGGCGCCTCAGTGCCCCGAGCCGGACCCCACCACCCTGGCCCAGATGAGCCGCACCTCCCGCCCGCTCACCGGGAGCGGCCGATGAGCAGCGAAGCCCGCGAGTGGGTGTGGGAGCACAGCTCCAGCCGAGGGGCTGCGCGACTGGTCCTGCTGTCGATCGCCGACCGGGTGGCCGACGATCAGTGCATCTCCTGGGCCTCGCTGTCCAGCCTGGCCAAGCGCACGCGCGCGTCGGTCTCCACGGTGCGTGAAGCCGTCGAGCGCCTGCTCCTGGCCGGCGAGCTGGAGCAGCTCGACGACCTGGTCGGCCCGCAGCGCAGCACGGTCTACCGTCTGCCTCTCGCCGCCGAAGCGGTCGCGCAGGCGCTGCGAGAGCAGCGGGAGGAAGAAGGCGACACGGCGGTATCGAACGAGCCCGCTGCCCCCGCGCGGCTCCGGCTGTCGGCTCTGCGGCGGTACGGAATCCGCCCGCGTGAGGTGCCGGAATCCCCCGCGAGGGTCCGGAAACCGGCAGTACCGGAAACCGGCAGGTCGCGGCGGAAGCCGGCACGGCGACGTACCGGTCACCGGCACAGCGATGTACCGGCTACCGGCACACAGAACCCTAGTGAACCTGATTTGAACCGGAGGTACAGCAGTGGTGGTGCTGCCGTCCTCTCGGCTGCCGAGTGGCAGGTCGACCCCGCCACGCACACCTGGGTCCGCCAGCAGGGGCACCTCGACCGTCTCGGCGAGCACGGCTTGCGGGCCGCCGACGCGAAGTGGCGTGCACACCGGGCGGACCATGCTCCGAGGCCGGCGGAAGCCTGGGCTGCCGACTGGCGCTCCTGGATCGCCCGGGAGCACGCCCCCAGCCGCCCGAACCTCTACGCCGTGCCCGGCAAGAACGCCGTCGCGCCGGGGGGCATGACGCGGGCAGAGGCCCACACCGCCGCCCTGCTGGCCGCCCTGAACGAGCCGACCGGAACGGAGCAGTAGCCGTGGACCGCCGCGAAATCGCCGCCCTGCTGGCCTACATCGGCCGACTCGACCCCCGCACGATCCGCACCGACCAGGGCGAGGCCCGCGACCAGCTCGCCCAGTGGCACGAGCTGCTCGGTGACGTGCCGATGGCCACCCCGCATGGCTGGGATGCCCGCGTCGCCGCCCGCCAGCACATCCGCACCTCGCCATATCAGATCCTGCCCGCGGACGTGGCCCGTCCCTGGGAGAGCTACCGGCGCGACCGTCTGGCCCGGCACTCCGATCCCACGCCGTCCGCCGACCCGGACGACCAGGCCGCCTGGACCGCTGAGCTGGTCGGTACCCGACGCGCCGTCGCCGCCGGCATCGCCCAGCCAGCGCAGGCCAGAGCCATCACCAGCGGTCGCGCCGGGATCGACCCGAGGCTGAAAGCGCGGCTGCGGGAGGTCGGCTCCTGCATACCGCCCGCCGCCCGCGCAGCCCTCGCGCCCTACCGGCCCGCCCGAGCCGCGCGCGAGGCGACGGTCGCCCAGGGGCAGCCCGACGCCTTGAGCGTCCGGTGCGAGTGGTGCCTGGCCCAGCCCGGCGAACCTTGCCGCCGCCGAAGGATGGGCCCGAACGCCGGGGTCCTGGCGCTCACCCCACGCGCCACCCCGCACCCCGGCCGCCTCGACCTCGCCGCCGCCCAGCAGGCCCAGCCCACCGAACAGGTCCAGCAGCCCGCCCTGGCCTGACGGGCGCACCCGGCGCGTGCACGCCGTCCGCTGCACCGCCACCCCACATCACTATCCCGCACGGGCTGCGGCGCACGCCCAGCGCCGCAGCTGGCACCCGACGCCGCAGCCGCCGAGCATTGTCGTAACCGGCCGGCGCGGCAGCACATCGGAGACCCGCCTTGCGCCACATCACCACCCACGACACGCCGGCCACCGGCCTGCGCGGCATCGGAGACACCAGCTGGCACACCCGCGGAGCGTGCCACGGCATGGACGTCGAGGACGCCGACGCCGTGTTCTTCCCCGGTCCCCGGGATCACGAGGAGATCGCGGAGGCGAAGGAGCTGTGCGGCTGGTGCCCCGTACGCCGCGAGTGCCTGGACTTCGCTCTGGAGAACGTCCTCAAGGAGGGCGTCTGGGGCGGGCTCACCGAGGCCGAGCGACGCCCGCTCCACGACAACCTGCACCGACGCCTGGACTACCGGCGGGTGACCGCCGTCTTCCAGGGACGCGACGTGCACCTGACGGAGGCCGAGCGGCAGGTCGTCATCGACCACGCCTACGTCCGGGGCTGGCAGCCCGACCGGCTCGCCGGCGCCCTGCAGATCAGCCACAAGCACGCCCGCGACCTGCTCCGCCAAGCGGCCAACAAGGTCTTCGACCGCGATCGCAATTACGGCGTGCCCCGCTCCAAGAAGAAGCGGAAGAAGACCTCCAAGGCCAAGGGCACCCCCGCACCCGCAGTTTCCGGCACTCAGCAGCCGGCAGGCCGCCCGGCAGCGTCGACCCCGGCGCACGCCCTTCTCGGAAAGGCAGCATGACCCACCCCGTCCTCGCCTTCGGTGCTACTTCGGGCCTCCCCCTCGTCCTCGCCGCCGTCGTGCCCGCCGCCCTCGCGCTGACCGCCTGGGCCATCCGGCACCGGGGAACCCGCCCGCAGAAACGTCTCGGCGGCCCGGCGGTCAAGGTCGCCGCCGTCGCCGCCCTGGGTTGCACCGCCTACAGCGCCGACACCTCGTGGCGCTTCGCGGCCGACTACCTCGATATGGCCGGCACCGCCGAGCGCGCCGGTATGTTCGCCGCCGCCGAACTCGCCTTGTTCGCCACCGCACTGATGGCACGGCAGAACCTGGCTGCCCAGGGCGCCCCCGGCCTGCCGGGCACGCTGGTCTGGGTGATCACCACGGTGCAGGTGATCCCCGCCTACGCCGAGAGCGGCCCCATCGGCGGCACCGTCCGCGCCTTCGTCGGACCAGTCATGGCCGCGATGCTGTGGCACCTGGCCATGGGCATCGAACTGCGTTTGCGCGCCCCCGGTGCCGCGTCGAACGGGCTGGTTGCCGTGCTGGGCCGGGAGGCACGCGAGCGGCTGCTGTCCCGCCTGGGCATCGCCGCGCGGGACCGCGACGCCGCGCAGATCACCCGGGACCGGGCCACCGCCCGAGCGGTCACACTCGCCGCCCGTCTCGCCGAGCGCACTCCCGAGCAGCAGCGAAACCGTCGCGGCCGGCGGCTGACCCGACGCCTGTCGAAGGCGGTCGGCAGGGCCGCGGTCGGCACCGATCCGCTCCAGCGGGCACAGCTGCTCGACCAGCTCGCCGCCCGGCGACACGCTCTCGCACTCGCCACGGTCTCCCTCCCTTCTCCCTGGTCCCCGGCGGGCAACGCGTCGGTGGCCACGGTCCTCCCACAGCCGGACCCGAATGTGGCGGCGGTCCCCGCCTCCGGTCCCGACAGTTCCGACGAGCCGGTCCGGGACCGAGGACCGGGGACCGCGTCGGGACCGGTCCCCAGTGAAGCGGCTCCGGAGGCGGAGGTCGGGTCCGGGACCGAGGGAGACGGAACGGGGCCGCTCGCGGCGACCAACGGCCTTGAAGACAGTGCTGTGCCGGGGACCGGTCCCAGCGATCCAGAAGCCGCAGAGCCGGACGCAGTAGACACGAAGCCCGACCGCAACGCACACGAAGCAGCAGCTCAGAGCGCGAATTGCCGGGAACCGAACTTCGCGACGTCCGGGACCGAGAGCACCGAGGACCGAGGACCGACCACCAGCGAGTCCGGGACCGACACCACCCAGGACCGAGGACCGACCACCAGCGAGTCCGGGACCGACACCACCCAGGACCGAGGACCGACCACCAGCGAGTCCGGGACCGACACCACCCAGGACCGAGGGCACAAGGTTCCGCTCCGCCGGAAGTCGGTCCGGAAACCTCGCACGAATAACAAGGACCTGCGTGCCCGGTCCCGCTCGCGCCAGACGGAGCGCGCACGCGAGCTGGGCGAGCCTGAGCGCCAGCTCGTCCACGAGGTACGCCCCCACGTTCCCGCCCTGCTCGAACGGGACGGCAACGCCGCGATCACCCGGGTGCAGCTGCGCGAGATCATCCGCCGCCAGGGCCTGACGGGGGTCGGCAACGACCGACTCGGCCTCGTCCTCCAGGAGCTGCGCAACGGAGACATCACCACCACAAGGAGCAACGTCCGATGAAGACCTGCCACCAGTTCAACACCGTCCGCGCGGAGTACGAGCGCGAGATCGGCTTCATGCTCGCTCACTCCGAGCGGCACGCGGGCAGGCCGGCGGCGAAGTCGAGCGCGAAGCAGGCCGCCTCGGCGAAGCAGCGCATGGCCCGCGCTCTCAGCAGCCACGTCGGGCGCTGCCCCGAGTGCGGCTGAACCGGCCAAAGCAGCAGCACAAAGGCCCTATCCATCCACGGTGGTCCGGCTTCGCGCCGGGCCACCCCCCTCTCGTGCACAGGAGTTTCAATGACGACCTCGTCTGCACCCGACCGCTTCGAGGACCGCTTGGTCTGGGCGTTCATGCACACCTTCCTGACCTATGGCTTCCTCCACTCGGCCGTCGACGGCCCGGACGGGCAATGGTTCGTCCAGATCAGTCCCACCGAGCGCGTTCATCACCTCACCGACTCGGAGGACGCCTTCGACTTCGTGCTCGAAATCCTGGAGGTCATCCACAGCACCCAAGGCGGCGGGCAGTGACGGCCCCGCGCTCCACCCCCGCCCCAGACGACCGTTCGCCGAACTCCAACTCGGTCTCGGGGCGAGCAAGTTATCGGCCAAGCTACTCTTCCCCGTCGGGGAAGGCAGCTTGGCCATCTCCCGCCCCGGGGGTGGCGGGAGCGGTCCAGCACCGGGGGGCGCTGGACCGTCAGGCGGCGACCGAGGGCGGATCGCAGCCAGGGGTGGAGGAGCAGCCGCGAAGCGAAGCGCGCACCGCTCCAGCGTCCACCGCTCGTAAGCGCTCCCCCCAGAGGGCCAAGCGTGCGCGCATCTGCAACGTCCGTCTCAACGACGACGAGTGGAGTCGTCTGACCACCGCAGCACGTACCTCGCGCAAGACCCTGCCCGCCTACCTAGTGCGCGCCGGTCTCGCCGCCGCCGACGACGCCGAGAACACCGGTGCGGTCATTGCAGGTCACCGGGACCTGATCGTCGAGCTGTTCGCCGCGCGCCGTCATCTCGGGCAGGTCGGCAACAACCTGAATCAGGTCGCACGCGTCCTCAACAGCGGCGGACAACCCGCGGAACTCGACGCCGTCGTTTCGGCGGTCCAGCGAGCGGTCGCTCGCGTGCAGGCCCTCACCGACCGGCTGCTGGCACAGGATTGACCGAGTTGCTCATGCAGACCACGAGGCGCCGCCAGCCAGCAGGCTTCGGATGTCGCGCCGAACAGCTTCCTGGAACCGGTCGCGCAGCGTGCCGACCTCGTCCTTCAGCGCGAGGAGCGCCGGGGTGGCCTGTGCATCCGCGATGGCCACGTATTCGCTCGCACGTCGCAGACCTCGAAAGATCTCGTCTGCTGCCCGAACGACGTCGAGTGGAGCCAGGACATGGATTCGCTGGCGCGTGCCGCCGAGATTGAAGCCGGCGAACGCAGCTGCAGCCGCCATCTCACGTTCCTCAACCTCCGTGGTCTGCAGCACGCGCAGCAGGTCCCTGCCCGTGTCCTCCATCGCAACCAAGTACTCGGCGTACAGCTCCGTACGTAGCTCCAGCAGGCGCGTGACCGCCTCCCGACGCCAACGCCGCCGGTCCGCCAGGGCCGTCGCACCGGCCCCCAGCAGAACTCCAAGCAGCGCGGCAAGCGACGATATCCAACTCATTCGTGAGCACTTCCCGCACCGCGCGCGTGGAACGCCTGCTTCCCACTGCCCATCCCCGTTGATCAACCAGTCGAGGCCAGCAGCATGATTCCCCGGATCCAAAAGCGCGGCCAGCGGACCACCGGCCTCCTGTACTACCTCTACGGGCCGGGCAAGTCCGAGGAGCACACCGACCCCCACCTCGTCGCCTCCTGGGATCACAACGCTCCCGACCCCGGCCGCGACGCCACCGCCACCCTCAAACAGCTCCAGCAGCTCCTGGACCAGCCCGTCGAGAACATCGACCCCTCGCAACGCCCGAAGAAGCATGTGTGGCATCTGTCCGTGCGCAATGGCAGCGAGGACCGGATCCTGTCGGATGAGGAATGGGGGGACGTGGCCCGCCGGATGGTCGCCGCTGCCGGGATCGACGACCCCGCGGCTGGAGCGGGCTGCCGGTGGGCTGCTGTGCGGCACGCCGACGACCACATCCACATCGTCGCCACCCTCGTCCGCGAAGACGGGTACAAACCCGACCTCGACAACGATGCTCACCGCGTCCACGCCGAGGCCCGCGCCCTCGAAGCGGAGCTGGGTCTGCGGCGCCTCAACAAGGGTGACGGCACCGCGGCGAAGCGGCCCACCAGCGCCGAACGCCACAAGGCCGAACGCCAGGGCCGCGAGCGCACCGCACGCGAGGAGTTGCGCGAAGCCGTACGGCGGGCAGTGGCCGGTGCGGGGAGCGACGAGGAGTTCTTCGACCGGCTCGCCGCCGCCGGCCTCCTGATCCGCAAGCGCGTCGCGCCCTCCGGCGACCTGCTCGGATACAAGGTCGCTCTGCCCGACGACCTGAACAAGGACGGCGAGCCGGTGTTCTTTCCCGGCGTCCGCCTTGCCCCCGACCTGTCGCTGCCCCGCATCCGCGAGCGCTGGACCGGTGGGGCCCAGGACGTTCCAGCCGCCGGGGAGGAGGCGATCCGTACGGGGCCGGGCGGTCCGGCCTCCGCGCGCCGCGGGACGGCGTCGGCGGTGTGGCAGGCCGTGTTCGTCGTCGAGCACGGCGAGGACGGGGTGGCCGCCGCACACATCGCCGCGGTCGGCGAGGTCCTGGACGCCCTCGCGACGACCTCAGCTGCCCACACCCGCCGCGAACTATGCGACGCGGCGACGGCTTTCGAACGGGCCTCGCGCTCTCACATCCGCGCCGTACGCGGGCACGATCGAGCCCTGCGGCAGGCCGCCCGCGATCTCGTCCAGGGCGGCCCGGCCCTCGGCCGCGGTGAGGACGGCGCCACCACGGCGATGGCGATCGACATGCTGTTCTTCCTGATCACCGCCGCCGCGCACTGGCATGCCAGGAAGGGGCACGCCCAGCAGGCCGAGGCCGCCGCCCGCGCCGCCGAGCACCTGCGCACCGCCTACCGGGCCGCCGCCGCCCAGCCGCTCGGTGTGCTCTACCAGCGCGGCCGGGGTCTGAGCCGGCCGATGCTCCAGCGGCAGACGGTGCTGCTGCGCGAGGCGCTGCCGGAGCTGGCCGAGCAGATCCTCGCCGAGCCCGGCTGGTACGCCCTGGCCGCGACGATCGCGGAGGCCGAAGCCGCCGGCCACGACCCGGCTGCCCTCCTGGCCGACGTTGCCGCACGGCGCGAACTCGACACTGCTGACTCCGTCAGCGACGTGCTCGTGTGGCGGATACGGCGGACCGCCGACCTGCCCGCCGACGCCTCCCACCTGCCCGAGGCCAGCACGGCAGGGAACCGGTCCACGACACGCGGGACGACCACCAGGCCCTCCGCACCCGGCGGACGACGTAGCGCAGAAGAGAGCCCGCGGCAGACCCTGTAGGCCGCCGGATGCCGGGACAACGACGTGCGATCAGGCACGTCGTGACAGCACCGCCGCCCTGCTGACCTGGCCGGAAGCACTGTGGGCGTTGTGAATTGAAACAACCGATGGCGCGGGGCACGATCATGAAGCGCGCAGGACGAGATGACGAGGCTGAGGAGAACGCCAGGGTGTTTCACCGCATACGCCGCAGGGCCAAGGAGCCGAGCCAGGCTCAGAGGCAGTTCGCCGAGCTGCACGCGCAGCTGCAGGGCCAGGTCCCGCCCGGCTTCGGAAGCCCGGCGCCTGGGCCGGAGCCCGCCGAGCCGGCCGCCGTCGTGGACGACTTCCTTCCGCCGGAACTGCGCGTGCCGAGCCACGACCAGGTCGAAGGCAGGATGATGCCCTGGGCGCAGCCCCTCGTTCTCGACGGCGAGATGGCCGTCTGTGCCGAGTGCGGCGCGTACCGGGACTGGCTCATCCTCTCCACCCGTGGCGAGATCTGGCTGCGCTGCCGGGCCGGCCACCAGCAGCTGGAGACCCGCATCGACACCGCCTGGTACAACCGGCACTCCGGACCGGCGGACGGGACGTTCGCGACGTTCGAGGACTGTCTGCGCCACCTCGGGCACTGACCACCACTCCTACGACCCCACCGGGCCCGCGGGCCCGCACTGACCACCCGTCGCCTAGCCTCAAGGGGTCAGTTCCGTCATGCGCGTTCGCGTCGCCACCACCGCACTCGGCATCACCGCCGTCCTCCTCGCCGTGCCCGCCTGCTCCACCGCCACCACCGGCTCCAAGCACCAAACGTCCTCCTCCCGTACGGGAAAGCCGACCGAGGCCGTCCAGCACCCGGCCGTGCTCGGGGCTCGCCTGCTCGACCAGAGCGACCTTGGCAGCGGCTACCTGCCCAAGCCGGAGCGTCCGGCCCAGCACGACGACGTCACCGTCATCGGCTGCCCAGCCCTGAGCGAGCTGGGCGGGGACGCAGCGACTGGCGGCACGCTCGCCTTCCCGAACAAGGCGAAGGCGGACTTCACCTACGGCGGCAGCTCCTTGGAGATCTCCGAGGAGCTGTACAGCGACAGCGCGAAGAAGCTCTCCGACGGCATCACCCGGATCTTCGACGCCATGACCGGCTGCCCGACCTATCAGGTCGTCCCGGACGGCACCCCGATCGACGTGACCTCGCAGAAGCTGCCCGCACCCCAGCTCGGGGACGAGCAGTGGAGCCAGCTCCTGACGTTCACCGCCGGGGGACGGAGCACCGTCGTCAAGCAGACCGCGATCCGCGACGGCAACCTGCTGCTGGTCGTCTCCGGCTCCCCGGCCCTCGTCGACCGCCACCTCGACAAGGCCCTCGCCAAAGCCACGCCAACGGGCTGACCCGCGTGCACGCCACGCTGCTGCCCCCGACCACCGCAGGTCGGGGGCAGCCGTGCGTTACTGAGTGGCTCGTCGAGCGGCGCGAGCGGCTTGGCCTGGTACCCAGGCTCGGACCTGGCGGGCTGTACGTAAAACACGCTCGGGAAGCAAGAAAGTCCGGCACCCCAACTGGGGTGCCGGACTGCGATCGTCGAGAAATACGAGCTGGGCGTTAGATGGCCGGCGCGCGCAGGAGGCGCTCCCGGGTGGCCTCGGGCAGCACCCTCCGCAGGACCGGTGCGGTCGAGCTGAGGGAGGCGGCGAAGGCGGCGACGAGATCGTGCGGGACGCTCGCGGCGAACGATGCCGCCCACAGACACGGTGCGCCGAGCGCGGGCTCGGCCCACGCCTGCCATCCAGCTGGTCCCGTCTCGTCGTCCTCGGCGGACAGGGCCCGCGGGTCGGTGTCCTGGATGAGGGGCGGGACCTCGCCGAGGCTGATGTGCGAGGTGAACGTCGGGTCCGTCGCCGCCGCCTGGGGCTGGTCGATGTCGCGGAGCCATCCGTGGGCGGCGACAGCGTCGAGGACCAGCTCGGGTCCGGCGAGCGGCACGGCAGGCTGGTGGCTTGCGTCGAGCGCGACGAGGAAGTCGACCACCGCTTCGCCGGGGACATCGCGGGTGAAGTAGGCCGACCACTGGGCGAGCGGGCTGCTCGCCTCGGCTCGGGCGGAGATCTGCCAGGCGATCGGCAGCTCCCCCAGGTGGAACGGCTCGTCCGCCAGACTCCACTGGGCCCAGCGCAAGGCGTCGGGGCTGATATGCAGGACGGTGCTGCGCAGAACCTGGCGGTCCTCCGGGGCCTCGTCCGGCTCATGCCGTCCACGGACGGTCGTCAGACTCGTCCAGCCCAGGCCGCCGAGCGCGTCGGCGACGGCGTCGTAGAGCCGTCCATCGTCACCGGCCAGGTGCCGGGGACCGACCCAGAACGCGGGCTGGCCGCCGCACGGGCTGGACGGGCCGGGCGGGAGGTTGGGGTACAGGGGCGCCTCCAAGGGCTCGGTGTGGGGCTAGTTGCCGCCGGCGCGGCGGCGGGGGCGGCGCGGGGGCGCCTGGACGGGGCCCTGCCACGTCAGCTCGATGGCGACCTCCGGTGGAAGGTGGCCAAGCTGTGCGTCTGGGTCCGATCCCTCGGCGAGGTAGACGACGGTCCGGCCGGTCTCGTCGACCGACTGCACAACCTGCGCCAAGCGGTGCGCCATCGGGAAGTAGGGGTTCATGGCCTGGCGGACCGGAGCGCTCCGGTCGCAGCCGGACAACAGGTCGATGAGATCACCGACGGTCATCTCGGGGGTCGTCACGGACAGCCTCCTGGACTTCAGGGGGAACGCGGGCGGTGGAACGGGCCGACCTTCGGTACGGCCAGCACTCACAAGGCGGGGACTACGTGTCGGTGTCCGCGCTGTCAGAGGCGGCGCGAGGTCTCCAGCACACGCGCGACGGCGGCGGCGACGATGTCGGCCGGCGTCTCGGTATCGAACGACACGTGGTAGCCGCGGACCTTGGCGGTCCCGGTGACAGCGATCTTCCATCCCTCGCCATCCGTGCCGGGGCGGCCGAGCGGGAACCAGCCGAGGTAGAACCGGCCGTCCTTGCTGCTGACGTGTACGTCCGCACGGTCATCGACGACCAGGTGGAAGTCCTCGGCGGAGAACTGGTCCATGACCACGGTCGGCTGGCCGGGACCGAGTTGCCACTCCCGCGGTCGCAGGGCTTCGACGGTGGTGGAGAAACCGGGACCCGAAGGGGCTACGGTCACGGGCAATCACCTCTCTGACCTGGGTTTTCTTGCAAGGTCGTCTACGTTGACATGCCCTCGCGCCCGTTGGCCAGTCTTTCCGCGATCTTTCCTGTCTGCCCCCGGCGAACTGCAGTCGGGGGACATCAGTCGCGGGTGGGCCAGAAGAACGACGCGGGGAACCGGACGGAGGCCAACCGCACCGCCTGGATCAGTCCGAGAACGGCTGCTGCGGCGCGAAGGGCTTCGTCGTAGGAGCCGGTACCGAGGACTTCAACTGAACATGCGCGGCAGTCTCCGGGGGCGCAAGCGTGGCTGGCGCTGGGGTCCTCGGTGCCTCGTACGTGCACGAAGGCGTCCGTCCGCGTTGATCACCACGCAGTGGTGGTGTTCCTTGCCGATGTCCACTCCGGCCCAAATCTTGGGCACGGCCACCTCCGCCAGCTTGCCGTCACACCCGTCACCCGCAGACGACCTCGCCGACGTTGTCCTACAGCAGCGATCGAGTCGCGTCTCCCAATTGGCGATCGAGTCGTCGCGGGGCTCCGAGCGGCCAAGTCTCTTACGCCATCGAAGCGGCTCAGAACCTAGAGCCGTACCCAGAGCCCCAGGCCCTCCGATCTTACGAATGATCAGGTCAGACCCTCGCGTAGAAAGGTAGGACAGAACCTAACTAGTCGACGGAATCCGCAGCGATGCCACACACCGCTGCCCTGCTCGGCAAGATCTCCGCCGTCGCCGGAACCGTCGGCCGCAGCCGAGGGCAGCATCGCGGCATCTGCCCGCACGGCTTCCGCCGCCTGCGCATCCAACCAGGGTGCGACTGGCGGGCCGGTGTCACCCTCGCGACATCCGTTCTACCACAGATGCACTTTGTGTAACTGCTCCAATACTTTCCGTGGCTTGTCGTGGACTGCACGACGCCCGGAACCGAGGGGAGAACTCCATGCGACGCATGTTCACCAAGGTGGCCGGCTTGGCTGCCGTCGCCATGCTGTCCTTCGCAGCAGCACAGCCCTCTCAGGCCAGCGCCCTCAGCAACCAGTCAACCCGCGCCGCCGCCGAGGCTCCCGCGTACTTCGTGATGACCGACATCACGCGGGAGCAGTTCGTCATCAAGCTGACGGAGAGCGGGGACATCAAGCACGCACGGGAACTCGTCCACGGCGAGACCACCGACCGGCCCCACGTGATCACGCGGATCGTCAAGCGGCCAGCCGCCTACAACCCGCGCTGGAGCTTCCACGCCAACCCGGACACCATCCAGCTCTTCGATAACGCCTTCGAGGTCTGCGACGCGACCATCCCGTACGTGGAGGACCACCTCGACGAAGCCGGAGGCCCCTTCCTGCCCGGCCTGCTCTGGTGCGACTGGACCTCGCGCATCATCAGGGAGATCCCCGCCCCGTAGGTGACCGGCCGGGCTCCCGGCGCCGTGCACGTCGCGGCACCCGGCCCCAAGCAGAACTGTTCGGGCCGACCGCGAACGCCGGTCCGAACAGGGTCAGCGTACCGAGGCCAAGATCACTAACGGGCACGAGCGGTTGAGGCTGGGGAGCGGTGCGATCGGCCGCTCTCCATCGCGCGGGCGCAGGAGGCGCTGAGCCTCAGCAAGGTTCACCACGTACCCGTGAGGCTCCCAGATGTACCCGCTCCACCGCTGGATGAGGCAAGGTGCGTCGGGATTGAGCTTGTGTTTTAAGGTCTGACCTCGAACGATGCCCCGAACGTGATCGCTCATACGTGGATTCCGGGGACGTGAACACGGCCTTCGCCTGATCCTGTGCTCCGACGAAAGAGGCACTTGACCAGCACGAAGGCCGTGGGGGAATGAGTCTGCTGCATCACGATGCCGGGCGGGATGCGTTCGCTGTGGCGTCACACTTCCGAGATGACTTCTACGCGTGCCTGCGCGCGTATGGCGACGAACTGTTCGAGCTGACGGACGCCCTGCTGTGTGCGGACGGGCCGGTGAGGACGCCGGTGGATCTGACACTGCTGGCCGAGCATCGCCGAGGGCACGGCGCGTTGTACGCGGCGTTGAACGAAGGCCGTATCGACGTCGGCCGGCTGCGGCGGACGCTTGCCGCATTGCCGCAGCCACAGGCCGCCGACCACCGACTCGTCTTGGCCGTGGACGTGACCAACTGGCTGCGGCCCGACGCCGAGTGCAGCCCGGATCGCCTGTTCTGCCACACCTTCGGCCGAGGCCGGGACCAGCACCTGATGATCCCCGGCTGGCCGTACTCGTTCGTCGCCGCCCTCGAATCAGGCCGCACCTCCTGGTGCCAGCTGCTGGACGCAGTCCGGCTCGGGCCCGAGGACGACGTCGCCGAGGTCACCGCCGTCCAGGTCCGCCGCGTGGTCGAAGACCTCATCGCCGACGGTCGGTGGCGCGAGGGCGATCCGGACATCCTCGTCGTCTTCGACGCCGGCTACGACGCCCCGCGCATGGCCCACCTTCTCGACGGGTTGCCCGTCGAGATCCTGGGCCGGATGCGCTCGGACCGCGTCATGCGCCGGCCCACACCCACACAGCTGGAGTACGCCAACGCCTATCCCCGAGGCGGGCGGCCGCCGAAGCACGGCAAGGAGTTCCGCTTCGCCAAACCCGAGACCTGGGGCGAGCCCGATGCGGCGACCGTCCAGGTCACCGACCGCTACGGCACCGCACAAGCGATGGCCTGGGACCGTCTCCACCCGAGGCTCACCACCCGCTCCGCCTGGATCGACCACGACCGCGAACTGCCCATCATCGAGGGAACGCTGATCCGCCTGCAGGTCGACCGCCTACCCGGCGGCGGTGACCCGCTTCCGCTCTGGCTGTGGTCCTCCGCCACCGGAATGACTGGCACTGATGTCGATCTGCGCTGGCAGGCGTTCCTCCGGAGATTCGACCTGGAACACACGTTCCGGATGATCAAGCAGACGCTCGGCTGGACCCGCCCGAAGCTCCGTACCCCAGAAGCGGCAGACCGCTGGACGTGGCTGATCGTCGTCGCGCACACTCAGCTCCGTCTTGCCCGGCCACTCGCGGAGGACATCCGCCGCCCCTGGGAGAGACCGGTGGAACCGAACAGGCTCACCCCGGCCCGGGTCCGCCGGGGGTTCAGGAACCTCCGCCCCCACCTGCCCTGTCCGGCCCGTGCACCCAAACCCACCCGGCCCGGCCCCGGCAGACCCCTCGGCTCGAAGAACCAGCGACCCGCCACCCGCTACGACGTGGGCAAAACGGTCAAGCGACCCGAGAGCATCATCGAACGGAACCGAGCCAGACCCTGACGAGGCCGTGGGAGACCGTTTGCTTCAACCTCGGTGGTCACGTCGCGGTGGGGACGTAGGGCGCTGCTGCGACCTGGGCCATCGTCCGAAGATTCGCAAAGTAGGAGGCGCAGTACTCCTCGTTGATCAGAGGAACGATCTTGTCGAGGTCGGCGATGCAGCCCCAGAGGTAGGCGATGCCACTGCCGTCGAGCCCGCCCTTCAGCTCCCTCTGCACGAGGCCGGCGACGTCGGCGTCCAGGAGGACCAGATCCACGCCGTCGAAGTCCACACCGCGGAAGCCGTCGGGGAACAATGCACGCAGGTGGTCCTCCCACAAACGGGCGAGTCCTCCTTCGGGCTGTGCTCCGCCCACGTCGGCGGCTGTCGCCTCTGCCGCGGACGGTGGGCGAAGGAGCAGGGAGACGGCATCGAAGACGGCACGCAGCATTGCGACGGCCCGGACCGGGCGGAGGGCGGCACTTGACTCGGCGCCCTGCGTGAGCTTGTCGCGCAGCAATCGGCTGCGGTCGAGTTCGATGGCGAGCTCGGCCGTGATGAGCCCGGCGTCGGTGGCCCGCTCGATGAGGACGTGGAGCGGTTCGTTCGTGGCCAGACACTCAGCGAGGACGTGCTCCAGGGCGAACAGGGAATGCGTGACGGCGACGGTGGCGAACTCGTACCGGTAGTAGGAGTGCCGGATGAGCTCGCGGGAAGTTTCCAACGCGCTCATGACGTACATCGACGCGCCGCCGGGCAGCACCAGGTCGGCAACCAGAGCGTGCATCTCCGCATAGTCGAGAACGAGGTCGCGGGCGCGCGGGTCTCGTCCCGGCAGGAGGAGCGGGTCGGGCGGCGGTGGCAGGGTATTCACCGGTGCAGTCTTGTCGCCGTAGGTTGTCGGTGCCATCGGATTTGCTCGGGGCGGTTGGTAACCCGCGGCCGCATCTCGCCAGCGGGTCCGACCTTAAAGAACAAGTTGAGTGCCTGTTCCTGAAGTTCCTGCCACCGGTCTGGCTGGTTGCCGCACAGATCACAGCGGTTTTCGAGGTTCTCCGCCGTCCTTCCGGGGCTCTCGCAGCCGCTGGGGGAACAAGAAGTTCTCCAGGGCGTCCAGCCCGAACAGCATGAGCACGAGGAGTACCGGCAGGAGCAAAGCAATCACGACCATGACGCCTCCCGGTGGAGCAGTGATCACGGGAACGCGGTGGCACAGACTCCCTGTCAGACTGGGCCGAACGAAGGAAGGGGGCTCGCCCGGCGTGGAAGCGATGCGGCCGTTCGGGTGACGTTTGCCGTCTGGTGACCAGGCCACTGAGTGTCTGCCCAGCCTCAGTGCCTGTTTCCGAGCTGGCATGACATGGCCACCTGCAGCCTCTGGGCGTTTGCCCCCGTGGTCAGGGTGAGCAGCGTGGAGGTGCCGGTGCCGATGTTCACGGTCGCGCCGGGCAGGAGCTTGCCGGTCTTGTCGTCCTTGGCCTGCAGGAGGGCCTTGGCGGCCCTGAACGGGTCGGTGATCGTCAGCCGGGTGGCGTTGCCCGGGGTGACGATGACGTCTTGGTCCGCGGCGACCTCGTAGAGCGGGCTGCCGGACCCCGTCTGCTTGAGCCGGTAGATGCCCGGCGCGAGGTCAGGAAGGTCAGCTTCCCCTGGGCATCGCTCCGGCGGCGTCCGGCTTCCTGGCCGGTGGAGTCGGCTTCTTTCACGCCGCCGAAGGGGGACCGATGGTGCACTTGCCCGCGCCGCTGAACAGGTTGGTGCTGAAGGTGCCGGCGAAGGGGCCGTCCGTCACCTAGGCCGTTTCGTTTGGATCAGTCGATCGTTGGTCTGGGCGTGCCGTTAACTGATGTGCAATGGTCGCGGATCGAGCCGTTGCTCCCTGACCGGACGCCGAAGCGGGGCGGCCGGTGGCGGGATCACCGGGAGGTGATCGACGCGATCGCGTTCAAGTTCCAGACCGGAACGCAGTGGGTGCACCTGCCGGAGAAGTACGGCAACTGGCGTGGCGTCTACAACCGGCTGCGGATGTGGGCCGTCGACGGCACCTGGGAGCGGGTCTTCACCGCGCTGATGGCCCAGGCCGACGCCGACGAGGATCTGGCCTGGGCTGTGTCCGTGGACTCCACGATCGTGCGGGCTCACCAGCATGCGGCCGGAGCCCGCAAAAAGGGGCCCCGGCCGGCGAACCGGCTGACCACGCCATCGGCCGGTCCCGCGGCGGACTGACGACGAAGATCCACCTCGCGGCCGATGCCCGCTGCCGGCCTCTGGCGTTCGTCCTCACCGCCGGACAGGCAGGCGATGCACCGGCCTTCACCGATGTCATGGCCCGCGTGCGTGTTCCCCGACGGCGTGGCCGGCCGCGCACCAGGCCGGATGTGGTCCTGGCGGACAAAGCGTATTCGTCCAGGGCGATCCGCGAGCACCTGCGCAGGCGCGGCATCCGTGCGGTGATCCCCGTGCCGGCGGACCAACGCGGCCACCGCCTGCGCCGAGGCAGCCGGGGCGGCAGACCACCGGCCTTCGACCGCGAGACCTACAAGCAGCGCAACACCGTCGAACGGTGCATCAACCGCCTCAAGCAGTGGCGCGGCATCGCCACCCGCTACGAGAAGACCGCGACCATCTACCTGGCCGGACTCCACATCGCCGGCATCTTCCTGTGGTCCGCCCGCTGATCCAAACGAAACCACCTAGTGCTCTGACCGGGAAGGTTCACCGGGTTGGTGGTCGTGGCGGTTGGATGGGCGGTGGCATTCGTCTGTCCGATCGCTGGGGGTGTGGTGGCTGAGCCTGTCTGTGTGCGCAGATTGACCGACCAGGAGGGGCAGAAGCTGCAACAGATCGTGCGCCGGGGCAGCACCAGTTCGGTGCGATATCGGCGCGCGATGATGTTGCTGGCCTCTGCCGGCGGGAACCGGGTCCCGGTGATCGCGAAGCTGGTGCAGGCCGACGAGGACACCGTCCGGGATGTGATCCACCGGTTCAACGAGATCGGCCTGGCTTGCCTGGACCCTAATTCGTTGGTAGCGGCACCGGCGCGGCTTCTCGGAGCATTGCCGGGCTGTTCGAGTGCGGGACTGAACCGTACTTGTGAGCATTGGGACCTGACGCCTTACGTCTTCCTGGCTTCGAGCCCTCGCGGGAGAGCGGCCCAGGTCCCCGTGCTCATGGTGGTGGCGGTCGCGTGGACGCCGGGCGGACGACCTATACGAGCCCCGGCCTGCGAGGCCTCTAGGTAGATCGGTGACGTTCTGCTCTTCACGGCCGCTACCACCCATGCGGGATCACTCGTTGATGTTGGTGGTGCGAGCCCGCTTCACGGTGACCTCTTGCCAGTCCCGAGCCGTCGAGCTCTGGGCAAGACCGAGGCCCGTGGCGCGCGCTGGCGTCGCGAACGGCTTGTGAGATGTCGGACCGAAGAGTCCTGGAATTAGGGAGCCGCGTGGCCCGCATGCGCTCGTGACCAGCGCAGATACCAGCGCCAAGGGGAGGAACAACTTGATCTATTGCGGGATCGACTGGGCCGAAAAGCATCACGACATCGCCCTCATCGACGACACCGGGCAGCTGCTGGCCAAGCGTCGCATCAGCGACGATGCAGTCGGCTACCAGCTACTGCTGGACCTGCTTGCCGAGTACGGCGATACCGAAGAAGCCCCCATCCCCATCGCGATCGAGACCAGCCGTGGACTCCTGGTTGCTGCCTTGAGGCAGGGCAAGCGGAAGGTCTTCGCGGTCAACCCGATGGCCGCCGCCCGATACCGTGACCGGCACGGCGTCTCACGCAAAAAGTCAGATCCAGGCGACGCCCTGGTCCTGGCGAACATCCTGCGTACCGACATGCCCATGCACCGCCCGCTGCCGGACGACACCGATCTGGCCCGCGCTATCGCTGTCCTGGCCCGTGCTCAGCAAGACGCCACCTGGAACCGGCAGCAGATCGCCAACCAGCTCCGCTCCCTGCTGCGCGAGTACTACCCCGCTGCCCTGGATGCCTTCGCCGGATGGCAGAACGGCCTGTGCCGTCCCGAAGCCCGCGAACTACTCAAGGTGGCCCCGACGCCGGCCCAGGCCGCGCGGCTCACCCGCGCACAGCTCCGCTCCGCCCTCAAGCGTGCCGGTCGTAGCCGTGGCATCGAAGCAGAGGCTGAGCGGCTCCGCGAGATCTTCCGGGGTGACTACGCGAGTCAGCCATGGCTGGTCGAGGACGCACTCGGCAAGCAGGCCCTCGCCCTTCTGCGGCAGCTCGAAGCCGCCTGCCTCGCGGCTGACGAACTCACCGAGGCGGTCGAGGCGTCTCTTCTCCAACACCCGGACGCTGACGTGATCTTGAGCTTCCCCGGTCTCGGGGTTCAGCTCGGTGCCCGAGTACTCGCCGAGATCGGAGACGACCGTCAGCGATTCGCCGACGCCCGCGGCATGAAGGCATACGCGGGATCCGCCCCCGTCACCCGCGCATCCGGGAAGAAACACCACGTCGGACGCCGCATGATCAAGAATGACCGGCTCAACCACGCCGGCTACCTGTGGGCCTTCTCCGCCCTGCGGTCCTCACCCGGAGCCGACGCCCACTACCGTCGCCGACGCGAGCAGGGAGACTGGCACGCAGCCGCCCAGCGGCACCTGTTCAACCGAATGATCGGGCAGCTCTACCACTGCCTCCAGACCGGCGAACTGTTCGACGAAAACGTCGCGTTCCCCTCCCAACTGGCCGCAGCAGCTTGACGACTTGGCATCGTGAGATGTCTCAGTGGGCGGGAGGCCGTCCCCGCCCGCTCAGCCCTGACGACGAGGACTTCGTCATCCAGACGGCCACCACCCGCCCGACCAAGCTCGGCCAACCCTTCACCGCTGGTCGGTCCGCAAACTCGCCACCCGCCGCGGCATCACCTTCCAGCGCACCAAGACGTGGAAGGAGTCGCCCGATCCCGAGCGCGACGCCAAGCTCGACCGCATCGAGGAGGTGCTGGAACGCTTTCCAGACCGGGTCTTCTCGTTCGACGAGTTCGGCCCGCTCGGTATCCGCCCCACCGGCGGGTCGTGCTGGGCCCCTGCCGGTCACCCCGAGCGACACCCCGCGACCTACCACCGCACCCACGGCGTCCGCTACTTCCACGGCTGCTACTCAATCGGCGACGACACGCTTTGGGGCGTCAACCGTCGCAAGAAGGGCGCGGCGAACACCCTGGCCGCACTGAGGTCGATCCGTGCGGCCCGCCCGGACGGCGCCCCGATCTACGTCATCCTGGACAACCTGTCCGCCCACAAGGGTGAGACGATCCGGCGCTGGGTGAGGAAGAACCGGGTCGAGCTGTGCTTCACCCCGACCTACGCGTCCTGGGCCAACCCGATCGAGGCCCACTTCGGGCCGTTTCGGCAGTTCACCGTCGCCAACTCCAACCACCCCAACCACACCGTCCAGACCAGGGCGATGCAC
The DNA here is from genome assembly GCF_014673495.1 of Streptomyces griseofuscus. Taxonomy (GTDB): domain Bacteria; phylum Actinomycetota; class Actinomycetes; order Streptomycetales; family Streptomycetaceae; genus Streptomyces; species Streptomyces murinus. The sequence continues at coordinate 1,734,619 of NZ_CP051006.1, forward strand.
GCTTACCTGCGCTGGCGCAATCAGAATGCACGTCACCCGGACGTCCTTGATGCCCAGCAGAAGGAACGCGCTCGCATACGCAGCGAGAAGGGCATTCGCTGGGGCGGCAGACCCGCGCTCGCGGCGTGAGGAGCCCCGAGCAGAGCTATTCCGCGACGTCCTCGGACGCCCAGATCCGGAACAGCGAGAGCGCCTCGGCCAGATTGCCGGGCCCACAGGCGACGTGAAACGTCTGCTCAGACGTCCACGCCATAACCCAGTCGTGCTCGCCTCGAGTGACCTGGTGGCGGGGATGCTCCCGGTCAGCCAACGCTGTCTCCTCAAGATTGATCTTGACGAACCACCCAGGGTTGTCAGTCGTCTCGACCTTCACGCCCCATTCGTGTTCCCAGTCGCCATCGCACTGTGAGGAATACCAGCTCTGCAACCACTCAAGGACGTGCTCGGGTCCGGACATGAACGCGATGGTAGGCGAACCACATGCGGATCAACGGACCCGGTGAACCTTCCCGGTCAGAGCACTAGCCGGTCACGTTCGCGTCATTGAGGACGGTCTTGTCGATGGTCAGATTGAAGGTGCTGCGCAGCCGGTAGCCGTCCACGGTGGTCCACTCGATCGTGCCGGTGCCGCTGCCCGTGCCGCCGCCGGACAGGCAGCCCAGGGTGACACCGTCGAAGTCAGCCGTGATGCACGCGCTGCTGATACCGATGTCGGTGTTGTCATTGCAACGGCCGTCCCGGCCTTGGTAGGAGACGTGCTGCTGGCGCGGCCAGAGCTGCACACCGGGGGTGAAGTGGGTCCGACCGGAGGCCGAGCACGAGATGGTCACGTTCGGGGCGGCGGTTGCGACGGTGGGTGCGGTGAGGGCCGCACCCGCGGACAGTGCGGCGCAGGCGACGGCAGCGGCCAGGACACGCGTACGGGAGCGGACAGCACGGAGCATGGCGCGAGTTTCCTCTCCAGAAGGCGAGCGGCGGTCACAGACCCGACCGCGAGGACACAACCCAGCATTCCGATTACGTACAGAAACTTCACTACTACTATTGGTAGTGACTGTGGCTGGTCGGAGCATAGGCCAACGGCACTTCCTCCCCCAGCGTGCACACCCGCCTCCAGGACACTCCCGCACGCCCCTCGCCCCCGCTACGCCCTCCTGGTAATCCTCCATGGACCGGCATGCTCTCCATGAACACCCCACGGGCGGCGATCCGGCGGTGTGACTAGTTCGCCCAGGGAGTGAAACCGAGGCCAATCGCCACGTGCGGCGCCGCCCCAAGGGCTACGAAGATCACAACCCTGTTCGTGATCTTCGAAACGGAGACCCGGCTGTGCGCCTCGCCCGTACCCGACGCACCCTGCTCGCCGCCCTGTTCGCGCCCCTCGCCCTGCTCACCCCCACCACCGCCCACGCCGCCCCCGCGGCCGCCGGGAACCTGCCCGCCCGGCACGCGCCCGGCGAGACCGCCACCCTCCCGGTCCGCGACGCCCTCGCCCAACTCACCGTGGCCGACGAAGACCGCACCGGCTACACCCGGGACAAGTTCAAGCACTGGACCGACGCCGACAAGGACGGCTGCAACACTCGCGCCGAGGTCCTCCTCGAGGAAGCGGTCACCGCTCCCGAGATCGGACCCAAGTGCGCGCTGACCGGGGGGAGCTGGTACTCGCCGTACGACGACCGCTACCTCGACAGCGCGAGCCAGCTGGACGTCGACCACCTGGTCCCGCTCGCCGAAGCCTGGGACTCCGGCGCCTCCGCCTGGACGGCGAAGGAACGCGAAGCCTACGCCAACGATCTCGACGACTCCCGGGCCCTGATCGCCGTCTCCGCGGCCTCCAACCGGTCCAAGGCTGACAAGGACCCCACCGAATGGCTGCCCCCGTACACCCCGTACTGGTGCGAGTACGTCACCAATTGGGTCGCCGACAAGACCCGCTACCAGCTCCGCGTCGACCCCGCCGAACACAACGCGCTCGCCACGCGTCTCGCCGACTGCCCCGACCGGCCCATCACCGTCACCTTCGCCCGCTGAGCAGCCGGCCGGCCCGTCACCACGGCGGAAGGTAGGTGACGGGCCGGACAGGGAGACGGTATACGGCGGCGGCCGGCGGTACACCCCGAACCAGCGCACCACCGGGCGGCAGAGATGCCGGTGACCACCTCCGGGTTTGTGCAGCTCAGCCACTGGTGGTCGAACTCTAACTGGCGCAACAGCTGTGGTGCTATCGCCGGCTGGAGGGCTGCGGACGCCGGTCGGGCGGGGAATGGGCCGGACGCCGGTGCGGGCCCCCGGCCGTGTTTCGGCAGGGGGCCCGCACGGTCCATCGGGGCGGGGGTCAGCTGGGCTGGTCGCCGGTGTAGCGGTAGATGTCGCCGGCGCTGTTGATGTGCCATGCGTTGCCGTCGGCGCCGGCGGCGATGTCGGTGGCGGTGCCGGGGATCTTGATCCAGGGGTTGGTGCCGCTGGCATCGTTGTTGGTGTACCGGTAGATGCTGCCGGCGGGGTCGACGCCCCACACGTTCGTCCTGGAGCCCACAGCGATGCGCTTGAGGCTGCCTGGGACGCCCACCCACGGGTTCGAGGCGTCCTGGTCCCCGGTGTACCGGTAGACCTGGTTGCCGCTGTTGACGCCCCAGACCGTGCCGTCCGCGCCGGCGCCGATGTCGCTCAGCCCTCCGGGGACCTTCACCCAGGGGTTGGCGTCGAAGTTGGTGTACCGGTAGATGGCGCCGGCGGAGTCCACCCCCCATACGCTCGTGCGGGAGCCCGCGTCGATGCGGACCAGGCTGCCGGGGATACCCTTCCACGGGTTCACGCCGTCCTGGTCCCCGTGGTACCGGTAGATCTGATTGCTGCTGTTGACCCCCCACACTGTGCCGTCCGCCGCGGCGCCGATGTCGCTCAGGCCCCCGGGGATGTTGATCCAGGGATTGCCGTCGAAGTTGGTGTACCGGTAGACGGCGCTCGCCGCGTTCACCCCCCATACCGTCGTCCTGGACCCTGCCGAGATCGCCGCGAGGCCGCCCGCGACCTTCACCCAATCAGCCATGGAACCCCCTTCGTTGCTGCTGACGTCACTGCCATCATGGACGGCGGAAGAAGCAGGCAAAGAGGTGAATTTCTGTTCTATAAGCAAATAAGCCCGTAAGTCGATGTTTAGTTTCCCGCAGCCCTTGCGGGACCGAGGAACGCGACGGCCAACCGCAGAGCAGCTCGGCCCAAAGCACCGTCGCTCCCAGGAGGGATCGACAAAATCGTCGGTCCATGCCTGCGACGGTTCGCAGGCACGGGGCCCAGAGCGAGCTTCCGGGCTCGACGGCAGCCGCGGACGCACCAGCCCCCGATCTGCATGACGTTAAGACGCGCCGCGGCCGGGACAGAGCGCAGCTCGTCATTCCCCGCTGCCGGAGCACGGGTCGCGGAGCGGCCGCAGGCCGCCGGGCAGGTGGGGGGGCTGGAAGGAATGCCGGCCGTGCATGTTGATGTGGTGCCGCACGAACGGCGAGAAGGCGCGCGACATCTTCGTCGCGGACATCGAAGCCGTCCGCACGCAGCTGGTTGACGGCGGCGTCCATGTACCGCCTGTTGAACAGCACCAAGGCGTTCAGCACGAGGCCGAGCGCGCCGATTTGGTCCTCCAAGCCGTCCTGGTAGCGCTGGTAGAGCTGCCCGGCCCGGCCGTGGAAGACCTTCCTCGCAAGTGCGTGCGGACCCTCCTGGAGATTGGCCTGCACCTTGATCTGCCGCCGGTAGCCGGGCTCGTCGGCCAAGCGCAGGATGTGCAGCGTCTTCGCGATCCGCCCGTAGTGGGCGATCGCATCTCCGAGCGGTGTGGGGCGACCTTCACGGGAGAGCATCCGGATCACGTCGTACGCGCGGACGGCTCCGGTGTGGATGGAGCCGACGATCCGCAGGATGTCCTCCCAATGCCGCTCGATCCGGGTTCGTGACGGTCACGGTGACAGGGGCGCCGGGGCCTGCGGTGAACGTCTTGATCGGCTTGTAGGGGTCGTAACCAGCGGGGGCCTTGATCTTCTTGACCCAGAACTTCGTGCTGCGACTGGACACGGGCAGGTCACCGGAGGCCGTGTCCGTGGCGCCCGTGGTCAGGGTGAGCAGCGTGGAGGTGCCGGTGCCGATGTTCACGGTCGCGCCGGGCAGGAGCTTGCCGGTCTTGTCGTCCTTGGCCTGCAGGAGGACCTGGGCGGCCTTGAACGGGTCGGTGATCGTCAGCCGGGTGGCGTTGCCCGGGGTGACGATGACGTCTTGGTCAGCGACGACGTCGTAGAGCGGGCTGCCGGACCCCGTCTGCTTGAGCCGGTAGATGCCCGGCGCGAGGTCAGGAAGGTCAGCTTCCCCTGGGCATCGCTCCGGCGGCGTCCGGCTTCCTGGCCGGTGGAGTCGAGCAGCAGGAACGCGGCGCCGGGCAGGGCGTCTCCCGCCGTGTCCTTCGTGGTGATCTCGACGCTGCCCGCGTCCTGGGCAGGAGTCTCGGCTGGAGCGGCGGAGGCCGAGGGGGTCGGTGCGGGGGCTCGGCGCTGGCGCCCAGGCCAGGGTGCCGGCCACCGTGACGGCGACGGCAGCAGCGGATCGAACGATGCGTGCGTGCACGAGGAAGGGGACTCCTTGGGGCAGGGGACGAGGAAGGTCATCGGGTACGGCCGGGGGTCGGGGCCGGAGGTGGCGGGGTGACGGGTGGGTTGCCGTGCTGTTGCTTGCCTGTCGGAGTGGCGAGGTAGAGGGCGCGGCGGGTCTGGGTGGGGACGTCCTGGAGGGTGCGGGGCAGTGGCTCGGTGGAGATGAGTGAGGCGGTGAAGGCCGCGACGAGCGTGGTGGGCGTGCCGAACGAGAAGCGCGCCGTCCAGTGCGGCTCGCTGGGATAGCCGCCCCAGGCCCGCCAGGCCAGTTCGCTGGAATCGCTGGTGGCGTAGCGGTGGCGTACGCCGCCGAGTCCCTCAGGGGTGAGGAAGGTCTGGGTGCCGTCGGTCTGGACGGCATGGCTCCAGCCGCGGGTGAGCAGCGGCGCGTACGCCTCGTACGGTGCCGTCTCGTCCTGGAACAGCCGGTCCTGGTCGCTGTACCTGTCGTCGAGATAGAGGTCGAGCAGCTCGCTGTGGACGTCGTGCAGCACTTCGGCGGGGGTGGTGGCGTCGAAGGTGATCCGCCAGCCGGGCGGGGTGAACGGGGCCCGGTGGGCGTTGATGGTCCATGTGCCCTTGCCGGGCTTGTCGGGCTGGGGGTCGAAGGTGGTTTGCAGGCGTAGGCACGGGCTGAATGCGGCGGCCGTGCCTTCTTCGGTCTGGGCGAACGGCCAGCCGTCCTCGAAGGCGAAGGCCCACACGGCGCGGGGGTCGACGGCGCCGGGACCGGCGAGGTGGCGAGGCAGGACCTGCACGCTCTGGGCCGCGTCAAGGTTCTCAAGGGGATGGGTGAGCACGGGCGGGGCTCCTGCGGGAAGGACGGGCTGCCAGGGAAGGACGTGGCTCAGCGAGTGCGGGCGCCGCCGCGCGCGGCCGGCAGAGCGGGAACCGTGTGTGTGCTCCTGTTGGCAGCCCAGCCCGGCGCGGACGCCGCCCACGCGCCCGGGAACCAGACAGCGGTGTATCGCTCGATGGCGTCGCGGACCCCGGTGAACTCAGCTCCTTCCCAGGGTGGTTGACCGGGGCGGTGGTACTTGCTGAAGGTGCCGTGATCGGAGCTGTTCAGGGGCCTGTTGCTGGCAACGTCGCGGCGGTGGAAGGTGCCGTGGTCCAGGAAGCTGAGGGTGACCGCATCGATCTCGCCGCGGTCCGGGTGGACGACCGCGAGGCGTAGGCCGCCGTAAGTGTCCGCGTAGATGGTGCGGGTGAAGTCGATTCGGAGCCGAAGGTGTGTGCCTGGAGTCGGCGCGGCGAGGTAGGTGTTGCCCACGACCGTGCCGTCGCGAAATTTACCGACCTGCCCAGGCGCCTCCGCGTCACCCGTCTGGGTCGTCTCATGAGCTGACCCGGGCGGGTTAACCGGCCGGGCTCGTAGTGTCCGGCACGTACTCAAAGGAGTCATGAGCCGTAGCGTGCCAACGCCACCGGACAGCTGGGCTTTCCTGCTCTGCTCGCTCCGGGGTCCGGTGTCCGGGACCGTGTCGGCGGGAACTTGGGGTGGGCGGAGCATGACGCGACCCGGTTTGGTCGTTGGGGACCTGCGCGTACAGGTTCTGACGCGTGCCAGTGGGGGCCGGTCGTACACGATCGTGTGTGCTGACGGGTCCATCCATGATGAGGCTGATGACTTCCTCCGGGTGTATGAGGGGTCGGGAACGCAGAAGACGTACGCGTACTCCCTGGTGGACCATCTGCGGTGGTGTCGCCGGGAGAAGCTGACGGCAGATAAGGCGGCGTTGAGGGATCTGCTGCGCTACATGGGGGCTGTCGGGGCGCAAGTGCCGATGCCGTGGGGGCAGCCCTGGCGCCTGCCACCAAAGCGTCCGTACGGTGCGTCGGCACTGAAGGTTGCCGCGGCCTGCCTGAAGGGCTTCTACCTGCATGTCTGCACAAGCAGCGGCGTGAACGCTGAGCTGCGGTCGGCGCTGGCGGTGGAGCGCCTGCCGACGAAGGCGGACCGCCGCCGGGCCTTCCTGGGTCATGTGGCAACGTCGATGCCCGCCAACCCGCTCGCGCCGACCGGTCGGCCGACCCGGCGGCACCCGAAGATGCTGCCGGACGGCGCCAGGCCGAGCCTGCTGGAGTGCGTGAACACAGCGCGAGACGCCATGGTCGTGCAGTGGCTGTCGGACACCGCCATGCGCATCGGCGGTCTGACCGGCCTGCACCTGGTCGACCTGCACCTGCGGCGAGACGCGGCCTGCGGAGAGTGCCGGGACCCGCACGTGCACGTCTGCCACCGGGCGGGCAACCAGAACCGTGCGGCGGCCAAAATCAAGCCGGACTGGCGAATGGTCGACGGAGTGATCACCGGCGGTGAGATCTACCGGGTAAGCCCGGCGATGATCAGCCGCTACTTCACCTACATGACGACGGAGTACAGTGTCGCGGCCGGGCACGGCATACTGCTGATCCAGCTGAATGGGCCCCGGCGCGGCGAGCCGTGGTCCGCCGACGCAGCGCGTGGGGTGCTGCGCCGGGCCAGACGTCGTGCGGGGCTGCCGGGCCGCATCAAGCCCCAGGCGTTCCGGCACCAGCTGACCAACGACGTGCTGGACGTGTCCAAAGACCCGATGGTGGCCAAGGAGGTCGGTAACTGGGCCTCGGCACGCATGGTGGACGAGGTCTACGGGCATCCCGACCTCCACTCCCCGGAGTTCTCCGCCGCCTTGCAGACCGTCTGGGGTGAGGAGGAGTGAGCGCCCCGGCCCTGGCCCTTGCAACGGACTCGACCGCCGGGACTCGCACCACGTCCGATCGGCTGGAGCTTCTCCAGGCCCTGATCGCCGGGCCGTCCTTCGACCCGGTGCTGCGGCCTGACGTCATCCGGGTCCCGCGTGATTACCCTGTGTACGGCTGGCGGTGCGGGGTCCCGGGCTGCGAGCGCAGCCGGGATACTTGGCGAGACTACTGCTGCGGCCACGCCGCGCAGTGGAGCCAGTTCCAGCGGGAGGGCCGCGACATCGTCGCCTTCCTGAAGGATGCCGTGCCGCTCAAGCCCCGCGGTGGACGCCACCTCGGCAACTGCGTGTTCTGCCCGGAGGTGCCGGCCTATAGCGGCAACTCGCTGTGCTTCCTGCACTCCGCTGCTCTGGTGAAGTGGAGCGCGTTTCAGCGCCGGAACGGCAGGCCGGACGACTACGAACTCTGGGCTGCCCGGCAGGAGCCGCTTCCTCGTCTCGATGAGTGCCTGGTGCCCTCGTGCCCGGAGGGAGCGGGCCACTACATCGGCCTGTGTCCGTACCACTTGTTGCGCTACACCCGGGAGGGCCGGCCGGGAAACGCGAAAGCGATCCACCAGCGCCCCCGCCGAGGCGCGCCCGCGACGTTCACGGTGAACTACGTCGACCAAGCTGCCTTCCGCGGCTGGTGCGCAAAGGCGACGCCGGCCGGGCGCACGGACGGGGTGCTGTCCCTGCGGGGGCTGCGGCCGCTGGCCCGGGCCGAGGTCAAGTGGGTGCTGCACCGGCATGCCCAGGGCCCTGCTGAAGGGGCACACTGGCCGATCAGTGTGGTGCAGCGGCTGGTAACCGAGTGCCAGAGACAGGAGATCAACTCCCTGGCCGACCTAGGAGCTGTCCGGCGGATCATGGGCGGAGCCATAAGCGGATCGCTGCTGCGGTGACCGTGCCGTGGAAGACGTAGGCCCGTTTCTCGTAACGGGTGGCGACAGCGCGGAAGTGCTTGAGCCGGTTGATGGTCCGCTCGACCTCGTTGCGACGCCGGTAGCGCTCGCGGTCGAACCCGACGGGTCTGCCGCCCGTGCTGCCTCTGCGCCGACGGTTGGCCCGCTGGTCCCTCGGCTCGGGAATCGTGTGTTTGATCCTGCGTCTTCGCAGGTAGCGGCGGTTGCGCTGGGAACTGTAAGCCTTGTCGCCGCTGACGTGAGCGGGCCGGGTCCGGGGCCGTCCGCCCAGCGGCCGGGTGACTCGGATCCGGTCCAGGACCTCGATCATCTGCGGGGCATCGCCCCATTGACCCGGCGTGAGCAGCAGGGCCATGGGACGGCATCCGCCCTCGCCGGCGAGGTGGATCTTGCAGGTCAGACCGCCCCGGGACCGTCCGAGTCCCTCATCGGGGCGGTGGTGCCGGGGCGTCGTCCTTTTTTCGGAACCCGCGGCCTGGCCTTGCGGGCGCCGGCCGCGTGCTGGTGAGCCCGGCAGGACGTCGAGTCCACTCCGACCATCGACCAGTCGATCCGCCCCGCAAGGTCGGCGTCGGCCTGGACCGCTTGCAGGATCCGGTCCCAGGTGCCGTCCGCCGACCAGCGGCGATGCCGTTCATAGACCGTCTTCCAGGACCCATAGCGTTCCGGCAGGTCACGCCACGGGACACCGGTCCGAACCCGGAACAGGATCCCGTTGATCACTGTGCGATGGTCGCTCCACCGGCCTCCCCGACCGCCCGCGGACGGCAGATGCGGCTCGAGCAGCGACCACTCGCGATTCGTCAGATCCCCCCGACCCATGCTCGATCCAACGAGCAGCCAGTCAGAAAGTCACATGATCCGCCGGACAGCTCCTAGACCCGCCAGGAAGCCGAGGCCATGCTCGTCGACCTCACCCACCGCTCGACGCCGGCGGAAGGAGGCTTCTGCACCTTCCAGCCTGTCGTCGACGGAGGCGCCTGCCCCTGGAACCTCGACTGCCACAACTGCGACAAGTTCGTCATGACGGGCGCCGACCTCGTCTACTGGCACCGCAAACGCGAGCACTGGCGCATGCTCGCCGAGGGCGCCCCCGACCCGGCCACCCGGGACTACCTGCACAAATACTTCGACCCCACCGCCCGCGCGATCGACGGGCTGGAGCGCGCCCTGGCCGCAGTGGGCCTGCTCGAAGAGGCCCTCAGCCTCGACCTGCGGCGTCCCCAGGACTACTACGGCCGTGTCTGGTCCGCCGCCTTCCGGGCCGGTGAACTCGTCCACCAGCAGGACGAGTCCGCCACCGAGCTCGACGACCTCAGCTCCCAGACCGACTGAACGAAGCCCATGACTTCCCCGACAGCACCCGCTGCCGCCATCGCAGCGCGGCGCCGACAGACCGAGCGCAAGCTCGCCGACGTGCAGACCGCCATCGCCCAGCTCCGCCGCGAGAGCGGCCAGCTCACCATCACGACCATTGCCCGCCGCGCCGCCGTCTCCAGCACCTTTCTCTACGAGAACCCCGAGGCCCGCGCCCTCTGCCAGAACGCGGTGGCCGCCACCCACGCGCGACGCGCGCAATGCAGCGCTGACGATCACGACCGCATTGAGGCGACCTGGCGCGAACGCGCCCTCAACGCTGAGGAGGGCCTGACCCGGCGCACAAGGAGATCCGGTCCCAACGCGCCCGCATCGGAGAGATCATGGGCCAGCTCCGCGACACGGAGACGGCCACCAGCAGCGGTGAATCGGTCCAGGCCGTGGTCATCGAAAACGCCACCCTGAAGCGCCGTATCCGCCAGCTGGCACAAGAGCACCGGGCTCTTCAGGAACGTCTCGAAGGCTGCCGCGCCAACCTCCGACACGCGGAGGCCCGGATCGGCGATCTCGAAGCCGAGCTTGCCGAGCGTTCCCACGAAGGTCGCCACTGAGACGATGCGTGTGATCACGTCGGCGCCGAAGACTTCTATCCGTAGCTGCGGGGGCGCACGCCGCCGTCTGTAACGTGCCTGGTTTCACCCCCTGTTGGGGTGGTCACGTGCATCATGGAGGGCACGACGTGGAGTGGCCAGCCCGCAGAACGCGGGGGCATAAGCTGCGTGTGCATCAGACGAGACCGCTGGCTGACGCGTTCAGCCGCGCTGAGCAGAGGAGTTCCGTGTGGAGCAAGAAGTCGCCGCGCTGGCGATGACCGGCGCCACCACCATCGTCGCCGCGATGGCGACGGGTGCCTGGGAGACGGCGCGCAACGCGACGGTCGCGCTCTACCGCCGTTATGTGCCAGCACAGCAGCGTGCAGTCGAGGGCCAGTTAGACCGGAGCGCCAGCCGGGTGGAAAGGGCCGACGATATCGATGGCGAACGCGGACGCCAGCTTCCTCGTTGGCAAGACGAGCTCGAGGACTTCCTCCAGCAGAACCCGCAGGCCGCTTCCGAGTTGAAAGCCGTAATCGACCGGATCCGCCAAGACCTGCCCGCGGCACAACAGAGCTGGGCGCAGACCAACATCGCCCGCGAGCACGGCATCGTCAACGCCGTGCAGTACGGCAACCAGCACAACTACTACATGGACTCGCCCCCCGGAACCGACACCGTCAACGGCCAGGGCTGAAGGCCGGGTGAGGTGAACGGATGAGTGAGGAGGAGCCGGGCGCCTCCCGCCATCGGGAATCGGCCGTGTTCACCCAGGACGTCCGAGCCAGCCGCGACGGCCACGTCAACGCGGTGCAGCACGGCGACCAGTACAACTACATCTACCGGAACGAACCACCCTACCGCGTGGAGCCATTCTCCCCGACGGAAGCGGCCCCGGTCCCCAGCCTCCTCCGCGTACCCAGCCGGTTGCTGGCGGCCCGGCATCGCATCGTGCCGTTCCGCCCACGTCCGGAACTGGACCTGCTGGAAGCCTGGCGGGACGAGCAGGCGCCAGGGCTGTCGGTGCGGCTGGTGCATGCCGAGGGCGGCCAGGGCAAGACGCGCCTCGCCATCGAGTTCGCGACCCGCTCGGTGAATGCCGGATGGTCCGTCGCTCTCGCCCGGCACCGGTCGGAGGCGGCTTCGGCGGGCGGTGGCGACGAGCACCTGACCGTACGCGCGCCGGGCCTGGTGCTGATCGTCGACTACGCCGAGCGATGGCCCCTGCAAGACCTGATCACCCTAGTCCGTCAGCACCGCGACGCCGCGCGAGACCGGCTGCGCGTCCTGCTACTCGCACGCCCTGCTGGCGCCTGGTGGCAGGGCCTGTCCCACCAGATGTCCAAGCTGGACATCTACGACGTTGACGCGGTCAGACTTCAGCCGGTCCCGAACACCCCAGAGGGGCGCCTCGAGATGTACCGGGCGGCCCGCGACCAATTCGCCGAGGTCTTCGGGCTCGAGGAACCGGCAGGCGTCGAACCCCCCAGCGACTTCAGCGACCCAACGTACGCGCTGACGCTGACGGTGCACATGAAGGCGCTGGCCGACGTCGACGCGGCGGCCCGCGGCCGGACCCCGCCGGTTAGCAGCGATCAGGCCGGACTCTCGTCGTACCTGCTGGACCGTGAGCACGACCACTGGAGGTCCGCCCACAATGGCGGACACGGCCCGGTGCGCGCCACCGCGCAAACCATGGGCCGCACGGTGTACGTCGCGACCCTCACCCGCGCACTGGACGCCGCCGACGCCGCGACCGCGCTGGCCCGTACCGGCGTCGCCGACACCGCGTCGGCAGCGGGTGTGCTGCGCGACCACGCCTACTGCTACCCGCCCGAGGACCCCGCCCGGATGCTGGAGCCGTTAGGCCCCGACCGGCTCGGTGAGGACTTCCTCGCGCTGACGCTGCCCGGCAGGGAGGAACAGTTCGGGTACTACGCGACCGATCCCTGGGCGGCCACCGCACCCGGCCGGCTGCTCACAACCACCGTGGACCGTGCCGACTACCCGCCGTTCACCCGCCAGGCCGTCACTGTCCTGATCGAGGCGGCCCACCGGTGGCCGCACATGACCGCCCTGCATCTCCAGCCGCTCTTGCGGCAGCACCCAGACCTGGCCCTGACCGCGGGCAGCGCCGCCATCGCCCGCCTCGCCGAACTCGACGACATCGACCTCGCGGTGTTGGAAGCCGTCGACGCAAGGCTGCCCGCCGAAAGCCATGTCGACCTCGACCTCGGCGCCGCGGCACTGGCCCAACGCTTGATCTCCCACCGGCTCGCCACCGCCACCGGTCCCGCCCACCGAGCCGACCTGCTGCACGACCTCGCCTACCGCATGACCATCGCCGGCCTCCACGAATCGGCCCTGGAGCCCATCGAGGAGGCGGTGAGAATCAGGCGCCAGCTCGCCGAGGCGAACCCCGACGAGCACCTGCCCCAACTTGCTTCCGCGCTGACCCAGGCAGGCAACGTCCTCGCCGAACTGGGCCACCAGTCGAAGGCCCTGGCCACCAGCCAGGAGGCTGCGGAGATCAACCGTCAGCTGGCTTCCACCGACCCTGCTGCCGAGCGTTGGTCCGACCTGGCCCGCTCGTTAACAAATCTGGCGGCACGTCTCGCAGAGAGCGGATTCGACCAGGAGTCCATCGCGCCGGCGCAGGATGCGGTGGAGATCCGGCGCCGACTCGCCGAGGCAGACCCCGGCAGATACCTGCCCGAACTCGCCCTCACGCTGTCCAATCTCAGCGCCCAGCTCTGTGACTTGAAGCGGACGCACGAGGCTCTCGCCTCCGCGCAGGAGGCCGTCGCGCTCTACCGGCGGTTCGCCGAAGCCGACCCAGCCAGCTACCTGCACCCGTTCGCGGCCTCGTTATTCAACCTCTCCTCCATCATCAGCTTGGCCGGTCGCCGACGGGAAGCCGTGTCCCTCAGCGAGGAGGCAGTGCAGATCAGACGTCGGCTGGTGGAGGCCAACGCCGCCGCATACTCACCTAAGCTCGCGCTCGCACTGACCAGCCTCGCCCACCGGTATATGCAAGTGGGTCGTAATTCCGATGCGCTCGTCACCGCGCAGGAGGCCACTGAGCTGTCCCGACACCTGGTGCGCACAGCTTCGGCCGCCCGGCATCTGCCCGATCTCGCAGTGAATCTGGCGACACTCAGCCACTGCCTCCGGAACGTCGGGCGCCGCGCCGAGGCCGCAGCAGCGGTGGAGGAGGCGATCGCGCTCCACCGGGAACTCGCCGAGGCCGACCCGGTCGCTTACCTGCCCGACCTCGCGTACACGCTGATCTACAGCCACGGGATTCTGTCCGCCGACCGGCTCGGTGAGGGGGTGTGTCTGTACCGGCAGCTGGCTGAGGCCAACCCCGGCCGCTACACGCTCAACCTGGCCGATGCGCTGGCGAACCTCAGCAAGGCGCTTGCAGACGCGGGACGACCTGCGGACGCGGTAGCCCCGGCCGCGGAAGCCGTCGCCCTCTACCGCCCACTGGCGAAGGCCGACCCCGTCGCGAGACTGTCCGGCCTCGCTTGGGCGTTGACCACCCTCGGACACTGCATCGCTGCGACAGGACGCGTGGCCGAGGCGCTGCCGTCGGCCGAAGAAGCCGCCGAAATCTACCGCCGCCTGGCTCGGACCGACGCCGCTCCGGCCGTGTACCGAGAGTGTCTCATCCTGGCACTGACCGAGCTCGCCACGCGTCTGCGGCAACTGGGACGCCTCGAAGAGGCCGACGCCCACACCGCGGAGGCCTCCGAGGTCCGCAACGCCCCACCGGAGCCAGCCACACCCGCTCCCGCCCCCCAACAGCTGCCGATGTGCAGCAGCCAGGAGGCCAGCACTCGATGACGTTCACCGCGATCCCCATGTTGCGTCCGCCGGCGACTATGCCGCTGAGAGCGCCCAGGGCGAGACCGACCGGCTTGTAGGCGATCTTCGACGCTTTCATCGGTGGCATCGGGCGCGTCCTCTTGCTGCCGCACCGCTGGACCGCTGTCACGATCGGAGTTACGGAGGCAGCGCACTCCTTGGCGAGAGCCGCTGCTCGGCTCAGACCGTCGTAGGCCAGCGCGCGGACCAGGGGGAGCCGACCATCACCCTGGACACGCCCGACCGCCGCACAACGCGAGCGGCCAATTCCGTGGCAGAGACTCCAATGCCGGCGAGGACCGGAATCTTCGGTGCGGCATGTCGAACCGAAGCGACAAATGAGGCGAGGGAGTCCAGATCGATATCATCCGGGATAGCCTCTGCGCTGCCCCGCAACCGCCGGAGCGTAGACGAAGCCCGTCGCGGCGCGGGACGTAGCAGCGAATTCAGCGGGCGACGCATCACGGGCGGCCAAGAGAGGAGCACTGATCCCGGCATCGGCGGCCGCCCCCGTTATGTTTTTCGCGGTCCTGCAATGGGGCCGCTGGCCTCCGGGCCCGGTATGACTGTGTCCCCTCTGTCGAACGAATGACCTGGGGGGTGGTGTCGCCGGGCCCGGGAGGTGCCGTCGGAGACGCTGATGAGAGACCCGGCCACCGCCCGGCCCGGCGCAATGCCGGGCAGTTCGCGGGCGGCAGGTCTGCATAACGTGGATGCGCGAGCACGGTGCCACCGCCGAGGCCGGCGCGGTCAACACCTCTGGAGTCGTGCGATGTTAGACACCGAAGACATAGGCGTCTTCCTCGGGTTGGACGTCGGCAAGACAGCCCACCATGGCCACGGGCTCACGCCGGCCGGGAAGAAGGTCTTCGACAAGCCGATGCCCAACAGCGAACCGAAGCTGCGGGCCGTGTTCGACAAACTCAAGGCCAAGTTCGGCACTGTCCTGGTGATCGTGGACCAGCCCGCCTCGATCGGCGCCCTGCCCCTGACCGTCGCCCGCGATGCGGACTGCGAGGTCGCCTACCTGCCCGGACTCGCGATGCGACGGATCGCCGACCTCTATCCGGGAGAGGCGAAAACCGACGCGAAGGACGCGGCCGTCATCGCGGACGCCGCCCGGACGATGCCTCACACTCTGCGGTCGCTGGAGCTGACCGACGAGATCACTGCCGAGCTCACGGTGCTGACCGGCTTCGACCAGGACCTCGCCGCCGAAGCCACCCGAACCTCCAACCGGATCCGCGGCCTGCTCACCCAGTTCCACCCCAGCCTTGAGCGCGTGCTCGGCCCGAGACTGGACCACGCCGCCGTCACCTGGCTCCTCGAGCGATACGGATCCCCGGCCGCACTACGGAAGGCCGGCCGTCGCAGACTCGTCGAGGTGATCCGGCCCAAGGCCCCTCGCATGGCCGCCCGGCTGATCGACGACGTCTTCACCGCACTCGACGAGCAGACCGTCGTGGTCCCGGGAACCGGCACCCTCGACGTGGTCATCCCGTCGCTGGCCCGCTCGCTGGCCGCGGTCCACGACCAGCGCCGGGCCCTGGAAGCCCAGATCAACAGTCTGCTGGAGGCTCACCCTCTTCACCAGGTCCTGACTTCGATGCCGGGAGTCGGAGTCAGGACCGCCGCCGTCCTGCTGGTCACCGTCGGCGACGGCACCAGCTTCGCCAGTGCCGCCCACCTCGCCTCCTACGCCGGCCTCGCCCCCACGACCAGGTCGTCGGGAACCTCGATTCATGGCGAGCACGCACCACGAGGAGGAAACAGACAGCTCAAACGCGCAATGTTCCTCTCCGCCTTCGCCTGCATGAACGCCGACCCGGCATCGCGCACCTACTACGACCGGCAAAGAGCCCGCGGCAAAACCCACACCCAGGCCCTCCTCCGACTCGCCCGCCAACGCATCAGCGTCCTGTTCGCCATGCTCCGCGACGGCACCTTCTACGAATCCCGGACCCCCGACGTCACTCTCGCCGCATGACCGCCCCAAACACCCGCATACCAGGCACCACGTCCTTGACGAAGGACATAGAGACACCCCCCCTGACCACCAGGGACGTCGCAGACGAGGCAACCCGCAGCGCCCGCTGATGCCAGCGCATGCGTCATCCGCTCAACCCCATGTGCCTCGACCGTTGCCCAATAGCTCATGACGATCACGGGCTTGCCGGTCACAGCGGACACCTGCTGCGCCGTCGCCAGCGTGGTCTCCACACCGTGACCAGCACGGATCGCACAGCGATGTGCTGCGGCAATTACTCCGCCGTCGAGCCAGGGATCGACCGTCGGCGTTCCCACTTCCAGCACCGCCGCACCGCTCTCCACATACGCAACGAAGGCTTCGACGTCGCCGTGGTGGTCCGGAAAGCCCGCCGCTGAGAACGCGCCAAGAACCGGCCGAGGATCATCCACTGCTCGGCTAGCAGAGCGGTGTTCCTACGGCTCCCCGCCTCGCTGGCCGTGTCGCGTACATCTACGCGATACGTCACCGCAGGTCACCTGTGATCCGGTCACTCCAGCGGTCGGAAAAGCTGTAGGGGAGGCGGAGTTCGGCGAAGAACTCAGGGGCTCGCAGGGCCAAGGAGGATCTCCGGTCGGGTCAGGCGCGTGCTACCGGCGCGGGCCGAGCAGGGCCGGTCGGCTGGTGGTGCTCCAGCGCGGGATGCTGGCCGGGGGTAGCGCGGCCGGACGGCGGGAGGAGACGGCCCGCTGCACGTCGAGCGGAGTGGGAGCCGGCGGGCCGGGCGGGAGGATCGGGGTGAGCTGGGCCATTCCCTTGATGTAGCTGGAGGTTGCCTCGCGCCACCGGGGCAGGGGCGCCGGATCGGCGACGCATTCGGTGACGGCGGTGAGCAGGGCGACGGGGGTGTCGGTGCTGGCCGTGGCGTACCAGACGGGCCGGTCGACGGACGTGCCCGCCCACAGCTGCCAGCGGGCCTCCCGCGTGGTCAGCTCGGCTTCCGGGTCGAGGGCGCCGGTGGTGAACTCCATGCCGGCATGCCCATCCGGAGCCTGGACCGCGAAGACGCCCCAGCGCGGACGGTCGATCTCCCAGCCCTGCTTCAGCAGGGGCACGACCGCGAGGAAGGAGTCGTGCTCGTCGGTCCCGGAGACCGGCCGGGCGAGGTAGGCGTCCGGTCCCTGCTCGTACGCGGTCGCGAGGACGGTGGTGAACGCGGTCACGAACTCGGTGGGGACGCGGTCGTTGAAGCAGACGCCCCACGCGGGCGGTCCGAAGGAGTCCTTGTAGGCGTTGATGCGCCAGAGTCCGTCGTCCTCGCCTTCGGGCAGGTAGCCCAGGCGTACGCGCCGGTCGGGAGCGCTCACGAACACGTTGGAGTCCTCGTCGTACCGCAGGTCCCAGCCGAGGTCGAGCAGCGGGGCGAGGGCGGGGTCGCCGGTTCCGGTGGTGGAGGCGAGGTGGCGCGGCCAGACGTAGACGTCGCCGTCGATGTCGCGGTGCGGGTCGGTCCGTGACGTCATCGGTCCGCCCTCGTGGTGACCGTGATCTCGTCCGCGGCAAGGTCGAGGCGTTCGGTGACCTCGGCGGTGGTGCGGCCGGTGACGATGTAGAACCCGGCCCGGGCGGTGAACAGGTCTCCCTCGGGCGGCAGGACGAGCTGGTCGCCGATCCCGCGGATCCACTGCACTTGGCGCAGCCAGGGGGTGTGGGCGGCGAACGGCTGGTTGACGTGCCGGGCGGTGAGGGTGCCGGAGGCGTCCGGGTAGAGCATGCGGATGCCCGCGGCTGCGCTGCGGGTCGGGGTGAGGTCCGGTGCTCGGCCGCAGGCGAGGTCGGCGGCGGCCCTGGGCAGGTCGATGCCGGTGGCGAGGCGGACGAGGTGGCCGATCATGTCGCCGCCGATGCGCGCGTTGACCTCGATCAGCCGGGGCCGGCCGTCCACGAGGCGCAGCTCGACGTGCTGCACGCCGTCGGTGATCCCCACCGCTTTGACCGCGGCGGCGGCGACCGGGGCGACCTGGGGCAGGAGCGGGTCGGCGGCGTCGACGGTGTGGCCGGTCTCGTCGAAGTACGGTGCGGGGCCCAGGTGTTTGCGGGTCACGGCGACCGCGGTGGTCACGCCGCGGTGGGTGACGCATTCGACGGAGACTTCCGGGCCGTCGAGGTACTCCTCGACCAGGACCCCGGTGTCCTCGCGGCTGCGGCTCGCGCCGGCCGAGGCGAACGCGAACGCGGCGGGCAGGTCTTCGGGCTCATCGACGCGGATCACGCCGATGCTGCCGGCGAACGCCGCGGGCTTGATGACGGCCGGGAGGCCGAGGGTCATCGTCGCAAGGCCGGCCTCCAGCAGGGTCCGTGCCTTCATCGAGGCGGCCGAGGGCACGCCGTGGCGGGCGAACAGGGGGCGGGCGGTGGCCTTGTTGCGGCAGGCCCGCATCACCTCGACGGACGGCGAGGGCAGGCTGAGCGTGCGGGCGAGTCGGGCGGTGGGGACGAGGTGCCACTCGTCCCAGGTGACCACGCCGGCCAGGTCGTGGCGTTCGGCCAGCGCCCGGCCGGCGGCGAGCAGCGCTGCGGGATCGCTCAGATCGGCCACGGCGTGGTCGATGATGAACGGCTTCTCCCACGACGGCTCGGTGCCGGTGAGCAGGACGACGTCGTACGCGGCGGCCACCTGCTCCAGGCAGTAGCCCCGATAGGTCTCGTCACCGGGAGAAACGACGAGGACGAGGGGACGAGCGGACAAGAAGAGGTTCTCCGTATCGGTGGACGGCAGGGTGAGAAGAGGAAGGGTGTCTCAGGCGGCACGGCGGCGGCGCAGTTCGAACACCTGAGCCCAGTGGGGGTGTTCGTGGAGCAGGCGGCGGGCGTAGAGGGCGGTGTAGTTGTTGTTCAGCCCGTCGACTCCGTCGGGGAGTTGGCGGCGCAGGTCCTCGAACAGGTCCTTCACGCTGACGCGTTTGGCGCCGGCGACCAGGCGGCGGGCGGCCAGGTGTTCCAGGGCCTTGTAGATGTGCGGGTGGTGGGCGTCGAAGGCGTGGAACTGCTCGGTGATGGTGCGACCGGTCGCGCGGTGCGATCCGAGAGCGGCGATGGACATGAAGGTCTCCACGGGCTGGGCGTGCAGCGGGTTCAGGTGCGCAGGGCGGGGTCGGTGCGCAGGCGCGTGAAGGCGAGGGCTAGTCCGAGGGCTTGCAGGGCGGCGCAGGCGGTGATGACGTGGCCCAGTGCGTCGGGCGGGGTGAGTGCGGTGAGCGCGCCGGCGGCGGGGAAGGGCAGCAGGAGGATGAGGATGGTCGCCGACAGGGTGCTGCCGAACTTCTCCGGTGGGATCAGGCGGGAGCGCAGGGTGCGAAGGACGACCGTCATGCCGCCGTCGGCCGCCATGAGGACCGCGACCAATACGAGGTAGGACGGGTAGTCGGGGGCCTGGGCGGCGGCGAGACAGCCGAGCGAGGCGAGGGCGGCGCAGGAGGCGCCGACCGGCCACAGGCCGAAGCGGTCGAGCGCGAAGCGGCAGAGTGTGACGGCCAGGAGCGTGGCTGCGGCAGCGGCGGACCAGACGAGGCCGACGGCGGTGGTGGACTGCCCGAAGTGCTGGACGACGATCACGGGGCCTGCCGCTTGGAGGAGGCCGGTGGCCAGGTTGGACAGGGTCAGCCCGGCCACCAGCCAGCCGAGCGCGGGCAGCGAGCGGATGGTGCGCCATCCGGTGAGCAGTCCGGCGCCGGCCTGCCGCTTCGGCGCCCGGGCCGAGGCGACGGGCGAGGGTGGGGTGCGCAGGGCGAGCAGCGCGGCAAGCAGCGAGAGCACGGTGACCACCGCGAGCATCGATGGCGGCCCGGTGAGCAAGAGCACTCCGGCGAGCGCCGGACCGGCCAGGGTCGCGGTCTGGTCGATGCCGAGCAGGACGGCCTGGACACGGTGGGCCCGCCGTCCCGCTCGGCGGCCGGCGGCGGCGCCCGCGGTCTCGGTCGCGATGTAGCTGAACTGTGTGAGCACGCCGGTCGTCGCCGCCAGCACCATCACGGTCGCGCTCGCCAGGGTGCCGGACGGGTGGAGGTGAAGCAGGACCGCGCCGGCGGCCAGCGCCAGCGCCCGGCCCAGGGAGGCGAGGTGGAAGACCACAGCGGCACCGCGCCGGTCGACCACCGAGCCCGCCCATCCGAACGCAGCCAGCCGCGGGATCCACTCCAGGGCGAACGCGGCGCCCGTCAGCGCGGCGGAGCGCGTCGTGGTCAGAACGAGCAGGGGGATGCCGTAGGTGGACATCGCGAACGCCAACGCGTCCGCCGTGCGCGGCAGATAGATGCTGCTCATCAGCCCGCCGGTGTGGCGTGCCTGCCGGGGTGTGACCGAACCGTTCACGCGGCCAGCTCGGGCTCGGGCACCCTGGCCACCTGGAGGTTGCCGGCCAGCCACTGGATCAGGAGCGTGCGCAGACGTGCCAGGTCCGCCTCCCCACGGTCGGCGCAGGCGGTGGTGAGCGACGGCGCCACGAGGTCGAGGACGTACTGGATACGGCCGCTGAACTCACAGACGGGTGCCGGGAGGGCATGACGCCGGGCCCAGCGAGCCATCACGTCGTACAGGTCCGCCAACTCCGTCCCTGCCGCGGTCAGTTCCAGGGCAGCGCCGGGGGCGCTCCGCACGAGGCCGTGGGTGCGGGCCGTGTCGGATGCGCTGCGCAGTTGCTGCGCGGACAGGTCGGGCAGGGTGCCGGCGAGCCGTCGCGGCGGTATGGCGCCGTTGTCGTCGATCTCGGTGATCAGGCGGACCAGGGGTCGTGAGGCGAGTACTTCGATAGCACGCTGCGCTTCGGTAGAGGTGAAGGCCGTGTTCATCGGCGCGGGCCTCCCGCCGGGATGGCGGCCTTCGGGCGCGCGGTCGTGGCGTGCGAGAAGAGGTCTCCGTTGCGCCAGGCCGGAGAGGGTTGGGCCGCCCGAACGGTTGGGGGTGCCGTGGGGGCCAGCCTCGACTGGCTGCTGGTCCACGGCTTCGGCACGGGATTGGCCTGCGGGTGCCCCCAGATCGGGTGCTGGGCGGCCTGCTCGACGGGCTGCCCGGCGGACCAGGCGGACACCGCGCCGAGCATGGGGCCCAGGGCGTCGCCGGCGGCGGACAGCCGGTAGGGCTGGCCGTTGCCCGCGGTGTCGACCAGACCGTCGGCGACGAGCTGCCGCAGCGGCGGGTAGATGTTGGTCCAGTCGCTGCTGGGCATCACGATCCGGGCCAGAACCCGGGCGCTGACCTCCTGGCGGGACTTGAGCACCCACAGGATGGCGGCGGCGTGGCGCCGGGTGAGCAGGGTGAGGCTGTCCTCGATCTGCTCGATCGCGGGCAGCGGGCGCTCCGCCGTCTCCAAGTGCTCCTCGGCCCAGGTGACGATCTTCGGCAGGATGGGCAAGAGGGCAGTGGCTCGCTCGGTGTGGCCGTAGGTCACGTGCCGGGCGCTGTGCTCGGTGCGTTCGACGAGGCCGGCGTCGCACAGTGACTTGAGCTTGGGGTGGAGCTGGCCGTTCTGCAGCCAGGACACCTTGGCCGCCAGCTCGCTGTAGCGCAGCGGCGGGCCGGAGAGGGCCAGGAGGATCCTCACGTTCCAGCGCGGGGTGATCATGGCGAGGGCCTCGGTGACCCGGGCGATGTCGGCGTCGACGTCAGGGGGCAGAGCGGTGATGGCCAAGGGAGGAACTCCTGGGTGAAAGGAAGAGGGGATGGCCTGCGGGTCAGCGGCTGTGCGCAGGACTTGGCGCCACAAGAGGCGGAGCCGCGGCTGGCGGCGAGGGGGCCGGCGGGGTAGGCGTCGGGGCCGGGACGCGGGCCAGGCTTTGCAGGACGGCGGCGACCGATTTGGCCTGGGCCTCGCGGACGGCGACGGCTTCGGCGAGGCGGCGGGTCGCGTCGAGGAGGTGGGAGACCTCGTGCGGGCCGATCTGCCGCCCGGGGTGGATGAGCCGGGCGAGCTGGTCGCGGTGGAAGGCGATGCTGCGCTCGGCGAGGGCCAGGGCGTCGTGCATACCGAGCAGGGCGGAGAGCATGCCGGGCGGCTGGTCCTGGGCGTGGGCTTCCAGGTCGGCGAGTGGTGCGCCGTACAGGTCCTCGATCCGTCCGGCTATGTCGGTGGGCGTGAGGTGGGGCAATCGGTGGCTTTCACGGTCGGCGGGCCCGGGCCGCCCCGGCACTCGGAGGTGCCGGGGCGGCAGGCGGGGGCAGGGTTGCGGTGGCCCTGAGCTGCGCCGTGCGGACAGGCCGGCCCTGCTGGGATGGCGGGGGCATGGTGCGCAGCAGTTCACCGAGGGCGGCGCGGTAGCCGTCGCGGGCCTCCAGCGCTGCCTGCAGCCACTGCGCGTCGAAGCGGAGCTTGTCCGCCGACAGGTCACCCATGTCGCGGTCCGGATCCATGTCGGCATGGACACGGTCGCGGACGCGGACGACCTGCTCCTCGGCGAGCGCCAGGAACGAACGCAGCTCCAGGGCGCGGGTGAGCGCGGGCGAGGCACCTGGGCCGGCAGCCGCCTCGTACAGCTCGGAGACCGGTTTGCCGAAGACCTTGTGCAGGTCGTCGTCCACGGTGCTGGCCTTGTCCCGGCTCATCGGACGGCCCCTGTGGACCGCCAGGCCGTCGCCGGTGCGGCTGTGCCGGCAGGCCGGTTGGGGGCGCTGGTCTGGATCGCCGGGCCGGTGCGGGGCGGCCGGAGGCGGGCCAGGCGCTCTGCCGCGAGGTCCTTCTTCCCCGGAGCGTCCGGGTCGAGGAGCCACCGCACGACCATCGCCCTGCCGTCGCGGGCGGTGACGGCCGCGTTCACCCGGAGGGCGAGACCCATCGTCGGGTCGTCGACCTCGCTGGGCTGGCTTTGCAGTGCGGCGAGGAGGTCGTCCTCCGCTCGCTCCAGCACCAACTGGGCCTCGACGAGAAGGCCGTGCCACTTGACGATGCCGGTGGCGTCAGGATTCGCGGCCGGAGCGGCGGCGACCGCAGCCTTCAACTGGTCCATGCCCATGCCGAACCGCGTTTCGACCTGTTCGGTGAGCACTCCCACGACATCCGCAGACTCATCGGATATGCCGTCGGACAAAAGAGGTCTCCTGTTCTGAAAGGCCGATGCCTCGGGGAAATGTGACGGGCAGCCCAGCTGCCTGGCGGGACGTGCTGAATTCCGTTCAGTCCGTGCACATGCGGACGTCGCGGTAGACGTACGTGCCGGAAACCCAGCCCTTGACACCGGTCGTCTTGTCCGTGATGTAAAGCCAGTTGCCGCTCTTCTTGGCGACGCTGAACTTGTGGCCCCGGTAGAGCACGCCGAGCGCGGTGGACTTGGTGGTGGCCTTGGAGCGGATGGTCACGGCCTTGGTGTGCACCTCGTACGGCAGCGGCGGCTGGGAGGAGCAGCTGCTCGTGAGGGCGGCGGGAGCGGGGGCCGCGCTGGCGGTGGTGGCGGCCAGCACCGGCAGAGCGAGCGCGCCGAGCATGGCTGCGGATACGGCAATTCGGGTGGAGCGCATGCGGAAGAAACCTCCGTGAAGGTGTGGGTGTGGCGGGGAAGGGGGCCGCGGGATTGTCCCGGCGGCTGTATAAGAATCCGGAGAATCGCCGGTTTGGCTAACCGGCGATCGTCGGCTATGTTGCGCCGCTCGCGTCGGGCTGAGCGCTCAGCGCGAACGGCCCGGCGGGCGCGGGACAGGGGCCTTCGGCAAGCTGGCCGGGCGGCTGGCTGCGGCTGCCGGGCGGACCGGCGGAAGAGGGCCGGCCTCGCCCGCGAGCCGGTCCTCGCACCACCGCAGGGCTTCACCCACCGTGTCGAAGCCGCCCTCGCGCAGGGTGTGCGTCCACGTCTCGGCGTCGACCTCTTCGACCAGGACGCGGAACGGTGAGGGAGCTTCCTCGTCCAGGGCACGCAGAGCCACCACGGTGACCATGTCGTCCGGGTCGTCGCTGGTGTAGTAGTAGCCCATGGCGTAGTGGTTGCCGTCGCCGGTGAGGCGCCGCTCCAGTGTGCGCGTGGCCTCATCGGCCGGCGGTGGGCCCAGCTCAGGGTCGAGGGCAAGGGCATCGGACGGACAGCCGCGGTGGATGAGCCAGGACTGCGCCATCGCGGGCAGCGGCAGGGGGGCATGCTCGAAGCTGAACGTCCGCTTCTCCTGATCGCGTTGCAGATGCACGGCGAGCACCTGCGTCAGGCCGGGATGTCCCCAGGTGGCGGTACGGTCGAACAGGACGTAGTAGCTGCTCGGGCCGTCGTGGTGTTGGGCGAGTGGGACGAGCATGTCCTCGTGGACGGCGACCTTGCGGTAGAAGTCGAGGAATTTCTCCTCGTCGGCGTCGAGGCCGTCCAGATCGAAGTCGACGTGGGGGATGGACTTCCGGTCCGGCGCCGGTTCGGTGGGAGACAAAAGAGCCTTTCGGTGAAGTCAGCGCCGCGGCGCCGGGTTGGACGGCGATGCGCCGGGGCGAGCCGGAACCTTCGGTGCCTGCGTCGTGGCAGACCGGCGGGCAGCGGACATCGCGGCCCGTCCGGCGTCGGTGAGCGCGACCGGCTGGCCCGCGTGCACGGGGTGGCCGGTGTCCCGGACGACCAGGCCGGCATCCTCCAACTGCTGCAGCTTGGCGTGCGGGATGCGGGTACCGGAGGCGGCTGTGACGGACATCCGGCCGGTCAGCAGGTGTTCGTGGAGCTTGGCGCCGCCGGCGATGGCGAGCAGCGCGGCCTGGTCGTCCGGCGAGAGCTGCCGGGCTTGGGCCGCGGAAGCCGCCGCTGCGGCTTCGATGGGCTCCAGGGCGGCGAGCACCTGCTTAGCCGCGGCGTCCCGCGTGGCGGCGGCCTCTTGCAGCTGGTCCACGGTGCGGTCGATGCGCGTGAACAGGGCGCTGTCGACGTCGAACTCGCCGCTGGACAGTCGGCTGAGGAGGCGGAGGTAGAAAGTGACGCTGGTCTGGGCCTTGGCCAGTTCACCGTGCCGGTCGACCAGTTGGGCGTGCTGGTCGTCGAGGACGCCGCGGTCGCGGTAGGTCCACAGGGTGTCGATGTCGTGGCCCGTGACCGCTTCGATGCGGTGGTCGAGCTGCGTGAGCACACGCCGGGCGGGTGTCGGTGCGGGTTGAGGGGGCATGGGCGGCGCTCCGTGCGTTCAGCGGGTGGGATGGTGCGCGGGGTTGAGTGCAGGACGGGGCAGACCAGGCAGCGCAGCAGGCGGCGGGCCGGGCCGGGGCACGGGAGTGCGGGTGGTCAGCTGCGGGGAACGGGAACGGGCCGCGTGGGTGCGGGCGCTCAGCGGCCGTCGGGTCATCCCCAGGCGGCGGCCGACCTCGTCGTAGACGTCGTTGCCCACGCGCGGCCGGATGGCGACGACGTGGATCTCCTTGGGATGCGCGGACTCCGCGGGTGCCGGGCGGACGCCGTAGACGACACGCCATTCCCTCCGCGCGTCCACGAACAGCTTCCGGAAGCCCTCCAGATCACCGTCGAGGCGCAGCCCGAAGCGCTGTGCGTTCACGACTTCCTGCAGGTAGACGAGGGCGAGATCCCGGATATCGCTGGGGGCCTGGAGGAGATCGGTCAGCGCGCGAGGATCGAAGCTCAGCGCGAAGGCGGGCTGTCCCACTCCCTCGGTCACGACGTCGGCTCGTCCGGCTCGGCGGCCTCCGCCGTGGCCGCCGCCTCCGTGCGCACGGACGGCGGCGGGCCGGGCAGAAGACGATGCGCGGGCCGGTCGGGAGAGGTCATGCAGGCCGACAGCGGTCCACCCGGCGCACGGATCGCGGCCACGGCGTGGGTGAGGAAGTCCCGGTGCCACACGAACATGCCGGCGAGCCCGGCTTCGGGGTCCTTGTGCTGCTGGTAGGCGAGCCACAGGGCGTGGAGCCAGGCCACGACGTCGTCGTGCTCCTGCCACTGCAGACACCAGGGCGCCGCGGTGGTGACCTCGGCCCCGTAGACCGGGAGGAAGAAGTCGTCGACCCAGTCCGAGAGGGCATCGAGTTCGTCTTCCCGTTCCTCGCCTTCGAGTTCCAGGATCGGGCGGGGCTCCGGCGGGGCGGCGGCCGGAGGCCCGCCGAGTCCCGGCATGCCGAACGCGGCGAACGGTGAGCCGCTCGGCGCCGGCGCGGATGCGAGGTGGTCGAGCTGCTGAGCCTGTTGCGCCGACTGCTCCATGAGCCGCCGCACGCTCGCCTCGATTCCCTCCAACTGCGGATCCGGAATGCGAACCGGCTCCAACTCGCCGTCTTCAGTTGACTTTGCGGATTCGGACATTGACTGTTCGGCCTCCTACGAGACACGGGACGGGAGAGGCGTTTTCACACCGGCCGGGCAGCGAAATCGCACGTCCCTTACTGCGGTGCTTACGCCAGCGGGTAAGGCAAAGAGCCGGGTGCGTTGGCGGCCGGAGGAGACTTGGGTCAAACGGCGAGAACCACGTCGTCCTGTGTGAGGGTTTCGCGGATCGTCTCGGTGAGCCGGTCGGCCGCGATCGACGCGTAGTGCTCGGTCTTCTCCACACCGATGAAGTCCCGGCCTTCCAGCAGGGCGGCCACCCCCGTGGAGCCGGAGCCGGCGCAGAAGTCGAGGACCGTGCCGCCTTCGGGGCTGATCTTGACCAGCTCGCGCATCACCTCGACCGGCTTCTGCGTGATGTGCTGGCGCTTTGCCCCCGAGGGCTGCGAAGCCGAGTACATACCCGGCAGGTAGACCGGGTTCCGGGAGCCGTCGATCGGCCCCTTGGACGCCCAGACGATGAACTCGCAGTTCTGGGTGAACCGGCCCTTCTGGGGCCGGGCCTGGGGCTTGTGCCAGGCCAGCACACCGCGCCACAGCCACCCGGCCGCCTGGATCGCGTCCGTCGTGATCGGCAGCTGGCGCCAGTCGGTGAACAGCAGCGCCGTGCCACCGGTCTTGGTGAGGCGGTGGGCCTCGGTCATGATCTGCGTCAGCCAGAACCCGTAGGAGCGCTGGTCCATGTTCTCGCCGGTGAAGTCGGCGAGGTCGTTCTTGGCGTCGGCGGAGGTGTACTTCTGCTTAGCGGAGCGGGTGGTGCGCTCCTTCGCTGTCCGGCCGCCGGAGTTGTACGGCGGGTCGGTGATGACGGAGTCGACGCAGCCGTCCGGAAGGCCGGAGAGAACAGCGAGAGCGTCGCCCTGGTGCAGGGAAAAAGGCAAAGAGGAACCCCGATTCGGGTGCGGAAAAGCGGAGGGAAACGCCGCCTCGCACAGGAGTCCTCGCGGGCCGGAGATGGGCATGCAGAAGCCCATGGCCACAGGCAGAGGAAGGCGAGGGGGAGTCCAAAAACTGTAGAGCCGAATCCGCCGACGACCAAGAAGTGCCCTGCAGGGGGTCCGGTTTCCGGCACCTCACGCGGACTTTTTGGTCAACCGCCGATTGGCGCCTACTGTTTTTGGACCGCCCGGCGCACACCGCCGCTGGCTACCCCCTTGCCACACCTCACGGAGGTACCCCCTGCCCCGGCACACCTAGCTCACGGCCCGGCCATCTGGAGCGAGCGGCAACTCGCCCCGCACTGAACCGCCTTGATCGCCCACCCCGGCCGCCGCGCCCTTCCACCACGCGCCTGCGGCACGCCGGACACCGCACCCCCCCGAAGGACACGCTCATGACGTCTCGCTACCCACCCATGCCCGAAACCGCTGACCGGCGAGCGGTCCACTCAGGGTGAAGGGGCTCGCCGCCGGCATCGGTGTCGTCTTCCTCTCCCCCATCCTGATCGCCGGCAGCGGCATGATGCTGGCCTCCTCCGCCGACGCCGTGCAGAGCAGCGGCTCCTTCAGCGGCTGCCTCACCGACATCGACAGCGACAAGGTCGCCGAGCAGGTAACCAAGATCCTCGACGGCGCCTCAGGCAAGAAGGTCCACGTCGAGGGCCTGGACCTGCCCGCCGAGCAAGTCCCCAACGCCCAGACGATCGTGGCCACCGGCCTCTCCCTCGTCGTCCCCAAGAAGGGACAGATCATCGCGCTCGCCACGGCGATGCAGGAGTCGCGGCTGCGCAACCTCAACTACGGCGACAGGGACAGCCTCGGGTTGTTCCAGCAGCGCCCCTCCCAGGGCTGGGGCACCGCCGAGCAGATCCGTGACCCGACGTACGCGAGCGAGCAGTTCTACAAGCACTTGCTCAAGGTGGACGGCTGGCAGCAGATGACCGTCACCCAGGCCGCCCAGGCCGTGCAGAAGTCCGGTCTCCCGGACGCGTATGCGCAGTGGGAGAACCTGGCCACCGCGCTGCAGAGCGCCATCGCCAAGACCTTCCCCGGCGCCGGCGGCGACGCGGACGGCAAAAACACGGACCCGGGCGAGAAGCCGTCGTCCAGTACGACCGGCTGCGCGCCGGGCCAGGACGGTTCCGGTTTCGGCCGCATCCCTGAAGGGAGCGTCCCCAAGGGCTATGCGATCCCCAAGGACGCCGACCCGAAGGCACGCAAGGCCATCGAGTGGGCGATGCAGCAGCTCGGCACGCTCTACCAGTGGGGCGGATCCTGCACCAACGCCCACGGCCCCGACCCGATGGGCCGCTGCGACTGCAGCTCGCTGATGCAGCAGGCGTACACGCATGCCGGTGTCACGCTCTCCCGCACCACGTACACGCAGGTCAACGAGGGCAAAGCGGTTTCGCCCGCCCAGCTCAAGCCCGGTGACCTCATCTTCAGCCGCGGCACCGCCACCCGGCCTGAGCACGTCGGCATGTACATCGGCGAGGGCCTCGTGATCGAGGCGCCGCGCACCACCAAGCCGGTCCGGATCACCCCGATCAAGGACTGGGTGATCCTCGCCGCCCGCCGCGTCATCTGACGCCGCCTTGCCAGGGCACCGCTCCGGTCGGGCCGCCACCGCGGTGATCTCCCGCGCCCCGAGCGCATCTCCCCGACCCTCTCTGCTTCCCCTCTTCTCGCCGGCCCCCTCGTCTGGCCCGCGTATGCAAGGAGCCCCGCCACACCTATGTCCCTTCCTCTCGCAGACCGCGTCATCCAGCTCGCCTACGACCCAGGGATCTCGCCCAAGGGCGGCGGCCTGCCCGGCCTGAGCGTGCTGAAGAACGTCGTCGACAGCATCAACATGTTCGGGATCATCGCCGTCGTCGGCGCCCTCGCCGTCTCGCTCGGCGTGTGGGCCTGGGGCCACCACACCGGCGGCCACCAGGCCGAGGCCAACGGCAAGAAGGGCGCCGTCGTCGCCGCGGGCGCCGCCCTCGGCCTCGGCGCCGCGAACGGAATCGTCGCGTTCTTCTCCACCCTCGGCTCGCAGGTCCACTGATGCGGAACCGATTCCCCGCCCTCTCGCTGTCCTCATACGGCGCCGGCTGGCCGGCCAACCGGCGCATCGCCATCGTCGCTCTGGTCGTCACCGTCCTGCTCACCATCGCCGCAGCCGTCGCCTGGCTGTCCGGCAGCGGCAACGCCCACCCGGACCCAACCGCTGCCGGGCCCGCCGCGGCGCACAGCCCGTCCTCCTCCAAGGCCCCCGGCCCGAAGCCCGAGGCCGGTTCCGGTTCCGTGGCCAAGCCTCCGCAGATCTCCGAGCCGGTCGCCTACGCCCAGGCAGCGGCCCGGATGCTGTGGTCCTACGACACCCGTGACACCAGCCGCTACCAGCAGCTCGCCGGCATGCGCGCCTGGATGACAGCCGAGACCAAGTACGCCGACTGGGCCTCGGTCTCCGGCCAGGTGCCCGACCCGGTGCTGTGGTCGAGGATGGCCGACCAGGACCAGCGCGCCACCGCCCACGTCACCGAGGGCCACTATCCCGGCGCGTTCAAGCAGGCCCTGGCCGAGGACCCGTCCGCGATCACCGAGGCGTACATCTACGTCGTCACCGTCAACGGCACGCAGCAGATCGCCTGGAAGAAGGGCGGCGGCGGGGCCGAGGAACGGGCCGTGACCCTCGCCGTCCAGTGCCGTCCTGGCCACGACTGCACCCTGGCCGCCATCGCCCCGAGCGTCACGCAGTGACCCGCGCCTGACACAAGAAAGGAGAAGTAACTCCCCGTGGGTTTCTGTGATTACCCCCTGGCCAGCACGTTGTGCGCGGCCGGCGACGCGGTGGATTTCGCCTCGGACCCCGGCAAGGCCATCGGTGACTGGATGGCGAAGTCCGCCGGTGAACTGGCCGCCGCCGCGGCCGATCTGGCCGCCGAAGCGGTCGACACCACCACCAGGGTCGACCTCAACGCCGGATGGTTCCGTGACAACTACGAGATGTTGCTGCCCCTGGGCCTGGTCCTGCTGGTCGCCACGTTCTGCGCCCAGCTGGTCCAGGCCGCCATCCGGCGCGACGGACAGGCGCTGACACAGGCATTCACCGGCACCATGTCAGGGGTCCTGTTCGCCTTCTGCGCCATCTCTTTGACCACGGTGGCCGTCGAAGTCGTCGACGCTGTCAGCGACGGCCTGTTCAAGACCGCGCACCTGAACATCGAGACCGCCGTGCGCCGCATCGTGAAGGTCAGCCAGATCGGGTCGCTGTCCGGCCTGGGCTGGCTCGTGCCGGTCGTCGCCGGGCTCGGCGCCGCCATCGGCGCCTTCCTCTACTGGTGCGTGATGATGGTCCGCAAGGTCGGCATCCTCGTCATGGTCACCCTCGCCGTCTTCGCCTCCGCCGGCGGCGGCTGGGAAGTCGCCCGGCGCTGGCGCAAGGGCTGGATCGAGGCCACCGCCACCCTCGTGGTCTCCAAGCTCCTGATGACCGTGATCTTCATCCTCGGTATCGCCGCCATGGGCAAGACCGAGGCCAAGGACGGCACCGCCGCCCTCGCCGACGTCATGTCCGGCATCGTGATCATGGTCTTGGTGCTGCTGTGCCCGTACGCGGTCTTCAAGTTCGTGCACTGGGCGGCCGACGGCACCGACGGCGAGTCCATCCACCGTGCCGGCGGATCCGGTGCGCAGATCGCCCGTGCCCACGCCGAGAAAGCCGCCCGCAAGGCCGCCGCAGCCGCGGCCACCGCCGGAACCGGTGGCGCCGCCGCCGGCGCAGGTGCCGCACCGCAGGGCCCCGACGGCGGCGGCTTCCCCGGCGACATCGCCGCCCACCCGACCAGTGGAAGCGGCGAGAGCAAGGAAAGCTCGCAGAGCGGCGGGACGGGTGCCTCGCCCGGAGGCGACGCGGCCAGGTCCGGCCTGGAGAAGGCCGTCCAGCCCGCGCCGACCAGGGTGTCCGACGGCACCAGCGGCCAGCTGGGCGGCAGCCCGGGACCTGGCGGATCCGGCACCAGTGCCGCGTCAGGACAGAACGACGGATGGCAGTCCACTCCGCCGACCACGACCCCGCCGCCGCAGGGCGCACCGCCGTCCTCCGGAACGCAGCACGCCCCGTCCAGCGGGGCGAGCGGATCCCCGCCGCCCCCGGCCGGCCTCTGATCCCCTGACCGACTCCCGGGGGCGGGACATCCACGTCCCGCCCCCGGACTCCCCCCGCGCCTCCAGGACCCGCCCCCATGACTGATCTCTCCGTCGCCCCGGTCACGGTGAAGTTCCCACACCGGTCCCGCCGCGGCATCCTCCTCGGCCTCTCCCTGCCCCAACTCACCCTGGTCTCCTGCACGCTGGCGTTGCTGCTGATGACGGTGATGTCCACCGGACTGCTCGGCGCCCTCGCCCTGGCACCGCTGTGGGCGGCATCCGGTGCACTCGTCGCGATCCGCCGGCACGGCCGCTCCCTCATCGACTGGGCACCGATCGTCACCCGGTACGCGCACCGCCGACGCACCGGCCAGACACTCTGGCTCGCCCGTCCCGTCACCCGGCCACGGCAGGACGGCGTCCTCCACCTGCCCGGCACCGCCGCCTCCCTCAAAGTGGTCACCCCCGGCGACTCCGCCAACGGGGCCGCGGCCGTGCACGATCCGCACCAGCAGACCCTGACCGCCATCGCCCGCGTCAGCAGCCGCGCCTTCGCCCTTCTCGACCCGGCCACCCAGAACCACAACGTGAGCAGCTGGGGCCGTGCGCTCGCGGGCATCGCCCGCACCGGGCATGTCGCCACCGTGCAGGTGCTGGAGCGCACCGTGCCCGACAGCGGTGACACACTCACCCGCCACTGGACCCACAACGGGCAGCCCCAGACTCCGGTCGCCGGGCAGATCTACTCCGAGTTGGTCGCCTCTGCCGGCCCTACCGCCGCTCCGCACGAGACCTACCTCGCCATCTCCCTCGACCTCAAGGCGGCCCGGCGCCTGATCTCACAGGCCGGCGGCGGGCTGCCCGGCGCGTTCACCGTCATGGAGCAGACCACCGCGTCCATCGCCCAGGCAGTCCGCAACGCCGGCCTGATGGTCACCGGGTGGCTGAGCGCGCGGGAGATCGCCGCCGTCGTTCGCACCGCCTACGACCCGAGAGCGCTCGCTGCGCTCCAGCAGTGGTCCCAGACCGGCCGCGCCGAGGCCGATCCCGCGGCAGCCGGTCCCGTCGTGCAGGTCGAGGAGTACGACCGCCTCGCCACCGACAGCGCGCGGCACGCGACGTACTGGGTGGAGAACTGGCCGCGCACCGAAATGGGGGCCGGGTTCCTGCACGGGCTCATGTTCACGGCCGGCGTGCGACGCAGCCTCTCCCTCATCTACGTACCGCAGGGGCTCGAGTCCGCGCTGCGCGACGTCCAGCGCAAGAAGGCCGCGATCATCGCCGACGCCAACGAGCGCGCCCGCCGCGGGCAGGTCGACAGCGAGGAAGACTCCGTCGAGTACGCCGACGTCAAACAGCGTGAGCGCCAGCTCATCGCCGGGCACGCGGACGTCGCCCTGACCGGCCTGGTCACCATCACCGCCGAGACCGACTCCCTCCTGGACGCCGCCTGCGCCCAGATCGAGACCCACGCCGTCACCTCGGGCGTCGACCTGCGACGGCTGAACTACCAGCAGCCCGACGCGTTTGCCGTCGCCGCACTCCCCCTGGCCCGCACCACCCTGTAACTGCCGGTTCGCCCCCACACCCCGCTCCCGCCCCTTTTTGGCGGCAAGGACCTCCCATTGATCCCTCCCCGTCCCAGCGCGCCCGACGCGCACCCCTACCTTCGGGCCGCCACCGCAGGCGTCCGCCACCACGCTCGGGCCCTCGACCATGCCGCGCCCCCGGATCGCGGGCACCTCGACACATTCCACGCCCACCTCACCGAACTACACCGGTTCATCGACCAGTTGGCCGAGGCAGCGCGGCCTCCGCATCCTGCAGCAGGCCGCCACCTCGCCACCGCGCACACCCGCCTGTGGCAGGCCGCCACCGAGATCCATGCCGCCTTCCACCTGCTCCCCGGCCAGGCAGACACCGAGACGAGCGCGTGCCATCCGGAACGGCTGCCCGAAGGGCCGCCCGTGCTGACCATCTGCCAACGCCACCTCGCCGCCGGACACAGCATCCGGCGCAAGACCACCCCCACCGACCTCCGCCCGCACACCACGGCCTGCGTGCGATGAGCACCACCCGCAGAATCGAAGGCCCCCGATGAGCCACCGGCCCGCCCGCCGCGCCCGCCGCGCCTCCGCCAGCCCGCTGTTCACCCCCCACGGCACCGACCGCGCCAGCCGCAAGGCCGCCCGCCGCCAGCTCGCCGAAGCCACCGCCAAGGCCCGCGCCGAAGCCAGCGCCCACCAGGGCGAGAGCACACCCGCCGAGCACGAGATGCCCGCTCCGCTCTACCCCCCGAGCGGACGGCCCGGGCCCGCCTCCGCCCGCCACAACCGGCTGAAGCTGCCCGCACACCGCATGACCACCGCGGTCGCCGCCGGCGCGTACCCGTTCCTCGCCGAAGGCGGGCTCGGCGCCGAGGGCATCTACATCGGCCGCGACGTCCACGCGGAAGCGTCGTTCGTCTTCGACCCGTTCGCGCTGTACGGCAAGGTCGAGGGATTCACCAACCCCAACCTCCTGCTCGCCGGAGTGATCGGCCAGGGCAAGAGCGCGCTCGCCAAGTCCTTCGCCTTGCGCTCGATCGCCTTCGGATACCGCGTCTACGTCCCATGCGACCCGAAAGGCGAATGGACGCCGGTGGCGAACGCGCTCGGCGGCCGGTCCGTCGCCCTCGGACCCGGACTGCCCGGACGCCTGAACCCCCTGGACGCGGCCCCGCGCCCAGGCAGCGTCACGGAGGCCGACTGGGCCGGCGAGATCCGCAAACGGCGCCTGCTCCTGCTCGGCTCCCTCGCCCGGACCGTCCTGGGCCGGGACCTGATGCCCATGGAACACACCGCCCTGGACGTCGCCCTCGATGCCGTCGTCACCCGCGCCGCCGACACACACCGCACCCCGCTCCTCGGCGACATCGCCGCCACCCTCAACAACCCCCACGCACTCGACGAGGCCGCAGGGATGATGTCGGGCCAACTCGGCGACGCAGCCCGCGACCTGGCCCACGCCATGCGACGCCTGGTCCACGGCGACCTCGCCGGAATGTTCGACGCCCCCTCCACCGTGAGCTTCGACCCCAGCGCACCGATGCTCACCATCGACCTTTCCCGCCTCGGCGGCTCCGGGGACGACACCGCCCTCGTCCTCGCGATGACCTGCGCGAGCGCCTGGATGGAATCCGCCCTCTCCGACCCCGGCGGCGGCCGGCGCTGGATCGTGTACGACGAGGCATGGCGCCTGATGCGGCACGTCGGCCTGCTCCAGCGGATGCAGGCCCAGTGGAAACTCAGCCGCGGCCTCGGCATCGCCAACCTCATGGTCATCCACCGGCTCTCCGACCTGCTCACCGCCGGCGACGCCGGCTCACAGGGCCGCGCCCTGGCCGAGGGCCTCCTGGCGGACTGCTCCACCCGGATCATCTACCGCCAGGAGACCGACCAGCTCCACGCCGCGGCGTCCCTGCTCGGCCTGACCTCCGTCGAAATGGACGCCATCGCGCACCTCAACCGCGGGCGCGGCCTGTGGAAGGTCGCCGGCCGGAGCTTCATCGTGCAGCACCTCCTGCACAGCCACGAACTGCGGCTCTTCGACACCGATGCCCGCATGCACTGAAAGCAGGAGCCCATGAGTTCCGACCCGCGTCGCGAGCTGATACCCCGCACCGCCACTCTCCACCTGATCGACTCGCTTGACGCCCTGCAGGCCAGACTCCGCTCGGCCGCCGAGCAGACACACCTGCTGGACGACGCCGGCCGAGTGCCCGCCACGCCGTCGTACGCCGAGCTGCTGCAGCACGCCGCCGAGGCACAGGTCCTTTCCCGCGATGTCCTCCAGCTGACAGCCGACTTCGCCCGCAGCAGCCACAGCACGACCCGCGCCGGCAACTCCGTCCTCGCCCACCTCGCGACGGCCACCACCATGCCGAGTCACGCCGTACCGCACTTTGCCGAAACCGCAGAGCATGCCCTCGCGCTGCTCCGGTCTGCCAACCCCGCTGACCGGGACTACCTCACGAACCACATGGTCTCGGACCACGCCACAGCACGCGCCTACCTGCGCCGCGCCTCGGACTCACTCCGAGGAGCAGCCAAAGAACTCAACGACCACCTCGGCGCCCGCCCACCGCTTCCTCCCTTCATCTCCCCCGCAGCAGAGCCCGACGCCTCCGCCACCCGGGCCGAACGGTCGCCACCGATAGCCGCGAACCTGATCCAGGCCGCAAGGAGACCCCTGAACCGCTCCGACCACATCAGCGACACCGACCGGGCCGACCACCAGCAGCGCCAGGCCGAGCACGACAACCACATGGCGCAGACCGCCGAACGGGAAGCACAGCTGGAGCATGACCTGATCGCCGCCTACGCCGAGTACGAAGCCGACCTCTCCCGCCGGACGCCTCCGCCCCATCCGACACCAGCGGCCCGCAGGAGAAGCCGTGGCCGCTGACGAAGCCAACACCTCAGCTGCTTCCGCGGCTCCCCTCGCGCCGCTTCCCGACCACCGCGACGTGCACACGCCGTGGTGGCAGGAGCTGCGGCGTCGCCACGCGCACATCACCACGCCGCTGCGGCAGCGCGGGCTGATGTGTGACATCGAGTTCGGCCTCAGCGCCTACCTCGTGCGCGTCTCGCTCCCCGACGACAGCTACCTGGTCATCAGCCCGCCGCACGAACCGTCCTCCGAGCGACCACCCGGAGACCCGGAAGGCTGGATCGCCACTCGCGAGCACCCCGACGACCAGACGCTGTTCGAGGTCATCTACGACTCGGCCCCCTCCACCGGCCCCGGTGTTCCCCAGCGGCCCGAAGCCCGCCACGGCGGCAGCGTCCAACCCCTGATCGAGGCGATCGACCACCGCCTCGCCCAGCTCGGACTGCTCCCCTCTCTCCTCGCGCCCACCGGAGACCCGCTCATATCCACCACCCCGCAGCACCCCGCACCTAGTCACACCGGCACCACAGGCCAAGCCCCCGCGTATGTCTACGGCGATGCCATCCTCGCCCTGACCGACCACCTCACCGGGACCGCCTCCTATACGGAGGTCGCCGCCCTGCTTCACCAGATGGGGGATCCGATCAACGGCCTCCTGGAGCGGCTCG
This sequence comes from Streptomyces griseofuscus, assembly GCF_014673495.1. GTDB lineage: Bacteria > Actinomycetota > Actinomycetes > Streptomycetales > Streptomycetaceae > Streptomyces > Streptomyces murinus. The sequence goes on from NZ_CP051006.1 coordinate 1,771,099, forward strand.
CCGACTTCGTCGAGGCAGCCGGTGAGAAGGCCAAGGAATCCGAGGATGACGACGGCTTCGACCTGTCGTACGACCTCGCCGACGCCGCCGCCGATATCCGCAAGGCCGGGGAAGTCCTGTACGTGGCCGAAGACCGGATGCGGGCCCTGTCCCCGGCGCCTGCAACGCCACGGTCCCCCGCCGGCCCTTCCCGTACGCCGGCGTCTGCCGCGCCTGGCCTCCCGCTGGCGGCGCCGCGACGTACACGTTGACTCCGTCGCGTCCACACACTCCTTCGTCGCCTGCCATCCCGATCCCGAGCGGTACCCGCATCTGCGTCGCACGCCCGCTCACCGCCGACGGCATCGGCGTCGACTTCCGCCAGGCCACCACCCGCACCCGCCACCCGCCACCCGCGGCACCCGGCAGGCCCGCCAGCGCGCGGCAGTCGTCGTCCGCAGTACGTCGATAGTGCGGGCCGTGCGCATGCATCGCCTTGCCCGCCCTCACTGAACGTTCTCCCCGAGGATTCCCACTGAGAGACCCCGACTTCGAGCTGTACGACAACGTCGGCCGTGACGCCGACCAGATCGCCGCCGCACGCTACGGCACCGCCACCCGCAGCGACCTGTTGCGGTGGGCGAAGCGCGACGCGAAGCCGTTCCTTGCCGACCACCCCCTGCCCGACCAGCCGCTGCCCGCACCGGACGTCGACCCCTACCTCACCGCCCTCGCCGCGGCGAAAACGCCCGCCGAGGTCAGCGCCGTCACCCAGCATCTCCTGGACGCCGCGCAGCCCGCGCTGGGTGCGGTGAGCGAGGTCCTGGTGGCCATTGCCCGGCGGGGTGGCCGCAATCGCTTTGCGGAGCCGGGGAGCCCGCCCAAGATGCTGATGAGCGCGGCCAGTCAAGTCCTGGCACCGCTGAACCTCGCCGACCTGGCCGACCTGACGGTCCTGCGCGCCGAGTACGACCCCGCACCGCGCCCGCCGGCACCGCCCCAGGATCGGACGGCGCCCAGTCCTCCCGCGGTACCGCCCGGCACGCCCGGTCCGAAGCGCGCCCGCTGACCCCAAACCACCTCCCGGAGGAGGCACCCCCTGTCAACCAGCTCCTTCATAGCCCGCCCCAAGACTGACGGTTACGACGGCATCTTCGTCCACTACGACGGCCAGCCGAGTCAGAAACTCCCTCTGCTCCTCGCCGCCTTCCAGTACCGCTTCGACCGTGATGTGGACGCCATGGCCCGGCACCTCATCGACGACGTGGCCATCGGCTGGGACGAACTGGGCACCGACCTCCTCGACGGTGCACCGCCCGCGATCGTCACCGCGCTGACCGGCGGTGAGCAGTGGCCCAGCAGGGCCCTCGACGGCTTCCTGATCACACCTGACGGCTCCCCGCCGGACCGCATGACCGTCACCGAACGGTCAGCGGCCGACCAAGAGTTGAAGTGGGGCTATGTCCTGCGCCCCACGGGCATCGAAGTCATCAACGTACAGCTCCAGGCGGGCTGGGGTCCGGTCGTCGGCTGGGACACCGACCCGCGCACTCACTTCAGCGACCACACCGCTCACTGGGCTTTTCACCTGCCGGTACCGGCGGTCAAACCCGGACGGGCCGCCCGGCCCGCGCAGCCCGCACCCGGTACCGCGTCCCGGCGCAACACCACGCGACGCTGAACCGCCCGCTCATCGGAGACCACGACTTGCCCGCACCCCTGATCACGGTGGTCATCGCGACCCGCCTGCGCGAGGACCGCCTCGGATACCTGACCGCCATGCACACCAGCCTCACCCGGCAGTCCGTGCCCTGGGAGGCCGTGGTCGCGCTCGACGGCGCCTCACCCGAGCGCCTGCCGGCCCCGCTCGCCCAGGACCCCCGTGTCCGCACGCTGGCGCTGCCCCGTCAGGTCGGCGCCGCCTGCGCCAGGAACCTGGCCCTCGCTCACGTACGCACCCCGTACACCAACTGGGCAGACGACGATGACGAGTTCACCAACGACGCCATGGCCGTACGGCTGAACACCCTGGAGTCCACCGGGGTCGGCTGGTGCGCGGGCTGGAGCGAGGACCAGCACCCCGACGGGTCGACCACCCTGTGGCGCTGCCCCACGCCGCCCGGCCGGCACGAGGCCGGTGACGTGTGGACCTACTGGAAGTCACCGGCCGACACCATCCCCATCGGGCCAACCACGATCCTCGCCCCCACCGACCTCGTGCGCGCCGCGCCGATGGGCGGCCTCGTCCAGGGCGAGGACTACTGCGCGGCCCTCGGCGTCACTACTCTCGCTCCCGGAATCCTGCTGCCGGTCCCCGTGTACCGGTACCGCAAGTGGAACGGGCAGATGACGGCTCAGGCCGGATACGACCAGCTGGAGGCGGCGGCCCGCGAACACGCCTGGGCGTACGGCCGCAGCCTGCGCTCCGTCCTGCACAGCGAGGCCCTGGTCCGTGGCTGAGGCGCAGATCATCCTGTCGCACGGCCGGGAGTCCGGGATCGTGGCCGTCGCATCGGGCGAGCGGTACCAGTGGGCGCACACCGCCCTCGCGGAGAGCGGCTTCCAACGGGACGACGACGGCGTCTGGCACCTGCCCGCGGACGGCACCCAGACCACCGTGGTCGACCTGCTCAAGTGTGCGAAGCGGCACCGCACCAGTGTGAACATGAGCAGCCGCCGGTTCATCGGCGACGCCGCCCGCGATCTCGCCCGCCTCCTGCCCGGCCAGTGGCACGCCTCGGTCGAGGTCTACTCGCACCCCGCCTGGCAGGAGGACCTGGTCCCCTGGATCTGGGACAGCGGCGAACTCGGCCGCGCCGTCCGCAGCGAGCGGATCCCCTACGCCGCGCTTCTCACCAACGCGGTGCAGGGCACCACGATGCTGTTCATCGAGCGCCCCGGCCGTCAACTCGACTACCTGGTAGGCGCCTTCTCGCCCGAAGGGCTCGAAGGAGGCTACGGCGATCCCCACGCCCCGCGCGGCATCGTCCTGCCACCGTACGCCGGACCGGCGGCCCAGGCCCTCACCAGCCGGTACCTCCCCGCCTACGAGCAGGCCGTCCACGCCCGCCGGACGGCGGCCATCGCCGCCGTACTCGGGGACATCCGCCGCGAGCACAACACCTGGCAGGCCATGAACGCCTCCGGCCGCTACAGCGACGCCACCCCGCTGAGCGCCGCCGCCCTCGGCGCCTCGACTGAGTTGTTCCTCGACCACGCCTGGCACCGTTTCCTGACCGTCGTCGACCACGCCCCTGCGCTGCTGGAGCGGTGCCGGCCCGCGAGCAGCCCCTGGCCCGACGACGCCGCGGCCCTCGCCCGTCTGGCCGACGCCGTGATCGACGCCGAGGGCCTGGTCGACGACATCGTCCACGGCGGCTTCGGTCCGGATCAGCAGCGCCGAGCACGCTCGTGGCCGGCCATCGAGACCTGGCTCACCGACGGCGAAGCGTTCTTGCGTCAGGCCCGCATCAGCGCACCCCACCGCCGCCCGGCCCTGCCCGTCGCCGCGCCGGCCCGCCCCCTCACCGCGGCCCGACCCGCGCACCGCCGCCCCTGACCCTCCCCCTCCCCACGCCCCGAGGAGAACACCGCCCCCTTGCAACCCGGCACCCACTTCGCCTTCGGCGACCACGAAGAACACGGCTTCGTGGCCTCCTTCACCGCCTCCATGCCCGCGCACCTCGCCCACTGGTTCCTGGAGCGCGAGCAGTTCGAGCCCGTTCCCGCAACGCCCGGCCTGTACCGGCTCAGTGAGCCCGAGCGCGACGGAGTCCGCCGCACCCGCCAGGCCGTCCACGACCTGCGCCGCCACGGCTACACCGTGCAGGCCGACATCCGCCTCGACCCGGCCCTCTCGGCCGGCCCGGCACACCCTGCCCGGCTCAACGGGCTCCGGGAGCGCCGCAGCCGTCTCGCCCAAGCCGCCGCCGGCCGGACGACGCAGCGCTTGGCACCGCCCACCACCTCCCCGCCGGCGGGCCGGCCGATCCCGCCGAAGCCCACCTCCGCTCCGACCGTCCACCTGACGGCCGTAACCGGCGGGCGGCCCCGATGACACCCGCAAGCTATCCGCCCCCTGACGGGCCCTTGCCGACCGCTCCCGAACTGGCGGGCGCGGCAAGCGACTTCCGTCTGCGGATGGCGGTCATCGACTGCGAGTCCGAGGCCGCGCTCGACCTCACACGCGACCGCCACGGCCGAACCATTAACGCGAGCGCAGCGGCAACCGCACGAGCCCACCGCGACAAGGCGGCGGTCGAGGCATACGCCACCCACCTCGCCCCGCACGCCGAAGCTCTCCTCGATGCCGCCCGTCTCGCGCTCGACGAGCTACCCCCCTCCCGGCACCTCGCCGGGTGGCGGGCCGTCCTGGACGGCCTGGCCGTCTCCACAGCCGAGATCCGCCGGGCCCTCGACCCCCCGGCCACGCCCGGCTCCCCGGCCGAACGCGTGCAGCACACGGCCCTGAGGCCGCACCTGGCCGCCTGGGCGGACCACGGCTCCATCGCCGGCAACCTCGCCGACCAGCAGGGCGGCCCGCGCCACAAGGCTCCGCTGACCGACGAGGAACAGCAGCTGTGGACCGAGAGGGCCCAGGCCGCTCAAAGGCGCGGCGAGCTGGAACTGACCGAGTCGTGGTACGCCGCCGACGGGCAGCCGATCACCCTCGCCTACCTGGTCGAGGACGACGACTCGACAGTGGTCGCGCTGCGCGGCGATCCGGGGGCACCGGGCTGGCAGGTGATCGGGCACTACGCCCACGAGTACGAGGCGGGCAAGGCACTGCCCGCTCCGGTCCCGCCCGGCGTGCTGCGCGCGGACCTCTCCCGGTTCAACCGCCCGGCACCGGCTCCGGAGCTGTCCCTGCAGGACCTCATCCGCGACGTCGTCGAAGGCCACAGTGCCGGTGACGCATCGAACGCTCTCCTCGGCGCCGTCCAGCGCGGCTACGCCGCCGGCCCCATGGTCCGCCTGCAGGAACTCCTGGAGATCAGCGGCCAGTTCGCCAGCGCTCTGGAGACCGTGCAGGGCCGCCAGATCGCCGCCCGCCTGGCAGCGTTGAGCCGGCAGATCGAGTTCCTCACCCGCGAAGTCGAAGAGGCGGCCGAGGACCTCGGCGCGACCGTCGCCGTCCTGCCCCCGCACCGCACCCCTGTGCTGCGCGCCCGTCCGCGCCCCGCCGTGGGCACCACACCGCCCACGCCGCCACCCCGCGCCAGCACCACCGCCCGACACCGCTAAGCAGTCGCGGTGCGGCTGGCGCCGGTGCCTGCTCCGTGGCCGGCACAAGACGCCCTGCTCAGGGCGCAACCCCCACATTGCAACCCCCTTTTGAGGAGATCAAATCTTGGCCGTGCGTACGCACTGGACCGTGGACCACGCCTGCTCCCACCGCGTGGATCATGACCTGTCCCATCGCCCTGCCGACAAGCGGGCCGGCTTCGCCCGCTGGCTCGCGTCGAAAGACTGCACCGACTGCTGGAAGGCGGCTCGCGACGCCGACTCCGAGTCCAAGGAGGAGTGGCTCGCGGCCAAGCGCGCCGCAGAGCAGGAAGCAGCCCTCGCGTGGGCGAAGCAGTTCGACATGCCGCAACTGGAGGGCCCGGCCAAGGCCCTGGACTGGGGCGAGCGCTCCCGCCACCAGCTGATGACGGCCGCGCACACCGCACTCGTCGTCGAGGGCACCTGGGACGAGGCGGACTGGGCGGAGCTGGAGGAGAAGGCCCGCTCCATCACCCGCGCCGGATGGTGGATCGACCAGCGCGACTCCGAGGGCACTGACCTGCTCGAACTCCTCGACGCCGCCACCGAGGCGGACCGCGGGACAGAGAACCCGTTCCGCTGACGGCGGGGCAACATAGCCGGGAAACGCCGGTTAGCCAAACCGGCGTTTCTCCGGACTATTGATGCTCCCACCCCGCCAGCAATCGTGTGGAAGGAACCGCGTGCTCCCTCCGTCCTGGGAACATCAACCCACCCCCGCCACCGCCCCCGTCCCCGATCCGCTCACTCCCAACCGGGATATCACCCACGCCCACTTCCAGGCCGGGGACACCGTCATCGTCCTCAAGGGGTTGGTCGGCGGGGAACTGTGGGGAGACGCGATGCGCATCGTCGCCTCTTCCTGGCACACCCCCACCGACGAGGACGGCTGGCGACTGCGTGACGCGACCGGCGGCACCCAGTCCTACGTCACCGCCCACCCTCGCTACCTCGTGCACCTCTCGCGCCGCCGCTGCCCGGACTGCCTGATCTACCTGCGGGCCATGGAGGACACTCTCCTCGCACGGTTCGCCGGCCGCGATGAGCTGATCGACTGCGGCTGGTACACCACCACCGCCCTGGGCCAGCTCGTGCACACCGCCGATATCCGGGGCGGCCGATGACTTCCTCCACGCGCCGCCTTGGCCGTTGCGACCTGGTCCGCGAGCGCTCCCTGCTCTGCACAGCCCGCGACCTTCATCAGCACCAGTCAGCCGTCCGCCCGTCGAGCTGGGTGCGGTCGCGGTTCGCGCGGGCCGCCGAGCTGATCGCCCGCCGCCTCCACGCGATTCAGCAAGACCTGGACACCACTGCGGCCCGCCTGGCCCGCCCCCGGGCCGCCGCACCGGCCGCGCCCCGGCGCCCCGCCCACAGATCTCCGTAGGAGCAACGCCTTCTTGCCCCGCACCACCGACCGCTTCCTGGACATCCGCCGTGATGCGCACTCCGACGAACTCCTCGCCCGCGGCGGCGACCTTGAGGCACACAGCATTCTCCAACGCACGGGATTCATCGCGGTCGTCCGCCTCCACGAGACCTACCACCGCGCTCCCGCCGGCCTCACCGAGGCCGACGAGGCCCGTCTCGCCAGCGACGCCGTAGGGCGGCTTCGGGCCGCCGGGTACCACGTCGACTGCGACGCGCCCTTCGACACCGACGCCCGCCCCGCCCGCTATCCCACGCTCGGCGCGTCTCTCTCCCACCTCGCCGAACGCCTCCGCGAGGCCACCGACACCGCCGAGGCAGCCGGCATCCTCACCGAACTCACCGCGCCCCACGACGGCGTCCTCGCCGGGGTGGAGGAAACCCTCGGCGCCCTGGCGGAGTTCTTCGACGGCCTCGGCAACGCGAGCGATCCGCACACCGCCCGGCGCCTGCGCTACCTCGCCGACACATACGTCCGCGTCATCCACTCCGACCTCGCGCACACCCGTAACCAGCTGGCCGACCGGCACGCCCCTCACCCCGGCCGCCGCGCCTGCACCGGGCAGGTTCCCGACCACGAGCCCGAACGCTCCGCGGTGTGTGCCTGCCCGCCCCCGCCGCGTGCCCTGCCGGCCCCGGCACCGCCGCCCGTCGGTGCCACCCGCCTGCACCGCTGAGCCCCCTGCAACTGCCCAAGGACACCATGCACGACCACGACACCTCCGACCGCCTCGCCTCCTACGCCGACGTCCTCGCCGGCGAACTCCCCGGCACCTGGACCAGCACCCACCTGACGGCCGACGATAAGGACGACCTCGCCGACCTCGCCGACCGCATCTGGGACCTGGACCTGGTCGCCGCCTCCCTCGCCGAACACCCCCTGCAGCATGCAGCCGTCCTCAGCCGCCCCGACGGCGCCCAGCTCGCCCTCCTGGATCGGCACGACGGACGCGACGGCTCCCTCCTCGCCGCCGTCGCCCCGCGCGCCCTGCCCGACGAGGCGTACCGCGCCGTGCCCGAGCCCAACGGCATCGCCCTGGCGGACGACCCCTTCCTGAGTGCCGAGCAGGTCGCCGGCGATCTGCTCGCCCGCTACGACCGTGCGCTCGCCCAGGCCCGGCACAACGCCCTGGACGGCATCCAGCCCTCCCAGCCGGACCGGGTCGTTTTGACCTGGCAGCCGGACGGCAGCGTCGCCACCGCCCCCGCCGACAACCGGGCCGGCACGATCCTCCTCGCCCACGGCTTCATCCAGGACCCGCACAGCGGCATCTACCGCCTGGAGGGCGACGACACCCAGGCCCAGGCCCGCGCGCTGCGCGAGATCGGCCCGCGCCTCGACGCGCTCGGTATCGGCACCGCCCTCCAGCACCCCGCAGCCCGGACCGCACCCACCTCAGCCCCGGCATCCATGCCTGCGGCCCCCGCCGGCACCCGCACACCCACCGCCAGGACGCGATGACCCAGGCGGAGCCCGACTTCTGGGTCCTGGAGTACGTCACCATCACCAAGGACCCCCGCACCGGCCTGGTCGTGGCCATCGGCGGCACCGAGCAGGCAGCGGACATCCTCCAGCGCACCGGCGGCTTCCTCTCCGCTGCCGGTCCCCGCGGGGACTACCACCGTCTTCCGCACGGCTTGCCCATCGAGCAGCAGCGCCTGAAAGCGACCACCGCCTCGCACGCCCTGCTCGCCGCCGGCCACAGCGTCCACCTCGACCCCACCCTGAACATGCTGACCACGCCCGACGGCGAACGTGAGGCGGCCCTGCGCTACCTCACCCAACTCGCCGAGCGCGCCTCGGCCGCCAAGACGAGCACCGCGGTAGCCGAGGTCCTGACCGAGGTCGCTGCGCCCGTGCACGGGCTGCTGCCCTTGACCAGAGAAGTGATCCTCCGCGCCTGGATCGCCGCCAATGATCTCCAAAGCACCGCATCTGGCGAGGAACCCGAGCCCATCGCACGGCTCGGCAGCACCGCCACCTCCCTGAGCGAGGCCGCGCGCGTCATCCGGCACGCCCGCAACCACGCCGCCCACCCGACGCAGCCGCCGACCACCGCACCCGCACCGGGCCGCGCCCAGCCCCCGGCATCCCGCCGGCACTGACCCCGCAGACGGCCAGCTCGCCCTCGTACCTCGCCTCGGCCCGCCGCGCCCTGTAAGACACCCGAGCGGTCTCGGCGTCATGCCGGGGCCGCCCGCCCCGACTCCCGGAGACACCCGTAGCAGCCCGCACCGTCCCGCCGATCAGTTACCGGCTCAAGCCCCGCCTCGCGACCGCCCTGTTCCGCCGCTATCTGCGCGCCTGCATTCCCACCGGCCCCGACCGCGCCACCCCGCTGGCCGGCGCCCGCCCGGAGGCCGTCCTCACCGAGACGCAGCGCGTCGGGCAGCGCCACCCCTGACCGTCCACCGACCCGGAGGAGCATGTCCCACCCCGCCCCCTACCCGGTGAGGCTGGCCGACGAGATCACCCGCCAGCTCGGCCAGCTCGCCGACCACCTCTCGCAGCTTCCCCCGCCCCAGGCCGCGCAGGTCATCGCCCGCGTTCTCGACCCGGACGCCGGAGTCCTCGTCGGCGTCACCCACCTCGTCGCCACCGGCAGCCACTTCGCCAAGGACCAGGCAGAGCGCGGCGCGCTCCCCGCGGAGGTGTGGCTCGCTCTGGGCCGTGCCTCCAACGAACTGCACGACATCACCCTCGACCTGGACGAACACCAAGACACCCTCCAGCGCGTCGGCACCCAGCCCGCCACCACCGCGGTGGAGCCCCCCGTGCCCGCACCGCTCGTCGTGCGGCGGCGCCGGTGAAGAAGAAGCAGTGGCAGGGCTGGGGACTGGGCGAGCAGGCCGAGCAGCACTACCTCGTCCAGCCCCGTGCCCTGGCCGGAGGGGGCGACATCCGGCACGTCTCGGAGTTCCTGCGCGCCTCGGGCTGGCGGGACAAGTCCAAGACGGGCGGCCCCCTGCACATGGAGAGCCCGGACCGCGCCGTCCGCGTCGCCTACGACCCCTACGTCCTTCCCGGCGGCTGGGCCATCCACGGCCGGGCAGATGGGGCAAACGGCGAGTGGTCTGCGCACCTGGGCCGGCAGACCCCGGTGGAGATCATCGCGGGGCTGACTGACCAGCTCACCCGGCCCCGCTCCGCCCACGCTCCGAACGTGTGGGCCCCGCTGCAGGAGCAGCAATGGCACGCACGCCGGGAAGGCCGGCACCACATCGCGACCAGCCCCGACGGGCTCGCCTGGATGCACTTCCGGCAGGACGCAGACGGCCGCGCCCTGTGGTGGGCGGGCGCCCGGGACGGACAGGGCATCGGCTGGACCGCGCAGTTCACGTCGACCACGCCGATGCACCTGGTGCAAGCGTTCTCGGCCGCGCTCGCCAGCCCCGAGCCCGTCATGCGCCCGCGCGGACGCGTCCCGCACAGCGCACAGATCACGGTCACGTCGGTCTCGGTCCTGCCCTCCCAGCTCAGCGCCTGGCAGCAGGCCCGCATCACGGCCGCCCGGGCCGCCGCCTGGGCCCGCAACAGCGTCCGAAGCACCCGGCCGCGCGCCACTACCCGTCCTCACGCCGCCGCCGGCGGCGCACGAACCCGCCGCTGACCACCACACCCACCACCCCGAGGAGCCCGATGCCCGCACTCACCCCGGACACCATCCGCGCCGCGACCGACACCCTGTGCCGCCTCACCGAATACCTGCGCGAAAACCCCGACCCCCAGGAGGCGCTCGCTCTCGTCGAGCCCCTCCTCGACGAATACACCGGCCTGCCCATCCAGCTCGGCGACACCCTGCGCGCCCTCGCCCGCGCCGTACAGAGCCACCCGAACACCCCGCGCAACGAGAAGATCAGCGAACTGGTCACCGAGCTGCGCGCCGCGGCGTGGGTGCAGACCGACCAGCACACGCTCCAGTACGTCCTGGACGAGCTGCGCAAGGCGATCGTCAGCGCCGCATCGAGTGAGCCGGGTTGCGGTCGGTGCCGCTAAGCGAACGGCAGCTCGCCGCCTTCGCCGACCAGCACGCCTGGCGGATCCCCTTCGACACCAACCCCCGCCACCTCGCCGGCCCCGGGGATGCCCGCCACGTCACCCACGGCCTGGCCGCCGCAGGATGGGCCACTGTCTCCGACCCGCTCAGCGCCGAGATCGTGATGGCCAGCCCCGATCACCGCTACCGCCTGCAGTTCGACCCGCAGTCCGCCACCTCCGCCTGGTGGCGGCTGCGGGCCGCCCACGGCGTCAACGAGCCCGGCTGGTACGCAGAGTTCGGTGAACTCGTGCCCGCAGAGGTCCTCGCCGGCTTCACCGACGCCCTCATCGCCCCGCCGCCACAACAGCCAGATCCGTGGCAGCCGGTGACCTCGGCTAACTGGACCCGCGACTCGGACGGTACGGCGCGCTCGCCGGACTCCATGTGCCACATCGAGCTGCGCCCGCTGAGCGAATTCAGTGGCCGGTCGTCCTGGCACGTTGAGACCTGCGAGCCCCGTGACGGGCAGTTCCCGGGCCCGCGCATCTGGCACGCCTATTTCGACGAGGACGTCCCCGTCCACCTCGTCGGATCGTTCCTCACCGCGCTGGTCGACCGCAGCCCGCTCCAGCGCGGCATGTACGACCGCACCGGCCACTACAGCGCCGTGCAGGAGCCCAGCCCGCTGCGCCCGCAGCAGGTGGTCGACGCCCACACCGCCCGTATCGACTCGCTCCGCGCCCGGGCACGCTCCGCCCGCAGGCAACAGCCGAAGCCCGTGACGGCCCCGGCGCCGGCCCACACAGCCCAGCCGGCCGCCCGCCGCTGAACCGACAGGACTCCTTTCCCATTTCCGCCGATCCCCGCGCCCACCGCGCTCTCCTTCGTCACCTCGACCATTACGTGAGCGACAGCAAGAAGATCCTCGACGCCTGGGACGCCTACTCCGACGAACACACCGACCTCGACGGCTGGCCCTACGACGACCACGCCTACGGAAGACGCGCCAGCCAGCGCGACGCCGACACCGCCGAGGCATTCGAGCCGCTCCGCTACGGCGCCCGTCACCTGCTGGCCACGGCCGAAACGCAACTGGCCCAGCTGCCGGAGACCCACGTGCAGAGCCGCTGGGTCTACCAGCTGGGCGTCCTGCGCGACGCCCTCCCCGCCACCGCCAAACCCGGCACCCCGGACTTCGACGACGCACTCGCGGAACATCACGCCGAATCGTGGAGCTACCTCGACGACTGGGCCACCCACGGCAAGGCGCTCCGGGAAATCAACACGGCCGCCCGCAAAGCCCCTTCACCCCTGGTCCCCGCCCCGGCCACCGCGCCCGGCCGGCGAACTGCGACACGGATGTGAACATGCCCCCGGCCCCCGAGACCGTCGAGGTCGACTTCATCACCCCGCGCCACCTGGCCGGCGGCGGTGACCCCGCCTGGATCACCGTCCCCCTGCACCGCGCCTGCGGCTGGAGCCACGGCAACGACCCCCTGATGCCCCGCGTCATCCTCTCCAGCCCCGACCAAAAAGCCCTCCTTCGCCTGGAACCCGACCCCGACGGGCAGTGGTGGACCCTGCACCACGCCCAGGAGCCGGACCGGCCCGCCTGGTACGCCAGCTTCGGCGCCCGTACCCCGGTGGAACTGATCGCCGCGGTCACCGACACCCTCACCGACCCGGCCCCCGCAGCGAGCACACCTTCGGACCCGTACGAGCCGCTTCGGCAGGCTGGCTGGTGGCCCGCCCACGCGGACGACGGCTTCGTCTCGCCCGACGCCACCGCGTTCGTCCAACGCACGGGGAGCCCTGAGGATCCGGGCGCATGGTTCGTCACCGCCATCCTTGGACCGGACCGCCCGGTGTGGCAGGCCCGCTTCAGCGAACACGCGCCGCCCCACCTGATCACGGCATTCACCAGGGCCCTCGCCAACCCGGAACCCGTGCTGCGCACCGACGGTCCGCGTGCTCTTGCGACCCGCGATCCGGACATCGTCACCCGCAACACCACGGACGTTGCCGCCGCGGACGTCGCCGGCGTACTCGAAGAACGCGTCCGCCGACTCGCCGGCCGCTCCACCCCGTCCCCGACACCGCTCCCGACAGACCTCGCGCCCCAAGCCAACCGGGGCCGTGTCCTCTGAACCGCACTCCGCTGGATCCCGCTTGACCGAACACACTGTCCTGGTCGCCCCCCGTCACATCGCCGGCGCCGGGGAGGCCAGCATCGTCACCACGCACCTGCGCCAGCACCACTGGCGCGACCTGCTGGAGCCCGGCGGCCTGCGTACCTACCTCGAAAGCCCCGACACCACGATCCGGCTGTGCCTGGAGCCCAACCCGGAACGGCCCTGGTGGACCGTGGTCGGCACCCCGCCCAGCGGCGAACTGTGGCACGCCACCTTCGAGGCCCGAACCCCCGCCGAGATGGTCCTCGCCTTCGCCCAGGCCCTGACCCACCCGGACCGCGTGCCCGGCGAAGACCCTTTCAACGTTCTGACCGACGCGGGCTGGACCCGCCCCTACGCCCGGAACCCGTACTACAAGCGCCAGTCACCGGATCAGCTCGCCCTCTGGGACCTGCGCCGGGACGACGAGGTCACCGGCTGGTACGCACGCTGCCGCGTCTACGGCGAACCGCTGTGGTCCGCCGTGCTCAGCGCCCACACCCCCCGCCCCGCGGTCACGGCGTTCGCCACCGCCCTCGCCGACCCCAGCCCGCTGCCCCGGTCACCCGACGCCATCCCCACGGCCGCCCACAAATTCCTCACCCACCGCACAGCCGTCCCACGTCCCACGACGGAGCTTCCGGTCCGCCCGCATCCCACGCCGGCCGTCCGCATCCGCTGACTCCTGGCTTTCCCGCCTCGTCCGCGGCACTCCCCCGCACCACCGCCCGACGCCCTTCCCGGCATCGAGACCGCGCCGAGCCGGTGAGCACTCCCGTCCAGTAACTCCCCTTCCGGAACAGCCCTCTTGACCCAGTCCTCCTCCAACACCGGTGATGGCTACGACATAGCCTTCAAGATCCTGCTCGGGATCCTCGCCGTCACCCTCCCCCTGTCCAACCTCGCCTGGCTCGGCGGCCAGATCACCTCCTGGGCCACCGGCTCCGGGCCCGGCGCCCCCTACCAGCCCGTCCAGGCGCTCCTGCACCCCGCCCGGCTCTGGCCCCGCCTGGGAGAAACGTCCCTCCTCATCGGCACGCGCATCCTGCCCGCCGCGGTGCTGCTCGCCCTCGGGATCACCGCCGTCACCCTCTACCAGCGCTACAAGGCCGGCGGGGGGCGCACGAAGCGCGTCACCGGCATGGCCAAGCGGTCGGACGTCGAGCCGCTGATGACCAAGGCCGTGACCGCCAAGGCCCGTTCGCTGCGGCCGAGTCTGAAGGATGCCAAGCGCATCGAGGCCCGCGACACCGGGGTCCTCCTCGGCAACCTCCAGGGCACCAAGCATGAGGTCCGTATGGGGTTCGAGGATGTCGCCGTCGCCATCATGGCGCCGCGCTCGGGCAAGACCACCTCGCTCGCGATCCCCTCCATCCTCAACGCCCCCGGTGCCGTGCTGCTGACCTCGAACAAGGCAGCCAACGACGCCTTCACCGCCACCCTCGACGCCCGCGCCGCGGTGGGACGGGTCTGGGCGATGGACCCGCAGCAGATCGCCCACGCCGCCCGCGAGATGTGGTGGAACCCCCTGGCGGACGCCAAGACACTCGACGGCGCCGGGCGGCTGGCCGGCCACTTCCTCGCCGCCTCCGTCGACGCGAGCCAGCAGGGCGACTTCTGGTCCAAGGCCGGCAGCAACGTGCTGAGCCAGTTGTTCCTGGCCGCCGCACTGGACGAGCGGCCCATCACCGACGTGATGCAGTGGCTGGCCTTCCCCGCCGACCGCACCCCGCTCGACATCCTGCGCGACCACGGCTTCACCGCGGTCGCCGCCCAGCTCAAGGGCACGGTCGAAGGCCCTCCGGAGACGCGCGACGGCATCTACGAGACCGCCCGCCAGTACGCCGCCGCCCTGCTGAACTCCGAGATCGCGGCCTGGGTCACCCCGCAGAAGGACATCCCCGAGTTCCGGCCGAGCGAGTTGGTCACCTCCACCGACACCCTGTACCTGCTGTCGAAGGACGGCGGAGGCGGAGCGTCCGCACTGATCGCCGCGTGCGCCGACTCCGTGATGCGGGCCGCGACCACGCAGGCCGAACGCGCCGGAGGCAGGCTCGACCCGCCCATGCTCGCGATCCTCGACGAGGCCGCCAACGTCTGCAAAATCTCGGACCTGCCGGACCTGTACTCCCACCTCGGCTCGCGCGGGATCATCCCGATCACCATCCTCCAGTCCTACCGCCAGGGCCAGAAGGTATGGGGAGACGCGGGCATGGACGCCATGTGGTCCGCCGCAACCGTCAAGGTCATCGGCTCCGGTATCGACGACCCGGACTTCGCGGACAAGCTCAGCCGCTTGATCGGCGACCACGACGTGGAGACCACGTCCACCTCGTACTCGGAGTCAGGGAAGTCGACCTCCGTCAGCATGCGGCAGGAGCGGATCCTGCCTGCCGACGCCATCCGCGCCCTGCCCAAGGGAACTGCGCTCTGCTTCGCCACCGGCATGCGCGCCGCCATGCTCGACCTACGGCCGTGGTACCGGGAGCCCGGGGCGGAGGAACTGTCCGCGGCGTCCGCCCGCGCGTCCAAGGCGATCACTGCCCGTGCCATCGCAAAGAACGCGCCGACGCAGTCCGACTACGGGACGGCGGCATGAGCGAGGGCCGACTGCACCTGGGCCCGGTCCGCTCACGCCAGGCGAAGGACTTCGTGCGCACCTGGCACCGCCACCATCCAGCGCCCGCAGGGCAGATCTTCGCCGTCGGCGCCGCCGACGAGACCGGCATCCTGCGCGCCGTGGCCATCGTCGGCCGGCCCGTGGCCCGCCATCTGGACGACGGCGCCACCCTGTTGGTGCATCCGGCTATCAGAACGTGCGGAAAGGCGAGTCAGGTAGCTGCGGGGCGGTGAGGCCCGCCCTGGAGCATGCCGGCAGTCATTGCCCGTCGTTCGTGGTCCAGCCACGCGCCGTTGATGTGCTGGAAGCTCCGGGCCCGCCTCGCCTTCGCCCAACACCCCACCACTTTCCCGCCACCACCAAGAGGAGATTCGCCTTGCCCGAAGCACCAGTGGAGCCGTTCATGACGATCCGGCACGCCATCACCGGCGAGATCACCACCACCGGCTACAACGCCGCCGCCCGGCGGATCCTGCTCCAGGCCGGCTTCGAAGAGACGCCAGGCTGCGCCTGCCGAGCGACGGAACCCGGTAAGGAGCGGACGCACGGGCCTGCTCGGCAGCCAGCGAGCTGCTCATCGCCGGCCATCCCCTGCACCTGTACCGAGCCCTCGGTCGGCCAGTGAGCGCCGACGCTACGCCCCGGTTGGGCCGGTCGCCGATGCCGGCACAGTCCGTGACCGCTCCGAGAGCGGCCAGCCTCTCCAGCGCATCGCCAACCCCGCCCGCACCCGCACCCGTTGAAGGGGCCTCGTTTTGACCAGACCCGGAACGCCTACCCGTCCAGCGCGCACCAAGGGCGGCGAACTACGGGCCAAGGTGGCCCGACTGCTGGCCGACCTGCCGGCGGACGCGCTGACCATCGGGGACATGGCCAGGCAGCTGGGCCACTCCCACGGCGCCGTCCGCAACGCCGCCCTCACCCTGGTGCGACGCGGCGAGGCCGACCAAGGCGGAAGCAGACAACCCGAGTTCCGCGCGAACGCGAAAACCGCCGCAGCCGCGCAGACCGCTGTGATCAGCCCACCGGGCACCCACTCTCCTCGTGCCCAGGCGGCCACGCCCCGTACGACCATTCCCGCAGCAGCCACGTCCAGGCAGACCGGCCCGATCCGCCGCGCGGGGGGCCAGCTCTACCACCCCCGGGAGCTGGCTGATCTGCCCGACGTCGAGGCGTTGAATCGCCTGCGCGACGCCGACGTGCCGGTGCTGCTCTACGGCCCTCCGGGCACCGGCAAGACGAGTCTGGTCGAGGCGGCGTTCCCGGACCTGCTCACCGTCGCCGGTGACGGCGACACCACGGTCGGCGACTTGATCGGCGAGTACACACAGGACGACGCGGGAGCCTACGTCTTCCAGTACGGTCCGCTGGTCACCGCGATGACCGAGGGCCGCGCCCTGCTGATCGACGATGCCACCTTGATCTCACCGAAGGTCCTGGCGGCGCTGTATCCCGCGATGGACGGGCGCAGGCAGATCCAGGTCAAGGCCCACAAGGGCGAGACCATCAAGGCCGAGCCGGGCTTCTACGTGGTGGCGGGCCACAATCCCGGCGTCCACGGCGCGGTTTTGACGGAGGCGCTCGCGAGCCGGTTCAGCGTGCAGATCCAGATCGGCACGGACTATGACCTCGCCCTGGCGCTGAGGATCGATGCCCGGGTGGTCCGGGTCGCCCGACATCTCGCACACCAGGTCGAACTCGGCGAGCTGGGCTGGGCCCCTCAACTGCGAGAGCTGCTCAGCTACCAGAAGACCGAGGCCGTCCTCGGCACCAAGGCCGCGCTCGCGAACCTGGTCGGCATCGCTCCTGTGGAGGATCGCGACGCCGTCGCCGCTGCCGTCATCAAGGCTGTCGGCGTCAAGGCGGTCGCGCCCCTCACCCTCGGCAAGCAGCTCTCCGCCTCGGCCGTCCGGCAGCCCCCGGGCAGCACCGGGGCCGCGCACCGGGGCCGCTCGCGATGAGCGCCCACCACCACGTCCAGTCCCCCGCCACCACGCCGGGCGACGACGCCGACCTCGCGCGATGGGACGACGACGGCGCCCCGCCCGCGCAACCCCGTTCCTCCCCGGCCGCGTGGCTGCGCGTGGGAGCCGAACTCGGCGATCGGCTGGTCGCCCTCTCCGGCCGCCAGGACCTCCTCGTCACCTGCCGCCCCGGCACGCGCAGCGGCGCACCGGCCGCGTTCTTCCCCACGCTGGGCGAGGTCGAGTTCGACGCCGGCCTGTTCGCCCCGCTGAAGCCCCACGAGGTCCATCCGCGGATCGTGGGCGACGAGGAGCGGTATCCCGCCGCCTGGGGAGTGTTCGTCCACGAAGCCGCGCACGCGGCCCACTCCGTCTGGACGGCGCCTGCCGGAGCGGACCCCCGTGTCGTCGAGGCCGCGCTCCTGCTGGAGGAGAGCCGTGTCGAAGGCGCACACCTGATCACGCGGCCCACGGACCGCACGTACCTGCGCACCAGTGCCCGAACCCTGGTCATGCCCGACATCGCCCACCCCACCTTCCAGGGCGTCGAGCAGGCCGCCGCCGTGGCGGCCCTGGTCCTCGGCCGCCGTGACGTCGGCATCCTGGACGCCGGCGAGACCCGGGCCGTCGCCGATCTGTGCGAAAAGGTGCTGGGCGCAGACCTGCTGGCCGCACTCACGCGCATCTGGACCGCAGCCCACCAGTGCGCCGACCACGACGCCACGACCATGCTCGCGCACGCTCAAAAATGGTGCGACGCTCTGGACACCGCGGCCCCCGCCCTGCCCGTGCCGGAGAACCTCACCGATCTGCTGTCCGGCGCCGTGGGGGTCGTCATGGACCACGCGGCAGCCACCGACGCCGCCGACCTTGCGGCACAGGCCGCAGCGACCAACGCCATGGCCGCGCGGTCCAAGGCGCAGGCTCAGGACCGCGCCGAGCGGGCCGGCCAGCGACGCAGAGCCGCCGCCACCGCCAAGTCGGTCTTCAACGCCCGTGGCACCACCGTCACCCCCGACGGCACACCGGCGCCCTACGGCAACCCGGTCACCGGCACCCGCAGGCCCACCGCCGCCGAGCAGAGTGCCGCCGCGCGCCTGAGCCGCGCCCTGCGTGCCGCCGCCTACCGCGAGCGGACCGAGGAGCGGACCACCAGCCCCACCCCGCCCGGCCGCCTCAACATGCGCGCGGCCCTCGCCCGCGACGCTCAGCGCGCGGCCGGGTCGGTCCCTACCGCGGAACCGTTCACCCACACCCGCCGCCGGAACTCCCCCACCCCGCCGCTGCGTGTGGGTATCGCCGTCGACGTCTCCGGCTCCATGCGTGCCGCCTGCGCGCCCGTCGCGTCCGCTGCCTGGATCGTGGCACGCGCAGCAGCCCTGACCGACCCCGACTCCCTTACCGCCACCATCGCCTACGACAGGCACCTGACCGCGCTGATCCGGCCCACCCACCGGGCGCCAGAGCGCGTGACGACGTTCGATGCCAACGGCGGCCACCACAACCTCGGCGACGCCATCGACGCACTCGACCACGGCCTCGAACTCAACCGCCCCGGCGCCGGCCGCCTCCTCGTGATCGTCACCGACGCCCGGTACGGCAGCGACGAAACCGCTCAAGCCGTCACCCGCGTCAAGCAGCTCACGACCGCCGGCTGCGCCGTACTCCAACTCACCCTCACCGCGAAGTCCCACCACTTGCCGGGGACCACCTTGCTGCACCTGTCCCAGCCCTCCAGCGCTCCCGTCGCCATCGCCAAGGCGGCCACAGA
This sequence comes from Streptomyces griseofuscus, assembly GCF_014673495.1. Lineage (GTDB taxonomy): Bacteria > Actinomycetota > Actinomycetes > Streptomycetales > Streptomycetaceae > Streptomyces > Streptomyces murinus. Next base: position 1,790,274 of record NZ_CP051006.1, read on the forward strand.
CGCCATCCGCAGGACACGCTGAGACGACGCAGAAGGCGGAAGCGTCCCCGAGACCACCGCCAAGCACTCCAACGGCTCCCTGCACTCACCACCGCCCGACCAACCAGCAGCCCGATCACGAGCGCGGCACGCACGGAGACCGTTGGTCGTCCCCTTTCCTCCCATCTGCTGCACGCCCTGACGTTTCAGTCAGTCCGTCCCAGCGCGCCGCTGGCGCCCCTCCCGGCCTGCAGCCCGCCGAACCCCTTGGACCACCGTGTCTCTTCTGGACTTTCCCGATGTATTCATCGGGTCCACCGACGACGGACACACCTTCGTCGTCCTCAACCGTCGCATCCGCGACGCCGATCTGCTGCTTACCGAGGCCGGCTTCCTCCCCCGTGAACACCTCGGCCGCAGGCTCTACCTGCTGCCACCGGGCACCGCGCAGGAGGCACACGAGCGCGCCGGAATGGCGATGTACGGGCTCCTAGCCCACACACACGACCTCATCGACCTTTCCTGGACGACACGCTGGAGCCCCGACCATCGGGCAGTCGACCCAGACCTTCACTTCCAGTTCGGTGACGGCACCGTTGCGGTGACCGCCAAGACCACCAGCGCCCGTTCGCTCCTGGAGCAGCACGGCTTCGCACCCACGGCAGGCGGCTCGCTCTACCGCCCGCAGGAGGGGCTGGACGAGCGCGGACTGCTCGGCATCGTCACGGCTGCCGAGGCGCACGCATACGCCCACGGTCTCAGCGCGCGCGTCCAGCTCGGCATCCCCACACCAGCCGACATCCCCGCCAGCGCCCGTCGCCGCCCGACTGCTGGCACCGGCCCGCAGACCACGCCCTCGGTCCGTCGCCGCACCCGCTGACGACCTTCGCAGACGCCATCACCGCCATCCGAGGAGTTACCACGTCCTCCGACACCCCCACCGTGCATGCTCTCGCCCGCGCTCTCGCTGACCAGCTCCACCCCGGTGCCGCTCCCCGAGACGTGACCGTCAGCTTCGGTGCCCGCCGTCAAGCCCCCATCGAATACCGCAGCCGAGGTCGGGGTGGGCCCGTGACGGTCTACGCCCAGGCACTGCACGCCGCCCTCTACGGCCTCCCCACGCAAGACGAGCCGTTGCCCGCCGCCTTGGACGCGCTGCTGCAGGCCACGCACACCGCGACCGCCCCGGAGCAGAAGACCGCAGTCCTGCGGCAGGTCGCCGAGCAGCTGCGCAATGCCGCCGAGATCATCCAGCGCTACCAGTACCGAGCCCAATGGGACCGGCTCCCCGACGACGTCGCCAAGCAGCTCGCTGACGCCCACGACCAGGCCCAGCAGATCGCCCAGGCCCTCGACCGGGTGGCTCCCGCCTTCAGCAGCCCGCCCACCGCGGACAACGCACCCGGCCAGCAGCCCACTCACGGCCGGAACGCCAGCGCTCCGGTGCCCTCCCCGACTTCACCGGCCGCACGCCACCGCTGACCTGCAGCGACAGCCCGCCTGCCGAGAAAGGCACCCCCTGGCCACCACTGATTCCCTTCGCACCATCCTGGCCCAACCCCCATGCGCGCTGGGCGTGTTCGTTCCCGCCGGATTGTGCCCACCTCACGTCGAGCGCCGTCAGCTCGACCAGATCGCACGGGCAGGTGCCGACCTGTTCGAGGTCGGCCTCGCCCACCATGACGCCAGCCTCGACGGACCCGTCATCCAGGCGGCCTACCGCCGCGCCCTGCAGCACGCGAACGTCTTCGACCATACGGTCCGCACGGTCGAGCATGCCGCGCGCCTGCGGCCGACCGTCGTCATGACCTACTGGGAACCCGTCGGCCGACACGGCCCCGAGCGCCTGGCCCATCTGTTCGCCGACGCCGGTGCCGCCGGCGTGATGGTCGTCGACCTGCCCGACCACCAGGCAGCCCGCTGGCAGGACGCAGCGAAGTCCGCGAACCTTCACACCCCACGCCTCGTCCCGCGCCACAGCGCTGACACCGACCTCGCCAGGGTGATCGCCGGCGCGTCGGGATGGCTCTACGCGCCCGCAAGCACGGCTCCCACCGGCTACCGCGGGCCGCTCGACATCCCGGCTCTCGCCGACTTCACCGAGCGCCTGCGCGCCGCGAGCCCCCTGTCCGTGGTCTCGGGCGTAGGGATTTCCACCCCCGCCCCCGCGGCACGCGTCGCTCCGCTGGTGGATGCCGTCGTCATCGGCACCCCCGTCGTCCGCGCCCTGACCACCGACCCCGAGCGGGCACCAGCATTGACCGCCGCGTTCGCCCAGGCCCTCAACCTGCACACCGTCATGGAGACCCGTGCCTGACCCCATCAACCCGGCCCTGGCCCGGATCACGGCCGACGCGTTCACGCTGCGCCGGGCCCTGCGCGCCCGCCCCGCCGAACAGGCGCACACTCTGGCCGCTCGGATCACCGAGGCCCAGCAACTCGCTGGCACCGCCCTGCGGCTGTTCCTCGACCTAGCCCCGCACGCGGCGCAGTCTTCGCCCACGGACCTGCTGCTCCTTGACCGAGTCGCGCAGATCGCCAAGGCCGCCCAGGACGCGGGCGCCGAACTGACCGCAGCCCTTGCCCGCGCCGTAGAGAACCGCCGCCGCCAAGCCGACGCCAGATCAGGACGGGTCGTCCTGGTCGGCCCGTCACCACAGCAGTTCATCGAGTCGGCCGTCGACCTCCTCGACCGCATCCCAGCCCTCTACCACGCCATATCCCGCGACCGGCTGATTTCCTTCATCCGCTGATGCATCGGCGGCAATTAGGGCACACCCCAATTCCCCCACCCCTCAGGACAGACCATCTCAGACCAGCCCCAATTCCGCGCCCTTTCCCTCGGTGCGGGAGTTCAATCCAGCACGCTCCTCACCCTGTCAGCCGAGGGCGTTCTCCCGAGAGTCGACTACGCGATTTTCGCCGACACCGGATGGGAGCCCGAAGCGGTTTATGCACACCTCGACCGCCTGGAAGAACAGATAGCCGCGCCCGCCGGTATACCCGTGCTCCGCGTGTCGGCCGGAAATATCCGCGACGACGCCCTGAACCCGGATCACCGCTTCGCGTCCATGCCGCTCCACATCCTCAATCAGGACGGGCGCCCCGGAATGCCCCGGCGGCAGTGCACCGGCGAATATAAGGTAAAGCCAATCAAGCAGAAGGTTCGCGAACTACTCGGCTATCCTTATCCGGCCCGCGTCCCGAGGGGCGTTTTCGTCGAGCAGTGGGTAGGAATATCCACGGATGAATTCCACCGCGCTAAGGACGCGGACGTCAAGTACATGCGTAACCGGCACCCCCTCCTGGACATGTCCTGGAGCAGAGCCGACTGCGTGCGCTATCTGACCTCGCTCGGACTCGCCGACACCCCGAAATCGAGCTGTCTGGGATGCCCGTTCCACGAGAATGCGCAGTGGCGGCATATCAGGGACACCTCGCCGTCCGAGTGGGCGGACGTCGTCGAATTCGACGCGGCCATCCGGCAGGGCAATGCCCGTGCCAATGCGTCGAGCAGCAGGCTGCTCGGCGAGGCGTTCCTGCACCGCTCCCGGGTGCCACTCGACCAGGCGCCGATCGACGACGTCACCGCCGCCGAGCAGGCCGCCCTGCGGATCAGCGCGGACGATGCCGACGTCCTGGAGAACGGTGTCGAGGACGGCTGTTCGCCCTGGGCGTGCCGCGGCGACGCCGACGCGCTGACGCAGGACGACTTCGGGCTGGCCACGTGATACTCGACCTCTTCGCGGGGCCGGGCGGCTGGAGCAGGGCACTGCAACTTCTGGGCGTGCGCGACGTCGGGCTGGAATGGGACCCGTTGGCGTGCAGGACCCGTGCCGCGGCAGGGCAGTTGACCATCCGGTGCGACGTGGCGCGGTATCCGACCTGGCCGTTCATCGGCCGCACCCGCGGTGTGATCGCTTCGCCGCCGTGTCAGGCGTGGAGCATGGCCGGCAAGCGTCTCGGCTTGCTCGACCAGCCGCTGGTGCACGCGGCGGTCGAGGACCTGGCCGCCGGGCGTGACACCCGCGAACGCCTCCTGGCCGCCTGCCGCGATGAGCGCTCCCTGCTCGCCGCCGAGCCGATGCGCTACCTGTATGCGCTGAACACGGTCGGCGAGCCCGACTGGGTGGCCATGGAGGAAGTACCGGACGTGCTGCCCTTGTGGAAGCAGTACGCGGCCGTCCTGCGCGCCTGGGGGTTCTCCGTCTGGTGCGGGATCCTCAACGCGGCCGACTTCGGCGTCCCGCAGACCAGGAAGCGAGCGATCCTCCTGGCCTCCCGCCTCCGTACGGCGCAGCCGCCCACGCCCACACACGCCCGGCTCGCCGAGCCCGAATCGCTGTTCGGTCCGGGCCGTGCCCGCTGGGTCAGCATGGCCGAAGCTCTGGGGTGGGGGGCGACCGACCGGCCCGTCCCCACTGTCTGCGCGGGCGGCGGGCCCGGCGGCGGCCCCGAACCGTTCCCGTCAGGCTCCCGCAAGACGCTGTCCGATGCCCGGGAACGCGGCACCTGGATGCCCCGGCCGGACGGAGTGGTCTGGCAGTCCCGCCCCGAAGGCGCGGGACGGGAGGCCCGGCACAGCACTCGCGACAACCGGGCCGACGCTCCCGCGCCCACGGCCCACCGCTGGTCCTGGTCCCTGCGCAACAGCAACCAGGCCAACGCCACCGTCCGTCCGCTGTCCGAACCGGCCGGCACGCTGTTCTTCGGGCATCGCGCGAACGAGTGCACCTGGGTCGCCGAGCCCGCCACACCGCCGGCCGAAGAAGCCGATGCGCCGGCCGTTCCCGAGCCGATCCGGATCACCGCCCGCGAGGCCGGCCTCCTGCAGACCTTCCCCGCCGACTACCCCTGGGCCGGCAACAAGGGCCAGCAGTTCTCCCAGATCGGCAACGCCGTACCGCCGCTGCTCGCCGGCCACCTCCTCGCCCCGCACCTCGGCGTCACCCTCGACCCCGACGACTTCACCCTCGCCGCCTGATGCCCCACACCCACGAACCCCACGAAGACGACCTCGACACCGTCCCACCGCCCCAGCCGGTGTTCCACGTCGAGCAGGCCCTCCTGGGGGCCCTCCTCCTCGAACCGCACCACCTGGACGACGTGAGCGGCATCACCGCCGACTCGTTCTCCACCGCCGCACACACCGCCCTGTACGCGGCGATCAGCACGGTGCCGCGGCCCGACCCCGCCGAGCACGCGAAGAACACCACGTGGCTCGACCGCGTGCTCGCCACGGCTCGGAAGCAGGCGCGCGGGCTGACTGCTCCCTACCTGCACGCCCTCGTCCAGGTCTGCCCCTGGCCCCGCCACGCCCCCGCCTACGCCCGGATGGTCGAGGCGGAGCACGCCCGCCGCCGCCTACAGTCGGGCGCCGAACGCCTCGTCCACACCGTCCACGACGTCACCCTCCCTCAACCTGTCCAGACGGTGCTCGGTGAGGCCGACGCGCTCGCTGCGGTCGTGGACGACGTCGCCAACCGCTTCCCGCCCCGCGCAGGCGTGCTGCCTCGCACCACGGAACCGCCACCCACCGCATCCGCCTCCGCCTCCGCAGAGGCTGCCGAAGAGGAGCAGCTGCTGCTTGCGACCGCCACGGCCTACCCGTCAGACATAGAAGCCGTCCGGTGGCTGCTCCCCGGCGACCTCACCTTGCCGCTGCACGCCGGCCTGTGGCAGTGCCTGACCACCCTCGCCCGCCGCCGCGAGCCGGTCGACCCCGTCACCGTCCTGTGGGAAGCCCAGCAGCGCGGCCTGCTCAACGACGGCAGTGAACCAGACGAGGTCCTGCACATGCTGGCCGAACCCGCCGGATCCGTCGAACACTGGGGCGAGCGGACCCTGCAGCGCTCCCTCCTGGCCACGGCCGAGCACACCGGACGGCGCATCGAGGCGTACGCCGGCGACCCGGCGAACACCCCGTTCCAGCTCGTCGTCGGCGCCCGCCGCGCCCTCGCCGACATCGCCGCCGTCCGCACCCGCTGGCAGCAGGCCACCGGAGCCGTTCCGTCACCGCGGCGGCAACCGGCGTCCACCGCCCGCGCCGGCCCGCCGACCACCACGGCCGCACACGCCGCCCGGTCCACACGAGCAACCCGATGACTCCGAGCACGCCGGTGGCCGGACCTCAAGGTCCGGCCACCGGCAGAACAGTTGAGACGCCCACGTGACTCCCGCCATCGACGCCCATGTCCGCCTCGACACCCACCCCACTCACCCGAGCGCCGTGACCGCCGTCCTGACCGGCACCCAGGCCCGCGTCGCGTACATGGCTCTGGAGGCTGCCGGCTGGAGTGTCGCCGCCGCGGGCGTCCTGGTCCTGGCCCGCACGATCACGAGGAGCCCTACTGGGCCGACTATGCAGCCCGGCACCTGATCACCGAAGGCATGACCGTCGAGATCACCCCACGCCTCCAGGAGGCCATCGACGAGGAATGGACCTGGCCGAACTACCCGATGCCCTGGTGCACCCGCAGCGAAATCCGCGAGGTCTCCAATCAGGCGCAGAAGATCCACGACGCCATCCGCAACGGCCACCTCCTGATCCACGCCCACGCCCGCGACGGCCACACCACGGTCGCGGTCGGCACCTACCTCCACCCGGGCGGCAAGTCCGTCTACCTGCACGGCGAGGATCATCTGCGTCAGATCGCCGACACGTTCGACTCACCCGCCAAGGCACTGGTGGCCTTCGAGAAAGTCCACGCGGCCGAGATGCGCCCCGGCCCGGCGCCCTTGACCGACACCGAACGCGCCGCCATCGCAGCGCGTTCCGTCTTCGACGTCACCACGACCGAGGCCGAAACCCCCCGCCCGGAGCCAGAGACCGTCCCCGTCTACCTGGCCGATGCCGGCGACCACGACGCGCTCCTCGACGGCTTCCTCGACGCGCACGGTGACTTCGAAAAGTGGCGGACCTGGTCCGATGAAACGACCCACGCCATCCACGAATCGCAGACCCTGCGCATCGAGCGCGTCCACGACGCCCATGGCCGCGAGACCGCGTGGACCGTGGCCGCCTACGAGACACCCGTCTCCGACCGCGTATGGCACCTCACCGCGACCGGCGCCACCCCCGCCCCGGTGCTGCAGCGTCTGCTGATCCACCTCGCCAACGGCGACGGCTGGGACACGGTCATCTGTGCCCCGGCGGACGAGAAGACGGTCACCACAGCCACGCAGCCACTCACTGAAACCGGGTGGAAGCACACCCTGACCGGGCACGGGATCCGGTGGATGTCCCCCGACGGGGACGCAGGCGTTCGGTTTGACCCACTGACCGCGCAGGACCCCCAGAACCCAGCCACCTGGACCATCTGGGCCGGCCCCGCCCCGGACCGGCCCGCCTGGACCATCACCACGTCGCCGCACACGCCGAGTTCGCTGCTGGCCGACCTCTGCGAAACGCTCGCCCACGAGACCGGCACACGCCAGACGCAGCCCGGCCAAGAGCACCGGCCCCGCCGCGCCGCCAGCGCGCCGCCGGCTCCAACGGTCACGGCCGGCCGACCCGCCAGCCGTTCACGCTGATCACCGGCTCGCACGAGCGGGGCAACATAGCGCGGGATCGCCGGTTGGCCAAACCGGCGATCCCGCGCACCATAGACAGTCCACCGCCACGCCCTGCCCGCACGTCGAAAGGCTCCTCCCGCGGCCGCAGACACGACACACAGCGCAGCCCCCCAGAGGCCGGCCGCTGCGCGCGATCATGCCGCCGCGTAGCTTGCCCGGAACAGATCCTGCGCCCGCTCCACGTCCCTGAGCATACGGAGCTGCACCTCCAGGTCGCCCGTCCCGTGGTGCCCGAGACCGGACACGTCCCGGGTGAAGCCCGGAACCAGGTCGACGTCCTTCGGGTCGACCTTCAGGTACACCAGCAGCTTGCTGCGCTGCGGCGGGCACAGGCAGGCGAAGTTCCGCAGCCGCTGATAGGCCCGGTAGGTCTTGCGCTCCACGCGGTTCACGCCGTCTCCGAGCCCGAGCAGGGCCTCATCGACCGCGCCAGCCAGCTCCACCATCGACGCGCCCTGCACGTCGGCCGCTGCCTGGGCAACAGCCCGGTGCCGTACCCGGCGGCCCGCCTGCATGCCACCGCTCACGGAGGCCACGGTCTCAAGCCCGAGCAAGTCGCTGCCGAAGAGTCGGTAGCGGACCAGGTCGATCGAACGCCGGTGCTCGCGCACGGCGTGGACGTCGTAGCGGGTGAAGTCGCCGGCGATACAGATCAGCCGGGGGCTGCTCCACAGGACCTGGGACGCGGCCGTCACCCCGAGCCGGTCGCGGACCAGGTGCTCGAACTCGGCACGGTGGTCCATCAGCCACGCCAGGTAGAACAGGCCCTGGTTGATCACGCCGGCATCCGTGCCGCGCTTGTACTCGACGATGACCGGTGATCCGTTTTCGTCCAGCCCGAGCGAGTCGATCCGGCCCCCGTGCACCGGCCCGGTGCCGTACTCGCTCGCCAGGAACCGGACGCCCAGCAGCGTCTCCATGTGCGCCTCGACCAGACCCTGCACATCGGCCTCGATCTCAGCAAGACGCGGCATGACCTCGGTCATGCCGCTGTTCGTCGTGTCCGTGCGGAACAGCTTCAGGCCCGACACCTTCCCCTCCTCGGCTCGGAGATCACCAACGCCGACGGGGTGCGGGATTGTTTCCGTGAGAGGCTTCGGGGGCGTGAAGATGGTGTGAGACCCACTGACGGTCTGATCGGGGAGCGCTCGCATCCCCCGGTCGCCGGGAAACCGAGATTCCCCCATGCGTCCCCCGCGACCTGGGGGACAGCAGCGGGAAGCTTCGTTTACGCAGGTCAGCCCCCGTAGCTCAGCGGATAGAGCAGGCGCCTTCTAAGCGCTCACTCCATACTCCGGAACGCCAGCACGGGGCCCCTGTGGACCAAGTACGGCGACTGGGCTTCGGGCACTCCCCCGCACTCGCTTGACTCACCCCAGGCTGATAGCCACTCGGCGCATAGTTGCCATGAAGTCTTCACTGGGGTTCCCTACGGGTATGCCGAGGCGTCTGCTGGCCGTTGAGCACACCAAGATCCGGGCGCTGCGCGAGCAGGCTGGGCTTACTCCGCAGGAGCTTGCTGACCGTGTGGGGGTCACGTACCGCGTGGTCGTGTACTGGGAGGAGGGCAGGTATGTACCTGAAGCCAGGAACGTGCATCGGCTCGCAGATGCTCTGGGCTGCACCACCGCCGAACTCACGGGAACGCCAAGCGGGTCCGAGACACTAATTGACCTCCGGTATGCCGCTGGCCTCACCGCAGAAGAGGTCGCCACTCGTCTTCGCGCGACTGCCGTCGGCCGTGATCTGTTCGTGGACGCGCACAAAGTCCGCAGCCTGGAGCGGGGCCGTCAGGTGTCTGGATGGAACTGGAGGAAGCCGGGACACACGGGCCGACTCGTGCAGCAACTGGCAGCCGTGTACAAGGTGCCGGTCCGGATGGTGATGGACGCCTGGATGCGCACGCGGCCGACAGATGAGCCCCCGCGTCTGCCCGAGCGGGAGCGGCACGGTCCGCCGGCGTCAGCGGTCGAGGGCTGGGAGGGGCTGAATGAACGGCAGCAGGTCTATCTGGGAGAAATCCTGCGCGATGACCAGATGACTGAAACTGAGATGTGGATGCGCCGGCAGAACCAGGTCAGGGTTCCGCCGGCCAAGCAGTGGCGGAAGTTGCCGTTCGCTCTCGACGCCCCCACCGAAGTAGTCGGCCACACGCGCCTTCAGCAGCGCCTGCGGAGCGCTGGCGTCCACGATCAAGGGGCCGGGGCCACCCTCCACTCCCTGGAGCGGCTGGGGCTGATCAAAGTGACCAAGGACCGCGTAGAGGTTCCCGGAGTCGGCGAGGTAGACCGGACCCTCGTTGAGATTACGCGCCGCGGCCGTGCCTGCGCCCGCGCCGGGCTGGGAGAACCTGCCGAGTCGCCGCCTCCCGCGCATCTGCTGTCTGAATGGCTGTGGGGCGTTCTGCTGCGTGTCGCCGCGGCCGGCCCGGAGGGTCTCCACGAGAGCGAGCTGACCGGTAAGTCCCTGTTCTACTTGGCTGTCGGCTATCGACCGAAGCGCCAGGCACATCCCAGCAGAGGCTTCATCGAACTACGTCCCCGGATGGCACCGGGCGATACGCACGTCCTCGAATACCGGTGGCACACCACCGCTCTCGGGCAGCAACACATCGCCTCCTACCTGCACGTCTACACGGAAATGTACCCAGCTGCGGCGTCTCCAGCGCAATGATCATTTAGATCGGTCCGAGGTCATTCCGGAGGCATTGTCAGACCCATGCCCTACCGTCGTCTCCCGTGACGACCCATGTCGACGATGATGGCTTGACGTTCTCGCATTTCGAGGCGTTCCGCCTGATCAACTTCACCTTCATCAAAGCCTGTCAGACGATCACCGCACCGGACCTGAGCCCGAGGGACCGGGCCGAAAAGCTGATGCGGTATCACGGGGACTTGCTCGCCGCGTACGGCCCCGGAGTGCCACTGTCGTTCGGCGAGTTCCGCCGAAGGCTGCGCGGTCCCGTTGACGGCCTGCTCCCGCCGTGGCTGGACCGGTCCGGCTTCGGCGATCTCGACTTTCCGGTTGTCGACGCCGAGGGCTGCGTCACCGGAAACGCCTTCGATCTGCAGTGGGAGACCTCCCAGCTGCACCGGATTTTGAAGCGGCTTCGGCGGATCGGCCGGATGCGGTTCACCGAGGAGCAGCTTCAGGACGAGATCGACCAGGATCAGATGTACGAGATCCTCAAAGGCCGCGGTGACGCCCAGTACGTCAAGGACCGCACCACGCTGGTGGAATGCCCGGCCGGCACAGCCGCGGAGCTGAACAAGCGCGGCCTGCCCCTCAACGCCATCGGCTTCTACGAGCCGATCCCCTACCACGCCGTCTACCGCACATGGTGGTTCCCCTGCACGGTGTGCAAGTGGCCCATGAAGATCAGCAAGCGGATGAGCGCGGGCCGCGAGTACTACCGCGTCGCCTGCCTCTACGGCCGTCACGCCGATACCGGCGCCAGCTTCATGTTCCGCCCCACGTCCGGAGACGCGCCGCAGCTGCACCCGGACAGCCCGGACACCCCGACTCCGCACGAGGCAGCGCTCGCGCTCGGCACCACCGGTGCCGTGCCTGAGGCGAAGCCGGTTGAGGGGCATCTGGCCCTCAAACGAGGCGTGTGGCGCTACACCTGCGTGCCCGGCCTGCACGAGCTGCGTCTGCACACCGTTCTGCGGGAGCGGCTGGCCACCGCGCTGGCAGATGTAGACGAGGCCGTCAGGCTCTGGCCGATGAGCGATGCCTACGACCATCGCATCGAGGTCAAGGGCCCTGACGGGAGCACGCACGTCTTCACCGTGGATGTGAAGGACTACACCCACGGCCGTGTCCTGGCCGAGAGCCTGCACCGCAACGAGGGCGACAAGGGCGGCGCCGAATGGCTCGTCGTTCCCGACCACCGGGCCGACCAGATCCCCCTGCTGACCGTGACCTGCCACAAGTACGGAATGAAAGCCGCGACCATGACCGACTTCGCCAAGATGGTCTGCCAGAGCGCCGGGGTGGTGTGGGCATGAGCCAGATGACTGTCAGGGACGCCTTCGTCCGCGCCGCGCTTGCCCTGGCCGCCCACTACTTCCCGCAGCAGGACGATGACGGCAAGCCGCTGGCCTCCTTCCGCGACGCGGCGTTCTTCGCCAGCTGCAAACCGCAGGCATGGGAAAGATGGAAGGAGCTGGGCAGTGAGGAACGACTGCTCGTGGCCGAGGTGATGAAGCTCAGCAACCCCGACCTCGCCGACGAGAAGCGGTTCGCCTCCGCCGCGCGGATCCTCCTGGGCGCCATGGACACCGCCGACGAAGAGGACGAGCAGACCACCCTCCAGCTGTTCACCCTGGCCGGAGATCCTCTCACCGCCACCGCTGCCTACCCCCTGCTGGGAGGGGACTACCTCGGCTACACCAAGAGCCTTCTCGCGCCCTACCGGCGGCCGAGCAGCCGGCGCAAGCCCCACGAGTTCGCAGCGCCGGGCCAGACGTACGAGACGAGTGAACGCACCGAGGGAAACGAGATCGTCCACGGGCGCGTGACCATCCCCCGCTTTCCCGCTTTCACCCAGCCCCTCGGCCACGACACGCTTCCCGCCCTCGCCACCCAGCCCAACGTCGGCACGGTCCCGGTCTACGTCCAAGATCTCAAGGACATCGCGCAGCTCCTGGACACCCAGTACGAGGACACAGAGGCTGGCCCCTGGTTGCACAAGGTGCTGACGGGCCTGCTCGACCGGGTCAAGGCCCGCGACACCGACACCGTCAACGTGCTGGACCTCCTGGCCGGCAGCACCCAGATCTTCCACGCGCCCACCGGAACCGGTAAGTCCGTGCTGGTCCGTCTCCTGGGCTCGTGGGCCGCGCTCAACGGCTACCGCATCACCCTCCTCGTCCCTGATGTGAAGGCCACGCTCGCCGCCGTCTGGGACATCAGCCGCGACCTCGAGATCCTGCACGAGGCGGGCAAGACCGAGCACCTGGCGACGTGCGCTCCGCTGATGTCGCCGTCTTCACGGCACGAGCGGGCCCTCAAGCACGCGTCCCTAGTCAAGGAGGACCCCGACGCCCCCGGGGAATGGGGCAAGCGAGGCCGCCGTGACGTCGACCACCTTGCCTATGGATGCGCACAGCAGCACTGGCTCGACTCCGCCGGCATCTACCGCCCCGGCAAGGAGAACTGCCTGAGCCTGCGTGGCGGCGGAGAGATGCTGGCCTGCCCCTGGATCCCGACCTGCGGCAAGTTCACCCCCGCTTACCAGGCCGCTGACGCCACGGTGATCGTCACCAACCACCACAACTTCATCCAGGGCACCATGCGGGTGGGCATCCAGATCGACGGCCGCCCGGTCCGGTCCGTCACCGTCCGCGAGTTCGTGCTCCGCGCCAGCGATTTCGTCATCATCGACGAGATCGACGCCTTCCAGGCCGTCGCCGTCGACCGCTGCGCCACCACCGTCGATCTGCACTCCCGACGCCCGTGGACCGCAGAACCGCAGGTCCTGGACACCGCGGCCAAGCACCTTCCTCTGCGCTTCGAGGACCAACTCATCGAACCGGTCAGCCACGTCCGGCTCATGGCCGAGTCCCTGCTGACCGGACTGTGCACCAAGGCATTCCGCCTCAACCACCACGACGACGCCCGAGTCCCGCGGCTGAGGCACGAATACGACTACGAGGGCTGGCGCCTGCCACGCTCCAAGGACCGCGAGCTCATCAGCCTCCTGTTCCCCGAATACCAGGTCAACGACGGCCAGCCGCTTCCCGCCGAGGCCATCCACCGGCTCAACGCCCTCGTACCGGCACCCGACCTCGGCGAAGACGACGAGACGGCTCCTACACCCATGATCTTGGACCCCGAGTGGGAACTAGTGAGCAGCGTCCTCGGGGCCGTCGTGTCGCCGCGCGGCATCAACCAGCGCGACGCGCTCAAACTCAGGCTCCACGAGGCCCTCGCCCCGATGATCAGCGACGGCCGCACACGCAACCGGGCCATCGACCACCTCCTCATCCGCACGCTGATGAGCGAACTGGACGTGTCGCTCGCCGTTCTGCGCGACACCGCCCAGTCCCTGCGTCACTCCGGGCTGCTCAGCGCCAACCGCATCATCGACTCGATGCGCTCCGGCGGCATCGCCGACGTACTTCCGCACGGAACAATCGGCAGGCCGATCAGCGGCTACCGGGTCACCGGCATGAAGAACCCGGAGAAGGACGCCAAGCTCTCCACGCAGCACATGGCCGGCGACCCGCACACCTACGTGTCGGAACTCGGCGGACTCGTCTCACTGATCACCGCCGGCGTAGAGCGGCCCATCTTCGGGCTCTCCGCCACGGCCTACTTCCCCCAGGCGGTCAAGGAACACGTCCACGCCCCCGTGATGTGGTGGATGACCGACGCCCAGGAAGAGTCCATCCTGGTCGAGTCCTCGGCCGTCACCTACGGCAACGGCCACCGAAAGGCCGGAGAACGCATCCCGATCGCCGGCCAGTTCCCCTCCGACAAGCCCGAAGCCCTGCGTGAAATCGGTGAACGCCTGTACGAGACAAAGCTGTCGAGGAAACTCACGCGCCTGGCCAAATCGGAATCGACCCGCACCCGCGCCCGCGTGATCCTCACCGCCAACAGCTACGAACAGTGCGGCCACATCGCCACCGGCATCGCCAAGGCGAAAGGGCTCTCCCACCGCGTGTGCGTCCTCGTCCGGGAAGAAGACCGCCTCAGCAACGTCCGCTACCTCCCCGACCCGTCACTGGTCCGCCGCATCACCGTCGAAGAGGTCGAGGAATTCCCCCAATTCGGCGACATCCTGATCGCCCCACTGGCTAACATCGCCAGAGGACTCAACATCGTCGTCAATCTCCGCTCAGCCATCCACTCCATCTACCTGTGCGTGAGGCCCCCGCTGATCATCGACGACCCCACCTGGATGTACGGCAGTGTCAACGCCGCAGGCATCAACTCGTTGCCCGCATCCGGTGCGTCGGATCCCGTCCAGGCTCTGCAGACGGCTCGCACCGCAGCACGCGACCACTTGGCCACCATTCTGCGTTCCTCCCCGCAGCTGTCGACCATGGACCTCGTCCTCCAGGAACAGATGGTCGCCGGAATGCTGGTGTCCCTCATCCAGCTCGCCGGCCGAGCACGACGCGGCGGTACCAACATGGAACTGCACTTCGTGGACTACGCCTTCCACGACGAGACGTGGAGCTCCGACCTGGCCAGCATCATCGAACGCATGGCCGGCCGGTGGCTGCCGGAGGAACGCCGGCAGATGGCCGAACTGTACGGCGAAGCGGTCAACGCCTTCCTGGCCTACGCAGGCGTCGACCTCGCCCTCTCCGCATAGCCCAGCGCTTCTTCCCGAAAGAGATCACAGCATTGAGTGACACCACCGCGACTCTCCCGAGCACCCTCACCCTGCGCTGCACTCCCGAACTCGTCCAGGGTCAGAAGGTGTACGTACGGATCTTCCCGCGAAGCGTGCGCGATGAATGGGAGAAGCTGAAAGGCGCCGGAGACGACGAGCAGAAGAGCCAGCAGCATCCGGACGAGAAGAAGAACCTGCCGTACTCAACCGCCTTGACCTACCTGAAGTTCAAGACCGGCGGGTACGTCCACCTCGACCGGTACCTCAACTTCCTGGTCTCACTGGAGAAGATCGACGACGAGACCCTGCGCCACGTCTTCCGGTGCGTCGTCGGCTACAGCAAGGGGCTGAGCACCGACCAGGCCGTCCTCCTCGACGTACCGCCGGTGGCCGAAGCCATCGCGAACACGCCCGAGCAGGAGTTCGAGATGACGCGCTTCCTCAAGCCGGTGTCCGGCAGGCAGCCGAAGTGTCCCGACTGGATGTACGTGGCCGTGCCCTGGGTGATCTCCAAGAAGCTCGCCCAAGAAAAGTTCACCATCTACGACCTCGTCCCGATCACCAAGAAGGTCGCTGACAAGGAGAAGGACGGCTCCCCCAAGCTCGACGCCAACGGCGAACAGGTCTACAAGAACCGCACGATCGGCTGGAAGGCCAACCCGAACAAGAGGGAAGTCACCTACCTCCCCGACAGTCGGGGCGGCCTCATCGCCTGGGATCACCCCTTCGGACGCAAGTACAACCTCCGTGACGACGCAACCGAGGTCAACGAGGCCACCAAGGCCCAGTACGCGATGTCCCGGCTCTCAGTGGTCATGAAGACCGAGCCCAACGTCGTCCACCCCGTCATCTTCCTGGACGCCCACGTCACCCGCGTCCACAGCAACATGATCTATGCCAAGTCCACGCACATCTACCAGGGCAGCGACGGCCTTCCCATCCTGCACACCGAGCTGGTACGCAACGGCAACGTCCGCGCAGTCAACCAGCGCGCCCTGGAACTGCTCGCACGCGACGAGATGGACATCAGCGTCCTGCAAGCGCTGCAGACACGCGTCACCGAAGAGCGGGGCCTGCTGGAAAAGGCCGCCGAGAGGGGGGAATTCCCCTCGTTCATCACCCCTGACGCCGGCGTCATCCGCCCGCTCATGCCGCAGAACGACAACTTCGCTGTCGGCACGGGACCTGGCACCCTCCACCTGCGGCTCCTGGCCGAACACGTCTCCAAGGTGCTGGGCGAGAAGGCCACCTGGGTCGACTTCACGGTGGAACCGATGACCTTCGAGCCGCGCCCCACGGACAAGCAGAAGATGGCCCCGCAGGAGCGTGCAAGCCGCATCGAGGCCGGCGAACTCCTCCACACCATCGGCTTTCCCCCGCCCGAAGAGATCACCGCCTCGGTGAAGGCCCAGGGCTTCGAGCACCTGCGGATCGTATGCCTGTGGTACCGCTGGAACACCCGCCTTCGCATGATCAACGCGCTGTCCCTGGCCTTCCCGGACGGCTCGCCCATCGGCGATCCTGAGCCAGGCGAGGAGGTCTTCCTCGCTCCCGGCATCAGCGTGGTGTTCCGCCAGGCCGAGCGCTTCCTGTCACACGGCGACGACATCAACCGGACCGTGGAGTTCAAATCCCTCGAAGACGACTTCGCCGACAGCGAGTCGCAGGTAATGGTCGGCGCCTGGTGCGAGACTGAGATCCCGGCCCTGAAGAAGAAGGACGGAGAGAAGCGGAACGCATTCCTGCTGCGCAAGGAGCGCTATGACGGAAAGTTCCAAGTCCGCCGCTTCCTGGCCAAGAAGGGCTTCGTCTGCCAGTTCACCAAGGGAATGAAACCGGGATCCTTCGGAAACCCCGCAACAGAAATCAGTCCTCCGAAGCCCGGGAAAGATCACGCCGCTTACATGGCGCTCCTCGACCTGTACCGCTCACTCGGGATCATCGACCAGCGCCTCGCACGGGCCATCGCGAAGGACAGGAAGGGCCACGAAGCGGGGAAACTCGTCTACTGCGGGATCCACGCCCGCCGACAGGCCAAGACCGCCGACGGCAAGCACACCAAACGCATCATCGTTGCCACCGCCCTGTTTCCGCCGGAGGAGGAGGGCGACGCCTGGACGATGCGAGCGTGGACACCCCAAATCGGGGCCTGGGTGCCCTACCGGGAGGCAATCGCCGCCTTCCACGCCAGTGACTACGCACTCCACGTCGACGGCAAGGGCGAGACGGACAAGGAACGCTGGGCGGAAGCAGCAGCACACGTCGAAGACGCCCTCTCCAGCCTCGTCCGCGACGAGCTGGAACCCGGCATGGGCTATGTCGTCATGGTCGACGGGCACGCCTGCCGACGGATGTGGACGGGCCTGCACAACGAGAATCAGAGCTACCAGGAAGAGGACATCACCGATCCGCGCACCTGGCTGCCGGGATACGGCAAAGGCAGGAACGCACCTCGCAAGAAGCCGAGCGCGGTCATCCGGATGAACGTCGCCGCAGACGAGGTGCCCCAGTACGTTCCCGTCCCTCGCGAGAGCGATCCGGACACCGAGAAGGAATCCATCCTGTTTGCATCGGCCAAACTACACCGCGCCGACGTGGACTTCGGAAATCCCTTCTGGATCCTGTTCAACATCCCGCGCAACTATCAAGCCAAGGGCGGCGACCTGGGCAAGACCATCACTCGCTGGGACGCCGACCCGGGCAAGGGCGGAGAGGAGGGGGAGCGGGAGACGAATGAGCTCAAGGCTCCGTGGTGGGCCGTCACGGCGACCGAGATCTACCCAGTCGGTGTGGCCGATGGGGTCGACCGGACGATGCTCGCACGGGCGACCGCGCGCTTGTGTCACCAGACCATCGCCTGGTCCGACCGCTCCCGCTACCCCGTCCCGCTGCACGCAGCCAAACAGCTCGACCTCGACCATCCCCAGTACCGGCGGTCGGCGCCGCCCGAGGAACAGGGAGATGAAGCCACCGACGAGTAGCCGAAGATGCGTTTTCGGGAGTGATGCAGACGAGGGGCGGCGGATCGCCTCCTGGGCCGGCTGATGGTGATAAGCGATGGCGCACTTAGACCGTGTCCTACATGGCCAGTTGGTCGTTGGTTCGGTTATGGGGAGTGGGCGGTGGGGATGGATCGTTCCGGATGGCTTATGGGAGATCGCCAGGCCACTGCTGCCGCCGGCGCAGGTGCGTCCGCAGGGCGGTGGGGTCGCGAACATCGATGACGAAGCGGTGTTCGCCGCGATCATCTATGTGCTGGTCAGTGGCTGTGCCTGGCGGGCGTTGCCGCCGTGCTTCGGGGCGTCGAAGTCGACCGTGCACCGTCGGTTTCTCATCTGGTCCCGGGCTGGTGTGTGGGGACGACTGCACCAGAAGGTGCTCCAACTCCTGGACGGTCAAGGCCTGATCGATCTATCGCGAGCGGTCCTCGACTCGGCCCATGTCCGCGCTAAAAAAGGGGCGAACTTGCAGGTCCGAGCCCCGTGGACCGGGGTAAGCCCGGTTCCAAGATGCATGTCCTGTCGGATGCGAACGGACTGCCCCTACGCGTCGGACTCTCCGCGGCCAACACCCACGACAGCCTCGCCCTGAAGCCGATGCTGTCCCATTTCCACATGGGACACGAATCTCATGCGAACGATTCCAAGCCTGGGCGGCTTCACGCCGACAAGGCCTACGACGTCCCTCACCTGCGGCGATGGCTATGGGGCAAGCACATCGGCGTCCGCATCGCGCGCAAGGGCATCGAGTCCAGCGAGCGGCTGGGCCGCCGCCGCTGGGTCATCGAGCGCACGATGTCCTGGCTGACCGGCTACCGACGTCTCAACCACCGCTACGAGCGTCAGCCAGGCAACTACCTGGCCTTCCTCGGACTCGCCGCCGCCCTCTGCTGCTACAAGCGACTCCTCAAACTGACCATGTAGGACACGGTCTTATTCACTCGCCCAGGTCGTGTGACTGGGCGGAGGCGCTGCGAGCCGCCGCTGCTCGCGGCTGATGCCAGGGCCAGACAGGCTGATCACCAGCACCGCAAAGCGGGGGAACATAGCGCGGGATCGCCGGTTGGCCAAACCGGCAATCCCGCGCAACATTGATAGTCCACCGCCACGCCCTGTCCCTACGTCGAAAGGCGCCTCCCGACGACCACAGACCAGCCACGAAGCGCGCACGGCCGAGGGACCGTCCAGCGATCACGCCGCCGCGTAGCTCGCCCGGAACAGATCCTGCGCCCGCTCCACGTCCCTCGGCGTACGAAGCTGCACCTCCAGATCACCCGTCCCGTGGTGACCAAGACCGGACACATCCCGGGTAAAGCCCGGAACGAGGTCGGTGTCCCTCGGGTCGACCTTCAGGTAGACGAGGAGCTTGCTCCGCTGAGGCGGACAGACGCAGGCGAATTTCCGCAGACGCTGATACGCCCAGTACTGCTTGCGTTCAACGCGGTTCACCCCGTCCCCGAGCCCAAGCAGTGCCTCGTCGACCGCGCTCGCCAGCTCCATCATCGACGCGCCCTGGACGTCGGCTGCCGCCCGGGCAACCGCCTGTCGGCGCATTCGGCGGGTGACCCGCATACCGCCGCTGACGGATGCCACACTCTCAAGCCCGAGCAGAGCGCTGCCGAAGAGTCGGTAGCGGACCAGGTCGATCGAGCGCCGGTACTCGCGCACGGCGTGAACGTCGTAACGGGTGAAGTCGCCGGCGATACAGATCAGACGCGGGCCGCTCCACAGGACCTGGCCCGCGGCTGTCACCCCGAGGCAGTCGTGGACCAGGCGCTCAAACTCGGCGCGATGGTCCATCAACCACGCCAGATAGAAAAGGCCCTGGTTGATGACGCCGGCGTCGACGCCGCGCTTGTACTCGACGATGACCGGCGAGCCATTCTCGTCCAGCCCGAGCGAGTCGATCCGGCCCCCGTGGACCGGCCCGGTGCCGTACTCGCTCGCCAGGAACCGGACGCCCAGCAGCGTCTCCATGTGTGCTTCGATGAGGCCCTGCACGTCTGCCTCAACCTCAGCAAGACGCGGCGCGACCTCGCTCATACCTTCATTCGTCGTGTGAAACAGCTTCAGGCTCGACACCTTCCCCTCCTCGGCTCGAAGATCGAGAACACCGGGCGGGTCAGGATTGTTTCCGTTAGGGGCTTCGGCGCCGTGAAGAAGATGTGAGATCCCGGATTAGTAGCCCACCCCTGGCCACCATGTCCACACACATCTACTACTGCCGCAAGCAACACAGAATCGAAAGGCATCGCCGACAAGAATGCCCAGCCAGAACAGCGCAATGCAGCACGGGCAGTTCAGCCCGGCACATATACGAGCCACCTGGAGCGGAACCGCGAGCGTCGAAGAGGCTGCCCAAGCGTTTGGGCTGTCCAGGTCGAAGAGCTACGACCTCGTCCGCCGCGGCGAGTTTCCCTGCCGCGTGCTCCGAATCGGCCGCGCCACCCGGATTGTCACCGCATCACTGCTCCGAGTCCTGGAAAGCGGCGAACCGGAATACAACACCGTCGACACCAGGCACCTCACGGGCTCCTGACCCAACGTGTCCATGCCCTCGATGGCCTATTGCCCCTCGCCCCGTGACCAGTGCGTGTTCCCAAGGCGAGCCGGTGCCGTCGCCTCAGTGAGGTCAGAAACCGAACGATGGTCTGGGCCGCTCTACGTCGTGCTGTAGGGAACACCCTTGACATCGAGTATCGCAGCAACTCGACTCGTGTGCTTACGATGCAGGGCGCAGACGAGCAGTTCCTGCGCTCGGGAGCCAGCCACGTAGAGGACACGCCGGGCCTCGGTGTTGTGGGCGCCTTCCCAGTCGTCCAAGACCGTCCGCCCAGTCACCGGGTCTACCCGCAACCTGTCTGGCAGGACAAGTACGACTCCGGGGAATTCCATGCCCTTGACGCCGTGGACAGTGGTGGGCTTGATCCGCTTTGACGGACATCGGAGATCAGGGGTTTCGGCCCCGGAAGGATGATGTTCATCATGGAGAGTATGGGGAAGAAGAAGCCGCGTCCTCGCCGCTCGTTCACGCCGGAGTTCAAGGCCGAGATCGTCGAGCTGTGCCGGCGTGGGGACCGCTCGGTCGGTCAGGTCGCGAAGGACTTCGACCTGACCGAGACCGCGGTCCGCGACTGGGTGAAGCAGGCCGAGATCGACGCTGGCGAACGCGATGGGCTGACCAGCAGCGAGCGTGAGGAACTGGCCGCGCTGCGGCGGGAGAACCGCCGGCTGCGGGAGGACGTCGACGTCCTCAAGCGTGCGACGGCTTTCTTCGCGAAGGAGACCCGGTGAACGTCGACCCGTTCATCGAGGCGGAGAAAACTGCAGGTCACAACGTCAAACGGACGTGTGAACTCCTCAAGGTCTCCCGGACCGCCTACTACGCCCGCCGCACAGGCACCCCCGCCCCCCGCGCGGTGCGGGATGCCGAGCTGACCGAGCAGATCACCGCCGTCCACCAGCGGTCCCGCGGCACCTACGGGGCACCACGCATCCACGCCGCCCTCCAGCGTGAAGGCGCCGGCTGCGGACGCCGCCGCGTCGCCCGGCTGATGCGGCAGGCCGGCCTCACCGGCCGGCACCGCCGACAGCGACACCGCACCACGATCCCCGATCCGCACGCGGTCACCCGCCCTGACCTGGTCCTTCGCGACTTCCGGCCCGACCCGGCAGGCCTCGACACCCGCTGGTGCGGCGACATCACCTACATCGCCACCCAGGAGGGCTGGCTCTACCTGGCGACCGTCATCGACATCGCCTCCCGACGCGTTGTCGGCTGGGCCACCGCCGACCACCTGCGAACCGAGCTCCTCGCCGACGCCCTGCGGACTGCTTGCCACACCCGCCGCCCGCACAGTCCGGTGATCTTCCACTCCGACCGGGGCCGCCAATACACCAGCCGTGAACTCGCCACCCTCGCAACGGAGTTCAACGTCCGTCTGTCGGTCGGACGGACTGGCCAGTGCTGGGACAACGCCCTCGCCGAATCGTTCTTCTCCACCCTCAAGAACGAACTCGGCGACAACCGGCCCTGGCCATCCAGAGCCGCTGCCCACACCGCGATATTCGAGTGGATCGAGAGCTGGTACAACTTGCACCGGCTTCACAGCAGCCTCGGCTACCGCAGCCCCGCAGAATACGAGACAGCCTTGGCGGCCTGACCAACACACCAACGGTGTCCGTCAAAGCGGAACAAGCTCAGTGGAGTGGCGGATGGACGGGCTGTTACCGAAGCTGGAGACGCTGGCCCAAGCGGCCTCCGGTGGTGCTTTGAACAGCTTGCCCAAATCGCTGGAGGCCGGGGCTGGCCCGTCTCCCCAGCTGGCTTGTTTCAAGAACTCACGCACCTCGGCTGCGAATTCGAGCCTGGTCTTGCCTTGAGCGTCGAGCCCCAGAGCCATCCGTACCGCGAAGCTCTCCAGCCACCGAGGGTCGACACTGATCTCTTCGCAGGCCGCTGCAAAGCTGTGATGCTGTGTGTCCCGCCCAGCGGTGAGCGTCGCCAGGATGGCTCGCTGCACCTGTTCGACGGCCTTCCGACGGGCCTTCGGGTCCGTCTCCCGCGACCGGAGCGTAGATCCGGCGTTGGCGATGGCCATCACGCGATAGCTCCCAGCGGCTTCTTGGCTAGCAACGCCGGCCGCCTTCATCCCATGAGCCTCGGCGTGGGACAGGACGACGAGATCGTCTGCTGCGAGCTTGTATCGCTCAGCGACTTCCAGCGCCGCAGGCACGATCTGGTCGAGAGCCGAGAACTCGATCAGGTGGACCGGGGTCTGGACGACGGAGTTCTCGCCGCGAGCCGTCTCTACCAGTTGCCCGGACCTCAGGGCAATGCTGAAGGCACAAATGGCCGGCGAGCTGCGCCAGTTGTCGTCGAGTTCGAGTTGGACAGGGAGGTCGGCGGCAAACTCCTGGACCGCGGCGGGAGTCGCGTTGCGGAACTCGTAGATCGATTGGTCGAGGTCTCCCACCATGACCACGCGGACGCCGCTGTCTCGAAGGAAGCGGAGGATGTCGAGCTCTTCTCGGCCACAGTCTTGCGCTTCGTCCACGATGACCTCGGCGAAACGAGCCCGCAGCAGCCCTGCAAGGATCGCCCGCTCATTGGAGCTGTTGAGCCAGAACGCGGCCAGCAGACGGGCAGCCTCGCAGGTGATGGTCCCGACCTTGAGCAGTTGGCCAAAGATGTGCGACGCCTTGGCTTCCGCCTCGTGTTTGCGTCGCGCCAATTGATGGTGCACCGCGGCATCGCCGAACGCCTTCGGCACTCGGCTCAGGTCCAGATGAGCGCGCCCGTCCGGGTCGAAGTCGAACCAGCGGAACTCCAGGTCTTTGGCCCTTCCTAGATCAGGGACGAGGCGAAAGCTCGTACTGGTCACGTCCTGCCAGGACTGTACGTAGTGGGGCCTCCGGTTGTACGCCTTCACGTACAGAGGGGTGACGATGAAGCGGTGGATGAACGTGTCGAACGTGCCGACGAAGTGGGGTGCCCGCAGGGCCTCCGTCTGGCTGCCACACCTGTGTCGGACCTCGTCCACCGCGGCGTTGGTGAAGGAGATCAGGGCGATCCCGCGTCGGGGTTCCTCGGCGGTCCGCTGGAGGAAGCGGGCGACCATGGCCCGGGTCTTGCCGGCCCCAGGGCAGGCCGCCGCGAACAGGCTGTCTGTGGCGTCGACGAGGGCCTGCTGGCCGTCGGTGAGCTTCACCTCGTTCAACGTGCCTCACCCGAGGTGTCCGCCAGGACGCCGCAGATGGCGTCGGCGAGGTACTGCGGGGCTTCGAAGGTCTCCCCGTTCTCGATCGCCAAGGCCACGTCGTGCGCGAACTCGCCCTTGCCGATGAACTTCTTATGCTTGCGGAGTTTGAGGTAGAAACCCCAAGCACGCCCCCGTTCATTGTCGAGGATCTCCTGCCACTTCTTCTTGGAGCGCGTCTTCTGCTTAAGGAAGGCCGCTTTGAGTACGGGCTCGTTGGCCTCGGGCGTCAGGAGGTCGGCTTCCAGGGTGTGGGGAGCCTCGGCCACGTGCAGGTGGCCCTTGGCCCCGATCAACTCGGCGTGGGCTGTCAGCCGGTCCTTGCGGTTGTTCACCGCGCTGTCGTCATCGTCGTCGTCCGGCTCGTCCTCATCGGTTTCAGCGTCCGCTTCAGGATCGTTTCCGGTCGGGGCAGCGGCTGCCGGTTCCTGGACCTCGCCCTGGCCGTCCTCGCTCTCCCCTTCCTCTGTCTTCTTCTCCTTGGGGATGTCCGGGTCGCCATCGGTGATGACGGTCAGCTTGTCCAGGAGCCGGCACCCGTTGACCTCCGACAGCAGCAGCGTGATGTAGGGGGCGAAGTCGACGCTGCCGACGTTGATGATCGTGACGCCGTGGAAGTCCCGGCGCTGCTTGGCCTGGGCCTCGCCGCCGAAGACGCAGTGACGGGCGATCACCGGCAGCAGGACGGCCTCGGCGATCCCTTCGACGAGGATGACCCGACGGGCAAAGAGCAAGCCGGCCCGGGTGGCATCCAGGTACTGGTTGATCTTCCGCCGCTCGGCCTCAGAAAGCTCGATCTTGGCCAGCGGGAGTGCCTGGCTCTTCCGGCGCAGCACGTCCTTGTCCTGGCCCTGGCCGTCCTGGACAGTCTCCTGGTCCACTCGTGTGCGCAGCGCGACAACGTTCTCGATTCCGACGCTGCTGGCCAGGTTGGGCGAGTGTGTGCTGGCGATGACCTGGATCCGGCCGGCCGGGCCCTGCGTGTCGTCCTTGAGAGAAGCCTCGGCCTGTTCCTGCAGGTAATCCAATAGGACTGCCTGAAGCTGCGGGTGGAGGTGCGCCTCGGGCTCCTCGACGAGGAAAAGCGTCAGCTCCATGTGCTGGGCCTTGCGCAGTTCCAAGATGACGGTCGCGATGAACAGCAAGTTGGCGTAGCCCAGACCCGACTCGGTGAGGTCGGCCGGCGGGATGCCGGCCTCGGCCATCTTCACTCGCAAGCTGCGCGCCAGGCGGTGCAGTTCGTACTCGGCGAAGGTGAACCGCTCCGGGATCGGTGGAGGCTCTATGCGCTGACTCCAGCCGCCGGTTGGGGCTGGTGTTGAGCGTAGTGGTCGGTCTCGTGCTCGTGGGGCGGGATGTATCCGATCGCGGTGTGGAGGCGCTGGTTGTTGAACCAGTCGACCCATTCCGCGGTGCCGAGTTCGACGTCGGCGAGGCCGTGCCAGGGCCTGCGGGGCTTGATCAGCTCGGTCTTGTAGAGGCCGATCTGGGATTCCATGAGCGCGTTGTCCAGGGCGTCGCCGACAGTGCCGATCGAGGCATCGGTACCCGCCTCGATCAAGTGCGCGGTGAACGCGAAAGACGTGTATTGGCTGCCTGCATCCGAATGATGAACCAGCTCCGGGCCAGCGGGAGTTCCGGCGCGGTCGCGGCGCCACAGAGCCATGTCGAGGGCGTCGAGGACGAGCTTGGCCCGCTTGCTGGTGGCGGCGGACCAGCCCACGATCGCCCGGGAGAACACGTCCACGACGAACGCGACGTAGACGATCCCGGACCAGGTGGCGACATAGGTGAAGTCCGCGACCCGTCTTTCGTTCGGCCGGGACGCCGTGAAATCGCGTTGCAGCAGGTCACCTGCCCGATCATGGCCGTCGTCCCGGATGGTGGTGCGGATCTTCTTCCCTTGCCGGGCGCCCTCCAGGCCCAGGTCGCGCATCAGCCGGGCGACGGTGCAGCGGGCCACCGGTATGTCCTCGCGATGCAGTTGCCTCCAGACTTTCCTGACCCCGTAGACGCTGAAGTTGTCCGTGTGGACGCGGCTGATCTGCGCCTTCAGTGCGGTGTCGCGGACTGTTCGGGTGCTGGGTGTGCGGTTCTTCGCCGCGTAATAGGTGCTCGTCGCGATCTTCAGTCCATGGCTGGTCAGGACTCGGCAGATCGGCTCGGCTCCGAACACCTTCTTGAACTCGTCGATGAACGCTACGAGCGCTTCGACGGCCGGTCGAGCTCGGCCGCGAAGAAAGCCGAGGCCGCCTTGAGGATCTCGTTCGCCCGCCGCAGTTCGGCGTTCTCCGCCTTCAGGCGCTTGATCTCTGCAGCCTCGTCCGAAGTCACGCCTGGACGCTGGCCGGCATCGACCTCGGCTTTGCGGACCCAGGTCCGCACCGTCTCAGCGGCACCGATCCCGAGCTTCGCGGCGACCGCCTTCATCGCGGCCCACTCGGTCGGGTAATTCGGGCGGACCTCCGCGACCATGCGCACCGCACGCTCACGAAGCTCAGCAGGATAGGGGGACGGACGTGCCATGACTCGATCCTCTCAGGGAATCGAGCCTCCATCAGACCCGGAGCGGTTCAAGGCGACCCAGGGCGACGGCGGGCGCTTCGAGCTGGGAGAGAGCGAGGTACGCGCAGCCCAGCAACACGCGGGCAAGGACCGCTGGCGCCTCCTCATGGTCACCCACGCCCTTACCCCGGACCGGATGAACATCCGCATGCTTCCCAATCCCTACGCGAAACGCGGACGCGGACGCTACCGGGAGGAAGGCGGCTCGCTGCGCTTCTCGTACCGGCTTTGAGCTTTATAGCCCCGCCGGAGTACACGTCCCCCGACCGGCATCGGGCACTGGCCCGTTTGTCACACGCGACCCCTCCAAGCCTGAGTCGTTACATAGCCAGCTGGGCTAACAGACGTTGTCATTTGTACCGGTACAGCTGGTGAAGGTGGAGGACGTCGGCTTGCCACTGCGAGCGCGCGTCCTGGGCATTGCCGGACACGTACCCGCCCAGCTGGCCTCCAGTGCAAGCGCTACCGGGCACGAATCAATCATGATCGGTTCGGCCGACTTCACCGACCTCGCCGCCGCATTCGCACGCCAGCACCGCATCACCGTTCTCGGCCGCGCCGAGATCAAGAAGTAGGCCCACGGCACCCACCTGTACCGAGCCGTCGACATCCTGATCTGACCTGTCTCCACCCGGCCGTCACGGATGTTGAGGGTTCAGACCTGTACGCCAGCCCAAGTCCAGGCCCGTCGAGTCCTTAAGGACCTTGTTCAGCGCCCCGTCCTCTGCGCGGTCCTCGAAGAGCGCACGGGGAAGGTGATCCGAGGCGAGAGGGCCGGTGCCGTGCAGTACGTCGTCGTACGCGGACGCCACGGCGGCGCTGATCAGCAGGTCCGTGGCCTCGTTGAGGTTCACGTGCTCCGCCGGCCATCGGTACTCACCCTGGCTCACCCGGAACATGGGGAACAGCCACCACATGTCCGGGTCGGGGTCGATGAACCTGAGTGCCCGGTCGTTGAGGAAGTTGACGCCGTAGTGGGTGAGCGCGCAGGCATCCTGCTCGCGGAGATCGAGCAGGCGTGAGGCGCACAGGAAGGAGACGGCCGGGGTGCGTCCGGCCAGGTGCATGGGGATGGTGGCGGCCTCCCGCAGCATGGAGAGTCCGGATAGGCGGGAAACCACGCGCCCCATCCGGAGCCCGCTGCGTTGGGCCAGCATGTGCTGGAAGTGAATCGTCATCTCATGACTGGGGTACTGGAATTCCAGGTCGCTTTTCCAGTCCGCCATCGCCTTTGCCGCCGCCGCGAAGCGGTAGGGAGGGTACAGCTCCCTCCAGTCGACGGACGGGTCGGCAGAAGTCAGGCCCGGGACCACCGGGTTCAGCGCGAAGTTGATGAGCCCCAGGACAACGCTCCCAAGGGCGTTGGAAGCCGGTCGCCCACGCACAGCGCTGCTGCCCCCTGCTTTCCTTTCGCCGGCTGTCGTTCCCCGAAAGCGCGCAGCGCAGTCGGTGCCCGGTGGCGAGCAGCGGGGTCGGCGTCTTGGCCCTTCGCAGCACGCGCGAGGCGCAAAGTCCCTGCAGGGGCCGCGCAGCGAGGGCGGGACCGCAGCGGACGCCTGGTGACCCCGACGTGTGGCAGGCTGCGACCGATGCTGTGGTCGATCCCATGCTGCTGATTGGCTTGCATGCCTCTCGCGCCGCCGGTACGGCAGCCTCTTGAATCGGAAGGGCAGAGAGGCGCCGTCGAGAGGACTTCAGCATGTCCGGACCAATCGAAGACCTCCTGCCCCATACGACATCAGGTGCCGCCGCAGCACTCCGGGTACTGTGGCACGCAGGCGTGAGGGTGATGTTCGGAATACCAGGGGGAGCGAATCTTCCGCTGTACCAGACGCTGAAGGAATTCCCCGGCCTGCGTCACATACTGACCCGGCATGAACAAGGGGCAGGCCACGCGGCTTCCGGCTACGCCCAGGCCACCGGTTCTCTGGGGGTCTGCCTGGCCACCTCTGGTCCCGGAGCGACCAACTTGGTGACCGCCCTCATGGACGCATACATGGACTCCGTTCCCGTGCTCGCACTGACCGGTCAGGTCGAAGCGTCGCAACTGGGTACCGCAGCCTTTCAGGAGACCGACATCTGCTCCATCGTGGCCCCGGTCACCAAGTACGCCGTCGAAGTCACCCACGCCCGCGACGTCGCTCAGGTCCTCAGGGAAGCGATCGCTCAGGCTCTCAGCGGCCGACCTGGCCCCGTGCTGGTCTCCATCACCAAGGACGCGCTCACCGGCACCACCACTGCGGCATGGGGTGCGTTGGCGGCGCCGGCGCTGCCCGAGCCGCCACAGCCGGCCGCTGAGGAGATCGAGCGGGCCGCCGAACTGCTGTACAGAGCTGAGCGGCCGGTCCTGTATGTCGGTGGAGGCGTGGTCAAAGCAGACGCCGCCAGGCCATTGCGTGATCTCGC
This sequence comes from Streptomyces griseofuscus, assembly GCF_014673495.1. Classification (GTDB taxonomy): domain Bacteria; phylum Actinomycetota; class Actinomycetes; order Streptomycetales; family Streptomycetaceae; genus Streptomyces; species Streptomyces murinus. The sequence continues at coordinate 1,818,908 of NZ_CP051006.1, forward strand.
GGAGTTGTTGAACCTGCCTGTCGTCACGACGTTGATGGCCCGCGGCGCCTTCCCCGACAGCTACCGTCAGCACCTGGGCATGCCCGGCATGCACGGGACTGTCGCCGCTGTGGCCGCTCTACAGGAAGCCGATCTCGTCGTGGCCGTCGGCGCCCGCTTCGACAACCGGGTGACCGGCAAGCTCGACTCATTCGCGCCACATGCGGCCGTCGTGCAGATCGACATCGACCGCGGCGAACTGAACCGCAAGCGACGGGCCGCGGTTGCCTTGCACGCACACTGCTCTCCAGCCCTTACGGCTCTCGTGCGTCAGGTGCGCAAGCTCCCTCCGTGCGCACCACCTGAGCGACGGCTCGCTGAATGGTGGCACCAGCTGGACGGCTACCGCGCCCGCTACCCGCTCGGCTATCCGAACCGAGACGACGAACTCATGCCCCAGTACGTCATCGAGCGGCTCGGAGTCCTCACAGCAGGAGCCGCTACGGTATACACCGCCGGCGTCGGCCAGCACCAGATGTGGGCCTCGCAGCTCATCCAACATGAACGGCCCCGCAGCTTCGTCAACTCCGGCGGCGCCGGCACTATGGGGTACGCGGTACCAGCCGCGCTGGGCGTCCAAGCGGCTTATCCGGACGGCGAAGTGTGGGCCATCGATGGGGATGGGTCGTTCCAGATGACCTGTCAGGAGCTCGCGACCTGCGTGCATTCCGGATTGCCGGTGAAGGTTGCGGTGCTCAACAACGCCTCACTCGGGTTGGTGCGCCAATGGCAGGATCTCTTTCACAACCGTGAGTTCATCGAGTCGGATCTCGGCTCACCCACTGCGCCGACCAGCCCCGACATCACCGAACTGGCTCGTGCCTACGGTTGCGCGGCCTACCGGTGCGACAGCCCGGAGGAGGTCGACCGAGCCGTGCTGGCCGCGTCCTCGGTGCGTGATCGTCCGGCGGTGATCGAGTTCGTCGTCGCCAAGGACGCCATGGTCTGGCCGACAGTGCCCATGGGGGTCTCCAACGACGAGATCATGATCGCCCGCGGTCTCCGTCCCGAATTCGGTTTGGAGCACTGACGACCAGCTTTCCTCACCCCTACCTGAACATCCGACGTCGGTCGGTGGGATGGAGCACAACATGGTCGAGGCTGACGGACCACACCGACGTGCGGACGCCCTCCGCGCGGCGTTTCCCCCGCCGCAGGCACCGGCCGCCCGCCACGTGCCCCTCGCACGCGGGATACTCCGGGACGCCCTCCCTGACCTCGGGGAGGACGTCACTTTCGTGACGGTGCGTAAGATCGTACTGCCGCCGGGTGGTACGACGGGGTGGCATTACCACCCTGGCCGCCTACTCGTCGTGGTGGACCAGGGCGTGCTCACCCACACCCACGCGGACCTGGCGGTCGAGACCCTTACGGCGGGCAATTGCCTGGTCGAGGCCCGGGGGGCGGAGCACGCGCACATTGGCACCAATCTCGGTGACACTCCGCTCGTGCTGCACGCCATCTACTTCCAGCCGAGCCCGGAAAGCCCCCTGGCCGTTCAGGTGGCGGCCCCGGTGGCCTCCGACCGGCTTGCAGAATGAATGGGGGGAGCCGTCCTCTCTGCTGCGCGGCGTGGCCACCGACTTGGCTGTCAAGGTGGTGGACTGCCAGCACAACGCCGTCGGACGAAGGTGTCGCCACTGAACTCGTGCACGGTAGGCGGTGAGGCGTCGAGCTCGTGATCGTCGATCATGGTTGTGCAGTAGAGAACGCGTCTCGCGCTACGACCGTCAGCGACCGGACGATCACGGGCCCGTCGGCTGAAGTGATCGCTGAACTCGGTACCGACGTCAGCCCGTTGTGACACGGTCGGCACCAGAACAGGCTCGGATCCAGGCCGCGGTAGTGACCTGCGGGCGCAGCCGCCAAGCACCGGCTGATTTTCGTCGACCGGGTCCTGGCGACCGCTCGTGCGTCTCCGTCATGGGACCAAAGCGCTGATCTGCTGGTTCGGCGTGGACCGCTCCACCGTCACCCCCGCCGTCGCCAGCGGGAAGACCGGCATCATCGACGGCACCGAGACTCGGGTCCGCCGGCCGGCCACCGGGCGCAGGGACCGGAACCGGAACCGGTTCATCTCCGGCAAGAGCAAGCAGAACGCCGTCAAGGCCGTGGCCGTCACGGACGAGGACGGCCGAGCGCTCCTCTGCAGCCCGACCAGGCCGGTGCGCGGACATCACCCGTGCCCGCCTGTCAGGGCTGGTGCGACGAGATGCACAAGCGCGGCGCAAAGCCCGGCCACTCCTCACTCCGTGTCCGCGTCGAACACGGCATCGAACACCTGAAGAACTGGCCCGCCGGACTGCTGTCCTTCAGGAGACCGAGAACCTGACATCAGCACGACCGCTGGAAATGCCGAATCCCCGCCGCGGCATTCGATGCCTCACTGTCTACCGCTCACGAGTTCGTCAGCCGTTGCCGGGCGACCAACAGTCCACCTGCCCAGACGTCAGGCTGCGGGGCTCGTGGATGCCCATCCAGTGCCCCACATGAGCGGGTCTAACTGTTCGGCTCGTGGCGTCGGACGGAGGATCCGAAGTATTGAGCCATCACCTCCGCCCGGCCCGCAACGCCGAACTTTCGGTAGACGGAATGCAGATTGTTTTTCACTGTGCGTTCCGCTATGCCGAGTGCGCGGCTTATCTGGCGGTTCGACATCCCCGTTACCAGAAGGCGGAAGATTTCACTTTCGCGGTCCGTGAGAGATGTAATCCCGTTTTCAAGTGCGCATGGTTCCGCGGTGGAGGATTCGAACCTCGACTCGTTTTCTTGGAGCAGGATCCGCAAGAGACGAAGAATCTCGTCGACGCTCTCCAGCAGTGCCCGAAGGCTGCAGGCGATCTCCTGGTGGCACGGCTCTTCGCTGTCGGGCATGACAACGCCCCCGGGGGATGGGTCTGTTGTTCACGGATGGATCAGCGGTGCTGGCGACGACAGGCAGCGCAGACAAGACCTCTATGCCCCGATGCGCGGGGTGGGGAACCTGCGATCCGGTCAGTGTCCGTTGCCCTTACAGACGTTGTGCTTCCGTCGTGCCACTGCCTTTGCGTCATACCTTCCACAGTGGTGATCAGTTGTCCAGTTGGCGCCTGGAGTCACCGACGCAGACGTCTGCGTACGTTTTGGACGGCCAGCCTGAGGGGCCGAGTCCCGTATCGAAGGTACCTAATTGCTCACTGTTTCCGGGGCTGCCCCTCGGGCACTCGCGGCAGTATCGAACAGACTGGACGGAAAGGTGGGCAAGAAATTCATGGATGCCGGTCTCGCAACGTCAGCAACACGGTTACTCGCAGAGCAGGATCACCTCGTGGGTCAGCGTGACAACGCATTGCTGCGCTCGGCGCGGGACGGCAGGGTGAGCCGCCAGGACCTTCGCCGCATGGTGCAGGCTGACCAGCTCTGTCTGGAGGCCGAGACGGTGTCCTACGCAATCCTTCTCTCCCGTTTCCCGAACGGACCGGCCGCCGATCTCTTCAGTGGGCTGAACGCTGCCTTGCGCTCGCTCAAGCCAAGCCTTGACCGGTGCGCCAAGGCTCTCGAGGCACCTTCAGCATCCGTACTCGACCCGTCCCGGGACGCCACCGCGTTCGCTTTTCCTCGGGCGGTCTCCTGGATGTGTCTGCACGCCGGGCCCATCGCTGCCGCGCTGGCAGTGCGTGCTGACTTCGCCGCCTACGCGCGAGAGTCGGGGGAACTGCTACGGGCGCTGAGCGATGACGGCATCGAGGTGCCCGAGGCGTTTCGTGAGCACTACAGCGTGCCCGCATCCACAGAGCTACTCGACCTGGCCGCCGCTGTCGTGCAGGAAGGCTTCGTGGAAAGGGACAGCACGTCAGGTCGGGCCGCCTCTGTCGCCGATGTGCTGCTGGTCGGTCTTGACGGCTTCTGGCTGTTCGCCGCCGGAGACCGGCGTGAGCCGTCCGCAACCGCCGCGGACCAGAGCATCCGGCGCGGGTGACGGCCGTGCGCGTGGGAATAGCGGGCGGTGGGATCGCGGGCCTGACCTTGGCCTGGCTACTTGCCGAGGACCACGAGGTGCTGGTGCTCGAAGAGCAGCCGAGACTCGGCGGGAACGCGGAGTCGGTCCGGACGACGTTGCATGGCAAGACATACGTCATCGACCTTGGGGTCAGGGAGACTCCACTCGAAGCGTCCCCGGTCTGGCGGCACATGGCCGCGGCGGCAGGGATCCCGGCGGAGGACTTGGTGGAGACCACGTCGTCCCGCGTGGTGTTCCGCGAGCACGAGCGCTCGGCCCTGTGGGTGTCCGCCGACCCCACCGACATGACGCGGCCGGTCACACCCGATGGGCAGACGGACCAGGCCATGGCCCGTCTGGCGCAGCAATCCGCGCGCTGGCAAGAGCAGGGAGCGTCCTGGGACCTCACACTGGACGAAGCCCTCAACGACTGGTTGCCGCGGTCCTTCCCGGCGCAGCGTCTGCTGTGCGCACTGCCGGCTTCCCTGTACGGCTGCACACTGGACGAGGCACGGCAGCTGTCCGCACGTGCGGTCGGTGCGACACTCACCCCGCCGGACGGGGTTCCCCGGACGACGTACCTGCGTTCTGGGGCCGCATCCCTCATTCACGGCCTCGCCGCCGGCTTCTCACGTTCGGTCAGGATGCGCTTGAGTACCGGTCTTCGGACGGTGCGCCAGGCTGGGGCGGGGTTCGAGCTCGTTGACGGGGCAGGCGCCGTCCATCGGGTGGACGCGCTGGCGCTGGCTCTCCCCGCGGACCGTGCTCTCGCCGTGCTCTCCGGTCTCGTGGGAACGGGTGCTTGGCAGACCGCCCTGGGCTGCATCGCGTACCGGAATGTGACCTACGCCCTGCACCGCGACCCGTACGGGATGCCCGAGAACCGGCGTCTGTGGTCTGCAAGCAATACGACCGTGGACGAGTACCGGAGCCAGACGACGACGTGGTACGGCCCCTCACTGGGCGTCGACCTGTTCGTCAGTCAGGTCGACCATCGCTCTGCTCCGCCCCGGGAGCAACTCGCCCGCTCCTCGTTCCGGGCGACCCTTCCCACACCGGCGGCGTGCCGTGCCCGTCAGCGACTGGGCGAGATCGAAGCCGGGCAGCGACTGCTCTTCCTCGGTCACTGCACGACTCCGGTGGAAACACAGGAAGCGGCCATGAGATCGGCCATGGCCGTCGCACATCACCTCGCACCCCGCGGCGCACGGCTGCGGAGGCTGCGCAATCACGTGGAGGCGATCAATGATGGCTCATGACGGCAGTACCACAGATACCCGGGCCCGGGTGGCCCGGCAGGTGATTCCGTGCATCGACGTACGCGACGGGGTGGCGACGGATCCGTCCGGCATTCCCGGCCTCGTCGATCCCCGCGACGTCGTGGACATCGCCGACGGCTACGCACGCGACGGGGCCGGCCAGTTGTTCCTGGATGTCGTCGACTCCTGGGCCGCCGTCGGCTACCTGCCGGAGCTGTTGCGTGAGGTGCACAAAACCGGCCTGGAACTGCTCGTTTCCGTACAGCACGGAGTCCTTCCTTCGCTCACGGAGTGTGCGGAGTTGCTGTCCGCGGGCGCGGACGCGCTCTCGGTCAGCACCAGCCTTGTCGAGGAGCCCGGGCGGGTGGCGGAGGCCGTTCGCCTGCTCGGGGGACAACGGGTCCTCGGCGTCGTCAACTGCTCGGGGGACCGGCAGCGGGGGTGGCGAGTCCGCATCCACGGTGGCGCCACGCAGACCTCTGCGGACGCCGTCGCCGTGTCCCGACAGTTCGGCGAGCTGCGCGTGCGCGCCCTGCTCGCGAACAATGTGGACCGGGAGGGCACTGGCATCGGTTACGACCTCGACCTGACGCGGGCCGCCGCTCGCGCGTCCGAGCTTCCGGTCATCGCCTCCGGCGGTGCAGGCTCGGCGGCACAACTGGCCGACGCCCTGCGCACCGGCGACGCCACCCACGTGCTCGTCAACAAGGTCGTCCACAGCGGCCGGGAGACGGTCGGTTCACTGAGCAGGAGCCTGTACCGGCACCTGCGCGGCGAAGCGGGCTGACCGTGCGGGCCCTGGCCTTCCAGGCGTACGGCGACCCTTCCCGTGTGCTACGCCTGACGAACCTTCCCCGCCCCGAGCCGGGCCCAGGTGAAGTGCGGGTGCGGCTCTCCGCCCGACCGATCAATCCCTCGGACCTCCTGTTCATCCAGGGGGTATACGGCCGCGCAGCGCGCTTCACTCTACGGCAGGGCGGTGGTGCACCGGACGGAGGATGGGCTGTCGCCGGTTTCGAGGGCGCAGGCACCGTAGACGCCCTGGGCCCCGGTACGGCAGGGCCCGTACCGGGGACCCGGGTGGCGGTCTCCGCCACGGGGACCTGGCAGGAGTACGTCTGCGTGAGCGGCACCTCGGTGATCTCCGTTCCGCGCGGCGTGTCAACCGAAGCAGCCTGTCAGTTCACCGTGAACCCCTTCACCGCCCACCTGCTCGTGCACGATGTCGCCCTCGCCCCGGGCGACAGCCTGCTCCTCACCGCTGGTGCCTCCGCCGTTAGCCGCATGGTGATCCACCTGGCGAACGAGCGAGGTGTCCGGTGTCTGCCCGTGGTCCGGCACCGGGAGCAAGCACGCGCGCTGGCCGGCCCGGGCACGCAGCCACTTGTGGCTGGCCGCGCCGAGGCTCTCACCGAGGCGGTGCGCGAGATCGGGGAGCATGGCGAGGTGGGAGCGGTGCTGGACGCGGTCGGCGGAGCTCTCGGCGCCGCAGCACTTCAATGCCTCCGTTCTGCCGGACGGTTCGTGTCCTACGGCATGCTGTCCGGTCACCCGGTCCCGGTGCAGCCTGACGACCTTGTCTTCCGGCAAGTGAGCATGTGCGGCTTCTGGTTGCCCGCTCGAATGGGGCGTCTGGACGAACGGGACATGGCATCCCTCAACGAGCAGGTGCAGGAAGCCGTAGTGCGCGGTCTGCCCGGTTTCCAGGTCGCCGAGCGCCGTGACCTTGCCGACTTCCGGTCAGCGCTCGGGCACACGATGCGCTCGGGACGGAACGGAAAAGTCGTACTCACCGGCTGACCCGGGCAAGTGCCGCATCCACCGAGTGGACCACTCACGAAAGGCTTCGATTATGTCATCGCCGGCGCCCACTCCTCCCGGCCTCGCTCAGGAGCACGCTCGCTCCGATGACGACACCGGTGCCGGTTACCCCCGCGACGCGCTGCTGACCGACCTGTTCGCTGAGCAGGCGCAACAGTCGCCGGACAGCGATGCTCTGGTGTGGAGCGGCGGCCGCTGGACGTTCGGTGAACTCCACGACAGAGTGGTCCACGCTGCCGGCGAGTTACGGGCTCGCGGTGTGAAGGACGGAGACGTCGTCGCTGTCCTACTGGACCGCTCCCCGCAGTCGGTGCTGACCACGCTCGCCGTCCTCGAGGCAGGCGCCGTCCATCTTCCCCTTGACCCCGCAACCCCTGCCAGCAGGCTCGACGCGATGTTGGGGAACGCGGCCGCCACATGCCTGGTGACCGACGCAGGTGCTCCGTTCCGCCCGTCCCACCCGCTCGTGCGCGTCACCACCCGCGAGCTGGAAGAGGCGCGAGGAGCCGGGCGAGCACCGTACCGAACCACGGGCCGGACGGCCGCGGATGCCGCATACCTCATCTACACCTCGGGATCGACTGGGCTGCCCAAGGGCGTGTTGTGCCATCACCGGGGGGTGGTCCGTTTCGTGACCGCCCATCACCCCGCGGTACCGGGGCACGGCGACCGCTTGCTCGCTACAGCCAGCCCGACGTTCGACGTCTCCTGGTACGAGATCTTCTGCACCCTGCTCAACGGAGCATGCCTGGTGCTGCCGGAACCCGACATCTTGCTCGACACGGAGGCTCTGGCGCAGTGCCTGCATCACCAGGGCATCACCACCCTGTGGCTGGCCGCCGGGCTGTTCCACGTGCACGCTGCCGCGCCCGGCATGTTCTCCGGACTGCGATGCCTGATGGTGGGCGGCGACTCGGTCAGCCCGAGCGCAGTCCGCGCCGTACTGGCTCACGGAGCGCCGGGTGCCCTGGTGAACGGGTACGGGCCGACGGAGAACGGCATCATCAGCACCTCCTACACGGTTCGTCACCTCTCCGACCAGGAGGAGCTCGTCCCGATCGGGGGGCCTGTACCGGGCACCACCGTTCACGTGGTCCGACACGACGGCAGCCTGGCCGAGCACGGTGAAGTGGGCGAGCTGTGGGTGGGCGGGGACGGCGTGGCGATCGGGTACCTCAACGACCCGCAACGGACTGCTGAGTGCTTCCTTCCCGACCGTTTCGGTGATGATCCGTGCGGCCGCCTGTACCGGACGGGTGACATCGTGCGTCGTCGGGACGACGGCATGCTCGAGTTCTTGGGGCGCAGGGACCGGCAGGTGAAGGTGCGGGGCTTCCGCATCGAACTGGACGAGGTCGAGGCCGTCCTGTGCGCGCACCCCGACGTCCGGGAGGCTGCCGTCGACGTGCTGGGCGAAGGACCGGGCCAGCACTTGGGCGCGGCCGTCGTCGGTGCTCCGGGAATCGACGCCACAGTCCTGACCGCGCGGCTCTGCGATCATGTGCGGGACCGTCTGCCGGCCCACATGGTGCCCAGCAGGGTTGATTGCGTTGCGAATCTGCCGCTGACGACGAGTGGCAAAGCGGATCACGTCCGTCTGCTGGCCGGGCTCACCCGACCGGCTGCCGGGTGCTTCGAGGGCGGTACTCCGGCACGCCGGGACGCGAGGGCCGTCGAGCAGGCCTGGTGCCAGGCCCTCGGCTCGGACAGCCTTCGGCCCGACGACGATTTCTTCGCGCGGGGCGGCACCTCGCTGACAGCGATACACGTGGTCGCGGCCATCCGTCGTCACTTCGGCCTGACCTCGGACAGTGTCAGTCCCCTCGTCCGGGAACTGCTGGACCATCCGACCCTCGGAGCCTTCACCGCACGGGTGTGTCGACTTGCCTTGCAGGAGACAGCTCAGGTCTCGCACGCCGTGCCTGACCTCGACGCCGAGGCCCGACTGCAGCGGGTGATACCAGTGCCTCAGCCCTCGCCGGCAGCGGGACGCCCCGAACGGGTCTTCATCACCGGTGGGACCGGCTTCCTCGGCGTGCATCTCATCGACCGGCTTCTCAGGGCTGGTGTGGAGCACCTCCACTGCCTCGTCCGCACTTCGGACGAGGCGCACGGTGCTGCGCGTTTGGCCGCCCGGATGCGACGCTACGGCCTTGACCGGAAGGTCGCTGAGGGACGGATCACGGTGATCCCGGGCGATCTGTCGGCCGTACGGTTCGGGCTCGACAGCACCGCCTGGGAGCGACTGGCGCGGGACAGTGATGTCATCGTGCACTGCGGCGCGCGGGTCAACCTGGCCTACCCCTACAGTGCGCTGGCCCCGGACAACGTCGACGGCACGCGGACGGTCATCGAACTGGCCGCCTCGCACCGGCTCAAGCCCTTGCACCACATCTCCACAGTCGGAGTCCTCGCCGGCCTCGGCCCGGGGGGCGTCCGGCGAGTGACGGAACGCACGCCGCTCGGCAGCCCCGACCGCTTGTCGGGCGGCTACGCGGAGACCAAGTGGGTCGCCGAGAAGCTGGTGAGAGAAGCCGCGCGCCAGGGACTTCCGGTGTCGATCTACCGCCCGAGCGAAGTGACGGGCACCAGCGACCGGGGAGTGTGCAACACCGACACCCTGATGTGCGCATTGTTCCGCACGATCGCACAGGGCTGCGAAGCCCCCGACACAGCGTTGTCGCTCGACTTCGTCCCCGTGGACCACACCTGCGATGTGATCACCCGCGCGATCACCCACGAGCAGCCCGACGGCCGCACGTACCACATCACCAACTCCGCGCCAGCCCCCTTGTCCCTGCTGGTGGAGCGCCTGCGCGCCATGTCCTACCCGGTGCGCACGGTCACCTACCGGAGATGGGCCGACGGTGTCGTCCGGGCGACCGACGCGGACCCCCAACACCCGATGGCGCCGTATCTCCCGCTGCTCGTCGAGCCCGCGTCCGGTACGGACCCCGCCGCCACGCCGCCGTACTTCACACGCCAGTTGCCCCGGCTCGGCCGCGACAACACCGAGCATGTGTCGGCGCACGCCGGACTGGCCTGCCCGCCCGTGGACGCCCGGCTGATCGACCTCTACCTCGAACGCCTCAAGCACAGCGGGTACCTCCCGCCGCCGGGAGACAGCGGTCTCCCAGCCGCCTGAGGCGCACACCGTCCCTTCATCGCGACGGCCATCCGTCGCCGACCACCTTCGAGAGGAAGAAAGCACATGACCGACCGACACCACACCGACTCCAAGACCCTGGCCGACGACGTCCGGCAGCGCCTCACCGACGATGTCCCCGGCAGCCCGCTCGTCCAGGCGCCCGTCACGGGCCCCGGCGTCCTCGAACCCCTGCGCCGTCTGGTGGCGGTGGAGTACCAGGCACACCGGGTGGAACTCGTCGCGCACGGAACCCTGCTGGCCAGGTTCCCGCACCGGCCCGCCGCCGAACTGTGGGTGACCACGGCACGCATCGTCCATGAGGCCACTCCCAAGCTGCGCGAGGTGGCCCGGGCCCTGAAGATGTCCGACGCAGACCTGGCCGGCCGGGTGGCGGACGGCGGCGCTTACGCCTTCCATGCCGCCATGTCCTGGATCGCCACGTCCGGGAGTCAGAGCACGGCAGCCCTGGCGGCCCACACCGACATGGAGGTCTACTACTCCGGTGCCAGCGCCGTCGCACGACGCCTGCGGGAGACGGGCGCCCCGGTGCCGGAGGAGTTTCTCGACTACTACGACGACCCCGGCGACGACGACCTGAAGGAACTCGCCCTGACCGTCGTCCAGGACGGTCTCGACCGCGGCGACGACCCGCACGACGCGCTGTTCCACGCCCAGCGCATCGCGGACGCCCTGCGGGGTGTCTGGAGGGCCACAACGGCCGACTCCGCCTGATTCAGGCTACCGGCGGTGCCGGGCGGCCATACCGGCACCGCACCATCCACCGGAAGGAAACCGCGGTGAAACATACCGACGCACCGACGTACGAGACACTGCCGACCCGGCGAAGTGATCCGTTCCGCGACCATGTGGTCCGCGCCTACGAGGACTCCGTGGAGGACTGGCAAAAGGTCATCGGCGAACAACTGCATTTCCAGTGGGGCGTCTTCGGCCACCCGGACGCGCCTCGCCCCGTGTCCCTCGACGAGGCAGGGCTCAGGCACCTGGAGCGGCAACTCGCCCTGGCCTTGGACGAGGTGGGTGAGCACACTCGCCCGGAGCGCATCCTCGACCTGGGATGTGGGTGGGGAGCAACGCTCAAGCATCTCGCACAGGTCTTCCCCGACTGCTCTCGACTGGACGGTGTGAACATCAGCTCCGTGCAACTCGCGCACTGCGCCGCCCTCGTACGGGGTCTGGAGCAGCCGGACCGCGTCCGCCTGTACCTGTGTGACGTCGCCGACGTCAGCGAGCTGCCCGATCCGGACCAGCCCTACGATCTGGCGCTCGCCCGGGGCGTCATCACCCACCTCCCCCCTCAGGTGTACGAGGCCATGATCACGGCGCTCGCCCGACGCATGCGGCCCGGTGCCGTGCTCATCGTCTCCGAGACGCTGTACAGCGAAGAGTTCTTGGCCCGCGAGCCGCATCCGCCCGAGGACGCGGACCCTCTGGCGCTGGGACACCGCAAGTCCCTGCGCTATGTCACCGACGTCCTGCGGGACGGTGGCTTCAGGATCCGGGACGACCGAGTGCTGCCCAGCGCGGAGGACGCCGCCCGCTGGGTGCTGGAGCTCAAGAGCAACATCGACGTCCATTTCCCCGAAGCTGCGAGCCCGCCCCTCGATGGGATCCGGCGCATGGCCACGGACTTGGCAGTCACCCTGCTCCGGCAGGAAGCCTCCGTCCACAGCATCATCGCCGAACGGACCCGGTGAGCCGCGCGTAGCAGGGGCTGCGTCACGACGTTGTACCTGCCGGACGTCGGCGCGCAGCTCACGGGCGACCCGCACCTCTTTCACTTCACCTTGTCAGTCGGCCAGGGCTGACACCCGACAACGACGACCCGTCCACAACCGAACCTGAGGAGTCGGCGTGGCAACACCAGACAACACCACCCCTTCTGTCCTGCCCCAGCATGCCCGGGACTGGAACCGGACGTCGATCGACTATCCGCGGGCGGCCACCATCCCACTTCTGTTGACCGAACAGGCCCAGGCCCGACCCGACGCGACCGCCGTCGAATGGGCGGACGGCGCATGGTCGTACCGGGAGCTTGTCGCACGGGCCCGGCGCGGCGCCACAGCCCTTCGAGCACAAGGAATCGACGCCGGCGACGTGGTGGCAGTGGCCATGCGGCGTTCCCCGGCCGCAACAGCGGTCATCCTCGCGGTGCTGCACGCGGGCGGGGTGTACCTGCCGCTGGGGCCGGACCAGCCCGCCGACCGGCTGACCCAGATCATGCGGGACGCTGGGGTCCGGGTGGTCGTGCACGACGCGGACGAGACCGTCGCGGTACCGGATTCGACGACCGCCGTCTGCGCCGACGACCTACTGGACCATCCCGACGACGCCGATCTCCGGTGGTGGGGCGAACGCGGCGCCGACGAGGCGGCGTACGTCATCTATACGTCCGGATCCACCGGCGCGCCCAAGGGCGTGGTGTGTCCCCACCGCGGCCAGACCAGGCTGGCCCGCGGCCCCGGGGAACTGCGCATCCGACCCGACGACCGCGTCCTCGCCACCACCGACCTGACGTTCGACGTCTCCTGCTTCGAGATCTTCGCCACGCTGCTGAACGGCGCCTGTCTCCTCTTCACGCAGGACTCGGACCTGCTGGACTCCAAGGCACTGGAGGGCGTGGTGCGTGACCGTCAGGTCAGTGTGATGTGGCTGAGTGCGGGGCTCTTCCACCAGCACGCCCACCTGGCACCGCACCTCTTCGCGGGGCTGCGCCTCCTTGTCGCAGGCGGCGACGTACTCAGCCCCCGCGCGGTGTGCGCCGTACTGACCGAGGGGCGGCCCGATGTGTTCCTCAACGGCTACGGGCCCACCGAGAACTCGTCCCTGTCCACCGTGTGCCGAGTGGACGAGCTGTCTCCACGGGCTGAGAACGTCCCCATCGGGGTGCCCGTCGCGGGCTCGACCGCCTACGTCGTGCGGGAGGACGGCACGGTAGCCGACCCCGGTGAAACCGGCGAACTGTGGCTCGGCGGGGACGGAGTGGCACGGGGGTACCTCGGTGACCAGCGCAGGACGGCGGACCACTTTGTCGAGGACAGGTGGAGTCCCGATGGGGTACGCGGACGGCTCTACCGCAGCGGCGACATGGCCCGGTGGCGCAAGGACGGAGTCCTCGAGTTCCTCGGGCGGCGCGACCGGCAGGTCAAGATCCGCGGCTACCGCGTCGAGCTGGACGAGGTCGAGTCGGTGTTGTCGGCGCATCCGCAGGTGCGTCAGACGGCGGTCGACGTCGTCGGCGAGGATGCGGGGCAGCAACTGGTGGCCGCTGTCGTGGCACACGGCGGACACGGTCAAAAGGACCTCACGGCCCGCCTGCACGAGCACGTACGCGACCGCCTGCCCGGCTACATGACACCGACACGCATCGCGCTGGTGGACGCACTCCCTCTCACGTCCAGCGGCAAGGTCGACCGCAGGTCGCTGTCCGCCCTGGCCGCGCCCGCCGCCCCAGCGGCCGGCGACGACGCGCCCAGTGGCGAGGTGGAGGAAGTCCTCGCAGGCGTATGGCGCGACGTCCTGCACGCGGACGTGGTCGGACGCGACGCGCACTTCTTCGCCCTCGGCGGTACGTCGCTGCGTGCCACCCAGATCACCGCTGCGGTACGCGAGCGGCTCCAGGTACCGGCTGGGTTCGGGCGTGCGATGATCCGCAGCCTGGTGGCGGACCCGTCCCTGCGGGACTTCGCCGCGACGGTACGGGGTCTGCTGGACGGACATGAGGACACCGCCCAACCGGACACCGACTTCGAGACCGAGAGCCGACTCGATCCGGAGCTGCGCTACACCGCTCCTTCGGCAGCAACGCCCGGGGCACCCCGCCAAGTCCTGCTGACCGGCTCGACCGGTTTCCTGGGTGTCTACCTCGTCGACCGGCTGTTACGGACGGGCACGGAGCGAGTTCACTGCCTGATCCGTGCCGATGACCGCCCACAGGCCCTCGCACGGCTGGCGGCCCGGATGCGACGCTACGGCCTCGATCCCGAGCCGCTGCTGGACCAGGTCGTGCCGGTACCGGGAGAGCTGGCTGAATCGCACTTCGGTCTGCCGGACCGCGACTGGGACCGTCTGGCCCGTGAGGTCGATACGATCGTGCACTGCGGCGCGCGGGTCAACTTCGCCTACCCCTACCGCGCACTCGCGCCGATCAACGTCGGTGGCACCCGCACCATGCTGGAACTGGCGGGCGAACACACCACCAAACCGCTCCACTACATCTCCACCATCGCGGTGATCGCTGGATTCGGCACCGCCGGTGTCCGGCACGTCGAGGAGGACACCCCGCTCGACCACGCCGACCGCATATCCCTGGGCTACCCCGAGACGAAGTGGGTCGCGGAGAACCTCGTCGTCGAGGCAGGACGACGGGGCCTGCCCGTTGCCGTCCACCGGCCCTACGAGGTGACCGGAACCGTGGACCGGGGTGTGTGGAACACCGACACCATGATGTGTGCGCTCTTCCGCACCATCGCCGAGACCGGCCTCGCCCCAGACATGGCCCTACCGCTGGACTTCGTGCCGGTGGACTACACCGCTGACGCGATCACGCACATCATCACTCACGAGGAGCCCGACGGCCGCGTGTACCACCTCACCAACCCTCGTGCGGCCCGCCTGCCCCTGCTCGTAGAGCGCTTGACCGCCATGGGCTATCCGGTACGGACGGTGCCGTACGAGGCGTGGACGGAGATGCTCGCCAAGTTGACGGCCCAACGGCCCGACCATCCCATGGCCCCCTACGTCCCGATGTTCGTGGAACCGGCTCGTGACAGCGAGGTCTCGGTCAAGCAGATGTACACCGACGGTGTCTTCCCCACCTTCAGCCGTCGTCACACTGACGCCGCGCTCGCCGAGAGCGGCCTCGTCTGCCCACCCGTCGACGCCGGGTTGCTCGACACCTACCTGCGCGAGTTCCGGCGGACCGGGTTTCTCGCGCCGCCCTCTACGATCAGCCCGGATGCATCCATGTCAGGGGCCTCCGCATGACGTCGCGTCGTGAGATCCGCACATCGCGGAAGTTGTCGGGTGTCTCCTACAGTCTGCGCGGCCCGCTGGCGGCACAGGCCGAAAGCCGGCGGGCTGCGGGGCAGGACGTACTCGCGCTGAACCTCGGAGACCCGGCCGCCTACGGTCTGCCTCCCGCTCGTGAGGTGGTGCGGGCGGTGCGTGACCACCTCGACGACTCCTGCGGGTACAGCGGCGCCGCCGGGCTCCCGGAAGCGCGTGACGCGGTGGCCCGGCACTACCGCGGCAAGGGACTCCACACGGTGCGACAGTGCGACGTCTACCTCGGCAACGGAGTCTCGGAACTTGCGCCCCTGTCCCTGCATGCTCTCCTGAACCCCCGGGACGAGGTCCTCGTCCCGGCCCCGGACTACCCCATGTGGACTGCCTCCATCGTCATGGCGGGCGGCCAGCCGGTGCACTATCAGTGCGACGAAGCCTCCGACTGGTACCCCGACCCGGGAGACGTCGCCCGCCGGGTGACCGACCGGACCAGAGCCATCGTAGTGATCAATCCCAACAACCCCACCGGTTCCGTATGGCCCTACGAGGTCCTCAACGGCATAGCCGACGTCGCCCGCACGCACGGTTTGGTCCTCCTGGCCGACGAGATATACGCCGACTTCCTCGCGGAGCTGCCAACAGCGCCCATCGACTGGATGACGCCCAATTCGCCGCACAAGTCGGCGAATTGCCGCGACGTGTACTGGGCGCCGTGGTCAGAGTGGAAGATCGCGCCGTCGAGGCCACCGCGGGTGGCGTCCGCCATGCGCAGGGCGTCGGTGACCAGCCCGGTGCGCATGTGATCGGCGATGGACCAGCCCACGACCCGGCGGCTGAAGCAGTCCAGGACGGTCGCCAGGTAGAGGAACTGGCCGTCCCTTACTGGGAGATACGTGATATCGCCCATGTACTTCAGGCCAGGCTCGGGCGCGGTGAAGTCCCGCTGGAAATGGTCCGGGACCGGTGTCGCCGACGGCTCGGGGATCGTGGTGCGAACCCGTCTGCGCAGGCGTATGCCCTGGATGGAGAACTTGCGCATCACGCGGGCCACCCGCTTCTCGTTGATCTTCCGGCCGTCGGCGCGGAGCTCGGCGGTGATCCGCGGAGAGCCGTAGGCGCCGTCGGAGTCGGTGTGGACGACGCGGATCTGTTCGGCCAGGGCCCGGTCGGCGGCCTGCCGCGCGGTCCGCGTGGCGGCCCCGTCCCGCCACTTGTAGTAGCTGGAGCGGCGCCCAGCACCTGGCACAACCGCTTCACGCCGAAGGCGTCCCGGTGGTCGTGGACGAACTGGAAGCGGTTCACCAGTTCGTCTCGCCGGCGAAATACTTGGCCGCCTTGCGCAGGATGTCCCGCTCGGTGGCCAGCTTCCGCTCGTTCGCCTCAAGCTCAGCCACCCGGGCCTCGAGCTGCCGGATGCGCTCGTCCGGGTCGGTGGACGGTGCCGGCTGTCCTGCCCGGGCCGACGCAGACCCACCTGACCGAGCGGCCGCAGGCGCGACGCCGCGGCGCTCCCGGTCCCGCAGTACCCACTCACGCAGCGTCGCCCTGTTGATGCCCAGGTCAGCGGCGATGCTCTTGTAGGTCGCCCCGGGCGTGGACTCGTACAGGGCCACGGCATCGGCCTTGAACTCTTCCGAATAGTCCTTCATCGCCATCGGCGGTGTTCTCGCTTCCTCCGGATCAAGCAGATCCAGTATCAACGTGTCCACCACTCAGGGGGAGGCCCCAGTCGACAGGTCCGTGACTGGACACTTCGGTCATAGATCTCACGAGTCAGACCCCCGTCCGGGACGGCACTGGGCAACCGTCCCATCGATGCTGGTACAGCGGCGTGACTCGATCACTGCCGGATGACTTCGGCCGAACGGATGCTCAACCTGACTGAACGCGCTGACAACGCGTTGGCTCTCGTCCATTCCTGACCGGTATCGGCAGGGATACTTCACGCAAGGAGGCGGCGCTCACCGGCTGCGGCAGTTGGGGCTCCCTCCCTGGTTAACAGAACCCCGATGGCCAACTCACCAAAAGACTCATGACCTGCATCCGAGAAGCCGTTGTCGTACCGATCACGGTAGACATGGAAGTGCGTCCACGCGGCTGGGTGATCTTTCGGTGGGACGCGCATGAGTGCAGGGCCTCCTGATCAGCTCGGGATTGCCGAAGTTCAAACGAACTGGCCAGGAGGTCGCCCGCATCGGGCTGAAGCCCGGCGATCGTCATCAAGCTCAAGCAGACCGTCGCCGACCAGAACGCCGAGATCCTCGAACTACGCCAGAAGTTCGCCAGGCTCGCCCTCGCTGCAGCCGTACTCACCCATCGAACCGCCCCCTCTACCTCGGACGCTGGCAACGTGGTAGCGCTCCGCCCGCCGACGGACTGACCATCCCGTCGAACCGGGCCGCCCGCATCTTGCACAGCGACAGGCAGCCCCCTCGCCACCGCTCGCCGAACTCCTCGGGCGTACCCCTGTGGCCGCCTGCCCACCAGAGCAGGCGGCCACAGTGAGCAACGCGTCCCAGCCGAAGGTCACCGGCTGGGGCGCGCGCAACGGACGGTCAGCAGCCCCGGCGCCGAACGGAGCCATGGCCGTGTCTCGGCTGCCCGAAACAGTGGCCTACTCGGACGCCCAATAACAGGGGGACGCCTATAGCAGGGGGACGCTGGACACCGTCCTGACCAGGTTGAAGACCTCTCGGGCGGCATATCGCCTGAGGCATCGGATGATCTCGCGTCGGGTCTTGCCCTCCTGGGTGCGGCGTTCGTAGTACTCCCGGGTGCGCGGGTCATGGCGCAGGCGGGTGAAGACGATGCGGTGCAGGGCGGCGTTGGCCTGGCGGTCGCCGCCGTGGTTGAGCCGGCGGCCGGTATCCACCGCTTGCCGTCGCCGGCCTACGCCCGGGTCAGTGGTTGAAGGCCAGGAGCTTGGCGATGCCGTTGCGCTGTATCTCGGACGTGCCGGTGAGGACGCGGAACATGCGGATCTTGCGGAAGAGGTACTCGATCTCGTTGCCCTGGGTGAGCCCCTCCTTGCCGTGGATCTGCACGGCCTCGTCGAGGATACGGAAGGCCGACTCGGCGACGAACAGCTTGCACATGAAGGCTTCCGCGGACACCTCGCGGCCCGCGTCCAGGGCCGCCAGCGCAGCGTAGGTCATGGAACGCGCGGCGTAGAACTCGGTGGCCATGTCGGCGACCTTGTGCTGGATGGCCTGCAGCATGAGGAGGGGTTGACCGCCGGCGACCTTGCGGGTCCGGGTGCGCTCCAGGGTGAGGGCGAGGGCGCGGCGAGTGGCGCCGAGGACGGTGGGGCAGTGCAGAAGGCGGTTGGTGGTGACCCGGCCGAGTGCGATCCGCATGCCCTTGCCCTCTTCGCCGAGGAGGTTGGCGGCAGGGACGAGGCAGTCGTCGAGGACGATGTCGCTCTCGATGTGTTCGCCGGACATGGGGGTGGCCCCGTCCTCGACCCGGCAGCCGGGACTGTCCAGGTCGACGAGGAACGCGGAGAACTGCGGCTTGTCACCCTCCTGCTCTCCGGTGCCGGCCATGCGGGCGACGACGATCGCGAAGTCGGCGAAGGGGCCGGCGGAGGAGAAGACCTTGCGGCCGGTGAGCCGGTAGCCGTCGCCGTCGCGTACGGCGACGGTGCGCATGGAGCGGACGTCGGAGCCGGCGTCGGTCTCGGTCAGGGAGAAGCAGCACGCCCTCTCTCCGCGGATGAGGGGCAGCAGGTACTTGTCCAACTGGTGCTCGCTGGCGTGCTGGAGGATGTCGCCCGCGCGCAGTGGGCCGCCCATGTCGCCGAGCACGCTGTGGCCGAGGATGCGCCCGCTGGCGCCGATCTCCTCCTTGAGGGCGGCGAGCTCGGTGTAGGTGAGGTTCTGGCCGCCGTACTCCCCGGGCAGGTGGATGCCGTAGAAGCCCAGTTCGCGGCTGCGGCGCCAGACCGGTTCGAGGTCGGCGCGGGTGAGCCGGCTGCCGGGGGTGAGGCCGCGCTCTCGTTCGTACGCGGCGAGTTCACCGTCGAGGTAGTCGCGCAGGCGGTCGACGAGTTCGGCGGTGCGCGGGTCGTCGTAGGCGGGGTGGAGGGAGAAGGTCACGGGAAGGGCTCCGAACGGGGTGGGGTCAGTTGACGCGGCGGGCGGTGTGCGCCCAGAACGGTTCGCGTACGGTCTTGCGGTCGAGCTTGCCGTTGCGGTTGTGGGGCAGTTCGGGCACGAAGTCGACCGAGCGCGGCTTCTTGAGGCGGTCCAGCCGGTCGGCGCAGAAGGCGATCAGTTCCTCGGCCGTGACAGTCGTACCGGCATGGGTGACGACGACGGCCTTGACGGCCTCGCCCCACTGCTCGTCGGGCACGCCGACGACACATGCCTCCTGGACGGCGGGGTGTTCGTACAGGGCGGCCTCCACCTCGGTGCAGTAGATGTTGAAGCCGCCCGAGATGATCATGTCCTTCTTGCGGTCGACCAGGAAGAGGTAGCCGTCCTCCCGCATCCAGGCCAGGTCGCCGGTGTGCACCCAGCCGTCGCGGAACGTCTCGGCGGACAGCTCCGGCTCCTGCCAGTACTCGCGGACGCAGTCCGGGCCGCGCACGATGACCTCGCCGACCTCGCGCGGACCCAGCTCCCGGCCCGACTCGTCGACGACGCGTATCTCGGTGTCGTAGGACGCACGACCGCACGACTGAAGCAGCTCCGGATCCTCCTTCACCGCGCGGGCGATCTCCTCGCTGCTCAGGCCGGCGACCACGCTGGTGGTCTCGCCCAGCCCGTATCCCTGGGCGACGACCGGCCCGAAGAACTCCACCGCATCGCGCAGGCGTTGGGGCGAGATGGGTGCGCCGCCGAGGCGCACGCTCGTCAGCGAGCGCAGGTCGTGGTCCGCCGCGCCGGGATGGGCGAGCACCATGTTCAGCATGGCCGGCACCAGGAAGGTCGCGGTGATGCGTTCCGTCGCGACCGTTTCGAGGAAGCTCTGCGGGCTCCAACTCGGCAGCACGTAGGTGGTCGAGCCGCCGAACACCCCGGCCAGCAGGCCCATGCCGGTGGCGTGAGTGATGGGGCCGCAGGCGAGGTAGCGGGTGCCGGGGCGGGGCCGGGACTCGTCGGCCATCAGCTGCTTGCGCATGTTGGCGAGGCGGTTGCCGACCGTCTGCACCGCCGCCTTGAGCGCACCGGTGGATCCGGAGGTGAAGTTCAGAACGCAGGGGGCGTCCTCGCTGACCTCGACGTGGAACGGCAATGCATCCCCCTCGGCCAGCAGGCCGCTGTAGGAGACCTCGCCGGGCTGCGCGCCGTCCAGGCAGACCGGCAGGCACCCGGTGCCCGCCGCGGCGATCGCAGCGAGGGCGTCCTCGCGATGCGCCGCGTCGTAGAGGAGTACGCGGACCGGGGCGTAGCGCAGGATGTGCCCGATCTCGCCGGTGCCGAGCCGGGCGTTGATCGGTGCGCGCGTCAAACCGGCCTTGTACAGCGCGAACTCGAGCTCCACCAGCTCGCCGCGGTTCCAGGCGAGGGAGGCCACCGCGTCACCGGGACGCAGGCCCCGGGCGGCCAGGGCGCTGGCCAGGCGGTCGGCCGCCCGGTCCAGGTCGGTGAAGCTCCAGACGCGGTCCCCGCAGACGAGGGCGGGGGCCTGGGGCCAGTAGCGAGCGCTGCGCGAGAGGTAGATGCCGAGGTTCATGAGGGCCTACTCAGTTAGATGACGTCCGTAGATTTACATGTCGATTGTTTACAGACACTCTGTTCAATAACCGACGGTGGTGTCAAGAGTCTCTAGACTGGCCCCGCACGCGTCACCGCGGCGTGCGGGACGATCGACGAGGAGGGGTGCATGGCGGAGGACAGGCGGACCAGGCGCTCGCGCCGGGCTCTGGGGGCTGCCCTGGTGGAGCTGGTGCTGGAGCGGGGGTTCACGGCGCTGACCGTGGAGGACATCACCGAGCGCGCGGATGTGGCCCGGGCGACCTTCTACGCGCACTTCCGCGACAAGGAGGACCTGTTCGCGCGCGTGACCGCCGACCTGCTGGCCGAGCTGTCCGAGCGCCTGGTTCCCGCGGTCGCCGGCAGCGCGGTCGGCTTCACCGGCAAGCCGATCCTGGAGATGCTGCGGCACGCGCGCGAGGACCGTGATCTGTACCGGATCGTGCTGCGCGGCGAGGGCGACGGCAAGCCGCTGCAGATGTTCGTGGACGCCTGCGCGCGGGCCACGGCCGAGGAGTTCCGCGCCCGCGCGGAACGCAACGCCGTACAGCCGCGCATCGATCCCGAACTGCTGGCCCGGGTGTGGGTCGGAGAGCAGATCGCGGTGCTGCGGTGGTGGGTCGAGCAGGAGACCCCCTCACTGCCGGCCGAGGAGGTCGTCCGCATGCTCCTCGACCTGGCCCTGCACGGCCGCTACTGGGCCAGCGGCTTCGAGCCGCCGGCCTGAGCCACGCGTTTCTCACCGGTTCACTCGACCGGGAGCAACCGGCGGATGTCCCGCTCGGGCCGGATCGCGGTCAGGGCGGCCAGACCGCAGACCATCATCACCGCGGCCGACACCAGGAAGGCATGGGTGTATCCGGTGCTCTGGGAGGATGCCGAGTCCAGCAGGCGTCCGGTCAGGTACGGCGCGATCAGCCCGGGCAGGGTTCCGGTGGCGGCGACGATGCCGAACACCGCGCCCCGCTGCGAAGGCGGCACGACGGCGGCCGTTGTCATGTAGTGCAGGGGGAAGGTGATGGCGTGCGCGCCGAACGCCAGCGTGACCAGCGCCAGGAGCAGCGGCCGAGCCCCGGCGAAGGGGAAGGTCGCCATGGCCAGCGCGGCGAGGGCGACGGAGATCCCCTGCGGCGCACCGCTCGACCAGCGGCTGCGCACGCCCCGCCGGTTCAGCGCGTCGACCAGCGGTGAGACGACCAGCAGCAGAACGAAGCTGAACGCCGAGACGCCGCTGATGAACGCGGCCGCCGTACCCGGTGACATGCCGAGCTGCGTGCGCAGGTAGGCGGGCAGCCACGCCTGGCTCAGGGACAGGGCCCAGGAGGCGCCGAAGGCTCCTGCGATGCTTCCCGTCACCGTGCCGTTCAGCAGCAGCCTGCTGTACGGCAGCCGGCGTGCCGGCCCGGAACCGGAGGCGCCTGCCGGCGCGGACGCGTGGCCGTACGGACCGTCGTGCCCCGCGCGCCACCACAGCAGGCTCCACACCGCGCTCGTCACCGCGAGCACTCCGAACGCCGAGCGCCACCCGAACGCGGTGATCAACCAGGTCACGACCGGCGCGGCGATCAGCGTGCCCAGCGCGGCACCGCTGATCTGCAACGCCGACGGCAGTCCCCGCCGGTCTTCCGGAAACCACTTGTACAGCGCGTGCATCGACATGGGTGCGGCCGGCCCCTCGGCCGCACCCAACAGCACCCGTCCCGCCACCAGCGCCGGCACCGAGGCCACGAAGAGCACAGGCAGCTGCGCCACCGCCCAGACGGCGGCCATGGCCACCAGGAGCACCCGGCTCGAGACCCGAGCGGAGACGAACCCTACGACCAGCCCGGAAAGGCTGAACAACACGGCGAAGGAGCTGGAGATCAGACCGTAGGTGCTGTTGCTGATATGCAGCTCATCCATGATCGGCACCGCCGCGAGCCCCAGGACGGACTTGTCCGCGTAGTTGATCAGCATGAACGCCACGATGAGCGCGGTGACGAGCCAGGCGTGCCGACGGCCGGACCGCGGGTCCGGCGGAGGACCGGGGGCGTTCGGGTAAGCGGCGGGCCGGGGATGCTGCGTGGCCATGGACACTCCTGCGGCTCGGAACTGAAAGGTGAGTACGATGTCGGACAGCTTGTCTTGTAGCGGACGAGCTGATTTGGCAACCTAGGCGCCAGACAGCCGCAAGGTCAACGCCTTGACGAGCCCCACGCTCGGAAATCCGATCCGGCAACAGGAGTGACCCATGTCCGAGACAGTTCCGCTGAGCGATCTGCGGTGGACCCGCGGCTACACGGATCCCGCCTGGATCCGCCGCTTCACCTCACAGGGCCGTGAACTCTCGCCCAGCCGGCGGGTGTGGCGGGGTCAGGAGCTCGCGCGTCCCCTGACCTGCACCGAGGCGGACCTCGACGCCCTTGTCGTGACCACCGACACCGGCGCACTCAAGCTCCCGGGCCTGTTCGCCGCGGCCCAGACGGACGCGTTCCTCGTCATGCACCGGGGCCAGGTCGTCTACGAGCGCTATCCGCACGGCGCTGACGCGCACACCCCTCGCTTCAACGCCTCGGCGGCCAAGTCCTACCTCGGGCTGGTCGCGGCGACGCTGGCACACCAGGGGCTGCTGGACCGTACGGCGACGGTCTCCGCCTACGTCCCCGAACTGGCCGGAACGGCTTTCGGCGACGCACGGGTGCAGGACCTGCTGCACATGGGCACCAAGGTGAGCTATGCCGGCCGCCCCTTCGACAAGGCGATCGAGGCCCAGCGGTACCACGCGGTGATCGCCGCGCAATTGCGGCCCTTCGGCTACAGCGGGCCCACGACCATCCGCGAGCACCTCCTGACGGCCCGTGCCACCGGGGCTCCGGGAGAGGAGTTCCGCTACGAGAACGGCAACGTGGAGACGCTGGCCGAAGTCCTCCGCCGCGTTACGGGCCTGACCACGTCCGCGCTGCTCAGCGACCTGCTGTGGGCGAGGATCGGTGCGGAGGAGGACGCGTACTACGTCCTGGACGGCGACGGGATGGAAGCAGCCTGCGGAGGCTTCAGCGCGACAGCACGCGATGTGGCCCGGCTCGGTGAGATGCTGCGCTGCGGCGGAGCGGTCGGGGATCAGCAGGTGGTTCCGGAGGAAGTGGCCCGCACGATCACCAGCGGCGTGCCCGACGGCTACCCCCGCCGGGTGCGCTTCCCGGCCGCGCCCCCCGACTCACCGGCCACGCTCTCCTACCACGACCTGTGGTGGGTCTTGAACGACTCCTACGACTCCTATATGGCCAGTGGCATCCACGGCCAGCGGCTTTTCGTGTCGCCGGGCCTGGACCTCGTGATCGTCCACTTCGGCTCGCAGGTCATGTCGCCCGCCGTGCCGCCGGTCCCGCTGGTGCAGGCGTTCGTGCGGATCGGCGAGCACCTCAACTCGTAAAGCCGCGCTGAAACAGCGGAGTCCGTGACCGGGTGACGGTCACGGACTCCGCTCGGCTGTTGCGTCAGCGCAGGTTCTCATGGAAGTTTTCGCCGACCGCGACCGGGGCGCCGGGCCGGTGCCGGTCGTCGCCGCCCGTCGGCTGGTCCGCGGCAAGCCGTTCGCCCTCGATGTCGAGGTCGGGCAGCAGCCGGTCGAGCCACTTCGGGAGCCACCAGCCCGCCCGGCCGACGAGTGCGAGGACGGCGGGGACAAGCGTCATCCGGATCAGGAAGGCGTCGATGAAGACGCCGACGGCCAAGGCGAAGGCGATCGGCTTGAGCATGGTGCTGCCGCCGGGAATGAAGCTCGCGAACACCGCGAACATGATCAGGGCGGCGGCGGTGACCACGCGGGAGGCGTGGCGTGAGCCGGCCAGGACGGCCTCGCGGGGTGCGGCGCCGTGGACGTGTGCCTCGCGCATGCGGCTGACCATGAACACCTCGTAGTCCATGGCAAGTCCGAACAGCACCGCCATCACCAGGACGGGCAGGATGCTGACCACGGGCCCGGTCTCCGGGACGCCGAGTGCGCTCGCCAGCCAGCCCCACTGGAACACGGCCACGACCGCGCCGAAGGTGGCGGCCACCGACAGCAAGAAGCCCAAGCTGGCCTTCAACGGGACGACCACCGAGCGGAAGACCAGCAGCAACAGCAGCAGTGACAGGCCGACGACCACGAGCGCGAAGGGGATCAGGGAGCTCGCCAGCCGTTCGGAGACGTCGATGTTCACGGCGGTCGTACCGGTCACGGAGACCTCGGCCCCTGTCCGCTCGTGCCAGGTGGGTGCCTCGTCGCGGATGTGCTGGACGAGGTCTTTCGTCTTCTGGTCCGAGGGTCCGGTCTTCGGTACCACCTGGATCACGGCCGCCTCCCCGTGATCGATGACCTGTGGCTTTTCGACCGCGGCGACGCCGTCGGCGGTCTTCAGGTCCTTGACGAGGCTTGCGGTGGCCGCATGCGGGTCCGGGGCGTGGGAAGTGTCGGCGTGGACGAGCAGCGGGCCGTTGAAGCCGGGCCCGAACCTGTCGGAGACGGTGTCGTACGCCTGCCGCTGACTGCTGCCCACGGGGGCCGAACCGTTGTCCGGCAGCGCCAGTTGGAGGTCCCTGGCGGGTACCGCGACGGCGAGCAGGCCGACGAGTACGGCCAGCAGGGTCAGCAGCGGCCGGCGGATCGCCAACCTGCCCCAGCGCTCCCCCATGGTCCTGCGGCTGCCGTGCCCGGTGCCGCGCGCGGACTGTTCACGGCGGGCCGCGCGCGAGCCTGGCTTCGGACGTAGCCGGTCACCGGCGAAGCCCATCAGGGCCGGCAGGAGCGTGGTGGACACGCCGACCGCGATCAGCACCGCTGCGGCGCCGGCCACGCCCATCACGGTCAGGAAGGGGATGCGGACGACGGACAGGCCGCACAGCGCGATGATCACCGTAAGACCGGCGAAGACAATCGCGCTGCCCGCGGTGGCGGTGGCCCGGGCGGCCGACTCCTCGGTGTCCATGCCGGTGGCGAGGTGGGAGCGGTGACGGGAGAGGAGGAAGAGGGCGTAATCGACGCCGACCGCGAGGCCCAGCATCGAGGCGAGGGACGGGGCGGTGCTGGAGATGGTCAGCACACCGGTGAGCGCGGACAGTCCCAGCATGGTGACGGCGACGCCGGCGACAGCGGTCAGCAGCGGCATGCCGGCCGCGAACAGCGAGCCGAAGGTGATCGTGAGGACGACGAGGGCGACGGCCGCTCCCATCAGTTCCTTGGTGTGGCCGGTGCTCTTGCTGCTTCCGTACGCGGACCCGCCGACCTCTACGGTGAGCCCGGCGTCCTTCGCCGGCCCGGTGGTCTTCTCCAGCGAGGTGAGGCTGTCCTCGTCCAAGCCGGCGCGGGTGACCTGGTAGCGGACCTGGCCGAGTGCGGCGGCGCGGTCCGGCGATATGACCTTGTTCCGCACAGGGTCGGTGACGCCGACGACCTGGGGCGCCTTGTCGGCCTTCGCCATCGTGGCGCTGACAGCGTTGGCGTACCTCGGCTCGGTGATTGCATGACCCCTGGGCGCGACGAAGACGATCTGGGCGCTCGTCCCGGCTGCCGAGGGCAGTTCCTTCTTGAGGGTGTCCATCGCGGTCTGGGCCGGTGAGCCCGGGACCGTGAACTCGTCGTCGGTCGTGCCGCCGAACGTGATCACACAGGTGACGGCCGCGGTCAGCACCAGCAGCCAGGCGGCCAGCACAGCCCGGCGATGCCGGAAGGCACCGCGGCCGAGCCGGTAGAGGAGGGAAGCCATCGGAAACGTGCTCCTTGAGAGGGACTTACGGGGCTGAGCGGCACCTTCGGAGAGAAACCCGCGGGCAGACGCCGGGAAGTGCGGGATCAGGCGTCGAACGCGGCGCGGCCGCCGCTCAGAGTGAGCCGGAGGCCGTCATCGGTGACCTGGAGCCGACGCGGTGCCAGTCCCAGCGGGAGGTCGGACAGGGGGACGGTGCGGCCGGCTCTGGCCGTGACCTTTCTCGCCAGGGCGTCGGGGAGGGGGCGGCCGGCGAACGTGGGCCGACCGGGCGTGACCCGGATCGTCAGGCCGTCCAGAACCGGGGTGACCGGGACAGCCAGAGCACCGGCACGGCCGATGTGCACGACCAGCCGTCCGTGCGCGGGATCGGGCACCACCACGCTCTCCGCAGGGCCCGCGCTCGCGCCCGCGACCAGAGACGCGGAGCCGATGTCGACGGTCACGGTGGACGAACCGACCGTGCCGCCCTTCCGGCTCCGGCGCACCTGACTGAGGCGGGCGTCGACACGGAGCCCGGTCAGGTGCCGAGCGGCCACGTCGTCTGCGGTCAGCTCGACGTCCGCGAAGGCGCCCCGCGCCAGCTGCCAGAGCACGGGTGTGGCCCCGAGCCCGACCGCCGGTCTGGTGCCCAGACGTTTCGCGGCCGCCGTCGCGATCCGATCTGCGATCCGCCCCCGCGTCACCGCCTCTGCCGTGCCGACGAGAGTGGCCAGGACGAGCACGGAGGCCAGGGAGACCACCGTGCGGCGAGGGAAGCCCAGCCCGACCAGTCGACCAAAAAATGTCATGACTGACACGGTACCCGTACTGTCAGGACTGACAGTTTCAGGAGAGCGGATCCCGGCCCCGGACGGCGGGCGTGCCAGGATGAAGGCGTGCAGGAGGGCAACGTGCAGGAGATGGGGCGTCGGGACCGCAAAAAGGCCGCCACGCGCGGGAGTCTGCTGCGTGCGGCCACCCGCATGTTCGCGGAGCGCGGCTACCAGGAGACGACGGTCAAGGACATCGCCGCGGCGGCCGGTGTGACCGAACGCACTTTTTTCCGCTACTTCCCCTCGAAGGAGGACCTGGTCTTCGCGGAGATCCTCGACTTCGTGCCGCTACTCGTGAAGGAGATCGCCGGCCGCCCGGCGAGCGAGCCGCCCTACACGGCCGTACTCAACGGCCTGCTCGCCGCCGCCCAGGGCCTCAACGGCGGCCTGGGCATCCTCTTCGTCGGCGTACCACCTCGAGCCCTGTCCACCGGCACACGGCGCAGCGGCGTGCTCACCGACCTCGAGGACGGCATCACCGAAGCACTCGCCGACCGCCTCGCACGCCGGTCACCGGACGAACCGGCCCCCACCCGCTCCCTGCACGCCTCCGTCCTGGCCCGCGCCTCGGTCGCCGCCGTGCGCAGTGCCCTGATCGCCTTCACCACTCGCGACGAACCGGTGGCCGGGCCGCCCACCCCCGTCGAGGACTTCACCCAGCTCCTGCACCAGGCGTTCGCCGTGCTGCGCGGCAACGGGTCATGACGGGGACGCGATGCTCGGCCGCACCCTGGCATCGAGTCGGTGGAGGCGTGACCGGCCCGCCCGGCGACCAAGGGGCGGGCCGCAGCCCAGCAAGGCGCAGCAGGCATTCCCGCACCTCGGTCCTCCGCTGAGTGTGCCACTCCCCCGGCGTCGAGGTGCTGGCCGTGCTTCGCTCGGCGGGGCCCGTGCCGTCTCGGACGTCCCGTGGGACAGCGGCCGGCCCGGAGACTTCGGCAGCCGGCAGGCGGGCCGGCCGGATAGGAAGCTCGCGAACACCGTGAACGTGGTCAGCGTGGCCGCCGTCACCGCGTGAGGCGCGGCGCGAGCCGCTCAGGATCGTGTCACGCGGGGCCGCCGTACGGGGACGACAGGGTCGGGAACGGGTGAGTCCGGAGACCCCTCCCGCCGCCGCGGAACCTACGCAACAGGCCGAGGATCTTGCCCGAGAACCGCAGAGGACACCCGTGACAGACGATCACGTGCTACCGATCTCCACCCAGACCAGCACGAGCACTTCCCCGGGACAGCACACCAGCCCCGCCGATCAGCAGAAAACAGGTTGGCGTGGGCTCGCTGCGGAACACCCCCGCTCGAGCGGGGGTGTTCCGCAGCGAGCCGCCGTCAGAGGGCCAGAGGGGTCAGCGGATCCGGTTCTGTCGGCTTCTCCCAGGGGCGCAAGTCCGCAGCAGCCGCGCGGGGCCGCCGCGCCTGTCAGCCTTCCTTGACCGGGAGGTCAGGCGGCCGACCTCGGGTCGATCTTCCAGCGCATGTTGGTAGGCGCGTTGGTTCCGGTGAAGTGCTTGAGGGTCACGTACACATCAGGGTGGGGGTAGTTCTGCGACTGCGAAGTGATTGCCCACTGCCGGAAGTTCGCTCCGGCCGGGGTGATGGTGTAGGTCTCGGAGGTGCCGTCCTCGCGGACGATCCAGTCCTGTGCCGGACCGCCGTTGCAGTCGGTCACGGTCAGCGGGCCGTTGTCCTTCGCATTGTCCGGCACCGTCAGACAGGCCGGGGTCGGGTTCTTGATCGGTTCGGTCTCGATGACGTAGTGGTCGCCGTACTTCTGCTTGAGTCGCCAGACCGACCCCGAGCCCTCATTGGCCAGCGGCCAGGGGTACCACACCTGGACGTACTGCGGCCGGTTCTCATTCTGAGTGTCGGTCTGCAGGTAGAAGCCGGTCGAAGCGTTGCTGATGATCACCGCCTGGTTGCTCGGGGGGTAGCCGGGGCCGTTGGCTGCGGCCGGGGCGGCAGCAGCCACGCTTGCGGAGAGTGCCAAACCGAGCAGTAGAGCGATCTTGCGCATGGACGGTCCTTTTCGTCGAGCGGCATCTGCCAGTGGTATCTGTCGTCGACGTCCCTGCCCCTACGATCGACTGCCAAAAGAGCCCGCCCCGGAATGAATCCGAATGAGGGGGGTGTTCGGATTGGCGTACGGCTCGACGCCCACTTCTGGATCGCGTCGCGGAGATTGTGCAGGATGCGGCCGTCGGGGCCGACGAGCACCGCCCCGGCGGTGACGTGGCCGGGCCAGGGGTTTGCGGCTGGTGAGGTCGTCGCCGTCGTCCAGAAGGCCGAGGAACCGCACCGACATCCACCAGGTCGCAGTCATCGGCACGGTCGTGCGCCCCTGGTTACGCCCCCGGTGTGCATCTTCGTCACTCCTTCGTGGCTGGTGAAGATCAACTGTGTGGCGCGCCGGGGGTTCGGTCCGGTCAGCGCCGCATCCTCGTGGCTGCGTCGAGAGGAGTGAGCTGTGACCTTGACGGCTGAGACCGTGGAAGCCGAGATGGAGGCCGCAAACCAGGAGGGAGACCCGGCTGCGGACGCGCTGGTGTCCGATCTCATGGACAACAGGGAGGTCGACGGCGTCAACGGCCTGTTCCGCACCATCGGGACACTCAAGCCCCGCATGCCCATGGACGAGCTGTCCGACCTTCCAGAACGGCTCGCGCAGTTCCTGCACGATGCCCCGAACAGCCGCCCGGCTGGAGCGAGGCCGACGTCAAGGCCGCGGAGGGCTTCTTCGCTCACCACCACGGCGTGGCCTCCATGCTGTAGGGCACCGTCGTCCCCTCCGCGCGGGAGGCCGCGGCCCGCTCGGTGGCGGTCACCGGGGCGCCGACCGTCGGTCGCCTGGGCGAGCACGACACGGACTCAGCCGCGGCGGAGGGGTGCCACACCATCGCTGGGCTCAGGTCAGCTTGGTGTTGGCCAGGACCCGGCGCAGGATGCTCCAGGAGAGGTCGGACTCGGTGGCGAAGGCACGCCGCTTCTTGGACTCCTCGTCGATGTAGTTGAAGGCATCGCGGCTGTAGCTGTCGCCGTCGTCGTCCTCGACGCCGGTCTCCTCCGGGTTGAGGTAGACGTGGAAGCTGGCGCCGAAATCGGCGGAGGCGTTCATATAGCCGGGGCCGGTGGAGCCGCCGCCGCCGTCCATCGGGCAGTACACCCGGTGCACGGCGTAGTTGTCCCTGGACAGCCAGGCACACTGCCCAGGGGTGAGGGTGATCAGGCCGAGTTTACGGGCGTTCCAGTCGAGGTGCTCGTAGACCATGACGTCGAGCTGGCCGGCGAGGCAGAAGACGATGCCGGTGGTGTGTCCGTGGGAGTGGATGGGCGAGTAGTGCTGAGCGGGCCAGATCTCCAGGACGACGGGCGAGCCGATGTCGCCCTTGGGGTGGTCGTCGGGGTGGAGGTGGCCGTGCTTTGCTGCCAGGTGGTCGTAGTCGCCCCGGCCGGTGCAGGCGACACGGATGTACGGCGGGTGGGACGGATCGTGCTTGTACTTCTCCACGAGGATCTGGCGCAGCAGGCCCACCTTTTCGCCGGGTGCGGTGGCGGGGGCGAGGTGTTTGCGCATCGCTTCGGTCTCCCACGCCGACAGGCGCAGGTCCTCGGCCTTGCGCGCGAGGTCCATGACAGCCGGCGGGATCATCAGCTGGCGGGCGTACTCGTCGAAGGACGTGGCCTGCCCGATCACAAGGGACGGGACGGCCTCGGCTCCCAGGAGACGCAACTGCCGTTCTTCTTGCCTGGTGATGTGGAAGGGGTACGTCGCATCGCCGTACTCCGGCTGCCCGGCGGGCGTCTGGTCGGCGGTCAGGCTCATGAGTGAGGACTCCTTCGTGTGCAGGGGTGCCGCGGCTCGGCGCAGGACCCGATGACGCCACGCATGTTCGGTGTCACGGCTCGAGGCGGGTTCTGAGCGGTGTGATCAGTGGCTGGGCAGGCGTGTCGCCTTGAGGCCGTCGAGGGGGTACTCCGGGGGCAGGTGGGCGGGGTCGCCCGGCACGGTGATGAGCACGGTGATGGTCCGGGCCGTGCCCGCGGCGAGGAACTGGTCGCCCACCGAGCTCAGATACGCCTTGCCGTCCTGGGCGATGACGTCGACGCCGGACGCTTCGGCTTTCGCACCCTTGACCGTGGGCAGGTCGAAGGAGATGCGGAACTTCCTGACGTCCTCCGCCGTGCCGCTGTCTTTGCTGACTGCGGTGAGGGTGAGGTCGAAGCTGTAGACCCGGCCCCGGGGTTCGCCGTTCTCCCATGTCCCCTTGAACTTCTTCGTCACGACGATCTCGTCGTAACTGGGCGGCACAGGCAGCGGGGTGATACGCCCGGCCCCGTTCACGATCTCCAGGTCGCCGACGGGCACCCTGCCCCGTCCGATGCGCTGCGAGTGGTCAGGGACCTCCGCCGTGGTCAAATCCAGGTGGTTGACGTTGCCCGCGGAGTCGACGGCGTAGAAGTTGCCGTCATGGTCGAAGAAGGTGGCCTCGTACGCCTTGCGCGAGCCTGCCGCGCCGCTGGCTTGAGCCGGCGGGAAGACACCAGCCTTGAGGACGGTCTTCATGGGCTGCCGGCCCGGGTCGATGAGCAGCAGGTCGCCATTGTCGCCCTCCACCGAGTACAGCCGCCCGTCCTTGGGGTGGTAGGCGAAGTCGTCCCACCGGCCGCCTCCCGGTGCGTTGCGCGGTGCGGCCGTGCCGGCTGCCACGTCGATGGCGTAGCTGGGGGTGTCGGGGTTGCCGGCGACGAAGAGATTCTTGCCGTCGGGGTCCATGTCGCCGTCGAACCAGGGCCCGTTTGGCAGCCCGTCGATGACCTGCTCCTTCAAGGTGCCGGCCGCCGCGTCGACGGTTATGAGCTTGTTGCCGGTCACGGCCAGCAACAGGGGCTCCTGGTCGTCGCCGCGGTACTGCGCTCCCATGGCGGTGTAGCCGCTCTCGTAGGGCGCGACGTTGTCGACGACGCGGGTGTCGCCGTCGATGGGGTCGAAGCGGTAGATCCGGGTGCTGGTCCGGCCGACGGCGAGATACACCTTGCGGTGAGCCATGAAACAAAGCGTCCTTCCACGCGACTGCGGAACGCTTCGACGTCCGCCCCCAGACCCACGAAGACAAGCACCCTAAGTATTCGTTCGAACACAATGAGCCACACGCCTCGGGCGCTGTACACCTACAAGCAGGTGCTTTTCGTGGAAGGTGTGCAGGAAGTGCCGCATCGTCGGCGTACGGGGTTGACCCAGCTCCAGCACCAGGCGTTCGCCGTGCTGCGCAGCAACGGGGCATGAAGGGATGCGAGGTTTGCCTGCGCGTTGGCGGCGCACACCGTGGAACTCGCCCGCCACCGCGGCCTGAAGGTCACCGCGCTCGCCTCCGCACACGGCGAGCAGTTCCTGTGTTCCCGGGGCGCCGACCACTTCCTGCCCCGCGACGCGGCCCTTCCCTCGACGGCCTTCGTTGGCATCGTCGATACCGCCGTACCCGGCCAGGAGTCGGCACCCAAGCGCGGAATCCGGGTCGACGCCCTGGACGTACGTGCCGACGGCGCCCAGCCCGCCGAACTGTCCTGACTGGCCGACCAAGGCGCCGTGCCGGCCCGCATGGCCGGGCCCTTCCCTCCCCTGGCGGACTCCGCCGCAGCCCGCTCGCGCCTGGCCGAGGGGGCCTGCGCGGACGCATCGTCCTCATGCTCCGCCTCCCGGTGTGAGGACGCGGCCGCTGCTGTCCCCGTGCCATGCAGTTCCCCGCCCACTGCCGTGTGGCGGCAGCTGAGTGCCTGACGCACCGGGTCAGGAGAAAAAAGATCGCGGGGAGCGCCACCCCCTCGTCGACCTCGTGGTGCTGTCGTCGACGAGCGCTGCGCCGGTGCGGAGGAGCTGTGCGCTGGCCGACCCGGCCTGTTCCTCCCTCCCCTCCCCCGCCGGCCGACGCCGGCGAGAACACGAACCGGAGGGTGCCCTGGTCATGCGCGTTCTTTTTCGAGCCGACGGCTTATCGCTCGTCGGTACCTGGCCGTGCGGACGGTCAGGGTCGTGGTGACGCCGTTCCGGCAAGCTCCTGCCGAGGACACGCCCGGTCAGCCCGAGACCAGCAACGCACCGTCACCGGTCACTGGTCACTGGTCGCTGGTCGACACAATGTGTGTGATCAGCAGACCGCGGTCGGCAATCACAGGAGTCAGATTCCACTGGCAGGACCCGCCTGCCGATACCAACCGGCACATCGCACGGAAGGCCGCGGCCGGGTACCCGGTTGACGACGGCATTGGCGCTCGGGCGTGTGGGCGATTTAGGCTGCGTCGGTTCGTGCCGTTCACGGCGGCAGCCCATCGACGGCGAGGAAAGCCGATCATGCAGCAGGCATCGGCCACCGACCCGGCTCCCGGGCGCCGCCCCGAGCTGGTCCCTGACCCGGGTGTGGAGGCGGCCCGGATCGCGGCGGTGCGCCGCTACGACATCCTCGACACCCCGCCCGACGGGGCGTTCGACCGAGTGGCGGCGATGGCCGCCCGCCTCTTCGACGTGCCGGTGGCGACGGTCACGATCGTGGACACCGACCGCATCTGGTTCAAGGCCGCCCACGGCCTGGAGGGTGTCGCGCAGATCGGCAGGGATCCGGGCCTGTGCGGCTCGGCGATCCTGCGCGACGACGCGATGGTCATCCCCGACACCCTCAAGGACCCCGTCGCGGCGGACAATCCGCTGGTCGCCGGGGAGATGGGGGTGCGCTTCTACGCCGCCGCACCGATCATCACCCCCGACGGGCACAAGCTCGGCACGGTCAACGTCCTCGACACCCGGCCGCGCTCGATCACCGAGGAGGACACCGCCACCCTGGCCGATCTCGCCGCGATCGTGCTGGACGAGATGGAGCTGCGGCTGTCGGCGCTGCGCGCACTGCGCGACGAGCAGGCCCGCCGGGAAGCGGAGAGGCGGCACGCCGAGGCGGAGCGGGCGCGGGCGGAGGCGGAATGGGCGGCGCGGGAGAAGGCGGAGCAGGACAGGGCCGCCATCGCCGCGTTCGCCTCCACCCTCCAGCGCACCCTGCTGCCCCCGGCCCTTCCCGTGGTGCCGGGTCTGGAACTGGCCTGCCACTACCGCACCGCCTCCGCCCACGACGTGGGCGGCGACTTCTACGACGTCTTCCCCCTCGACGGCGACCGGTGGGCGTTCTTCCTCGGTGACGTGTGCGGCAAAGGCCCCGAGGCAGCGACCGTCACCGCCCTGGCCCGCCACACCCTGCGCGCCACGGCCCAGATCAACGCCGACCCCGTCACCGTGCTGAGCGCGCTCAACACCATGCTGCTCACCGACGTCACCGCCGGCCGCCGCTTCTGCACCGTCGTCTTCGGCCTCCTGGAGCCCAGGGACGACGGCGGCTTCACCGTCACCGTCGCCACCGGCGGCCACCCGCCGGCCTACCACCTGCGCCCCGACGACGGCGGCGCCGTCTGGGTGCGGGCCGTACGCCCCCAGGGCGGCATGCTCGTCGGCGCCTTCCCCCAGGCGCCCTTCGCCCAGACCACCTTCTCCCTGACGGCCGGCGAGAGCCTGTTCCTCTACACCGACGGGCTGACCGAAGCCCGCACCACCGAGGGCACCATGCTCGGCGACGACGGCCTCACCGGCTTCCTCCACCAGCGCACCGGACCCGTCACCGCCACCTCCCTGATCGAGGACAGCATCACCCTGCTGGCCTCGCTGCCCGACGGAGCCGGCGACGACGTGGCCCTGCTGACCTTGTCCGTCCCCCACCCTCACACCATGCCCGACGGCAGTGTCACAGCGACCGCCCACACCGCCGCCGCGCCCGAACACTTCGGCCAGGAGTGATGACCGACGTGACCGACACGCTGTACCTGACCGTCCAGCACCCCCGCCCCGACCTCGCCATCGCCGCGGTCGTCGGGGAGGTGGACATGCACACCGCGGAAACCCTGCGCCGCGACGCCTCGATGATCATCGAGCGAGGGCGCCCGCACCTGGTTCTGGACCTGTCACAGGTCGGTTTTTGCGACTCCGCCGGTCTGAGCGCGCTCATCGGTCTCTGGCACGCCGCCCAGGCGGTGGGCGGTGCGCTCGGGCTCGCCAACGTCCCCGACCGCCTGATGCGGATGCTCGTCCTCACCGGTGTCGACACGATCCTGCCGGTTCATGCCACCACGAGCGAAGCAGTCAACACCATGATCGCCGACGAGCCCACCAGCGTAGGGCCGCAGGGCTCCGTCGACCGTGTGAGCACCACCGGCGGGGCTGGTGCGCCGGCCGGAGGGGGACGCACGGCCTGCGACAGCGCTCGTCACCCCTCCGCGAACCTGAGCTGATCGCGCGGACACGCCACGACCAGGCGTCTGTACCAGCGATCGAGCCCGGCGCGCCTACCGCAGTACCCCCGCGCTGGCTGTCCCGTTCCCCGTGTGCCGCGGCGGCCCGCGAGCGATAGGCAGCATCGGCGCCTTGGAGACGCAACTGGCGTTCTTCTTCCTCAGGTGATGTGGAAGAGATACCGCGCATCGCCGGGAGCCGGTTGCCCGGCGGACGTCCGGGCGGCAGTCAGACTCACGTGGGGACTCCGTTGAAAGGTGACGGTTGCGGACGCGCAGGGCGATGCCTTGCGTGTTCGGGTGCGCGGCGGCAGGCGTTGCCCCGTGGAGTGTGATCAGTGGTTGAGCAGACGCGTGGCCCTCAGGCCGTCGAGGGGGTGCTCACGCGGCAGATGAGCCGGGTCGCCCGGCACGGTGATCGGCCGGACGTGCCCGCGGCGAGGAACTGGTCGCCCACTGAGTTCAGGTAGGTCTTGCCGTCCTGAGCGATGACGTCGACGCCGGATGCCTCGGCTTTCGCGCCCTTGACCGTGGGCAGGTCGAAGGAGATGCGGAACCTCGTGACGTCCTCCGCCGTGCCGCTGTCCTTGCTGACGGCGGTGAAGGTCTCAGACGTAAAGGAGATCTCCAGCGGCAGCAACCAGCAGGTGATCAACGAGGCCCGCAAGAACCTGCCCGTCCTGCAGACCCACCTGAAGCTCGCCGAACAAACCCAGTCGCAACTCGAAACCTCACCGGTGCTGGGATGAAGATCTACGGGCGGTCGCCAGTACCGCCTTCGGTGGGTGCTAACGTGTGCTGTTGGCCGCCGGGGCGGACGGTGCGCTGGGCGTCGCTGATGCTGTCACGGGCAGCGGCGGCGACCGCTTCGGGAGTGATGCCGAACTCGGTGTAGAGGCGCTGGTAGTCGGCGGAGGCGCCGTAGTGTTCCAGGCTGACGACTCGCCCGGCGTCGCCGATGATTTCGCGCCATCCCTGTGCCACAGCGGCTTCGACGCTGACTCGGGCCCGGACGGAGGGTGGCAGGATCGAGTCCTGGTAGCTCTGCGGCTGGGCGGCGAACCACTCCCGGCACGGCATCGACACCACCCGCACCGCGAGGTTCTCTGCGGCCAGCAGGGTGCGGGCCTCAAGGGCGATGTGGACCTCGGAGCCGGTGGCCACCAGGATCACCTCGGGTGCTGCGTCGACGGCGTCCGCGAGGGCGTAACCGCCGCGGGCCGCTTCCCGGGCCGGGGCGTATTCGCCGTTGCCGCGGTCCAGGACGGGCAGGTTCTGTCGGCTCAGGATCAGGCCGGCGGGCCGGTCGGTGTGCTCCAGGATGGTCTGCCAGCAGGCGGTGGTCTCGTTGGCGTCGGCGGGCCGCACGACGTCGAGGCCGGGGGTGGCGCGCAGCGCGGCGAGCTGTTCGACGGGTTGGTGGGTGGGACCGTCCTCGCCCAGGCCGATGGAGTCGTGGGTCCAGATGTAGGTCGCGGGCAGCTGCATCAGGGCGGCCAGGCGTACGGCGGGGCGCATGTAGTCGGAGAAGGTCAGGAAGGTGCCGCCGTAGGGGCGCGTCAGGCTCTGCAGGGCGATGCCGTTGAGGATCGCGCCCATGGCGTGCTCGCGGATACCGAAGTGCAGGGTCCGCCCGTAGGGGCCGCCCTTCCAGTCCTTGGTCTGGTGGTCGGCGGGGAGGAAGGACGGCTCGCCGTCCATGGTGGTGTTGTTGCTTCCGGCCAGGTCGGCCGATCCTCCCCACAGCTCCGGCAGGACCGGCGCGAGCGCACTGAGGACCTCGCCGGAAGCGGCCCGGGTGGCCATTCCCTTGGCATCGGCAGGGAAGACGGGCAGCGCGTCGGTCCAGCCGTCGGGCAGTTCCTGTTTCTGTAGCCGGTCAAGCAGCGCGGCGCGCTCGGGATTGGCCTTCTGCCAGGCCGTGAACGTCTCGTCCCATGCCGCGCGCGCTTGCCGGCCGCGCTCAGCCGCCTGCCGGGTGCGGGCCAGGACCTCGTCCTCGACGGTGAAGTGTGCGCCGGGATCGAAGCCGAGCAGCTTCTTCGTGGCCGCGACCTCGTCCTCGCCCAGCGCGGAGCCGTGGGCCTTGCCGGTGTTCTGCTTGTTCGGGGCGGGCCAGCCGATCAGGGTGCGCAGCATGATCAGCGACGGGCGGCCGGTCTCCTCCCTCGCGGCCCGTGTGGCGGCCAGCAGCGCGTCGACGTCCTCGACGTAACTGCCGGTGCCGGTCCAGTCGACGGTCTGCACGTGCCAGCCGTAGGCGGCGAAGCGGGCGGGTACGTCCTCGCTGAAGGCGACGTCGGTGTCGTCCTCGATGGAGATGTGGTTGGAGTCGTAGAAGACGGTGAGGTCGCCGAGTTTCTGGTGGCCGGCCAGGGAGGCGGCCTCGCTGGCGACGCCCTCCATGAGGTCGCCGTCGGAGGCGATGACGTAGACGTGGTGGTCGAAGGGGCTGGTGCCCGGCTCCGCGTCTGGGTCGAGCAGTCCGCGTTCGCGGCGGGCCGACATGGCCATGCCGACCGCACTGGCCAGCCCCTGGCCCAGCGGTCCGGTGGTGATTTCCACTCCGCGGGTGTGCCGGTGCTCGGGGTGGCCGGGGGTGGCGGAGCCCCAGGTCCGGTACGCCTCCAGGTCCGATAGCTCCAGGCCGTAGCCGGCCAGGTAGAGCTGGGTGTACAGGGTCAGGCTGGAGTGCCCGCAGGAGAGCACGAACCGGTCCCGTCCCAGCCACTGGTCGTCTTCCGGGTCGTGCCGCATGACGTTCTGGAACAGCAGGTAGGCCAGAGGGGCGAGGCTCATCGCGGTGCCCGGGTGCCCGTTGCCGACCTTCTGCACCGCGTCGGCCGCCAGCAGTCGCACGGTGTCCACCGCCCGCACATCGACCTCGTCCCAGCCTGCCTGCTCCGCTACCGGGAGCGCCAAGGACCTGTCGCGTCCCGCAGTGCCGTCGGGCTGTTCACTCGCCATGCCGTTGCTCCTTCGTCAAGCCGGGCCCTCTGCTTCAGCCGTGCTCTGCTTCGGGAGACCAGCACACGCCCCCTCGACGACGTGCGGACCCGGGTCAGAACAGGCGTACCCCACCGACGGCATTCCATCGCAGTGCCGCCCACTGGGTGCCACGCGGTGAGCGGATGCGCCGAATGCCCACCCGGTTTGCGGGCGCTGGGCCGTGGATACACGGTCGAGGCATTCCGGACGGCGCAGCGTGAAAGAAGGGAACGCCCATGGGACACGGCGGGGACGTCATCGCGGAACTGACCACCGACCACCGCGAGGTCGATGAGCTGTTCGGGAAGATCGAGGCCCTGAGCCCGGGAGACAAGCAGCGCAAGAAGTACGCCGACCAGGCCGTGATCGAGCTGGTGCGGCACTCGGTCGCCGAGGAGGCGTACCTCTACCCGGCCGTGCGCGAGTTCCTGTCCGACGGTGACACGGTCGCCGACAAGGAGATCGAGGACCACGCCGAGGCCGAACGGACGATGAAAGCGCTCGAAGCCGTCGGTGCCGACGATCCGGAGTTCGACCGGCTCATCGGTGAGCTTATGACCGAGATCCGCAGCCACGTCCGCGACGAGGAGGACAACCTCTTCCCCCGGCTGCGGTCGGCGGCCTCCGAAGAGGAGCTGATGAAGCTGGGTGACAAGGTCCGCCAGGCCAAGAAGACGGCGCCCACCCGGCCGCACCCGTCGGCTCCTGACACGCCGCCGGCCAACAAGCTGCTGGCCCCCGGCACAGGCATGGTGGACCGGATCAGGGACGCCCTGACGGGGCGCGGCAAGGACTGACGGCGCACGGCGTCCTGCCCGGAACGCTGCGCGGCTTTCGCTACAGGGGGCCCGTCACATAGGGAGTGAGGACAGCCGTACTGGCCCTGAGGGCCACCGGGCGTCGTCGCGCAGGGGCGTCACCATGGTCCGCAGCGGCATGGTCACGAGGCGGCCTTCGGGTTGTTCGACGAGTACGTCCTTGTCGAGCGGGTGCCATCCGAGGCGCTGGTAGAGCGACACGAGGGGAGGCCGGCAGAAGAGGAGTGCGTGTTGAGGCCCCATCGTTCGGGCGTGCTCCAGGGCAGCTGTGACGACGAGGCGAGCGAGGCCGTGACCTTGCATGCGGGGTGAGACGGCCACCCCGCCGACGCCCACCACCTCTGTCTCGGCGTCGCCGATCGCAACAGGCAGTCGCAGCAGGCCGGCGTGTGCCACGAGGCGGCCGTCGTGCCGGATGGCGAAGTGCTCTTCTTTCGGCAGCCAGGTCAGACCGGTCCAGGCGACACCGAAGGGATCATCGCTGATGCCAAGGATCTCCTCCTGGTCCGCCTTCGTGTACTGGGCGAGCCGCACCACAGTCGGTGCCACAGTGGATCGGTTCTCAGTCATTCCCACATGATGATCTCTCCGCCGAGCACTGGCCTAGGGCTGTGAGCGCGCAGGTTCACCGGGTTCGCTGGCCGCTGCGACCGCTGGACTGGTTGGATTACGGTCGGCAATGGGGTGTTCGGTCCGGGGCGTGCATGGTTCCCCTGCGATCCTGCGTCGGGAGGGCACATGCAGCGCGGTGAGGTCTGGTTGGCGGACTTTGACGAGCGGCGGCCGGTGGTACTGCTGTCAGGAGACGAGGCGTCCGGGTTCCGAGCGATGCAGGTCGTCGCTCCTGCGGGGATCGAGATCAGCGGTGTGGCCGTTGAGGTGGCAGTGGGGGCGCCCGAGGGGCTGCCTGTCGAGGGCGTCCTTCGAGTGGCGCTGCCTCGTCCCGGTCTTGTCCCGTGCACTTGGCTGGTCACGCTGGCCAAGGAAGATCTGACCGAGCGGGTGGGAGTCTTGTCGTCAGCGAAGCTCGGCGAGATCGAGGATGCCCTCCGTGCCGGTGGACTCGAGCAGGCTGCGCGCTAGGCTGCTTGATCAGGCAACGAGCAGGGGCGGCTTCCCCAGCGAAGGCCCTTCTCGGCGTGCAGGGCCCGGGTCTGGATCGTGTGGTTCGGATGATGCGTATTAGCCAGGGTGAACTGCCGCAGCGGCCCGAAGCGGGCCTCGACGCACGCCCCCAAGTGGTGTCAAAACTTGGCGATATCACTCTCCGCCAGCACCGGGCGGTGTCGCGGCCGCTCGACAACCGGTGTCAGGAATCACCGATACAGCCAGAAGCCGTCGGCAGGTGTCAGTCGGTATCCGCTCCGCGAGTTGGTTCGAGAGACACTTCTCACGGGCGTCGATACCGTTGACGCCTAGGACAGGCCCGGGTTCGGAGCAGGTGGACGGCATCGACTGGCCCATGGGCACCACCGAACCATCCAGGGACACGCACGGGCTCAGAAACGCGCTGTGCCGGTGCGTCCTTGGAACCCGACTGATATGCCCGCACGCTGGCGTCACAGCGATCGAGGGAGACGCGGGATGAGTGGCGCGGGAGGCATCACCACCCTGGTTGTCCATGAGGGCGGCACGGCGGTGGTGGGCGTCTTCGGTGAACTGGACCAGTTCACCGGTCCGGAACTGTGCCCCGTCCTGGCTGAATGTCTAGATCAACGGCCGGTCCGGCTGCTGCTGGACCTGTCCGGAGTGTCGTTCTGCGACGCGGCCGGACTCACGGCCTTGGTAGCGGCCAGAGGCGGTGCCTTGCAGGCCGGGACGGAATTCGCTCTGACCGGCGTCCAGCCGGTTCTGCTTCGCGTACTTGCGATCACGGGCCTCGACGCCTTGTTCGTACTGCGACCACAGCACGGTCCCGCTGCCAGGTCCAACCCTGCTTCCTGACACCCTGTCGGCGCTCGCTCGAAAGCCGCGCCGCCCAGAGGCGCCAGCAGCTGCGGACAGGTCAGCTGTGAGCGTTCGGACGGGCGGACGGTACGGCCCTGCGCAACGACCGCTGTCGGCTCAGGGACACTGCCCCCGCCATGCGTCCTGGCGCCTGAGCGGAGTCCGATTCACCGTTCGCTCAGGGAGCAGGCATGGGTGCAGGATGGCGGGGTAGGCGGCATGTCGTCGGCCGTTTCGGCAGGCAGGAGCGGTGAGATCGATCCTGGGAGGGTATCAGCATGGCGCCCAGCACGCTGGCAAC
Organism: Streptomyces griseofuscus; assembly: GCF_014673495.1. Taxonomy (GTDB): domain Bacteria; phylum Actinomycetota; class Actinomycetes; order Streptomycetales; family Streptomycetaceae; genus Streptomyces; species Streptomyces murinus. Next base: position 1,860,786 of record NZ_CP051006.1, read on the forward strand.
GCACACCCGGACGGCCGAGTTGCCGGAGGTCGCCGATCCTTCCCAGGTGGCGCCCAAGGACGCTCGTGAGCTGTCCAAGCTGTTCTTCCAGCAGTTGGCGGTGCTGGAAGAGGGCACGCGGGAGTACAGCTATGCCCGTAACACGCTGATCGAGATGAACATGTCCCTGGTCCGCTACGCGGCGGGCCGGTTCCGCAGCCGTGGGCCGGAGGAGATGGAGGACATCGTCCAGGTCGGCATGATTGGCCTGATCAAGGCCATCGACCGGTTCGAGCTGTCCCGCGAGGTGGAGTTCACCTCCTTCGCCATCCCCTACGTCGTCGGTGAGATCAAGCGTTTCTTCCGTGACACCACCTGGGCCGTGCACGTGCCCCGGCGGCTGCAGGAGGCCCGTGTCCAGCTCGCCAAGGCGACCGAGGAGCTGCGCAGCCGTCTCGACCGTGACCCGACGGTCAAGGAGCTGTCGGAGCTGATGAGCCTGTCCGAGGACGAGGTGCGTGAGGCCCGCTTGGCCTCGAACGGTTACAACTCCTCCTCCCTGGACGCCACGCTCAACGGGAGCGAGGACGGCGAGGCGGCGCTCCAGGACTTCATCGGGACCGAGGACACGGCTCTGGAGCTGGTGGAGGACTTCCATACCCTCGCACCCATGATCGCCGAGCTCGACGAGCGAGACCGGCAGCTCATTCACATGCGGTTCGTGGAGGAGCTCACCCAGGCCCAGATCGGCGAACGTCTGGGTGTCTCGCAGATGCATGTCTCGCGACTGCTGTCCCGGTGCCTGGCCCGGCTGCGCGAAGGCATGCTCACGACCGGCTGAGTCCATCCGCGGTACCCCTCATGATGCCCGCCATGGCTGCGGCGGGCATCAGCCATGCTCAGCTCATCCGGCTGACGGGGTCAGACGGCAAGCGCGTCGCGCAGAGTCGGGTGGCAGGGGATGACCTCGGTGAGGCCGACGATCCCGAGGGTCTCGGAGACGGCGGGGCTCGGCGCAGCGAGTCGCAGCCGGCCGCCATGGCGCTGCGCGGCGTGATGCGCGGCGATGAGAGCATTGATGCCGCTGGAATCCATGAAGGTGACGCCGCTGAGATCCACCACCGTCACCTGAGCGGCAGCGTCACCGGCGGTCAGGGCATCCAACAACTGCGGAGCGCTGTCAAGATCGATCTCGCCGCACGCCGTAACCACCCGGACGCCACTGGTATGACTCATGTTGATCGACAGACGCGCATTTCCTGCAGAACGGTTGTCCGCCACAGTCCCTCAGCACCTCAGCAAGCGTCGGTGACGCCGTACCCAGCACTTCCTCGATGTGGATCTGCTCGCGCATGGTACCGGTACTGCACCCGGATGGCCTTGCCACCCACAGGTACAGGTTGCGCGAGCGCGGTACCCGCCCGGGAGGACGGCGTACGCGAGCAGGGCGGGAGTGACATGACAGATGGGCGCGGACCCAGAACGTGAGTGTTGCCACGGACCGAACTCCACGGCGGTCGAGGAGACCATCGCGCTGTCAGGAGACGGCTCCTACATCGCCGAATCCCGTCACCGAACCGCCGCCTTCTTCACCGGGGACGCAGCCGACAACCGTCCAACGAGGGTGTCGGGGCGGATCGTGAGCTTGGCTCAGCTGGTGGTCAGCGAGTTGGTCACCAACGCCTGCAAACACGCACCCGGCCCCATCCGGTTGTGCCTGCGGCCGGCGGACGAGGCGGTGGAGGTGGAAGTGTGGGACAGCCATCCCGGGATTCCGGCGGCTCGGCAGGCGGACCCTTACAGGGTGGGCCAGCACGGTCTGGAGATCGTGAAGGCCGTTGCGTCCGACCTCACCGTCCTGCCCGAGGAGGCCGGGAAACGGGTCACCGCCCGCCTCCTGCTTGATCCCCGGCCCTCGGCCTGACGCCGGCCCGGCGGGAGATGTCAGCCGCTCTCGGTGCGCGACTCTCGCGAGGGTCAGCCGGCCGGTTGCTGCAAGGGCAGGTGTGCGACGACTCGTTTGCCCGTGCCCAGGGCGATGGTGCGTACCTGGTCGCAAAGCCGGGTGACCAGGTACAGGCCGTGTCCGCCGATGCGGCCGGCGTCGGGCACCTGAAGACGTGGCGGGAGCGGGGAGCTGTCACGGACGCTGATCCGCAACTGCGCGGCGTCCGGAGAGACTTCGAGCAGGAGTTCACCCGGTCCGGGTGCGTGACGGACGGCGTTGGTGACCAGTTCACTGACGACGAGCTCGGCGTCCTGGCTGGAACGCTCGCGCGGATGGTGTCCTGCCCGTGCCAGCAGTGAACGCACGGCGTGGCGAGCCTGGGCGATGTGCGCACCCCTGGTGCCCCAAGCGGCGCCGTAGCGCCAGGGCGCCCTCGGCCGCTGCTCTTCCGGTGTCTGCTTACTGAGCGTGGTAGTCATGGAGGATCCCTTGTCGGTTTCCTTGGCATTTCTTCACGTGCAATAGGACTTGCCTGTATTCGCCTACCCGCTGTGACGCCATTACGCCTCTGGCAGCCTACTAGGCCGTGTATCGGAAGTGCTATTAGCGGAGCTAAACGAGGGTTGATTTTCAGGGTGCGGTGCCCGGGGCGGGCTGAGACTCAGTCACCGGACCGTTCCAGGAAGCCGGCGAGGCTACGGTTCGCCTCGGGCGGGATGGCGTGCGGAAGCGCGTGATGGGACACATCCGGCAGCACGGTCGTTGCGACGCGTGGCAGCAGCGCCTCGGCGCGGGCGGCCACCTTGGAGGGGTCATGGGTCCTGCTGCTTCCGGCGAGGAGCAACAGGACCGGCAGGTCCAGGCCGCGCAGGGCGTCCGGTGCCGGGCGCGGCCCGGTTACGGGTCGGAGAGAGGGGAAACCGGCGGCCGCCTCTTGGAGGGCGAGCCAGTCGGGATCAAGGGCGGAGTCTTTGGTCTCCCACTCCAGGAAGGCGCGGACCCGGCGGGGTGTGTTCCGCAGCAGCATGGGCAGTGCGTGCACCAGGTAGGCCGGGCTGAACCCGGCGAAGCACTGGGTCGGGTCCAGAAGGGCCAGGCGGCGTATCCGGTCGGGCGCGCGCATGGCGTGATGCAGCGCGATCCAGGCGCCGTACGAGTGTCCGCCCAGGTCGGTCTCGGCCACTCCGAGGCCGTCGAGGAGCGCGTCCAGCCAGGCCGACAGGTCGGCGACCGTGCGGGGGCGGCGGTCGCCCTCGGGAGTGCTGCGTCCGGGGGCGCCGATCAAGTCGACGGCGAACACCCGGTGGGTGCGGGACAGTTCGGCGGCCTGCGCGTACCAGGACGCGGAGGTTGCGCCCCCTCCGCCGGGCAGGAGGACGAGCGAGGGCCTGTCGGCCGGGCCGCATACGTTGACGTGTGTCGTGCCGAAGGGCGTGGGAACGGTCGCCGTCTCGCGAGCGGCAGGCCACTTGGTCATGACCTTGTCGTAGGCCATGAGGAAGTTGTCGGCGTCGTACGTATCGCGAGCGTTCATGAACGGCGACTCCTCTATTATCTCGCTCAGCAAGATTCTTGTTGGGCGAGATAATACGTGGAGGTGGTCCGTGCCCGATCAGGAGGGTGAGGAACTCGTCGAACGAGCCGAGCCGGGGCCCGAGATGGAGATCGTCCACCTGCTGCGCGCGGTGGCCGTCGACCTGGGCAGGCACAGCACCCGGTTCGCACAGCGCAACGGCATGCACCCCACCGACGTGCGTGCGCTGATCACCCTGATGGACGCCGCCCGCGCCGGCGAGGAGACCACAGCAGGGCACCTAGGCACCGCTCTCGGGCTCAACTCGGCAGGAACCACAGCACTGGTCGACCGCCTGGAACGGGCCGGGCATGTACGGCGGGTGCGCGATGCGCGGGACCGCCGCAAGGTCACCATCGAAGTGGACGAGCGGGCGGTCGCCCTCAGCTGGTCCCACTTCGGACCGCTCATCGATCGGGCGGTGGACCTGCTGCGGGGATACGACGAGCGGGAACTGGCTGCGGTCAGGGGCTTTCTGACTGGGATGCGGAAGGCAGCGGTCTAGGATGTATCTCGAATATGCTGGTCACAGCCACTCGTTGATGGCCGCGACGAGAACGGTTGCCTCGTAACGAACCGCGAGTTTGTCGTATCTCGTGGCCACGGCACGATGCCTTTTGAGGCGATTAATGCCGCACTCGACCGCGTGGCGCTCGCGGTAGTCGACCGGGTCGAACTTCGGCGGCCGACCGCCGCGGGAGCCGCGCTGCTTGCGGTGACGCGCATGGTCGGCCTTGTCCGGGATGGTGCAGCGGATACCTCGTCTACGCAGGTAGGCGCGGTTCTTGCGGGAGGCGTAAGCCTTGTCAGCGCGCACGCGGTCCGGGCGAATGCGTGGCCGGCCCACCCCGACGCGAGGCACGCGAATCTTCTCCAGCACGGCCTCGAACTGTGGCGAGTCGCCGCGCTGCCCGGCCGTCACCACGATCGATAGAGGCTTCTGGCCCTGCTCGACAGCCAAGTGCAGTTTGGTGGTGAACCCGCCGCGCGAGCGCCCCAGTCCGTGATCACGAGGCTCGGTGACGACACCGCCCGGCGGCTCCTTCTGCAGGTCACCGTGCTTTCGGGCCCCGGCCGCATGCTGATGAGCGCGACACACCGTGGAGTCGACGCTCAGGTCCCACGAGATCGCCCCCTGCGCGTCGGCCAGAGCCTGGAGCCGGGTGAGAACCCGGTGCCAGGTGCCATCCCGCTGCCACCGGCGGAACAAGTCGTAGATCCGGCCCCACGGCCCGTACTCGACGGGCACATCCCGCCACGGAACACCGGTCCGGACACGGAACCGTATGCCGTCGACCAGCTGCCGCCGCGGCCAGACGGGCGGCCGCCCCACCTTCCTCCCCGTCGGCAACAACGGCTCCAGCACAGCCCACTGTTCATCCGTGAGATCTCCCCGCCCCATGAACACGATCATTCACAGGTCAAGATCCACTTTCGATACACGGCCTAGGGTCTGTTGCGAAAGTGGATCTTGTTCGTTGATGATCACCTTTCGTGGGACGTGGGGATCTGACGAACGGCCAGTGGGCCCGGCTTGAGCCGTTGCTGCCGCAAGGCATCAAGCCGGGTCGTCCGCAGGTGTGGACGCGGCGGCAGCTGATAGACGGCATACGGTGGCGGACCCGGACCGGTGCCCCATGGCGTGACGTGCCCGAACGCTACGGGCCGTGGGACCGGGTTTATGACCTGTTCCGGCGCTGGCAGCGGGACGGCACCTGGGCGAGGATCCTCACCCAGCTCCAGGCCGAGGCCGATGCGGAGGGCCTGGTCACCTGGGACGTGAACGTCGACTCCACCGTCTGCCGGGCTCACCAGCACGCTGCCGGCGCGGTGAAAAGGGGGATCTCCAGAAGGAACCGCCCGGCGGGATCTTCGTCGAGCCGGCCGACCACGGTCTCGGACGATCCCGCGGCGGGCTGACCAGCAAAATCCACCTCGCGGTCGAGCAGGGGCAGAAGCCCTTGTCCGTCGTGATCACGGCTGGACAGCGGGGCGATTCCCCGCAGTTCGAAGCGGTCCTGGAAGCCATCCGGGTTCCGAGGCTGGGACTCGGCAGGCCGCGCAAGAGGCCGGACCGGGTGCGGGCCGACAAGGCGTACGACTCCCGCAGCAACCGCTCCTACCTGCGCAGACGCGGCATCAAAGCCACCATCCCAGTCCCTGCGGACCGCGTCCGCAACCGCCTCAAGCGCGGCTCGCGCGGCGGGCGTCCACCGGCGTTCGACAAGGACGACTACAGGCAGCGGCACGCGGTCGAGTGCGGGATCAACCGGCTCAAACGCCACCGGGCCGTCGCCACTCGGTACGACAAACTCGCCGTCCGCTACGAAGCGACAGTGCTGGTCGCAGCCATCAACGAGTGGCTTTGACCAGCACTTTCACAACACGCCCTAGGCGACTGAGGTGTGGCTGTCAGGACGAGAGCGGCTTGGTCGTCGTCCATGCCCGTGGTACCGGTACGCGCACGACTTGGGTGACAGTGTGATCGCTGCGATGGTGTGGCTCTGAGTGGCCAGCGCGTGCGTGAGGCGGTCTTCACCGAACTGCTCCCCCTGGTGGTCGGGGCTTCGGTGAGGGCCTCGGTGCAGAGCAGCAGACTCTCGGTTGGCTGGAGGTGAAGCCGGTGCCTGAATCAGTGCTCATCCTCAGGCCGGTGGAAGTCGAAAGTCCCTGATCGCCAGGGACCGTGCTCGGTCAACTCCGAGTCCGGCCGCCGCAAGACGGCCGGGACGCTCTCGCAGCCGCGGTCGGCAGGGTTCGCTTGGGGGAAATGGCGCACGGTCCAATGCGTTGGCAGGTGAGTCGTCCTTCGCACGGGTGATTCGCCGATGCAGGCGCGTGCCGACAAGCGGGCTGCGGCAAATACCACGAAGGCTCCGGCCCGCTGCCAGCGGTTCAGGCGCCGCCAGCAGGTCTGCCCGGATCCGAATCCCAGCCCCAGCGGTAGGAGTTGCCAGGCGATGTCCTGGTGCAGGACGTACAGGACGTCCTGCAGACAGAGCCGATCACCCACTGGCGTCGGCCTCGGCGACCGCGTCGGCCAGGGCGGCCGCAGTGGTTCGGTCAGCGCCCACATGTCATTGTCCACGACCCACGGCCGAGTCGTCATACCCGCCGAGCGATCAGATCGTCACAACAGTCACGCTCGACCGGGACACCTCAGCAAGATCTCCTTGCGTGCTTAAACAGCCGTGCGTCGTGGTCCGATCTCGCCACCCGGTCAGCTGGCCCACCGTGAGGTTCCGGGCGTGAGATGCGTGTGTCAGGCGTCCGCCGCGTACCGCCAGAACTCCCTGATCACCGGTGCCGGCACGGGACCCGTCGCTGCCACCTGGGTCAGCAGGATGGTGACCGCGCCCGTGGCCGGGATGACGTGCGCCGCTGTGCCCGTGCCGCCGACCCAGCCGTAACGGCCGGGCGCGTTCCACGGGTTGGTCCGGTCGATGTCGACCGAGCCGCCGAAGCCCCAGCCCTGGCCGTCCAGGAACAGTCGGCCGATGTCGCGCTGCGCCGGATTCGTATGGTCGGTGGTCATCATGCGCACGGAGTCGGCCGACAGCACCCGGCGGCCGTCGGCTGCCACCCCGCCGGCCAGCAGCATCCGGCAGAAGGCCAGCCAGTCGTCGGCGGTCGAGGCCAGCCCGCCATTGCCGAGCGGTAGCGCGGGCAGGCTGCTCCACTCGCCGTCCGGGCCGTCGGCGAGCTCCAGGCTGCCGTCGTCACCTGGCCTGTAGAAGCTGGTGAACCGGCCCCGCTTGGCGGCCGGCACCTCGAAACCGGTGTCCACCATGCCCAGTGGCTGGAAGATCCGCTCCGTCAGGAACTCGGGCAGCGGCTGTCCGGTGACCCGCGAGATCAGTACCCCCTGCAGGACGGAGCAGGTGTCGTACAGCCAGGCAGCACCCGGTTGGTACAGCAGCGGGATGCGGCCGAGCGCCGCCATCCACTCGTCGGCCGGCGGGAAGTTGCTCGGCACCCGGCCGTCCTTTTGCACCGTGAACAACTCCTGCACCGCCGGCAGTGTGAAGTCGGAGGGAAATCCGTACCCGGCCTGGGAGGCCAGCACGTCGAAGACGGTGATGGGCCGGTCGGCCGGCACCACGTCGTCCACCGGGCTCGCCGGCGTGCGTACGACCATCGGCTTCCCCAGCTCCGGCAGCCACGTCCAGATCAGGTCGTCCAGTGCGAGCGTGCCCTCCTCCAGAAGGATCAGCAATGCGGCGGCGGTGACGGACTTGGTGAGCGAGGCGACCCGGAAGACGGAGTCCCTCGCCATCGGGGCGCCGTCGCCGGCGTCCTGCGCGCCGACGGCCACCACCTCGACCTGGTCAACCCGGGCCACGAGGCCCACCGCTCCCGGCAGCGTACCGGCACCGACGTGGGCTTCGAGCAAGTCGTGCAGGCTCGTCATGAGGCCGCCTTCCAGAAGATTGCTGTCGAAAGACAGACTCCCGCACAGGCCGGGAATCATCGGCCTCGGCAGGTCTGGTGGCCGGAGCTTTGCCAGGTGGAGGACGTGGTGGTGCGCACCCTCGTAGAGGTGCCCGAGCGTGCCACGCACTGGTCGAAACGGGAGCTGGCCAAGCGGGTGGAGATCTCGCCCACGGGCGTGCTGCGGATGTGGCGGGCGTTCGGGGGACGACCTCACCCGATCGGCCTACACCGCTCCCGCGCCGATGTGCGGCGTACCCCGTTCGGCCGCATGGTGAGGGTGACCAGGTTGCCGCCGAGCAGCAGCTGTGATGCTGCAGCAGGGAGGCGTCGTGACCGTGATAGCTCTGCTCGTCCCGGTGGTGGTCATCCTCATTCTGTTCGGGACGTCCGCTCTGGAAGACCTTCTGTTCCCGCCGCCTCGAGCACCTTCACCGGAAGGGCAGACGGCGAGGCCGAATGATTGACGCTCTCTGCCCTGGAAGACATGCAAGAACATAGGAGCGCAATTCGCAAAGCGTGTGCCCATCTTCGGCGCGCGGACGCGGCAGTGGGGCCGGACAGGTCGATCCCGGCCCCACTCAAGTCCGGCTGCGCCACGATCGGCTGCAGACCCGCCTCAGCTCGCCGTCAACTGACCTGAACGGTGAGCGGCGACGAGTGGAACGTGCCGGACTTGGTCGCCACCCGCACTTGCTCGGTGCCCTTCTTGGTGAACGTCCGCTTGATCGTGTAGGTGCCGTTCTTGTTGACGACGGCTGTGGTCTTCAGCGTGGTCCACTTGCCGTTGTGCCTGTGCTGGAGCACCAGCGTGGAGCCGGCCTTTATGCCTTTGACCCGGCCGGTGAACATGACGGTGTTGCCCACCTTGACGGCCTTGCGGTTGGCCGAGACGGTGATCGAGCCCATCGCGGTCGGCGTCCGCGACGGCTTCACGCTCGGCATGCCGGTGTGAGTCATGGTGGGCTTGGGGGCCGGGGTCCCGGTCGCTGCGACGGCTCCGGCCGTACCGGTCGACAGCAGGGCGGCGGACAAAGCACCGGCGGCGAGTGCGCGGGTGTGATGGCTTCGGGTGACGCTCATGTGGGTCTCCTGGACTGATCGGAGTTCCCCCCCCGGGAGCGAGTCGGCCATTCGGGACGGCTCGCGCATCCAGGCTGGCCCGAGCACGGCGGACCGGCATGTCCAAGCGAGTACCAAAGACGTTGAAGAATCCATCACTTCCGACGAAACCGCAGCTGGGGCCAGCAATTTCTCACCGCCCACCGCTAGCTCGCTTTCACCGTGCATCACTGGAATGGACGAGCGTGGATACGTAGAGCGAGCATTGAGGGATCGCGGGGCTGGTCGGAATCGCCTGTGACCCCGCAGCATGTTCCACGGTGCGCGCTGCTCCGCACCCGGCAGGCCACCCGTTCGGAGGTTTGCGAGCGCGGGTCAACCGGGTCAGGTTGTCTGGGTTGGTGTCCGGCCGACGGACAAAGGCCAGCACGGCCCTAGACGAGGAGAAGTCGTGTTCCAGCACAGCATCAGGCGTGAGCGTTGGACCGCTCGGGGGCACCGGGGTAGCCCGATGAGCAGTACGGGGGCTGCCTCAGTTTCTTCGACGTGCGCGACGTCGTCCCTCGTCCGCTGAGAATCACGGTGGAGGCCACCACCCTGTCCGACGAGATCACGACCACGGTGTACGAGCGCGGCCTCGCCCGCCCCATTCACCATGAGCTCGACCACCTCGACGGGCTGCTGTACACCACGCGGATGCACGACTGAGTCACCCCGATCCCGGTCGAGGACCGGCAGACGGCCCGCGCCTGGGCCTACGAGTAAGCCACCTCCCCGAGACCGGTCGCCGAAGGGAGCACCGCGGCCGAGTCGGCCACCGATACCCGGGCCGAAGCGTTCACGCCCCCTTGCCAAGCAGGTCCGGTGCTGCTTGCAGTCGGGAGTCTCCGCTCGTCATGGCTCTCACGACGGTGCAGTCTGGACTACATGAACGTCCGGCGGCGCGAGGCCGGGGTGCGCAGGCCCTGGCAGTCGAAGCAGGCGTTGCTGGCGGTGCCGATCGTGCTCATCGTCGTGATCACGGCGGTGGACCAGCTCGTACCGGAAGACGTTCACCTCAGCCCGCTACTGGTGGTCGCTCCAGCGATCACCATCGCCTTCGCGGGTCCGTGGCTGACCGCCCTGGTCGGTTTTCTGACCGTGGTGGCGCAGGCGTACATCGGCTGGCACTTCAACGTGCTGATGACCCGCAACGTCTTGGTACAGATCCTCGCTCTTGCGGTGATGTCGGCCTTGGCGGTCCTCTTCTGCGTGGTGCGTGAGCGCCACCGCCGTCAGCTGGCGCGGGTGCGGACGGTCGCCGAGGCCACGCAGCACGTACTGCTGTGGCCGCTGCCCGACCAGCTCGGCAGCGTGCAGGTCGCAGTGCTGTATCTGGCGGCTGAGGACGAAGCCCAGATCGGCGGTGACCTGTATGCCGCCACCTCCACCGAGGACGGTGTCAGGATCATGATCGGTGACGTGCGCGGCAAGGGACTCCCAGCCATCGGCGAGGCCGCCCTGCTCATCGGGGCCTTCCGGGAGGCCGACCATGAGCACGCCGGATTGGCGCAACTGGCCGCCGCACTGGAACGCAGCGTCACCCGGAACCTGGCCAGCCTGGCTCCGGCAGAGGAGAACGAGGAGCGGTTCGCCACCGCGTTGCTGGTCGAGATCCCTGAGGAGGACGGCATCGCGCGTATCGTGAGCTGCGGACACCCCCCACCGCTGTTGATCAGCGCGGACGGCGTCACCCTGGTTCCGGTGAACCCCGCTCCCCCCTTGGGAACCGGCTCGCTCGGGCCTGTGATCTACACGGTTGAAACGTTCTCCTTCCAACCCGGTGACACCCTGCTGCTCTACACCGATGGCGTCATCGAGGCACGGGGCACCGACGGTGGCTTCTACCCCCTCGTCGAGCGGGCTGCGCAGTGGACCGGCTACAGCCCCGAGAAGCTGGTGCACTTCCTTCGCTGTGATCTCCTCGCCCACACGGGCGGCTGCCTCGACGACGATGCGGCGGTGATCGCACTGTGCCGCTCTCGCAGCACACACGGCCAGCACCTGGAGATGCGGAGGTGAAAGAAGGGCAGGAGGCTCGCCGGCCAGCGCCAGGACCGCTGCGGGCACGCGTGTCGAACATCACCTCGAAGGGACGTGAGGGTAGTTGGTAGCTTCGACACATCAACTGCGCCAGGACCGCGGCTGGTTCGGGCGGCTTGCGCGTTGTGCCACTGTCGGACGAAGATCGACCTTTCGTGAGCCAACATTTCGATGTCATTGTTCTAGGAGCGGGCCCGGGCGGTTACACAGCCGCGGTCCGCAGTGCGCAACTCGGCCTGTCTACCGCAGTGGTGGAAGAGCGGTACTGGGGCGGCGTCTGTCTCAACGTGGGCTGCATCCCCTCCAAGGCACTGCTGCGCAATGCCGAGATGGTGCAGTTCGTCACGAACGAAGCCAAGGCGTACGGCATCTCCGTGGGCGATGACGTCTCCGCGGACTACGGGGTCGCCCACCAGCGCAGCCGCAAGGTCGCCGACGGCCGGGTCAAGGGCGTTCACTACCTGATGAAGAAGAACGCCATCACCCAGTTTGAGGGGCGGGGCGCTTTCACTGACGACCACACCCTGACGGTGACCTACGCGGACGGGCGTACGGATACGGTGACTTTCGGCCATTGCATCATCGCGGCCGGCGCCACTCCACGGCTGCTGCCCGGCACTGCCCTGTCGGATCGCGTGGTGACCTACGAGAGCCAGATCCTCAGCGAGACGCTGCCGGACAGCATCGTCATCGCCGGCGCCGGCGCCATCGGTGTGGAATTCGCCTACGTGCTGCGCAGCTACGGCGTGGACGTCACCATCGCTGAGTTCCTGGACCGCATGGTCCCGCTGGAGGACGAGGAGATCTCCAAGGAACTCGCGAAGCACTACCGTAAGCTCGGCATCGAGGTCCTCACGGGCACCGCCGTGGAGACCATCGACGACTCGGGCCCGCGCGTCCGCGTCACGGTCGCCAAGAACGGCGAGCGCCGGGTCCTGGAGACCGACAAGGTGCTCCAGGCCATCGGCTTCGCCCCGAACGTCCAGGGCTACGGCCTGGAGCACACGGGTGTCCGCCTCACCGAGCGAGGCGCCATCGACGTCGACGGACGCTGTCGCACCAATGTGCCGCACATCTTCGCGATCGGGGACGTCACCGCCAAGCTGATGCTGGCGCACGCCGCCGAGTCCATGGGCGTCGTGGCCGCAGAAACCATTGCCGACGCGGAGACCATGGAGCTGGACTACACCATGATCCCGCGAGCCACCTACTGCCAACCGCAGGTGGCCAGCTTCGGCTGGACGGAGGCCCAGGCACGCGAGCGCGGATTCGACGTCCAGGTGGCCAAGTTCCCCTTCACCGCCAACGGCAAGGCCCACGGCCTGGGACATGCCGTGGGTTTCGTCAAGGTCATCAGCGACGGCAAGCACGGTGAACTGCTCGGCGCCCACCTCATCGGCCCCGAGGTCACCGAACTCCTCCCGGAGCTGACACTCGCCCAGCAGTGGGACCTAACGGTGCATGAGGTCGCTCGCAACGTTCACGCGCATCCCACGCTCGGCGAGGCGGTCAAGGAGGCAATCCACGGCCTGGCCGGCCACATGATCAACATGTAGACAGCAGACGCTTAAGCTCAGGGTGCCTTCGGCCTATGGTCCATTGGCAGACGTGGAGCTGATTACCGCGATGCACCGCGGTAATCAGCTCCACGCGGATTCCTCCTGAAGTGCGGTTACGCTTCCAGTCGGCCACCACTTAGCTGAGGTGTCGATGTCCATAGCGTCAGGCGCGCGTGGGACGGAGCGTGGGCTGGCAGTAGCCGAACCTGCAGCGTGCCTCCTGACAGGCGACGGCGCCCCTCACTACCTCGCTCGTCTACAACAACACGCCCGCGCACGCCTTCTGGGCCATTCTCGCCCCGGCGAACGGCCTCGCGCCCAGCGACCAGCAGCGCATGGCCGCCCGCATCATCGAGTCCGCCGACACTGAACCCGCCCGCCTGAGCCTGGTTCTCGGCTCACAGACCCTGGACTCCACGAGACTAGGAAGCGAACGCTCGAGCGTCGGACCTGGGCTGCACCATCCGAAGCTCAGCACAAAGGAACACCCGACGAAACCGGCTCTTACTGGCCCTAACAGAAGTCGTTGATCATGTGACTATCGGCGGGGCTGTTCGTTGGTCTGGTCGTGGGGAAGCGTCAGTCGCGGGCGTGGGTCGTGTCAGATGAACTGTGGTCGTTGATCGAGCCGTTGCTGCCCGAGCCAGGTCCAAAGCTGGTCTCGGGCCGCCCGCGGGTGCCGGACCGGCAAGCGCTGTGCGGGATCCTGTTCGTGCTGCACACCGGGATCCAGTGGGAGTACCTGCCCCAGGAGCTGGGCTTCGGTTCGGGCATGACCTGCTGGCGACGCCTGGCCGCCTGGAACGAGGCAGGCGTGTGGGGCGAACTGCATCTGGTGCTGCTGAGGAAGCTGCGCTCGGCGAAGAAGCTGGACTGGTCCCGGGCGGTGATCGACTCCTCCCACGTGCGGGCGGCCCGGCGGGGCCCAAAAGCGGTCCCAGCCCGGTCGACGGCACACGACCGGGCAGCAAGCACCACATCCTCACCGACGGCCAGGGCATCCCGCTCACGGTGTCGCTGACCGGCGGCAACCGCAACGACGTCACCCAACTGCTGCCCTCGCTGGACAAGGTCCCGGCCGTCGCAGGGCTTGTCGGCCGGCCCACGCCCGACATGCTGTTCGCCGACCGCGGCTACGACCACGACAAGTACCGGCGACTGCTCTGGCAAAGAGGCATCCGCCCCGTCATCGCCGAACGCGGCGGACAGCACGGCACGGGCCTGGGCACCTTCCGCTGGGTCGTCGAGCGGACCATCTCCTGGCTCCACGGCTTCCGCCGCCTGCGCATCCGCTGGGAACGACGAGACGACATCCACGAAGCCTTCCTCGGCCTCGCCACCTGCCTCATCACCCACCGACACGTCCAACACCTTTGTTAGGACCTCTTATATGCGCGGGCGAGTGCGATCGCGAAGTCGGCGCATTCTGAGAGCGTCACAGAAACACGAACCGCATGCGGCGCCGACCGCATCGTGCGCGCCAGAGCGGCCGATCTCACGACGAAGTCGGACGGGAGCGCTCCGGTGCGGCTTCGTCGTCGCACGGCTCCGCGTAGCGGTCCCGTGGGCGGACGTCGGCGGGGCCTCGCCGTATCACTCGCCTATCACCCAGCCATCACCAACTGGGCGGCCTCACTTGGACCAGAAGGACCTGACCTGCGGTTTCATGCCCGCCCTGGACTGGCGTGGACGCCCCTGGACGGTCTTTCCAACCTGTGCCAGGTGGTGCCCAGTGAGGGACCCAGGATCAGGACCGGAGCGTCTTCTGGCCCGTCGAGGCGGTATTGCAGGGTGTTCGGTGGTGTCTCACTCACGCACCCGACCCTCTCACGTCTCACGACTGCCCCTATGAGGGGGCTGCTGACTGCACTTGTCCGACCAGGTGGAAGACCTCCGGGCCGCGTAGCGTTTGAGGCGAACTGCCGGCGTCCCGAGGAACGCTCGACGGAGCTGAGGCCGCACAGCGCGGCGAACGACGCCTCGCTGTCCAGCCGTTCCGAGGGCACGCTACTGCCCATCCCGGACGAGCTGCCTTTCGACCAGGCTGCGATCATCCCCGACGCGGTCTCCACGCCGTACGCCGCGATCGTGGGCACCGGCGCGGTCCGCCCCGCCCAGTCGGTCGGCATCTGGGGCGCGGGCGGCCTCGGCGCCCACGCCGTACGGCTCGCCCGGATGGTCGGCGCGGCCCCGATCATCGCGATCGACCCGCTGCCGTCGGCCCGCGAGCGAGCCCTCCTCTTCGGCGCGGACGTCGCCCTCGACCCGATCGCCCCGGGCTTCGCGGAGGCGGTGCGGGAGGCGACCGCCGGGCGCGGCCTCGACGTCGCCTTCGACTTCGCCGGCGTGGGCGCCGCCCGCGCCCAGGCCGCGTCGGTCCTCGGCCCGTTCGGTTCGCTCGTCCTCGCCGGACTCACCCCGGAGCCGGTCACGATCGCCGACAGCATCGGATTCTGCTTCAACGTCAACCAGGTCCGCGGCCACTACGGCTCCGAGCCCGAGCACGTGGAGCAGCTCGTCGGCCTGGCCTCGGCCGGACGCATCGCCCTGGCCCCCTCCATCACGGCCCACGTCCCGCTGGCCGAGGCCGCGGACGCCGTCGCCCGCCTGGAGAAGAAGGTCGGCGACCCGATCCGCCTGATGCTCACCCCCCTGAGCGGGAGGAGCGGTGGCCGGCTCCCCCGGCCGCCGCGACCGCCGCTCCAACGACCGGGCAGGCGCGGAGGGTTCGACCGGTCTCGCTGTCGGTGGCCAACAGCGTCGTCGCCGTGGAGAACGGGGTGCGCCGGGTCGACGCCTCTCTCGCCGGGCACGGCGCGGGCGCGGGCAACTGCCCGCTGGAGGCGTTCATCGCGGTGGCGAACCTCTCGGGGATCGAGCACGGCTGCGATCTGTTCCGGCTCCAGGACGCCGCCGACGATCTGGTCAGCTCGGGCGGCCCGGCCTTGACGTACTTCACGAGCAGCTTGACCTCGATGACGGCGAGGATCGCGTAGAGCAGCGTGAACAGGGCCAGGGAGGCGATGACCTCGCCCTGGGAGACGCTGGGCGAGACGGCGTGCCGGGTCTCCAGCATGCCGTAGACGACCCATGGCTGGCGGCCCGTCTCGGTGAAGATCCAGCCCCAGGAGTTGGCGATCACCGGGAAGGCGAGGGTGAGGGCCGCGATCCGCCAGTACCAGGCGGTGTACGAGGGGGCGAGGACCCGGTTCTTGAAGAGGACCAGGTGCGGCACCTCGTCCTCGCCGACCCGCAGACGCTCGGGCAGCATGAACTTCTCGCGGGTCAGCCAGAGTCCGAGCAGGCCGATGGCGAAGGACGCCATGCCGAAGCCGATCATCCAGCGGAAGGCCCAGAAGGTGACGGGGATGATCGGGCGGTAGTCGCCGGGCCCGAACCGCCGCTGCTCGGCCTTGTTCGTGTCGTCGATGCCGGGGACGTAGGAGTGGAAGTCGTCGTGGGCGAGGAAGGAGAGCAGCCCGGGGACGGACAGTTCCACGGTGTTGCGGCCCTTGCTGACGTCCCCGTAGGCGAAGACCGAGAAGGGTGCCGCGTGCTGGCCGTGCCAGAGCGCCTCGGCGGCGGCCATCTTCATGGGCTGCTGGGT
Source organism: Streptomyces griseofuscus (assembly GCF_014673495.1). Taxonomy (GTDB): domain Bacteria; phylum Actinomycetota; class Actinomycetes; order Streptomycetales; family Streptomycetaceae; genus Streptomyces; species Streptomyces murinus. The sequence continues at coordinate 1,877,027 of NZ_CP051006.1, forward strand.
GAACATGACCTTGCCGAGCCGGTCGCCGCTGATCGCGGTGAGCAGTCCGCCGACAACGATCGCGACCAGGCCGAGCCGCAGCGAGGTCTTCATCACCGGGATGTGCCGCTTGCGCATGAGGTGCAGGGCGGCGATGCCGGCCAGGAAGGCGCCGCCGGTCAGCAGGGCCGCCGAGAGGGTGTGGAAGACCTGGACGACCACGGTGTTCTGGGTCAGGACGCGCCCGAAATCCGTGAGTTCGGCGCGTCCCCTCGCCCGGTTGATCCGGTAGCCGACGGGGTCCTGCATCCAGGAGTTGGCCGCGAGGATGAAGTACGCCGACAGGATCGACCCGAGGGCCACGATCCAGATGCAGGCGAGGTGGATCCGCTTCGGCAGCCGGTCCCACCCGAAGATCCACAGCCCGATGAAGGTGGACTCGAAGAAGAAGGCGAGGAGGGACTCGAAGGCGAGCGGGGCGCCGAAGATGTCGCCCACGAAGCGTGAGTAGGCGGACCAGTTCATGCCGAACTGGAACTCCTGCACGATGCCGGTGACCACGCCCATCGCCATGTTGATCAGGAAGAGCCTGCCCCAGAACTTGGTCGCCCGCAGGTACTTCTCCTTGCCCGTGCGCACCCACGCGGTCTGGAGGCCCGCGGTCAGGGCGGCCAGGGAGATCGTCAGCGGGACGAACAGGAAGTGGTAGACGATCGTGACGCCGAACTGCCAGCGCGCCAAGGTCTCCGGCGCCAGAGCGAGATGCACGTCTTCCGTCTCCTTTTACCGCCGTCGTCACGCGGAACTTTATCCCCTTTGCGCCGTATGGACACCGACGTCCGGCCGCCCGGACCCGACGGTTTGACACTGTCTCAGGCGGTGACTACTTTCCCTAATCAATTAGGGAAAGGGTTACCTGATGAAGTACCAGCTGCGCAGATCCAGCGGCACGCCCGCCTATCAGCAGATCATCGAGCAGACCGAACAGGCCCTGCGGCTGGGCATTCTGAAGCCCGGTGACAAGCTGCCCACCGCCCGTGAGGTGGTGGAGAGCGCCGTGGTCAACGGCAACACCGTGCTGAGGGCGTATCAGGAGCTCCAGCGGCGGGGCCTGGTGGAGTCCAGGACGGGTCTTGGCACATTCGTGGTGGGCACGCTCGGCAGCGCCGACCGGGTCGACGGCTCCGGGCTGCGGCAGGAGCTGGAGCAGTGGATGACCCGCGCCCGGGAGCACGGCCTGGAGCGGGAGGACGTCATGGCCCTGGTCGTCTCCGTCGGCGACGCCTGCTTCGCGGAGCGGGCGCCCGAGGGGCGGGCGCGGTGACGGCGCACGCTCCGACGGCCGTCCAGGCGGAGGGGGTCGGGCTGCGCGCCGGGCGTGGCGGGCGGCGCCGGGACCTGCTCGCCGACTGCGCCTTCCGGGTCCCGCGCGGCGCGGTGTGCGGCATCGTCGGCCCGAACGGCGCGGGCAAGAGCCTGCTGCTGTCGGCCGCGGCCGGGCTCGTCCGGCCGCACTCCGGCCGGCTCACCGTGCTCGGGCAGCCCGCGGGCGCGGACGCGTTGCTCGCGGACGTCGCGTACGTCGACCAGCACCGCCCCCTGTACCCGCGGATGCGGGCCGCCGAACTGCTGGCCATGGGCCGCGACCTCAATCCCCGCTGGGACCACGACCGCGCCGCGGAACTACTGGAGCTGGGCCGGATCCCGCTCGACAGCAGGGCCGGGTCCCTCTCCGGCGGCCAGCGCTCCCTGCTCGCCCTCGCCCTCGCGCGCGGCAAGCGGCCCCGGCTGCTGCTGCTCGACGAGCCGCTGAGCGATCTCGACCCGCTGGTGCGCCGGGCCGCCCTCGGCCTGCTGCTGGGCGATGTCGCGGAGGGCCAAGGCACGGTCCTGCTCTCCTCCCATGTGCTGGGCGATCTCGAAGAGGCCATCGACCATCTGCTGCTGATCGACGGCGGCCGGATCCGGCTGGCCGGCGAGCTGTCCGAACTGCTCGCCGCACACCGGCTGCTCGACCGGCTCGGCCTGCTGGAGTGCCAGGCGGGTCTTGCACCATGGCGGGTGCACCCGGTGGACCCGGTGGACGAAGAGCCACGCCATCTCACGCTGGTCCGCGTGGAGCAGGAGACGCGCACCGAGGCGGCCGAGGCCGAACTCCCCAGACTGGAAGAGCTGGTGGTCTCCTATCTGCGCTCCCCCTCCGTGGCGGGCTGGCTGGCCCCCGGCATGCGGCCGGGCCGGTACGGCGACGCGGACCAGAACGGCACCGGGACGGTGGCGGCATGACCGTGTCGTCCCCCCTGCGGGTCGTGCCGGTCCGGCTGAACCGGCCGGCCCTGCACCCGAGGCCCGTGCGGTACCGGGCCCTGGTCCGGCTGAGCCTGCGGCGCCATCGCGGCACCCTCGCGGCCATGGCCCTGGCCTCGGCGCTGCTGACGGCGTGGGTGCTGCGCACGGCGCACGACGTGGTGCGGGTCCGGGCCGAGCGCGCCGCGACCTCGTGCGCCGAACTCCCCTATCTCGAACGGTGCGACGCCACGGTCCGCGATGTCTCCGACGCGCTCCAGGCCGTCCAGCACGCGCAGTTCGCCCTGGTGGCCGTGCCCACGCTGGTGGCGGCGCTGCTCGGCGCGCCGCTGCTGGCGCAGGAGTACGAGCGCCGTACGCACCGGCTCCTGTGGACGCAGTCGGTGCCCCGGCAGCGCTGGCTCGCCGGTCAGCTCCTCGTGCTGGGCGGCGCGTCCGTCGCGCTCGGCATCGTCGCCGCCGTGCTCGGCGGCCGCCTCCGGGCGGTCACCTCGCCGACGCTCACGCACGACTCCTCCGCGTTCTCGGCGCTGCCGTACAACTCCTTCGGGCCCGTCCTCGCTACGGCGACCGTGCTGGCCTTCGCGATCGGGGTGCTGGCCGGGGAGCTGATCCGGCGCACGGTCCCGGCCATGGTCTGCGCCCTCGCCGGGTACACGGCCGTGCTGACCCTGCTGACCTGGCTGCGCCGCTTCCTCCAGCCGACCCTCACCCGGTTCCCGCCGCACGGCTACGACCTGGCCCCGGACGACTGGCTGCTGCGGGACGGGGTGGTCACCCCCGACGGCCGCAGGCTGTCGTACGCGCAGTGCGGGCCCGCCGGCTGCCCCGACGGCTCACGGGTCTTCGACGCCTACCACAGCGCGAGCCAGCTCTGGCCGATGCAGTGGACCCAGGCGGCGCTGACGGTGCCCCTGATCGCCCTGGCCCTCCTCACGGTGCACCGGTCCGTCCGCCGCCGTCTGCCGTGATCCTGCGGCCGCCCTCCCCCCGCCGCAGCCCATCCGACGAAGGACACCTTCACCATGTCCGTTTCCGCTGACCCGGCCCCGCCGACGGCCGCACCCATGACGAGCAGGGCGGGCGGCGGGCGGCTCGCCGCCGTGGACGCGCTGCGCCTGCTCGCGGCGGCCGGGGTGGCCGCCTACCACTACCTCGGCACCCCCACCCCGCACTTCTGGGGCACGTACGACCTGACCCGCACCGCGCCCGCGCTGCACGCGCTGAGCCGCTATGGCTGGCTCGGGGTGGAGGCGTTCTTCCTGATCAGCGGGTTCGCCATCTGTATGAGCTGCTGGGGGCGCACCCCGGCGCAGTTCGCGGTCTCCCGGATCGCCCGGCTCTTCCCGCTCTACTGGACGGTCGTCCTCGTCATCGTCGTCGTCGCCTGGATCGCGCGGCTCGCCGGACAGCGGCCCGGGGCGCCCGTCGATCTGCGCACCACCCTCGGCAATCTGACCATGCTGCCGGGGCCGCTCGGGCTGCGGACCACGGACGGGGTCGCCTGGACGCTGTGGGTGGAGGCCCGGTTCTATCTGCTGATGGCCGTGCTGCTGCTGATCGGCCTCACCTACCGCCGGACGATCGCGTTCTGCCTGCTCTGGCTGACGCTTGCCGCCATCGGCCGGGAGCTGCACTCCAGTGTGCTGGACGAGTTCCTGCTCACCCGGTACGCCGGGCTGTTCGTGGCGGGCATGGCGCTCTATCTGATGCACCGCTTCGGACCGAACCTGCTGCTGTGGCTGCTCACCGGCTTCGCCTGGTGCTACACCCTGACCCTGCTGGGCGACCGGGTCGCCGCGCACGCGGCCCCCGCGGCCCGGGGCGGGACACCGGGCTGGGGGATCTGCGCCGCCGTCCTCACGGTGTTCCTGATCCTGCTCGCGCTGTCCGGGCCGGGACCCCTCGGCCGGCTGCGCTGGCGCGTCCTGGCCTACGCGGGCGCCCTGACCTACCCGTTCTACCTCGTCCACCAGAGCCTCGGCATACCCGTCGTCCGCGGGCTGCTCAAGGCGGTGCCCGCGCTCGGCCTGGTCCCGGCGATCGCCCTCGGACTGTGCTTCTCGCTCGCCCTGTCGGCCGCGCTCAACCATCTGGTGGACCGCAGAGCCGGGGCGTGGCTGCGCCGCCGGCTCACCTCGGACATCGCGGTGCCGGGCGATCCGGTGGGGCGCCGGACTCCCCCACCGGATCCGCCGGTACGTCAGCCGTCCAGTCGTACCGGAACCGTCTGCCAGCCGTAGGCGATGAAGGACGGGACCTGCTTGAGATCACCGGCCTCGAAGGCGGGGGCCAGGTGGGGGAAGCGGTCGAAGAGGGCGGACAGGGCGGTACGGGCCTCCATCCGGGCCAGCGGGGCGCCGATGCAGCGGTGCACGCCGATACCGAAGGAGAGGTGGTCGTCGGCGGCGCGCGCGGCGTCGAAGGCCTCGGCGGTCTCCCCGTAGTGCGCCGGGTCCGAGCCGGCCGCCCCGTAGGTGGTGAGGATCGCGTCGCCCGCGGGGATGGTGACGCCGTCCACGGTGACGTCCGAGACCGCGAACCGCAGCGGCAGCGCGGCGATGGAGGGCCGTACCCGCAGCACCTCGTCGATGACCTGGTCCCAGTCGAGCTTCCCGGAGCGGACCTCGGCGAGCTGCTCGGGGTGGGTCAGCAGCTCGACCACCGCGTTGGCGATCAGGTTCACCGTGGTCTCGAAGCCGGCGCCGATCACCAGCAGGAGGGTGAACAGCAGTTCCTCGGCGCTGAGCCGGTCGCCCTCCTCGTCGCGGACCCGGATCAGCTCGGTGGTCAGGTCGTCGCCCGGGTTCTCGGCGCGGTAGGCGATCTGCGCGGGGATCACCGTGCCGATCTGCCGCTGCACGAAGTCCGCGTGCTCGGGGCTCGGGTCGGTGGTGTCCATGATCGCCGCGATCAGCTCGGCGACGCTCGGCCGGAGGTGGTCGGGCACGCCGAACAGCTCGCAGATGATCAGCATCGGCAGCGGCTGCGCGAACGCCTCCTTGAGGTCGACGACGGCGCCGTCCGCCCCCGACCGCGCCATCGTGTCGAGGAGTTCGGCGGCGACGGCGTCGACCCGGTCGCGCAGCGCCTCGGTGCGCCTGGCGGTGAAGCTGGGCGCGACCAGACGGCGCAGCCGGGTGTGGTCGGCGCCGTAGGTGGAGAGCATGTTGACCACGCCGATCCAGCCCAATACCCAGCCCCACTCCGGGTGTTCGCCGACCTCGGGCCACAACCGCCAGTGCTTGCGGGGGTCCTTGCTGACCTGCGGGTCCAGGATCAGGGAGCGCAGGGCGTCGTACCCGGTGGGCGCCCAGGCCGGGATGCCGCCGGGGAGTTCCACGGGGACGACCGGTCCCAGGGCGCGCAGCCTTGCGCTCTCCGCCACGATGTCGGACCCGAACGGGTCGATGGGCACGCGGGTGGGCGTAGTGGTCATGCTCGGGCTCCAGTCTGGGAGGACGCGGAAGGGGCCGTCGGGTCCGCGGGACGGTCGGGGGTGCAGGGGGTGAACCGGACCGGCAGCGAGACGAGGGAGCGGTGGAAGGGGCCCGGGCGCCAGGTGAGCCGGTCACGGGGCACGGTGGGCTCCATGTCGGGCAGCCACTGGGTGAGCCGCTCGATGGCCTCCGTGGCGATCAGCAGCCCCTCGTGCTTGACCGGGCAGGTGTGCGGGCCCGCGCCGAACGACAGATGGGAGGCGTCCCGCGGATCGTGCGTCCCGCCCTGCCCCTCGTCCGCGAACAGCGCGAGCGCGCCGTACGACACCACGACGGGCACCGCGGCCCGCACCCACGCGCCGTGGAAGCTGAGCGACTTACGGGCGTACAGCACCCCGTAGTTGGTCAGCGGGGTCTCGTGCCGGAGGACCTCCAGGACGGCGTCGCGCACGGTGCGGGAGCCGCTGGTGAGGGTGGAGTAGTACGCCGGGTTGCCGAGGATGCGGGAGAGCGCGTTGCTCACCAGGTTGGTGGACGGCTCGTGGCCCGCGCCGAGGGTGAGGAAGACCTGCCAGGTGACCTCCTCGGTGGTCAGGCCCAGCGGGTGGTCGAGCAGCCGGCTGGTGAGGTCGTCGCCGCGCCGCGCCGTCTTGGCGCCGATCAGGTCCATGACGTACCTGCCGTACTCGGCCTCGCCCTGGACGGACGCCTCACCGCCCTCCATCAGCGCGCCCAGCGCGTCGTTGAGGCGGTCGGCCTCGCCCTCGGGGAAGCCGAAGAGGCTGTTGAAGACGAGGGTCATCAGCGGGCGGGCGAAGTCGTTCACCAGATCCGCCTCGCCGCGCGGGCCGAACCGGGAGACCAGGATGTGCACGGCGCGCAGCACCCGTTCGCGCAGATCGTGCGGCTCGACCAGGTCGAAGGCCTGGAGCAGGGCGGTGCGGTAGCGGACGTGCTCGGCGCCGTCGGAGAAGAGGGTGTTGGGCCGCCAGCGCATCATGCCGAGGATCGGCAGGTCCTCGGGGACCGTCGCCTGCCAGGGGCGCGGGTCGCGGGACCAGGTCGCGTCGTCGTGCAGCATGTCGAGCGCGGCACGGCGGTCGGTGACCACGTACGCCGGTACGCCCGGGGCGAGTTCGGCCCAGCCGACCGGGCCCTGGGCGCGCAGCGCCTCGTAGTAGCGGCGCGGGTCGACGGCGAACCCGTCCTCCCACAGCCGCACGGGGGTGGAGCGGTCGAAGGACTCCGCGGGGGCGGGGTACGGCGTCACGAGCGCACCTCCCCGGCCACCGCGCGGGCGTTGAGGTCGATCAGGTGCTCCACGAGGGCGAGCAGCGCGTCGACGGAGGAGTTGCGGTCCCGGGCGTCGCACTCCACCAGCGGGGTGTCCGGAGCCAGGTCCAGGGACTCCCGCAGCTGCTCCGCGGGGTAACGGCGTGAGTCCGGGAAGGTGTTGACGGCGACGGCGTACGTCAGACCCGACTCCTCGACCAGGCCGAGCACATCGAAGGAGGCGTCCAGGCGGCGGCTGTCGACAAGGACGAGCGCGCCGAGCGCCCCGTACGCGATGTCCGCCCACAGCGCCCGGAAGCGCTCCTGTCCGGGGGTGCCGAACAGGTAGAGAACGGTCTCACCGCCGAGGGTGATGCGGCCGAAGTCGATGGCGACGGTGGTGGTCTTCTTGTCCCGCACCCCGTCGAGGTGGTCGACGGCGGTGGACGCCTGGGTGAGGTGTTCCTCGGTGTGCAGGGGGCGGATCTCGGACACCGAGTCGATCAGGGTGGTCTTGCCGACGCCGAACGGGCCGACGACGACGATCTTCACCAACTCCCTTGCCGCGGCGGGAAGGTGGAGTTCCCCGGCCCGGACACCGGAGTCGTCGGTCCGGCTGCCGGCCGGGACGGGTTCAGAGCTTGAGGGCGCGGAGGCCATCGGCGACTCTCTTCAGCAGATCGTGGTCGGGCTGGGCGGCGGGCGGGACGGGCGGGCGCGCGGTCACCAGCCCCTGGTCGATCAGGGCGGCGGCGAGGACCCGGATGGCGGAGACCGGCAGCCGCAGCAGCGCCGCCGCCTCCACGACAGTCAGGGAGCCGCCCTCCAGCGACTGGAGCAGCGCGTGCTGGGCCGCGGGCAGGTCGCCGAAGACCGGCCCGGTGGTGGAGGTGAGCACCGACAGGCGCTCCAGGCTGTTGCGGCTGGGCCGCGCCACCCCCGACGTGGAGAGGTAGGCGGGCACCAGCGGGCGGCCGGACCGGTGGCCCCTCACAGCAAAGCGCCGCCCTCGGCCGCGCGGGGGGCCGCGGCCATCGCCTTCTCGCCGAGCCGCGCCACCTGGGAGTGCACACGGTGGCCGAGCAGGTCGAGCCGGACCTCCGGGTCGCCGTACGCGGCGACACAGGTGCCGTGGTCGGTCGGGGCGACCAGGATGTAGCCGTGGTCGGACTCGATCACGACCTGCCTCAGCTGGGCGGCCGGCATGTCCGCGAACGCGGCGGCGGCGGTACGGCAGGCGCCCTGGACGGTCGAGGTGATCGCGGCGACCCGCTCGGCCGACTCCTGGGTGAGTGCCTCCGAGAAGCCGGAGATCAGCCCGTCCCTGGTGAGCAGGACGGCGGCCTTCACATGCGGGACTTCGAGGATCGGGTCGAGAACCCACGCAGTGTCACCGGTGTCGCGGTTGGTCATCGGGGAGCTGTCCCTTCGGATCGAGCTGCATCACGGGCAGCGGCGGTCGCCGACTGCAAGGCACCGAGGGCCGCCGCGGTCTCCTCGGGCGAGCGGGCGGGGGCGGCGGCGGTCTCGGCCGCGCTCGGACGGATCATCGCCGCCTGGTCCGGCGAGACCTGACGACGGCGACGGCGGGGGAGGTCGTCGACGGCGGGCGCGGGCTGATCGGGGCCGGACGTCGGCTGGTCGTCGACGGACACCGGACGGCCGTCGCCGGGCGCGTGGGCGTGCTCGGCATGTTCGACGCGCTCGGCGCGTGCCGCGTGCTCGGCGGGTTCCGCGTGCCCGGCCAGCGGTTCGGGCCTGGGGACCTCGCCGGTGCGGGTGGAGGGCGAGGTGCTCGCGGCGGCGGGGCGCAGCGCTGGGTCGATATGGCTCAGCAGGTGCTTGTCGACCAGCAGGACCGCGCGTACGCCCCCGTAGGGGGACGGCGTGGACAGGTCCACCGAGAGGTCGAACTGCCGGGTCAGCTGGCCGATCGCGGCGAGGCCCATCCGGGGCGGGTCGCCCAGGTCGGAGAACATGATCGGGTCGGTGCCCGCGACCACCCGCTGCGCGGCGGCGCGTTCGTCGGGCGCCATGCCGACACCCGCGTCGTCGACGGTCACGGCGACACCGTTGTGGACGTGTTCGAGGTTGACCACGACCGAGGTGTCAGGGGAGGAGTGCCGCAGCGCGTTGTCGAGGAGTTCGGCGGCGATGATCGCGACGGGCTCCACGGCGTGCGAGACCAGCGCGGTGCCGGGATCGAGGTGGTTGTGGAGCTTGACCCGCCGGTAGCCGGACAGCCGGGCCTGTCCGCCGGTGACGGCGTCGACGAGGTGCGACTCCTCGCGGGCCAGTCCGACCCAGGCTCCGCAGACCACCGCGGCGACCTGGGCGCGGCGCAGCGACTGCTCGTTCTCGTGGTCCAGGCTGTAGAGGTCCTGGGCCAGCTCCGGTTCGTCGTAGCGCTGCTGGAGTCCGTGGAGGATGTCCTGGAGGCGGTAGAGGCTCGCCTGGATCTCCCGGGTGGTGCCGCGCATACCGGCACGGGCGGCGGCGTCGACCCGCTTGCGCTCCTGGAGGACCGCGGTGCGCAGGGCCGCCAGCACCGGTTCGGTCGCGGCGCCCTCGGGGCCGACCGGGCCGGGCACCGGGACGTGCGGGTGCGCGGTGCGGGACGCCTCGGCGGGCATGCGCCGGGTGGCGAGGTGCTCCAGTTCGGCGGTGAACGCCTGCCGGATGCGCTCGGCCTCCTCGGCGCCGGCCCGCGCGGACTGCTCGGCCTGGTGGCGCAGGCCGGTCATCTCCCGCCGCAGCCGGGCGCGTTCGCGCCGGGAGCGCCACAGGCCGCTGCCCAGAGCTAGTGCCGACACCGTCCCGGCGGCCAGGCCTCCGAAGGCCAGCTCCGGTATCTCGATCATGGATGGGGACCTCGGGCATCTCGGATACGTCTGGGCGTCTGACAGTCGACTGCTGGGCGTGGGGGCAAGGGGCGTCCGTCGAGCAGTTGGCAAACTACACACTGTTCGCTGCCGGTTGCACCTGGCATTTGCCCGAATTCCGCTCGCTTTTGCACATTTGACAGCCACTCAGCGCTCGATCCGTGTCCGAATGGACTTCAGGAGGCGCTGTCAGTGGTGGGTGGCAGCAGGGGCGCGTCGGCCGCCGGATGCCACCGTCGTACCGGGAGTTCCCGAAGGTCACCGACGGCTGGCGGCACGCCGGGGGATTCGTGTGGCTGCCGGCCGGGACCGAGCAGGTGCGCCGGCACGAGGACGAGATGGAGCTCGCGGGGATCTTCGAGGAGTACCTGGACAACGGCGCCGGGCCCGAGGAGCGGGTGGAGGCGGACGTCTGGCGGCGCGGGCTCCAGCTCGATGTCGAGTCCGCCGCGACCTCCGTCCTGATGGATCCCGAGGACGTGGACGAGAACGGCGAGTGGGCCGTCTACACCTGGGCGAGCTGGCGGGGCGCACCGCCCGAGCGGCACGCGAATCTCCGGGTGTTCATGCGGGCCATGCACCGGGAGTTCCACAGTCTGCGGGACCACCGTCGCGAGGAGTGGAGGAGTGGCGGTGCTCGCGAGCGGCACGCCCCCTCCAGGGGCGGTGTCGGCCCGGGCGACGGCCGAGGCGGCACCCGTCTCGCGGGCGCGGACCGTGGCCGGCCCGACCAGCGAGTCGGGAGAACCCTCGGTGGCCCACTGCCCGGCGGGCATGCGGGTCCTCAACGCCGGCTACAAACGCGGTCTCCTTCAGCCAGTCCAACGGCGGGGAGCCCTACGACGGGGTCCAGGCGAACGCCCCGCTGTCGGACGGCACCGATGCGATCGGCGGCGGCTACTCCCCGCAGAGCTGGTACAGGAACGGCTGGGGCGAGTCCCAGGACGAGGTGACGGCCGACGCGCCCATCGTCAGCGGCAAGGGCTGGTACGCCGGGTTGTTCGCCGGCGAGGTACGGGCACGCGCGCTGTGCGGCTGAACCGTTCGGAAGAGGCCCGGCGGACGGCTGGGCCTCTTCACTGAGCACCGCCGCCGGTCAATGACGTCCCGCCGGGGTCGGCCAGGTGCTGTACGCGCCGCGGCAGTACAGCAGGGGTTCCCGGGAGTAGGTCTCTCCGCCGTGGACGTCGGCGATCAGCAGCCAGTGGTCGCCGGCGTCCACCGTCTGCACGGTGCGGCACTCGGCGTAGGCCAGCGCGATGTCGGTGAGGATCGGCGCGCCCCCGGCGTGCGCGGAGGGCTCCCAGACGAGGCCCGCGAACTTGTCCGGCCCCTTGTCGGCGAAGGTGCGGGACGCCTGCTCACCGGACTCGGCGAGGAAGTTGACCACGAAGGCGCCGGAGGCGGCCAGCGCCGGGAACGTCTGGGAACTCTTGCCGACCCCGACGAGCAGCCTCGGCGTCGCGGCCGAGACCGAGCAGACGGCGTTACAGGTGAAGCCGCGCGGCCTGCCCTGCTCGTCCAGCGCCGTGACGATGGCGACGGCCGTCGGGAAGGAGCCGAAGATCTCGCGGAACCGCTCGCTGTCTAGGGACATGTGGATCTCACCATGCTTTCGGATTCAGAGCAGTTCATGCTCGAGCTCGCGGATCACCTTGTGTGCGTTGTCGATCTCGACGGGGTCGGGATGCACCAGGAACACCGCGCCCGGCGAGGAGTTGAGGTCCACGGTCGGCCGGGTGGGCGCGCCGTCGGCGATGCGGAAGCGGACGCTCTCGAAGGCGGGGATCCGCTCCAGCGCGGCCGTGATGGCCGCGAGCGGCAGCGGTACGGCACTCCGCGCCATGAGGTTGACGCAGCGCGCCCGCTGGAGCACCGGGTAGCGGGCCGGGCGCCCGGCGAGCGCGACGCCGTCGCCCGCGTGGCAGTCGAGGGTGAGGCTCACCTGGTTCGCGCCGGTGCACAGGTCCAGCGCGGCCGGGTTCGCGAGGCCCGAGATGCGCGCCCCGGTCTCCAGGAGCAGCGGGCCCCGCGCGGTGAGGATCAGCTCGCTGTGCGCGGGCCCGTCGGTGATGCCGAGGGCGTCCAGCGAGCGCGCGATGTACGGCAGGATGATGTCGAGCACCGGGTCGTCCGGCGTCAGCAGGTCCTCCGCCTCGTAGATCCGGCGACCGCCCTCCCGTACCTGCTTGCGGCTGATCCAGGCGTCGGTGAACCAGTGACTCCCCTCGCGGCTTACGGTGTTGACGATGTACTCGTCCCCGGCGAGGTACTCCTGGGCGAGCACCTCCTCGTTCACCCGGAGCATGATGTTGGTCTTGCCGAGGACGGCCCGGCAGGCGTCCAGGACCTCCTGCTCGCTGTCGCAGGTGTAGACGTCGTCGGAGCCCGCGCTGTCCAGCGGCTTGACCACCAGGCGCACGATGTCCGGATGTCCGCGCCACCAGTCGAGCAGTTCGGCGGGGTCGGCGGAGCGGCACTGCCGGGCCGTGGGCACGCCCGCCCGGGAAAGGGCCTCCATCATCAGGGACTTGTCCCGGCGGGCGGCGGACAGCGCGGGGTCGTTGCCGCGCAGCCCGAGCCGGTGGGCCAGTTCGTCCGCCACCTCGACGCCGAACTCGCTCGCCGCGACGACGCCCACAGGGCGTCGCGCCGTCAAGTGGGCCAGTACGTCGGCCTCGTGGCCCGGATAGGTGAGGTCCTCGGTGAGCAGCGCGCTCGGCAGGCTCGCGCCGAAGGTGTCGGAGGCGAGGTCCCGGGAGCGCACATGCAGGACCCGATGGGTCTCGGCCGCCTGACGGGCCAGCATCGAGCCCGTGGAGAACGCGTCCACCAGGACCAGGGCGGGCCGGTCCTGCCGGTCTTGCGGGACAGTCATGGGTGGGGAACCAATCTGGGCTCGGACGAGGCGCTGTCGTAGCGCTCCGCCACGTGGTTGAGCATCCCGTACAGGTCGTCGGAGGAGAGCCGGCCGGCCGTACGGGCGGTGGGGGTGCTCAGGGGCAGGTTTCCGGTGGACCCCCAGGCCAGCGCCCCGCGTTCGTCGATGACGCAGGTCGCCGCCGACCTGTTGTCAGGGTGGAGGCAGTAGGGGATGTCGAGCAGACCGAGCCGGAACGCCTCGGTCAGCGCGGTGCCGATGTCCGCGTCCAGGTCCAGCACCGCCGCCACGATGGCCCGCGCCTCGGCGAGCGTCTCCTCGTAGTACGCGTCCTCCTCGGCGCTCCGGGCGGCCGCCGGTCCACGCGCGGCGGCCGCGGCGAGCCTCAGCGCGGACAGGTTCTCCGAGACGCTCGGGATCTGCCACGCCTCGGAGACCGTCTTGACGATCAGCCGCTCGCAGCCCGCGTCCCGGGCGAGCCGCGCGCTGTCCTCGATGAGCGCGCTCGCGCCCGCCGGGGTGCGCGGGAACAGGCCCATGTACGTGTACAGGACCACATGCCAGGTGGCGTCCCCCAGCAGCTCGGCCGCGAGGGTGCGCAGCGCCCGCAGCGCCCCGCGGTCCTGGGCCGGGAGGGTGCCCTGCGCGTAGCTGAAGGACATGTGGCGCAGCCCGTGGGCGTGGAAGAAGCAGCCCTCCAGCACCGCCGTCGCCACCAGCAGCGAGGGCGGGCAGAGCTGGCCGAGCAGGCAGCCGCCGAAGCTCTCGATGTGCCCGTGCTCGGTCTCCCCGGCCAGCAGCCGGCAGCTCTCCGACCAGGCGCGCACCGCGTCCGCGAGGGGGAGCCTGCTGTAGGGCAGGCAGTAGGAGATGGGGCCGCCCTCGGTGGCGTCCAGGCCGACCTCGACCAGCCGCCGGAACACGGCCAGCGGCAGCGCCGTGCCGTGCCGGACCTGTACGGGGAACTCCGGTCCGTACAGATCCGCCAGCATGTCCCGGGTGGCGGCCGCGGGGTGGGAGACGAGCGGGTAGCCGTTCAGCTCCTCGTCCGCGGCCAGCCGCTCCAGCGGGGTGGTGTGGTCGCCGACCCGGGTGTAGCTGTCGATGGTGATCGTCCCCACCACGGGGAAGTCGAGGGCGGCCACCTCGCGCAGCCCGGCCGCCATCGCACCGATCCTGCCGAAGCCCATGCGGGGCTGCACGACCAGGGTGCGGTCGGCCCGGCGGCCGGCCACGAACCGGTCGAGGTAGCCGGTCACCGCCCTGAGATCAGTTCGGTGGCGGGGGCTCCGCTGGCCGGGTCGATGGTGGCCACGTGGTACTTGTGCGGGTCGCCGGCCCGGACGCGGGAGATGATCGTCCCCGGGGCGGCGAAGTCGACCAGGCTGCTGGTGTAGAGGGTGCGCAGATGGGTGAGGCCGAGGCCGGAGACGTCCTGGAGCCAGGCCGTGATCTCGTCGTCCGCCGCGCCGTCCGCGCCGAGCACCGCGTGGATACGGTCCGCCGCGTCCGCCCGGTCGGGGTGGCAGCGGTCGAGGAAGGCGGCCAGCCGCGCGCCGCGGTCGGTGAAGGGCGAGAACACCATGGCCACGAGGGCCTCTTCGGACAGTCCGAACGCCTCCCGCGCGAACTCGTCGGAGAGCTCGCGCCGGTGGAGCCGCTTCTCGGCCGTGTCGTAGCGGCCGAGCGCCAGGTCGACGAGGTTCTGCGGCATCTCCTTCTTGTGCATCAGCTCCTCGGCCAGCTCCAGGTACTCGGCCAGGCCCTCGTCGTACGTCCGGCCCTGCACGAACTCGGCGCGCAGCGCCCGCAGATGGGCCATCAGGCCGGGGTTGGCGCAGTCGGACTCGCTGAAGCTGAAGGCGAGTTCGTCGAACTGGAACCCGAGGAAGTCCACGATCAGGTCCCAGTGGTCGTGCACCCGGTAACTCACCAGGTCGTAGACCGAGATGAACTGCGGCTGCATCGAGCGGTCGCCGGTCGAGACCTCCCGCTCGGCGAGTTCGCTCTCGCTGTCGTCGCCGAACAGCTCGCGGAAGTAGGTGTCGCCGATACCGCGCAGGGCCAGCAGGATGCCCCGGAAGCCCATCGTGCGGCACTCCTGCACATCCACGCCGGACGCCTTGGCGAGCCGCATGATCCAGGCGGAGTACAGCATTTGCTCGCGCCGGGAGTCGCCGGTCATCACCACGTCGACGCCGCCGTCGAACCAGGCGGCGCGGCCGTAGAAGTCGGCGACGGCCAGGTTGCAGCTGTTGCAGAAGGTCGGCCGGCCGTCGCCCGCGGCGCGGTGGCCGTTCATCAGGACGTCGACGCGGTTGATCTCGATCAGGCGCTCGGGCAGCGGCAGATCGACATGGAAGGGGCGGACCAGCGTGTGGTCGATGGTCAGCAGTTCCGCCCGGTCGTCGTCGAGCAGGCCGAGGGCCCGGTAGACGCGGTCGATGTTCTCCATGACGGCCCGGGGCACGCCCGCGTGCCGCATGTTGGCGACGCGCAGCGTGAAGGTGCGGCCGAAGTTCAGCGCGAGATGCAGCTGCACCGCGCGCACGAACGCGACGACGTACGTGCTGTCCTTGCCGCCGCCGTAGGCCACCATGACCTTGTAGTCGGGCAGCGCGTCGATGCCGCCCGCGGCCTCCACGAGCCGTTCCCCGGTCGCCTTGACGCCGTCGAGCTCCACATCGCTGAGGAAGCCGGTCAGCTGGGCGTGCAGCGTCGGGTACCGCTCGTTCGCGGGCTCCCCCGTGTGCTGGTTCATATGCGTATGGCCTCGAATTCGAAGGTGTCGATGATGCGGTGGATGTCGGCCTCCACCTGGGCCTCGTCGTCGTCCAGGAGGATGAAGCGGCCGCTGTGCAGGGCGTCGTAGGAGCCGCCCGGCTGGAGCACCTCGCCGACCGGGGGCAGCAGTTCCCGCCAGATCGAGGGCACGCTCGCGCGCAGGGAGACGGCCTTGGTGACCTGGGCGGGCAGCTCGGCCGGCTTCGGCACGCACAGCCAACCACCGGACGGGTCACCGGACTTGGTGGTGATCGCGGCGATGGACTCGCCGCCCACGGCGCGCAGCCAGACCTCGAAGAGGTTCACCCCGAAGAGCTTGTTCAGCAGATGCGGCACCTCGCTGCCACCCACCCGGCCGCCGATCTCCAGGAAGACCAGCTCGTCGCCGGGCGTGACGAAGACCTCCAGATGGAAGGGGGTCGCGCGGATGCCGAGCGCGGCGACGCACTCCCGGCTGAACGCCTCGATACGGTCGCGCAGTTCGCTGTTCTGCACCACGACCGAGCCGAGCGGGGCGCCGAGGCCGAAGGCCAGGCAGTCGTTCACATAGCGGGAGACCACCTGGAAGGGGATCTCCGCGTGGTCGTCCGCGTAGCCGTCGATGTGGAAGATGCGGCCGGTGACGAACTCCTCGATCTCGTACCGGGACAGGTCGAGGGTGGGCAGCAGTTCGATGAGCCGCCGCTCGTCCTCGACGCGGTGCACGCCGATGCTGGCGGCGCCGTCGACCGGCTTGAGGATCACCGGGTAGCCGGCGGACCGTGCGAACTCCACGGCGGCTTCCGGGGTTTCGCAGCTGCCGAAGCGCGGGACCCGGACGCCCTTTTGGGCGAGGATCTCCTTCATCCGCACCTTGTCGCGGTAGACCGCGACCTCGTCCGGGGTCGGGCCGGGGATGCCGAGGTCCCGGCGGACCCGGGCGGCGATCTCCAGGGTGAACTCGGACAGCGCGACGAGCTGGTCCACCGGGCCGACCCGGCGGGTGATCTCGGCGACCGCGTCCCGCAGCGCCTCGAAGTCGTTGACGTCGTCGACCTGGACCTGCGCGGCGATCTTCGCGGGATCGGCGAGCACGCCCTCGGCGCCGAGCGGGTCCACCACATAGCTGACCCGGTGGGCGTCGTGGTCGATGAACTCCTCGTAGCGGGTGAGCTCGTTGTCCCAGCGCACCCCGTCGGAGAAGCGCGGCCAGCGATTGACGATGACGATGTGCATTCAGACTGCTCCTGCGATCACGAGTTCCGGGTTGTCCCACGGCGGTACGGGGGCGGACGGCGGCTGCCAGGCGGCGAAGCCGTGCTGCTTGCCCTGGTGGAGGAAGTCCCGGAAGCGGGGGACGGCTTCCTCGCCGGTGAACACGTCGGTCCAGCCCTGGTCGATCAGATCGCGGCGCACCCGGTCGTTGTCCGACTCCGAGGTGGTCAGCTTTCCGCCCACGACACAGGGCAGTTCGATGCCCCGGCTGCGGAGCTCGGTCATCAGGACCCGGGCGCCGTGGTGGCCGTGCCCGTTGATGCTGGAGACCACGAGCAGATCGGGGCGGTGCTCCTCGATGCCGCGCAGCACCACCGGTACCGGGGTGCAGCTGCCGAGGTTGCGCACCAGACCGCCGTGCTCCTCCAGGAGCTTCTGGAGATAGACCAGGTTCCAGATGTGGGAATCGGACTCGACGGTGCTCACGAGGCACCGGAAGGACGTACTCAAGACTGCACTCCTACGGGAAGTCGTTCACGATCCGTGAGCGTCCGGCGGAAGCTGCGCATGGTCAGGGGCAGCAGGACGGCGCCGAAGACGCTGAGCACGACGGCGAGCACGCCCACCAGGCGCTGCGGCCCGTACGTGGCCCCGACGCTGCCGACCAGCAGTCCTGCGATGGGGTACGACAGGAGGTTGAGCAGGTAGAAGGGCCCCATCACCTTGCCGAGGTGCTCCCTGGGGATCACCTTCACCCGCTGGGTGCGGTTGAAGACGTTGTAGTACGCCGTCCCGGTGAGCACCGCGATGAACAGCACGGCGTAGACCGGGAACGAGCCGGCGATGCCGATCAGCAGCAGCGCGGCGCACAGCACCGCGAAGCCGAGCGCGCCCAGCAGCGAGACCTCGAACCGCTTGAGGACGAGCGGGATCACCAGCAGGTTGACCAGTCCGACGACGCCGACGCAGGTGTTGAGCAGCGCGAACGACCAGTCGGGCGCGGCGAAGACGCCGGTCACCAGCGCCGCGTTGGCGCTGAGCACCGAGGCCACCACGAGGTTGATGCCGAAGTTGAGGAAGCCGAGCAGCAGGACGGGGCGGTTGCCGGCCATCAGCTTCCAGCCCAGGCCCAGTTCGCGCAGGGTGGCCCGCGCGGTCACCGGTTCGGTCGGCCGCTCGCCGCGCGGCAGCGGCAGCCAGCAGGCGGCGGCGAGGCCGAACACGGAGGCGGCCACGGCCAGCAGCCACACCTTGCCGATCAGTGCGGCGGCGAGCGTCGCGAGCGCGGGACCGAGGGCCATCGCGAGCAGTTCCATGTTCTGCACCAGCGCCTGGGTACGCGCCATGGCCTCGCCCGCCGCCAGCTGGGGCACCATCTTCTCGACCGACATCCGGGTCGGCGCGACCAGCACCGAGAGGACCGCGCCGCTGGTCATCAGGGCGGGCGTGGTCCAGCCCGGCCGGGTCAGCAGGACCATCACGACCACGGCGAGCGCGAGGGCGCGGGCTCCGGTCACGACGGAGAACAGCCGGGCGCCGCCGTCCCGGTCGGCGATGAGGCCGGCGAAGGGATAGGCGATCAGGCCGGGCAGCCACTCCAGCGCGAAGGCGAAGCCCAGCGTGGAGACCTGCTTGGTGTCCTGGAAGAGCAGCAGCGGCACCGCGAACATCACGACCTGCTCGGCCATCAGACCGAGCAGCACGCCTGTGCCGAACAGGCCGCGGCCGAAGCGGGGTTGAGAGGTCACGAACCCGCCGCGTTTCGCTCGTGCTCGCGGATCAGCGGGGCGACATGCGTGTAGAAGATCCGCATCTCGTCGCGCGTCGGCCAGCCGGAGAAGATGAACTCGCTGACGCCCGCGGCCTTGTAGGCGTAGAGGTACTCGGCGACCTCCGCGTAGCTGCCGACGACGCACAGCGCCGGGCCTCCCCGGTAGGCGACGGCGCCGGACCACAGCATCGGCGACAGCCAGTCGTCGGAGGCGGTGTCGGCGAGCCGGAACGACGTCTTGACGGCCTCGGAGTCGGACTTGCCGACGAAGTCGCTGACCCAGGCGCGGTGTTGCTCGTCGGGGTCGCGCATCATGTCCTCGACCGCGGCGAGCGCCTCGGCGCGGGTCTCCCGGGCGAGGACGTGCATCCGGATGCCGACCTCGCAGCCCTGGGACAGCAGCGGCTCGGTGACGGCCGCGATGCCCTCGGGGGTGTCGCCGTAGCGCAGCCAGCAGTCCGCGTAGGTGATCGCGGTCTTCTGGGCCACCGCGGAGGCGCCGCTGATGTAGATGTGCGGACGGCCGCCGCCCTTGTAGCCGAGGCCGAGCTGCGCGTCCTCGATCGTGTAGTGCTCGCCCTTGTGGGTCAGGGGCGTCTCGCCGCGCCAGAAGCGGTGGCAGACGTCAAGGAACTCCTCGGATCTGGCATACCGCTGGTCATGGGCGAGAAAGTCCCCGTAAAAGGCCTGCTCGGCGGGCGAGATACCGGCCACGAGATTGAGCGCGATGCGCCCGTCGGACATCCAGGAGACGGTGTTCACGATCTGGGTGAACAGCGTCGGGGAAAGCAGTCCGGGACGGTAGGCGAGGATGAACTTGACCCGTTCGGTTTCCCGGACGAGGGCACCGATCATCGGAAGGGGATCGGGCATGTGGTAGCTGATTCCCATGAGGAGGGAATCAACTCCGAGTTCATCTGCTTCACGGGCGAAATCAACTATCCCGTCAAAGTCCAGCTCGCCCGCCTGATACTTGTCGGTGGCTTTCTGCTGGCCACTGTCCAGAGGCGAACACCAGTGCAACTTAAGATCGTTCATAGCTACCCACCCGAAAAGACTCTGTCTTTACAGCCGACGACCGAACAAATGAGGTAAATGGCGAAGCAGAAGAGCTTTACTGGCGCCATGCGAGATGTGTCCGACCTTGACACGTCTCCTGACGTTACGTCAAGATCACGGCGCTGCTCTCAGTAGAGAGTAAACCGCCGACTTTGACTTCGCGGACGAGAGACAACCGTGTCGGGCTGTGCTTCATCTCACACGCAAAGGTTGCAGCCGGCCGGCGTTCGCTTACGAAATAGGTCGGAGCAAAGGCAAATGATTTCTCAACGTCGGCCCAGCCTGAGGTGAGCGGAATGATTCGCCCCGGATCGGCCGGCCGACGCGACCGACGGACATGAAAGGTTACGAGGTTGTCCCAGGAGACGGGTAGGGTCCAACTGCCCACCCCACGCGCCCACCTGACGTCGGACCGGACCCGCGCCACGCTGGCCGTGCAGAGCAAGTTCCTCACCGGTGCCCGGGAGTTCCTGGTCGGCGAGGGCTTCCAGGAGCTGCTGCCGCCCACGATCGGACCGGTCACCGACCCCGGCGCCCGCGGTGCCAAGCAGGTCGACATCGACTACTACGGGCACCGCTACAAGCTGATGACCAGCGGGATCCTGTACAAGCAGGCCTCTTTGCTGAGCTTCGACAAGATCTTCCACGTGGCCCCGAACGTGCGGCTCGAACCGCTGGAGACCGCGGTCACCCACCGCCATCTGGTGGAGTTCCACCAGCTCGACGTGGAAATCGGCGAGGGCTCCCGCGAGGACGCCCTGGACATCGCCGAACGGCTGACGAAGTACGTGGTGGAGTACGTCCTCGTACACGCCCAGACCGAACTCGCGGTGCTGGGCCGCGACTTGGAGGCCTTCAAGCAGATACTCGCCGGCCCCTACGGCCGCCGCAGCCACGCGGATGTCGTGGCGGACCTCCAGGGACGCGGGCACGCCCAGGAGGCCGGCGCGGAGGTCGACTGGGAGGGCGAGGAGATCATCTCCCGGGCCGCCGCCCACCCCTTCTTCATCACCGACTACCCCAAGGGCTCCCGCGGCTTCTACGACAAGGAGAGCACGACGGAGCCGGGGGTGCTGCGCAACTTCGACCTCATCTTCCCGGGCGGTTTCGGCGAGATGATGAGCGGAAGCGAACGCGAATCCGACTATCGCAATCTCGTCATGCGCATCCGGGAAACCGGAGAGAACCCCGCCAAGTATGACTGGTACTTGACGCTCGCCCGCGAGGGACTCCCCTCCAGCGCCGGCTTCGGGCTCGGCGTGGAGCGCTTCACCCGGTTCCTGTGCGGCCTCGACGCGGCCTGGCAGGCGTCGGGCTACCCGAAGCTCCCGGGGGACCCGCGGCCATGACCGATCTGCACGCCCCGGGTTTCCCCCGGCAGCAGGTGGCGGAGCGCGCCCGGCACGGCACCGCGATGGCGTTCCCGGACGCCGACGGCTACGGGACGACCATGTTCGGGCAGCAGCCCACGGAGCCGGACGCGCCCCTGGACGCGATCGACCGGACCCGGCTGGTGCCCCCGGTCTTCGTGCCCCGGCGCCTTGAGCGGCTGATCGACCTGGGCCGTGAGCCGGTGGTGGGGGACGCCGAACTCGCCACCACCATCGGGGGGTTCAACTCTCCGCTGCCGGTCTATGTCTCCGCGTTCGGCTCGACCCGGGTCGCCAGCGGTGACCTCGGCCAGGCCGTAGCACGTCAAGCGGGCCGGCTGGGCATCCCTATGATCATTGGCGAGAACATCGTCCCTGTCGCCGGTTACGGCCGGATGGCGCAGACGGCTCCCAGCTCGCTGCTGCAAAGGATCACCGAGTACGCGGCGGCCGTGCCCGAGGGACAGGGCGGTGTCGTCGTCCAGCAGAGCACCGAGGACGCCGACGCGGAGGTCTGGAATCTCGTCTACAGCGATCCCGCGGTGCAGCCGCTGCTCGAATCGGGGCGCCTGGCCTTCGAGTTGAAGGTGGGCCAGGGCGCCAAGCCCGGCCTGGGCGGCATGACACTCGTACCGCGGGAGAAGGCCACGGCGCTCTCCGCGCAGTACGACCTCATGGACGTCTTCGGCGCCGACAGCGACGCGGTGCTGCGGTGCAGCAGTCCGGGCACCTTCACCGACGAGATCCTGCGGCACCAGATCCGGCTCATGCGGAACAACTATCCGCGCGCCCGGGTGTGGGTGAAGCTGCCGCCGGCCCGCGATGTGGGCGAGGCGGCGGCCGTCGCCTGGGCGGCCGGGGCGGACGCGGTCGGCGTGGACGGCGCCGAGGGCGGCACCGGCTGGGCACCGCGGGCGTTCCTCGGCCATGTCGGGCTGCCGCTCGCGGAGTGCCTCGACCGGGTCGACCCCCAGGACCACTGTCTGCTCGTCACCGGGCGGATCTGGGAGGGGGCGCGCGCCACCAAGTGCCTCGCGCTCGGCGCCCGCGCCGTGGGTCTGGGCCGGGCCGCGCTCGCGGCGGTGGACGAGGACCCGCACAGCGGTCTGGTGAACCTGGTCGAATGCCTGGCACTGGAGATGCGGATGCTGCTCAGTTCGCTCGGCAAGTACGAGATATCCGAGCTGAGCCGGGAGGACCTCTGGTCCGAGGAGCGGCACAAGCGCTGACCGGGGGCGCGGTGCGTGCGGGCGCCGTCCGCGACGGGGGATCGTCTCCCCGGCCGGGCGGCTCCGCACGACGAGGAACGGTCGTTATGACCCTGGAAGACCTGAAGGTGTTCGCGGCCGTGTGCGAGGCGCACAACCTCAGCACGGTGGCCCGCGAGATGAACCGCACCCAGTCCGCCGTGAGCCAGCACATCCGACGGCTGGAGAAGGAGACCGGACTGCCGCTGGTCGAGCGCCGGCCGCGCGGTGTGGTGCCGACCGGGGCGGGACTGATCCTGCACCGCGCCGTGCAGGAGGGGCTCACCGCGCTCAACGACGCGATGCGGCTGCCGGACGAACTGCGCACGGGCCGGCACGGCAGTGTGGCGATCGCCACGGGCAGCACCACGATCCGCCATTTCATGGGCGCCTCGGTCAAGGAGTTCCGGCACGCCTTTCCCGATGTACGCCTGGAGTTCCACACCGAGCGCTCCAGCGAGCGCTGCCTGGACGCGCTGCGCAAGGGCCTCGTGGAGCTGGCCTGGGTCACCATCACACCGGACGTGCACGCCTCTGGAGCAGCGTCCGGTGATCGACCTGGACTGGGTGCCGGCCGTGCCCCGGGACGATCCCCTCGCCGCCGAGCCCGCCCTGCCCCTCGCGGATCTCTCCCGCACCCAGCTGATCCGGCCACCGGCCGGCACCAGTTCCGGACGGCAGGTGGACGAGCGGCTGGGCCTGGGCCACGCGCTGGTGCCCGCCGTCCCCGCGGTCACCTCGCGCCCGGACCCGCTCTGTCTGATCCCGGTGCGCGGGCTGGTGCCACTGAAGGTCGGCTGGGCGGCCCGCCAGTGGTCGGCGCTGTCCCTCTCCGCGCACGCCTTCGCCGACACGGTGATCGCCCACCTCGACGCGCGGGGCGGCACGGCCGAGGAGCGGGAAGCGTCCTGAGCAGTGCCGACCCGCGCGCAGCCGGTCAGGCGGAGGAGCGGGGAAGCGTGCCGAGCCGCGCCGCGCCGCGGGTCGGTGGTCAGGCGGAGGGAGCCCCCGCCGTGCCGTCGGCCAGTTCCGCGACCAGGCGGGTGGCGAGCGGCACCTCGATGCCGTGCCGCCCGGCCGCCCGCAGTACGGCGCCACCGATCGCGTCCAGCTCCAGCGCCCGGCCGGCCTCCGCGTCCCGCAGCATGGAGGACTTGCTCTGCGCCGGGAAGGCGTCGTAGCGCGCGAGGACCTGGGCGGCGTCGCCCGGTCCCCCGCAGGCCCGGCTCACCGCGGTGGTCTCCTCGACCAGCGCCGCCAGCTCCTTGGCGTGCTCGTCCCGGATGCCGCCGATCGACAGCCCGTAACGGGTGGTGAGCAGGGCGAAGGGCGCGAGGAAGGCCAGCTTGGCCCAGAGGGCGGCGTTCTCGTCGGCGACCGTGCGGGTCTTCACCCCGGCGGCACTCAGCACGGCGGCCAGCGGCGCGAGCCGGGCCTCGTCCGCGCCGGCCACGTCGATCTCGGTGAAGGGGCTGCCGTGCTCGACGACGCCCGCGGCGGTGCGGGTGGACTCGACCCGGATGACGGCCGGTACGACCTGCTCGGCGCCGTAGCGTCCGCGCAGCGCGGCGACGTGCTCGACGCCGTTGAGCAGCGGCAGCACAAAGCCCCGGGCGTACTGGGGCGGCACCCGGTCGAGCGCCGTGTCGAGCGCGGTGTGCTTGACGGTGACCAGGCACAGGTCCACGGGCTCGCGCAGCTCGGTGTCCGCCTCCACCGGGGCCGTGAAATCACCGTGCTGTCCGCTGGACACCCGGATGCCGTCCCGGGTGAGCGTCCGCGCGGTGTCCTCCCCCGCCAGGCAGATCACCCGGTGTCCGGCACGGGAGAGCAGGGCTGCGAGGAGGCCGCCGACGCCCCCGGGGCCCAGCACGGCGATGGTCCAGGGCGTTGCGGGCGCGGTGTCCGGTGCGGTGTCCATAAGAAGGGGTGCCCTCTCCTTGGGCCGCGACAGCGACCGGGGATCGTCAGGATGTCCGGCAAGATCATCAGTTTGCGCCGGGGGCTCCGTCAACCCCAGGGATCGCTCGGGACGCCGTAGCGAACCTTTGGCGTGCTCCACGGACCGTCATTCCGCCCTCACGCCGCGTCCGGGAACGAGACCCCGCGACCCCTCTCGCGGTCGACGCCCGCTCCCCCGAAACAGGGACGATCCAGGCCGTTTTGGGGCCTCATCCTGTGACGCCACCCATAGGAGCCAGATCACGTCCTAGGGCGGACCGTAGCAACGGGGCGCCCTGAGCTGCGCAGATATCTCTATATCGGGGCATAACGGGCATTGCTCCGAAGTAGGGTAGTACGTCACATCCTTGCCAAGCACTTCGACCCCGGCTAACCATTGCTGTCGTTGCCGGGAAGCAACGGGCCGGACCGAGCGGATCTCCGTCGGAACCAACCGCCCGGTCCCACCCGCAGCGCGGGGCACACCGCCCCACCGCCACCGCGAGACTCGCGGCAGGCACGACCTTGTCCCCCAGAGGAAGAGTTCACGCATGACCATGGCCACCACTCGCACCCGCATCGCCCGCCTCGCCGTCACCGGTCTCGCCGCCACCGGAGCCGCTGCCGCGGCCCTGACCCTGGTGCCGACCAACGCGCAGGCCGCCGAGATGCCGCAGGTGCACGCCTCTGTGGTCAAGGCATCCCACACCACCGCCACCAAGGCGGGCTCCGGCAACAACCTGGACGGCTGGATCAAGCAGTCGCTGGCCATCATGAAGGCCAAGGGCATCCCCGGTAGCTACGACGGTCTGAAGCGCAACATCATGCGCGAGTCCGGCGGTAACCCCAACGCGCAGAACAACTGGGACGTCAACGCCAAGAACGGCGTTCCGTCCAAGGGTCTGCTCCAGGTGATCTCCCCCACCTTCAGCGCGTACCACGTCTCCGGTACCGCGAAGAACATCACCGACCCGGTGGCGAACATCACCGCCGCGGCCAACTACGCCGCCCACCGCTACGGTTCGATCGACAACGTCAACTCGGCGTACTGATCGCACCTGTTGACGCGGTCCCCGCATCGAAGGCCGGTGCCGGCAGCTCCCACGCTGCCGGCACCGGCCTTTTCAATGTCCCGGCGGGAACGGGGCGTTCAGCCGGCTCGCTCAGGTGCCGTCCGGAGCGCCGAGTCCGGTGAGCGCGCCGACCGGGTCCAGGTCGGGGGTGCCCCGGGGCCACCAGTCCTCTTCGCCGGGCTCGGACTCGTAGACGTACCAGAGTCCGTCGCGGCCCAGGCGGAGCTGGACCTGGCCGAGCGGGTGGGTGAGGCGGTTGCGCCAGGGCCGGAACGCGGGCAGGTCGGCGGCGAGCAGCAGCGGCCGGGCCCGGTCGAAGCGGCCGGCCGGCGGGTCCCACGGCTCCTCCAGGACGGCCAGCCCCTCCACCCCGCCCTGCCGCCAGGCGGCGACGGCCCGCGCGAGGTCGCCCGGGGTGCGGTCGGTGGCCCCGGCGAGCGTCGCGTAGAGCGCGCGGGTCGTCACGGTCAGTCCGGAGCCGGGGCGGGCCGCGGCGAGCCGTACCGCGTCCTGCCACAGGGACAGCTCGCCGACCGGGTCGCGTCCGGTGCCGAGCAGCGCGTGCGCGCGGGCGGCGGCGTCGGTCGCCAGCTGGTCCAGCGCGAACGGGTCCGGGCTGCCGGGCGCGGCGGGATACGCCGGGGGCTGCTCGGGGTGCGCGGGGACCGGCGCGGGCGGGGGCAGCGGGGGGCGTGTGCGCGGGGCGAGGGCCTCGGTGGCGCGTATGCCGGGCAGGGACGAGGGCTCCCGGTCCCGTCCGTCGCGGGCCGCGCGGGCGGCGCTGCGCCGGGAGAGCGCGTCGAGCAGCTCCCGCTCGCCGCGGCCGCGCAGGAGCAGCAGCACGAAGGGGTCGGCGTCGAGCAGCCGCGCCGTCTGGTAGCAGAGGGCGGCCGCGTGCTTGCAGGGGTGGCCCGAGTCGGGGCAGCTGCACCGCGGGGCGAGGTCGCCGGGGCCGGGCAGCAGCGGGACCCCGCAGTCGGCGAGGGAGTGCGGCAGTTCCTTGTCGAGCAGCGCGGCGATATGGCCGGGCCGGTCGACGGCGGTGTCCAGGAACCGCTCCCACTCGGCGTCCGCCAGCGGCCGTACCCGCACCTGGACGCGGTACGGGCGGGGGCGGCTCCCCCGCACATAGGCGAGGACCGATCCGGGGGTCACGGTGATCGCGTCCACATGCCCCTGGTCCGCGTACCCCCGGCCGCGCGCCACCCGCTTGGCGTCCAGCGCGCCCCGCTCCAGCGCCTGAACCCATGCGTTTCCCCACCAGGTCCCGGCGAACGCCCCGTCCTCGGCGCGCTCCCCGCGGGGCGCGAACGCCGGGAAGGTACGCCGGTGTTCACCGTCCCGGTGCGGGGTGGCCATGGTGGGCGGCGCGTGCGGCACGGCGGACTCGGGCTGGTGCTCGTGCTCGGGGAGGGTGGGCGCGGGATCGTCCGCCGGCTCGGCGTCGGCCTCCGGCGGCATCCGGAAGGCGGTCTTGAGGAACTGCCGCATCTCCCCGGCCACCTTGAGCCGCGCGGCCCGGGAGGGATCGTGCTCGCCGGACCGCCCGGAGGAGGCCATGCCCTGGGCACGAGCCTCGGCCCCCGCGGAACGCCCGGGCCTACGCCGCCCACCACGATCGGCCTCCGCCGCCGCTTCCGCCTCACGCCGGGCGGCCCGCAGGGCTTCTCGGGCGATGTCGCCGGGGCGGGGGGTGGAGACGGGTTCGGGGGCGGGACGCGGACCGGAGTCGGAGCTGGGGCCCGGGTCGGGGCGGGACTCTGAGATACGGCCGGGACGGGGGTCGGGGCGGGGCTCGGGTTCGGGGTCGGGGTGGGACTCGCGGTCGGGGTGCGGGTCACCGCCGAGGTGAGGGTCGTCACGCCCAGGCTGAGTGCCACAGCCGGGGTCAGCCTCACGGGCGAGGGTGAGGTCACGACCGGGAGCGGTGTCGTCGCCGAGGCTGGTGCTGGGGTCGGGGCCGGTGTCGTGGCCAAGGCCGGTGCCGCGGTCCACGCCGATACCGCGGCCGAAGCCCGTGCCACGACCAGGGCCGATACCGCCATCGACGCCGGTGTCGTGGCCAAACCCGGTACCCCGCTCGACGCCGCTGCCGCTACCGCTACTGAGACCGGTGCCCCGGTCCACGCCGATACGGCCATCGAGGCCGGTGTCATGGCCAAGCCCGGTGCCCCGCTCGACGCCGCTGCCGCCGCTGAGACCGGGGCCCCGGTCCACGATGCCGCGATCAGGGCCCGTGCCACGACCAAGGCCGATACCGCCATCGACGCCGGTGTCGTGGCCAAACCCGGTACCCCGCTCGACGCCGCTGCCGCTGCCGCTACTGAGACCGGTGCCCCGGTCCACGCCGATACCGCCATTGAGGCCGGTGCCGTGGCCAAACCCGGTGCCCCGCTCGCCGCCTGTGCCCCGGGCCCGGTCGGACTGGCGGTCAGGGCCGGAATCACGGCGGGGACTGAGGTCACGGCCCGGGTGGGGCTCACGGCCGGGACGGGGATCACCCGCCTCCGGCCCGCGGCGCTCTTCCTGGTGCCCCGCGCGATTGCCGCCGGCGGCAGCCGCCCGCAGTGCTGCCCTCGCGGCATCTCCTGGTCTGGGAGTGGGCTCGGCGGTGCGGCCTTCGGGGCTCGCGGTGTCGCCGAGGCCCTCGACACGATCGGGGCCCTCAGAGTCAGCAGGCCGCTCGGCATCGAGCCCCGGCTCATCCGACAGATCCGCATGCGCGCCGGGCTCGACAACCGCGCCGGACTCCACCGGCGCGTCTCCGGTCGACCCCTCTACGGCGGGGCCGTCTCCCGTCGGCCCGCCCTGACCCCGTACAACCGAATCCGCCCCCGGACATGCCCCCTCTCCGTCGCACCCCGCATCCGTCCCCTGGCGCCCGTCGGTCCCGGCGGCCGGACCCGTCGATGCCGCCCGCTCCGCCCCCGGCAGGGCCTGGGAGCGGCGTCGGGCCGCCCGCAGGGCCTCGCGGGCCAGGTCGGCCGGGCGGGTGGGGTCGGTGGGGGTCATGGGGTGCTCCGCAGGGAGACGAGGTCGGAGAGTTCGCGGTCGGTCAGCTCGGTGAGGGCGGCCTCGCCTGAGCCGAGGATGGCGTCGGCCAGGGCCCGCTTCGCGGCGAGCATCTCGGCGATCCGGTCCTCGACGGTGCCCTCGGTGACCAGGCGGTGGACCTGCACGGGCTGGGTCTGGCCGATGCGGTAGGCGCGGTCGGTGGCCTGCTCCTCGACGGCCGGGTTCCACCAGCGGTCGAAGTGCACGACATGCCCGGCACGGGTGAGGTTCAGGCCGGTGCCCGCGGCCTTCAGGGAGAGGACGAGCACCGGTGTGCCGCCGTCCTGGAACCGGTCGACCATCCGCTCCCGCTCCGGCACCGGGGTGCCGCCGTGCAGCAGCTCCACGGGGATCGCGCGGGCGGACAGATGGGCGGTGATGAGGCGCGCCATGCCGACGTACTGAGTGAAGACGAGCACCGAGCCGTCCTCGGCGAGGACCGTGTCCAACAGCTCGTCCAGCAGGGCGAGTTTGCCCGAGCGGTGGACCAGCCGGTCGGTCGCCCCGGCCTCCTTCAGATAGAGCGCGGGGTGGTCGCAGATCTGCTTCAGCGCACCGAGCAGCTTCAGCACGAGGCCCCTGCGGGCGATGCCCTCGGCGGTCTCGATGGCCAGCATCGACTCACGCACCACCGCCTCGTACAGCGCGGCCTGTTCGCGGGTGAGCGGCACCGGATGGTCGGTCTCGGTCTTCGGCGGGAGCTCCGGGACGATCCCGGGGTCGGACTTCTTGCGCCGCAGCAGGAAGGGCCGGACGAGGCGGCCGAGCCGGTCCACGGCCTCCTGGTCCTCGCCGTTCTCCACCGCGCGGGCGTGCCGGGCGCGGAAGGACTTCAGCGGGCCGAGGAGTCCCGGGGTGGTCCAGTCGAGCAGGGCCCACAGCTCGGAGAGGTTGTTCTCCACCGGGGTGCCGGTGAGCGCCACCCGTGCGGGGGCCTCGATGGTGCGCAGCGCCTTGGCGGTGGCCGAGTAGGGGTTCTTCACATGCTGGGCCTCGTCCGCGACGACCATCCCCCAGGTGTGCTCGGCGAGTCGGGCCGCGGCGGAGCGCATCGTGCCGTATGTGGTCAGGACGAAGCCGCCGTCGAGTCCGGCCAGGGTGCGTTCGGTGCCGTGGAAGCGGCGGACGGGGACGCCGGGGGCGAACTTCTCGATCTCCCGCTGCCAGTTGCCCAGCAGGGAGGCGGGGCAGACGACGAGGGTGGGTTCGCTGCGCGCCCGCTTCAGGTGCAGGGCGATGAGGGTGACGGTCTTGCCGAGACCCATGTCGTCGGCCAGGCAGCCGCCGAGGCCCAGGGAGGTCATCAGGTCCAGCCAGGCGAGGCCGCGCAGCTGGTAGTCGCGCAGGGTGGCGGCGAGTCCCGGGGGCGGCTCGGCGGGTAGCAGGCCGGCGGTGAGGCGGTCGCGGAGGGTGGCGAGGGCGCCGACGGGCACGGCCCGGACGGTCTCGCCGTCGACCTCGGCGGTGCCGGTGAGCGCCACGGACAGCGCGTCGAGGGGGTCGAGCAGGCCCAGTTCCCGTTTGCGGGCCTTGCGGACGAGGGCGGGGTCGACGAGCACCCAGCGGTCCCGCAGCCGTACGACGGGACGGTGGGCCTCGGCGAGGGCGTCCATCTCGGCCTCGTCCAGCGGGTCCCCGCCGAGCGCGAGCTGCCAGCGGAAGCGCAGCAGGTCCTCGCTCTCGAAGAAGCCGGTGCCGTCGGTCGCGGAGCCGGGTGCGGGCCGCACCTCGGCGGTGGCGGTGAGGTCGCGGGCGAGGTCCCGTGGCCAGTGCACGGCGACCCCGGCGGCGGCGAGCCGGCTCGCCGCGACGCCGAGCAGGTCGCCCACTTCCTCCTCGGACAGGGCGAGGACATCGGGCACGTCCTGTTCGGCGAGCCGGTCCAGGGGCGGCCACACCCGCCCGGCGCGGCGCACGGCGAGGGCCGCGTCCACCCGGGCGCGGGGGCCGAAGGCGGTGTCGGCCTCGCCCGCCCACAGGGCGGCCGCGTCCGCCACGAGGGTGGGGTCGGCGAGGCTGTGGACCTGCACGATCGCGGCCCCGGCGGCCCGGGCGCCCGCGCTCGCGCCGGTGTCGAAGGCGTCGTAGGCGGACAGGTCCAGGCGCAGCGAGACGCGTACGCCCGCGTCCATGCCCGCGGCGACCTCGGCCGCCCACGCGTGCGCCCCGGGCAGGGACTGGGGCTCGCGCGCGGCGAAGGGGCGGCCGCAGGCGTGGGCGGCGGCGGGGGTGCGGGGCAGGGTGTCGGCGATCGCGTCCAGGAAGGAGCGGATCAGTGCCTCCGGCTCGGGCAGCCGCAGCGGCCCGGGGTCCGGCAGCGGCACGGCGTGTCCCTCCGGAGGCAGGGCGGCGGCGATCGCCCGCAGATGGGCGATGTCGTCGGGCTCCAGCGGACCGGCCCGCCAGGCGTCCTGGCCGCTCGGGGTGAGGCCGGGCAGCAGCCGCCCGCGGGCGACGAGCCGCAGCGCGTGCAGCGCGGCGGCGCCCCAGCACGCGGTGGCCGGATGCGCGGCGGGGTCCCGGCGGGCGCGGACCAGCAGGGGCAGGGCATCGGCGAGCGGCAGGCCCAGCGCGGGCACCTGGCGGCGGCGCACTCCGGCGCCGTGCCGTCGTACGACGGTCAGCTCCTCGGGGTCGCCGGACGCGGTGGGCAGGGGCTCGCCCGCGGGGTCCCAGAAGGCGATACGGCCCTCGCGCGGCAGCGGCGCGGGCAGGTAGACCGCGGCCAGCCGCACGGGCACCGGGGCCGCGCCGGACTCCGTCCGGGAACCCGCCGTCCGCTCGGCCGCCGTCACCACACCGCTCATACGTTCCGCCACCTCCCGCCCGCACATCGGATCAGACGTCTCCGACTCTACGGGCGGGGTCTGACAACCGGCCCCGGAGCAGGGTCTACGGCACTGTCCGCGACACCACGTACACCATCGGGAAGTCCGGGTCGGACATGTTCACGACCACGTCCTGGGTGGGTGCCGGGTTCTTCTGGGTGTGGGTGAGGCCGTACCAGGAGCCGGAGCCGCCGAAGGTCCAGCCACTGACCTTGCGGTCGCGGGCGCTGACGGCGATGTCGCCCTTCTCCAGCTCGTCGCGGCGCTCGCCCATGGACTGGAGGAAGGTGTCCAGGCCGGCCGGGTTGGTGCGGAACTGCACGTACAGGCGGCTGGTCTTCCAGTTGTTGGTCTCGTACGACGCGATGCGGTCGGCGGGGCGCGGGACGTTCACCTGGTAGAGGCGGCGCTGCACCTTCGACGGCCAGCCGGCGGTGAGGCCGGTCGCGGAGTACTTGTCCTCCTTGTCCTTGCCGCTGTTGCGGCTCTGGTTCGCCGAGATCACCAGATAACCGGCCGGCACACCGATGAGCAGCACGATGATCAGCAGGGTGAGCGCACGGCGCCTGGCCTTGTGGCGGGGGTCCTCGGGAGGCCGCCGCGCCGGTTGCGGCGGGGCGGCCTGGCGGGGCAGGGATGTGGAGGCGGTCATGCGGTGTCCCGTTCGCGGCGGCCCTGGGCGTATCGCTCGTAGCGTTCGTACCGCTCGACCCGGCGGCGCTTGGCGCGCCGGAACCGGCGGGCGACCAGGCGGGCCAGGTCGGCCGCCCCCACCATACCGGCCTCGGGGCCGAGCTGGGCGCGGGTGATACGGGCCTCGGGGCGGTAGCCGCGGCCGGTGAGATGGCGCTTGAAGGCGTCCCTGGCGGGGCCGATGAGCAGATCGTCGGCGGCCGAGACGCCGCCGCCGATGACGAAGCAGGAGGGGTCGAGGGCGGCGGCCAGGTTGGCGATGCCGACGCCGAGCCACTGGCCGATGTCCTGGAGCAGCTCCACGCACATCGCGTCGCCCTCGCGGGCCAGCTCGGTGATCATCGGCCCGGTGATGTCGCCGATGTTGCCCCTGACGTGCTCGATGATCCCGTAGGCGACCGGCGAGTCGGCCTGGGCCAGCTCGCGCGCCTCGCGGACCAGGGCGTTCCCGGAGCTGTACTGCTCCCAGCAGCCGCGGTTGCCGCAC
This sequence comes from Streptomyces griseofuscus, assembly GCF_014673495.1. Classification (GTDB taxonomy): domain Bacteria; phylum Actinomycetota; class Actinomycetes; order Streptomycetales; family Streptomycetaceae; genus Streptomyces; species Streptomyces murinus. The sequence goes on from NZ_CP051006.1 coordinate 1,909,289, forward strand.
GGGCAGCGGTGGCCGCCGGGCACGACCTGCATATGGCCGAACTCGCCCGCGACACCGAACTTGCCCCGCTTGACCTGGCCGTCCTCCAGGATCGCGCCGCCGATACCGGTACCCAGTGTGATCATCACCAGGTGGTCCTCGCCGCGCCCGGCGCCGAAGCGCCACTCGGCCCAGGCGGCCGTGTTGGCGTCGTTGTCCACCAGCACCGGCACGGAGAGGCGGCCGCTGAGCCGGTCGCGCAGCGGTTCGTTGCGCCACGACAGGTGGGGGGCGAACAGGACGCGGTTGCGGTCCGCGTCGACCCAGCCGGCGGCGCCGATGCCGACCGCGTGCACGTCATGCCGGTCGGAGAGGTCCAGGACCAGCTCGACGATGGTGTCCTCGACGACCTTGGGGCTCTTCGACTTGTCCGGGGTCTCCGTGCGGAGCTTCTCCAGGATGTTGCCGTCGGCGTCCACGACGCCCGCCATCACCTTGGTGCCACCGATGTCGATGCCGACGGTGGGGACACGGGGGGCCGTCAGGTGGGACCGGCGCTCCCGGGTGCCGACCGTCCGCAGGACGGGGGCGCGGCGGGAGCCGATGGGGGCCGTGAGGTCGCGATAGGTGCTCATCGTTGGTCGATTGTGCCTCAACGACGGTAAGGGTGCCGTACAGGGCGAGGGCGAGGGGCGGGCGATCCCGGTGGTGTCCCGGTTGACCGCGGCGCCCCTCGGAACCCTCAGTCGCGCTGGAGTTCGTGACGCAGGACGTCCAGGTCGGAGCCGCCGGCCATCTGCGCGGTCAGCTCGTCCAGGGTGATCTCGTCCCGTGTGTGATTGCCCACCATGGTGCCGCGGCGCAGCAGCACGAACCGGTCGCCCACCAGGTACGCGTGGTGCGGGTTGTGGGTGATCAGGACGACGCCCAGGCCCTCGTCGCGGGCGGCGGCGACGTACTTGAGGACCACACCGGACTGCTTGACGCCGAGGGCCGCGGTCGGCTCGTCCAGGACGAGGACCTTGGCGCCGAAGTGGACGGCGCGGGCGATGGCCACGCACTGGCGTTCGCCGCCGGACAGGGTGCCGATGGGCTGGTCGACATCGCGCAGGTCGATGCCCATGCGCAGCAGCGCCTCGCGGGTGGTGCGGCGCATGAGGGCGGTGTCGAGGCGCTTGAAGGGGCCGGTGCCCTTACGGGGCTCGGAGCCGAGGAAGAAGTTGCGCCAGACCGGCATCAGGGGCACCACGGCCAGGTCCTGGTAGACCGTGGCGATGCCCCGGTCCAGGGCCTCGCGCGGGGAGGCGAGGCGGGTCTCCTCGCCCTCGATGCTCAGGGTGCCGCCGTCGTGCTGGTGCAGTCCGGCGATCATCTTGATCAGGGTGGACTTGCCCGCGCCGTTGTCGCCGAGGACGCAGGTGATTTCCCCCGCGTGCACCTGGAGGGACACGCCGTCCAGGGCGCGCACATTGCCGTAGTGCTTGCCGACGCAGGACAGCTCGACCAGGGCGGGCGCGGCCGTCGTCGCCGTCGGGGTGGTCTCGTCCGTCATGCCGTCCGTCATGTCGTCGCCTCCGCGCGCTTGCGGACCCAGGCGTTGAGCAGGGTCGCGAGGAGCAGCATCGCTCCGAGGAAGAACTTGAACCAGTCGGGGTTCCACTCGGCGAAGACGATGCCCTTGCTGGTCATGCCGAAGATCAGGGCGCCCACCGCGGAGCCGACCGCGCTGCCGTAGCCGCCGGTGATCAGGCAGCCGCCGATGACGGCCGCGATGATGTAGATCAGCTCATTGCCGACGCCCTCGCCGGACTGGACGGCGTCGAAGGAGAAGAGCAGGTGCTGGCCGGAGATCCAGGCGCCGAAGGCAACGCCCATGTAGAGGCCGATCTTCGTCTTGGCCACCGGCACGCCGACCGCGCGGGCCGCGTCCTCGTTGCCGCCGACCGCGAAGATCCAGTTGCCGACGCGGGTGCGCAGCAGGATCCAGGAGCCGAGGGCGACCAGGGCGAGCCACCACAGGATGGTGATCTTGAAGTCGACGCCGCCGACGGTGACCGTGGAGGCGAAGACGGCGCGGGCGCTGGAGAAGCCCTGCATGTCGGCGATGGTCTTGGTGGAGACCGTGCCGTCGATCAGCTTGGTGAAGCCGAGGTTCATGCCGCACAGCATCAGGAAGGTGCCCAGCGTGATGATGAAGCTGGGCAGCTTGGTGCGCGTGAGCATGAAGCCGTTGAAGGCGCCGATGGCGAGGCTGACCAGCAGGGACACGCCGACGCCGACCCAGGTGTTCGCCGTCATCTGGTAGCTGAACATGGAGGAGATCAGCGCCGAGGACGTCACGAGGACACCGGCCGACAGATCGAACTCGCCGCCGATCATCAGCAGCGCGACCGGTACGGCCATGATCCCGATGGTCGAGGAGGCGTACAGGACGGTGCTGAGGCTGGAGGCGCGCAGGAAGCCGTCGGCGATCAGGGCGAAGAAGACGAAGACGGCGAGGGCGCCGACGACCGAGCCCAGCTCGGGGCGGGCGAGGAGCTTCTTCAGCGGGGAGGTCCGCAGGATCCGCTCGTCGGCCACCGGCGCCTCGGCCTTCTGTTCGACCGTGTTCGGCCCGGCGCTCTGTCCGGCGGTCATCGGGTGCCCCGCTCGGTGTACGCGGCCAGCGTGGCCGCCTGGTCCTTGGTGATGATCTGCGGTCCGGTCAGCACCGGCTTGCCGCCGCCGAGGACGTCGCCGTTGTACTTGTAGGCCCACAGCAGGTCGACCGCCTCGTACCCCTGGAGGTACGGCTGCTGGTCCACCGCGAAGCCCAGGGTGCCGTTCTGGAGCGAGGCCGCGACCTGCGCGTTGAGGTCGAAGGTGTCCACCTCGGCCTTGCTGCCCGCGTCGCTCCTCGCCTTCACGGCGGTGTCGGCGTAGGGCGCACCGAGGGTGACGACGCTGTCCAGGGACTTGTCGGCCTGGAGCTTGGCCTCGATGGCGGACTGCACGTCGGGCATGTTCGTGCCGTTGACGTAGAGCTTCTGGAGTTTGCCCTTGAAGGTCTTGGCGACGCCGTCGCAGCGCTGCTCATGGCCCACGTTGCCCTGCTCGTGCAGCACGCACAGGGCCTTCTTCCTGCCGCGCTTGTTCAGCTCGTCGCCGACCGCCTCACCGGCGATGGTCTCGTCCTGGCCGATGTGGGTGAGCGCGCCGAACGCCTTGGACTCCTCCGAGCCGGAGTTGACCGTGATCACCGGGATGCCGGCCTTCTCGGCGCGCTGGACGGCGGCCTTCATGGCGTCCGGCTTCGCCAGGGTGACGATGATGCCGTCGACCTTCTTGTCGACCGCCGCGTCCACCAGCTGGGCCTGCTGCTGGGCGTCGTCGTCGTGCGAGTACAGGAAGTTGATGTTGTCCTTGACGGCGGCCTGCTTGGCGCCGCTCTGCACGATGTCCCAGAAGGTGTCGCCGTCTCCCGAGTGCGTGATCATCGCGAAGGTCCAGCGGGGGGTGTTCACCGCCGCCCTGCCCTGGGCGACGGCGGCCTTGCGGGCGTCCTCGGCCCGCTTCCCGCCGGTGCTGCTGCAACCCGCGAGGCACACCGAGAGTGCCCCTGCGACCGCCATGACTGCCCAGGTCCGAAACCGTGCCACGAGGCCGTGCCCTTCTCGCTGTCTCCAGCTGACTCTCAGCTGTCCTTGCTCCGACGTGCGGATGGGGCGGCGAACTCACCGTCGGTGTGTCCCGGCGGCGACCTCACCAGCCCCAAACACTTCAGTATCGGTCACCGGGGTGGGCGGGCGGACGGCCGGGGAGGAGATTCCGGTCACCTTGTCCGGACAATGCGACGAACGCCGACCGGACGATATGACGAACGACCGGCGCGATCAGGGCCGTACGAGCAGCTGGAACTCGAAGGCGTAGCGGCTCGGGCGGTAGGTGTGGTCGCCGTACTCGACCGTGCGCCCTGTGTCGTCGTAGGTGGTGCGGCACATGGTGAGCAGCGGGGCGCCGTCGGCCTCGCCGAGCCGCTCGGCCTCCATGGCGGTGGCGCCGCGGGCGCCGATCGACTGGCGGGCGCTGTGCAGGGTGATCCCGGCGGTGCGCAGCAGCCGGTACAGGCCGGTCGCCTCCAGCTGGGCGGTGTCCAGGTCGAGCAGTCCGGGGGGCAGATGGTTGATCAGGTAGGCGATGGGCTCGCCGTGCGCGAGCCGGAGCCGTTCGACGCGGTGGACGTCGGCGCCCTCGGTGACGCCGAGCGCGGCCGCGAGCTCGGCGGTGGCCGGGACGACCGTGTTGACCAGGACCTTCGTCGTGGGGCGCTGGCCTGCCGCCGCCAGGTCGTCGTAGAGGCTGCTCAGCTCCAGCGGGCGCTTGACCCTGCTGTGCACGACCTGGGTGCCGACGCCCCGGCGGCGCACCAGCAGCCCCTTGTCGACCAGGGACTGGATGGCCTGGCGGACGGTGGGGCGGGACAGGCCGAGCCGCGCGGCCAGTTCGATCTCGTTGCCCAGCAGGCTCCCGGGGGTCAGGCTTCCGTGCTCGATCGCGGCCTCCAGCTGCTGGGACAGCTGGAAGTACAGCGGCACCGGTGAACCCCGGTCCACGCGGAGTTCGAGCGCGACGGTCGGGTCCACATCTGGTTTCGGCACGGGCCCGAGCGTAGCCGGGTGCGCAGTTGACGGGAAGTCGTGAAGTCCGGTTGTCCTAACATATGAATTGACAGGGGCCGGGGCGCGCCGTCACTTTGTTTCCATGCGCATCGGGGTCATCGGTACGGGCCGCATCGGCACCCTTCACGCGAACACGCTCAGCCGTCATCGCGAGGTCGGCTCGCTGATCCTGACGGACGCCGACCCGGCGCGTGCGCAGCGGCTCGCGCAGCGGCTGGGCGAGACGGCGGCGCCGGGGGTGGACGAGATCTTCCGCTGGGGTGTGGACGCGGTGGTGATCACCACGGCGACCGCGGCCCACGCCGAGCTGATCGGCCGGGCGGCACGCTCGGGCCTGCCGGTCTTCTGCGAGAAGCCGATCGCCCTGGACCTGCCGGGCACGCTCCAGGCGCTCGCCGAGGTGGCGGCGGCCGGCACGGTGCTCCAGATGGGCTTCCAGCGCCGCTTCGACGCGGGGTACGCCGGGGCGCGCGAGGCGGTGCGCGCCGGGCGGCTCGGCCGGCTGCACACCGTACGGGCCCTGACCTGCGACCAGTCCCCTCCTCCGGCCGAGTGGCTGCGGCCGTCCGGCGGGCTGTTCCGGGACACGCTCATCCATGACTTCGACATCCTGCGCTGGGTGACGGGCCGGGAGGTCACTGACGTCTACGCGGCCGGTTCGGACACGGGCCCCGCGATGTTCCGCGAGGCCGGTGACGCCTGTACGGGCGCGGCGCTGCTCACCCTGGACGACGGCACCCTGGCCACCACGACCGCGACCCGCACCAACGGCGCGGGCTACGACGTCCGGATGGAGCTGGCCGGGGAGCGGGACACGGTGGTGGTCGGACTGGACGACCGCACCCCGCTCGCCTCCACCGAACCGACCGGCCCACCACCCGCGGACAAGCCCTGGACCGGCTTCCTGGAACGCTTCGCGCCCGCGTACGAGGCCGAGCTGTGCGCCTTCGTGGAGGTGCTGCACGGCACCCGCGCCAACCCCTGCGACGGACCGGAGGCCCTCCAGGCGCTGCGGATCGCCGAGGCGTGCGAGATCTCGCGGCGGGAGCGGCGGGCGGTGGCGATGACGGAGATCGCGACGGCGCCGGAGTCCGGGGACGGCTGAGCCCCGGCGGCTCTACCGGCGCGCTCCGGCGGCTCTACCAGCGCACCGGCAGGCTCCGCAGCCCGCGCATCAGCATGCCCGGCAGCCATTCGTCGTGCGGGCCGTCCAGGGCGAGACCGGGGACGCGGTCCAGCAGGGTGGAGAGGGCGATACGGCCCTCCAGGCGGGCCAGGGGCGCACCCAGGCAGTAGTGGAGGCCGTGGCCGAAGGCGAGGTGGCCGCGGGTGTCACGGCGGATGTCGAAGCGGTCGGGGGCGGGGAAGCGGGCGCCGTCGCGCTGGGCGGCGGTGAGGCCGATCATCACGTGTTCGCCCTGCTCGACGCGGACGCCACCGATGTCCAGCGGCTCGGCCGCGTACCGGAACGTGGCGTTCTCCACCGGGCCCTCCCAGCGCAGCGTCTCCTCGACCACACCGTCGATCAGGCTCATGTCGGCGCGCAGGGCGGCGAGTTGGTCGGGGTGGGTGAGCAGGGCGAGGACGCCGTTGCCGATGAGATTGACCGTGGTCTCATGGCCCGCGATGAGCAACAGGAAGGCCATGCCGCGCAGTTCCTCGGGCGAGAGCCGGTCGCCGTCCTCGGCGGTGGTGCGGACCAGGTCGCCGAGAAGGTCGCCGGTGACCCCGGAGCGGCGCTTGTCCTCGATCAGTTCGGTGAGGTAATCGCCGAGCCGGGCCATCGCCTCGCGCTCGGACCCCGGGTCGGTCGGTGCGACCACCTGGGTGGAGATCTTGCGGAACCCGGTGCGGTCCATCTCGGGGACGCCGAGCAGTTCGCAGATGACGGTGAGGGGCAGCGGGTAGGCGAGGGCGGCGATGAGGTCGGCGTGGGAGCTGCTGCCCGCCGACAGCATCTCGTCCAGCAGTTCGTCCGTGATCCGCTGGATACGCGGCCGCAGTTGCTCGATCCGGCGCATGGTGAAGGCCCGGGTGACGAGGGCGCGCAGCCGGGTGTGCTGGGGCGGGTCGGTGGCCAGCAGATCCCTGCCGATCAGCTCCTGGTCGAGGAAGGTCACGCCGATCTTCGTGCCGTCCTTGGCGAGCCGGGGGTCGGCGAGGGCGGCGCGCGCCTCCTCGTACCCGACGACGAGCCAGGTCTCGTAGTCCTCGTCCGCATGGGGTATCCGGACCCGGTGCACCGGGCCGCACTCGCGCAGCATGGCGTACACCGGATGCGGGTCGCGCCGCAGCGCGTCCCCGAACTCCCCCAGGTCCACTGTCTTTCGCCGGTCCATGACTCCCCTTCCGGACTCCCCCGAGGCCGACCGGGCGCGTCCCGGTGCCCGGAGAACGCGCGGGGCGCGAGCCGGGTGCCCGGGACCGCGGAAATTCCCTGCGGGGAACGGGAGATGGCCGAAAAGGACGTGCCGGGCGCCGGGTACGACTCGCCCCGCGGCCGTCGGGTGGGGGTGGGGGCCGCGGGGCGAGGCTCGGTGTGGATCACATGCGGATCAGCCGTGGTTCAGCAGTCGAAGTCGATCAGGTCGAACGTCTCGTAGTGGTCGGAGGTGTAGTAGTCCTCCTGGCTGCGCTCACCGGTGACGATGCGGCGGGTGCCGCGGGTGGGGGCGCCGGGGGTCACCACGGTGTACTCGTGGTAGTAGCCGGAGGACTGGCTGGGCAGGACGCCCTCGCGGTTGGAGAAGACCGTGCCGTCCTGCGAGTAGGGGTAGGGGCCGCCCTTGGCGATGAGGGCGAGGGTGTCGTCGGCCTGCGGCGGCAGGGTGCTGTGGCAGATGCTGCCGACGGAGGCCGCGGAGACGGCGGGCGCGGCGGGGACGACGGACGCGTTCGCCGTGGTGGCGGAGACGGTCCCGCCGGCGAGGAGTGCGGACAGGACTGCGGCTGCGGCGCCGATACGAGCGGCGCGTGGGGGGATACGCATGACGCCATGATGACGCGCGTAGACAAGGACATGTCAACGACAACGCCGTGGAATTTCCCCTCAAGTAACCGTGTTTTTCAACCAGTTCACCTTCCTCCTCGGGACACCCACAGGACGGGCACAGGGCGGTCACCGAAGGCTCGGGGCGAGCCCGGCGCGCGCCTGGCGCGAGCCCGGTTGTGCGCCGGGGTCACTCCGCCTGCGCCAGCAGGGCATGCACCGCCGCGCTCGTCCGTTCCAGGTCGCCGGTGGCGAGGAGGTCCAGCAGGGCGCCCCTGAGGGTGGCGAGCACGAGGGTGCGCCGGGCCAGGCCCGCTTCGGTGTCGCGCACCTCGGGGCGCTGGCCGGCGGCGAGCAGGGCGAGCCAGTCCTCGACCGTGTCGCTCGCGAATCCGGCCCAGGGACCGTCGGGCTCCACGAGGGAGCGGGCATAGCTCTCGACCCAGAGCGTCAGCAGCCCGCGGTGGGCGTCCTCGGACAGCCACCGCCACAGCTCGCGGGCGATCGACCCCAGCCCCGCCGCCGGATCGCGCGCGGCCGCGAGCCGGCGCATGGCGGCCAGCTCATCGGCCCTGGCCCGCGCCAGCAGGGCCCGGACCAGGCCGTCCTTGCTGCCGAACAGATACAGCAGCACCCGCGGGGAGGACTTGATCTCCGCCGCGAGCGGGCGCAGGGACAGATCGGCCAGGCCGCTGCGCAGCGCATGGGCGTACGCCGCTTCCAGCAGTTCCTGCCGTCGCGGAGAAGGGGTTGCTTCGGATCGGGCCACCCGGGTTAGTGTACTGAAACAGTCGTTTCAGTGAGAGGTGGGTGGTCCTGATGGCGGCGGAACACGAGGTGGTCGTCCGTCCGCTCGGCCGGCCCGGGGACCTGGGCTGGGTGGTGATGGCGCACGGCGAGCTCTATGAGCGGGAGTTCGGCTGGGACGCGGACTTCGAGGCGCTGGTCGCCCGGATCGTCGCCGACCACACCCGCGCGACGGGGGCGGGACCGCGGGCGGCCTGGATCGCCGAGGTCGACGGGGTACGGGCCGGCTGTGTCTTCTGCGCGCCCGGCGACGAGGAGGGCACCGCGAAGCTGCGCCTGCTGCTGGTGGACCCCGCGGCGCGCGGGCTCGGGCTCGGCACCCGACTGGTCGAGGAATGCCTGCGCCACGCGCGCGAGGCGGGGTGCGCGGCGATCACGCTGTGGACGAACGACGTACTGAAGACGGCGCGCCGCATCTACGAGGCGCACGGCTTCGAACTGGTCGCGGCGCAGGCCCATCACAGCTTCGGCCACGACCTCGTCGGCCAGACATGGCGACGCGCCCTGTGACGTCCCTCCGCGCGAGCTCCGCGCGAGGGAGCCCGGGGCTCACCCCGCGTGCGTGGAGAACAGGCCGCCCGTCGGACCCTGCTTGTCGCCGCCCTGGGCCTTCTTCAGGGCGTTGGCCAGGCTCTCGATGGTCAGGGACTGGAGGATGACCCGGCCGTTGCCCTCCAGGGTGGCCAGGGAGAGGCCCTCGCCGCCGAAGACGGCGTTCATGATGCCCTGGCGATTGAGGCCGCCGACGCGCTGGACGCCGTACTGGATACCCTCCTCGAAGGCGACCACGCAGCCGGTGTCCACCTCGATACGGCCGCCGAAGTCGGCCGGGTTCAGGTCGATGAAGTTGCCCGCGCCCGCGATGATCACGGTGCCGTGACCGGTGAACTTCTCCAGGACGAAGCCCTCGCCGCCGCTCATGCCCGTACGGCCGCCCGCGAAGGCGATGCCGAACTCCACCGAGGACTCGGCGGCCACGAAGGCGTCCTTCTCGGCGAACCAGGCGCGCCGCCCGTCGAGTTCCAGCGCGCGCATCTCGCCGGGGAGCACGCCCGCGAAGCCGACCGTGCCCTGGCCGCCCTGCGCGGTGAAGTACTGGAAGGCCAGGGACTCACCGGCGAGCATCCGCTGGCCCACCTGCATGGCGGTGCCCATGGCCTGGCGCAGCATGCCGCCCATGCCACCGCTGCCGCCGCCCTGCTGCCCGCCGCTCCCGGAGGGGCCGGACAGCCGGGTCTCCATGGTCACGTTCGTGGTCTTGAACAGGAACTTCCCGGCCTCGCAGTACACGGTCTGGCCGGGGTTCAGGTTGACGACCGCCATCTGCATGGCGTTGCCGACGATCTCTTGCTGAAGGGTCACGCCCGGAAGAACGCGTCAGGAGGGGGCAAGAGTTCCGGCGCCGCACACGCGTGGCGCGGCTCACCCCCCGGTGATCGCCACCGGCGCCCCGGCCCTGGACGGTCGCGCGGCCGGGGGCAGGGTGCCGTCGACCGGGTCGTGGTGGATGCGGTCCGGCGGCAGGGACAGCGCGGTCAGGCCGTACACCGTGGCGGTGACCATCATGGGCGGGCCGCTGACGTAGGCGGTGTGGCCGGACCAGTCGCCGCGCCGGGCCACCGCGTCGGCCACCGAGCCGCTCTCGGCTGCGCCGGACTCCTCGCCGATCACCGGGACGACGCGCAGCCAGGAGCAGTTCTTCTCCAGGCGGGCGAGGGCGGTGGTGTCGTACAGCTCCTCCAGGGTGCGCGCGCCCACGAACAGGTGGGTGCCGCGGTGCAGGGGGCGCCGGGACAGCTCTTCGAGCAGGGCGCGGGCGGTGGCCCAGCCGGTGCCGCCGGCCACGATCAGTACGTCCCGCGCGGGGTCGCCGTCCAGGACCATGGAGCCCTGGGCGGGGCCGAGACGGAGCTGGTCACCGGCGCGGGTACCGGTGACCAGCGCCTCGCTGACACCGCCGGGGGCGGTACGGCGGACATGGAACTCCAGTTCGCCGTCGGGGCGGGGCGCGCAGGCGATCGAGTACGGCCGCCAGGTCAGCGGCAGCAGCGGGGTCTGGATCCGGGTGTACTGCCCGGCCTGGTAGGGAAACGGTTCCGCGGGGCGCACCCGGAACACCGCGAGGTCGGGTCCGCGCAGCTCGTGGGCGGTCACCGTGGCGTTCCAGTACGGCGGTTCGGCGAGCGCCCCGGCCGCGCCGTCCACCATGGCCCCGACCGCGAAGCGCACCATGCGCAGCCACGCCTGCTCCATCTCCTCGTTCCAGCGCGCGCCCGCGCTGCGCCGCAGGGCCTCGGCGAGCGCCTGCTCGAACACCTCGAAGTGCACGGGCCGGACGCCGAGTTTGCGGTGGTCGCGGCCGAGCCGGGCGCAGAAGTCGGCCACCTCCTGCGGCTGGTCGAGGTGTTCGATCAGATACCAGAAGGCCCGTTCCAGGTGGACCCGTTGGAAGTCCATGGAGTCGGGGAAGAGCGAGCGCAGATAGGGGTGGCGTTCGAACATCGCGTCGTAGAGGTGCCCGATGAGCTTGCCGAAGGGGGTGACCAGCGGCAGTTGGCGGGTGATGACCTGCTGGTCCGCGGCGCCGTCGTACGGCTGCCCGTGGGCCCTTCGCGCGGCGCTCACCCAGGGGCCCGGGTCCGGGCGGGCGGACGGGGACAGGAGCTGCTGGCGCAGGCGCATCGCGTCCCGCCGGGCGAGGAGTGCGTGGTACTCGTCGTGGCCGTCGCTGCTGGTGGTGTTCACGGACTGGCTCTCTCCCTGCGGTTCCTCGCGCGCCGCCCGCCCGTGCCCGGCCCCGTACCCGGCGGTCGTCGGCGCGCTCTGTCGGCGCCGTCTTCGCGTGGACCGCGCGGTGCGCCGGGTCACGGGCACCGAGCAACTCCCCTGCGCCGTGCGCGGGTTCACCGCCGGAAGCAGACGAATGGCGGTGGATCCGTGTCCCACGGCACCGGAGGTCCGGCTCGGAAGACGAGCCAGTATTGCACCGCGGGCCCGATGCCGTCCGGCCCCCCGCGATGGGGCCGTTCGGCCCTGTACACCCCCTGCCACCTGCTGATTCGCTGTACGGGCGGCACGCACCGCGGACAGCACGAGGGACGGGCGCCCGCCTCCCCGCGGAGCCCGCCCCTCGATCCGTGTGACGGTGTGTCAGCCACCCAATTCCTGGTGCCGCGCCGCCAGTCGGGCCGACCCGGCCTCGGTCGGGGCGCCGTACAGGCGCAGCCGGGAGATGCCACCGTCGGGGTAGATGTCGATGCGCGCATGGGTGCCGACGGCCGCTTCCGGCAGCACGAACCGGTGGTTGGTGTCGGGCTGGAGGCGGGTGCGGGGCAGGATCTCGCGCCACTCGCCGTCCTCGCCGTCGCGCACCGACACCGATGCCCAGCCGGCGCTGTTGCCCTTGAGGTAGGCGGTGTCGATCTCGACGGCGCCGATCCGGGACTGGGTGACGAGCCGGTAGCGGATCCAGTCGTGGCCCCGGTCGCGGCGGCGCCTGGTCTCCCAGCCGTCGTCCATCTTGCGGGAGCGGCCGGGCTGGATGGTGTTGGTGGCCGGGGAGTAGAAGCGGTCGGAGGCGTCCTCGACGCTGCCGCCGTTCTCCAGGGCGACCACGTCGAAGGTGCCGAGTGCCGCCAACCACGCGGGGTCCGGGGCGACTTCGCCGTAGACGCGCAGCCGGGCGATGCCGCCGTCGGGGTGCTGGTTGACGCGCAGATGGGTGAAGCGCTGCTCCAGGGAGACGGGGAAGCCGTTGGCGGCGTGGCCGCCGACGGGGGTGCGCGGGACGAGGGTCGTCCACTTCACGTCGTCGCCGAGCAGTTGCTCGGGCGAGGGCGAGCCGGGGACCGATGCTGCCTCGACGGAGACGGCCTGCGGGTAGTTGCCGCGGAAGTGGGCGGTGTCCACGACGATGCCGCGGATCACCCCGGGGGCGCCGAGGCGGACCAGCGCCCAGTCGTGGTCCTCGGGGGTGGGCCAGGGGTCCTCGGTGGCGGCGCCGCGCCGGCGGCGGGTCTCCCAGCCGTCCATGATCTTGCCCTTGTGCCCGAAGTGCTCGGGGTCGAACTCGGCGCGCTCGGGCACCAGCAGGTTCTCGCGCTGGGCGAAGAACTCGTCGTTGGCGGCGACGACACCGGCGCCGAGGCGGCGGTCGGCGAGGTTGGCGTACTGGGTGAAGGGGAAATCGGCGGTGCGGTAGTCCGCGTACGGGTCACCGCCTCCGTAGGGGTTCGCGTCGCCGGTAAAACCTGGTGTCGCCGTCACGGTGATCAGTGGTTCCTCTCGGGAGTCGGCCGGATGGGTCCTCGGGATGCCCCGGGGCGGGGCGGGGCTCAGGGGCGGTCGAGCAGGGTGCCCTTCGGCGGGGTGAACTCGCCGTCGGCGACGATGCGTTCGCCGCGCAGCCAGGTGGATCTGACGACGCCGTGCAGGGTGCGGCCCGCGTACGCGGTGACCCGGTTGCGGTGCTGGAGTCCCGCCGGGTCGACCGTGAAGGTCTCCTCGGGCGCGAGGACCGCGAAGTCGGCGTCGCGGCCGGGGGCGATGGCGCCCTTGCGGGCGTCGAGTCCGACGAGGGCTGCGGTGCGCGCGGACATCCAGCGCACGACGTCGTCCAGGGTGTGGCCGCGCCTTCGGGCCTCGGTCCACACGGCCGAGAGGCTGAGCTGGAGGCCGGAGATGCCGCCCCAGGCGGTGGCGAAGTCGGCGGTCTTGAGGTCGGCCGTGGAGGGCGAGTGGTCGGTGACGACGCAGTCGATGGTGCCGTCGGCGAGCGCGGCCCACAGCAGGTCCTGGTTGGCGGCCTCGCGGATCGGCGGGCAGCACTTGAACTCGCTGGCGCCGTCGGGGACTTCCTCGGCGGTGAGGGTGAGGTAGTGCGGGCAGGTCTCCACGGTGATCCGGACGCCCTCGGCGCGGGCGGCGCGGATCAGCGGCAGCGCGTCACTGGAGGACAGGTGCAGGACATGCACCCGGGCGTCCAGGCGGCGGGCGTGGGCGATCAGCGCGGCGATGGCGGTGTCCTCGGCGTCGCGGGGGCGCGAGGCGAGGAAGTCGGCGTAGCGGGGGCCGCCGTGCTGGGGGGCGGCGGCCAGGTGGTGCGGGTCCTCGGCGTGCACGATCAGCAGTCCGCCGAAGCCGGCGATCTCCGCGAGCGAGCGGGCGAGCTGCTCCTGGTCGAGGTGCGGGAACTCGTCCACGCCGGACGGGGACAGGAACGCCTTGAAGCCGAAGACCCCGGCGTCGTGCAGCGGGCGCAGGTCCTTGACGTTGCCGGGCAGGGCGCCGCCCCAGAAGCCGACGTCGATGTGCGCCTTGTCCCGGGCCACGTCCCGTTTGATCCGCAGATGCTCGACGGTGGTGGTCGGCGGCAGGGAGTTCAGCGGCATGTCGACGAGAGTGGTGATGCCGCCGGCGGCCGCGGCGCGGGTGGCGGTCCAGAAGCCCTCCCACTCGGTACGGCCCGGGTCGTTGACGTGCACATGAGTGTCGACCAGACCGGGCAGCAGCGCGTCGTCGCCGACGTCCACCAGGCGTGCGCCGGCCGGGATCTCGGTGTCGTACGGCAGTACGGCCGTGATCGTCCCGGCGGACACGGTGACCGTGGCGGCCCGCGTCCCCTCCGGGGTGATTACGCGCGTCGAGCGCAGCACCAGTTCAGCGTCGGACACCCGGACCCCTTTCTGTACCGCCGTCGGACACCCGGACCTCACGCCCGGGGAACGGGATATACAGCCACGAAACGGATTTCAACGTTCTGTTGAAGGAGTCTTCACTCCCGGTTCGGCGTCGTCAAGGGGCGTCCACTCGGCGGCGGATGCCAGGAGAGCACCCTGGACGTTTCCACAAAGCGGAATTAGAATTCCAGCAAGCAGAACGTAGCTCCGTACAAGCGGGGAGTCAACCGTCCGCCGGGTAGGCTGCTGCCCTCCGTTCGTCCCGAAAGGAACGTGCCGTGCCCACGTCGAGCGCCAGCACCCCCGAATCCGCCAAGGCCTCCGGCGGTGGCGGGGTCCAGTCCCTTGAGCGCGCCTTCGACCTGCTGGAACGGATGGCGGACGCGGGCGGCGAAGTGGGCCTCAGCGAACTGTCCGCGACCAGCGGGCTGCCGCTGCCCACCATCCACCGGCTGATGCGCACCCTGGTCGCCTGCGGCTATGTGCGCCAGCAGCCCAACCGGCGCTACGCGCTCGGCCCCCGGCTGATCCGGCTCGGCGAGTCGGCGTCCCGGCTGCTGGGCACCTGGGCGCGGCCGTATCTCGCACGGCTCGTGGAGGAGACCGGCGAGACCGCGAACATGGCGCTGCTGGACGGCGACGAGATCGTGTACGTGGCACAGGTGCCCTCCAAGCACTCGATGCGGATGTTCACCGAGGTCGGCCGGCGGGTGCTGCCGCACTCCACGGGCGTCGGCAAGGCGCTGCTCTCGGCGGTGCCGGACGGCGAGGTGCGGGCACTGCTGGGCCGTACCGGGATGCCCGCGGCGACGGACCGGACCATCACCACGCCGGAGGGGTTCCTCGAGGCGCTGGCGGAGGTACGGCGGCAGGGGTACGCCGTGGACGACAACGAGCAGGAGATCGGGGTGCGCTGCCTCGCCGTCTGCGTACCGGACTCCCCGACGGCCGCGGCGATCTCCATCTCGGGTCCGGCGGGCCGGGTGACCGAGGACGCGACGGACAAGATCGTGCCGGTGCTCCAGCAGGTCGCGATCGAGCTGTCCCGGTCGCTGGCGAGCTCCGGCGCGTAGGTTGCGCGAGCTGTTCGACGCCATCGCCCATACCGCGCGGCTCCGCGAGGTCGAGCGGCACAACAACGCCACCGCGGACCGCAGGGAGAGCGTCGCCGAGCACTCCTGGCATCTGGCGCTGGTCTGCTGGCTGCTGCACGGCGAGTTCGAGCGGGAGACCGGCCGGTCGCTGGACCTGGCGCGGATGATGAAGATGTGCCTGATGCACGACCTGGTGGAGATCGACACCGGAGACCCCTCGGCCTGGAGTCCCGGCGATCGGGAGGAGAAGGCGCGGCGGGAAGAGGCCGTCGCGCTGCGGCGGTTCGGCGCGCTGCCCGGTCCGCTGGCCGACGAGTTCCTGGACCTGTGGCACGAGTACGAGCGGGGGGCCACCGCGGAGGCGCGTCTGGTGCGCGGGGTGGACCGGCTCAACCCGGCCCTGATGCGCCTGCTCACCGGTCAGGGCTGGCACGACGTGCCGGCCGACGCCGAGGCGCTGGACCGGCTCCAGCTGCCCCGGGTGGCGGTGAGCGGGACGCTGACCGCGCTGTACCGCCGTATCCGGGAAGAGGCTCAGGAGCGGGGGCTGTTCGCGTCGGAGGAGTGATCCGGGCGGGGCAGTGACCCCTGGCCGCGGCGCGCGGGCTCCCCGAACAGGTCCACCGCCGCCCTGACCGCCCGCAGCGCCCCCGACAGCGCGCTCATCGAGCCGATGGCGCCCGCGAGGACCAGCAGGGAGCCGCGCAGCCGAGGTATCTCCGGGACGCCCTCGCAGGTCATGGCGGCGAGCGCGGCCAGTTCGTCCTCCGCCGCCGCACGGTCCGGGAAGTCCGTGCGCAGGGCGGCCAGTTCGCGGCGTAAGCGGGACACCGCCATGCGCAGCTCCGTCACCCTCGGGTCCTCTTCATCGCCGGTCACCGGCCTGTGCCCCAAGCTCCGCAAAGCAGCCCTCCCCAGGCAGCCACGCCGTCGTGCGCGGGTCAGTAAACGCCACCCGGCCCGGCGAGCGCCATGGGGCATACCGAAAATCAGCCCGGGATTCCGGAAAGCCGGGCCGCCGTCGGGTATGCAGGAGCCATGACGGACATCGAGGACCCCACCACGGAGGTCGCCGGTCTGGTGCTGGCCGCCGGGGGCGGCAGACGGCTCGGCGGACGGCCCAAGGCGCTGCTGGAACACCGGGGGCGGCCCCTGGTCGAGCACGCGGTGGGGGTGCTGCGGGCGGCCGGGGTCGGACGGATCCATGTCGTGCTGGGCGCGCGGGCCGAGGAGGCGCGCGAGCGGGCGGACCTGGGCGACTGCGTCCTGGTCGACAACCCGCGCTGGGCCGAGGGCATGGGCTCCTCGCTGCGCGCGGGACTCGCCGCGCTCGCCCGGACGGACGCACGGGCGGCCCTGGTCTTCCTGGTCGACCAGCCGGGCATCGGACCCGAGGCGGTGGCGCGGGTCCTTCGGGCGTACGACGGCGAGAACGCGCTGGTCTCGGCGGCCTACGACGGCACGCGCGGGCATCCGGTGCTGTTCGGGGCGGCCCACTGGGCGGGGATCGCGGCGGCCGCCACCGGGGACCGGGGCGCCCGCGCCTATCTGAAGGCCCACGAGGGAGCCGTCCGGCTGGTGGAGTGCGCGGATGTTGCGCGGCCGTACGACATCGACACCGAGGCCGACCTGAGCCACCTTGAGTGAACGGGGTGTCGCCGGCCGGGCTTGTGGCACCCGGCGTCAGCTTGCCTCGACCCGGAGAATCTCGACATCAACACACCATTGAAGTTCCACAATGAGGAAACTAGTATCCACTGATCAGAAGCGTCCGGCCGCACAGCGGGCGCGATTCATCCCTTTCGTGCCACTTGGCACGTGGTGCCACCGCTGAAGGAAGTGACAGCTCATGTCCGCACCAGCGCCGTCCCCGCTGGCCATCGTCGACGCCGAGCCCCTGCCCCGGCAGGAAGAGGTCCTCACGGACGCGGCGCTCGCCTTCGTGGCGGAGCTGCACCGGCGGTTCACCCCGCGCCGTGACGAACTCCTGGCCCGCCGGGCCGAGCGCCGCGCCGAGATCGCCCGCACCTCCACGCTCGACTTCCTGCCGGAGACCGCCGCCATCCGCGCGGACGACTCCTGGCGGGTCGCCCCGGCCCCGGCCGCGCTGAACGACCGGCGCGTCGAGATCACCGGGCCCACCGACCGCAAGATGACCATCAACGCGCTCAACTCGGGCGCCAGGGTCTGGCTCGCCGACTTCGAGGACGCCTCCGCGCCCACCTGGGAGAACGTCGTCCTCGGCCAGCTCAACCTGATCGCCGCCTACACGCGGGACATCGACTTCACCGACCCCGGGTCCGGCAAGTCGTACGCGCTGCGACCGGACGAGGAGCTGGCGACCGTCGTCATGCGCCCGCGCGGCTGGCACCTGGCCGAGCGCCACCTCGTCGCCGCCGACGGCAGTCAGGTGCCGGGCGCGCTCGTGGACTTCGGCCTGTACTTCTTCCACAACGCGCAGCGGCTGCTGGACCTCGGCAAGGGCCCGTACTTCTATCTGCCGAAGACCGAGTCGCACCTCGAAGCACGCCTGTGGAACGACGTGTTCGTGTTCGCGCAGGACTACGTGGGAGTCCCGCAGGGCACCATCCGCGCCACCGTGCTGATCGAGACCATCACGGCGGCGTACGAGATGGAGGAGATCCTCTACGAACTGCGCGACCACGCCTCGGGGTTGAACGCGGGACGCTGGGACTACCTGTTCTCCATCGTGAAGAACTTCCGTGACGGCGGCCCCAAGTTCGTGCTGCCGGACCGCAACGCGGTGACGATGACCGCCCCGTTCATGCGCGCCTACACCGAACTGCTCGTGCGCACCTGCCACAAGCGCGGCGCGCACGCGATCGGCGGCATGGCGGCCTTCATCCCCTCCCGCCGGGACGCGGAGGTCAACAAGGTGGCCTTCGAGAAGGTCCGCGCCGACAAGGACCGTGAGGCGAACGACGGTTTCGACGGCTCGTGGGTGGCCCACCCCGATCTGGTGCCGATCGCCATGGAGTCCTTCGACCGGGTGCTCGGCGACAAGCCGAACCAGAAGGACCGGCTGCGCGAGGACGTGCAGGTGTCGGCCGCCGACCTGATCGCCGTGGACTCGCTGGAGGCGAAGCCGACGTACGCCGGTCTGGTCAACGCCGTGCAGGTGGGCATCCGTTACATCGAGGCGTGGCTGCGCGGCCTCGGCGCGGTCGCCATCTTCAATCTGATGGAGGACGCGGCCACCGCCGAGATCTCCCGCTCCCAGATCTGGCAGTGGATCAACGCGGGCGTCGAGTTCGAGAACGGCGAGAAGGCGACGCCGGAGCTGGCCCGCAAGGTCGCGGCGGAGGAACTCGACAGCATCCGCAAGGAGATCGGCGAGGAGGCGTTCACCGCCGGGCACTGGCAGGAGGCGCACGATCTGCTGCTGCGGGTGTCCCTGGACGAGGACTACGCCGACTTCCTGACGCTGCCGGCGTACCAGCAGCTCAGGGGCTGAGCCCCGGCGGGTCTCGGGGTGGCTCGGGGTTTCCGCCCCGGGCCACCCCGCCGTTTTCCGGGGCCCGTCAGCGCAGGTGGATCGCCCCGTCGTGTTCCACGGCCGGCTTGCCGTGCAGATCGGGGACCTGCTTCAGCCAGTCCGGGCGGCCCGCCTGGGTACGGGCTGCGCGGGCGGCCTCCTCGGCTGCGACCTGTTCACGGCTCGGGAAGTCGGTGGGCAGCCACTCGGCCGACCGCCGCACCCGGGCCAGCAGATAGCCGACGTAGGCGTCCCGGACGTCGTCGGGCGTGGCGAACCCCGCGTCCTCGGCCAGCCAGGCGTCCGGCACCTCGGCGACGATCGCGCGCAGCAGCTCCTCCGTGACGCGCGGGGCGAGTTCGGCGTCGGCGGCGCGGACGTCGGGGCCGTACTGGCCGAGGGCGTGATGGCGGAAGTCGTACCGCTTGGCCGGGGTGGTGGTGTCCCAGCGGTGGTGGAAGACGAGGGCGGCGCCGTGGTCGATGAGCCACAGCCGCGGCGGCACGGTGCCGAGGGTGGGCCACACCATCAGGTTGGAGCTGTGCACGGTGCGGTCGACATTGACGGTCAGCGCGTCCAGCCACACCACGCGGCCGGCCTCCAGCGGGTCCACCGGGAAGACGCGGGCGAGCTCCGGGGTGAGGTCGCGGGCGCCCGGCAGATAGTCCATGCCGAGGTTCACCCCCGCGCTGGCGCTGTGCAGGTCGCGCACCTCCTGGTGCGGCTCCGCGGCGGCGACGGCCGGGTCGAAGTGCACGAGGACCAGCTCGGGGAAGCGCAGCCCGAGCGCGCGGGCCAGCTCGCCGACGATCACCTCCGCGACCAGCGCCTTGTGCCCCTGTGCCGAACCGGTGAACTTCACGACGTACGTGCCGAGGTCGTCGGCCTCGACGATGCCGGGGACGGAGCCGCCGGAGCGCAGCGGCTCGATGTAGCGGGTCGCGGTGACCTCTCTCAGCATGTCCTTGCGTCACCAGCCTCTGCCGCCCTGCGTTCCACCAGGTGAGCATAGACCGAGCGCGCCTCACCGGTGCCGGGGGAAGCGGCCGGTGACGCGATTCGGGCGGGCGGCGGGGGCGGTCAGCGGTCCGCGGGTGGCCACCGAGGCGACGTAGCCGCGGTCCACCGGGACGTCCCTGAAGTGCCAGTCGACCCGGGGCCGCGGGCCGTCCGGGGTGCCCAGCCCGATGTAGTCCAGGGCGGGGTCGCGGCCGAGACCGGTGCCGAGGCCCTTCAGATACGCCTCCTTCCGCGTCCACAGCCGGGCCACGGCCCCGGGGCGGCGGACCGGGTCGAGGGCCCGGGCCTCCCGCTGCTCGTCGGGGTGCAGCATCAGGGCCAGCTCGCCGCTCCCCTCGATGTCGGGCACCAGCTCCACGTCCACCCCGATCGGCTCGCCCGCGACGCCGATCAGCACCAGGTCGCCGCGGTGGGAGAGCGAGAAGTGGAGATCGCCGGGGAAGCCGAGGAGAGCGGGGCGGCCATGGGGTCCGCCGCAGCAGGGGCAGGTCTCGCGGGCGTAGCGGATCTCCCCGGGCGGCACCCCTAGGTAGGACCCCAGTACCGTGCGCAGCGTGCGGTGCGCGGCCGTGAAGCGGACGCGGTCCACGGGTCTGGCGAAGGAGGCGGCACGCTCGCGTTCGGACGCGTCCAGCGTGGCCGCGTCGGGGGCGGCGTCCGAGCCGGCGTCCGTGGTGTCGGACAGCCGTAGCAGCCGCAGGTCGGGGGTGCCCGGGGGCGGGAGGCTGTGCCGTACTGGCTGCGGGGTGGATTCCACTGGACTGCTCCCGGCCGTGGAGGGGGTGTCATACGTGTTCATACGAGTCATACGCGTTCGTCAGAGAGGGCCGTCACATCGCGCGGGCCGTGGCCGTGGCCGTGCGCACCGGTGCCGCCGTCGCCTCCGCCGCGGACCGCTCCCCGGCCACCGGCTCGGTGGGCAGGTCGCGGCGTCCGGCCAGCGGCTTCACCAGCAACAGCAGGCTGCTGACGGCGAGTCCCGCGGTCAGCAGCCACAGCGTCGGCCGCAGTCCGACGGCCGTACCGAGCGCGCCGCCGAGCAGCGCGCCGACCGGCACCGAGCCGTAGTTGGCGACGGAGTAGCTCGCCGTGATCCGGCCGAGCAGTCCGGGCGGGCAGTATGTCTGCCGGAACGCGCCCTGGATGACGCTGCCGCAGACGACGCCCACCGACAGGCCCGCGAGGCCCAGGGCCACGAGCACGGAGCGGGCGCCCGGGCCCGCCAGCGGGATCAGCAGTCCCAGGGGGGCGGTGACGAGTTTGCACAGCAGCATGCCGCGGGCCGTGCCGAAGCGCCGGGCCATCGGGCCCGCGGCGAGGGCGCCGAGGAATCCGCCCACGCCGCCCGCCGCGAGCAGCCAGCCCACCGCGCCCTCGCCGACGCCCAGTTCACGCACCAGGAAGACGGTGAGGATGGCCTGGCAGCCGGTCAGCAGCAGATTGGTGACCGACCCGTAGACCGTGAGCACCCGGAGGTAGGGATCGCGCAGGGTGTGGCGCAGGCCCTCCCGGATCTCCGCGCGCAGCCCGGGGCGCGCCCGGGGCGTCTCGACGCGCGGTTCGCGGCCCCGCACGGCGAGCAGGCACAGGGTGGAGACCAGGAAGGTCGCCGCGTCGGCCAGCAGCCCGGTCACCGCGCCGAGGGCCCCCGCCAGCAGACCGCCGGCCCCCAGACCGCCCAGCTGCGCCACCGACTCGCTGCCCTGAAGCTTGGCGTTGGCCGCGGACAGCTCGTCCTTGGCCACGACGGTCGGCAGATAGACGCGGTACGCCACGGAGAAGAGGACGCTCGCGCAGCCGGTCAGCAGGGACACGGCGAACAGCTGCGCCAGGGTGAGGACGCCGTACCAGGCGGCGACGGGAACGCCGGCCAGCAGCACCAGCGAGACCAGGTTGCAGGCGATCATCAGCGGGCGCCGCCGTACCCGGTCCACCCAGGCGCCCGCCGACAGCCCGAAGAGCAGCCAGGGCAGCCAGGCGGCGGCGGCCAGCACGCTCACCCACAGGGTGCCCGCGTGCAGGGTCACCACGGCCACCAGCGGCATGGCGACGCCGGAGATGCTGCTGCCGAACTTGCTGACGGTCTCGCCGCCCCACAGCAGCCGGAAGTCGCGCCGGGGCCGCATGTCCAGCCCCGTTCCGCCGTCGTTCTCGTCGCCCATCACGGATCTCTCTTCGCCCATGACCGCGTTCTCGTCGCTCATGACGATTCGACCAGCGCCCGTACCGTCGTGGTGAGCCGGTCGGCCGCCTTCGTCCAGCGGGTCCTGCGGGCCGTCACCTCGTCGTGCAGTCCTTCGAGTTCGGCGGTGAGCCGGCGCAGGGCCGCCTCGGTCGAGGTGGCGCCGGGCCCGCCGCCGTAGGCGTACGCGGCGGCGACGTCCGCGGGATCGAGCCAGGACGAGCCGTCCCCCGCTGCGAGCGCGGCGACCTCGGGCCGCTCGCGGCCCGCCTCGGTCAGCGAGACCCCCCGGTCCAGGGCCGACAGCACGGTCTCCCCCACCAGATGGTGGGCCTTGCGGAACGGCATGCCGTCCATCACCAGGGACTCCGCCAGGTACGTCGCCGTGGTGAAGCCCCCGACGGCCCGCTCCTCCATCCGCTCGCGCTCCGGCTCCGCGCCGGCCACCACCAGCCGCAGCAGGGTGACCGCGTCCAGGGTGTCGCGCAGGCCCGGCCACAGATGGCGTACCGACTCGGTGCCCACCGCGATGGCGTTGGTGAAGCCGGCCGTGCTCATCGCCGAGGAGGCGGCGACGAAACCGCCGAGGGCGGCGTTCGACCGGCCCTGGATGTGCTCCAGCAGGAACGGGTTGCGCTTCTGCGGCATCATCGAGCTGGAGCCGACCAGGTCGTCGGCCATCCGCAGCAGCCCGAACTCCTCCGAGGTCCAAGTGCTCAGATCCCGGGCGACCCGGGCCATCGTCACCCCGAGGGTGGAGCAGGCGGCGAGCAGGCGCAGCACGAAGTCCCGTGAGGCAACCGCGTCGACCGAGTTGGGTGCCGCGCCGGTGAAGCCCAGCAGTTCGGCCGTGCGGTGCGGGTCGATGCGGACGGAGGTGCCGCCGACGGCACCGGCCCCGAGCGGGTTGACGTCGATCTCCCGGCCCGCCTCCAGCAGCGCCGCCAGGCTCCGCAGCACCGAACTGGCCACGCCGGTCAGGTAGTGCCCGTAGGTGATCGGCACGGCGGGCTGACCGTGGGTGTAGGCGGGCATGGTGACATCGCGGTAGACATCGGCGGCGGCCAGCAGGATGTCGGCCAACTCGGCGACCTCGGTGAGGAGTTCGCCGTACGGGCCGCGGGTCTTCAGCCGTACGGTCGTCGCGTTGAGGTCGTTGCGGGACCGTCCGGTGTGCAGGACCCCGCCGATCCGCTCGCCGAGCCGCTCCACCAGTCTGCCCTCGTAGGCCAGGTAGACGCCGCGGGGCATGGGCATGCCGCGCAGTTCGGCGAAGTCGTCGGCGCGCAGCGCGGAGATGGTGTCCAGCAGGATCGCGACCCGGCCGGTGTCCACGATGCCGCGTTCGGCCAGCATGACCAGATGGGCCAGGTCCACCTCGCTGATCAGGCGCAGCTCCTGGACCATGCCGTCCCGGCCGGAGCCGGAGCCCGGCAGGTACTGGTCGTAGACGATCCGGTGCGCCTCGTCGTTGAGCGTGGTCCGCAGCCGGCCGGTGTCGGCCCCGTCACGGACGGCCGTCGCGGTTCGGCAGGCGATCGCGTCGAGGGCGTGGATGGCATCGATGGCGCTCATACGGTCTCCTGGCGGTCCTTGGGGTCCTTGTGTTCCTCGCGACCCCTGTGGCCCTGATGGTCCTGGTGGTCCGGGGCGGTGTCGGCCGGTGCGGGCGGCTGGGCCGTCGGCGGCGCGGCCGGGGGGCGCAGTGCGCCGGCCAGCCTGGTCACCGCCTCGTCCGCCGCCCGTGCCGCGGCTGCTGTCGAGGAACCGGCCGTGATCACATGGCCGAGTCGGCCCCGGAAGTCCTCGGCGGGTCCCACGGGCGCCTCCGGCGCGCGGTACAGCGCGGCGTCCACCACCTCCGGCACCTGCCGCGCCCGGGACAGTGCCCCCTCGACGGCGGCCGCGGGGCCGAGGGTGCCCGCCGCCTCGACGGTCAGGAAGCGGATCGACGCCCCGGCGTCCCGGTCGCGCTCCAGCGTCACCGGCAGCCCGGCGGCGGACCGGACCTGCGCCGTGACCAGGTCGATCCCGCAGGCGCGGCGCACCAGTTCGGGGATCATGCCGCCCGCCAGCCGCGGGTTGACCTCGATCACCCGGGGGGTGTCGCCGTCCAGCCGCAGCTCCACGTGCGCCGCGCCCCAGCCGAGGCCGAGGGCCCGTACGGCCGCGACCGCGCACCCGGTCAGGGCGTCCCGTTGCCGCGCCGGCAGGTCGGCGGGCAGGTCGTGGCCGGTCTCGACGAACACCGGTGGCGGGCCGACGTGCTTGGCGACGGTCACCACGGCCTCGTGCCCGACCACCTCGACCGAGAACTCCCGGCCCGTCAGATACGACTCGACCAGGATCCGGGTGGGCGCGGCCAGCCCCCGCTCGTTGACGGTGGCCGCCAGCAGGGTCCCGGCGTGGTCGGCGACCTCCCCGAGGCTCGCGCACAGCCGTACGCCCACGCTGCCGGAGCCCTGGACCGGCTTGACCACGACGGGCAGGCCCAGCCGGGCGGCCGCGTCGACGGCCTCCGCGACCTCGCCGGCCTCCGTGAACCCGGGCACCGGCACCCCGGCTCCGGCGAGGAGGCGGCGCTGGGTGGTCTTGTTGCGGCAGGCCCGTACGGCCTCGGCGGCCGGGCCGGGCAGCCCGAGCCGGTCCGCCAGCTCGGCGGCGGTGGCCACGAAGTACTCGGAGCTGGACAGCACGCCCGCGATCTCGGCGCCCTCGGCGAGTTCCCGCACCGCCGACCAGAGGGCCGCAGGGTCGGCGGTGTCGACGACCACCGTGCGCAGCCCGTCCTCGGCGGCATACGGATAGCGTCCTGGGTCGGCGCTGAGCAGTACCGGTTCGGTGCCCGCCGCGACGGCCCGCTGGGCGAACTGGCGCCCTGTGCCGGTGGTGTTGGACTCGATCAGGAGGAGCAGCCGGTCGTTCATGCGCGCGCTCCGGGCACCATCACATCGTCGAACCGGCGCCGCGCCCACAGCAGCCGGGACCAGGTGGACGGCGCGTCCAGCGGGTGGTCGACCAGGGTCGGGCCCGCCGGGTTGGCGGCCGGGGTGATGCCCTGCTCGCGCAGCCAGGTCTCGTTGTAGACGGTCGACTGGTAGCGGTAACCCTCGTCGGGCAGTACGGCGACCACCGTGCTGTCGGGGTTCTGCCGCGCCCACCAGGCGGCGACCTGGAAGGACGCGCCGCTCGTCGGGCCCATGAACAGGCCGTGGGTGCGGAAGAGTTCATGGGTGGCGTGGAACGCCTCGGGCGCGGTGACCCAGTGCACCTCGTCGTAGGCCGAGTGCCGCACATTGCCCGGGTGGATGCTGCTGCCCAGGCCGCGCAGCATCCGGGGGCGGTCCGGGGTGCCGAAGATGATCGAGCCGTGGGTGTCGACGCCGACCAGGTGCAGGGTCGGGTCGGAGAGCCGCAGGGCCGCAGCGAGACCGCCGGTGGAGCCGCCCGAACCGACCGGGCCGACCAGGCAGTCGACCGGGCCGAGGGTGCCGCCGATCAGTTCGGCGACCGAGCCGTACGCGGCCGGGTTGTCGGGGTTGTCGTACTGGCCCGGTACGAAGCTGCCCGGGCGCAGCTGGCGCAGTTCCTCGACCCGGGCGAGCCGGGCGCCCTGGATGCCGCCGGGCTGTCCGGTGTCCTCGACGATCTCCACCGTCGCGCCGAGCATCGTCAGCCGGGTGTACAGCTCCCGGTCGATCGCCGCGTCGCCGACGATGGTGAGGGGGTAGCCGCGCAGCCGGCACACCATGGCGAGGCCCAGGGCGAAGGTGCCGGAGGAGGTCTCGATGATCGGGGTGCCCGGGAGCAGCGTCCCGGCGGCCTCGGCCTGGTCGATGATGTAGCGGGCGGGCAGCAGCTTCATCAGGCTGAAGGCGGCCCCGTAGAGGTTGTCGGTGAGTCGGATGAGGCGCGGGAGCTCGGTGGCTTCCACTACGGACGAGTGCACTTTGGCGGCACTCGCGACCACGGTCGTCGTCATGTCAGTCACCCGTCGTGAAGATCCACTGCTCGTGGATGCCCGTGCTGTGCAGAAGGTCTTTCGCGTGTTCGGTGCGGGCCTCGACATCGCGGTCGTCGCGGTCGAAGAGGATGCCGGCGATGTCCCCGCTGTGGGCGGTCTGCACCCCGAGGGCGCCGACCTCCCGGACGATCCAGCGGATCCGGTCGAGGTCCGGTATCGGCAGATGCCGCTGGTTGATCTCGGTGCTGGCGGTGGCCACCGCGCCGAGGAGGGCCGCGTCCTTCGTCTGGATGGCGTCGCGGAGCATGGCCTGGAGCTCGGCGAAGCTCCGGGTCTCGTCGGTGCCGTAGCTGGCCGGCGGGAAGGCGAGGGTGTCCACGCCCTGGCCGTTGTTCTGCGGCCGTGAGCCGAAGCCGAGGACGCGCACCGGTGGCATGCGGTAGCCGAAGTCCTCGATGACCTCGCCGTCGCGCTGGGCGAACAGCACCGATGTCTCCTCGAACATCAGGGAGTCGGAGGCCAGTTCCGCCTGTACGGCGAGCCGGGCCACGTCCTCGGGGGCCAGCGCGCTGACGAACGCGTCCTTGACCGCCCAGATGGTGGCGAGGACATCGCTGGTGGAGGAGCCGAAGCCACGGCACAGCGGGACGTCGCCGGAGAGGTCGAGGTGACCGCCCACGGGGTGTTCCCCGTCCGGTCTGATCGCGGCGATGGTGAGTTCGGCCGCGCGCAGGGCCTTGGTCTTCCAGGCCGGGGAGACGGTCAGTTCGGCACCGGGTGCCGGCATGAAGGTCGCGTGTGTCTTGTAGATGGTGCAGGGGAGCGTCACCAGGCCCCTGGTGAGTCCGCCCTCGTGGGGGAAGACTCCCTGAAGGATCTCGCCGTGATGGATGGGAGCCGAAGCGATACCGAGGCGCCAGCCGGAATGATCAGCCATATCCCTTGCTTCCTCTGAGGCCGGGCCGCTCCTTTGCGTACCGGGTCGGCCGTTCGGACACGTTCACGTTAGGAAAAAGACCCGGCCGAATCCGGTGGCTGGGGCGGCAGTTCCCGGGCAGTCACCGCGTGGCGGAGGGGGCGGGGTGAGGGGGGCGCGCTCGTCCGGGGGCCGCTCGGGTTCGTTCGGGGATCCGCCCGGGGTTCGTTCGGGGATCCGCCCGGGGGTTGGCCAGGGGTCCGACCGACGACCGCCCGGCGGCCCGGTCGAAAGTGACTCGGGGGCCGCCGGGCGGTCGGTCGGAGGGCCGGGTGGCGGGGCTAGCGCCTGGCGGGGCGCAGCCGGCCCGACAGGATCTCGCCGATCGCGCGCAGGGGCTCGGGCTCGGTCATCTCGGCGTGCCGGCAGTCGATGTCGACCTCCTCGATCCGGCCGCCCACGTACGGCGCCCAGGCCTCGGCCGCCGTCAACGGGGCAGGCGTGCCGGTGGCGTTGAAGAAGAGCAGGTCGCCGGTGAAGGGCAGGTCCGGCACATGGCGCAGCCGGATGTCCAGGTTGGCGATGGTCGCCTCGACGACGGCTGCCGCGCCCGGTCCGTCGAGTTCACCGAGCCCGGGTGCCCGCTCCCGTACCAGCAGGGCGAGTTCGCGTACGTCCGGCGCCCCCTCGGCGCAGTGGACGGACACGTCCGCCGGCACCTCGCCGAGCAGGCCGTGCAGTACGTCCCCGCCGGTGATCGGCCGCGGTTCGAAGCCCTCCGGCAGCGGATAGGCGTCCAGCAGCCCGAGCAGCCGTACCTCCTCGCCCAGCCGCTCCAGCCGGGCGGCGACGGCGTGCGCGACCATGCCGCCGAAGGACCAGCCGATCAGGTGGTACGGCCCGTGCGGCTGGACCGCGCGGATCGAGGCCAGGTAGTCGTCCGCCATCTCCGCGATGGACCCGGGGCGGCGCTGCGGCTCGGTGAAGTGCCGGGCCTGCAACCCGATGACGGGGTGCTCCTCGCCGATGTGCCGCAGCAGACCGGCGTATCCCCAGCTGATCCCCGAGATGGGGTGGACGCAGAACAGCGGCGGCGCGGATGCCTCCGCCGAGCCCCGGATCCGCAGGACCGCCTCCAGCGGGTTGGCCCTGCCGCCGCCCGCACCGGCCGCGATGTGCTCGGCGAGCAGTGCGGGTGTCGGATAGCGGAACAGGTCGCTGATCGTGGTGTGCGTGCTCCAGATGGTGCGGATGCGGCTGATCAGCCGGGTGGCGAGCAGGGAGTGTCCGCCGCGGTGGAAGAAGTCGTCGTCCACGGCGGCCGAGGACAGGCCGAGGACCTCGGCGAACAGGGTGCACAGGACTTCTTCGGCGGGGGTGCGGGGGCCCCGGCCGGTGCGGGGCTGGTCGTCGGGGTCGGGCTGGGGCAGGGCGCGGCGGTCGAGCTTGCCGTTGGTGGTGCGCGGGAGGACGTCCAGGGGGACGTAGGCCGCTGGGATCATATGGTCGGGAAGCGACACGGAGGCGTGGGCGCGGAGACCGGCGATGTCGATGCGGGCCCCGTCGAGGGGGGTCACATAGGCGATGAGGCCCTTGTTGCCGGGCCGGATCTCGCCGATGACCACGGCCGCCTGGGCCACGGAGGGGTGCCCACGCAGGACGTTCTCGATCTCGCCGGGTTCGATGCGGAACCCCCGGAGCTTCAACTGCTGGTCCGCGCGACCGAGATACTCCAGCTCGCCCCGATGGTTCCAGCGGGCCAGGTCACCCGTCCGGTACATACGACTGCCGGGCGGACCGTACGGGTTCGCGGTGAACCGGTCGGCCGTGAGCGCGGGTTGGCCGATGTACCCGTGGGCCAGGCCATGTCCGGCGACGTACAGCTCACCGGGCGTGTTGGGCGGGAGGAGTTCGAGGTTCGGGCCGAGGACGTACGCGTTCTTGCCCGTCACCGGACTGCCGATGGGGATGGTGGTGGCGTCCGTGGTGTCGGCGGTGATGGGATGGGTGGTGGTGAAGCCCATGCTCTCCGCGGGACCGTAGCCGTTGATCAGGTGCAGATGAGGGTGGTCGGCGAGGGCCCGAGCCGTGTGGGTGGGCGAGGCGGCCTCCCCGGCCGTCATGGCCTCACGTACGACGTCGAAAACGGCCGGGTGCTCGTCCAGCATGTGGTTGAACAGGCTCGCGGACATCTGAAGCGTCGTGATCCGATGCCGCTCGACCAGCTCCACGATCTGGTGCGGATCGGTGTGCTGACCGGGCTGGAGGACACAGGTACCGCCATGCAGGAGCGGGCCGAAGACCTCAAGCGCGAAAGCGTCCCAGGAGATCGGCGAGCACTGCAAGTAGCTCTGCTCCGGGCCGAAATGAAGGTACTCCGGGCCCAAGAACGTCGCCGCCAGCGCGCGATGAGAGGCGGCCACGCCCTTCGGGGTGCCGGTCGAACCGGACGTGAACATGATGCAGGCCACGGCCTCGGGATGCCCGGACGTCTCCACCGCCGCACCCGAAGTCGCCGCGATCACCGTCGCGTCGGCGGTCAGATCGATCAACGGCGCGGCGTGCTCCAGCGCAGGGAGGTACGCCTGACTGATCACGGCGGCCGGATCGGTCTGCGCGAGAACGCCGTTCAGGCGCTCCAGCGGGAACTGGGGGTCCAGCAGGGTGTATCCGGCGCCGGCCTTCAGCACCGCGAGCAGCGAGGCGATCAGCAGAGGTGAGCGTTCGAGGTGGATCGCGACCAGGCCACCCGGCCGTACGCCCCGCGCGGTGAGGTGGCGGGCCAGGCGGTTGGACCAGATGTCCAGCTCCGCATAGGTGATCCGCTGCTCCTCATGGACAAGGGCCACCGAGTCGGGGACCCGCGCCGCCCGCTCGCTGAACAGCCGGTCCAGGGAGAGCCGTGGGGCGGAGGTGTCGGGACCGGCCAAGGCCGTGAGCCGGCCGCGCTCCTCCTCGCCGAGGATCTCCAGTCGGCCGAACGGCAGATCGGGCGCCTCGGCCGCCGCGCCGAGCAGCCGGACCAGGCGCGCCACGGCGGCCCGTACCGTACCGGCGTCGTACAGGTCGGTGGCGTACTCCACGCAGATGTCGAAGCCGGCCGAACCGCCGTCCTCGGCCAGGTGCTCCTCGAAGCCGAAGGTCAGATCGAACTTCGCGATCCTCAGCTCCGGGACGACGAACTCGGTTTCCAAGCCATCAAGTTCGGGTCCGGAACCGAGGGACTGGCCGACGGTGAGCATGACTTGGAACAGCGGGTGCCGGGAGGCCGAGCGCTCCGGATTGAGGGCCTCGACAAGGCGGTCGAAGGGAACGTCCTGGTGGGCCCAGGCGGCGAGGTCCGTGTCCCGGGCGCGGCGCAGCAGTTCGCGGAAGGAGGGGGCGCCGCTGGTGTCGGTGCGCAGGACCAGGGTGTTGACGAAGAAGCCGACCAGATCGTCGAGCGCCTGGTCCGCGCGGCCGGTCACGGGTGAGCCGAGGACGATGTCGGTACCGGCGCCCGAACGGGTCAGCAGCGCGGCCACCGCCGCCTGCGCCACCATGAGGAACGTCGTGCCGGTCTCCCGGGCCAGGGCGGTGAGCGCGCGGTGCGTCTCGGCCGGGCAGGACACGGTGTGTGTGGCGCCCCGATACGACGCCACCACCGGACGCGGCCGGTCGGCGGGAAGGGTCACCTCGTCCGGTACGGCCTCCAGGGCGTTGCGCCAGTGGCCGAGTTGGGCGGCGATCAGGCTGTCCGGGTCGTCGGCGTCCCCCAGGAGTGCCTGCTGCCACAGGGTGTAGTCGGCGTACTGGGCGGGCAGTGGCTCCCAACCCGGCGCCGCCCCCTCGACCCGAGCGGAGTACGCGGTCCCCAGGTCCCGCATCAGCGGGGTGTTCGACCAGCCGTCCGAGACGATGTGGTGCACCACCAGGAGCAGGACGTGATGGTCCGGCGCGAGCTCGAACAGGACGCCGCGCAGCGGGAGTTCGGAGTCGAGGGCGAAGGGCCGGCCGGCCTGCTCGCTGATCCGGGCCGCCAGGGTGTCCTCGTCGGCGCCGAGGACGGTGAAGGGGACCTCCGCCCGGTCGGCCGGGACGATCTGCTGGCGGGGTTCGCCGTGCTCGGCGGGGAACAGGGTGCGCAGGGCCTCGTGCCGGCCCACGACGTCCGCCAGGGCGCCCCGCAGCGCCGCACGGTCGAGGTCACCGGTCAGCCGTATGGCCATGGGGATGTTGTACGTCGCCGAGGGGCCCTCCATCTGGTCCAGGAACCAGAGCCGGCGCTGGGCCGGGGAGAGCGGCAGCCGTGCCGGACGCTCCCCCGCCACCAGGGCGGGCCGGGACGCTTCCGCCCGGTCGCCCGCGATGCGCTCGGCCAGCGCGGCGACCGTCGGGTACCGGAACAAGTCCCTTACCAGCAACCGCACTCCGAAGATCTCGCGCACCCTGGAGACCAGCCGGGTGGCGAGCAGGGAGTGGCCGCCGCGGCGGAAGAAGTCGTCGTCCACGGAGGCCGAGGGCAGGCCCAGTACCTCGGCGAAGACGGTGCACAGGACCTCTTCGGCGGGGGTGCGGGGGGCTCGTCCGTCGGTGGTGTGCCCCTGGAGACTTGGCTGGGGCAGGGCCCGCTGGTCGAGCTTGCCGTTGACGGTCAGGGGAAGGACGTCCAGCGCCATGAAGACGGCCGGGACCATGTAGTCGGCGAGCGCGCTCTCGGCGTGCCGGCGCAGCGCCTCCGGCTCGATCCGGCCACCGGCGACCGGCACGACGTACGCGACGAGCCGCTTGTCCCCCGGCCGGACCTCACGCACGCCGACCGCCGCCTGGGCCACGGAGGGGTGCGCGCGCAGGACGTTCTCAATCTCGCCGGGTTCGATGCGGAACCCCCGGAGCTTCAACTGCTGGTCCGCGCGGCCGAGATACTCCAGCTCGCCCCGATGGTTCCAGCGGGCCAGGTCACCCGTCCGGTACATACGGCTGCCGGGCGGACCGTACGGGTTCGCGGTGAACCGGTCGGCCGTGAGCGCGGGTTGGCCGATGTACCCGTGGGCCAGGCCATGTCCGGCGACGTACAGCTCACCGGGCGTGTTGGGCGGGAGGAGTTCGAGGTTCGGGCCGAGGACGTACGCGTTCTTGCCCGTCACCGGACTGCCGATGGGGATGGTGGTGGCGTCCGTGGTGTCGGCGGTGATGGGATGGGTGGTGGTGAAGCCCATGCTCTCCGCGGGACCGTAGCCGTTGATCAGGTGCAGATGAGGGTGGTCGGCGAGGGCCCGAGCCGTGTGGGTGGGCGAGGCGGCCTCCCCGGCCGTCATGGCCTCACGTACGACGTCGAAAACGGCCGGGTGCTCGTCCAGCATGTGGTTGAACAGGCTCGCGGACATCTGAAGCGTCGTGATCCGATGCCGCTCGACCAGCTCCACGATCTGGTGCGGATCGGTGTGCTGACCGGGCTGGAGGACACAGGTACCGCCATGCAGGAGCGGGCCGAAGACCTCAAGCGCGAAAGCGTCCCAGGAGATCGGCGAGCACTGCAAGTAGCTCTGCTCCGGGCCGAAGTGGAGGTAGTCCGGG
Source organism: Streptomyces griseofuscus (assembly GCF_014673495.1). Taxonomy (GTDB): domain Bacteria; phylum Actinomycetota; class Actinomycetes; order Streptomycetales; family Streptomycetaceae; genus Streptomyces; species Streptomyces murinus. Next base: position 1,941,628 of record NZ_CP051006.1, read on the forward strand.
CCCAAGAACGTCGCCGCCAGGGCGCGATGAGAGGCGGCCACGCCCTTCGGGGTGCCGGTCGAGCCGGACGTGAACATGATGCAGGCCACGGCCTCAGGGTGGCCGGACGTCTCCACCGCCGCACCCGAAGTCGCCGCGATCACCGTCGCGTCGGCGGTGAGGTCGATCAGGGGGGCGGTGTGCTCCAGCGCAGGGAGATACGCCTGGCTGATCACCACCGATGGACCGGTCTGTTCGAGGGCCTTGTTGAGGCGCTCCAGCGGGAACTGGGGGTCCAGCAGGGTGTATCCGGCGCCGGCCTTCAGCACCGCGAGCAGCGAGGCGATCAGCAGAGGTGAGCGTTCGAGGTGGATCGCGACCAGGCTGCCCGGTGTCACGCCGCGTGCGGTGAGGTGGCGGGCCAGGCGGTTGGACCAGATGTCCAGCTCCGCATAGGTGATCCGCTGCTCCTCATGGACAAGGGCCACGGCGTCGGGGGTCGCGGCCGCCTTTCCGCTGAACAGCTGGTCCAGGGAGAGTTGGGGGGCGCGGGTGCGGGGACCGGCCCAGGTGTCCAGTTGCCGGCGTTCGTCTGCCGCCAGCACGTCCAGCTCGCCGATCGGTGTGTCCGGGGTCTCGGCCACCGCGGTGAGCAGTCGCGTCAGCCGGTCGAGGACCGCCCGTACCGTCCGCGCGTCGTACAGGTCGGTGGCGTACTCGGCGACGATGTCGAATCCGGCCGGGTCGCCGTCGCCGCGGGCGCGCTCCTGGAAGCCGAAGGTCAGGTCGAACTTCGCGATCCGCAGTTCCGGAATCACCAACGACGTTTCCAGGAAGCCGAGTTCGGGGGCCGCCGCGTCGAGCGACTGGCCGACGGTGAGCATCACCTGGAAGAGCGGATGACGGGAGGCCGAGCGCTCCGGATTGAGGACCTCGACAAGACGGTCGAACGGCATGTCCTGGTGGGCCCAGGCCGCCAGATCGGTCTTCTGGGCGCGGCGGAGCAGTTCGCGGAAGGACGGGTCCCCGCCGGTGTCGGTGCGCAGGACCAGGGTGTTGACGAAGAAGCCGACCAGGTCGTCGAGGGCTTCGTCGCCGCGGCCGGTGACCGGGGAGCCGATGACGATGTCGGTTCCGGCGCCCGAGCGGGTCAGCAGCGCGGCCACCGCCGCCTGGGCGGCCATGAAGAACGTGGTGCCGGTTTCCCGAGCCAGGGCGGTGAGCGCGCGGTGCGTCCCGGCCGGGCAGGACACGGTGTGCGTAGCACCCCGGTACGACGCCACCACCGGGCGCGGCCGGTCCGCGGGCAACGACACTTCGTCCGGGAGCCCCGCCAACGCGTCTTTCCAGTAGCCCAGTTGGGACGAGAGGACGCTGCCCGGGTCGTCCGCGTCGCCCAGCACCTCCTGCTGCCACAGCGTGTAATCGGCGTACTGGACCGGCAGCGGCTCCCAGTCCGGCGCACCGCCCTCGATCCGGGCGCCGTACGCGATCCCCAGGTCCCGCATCAGCGGGGCGTTGGACCAGCCGTCCGAGGCGATGTGATGCACGACCAGCAGCAGGACGTGGTCCTCGGGGGCCAGCTCCAGCAGGGTCGCGCGCAGGGGCAGGTCATGGGCGAGGTCGAAGGTCTTCGCCGCCAGTTCGCCGAGGGTGCCGGCGAGCGCGTCCTCGGTTACCGGGATCACCGGCAGCGGGAGATCGACGTCCTCCTCCGCGAGAATCGACTGGTACGGCGTCCCCTCCTGGGCGGGGAACAGGGTGCGCAGCACCTCGTGCCGGGCCACGACATCCGCCAGGGCGCCCCGCAGGGCAGCACGGTCGAGAGCGCCGCGCATCCGGACGGCCAGCGGAATGTGGTAGGTCGCGGAGGGGCCTTCCATCTGGTCCAGGAACCACAGCCGCTGCTGGGCAAAGGACAAGGGGATCACTTGGACGCTCCCATCCGGCGCATGGGCCGAAGCTTGGGCCGGGCGCTGCCGATACGGTCGAGCTGCTCGACCAGCGTGGCCACCATCGGGTTGTTGAAGAGGGCGCCGATCGGCAGGTCGACCCCCATGACGCTGTTGATCCGGCGCACGAGCCGGGTGGCGAGCAGCGAATGCCCGCCCAGGTGGAAGAAGTTGTCGTCGATGGAGACCGACGGGCGGCCGAGCAGCTCGGCGAACAGGCCGCAGAGCATCTCCTCGTTGGGGGTGCGCGGGGCCCGGCCCTCGGCCACCGCTCCCATGTCGGCCGGCTCGGGCGCGGGCAGGGCACGGCGGTCGAGCTTGCCGTTGGCGGTGAGCGGCAGGGCGTCCAGCCGGACGAAGGCGGACGGCACCATGTAGTCGGGCAGGGTCGCGGCCACCCACGCGCGCAGCTCGGCGATGTCCACCCGGCCGCCCTCGAAGGGGGTGACGTAGGCGATCAGGCACTTGTCGCCCGCCCTGATCTCGCCGAGCACCACGGCCGCCTGCGCCACCGAAGGGTGCCGGCACAGGACCGTCTCGATCTCACCGGGTTCGATCCGGAAGCCACGGAGTTTGACCTGCTGGTCGGCGCGGCCCAGGAACTCGATCTCTCCGTGCCGGTTCCAGCGGGCCAGGTCGCCCGTGCGGTACATACGGCTGCCGGGCGGCCCGTAAGGGTCGGCGGTGAACCGCTCGGCGGTCAGCGCGGACCGGTTCGGGTAGCCGGCGGCCAGTCCGGAGCCCGCCAGGTACAGCTCGCCCGGTGTCATGGGCGGGACCAGGCGCATCCGGCTGTCCAGGACGTACATCCGGGTGTTGTCCAGCGGGGTGCCGATGGGTACCGCGCCCGGGAGGTCGTAGGGCGCCCGGACGGTGTGCGCGGCGACCAGGACGGTCGTCTCGGTCGGGCCGTAGCCGTTGAGCACGGTGGTCTCGGGGCAGTGCTGATGGATACGGCGGACCGCCTCGACGGACATGACGTCACCGCCGGTCAGCACGGTCCGTACGCCCGCCAGCGCCGCCGGGTCGTCCTCGGCCAGCATCTGGAACAGCCCGGACGACAGGATCAGCCCCGTGATCCGGCCCTCGGACAGCGCGCGGCTCATCGCGGTGGTGTCCAGCGGCCCGGGCGGTGCGACGACGAGCGTGCCGCCGGTCAGCAGTGGCATCCAGAATTCGAAGGTGGAGGCGTCGAAGGCCATCGGGGAGTGCAGCAGCATCCGGGCCCGGGATGCGAGGGGGAACCGTACGTCGGCGGCCAGCTCGGTGATGTTGCGGTGGGTGACCGTGACGCCCTTGGGGACGCCGGTCGAGCCGGAGGTGAACATGGCGTAGGCCGGCTGGTCGGGGTGGATCCGGGGCAGGGGGTCCGCTCCCCCGGCCGTGGCCTGCGGGTCCGCCGGGTGGTCCCCCGGGTGGTCCGCCACACCGGTGACCGGGATCGTGCGGGCGTGCTCGGGAAGGTCGAAGCCGGTCAGGTCGCGGTCGGTGAGGAAGACCGTGGCCTTGGAGTCCCGGATGATGAGGGCGATGCGGTCGGCGGGGTAGCGGACGTCCAGCGGGACGTAGACCGCTCCGGCCTTCACGACCGCGAGCAGGGCGACCACCGCCTCCAGCGAGCGCTCCAGGAAGAGGACCACGGGGTCCCCGGCGCGGATGCCCTCGCCGATGAGCCGACGGGCCAGCCGGTCGGTGCGCTCGTCCAACTCGGCGTAGGTGAGGGTGCGTTCGCCCATCACCGCGGCCGGCGCGGCCGGTTCGCGGGCGACCTGCGCGGCGAACGCCTCCGGCAGCGAGGTCCCGGCACCGGGGACCACGGGGCCGTTCCAGGTGACGAGCAGCCGTCGGCGTTCCTCCTCGCCGAGCATGTCCAGCTCGCCGGCCGGCAGGTCAGGGGCGTCGGCCGCCGCGCCCAGCAGCCGGGTCAGGCGGGCCGCGGCGGCGCGGACGGTGTCCGCGTCGTACAGGTCGGTGGCGTACTCCACGCTCAGGTCGAAGCCGGCCGGTTCGCCTTCCGGGGTGCGGTGCTCCCGGAAGGTGAAGGTGAGGTCGAACTTGGCGACCTCCAGTGGCGTGAACTCCGACTCGGCGGTCACACCCGGCAGTTCGGGCACCGGTACGACCGCGTCGGTGACCGAGAGCATGACCTGCGCGAGGGGGTGGCGGGAGGTGGAGCGCTCGGGGTTGAGGGCCTCGACAAGGCGGTCGAACGGCACGTCCTGATGGGCCCAGGCCGCCAGATCGGTCTCCCGTGTACGGCGCAGGAGTTCACGGAAGGTCGGGTCCCCGCCGGTGTCGGTGCGCAGGACCAGGGTGTTGACGAAGAAGCCCACCAGATCGTCGAGTGCCTGGTCCGCGCGTCCGGCGACGGGGGCGCCGATGGCGATGTCGGTTCCGGCGCCCGAGCGGGTCAGGAGCGCGGCCACCGCCGCCTGGGCGACCATGAAGAACGTGGTGCCGGTCTCCCGGGCCAGGGCGGTGAGCGCCTGGTGCGTCTCGGCCGGGCAGGACATGGTGTGCGTGGCGCCCCGGTAGGAGGCCGTCGCGGGACGCGGCCGGTCCGCGGGCAGCGACACCTCGTCCGGCAGTCCCACCAACGCGTCCTTCCAGAAGCCCAGTTGGGAGGAGAGCGCGCTGTCCGGGTCGTCCGCGTCCCCCAGGACTTCCTGCTGCCACAGGGTGTAGTCGGCGTACTGGACCGGCAGCGGCTCCCAGCCCGGCGCGCCGCCCTCGATCCGGGCGCCGTACGCGGTCCCCAGGTCCCGCATCAGCGGGGTGTTCGACCAGCCGTCCGAGGCGATGTGATGCATCACCAGCAGCAGGACGTGCTCATCCGGCGCCAGCTCGAACAGGACGGCGCGTATTGGGAGTTCGGAGTCGAGGACGAACGGGCGCCCCGCCTCCTCACCGATCCGCGCCGCGAGCGTGTCCTCGTCGGCGCCGAGGACGGCGAAGGGGACGGCGAAGGGGGCCTCCGCCTGTTCGGCCGGGACGATCCGCTGGTACGGCTCGCCGTTCTCGGCGGGGAACAGGGTGCGCAGCGCCTCGTGCCGGGCCACGACGTCCGACACGGCGCTCCGCAGCGCGTCCCGGTCGAGGCCGCCCGTGAGGCGGATGGCCAGCGGGATGTTGTACGTCGCGGAGGGGCCCTCCATCTGGTCGAGGAACCAGAGCCGTTGCTGGGAGGGGGAGAGCGGCAGGCGCGCCGGACGGGATCCGGCGGTCAGGGCGGGGCGGGTGGTGTCGCTCTGACCGTCCTGACCATCCTGGCCGTCCGCGATGTGAGCGGCCAGCGCGGCCGTCGTCGGGTGCCGGAACAGGTCCCGCACCAGCATCTGTACCCCGAAGATCTCCCGCACCCTCGCGACCAGCCGGGTGGCGAGCAGCGAGTGGCCGCCGAGCCGGAAGAAGTCGTCGTCCACCGAGACCGACGGCAGCCCCAGGGCCTCCGCGAACAGGGTGCACAGGACCTCCTCGGCGGGTGTGCGAGCGGCCTGGCCGCCCGCGCCGCCCCGCAGGGCCGGCTTGGGCAGGGCACGCCGGTCGAGCTTGCCGTTGGCGGTGAGCGGCAGGGCGTCCAGGGTGACGAAGGCAGACGGCACCATGTACTCGGGCAGCACTCCCCCGACGTACCGCCGCAACGCCTCCGGGTCGATCTCGCCCCCGGCACCGGACACGACGTACGCGACGAGCCGCTTGTCCCCCGGGCGGTCCTCGCGCACGACGACCGCCGCCTGACCCACCTCGGCCACCCGGCTCAACACCGTCTCGATCTCACCGAGTTCGATCCGGAAGCCCCGCAGCTTGACCTGCTGATCGGCACGGCCCAAAAACTCGATCTCACCGTGCTGGTTCCAGCGGGCCAGATCGCCCGTGCGGTACATACGACCGCCGGGCGGACCGTACGGGTTCGCGGTGAACCGCTCCGCTGTCAGCGCCGGACGACCGAAGTAGCCGGCGGCGAGGTGGGATCCGGCGACGTACAGCTCGCCCGTGACGCCCGGAGGCGCGGGGCGGAACCGGTCGTCCAGGATGTACATGCCGGTGTTGGCCATGGGGCCGCCGAGGTGGAGCCGTTCCACGGTCCGGGTCTGCGTGGTGAAGACCTGGTAGCTACAGAACACGGTCGCCTCGGTCGGGCCGTAGGCGTGCACCACGGTGGTGTCCGGGCACCGGTCCAGGACCGTCCGCAGGGCCGTGGCCGACAGGACATCGCCACCGGTCCAGATCTCCTCCAGGCGACCCAGGCTGTCGACGGCCTCCTGGGCCATCGCGTCGAAGAGGGCCGTGGTGAAGTAGGCGGCCGTGACGCCGTGTCGGGCGATGGCTTCCCCGACCTCGCCGAGGTCGATCTCGGCGGCCGGGAGGATCACCGCCAGTCCGCCGCTCAGCAGCGGCACCCACAGTTCGTACGTCGAGGAGTCGAAGGCCAGCGGTGAATAGGCCAGCACCCGCCGGTGCCGACCGCTCGCCCACCAGGGGTCAAGGGCCAGTTCCACCACGTTGCGGTGCGTGTTCACCACGCCCTTCGGGGTACCGCTCGACCCCGAGGTGTACATCACGTACGCCGCCTGGTCAGGGGAGAGCGAGAGCCCCAATGGCGCCAACTCGCCGTCGGCCACGGCAATTTCATCCCCCACCCGCACCACCGGCAGCTCGCCGGTGAAGTCCGTCCCACCCTCACGGCGATCGGTCACCAGCAGCACCGCACCCGTGTCCCGCAGCATCCACCCCAACCGCTCCACCGGCTGACGCGCGTCCAACGGCACATACACACCGCCCGCCTTCAACACCCCCAGCATCGCCACGACATACGCCACCGAACGGTCCAGGAACAGCCCCACCCGATCACCCGGCCGCACCCCGGCCGCGACCAGCCGGTGAGCGAACCCGTCCGAGGACACGTCCAACTGCCGGTAGGTCAGCTCGACTTCCCCGCACACCAGTGCCACCGCGCCCGGTGTACGTGCCGCCTGTGCCGTGAACAGCTCCGGCAGGGTGGCGGTGGGCAGCTCGGTCGCGGTCTCGTTGTAGGCGACGAGGAGTTCGGCGCGTTCGGCCTCGCCGAACAGATCGATCCGGCCGATCGGGGTCTCGGGTTCGGTGACGGCCGCGCCGAGCAGCCGGACCAGACGGGCCGCCGCGGCGCGCATGGTGACGGCGTCGTAGAGGTCGGTGGCGTACTCGATGGTGATGTCGAGGCCGGCCGGGCCGCCGTCGTGGCTGTGGTGCTCGTGGAAGTTCACCGTGAAGTCGAACTTGGCCGCACCCAGCGGGAGTTGCCTCGCGCTGGTGTCCGCGCCGGGCAGCGGCGGCGCCGGGTCGACGGCGTCGGCCACGGTGAGCATGACCTGGAAGAGCGGGTGCCGGGAGGCGGACCGCTCGGGGTTGAGGGCCTCGACAAGGCGGTCGAACGGCACGTCCTGGTGCGCCCAGGCCGCGAGGTCGGTCTCCCGGGCGCGCCGGAGGAGTTCACGGAAGGAGGGGTCACCGCCGGTGTCGGTGCGCAGGACCAGGGTGTTGACGAAGAAGCCGACCAGATCGTCGAGCGCCTCGTCGCCGCGCCCCGCGACAAGGGATCCGATGGCGATGTCGGTACCGGCGCCCGAGCGGGTCAGCAGCGCCGCCACCGCCGCCTGGGCGACCATGAAGAACGTGGTGCCGGTCTCCCGGGCCAGGGCGGTGAGTGCCCGGTGCGTCTCGGCCGGGCAGGACACGGTGTGCGTGGCGCCCCGGTAGGAGGCCACCACCGGGCGCGGCCGGTCCGCAGGCAACGACACCGTGTCGGGCAGCTCCGCCAACGCGCCTTTCCAGTAGGCGAGTTGTGTGGAGATCACGCTGTCCGGGTCGTCCGCGCTCCCCAGGATGTCGCGCTGCCAGAGGGTGTAGTCGGCGTACTGGACCGGCAGCGGCTCCCAGCCCGGTGCCACCCCGTCGAGCCGGGCCTCGTACGCGGTCCCCAGGTCCCGCATCAACGGGGTGTTCGACCAGCCGTCCGAGGCGATGTGATGCACCACCAGCAGCAGCACGTGATCGTCCGGTGCCAGCTCCAGCAGGGTCCCCCGGAGGGGCAGGTCGCGGGCGAGATCGAAGGCCAGGCTCCCGGCCAGCTCGCCGAGGGTGTCTTGCAGCGCGTCCTCGGTCACCGGGACCACCGGCAGCGCGAGATCGATCGACTCCACCGGCAGGACGGACTGGTACGGCGTGCCGTCCTGGGCCGGGTACCGCGTCCGCAGCACCTCGTGCCGGGCGACGACGTCCGACAGGGCGCCGCGCAGTGCCTCCCGGTCGAGGGTGCCCCGCACCCGGACGGCCAGCGGGATGTTGTACGTCGCCGACGGGCCTTCCAACTGGTCCAGGAACCAAAGCCGTTGCTGGGCCGGGGAGAGCGGGACCGTGGCACCGCGCTCGACCGCCACCAGCGCGGGACGGTCCTCCGCGACCGCTCCGGCGAGATGACCGGCGAGCAGGGCGGCCGTCGGGTGGCGGAAGAAGTCGGTCAGCGACAGCTGGGTGCCGAGCAGGGCGCGGATGCGGCAGACGAGGCGGGTGGCGAGCAGCGAGTGGCCGCCGAGCCGGAAGAAGTCGTCGTCCACCGAGACCGACGGCAGCCCCAGGGCCTCCGCGAACAAGGTGCACAGGACTTCTTCGGCGGGCGTGCGAGCGGCACGGCCACCCGCGCCGCCGGCCGGCACCGGTTCGGGCAGGGCACGCCGGTCGAGCTTGCCGTTGGCGGTGAGCGGCAGGGCGTCCAGGGTGACGAAGGCAGACGGCACCATGTACTCGGGCAGCGCCCCCTCCACGTACCGCCGCAACGCCTCCGGGTCGATCTCGCACCCGGCACCGGACACGACGTACGCGACGAGCCGCTTGTCCCCCGGGCGGTCCTCGCGCACGACGACCGCCGCCTGACCCACCTCCGCCACCCGGCTCAACACCGTCTCGATCTCACCGAGTTCGATCCGGAAGCCCCGCAGCTTGACCTGCTGATCGGCACGGCCCAAAAACTCGATCTCACCGTGCTGGTTCCAGCGGGCCAGATCGCCCGTGCGGTACATACGACTGCCCGGCGGACCGTACGGGTTCGCGCTGAACCGCTCCGCCGTCAGCGCCGGACGACCGAAGTAGCCGGCGGCGAGGTGGGATCCGGCGACGTACAGCTCGCCCGGCTCGCCCGGCCGCGTCTGGCGCAGTCGCTCGTCCAGGACGTACATGGCGGTGTTGGCCATCGGGACGCCCAGGTGGAGCCGTTCCACGGTCCGGGTGTCCGTGGCGAAGACCTGGTAGCTACAGAAGACCGTCGACTCGGTCGGGCCGTAGGCGTGCACGACGGTGGTTCCGGGGCAGTGCGCGAGCACCTTCTCCAACGCGGTCCTGGACAGCACGTCGCCGCCGGTCCAGATCTCCTCCAGGTGCCCCAGGCTGTCGACGGCCTCCTGGGCCATCGCGTCGAAGAGGGCGGTGGTGAAGTAGGCGGCCGTGACATCGAATCGGGTGATGGCGTCCGCGATCTCGCCGAGGTCGATCTTGGCCGCGGGGAGGATCACCGCCAGTCCGCCGCTCAGCAGCGGCACCCACAGTTCGTACGTCGAGGAGTCGAAGGCCAGCGGTGAGTAGGCGAGAACGCGGCGGTGGCGCGCGCCGGAACCGGACCACCAGGGGTCAAGGGCCAGTTCCACCACATTGCGGTGCGTGTTCACCACGCCCTTCGGGGTACCGCTCGACCCCGAGGTGTACATCACGTACGCCGCCTGATCGGGAGCGACGGACAGCGCAAGCGACGCCGACTCCCCGTCGCCCGCGGCGATTTCGGCGCCCACGCGCACCACCGGCAGCTCACTGGCGAAGTCCGTCCCACCCTCACGGCGATCGGTCACCAGCAGCACCGCACCCGTGTCCCGCAGCATCCACCCCAACCGCTCCACCGGCTGACGCGCGTCCAACGGCACATACACACCGCCCGCCTTCAACACCCCCAGCATCGCCACGACATACGCCACCGACCGGTTCAGGAACAGCCCCACCCGATCGCCGGGCCGCACCCCGGCCGCGACCAGCCGGTGAGCGAACGCGTCCGAGGACACGTCCAACTGCCGGTAGGTCAGCTCGACTTCGCCGCACAGCAGGGCGATGGCATCGGGTGTGCGGCCCGCCTGGGCGGTGAACAGTTCGTGCAGCGGCAGCTCGGGAAGGGCCACCGCGGTGCTGTTGTACTCGTCGATGTCGACCGAGTGGGCCTGACCGGCCTGCTGCTGGGGCATCTGGACACACCAATCTCGAAGATTCGGGGCTGCGCTCGCGCGCGGAAGGGGGCGGACCGCCGCGACCGCGATCGGCGCCGACGGGAGGAGCGGGAGGCGGGGCCAGGAACTGACTGTCTGAGAGGCCCTAGTGCAGGACGTGGGCGAGCGGGGGGCGCACATCGGCGGGGAGCAGGAGGTCCTCCGCGGACAGGGCGTCGACCCGGTACTTTCCGACGGCGCTGATCAGCATCCGCAGTTCGAGGGCCATGCTCTCGGCCAGCCGCAGCAGTCCCGCGTCGCCGTCCTCGTCCACGGCCAGCAGGGCCGCCCGGCCGAGCCCGACCGCCCTGGCGCCGAGAGCCAGGGCCTTGACCGCCCGGGTGCCCTCCCAGACGCGTCCGCTGGCCAGCAGGCAGCGGCCGGTGCGGCCGATCCGGGTCAGGCACTCGCCGAGCGGCAGCCCGACCTGGGCCAGGAAGCCGCTCGGCGCCCACGCGGTGCCGGCCTCGGCGCCGTCGACGGTCACCGCGTCCGCGCCGGAGGCCCACGCGGTGGCCGCGGCGTGGGCCACGTCCCGCCCGGGGTGGAGCTTCACCCAGACCCGTACGCGCGGGAAGTTGTTGCGCATCAGCCGGATCTGCTGGCGCAGGATCTCCTCGGTGAAGGTGCCGGGGCTGCTCAGCCGCAGCACGCGGTCGCCGGCGCCGAACACCTCCTGGGTGGCGTACTGTTCGGCGACCCGCCCGGCCGCCTCGCGGTCCAGCACGGTCAGCCCGCCGAGGCCCGGCTTGGCGCCCTGGCCGACCTTCAGCTCGAAGGCCAGCTTCCCGGCGTCCAGCAGCGGCTGGGACACGGGGTCGCTGTAGAGGAGGTTCCACACCTCGGCGTCCGCGTCCTCGGTGGACTGCTGGACGACCACACCGCCGTACTCCTCGTTGCCGGACGCGGCGGCGGCCTCGGTGTAGGCGGTGATACGGCCCGCCATCGAGGAGACCTCGGCCTCGCTGGCACCCCGGTAGCCGTTGACGGGGACCACGTTCTCGCCGATCACCATCGGGATGCCCAGCCGTCCGGCCTGTGCCCCGGCGGCCTCGCCGAGGTCGCGGCTGGCGACCTGGGTGGAGCCGAACGCCGAGACGTACAGCGGCAGCCGGGAGGCGAACCCGCCGATGACGGTGTCCAGTTCGACATCCGTGTACAGCGGCTCACGGGCCAGTTCGATCAGCTTCTCCAGCCGCTCCGGCATGAAGACCGGCGGCACGATCCGGGTCCGCTCCAGCGGGTCGCCCAGGTCGGGCCCGGCGGGCTGGGCGCCGACCAGGCCGGTGCCGTAGACCGACAGGTCGGGGAAGGCGGCCGCGGCCCCCAGCCGGGCGCGGCGGCGCACCTCCGCCTCGGGGAAGCCGGCGGCGCTCAGTACGGCGCTCACGCGGACACCACTCCCGGGAGCTTCGGGTAGGCGCTGGCCTGCCAGACGGCGGTACGGCCGGTGACGTACCGGGTGAAGCGCTCCAGGCCGATGCCGAAGCCGGAGCTGGCCGGGATGCCGCGGCGGGCCAGGTCCAGGTACCAGCCGTACTTGGCGGGGTTCTCGCCGGTCTCGCGCATCCGGGTCACCAGCGTCGCGTAGTCGTGCTCGCGCTCGCTGCCGCTGGCCAGTTCGCCGTAGCCCTCGGGGGCGATCAGGTCGAAGTTGCGCAGCACGCCCGGGCGTTGGGTGTCCTCGCGGTCGTAGAAGCCGCGTGAGCCCTTGGGGTAGTCGACGACGAAGAACGGGCGGCGGGAGCCGGCGGACAGGATCTCCTCGCCCCGCCAGTCGATCTCCGCGCCCGGGTCCTGCGGGTGCCCGAGCTCGACCAGGCCGGCGGTGGCCTGCTCGTGGCTGGTGCGGCCGAAGGCGCTCGTGACGGCCTCGCGCAGCGCGTCCTCGTCGCGGCCGAGCAGCTCCAGCTCGGCGGGCATGTCCCGCAGGACCTCCGCCACGGTGTGGGAGACCAGGGCCTCGGCGAGCGCCATCGCGTCCTCGCGGCGGGCGTCCCGTATCTCCACGTCGATCTGGTGGAACTCGGCGAGATGGCGGTGGGTGACCGCCGTCTCCAGCGGTTCCAGCCGCACATTGGGCGCGATGTAGAAGATCTTGTCGAAGGCGGCGAGCGTGGCCTGCTTGTAGAGGATCGCGCTCGTCATCAGCTTGTACTTGTGGCCGTAGAAGTCCACGTCCACCTGCTTGGACCCGCGGATGCCGGGGTCGGTCACCGGGCCGATGAGCGGCGGCAGCAGCTCCTGGAAGCCCTGTCCGGCGAGGAAGGCGCGGACGGCGGTGAGCATCCGGTTCTGCACCCGAAGGGTGGCGCGGGTCTCCGCGGCGGTCAGGTGGGCGTCGAGGGAGGCGGGCAGCGGGGGCGGGGCCTGGAGGGTGGCCGGTCCGGCGGACTCGGCGGTCAACACGGTCATGGGTACTACCTCCTGGGGGTGCCGCCGGACAGGCCGGCGAGAGGACGCGGGCGCCCGGGCGGCGCGGCGGTCGGGGCGGTCGGGGCGAGGAAGTGGTTGTCGTGGCGGCTCTGCACGAAGGACAGGGCGTCGAACAGGCCCCGGGCCGTCAGCCGGCCGCTGCTCCTGGCGACCGGGCCGATCGGCATCGAGCCGATCTCGGACCAGGTCAGCCGGCCGGCGTCGTCGATGTAGCTGCGGGTGCGGCCCGCGTTGTCGGGGTGCAGGCAGTAGGGGACGTCGAGATAGCCGCGCGCGAACGCCGTCAGCAGGGCCCGGCCGAGGTCGGCGTCGAGGCCGAGGACCGCGTCGATCAGGGCGCGGGCCTCGGCGTACACCGGGTTGTCGGACACGGGCGGCGCTTCGGCGGGGCTCCGGTGGGTGCCGTCGGCGGCGGCGGTCCGGTGGGCGTCGCGGGCGGCCGCCGATGCGACGCGCAGCGCCTCGACGTTCTCCGCGACGGTGGGGATGCGGTGCGCCTCCGCGACCGTCTTGACGATCAGCCGGGCCGCGCCGCCCTCCACGGCGAGTTCCGCCGAGCGCTCCAGCAGTTCCAGCGCGCCCTCGCGGGAGCGCGGGTACAGGCCCATGTAGGTGTAGAGGACGATGTGCCACTCGGTGTCCGGCAGCAGTTCGGCGGCCAGCCTGCGCAGCGCGCGGATCGCGTGGACGTCCTGCTCGGAGTTGGTCTGCTGGGCGTAGCTGAGCGAGATGGAGCGCAGGCCCGCCCGGTGGAAGAAGAGTGCCTCCAGCGCGCTGAGCGCCACCAGGAGTCCCGGTGGGCACAGCTGTCCCAGCATGCAGCCGCCGAACGTCTCCAGATGGGGTTCGGCGCCGGTCGCGCGGAGCGAGGCGAGGAATTCACAGGCCTGCTGCCAGTTGCGGACGGAGTCGGCCAGCGGGGTGCGGCCGTAGGGCAGGCAGTACGACACCGGGCCGCCCTCGGTCGCGTCCAGGCCGAGCGCGGCCAGGGCGGCGACGATGCGCTGGGGGCGGGCCGAGCCATGGCGTACCTGTACGGGGAACGACGGGTCGCGCACGCCGTCCAGGACCCAGCGGGAGGTGTGCGGGCTGAGCGAGCTGATGGGGTAGCCGTTGAGGGAGTGGTCCTCGTTGAGGGCGCGCACCGCGGACAGTTCGTCGCCCACCCGGGTGTAGCTGTCGATGGTGAGGGTGCCGACGACGGCCTCGGCGGCGTCCCTGGTCGCCCGCAGCCCGGCCCGCATCAGGGCGGGGTCGGAGAACCCCATCCGCGGTTGCACCACGAGGGCTCCCCTGGCCTGGGCGTCCGCGACGTACCGCGCGAAGGAGGCGCGCGATCCGTGCACGGCCACCGGGCCCCGGGGGCGGGTCGTGGCGGCCCGGGTCACCGGGTCACCTCCTTGGGCAGGGCGCCGACGAACGTCTCGAAGGAGGCGAGGTCGACGCCGTCCTGGAAGACGGCGTCGAAGCCGGCCGCCATGAGTTCCCTGGCCTGTTCCTCCTGCCGGTCCTGCGAGATCCCGAGCTTGCCGCCGATGACGACCGGCAGTCCGTCCAGGTCCGGACGGGCGCGCAGGGCGCCGATCAACGGCTTGGCGTCACGGCAGCCGTGCCCGTTGACGCTGCTGATCACCAGCAGATCGGGCTGGTGTTTCGCGCAGGACTCGACGATCTCTTCCTCGGGGACGCAGGGGCCGAGATTGACGACCTCGTGCCCCAGGCCCTCCAGCAGCAGCTGAATGAATACGAGATTCCAGGTGTGTGCGTCGGACGCCAATCCGGTGACGATTACTTCGAGTGACGCCGTGCGGTCGCAAGTCGCCAATTCGGCAGGCTTCATTCGTTCTTCGTCCACATCATTGATGACATCGGGAGAAGGAGGCTGGCGGGTTCTGAACTCCCCGCACGATCGAGCCTAGGAGTCCTCCCGAAGCGTCACCGGCGCCGGCGACGGCAGCGCGGCGGCAGTTGCCGCCGCCCCTGCGACCGGTGTTCCCGGCGGCAGTAACGCCGCAGGAACGGAACGGTAAGGCGCCCTCGGAAGCTTGTTGAGCAAGCAACCGGAACAGCAGGGAGACAGCGATGACGAACCGTCAGGCTCGGTCGGCTGAATTCGGCGCCGTGCTGCGCGGCGCCCGGGAAAAGGCCGGGCTCACCCAGGAACAGCTGGCCGGGCTCTCGACTGTCAGCATCCGGGCGATCCGTGATCTGGAGCGCGGACGAGTGGTACGGCCTCGCAAGGACACGGTGCGGCTGCTCGCCGACGCCATGCGGCTCGGTGACACGGGCCGGGCGGCGCTCGAACTGGCCGCCGACAGCGCCTCGGTGGGCAAGGCGCTGCACGATGTGTACAGCCCCGAACTGGCCTGCCCGCCCATGCCGGTGCACACCCTGTTCGGCCGCGAGTCCGAACTGCGCGCGCTGTCGGACCTGTTGGGAAGCGAGCGGGAGCGACTGGTGACGGTCGTGGGCCTGCCCGGTGTCGGCAAGTCCCGGCTCGCCCAGGAGGCCGCCCTCCAGGTGCACCGGCGGGGTGACATACCCGTGCTGTGGCTGCCCATGGACGCGGGCGGGCGCACCACGGACAAGGCCGCGCACCGGCCGCAAACCGCGCTGGCCAACTGGGTGCGGCCCCTGGT
Organism: Streptomyces griseofuscus; assembly: GCF_014673495.1. GTDB lineage: Bacteria > Actinomycetota > Actinomycetes > Streptomycetales > Streptomycetaceae > Streptomyces > Streptomyces murinus. The sequence continues at coordinate 1,956,916 of NZ_CP051006.1, forward strand.
GTCCGAGGGCGGGCACTACGACGAACTGGCGTCGTTCATCGCGGACCGGCCCACCCTGCTGGTCCTGGACGGCCACGAGATGACGCCCGCCACCAGCCCGGCCCTGATGTACCTGCTGCACAGCTGCCGGCGGCTCAGGATCCTGCTGACCTCCCGGCGACCGCACCATGTCTCCGGCGGCCGGCTGCTGCCCCTCGCCCCGCTGCCGACGACCCTGGCACCGGGCCCGCCCCCGATACCCGGGCCGGCCGCGATGTCGCCGCTGCCCGGTGACTCGCTGTCGGCGCGCCGCCCCGCCGTCGAGCTGATGCTGTCGTACGTCAGCCATCTGCGTCCCGATCTGCTGCTCACCGACTCCGTGATCGGGGTCGTGGCGGAGATCTGCGAGGCGCTGGACGGCATACCGCAGGCCCTGGAGGCGGCCACTTCCTGGCTGTTGCTGTACTCGCTGGAACAACTGCGGGAGATGGCCCGGGAGTCACCGCTCGCGCTGGTCGACGGCGCTCCCCCGCTGACCCTCGGTGCCGCCGCCCCGCTGGGTGAGCTGCTGGCCTCGGTGCGGGCCGGGCTCCCCGACCGGCAGGCCGCGCTGCTGGCGGCGATGGCACCGGCGGCCTCCTCCTGGACCGTCGACGACGCGGCCGAGGTGCTGGGTGTCCCGTCGGCGCGGGCGGCCCAGGACGTGCACGCCCTGCTGCTGCACGGCCTGATCCGCCAGTTCCCCGCGGCGCCGGGCGGCGCGGACCGGCCCGGCGAGTTCTCGGTGCTCCATCTCGTACGCGACCTCGTCACCGGCGAACGGCCGCCGGAGGAGGACGCGGCGCCCCGGCTGCTCGCCACCGGCGCCGCGTGACCGACGCCCGCTGCCGCGCAGACATCCCGGCAAGTCCTGCCAAGTCCTGGCAGAAAACACATAGTTCACGAAAGGTGATGACACTCCGCCATGCGTAATCTCATCTCGCTCGCCGACCTGACCTCCGAGGAACTCGACCGCATCGTCAAGCGCGCCGTCGTCTTCGGCCGCGGTGACACCGACGAACGGCCGCTGGCCGGGCGCCGGGTCGGTATCTACTTCCGCAAGTCCTCGACCCGTACCCGTACGTCGTTCTGGAGCGGCGCGAGCCGGCTGGGCGCGGACATCATCACGTTCGGTCCCGACGAGCTGCAGATCAGCACGGGGGAAACCCTGGAGGACACGGCCCGGGTGCTGGGCGAGTACCTGGACGCGCTGGTCGTGCGCACCAACGGGGACATGGCGGAGATACGGCGGCTGGGCAGCAGCCCGAAGCTCGCCGTGGTCAACGCCCTGACCCTGGACGAGCATCCGACCCAGGCGATCGCCGATCTGGCCACGCTCACCGAGCTGTTCGGTGACCTGGCGGGCCGGCATGTGCTGTGCGTGGGCGAGGGCAACAGCTCGGGTGCCGCGCTCGCGCTGGCCGCGGCGCTCACCCCCGGGCTGCGGCTGACCCTGCTCTGCCCGAAGGGGTACGAGGTGCCGCGGGAGACCCTGGACCTGGTCGCCAAGCTCAGCGAAGGACAGGCGCTGGTCGAGCAGGTCACCTCGGCCGACGAGGTGACGGGAGCGGTGGACGCGGTGTACACGAGCCGCTGGCAGACGATGGGCGTGCCCAAGGCGAACCCCGACTGGCTGGCCGACTTCGAGGGGTTCCGGATCGACCAGGGGTTCTTCGACCGGTTCGCCGGTCCGGACACCGTGTTCCTGCACGACCTGCCGGCCGTGCGCGGTCAGGAGGTCACCGACGAGGTGCTCGACGGGGAGCGGAGCGTCGCCTGGCGCCAGGCGCACCACAAGATGACGGCCGCGATGGCGGTACTGGAGTGGTGCGTCGTCGCAGCGGACGACCGTATCTGACCCGGACAGCCGCAAGAGAGCGGTGGTCGAGCCGGCCCGGGGGCCGGTTCCACCACCGCTCTCGGCGTGCTCGGTGCGGTCGGGGGCGGGCTCAGCCGCCCATGGCCGCGACGGCCGATTTGGGGCGCAGGTCTGTCCAGTTGGCCTCGATGTACTCGGCGCATTCCTGCTTCGTGCCCTCGTCCCGCACCAGCGTCCAGCCCGCGGGCTGCTGGATGCCGACCGGCCAGAGGGAGTGCTGGCCCTCGTCGTTGGCGAGTACGACGTAGCGGCCTTCCGGATCCTCAAAAGGGTTGGTTGCCACAATTCCCACCTTCGCTGAAGCGACGACGCATGACACGCGCCTGACGTTTTCCGGTCCCCAAACTAGGGGCCGTTCAGGCAGGGGGCGGGCAGCGTGACAGGCAGATCGGCGGTGGTGTTCACGCCCTCGTCGCGCACCGCGACTGGTCCACACCACACTACCGCCCGTTTCACGGACGACATATGATCATACGGACGGCGAGATCCATGAACTCCGACCGGTGAGGGGATCCAAGGTGGCAGGTGGTGGGGGGCCACTGAGATTCAACCTGCTGGGAGCGCTGGAGGTCTGGGAGGGCGGCACCAAACTCCGTCTGGGCGGGGCGATCCAGGAGCGCGTGCTCCTCATGCTGCTGCTGGAGTCCGGCAAGATGCTGCCCGTCTCCCGGCTCGTCGAGGCCGTCTGGGACGAGGACCCGCCCGCGACCGCCCCCCACCAGGTTCGCAAAGCCGTCGCCGATCTGCGTCGGCGCATCCCCGGTGGCAGCGAGACCCTGGTGACCGAGGGCCCCGGCTATCGCGTCGTGGTCACCGAGACCCAGCTGGACCTGGCCGAGTTCGACGCCCGGCTGCGCACCGCCAAGGAGGCCTTGGCCGCCGGGAACCCCGCCCGGGCCGTCGAGGCGCTCCAGGCAACGCTCGCCCTGTGGCGCGGTCCGCTGCTCTCCGGCGAGAGCACCCCGGTCATCGAGCGCGCCTCGGTCATGCTGGAGGAGCGCCGGCTGGCCGCCGCCGAGCAGCTCTTCGATCTGCGGCTCGGTCTCGGCGAGTCCGCCGAACTCGTCGTGGACCTGCGCCAGCTCGTGCACCAGAACCCGCTGCGTGAGACCCTGCGCGGCCAGTTGATGCTCGCGCTGTACCGGTCGGGCCGCCAGGCCGCCGCCCTGGAGGAGTACGCGGAGGCCCGCCGGCTCCTCGGCGAGGAACTGGGCATCGACCCCGGCCCCGAACTGACCAGGCTGCACGAGGGAATTCTGCGGGAGAGCCCCGAACTCGCCGCCGCGCCGAAGTCCTGGGAAGCCCCTTCCCCGCTCCCGGCCGCCCCCGAGATCAAGGCACCCTCCACCCTCCCGCACGACCTCGCCGACTTCACCGGCCGGGACCGCGAACTCCAGGAATTACTGGGCTACGCGCGTCACGAGGACGACCGGGCCACCCGGATCGTGGCCATCGACGGCATGGGCGGCAGCGGGAAGACGACTCTGGCGGTACGGGCCGCGCACCTGCTCGCCGGGGCCTATCCGGACGGCCAGATCCATATCGACTTGCGCGGCTACACCCCGGGCGAGCAGCCGGTCGCCACCGGGGCCGCCTTGGCCTCCCTGCTGCGCACCATGGGCGTACCGGGCCCCGGACAGCAGCTGCCCGAGGACGACGCCGGGCGCGCGGCACTGTGGCGGGCCACCCTCAGGGGCAAGCGGGTCCTGCTGCTCGTCGACAACGCCACCGAAGCCGGAACGATCCTGCATCTGCTGCCCGCCTCGCCGGACTGTCTCCTCCTCGTCACCAGCCGGGCCCGGCTGGTGGATCTCGACGGCGCCGACTGGATCTCCATCGGCCTGATGTCCCCCGAGGAAAGCGCCACCCTGATCGAGGACATCCTCGGCAGCCAGCGGGTGTCCGCGGAGCCCGAGGCCGCCGCCGAACTGGCCCGGCTGTGCGGGTATCTGCCGCTCGCGCTGCGCATCGCGACCGCGCGGCTGCGCAACCGCCCGCGCTGGACCCTGGCGTACCTGGTGGAGCGGCTGCGCGACGAGACCCGGCGGCTGGACGAACTCAGCCTGGGTGAACGCAGCATCGCCGCGACCCTGCGGCTGTCGTACCAGGCCCTGGACAAGGACTCCAGGACCGCCTTCCGTACCCTCGCCCTGCACCCCGGCGGGGACATCGATGTCTACTCGGCGGCCGCCCTGCTCGGCATGGACGTCCGGATCGCCGAGGACACACTGGAACGGCTCCTCGACGTCCATCTGGTGCTGCAACCGGAGATCGGCCTGTACACCATGCACGACCTGGTGCGCAGCTTCGTCCGGAGTCTGCGCGGCGAGCCCACCGCCCAGGACGACGGGGCCGCGGTCGAGCGGCTGCTCGACTACTACCTGACGGCCACCGAGGCGGCCTGCGAGGTGCTGTTCCCCGGGCGCCGGCGCCGGCCCACCGGGATCCCGCCGTCGACGGCGGAGCTGCCCGACCTCACCCACGAGAAGCTGGCGCAGGTCTGGTTCTCCCGCGAGCACCCGGGGCTGCTGTCCCTGGTCACCCTGGCCGAGCGGTCCGGGTATGACCGGCACGCGGTGTGCCTGGCCCGCAATCTCGTCTTCCACCTCAACGCGCGCGGCCATCTCCAGGAGTTCGCGCAGCTGTGCCGCCTCGCGGTCACGGCCGCCCGGCGCCTGGGCGACCTGGACCTGCTGGGCGTCAGCCTGTCCAACCTGGGTGTCGCCTGCTGGAAGCTCGGCCGCTACGAGGAGGGCGTCAAGGTCGCCGAGGAGGGCCGGGACGTCGCCGCCCGGCTGGGCGACCGGCACACCCAGGCGCACACCGAGAGCACGCTCGGTCTGTACAAGAGCCTGCTGGGCCGCTTCCCCGAGGCGCTCGCCCATCTCCAGTGGGCGATCACCTGCGAACGCGAACTCGACTCGCCCCGCGCCGAGGCCGAGAGCCTCACCGCCCTGAGCGCCCTGTACGAGCAGTGGGGCAAGTATCAGGAGGCCGCCGAGGCGGCCCGGCGCGCGATGCGACTCGCCGAGCAACTGGGGCGCAAGGGCGGCAAGTTGGTCGCCCTCACCGATCTGGCCCTGGCACAGACCGGCCTCGGCGACTACGCGGAGGCCGATGAGACGCTCGCCCTCGCCCGCCAGTTGTGCGACGAGTCCATGGACCAGGGCCATGTCGCGATGACGCTCGCGCTGTCGGCCGACATCGCCCAGCGGCTGGACCGGCCCAATGAGTCGTCCGGTTTCGCGGACCGCGCCCTGGCCCTCGCCCAGGCGGGGTCCTCGCCGCTGCGCCAGGCGAAGCTGGAGAACGTGATCGGCCGGGTGCTGCGGCGGAAGCAGGAGTACGCCTCCGCCCTCGCCCTGCACAGCAGCGCACATGAACTGGCGTCCTCCGTCGGCCACCGGGTCGAGGAGGCCTATGCCCTGGCCGGCCTCGCAGGCGCGGCGGCGGCGCTGGGCGATGAAGGGTGGGCGGCCGAGCACGCGGCGCAGGCCGAGGAACTGTTCTCGGCGATGGGCATCCCCCCGAACGCCCGGCGCACCTGACCGCCCTGAAGAGCTGACCGCCGTATCGCCGACGGTCCGGTGACTACGCGCCCAGGACCGGGTTGGTGACGGTCGGGCCCTTGTCCTCGGCCGTCACGTGGTGGCCGTGCCGCTGCGTGTCCGTGTGGCCTGCCTCGACCGCCGCGGCGCCCAGCGCCAGCGCCACCACGGCCACGACGATCCGGATCGAGTTGGTGAGCTTACGAGCCATGATTCCCGCCCCCTGAAGTGTCTCCGGTCTTTCCGACACCTCGAATATGGCGACGCCCATTCCCGCGAGGATCCCGCTCCGATACCGCCCATGGGTAACGCCCGGAAACGGCCTCTGACCTGGGACAAAAGCTGATCCGGGGGGTTGGGGCGGGAACGGTTTCCTGGGGCGGGAACGAGCGGGTGGGGCAGGACCGGTCGGGTGGGGCGGATGAGCCGGTACCGGGTCAGTCCGTGCCCGCTCCGGTGAGCGTCACGGTCGTACCGCCGAGCCGGCAGGACAGCACCCGCGGGCCCCGGGCGGTGAGGACGACCACCGTGTGCGCGGGACCGCTCTCGTGCTCCGCCATGTCGAGCAGGGCCCTGACCGAGGAATGCAGCACGACGCGGTCCGCCTCGGCGGGCTCACCGCACGGGCCGCCGCCGGCCGGCGCGCTCCAGGTGATGCCGACGACCTCGTGCATGCCGTCGCAGGACTCCGTGGCGACCCCGAACCGCAGCCCCTGCCAGCCCTCGTCCACGACCGGACCGTCCGGCCCACCGCCGGCCGGGCCACCACCGTCCGGCGCACCGCCGTCCGACGGCCCGCCGGTCCCGGTGTGCGCGGCCCATCGCTCGACGGCCGACAGGTCCCGCAGGGCACGGCTGAGCCGTTCCGTCACCGGTTGCGGGTCCGGGAAATGCTTCACGAAACGCTCCTTCGCAGATAACCGACGCGCTCCATGCCACTGCTTTGCCGGTCGCGTCGTCAAGAGGCAGCTTCCATCGGCAGTTACCGGGGTGCTTGGCCGGATTCATGGAAACTCACCGATCCGTCGAGTTAGCGTCCTCGTATTCCCACTGCTCGCCCGCTCGGCTTCCTGAAAGCAATGGAGGAACGCAACGATGAGGCAGATGGTAAATTGGCTGACCCCGTCCTTCGCCACCCATGGCGGAAGTCCGGGAGTAGCCACGCTGGGACCGGCCGGCACCAGTAGCGAAGTCGCCGCAGGAATCGTCTGGCAGAGCCTTGAGGGCGATGTCCCGAGCATCCGGAACATCGCACTGCACCGGACGTACGAGGACGCCGCCGAGGCGGTGCTCAAGCAGGACGTGGACTACCTGGTGGTGGCCAACGCCTACAGCGGCATCAGCGAGTTCTACATGGACACCCGGCTGTCCCTGGCCGGCGTGTTCGTGATGGACACCCCTCACTACGGCATCGCCCAGCTGCCCGGGGAGGCGGTCCCGGACCGGCCGGTGGTCGCCACCCACCCGGCGCCCCGCCCGCTGGTGGACGAGCTGCTGCCGAGCCACTTCACCGACCGGGAGATCCTTCAGGTCACCTCTACCAGTACGGCCGCGCAGTCGGTCCGGGACGGTGTCACGGACCTGGCGCTGACGACCGTACCGGCGGCCGAGGCCCACGGCCTGGAATTCATTTCCCGGAAGCGTTTCATCAGGATGCTCTGGTCCGTATTCACGCTGAACGGCGAGATATTCGTCGTCCCCGACGACACCGCGGAAGCGGGGAGGATCACCCATGCTCATACTTGACGGAGAGGCGGTCCGCGCCTCCTACCCGATGACCGAGGCGATCTCGGTCATGACGGAGGCGCTGCGCGCGTTTTCCTCGGGAAAGGTGACGCAACCGCTGCGGTCGGTTCTCGCGCCGCCTTCCGAGGAAGGTGTCTTCGCGATGATGCCGTGTCATGCGGAGGGCCTCGGATACGGTTTCAAGGCCATCATGCACAATCCCGGGAACGAAGCCCGAGGACTGAGCACGCATATCGGCATGGTCACCGTTTTCGACCCGGAGACCGGTGAACTCTCGGCCGTCCTGGACGGCAGCGCGGTCACCGCGATCCGCACCGCCGCGGTCTCCGCCGTCGCCACCCGGGAACTGGCCCGTGCCGAAGCGGGCGATCTGGCGATCCTCGGCTCGGGCACCCAGGCCCGCACCCATCTGGAGGCCGTCCGGCTGGTGCGGGACGTCCACCGGGTGCGGGTCTGGTCCCGCACCGCCGAACGGGCCCGGGACTTCCGGGACTGGGCCGCAACCCAGGGCGTGGACGTCGAGGTCGCCGCCACCCCCGAGGAGGCCGTACGCGGCGCGGATCTGGTGTGCACCACGACCGCCTCGCGCGTCCCGCTGATCGGGGCGGGTGCGCTGAGCCCCGGCGCCCACGTGAACGCGGTCGGCGCGTCCGTGCGCGGCGCCCGGGAGCTGGCCCCCGCCGCCGTCGCCGGCTGCGCGGTCTTCGTGGACAGCCGGGAGTCCGCCCTGAACGAGTCCAGTGACATCTGCGACCCGATCGATGCGGGCCTGATGGACGAGAAGGACATCAGGGGCGAGATCGGAGAAGTGCTCCTCGGCACCGCCCGAGGACGCACCGAGCCAAAGGAGATCACCTTGTTCAAGTCCCTGGGCCTGGCCGTCGAGGACGTCGCCTCCGGTTTCTCGATCGCGGCTCGGGCGCGGAAGGGCGGCATCGGTGTTGCTGTCTGAGACACGGCCGTCCACGCTGCGGGCCACCAGGGTCTTCGTCGTCGACGCCTTCGCCAAGCGCCCGTTCACCGGGAACCCGGCCGCCGTGTGCCTGCTGGAGGAGCCCAGGGACGAGGGCTGGATGCAGGCCCTCGCCCGGGAGATGAACCTCTCCGAGACGGCGTTCGTGACCGCCCGCGACGAGGGCTACGAGCTGCGCTGGTTCACCCCGGCCAAGGAGGTCGACCTCTGCGGCCACGCGACCCTGGCCAGCGCCCATGTCCTGTGGCAACGCGGCTTCCGGGAGCGGGAGATCGACTTCCACACCCGCAGCGGCCTGCTCACGGTCAGCCGCGAGCAGCGCGAGATCGTCATGCGGTTCCCGGCGGAGCGCGCGGTGGCGACCGAGCCGCCGGCCGGACTGTGCGAGGCGCTGGGCGTGGATCCGGTGTGGATCGGCCGCAACAGGTTCGACTACCTGGTGGAGGTCGCCGACGCGGAGGTGGTGGCCGACCTCAAGCCCGACTTCGCCGCCCTCGCCGGCATCCCGACCCGCGGGGTGATGGTCACCGCGCCGGGCGGCTCGCACTCCGAGTTCGACTTCGTCTCCCGGTTCTTCGCACCGGCGTACGGCGTCGACGAGGACCCGGTCACCGGCTCCGCCCACTGCTGCCTGGGCCCGTACTGGGCCGACCGGCTGGGGCGCGCGGAGCTGTGGGGCTACCAGATGTCCCGGCGCGGCGGCACGGTCCACGTCACCGTCCTGGACGACCACGTGCTGCTGGGCGGCACCGCGGTCACGATCACGGCCGGCGCCTCGATCCCGTAGGCGACCAGGAAGGAAGCGGAGGACAGAGCATGCCCGCGTACGTCATAGGGAACGTCACCACGCTGGAGACCAGCGACGAACTCGCCGAGTACCGCCGCCGGGTGGGCGCCACGGTGGCCCGGTACGGCGGGCGCTTCCTGGTCAGAGGGGGGAAGGTGGACGTCCTGGAGGGCGGCTGGCTCCCGGTCCACCTCACCCTCATGGAGTTCCCGGACGGTGGGGCCGTCCGCGCCTGGCTCGGGTCCCCCGAGTACCAGGAGATCGCCGCGCTCCGGACCGGCAGTGTGCGCACCGAGCTGGTCCTCCTGGAGAACGGCGACTGACGACCAACACCTGTCGATCCGGCTTGTCCACGCAGGGATTCAGGAAGGTTTCACCTCACGTGTTCACCATCTTCGACGACGAGCTCGACGCCCTCGCCCGCCGCTCGGTCGCCCAACAGCAGGAATTCCACGCCGGGTTGTGGGACGGGGAGCGACTGTCGGCCCACCAGTTCGAGAACCTCCGGGAGAGCCTGCGCTATGTGCGCAAGCGCTCCCCCTTCTACGCCGGACGGCTGGCGGGCCTGACGGACGCGCAGATCGAGGGCCTGGACGCCGCGGAGTTCGCCCGCACCGTGCCCTTCACCACCAAGCAGGACCTGCGGGAGCAGCGCTACGACATGCTCTCCAGGCCGGTGAGCGAGTCCTGGGTGTTCTACGAGACCACCGGCACCACCGGGCCCGCCACCCCGTGCCCCCGCGACAACACCGACTCCATCGTCAACAACGCCGCCCTCACGGTGGCCTACCGGGACATCTTCGAGCAGCACGGCGACCATCACGTCGTGGCGGTGCTCGGCCCGACCGAACTGCACTCCACGGGCGACACGTTCGGCGACGTCTGCCGCAATCTCGGGCACGCGGTCGTCAAGATGTGGCCGCACTCCCCGGTCGTGGGGTTCGAGCGGGCCCTGCACATGCTCCGCGAACTGCGGGTGACGGCCGTCTTCTGCACACCCGGCATGGCGATGTCGCTGGCCAAGGAGGCCCGTAAGGCGGGGCTCGACCCGGCGGCCGACTTCGATCTGCGGCTGCTGATGTTCGTGGGCGAGCTGGTCACCCCCAAGTTGCTGGAGAACCTCGGCACCATCTGGAACGCCCGCGCGTACAGCTGCATGTACGCCTCGCAGGAGTCGTCCATCGTGGGCACCGCGCACGCCGACGGCCGGCTGCGGACGGTGCCGTTGAACGTCTACTACGAGGTCATCGACCCGGGTACCGGGGAACTCGTGGCGCCGGACGCGCGCGGGGTGCGGACGGGCGAGCTGGTCATCACCCATCTGTACCAGGGCGCCAAGCCGCTGGTGCGCTACCGCACCGGTGACCTGGTGCGGCTGGAGCCGGCCGGCGACGACGGCTCCCCCGCGCAGGTCCTGACCCCGCTGGGCCGGGTGCGCGACCGCATCGATCTCAACGGCCGCACGGTCACGGCCTATGAGCTGGAGGACCTCGTCCTGTCCCGGGCGCCGGGCTGCCGCGACTACCACATCACCATCGACCGGGAGGCGGACGTCGACGTGCTCGCCGTCGACCTCGACATGCCGGACACGGCCGCCGCGCAAGACGCCCACGCGTCGCTCGTCGCGGCGGCCGCGGACGCCTGGGGCTGCCCGCTGACCGTCCGGCACACCGAGCTGGGCGCGATCACCACGACGGGCGCCATGGTCAGCTGGAAGGCGGCCCGGGTGCGGGATCTGCGCGCGGCCTCGGACCCCGAGCACGAGGCGGCCCTGGCCATCGCCCGCCGACGGGACGCACGATGAGCGCAGGCCGCACCGCCGCCCCGGGCGCGGGCCGATGGGTCTTCCACGACGGCGACTTCATGCCCGCCGCCGATGTACGGCTCAGCCCCAGTGTGCAGGCGCTCCAGTACGGCACCGGTGTCTTCGAGGGCATCCGCTCCTACGCCGCCGACTCGGGCGACGCCCATCTGTACCGGGCCCACGACCACTTCACCAGGATGATCGGATCGGCGCGCCTGCTGCGGATCGCGATCGACCACAGCGCCGCCGAACTGGTCGAGATCGCCGCCGAATTGCTGCGCCGCAACGGGCACACCGGCGACGCCTATCTCCGACCGCTCGCCTACAAGATGGCCCTGGAGCCCGGGGTGCCGTTCGGTGTCCGGCTCCAGGGGGTGTCCTCGGCGCTGACCATCGTCAGCCTGCCCATGGGCAGTTACACGTCCAAGGACGGGATCAGCTGCGGGATCTCCTCATGGCGGCGGATCCCGGACAGCTCGCTGCCCGCCCGCGCGAAGATCACCGGCGCGTACGCCAACAACGCGCTGGCCACCGACGAGGCGACGGCGGCCGGCTACGACGACGCGATCTTCCTCAACCAGGCCGGCCATGTCGCCGAGGCCAGCACGGCCAACGTCTTCCTGGTGCGGGCCGGGCGGGTCGTCACCCCGGCCCAGGACTCCGACATCCTGGAGGGCATCACCAGGGACTCGGTGATCTCGCTGCTGCGCCGCCAGGCGGGCATCGAGGTCGAGCGGCGCACGGTCCTGAGGTCCGAGCTGTACACGGCCGACGAGATCTTCCTGACCGGCACCGGCTGCGAGATCGTCCCCGTCACCGCCCTGGACGGCCGTCCGGTGGGCTCCGGAGTGCCGGGCCCCGTCACCCGTACGGTCATGGCCGCCTACGACCGGTCCGTCCGCGGCCGGGACCCCCATGACGACCAGGGCTGGCTGACGCCGGTCCACGCGACCCCCGTTCTGCTCTGAGGAGGCACCGATGATCCGCCACACCGTCCTCTTTCGCTTCCGTCCCGAGGTGGACTGGTCCGACGCGCGCGCACAGGCCGCCGAGGAGGCCACCGCGGGCCACCCGGACCACATCGAGGAGATCCTCGGCTGGGAGTTCGGGCGCAACATGACCGAGCGGCCGGTCGCCTACGACTTCGCCCTGATCGGCACGTTCGCCGACCGGGGAGCGGTCGACCGCTATCTGACCCACCCCGACCACGTCCGCGGCGTCGAGCTGTGGAAGGAGATCGCCACCTGGGTGGTCGCGGATTTCGCTGTCGCCTGAGAGCCACCCCTCGACGGGCCGGACCGGCGGTGACCGATCCGGTCCGCGCCCACCGCACCTTGCCCTCCGGTCCCACGACCCCTACCCGAGGATCACGACATGACAGCGATCGTTTCCCGAAACGGCAGCCCCGCCACCCTCGTCGAGGAGGCCCTTGACGCCCTCCTGACCACCGCCGAACGCCGCGATCCCCTGGTGGAGGCCCAGGTCGCGGTGCTGGAGGCCGGACTGATGCTGACCCGGGCGGGCGCGGTCACCCCGTCCCCCGGCCAGCACGACCGCGTACAACTGCTGCGCGAGGCCCTGGGCTCGGTGCGCGCCGCCGTCATGGCCACCGGTGTCGCGGTGGCCAGGTCCAACGACGCGGCGCGGATGGCGGGTGCGGACGCCGGATAGAGCGGACTCGTTCACGAGCGGGATCAGCTAGTGCCCGGGGTGCCCGGCGAGAGTGCCGGGCAGCCCGCCCCGCGTGACAACCCTCACACGAAATCGGCCACTAAGCACCCCGGATAGTAGGCGACCCTTCGGCGACATATGGGATTTGTCCGCCTTATTATCGAAGCGGGCCGCTCCGGGGGCGGCCGCTCCCGGAAGGCGGAGGGGTGCTCACCAATCGCCCCGGTCGACGCACTCTTGACGGCGCACCAGATGAAGGCAAACGTCGCGATCGCGAACTCGGCACCTTCGCGGGCATCTGACAAGAGGCCCGCGCGGCTACGAGGCCGGATAGGAGGACGGCTCGTTGCGGTCCTTTCCGGACCGTGCTGAGACTGGGCGCTCGGCGATCACCGAGCGAGGTTCACACAATGGGCAAGCATCGCAAGACGCAGTATTTCCGGCGTATGGTCATCGGCGCCGTCGCGGTCGGCACGGTGGGCGTACCGTCCGTCGCCCTGGCCTGTACGGACTGGCCGTCCGGCGCGACGGACCAGAGCGCCGCCGCCACCGGCGCCACCGCTCTCGCACTGGCGGACATACCCGCGCCCACGGACACGGCCACGGCCGGGCAGACCGCGATACCGCAGCAGCCCGGCAGGGCCCGGGCGATACCGAAGCAGCGGGCGCACCATCACCCCCGCCATCTCCCCGAGGCCCCCGGAGCCCCGCTCACCACCGCCGCGCCGGCCGCACCCCAGACGGCCACCGCGCAGCCGGGAGGCGCGCCCTCGGCCGCCCAGCCCGAGCAGACCGACGCTCCGGCGCCCGCGCCCACCGCGTCGAGCACCCCGACGCCGGCCGCCACCGCCACCACCGCGTCCGGCGTCACCGCGCAGATCGTGCAGCTGGTCAACGCCGAGCGCGCGAAGGCCGGTTGCCAGCCGCTCACCCTCAACGCGAAGCTCACCAAGGCCGCTCAGGAGCACAGCGCGGACATGGCGGCCCACCAGAACATGTCGCACACCGGCTCCGACGGCTCCGACCCGGGCACCCGCATCACCCAGGCGGGGTACACCTGGAGCGCGTACGGCGAGAACGTCGCGTACGGCTACTCGACCGCCGCCGAGGTCATGGCGGGCTGGATGTCCAGCCCCGGCCACCGGGCCAACATCCTCAACTGCGGCTACCAGGAGATCGGTGTCGGTCTCGCACAGCCCGACAGCTACTGGACACAGGACTTCGGCACGGCCCGGTAGCCGTCGGCGTACGGACGGGACAGCGGTCGGCGATACGACGGGTCAGCGGTCGGCGAGCGGATTGCGCAGCGGCAGATAGCGCGCGTCCGCCCCGTCCGCGCCCGTCCACCGCAGCAGCAGATTGGTCTTGCCCGGCAGGGTCGGCGAGCCGAGCAGGGCGGGGATCTCGGGCAGGTCGTGCCGGGCCAGTGCGCGGCGCGCGGCGGGCCAGGGGTCGTACCCGCGATGCCGCTCGGCCAGGGCCCCGGCGATCTCCATGAGGTGGTTGACGATCAGGCAGTAGACCAGCCGCTCCCAGCCCGCGGCGCGCGGCACGTCCGGCAGCAGCTTGACGCCCTCGGCGTCCCGGAACAGCGCCTGTACGGGCGAACCGGAGGCGTCCACCGCGACCAGGGTGTTCTGGAGATGCGCCTCCAGGACGACCCCGTGGGTGTCGAACGCGGTCAGCGCGGGCGGCACCACCTGCGCCAGATACGCCTCCCACCAGGCCGCGGGGTCGGCCGTCCCGGCGAGCGGGCTGCCGTCGAAGCCCTCGGCGAGACCCGCGGCGAGCAGCGGCACGGCGCCCGGCAGCAGATGGTCGCGCAGCCCGTCGCGGACCACCACGGCCAGCTCCTCGTACGCGAAGGACGCGGTGCGATGGCCCCGGTCGGCGAGCCACGCGGCGGACATGCCCGTCGCGGCGGACGCCCCGGTCCCGGCGGAGGCCCCCGTCGCCGCGGACGCCCTCATCGCGGCGAAGGCGCGCCCCGCGGCGGTGTCGGTGCGGCGCAGCCGCAGCAGGTCGTGGCGCCAGAGCCGGCGGATGTCGTTGGTGATCCGCACGTCCAGGCTGAACTTCAGGAACAGGTCGGCCCGCGGCTCGTACACCGTACGGATCGCGGCGGTCGGCCAGGTGTCGAAGGGGGTGGTGCCGAGCCGGACGAGGCGGCCGTCGGCGAAGGCGGGGGCGAGGGTGTGGGCGACCAGGTCGAGCTGCCAGGGGTGGGCGGGCAGCAGCCGGTAGCCGGGGGGCGCGCTGCCCAGGGCGTCCAGGGCACGGGTGTCGCCCTCCTCGGCCACCTGGTCCTCGCGCACCCCGAGCAGCACCAGCGGGAAGCGGGCGTACGCCTCGGGGGCGTACGGCAGCCAGGACGCGACCGGGCCGCCGCCGCGCGCCTTGGGCGCCGGGTGGTAGGGGTGGCCGGTGATCAGGGACTGCTCGGAGCGCTGATAGGGGTCGTCCGGCGGGGTCGTACGGGCGCGGGCGGCGAGCAGCGCTGCGACGGCCTCCCGGCTGTCGATCATCTCGGCGGGCAGATCGCCGCCGGGCAGCCCGGTGTGCCGGCGCAGTTCCTCGGCGACGAGTTTGACCAGTTCGGGGTGGCCGACGCGATGCCAGGCACCGGCCGCGAACACTTCGGGGTCGGCGGGGCGGCGGCCCGGGCGCACGCGCAGCAGCCGTCCGGTGCCGGGCAGCCGGTGCACCGGCCGCTGACCGGGGGCGCCGGGCAGCGGGTCGGCCACCTCCCGGAGCAGGCAGTTGAGCAGGGGGGCGGCCGCATAGGCGTCGGCGAGCCGGCCGACGGCGGCTGCGGGAGGCTTGAGGTCCACGCGATCCATTCGTTCTTCGGTGGCGTTCTTCTTCGAGCGTCGCACCCGGGCGGGCGCGTTCTTCGCAAGGGGCCCGGAAGCGATCAGTATGGCTTCGTATCCGACCATGGTGCGGTCTTCCGTACCCGACCATCGTGCCCCCTACCGGCCGCGATCGAGGAGCCGACCGTGTCCCACTCCCCCACCGCCGAGGCCGAGGTCGCCGCGGAGCTGAGGGCCGTACGCCCCGGGCTGCTGCCCCGGTACGACGCCGAGCTGCCCGGTGCCCGCGCGGCCGTGCTGACCCGGCTGTGGCGGGGGCTCGCGCACGAGCCGCTGCCCTGGATCACCGGCCGGACGAGCGGGGCGTACGGTCTGACGCTGCGGCTGGCCGACGGCCGGGCGCTGCACGGCCCGCACCCGGACCCGTACGCCACGCACGCCTATGTCACCGCCGTGCGCCTGGACCGGCGGCGGTACGACGATCCGGCCCTGCTGACGGCGGAACTGGCGGCCGGTGCCGGAGTGGGGCCGGGGGCCGAGGGCTTCGCGGCGGAGCTGGGGCACAGCGTGGCCTCCCTGGCCCTGTCCCGGGCCGCCGCCGATCACCCGAAGGAGTGGCCGGAACGCGACTGGGAGTGGGAGCAGCGGGTGGTGGACGGACACCCCTTCCATCCCAACTGCCGATCCCGGCCCGGGTTCTCGGTCGCGGACCAGCTGGCGTACGCCCCGGAGCACCGGCCCCTGGTACGGCTCGGGACGCTGCCGGTGCCCGCCGCCGAGTGCCTGCTGACCGGCGAGTGGCCCGAGGAACTGCGGGACGGGGAGCGATTGTTGGTGCCGGTGCACCCGTGGCAGGCGGCGCAGGTGCTGAAGCGGCCGTACGACGACTGGTGCCCGGCCCATCCGCTGATGTCCCTGCGGACGCTGGCCGTGCCCGGCGGACTCCATGTGAAGACGGCGCTGAGTTCCCGGCTGACCTCCTCGGTGCGGGACATCTCGCCGTACTCGGTGCGGGCGGCTGCGATCCTGTCCGACTTCGCGGCCGAACTCGCGGAGCGCACCGACGGGTTGCTGGACATCACCCGCACCCTGGGGGCGGTCACCGCGGGGACCGCCGAACTGGCCGCGCTGCTGCGGGAGTCGCCCGAGCGGTGCGCGGGGCCGGGTGAGCGGGTCCTGCCGGTGGCCGCGCTCGCCATCACGCCGCTGCCCCGGGACCCCGGGTGGCTGGCCGCGTTCACCCGGCTCGCGCTGACCGTGGGGCTGCGGCTGCTCGATCTCGGGGTGGCCCTGGAGGCGCACGGCCAGAACCTGCTGGTGGTGCTGGCCGCCGACGGAAGCCCGCGGCGGCTGGTCTATCGCGATCTGGCCGACATCCGGATCAGCCCGGCCCGCCTCGCCCGGCACGGCATCACGCCGCCCGCGCTCGCCGGACGGCTGGTCACGGACGACGAAACCGCCCTGCGCCGCAAGCTGTTCGGCTCCCTGGTGGCGGGCGCGCTGGCCTCGGTGGCGGGGTCGGGACCGGCGCTCGGGGCGGCGCTGGCGGCGGTCGTGCCGGACCTTCCCGACACGGCCGATCTCACGGCGCTGCGCCGAGGTCCGGTGCCCGCGAAGGCGTTGACGCTGATGCGGTTGTCGCCGGGGACACCGGGCGACCAGTGGACGGAGCTGCCCCACCCGCTCGTTTTGGAGCCCGGCACGATTGATCAATAGGATCCGTCGATGATCAGAAGACAACGGCTGGCGGTAGGAGTGTGCGCCCTGCTCGCCGCGCTGACCGCCGGGCTCACGTTCCCGACAGCGGCGGCCGCCGACGAGACGGAGCAGGCCGCTCCGAAGGTCGAACTGGTGCTGGACGTCAGCGGATCCATGCGGACCCGGGACATCGACGGCGGCACCCGGATGGCGGCGGCGAAGCAGGCGTTCGACGATGTGCTCGACGCGACCCCGCAGGACGTGGAACTGGGCATCCGCACGCTCGGCGCCAACTACCCCGGAAACGACCGCAAGGAGGGCTGCAAGGACACCGCGCAGCTGTATCCGGTCGGCCCGCTGGACCGGACCGACGCGAAGACCGCGGTGGCGACGCTCCAGCCGACCGGCTGGACGCCGATCGGGCCCGCGCTGCTGAAGGCGGCGGGCGATCTCGACGGTGGTTCCGGAACCCGCCGGATCGTGCTGATCAGCGACGGCGAGGACACCTGCCAGCCGCTGGACCCGTGCGAGGTGGCCCGGGAGATAGCCGCCAAGGGCATCGGCCTGACCATCGACACGCTGGGCCTGGTGCCGGACTCCAAGACCCGTGACCAGCTCAGCTGTATCGCGGACGCGACCGGCGGCACGTACACCTCCGTGCAGCACAAGGAGGAACTGACCGACCGGGTAGGCCAGTTGGTGCACCGGGCGGCCGACCCGGTGGTGACGCCAGTGGCCACCTCGGGCGCCGGGCAGTGCTCGAGCGCGCCGATGCTGAAGTCCGGTCTGTACACCGACCGCGCGGCCTTCGGGCAGCAGCGCTGGTACAAGGTCGACGTCAAGCCCGGCCAGGAGCTGCGCGCCTCGGTGAGCGTCGCGGACGACCGGGCCGTGAACCCCTCCTACGGGGTGCTGCTGCGGGCGGTGACCGCCAAGGGTCGGGAGATCGTCCGCGGGGAGGCGGCCGGTACCGGGCGCACCGACATGATCTCCACCGGGCTGCGCTACCCGAAGCCGTCCAGCGACGACGACAACGCGCCGGCGGAGACGGTGTGTCTGGAGGTCGCCCACTCCTTCTCGGCGCCCGCGAGCGTGAAGAGCACGCCGGGTCTGCCGCTTGAGCTGACCGTGGACGTGGTCAGCGGTCCCGACCAGGCGCACGACGTGGCCTCGTTCGGTCTCGGCCGCGGCTGGTGGCTGCTGGGCACGCTGGTGCTCATCGGCTTCCTCGCGGGTGTGCTGTGGGGCTGGCTGTCGCGCTGGCGCGTCGCGATCTGGAGGACGAACTGATGCGTGCCGTACGAGTATTGAGCGCCCTGGGCACGACACTGCTCGCCCTCGGCCTCGCCGCGGGACCGGCCGCCGCCGACTCCTCGCCCTCCCCCAGCGCCTCCGACGGCTCCGACACCTCGGCGCCCACGCAGGCGGGCACGTCCTTCCGTACGGCGACAGAGCTCCAGCAGGGTCAGCAGGCGACGGCCTCCGGGTCCACCGGTGACTACCTGTACTGGTCGTTCCCCGCGGACACCGGGCAGCGGCCGACGGTCAAGGCGACCGTGAAGCTGCCGCAGACGCACGGCGCCGAGACCTGGCAGCTCGATGTGTTCGACGGGCTGCGCCGCAGGCAGTCCTGCCAGTACGGCGCCTCCTCCCGCGCCGCCGAACAGGGCACCAACTCGGTCGAGTTGGCCTGTGTGATGCGGACGGTGCGCGGCTGGGCGGAGCCGTGGGCCAACGACCCGCTGCCGGGCACGTACTACGTCCGGCTGACGGTCGTGGACATGGGCGCCGCCGACCTCGGCCAGCCGGTGAACGCCGAGATCCAGGTGGACTCCAAGGACATCGGCGGCCCTTCGGCCGTCGACGGCTCCCTGGGCAAGCCGCTGGTCCCCGGTATCGCGGTCAAGTCCGAGGCGCAGGGCGACGATTCCAGGACCGCCGTGCTCTCCAGCTTCGGCTCGCGTGACGGCTGGTCCTCCGGCTGGTGGTCCGACCGCTGGGTGTGGACGGGCATCGGCGCGGTGCTCGCCGCGCTGGCCGGTATCGGCGGATACGCGCTGACGCGGGGTCACGGCCGGCCGCCGACCGTCTGACCGCACCGTCGAGAAGGGCCCGCCCAGGTGGCGGGCCCTTTTGTCTCATCTGACGGGGGCCTTTGCCCCTGGCTCCGACCGGGCCCTCCGCTTCCGGCCCCGGTCGCGCGCGGCAGCCGATAGCTTGGCGTCATGTCCGCGTTCATACAGCAGCTTCCGGCGCTGTTCGGGGTCGTCATCGGCGCCGTCGGCTCGTATCTGGCGATCGCCCGCGGCGATCGGATCCGCTTCCATCGCGAGCGGGCCACCCGCTGGGAGGAGCGGCGGCTGGCGATCTACGCCGAGTACGCGAGGGCGCTCAAGCAGTCCGTCACCCTGGCCTACCGGATCGCGGCCCATCTGGGCGTCGACCCCCATCCGCACCCGCTGTCCCCCGAGGAGGCCGCTCCCCAGCTGGCCGCGGCGACCGACGCCCGGGATCCCGCCGGGGAGGCGCTGCTGATGCTCGGCAGCACCGCGGTGGTGGACCGGGCCCGCGAGTGGGTCGTCGCGGTGATGGACATGGAACGGTTCCTGCGCGACGACACCCACGATCCCGAGACCTGGCGGGCCATGATGGCGCGGCAGCGGGCCGCACGGGAGGCGTACTACGCGGCCGTCCGGCACGATCTCGGGCTCCCGCCCGGCCACTCGGGGGAATGGAGCCTGTCGGCCGCCTCGTGAACCCGCCGCCCTGACCGCGGCCTCAGAAGGGTTCCGTCACCCCTCCCGCAGCGCCTTCGCCACCGGCCCCTCGCCCTCCACCGTGACCTGCCCGGCGCGCAGGGCCTCCAGGAGCGGCAGGGTGCCGCGGGCCACGGCCTCGGAGACCGGGGTCGTCAAGATGAGGCGCGCGTCCGCGGGGGTGGGGGCGGGGCCGTCGCCGTACACCGGGGCCGCATACACCGGTTTTGAGTCCGCCGGTGCCGCGTCCGCCGGTGCCGAGTCCCCCGGCTCCCCGCCCGCGCGGACATGGAAGTCGCCCTCCTCCAGGTGGACTTCGACCAGCCCCCGCACGCCGAGTCCCGCCAGCGCGCGCAGCAGCGGCAGGGCGAACCAGTGGGCGCGGACCGCGTCCGTCGGGCGGCGCTCGCCGAGTTCGGCCTCGCCCCAGGCGCCGAACGCCTGGAGGACGGGCAGCAACGCGCCTCCGCGCGGCGTGAGTTCGTAGACCGTGGCCGCGCCGGGGGGCGGCAGCCGGCGCCGGGTGGCCAGGCCGTCGCGTTCCATGTCCTTCAGCCGGGAGGCGAGGACATCGGTGCTCACGCCGGGCAGGTCGGCGTGCAGGTCGGTGTAGCGACGCGGGCCGGCGAGCAGTTCACGGACGATCAGCAGGGTCCAGCGGTCCCCGACGAGGTCGAGCGCACGGGCCGCGGAGCAGTACTGGTCGTAGCTTCGGCGAGGTGGCATGCGACGCAGTCTAGACACGTTGTTGGACTTTCCAAGCTCCAGCTTGGTAAAACCAAGTAACACGAGTTCCCGGAGGGACGCATGGAGTTCCGGCAGTCGAACAAGCTCAGCGAGGTCTGTTACGAGATCCGCGGCCCGGTGATCGAGCACGCGGACGCGCTGGAGGAGGCGGGCCACAGCGTGCTGCGCCTGAACACCGGCAACCCCGCGGCCTTCGGGTTCGAGGCACCGGAGGAGATCCTCCAGGACATGATCAGGATGCTGCCCCGGGCCCATGGCTACACGGACTCCCGGGGCGTGCTCTCCGCCCGCCGCGCCGTCGCCCAGCGCTACCAGACCCTGGGCCTCGAAGTCGACGTGGACGACGTCTACTTGGGCAACGGCGTCTCGGAGCTGGTCTCCATGGCCGTACAGGCGCTCATCGAGGACGGCGACGAGATCCTCATCCCCGCGCCGGACTTCCCGCTCTGGACCGCGGTCACCACGCTGGCCGGCGGCAAGGCCGTGCACTACCTGTGCGACGAGCAGTCGGACTGGAACCCGGATCTCGCCGACATGGCCTCGAAGATCACGGACCGCACCAAGGCCCTGGTCATCATCAATCCCAACAACCCGACGGGCGCGGTGTATCCGAAGGAGGTCGTGGAGGGCATCCTGGACCTCGCCCGCCGGCACGGCCTGATGGTGTTCGCCGACGAGATCTACGACCAGATCCTGTACGACGACGCCGTGCACCACTCGGCCGCCGCCCTCGCCCCCGACCTGGTCGTCCTCACCTTCTGCGGGCTCTCCAAGACGTACCGCGTGGCGGGCTTCCGCTCCGGCTGGCTGGTCGTCACCGGCCCCCGGCAGCACGCGAAGGACTACCTGGAGGGGCTGACCATGCTCGCCTCCATGCGACTGTGCGCCAACGCGCCCGCGCAGTACGCCATCCAGGCCGCGCTCGGCGGCCGGCAGTCCATCCGCGAACTCACCGTGCCCGGCGGGCGGCTGTACGAGCAGCGCACGGTGGCCTGGGAGAAGCTCAACGAGATCCCGGGCGTCTCCTGTGTCAAGCCCAAGGGCGCGCTGTACGCCTTCCCGCGTCTGGACCCCAAGGTGCACCGCATCCACGACGACGAGAAGTTCGTCCTGGACCTGCTGCTGCGCGAGAAGATCCAGGTCGTGCAGGGCACCGGCTTCAACTGGCCCTCCCCGGACCACTTCCGCATCCTCACCCTGCCCCAGGCCGACGATCTGGAGGCGGCGATCGGGCGGATCGGACGGTTCCTCGGGGGGTACCGGCAGTAGCGGCGGAAGCCTCGGTCATCGGTGCCGGGGGCGGCGAGCGCGGCGGGCACCGAATCGCCCTACCGGTATCGGCCGGTACGGCTCCTCCCGGCACCGGCGCCCGCCCCTCAGGCCAGCACCCGCATCCGCCGTACCGGTCCCGCCCACAGGGCCAGTGGCGCCAGCAGAGCCACCGCGCCGACCAGCCACAGGGCGTCGCGCGTGCCGAGCGCCGCGGCCGCCGTACCCGCGAGGAGCGAGCCGACCGGCACCGCGCCCCAGGAGACGAACCGCACGGTGGCCATCACCCGGGGCAGCAGCACCGGCGGGGTCACGCTCTGGCGGTGCGTGCGGGTGAGGATGCTCAGCACCACGACACCCATGGTGAAGACGGTGTTACCGAGGCCGAACAGCAGCAGCCCCCAGCCGCCGGAGCTGAGCGGCAGCAGCACCAGGGCCACCGCCCCGACCGATGCGGCCCAGCGGATCGCCCGCGCGCTGCCGAGGCGGGCGGCCAGGCGCGGGGTCAGGGCCGCGCCGACCAGGCTGCCCAGCCCGTCCGTCGCCATGACCACACCGACCAGACCGACGGGTGTGCCCAGCGTGCGCACCAGATACAGCGGGGTGAGCGCGATCAGCGTGCCGCAGACGAAGTTCACCAGCGTCGCGGCCGTCACACACGGCCGGATCACCGGGTGCCGGGCGACATGGCGCCAGCCCTCCGAGATCTGCGCCCAGGGCGAACCGGTCGCCGCCGGGGCCCGCTTGTCCTTCGGGCGGGGCACGGTCCACAGGATCACGCCGGAGACGACATAGCTGACGGCGTCGACCAGGAGGCTGGTCGCGGCGCCGCAGAACTGCACGAGCACACCGCCGAGGGAGGGGGCGCCGAGCTGGGTCGCGGCGCTGGAACCCGACAACAGGCTGTTGCGCGCGGTCAGTTCTTCCTTGCTCACGATGCTGGGCAGGAAGCTGGAGTTGCCCACGTCGAAGACGACACCGGCGAGGCCGATCACCAGGGTGACGAGGACGAGCTGCCACAGCTGGAGGATCCCGAGCGCCGCGGCGAGCGGCACCCAGGCCATCGCCGCCGCCCGGATCAGGTCCATGGCGATCTGGGTGCCGCGCAACGGCAGCCGCTGCACGATGACTCCGGCGGGCAGCCCGATCGCCAGCCAGGCGACGAAACGCGCGGCGGGCAGCAGACTCACCTCGAACGCGCCGGCGTGCAGTGTCTCGATGGCCACCAGCGGCAGCGCCACGGTGGTCACGGCATCCCCGACACCACTGGCCGTCGAGGCGGTCCAGTACCGCCAGAACATGCCCGCTTTACCGGAGTTGCGGGTCTTTTCCTCGCTGCCCAGCTCGGCTTGAGCCATGGTCACCTCTCCCCCGAAGGCCCGCAGTGGACCAGATCGCCGCTGCCCCCGCAATAACGCGCGTCACATTCCGCGCCGGAGCGACAGACTGTTGTAGGCCAAGAATTGTGAGGTTACGATCACCCACTGATCGATCTTGGTCTAGTGCTTGGTTCGGGCCGGGACGACGTCTCAGGGGGGAATGTCATGTCTGAAGCGCCGGCAAGCGAATCTCCCGCCGCGTTCGCGTGGCCGGCACACGGCCGGGTCCGGACGCCTCATCTGCTCGCGGCCAAGGCCGCGGGCCATCGCTGGGCCATGCTGACCAGCTACGACCAGTACACCGCCGCCCTCTTCGACGCCGCGGGCATTCCCGTGCTGCTGGTGGGTGACTCGGCGGCCAACAATGTGCTCGGCCATGACACCACGATCCCGGTCACGGTGGACGAACTGCTGCCGCTGGTACGGGCGGTGGCGCGTTCCGCACCCCGCTCCCTGGTCGTCGCCGACCTGCCCTTCGGCTCCTACGAGGAGGACGGGAGACAGGCCCTTCGCACCGCCGTCCGCTTCCTCAAGGAGGGCGGCTGCCAGGCCGTGAAGCTGGAGGGCGGACGGGACGTGGCGCCGCAGATCTCCCAACTCGTGCGTGCGGGCATCCCGGTGATGGCGCACATCGGGTTCACCCCGCAGAGCGAGCACCAGTTGGGCGGATACCGGGTCCAGGGCCGCGACGGCGGCGCCGAGGCGGTGCTGGCGGACGCCCGGGCCGTCGTGGACGCGGGCGCGTTCGCGGTCGTACTGGAGATGGTTCCCGCGCCGCTCGCGGGGCGGCTCACCGCCGAGCTGCCCGTGCCCACCATCGGCATCGGCGCCGGGCCCGACTGCGACGCCCAGGTCGCGATCTGGCAGGACATGGCCGGACTGCGCACGGGACGGCCCCTGAGATTCGTCCGGCGGTACGCCGACATGGCCGGAGAACTGGAACGCGCCGCACGGGATTTCGCCGCCGATGTGCAGGGCGGCGGGTTCCCGGGACCGGAGCACTCGTTCGAGTGACCGGTGGGTCCGCCGAGCGTCGGCGGACGACAGCCGAGGGAGGGCACGGCACGGCCGACTCCCCAGCGGGCGCACCCGAACGGGTCGGCCGACCGTGTGACGCACAGATGATTCGAGGAACATCATGTCCGTAGTCGCCCATCCCACCGACGAGCCGAACCCGGGACGCCCCGGCGCTCCGGCACCGGAACCGCCACCGGTCCGCCCGGGTGTCTTCGAGAACGGGAGCTGGCGGCACGGCGAACTGCTCCACGAGGTACGGAGCCCCTACGACGGCCGGCTCGTGGCCACCGTCAGCCATGCCTCGGCGCGCGAGGTGCCGCGCGGGCGGGGACCCGTACGGGCTCTGGCCGCCGCCGATCGCGCCCGCGTGCTGCGCGACTGCGCCGAGGGGTTCGAGGCCCGCAGGGCGGAGATGGCCGCGGCCGTCTCCGCCGAGATCGGCATGCCGGTGACGGACGCGGAGAAGGAGGTCGACCGCGCGGTCCGCTGGCTCCAGCTGGCGGCGGAGGCGGTGCACCACCTCGACGGCACCTCGACCCGGCTGTCCGGGCCCGGGGGCGACCGGCTGGCCGTGACCACGCCGCAGCCGTACCGCCGGGTCCTGGCGATCACGCCGTACAACCGCCCGCTGGCCCAGCTGATCGTGAAGGTGGCCCCGGCGATGCTGGCGGGCGCGCCGATCACCCTCAAGCCGTCCGAACGGGCCGGTGCGAGCGCGGCGCTGGCCGTCGAGATCCTGCTCGACTGCGGCTATCCGCCCGAGTACCTCTCGCTGTGGACCGGCGGTCCGGACGTCGCCCGGGCGCTGCTCGCGGATCCCGCGACGGACTTCGTGGCGTTCACCGGCGGCACGCGCGGCGCCAACGCCGTCGCCGCGACGGCCGGACCGCGGCCCGGCTGCTACGAGTTGGGCGATGTGGGCGCCCTGGTGGTGTGCGCCGACGCCGATCTGCCGGCCGCCGCCCGCGCGGCCGCCCAGGGCGCGTTCGGCAACGCGGGCCAGTCCTGCCGGGGGGTCAAGCGCATCCTGGCCGCGCACGAGGTGGCCGAGGAATTCGCCGGGCTGCTGGTCGAGGAGAGCGCGGCCTGGCGGGTGGGCGACCCCGCCGAGCGCGACACCCGGATCGGCACGCTCATCGACGCGGACGCGGTGGCCCGGGTGCGCTCGGCGGTGGAGGCCGCGGTCCGCGGCGGCGCCGAGGTCATGACGGGCGGCGAGTACCGGGGCGCCCAGTGCTGGCCCACCGTCCTCAACAAGGTCGATCCGGGAGCCCGGTTGGTGACCGAGGAGTTCCTCGCGCCGCTGGCCCCCGTGATCGCCCTGACGGACCGCGCGCTGGACGACCTCCCCGACAGCTACCCAGGCGGCCTCCAGGTCGGTGTCTTCACCCGCGACCTGGACCGTGCCATGAACCTCGCCCAGCGGCTGCCGGTCGGCACGGTCGTCCTCAACGACGGCCCGCAGTACGACCATCCGCTGGCCCCCTTCGGCGGAGTGGGGCACAGCGGCCATGGCCGGGAGGGCGTGCTGTCGTCGGCGCGCAACATGTGCTTCGCCAAGACGATCGTGTTCCCCGCCCCGACCGAAGGACCTCGATGACCACCGGTGTCACCATCAATCTGCGCGCCGACGGCGGTCTGGAGCGGCGCGAGCACCCCCTGCTGCCGCCGCGTCCCGGCGGGGCGCTGCTCGCCGTCGAGCGGGCGAACGTCTGCGGCAGCGACGTCCATCTGTGGCGCGGCGGACATCCGACGCTGCACGACTGCGTGCTCGGACACGAGTTCGTTGGCCGGGTCGTGGACACCGGGGGCGGGCCGCTGTACGACGCGCGGGGCGAGCGGCTGGCCGAGGGCGACCGGCTCGTCTGCTCGTACTTCCGGGTGTGCGGCAGCTGCGCGATGTGCCGGATCGGCCGCATGAACCTCTGCGAAGCGGCCTACGCCTCCTGGGGCCGCTCCAGCCTCGAACAGCCGCATTTCCGGGGCGCGTTCGCGAGTCACTACCACCTGCACCCGGAACAGTTCACGGTCAAGGTGCCCGAGGAGCTGCCCAGTTCGCTCGCGGCCCTCGCCAACTGCGCGCTGGCGCAGGGACTGGCGGTCGTGGACCGGATCCGCGCGGATGTGCTGGCGGGTCCGTGCCTGGTGATCGGGGCCGGCGCGCTCGGTCTGTCGGTGGTCGCGGGCGCGCCGAAGGATACGTCCTGGGACGTGTACGACCGGATCGCCGGGCGGTGTGCGAACGCCGGGCTGTTCCCGAACGCCCGGACGCTGGACGCGCTGCCCCCGGCGGGCGGGACGCTCGACGGGAACTACGACGTCGTGGTGGTCGCGGCCGGCACACCGGAGGCGTTCGAGACCGCCCTGGAGCAGGTGCGGCCGGGCGGCCAGATCGTGATGATGGGCATCATCAACACCCGGGACACCGATGTCGTCGCCATCCGCCCCGGGGTGCTGACCCGCAAGGGCGTCACCGTCTCCAGCGCCATCCGCTACGGCGTCCCCCAGCTGACGGCCGCCGTCGATCTGCTCCGCGGTGACACCCCGCTGCGGCGGCTGCCGCTCGCGGAGTTCACGCTGGACGCGGTCACCGAAGCGCTGGCCGCCGCCGAGCGCTGCGACAGCGGCCGTGTCAGCCTCGTACCGAACGGGGAACTCCATTGATGCGCACGGCACTTGAGGCCCTGGCCCGGGACTGCGGGGACGCGCTGACCGCCGAGCTGGAGGCCGGCCGGATCGGGGGCGGCGCGGCCTGTCTGCGCGATGTCGCCGCCGGTGAGCAGCACACGGTGTTCGTGGGCCGCAACGCCCCGGCCGGGCCACCGGTGTCCCTGGACAGCGTCGTGCGCCTGTACTCGATGACCAAGGTGATGCTCGCGACGCTCACCCTCCGTCTGATCGACGCGGGCCGGCTCCCCGGGCTCGACATGCGGGTCGCGGAACTCGCCGCCGGGCTCGACGGCGTCCGGGTGCCGGCCGCCATGACCCTGCGGCAACTGCTGACCATGTCCTCCGGCCTCGCCGGCTCGAAGGAGCACGAACGGATGCAGCGGGTGTACCGGGCGGCGGGTGTTCTGCCGTACGACTACACCGAACGCGGGTACGCCACCGACGAGACCGACTTCCTGCGGCGGATATTCGGCTGCGAACCGTCCGCCGCGCCCGGTACCCAGTGGGAGTACGGCCGCTCGGCGGACGTCGCCGGACTGCTGCTCCAGCACCACCTCGGCACACCGCTGGACGCCCTGTTCCGCACCTGTGTCTTCGAGCCGCTCGGGATGACGTCGAGCGGGTTCTTCCTGCCGCCGGGCCTGCCGCCGGACGTGGTGCTCCAGCCGCCGTTCGATCCGCCGACCGGTGAGGCGCTGGCCGATGTGCGGCGCACGAGCGGATTCCGGTCCGCGGGCAGCGGGGGCCTGGCGAGCCTGCGGGACTATCTGGCCTTCCTCCAGGCAGTGTTCTTCCCCGCACCGGATTCCGGCTTCCTCAGCGCGTCCGCGCGCGCGGAACTGCTGACGGACCAGATATCCGGGCTGCACGACACCGGGCCCGACTACATTCCCGGGCCCGGCTGGGGATTCGGGCTGAATTTCAAGATCTCGCCCCGAAACTGCGGACCCGGCAACGCCCGCCGCGTCGCCTGGCTCGGCCGGGCGGGCACCAGTTTCCTCGTCGATCTGGAGAAAGAGTTGATCCTGCTGTTCGCCGCGCCCTCCTACGGTCAGACCAGAATCCTCCAGGCGAAATTCACGGAACTCGCCGACCGGCGGCTGCCGCAGGTGGCGAGCGCCCGATGACCACACCCCCCATCGTCGCGTTCATCGGTCTGGACGGCGCCGGAAAGAGCACCCAGATCGAGATGCTGAAGGCCGCCTACGAGGCCCGCGGTCTGTCGGTGTTCGTGCATCCCAACCCGAGCCTCCAGGGGCTGTCGGCCCGGCTGGACGAGGTCGCCGTGGAGCACGGGTACGACGACCGGTTCGCGATGCTCGGACCCGACACGCACAAGATCATGACGGCGGCCGTGAAGTGGATGGCGATGTCCTCGCTGGGCACCGCGCCCGAGGGCACCGATCTGATCATCGCGGACCGGTACGCGTACTGCCAGATCGCCGCCGCCGACGCGCTGGGCGCGAGCAACCGCTGGCTGATCGAGGGCCTGTTCCGGGGGCTGCCCGAGCCGACGCTCACCCTGTTCATGGACCTCGACCCGGCGCTGTCCGTGGCCCGGGTCAAGGCGCGGGACCCGCAGGAGTGGATCGACCACGGCTTCCTCACCCGGATGCGGGCCGCGTACGCCGCGCTCCCGCAGGCGTCGGCGTGGACGTGGATCGACGCGGACGCGACGTTCGAGGAGGTGCACCGGCGCGTGCTCGCGGCGGTCGAGGCGAAGCTGGGGGAGGCGCGATGAAGGTCGTCACCACGGCCCGGGAACTGGCCGCCGAGTGGGAGGCCGGGCGCCGCGCGGGCGCCGTCATCGGCTATGTGCCCACCATGGGAGCGCTGCACGAGGGACATCTGAGCCTGGTCGACCTGGCCCGCGCGGAGTGCGACCTGGTCATCTGTAGCATCTTCGTCAACCCGCTCCAGTTCGGCCCGGACGAGGACTTCGAGTCGTATCCGCGGCCCGTGGAACGCGACCTCGAACTCCTGACGGCCCGGGGCACCGATGTCGCGTTCCTGCCGAGCTGGACGGAGATCTTCCCCGGCGGCGAGCGGGTGCTCGACGACTTCGGCACCCATGTCTCGGTGCCCCGGCTGAGCCACCAGCTGTGCGGACGCTCGCGCGCGGGCCACTTCGACGGCATGGTCACCGAGAGCCTGCTCTTCCTGAACCTGGTACGGCCCGACCGTACGTACTGGGGCGAGAAGGACTTCCAGCAGCTGCGGATCATCGAGACGCTGGTCGCCGACATGCGGCTGCCGGTGACCGTGGTCCGGGGCGCCACCCGGCGCGAGCCCGACGGCCTCGCGATGTCCTCCCGCAACAAGAACCTCGACCCGGCGGCGCGCACCATAAGTCCCGCCCTGCGCAAGGGGCTTGAGGAGATGCGGGCCCAGGTGCTGGCCGGCGGACCGCTGCCCGCGGTGCTCGCGGCCGGCCGGGAGCGGCTCGGATCGCTGGGGTTCGAGGTGGAGTACCTGGTGGCCTGCGAGGAGGAGGCGCTGACCGAGGTGGCGGACGTGGACGGGCCGGTGCCGGTACGGCTGTTCGCCGCGGCGCGGCTCGGTGGCGTACGGCTGCTCGACAACATCCCGTTGAGCGGGGCGCACCATGGCTGAGCTGGCGACGGAACCGATCGTCTACTCCTTCACCGACCACCGTGTGTACCGGGAGGAGTCGCCGCTGGTCATCGCCGAGGGCGAGGGCATCCGCATCCGGGACACGGCCGGCAAGGAGTACATCGACGCGCTGTCCGGGCTGTGGCACGCCAACCTCGGCTTCTCCGACACGGAGCTGATCGAGGCCGCCACTTCGGCGTACCGCCGACTGCCCGCGTTCCCCTGCGCGTTGGGCCGGGGCAGCGCCGAAGCCGAGGCACTCGCCCATGAGTTGCTCGCCGCCGCCGAGGGGCGGTTCAGCTCGGTGTACTTCGCCGCCTCGGGATCCGAGGCCGTCGAGTCGGTGCTCAAGTTCCTGTGGCTGGCGAGCAACGCGGACGGGGCACCGGACCGGAAGCTGGTCGTCACCCGGGACTCCGGCTTCCACGGCACCACCCTCGGCGCCGCCTCGCTGGCCGGGATACCGAACCAGCACGCGGGGTTCGATCTGCCGCTGCCGTTCACCGTGCGGGTGCCCCGGGCGCACTACTACCGCGATCACCTCGACGGCGAGTCGCGCGCGGAGTACGTCGACCGGATCGTGCGGACCACCCGCAGCAGGATCGAGGAGGCAGGCCCGGAGAACGTGGCCGCCATGGTCGCCGAACCGGTCATGGCGGCGGGCGGGGTCCTGGTGCCGCCCGAGGAGTACTGGCCGGCGATGGACCGGCTGCTCACCGACCTCGGGATCCCGCTGGTGGCGGACGAGGTGGTGTGCGGGTTCGGGCGGCTCGGGCCGCTCTTCGGGCACCGGCGCTTCGGGCTGCGGCCCGCGGCGGTCACGGTGGCCAAGGGCATCACCGCCGGGTACGCCCCGCTGGGCGCGGTCCTGCTGGGCCCTGACCTGACCCGTTCGGTGGCCGGGGCGGCGGAGTCGTACGGCGTCCTCGGGCACGGTTCGACCTTCGGCGGCCACCCGGTCGCGGCGGCCGTCGCCCGCGCCAATCTGCGGGCCCTCGCCGAGCGCGGCATCGAGGCACGCGTCGCCGCGCTGGAGGCGTCGCTGCGCGCCTGCCTGGAGGGGCTGCTGGAGCTCCCCGTGGTCGGGGAGGTGCGGTGCGTGGGCGGGCTCGCGGCGGTGGAGCTGATGGCCGACGGGGCGAGTCGCCGGCCCTTCGACCCGGAGCGCCGCATCGGCCGACGGGTCGCCCGCAAGGCCCGTGAACTGGGGCTCATCGTCCGTGACTTGGGTGATGTGCTGGCTCTGTGTCCGCCGCTGATCACCGATGCGGGCGATGTCGCCGAGATCGTCTCGCGGCTGCGCGCCGCCATCACGGCCACCCTGAAGGAGGAGACATGACGCGACTCCCCGCCAAGGCCCATGCCTGGGACCTCGTCAGCGGCAGCTACTGGAACTCGGGCTACTACGGCGGCCCCGCCCCCGAACACGACGCCGTCTTCGCCGGGTTGATGCGGGCCGGTGCCCCGACCGCCGTGGTCGGCGCCAGTACCGTCTCCCTGTCCAGGGCCGCCCAGGACGCCGGGGCGGAGCTGCATGTGCTGGACTTCGCGCCCGGCATCCTGCGGGAGGCGGGCGAATGGCTCGGGCTGCCGGAGGAACGGCGGCACCTGGTGGATGTGACCGGGGAGCTGCCCGAGCGGCTGCGCGGCCGGTACCACCTGGTGGTCGCCGACCGACTGGTGAACCGGTTCAGCGCGGCCGACCTGCCCGGCGGACTGCGCGGGCTGCGGGATCTGGTGGCCGAGGGCGGGACGCTCGCCCTCACCGTCCGGTTCGGCTGGTACGACCGCGACCGGCAGATCCATGACGCGCTCACCCCGGCCGAGCAGCGGCTCTTCTGGCGGCCCGACGTCGGTGAGATCGACTACGCGGCACTGCCCGACCGGGACATCCCGCTGCCCACCTGGGGCGGCATCTCCGGCCAGGTCATGCGCGAGCACATCCGCGGCAGGGGGCGCGAGGCCCGCTTCCACCAGGACGAACTGCTCGCCGCGATCGCCGACCTGGGCGGCCTCGACCGTACGGACCTCGTCGAGGCCGCCAACGGCACCGCGCTCGTCGTACTCAGGAAAGCCGCCCTCCGGAAAGGTGAGCACCATGACCCTGCCTGACCCGCCGCAGGCGATCCGCACCGAGCCGATCACCGGCCCGACGGCGTGGCTGGCCGCGGAGCTGCCGGTGCCCGAGGGCGTCGTGCACGAACTCACCCCGGCGCACCTGGACGAGATCGCGGCCCTCACCAAGGCGTTGCGCACCGAACCGCTCCCCCTCCTCGCGGACCGCGAGCCCTGGCGGGAGCTGGCCCGCCGGACCATGCCCCTGCTCTCCGAACTGGCGCACTCGACGGCGCACCGCACCGAGACCCATATCGGTACGGCGGTGCTCCGGGGCCTTCCGGTGGCCGACCTGGCGCCGGACGAGATCCGCGGCCTCTACCGGGCGCTGGGCGCCGTGATGGGCACCGCCGTCTCGCAGAACACCCGGGGCGAGTACATCGCGGACGTCCGCGACTACGGCAACGGCGGCCTGGACAACAGCACGGTGCGCGGCCACCAGACGACGTCCGCGCTGCGCTTCCACTCGGACGACGGCGACCTCGCGCTGCTGCTGTGCGTACGGCCCGCCGCGGACGGCGGCACCTCGCTGATCGCCAGCGCCATGACGATCTACAACGAACTGCTGCGCCGGGCTCCGCACTTGCTGGGGCTCTACTACAACGGGTTCGTCTACGAGAACCGCGACGAGGAGGACCCGCCGGCCTACCGCAACGCCGTCTTCGGCTACTACCACGGCCAGTTGACGTGCCGCTACTTCCTCCGCGACTACGTCGACTCCTCCCCCGCCGTGACGCATGTACCGGTGAGCGATCTGGAGCGCCACGCCCTCGATCTGTTCGAGGCGCTCGCGGCGCGGCCGGGCGCCGCGACCGAGTACGCGCTGCGCGCCGGGGACCTCCAGCTGGTCAACAACAACATCGTGGTCCACGCGCGCCGTTCGTTCAGCGACGGCACCGGGGGCGCGGGCGGGGGACGGCTGCTGCTGCGGCAGTGGGTCAACCTGGACGGGGGACGGCAGTTCCCGACGACGCTGTGCCGCCATCGCTACGGCATGCGGAAGAAGCCCGATGTCCGCGACTGAGCGCCGGCTGCTGCTCACCGCCCGGCTCCCCGGGCTCCCGGACGCGCTGCCCGCGAACCTGATCCCGGCCCGCTGGCCCGGTGGCGACCGCGGGAGTCTGCTGCGGGCGGTGGCCGGGAGCACGGCACTGCTGGTGACCGCCAACGAGCCGGTGGACGAGGACCTGATCCGGGCGGCGGGCCCCGGCCTGCGGGTGGTCGGCACGTACTCCACCGGCGTCGACCACATCGAGGTGGAAGCCTGCCGGCGCGCGGGGATCCAGGTCGTCACGGCGGCCGGCGCCCTCGCCCCCGCCGTCGCGGAGCACACCCTGGGCCTGCTGCTGGCCTGCGCCCGGCGGATCGTGGAGGCGGACCGGTTCGTCCGCTCCGGCGCCGACTGGCGCTGGGAGGCCGATGCCTTCCTCGGCGCCCAGTTGCACGGCCGCCGCCTCGGCATTCTGGGCCTGGGCGCCATCGGCACCGAGGTGGCCCGCCGCGCCGCGGCCTTCGGCATGGAGGTCCACGCCCTCCCCCACCGCCCCGGCACACCGCTCCCCCCAGGGATGATCCCCCACCGGGACCTGGTCGGTCTGATGCGGGTGAGCGACTTCCTGACCCTGCATGTCCCCCTCACCCCCGAGACCGACCATCTGATCGACAAAGCCCTGCTCACCGAGCTGCCCCCCGGCGCCATCGTGGTCAACACCTCCCGCGGCCGGGTCCTGGACCAGTCCGCCCTCCTCGAACTCCTGGCCGCGGGCCATCTCGCGGGCGCCGCCCTGGACGTCTACGAGGACGAACCGCATGTACCGCCCGAGCTGCGCCGGCACCCTCGTACCGTCCTCACCCCGCACATCGGCAGCGCGACGACGGCGGCCCGCCGGACCATGACGGCGGCGGTGCTGCGGAGAATAGGGGCGGCGCTGGAGGGGTGAGCGGCCCCGCGCCAGCCCCCTCAGTCCCCCAACTGCTCCAGCAACGCGAAGCCGCTCCGGTCCAGTTGATAGAACACCTGTCCGCCGAGCCGCCTGCGCCACACCACGCCCGTCTCGGTCAGGACTCCCAGGTGCTGGGAGACCGTGCTCTTCGCGAGGCCCAGGGAGTGGGCGAGGGCGGTGGTGGTGCGGGGGGCCTGGAGGGCGCGGATGACCTTGGCGCGGCCGGGGCCGATCAGCAGGGCGAGGCGGTCGGTGGGGGGTTCGGTGGGGCGGTCCGGTGTGACGGAGTGCAGGAAGCCGGTCGTCCTGGCCTGGTAGGACATGGCGGTGACCTGGGCGTCGGAGGTGAAGACGCGGGTCGCGGCGGAGAACATGCTGGGCACCAGGACCAGTCGGGAGCGCCGCACCTCACGGGTGAGGTCCAGGTGGTACGGCGCGGTCAGGCGCGGCCGCTGCCACAGCACCCGGCCCTCCAGTTCCGCCAGCATCGCCTCGGGCCCGTTGACGGCCAGGGTCCGGCCGCGGAAGAGGACCTCC
Organism: Streptomyces griseofuscus; assembly: GCF_014673495.1. Lineage (GTDB taxonomy): Bacteria > Actinomycetota > Actinomycetes > Streptomycetales > Streptomycetaceae > Streptomyces > Streptomyces murinus. Next base: position 1,990,899 of record NZ_CP051006.1, read on the forward strand.
TCCTCCAGGGAGGCGCGCAGGGCGGGCCAGTAGGGGTGCAGCGCGTGGTTCCAGTAGTCCTCGATCAGCGCGGCGGTCCGCTCGTCCCCGGCGCGCTCGAACCGTTCGCGCAGGAAGTCGAGTTCGTCCTGGAGGGAGGTGCGCGCGGGGTCGGGGACGTAGGCGTGCGCGTGGCGCAGGAACGGGGTGTCGCGGCGGTGGGCCAGCTGGACGACGGTGTCCATCAGCTTCGGCGGCACCGCGCGCCGGGCCCCCCGGACCCAGCCCGTGTACGGCGTGGGCACGGCCCCCCGGTAGCGCGCGAGGAGCGCGAGGCTGCCGAGGGTCTCCCACAGCGGGCTGAGGGCCAGCCGGATCGAGCGCAGGCTCTCCTCGTCGACGTCCAGGCGGATCATGAGGAGGAGGGCGGCGGCGCGAGGGGCGTCACCACTGGAAGATCCCGCTGTCGTCGTGGTCCCCGAGGAACTCCAGGACATCGGCGAGGGCTTCGGCGCGGTCGATGCCGTACTCCTCGGCGACCCCGTCGGCGATGTCGGTGACCGTGCGGGCGCCGTCGGCCAGCCGGTAGATCAGCTCGGCGGGTCCGTCCAGCAGCATCGCCTGGTCGCGGTACCCGAGCAGCAGCCCGTCGGGGACGCGGCGGATGCGGATGCCGAGGGTCCTGCGCGGGACGTCGAGGGGGCCGGGGCCCGGCAGGCCGCTCACGAGACCTCCACGCGCATGGCTATGTCCTGGCAGATCGTCAGCACCTGGTTGATCCAGGGCCGGGGGTCCTCGGGGTCGTAGTCCCGCATGGTCTCCAGGGCCCAGTAGTCCTCGAAGGAGAGGGCGTCGGGGCGGGCGGCCCGGAAGCGCTGGGGCCGCCACTTGGGCGCCTGGCTGCCGAACTGGCCGAGCCCTTCGAGCAGCGCGTCGACGCTGGAGCCGAGCGCGGCGCGCGCGGAGAGGGTGGCGCTCTCCAGGTTGCCGGACTTCATCTGGCCGAGCGCGTCCTCGACACAGTTGTCGGAGGCGCCGAGCGAGCGGGCGATCATGAAGGACCGGAAGGCGGACCCGGCCACCTGTGCGCGCCGGGCCTCGAACCACGGCTCGCCCGCGAGGATCACACAGCTGTCCAGGCGGCCGAGGGCCAGCTCCTCCCGGGCGGCCAGCACCCGGGCGGGCGCGACGCCCCGGTTGTACTCGTCCCGGGAGACCTTGGCGAGCATCTGGTCGTAGTGGCCGTCCAGCCAGTACGTCACCTCCCAGCGCCGCTCCCCCAGATAGAACGACTGGCTGCGCACCCGGGGCGGGTTGAGCGGCATGGTGATGCTCGACCCGTCCGCGAACTCCGGCTCCCGCTCGGTGACGACGTAGAAGTCGTAGTCGCTGCGCTCGTTGTGCCAGCCGTGTGCCACCGAGCCGACGAGACTGACCGCGAGGGTGTCCCCCGGGATCAGCCCGCGGTCCCGAAGGACCCGAAGCCACTGGCCGGATTCGTTCTCCTGCACCCGAACACCCCTCGTTTGCGACGCCGTTGCCAACCCCGAGACAGGGAGTGCGGTGATCATAGACCGGTGGACGGCACCCTGGCACGGTGCGGTGTTCGGTGGAAACCGAATCCGTAGGCCGCCCGGCCGTGCTCGGTTAGGGTGATCGCCAGCCGGGCTGAAGTGGCCGGAAACAGGCCGCAGCGTCCCGCTGAATTCTCCGGTGAACACACCGAGTTGCTGGAGGGAGGTGGGTCAGAATGCAGAAGTACAGCAAGCCGACGAAGAAGACCGTCAGCCAGGGCACCTCTTTGATGACTCTCGCCTGATCGAGCGAGCGCCCGAGACACGACAGCGGGCGGGGGCTTCGCACTCCGGAGCCCCCGCCTTCGCCCGGCTCACGCACGGCACCGGGCGGTGGCCGAGGAACAAGACATGTGTGGAATAGCAGGAATCGCCCGTCTGGGCAGCCGGACGCTCGGCGCCGGGACGGACGCCGTTCTCGACCGGCTGGCCGACATCCTCGACCACCGGGGTCCGGACGAGCGGGAGATCCTCCGCGACGACGCGGTCGGACTGGTCTTCACCCGCCTCGCGCTGGTCAACCCGGAGGACGGCAGCCAGCCCCTGGTCAGCGATGACGGCTCGCTCGTCCTGGTGGCCAACGGCGAGGTCTACAACCACCGGGAACTGGCCGCCGCGCTGCCCGGTGGGGCACGGATGCGGACCGGGTCGGACTGCGAGGTCCTGCTTCATCTCTACCGCCACCACGGGCTGGACTTCCTGCGCGACGTACGGGGCATGTTCGCCCTGATCCTGTGGGACCGGAACAGGAACCAACTCGTCCTGGCCCGTGACCGGTTCGGCATCAAGCCGCTCTACTACCACCGCGACGACGCGCGCATCGTGCTCTCCTCGGAGATCAAGGGACTGTTCGCCGACCCGGCGACCCCCCGCCGCTTCGACTGGGAACGGTCTCTCGCGACCCCCCTGCTGGCCGCCGCCGGCACCTTCAACGAGGCACCGCCGACCACCTGGTTCGAGGGCGTCGAACTGGTCCCCGCGGCCACCGTGGTGCGCCTCGACCTCGCCGACGGCCGGACCACGGAGCACCGTTACTGGGAGCTGCCCGAGGACGCCGACGAGGACGCCGACGCGGCGGAGTTGATCGGGCGGTACGGCGAGATCCTGGAGCACTCCGTGCAGGAGTGCGTCACCGCCGACACCGAGCTGGGGCTGTTCCTCTCCGGTGGCATCGACTCCTCCGCCGTCCTCGCCCTGGCCGGTGACCGGCGCGCGGGCATGCACACGTTCACCGCGCTCACCGGGGGCACCGCGGACAACGGGGACGCGGAGCACGCCGCCTGGATCGCGCGCGAACTGGGCGTGCCCAACCACCAGGTGGCGTTTCCGGCCGAGCTGACGCCGACGCCGGAGCAGTGGCTGCGGCTGCTGTGGCTCACCGAGACCCCGATGTGCGGTCCCGAGGTGTACTACAAGCACGAACTGCACCGCTTCGCGCGCGAGGCCCGGCCGGGACTGCGGGGCATGCTCCTCGGCGCGGCCAGCGACGAGTTCAACGGGGGCTACGCCCAGGACATGGGCGCCGAGGACTGGCCGTCGTTCCTGGACCTCCTCTCCCAGCTCGACCGCGGCACCCGCCTCGCGCGCCGCCCGGCCCTGCGGCACTGGTGGGCGCAGGAGCCCTGCTTCCTCGCCGCGAAGGCCCTCGACGGTCTGGAGCCGGACCCGGACCGGATCTACCGCGCCTATCTCAGGTCCGAGTACTGGCAGATCCAGCAGTACAACGTCTGGCACGAGGACCGTACGGCGGCCGGCAGCGGGGTCGAGGCCCGGGTGCCGTTCCTGGACCACCGTCTGGTCGAGCTGTGCGCACGGATCCCGGAGCGGCTGCGCCCCGAACTGCTGTGGAACAAGCGGATATTGCGGGAGGCGGTCGCCTCCCGGCTGCCGCGGCGGATCGCCGAGCGCCCCAAGGTCCCCTTCTTCTACGGAGAGGGCACGTACCACTCGTACCGGATGCTGGTCCGGCTGATGCGCGCGGACTCCGGCGCCCTCGTGGAACGGGCGCTCGCCGCCCCGGGGGCCGCGGACTTCATCGACGGGGACCGGGTGCGCGCCCATCTCGCCGAGATCGGCGAGGGCAGGACCGACGCGCCGTCCGTGGAGATGCTGATGCGCGTCCTGAACATGGGGCTGCTGGCGGAACTGGCCGTGAACGCGCCACGCCTGGAGGACACTTCGGCGGGCGCGGTGCTCCAGGAGATCACCGGCGGCGAGCCGGTGGCCGATACGGTGGCCGCCCGTCCCGAGCTGCCCGGCGACGCGGTTTTGGCGTTCGCGGAGAATGTGCTGCTGCTCACCGATCCCGCGGGTTCCGACTGGTACCTGATCAAGGACGGGGAGATCGAGTTCGTGCTCCAGGCGGGCTCGCCGACGCTCGCGGTGCTGCGGGCGGTCGACGGCAAGAGCGCGCTGGCCGAGCTGCTGGCTCCGGTGGGCGCGGAAGGGGACGAGGAGGCGCGCGCCGACCTGGGCAATCTGCTGGACCTCGGCTTCCTGGCCTGGACCGGCTGATGTACCGGGAGCGGGCGACCGAACCGCTCCTCGCGGCGCGGACGGGGCCGGAGGCGGGGCTGGAGCCGACCACCGAGTCAGGCGAGCCCGGCGGCTACACCGGTGGCTTCGGCCGCTGGGACCGCCTCGCCGGTGTCCGCAACCGGCCCCAACGGCCGTTCACGGAACCGGGATCGCTCTACTTCCCGCCCGAGCTGCACCCGGTCGCCCTGCACCCCCTGGTCACGGCCGGTGGCCCGGAGCAGGTGGAGTGGCTGCTGCTGCGCCGGCTCCACGACTACCTCGACTTCACCACCCAGCTCGAAGCCCTCGCGGTCATCCCGGTGGTGACCGCGATCAGCCGGGGCCGCTCGGGTCTGCGGCTGCCGGAGGCCATGCGGGCGGACGCGTTCAAGATCGTCACGGACGAGGCCTGGCATGCGCAGGTCTCGTACGACTTCGCGCGGCAGGTGGCGCGGGCGACCGGGGTGCCCGCCGAGCGGCCGGACGGCGGGGGCCCGCCCGCGTTCACGGAGCGCCTCGACGCCATCCGGGACCGGCTGCCGCACGAGCTGAGGGGAGTCGAGGCACTGCTCTTCGCGATCGTCAGCGAGACCCTGATCTCCGGGATCCTCGCGGAGATCCCCCGGGACGAGCGGCTGCCCGGGTCGCTGCGGGAGCACGTCCGCGACCATGCCGAGGACGAGGGGCGCCACCATGTCTACTTCCGCGCCGTGCTCCGCCATCTGTGGGCCGCACTGACACCGGCCGAGCGCGGGGCCGTCGGGCCGCAGGTCCCGGCGGCGATCCAGGCGTTCCTGGCGCCCGATCTCGCCCGAGCGGCCGAGGACCTGCGGGCGCTGGGACTGCCGGAGCGCAGCGTCGACCAGGTCCTCGCGGAATCCTGGCCCGCGGAAAAGATCGCGGCCGACATGGCGGGGGCCGCGCGTTCCCTCGTGCGCTATTTCGGCGAGGCGGGAGCACTGGACGATCCGGCCACCCGGGACTCCTTCGAGAGCGCCGGACTCCTCTGTTCCGACGGCTAGTTCACGGAATTCCCCGACCACCGGCCCGCAGTTTTCGATCTTGACAGATTACGTTCTGGCGTGATCACATGCTGGTCATTTGACGGCCCCTGTGCTGTCCAGAGCGCTCTTCGACGACCACAGAGGGACAGGGGGCACCTCGTGCGGCCAGAGGACGATTTCACCCGGCGTGCCGGAGCGCTGCTGCGCGCCGCCGCCAATGATCTCAAGCGGGACGACGAGAACGCCGAGCGTGAGCTCGGTCTGGAGAAGGGCTCGTTCGCGGAGTTCGCGGCCGGAACCCGGCCGGTGACCTGGGAGTTGATGCGGCGCGCGGCCGAGGTGTGGCCGCTGAACGAGCGGGATCTGCTGCCCGGCCACGACGACTGCCCGGCCGGTGTACGCATCACCCGGCACAAGGAGTCCGTGGCGAGCGGGCGGGTGCTCAGCCGGGGCGGGGAGCCGTACTACGAGTACCGGGACACCGCGATGTCCCGGATCGCCTCCTACCGCCCCGAGTGGATCCGGATGCTGCGGGTGGTCGAGGACGACGACCCGGACAACCCTCTTGTCCAGTGGAATCGCGGCCATCTTCTGTACCAGTTCACGTACTTCATCGGTCCGGTCAACTACTACTACCGGTGGAACGGCGTCTCGCACTGCGTCCCCATGGACACCGGCGACTCCGTGTGGGGGCTGCCCTTCGCGCCGCACTCCTTCACCTCCCGGTCGAAGACCGAGCCCGCCTGCATCCTCGCCCTGACCTACGGCGGCTCCCTGCTCGGCGACGCCCAGCGCGAACTGGCGGTCCTGGGCAACGCCACGACCCGGGCCCTCGCGGTCCCGCTGGAGGGGGCGGCGCACCGGCCGGGGGCGATGATCCGGTCCTTCATGGACGCGGGCGCGGTCACGGTGGCCGAGCTCGCCGACCGTACGGGCCTCGCGCGGGAGCGCGCCGAGGAGCTGGCCGGGGGCGCCGTATCCCCCGAGCCCGAGGAACTCGACCTGCTGGCGGTCGCGTTGGGCGTGTCCGTACGCGATCTGCTGCCGCCGCGCACCGGGACGGCCGACGGGGTGTCCCTTCAGTTCGCCCGGGACGCCCGCAGCTGGGTGTGGCCCGACGAGGGCGCACCGGCCTACCGGATGACCCGGCTCGCCGGCGACCCCCTGCATCCGCACACGTCCGCCCTCCAGGTCGACGTCCTCGCGGACGGCGCCGAGCGGTCGGCGCCGCTGACCACGTACCAGCACCAGTACCTGTACGTCCTCGGTGCCGAACCGGTCTCGCTGAGCTGGGAGTTCGGGGGGCGGCGCGTCGAGGAGACGCTCGCGCCGGGCGACTCGGCGTACGTGCGGCCGCAGGTGCCGGTCACGTTCGCGGCGGCCGAGGAGGGGCGGCAGGCCCAGATCCTGCTGCTGCGGATCTCCGGGTCGGTCACTCCGGAGGTGCGGTACGCGGTGGGCACCATGGCGGCGGGCGGCGTCGACCGGTACGTGGCCGAGGACCGGCTGTGGTACAGCTGACCGCCGCCCGGTGCGGCCACCGGCCCGCCGCGGGCCCGGGGACGTGCCGATGAGCGAGTCGCTGCTCGCCCTCCAGGAGCGCCCGGCGCTCCCGGAGACGCTGTCCGCGGATCTCCAGCCGCTGCCCGGGCATCCGGCCGCCTATCTGGGCGAGGGCGCGGCGGCGCGGCTGGGCTCGGTGATCGAGGCGCTCGGCGGCCGCCGGGTGCTGTTCGTGCACGGCCCCACGTCCTACCGGCGCTCCGGTGTCGGGGAGTTGGTGGAGAGATGGGCGGGCCGGTACCGGGTCGAGCACTTCGACGGGGTGCGGCCCAACCCGCGGATCGCGCAGGTCCGGGAGGGGGTGGCGCTGGCCCGGCGGTTCGGCCCGGACGTGGTGGTGGGGGTCGGCGGCGGCAGCAGCCTGGACGTGGCCAAGGCGGTCGCGGTGCTCGGCGCGCAACCGGCCGACCCGCTGGACTGTCTGCGCGACCCCGGCCTGGTGACCCGGCCGCGGTCCGCCGCGCTCGTACTGCTGCCCACCACCGCGGGATCCGGCAGTGAGATGACCCGGTTCGCCACCGTGTACGTCGAGGGCCGCAAGCACTCCCTGGATCTCGCCCAGGCCCGCGCGGACCTCGTCCTCGTGGATCCCCGGCTCACCTCCTCGCTGCCCCGCCGGGACTCCGTCGCCAGCGGCCTGGACGCGCTGGCGCAGGCCGTCGAGTCGTACTGGTCGGTCTCGGCCGACGCCGGCTCCCGGGCGCTGGCCCGCGCCGCCCTGGAACGGCTGCTCCCGCCGCTCGCGCACGCCGCCAGGACGGGCTCCTTCACCGATCCGGGCGTCCGTACCGGTCTGGCCCACGGCGCCTCGCTGGCCGGTGCCGCGATCGACCTCACGCGGACGACGGCGGCCCACGCGCTGTCGTACGAGCTGACCGCGCGTCTCGGTCTGGCCCATGGCACCGCGGTCGCGCTGCACCTGGACTGGCTGATGGCCCGGCATGCCGCGCTGACCGAGGCCGAGTGCCGGCACCCGGAGGGCGCGCCGGGGGTGCGGCGGCGGGTGGAGACCGTCCAGCGGCTCGCCGAGGAGGCCACCGGCGGGAGTGTGGAGCTGCTGGTACGGCGGCTGCTGACCCTCGGTGGGCAGCCGGCCGGGCTGCGGGAGCTGGCCCTTCCCGCGCGGAGCTGGCGGCAGCCGCTGACCGCCGCGCTCGCCTCGAACCGGGCAGGGAACAACCCGTGCGTCCTCACCGAGGACGACGTCCTTCGCTTCCTCGTCTGAATCCGATCGTTCCCGCCGTCAAGGAGGAACCCCTGTGTCCCGACCCCGCGTGCTCTACACCGACCCGCCGTGGCTGGTCGAGGACGGCCGCCCCGATCCCGCGCTGGCCACCGTGGAGCGCGACGTGCTCGGCCCCGACGTGGAGTTGGTCTTCGGACCGCACGACGGCACGAAGTACCTGACCACCGACGCGCAGATGCTGGAGCGGGCGGCCGGGATCGATGTGCTCGTGGTCTACCGCACCCAGGTGACCGAGGAGTTGCTCGACGCGGCCGGCAAGGGCCTGAAGGTGGTGGTCCGCCAGGGCGTCGGCGTCGACAACCTCAACGCCGCCCTGCTCACGGACCGCGGGCTGCCCGCCTACAACGTGCCCGACTACTGCGTGGACGAGGTCTCCACCCACACGGCCGCGCTGGCCCTCGCCCTGGAACGGCAGGTGGTGCCGCAGCACCGGACGCTCGTGGGCGGCACCTTCGACATCTACGCGGGCGGCACCCCGCACCGCACCAACCGCCGCACCCTGGGCATCGTGGGCTTCGGCCGGATCGGCCGGGCGGTCGCGCGCCGCCTCGGCGCCTTCTACGGCCGGGTCCTGGTGTACGACCCGTACGTGGGCCGCGATCTCGCCGAGGGGTACGGCGCGCTCGCCGTCGACACCCTGGAGGAGCTGCTGGCCCAGTCCGACCTGGTCACCCTGCACTGCCCGCTGACCCCGGAGACCGAGTCGCTGATCGACGAGGCGGCGCTGCGCCACATGAGGCCGGGCGCCTATCTGGTCAACGCGGCCCGGGGCAGACTGGTGGATCCCGAGGGCCTGCACCGGGCGCTGGACGGAGGCTGGATCGCGGGGGCCGGACTGGATGTCTTCTCCCCCGAGAACCCGCACCAGGACCCCCGCTGGCACCCGGTCCTCGCGCATCCCTCGGTGGTCGTGACGAGCCACCGGGCGTTCCTCTCCGAGGAGGCCGAGGCCAGCAGCCGGCGCCGGGTCGCCGAACTGGTCCGCGCGGCGCTGGAGGGGCGTACGCACGGGCTGGTCGGAAGGGTGACCCCGGCGGATTCCGGTCGCTGAGAACGGAGTCGTGCCGGGCCCGGTTCGACGGGCCCGGCACGACGTCCGGGGCGCACCGTCAACCGGCCCGGTACGCCATCTGGTTCACGCCGTCCACGGATGCCGCCAGTCCTCAGGGGCCACGGCGCACCCGTGGTCGTCGCGCCAGGAGGTGAGCTCGACGGGGGCCGGGCGGGGCGTGTCGGCGGGGTCGTCGGCGAGTGCAACGGTCCACAGCGGGACCAGGCGCGCCCCGCGCTTGACCTTCGCCGAGTAGGCACCGATGCCCAAGTGCAGTGCGGTCAGGCCCCGTTCGCTCATGTAGTCGATGGGCAGGTAGTAGCACAGGCCGTAGTACTCGTAGGCGCCGCGCAGTGCCGTGTAGTCGAAGCCGGTGGCGCGGGCGTAGAGCGTGCCGCGCCACTCGTACATGACGGAGACGCCGATGAGCCGGCCGGCCCGGCGCGCGGTGAACACCACGGACCGGTCGTCCAGGGTGGCCGCCTGGTCGGCGAAGGTGCGGTGGATCTCCGCCGCGCCGGTCGAATGCCCGTACTTCGCCTGGAGGTTGGCCAGCAGCGGGACCGCCTCCTCCAGGCACTCCCCGAGCCGCTGCCGGCCCAGCTCGTACCCGGCGGCCAGGAAGCGGGCGTACTCGCTCTTGAGGGCGATCCGGCGGCGGCTGACCAGCGTGCCGCAGTAGTCCGCGAAGTCCGCTCCCCCGGTGTGCAGGGTGGCGTCACCGCAGTCGAAGTCGACGGCGGCCCCGCGCCGGTGCAGGGCCGCCGCCGTGCGGTTGGTGGCGAACAGGAACAACGAGCCCGTGCGGGAAGCGGGGTTGAGCCTCGCCCGCGCGTCCAGCAGCAGATCGAGGACGGCGTCGGCGTACTCCGCCGCCCTCGGTATCCCGCAGCTGTAGCCCCGGTGCGAGCCCGCGACCCCCCACTCGCCGCCCGCGCCCATCTGGTCCAGGCGCGGCTTACGGGCGTAGAACTTGTTGTGCTCGTGCTCGATCTCGTACAGCGGCAGCCCGCCCACCAGCCGGTCGCCCGCGTAGGCGAGGAGGTAGGTCACCGCGGCGCCGCTCTCGCGTTCCACCGCGCGCAACCAGCCGTGGGAGAGGTAGAAGCCCTCGGGTTCGGCGAGGGTGTCCCAGTCCTCGGCGGCCACCTTGTCCAGGGTGGTCGCGGTCTCCAGTCGAAGACCGCCCGGGGTGTGGTGCATCGCGTCCTCCGCCTCGGCTGCACGGGATCGATCGGGGGGAACAGGTGGGCCGGCGCCCCGGGTCACGGACGGGCGCGCACCGCGTCCACCAGGGCACGGGCGGCCCGGACCACGTCCTCGCCGGAGCGGGCCAGCGCGAGGCGGACCTGGCGCACGCCGTCCTGCGGCCGGTCCCAGTGGAAGGGGCCGCAGGGCAGGACATGGGTGCCGCGCCGCACCAGCTCGTCGTAGAGGGCGACGGCGTCCGGGCCGTCCTCGGGCAGGGTCACCCGGGCCACGCTGATCCGGGCGTCGGGGTCGGTGAGCCGCACCGGGCCGCCGTCGAGGACCTCGGCCAGGGCGCGCCGGTTGCGGGCGATCAGGCCGTGCAGTTCGGCGTAGCCGCCGCGCTCGGCGTCCTGCGCGAACCGGGTCAGCATCAGCAGCACGAGCGGCGACACGGACAGGAGCACATCGCTGAAGTACTCCAGCAGCGGCAGGTCGGTGTGCTCGCCCCAGGCCAGGAAGCCCGCCTTCAGCTCCAGGGTGGGCCACAGCTTGCCGGTGTCCTCGATGACCACCCACTGCGCGCCCGACTCCTCCAGGATCGCGTAGGTGTCGTACTGCGCCCGCTCGTCCTGCGCGCGGAAGCAGGTGTCCATGGCCAGGACGCGGCCGGTGCGGGCGCAGAAGGCCGCGAGGCGGCGCAGTCCGTCCTCCGACAGGACCCAGCCGGTGGGGTTGTTGGGCGTGGTGACGAACACCGCGCCCACCTCGTCCGGGAGTTCGGGTTCGCCGCCCGCCAACTCGGCCTCGGGCACGGGCAGCAGCTTCAGGCCCCGGCCCCTGAGCAGGTCCGGGATGTTGTCGAAGGTGGGGTGCACCAGGGCGATCGTGTCCGTGCGGTGCGCGAGCGCGCGGGCGGTGATGTCCATCGCGACGGACGAGGAGTAGCAGCTGACCAGCCGGCCGGTGCCGATGGGCGCCCGGTGCTGGCCGATGCCGTGCAGGAACGTCTGCTGGGCCTCGGCCTCGATCTCCTCGAAGACCCGCTTCTCGGCCTCGTCGAAGAGGGCCGGCAGGCTGTCCACGATGGCGCGCTGCGCGGTGGTGAGCGGCATCCGGGGATGCCCGTCGGACACATTGAGGCCGCCGACCAGCGCGTCGGTCTCCATGGAGGTCAGATTGCGGCGGTCCGGCTCGGCGCCGGATGGGATGTGCGCGGTGGTGCCGGTCGTGCTGGCCATCAGTGTTCCTCCCCCGTCTCGGCCGCCCGCGTCCGGCCGGAGCGCAGCGCGACCTGTCCCAGCAGTTCGAATGCGACCACGGACGCGGCGTGGCTGGTGATGTCCGCGTGGTCGTACGGCGGCGCGACCTCGACGATGTCCAGGCCCCGGTAGTTCAGCGGCCCCAACGCCCGTATGTAGCGCAGGGTTTGATAAGAGGTCGGCCCGCCCACCTCGGGCGTGCCGGTGCCCGGCGCGTACGCCGGGTCGATGAAGTCGATGTCGAAGGAGACCATCACCGGGCGGTCGCCGACCCGCTCGCGCACCCTGCGTCCGAACTCCTCGGGTGTGAGGTCCACCAGTTCGTCCCAGCCGATGACGTCGTAGCCGAGCGCCTTGCCCGAGTCGACGTCGTCGGGGTGCACCGAGCCTCGCATGCCGACCTGGACGCTGGTGTGCGGGTCGACCACGCCCTCCTCCACACCGCGCCGGAACATCGTGCCGTGGAAGTGCTTGACGCCGTAGTAGTCGTCCAGGACGTCCCCGTGCGCGTCGAAGTGGACGACGCTGACCGGCCCGAGATGGCGGGCCATGGCGCGCATCTCCGCCATGACCAGGCTGTGGTCGCCGCCGAGCAGCAGCGGCACGATGCCCCGCTCGTACAGCGGGGCCAGGAAGTCCTCCAGTCGCTGAAGGGTCAGCTCGTGGTAGCCGGGGACCACGGGCGCGTCGCCCGCGTCGACCATGGACAGGACCCGGGTGACGTCCACACCGGTGGCCGGGTTGTGGTCGCGCAGCAGGATGCTGGCCGCGCGGATCGCCTCGGGTCCGAAGCGGGCCCCGGACCGGTAGGAGACCGCCGAGTCGGTGGGCACGCCGACGACCGCCACGTCGATACGGCCCTCGGCGGTCAGGGGGTCGTCCACCCAGGGCAGCCGCATGAAGGTGCGCGGGCCGGACGCGATACGCGGTTTGGTCATGCTGTCCCGCGGGCGGTAGTGCTCGCTCACGCGTCGGCCTTCCGCAGCACCCAGCCCACGCAGAAACCGGTGGAGTCCATCGCCGGGTCGGTGGTGTCGTAGGCGTCGATCCGCAGCCCGCACTCGGTGAACAGCTTCTCCCACCACTGCCTGGACTCCAGGCGCTGGCTGGTGAAGGGGTGCATCAGCAGATAGGCGTTGTAGTACGCCTGCGCCAGCGGCTGGGACATCGCCGCGCGGTCGGCCGACTTCAGGTCGATGTCGATGACGGCCAGGGTGAGTTCGGGCGATTCGCTGAACAGCTTGGTGAGCATGCGGCGCACGCCCTCCTCGCCCTCCTGCCCCAGCACCTCGTGGATCACGAAGGCGTAGACGGCGAGGTCGGGCTTGTCCTCGGTGTTCTCGATCCACCGGACCGCGTCGACCTGCTCGATGGTCACCCGGTCCGCGGTGGGCTGCCCGGCCACCCAGGCGCGCGCGGCGGCGGCGCCGTCGGCGTCCGGCTCGATGCCGACGGCCGTCATCTGTGGGTAGTCCGCGCACAGTTCGGTCAGATAGACGCCGCTGCCGCAGCCGAGGTCGACCAGCCGCCGGTAGTCGCGGCCGTCCTCGGCGAGCAGCTTGCGCAGCAGCGGCAGCGAGTCGTGCATGCTGATGCCGCAGCTGCCGCTGCCTACGTAGCCGCCGCGCCGGGGGGCCGGTCCGGTGCCCTCGGCCAGATGGTCGCCGAGCGCCAGGAACGTCTGGCCGTAGCCGCCGACCATCATCTCGTACCAGGGGCGCGCCTCCTCGTAGGCGCGGGCGAGGTCGGTGAGGGTGAGCACGCCGTCCGCGGAGCGGTCGAGCAGCCCGGCGGCGACCCAGTAGTCGGCCATGGCGGCAAGGCGCGCCCGGTCCAGCTTCTTCGCGCCGGCCAGGGCGTCGACGGTGGTGCCGGCCGCGAACTCCTCCTGGAGGCCGGACTGCTGGAGGGTGAAGATCATGGTGCTGAGGACGTAGCCCCTGAACGGTTCAAGGGCACGTACGAGGTGGGACTCGCGAATGGGCATGGCGATCCAATCGGTGTCGGTACCTACGCGGTACGGCGGCGGACCGGGTGCTCCCGGCGCCGGAGGTCAGCCGTCGAGGCCGTCCAGCACGGGGCTGTCGACGGAGCGGCCGGCTGCGAAGATGTCGTAGAACTTGGCCTGGAACGTCTCGGGCGGGCCGAGGAAGAGCCGTTCGTAGAGGACTTGGCGGGTGCCGAAGCGGTTCATGGTGAGGTCGGCGGCGGCGCGCAGCAGCCTGCCGTGCGCCAGACCGTCGACGCCGGCGCCGGTGAAGTAGGTCCGCATGAAGGCGTGCCCGGCCGATTCGGGGTCCTCGTCGGCGGTGACGGGGTGCATCACCAGGCCGCTGCTGGCAATCGCCTGGAGCAGCTCGATCGCGCGGGGGTAGAGCCGGGCGTTGAGCATCCCGGACGCGGCGAGGGGCACCGGGTCGCAGACATGCTGGCCGAACCCGTCGGGCCGGGTACCGGTCTCGGCGGAGACCACGAGACCCCTCAACGTCTCGACGATACCCCCGAGTTCACCCAGCTGCTGGCGCACCAGCGGCTGCCGGTCGCGGCCGCTGACCTTGGCGCAGCGGGCGGCCAGGTCGTACACGGTCTCCGCCTTGATCCAGGCGCGGACCGCGGACTGGTGCCAGGCGTAGGAGGTCATGCCGGTGCCGGGGCGCAGGTTGTTGGCGGCGGCCACGTCGCCGTGGATGAAGACGCGGTCCCAGGGGATCAGCACGTCGTCGAAGTGGCAGACCGCGTCCAGCTCGTCGAAGCGGCCGGCGAGCGGCCCGTCCCCGGCGGGGGTCGAGGCGTACGACGGCCGGGAGTACAGGGTGAGTCCTGGCGTGGCGACCGGGACGGCGAAGCACAGGGCCTGGTCGGTCTCGTTCTCACCGAGCGGGCGGAACGGGTAGACGACCAGGTCGTCGGCGAACGGGGAGAGCGTGGCGAGCATCTTGGCGCCGCGTACGACGACTCCCTCGTCGGTGGTGCGGATCGCGCGCAGCGCCTGCACCTCGCCGTTCGGGCCGGGGCCGAGGTGGCGGTCGGCGGGCGGGTCGCTGATGGCGTGGGTGAGCAGGAGGTTGGCGGAGCGGGCGTGCCGCCAGTAGGCGCGGACGTGCTCGGCGTAGGGGCCGAAGTGGTCGGCGGCGCCGGCCCAGGCGGTGAGGACGGTGGCGACGAAGTCGGGGCTGCGCCCCATCAGTCCGCCGCTGAGCCGGGCGATCCGGGCGAAGGCCCGGCCCCGCGCGCGCACCTCGTCGCCCGAGTGGGCCAGGGAGTAGGCGAGGGGGTGCCCGTCGGGTCCGGTCAGCTCGCCGTCCGGGCGGTGCTCGTCGAGCAGCTCCGCGAGGAAGGCGGCCATGCGCTCGGTCCTCGGGTCATGGGCCAGGTCGGCGACCGGTTCGCCCGCGAGGTACACCCGTCGGCCGTCGGCGAGGCCGTCCAGGTACGACGTGCCGGTCCGGCCTGCGTTCGGCGGTGCGGTACTGGTGGCCATGCGTTCTCCAAGCTCCGGGCTGATGGACGGGGGGACGATCCTCTTGGGTTCAGGCACCGCCGGCGGCCGGGCCGCCGGGGCTCACGCGCCGCACCACGCCGCCGTGGCCGCGGTCCGTACGTCGGCGGCCAGGACGTCCGGGTCGGTGTGCCACAGCAGCACCGAGACGCCGAGGGCTCCCGAGGCACCGGTGTGGGTTCGCTGAGCGGCCCGGCGGATGTGCACGAGATGCTTGCTCGTCGTCTCGGGGGTGTGCCGGTACCGCTCGCCCGGCATGACGGGGATCCACACCCACGCGGCCTGGACGCCCGTGGGCTGCGGCTCCGGGACGGGCAGGTCGGCCTGGAGGGCGAGGTTGGCCTCCTCCAGGTTCAACCCCGCGTGCAGGCCGGCCAGTTCGGAGACCAGGGCGCCGGGCGCTCGCCCCGCGACCTCCACCACGACCAGTTCGCCGTCACCGTTGACCGAGAACTCCGTGTGGACGACGAAGGCTCCCTCGGCGCCGAGGGCGGCGACCACGGCGCGGTTCAACTCATGGGCGCGGCGGGACAGTTCGCTGTCGTACGGGACGGTCCAGCCGCCGAGCCTGCGGCCGTCGGGCAGGTCGAGCAGCGGGCCGAGATAGGTGCCGGTCTGCACCGGGGTGGGCACGCCGTCGCGGACCAGGCTGTTGACGTGGTGGAAGGTGCCGTCCAGGAACTCCTCGACCTGCCAGCCCTGTTCACCCCGGTGCCCGGCGAGCCAGTCCCGCAGTTCGGGCTCCGTGCGCAGGATGGCGACACCACGGGAGTTGGCCTCCCGACGGGGCTTGACGACGGCCGGCAGGCCGATGGTCCCGGTGACCAGGGCGAGTCCGGCCCCCGGTTCCGGTACCCCTTCGGTGAGGGCGAGGAAGCGCGGCACGCGCACACCGGCCGCGGCAAGGCGCTCCTTCATCAGCACCTTGTCGATGTAGTGCGCGGGCCGGGCCGGGTGGCGTACGGGCAGCCCGAACTCGGCGCGCAGTTCGGCACAACCGATGAGGCAGTACTCGTCATTGGTGACGATCTGCACCGCACGGCCCCCGGCGAGCCGCCGGATCTCCGCGGCCCAGGTGTCGCGCGGCGCCCGGTGGACGGCCGGTGCCCCGCCCGGCGCGTCCTCGCGCATCACCGCGTCGGCCCCGCCGTCGGCGTCGGTGAGGACGACGGTCTCCCAGCGCGCCGGGTCGAACGTGGCCGCGGGGTCGGTGGTGAGGGGCTGCCGGGAGTGCAGAAGCACCGCCAGGGGGCGCGGGTCGGCCGCTTCCGAGGGACGGTGACGGGTGGGGGAACTGGTCATGATCGGCCTGTCGTGTCGGCGCCGTTGCGGGGGGTGGGGGTGGTCGGGGGGTGGATGCCGGTGATGGGGGCGCGGGTGGTCGCGGTGGGGGTGCCGGTCACGACCGGCCCGGCGTCAGGAGGGCGCGCACGGCGGCTCGGGCGCGTCTCCCGGTCGTCGGCGGCACGAGACCGGGGATGACGGCGTCGAGGGCGCGGGCGTCCGGCATGGGGGCACTGGGGGCGGGGGCGGCGGGCGCGGGGGCGCCGGGAGCGGAGACGGCGGGCACGGGGGCGCCCGGAGCAGGCGCGCCGGGCGCGGGGACAGCGGGCACGGGAACGCCCGGAGCGGAGACATCCGAGATGCCGGGGGCATGCGAGATGCCGGGGGCGTGCGAGGAGTGAGGGTCGGCCGAGGAGTCGGCGGTCGCCGAGGGGTCGGGAGCCGCCGAGGAGTCGGCGGCGGCCAGCGTCGCCCAGATCGTGGCGAAGTCGTCGGCGAACGCCGCGTCGCTGTCACGGCTGCGCCATGCCACATGCGGGGAGAGCCGTACGGTGGGCAGCGACCGCAGCGGATGCCCGGTCGGCAGGGGTTCCGGGTCGGTGACGTCCAGGGTGGCGAACAGCCGCCCCGCCGCGCAGAGTTCGGTGAGCGCGTCCTGGTCGACGATGGCCGCGCGGGAGACGTTGACGAGATGCAGGCCCGGACGGGCCCGGCCGAGCGCGGCCCGGTCGAACAGGTGCCGGGTGCCCGCGGTCAGGGGCAGCGCCACCACCAGGTGGTCGGCGTCCAGGGCCCGGCCGAGGTCGGAGGTCTGATGGAAGGGGGAGCCCGGTGCGGGGCTGCGCCGCAGCACGGTCACCCGGGCGCCGAGCGCGTCGAGGACGGTGGCGAGGCGCTGTCCCACCGCGCCCCATCCGGCCACGGTGACCTCGGCACCCCACAGCCCCGTCCCGCCCCCCGTGCTGGCTCCCGCCGGGACCGGCGGGGCGTCCGGCGCCGGTGCCGAGCGGGTGTCCCGCTCCTGCCAGGGCGCGCCGCGCCGCCACTCATGGGTGAGCACGGCATGCAGGGCGTACTCGGCGAGCGGCGCCGCATAGCAGCGCCAGCTGCGGGTGAGCAGGGTGTCGGCGGGCCACTCGGCGAGGTCGATGAAGTCGGCGCCGGCGGAGGTGAGATGGACCCAGGACCAGCGGGCGGACCGCAGGACCTCGGCACGCCGGCCCGCGGACAGCTCGTGCGGGGCCATCAGCAGGACCCCGTCGCGCTCCGGGGCCTCCCGCCAGGGGCGGAGTTCCACCGAGGGGCCGAATGCCGACCGGAGCCGCGGAAGGGAAAGCCGCGAAAGTTCCCCGGTGAGAGCCGTGTGCACCACCGGCCCGACGGGGCTTGCAGACGTGCAGTCGCCGTCGATGATTCCCCCCAAGCCTATGGACCTGTCAAGACGCACGAGCTCCGGCCGTTATCACCGGGAGTTAAGCATCCCCGTTCGGCCGAGGCAAGCAATTAATCCGGCGGCGATTCACGGGGCACTGCGTATTGGTTGCCGCAGGATGCCGATGACGTTTCGGGGCCATTGGTACATACCGGGGGGTGTGTGACCTGGGTCACTGCGATGTGCCGTCGCTGCCTGGCTAATATGAAGTTCTGTCGGGGGACGGTGCTCCTTTCCTCTGCGCTGGGTTTCCCTCTGTTGAGGCGAAATCTCTGATGGGTTCCTGCAATGAACCATGTCGAGCGGAAGAGGGTGCGCCTTGCCGATCACGTTCGAGGTGCGAGCCGTGCCGTCCCTGACGGAGATCGCGGCGACCGAGTGGGACACCCTCGCCGCACCCGGGGGGTTGTACGCGTCGCACGCATGGCTCGGCTCGGTCGAGCGCGAGCCCGGAGCCGGCGTCGAGTACCTCCTCGCCCGGCGCGCCGACCAGCCCGGACGATTGGCCTGCGCCCTCCCGCTGTACGACGTGGAGACCGAGTACAACCCGTACTACGCACACCGCCGGCATCTCGATCTGCTGGGCCTGGACGGCAGTTGGACGCTCGCCGGGGCCCGCCGCGGATACCGGTACGAACTGCCCGCCGCCCCGGACACCGGCCCGGAGCTGGACGCGCTGCTCGCCGCGGCGCTGGAGCGGGCCGCCGCCCGCGGCGCACGCGGGCTGCTGTTCCCCTTCGCCACCACCCGCACCGCCCGGCTGCTGTGGGAGCGCGGCGCGGCGGTCGCCCTGGACGGTGCCGACGCGACGGTGACCACCGACGGCGCACCCTTCGACGAATACCTGCGGAAACTCAGCAGTAAACGGAGGATCGCCGTCCGTCACGAGTTCTCCACGTTCCGTGCCGCCGGGTATGAACTGGGCCTCGAAAAACTGGCGGACTGTTACACGGAGGCCGCACCCCTACTTGGGCAGATCCAGCGGAAATACGGCCATGAGGCGCATGACGAGGGAATGCGGGAATATCTCGCCGGACAGGCCGAAGCGCTCGGAAAATATTCCAGAGTCTTCACCGCCCGCCGTTCCGGACGACTCGTCGGATTCTCCCTCATGTATGAATTCGGCGACACGCTGTACGCGCGAGCGGTGGGTTTCGACTACGCGGAGACCGGAAAAGCCTTCGAGTATTACGCGCTCTGTTACTACCTGCCCGTCGAATACATGCACCGGCAGGGCCTGCGCAGGCTCCACCTCGGAATGGAGACGTACGAGGCGAAGCTGGCGCGCGGTGCCCGGCTCGGTCCGCTGTGGTCGGTCGCGCTGCCCGTGCCCGGCTCGCAGCTCCCCGAGAGAGAGCCGGCGGACACCTCCGAGTGGCCGCGCCGGTTCGGGCGGCGGGCACTGCCGGAGGAGGAGTGGCAGCAGCCGTGGGCCGCGCCCTGGGAAGGGTGCGGGGCGCCGGGCGCGCGGGAGGTGGCGCGGTGACGCCGCCCGCCCTGGTCGTGGACGGCGTGGGCCGTGACTACGTCGACCGGAAGAAGGTCGTCACCGCGCTGTCCGAGGTGTCCTTCACCGTCGGCCGCGGGGAGATCGTCGGCCTGCTGGGTGTCAACGGCGCCGGGAAGACCACCCTGTTGCGCATCATCGCCACCCTGCTGACGGCGACCCGGGGCAGGGTGCTGGTCGACGGTGTGGACGTGGCGGCCGATCCGCGGGCCGTCCGTACCCGGCTGTCCGTGGTCTTCGGCGGTGACCGGGGGCTCTACCCGCGGCTGTCCGCCCTGGACAACGCCATGCTGTTCGGCTCCCTGTCGGGCCTGCCGAGCAAGACTCTCGCCCCCGCGGCGCGCGACGCGCTCGCCTCGGTGGGACTGCTCGATGTGGCGGACCGCTCGGTCGGCGCGTTCAGCAAGGGCATGAAGCAGCGGCTGCATCTCGCGGTCGGCCTCATGGCCCGCCCGGCGCTGATGATGCTCGACGAGCCCACGGTGGGCCTGGACCCGCTGGAGACGGAGCGGCTGCGCTCCGTCGTCGCCAAGCTGCCCGAGGAGGGGGTGGGCGTCCTGCTCACCAGCCACAATCTCCAGGACATCGAGCGGCTGGCGTCGCGGGTGGTGATCCTGCGCGGCGGTGCCGTCAGCCACGATCTGCCGCTCGCCGCGCTGCTGGAGCAGAGCGGCGCCGCGACCACCGTCGTGGTCCTGTCCGACTCCCCCTGCCCGGTCTCGGCGGACGGGGACGGCCAATCCGGCATCCGGACCCTGTCCAGCGAGCGCGCGGGCGAAGAGGCGCTGTGGCGCACCGAGTTCGAGGTCGCCGAGTGGACCGCGGAGTCCCTGCGCGAGCTGTCCCGGCTGTGGCCCGCGGGCGCGATCAGGGACGTACGGGTCCAACCGGTCGGTCTGGAGCAGGTGTTCAGCCGGCTGGCGGGTCCCCGCACCGGGGAGGACGGATGATGTCGGGGTCCGGTCCGCGCGCCCACCTGTCCGTGCTGCGGCACACGATGGTCTTCCAGCTCCGCCAGCAGCACATCCTCAGCGCGGTGATTCCCGGCTGTGTGGTGCCGGCGGCGCTGTGCCTGGCCACCCTGCTCGCCCGCGGCCCGCACTCCCTGCTGACCGCCCGGCAGATCGAACTGGGCTGCGGCGTACTGGCGTTGTGGAGCTGCGCCATCTGGCAGACCGGTCTGATCCTGCGCGAGGAACTGGCACAGGGCACGCTGCCCGGCATCCTCACCCGGCGGACCGGCCTCGGCACGGTGCTGTTCGGCAAGACGCTCGGTACGGCCCTGCGCTGCGCCCTGCTGATCGCCGTGACCATCGGCTGCGTCGGCCTGCTCACCGGTGAGCCGCTGCGCATCGCCGACCCGGCCGTCTTCGTCCTGGCCGCCCTCGCCACGTTCGGCTCGGCCCTGGTCCTCGGCGCGCTGCTGAGCTGCCTGTTCCTGCTGACGCCCGCCGCCATGCGGATCGCGGAGGCGCTGGTCTACCCCATGTCGCTGCTCGGCGGCATGATCGTACCGATCCGGCTGCTGCCCGGCTGGCTGCGGCATGTGCCCGATGTGATCTCACTGCGCTGGGCGACCGAGGTGCTCACCGCCGCCGCGGAGGGCCGGGCGCAGAGCGCCGCCGCGTGGCTGTGTCTGTGTGCCACCACGGGCGGTTACGCGCTGCTGGCCCGCTGGGCGTTCCGCACGGTGCTGCACCGGGCCAGGGAACGAGGCACCCTTGCGCTCTCCTGAACGCCTGCGCGGGCTGACGACGGTCGCCGGGGCGGCCCGCCGCGACTATCTGGCCGTGTACGGGGTGAAGACCCTGATCGGCTCCACCGTGCCCCGGTCGGTGCTCCAGCCCCTGTTCCTCGCCTATCTCGGCTATCTCGCGGGCGGCCTCGCGGGGCGGCGGTTCGCGATCGTCGGCGCCTGTGTGCACGTCCTGTCGCTCGCGGCGGTCGTCAAGGCGGCCGACAGCATGACCGAGGACCTGGCCGCCGGCACCCTGTACCGGGTGCGGATCAGCGGGCCCGGACTGCCCCTGGTCCATCTCACCCGGTGCTGGATCTATGTCGTGGAGGCGGTGGTCTCGGCGCTGGTGGCGGTGGTCGGCGTGTGCGCCTTCTTCCAGGAGTGGCGGCTGATGGGCGCGCTGCTCCAGGGCTCCGGTCTGTTCGTGCTCACCGCGCTCAGCGCCACCGCGTTCGGCCTCGCCGTCGCCGCGGTCGCCGCCCTGCACCCCGCCTCCCCCGTCCTGACCAACCTCGCCGTGTACGCGCTGCTCGTGCTGTGCGGCATCATCGCGCCGACCGACCGGCTGGTCGCGCCCGTGCGCTGGGTGTCGCAGCTGCTGCCCCTCACCCATGGCGCCCAGTCGCTGCGGGCCCTGGCCGACGGCCGGCCCTGGGCGGCGCAGGCGGCCCTGGAGGCACTGGTCGGCGCCGTCTGGCTGATTGCCGGACTGATGCTGCTGCAGCGCAACGACCGCAGGGCGCGCCGCCTCGCGACGGACGGCGGCTGACGCCCCGTCTCTCGACCGGGCCGGCTCCGCCCCCACCTCATCGCTCTGGAAGGGAATGCGCATGGACGGCTCGACGGCCGAGGCCAGCGGTGCGATCCTGCGAGGCCCGGAACGGGACCGCCCGGCGCCCCACGGCGTGCCGGGGCTCGTCCGGGCCGTCTCCACCGCCGCGCCGGACGCCGTGGCGCTCGTCGACGCTTCGGGGTCGGTCACGTACGCCGAGCTGGAGGCCGCCTCCGACGCGGTCGCCCGGCTGTTGTCCGGGGCCGGTGGCCGCCCGGGGGACGTCGTGGCCGTCTGTGTGCCGCGCGGGCGCGCCCTGGTGTGCGCGCTGCTCGGCGCGTTGAAGGCGGGCCTGCCCTATCTGCCGCTGGCCCCGGAGGACCCGCGCGAGCGGCGGCTCGGCATTCTACGGCGCTCGGGGGCGCGGCTCGCGCTGGTCACCGGGGAGACGGCGGACAGCCTGGCCGGCGGCGAGGAGGACGCCGTACGGGTGCTGCGCCTGGACCCGGTGGATCTGGTGGGGCCGGTGCCCGCGGCGCCGCGGGTGCCGCTCCTCGATGTCGCCGACGACCACCCGGCCTACGTCCTGTTCACCTCCGGCTCCACCGGCGAGCCCAAGGGCGTCGTCGTCCCCTCCGGCGCCCTGTGCAACCGGCTGCTGTGGATGTGCGAGACGTACGGGTTCGGCCCCGCGGACCGGATTCTCCAGAAGACGCCCGCCACGTTCGACGTGTCCGGCTGGGAGCTGCTCGGCCCGCTGGTGTGCGGCGCCACCGAGGTGCTGATGCCTCCCGGCGCACACCGCGATCCGGGCGAGGTCATGGACCAGGTGGTCCGGCACGCCGTCACGGTCTGCCACTTCGTGCCGTCGATGCTGGCGGAGTTCCTGCGCTGGCCGGGTGTGGAGCGGTGTGTCTCGCTGCGCGCGGTCGTGTGCAGCGGGGAGGCCCTGACACCCGGTCTCGTACGACGCTTCCATGCCGTGCTCGACGCCGAGCTGCACAATCTGTACGGCCCGACGGAGGCGGCCATCGACGTCACGGCGTGGCAGTGTCCGCCGGACCCGGACACCGTGCTGATCGGCGGCCCCATCGACAACTGCACGCTGGTCGTCCTGGACGCGGAGCTGCGCCCGGTGCCGCGGGGCGAGGCAGGTCAACTCGCGATCGGCGGCGTCCCGTTGGCCCTCGGGTATCTGAACAGGCCCGACCTCACCGAGGCGGCGTTCGTGGCGGCACCCGCGTGGTGTCCGGTGCCCCGGCTCTATCTGACCGGCGATCTGGTGCGCAGGCGCGGCGACGCCCTGGAGTACCTGGGCCGTATGGACCACCAGGTGAAGATCCGCGGCCAGCGGGTGGAGCTGCGGGAGACCGAGGACGTGCTGCGGGACCTCGCGCCGGTGCGGGACGCCGCGGTGGTCGCGGCGCCGGGTCCGGACGGCGCGGCGACCGTGTGCGCGTTCGTCGTGCCCGCGCCGGGGACGGAGGCGGACGAGGCGCTGTGGCGCGGGCTGCGGGACCGGGTGGCCGCCGCGCTGCCCGAGGCGTTCGTGCCGGCGCTGTTCACCGCCGTCGGGGCAGTGCCGCTCACCGGCAGCGGCAAGCAGGACACCAAGGCGCTGCGGGCGCTGGCGGAGGAACGGCTGGCCGCGCCGGTCCAGCTCAGTGGTCCCGCCGACGATCTGGCCAACTGCTGGGCGGAGGCCACCGGTTCCCTGCCCGACGACGAGGGGCGCGGCTTCCTCGACGCGGGCGGGCACAGCCTGGCCGCGGCCCGGCTCGCCGGACGGATCCTCGGCAGGTGGGGCGTACGGCTGCCGCTGTCGGTGTTCCTGCGGGACAACGTGTCGCTCGCCGACCTGCGGGCCCGGCTGCCCGAGAGGGAGCTGGACCGCGCCCGGCCCACGCCCCCGGGGCCCGGCAGCGGTGACGGCCCGGCCGCCCCCGAGCAGCGGCGGCTGTGGCTCTGGCAGCAGGTGTTCCCGGACTGCCCGGCGTACAACGTGGTGGGGGTGCTGCGGGTGCGCGGCGCGCTCGACTCGGTCGTCCTGCGGGCGGCGTGCGGTGATCTGGTCGCCCGCCATGAGTCGTTGCGTACGGTCCTGGAGCCTTCCGGGGAGCCTCGGCGACGCGTCCTGGCGCCGGGCGGGCCCGAGTTGTTCACCGTGCGCACGCTCGGGGCCGTCACCGACGCGGTGGTACGGGACTTCGTCGCCGAGATCGCGGACGTGCCCTTCCCGCCCGACCGGCTTCCCCGGCTCGCGGTCGGGCTGCTCCGCCAAGAGGCCGATGACACCTCGTGGTTGGTGCTCAGTGTCGACCATCTGGTCAGCGACCAGCGCTCCCTGGACGTGCTTCAGCACGATCTCGCCGAGCTGTACGCGGCGCGGGTCGAGGGACGCCCCGCGCGGCTGCCGGAGCCGGTCGGGTTCGGCGCCGCGCTGGCCTCGGCGCCCGAGGAGGCGGGGGGCACCGGGACCGCCGAACGGCGGGCGGCCGACCGGGAGTTCTGGCGTTCCTGGCTCGACGGCGCCCCGCAGCGCCTCGGGCTGCCGCACGCCCGGCCGCGCACCGGGCTCCCGGACCACCGCGGGTCGGCGGCACTGGCCGATCTCGACGCGGGGACCAGCCGCCGTCTCGACGAGGTGTGCCGGGCGGAACGGGTCACCGTCGCCACCCTCGCCCTCGCCGCCTACGCCCGGGCCCTCACCGCCTGGACCGGGCAACGCGGTGTGCTCGTGGGCGTGCCGATGTCGGGGCGGGAGACGGACGAACAGCACGAGGCCGTCGGCTTCTTCATGCGTACCGTGCCCGTGCGCGTGGACGTGCCCGCGGATGCCGGGACGCGTGCGCTGCTCGGGCCGGTGGCCGAGGCGGTGCTCACCGCGGCCGATCATCTGGCGGTCACGTTCGACGAGATCGTGGCGGAGGTCGGCGCGGAGCGGTCCCCGCAGGAGAACCCGTTGTTCCAGGCGTGGTTCAACGATCTGACCCAGGCGGCGCCGCCCACCGCCCTCGGTGGCCACCCGGCCGTCGCCGAGGAACCCCCGGCCCGCTGGTCCCTGTTCGACCTCGGGCTCTACCTCTCACGCCGCCCCGACGGGGGCTACCGGCTGCGACTCGTCCACGCCACGGACTTCTGGGATGCGGACACGGCCGGGGACTTCCTCCAGGCGTGCCGGGAAGCCCTGTTGTCGGTGCTCGGCGAGTCCGAGGCGCCCGCCGCCTCGCTGACTCCGGCCCCCGAGCCCCGTCGTACCTGCTCCGACCTGGTCCGTGCCGTGCTGGCCCAGGCCGAGCGGGGGCCGGGGCGGCCCGCGCTGGTCGGGGCCGAGGAGACGGTCACGTACGCGGAACTGGCCGACCGGGTGCGCCGGGTCGGCGCCCTGGTACGGGAGCGGACCGAGCCGGGCCGGACCGTCGCGGTGCTGGCCCGCCGTACCGCGGGGCTCGCCGTGGCGCTGCTCGGCGCCTGGTACGCCGGGTGCCCGGTGCTGCTGGTGGACGCGGAGGCACCCGCGCCGTGGCGCCGGGAGGTGCTGGACGCGGCGGATGCCGCCCTGGTGCTGGGGACGGGCCCGGAGACGGTGCCGGGAGTGCCGTACGAGCGTGTCGACCGGCCCCTGTCGACACAACCGGGTGCCGGACAGCAGGAGTTCGCGCCGAACGCGCCCGGTCATCTCATCGTCACCTCCGGGACGTCGGGGAGCCCGGCGCCGGTGGTGCTGCCCGCCGACGCGCTGCCCGAGCCGCTGGCCTGGTACGCGGCCGAGCTGGGCCTGGGCGGCGACGATGTCTTCTGCCTGACGACACCGCCCGCCCACGACCCCGTACTGCGGACCCTGCTGCTGCCGCTGACCCTCGGCGCCCAGGTCCGGCTGCCGGGCCCCGGACAGGCGGAACGTCCGGATCACCACCTGGAGTTGCTGGCCGGGGCAGGTGCCACCGTGCTGCATCTGACGCCCTCGCAGGCCGGCATCCTCGCCGCCGTCGCCGGCGGCCGCGTCCTGCCCTCGGTGCGGGCCGTGGTGTTCCACGGCGAGCCCCTGCACGACACCCGCGCCGAGGAGACCGGCCGACTCGCCCCCGGAGCCGCCCTGTTCAACCTCTACGGCACCACCGAGACCCCGCAGGCCAGCAGCCTGCACCGGTGGACCCCGCAGGACGAACCGCGCGCCACCGTGCCCATCGGACGGGGCACCCCGTACCGCAGGCTGGAGATCGTCACCGCGTCGGGGCGCCCGGCACTCACCGGTGAGGTGGGGGAACTCGTCGTGACGGGAAGGGCCTTGTCCCCCGGCTATCTGAACGCACCCGGCCGACGGGCCGGTACGGACCTCGGGGACGGCCTGCGCCGGTACCCGACCGGGGATCTGGCCCGCCGCGACCGGCACGGTGCCGTGACCCTGGTGGGCCGTGCCGACCGGCAGGTCAACCTCGGTGGTCACCGGGTCGAACTGGACGCGGTGGAGGGTGCCGTGGCCCGGCTGCGCGGTGTCGAGCACTGTGCCGTGGCCATCGACCCGGACCACCCCGGGAGCCTTCTCGCCTGGGTCGCGGGCACCGCCCTCGGCGGCACCGACGAGCTGGCGGCCGAACTCGCCCGGACCCTGCCGCGCTGGCAGCACCCCGCGCACTGGATCCGGTTGTCCGCCCTCCCCCTGAACCGAAACGGCAAGGCCGACGTCCCGCATCTGCTGAGGGAGTTGAAGGGCAGACGCGGTGAGAGCCCCACCGACGCGCCCGGAAGCCCGGCGCTCGGCGCTGCGGCCGGGGAGCGCCGCGACCTCGCCCGGCTGATCACCGAGCGCGCCCGGAGCCTGTGCCCGCCCGGCCGCGAACTCACCCCCGACACCGTCTATTTCGACGCGGGCATGGTGTCGATGAGCCTGCTCCAGCTGTACCACCGGCTGGTCTCGGCGGACGGGCTCGCGCTCACCCTGGCGGACGTCTTCCGCTTCCCGACACCCCGGGCCCTCGCCGCCCACCTCGGCAGGGACACCACCACCATCACCCCACCCGTCCAGGCACCACGCCGCGAAGCGACGCCGCACTCGGCGGCCGACGAGCGCGACGCCCGCCGCGCGGTCCGCTCCGCTCTGCGCCGAGGGCGCCAGAACAAGCGCTGACCCCACGGCCCCCCTTCCCCAGCGAGAAAGGCACCGGAGCAGTGAGCACTGACGCCATCGCGGTCATCGGACTGTCCGTGCGGGCCCCCGACGCGGGCGACGCCGACGAGTTCTGGCGCAACCTCCTCGCGGGACGCAACAGCATCCACCGGCTCAGCGAAGAACAACTGCTGGCCGCGGGCGAGGACCCGGCCCTGATCAAGGACCCGCACTACATAGCCGCCCGGCCCCTGCTGGACGACGTGGGCGGCTTCGACCACACCTACTTCGGCATCTCCCCGCGCGAGAGCGAACTGCGCAACCCGCAGCACCGGCTCTTCCTCGAACTGTGCTCGACCGCGCTCCAGCACGCCGGCTACGAACCCTCCCGCTACGACGGGGAGATCGGCGTCTACGGCGGCTGCGCCAGCGACACCTACGTGGACGACCACATCCGCGCCGACCCCGAACTCCTCGCCCAGGTCGGCGACATGGTCGCCCTGGTCTCCAACAACATCGACTACCTGGCCACGTACACGTCCTACCGGCTCGGCCTCGACGGTCCCAGCCTGAATGTGCGCACCGCCTGCTCCACCTCCCTGGTCGCCACCCATCTGGCCTGCCAGGCGCTCCGGCTCGGCGACTGCGACATCGCGCTCGCGGGCGGCGTGGAGATCGAGACGCCGTACGGGCGCGGCTACCGCCATGTGGCCGGTGGCATCGACTCCGCCGACGGGTACTGCCGGCCGCTCGACTCCGAGGCGAGCGGCACGGTCTTCGGCAGCGGCGGCGGTGTGGTGGTCCTCAAGCGGCTCGCCGACGCGCTCGCCGACGGCGACCCGGTGCACGCCGTGATCAGGGGCTCCGCCGTCAACAACGACGGTGCCGCGCGCCCCGGCTTCACCGCGCCCAGCTCCGAGGGGCAGAGCCGGGTCATCGCCGAGGCCCTCGCCGTCGCCGGGGTGGCCCCGGACACCGTGTCGTACGTCGAACTGCACGGCACCGGAACCCAGATGGGCGACCCCGTCGAGGTGCACGGGCTGCACCAGGCCATGCTGGCGGTGGCCGACGGCGAGCTGCGGACCGGAAGTTGCGCGATCGGCTCGGTCAAGTCGAACCTGGGCCATCTGGGTCCGGCCTCCGGCATCGTCGGCCTGATCAAGACGGTGCTGGCACTGCGCCACGAGAGCATCCCGCCCACGATCAACGTGCGTACGCCCAACCCGCAACTGCGCCTGGAGGAAACCCCGTTCAAGGTGGCCGACACGGTGCTGCCCTGGCCGCGCACGGCCGGGGCCCCGCGCCGCGCCGGCGTCAGCTCCTTCGGCTTCGGCGGCACCAACGCCCATGTGGTCCTGGAGGAGGCCCCGAGCCCCGCCCCGCAGCCCGAGCGCCCGGAGCGCACCGAACTGCTGGTGTGGAGCGGCACCGACCGGGAGGCGGAGGGCGCGGTGCGGGCCCGGCTGGCCACGTCGCTGGCCGCGCTGCCGGACGGGGCCGCGGCCGATGTGGCCCTCACCGCGCAGACGGGACGCCGGGCGCTGCCCGTGCGCGCCGCGCTGACCTTCACCCGCCCGGCCGAGGCCGCCCGGCTGCTCGGCGACCCGGACACGGCGCCCACCGCCCTGTCGGACGGCACGCCCCGGCGCCCGGTGTTCGCCCTCCCCGGGCAGGGCTCACAGCATCCACGGGCCGCGGCGGGCCTCGCCGCCGAGCTGCCCGACTTCGACACCCGGGTGCGCGAGTGCCTGGGGATGTTCTCCGACGCCCTCGGCACCGACCTGATCACGATGTGGCAGGAGGAGACCGACCCCGCGGCCGTGGCCCGTACGGTGCACGCCCAACCCCTGTTGTTCAGCGTCGAGTTCGCGCTCGCCCGGAGTCTCGGTGTGCTCGGTGTGGAGCCCGCCGCGCTCGTCGGGCACAGCGTGGGCGAGGTGGTGGCCGCCACGCTCGCCGGGGTGCTGCCGCTCGCGGACGCGGTACGGTTCGTCGCCCGCCGGGCGGAGCTGATGCAGGGCATGCCGCCCGGCCGCATGCTCGCCGTGGCCGCCGGCGAGGACGTGGTGCGCGAGCTGCTCGTCCCCGGGGTCGCGGTGTCCGCCGTCAACGGCCCGGGACAGGTGGTGGTCGGCGGCCCGGCCGAGTCCGTCGCGGCCTTCCGGGAGATCCTCGCCGGGCGCGGGGTGCAGGGCAGGCTGCTGTCCACCTCGCACGCCTTCCACACCCCGATGATGGCGCCCGCGGTCGCGGAACTGACCGATCTGCTGGCGGGCTGCGCGCTGCGCGCCCCGGAGATCCCGGTGCTCTCCGCCGCCACCGGCCGCCCGCTCACGGACGCGCAGGCCACCTCGCCCCGGTTCTGGGCCGAACAGCTGGTGGAACCGGTGCTGTTCGGGCACGCCCTGGACACCCTCGCGGGCGAGGAACCGGCCCGGATCCTCGAAGTGGGCCCGGGACAGGCCCTGTCCAGCCTGATCCGCCGCCACCCCGGACTGCGCGACGCCGGCCATCGCGCCGCCGGCTGCCTGCCCAGGCCCGCCGACGCGGCCGACGGCGACCGGACCGCGTTCCTGACGGCGCTGGCCCACGCGTGGTGCGACGGAGCCGATGTGGAGTGGGAGGCGCTGCCGCGCCCCAAGGACGCGCACCGGGTGGTGCTGCCCGGGTATCCGTACCGGCGGCGGGAGTTCTGGCTGCCGTACGCGGCGGGCGGGCGACCGGCGGCGGCACCCTCCGCGGCAGGGGACGCGCGGGATGTCGTACCGGAGCAGGCCCCGCGCGAGGCCGTACCGGAGGAACCGGCACGGGAGGCCCCGGCCCCCGGGCGTCCCGTCCTCGCGCTGCCCGGCTGGCGGCCCGACCGCCATGTACCGGCCGCCGCGCGCCGCACCCCCGGCAGCCGTGGGCACGCCCTGGTGCTCACCCCCGAAGAGCCGGACGCGGCACGGGAGTTGCTGACCGCCGTCCAACTGGCGGGCTACCGGGCCGTCCCGGTCGCCGAGGGCGATACGTACGAGGCCGCCGACTACCGGGGAACGCTACGGCGCGGACACCCCGAGGACGTCACCGCCTATCTGGACCACCTGGCCCAACACTCCGTGGACGTCAGCCTGTTGGTACACGGCCGCGCCTTCGCCGAGCCACTCCCGGACACGTCAGGCCCGGCGGGCGGGACGTCCCGGACGGCGTTGGACGCATCCCTGTGGTCCCTCGTCGAACTGTTCCAGGCGGCCGCCGGGCGCCGGGACCCGGACAACCGTCCGCTGCCCCTCGCGGTCCTCACCCGGTCCGCCGTGGACGTGACCGGCGCCGAGCCGCTGAGCCCGGCGCGCGCCGCCGCCTGCGCGCTGGCACGGTCGGCGGCGCTGGAGACGGGCGCCGGGCAGGTGCGGCTGATCGATGTCGGCCATGTGCCCGCGGCCGTGCTCGCCGCCGAACTCGCCGCCCCCGCCACGGCCGACGCGGCCGTGGCCCTGCGCGGGGCCCGCCGCTGGCTGCCGGACCGCACGGAGTACCCGGCCGACGGACCGGTCGGCACCCTGCTGGAGGAGCGCGGCGTCTACCTCGTCACCGGCGGGCTCGGCGCCCTCGGGCTCGCGGTGGCCCGGGCGCTGGCCCACACCGGGCTGCGTCCGCGCCTCGCCCTGCTGGGCCGCGGCGCCGACCGGCCCGAGCGGCGAGAGCGGATCGCCTCGACGGTCGCCGCGCTGGAGGCGGCCGGGGCCGAGGTCACGCTGCACGCGGCCGACGTCTGCGACGCGGCGGCCATGCGCGGCGTCTTCGCCGCGCTGCGCGCCCGGTACGGCGCCGTGCACGGTGTGCTGCACACCGCGGGCGTCGCGGGCGGCGGGCTGCTGCGCACCCGTTCCCGGGCGGACATGGAGGCGGTCCTCGCCGCCAAGGTGACCGGCACCCTGGTGCTGCGCGAGCTGGTCGCCACCACACCCGGCGTCCGGTTCCTGACCCTGTTCTCCAGCCGGGCCGCCCTCAACGGCCTGCTGGGCAGCGCCGATTACGCCGCGGCGAACGCCTTCATGGACGCGGTCGCCATCGGCACCCCGCCCGGCGCCCCGGTCTCCGTGAGCGTCAACTGGCCCGCCTGGCACGGCATCGGCATGGCCGGCACCACCCCGGACCACCCGGCACCGGACGGCGGGACCCACTGGCGCACCGTCCTCGCGCCCGACGACTGGCTGGTGGCAGAACACCGCCTCCGGGGACGGGCGTTGCTGCCCGGCGCCGCGTACTTCGACCTCCTCGTACGAGCCGTGCGGGAGGCGGGCGGCGCCGACGGCCTCGACCCCGTCGTCATCGAGGACCTGATGCTGTCCGAGCCGCTCTTCGTCGCGGAGCCGACCGATCTCACCGTCACCCTTACGGAGACCGCCGAGGGTGCCTGGCAGGCGACGGTCCTGGCCGCGACCGGCGGGGCAGCGCCGACCACCCACGCGCGGGCCCGGGTCCGTGTGGACCGCGCCCTGACCGCTGACCGGCCGGGCACCGACCCGGCCACGCTTGGCGCGGGCTGGCCGGCCGTCACCCCCGGGGCGCCCGAGGGCGCGACCACGGAGTTCGTGTTCGGGGAGCGGTTCGGCTGCGTCCGCGCCGCCCACCGGGAGACCGAGGTGACGGTGGGCCGCCTGGAACTGGCCGCCGAGCACCTCGCCGACCTCGACACCCACCCCGTCCACCCGGTCCTGCTCGACCGCTCCCTGGCCCTGAACCTGCCGGCCGGCGACTTCGTGCCGTTCACCTGCCGCAGGGCGGTCGTCTACGGCGAGCTGCCGGGGCGGCTCACGGCCCGTATGGTGCGCCGCCCGGAGCGGACCGGCCGCTCCACCGTGGACGCCGAGCTGTACGACGACCTGGGCCGGGCGGTGGTCGTGGTCAGCGGTTACACCAAGATCGCGCTCACCGGGGAGACACCCGCACCGGCCGTCCGGGGCGTGCCGTCCCCCGAGGAGCCGCCGATCGGACTGACCTCGGGCATCACCCTGGACGAGGGCATCGACGCGCTGATGCGGCTGCTGACCGAGCACGTACCGGCGCAGGTGGCGGTGGTCCCCGCGGAGGAGTGGGCACCGGTCGCACCGGACGACCGGAGCGCCCCGGTCGAAGAGGCCCACGGAATCAGGGCGGCGGCGCCCGAAGCAGTGGTCGTACGACCGGAGTCGCCCGTCGAGGCGGAGCCCGCGCCGCTGCCCCCCGCGCCCGAGCCCGACGACGCCGTCTCCGCCGTCGTACGCCTGCTCGGCGAGACACTCGGCGCGGGTGAGATCAAACCCGACGACGATTTCTTCGCCCTCGGCGGTGATTCGCTCACCGCGGTGCAGCTGGCGTCCCGGCTCCAGGACCGGTTCGGGGTGGCCGTGAGCGTCGCCGACCTCTTCGACGCCCCTACCCCGGCGGCGCTCGCCGAGGTCGTCGTGGCCCGGCGGCAGGAGGCGGGAGCATGAGCACAAGCACGAACACGATGACGGTGTACGACGAGCGCGCGCGGGCCCTGGGCGCCGGTTCGGCCTGGCGGGCCTCGCTCGGGCAGGAGCGGCACTGGGCGTACCAGGCGCGGCTCCCGGAGTCGGCGGCGTTCAACGTGCCGATCGCGGTGCTGCTGCGCGGCCCGGTGGACCTGGACACGCTGGAGCGGGCGCTGCGGGCGGTGGTGACCCGGCACGAGTCGCTGCGGGCGTCCTTCGAAGAGTCGGCGGGACGGCTCAGCGCACTGCTGCACGACCCCGGTGACATCCCCGTGCTCCGCCACGATCTGCGCCCGCTGCCCGAGGCCGAACGGCTGCGGCGGCTGCGGGAGATCGGGACGGCGGAGGCCGCGCGCCCCTTCGAGTTGCGGGCCGAGCCCACCACCCGGGCCCATCTGGTGCGCCTGGCGGCGGAGGAGACGGTGGTGGTCGTCAACTTCCATCACATCGCCTTCGACGGCTGGTCTTCCCCCGTCTTCTTCGAGGACCTGGCGGACCGCTACGACGCGCTGTCGTCGGGGTCGTCCGGGCGCCCGGCGCCCGCGCACCGGTACGTGGACTTCGCGGTGTGGCAGCGCCGCCGGATCGCCCGGGGCCTGCACGATGCCCAACTCGACTACTGGCGCGAGCTGTTGGCCGACCCGGCCCCGCCCCTGCCCTGGCCGCAGGACGGCCGGGACCCCGAATCCCCCTGGTGGGCCGGGGACATGGCGTGGCTGGGGCTGCCGCAGAGCCTGGTCCAGGACGCTCAGCAGGCGGCACGGGCGTGCGGTACGTCGTTCTTCGTCCTGGGGCTCGCCGTCTATCAGTTGGCGCTGCGGCGGCTGACCGGATGCGACCGGCTCGCCGTCGGCACGCCCTTCGCGGGCCGCACCGATCCGCGCTGGGCGGAGGTGGTCGGCTTCTTCGTGAACACGCTGGTGATGCCGTACACGTTCCGGCCCGAGGTGCCGGTGGGCCGGCTGGTGGAGGACACGCACCGCCTGGTCATGGCGGCCCACGAGAACCAGGACCTCCCCTACGGTGTGCTGCTCGACCAGTTGGCGCCGCCGGTGGAGCCGGAGCGCACGCCCTGCTTCCAGACCATGTTCATTCTCCAGAACACCCCGTCCCCCACCCGGAGTTTCGGGTCCGGGACGCTCGCCACGAACAAGCTGGTGACCGGTTCGGCACGCTACGACGTCACGTTCTCGCTGGGCCGGCGGCACGGCGAGCTGGCCCTGGAGCTGGAGAACAGGCCACGGCTCGTCGGACAGGAGACGGCGATCGAGCTGGCGCGTGCGTTCTTCGGCCTGCTGGCGGCCGCGACGGCGGATCTCACCACGCCGGTCGGCGCGCTGGAGCCCGCGCCGGTGCCGCTGTCGGTGCGGCGCCGGGGCGAGCTGGAGCCGGGCGTGGACGGGCTGTTCCGCGGCATGATCGGGGACTGGAGAGCGCCGGTATGACCGCGCGGTTCGCGGGGCGGGTCACCCTCGTCACCGGGGGCGGCTCGGGGATCGGCCGGGCCACGGCGGTGGAGTTCGCCCGCCGGGGAGCGGCGGTCGTGGTGGCCGGTCGTACCGCCGAGAGCCTGAAGCGTACGGTGGCGGCGATCCGGGCGGAGGGCGGCGAGGCGACGGCCGTGCCCTGCGATGTGCGCTCCGAGGACGAGGTGCGCGCTCTGGTCGGCGCCACCGTGGCCGCGTACGGCGCGCTGGACATCGCCTTCAACAACGCGGGCGTCTCCCTGGTCGGCTCGCTCACCGAGTTCTCCGTCGCCGAGTGGGACGAGGTGATCTCGACCAATCTCACCGGCACGTTCCTGCTGATGAAGCACGAGATCATCCAGATGCGGCGGGCCGGTGGGGGCGTCATCGTCAACAACGCGTCGAACGCCGCCCATATGACGGTCCCGCCGCTCGCCGCCTACTCCGCGTCCAAGGCCGCCGTCCTGTCCCTCACCCGGGCCGCGGCACGGGAGTTCCTCCCCGAGGGCGTCCGGATCAACGCGATCTCGCCCGGCCCGGTGGACACCCCCATGTGGGCGACCCGGCCGGGCGAGACCCTGGAGGACCGGCACCGGCGGATGGCGGCGGAGAGTCCGGCCGGGGTGGTGGGTTCCGCCGAGCAGATCGCACGGACCGTGCTGTGGCTGGCCTCGCCGGAGGCGGGGTATGTGGCGGGGCACGATCTGGTGGTGGACGGGGCGATGAGCAGCTGATCGTTTGGATGATGAGCGGATGATAATTGGGGTGATGAGCGGCTGATCCGCTGGATGATGAACGGCTGATCTTGTGAACGGGGCCGCCCGGCGTGCTGGGGGCCGTCCGGCGCAATCCGTACTGCGGGCCGTGGTCCCCCGTGGCACGGTGCTGCCAGACGAGCGGGAAGGCGCGGGGATGGGTGACCTCTTTCTCGTCCGGCATGGTGAGACCGAGTGGTCGCGGTCCGGACGGCACACCGGCTGGACCGACGTACCGCTGACCGAACACGGCCGCCAGGAGGCGCGCCGGCTGGCGCCGCTGATCCGCTCGCACCACATCGGCGCCGCCTTCGTCAGCCCCCTGCGCCGGGCCCGGGAGACCGCCGAGCTGATCGGCGTCCCCGACGCCCGGGTCGACGCCGACCTGCGCGAATGGGACTACGGCGGCTACGAGGGCGTCACCACGCCGGAGATCCAGCGCACCCGCCCCGACTGGTTCCTGTTCACCGACGGCGTCGCGCCGGGCCCGCCCGAGCATCCCGGCGAGAGCCCGGAACA
The DNA here is from genome assembly GCF_014673495.1 of Streptomyces griseofuscus. Lineage (GTDB taxonomy): Bacteria > Actinomycetota > Actinomycetes > Streptomycetales > Streptomycetaceae > Streptomyces > Streptomyces murinus. The sequence goes on from NZ_CP051006.1 coordinate 2,025,842, forward strand.
GGTCGGCGAGCGCGCCGATCGCATGCTGGCCAAGGTCGACGCCGCCCTGTGCGACACCGAGGGCGTCGTGCTCCTCGTCGCCCACGGCCACTTCCTGCGCGTCCTGACCGCCCGCCACCTCGGCCTGCCCGCCGGGCACGGCGCCCTGTTCCAACTGGCCACGGGCACGTTGTGCCGCCTCGGCACGGAGCACGGGCGACCGGTGGTGGCGGGGTGGAACATCCGGCCGCCGGGTTGAACGCGGCCGGCGCGGGGTGCCCTCCTCCGAGCCGACCGTCCTCGCGGCCCCCGTTGTCAGACCCTCGTCCTACGCTTCCCTTCGAGTCGCCGAACCGGCGGCCGTACCCGGCGACACCCCGAGGGGAGCGCACCGTGAGCCGAGAGCCGACCGCCGCCCAGCGGCGGGTGATCGAGGCGGCCGACCCGGTCACCGGCCGGTTGCGCGGTACGCAGGCGCAGCTCACGGCGCTGGTCCGGCGGGGCCTCGCCTTCCGGCACCCGCGCCCGCCGCACGACCACTTCCTGACCCCGGCGGGCCATCGAATACGCGAGGGCTCACCCGGGACACCGGAGCGGCAGGAACAGCAGGAGCAACCCCGGCGACCGGCGCCCTCCACCGGTGTCTTCGCGGCTCGCGTCGGCGGGGCGCGGGAGGCGGAGCCGCCCTCGGAGGCCGGGCGGCTGCGGGAGGTGCTCGGTGCGTGGCAGGGCCTGCTGGAGCTGCGCCGGATGACCAACCCGGACGGCTCGACGGACCGCCCGTGCGGCTGGGAACGCGGTCATCTGGTGCGGGCCGCCGCCCTCGCCCTGGAGGCGGCCGGACACCGGCCGGAGACGGCGTCCACCCCCGGCTACCGGGTGCGTACGACCCCGCAGCCGGAGGCGGTCGCCGTGTACGCGCCGGACGCGACGGCCCTGTCGGCCTGCGCGGACACGCTGGAGCGGGCGGGGTGGCAGCCGGGCGAGTACACCGAGCCGCGGACCCGCGCGCGGTACCTGCTGGCGTCCCCGCGCCGCACCTGACCCGGGGACGCCGCTTTCGCCGCGCGTGGAAGGATCACCGGGTGGGCGGCGCCGCCGTACCGGAGCAGCCGCCGCACCGGAGCAAGAGGGGAAAGCCGTGAGCGAACCGTTCTCCGTCCGCGTCACCGTCCGCGGGTACGAGACCGATGTGCAGGGCCATCTGAATCAGGCCGTGTACCTCCAGTACGCCGAGCACGCCCGCTGGTCGCTGCTCCAGGCCGCCGGCATCGGCCAGACCGCTCTGGTGCGCACCGGTGTCGGCCCGGTGGTCCTGGAGACGACGATCCGCTATCGGCGGGAACTCCTCGCCGGTGACGAGGTGGATGTGACCTGCGTCTTCGAGTGGACCTCCGGCAAGACCTTCACGATGCGCCAGGAGATGCGCAAGGCCGACGGCACCCTGGCCGCCGAGGTCACCGGCGTCGGCGGCCTGCTGGACCTGAAGGAACGCAGGCTGGTCGCCGACCCGGCCGAGGTCTTCCGGGAACTCGCCTCCGACCCGGCCCTGTTCGGCCTGTAGCCACGCGGGGGCGGGGCGGGGGCAAGGCATCTCGGTCAGGCGGCGCGGAACGCCCCCTGGTGGTCCTCGGCCCACTGCCGGAAGGACCGGGCGGGGCGGCCCAGCACCCGGGGGACGTCCTCGGTGACCAGCGCGTTGCCGCCGTCACGGACGTACCGCATCCCGGCGAGCGCGTGGTCCGCCCGGGTGTCGTCGAAGCCCCAGACGGTGCGCAGGAACGTCCGGGCCTCGTCCGGCGTCAGATCCCGTGTGCCCACCGGGCGCCCGAGGACCGCGGCGAGGACGGCGGCCTGGCCCGGGACGCTGATCGCCTCGGGGCCGGTCAGCGTGTACGTCCGGCCGCCGTGCCCGGCATCGAGCAGCGCCGCGACGGCCACCTCCGCGATGTCGTGCGGGTCGACGACACCCGAGGCCCCGTCACCGGTGAGGTTGGGCACCGGTTCCCCGGCGCGGACCGCCGCCGCCCAGCCGAGGGAGTTGGCGGCGAAGGAGGACGGCCGCAGCACGGTCCACGCCGCGCCGCTCTCCCGTACGGCCCGCTCCCCTTCCTCGTGCCAGCCGCCGAACCGGCCGACCTCGGGATCACCGGTGCCGATGGCGGAGAGCTTCACCAGCCGCCCGGCACCCGCCGCACGGGCCGCCGACACGAGCGCCGTGTCGTACCGGGCCGCGTCGGGGCCGGGCGGCGTCACCAGGAACACCGCGCTCACCCCGGCCGTCGCGGCGGTCAGGGAACCCGGGTCGGCGTAGTCCCCGCGCACCACCTCCACACCAGGGGGCAGGTCGGCCCGCGCCGGATCCCGGGTGAGCGCCCGTGTCCTCTCCCCGCGCGCCGCGAGCTGTCGTACGACCGCGCCGCCGATGGTGCCCGTGGCACCCGTCACAAGAATCATGCCGTCCACGATGGGCCGGGCGGGGTGCCGGTCTCTTGGAGATTCCGGCACGGTTCGACGGCCCGGCCGGGCCCCCGGCGCGCTTACCGTGGAGGGGTGCCGAACACCATCGCCGGTCAGGCGCCGCCCGCGCCCGAGTCCCTGCGCCCCTGGTTCACCGGGGTGCGCGCGTTCTCCCCCGCCGGGCGGCCCGAGGAGACCCTCGTCCATCTGCCCGCCGCCGCCACCAAGGTGGTGCTGCGAATGCGCGCGGACGGCCGGCGCGATGTGCTCGCCGTGGGCCCGCGTGTGCGGGCCTCGTACCACGCGGGCAAACAGGGCTTCTCCTGCGTCGAGTTGTGGCTCGCGCCGGGCGCGGTCCGGCCGCTGCTGGGCGTCGCGGCCACCGAACTGGTGGGCCGTGCGATCACCTTGCCCGCGCTCCCCGGCGCGGCCGCGTCCCGGCTCGCGGCCGCGCTGCACCGCCTGGATGCGCGCGACCCCCTGCCGGAACTCACCGAGACACTGCCCGCGTCGCTGCCCGCCGTGGACCCCGTCCGTACGGCGCTGCTGCGAGCCGGGGTCGACGCGCTGTCCGTGCACCCGGACCGGGCGCCCGCCCGGGTCCATGAGGTGGCTGGTGAACTGGCCGTCAGCGAACGTCAGTTGCGCAATCTCTTCGCCGACGGCGTCGGTGTCTCCCCCAAGCACTACGCCCGCATCGACCGCGTCCGCACGATCATCACCCGCGCCCCCACCACGCCCTGGTCCCAACTCGCCGCCGCCACCGGCTACTACGACCAGTCCCACATGACCACCGACTTCCGCGCCCTGATGGGCGTCCCACCCCGCGCCTACTTCACCGACCGCCTCCCGGCGCGCTCCTCCTGCGGGGCGCGCCTCGGCTGAGACGCCATGGCGCGCCGGGCCCGTCGTACCGCACGCCACACGGACACACTCGTCCGGAGCACGAAGACGATCTCCGCCCCGTGCTGGTCGATGAACTGAACGATGTGCATCGTCCGTTCCTCCCTCTCTCCATCCAAATCCACTGCTCGGGGCCGCTGTCCGGCCTCGTGACTCCGGTCTAGGGGGCGTACCTGTCCGGCCGGGAGCTCGTTCGGACAGGGCTCGGACAAGGTGGTCGTGAGCTGCGGACGGCGCACGCCGTCCGGGTGTCCGAGGTGTCCGCGTGCGGACATGCGCGGTCGTCGGGCGGACGTGTGCGCCGACCACGTAGGCTCGGTCGACAGGCACGACGGGGTGGAGGGGCGGTATGACGACGAGCCGGGAGCGGAGGCCGTCGACGGGGGGACTCGCGCTGAAGCCCCTCGATCCGCAGGCTCCGGAGCCGATGCGGACGTTGGCTCAGCGGCTGCGGGACCTGCTGGCCGAGGCGGGGTTCACGGGTGTCCGGGACATCGCGGCCACCTGCGGTCTGGGCAGAAGTACCGTCTCCGACGCGCTGTCGGGCTCGCGCGCGCCGACCTGGACCACCGTGGCGGCGCTGCTCAGGGTGGGCGGGGCGGCTGCCAGTACCCGGTGGCAGCGCGCCGTGGAGGAGGCGAAGGAGAGCGAGCGGGAGTGGAAGAGCGCCCGGCGGGGCCGCTCGGACGGCACCGGGGCGGCGGCCCTCGGGATCACGGCGGCCGCGCGCGGGGCGGCCGGTACCGGGCCCGGAACCTTCTCGGTCCGCGCGCCGTACGGTGAACTGCCGGGCCGGGTCCGCGGGCGCGACGAGCTGCTGGCCGCGCTCGAAAGGGACGTGACCGAGGGCTGCGACCGGATCCAGGTGCTGTACGGGCTGGGCGGCTGCGGCAAGACCACCGTGGCCCTGCGGTTGGCACGGTTCGCGCACGGCCTGGGCCACCATGTCTTCTGGATCTCCGGCGCCTCCCGGGACCGGCTCAGCACCGGGATGCGTCAGGTCGCGCGCGAGCTGGGGGTGTCCGAGCACGAGATCGACGCCGCGTGGTCCGGCCGGTCGAGCGCGACCGACCTGGTGTGGCGCGCCCTCGACGGCGCGGAGCGGCCCTGGCTGCTGGTGGTCGACAATCTGGACGAGCAGTCGGTGGCCTCGACCGAGGACGGCATGGTGGGTGACGGCACGGGATGGATCCGGGCCGGCACCGCCGGGCTCACCGTGGTCACGTCACGGATCGGCAATCCGGCGCTGTGGGGCGGCGCGGCGGCCTGCCGTCCGGTGGACACGCTGGCGGCGCAGGACGGTGCGGCCGTCCTGATCGACCTCGCGGGCGAAGCAGGGAGCGAGGCGGATGCTCGGCGGCTCGCGGAACAACTCGGGGGTCTGCCACTGGCGTTGCGGCTGGCCGGTTCGTTCCTCGCCCGGGCACGGCGGGGAATCGGGCTGCTCACCGCGGGAGGCGACGGCGGCCCGGTGCGGGACTTCGCCGGATACATGCGGGAGTTGGAGCGGCTGGGAGCCGAACTGCTCGATCGCGGCGAGCGTTCGGACGGCCTCGCGGACGAACGCCGGCTGCGACGCCTGGTCGGCCGTACCTGGGAGATGAGCCTCGACCTGCTGGCCGGGCAGGGCATACCCGAGGCCCGGCCGCTGATGCGGCTGCTCTCCTGCTTCGGGCGGGCGCCCTTCCCGATGGACCTGTTGCGCGCCGCTCTGGAGAAGGATCCCGAGCTGCTGCCCGGCGACGCGGCACGCTGCGAGGCCGCCATCGAGGCCCTGGTGGACCTGAGCCTGCTGGGCGTGGAGGACATACCACTGGCCTTCGACCACGGGACGGAGTCGGTCGCCGTCCTGACCTGTCTGACGGCCCACCCCCTGGTCCTGGAGACGAACGCCCTCCAGATCCGCAACGCCCCGGAGCGTACCCGGACCCGCCTGTGGCGGTCGGCCTCGGTGATCGCCACCCTGCTGGCCCTGGTCGGGACCGGCCCGGAGACATGGAAGATCTGGCAGCTTCTGATTCCGCATGTGCGGGCGGGCCTGCGCCAGGTGCCCGACGCCCCCGAGGACGCGCTCGTCGCCTTCCTGCGCGCGGGTATGGCGGCGCGCAATTACGCGGCCGGGTCCAACAATCACGCGCTCATGCGGGAATTGGCCTCGGCACTGAGCGAGCGGGCCCCGGCCCTGCCCGAGGGGCATCCGACCCGACTGGCCGCCCGGCGCATCAGCTATGACCACTGGGACGACAGCGACCGCTCCGCCGAGGCGAAGCAGGTGTACGAGGCATACATCCGGCACTACGGCGCCGCCGACGAACGCACGGTGTCGGCCCGCCGGGCGTGGGCGACGGCGCTGCGCCGGGCCGGCCGGGTGGCTGAGGCCGAACGGGAACTGCGCGCGATGGCCGAGGCCGCGCGTCAACTGTCCCAGCCCAAGCCGGTGCTGGTCATCGCCGATCTCGTGCAGGTTCTGGTGAAGCAGGGCAGGGCGGACGAAGCGGCTGAACAGGCACGTGAGTTGCTGGCCGCGCCCGACGGACCGGAAGCCACGCTCGACATCCCCCTCGCCCACCAGGCCGCCCACGCCCTGGATGCCGCGGGTCTGCTCACCGGGGCGGAGACGTACTACCGCAGAATCCTCGTACGGCTGGAGGAAGCCGCCGAGGAGGGCTCGCCGCTCTACCGCGACATGATCCGGCACCTGGCGGACAACCTCGCCCAGCAGGACCGCGCGGACGAGGCGGTGGACCTGCTCGACGGGCTGCTGGACTGGTACCGGGCGAACACCGCCACCGCCACCAACCGCGTCAACACCCTGGTGCGGTTCGCCGAGAAGCGGTCGCGCCTCCAGGTCGTATCGGACCAGCCGGAGCGGGCGGAGGCCGGGCTGCGGGACCTCCTGACCGAGGAGTTCGCGCAGCTCGATCCCGCCGACGCGAACGTGATACGCCTCCGATTCCTGCTGGTGGACGTCCTGCTCGTCCAGAATCGGTGCGCGGAGGCCGAGCGGATGCTGGACGAGGCCGAGAGGGACCTGACCGAGGCAGGCGGCAATCCGGCGGTACCGCAATGGGTCCTGCCCCTGTGGCGGGCCCGCTGCCGCTGTGCGCACGGCAGATGCGACCAGGCCGTGGTGATCTACGACGAACTCCTCGCAGCTGTCGCCGGCCATGAGGAACTCACCGCGACCATCGCGGCGGAGGCCGGTGAATGCCGACAGGCCCTGGCGGACCCGGACCCGCCGCCCGCCCCCACCCTCACTGCACCGGCGCCAGCTCCTCCCCCGCCTCCATCGGATGCGTGACGTCCTGCGCGTCCCGGCCGCGGCCGAGGTGGTTGAAGACCAGGTTGAGCAGGACCGCCGTGACACAGCCGGTGGAGATGCCCGAGTCCAGGACGATCCGGGCGGTGTCCGGGAAGGCGTGGTAGAAGTCCGGGGTCGTGATCGGGACGATGCCGACGGCCAGGGAGACCGCGACGATCAGGACGTTGTTGTCCTTGTCCAGGCCGGCGCGGACCAGGGTCTGGATGCCGCTCGCGGCGACCGAGCCGAAGAGAACGACACCCGCGCCGCCGAGGACGGGGCGGGGGACGACGGCGATCAGGGACGCGGCCGCCGGACACAGGCCCATCAGGACGAGGAAGCCGCCGCCGAAGGCGACCACGAAGCGGCTGCGGATGCGGGTCATGGCGACCAGGCCGATGTTCTGGGCGAAGGCGCTGCACATGAAGCCGTTGAAGAAGGGGCTGAGGGCGGAGCCCAGGGTGTCGGCGCGCAGGCCGGCCGCGATGGTCCGCTCGTCCGAGGGCCGTTCGACGATCTCGCCGAGGGCCAGCATGTCGGCGGTGGACTCGGTCATCGAGACCACCATCACCACGCACATCGACAGGATCGCGGCGACGTGGAACTGCGGGGCACCGAAGTGGAAGGGCGTCGGGAAGCCGATCAGGTCGGCCGACGCGACCGGGGAGAAGTCGGTGGCCCCGAACGGGATCGCGATCAGCGTCCCGGCGACCAGGCCGAGCAGCACCGCGATCTGCTTGACGAACCCCCTGGTGAAGCGGCGCAGCAGCAGCACGATGAGCAGGGTGATGCCGGCCAGGGTGAGGTTGGTGGTCGAGCCGTAGTCATGGGCCGACGGGTCGGGGCCCTGGGCCCAGCCGAAGGCGACCGGGAGCAGGGAGACACCGATCAGGGTGATGACCGTACCGGTGACGACCGGCGGGAAGAAGCGGACGGCCTTGCAGAACACCGGGGCGGCGAGGAAGCCGAGGAGTCCGGCGACCATGACCGCGCCGAAGATCATCGGCAGGGCGTCGGACTTGTCCTTGGCCGAGGCGATGATCGCCGTCATGGGGGCGACCCCGGCGAAGGTGACGCCGTTGACGAAGGGCAATCGGGCGCCGATCTTCCAGACGCCGAGGGTCTGGAGGAACGTGGCGAGCCCCGCGGTGAACAGACAGGCGCCGGTGAGGAAGGTGAGGTCGGTGCCGGACAGACCGGCGGCGGCGCCGACGATCAGGGGCGGGGCGACGACCCCCGCGTACATGGCGGCCACATGCTGGAGGCCGCTGGTCGCCATCTTCAGGGCGGGGAGTTTCTCGTCCACCGGGTGGACGGGGACTGGCGCTGCTTCGGCGGATTGGGCGGACACGGCGGGCTCCTCCGGTCGGTTAAACACGTCGGCTGTGGACGTGGGTGTCAGGGAGGTGGTGCGCGACGGTCGTGCGGGACCGGGGGGACCTCGGGGGTCGTGGACGGGGAACCGTAAGGGTCCTGGTGGGAGCCGTAGGGGTCCTGGTGGGGAACCGTTCCGGGGCGCGCACGCTCGCGCGCGCCCCGGAGCCGGCCGCCATGGGCCCCGCTCGGGTCCACGGCTGCCGGCCGGGAGCCGTCCCTCCCGGCCGGAGTCGGGGGGTCAGCGCTGAGCGGCGAGCTGCGCCAGGCGCCGGGCCTCGTCGCGGGTGGCGCGCGCGACGGCGTCCTCGTCGACGGTCAGCAGGCGTCCGTCCGCCACGATCTGACGGCCGTTCACGAAGGACGCGGTGACCGGGGCGGCCGCGCCGAAGACCAGGGCGGTCACCGGATCGGCGATGGACGCATGGGCCAGGGTGTCCAGCTTCCACAGCACCACGTCGGCCAGCTTGCCCGCCTCCAGCGAGCCGGTCTCGGCGGCCCGGCCGAGGACGCGGGCGCCGCCGTGGGTGCCGAGCCGCAGGGCCTGGCGGGCGTTGAGCGCGGACTCCTTGTGGGCGCCGAGCCGGTTGATGAGCAGGGCGTTGCGCAGCTCGGTGTGGAGTTCGCCGGACTCGTTGGAGGCGGTGCCGTCGACGCCGAGGCCGACCGGGACACCGGCGGCGAGCATGTCCGGGACCCGGGCGATGCCCGCGGCGAGCCGGGCGTTGGACGAGGGGCAGTGGGCGACGCCGGTACCGGTGCGGGCGAAGGCGGCGATGTCGGAGTCGTTCATATGGACGCAGTGCGCCATCCACACGTCCTCGCCCAGCCAGCCGGTGGACTCGAAGTAGTCGGTCGGGCCCATCCCGAACAACTCGTGGCAGAACTTCTCCTCCTCCACGGTCTCCGAGCCGTGCGTGTGCAGCCGTACGCCGAGCCGACGGGCCAACTCGGCCGCGTTGCGCAGCAGTTCGGTGGAGACGGAGAAGGGGGAGCAGGGGGCGACGGCGACCTGGGTCATGGCGTCGAAGGAGGGGTCGTGGTGCTCCTTGACGGTGGCCTCGGTCGCGGCGAGCGCGCCGTCCAGGCTCTCCACGGCGAAGTCCGGGGGCAGTCCGCCGTCCGACTCGCCGCGGTCCATGGAGCCGCGGGCGAGGGTGAAGCGGACGCCCGTCTCGTGGGCGGCGCGGATGATCGCGCCGGACAGGTCGCCGGTGCCGCGCGGGTAGACGTAGTGGTGGTCCATGGCGGTGGTGACCCCGCCGCGGGCCATCATGGCGAGCGAGCCCCGGGCCGCCGTGTAGGCCATGGGTTCGTCGATGCGCGCCCAGATCGGGTAGAGCGCCACCAGCCAGTCGAACAGGTTGTGGTCGGTGGCCAGGCCCCGGGTGATCCACTGGTAGAAGTGGTGGTGGGTGTTGATCAGGCCGGGGGTCGCGAGATGTCCGGTGGCGTCGATCCGGCGGACCACGTTCTCCAGGCCCTCGGGTGCCGATCCCGCGCCGAGCGCCTCGATGCGGTTGCCGGCGAGGACGAGGTACCCGGAGGCGTACTCGGTGTCGTCGGCGTCGACGGTCGCGATCGAACAGTTCTCGATGACGATGCGCTGGGCTGCTGCCATGGTGCGTCCTTTTCGCTCAGCGGACTTCTGTGGGGAGGGCACGGCAGGACCCTGGGGAGATTTGAGTGCCGCGGCCGGGCTCCGGTGGGGGTGGTACCCCGGCCGCGGGTGCCGAAAAGGAGGTCGATCAGGTGCGGGGGGTGAATCAGAGGTTGGTGAGGTCCACCGGGATCCGCGGTTCGCAGCCGTCCCGCAGGATCGTCGCCTCGATCAGGCCGTAGGGCCGGTCGGCGGCGAAGTAGACCTCGTTGTCGTTCTTGAGCCCGAACGGCTCCAGGTCGACCAGGAAGTGGTGCTTGTTCGGCAGTGAGAAGCGGACCTCGTCGATCTCGCTGCGGTGGTTGATGATGCGCGCACCCATCTGGTACATCGTCTGCTGGAGGGAGAGCGAGTAGGTCTCCGCGAACGCCTGGAGCATGTGCTTCTTGACCTGCTCGTACGACTTCTCCCAGTGCGGCATCTTCTGCTCGTCGTCGGTCCAGTTGAACCGCCAGCGGCCGGAGACGGAGGTCGCCAGGATGCGGTCGTGGGCCTCCTGGAGGGTCGTGTACTTGTCCTTGACGTAGCCCCAGAACTCGGAGTTGGTCGAGTTCATGACGGTGAGGTCCTTGAGGCCGGAGACAACCTCCCAGGACGAGCCGTCGTAGGTGATCTGGGTCAGCCGGGTCTCCTGGCCCTTGCGGACGAAGGAGTGCTTGACCTCGTCGGCGCCGATGAACTGGGAGTTCGCCTCTGAGGTGGCGATCCGCTCCCAGGCGTACTCCTCGATCCGGATCCGGGCGCGCTGGATCGGCTCCTGCGAGGTGACGAAATGCCGGGCGAGATGGATGCCGAACTGCTCGGCGGACTCGATGCCGTGCTCCTTGGCGAACGCGAACACCGTGTTCTTGGTGGTGTCGGTCGGCAGCACATGGGCGTTGGAGCCGGAGTAGTGGACGTCCTCCATGTCACCGCTCAGCGCCACCGAGACGTTGAGGTCCTTGATGTGATGGGTGGCGCCGTCCCGCGTGATCTTGACGACTCGGTTCTCGGCCTTGCCGTACTGGTTCTGTCCCAGGATCACAGGGCGGCCAGGGCGGGAATTGACGGTCATATAGCTAGCTCCCTCGGTAAACGGAGTAGCCGAACGGGTTGAGCAGCAGCGGTACGTGGTAGTGCTCGCCCGGTACGACGGCGAAGGTGATCGCCACCTCGGGGAAGAACACGGCCGGTCCGCTGTCCCGATTCGCGGGGGCGTCCTGCTGCGCATCGGCTTGCTGGTTCGCTGATTGCTCTCGGAAATACGGCTCCACGGCGAAGTCGAGCCGTACCTGGGTGGTACCCACCGGTGGCGTCGGCAGGTCCTTGCACCGGCCGTCGGTGTCGGTCGCGGAGCCGCCGAGCGCCTGCCAGTCCGCGTCTCCGCCCGGCCGGGCGGAGAGGTGGACGGCGACGCCCGCGGCGGGGCGGCCGATCGAGGTGTCCAGGATGTGCGTGGACACGGAGGCGGTGGTGCTGGTGCTCATGGGTCAGGCGTCCTCTTCGACGAGTCGGGCCAGTCGGATGCGGTTGATCTTCCCCAGCTCGGTGCGGACGATCTCCCGCTCCCGCTCCGGCGCGTTGCCCAGCCGCTCCTTGACCGCGTCCCGCATCCGCTCGCCGGTCAGACCGGTGGCGCAGATCAGGAAGACATGCCCGAACTTCTCCTGGTAGGCCAGGTTGAGTTCGAGCATCTCGGCCTTGAGTTCCTCAGGCGCGCCGGCCATGCCGCGCTGCTCGCGGGCGGAGGCCGGATCGCCCGGCCGGGGCCGCCCGATCGGCGGGTGCCCGGCCATCGCCTCCGCCAGATCGGCGGCGGTCAGCTCGGCCAGGGCGGCATCGCTCGCGGCGTAGAGCGCGTCGGCGGTGGCGTAGGGGCGGGCGGCGGTCAGCCGTCGCACCCATGTCATGGAGGCGCACGCCTCGTGCAGGGCGGCGACGGCCGCCCGCTCCTCCAGATCGTTGAACCGGGCCAGGCCCGGGGGCGTGAAAGTCGACGTCACGGGAGCCTCCGTGGCCGGATTCGGCCTATGTGCTGAACGGGCTGCCGATAGCTAACGCCCCCGGAAACGCCACGTCAACACTTTGTTGAAAAATCTGCGTTACGAGGCGTTACGGACGACGGCGGCCCCCGGCGGCCTCAGCTGCCCTTCTCTCGGTTGAGGTAGTTGTAGACGGTGAAGCGGCTGACGCCCAGCGCGCTCGCCACGGTCTCCACTCCGTGCCGCACGGCGAAGGCGCCCCGCGCCTCCAGTATCCGCACGACCTCCTGCTTGGCCCTGCGGTCCAGGTCGGACAGCGGCCGCCCCTCCCTGCGCTCCATCGCGGCGAGGATGTGATCGAGGGAGTCGGCGAGCTGGGGCAGTCGTACGGCGACGACGTCGGCGCCCTCCCAGGCGAGCACGACATCCTCCGGGCCGGCCTCGTCGGGCGGCACCATCGTCCCGCCCATGGCGTCGACCAGCGGCTTCACGGCCGCGATGAAGGGCTCCTCCCCGGTCATCTATCGCCCTCCCCGTCACCACGGCCGCCCCCGTCGCCGTCATCGCCCTCGTCGCCCAGCACATTGACCTGGAGCGAGATCCGGGTGGCGCCGGCCGCGAGGCTCCTGCGCAGCAGCGCGTCCACCGCGGTGAGCACGCGCTCGGCGCCGCCCTCGGCGGTGTTGCCGAACGGGCCGACGTCCACGGCGTCCAGGGCCGCGGTCTCGATGACCTCGCGCGCCGCCAGGGCATGCGCGGGGGCCTCTTCCAGGTCGAAGGGTTCGGTCGTGAACTCCACTCTCAATCGCACGCGCACAACCTAACGCGCCGTGTGCGCCCCGGGGTGCCCCCGCGGGAACCGACCCCCGGACCCCCTTGACAAGGACCGACACACGGCGGCAATCTTCCAATACGCAGAAACGAACTTCCGTAATGCGGAAATACTACCACGGAAGGGAGCGCGGACCGACATGCCAGGTTTCGACTGGGGCACAGCCGCAGACCAGCGCTTCAACGTCAACCTGTCGATCCTCTTCACGGAACTCCCGCTCCTGGAGCGCCCCGCGGCCGCTGCCGCGGCGGGCTTCACCGCGGTCGAGCTGTGGTGGCCCTGGGTCGACTCACCCACCCCCGAGCAGTCCCGCCTCGACGCCCTGAAACGGGCGATCGAGGACGCGGGCGTACGACTGACGGGGCTGAACTTCTACGCCGGGCAGCTTCCGGGCCCGGACCGCGGCGCCCTGTCCGTCCCCGGCGAGGAGTCCGAGCGGTTCCGCGCCAATATCGAGGTGACCGCGGACTTCGCGGCATCCTTCGGCTGCACGGCGCTCAACGCGCTCTACGGCAACCGCGTGGACGGCGTGGACCCGGCCGAGCAGGACGCGCTCGCCCTGGAGAACCTGGTCCTCGCGGCCCGCGCCGCCGACCGGATCGGCGCGACACTGCTGATCGAGGCGCTGAACGCGCCCGAGTCGCCGCGCTATCCGCTGGTGTCGGCGCCGGCCGCCGTCGAGGTCGTCGACCGGGTCAACGCGGCGACGGGCCTCCAGAACGCGTCGTTCCTGATGGACCTGTACCACCTGGCCATGAACGGCGAGGACCTGCCCGCGGTGATCGACCGGTACGCGGCGCGGACCGGCCATGTCCAGATCGCCGACAACCCTGGCCGCGGCGCCCCCGGCACGGGCTCGCTCCCGCTGGCGGAGCTGCTCGACCGGCTGCGGAAGGCCGGCTACGAGGGCTGGGTGGGCCTGGAGTACAAGCCGGGCGACCGCCCGAGCGCCGAGGCCTTCGACTGGCTCCCCCGCGAGGCGCGCCCGGCGCGCTGAACTCCCCAGACTTCGCACGGCAGTTGAGAGAGGCAACCCCCGAACATGAGCAAGACACTCCCGAAGATCGCCTGGATCGGCCTCGGCATCATGGGCTCCCCCATGTCCGAGAACCTGATCAAGGCGGGTTACGACGTCACCGGCCACACCCTGGAACAGGCGAAGCTGGACCGGCTGGCCGCCGCCGGCGGCACCGCGGCCCCCTCGATCGCCGAGGCCGTGCGGGACGCCGATGTGGTGATCACGATGGTGCCCGCGTCCCCGCAGGTGGAGGCCATCGCCTACGGCCCGGACGGCATCCTGGAGAACGTCCGCCCCGGCACCCTGCTGATCGACATGTCCTCGATCACCCCGGGGACCTCGATCGAGCTGGCGGCCGCCGCGAAGGAGAAGGGCGTCCGGGTGCTGGACGCCCCGGTGTCCGGCGGCGAGGCCGGTGCGGTCGAGGCGGTGCTGTCCATCATGGTCGGCGGTGAGCAGGCCGACTTCGACGAGGCGAAGCCCCTCTTCGAGGCGCTCGGCAGGACCATCGTGCTGTGCGGCCCGCACGGCTCGGGGCAGACCGTGAAGGCGGCCAACCAGCTGATCGTCGCCGTCAACATCCAGGCGTGCGCCGAGGCCGTGGTCTTCCTGGAGAAGTCCGGCGTGGACCTCGCCGCCGCGCTCGATGTGCTGAACGGGGGCCTCGCGGGCTCGACGGTGCTGACCCGCAAGAAGGACAACTTCCTGAACCGGGACTTCGCGCCGGGCTTCCGGATCGATCTGCACCACAAGGACATGGGCATCGTGACCGACGCCGCCCGCAGCGTGGGCGCGGCCCTGCCGGTCGGCGCCGTGGTCGCCCAGCTGGTGGCGTCGCTGCGCGCCCAGGGCGACGGAGGCCTGGACCACTCGGCCCTGCTGCGGTCGGTGGAACGGCTCTCGGGCGCCCAGGTCTGACGCCTCGCCAGGACCGGCCCCCGGGCCCCCTTCGAGACTTCCGGGTCGCGGTGCCGCTGACACCTGTCCCGTCGCGCCCAAGTGGTACCGCGGCCCGGAACCAAATTCAACAAACTGTTGACGCCCCGTTCACCCCACTTCTAGGCTCCACGCAGACTTCTAGGCTCCACAAAGCGGAAGACGATTTCCGCTGCCACCCGCATGGAAGGTCCACGATGTCGCAGCGCGTGCTCACGACAGAGTCCGGCGCCCCGGTCGCCGACAACCAGAACTCCGCCACCGCCGGCGTCGGTGGCCCGCTCCTGCTCCAGGACCAGCACCTCCTGGAGAAGCTCGCGCGCTTCAACCGCGAGCGGATCCCGGAGCGGGTGGTGCACGCCCGGGGCTCCGGCGCGTACGGCCACTTCGAGGTGACCGACGACGTCACCGCGTACACCCACGCCGCCTTCCTCGGCGAGATCGGCAAGCGCACCGAGGTGTTCGCGCGGTTCTCCACGGTCGCGGACAACCTCGGCGGCGCGGACGCGGTGCGCGACCCGCGCGGCTTCGCGCTCAAGTTCTACACCGAGGAGGGGAATTACGACCTCGTCGGCAACAACACCCCGGTGTTCTTCATCAAGGACCCGCTGAAGTTCCCCGACTTCATCCACTCGCAGAAGCGGGACCCGTTCACCGGCAAGCAGGAGCCGGACAACGTCTGGGACTTCTGGGCGCACGCCCCCGAGGCCACGCACCAGGTGACCTGGCTGATGGGCGACCGCGGCATTCCGGCGTCGTACCGGCACATGAACGGCTACGGCTCGCACACCTACCAGTGGACGAACGCGGCCGGAGATGCCTTCTTCGTCAAGTACCACTTCAAGACCAACCAGGGCATCCGCTGCCTGTCCACCGAGCAGGCGCAGGAGCTGGCGGGCAAGGACCCCAACTCCCACCAGACGGACCTGCTCCAGGCGATCGAGCGGGGCGTGCACCCCTCGTGGACGCTGTACGCGCAGATCATGCCGGCGGCGGACGCGGCGGAGTACCGCTTCAACCCGTTCGACCTGACGAAGGTCTGGCCGCACCGGGACTACCCGCTCCAGCGGGTGGGCCGCCTGGTCCTGGACCGCAACCCGGACAACGTCTTCGCCGAGGTCGAGCAGGCCGCGTTCTCCCCGAACAACTTCGTCCCCGGCATCGGTCCCTCGGCGGACAAGATGCTCCAGGGCCGGCTGTTCGCCTACGCGGACGCCCACCGGTACCGGCTGGGCGTCAACCACACCCAGCTCGCCGTGAACGCGCCCCGGGCGACGACGGCGGACAACTACGGGCGCGACGGTCTGATGGCGGCCAACTCCCAGGGCCGGTACGCCAAGAACTACGAGCCGAACTCGTACGACGGCCCCGCCGAGACCGGCCGCCCGCTCGCGGCGCCGCTGCCCGTCACCGGCCACACCGGCACCCATGCCGCGCCGCAGCACACCAAGGACGACGACTTCTACCAGGCGGGCGAGCTGTACCGGCTGATGTCCGAGGAGGAGAAGCGGCGCCTGGTCGCGAACATCTCCGGGGGTCTCGCCCAGGTCTCCCGTGACGATGTGATCGAGAAGAACCTCGCGCACTTCCACGCGGCCGACCCTGAGTACGGCAGGCGCGTACGGGAAGCGGTCGAGGCCCTGCGCGAGGACTGAGGGCATCGATCAGCAGGCGGCGTGCGGGGTCTGACGGGAGGTCATACCCGCGCACGCGGCCCGCGCCGCACCGGACGGCCCGGTTTGAGGGGTGGCCGTCCGGGGCGGACGCGGGCAGGGCGAGGACCGCGGCGGCGTGCGAGCCAGTGCGGTGGTCAAGGTGCCGGGCCTCTTCTCGACCAGAGTGAAGAGACCCCGTCGCCATCACACCCCCGCGGTCCCACCCACCCACACCCGTCCGGCGGCGCGACCTACCTGTCGCGCCCAGCGCCGCGCCGCCGGACGGCACCACCAGCACGCTCCCTACGCCGGGCCGAGGCCCACGGCGAGGGAGCGTTCGGCGTTGTCCACGAGGTCCTGCGACGCGCAGGTCACCCGGGGCCGCCGAAGATCCGGCTCCGGGCGGCCGGCGGTACGGCGCCGCGGTTCGGCGGCCTGGTGGATCAGCCGCCCGTCGTGGCCGGCGTGCACGACGGCCGCGGGCGTCGCACGCTGAATCCATGGGACATCCGACGCAGCACCCCCACATCGTCGTCCACGCCCCCGCCCTGGACGGCTCCCGGCGGGTCACCGAGGGGGAGGTGACGCTGGGCCTTGCGTCGCATCTGGACGATGTCGTGGAGATCCTTCGACTGGCCGATCTGGACCGGGTCGAGGTGGAGGAGGACGACCTCATCGAGTGGCAGGGCGGCGGGCCCGAGGACTGGCCGGGGCTCTCGGAGCACGAGGTGTAGGAGCGCGCACAGGACAAAGGGGCGGCCCGTCCGGTGGACGGGCCGCCCCTTCTCGCGGGGGCCGTGTCAGCCCTTCAGTGCGCCGATCGCCGTCGGCGCGTGGGACGCCTCCGTGGCGAGGGGTTCGAACTCGGTGACGTCGCTGATGTCCATCGTGCGGCTCATCGAGATGTTCGTGATCCGCTCCAGGATCGCCTCGACCACGACCGGCACCCGGTACCGCGCGGCCAGCTTCTTCGCCTCCTCGAAGGCGGGGCCCAGCTGATCCGGCTCGGTGACCCGCAGGGCCTTGCAGCCCAGGCCCTCGGCGACCTTGACGTGGTCCACGCCGTAGACACCGATCTCAGGAGTGTTGATGTTCTCAAACTCCAGATTGACCTGGAAGTCGATGTCCAGGCCGAGCTGCGCCTGGCGGATCAGGCCCAGGTAGGCGTTGTTGACCAGGACGTGCACATAGGGGATGCGGTGCTGGGCGGCGACCGCCAGTTCCTCGATCAGGAACTGGAAGTCGTAGTCGCCGGACAGCGCGACCACCGCGGCGTCCGGGTCGGCCTTGGCGACGCCGATCGCGGCCGGGATCGTCCAGCCGAGCGGTCCCGCCTGGCCGCAGTTGATCCAGTGCCGGGGCTTGTAGACGTGCAGCATCTGCGCGCCGGCGATCTGGGAGAGGCCGATCGTGGTGACGTACCGCGTCTCGGGCCCGAAGGCCCGGTTCATCTCCTCGTACACCCGCTGCGGCTTCATCGGCACATCGTCGAAGTGGGTACGGCGCAGCAGCGTGGCCTTGCGCTCCTGGCAGGAGGAGATCCAGTCCGCACGGTCCGGGAGCCGGCCCGCCCCCTTCAGTTCCCGCGCCACCTGGACGAACAGCTCCAGCGCCGCCCGCGCGTCGGACACCACGCCGTAGTCGGGCGGGAAGATCCGGCCGATCTGGGTGGGCTCGATGTCCACATGCACGAAGGTGCGGCCCTCGCGGTAGACGTCCAGCTTGTAGCCGGTGTGCCGGTTCGCCCAGCGGTTGCCGATGCCGAGGACGAAGTCGGACTCCAGGAAGGTGGCGTTGCCGTAGCGGTGCGCGGTCTGCACGCCGACCATGCCCGCGTTCAGCTCATGGTCGTCGGGCAGCGCCCCCCAGCCCATCAGGGTCGGGATGACGGGGGTGCCGGTCAGCTCGGCGAACTCGGTCAGCAGGGCGCACGCGTCCGCGCCGATGACACCGCCGCCCGCCACGAGGACGGGCCGCTCGGCGGCGAGCAGGTACGACATCGCCTTCTCGATCTGCGCGCGGGTCGCGGCCGGCTTGTACACCGGCAGCGGCTCGTACGTCTCCGGGTCGAACTCGATCTCCGTGAGCTGGACGTCGATCGGCAGGTCGATCAGCACCGGGCCCGGCCGGCCGGAGCGCATCAGATGGAACGCCTGCTGGAAGACGCCGGGGACCTGGGCCGCCTCCAGCACGGTCACCGCCATCTTGGTCACCGGGCCCGCGATCGCGGCGATGTCGACGGCCTGGAAGTCCTCCTTGTGGATCACATGGGTGGGCGCCTGCCCGGTGATGCACAGGATCGGGATCGAGTCGCCGGAGGCCGAGTACAGACCGGTGATCATGTCGGTGCCGGCCGGTCCCGATGTGCCGACGCACACGCCGATGCTGCCGGGCCGCGCGCGGGTGTAGCCCTCGGCCATGTGCGAGGCGCCCTCGACATGGCGGGCGAGGGTGTGCTGGATGCCGCCGCCCTCCTTGAGGGCCTTGTAGAACGGGTTGATCGCGGCGCCCGGCACACCGAAGGCGTCACTGACGCCCTCAGCCTTGAGGATCTCAACTGCCGCGCGGGCAGCGGTCATACGAGCCATCGAGTACTCCTGCCTCGGTGTCGGATGCGTACTCCCGGCGCGCCCCGCGGTGAGCACTGATCCCAGATGATTCCGGTGATTCCGTATTGTGGAATTTAGTTTCTACTATCTGGAAGCAATGTAGGGCTGAGTACGGGCCTCGTCAAGAGACACAAAGACACCGGCAAGTGGTGTGGGAATGCCGGACAAACGCGGTACGGCGGGAGCACCATGGGAGCGGTGTCCCGAGGTGTCGTGCGAGAGTGAGTGGGCCATGCCCGAGAGCGTGTCGGTGCGCTGTCCGGCCTGTCGGCGTGAGCATGTCTACACCGCCCCGGCGTATCCCTGCGCCTGCGGAACCCCGGCCGCCCCGCGGCTGGACCGGGTCGCCGCGCCGGTGGTGGCCGGGCACCGCTCCTGGGCGGACGACTGGATCGGCGCCGCGTGCGCCGTCTGCGGGCGGCTCAACCACTGGCCGCGCCCGGAGGTGGGCTGCCCCTGCGGCACGGTGCTGCGGATCCCGGTCCTGGAGACGGGCCCGGACCCCGACCCGGACCCGGCGCCGGCCCGCACCGAGCCGTCCCCCGATACCGCCCCGCCCCGCCGCGCCTTCCAGCCGCATGCCGTGCGTACCGCGCGGGACGCCGTCACGGCGACCGCGCTGTATCTGCGCTGGCTCGGGTACGGGGACATCCGGCGCGCCGACCAGCGGCCGGTGCACGGCATCGGGCTGGCCGCCCGGGGGCTGCTCGCCCAGGTGGATCCGACGGTACGGCCCGCCGCGCCACGGGACGTGGAGTGCCTGTGGCTGACCGCGATGACGGAGTCCGCCGACTGCGTCTACTTCTCCCTCGCCGGGTACACCGACGCCGCCCGCGCCTGCGCGGACTCGCTCGGCGTACCCCTGTTCGTCCTCGACCTCGCGGGCGTCCCGCAGCCGGTGAACGACCCCGCGGAGGCCCTGAACGCCGACGGCGCCCCGGAACCGGGGCGCCGCGCGCGACGGGGCTGAGGCAGCGGCTCAGTCCCGGTACCGCTCCCGCAGTTCGATCTTCCGCACCTTCCCCGACACCGTCATCGGGAAGGCGTCGAGGATGCTGAGCCTGCTCGGCACCTTGTAGTGCGCGAGCCGCCCCCGGCAGAAGGCGTGCAGTTCCTCCAGGGTCAGCGGGTCGCCCTCGTCGTGCGGGATCACACAGGCCAGCACCTCCTCGCCGTACTTCTCGTCCGGCACCCCGACGACCTGTACGTCCCTGATCTTCGGGTGGGCGTAGAGGAACTCCTCGATCTCGCGCGGGTAGATGTTCTCGCCGCCCCGGATGATCATGTCCTTGATCCGGCCGACGATCTCCACGTACCCGTCCTCGCGCATCATCGCGAGGTCCCCGGTGTGCATCCAGCGGCCGGCGTCGATGACCTCGGCGCTCTTCTCGGGCTCGTCCCAGTAGCCGAGCATCACGCTGTAGCCGCGGGTGCACAACTCGCCGGTCCTGCCGCGCGGTTGGGTGACTCCGGTGGCCGGGTCGACGATCTTGACCTCAAGGTGGGGCAGGACGCGGCCGACGGTCGCGGTGCGGTGCTCCAGGTCGTCGTCGGTGCGGGTCTGAAGGGACACCGGCGAGGTCTCGGTCATGCCGTAGCAGATGGCGACCTCGGCCATGTGCATCTCGGCCACGACCCGCTTCATCACCTCCACCGGACAGGGCGAGCCCGCCATGATGCCGGTGCGCAGGGTGGAGAGGTCGTACGACGCGAAGTCCGGCAGGTTCAGCTCGGCGATGAACATGGTCGGGACGCCGTACAGGGAGGTGCACCGCTCCCGCTGCACCGCCTCCAGGCTGGCCCGCGGTTCGAAGGACGGGGCCGGGATCACCATGCAGGCGCCGTGCGAGGTGGCAGCCAGGTTGGCCATCACCATGCCGAAGCAGTGGTAGAAGGGGACCGGGACGCAGATCCGGTCCTGCTCCGAGTACTTGACCAGCTCCCCCACGAAGTAGCCGTTGTTGAGGATGTTGTGGTGGGAGAGGGTGGCACCCTTGGGGAAGCCGGTGGTGCCCGAGGTGTACTGGATGTTGATCGGGTCGTCGCAGGACAACTCGGCTGCCCGCGCCGCCAGTTCGCTGCGGTCACCGGTCTCGCCGCGCGCGGTGAACGCCGCCCAGCCGGGGTCCCCGAGGTAGACCACCTCGCGCAGCTCGTGGCAGTCGCCGCGGACCTCCTCGACCATGGCGCGGTAGTCGCTGCTCTTGTGGCTGAGGGAGGCGAACAGCAGCCGTACGCCAGCCTGGCGGAGGACGAACCGCACCTCGTGGGTGCGGTAGGCCGGGTTGATGTTGACCATGACGGCGCCGACGCGGGCGGTCGCGTACTGCACCAGCACCCACTCGGCGCGGTTGACCGCCCAGATGCCCACCCGGTCGCCCTTGGCGATGCCGCTCGCCAGCAGCGCGCGGGCGAGCCGGTCCACATCGGCGTCGAAGGCGGCGTACGTCCAGCGGCGGCCGGCCGCCACGTCGACCAGGGCCTCGCGGTCCGGCCAGGTCCGCGCCGTACGGGCGAGGTTGGCGCCGATGGTCTCGCCGAGCAGCGCGGTGGTGCCCGTCCCATGGGCGTACGACAGATGCGGGGCGCCCGCCGGAAGTCCCCGGCTCACCGGAAGTCCTCCTCGCGGTACTCGTCCGCCGAGCCCTGCGCGGTGGCCTCGCGCAGTTCGATGCGACGGATCTTGCCGGAGACGGTCTTGGGCAGCGCGCCGAACTCCAGGCGGCGGACGCGCTTGTAGGGGGCGAGCACCCGGCGGGAGTGCTCGAAGATCATCTTGGCCGTGTCGGGTCCCGGCTCATAGCCCTCGGCGAGCACGATGTACGCCTTGGGCACCGCGAGCCGCAGCTCGTCCGGGGCGGGCACCACGGCGGCCTCGGCCACCGCCGGGTGCTCCAGCAGCGCGCTCTCCAGCTCGAAGGGGCTGATCTTGTAGTCGGACGCCTTGAAGACGTCGTCGGCGCGGCCGATGTAGGTGAGGTAGCCGTCCTCGTCGCGGGCCGCGATGTCGCCGGTGCGGTAGTAGCCGCCCGCCATGGCCTCGGCGGTGCGGTCCGGGTCGCCGTGGTAGCCGGCCATCAGACCGATGGGCGGCTCGGCGAGGTCGAGCGCGATCTCGCCCTCGGTGGCGCCGGGCGCGCCGGTGACCGGGTCGAGGAGCTCCACCTTGTAGCCGGGGCTGGGGCGGCCCATGGAGCCGGTCTTCAGCCGCTGGCCGGGGGCGTTGGAGACCTGGACCGCGGTCTCGGTCTGCCCGAAGCCGTCCCGGATCGTCAACCCCCAGGCGCGGCGCACCTGTTCGATGACCTCGGGATTGAGCGGCTCGCCCGCGGCCACCACCTCGCGTGGCGGCGTGCGCAGTTGGCCGAGGTCGGCTTGGATGAGCATGCGCCACACGGTCGGTGGGGCGCAGAAGGTGGTGACCCCGGCGCGGTCCATCTCGGCCATCAGCCGACCCGCGTCGAACCTCGTGTAGTTGAAGATGAAGACGGTCGCCTCGGCGTTCCACGGGGCGAACAGGTTGGACCAGGCGTGCTTGGCCCAGCCGGGCGAGGAGATGTTCAGATGGACGTCGCCGGGCTTCAGGCCGACCCAGTACATGGTCGCCAAGTGGCCGATGGGGTACGAGACATGGGTGTGCTCGACCAGCTTTGGGCGGGCGGTGGTGCCCGAGGTGAAGTAGAGCATCAGCGGGTCGTCGGAGAGGGTGGGCCCGTCGGCCGTGAAGCCGGCGGGGGCCTCGTAGGCGTCCTCGTACGCCAGCCAGTCCCGCTCCGGTGCGCCGCCGACCGCGATCCGGGTGTAGGTGCCGGGCACCTCGGCGAACTTGGCGGTGTCCTCGGCCCGCACCAGTACATGCCGGACCCGGCCGCGCTCGACGCGGTCGCACAGGTCGGCGGGGCCGAGCAGCGGGGTGGCCGGGATGACGACCGCGCGCAGCTTCATCGCGGCCAGCATGACCTCCCACAGCTCGGCCTGGTTGCCGAGCATGACCAGGATGCGGTCCTCGGCGCCGACGCCCCGCGCGCGCAGCCAGTTCGCGATCCGGTCGGAGCGCTCGGACAGCTCGGCGAAGGAGAGCCGGGTCTCGCGGCCGTCCTCCTCCACGATGTGCAGCGCGGTGCGGTCGTTGCCGGCGGCGATCACGTCGAACCAGTCCAGCGCCCAGTTGAAGTGCTCCGGCCGGGGCCACACGAACCCGTCGTAGGCGGTGGCATAGTCCTCGCGGTGTGCCAGCAGGAAGTCCCGTGCGTTCCTGAAGGCATCGGTCGCCGTCGTCATCCGTCGTCCTCCTATGTTCCCGACCATTGCCGGGCGGCTCCCTGGCATCGTCTAATCCGTGATACAGGTCTCACTACCCCCGAACGGGGGTGTGGTCCCTGCGCGCACGGGGGTGTGGTCCGCACATCAGCCGCACCGAAGGAGCGATGAGGTGACAGCAGAGGCCGTGACGGTGGTGGAGATCCGCGGTGCGCTGCTCAGGCTGCGGCGCGCGACGGGGCTGCCGGTCGCCTTCGGCGGGCTGGTGGAGTCCGGCCGGCCGCAGGTGCGCATCAGCGAGCTGAGCGGCACGGCGACGGCCGCGCTGCGCTCGCTCGCGGTGAGCTCGGGCAGCGGCCTTGGCGGCAAGGCGGTGGCGCTGGCCCGGCCGTGCGCGGTGACGGACTACTCCAGCTCCCGGCACATCAGCCATGAGTACGACATCCCGGTGGCCGCCGAGGGCATCCGCTCGGTGCTCGCGGTGCCGGTGGTGGTACGGCGCCGGGTGCGCGGGGTGCTGTACGGCGCGCTGCGTTCGGCCCAGCCGCTCGGTGACCGGGCGCTCGGCGCGGCGGTCGCGGTGGCGCGGGACGTGGAGCAGACGCTGATACTGCGGGACGAGGCGTGGGAGCTGCTGACGGCGGGCCGGGGCCTCCTCGGGGACGCGGGGGCGCCCGGCGGCCCCGAGACCGGGGCCGGTACGGGCGCCTGGGAGCAGGTGCGGGAGGCACACGCGGCGCTGCGGGCGCTCGCGCCCCGGATCACCGATCCGGTCCTGCGCGCCGATCTGCTGGCCGCCTGCGGGCTGTTGACGGCGCCGCGGCCGGCCGGCGGGCCGGCTCTGGCGCCGCGTGAACTGGACGTGCTGTCCTGGGTGGCGGCGGGCGCGACCAATGCCGCGGTGGCCGAACGGCTGGGGTTGCGCCCGGAGACCGTCAAGGGGTACCTGCGTTCAGCGATGCGGAAGTTGGGCGCACACACGCGGGGGGAGGCGGTGACCGCGGCACGCCGGGCGGGGTTGCTCCCGTAGCCCTCCGAGACATGAAGGAAACCTTCCCATTCATGCGCGGATGCTTTGAATTTCCTCATGCTTGACCGTTTGTTATTTCCCTCACCACGGCTTCCGTCCGAATTTCAAGGATCGTTGCCTAGAATTTGGTCCGGACACGACATACGAGGGGAGCGGTGACCGTGCGACGGGACTTCCAGGAGTCTGCCCGATGCCGCTCGGACCTGGTCATCGGCCGCGAGGAAGTGTGCGCCGCCGCCCGCGCCCAACTCGCCTCCGGCGGCAGTGTGCTGCTCCACGGACCGGCCGGAATAGGGAAATCGACCATCCTGCGGGCATTGGCCGAGGAATACGCCTCGACCGCGCACATCGTCCTGCGCTGCTCGGCGACCGAGTCCGAATCCCACCTTCCGTTCCTCGCTCTCGCCGACCTCCTCGGCCTGGTCCTCGACGACGTCTGCCCCCGGCTGCCCGCCGCCCAGCGCACCGCGCTGGAGTCGGCGCTCACCGGCCGCGGCGAGTCCACCCTCCAGCGCGACGGCCTCGCCCTGCGCCTCGCGGTGCTGTCCGCGCTGCGCGCGCTCGCCGCCCGCGGACCGGTCCTGATCGTCGCCGACGACCTCCAGTGGCTGGATCCCGCCAGCGCCGAACTGCTCGGCTTCGCGGCCCGCCGGCTCGGCGGCACCCCGGTCCAACTCCTGTGCGCCGTACGGACGGAGGGCCAGGACAGCCAGGAGTACGACCGCCATCTGCGGTCCTGCCCGCCGGACACCCTCGCCGTGCGGCTCGGGCCGCTCTCGCACACCCGGATCGCCGAGCTGCTCAGCCACCGCGGCCACGGGGCGCTGTCCCGCTCCACGGTCCGCGAGGTGCACCGCACCAGCGGCGGCAATCCGCTGTTCGCGCTCGAACTCGGCCGCGCCCTCGCCGAGAGCCCCACCCCGCCCCGGCCCGGCGAGCCGCTGCCGGTGCCCACCTCGCTGCGCGCCCTGGTGCTCAGCCGCCTGGACATGCTGTCCGTGGAGGCCCGCCGCACCCTGCTGGTGGCCAGCGCCGGCGCCCGGCCCACCCCGGCGCTGCTGCACGCGGCGGGCCGGGAGAACGCCGAGGCGGAGTGCGCCCAGGCCGCCGAACTGGGGCTGCTGGCAACGGAGTCGGACGCGCCGGCCGTACGCTTCGCGCATCCCCTCATCTCCGCCGCGCTGTACGCGGAGGCGCCCGCGCAGGAGCGGCGGGCCGCGCACGCGGCGCTGTCCACGGCCGCCTCCGACCCCATCGAGCGGGCCCGGCACCTCGCCCTCGCCACCACCGGCGCCGACCCGGAGGTCGCCGCCCGGCTCGCCGAGGCCGCCGCCCTCGCCCGGGACCGCGGCGCGCCCTCGGTCGCCGCCCAGCTGGGCCTGCTTGCCGCCCGGCACACCCCGGTGGACGGCGTGCCCAGCCCGGAGGAACGCCGGCTCGGCGCCGCCGAGGACGCCATCACCGCGGGCGAGGTGGACCTCGCCCGGGACATCGCCCGCGAGGTGCTCAAGCGGGCGAGCGTGCCCGCCGAACGGGTGCGCGCCTGGATCATCGTCATCGACACCGCGGGCCACACCATGGCCGAGGTCGACGCCCTCTTCCCGCAGGCCCTCGCGGACGCCGGGGACGACCCGCGGCTGCTCGCCCTGGTCCACTACCAGCTGGGCTGGCGGGCGCTGATCGTGGAGGGCGACTTCACCGCGGCCCGGGACGCCGCCGCGCACGCCGCCGAACTGGCCGCGCGCAGCAAGGACCGGCGCACCGAGCTGCTCGCCCTCGCCTTCCAGGCGCAGACCGAGACCCTGATGGGCCATCCGGAGGCGCCCCGCACCATCAAGCGGGCGCTGCGCGAACCCCAGGACCCGCGGGTGGCCTGGCACCACAACGGGGCGGGCAGCGCCCGGTTCCGCTGGCTGGTCATGGGCGACCAGCTGGCCGAGGCGCGGGCCACCGTCACCGGGCTGCTGCGCGAGGTGCGCCGGCACGGCTCGGTGGAGAGCGAGGTGCACTTCCTGCGCGGCCTGGCCGAGACCGAACTGCGCGCCGGGCACTGCGGCCGCGCCCTCGACCTCGCCCGCGACAGCCTCAAGCTCGCCCGGGACTCCGGGATCGGCGAGACCGCCTCGGCCATGCTGACCTCGCTCGCGGAGGCGTCCGGCGGGGACGTGGACCGGGCGCTCACCCTCGCCCGGGAGGCGGTGGAGCATGCCGAGGAGGACGGCGACCAGATGTACCTCTCGCGGGCCCTGGGCGCCCTCGGGTACGCCCAGTTGGTGGCGGGGGACCCGGCGGGCACCGTGCGCTCGCTGCGCCGGGTGCGCAGCCTGGAACTGGGCCTCGGCATCACCGACCCGGCCCGCGGCCGCTGGCAGGGCGACCTCGCCGAGGCACTGGTCCGCATCGGTGAACCCGCCGAGGCGCAGGACGTCATCGACAGCGCGCGGGAGCACGCGCTGCGGCTCGGCCGGGAGAGCGTCCTCGCCGTACTCGACCGCTCCGAGGCGCTGGTACGGGCCGCACAGGGCGCGGGCGAGGCGGCGCTCGACCGGCTGAGATCGGCTCAGGACCGGCTCGGCAAGCTGGGCTACGGCCTGGAGGAGGCGCGGGCCGCGTTCGCGCTGGCCCGGCTGCGCGGCCGGCGTCCCGGGCCCGCGGCCTACGACGAGGCGACCCGGATGTTCCGCCGCTGCCGGGCGCTGCCCTGGCTGCGCCAGGTGGACGAGGCGCTCACCACCCTCGAAGCGGAACCGGCGCGGACCGTGCCCGCCGCCCTGGACGCGCTCGACGTGCTGGACGTACTGGCCGCGATGGAGCGTCAGGTGGCCGCGCTGGTCATGGAGGGCGCCACCAACCGGGAGATAGCGGCGCGGCTGTTCATCAGCGTCAAGACGGTCGAGGCCACGCTCACCCGGGTCTACCGCAAGCTCGGGATCCGGTCGCGGGTCGACATCGTCCGATTGGCCGCAGGTCGGCGCGCGCGCTGAGCACGGCGCCTGTTAACTGAGCCGGACCGAGGGTTTTCCCTCACCCGACCCCCTAGGGGGTTCCCTCATTGGGAGCCGAAGCTTCCGGGACCTAGCGTAATGGGCGTACCGCTCGCCCGGGTACAGGGGGTCGGACCCACCCCCCACCACCGTGCACAACCCCCTACCCGTGCGAACCCCCACCGGTGCAACCCCACTGAGGAGACTCATGTTCGGGCCCACACGTGCCAGACGCACCGCCGCGATCCTGGTGGCCACCGCCGCCGCCGCGACGACCGCGCTGCTCGCCTCCCCCACGGCGAACGCGGCTCCCCAGCCCATTGTCGGCGGTACGACGACCACCACCACGGCGTACCCGTTCGTCATGCAGATCACGGACGCGTCCGGCAGCCAGTTCTGCGGCGGCACCCTGGTGTCCGCCACCAAGGTGGTGACGGCCGCGCACTGCATGGCCGGTGAGACCCCCGCCAGTGTCCGCGTCGTCGGCGGCCGTACCAAGCTCAACGGCACCGACGGCACGGTGAGCAAGGTCAGCAAGATCTGGGTGAACCCGGACTACTCGGACGCCACCAACGGCGACGACGTGTCCGTGCTGACCCTGTCGACGTCGATGCCGTACAAACCGGTGTCGTACGTCTCCTCCTCCCAGACGGGGGTGTACGCGGCCGGTACCACGGCGCGGATCCTCGGCTGGGGCACGACTTCGGAGAACGGCAGCTCCTCCAACCAGCTGCGGACCGCGACCGTACCGCTCGTGTCCGACGCCAGTTGCCGTTCCTCCTACGGTTCGGACTATGTGCAGTCCGACATGGTGTGCGCCGGGCTCAGTTCCGGCGGCGTAGACACCTGCCAGGGCGACAGCGGCGGTCCCCTGCTCATCGGGGGCGTCCTGGCAGGGATCACTTCTTGGGGCGAGGGGTGCGCGGAGGCGGGCTACCCGGGTGTCTACACCCGGCTGGCCACCTTCGCGGACCAGGTCACCGCACAGGTGAACTCGTGACCCGGAAGAACTCCCGAGTACCCCTCGGGTAAGGCCAGGGGGGCGTTGCGAGCGACCACGAGCAGCCCGCAGCGCCTCCCTCTCCACGTCCCGCGCCCCCTCGCGCGGCGCTACTCGGCGAGGTGCAGGGCGAATCCGCTGCGGCCCGGCTTCTCCAGCCCCGCGCGCAGCCGGACCACCGGGATCTCGTAGTCCCCGCCGTTCTGGGTGCGGTAGGGGACGGGCTCGGTCTCCTCCAGGGACAGCAGCCGCTCGCGCCACCGCTCGGCCGCCGCCGCGAAGTCCTCGGGTGACATCCGCCCCGCGCGGTACAGGACGAACGGCGGCAGTACGGCCATGCCGGGGTGGAAGAGGATGCCGTGCTGGATCGGGAACAGCAGGTCGTCGATCGGGCCGTTGATGCCGCGGTCCGAATAGTGGCCCTCGGGGCCGCCGACCGTCAACGACAGCATGGCGCGCTTGCCTTGCAGGGTGCCCTCGCCGAAGCGGTCGCCGTACCGGGTGTCGCTGTGCTCGCCCACGCCGTAGCCGAAGCCGTAGGTGAAGACGCGGTCCACCCAGCCCTTGAGGATCGCGGGCATCGTGTACCACCACAGCGGGAACTGGAGGATCACGGTGTCGGCCCAGCGCAGCTTCTCCTGCTCCGCGCGGATGTCGGCGGCGAGCGCGCCGCTCTCGTAGGCCTGTCCGGAGTCGGGTACGACGGCCAGCGGGTCGGAGGCCGCGGGGCCGAAGTCGGCGGCGTCGACGGTGGACTTCCAGCGCATCGCGTACAGATCGCTGACCCGGACCTCATGGCCCGCGCCGGTCAGCGTCTTTACGGCGAGGTCGGTCAGCGCGCCGTTCAGCGAGCGGCGCTCGGGGTGGGCGTGCACGATGAAGACCTTCATATCCGCTCCTCGGATCGTCGGGGATCCGATCCTCGCGGGATCCGACGGCGCGGTTCAGGGGCGCTCGTTCCATAGGTCCGCTCTTCCTGGTACCGGCAGGGCCACCCAACGGGCTTGTCCGGCACGGATACTGGAGCGATGGACGATCTCGCGGACTTCCTGCGCACACGTCGGGCCCGGGTCCGCCCGGAGTCCGTCGGCCTGCACGCCGACACCCGCCGCCGGGTGAGCGGGCTGCGCCGCGAGGAGGTCGCCCACCTGTCGGGGGTGAGTGTCGACTACTACGTCCGGCTGGAGCAGGGGCGGGCGCGCCGGCCCTCGGCACAGGTGCTCGACGCGCTCGCGCGCACCCTCGATCTGGACGAGGTGGAACGCGAGCATCTGCACCGGCTCGCGAACCGCCCCGGGCGGCCGCGGCGGCGGCCGTCGATCGCGCGGCCCCGGCCCGAACTGCTGCGGGTGCTGGAACTCATGGCCGACGCGCCCGCGTTCCTCATCGACCACCGGATGACGGTGCTGGCCGCGAACCGGCTCGCCGATCTGCTCTACGGCCGCTCCGTCGAGGGGCTGAACATCGCCCGGCACCTCTTCCTCTACGAGGAGGGGCGCGAGCTGTTCGCCGACTGGGAGGGCTGCGCCCTCGACGCCGTCGGCCATCTGCGGCTGGCCGCCGGCCGCTGCCCCGACGACCCCGAACTGGCGGCCCTCATCGGTGAACTCGCCATGCACAGCGAGCGGTTCCGTCAGCTGTGGGCGCGCGCCGACGTCCGTACCCGCACCCACGGCCGCAAGGTCTACCGGCATGCCGCGGTCGGCCGTCTGGAGCTGCACCAGGAGAACTTCGTCCTGCCGGACTGCGCGGGCACGGAGCTGATCGTGCAGTCGGCCGCGCCCGGCAGCGCCGACCACGACAGCCTGCGGCTGCTGGCCGCGCTCGGCGCCACCGGTGACCCGGTCGTGCCGGACGCGGTCTGATCCTTCCGGGCCCTTTACCCGGCGGGGACCTTGGACGGGGAGGGCGGAGGGAAGGGTTCCTCCTGCGGCCGGCGCTGCCGGTGCGACAGAGAAGACTGCTGAAGGAGCTGAGATGACCGAGGCGTTGGTGCTGGGTGGCGGCGGTGTGGGCGGGATCGCCTGGATGACCGGGCTGCTCGCGGGACTCGCCGATGCCGGGCAGGACGTCACCGGGGCCGGGTTGCTGGTGGGCACCTCCGCGGGTGCGACCGTCGCGGCCCAACTGGGCAGCGGGCTCGGCGTGGAGGAGCTGTTCGCGCGGCAGGTGGAGCCTTCGTTGCAGGCCCGCGAGATCATGGCCGAGATGGACATCGAGCGGTTCGCCGCGGAGATCGGCCTCACGATGGCCACGGCGTCCTCGGCGGCGGAGCTGCGCGGCGCGGTCGGCCGGGTGGCGCTGGCCGCGCGGACGGTCAGTGAGCCGGAGCGGCTCGCGGTGATCGAGTCCCGGCTGCCCGAACACGGCTGGCCGCAACGGGCGTTGAGGGTGGTGGCGGTCGACGCCGAGACCGGGGACACGCGGGTCTTCGACCGCGACTCGGGTGTCTCGCTGGTCGACGCGGTCGCCGCCAGCTGTGCCGTCCCGGGGGTGTGGCCGCCGGTGACGATCGCCGGGCGCCGCTACATCGACGGCGGAATCCGCTCCGTGGCCAACGTCGACCTCGCCGCGGGCGCCGCCCGGGTCCTGGTCCTCGTCCCACTGGGTCCCGTCGAGCCCCTCCCGAGCGACCACCCGCTGGACGACACGGTCGCGGCGCTGCGCGCCGAGGGTGCCGAGGTCCTCGTCATCGGCCCCGACGACGCCTCGACCAGCGCGATCGGCGCCAACCCGCTGGACCCGGCGACCCGCGGACCGGCGGCGCGGGCGGGCCGCGAGCAGGGGCGCGAGCTGAAGCTGGAGTGGGCGGAGGGCTGACCGTCGACGGCCCGCCCTCCGCTCCAAGTCACCTCTGTCTCACGGCACTTGGTCGCACACCGCTGGCAGCCAGGTCTGTCCCGGCGCCGATCTCAGCGTGTCCAACGTGGTGAGCAGGGAGGTGAGACGGGCCGGGTGGGCCAGGTAGTCGATCACGGCCTCGGCGAAGGCGTCGCGGACTGTGGGCGGCATGGCGTCGGAGGCGTCGAAGCAGTGCGTGGCGGCCGGGGAGAGCAGGGTCGTGGCGAGCGTCCGGTGCCAGGTGGGTCCGGTGGCGGCGGGCCGGGCCCTGGTGTCGACGGAGAAGGCCGACTCGGCGTCGGCCCAGGCGCGTTGGGCGGCCGGGGAGGACAGATAGCGGATCAGCCGCTTCGCCTGCGGGGTGGCGTGCAGCAGGGCGACCAGGTCGCCGGAGACCTCCCAGGAGTCCTTGGCGGTGGCGCCCGGGATGAGGGCGGCCGAGGGGTCGTAGCGGCCGTCGGCCTGCTTCCAGGCGGTGGACTGGGTGCGGATGAAGGACGCCTGGTGTTCGAGCGTGCAGCCCCGAGGGGTGGCCGTCACCGGTGCGGACGCCTCGGCGTAGCCCGTCTTCAGGGTGCGGCGCAGCAGCTTCTCCGACGTGCCCGCGCCCATCAGGCGGCCCCAGGTCGTCCACGCCTGCCGTACCTCGGGCGAGCGCCAGGACAGTTTGCCGCTCGTCCACGACTGGTAGACGCGCGGCCCCTGCTGCTGGAGCAGGATGTCCTCGATCCAGTCCGTGCCGGGCCAGCCGCTGGTCGCGCCGGAGCCCATCCCCACGCACCACTGCGCCGGATCGTCCCGCGCCGCGCGGCGCTGCCCCTCGCCGGTCCCCGCCGGGTACCAGACGATGCTCTTGAGGTCGGCCTTGAGCGGGAACCAGTACACATGCCCGTCCGCGAGCGGGGTCGCCCAGGACGTGCCGAAGTCCTCCCGGGGAATGAGCCCGTCGAGCGGCTGGAGCTGCTTCTGGCCCGCGTAGTCGGCGAGTTCACCGGGGCCGGTCAGCACCACCACGTCCGGCGGGGTCCCGGCCTCGACATCGGCGCCGAGCACCTGGCTCTCGGCCGAGCTGCCCTGGTAGTCCACGTGCACGTGGTACGCGCGCTCGAACGGCTCGATCACCGCGCGGCGCAGGTTCGTCTCGTCACGGCCCGTCCAGTTCGCCAGCAGGGTGACGGTCGGCTCCCGGCCGACGGCGCGGGCACCCAGCACGACGGCCGCCGCCAGCAGGACGAGGCAGCCCGCCACCACGGTGACCGTCCGGGCGCGGCCTCGCGGACGCCCGCTCACCGGGGCCTGAACCGGTACTCGTCGATGTGCCGTCGCAGTCCCGTCTCGGTCAGTGCCATGACCAGGATGCCTCCGATCAGGATCCATCCGGCGGCCGCGGCGCGCAGCCCGGTGTCCGCCAGGTACGCGGCGGTCGCCCGCCCCGCGTGGTTGAGTTCCCGCCCGGACAGCGGGCGGTCGAGCAGTCGCCGGGTGTCCGTCATCCCCGTGTGCGTCCATACCGTGAACAGCAGGGTCACGGCGAGTCCGGCCAGGAGCAGCGCGCCCGCGCCGAGCAGGCCCCGGTTGTAGCGGCGCCGGAAGCGGCGGCGCAGGAACAGCTGGGTCTCCAGCAGAGCGCAGACCAGCGCGAGCGCGAGCAGCAGCGTCGCGGCCCAGCCGCACCACAGCAGCGGTCCGAAGGAGGTCTGCCGGTGCACGGCCGCGCGCCGCTGCGCCTGGAGGACCTTCAGCCGGGGCAGTATCCCGGAGCCCGGGTCCGCCAGGATGCTCGTCGCGTAGCTGAGGTACGCCTCGCGCAACACGCTTCCGGTGGGCTGCTGTTGGGCCTGCTGCACCTTGACCGCGTAGACGGTGATCAGCGCGGCCACGGTCTGGAGCGCCTGCTGTGCCGACGGTCCCCCGGCATCGTCGCCCGCGGCGGCCGCTACGCTCTGCGCGGCGACCGAGATCTGCTTCTGGAAGTCGCTGGTGGGGGTCGCCGCACCGGCGTCCGCCTCGGCCTGCCCGAGGGCGTACAGGGCGGTGTCGAGGGAGAGCACCGCCGGGGCGCTGGAGGTGCGCAGTGGATCGGCGTCGCCGTGCACCCCCTCGTAGGACAGGAAGAGGGAGAGCGTCAGCAGCGCCGCCAGGGCGAGCAGCAGCCGGTGGCGGACGGCCAGGTCATGGGCGGTCGTACTGCCGGCCGCCCGCTCCGGCGGCACCCGCCGTCCGCCCCCGGCACCCGCCGTGGCGGGTGTGCCGCCGTCGTGTACGGGGTCCGTGGCCGCGCTCATGCCGACGGCCCGTTCAGACGGCGGCCGCACTCGCCGCCGCAGTACACGGAGTCGGCCGGACCGAGCCAGCCGCATCCCGGGCACTCCACGAGGGCGTCGGCGTCCGGCGGGACACCGGGGTCGGGCGGCGGTTCCGCGGCCGGATGGCGGGGCGGGGTGGTCATGGCGCTGGAGAGGATCAGGTGCTGCCAGTCGACGTCCTTCAGACCGGCGCGGATCCGGCCGCCGCCGGGCGTGTCCTCGATCCGGCGCAGCGCGTCCAGGAGTTGGGGGTCGCCGAGGTCGGCCGCCAGGTGCAGGGCCCGGGCGAGTTCGCGGTCCGCGACGGCGCGGCCGTCACTGCCGCGCAGCCAGGCCCGGTAGGCGCGGGCGACGGCTGCGCTCGCCTGGTGGTACAGCTCCTGCCGGCGCACCCCGGGGTGCCGCCGGGAGGCGTCCAGCGGGTTGTCGGTCCAGCGCACCAGGACGGGGCGGGGCCGGGGCAGCCGTACCGGATGCCCGAAGTCGGGTACGACGACCTCGACGGCGGCCAGTTGGAGGTCCTCGCCGCGCTCCCGGCCGGTCGGGTCGGCGGCCAGCACCACCTGGAAGTGCCGTACCTCCTCGCCCCAGGCGCGGGTGATGTACTCGGTGCCGCGTCCGGGGCCCTCGGTGGGCAGGAGTTCCTGTTCGCCGGGGACGACCTGTTTCACCTGGCGGATGACGGTGCCGGGGGTGGGGGTGAGCCTGATGCGCAGCTCGGGGACCGCCGTGCCGAGCAGTCCGGTCACCAACTCCTCGTAAGCACATGTCAGTTCGGCCTCTTCGCGGACGGCTCCGGCGCGGCCGTGCAGCCGTCGGGTGATGCGCAGCAGCAGTTCGGCGTCCCAGTCGTCGCCGATGCCCCAGGCGTCGCAGACGAAGCGGCCCTCGCAGGCGTCCAGCGCGGTCTCCAGGGTCATGGCGGCCCGGTGGTCGTGCTCGTTGCGGCCGTCGGTGAGCAGCAGGACGTGCTTGACCGGCGCGGGGTGGTCCTTCAGCAGCCGGCGGGCCAGGTCGAGCCAGGTCCCGATGGCCGTACCGCCGTCGGCGTCGAGGATGCGTACGGCCCGTACGGCGGCGGCGCGTTCGCCCGGCCCCGCGACAGCGAGCCCCGGCTGGTCGGGTCCTGGATGGACGACGGCGGCGTGGAAGTGGCCGGAGAGCACGGCGAAGGCGGTGCCCTCGGGCAGCAGCCGTACGGCGGCCGCGGTGGCGTCCTTGGCCGCGTGCAGCTTGGCGGGCGGGAAGAGCATGGAGCGGGAGGTGTCCACGATCAGCACCTCGGCGAGCGCGGGCCCGCCGTCCGGCGTCCGCCCCCCGGCGAGCCCGGCACCGCCGCGGCCGCGCACACCGATCTCCAGGATGGCGTACATCTCCCGTTCCACGCCCTCCCCTTGGGCGGACGGCTCGGCGGGCAGGTCCTTCTCCTGGCCGACCTCCAGCGTCACCTCGATCTCTTCGGCCACGGTCATCGGTGTCTCTCCGCGGGGGTCATGGGCGTCCTCAGAAGGTGGTCAACGGCCGTACGGAATGGGCCAGATCGAGCAACCGGCCGTGTTCCGGGGCGGTGCGGGCCTGGGCGGCCAGCTGACGGAAGGAGTGTTCGAGCAGGGTGCGCAGGCCGCGCTCGTCGCCGGGTCCGAGCAGGCTCCCGGACGGCCAGGCAGCGGCGCCGCCGCCCAGGGTGTTCTCGCGGACCTCGGCGACCAGCCGGGCCCGGGACTCGCCGTCCTCGGCGCCGCCGTCCAGGCGCAGTTCGGGCAGCCGCCGGGCCGCGTCGGCCAGATCGGCGGGGGTGGGCGGCAGTCCGCCGATGACACCGGCGCGGATACGGACGGCGGCGACCCGGGCGGCGTCGTGGTGGCGGGAGGTGGCCGGTACCTCGTCCAGGACGCGCACGGCGGCATCCCGGTCGCCGCCGGCCAGATGGCCGCGGGCGAGCCCGAAGGCGGCGGCGGTGTGCGCGCTGTCCCGTTTCCACACGGCCTCGTAGAAGCGCATGGCGCGGGCGGTGCGGGCGCCGTGCTCGGCGCAGTGGCCGAGGGCGAGCTTGGGCACGTACTCGCCGGGCAGCGCCCGGTACACGGCCTCGAACCGGGCGCCGGCCGGCTCGACCTCGCCCTTGCCGAGGTGCAGGACGCCCCGGTGCCAGGCGATCCGCCAGTCATGGGCGGCGGCGCGCTCGCCGAGCTGGGTCTCGGCCTCGGTGAGCCAGTCGGCGGCCGCGTCCCGGTCGCCGCCCCTGAGATAGGCGCGGCACAGCCACAGCGCGGTCTCCGGGGTGCCGAGGCGGGAGTCGCGGGGCCACTGCCGGGCCACCTGGTCGGGGGCGTCGGGCGAGAAGGTGTCCAGGACCAGGGCGGCGCCGTCGGCGGGATCGGGGACCGGCTCCGGCAGGGCGCCGGCGACCTCGGCGGGCGAGGGCGGGGACACGTCCAGCTCGGCCGGGCGCTCGCCGGTGCGGGCGGTCCAGTGGTCCAGGGCCGGGATCGCGCCGAGCCCGGCGTCCAGGCTGGCGCCGGTGGCGCGGAACCGGGTGGAGCTCTCCGGCAGCTGCTCCCCGAACTGGAGCGAGCGGAACTCCCGCAGCACCTCCCAGAGTTGGCGGGACATCTCGGCGGCCGACCGGAACCGCGCGCGGGGTTCGGGATGCGTGGCGCGGTCGACGAGCCGGCGGAAGGAGTCGTGCGCGAGCCCGCGGGCCGGTTCGGTGTCGCGGGCCAGGGCCTGGAGGGTCATGCCGACGGTGTAGAGGTCGCTGTCGACGTGCCAGCCGCGCCGGTCGATCTCCGCCTTCGGCGGCGCGAACGTCGCCGTGTACACGTACGCGGACGCGCGGTCGCCGATCGCGCGGACCGCGCCGAGGTCGATGACCTTCACGGCCCGCCCGAAGTGGATGACGTTGGCGGGCTTCATGTCGCAGTAGAGCAGGCCCCGTTCGTGCATGTACTCCAGCGCGCCGAGGATCTTGCAGCCGTAGCTGAGGACATGGTCGAGGCGGGGGCGGCCGTGGAAGACGCGCTCGATGTCGTCGGCGTCGAAGAGCTGTTGCAGGGAGCGGCCGCCGATGTAGTCCATGACCAGGTAGCCGGTGGACGTCCCGCCCGGGGGCCGGTGATCGGCGTACGTGATGATCCGCACGATGTCCGGGTGGTGCAGGTCGGTGAGGGAGCGGCGCTCCTCGACGGCGGTACGGCGGGCGAGCGCGCCGCCCGCGTCGATCTGGCTCTTGAGGACGACGCGGTGGCCCTCGGCGCGGGTGTCCTCGGCGAGATGGATCCAGCCGAGGCCGCCGCGCGCGAGGCAGCCGAGGACCCGGTAGTGCCCGGCGACCAGGTCGCCCCGGGCCAGTTGGGGCAGGAAGGAGTACGGCGTGCCGCAGCGGGGGCAGCGGCCGGTGGCGCGGGCGGGCTGACCGCCGTACCCCACGCCGATGAGCATGCCGCAGCCGTCCGTGCCGCAGCGGCGGCCCTCGGTGGGCGGGCGCGGGTCCTCGACCAGCAGGACGTCATCGGGTTCGGGCACCTCGGGCAGGACGACCAGTCCGTGCTGGTCGAGTTCGCCGACCCCGGCCACGGCGTGCACGGTCGGCGGTCCCGGGCTCTCCTCGACCACGACGGGCGGCGGCGCGGCCGGGGTGCCGCGCGGTTCGATGTGCCGGTGCCCGCAGGTGTCGCAGTAGCCGGTCCCCATGATGCGGCCCGCGCAGCCGGGGCGGACGCAGGAGGTGGTCATGAGCCGCGCTCCTCACGGGGGTCGGTGGCGCTACGGCGGGGAGGCGGGGGGTGGTCGGGGGCGCGGGCGTGTTCGCCCGGCTCCGCGCCGGCCTTCTCTCCGGCCGGCTCTCCCGGCCCCGCCGCCTCCGCGCAGAATGCGATGAAGCGGTCCGCGGCGGCCTCCGCGCGTTCGATGTCGCAGGGTGTCTGCCGCAGCAGGATGAGCGCGGCCTCGTAGAGCCGGTAGGCCTCCAGCACCCGGTCGCCCTGCTCCTCGGCGCGGCGGCGGCACAGCGGCCACTGGGCGGTGACCCGGCCGCGGAGTTCCGCCCAGCGGCGCAGCCGGGCGTCGAGCAGATCGAGGGCCGCCTCCAGGCGCTGGCCGCGGCGTTCGGCGGCGTCCTCGAAGGTGAACAGCAGGTCGGCGCGGCGGGGTTCACGGTCCTGTTCCGAGCTGTGGGCGATCCAGGCGCGCAGCATCAGGCTGCGGCCGACGGCGGCCTCGGCCTGGTCCAGCAGCGGCTCGGCGCCGGGCCCGGCGGTCACCCGGTCCCGGCGGGCGTCGAGCGCGGGCCCCAACTCATCGATGATGCGGTCGAGTTGGGCGCCGAGGCGGGACCAGCGCTCGCGCAGCGGACGGTGCACCAGGGACTCAGCGGCCTGGGCGGCCCGGCCACCTTGGCGGCGGTGGACCAGCAGCAGCCGGGCCCCGTGCCGGGCGAGCCGGTCCAACAGGGCGAGCAGGGCGTCGGGGTCGGCGCTCTGCTCGACGCCGACCAGTACGGCGGCGAGCGGGACGCGCAGGGTGGCGAGCCGTTCGGGCCGGGGGTCGTCGCGGATACCGAGGCGTTCGGCGATGCGGTCCATGACCTGCCCCGCCGTCAACTGCCCGACGTCCAGGGCGAGATCGTGCGCACCGGCCGGGGGAACGGTCTCGGGCGGGTCATGGCTGAAGGCGCTGGTGTTGCGCTGGGTGCGCAGTTCGCGGTCCGCGAGGGTGACGGCCCGTTCCAGGGTGAAGGCGCGGTCGCCGCGGGCCGGTACGACGGTGACGAGCACCGGCCAGCCCTCGCCCCGGAACCAGCCGGCGAGTTCGGTGGCGAAGGGCACATCGAGGCGCCCGGCGCCGTTCGCCGCCCGG
This sequence comes from Streptomyces griseofuscus, assembly GCF_014673495.1. Lineage (GTDB taxonomy): Bacteria > Actinomycetota > Actinomycetes > Streptomycetales > Streptomycetaceae > Streptomyces > Streptomyces murinus. Next base: position 2,063,808 of record NZ_CP051006.1, read on the forward strand.
CCGCGCAGCCGGGGGTCGACCGCCGAGGCGCCGTCGGTCCAGGCGGCGGCCTGCGGCAGATGGCTGAGGATGGTCTCGGTGGGGCTCATCTGGCTGAAGGCGGAGACCTGTCCCTCGTCCACGCTGAGCACGATCCCGATCACCTGGTCGGTGGCGTGGTCGACGACTCCGCCGCCGCTGAAGCCGGGGGCGGCCAGCTCTCCGGGGGTGAGCGGACGCAGCTGGACCCGGCTGTCCCGGCCGCGGGCGGCGACCAGGGTGGCGCCGTGCCAGCGGCCGCCGTCGTCGCCGGCCGGGAAGCCGTACATGCTCACCGGTCCGTGCGGCGAGGCCAGCCGGTAGAGGCGGGTGGTGTGTTCGGCGGGCAGGGGTTCCGCCAGGCGCAGCAGGGCGAGGTCGCCGCTGCGGTCGCCGAACGCGTCCTCCCGCTCCGGTACGTGTTCGTCCGGGCGGACGGTGGCGGTGACCGCGCCCTGTCCGGGCACCCCGACGAGTCGGACGGCGTACCGCGTGCCCGGGGTGACGACATGGCCCGCGGTGAGCACCCGGTCGGGGGCGAGCAGCACCCCGGCACCGAGCACCGTGCCGTCCGGTGCCTCGATGCGGGCGATCCATGTCGGCGTGCGTAAGCGGGACTTGACGGCTCGCTCCCCCGTGCGCGTCATGCTGCCGAGGCTACTCCCCGCACCGGCGTGGAACTACCGGTGTGCGGTGACCGCGTACCCGACCGCCCCTGTGAAGGTTCGTCCATATTCGAACAAAAGATCTATAAAATGTGTGTATAGTCCCGGCATGTTTCCTTCGATCAAGAAGACCCGTACGCCGGTGTCCGCGACGGACAAGATGCGGGAACGGCGCCGCGGGTTCCGTCCGGCCGTGCTCGTCTCGGCCGCCGTCGGCATGGCGCTGGCGCTGACCGGCTGCGCGCAGGTCGACACCACCTCGCCGAGCAGCGCGCGCAAGGAGGCGGCGCAGGGGGCGCCCGCGAGTTTCGGCGGCGTCGACTGCCGCACGGCCAAGTGCATCGCGCTGACCTTCGACGCGGGCCCCAGCGAGAACTCCCCCCGGCTGCTGGACATCCTGAAGGAGAAGAAGGTCCACGCGACGTTCTTCCTGCTCGGCAAGCGGCACATCGAGAAGTACCCGCGGCTGGTCAAGCGCATGTCGGACGAGGGTCACGAGGTGGCGAGCCACACCTGGGACCACAAGATCCTCACGGACATATCCGACGACCAGGTGCGCGACGAGTTGCGGCGGCCGAACGACGCGATCAAGCGGATCACCGGGCGCAAGCCCACCCTGATGCGCCCGCCGCAGGGCCGTACGGACGCCAACATCCATGAGATCTGCAAGGAGCTGGGGCTCGCGGAGGTCCTGTGGAGCGTCACCGCCAAGGACTACGCGACGACCGACTCGGCGCTCATCACCAAGCGCGTCCTCGACCAGGCCGACCGGGACGGGATCATCCTGCTGCACGACCTCTACTCCGGCACCGTGCCCGCCGTACCGGGCATCATCGACGCCCTCAAGAAGCGCGGGTACACCTTCGTGACGGTCCCCCAGCTCCTCGCCCCCGGCAGGGCCGAGCCGGGCAAGGTCTACCGGCCCTGAGCGCCGCGGGACTGGGCCGACCGGGTGAGCCGGTGCCGACCTCCGGGGTACGCGGGGGTCATTGCCTACGATCGGCACGTGCCGACCTTCTCCCTCACCCGGACCGTGCCGCTCCCGCTGGACGAGGCATGGCGCCGGATCACCGAGTGGCCCCGCCACACGATCACCGTGCCGCTGACCGGGATCAGGGTGCTCACTCCCGGCCCGACCGGGGTGGGCACCCGTTTCACGGCGCGTACGGGCATCGGGCCGCTCGCCGTGGACGACACCATGGAGGTGACCGTCTGGCGCCCGCCCGTGGGTGACGGGGGCGGGGTGTGCCGGCTGGAGAAGCGGGGCCGGGTGATCCTCGGCTGGGCGCGGATCGAGGTCGTGCCGGGTCCCGGGGGCCGCAGCCGGGTGGTGTGGCAGGAGGAGCTGCGGGTGCGCTTCCTGCCCCGGGCGTTCGACGTCGTGGTCGCGCGCATGGCCCGTGTCGTCTTCGGACGCGGGTTGAACCGGCTGCTCAGGCGGGCGTGAGCGCAGTCAGCTCCGCTTGTCGTGCCTCACCTTGCTCCGGACGGGGTTCAGTCCTTGCGGCCCGTCGCCGCCACCGTCACGCCCAGGCCGATCATCGCCAGGCCGCCGACGCCGCCGACCGCGGACAGCCGGCGGGGCGAGCGGGCGAACCAGTCGCGGGCGGCGGAGGCGACCAGGCCCCAGACGCTGTCCGAGACCAGCGCGATGACGTTGAAGACCAGGCCGAGCAGCAGCATCTGGACGGGCACATGCCCCTGGGCGCGGTCCACGAACTGGGGCAGTACGGCGGCGAAGAACACCATCGTCTTGGGGTTCGCCACCCCGACCGCGAAGCCCTCGCCGAGGGTGCGCAGACCGCCCCGCTCCGGGGGCTCGGCGCGAGTGAACGCGGCCCGCAGCGAACCGCGTTGCCGCCATGCCTTGACACCCAGATAGACCAGGTAGGCGGCGCCCGCGAGCTTGAGCGCGGTGAAGAGCAGGACCGAGCGTTCCACCACCGGTCCGATGCCGAGGGCCACGGCGGCGACGAGGACGTACGCGCCCAGGGTGTTCCCGGCGACCGTGGTCAGCGCGGCCCGGCGGCCGTGCGCGAGGGCCCGCCCGACGACGAAGAGCACGCTCGGGCCGGGTATCACGATCAGCAGCAGGGCCAGCGCCGAGAAGGCGAGCAGCCGGTCGAGGGAGACCATGCCCTCATGGAACACAGGGCCCGGGGCGGGCGGCAATCGCTTTTCCCGGGGGCGGGACCGCTTGAGGCTCAGGCCACCGAGTCGATTCGGGTTGCGACGGTCCGGTCATGGTGGATCGGGGTGTGGCCGCCGGTCAGGGTGGTGCCGGTGCCGCCGTGGCGGGTGGCGACGATCTCGGCGGCGATCGACAGGGCTGTCTCCTCAGGCGTACGGGCGCCGAGGTCGAGGCCGATCGGGGACCGCAGCCGGGACAACTCCCGCTCGGTGAGGCCGACTTCGCGCAGGCGGCGGGCGCGGTCGAGGTGGGTGCGGCGGGAGCCCATCGCGCCGACGTAGGCGACCGGGAGGCGCAGCGCCACCTTCAGCAGCGGTACGTCGAACTTGGCGTCATGGGTGAGGACGCACAGGACGGTACGGCCGTCGGTCCCGGTGCGTTCCAGGTAGGCGTGGGGCCACTCGACCACGATCTCGTCGGCCTCCGGGAAGCGGGTGCGGGTGGCGAAGACCGGGCGGGCGTCGCACACGGTGACGTGGTAGCCGAGGAACTTGCCGACCCGCACCAGGGCGGCGGCGAAGTCGATCGCACCGAAGACGATCATCCGGGGCGGGGGCACCGAGGACTCCACCAGGACGGTGACCGGCGCCCCGCAGCGCGCGCCCCGGGCGCCGGTCTCCAGGGTGCCGGTGCGGCCCGCGTCCAGGAGGGCGCGGGCCTCGGCGGCGACGGTGCGGTCCAGTTCGGGGTGGGCGCCGTACCCGCCGTCGTACGAGCCGTCGGGCCGCACCAGCAGGGCGCGGCCGGGGAGGCCGGCCGGGCCCTCCACGATCCGGGCGAGCGCCGCCGCCTCCCCGCGCGCGGCGGCGGCCAGCGTGGCCGCGATCACCGGCCGGGCGGGGTCCTGCGCCCGGACCGGTGTGACCAGGATGTCGATGACGCCGCCGCAGGTCAGGCCGACCGCGAAGGCGTCCTCGTCGCTGTATCCGAAGCGTTCGAGGACGGTCTCGCCGTCCTTCAGCGCCTGCCGGCACAGCTCGTACACCGCGCCCTCCACACAACCGCCGGAGACCGAGCCGATGGCGGTGCCGTCGGCATCGACCGCGAGCGCGGCGCCGGGCTGCCGGGGCGCGCTGCCGCCGACCGCCACGACGGTGGCGACCGCGAAGTCACGCCCCTGGCCGACCCAACGGTTCAACTCCTCGGCGATGTCCAGCATCTGTCGGTCTCCTCAAAGGGTGGTTGCCGGTGAAGGGCGTGGCGCTAGTGGACGCCGAGCCAGCTCTCTACGGGGTGCAGCGCGAAGTACACGAGGAAGATCACCGTCAGCCCCCACATGAACGCGCCGATCTCCCGCGCCCTGCCCTGGGCCACCTTGATCGCCGTGTACGAGATGACGCCCGCGGCGACGCCCGTGGTGATCGTGTACGTGAACGGCATCAGGACGACGGTCAGGAAGACCGGGATCGCGGTGGCCCGGTCGCCCCAGTCCACGTGCCGCGCGTTCATCAGCATCATCGCGCCGATGACCACCAGCGCCGCGGAGGCCACCTCCTGCGGGACGATCGCGGTCACCGGGGTGAAGAACAGACAGGCCGCGAACAGCAGTCCGGTCACCGCGGACGCGAGCCCGGTGCGGGCGCCCTCGCCGACGCCGGTCGCCGACTCGATGAAGACGGTCTGGCCCGAGCCGCCGGTCAGACCGCCGATCGCACCGCCCGCGCCGTCGATGAACAGCGCCTTGGACAGCCCCGGCATCCGCCCCTTGTCGTCGGCAAGCCCGGCCTCCGTGCCGACGCCGATGATGGTGGCCATCGCGTCGAAGAACCCGGCGAGCACCAGGGTGAAGACGATCACCGCGACGGTCATCCCGCCGACCTTGTCCCAGCCGCCGAAGCCGATGTGCCCGAAGAGCGAGAAGTCCGGCATCGAGACGGCGCCGCCGTGCAGTTCGGGCGCGCCGGACGCCCACTGGCGGGGGTCGATGACGCCGAGCCCGTTGAGGACCGCGGCGACGACCGTGCCGGAGACGATGCCGATGAGGATGGCGCCGGGGACGTTGCGGGCCTGGAGCATGAAGATCAGCAGCAGGGTGCCGGCGAAGAGCAGCACCGGCCAGCCGGTGAGCTGGCCGGCGGGGCCGAGGCTCAGCGGGGTGCCCTTGCCCTGGTGCACGAAGCCGGACTTGTAGAAGCCGATGAGGGCGATGAACAGGCCGATGCCCATGGTGATGCCGTGCTTGAGCGCGAGCGGGATCGCGTTCATGATCATCTCGCGCAGGCCGGTGACGACCAGCAGCATGATGACGACGCCGTAGAGCACGCACATGCCCATCGCCTGCGGCCAGGTCATGTTGGGCACGACCTGCGCGGACAGTACCCCGGAGACCGAGAGGCCGGCGGCGAGCGCGAGGGGCACCTTGCCGACGAAGCCCATCAGCAGCGTGGTGAGGGCCGCGGCGAACGCGGTCGCGGTGATCAGGGCCTTCTGGCCGAGGGTGTCGCCCTGGACGTCCTTGCCGGACAGGATCAGGGGGTTGAGGAGGAGGATGTAGGCCATCGCCATGAAGGTGGTGACCCCGCCGCGCACCTCACGCGCGACGGTGGATCCTCTCCGGGATATGTGGAAGTACCGGTCGAGCCAGGACCGGCCGGCCGGGACGCGGCTGCCGTCGCCGGCGTCCTCGGCCGTGGTCCTGGGCTCCACTGATGGATGGGTCATGGTGCCGTCTCCCAAGGTTCACAGGGGCACCCGTTCACTCCGTTGAGTTGAGCGGGATTTGGGATGTGCACGTAACCCGGGGGACGGCCCGGTGTGGCACGTATGGGGGGTGGGGCCGGGGTGAGCGGTTGCCCGGCGTCGGGGTGCCGCTGCGCCCACCCGTGCCGCCTGGGGTCCCCCCCAGGCCCTTGAGACTCTGGGGGAGGCACGATTGCCCGCGGCGGGGGGGGGCGGCAGCGGAGGCGTTACGCCGTGCCCGTCAGATGCTCCGGACGTACCGGCGTCCGGTTCAGCTCCAGGCCCGTCGCGTTGCGGATCGCCGCGAGGACAGCCGGGGTCGAGGACAGGGTCGGGGCCTCGCCGATGCCGCGCAGCCCGTAGGGGGCGTGCTCGTCGGCGAGTTCGAGGACGTCGACCGGGATGGTCGGCGTGTCGAGGATGGTCGGGATCAGGTAGTCCGTGAAGGAGGGGTTCCTGACCTTCGCGGTCTTCGGGTCCACGATGATCTCCTCCATCACCGCGACGCCCAGGCCCTGCGTGGTGCCGCCCTGGATCTGGCCGACGACGGAGAGCGGGTTGAGCGCCTTGCCGACGTCCTGGGCGCAGGCCAGTTCGATGACCTTGACGAGGCCGAGTTCGGTGTCGACCTCGACCACGGCGCGGTGCGCGGCGAAGGAGTACTGGACATGGCCGTTGCCCTGCCCGGTGCGCAGGTCGAAGGCCTCGGTCGGCCGGTGCCGCCACTCCTCCTCCAGCTCCACCGCCTCGTCCTCCAGGACGTCCACCAGGTCGGCGAGCACCTCGCCGCCGTCGGTGACGACCTTGCCGCCCTCCAGCAGCAGTTCCGCGGTGGCCCAGGCGGGGTGGTAGGAGCCGAACTTGCGCCGGCCGATGTCCAGGACCCGTTCGCGGACCAGCTCGCAGGCGTTCTTGACGGCGCCGCCGGTGACGTACGTCTGCCGGGAGGCGGAGGTCGAACCCGCCGAGCCCACCTGGGTGTCGGCGGGATGGATGGTGACCTGGGCGACGCCGAGCTCGCTGCGGGCGATCTGGGCGTGCACGGTGACACCGCCCTGGCCGACCTCCGCCATCGCGGTGTGCACGGTGGCGACGGGCTCGCCCGCGATCACCTCCATGCGCACCCGGGCGGTGGAGTAGTCGTCGAAGCCCTCGGAGAAGCCGACGTTCTTGATGCCGACCGCGTAGCCGATCCCGCGTACGACGCCCTCGCCGTGCGTGGTGTTGGACAGGCCGCCGGGCAGCTGCCGTACGTCGGCGCCCTCGCTGGACTCCCACTGGCGCTCGGGCGGCAGCGGCATCGCCTTGACGCGGCGCAGCAGTTCGGCGACCGGCGCCGGGGAGTCGACCGGCTGGCCGGTGGGCATGATCGTGCCCTGCTCCATGGCGTTGCGCTGCCTGAACTCCACCGGGTCCAGGCCCAGTTCCTTCGCCAGCTTGTCCATCTGGGCCTCGTAGGCGAAGCACGCCTGGACCGCGCCGAAGCCGCGCATCGCGCCGCAGGGCGGGTTGTTGGTGTAGAGCGCGATGGCCTCGATGTCGACGTCGTCCACGACGTACGGCCCGATGCTCAGCGAGGAGGCGTTGCCGACCACGGCCGGGGAGGCGGAGGCGTAGGCGCCGCCGTCCAGGACGATCCGGCACCTGACATGGGTCAGCTTGCCGTCGCGGGTGGCGCCGTGCTCGTAGTACAGCTTGGCCGGGTGGCGGTGGACGTGCCCGAAGAAGGACTCGAACCGGTTGTAGACGATCTTGACGGGCTTGCCGGTGCGCAGCGCCAGCAGGCAGGCGTGGATCTGCATGGACAGGTCCTCGCGGCCGCCGAACGCGCCGCCGACGCCGGACAGCGTCATCCGCACCTTGCGCTCGGGCAGTCCGAGCACGGGCGCGATCTGGCGCAGGTCGGAGTGCAGCCACTGGGTGGCGATGTAGAGGTGGACGCCGCCGTCCTCCTCGGGCACCGCGAGCCCGGACTCGGGGCCGAGGAACGCCTGGTCCTGCATGCCGAAGGTGTACTCGCCCTTGACGATCACATCGGCGCGGGCGGCGGCCGCGGCCGCGTCGCCGCGCACGATCGGCTGGCGGTGCACGATGTTCGGGTGGTCGACATGCCCGATGTGGTGGTCGTCGCGGTGCTCGTGGACGAGGACGGCGTCCGGGCCGAGGGCCGACTTCTCGTCGGTGATCACGGGGAGTTCGCGGTACTCCACCTTGATCTTGGCGGCGGCCCGGCGGGCGGTCTCCGGATGGTCGGCGGCGACGATCGCGACCGGCTCCCCGTGGTGTCGCACCTTGCCGTGCGCGAGGACCGGGGTGTCCTGGATCTCCAGTCCGTAGTGCTTCACCTCGGTGGGCAGGTCGTCGTACGTCATGACGGCGTACACACCCGGCAGGGCGAGGGCCTCGGCGGTGTCGATGGAGACGATCTCGGCGTGCGCGACGGTGGAGCGCAGGATCTGGCCCCACAGCATGTCCTCGTGCCACATGTCCGAGGAGTAGGCGAACTCGCCGGTGACCTTGAGGGTGCCGTCGGGGCGCAGCGTGGACTCGCCGATGCCGCCCTTGGTGCCCGAGCCCTGGGTGATCTTGGTGGGAACTCCGTTGGCCGGCATGTCAGACCCCCTCGGACTGGCGGGCGGCGGCCAGCCGGACCGCGTCCATGATCTTCTCGTAGCCCGTGCAGCGGCACAGGTTGCCCGACAGGGCCTCGCGGATGTCGGCGTCGGACGGGTTCGGGTTGTGCTCCAGGAGTTCGTCGGAGGCGACGAGCAGGCCCGGGGTGCAGAAGCCGCACTGGACGGCGCCGGCGTCGATGAACGCCTGCTGGATCGGGGCGAGTTCGATGCCCTCGCCGGCCTGGGAGTCGGTGCCGCCCTTGGCCGCCCAGCCCTTGGCGGCGTCCAGGGGGACGCCCTCGGAGCCGCCGCGGGAGCGCTGCCGCGCGTGGTCGGCCAGGCCCTCGACGGTCACCACGTCCCGGCCCTCGGCCTGTCCGGCCGCGACCAGACAGGAACACACCGGCACGCCGTCGAGGCGTACCGTGCAGGAGCCGCACTCGCCCTGTTCGCAGGCGTTCTTGGAGCCGGGCAGGCCGAGCCGCTCGCGCAGCACGTAGAGCAGGGACTCGCCCTCCCAGACGTCGTCGGCCTCCTGCGGGCGTCCGTTGACGGTGAAGTTGACGCGCATCACGCAGCTCCCTCGGTGTGGCGGGCGCCGCGGTACGACTCCCAGGTCCAGGTCAGGGTCCGGCGGGCCATCACGCCGACCGCGTGCCTGCGGTAGCTCGCGGTGCCCCGGACGTCGTCGATCGGGTTGCAGGCGGCGGCGCACAGGTCCGCGAACTGCTTGGCGACGGAGGGGGTGATGATCTTCCCGTTGTCCCAGAAGCCGCCCTCCGCGAGCGCCGCGTCCAGGAACTCCTCGGCGGCCTTGGCGCGCACCGGTGTGGGCGCGGCCGAGCCGATGCCGGTGCGCACGGTGCGGGTCTCGGGGTGCAGGGCGAGACCGAAGGCGCACACGGCGATGACCATGGCGTTGCGGGTGCCGACCTTGGAGTACTGCTGGGGGCCGTCCGCCTTCTTCACATGGACGGCGCGGATCAGCTCGTCGGGCTTGAGCGCGTTGCGCTTGACGCCGGTGTAGAAGTCGTCGATCGGGATCATCCGGGTGCCGCGCGCCGCCGACGCCACCTCGACCTCGGCGCCCGCGGCGAGGAGGGCGGGGTGGGCGTCGCCGGCGGGCGAGGCCGTGCCGAGGTTGCCGCCGACGCCGCCGCGGTTGCGGATCTGCGGGGAGGCGACCGTGTGCGAGGCGAGCGCGAGGCCCGGCAACTCGGCACGGAGCTGTTCCATGATCGTGCTGTAGGGCACGGAGGCACCCAGCCGCACGGAGTCCTCGCCGGTCTCCCATTCGTAGAGATCGCCGACGCGGTTGAGGTCGAGGAGGTACTCGGGCCTGCGGTGGTCGAAGTTGATCTCGACCATCACATCGGTGCCACCCGCGATCGGCACAGCGGTGGGATGCTCGGCCTTCGCGGCGAGCGCCTCCTCCCAGCTGGCGGGGCGAAGGAAGTCCATGACCGGCTCTCTTCTTCGTCTTGGGTTCTGCGGATTTGAGCCAATCCGTGTGCGGCGGGCCCGGCTCGTTCCTGTCGTGTTGACGTGGAGTGGAGTCAGTACACCGCCGTGTACTCCGACGGGGTCAGTCACTGAAACCATGAAGGAGTTCGCTGGCCAGGGGAAGCATCTTGTAGATTCGTATGAACGGAGGCCATCGGTAACCTCTCCGTTTTCCCGGGGAAACGGTCACTCCCCCGTCACCCTCCGAAGATCCATCGTAGGTTTCGAGACACAGAAACGGCGGCAACTGAGATGCGGCTGCGCGCACTGCTGGACACCGACGCGCTGGGCCTGCTGCTGCTCGGCGGCGAGGACGAGCTGGACCGCTCGGTGCGCGGTGTGATGACGACCGACCTGCGGGACCCGAGCCGCTACCTCGCCGGCGGGGAGCTGGTGCTGACGGGCCTGGCCTGGCGGCGCGACGCGGCGGACTCCGAGCCCTTCGTACGCCTGCTGGTGCAGGCCGGGGTGGCCGCCCTCGCGGCGGGCACGGCCGAGCTGGGCGGGGTGCCGGAGGACCTGATCGCGGCCTGCGCCAAGCACCGGCTGCCACTGCTCGCGGTGGACGAGTCGGTGGCCTTCGCGACGGTCACCGAGCATGTCGTACGACAGGTGTCGGGCGAGCGCGCCGGGGACCTGGCCGCCGTGGTGGACCGGCACCGCCGGATGATGACCTCGGGCCCGGCCGGCGGCGGCCCCGATGTGGTGCTCGATCTGCTCGGCACCGACCTCGACCTGCGCGCCTGGGTGCTCTCCCCCACCGGCCGGCTGATCGCCGGCTCCAAGGTCGCGGGCCCCGACCTGCCCGCCGGGACCTGCGCCCGGCTCGCCGCCGAGCAGCTGGCCGCCACCCGCACCGGCCGGCGCGGCCCGCACCGGGTCCAGCTGGACGGTACGACGTACTCGCTCTTCCCGATCCGCTCCTCGGGGCGTACCCCGGGCGCCGCGCGCGATGTGCGCGAGACGGTCCTGTCGGACTGGCTGCTGGCCGTGGAGGCGGACGCGAGCGACTGGGACGGGCAGCGGATGGATCTGCTCCAGGGCGTCACCCAGCTGATCGCCGTGGAGCGCGACCGCCGGGAGGCGGCCCGTACGGTACGGCGCCGGCTCGCCCAGGAGGTCCTGGAGCTGGTGCAGACCGGTGCCGCGCCCGCGGAGATCGCGGCCCGGCTGCGGGTGGCCGCGCCGGTGCTGCTGCCCGGTCTCGGCGCGGCCCCGCACTGGCAGGTCGTGGTGGCCAGGGTGGAGTGGGACGGCGGGGAGATCGAGGGCGGGCCGGTGGCCCAGGCGCTCCTGGAGGAGGTGCTGGTCGACCCGTCGGCGACCGGTCCGGAGCCGGCCGACCGGATCGCCGTGGCGCACACCGGGGACGAGGCGGTGGCGCTGGTGCCGCTGCCCGCCGTACCGGCCGTCGCCGCGGACCGGGAGGGCGCGGAGACCGGGCTGCTGGCCGACGCGCTGCTCCAGGTGGTGCGCGAGCCGCTGTCGGCGGGTCTGGACGGCGACGGGCGGCTCACGCTCGGCGTCAGCGCGGCCGTGCACTCCGCGGAGGGCCTGCGCGGCGCCCTGGAGGAGGCACGGCACGCCCGCCGGGTGGCGGCGGCCCGGCCGGGCCGGGTCTGCGCGGCCGGGCACCAGGAGCTGGCCAGCCATGTGCTGCTGCTCCCGTTCGTGCCGGACGATGTGCGCCGCGCCTTCACGGCCCGGCTGCTCGACCCGCTGACGGACTACGACCGCCGGCACCGCGCGGAGCTGATACCGACCCTGGAGGCGTTCCTCGACTGCGACGGCTCCTGGACCCGCTGCGCCACCCGGCTGCACCTGCACGTCAACACGCTGCGCTACCGCGTCGGGCGGATCGAGCAGTTGACGGGACGGGATCTTTCGCGTCTGGAGGACAAGCTCGATTTCTTCCTGGCGCTGCGGATGAGCTGAGCCGGACGGGGCGAAGCGGACGAACCGCGTCCGCGCCACGCCCCCACGACTTTGTGAAATCTTTCACCCACCCCCTTGGCCAGGTGTGGCGATCGGTGCTGGAATGCCGCCACCACTCAACAGCCCGATGGTGTGCCTGGGGAGGTCAACGTGGCGTATACCGCCATGTCTGGGAACGGAACGACCGCCGGTGACGATCCTCTCCAGACCGCGGTATGGCGGTTGCGCTCGCGGGCCTGCTGGGCCGACGCCGCGGCCCTGCTGCCACCGGACACGCCGGGCGCGGCGCTGCAACGGGCGATGCTGCTCGTGGAGCGCTGCCTGTACACCGAGGGCGGCTGGGCGGACGCGGAGGACGCGCTGCGTACGGCGGAGGCGCTCGCGCACACCGACGAGGAGCGGGGCGCGGCCGCCTGCGAGCGCGGGCAGCTCGCGTACGCCGCGACGCTGCACGGCATCCGGGACCGGGTGGACGAGGCGCGGGCCGCGCTGGGGCGGGCGGCGGCCCTGATCCCGCCGGGGGCCGCGGGGCGGGCGCTGCTGGACTTCCGGCGGGGGCTGCTCGCGGAGAACCTGTCCCGCTCCCCGCAGGCGGCGCGCGCCGCGTACCGCCGGGCGCACGCGGGCGCGACCGCGCATACCGATCCGCTGCTGCTGTCGTTCACCTGGCGCCATCTGGCCGGACTCGCCCTGCGGGACGGGGAGTTGGCTGAGGCGCGACACGGGTTCGCCGAGTCCCTGCGGATCCGGGAGGAGCTGGGCTACCTCGTGGGTACGGCGCCCGCGCTGGTGTCCCTGGCGGACACGGAGGACGAACCGGCGGCGACCCGGCTGCGCGACGAGGCGCGGCGGCTGTTCCGCCTCCTGGGGGGCGTGCCGACGTGGCTGGCGGCGCAGCTCGCGCCCCCGGCGGCGGGGCCGGCCACGGCGTGAGCGGGGGGGGCGTGCGGGGCGCGGGAGCCGTGGGGGCGTGCTCAGAGGGAACTGAGAGACGGCTGTGCCAGTGTGACGCGCCCCGAGACCCCCCACCCCAGGAGCGCGTCGCATGACCCTCATCAACGGGCTTCCGGCCCATGTCCTGCTCGTCCATGTCGTCGTGGTGCTGGTCCCGCTGACCGCCCTCGCGCTGGTCGCCGCGGCGATATGGCCGCGGGCCGCGCGCCGGCTCGGCGTCCTGCTGCCCGCGCTCGGCCTCGTGTCCCTGGTCAGCGTGCCGCTCACGACGAGCGCCGGTGAATGGCTTGAGCGGCATGTCGACTCCGACCCGCTGGTGCGCCGGCACACCGAGCTGGGCGACGGGCTGCTGCCGTGGGTGCTGGGGCTGTTCGTGCTGGCCGTGGTGGTGTGGTGGGCGGGCCGCGGGTCGCGCCGCGAGGAGGGCGGCGGCGCGCGCTGGTCGGCGCTGCCGGTGCGGATCGTCCTCGGGCTGCTGTCCGTGGTCATCGCGTTGGGCGCGGTGGTGGATGTGTACCGGATCGGCGACTCGGGCGCGAAGGCGGCGTGGCACGACGGGTTCTCGAAGTCGGCGCACGGCGAGCACGGCGCCGACGGTTCCTGAGGCGCTCTTCAGGGGCGCGGGGAACCACGCGGCAAGCCACGCCGGACCCGCGCCCTGACACGACCCCCGCGACCGTCGCGGCTCCGCTCAGGCCGCGCCCGCGAAGTGCTCCGCCACCAGCTCCCGCACCACGTCGAGATCCCGGTCCACCAGCGCCTCCAGCAGCGAGACATGTTCCGCCGCGTCCGCGACGAGATCCGCGCGGGCGTGCCGGACGGGGCCGCCGACCAGCGGCCACTGGGCGCGGCGATGGAGGTCGCAGGCGATCCGGACCAGTTCCTCGTTGCCGGAGAAGGCCAGCATGGCGCGGTGGAAGGCGCGGTCGGACTCGGCGTACGTCGCGGGGCAGCCGGACGCCGCCGCCCGGACCGTGTCCTGTGCGAGCGGCCGCAGCTCGGCCCAGCGCGCGGCCGGGACCGTACGAGCCAGCCGCAGCATCACCGGGACCTCCAGCAGCTCCCGCACCTCCGTCAGCTCGGCCAGCTCCCGCGCGCCCCGCTCGATGACCCGGAACCCGCGGTTGGGCACCACCTCGACGGCGCCCTCCAGGGCCAGCTGCTGCATCGCCTCCCGCACGGGCGTCGCCGAGACCCCGAAGCGGTCCCCGAGGACCGGCGCCGAGTACACCTCGCCCGGCTTCAGCTCGCCCGCGACCAGTGCCGTGCGCAGCGCCTGAAGGATCTGCCCGCGCACCGAGGCCCGCTGTATCACGGGCCGCTCGCCCTCGGGCCCGCGCGGGCCCGGAACCAGTCCCTCACTGTGCGTGTACGCCGCCGCGGAGCCCTGCGCGCCCTGCCTCACGGGGTCCTCCTGGCGGCTTGTCGGTACTTGGGGTCATTAACGACGGGTTGTCGGTTGTTCGTCAAGCACCCTAGACGTACCGAGCGGTACGTCAAACTCGGTCGAGGTCGACCGACCTCGACCGAGAGGCGATCAGGGGGCGCTCGGGGGGCGATCGGAGCCCCGCGGTCCACTAAGATCAACTCGAATCGGGCCGCCCCGCACGGACAGGTGATTCACAACTTCCTCACCCGTCGCAGGAACTTTCCGTTGAACCATCCGTACGGGTAGTCTTATTCGAACTCAACTCCCGCCCCTCATGCGGCAGTTCGAGCAGATCGCCGTCCCCGGGCATCCCCTCGCACCCTCTTGGCGGCCTCTTGCCGCGAAACACCCTGAGGGCCGCCCGGAGTGGGTCAATATGGCGGGCGTTACGCCCTATCCCAATGCAAGGGACCCCTGATGAGACTGACCGACATATCGCTGAACTGGCTGCTTCCGGGCGCCGTACTGCTCCTGGGCATGGTGGCGGCGGTAGCGGTGCTCGCGCGCGGAAAGCGCTCCTCCGGGGAGAACGCGAGTGCGGACGACTCCTGGGAGCGCAGCGAGGAGCGCCGCCGGCGCAAGGAGGCCATCTACGGCACCGCCTCCTACGTGCTGCTGTTCTGCTGTGCGGCGGTGGCGGCCGCGCTGTCCTTCCACGGCCTCGTCGGCTTCGGCGAGCAGAACCTGGGGCTGACCGACGGCTGGCAGTACCTGGTGCCGTTCGGCCTCGACGGCGCGGCCATGTTCTGCTCCGTCCTCGCGGTGCGCGAGGCCAGCCACGGTGACGCGGCCCTCGGCTCGCGCATCCTCGTCTGGATGTTCGCCGCGGCCGCGGCCTGGTTCAACTGGGTGCACGCGCCGCGCGGTGTCGACCACGCGGGCGCCCCGCAGTTCTTCTCCGGCATGTCCCTGTCGGCGGCCGTCCTGTTCGACCGCGCGCTGAAGCAGACCCGCCGGGCCGCGCTGCGCGAGCAGGGCCTGGTGCCGCGCCCGCTGCCGCAGATCCGCATCGTGCGCTGGCTGCGCGCCCCCCGCGAGACCTACAGGGCGTGGTCGCTGATGCTCCTGGAGGGCGTGCGCAGCCTGGACGAGGCGGTCGAGGAGGTCCGCGAGGACAACCGGCAGAAGGAGCAGTCGCGCCAGCGCAGGCGCGAGCAGCAGCGGATGGAGCGCGCCCAGCTCAAGGCCATCAGCCGGGGCCACGGCCGGTTCGTGAACCGGGTCGGCGGCCGGCAGGTCGAGGTGCAGGCGGTGGAGCGCGGCTCCTCGGGCGCCACCACCGCGGAGCCTGCCATAGCGACCGCGGAACAGCTGCCGGTGCCCTCCCGTCCCTCCCTCCAGCCGGTCCGCAAAGGGTCTGAGCCGGTGACCGTCGATCTCACCGCCGAGGACGACACCATGGCCCTGCCCCGCCTGGACTCCCTGGAGCGCAAGCTCAAGGAGATGGAGCAGCAGTTCGGCTAGGAGTGACCGGAGTTCATGGGCCGGGGGTGTGATCGTACGGGTCGCACCCCCGGCCCATGTCCGTACCAGGCCCCCGGCCGTCGCCGCTCACGCCGCCTCGGCGCCCAGTTCGAACCAGACCGACTTGCCGACCCCGTGCGGCCGTACGCCCCAGGCGTCCGCGAGGGACTCCACCAGGACCATGCCCCGGCCGTGCGTGTCGTCGTCCGGGTCCGGGGTGCGCACCTGGGGTCTTCGGGGCACGAAGTCCCGTACCTCCACCCGGAGTCCGCCGGGCACCACCTCCGCGGTGAGGACGGCGTCGTCGTCGGTGTGCACCAGCGCGTTCGTGACCAGTTCGCTGGTGAGCAGCTCGGCGATCTCCGAGCGTCCGGGCTTGCCCCAGTCGCGCAGCAGCTCGCGCAGCTCCCGGCGGGCCTCGGGCACGGAGCGCAGATCCGCCCGCCCGAGCCTGCGCCACAGCCGCTGCGGCGGCTCCACGACCCGGCCGCGCCCGCCGCGCCGCTCCCGCCCGTCCCGTGCGGAATCGTCGACGGGAAGGCGCACCAGGCGCTCTGGTGGCTCCCCGGTGGTCCGCGCGCGCCCCGGTTCCCCCGCGGTCGCCACCGTGCCCACCGTCTCCCGGACGCCGCCCATAACGTCCCCCGGGGTCTCCCCCATACCGTCCCCCGGTTCCGCGGAGGGGGTCCCGGTGGTCACGGGACCGCCCCCTCGTGCCTGCCTCTTCATGGCCCCCGCCCGCACGCCGCTCGAACCCTGCCCCTCCTGGTCGAACACGTTCACGGGGGATGCTTGCCCAGTGGACCAACGGCCAGTCCTGGCCCCGGCCCGATGACCGGCGGTTCGGCCATCCCCGGGGCCCGTCGCACCCGGGCGCGGGACGGCGGCGGGAGCCCGGCGACCGCCTTCCGGGCGGCCCTCTGACGCCGCTGACGCCCCGTGACGGCCGGACCGCCGCGTCCGGCACAGCGGGTCGGCATGTCGTCACGGGCCGTGAAACTGGCCGAAATCCGCTCCCCGGTCCGGGTGGTGTCAGGGCCGGGGCACGTTGCGCAGATTGGAGCGGGCCATCTGGAGCATGCGCCCGACGCCGCCGTCCAGCACGACCTTGGAGGCGGACAGCGCGAACCCGGTGACCATCTCGGCGCTGATCTTCGGCGGGATGGACAGGGCGTTGGGGTCGGTGACGATGTCCACCAGGGCCGGCCCCTTGTGCCGGAACGCGTCCTTGAGCGCGCCGGCGAGCTGCTTGGGCTTCTCCACCCGCACCCCGTACACCCCGCAGGCGCGGGCCACGGCGGCGAAGTCCGGGTTGACGTTGACGGTGCCGTACGCGGGCAGCCCGGAGACCATCATCTCCAGCTCGATCATGCCGAGCGCGGAGTTGTTGAACAGCACCACCTTGACCGGAAGATCGTGCTGCACCAGCGTCAGGAAGTCGCCCATCAGCATGGTGAATCCACCGTCGCCCGACATCGACACCACCTGCCGGCGCCGGTCGGTGAACTGCGCGCCGATCGCCATGGGCAGCGCGTTGGCCATCGAGCCGTGCGAGAACGAACCGATGATCCTGCGGCGGCCGTTGGGCGAGATGTAGCGCGCCGCCCAGACGTTGCACATACCGGTGTCCACCGTGAACACCGCGTCGTCGGCGGCGACCTCGTCCAGTACGGCGGCCACGTACTCGGGATGGATCGGGACGTGCCGGTCGACCTTCCTGGTGTACGCCTTGACCACGCCCTCCAGCGCGTCGGCGTGCTTCTTCAGCATCCGGTCCAGGAAGCGCCGGCTGGTCTTCTCCTTGATCCGCGGGATGAGACAGCGCAGCGTCTCGCGTACGTCGCCCCACACGGCGAGGTCGAGCCGGGAGCGCCGGCCGAGCACCTCGGGCCGTACGTCGATCTGGGCGATCTGCACATCGTCGGGCAGGAAGGCGTTGTACGGGAAGTCGGTGCCGAGCATGATCAGCAGATCGCACTCATGGGTGGCCTCGTAGGCGGCGCCGTAACCGAGCAGTCCACTCATGCCGACGTCGTACGGGTTGTCGTACTGGATGAACTCCTTTCCGCGCAGGGCGTGTCCCACCGGGGACTTGACCTTCTCGGCGAACTCCATGACCTCCGCGTGCGCCCCGGCCGTGCCGCTGCCGCAGAACAGCGTGACCTTGCCGGCCTTGTCGATCATCTCCACGAGGGCGTCGATCTCGGCGTCGCCGGGGCGGACGGTGGGCCGGGAGGTGACCAGGGCGCTCTGCGGGGCCTTCTCCGGGGCGGGTTCGGCGGCGATGTCGCCGGGCAGCGAGACCACGCTGACGCCGCTCTGGCCGACCGCGTGCTGGATGGCGGTCTGGAGCAGCCGGGGCATCTGCTTGGGGCTGGAGATCAGTTCGCTGTAGTGGCTGCACTCCTGGAAGAGCCGGTCGGGGTGGGTCTCCTGGAAGTATCCGAGGCCGATCTCGCTGGAGGGGATGTGGGAGGCGAGGGCGAGCACCGGGGCCATGGAGCGGTGGGCGTCGTACAGGCCGTTGATGAGGTGCAGATTGCCGGGGCCGCAGGAGCCGGCGCAGGCGGCCAGCTTCCCGGTGATCTGGGCCTCGGCACCGGCCGCGAAGGCGGCGGTCTCCTCATGGCGGACATGCACCCAGTCGATGTGGGAGTGGCGGCGGACGGCGTCCACGACCGGGTTCAGGCTGTCGCCGACGACGCCGTAGAGGCGGCGCACGCCGGCGCGGACGAGGATGTCGACGAACTGTTCGGCTACGTTCTGCTTGGCCATGTTCTCTCGTCTGCCCCTTCCGGGGTCCGGGATCGGTGCGTGGTGCCCCGGTTCCATGGAGGCATACGAGGAGCGGTTACGCCTCCCACAGGGCCGCGGCCGTACGGTCGTCGGCGTAGCCCTTGACCCGCACCCGGGCGTCGGCGAGGAACGCGGCGAGGCCGGGCGGGCGGCGGCCGGACCAGCGCCGGGACAGATAGGCGCTCAGGGCGGGCTCACCGCGCAGCGGCTCTGCCAGGCCCGGGGTGCACATCAGCAGCGCATCACCCGGGCGGGCTAGCGAGACCTGGAAGCGGAAGGGGTCGCGGGCGGGCGGGGGCGGCGGCTCGGGCAGCTGTTCGTAAGGGCCCTGGGGGACGCCGAGGTCGAGGGTGAGGCGGTCGTCGTCCTCCTCGGCGGGCTCGGGTGTCCCGGGCGGCTCGGGGGGCGCGGGTTCCGTGGCGCGCGGTTCGATGTCCCGCCAGCTGCCGTCCCGCAGCTGGAAGAGGCCGCCGTCGCCGACGCCGAAGAAGACGCGGGTACGGCAGTGCGGGTCGGCGGGCAGCAGCAGACAGCGCAGGGTGGCCGTGTACTCCTCCGGCCGTGCGCCCCGTTCGAGGGCGCTCGCGCGGAGCCGGCCGAGGCTCCGGTCGGTGAGCCGGTGCAGGCCCGCCTTCAGATCGGCGCGCCGGGTGGCCCGGATGTCCTCGGCGAGCCGCTGGTGGCTGCGGCCCACCGCCCGGCCGATCCAGCGGCACGCCTCGGCCGCCGCGAGGTGCGCCTCGGGGGTGGCGCGGGCGCCGGTGGCCATCGCGACGAGCACCAGCGCGTGGTCGCCGGTGCCGAAGCGCGCGGTCAGCAGTGCGTCCCGGCGCGGCTCGCCCCGGTAGCGCGCCGAGTCCCCGCGCAGCGACACCGACCGCAGGGTCCAGGTCCCGTACCGGGCCCCGTCCAGGACGGTGTCCGCCACCAGCTCCCCCAGCTCCTCCGGCTCGGCGTGGGGCAGGGCGGTGGGCTCGGGGTCGTAGGTGGGCGGCCCGGACCCCAGGAAGTCAAGGGCCGAGGCGGGCTCGGGAACGGACGGGGGCTCGGAGGCCGAACGCCGCGCGGGGAGATCGGGCCGGGCCGACTGGACGGGGAGGACATGGAGGGTGGGGAGGTCGGTGGGGTCTTGGGTGTCGGGCGGGGCGGGGAGATCGAGGGGGCTCGGAGCGCAGGGCGAGGCCGGGAGGTCGGTGGGATCCGGGGCAACGGACTTTCCCGGTACGTCGGTTGGGGCGGTCGTACCGGCCGGGGCCGGATCGCCGGGCGAACCCGGAACGTCGCCCCACGGCGGGGCATCGGCCGGCGACACGGCGTCGGAGGGTCTCCGGACGCCGGTGGGAGCCGCGCCACCGGACGGCTCCGGAGCGTCGGAGGCCGTGACCGGGACTTCCCCCCAGGACGAACCGTCGACCGGGGCTCCGACGTCAGACGGTCGCCGGACACCGGACAAGGCAGCACCATCGGACGGAGCCGGATCGTCGGACAGGAACGAAACATCACGCGAGCCCGAAGCGCCGGCCCGAGACGGCACATCCGACTCCGAGGCATCCGACCCCGAGGCATCCGACTCCGATGCCGAACCATCAGACGGCAGCCGGACATCAGGCGGGGTCGTGGCCGAATCGTCGGGCGGCGGGGCCTGGGTGTCGCTCTGGCCCGGTCTCTCCCGCACCGTGTTCCGGGCCGAGGTGAAGCGGTCGTCCAGGGAGTCGGGCGCGGTCGTCGGGCCCGTGTCCCCGGTGGCGTCGTCGTACAGCTGACCCCACCAGTCGTCCTCGGGACGGGCGGTGGGCCTTCCCCCCTGCTGGCTCATGCCCTGATTGTCACCACGCGGGCGCGCGGAAAACGGGGCATCGGGAAATTCCGGCCGCGAAAAGGTGAACGGCCGCCGGACGGTCCCACCCCCCACGGGGGGACCGCCCGACGGCGTGCTCGGTCCTCGCGGACCGGACTGTGTCGGCCACCCGGCGGGTGGCCGGATCACGGCGTACCGATGGCCGCCGTACCGAGCCCCACCTTGGCAGACGCACCTGTGATACGACGATGATGGCGGTGGCGGGTTTGCGCCGTGGCCGGTTCCCGCCAGCCACGGCCCGCCGTGACGGCCTGTTCCCGGACGGCCGGTCCACGGGAAGCCGCGCATTCAGGTGGCTTGTACGCGCTCGGGGCGTACTCAGGGGAGGGACGGCGGGCGATGCTGACGGCGATAGGCCTGGACGACCGGCACGAGGCGGCGTACCGGGCGCTGGTGGCGGTGGGCGCGGCCGATGTGGCCGATCTGGCGCGGCGGTTGACGCTGGGGGTGCAGGACACCGAGCGCGCGTTGCAGGGGCTGGAGCGGCAGGGGCTCGCGGCCCGTTCCTCGGCGCGGCCCGGCCGTTGGGTGGCGGCGCCGCCCGCGGTGGCGCTGGGCGCGCTGCTCACCCGGCAGCGGCACGAGCTGGAACGGGCGGAACTGGCCGCGGCGCTGCTCGCGCGGGAGTACCGGGCGGCGGCGGCCGAGCCCGCGGTGCACGACCTGGTGGAGGTGGTGACCGGCGCCTCGGCGGTCGCGCAGCGCTTCCTCCAGTTGCAGTTGGGCGCCGCCGAGGAGGTGTGCGCGCTGGTGACCGGGGCCCCGGTGGCGGTGACCGCGCCGGAGAACGAGGCGGAGGAGCAGGCGGCCGGGCGCGGGGTGCGCTACCGGGTGGTGGTGGAGCGCGCGGTGCTCGATCTGCCGCAGGCGCTCGGCGGGTTGACGGAGGCGCTCGGCCGGGGCGAGCGGGTGCGGATGGCGGACCGGGTGCCGACGAAGCTGGTGGTGGCCGACCGCTCGCTCGCGATGGTGCCGTTGACCTCGCACAGCGCGGAGCCGGCCGCGCTCGTGGTGCACGCCAGCGGTCTGCTGGAGCTGCTGGCCGGGCTGTTCGAGTCGGTGTGGCGGGAGGCGCTGCCGCTGCGGCTGAACACGGACGGCGCGGCCGAGGAGGTGCCGGACGGCCCGGACGGCACCGATCTGGAGGTGCTGTCGCTGCTGCTGGCCGGGCTGACCGACGCGAGCGTGGCCAAGCATCTGGATCTGGGCCTGCGTACCGTGCAGCGCCGGGTGAAGCGGCTGATGGAGCTGGCCGGGGTGACCACCCGGCTGCAACTGGGCTGGCACGCCTATGAGCGCGGCTGGGTCACCCGTGGCCGGCCGGACTGATCCCGCCGAGCGCCTTGCGCACCGTCTCCGCCACCGCCGCCATCCCGGCGTCGGTGAAGTGCAGATGGTCGCCGGGGTCGTAGGCGGGGCGGATCCGGGTCGGCTCGGCCGGGTCGCGGACGACCGCGTCGGCGTCGGCGACCGCGTCGAAGGCGCCGCCGGTGCGGATGAAGGCGTTGACCCGCTGCCGTACGTCCTCGCGGCCGTCCGTGTAGGCGGCGTAGCCGCGGAACGGGGTGAGGGTGACGCCGACGACCCGGATGCCGCGGGCGTGGGCGCGGGAGACGAGGGTGCGGTAGGCGTCGGCGTAGGCGGCGGGGTCGTTCGCCGGGGGCAGGCCCTTGATGTCGTTGATGCCCTCGAAGACGACGAGGATCCGCGCCCCGGCCCGGTCGAGGGCGTCGGCGTCGAGGCGGGCCAGGGCGCTGGGTCCGGTGCCGTCGCGCAGCAGCCGGTTGCCGCTGATCCCGGCGTTGAGGACGCCGAGCCCGTGTGCGCGCAGCCGGGCGGCGAGCCGGTCGGGCCAGCGGCGGTCGGTGTCGGGGGTGGAGCCGGTGCCGTCGGTGAGGGAGTCGCCGAAGGCCACGACGCTGCCGGTGGCACGGCCGAGGACATCGACGCCGGTCACGTAGTACCAGGACTTGATGATCGTCTTGTACGACGACCCGCTCGTGTCATCGGCATGGCCCGCGCCCTCGGGGGCCACGTAGCTCGTCTGGAGGGCGCTCGCGTGGTAGGTGGCGCGGCCGTCGTCCTCGGGTGTGTACACGGTCACGAGGAGGTCGGCGGCGTCCGGCACGGTCAGCGGCACCCGGTCGCTGACGATGTCCCGGCCCGCCGGAACCGTCGTGGTGCGTCCGCCCTTGAAGGTGACGGCGTGCAGGGTACCGGGGGCGGCGTCCGGCCCCTGAGCCCGGCGCAGTGCCACGGTGACCGCTCCGAGCCGCAGCGGCGCGGTGCCGAGCCGGTTGCTGAGCCGGACCCGTACGGCGGTGCCGCCGATGCTGAGCCGGACGACATTGCGGATGGCCGCGCCGGGCTTCGCGGCGCTGGTCCCGGACGGCGCGGTCTCCCAACTGCCGTTCCAGCGCGGTGCGGTGTGGACGGCACCGGGTGCGGCGGCGACACCGACGGTGGCCCGGGTGCCCGGCAGGGCCAGCGCCAGCAGCAGGACCGTGAGGACCCGTTTCACCTTGCCCATCGCCCGCCCGCCCTTCCCCGTGTTCCGCCGGAGGCGACCGTGCCACAGCGGCGACCCGCATCGCCGTACGTCGGCCGCGATTCCACCCGGTCGGCCCAATGGAAGACGGGCGGGAGGCGCCGACACGGGGGTGCGGGGCGCGGGGCCTACGACGTTCAGCCGATGCAGGGGGCGGCCGGGGGTGCTTGGCTTGCGGCATGACCGGATTCAGCGCGGCGAAACTGTCGTGTCCGCGCTCCCAGCGCCTCGGCCGGATGGCCACCGTCGATCCGCACGGCCGGCCGCAGGCGAACCCCGTTCGACGTCGGCCATGAAGTCCAGCATCGCCCGGTCGGTCGCCGCCGCGTGGTCGATCTGTGGTCCGTGACCGGTGTCCGCGATGATCTCGGCGCGGGCCCCGGGGACGAGCCGGGGGACGCGCTCGACCTGTCGGTCGGGGTGCACGAGCAGGCTGCGCCGGCCGAGCAGCAGATACAACGGGGTGCGGACGGTGGCCAGTTCGGCGTCGGTGAGCGGCTTCGGCGCGGGCCGCCGGATGCGGTAGGAGCGCACCCCGGTATGGGCCATCCGGCGCAACTCGGGTACGACGAGGACCGGTTGCTCCAGCCAGGACGCGAGGCGGGGCCGCAATGCCTTGGGCGCGAAGGTGGCGAAGAGGCTGACGAAGATCCAGACGAAGAAGCGCAGTCCGACCTTCTCCAGGCCGCCCGGGTCGAGCAGCGTCACCGAGGCGAGCCGACCGGGCCCGCGGTGCGCCTGGTTGAGGGCGAGCCAGCCGCCGTAGGAGCTGCCGACCAGATGCACCCGGTCCAGGCCGAGCCCAGCGAGGGTCTCGTCCAGCCACCGGGCGGCGTGCTCGGGCTCGTGAAGGGCGGCGCGCTGCACGCTGCGGCCGGGGTCGCCGGGGGTGTCCACGGCGTAGACGGTCCGCTCGGCGCTGAGGTCTCCGGTGTTCGGGTACCACATCGCCGAGCAGCTGCCGGCGCCGTGCACCAGGACGACGGGCGTGCGGTCCCGGGCGGCGGGGTCGGCGCCGCCGTCGGGGGCGACCGGGGGGTCGTAGCGGTAGACGTGCGTGGTGCCGAAGGATGTCTCCACGTCCTCCTCGAGGGTCGCGGGCGCGCCCAGCGCGTAGAGCGCGTCGCAGGCGGCGAAGTGGCGCTCGCGCCAGGCGTCGCTGACGTAGCGGCCGATGTCGGCCGGGGGACGGGATGCGCGTGCGGGCGTGGACACGGCCACCTCCGGGGCAGTCGATTTTCGTGATACGAACGTACCACAATAATGGTACGGCTGTACCATCAAGGCGACCGGAGTGCGGGAGCGGAGGAGAGCGGGCGATGCCCAGACGTGTGGATCACGGGGAGCGGCGGGCCGAGATCGCGGAGGCGCTGGTGCGGGCCGCGGGGCGGCTCGGGCTGCACGCGGTGGGGATGCGCGACGTGGCCGCGGAGGCGGGGGTGTCGCTGCGGCTGGTGCAGTACTACTTCGAGTCCAAGGAGAAGCTGCTGCTCTTCGGGCTACGGCATCTGGCGGCGCGGTTCGGGGAGCGGGTGAGCGCACGGGTCGCCGCGGCCGGGCCCGATCCGGGGCCGCGGGCGGTGATCGAGGCGCTGCTGGCGGCCGCGCTGCCGGTGGACGCGGAGAGCCGTACGTTCCACCACCTGTACACCTCTTACGCCGTCCTCTCGGTGACCGACGAGGCGCTCGCCGCGCAGCCGTTCATCAAGGACCCCGACGCGGCGGAGGCGACCGTCGCCGCCCTGCTCCGACGCGCCGCCGACGCGGGCCAGTTGGCCCCCGGCACGGACCCCGCCCCGGCCGCGGCCGGCCTCCTGGCCCTCTCCGCCGGCCTCGGCACCAGCGTCCTGGTCGGCCAACGCACCGCGGAATCCGCCACGGAGGTACTGACCTACCACCTGGACCGCGTCTTCCGGCCGGCGGTTGGGACCGGCTGACGCCCCTCGGGGCTCTCCCCGCTCGGTCGGCGTACGGCTACCCCCGCAACGCGCCCTCCAGGGTCAGTAGTCGGATCTTGCGGTCCAGGCCGCCCGCGTAGCCGGTCAGGGAGCCGTCGGCGCCGATGACGCGGTGGCAGGGGCGCACGATCAGCAGGGGGTTGGCGCCGAGGGCACCGCCGACCGCGCGGACGGCGGCGCGGGGTGCGCCGATACGGGCGGCCAACTCGCCGTAGGTGAGGGTGCTGCCGTAGGGCACCTCGTCCAGGGCGGCCCAGACCCGGCGGCGGAACTCGGTACCGGGGGCCCGCAACGGCAGCCGGAACGCGCGGAGTTCACCGGCGAAGTAGGCGTCGAGCTGCTCGCGCGCCGCGGCGAACGGCTCCGGGTCCTCCCGCAGTCCCGCCGGGACGTCCCGTGCGCAGTGCAGCGAGGTGAGCGTGCCGTCCTGGTCGGCGGTGAGCAGCAGCCGGCCGAGGGGCGTGTCGAGATGGGTGAAGCTTCCGGCGGTCATCGGGGCAACTCTCCTGCCGTGTAGAGGTGTTGGAAGGCATACGTGCGCCAGGGACGCCAGGCGTCGGACGCCTGGACGCCGGGCGGGGCCACATCGGGGTCCCCGAGCGCGCGGACCCGGATCAGTGCGGCGGTGGCCGCGTCCATCCCCGGCAGCGCGAGCAACTCCCGCTGTGCGTCGTCCCGGTCGGCGCCGGGATCCAGTCGGAGGGTGCCGTCGGTGAGCGCGGCGGCGAGCGCGGCGAGCGGTGCGGGCACCCCGTCCGGCCGCGCGAGCGCCGCCGGTTCCGGGAAGAGACGGGTGAGGGTGCCGTCCGGGGTGTCGAGGATCTTGCCGTACGCCGTGACCAGGCGCCCGCACGCGGCCGGGCCCAGCAGCGCGCGGGCGGCCGCCTCCAGCGGATCGACGGCGCCGGGGACACGCAGTCCGGGGCGCGCCGCGACCAGGGGGGCGAGGCGGGGGTCGGAGCTCAGGCGCTCGTCGATGGCGTACGGGTCGGCGTCCAGGTCGAACAGCCGGCGCAGCCGGTGCACGGCGGTGGTCAGGTCCCGGGGGTCGGTGAGGTGCAGCCGCGCGTCCAGCCAGCCGCTCGGGCGCACCCCGCCGCCCGTGCGCGGGGCGCGGGTGCGCTCGGCGACGGCGGCGATCCCGGTGCCGTACGGCAGCCGCAGGGTGCGCCGGTAGACGCGCGCGCCCGGCCGCCCCGTGACCTCCTCGACCCCCGGCACGGCCTCCCGCGCGAGCTGGTCGAGGACGGCGGCGACCTGGTAGGGGCCCCGGTGGGCGAGCCGCAGTGGGATGCCGGTGCCGTCGGCGGCCCGGCGGGCGGCGCCGCGCGGGGCGGCCGTGCGCACCTCGGTCGGTGTGGCCGCGTACACCTCGCGGACCGTGTCGTTGAACTGCCGCACGCTGGCGAACCCGGCCGCGAACGCGATCTCGGTGACCGCCAGCTCGGTGGTCTGGAGCAGTACCCGCGCGGTGTGCGCCCGCTGCGCGCGGGCCAGTGCCACCGGTCCCGCGCCCAGTTCGGTGGTGAGCTGCCGCTGCACCTGCCGGGCGCTGTAGCCGAGCCGGGCGGCGAGCCCGGCGACGCCCTCGCGGTCCACCACGCCGTCGGCGATCAGCCGCATGGCCCGGCCGACGACGTCCGCGCGCACATTCCACTCCGCCGAGCCGGGCACCGCGTCCGGCCGGCAGCGCCGGCAGGCCCGGAACCCGGAGCGCTGGGCGGCGGCGGCCGACGGATAGAAGCGCACATTGCGCCGTTTGGGGGTCACCGCGGGGCAGCTGGGCCGGCAGTAGATCCCGGTCGTCTCGACGGCGAAGAAGAACGCGCCGTCGAACCGTCCGTCCCGGCTGCGCACCGCCTCGTACCTGCTGTCCTCGTCCATCACAGGTCCCAGTGTGGCCCGCCGCCCGGGCACCGGCTGGCGGAAATCGGACACGGAGTCGGCCCGACAGGACGGCCGGGTTCGTTCCGATCAGGAGTGGAGGACGCGGGACCGGAAGCGTGAGCCCGCGGGGCCGCCCCCCGCCGAGGCCGACCTAGTCGAGGCTCTGCGCGCCGATCCGGCCGCCTGGATCGACGGACTCTCCCTCGTCTCGGTGGACGAGGCCGACCGTCCGGTGGGGCACGCGCTGCGGGTGAACCCGAACCGGGGATAGCAGGAGGCCGGATGCCCGAGCACGATCACATGGCGTTCGCCCTGTGCCTTAGCGGCGGCCCGCCTCGGACCACGGCATCGGGCTGACCGTCGACATCCCGGACGACGCGCTGATGGCACTCGGCCGCGCGCCACAGCCCAGCCCAGCCCTAGATGCTCTCCCACTGGTCGAGGATGTCGTCCGTGCTGTCCGCAGCCTCCGTGCCGGCGGCCGGCTGCGGGGTGGCCTCCTGCGGGGACAGCTCGGCCCAGATCACCTTGCCGCGGGCGGTGTAGCGGGTGCCCCAGCGGGAGGCCAGCTGGGCGACGAGGAACAGGCCCCGGCCGCCCTCGTCGGTGGCTGCCGCCCGGCGCGGGTGCGGGGCGGTGCTGCTGCCGTCGGCGACCTCGCAGATCAGGCCCCGGTCGTGCAGGAGGCGGACGCGGATGGGCGGGGAGCCGTAGCGGACCGCGTTGGTGATCAGCTCGCTGAGGATCAGCTCGGCGGTGTAGCCGACGTCACCGAGGCCCCAGGCCTCCAGCGTGGCGGCGCACTCGGCGCGGACCGGGCCCACGGCCGCCGGATCGCGCGGCACCTCCCACTCGGCGACATGCTCGGGGCCCAGCAGCCGGGTCCGGGCCACCAGCAGGGCGACGTCGTCGATCGGGCGGGCGGGCAGCACCGCGTCCAGGACGGCCGTGCACAGCGCCTCGGGGCCGTGTCCCGCCGAGTCCGCCAGGGTGTCGCGCAGCAGGTCGAGACCCTCGCCGATGTCCCGCTGCCGGTCCTCCAGCAGCCCGTCGGTGTACAGCACCAGGTACGAGCCCTCGGGCAGCTCAAGTTCCAGCGTCTCCACCGGCATGCCGTCGCCGAGGCCCAGCGGCGGGGAGACCGGCACATCGGGGTAGGTGGCGGTGCCGTCGGGCAGGATGAGCGCGGGGCCGGGGTGGCCGGCCCGCGCGATGGTGACGCGCCCGGCGACCGGGTCGTAGAGCGCGTACAGACAGCTGGCGCCGGTGACGTTCGCGATGCTGTCGCGCGCGACCCGGCCGTCCCGCAGCAGCCCCTCGAACTCCCCCGCGCCCTGGACGTCGCCCCGCTCGTCGCTGTCGATGCGGCTGACCAGTTCGTCCAGGTGGACGAGGAGTTCGTCGGGGCTGAGGTCGAGGGCGGAGAAGTTGGTGACGGCGGTGCGCAGCCGGCCCATGGTGGCCGCCGCGTGCAGACCGTGCCCCACGACATCGCCGACGACCAGGGCCACCCGGGCGCCCGGCAGCGGGATGACGTCGAACCAGTCGCCGCCCACCCCGGCCTGCGCGGGCAGATAGCGGTAGGCCACCTCCAGCGCGGACTGGTCGGGGACGCCGCGCGGCAGCAGGCTGCGCTGGAGGGTGACGGCGGTGGTGTGCTCGCGGGTGTAGCGGCGGGCGTTGTCGATGGCGACCGCGGCCCGGGCCACCAGCTCCTCGGCGACCGCCTGGTCCTCCTCCTCGAACGGCTCGGTCTGCGCGGTGCGCCAGAAGCTCGCCACGCCCATCAGGACGCCCCGGGCGCGCACCGGTACCACCAGCATCGAGCGGATGCCGTGGGCGAGGATGCGGTCCGCGTTGTCGGGGTCGTTCTGCTCCCAGCCGCCGTCGTTGCGCAGATCGGGCTCCAGGACCGGGGTGCCGGTGCCCAGGCCGATGGCCTGCGGGGTCTGGGAGGCGAAGTCCACGAGGGTGCCGACGGGGTACAGCGGGTGGTCGGAGTCGATGCCCGAGAGAGCCGTACGACGCATCATCGTGCCCTCGGGCTCACCGCCGCGCAGGACCGAGTCGAGCAGGTCCACACAGGCGTAGTCGGCGAACCGGGGCACGGTGAACCGGGTCAGCTCCTCGGCCGTGCGCTCCACGTCGAGGGTGGTGCCGATGCTGCTCATGGCGTCGTACAGCAGCCGCAGCCGCCGCTGGGCGACGGCGGCGCGCCCGGCGACGGCCCGCAGCTCGGTGGTGTCGCGCAGGGTGACGATGCTGGAGGGCCGGCAGCCGTGCGGCGCGGTCGGGCGGACGCTCACCGCGAGCAGCCGGTCGCCGGCCTCGCACACCTCGTCCGTGACCGGGCGGGTGCTGGACAGCAGCGAGGCGAGGGACGGCGCGAGCCCGAGATCGGTCAGTTGCCGGCCCTCGGCGTCCTCGGGAAGGCCGAGCAGCCGCCGGGCCTCGTCGTTGCTGAGCAGCAGGGTGCCGTCGGCGGCGACGATGAGGACGCCCTCACGGGCGGCGTGCAGCACGGCGTCGTGGTGGTCGTACATCCGGCGCAGCTCGGTCGGTTCCAGGCCCCGCGTCTGCCGTCGCAGCCGCCGGTTGACCAGGGCGATGCCGGCCGTCGCCAGCAGGAGCGCGCCGCCGCCGGAGGCGAGCAGCAGGGGCAGCTGCCGGATGACCTGGTGGTGGATGTTGTGCACGGTGATGCCGGCGGTGACCAGTCCGACGACCCTGGCGTGCTCGCCGAGGACGGGCACGGTGGACTCCACGGCCACCCCGATGGGGGTGTTCAGGGTGTAGGTGCGCGGGTGTCCGTGCAGCGGCTGCGCGTAGTTGCCGATCACGTGCCTGCCGATGAGGTGGGCGTTGGGGTGGGTCCAGCGGATGCCGGCCGGGCTGAACGCCACGAGGTAGTCGATGCCGGTCTCCTTGCGCACCTGCTCGGCACGGGGTTGCAGCAGGGCGGAGGGGTCCGGCGAGTCCATCGCGGCCAGTGTGCCGGGGGCGTGGGCGAAGCCGGCGGCGGCGGCGAAGGTGCGTTGCCGCGCCTCGTTCACACCGGCCTGCCTGGCCTGGACCACCAGGACGGTGCCGGCCGCCACGCCGAACAGCAGCAGGATGATCAACTGGAGCACGAACATCTGTCCGGCGACGCTCCGGGCACCGGACGGCAGCCACCTGAACCGACCGGAGTCGGCGGCAGCGGGGGACGCTCCGGCCGGGGCGGAAGCGTCCCACCCCGAAAACAGGCCGAAACGCCTCTTCATGATGCATTTCTAGCATTCACCGAGGAGGGGGACACGGCGCGACCTGCCGGGGCCCCGCCGGATACGGGCCGAGCCGCACCGGCCGGGGCCGGTCGGACAGCGGGAATGGGGCGGCAGGAGTCGGGCGTACGGGCTGCGCCACCCGGGTCCGGCCGGGTGGCGCGGCCCGCGGCCGTCACGTCCAGCGGCCCTGCTTGGCCTGCATCGCGGCGCGGCCCTCGGCGCCCTTGCGCTTCCAGTCGCGGCGGATCTCGGCGCGCAGGCGGGCGTCGGTCTTGGCCACGATCCACTGGTTCTCGCGGATCAGTTTGCGGTAGCTCTCCAGGCGGCGGACGGGCAGTTCCCCGCCGTCCACCGCGGCGCGCACCGCGCAGCCCGGTTCGCTCTCGTGGGCGCAGTCGTGGAAGCGGCACCGCTCGGCCAGTTCCTCGATCTCGGCGAACACCTGTCCGACCCCGCTCTGGGCGTCGTACAGGCCGACCCCGCGCAGCCCCGGGGTGTCGATCAGGACCCCGCCGCCGGGCAGGGCGAGCAGATTGCGGGTGGTGGTGGTGTGCCGCCCCTTGCCGTCGACGTCCCGGGCGGCCCGTACGTCCATCACGTCCTCGCCGATCAGCGCGTTGGCCAGCGTGGACTTGCCCGCGCCGGACTGGCCGAGCAGCACGGAGGTGCCGTTGCCGACGAGGGCGCGCAGGATGTCGAGGCCGTCGCCGCAGTGCGCGCTGGCGGCGACCACGGGTACGCCGGGCGCGGTGTTCTCGACGTCCTGTACGAGGTGGGCCAGGGTGACCGGATCGGTCACCAGGTCGGCCTTGGTGAGTACGACCACGGGCTGCGCCCCGGACTCCCACGCGAGGGCGAGGAAGCGTTCGACACGGCCGAGGTCGAGTTCGACGGCGAGGGACACGGCGACGACGGCGTGGTCGACGTTGGCCGCGAGGATCTGGCCGTCGGACCGCTTGGAGGAGGTGGACCGCACGAAGGCGGTGCGGCGCGGCAGATACGCCCGGACGTACCGGGGGTTGCCGCCCGCCTCGACGGCGACCCAGTCGCCGGTGCAGACGACCCGCATGGGGTCGTGCGGGGTGACGAACGCGGTGTCGGCGCGGACGGCGCCGTCGGCGGTGACCACGTCGCACTGGCCGCGGTCGACCCGTACCACCCGGCCGGGCAGCAGCCCTTCGCGGGCGTAGGGGGCGAACGCGTCGGCCCAGTCGTCGTCCCAGCCGTAGGGAGTCAGGGCGGAATACACAGCGGAGCTGGAAGTCAAGGGAGACCCTTCAAGGGGTGGCCCCGGACGGGAGCGGTCGTCTGCGACGCGCTCGGGTCAGCCGGTGGCCACGGAGGTGGACTCGGGGAGTTCCTGGATGCGGGCAGCGCCCGGCGCAGTGACAGCCATCGTCGACACCTCCTCTTCCGCGCTCGCTCGTCGGCGGCCGGCGGCCGCCTCACGAAGTGGTTCCCACCCTAGGACGGCACCGGCCGCGCGTGCCACCGAATTAACGCGCCCCCGCCGACAGGGCCGCGGCGGCGCGTTGCCGGGCCTCCTCGTCCAGCGCCATGCCCCGCCAGCCGCCCCCGTCGCAGAGCCGTTCGTCCCGGTCCCGGCAGGCGCGCAACAGCGGTGCGAGGGCGCGGGCTTCGGGGCCCAGGTCGGTGAGTGCCCGCAGCGCGGCCAGCTCGATCGGGGAGTAGGCGGCGCCCGGCCGTGTCTCCAGGACGCGTCCGAACACCTGGAGGGCCAGGCCGCTGTCGCCGGTCACCCGCCGGTGGGCCCGGGCGACAGCGACGCTCTCATGGCTCCGCCACCGCCATTCGTTCGCGCGCAGCCACTGCTCGGGCCGGCGCATCCGGCTCGCCCCGGCGCCCGGTCCGAGCGCGGCCAGGCAGCGGGCCACGGCGCTCGCGAGCGCGGCCGTGTCCCGGATCGCCGCGGCCGCCGCCGCGGACCGCGGTCGGCCGGGTGTCTCCTCAACGCCTCGGCACAGCGCAGCCGTCGAGGTGAGCACCGCGTCCACCGTGCGCAGCAGCGCCGCCTCGTCACCGTCGACGGCGAAGCGGGTCCGGGCGACGGTGAGCGCGGTCAGACAGTGGTCCACCGGTCCGGGCGGGCGCGGTCGGGTGGGCGAAGTCACCGAGGCGGCGGAGGAGTCGGCGGGCGCGGTGGGGCACGTGGACAGTCCTGCCGACGCCGCGGCCAGGGCCGTGCGTTCCGCGCGTTCGAGGAGCGGGCGGCAGTGACCGGCCGCCGGTCCCAGCGCCTCGATGACGGTGCAGGCCGGGCGCGGGTGCCCGGCGGCCAGCAGCGCCGCCAGTTCGGGCAGCGCCTCGGCCGCCGCGGGGCCGCATGCCGCGAGGGCGTCGCACAGAAGGTGCAGCCGCGGGAGGTCCACCGGCGCGGTCGCGGCGCCGTCCGCGGGGCGACGCCCCGTCAGGCAGCGGGCCAGCGCGGAGCGCAGCGCGGGCACCAGCAGCGGTCCGTGGGCCGGCGCGCACGCCTCCAGGGCCTCCCGCAACGGCGGCCGGGTGAACCAGTAGAAGTTCCCGCCGTAATGGGCGGAGGGCCCGAACCCGTCGTCCTCCTCGTGGTCCAGCGCATGCGTCAGGGCCAGTACGGCGCGTACGTCGCCGTGCCGGGCCAGTGCCCAGGCCGCGCGGAGCGCTGCGGGGCGGTGCGGATCGTCGAGCGCGGCGGCGAGGCGGTCGTCGAAGGCGGCACCGGCGTCGCCCGCCGCGGCCAGCAGGTCGGCGGCCCGCGCCCGGTTCTCCGGCTCGGGATCCTTGAGCGCCGCCCCGAGCAGCGGGACCAGCGCCGGGACGGCCGAGCGGCGGCGGAGCATCGCGTCACCGGCCGCCTGGAGCGCGCCGGTGCGCACCCGCGGGTACTCATGGCCGATCAGGGCGCGGACGATGTCCAGGTGGGCTGCCGGGTCGTCACCGCACAGGGCGCACAGGGCCGTCGCCAGATGCGCGCCGTCCTCGCGCCAGGCCGGGTAGGCGCGGCGGGGCGTGGCCGGTGCGAGGGCCGCGTCGAGGAGGTCCCGCCAGGTCGCGGCGGCCGGGTCGAGCCGCCGGGCCGCCGCCAGGCGGGCGAGCGTGAGCGCGTCCGCGTCCCTGCCGACCGCCTCGACGAGGCGGCGTACGGCCGCGGTGAGCGGGGCGGCAGAAGGGAAGCCGGACGCGCGCGCCCCGGCCGCCGCCCGGGCGCCCGCCAGGCGCAGCGACACGCGCAGCGCGAGATCGGGCTCCACCGCGTCGCGGTCGGCCAGTGCCCGCGCGGCGTCCTGCGCGCGCGGCGACCAGCGGGCGTACTCCCACAGCAGATCGGCCACGGCGGCACGGACCGCGGGGTCGGTGTCGTCCAGCAGCGCGACCAGGAGGTCGTGGCCGGCGATGAGCGCCACGCGGCAGGACCGCGCCTGCTCGTCCGAACTCCAGGGCTCACGCATGTCGTTGGGCAACGCCGCGAACCGGCCGAGCAGTTCCACGATCGCGGCCCGCAGGGGCAGACCGGGGGCGGCCGCGAGTTCCAGGAGGAAGGGCAGGGCCGCCGCGCCCGCCGAGTACACGGCGCCGCCCTGGTGGTAGATCGCGGAGTCCAGCTCGTCCAGGCGTTCCTCCCGCTCGGGGTCGGGCCCGGGCCGGGCCAGCGCGCGAAGGACCGCGGGGACGTCGGCGGCGGCGCCGTACGCGTGCGCGAGGTCCGCCCAGGGAACGGCGTCGAGGCCGTCGAGCGGCACCGGACCGGCTATCACTGATACTCCTTCGCCGCTCTTGATTGACAACGCTGTCGTACGCCACCCTGTAACACGAATTTGAACGTTCGGTTTCGCGGACGAGTCCGGTGAGTATGCCATGGCGGCAGCCACCTGGAATCATCACCGATCATGATCGATACCAGTGCGAATTGCATCTTGGACGACTCGCGCACCGATGCTGGACTTGACGCGTGACAGACCGCGCAGGTCAAACAGTCCCCACAGCAACGGTATATGGAAAGTAAATTTCTTCAATGAATTCGGCGTACTCGGCGAGCGGCCTTCGACTGCCATCTTCACCTTGCACTTTCCGCGCCGACACCGCTAGCATCCATTCCGCTTCAGGGGGCTCGGCCGGCGAAGTGACTACGCATTAGCTGCGCCCCAAAAGAATTCCGGTTTCATCCGGCATTCTTGAATGCATCGATCTGGGCGACGGGGGACGGGGGAAATCGCCACCATGTGTCAGTTATCCATTGACACCGATTTTTCGCTGCGGTGCACGATACGAACCACCATTCTCGCCCTCCCAGCCGCCACCTCGGACAGTCAACGGAGGAGACATGGTCACCAATCTCGATGTGACGCTGCGAGACGGGGGATACCGCAACAACTTCGGCTTCACGCTCGAATACGCCCTGGAACACGCCAGGGAGAGCGTCGCGGCCGGTATCGAATGGGTTGAGATCGGATACCGCAAGGGATCCTTCCAGCCCAAGCCGGGCCTCGGCCTGACGGGCCTGGGCGCCGACGAGTACATACGCGCCATGGCCGAGGTCATACCGCCCGAGCGGATCTGCATGATCCTGCACCCGAAGAACATCGAGGACGACGACCTCACCCAGATGTTCGAGGCCGGCGTACGGCTCGTCCGGTTCTGCCTGCCGTCCACGACGCCCGAGCCCGGTCTCGCCGTGCTCCGCAAGGCGGCGAACCTCGGCTTCACCACCACCGTGAACATCACCCGCGTCAGCCAGCTCGACCGGCGGCGCCTGGTGGAGCTCTCGGCGATGTCCGAGGACGCGGGCGCCGACGTGATCTATCTGGCGGACTCCAACGGCAGCCTGCTGCCGGACGAGGTCTCCCGCCTGGTCACCCTGGTGCGCTCGGTGACCCGTTCCGCGATCGGCCTGCACGCGCACAACAACCTGGGCCTGGCGCTCGCCAACTCCATCGCGGCGGTCGACGCGGGCGCCACCTGGATCGACTCCTCGGTCCTCGGCATGGGCAAGGGCCCCGGCAACCTGATCACCGAGCAGTGGCTCGCCTATCTGGGCCGCGCCGGGCGCACCGACCGGTACGACCTCGGCCGGATCCTCACCCTCGCGCACCGCATGGAGTCCGAGATCGCCGAGGCGAGACCCTCGCTGCCGCTGCCCGACCTGGTCCTCGGCCACTTCGACCTCTCCGTCGAGGAGCGCGCCAAGCTGCCCGTGGACCACATGGGCGCCGCGTTCAGCGCCGCGCGCGAGCTGACCGGCCCGGTGGTCGCGGCATGACCTCGCCGGCCACGACACCGCTGCGGCCCCCGGTCGCCGTGCACCTGGGCGAGGCGGGCGCGCCCCGCACCGCCTGTGTGCTCGCGCCCGTCATGGCCCGCTGGGACCGGGGGGCCTTCTTCGAGCCCGTCGCCGAGGCGCTGGTGACGACCGGTCACCGGGTGACGGTGTACGACACCCTGTCGCTGCTGCGCGACGGGGACGACCTCGCGGCCCTCGCCGACCGGTGGGCGCAGGTGCTGCGCGCCGAGGAGCCCGACGTCCTGGTGGGCAACGCCCTGGGCGGCGCCGTCGTCCAGCGACTCCTCGACCGGCCCTGGACGCATCGGGCGGATGTCGTCCTGCTGTCCTCCCCCACGGTCGCCGACGAGGTGCTCGACGCGACCCTGGAGCGCATCGCGGCGGCCGTGGCCGGGCGGGGCACGACCGCCGCGCTCGACCTGCTGCACGAGGTGGTCCGCGGCCCGGCTGATCCCGCGCCCGTACCGGCCCCGGCCGGCCCGCGGGACACCCCGGACAGCGAGCGGGACGGCGAGGACGACCCGCTGTACGGGTGGCGCCTGGCCACCGGTCTGCGCCTGCTGCACCGCGCCGATGTCCAAAGCCAGGTCGAGGCGTTCCCCGGCAGGCTGTTGCACGTCTACGGCGAGGAGTCGAAGCTCGTGGGCAGGCAGCACCTCGCAACCGGCCCCGGGCACCGCAGCGTCGGCATTGCGGGGGCGGGCATGCGCCCCCACGCCGACCGGCCGGAGGCCACCCGGCGGGCCGTCGCCGCGTTCCTGGCACCACAGCAGAAGAAGAGGATCCATGACCAGTAAGACCGTCGCGGTACTTCCCGGCGATGGCATCGGCCCCGAAGTACTCGATGCGGCCCTCCCGGTGATCGACGCCCTCGGGCTGCCCATCACCCTCGAACACGGCGACATCGGCTGGGAGTTCTGGCGCACCGAGGGCACCCCGGTGCCGCAGCGCACCTGGGACCTGATCGGCCGCAGCGACGCGGTGCTGCTCGGCGCCACCACCAGCAAGCCGGGACGCGAGGCCCTGGCCGACCTGGCACCGCAGCTGCGCGAGCAGGCCCCGCAGTACGTGTCGCCGATCATCCAGCTGCGCCAGCGCCTCGACCTGTTCGCCAACCTGCGGCCGGTCGAGAGCTATCTGGGCGGCACCCCGTACCGCTTCTGCGTGGTGCGCGAGAACACCGAGGGCCTCTACGCGGGCCTCGACTGGGACCAGGTGCCCGAGGAGATGTGGCCGCTCGTCGCGGACCACCCCAACGCGCGGATCAGCGGCCGCGAGGCCACCACCGCGAGCGTGCGGATGCTCACCCGGCACGGCCTCGACCGCATCCTGCGCTACGCCTTCGAGCACGCCCGCGCCCATGGGCACCCCCGGGTCACCCTCGCCGACAAGCCGAACGTGCTGCGGCGCAGCAGCGCCTACGCCCGCGAGCGTCTTGAGGAGATCGCCGCGGACTACCCGGAGATCGAGTACGAGATCCTCAACGTGGACGCCGTCGCGCTGTGGATGGCGCGCCGCCCCGAGCGCTTCGGGGTCATCGTCGCCGAGAACATGTTCGGCGACATCCTGTCCGACCTCGGCGGCGGTGTGATGGGCGGCCTCGGCCTCGCGCCCAGCGCCAACATCGGGGAGCACGGCAACTACTTCGAGCCGGTGCACGGCAGCGCCCCCGCCCTCGCCGGGACCGGCCGGGCCAACCCGCTCGCCGCCTTCCTCACCGTCGGCCTGCTCCTCGAACACCTCGGCTTCGGCGAGGCCGCGGGCCAGGTGCGGGACGCGGTCTCGCATGTGACGCGCCGCCGGGACCGGGTGACGTACGACCTGGGCGGTACGGCGACCACCACCGAGTGCGCCGCGGCCGTGCTGGACGCCTGCGCTGCCGTGCCGCGCGCCCACACCGCCGCCGTCGTCACCGTCGGGGACGAGCTGCTACGGGCCGTCCTGGAGGACAGCAACGCGGGCGAGGCGTCCCGCAGGCTGGCCGCCCGCGCGGTACCGGTCCGTGTCCGGCACACCGTCGGCGACGACGAGGCGGCGATCGCGGACGCCGTGCGCTCCTCCATCGGCCGCGACGACGTGGTCGTGGTGATGGGCGGGCTCGGCCCCACCTCGGACGATGTGACCCGGATCGGGGTCGCCCGTGCGGTCGGCCGCCCGCTGGAGCACCGCGAGGAGGCATGGCAGGGCGTCGTCGAGCGGCTCACCCGCTTCGGCGTCGCCGTCCACGAGGACAACCGCCGCCAGGGGCAGTTCCCCGAGGGCGCCGAGCTGCTGCCCAACGCCAACGGCACCGCCTGGGGCTGCCGCCTCGACGTACAGGGCACCACCGTGGTGATGCTCCCCGGCCCGCCGCGCGAGTGCCTGCCGATGCTCGACGCCTTCCTGCGCGACGGCCTCGCCCACCTCCCCGAACCGGAGCCCGTGGACACGGTGTTCCGCCGTACCCTCGGGGTCATCGAGGCGGACGCCGCCGCCGCGGTGGACGCCCTGGTGCGGGACCTGGGGCTGCGGGTCAAGCCCGCCTACCGCTGGCACTACCCCTACGTGGACATCCGGATCGACTGCCCGCCGGGAAACGCGGCGGAGCTGGCGAAGCGGCTGGACGACGCGCTCGGCGCGTACGTCGTCACCGACCGGGAGCGCACCGCCGTCCAGGAACTCGCCGAGCTGCTGGACACCCGCGCGCTGGCCCTGACGGCCGAGGACCGGGTGACCGGCGGCCGGTTCGCGGCCGAGCTGGCCGCCGAGCGGCGGCCGGCCGAGGACCGGGAGCCGTCCGCGCGGGTGTCCGTGACGCTGGACGCGGACTGGGCCGGCGGCGGTCCGCAGGACCACACCGGCACCGTCCGCCTGCTGTGCACGGTGCACGACGGGGCGCGGGAGCACACCGGCGAGCTGACCGTCCCCAACCGGGGGCCCGAAGTCCTCGCGTACGCAGCCCAGTTCGCCGCCTGGACCATCGCCCGCCGGCTCGTGGAGGAGACCGCATGACCACCGTATCCGCCGACCCGCTGCTCGACGACGAGCTGCGGGCACGACTGGCCCGGCTGGACACGGCCGCCCTCTCCGACGCGATGGACAGCCTGCGCGCCGCGCCGTGCGTGCTGCCCGGCATCGCCGCCCGCACACCCGGCGCGGTGGCCTTCGGGCCCGCGTTCACCGTGCGCTACCGGCCCATCGAGGACGACGGCGCGTTCCACAACGCCGCCAACTACATCGACGACGTGCCGCCCGGCTCGGTCGTGGTCGCGGACAACGGCGGCACCGGCGCCTGCACCAACTGGGGTTCCCTGCTCACCTCGGTGGCGCTGCGCCGGGGGATCGCGGGCAGCGTCGTGCACGGTGCCGTACGCGATGTACGGGAGACCCGGGAGGCCGGGTACCCGCTGTTCAGCACCGCCGTCACCATGGTCAGCGCCAAGAACCGGGCGGTGCTCGAAAGCACCGGCGCCGACCTGGACATCCAGGGCACCGTGGTCCGCCCCGGCGACCTGGTGTTCGCGGACGACAACGGGGCGCTGCGCATCCCCGCCGACCTGGTCGCCGAGGTCGTCCGGCGCGCCGAGGCGGTCGAGCGGACCGAGCGGCGCATCCGGGAGGCCGCCGCGGACGGCATCCGGCTGGACGAGGCGCGGGCCCGCTACGGCTACGCGCGTCCCTGGGAGGACAAGGGCGACGATGACGCCTGAACCCACGGCCGCGGCCACCGCCGAACAGGCGGCGTTCGTGGACGTCCACTACCACGTCGGCCCGGACGCCTATGTACGGCGGCACACCGCGGCCACGGCCGGTGACCAGTACGCCAGGCTCGGCGGCTGGGTGGTCCTGAAGAACCATCTGGGCTCCACCGCGGCCCAGGCGTGGGAGGCCCGTCAGCAGGGCCTGCCGGTCTCCGGGTCGATCGTGCTCAACGACATCGCGGGCGGCCTGGACACCCGGGCCGTGGAGCAGGCCGTCGTGCAGCACGGCGAGGACAGCGGGCTGCGCCTGATCGTCCATCTGCCGACGGTGACCGGGCGGACCCACACGAGCCGGCTGTCCCGTACCCCGGCGCATCCGCTGCTGGCCCGGGACGGGCTGCGGCCGCTCACCGTCACGGACGGGGACGGCGTGCTCAGGGCGGAGGTGCGGGAGATCCTGCGGATGGCCCGGGACCTGCCGATCGTGATCTCCACCGGGCACGCCGACGGACGCGAGGTGGCGCTGCTGGTCGAGGAGGCGGTACGGCTCGACGTGCCGCGGGTGATGCTCAATCAGCCGGCCAACCCGATGACCGGTCTGAGCTGCGCCGATCTGCTGGACATCGCCTCGGCTGAGCAGGTGTACGCGGAGCAGACCGCGCTGACGTACCTGCTGGGCTACCAGGACTGGGACGACTTCGCCGCCGTCCTCGCCAAGGTGCCGCGCGCCCTGTACAGCTCCGATCTGGGGCAGACCTCCCAGATGGACATCGGGGAGTGGACGACGCGGAGCCGGGACTGGTTCGAGAAGGCCGGTCTCGACGAGGGCCGGATCACGGAGGTCGTGCGGGACGCGCCGCTGAGGATGCTCAGCCTGTAGGACGGCCGGGCCGACCGAGTGTCAGCGCCCCGGAAGGGACTGTGGTCAGGGTCTCTTCCGGGGCGCTGTGCGTGTGGAACGGGTCGGTCAGGAAGTCCCCATGGTCTTGCGGCGGACCCGGGCCGCCGTCTCGGTGAGCAGTTCCAGCCGCATCGGGTCCGCGTTCTCCGGCAGCGCGAGGAACATCCGCATGGTGATGGGCTCCCCGTCCAGCGGGAGCAGCGCGATCCGGCGCGAGGAGACCGTGTCGGCCGCCGTCGGGTACATCAGGGTCCAGCCGTCGCCGCTCGCGCCGATCTCGGCGAGGGTGTCCTGGAATCCCGTGAAGGGCGCGCCGAAGGTGGGTTCGAAACCGGTCTTGCGGCAGGCGGCCACGACGGCGTCGTACAGCGCCGGGTTCTCGCCCCGGGAGGCGAGACGCAGCGGAACTCCCGCCAGATCGGCGAGGTTCAGGCTGCTGCGGCCGGCCAGCGGGTGCGCGGCGGGGAGGGCGGCCACCAGGGGGTCGTACCAGAGGGTGAGCAGCCGCAGTCCGGGGGCGCTCTCCACACCGCGGACGAACGCGGCGTCCAGCCGGCCGGCCCGTACCTCCTCCAGGCGGTGGTGGGCGCCGAGGGTCTGGAACTCGAAGCGGGTGCCGGATCCGGAGTCGGGCAGCGCGTCCAGGAAGTCGTCCAGGCGCTCGCCGAGGGCGGAGCTGATCCCGACGCGGAACGTGGCGTCCTTCTGGGCGGCCAGCCGCTGGGCCTTGGCGGCGAAGGAACCCAGCGCCTTCAGCAGCGCGCGGCCCTCGGGCAGCAGGGCCTGCCCGGCCGCGGTGAGGGTGACCGTGCGGCTGGAGCGGTCGAAGAGCTGGGTGCGCAGCTCCCGTTCCAGTCGGCGCACCTGCTGGCTGACCGCGGGCTGGCCGATGTGCAGCCGCTTGGCCGCTCTGCCGAAATGCAGTTCCTCCGCGACGGCGACGAAGTACTGGATCTGGCGCAGTTCCACAGGACCCCCCAATCCTCGACGGGCGGCCCTGTGATGGAAACTCAACACTTATATTGATGAATAGATCAATACAGACTTCGGGGTCGCCGCAGAGGAATCCTCGCACACCTGACAGCGGCACCCGTACGCGCGTCAGCGCCTCACGGGTGCCGCTGCCGTCGGTCGTACGGCCTCATGTGGCCTTATTCCATGGCGGCTTCCTGAAGGTCCGCGGCCGGGCGGTCGGCCGGCCGCTCTTCGCTCTGCCGCACCGGCGCGGGTGCGGCCGCCGTCGTACGGGAGGCGAGCGAGAGGAACAGGGCGAAGGCGCAGATGCCCAGCACCGCGGCGATCAGCACGAACCAGCCGAGCGCGAACAGGTCACCGGCGGGCAGCCGGCTGGAGAGGTAGATGCCCAGCGAGGCGGAGAGCAGCTGGAGCGCGCCCATCAGACCGGACGCCGAACCGGCGGTCGCGCGGAACGTGGTGACACCCGCGCTCATCGACAGCGGCAGCAGGAAGCCGTTGCCGAAGGTCATCACCGGCATGAAGACCAGCACCAGCAGACCCCAGCGGCCACCGGCCCCGCTGAGTCCGAGGCCCAGCATCATCAGCGCTCCGACGAGGAAGAACCCGTGGCCCATCCACAGCAGCCGGTTGACGGACCGGGTGCGGACCAGGGCGCGCGAGGTGAGGTTGCCCGCGACGTAGGCGAGCGAGACGGTGATGTAGCAGTAGCTGGTGGTCTCGGTGGCCAGCCGCATCTTCTCGAACACCAGCGGGGAGGCCGCCAGGTAGCCGAAGTATCCGCCGTACGCCACGCACAGATTGACCGTGTAGGCCCAGAACAGCGGGCGGGAGAGCAGCTTCGGGTAGCCCTTGAGGGTGGCGCCCAGGTGCTTGCTGCGGCGCTCCGGCGGCAGACTCTCGGGGATCGCGGTGATCATCGCGACCAGGGTCACCAGGCCGATCACCGCGGTGACCACGAACGGCGCGCGCCAGGAGACGTACGTCGTCAGGTAGCCGCCGATCAGCGGCGCGACGGACGGGGAGACGCCGACGATCGGCATGACCGTGGCGAACATCCGGGCCGCGTCCTTCTCCTCGTACAGGTCGCTGATCACGGCCCGGCCGAGCACCATGCCCGAGCCGGCGCCCAGCGCCTGGAGGAGCCGGCTCGCGCCGAACACCTCGACCGTGGGCGCCGCGGCGCACACCAGGGAGGCGAGGACGAACAGGCCGAGTCCGGAGACGATGACGCGCTTACGGCCGTACGCGTCGGATATGGGCCCGTAGACCGCCTGGGAGACCGCGATGCCGATCATGAAGGCGCTGAACGTCCACTGCACCGACGCGACCGGGGTGTGGAAGGCGTGCGCGGTGGCCGGGACGCCCGGCAGGTTGATGTCGGAGGCGAACAGGCCGCCCGCGTTCAGTGAGGACAGGACGGCGAGCAACAGCGCGTAGGGCGTGCGAGTCGATGCGGACTTCATGGCACGTGGCAACTTCCTTGGTCAGGGCTCAGGTCGACCGAAAAGGGGAAGCCGTTCCCGGGCGGAACGGGGGATGTGCGCCCGGGAACGGCGGCTCGGGTGTCGGCCCCTGGATTCAGCGCTTGGCGGCGCGGGCGGCCAGCGTCTCGCCGGCGATGGACCAGCTGTCGGTGCCGATCTCCTGCACGGTCACCCAGACGCTCTCCGGCTTGCTGCCGGTGGCCTTGACGTAGGCGTCGGTCAGCTCGCGGACCAGCTCGGCCTTCTGCTCGGCGGTCTTGCCGGGGGTCTGCTGCACATGGATGAGAGGCATTGCGTTCTCCTGGATCGAGGTCGCGCCGATGGCGCACGGTCCGCGGCCGGTTCGGCCGGGATCCGCCGTGGATCCAGTCCAGCACCGGACCAGGAGCCGTCCAAGACGCAATACGCTCTGAGAACGATCACGACTCGTGATATGCCCAGGTGGGGCGGCCGTACGACGGCTCGTCAGGTAGAGACCAGTGCCCGGTGGGCGGGTGGCCGCGGCGCGGTTACGCGCAGCGCCGGCCGTTGAGTGTGAAGGCGTCCGGGGCGCGGTCGGCGTCCGTCCAGGTGCCGGTGAAGCCGAAGGCCACGGCGGTGCGGGCCGGGACGACCCGGTCGTAGTCGGCGGCGGTGGCGGTGACCCGGGAGCCGTTCTGCCGGACGGTGGCGTCCCACACCCGGCCGATCCGCTGGCCGTCCGGGAAGGTCCACTCGACCCGCCAGCCGTCCAGGGCCTGCTCGGTGGTGACGGTGACGGTCGCCTGGAAGCCGCCGGGCCACTGGCTGACGAGGTCGTAGCCGATGCGGCAGGAGGACGGCGGGGCGGCCGGGAGGCTCACCGGGCCGTGGGCCAGGGAGGAGAGGCCCCTGGGCGGGGAGTCGGGGGTGGGCCCGGGCTTCGGGCGCCCGGGGTCCCGGCTGCCCGCGCCGGTGGTCCGGCCGGAGGCGGCCGGGGTCCCGGACGGCGGCACCGGCCCGGGCGTCGGCTCGCGCCCGGGTGTCAGGGCCGGGGTCGGGGTCGGGGACGGTGTCGGGGTGGGGCCCGCGGTGGTGGGGCGGGCGCCGGTACGGCC
Source organism: Streptomyces griseofuscus (assembly GCF_014673495.1). Classification (GTDB taxonomy): domain Bacteria; phylum Actinomycetota; class Actinomycetes; order Streptomycetales; family Streptomycetaceae; genus Streptomyces; species Streptomyces murinus. The sequence goes on from NZ_CP051006.1 coordinate 2,106,968, forward strand.
GCCGCCCTGGGTGGCACCGCCGGACGCACCGGTGTCGTCGGGCGCCGCGGTGTCGTCGCGGGTGGCGGCGGCGTCGTCCCGGGCGGTGAAGGAATCCGCGCCCGAACCGCCGGGCGCCATCAGCGAGGCGCCCAGCGCCAGCGCCGACAGCAGCAGGGCGGTGGCGAACATCCCGCCCCCGCGCAGCAGCCGCGAGAGCCCTGCGCGCTCCTCGGGTTCACCCCTCGGGGGCTCCCCCGCCCGGCCGGTCCCGGCCCGCGCCTCGGCGGTCCGCCGGCGCCGCTCCAGATAGTCGAGCCCGCCCCAGCCGAGCACCCCGCCCGCCAGTACGGCGGCCAGCCCGGCGGCCTCGGGCTCCGGGGCGTCACCCAGGGCTCGGCGCCAGCGCTCCCGGAACAGCGCCCGCACCCGGTCGAGTTCGGTCCCTACGGTGGCCGGGTCCAACCCGAGCCGGTGCGCGGCCGTGGGCAGCGGCAGGGCCTCCACCTCGGCCAGCCACAGCAGTGCCGCGTCCGTGCCGCCGAGGTCGCGCAGGGCCCGCAGAGCCGGCGGATGGGCGCGGGGCGAGCCGGTGAGGCGGGACGCCTCGGGCGAGGACAGCCACTGGGGAAGGCCGGGGGCGAGCAGCCGGCCCCGGCCCGCGGCCGACCAGTCGGCGGCCGTGGTGCGGACGGCGGTGAGCAGGGCCGGGATGGCGGGCAGCCGGGCGGGGCGGCGGCCCGCGCCGCGCACATGGGTGCGCCCGGCCGCGCGGAGCTCGCGCATGCCGAGGGTGAACGCCTCGGTGGCCAGCCGGTGGGCGGTGGCGGAACCGGAGGCGCACAGGGCGGCGTACGAGAGCACCGCGTCCCAGGACTCCGAGAACAGCGCGGCCTCGGTGTCGTCCTGAGGGGTCGGCAGGTCGGGCATGGAACTCCTGCATCACGGGCGAGGTCAACTCACCACAGGGACGACGGAGTTGTCATAAACCTCGCGGAACCGAGCCTTTCACGGGCCCGGCCCCGCTGACAAGCGGCCCGTGCGTAAGCGATCACGCACGGTGATGGTTCAGGCCTTGGCCGACTCTTCCTCGACCGGCTCCCGGGCGGGCAGGCTGTCCATGAAGGAGCTGACCGAGAAGACCGCGTGGCCGGGTCCGGGCGGGCCGTAGCCGGGCGGGGAGGACAGCCCGAAGTCCTCCATCGTCTGCCGGTAGGCCTGGAGCAGCCGGATGTGGTACTCCAGCGGCGCGCCCTGCGGGTTGGCCTTGCCGAGCGGGGTGGTCGGCTCCGGGCACCAGGTGGTGAAGCGGGGTGTGATGCCGTGCGACATGAAGAAGCGCAGGCCCTCGGTGGTGGAGGCGATCGCCTCGTCGACGGTGGTGAAGCCGAAGGGCTCCGCCATCTCCACGCCCGCCACGAAGTTGGGGATCACATTGCGCGCGCCGAAGATCTCGGCGGAGTCCAGGATCCGCTTGTGCCACTCGTCGCGGCCGACGTAGCGCTCCTTGCCGGGGCAGTACAGCTCGAACAGCCGGCGGTCCCACACCTCGAAGTTGGGGTGGTAGATCTGCACGCCGTAGTCCTTGAAGCGCTGCACATCGTCCCTGGGCAGCGCCTGGGCGACGACCTTGCCGATCCAGCGGCCCGGGAAGCGCTCCTCGATGGCCTTGGCGTAGTGGCCGTAGAAGTCGGCCTCGTCGCGCCCGGCGACCGTCTTGGTGATGGCGCCGCCGGTGAGCGTGTAGGCGGTGGACGCCTTCTGGGTGTCGTACCGGTCGATGATCTCCAGGGCTTCCAGGACCTCTTCCACGTCCTTGACGCCCGTGTACGGCCGCCCCGCCGCCTTGTGCTGGCGCCAGTTGTGGTTGATGTCGCAGTACTGGCACTCCTCCTTGGCGCCGAAGTACTGGCAGACCCGGAAGACGGTCAGATAGATCAGGTAACCCCACTGGATGGTGGGCGCGACCTCCATCACGGACTTCCCGTTGGAGAGGGTGTGCCGGTAGTACTCCGGCATCGGGGGCACCCCGACGTCGGCGATCCGCTTGCCGTCCAGGTAGAGGCCGAGCACCCCCTCGTCGTCGGCGGCGACCCGGTAGGGGGAGGCGGGGTTCACCCGTACGGAGACAACCGTACGGCGCAGGTCGTACGGCCCACCGGTGAGGATGATCTCCTCCGGGGGCCGGCGCAGCGCGGCCTCGCCCAGCTCGGGCAGGGTGCCGTGGTCGAAGGAGAAGATGAAGTAGGACTTCGGCTTGACGTCCCCGCCCTCGTTGTCGCTCAGGGCGGATTTGTCGAAGGCGACACCGCCGCGGAGCAGGTCCTCCTTGAAGACGGCTTCCCGCGGCACGTGCGGGAAGCGCTCCATCAGATCCTCGACCAGTGCGGTGCGAGTGCCCATCCGTATGTCTCCTCCCGGCTCAGGTGTACTGCCCAACCGTATGCCCCCGGATCGGGCGGAGCGGTGCCGGGTCCCGCGGGCGCGCTCCCTGGCCCCCTCAGGCCATCCGCTCCAGCGTCTCCGGGTCGACCGCGTGGCGCAGCGCCGCACCGGCCGCCCAGCGCGCGGCCTCCTCGACCACCACCCGGCCGAGGCGGGCCACCTCGTTGCCCTGGGAGCCGGCCAGATGCGGGGTGACGAAGGCGCCCGGCAGATCGAACAGCGGGGATCCCGCGGGCGGCGGTTCGGGGTCGGTGACGTCCAGGACGGCGCGCAGACGCCCGGTGCGCACCTCTGCGACCAGCGCGTCCTGGTCGACGAGGGAGCCGCGGGCGGTGTTGAGGAGCACCGCCCCGGTGGGCATCAGGGCCAGCTCGCGGGCGCCGATCAGATGCCGGGTCGCAGGGGTCTCGGGGGCGTGCAGGGTGACGATGTCGCTGGTGCGCAGCAGGTCGTCCAGGGGCAGCAGCGGCACCCCGAGGCGCCCGGCCTCCCCGGCGTCCAGGGTGGGGTCGGCGAGGGTGACGGCGAGGTCGTGCGGGCGCAGCAGTTCGATCAGCCGGCGGCCGACGCGGGAGGCGCCGACGACGCCCACACGGCGGCCGTGGTTGCCGAGACCGGGGAGGACCGTGCCGTAGGGGAAGCCCCGGCGCGCGCGCAGTTCCTCGCGCAGCGCGAAGACGTCCTTGCCGGTGAGCAGGATCATGGCGAGGGCGTACTCGGCGACGGGCAGCGCGTTGGCGTCGGCGGCCGAGGAGACGAGGATGCCGCGCCGCCACACCTCGGCGGTCGTGAAGCCCTTGACCGATCCGGCCGCGTGCAGCACGGCGCGCAGCTTCGGGGCGCCGTCCAGGGCGGCCGCGTCCAGGCGGGGGCAGCCCCAGCCGGTGACGAGGACCTCGGCGCGGGCGAGGGCCGCGCGCGCCCGGGGCTCGGTGAGGTCCTGGACCACCAGGGCGGGATCGAGGTCCAGATGGGCGCGCAGGAGGGCGAGGAGGTCGGACGGGAAGACGTACGGCACGTTCTCGGCCGCCATGGCGAGCACGGCGTGCGGGCGCTCGGGCAAGGACGGACCCTCCGGGCTCGGTGCGGCGCGGCTGTCCTTACCGTAGGGCGCGGCGGAGAAAGGGGTCAACGGACCCGCCGCCCCGGCGAGAGGATCGGCAGCATGAGGGAGACCGTCACCAACTGGGCCCGCACCGTCACCTACGACGCGAAGGAGTACCGGCGCCCGGCCTCGCTCGACGCGCTGCGGGCCCTGGTGTCCGGTGCGGCGAAGGTTCGGGTGCTGGGCAGCGGGCACTCCTTCAACCGGGTCGCCGATCCCGGCCCGGACGGTGTGCTGCTGTCGACGGCCGGGCTGGCGCCGCTGATCGAGGTGGACACGGCGGCGCGCACGGTCCGGGTCTCCGGCGGGGTCCGCTACGCCGAGCTGGCCCGTGCGGTGCACGCCCGCGGTCTCGCCCTGCCGAACATGGCGTCGCTGCCGCACATCTCGGTGGCCGGTTCGGTGGCGACCGGCACCCATGGCTCGGGCCTGGCCAACCCTCCGCTGGCCTCGGCGGTGCGGGAGGTGGAGCTGGTGGTCGCGGACGGTACGACGGTGACGATCGCCCGGGGCGACGCCCGCTTCGACGGCGCGGTGACCTCGCTGGGCGCGCTGGGCGTGGTCACCGCGCTCACCCTCGACCTCGAACCGGCGTTCGGGGTGGAGCAGCGGGTGTTCACCGAACTGCCGCTTGAGGGGCTGGAGTTCGAGGCGGTCGCCGGATCGGCGTACAGCGTCAGCCTGTTCACGGACTGGCGGGACCCGGGCTTTCGGCAGGTGTGGGTCAAGCGGCGCACCGACCGGCCGGCGGTGGACTTCCCCTGGGCGGCACCGGCGGCGGTGCCGATGCATCCGGTGCCGGGCATGCCCGCGGTCAACTGCACCGAGCAGCTGGGCGTGGTGGGGCCCTGGCATGAGCGACTGCCACACTTCCGGGCGGAGTTCACGCCCAGCAGTGGTGAGGAGATCCAGTCGGAGTACCTGGTGCCGCGCGCGGCGGCGATCGGCGCGCTGAGAGCGGTCGAGGGAATCCGGGAGAGCGTCGCGGGGGTGCTCCAGACCTGCGAGGTGCGCACGGTCGCCGCCGATCCGCAGTGGCTCAGCCCGGCACACGCGCGGGACTCGGTGGCGCTGCACTTCACCTGGGTGCGGGACGAGGCGGCCGTGCTGCCCGTGGTGCGGGGCCTGGAGGAGGCACTGGAGCCGTTCGAGCCGCGCCCGCACTGGGGGAAGGTGTTCGGCATGCCTGCGGCGGTGGTGCGGGGGCGGTACGAGCGCCTCGACGACTTCCGGGCGCTCGTCCGGGACCTGGATCCGACGGGCAAGTTCACCAACGCGTTCGTCGGGGAGGTCCTGGACGGCTGACGGTGCTTCCCGGCCCCCCTTGTCGGGGGTCGGGCGCCGTGCCTAGCCTCGCGTGAGCGTCCCTCCCGGCTGATCCCGCTCTTCCGTCGTGTGTGGCACCAGATCGGAGACCGATGTCCGTCGACTCCTCCACCGGCAACGACACCGAGACCGGCATTGGCACCGGCATCGAGTACGTCGAGGACGTGTCCCCCGGCTCCGGGGCGCTGCCGCCCCGCGCCCGGTACGCGTCCTCCGACGCCGCGTCCCTCTCCCTGAACGGCACCTGGCGTTTCCGGCTGTCGCCGACGGCCGAGGCCGGGTCCTTCGCACGGGAGGGGTACGACGCCGGTGGCTGGGCCGAGATCCCGGTCCCCGGACACTGGGTCCTCCAGGGTCATGGCTCCCCGGTCTACACCAACCACCGCTATCCGTTCCCGGTCGATCCGCCGCGGGTGCCGACCGAGAATCCGACCGGCGACCATCTTCGGGTCTTCGACCTTCCCGCGGACTGGCCGTGCGGAGACGGCGACGGGGCGGTGCTGCGCTTCGACGGGGTGGAGTCCTGCGCCCGGGTCTGGCTGAACGGCACGGAGCTGGGCACGTTCAAAGGGTCGCGGCTGGCCCACGAGTTCGCGGTCGGGCCCCTGTTGAAGGCCACCGGCAATGTGCTCGCCGTACGGGTGCACCAGTGGTCGGCCGGGTCCTATCTGGAGGACCAGGACCAGTGGTGGCTGCCCGGCATCTTCCGCGATGTCACCCTGCTGCACCGACCCGCCGACGGGGTACGGGACTTCTTCGTGCACGCCTCGTACGACCACCGGGCGGGCACCGGCACCCTGCGCGTCGACTCCGATGTCGCGGGCCGGGTCACGGTCGCGGAACTCGGCATCGACGTCCCGGCCGGGGAGCCGGTGACGGTGCCGGTGCGGCCCTGGTCGGCGGAGGTGCCCCGGCTGTACGACGGGGTGCTGGCCACCGGCGGGGAACGGGTGCCGCTGCGGATCGGCTTCCGCACGGTGGAGGTGGCGGACGGCCTGATCAAGGTCAATGGGCGGCCGGTGCTGTTCAAGGGCGTCAACCGGCACGAGTGGCATCCGGAGCGGGGCCGGGCGCTGGACCTGGAGACGATGCGCGCGGATGTGCTGCTGATGAAGCGGCACAACATCAACGCCGTGCGCACCTCCCACTATCCGCCGCATCCGGCGTTCCTCGACCTGTGCGACGAGTACGGCCTGTGGGTGCTCGACGAGTGCGATCTGGAGACCCACGGTTTCACCGAACTGGGCTGGCGGGACAACCCCGTTGACGACGACCGCTGGAGACCGGCCCTGCTGGACCGGGCGGCCCGCATGGTCGAGCGGGACAAGAACCATCCGTCGATCGTCCTGTGGTCGCTGGGCAACGAGGCCGGCGGGGGCCGGGGCCTGACCGCGATGGCCGAGTGGATCCGCGCCCGCGACCCCTCCCGCCCGCTGCACTACGAGGGCGACCGCGACTGCCGCGACACGGACGTGTACGCGCGGATGTATGCCGGGCACGCGGAGGTCGAGCGCATCGGCCGGCACCTGGACGGGGGCCCGCTCCGCAGGCGCCGGCTCCCCTTCCTGCTGTGCGAGTACGCGCACGCCATGGGCAACGGCCCCGGTGGACTCGCCGACTACCAGCGGCTGTTCGCGTCGTACGAGCGTCTTCAGGGCGGCTTCGTCTGGGAGTGGATCGATCACGGCATCGCGCATCCCAAGCTGGGCTTCGCCTACGGCGGTGACTTCGGGGAGGAGCTGCACGACGGGAACTTCGTCTGCGACGGGCTGGTCCTCCCGGACCGGCGGCCCTCCCCCGGCCTGGTCGAGTACAAGAAGGTGCTGGAGCCGGTCGGCATCACGGGCGACGGCACGGCCGGGGCGGTCCGGGTGACCAACGGGTACGACGCCGCCGATCTGTCGGCACTGGCGTTCTCGTGGTCGTACCAGGTGGACGGGGAGATCCTGGCCTCCGGCCCCCTGCCGGTGCCCGCCCTGACGCCCGGCGAGTCGGCGGACGTGAAACTCCCCGCGCCCCCGGCCGAGGCGCCGGACGGGGAGGCGCACTGGCTGATCAGGGCGGCGCTCGCGGCCGATACCGCGTGGGCGGAGCGGGGGCATGTCGTCGCATGGGGCCAGTTCCCGGTCTCGGACCGCACACCTCCTCGGGTCCCGGCGACCGCCCGACTCCGCGTCTCCGAGGGTGTGTTGACCCTGGGCCCCGGCACCTTCGACGCGCGCACCGGCGCCCTGACGGCGGTCGGCGCCGTGGCCGTCACCGGACTCCGGCTGGATGTGTGGCGGGCGCCCACCGACAACGACGAGGGCGCCGCCTGGCAGGACGACCCCCGCTGCGCACCCCGGTGGCGCGGGCTCGGCCTGCATCGGATGCGGCACCGCCTGGACGCGGTGGAGGCGGGCGGCGACGCGCTGACGGTGCGCACCCGAGTGGCGCCCGCCGGACGGGAGTTGGGGCTTTCGACGGTGTACCGCTGGACGGCGGACGGGGACCGGCTGCGGCTGGCCGTGCGCGTCGTACCGGAGGGCGACTGGACGCTGCCGCTCCCCCGGCTCGGCATCCGCCTCGGGCTGCCCGCCGCCCGCGCCGACCGGGTGCGATGGTTCGGCGGCGGCCCCGGGGAGGCGTATCCGGACAGCAAGGCAGCGGCCATGACCGGGCGTTGGGAGTCGACGGTGGCCGGCCTCCAGACGCCGTACGTCCGTCCGCAGGAGAACGGCGCCCGGATCGACGTCCGCTGGGCGGAGCTGGGCGGTCTGCGCATCGAGGGCGATCCCCTGTTCTTCCTGACGGCCCGCCGCTGGACCACGGAGCAGCTGGACGCCGCCACCCACCGGACCGCTCTGGTGCCGGGCGACACGATCTGGGTCAACCTGGACCACGCCCAGCACGGCCTCGGCTCCCAGTCCTGCGGCCCCGGCCCGCTCCCCCACCACCAACTACGCGTGGAACCGGCGGAGTTCGACTTCGTCTTCGCCCCCGATCCGGGAGCCGCGTAATTCGGAGGCTCCGGGGCGGGACAGCACGTACTGTCGGCCGGTCAGGACCATCGGCGCCCGGACCCCGAACCTCGGTCCCGGGCGCCGGCCCCCGGAGAGGATGAGCGATGACCGAGACGGCGGACGACGCCCGCGACCACTACGACGTCACGGGCGAGGGCCCCGTACTGTTGCTGCTGCCGGGCGGCGCGGGGCACCCGATGGGGCTCGGGCCGCTGGTCGAGGCGCTGGCCGCGCGGTTCACCGTGGTGACCTACGACCCGTTGGGGCTCGCCCATGGCCGGCTCGGTCTGCCGGTGCCGGAGCAGCAAGTGGCGGACTGGAGCGAGGGGGCGCACCGGGTGCTGGCGGCGGTGCTGCCCGAGGGCGGCTCGGCGTACGCGTTCGGGACCAGCTCGGGCGGTATCGCGGTGCTCGATCTGCTCGCCCGGCATCCGGCGCGGCTGGCGCATGTGGTCGCGCACGAGCCGCCCTGTGTCACCGTGCTGCCGGACGGAGCGGAGCGGCGCGCCGAGCTGCTCGGACAGCTGGACGGCGATGAACGGCCGCCCGCCGAGGGCGAGTCGGCGACCCCGATGGGGGTCTTCCTGGCCCGGGTGCTGCATCCGTTCACCGCGTACACGCCGGTCCCCGCGCCGGATACGGCCACCCGGCTCACGCTTGCCGCGGGCACCGGCTCACGCGGTCAACTCCTGCACCGTACGACCGAGTTCACGGCCCAGCGACTGGGCGCGGCGTTCACCGAGTTCCCCGGCGGGCACCTGGGCGCGCTGGATCATCCGGTGGAGTTCGCCGACCTGCTGACCGAGACGCTGCGCTCCAGCGCGCACACCTCGTCGTAGGAGGGGGTCGTGCCGCCCGGCGTCCGGCCGGCGGCGATGTCGTCCATGGCGTCCAGCGCCGCGCCCAGCGCCCTGCGGTACAGCAGGGAGCCGAGGCTGATCCGGGCCACGCCCAGCTCGGCGAGGCGGGGGACGGTGGGTCCGGCGGGCGAGTGGAGGATGTTGAGGGGGACACCGAGGTGCCGCACGAGGCCGGCGATGCGGGCCGGGTCGGTGAGGCCGGGCACGAACACGCCGTCGGCGCCCGCCCGTTGGTAGGCGTCCAGACGGCGGAGCGTGTCCCGCTCGTCACCGTCCCCCGACCAGTAGGTGTCGGTGCGGGCGTTGACGAACATCCCCGGTACGGCGGCCTTGACGGCGTGGATCTTCGCGGCGAGCAGGTCGCTCGCCCCGAGCCCGTCCTCCAGATTGAGGCCGGCCACACCGGCGGCCCACAACTCCATTGCCAGAGCAGCCACTTCCGCCGGGTCGTCGCTGAAGCCGCCCTCGGCGTCCACGGTCAGGTGGTACGGCTCGGAACCGAGTGTCAGGGCGAGCCGCACCGTGTGCTCCCGGGTCGCCGCCGCCCCGTCGGGCAGCCCGACGGCCGCCGCCACCGCGAGGCTCGACGTGGCGATCGCGGAAAAGCCCCGGGCGGCCAGGGCGGCGGCCGAGGCATGGTCCCAGGCGTTGGGCAGCAGCAGCGGCTCGCCGGGGCGGTGCAGCGCGGCGAAGGACGTTCCACTGAGGTCTGCGGTCATACGGCCACGCTAGCGCCTCTCGTTTGGATCATGCCGGGCTCGCGGGCCCTGGCACCGCGCCCTGAATCCGGCCTGATCCAAACGAAAGACCCTAGCCCCGGGACGCTTCGGCCCGGACCGAAAGGTGTGCGGGACGCCGGTGCCCTGCCCACCCCCTGGACACCCCCCCCCGCCGCTCCCCCCCCCGGTGGACTAGCGTCACCGGTATGACCGGCAACGCTTCCACCCCCACCCTCGCCGCGGCCCTCGCCGCCGGGACGGTCGTACTCGACGGCGGGCTGTCCAACCAGCTGGAGTCCGCCGGGCACGACCTGAGCGACGAGCTGTGGTCGGCGCGGCTGCTCGCGGAGCGGCCGGAGGCGATCACCGAGGCGCATCTCGCCTACTACCTGGCGGGGGCGAGCGTGGCGATCACCGCCAGCTACCAGGCCACCTTCGAGGGCTTCGCCCGGTGCGGCATCGACCGCCCGGAGGCGGAACGCCTGCTCGCGCTGAGCGTCCGGCTGGCCCGGGACGCGGCCCGGCGGGCCCAGGAGGATGGCGTGGACCGCCCGTTGTGGGTGGCGGCCTCCGCGGGACCGTACGGCGCGATGCTCGCGGACGGCTCCGAGTACCGGGGCCGCTACGGGCTCGGCGTGGCCGACCTGGAGCGCTTCCACCGCCCCCGCCTCGAAGTCCTGGCCGCCGCCGCGCCGGACGTCCTGGCCCTGGAGACCGTCCCGGACACCGACGAGGCCACCGCGCTGCTGCGGGCGGTACGCGGACTGGGGGTCCCGGCCTGGCTGTCGTACACGATCGACGGCTCCCGCACCCGGGCCGGCCAGCCCCTGGAGGCGGCCTTCGCGCTCGCGGCCGACGCGCAGGAGATCATCGCGGTGGGCGTGAACTGCTGCGCCCCCCAGGACGCGGCCCCCGCCGTCGAACTCGCCGCCCGGGTCACCGGCAAGCCGGTCGTGGTCTACCCCAACAGCGGCGAGTCCTGGCAACCCGCCTCCCACTCCTGGTCCGGCCCGACCACCTTCACCCCCAACCAGGTCACCTCCTGGCACACCGCAGGCGCCCGCCTGATCGGCGGCTGCTGTCGGGTGGGGCCGGAGAGCATCGCCTCGATCGCACGGACGCTGGGGGCGCAGACCGTCTGACCGGCCGTTCCCGGTTGTCCCGGCTCCCGGCGTCAGCGTCGCCGTGCCCCCACCGATCGGCGCAAGCGGCGCATGGCGGAGGCCAGTTCGGCGCCGGGGGCGCGGGGGACGGAGGTGCGGGGTGGCCGGGTGCTGGGGGTCGTGGTCCAGAGGGCGTACTCGGCGTCGTGGGGGCCGTGGGCGGTGTGTGCCGGGCCGTCGCCGAAGACACGCACGGGGTGGGTGGGGTTCCAGGACTCCCAGCCGGGGTCGCCGGTGGTCACGAAGCGCACCCAGGCGCCGTGCATCTCCTCGCCCAGCTCGTGCGGGGCGCCCTCACCGGCCAGCTTCTGGGATTCCGGGATGTCGCCGGAGTCGAACACGAAGCCGAGTTCCAGGGCGTGGCAGGCGCGCAGATCGGGGCGCAGGGAGGGCCAGGCGAACTCGTAGAGGTGGCTGGTGGCGGGGCGGGCGTCGGCGAGGCGGTGCAGCGGGATGCGCAGGATGTGGTCGGTGACCATCTGGCCGACGATCTCGGCGGCGCCCGCGTCCGGTCGCAGGGCGCGGTAGCCGCGCGGTATCTCATGGCTCGCGTGGCAGCGGGCCATGGCACCGGCTACGGCGACGGCCCCCAGCCGGTCGATGTGCTCCAGCAGTCCCCCGGGCACCAGCCACAGCCGGTACTCGTCCCGGGTCCAGCCCATCAGCAGGTCCACGCCCCGGGCGGTGTCGCCGTCGATCAGGGCCTGGAGCGGGTCGCGGGGCACCAGGTCGCCGTCCATCACGATGCCGAACGCCGGTCCGCCGAGCACCGGGCTGGACAGCCTGCCCACCTCGGCCTGGGTGCGCAGCAGCAGCTCGGGGTCCACGGCGGCGAAGGCGGCGGCGGTCGCCGGGATCTTCAGCCGGGCGGCCATCCGGCGCACCATCCGCCGTACCTTGTCCCGCTCGAAGACCTCCGGTGGGCCGCTCTGGAGCACCGCGCGGCGGATCAGGCCGTCGGTGTGCGGCGAGGCGAGCAGCACGCCCGCGCTGATCGCGCCCGCCGACTGGCCGCACAGGGTGATCCGGTCCGGGTCGCCGCCGAACGCCGCGATCGTCTCGTGCACCCAGCGCAGCGCGGCGAGCTGGTCGCGCAGGCCGGGGTTGGGCGGGGCGTCCGGGAACAGTCCGTAGCCCTCGATGCCCAGCCGGTAGTTGACCGAGACGAAGACGACGCCGTCACGGGCGAAGGTACGGCCGTCGTAGACCGGTACGGCCGAGGATCCCCTGGTCAGGGCGCCGCCGTGCAGCCACACCAGGACGGGCAGCTTGGCGCCGGAAGCGGGGTCGGGCGTCCAGACATTGAGGTTGAGGCAGTCGTCGCCGGGGATCGAGGGGTCGGAGAGGTACTGGGCGAACGCCTCGGAGTACGGCGGTTTCGGCGCGGTCGGCCCGAACTCGGCCGCGTCCCGCACCCCGTCCCAGGGCTCGGGCGGCTCGGGGGGCCGGAAGCGGCGGGGGCCGACGGGCGGGGCGGCGTACGGGATGCCCCGGAACACGGCGACGCCGCGCTCCTGGCGGCCGCGTACGGCGCCGTGGGGCGTGCGGACCACCGGGCCCATCGGGTCTGCCGTCATCGCCCACCAGCCCTTCGCCGTCATGCACCTTTCATATGTAGAGCACCACAAGGGGCCGGTGCATTCCGGTGCACAGACCTCCGGCTGGGCCGTTCGGGGTACCGGACGGGTGCCGAAAGGCGCCGGGCGTACGCCCCTGACCGGTATCGACGAGGGCCGGGCGCCCCCTTGCGGGAGATACCCGGCCCTCGCCGCCCCGAGCACGCGGCCGTACCCACGACCGCGTGAGCGCGCACCCTCCTCAGTCCCTCAGCAGCCCCTCAGTCCGTCAGCTCCGTCAGCGCCTCGGTCCTCGGTCTCTCAGTCCTCGTCCGGCGCCGGAGGGTTGCCGAAGAGCGCCTCGATCGCGTCCACCGCGCTGCCGTCGTGGTCGCTGCCCGCGTCGCCCTTGCCGGTCTGCACATTGGCCGTGCGGTCGACCTCGAGCCAGGAGTCGGCGTGGGAGTTGTCGACCAGCGTGACCAGGCTGTTGTCGGCGAGCGCCGGGGCCGCGCCCGCGCCGAGGAAGGCCGCTGTGAGCACGGCCGCCGTACCGATACGGGCGGCCCTCACACGCCCACGCTCTCGGGAGCCAGCCGCTCGCGGGCGATGTTGCGCTCCAGCAGGGTGGTGGACGCCTGTACGCCGACCCCGCTCGCCGGGTCCACCACGGGCAGCCGGCCGTCGGCGGCCTTCAGCCCGGTGAGCGCCGAGTCCATCGCCTCATGCGCGGCGAAGAGGCAGGGCGTGCTGTAGATGGCGACGTCCACGCCGAGGTCGGAGAGCTCGCCCAGGGAGAGGCGCGGCGACTTGCCGCCCGCGATCTGGTTGAACAGCAGCGGCTTGCCGCCGACGACCTCCCGGATCCGCTTGATCCACTCCACGCTGCGCACCCCGTCGACCAGCACCACGTCCGCGTCGGTCGCGGCGAGCCGCTCGGCGCGGTGCAGGATGTCGTGCTCGTCGGTCGCGTCGGTGCGGGCGACGACGACCAGATCCGTGCGGGTCTCCAGGACCTGGTTCAGCTTCTCCAGGTACTCCTCCAGCGGCAGCACCTGCTTGCCGTCGGCGTGTCCGCAGCGGCGAGGCCGCTTCTGGTCCTCCAGGATCACCCCGGAGGCGCCGATGCGCTCCAGGTGCTCGACGACATGGCAGGCGACCTCGGGATCGACGTACCCGTCGTCGATGTCCACGAGGAGGTGGTGGTGCGGGAAGGCGCCCCGCAGCCGCTGGACGAAGGCCACCATGTCGGGCCAGGCGATGAATCCGATGTCCGGCAGGCCGTAGTACGAGGCGGCGAAGCCGAAACCCGAGACGAACATCCCGTCGTAGTGCTTGGCCGCGATCGACGCCGAATACATGTCGTAGACGCCGATCAGCGGTGTGGTCCCGGGCCCGGCGATGCGGTCGCGCAGCTTCTTACCGTGGGTCAAGGTCCGGCTCCTTCTTTGGGTACGGCACGGCGGCGAGGGGCCACCGCACCCCAATGCCCTTTACCAATCCAAGAGCATCTCTAGGTACTCACATTGACTTGCCATGACGCCACCTTTACTCACTGGAATGGCGCAATCCGTTCACCGCAGAAACGTCACTTGCGGAGCCGACCCGCTCAATCGGCTCCGCCGTCCGGGTGAGCGAGGATGTCCGGATCCCGGCGGGCGGCGCGGACGCCGATGCGCGTGCGGCGCGGGAGGTACGGGGGTATGCGGTGCCCTTATGACACGGGACTACGTCAACTGGCCCGGGAGGTGCGGTCGATGAGGGCCGTGCCCGCGTGACGGCCTTGAACGGGGCGGCCGTTGACCGTAGCCTCCCACCGGGTGAACGCCATTCCCGCGCATCTGGACCACATTGTCCTCGCCACCCCCGATCTGGCCGCGTCCGTCGCCGAGTTCGCGCGGCGTACCGGGGTGACCCCGGCGCCCGGCGGCGCGCATCTCGGCCACGGCACCCGGAACCATCTGGTGGGGCTCGGCGGCCGGGCCTATCTGGAGATCGTCGGGCCGGACCCGGAGCAGCCGACGCCGGCCGGTGAACGGCCCTTCGGAGTCGACCAGTTGCCCGGACCGTGCGTACTGACGTGGGCGATCAGCCCGCCGGACCTGGACGGGACGATCGCGGCGGCCCGTGCGCGGGGCTACGACCCGGGGCCCGCGCACCCGATGAGCCGCCGCACCCCGGACGGGGAGCTGCTGCGGTGGCGGCTGACCGGCGGCGAACCGGCGCATCCCTCGGGCCTGGTGCCGTTCCTGATCGACTGGGGCGACTCGCGCCACCCCGCCGACTCGGGCCTGCCGGTCACCCCGCTGATCGCGGTGTCCGCGACCGTGCCGGGACCGGAGGAGGTGCGCGGTCCGCTGGCGGCCCTGGGCACCGGGCTCGATCTGGCGAAGGGGCCGGTGGCGCTCCGCTTCACCGTGGACACGCCCCGGGGGCCGGTCACGTTCGGCTGAACGGGCCGGGTGTCCGTTTCCTTCAAGACCCGCCGCCCGGCCGCTGCCTACGGTGGCCGCATGACCGCACACTTCGCCCTGATCGGCGTGGTGGCCTCCGACATGGCCGCCTCGCTCGCCTTCTACCGCCGCCTCGGCCTGGTGTTCCCGGAGGGCGCCGAGACCCTGCCGCACGCCGAGGCCCGACTGCCCGGCGGGCTCACCCTCGCCCTCGACAGCGAGGAGACCGTCCGCGCCTTCCACCCCGGCTGGCGCCCGCCGGCCGCCGGGGGCCGGGTCTCGCTCGCCTTCCGGTGCGACGCGCCCGAGGAGGTCGACACGGTGTACGAGGAGATGGTCGGCGCCGGGCACCACGGGGAGTTGAAGCCGTGGGACGCCGTGTGGGGGCAGCGGTACGCCACCGTCCTCGACCCGGACGGCAACGGCGTCGACCTGTTCGCCCCGCTACCGGTCGCCGAGTAGCTCCCCGAGCGGCACGCCCGCCAACCGGCGTACCTCGCGCGCGAGATGGGGCTGATCGGCGTAGCCCGCGCGGATCGCCGTCTCCGCGTACGGCACGCCCGCGCGGGCCAGTGCGAGGGCTCGGCGCAGGCGCAGGATGCGGGCCAGGGTCTTGGGGCCGTAGCCGAAGGCGCCGAGGCTGCGGCGGTGCAGGGTCCGGGCGCCGAGGCCGAGTTCGGCCGCCGCCTCGGCGACCGGGGCGCCCTGGTCGAGGCGTCGTACCAGCAGGTGCAGCCAGGGATCGGGGGGTCCGGCCGCCAGGGCGCGGTCCAGCGCGATCTCCTCCAGGGCCCGCGCCGGGTCGTCCGCCGCCGCCGTACGGTCGCACAGCTCCCGGACCCGGGCGGCGGGCCAGAGGTCGGCCAACTCCACCCGCCGGTCAAGGAGTTCATGCGCCGGGACGCCGAGCAGGGCGGGCGCGGTACCGGGACGGAACCGCACCCCGGCCCAGCAACGGGCCGGGCCCTCGGGAAGATACGGCCCGGTGTCGGGCCCGGCGACCAGCAGCCGCTCCCCGTCCCAGAGCAGATCCATACAGCCATCGGGCAACACGGCCCCCGTGGCACCGCCCTCGCCGACGGGCCCCTTCCTCCACACCACCGCACCGACCAGCCGGGAGGTCCGTTCCGCGTACACGAATGCCAGGGTACGACTGCGGCAGACGAGAGAACGGAGCCCTCGGCCGGAGCAGGCCGGACGGGACGACGGGGACCGGGGGCGGAGGGTGGGGACCGGGGTCGGACGGTGGGGATCGGGTCAGACGGTGGGGCCCGGTCAGACGGTGGAGACCGGCTCGGACGGTGGCGACGGGTCGGACCGTGGTGACGGGTGGAGGGTAGGGACCGGGTCGGGCAGTGGGGACCGGGTCGGACGACGGAGGCCCGGGTGGACGGCGCGGCCCAGTCGGACGGCGGAAGCCCGGGCGGGCAACACGTCCCAGCCGGACAGTACGACCGGGGCGGACGGCACGGCCCGGGCTGAGGGCACGACCCGGGCTGAGGACACAACCCGGGCTGAGAGCACGACCCGGGCTGAGAGCACGACCCAGGCCGAGGACACGACCCAGTCGGACGGCACGACCCCAGCGGACGGCACGGCCCGGGCTGAGGGCGGAAGCCCGGGCGAACAGCGCGGCCCGGGCGAACAGCGCGGCCCGGGCGGACGGCGCGGCCCGGGCGGACGGCGCGGCCCGGGCGGACGGCGCGGTCCGATTCAGCGGCGTGGTCGCCCGGCCGGGGGCCGGAGTCCGCCCCGACGGCACGGTCGGATCCGTCGGCTGGATCGGTTCACCGAGCCGAGCCCGATCGACCGGCCCGACCCCGATCCGACGCCGCGAGCACATCCCACCGATCCGGGCCCGCCGCACTGGCACAGGTGGCCCCCGCAGCGCCATCAGATCTCTGGCGCGAGCGCCTCCGAACCGGCGGCGGCGCAAGCACGATCCGCCGTCCTGGCCCGCCCCACGGGCGCGCGTCCACTCCGCCAGGCCGAGCGCGCCCCATCGGCCCCCCCCTGGCCCACCCACCGACACAGCCAGATCCGGCAGCCCGATCGGTTCACCGATGCGCGCCCCGTCGACTCGACCGGGCCCGAGCCCGGCCCACCGGCGCGAGCCGATCCGCCGCGGCGTCCGGGCCGGGTCCTGGCCGCCCCTCAGGCCGGAGGCGGTCCGCACCCCTTTCGATTCACCACTGCCGGTAGGGGTTCTCGCCGTTCCCGGTGCCGGGGATGTGGGGGCTGCCGCTGTTGCCCGGGAAATGAGGGCCGCCCCCGCCGGCCTGCGGGCCCGGGCCGTCCACCTGGGAGTCGTCCCCCTTGTCGCCCTTGGGTGTCACCCGTCGGTGCGCCCCGGAGCCGCCCCACGTGGGCGTCCGCAGCCGCGAGGTGACGTCCTCCGGTGGCAGGAAGCGCGACCAGCGTTCGGGGAACTCGGACGGCATGTCCGGGTCGTCGGGGTCGTCCGGGAAGGTGTCCCGCGCGGCCGTGGCCCGTGCGACGTACTCGGCGACCTGGGCGTGCCGCACCCGCTCGTTGGCCTCACGGGCCGCGGCCGTCGCGGCGGCCGGCCAGACCCGGTCGATCGCGGCGTTGACCGCCGCGCCGACCAGCACGGCGAAGGCGGACACCCCGATCCAGAGCATGACGGCGACGGACGCGGCGAGTGAGCCGTAGATCGTGGCGCCCTCGATGGTGTGCACCAGGTAGATGCGGAGCAGGAAGCTGCCGAACACCCACATCGCGAGCGCCACCAGTGCCCCGGGCACGTCCTCGATCCAGGGCGAGCGCACCGGCACGGACACGTGGTAGAGCGTGGTCAGGAAGACGACGGACAGGACGATGACGACCGGCCAGTACAGGACCTGTACGACCGTCTCCGACCAGGGCACCACCCGTACCACCGCGTCCGGTCCCGCGACCATCAGCGGCAGCGCCACCGAGCCGATCAGCAGGGCCACGATGAACAGCACGAAGGACATGATCCGGGTGCGCACGATACCCCGGACGCCGTCGAGGCCGTACATGACGGTGATGGTGTCGATGAAGACGTTCACCGCGCGGGACCCCGACCACAGGGCGAACAGGAAGCCGAGGGAGATGACGTCGGGCCGGCCGCCCTTGATGACGTCGTGCAGGATCGGTTCGGTGATCTCCTTGACGCCCTTGTCGGACAGGACGGTCCGGGAGGCGTCGAGGAGGTTGGTCTCCAGGCTGCCGATGGTGTGCGCGCCGGTCCAGGTGTCGACGTAGGCGAGCAGCCCGATGAGGCAGAGCAGCAGCGGGGGCACCGACAGCAGGGTGAAGAACGCGGCCTCGGCGGCGAGGCCGAGGATGCGGTACTCCATGCAGGAGTTGACGGTGTCCTTGAGCAGCAGCCAGGCGGTCCTGCGCTTGGATACGTTCCGGTAGAGAGCGCGGGCCCGGTGGAGCCGTCCGACCGGCCGTTCGGGGGAATCACTTGCTGGCTGCACGTCCCCAAGGTATCCGCAGCGAGCGCCCCTCCTCACCTCGCGGGGCGTTCCGGCGAGCGCCCGCGCACGACCCGCACCCGGCTGTCCCGATTCCTCCCGCCGCCCCGGACACCCCCCGGGACCCCGTGGCACCCTGGGGGCCCGCACCGCCGCCGTTCCGGGTAGGTTCGCCACCATGGCAGGCTTCTCCACCCACACCGTGACGAACCAGCCGCCCCCGCTGGCCGGCTACGACCTCTTCGCCGCCGACCGCGCGCTGGTGGACGCCGTCGAGCGGCACACCCCGGACGAGCTGCTCGACGAGGTGCGCGCGGAGCTGTCCGCGCTGGGGCGGGCCGGGGGCTCGGCGCAGCTCCAGGAGTGGGGCGCGCAGGCGAACGAGCAGCCGCCCCGGCTCCGTACCCATGACCGGTACGGCCACCGGATCGACGAGGTGGAGTTCCATCCGGCCTGGCACCGGCTGCTCGGCAAGGGTGTCTCGGCCGGGCTGACCGGCGCCTGGGCGCGGCCCGCCGGGCATGTGCGCAGGGCGGCCGGTTTCCTGCTGTGGAGCCAGGTCGAGGCGGGCACCTGCTGTCCGCTGTCCATGACCCACGCGGCCGTGCCCGCGCTGCGCGCCGACCCCGCGCTCGCCGCCCGGTGGGAGCCGCGGGTGACCTCCACGGTGTACGACCCCGAGCTGCGGCCCGCCGCGCGCAAGCCCGGCGCGCTCTTCGGGATGGGCATGACCGAGAAGCAGGGCGGCAGCGACGTCCGCGCGAACAGCACCCGGGCGCGGCCGCTCGCGGAGGAGGGGACCTACGCGCTCACCGGGCACAAGTGGTTCTGCTCCGCCCCGATGTCGGACGCCTTCCTGGTGCTGGCGCAGGCGTCCGAGGGGCTGACCTGCTTCCTGGTGCCGCGTGTCCTGGACGACGGCACGCGCAATGTGTTCCTGCTCCAGCGGCTCAAGGACAAGCTGGGCAACCGGTCCAACGCCTCCGCCGAGGTCGAGTTCGACGGCACCTGGGCGCGCCGGGTCGGCGAGGAGGGGCACGGGGTACGGACCATCATCGGAATGGTCGCGGCGAGCCGGCTGGACTGCGCGCTGGGCTCGGCGGGCCTGATGCGGCAGGCGGTGGCGCGGGCGGTGCACCACTGCGCGTACCGGGAGGCGTTCGGCGGGCCGCTGCTGGACAAGCCGCTGATGCGCAATGTGCTCGCGGACCTCGCGCTGGAGTCGGAGGCGGCGACCGCGCTGGCGCTGCGGCTCGCGGCGGCGTACGACGACGGCGGTGAGCGGGAGCGCGCCTTTCTGCGGCTCGCGGTGCCGGCCGCCAAGTACTGGATCACCAAGCGGTGTGCGCCCGTTGTGGTGGAGGCCGCCGAATGCCTGGGCGGCAACGGGTATGTGGAGGAGTCGGGGATGCCCCGGCTGGTGCGCGAGTCGCCGCTCAACTCCGTGTGGGAGGGCGCCGGGAACATACAGGCGCTCGATGTGCTGCGGGCGCTCCAGCGGGAGCCGGGGGCGCTGGACGCGTGTCTGACGGAGATCGGGCGGGCGCACGGCGCCGATCACCGGCTGGACCGCGCGGTGCGGGACCTGTTCACCGAACTCGCCGATCTGGAGGGCGCGGAGGGCCGGGCGCGGCGGCTGGCGGAGCGGCTCGCGGTGGTGCTCCAGGGCTCCCTGCTGGTGCGGCACGCGCCGCCGGCGGTCGCGGACGCCTTCTGCGCGTCCCGGCTCGGCGGCGATCACGGCGGGACGTTCGGCACGCTGCCGGGGGGTCTGGACCTGGCGTCGGTGGTGGAGCGGGCGCGGCCGCTCTCCTGAATCGCCGTGTCCCCCGGTGGAGTTGGGCGCCCTGGCCGAAAACGGCCGGTGCCCGGCCGGGGGTGGTGCTGCGCCGACACGGCACCACCCCCGCCACCTGGGCCTGTTGCGGCCCGTGGACGCCACGCGGGGCGTCCTGGTCAAGTCTCGGCCGGGATCGGACGGTTCACCAGGGTTGCAGGGGGTTGCAACTTGTTGGCGCACATGCGCGGAGTCTGTGCCTCCGGCCTGCCCGGCCCGGCAGTATAGGAGGCACGACCGACCGGAAAGCGCCGCCCGGACGGCTGAATGAATGTGTACGACCCCCCGCTCCGGGAGGAGAACCCGTGGTGAACCCGCCGATGAACGTGGCGCGCCTGGCCGCCCTGGACGCGACGCAGGCGGCGCGGGTGCTGAGCGAAGTGCGCGAGGCGGCGCTCGCCGGGCAGCGGGTGCCGCTCGCGCCGCGGCCGGTGATCGAGCAGTCCTGGGGGCGGATGCTGCGCAGCGGTGTCGACCCGGACCGCGACTTCAGATCCGGGCTGCTGCCGCCCGAGGAGGTGCGCAGGCGGCGGGAGGAGTCGCCGCTGCGGCATGTGCTGCCGGTGCTGCGCGAGGGGCTGCTTTCGGTCGCGGACGTCGCCCAGCACATCATGGTCGTCGCGGACGCGGACGGACGGGTGCTGTGGCGCGAGGGGTCCGCGCCGGTGCTGCGCAAGGCGGACGGGCTCGGCTTCGAGCTGGGCGCGGACTGGCGGGAGGACGTGGTCGGCACCAACGGGGTGGGCACCCCCGCGGTCGTACGGCGGCCGGTACAGGTGTTCGCCGCCGAGCACTTCGTACGGTCGCACACCTCCTGGACGTGCACGGGAGCGCCGATCACGGATCCGCGGGACGGGCGGCTGCTCGGGGTGGTGGATGTGAGCGGCCCGCTGGAGACCATGCATCCGGCGACCCTCTCCTGGGTGGACGCGGTGGCGAAGCTCGCCGAGGCGCGGCTGCGGGAGTTGCATGTGGGCTCGCTGGAGCGGCTGCGGGCGGTCGCGGCGCCGGTGCTGGCCCGGCTGGACGGGCGGGCGCTGGTGGTGGACCGGGACGGCTGGTCGGCGGCGGTGACCGGGATGCCGTATCTGCGGCGGGTGGCGCTGCCCAAGTCGCTGGTCCCCGGCCGCCGGTGGCTGCCCTCGCTCGGCTGGTGCGCGGCGGAACCGCTCGGGGAGGGCTGGCTGCTGCGCGCCGACGAGCAGCCGGGCGCGCCGGCCGCCTCCCGTGTCGTACTGGACCTGTCCCGGCCGGAGCGCGCCGCGGTGACCGTGTCGGCGTCCGGCTCGGCGGGCGCCTGGTCGCGGGAACTGAGCCCGCGACACGCCGAGTTGCTGTTCCTGCTGACCGAACACCCGGGCGGGCGCGGGGCGGCGGAGCTGGCCGGGGACCTCTTCCAGGACCCGTCACGTACGGTGACGGTGCGAGCGGAGATGTCGCGAATCCGGCGCTATCTCGGGGGACTTCTCCAGCATCGGCCGTATCGTTTCTCTGATGCGGCCGATGTCGAGGTCGTCCTCCCCGAGAACCCCCGTGACCTGCTGCCGCGTTCCACGGCGGCGGTGGTGGCACACCGGCGGGCGGCCCCGCCGACCGAGCGACCGCGGCCCGCGTGACGGCCGGGGCATGACGCCTGCGGCGTGACTTCCGGGTATTTGCGGGGTCTTCGCCCTGCGCGGACCGTTACTGCCGTAGCATCCCCTACGGGCCCGACCGCGCTGTCAACGCAGCGACCGGGGGGCGCAGTTGACCCGCCTCGGCCGGGGGGCCGGGGCGACGGCGCGCGCCGGAGCGAAAGGGCCCTGACGAGGGGACGACATGAAGCAACGCGGCAGACATCGTCGGCGCAGGCGGGGCACGGCCCTGCGTGCCGTACTGACCGGGACCGCGCTGGCCCTGACCGCGGCCGCCACCCTGATCAGCACCTCCCAGGCGCAGGTCACCGAGCGCCCCGGCGCGCTCAAGCCGCTCACCTCCCCCGCGGACACCGGCCGGCTGCGGCTGCGCGAGCAGCTGGTGCCGGCCCGCACCCTGGACACCCTGGCCGCCTCGATGGGCCGGCCGGTCGGCATGGACACCGTGCTCCGGGGCGCGGACCGCACCCTGCGCGAGGGGTCCGACTGCGACGATACCGACCGCGCCTCCCTGCCCGTTTCGCCCTCCCCCACGCGCGCCTACTGCTGGGACCCGGCCGACACCGGTGCCACCGACTGGCGGCCGGCCTCGGTGACCACGTCCGGGGACGCCGGCGGCGACGGGGTGCCGGGCGCCCACCGGGTCCTGCTCAGCGGCTGGACCCACAGCACCCGCACCGGCCCGGACGCCGAGCGCGGTCTCGCCCGGGTCGCCGTCGTGGACGCCGACGATCCGGACCGGCTCGCCTACCGCTGGGTGCTGCTGGTGGTGCCGGTGGACGGCGGCCGCGACTACCGGGGCCTGAGCTCCCGGGTCTCCTCCATGGTCTGGTACCAGGACAAGCTGCTGGTCACCGCCCGCCGAGGCGGCTCCGCCGTGCTCTATGTGTACGACCTCGACCGGATCCAGCGCGCCACGGTCGACGGGCCCGCGATCGGCCGGGTGCGCGGCGGCTGGTCCGCCGACGGGTACGGATATGTGATGCCCGCGATCGGCAGCTACAGCTACACCGCGGGCCGCTGCTCGGCCACCGGGGCGCCCTGCCCGAGCGCGCTCGCCCTGGATTCGGGTACGGCACCGGCCACTCTGGTCGCCGCGGAGTGGACCTCCCCCGGCGGCGAACGGCCCGCCCGGCTCTGGCGGTACGCGTTCAGTACGGACCCGCGCCGCGCGGGGCTGCTCGCCGCCAATGCCGAGGGCCGGGTGGACGCTGTGGAGGAGTACCGGACCAAGGTGACCGGGATCCGGGGCGTGCTGTCGTACCGGGCGGCCGGCGCTCCACGCACGTCCTGGTATGTGGGACGGCTGCCCGGTTCGCAAGACGGGCATGGAGGGCTGTGGCGGCAGGACACCCGGGGCGCGAAGACGGCGGAGTGCGGCGCGGACGCCACGCACCGCTGCTGGGCCGAGTCCGCGGGCTCCCTGTCGTACTTGCGCGAGACCGGTGAGGTGTGGTCGCTGTCCGACCGGATGCTGTTCGCGGTGCCGCTGGCGGAACTGGACCGGTCGCTGGGCTGACCCGCCGGGCCCGTTCCCGGTCCGACCTCGCGCAAAGGGGGTCGATCGACAGACACCGGGACGGGATGGTTCCCTGGCCCGCATGAGCAGCGTCCCTGTCACCACCTGGTATCTGGAGCAGACGTCCCCGGCCGATCTGCTGCCCGCCGCCGCGCCCGAGGGCGATGTGCGGATCGTACGGGCCGAGGTGCCCTCCCCCGAGTTCAACCGGTTCCTCTACACGGCGGTCGGCGGGGACATCCGCTGGACCGACCGGCTCGACTGGCCGTACACGCGCTGGCAGGAGCTGCTGGAGAAGCCCGGTGTCGAGACCTGGGTGGCGTACGACCGCGGTACGCCGGCCGGGTTCATCGAGCTGGAGGCGCAGGACGACGGCGCCGTGGAGATCCTCTACTTCGGGCTGCTCCCCGCCTTCCGCGGCCGTGGCATCGGCGGGCATCTGCTGGCCCGCGGCACCGCCCGCGCCTGGGACCTCGCCGAGCGCTGGCCCGGGCTCGCGCCGACGAAGCGGGTATGGGTGCACACATGCGACAAGGACGGCGAGTTCGCCATGGCCAACTACCAACGGCGCGGCTTCACGCTGTACGACACCCGGGTCGAGCTGGAGCCGGACGTGCCGAACCCGGGCCCCTGGCCGCGCGCATACCCTGCCTGACCTGCCCCGACAAGCCGTCCCGCGCCGCATGTGAGCCAATACACCCTTGTCCCGCGATACGAGACAAGGGTGTCCACATGACGGAAGAAGCTGGACTCTGTCCAGATCGCCGTGACACGCTGCCGTCATGCCTGGAACTGGAATTGCCTTGGTGAGTCGGCGGCACGTCGACCTCGGCCGCATGTCCAGCGCCATCTGTCCGGCGAGCTGACCTTTACAGCACCGCCGCTCCCGCGCATCCCGCTCCCCGCTCGACCGCTGTCCGCGCCCGGCCCAAGCTCTCGCCGTGCGCCCGCTTTCGCGCAGGTCAGAGCGTTCAGCGCCGCTTCTCCCTGTCCGCAGCCTGTCCAAAGGACGTAGCAATCATGGCCGCCTCCCCACAGCAGCCCGCCGCCTCCGCGCCCCGCCGCAAGGTGAGCCGTCACCGCGGTGAGGGCCAGTGGGCCCAGGGCCACTTCACGCCGCTCAACGGCAACGAGCAGTTCAAGAAGGACGACGACGGTCTCAACGTACGGACACGTATTGAGACGATCTACTCCCAGCGCGGCTTCGACTCCATCGATCCGAACGATCTGCGCGGCCGGATGCGCTGGTGGGGTCTGTACACCCAGCGCAAGCCCGGGATCGACGGCGGCAAGACCGCGATCCTGGAGCCGGAGGAGCTGGACGACGAGTACTTCATGCTGCGGGTGCGGATCGACGGCGGCCGGCTGACCACCGGGCAGCTGCGGGTGATCGGCGAGATCTCCCAGGAGTTCGCGCGCGGCACCGCCGACATCACCGACCGGCAGAACATCCAGCTGCACTGGATCCGCATCGAGGACGTGCCGGAGATCTGGCGGCGGCTCGAAGGGGTCGGCCTGTCCACCACCGAGGCATGCGGTGACACCCCCCGCGTGATCCTCGGCTCCCCGGTCGCGGGCATCGCCGAGGACGAGATCATCGACGGCACCCCCGCCATCGAGGAGATCCACCGCCGGGTCATCGGCAACCCGGCGTACTCGAACCTGCCGCGCAAGTTCAAGTCCGCGATCTCCGGCTCGCCGCTGCTCGATGTGGCGCACGAGATCAACGACATCGCGTTCGTCGGCGTCGAACACCCCGAGCACGGGCCCGGTTTCGACCTGTGGGTCGGCGGTGGGCTGTCCACCAACCCGAAGATCGGGGTCCGGCTCGGTGCCTGGGTGCCGCTGGCGGAGGTCGCCGACGTCCATGAGGGCGTCATCTCGATCTTCCGCGACTACGGCTACCGGCGGCTGCGCAACCGGGCCCGGCTGAAGTTCCTGGTCGCCGACTGGGGCGCGGAGAAGTTCCGGCAGGTACTGGAGGACGAGTACCTGGGACGCAAGCTGACCGACGGCCCCGCGCCCGCGCAGCCCGTGCAGCGCTGGCGCGACCATGTCGGGGTGCACCGGCAGCAGGACGGCCGTTTCTACGTCGGGTTCGCGCCGCGCGTCGGCCGGGTCGACGGCACCACGCTCGCCAAGATCGCCGAGGTCGCCGAGGCGCACGGCTCGGGCCGGGTGCGCACCACCGTCGAGCAGAAGATGATCGTGCTGGACGTCGAGCAGGACCAGGTCGAGTCGCTGTCCTCGGCCCTGGAGTCGCTCGGCCTCACCGTCTCCCCGTCCACCTTCCGGCGCGGCACCATGGCCTGCACCGGTATCGAGTTCTGCAAGCTCGCCATCGTGGAGACCAAGGCGCGCGGCAGCGCCCTGATCGACGAACTGGAGCGCCGGCTCCCTCAGTTCGACGAGCCGCTGACCATCAACCTCAACGGCTGCCCGAACGCCTGCGCCCGGATCCAGGTGGCCGACATCGGTCTCAAGGGCCAGCTGGTCCTGGACGACGACGGCAACCAGGTCGAGGGCTACCAGGTGCACCTGGGCGGCGCGCTCGGCCTGGAGGCGGGCTTCGGCCGCAAGGTGCGCGGTCTGAAGGTCACCTCGGACGAGCTGCCCGACTACATCGAGCGGGTGCTGCGGCGCTATCTCGCCGAGCGCGCGGACGGCGAGCGGTTCGCCGTCTGGGCGGCCCGCGCCTCCGAGGAGGCCCTGTCGTGAGCGAGCGCGCGGCCCCCTTCTACTGCCCCTACTGCGGCGACGAGGACCTGCGGCCCAGCGAGCAGGGGCGGGGGTCCCCCCGCGCGAGCGGAGCCGAGCGTGGGGGAGGCGCCTGGGAATGCGCGGCGTGCAACCGGGCGTTCCAGCTGAAGTTCCTCGGACTGCTCGCGCAGGGCCTGCGCCGAGCCGACGACCAAGAGGACGAGCGGACATGACGATGGATCAGAAACCGCGCACCGACGACGAGTTGCGGGTTCTTGCCGAGCGTGCGGGGCGGGAGCTGGAGGACGCCCCGGCACTGGAGATCCTGCGCTGGGCGGTGGACACCTTCGGGGCGGAGTTCTGCGTCACCTCCTCGATGGAGGACGCCGTGGTCGCCCATCTCGCCTCCCGGGTGCGCCCGGGCGTGGACGTGGTCTTCCTGGACACCGGCTACCACTTCCCGGAGACCATCGGCACCCGGGACGCGGTGGCGGCGGTGCTGGACGTCAACGTCCGCACCCTCACCCCGCGGCAGACGGTGGCCGAGCAGGACGCCGAGTACGGCCCGCGGCTGCACGACCGCGACCCGGACCTGTGCTGCGCCCTGCGCAAGGTGCGCCCGCTGGAGGAGGGCCTGGAGGACTACCGGGCATGGGCGACCGGTCTGCGCCGTGACGAGTCCCCGACCCGGGCGAACACCCCGGTGGTCGGCTGGGACGAGAAGCGGCGCAAGGTCAAGGTCTCCCCCATCGCCCGCTGGACCCAGGACGACGTGGACGCCTACGTCGCCGAACACGGTGTCCTCACCAACCCGTTGCTGATGGACGGCTACGCCTCCATCGGCTGCGCCCCCTGCACCCGCCGGGTGCTGGAGGGCGAGGACGCGCGCGCCGGACGCTGGGCGGGGCGTGCCAAGACCGAGTGCGGGCTGCACGGATGACGCTCCCTCAGCCATCGACACGGCCCACGACACAGACACCGTCTCAGACTCAGGAGAACGACGTGACCACCGGAGCCACCGTCTGGCTCACGGGTCTGCCGAGCGCCGGCAAGACCACCATCGCCCATGAGCTGGCGGGCCGGCTGCGTGCCGGGGGCCGCCGGGTCGAGGTGCTCGACGGCGACGAGATCCGCGAGTTCATCTCCGCGGGCCTCGGCTTCTCCCGCGCGGACCGGCACACTAATGTGCAGCGCATCGGCTTCGTCGCCGAACTGCTGTCCCGCAACGGTGTGCTGACCCTCGTACCGGTGATCGCGCCGTACGCGGACAGCCGGGACGCCGTGCGCGAGCGGCACGAGGCGAACGCCACCCCGTACCTGGAGGTTCATGTGGCGACCCCGGTCGAGGTGTGCAGCGTCCGCGATGTGAAGGGGCTGTACGCCAAGCAGGCCGCGGGCGAGCTGACCGGGCTGACCGGGGTCGACGACCCGTACGAGGAGCCCACCGCGCCCGAGCTGCGCATCGAGTCGCAGCACCAGAGTGTGCAGGAGTCCGCGGCCGCCGTGTCCGCCCTGCTCAGCGAGAGGGGACTGATATGACCACGCTCGCCGAGGTCGAGGGCGGTACGGGCAGCCCGTACGCCCTGTCGCACCTGGACGCGCTGGAGTCCGAGGCCGTGCACATCTTCCGTGAGGTGGCGGGCGAGTTCGAGAACCCGGTGATCCTGTTCTCCGGGGGCAAGGACTCGATCGTGATGCTGCACCTCGCGCTGAAGGCGTTCGCGCCGGCGGCGGTGCCCTTCTCACTGCTGCACGTGGACACCGGGCACAACTTCCCCGAGGTGCTGGAGTACCGCGACCGCGCGGTCGAGCGGCACGGGCTGCGGCTGCATGTGGCCTCCGTGCAGGACTACATCGACCGGGGGGTGCTCAAGGAGCGCCCGGACGGCACCCGCAATCCGCTCCAGACGCTGCCGCTGACCGAGAAGATCCAGTCGGAGAAGTTCGACGCGGTCTTCGGCGGCGGGCGCCGGGACGAGGAGAAGGCCCGCGCGAAGGAGCGGGTGTTCTCGCTGCGCGACGAGTTCTCCCAGTGGGACCCGCGCCGCCAGCGCCCCGAGCTGTGGAACCTGTACAACGGCCGGCACGCGCCCGGTGAGCACGTCCGGGTGTTCCCGCTGTCGAACTGGACCGAGCTGGATGTGTGGCAGTACATCGCCCGCGAGGGCATCGTGCTGCCGCGGATCTACTTCGCGCACGAGCGTGAGGTGTTCGCGCGGTCCGGGATGTGGCTGACGGCCGGCGAGTGGGGCGGCCCGCGCGAGGACGAGCCGGTCGTCAGGCGCCTGGTGCGCTACCGCACCGTCGGTGACATGTCCTGCACCGGCGCCGTCGACTCCGACGCGACGACCCTGGACGCCGTCATCGCGGAGATCGCCGCCTCCCGGCTCACCGAGCGGGGCGCGACCCGCGCCGACGACAAGCTGTCCGAGGCCGCGATGGAAGACCGCAAGCGCGAGGGGTACTTCTAACCATGACCACGACCACCGAGGCGCTTGCGGCGACCGCCACGCTGCTCAGGTTCGCCACCGCCGGCTCCGTCGACGACGGCAAGTCCACCCTGGTCGGCCGGCTGCTGCACGACTCCAAGTCGGTGCTCACCGACCAACTGGAGGCCGTGGAGCGGGCGTCGGCGAACCGCGGCCAGGACGGCCCCGATCTCGCGCTGCTCACCGACGGGCTGCGCGCCGAGCGGGAACAGGGCATCACGATCGATGTGGCGTACCGCTACTTCGCCACGCCCCGGCGGCGGTTCATCCTCGCCGACACCCCCGGCCATGTGCAGTACACCCGCAACATGGTCACCGGCGCCTCCACCGCCGAACTGACGGTGATCCTGGTCGACGCCCGCAACGGGGTGGTCGAGCAGACCCGCCGGCATGCCGCGATCGCCGCCCTGCTGCGTGTCCCGCATGTGGTGCTGGCCGTCAACAAGATGGACCTGGTCGGCTACCGCGAGCCCGTCTTCGCGGCGATCGCCGAGGAATTCACCGCCTACGCCACCGAGTTGGGCATCCCCGAGGTCACCGCGATCCCGATCTCCGCGCTCGCCGGGGACAACGTGGTGGAGCCGTCCGCGCACATGGACTGGTACGGCGGCCCCACCGTCCTCGAGCACCTGGAGACCGTCCCGGTCAGCCATGACCTGGCGCACTGCCACGCCCGGCTGCCCGTGCAGTACGTGATCCGGCCGCAGAGCGCCGAGCACCCCGACTACCGGGGCTACGCGGGCCAGATCGCCGCGGGCAGCTTCCGGGTCGGCGAACAGGTCACGGTGCTGCCGTCCGGGCGGACCACCACCATCTCCGGCATCGACCTGCTGGGCGAGCCGGTCGACGTCGCCTGGACCACCCAGTCCGTGACCCTGCTGCTGGCCGACGACATCGACGTCTCGCGCGGCGATCTGATCGTGCCGACCAAGGACGCGCCGCCGACCACGCAGGACGTGGAGGCGACGGTCTGCCATGTCGCCGACGCCCCGCTGACCGTCGGCCACCGGGTGCTGCTCAAGCACGGCACCCGGACCGTCAAGGCGATCGTCAAGGACATCCCGTCCCGGCTCACCCTGGACGATCTGTCCCTGCACCCGCACCCCGGGCTGCTCGCGGCCAACGACATCGGCCGGGTGAAGATCCGTACCGCCGAACCGCTGCCCGTCGACGCCTACGCCGACTCGCGCCGCACCGGCTCCTTCATCCTGATCGACCCGGCCGACGGCACCACCCTCACCGCGGGCATGGTCGGCGAGTCCTTCGCCGCGCCGGAGCCCGTCAAGGACGCGGCCGACGACGACGGCTGGGACTTCTGATCATGAACGCACCCGATGTCTACTCCACGTTCGCGAAGGAGGGCGGCCGCGTCGGCAGCGGCGCCCTCGGCAGCGGACAGGGCGGGGTCGGGCGATGTGTGCGCTGACGTACGCGCACCGCTCGCGCGCCCTCACCCCCCACAGACGAAGACCTGCCGACCTCCCGGCCACGACCTGAGAGACCGTGACCCGCCGGGCCAACGAGAGGAACGCCTCCCGTGCCTGCCATCAACTCCCCGTTCCTGCGCCGCTCGATAGCCGCGCTCGCCGCTCTGCCGCTGCTCACGCTCGCCGCGTGCGGCTACGGCTCCGACGCCAAGAGCGACGACACCGCCAGGGTCGCCGCCGGAGCCAAGAAGATCGACGGTCTCGGCTCCGTCAAGATCGGCTACTTCCCGAACCTGACGCACGGCACCGCGCTGGTGGGCCGGGAGCAGGGCCTGTTCCAGAAGGAACTGGGCGCCACCAAGGCCGACTACGCCACCTTCAACGCCGGGCCCTCCGAGATCGAGGCGCTGAACTCCGGCTCCATCGACATCGGCTGGATCGGCCCGTCCCCGGCGATCAACGGCTACACCAAGTCCGACGGCAAGTCCCTGAAGATCATCGGCGGTTCGGCCTCCGGCGGGGTGAAGCTGGTCGTGAACCCGAAGAAGATCACGTCCCTGAAGGACGTCAAGGGCAAGAAGATCGCCACCCCGCAGCTGGGCAACACCCAGGACGTGGCGTTCCTCAACTGGGCCGCGGAGCAGGGCTGGAAGGTCGATCCGCAGAGCGGCAAGGGCGATGTCACGGTCGTCCGCAGCGACAACAAGGTGACCCCGGACGCCTTCAAGTCCGGCTCTATCGACGGCGCCTGGGTGCCGGAGCCGACCGCGTCCAAGCTGGTCGCCGAGGGCGGCAAGGTGCTCCTGGACGAGTCCTCGCTGTGGCCGGGGAACAAGTTCGTGATCACCAACATCATCGTGCGCCAGGCGTTCCTCAAGGAGCACCCGAAGGCAGTCGAGGCGGTCCTGAAGGCGTCCGTCGAGGCCAACAAGTGGATCAACGCCAACCCGGAGCAGGCGAAGCAGGCCGCGAACAAGCAGCTCGCGGACGACTCCGGCAAGGCGCTGCCCGCCGAGGTGCTCGACCCGGCCTGGAAGTCGGTCCAGTTCACCGACGACCCGCTGGCCGCCACACTCGACACCGAGGCGGCACACGCGGTCAAGGCCGGTCTGCTCAAGAAGCCGGACCTCAAGGGGATCTACGACCTGACGATCCTCAACCGGGTACTCAAGGCCGAGGGCAAGAGCCCGGTCGACGCCGCCGGCCTCGGCACCAGCTGACGCCCGCCCCGAAGACGTCCCAGGAGGTGACGACCATGGCCACGACCCTCGCCAAGGCCGCGCGGTCGGTGGAGTACGCCGCACGCCTTGAGCATGTCTCGAAGTCCTTCGCCACACCGGGCGGGTCCCAGCTCGTCCTGGACGACATCAGCCTTGATGTCGCGCCCGGCGAGTTCGTCACCCTCCTGGGCGCCTCGGGCTGCGGCAAGTCCACCCTGCTCAACCTGGTGGCGGGCCTGGACGAGCCCACCGCCGGCACCATCCGCACCGACGGCCGCCCCGCGCTGATGTTCCAGGAACACGCCCTGTTCCCCTGGCTGACCGCCGGCAAGAACATCGAACTCGCCCTCAAACTGCGAGGAGTTCCCCGTCCCGAGCGGCGCGGCAAGGCCGAGGAACTCCTCGAACTCGTCCGCCTCCAGGGCGCGTATGGCAAGCGGGTGCACGAACTGTCGGGTGGTATGCGCCAGCGGGTCGCGTTGGCCCGGGCGCTCGCCCAGGAGAGTCAACTGCTGCTGATGGACGAGCCGTTCGCGGCCCTGGACGCCATCACCCGGGACGTGCTGCACGACGAGCTGACCCGGATCTGGTCGGAGACCGGCCTGTCCGTGCTGTTCGTCACCCACAATGTGCGCGAGGCCGTGCGCCTCGCCCAGCGGGTGGTGCTGCTGTCCTCCCGGCCGGGCCGGGTGGCCCGCGAGTGGGAGGTCGGCATCCCGCAGCCGCGCCGTATCGAGGACGCGCCCGTGGCGGAACTGTCCCTGGAGATCACCGAAGTACTGCGTGGGGAGATCCGCCGCCATGGCCAGCACTGACACGACGAGCACCGACGCCCCGGCCGCGGGCAGCGTGGAGGCGGGCCTCGACGCGCTGGAGACCACCCAGTCCAGCCGCATACCCTTCCGCAGGACCCTGATCGACAAGATCCTGCCGCCGCTGGCCGCGATCGCCGTCGTCCTCCTGGTGTGGCAGGGCCTGATCACCCTGAAGATCGTGGACGACCCGACCAAGCTGCCCACGCCGGGCGCGGTCTGGGGCGCCTTCCGCGACGACTGGCTCCAGGGCAAGCTGCTCGGCTACATCTGGACGTCCGTCTCGCGCGGTCTGCTCGGCTTCTGCCTCGCCCTGGTGCTCGGCACCCCGCTGGGGCTGCTGGTGGCCCGGGTGAAGTTCGTGCGCGCCGCGATCGGTCCGATCCTGTCCGGCCTCCAGTCGCTGCCCTCGGTCGCCTGGGTGCCCCCGGCCGTGATCTGGCTGGGTCTGGACAACTCCATGATGTATACGGTGATCCTGCTCGGCGCGGTGCCGTCCATCGCCAACGGGCTGGTGTCCGGCGTGGACCAGGTGCCGCCGCTGTTCCTGCGCGCGGGCCGTACGCTCGGCGCCACCGGCTTCAGGGGCACCTGGCACATCACCCTGCCGGCCGCGCTGCCCGGCTATGTGGCGGGCATGAAGCAGGGCTGGGCCTTCTCCTGGCGCTCCCTGATGGCCGCCGAGATCATCGCGAACTTCCCCGACCTGGGCACCGGCCTCGGCCAGCTCCTGGAGAACGCCCGTACGGCCAGCGACATGGCCATGGTCTTCGAGGCCATCCTGCTGATCCTGTTCGTCGGCATCGCCATCGATCTGCTGATCTTCAGCCCGCTGGAGCGGTGGGTGCTGCGCAGCCGCGGCCTGTTGGTGAAAGGCTGATCCGGATGCAAGCGCCCGTGCTCCTCGTCATCGCCCACGGCAGCCGCGACGCGCGGCACGCCGCCACCGTGCACGCCCTTGTGGAGCGGGTGCGCGCGCAGCGCCCCGGGCTGCGCGTGGAGACCGGCTTCCTGGACTTCAACGTGCCGTCCGTACAAGGCGTGTTGGAGTCCCTGGCGGCGGAGGGCGTCCGGAACGTGGTGGCGCTGCCGCTGCTGCTCACCCGCGCCTTCCACGCGAAGGCCGACATCCCGGCGGTGCTGCGGGCGGCCCCGGCGCGGCTGCGGATCCGGCAGGCGGCGGTGCTCGGCCCGTCGCCGCTGCTGCTCTCGGCGCTGGAGCGACGGCTGTACGAGGCCGGGCTCAGCCCCGCCGACAAGTCCTCGACCGGGGTGGTGCTGGCCTCGGCGGGGTCCAGTGACCCGGAGGCGATCGCGGTGATCGCCGATATCGCGCGGGAGTGGTGGCACACCGGTTGGTGCGCCGTGCGGCCCGCGTTCGCCTCCGCCTGTCTGCCGCGCACCGAGGACGCCGTACGGGAGCTGCGCGCGCTCGGCTGCGCACGGGTCGCCGTCGCGCCGTACGTCCTGGCCCCCGGCTTCCTGCCGGACCGTATCGCGCGCGGCGCGGCCGGGGCGGACGTCCTCGCCGAGGTGCTGGGGCCCGCGCCGGAGGTGGCGCGGCTGCTGCTGCGCCGGTACGACGCCGCGTGCCGCCCGGCGCTCCAGGCGCTCGGCGCCTGAGGGGCCGCCGCCGTCCGGGCGCGGCCCTGCGTCACAGCCCGAGAGCCTGCACCAGTTGCCGGGTGTAGGCGAGGCTGGCGGTACCGGCGGACGCCCCGATGCAGATGTCGTCCAGGGCCGAGCGGATGCGGCCGCGGTTGGGCGGCAGTCCGTCGTCGGCGGACTCCGCGAACGCCGCCTCGATGATCTGGCCCTGCCGGACGAGCCCGGGGCACTCCCTGCGCAGTGCCTCGGTGAGCCGGGCGGAGACCGCGATCAGAGCCTGAAGCGGTGGCGTGCCGTGGGTCAGGTCAAGGCCGACGAACTCACCGTACTGTCCAGGTCCGTTGAGGTGTCCGTAGTCGTAGGTGCTCATGTCCTGTCCTCGCTCGTGGATCAGAGGTAGGCCGAAAATCGCCACTCCGCGGGTGCTCGGGTGTCCGTCCGCGGCCCCGGACGCGGTAGCGGAACGGCGTGCACACGCTCCGGCGGGGGGATGGGTGGTGTCGTTCCGGCCGTCCGGCGTGCCTCACCCTAGGGACAACGGGACGGAGTTGTCGCGTTGTTCGCGGACCCGCCCCCTTGCGGGTGAGGACCGTGGTAAAAGCCGTCGCGGTCCGGCGTTCCCCTGTGACGTCGGACCGCGACGGCACTCCGTTCTGCGCCCCGGGTGATCGGGATGTCACAGGGGAAGGTCAGGTCGACCCCTCGCAGGGGCGGTTATCAGCCACACCGGCGGGGGTCTGTTCGAACTCCGGTTCACAGAAAGCGGAGTTCGCCGTTCGTGAACGTTCGCCTTCGCTTCGCCGGAGGTTCAGGCCGCTGCCTTCCGCGCCTCGTCGGCCAGCCGGACCAGGTCGGTGAGCGGCAGGGAGCCGGGCGCCCGGTGCGCGCGGGCGAAGGTGCCGGCGAGGCGCTGGAGGAGTTCGTTCAGCGGGGTGGGCACGCCGTGCAGCCGGCCGAGGAGGTTGATCTCGCCATTGAGGTAGTCCGCCTCGATGCTGCCGGTGCCGCGCGCCAGGGACTGCCAGGAGGAGCCGCCGCCGCGCGGGGCGCCCGCCAGCGGGACCAGGGTCACCTTGTCGCCGCGTACCGCGCGCTGCTCCTCGACGCTCGCGTGGGTGATCCCGGCGGCGGCCAGCACGGCCTCCCCCTCGGCGCGTACGCGCGCGTACAGCCCCTCGGCCGCCGCGCCTTCGATGGGGCCGCTCACCGCCTCCTGGGCGTTGGCGAGGTTGCCGAGCAGCTTGGCGTACTGCCAGCGGGCCACGTCCGGCACGACCGGCGCCTCGAAGCGCGCGTCCGCGAGGTCGGCGGCGATCCGCCGGGCGGTGTCGTCGGTGCCGCCCTCGGCGCGGCCCAGATGGAGGATGCCGGTGAGCGGGGCGCCGGGGGCGGAGACGACGCCGGGCTCCACGAAGGTGGACGGCAGCCAGACACAGACGCCGTACACCCGGCGGAAGCGGCGCAGCGCGATCCGGGGGCTCTCCACGCCGTTCTGGAGGCAGAGCAGTGGCAGCCGTTCGCCCGCGGTGCCGCCGCCCGCCACCGGGGCGGCCGCCCAGGTGTCCAGCGCGGCCGCGGTGTCCTGGGTCTTCACGGTGAGCAGCAGGACGTCGTCCGCGCGCAGCTCGCCGAGCGGCTTCGGGCCCTCGACGGCCGGCAGCCGGTACGTCAGCTCCCCCTCGGGGACGCGCAGTCGCAGCCCGTGCTCGGCGAGTGCCCTCAGATGTCCGCCGCGGGCTACCAGGACGACCTCGCGTCCGGCCTGGGCCAGCCGTCCGCCGACGGTGCCGCCGACCGCTCCCGCTCCGATCACGATGTAGCGCATGGACCCGATCCCATCACAGGGGATCACGCCTCGGGCGCGGTCAGCTCGGCGAGTTTCACCACGGTGTTCCAGTTCCGGCTGGTGGCGACGAGGTCCTTGGCGGCCCGCGGGCGGCCCAGCGCCTCGGCCAGTCTGGAGCGGCCGAGGCCGTCGGGGGCGTACAGGTACAGACAGCGGTCGCCGAGGCGGAACTCCTCGGGAAGGAGCGCGACCTGGTCGAGGTGCGCGTAGCGGTCCGGGGTGACGGGCACGGAGAAGTACGTGACGTGCAGCTGCCGGGCTTCCAGTTCGGCGGCCGGGAAGGGGCAGGCGCGGACCACCTCGGCCAGATAGGCGTGGTCGCGCACCAGTACGTCCACCGGGAAGCCGAAGCGGTCCTCGATCGCCCGGGCCAACTCCCCCGCCAGGGAATCCTCGTCACCCCGGTCGGTGGTGAACACGGCCTGTCCGCTCTGGAGATGGGTGCGCACCCCGGTGTG
The DNA here is from genome assembly GCF_014673495.1 of Streptomyces griseofuscus. Lineage (GTDB taxonomy): Bacteria > Actinomycetota > Actinomycetes > Streptomycetales > Streptomycetaceae > Streptomyces > Streptomyces murinus. The sequence goes on from NZ_CP051006.1 coordinate 2,142,593, forward strand.
GCCGAGGGTGTCGAGCAGGGCACGCAGATCGGCCATCGGGAGCTTCCGGTTGCCGCCGACGTTGATCCCGCGCAACAGCGCCGCATAGGTCGTCACACGGCCAGCTTAGAGCGGCCGTCGTGCCCCGTGGGGGCGGGCACGACGGCCGGGGCCCGGCCCCCGTGGGGCGGGCTGCGCGAAACAATGCCGGTTCGGCGGGGGCCGGATCAACCTCTGCACACAGCTGTGACTTGTTCAACAAGCTTTCGTAATCACAAAGTGGATCTCTGACGGCGGAACGGACATCCCATGACGCCCGGCGGGGGCCGGCCCGCCCGGATGGGAGACTGACCGGGGGGAACGGCGGGTGCCGGCCCCCGGGAACGGCTCGGCGATGACGGCACGGAGGCACCACGATGGACGAGGCTCGGGCGCGGGACGTACTGGCCGCGGCGGGCGTGCCCGCGGCGGGGGCCGGGGACGCGGTGCTGCTCGCGCTCGGCGAGAACGCGGTGTTCGCCGCCGGTGACCTGGTCGTCAAGGTGGGGCGCGACGCCGAGCTGCTGGAGCGGGCCCGGCGCGAGCTGGACATCGCCGGGTGGCTCGCCGAGGCGGGGGTGCCCGCGGTGCGGGCGGCCGAGCCGGAGCCGCGGCTGGTCGAGGGCCATCCGGTGACGGTGTGGCACCGGCTGCCGGACGCCGTACGCCCCGCCGAGCCGCGCGACCTGGCCGAGCTGCTGCGCCTGGTGCACGCCCTGCCCGCGGCGCCGTTCGTGCTGCCGCCGCGTGAGCTGCTGGGCGGGGTGGAGCGCTGGCTTCGGCTCGCGGGCGAGGCGATCGATCCCGAGGACGCGGCCTATCTGCGGGCGCGCCGGGACGGCTTCGCGGCGGCCGCGGCCGCGCTGACGCCCCGTCTGACCCCGGGCCCCATCCACGGCGACGCGCTGCCCCGCAATGTCCACATCGGGCCGAAGGGCCCGGTCCTGGTGGACCTGGAGACCTTCTCCACGGATCTGCGCGAGCACGACCTGGTGGTGATGGCCCTCTCCCGCGACCGGTACGGGCTGCCCGCCGAGGCGTACGACACCTTCACCGAGACCTACGGCTGGGACGTGCGGGAGTGGGAGGGCTGCTCGGTGCTGCGCGGCGCCCGAGAGACGGCCAGCTGTGCCTGGGTCTCCCAGCACGCGCCCAGCAACCCCAAGGCCCTGGCCGAGTTCCGCCGCCGGGTGGCGTCGCTGCGGGACGGGGACGAGTCGGTGCGCTGGTACCCCTTCTGATCACACCGTCTCGGGCGTCAGCTCGCGCAGCGGCCACAGTCCGTCCACGACCGCCGTCGCGTCCCCCTTGCGGCGCAGGAAGGCCTGGAAGTCGGCGGCCCATTCGGCGTACCACTCGATCTGCCTGCGGTGCAGTTCGGCCGGGCCGAGGGCGGCGATCTTGGGGTGGCGGACGGCTATCGCGGCGGCGAGGCGGGCCGCGGCGAGGGCGTCGGCGGACGCGTTGTGCGCCGCCTCCAGGACGATGCCGTACTCGGCGCAGACCGCTTCCAGGTTCCGCTTTCCGCGGCGGTAGCGGTCCGCCCGGCGGTCGATGGTGTACGGGTCGATCACCGGCGCGGGCGCGGTTCCGCCGAGGCGGTCGGCGAGGGACGGCAGCCGGTGGCGGCGCAGTTCGGCGGAGAGCAGGGTGAGGTCGAACGCCGCGTTGTAGGCGACGACCGGGACGCCCGTCCTCCAGTACGACACCAGTGCCTCGGCGAGGGCGTCGGCGACCCGGTCGGCGGGCTCGCCCTCGGCCGCCGCCCGTTCATTGCTGATCCCGTGCACGGCGACCGCGTCCGCCGGGATCTTGACGCCCGGATCGGCCAGCCACTCCCGGTGGCCCAGCGGCTCACCGGCCCTGACCTCGATCACCGCGCCGGTGACGATGCGTGCCTCGCGCGGATCCGTGCCGGTCGTCTCCAGGTCGAAGCCGACCAGCAGCTCCTGGTGCCAGCCCATGGGCGGTCCCCCTTCTCGATGGTGCGTTCCCCCAGTGGTCTCCACCCTCGCACGGGGCACTGACAATCAGAGGACCGCGTTCCGCTTTTCGGCGGAGCCCGGGGGACGGATCAGGACACAGGGCGCGAATCGGCCCATGCCAGTTCGAATTCCTCGCGGTATGTCGGGAACAGTCCGGCTTCACCCGCGTCGTCCGACTTCACCAGGCGGCTGCCGTTGCGCAGCACCAGGACCGGTGACTCCATCCCCCGCGCCCCGCGCAGATAGGACTGCACCACGGCGACGCCGTCGGCGCCGTCGCCGTCCACCAGATAGGCGGTGAAGCGCGGCGTCTCGTCGTACACCTGGATCTGGAAGGCGCCCGGGTCGCGCAGCCGGGAGCGCACCCGGCGCATGTGCAGGATGTTCATCTCGACCGAGCGGCTCAGTTCGCCCCGTTTCATCCCGAGTTCGCGCTCGCGGCGCTTGACCGAGCTGGAGGCAGGGTTGAGGAAGAGCAGCCGGATGCGGGAGCCGGACTCGGCGAGCCGGACCAGGCGCCGTCCGGAGAAGTTCTGCACCAGCAGGTTGAGGCCGATGCCGATGGCGTCCAGGCGGCGGGCGCCGCCGAAGATGTCCTCGGCCGGGAACTGGCGCATCAGGCGCACCCGGTCGGAGTGCACGGCGACCACGTCGGCGTACCGGTCGCCGACCAGGTCCTCGACGGCGTCGACGGGCAGCCGGCGCGCGGAGGGTACATCGCCGTCCGCGCCCAGCATCTCCAGGAGGCGGGCCGAGGCGCGCTCCGCCTGGCCGAGCACCGCCTGGGACAGGGCGCGGTTGCGGGAGACGACATTGCGGGTCACCTCCAGCTCGTCCAGGGCGAGTTCGAGGTCGCGGCGCTCGTCGAAGTACGGCTCGAAGCAGGGCCAGTGCTGCACCATCAGCTCGCGCAGCTGGGGCAACGTCAGGAAACTGAGCACGTTGTCGTCGGCCGGGTCGAGCAAGTAGCCCTTGCGGCGGCTGACTTCGCGCACCGCAACCGCGCGCTGCACCCACTCCTGGCCGGCCGGTCCGGCGGCGGCGACCACCCACTCGTCGCCGTGCACGGGCTCGTACACGGGCCGCAGGACGGCGGCCACGACCGAACGCAGCCGCTGCTCCACGAGGTTCAGCCAGATGTAGGCCCGGCCGGCCCGCTGGGCGCGGGTGCGCACCTCGTGCCAGGCGTCGGCGCCCCAGTCCAGCTCCGGGCCGATGGAACCCGCGTCCATCGGCCGCGCCAGGGACACCGCGCCGGGCGGGACGTCCGTGGAGTCTCCCTCGTGACCCTCGCCACCAGGGGGCAGCTCCAGCCCTCCCGAGCCCACCCGTGCACCGCCTTCCGTCCCCGGGCCTTTCCCGTCTCAACGATCAAGGAAGGGTACTCCGGGAGCGCTGCGCGGTGCAGCCGGATGGACAGGTCGGTTCCCCTCCTGCTTTGCTCAACTGCTTGGCGTTTCCGGGCCGTTCCCCACCGTTCGCACACGGGGAGTGAGCGGTTTCATAGCCGGGGGTGCCCGGCCGGGCCGTTCCTGCTTTCGGGGAGACTTCGTGCTGTCGCGCGGACCGGCCCCCGGGCGGGCCGTCCACCTGAGAGAGTCATTGCCATGCAGGTCTGGCCTGGAGAGGCGTATCCGCTCGGCGCCACGTACGACGGCGCCGGCACCAACTTCGCGGTCTTCACGGAAGCCGCGGACCGAGTGGAGCTGTGTCTGCTGCACGACGACGGCTCGGAGACGGCGGTGGAGCTGCGCGAGAGCGACGCGTTCGTACGGCACGCGTATGTGCCGGGGGTGATGCCGGGGCAGCGCTACGGATTCCGGGTGCACGGCCCCTACGACCCCGGGCGCGGACTGCGCTGCAACGCGGCGAAGCTGCTGCTCGACCCGTACGCGAAGGCGGTGGCGGGCGCGGTGCGCTGGGGCGAGGAGGTGTACGGCTACCACTTCGACGCGCCCGAGCGGCGCAACGACCTGGACTCGGCGCCGCACACCATGACCTCGGTGGTGATCAACCCGTACTTCGACTGGGGCGACGACCGGCCGCCGCGCACCGAGTACCACCACACGGTGATCTACGAGGCCCACGTCAAGGGACTGACCATGCGTCACCCGGGCCTCCCCGAGGAGTTGCGCGGCACGTACGCGGCGCTCGCCCATCCCGCGATCATCGACCATCTGACCGAGCTCGGCGTGACCGCGCTGGAGCTGATGCCCGTACACCAGTTCGTCAACGACCACCGGCTGGCGGACCTGGGCCTGAGCAACTACTGGGGCTACAACACCATCGGGTTCTTCGCCCCGCACAACGCGTACGCCTCCTGGGGCGATCGCGGCCAGCAGGTGCTGGAGTTCAAGTCGGCGGTGCGGGCGCTGCACGAGGCCGGGATCGAGGTCATCCTGGACGTCGTCTACAACCACACCGCCGAGGGCAACCATCTGGGCCCGACGCTCTCCTTCAAGGGCATCGACAACCCGTCGTACTACCGCCTCGCGGACGATCCCCGTTACTACACGGACACCACCGGCACCGGCAACTCACTGCTGATGCGGTCCCCGCACGTGCTCCAAATGATCATGGACTCGCTGCGCTACTGGGTCACCGAGATGCATGTCGACGGCTTCCGCTTCGACCTCGCGGCAACCCTGGCCCGGCAGTTCCACGAGGTGGACCGGCTGTCCTCGTTCTTCGACCTGGTGCAGCAGGACCCGGTGGTCTCCCAGGTCAAGCTGATCGCCGAGCCCTGGGACGTGGGCGAGGGCGGCTACCAGGTGGGCAACTTCCCGCCGCTGTGGACCGAGTGGAACGGCAAGTACCGCGACACCGTACGGGACCTGTGGCGGGGCGAGCCGCGCGCGCTCGCGGAGTTCGGCTCCCGGCTGACCGGCTCCTCCGACCTCTACCAGGACGACGGCCGCCGCCCGCTGGCCTCCATCAACTTCGTCACCTGCCACGACGGCTTCACGCTGCGCGACCTGGTGTCGTACGACGACAAGCACAACGAGGCCAACGAGGAGGGCAACCGGGACGGCGAGAGCCACAACCGGTCCTGGAACTGCGGCACCGAGGGCGAGAGCGACGACCCCGGGGTGCTCGCGCTGCGCGCCCGCCAGACGCGCAACTTCCTCGCCACGCTGATGCTGTCCCAGGGCGTGCCGATGATCAGCCACGGCGACGAGTTCGGCCGTACCCAGCGCGGCAACAACAACGCCTACTGCCAGGACAACGAGATCTCCTGGCTGCACTGGCCCGAGGACGGCGGGGAGCTGCTGGAGTTCGTGCGCACCATGGTGTGGCTGCGCCGCGACCACCCCGTGCTGCGCCGCCGCCGCTTCTTCCACGGCCGTCCGGTGGAGGGCAGCCACGGCCGGCTGTCCGACATCGCCTGGTTCACCCCACAGGGTTCGGAGATGACCCAGCGGGACTGGGACGCTGCGGGGGCGTCCGCGCTGACGGTGTTCCTCAACGGCAACGCCATCTCCGAGCCGGGTCCGCGCGGCGAGCGGATCACCGACGACTCCTTCCTGCTGCTGTTCAACGCCTCCCCGGAGCCGCTGGACTTCCGGGTGCCGGTGAACCACGGCCGGCAGTGGCAGGTGGTGGTCGACACGGCCCGGGACGAAGGGATCCCGCCAGGTTCGGGGGCGAAGGCGGGGGCGGGCGACCGGCTCGCCCTCAAGGACCGCAGCCTCATGGTCCTACGCCGTCCGGCGTAGGGCGCCGTAGGCCATGTGGGTGAGCGCGGATGAGCCGCCTCACCCTCCGGCCCGGTCCGGGTGACACGAAACGCGGCAGGGCGGGTACGTAGGTCTCCATGACCTCTGCGCGACCCGGACCGGGGGTGCCCACGGCCACCTACCGGCTCCAGCTCCAGCCCGCCTTCCCGTTCTCGGCCGCCGCGGCGGCCGTCCCGTACCTCGCCTCGCTCGGCGTGTCCCATCTGCATCTGTCCCCCGTCCTGGAGGCCGTCCCGGGTTCCACGCACGGCTACGACGTGGTGGACCACACCCGGGTCCGCGCGGAACTCGGCGGCGAGGAGGGGCTGCGCGCGCTGTCCCGGACCGCCCGGGAGCACGGCCTCGGCCTGGTCCTGGACATCGTGCCGAACCACATGGCGATGGCGCCCGGACACAACCGCGCCCTGTGGGAGGTGCTGCGCGAGGGACCGGAATCGGCCCACGCCCGCTGGTTCGACATCGACTGGGACGCGGGGGGCGGCCGGGTGCTGCTGCCCGTCCTCGGCGCCCCGCTCGGCGCCGAGCTGGAACAGCTGCGGATCGACGGCGACACGCTGCGGCTGCGCGACCAGGTCCTGCCGCTGCGCGCCGGCACCGAGGGGCTGCCGCTGCCCGAGCTGCTGGACGCCCAGTGGTACCGCCCGGTGTGGTGGCGGCTCGCCCGGACCGAGCTGAACTACCGGCGGTTCTTCAGCATCTCGGAGCTGATCGGGCTGCGGGTGGAGGACCCCGAGGTGTTCGACGCCACCCATGCCAAGATCCTCCAGCTGCTGGACGAGGGCGTGGCCGACGGGCTGCGCGTGGACCACCCCGACGGGCTCGCCGACCCCGACGCCTATCTCGCCCGGCTGCACGAGGCGAGCGGCGGCCGCTGGACGGTGATCGAGAAGATCCTCGCCGACGACGAACAGCTGCCGCCCTCCTGGCCGGTCGCGGGCACCACCGGCTACGACGCGCTGCGCCGGGTCGACGGCCTGTTCACGGACCCGGAAGGCGCGGTCGAACTCCTCACCGAGTACCGGAGGTTCGCGGCCCCGCAGCAGGACCGGGGCGGCGTCTGGGACGCCACGGCCCGCCGGGCCGCCTACAAGGTGCTCACCCATGAGCTGGCCACCGAGACCGAGCGGCTCACCCGGGTCGCGGTACGGCTGTGCGCGCACTCCCCCGACCTCGCGCTGCGCGACCGGGCCCCCTGGGCGCTGCGCACGGCCCTGGAGGAACTCCTGGTCCGGATGCGGGTCTACCGGCCCTACGCCTCCGGGGACGCGGCCGCCGTCATCACCGAGGAGGCGGCCGAGGAGGCCCGGCTCGCCTTCGTGGTGCCCGAGGAGGCGGCGGCGGTCGACCTCGTGCGCCAACTGCTCGTCGAGGCTCCCGGGGATCCGGCCGCGCCGGACCACGCCGACCGGCTTGAGCTGCGCACCCGGTTCGCGCAGACGGCCTCCGCGCTGCGGGCCAAGTCGGCGGAGGACACGGCGTACTACCGCTATGTGCCGCTGCTGTCGGCGACCGAGGTGGGCGGCGACCCGGGCCGGCCGGGGATCTCCCCGCGCGAGTTCCACACGTACTGCGCCCGCGTCCAGGACGAGCGGCCGCTCACCGGTACGGCCGTCACCACGCACGACACCAAGCGCAGCGCCGACGTCCGCGCGGCCCTCGCCGTGCTCACCGAATGCCCCGGCCGATGGGCCGAGTTGGTGACCGAACTGACCCGGGCCGAGGAGGGCGCCCCGGACCGGCAACTGGCCTGGGCGGCCTGGCAGACGGTGTTCGGGCTCGGCCCGGCCGACGAGGAACGGGTACGCCGGTACCTGCTGAAGCATGTGCGCGAGGCCGGCATGTACACCAGCTGGACCGAGCGGGAGACGCCGTACGAGGAGGCGGTGACCGCCTTCGCCGCGGCCGGTCCCTGCGGGCCGCCCGGTGAGCGCGTGGCCGCCTTCCGCAAGACGCTGGAGCCGCACATCCGGGCCAACGTCCTCGGCACGGCCCTGGTGCACCTGACGATGCCGGGCGTCCCGGACGTGTACCAGGGCGCCGAGGGCGAGTTCCGGGCGCTGGTGGACCCGGACAACCGCAGCCCGGCGTCCCTGCCGCCCGAGAACCCGGGCGAGAAGGCCGCGTTGACCCGCGCGGCACTGCGCTTGCGCGCCCGCAGGCCCGACGCCTTCGGGGCCGCCGCGACCTACGATCCGCTGCCCGCGGAGGGCCCGGCGGCCCAGCACTGCACGGCCTTCACCCGCTCCGGAGAGGTGATCACCGCGGTGACCCGCCTCTCCCTGCGCCTCACGGAGTCCGGCGGCTGGCGGGACACCGGCCTGCCGCTGCCGCCCGGTCAGTGGGCCGATGTGCTCGATCCCGAACGGGAGTTCACCGGCCGGGTACGCCTCACGGATCTGTTCGGACCACGACCGGTGGCACTGCTGGAGCGGGTCACGCGGGCGTGAGGGACAGCCGCTCGGGCCGCTCCGGAAGAGCGCTCACGGCGGGCCAGCGGGCGCGCAGCAGGTCCACGAAGGCGGCGGCTCCGGTGGACTCCGTACGGGCGTAGACGGCCAGCGGGCGCCGCCAGGAGGGGTCGGGGGTGAGGAGCACACAGTCCTCGCCCACGGCGCCGCGCACGATGTGGGCGGGCGCGGCGCACACCCCGACCCCGGCGGCGGCCATCCGCACCGCCGTCGAGGACTGCTCGGTCCACGCGGCGGTCCGGGGCGCGAACCCGGCCCGCCCGCAGGCCCAGTCGAGGAAGCGGACGCCGTGCACCACGGGCTCCATGGCGCACCGGACCCAGGCCCGGTCGGCCAGCTCGGGCAGGGTCACCGTCGAACGGGGGCTGCGAGGGCGCGGCATCGATGTCCAGGCGGGCGCGCGGCTGCTGGACGCGGAGGTACTGGCCGACGGGGTACGGGCCCGGGTGCGCACCGCGCGCGGCGAGACCCGGACGCTGACGGCGCGGCGGCTGCTGGTGGCGGGGCCGGGTCCCGGTCACCGAGGGCCTGGATCTGGCCGCGGCCGGCCTCGCGACGGACGCCCGCGGGTTCGTCGTACCGGCCGACCGGGACCGGCTGGAGACGGCCGTGCCGGGGATCCATGTCGTCGGCGATCTGCTGCCGCCGCCGTCGCTCGGCCTCGCGCACACCTCCTTCGCCGAAGGGCAGGTCGTCGCCGAGACGCTCGCGGGGCTGCGGCCCACCCCGGTCGACTACACGGCCGTACCCCGGGTGACGTACTCCTCCCCGCAGACCGCCACCGTGGGGCTCACGGAGGCGCAGGCGCGGGCGCTGGGACATGAGCCGGCCGTGCGCGCCATGCCGCTCACCGCGCTGGCGAAGGGAATGGTGCACGGCCGGGGCGGAATGGTGAAGGTGGTCGCCGAGGCCGGTGGCGGGCGGGTGCTCGGGGTGCATCTGGTCGGCCCGCAGGTCTCGGAGCTGATCGCCGAGGCCCAGCTGATCGTCGGCTGGGACGCCGAACCCGCCGACGTGGCCCGGCATGTGCATCCGCATCCCACACTCTCGGAGGCGGTGGGCGAGGTGTTCCTGACGCTCGCGGGACGGAGGCTGCACCAGCGGTGAGCACCGTGAATGCGGTGGCACCGGCTCCGGTTGGCACATGCCGACCGGGCATCCGGCCGGACGCTTGACAGCCACCGCGCACCGTGCGGGACTGGGAGGGCGAAGCAGGGCGGACGAATCGGGGGTGAGTCTCCTGCCGGAGCTGCGCTATCCCAGCGTTCCCGAACTGCTGGCCTCCGCACGGGCGTTGGCCGCGTCGGAGCCCGGGCTGTGCGCGCTGCGACAGGTGGGCCGCTCACGCGCGGGACGCCCCCTGCATCTGCTGTCGGTGGGGCACGCACAGCGGGCGGTGCTGGTGGTGGCGGGCGCCCACGCCAACGAACCGACCGGCGGCTCCACTTTGCGGGTGCTGGCCCGACGGGTGCTGGCGGAACGCGAGTTGCGCACCGGCACCTCCTGGCACTTCCTGCTGTGCGCGGACCCGGACGGCGCCGCCCTCCATGTCACCCCGGCCCCGCGCAGCCTGCTCGACTACCACCTCGGCTTCTACCGGCCCACCGGCGCCGAGCAGCCTGAGTGGTCGCCCTCCGTGCTGCCCCCGGACCGGCTGCCGCCCGAGACCCGGGCCCTGACCGGGGTGATCGACGAGCTGCGCCCCTACCTCCAGGTGACCCTGCACGGCACCGATCTGGGCGGCAGCTGGGTGCAGCTGACCCGGGACGTGCCGGGCCTCGCGGAGCCGTTCGCCAAGTCGGCGGCGCAGCTGCACATCCCGGTGGAGACGGGCGCCTCGGACGCCGCGGGCTGGCCCGCCTCCGGGCCCGGGGTGCATGTGATGCCGGGGCCCGGGACGGACGCGGCCTACCCGAGCATGCCGGACGACGCCCGGCACAGCACCTGGTACCACGCGCACCGCTACGGGGGGCTGACCGCCGTGGTGGAGGTGCCGATGTGGGCCAGTGACCTGGTGGACGACCCGGCGCCGCACCCGGCACCCGCGGCGGCGATGCGGCGGCTGGCGGGGCGGCTGCTGCGGGACTCGCTGGAGGTGGAGCGGGTGCTGGCGGAGGCGCTGCCCCGGCTCGACGGCGCCGACGGGCCGCTGCTGCGGGCCGCGCGCTGGGCGCTGGAGCTGATCCCGGGCCTGGCCGAGGACTGGACCCACACCGTGCCGGCCGCCTCCACGATGGCGTACGTCGGCAGCGTGGACGCGTTCGGGCGGCGGCTGCCGCTGCGGGCGGCCGCGATGCTGCTGCGGGTGCTGCGGGAGAGCGGCGACCGGGCGGCGCCGGACCTCGAACGGCTCGTGGCCACCTGGTCCGACGCCTTCGCCCGGCGCTTCCGGGCCCGCTGGGTGCCCCTGGACCACCAGGTGGAGCACCAGTCGCGCACGGTGCTGCTGGCGGCCCAGCAGGCCCGGGAGCAGGCGGATCAATAGGGCCGCCGGCCGGTGCGGCACGGTCGCGCGCCACCGGCCGACGCGGCGGAGCCTGGCACCGCCGGTCAGTCGCCGAGGTCGAAGACCGAGCCCGTGCGCGCCCGCAGTTCGCAGGAATTGGTGTACGTCCGCCGGAAGTCGACCATCCGGCCGTTCCAGCGGCCGTGCGCCGTGGCGGTGACCGGGGAGTAGATCCGCGGGCAGAACACCTTGCGGGCCGGGATGCGGTCGATGTCGCCGCGGGCCGCGGTCAGTTCGGCGCAGGCCTCGGCCGCGTACGGATGGCCGTGGGGCGGCAGGCAGCGCAGCAGGGCGCTGCGGCCGCTGTCGGCCCGGGCGCCCGAGCGGGTGATCGTGAGGTGCAGCCGGTTGCCGTGCAGCAGGGGCGCCGCCTGGGCGGGACCCGCGGCGAGGAGACCGGCGGCGGCCAGGAAGACGCCGGCGGCCGCTGTCGCTCTGGTGAAGTACGTCATGCCCGTTGCATCGGCAGGACGTCCGGTGTTCCGCAGTGCGGTCACCCGTTCGAACGACCGGGGCGCCGTGGCGACGCGCTCAGCTCAGCGACAGCCGGTACGCCACCCGCCCGAACGCCACCTGGTCGCCCTCGCGGACCGCGACCGCGCCGACCACCCGGCGGCCGTTGACGGTGGTCCCGTTGGTGGAGCCGAGATCCCGGAGGATCCACAGCCCGCCCTGCCGGCTGAGTTCGGCGTGCACCCGGGAGACCGTCTCGTGGGTCAGCCGCAGCCCGTTGCCCGGGTCGCGGCCTATCCGCAGCCGGGTGTGGGCCGGCCCCGGCAGCAGCAGCTTGGGCAGCCGCTCGGCCTGCCAGGCGCGGCGCAGTCGTACCGTGAAACCGGAGACGGCCTCGACGGTGCCGAAGATCGCGCGGGAGAAGCGGTTGTCGCGGGGCAGGTCGGCGACGAGGACGGCGAGTTCGTCGGCGTGCCGCGCGGCGAGCGCCAGTTCCATGCGGCGCACGAACGTCTCGTGCGACAGCCGGCCCTTGGCCGCGCCGTCCCGCAGCACCTCCAGCGCCGCTTCCCGCTCCGTGTCGGACAGCCGCGCGGACGCCGGGGCCGGGGCGGTGGGGAACTCGAAGGACGACGTCACGCCTGTGATTGTCGGTCAGTGGGCGGCGGGTGTCCAGAAAGCGGGTGATCCGCGCCCGCCCGACGGTACTTCCGCGCGGCCCGCCGGGAAACATCGCACGACACCTGGAGGGAAAGGGCCCGATCGAAGGGGAGATCGAGGGCGGGGGCGGGCACGATGGGAGCGCGGGACATCACGGTGAACAGACGAAGGGGAACCGTCCGTGCAGTTCGAGGTGTGGGCACCGCAGGCAGACCGGGTGACGCTCCAGTGCGAGGGCGCCGCGCGGGCGTTGGCGCGCGATCCGGAGCGCGCGGGCTGGTGGAAGGGGGAGGCGACGGCGGGTGACGGCGCCCGGTACGGATTCGCGCTGGACGACGGTCCGGTGCTGCCCGATCCGCGCTCGCGCCGGCAGCCGGACGGTCCGGACGGGCTCAGCGCGGTCGTGGACCAGGAGCGGTACCGGTGGCGGGTGCCGTGGCCGGGGCGGGAGTTGCCGGGCGCGGTGCTCTACGAGCTGCATGTGGGCACGTACACCCCCGAGGGCACCCTGGACGCGGCGGCGGCCCGGCTCGGCCATCTGGTGGAACTGGGCATCACACACGTCGAGTTGATGCCGGTCTGCCCGTTCCCCGGGCGGCACGGCTGGGGGTACGACGGGGTGTCGCTGTGGGCGGTGCACGAGCCGTACGGCGGCCCCGAGGCGCTGAAGCGGTTCGTGGACCGGGCGCACGAGCTGGGACTCGGTGTCGTACTGGACGTCGTGCACAACCACTTGGGGCCCTCCGGCAACCATCTCCCCGCCTTCGGGCCGTACTTCACTGACACGCACACCACACCGTGGGGCGCGGCGGTGAACCTGGACGCGCCCGGTTCGGACGAGGTGCGCGCCTTCCTCGTCGGCGGCGCGCTCGCCTGGCTGCGGGACTTCCGGCTGGACGGGCTGCGCCTGGACGCGGTGCACGCGCTGTACGACACCCGGGCCACCCATTTCCTGGAGGAGCTGTCGGCGGCCGTCGACCGGCTCGCCGCGGAGGTGGGCCGGCCGCTGTTCCTGATCGCCGAGACCGACCTCAACAACCCGCGCTTCATCACCCCGCGCACGGAGAACGGGCTCGGGCTGCACGCGCAGTGGAACGACGACTTCCACCACGCCCTGCACACCGCGCTGACCGGCGAGTCCCAGGGCTACTACGCGGACTTCGCGCGCGATCCCTTCGCCGCGCTGGCCAAGACGCTCACCGGGGGCTACTTCCACGACGGCACGTACTCCGGTTTCCGGGAGCGGCACCACGGGCGGCCGCTGGACCGCGCGCGGGTCGCCGGGCACCGGCTGCTCGGCTACTCCCAGACCCATGACCAGATCGGCAACCGGGCCCAGGGCGACCGGCTTTCGGCACATCTCTCGCCCGGCCTGCTGGCGTGCGCGGCGACGCTGGTGCTGACCGCGCCGTTCACCCCGATGCTGTTCATGGGCGAGGAGTGGGCGGCCGGCACGCCCTGGCAGTACTTCGCCGACCACACGGACCCCGCCCTCGCGGAGGCGGTACGCCGCGGGCGGCGCCGGGAGTTCGCGGCGCACGGCTGGGCCGAGGAGGACGTACCCGACCCGGGGGACCCGGCGACCCGGGAGCGCTCCTGCCTGGACTGGTCGGAGCCCGAACGCGTGGAGCACGCACGGGTGTTGGACTGGTACCGGCGGCTGATCGCGCTGCGCCGCGAGCAGCCGGACCTCACCGACCCGGATCTCGCCGACACGAAGGTGGCCTACGACGGGCGGGCCCGCTGGCTGGCCTTCCGGCGGGGCGACGTACGGGTCGCGGTGAACCTGGGCAAGGAAGTGGCCGCCATCCCGCTGGGCTCCCGCCCGGCCCTGGTCCTCGCCGCGTGGGAGCCGGTCGAGGCGCCGGGCGCGGACGGGATGCTCCAGCTGCCCGGGGAGTCGTGCGTGCTGCTCAGCCAGCCCTGAGACGGAGGAGCGGCCGGTGGGGAGGCCGCCCTGAGGTCCGTTACGGCTCCTCCCCCGCCGTCTTGAAGTCCGTCACCCGCTCCAGCAGGATCGGCTCCCACGCCCGGCGCAGCTGGGTGCGCAGCAGGGTCGGGTCGCCGGAGGTACGGCCGTCGAGGCGGTCCGCGAGGCGCAGCACCGTGTCGCAGCGGGCCAGCCACAGGCCGCGCAGGCAGGGGCGGGCGCCGTACCCGGCGAGGGTGGCGGCGCGGACGGCGGCCGGGGAGCCGACGGCGACGGCGAGTCCCGCGATGTCCTCGGCGGGATCTCCGAGCGCCACCTCGGTCCAGTCGAGGATGCCGCGCACCCGCCCGTCGGCGCTGACCACCACGTGTTCGCCGGTGAGCCCGTGGTGGGTGAGCACGGCGACACCGGGTTGCGCGGCGAGCTGGGCGGCCCCGGCCGGAGTGAGCTGGTACATCGGCGCGGCGTCGAACTCGTCGGCGGCGGCGAGCAGTTCGGCCGCGTGCACCGCCATCCGGCGCAGCGCCTCCAGGGAGCGCGGGGCGGCGCGCGGCACACCGAGCGACTCGGCCTGCCGTACCGGCACCGCGCGCAACCCGGTGAGCAGCCCGGCGAGATCGGCCTCGCCGGCCGCCGAGACCTCGTGCTCCTCGGCGGTGCCGCCGGGCACCACGGTGTCCAGGGTGCAGGCGAGGCCGGGCGCCCAGTCGGCGTGCGCGACGCTGACCGGCACCGCGACCGGGACGTGCGGGCGGACCAGGGCGCGCAGCCGCAGTTCCCGGCGGCGGCGGGTGGACGCCGCCCGGTCGGGCGCGAGACGCAGCACCTGGCGGGTGCCGACCCACCAGGTGTACGCGTGCCCCTCCCGTACGGGCCGGACATCGGGTCCGTCTCGCTCGGGGCCTTCCTTGAGCAGCGAACGGACCAGCTGGCGGACGGTGTCCGCGGTGGGGGTCGGTGCCTGGGTCATGGATCGCGCGTTGCCGTTCCGGGTGTCGTCGGGGGTGGTCGCCCCGGGCCCGCCCCGGGCCCGGGTCCGTGCCGTCAGTCCACTGTCACCATCTCGCGTCCGGTGTTGTTGAGGCGGCGGCCGCCGTCCTCGGTCACCGTCACGATGTCCTCGATACGCACCCCGAACCGGCCGGGCAGATAGATGCCGGGCTCCACCGAGAAGCACATCCCGGGCACCAGCGGCAGCTCCTCGCCCTCGATCATGTACGGCGGCTCGTGCGTGGTGACGCCGATGCCGTGCCCGGTGCGGTGGATGAAGTACTCGCCGTACCCGGCGTCGGTGATCACCTTGCGAGCCGCCCGGTCGACCTCCTGGCAGGCGACGCCGGGCCGCACCGCCTGGTAGCCGGCCTCCTGGGCCTCGCGCACGATGTCATGGACCCGGCGCTCCTCCTCGGTGGGCTCGCCGACGTGCACGGTGCGCGTGGTGTCGGAGCCGTAGCCGTCCTTCAGACCGCCGAAGTCGAGGACGACCATGTCGCCGCGCTGGATGACGCGGTCGCCGACCTCGTGGTGCGGGTTGGCGCCGTTGGGGCCGGAGCCGACGATGGTGAAGTCGACCTGGGAGTGGCCGAAGCGGCGCAGCAGCGCGGCGAGGTCACGGCCGAGGTCGGACTCGCGGCGCCCGGCGAAGGTCACCTTGCGGATCTCCTCGAACGCGGCGTCGGCCGCGGCCCCGGCGGCCGCGAGCAGCTCCACCTCGGCGGCGTCCTTGACCGCGCGCAGCATGGGCAGGGCGTCGGTGAGGGCGGCGTACGAGCTGTCGGGCAGGGTGCGCTGGAGGCCGAGGACGTGCATCCCCCAGGTGTTGTCGCTGATGCCGTACCGGCCGCGGCCGTCGAGCAGTTCGCCGGTGACGGCGTAGGGGTCCTTGCCGTCGGTCCAGTCGCGCAGGGTGAGCGCCTCGCCCGCCACGGAGTGCTCGGCGTCCGGGGCCTCCAGGGTGGGGACGACGAGGACGGGGTCCTGGCCGGGGGCGAGGACCAGCAGGGTGAGCCGCTCGGTGACGGCGGTGGGGGTGTAGCCGGTCAGCCACACCATGTCCGGTCCCGGCGCCACGAGCAGCCCGGCGAGACCGGCGTCGGCCGCGGCGCGCGCGGCACGCTCCATGCGGGCCTTGTGGTCGGCTGCGCTGAAGGGCGTGGTCGTCGTACCGGTCATCCGGGCCTCCGGGTGGTTCTGGCTGGTCGGGCGGGTGGCAGGGCGCGCGCGAGGCGCCCCGGGCAGCATCCTGCCCGCCCGCACCGGGCCGCGCGACCCGATCGGCGGATCCCGCGTCCGCCGGGCACGGCGGAGGTCCGCGCGGGGCGGGTCGCGGGGGTCGGCAGGACGTCCGGCACCCGGCCATCATGACCCACCGGCCCCCGGTTTCCGCGGCGCTCAGGTCACCACGCCCGGCACCACCGTCAACTGCTGGAAGCCGCCGCCGCTGTGCCGCACGGTCAGCAGGACCTCGCTGCCGGGGCGGGCGCGGGCGACGGCCCGTGCCAGGTCGGCTGCGGTGTCGACGCGGGCGGCGCCGAACTGGAGCAGGACGTCCCCGCGGGCCAGGCCCGCCCGGTAGCCGGGGCCGGGCGTGTGCACGCCCACCACCAGCGCGCCGGGGCTGCCGTAGTCGACGGCCTCCACGCCCAGGGTGGCCCGGGGGCCGCTGTCCCGCGCGGGTGCCGCCGCGGCCCAGGGCTGCGGCGCGGTCTCTCCTGCCCCGCCGAGCACGGTGGCGCCGACCGCGCCGATGCCCACGCCGGACAGCACCAGCAGGGTGCCCGCGCAGGCCCCGAGCAGCAGGGTCCGCAGCCGCCGGCGGCGCCGGTTCGCGGCGTGCGGATGGTGGGCGGGGCCGCCGCCCGGGCGAGGACCGCCGCCCGCCCGGGGGCCCCGGCCCGGCAGCGGCCTGGGCCGCAACGCAGTGTGTTCCATGGTTCGTTCGCCTCCGGCCGGTCATCTACCCGGCGCACCGGCCCCTGACGAGACACGAACGAGTGAGACTGGCCGGAGACCGGCGGCGGGTAGTCACTACGGACACCCCGCGCACCGGCCCCGGCTCAGGGCCGCTCAGGGTCGGCTCAGCCCATGTGCCCGCCGGGCACCCCGTAAGACTTCCTTGCGGCCCTGCTCGTTGGGGGCTGCATGGGGTGCACGATGGGCGCGAGGTTGAGGAAGCTCCACTGCTCGTGGCTGCCCTCGCCGATGGTGAATTCGAGCCCGTCGTTGAAGGTCCGCGCGATGCGGCGGTACGTCTTGGTGCGGTGACCTCGGCCATCTCCCAGATCTCGGGGTGCCCGCCCGTGCCCTTGGTGGCGGGCGGGGTGAGCACGACCAGCCGGTGGCCGTGCGGCAGGTCGTGGGTGAGCCGGCGGAAGGAGCCGGACAGGATCTCGGGCAGCTCGAAGGTGGCGTGCTCGGCGGGCGCCGCGGTCAGGGTGGGCAGTTCCGCGCCGAAGTCCACCGGCAACATCGGCCGCAGCACCGGCGGCACGGTCAACAGCCCGGCATACGGCCGCAGTTCGCCCGGCGTCCGCTTCTTCTCCTCCGTGGCGCCGGTGATCCTCTCGACGGCCTTCTCGATGATCTCGGTTCTCTGAATGCCCTGCTCCGTACGAGTAGATTACGAAACGGCCGATCAGCCCGGAGTGAGCAGCGGCCGCACGGGCGGGCGGTCGGGCAGGAAGCCATGGGCGCGCCGTGACAGCCAGGCGTCCTTGTAACGGTCCACGCTGCGGTGCCAGTTGAGGATTCCCGCGAGCCAGTTCCGCAGGTCGTCGACGTAGCCGTCCACCGCCGCGCGGGCCTGCGGGGACAGTCCGAAGTCCTCGTACAGCAACGGCAGTTCATGGGCGACCACATGTTCGAACTGCCGCATGCGCTGGGTGGTCAGGTCGTGGACGACGCCGAGCGCGGTCGGGTAGTCGACGCCGAAGAAGTTCTGCACGACCAGGACGGCGTTGTGGATCTCGCCCTCGTACTCGATCTCCTTCTGGTACGAGAAGATGTCGTTGAGCAGGCAGGCGTAGTCGATGGCGGCGTTCTCCAGGGAGCGCACCGGGCCGCTGCGGTAGACCTCCGGCGGGACCGCGGGGCCCCGGCCCATTCGGCACAGGCTCAGGGTGAGGTCGGAGCCGAAGGTGGCGCGGCGCATCTCCAGGTAGTCGACCGGGTCGGGCACGCGGTTCTGGAGCTGGTTGGACAGCTCCCACACCCAGCTCTCGGTCATGGTGTCCACGGCGGCCTTGAGGGTGCGCCGCTGTCCGGTGCTCATCGGGGCGGTGGTACGGGCCCACAGGTCGCTCAGGGAGCGTTCCATGGCGTTTTTGGGCACCAGCGGGGGCTCGCCGTCGACGGGCATGCAGGCCGACAGGCGGGCGGTGGTGAGGCGGGCGGCGGCCAGGTCCCTGCGGTGGCCGTGGACCAGGGGGTAGTAGTCGTCGCCGTAGGTGCCGAAGGCGAGCCACTGGGCGCTGAGGTCGAGGGCCTCGGGGGTGGCGTCGGGGTCGAGGCCGGCGGAGCACAGGGCGAGATCGTAGGCGCGCAGTTTGTCCTCGTCCCAGACGCCCTCCTGGAGGATGCCCATCTGGTCGCACCAGGCGCGCAGATTGCGGCGGGCGGCGTCGAGGTGCGGGCTGAGCTCCAGGGCGAACGGCATGTGGAACTCGGGCAGGATCGAGGGGCCGACCTTCTGGTGGGGCACATGCGTGTAGGCGCGCAGCCGCTCGTGCGCGGCGGAGGCGAGCAGGGCGCCGATACGGGCGGCGGAGGTGCCGGGGCCGCTCGGCAGCAGCCAGGGCGAGTCGTTTCGCGCGCCCTTGTTCATATAGCGGCTGGAGCGCAGATGCCATTCGTGGCCGCCGCTCTGCCAGTCCTGGAGTCCCTTGGCGTAGGCGGCGATCGCGCCCGTCTCGGCCGGGGTGAGGCGGTGTTCCAGGGCGATCGCGGGCACCTCGGTGAGCGCGGTGTGCTCGAACTGATGCAGGCGTGAGGTGAGGATGTCGTTGACGGTGTCGGCGGCCTGCTGGGTGGTGCAGCCGAAGAAGGTCTCCAGGACGAGCACGCCGTTGCTGTTCTCGCCCTCGTCCTCGACCTCGCGCTGGTAGGAGAACAGGTCGTTGCGCAGATGCACGGCGTCGGCGAAGGTCTCCATCAGCACCCGCAGCGGCCTGGTCCCGGCGACGGAGGCGGGCACCTCGGCGGTCGCGTACTCCACGAGCCCGGCGGACCAGGGCGCGCCGCCCACCTTGCGGCGCATCTCGATGTACTCGACGGGGTTGGCGATCCGCCCCTCGTTGATGTTGGACAGCTCCCACATCGACTCGTTGAGCAGATGCTCGGTGGCCACCGAGAAGCGGCGGCGCCAGTCCACCGACATCGCGGGCACCGTACGCGCCCACAGGTCCTTCAAACCCGCCTCGACGGGGTTCTCCGGCTCGGGCACCGGGGTCGCGGGATCGATGGGCATGAACAGCGGGAGCCGGTCGAGGTGGGCCTTGCCCGCGGCGCGGTCCTGGGTCCGCTTGAACATGTCCAGGAAGTGGTCGTCGAAGAAGAACACCCACACGTACCAGTCGGTGATCAGTGAGAGGGCGGCGCCGTCGCAGTCGGGGTGGGTGTAGGCACACAGCAGCCCGTAGTCGTGCGCGTCCAGGTCGGCCTGGTCCCAGATCCCGGAGCCCTCCAGCATGCCCATCTCGCGCGCCCAAGCGGTGGAATGGGCGCGTGCCTCGTCGAGGTGCGGATTGAGCCGCGCGGGAAACGGCATGTAGAAGTGCGGGAGTTCGAACGGCTGCGTCATGGCCGGGCCCTACCCGGGGCCCCGAACACCCATCCCATGCGCGGGACATGATCACACCATCGCGTGAACCGTCCCCGGGGTGGGCCCCGTCCGTGCCCTTGCCGTGCTCGGGCACCCGGGCCACGGTAGGCGCATGAACTCCTTCGTGCTGCCCCATGAGGTGCACGGCGACGGCGCCCACCGGGTGTTCGCCGTACACGGCTGGTTCGCCGACCGCTCCGCCTACGCGGCCGTCCTCCCGGACCTGGACCGCACCTCCTTCACCTATGTGCCGGTCGATCTGCGCGGCTACGGGGAGGCCGCGGACGCGCCGGGGCCGTACACGACGGCTCAGGCGGCCGTGGACCTGGTGGCGCTGGCCGACCGGCTCGGCTGGGCCAGGTTCTCGGTGATCGGCCACTCCATGGGCGGCGCGGTGGCCCAGCGGCTGCTCGCGCTCGCCCCCGAGCGGCTACGCCGGATCGTCGGGGTCTCCCCGGTGCCCGCCGCGGGGATGCCGCTCTCTGGCGAGCAGGGCGCGCTGTTCACGGACGCGGCGCACAAGGCGGGCAACCGGCGCGCGATCATCGACTTCACCACGGGCGGCCGCCGTCCGGCCGCCTGGCTGGACCGAATGGTGTGGACGTCGTTCCAGCGCAGCGACGCGAAGGCGTTCCGGGCCTGGCTGGACTCATGGGCGGGCGAGGACTTCCATGCCGAGGTGACCGGCAGCGAGGTGCCCGCGCTGGCCGTGGCGGGCGAACTGGACCCGGCCCTGTCGCCCGACCTGATGCGGGCGACCTGGCTGTCCTGGTACCGGCACGGCGATCTCGTCGCGCTGCCCGGGGCCGGGCACTACGCGATGGACGAGACACCGCTGGAGCTGATCCGGGTGGTGGAGGACTTCCTGCGCGCGGACGGGAGCGACCGGGCGTGAGCGCAAGGACCACCGGCCCGGTGCCGGACGTCTTCGACCCGCGCCAGTACGCCTGCGGGGTGCCGTACGACGCCTACCGCGTGCTGCGCGACG
This sequence comes from Streptomyces griseofuscus, assembly GCF_014673495.1. Classification (GTDB taxonomy): domain Bacteria; phylum Actinomycetota; class Actinomycetes; order Streptomycetales; family Streptomycetaceae; genus Streptomyces; species Streptomyces murinus. Next base: position 2,163,156 of record NZ_CP051006.1, read on the forward strand.
CGCACCCGGTGGCCTGGCAGGAGGAGCCCGAGGTGCTGGGCTGGCCCGCGGGTCCCGGGTTCTGGGCGGTGACCCGGCACGCGGATGTCGTCCGGGTCCTGAAGGACTCGGCCGTGTACTCCTCGCACCTCGGCGCGACCCAGATCCGGGACCCCGACCCGGAGGATCTGCCGTTCGTGCGACGCATGATGCTCAATCAGGATCCGCCCCACCACGGCAGGTTGCGGCGGCTGGTGAGCCGGGCGTTCACCCCGGGGCGGATCGAGCGGTTCGCGGCCCTCGCCCGGGAGCGGGCGCGGACCCTGCTCGCGACGGCACGGGAGCGGGCCGCGCGGGGGGACGGCACGGTCGATCTGGTGGCGGCCGTCACCGACGAGTACGCACTGCTCAACCTCACCGATCTGCTGGGCGTCCCGGACGGCGACCGCCGGCTGCTGCTGCACTGGACGCGGCGGGTGATCGGCTACCAGGACCCGGACGAGGCCGCCCCCCGGGTCCTCGACGGCTCGGGCAAGCCGCTGAACCCGCGCTCTCCGGCGATGCTGCGGGACATGTTCGGCTACGCGCACGAACTGGCCGCGCACAAACGCGGGCACCCCGCCGACGACATCATGACGACCCTCGCCACCGACCCCGAACTCACCGGGCCCGAGCTGGAGATGTTCTTCTTCCTGCTCACGGTCGCGGGCAACGACACCGTCCGCAGCGCGGCCCCGGGCGGCCTGCTGGCCCTGGCCGAACATCCGCGGTCGTACGAGCTGCTGCGCACCGGAAGATCCGAACTCACCCCAGCCGTCGACGAGTTGCTGCGCTGGCATCCGCCCGTGCTGACCTTCCGGCGCACCGCCGCGCAGGACACCGAGCTGGCGGGCCGGCGCATCCGGGCGGGCGACAAGGTCGTGGTCTTCCACGCCTCCGCCAACCGTGACGAGCGGGCCTTCGCCGACCCCGGCCGGCTGGACCTCGCCCGCTCCCCCAACCCGCATGTCTCCTTCGGGGACGGCCCGCACGTCTGCCTGGGCGCCCACTTCGCCCGGCTTCAACTGCGGCTGCTCTACGCGGAGGTGGCGCGCGCCCTGCCCGAACTGCGCCCCGCCGGCCCGGCCGAGCGGCTGGTGTCCAACTTCATCAACGGGCTCAAATCCCTTCCCGTGCAGATCGGTTGACCTGGATCAGCGCATGCGTGCCGTCCGTGCGCCAGCGCTGCCCCTCCGCCGTCACCAGCCGTGCCTCGGTGGCGGCGGTCAGCCCGGTGATCACCTCGGACTTCAGGGTGCGCAGCGCGGCCACCGGACCCGGGAAGTACGCGGTCGCCGCTTCGAAGGGCGTGGTCGGCGGCCAACGCCGATCCCCCACCAGGCGGCGGTAGTTGAGGTCGCCCTTGAAAACGGTGAGGCCGGCCGCGGCGAACTCGGCGCGCAGGTCCGGCGGCATCCGCTCGTACGGCAGCGGGGCGCAGAAGAAGGGGTGGGCGCGGACGGTGAGCCGCCCGTCGGCCATGGCGGAGCGGAGCAGCCGCCCCAGCTCACCGGCCGCGCCCGGCGCCGTACGCAGCCGTTCCAGGCCGTCGAGCACATCGGCCATGATCGCGTCCGAGACGTAGTACGGGTACGGCTTCACCTGGAGCACCGCCCGCGCGATCCGGCCCCCGGCGAGCAGATGGGCGATCAGCAGCAGGTCGGGGACGAGTTCACGGCCGGCGTTGTCCGCGACGAGGACCAGGTCGGCGGCGCCCCCTGGCGGCAGCAGCGACCACAGCCGCTCGCTGTCGTCGGCGACCAGCGCGGGGGCCGGCTCCCGGGCCTCGGCGCCCTCGGCGGACAGCCGGAACCCCAGGTCGGCGCGGTTGCCCCAGAGCGAGCCATGCAGCAGGGCGCGGCCCCGCTCGGGCTCCGGAAGGTCCCGCAGATCGTCGAGGGCGGCGAGTTCCCGGTCGGTCTCCGGCGCGTCCAGTTCCGCGCGCTTGACGGGCCGGAAGGGGTCGATGCCCCGCCAGGGCCCGGGCGTGAAGTAGCCGACGGCTTCGAGGAGTCGGCGGTAGAAGTAGCTCTCGGACCACAGCCACGGCACGTCGAACCAGGACTGCCCGGCGTACTCGGCCAGGCCCCACGCGTGCCAGGCCGCGCGGTCCGGGGCGTCGGCGGGCAGGGGCGCCACGGTCCCCTCGGCGCAGCTCTTCAGCAGCTCGTCCAGCGCCCGGTGCTGCCCGGGGCCGTACGGGAGGGCGTCCCGCACCTGGCGGATGATCGCCGGGTGCCGCTCGGCCAGCACACCGTGCGGGAACGAGCCGGGTTCGTTGCCGAGAATCACGGATGCGAACGGGGTTGCGGGCATGTGCGTCACCGTACCGCGCGTCCTACGCGGTTCTGATCTCCCGCTCCAGCTGCGTGGCGAGGGTGACGTAGCGGGGGCGGCGGTGCACCGGGACCAGGCCGCGGATCATCAGGTGCCACATCTCGGCGACCCGGCGCGGCAGGCGTCCCACGGGTTCGAAGCGGCCGGCGACGCGGGTCCCGAAGAAGAAGCAGACGAGCGAGTGTGCGGCGGCGGAGACATCCAGGTCGCCGTGCACATCGGCCTCGCGCACGGCCCCGGTGAACTTGCGGGCGGCGAACTCCAGCCATTCGGTGTAGGGGTGGCGCAGCGGCGGCCGCACGGTGACGTCGGCGGTGGCCAGGCGCAGTCCGGCGCGCGGCACCGGGTCGTCCACGGCGAGCCGGGCGATCCCGAAGGTGGTGCGCATCAGGCCCTCCAGGGAGGAGTAGCCGCGGCCGTCGAGATCGGCCACCAGACGGCGGGCCGCGCGGTTCTCCAGCTCCAGGATCGCGTGCGCCAGGTCCTCCTTGGCGGCGAAGTGGAAGTAGAGGGCGCCCTTGGTGACCTTCGCGTGTGCGACGATGTCGCTCAGACTGGTGGATTCGTAGCCGTGTTGGTCGAACAGATCGGCGGCGGCCGTGATGATCGTGGCCCGGGTCTGTTCGGCGCGTAACTGCCTCGCCATGCTGGGACCCCTCCTCGCGAGACGAACGAACGGGACATGCGGTTTGTTTTTAACCCCTTGCATACGATAACTCACCGAATGACAACGGGAGTCCCCATGATCGCCACGATACGAGGCGGACGGCCGACTCCTCAACGGCGTCTCACCGGAGGGCCGAAAAGGACCAACTGCCTTGCGCTGTAAGGCAGTACGTCCTCTCCCGGCGGGACCGCGCACAGCAGGGCGGCGCCGCCGCGATGCCCGAGTGCACCGCGTCGGCGCCGCCTGGGCGCTGCGTTCAGGACGGCCCGAAACGACCGCCCGGGGGACGTCAGTTGACGTAGACCGATGCCCCGCCGTCGGTCACCGGTGCGTACTTGGCACTGAAGTACGCGGTGGAGAAGCAGAGCGAGGACCCGGAGATCTTGGTGAACTGCTGGTTGGTGAAGGAGATGCTGTTGTCGGCGTTGGCCGTCTTCCCGGCCAGGCTCGGGCCCTGGTAGACACAGGTGACGCTGCCCAGCAGGGTGCTCAGCTTGACCGTGGACTGGATGACGGAGCCGCTCGGGGGCGTGACGGTGAGGGTGCCGGCGGAGGCGGCCGCCGCCGTGTAGGGCAGGTTGTCGATGGTCACACCGGAGACGCCGAGGACACCGGTGACATTGCTGGTGCAGCCGCTGAAGGTCTGCCCGGTGAGGGACTCGGTGGCGGTGCCCGGCGCGGTCGGGTTGGCGGTGACCTTGGCGGTGAACTGGGAGGTGCCGCACTTCACGCCGCTGGTGCCGGTCGAGCTGGAGTAGAAGGTGGCCGAGGTGCCGCTGGCCAGGGGCGCGGTGAGGGTGTCGCCGACCGCGACGGCGGTGCCGCCGGCGCTGCCCGTGGTGAGGACCGTGCCGGCCGCGGAGGCCGGACCGGCCGACACGAGGGCGAGCACGGTGGCGCTGGCGGTGGCGGCGAGAGCGATGAGGGTACGCGTACGCATGCGGGTGCCTCTCTGCTGGGGTGGGGAAACGCGGACGTGGGGGGTGGGGGCGGTGCGCGGCGGTGCGGATGTCGCCGCCGGCGCGGACCCGTCACGCCTTCTCCTTACGCGACGGACCAGCGACGGCGGCGGGCCGGACACCGGCCGGTACCCGGGGGGAATCGGCCGGGCCGGACGAACAAGGGAGGTGCCGGTACGGACCCGTGCGGGAGCTGTCCGTGCCGTACTCGCGCGACGTGCGGGAAGATCACCGTGCGGGAGGATCACCGTGCGGGACGGCCGCCGTTCGAAGGGGCCGATATGTGCGACGGCCCGCGTTCGAGACGATCGCCGCGCAGTGGAGCGGGTGCCGCGTAAGGGCCGGGAACGCGGCCGGTGCCCGCAGGGGACACGGCCGCTGCCGCTCGGGGGATCCGGCGCCACGGATCCGTGGAATCTGAGGAATTTGTAGCCCCGTCAACCATCGACGTCAACCCATCGGACCGCTCAACACATCTGCACACAGGGGAAGTTGAGGGTTCGCAGGGCGCGCACGCACCGTCGACACCCTTTTTTCACATCTCCCTTGACCCCAAAATGTAACCGGCGGTAACTTCCTCGAAAGGCTACCGCCGCGTAACGAGAAAGCCCTTGCACCCGCCGGGAGTGCGAGGAGGCGTCCGCGGCGGCCGCTGTCCGCGCCAGGACATCGCGCCACTGAAGCCCAACCCGCATTGATCCATGCCCATGGGAGCAGACATGGCCTCGTCCCCGGACCTCTCGTCCACCGGCAACACCCCCGAGAACCCGGAAAGCGGTTCACCGTCCGAAGCACCGAGCGGCACCGCGGCCTCCGCGGCCGGCAGACGGGGCCGCGTCCGGGCCCGTCGCGCCGCGGTGATGGCGGTGCCCGCCACCCTCGTCGCCGCCGGCCTCGCGGTCCTCACCGCGCAGGGCGCGCTCGGTGTGCAGTTCTCCATCTCCGGCATGCCGTTCACGGTCGCCGCGAGCCATCTGGACGGCACCGGCTTCGAACAGTTCGGCGGCCTGGACAACATGGCCGACGGCAGCCCCAACGCCGGTGACACCGGCGGCCAGGTGCTCATCGTCACTTCGGCGATCAAGAAGGCCACCCTGACCAAGCTGTGCCAGAGCGTCGACCTCGGCGGCACCAACCTGCTGATCACCGCGGGCGGCGGCGACACCAAGGTCAGCGCGTCCGATCTGACCACCGACTCCACCGAGATGTCGGGTGACGCCTCGTTCAACCACATCGAGATCGGCAACGACGCGAGCACGCTGACCGAGGCCAACGCGAAGGGCCCGATCGGCGTCTTCAGCCAGCAGGCCGACAGCGTGCACATCGACAATCTGCGGCAGACCAACTACGCCACCACGGCAGGGGTGTTCAAGCTGCCGGGTCTCAAGCTGCGCTTCAGCGACTCGGGTTGCTGAGCGCCGTGGCGGAGAGTCCCCGACCGGTTCCCCGGCGCTCCTTTCGGGCGTGGCGGGCCCGCCGGCCGTTCTGGGGCGGGCTGCTGCTCGCCCTGGGCGGCGGCGAGATCCTGCTGACCGAGAAGGCGTCGCTGAAGGTCGTGATGCACATCGGCATGCAGGGGCTCGCCGGCTATCTGCTGCCGGTCCTGATGGCGCTGCTGGGCCTGCTGGTCCTCTTCAACCCCACCCAGCGGCTCTTCTACTCCATCCTCGGGGTGCTCGCGTCGCTGGGCACCTGGGTCACGTCCAACCTGGGCGGCTTCTTCATCGGTCTGCTGCTCGGTGTCGTCGGCAGCTGTCTCGCCTTCGGCTGGCTGCCGGACCAGGAGCCCCGGATGAGCCGCCGCAAGCGCCGCCGCCAGGCACGGGCCCTCGCCGAGGAGGCCGGGACGAGCGCGGTATGACGTCCCGGAACTTTCCGGCCCCACCGTCAGTTTCTACGGTGTTGTAGAAGTTGCCGGTGGGTGCCGCGGGGCACCTGCCGTTGAACTGAGGAGCGAGCATGGCCCTGTGGGACCGCGTCAAGGAATCCGCGTCGCAGATGCAGAACCAGCTGGTGGCGAAGAAGAACGATCTGAAGAGCGGCGCCTTCCGGGACGCGAGCATGGCCATGTGCGCCCTCGTGGCCGCCGCGGACGGCACTGTCGACCCCTCCGAGCGCCAGCGCGTGGCCCAGCTCATCGCCACCAATGAGGTGCTCCAGAACTTCCCGGCGGACGATCTGCGCCGCCGCTTCGAGGACAATCTGAACAAGCTCACCACCGACTTCGCCTTCGGCAAGGTGAGCGTCCTCCAGGAGATCGCCAAGGCCAAGAAGAAGCCCGCCGAGGCCCGCGCCGTCATCCAGATCGGCATCGTCATCGGCGGCGCCGACGGCGACTTCGACAAGACCGAGCAGGCCGTCGTCCGCGAGGCCTGCTTCACCCTGGAACTCCCGCCGCACGAGTTCGACCTCTGACCGACGCGACGGCACGGGGGCGCGGCCGGAGAACTCCGGTCGCGCCCCCGGCCCACGCCCCCGTCAGCTCACCGGCTGAGGCTTGTAGGCGAAGGCGGACTGCCCACAGCAGTCGGCCGGGCCTCCGGTGTTGATCGCGTACGTCTCGCTGCGGTCGCGGGTGTCGCCCGCCCGGTAGGACACCTGGATGCTCTTGACCACGATGCTGGTCTTCGTGACGTTCCCGAGCGTCCAGGTCGCGTGCCCCTGGATCCAGGCGTTGCTGAGGCAGACCGACAGGGCTCGTCTCTTCCTCATCCGTTCCCCCGTGTTCCGTGTCACGCACGGCGACTTCGGAACCCGGCACCTGAAGGCGGCGGAGCGACTGGCTCATCGTCCCGGTGGGCGCCGGCCTGACCGTGGGCCAGGCCGGGCGGGAGACCGTCGTGCGCCCCGACGAGCCGGCCCTGTACGACAGTTGGCAGCCGTTCCGCATCCAGGTGACGGCGTCTGCTGAGGCTGCCGCTCGGCGGACTCGACCCCCTGCCGGCACGGCCGTTGCCGACGGGCCGGGGCGCGCGCCGCACGCTGCTGCTGCGCGTCGACTCCTTCATCCGGCAGCGGTTGCACGACGTGACGCTGTCCCCGGCCACGGTCGCCGCCGCGACCTCGCCGACCCGGCGCTGCGCGACATGCCGGTCCATCGCATCGCGGACCGCTGGGGCTTCAAGGGACACCCCGCTCTCACCCGGGCGTTCCGCGCCGCGTTCGGCACCTCGCCGCAGGACTACCGCAACAGCGCCCTCGCGGCGGCCGCGGACGAGCGGCGCTGAGGCGGGGCGCGCCGCAGGGCTTCCTGGAACTGCCAGGAGAACGGCAGGATGCCGAGGGACTCACGGCTGCCGACGGCAGTAACCGCACAGACCGGCCACCCGGATCGGACCGGTCCCCTCGTCGATCAGCTCGCCGACCCCCCGCCGGTACGGCCGCGGGGGGGGACGAGACCGGGTGGGACGGGTTCGCCCGTCAGTCGAGCCCCGCCGACTTCAGCCACGCCTTCGCCACGTCCAGCGGGTCCTTGTGCTGGAGTTGGACCTGGGTGTCCAGGTCGAGCAGGGTCGCGGTGTCGAGTTTGGCGGAGACCGCGTTCAGGGCGGCGACGCCCTTCTTGGGCAGGGCGGTCTTGGAGACGACGGGCTGGACGTTCTGGAAGCCGAAGAGGTTCTGGGGGTCCTTGAGGACGACGAACTTCTCCTTGGCGATGGTGGGGTCGGTGCTGAAGATGTCCGCGACCTGGACGTCGTTCTTCGCCAGCGCGGTCTGGGTGAGCGTGCCGCCCGCGTCCAGGGCCTTGAAGGACTTGAAGTCCAGGCCGTAGACGGACTTCAGGCCCACCAGGCCCTGCTGCCGGGTCTGGAACTCCGGGGAGCCCCCGATCACCAGGTCCTTGGCGACGGCCTTCAGATCGGCGGCGCTGGACCGCGCGGTGAGGTGGTACTTCCGCGCCGTCTCCGCGTTGACCGCCAGGGTGTCCTTGTCCTGCGCCGACGAGGGATCCAGCAGCGTCAGCTTGGAGGCGAGCTTGGCCTTGATCGCCGCCGTGGTCTCCTCGGCGCTCTTCGGCGTCGCCTTCGGGTCGAGATAGGCCAGCAGCGCCCCGTTGTACTCGGGCAGTACGGCGACGGAACCGTTCTTCAGCAGACCGTAGGTGGTCTCGCGGCTGCCGATGTTCGGCTTGTACGTGACGTCGATCCCCTTGGCCTTGAGCGCCTCGCCGTAGATGTCGGCGAGGAGGTTGCTCTCGGGGAAGTTGTTGGAGCCGACGACCACGCCGCCGGACTTGGCGGAGCAGCCCGCGAGCAGGGCCGTCGCCATCGCGAGCGCGACCGCCGCCGCCGCGCCCCTGTTCCTCCGTATGGACCTGCTGATCTGGCTTGTTGAAGTCACTACCTGATCCAATCCACGGGCTCGACGCCGAGTCAACGGCGCGCCCGGCTCTTGTAACGCATTCTTGATGAAGGGAAACGAAGGGGAACGCGGCCCGCCCGTCAGGTACTTCTGCGTACACCGCGTGACACGGTGACCCGGGCGGCCGCCCAGAACAGCAGGAGGGTCACCAGGGCGAGCCCGGCGACCAGCGCGGCGCCGCCCACGACCTTCTCGTAGTCGCGCTGGTAGAGGCCGTCGATGATGTAGCGGCCGAGGCCGCCGAGCCCGACGTACGCCGCGATGGTGGCGGTGGAGATGATCTGCACGGCCGCCGTGCGCAGCCCGGAGAGGATCAGCGGCAGCGCGACCGGCACCTCGACCCGGAACAGCACCCGCGCCTCGGACATCCCCATGCCCCGGGCGGCGTCCACCGGGGACGGATCGACGGTGCGCACCGCCTCGTAGGTGGTGACCAGGATCGGCGGTACGGCGAGCACCACCAGCGGGATCATCACCGGCAGCAGCCCGAGCCCGATCCACAGGACCATCAGCACCAGCAGCCCGAAGCTGGGCAGCGCCCGCCCCGCGGTGGCGATCAGCGCGAGCGCGTTGCCGCCCCGGCCGTAGTGCCCGGTGACCAGGCCGACGGGCAGCCCGATCACGGCGGCGATCAGCAGGGCCTCCAGCGAGTAGCCGATGTGCTCGGCGAGCCGGGTCGGTATGCCGTCGTAGCCGTGCCAGTGGGCGCCGTCGCCGAAGAAGGCGTGGACGAGGTTGAGTACGTTCACCGGGCGCCCTTCCTCGGCATCCAGGGTGTCAGCAGTCGGCGCACGAGGACCAGCAGGGCGTCGGCCAGGACGCCCAACACCGCTGTGGTCAGTACCGAGTTAACGGCCAGGGCGGGCCGGTGGTAGGTGTTGGCGTCGTAGAGCATGTTGCCCAGGGCGCCCTGGTTGCCGATGAGCATGCCGACGCTGACCAGGGACAGGCTGGAGATGACCGCCACCCGCAGGCCCGCGATGATCGCCGGTGCGGCGATGGGGAGTTGGACCTGGAGATAGCGGCGCAGCGGGCCGAAGCCCATCGCCTCGGCGGCGGCCAGCGTCTCCTGGGGCACCGAGCGGACGCCGTCCACGATGCCGGGGACCAGCACCACCAGGCTGTAGACCGCGAGCGGGATCATCACCGTGGTCTCGCTCTGCCCGAAGTAGTCGATGAGGACGACGAAGAAGGCGAGCGAGGGGATGGAGTAGAGCACGGTGGTGAGGCCGAGCACGGGCGGGTAGATCCAGCGGAAGCGGGCGCACAGCTGGGCGATGGGCAGCGCGACGATCAGCCCGGCCAGCACCGGGATCAGCGCCTCGCGCAGATGCAGTCCGACGAGTCCGAGGTAGCTGTACTGGAGGTCGCTCGGCAGATCGAAGAAGCCGTTCATCGGGCGGCCTTCGCCTCGGCGCCGGCCCGGCCGTGCGCGGCGCGGATCGCCTCCCCGACGGCCTGCTGCGACACGACGCCCACGGCGCGCCCGTCGCCGTCCACCGCGACCGCCCACCCGGTCGGTGACAGCACGGCCCCGTCCAGGGCGGTGCGCAGCGAGTCGGTGCCGGGCCGGAACGGCCGCCCGTGGTCAAGGAGCCGGTCCCGGTCGAGGGGCGCACCGGGCTCGGCCCAGCCGAGCGGCCGGCCGTCGGCGTCGGTGACCAGGAGGTAGGGCGCGTCGGCAGCGGCGGCGAGCCGGTCGGCGTCCGCGTCGAGCGGGACGAGCGGCGCGGTCGCGAGCTCCAGTGCGTCGGACGGGAAGAAGGACAGCCGCCGGATGCCCCGGTCGGCGCCGAGGAAGTCCTCCACGAAGGCGTCGGCGGGTGCGCTGAGCAGCTCGGCCGGCGGGGCGAACTGGGCCAGCCGGCCGCCCTCGCGCAGTACGGCGACCATGGTGCCCAGCTTGATCGCCTCGTCGATGTCATGGGTGACGAAGACGATCGTCTTGCCCAACTCGTCCTGGATCCGCAGCAGTTCGTCCTGGAGCCCCTTGCGGACCACGGGGTCGACGGCGGAGAACGGCTCGTCCATCAGCAGCACCGGCGGATCCGCGGCGAGTGCGCGGGCCACCCCGACGCGCTGCTGCTGGCCACCGGAGAGCTGGTACGGATACCGCTTGGCCAGCGACGCGTCGAGGCCGACCCGCGCCATCAGTTCCGCGGCCCGCCCGCGTGCCTTCTGCTTGGTCCAGCCGAGCAGCCGGGGCACGGTGGCGATGTTGTCGAGGATGGTGCGGTGCTGGAAGAGCCCCGCGTTCTGGATGACGTAACCCATGGACCGGCGCAGGGAGTTGACCGGCTGCTGCCGGATGTCCGCGCCGTCCAAGAGGATGCTGCCCTCGGTGGGCTCCACCATCCGGTTGATCATCCGCAGGGTCGTCGTCTTGCCGCAGCCGGAGGGCCCGACGAGGACGGTGATCGCGTGGTCCGGTATCTCAAGCGACAGCCGGTCGACCGCGACCGTGCCGTCGTCGTACCGCTTCGTGACTGCATCTATCCGTATCAAAACGCCGAACACCCTCCGGGTCTGACAGCTCTCCGCCCGCCCGCGGCCACGGCACGGCCGACGACGCGCGGGCCGCTGCCGCGAGAGTCTAGACGGCAACGGCCCGGTTCATCCGGCCTGTTCGAGGCGTGTCAGCCCGCCTCGGGCTCCAGCCTCAGTGAGATCGAGTTGATGCAGTACCGCTGGTCGGTGGGGGTCGCATACCCCTCCCCCGCGAAGACATGCCCGAGGTGCGAGCCGCAGCGGGCGCAGCGCACCTCGGTGCGGACCATCCCGTGGGAGCGGTCCTCGATCAGCTCCACGGCGTCGGTGTCCTTCGGGTCGAAGAAGGACGGCCAGCCGCAGTGCGAGGCGAACTTGGTCTCCGAGGTGAACAGCTCGGCACCGCAGGCGCGGCAGGAGTAGACGCCCTTGGCCGTGGTGTCCGTGTACTCGCCGGTGAAGGCGGGCTCGGTCGCGGCCTGGCGCAGCACCGCGTACTCGTTCGGACTCAGCTCCGCACGCCACTGCTCGTCCGGCTTCTCGATGTCGTACGACATGGGTCTCAGCCCCTTACTGCTGCGACAGGCGGTCCAGGATCAGCGGGCCCAGGTCGGTCACATCGCCCGCGCCCATGGTGAGAACGAGATCACCGGGCCCGGCCATTCCCGCGATCACGGCCGGGATCTCCGCCTTGTCGTGCACCGCGGTCACCTCGGCGTTCGCGGTCCGCGCGGAGTCGATGATCAGCTCGCTGGTGACACCCGGGATCGGGTCCTCGCGGGCCGGGTAGATGTCCAGGACCACCGAGGCGTCGGCGAGCGCCAGGGCCTGGCCCATCTCCTTGCCCAGTTCCTGGGTGCGGGAGAACAGATGCGGCTGGAAGACGACGAGGATCCGGGCGTCCCCGGCGGCGGCCCGCATGGCCTCCAGGTCCGCGGTCATCTCGGTGGGGTGGTGGGCGTAGGAGTCGATCACCTGCACCCCGGCGGCCTCGCCCTTGAGCTGGAGGCGCCGCTTGACCCCGGTGTAGGCGGCGATGGCGGGCGCCAGCTCGGCGGCCGGGATGCCGAGGGCCGCGCCGGCGGCGAGCGCGGCGACGGCGTTGAGCGCGTAGTGCCGGCCGGGCACGGAGACCGCGAAGGTCAGCTCCTCGCCGTCGACCACGGCGGTGACCAGGCTCTTCAGGCCCTGCGGGACGATGGCGGTGACCCGGACATCGGCGTCCGCGGCCTCGCCGTACGTCACCGTCCGCACCGATCCGGCCAGCCGCCGGGTCAGCTCGCGGGCGCCCTCGTGGTCGGCGGAGATCACCAGGGTGCCGCCGGGCACGATCTTCCCGGCGAAGGTCTCGAAGGACTCGTAGATCTCGTCCATCGAGGCGTAGTTGGCGTGGTGGTCCAGCTCGACGTTGAGGACGATGGCGACCTCGGGCGCGTACTTGTGGAAGCTGCGGTCCGATTCGTCCGCCTCGGCGACGAAGATGTCGCCCGCGCCGTGCAGCGCGTTGGATCCGGGCGCGTCCAGGTCGCCGCCGATGGCGTACGAGGGCTTCAGGCCCAGTTCGCCGAGCGAGACGGCCAGCATCGAGGTGGTGGTCGTCTTGCCGTGCGTGCCTGCCACGGCGATCGGACGCAGCCCCTGCATCAGCGCGGCCAGCGCGTCCGAGCGGTGCACGACCGGGATGCCCAGCTCGGCGGCGCGGGCCAGCTCCGGGTTGTCCTCGCGGATCGCCGAGGAGACGACGACACAGCTGGCGTCGTCGGCGAGGTGCCCGGCGGCGTGCCCGAGGTGCACGGTGACCCCGAGCGCCCGCAGCGCCTGCGCGGTCGCCGAGTCCTTGGCGTCGCTGCCGGCGACCTCGGCACCGCGCTGCGCGAGGATCTTCGCGATCCCCGACATCCCGGCGCCGCCGATGCCGATGAAGTGCGGTCGGTCCATGGCGGCAGGAAGGCCGGGTGCCATGTGTTTCTCCCCAGAGACGGTACGAGCTGAAGCGGGGCCTAGCCTATGCGCTCGGCCCCCGCCTTCGGTGAAGCCCCTACGCCTTGCTGTGCGAGAACAGCTTCAGCACCGGCACCCCCACCTTGTGCCGGGCCCGCGAGGCCCAGTCCCGGTGGAAGAACTCCTCCACATAGTGCGGGTCGGTGAGCACGATCACCTCGTCCGCGCCCACCTCCGCCACGATCGCCTTCAGCGCGTCCAGCGGATGGTCCTCGACCAGCCGTCCGTCGGCGACGCTGCCGGAGGCCCGCAGGGCGGCGACGGAGACGTCCAGGGCCTGCCGGCCGACGCTGCGCGCGTCCTCCCCCTCCGGGGTCTCGTGCTCGCGCACCGCCTCGTCCAGCTCGCCGAGCGCGATGTCGTCGATGGCCCGCAGCAGGCGGTCCGCCTGGTCGCCGCGCGGCTGGAGAAGCACATGGAAGGCGACCGGCTCGTCGCCGTGCAACGTGGTGACGAACTCGACGTCCGCGGACGTCATTGCCTTCTCGATCATCAGAACGCTTGTGAACACCAAACGCCTCTTCTCCTCCGTGGGCCGTGGCCGGACCCCTGCGGAAACCATTTTCCCCCGCGCCTGCACGGGTACTGCGGGTCTAAGTGTGCCCGCCGAAGACCAAACGGAACGGCAGATTCCGCTGATTTCAGGGCCGACGGTAACGACCGAACAGAAATCCGTCCTCCTCCAGGAGGGACACGAGTTCGAAGCGGCGCGGCACGGCGACCGACGGCCCCCCGGCGACCCGCTGCGCGTCCCCCGCCGTGAGCGTCGGCGACAGGGTCAGACACAGTTCGTCCAGCACCTCGGCGGCGATCAGCTGGCCGAGCAGCCGGGGCCCGCCCTCGGTGAGCAGCCGGTGGTGGCCGAGCCCGGCGAGGGCGCGCACGGCGCGTTCGGGGTCGACGCCCATGCCCTCACCCGCCACGACCACCCGGGCGCCCGCCTTCTCGGCGGCGGCGACCTTCTCGGGCGCGGCCGCGGCGCCGGTCAGGATCAGCGTGGGCACCAGGGGCGAGGCGAACAGCGGGAGCGAGAAGTCCAGGTCCAGGCTCGCCGTGACGACCGCGATCGCCGGCGCGGGGCCCTGGCCTGCCGCCTCACGCGCCGCGGCGAAGTCCGCCCGGGCGCGGGCCGGGCGGTAGCCCTCCTGCCGTACCGTTTCTGCGCCGACGACCACGACATCCGCGAGCGCCCGCAGCGTGCCGAAGATCCGCATGTCGGTGGCGCTGGAGATGGGCTGGGAGTGGCCGTCGTGCTGGGCGGCGCCGTCCAGCGAGGACACCATGTTGCCGCGCAGCCAGGGGCGCTTCGCCGGGTAGGCGTAGGCGGCGGCCAGCTCGGCGAGGCTCCACTCGCGGTCGGCGCCCGCCGCGCCCCTTTCGCCCCCGCCGGAAGCCTGGGCTGGTGTTTCGTAGGTCACAGGGAACAGGCGTCGCATGTCGTGCAGTGTGACACGGCGCTTAGCATGGGTAATCGTGTCGTCCTCCACCACCGCCCCCGGATCCAGCGCCCTGACCGAAGCGGGCCCCCTCTCCCTCTGCGAGCGCGAGCCGCACGTCCCCGCGGACCGGCTGGTCGCCGAGATGGTGCCGCCGCCGCGCTTCGACTCGGTCCGCTTCTCGACGTACATACCGGACCCGAACCAGCCCAGCCAGACCGAGGCCGTCACGGTCCTGGAGGGCTTCGCGGCCGGGCTCGGCGGGGCGCACGCCTCCGGCGCGGGCCGGCGCGGCTTCCTCGGCCTCGGCCGGGCGAAGGCGCCCAAGACCCCGGCGGGCCCCCGCGGTGTCTATCTCGACGGCGGTTACGGCGTCGGCAAGACCCATCTGCTCGCCTCCCTGTGGCACGCCACCCCCGCCGAGCCCTCCCGCAAGGCGTTCGGCACCTTCGTGGAGCTGACCAACCTGGTCGGCGCCCTCGGCTTCCAGCAGACCGTGCGGACCCTGTCCGAGCACCGGCTGCTGTGCATCGACGAGTTCGAGCTGGACGACCCGGGCGACACGGTGCTCGTCTCGACGCTGCTCGGCAAGCTGGTCGAGGCCGGGGTCGCGCTCGCCGCCACCTCCAACACGCTGCCCGGCAAGCTGGGCGAGGGCCGGTTCGCGGCCGCCGACTTCCTGCGCGAGATCCAGGGACTGTCCGCCCACTTCCGAGCCCTGCGCATCGACGGCGAGGACTACCGCCACCGGGGTCTGCCCGAGGCGCCCGCGCCGTTCACCGACGAGCAGGTGACCAAGGCGGCGTACGCCACCGAGGGCGCCTCCCTCGACGACTTCCCGCGTCTGCTGGACCACCTGGCCAAGGTGCACCCGAGCCGGTACGGCGCGCTGACCGACGATCTGAAGGCGGTCTGCCTCACCGATGTGCGCCCGGTGCCGGACCAGTCGACGGCGCTGCGCCTGGTGGTGCTCGCGGACCGGCTCTACGACCGCGAGGTCCCGGTCCTGGCGTCCGGACTGCCCTTCGACAAGCTGTTCAGCGAGGAGATGCTGAACGGCGGCTACCGCAAGAAGTACTTCCGCGCGATATCCCGCCTCACGGCGCTCGCCCGGGACGCGAAGGGGCTCGTCGGTTCCTGACCGGAAGGGTCTCGTCGGTTCCCGACCAGAGGGCTCCATCCCCCCATAGGGTGAATTTCCGCCCATGGGGGGCTTTGCCGCGCTAATGTCTTTCTTGACCTTCCATTGACCATTGGTTGGCTCGGACGAGAGGCATGGATGGCCCCCTATGCAGCCCCTCATCGACAACGCCCGTAGTTTCGGCGACCGCCCCGAGGAGTTCGCCCGGCACGGCGCCGGACAGTCCCCGCAGGTCCTGTTCATCACCTGCTCCGACTCCCGGGTCGTCCCGGCCCTGATCACCGGCGCCCGCCCGGGCCAGCTGTTCGAGCTGCGCACGGCGGGCAACATCGTCCCGCC
Organism: Streptomyces griseofuscus; assembly: GCF_014673495.1. GTDB lineage: Bacteria > Actinomycetota > Actinomycetes > Streptomycetales > Streptomycetaceae > Streptomyces > Streptomyces murinus. The sequence goes on from NZ_CP051006.1 coordinate 2,178,903, forward strand.
GCACACCTCCGCCCACCCCACCAGCGAGGCGGCCACCATCGAGTACGCCGTGGAGGTGCTCGGCGTCCGCGACATCGTGGTCTGCGGCCATTCGCACTGCGGCGCCGTCGGCGCGCTGGTGCGGGGCGACGACCTGACGGCCGTACCGGCCGTGCGCGACTGGCTGGCCCATGCCGCGCCCCGCCCCTCCGGCGCGCCGGAGGATCCGGAGGTCGCCGAGGCCGTGCAGTGCCATGTGCTGACCCAGCTGCTGCGGCTGCGCTCGTACCCCTGCGTGCAGCGGGGCCTCGCCGAGGGCCGACTGGGGCTGCACGGCTGGTACTACGAGGTGCACACCGGCGCGGTGCGGGCCCATCGAGCGGAGACCGACACCTTCGAATCCCTCTGATCCACCGGGCACGGATCCCGCATGGCCAAAATAGGCATATCGTGGCATTGACGGATGAATCAGACCTCTGGTGAGGAGGTCGTCATGCTCCAGGAGCTGGTGGGGGCGATCGTCGCGCTGGTCTGCGTCGCCCTGGTGTACACGGGGATGGCGGCCCGCGTGGTCAAGCAGTACGAGCGCGGGGTGCTGTTCCGGCTCGGCCGGGTCGCCGGTGAGGTACGGCCGCCGGGCCTCACGCTGATCATTCCCTTCGTGGACCGGCTGGCGAAGGTCAATATGCAGATCGTCACGCTGCCGATCCCCGCCCAGGAGGGCATCACCCGCGACAACGTCACCGTGCGCGTGGACGCGGTCGTCTACTTCCGGGTGGTCGACGCGACGAGCGCGCTGGTGAAGGTCGAGGACTACAAGTTCGCCGTCTCACAGATGGCGCAGACCTCGCTGCGTTCGATCATCGGCAAGAGCGACCTGGACGATCTGCTCTCCAACCGCGAGCAGCTCAACCAGGGCCTGGAGCTGATGATCGACAGCCCGGCCGTGGGCTGGGGCATCCAGGTGGACCGGGTCGAGATCAAGGATGTCTCGCTGCCCGACACGATGAAGCGGTCCATGGCCCGCCAGGCCGAGGCGGACCGGGAGCGCCGGGCCCGGATCATCAACGCCGACGCCGAACTCCAGGCGTCCAAGAAGCTCGCCGAGGCCGCCCAGCAGATGTCCGGCACCCCGGCCGCGCTCCAGCTGCGCCTGCTCCAGACGGTGATGGCCGTCTCCGCGGAGAAGAACTCCACCCTGGTCCTGCCGATCCCGGTGGAACTGCTGCACTTCCTGGAGCGCGGCAACCGGCCGGACACACCGCCCACCGAGGGCACGGCACACCAGACCCCGGAGCAGCCCCCCAAGGAGATCACCCCCGAGGAGACCACCCCGAACGGCGACCTGACACAAGCCCCGGATCTGAACGGCGCCCCCGGCCCCGAGATCGGCCGCCACCACCTCACGCCGAACCCCGGAGGAGGCTCGCGCAGCGACTAGCGTGCGGGCATGCGCAAGAGCTCGGTGACGGCGGCGACCGTCCTGACCGCCGCCACGGGCCGCGGAGGCGGCACCGGCGACGCGACCGGTGCAGCCTCCCCCACCGGCAGGACGGTCACGACGACCCCGGCCGCCGCCCGCCGCTTCACCTATGACGGCGCGGACGTCTCGCCCCCGATCGACCTCGCCGGAGTACCCGCGGACACCCGCGCCCCAGGGCGGTGCGGGATCTCGACGCGCCGGGCGGCACCTTCACCCACTGGCTGCTCCGAGACCCCGACGCGGGCACCCGCCGACTGCCCGCCGCACGGCGACCGCCCGCACCGCCACGTCCTCACGGTCTACGCCACCGACCGCCACCCACCCCTCTCCCCCGACGCGTCCTCCGGCGCCTCCCTCGACGACCTGCGGCGCGCCCTGGTCGGCCACAGCCTCGCCACCGGCACCCTGACCGGCCGCCACGGACGCTGAACGGACCCCGGGCTGGCGTGTCGGGTGCCCGGCGACGCACCATCGAAGGACGCCGAGCCGGAAGGGACGCCCGTGGCGAAACGAGATCTGCGGCGCCTGCTGCGCCTGTCACCGGGCGAGACCGTCGACCTGGCCGCACACGACCCGGCGGCCACCCCGGGCGCCCCCGGCGACAAACATGCCTCGCTCGCCGACGCCGAACGCATGGGCGAGGAACTGGCCGAACTCCAGGAGCGGCTGTGGGCGGCGGGCACCGCGGGCGACCGGCGCCGGGTGCTGCTGGTGCTCCAGGGGATGGACACCAGCGGCAAGGGCGGCACCGTCAAGCATGTGATCGGCCACCTCAACCCCTCGGGCTGTCGTATCCGGGCCTTCAAGGCACCCACCGCCGAGGAGCTGCGGCACGACTTCCTGTGGCGGGTGCGGCAGGCGCTCCCGCAGCCCGGCGAGATCGGCATCTTCGACCGCTCGCACTACGAGGACGTCCTGGTCGCCCGCGTCCGGCGCCTGGTGCCGGCCGCCGCGATCGGCAGCCGCTACGGCCTGATCAACGACTTCGAACGCGCCCTCACCGAGGAGGGCGTGACCGTGGTCAAGTGCTTCCTCCATCTGTCCTACGAGGAGCAGCGCCGCCGCCTGCTGCGCCGCCTCGACCGCCCGGACAAACGCTGGAAGTTCGCCCCCTCCGACATCGACGAGCGCGCCCTGTGGCCCGCCTACCAGCAGGCGTACGAGCTGGCCCTCGAACACTGCGCCGCCCCGCCCTGGTATGTGGTCCCCGCCGACCACAAGTGGTACCGGAACTGGGCCGTCGGCCGCCTTCTCCTCGAACACCTGCGGGAACTGGACCCCGAGTATCCGCAGTCCCCGTTCGATCTGGCCGAGTGCCGGGAGCGGCTGCTGAAGGAGACGTGAGCCGACCCCGGCCCGGGGTACCCGGCCGCCATGCGCAAGGTCACCGAGTCGTACTGGCTGGACACCGCACCTGGTCCCGCCCATCCCGCCCTCGCCGAGGACATCGAGGCCGACGCGGCCGTGATCGGCGCCGGGATGGCCGGGATAAGCACCGCGTACGAACTGGCCAGAGCCGGGCTGCGGGTCGTCGTACTGGAGGCCGGGCGGGTGGCGGCCGGGGTCACCGGGCACACCACGGCCAAGCTGACCGCCCAGCACACCCTGATCTACGACCGGCTGCGGCACACCCGCGGGCCCGAGGGGGCGCGGCTGTACGCCCGTTCGCAGTCCGAGGCGATCGCGCACGCGGCGGACCTGGTGGCCGAGCTGGGCATCGACTGCGAGTGGGAGACCCGGGACGCGTACACCTATGTACGGGACCCGGAGCGGGCGGACGAGGTGCGGACGGAGGCACGGGCCGCGCGGGAGGCGGGCCTGGACGCGTCGTTCACGACCGAGACAGGGCTGCCGTTCCCGGTGGCGGGCGCGGTGCGGGTGACCGGGCAGGCGCAGTACCACCCGGTGAAATACCTGCGGGCGCTCACCGAGGACCTGATCGCGCGCGGCGGCCGGGTGTACGAGGGGACCCGGGTCGTCGGCCTGGACGAGGGCGGCACCTCCGGACCCTGCCGGCTCACGACCGAGACGGGCCGTACCGTCACCGCCCGGGATGTCGTCGTCGCCACGCACTACCCGGTGTTCGACCGCGCCCTGCTGTTCGCCCGGCTGCATCCGCGCCGGGAACTGGTCGTCGCCGGGCCGCTGGGCGAGGGGCCCGACCCCGGGGGCATGTACATCACGCCCGAGGAGAACACCCGTTCGGTGCGGACAGCGCCGTACGACGGCGGGCGGCTGCTCGTGGTCACCGGGCAGCACTTCACGCCGGGGACCGGAGATCCGGGCGCCGCTCTCGACGGGCTCGCCGCGTGGGCCGAGCGGCACTTCCCCGGGGTGCGCCTCGACCGTGCCTGGGCCACCCAGGACAACGACGCCACCGACACCGTGCCACTGGTCGGCCCGCTGCACCCGGGCGCCCGGCACACCTATGTGGCCACGGGCTTCGGCGGCTGGGGCCTGAGCGGCGGCATCATGGCCGGGCTGCTGCTCACCGCGCTGATCACCGGCCGGGACAGCCCCTGGCGGGAGCTGTACGACCCCCGGCGCCTGAAGTCTGTGGTGCGCGAGGCGCCCGCGCTGCTCAGGACGCAGGCCGAGGTGGCCCGGCACTTCGTCGGCGACCGACTGAAGCCGCCGGTCGACCTCGACGAACTGGAGCCGGGCGACGGCGCGCTGGTCCGGGCCGGTGAGCAGCGGCTCGCCGTGCACCGCGACGACGCGGGCGCGCTGCACGCCGTCTCGGCCCGCTGCACCCATCTGGGCTGCCTGGTCGCCTTCAACCGCGCCGAACGCGCCTGGGAATGCCCCTGCCACGGCTCCCGATTCGATGTCGACGGGCGGGTGCTCCAGGGGCCCGCGGTACGGCCGTTGGAGCAGCGGGACCTCGAATCGACCCCGAGCGTGGCGGCGGACGACCCGGAGCGGGACGCCGAGTGAGCCCCGGGGCGCCCCTGAGCCGACCGCCGCGCGGGTGACCGTACCGCCGCGCCACGGGACATATCGCCATACAAACGATCAAACAGTCCTACGTTCGTACGGTGATCCCACTAGTACGCCGTATGACCGCCGTTTGTGCTCTGGGCGCGGCTCTCGCCGCCTGCGGAACCGCGGGCCCCACGGGCAGCACCCGCCCGGCCCCGGCCAAGTCCCCCGTCTCCGCCTCCCCGTCCGCCACCCGCCCGCCCGTGCTCTCCCCGGGCCCCGGCGGCATCACCCCGGTCTTCGAACACGGCCCGCGCGACAAGGGCAAGATCGTGGCGTTGACCTTCGACGCCGACATGACCGCCGACGAGGGGCCCCGCGCCGCCTCCGGCGAGCACTTCGACAACCCCGGTCTGATCGGCGCCCTGCGAACGCTGAAGGTGCCCGCGACCATCTTCATGACCGGCCGGTGGGCCGAGGAGTACCCGGACGAGGCCCGCAGTCTCGGGGACGACCCGCGGTTCGAGGTCGCCAACCACTCCTACAGCCACTACGCGTTCACCCCGAGCTGCTACGGACTGCCGACCATGGACGCGGAACACGGCCGCGCGGACGTCGAGCGGGCGTACACCGCCTTCCGCAAGGCGGGCCTGCGCAACGCGCTGCCGTACCTCCGTTTCCCCGGCGGCTGTTACGACCAGCAGACGCTGCGCGCGTTCAGCGGGCTCGGGGTGACCGCGATCCAGTGGGACGTGGTGAGCGGGGACGCGTTCGCCACGGACGCCGACGCGGTGACCAAGCAGGTGCTGGACGGGGTGCGGCCCGGCTCGGTGGTCATCATGCACTGCACCCGCAGCGCCGCCCCGACCACCGAGCAGGTCGTCCGTACCGTCGTACCGGAGCTGCGCAAGCGCGGCTACACGTTCGTGAAGGTCTCCCAGATGATCGCCGCGAGCCAGGGCCACCGCTGACGCTCAGGGTGTTCTGCGGGCGGTGAGCGCGCAGGCCGCGGCGAAGGCCGCGGCCGCGAGCAGGGCCGCCCCGGCGAGCGGCAGCAGCGGCACCGGCACCCGGCCGGACTGCGAACCGGTGACCAGGCCGCTGACCGCGGCCTGCGCCGGGGAGCCCGCGAGCACCGTCGCCATCAGCGCGCCCAGCAGCATCGCGGGCACCGCGCGCCCGGCGGAGCGCAGCAGCGGCCAGTGGGTGAGGGCGCCCACGGCCGCGCCGAGCAGCGCGCAGGCGTACGCGGCCGCAAGACCGGCCGCGCCGGCGCCCAGGCGATCCACCCTGACCCGGGCGCCGTTGCTCGCCGGGTCGCTGATCAGGGTGACGACGAGCGTCGCCGCCGTACCGAGGACGGCCGCGGCGAGCAGCGCCGTCAGCAGACACGCGAGGTGCGCCCGCGCGGGTCCGTGCGGCGCGGCCACGACGGCACGGGCGGCGGGCGGCTCCCCGGTGACACAGATCCGCACCAGCCAGGCGGCCACCGGCAGCAGCCCGGCGGCCGCGTACCCGAGCGAGTCCAGCACCGGCTGCCCGCCCTGCACCCCGACCCCCAGGAACGCGGCGTACAGGATCACCGGAGCCAGCCACCGCTGCGAGCGCAGCAGCAGTTCGACGTGATAACGCAGGAGTGCGCTCATACCCGGCTCCGGGGGTCGAGGGGTGGCCCGGCGGTGCCGGCGGGTGGTGCGACGCTGACGACATGCCAGGGCGGGCTGGTCGCGAGCAGGGTGCGCAGCAGGACGTCGGAGTGGGAGGCGGGGACGGTCAGCCGGTGGCGGCCGGGACCTGTCTCCTCGGCGGTGGTGACGAGCCGTGCCGCGTCGGGCGGCAGCTGCCCGCCGCCTTGTACGACGATGACGGCGAGCGCCCCGGCAGCCGGACCGCCGCCACCCGCACCGGACTTGAGCCCGCCTTCGATCACGGTGTACGTCGCGTCCGGCGCCCCCGCGAGCCGTCGCGGGTCGTGGTCCACGAAGACGACGGCGCCGCCCGCGGCGGTCCGCTCGGCCACCGCCCGCTCCAGCTCGTCCCGCGCGTCCGCGTCGAGCCCGGTCCACGCCTCGTCCAGGACCAGCAGCTCGGGATCGGCGAGCAGCGCCTGTGCGACGGCGATCTTCTGGCTGCTGCCCTTGGACAGCCGCGCCATCGGCGTGCCGGCGTACGCGGCCGCCCCGAACCGCTCCAGCCAGGCCCCGGCGGCGCGGGCGGCGGAGGCGCGGGACAGGCCGTGGACGGTGCCGAGCCGGGTCAGGTATCCGGCGGCCGTGAAGGGCAGCGCGGACGGGAACCGCTCCGGCACATAGGCGGTGCGGGGGCGGCCGGTGATCCGGCCCTCGGTGGGCGCGTCGAGCCGGGCGAGCAGGCGCAGCAGGGTCGATTTCCCGGTGCCGTTCGCCCCCTCTATCCGGGTCAGGGTGCCGGGGGCGATGGTGAGGTCGACGCCTCGTAACACCCAGGGGCCGCGGACGCCGTAGCGGCGGCCCACGGCGGTCAGTCGCAGGTCACGGTGCATGGGGCCATTCTTCTTCAGGCGTCATGCCGGGCGGGGAGGGTCCTCGCGATGTGGGACGCGCGCCGGTCGTACGCCGGTCGCACGCTGTAGGACGTGCATTCCGGGGCGCGCGTTGATCGGGACGCGGGCGGCTTCGTAGGGTGGCCCCTCGTGAGCGATGTTCCGATCCCCGCCGAGAGCCCCCTTCCGTCCCCGCGCGACGAGGCCCCGCAGTACGTGCTGCCCCTCGTCGTCCGCCTCGAACGCGATGCGCCGCCCGCCCGCACCGACGCCCTGGAGACGTCCGCGCGGGCGGTTCTGACGCTGCTCGGCGACGAACGGGCCCTCGGCGAGGGTGAGTGGGCCGAGGCCGTACGGAACTGGGAGGACGCCCGGATCCGCAAGGTGGTCCGGCGGGCCCGGGGCGCGGAGTGGCGGCGCGCCGGGACGCTGCCCGGGATCACGGTGACCGGCAGATCCGCGGAGGTACGGGTCTTCCCGCCGATCCCTCTGGACGGCTGGCCCAAGGACCTGGCCAAGCTCCAGGTCTCCGGCACCGAACTGGCCGACCCCGAGCCCCCGTCCGACCCCGACCGCACCGCCCCCGTCCTGTGGCTCAACCCGGACCTCGCGATGTCCGCGGGCAAGACCATGGCCCAGACCGGCCACGCCGCCCAACTCGCCTGGTGGGCCCTGCCCGACACGGCCCGCACCGCCTGGCGCGCCGCCGGCTACCCCCTCTCCGTCCGCACCGCCACCCCCGCCGAATGGACCCGCCTCACCCACAGCGGACTGCCGCTGGTCCGCGACGCCGGTTTCACGGAGATCGCTCCAGGTTCGTGCACGGTGGTGGCGGATCATCCGGCGTTGCGCTGACATGGGGACCACGACCGGGTCGTCGAAGGCCGAGGCACCGCGGGCCGAGGCGTCCAAGACCGTCGGCACCCCCCTGGAACTCCCCGCGTTCCGGCGGTTCGTGGTGGCGCATCTCATTTCGGTGAGCGGGTCCGCGATGGCGCCGCTGGCGCTCGCGTACGCGGTGATCGAGGGGGGCGGCGGGGCCGGGTCACTGGGGGTCGTGCTCGCGGTGAACACCGTCCCCACGATCCTGTTCCTGCTCATGGGGGGCCTGTTCGCGGATCGTTGGTCGCGCAGCCGGATCCTGTTCGTGGGGAATCTGGTGGCGGCGGGCGCGCAGGGGGTACTGGCCGGCACCGTGGCCACGGGTCATGCGACGACGGTGTCGATCGCGGCGTGCGGTTTCGTGTCGGGGACGGCGGCGTCGTTCATCGTGCCGGCCACCCAGGGTGCCGTCGCGCAGATCGTCCCCGCGGAACACCTCCAGCAGGCCAACGCGCTACTCAGGCTGCCGAGCAACGCGGTGAAGGTGCTGGGCCCGGTCGTCGGCGGCTTCGTCGTCGCGCTGAGCGGCGCGGCCTGGGCGCTGGCCTGGGACGCCTGCACGTTCGCCGTGGCGGCCGTCCTGCTGCTGGGCCTGCGCCTGGCCGCACCGCCCGGCTCGGCCGGCGGTGTCCTGGCCGACCTGCGGGCCGGCTGGACGGGGTTTTGGTCGCGTACCTGGCTGTGGACCTACACCGCCGCCGGAACCGTCCTCGTCGCCGCGTGGCTGGCCGGCTTCCAGCTGCTCGGCCCGCTCGTCGCCGCCCGCCGGTACGCCGGGGCACGCGACTGGGGCCTGGTCCAGGCGGCCTTCTCCTGCGGGCTGCTGGCGGGGACCCTGGTGTGTCTGCGCTGGAAGCCGTACCGGCTGCTCGCGGTCGCGGTCGTCGCGGGCGGCGGGCTCGCGCTGCCGCCGGCGGCCATGGCCTGGGGCCTGCCGCTGCCGCTCGTCCTCGTGGCCGCCTTCCTTGCGGGGGTCGGGCTCGATGTCGCGATCGTCGCCTGGACCACCGCGTTCCAGCAGCATGTGCCCGCGGCGGAGCAGGGCCGTATGAGCGCGTTCAACGGTGTCGGCGAACGGCTCGCCATCCCCCTCGGCTATCTCATCACCGCCCTCGCGGTGCACGCGTGGAGCAGCCAGGGCGTGCTCCTGGCCTGCGCCGCGCTGATCGTCGCGGCGACCGTGCTCAACCTCTGCGTCCCGGATCTGCACCGCGTCAACCGCGTCCGTCGGGAAGCCGACCCGGCCTGAGGCCCGGCGAGGAGCTTCGCGTGCGGCCCGGCCGGAAACCCGGTTCGAAGCCCGGCCAGAAACCCGGCGCGAACCTCAAATGTTGCTCTGAAGGCGGCCGGGAGGGGGTTCGGGGCGGGCCGCCGGGGTCATGTACGACGCGTACGCCGGGGGGCGAGGAGGGGGACAGGTCATGGGGAGACTGGGGACGGGGATCGGCTGGCGGCCGGAGATCGCCGAGGCCGTGGAGCGGATGCCCGGGATCGACTGGGTGGAGGTGGTGGCGGAGAACTTCTGCCCCGGCCATCTCCCCGAGTCGCTGGAGCGGTTGCGGGCGCGCGGGGTGACCGTGGTGCCGCACGGTGTCTCCCTCGGGCTCGGCGGCGCGCAGCGACCGGACGCCGGCCGGCTCACGGCACTCGCCGAACGCGCTCAGGCGCTCGGGTCGCCGCTGGTCACCGAGCACATCGCGTTCGTCCGGGCGGGTGGCACGCTCACCGCGTCGCCGCTGCTGGAGGCGGGCCATCTGCTGCCCGTGCCACGCACCCGGGACGCGCTCGACGTGCTCTGTGAGAACGTGCGCATCGCCCAGGACGCGCTGCCGGTGCCGCTCGCCGTGGAGAACATCGCCGCGCTGTTCTCCTGGCCGGACGAGGAGCTGACCGAGGGGCAGTTCCTGTACGAGCTGGCCGAGCGGACCGGCGTACGGCTGCTGATCGACGTGGCCAACCTGCACACCAACCACGTCAACCGCGGCGAGGACCCGGCCGAGGCGCTGGCCGGGCTGCCGCTGGAGGCGATCGCCTACGTCCATGTCGCGGGCGGCGTCGAGCGCGACGGCGTGTGGCACGACAGCCACGCGCACCCGGTGCCGGACGCGGTGCTCGGCATCCTGGCCGACCTCGCCGCCCGGGCCGCCCCGCCCGGCGTCCTGCTGGAACGCGACGAGAACTTCCCCGAACCGGCCGAGCTGGAGCGGGAGTTGGCGGCGATCCGGAAGGTGGTGGAGGGCGGCCGACGGGAGGACGTGGAGGTGCGGCCCGTCCCGCCGGTGCGCACGGACCCGGGCGACACCGAGGGCGCCCGTCAGCGGCTCGGGGTCGCGCAGACCGCCGTACTGTCCTCGCTGGTGGCCAGGACGCCCGTGCCCGAGGGGTTCGACCGGGTACGGCTGGGCGTGCAGGCGCGGGCGCTCGCGGCGAAGCGGGCGGACGTGGTGGCGAAGGTGGCGCCCGAGCTGCCGGTGCTGCTGGGGGCGTCGTACCGGGAGGCGTTCCTGGAGTACGCGCGGGCACGGCCGATGCGTGGCGGGTACCGGCGGGACGCGCTGGACTTCGCCGGGTTCCTGCTGGACGGAGAGCGGACGGACCTCCCGAGGCGGGAGCTGCGGGAGTGGTGGCTGGACCGCTCCGGCCCGGCGCCACGCGGGCGGGTGGCGCGGGCGGCGCGGAGGGTGCTGCCGGGGCGCGCCCGAAGCACCGCCCGTACGCGCCTGAGGCACCCCGTCCGCATCGCCTGAAGCGCGCCGTCCGCATGTGAAAATTCCTGGCGGCCGCCCCCTCCGCTGACATACAAAGCACCTCATGTTCTGGCTCCTCCTCCTGCTCCTCGCCTGGGCGTTCACCGGCACGGCCTGCGTTCGTCTCTGTCTCGCGGCGATGCGCGCCGCGGCCACGGACCCGGGCCCGGACCCCGGAGGAGTGGTCGAAGACCATGATCTGACCCTGTACGAGGCCGCGTTCCTGTCCGGCGGACCCCAGCGCGTCGCCGATGTCACCCTCCTGTCGATGGCCCGCCAGCGGCGCCTGCACCTCGCCCACACCGGCTGGGCCACCGTCGTCGACCCGCTCGGCCGGGACGAGATCGAGCGGTCCGTCATAGGGGCGATCGGCCCCGAGGGCCAGTCCCGCATCGCGCCTGTGCGGACCCGCGCCGCCCACACCGACGCCGTCCGGCGCCTCGCCGACCGCCTCGTGCGCAGTGGCCTCGCCGTCCCGGACGCCGCGGGCCCCACCATCGGCGCGGCCGTGCGCCAGGTCCGCGCCGCCGCGCTCGCCGTGGCGACCCTCGCCGTCGCCGCGCTGCTGATACCGATCCAGGCCGACACCTCACGGCTGATGGTCGGCCTGTGGTTCCTGCTGCCGTTCACGCTGTCGCTGAGCTGTCTGGCCATCGCCCGCTTCGAGGTGCACCCGTACTCGCCATGGGCCTCCCCCGCCGGGCAGCGCGTGCTGGGCGCGCTGCTGCGGCGCCGCCCCGGTGACGAGCCGTCGTTCCTCACCTCCGTCGCGCTGCGCGGCATCCGCGCGATCGGCGAACCGGAGCTGCGCGCGGCCTTCACCCACCGCGACGCGCCACACCGGGAGTAGGGGGCGCATCGGGGCACGCACGCCGACACCCGTCGGGCGGTGCTTGCCTTCCCCGGCGGGGGAACGAAACATCCCTGGTGTCCGCCTCGGTGACCGAAGGGATGCTGGATGAAAGCCGTCGCCCTCTGCTCGGCCGCCGCCTCGCTGCTGCTGACCGCCCTGGCCACCGCCCCGGTGGACGCCACGCCGAGCATCCCCGCCCCGCCGAGCCTCCCCGGTGTGCCGTTCCCCTCCGGCGCCGCCGAACTCCGCGGCACCATCGTCGCCGCCCTCCGCGCCCGCGCCACCGGCCTGCGCTACGGCACCTGTGACCCCGCCGAGGTGCCGCCGGTCGCCCACTCCCCCGCCGGACTGCGCTGCGGCACCGTCTCCGTGCCCCTCGACTACGCCCACCCCGACGGCAAGCAGATCGCACTCACCGTCAGCCGGACCCCCGCCACCGGGAAGGACGGCAAGCGGACGGTCCCCCGGCAGGGCGCCCTCGTCTACGACCCCGGCGGCCCCGGCGCCTCCGGCATGTACTTCGCGCTGGCCGGCACCCTGCCCGTCTGGAAGCGGATCGCCGCCGCGTACGACCTGGTCGGCTACGCCCCGCGCGGGGTGGGCCGCTCCGCGCCGCTGTCCTGCGAGGACCCGAAGCAGTTCGGCAAGGCGCCCACCCCGGCTTCGACGCGGCCCTCGGAGTCGTACAAACGCGAGCGCGTGGCGGAGGCGAAGGCGTACGCCCGCGGCTGCGCCCGGCGTTCGGGCCCCGGGCTGCGCTTCTACAACTCCCTGAACAACGCGCGGGACCTGGACGTCCTGCGGGCCGCGCTGGGCGAGGACCGGCTGACGTTCCTGGGCGCGTCGTACGGCACGTACTACGGCTCGCTGTACGCGGCGATGTTCCCCTCCCATGTGCGCCGGATGGTGCTGGACGCGGCGGTGAACCCGGATCCGGGGCAGATCTGGTACCGCGGCAACCTCGACCAGTCGGCCGCGTTCGAGAAGCGCTGGGCGGACGTGCGGGACTGGATCGCCCGGCACGACGCCGTGTACCGGCTCGGCGCCACGCCACAGAAGGTGCAGGGGAGTTACGACACCGCCGCCGCGCGGCTCGCCCTCGGACCGGCGGGCGGGAAGGTCGGGCCGGGCCAGTTGCAGAACGCGTTCCTGACGGCCGGGTACTACGACTCCGCCTGGCCGAGCCGGGCCGCCGCCCTCTCCGCCTATCTGCACGGCGACCCGAAACCGCTGGTCGCACTGGCCGCGCCGGACCCCGCGTCGGCGGCCGCGGCGGAGAACGGCACCGCCGTGTACACGGCCGTCGAGTGCAATGACGCGCCTTGGCCGACGAGTTGGGCGGTGTGGGACCGGGACAACACCCGGCTGGCCCGCATCGCGCCCTTCGAGACCTGGGACAACGCGTGGATGAACCTGCCCTGCGCGTACTGGCCCGCGCCCCGGCAGCGGCCCCTGGACGTCCGCACCGCGCCCGGCGCGCTGCCCCCGGTGCTGATCCTGGCGGCCGAACGGGACGCGGCCGCGCCGTACTCGGGGGCCCTGGAGATGAACCGGCGGCTGGCCGGCTCCCTGCTGGTGACCGAGCGCGGCGCGGGCACGCACGGCATCGGCGGCGGCCCCAACAAATGCGTCAACGCCTATATGGACGACTATCTGCTGACGGGCCGCCTCCCGGTGCGGAACGCGTCCTGCGCGCCCCGCGCCGAACCCGTCCCCGGCCGGGGACGGACGGCGGGCTGAGCCTTACGCCAGCCCCGCCACCAGGTCCGCCACGTCCTTGCGGCGGCCCGTGTAGAACGGGACCTCCTCGCGGACGTGCATCCGGGCCTCGGAGCCGCGCAGATGGCGCATGAGGTCGACGATGCGGTACAGGTCGTTCGCCTCGAAGGCGAGGATCCACTCGTAGTCGCCCAGCGAGAACGAGGCGACCGTGTTGGCGCGCACGTCCGGGTAACCGCGCGCCATCTTGCCGTGGTCGGCGAGCATCCGGCGGCGGTCCTCGTCGGGCAGCAGGTACCAGTCGTACGAGCGCACGAAGGGGTAGACGCTCACATAGTCGCGGGGCGTCTCGTCGGCGAGGAACGCCGGGATGTGCGAGCGGTTGAACTCGGCCGGGCGGTGCAGCGCCATGTTGGACCACACCGGCTCCAGCGTGCGGCCCAGCTTGGTGCGGCGGAAGAGGCTGTACGCCTCCTGGAGCTGGTCGCTGGTCTCCGCGTGCCACCAGATCATCACGTCGGCGTCGGCCCGCATACCGGACAGGTCGTACGTGCCGCGGATCGTCACGTCCTTGGCGGCGAGCTGGTCGAACAGCTCCTGGACCTCGTCGGCGTAGCCCGCGCGGTCGGCCGGCAGCACGTCCTTCAGCTTGAAGACCGACCACAGGGTGTAGCGGATGACATCGTTCAGGTCCTTGGCCAGCTTGCCCTTGTTGGGGATCCTGCCGGACTCGGTGGTGGGGGCGTCGTCACTCATGGTTCCTATTCTCCTGCTCCGCCGTGAAGGCTCTGCACCGGGTGGGCCGTCAGCTCCTCGACCCCGCGCAGATCACCGGACAGCTGATCGACGGCCGCGTTCGCGCTCGCGACACACGCGGGGATGCCCACGCCGTCGTACTGCGCGCCGCAGACCGCGAGGCCCGGAAGCTTGGCGATGTGCCCGCGGATCCGGGCCACCCGGCCGTGGTGCCCGACCGGGTACTGCGGCAGTCCGTCGGTCCAGCGGGTGACCCGGGTCTCGACCGGCGCGGCCTCGATGCCGACGGCCTCGCAAAGGTCGTGCCGGGAGACCTCCACCAGGTCGGCGTCGTCCCGGCCGAGGACCGCCGTCTCGCCGTACCGCCCCACCGAGGTGCGCAGCACGACCGTGTCCGGGTCCTGCTCGGCGATCCAGCCCCACTTCTGGGAGGCGAACGTGGCGGCCTTGATGGTGCGTCCGTCGAACGGCGGCACCAGGAAGCCGCTGCCCTCGGGCAGGGACACCTCGGCGCGCCGGTAGGCGAGGGTGATCAGGGCCATCGAGGCGTACTCGACGGCGGCCAGTTCGGCGGCGGCCGCCGGGGACTCGGGGCGCAGCAGCCGGGCGGCGGCCGGGGCGGGTACGGCGACCACCACGGCGTCGGCGTGCAGTTGCCGCCCGGCCGCGGTGATCCGCCAGCCGCCCGAGGGGTCCCGGCGCAGCTCGGTGACGGCTGCCCCGGTGCGGATCTCGCCGCCGCGCGCCCGGACGGACTCGGCGACCGCGAGCGGCAGGGTGCCCACGCCGCCCTCGATGCCCATGAACACGGGCCCGGTCTGCTGCGCGGCCGCGGCCCTGGCCTGGATCTCGCGGACGCCCTCGGTCAGGGAGGCGTGCGCGCGGGCGGCCTGGAAGAGCTGGGGGACGGCGGAGCGCATCGAGATGCGGTACGCGTCGCCCGCGTACACCCCGCCGAGCAGGGGTTCGACGAGGCGGTCCACGACCTCGCGGCCGAGGCGCGCCGCCACGTACTCCCCCACCGCCACGTCGTCGCCGACCTCGGTGCGGGGCAGGACGGCGTCCTGTTCGATGCGGGCCAGGCCGTCCTCGGACAGGACACCGGCGAGGGCGGCGGCGGTGCCGGGGACGCCCATCACATGGCCCTTGGGCATGGGGCGCAGCGCGCCGCGGGTCCAGATCGCGGCGCTCGCGATCGCCGGGGGCCGGAGCCGGCCGTCGAGGCCGACCTCGCGGGCGAGGGCCACGGCCTCGGGGCGGCGGGCGAGCATCGACTCGGCGCCGAGGTCGACCCGGACGCCCGCGATCTCGCCGGGCAGCAGCTTGCCGCCGACCCGCTCGGACGCTTCGAGGACCGTCACCCGCGCGCCGCGCTCCAGCAGCCGGTGGGCGGCGGCCAGACCGGCGACACCGGCTCCGATGACGACGGCGTGCCCCGAACTCGTACCCGTTGCGCTCATGGTCCCCACTCTCTCAGACCCCACTGACAGCGCTGATAGGGCCGTAGGTCCCGCGCGCCGCGTCGCGACCCGGACCCTCTAGCGTGTCCTCATGAGCATGCATCAGGGGCGGGAGCGGCTGGTCGTCGTCGGCGGGGACGCGGCGGGCATGTCGGCGGCGTCGCAGGCGCGGCGGCTGAAGGGGCCGGAGGAGCTGGAGATCGTGGCGTTCGAGCGCGGTCACTTCACCTCGTTCTCGGCGTGCGGCATCCCCTACTGGGTGGGCGGCGCGGTCCCCGAGCGGGACGACCTGATCGCCCGCACGCCCGAGGAGCACCGCGCCCGGGACATCGACCTGCGGCTGCGTACCGAGGTCACCGAGCTCGACGTGGCGGGGCGACGGGTACGCGCGCGGGACGTGGAGTCCGGCGCCGAGTCCTGGACGTCGTACGACAAGCTGGTGATCGCCACGGGGGCCCGGCCGGTCCGCCCGGAGCTGCCCGGCGCGGACGCCCCCGGGGTGCACGGCGTGCAGACCCTGGACGACGGGCAGGCGCTGATCGACACGCTGACCCGGGCGAAGGGCCGCCGCGCGGTGGTCGTGGGCGCCGGATACATCGGCGTGGAGATGGCCGAGGCGCTGATCGACCGTGGCTTCGAGGTGACGGTCGTCAACCGCGGCGAGCAGCCCATGTCCACCCTCGATGCGGACATGGGCCGCCTGGTGCACCGCGCCATGGAGGGCCTCGGCATCACCATGGTGAACGGCACCGAGGTCACCGAGATCCTCACCGGCGAGGACGGCCGGGTCCGCGCGGTGGCCACCCGGCACGCCGAGTACCCGGCCGACGTGGTGGTCCTCGGTATCGGCGTCCTTCCCGAGACCGCCCTCGCGCGCGCCGCCGGGCTGCCGCTGGGCGCCCATGGCGGGCTGCTCACCGACCTGGCCATGCGGGTGCGCGGCCACGACAACATCTGGGCGGGCGGCGACTGTGTGGAGGTGCTGAACCTGGTCTCGGGGCAGGAGCAGTACGTCCCGCTGGGCACCCACGCCAACAAGCACGGCCAGGTCATCGGCACCAACGCGGGCGGCGGCTACGCGACCTTCCCGGGTGTGGTCGGTACGGCGGTCAGCAAGGTCTGCGACCTGGAGATCGCCCGCACCGGTCTGCGCGAGAAGGACGCGCGCCGGGTGGGCCTGGAGTTCGAGGCGGTCACCATCGAGTCCACCAGCCGGGCCGGCTACTACCCGGGTGCCTCCCCGATGACCGTCAAGATGCTCGCCGAGCGCCGCACCGGGCGGCTCCTCGGTGTGCAGATCGTGGGGCGGGAGGGCGCGGCCAAGCGGGTGGACATCGCGGCGGTGGCGCTGACCGCGCGGCTGACGGTGGAGCAGATGACCGCCCTGGACCTCGGCTACGCGCCGCCGTTCTCGCCGGTGTGGGACCCGGTCCTGGTGGCCGCGCGCAAGGCGGCACGGAAGGTGCGCGAAAGCTGACCGGCGCGCGACCGTTCGGCGGGAGCGGTCGATTGACCGCGGGCTCGCCGGGCACTACTCCTTCGTGGTCATCCCCGTCCATGACATCAATCCGGTGCGCCGCACCCCCTGGGTGACGTACGCGCTGATCGCCGCGAACGTCCTGGTGTTCCTGGCCACGCCCGGCATGCCCGGCTCCCTGACCGGCGGCGAGAACCTGGCGCAGCTGTGCCATCTGGAGGCCTTCATGGACCGCTTCGCGGCGGTCCCCAGCGAGCTGATCCACGGCCGGGTCCCGCGGCTGGTGCCGACGGGCCAGGTGGGCGTCGGCCCGCACGGCCCCGGCTGTGTGGTGGCCCCGCGCGGCTTTTACAAGTCGCCGCCGCTGTCGGTGTTCACGGCGATGTTCGTGCACGGCAGCTGGCTGCATCTGCTGGGCAACATGCTGTTCCTGCTGATCTTCGGCAACAACGTCGAGGACCGGATGGGCCACATCCGCTACGCCGTCTTCTACCTCGTCTGCGGCTACGCGGCCGGATACGGCTTCGCGCTGCTCAACGCCGGTTCGGGTGACCCGCTGATCGGCGCGTCGGGCGCGATCGCCGGGGTCCTCGGCGCCTACATCGTGCTGTGGCCCAGTGCCCGGGTCTGGGTGCTGGTGCCGTTCCTGGTGTTCCTGCCGCTGCGGCTGCCGGCCTGGCTGGTGCTGGGCTTCTGGTTCGTGCTCCAGGCCGTGTACTCGTCCGGGCAGGGGGTGTCCGACGCCGGAACGGTGGCGTACGTCGCCCATGTGATCGGCTTCCTGGTGGGCCTGCTCATCGCCCTGCCGCTGAAGCCCGGCACCCCGCCCCCGCCGGAGCCGCCCGGCCTGCTGTTCGGCAGGCGCGCGCGGCCCTCCCACCCCAACTGGTGAGCGTCAGCGGGCGCTCGCACCGTGGACGTACTCCACCAGGCGGGTCAGCGCGTCCGGGTCGGTCTTGGGCATCACGCCGTGGCCGAGGTTGAAGACATGGCCCTCCAGACCCGCGGCGGCGTCCAGCACCTCCTGGGCCTTGGCCTCGACGACGTCCTTGCCCGCGAACAGCACGGTCGGGTCCAGGTTGCCCTGGAGCGCCTTGCCGGGGCCGACCCGGCGGACGGCCTCGTCCAGCGGGACGCGCCAGTCGACGCCGACGACGTCCGCGCCGGCCTCGCCCATCAGGCCGAGCAGCTCGCCGGTGCCCACGCCGAAGTGGATGCGCGGCACACCGTGCTCCGCGACCGCGTCGAAGACCTTGGCCGAGGCGGGCAGCACCGAGCGCCGGTAGTCGGCGGGGGCGAGGGCGCCGGCCCAGGAGTCGAACAGCTGCACCGCGGAGGCGCCGGCCTCGATCTGGACCTTCAGGAAGGCGGCCGTGATGTCGGCGAGGCGGTCGAGCAGGTCGGCCCACAGCTGGGGGTCGCCGTACATCATCGCCTTGGCGTTCTCGTACGTGCGCGAGGGGCCGCCCTCGACCAGGTAGCTGGCCAGCGTGAAGGGGGCGCCCGCGAAGCCGATCAGCGGGGTGGCGCCCAGCTCGCGGGTGAGCATCCCGATGGCCTCGGTGACATACGGGATGTCCTCGGGGGTCAGGTCGCGCAGCCGGGCCAGGTCGGCGCGGGTGCGGATGGGCTGCTCGACGACCGGGCCGACGCCGGGCTTGATGTCCAGGTCGACGCCGATGGCCTTGAGCGGGACGACGATGTCGCTGTAGTAGATCGCCGCGTCCACGCCGTGCCGGCGTACCGGCTGAAGGGTGATCTCGGTGACCAGCTCGGGCCGCGCGCAGGACTCCAGCATCGGAATGCCCTCGCGCACCTTGCGGTACTCGGGCAGCGAGCGGCCGGCCTGGCGCATGAACCACACGGGGGTGTGCGGCACGGGTTCGCGCCTGCACGCCTTGAGGAAGGCGCTGTCGTACGTCGCGGTCGGCTGCTTGCCCGAAGGGGCGTCGTTGGCGGTCACGGGAAAAGTCTCGCATGCGGTGTGGACGGGCCGTGCACAGGCGGCGAGCAAGCGCACGTCGCGGGGTGTCTTGCCTGCGCAGAGGCCCGATTCCCCTTACTCTTCCCCGCATGGCTGCGGCTCACGGACACAGGTCGGAAGGCGCTGACGGATTGGGCGACGTGAAGGACACCGAGGAGGCGGACCGGCACCCGGGTGCCGCGGGTCCGCCGGCGTTCCGGGCCGCGGTCGAAGCCCTGCGCGGCTGCCGGCTTCGCCCGCAGATCGAGGTGGAGCCGACCCCCGCGCCGCAGCGGCTCGCGCCGTACGCGTACGCGCTGGAGGCGGTGGTGGTCGACGGCGAGCAGGAGCTGGCCGACGGCCGCCTGGTGCTGCTGCACGATCCGGCCGGCCACGACGCCTGGCGGGGCACGTTCCGGCTGGTGACGCTGGTACGGGCGGAGCTGGAGCCGGAGATGGCGGCCGATCCGCTGCTGCCGGAGGTGTGCTGGTCCTGGCTGACCGGGGCGCTGGGGGCGCGCGGCCTCGGCTACGGCGAGCCGAGCGGCACCGTCACGCGCGCGAGTTCGCACTACTTCGGCGGTCTCGCCGACCGGCCCGCCGCCTCGCAGATCGAGATCCGGGCCTCCTGGACGCCGCGCGAGGGCCGCGGCGGGGTGCCGGACACGGCCGCCCATCTGATCTCCTGGTGCGATCTGCTGGCCCAGGTCGGGGGGCTGCCGCCGGCCGGTCCTGGGGACACCTCGGTGGTGACGCTGCCGCAGCGCAGGGGTCCGCAGTCCCGGTGAAGTGACGGCGCGTGACGGGCGCCGCCATCCTCCGGGGCGCCTTATTGACCATCTCTTTGTCGATACGGCCACATTGTGAACTCGAATCGCATCCGCTCGGACCGATTCGATCTTCGGGTGATCGAGCGCATGTCCGAATTGCACGGATTGTTACTCACTAGATCGTGATCACTCTCTAAAGGCGGACACGTTTGCTGCCGAAGACGACTGTGACCTTGAAAGCACGGTTCGTCCCGGCTTCTTCCCCACAAGCCGGCCCCGTCCCCCCACCCAGGAGGCCTGGTGTCCGTTCTCCTTGAGCAACCCGCAAGCCTGGTCGCCTACCGCCCGAACAAGCCGACCGCCATGGTGGTCGTGGCCGACCCGCGCGTGCGTTCCACCGTCACCCGCCATCTGTGGGCGCTCGGTGTGCGCGATGTGATCGAGGCCTCGTCCATCGCGGAGGCTCGTCCCCGCATCGGCAACCCCCGCGACATCTGCGTCGCCGACGTCCACCTGCCCGACGGCTCCGGCCTGACCCTGCTCTCCGAGACCCGCGCCGCGGGCTGGCCCAACGGTCTTGCCCTCTCCGCCGCCGACGACATCGGCGCGGTGCGCAACGCCCTGGCCGGCGGGGTCAAGGGCTACGTCGTCACCGGCACCCGTACCAACATCGGGCTCCCCGCCCGGCCCGGTGCCGCCCCCCTCGGCGGCGCCGCGCGCATGCACCGCCGCCCCCCGGGTGCCCCGAGCCACCCGGGCGGCTACCGCGAACTGTCCGGACGCGAGGTCGAGGTGCTGCGCCTGGTCGCGGAGGGCCAGTCGAACAAGGCGATCGGCGTGTCCATGGGCCTGTCCGCCCTCACCGTGAAGAGCCACCTCGCCCGCATCGCCCGCAAGCTGGGCACCGGCGACCGGGCCGGCATGGTCGCCGTCGCCCTGCGCACCGGAATCATCCACTGACCCTTCCGCTACTCCCCTCCCCACCGACCCCTTCCGGAAAACGGCCGTTTCACTCCTCTGAACCGGCGATTTCACCAGGCTGACTGGTTTACGACCCCTCGGTGCCCGTCGACGGAACGTTCCGGCGACGGGTGCTGTCCACGCATGGATACCCTTGACAGGTGACCGACGCCCAAGACACCGCAGCAGACAGCACCCGGCGCAGCAATGGAGACACCTCTCCCGACGACGCCGGATCTTCTGTGACGGAGGCGCCGACACCCCTTCTCGAACCCCGCGAGGGCATTCCGCCCGTGGTCGCCGACGAGGCGGCGCTCGCCGAGGTGGTCGCCGCCTTCGCCGCCGGCTCCGGGCCGGTCGCCGTGGACGCAGAGCGCGCCTCCGGGTATCGCTACGGCCAGCGCGCGTATCTGGTGCAGCTGCGCCGCGAGGGCGCCGGCACCGCACTGATCGACCCCGTCGGCTGCCCCGACCTGTCCGCGCTCGGCGAGGCGCTGTCCGGCGTGGAGTGGGTGCTGCACGCGGCCACCCAGGACCTGCCGTGTCTGCGCGAGATAGGCATGCTCCCCACCCGGCTGTTCGACACCGAGCTGGCCGGCCGGCTCGCCGGGTTCCCCCGGGTGGGCCTCGGCGCCATGGTGGAGAACGTCCTCGGTTTCGTCCTGGAGAAGGGGCACTCCGCCGTCGACTGGTCCACCCGCCCGCTGCCCGAGCCCTGGCTGCGCTATGCCGCGCTGGACGTCGAACTCCTCGTGGACCTGCGTGACGCCCTGGAGAAGGAGCTGGACCGCCAGGGCAAGCTGGAGTGGGCCCTCCAGGAGTTCGACGCGATCGCGAGCGCCCCGCCGGCCGAGCCCCGCAAGGAGCCCTGGCGCCGTACGTCCGGGATGCACAAGGTACGGCGCCGCCGTCAGCTGGCCGTCGTACGGGAGCTGTGGGAGACGCGGGACCGTATCGCGCAGCGGCGCGATGTGTCGCCGGGCAAGGTGCTGCCGGACGCGGCGATCGTGGAGGCGGCGCTGGCCGTGCCGGGCAATGTGCACGCGCTGGCCGCGCTGACCGGGTTCGGGCACCGGACCGGGCGCCGGCAGCTGGAGCAGTGGCAGGCGGCGGTGGACCGGGCGAAGGCGCTGCCGGAGTCCGAACTGCCGCAGCCGGGACAGCCGGTGACGGGTCCGCCGCCGCCCCGGGCGTGGGCCGACAAGGACCCCTCGGCGGCGGCGCGGCTCTCCGCGGCGCGGGCCGCGGTGACGACGCTGGCCGAGCAGCTGTCCATGCCGCAGGAGAACCTGATCTCCCCGGACACGGTCCGCCGGCTCTGCTGGCAGCCGCCCGCCGCGGTCGACGCGGGATCCGTCTCGACGGCGCTCGCCGGATACGGCGCGCGTCCCTGGCAGGTGGAACTGGTGACGCCGGTCCTGGTGACCGCGCTGTCGGGAAAGGACGCCTGAGCGCCGCGGCCGGTCGGCGAGGTGCGCGGACGGTCGGCGAAGTACGGCGGCTGCGGGTCTTCGTGGGTTGCTCGCGCGGTTCCCCGCGCTCTTCGGGGCGCGTCCGGGGTCGTAATCGCGCCAAGATGGCGGCTGTCGGTGTGACCTTCGCCGCTCCCCGACGGTGGACTGGGCAACTACATTACTCGCAAGTAGCATGGGCTTAAGCAAGCGCTCAGCGTCCCGCACCATGGAGGAGAGCCATCGTGCCTCGTACCGTCAGGGACGTCGTCTTCGTCGACGGCGTCCGCACCCCGTTCGGCAAAGCGGGCCCGAAGGGCATCTACCACGAGACTCGCGCCGACGACCTCGTCGTCAAGGCGATCCGGGAGCTGCTGCGCCGCAACCCCGGGCTGGACCCGAAGAAGATCGACGAGGTCGCCATCGCCGCGACCACGCAGATCGGTGACCAGGGTCTGACCCTCGGCCGCACGGCCGGCATCCTCGCCGGACTGCCGCAGTCGGTGCCGGGTTACTCCATCGACCGCATGTGCGCCGGTGGTCTGACCGCCGTCACCTCCGTCGCCGGCTCCATCGCCTTCGGCGCGTACGACGCCGTCATCGCCGGTGGTGTCGAGCACATGGGCCGCCACCCGATGGGTGAGGCCGTCGACCCCAACCCGCGTTTCGTCAGCGAGAAGCTGGTGGACGAGTCGGCCCTGTTCATGGGCATGACCGCGGAGAACCTGCACGACCGCTACCCGAGCCTCACCAAGCTGCGTGCCGACCAGTACGCGGTGCGCTCGCAGGAGAAGGCCGCCAAGGCGTACGCCGACGGCAAGATCCAGCAGGACCTGGTGCCGATCTCGGTGCGCCGCACCACCCCCGTCGGCGGCGAGACCGGCTGGGGCCTGGTCACCGCCGACGAGCCGATGCGCCCGGGGACCACCCTGGAGGGCCTCGCCAACCTGAAGACGTCGTTCCGCGTCCACGGTCGCGTCACCGCCGGTAACTCGGCCGGTCTGAACGACGGTGCCACCGCGTCGATCGTCGCCAGCGAGGACTTCGCCCGCGAGCACGGCCTCCCGGTCAAGATGCGCCTGGTCTCCTACGCCTTCGCCGGCGTGGAGCCCGAGGTCATGGGCTACGGCCCGATCCCGGCCACCGAGAAGGCGCTCGCCAAGGCGGGCCTGTCCATCTCGGACATCGGCCTGTTCGAGATCAACGAGGCCTTCGCCGTCCAGGTCCTGGCCTTCCTCGAGCACTACGGCATCGCGGACGACGACGCGCGCGTCAACCAGTACGGCGGCGCCATCGCCTTCGGCCACCCGCTCGCCTCCTCCGGCATCCGTCTGATGACCCAGCTGGCCCGCCAGTTCGAGGAGCAGCCGCACGTCCGCTACGGCCTGACCACCATGTGTGTCGGCTTCGGCATGGGCGCGACGGTCATCTGGGAGAACCCGCACTTCGAGGGGGACAAGTGAGCACCACCGAGCTTCTGAAGCAGGCTTCGGGCCTGTTCCCCGACGAGGTCGTCACCAGTGCGCACGTACGCCACTTCGACCTCCCCTTCGGCGCCGGCCGCTTCGCGCTGATCACGCTGGACAACGGCCTGGACCACACCAAGCCGACCACCTTCGGACCGGCCTCGCTCGCCAACCTGAACGCGGCGATCGACCAGGTCGAGCAGGAGGCGGCCGAGGGCGCGATCGCCGGTATCGGCATCACCGGCAAGCCGTTCATCTTCGCCGTCGGCGCCGACCTCAAGGGCGTCGAGCTGCTGAAGGAGCACGAGCACGCGCTCGCCATCGGCAAGGGCGGCCACGAGGTCTTCAAGCGCCTCTCGGGCCTCGCCGTGCCGACCTTCGCCTACTACAACGGCGCGGCCATGGGCGGCGGTGTCGAGGTCGGTCTGCACTGCACCTACCGCACCGTCTCCAAGGCGATCCCGGCGTTCTCGCTGCCCGAGGTCTTCCTCGGTCTGGTCCCCGGCTGGGGCGGCTGCACCCTGCTGCCGAACCTGATCGGCGCCGACAAGGCCGTCTCGGTCATCATCGAGAACTCGCTGAACCAGAACAAGCAGCTCAAGGGCAAGCAGGTCTTCGAACTGGGCATCGCCGACGCCCTGTTCGAGGGTGCCGACTTCCTGGAGCAGTCGCTGCTGTGGACCGCCCAGGTCCTCAAGGGCGACATCACCGTCGAGCGCCCGGAGATCGACCGCGGCGAGGCCTGGGACCAGGCCGTCGCCAAGGGCCGCTTCATCGCCGACTCCAAGGTGCACGGCGCCGCCCCGGCCGCATACCGCGCCCTGGAGATCATCGAGGCCGCCAGGAACGGCGACCTCCAGCAGGGTTACGACGCCGAGGACCAGGCGCTCGCCGACCTGATCATGGGCGGCGAACTGCGCGCCGGCATCTACTCGTTCAACCTGGTGCAGAAGCGCGGCAAGCGCCCCGTCGGCGCCCCGGACAAGAGCCTGGCCCGCCCGGTCACCAAGGTCGGCGTCGTCGGCGCCGGTCTGATGGCCAGCCAGCTCGCGCTGCTCTTCCTGCGCCGTCTGGAGGTGCCGGTCGTGCTGACCGACATCGACCAGGAGCGTGTCGACAAGGGTGTGGGCTATGTCCACGGCGAGATCGACAAGCTGCTCGGCAAGGGCCGTATCCACCAGGACAAGGCCAACCGCCTCAAGGCGCTGGTCACCGGTGTCCTGGACAAGGCCGAGGGCTTCGCGGACGCGGACTTCATCATCGAAGCCGTGTTCGAGGAGATGAGCGTCAAGCAGAAGGTGTTCGCGGAGGTCGAGGCGGTCGCCCCGGCGCACGCGGTCCTCGCGACCAACACCTCCTCGCTGTCGGTGTCGGAGATGGCCGCCAAGCTCCAGCACCCCGAGCGGGTCGTGGGCTTCCACTTCTTCAACCCGGTCGCGATCCTGCCGCTGCTGGAGATCGTGCGCGGCGAGCAGACCGACGACGCCTCCCTGGCCACCGCCTTCGCGGTGGCCAAGAAGCTGAAGAAGACCGCGGTGCTGGTCAAGGACGCCCCGGCGTTCGTCGTGAACCGCATCCTGACCCGCTTCATGGGCGAGATCCAGAACGTCATCGACGAGGGCACCCCGGTCGAGGTCGCCGAGAAGGCGGTCGAGCCGCTGGGCCTGCCGATGTCCCCGCTGGTCCTGCTCGAACTGGTGGGCCCGGCGATCGGCCTGCACGTCTCGGAGACCCTCAACCGGGCCTTCCCGGACCGCTTCACGGTCTCCCCGAACCTGAAGGCCGTGGTCGAGGCCGGCAAGCGCGGCTTCTACGTCTACGACAGCGGCAAGCCGGAGCTGGACCCCGAGGTCGCGGCGCTCCTCAAGCAGGGCGATGTCGTCCTGACCGAGGACCAGGTGCGCGACCGCGTCCTGGACGCGGTGGCGCAGGAGATCGGGCTGATGCTGGACGAGGGCGTCGTCGCCGAGGCGCAGGACATCGACCTGTGCCTGATCACGGGCGCCGGCTGGCCCTTCCACCTGGGCGGCATCACGCCGTACCTGGACCGCGAGGGCGTCTCGGAGCGCGTGAACGGCAAGCCGTTCCTGGCCCCGGGCGTGGCGAGCGTCCCGGCGTAACCCCGGCAGCGTGAACGCGAAGGGCCCCCGCCTCGGCGGGGGCCCTTTCGTATGCGTTCGTCCGCGCTCGATACGGTCGTACCGCTCTCGACCCGCTCAGACCGCTCGCCACGCCTCCAGTGCGAGGCCCGGTTCGGCCTTGCGGCGGGTCAGGAGGAGTTGGCCGATCGACGGGGAGAGGGTCGCCGCGACCACCCGGCCGTCCTGGTCGGTTGTGAGGCACACCCGGGCGTCCACCGTCAGCCGGGGGCCCGACTCGGTCCACCAGGCGCCCGCGGACTCCAGTTCGGTCGGGTAGGCGGCGAAGGCGACGCGGCCGGCGGCGGAGCGCTGGGCCAGCAGGGTGCAGTCATGGCCGTCGAGGTCGCAGCGGACGGCGCCGACCGGGCCGTGGCCGGCGGCCGTCAGCAGGGTGACCGGTCTGCCGCCGGGCCGCCAGGCGCGTAGTTCGCCGTCGGTGCCGGTGTAGTAGAGCGTCGTGTTCTCGGCGGACGTGGCGAGGGCGTACAGGGTCCCTGGGCGGACCGGGGCCTTCAGGGTCTCCTGGAGTACCGGCTGGGCGCCGGGGGCCTCCTGACGCCAGTACAGAACGCCCTCGGGGCCCGCCGCGTACAGCTCGACCCTGCCGGACTCCCCCGTCACCGCGGCGAGTCCGTCCTGGACGCCCTTTCCGCCGAGGTCCCGCCAGGGCTCCCAGCCGCCCTTCTCCTTCTGCGCGAGCATGCTGACGCCGCCACCCTTGTTGCGCACGAAGACATGGGCGCGGCCCTGGGCGTCCACGGCGACGGCGGGCTGTCCGGTGCGGTCGCCCTTCTTGTCGGGGTGGCCGACCGGGCTCCAGTCCAGGGCGGCGAGGTGGGCGCGGTAGTGGGTGGAGTGCACGAGGCCCGACTCGCCCTTGCCGGTGGGCCGCCAGGACACCAGGTGGGTGTAGCCGTCCGCGCCCTGGCCGAGGGCCGGGACGGGGTGCAGTCTCTGTTCGCCGCCGACCTTGCGCGGACCGGTCCAGGGGCCGCCGGGGGTGCTCTCCGCCCGGCACAGGACGGCGTCGCCCGCCGACTGGTAGACGCTGAGCCGGCCGTCGCGGCCGCGCAGGAGCCAGTCTCCGTTCACCCGGTCACTTTAAGCCGGAACCCTGTGCGTCCGGCGAGCGGGCACCATGGCAGGCATGACGAACGATCTGCCTCTGCTCATCGTCGACGGCGCCAATGTGGTCGGCTCGGTGCCCGACGGCTGGTGGCGCGACCGGCGCGGGGCCGCCGAACGGCTGCGCGACCGCCTGGTGGCGTACGCCGCCTCCGGTACGGCGGAGCTGCCCGGGCCGCTCGAACTGGTGCTGGTGGTCGAGGGCGCCGCGCGCGGGGTGGCGTCCGTGCCGGGGGTGCGGGTGGCGGAGGCGCCCGGCAGCGGGGACGACCGGATCGTGGAGCTGGCCGGGGAGGCGGCGGGCCGTACCTGTCTGGTCGTCACCGCGGACCGCGAGCTGCGGCGCCGGGTGACGGCGCTGGGGGCGGGGGTGACCGGGCCGCGCGCGGTGCTCGGCTGAGCCGGGCCCGCCGCGGGGCCCCGCGTCACCGGGCCGGTCACGAGATCGGCGGCGCGGGCTCCGGCTCCGACGGCTGCTCGGGGTGGGCGAGCCGGCTGTGCGAGCGGCCGTAGAGGAAGTAGACGGCGAAGCCGATCACCATCCAGATGGCGAACCGCAGCCAGGTCTCGGCGGGCAGATTGAGCATCAGCCAGAGCGTGGCGCACACGGAGACGATCGGAACGACCGGAACCCAGGGGGTACGGAAGGCGCGGGGCAGGTCGGGGCGCGTCTTGCGCAGAATGATCACGCTGATCGCCACGACCACGAAGGCGAACAATGTGCCGATATTGACCAGTTCGGCAAGCTCGCTGAGGCTGGTGAAACCGGCGACGATCGCGATGATCACTCCGAGCAGGATGGTCGGCCGGTGCGGGGTCCGGAACCGGGGGTGCACCCGGGAGAAGAAGCGCGGCAGCAGCCCGTCGCGGCTCATCGCGAAGAACACCCGGGTCTGGCCGAGCAGCAGGATCAGGCACACGGTGGTCAGTCCGATGGCGGCGCCGAAGCTGATCACGCCCGCGTACCAGGGGTGCCCGATGGATTTGAAGGCGTCGGCGAGCGGGGCGTCCACGGACAGCTGGGTGTAGTTCTGCATGCCGGTGACGACGACGGAGACGGCCACGTAGAGCACGGTGCAGATGATCAGCGAGCCGAGGATGCCGCGCGGCACGTCCCGCTGCGGGTTGCGGGTCTCCTCGGCGGCGGTGGCCACGATGTCGAAGCCGATGAAGGCGAAGAACACCACCGAGGCGGCGGTGAAGATGCCCATCACGCCGAAGTTGGCGGGCGCCCAGCCGAACATCAGCTGTACCAGCGGCGCCTTGAGGCTGGCACCGGCGGGCACCGGCTGGGCCGGCGGGACGAAGGGGTGGTAGTTGCGGGACTGCACGAAGAACGCGCCCGCGATGATCACAATGAGCACGACGGCCACTTTGATCGCGACGACCAGCGAGGTGATCCGGGCCGAGAGCTTCATGCCGAGGACGAGGATCGCGGTCAGGACGAGCACCAGGAGCGCGGCGAGGATGTCGAAGCCGAAGCCGTGGGCGCCGTCGCGTCCGGAGAGGTACCCCGGCAGGTGCCAGCCCGCGTTGTCGAGCAGCGAGCGCATGTAGCCGGACCAGCCGACCGCGACCACCGCGGTGCCGAGCGCGAACTCCAGGACCAGGTCCCAGCCGATGATCCAGGCGGGCAGCTCGCCCAGGGAGGCGTAGCTGAAGGTGTACGCCGAGCCCGCCACCGGGACCGTGGACGCGAATTCGGCGTAGCACAGGGCGGCGAGGGCGCAGACCACGCCGGCGGCGACGAAGGCCAGGGCGACCGCGGGTCCGGCGTTGTTCTTCGCGACCTGTCCGGTCAGAACGAAGATACCGGTACCAATGATCACGCCAACGCCGAAAACGGTCAGATCGAGCGCGGAGAGCGACTTCTTGAGCGCATGCTCCGGTTCCTCGGTGTCCCGGATCGATTGCTCGACGTTCTTCGTCCGGAAGAGCGAGCTGCCCACGTTGCTGCCTCCCACGCTTGTCGTCCTCGACCTGGTCGACTTGATCGAGAGGACCGGGACGCGAGTGCCCCGTGACAGGCAGGCTTACGCACGCGGGCCGGTTCCGCCACCGCAAGGAGGGGCGGAACCGGCCCGGTTGGGAGCGCCGGTCCTAGTCGCGCGCGGTTTCCACGGAGTCCACCGGGTCCGCCGTACGGTCGAACCGGCCGTCCAGCCTGGCGACCAGACCGGTCACCTGGCGGGCGATGTCGGGCGCGGTGAGCCCGATCTCGGTGAGCACCTCGGCGCGCGAGGCGTGGTCGAGGAAGCGCGGCGGGATGCCGAAGTCGCGCAGCGGTACGTCGACGCCCGCGTCGCGCAGCGCCTGCGCGACGGTGGAGCCGACGCCGCCGACCCGGCTGTTGTCCTCGACGGTGACGACGACCCGGTGCCGCTCGGCCAGCGGGGCCATCGCCTCGTCCACGGGCTTGACCCAGCGCGGGTCGACCACGGTGGTGGAGATGCCCTGCTTGTCGAGCAGGCCGGCGATCTCCAGGCACATCGGGGCGAGGGCGCCGACGGAGACCAGGAGGACGTCGGGCCGTTCGGTGCCCGCCTCGCGCAGCACGTCCATGCCGCCGACCCGGCCGACGGCGGGGACGGCGGGGCCGACCGCGCCCTTGGAGAAGCGCACCACGGTCGGCGCGTCCTCGACGGCGACGGCCTCGCGCAGCTGGGCGCGCACCTGGTCGGCGTCGCGCGGCGCGGCCATCCTGAGGCCCGGGACGACCTGGAGGATCGACATGTCCCACATGCCGTTGTGGGAGGCGCCGTCGGTGCCGGTGACGCCGGCCCGGTCGAGTACGAAGGTGACGCCGCACTTGTGCAGCGCCACGTCCATCAGGACCTGGTCGAAGGCGCGGTTGAGGAAGGTGGCGTAGACGGCGAAGACGGGGTGGACGCCCCCGTGGGCGAGGCCCGCGGCGGAGACGGCGCCGTGCTGCTCCGCGATGCCGACGTCGTACACCCGTTCGGGGAAGCGTTTGGCGAACTTGTCGAGGCCCACCGGCTGGAGCATGGCCGCGGTGATGGCGACGAGGTCCTCGCGCTCCTCGCCGAGCTTGACCATCTCCTCGCCGAACACGGAGGTCCAGTCGGCGCCGGACGCGGCGATCGGCAGGCCGGTGTCGGGGTGGATCTTGCCGACGGCGTGGAAGCGGTCGGCCTCGTCCTGGAGCGCGGGCTGGTAGCCGCGGCCCTTCTCGGTGAGGCAGTGCACGATGACCGGGCCGCCGAACCGCTTGGCGCGGGCCAGCGCGGACTCCAGGGCCTCGATGTCATGGCCGTCGATCGGGCCGACGTACTTCAGGCCCAGGTCCTCGAACATGCCCTGCGGGGCGATGAAGTCCTTCAGGCCCTTCTTGGCGCCATGCAGGGTCTCGTACAGCTGGCGGCCGACGACGGGGGTCTTCTCCAGCACCTCGCGGGTGCGGGCGAGGAAGCGCTCGTAGCCGTCGGTGGTGCGCAGCGTGGCCAGGTGGTTGGCGAGGCCGCCGATGGTGGGGGCGTACGACCGCTCGTTGTCGTTGACGACGATGACGAGGGGGCGGTCCTTGGCGGCGGCGATGTTGTTGAGCGCCTCCCAGGCCATGCCGCCGGTCAGCGCGCCGTCACCGATGACGGCGGCGACGTGGCTGTCGCGCTTCATGAGCTGGTTGGCCTTGGCGATGCCGTCGGCCCAGCCGAGCACCGTGGAGGCGTGGCTGTTCTCGATGACGTCGTGCGCGGACTCGGCCTGTGCGGGGTAGCCGGAGAGGCCGCCCTTCATCTTCAGCCGGGAGAAGTCCTGCCGGCCGGTGAGGAGCTTGTGCACATAGGACTGGTGGCCGGTGTCGAAGAGCACCTTGTCCTTGGGGGACTCGAACACCCGGTGCAGGGCGATGGTGAGCTCGACCACGCCGAGGTTCGGGCCGAGGTGTCCGCCGGTCTTGGAGACCTCCTCCACGAGGAAGGTCCTGATCTCCCCTGCCAGCTGGTCCAGCTCCTCCAGGCTGAGCCGGTCCAGATCGCGCGGTCCCGTGATGCGGGTCAGCAGCGGCACCCGTGCCTCCTTGCAATAGAGCTGATCGAGCTTGCCGGGCTCGCCAGAGTCTAACTTTCCGACGGCGCCCGGCATGAACGTGCCCGGCACCTTGGGGTGCCGGGCACGTGGAGTTCGCCGAAGCGGGGTGCGTCAGGCGCGTCCGGCCGTCTTCTGCGTCTTACGGGTGATCGCGTCGATCACCACGGTCGCGAGCAGCACACCACCGGTGATCATGTACTGCACGGGCGACGCGATGCCTTCGAGCGCGAGGCCGTACTGGATCGAGACGATCACCAGCACACCGAGCAGCGCGTTCCAGGTGCGGCCGCGGCCGCCGAAGAGCGAGGTGCCGCCGATGACCGCCGCGGCGATCGCGTTCATCAGCAGGTCACCACTGCCGGCGCCCTGGTTGGCCGCGGCGATCTTGGAGGCCATCATCAGACCGCCGATCGCGGCGAAGGTGCCGGAGATCGCGAAGACCGAGATGCGGACCATGTTGATGTTGATACCGGCGCGGCGGGACGCCTCGACGCTGCCGCCGAGCGCGAACACCTTGCGGCCGTAGGCCGTGCGGCGCAGCGCGAAGTCCGTGATCACCAGCATGGCGAGGAAGATCACGACGGCCAGCGGCAGGCCCTTGTACTGGTTGTACACGGCCGCGGCGGCGAAGGAGACGATCGCGAGCAGCACCGTACGGAGAATGGTTTCGCTCAGCGGCCGCGACGGGACGCCGGCGGCCTCGCGGCGCCGGTTGCCGAAGTAGGACGAGAGGAAGAACAGCACGGTGGCGACGAGCGCGAGACCGTAGGCGGCGGCGACGTCGGAGAAGTAGTAGCTGGTCAGCTTGGCGACCAGGCCCTGGTCGTCCAGGTTGATGGTGCCGCTGTCGCCCAGGATCTGGAGCATGAAGCCGTTCCAGAAGAGCAGACCGGCCAGGGTGACGGCGAACGCCGGGACACCGATCTTCGCGAAGAAGAAGCCGTGCAGCGCGCCCGCGACGGTGCCCACCAGGATGGACAGCACCAGGGCGAGCCAGGCGGACATGCCGTGGGTGACGGTCAGCACCGCGTAGGAGGCGCCCGCGACACCGGAGACCGAGCCGACCGAGAGGTCGATCTCGCCGAGCAGCAGCACGAAGACGATGCCGACGGCGATCATGCCGGTGCCGACCATGTCGACGGAGATGTCGGAGAGGTTGCCCGCGGTGAGGAAGTTGGAGTTCAGGCTCTGGAAGATGATCCAGATGACCGCGAGGCCGATGATGACCGGAACCGAGCCGAGGTCACCGGCCTTCATCTTCCGCTTGAACTCGGTGAGGTAGCCCGCGAAGCCCTGCTCGCGCACGAGCAGCCGGGGGTCTACGGCGGTGACGGTGCCGGCCGCCGCCTCGGGGTTCTCCACGACGGCGTCCTGGGGAGTGTGGTCCTCGGGAGGCGTGGAGGTCTTGTCCAGACTCACTTCTGGACCTCCTTGGTGCTACGCGCCGCACGCCGGGTGACGGCGTTGTCGGTGGCGCCGGTGATGGCGGAGATGATCTCTTCCTGAGAGGTCGAGGCGACGTCGAACACGCCGTTGTTGCGGCCGAGGCGCAGCACCGCCACCTTGTCGGCGACGGCCTTGACGTCGGCCATGTTGTGGCTGATGAGGATGACGGCGTGGCCGCGCTCGCGCAGCCGCTCCACCAGGTCGAGCACCTGTGCGGTCTGCTCGACGCCGAGGGCCGCGGTGGGCTCGTCCAGGATGACCAGCTTGGGCTCGCCGAGCATGGAACGGGCGATGGCCACCACCTGGCGCTGACCGCCGGAGAGGGAGGCGATCGGGATGCGGACGCTGGGGATGCGGATCGACAGCTGGTCGAGCAGATCGCGGGAGCGGCGCTCCATCTCCACCTCGTCCAGGACGCCGCGCTTGCGCAGCTCCCGGCCCAGGTAGAGGTTGCCGACCACGTCGATGTTGTCGCACAGCGCGAGGTCCTGGTAGACCGTCGCGATGCCCAGACCCTGGGCGTCGTTGGGCCGGTTGACCTGGACGGCCCGGCCTTCCCATTCGATGACGCCCTCGTCGATGGGATGCACGCCGGCGATCGTCTTGACCAGCGTGGACTTTCCGGCGCCGTTGTCGCCCACCAGGGCGACCACCTCACCGGCGTGGACCTCAAGCTCTACGTCGGTGAGCGCCTGGACGGCACCGAACCGCTTGGAGACCCCGCGCAACGCCAGCACGGGCGTAGCGGACACGTGAACCATCTCCTTCGCCGCCTGACCCGGCGGGAGGTTGTGCAGAAAGTTTGGGGGGGTTCCGTCCGGCGCCCCGCGCCGAGCTTGCGGGGCTGTATGTGTCGCGGAGCGCCGGAGGACAGTGGGACGCCTTCGCCCCTCACGAAAGGGGCTCCTCGGGGGGTTACGGGGGTGAACTCCCCGAGGAGGAAGGCGCGTTGCGGCGGATTACTCCAGGCCGAGCTTGGCGCAGGCGGCCTTGTACTGCGAGGTGCAGATGTCGGCGGCCGTGTAGACGCCGTCCTTGATGACGGTGTCCTTGATGTTGTCCTTGGTCAGCGCGGTGACCGGGAGGATGACGGTCGGGACCTGCTTGGTGGTCGGGCTGTCGACCTTGTCCTTGGCGATGGAGTCGAGCGACTTGCCCTGGGCGAGCGCGACGGCCATCTCGGCGGCCGCGGCGGCCTCCGGGGCGTAGGGCTTGTAGACGCTCATGTACTGGTCGCCGCTGACGATGCGCTGCACACCCGCGAGCTCGGCGTCCTGGCCGGTGACCGGGACGGAGATGCCGGCGGCCTTGAGGGCGGTGATGATACCGCCGGCCATGCCGTCGTTGGCGGAGTAGACGCCGACGATGTTCTTCTTGCCGAGCGCGGAGATCGCGGCCGCCATGTTGGAGTTGGCGTTCTCCGGCTTCCAGTCCTTGGTGTCGTACTGCTTGCCGATGTTCACCTTGCCGTCGAGCACCTCGTGGGCGCCCTTCTTGAACTGCGCGGCGTTCGGGTCCGTGATGGAGCCGTTCATCATCACGATCTTGCCGGACTTGGCCTTGGAGCCCAGGGCCTTCAGCAGGGCCTCGCCCTGGGTCTTGCCGACGGTCTCGTTGTCGAACGAGGTGTAGGCGCTGATCGGGCCCTCGGCCAGCCGGTCGTAGGCGACGACCGGGATGCCCGCGTCCTTGGCCTTCTGCACCGAGCTCTTGATCGCCGCCGTGTCCACGGCGTCCACGATGAGGACGTCCACCTTGTTGGTGATCATCGTGTCGACCTGCTGGTTCTGCGTGCTGGCGTCCTGCTTGGCATTGGCGTAGACGATCTGGCCCTTGCCGTTCGTCAGCTCCTTGACCTTCTTCTCGATCAAGGGGCGGTCGAACTTCTCGTAACGGGCCGTCTGGTTCTCCGGAAGGAGCAGACCGACCTTGATGGCATCGCCCTTCTTGGCGCTGCCGGAGGACTTGCTTCCGCCGCCGGACTCCTTGGCACTGCCACAGGCGGCGAGCGAGACGGCCATGGCACCAGCGGCAACGGCGAAGGCCGCGCGACGCATACGCGTGTTCACTTCTCAAACCTCCCTGACGAGGCCGCGTCGTTGCGGCCGAGGTGGCTGGAAGTCAACTCGGCCACACGTGCGACGTCAAGAAGTAAATCCTTAACGAGATGGCAACGGTGCCATTCCTTCTCTAAGTGAAGGCAGGTGCGGACACGGCCGGAGCACCGGTGGCGGATCCGTCCAGAAGGGCCGAATCGCCCATCTCGCTCAGGGCGAGGGCGAGTGCGCCCAGCACCTCGGCGCGGCCGCCAAGTGCCCCGGGAAGCACGGTGAGTTGGCGGGCGGCGCTGGGGATCGCGTAGCGGCTGACGGACTCCCGGATGGGCCCGAGGACCAGCTCGCCGGCCTCCGCGAGATCGCCGCCGAGGACCACCCGGCTGGGGTTGAGAAGATTGCAGAGGTTGGCCACGCCGCTCCCGATGTGACGGCCGACATCGGCGACCACCCGGCGGCATCCCGGGTCGCCCTCCCTGGCGAGCCGTACGACGCCCTCCATGGTCAGGTCGGAGCCGTGGCTGGGCTGGAGCAGCGGGAGGACGTAGCGGGCCGCCGCGAAGGTCTCCAGGCAGCCGCGGTTGCCGCAGCGGCAGACCGGGCCGGACTCGTCCAGGGTGATGTGACCGATCTCGCCCGCGGTGCCGCCCGGCCCGCGGTAGATCTTGCCGTCGATGACCAGGCCCGCGCCGACGCCGCTGGCGACCTTGATGTACGCGAGGTCGCGCACGCCCTTGCCGCTGCCCCAGACCAGTTCGCCGAGGGCGCCGAGGTTCGCGTCGTTGTCCACGTGGACGGGCACGCCGAGGCGTTGTTCCAGTTCCTCGGCCGGCTTGGTGCCGCCCCAGCCGGGCAGGATGGCGCTGTGTCCGAGGGTCCCGGACTCCAGGTCGATGGGGCCCGGCACGCCGAGGCCCACGCCCGCGACCTTGGAGCGGTCCACGCCGGTGGCCACGATCAGCCTGCTGACCAGCTCTTCGGCCCGGTCGAAGCCCTGGGCGGCGGAGGCGTCCACGTCCAGTGGCTCGGCCTCCTCGGCCAGCACCTGGTGGGCGAGGTTGCCGACCGCGACCCGCAGATGCTGGTGCCCGAAGTCGACGCCGATCACAATGCCCGCGTCCCCGCTGAGGCTGACGCTGCGGGCCCGGCGCCCGCCCGCCGAGGTGGGCGTGACCTCGACCGTCCCGCCGTCCTTCAGCTCCCGCACGATGTTGGAGACCGTGGCGGCGGACAGGCCGGTCGTCCGCGCGATCTCCGCCTGCGTGAGCGAACCGGCAAGCCGGACGGCCCGTACCACCCGCTCCAGGTTGGCTCGGTGCAGTGACGACTGCGACCCTGGAGTCTCCACGACGACCTCCTGAGCGCGGGGCCGCTTCGGCGAGGCCCCGTGTATGTCCAACTAGTGAACTCTAAGCTGAGCCGTTCGGGGCGACTCACGTCAAGAGGTTGAGCCAGATCCGGGATACACCGCAGCGGCGCACGCCGCCCGGGGATCCGGTACGGCGTGCGCCTGTACGACTACGAGATGTCACCCCCGGGTGAGGGGGCGCCCTACTTCAGCGCCCCCGCGGTGAGCCCCTGCACCACCTGCCGCTGGAAGATGATGTACGCCCCGAGCACCGGCAGCATGGCCATCACCAGGCCCGCGAACAGGCCCGACCAGTCGCCCTTGTAGCCCTGGCTGACCGCGAGCTGGACCAGGCCCTGGGTGAGTACCTTCTTGTCGGGGTCGGTGTTGAGGACCGTGGGCAGCATGTACTGGTTCCACTGGCCCAGGAAGTTGAAGATGCCCACGCTGATCAGGCCGGGCTTGGCCATGGGCAGCATGATCTGGAAGAACGTACGCGTGTGCGAAGCTCCGTCCACGAACGCCGCTTCCGCCACCGAGGTCGGCAGGGTGCGGAAGAACGCCGTGAGGAAGAAGACGGTGAAGGGCAGCGAGTACGCGATGTAGACCAGGATCAGCCCGTGGATGGTGTTCAGCAGGCCCATGTTGTTCACGACGTAGAACAGCGGGACCAGCGCCAGCATGATCGGGAAGCTCATGCCGCCGATGAACAGGTAGTAGATGAAGCGGTTGCCCGGGAAGTCGAAGCGGGCGAGCACGTAGGCGGCCATCGAGCCGAGCACCAGGGTCCCGATGAGTGAACCGCCCACCACCAGGACGGTGTTGAGGAAGTAGCCGCTCATGTTGGCCTCGGTCCAGGCCCTGGCCCAGTTCCCGAAGTGCAGCCGGTCCGGCAGCGCCCAGGGCGAGCCGAAGATGGAGCCGTCGTCCTTGAAGGACGTCATCACCGCCCACAGCAGCGGCGTGACCACCATGATCGCCCAGATGACCAGCACGCCGTGGGAGAAGACGTTGAGGACGGTGCCCTCCCTTTTGCGGCGGCCCGGCTTCGAAACCGGCACATCCACCTTGGAGACGCTCGCACCGGGCTCGGCCGGCGGCGGGGCGGGGGTCTCGGTCGTCTTCATCGCTTCAGAACTCCAGCCGCTCGCGACGGCCCAGCCGCATCACGATCGCCGCGAAGGCGAGCGTGACGACCAGCAGGGCGACGCCGATGGTGGTGGCGTAGGCGGCCTGACCGTCCCGGAACGCCTTCTGGTACACGTACAGGACCAGCACGGTGGTCGAGTAGTCGGGCCCGCCCGGACCGGTCGTCATGATCTGTACGACCGCGAACGACTCGGCGCCGAGCGCGAGGATGCCCATGTAGACCCAGCCGGACTGCACGGTGTCCCACAGCAGGGGCAGGGTGATGCGGAAGAAGGTGGTGGCGCGGCCCGCGCCGTCGATCAGCGCGGCCTCGTACAGCTCGGCCGGGATCGAGGCCATGCCCGCGGAGAAGAGGACCACGAAGAAGCCGGTGGTGGACCAGACGAGCACCGCCATCACACACCACAGGGCGAGGCTCGGATCACCCAGCCACAACGGCTGCACATGATCGAGCCCGATCCCGCGCAGGAGCGAATTGATCGCTCCGCTGTCCGGGTTGTAGGCGAACTGGAAGAGGAGCGCGACGATCGCGATGGACAAGACCTGCGGAAAGAAATAAACGATCTTGTAGAAGGAGGAGCCCCGCACACCTGTGATCGCGGGGCCGCCCCTTCTGCGTCGTCCGCCCACATTGATCATGAAGGCGAAGAAAAGCGCCAGACTGATCGTCACGATCGGCAGCACCAGAGCGAAGAGCAGGCTGTGCTGCAACGACTTCCAGAAGACGTCGTCGTGCAGCATCCTCTTGTAATTGTCGAGGCCGACCATCTTGAATTCGGGGCTCAGCCCGGTCCAGTCCGTGAACGAGTAGTAGATGGACTGGATGAAGGGCCACACCACGAACAGCGCGTACAGTCCCAGGGGTACGACCAGGAACCCCACGATGAACCGGTACTTGCCGTGCTGCATCGTTACTCCGGTGCGCTCGGGGGTGCTGGTTACTGGTGCTTGTAGTGCTTGATGGTGGTGTCCTTGGCCGCCTCGTCGGCGAAGCCCTGGATCTTCTTTATGGCCTCCGCCGGGGTGAGCCGGCCCGCCATCATCTCGCCGAGGGCGCCCACGCCGATCTTCTCCTTCTGCAACTGGACGTACCAGTCCTGGAGACGCGGGTTCACCACATTGGTGCCGGCCAGCTTCAGCGCCGCCACGCCGGACTTCAGGCCCGGGGTCAGCTCGATGCCGTCGGTGCCGCCGTTGTAGGCGGAGAGCGACTTCACCTTGGAGGTGAAGTTCTTCGAGGACGCCTCGGAGAGCATGATGCGCAGCTGCTCCATGCCGCCCTCGGGGTTCGCCGCCTTGGAGGGCACGATGAACGGCTCACCGCCGGACGCCCAGATGGTGCCGAAGGGCATCTTGTCGCTGCTGTCGATGCCGGAGGGCGCCGAGACCGCGAGGTTGAAGTCGGCGGGGATGACGTTCGCCGACTCGTTCTCCACCCAGGAGCCGTTCGGGATGAACAGGGCCTCGCCCTTGGCCCACGCCGTCTGCGACTGGATGTGGTCGAGACCCGGGGTGCCCTTGAGGATGTAGCCCTTCTTGAACAGCTCGTAGTACGCCTCGAAGCACGCCTTGACGGCCGGGTGCTTCCAGGCGTTCGGCTCCAGGTTGTCGATGGCGTTGAGGACCTCGACGCCGCCGACCTTGCCGATCATCGGGTAGAGCGAGAAGGGGATGTAGTACGGGTACTTGCCCGCGTACGTCCAGCCCGCCATGCCCTTCTTCTTGGCCTTCGCGCAGACCTGGAGCATCTCGTCCCAGGTCTTCGGGTACTCGGCGTCCAGTGAGTCGAGCGCCTTCTGCGAGTACCAGACGCCGTAGACCGTGTACGCGTAGTACATGATCCACACCGGGTTGCCGTCGAACTGGCCCATCTCCACGATGCCGGGGCGCAGCGTGTCGCGGACCTTCTTGCTCGGGTCGTCGTACGACGGCGCGTCGAGCAGCGGGGTGAGGTCGGACAGCTGGTTCTTGCCGACCAGGACGCCCATGTCCATCTGCTCGGCGCCGGAGTTGTCGATGAGGTCCGGCGGGTTGCCCTCGTTGAAGCGGGGCTGGAGCGTGGACTGGATCTTCTGGGTGGCGGAGAACTTCACCTGGGCCTTCGGGAAGTCCTTCTGGTAGATCTTGACCGCGTCCTGCGCGTACTCCTTGCCGAAACCGCCGTCGAAGAGGACGAACTCCATCTTGGCGGTGTCGTTCACGCCGAGCGGATTCTTGGCGGTCTTCTTTCCGGCCTTCGCCTTGCTCTGGCCGTCGCCGCCGCTGCTCGCGCAGGCGGACAGCAGGCTCATCCCCGGAACGGCGACCAGGCCGAGTGCGGCGGACCGCCTGATCAGTTCTCGGCGGCCGACACCCTCACGATCGTGATGCGCAGTGGATCCCATGCTCAAGTCCTCGCCTTCTCCAGGACTCAGGCGGTGAACCGGATCCTGCCCGGCACCGCGGTCGGGTCAAGCTGGGTGGTGCAGGAAGTGCTACGTGCATGAACTGCCGGGATTGCTCTTGTACCGGGCGCCGACAGGTATAGTCCACTTCCCGCCAGCGGAGCAAGATCGAATGCAGGGTTGGCCGTGGGTCTTTTCCGAGTTGAGACCTCGCCGACATGGGAGCGGGCTGTGTACGGCCCCGGGGAAATGCGCGCGACATCAACCCCTGAATGACACGCCCAACACCCTTGACATCACCCCTCACTTGACCACCTACTTGGTTCCTGTGTACCGCCTATGACAACGTTGTCGGCAACGGCGCGGGGAGGAAATCCGTCCATGCAGCGGAGAACTCGGCACAGATGGGGCCCGGCGGCCGTGCTCACGGCCGCCTTCGTGATGGCCGTGGGCGCGCAGGGCGCCGCGGTCGCGCTGCCCGCCAAGGCCCCGGTGGGCGACCGGGAGTTCGTATCCTCGTTCGAGGCGGGTGATCCCGCTCCGGACTGGCTGAACACGGTCGACACCGGCGCGGACGGCACCCCGCGCGCCTCGGGCGTGGACGGCGGCTACAGCACCGGCATACCGGGCAATGTGAACGACCATGTCACCGAGGTCCGGGCGAGCGGCGAGAACGCCGGCGCGGGCGAGGTGAAGGAGAACCTGGCCGACGGCGAGTCCGGCACCAAGTGGCTGACCTTCCAGCCCACCGGCTGGGCGGAGTTCGACCTGGACAAGCCGGTCGAGGTGCGGACGTACGCGCTGACCTCGGCGAACGACGCAGCCGAACGCGACCCGCGGGACTGGAAGCTGCTCGGCTCCACCGACGGCAAGGACTGGAAGACCCTCGACACGCGGGCGGGCGAGA
Organism: Streptomyces griseofuscus; assembly: GCF_014673495.1. GTDB lineage: Bacteria > Actinomycetota > Actinomycetes > Streptomycetales > Streptomycetaceae > Streptomyces > Streptomyces murinus. The sequence continues at coordinate 2,218,916 of NZ_CP051006.1, forward strand.
CCTTCTCGGAGCGGTTCCAGACCAAGTCGTACGGCCTTCAGCAGGCGGCGGAGTACCAGCACTTCCGGCTTGAGGTGACGAAGAACAACGGCGCCCCGGACATCCTCCAGCTCGCGGACGTGCAGTTCGCCACGGGCGGGGGCGGCGGGCCCGTACCGCAGGACATGCTGACGCTGGTGGACAAGGGCCCGACCGCCTCGCCGACGGCCAAGGCGCGGGTCGGGTTCACCGGGACGCGGGCGCTGCGGTACGCGGGGCGGCACACGGCGAGCGGGCGCGCGTACTCGTACAACAAGGTGTTCGACGTCAATGTGAAGGTCGGCCGCGACACGCAGTTGTCGTACCGGATCTTCCCGTCGATGGCCGACGGTGACCGGGACTACGACGCGACCAATGTGTCCCTGGACCTCGCCTTCACCGACGGCACCTACCTCAGTGACCTCGGCGCGCTGGACCAGCACGGGTTCCCCCTGTCGCCGCGCGGGCAGGGCGACGCCAAGTCGCTGTACGTCAATCAGTGGAACGACGTGGTCGCGCGGATCGGCTCGGTCGCGGCGGGCAGGACGGTCGACCGGATTCTCGTCGGGTACGACTCCCCCACCGGGCCGGCGAAGTTCCGCGGCTGGATCGACGATGTGTCACTGAAGCCGGTCGCGCCGGAGAAACCGAAGGCGCATCTGTCCGACTACGCGCTGACCACGCGCGGCACGAACTCCAGCGGCAGTTTCTCGCGCGGCAACAACTTTCCCGCGACCGCGCTGCCGCATGGTTTCAACTTCTGGACGCCGGTGACCAACGCGTCGTCGCTGAGCTGGCTCTACGAGTACGCACATGCGAACAACGACGCCAATCTGCCGACGATCCAGGCGTTCAGCGCGAGCCATGAGCCGAGCCCGTGGATGGGTGACCGGCAGACCTTCCAGGTGATGCCGTCGGCCGCGGCGGGCACCCCGGACACCGGCCGGGAGGCGCGGGCGCTGGCGTTCCGGCACGAGAACGAGACGGCACGGCCGTACTACTACGGCGTACGGTTCGAGAACGGGCTCAAGGCGGAGATGGCGCCGACCGATCACGCGGCGGTGATGCGCTTCACCTACCCGGGCTCCGACGCGAGTGTGCTCTTCGACAATGTCACCGAGCAGGCGGGGCTGACGCTGGACAAGGAGCACGGGGTCGTCACCGGCTACTCGGACGTCAAGTCGGGCCTGTCGACGGGCGCGACCCGGCTGTTCGTGTACGGCGTGTTCGACAAGCCGGTCACGGACGGCTCGGCGAGCGGGGTGAAGGGCTATCTGCGCTTCGCGGCCGGCGCCGACCACCGGGTCACGCTGCGGCTCGCGACCTCGCTGATCAGCGTCGACCAGGCGAAGGACAATCTGCGCCAGGAGATCCCCGGCGGCACCTCCTTCGACACCGTCAAGGCGCGGGCGCAGCGCACCTGGGACAAGCTGCTCGGCAAGGTCGAGGTGCAGGGCGCGACACCGGACCAGCTGACCACGCTGTACTCCAGCATGTACCGGCTGTACCTGTACCCCAACTCGGGCTACGAGAAGGTGGACGGGAAGGACCGGTACGCGTCGCCGTTCTCGCCGATGCAGAGCCAGGACACCCCGACGCACACCGGCGCGAAGATCGTGGACGGCACGGTGTACGTCAACAACGGCTTCTGGGACACCTATCGGACGACATGGCCGGCGTACTCGTTCCTGACGCCCTCTCAGGCGGGCGCGATGGTCGACGGGTTCGTGCAGCAGTACAAGGACGGCGGCTGGACCTCGCGGTGGTCCTCCCCCGGCTACGCGGACCTGATGACCGGCACCTCCTCGGACGTGGCGTTCGCCGACGCCTATGTCAAGGGCGTGAAGTTCGACGCGAAGGCGGCGTACGAGGCGGCGCTGAAGAACGCGACCGTCGTACCGCCGAGTTCGGGCGTGGGCCGCAAGGGCATGAGCACGTCCCCCTTCCTCGGCTACACCGGCACCGACACCGCCGAGGGGCTGTCCTGGGCGATGGAGGGGTACGTCAACGACTACGGCATCGCCCAGATGGGGGCGGCGCTGTACAAGAAGACGGGCGAGAAGCACTACAAGGAGGAGTCCGACTACTTCCTCAACCGCGCCCGCGACTACGTGAACCTCTTCGACCCGAAGGCCGGTTTCTTCCAGGGCAAGGACGCCAAGGGCAACTGGCGGGTGGATTCGTCGCGTTACGACCCCCGGGTGTGGGGTTACGACTACACGGAGACCAACGGCTGGGGCTACGCCTTCTCCGTGCCGCAGGACACCCGGGGCCTGGCCGATCTGTACGGCGGCAGGCAGCAACTCGCCGATAAGCTTGACCAGTTCTTCGCCACCCCGGAGACCGCGTCCCCCGAGTACGTCGGCTCCTACGGCGGGGTCATCCATGAGATGACCGAGGCGCGGGACGTGCGCATGGGCATGCTCGGGCAGTCCAACCAGGTCGCGCACCATGTCTCGTACATGTACGACGCGGCGGGGCAGCCGTGGAAGACACAGGCGGCGGTGCGGCAGATCCTGTCCCGGCTCTACCTCGGCAGCGAGATCGGTCAGGGGTATCACGGTGACGAGGACAACGGCGAGCAGTCGGGGTGGTTCCTCTTCTCCGCGCTCGGCTTCTACCCCCTGGTCATGGGCAGCGGCGACTACTCCATCGGCTCCCCGCTGTTCAAGAAGGCCACCGTGCATCTGGAGAACGGCCGTGATCTGGTGGTCCGGGCGCCGGGCAACAGCGCGAAGAACGTGTATGTGCAGAGCGTGACCTTCGACGGCCGTCCCTGGACGTCGACTTCACTGCCGCAGTCGCTGCTCGCCAAGGGCGGGGAGCTGACCTTCACCATGGGGCCGCGGCCCTCGGCGTGGGGCTCCGGGAAGAACGCCGGGCCGGTCTCGATCACCCAGGACGACAAGGTGCCCGCGCCCCGGTCGGACCTGCTGCGCGGGGAGGGCGCCCTGTTCGACAACACGTCGGCGACGGACGAGACGTTCACCTCCGTCGATCTGCCGGTGAGCGGGTCCGGGAAGCCGGTGCAGTACACGCTGACGTCGGCGGACCACACCACCGCGCCGACCGGCTGGACCCTCCAGGGCTCGGCCGACGGCACGACCTGGCGGACGCTGGACCACCGCTCCGGCGAGACCTTCCCGTGGGACCGGCAGACCCGGGCGTTCACCATCGCGGCGCCGGGGTCGTACGCCAAGTACCGGTTGGTGCTGGGTGGTTCGGCGACGCTGGCGGAGGTGGAGCTGCTGGGGTGAGGTGAGCGGCCGGCACGGCCGCCCCCCTCCTTGACCAAGTGATGTACACGTAGTTGTCAACCCAAGAACTGGTCAAGATTGAGTCATGTGTGCTTCTATTGCGCCGCTCAATCGATCATGTGCGGCTCACCGCGTACCGGGGCGTATGCCTCACCGGTACGCGGTGAGCCGCTGCTTTGGGAGTACACACGTGAAATCCACCTGGCACGCCGGCGGCATAGCCATGCTGACCGCGGGAGCGGTCCTGCTGTCCACGCCGAACGCCGCCGTGGCCGCGGACCGGCGGAGTTCCGCGGACGCCGACGCGGAACAGACCGTCTCCGGGCTGCTGGAGGCGGTGGACCGGCTCAAGGCCCATCCGGTCGGGGAGGCCGAGACCGTCCAGGCGGCGCAGACGGCGGCCCGGATGCAGGACCGCCGGGTCGAGGTCCTCCAGATGCGCACGGAGACCGACACGGTCTTCGCCAACCCGGACGGCACCCTCACCCGTGAGAGCGCCGCGGCTCCCGTCAGGATGGTCAAGGACGGGCGCTGGGTGGATGTCGACGTCGACTTCGAGCGCGCGGCCGACGGCGGCGTCGTCGCCAAGGCGCACCCGGAAGGGCTGCGGCTCGCCGGAGGGGGCGGCACGCCCGCGCGCTCGCTGAAGCGCGCGGCGGCCACGCCGCGGGACGAGGCACGCGATCTGATCACGCTGGGCAGCGGCGACGAGAAGATCTCCCTTCAGTGGAAGGGCGGCCTGCCCGCTCCCCGCCTCTCCTCGAACACCGCCACGTACGAGGACGCGGTGCCGGGCGGTGATCTGGTGGTCGAGGCCACCCGCACCGGCTTCGAGCAGTACCTCACGCTGCGCCGGGCTCCGCAGGACGGCGCTCCGCTGGTGCTTCCGATCGTGCTTCCCGGGGGCATGACCGCGAAGGCCGGTTCCGGTGGCGGTGTCGACTTCGTCGACGGCTCCGGCGAGACGGTGGCGGTGATGCCCGCCCCGATGATGTGGGACGACCAGGTCGACCAGCGGTCAGGGGAGCACGTCAACCGCAAGAAGGTCGCCATGGAGGTGACCCAGTCCGGCGACACCGCACAGCTCACCCTGCGCCCGGACGCCGAGTGGCTCGCCGATCCCCGGACCCGGTACCCGGTGACCGTCGACCCGGCCACGGACGCCCTCGACGTCCTCTTCGACACCTTCGTCCAGGGCGGCGACACCACCGACCAGTCCGCGAACACCGATCTGAAGATCGGCTGGCCCGGAGACCAGGAGGGGAACACCAGGCGCGTCGCGCGTTCCTTCCTGACCTTCCGCACCGCGAACTTCGCCGACGCGCTGGTCTCCAAGGCCGCCCTGAAGCTGTGGAACTACCACTCCTGGTCCTGCGAGAAGCGCGGCTGGGAGGTGTGGGCCGCGGGCGCCGCCGACAAGAACACCCGGTGGACCAAGCAGCCGCCGATGACGGAGAAGGCCGCGAGTTCCACCGAGACCAGGTCCGCCGCCTGCGGCGACGAGGGGTGGGTGACGGCCGACATCACGAAACTGGCGCAGACCTGGTCCTCCGCCAAGGCGGAGACCGGCTCCGTGGCGCTCAAGGCCGCCGACGAGTCGGACACCTACGGCTGGAAGCGCTTCCACTCCGCGAACGCCGCCGACGGCAAGAGGATCCCCACCCTGGAGGTGACGTACAACTACCGTCCCTACAACGGGCTGAACCTCCAGGCCGGTGCGCCGTTCATCTCCTCGGGCGGCATCTTCAAGGTGAACAGCACGACGCCGGTCCTGCGGTTCTCCACCGTGGACACCAACGGCGAGGACGAGGTCACCGGCACCTACGAGATCACCGACACCGCCACCGGCCAGGTCGTCGCGACCGTCAACGCGGCCCCGGTCCCGGCCAACAGCACGTCACAGGTCAAGGTCCCCGCGGGCAAGCTCGTCACGGGCCGGACCTACAGCTTCCGCACCACCTCCTACGACGGCACCCATTACGCGAACGGCTGGTCCGACCCGGTTCGCTTCACCGTCGACACGTCCTGGAAGCCGACGGCGGCCGAGAACGCCCTCGGGCTGGCGAACACCTACTCCGACGCCGCCGACATCACCGCCGCCACGTCCTCGGACTCCTCCTACGCCTCGATCGCGGTCACCGAGGAGAACGTCGTCTCCGTCCCGTGGGACGGCAGGAACAACGCCATCGACGTACGCAACGCGCTCATGCCCAACCGGCTCACGATCCCCGAGGCCGGGTCCAAGGGCACCCAGGTCGGAGGGAACGTCGTCTACACGTCCTCCGGCCCGGTCGACACCGTCGTACAGCCCACGGTGGACGGCGGCTCGCGCACGCTGAACATCATCAAGGACGGCTCCGCGCCGCACGACTACACCACCGGCTTCACCATCCCCGCCGGGATGAAGGCCGTGACCCACGACGACGGCTCGGTCTCGCTGTACGCGGAGGGCGACGAGAACGCGGAGAAGGCGCCCTCGTCGGACGCCGCCGCCTTCTTCGACGCCCCCTGGGCGAAGGACGCCCACGGCAACGACGTGCCCACCAGCTACAAGGTCGTGGGCAACACGCTCGTCCAGCACGTCGAATTCGGCGCGGACAGCGCGTTTCCCATCGTGATCGATCCTTCCTGGTGGTCCACCACCAAGAAGATCGTCATGTGCGCCGCGACGGTCGCGGGCTTCATCTTCACCTTCACCCCGGCGGGCAGCTCCGCGCGCGTCGCGACCGCCGTGAAGCTGGTGAAGCGGATCGGGGTCAAGAAGACCGCGAAGCTCATCCAGACCTACGCCAAGCGACGCAAGCTGACGTCGGCGCACCGCAAGGCGGTCACGGCACTGCTGGGCATCGCCGCCATCAAGAAGTCCTGCAAGTTCTGAACCGGAGCACCAGTTGATCGCCATAGCAGCAGCACTCGCAGAGATCGTGCTGATCCTCGTACAGCGTTGGCGCGCACCGTCCGGCGGCCCCGTGGCCACACCCTGGCCCCACCTGGCCGCGGCGCTGGGCGCGGGCCTGGTGGGGTGGCTGGTCATCGGCCGGCCCGACCCCGCATGGGACGAGGTGTCCCTGGCCGTGATCACCGGAGTGATCCTCGGCTCCGAGGCCGCGCGGTCGGCGAGGGTCCTGTCCGGCAAGGAGTGGGCGGGCTGGGCGACGGCCTGCGGCAGCGGAGCGGCCTCAGCCACCTGGCTGCTGGCCACCCCGCTGCCCTTCATGTGAGGGCCCCTCACGTCAGGGCGAACTCGCACCACGCGATCTTGCCGGGGTTCCGCTCCCCAACGCCCCACTTGTCGGACAGCGCCGACACCAGGAGCAGGCCGCGGCCGCCCTCGTCCAGGCCGGGGTGCGCGACCTGCGGGACGCCCGTTCCGCTGTCGTGGACCTCGACCCGGACGACCGTGCCGTCCCGGCGCAGCCGCAGCAGGAAGCCCCGGCCCGGCGGGACCCCGTGCACGACCGCGTTCGTCGCCAACTCGCTCACACAGAGCAAGACGTCCGCGCTCCGCTCCCAATCGGTCAGCCCCCAGTACGACAACGACCACTCCGCGAACCGTCTGGCAGCGGGGACGGAGCGGCGGGCCCGCGCGTAGAACTGGTCGCGCTGACGCAGGAGTTCAATCTGCTCGTTCACGGGGCGAATGTCGCGCAGCGTGACTAGTCTGCGGCAGTAAGCGATCCCGTACAGATTGTTTGTACGGGATTGTGCGGGGTGGCGTACGGGTGGCACGGGGAGTTCAACAGGCATGACGCCTACACGGAGGAAGAACCAGTCGGCCATGAAGATGCTCGGCCGTCAACTGGGCACGGCGCGCCGGGCGGCGGGCATGAGCCAACCCGCACTGGCCGCGGCGCTGAATGTCAACGACGAGACGATCGCGTCGATCGAACAGGGCCGACGGCCCCTGAAGTTGGACATCGCCGAGAGGTGTGACGAGCTTCTGGGCACCAAGGGGACATTGGCGGCGGGGGTGACGAACCTGCCGGAGATCGATCAGTTCCCGCTCTGGGCGGAGGAGTACATGGATCAGGAGAAGGTCGCCGTCGCATTGTCCTGGTACGACAACGCGGTCATCCCTGGTCTGTTGCAGACCGAGGCGTACGCCCGCGCGGTTCTACAGAATCGCGTCCCGGCGTACGACGAGGAGAGCCTGGAGAGGACGCTACGGCTGCGACTCGATCGCCAGGAGATCCTCAAACGCAAGTGTCCGCCGACGCTGAGCTTCGTGGTGTGGGAGCCCGCGCTGCTCCTGCGGATCGGCACTGCGGAGACCCGGAGGAAGCAGCTGCGGTACCTGCGCGAGGTGGCCGAACTCCCTTGCGTGTCACTCCAAGTGTTGCAGTCCGAGAGCCCCCTGCACGCGGGTTTGGACGGCCCCTTCGCTCTCCTCGAAACCCCGGATCACCAGCACCTCGCGTACACCGAATCGCAGCGCGGCAGCCAGTTGGTCTCCGACCCCGAAGAGGTGTCTCGCCTGGCGCGCAAATATGCGATGCTGCGGACACAGGCCCTGAACATCCAGTACTCCAAGGGCCTGCTCGACCGCCTGCTAGGAGAGCAATGAGCGCGGAAGCACTTCAGTGGTTCAAGTCGACCTACAGTGGGAGCGAAGGCGGCGCCTGCCTCGAAGTGGCCGTCACCTGGCGCAAGTCGAGCTACAGCGGCGACGAAGGTGGCCAGTGCGTCGAAGTCGCCTCCTGCGCTCACTCCATCCTGGTTCGTGACTCGAAGCAGGACCCCTCCGAGGCTCCCACCCTCCGTGTCAGCCCCCTCACCTGGGCCGCCTTCACCTCCTCGGTCCGGTGAACAGCGGACGCGCCGTCCTCGCCGTCGAGGCCTCAAGAGAACTTCTTGATCGTCCACTAGGAGAACAATGAGCGCGGAAGCACTTCAGTGGTTCAAGTCGACGTACAGCAGCGACGAAGGCGATGCCTGCCTCGAAGTCGCTGTCTCCTGGCGCAAGTCGAGCCACAGCAGCAGCGAGGGCGGCCAGTGCGTCGAGGTCGCCTCCTGTGCCCATTCCATCCTCGTCCGGGATTCCAAGCAGGACCCCTCCCACGCTCCCACCCTGCATGTCAGCCCCCTCACCTGGGCCGTCTTCACCTCCGCCGTGCGATGAACAGCGGACGCGCCGTCGTCAGCGGCGGCGGTGCCACCCTGGCGGCCGATCCCGACCGGAACGTCGCCGTGGCCCCATGACGAACGATCTCCGTGTGCGGGCCGCCCTGCCCTCCGACGCCCCCGCCCTGGCCGAGCTGCGCTGGGCGTTCAAGCGGGAGGACCACGAGGCGCCGCCGGACACCGCCCGGCCCCTGGCGGAGGCCGAGCGGTGGATCCGTGAGCGGCTCGGCGGCGGGCGGTGGCTGGCCTGGGTGGCGGAGGCCGGGGGCGAGATCCGCGGCCATGTCTTCCTCGCGCTGGTGGAGCGGGTGCCGGAACCTTTCGCCGACAACGACTCGCTCGGCTATGTGACCAACTTCTTCGTCGAACCGCCGTACCGGAACCAGGGGGCGGGTACCGCGCTCCTGGACGCGCTGACGTCGTACGCGCGCGGCGCGAGGCTGGAGACGCTGATCGTCTGGCCGTCGGAGCGCAGCGATCCTCTCTACCGGCGCTCCGGCTTCCAGCCCTCGGCGGAACTGCTGGAACTGCCCCTCCTGACCACCGACGGTTCCACCCCCTAGAACACCTGTCCAATCTATGGACGGACCATGGCCACACAGCGGACCCCGGTGCTACAAATGCGGCATGTCGGACACCGTTGCTCGATTCAGACGCCTGCTGTGGCGCTCTGTGGTCGGCGGCAGGCAGTGGAGCGTCGCCAAGCAGGTCTTTCTGCTTCAGGCGGCTCTCGTGGTGCTGCTGGTGCTCAGTGGCGTCCTCGCCCTGTTCCTCCAGTCCGAGCGGGACACCACGGCCGAGGCCCGGCGGCGTTCCGTGGCCGTGGCGGAGACCTTCGCGCACTCCCCCGGGGTCCTTCAGGCGCTGGCGGCCCCCAAGCCCTCCAAGGTGCTCCAGCCGATGACCGAGGCCGGGCGCAAGGCGGCCGGGGTCGACTTCATCGTCGTCATGGACACGCACGGCATCCGCTATACACACCCGATACCGAGCAAGATCGGCCAGCGGTTCGTGGGGACCATAGGGCCGTCCCTCGCCGGGCGGACGTACACGGAGAGCGTGCACGGTCCGCTGGGCCGGGAGATGCAGGCCACCGTGCCGATCGAGGACCCGCGCGGCAAGGTGGTCGCCCTCGTCTCCGCCGGGCTCAAGGTCAAGCACGTCACCAGCGAGGTGGACCGGCAGATCCCGATCATCCTGACCGCCGGGGCGGGCGCGTTCGTCGTGTCCACCGGCGGCACCGCGCTGGTCGGGCGGCGGCTGCGGCGGCAGACGCACAGCCTCGCCCCGGACGAGATGACCCGGATGTACGAGCACCACGACACGGTGCTGCACTCGGTGCGCGAGGGCGTCCTCATCGTCGGCGACGACGGCCGGCTGCTGCTCGCCAACGACGAGGGCCGGCGCCTGCTGCGGCTGCCGCCCGACGCCGAGGGCAGCCATGTGTCCGAGCTGCCCGGACTCGACCCCGAGACGGTGGAGCTGCTGGCCTCCGGGCGCGAGGCCACCGACGAGGTCCTGTTCGCCGGGGAACGGCTGCTCGCCGTCAACCAGCGGCCCACCGACCGCGGCGGCGCCCCTGGCGGCACCGTGGTGACCCTGCGGGACACCACCGAGCTCCAGGCACTGTCCGGGCGCGCCGAGGTCGCCCGGGAGCGGCTGAAGCTCCTCTACGACGCCGGTCTCGGCGTCGGCACCAGCCTTGACGTGCGGCGCACCGCGGAGGAGCTGGCGCGGATCGCCGTACCGCGCTTCGCGGACTACGTCACCGTCGACCTGGACGACGGCGTCCTGCACGGCGAGGAGCCCGCCCCCACCGCGGCGACCCTGCGCCGTATCGCCGTGCACGGCATCCGGGGCGACCATCCGCTGTACGAGCAGGACCGGCTGATCGACTTCAAACCGTTCACGCCCCAGGCCCGCGGCTACGGCTCCGGACACTCCGAACTGGTGCCCGATCTGGCCGCCGCGACGGACTGGCGGGCCCAGGACCCGGAGCGCACCGAGAACATCCTCGAATACGGCATCCAGTCGCTGATCTCGGCCCCGATCCGGGCCCGCGGGGTGGTGCTGGGCATCGCCAACTTCTACCGGGCCAAGCGTGACCCCTTCGACGAGGAGGACCTGACGCTCGCGGACGAGCTGGTGGCCCGTGCCGCCGTCAGCGTCGACAACGCCCGCCGCTACGCCCGTGAGCACACCCTCGCGGTCACCCTCCAGCGCAGCCTGCTGCCGCGCGCCCTGCCGGAGCAGAGCGCCCTGGACGTGGCCTACCGGTATCTGCCGGCGCAGTCGGGGGTGAGCGGGGACTGGTTCGATGTGATCCCGCTGCCGGGCAGCCGGGTGGCGCTGGTGGTCGGCGACGTCGTCGGACACGGGCTGCACGCCGCGGCCACGATGGGCCGGCTGCGGACCGCCGTACACAACTTCTCGACCCTCGATCTGCCCCCGGACGAGCTGCTCAGCCATCTGGACGACCTGGTCGGGCGGATCGACCAGGACGAGGGCGACGGGGAGGACTCGGGCGCGATCGTGGGGGCCACGTGTCTGTACGCGATCTACGACCCCATCACGCGCCGGTGCGCCATGGCCCGCGCCGGGCATCTGGCGCCCGCGCTGGTGCATCCCGACGGCAGCGTCACCTACCCCGAGCTGCCCGGCGGTCCGCCGCTGGGCCTCGGGGGCATGCCGTTCCAGACGGCGGAGCTGGAGCTGGCCGAGGGGACGCAGCTGGTGCTGTACACGGACGGGCTGATCGAGGACCGCGCCCGCGATCTGGACGAGGGCCTCGAACTGCTGCGGCGGGCGCTGGCCGGGCATCCCGACCGCACCCCGGACGCGAGCTGCGGGGCGGTCCTCGAGGAGCTGCTGCCACAGGGGCCCAAGGACGATGTGGCGCTGCTGGTGGCGCGGACCCGGGCGCTGACGTCCGAGCAGGTGGCCGAGTGGGACGTACCGGCCGATCCGTCCGCCGTGGCGGGGCTGCGGCGGGCCGTGACCGAGCGGCTGGAGGAGTGGGGGCTGGACGAGCAGGCGTTCGGCATGGAGCTGGTGCTCAGCGAGCTGGTGACCAACGCGATCCGGTACGGCTCCGAGCCGATCGGACTGCGGCTGATCCGGGACCGTGCGCTGATCTGCGAGGTGGCCGACGGAAGCAACACGTCGCCGCATCTGCGGTACGCGGCGACGACGGACGAGGGCGGGCGGGGGCTGTTCCTGGTCCAGCAGATGACGGAGCGGTGGGGGACGAGGTATTCGCCGCAGGGGAAGGTGATCTGGGCGGAGATGCCGTTGCGGGGGGCTCCGCCGGTCGGGGCGGAGTTGACGCTGGACTCGTTCGACGAGATTTGAGGTCGGGTTCGCCGGTGGGTGGCCGGGTGCGGGTCCGCCGTGGCTGGTCGCGCAGTTCCCCGCGCCTCTGGAAGACGAAGACAAAAGAGAGGGCCGCACCCCCGTTGCCAGGGGTGCGGCCCTCAACTGCTCCTGCTGATCGCTTACTTGCGGATCAGGCTGCGCAGGACGTACTGCATGATGCCGCCGTTGCGGTAGTAGTCGGCCTCACCGGGGGTGTCGATGCGGACGACCGCGTCGAACTCGACGCCCGTGTCGGTGGTGACCTTGACCGTGCGCGGCGTGGTGCCGTTGTTCAGCTCGGTGACACCGGCGAAGGAGAAGGTCTCCTCGCCCGTCAGACCGAGGGACTCGGCCGAGGCGCCCTCGGGGAACTGGAGCGGCAGGACGCCCATGCCGATGAGGTTCGAGCGGTGGATGCGCTCGTACGACTCGGCGATGACGGCCTTGACGCCGAGGAGCGCGGTGCCCTTGGCCGCCCAGTCACGGGACGAACCGGAGCCGTACTCCTTGCCGGCCAGGACGACCAGCGGGATGCCGGCGGCCTGGTAGTTCTGCGAGGCGTCGTAGATGAAGGACACCGGCGCGTCGGCCTGGGTGAAGTCGCGGGTGTAGCCGCCCTCGGTGCCCGGCGCGATCTGGTTGCGCAGGCGGATGTTGGCGAACGTACCGCGGATCATGACCTCGTGGTTGCCGCGGCGCGAGCCGTAGCTGTTGAAGTCGCGGCGCTCCACACCGTGCTCGGTGAGGTACTTGCCGGCCGGGGTGTCGGCCTTGATGGCACCGGCCGGGGAGATGTGGTCGGTGGTGACCGAGTCGCCCAGCTTGGCCAGCACACGGGCGCCGGTGATGTCGGCGACCGGGGCCGGCTCCATGCCCATGCCCTCGAAGTAAGGGGGCTTGCGCACGTAGGTGGACTCGGCGTCCCACTCGAAGGTGTTGCCGGTCGGGACCGGGAGCGACTGCCACTGGGCGTCGCCGGCGAACACGTCCTGGTAGGACTTGTTGAACATGTCCTCGCCGATGGCGCTGGCGACGACCTCGTTCACCTCGGCCTCGGAGGGCCAGATGTCCTTCAGGTAGACCGGGTTGCCGTCCTGGTCGGTGCCCAGGGCGTCACGGGTGATGTCCACCTTCATGGAGCCCGCGATGGAGTACGCGACGACCAGCGGCGGGGACGCCAGGTAGTTCATCTTGACGTCGGGGTTGATACGGCCCTCGAAGTTCCGGTTGCCGGAGAGGACCGAGACGACGGCGAGGTCGTGGTCGTTGACCGCCTTGGAGACCTCCTCCGGCAGCGGGCCGGAGTTGCCGATGCAGGTGGTGCAGCCGTAGCCGACCAGGTTGAAGCCCAGCTTGTCCAGGTACGGCGTGAGGCCGGCCTTGTCGAAGTAGTCGGTGACGACCTTCGAGCCCGGGGCGAGGGTGGACTTGACCCACGGCTTGCGGGACAGGCCCTTCTCGACCGCCTTCTTGGCGACCAGGGCGGCGCCGATCATGACGTACGGGTTGGACGTGTTGGTGCAGGAGGTGATGGCCGCGACGGTGACCGCGCCGTGGTCGATCGTGTAGGTCGAGCCGTCGGGGGCGGTGACCTGGACCGGGTTGGACGGGCCGCCGTTCGGGCGGACGGCCGGGGAGTCGGAGGCCGGGAAGGACTCCTGGCCCGCCTCGTCCACGACGTCCACGTAGTTGACGACGTCCTGCTTGAACTGCTCGGCGGCGTTCGCGAGGACGATGCGGTCCTGCGGGCGCTTCGGGCCGGCGATGGAGGGGACGACCGTGGAGAGGTCCAGCTCCAGCTTCTCGGAGAAGTCCGGCTCGGCCTTCGGGTCAAGCCACAGGCCCTGGGTCTTGGCGTACGACTCGACCAGCGCGACCTGCTGCTCCGAACGGCCGGTCAGGCGCAGGTAGTTGAGGGTCTCGTCGTCGATCGGGAAGATCGCGGCGGTGGAACCGAACTCCGGCGACATGTTGCCGATGGTGGCGCGGTTGGCCAGGGAGGTGGCGGCGACGCCCTCGCCGTAGAACTCCACGAACTTGCCGACGACGCCGTGCTTGCGCAGCATCTCGGTGATCGTGAGCACGAGGTCGGTGGCGGTGGTGCCGGGCTGGAGCTCACCGGTGAGCTTGAAGCCGACGACGCGCGGGATCAGCATGGAGACCGGCTGGCCGAGCATCGCGGCCTCGGCCTCGATGCCGCCGACGCCCCAGCCGAGGACGCCGAGGCCGTTGACCATGGTGGTGTGCGAGTCGGTGCCGACCAGGGTGTCGGGGTAGGCCTTGCCGTCGCGGACCATGACGACACGGGCCAGGTGCTCGATGTTCACCTGGTGCACGATGCCGGTGCCCGGCGGGACGACCTTGAAGTCGTCGAACGCGGTCTGGCCCCAGCGCAGGAACTGGTAGCGCTCGCGGTTGCGGCCGTACTCCAGGTCGACGTTCTGCTTGAACGCGTCGCTGGTGCCGAACTTGTCGGCGATGACGGAGTGGTCGATGACCATCTCGGCCGGGGAGAGCGGGTTGATCTTCGCCGGATCGCCGCCGAGGGCCGCGACGGCCTCACGCATGGTGGCGAGGTCCACGACACAGGGCACGCCGGTGAAGTCCTGCATGATCACGCGGGCCGGCGTGAACTGGATCTCCTGGCTGGGCTGGGCCTGCGAGTCCCAGCCGCCGAGGGCACGGATGTGGTCGGCGGTGATGTTCGCGCCGTCCTCCGTGCGGAGCAGGTTCTCCAGCAGGACCTTGAGGCTGTACGGCAGGCGGGCCGAGCCCTCCACCTTGTCCAGCCGGAAGATCTCGTACGACTCGTCGCCCACGTGCAGCGTGCTGCGGGCGTCGAAGCTGTTCGCCGACACGACAGTCTCCTTCATTGATGTGCGCGTACCACCGTCAATCCTGCCGCCACGCCGGTTTGGCCGGCCCAGTAAGGTCAGGCTAAGTTAGGCTTGCCTTACCAGGGTGGCGGCTGCGGTGCGCCTCGGCAGATATCTCGATGTCGAGATAACTCTAGTACATGGGTGCCGGATGGTCATGCCGGGGCCGCCTTCGGGACGTCCTTTGCCGCTACTCTCTCCGCTCATGCGAGCCCTCTTTCCAGGATCCTTCGACCCGGTCACGCCAGGGCACCAGGACGTGCTGCGGCGCGCGTCCCTTCTGTTCGACGAGGTCGTGGTCTGCGTGATGTTCAACGCGCACAAGACCGGGCGCTTCCCGGTCGCCGAGCGGCTGGAGCGGCTCCGCGCGGCGGCGGACGGGCTGGGCAATGTCACGGTCGACTCGCACACCGGCGGGCTGCTGGTCGACTACTGCCGCCGGGCCGGGATCGAGGTCGTCGTCCGCGGGGTGCGGGACGCCAAGGATCTGGACTACGAGATGCCGATGGCCCGGATGAACCATGAACTGGCCGGGGTGGAGACGTTCTTCCTCCCCGCGGATCCGGCTCTGGCCCATGTCTCCTCCAGCCTCGTCACGGCGATGGGCCAGTACGCGGGGAGCGACAAACAGGTGGGCGACAGATAGGTGGGCGACAAATAGGGCATGCGCCTGCCGGTGGCCGGAACTGTGGCTTCCGCCATGGCTCGGGGGGCGGGGCGCTGATGGGATGCGCGGATGCGCACTGCCACCTCACTTCTTCCGGGCGTCGTTCCCGCCGTCGCCGCGCTGCTGTTGCTCACGGCGTGCGGGGCGGAACGCGCGGGCGTTTCCGGCACGGCCGGGTCGGGGTCTACGGCCGGGGCCGGGGCTGCGGTTCCGGTCGATGAGCCGGCCGTGGACGGTGTCCGGATCACCTCGGTGACGATCCCCGCCGCCACGTCGAGCCCCACCCCCTCCGACCACGTGGTGCACGCCGACCCGCTCCCGGCCGCCGATTCCGGGATCTCGGCCACCTACGAGGTCACCAACAGCGGTGGCCGGGCGCTGACGTACACCGTGTTGTTCGACTTCACCACGGACAGCGGCGCGGTCATGGGCGACCACTCCGAGACCGTGCGCTCGGTCGCCCCCGGCGCCACGAAGCGCGGCACGGTACGGCTGGGGGCGCCGGCCCCGGGATCGTCGCGGGTCAGCCGGGTCAAGGTCGCCCAGGTGACCCGGGTGCCCGCCGCCGAGGCACCGCCCGCGCCCGGCGTGTGCCCGCCCTCCGGCATCCGTCTCACCAACGACGACGGCGACGCCGCGATGGGGCTGCGCGTGGTGGGCATGCGCCTGGAGAACTGCGGCAAACGGGACTACGCGCTCGACGGCTATCCGCGACTGGAACTGCTGGACGACGACCTCGCGCCCGTCCACGGCGTCCAGATCTTCCACGGGAGCGGCGGCATCAGCACCGGCAGCGGGTTCGACGACCCGGCCCGCCCGCTGGTCCTGAAGCCGGGCCAGAGCGCGGTCTCGGGTCTCATGTGGCGCAACCTCACGGAGTTCGGTACGGCGGTCAATGTTCCGTACGTGCGGGTGCGGGCGAAGGAGGGTGCCGCGCCGGTGACGGTCACGCCCCATCTCGACCTCGGTACGACGGGCAAGCTGGCGGTCCGGGCCTGGACGCGCGAGGCGTCGTAGGACCCGGTGCGTCGTCGGCCGTGCGTCAGCAGCCGCAGGCGCCCGTGACCGGGGCGGCGAGGGGGTCGGCGTCGCGGCGCTCCGGGCCCTGCCAGGTGTCGTAGGCGAAGCCCTCGCGCACCCAGTACTCGAATCCGCCGAGCATCTCCTTGACCTGGTAGCCGAGTTCGGCGAGGGCGAGGGCGGCACGGGTGGCGCCGTTGCAACCGGGGCCCCAGCAGTAGGTGACGACGGGGACGGACCTGTCGAGCAGGGCGGGGGCCTGTTCGGGGATGAGCGCGGTGGGGAGGTGGACGGCGCCGGGGATGTGCCCCTGGTCCCAGGAGTGGGTGGAGCGGGAGTCGAGGAGCACGAATCCGGGCCCGCCGGGGGTGGTGAGGGCGGCGGCCACGTCGGCGACGTCGGTGTGGAAGCGGAGGGCGGCGCGGAAGTGGGCGGCGGCTTCGGTGGGGGCGGGGGTGGCGGTCGTAGGCATGAGGGCGGGGGCCTTTCGTCATCTGGGGGCGCTCGGCTCTGTTTCCGGGCTGTCCGGCTGTCCGGCTGTCCGGCTGTTCGGCTTGAATCTACGGACCGGAACTGATGCTCTGAAGGCTCGATCCACGGCGATGTCACCCGATCGGCCGGGGAATCCGTGCTATTTCTCGACCATGACCGCGATATCCCTGGACGCCATCGACTGGCGCATTCTCGACGTCCTCCAGCGGGACGGCCGGACCAGCTTCGCCGACCTCGCACGGGCCGTCTCCATGTCGGCCAGCGCGGTCACGGAACGCGTGCGCAGGCTGGAGGAGTGCGGGGTCATCAGCGGCTACGCGGCGGTCGTGGACCCGGAGCGGGTCGGACTGGCCGTGATGGCGTTCGTACGGCTGCGCTACCCGAACGGCAACTACAAGCCATTCCATGACCTGGTGGAGGCGATGCCGGAGATCCTGGAGGCGCACCATGTGACGGGCGACGACTGCTTCGTCATCAAGGTGGCGGCACGCTCGATGCGCCATCTGGAGGAGATTTCGGGACGGATCGGCGGTCTGGGGTCCGTGACGACCAGCGTCGTCTACTCGTCCCCGCTCACACATCGCCCCATCAGCGGCTAAATCCGTAATGAGCGGCATTGCGGAATGAATCACCCATTCATCGCTCACGCATCGCCCATGACTGGCGCATCCCTGGGAACCCGCAGGTCATTGACGCGCCATCACTCGAATGGACCCCCCAAGCGAGCACCATCTCATATCTGAGATAACCTCAACCTCATGGCAGACGACTACCTCGTACGCATCGGCAAGCTCATCCGTGACGCCCGGCAACACCGGGGCTGGACGCAGACGCAGCTCGCGGAGGCGCTCGGCACCAGCCAGAGCGCGGTCAACCGCATCGAGCGCGGCAACCAGAACATCAGCCTTGAGATGATCGCCCGCATCGGTGAGGCTCTGGACAGCGAGATCGTCTCGCTGGGCTACGCGGGCCCGATGCATCTGCGGGTCGTGGGCGGCCGTCGGCTGTCCGGCGCCATCGACGTCAAGACGAGCAAGAACGCCTGTGTGGCCCTTCTCTGCGCGTCCCTGCTGAACAAGGGCCGCACGGTGCTGCGCCGGGTCGCGCGCATCGAGGAGGTGTACCGCCTGCTGGAGGTGCTCAACTCCATCGGCGTGCGCACCCGCTGGATCAACGACGGGGTCGACCTGGAGCTGGTCCCGCCGGCCGAGCTGGAGATGACGGCGATCGACGCCGAGGCGGCCGTACGCACCCGCTCCATCATCATGTTCCTCGGCCCGCTGCTGCACCGTATGGACCAGTTCAAGCTGCCGTACGCCGGCGGCTGCGACCTCGGCACCCGGACCATCGAGCCGCACATGATCGCGCTGCGCCGGTTCGGGCTCCAGATCGCGGCGACCGAGAACCAGTACCACGCGCAGGTGGACCGCACGGTCAGCCCCGACCGCCCGATCGTACTGACCGAGCGCGGCGACACGGTGACCGAGAACGCGCTGCTGGCCGCGGCACGGCACGACGGCGTGACGGTCATCCGCAACGCGTCCTCGAACTACATGGTCCAGGACCTGTGCTTCTTCCTGGAGGCGCTGGGCGTCAAGGTGGAGGGCATCGGCACCACCACGCTCACCGTGCACGGCGTGCCCAACATCGACGTCGACGTGGACTACTCGCCCTCCGAGGACCCGGTCGAGGCGATGAGCCTGGTGGCCGCGGCGGTGGTCACCGAGTCCGAACTCACCGTGCGCCGGGTGCCGATCGAGTTCCTGGAGATCGAGCTGGCGGTCCTGGAGGAGATGGGCCTGGACCACGACCGTTCGCCGGAGTACTTCGCGGACAACGGCCGTACCCGGCTGGTCGACCTCACGGTCCGCCCCTCCAAGCTGGAGGCGCCGATCGACAAGATCCACCCGATGCCCTTCCCGGGCCTGAACATCGACAACGTCCCGTTCTTCGCGGCGATCGCGGCAGTCGCCTCCGGTCAGACCCTGATCCACGACTGGGTCTACGACAACCGGGCGATCTACCTGACCGACCTCAACCGCCTCGGCGGCCGCCTCCAGCTCCTCGACCCCCACCGGGTCCTCGTCGAGGGCCCCACCCGCTGGCGCGCCGCCGAAATGATGTGCCCCCCGGCACTGCGCCCCGCGGTGGTCGTCCTGCTGGCGATGATGGCGGCGGAGGGGACGTCGGTGCTGCGCAACGTGTATGTCATCAACCGGGGTTACGAGGATCTGGCGGAGCGGCTGAACTCGATCGGGGCGCAGATCGAGATCTTCCGGGACATTTGATCGGCGTGGTGTCGTGCCCCTTGGAGGCGAGGGGCACGACACCTCAATATGCCAGCTGACCTGCGGATACTCACCTTCACGACCCCGCATTGATCACTGTTGTTTTTCAGCACCTTGTGCAACGCGCGTGCAAGATGATCTTGAATGGTTGACGATGCGTCAGAGGTGCCTGAGTATCCGTCAGACTTCGCGGAGGGTTGTCGCCGAAGTGGCCTCGCAACGCCCGATGTCGGACGGGCACAGCTGACCCCGCCTCGAACACAACACGGGCCCCTGTGGGGTCAGCCACCCCGGAGCCCCGTTGGTGCCGTGCCCTGGGGCGGGCCTATGGTTCTGCCTGCCTGGGCTGCCACGTTGCGGTCAGCCAGGCTCGCCGGACAACCACACAGCGATCCACGTGCGCCCGCCGGCTCCAAGAACCGAGTTCCGTCGCAGGCATGGAAAGTCTCACCAGCTCCGCGCATCACCATGCGAAGCGAGACGGCCCCGCGGCCACCCAGCAACCCAGGGATGCGATCGCGGTGAGTCAGGACCTCGACGACATGCTCGTCGCCGGTATCCAACAACTGCGGCACACCTCCATAGAGCCCGCCCACAGCGTCAGCGACCGCATGGTCCTCCGTCGTAACGCGCCGCGCCGACACTGCAATGGGCCTTCCACCTCGCTGCCGCGCCACGTGAAAGCGGCCCACGGGACCGCCCCCAGGCGGATGCGGCAGGTCGACCCCGTCATCGTCAAGGTTCCGATCCCAAATGGAGCTGGGATATGAGCGGGGAGACATGGTCTACCTCCGGTAGCGAGATGTTCAGTGGCCCCGAGGATCCGAAACACTCGCCGCTTGCCCTAACCGGGATTCATCTGTAGTGAGATGCTAACCCGCACGTCATCAGGTCCAAACAGGGCCTGACCAGCTCCGCCAGCACCTCTACGTTACGGCAGGCGTGAGCGCGTGCCCTATGGACAGCGAGGTCCGGTCCCTCAGGGGCCGGAGAAGCTCTCTGTGGAGCGGGCTGCAACAGCGCGGCCGACATTCACCCGGCGGTCCTGCCTTCAAGGAGTACGCGTCGATCTCGGGCGCCGACGTCGGCTGCCAGGGCGAGGTCGGCTCGGGCTGCTAGGTGGCGGCGGGCGCCCTCGCCGAGGTCCTGGGCGGCTCTCAGAACCCATGTCGCCCAGGCACTGACAATCCGATGTCGTCCAGTACGTGGTAGGACCTGCGGGTGGAACCGGTCAATGGCCGGGAAGGGGATTCACCTCATCATCCGGCTTCGCCAGTCTCCACCGCGTACCGGACAGGACGACCGACCGACCAGAGTCACGATCTGCCTCAGTGGCTGGCGCCAGACGAACGCTGACCCACGTCCCTTTCTCCGGGACCGGCAACCCCAAGGCCCTGGCGATCTCAGGATCGGAGTTGCGGTGGTTCAGGACGAGGATGCCCTCGGCGGCCAGGATCCTCCGTGCATCCCGCGCTCTCTTCGCCGCATCCCGCTGCCTCGCGACCGTGGCGAGGACCGGAAGGGTCACCGACTGGCACTGCGCCACGCGGAACAGTTCGTTCACGCGCCCTTGGCCGGTTGCCTGGGCAAGAATCGTCTGCAAGTCGGCGGCAGGAAGTCGGTTCAGGACGTTCACCGGCAGACGGCTGTCCTTGTGGATCCATTCGATCGCCTCGCGTCCCGCTCGGCTCAGATTCCGCTTGCCGTCCTTGTTGGCGCCAGAGACCAGTGTCTCCTCGGTCGCCCTCACCACCCCGAGGCTCCACAACCCCCTGCGGTGGTCGAGGTGGACCAGCACGCACACACGGCCCTGGGCTTCCCTCGGGATGATCCAGGTCGAACCGGACGTCACCTTGAGATCCACATCAACCCCGGCGATCCTGAAGTCGAGCGGTCCGCGGGTGTCGAACCGGAAGTCGTGCCGCATCAGGTTCCCGACGAGTTGCCCAGCCATCGCCTTCTCCGACTTGCTGAGCTCCTCCCAGCGAAAACGTCCAGTGAGCTCACCGTCGAGGAGTCTCTCCATCGACTGCCCCAGCACAGCCGCCATACGCCGCCCGGAGGGATCGAGACCCAGCAGCTCCTCCCTCACCACGCGCACTTCGTCCGCACCGTGTGCAACGCCGGAGATCAGCTCCGTTCCCTGCCCCGGCCCCGCCTTCCTGCCAGAAGTCGGCTCCGGACCGACTGTCGTCAGCATCCGCTCCAAGTCGGCAATCCGCTGCATCACCTCTTGGACGTACTTCAGTGCCGCGTCCCGCTCGCCCGTGACGGCCAGCAACCTGCGTCGCAGCTCAGCGAGCTCCTCTTCGCGTGAGCTCGAGCGGGCGTCGAGCTCGGCCTCCGCCTGTTCCTTGGCCTGGAGGGCAAGACCAAGGGCAGCCTGGGTGTCCAGCAACTGTCCGTGCACATGAACGAGTTTCGCCAGGTGAGCAGTGCAGTCCTCGTCATCGCCCTGACCTTGGTCGGACTCGGCCCGGCCTGGCTGCTCCCACGCCTTCTTCAGCAGCGCACGGGCCCTCCTGTGGGCCTTCGCCGCCTCGACCGGGTCCGCGACGCATATCTCGATGAGGGCCTTGACCAAGCCTTGATGGTTCTTGAGGCCCACACCCCTCAGGACTCTGTGCAGCGTCGACGGAGCCGGCTTCGGCTTGTTGCCCACCATGTCGGGCAGCTGAAGGTGTATCAGCTCCACCGACAGTCCGGCGGCATCCCGAAGGCCCCGCAGGAACAGGACGAGCAGGTCCTCTGCATCGTTCTCTCCGCAGGGAAGACCAGGCGGCCGCCCTTCCTTCCCCCGCAGGCGAGCTGACATCAGCGTCCGTTCTCTCGATACATATGGGTTTCTCTCAGATAGAACTGAGAGAACGCTACCCGAGCTGCCGCCGGGGACCGCAGCCTGACTCCGTCACGTCCGTCACCAGAGGAGAGCCGTCATGCCCCAACGCACCCCTTCCACCCGTCGCTCCATGTACGACCTGGCGGCCCTCGTGACCGTGCTGGCGACGGGCGTGGCCCTTGTGGCGCTCGGCGTCGCACCCGATTCGCTCGCTGCGGTGACCATCGCGCTGGCGGGCCTCTACTCCGCATGGCGCACAGGACTAAGTGGCCGAGGTACTGAACGGGAGCCCGAGCTGACTACACGCGACGACCAGGACCGGGAAGCCGAAGCGGTCAGGCAAGAGGGGGGCCAATCGTAGTCCGCCCCTGCGGCAGAGGTCGGCAGTCCCGTTCACGGTCGAAGAGGACGGGGGCACCGATCGCTCCGAGCAGGAGCTCATCGATGCATTCGATCGATTCAGGCAAGAAATCGAATCGTTCGAGACAGGCTTGGCCAATTTGGGTTAGCAGCTTGCGACTTCGCTCCACCTGAGCCCATGCTGCTCAGGTTCGGAGAAGCAGAAGATGTCCGGCCATGGCGTCGTGCCATGGCGGCTTCTGACTCGCGGACCTTGGAGTTCCCGTGGACACCCCTGTCCTGCGGGCCGGTTCGGCATGTTCACCATCCCCGGCACGCGCATCGGAGCCGATTCGGCTCCCCCGTCGCCAGTTCCCGAGCGACGGCACCTGCCTCGTCAGGTCCTCTTGCAGCCCCTCCCCCCTTCCGGCGGCACACGCCCAGCCTCTCGGGGAGACGCCGTGACCACTCCCCCGTTCGAGCCGAGTGTCACCCAGCAGACAGCCCTCGTCGAGCACCTCGTGAGCGCGGTGGTCAGCGACGCGACGGGAGAGGCCCAAGGCGACGTATGCCTGGGCGAACCTCCCAGTGCCCGCTATTTCATGGAAAGCCTCGGCCCCCACACCGTCGAGCCGGGCGGCGCCGCTCCGCGGTACGGACGGACCACTCCGGACAGCCTCGGGTTCGAGTTCGAAGCCGAGAACGCCAGCTCCGTCACGGTCAAGGCCAAAGCCTCGTTCTACTACTCGGCGCTGCCGACCCGAGTCCAGCAGCTGGAGTGGGCCGGCGAACGCGAGGAGCCTTACCGGCTGGCTCCGTTGTTCAAGCGGCTTGGTGTGACGGTCGGGCCGGTGGAGATCGTCCTGGGGCACGAGGCCGGTCTGCGGCAGACCCTGGAAGCCGAGTTCCGGCACGCCTTCGCGGAGGCCGTCGAGCTGGCTCTCCGCGACCCGCGGATCGACCGTCGCGTCGGGAGCGACCGCCGAGAGCGGCTGGTCCCTCCTGCCTCGATGAAGGACGACGAGGCCTTCGAACATTGGCTGGCCCGGGAGGTCGTCGGTGACCCCGTGGTGCCGTCCCCCGCCGCCCACGTCGTCGTCACGTCGAGGCCCGTTGCCTCCGGCCGGCTCCGCGTGACGGCGACACTGCAGAACCTCGCCAAGGACTCCGTCATCACCGTCCAAGGTCGGGGTAGCAACGCCGGCCGTACGCGCCGTGACGAGGCCAGGGACAACGCCCTGTTCCGCGCAGGCCTGGAAGTCGAGGGCGACCGTCTGCTGCCGATCACGATGGATCTCGGTGCCGACGCCTATCGCTACTCTGGGGAGCTCGGGGCGTACGCGAACAACTGCGGTATCGAGCCGCGGTGGCATGACGGGCGACTCGTGGCTGTGCGCAGTGTGCCTGTTCCACAGCACGACACCCACCGCGCCGTGGCCCGGACCGACGAACGATGGGGATACGCGGCGCTCGCGGCCGACCCGCTTCCGGTTCTCGACGACCTCGCCGACGAGATGGAGGCGTACCTGGACTCGCCGGCCTGGAGCACAGCGGACCTCCAGGACAGGCCCGGACTGGCCGACCGGAAGGAGGCCGACCGACGGGCCGCCGCGCTTGAGGTCTCGCGGTTCCGCGACGGCATCGCGTGGTTGCGACGGGACAGGCGCCTGCTGGTGGCCTTCCAACTGGCGAACGAGTCCATGACGGAGCTCAACCAGCGGCGGAAGCGTCCGAGTCGGGGATGGCGGCTGTTCCAGCTCGTGGCCATTGTCAGCCAGCTCGGCGCCCTGGCCTGGCGGGAGCACCCGCAGCACCTCTTCTCCCCCGGGCTCTGGGGTGACGACCAGGGCGTGGACCCGACCGAGGCGGCAACCGTCGTCTGGTACCCGACCGGCGGCGGCAAGACCGAGGCGTACCTCGGACTGGTGCTGGTGTGCATGTTCTACGACCGCGCCAGGGGCAAGGCGGTCGGGGTCTCGGCCTGGTGCCGCTTCCCCCTCAGGTTGCTCACCCTGCAGCAGACACAGCGGCAACTCGACGTTGTCGCTGCCGCGGACATCGTCCGCGACCGGAACGCCGACAGGCTGAAGGAGATCGGCGGTGACCCCGGGTGGCCGTTCTTCATCGGGTTCTACGCCGGCGGCGGCAACACGCCGAACTCCCTGACCGCCGACCGTACGCTCGACCGCCTTCGGTCGAGCGAGACGGAACGGCACGCGTTCCGGCTGGTGCACGACTGCCCCTACTGCGGTGAGCGGTCGGTGCACATCCCGCCGCCCGACCCCCATCGCCTCAGGTTGGAACACGTCTGCGGCAACAAAAGGTGCGGCAAGGTCCTCCCGATCGTCGTGGTGGACACGGAGATCTACCGCTACCTCCCCACCGTCGTGGTCGGCACTCTGGACAAGCTCGCGAACATCGGACTGTCGGACCGGTTCGGCGCGCTCTTCGGGGACGTCGACTGCTGGTGCACGCCCCACGGATTCGGTCGGGGCGGCAAGTGCCACGAGCGTCATGCCCCAGGCCATCCGAAGTCGCCTCCCAAGCCCTTGGGGGCTCCCCTCTACGACCCCTCCCCGTCGTTGGAGATCATCGACGAACTCCACATGGTCAACGAGGAACTCGGTGCGTTCTCGGGGCACTACGAGGGGCTCCTGGCGGAGGTCCAGCGCACGCTGACAGCCCGGCAGCGCCCCGACGGACGGGGCGTCCGGATGAAGGTGGTCGCGACCACCGCGACCATCCGCGGCGAGGACCGCCAGAGCGAACACCTCTTCGGCCTGCGGTCGGTGGTGGTTCCTCTCCCCGGCCCCAATCTCGACGAGAGCTTCTACTGGCGCCTCGACCGAGGTCTTCCCCTGCGTCGCTTCGTCGGGGTCATGCCGACGCGGGGTACGGCGGAGATGACGCTGGTCAGGATCCTGACCTCCGCACACCGGGCTCTGTGGAAGCTCGACCAGCGTCGGGATCTTCCCCCGGCTCTCGAAGCCTGGCCGGAGGACGAGCTCCGTGCAGTCGTCGACCTGTACCGCACGAGTCTCACGTATGCGACAACCCTCGTGGACTTCGGTCGTATCCGGCGCTCGCTGGACACCCAGGTCAACGAGGCCCTGCGCAGGGAGGGGTTCCCCGATCTCCGCGTAGCCGAGCTGAAAGGCGAGACGCGCCTGGACGAGGTCCGTGGTGTCCTGGACGACCTGGGCAGCACCGACGGCAGCACGGGCATGGTCGTCGCGACGAGCATGGTCAGCCACGGGGTCGACGTGGACCGGTTGAACCTCATGCTGTTCAACGGGATGCCCAGGTCCATGGCCGAGTACATCCAGGCTTCGTCACGGGTCGGCCGTGCGTACCACGGCCTCGTGTTCATGCTCTTCAACCCGGTGAGAGAGCGAGACCGGTCGCACTACCGGTACCACGGCAAGTTCCACGAGTACCTGGACCGCATGGTCGAGCCGGTGGCCATCAACCGCTGGAGCCGGTTCGCCGTGCGCAGGACCCTCCCCGGGATACTGATGGGCCACCTCCTCCAAATCGCCAACCGGGACTGGTGGCGAGCGGGCAACGCGCCAGGGCACCTGCACGACCTCTCGAAGATGCAGGCCGCGCTCCGTGACCCTTCGATCGGAGGGCTCGAGGGCGTCCAGCTCACCGAACTGCTGGAGGCACTTCACACGGTCTTCCAGTCGGATCGCCCGGAGGGCCAGGAGCTCCACAGTGATCTCGAGGACATGGTGGAGCATGCGCTGGCCAGCCTCCGCTCCGCCGGAGCCTCTGCCGGCCTCTCCGGTGGCAACAACCGCGGATACCGCGCCACAGGCGACTACCTGGGCCTCGAATACCGGCCCATGACGAGTCTTCGGGATGTATCCGAGGGCATCCCGTTCCACATCGTGTCCGACGGCAGGAGGTCGTGATGGCGTTCAACCCGAGGAACGACGACATGGCCCGCGACCGGGGCCAGGTCCTCTACCGGTACCGCCCCGGTCAGACCTTCGACCACCGCGGCGGCTACACCGCCCAGGTAGTGCAGTTCGGACGGGACGAGGAGTTCGACGGCCCCTTGCTCGACCGCGAGCACCTGGTTCAAGAGGCCATGCGGTTCGTACGCAGGTGGCGGGCCGCCGGCCGTGCGTTCGCCGCCGGCTCCGACCGGGCACCCGAGTTTCCCGGAGACGAGGACCGGCTCGCTGATCGCCACTACGAGGTCGTGGTCCCCGGCAAGGTCTTCTGCCGTATCTGGCCCCGGGTGGTGCGCTGCGCCAGCGGCAGGTGCGGACACGTCTGGTCGGCCAGTGACCCCCGGCCGGGAACGGATGACTGGCCGCCGGCCTGCCCCGCGTGCGGAAACGCCGTCGGCAACCGGCAGCTCCAGTTCGTGTTCGCACACAGGTGCGGCGAGGTGTCGCCCATGTACCCGCCGAGCAAGTGCCCTAGGGGACACACCCGGTTCAGGCTGGACGACCGTGCGAGTCGGTTCCGTGACTTCCGCTGGGAGTGCATGACATGCGGCTTCCCGCTGGGTGTGCAGTGGAGCTGCAGCAACTCGTCCTGCAGCTACCCGGACAAGTTCATGCAACCCCTGCTCCACACGGCGGGGACAGCGCATGTCGGCCAAGGCCTGACGCTCGTGAACGTGACCACGACCGAAGAGGCCACCCGCCAGGGCAACCCCCTGTACACGGCCGCCGTACTCGGCTGGTGGCTCGGTGAGATCACCGAGGAGGAGTTCCGGCGGCTCACAGACGGGCACACGGTGGACGTCCCCAACGAGGTCGTCGAGAGCATCCGTGTGATGGAGGAGGCCGGTCTGCACGACCAGGCACGTGCGCTGCGGGCGCGCTTCATGCCCGTAGAGGTGGACCATCTGAGGGAGCGTGTGGGAAAGGCTCTCGGACTCGACACCGACAGCGACGACGCCCGCGGGCTCGCAGCCGAGCTGCACACCTACCGTCGGGTTCTCAACCTGGAGCGCTTGGGCGTCCCTCGCCTCCAGCGGGAGGCACGCAACGCCGAGCGCCACGCCCTGTACGAGCGCTACCCCGAGGTCCTTGCGGCTGCCGGCCTCGGCCGGGACACCTGTCTGGTGAGCGATCTCCCGATCACCTACCTCGCGATCGGCTACAGCCGGACGGGTTTCAGCCCCGAGGAGGCTGATCTCGTGCCATACCGGGGGCGCGCCTCACGGGGCACGCCTGAGAAGACCCTGCTCTACGCGCACCCCACGCAGGCGGAGGCACTGCTTTTCCCTGTGGACAGGAAACGGGTGAGCCGGTGGCTGGTCCGCAACGAGCTCGTGAGTCGACGCGCCCTCGTTGACGCCGGCGGCGTCGCCCAGTGGCTGGTGCACCAGCTCGGTCCGAGCGATGGCAAGGCCCTCTCCCACGAGACCCGCCCGGCACCGGGGCATCCCGATCTGCCCGTCCACGAGCTGTTCGGTCTGCTCCACTCCCTGTCGCATCAGCTCCTGCGGGCGCTGGCAGTCGACAGTGGCTACAGCGAGACCAGCCTGTCCGAGTACCTCTTCCCATACGACCTGGCCTTCGCCATCTATCCCAACGGCGGAAGCGAGTTCAGCCTCGGTGCCATGCGGACCGTACTCGAGCAGAACCTCGACGCGGTCGTGAGCCGGGCCGTCGACAACGACTCCTGTCTGTACGACCCCAACTGCATGATCACGAACGAGGGTGCGGACCACGGTTGCCTCCAGCTCCCCGAGACGGCCTGTCAGTCCTGGAACAGGAACCTCTCCCGCTGGCACCTGTTCGGTTCCCCGGACGGCTCGAAAGTCGGGTACTGGGACCCCACCCTGTGAATGCCCGGTGGGGAGGGTCCGTCCTCTGCCCTCCCCACACCGGCCCCGCCAGACGTCGCAGGGCCCGTCGAACGCCGATCGTCCACAAGTGGAGCATGAGTGAAACCCGAACTGGACCTGCTGGAGACCATCGCCAGCGCTCGTGACCAGGTCCGCTCACTACGTGGCTGGAACTCCGGACCGGAGCGGATCTACGACCTTCTCCGGACGGCGACAAAACTCCGTGCGATGGAGATCAGCGCAGGAATGATGACGGACCTGCCGTGGGAGAGCGTCCTCGCCCAGCTCATCGTCTGGCACCACGACTATCCCGTCGGGACGGGCACGTGCTCGGAAAAGGAAGCAGCCGAGATCGTCCTTGCCGCAGCGACGGCCCAACGGCTGGACTTGGTGGAGACCGGCGTGCGGAGCGGGGCCTATCAGGTACGGATGACCAGGGGAAACTTCCGGATGCGCCACCGCTGGAACGCATCGGCCGAGGTAGCCGACATGTTCCTCGAACGCGGCGCACGTCCCACACGGCTACCGGAGCTGTCCGAGACGGAGCGCCGATGGATCTCCACTCGGCCTGTCGACTCCCGGACCAGCCCGCCACCAGAGGTCCTGCGCGCTGCCGTCCAGCGTGCCTCCACGGCGATCGAGGCATACCGGCAGTCGGTGCCCGAAGGGCAGGTGCCTGATTCCTTTCCCCTGGGTGAAGGGATGACCGCCGGCGACATGATCAGCATCCTGGCTGTGATCATGGGGATCGCCTCCCTGTGCGAGCAGACAGCGCACAGGCTCTCCCGGCTGGAGACGACGCTCTTCCACCTGACTGACACCCAGCTGATGGCCGTCCTCGCGGAGATGTGCCCGGACGTCTCGGAGGCGCACCAGGCTCTGGTGGTGGAAAGACTCACTTACCGGACCGGGCGCTCGTGCAGGACCTCCCCGCTGATCCGGCACGGCGATGTCCTCATCGTCTGCCCGCCCCTCGTCACTCCGAGGGCTGTGGACCCGATCATGCTTCGCTCGGCTGCCCATGCCTCCAGGGGATTCGGTCGCATAGGTAGGGAACAGGGCGAGCGCGCAGCAGCATGGGCTGCCTGGCTGCGCACGACGCCCGGCACCTTGGTCACGGAACGGGTCCCGGTGGTCAGGACCGACGGCAGGACTGCTGGTGATCTGGACGTGGTCGTCGTGGACCCGGGCAGGCGTCGCGGTCTGTGCCTCGAGATCAAGTGGCCGATCGAAGCACTTTCTCTGCATGAGGTCATGAAGGTCGAGAACTGGGTCACCTCCGCAGCCCAGCAGCTGGACCGTGTAAGGGGAGAGCTGCGGGCGGCCACGGCCACAGCCGAGCTGCCGGCCGGTTGGCCACCGTTCGACGCGATCGACTGGACCTGGTGTGTCGGCACGCCCCGACAACTCGGTCTTCGCCCTCTCCCGGCGCCGGACATGCACGCAACCTCTCTCCGCTACGTACAGGCCCTGGGAACCCCGCCCGACCTCGACGCCTTGGTGACAGCCCTGACGAGACCCGACCTCCCCACTGAGGGATTGCACTACAACGTGGTGAAGAGATCGTTTCCCGTGGGTCGGTGCCAAGTACACATGGATGCGCTCCAGGTGTCCGCAGTCGGTTGGCACCCACGGTTCCGGTAGGACGGCACCGCCGCCTGTCGCTTCAGAGGCCGAAGCCCCTTTCCGCAGCACACGGAGAGGCGTATGGAACGCTCACGCGTCCTCGCTTCGGCAGGGCACCCCACCCAACTACCCATCCAGGGCCCGAACGGCATACATGGACAATCGCAACCAGTATCAGAAACCGGAAACAGGCTGGAACTTCGGCGTGACGTACGACATAGCAGCTCCGGAGCCGGCGGGCATGGTCGCCTCGCTCAGTTCGCTCGGGTATTCCCTGCCTGCCGCCATCGCGGATCTCGTGGACAACAGCATCTCCGCGGGGGCGTCCACGGTCGACGTCGAGTTCGCCTGGGCCGGGCAGGACTCCTGGATCGCCGTTGCCGACGACGGTGCCGGGATGACCGCCGGCGAGCTCGTGACCGCCATGACCGTGGCCGCGCGAGGCCCTGCGACGCCCCGAAGCGCTACGGACCTGGGGCGCTTCGGCGTCGGCCTCAAGTCGGCCTCGTTCTCACAGGCCCGGCAGCTCACCGTCGCCACGGCCACCGCCGGCGAATGGCACGTGCGCACGTGGGACCTCGACGTCGTCGAGAGGTCGGGCGAGTGGCGGCTGCTACGCGGCGCGGACGAGACGACTACGGAGTTGCTCGACAGGATCCGGGGTAAGGCGGACCACGGCACCGTCGTGTTGTGGCGGCGCCTCAACGGCTACCACGCCGACGCGGTGACGGTGGAGGACGAGCGGACCCAGAAGCAGTTCTACGCGGAGGCCGCCCGCACGGAGTCCCACCTGGGCATGGTCTTCGGCAGGTTCCTCACCGGAAGCCGACGTCGCAATCTGGGTGTGTCGGGCAGCCCCGTCGAGCCCTGGGATCCGTTCCTGTCCCGCCACCCGTCCGTACAACCGCTTCCGGTCGAGCGCCTGCGGTTGGGGGCGGGTTCCGTACGGGTGGAGGCGTTCGTCCTCCCCAGTGCCCAGAGGCTCGCCCCGGACGAGTACGAGAAGGCCGGCGGCCCGCGTGGGTGGCTCGACCAGCAGGGGTTCTACGTGTACCGCCGGGACCGTCTGATCCTGGCCGGTGACTGGCTCGGACAGCGCGGATTGCGCCGCGAGGAGAAGTACAACCTGGCACGGATCGCCGTGGACATCCCCGCCGAGACGGATGTCGAATGGGGAGTCGACGTCCGGAAGTCCAGTGTCGTCCCGCCCGTCGCACTGCGTTCTCATCTACGGCGCATCGCCCTGCAGGCCAGGAGAAGGGCCGCCGACGTGCTTCGGCACCGCGGGCAGATCGCTGCGCGCACGCACGGGGATCCGCTCGTGTACGCGTGGAACGTCCGCCGTGTCGACGACCAGGTCACCTGCAGGATCAACCGGGGCCACCCTCTGGTGAAGGCAGCTCTGCGCTCTGGCGGTGCCGGCTCGGATGACGTGCGTGCCCTGATCCGTCTGCTTGAGGAGACGGTGCCGGTCACCGCCCTCCGCGTGATGCACGAGACGGACACCAGCGACGACCCCGAGCCCTTCGGGGGCCCCGGGCCCGCCGACGCCGAGGCAACGGAGGTCGCACAGCGCATCTACGAGGCATTGGTCTCAGACGGCCGCTCGCCTGCGGCCGCTCGCGAACGCCTCCGGACGATGCCCCCCTTCGACCAGATGCAGGGCTTCTGGAACGGGTGAACCCGTTGTCAGTGCCCGCCCCTAGCCTGCCCCATGCCGTTCCCGCCCAGCCGGAGGTCTGCTGTGAGTTCCACCCCCGAGGACTCTCTCGAGTCCCTTGCCAAGGCCCGTCGCCTGGTTCTCGCACTACTGTCTCAGGACCGTCAGCCGACGCCGGACGAGGTGCAGAACGCGGTCACCGTCATCTTCGGGATGCTGGCCGGCCAGGGCGAGGTTCTCGACCGTGACCAGCTGGCCAAGGAGATCGAGGTCCTGACGGCGGTCTTCCAGGAGGGCTCCTCCGGGCTGGAGAGCGACAGCGGGCACGAGCCCTGGCTGCCCGAAGCCAAGAACGACCGGGCCTGGGACTTCTGGGAACGCTACCGCCGTTACCTGGAGGACGTCCGGAACCTCCCGCCGCTCGTCGTGCGCCGGCTGGACCAGAGCACGGACGAGGTCCTGAGCCAGCTCGAGGACCCGCGCCGTGTCGGCTCGTGGCGCCGGACGGGCCTGGTGATCGGGCAGGTCCAGTCGGGCAAGACCGGCCAGTACATCGGGCTCGCCGCGAAGGCCGTGGACGCGGGGTACCAGTTCGTGGTGATCCTCGCCGGCATCCACAACGACCTCCGGAGCCAGACCCAGCTGCGTGTCGACGAGGGGCTCCTGGGGTTCGACACCCAGCACCAGCAACGGTCCAACCAGAACGGGAAGTCCCGCCTCATGGGTGCCGGCAGGATGCCGGGCGCCAAGAAGCTCGACATCGCGTCCCCCACCAACAGCTCGGAGAAGGGCGACTTCGGTCGGCAGGCGGCCAACGCCGTCAACTTCCCGCTCGGCCGTTTCCCAGTCGTTCTCGTCGTCAAGAAGCACTGGAAGATCCTCGAGTACCTGCGGACGTGGGTGACCGAGGTCCAGGGCACGGAGGACGAAAACGGGAACAAGGTCGTACGCGACATCCCGCTGTTCGTCATCGACGACGAGGCGGACAACGCCTCCATCAACACCGAGCGCGACCCCGACGCGGATCCGACCAGGACCAACGGTGCGATCCGTGAGCTCATGAAGAGCTTCGAGAAGTCGGCGTACGTCGGGTACACCGCCACCCCGTTCGCCAACATCTACATCGATCCCGACGTCGACCACGCCGAACTCGGCGCCGACCTCTTTCCCGACAGCTTCATCCGCACCCTGCCCTCGCCGACCAACTACCTCGGTCCGGAGCGCGTGTTCGGTCTCCAGGTCGACAACGACGACGAGGAGGACGTGCCCCCGCTTCCGCTCGTACGCCCCGTGAACGACGCCGAGAGCTGGATCCCGAGCAAGCACAAGTCCTCCTTCCTCCCCTCCGACGACCTTCCGCAGTCCCTCCGGGAGGCGATCGCCTCGTTCGTCCTCGCCAGCGCTGCACGGCGGGTGCGCGGACAGACGAAGGTGCACAACTCCATGCTGGTGCACGTCACCCGCTTCACGGCGGTCCAAGGGATCGTCCGCGACCAGGTGGACGACTACCTGCGGCTCCTCGTGGACTCGCTCCGCGACCGGTACGGACAGGCACCGCAGCGCATGGCCGAGTTCCGGGCCCTGTGGGAGCGGGACTTCGTCCCCACCACGGACCACTTCCCCGCGGACGAGGCCCGACGCGTCACCTGGGAGGACGTGTCGAGCCAGCTCATGCCCGCGCTACGGAAGATCGTGGTCAAGACGGTCAACGGCGCTTCCCGCGACGCACTCGACTACTACGAGAACCGCAGGACCGGTCTCTCGGTCATCGCGATCGGGGGCCAGAAGCTCTCCCGGGGCCTCACCCTGGAGGGGCTGACAGTCAGCTACTACCTGCGCACGTCCAGCACGTACGACACCCTGCTCCAGATGGGACGCTGGTTCGGATACCGGCCGGGGCACGAGGACCTCTGCCGCCTGTACACCACTCCCGATCTGCAGGCGAAGTACATCGAGGTGACTGCTGCGACCGACGAACTGCGTCGTGAGGTCGAGGAGATGGCGGCGTTGAACCTCAGTCCGAGGTACTTCGGCCTGAAGGTCCGCGCCTCCTCTCTGGGCCTCGCCGTCACGGCTGCCAACAAGATGCGCCAGGGTACGAAGGTCATGCTCAGCTACTCCGGGGAGGGGCCGGAGACGGTGATCTTCAACGTCTCCGACGAGGTCCCGGAACACAACCTCAAGGTACTCGGGGACTTCGTCCGGAGACTCGACGGCCTGGCCACCGGCGACCAGACGACTGCGGGGGCCAACGTGACGTGGAAGCAGGTGCCCTCCGACGCCATCGTGGACTTCCTCACGCGTTACGAGACCGACCGCATGGCCCAGAGGGTTCGCCCCCGTTTCATCGCGAAGTACATCGAACAGTGCATGGCCGTAGGTGAGCTCCCGCAGTGGACGGTTGTCCTGGTCGGCAAGCAGGCAGCCAAGGACCCGCAGGACATCTCCGGCTACAGCCTGGGGCCCGTGGAGCGCACGGCGCTCAACGACGTCGACAACGACGGTCGGTACACGATCCGCCGACTGCTCAGCCCTCCCGACGAGTACCGCTTCGACCTCGATCGCGACCAGGTGGACGCCGCCCTGGAAGCGACACAGAAGGCCGCAGCCATCAAGAAGCGGGAGAAGGTACCGCAGTCGCCTTCGGGAGACCACGTCCGCTGGCAGCGCCGAGCCGACCAGGCACTGCTGCTCGTCTACCTGGTCGAGCGGCCGGCGACCGAGGACGGTCCGGCCCGGCCGCCCCTGGTCGGCTTCAAGGTGAGCTTCCCGCGCTCCGAGCACCAGTCCGACACCGAGTACGTGGTCAACGCCATCTGGCAGAAGGAGGGCCTTGACGCCCTCGACGACGAGGAGGACGGGGAGTGACCGTCACCGAAGCCGAGTGGCGCGACCTGGAGGCACCCCAGGGGGCCCCGGGCAGGTCCCGTATCCGCCTGCACCCAGACGCCCCGTTGGACGTCTTCCTCTCCGTCTCCCACCCGGCACAGCAGCGCATGCTCGTGCTCAGGGCCGACGCTCGCTCCGCCGACCACATAGTGCGCTCCGTGCGCCAGCTGCCTCGCGCTGCCGGGCTGGAGATGAACGTGATCGCCGTGTCGCGTCTCGAGTACGAGCTCCAAGTGGTCCTCACCGCCGACGAGCTGCGAGAGGTGTTCAACCCGCTCGTCACGGACGTGGCTGACACGGTCCGAGAGGCCCCTGGGGCCGCAGCAGCCCTGACAGCAGCGGTGGAGAGGTTCGAGCGGTGGCAGGACCTCCTTCGCGCCGTCGGCAGAGACGGTCTCGGCCCTGAGGCCCGTCGTGGACTCGTCGGCGAGCTCTTGGTGCTGCGCGACCACGTCCTGCCCGTCGTCGGGCCGGCCGAGGCCGTCGACGCGTGGACGGGGCCGAGCGGAGCCAACCAGGACTTCCAGCTGCCCGGAGTCGCCGTCGAGGCGAAGGCCAGTACCGCCAAACGACCCCGCAGCATCCGGATCGCCAGCGAGCGCCAGCTGGACGACACCGGGACGCCTGCGCTCCTGTTGGCGTTGGCGATGCTCGACGAACGGCGGGGTGGATCAGGAGAGAGTCTGAACGGCTTGGTGGACCGCATACGCGAGCAGCTCACGAGCCCTGTCGTCCGAGCCGCCTTCGACGGTCGTCTTGTGCAGGCCGGCTATCTCCCCGGCCACCGAGACGTGTACGAGGAGCCTCGCTACACCGTTCGCGACCTGCGCTTCTGGCACGTGGGGGAGAACTTCCCGAGACTCGTCGAGGCAGATCTTCCCGAAGGTGTCGGTGAGTGCTCGTACCACGTGAACACCTCGGGACTTGACCACCACCGCGCCACGACCGACGAGGTGACCGCACTGATCGGGGGACCCCATGCCTGAGTTCGACCTGTCCCAGTACGCCCACGACGTCGTCACAGACGTCCAGGCCACCGCCGACGCCGAGGGGACCACCACCCCGGAGACGTTCACGCGGCGCGTGTTCGAGGACCTGGAACGGGCCGGCATCGTGTCCAACACGTTCACCGCCTACCACTCGGCCCACGGTCATCTCGTGCACGGGTACGGCATCGGGGACTCCGGGGAGTGCCTCGACCTCTTCGTGACCGACTTCGACCTGGACCCGCTGGAGTCCAAGCTCACGAAGGGGCAGGCAGAGACCGCGTTCAGGCGCCTGTTGACGTTCGTCCGCCGGTGTCGGGACGGGCTGCGTCAGCACATCGACGAGTCCTTCGACGTGTACGACATGTGCGCGGCAGTGGAGAAGGCGCTCACCGAGGTACGGAGGATCCGGCTCTTCCTGCTCAGCAACCGCGTCGGCACGAGTACCACCTTCCCGCCCACCGAGTTCGACGGCCTCCCCGTGACCCACGAGGTGTGGGACCTGGCACGGCTGCACCGCCACGAGACGTCCGGCAGCATCAGCGAGCCCATCGTGGTCTCGTTCGATCCTCCGCTGCCCTGCGTCTCGGCACCCAGCAGCGAGCCGGACCACTCGGTGACCATGGCCGTGATCCCCGGTCAGAGACTGGCCGAACTGTACGGGGAGTACGGGACCAGACTTCTCGAGTTGAACGTCCGGTCCTTCCTGCAGGCCCGTGGATCGGTCAACCGGGGTATCAGGGAGACCCTGCTGCACTCACCGGGCAGGTTCCTGGCGTACAACAACGGCATCACGGCGACCGCGTCCCAGGTCGACTTCGTGCACGGCCCGGACGGCACCCCCACGGGCATCTCCCGGGTGCACGGGCTCCAGGTGGTGAACGGCGGTCAGACCACGGCCTCGTTGCACTACGCCTCGAGCCGGGACAAGGCCGACCTGTCTCACGTGACCGTCCAGATGAAGCTCACGGAGGTCTCTCCCGAGCGGCTCTCGGAGATCGTCCCGATGATCTCCGAGTACTCCAACACCCAGAACCGCGTGACGCTCGTCGACTTCAGCTCGAACCACGCGTACCACGTGGCCGTCCAGCGGATCACCCGATCGCTGTGGGCGCCGGCGACGGACGGCAGCGGCCAGGAGACCCACTGGTTCTACGAGAGGGCACGCGGCCAGTACACCGACGAGGTGGCCAAGGCCCGGACGCCGGCGAAGCAGCGCACCTTCAAGAAGCTCAACCCGAGCAATCGGAAGTTCACCAAGGCGGACCTCGCGAAGTACGTCAACTCCTGGAGTCTCCTCCCGTTCAGTGTCAGCCGCGGCGCGCAGAAGAACTTCGTCGCGTTCATGGACCGCATCAGCGAGGCGCCCCCGCGGGTCGACGTCCAGTACTGCCAGCGCGTGATAGCAATGGCGGTACTCTTCAAGGCTGTCGACCGCATCGCCGCGAACCACGAGGCGGGCAGCTACAAGAGCACGATCACGACCTACACCATGGCCCGTCTGGCGCTCGCCACGGAACAGCGCATCGATCTTGACAGGATCTGGCGTGAACAGAGGGTCTCGCCAGCCCTCGAAGCCGCGATCGACGACCTGTGCCCCCGGGTCATGCGGGTTGTCACCAGGCCGCGTGAGGGCAACCACGTGGGTGAGTGGGCCAAGAAGCCCGCCTGCTGGGACGCCGTCTCCCGCGTGTCCTGGTCCGTGCCTCGCGATCTGGAGGCCGAGCTCCGTGATCATCCGCTGGACGACGAGGCCCTCGCTGGCGGTGCGGAAGGCGATCGGGGGGCGAGCGACGAGGTGACGTCGGTCCCGGCGGACGAGTGGTACGCCATCGAGCGATGGGCGAAGGAGACGCACAACCTGGATCCCTCGCAGCGCCAGCTCACGCAGTACGTCGGCCGACGACTCGAACTCGAACAGGAGGTTCCCGAGCCACAGGCGGTACAGGCACTGCACGCGCGCAACGAGGCGCTTTCGCTCGGGTTCGTCCCGGGTCCGTAGGTCCGACTCGTCTGGGCCCTCAGAGCTCCCCGCGCTCGAGCAGGTCCCTCATGGCGTCCTCGGCGCGGCGGAGCACGATCCGCCCGTCTCCGTCACTGAAGGCCAGGAGGTCCGCCCCGGGTGCGATGCCCGCCTCTGCGAGCAGGCCGATGGGGAGCTCGACCCGGCCGTGGTCGTCGACACGGAGTTCTGCAGGTTCACGAAGCATGGGAGGAGTGTGGCACCCTCACACTCGTAGGCCGACGACGGGCTGAGGCTGAGGTATGGCAGCACGTGAGGACACCACGAGCGCGGAGTGGGTCAGCACCGAGCTGAGCGGCCATCTGCGCGGTCGGCGCGCCCGCGACACGAAACCGGAGGTGGTCCTCCGGCGTGCCGTACACCGGCTCGGCCTCCGGTTCCGTCTCCAGCGCAAGGTGGCTGCCCGTTGCACGGCGGACTTCGTCCTGCCCAGGTACAACGTGGCGGTGTTCGTCGACGGGTGCTTCTGGCACGGTTGTCCTGTGCACGGCCCGAAGACGTTCCGCGGCCCAAACGCCTCTCTGTGGGAAGCGAAGATCGAGACCAACAAGGAGCGCGACCGCCGGAACACCGCCGCAGCCGAGGCCGCCGGCTGGACCGTCGTCCGTGTCTGGGAGTGCGAGATCCGGGCGGACCTCGAGCGCGCTGCGCTCAGCGTCGCCCGGCAGTGCGACCAGGCTCGCGAGCCTGGGTCGGCACTGTCTCCCGTCCGTGGGTCCCGGTCAACGCGTCCGTGAACAGGTCGCCCGAGATGCTCTCCCTGGCGACGCAGTACCTGCTCAGGGGGCACGCCTCGCAGAGCGGCTCCTTGGCCCGGCAGAAGCTGCTTCCGATGAGCCGAAGCGCCGCCATACGCAGAGGCGCGTCCTCGCCGGCTCCGACGAGCTTCACCAAGTCCACTCGACCGTCGCTGAGCCTGTTCGTACGATCCGAATCGCTGCCGTGCAGACGGGCGGCGACGCGCAGCGCCCCCTGCCCGACCCACAGGAGATCCTCGCCGACCAGCAGCCGGTAGACCGTCGCCTCAGCCGGCTTCAGCTGCAGCTGCTCGCGGACCTTCTCCTCGTCGCCCCAGACGCTCGACTTACCGATCACCGCGGATAGCCGGGCGACCCGCGCCTTCGCTGCCTCGGAGGGTGCCGCCGCAGTGAGTGCCTCGAACGCGGCCTTACTCAGAGACGTCCGCCCCCGCACGACCTCGACCATCTCCGCCAGCTGCACGGGCTGCATCCGGGTCCCGGACAGTATGGCCACGACGGCGGCCTGCAACCCGGACATCTGGTCGCCCGGAAGGTGGTACCAGTCCTCTGACTCACGCCGTCCTTCGGCCCAAGCGGTCAGATCCCTTCGCACCGTACGCCAGTGCGGCTGGAGTCCGCCCTCGCTCGGCTGCTCGTCGCCCACGGGCAGCAGGGCCTCCGCCGCAGCCTCACCAAGGAGGGGCGGCACCGCGTTACCGATCTGACGGAAGGCGTCACTGCGCGTTCCGGCGAAGCGGAACTTGTCCGGGAAGGTCTGCACCCGCGCGGCCTCGCGCACGGTGAGGGTACGCGGCTGGTCCTGGTCGGGATGGATGTACCAGTAACCGTCCTTGGCGATGTGGGCGGTGATCGACCTGCTGAGGTCCGCCCAGTCAAGCTTCTTGTACTTGTCCGTGAAGTGGTCGGCCTTGTAGCGCTGCAGTTCCGGGGAGATCTGCGAGTACAGGGTCTTGGAGTCCATGCTGGAGAAGATCTCCGCGTCGTCCTTCCGGACCCGTCGGGTCATGTGGTCCCATACCCGATCCTTGCGCGCCCACTTACGCATGTCCTGAGCGAACTTGGAGAGCTCGGACGGCTCCTCGTACGGGAGTTCGCGCTGCCCGACACGCTCGGTGGGCACGACTGACAGCACCGGCAGGTCACCGATGGCGTCACGCAGCGTGGTCCGCTGGTCGTGCTCCAACTCCTGCCGCCACGAGAAGCGCTCCACGTCGTTCCTCGCCAGCAGGATCAGTCGCTTCCTGTGCTGCGGAACGCCGTACTTCCACGCATCGACGAGACGGACCTGCGTCGCGTAGCCGAGGTCCTCCAGCTGCTCCTCGATGGTGCGTACCACGAAGAAGTCGTCGCCGAGACCCATGTCCGGCACGTTCTCCATGAGGACCGCACGCGGCCGGAGGCGCTTCACGACGTCGAGGTAGGCGCTCCACAGTTCCTTGCGGCGATCATGGGGATCGCGGCCGTGATGCTCCACGAGGCTGCGGATCTTGCTCCGGCCAGCTCTGCTGAACGGCTGGCACGGCGGACCGCCGGCCACCAGATCGATCTTGGCCGGCGCCAGCATCTCGACGAGCCTGTCCCGCTCGTCAGGATTGCCCAGGTCCATGTGGAGGCTCATGCCAGGGAAGTTCGCGGCGTGCGTCTGGAGCGCCCGCTCGTCGAAGTCGACCGCGGCTGCGACCGTCCACCCGGCTCGCTCCAGTCCGAGGCTCAGTCCACCCGCTCCGGAGAAGAGGTCGACGGCCAGACGCTTGCCGACACCGAAGCCACCGAGCCACTTGCCGAAGTTCTCGGGCTTGCAGCTGTTCCTGTGACGCCTGAGCTCCAGGTAGTCGCTCCGCTCCAGAGGCACCTCATAGTGCTGCCTGCGCACTGCGCCAACCTCCATCGGACGATAAGAACGAGCACCAGGAGATCACACAACCTCTGGCAAGATCAAGAATCCGGCGGCTACCTCGGAGAACAAGATCAATCGGACGCCCCAGGCGCCCCGAGAATATTACGCGGCACCCACCCCTGTGACCGATAGCAGCCCCCAGTAACTCCAGAGAGGGTAAATCATACGGACAAACACTGACAAGATCACTAGGCGTCCTGCTATCCATGCCACCCCGCAGACGGGCATTGCTCGCGGCAGCACAGGCACCGAGGCTCATGCCATTGCCATGTCCGCAGCGTCGGGCTCCGCCCCGAGGTGATGCCCGGATCCTGCGGATGGCCGATCCCATGGTCAAGCTGGAAGGCCCCCGGGGCGTTCACCAGCCTCCCTGGCCAGGCGCTCCCGAGGCGGGAGAACATCGCTTCCCGGCTGGCTGGAGATTGTTTCCCGGCACTGCACCAATGCCACTCGCAATGGGTTGGTGTTCGAGCGGCTGCGCACGGCAGAGCGGTCAGTGAACCCGGATCGGCAGACTGCCCTTCGGGAACGCTGCACGCACCACGGCCGCGGTCTGCTCCGGTACCGCGGGCAGGCCCTTGGGCTGCAGAGACATCGATTCCACCCCCGCGGCCACTCGACGCGCTACCAGCCGCGGAAGCGATCATGTCGCCAACACAGCGTCCCTCGCAGAGAATTGAGCAACGGCGTCGGTGCCGCCAGCAAAGACGGGAAGACCTCCGCTCAGGCGACCGCTGCCGTGGGTTCGGTTCCTGGCTGCCTGCAGGACCTGTACGCCGAGCTGGACGAGGCCCTCACCGCCGGGGGGAGGTCGAGGTGGCTCAGCTTCAGCACTACATCGCCTACCGCCGGATGGTGAACGTCGCCTCCGTCATCTTCCGCCCGAAGCACGAGGCGATCCTGGTCTACCTCAAGATCGACCCGGACACGGTCGAGCTGGAGGAGGGCTTCTCGCGCGACATGCGCGGTATCGGCCACCTCGGGACCGGCGACCTGGAGGTGCGCGTCGCCTCGGCAGCCGACCTAGAGAAGGCGGGACCGCTGATCCGGCGAGCGTTCGAGGCGGCCTGAAGCAACAGGAAGGGCGGTTGGTGCCATCGGTTTCTCGATGCACCAGCCGCCCTTTTACGTCTGCGGTCCGTCGTCCCCGGCCCGGTCGCTCTCATACTCATGCCTCCGGTCCTGCCAGGACGAAGTCGTCCTGGGTCAGCTCCGCTCGGAGCCTTCGCTCAGCGACATCGGCGTAGTGCGAGGACAGCTCGACCCCCAGGAACTGCCGGCCCTCACGCAAGGCGGCGACGCCTGTGGAACCGCTGCCGGTAAAGGGATCGAGGACGGTGCCGCCTTCGGGGCAGATCTGCACGAGCTGCTGCATGATCTCGACGGGCTTCTGGGTGATGTGGACACGGTCCTTGCGGGGCTGGGAGGCGATGAAGTGGCCGGGCAGGTAGAGGTCCCGGTCCTTTTCGAGGCTGCCCTTGACGCCCCAGACGATGAACTCGGCGGACTGCTTGAACCCGCCCTTGCGGGGCCGGCTGGCGGGCTTGATCCAGGGGATCGTGCCGCTCCATGTCCAGCCCGCCATCTGCAGGGCGTCGGACGTGGTCGGCTCCTGGCGCCAGTCGGAGAAGACCATGGCGACGGAGTGCTCGGTAGCGGCCCGGTACGCCTCGGTGAGCAGTTCGGTCAGCCAGCTTCGATAGCTCCGCTGGTCGCGGTTCTCGCCGGGGAAGTTCTGCAGGTCGTGTGCCGATCCGGCCGTGACGTACTTGGCGCGGGCGGTGCGGGCGGTGCGGTCCGAGCTGGTGCGTCCGCCGGAGTTGTACGGGGGGTCGGTGATGACGGCGTTGACGCTCTCGTCCGGGAGGGTCTTCAGCACGGTTAGGGCGTCGCCTCGGTGCAGCGTGTAGCTCATGCGCGGGGCCTCTTTCAGGGCACGACGGGACTGGGTCAGCTCCGGACGGCGGTCAACAGCGGCCGTTCGGAGTGGGGTTGAGCCGGAGGTTAGCCGCGATTTCCGGCCGCGCCTAACGAGCCTGTGCATTCCCTCGGGCCCGGGTTCGGGGGGCGTTTGGTGCGGCCGGAATCCCGGTCTACTGTCTCGCCAAGTCACCGCGGCGGAGCCCAGCTCCACCATCGCTGACCTGCGCTGATCCGTGTTGCAGTGTCCAAGGACATGGACCGGAAGGCGCGTTGCCCCCGTTCCCGAAGCCCGTGAGGGGACCCGGTGCACCGCCTGAGATTACGAGCGCGGCTGGCTGCCGCGCATGGCCTGATTCCGGCGTCCGGGAGCTACCAACTCCCCTGACCCGGGCCCGCCCTGAGAGGCGGATTCACATCGGCGCGGTACCGACGGCTTTGCACGAGAAGTCGGCACCGCGCCTCCTACGAGCCGCGAGGAGCCGCTGCGATGCAGCACGCCCTGATACGCCCACGTCCTGACCCAACACCGTTGCCCGGCTGGGGTGTCCGCCCCGGCGAACGGCGGCGGCTATGAAGAAGACCACCGGAGCAGTCATCGGTCTCTTCGCCTCTGGTCCGCTTCTGCTGGCCGTTCCGATCCTCGCCATCGGGGCCGGGACTGCTTCGGCCTCCTGCTCGACCGGCGGCACACAGGCTGTGGATACCTCGGCCGTTGCCGCTCAGGTGAAGGCGATCCTGGGCGGCGGCGGCAAGGTCACGGTCTCCGTGCCGGGCCTGGAAGACCCGGCGGAGCAGATTCCCAACGCCAAGACCATCCAAGCCACCGGCATCGCGATGAACATCCCG
Source organism: Streptomyces griseofuscus (assembly GCF_014673495.1). Classification (GTDB taxonomy): domain Bacteria; phylum Actinomycetota; class Actinomycetes; order Streptomycetales; family Streptomycetaceae; genus Streptomyces; species Streptomyces murinus. Next base: position 2,261,610 of record NZ_CP051006.1, read on the forward strand.
GCCCGGGGCCAGATCGTGGCCCTGGCGACCGCCCTGCAGGAGAGTGGCCTGCGGAACCTGACCTACGGCGACCGCGATTCACTGGGCCTGTTCCAGCAGCGGCCGTCGCAGGGATGGGGCACCGCGAACGAGATCCTCGACCCGGTGCATGCCTCGACGATGTTCTACGAGGCTCTGGAGAAGGTCTCGGGCTGGCAGTCCCTGTCCGTCACCCAGGCCGCCCAGGCGGTGCAGAAGTCCGGCTTCCCCGAGGCCTATGCGAAGTGGGAGCCCCTGGCCACCGCCTTGCAGCAGGCGATCGAGCCGCTGTTGCCGAAGGCCGGCGGCACGGCTCCGAGCCCCTCGCCATCCGGCTCGGACAGCACGGCCAGTGCCGCGCCGAGTACCGGGGGCGGCTGTACGGCCGGCGGGGACGGCACCGACTTCGGAACCATCCCGCCCGGCGCGGTGCCGGCCGGATACAAGATTCCGGCTGACGCTCCCCCCAAGGTCCAGACGGCGATCCGCTGGGCGCTCGGCCAACTCGGCACTCCGTACCAGTGGGGCGGGAGCTGCACGGACTCCCACGGGAGCGACCCCATGGGCCGCTGCGACTGCTCCTCCCTGATGCAGCAGTCGTACAAGGCCGCCGGGGTCGCCCTCTCGCGGACGACGTACACGCAGGTCAAGGAAGGCAAGCCGGTATCGGTCGACGCTCTCCAGCCCGGTGACCTCGTCTTCACCGAGGGGACTGCCGAAGTCCCGGAACACGTCGGGATGGTCATCGGCCAGGGGTTGATCGTGAACGCCCCGCACACCGGCGACGTGGTCCGCCTCGCGACCCTCGCATCCTGGAAGCCGCAGATTCTCGCGGCCCGCCGAGTCGTCTGACCGGCGCTTCTCCCCCTCCCTCTTCCTGCTCCCCCTTCCTGCGCCGGCTTCGCCCATCGGGCTTTGACCTGCATTTAATCGAACTGGAGTTCACAACCATGTTTCTCGCTGACAAAGTCGTCCAGCTCGCCTACGACCCCGGGATCAAGCCGAACGGGGGCGGGCTGCCGGGCCTGGCGGTCCTCAAGCAGGTGATGGGCTCGATCAACCTCTTCGGGATCATCGTCGTGGTCGGCGCTCTCGCCGTCAGCGCGGGCGTGTGGGCCTGGGGCCACCACTCCGGCGGCCACCAGGCCGAGGCGAACGGCAAGAAGGGCGTGCTGGTCAGCGCCGGCGCGGCCCTCCTGCTGGGTGCCGCGAACGGTGTGGTGGCGTTCTTCAGCACGCTGGGGAGCCAGGTCCACTGATGTCTCCCCGTTCCACAAATCCCGGCGGCGCGTCTCGCGTGCGCCGCCGGGCGCTGCTCGGCACCGCTGTCCTGGTGGTGCTGGTCGCCCTCGCGGGCCTGGCCGCCCACCTCACCCGCGACGGCATGGCCTCATCCAAGGTTCCTACGGCGCATGCGAGTTCGGCTTCGCCGTCCTCCCCGACCGCTCCTGCTTCTGCTTCGTCACCTCCGCACGACGGCCGCGGGGACCTGCCCGTTCCCCCGTCCACGCACGACCCGATCGCCTTCGGTAAGGCGGCAGCCGCGGCGCTGTGGTCGTACGACACCCGCGCCTACTCCCAGCGCGAGCTGCTGGCTGCCCTGCGCGGGTGGCTGACCAGCGAGAGGAAGTACGCCGACACCGCGTCGGTCGACGCGCTCGTCCCCTCGCGCGTGCTGTGGAAGGAGATGGCCGCCAACGGCCAGTTCGCCACCGCCAAGGTGAACGAGGCGCGCTTCCCCGACTCGTTCACCCAGGCCCTCCAGGCGGACCCCGGGGCGATCACCACCGCGTACGTCTACGCCGTGACGGTTTCCGGCAAGCAGTCGATCGCCTGGAACGGCTCGCCGCACGGCGGCACCGAGAACCGCGTCACCACCCTCGCGGTCCAGTGCCGCCCCTCCCGTCCCTGCGCCTTGGCCGGTGTCCTGTCGGCCATCGCGCCCTGACCCCCGCCCCAGAAAGGGGGTATCACCATGGGAGTCTGCGACTTTCCGCTGATGGACAAGGTCTGCGGCGCCGTCGACTTCGCCACCAACCCCGCCGGGACCGTCACCGACGGCATCGGGGCGTGGATCGCGAAGTCAGCTGGTGAGCTGGCCGCCAGCGCGGCCGATCTCGCCGCCAAGGCCGTCAACGAGACCACCGCCATCGATCTCAACGCCGGTTGGTTCCGGGACAACTACGAGCTGCTGTTGCCCATCGGCCTCGCCCTGACCGTCGGCACGTTCTGCATCCAGTTGATGCTCGCGGCCTGGCGACGGGACGAACGCGCCCTCGCTCGAGCAGCGATCGGCACGATGACCGGCGTCCTCTTCTCATTCTGCGCCGTCGCCTTCACCTCCGTGGCCATCACGGTGGTCGACGCCCTGTCCGACGGACTGTTCCAAGCAGCCAACAGCTCAGTGGACGACGCGATACGGCGCGTCACCGAGGTCAACGAGTTGGGCGCGATGTACGGCCTCGGCTGGGGCGTCCCAGCCCTGGTCGCCCTCGGCTGCGCGATCGGCGCGTTCCTGTACTGGGGCGTGATGGTCGCCCGCAAGGTCGGCGTCCTGATCATGGTCGCCCTCGCGGTCTTCGCCGGATCCGGCGGCGGCTGGGAGGTCGCCAAACGCTGGCGGAAGGGCTGGATCGAAGCCACCGCCACCCTCGTCGTTTCGAAACTGCTGATGACCGTGGTCTTCCTGATCGGCGTCTCGGCCATGGGCAAGGCCGACGCCAAGGACGGAATGGCCGCCCTGTCCGACGCGGTGGCCGGCATCGTCGTGATGGTCCTGGTCCTGCTCTGCCCGTACGCCACCTACAAGTTCGTCCACTGGGCGAGTGACGGCGGCGGACACGACGACCTGCACCGTACCGGCGTCGCCGGCATGGCGGTCGCCGCAGGCGCCGCAAAGACCGCGGCCAGCCTCGCGATGCAGGCCGGCGCCGGCACTCCCGCTCCGCAGGGGCCGAGCAAGGTCCCCGGCGCGGGCAGCGACGGTGTCGCCTCCGGCATCAACCCCACCGGCGGCAACCTGAGCAAGGAGGGCATCGACGCCGGGCCCCCGAAGTCGCAGACCCGCTTCCGGTACGGCGAGGACCCGAACGCCTCCGGCGACAAGGGCCGCGCCCTGATCCAGCGCCCCGGCATCCCCGCGCTGATCACACGGCCTGCCGACAGCGAAGCAGGAGGCTCGGAGGGGAACACTCATCCCGCCACGCAGCCCGCTGGCGCGTCGATTCCCGGCAGCAGCCTGACCCGCGCAGGTGCCGCGCCGCCCGCTGGTCCCACCGCACCGCCGCCGCCCTCGACCGGTCCTTCGGCGACAGGCTCCCCGACTCCGACGAACTGGGTCTACCCCCACCAGCCGCCGTCCGGGTCCTGACCCAACACCACCCAGGGGGCGGGCTCCGTCCCTCCAGCCCGCCCCCTATCCCCGACCACCCGAGTCGGAGTCCTGCCATGACCTCCAGAAAAGCGCCACGCCATCCGTCTTTTCCCGCCCGCTCCCACTGTCTGGAACCGCCTTGTCTGACAACCCCCAGGCCGAAGTCACCACGGCCACAGTGAAGTTCCCACACCGCAGCAGGCGCGGCATCCTGCTCGGCCTGACCGCCCCGCAGTTGATCGTCGTGAGCCTCACCGGCCTGCTCCTGCTCGCCGTGATCCTCGCTCGTGGCGTGGTCGGCGCTCTCGAACTCATCCCGCTGTGGGCCGGCATCGCCCTGCTCGTCTTCGTACGCTACCGAGGCCGGGCCCTGGCCGACTGGGCTCCGATCGTCACCCGGTACGCGCTGCGCCGGATGCGGGGCCAGTTGATCTGGCTGTGCCGACCATCCCGCCGCCCGGTCCGCGAAGGACTCCTTCACCTGCCCGGGACCGCCGCCAGCCTGCGCGTGGTCAGCGCACCCGACCGCCGGTACGGCGCCGTCCACGACCCCCACACCGGCACGCTGACCGCCGTCGTCAAGGTGTCCTCCCGCGCCTACGCGCTGCTCGACCCGGGCACCCAGAACGCCAACGTCAACGGCTGGGGCCGTGCGCTGGCCGCACTGGCCCGCACCGGTCAGGTCGCCCGGATCCAGGTGATCGAGCGCACCGTGCCGGACTCGGGCGACGCCCTTCGCCGGTACTGGGAAGAGCACGGCCAACCCGATGCCCCGGTGGCCGGCCAGGTTTACAGCGAGCTGATCCAGAGCGCCGGCCCGGCCGCGGCTCCACACGAGGCGTACGTGGCCATCTCGCTGGACGCCAAGGCCGCCAGGCGCCTGATCAACCAGGCCGGAGGCGGTCTGACCGGATCCTTCAGCGTCCTGGCGCAGTTGGCCTCGACCTTCGACTAGGCGGCGCGCACCGCCGGGCTCAACCCCACCGGCTGGCTCACCGCCCACGAGATCGCGGCAGTCGTACGAACGGCATACGACCCCAAGGCACTTGCCCCACTGGACCGTTGGTCCTCCTCCTGGCGCCCCGAGGCCGACCCCGCCGCCGCCGGCCCCGTCGTGGTCGTCGAGAAGTCGGACCACATCGCGACCGACTCCGCCGTCCACTCGACGTACTGGGTGGAGAACTGGCCCCGCACAGAGACGTCGGCTGGCTTCCTACACCAGCTGCTGTTCACCGCCGGGGTGCGGCGGACCCTGTCGCTGTCGTACGAGCCGAAGGGGCTGGACGCCGCCCTGCGCGATGTCCAGCGCAAGAAGGCCAGCGTGATCGCGGACGCCGCCGAGCGGGCGCGGCGCGGCCAGGTCGACTCCGAAGCGGACTCCATCGAGTACCAGGACATCAAGTCCCGGGAGCGTCAGCTCATCGCGGGCCACGCGGACGTCGCCCTCACCGGCCTGCTGACCGTCTCGGCCGACTCCGAGGAGGAGCTTCGTTCCGCCTGCGCGGTCGTGGAGACCGCGGCGGTCGGCGCCCAGCTCGACCTCAGGCCGCTCACCTGGCAGCAGGCAGAAGCGTTCACCGCCGCCGCCATGCCACTCGCCCTCGCCGCCTGATGCCAGCCCTCCCTCCTTCCGAAAGAGCACCCCCATGTCCCGCACCGCCAGCCCGACCGCGCCTCAGGACTTCGTGCCCTTCGCCACCGCCGCGCTCGACTTCCACCACGCGCTCAACGTGCCAGGCGGTCCCCTCGTCACCACCCGCGCCGAGCTGGACGCCCTGCACGCCCACCTCGTCTCGCTGCACGGCCTGCTCGATGCCCACGCCACCCGCACAGGCCAGCTCGTGCCGATCGAGGGCGACCAGCTCAGCACCGCCCGCACCCGGATCTGGCAGGCCGCCGACCACGTCCACGCCGCCTACCACGCGGCCCCCCGACCTGACTCCGGCGAGGTCCGCGGCCGGGAAGCGTGCCAGGCCGGCCTGCCAGAAGGCGCGCCGGAGCTGACCATCTGCCAGCGCCACCAGCGCACCGCGCACCTGGTCCGACGCCGCACCACCCCGGCCGACCTCCACGCTCCGTTCACCGGCCTCGTCCGTCACTGACTCTGCCTCCCGTCTGGAGAATCGTTCATGCCCCGCACCCGCGCCAGCGCCTCCCACCTGTTCGTCCGCCGCAAGGCATCGCGCGCCGAGCAGCGCGCCGCCCGCACCGGTTTCGCCGAGGCGCGGCGCCAGGCCCGCCTCGCCGGAGCCCCGCCCAAGCACCGCGACGAGGAGACCCTCGACCCGGAGCTGCGTCCGACCTACCCGCCGTCCGGACGCACCGGCCCCTCCTCGGCACGCGGCGGCAAGCTCAGCCTGCCCGCCCACCGGATGACCACCGCCACCGTGTCCGGCGCCTATCCCTTCCTCGCCGAGGGCGGCCTGGGCGCGGAGGGCATCTTCATCGGCCGCGACGTCCACGCGGAAGCTGCGTTCTGCTACGACCCGTTCTCGCTGTACAGCAGCGGCCGGATCGAGGGCTTCACCAACCCCAACGCGGTCCTGGCCGGGATCATCGGCATGGGCAAGTCCGCGCTGGCCAAGTCCATCGCCACCCGGGCAATCGCCCACGGTTACCGGGTCTACGTGCCCTGCGATCCCAAGGGCGAGTGGACGGCCGTCGCTCAGGCTCTCGGCGGCTACAGCATCGCGCTGGGGCCGGGGCTCCCGGGCAGGCTGAACCCCCTGGATGCCCCGGCCCGGCCCGCCTCGGTGAGCGAGGACGACTGGTCGACCGAGGTCCGCAAGCGCCGTCTCCTGCTTCTGGCCGGCCTCGCGCGCACCGTGCTGAAGCGCGATCTCCAGCCGATGGAACACACGGCCCTCGATCTCGCGCTGGACCTGGTCGTCACCGAAGCCGAGGCAGGCGGCACCGTGCCCCTGCTCGGCGAGATCGCGCACACGCTCGGCTCGCCCGAGCTCCTCGACCGGGCCCTCGGCGACCAGGCCGGGCGTATGGGGGCCGCAGCGCAGGACCTCGCGCATGCCCTGCGCCGTCTGGTCCACGGCGACTTGAGCGGCATGTTCGACGCGCCCTCGACCGTGGCCTTCGACCCGACCACCCCGATACTGTCCATCGACCTCTCCCGCCTGGGCGGCTCGGGCGACGACACCGCGCTGGTCCTGGCGATGACCTGCGCCAGCGCCTGGATGGAGTCCGCGCTCGCCGATCCGGACGGTGGCCGACGCTGGGTGATCTACGACGAGGCATGGCGCGTGATGAGGCACGTCGGCCTGTTGGAGCGCATGCAGAGCCAGTGGAAGCTCAGCCGAGGGCTCGGCATCGCCAACCTGATGATCATCCACCGCCTCAGCGATCTGCTGAGCGCGGGCGACGCCGGCTCACGCGGCCGTGTCCTGGCCGAGGGCCTACTCGCCGACTGCTCCACCCGCATCATCTACCGCCAGGAGCCCGACCAGCTCGCCGCCGCCGCGTCGCTGCTCGGCCTGACCGGTATCGAAACCCAGGCCGTGTCCGCCCTGACCAAGGGCCGAGGCCTGTGGAAAGTCGCAGGTCGGAGCTTCATCACCCAGCACATCCTGCATCCGGCCGAGCGCGAACTGTTCGACACGGACGCCCGGATGCATGCCAAAGCGCCGAGTTCACCGCAACTGACGATTCCTCAATTTCCAGGCTGCGCAAGGAGGCGCGGCAGTGAGCCTCCGTGGGGTCACGGGTTCCCTGTTCGGTGCGGTCGAGGACGCCACCCCGCCCCAGCGCCGCCCAACGACCGGCCCGGCTGCGAGTCCGGACAGCGGCATACCGGCAACTGACGGGTACGACCGCCTCGCCGCAGCCCGGACCGAGGAGTTCACCGACCTGTTCCGCGAGGCCATCACCGAGGAGTCGGCGCGGTGGCCCGCCTGCATCAGATGCTCGAAACCGCCTCCGAGTGGTGTCGCACCCACGGTGCCCGAAGCAGCGCGTCCGAGCTGGACGCCATCGCCTCCCGGCTGACCGACCTCGGCGAGGAGTTGCATCTCGTCGCGGAGAACGTCGACCACGAGATCCGCTTTCGGTCGCACCAAGCGGCAGCAGGGGTCCGCTTCTCGCCAGCGGCGTCGGCCCGGGGAACTTCCCCCGGCCAGCAGAGCGACGCTCCGGCTCCGGTCCCGCCATCCGTCACGCGCTCGCTGCCGCATTCGCGGTGAGGCACCCGTACAGAAACGAGTAACGCCATGCCTACTTCTCCCGACTCCTCCGCCACCCCTGACCGCCGGCCGCAAGATGCCGACGAGCGGGCGGCATGGCGGGCGCGTGTCCAGGCCCTGGCCTCCGCCGCCGACGGCATCAGGCACGAGATCCGGTACGGCGGCGGCGAACAGCCGCCGCGCCCGGCGCCGTCGTCCCGCGGCGCCCGACCAGTGGGCCAGTCGCGAGCGGCTGAGAAGGGCGTGCCGATCATCGGGGCCCAGGGCCCAGGACACGTCCGGCACCAGGTCCGTGAGCAGGCGCACGGCACGCTTGCTCCCACCGGCCCGGCCCGTCCACTGCGCCAGGTTCATACGCCCGGTGAAGGTCTCGCGGTCTTCCGCGCCCAGGACGCGGGACAGATCGGGTATGAGTTCACCGGTCAGCCGCGCCGCCGCGGCCGGGTCACTGGCCTCCCCGGTCCAACGAGCCAGCCGGCCTCGGCCGATGAGGGTCTCGCGGTCGTCGGGGCCCAGGACGCGCACAAGGTCGGTAAGGACGGAGGTGGTCAGGCTCAGCGCCTCATGATGTCTGCCTGACTCGCCCATCCAGTAGGCGAGTTGACTCTGGCCCACGAGCGTGGCTCGGTGGTGCGGTCCGAGCACGCGCGTCATGTCACTGACTGCCGCGGTGGACAGTCTGAGCGCCTCGTCGGTGTCCCCCTCACGCCCGGTCCAGTAGGCGAGGTTGATCCGCCCGACGAGGGTGGCCGGATCGTCCGGCCCCAGCGTCCGGGTGAGATCGGGCACCACTTCATTCAGCAGACGCATGGCCTCGCCGGTCTGGCCTTCCTCACCAAGGCGGCGGCCGAGGTCCCAGCGGGCCAGCAGCCCTTCCCGGGTGCCGGGAGGTCCGCCCACGTCGGCGTCGCTGACCGGTCCGCGTCTGGCACGTGGGCGGGGCCGAGTCAGGATCAGGAACTCCGCGGTGTCCGTTCCGCATTGCTGGGGCTCCGGCAGACCCTTGGCCGGCAGCACCCGCTTGAGGTGCCGAAACAATGCGCCCAGCGTGACCTCGGCCGAGGACGTAGTGGGGATGCCGTCTCGCAGGGTGAGCAACAGTTCGCCCGTGAACGCGGTGTGCCGTTCGCCGTCCTGGAACCGGGCGGGCTCATTGGCGGCTGCCGACGTCAACGTATAGGTACCCGTGATCTCCATCTGGTCGATGAGCGGCTCGTACGTTCCGGACAGTCCACCTGTGATGGCACGCCCGGAGAAACAGCAGTCGAGGATGAGCACTCGGTTGCGCGCCGGGGTGGCCAGAAATGCCTCGCGGATTCCCTGGAACGGGAAGGCCGTGAACGACGGTGCCTCGCTGACGGACTTGGACAGCCCGAGATACAACTCGCGCCGCTCGTGGCCGATCAGGCCGTGCCCCGCGTAGTAGACGAGAAAGACGTCCTCGGCCTGGCGGGCAGCCTCCAGCAGCGGCAGTCCGAGATCCCTCGGCGTGGCAGCATCGATAACAGTGCGAGTGGATTCCGTGGAGAAGGCTCCTGGCCGGCCTTCGGTAAGCAGTCGCTGAAGGTCACGGACGTTGTTGCGTACGGCCGGGACACCGGGCAGCAGGGCATCCTCGGTGTACTCCGCTGTACCGACCAGAACAGCGCGTGAACGAGCTGGGTCGGGTGGGCGCATCATGCTCAGCCCTCCGCTTCGGACGCCTCACCGAGAGCGGGGGCGGCTCCACCGGAGACAGCCTCCCTGCCCGTATCCGTGTCCGAATGCAGCGCCGTGCGCAGCAGTTTCTCGACCGCGTCAAGATTCTTCGCGTACTGGACCGTCAGTTCCGTACGTGTTCCGTCGGGGGCGACCACTTTGACCCGTACTGTGCTGCGGCGCGGCTGGCGCACGTAGACCGCGACCGCCCTGGCCAGTGCCGTCAGTGCACCTCCGGTGCCGACCGCCACGATGAGGGTGTCGCTCCAGGCGCCCAGTTCGCCCGCATCGGGTGCGGACGGCGGAACCTGCACCCGTCCACGCAACAGTGCCTCGTCGCTGAGCCAATCTCTGAGATCCGCAAGGGAGTCGGGCCCTTCGGGGCCGTCCACCGCCAGCAGGGATCGCATGGCAAACCGCCTATCCACCGCACGCCTTTCCTCATCGGGCCCGCAGATGGGCGGCCCCCCTGTGCTCTTCCTCACATTAGTGTGCCACTTCGGAAATCGTGGGAGAGCCGAAAGAACGCGCTACGCCACCCGGAACTCCTCCACCTCCTCCGTATCTGACCCGCTCCGCCTTCGGCTGCGCTGCGTGCTGGACTTCGCCCACCCTGGACTGGTCGCCCTGCCTCTTCGGGCCAGGTGGCGTACGAGTGAGGAGATCCATCGAGCAGCTGTGGAGTCACCCCGAGTACTGGGTGGCCGTTTCAAAGAGCGTCATCATCGTAGGGAGTCTGTCGGCTCGCTCATGAGGGACAACGCTCCACGGGAACACACTCTGAAAGTACCGGGGATTGCCGGCTGGCGCCTGGTGGCTGCTCATCGGCAGCTGACGTCTGCGGCGTACTCGGCGCCGAAGCCTTGGCTTTCGCGGGTCCAGTTGTCTCCAGTGCTCTGGTGGAACCCGAGCAGTCGGCTCATGACGACGGCGGTCAGCTCCGAGGCGATGTCCATCAGCGACGCGTGGCGCGCGAGCTGAGGCGGGACGCCGATCGCCTTCAGGCGCCTGCCGAGGGTGTGTGGGTCGATCGGCTGTCCAGGGTAGATGCTGTGGAACAGCCACTTGGGTTCCTCTAGCGGGACGGTGGCCGCGCGACCGTCGCGGCGCTCGGCGAGCTGGCGGATCAGGTCGTCCAGGGGCGCGGGGATCTCGACGGGGACTCGCCCGAGCTTGAGAGCGAGCGTGTCGCCACGGTCGGCGATGTGCTCGGTGGTGAGGCGGCTGATGCGGCCGACGGGCTGGGCGAACAGGCACCTGGCACTGCGCGATCCGCAACACCACCGGCCAGGAACTCGATGACGACGACTGGTTCGAGCTGACGCACGAGATCCTCGACGTCACCGGCATCGGGCCGGACGACGACCCGGCGGCCTGCCGGTGGGCGGCCCTGCGTCACACCAGCGACGGGACTCGACATCGTCGCCACCGTCATCCGCCAGGACGGCCGCTGGGCCCGGCTGCACAACGACGCGTACTTCGCGCGCTCCGCCTGCTCGGACTACGCCTACTACCAGGGCCTCGACGAGCCGCGGTGACCTCAGGCATCTATCACCCATCTCCGGCCGGGCCAAATCGCGGATTTCGCGGATCTTCTCTCCCCGACGGCCCGGCCACCCGGGCTCCCGTTCACCACTCCCCTTCGAGGTAGACGCCGTGATCGCCCACCTGCAGCGCGCCAGCCACACCGCCAGCCTGCTTGAGTATCTGTACGGGCCGGGCGAGCGCGGCAACCACACCAACCCCCGCCTGATCGCGGGGGACGGCCACGGCGCCCCGATCGAGATGCCCGCCCAGCCCGACGCGCTGGCGTACCTGGCCCACGCCCTGGACGCACCCGTCGAGCGCCTCGGGGCCCGAGCGCCCGAGCGGCCGGTGTGGGTCTGCTCGGTCCGCTCCGATCCCCGGCACCCCGCCCTGGCCGACTCGCAGTGGGCCGAGGTGGCCCGCCGGGTGGTGGCGGCCACCGGCATCGCCCCGGAGGGCGATCCGGACGCCTGCCGGTGGATCGCCGTGCGCAACCAGGCCCGCCTGGTGCACGTCGTGGCCACCCTCGCCCGCGAGGACGGCGGCGTCCACCACGCCTACCGCGACGCCTTCCACCTGCAGACCGAGTGCCACCGCATCGCCACCGAACTCGGCCACGTGCCCCCGGCCCCACGCCCAACGCCCCGCGCCCAGGAGACCCACGTGCCTGCCCCCAACATCACCATCAACATCGAGCCCAGCGGCAGCGTCTCGGCGAAAGGCGCCAGCGACGACCTGTCCGCCACGCTCCTCAAGCACGCCGGTTTCCAGCAGATCGAGGACTGGTACGGCCGACGCCACCGCCTGGCGACCACCACGCCGCAGGCTCAGCGCCACGCCATCGCCTCCCACGCAGCCGAGATGCTCCGCGCCGCCCGGTTCAGCGTCGACCTGGACCCCGACCTCGTCACGAGCCGGTTGACCACCCCGGCCCACCCGCTCGGGCTCTACACCGCCGGAGCCGAAGTCCTGCGGCTGACTGACCAGATCAGGGCCGCCGAGAACGGTGCCGGCCTTGAGCAGGCGGTCGATCACCTCCTTCATCCCGAGCACGGCGTCCTGGAACGCCTCCGGGAAGCGCTGGAGACGGCAGGCGAACAGATCACCGACCTCGACGACGAGGCGTATGCGCTCGCCGACCGGTTCGGCTTCGCTGCGGAGTTCGTCAGCGCAGCGCAGTCCGAACTCATCGGAGCGGGACACGAATTGCACCGTATCGGCTACTCGCAGCAGGACCGCGCCGAGGCTCAGACGCAGTCCCCCGCCACGCCCGACGCCCGAAACGCGGCTCTCGCCACGTCGCCTGCAGCGGACAAGGCCAAGGCGTCTTCGGCACTCGGAACTCCGTCTCCGGGAGACGGTACAGCCGCACCCCCGCCGCAAGTACCTGCCCTACGGACCAGGGAACTACGCAGGGACGTTCTCGGCGACGACGCGGTCGCGGATACCCAACCGTCCGCCGTCCAGAACCCGGAAGCGGACCGGCAGCAAGCCGCCCGCCTCTTCTCCCCGCACGCCGCCATCCAGGGGACCGCGCCCTCCGCTGGCGCGACGTCCGAACCGCCTGCCAGCACCCCACCGCCCCGGTCACCGCGCACCCGATGATCTCGACCACCGACCCCTTCCCGGAGCAGGAGCTGCCCCGATGACCAGCAGAAGAGCGCCGCGCGCCCCGGCCCGCCTCGTCCGCTCTCCCTCCTTGGATCCGCCATGCCCACCCCGCGTACCAGCGCGCCCTCGACCACCACCGGCTCCGACGCGCTCCTCTACCTCCTGTTCGGCGTCCTCGGCGCCCCCATCGCCTTCGGCTCCCTGGCCTGGCTGACCGGCAACCTCACCAACGCTCTCGTCGGCACCGGCCCCTGGGCGCCGTTCAAGGCCGCCGACGCCCTGCTGCACCCCGACGTGCTGTGGCCACACCTGAGCTCCACCGCCCTGCTGGTCGGCGCGCGACTCGTCCCCGGCCTGCTCTCCGTCTGCCTCACCGTCACCGGCCTGGTTCTGTGGCTGCGGCTGCGCGGCGGCCCGAAGAACGGCCTCGCCCGCAAGCAAGATCTCGCCCCACTGATGGACAAGGAGATCACCGCAAAGGCGAAGAGCCTGCGGCCGAGTCTGTCCGATCTCAAACAGAAAGAGGTCACTCCCGCCGACCGCGGGATCCTCCTCGGCACGCACTCCCCGGGCCGAGGCGAGGTCCGCGCCTCCTGGGAGGACGTGATCGTCGCGATCATGGCCCCGCGCTCCGGCAAGACGTCCGGGCTGGCGATCCCCGCGATCCTCGCCGCTCCCGGCCCGGTGCTGCTGACCTCGAACAAGGCGGCGAACGACGCCTTCACTGCGACAGTGGACGCCCGCGCCAAGGTCGGCACGATCTGGACGCTCGACCCGCAGCAGATCGCACACCACCCGCGCGAGATGTGGTGGGACATCCTGGCCGACGCCCGCGACCTGGCCGGGGCGAAACGTTTGGCCGGGCACTTCGTCGCCGCCAGCGTCGACGAATCCAGCGGCTCCGACTTCTGGTCCACCGCCGCAAGCAACACGCTGGGCGCGCTGTTCCTGGCCGCCGCCAGCCATCGGCGCCCGATCACCGATGTCCTGGCCTGGCTCGCCTCCCCCGCTGACCGCACTCCGGTGGACCTGCTCACCGACGCCGGCCACGACGCGGTCGCCGCCCAGCTCCAGGGCACCGTCAGCGGAGCCACGGAAACCCGTGACGGCATCTACGAGACCGCGCGGCAGTACGCGAGCTGCCTGCTCGCCCCGGACGTCGCCGCCTGGGTCACCCCCGACAAGCACCTTCCCGAGTTCAAGCCCTACGCGTTCGCCACCTCCCGCGACACGTTGTACCTGCTCAGCAAGGACGGCGGCGGCTCGGCATCCGCGATCATCGCCGCGGTGGCCGACGCGGTGATGCGCGCGGCCGTGGTCGTCGCCGAGCGCTCCGGCGGGCGGCTCGACCCGCCCGCCCTGTGCGTCCTCGACGAGGCCGCCAACGTCTGCAAGATCTCCGATCTCCCGGACCTCTACAGCCACCTGGGCTCACGGGGCGTGATCCCGATGACGATCCTGCAGTCCTACCGACAGGGCCAGCGGTGCTGGGGCGAGGCCGGCATGGACGCACTCTGGTCCGCCGCCACGATCAAGATCATCGGAAGTGGCATCGACGACGCCGACTTCGCCGACCGTCTGAGCAGGCAGGTCGGTGACCACGACGTGCAGACGACGTCGGTGTCGACCAGCGACGGCGGCAAGTCCACCTCGGTGAGCATGCGCACCGAGCGGATCCTGCCCCCCGACGCGATCCGCGCGCTCCCCAAGGGGAAGGCGCTGTTGCTCGCCACTGGTATCCGGGTGGCGATGCTCGACCTGCGGCCCTGGTACAAGGAGCCCGCCGCCAAGGTGGTCGGTCCGGCCTCGGCCCGCGCGACGAAGGCCATCACGGAGCGGGCCATCGCCAAGTCACTGGGCCGCGACGATTCGGGCTGTCGGCATGAGCGCTTCAACGCGTAACTGCACCTCAGTCGCCGGCCTCTGGACCAGGCACCGATCGACCGGGTCACCGCCCACGAGTGGTCCGGACGTCAGGGCGACATCTTCGACGCGCCCGCGGACGCCGAACTGGAGAACGGCGATCCGGACGGCTGCTCGCCCTGGTCCTGCCCCTCCGGCACCCCCGTCCAGGCCGACGTCGACCTCACGGCCTGCCCCTCCCCTCTACCTGCTCAGGAGCCCCCTCGTGTCCTCGCGCACTCCGTCCCCTCCTCCGACGCATTCCGAACGTCTCGGCCGGTCACCGGTCGTCCGACGCGGTGGCCAGTGGTGGCTGGTCACCGGTTCCGGCCCGATCCTCGCCACCGATCCGACGTTCACCGGCGAGCTGGACCGCTTCGCCGACGCGATGACCGCCGCCTACCAGGCCGTCGCCGATCTCCGCTCCCAGCAGGACAACCCGCCGACTCCCCACCCCGGGTGGCGACGATGAACCCGCTACTGAGTGCCGAGCAGGCGTTGCTCGGCTCGGTGCTGCTCGACCCCGGCCAGCTCGCGCACCTGGACTGGCTCGCGCCTGATCACTTCTACCGGCCCATCCACCAGGCGCTGTTCGCCGCCATGCGCAAGCTCCGGACCAAGAACCATCCGGCCGTGGCGACCGGAGAACGCGTGCCGCTGTCCTGGGTGACGGACGCCGTCGCCGAGGCCAGCAACCATGTCCGAGGGCTGACCGCCGTGTATCCCCACACCCTGATCTCGGCCTGCCCGCGACCCGACCACGCCCCGGTGTACGGCCGGATGGTGCTGGAGGGAGCGATCCACCGCAGCGTGACCGCGCACGCGATCCGCCTCCACCAGGCAGCCCGCGCCGACGCCCTCCATGGTGAGGTGGAAGGAGCGCTGCACCATGCGGACGTCCTGGCCGGGGTGCTCGAAGACCTCGCGCGCCGCTGGGGGTCCGAACCGCGCCCGGCCGCCCCGACGACGCCGCCGCCCACAGCTCCCGTCGCGCCGCCGTCGGTACGAGCGGAACAGGTCGCCGAGGACGAGCAGATCCTGCTGGCGGTCTTGGTCGAGCGGCCGAAGGCGATGGACGAAGTCGTCGGCTGGCTGCGACCCGGCGACTTCGCCGACCCCGCCCACGCCCAGCTCTACCGCTGCCTGGGAGCGCTGCACCACCGCGGCGAACCCATCGACCGGATAACCGTGCTGTGGGAAGCCCAGCGGCGCGGTCTGCTCGCCGACGGCACGCTGACCACCGAACAGCTCACCGCCATCTACGACGGCGTCGGCCCCGGCAGCACCGAATGGCTCGGCGAGCAGATCATGCGTTCCTCCGTCGCCCGTACGGCCGCCGCCTCCGCCCGCGCCATCCGCGCCCTGGCCGAGAACGAGACCCTGGCCCCTGGACGGCTCATCAGCCACGCCCTGCACGCGCTCGGGCCGCTCGACAACGTGCGTGCCCGCTGGCAAGCCGCGAACGGCCACCCCGCTCCGGCGCCGCCCGCGCCACCGACAGAGGGACCCCCGACCGCGCAGGTCCACGCCGCGCTCGCCCGCAGCATGGCGCGACCGGCCGCACGGCCCTCGGAATGCCCAGGCCCTCCCTCCACGTCATCAGCCGCACGACCGCCCTCGCGCGCCCACGGCTGAGCCGTCCTCACTCGCCCACCAACCCCGCCCATCCGACCGTCCCCCCTTGGAACGCCCCGTGGACAACACCCCACTCTCCGACGCCCTGGCCCTGCGCGCCACGGCGTCCGCCTTCGACGCCCAGCGCGGCAAGCTGCCGGTGCCGGGAGACCCCCACCGCTCACCCGACGTCGTCGCCGTCGCCCGCCAGATCTCCGAGCTCGGAAAGCTGGTCACCGCTCTGGGCGACGAGGTCCTCTTCCGCGCCGCTGACCAGGACCAGGCGCCCCACACCGCTCGCCTGATCACCAGCTTCGCCGCCGCCGTCGAGCCCGCCGGCGAAGCGGCTTCCGCCCTGGGAGCGGTGGCCCACCAGCTCGCCTTCCTGAACCAGACCGAAAGTCTGCGCGACCAGCCCGACGCCAGGGATGCCCGGGAGGCAGCAATACGGGTGGTGGAGGAAGCACTCGCCACCGCCGGCACGGCCCTGCACGACGGGGCCAACTCCCTGTACGCCGCATCGCCAACGATCTCTCCCCCGGCCGCGCGGCTCCAGGCCGCCCGCAGCCGGTCCGCGACCACGGCGCATTCTCCCGGGCCCCCGCCGCCCAACGTCACCACGGCGGTGGCGGCCCCCTCGGACCGAATCGCACGTGGCCGGTGACATGGAACCCACCACCTTGCGAACGCCGTTGATCGGCTCGCTCTGCTCGGGTTACGGCGGTCTGGACCTCGGGGTCCAGGCCGCGCTCGGCGGCACTCTGGCCTGGCACGCCGAGATCAACCCCGACGCCGCGCGCATCCTGGCCCGGCACTGGCCCGGCGTGCCCAATCTGGGAGACATCACGGCCGTCAACTGGGCCTATGTGCCTCGGGTGTGTGTCCTGACGGCCGGTTTCCCTTGTCAAAGACGTCTCCGTCGCCGGCCGCCGGGCCGGACTCAACCCCCACACCCGCTCGGGGCTGTGGCTGCACGTCGCCCGTGCGGTCGAAGCCCTCCGCCCCTGCTTGGTGGTGATCGAGAATGTCCGAGGTCTCCTCTCCTCGCCCGCCGGTTCCCCTGGCGACGTGGAATTCTGCCCGTGGTGTCTGGGAGACGACCCAACCCAGCCTCCTGTGCGGGCACTTGGTGCCGTACTCGGCTCCCTGGCCGATCTCCGGTACGACGCGAGGTGGCTCGTGCTTCGTGCCTCCGACGTCGGAGCCCGGCTGCACCTCCGCCACTCGACCGCCGTGATCCAGGCCCTCGACGCGGGCGGGCCCATGCGGTTCGTCCACATCGCCGAACAGGCAGGACTGGACAAGAGCTTCACCCGCCAGCGCCTGATCCGGCTTCAGCTCGACGGCCTGGTCACCCGCACCGGACCGCGCCACGGCGATCCGTACGTCCTGACCGCCGCCGGAGGGGCGCTGGGTCCGGTCTACGCAGCCGTCGAGCACTGCAGCACCCCCGTCGCTGCACCACGTCCCGCCCCTGTCCGGGTCGCGGCGGCCACGCGCACCCACACGGGCATCCCGCCCGGGTCGGACGGCATCCGGACCACAGCCGCCCTGCGCCGCAGCACCGCCACGCCGAACTCCCTGGTCAGTCATGCCCCGCAGCCATAACCGCGGGTGCCGGTGGCCTGGCCGCTCAGTCGGCCTCCTCCCGGGGCCGGTGATCCGGATGGCACTGAGAGCCAGCCGCTTCACGCCGCTGCCACGGCGCCCCCGTGCAGTCCAGCCGTTCGTTCCTCTGCGCACGCGGGCGCGTTCCCCTCCTACACCTCGGAGTCTCGACCGTGAACACCCAGCCCTACGACCAGCATCCCTATCAAGAGGTACTGGTCAGCCCCATGTACCTGGCCGGCTCCAACGGGACCGGGGACGCTGGCTTCGCCCCTGTCAGTCACTGGCCGCACCACTATCTCGACGAGGGCCCCTGCCAGCTCCTCGTCACCTCGCCCGACCAGCGAATACGGATCGGCTGGTTCGGCGACGACTTCGAACTGTGGAAGATCACCGCCGCCAAGGACGCCGTCTCCGCACCCCGCTGGACGGCAACCTTCAACCACGTCACCCCTGCCGAGATCGTCGCCGGGCTCACCAGCACTCTGGCCCGCGACTACGCCGAAGCCGACGCCACCGAAGGCAACGCGCGCTTCTTGACGAACCCGTCATTGTACTGGGCTGATGCCGTCCGGCCGCTGACCAATGCCGGCTGGACCCGCGACGGGGCGGCCGAGCGCGGCACTGTCGAGATCACCGCCCCCGACGGACAAGCAGGCGTTCTGATCGACAACCGCCTCTCTGACTGGGACGACGAAACCGTCAGGCTGTGGGCCGGCCCTCCGGGTTGGGGCACGCGCGCGGAAGCGGTCTTCACAGCCCGCACCCCGACCCACCTGATCGCCGCGACCGCAGCCGCCATGTCGGACTCAGCCCCGGCAATTCGTGAGCGGCACCAGATCAACCGCAAGGTGGAGCACCTGGTCACGCTGGCCCCGGTCGGCCAAGCCGCCGATCCTCAGATCTCTCGTACTCCGACCCCACTTGACGTGCGCCGCACCGCTGTCGCCCAGGCCGTCCGCCGCGCCGCGCGCGCCCCGCAGACGGCAGCCGCCCTCCGCGTGGTGGCCGCTCGCAGTCGCACCGCGACTTCGGCACAGAATCTGTCGGGCAACCTCGCACACGCAGCCGCGGCCAGGCCGCCGGCCAGCCCGTCGGCCCCACGGCACAGCCTCTGACTACCGCCCCCCCAGCCCCTCCGAGACGTCGCCTCTGACCGAAGCAGCACCTCCGAATACCGGGAGTTCCGCCATGCCCGACGCCACCTCACTCGATCAGGCCACAGCCGTGATCGAGAAAGCCTGGGCCGCCCCCATCGACGCGCTGGAAACCCTCGCGGTCCGCCGCCCCGTCGAGGACCCGCTCCTCCGCTCGGCGATGCATATCCGATCGAGCCTCGTCGTCTCGAACAACGCGGTCGCCGTCCACCAGGAGCGTCTGCACGCCCTCACCCGGCCCGATCATGTGCCGGCCTTCCACGACCTGGAGCGGATCACCAGCTCGGTGGTGGACCTGCGCGTCGCGCAGGCCGAGAGCCGCACAGCCCTGCAGGCGATCAGCCACGTGATCGAGGCCCGCGAAGCCGCCGTGGCCACGGACCGGGCACCGTCGCTCAGCCTGGCCCAGGCCGCTGTCGCCCGCTCCGCGCACGCGCCGCGTGCGCTGGGCCAACCGCCGGACCAGCCCGCCCCGTCGGCCGCTGTCCGCCCCACGGTGGCCACGACCGGCCCGGACGGTAACCGGTCAGCGGGAGTCTTCGTCGCGATGGGCCGCGCCGAACCGGGAGTCCATCGCGCGGGCCAGCTCCACCAACGTCAGCTCGACGCGCCGCCCGTCCGCGATCCGACGCTCCACCACGACTTCCCTGCCACGCTGCCTCCCGGCCTGGATGCCCACGGCCCACTGCCCGTTGGCCACCATCGCTATGTCGCCCACTGTCCACGGCCGCCCGGCGCCACGGATCTTGCGCTCCAGCCCGGCACCGTCCCAGTGTCTGCTCGACTCCGCCACGGCCTGCCCCTTCTGCTCTGTACGGCCCTGCGCCGCAACCCGGTTACGACAACCGGCCGCGCCGATCCATTCCCCGGCCCGCCGACCTCCGCCCTCCTCGACGGCCAGTTCGCCCACGGCAGACCTCACCTTCCCGGAAACGACTACGTACTTCGGCACACCGCATGTCAACGTACGAACCTCGGGAAAACCCGCAGGTCAACGAAGGGACGCCCACTCGTGAACGCTTCCAGCACCCTCCTGCCAGCCGTCGTCCGCCCCGCCGTGGAGGAACGCGCCTGGCTCTCCAGCGACCACTGCGCGAGCCCGGTACTCGAACTGCTCGGCGGGCTCGGCTGGGCGATAGTCGACACCCCGGAGGCCAACGTGCACTGCACCAGCCCGGACGGCCGCGTCTACGTCGGCTGGCTCCCCGAGGACACCACCGCCTGGAAGCGCGGCATCGTCTGGCAGGTCCGGGTCCACCCCTCCGACGCCGAGCCCTGGATCCAGGAGTTCGGCCCCGACACCCCCTCCGAGGCCGTGGCCGGATTCCTCGCCGCGCTCATCGCAAGCCGCTGAACCACCCAGCAGCCGGCCTTGCGCGACCAACTCTGCCTCAACACCCCTGACGCTCTATCACCACACCGCTTCACCCTCGATCCCGGAGGCTCCCCGTTGCCCCAGCACCTGACCGTCGGCCACCTGCTCCGCCAACTTCAGAACCTCGACCCCGACCTGCCGATCCGCCTGGCCGTTAGGGCGTGTTGTGAAAGTGCTGGTCAAAGCCACTCGTTGATGGCTGCGACCAGCACTGTCGCTTCGTAGCGGACGGCGAGTTTGTCGTACCGAGTGGCGACGGCCCGGTGGCGTTTGAGCCGGTTGATCCCGCACTCGACCGCGTGCCGCTGCCTGTAGTCGTCCTTGTCGAACGCCGGTGGACGCCCGCCGCGCGAGCCGCGCTTGAGGCGGTTGCGGACGCGGTCCGCAGGGACTGGGATGGTGGCTTTGATGCCGCGTCTGCGCAGGTAGGAGCGGTTGCTGCGGGAGTCGTACGCCTTGTCGGCCCGCACCCGGTCCGGCCTCTTGCGCGGCCTGCCGAGTCCCAGCCTCGGAACCCGGATGGCTTCCAGGACCGCTTCGAACTGCGGGGAATCGCCCCGCTGTCCAGCCGTGATCACGACGGACAAGGGCTTCTGCCCCTGCTCGACCGCGAGGTGGATTTTGCTGGTCAGCCCGCCGCGGGATCGTCCGAGACCGTGGTCGGCCGGCTCGACGAAGATCCCGCCGGGCGGTTCCTTCTGGAGATCCCCCTTTTCACCGCGCCGGCAGCGTGCTGGTGAGCCCGGCAGACGGTGGAGTCGACGTTCACGTCCCAGGTGACCAGGCCCTCCGCATCGGCCTCGGCCTGGAGCTGGGTGAGGATCCTCGCCCAGGTGCCGTCCCGCTGCCAGCGCCGGAACAGGTCATAAACCCGGTCCCACGGCCCGTAGCGTTCGGGCACGTCACGCCATGGGGCACCGGTCCGGGTCCGCCACCGTATGCCGTCTATCAGCTGCCGCCGCGTCCACACCTGCGGACGACCCGGCTTGATGCCTTGCGGCAGCAACGGCTCAAGCCGGGCCCACTGGCCGTTCGTCAGATCCCCACGTCCCACGAAAGGTGATCATCAACGAACAAGATCCACTTTCGCAACAGACCCTAACCCCGACTGGCCCTTTGCCCACTACCTCGGCACCGACGTCGTCGTGGGCAACGGCATGGCGTTCATCGCCGAGGACGGCCAAGAGGGCTACCTCCCGGCATCGGTCCGCAACGCCCTCGCCTGGGCCTGACCCGCCGTACGGACCTGTCCAGGAGGCCCCGATCTCACCGCGCCCCCACCCTTCCACCGCCTACCCGCTGCACACCCTCGCCGTGCGGCCCATGCCGCCGGGAGTGCTCGGCGCACTGGTCCAGCGCGTCTCAGCCCTCCCGGAGGGACCGCTCGACGTCTCCTGGCTCCCGGCGGGCACCACCGAACTCCCGCTCGGCCGTATCCGCCTGCACTGGGAGCCCGCCTCCCGCGCAGGCTGGGACGTCACCGCCCACCTCGGCCTGGCCACCACCGAGGCCCTCCTCGGCTCCTGGCCCGCCGCCCCCGACGACTGGCCGCGCCTGGTCCGCCCCACCCTCCACGAGGTGACCGGCCTGTGCGCCGCCCTCGCGGTCGCCACCTTCGCCTTGGACCTCTCCAACCACCTCGCCGAGGTCTGACCGCAACCGCAGAAGGTCGGGGAGCCCGAGAGGATCTCGCCCTCGGGCTCCCCCGTCTTGCGACTCTTGTCGTTCTGGTCACCTGACGGTCGGTTTCGCCCGGGCCCACATCCAGACTGCAAGTGAGCACAAACAGCCGGGAGTTGTCACTGTCGGGGGCGATGATGACTACTGACGTACTTCTTGTCCATGGGGGGCATGGTGCACCTGAGTCGTATCGCGGTGAGCGGGTTTCGGGCGAGCATGGAGGGCGAGCTGGTCTGCCACTTGCCCGGCCGTTTCAGCGTGCTGATCGGAGCCAACGGCGCCGGAAAGACGACGCTCACGGATGCGCTCTACCTCGCTCATCCCAGTTCCCGCTTCCCGGTCCTACCGAGGTACGGATCTGCCACGCTCGCGCTCAAAGGCTCTAACCGCACCATCGATGTGGCGTACAAGCTGGCCGACAGTCTCGCCGAGGAAGGCCGCCTCGGACGTCAGCTGCACGGGGTCGGCCATCAACGGCTCGGCGAAGTCGCCCAGAAATGGGGTGTCACGCTGAGCCGCAGGCTCGGCAGTGTCGCCACGAAGATCGAGGCGGCGCACGGCAGGTCTCTAGACTTGGACCCGTACAAACTCATCTACCTGCCAGCCTGGCGCCATCCGCTGGACGAGCTGGCCCGCCGAGAGACACGGATCCTGGTGGAGCTGCTCCGTGCCGAACAGCAGCGCCAGAGCGGCACCCGGAACCTGGTGGGTCTCCGGGCGCGGGCCTCCCAACTGCTGGAGGAGCTGGCCAAGGAAAACATCATTGATGCTGTCGAGGCGCGGATTCGCGGCTACCTGACAGATCTGTCGGCTGGGGTGAATCTTCAGTGGCCGTACATACGAGGCCAGGTCATCGACGACACCTACCTCGCCCGCGTCTTGGAGCTCATGCTCGCCGTGATGGAAGGACGCGCCTTCGCCCGGCCTCTCGAAGTGTCCGGCCTGGGATACGTGAACCTGTTGCACATAGCTGTGACCCTGGCGGCGATACCTGACTCCACCGAGCTTCCGCAGGACGCTGCCCGGCCTCACTCGGATGTCGCTGATCGGCCGCCCCTCACGGTAGAGGACGAGATCCAGCAGGCGGTCCGGAACCTCGAACAGGCCCAGGCCGACGCCGAGTCGGAGGAGGATTCCTTCTTCGGTACGAAGCCCTTCCACGCAACGGTCGTCATCGAGGAGCCCGAGGCGCACCTCCATCCGCAGTTGCAGCACGCCCTTGTCCGGTACTTGCGCAGGACGGTCAAGCAACGGCCGGAACTGCAGGTCATCCTCTCCAGCCACGCGACGGACGTCATCACGTCCTGTGCCCCGGAGGAACTCGTCGTCGTGCGCCGGACGGCGCAAGGAAGGGTGTGCCGCACCGTCGCCGACGTCGTGCCGGCCGAGCACCGTGACATCACCCTGCGGAAGACCCGGCTCCATCTGGATGCGAGCCGGTCCGCCGCTCTCTTCGCGGATCGCCTCGTCCTCGTCGAGGGTGTCACCGACGCCGCTGTCCTCCGGGAGTTCGGCAGGACCTGGGCCGGTCGGGACACGCTCAAACACGCTTTCATCGACGCACTCAGCATCGTGCACATGGGATGGAAAGTCGGACAGTGGCCGGCGCATCTCCTGGCGACCCGGGGAAGCGAACTATGCACCAAGCTGGCGGTCCTCGTCGACAGCGACCTGCCCTTCGAGAGCGAGGAGCGCAAGAAACCCGGATGGCTCTCCGAACACGACCCCTCGGTCGTCGACGCCTTCGTCAGCCACCCGACCCTGGAACCGTCCATCACCAAGGGCAACGAGCGCTTGATCGCCGCAGCTCTGCGCGAGGTCGGCCTGGACGAGGAAAACGTGACGGCCCGCACCATGTACGAGCTGTTTCGCAGCTCGAAGAAGGGCACGAAGGAGGAGCCCGCGAACAAGGCCGGCCGAGGCTCCAGCAAGAAGGGCGAGTTCGCGCTGGCCTTCGCCTCTCTGCTTGCGGAGGCCAACGAGGCGGACTCTGAGGAAGTGCCCGACCCACCAACAGTCCCCGAGCACATGCGGCAGCTCTTCGACTTCCTGTACCCGTCCGATCCGGCAGCAGATGGCGCCGCGGCGGACGGCAGCGACCCTCTTGAGGCTCTCGACGAACCGGACTGGTTCATGAGGGCCAGCGAACGGGACACAGACGACGTCCCGACTGCCGACGTCGAGGGCCTTTTCTGGCCGGACGAGTTGGAGAGCCCGGAGTGGGCCGACGAGACGACGTACGAACCCGATCCCGACGGACCAGAGGCAGAGGATCTGCCCTGGGAAAGTCTCCAACTTCAGCGTCGCAAACCAGGCGCCTGGCCCACGGCCGCCGTACAGCAGACGACGGGCGACCATGAGTAACTATGGGCCCGGCACCCGCATTCTCACACCCGAACAGGTCCTTGCCGCAGCGAGCCCGCACCGCCTTCTCTACGTAGAGGCTTTTCCTGGTTCGGGGAAGACGACCGTGTCGAACCAGCGTTTCGGCCTGCACCGCTACGCACGTACAACCGATCACCGGGCGGTCGTGGCGGTCAGTTTCACCCGCTCGGCCACCGAGGAGATACGCAGCCGCGTGTCCCGGAAGTGGGGCCCATCGGCCCTGGCTTGGCCTCACCGCATCGTCACGCTCGACACGATCCTGAACGATCTCCTCGCCCACCTCCTGCGCTTCGGGATCCTCCAGTGGCCCGGCGGCCACCAGGAACTCGAGGTGCTGGACACATGGCGTTCCCATCTGCCCACCACTTACACCCTTGACAAGCCGGTCCTCACTCTGAATGGCACGCGTATCGTCACCGACTCCGTACGGCAAGCGAGACGGGAGAGCTTCGTGAAACCGGACTGCTTCGCCTCGGCCGTTGGTGCAGGGCGGTGTACGCACGACAACGTGCGCGAAGTGCTGCAGGTTGCTCTTCGTATCGAGGGCGTCCGCGCCTGCGTGATGGCCTACTTCGCCACGACGATCCGATCCCTGCTCGTCGACGAGGTCTATGACGCAAACGACTTGGACCTAGGGGTCATCCACCTTGCGGCAGACGCGGGCCTCGTCATCACCCTGGTAGGAGACCCGTGGCAGGCTCTCTACGGCTTTCGCGGTGCACGCCCAGAGAACGTCCCCCGCCTCCTGAACCGACTGGGCTTCCAGCGCAGTGAACTCCAGACCTCGTTCCGCTGGCGTGGCAGCGCAGCTCAGACATTGTTGGCACGCCAGCTGCGCGGCAAGGAGAGGGTAGTCCTTCCCGAAGGGGAGGCACGCGACGTCGATGTCGTCCTCGCACGGCAGTGGAGACTTTTGTGGGATGCCGACCCTCATATCCTTCCTCTGGCCGTCAGGACCAAGACAGGCCAGTTCCAGGAAGCCGTCTGCACCCTGCTCCTGAACGAACTCGCCCAGAGCACCTTCGGCCGGCCGGGCATCGACCTCGTCGATGCCCGGACCAGCCTGGGCATCATGGAGAGCGACACTCTCGCACAGCTGCGTCCGCATCTGCGTAATGCCCTTGAGCGCCTGGCAGGTCAGGGCAATCTCAGCGGAATCTGGACCGACTTGGCATCCACAATGGTCGCTATGACGCCCGTCGTGCCGTCGGAAGGCCAGAAACGGACACCCCGGGCCGCCCTCGCCAAGCTGCGCGCGAGGCTCGAGGTCGCCCGTGAGGGGCTGGTCCCCGGCATGACCTGCCACCAGGCGAAGGGGCGGGAGTGGAACCGGGTCGGGGTGAGGCTGGAGGAGATCGACGAGGCCGCGCTCCTGAGAGGTCTCAACCCCACCAACGAAGCCCACCGCGCGCTCTACGTCGCGCTCACCAGGGCACGGCACCTCAGTCTCGCGGTATAAGAGGTCTTGACAAGGACGTTGGACGTGTTCGTGGGTAATGAGGCAGGTCGCGAGATCGGTGGAGGCTTCACGGACGTCGTCGAGTCGTTCTTCTCTGTCTCTCGGCCTGAAGTTGGGCACGGGCACCGACGTGTGCCAGCTGCGCCTCGTACTTGTGGGCCCAGCCGCCGCGATACTCCATCCGCAGTCGGTCGGCCGTGGTCGCATCCCTGAGAGCACGGCCGATGCTCGACTGCCGGTGTCGCCCGATCAGGGCCGTCGGCCGCCAGCAGGGTGGCCGGGCCAGCAGCGAGCACCAGTTACTCCAGATAGGTGCCAGCGAAGGCGCCGTCGAAGCCGAGTGCGATCAGGCCCTGCTCGACACTCGGGTACGTCGTCCCGTCCGGGATGGCGATCATGGAGTCGAAGTCGGCGCGGCTGATCTCGGGCTCGAGCCACTGGTTGCTGCAGCGGCAGCGGATCCAGACGTTGCGGCCGTGGTTGATGAGCAGCCAGTCGCGCCGGGCCCGGCAGGCCGAGCACATCACGGGGATCCCGCGCAGGGTCAGCTCCGGCGGTTGGCTGAGGCAGCGCGTCGCGCCGGGTCCGCTGTGCGGCTGCGTCTCGTACCGGAGTTGCGGCAGCGGATCGCTTGCGGCGGGGGCGACGGGCAGGACGTGGGTCGGCTCTACGTGGTGGTCGGTCGTTCTGAGCACGGGCGTCATCTCCCGGTCGAGGGCTTTCTCTTCATCCGTAACAGCCGGTGAAACCGGTTGTCCAGGGGCTTCGCGCGGTCGGGAGGCCAGTGGCGGGCCTGCCGGACTGCTGGTCAGCGGCGCGGCGGGCGGCTGTGCGGGCCCGGGGCGGCGGGCTTGGGCGAGGCCGAGGGCGCGGTCCGGACGCCGGTCCCGTTGGCCGGAGGCTTGGCGCGGCCGGTGCTGGCCTGCGGGCGTCGAGTGGCTTCGCCCGGGTGGGCGGGGAGCTGGGCGAGGCGGCGCAGTCGCCAGACCAGGACGTCGTTCACGTCCTCGGCCGTGTCGAGTTCGCGCATGGTGATGGCCTCCTGCAGGAGGGCCTTCGGGTCGTGGCCTGCCTGCTCGGCCTGAGCCAGGGTGGCGGCCAGGGCGTCGTTCTTCGTGCTCGTGCCGGGTCGGGTGCGGTTCTCGGGCAGGACGGTGCGGATGGTGGTCTCGTAGGCGCGGCGCTGGGCTTCGGGCAAGGCTCGGCCCTGGTCGCGCAGGGCCTGCATGGGTGCGGCGGCGGCCTGGTGGTAGGCGGCGCGAAGGTGCTCGGCGGCCTGCCGGGATGCTTCGGCCTGCTGGGCGTGACCGCGTGCGGAGTGCCAGCGTGCTGCGGCCAGCGCCACCAGGACGAGGGTGGAGACGAGCATGGCGGTGGTTCCGCCGTCTTCTCCTCGGCCGAGCGCACCTCCGGCCTGGACGATGCCCCGAGCCGCCGAGCGGATCGCCCGGGTGTCGGCGCGTTCGGCTCGGACGTGGCTGCGGGTGGCTCGTTCGAAGGAGCGAGCGGCGGCGCCAAGTTCGGCGCGGGTGGCGGCCGGGGAGGTCTGGGCAACGGCGTCCAGGAGTTCGCCGACTCCGACGAGTTGGGCTGCGGCTTCGTCGTCGTCGCTGTCCAGGAGGACTGCGGCGCGCTCGGCGATCCCGGTGGCGGTGCGTCGCCCCCGTGCAGGCGGTGACCAGTCCGAGCGGCTGCTGTCGGCTTTCGGCAGCAGGCCTGTGTAAGGGGTTCCGTCGGCGAGGCGGCGCTGGATCCTGGGATAGGAGAGGTCGGGGGCCAGGGTCGAGCCCGCGAACCAGACCGGCTCGCGGTCGCGGTTGCGGTCTCCGGGCAGCGCGACCGTGTAGCCGAGGACGTCCCCGGAGGGGGCGTGCCGGAGCTTTACGCGCAGGCCGGCCTCGCGAAGGCGGGTGAAGAACTCGGCTTCGCCGACGGCTCCGGCGACGGCCTGGCGGACGGCTTCGCGCAGCGTCTCGCGCGGTGTCTCGGGTCGGCCGACCCGCTCCGCTTTGAAGCGCTCGGCACTGGTGGGCGTGTTGGCTCCGGTTCCGTCGCCGGGCTTGAGCCGACGCAGGCCCATCTCCTGTTCGATGCGACGGCATTCGGCCTGGGCCTTCTTGAAGTCGTAGTTCATCCTCGGGCGGCGCAGGTCGCCTCGGACCATGGTGGCGAGGATGTGGATGTGGTCGTCAGCGTGGCGCACCGCGACCCAGCGGCAGCCGTCAGGATCGCCTTCGGGGGCGAGGTTGACAGCGTGGACCAGGCGGCGGGCGACGGTGTTCCACTCGTCGTCGGTCAGGATCCGGTCGCCGGGGTCGGTACGGACCGAGCAGTGCCAGACGTACTGGGCCGGCGCCTTGTCGCTGGCCTGCTTGACCCGCAGGTCCAAGGCGGCGGCAAGCCGGGCCAGGGTGACCTTGGGGTCGGGGTCGGGGCTGGTGTCACGGCCGGGGTCGGGGGCGAAGCCGTCCCAGCTGCCGACGAGGTGGGGGTCGGTGTGCTCGTCGCGCTTGCCGGGGCCGTACAGGTAGACGAGCAGGCCGTGGGTGCGCGAGCCGCGTCGGATCTTGGGGACCATCAGAGGCGCTTCTTCACCAGGATGTCGGCCGCGTCGTCCACGCGGGTCAGGACGCGGTTCACGGTCGTCAGGGCGCGGTCGAGTTCGCCGGGGAGGGGCTGTCCTCCGGCGTTGTAGACGAAGGCGATCTGGTTGACGTTGTTGCCGACACGGGAGATGGCGGTGCGCAAGGCGACCAGCTCGTCGATGGCGGCGTCGAGCTGTTCGTTGGTGTGCACGGTCGTCGAACCGCGGGCGACGGCGAGGCCGGCGGCGGCGAGGAAACGGGCGACGGTGACGGCGCGCTGCCTGGCGGCGGCGGTGATCTCGGTCTTCTCGGTGTCGGACAGGCGGGTGGTCGTCTTGTGGGTGCGCTGGCTCGGGTTGCGGGTGCGTCGGCGCGGCTTGCGGTCGGGGAACTTTCGCGGAGGTCGCGCATAGCGAGGTTGGTGGTGATCAGCGTGGGGAGCATCAGGTTGTACCGGCGGTTGATCAGCCGGTAGGTGATCTCCTCGACCCACTCGGAGGTCTTGGCCGCGCCGAGGTCGTCCAGGATCAGCAGCGGGTAGCGGCTGACTGTCTCGAGTTCGCGTTCGGTGTCGTGTCCGGGGCGTGGGCGCAGGTCCGCGTAGAGGTCGGCGGCCGTGGTGGCCCGCCACCTGACTGCGATACCCGCTTCGCCGAAGGTTCGGACCGCGCCGTAGACCTGGTGGGTCTTGCCCGCGCCGGTGACGCCGGCGAGGAGCAGGCTGGGGCCGGTGGTGATCTGTCGTCGCGCGCCGGGGTTGGGTGCCTCGGCTCGGGCGATCACGTCGCGGGTCCAGGCCAGTACCTCGGGGTGGTCGGCGCGGGCAGTCCGGTACCGCGGGGGCATCCGGGCGTCCAGCAGACCCAGCGGCGTGTAGGGCTGGTCCTCGTCAGGGGCGTCGGGGAGGTGCTGCGGGTTCATGCCTCGGGCGGTGAGGATCCGCTGCAGTCGCTGGAGGGCTCCGGCACCGAGGAGCTCGGGCTCGCGCCTCACAGCTCCTCCGCGTAGGCGGAGACCGGGTCGACCGGGTTGATCCACGCTCGGTGCGTGACGCCGGGCCGGGATGCCGTCTGGGCCGGTACGCGGGCGTTCATGGCGTCGTTCACCAGGCTCGGCAGCCTTGAGGGATGGCCCTGGATCTCGGCGTAGCGGGCGAGGCCGGCGCGGATGTGGTCCACGTCGATGCCTTCGGCCAGCAGCTTCTTCAGCAGGCGCCCGAGGTGTCCGAGGACGTCACCGGGCGGGCGCTCGGTGCAGATGCCCACGTACTCAGCGAGGAGGTTCTTGGCGGTGACCGTGCCGTCGGGCGCTGTGCGCCCCGTAGGTGAAGACGATCCAGGATCCATGATCCTGGATCCGGACGTCGAGGCTCCGTCGAGGTTTCGCAGAGGGTTCGGCGAAGCCTCGACGAACTGGCCTTGACCTGTGGTTTCCCCTCCCGTTGGGGAGGCCGTCCCGCTGGTGTCGGGATGCCTGTCGTCGCCGGTGCCCGGAGCCGTGGCGCGGTCGCTGTGGGGACGCGCGGGCTGTGCGGGGCGCGGGTCGACGGCTCGGTGAGGGTTCGCCGAGGGTTCGTCCACTGCTCCCCGAGTCTTCGCCTCGACCTCGACGCAGCCGGCCTTGCACGGGCCGCACCTCTTGTCGCTGTTGTGGGCGACGCAGACCGGGAGCCGGGACTGGCTGGGCCGGTCGATCTTCTGGTGCTCGTACCAGCCGTTCATGTGGAGGTAGCGCTTGCCGTCGCAGCCGGTGTACCGGCAGATCAGTCCGGCGTCGGCGAGCTGCTGGAGGTCCTCCTCCACGTGTACGGGAGTGTGCTCGGCGCGCAGCGGCCAGAGGAGGCCGGCGATGATCGCCGGGTTGTCCCGGTGCCGCCCGTGGTCGTCGGACTGGGTGAACAGGCCGATGTAGGTGACGACCGCGGTGACCGAGCAGGCCGCGACCCGTTCGTTGACGAACAGGTCGGGCTTGACTGTCCGGATGCGGGCCATCAGCTCTCCCGGCGAACTCGACGACGCTGGAGCCGCTGGCACCGGCCCCGCGTCGGGGCTGCCGGGATTCCGCTGCTGGGTGGGCGCATGTGATACTCCGTCTTCATGGACGGGGCTGCGCGGTTGTCGCCTGCAAGCTGGCCGCGCGGCCCCGGATCATTGGGTGCCCTCGGCGAGGGCAGCCGACGGATGTCCGGGAGTTGGCGCTCCCGGGCATCGTCGTTTTGGCTCCACCCCGGCCTGGACCGTTTTCGTGGGTGGGTGGCACGATGATCACACTAGACTGAGATGGGGCGCGGCTGTCAACCAGGGAAGATGAGGATAGGGTGGCCATTCACGCCAGTGGAAGTGACGCAACCGGAGGACGGCCACAATGGACCACGAGAACAACCCACCTGCGGCGCAGGCGGGCGGCGGGGTCACGCTTGCCGGTCGCCTGGATCGGCTGTTCACCACCGTCCACCCGAAGGGGCGCGGCCCGTACAGCTACGAGGAGGTGGCGTCGGGCATCCGCCGACAGGGCGGCCCGACCATCTCCGCGAGCTACATCTGGCAACTGAGGACCGGCGCCAAGGACAATCCGACCAAGCGCCACCTCGAGGCCCTCTCCACGTTCTTCGGCGTGAAGCCCGCCTACTTCTTCGACGACGACGAATCAAAGAAGATCGCCGCCGAACTCGACGCACTCGCCGCCATGCGAGATGCAGGCGTGAGATCAGTGGCGCTACGTGCGTCCGGACTCTCCGACAAGAGCCTCAAGATCATTTCCGAATTCATCGAACGCGCTCGCGAACTCGAAGGCCTCGGGGTCCTCGAAGAGGATTCAATCACCGCCACGGATTCCAGTGGCAAACATCACGGCAGCGTGAGCTGATGCCCCATTAGCAAGGATTAGACGCCCCACTTGCGCATGATTGTCCTGATTCAACCGGCACAGTCGGCAGCCCTCCATATGTGCGACCGGAAATGATCCATATACTCGCCACGGCATCGCGGCAGTGAGTCGCGCGTTCGAGAAGTGTCGGAGTCGGAGGGCAGATGAAGTCCGGTCGTTCGGGGCCTGCCCAAGATCAGGAAATCCGGCTCGCATCCGTCCTGGACGATCTCGACCTTCCGGACCCCTTCAAGATCGAGGAACTGCTCGCCCGCGTGTCCAAGAAGCGCGGCCGGCCTATCCACCTGCACACCTTCCCCGCGATCACCGGTGACGAACTGCCCTGCGGAGCGTGGCTCGCCACAGACAAGGCAGACCACATACTCGTCGAGGACGCAACCAGTCCCCTCCACCGGGACCACATCGTGTTGCACGAGGTCAGCCACATGCTTCTCGGGCACACCCCTCGCCAAACCCTCGGCCGAGCCTTTCACCACCTCGACCCTGACCTCGTGACGGGCGTCCTTGGCCGCACGAGCTACGAGACCGAGGAGGAGCGGAGCGCGGAGACGCTGGCCGGCCTCATCGCGACCCGCGCCGCTCTGCGTAGAACCAGCGACCGGCCCACCCCCACCACCTTGCGTCGGCTCAATGCCGCGCTCAGCGATACCTGAGACGTCCCCCACAAATAATTGACGCGATACCCGCCGTCCTGCTCTGGGCCGTCACCCTCTGGCGTGCCCGCTCCGCCTTCCGGAGACCCGAACGACTCAGTCTCTGGCTGGCCTTCGCGGCACTCGCCATAGCCATGACGGTCCGGCCGGGCGCCATCGCATCGGCGGTCGACAAACACCTGCACGTCACCAACCTGACGTTCCTGATCAAGCACATCTGCGGGACCGTCGCGGCGGCATCGGTCCTCACCTTCGTCGCCGACATGGCCGAGTCGAAGACCGAGATGCGCGTATCCAGGCTTCACAAGGCCGTGCCTGCCATCACGGTCGTCCTGCTGGCTGCCTGCTTCTTCGTCACGCCCCAGCCTCACGAGGCGGAGGACCTCCTGGCGGACTACGCCGACCACGCCACGATCCTCGCGTACGGCGTCATATGGACCTCCTACCTCGGCGCCGCCCTGCTGAGCGCCACACTGCTCTGCTCCCGCTGGGGGCGCCGCCCCGACAGCGGACTCGTGGGCCGAGGGCTGCTCCTCATCGGCACCGGCACCACCGTCGGCCTCGTATACGCCTTTCACCGCGTCGCCGTGCTGTTCATCGACTACCTCGGCAACAGTCCGCGCAATGAACGCGTCAACCACGCGCTCAGCACGGACCTGCTCTTCCTAGCCCTGCTGCTGATCGTGCTGGGCAGCACACTCCCCGCCGCCCCACGCCTCCTCGCCCGCATCCGGGCCCACTGGCAGCTCGTCAACCTCTACTCCCTGTGGCGCACCCTCACCGACGCCGTCCCGGAAACCCGGCTCGACACACCGCCGAGCCGCGCCGCCGACGCCACCAACCCACTGCGTACGCACGACCGGCTGTACCGGCGCACCATCGAGATCCGCGACTCGATCCTCACTCTCGCCGACCACGCACCGGCTGAACTGCGCGGACGCGCCTACGACCGCGCGACCTCCCTCGGCTTCATCGGCGCCCACGCCGACATCACCACCGAGGCCTGCTGGCTCGCCGTCGCCCGCGAGGAGCGGCTCCGCGGCGCGGCCACCGGTTCCGGCGAGCCCATGCCTCCCGCCAGCGGAGGCCGCGACCTGGCCACCGAGATCCGCGCCCTCACCACGCTCAGCACCGCCTACCGCTCCCGCGCCACGCAGGACTTCCTCCGCGCCCACCTTGAGGAGACACCGGCATGACCACGACCACGCAGCTTCCGCCCACTGCCGCTGTTCCTGCCGAGCGGCGCTCGGCCCGCCTAGTCACCGAGGTCCTGGCGCCCGCCAACCTGGTCGTCGGCGTCCTGCTGGTCATCGGCTGGCACTCCACCAACTCCCTCGCGGGTGTGAGTTGGGGCCTGCTGGCCGGCGCCTTCTGCGGCGGCCTGCCGATCGCCTACATCGTCGCCGGCGTCCGCCGTGGCCGCTGGACTGACAAGCATCTCAAGGTCCGCTCCCAAAGGTGGATACCGCTCTTCGTCACCCTTGGTTCTGTCCTCGTCGGCACGAGCCTGCTCCTGGCGCTCGACGCGCCCCGCGAGGTCGTCGCCCTGGTCGCCGCCATGATCGCTGGCCTGGTGCTGACCATGGCGGTCACCGTCTGGTGGAAGGTCAGCGTCCACACCGCCGTCGCCTCAGGCGTCGCCGTCGTCATCACCGTCGCCTACGGCTGGTGGGCCGCCCTCCTCTTCCTCGGCGTCGCCGCCGTCGGCTGGTCCCGGGTCTCGCTGCGCGACCACACGACGGCACAGGTGATCGTGGGCACCATCCTGGGCGGCACGGCGGCAGCCGTGGTGTTCGCGGGACTGCGCTGACCCGTTCGCGCAGGTTCCCCGCGGACCAGCGGACCGAGAGGATGCGCCGGTGGGCCGGGCGGCCGCATCCGGCTCATGGTCGACGAGGCCGTCCGGCCTTACGACGAGCCCGCGCATTAGGCTGCGGGATGTGCGGCGCCCTCTTGTTCTCTTCGACCTCGACAACACACTCGTGGACCGGCGAGGAGCCCTCGCCGACTGGGCCGCCGAGTTCACCACCCGGCACGGTCTGGAGGACGGGGAGCAGGCGTACGTGCTGGGCATGGTGGCCGAGCGGGCCTATCCGTCCACCTTTGACTCGATCCGCACCCGGTACCGGCTGCCCCTATCGACCGTGGAGCTGTGGGGCGCGTACTGCGCAGACATTGCGGACATGGTGTCTTGCCCGGCCGAGGTCCTCGACGGGTTGGACGAGCTGCGTGCAGCGGGCTGGCGAGTGGGCGTGGCGACCAATGGTTCGGTCGACATCCAGCGCGCCAAGCTGCGGGCCACCGGTATCTCCGAGCGTGTGGACGGCGTCTTCGTCTCCGAGGAGGCCGACGCGCGCAAGCCGCAGCCCCGGCACTTCGCCTTGGCCGCGGCCCGCTGCGGCACCGTGCTGGGTGCTGGCGGTTGGATGGTCGGCGACAACCCGGTCAACGACATCGGCGGCGGACGTTCAGCAGGGCTGCGCACCATCTGGATCGGTAGCGACGGCTCTTGGCCGGCGGACGATCCCGGGCCGGACCACATGGTGTCGCATGCCCGCGCCGCCATCGATTTCCTGCTTCTGCACGCCGCCGACCGCGCGAGGACCACGGCGTGACGGACACCATCGGGTTGCTGCACCCCGGCAGCATGGGATCCGCCTTCGGCGCGCAACTGCGCGCCCGCGGCCACATCGTGCTGTGGTGCCCCGACGGACGCAGTGACGCAACCCGCCGCCGGGCCGAGCGCGTGGGCCTCGAGCCCGAGGCACTGCCCGAGCTCGTCTCCCGCTCCGACGTGCTGCTCTCCCTGTGCCCACCGGCCGCCGCGGAGGAGGCTGCCGGTCAGGTGGCCGAGCTCGGCGTGGCTGGCACGGGAACGATCTATGTCGAAGCGAACGCCGTCACGCCGTCGCGTGTGCAGCGCATCGCCGACCGTTTGGCCCCGATGACGGTCATCGATGCCGCGGTGGTCGGATCCCCTCCAGTGGGCGGCAAGATTCCGGTGCTCTATCTGTCCGGCCCCGGCAAGCAGGTCGACCGGATCGCCGAACTCTTCGCCGGAACCGATGTGCGAACTCACGTCCTGGGCGACAACATCGGGCAAGCCTCCGCACTCAAGCTCGCGTACTCCAGTTACCAGAAGGTCTCCCGCGTACTGGCAGCCGTGGCGTACGGAGCGGCCGAGTCGTACGGTGTCGAGGACGAGCTTTTGGTGATCGCAGCGAAGCGCACCCGTAGCTACCTCGTGGAGACGGATTACATCCCCAAGACGGCTGCTCGCGCCTGGCGTTGGGGACCTGAGCTTGAGGACGCGGCGGCACTTCTCGCCGACGCGGGGCTGCCGGACTCCCTCATGCATGCCGCTGCCACGACGCTCGCCCGGTGGGACGGCAACAGAGACGAGCGACTGGATATCGCCGAGGCACTCGAAGCCCTGCGCGGTGAGCGAATCCTGGACGACCGGACTTGAGCAGGGTGCATCCGCTGGATCGCTGACGTCCTGGCCGTCAGGGGCGAGGTGATGTGGTGCGGACGATGTCGTCGATCTTCCTTGCGGCTTCACTGGCTGGCGTCATATCCGTGTCCACGCGCAGCTCCCACTGAGCCTGCGGGTATACCGCAAGGTCGGCCTGGGTGGCGTCCCACGCGGCCAGCCGAGCCGCCGTGTCGGTGTCGCCCCGCTGCGGTGAACGCAGGGCGGTGGTCTCCTTGGAGCACCACAGCAGAACGCGCACCCAGTGCGCCGGGAAGACGGCGGCCACCTGCTTCATCCCCACCATCTGACCGAGGTGGACGACGGGGATTCTGCCGCCTTCCATGGCCTGTTCGAGGCCGGGCCGGTCGATGACATAAACGTTGCCGTACCGGTCGTTGCGGTAGATAACGTCGCCGCGTGCTTCCAGGGCGGCCAGCTGCTCAGGCGTGCCCATCCGGTAGCCCTTGGTCTTCCCGTTCCCGATCTTCAGCCGGGTGAACAGCACATACCGTCCGTCAAGTTCGGTGAGTGCCTCCGTGATCGTGTCTTTGCCTGCCGCCGGCGGTCCGTACAGGAGAACGCCCTGCTTCACTGGAACACCGTCCCGAAGACCTGGCGCACCTGGTCCGTAAGTGAGATCGCGGCCCCAAGCCGGTTGTCGACTACCAAGTGCGGTGTTACTGGTCGCAGTTCGAGGTCGATTCCCGCAGCGTACGTGTCCCAGTTCTGGAGCTTCCAGCTGTCCCGGGCGGCGGACCGGAAGCTGATGTACTCGTGCATCGTGTCGATGTCGCACTGGATCCAGACGACAACGACGGTGACGCCGCGTGCTTCGCAGCGATTGATCAGGCGTCGCATCCACCGAGGATCGGTGGCCTCAGCGATGAACGGCGCGGAGAGCACCGTGCTGATCGCACAGTCGATGTTCGCGTACGCGGTCTCCAGCAGGCACTGGTACTCCAGCGGGCGAACCTTCTCCCGGTAGAGGTCGGTGTGCCGGTCATTCGGATCGCTGCCCATCTCCACGAGGAGCCGCTCGACGAGGGGGCGCGTGATCGGGTCCTTGTCGAGGACGGGCCAGCCGGTGAGCTGGGATATGAAGCGCGCGAACTCCGACTTACCGCTGCCCGCGTAACCACCGACCATCATGAGTGTCGGCTTGTTCGGGTCACCGCCGGTGTGCCGTCGCTTCCAGGCGTCGAGGATGCGCTGCTGCACGCCCTGCCCGTCCGTGTCCTCCGTACCGGGCGAGAGTTGGAGCAGGGCTCGCTCCACAGCCAGCACATGGGCTCCGTTGTGCGGCTCGGTCGACGCGGTGAACCTGAGCGTCCTGGCCTCGTCGGGAAGAGCGTTACGGAAGCCGAGTTCGGGCTCGGTCGCGCGGTAGAGCAGGCAGTACGCGCGGCGGTAGTGCGGTCCCGGGTAGACCTCACCCTGCTCGTGTTGCCAAAGAGTCTGGAAGTTGGCGGCCGGCACTGTGAGCCCGGCGGCCCGGGCCACCTCACGGAGTTGCTCGCCCGCCCCTTCGAGCGTCAAACCGTGGGCTTCCCGTTGCTGTCTCAGCTTGTCCGGGCGCCACCCCGGGCGAGTCTTCCCCACTTCGCCTACCGCCTGCCCATCCCTGGTCATGATCCGGAGCCTAGGTCAGCCTCTCACGAACGCGTGTGATAGCGGGTGTTGAAAAGTCAGGTCACAAGCCCATGAGTATTCGATGAGCAGCATCGGCAACAGCTCGTGATACTCCGTGGACCTCTGAGCCGCTGTCATGGTCACACCGACGCGATCGTTGCTCACCGCCTCGGTCTCCACTATCCGTACGAGTTCGGAGGGGCTCCGCAGTGGCTGTCGATGTTGCTGTCCTGCTGATCCTCGGCATCGTGATCGTCTTCTCATGCCGCGGAGGCGGGCTGAAGGCAGGACACGCCTTGGCCTGTGCTGTTTTCGGCCTCTACCTGGCCGGGACTGAGAACATAGGGCCTTTCGTGAAGGACGCCACGGCGTCGGTCGCGCACCTACTGTCGGGGCTGAGGCTGTGATCGCGACAGCGGCGGCCCCCGGTCCCGGAGAATCTGCCCTTCTTGATCGGGCTTCCGGAACAGATCTGGGCCAGCGCGCCCGCCGGTGTCGGCGCTGCCACTGTCTACTCAGCCGATACAACGGGGACCGTTACTGCGGCAGCTGTGCACGCACAACACGGCATCAACCTGCACCGGCACCCCGCGTACCGCCCGGCGTATGGGCTCGTGCCGACGTCCAGGAAGCTCTGGTCGCTCGCGACTTCGGCAGGCTGTGCCAGCTCGTGCGTACAGTCAGCGGCTTACGGCAGAGCGACATGGCCGAGCTCTCCGGACTGAGCCAGGCCTTCCTGTCCATGCTGGAGTCAGGCGCGCGACGACTGACGAACATCGACAAGATCGTCGAACTGCTCACGGGACTCAACACTCCAGCGGAGTTCACCGGCCCCATGCTCCGAACGCCGAACGGTGCGGGCAATGAGTCCGACGAGTGGCCTGACGCGCGTGCGTAAGCGAGTAGTGGAAGGGCCGTCCCACGTGCGGTGCTCCGCAGTACGGCCAAGTCAGGCACGCCGCGCCGGCACTCTTGCGCTGACGCGCTCTGCTTTGCGGGAATGCGCTCAGACCAAGTCTACTTGATCGATGACATGCCAGCGATAGGCCCGGTCTTCGCGGCGCATCTCGACAAGATGTAGGTGGTCGACCGGCAGGCTGACACTGTCGATGTCGCGGAGCGGGCGGATCGCCTCCCGGACAATGCTGGCGTCCGTCGGGCGGTTGCAGTACGCGATGCCGATATGCGGCCTCAGTGCCGCGGTCGGCTTTCTGAAAGGCAGTTGGCGTTGCGCGCCTGCGACGGACAACTGGGAATGCAGGTCAAGCACGGGAGTCCACGGGGCAACGCTGTAGCGGACCGCGCCGCGGGACGCGGTCATGGGTACGGCCTGGAGCCGGAACCGGCCCGTCGGCATCGCGGCGGTGGTGGCTAGGAGCGTGTCCAGTTGCTCCAGCGAGACTTCTTCGATGGTGCCGATCCGGCCAAGGGTCAGATGCAGGCCATCGGCGTCGATGGAGTCGAAGTTCAGGTCCCGGATCTCGTCCTGGCAGTTTCGAGCGTGCTCGGCGAGCGCCGAACCGGCGGGAAAGACGAGCATCCAGTAGTAGGCGCGCGTCGACGGGGTCCACCCACGCCGGTCCCAGTGGTTGCTCATCTCCTCCACTCGGTCGAAGGCCGCCCAGTCGTGTGCCGCGATGGCCTTGGGGTCAGCCATGTCCGGCGGCGGGGCGGAAGGAAACGCGCTGGTGTCGTGGCTGAGCAGCACCCGGTGCCCTTCTCTTACGGCTATCGCTCGAGAGTGCCATCTTGGCAGAGTTGGTCACCGCTTGGGTCAAGGGAGCGTTGTGCCAGCGTCGTAGCGACTCGGCGTAGTCCCTCACAGTCGGCACCTGATGCCAGGGTGCCGCAGTGGCGTGAAGTTCACCGGCGCGCTGGATGACCGATCGTATCGGCGGACCGCCCCCGGCTTCGAGGACCTCCAAGCCAAGCATCATGGCGTGCTCCACGTCCGGCTGAGGGCCGGCGAGCAGTGCAGTGGCCACGTCCAGGCGAACCAAGGCCCGGCTCCAGGCGGAGTCGGACTGCTCGACGAGTTCGTCGACCTGCTCCGCGTACTGGATGACCTCCCGGGTGTTGCCGAGGGCGACGTGCGCGGTGGCGGCGTTCGCCAGGGTGCGGGCGATGCTGTACGGGGAGAAGGCTATGCACGGTGTCAGACCGTCGGGAAGCCGGTGGTCACTGCTGAGGTCCTCGGCTTCTGCGATGGCCCGCTGTGCACCGACCGCGTCGCCGAGCTTGCCAAGAGCGCGTGCTCGGCCGTTGGCCAGTAGCCGGATCGCCTGCGCGTTGCCCCGATCGATGGCCAGGCCGGCATCGGCCCACTCGAGTGCCCGGTGGTACCGCCCCGCGTAGTAGGCGCCCAGAGACCTGGTGCCGAAGATCCACATCATCAGCTCCGAGTCGTCGATCTCCCGGGCGAGCTGAAGGGCTTCGGTGCTGTACGCGTCGGCGTGGGCCTCATAACCTGCGTTGACCGCCATGTAGCTGAGCAGTCCGGAGGCTCGGGCGGCCAGGCGGAACAGTTCGGCGCGCTGCCGAGGCGGCTGGCGCCCTTCCAGCAGTGTCTGGATGAAGTTACGCAACTCGGACGTCTTGGGGCCGAGCTTGTGCGGCCCGTCAGCCTCGTACCGGTCCACTATGGCACCCACCTGTTGGGCCAGCACGGCCAAGGTGGCGGGCTCGGCGTTGGACGAGATGGTGGTGCTCAGGCGCTTGGCCACGTCGAGCGGGCTCTCCCAGGGTTCCACGGCAACTGGTCCGTGAACTGGCACCACGTGCGGGCGCGGTGCCTCGATCGGATCGTGGGGGCATCGAGCGAACAGCCGCGGCAGGGCATGCTCCGGCACCCCCAGCCGCTCCAGCACAGTCACGATCTTGTCGTAGTGGGTCAGCCGTCTCGATCCGGACTCGAGAGCAGAGAGGAACGGCTGACTCAGGCCGGTGACGCGAGCCATCTCCTCCTGCCGTAACGAGGCAAGCCTGCGGACCCTGGCGATAGCTGGCCCGAAGTCGCCGTCGCGCATGGCCGTGACCACGTCGGCGTCCTGCCACACATGGTCAGGCACGCTGACCGGATGGGGCTCGGCTGCCACCAGCAGCCGAGTGCAGGGGCCACAACGCGGCTCACGGTTGTACCGGCTCAGGTTGAGCCCACATCCATCACACCGTCTTGGCTCGCCTGCCATCACTACCGCCGTCCTCCCCCTGCCGGCTTCTTGCGGATCTCCAGAGCCGGATCACACCAGTGATATCACCGCCGAAATGTGCCATCAGCCGGTTCCTGCCACATCGTTGATGGCCACACCAGGCCCCGGCCGCTGAACCAGCGACGAAGCCATGGCGGCGTCCCGCTGGCCACACACCGTGTGGCCACGCCGAGGAGGCCGCGGCGCACCGGGAGCAGCGGATGGCACCGCCACGTGGAATGAGAGGTCATCGTGCACGACGGCAGGGAAGAACACGACTGGTCACAACGCCAGATCGCCTACTACCGCGCAAGGGCCGCAGAGTACGACGACGCGTACGACGAGCGCATGGACATGCCCCGGCTCGTCGAGGCCCTCGACGAGCTGCCCGTCAGCGGGAACGTCCTGGAAGTCGCGTGTGGTACGGGTCAGTGGACCCAGTTGCTCGCCGACCGCGCGCGCAGCCTGACCGCACTGGACGCCGCCCCGGAGATGCTTCGCATCGCCCGAGCCCGGATGCAGGACACACCGACTCGCTTCATCGAAGCAGACATCTTCACCTGGGAGCCGGACCGTCAGTTCGACACCGTCTTCTTCGCCTTCTGGCTCAGCCACGTGCCGCCCGTGGAGATGGAAGCCTTCTGGGACTTGCTGCGATGGGCGCTGGCTCCCGGTGGCTGCGTTGCGTTCTTCGACGACGCACCCGCGAAGGCGGAGATCGAAGAAGCCGTCTCTGAAGCGCAGGTACCCACCGTGCGTCGTCGTCTCGCTGACGGGTCCCAGCACCTCACCGTGAAGGTGCTGCATGACGCTGCCGGCCTCACCAAGCAGCTGGACAGCCTGGGCTGGGAGGCGCACATCGAGCCGGTCGACACGTACCACTTCGCCGGCATCGCCCGTCCCCGGGGCAGCGAATGAGCACGATCAACGGCTACTGCGCCCGCCCGAGCGTCCGTGCCGGGGAGGTGCTCCGGCTGCATATCGCGACGTCGGCCTCTCGTTTCCGCGTCGACTTCTACCGGTGCGGGGCGGCTCCTGAGCACGCGGGGCACGCCGAGTGGCCGGGCCGCGCCGCCGATCCCGGAACATTCGACGGGGACTGGCAGTGGCCTGCTTACGAGTTCCTCGTACCCCCCGACTGGAGGTCGGGGGTCTACGTGGCCGTGCTGGCCACGGAGGCGGACTACCGCACGCCATCCATGGACTCTCGTGAGGCGCGGATCCTGCTGGTCGTCACTCCCGCCGCTCCCTCGGGCCGCAAGATCCTTTACAAGATCCCGACCTTCACCTACCAGGCCTACAACACGGCCGGCGGCGGTAGCCTGTACAGCGCCTCCCGCGTGACCATGCGCCGCCCCGGGGGCGGCGTCGGGGGCCCTGTCAAGGGGCTGCCCGACCCTTATGAGGCCGCCTCTCCCCGCCAGACGTTCGCGCACTGGGACGCCCCCTTCATCGCGTGGATGGAGGCGAACGGGCTGGAGAGCGACTTCTGTACCGATCTGGACCTCCACGAGGGTCGGCTTCTGTACGACGGATACCACCTTCTGCTCTCCACCGGACACGACGAGTACTGGAGCGCCGAAGGCCGCCGGAACGTCACCGCCTTCCGCGACGCCGGCGGCAACATCGCCAACTTCGGTGCCAACACCTGCTGGTGGCGGGTGGACGTCGCTCCGAGAGGTGCTGGGCTGAGCTGCGACAAGTTTCCTCCCGGGGCCTCCGCCTCGACGGACCCGGACAGCTCGTACGGCTGCCCGGACCACTGGTGGGAGTCCGAGCCCGAGAACACCCTGCTCGGCGTGAGCTACCGCAACGGCGGCGGCCACTGGGAGGGCCCCCGCGCACCGCTCGGGTTCACCGTGACAGAGGGGCACCACTGGATCTTCTCCGGCACCGGCTTGAAGACGGGCGATGTCTTCGGACGCGAGGCAGCCCTGGTCGGCTACGAATGCGACGGGGCAACGTACGAACTCGACGCGGTCGGCCGACCGCGTCCGACGGGCCAGGACGGTACGCCTGAGAACTTCGAGATCCTCGGCATCGCCCCTCTGCCCCCTGACTGGAGCTTCCCTGCCCGTGAGCCGACGACCAGCCCCCGCGCGGCCACCCTCGGCCTGTACACCGCGGCCGGCACTGTCTTCACGGCCGCGACCACGGACTGGGCGCGCCTGCTGGCCACCGACCCTCAGGTCGCCTGCATCACCCGCAACGTCATCACTCGACTCTCCTGACGAAAGGATCAACGTGTTCGAGTACCCGCGTCCACTCAGCGTGGTCATCGGCGTCAACGGCATCGGCATGGGGCACTCCGTCAGGCAGAGTGTGATCGCGCAGTACCTTCGCGACCGCGGACACCTCGTGCGGATCGTCACCAACGGCTCCGCCCGCGTGGAGTACTTCCGCGATCTCGGCTTCCCCGCGTGGGACGGGTGGATGCCGACGCTTCTTGCACGGGGCGACCGCTTACACGCAGGGGATGCCGTGCGCGCCAACGTCTGGCAGACACCCGCCGGTGCCGCCAAGCACCTGCGTCTGCGCCGGATACTTCGGGACACCGGTGTCCCGGACGTGTTCATCACCGACTACGAGCCCAACACCCCGCGTCTGGCTTACCACTTCGGGAAGCCGCTGATCTCCGTCGACCAGCAGAGCAAGTACCGGCACCTCGACCTGCCTCCTGTCGGCCGGTACGCCCGCACCGCTGACGAGCAGCGTCTGCGCTACTTCGCGCCCCACGTCGATCGGTCGTTCATCTGCTCCTTCGTCCCTCTCAAGGCCGACGACCAGAAGCTGGAGTTCATCGCGCCTGTCGTCCCCGACGTGGTTCGGTCCGCCCGGGTCAGCACCGAGCCCCTCGCTACGGCCTACTTCTCACGCTACTTCGACCACGGTCCGGAGGAGTCCGTCCGGGC
Source organism: Streptomyces griseofuscus (assembly GCF_014673495.1). Lineage (GTDB taxonomy): Bacteria > Actinomycetota > Actinomycetes > Streptomycetales > Streptomycetaceae > Streptomyces > Streptomyces murinus. Next base: position 2,304,538 of record NZ_CP051006.1, read on the forward strand.
CCTTGCCGAGATCTTCCGCAAGCATGTCCCGGATCGTGCCCTGCGCATCTACGCCCAGGCGTCAGAGACCAGGGATCTGCGCCAGTACGCCGACGAGAGGATCGAGATCTGCACCTTCGACCGTGAGGCATTCATCGCCGACATGGCACGCTCCGAGGTGGTCTTCTCCAACGCCGGCTTCAACCTCATCAGCGAAGCCTTCGTACTCGGCAAACCGGTCCACCTGATCCCTCTCCCCACCTATGACCAGCACTGGTGCGCCAAGGTCGTCCACGAGGCGGAACTGGGCACCGCATCACCGCACATCATCCCCGGAGCTGTACTCGACTTCCTCAGCCGAAGCCGGGAACTTCACAACAACGTCGTACGCCACCGGGACCAGCACCTCTTGGCCGACCCACGGGAACGGATCGCCTCCTGTCTGGAGACACTTCCCGCGACCAGTCAACGGCCCCTCGCACCATCCGCACGGTAGGCGGCCATGGCGACTCCCCCGCTCCCCGTCTCCCTCGGCATCGGAGTATCAGCGGCTACCGTCGTGGCCTGCTATCGCTTTGTGGTCTCTCCGGCTGTACGAGCCCTCGCCCGCCGCCGCCGAGTCCTGCTGGCCGTGGTTATCGCACTCCCTCTCACGGTACTGGCCGCGTTCCGGCCGTCACCCGAGCCCGGCCCACTGCGCTGGTTCGTCATCATCGTGATTGTCCTGCTCACCTGGCAGGGGGCGACCAGCGACTACGACGTCACAGAGCCCATCGCGCCCCAGCGCCTCGACAAACGGCTCCTGCTCCTCCTCGCGGCTGCCTCGTGTCTGTGGCCGGCGGCCCTGCTGCCGTGGATGGCCGTGCACTGCGGCAGGCTGCGCGGCTGGAAGCACCACGCCATGATGCCCCTGCGTCTGCTCAAGGCGTACCTCGCCTGGTTCTTCGTGGCGATGCTCTTCGGTGCCTCGTGTTCCGTAGCGGCGCTGCTGCTGGTCCTCGGCTGCGTCTCGTTCTCCCACTACGTCAAACCGGTGTGGAGCAAGGCCCGCCTCGGTCCGCACCTCTGGTCGTGGGCCTGGTACAACCGCACCCACTACCTCATGGCCTCCGCCTACTCCTGGGGTTGGGCACGCTTCCTGCGAGCCGAGACCACGGCCCGAGTGCTGCGCCGGGCACGCGTCCTCGATCGGCCCGTCAACTTCCTCACGATGGCCGTCGAGGGCGCTGGACTCATCGCGTTCCTCGACCGCCGTCTGCTCATCGTGCTCCTCCTGACAACCGCCCTCTTCAACTTCGTCGTCGCCCTCGCCTCCGGAATCCTCTTCTGGGAGAACATCGGCGCCAACGTCGCCCTCGCGATCACCGTCACGCTGCTTCCCGGTGCGGAGTACGGCCCGGCGTTCGGCGCGGCCGGCACACTGATCGCGCTCGTCCTGCTCCTGCTCAGCAGCGCCGACCTGCTGTGGCAGCCCTGGCACCTCGGGTGGTGGGACTCGCCCTTCACGGCACGTGTCCACTGGCAGGTCGAGACCGTCTCAGGGGCGAGGTTCGGTCTCTACAACGACTTCATGTGCCCCTACGAGCGCGAGTACGGCCGCGTCCTGGGCTACTTCCTCACCGACGAGCCCGTCCTCCACGGCCACCTCGGCATCGTCTGGGACCGGGAACTGCGTGACCTCCTCGTCCAGGCGGACGGCGACCGGGACCGACTGCACGCGCTCAAGCAGACCTACGGACGCGTACAGGCGGACGAGGAACAGGCGCGCGAACACATCGCCTACCTGACCAGGATGTTCACCCAGCTCAACGCCGGCGCGCAGAAAGGCCCCCTGTCCCGATCACTGCGCCGTCTCAAGGCCCCGGGCGGCCAGCTCTACGGGTGGGGCGACCTTCCTCCTTACCGCGGTGAGGAAGCGGTCCGCCGCATCACGATCCGCTATGAGGAGCGCTTCTACCGCCCCTCCACCGGCGACTTCGTCCTGCTCACCAACCGCACCGTGCAGGAGATCGACCTCCTGACACCCGGCCCAGACCACGGGAGTACCTCATGCGCAAAGTCTTCGTCGACTGCGGCGCGAACCTCGGAATCGTGCTGAACCGCTTCATCCACGAACTTCCCGACCACGACTTCTACGCGTTCGAGCCCAACAAGGACCTGCACCCTTCCATCCACCAGCAGGTCGCGCAGGCCTTCTACTCCCCGCGCGTCAAGATCTCCCAGAGCGCGGTATGGACCCACGACGGGACGATCGACCTCTTCCTCGGCCACCACGAGAGCTCCACCGTGATGCCCGGCAAGCGCGTACCGCCGGTGTATGACCGGCAGATCGACTACAGCTCACCTGTCCCTGTCCCCGCGACCGACTTCAGTTCGTGGCTGCGCCGGACCGTCACCGCCGACGACCACGTCGTCGTGAAGATGGACATCGAGGGCGCCGAGTATCCGGTCCTCAGCAAGCTGCTCGCCGACGGGACGATCAACCTCGTCTCCGTGCTGTACATCGAGTGGCACTACGACCGCTTCCCCGCCATGAGTCGAGCCGACCACGACCAGGTCGCAAACGCCGTATCCGCCTGTGTCGAAGTCCGGGAATGGGACTGACCCGAAGGAGGGGACACCACGCCATGCACTCGAAGCAGATCTACCTGATCAAGCACGGTGAGACAGAGGAGAACCTGCGGGGCATCCACCAGGGCCAGGCGCTCGGCGGCAGCCTCAGCCAGCGCGGAGTCGACGACATCCGCAAGGTCGGCGACAGCCTGGCAGCAGCCGGCATCACCGTGGACCAGATGCTCCTCAGTCCGATGTCCCGCTGTCGGCAGTCCGCCGCGCTGCTGGCCGCCACGCTCGCCCCCGCCGACGTACGAGTCGACGAGCGCCTGGCCGCCAAGAACAGCGGCTACCTCGGAGGCCGGCCCAGGGACCTCGCAGTAGCGGAAGCGAACCGCCGAGGCGTCCCCATCCACCAGCTCCGCACGCCGGGCGGCGAGTCGTCCGAGGACGTGCAGGCCCGCTACATGCGCCTGTGGGACGACGTCTGTGCGGGACCGAACCGCACAACCGTCCTCGTCGGGCACGGCGGAGGAATCGCCTGCCTGCTGCTACGGCTGACCGGGCAGGGCTTCGATCGCTACCTCGATCACGTGCCCGGATCCGCAGGCGTCACATGGGTTGAGGTTGGCGGCACCGCTCCACGAATCCGGCTGATTAACGTGCCGGGTGCGGACCTGCCCGGTCGGCTCAGCACCCGTACCGACCGATGAGAGCGCGGGCGGTACAGGTGCGAGAGATGCGGTCAGGCGTCCTCGGAGCCGCCGAATCGCTCCCGGTAGGACTCCAGATCCTCCTCAGTGATCTTGGTGAAGAGCACCGGCGGAACGGTGAACGCAGTCCCGGCCGGAACGGTGTCCAGGGCCTTGGCCTGCTCGGCGGTCACCCACCTAGCGGTGTCGCCCTCCAGCGCGAAGGCACCACGCATGGCAGCAGCAGTGGACGGAATGAACGGCTCGGAGACCACCGCATACAGGTGGATCAGGTTCATTGCGGTGCGCAGGGTCAGCGCGGCGCCGTCCGGGTCGGTCTTGATCTCCAGCCAGGGCGCCTTCTCCTCCAGGTAGGAGTTGCCCGCGGACCACAGCGCGCGCAGCGCAGCGGCGGCCTTGCGGAACTGGAGCGCCTCCATGTGCTCCTCGTATTCGGCGAGGAGCCGGGCGATCTCCTCACCCAGCTTCGCCTCCGCCTCACCGACCGAGTGGCCCGCCGGGACCTCGTCGCCGAACCGCTTGCGCGAGAAGGACAGCACGCGGTTGACGAAGTTCCCCAGGGTGTCAGCCAGGTCCTTGTTGACCGTGGCGGTGAAGTGCTCCCAAGTGAACGACGAGTCGTCGGACTCCGGAGCGTTGGCGATCAGGAAGTAGCGCCAGTAGTCGCCGGGCAGGATCTCCAGGGCCGCGTCCGTGAAGACGCCTCGCTTCTGGGACGTGGAGAACTTGCCGCCGTAGTACGTCAGCCAGTTGAAGCCCTTGACGAAGTCGACCTTCTTCCACGGCTCGCGCACCCCCAGCTCGGTCGCAGGGAACATCACCGTGTGGAAGGGGACGTTGTCCTTCGCCATGAACTGGGTGTAGCGGACAGTGTCGTCCGCCTCGTACCACCACGACTTCCAGTCACGGACCTCGCCATCCGAAGCGGCGTCCGCCCACTCCTTCGTCGCGCCGATGTACTCGATCGGGGCATCGAACCAGACGTAGAAGACCTTGCCCTCGGCCGCGAGCTCCGGCCAGGTGTCGGCAGGGACCGGGACGCCCCAGTCCAGGTCGCGGGTGATCGCCCGGTCGTGCAGTCCCTCGGTCAGCCACTTGCGGGCGATGGAGGAGGAGAGCTGCGGCCACTCCTCGCCGACCGCGTCGATCCACGCCTCGACCTCGTGCTGGAGCTTGGACTGCAGCAGGAAGAGGTGCTTTGTCTCGCGGACCTCCAGCTCCGTGGAGCCACTGATCGCCGAGCGCGGGTTGAGCAGGTCGGTCGGGTCGAGGACGCGAGTGCAGTTCTCGCACTGGTCGCCACGGGCCTTGTCGTAGCCGCAGTGCGGGCAGGTGCCCTCGACGTAGCGGTCCGGCAGGAAACGGCCGTCGACAGGCGAGTACACCTGACGGATGGCGCGCTCCTCGATGAAGCCGTTGTCGTTCAGCTTGCGCGCAAAGTGCTGGGTGATCTCGACGTTCTGCTGCGACGAGCTGCGCCCGAAGTAGTCGAAGGCCAGCTCGAACCCGTCGTACACGGCCTTCTGCGCGTCATGGGCCTGAGCGCAGAACCCCTCGACCGAGAGTCCGGCCTCCTTGGCGGCCAGTTCGGCCGGCGTGCCGTGCTCATCGGTGGCGCAGATGTAGAGGACGTCGTGGCCGCGCTGGCGGAGGTACCGGGAGTACACATCCGCCGGAAGCATCGACCCGACCATGTTGCCCAGGTGCTTGATCCCGTTGATGTAGGGAAGCGCGCTGGTGATCAGGTGTCGAGCCATCCTCGGATGCTCCATTTCGTACGTACGGCGCCGGAGCCGGTGCCACGGCGGGCCAAAGTCGGGACGCCGCAGCCGTCACGATCGCTCAGCTCGCGGCTTGACGACACTCACCGTGACGATACGGGTCTCCAGGCCACCGCCATCGTATCGAACCAGCGGTTTGCCTTTCCCACAGGTTTCGCGACCTGCATGCCCAGAGCCAAGAAGGCGCTCGGCCGTCCGAGACAGGCGGCCAAGCGAGTCTCGTACGGCCGAGGCGCCTCCCATCTTAGAGCGTCCGCAGCGCCGACGGTCTACATGCACCGCCCTCGTCCCCGCCCGAAGCCCAAGAGGTGGACAGCATGATCAAATACCGCGAGTTCCAGCAGCTCCGCGTCGTCGTAGTCGGGCAGGGATACGTCGGACTCCCGCTCGCCGTCAGAGCCGCTGAGATCGGGCACCGGGTCGTCGGCTTCGATGTGGACGCCCAGCGCGTCAAGCGGCTCGTACGCGCGGAGTCATACATCGAAGACATCCCGGACTCACGCCTTGCTCCGCTCCTTGCCGCCGGCGTCTATCTCCCGACCATCGACCCGGCCGACTGCGCGAACTTCGACGTAGCGATCGTCACGGTCCCCACGCCCCTTCGGGACGGGGTCCCGGACCTCTCCCACGTCGAGGCAGCCGCACGGATGCTTGGCCAACACCTCACACGCGGAGCGACCGTAATCCTGGAGTCCACTACCTATCCCGGCACGACCGAGGAAGTCTTCGGCCCACTCCTCGAAAGCGCCTCCCGCCTGACCGCCGGCCAGGACTTCCGCCTCGGCTACAGCCCCGAGCGCATAGACCCTGGAAACGCCACGTGGAAGCTGGAGAACACTCCCAAGGTCATCTCGGGCATCGACCCCGCGTCCAAGGAAGCCGTCCACCACTTCTACGCGTCCCTCGTCGAGAGGGTCGTCCCGGTCACCAGCTGCAAGGAGGCCGAGCTGACCAAGCTGCTCGAGAACACCTTCCGGCACGTGAACATCGCCCTCGCGAATGAGCTGGCCATCTTCGCCCACGAGCTGGACATCGATGTGTGGTCGGCGATCGACGCGGCCTCCACCAAGCCGTTCGGATTCATGCGCTTCACGCCGGGCCCGGGTGTCGGAGGCCACTGCCTGCCCATCGACCCTTCGTATCTCTCCTGGCGCGTCCAGCGCACCCTGGGCCGCAACTTCCGCTTCGTCGAGCTGGCGAACGACGTCAACAACCACATGCCCGACTACGTGGTCCGGCGCCTCATCGACGGCCTCAACCGGCGCAGGAAGTCCGTCAACGGTTCTCGGGTCCTGCTGCTCGGCCTCGCTTACAAGGCCAACACCGGGGACGCCCGCGAGACTCCGGCGGCCCGCATCGCCGAGCTGCTCATCGGCATGGGTGCAGTGGTCCAGGCGGCCGACCCTCACGTCCTCGACGACGCTCACCCTCGGGCTGCCGACCTGGAGAAGCTCCAGCGAGTGGAGGTAACCCCCGAGTGTCTCGCGGCAGCCGACGCAGTGGTCCTGCTCGCCGACCACGACGCCTTCGACTTTCCCCTGATCACTGCACACGCCCCGTACATCCTCGACTGCCGCCGTCGGCTCGCCGGCGCGCACGTCGACTCTCTCTGAAGGGAAGCCACGTGAAGATCGTGATCACCGGCGGCGCCGGGTTCATCGGCAGCAACCTGGCCCGGACTTTGCTGGAGCTCCGCGAAGTCAGCCAGGTCCGTGTGATCGACAACCTCTCCACCGGTGACAAGGAGAGCATCGCGGGTCTCGACGTCCACTTCTTCGAGGGCGACATCCAGGACGCCGCCCTCCTGGAGCGGGCATTTCACGGCGCGGACGCCGTCGTCCACCTGGCCGCCCTGCCGTCCGTGCCTCGATCCGTGAAAGACCCCCTGGCCAGCCACCACGCCAACGCGACCGGAACCCTCCAGGTCCTCGAAGCAGCCCGTCGGGCCGGCAACCTGCACGTGATCGCCGCATCCTCGTCCTCTGTCTACGGCGCGAACCCGTGTCTCCCGAAGCACGAAGGCCTCACCACCGCCCCGATGAGCCCATACGCGGTCACCAAACTCGCCACTGAGGCATACCTGGGCGCGTATCACCACAGCTTCGGCCTGCCGGTACTCCCCTTCCGCTTCTTCAACGTCTACGGGCCCGGCCAGCGCGCCGACCACCCCTACGCCGCGGTCATCCCCAAGTGGATCAGTGCCGCCCTCAACGGACACGTCGTCACTGTCCACGGTGACGGCACCCAGACACGCGACTTCACGTATGTAGGCACAGTCTGTGAGGTTCTCGCTGACGCTGTCCTGCGCCGGGTCGTCGAACCCAAGCCCGTGAACCTGGCCTTTGGCACTCGCATCTCCCTTCTGAGCCTTGTTCCGGAGATCGAAGCCGCAACCGGGCTCCGGGCTGTCACGGAGCACAGAGCCCGCCGTGTCGGGGATGTCCCTCACTCCCAGGCGGACCAATCACGCCTGCGTGCCCTCTTCCCGACGATCAGCCCCACGCCCCTGCAGGAGGGGATACGAGCAACGGCCAATTGGATCAGTCGCACGAACGAGCGCTGCACATGCGGGCAGGGCGGTAACGCCGCTGCGGGTTGCCGGGGCGCCGCGCGGTTCCGCCGCCTCGGGGATCCGAGCATCCATATTGCGAGTGCTGCACGAGACTGCTGATTCCCTACCGGTGTTCGTCAACAACTGGGACCCTGCCTCTGCCACCCTCCCTCGGGCCCACGCTGCAACGGACGCCGCTTTTTTTTCTCCGCACGGGACGATCGCAGAGCCCCGCACTGAGACCGACGGGACTACGACCTGTCCCAGGTCAGAGGGGTTCCTCGTATCTCCGTTCCAGGGACTTTTCAGGGACTTTCATCCCTGTCCGAGGGACTTCCGAGGGACTTTCCGCCGCGTAACGCGGCAAGCCCCCGAAAGACCGGAAAGGGCCTCCGACGCAGGTCAGAGGCCCTTTCCCAGGCAAAGCCGCAGGTAGCGACAGACGAGTCGGGCTGTACGCCGGGTTCTGTCGCCCGACCAAGGACAAGGGCACTAGCCAATCTTGGCCGATCAGGTCGCGCGATTCACCGCTTGAGCTTCCAGCCATGCCTCTACCTCCGGCCAGCGGTAGCGCAAATAACGGCCGACCTTGTGGGCTCGCGGCCCCTGATGTCGGTGATTCCATATGTGGACCGTATTCAGAGGTACGCCCAGGAAGTCGGCCAGCTCCTCCGCGCTCATCAAGGGACAACGGTCCCCCGCGCCACTGGCGGCTTCTTCCGCACGGGCAGTGGTTCGACGCATGGGCACTCCAAACGGTTCGAAGCGGGCAGGAAAGAACCACGTGAGCGGTACTCCGCTGTGGTGGTGGGCGAACGTTTGCATTGAATTCCGGCCGGACCAAACAGAGGGCCTTTCGGCGAAATACCTACGACTCTTGCGAACTCTCGAAGAACACAGGCGAATCTTCGCTGAGGGTTCGTCGAGCCCTCGTCGAACCCTCAGCGAGAATTCGTCTAGGTGAAATCTTCTCTACCACTCTGCGCCCTTTGTCGCGAAGACCCCAAGAATGCATTTGACATCTTCAGCTCGCCTGGATCAACATCCAATTCACTCAGGGCGCGATGAACGGGCAGACAATCTCGCCGTCGACGATGACCCTGATTGAAAAGAGTCCACAAATAGACTCAAAGGGCCGTTGGAAACTAGGAGTTGAGTCGATGCCGTACGATCGCTGGCACAAGTCGCGCCCGAAAGACGGGGAGTCGACCTGCAAGGAACACGGCAAAGTTCCGACGCGGGACCACGGGACGGGGAAGCGGTGGCAGGCCCGATGGCGCAACAGGGAAGATGTACAGCAGACAGAGCTGTTCCGCACCGAGGTCGAAGCCCGCAGGCATGAGACCAAGATGCGGTCCGGAGTGGACGACGGTTCGTACATCAACCCTCGCGCCGGGGAGGTCAGGGTCAGTGAACTCGCCCTTACGTGGCTCAAGGGGCACGAACACAAGAATCCACGGACTTACCGACGCCACAAGGAGCGGATTCTCCTGCACGTCGTTACTACCGCAGTTGGGAAGATGCGCGTAAAGGACGTGAACGCGTCGTCTTTGCTGGACTGGCTGCACGACCGTCGTCGACTGCTCGAAAGTTCCACGCTGCGCCTGGTCTTCGACAATCTTCGGGCTGTCTTTGACCTGGCCGTGGACGACAGCCTGATACCCAAAAATCCATGCCTCGCCAAATCAGTGCAGGACGCCAAGCCGAAGCGATGAGATGGCGGCCGGGCAGAGCTGACCCTGACGTGGGAGGATACCGAGAAGATCCGTGCCGAACTTCCCGACCGCTACAAGGCACTCGTCGACTGCGGTCGCGGCCTGGGCCTTCGCAAAGGGGAAATATTCGGCCTGTCGCCAGAGGACATCGACTGGGCACATCCGGACGGCCCGATGGTGCACGTGCAACGGCAGGTAGTCCACGACGGCTCGTTCCTGGTGTACGCCCTCCCCAAGGGCGGAGACGACGATGACCCGAAGGACCGGTGGGTCGAACTGACCGACGACGTGGCCATCCCCCTGCGCGAGCACATGGAGAAGTACCCGCCCGTCGAGGTGACCCGACCGTGGGGCAGCAAAGGCGGCGACTCGGTCACGGTGCAGCTGATCTTCTACACTCGGGAGAAGACCGCCATTCAGTCGAATTGGTTCAACTCCTACCGCTGGAAGCCCGCTCTGGCGGCGGCCGGCCTCATCAAACCCCTTGACCCCAACACGAAGGGACGGCGCTGGGAGAAGTCCCGCGACAAGATGATGCACGCCCTTCGACACCTGTACGCGTCGATGATGATCAACGGCGGGGTAGACGTGTACACACTCGCGGATCGGCTCGGACACGCCGATCCTGCGTTTACTCTGCGTAAGTACGTGCACCGGATCGTGGGAGCCGGTTCCAAGATCCGCATCGCGGTCCGGAGCGCCTACACGAAGGCCGCGTGACTCCTGCACTGTTCGGCTTGTGCAACGCCCGTGCAAGATGATCTTCAGACGGTTCGTTTGCGCAGGTCAGAAACTTCGTATAAGAGTTCCGGGACATCTGATACGAGGGTGCCGCCGCACCCCGTCTGACCTGCTTTTAGCGGGTCAGGGAGGGGTGCGGCGGCATCTCTGGGACCTCTCTGGGACTTTGGGCCCCGCAGCGGGCTACGAGCCACGCTCCACGGGCTCGACCGACCGGCCACGGCCGCGGCTACGCGAAGATCGCGAAGTACTTCCGCAGCGTGAACCCGGGGTCGGAGTGCCCCAGCCAGCGTGCCGGGGAGACGATCGATTCGCCAGCCTCCAGTTCCTCGGAGGCGTAGAAGTGGCGCAGGGCGTGAAAGCCGTGCTCCCGGGACGGCTCCCACACACGAGCACCGTCGGTGTTGCCCTCGTCCCGTCACCGAGAGGTTGTAGGTCCTCGGCCGCCGATGCTTGGCCTCCACCGGCGTCTCGGCCGGAGTCGGGTCGTCCCAAGGCAGTGTGACCGGCACCCGCGCGAATGGCTCCATGTGCTGCCGGATGGCCTGGGCCACGCTTGACGGCAGCGGCACGTCCCGGACCTTGCGCCCCTTGGGAAGCGCGAAACACAGCTTCGCCCGCACCATCTTGACCTGCCGCCGGACGTGCACGACCTCCTTCTCGAAGTCGATGTCGTCCGCTGAAAGACCGAGCGCCTCCCCTTGGCGGAGCCCGAGAGCTGGGCCTCCCGTACCGCCAGGACCCGTTCGGGCGGCCACGCCTCGACCCTGCCGGGTGCGTCTCCAGCCGCTTCTGCCAGTGGCGCAGGACTTCCGTACCGATGGCGTTGAGCGGCTGAGCACCCAGGTGGGGAACGATGTGCCGCCGTACCCTCTGCTCGATCCGCTCGATCGTGGACGGGTCACCACTCCGGGTGGGCCACCAGTGGGTCGCGATGCAGTCCTTGAGTGAGATGGCCCCGTCGCGGGGATCGACGAACTCGCCTCGGCGTGCATCGGTCTGGGCCCGGGCGAGCCAGGTCTTCGGGTTCGTGTCAGGAAGCGGTAATGCGGGCGGAACGCTCCTGAGGCCGGACGATGAGCGGGTTGAGGGCGGGGTTGGAGCGGGAGTCGGCCTGCTCCTGTTCGCGGAGCGGACGCGGCAGCGCGGACAGTGGCAAGCCGGCGTGGCGGTTCACCTCCGCCTGCGCCGGGTGCCCGGCGAGGGCGCGCCGCTCACGGGCGGTATCGGTCGTCGGCCGATCCGCATGCATGGGCACGGAGTGGCGAATCCGCCTTCTGGCAGCGTGCCGTCAGAAGGCACGCATACGATGGGAGCGATGTGCGGCTGAGCGCGTTTCCCGGCGAGGCGGCGCGCAGCGTCATGAGGGGGGCTGTCCCGGCTACCACCCCGCAGGAGGTCCACCATGGCGACGCTGTTGTCCGTCAACGTAGGACTGCCCAAAGATGTGCCCTGGCAGGGAAGGACCGTGCACACCGGAGCCTGGAAGGCCCCTGTCCAGGGCTCCCGCATGGTCCGGCGGCTGAACGTCGACGGAGACGGTCAAGGAGATCTGGCCGGGCACGGCGGCGAGATGCGAGCTGTCCTCGTCTACCAGCTGCAGTCCTACCAGTACTGGCAGAAACAGCTCGGGCGCGACGACCTGACCTTCGGGATCTTCGGGGAGAACTTCACGGTCGACGGCCTGCCCGACGACGAAGTATGCATCGGTGACCGGTACCGCATCGGCGAAGCGGAATTCGAAGTCTCCCAGCCCCGCGTCACCTGCTACCGGGTCGGCATGCGCCTGGGCGAACCCACCATGGCCTCCCTGCTCGTCGCCCACCACCGGCCGGGCTTCTACCTCCGAGTGATCGCCGAAGGCCGCGTCCAAGCCGGTGACGCCGTCACGCTCACCCGCAAGGGGCCGGAACAACTCAGCGTCGCCGACGCCGACGCACTGCTCTACCTCCCGGACCGCGACCCCGCGAAGCTGCGCAAAGCACTGAACATTCCCGCCCTGAGTCCAGGATGGCAGCAGTCCTTCCGCGAGCTCGCCGCGCCCGAGCAGCCCGCGCAGGAGCCGGGACAGCCGGGCGAGCAGCCTGGCGAAGAACCGGGGTGGCCGGGCTTCAGGCCCATGCGCGTCACCCGCATCGTCCCCGAGACCCCCACCATCTCGTCCCTCTACCTCGCCGCCACCGACGGCACATCCCTGCCCGAGGCCCGCCCCGGCCAGTACCTCTCCATCCGCCTGGTCACCGACCATGCCGCCCCCGAAGTACGCAGCTACTCCCTGTCCCGCGCGTCCACAGCCGGCACCTACCGCATCAGCGTCAAGCGCGAACCCCATGGGAAAGTCAGCGACTACATTCATGCGAGGCTCCGCCCCGGCGACCTCGTCGACATCGCCAGCCCCCGCGGCACCTTCGTACTGCAAGAACGCCCTGGCCCGACCGTGCTGGTCTCCGCGGGGATCGGTGCCACACCCGTGCTCGCCATGCTCCACCAACTCGCCGCCACGGGAGACCCACGCGCCGTCTGGTGGATCCACACCGCCCACGACCGCGCCCACCACGCCTTCGCGGACGAGACTCGTACCCTTCTGGCCCGACTTCCGGGCGCCGGCGAGTACATCTACTACACCGGCGAAACCCCACGTCCCGACGAGCCCCACATCACTCACGGCCGCCCGACCGCTGCATCCCTCAGGGCCATGGGCATCCCCGCCGAGGCCGACGCCTACCTGTGCGGCCCATCCGCCTTCATGGACGACCTCGCCCGCTTCCTGCGCGATCTGGGTCTGCGCCCACAGCAGATCCATACGGAACGGTTCACCGCTCTGCCCGCCATCACTCCGGGCGTGACCGCCACCGCCGTGATCCGGCCGCACCAGCCACCCGGTCCCACCGCAACCGGGCCCCTCGTCACCTTTGCCCGTAGCGGCATCTCCACCCCGTGGTCACCCGCTCACGCGACCCTCCTCGATCTTGCCGAAGCCTGCGACATCCCCACCCGCTGGTCCTGCCGCACCGGCGTGTGCCACACCTGCGTCACCCACCTCGTCGCAGGCGACATCACCTACACCACGCCGCCCCTCGAACTCCCGGAGCCCGGAACTGTCCTGGTCTGCTGCAGCAAGCCGACCACCGAGGTCGTCCTCGATCTGTGAGCGAAGCAGTCCCAGGGCCGTGGCCACGCGCTATGACAAGCGCGGCTACGTCTTCCTCGGCACCGCCACCCTTCCGGCCACCGCCGCCGAGCTGACCCACCACCATCACGACGGACGTCGCCGATGTCGTTCCACGGGTCCTGATGCCCAGGCTGTGGTGTCCGCAGTCTGGCAGAACTCGGCCGCGGTGACGCCGACGGGAACGCCGAGTTCCGCGGCGACCGCGGTGATCGCCTTGTCGCAGTCGGCGAGGTCGGCCTGGCCGCCGGTGGCGAAGTACGGGGCGATGAACGTCTCGTAGTGGGCTCGGGCTTCTTCCGGCGTCTGTCCGCCGAGGAACGTCTGCATGTGCCGCACCGTGGTGTCGGGGTCGTCGTGGATCACCTGAAGGGCACGCCGGTGGGCTCGTACGACGGCCTGGACCGCGGGGTCGTCGGGTCGGATGTAGGTAGGGTCGACTGCCACGCCAACGGTGGGAATCCGGAAGTGGTCGCCGACCCAGGCCAGCACGTTCCAGCCGTGCTCGGCGGCCACCGCCTCCGGTGCCATGGTGCTGCCGACGTAGGCGGCGTCGATGCTGCCGTCGTTGAGCCGGCGCAGGTCCATGCGGTAGTCGCCGGGCGAGCGGACGATGGTCTTCACGTCGCGGTCCGGGTCGAGTCCGGCCTTTCGCAGCACGATCCGGGCGAACGCGCCGGGCGGGGTGTGCGGGGCGTGGACCGCCAGCCGCCGCCCGGCCAGGTCGGCCAGGGAGGTCAGGCCGGGGCGGCCGAGGAACCAGAACAGCGGGCGCTGGGTGTTGACACTGAGCGCGACCCACGGGGTGCCGTCGGTGAGTCGTGACAGCAGTGCCCGGCCCAGCCCGATGATGGCGCAGCGGCGCAGCCGTTCCACGTCCCAGGTGCAGCCGTCTCGCAGTGCGACGTGGACACCCTCCTCGGCGTAGTAGTCCTGCTGGTCGGCGATGTAGGCGGCGAGTTCTTCGTGCAGGCCCCGTCCGACGTAGGCCAAGTCGATCGTGTGCATGGACATCTTTCGTCGCTCGTTCAAGGGTGTGGGGTGTGGCCGCGTATGCGGAGGCCAGCGGGGTCTCAGTACATGACCATCCCGCCGTTGACCGCGGCCGTGGTCCCGGTCATGAAGGAGTTCTCCTCGGCGGCGTAGAAGGCGACCGCCTGGGCGACATCGGCCGGGCGGGCCAGGCGGCCCAAGGGGGTGGCGGCCACCTGCCGCTGCCTCGTCGCGTCGTCGAGCACGGCATCGGCGGTACGGGACTCCACCGGGCCGGGCGAGACGACGTTGACCGTGATGCCCTGCGGGCCGAGCTCCTGGGCGAGATACCGGGCGAACTGTTCGAGGGCGGCCTTGGAGACGCCCAGCGCGATCATGCCCGCCCGAGGCCGGCGGCTGAGTCCGGTGCCGATGTAGACGAGGCGTCCCCACCCTCGTTCGGTCATCGTGGGCAGTACGGCTTTGGTGACCGCGAACGCCGCGTGCATCTCGGCGTCGATCTTGCCGCCCAGTTCTTCCCACGACATGTCCTGGAACGGCTTGACCGCATACGGGATGAGCGCGTTGTGCACGAGGACGTCGATGCCGCCCCAAGCCGCCTGGACCTGTCTGGCCATGCGTTCGACGGCCGCCTCCTCGCGCACGTCGGCCTGCACGGCCATGGCCCGGCCGCCTGCGGCTTCGATGGCGGCCACGACCTCCTCGGCCGCTTTGGTGTTGCGGAGGTAGTTGACCACCACGCGCATGCCCCGTGCGGCCAGAAGCCGCGCCGTGGCCGCGCCGATTCCGCTGCTGGCCCCCGTCACCAATGCCACCCTGCCGGCTGCCCCGGTCATGGGCCCACCTCCTGCGCGTCGTCGCGGGCCGTCGGGATGACTGGCCTGGGCCGTCCGTCGCCGGTGTCCTGGGCTGTCGGGCGGATCGCCCCGTACAGCACGGTGTCGACGGTCGCCCGCAGCAGATCGGCCGCGGTCCACGCCAGATCACGCGGCAGCTCCGACACGAGCAGCCGCTCCAACGCGCCGCGGGTGATCTCGCTCAGCAGCTCGGGCGGCGCCGGCAGCAGGCCCTGCCGGTGCCCCTCCCGGAACAGCTCGTCGAGCCGCCGGTAGACCACCGCGTCCACACGCTGTTCCACGTACTGGCGCAGCATCGTGTCGCCCCGCCCTGCCGCGAGCTGAGGCGCGCCGATCCGGTCGAGCTCACTGCCCGCCGCGATCAGGAACCGCTGCACCCGCGCGGCGAACGGCTGCCCTGCCGCGTCCTCGGTCGCCGTCACCAGCATGCGCTCCACCGTCGCGAACTGGCGGTCCAGCACCGCGGCCAGCAGGCTGCGCTTGTCAGGGAAATGACGGTAGATCGTCTTCTTGCTCATCCCGAGCTCACGAGCGAGATCGTCCATGCTCACCCGCGCGAAACCCGACCCGAAGAACAGCCAGCCGGCCGCCTCCACGCTCACGTCCGCACGCCGCTCGCCACTGGGGTGGGAAACTGGAGAAACGGAATTAGTTTCTATGGTTTTCATCGTTGCTATCGGCCCCTGCGCTGTCAAGGCATGCCGTGCGGCCGCGGTGCCTGCCGGGCAAGTCGGCCGGGGGCGCAGCTACCGGCGGTGGCCAGGCGCCGACAGCGGTGGCGCGGTGTTCGTCCTCACGATGCCGGTGCGCCGGGGGGCGCGTCTTCACCAGGGCGGTCGGTCAGCCCGTCCTCCCACCGTGAGCCCTCCGCGGTATGAGGCATCCGCGGTGTGGCCGACTGCGCCCGCCCCGACTCGACTGCTCGCGAGCGGGCGGAGTGGACCGCGGCGAGTTCCCGATGGGTGAAATGTCGCTTTGTCAACATTACCGCTCCTGTCGGGGAGCGCATCGGGTGGAGGTGGACTTCGCCGGGTCCGCGCCGCGCAGGCGGAGGTGAACCGCGCCGCTGCCGCGGACGGCGTGGCTGGTCGCCACCGATCACCAGGGACCTACGATCCCGCACGGCATCCACCGAGAGCCAGCCACTGCGAGCTCCAGGCTGTCGCACCCTCGTCGGGCAACAGGGCCTACCTGGAGCTCGCAGTGGCGTACAAGAAGGAAGGGGCGCCCGTAAGCGGTCGGAGTCCTCTGGGACTTCCCTGGGACTTCCGACCCCCATCAACCGGCACGAACATGAAACAACTGAAAGACCATTCACGCAGGTCAGAAGCCGTCAGTCACTCATCCCGAGCTCACGTGAACGCGGGTCCGGGAGGGGGCCGGGGGCGGCTCGGCGTGATGAGGGGCAGGCCCCGCGACTCCGTGCGCGACCGCGCCGCCGGTCGTGAACGGGGCGCTCTGGCCGGTGTCGGCGGTGGTGACAGGAAATGGAGGCCCTTTACGGGCAGTTGGCGATTCAACGAAGAGTCGTCACATCTTCGTGATCCGGGGTGGTCGGGAGCGGGTCTCGCTCCGGGGAACGGCGGATGTTCCAGGGGATCCAGATCGCGGTGGCGGTGACCGCGAGGGCCGAGGCGGCGACCGTTGCCATGCCCAGGGTGAGGCCGCCCGCCGTCGCCACGAAGCCGATCAGGGCGGGGCCGGCCAGCAGGCCCGTGGTGCCCATGGCGGCGACCAACGACAGCGCGTCGGAGCCCCGTTCGGCTGCGGCGACGTACACGCACGGGGTGATGGCGGCCGCGCCGAGGCCGACGCAGGCGAAGCCGAGGAGCGTCGCGGGCACGCCGCCGGTCAGCAGCGCGAGTCCCAGTCCGACGGCGGCCAGCGCGCTGCCCGCGCGTACCACCGGGCCGTCGCCCCAGCGGTCGCGCCAGCGGTCGGCGCAGGCGCGGGCCAGGAGCATCGTCGCGGAGACCACGGCGATGCCCAGCGGGGCGACCGTCGAGGACGCCTTGACGGTGTCCTTGAGGTAGAGGGTCGACCAGTCGTTCATCGCGCCCTCGGTGATGGTGCCGAAGGTCATGGCCGCGCCCATGAGGAGGGTCAGGCCGGAGGGGAGGGACCAGCGTCGTGTGCGTTGACCGTCCGTCTTCGTCGACGCCGTCTCCGTCGGCGCCGGGGCGTCGGGGAGCAGGCCGCGGCGGGCGCACACCGGCAGGAGCAGCAACACCGCGCCCGCGACGGCGAAATGGGCCGGGACGGACTGCGTCAGGCTGGTCACGCCGGAGGTCAGGAGGGCCGCCGTGAGCAGGCCCGCGCTGAAGGTGGCGTGGAGTTGGGACATGGCCGTGCGGTCGTACGAGGACTCCAGAGCGGCGCCCTGCGCGTTCATCGCGACGTTGAGGCAGCCGACGGCGACTCCGTCGGCGCAGACCGCGAGGAGGGCCAGGGGGTAGTTCGGTACGACCGACAGCGCGGCCAGTACGACGATCAGGGCCAGCGCCGAGGCGAGCGACAGGGTGCGGGAGCCCAGGCGCCGCATCAGCACCGCGACCAGCGGGAACGCGGCCGCCGCGCCCGCGCCGCAGGCCATCAGGAGGAGACCCACTTCCCCGGCTCCCAGGTCGAGGCGGGTCTTCAGCGCGGGGAGGCGGGAGACCCAGGTGCCGTACTGGAAGCCGAGGAAGCAGAACAGGGCCGCGATCGACCACTTCGCGCGGGAAAAGGAGGGGGTGGGCATCAGGACGTCCTCAGCGCTTCGCGGGGCAGACGGGCCGACATGTAGAGGGCGTCGGTGCCGTAGGCCGACGGGACGGGGGTCTCCGGGTGGGGCGCGTAGCCGTTCGCCCGCCAGAAGGTCTCCTTGCCGGCCACGGCGATCAGCGAGACCGTCTCGAAGCCGCGCTCCCGTGCCGTCGCGGTGACATGGCGCACCAGGCGGCTGCCCAGTCCCCTGCGCCGCAGCGGGGCGCTGACGACCAGGTCGTGCAGATGGAGGTTGGTCGTGTCGTGGCGGGTGTGCTCGGGGCGGGTCGGGTCCGGGCAGTGTGGGCGGGGGTAGGGCAACGTGAGGGTGTAGCCCGCCAGTTGGCCGTCCACGGTGAGGGCGAAGCAGGTGGCGGGTGAGGCGGCGGCGCGGGAGCGCAGCAGGTGCTCGCCCTCGGCGAGGGAGAGGTGTGCGTACGCCTCGTGTTCGAGGGCGGCGAGCGCGGGCCAGTCGGGGGCCGCTATCTCCCGGATGCGTATGTGGTCGTTCATTTCAAGGCCGTTCGTGGTCTGGGGAGTTGTGCGCGCGTACGCAGACGCAGGGCAGCGGGCCGAAGCCGTTGAAGCCGCCGGTGGTGTAACTCGTGGCGTAGGCACCGGCGGAAAGGATCCACACCGGGTCGCCGGAGGCGAGGGTCCGGGGGATGCGGACCGGGTGCAGGCCGGCGCCGTAGGCGTCGTCGCTGTCGCACGTCGGGCCCGCGATGATCGCCGGCACCGTCTCCCCCGGGTCCGGCTGTCCGGGGAAGACCATGTGGTGGGTCAACTGGTCCATCTCGTACAGGCCGTTGAACTTGCCGCAGCTGAGGTAGAGCCAGTGCGCGTCCGTGCCGTCCGGCCCGCGGCGGTGGGTGAGGCGGGCGACATGGGCGCGGACGGCGCCGTGGTCGGCGACCAGGTGGCGGCCCGGTTCCATGACGAAGGTGACGGGGGCGAGGGCGCGCAGCCGGTCCATGCCCTCGCGGAGCACGGCGAAGATCTTGTCCAGGGGCGGGTCGAGGGGGTTGCCGTGGCGGTCCCGGTAGCCGAGCGCGGGCAGTCCGCCGCCGAGGTTGATGTGATCCGGTACGATCCCCCGCCCGGCCAGCGCCGTCAAGGTCTCGGCGAGCAGGTCGAGGGCGGCCTGCCAGCCCTCGGCGGTCATCTGCTGGGAGCCGACGTGCACGGACAGACCGGCGGGGGTGAGGCCGGCCGAACGGGCCGTGTCCAGGATGCGTACGGCGTCCTCGGGGGCGCAGCCGAACTTGCGGTTCAGGCCCCACAGGGCGCCCTCGCCGCTGGTGGCGAGGCGGCAGAACACGCGGGCGCCGGGGGCGTGCCGGGCGATGGCGGTGACGTCCTCGACGCTGTCGGTGGCGAAGGTGCGGATGCCCTGGCGGTGGGCCTCGGCGATGTCGTGGTCGGACTTGATGGTGTTGCCGTAGTGGACGCGGCCGGGGTCCACGCCGGTGCGGAGGGCTTGCTCTATTTCGGCGGGGCTCGCGGCGTCGAAGCCGGCGCCGCGGGCCGCCAGGCAGTGGAGGACGTCGTCGACCGGGCAGGCCTTGAGGGCGAAGCGGATGTCGGTGAACGGGAGTTCGGCGCGGAGGGAGTCGTACTGGTGCTCTATGCCGGTGAGGTTGTAGATGATGCGGTCGGTGGTGGCGGCGGCGAGTTCGCCGATGGGGACGCCGGGCAACGTTGTCAGGCGGGTGTGGTTTCGATGGGGCTGGGCGCGCGGTTCCCCGCGCTTCTTCGGTGCGGCGTTCATGTGCGGGTCGCTTCGATCAGTGCGGGCCAGGCGTCGATCAGGTCCGCGTAGGCCGTGATGTCCGAGGCGGCCTCGGTCAGCAACTGGTCGCGTTCATCGCTCAGTTGCTCGGCGAACTCCGCGTATCTGCCGCCCAGTTTGCGGTACGAGGTGTCCAGCCGGTCCAGGCGCCAGATGTTCTCGGCCGGGTCCAGGGTGGTGCTGTCGCGGAGGAACGCGGTGATCCGGTCGGGGCGGACCCGGTCGTGGCCGTCCAGGAGGGCGGCGCCGGTGGCGGTCATGCGGTCGTAGACATGGTGGAAGTAGCGCATCGACAGCAGGAACTTCACGAAGCGGCGCTGGTAGGCGGGGAAGCCGGTGGGGGTGCGGCGTTCGGGGGTGTGGAAGTTCTCGATGTGCCGGTTGTGGAGGATGCCGGGCAGCGTGGCGTCGTGGACCAGGTGGAGCAGGAAGTAGTCGCTGCCGATGGTGTCCGTGGCGGGCGGCAGCGGGACGCGTTCGTAGACGGCCCGGTCGAAGGCGATGTTGCACATGTCGACGCGCATCGGGTCGACCAAGGTGAGGGTCGAGCGGTCGCCGGTGAACGGAGCGGTGCCCGCGCCCGTGAAGGACTCGGCGACCAGGTCCCGTTTGCGCTCCTCCGGCCAGTCGGTGGGCGCCCAGAGGCTGACCACGTCGTGGTAGACGGCCGGGTCGAGGCGGCGCATCTCGGCTATGTCCACGGAGAGTTCACCGATGAAGGAGGCGCCGGCCAGGGAGACCGGGCGCCGGGCGTGGGCCGGGTCGAGGTCGGTGTGCAGTCCGGCGGCCGTCGCCTCGGCGGCGGGGCGGCCCAGCCAGGGCAGTTCGTGATGGATGGGGAACACCGGCTGTCCGGCGTGCAGTTGATAGGTGCTGTCGGAGTCCCTGCGATGCAGGGAGCGGCAGCCGAGCGCGGCGGCGAAGAGGAAGGCGCGGTTGGTGCAGGCGCCGTAGGAGACGGCGGGCGGGAGCAGCTGGTCGAGGAGGCCGGAGGACAGGTCTGCGGAGTCAATCAACTCGCGCAGGCGGGTGCGCTGTTGGTCCTCGTCCATGTGGTGGACGGTCACCTGGGGGACGTCGGGGAGCGCGGCGATCACCCGGAGGTGGTCGGCGCGGGTGTCGGCGTCGGCGGAGTCCAGGATCAGAAGGTGGACGTCCACGTCGAAGTGGCGGACCGCGTAGGCGGCCTCCTGGTGCAGGGCGGCGATCGTCGCGGGACAGGCGCGGTTGGTGGGCAGGCAGAGGCAGATGCGGTGCTTCACTTGGCGTCGCCTCCGCCGTTCCAGGAGTCGAGGCCCAGCAACTTGCGTCCCAGCGGATTGAGTTCGGCCGGGCCGTAGCGCTCCGCCTCGGGGCGGCGGGCGTCGCCGAGGAGGGTGCCGTTCCAGTCGGGGGTGGCCAGGGTGCGCCAGGAGTGCACACGGGAGTCGCGCAGGACGGTGTGCTCCTCCAGGGCGGGCATCATCGACAGGTACTGGACGGCCCGCACCCCGCGCTCCGAGCGGTTCGGGGCGACGCCGTGCGCGAGCAGCCCGTTGAAGATGAGCAGGTCACCGGCCTGGAGGTCGGGGCGGACCACGGGGAACTCGGTGCGGTCGGCGTTCGGACGGATCGGGTCGCGGCCGGGTGGCTGGGCGAGGCGCCATTCCTCGAAGCGGCGGAAGAGTTCGGGGGCGCACTGGAAGCCGCCGAGTTCGGGGCGGGTGTCGTTCAGCGCGATGATGCCCTGCACGCGCTGGGGCAGCACGGCGAGGGTGGTGTCCACGTCCCAGTGCAGATCGATGTCGAAGCCCTCGGTGGTGGGCTCGATCAGCGAGCGCGAACGGGTGCCGGCGTTGGGCGGGTTGAGGTTGAGGCGGTCGAGGGTGACCCACAGCTCCTCGCAGTCCCAGACGTCCACGAAGGCGTCGTGGACCCGCTGGTTCTGCCTGCTGTCCCACAGGAGCTGGTGGTGGTACGACTCGACGAAACCGTAGATGAACAGGTGCTGGTCGAGTTCGGAGCGGAACTTTGGCTGCTCGTACCAGGTTTCCGGGCGGTCGGGGTCCAGGCCCTGGAACTCCCAAGCGAAGTCGAGGAGTTGCTTGGCCTCGCCGGGGGTGATGGCCTCGCGGACGACGACATAGCCGTACGTCTGCCAGAACGCGAAGTCCTCGGCCGAGAGCACCCTCAGCGGGCGGGACTTCTCGATGTCGCGCAAGGGGGTGGGGGCGAGATAGGTCTCGCCGTCGGCGCTGAAGTAGGGGCGGTCGGATGCCGCGCGGTGGAGGTAGGGGGCTGGTGTCTGCATGCGAGCACTCCGGGGTGACGGATGTGGGTGGCGGTGAGACATGTGCCGGTGGCATGCGCCAGGGCGTGAAAGGCCCAGGGCGCGAAGGAGTGAGGAGGTCTTTGAGTGGGTGGGTGTTCGGTGCGCGGATGGGTGCGGGAGGAGGGTCGGCGCGTGGATGGGTGCGGGTGCGTCGTGGCTGGTCGCGCACCGCGGCGGAGCCGCGTATCGAGGGCGGCCCCGAGCCCCTCGGGCGCGGATGCTTGCCGGGGTGGGTGTGCTCGGCCCTGCCGGGTTGGGCCGAGCACACCCCGCTTTCGGACGGGGCCGGTCCGGACGAAGAGGATCCAGACCTGGGCCGGATGGGCCGGGCCCGATCCGTCCGGGGCTGGCTGGGCCCAGCTGATCGGTTCAGAAGGGGGCTCGACGAGGGCCGCCCCGTCCGTCCCGGGCGGGGGACCGTGCACGCCGTTCAAACCGGACCCCGTACACGCCGACCGGGCCGGGCGAGCCCCGCATCCGGGGCCCGGCCGGGTCGGCGTGTACAGGGCCCGGCTCGGTCGGCGTCCGCACGGCCCGTCCCAACCGGCACAGGCCCACCGCGCACCGACCCCGCCCCGCCCGCCGTAGGCCCCCCGGACCTACTCCAGCCGGAACACCGCGCCCCCGGCCCCTCGTACCCCCCCCCCGCTCAGCCCCTCACGACCGCCTCCGCCGCCGCGATCCCGCACACGCGGGCGGCGCCGTACGTGGCGATGTGGACGGAGCCTCTCGGGGTCGCCTGGGGCAGGCCCATTTCGACGACAACGGTGTCAGGGCGGGCGGCGAGGAGGGTGTCGAGGGCGGAGCGCATCCAGTCGTGGCGGTGTTCGTCGCGGACGACGGCGACGATCCGGCGCTCGCCTGCCGCGGCGAGGGCGAGGGTGCCCGCGTCCGTGCCGGTGAAGGAGCCGTCCGTGCTGCCGGGCACCAGCCGTCTCAGCTCGTCGGTGACGCCCCAGGGGGTCTGGTCGCCGACGGCGATGTTCGGCTCGGGGTTGAACTGGGCCACGTAGACCGGGGAGTCGACGGGGGCGGGGCCCCCGGCGCGGGTCACTCTCAGTGCCCGGCGCGCGGCCGTCAGGCCGACCTGCGGTGCCGGTTCGGTGCGGGCCGCGTCGCCGCGCGCACCGGCCGTCCAGCGGGCCAGCTCCCGTACCCGGGTGGCCGCGTCGGCGAGCCGTTCCTCGGGCAGTTCACCGGAGCGTACGGCGGCCACGAGCGCGTCCCGCAGGCCGAGCACCGTACCCTCGTCGCACAGTCCGCCGCCCACGCAGATCGCGTCGGCGCCGGCCGCGATGGCGAGGACCACGCCGTGTTCCAGGCCGTAGGTGCCGGAGATGGCACGCATCTCCATGCCGTCGGTGACGATCAGGCCCTGGTAGCCCAGTTCCTCGCGCAGCAGCTCGGTGAGGATGCGGCGGGAGAGGGTGCCGGGGCGGTCGGGGTCGAGGGCCGGGACGAGGATGTGCGCGCTCATGACGGCCCGGGTGCCGGCGGCGATCGCCGCGCGGAACGGGGGCAGTTCACGCGCGAAGAGGGTCTCGGCGTCGACGTCGATACGGGGTACGGCGTGATGGGAGTCGATGTTGGTGTCGCCGTGGCCCGGGAAGTGCTTGGTGCAGGCGGCGACGCCGGTGGACTGCAAGCCCTCGACCCAGGCCGCGGTGTGCCGGGCGACGAGGTCGGTGGCGGCGCCGAAGGAGCGGACGCCGATGACCGGGTTGTCGGCGTTGGCGTTGACGTCGGCGGACGGCGCCCAGTCGAAGTTGACGCCGCAGGCGGCCAGGCGGCGGCCCAGCTCGCGGGAGACCGCGCGGGTGAGATCGGGGTCGTCGACGGCGCCGAGGGCGTGGTTGCCGGGGAAGGACGAGCCGGTGCGCACATCGAGGCGGGTGACGTCGCCGCTCTCCTCGTCGATGGCGATCAGGAGGTCGTCCCGCTCGGCGTGCAACTGGGCGGTCAGGGAGGCGACTTGATTCTCGCTGACGACGTTGCGGCCGAACAGGGCGACGGAGGCGAGGCCCTCACCGAGGCGGCGGCGCACCCAGTCGGGGGCGGTGGTGCCGTCGAAGCCGGGTTGCAGCACCGCGAGGGCGTCGCGGGTCAGGGTGTCTGGGCCGGTGGCGAGTGTGGTCATCGGACGTCATCCCTTCACGGCGCCGTCGGTCAGACCGCTGACAGCCTTGCGTTGCAGGAAGATGAAGAGGATCAGGATGGGCAGCGCGAACAGGGACGAGGCGGCCATGGTGGCGCCCCAGTCGTCGCCGAACGCGGTCTGGAACTGCGACAGCCACAGCGGCAGGGTCTGCTTCTCGATGTCCTTGTTGAGGATCAGGACCAGCGGGAACTCGTTCCAGGCGGTGATGAACCCGAACAGCGAGGTGGCCATGAGGCCGGGCGCGAGCAGCGGGAAGATCACCTTGCGGAAGGCCTGGAGGCGGGTGCAGCCGTCGACCATCGCCGACTCCTCCAGCTCCTTCGGCACGGCGGCGATGTAACCGCGCAGCGTCAGGACGGTGAGGGGCAGCACCATCATCGCGTAGAAGACGGTGAGCGGGACCAGGCTGTTCAGCATGTCGCCGTCGCGCACGATCATGTAGATGGCGATGATCATGACCTCCCAGGGGGCCATCTGCGCCAGCATGAAGGTCACGATGAACCCGCGCCGGCCCTTGAACCGCATCCGGGCGAGCGCGAAGGCGGCGAACAGGGCGATGACGAGTGAGAGCAGCACCGAACACAGCGTCACGGTCACGGAGTTGGCGACCAGGGTCCAGAAGTGGTCGGCGTGCACCGCGCGGTCGAAGTGGCTGAGGGTGAAGTGCTTCGGGAACCACACCGGGTTGTCGGTGATGATGTCGCCGGTCGGCTTGAAGGCCGTGGCGAACATCCAGTAGACGGGGAACACGAGGCCGACGAAGAGGACGACGGCGGTCGCGTTGGGCCAGATACGGCCGAAGAGCGAGCGCTTCACAGCTCGTCCTCCTCTTGCTTGAGCACCATGCGCAGGTAGTACGAGGTGATGACGAGCAGGACCAGGATGGTGAGGAAGGAGATCGCCGCGCCGACCCCGAAGTGCTGGTTTCCGACGCCCTCGACGTAGGCGTAGATCGGCAGGGTCTCGGTGAGGCGGTCGGGGCCGCCCTCGTTCATGGCGAAGACCTGCGGGAACGCCTTGAAGACCCAGATGACTTCGAGGAAGGTCGTGGAGTAGAGGAAGGGCCGCAGGAAGGGCAGGGTCACCGAGGTGAAGCTCTGCCAGGCGCCGGCGCCGTCCAGGGAGGCGGCCTCGTACAGCTCCTTGGGGATGGTGGTCGTCGCGGCGTAGAGGTTGATCGCGACGAACGGGATCGACTGCCACACGATGAGCAGGACGATCACCGAGAAGGTGGAGAACTGGCCGCCCATCCAGTTGTAGTCGGCCATCGAGTGCCAACCCAGCTTGTCCAGGACCCAGTTGACGACGCCGAAGCGCTGGGCGAACAGCCACTGGTAGACGGTGGTGGCGGCGATGACGGGCATGGCCCAGGCGAGGACGAGGCCCACCAGCAGGGTGAGGCGCATCTTCTTGCCGAGGCGGGCCAGCAGCAGTCCGATCAGGGTGCCGATCAGCATGATCAGGACGACGTTGGCGGCGGTGAACAGGACCGAGCGCTCGACGACCTTCCAGAAGTCCGAACCGGTCAGGACCTGCTGGTAGTTGTGGAAGCCGTTCCACTCGGTGAGATGCTGGATGAGCTGCCGCGGGTTGAGGTTCTGGAACGACAGCATGCCGTTCTTGACCAGCGGCCAGCCCAGCAGGACCAGTGTGGCCACCAGCGCGGGCAGCAGGAGGAGATAGGGGGCGGCGGCAAGGCGGGCCGCCGGGGACCGGGAGGCCCGGTCCGCACCGCGCGGCGGCGCCGGCGCCCGGCCCTTGCGGACAGCGGGCCCCCCGGCCGTGTCCGTGCCTTCGGTCTGCACTGACATGAGTCGTCGTCTCTTCCGTGGCCGTACGAAATCGTGTGCCCCGCCGGCGCCGAGGGGCGCGGGCGGCGCAGGTGTGCCGGGGGCGTCGCTGGGACGCCCCCGGCGCGGGTCAGTTCTGCTGGGCCAGACGCTGGTTGATCTCGCCCTCGACGTCCTTGGCGGCGGCGGCCGGAGCCTTACCGTTCAGCACGGCGGTCATGTACGACTTGATGGGGTTCGGGGTGTTCTCCACCGCGGCCCACTCGGGGATCAGCGGGGTGGTGCCGCCCACCGCGGCGCCCGGCGCCGCGGCCTCGGCGGCGGCGTTGCCCTTGAGGTTGCTCTCCAGGGACGTCTTGTTCGGGATGACGCCGCTGAGCTTGGCCAGTTCGCCCTCGTACTGGTCGGACAGGGCGATCTTCAGGAACTCCTTGGCCAGGGACTGCTTCTTGCTGTTCTGGGCGACCGCGAGGTTGGAGCCGCCGAGGAAGACGCCCTCGGGCTTGTCGGCGGTGGCACCGGGGATGGTGAAGTAGCCGAGGTCCTTCTCGATGGACTTGTTGGCCTGGATGGCGGTGGCCGCCTCCCAGCCCATGCCGATGAAGGCGCCGGTCTTGCCCTTGGCGAAGACGGTGGCCTGCTGCGGGGTGGCCTCGTCCTTGTCCTTGGGGGCCTTGGAGTAGGCGGCGTACTTCTTGTAGATCTCCATGGCCGCGGCGACCTTCGGGTCCGCGAGGTTGGAGACGTACTTGTCGCCCTGCTTCTTCACCAGGTCGCCGCCCTGGCCGACGATCAGGCCGTCCAGGAAGTACCAGTTCTGGCCGGGCAGGTAGATCGGCTCGGCGTCCGTCTTCTTGCCGATGGTGTCGAGGTCCTTGAGGAACTCGTCACGGGTCTTCGGCGTGGAGTTGATGCCGGCCTTGGCCCAGATCTTCTTGTTGTAGATGACGACGCGGTTGGCGAAGTACCAGGGGGCCGCGTACTGCTTGCCGTCGTAGACGGACGACTTGGAGACCGAGGCGGTCCAGTCGGCGCCGATGGACTGCTTGAGGTCGCCGAGGTCCGCGAGACCGCCGGTGGACGCGTAGGCCGGGGTCTGGGTGTTGCCGACCTCCAGGACGTCCGGCGGGGTGTCCTCCGAGAGAGCGGTGGTGATCTTCTGCTGGATCCCGTCCCACTTCTGGATCTCGAACTTCAGCTTCGCGCCGGTCTTCTTCTCGAAGGCGGCCTGCACGTCCTTGGACCACTGCGGCGGCGCGGAGCCGTCCATGGTCCACACCGTCAGGGTCTGGCCCTTCCAGCTGCTGGGACCCGCGTCCTTGCTGTCATTGCCGTCGTTTCCGCCACACGCCGCAACGGAGACCATCATGCCCGCGATCACGATCGCGGAAGCGAGCTTGCGCTTCACGCCACCCTCCTCAGGGATGCCACTCAACCCCCCACGCCCTCGGCGGTGACCTGCGTACGACGCTGTTGCACGTAGGGCTCGGGACCTGGCCGCTAATGGTGTAGACCAGTACGGTGGAGCTTGGCCTAGACCTTTCGGGGTGTCAAGGGTGGTCCGGGAGCCGGGTTGAGGCCGTTACGAGAAAGTCACCGGAGCGCTTTCGTCCGCTTCAGGTCCGCACCCGCGGCCGGGTCCGTCCCTTTCGCCCGGTCCGTTCAGTTGGACTAGACCATAGGGCACTTGGTCGCTATAACGGGAGCCCATCGACACAGCCGGAAGGCAGGCATGACCACCGACGTCAGCGGCGCGCGCGTGCCGAAGTACTACCGCATCAAGCAGCGGCTGCTCGCCATGACCGAGGCGCTCCAGCCCGGTGCCGCGGTGCCGGCGGAACGGTTGCTCGCCGAGCAGTTCGACACCTCTCGGACCACCGTGCGGCAGGCGCTCCAGGAGCTGGTCGGGGAGGGGCGGCTGGACCGGATCCAGGGCAAGGGCACTTTCGTCGCGCAGCCCAAGCTGTACCGGACGCTGCAACTCACCTCGCACACCGAGGACATGCGGGCGCAGGGACTGTCGCCGGCCTCGCAGGTGCTCGACGTCGGGGAGGTACCGGCGGACGAGCGGCTGGCCGGGCTGCTTGGGGTCGCCGCGGGGGAAAAGGTGCTGCGGATCGAGCGGCTGCGGCTCGCCAGCGGGGAGCCGATGGCGATCGAGACGACACATCTGTCGGCACGGCGCTTCCCGGGGCTGCGCGGGGTACTGGCGTCGTGTCCCTCGCTGTACACCGCGCTGGCGGAGGTCTACGGGGTACGGCTGTCGTCGGCCGACGAGACGATCGAGACCTCGCTGTCGACACCGCGGGAGGCCGCGCTGCTGGCCACGGATGTGGGCCTGCCGATGCTGCTGATGTCCCGGCACTCACGGGACGCGGAGGGCGCACCGGTGGAGTGGGTGCGGTCCGTGTACCGGGGCTCGCGGTACAAGTTCGTGGCGACGCTGCGGCGGCCCGCGGTCTGGGGGGCGTAGGAGGGCCGGGGCCGGCGGCGCCCTCAGTCCAGGAAGGCCGTCTCTATCCAGCGTCGGACCGCCGAGGGGCGCATCCGGTGGAGGCGGTCGACCGTGTCGGCGACCTCGTGGGGGCCGCCCACCGAGAGGAACTTCTCGCGGACCAGGTCGGCGTGGGAGTGGCGGGTCTCGGGGCCCGCGGCGCCGATGGGGATCAGGCGGGTGCGGGAGATCGTACGGCCGTCGGTCAGGCGGACGGTGACGCGGGCGCCCGTCGCCTTGGTGGAGCTGGAGAAGTCCCGGTCGTCGGCACGGACCGCGCCGACCAGGTCCACGAGTTCGTCGCCGCCGAAGCCGCGCAGCCAGGGCACCGCCAGCTCCCCCGCCTCCCGTACCGCCTCGCCGAACGGGGCGTCGGACAGGAAGAGTTCGCGGGTCATCTCGGTGTCGTGCTCCAGCCGGATCCGCTTGGCCAGCGCCCAGCGGTCGAGGTCGTCCACGGCGGGCGAGGAGAAGTCGTCGACGGAGAACTCGCCGGTGAGGAGCGTGGTCGCCACGGGGTAGGGCACGTCCAGGACCAGCGCGCCGAGCGGGGAGCCGGGACCGGTGACGTAGGCGGCGGCGCGCTGTCCCGCGAACAGGGTGTACAGGGACGCCTCCACGACGACCTCGGCCACGTCCTGCGGGCGCAGCGGGCCCAGTTCGCGGTGGATCTCCTGGGCACAGTCCACGGCCGCGTCGATACCGGGTCCGCCGGGGTGCATCTTGAAGGACAGCGTGTCGGTGTGCCAGCGCCGGCCGAGGCCCTTGGCCACCGCCTGGGGCAGCGGCACCGTCGCGAAGCGGGCGAGGAAGCCGTCGCTGTGCTCCATGATGTCGGGCGCGCCGCGCAGCCCGGCGTACGCCGCGTCGCAGGCGTCCATCGCGGTGCGCACCGGGGTGAAGGTGTTGAACAGCCGGGCGTCGCTGGCCAGGAAGGCGCGCATCAGCGGCCAGTTGGGCATGGCGAAGGCCAGTCCGAAGGCGTTCTCGTACAGGCTCGCGGAGGCCCGGTCGGCGTGCAGCCGCCCGGCGACCGCGCCGGCCAGATGGGTGTGCACGGCGCTCTGGCCGCGCAGCGGTCCGAGGGTCGCGGAGGCGGTGATGCGGGCCGCGCACTCGTTGGCCACGACCACCGAGGTGAGCAGGGAGAGGCCGTCCAGGCGGCGGGCGTAGGCGAAGGCGAGGGGGACGGCGACCGTGGAGTTCGACAGATGGCCGGCGTACGCGGTGTCGTCCAGGTTGAGCCAGGAGCCGAGCGCCGCGAAGACCCCGGCGGCCTGGCGGGGGTCGCGCTGCATGGGGTGCCCGAAGGCGGCCACCAGCTTGCGGCCCAGGGGGTGTTGGAGCCCTGCCCGGATGGAGGCGATCTGCGAGAGCACCTGGCTCGCGGCGAGTTTGAGCACCCGGCACGGCACGGCCTGCGGGCGCAAGGTGGCGGCCCAGTGCGAGAGTTCGCGCAGCGGGGTGTCCGTGCCGGCGGGGCGGCGGGCGGTCGACGGCGACGAGGCCTCGGCCTGCTCGGCCCAGTCGTCGCACAGCGCCCGGGCGACGCTCTCCGCGAGGACGGCGGTCATGGCGGGTACCTTCCGTGCGTGCGTCGAGGGGGAGGACTTCGGTCCTCAACACGGGTGCGGGAGCACCGGATTGCCGGTGCTCCCGCGACGCGTGCCGGTGTTACGCGGCCGGGACCTTGTCCAGGAAGCCGTAGACGGCCTTGATCTTGCCGGCCTCGTCGGCGACGAGGACGTCGAAGCCGATGGCGATCGGCTCGGCGCCGGCCTCGGTCACCAGGCCCCACTGGAAGCGGGCCTGGTTGTGGTGGGCGTCGACGGTGCCGTGCAGCTCGAAGGAGAGACCCTTGAACTGGTCGCGGGCGCCGGCCACCACAGCCGCGAAGCCCTCGCGACCCTCGACCGCGGCCAGCGGGTCGATGTACGGGGCGTCGGCGGTGAACAGCTCGGCAATGGCCGCGGCGCGCTTGTCGGCGTCCGCCTCGTTCCAGATGTCGAGGTAGCGGGTGACGGTGGTGGTCAGGTCGCTCATGCGGGCGATCTCCTTTTTGGTGGTGCTTCTTCGGTTCTTCGGACGGTTGGTTCAGGGGGTGGCAGGCGCCCACACGGGGAGGGCTCCGGGGAGCACCTCGAAGGTGGCCGCGGCGCCGATGCCGTGTTGGTACTCACCGTCGTGCTCCAGCGGGAGGCGGCGGCCGTCGGTGCGTTCCACGGTGATCCGGCGGCCCCGTGCGTAGACGGTCGCCGGATGGGTCATATGGGCGGCGTTCAGGGTCAGTTCGGGAACCTGGGCCGCGGTGACGTCGCCGCCGATGACACAGACGTCGAGCAGTCCGTCGTCGAGCAGCGAGTCGGGCAGTACGTGGTAGCGGCCGCCGCGGTAGGGGCCGCCGCCGACGTTGGCGAGGACGGTGGGGCCCTCGTGCACGATCCGGCCGTCGACCGTGACCCGGCCGGGGTACGGCTCGTACCCGTCGGCGGTGTCGGCGAAGGCGCGGACATAGCGTTCGCGGCCGCTCAGCGGCACCTGCTTCGCGGTGATCAGGGCGTCCGCGATGACGCCCGAACAGGCGCCCAGGTACACGTAGTTGCGGGTCTCGGCGAGGCGTGCCAGGTCGAGTCTGCGCAACCGGGCGCTGCCGCCGATGCCATGGTCGGTGAGGACCGCCTTGAGCGCCTCGCTCCAGGGCCGCTCGCCCCACAGCATCTTGTAGCCGGAGTTGCCGGTGCCACCGGGTATCACCGCGAGGCTCGCCCCGTGGTCGGCCGGCACCAGTCCCTGGACGGCCTCGCGGACCGTGCCGTCGCCGCCGATGGCGACGATCAGGTCGGGGGCGTCGTCGGTGCGCTCCAGGGCGCGGCGTACGGCGACGGTCGCGTCCCCCGGTCCGCTGGTCCGGTGGACCTCGGCCCGCTCCAGGTAGGTGGCGCACAGATCCCGTACCTGACCGACGAGTTCGGGGCTGTGGCTACCGGAGGCCGGATTGGCCAGGATCAGGGCCCGGGTGGGTCCGGGGGCTGCGGTGTCTGCCATGACGGGCGCTCTCCTCACATCGGACGCACCGGCGGTGGACGGAACACGGATGACTCTGCCAAGCGGTCCTGACCTGGCACTGACGCGCTACTGACGCGTCGTCAAGAAACGTCGTGACCGCCCTTCGACCGCAGGTCCCCGCGCCGGACGAGTTCTCCGGACGCGGGAACCGAACCGGACGACCGCCCGGGGATCACCAGGTGACCGGCAGCTCCTGGAGCCCGTACACGATGGTGTTCTCCCGGAAGCGGACGTCCTGCGGCGCCACCGCCAGGCGCAGGTCCGGGAAGCGGGTGAACAGGGCCTTGAGGCAGACCTCCAGCTCCATCCGGGCCAGAGAGGCGCCCGGGCACAGATGGGCGCCGAAGCCGAAGGCGAGGTGTCCGGCGGCGTCACGGTGGATGTCGACCCTGTCGGCGCCGGGGTAGACGGACTCGTCATGGTTGGCCGCGGGGATGGCGACGATCACGCCGTCGCCCTTGCGGATGGTCGCGCCGCCCAGTTCGACCTCGGCCACGGCGGCCCGCACCTGGTTGTCCTGGGAGATGGACCAGTACCGCAGCAGTTCCTCGACTGCGGGCTTGAACAGGCCTTCGTCCGCGCGCAGTTCGGCGAGCTGGGCGGGATCGCGCAGCAGGCTGAGGACGCTGAGGCTGATCTGGTGAGCCGTGGTCTCGTGCCCGGCGACGAGGATGAACCGGGCCATGGCCACCAGTTCCTCGTGGGTCAGCTCGCCCGCGCGCACGTACCGGGTGGCGAGCCGGCTGATCAGGTCGTCCCGCGGTTCGGCGCTGCGCTGGGCGACGAGTTCGTCGAGGAACTTGGTCATCGCGACGAACGCCGCGTACGTCTCCTCGGGGCCGGCCTCCTGGGAGAGGATGACCTGGCTCTGCTCGGTGAAGTCCGCCTCGTCCCGCTCGGGCACCCCGAGCATGCGGGCGATGACCAGCGAGGGCAGCCGGATGGCGAAGTTCGCCACCAGGTCCACCGGCTTCGGTCCGCTCTCCAGCTCGTCCAGCAGCTGCCCGACCAGGAGTTCCACCTCGGGGCGCAGGGCGCGGGTGCGGCGGGCGGTGAACTCGGTCAGGGCCATCCGGCGCAGCCGGCCGTGCTCCGGGTCGTCCATGCGGCTGAAGGACATCACGCCCGGCTCGGGCGGCAGCTGGATGCGGATCGGGAAGCCCGGCTGCTGGTCGTCGGCGCTGAACCGGTTGTCGTTGAGCACCTGGCGTACGTCCGCGTGCCGGGTGACCAGCCAGGCCTCGCCGCCTCTTATACGCACTCTGGACGGTGCTTCGTCGCGGAGTGCGGCGTAGGCGTCCGGCGGCGCGTAGGGGCACGACCGGGGCATGGGCCAATCTGGCAGTTTTCGCTGCTCACAGGCGGACATGGGGTTCCCTCCGTTGGCTGAATCTCAGCGTCGGAGCACATCCTGGTGAGCGGCACTGACGGAAATCTGACGGGTTACTGACTCGTTATATACTGGTAAACATCTGCTTTTATGAAGGCAAAGCGGGTGGCTGATGGATAGTTCGGGACTCGGTGACGAGCAACGAGAAGGGGGCCGGCGCGGGGTGCGCCGGCCCCCTTCGGGGCGGGAGTGCGGGGCGGGTCAGGCGGCCACGGCCGCCGCGCCCGGGTCCGCCGCCTTCGGTCGCGGCAGCAGCTGCACCAGGCAGGCCACCAGGACGCAGATCCCGGCCTGCACCAGCAGTCCGACGCTGAAGGCGTGGGCGTAGGAGTGCGCGGTGACCTGCGATCCGGCGACCCCGAAGAAGACCACGCCGAGCACGGCGATGCCGATCGCGTTGCCCATCTCCTGGGCCGTGGAGAACACCCCGGAGGCGGCGGCCGCGTGCTGCGGGGCGACCCCGGCCAGGACCAGCGAGGCCAGCGGGGCGATCACGAAGCCCATGCCGAGACCGGCCACGACCATGGCCGGAATGCACCAGGCCACGTTCCCGGTGCTGTCCAGGTGCCATGCGGTTTCGGCCAGGCCCAGATTGCCGACCGCCTGGAGCACCGCGCCGAGCGCGAGCACCTGCTTGCCCAGCTTGGCGGCGACCTTCGGCGACTGCGCGGAGCCGAGGAAGAAGCCGAGGCCGAGCGGCATGAACAGCAGACCCGACTTGAGCGCGGAGACGCCGCGGCCCTCCTGGAGGTACAGCGCGAGGACCAGGAAGAAGGAGGCCATCGCGGCGAAGAACACCAGCAGGGAGACGACGCCGATACCGAACGCGCGGTCCGCGAAGAGGCTCGGGTGGACCAGCGGAGAGCCGTCACGGGCCGCCTTGCGGCGCTGCGTCCACCAGAACGCGGCCAGCAGCGGCACCGCCGCCACCAGGCACTCCCAGGTCCAGGTCGGCCAGCCCTGCTCGCGGCCCTGGACCAGCGGCAGCACGATGGCCGTGAGGCCGGCGGTCACCAGCACCACCCCGGTCCAGTCGAGTCCCGTACGGCCCTCCGCGCGGGACTCGGGGACCACCTTCGGGGTGAGCAGCAGGACGACGGCGCCGATCGGGGCGTTGATCAGGAAGATGGTCCGCCAGTCCCAGCCGAAGAGGTCGGCCTTGATCAGCAGACCGCCGATCAGCTGGCCGAACACGGCGGAGGCGCCCATCGTGATGCCGTACGCGTTGAACGCGGCGACCCTGGCCTTGCCCGTGTAGGCGGTGGTCAGGATGCCGAGGACCTGCGGGATGACCAGCGCGGCCGCGGCGCCCTGCACGGCGCGGGCGGCGATCAGTTCGGGCATGTTCGGCGCGATGCCACA
The DNA here is from genome assembly GCF_014673495.1 of Streptomyces griseofuscus. Classification (GTDB taxonomy): domain Bacteria; phylum Actinomycetota; class Actinomycetes; order Streptomycetales; family Streptomycetaceae; genus Streptomyces; species Streptomyces murinus. Next base: position 2,338,698 of record NZ_CP051006.1, read on the forward strand.
GGCCAGCGAGGCCAGCGCGAACAGGGCCAGGCCGATGGCGAACACCTTGCGGCGGCCGTACAGGTCGCCGAGCCGGCCGCCGGTGATGAGCATGGCGGACAGGCCGATGTTGAAGGTCGCCGCCACCAGCTGGATCTCGGCGCTGGTGGCGTGCATGTCCCGCTGGAGCGAGGGGATGGCCACATTGACGATGAAGAAGTCGATGTTGGCGATGAACAGGCCGAGCAACACCACGAGGAGAGCACCCCAGGCGGGCTTGCCGCCGGATTCCCCGTGGTCCGCTGCCGGCACGGACTCGGCACTTCTGCCGGTCAGTTCCGCTTCGGTGGTCATGGACGAAACTCCTCTGTGGTGCGCTGACGGCGTGTCCGTCGGCGGACACGCGGAACGGGACCGGCGGCTGACCCGCGATCGGGCGAGCCGCCGCACGGCTCAGGACGTGGGTGCCTTCTTGGGCGGGCGCGGGAACAGCTGGACCAGGGCGGCCACGCCGAGCGCGAACGGCACCAGCAGATAGACGCTGGCCCGGAAGGCGTCGGCGTAGGCGTCGGGTCCGGTGCCGTTGCCCAGGACGTGGTAGAAGACCACGCCCACCAGCGCGACGCCGATCGCGCCGCCGACCTGGTTGGCGGTGGACAGCACACCGGAGGCCGCGCCCGCGTAGCGCGGGTCGGTGCCCGCGAGGGCCACGGTCGCCAGCGGTGCCATCACCATGGCCATCCCGGCGCCGCCGACCAGCAGCCCGGGCACCAGCCAGGCGACCTCGCCATGGGTGCCGATGTGCTCCACGGCGGCGTACAGCCCGATCAGACTGGCCGTCAGCACCAGCGCGCCGACGGCCAGGGTCTGCCGGCCGAGCACCGCGGCGATCTGCTTGGCGGTCAGCGAGACGCCGAGGAAGCCGACGCCCAGCGGCAGGAAGACCAGGCCGGAGTCGAGCGCGCTGAGCCCGCAGCCCTGCTGGAGGTAGAGGGCGAGCACCAGGAAGAACGACGCCATGCCGGAGTAGTAGACGAGGGCCGTGCTCACCCCGACGGTGAAGGAACGCTGGCGGAACAGCGCCGGGTTGACGAGCGGGCCGCGGTCGGCCGCCGCCAGCCGCCGCTGGTAGAGCGCGAACAGGGCGAGCAGCACCGGGGAGACGGCCAGGCACACCCAGGTCCACTCCGGCCAGCCCTTCTGCTGGCCCTCGGCGAGCGGCAGTACGACGGCGACCAGACCCGCGGAGACCAGCAGCATGCCGAGCGGGTCGAGGCGCGACTTGCCCTGCGCCTTGGACTCGGGAACCACGCGCGGGGCGAAGACCAGCGCGGCGACGCCGATCGGCACATTGACCAGGAAGCAGGTGCGCCAGCTGAGTCCCGCGATGTCCAGGTGGATCAGCACACCGCCGATGAGCTGGCCGAACACACCGGCGAGCCCCATCGTCAGACCGAACGCGTTGAAGGCGCGGATACGGGCGGGCCCGCTGTAGACGGTGCCGATGATGGCGAGGACCTGGGGGCCCATCAGGGCGGAGGCGAGACCCTGGGCGACGCGGGCCGCCACCAGCTGCCCGGCGGTGGGCGCGCTGCCGGCCCAGGCCGAGGAGAGGGTGAACAGGGCCACGCCGATCAGGAACATCCGGCGGCGGCCGTAGAGGTCGCCGAGCCGGCCGCCGGTGATCAGTCCGGCCGCGTACGCGAGCGCGTACCCGGCGACGATGAACTCCACGGCGGACGAACCGGCGTGCAGATCACGCTGGGTGGCGGGGATCGCCACGTTGACGATGAACACGTCGAGGGTGATGACGAAGGTGCCGATCAGAATGATCGGCAGCATCGCCCAGTGCGGGGCCGGGGGCTCCTGCGGTGCCGCGGTGGCCCCCGGGGTGTTCGATCCGGTGGTGCCGGGCTGCTTCCCGTGCTGGCCCGGGGCGGCTTCCCGGGGTTCCTGTAGGGCCATGACGGCCGTTCCTTTCTTCGTTCGGTGGGGAGACTGGGGAGCCGCCCCTCCCGTCACCAGGACGGGGTGTGCAGGATCTCCAGTACGGCTGCGGAGAAGCTGAAGCCCGCGCCGGCCGCGACGACGAGGACGAGGTCGCCCGGTCCGACGGCGCGTTCCAGGACGAGGTGTTCGATGCCGAGGAACTGGTCGCCGGGGCCGACATGCCCGTACTTGCGGCCGACCTCCCAGGTGCTCTGCTTCTCCGTGAAGCCCAGCAGGTCGAAGTTCTCGGGGGTCTTGTTGCGGTGGACGTGCGGGGTGACGACGCGGGCGATGTCCTCGGTCGACACACCCGCCTCGGCCATCACACGCCCGGTGGTGGACATCAGGGCGGCCTCGTAGCGCTCCCAGGAGCCCTCGGCCTCCGGGGTGGCCGCGTGCTGGAGGCCGCGTTCGATCAGCCGCACCTCGGCGCCGGGCTGGAGGGCGAAGGGTTCGAGGCCGCGGTTCCAGCGCTCCAGCGAGTTGTCGGCGCCCAGGGTGGCGGCGACCACCCGGGCGAAGCCGGTGCGGCCGGACACCAGCAGTGCGCTGCCGCCGTCCGCGAAGATGAGGTTCATCTGGATGTTCCAGCGGTCCACCCAGGGCGCGGCGAACCGGTCGCCGGTGGTGAGCAGCACCTCGGTGGCGAGGCCGGAGTTGATGTATCCGGCGGCCAGGCTCAGCGAGCCGACTGCCGCGTTGCAGCGCTGCTGGAGGTCGAAGCCGGGGACGCCGGGGCCGACGGTCTCGTTGGCGACGTAGGCCGCGGTGGGCCACATGTCGTGGCCCTGGTAGCTGCCGGAGGAGTGCAGGACGAGGCCGACGTCCGCGGGCGCGATGCCGGAGCGTTCGACGGCGAGGCGGCCCGCGCGTACGGCCATCTCGGGACCGGAGAGTTCGTCGGAGACGGCGATGTTCTCGAAACCGAGGTTGCGGTGCTCCTCGTCGACCAGGCCCTCGGCGGTGGCCTCTGCCACGGTGATCGTGTCCGGTAGCCATGACCCGGCCGACGCGATGAAGAGGTCTTTGTCGAATCTCATGCTGCTGCTTCTCTCTCGGATGGGTGGCCTCGGCAGTACGTCGGGGAGAGACCGACGAGCGCCGTGTCGGCGGGCCGCCTGTCACCTTCTCGCGACCCGCTGACACGGCGCTGACGCGCGCCGTTTCCCCCGGTCAGCTCACGGCGGCGGCCACGGTCCGCTGGAGCCGGTGTGCGAAGTGGGCGGTGACGGCCTGGGCGTGGGTGTCGATGTAGAAGTGGCCGCCCTCGTACTCGTTGTGTCCCAGGTACGACGGGGTGCGCCCGGCCCAGTGGGTCATGGCGTCCGGGGCCTCCTGGAGCGGGTCGCTGCGGCCGCCGTAGGAGGCGAGCGGGCAGCTGACGCCGGCGCCGTCGTCGTCGTAGTCACCGGCGACCCGCAGATCGGAGCGCAGGGCGGGCACGACCAGGGCGAGCATCTCGGGGTTGTCGTAGACCTCGGCCGGGAAGGAGCCCAACTTCTTGATCCACTCCACCAGTTCGGGCTCCGGCATCCGGCTCTGCTCCTCGGTCGGCTTGAAGAAGCCGACCGGCGACCAGCCGGACATGCCGACCATCGCGGGGACCGGGCCGCCCTCCTCCTCCATGCGGATGGCGAGCCGGAAGGCCAGCTGGGCGCCGAGGCAGTGGCCGAAGAAGGCGAACGGACGGTCGTCCAGGTCGTTCAGCACGGCCTCGTGCAGGGCTTCGAGCAGCGGCCAGAAGTTCTCGTACGTCTCCTCCTCGCGGCGGTTGTGCCGGCCGGGGAGGGTGACGGCCTGCGGGGAGATGTCCGGCGGCAGCAGGCGTTCCCAGTCGCGGTAGATGATGGCGCCGCTGCCCGCGTGGGGCAGCAGGAACAGCCGGATGGAGGCGTCGGGCGAGGGCTCCACGGGGTGGAACCAGTGTCCCTCGCTGGACATCTGGCTGCCGATGGTGCCGATGGCGGTGGTCACGACTGCGTACTCCCTACGGTGGGTGCGGTGCCGAGGGCGCGTACCGCGGGCAGCAGCACCTCGGCGATCTCCTTCAACTGGGGCTCCGGGTCCAGGGATCCGATGCGGATCACCAGGTGCCGGGCGCCGGCCCGGACGTATCCGCCGAGCCATTCGGCGCACTTCTCGGCGCTGCCCCAGGCGTATGCCTGGATGGTGCTCATCTGCTCCAGCGAGCGGCCGTAGTAGTGGCTGATGTAGTGCTCCAACTCGGCCTCGGCGGCGGCCTCGTCGCTGTTCACGGTGACCGTGGCGTACAGCCCGGGGACCACGGTACGGCCCGCCTCGGTGGCGAGTTCGCCGAGCCGGGCGGCGGCGCGGCCGTAGGCGTCGACGTCGGGGAGGAAGGGGAGCCAGCCGTCGTAGCGGGTGGCGGCGCGGGCGAGCACCTTGGGGGTGTCGCTGCCGGCCAGCCACAGCGGCGGGCCGCCGGGCACGGCGGGCGAGGGCAGCCGGTCCAGGTTCTCCGCCTGCCAGAACCTGCCCTCGAACTCGCTGGGTTCGCCGTCCTCGCCGGCCTGCCAGGCGGTGCGCCACAGCGCGGCGATCTCGTCCAGGCGGCCGACGCGGCCCTGGAAGGAGGCGCCGACGGACTCGAACTCCGCCTCGGTCTCGGGCATCGGGAAACCCGAACCCAGGCCCAGGATCAGCCGGTCGGCGGCCACATGGCTGAGGCTCGCGATCATGTTGGCGCCGATGAGGGGGTGGCGCAGGGCGGGGGTGAGGGCGGCGGTGCCGACGGTGATGCGCCGGGTCGCGGCGGCGGCGGCCGACAGCACGACCAGGGGGTCGAGGCGGGGGCGGGCGGTGAGGGAGTCACCGGCCCACAGCGAGTCGAAGCCGAGCGCTTCCGCGTTCCTGGCGAAGTCCAGCAACGGGGCCGCGGCGTAGGTGCCGTTGATGGCCTGCTCGCGGGTGGGCAGGAGGATGCCGATCCGCAGCGGTTCGGTACTCATGGACGTGTCACTCTCCGCGGGGACGTCGGGGAACGTGGTCATACGGCACTCCCGGCGGTGGCCCTGGTCTCCGCCGCCAACTGCTCGCGCACCGCGCGGCGCAGGATCTTGCCCGAGGGGTTGCGGGGCAGGGAGTCGGCGAAGTGGTAGGTGCCGGGGATCTTGTAGTCGGCGATCCGGCCGCGCAGGGACAGCAGGAGTTCGCGGGGGGTCGCCTTGGCGCCGGGGCGCAGGACGACCACCGCGTGCACGCTCTCGCCCCAGCGGTCGTCGTGCAGCCCCACCACGGCCACGTCGGCGACCGCCGGATGCGCGGCGAGGGCCTTCTCGACCTCGGCCGGGTAGATGTTCTGCCCGGCCACGATGATCGTGTCGTTGATGCGGTCGCACAGATGGAGATAGCCGTCCTCGTCGAGGAATCCGGCGTCACCCATGTACAGCCACTCCCCCACCAGGGTGCGGGCGGTGGCGTCGGGGAGGTTCCAGTAGCCGAGCATCCGGGAGGGGGCGCGCACACAGACCTGGCCGATGGCGCCGGGCGGCAGGCTCTCGCCGTCGGGGCCGACCACCTTGATCTCGTTGCCGGGGCAGGGCAGGCCCACCGAGATGAGCCGGGGGCTGCCCGCGTGGTGGTCGCCGGGCGGCAGGCAGACCGCGACGCTGCCGGTCTCGGTGCTGGCGTAGATCTGCGCGAACTCGCAGCGGTAGGTCTCCAGGCACTGCTTGAGCAGCGTCTCGGACATGGGCGCCGCGCCGTAGGCGATCTTGCGCAGGGAGGTGAACGCCTCGGGTCCCGCGCCGCGTTCGGCGGCCATCGCCTGGAGCATCGCGGGTGCGGCGAAGGTGGTGGTGACGCCGTGCTCGCGGATGAGGCGGACCGCTTCCTGCGGGTCGAACTGCGGCATGATCACATTGGTGCCGCCGGCGTTGAAGGTGTGCAGGAACCAGCCGATGCCGGCGACGCCGAAGCCCGGCAGGGAGATCAGGGCGACGTCCTCGGGCAGCCAGTCGATCCAGTCCACGCCCCGCTCACGGCTGGCGTGCGGCAGGGTGAAGAAGCTGCGGTGGGCGAGGATGGCGCCCTTGGGCAGACCGGTGGTGCCGCTGGTGTAGATCTGGATGACGGCGTCGTCGGGTCCGGTGCCGGGCGCCGGGTCTGTCTCGGGCTGGTCCGCGGCCCAGGCGAGCAGCCCGGCGCCGCGGGCGGGTTCGCCGTCGGCGTCGGTGCCGTCGACCCGGATCACCCGGCGCAGTCCGCGCAGTTGGGGCCGTACGGCGGCGACGGTGTCCCAGAACTCGTCGTCCACGAAGATCAGCGTGGCGCCGGAGTCGCGCAGGATGTGGTCGACCTCGTTCGGGGTGAGCCGCCAGTTGACCGGCACCAGGACGGCGCCCGCCTTGGCGCAGGCGATCATCACGAGGTAGTAGTTCGCGGACTCGCGGCCGAGGTAGGCGACCCGGTCGCCGCGCCGTACCCCGCTGGTGTGCAGGGCGTGCGCGGCGCGGTTGCTGTCGCGGTGCAGCTTGTCGTAGGTGGTGACGTGCCCCTCGCAGATGATCGCCGGGTGGTCGGGGCGGGTGCCGGCGTGGGCACGGGCGGAGTGGTGGAGCGTCCAGCGCTCCCTCGGTATGTCGTTCATGGTGATGTGCCGTCTCTGTCGAACTGTCCGACCGTCACGCCGCGGGCGCCGGGGCGAGCTGCCCGTCGACGAACTGGGCGAGCGCGCGGACCGTGGGGTGGTCGTGGGTGAGGGAGGCCGGCAGGGGCAGCCGGAACGACTGCTCCAGTGCGGCCTTGACCTGCTGGGCCATCAGGGAGTCCAGGCCCAGCGACACGAACTCGCTGTTCAGGTCCAGTTCGTCGCCTTCCTCCAGGTGCAGGACGGCGCCGACCTTCTCGCTCACCACCGCGGTGACGGCGGCGAGCCGTTCGGCGGCGGGGAGTGCGGTGAGGGCGGTGAGATCGAGACCGGTGCCCTCCTCGCCGCCCTGGCGGGCGAGCCGGTCGTAGAAGAGGTCGCCGTTGACGCTGCCGGAGACGTAGCGGTCCCAGTCGAACTCGCCGACGATCCGCTGGGTGCGGGGCCGGCCCCAGAGCCGGGCCAGCGTGTCCAGGGCGCGGGTCGGGGAGAAGAAGCGGACGCCGCTGCGTTCGATCTCCTGGCTGAGGTGCTCCTCCAGGCGGGCGGACATGCCGACCCGGGCCCAGGCGCCCCAGTTGACCGACAGGCCCGGCACCCCGCGCCGGCCGCGCCATTCGGCGAGCGCGTCGAGCCCGGCGCTGGCGGCGGCGTAGTGGCCCTGGGTGGCGCCGCCGAGGACGGAGGCGATGGAGGAGTAGGTGACGAAGAACTCCAGCTCGGGGAAGGAGTCCTCGGCTGCCTCGTGCAGCAGCCAGCCGCCGTACGCCTTCGCGGCGAGCTGGGCGTCGATGGACTCCCAGGTCAGCTCTGAGATCAGCTTCTTGTCGTAGGAACCGGCGGCGTGCACGATCCCGCCGAGCGGGCGCGAGCCCGACCGGAGGTGCCGGACCAGCCGCTCGACGTCCCCGGGCCGGGAGATGTCGGCGCGTACGACGTCGATCTCGGTGTCGGCCGCGAGGTCGGCGAGGACCGGTGCGGCCTCCTCGGTGGCCTTGCCGCTGCGGCTGACCAGGGTGAGGTGGCGGGCGCCGAGCGCGGCGAGCTTGCGGGCGGTGACCAGACCGAGGCCGCCGAGTCCGCCGGTGACCAGGTAGGTGCGGTCGGCTCGCAGCCCCGCGGGCACCTCGTCGGCCGGCTCGGGCCGCTCCTGGAGGTCCTCGGGGAGGGTCACCCAGGCGCGTCCGGCCGGGTCGGACAGGGCGGTGCGCAGGGCCTCGCCGGTCTCGTCCAGGCCGAAGCGCAGATCGGAGCCGTCGTCGCCGGTGGCGGGCACGGCGGCGACCGCGGGCACGGTGAGCGTGGCGCGGAAGGTCCCGTCATGGCGTACGAGGACCTCGTCACCCGGCGCGAACCCGGTGCCCTCGGCCGCCGCGAGGACCGATCCCCGCGCCAACTGTCCGAGCAGTGGCGGAAGTTCGACCTCTCCGGACTCCTCGGCACGTTCGGCGCGCCCGGTGTCAAGGGCGGCGCGGGCGTCCTCGGCGGTCAGGCCGACGGCGCTCACCCGGACCTGGATCTCGTCCGGCCCCGGGGCCCGGTCGGCGACCGGCGCGAGCACCAGGTCGGACAGGTCACCGGAGTCGGGGGCGCGCAGCTCGAAGCCGCCGGTCCAGGTGAGGCTGGCGTCACCGGCGAGCAGCCGGCGCACATAGCGGCGCCCTGGACGGTGGGCGACCTGGTACTCACCGGCCGGTTCGGTCCGCCACTCCTCGGCCAGCGGGGCGAGGCCGCTGCCGGGGGCGAGGTCGACCAGGGTGGCACGGTACTGGGCGTACTCGGTGAGCAGCACCCGGCCGAAGCCCCACAGGGTGGCGGCCGCCAGATGGCCGCCGTCACCGGCCGGGTCGCCGGGCAGCCACTGGGCGCCCTCGGTGACCAGCCACAGCCTGGGCGGCCGGTTCGCGGTCTCCAACGCGCCTATGAGGGTGAGGAGTTCGCGGTAGTTGTCCTCGCACTCGGCGCGCAGCCGCTCGGCGGACATCGGTCCGGAGCGCTGGTGCCACAGCCGGCAGATGTCGGTGACGGTGGGGTCCTCGAGGGCGGCCTTGAGATCGGTGAGATCGGGCAGCCAGGTGACCTTGAGGCCGGGCTCGGCGGCCAGGTCGGCGGCGCGGGCGGCCGAGGGGTCGAGAAGGACGACATGCCGGGCGGCGGGGGCGCCGCCACGGGCGGGCAGGGCGCGCCGCACCCACTCGGGGCGGTGCAGGAACTGACGGCGGCCGCCGCGGCCCTCGGGGCGGGCCATGCGTACCCCGAGGAGTTCGGCGACCGGGTCGCCGTTCTCCAGCAGCAGCACATCGGCCAGGCGCCGGTCCTGTTCGCCGCGGACCCGGGCGAGGACGCGGAGCTGCTCGCCGCGCGGCTTGCGGAAGTGCCGTACGGAGGCGATCTCGCGGGGCACGAACACCGGGCCCTCGGGGTCGAGGACGACCAGCGCCTGTACGGCGGCCTCCAGCAGCTCGGCCGGGACGTGCTCGACGGCAGAGGCGTCGCGGCCGGTGAGTTCGCCGGTGACCAGTCCGTCGCCGTGCCGGGCGGCCTTGACCAGCAGACGCATGCGGGGGCCCTGGGGGCGGCCGACGGAGGCGAGGTCGGTGTAGATGTCCTCGTCGTCGATGTGCTGGGCGGCCGGGGCGAGCCCCGCGTCCAGCTCGGCCAACTCCGAGACCGGGACGAGGGGTTCGGGGTCGGCGGCGACCGTGGCGGTGGCGTGCAGGTTCTCCTCGCCGCCGACCAGGGTGTACACCTCGATCTCGGCGCCGCCGCCGGGGCGGGGCCGCCAGCGGGTGGTCAGCGCGGTGACCGTCTCGGCGGACAGCTCAAGGGGGGCGAGCAACTTGAGGTCGCGGACCGCGTGGCGGGCGTGGCCCTGCACCGCGTCCTGCACCGCGAGCAGCAGGTCGACGTAGGCTCCGGCGGGCAGCACCGTGCGGTCGTCGGCGGCCAGGTCGGCGAGCGCGCCCAGCTCCTCGGGCATGAACTCGGCGGTGAACTCCCGTACCCCGCTGGCGAATCGCTCCTCGGTGCCGAGCAGCGGATGGCGGGCGGTGCCGTTCGACGCGGAGCGGCGGGGGGTGACGGAGGGCAGCCAGTAGCGCTTGCGCTGGAAGGCGTACGTCGGCAGGTCCACCCGGGCGGGGGCGGGGTGTCCGGCGTGGTAGCCGTCCCAGGCGACGGTGAGCCCGGCCGCGTAGTAGTCGGCGAGGGCGGTCAGCGTGGTCGCGGTGGTGGTGTCGCGGCGGCGCAGGCTGGCCAGCCAGACATGGTCCTCGACGGTGACCGAGCGGCGGGCGAGCGCGGTGAGCCCGGCCTGCGGGCCGACCTCGATCAGGGCGTGCCGGCCGCGCTTGGCGACGGCGCGGATGCCGTCGAGGAAGCGCACGGGTTCGCCGATGTGCCGCACCCAGTAGCCGGGGTTGCCGATCTCGCGGAAGCGGGCGAGCCGTCCGGTGACGTTGGAGATGAGGCTGATCTTCGGCTCGTGGAACTCGATGCCGTCGAGGGCGGCGCGGAAGTCGTCGTAGACCTCGGCCATCAGCGGGGAGTGGAAGGCGTGCGAGACCTTGAGCCGCTCGACGCGCACGCCCCGCTCGGCGAGGGTGGCGCTCACCTCGTCCAGGGCCGCGGTGGCGCCCGAGATCACCGTCTGGTCGGGGGCGTTGACCCCGGCGACGGCCAGGTCCTCGTGGCCCTCCACGAGCGGGGCGACGTCCTCCAGCGGCGCGGAGACGGCGGCCATGCCGCCCTCGGCGGTGACGGCCTGCATCAGCCGGGCGCGGGCGGCGACCAGCTTGACGGCGTCCGGGAGGCTGAACAGCCCGGCCACGGCGGCGGCGACGACCTCGCCGATGCTGTGCCCGATGAGCACGTTGGGCTTCACGCCCCAGGCCATCCACTGCTGGGCGAGCGCGTACTCCAGCGTGAACAGGGCGGGCTGGGTGTACTCGGTGCGGTCGATGGCCTCGGGGTCGGCGGCGGTGCCGAGCAGCAGCTCGCGCATCGAGCGGCCGAGGTGGGCGGCGAACAGCTCGTCGCAGGCGTCGACCTGGGCGCGGAAGACGGGCAGCGCCTCGTAGAGAGCGGCGCCCATGCCGGCGTACTGGGAGCCCTGGCCGGTGAACATGAACGCGGTCTTGCGGATGCCGGTCGGGCCCTCGTGCTCGTGCGCGGCGGCCTTGTCGAGGAGCTTGACGAGGGCGGCACGGTCGGCGACGGGGGCGGCGACCCGGTACGGGTGGTGGGCGCGGGTGGTGTTGGCGCTGTGGCTGAGCGCGGCGACGGAGATCTCGGGCCGCTCCTCCAGCAACGCCCGGTAGTTCGCGGCGAGTTCGCGCAGGGCGGTCGCGTTCTTCGCGGAGAGGGTGAACAGCGGGCCGGCGCCCGCCTGTTCGGTCTCCTCGACGGGCTGCTCCGGCGCCTCCTCCAGGACCACCGCGCCGATGGTCCCGGCGAAGCCGAAGCTGTTGACGACGGCGCGCTTGACCTCGGCCTTCCAGGGCTCGCACGCGGTCGGCACCCGCAGCGGGTACAGGTCCCAGGGGATGCGCCCGGAGGGGTTGGCGAGGTTGATGTGCGGGTAGATGGTGCCCGCGCGCAGCATGAGCACCGTCTTGATGACGCCGACGATGCCCGAGGCCGGCTCCATGTGCCCCAGGTTCGTCTTCACCGAACCGACCACCACCGGGTGGTCCTTGGTGTGCGAGTCCATGAACACATCGCCGATGGCGCCGAATTCGATGGGGTCGCCGAGCGGGGTGCCGGTGCCGTGCGCCTCGACGTAGCTGATGTCCTCGGGCGCGAGGTGGGCCGCGCTCAGCGCGCTGCGGATGACCTTCTCCTGGGCGGGCCCGTTGGGCACGGTCAGACCGGCGCTGTCGCCGTCCTGGCCGACGGCGGTGCCGCGCACCAGGGCGAGGACGCGGTCACCGTCGCGCTCGGCGTCGGAGAGCCGCTTGAGGACGATGATGCCGCAGCCCTCGGCGCGCGCGTACCCGTCGGCCGACTCGTCGAAGGTCTTGCACTGGCCGTCCGGGGACAGCATCTGGGCGTTGGAGAACATCACCGGGATGCGCGGGTGGTGCAGGGCGTTGACGCCGCCGCACAGCGCGATGTCCGTCTCGCCGCCGCGCAGCGCCTGCACGGCCAGGTGCAGGGCGACCAGCGAGGAGGAGCAGGCGGTGTCCACGCTCATGCTCGGGCCGCGCCAGCCCAGGAAGTAGGAGAGCCGCCCGGACAGCGGGAACATGGTGATGCCGGAGGCGAGATGGCCGTCCAGTTCCTCGTACGGCAGCGAGTCGAGCTCCAGCGCGTAGTCGATGGAGCTGGCGCCGATGTACACACCGCCGTTGCCGCGGCGCAGCGGCGCCGGGTCGATGCCGGCGTGCTCCAGCGCCTGCCAGGCCGTCTCCAGCAGCAGCCGCTGCTGGGGGTCCATGTAACGGGCTTCCTTCGGCGAGATGTTGAAGAAGCCCGCGTCGAACAGGTCGATGCGGTCGAGGAACCCGCCCGCCGAGGCGCGGATCTTGCCCTTGTCGTCGGGCCCCTCGGGGGTGAACGCCTCGACGTCCCAGCGGTCGGTGGGGATGGGGCGGATTCCACTGCGGCCCTCGCGCAGAAAGGCGTCGAACTCGTCTGGCGAGCCGCTGCCGCCGGGGAACCGCAGACCGATTCCGACGATCGCTACCGGCTCGGGCGCCTGCGCTGATTCCGTACGCGGCATGGAACGACTCCTCAAACTTCCTGGACGGCCTGGGTCAGGTGGTCGACGAGGTGGGTGATGGTCGGCTCGTTGAAGAGCACATTGACGTTGATCGACAGATCCAGGAGCTGTTCCAGGCTCTGGCGTATCTCGGTCAGGCGCAGCGAGGTGAGCCCGAGGTCGAAGTAGGAGACGTCGACGGGGAGGTCCTCGGAATCGTCCATGAGAAGAACGACCTTGAATTTCTTGAGGACGATTGTCTCGATTTCCTCGGTCAGTTCACTGCGCGGCAGATCACGTAGCCGCTGGATGGTGCTGTCGACGGGTGACATGCGCCTCATGCAAGCAGCGGCGGCTGACGCCCCACTGACGGCCGGGGTGGGGCGGGTTGGCTGGATCAGTCGGGTGTCAGCGCCGGATCAGATTCCGCTGTCACGCTCGCATTGCTTCAAGAAATCCACACGCCATATCCGAAAGGCTGAAGATGCTTCGCGAAGCCGCGCAGGAGGAGAGTGCTGAGGCACCTTCCGGATTGAAGAGTTACGACCTCTACATCGCGGGCAAGGACGTCGCCGGCGACGGCTGGGTGTACACCGTCAGCGGGCGTTCGCTGCTGGAAGACGTGTTCACCAGCGTGAGCCTTAAGCGCTCCCTCGAACAGGACCCGGAGTCCGAGGCGGCCAAGCACCCCTATGTCGTGGGGCGTTGTGCGATCGCGGACGACGCCTCCATCGACCTCGCCACCCAGGCCGCCGCGGCGGCCGCCGCCGAGTGGCAAGCCGTTCCGCTGGAGCGGCGGATGAAGCTCGGCACCCGGTTCCGCGAGGAACTGATCAAGCACGAGGACGAGTTCCTGCGGATGCTGGTCGCCGAGTCCCACCCCGTCAAGCTCGCTCGCTGGGAGCTGAGCTGCCTGCTCCAGATCTACGCTCCCGGCTCGCTGCGCTGGTACGACAAGCAGATGCGGGTCGAGAAGGAGTACAACGGCCGCCGGCTGATCCTCCACCGCCAGCCCGACGGTGTGGTCGCCTTCAACCCGCCGCAGAACGCCCCGCTGCCCAGTGCCGCGCTGTGCGTGCTGGCGCTGATGGCCGGCAACGCGGTGGTCGTGCGGGCCCCCCGCAGCATCGCGCTCTCCACCATGTGGCTGCTGCGCGACATCGTCGCCCCGCTGCTGGAGGAGTTCGACGCCCCGCCCGGCGTGCTCAACGCGGTCTGCTCCAACCCGAAGCAGACCATGGACCGCTGGATCGCGGATCCGCTGATCAACGACATCTTCTACATCGGCGGCAGCCAGGAGGGCCTGCGCTTCGAGCAGCAGTGCGTCGCCCACGGCAAGAAGCCGATCCTCGAACTCGCCGGCAACGACGGCATCGTGGTGTGGAAGGACGCCGACGTGAAGTGGGCGGCCGAGGCGATCACGGAGGCGTTCTACGGCTCCGGGCAGATCTGCATGGTCCCCAACTACGTGCTGGCCCACCCGGATGTCGCCGAGGCGCTGATCGCCGAGGTCAAGGAGCAGGTCAAGGGCATCAAGCCGGGCCTGCCCGAGGAGGAGGACGTGCTGCTGTCGCCGGTGCGGCGCAGCGAGCGCTTCTTCCGGCTGCTGCGGCAGGCGCTGGACAACGGTGCCGAGCTGGTCACCGGCGGCAACCGCACCGAGGTGGACGGCACGGTCTCGGAGACGGGCGTGTTCCTCCAGCCGACGGTGGTACGGGTGGACGGCCTGGACCGGGCACGGACGTACGACGTGGTCCGCGAGGAGACCTTCTTCCCGCTGATCCCGATCGTGGTCGCCGAGCGCGATCATGACGACGCCCTGCTCGAATCGTTCCTTCAGTTCGTCAACAGCAACGACTACGGGCTGCGCAACTCGCTGTGGTCGCGCTCCGACCACGTGGTCGAGACGTTCGTGCGCCGCACCGTCAACGGCGGTCTGCTGAAGGTCAACGACTCCCATATCGGCTTCCTGCCCTATCTGCCGAGCCACGGCGGCACCGGCCGCACCGGCGGCGCGTTCGGCGAGGCCAACTACCCGATGCTCAAGACCTCCCACGTCCAGGGGGTCAGCATCGCCCGCGACGTCAGCCCGTACGACGCGGTCTTCGGCGCCTGAACCCACCCGTCCTCGGAGGTCTTCCCGTGCGTTCCCTCGATGTCGCCCGGACCGTGTGCGAGCGGTTCCACCCCGGACTGCTCAAGGAACTGGAGCAACTCCCTTACGAACAGCGGGAGAAACCCGGCAGTCCGGTGATCGATCTGTTCCGCATCCACGGCGGTGTGGGCCTGCTGATACCCGAGTCGTACGGCGGCCACGGCGCGGCCCCGCTGGAGGCGCTGCGAGTGCAGCTGGCCCTCGGCGCGGTCTCGCCCTCGCTGGTCGCGGCCGTCTCCATGCACCACTTCACCGCCGCGATGCTGTACTCGCTCGCCGTCAAGTCGGGCCGGCTCACCCCCGCGCAGACCCAGCTGCTGCACCAGATCGTGCCCGACCAGCAGGTGCTGGGCTCCGGCTGGTCGGAGGGCCGTACCGCCGCGAACATCCTCAAGCCGGCCGTGACCGCGCGCCCGGTGGAGGGCGGCTTCCTGCTCTCCGGCTCCAAGAAGCCGTGCAGCCTGTCGCGTTCGATGAGCCTGCTCACGGCGTCCACGGCGATCCACGGCGAGGACGGCGGCGAGCCCGAGCTGGCCCTCGCGCTGGTCCCGGCCGACGCGCCCGGCCTCACCGTGCACCGGTTCTGGGGCAACGACCTGCTGGCCGGCGCCGAGAGCGACGAGGTGCGCCTGGAGGACGTGTTCGTGCCCAGCGAGATGGTGGTGCGGGCCGGCGCGGACGATCCCACCCGCCTGGACGACCTCCAGTCCGCCGGGTTCGTCTGGTTCGAGATGCTGATCTCCGCGGGCTACGCGGGCGCCGCGGCGGCGCTGGTCGAGCAGGTGCTGACCCGTAAGCGGGGCAGCGCGGACGAGCGGGCCGCGCTCGCCGTCGACATGGAGGCCGCGCTGGCCCTCCTCGAAGGCGTGGCCCGGGGCACCGGGCGCGAGCCGGGCGACGAGGAGTCGGTGGCGCGGGTGCTGGTCGCCCGGTACGCGGTGCAGAACGCGTTGCCGGGGATCGTGGCGCGGGCGCTGGAGCTGCTCGGCGGGATGGACTTCATCACGAACTCCGCCTCCGCGCAGGCCGCGGCCGCGACGAGGGCGCTGGCCTTCCATCCGCCGTCCCGGATCGCCGCGTCGGAGCCGCTGCTGACGTACTTCGACGGAGGGCCGCTGGTTCTCGCGTAGTCGGTCGGCTGCGGACCGTATGTGGCTGAGCGCGCCCACGCAGCGGAGCCGCACCTCGAACACAGCCCCGCGCCCCTTCGGGGCGCCCCCGTCAACGGCATTGAAAAGTCCCCTCTCTTGGAGTGAGTGACACGTGACCGTCTTGCACGATTCCCCCCACGCCCCCGTCGTCGACGACGAGGCCGAGATCCTCAACCTCTACCGGGCCCACCTGAGCAAGGGCCGGGCCACGCTCGCCGAGCTGTTCGGCAGTCATATGGAGGTGGCGTCCGAGGGCGCCTGGCTCACCACCAGTGACGGTGAGCGCTTCCTGAACGCGGGTGGCTACGGCGTGTTCATCATGGGCGCCCGGCACCCGATCGTCATGGAGGAGGTGGAGCGCCAGCTGCGCACCCACCCCACCGCGACCCGCATCCTGCTGGAGCCGACGGTGGCCCGCGCCGCCGAGGCGCTGGTGTCGGTGCTGCCCACCGGCCTGGACCGGGTGCACTTCGCGCTGTCCGGCGCCGAGGCGGTGGAGACCGGTCTGAAGCTGGCCCGCGCGGGCGGCTTCAAGCGGACCGTCTCGATGCGCGGCGGCTACCACGGCAAGACGCTGGGCGCCCTGTCGGCGACCGCGAAGGAGGTCTACCAGGCGCCGTTCCGGCCGCTGATCCCCGACTTCCAGCACCTGCCGTTCGGTGACGCGGACGCCCTGGAGGCCGAGCTGAAGGCCCACCCGGGCGAGGTCTGCGTGATCCTGGAGCCGGTCCAGGGCGAGGGCGGCGTGATCATCCCGCCCAAGGGCTACCTCAAGCGGGTCGAGGAACTGGTCCGCGAGTACGAGGGCTTCCTCATCCTCGACGAGGTGCAGTCCGGGTTCGGGCGGCTCGGCGAGTGGTGGGGCGCCGACCTCGAAGGCGTCGTACCGGATGTGCTGCTGGCCGGCAAGGCGCTCGGCGGCGGTGTGATGCCGGTGTCCGCGGCCGTCGCCACCCGCAAGGCGTTCCGCCCCTTCGACAAGGACCCCTACGTCCACACCGCCACCTTCTCCGGGCAGCCGGTGCTGATGGCCGCGGTGATGGGCGCGGTCCGCGCCGTCAAGGAGGAGCGCCTGGTCACCCGCTCCATGGACCTCGGTGCCCGGCTGCTGCCGCGGATCGCGGAGGTCGCCCACCGCAACATCCCCGAGCTGGTCGTGGACGTCCGCGGCCAGGGTCTGCTCATCGGCGTGGAGCTGGTCGAGGCGGGCCTCGCCGGCGAGCTGCTGATCGAGCTGTTCAACCACGGCGTCGTCGCCAACCACTCCATGAACGGCAGCTCGGTGGTCCGGTTCACCCCGCCCGCCGTGCTGAGCGACACCGACCTCGACTACCTCGTCAACTCCTTTGACCTGGCCACCCGGGACCTCATCAAGGGCGCGGCCACTATGCCGGAAGGCGGTAACTGATCGTGCGGCACGTCGAACTCGAATCCCTGATTCCCGCGGAGCAGGCCGAGGAGGTCCTGCACGCCGTACGGCGCTGGGAGAAGTACCCGGACCTCGCGCCGCACGTCAACGCGACCACCGTGCACTCCGCGTACCCCGAGCCCAAGCCCTCCTCCAGCTGGGAGCTGCACTTCCGCAGCGGCCTGCTGCGCTGGACCGAGGACGACACGGTGCTGCCGGAGGCGGGCGAGATCCGCTTCGAGCAGTCCGACGGCGACTTCGACTCCTTCACCGGCGTCTGGTCGGTCAAGCAGAACGGCGCGGATGTCGTCGTCCGCTTCGACGCCGACTTCGACTTCGGCATCCCGAGCCTGGAGGGCATCCTCGACCCGATCGCCGAGCGGGTCATCAAGGAGACGGTCGCCTGGGCCCTGACCGGTCTGTACCCGGCCGTGCGCATCCAGGGCGGCATCGAGCTGAACACGCCCGCCACGGTCGGCGCGTAACACGGGCCGAAGGAGCTGACCATGGACCAGGCGAACCCCTTCGAGACCCCACGCACCTACTCGCTGCACCGCGCCGAGTACCTGGTGGGTCTCGCCGTCACCACCGGGATGATCATCTACCACTTCGGTGACATCCGCTGGCTGCCGGCGCTCGGACTGTTCCTGTACATCGACCTGATCGGCTACATCCCGGGCGCCATCGCCTTCCGCAAGAGCGGCGGGCAGCCGATCCACAAGGCGTACTACGTCCTGTACAACGTCATGCACAGCCTCATCACCCAGGGCGCGGTCGCCGCGCTGTGGTGCCTGCTGGTCAAGCCGGAGTGGGCGCTGCTGGTGCTGCCCTTCCATCTCTTCGGTGACCGGGGCCTGTTCGGCAACTTCATGAAGTCCTTCGCGCTGCCCTTCGAGCCGGTGCGCCAGGAGGGATACCTCCGCCTCCTGGACGATCTGGGGCTGCCGCACCCCAAGCCGGTCGGGCACGAGATGGACCCGGTGCCGGTCGGGCACGTCCCCGCGCGTCCCGTCGTCCGGGAGACGGAGGCCGTACGATGACCACCGCCGCGACCCCGGTGCGCCGGGCGGTGCGCCAGGACCCGGCCGAGCGCCGGCGGGCCCTGTACCACCTGGCCTCCGCGGTGTCCGTGCTCACCACGGGCCCCGAGGAACGGATGCACGGCACCACCGCGAGCACCGTCACCCTGGTCTCGCGCTCGCCCCTGCTGGTCGGGGTGGTGCTGCGGGCGGGCTCGTCCTTCGCCCGGCTCGCCGCCGCCGAGGGCCGGTTCGCGATCAATGTGCTCGGCGGCGAACAGGCCGACGTGGCACGGCGGTTCGCGGACAGCTCGCGGCCCGACGGCAGCGCGTCCTTCGCCGGCCTCGCCTGGACCGCCGACCGCTACGCCCAGGCCCCGCTGATCGCGGGCGCCCTCGCCCACTATGTCTGCCGGTTCCACTCCGCGCACGCCGCGGGCGACAGCGAGCTGCTGCTCGGCCATGTCGTCCGGGCCACCGCGGACGAGGGCCTGCCGCTGCTCAGCTACACCGGCGGGCTGTTCGCCGGTTCCCTGCGTCCGGCGAAGGAGACCGCCGCATCATGACCGCACCCGTTGCCCCCGAGGCCGACTGGGAGAAGGCCCCCGGCCTGCTGGACGGCGCGAAGGAACTCACCCTCGGCCCCGAGGAGTGCGACCTCGCCTACTGGTTCACCTCCGTCGCGCAGGGCACCCTGCGCGACCGGGGTGCCACCGGCCACCACGCGAACGCCCTGACCCCCGACTTCCTGAAGGCCCCCGGCCCGCTGCGCGAGGCGCTGATCCTGGAGTTCGGCTTCCGGGCCCTCTCCGAGGAGCTGGCCACCCGGCTGCTCGGCCACTACGTGACCATCGCGCCCTCCATCCCCGAGATGGAGTTCTACGCCACCCAGCTGATCGACGAGGCACGGCACGCCCGGGTCTTCCGTCAGCACCTGGTGGACCTCGGCATCCCACAGAGCACGCTGCTGCGGGAGATCGAGGAGATGACCCAGGACTACCGCAAGCGGGTCCTGAACCCGGTGGTGGACTTCACCCTGGACATCGTCCGCGACAAGGCCGACTTCCCCGGCGGCGTCGGTGTGTTCGCCATCATCATCGAGGGCGTCCTCGCCCCCGCCGCCGAGCTCAGCGAGCGCAAGTGGACCCCGCTGTCCCCGGCGACCGGCGAGATCTCCCGCGGCACCGCCATCGACGAGATCCGCCACCTCACCGTGGCCAGCACCATCCTGCGCGACCACCTGGTCGAGCACCCCGAGTACACCCCCCGGCTCCTGGAGATCCTGCGCTCGGGCGTCAAGCTGTGGGACGAGCTGCCGGACCGGGAGTTCGTCATCCACCGCGAGGAGCTGTTCCAGGAAGGCATGTTCAAGCACGCCGACCTGATCGGCGACTACGAGGTCTGGCCGGGCGTCCGGCTGCTCGACACCACCGCCGACCAGCGCTACGACATGGCCGAGCAGTGGACCGACGAGATGGCCGAGGTCCGTATGAAGTACATGGGCCTGCCCGTCGAGGTCCTCGCCTCGGAGGCCGGCGCATGAGTACCGGGCGGGCGGCGGTCGTCACCGGGATCGGCTCGTACGTCCCGCCCAACATCGTCACCAACGAGGACCTCTCACGGCGCCTCGACACCTCCGACGAGTGGATCCGCACCCGTACCGGCATCGCCGAGCGGTTCTACATCACCCCCGGCACCTCCACCGGCGACCTCGCGGTGGAGGCGGGCCTGAGGGCCCTGAAGTCGGCGGGCGACGAGCAGGTCGGCGCGGTGGTGCTCGCCACCACCACCCCGGACCAGCCCTGCCCCGCGACCGCCCCCCAGGTGGCCGCGCGGCTCGGGCTCGGCCAGGTGCCCGCCTTCGATGTGGCGGCCGTCTGCTCCGGATTCCTGTACGGCCTCGCGTCCGCCGCCGGGCTGATCGCCTCCGGGATCGCCGACAGCGTTCTCCTGATCGCCGCCGACGCCTTCACCACCATCATCAACCCGGAGGACCGCACCACGGCCGTGATCTTCGCGGACGGCGCGGGCGCGGTGGTGCTGCGGGCCGGCTCACCGGACGAACCCGGCGCGCTCGGGCCGCTGGTGCTCGGCAGCGACGGTGAACTGAGCCATCTGATCGAGGTCCCGGCGGGCGGCTCCAAGCAGCGCTCCGCGGGCCGCCCGGCCGCCCCGGAGGACCACTACTTCCGGATGCTCGGGCGGGAGACCTACCGGCACGCGGTGGAGCGGATGACCAGCGCGTCCACCGAGGCCGTCGAGCGGGCCGGCTGGCGTCTGGACGACGTCGACCGGTTCGCGGCGCACCAGGCCAACGCCCGGATCCTGGAAGCCGTCTCGGGCCGGCTCGACATCCCCGAGGAACGGCAGCTCAGCAATATCGCCCGGGTCGGCAACACCGGGGCCGCCTCGATCCCGCTGCTGCTCGCGGAGGCCACCGCCGACGGGCGGCTGACCGCGGGGAACCGGGTGCTGCTCACCGCGTTCGGCGGCGGGCTCTCCTGGGGCGCGGCCACGGTCGTCTGGCCCGAACTCCAGACCATCTGACCGATCGTCAGAGAAGACCTTCGAAAGGAATCGTCATGCTGGAGCAGCTCAAGGAAATCCTGTCCAACAAGCTCAAGGTGTCGCCCGAGGCCATCACCCCCGAGGCCACCCGGGAGGACATCGAGCTGGACTCGCTGGCCGTCGTGGAGCTGTCGCTGCTGCTGAAGTCCGAGCTGGACCTGGACGTCAGCGACGACGACCTCCTGGAAGCCGAGACCGTGGCCGACATGGTCCGGCTGATGGAGGAGCGGAGCGCGAAGGTCTGATGGCCGCGATGGACATCGCCGTCACCGGGCTCGGTCTGATCACCCCCGGCGGGATCGGGGTCGGACCGAGCTGGGCGGCGGTCTGCGACGGCAGGCCGGCCGCGGCCCTCGATCCGGTGCTGGCCGACAATCCCGTACAACTCTCCTGCCGGGTGCCCGGCTTCGATCCCGAGAGTCTGCTGAGCGCGCGCCGGGCCCACCGGCTCGACAGGTTCGTGCAGTTCGCGCTTGTCGCCGCGCACGAGGCGGTGGCCGACGCGGGCCTGGACCCGCAGACCTGGGACGGCGCCCGGGTGGGCGTGGTCCTCGGCTGCGCGGACGGTGGCCCGGGCACGGTCGAGGAACAGCACCATGTGCTGCGCGAGCAGGGCGCGGACCGGGTGTCACCGCTGCTGCTGCCGATGCAGCTGCCGAACATGCTGGCCGGTCAGACGGCCATCGAGTTCGGGGCGACCGGTCCCAACCTGGTGGTGGCCACCGCGTGCGCGTCCGGCGCGACGGCCATCGGCACCGCCCGGGACCTGCTGGCGCTCGGCCGCTGCGACATCGTGCTGGCCGGCGGCAGCGAGGCCATGATCACCCCCCTGGTCATGGCCGGGTTCGCCCAGATGGGCGCGCTGTCCAAGCGGCACGACGACCCGTCGTCCGCGTCCCGCCCCTTCGACGCCGACCGCGACGGGTTCGTGGCCGGCGAGGGGGCCGGGATCCTGGTGATGGAGCGCGTCGCCGACGCGCGGGCCCGTGGTGCGCACATCCACGGGCGGATCATCGGGTACGGCGCCACGGCCGACGCCCACCACATGACGTCGCCGCATCCCGACGGCGCCGGCATCGAGGCGGCGGTCCGCGCGGCGCTCGCCGACGCGGGGGCCGACCCCGACGACGTCCAGCACGTCAACGCGCACGGTACGTCGACGCCGCTGAACGACCTGTCCGAGGCACGGATGATCCAGCGGACGCTGCGCGGCGATCCGGTGGTGACGTCCACGAAGGGTGTCACCGGGCATCTGCTGGGCGCGGCGGGAGCGGTCGAGGCCGCGTTCACCGTGCTCAGTGTGGAGCATGAACTCATCCCACCCACGGCCAACTTGGTGATGCCGGACGCCCGGATGGAGATCAAGCTGGCACAGACCCTGACCGAGATGCCGATCGATCTGGCGCTGAGCAATTCCCTCGGGTTCGGCGGGCAGAACACCGCTCTGGCGATCGCGCCCGCCTGAGCGTCCGCCCCGAGTCACAACAGCCGTCCGCTGAGCACGTTCCGCGGGCGGCTGTTGGCCTTGACGTCACCCCCCACGTCCCCACCCCACTCCCCGATATCTGGAGCACCCATGTCCACCACCAGTGGTTCGCCGCCCGTCTCCGGGCGGCTCGGTACGGCGCACATCCTGTTTCTCATCGTCGCCGCCGCGGCCCCGCTCTCCGCGATGGTCGGCACCGTCCCGCTCGCGTTCGCGTTCGGCGACGGGGCCGGGGTACCGGCGGCGTTCCTGTTCGCCGGGGTGACGCTGCTCTGCTTCTCGGCCGGGTACGCGGTCAGCGCGCGGCGCACCGGCGGGTCCGGCGGGTTCTACGCCTCCGTCGCCGACGGGCTCGGCCGGCCCCCGGCGGTCGCGGCCGGATACATGGCGCTGCTGGCGTACAACTGCGCGACCATCGGGCTGGCCGGCGCCCTCGGTTACTTCACCCAACTTGTGCTGGCCGCCCATGGGTTGACGGTGTCCTGGGAGTGGTGCGCGGCGGTCGGGCTGGTGCTGACCGCGGTGCTCGGCTACCGGGAGATCGCGCTGAGCGCCCGGGTGCTGGCCCTGCTGATGCTGGGCGAGATCGGGGTGCTGGCGGCGCTGGACGTGGCGATCCTCGTCCGGCACGGGGTGCACGCGCTGCCCGTCGCCTCCTTCTCCCCGCACACCGCCGCGGGCCCCGGCGTCGGTGTCTCGCTGATGTTCGCTTTCGTGTCCTTCATCGGGTTCGAGTCGGCGGCGCTGTACGGCAAGGAGGCGCGCAACCCGGAGCGCAGCGTGCCCCGGGCGACGTACGCGGCCGCCGCGCTGATCGCCGGGTTCTACGCGCTGACCAGCTGGCTTGCGGTGGGCGCGATCGGCCCGGACCAGGTGCGCGAGGTCGCGGGCAAGCAGATGGGCGATCTGTTCTTCGGGCTCGGCGACGACTTCCTGGGCACGGCGGGCAGCACCATCCTACAAGTGCTGCTGTGCACCAGCCTGTTCGCGGCGACACTGGCCCTGCACAGCGCCGCCAACCGCTACGCCCAGGTCCTCGCCCAGGACGGGCTGCTCCCCCGCACGCTGGCCGCCGAGCACCAGCGGCACGGCTCCCCGCACCGGGCGAGCGTCTGGCAGAGCGTGCTGACCGCACTGGTGCTGGGCGGGTTCGCGGTGGCGGGCCTCGACCCGTACGCCGACCTGACCACCAGCATGCTCGGCCTCGGCACCCTCGGCATCGTCACGCTCCAGGCGCTGGCCGCGCTGTCCGTGCTCGGGCTGCGGCTGCGCGCCGGGCACGGGCACTGGTGGAAGGAGACCCTCGCCCCGCTGCTGGGCTTCGCCGGGCTCGCCACCTCCGTGTGGCTGGTGGTCGGCAACTTCGACATGCTCACCGGCTCCCCCTCCAAGGTGATCGCCGCGCTGCCCTGGCTGCTGCCGCTGGTCGCGCTCGGCGGACTGCTCTACGCGGCCCGGCTGCGCAGCGCCCATCCGCTGCGCTACCGGCAGCTCGGCGCCCGGCACACCGCCGCGCCCGCGACCCCCGACCTCTCCCCCGCCCCGTCAGGAGACCGCCATGCACGATCCCAATGAGCTGATCGAGGCCGGCGAGGACGCCAAGCGCCGCCTGGCCCGCCGCCGTTACGACCTCGACCTGGAGGCCGTGGGCGGTGCGCTGCGCGCCCGTTCGGCCGCCAACGCCGAGGTGACCCGGCTGCGTACCGAGCTGAACAGGACGGCCAAGGCGCGCCGTTCGGGCCCGCCCAGCGAGGCCGAGAAGGAGGCCGCGCGGGCGCTGCGCGCCGAGGTGCAGCAGGCTGAGGGCCTCGCCCGGGTGGCCGCGGGGGACCTGACCGAGCTGCTGCTCGGCATCCCCAACCTGCCGCTGGACAGCGTCCCGGACGGCGACTCCGAGAAGGAGGCCGTGGAGGTACGGCGGGGCGGTCCCGCGCCGCGTCCGGCCAAGGGCGCCCGGCACCACGCGGAGATCGGCGAGACCCTCGGCATCCTCGACCCGCCGGCCGCGGCCAAGCTGTCCGGCGCCCGGTTCAGCGTGGCGCACGGCGCCGGGGCCCGCCTGGAGCGCGCCCTCGCCGACTTCTTCCTCGATCTGCACACCCGCGAGCACGGCTACACCGAGCAGTCGGTGCCGTTCCTGGTCTCCCGGGACACCATGACCGGTACCGGGCAGCTCCCCAAGTTCGAGGAGGATCTGTTCCGCACCCAGGTCGGCGAGCGGGAGCTGTTCCTGATCCCGACCGCGGAGGTGCCGCTGACCAATCTGGTCTCCGGCGAGCTGCTGGACGCGCGGGCGCTGCCGTACGCCTTCACCGCCCGCACCCCCTGCTTCCGCGCGGAGGCGGGCGCGTACGGCCGTGACACCCGCGGGGTGCTGCGGCTGCACCAGTTCGAGAAGGTGGAGCTGGTGCGGATCTGCGCGCCGGAAGAGGCCCAGGAGCAGCTGGAGTTGATGGTCGGGCACGCCGAGGAGTGTCTGCGCCGACTCGAACTGTCTTTCCGGACCGTGCTGTTGCCCGCGGGCGACATGGGCTTCTCGGCGCGGATGACGTACGACATCGAGGTGTGGCTGCCGGGCGGTGACGCCTTCCGGGAGATCTCCTCGGTGTCCGACTGCGGCACCTTCCAGGCGCGGCGCGCGGACATCCGGGTCAAGCGGGCCGACGGCCGCAAGACGCCGGCCGCCACCCTGAACGGCTCGGCGCTGCCGATCGGCCGGACGGTGGCCGCGCTTCTGGAGCAGGGTGTGCAGGACGACGGTTCGGTGCTGCTGCCCAAGGCGCTGCGGCCGTACACCGGGTTCCGGCGGATCCTGCCGGGCGGCACGACCGAGTGACACCACGGGAAGGGGGCGGGTGCCGGTTCCGGCACCCGCCCCCTTCCCGTGTGCGCGCCGTCAGGCGCCCATCATGTGCACCCCGCCGTCCACATGGACGATCTCGCCGGTGGTGCGCGGGAAGAAGTCCGACAGCAGGGCGACGACGCCGCGGGCGGCCGGCTCCGGGTCGGTGAGGTCCCAGCCGGCCGGGGCCCGTCCGGTGGTCCAGACGTCGGCCAGTTCACCGAAGCCGGGGATGGACTTGGCGGCCATGGAGCGCAGCGGGCCCGCCGCGACCAGGTTGCTGCGGATGCCGAACTCACCCAGGTCGCGGGCGAGATAGCGGCTGGTGGACTCCAGGGCGGCCTTGGCGACACCCATCCAGTCGTAATGCGGCCAGGCCACGGCCGCGTCGAAGGTGAGCCCGACGACCGAGCCGCCGCGCTGCTTGAGCAGCGGAAGGCAGGCGGTGGTCAGGGACTTGAGGGAGTACGCCGAGACATGCACGGCGGTCGAGACGTCGTCCCAGGTGCCGTCGAGGAAGTTGAAGGCGCCCTGGGGGCCGAAGGCGATGGAGTGCACCACGCCGTCGAGGCCGTCGGTGTGCGCGCCGAGCCGCTCGGCCAGGGTGTCCAGGTGGTCCTGGTCGGTGACGTCCAGCTCGATGACGGGGGCGGGCTTCGGTAGCTTCGCCGCGAACCGCTCGATCAGGGAGAGCCGCCCGAACCCGGTGAGCAGCACCTCGGCGCCCTCCTCCTGGGCGATCCTGGCCACATGGAAGGCGATGGAGGCGTCCGTGACCACACCGGTCACCAGGATGCGCTTGCCCGCGAGGATGCCGCTCATGCCGACACCTTCTTCGGCAGGGCGCTCACCAGCGGGGAGTCATGGTCCTGGGGGCCGACCGCGCTGCCGCCGCCGGGCGAGCCGAGGGCGGTGAAGAAGTCGGCGTTGGAGGCGGCGTGGTCATCGCCCCACTCCTCGGGCAGGTCGTCCGCGAAGTAGATGGCGTCGACCGGGCACACCGGTTCGCAGGCTCCGCAGTCCACGCATTCCTCCGGATGGATGTACAGGGCGCGGCGGCCCTCGTAGATGCAGTCCACGGGGCATTCGTCGATACAGGAGCGGTCCTTGATGTCGACGCAGGGCAGTCCTATGACGTAGGCCATGCTCAACTCCTTGATCAATAGGGGTTGTTCACTTCAGGGACACACCGGTGGTGCGCTCGCCGAGGGACAGCACGGTGACGGCGAGGACGGCCATGGCGGCGGCGATGACGGCGAACAGCGCGCCGGGACCGTGCGCGTCGAGGACCGGCAGCAGCGCGAACGGCAGTGCGCCGGCGCTGAGTTTGGACAGCGAGTACGCGGCGCCCGCGGCGGTGGCCCGGATCTCGGTCGGGTACTGCTCGGAGAGATAGACGTGCGAGACGCTGGAGAAGACGTTGCTGAACAGGGTGTAGGCGAACCCGCACAGCACGATGAGTTCAGCGGACCCGGCGTAGGCGAAGCCGAGTCCCGCGACCACCATCGCGGCGGCCGAGAGGGCGACCAGGGTACGGCGCTCCATGCGGTCCACGATCGGCAGGACGAGGGCGGAGCCCACCGGGTAGCCGAGGAAGGACAGCGCGGTGAAGCCGAGCCCGGCGACGACGCCGTAGCCCTTGGCGGCGACGATCTGCGGGGCGAGGGTGCCGAAGCCGTAGTAGCCGACGACGGACAGGATGCAGAACACCCACAGCACGAGGGTGCGGCGCAGCAGTCCGGGCCGGAAGATGTCGCGCAGCCGGGTGTCCCGCGCGGGCGTGTCGGCGTCCTGCTGCGGGGCGGGCGGCTCCAGGGGCAGGCCCGCTCCGGCCGCCTCGGCCTCCAGGCGGGCGACCAGCCGGTCGGCCTCCTCGGTGCGGCCGGTGGCGGCGAGCCAGCGCGGGGACTCGATCAGCTGCCGGCGCAGCACCCAGACGGCGGCGGAGCCGAGGGCGCCGAGCACGAACAGCCAGCGCCAGCCGGCCACCCCGAGCGGGGACAGCGGCACCAGCCACAGAGCGGCGAAGCCGACCGCGGGCACCCCGCAGAAGGCCAGGGTGTAGGCCCAGGCGATGAACCGGCCGCGCTTGGAGGCGGGCAGCACATCCGCCAGGTAGCAGTCGGACAGGGCCTGTTCGGCGCCGATGCCGAGACCGGCGAGGAAGCGGGTGACGATCAGCCAGGCCGCGTTGGGCGTGAAGGCGCCGAGCAGCGAACAGGCGGAGTAGATCGCCAGGTTCACCAGGAAGGCCCGACGCCGGCCGAACCGGTCCGCGATCCGGCCGAGCGTCAGGGATCCGATGAACTGGCCCACGAACGCGGAGGCCAGGACGAGTTTGAGCGAGGTCGTGCCGAAGCCGAAGTCGCTCTGCAACACCTTGCCGATGGTGCCGGAGAGGTTGTTCTCGAAGGTGTCGAAGAACAGGCCGACACCGATGACCGCGGTGAGTCTTCGATGCAGGGGAGTGATCGGCATGCGGTCCAGGCGGGCGCCGATCGGGACGGGAGCGGTGCGACCGCCGGCCGCGGCGGTGGTCTGGGACATGGGGCTGGCTCCTTGGAAACTGCTGTCGCACGCTTTCGCTGTGCTTCTGGGGAAGGAACCGCCCGGGTCACCGGCGGACCCGGGCGTGCGGCCCGGGGGCCAGGTGTGGGGGTGAGTCGGAGGTGGTCAAGGGGGGTTGGACGATCAGGCCGCTTCCATCGCCTGGCGGCGGATCTGCTCGTCGACGTCACCGCGCCGCACCGGCGCGCTGACCTTGTGGAGGAAGGAGGCGACCTCGCGGTACGAGCGCCAGAAGCCGACCTCGTGGTACGGCACACCGCGTTCGGCGCAGTACTCCATGGTCAGTTCGCGGGCGCGCGGCAGGCTCTTCTGCGGCATGGCCGGGAACAGATGGTGCTCGACCTGGTAGTTGAGGCCGCCGTACAGGAAGTCGATGAACAGGCTGGGGCGGATGTTGCGGGAGGTGAGCACCTGGCGCTGCAGCCAGTCCAGGGTCTCCTCCTCGCCGTCGCGGACCTGCATGCCCTTGTGGTTCGGGGCGAAGATCATGCCGAAGTACACGCCCAGGGCGGCGTGCTGGACGACGATGAAGGCGACCGCGAGGCCCGGGGACAGGAAGGTGAAGGCGCAGGTGAGGTAGACGGCGGCGCGCAGCAGGATGAGGGAGGTCTCCAGCAGGGGGCGCTTGGTCTTGCCACCGGTGATGGACACGACCGCGGTCTTGAGCATCTTGAAGCCCTCAAGGACCAGCAGCACGAAGAACATCACGCTCTGGTAGCGCACCACGAGCTTCTGGGTGCCCTTGCGGGTGGGGTACTGCTTGATGTCGAAGATGGCGGTACGCCGGCCGATGTCCGGGTCCATGTCGAGGTGGTTGGGGTTGGAGTGGTGCCGGTTGTGGTGGTTGACCCACCAGCCGTAGCTGACCCCGTTGACCAGGTTGGCGTGCACGTAACCGACCGCGGAGGCGGCCTTCTTGCTGCGGAACATGGCCTTGTGGCCGGCGTCGTGCCACATGAACGCCGACTGGCCGCCGCACAGGCCCATCCACACCGCGGTGAGCAACTGCCACCAGGTGTTGCCCAGTTCGAAGAACGCGACGAACCCGACGGCCAGCAGGGCGGTGTTGAGGGCGAGCTTGCCCACGTAGTAGCGCGGGTCCAGATCGAGGAGTCCCTCGGCCTTGACCCGTTTGAGCAGTTCGGCGAAGGTGGCCGACGCGCCGGTGCGTTCGCCGCCCGGTGCGGCCGCGGCCACGGCTTCCTGTATGTGCGGACGCTGCATGCGTTGCTCTCCTTGGGAGAAAGTGCCCGATAGCGGGCGGCGGCGCCGCTGCCCCGCGGACCTGCGGACCTGCGGGCGCCGCGAGTCGACTTCAGCTCCCGCGTGGCGTCACCGCCGCGGGCTGTGGCCCGCCCGGCGGACCCGGGCGACGGGAGTACAGTGCGGCACTCCCGGACCCGGACCACCGGGCGAACGTACGTCCAGCGTTCCGTGCGCCACTGATGTGGCACTGATACCGGTCTGATCGGGCCAAGGTCGCCCCGGCGGCCGGTACCCGGGCCGCCCGTGCGGCCGCTCAGGCGGTCGCCTCGGCGCGCAGACGGTCGTCCAGGGCGCGCACCGCGGCGTCCGCGGTCTCGGCGACCTGGGTGTCGTCGGGGGCGCCGATGACGGCCATCAGCTGCTCGACCACGGCGTGCGAGAGGTCCTCGGTGGACTGGCTCATTTCATCGTCTCCTGTCGATGCGGGATGGGGGGCGGGGCGGGTGTCAGAACGCCTTGCAGGCGCGGAAGATGTGCGCGAAGCCGGGCAGCGAGGCCTGCGGTCCGTCGAAGGCGACGTACTCGGGGATCAGCAGGTCGGGGGCCCACTTCTGCTTGTACGACAGCTGGGTCTGCGCCGGGTACAGCGCCGCGCCCTCGGCCCACAGGGCGTGCATCAGCCACTGGAACGCCGGGCTGTGGCCCTCCAGTTCGTGTCCGGCGTCGAGCCCGGTGAACGGCGTGAAGCCGAAGTGCAGCCACTCGACGCCCTCGGCGCGGAAGATCTCGATGGCGTGCGCGTTGATGGCCTCCATCAGGCCGGGCGAGCCCTCGGGGATGCGCCGGCTGAGGTCGTGCATCCAGCCGGCCCGGCTGCCGTAGACCGGCGAGTACGAGATGTAGGCCACCGGCTCGCCGTCGATGGTGCCGCTGAACAGCCGGCGCTGGGCCTGGGCGGGCCCGCCGATCTGGCCGACCAGGAACTCCAGCTGCTGCGCGCCGCCCTTGGAGCCGAGCCACGCCTTGTCGATCACGGCGATGTGGTCGGCGACCTCGGCCGCGTCGACCTCCTGGATCTGGAGGCCGTTGCGCAGCGCGCGGGAGATCTTGTTGCGCAGCTGCATGAACTTGGTGCCGCGCAGCGTGAAGTCCGCCAGGCTGACCGCCCAGGAGGCGCCGATCTGGTTGACGACGCAGCCGCGCGCCGCGTACCGCTCGGCGTCGGCCCGCTGGAGCTGCACCCCGACCAGGCTCAGACCCTCGTCCCGGACGTAGGTCCGGAAGGCGTCCAGCAGCGTGTCGTAGTCGCCCTCGGCGGCGAACGGGCCGCCGAACTGCACGGCCCAGCGGCCGGTGCGGCGGTAGACGACGACGCCGTCCACGCCCGGGACGGTGAAGACACTGTTTCCGCTGTTGAGCGCGAGGAAGGAACTCGGGTTCTCGCTCGTGGTGTGGGCTCGTATCGCGTCGAGAATCAGACTGTCTGTACCGGTCTCGGTGGTGATCGCGGTCATTCTCTTACCCCTTTCGGGAGCGTTTTCCGTCAAAGGGAGTACAGCACCGTAACGTTGCCCTGGAAAAGAGCAGTTGGGCATTCATTTACCTGTGTCAGAACCGCGTCAGCATTCCGTCAGCCCTTGCTGCCAATGTGGTTGACGTGAACGGCACCGGAATCCGGAGCCGCGAGTTCACATCCTGGCCTCTACGCCACGGCCGGAACCATGGCTGGACGCGCTTACCGCCCCGGGCGGCGGGAAATATCTGGCGTCCGTCCATGATTTCGGCACCACCCAGAAGCCGCCGGCCGCCCCCCGTCCCGGCGGAAATAATGCCCCGGCGGGCCGCGGTACAGGTCGAGGCCCGCCGGGGCATGGCGCGTTCGGCCATTCTTTCTTTCACGGCAGCACCACTCCGGAAACACCGTCGGCGAGGAATTGTCATCTAGGGGGAAAGATATGCTGAGGTTCTCCGTACTCGGAGCGCTGGAAATACGCACCGCCGCCGGTGAGGCGGACGTGTGCGGCGATCTCCAGCGCACTCTGGTGCAGACCCTGCTGGTCAGCGAGGGACGGCCGGTGTCCGGGGAGAGCCTGGCGGAGGAGATGTGGGGCGAGACGCTGCCCGACCACCGGGCCAACGCCCTCCAGGCACACATCAGCCGACTGCGGCGCAGGCTGCGCGCGTTGGAGCCGGACCGCCCGACGTCCCGGGTGACCATCCATCCGGCCGGCTACCGACTCAGCGTCGGTGAGGGCGAGCTGGACGCTGCGGAGTTCGTACGGGCCGTACGGCAGGCCGAGTCGGCCGGGCCCAAGGACCCGGAGCGCACCGCCCGGATGCTCGGCGAGGCCCTCGCGCTGTGGCGTGGCCCGGTGTTCGGCGGCTTCCCCGGCGGCACCATGTGCCAGCTCGCGGGGGCGCGGTACGAGGAGTACCGGATGCGTGCGATGGAACTGCGCTTCGACGCCGAACTGCGGCTGGGCAGGCATGCGTCGGTACTCGCGGAGCTGGCCGAGGCGCACACCAACCATTCGCTGCGCGAGCGCTTCTGCGAGCAGCTGATGGTCGCCCTGTACTGCTCGGGCCGGCAGGCCGACGCGCTCGATGTGTTCCGCCGGATGCGCCGCAGGCTGGACGAGGAGCTTGGCATCCAGCCGTCGCCCGCGCTGCGCAAGGTGGAGCTGGCGATCCTCTCGCACGATCCGGCGCTCACCGGCGATCACCTGGCCCCGACGGCGCTCCAGCCGGTGTGACCGCCGGACGTGGTCCGGACGCGGCGGGCCGGACCGTAAGCGGCCCGTCAGCGCCCGGTCAGACCGCGTTGCCACGATCGTGTCCGGATCGCACCGGCGGCGGCCCGGCGCGGGCAGCGTCCGATGTCACGTCACCTCACCGCAGAGGCAGGCAGAGATGAAGTCCCATATCGCGGAACTGGCCGGCATACGCGAGAGCGTGCTCGCCGGCCCGAGCGAGAAGGCGACCGCCGCGCAGCACGCCAAGGGCAAGCTGACGGCACGGGAGCGGATCGAACTGCTCCTGGATCCCGGTTCCTTCCAGGAGGTCGAGCCGCTGCGCCGGCACCGGGCCACCGGTTTCGGCCTGGAGGCGAAGAAGCCGTACACCGACGGTGTGATCACCGGCTGGGGCACGGTCGAGGACCGTACGGTCTTCGTCTACGCGCACGACTTCCGGATCTTCGGCGGCGCGCTGGGCGAGGCCCACGCCACCAAGATCCACAAGATCATGGACATGGCCATCGCGGCCGGCGCGCCGCTCGTGTCGCTGAACGACGGCGCGGGCGCCCGTATCCAGGAGGGCGTGACCGCGCTCGCCGGCTATGGCGGCATCTTCCGCCGGAACACGGCCGCCTCCGGAGTGATCCCGCAGATCTCCGTGATGCTCGGCCCGTGCGCGGGCGGCGCCGCCTACTCCCCCGCGCTGACCGACTTCGTCTTCATGGTCCGCGAGACCTCGCAGATGTTCATCACCGGACCCGACGTGGTCAAGGCGGTGACGGGCGAGGAGATCACCCAGAACGGCCTGGGCGGCGCGGACGTGCACGCCGAGACGAGCGGCGTCTGCCACTTCGCGTACGACGACGAGGAGACCTGCCTGGAGGAGGTCCGCTACCTCCTCTCGCTGCTCCCGGGCAACAACCGGGAGAACCCGCCGCGCACGGAGTGCTCCGACCCGGCCGACCGGCGCTGCGAGGCGCTGGCCGACCTGGTGCCGGAGGACGGCAACCGGCCGTACGACATGACCAAGGTGATCGAGGAGATCGTCGACGACGGCGAGTACCTGGAGGTCCACCAGCGCTGGGCCCGCAACATCATCTGCGCCCTCGCCCGCCTCGACGGCCAGGTCGTCGGCATCATCGCCAACCAGCCGCAGACCCTCGCCGGCGTCCTCGACATCGAGGCGTCGGAAAAGGCCGCGCGCTTCGTGCAGATGTGCGACGCCTTCAGCATCCCGCTGGTCACCCTGCTGGACGTGCCGGGCTTCCTGCCGGGCGTAGGCCAGGAGCACGGCGGCATCATCCGCCGCGGCGCGAAGCTGCTGTACGCCTACTGCAACGCCACCGTGCCGCGCATCTCCCTGATCCTGCGCAAGGCGTACGGCGGCGCGTACATCGTCATGGACTCCCAGTCGATCGGCGCGGACCTGACGTTCGCCTGGCCGACGAACGAGATCGCGGTGATGGGCGCGGAGGGCGCGGCCAACGTCATCTTCCGCCGCCAGATCGCCGAGGCCGAGGACCCCGAGGCCATGCGCGCACGGCTGGTCAAGGAGTACAAGTCCGAGCTGATGCACCCCTATTACGCCGCCGAGCGCGGCCTCGTCGACGACGTCATCGATCCCGCCGAGACCCGCGAGGTCCTGGTGCGGTCGCTGGCGATGCTCCGCACGAAGCACGCGGAGAGCCCCGCCCGCAAGCACGGCAACCCCCCTCAATGACGGAGGTCCCCATGTCCGTGTCCACCCCCTCCCCCACTCCCCCCATCCGGGTCGAGCGGGGCGAAGCCACCGACGAGGAACTGGCCGCCCTGACCGTCCTCCTGCTCAGCCGCAGCGCCCTCCCGGGCCCCGGCACCGACACGTCCTCCCCGGGCACGACGTCCTGGCGCCCGCACTCCTTCCACGCCCCGCACAGCTGGCAGCGGGCCTGAGCCGCCCGGACCGCCCGGGGCGGCGCACCGGTACGGGTGCGCCTGCCCTGGGCCCGGCTCCCGGGCGGCCGCCCCTGATCACCCCTGGACCAGGGTGACGTCCTGGTCGGCGGTGGCGTGGAACACCGGCAGCGGCACCAGCCCCACCGGGCGCAGTTCCATCACCGTGGCCTGGACGTGGGCCGTGCCGGGCGTGAGCGTCTCGCCGCTGACCTGGCCGGAGTTGGACCAGGTGTGCGTCGTACCGTCGCAGCGCGCGACGGTGCCGCCGATGCCGTGCCTCACCCGGGGGTCGCGCTGGCTGAGCGCGGACGTCACGAAGACCGGGCCGGTGTTGCCGGTGCAGCGGTAGGTGCCGGTCAGGGTGACGGTGCCGTCGGCGGCGAGGCGGCCGACCGTGTCGACGGTGACGGACTCGCCGGGCGCGGCGTGGACGGGTACGGCGATGCGGGCCGATCCCGTGGCGAGGGCCGGAGACGACGCGTGAGCCGGTGCCGTGGCGAGGGTCAGCAGGGCGGCGCCGCCGAGGACCGCGGCGAGGGCGGGGCGGACAGACATGGATACCTCCAGGTTTGCACCGTTTCGGGGCCTCCACTGGTACCCGTCGCCCACCCCGGCGGGTGTGACCGTCACCCGGGCGGTGGCGCGTCACGGCAGTACGGCGAACCCGTCCAGCTCCACCAGCGCCGTTTCGTCCCACAGTCGTACGACCTGAACGACGGCCATCGCCGGATAGTCCCGGCCCGCCGCCGCACGCCACAGCCGCCCCAGTTCCCGTGCCTGCGCGCGGTACGCGGCGACGTCCGTGGCGTACACCGTGACCCGGGCCAGATCCGCGGGGGTGCCGCCGGCCGCGCGCAGGGCGGTGAGCAGATTGGCCAGCGCCCGCTCGAACTGCTCGGCCAGTGTGTCACCGGTGATCTTCCCGTCGGCGTCGAGCGCGGTCTGCCCGGCGAGGAACACCACCTTGGAGCCGGTCGCGACGACGGCATGCGAGAACCCCGTGGGCGGGGCCAGCTCGGGCGGGTTGACACGTTCGGCGGTCACCGGGCCTCCTGATCCTGAGCGGCGTACAACTCCTTGGCGATGATGCCCCGTTGGACCTCGCTCGCGCCCTCGTAGATGCGCGGCGCCCGCACCTCGCGGTAGAGGTGTTCCAGCAGATGACCGTGCTCCAGGGCACGCGCTCCGTGCAACTGCACGGCGGTGTCGACGACATACTGCGCGGTCTCCGTCGCGAGCAGCTTGGCCATCGCGGAGCGGCGGGGCACATCGGGCGCGCCCTCGTCGTACGCGCTCGCCGCCGCGTACACCATCAGCCGGGCCGCCTCGGTGCGCAGCGCCATCTCCGCGACCTGGTGCGACACCGCCTGGAGATCCATCAACCGGCCCTTGAACGCCTGCCGCCCACGGGTGTGCGCCACGGTCGCGTCCAGCGCCGCCTGCGCCATGCCCACCGCGAACGCCCCCACGCTGGGCCGGAAGAGATTGAGCGTCCCCATCGCGACCGCGAAGCCCCGGTCGACCTCGCCGAGCACATCGTCCGCGGTGACGGGCACCGCGTCGAAGTCGAGCGCGCCGATGGGGTGCGGGGAGATCATCTCCAGCGCGCGGCCGGTGAGTCCGGGCCGGTCGGCGGGGACCAGGAACGCCGTCACACCCCGGGCGCCGGCGCGGGGCGCGGTGCGCGCGAAGACGGTGTAGAAGTCGGCCTCGGGGGCGTTGGAGATCCAGCACTTCTCCCCCGTGAGCCGCCACCGCCCCGCCCCGCGCTCCTCGGCCGCGAGCGCCAGCGCGGCCGCGTCCGAGCCGGCGCCCGGCTCGCTCAGCGCGAAGGCCGCGACCGCGCCGCCGTCGGCGACCCGGGGCAGCCAGCGCTCCCGCTGGGCCGGACTGCCGTGCGCGTGCACGGGATGGGCGCCGAGCCCCTGGAGGGCGAGCGCGGTCTCCGCCTCCGTACAGCCCTGCGCCAACGACTCCCGCATCAGGCACAGATCGAGCGCGCCGGATGTGAACAGCTTGGCGAGCAGGCCGAGTTGGCCCAGCTCGGCCAGCAGGGGCCGGTTGACGCGGCCGGGGGCGCCCTTGTCGGCGAGCGGGCGCAACCGCTCGGCGGCGAGCGCCCGCAGTTGCGCGCACCAGGCCAGCCGTTCCGGTTCGAGTGAGAATGCGGGCACTGCCGGTCCTCCCTCCGGGACGGACCACGACGACCGTCCACCCGTACGACGTTATCGCGCACAGTTGACTGCCGTCACCAACACGATACGCTCCCCTCACGAGCCCGCCAGGAATGCCCGTCCGGACGTCCGTCTCGGCAAGGGGGCAAAGCCATGCATCTCTCGGCCCATGTGGACACCTTCGCGCGCGACCATCTCCCACCGCCCCACGAATGGCCCGAGCTGCGCTTCGACCTGCCGGAGCTGCGCTATCCCGCCCGGCTGAACTGCGCGGTGGAGCTCCTCGGCCACGCCGACGGCGCCCGCCCGGCCTTTCGCACCCCGGACGGCCCCGTATGGACGTACGAGGAGCTGCGCGCCCGCGTGGACCGGATCGCCCATCTGCTCACCGGCGAGCTGGGCGTCGTACCCGGCAACCGCGTGCTGCTGCGCGGCCCCACCACCCCCTGGCTCGCGGCCTGCTGGCTCGCGGTGCTGAAGGCGGGCGCGGTCGCGGTCACCGTGCTGGCCCAGCAGCGCCCGCACGAACTGGCGACCATCTGCGAGATCGCCCGGGTGGGCCACGCGCTGTGCGACATCCGCGCGGTGGACGACCTGGCGAAGGCCGAGATCCCCGGCCTGCGCATCACGACGTACGGCGGCGACACCCCCGACGACCTGCTCCACCGCTCCGCGCCCACGACCCCCTACCCCGCGGTCGACACCGCCTGTGACGATGTCGCCCTGATCGCCTTCACCTCGGGCACCACGGGACGCCCGAAAGGGTGCATGCACTTCCACCGGGACGTGCTGGCGATCGCCGACACCTTCTCCCGGCATGTCCTGCGGCCCCGCGCCGACGACGTCTTCGCGGGCAGCCCCCCGCTCGGCTTCACCTTCGGCCTCGGCGGGCTGGTGATCTTCCCCCTGCGGGCCGGTGCGAGCGCGCTGCTCCTGGAGCAGTCCGGCCCCCGCCGCCTGCTCCCCGCCATAGCCGAGCACCGCGTCTCGGTCCTGTTCACCGCCCCGACCGCCTACCGCGCCATGCTGGACGAGCTGGACGGCCATGACATCTCCTCGCTACGGCGCTGTGTGTCGGCCGGGGAGAACCTGCCCGCGGCGACCTGGCGGGCGTGGCACGAGCGCACCGGGGTGCGGATCATCAACGGCATCGGCGCGACCGAGCTGCTGCACATCTTCGTCTCCGCCGCGGACGAGGGGATACGGCCGGGCGCCACGGGCATGCCGGTGCCGGGCTGGCAGGCGCGGGTGCAGCGGCCGGACGGCACCCCGCTGCCGGACGGCGAACCCGGGCTGCTGGCCGTGCGCGGCCCGGTCGGCTGCCGATATCTGGCGGATCCCCGGCAGCGCCAGTACGTGCGCGACGGCTGGAACATCACCGGCGACACATACGTCCGTGAACCCGACGGCTACTTCCGCTATGTGGCCCGCGCCGACGACATGATCATCTCGGCCGGGTACAACATCGCGGGGCCCGAGGTGGAGGACGCCCTGCTGCGCCATCCGGACGTGGTGGAGACGGCGGTGGTCGGCCGCCCGGACGAGGTGCGCGGCCAGGTGGCGGTCGCCTACACGGTGCTGCGCGAGGGCGCGCGGCGCGACCCGGAGGCGCTGCGCGCGTTCCTGACCGCCGAACTGGCGCCGTACAAGTGCCCGCGCGAGTTCGTCTTCCTCTCCGCCCTTCCCCGCACCGCCACCGGCAAGTTGCAGCGGTTCCGCCTACGCACCCCAAGTGACCAGCAGTGATGCCGACGACCTAAGATGATCATCGTGTCCGAGCAGCACGCCCCCAGATCACTCATCGTCACGCTCTACGGCGCGTACGGCCGCTCCATGCCCGGCCCGGTGCCCGTCGCCGAGCTGATCCGGCTGCTGGCCGCGGTCGGCGTGGACGCGCCCTCCGTACGCTCCTCGGTGTCCCGCCTCAAGCGCCGCGGCCTGCTCCTGCCCGCGCGCACGGAGACCGGCGCCGCGGGCTACGAACTCTCGCCCGAGGCCCTCCAGTTGATGGAGGACGGCGACCGCCGCATCTACGCCGCCGCGCCGCCCGAGGACGCGGGCTGGGTGCTGGCGGTCTTCTCGGTGCCGGAGACGGAACGCCAGAAGCGCCATGTGCTGCGCTCCCGCCTGTCCGCGCTGGGCTTCGGCACGGCGGCCCCCGGCGTCTGGATCGCCCCGGCCCGTCTCTACGAGGAGACCGAACACACCCTGCGCCGCCTCCACTTGGACCCGTACGTCGACTTCTTCCGCGGCGACCACCTGGGCTTCGCCCCCACCTCCGAGGCGGTCGCCCGCTGGTGGGACCTCGCCTCGATCGCCAAGGAACACCACCGCTTCCTCGACACCCACGCCCCGCTCCTGCGGGCCTGGGAGCACCGCGCGGACACCCCGCCGGAGGACGCCTACCGCGACTACCTCCGCACCCTCGACTCCTGGCGCCACCTCCCCTACACCGACCCCGGCCTCCCCACCGACCTGCTCCCCGCCGACTGGCCGGGCGTCCGCTCCGCGGAGGTCTTCCGGGCACTGCACGAGCGCCTGCGGGAGGCGGGGGCGGAGTTCGCCCGGCCGACACCCTGAACCGGCCTTCGCCGACGCCCCCTCAGATCCGCCCGCCGGTGAGCCGGGTGATCGGCCCGTGCGTCCGCCGCCCCGCCCGCCGGCCGGCGAGATACGACAGCGCCCCCATGGCGGACAGCCCGACTCCCGCCCCGGCGGCGATGGCCTTGCGCCGGGCGACGACGGTCCACGCCGTCCTGGCGGCTCCGACGGCGTGCCCCGACGCGGCGACGACCGCCCGCCGACCGGCCTGCACCCCTCCGGCCGCGCCCCGCACGACGGCGGCACCGGCCCCCGCCGTACGCTCCGCCACCCCCACGGCCTCCGCCGCCACATCATCCGACTTCTCCGCCGCCTTCCCGGCCGCCTTCGCCGCCGGCGCGGTCACCTTGGCGGTCGCCCGCCGGGCCTTGTTCACGGATTCCTGATTGGTCCCACTGTTCGTCTGAGTCATGAACTCCGCGTTGCCGCTGGCGCGAAGGGCAAACACATCGCGGCGAACCGGGCCTCGGCCGGCCCGGGTTGTCAGTGCGGGCGGCTATGGCGCCTCCGCCATAGGGATTGAGGACAGTTCGGAGGGTGGAAGACGGTGTTGCACGCGCGCGAAGTGGTTCTGGACGAACTCGCGCAGGGGACCAAGCCGTTGGCCGAGGGCGTCGGATGGTTCGAAGGGCGCGCGGTCCGGTGTCAACCACTCACACCGTGGCCCTCCTCGGCGTCGCGGACACCCGCAGGAGGGAGCTGTACCGCGCCGGAGGTTGCGCTCACGCGTGGCACAACCTGCCGGACGGCGTGGGGCGGGTTCTTGATCTGAGCTGCGGCGGCCGCCCCCGCCGAGCCCGCTGCTTGGATCAGTTCATGGGTTCTGTCAGCTCGCCGGACGAGGCACACCGCGTGGCGGCGGTCGCCGTCCGGTTCCGTTGCCCGTTCTGGGCGCCGGTCTCCTTCGGCGCGCTGCCGTTCGCCCTCATCGGGCTGGTGCGGGCCTGGATCGAGTACCGGGCGTCGAGAGCAGGGCGGGCGAGCGGGCGCCGCGCCCTGGTGGGCGGGGGTTTGCCTCTGCCGGCGGCGACGGCGGCGATCGCCTACCTGGTGTTCCTGGCCCGCCGCCCGGAGCTTCCCGTCCAGGGCCAGGGGCCGCCGGCGTACGCGGGGCTAGGCCGCGTTGGCGCGTGGTCCGCGGGTGTTCGAGGTGGGCGGCTGGACGTCGTCCGGCGAGAAGGTGTCGGCCTCGCCGAAGTCGGGGGCCTGGAAGGGGTTGGTCGCCGGGGTCGGCGAGGCCGCGGCCGGGCAGCGGGGCTGCCCTTCCGGGGCGGAGAACAGCGAGGAGGAATCGATGGGAGGGCTCTCTTTCGTGACAGGTCCCCGGGTGGGGTCCTGGGGTGCCGTGACCGGGCACCGCGGTACTACAGCTTGGTCATCTTGCTGTACGGGCTCAAGATCCGCATCTGCGAGGAGCCGAAGTCCACGAGGGCCGCGACGCCCTCCTCGATGCCGACGACTCGGCCGAGACCGTACATGTCATGCGTGACCTGATCACCCAGGGCGAAGTGCTTGGGAACCGGTGCGACCGGGGCCTTGAAGGGGCTCGTCGGCAGGTGGCGCTTCGGCGCAGGAGGCTTTGTCATGGCTCATTATGCGCCTTCGCGCAACCCGTTCGCTGTGGCCGTCGGCACAATTCCGGACCACCGCCCCCGATCCACGCCGCTGACCTGGGGTTTCTTCTGGCGGCGAGGCGAAATTGGACCGTAGATCCAAGCTCAGGAGTTACGAGTGGCCGGGCTGTCGGCCGGGGGGGCGTGCGTGATGGTGAGGCAGGGTGCGGCGCGGCGCGGCACGCGGTTCGGAGTGCGGGTCGGGGTGATCCCGGCGGTCTTCTGGGGCATCTTGTTCCTCTTCGTGGCGGAGGCCCCGTTCGGGTCCGGTCCGCTCGCCGTCCTGCGGGCGGGACTGATCGCCGTGGTCGGCAGCCTGGCGGGGGTGCTGTGCCAGGCCGAGGTGACAGTCGTGGCCGTGGTCACCGACGGCGGGTACGGGCCCACCCTGGTGGCCTTCCTGGCGACGCCGGCCGTGGCCGCCCTGGCGGCGGCGCACAGCG
This sequence comes from Streptomyces griseofuscus, assembly GCF_014673495.1. GTDB lineage: Bacteria > Actinomycetota > Actinomycetes > Streptomycetales > Streptomycetaceae > Streptomyces > Streptomyces murinus. The sequence goes on from NZ_CP051006.1 coordinate 2,378,880, forward strand.
GCGACATCGCGAGGTGAAGCCGCCGTCACCCCTGGCGGCTGCTCCGCATGATGTGGTAGCCGGGAGCGGTTCGCCGGCGGGTGCCGGCGCCCTCAATCGCTCAACGACAGCCGGGGTTTGGGAGTGTCCGTGCGGCCCGTCTGCGGGCGGCGGCTGCCCGCGCGGTACGGGGTGGGCCAGTGGACGCCGGGCCCCTCGTAGGACTGCTCGGCCGCGGCGTGCAGGGTCCAGTGGGGGTCATAGAGATGCGGGCGGGCCAGGGCGCACAGGTCCGTACGGCCCGCCAGGATCAGGGAGTTGACGTCATCCCAGGAGGAGATCGCGCCCACGGCGATCACCGGGATGCGCACCTCGTGACGGATCCGGTCGGCGAACGGGGTCTGGTACGAGCGGCCGAAGTCCGGCTGCTCCTCGGAGACGACCTGACCGGTGGAGACATCGATCGCGTCGGCCCCGTGGGCGACGAAGGCGCGGGCGATCTCCACCGCGTCCTCGGCGGTCGTACCGCCCTCGGCCCAGTCGGTGGCGGAGATCCGGACCGTCATGGGGCGTTCGGCGGGCCATACCGAGCGTACGGCGTCGAAGACCTCCAGCGGGAAGCGCAGGCGCTTCTCCAGTGAGCCGCCGTACGCGTCGGTGCGGCGGTTGGTGAGGGGCGAGAGGAAGCCGGAGAGCAGATAGCCGTGGGCGCAGTGGAGTTCGAGGAGATCGAAGCCCGCGCGGGCGGCGCGCCAGGCGGCCGAGGTGAACTGCTCGCGGATGTCGGTGAGTTGGGCGCGGGAGAGTTCCCGGGGGGTCTGGCTGCCCGGGCGGTACGGCAGCGGGGAGGGGGCCACGATCGGCCAGTTGCCGGAGGGCAGCGGCTCGTCGATCCCCTCCCACATCAGCTTGGTCGAGCCCTTGCGGCCCGAGTGGCCGAGCTGGACGCCGATCGCCGTGCCCGGCGCCTGACGGTGCACGAAGTCGGTGACGCGCCGCCACGCCTCCGCCTGACGCCCGGTGTAGAGGCCGGCGCAGCCGGGGGTGATCCGGCCCTGCTCGCTCACACACACCATCTCGGTCATGACCAGGGCCGCGCCGCCGAGCGCGCGGGCGCCGAGGTGCACGAGGTGGAAGTCGCCGGGCACGCCCTCGGTGGCCGAGTACATGTCCATCGGGGAGACGACCACACGGTTGCGCAGGGTCAGGCCGCGCAGCCGGAACGGCGTGAACATCGGGGGCGTGCCGGGCGGACAGCCGAACTCGCGCTCCACGGACTCGGTGAAGCGGGCGTCGCGCAGCCGGAGATTGTCATGGGTGACGCGGCGGCTGCGGGTGAGCAGGTTGAAGGCGAACTGGCGGGACGGCTGGTCCCGGTACCGGTCCAGGTCCTCGAACCATTCCAGGCTCGCCCGCGCGGCCCGCTGGGTGGAGGCGACGACGGGCTTGCGCTCCGCCTCGTACGCCGTCAACGCCGCCGGTACGTCCGGTTGTTCGCGCAGGCACGCGGCCAGGGCGAGCGCGTCCTCGACGGCCAGTTTGGTGCCGGAGCCGATGGAGAAGTGGGCGGTGTGGGCGGCGTCGCCGAGCAGGACCAGGTTGCCGTGCGACCAGCGGTCGTTGACCACCGTACGGAAGGTCGTCCAGGCGGAGTTGTTGGAGCGCAGGGGGCGGCCGCGCAGCGCCTCGGCGAAGATCTTGGCGCAGCGGTCGGTCGATTCGCGCGGGTCCATCTCGTCGAATCCCGCCGCCCGCCAGACCTCTTCGCGCATCTCGATGATGACGGTGGAGGCGTCGGGTGAGAACGGGTAGCCGTGCAGTTGCAGCACGCCGTGCTCGGTCTCGGCGATCTCGAAGCGGAAGGCGTCGAAGGCGAAGTCAGCGGCGAGCCAGATGTAGCGGCAGCGGTGGCCGGTGATCCGGGGGCGGAAGACGTCGGCGCGGCTCTCCCGGGTGGCGCTGTGCACCCCGTCGGCGGCGACGACCAGGTTGTACTCGGCGATGAGCCGGTCGACGGGCGGGGCCTCGGTGCGGAACTCGATCCGGACGCCCAGGTCCTGGCAGCGGGTGTGCAGGATCTCCAGGAGGCGGTGCCGGCCGAGGGCCGCGAAGCCGTGGCCGCCGGAGCTGTGCCGGGTGCCGCGGTGCACGATGTCGATGTCGTCCCAGCGCACGAAGTGCCGTTGCAGGGCCTCGTAGACGACCGGGTCGGCGTGTTCGATGCCGCCCAGGGTCTCGTCGGAGAGGACCACGCCGAAGCCGAAGGTCTCGTCCGGGGCGTTGCGCTCCCAGACGGTCACCTCACGGGTGGGGTCGAGGCGTTTGAGGAGGGCGGCGGCGTAAAGGCCGCCGGGGCCCCCGCCGATGATCGCGATGCGTGGGGGGTTGTTGCTCGCCGCCTGCATGAAAGCTCACCTTCCCTGCCACTTCGGGGGCCGCTTCGCCATGAAGGAGGCGTGGAACTCGCGGTAGTCCTCGCCGTTCATCAGTAGTGCCTGGGTCGCCGCGTCCAGTTCGACCGAGGCGGCCAGTGGCATGTCCAGCTCCGCCGTCAGCAGGGCCTTCGTCTGGGCGTGGGCCAGGGCCGGGCCGTCGGCCAGCCTGCGGGCCAGCGCGCCCGCGGCCTCGTCGGCGTGCCCCTCCTCGGTCAGTTCGCTGATCAGACCGATCCGCTCGGCCTCGGGCGCGCGGACCGGCTCGCCCAGCATCAGCAGGCGGGTGGCGTGGCCGAGGCCGACGACCCGGGGCAGCAGATAGGCCGCGCCCATGTCGCCGCCGGACAGGCCGACCCGGGTGAAGAGGAAGGCGAAGCGGGCGCTCGGGTCGGCGATCCGGAAGTCCGAGGCGAGGGCGAGGACGGCCCCGGCGCCCGCCGCGACCCCGTGGACGGCGGCGATCACCGGGAACGGGCATTCGCGGATCGCCCGTACCACCTGGCCGGTCATCCGGTTGAAGTCGAGCAGCTGGGCGGTGTCCAGGGCGAGGGTGGCGCCGATGATCTCGTCCACATCGCCGCCGGAGCAGAACCCGCGCCCCTCCCCGGCCAGCACCAGGGCGCGCACCGCGCGCTCCCGGGACAGTTCGGCCAGCAGATCGCGCAGGTCGGCGTAGGCGCCGAAGGTGAGGGCGTTGAGCTTGTCGGGGCGGGCGAGGGTGACCGTGGCGACCCCGTCGGCGATCTGGAGGCGCAGATGCTCCCAGTCGGCGGTGCGGCGGGCGGAGCCGGTGAAGGGACTCATGACGTGCGGCCTCCTTGGGCGGCGGTGCCGTACGTTGCGCGGTCCTTTGAAGTTATCACTCGTTTGTGACTGTCGTCACGGGCACGCGACAAGCCGAGGCGTCGAAGGTGCCTTTTCGGCCGGATCACCTCAGCCGTCATGGGGTCGGCCGTCGACTGTCACCGGTCGGCTTCAGCGCCGTAACAGAGGGCCCCGGCGCGCGAGGCGGGGCGCTGGGCGGGGTAGGGCGTCCGGTACCGGGGGGAGGGCCCCGGGCGAAGCCCGCCGACTATTTCGGACGACCGGGCCCGTACCATTCCTACAGTCGAAAGCAGGACAGCCTGCTCCATGAACGGACTCGCCTTGCACGAACGCTTCGCCGAATCGGCCTCCTGGCGCATGGCGCTGCCGCACACCGCCGCCGCGGTGCCGGTGGCGCGCGCCATGGTGCGTACGGCCCTTTCCGAGGTGGAGCACGCGGCCGACCGCGACACGGCGGAGCTGCTCACGGCCGAGCTGGTGGCCAACGCGGTGGAGCACACCGCGGGCCGCGGCCCGATAGAGCTGGTGGTGGAGCTGCTGCCGACCGGCTGCCAGGTCGAGGTGCACGACCCCGACCCCGCGCCGCCCGGCCAGCTGACCCGGCCGGTCATGGAGGAGCCCGATCTGTGGCAGGAGGGCGGACGCGGGCTGCTGCTGATCCGCGCCCTGAGCGCCTCCTGCGGACACCGCCCCACCCCGAGGGGCAAGGCGGTGTGGTTCACGCTTCCTGCGGTTCCCGCTCCGCGCCGGCCGCTGTGACACCGTCCCGGTCCGCGCCGGCGGCCAGGTCGCGGGCGAGCGTGGAGTGCCGGCGCCCGTAGGCGACGTAGACGAGGAAGCCCACCGCGAGGAACAGCGCGAACTGCACCCAGGTCCGCCAGCCGGTCTCGAACATCAGATACAGGCAGAAGGCGATGCCGAGCAGCGGGACCACCGGGTAGAGCGGCACCCGGAAGCTGCGGGTCAGGCCCGGCTCGCGGCGGCGCAGGGTCATCACCGCGAGGTTCACCACGGCCATGATCGCGAGCGTGCCGATGGTGCACAGGTTCATCACCGCGTCGAGCGAGGCGAAGGCCGCCGGGACCGCGAAGACGATCGCGACGATCAGGGTGCCGGCGACCGGCGTCGAGGTCTTCGGGGAGACCTTCTCGAAGACGCGCGGGATCAGGCCGTCCCGGGACATCGACATCAGGATGCGCGTCTGGCCGTACATCACCGCGAGCACCACGGAGGCGATGGCGACGACCGCGCCGAAGGCGATCACGCCGCCGCCGATGGTGGAGCCGGTGACCTCGTTGACGACGTAGGACAGGGCGGCGGGGCGGCCCGCGACCTGCTTGCCGCCGATGGCGCCGATGGCCGCGAGCGCGACGGCGCAGTACAGCAGGGTCACGATGCCCATACAGACCATGATCGCCACGGGGATGTCACGGCGGGGGTTCTTGGCCTCCTCGCCGGCGGTGGTGATCGCGTCGAAGCCGATGTACGAGAAGAACGCGGCGGTGGTGCCCGCGCCGATGCCGCCGAGGCCGGCCGGGGAGAACGGGGTGAGGTTTCCGTGCTTGAACGCGCTGTAGCCGATCGCGCAGAAGGCGATCAGGATCACCAGCTTGACGGCGGCCATGACGGCGGTCGCGCCGGCGCTCTCGCGCACACCGCGCACCAGCAGCACCGAGGCCATGGCGATCACCAGCACCGCCGGGAGGTTGACGATGCCGCCGTCGCCCGGACCCGCCGACAGCACGGCGGGCAGCTGCCAGCCGATGAGGCTGTGCAGCAGCTCGTTGACGTACTGGCTCCAGCCGACCGCGACGGCCGAGATGGAGATGCCGTACTCCAGCAGCAGGCACCAGCCGACCAGGAAGGCGGTGGACTCGCCGAGACCGGCGTAGGCGAAGGAGTACGAGGAGCCGGAGACCGGGATGGCGCCGCCCAGCTCCGCGAAGGAGAAGGCGGTGAAGACGCAGGTGATCGCGGCGAGGACGAAGGAGATGACGACGGCGGGGCCGGCCTGGGCGACGGAGTCGGAGAGGCCGACGAAGATGCCGGTGCCGACGATGGCGCCGACGCCGAAGCAGATGAGCTGGAAGAGCCCCATCGTGCGCTTCAGGCCGTGTCCCTCGCGGTCGGCGCCGGATTCGGCGACGAGCAGGTGGGGGGACTTGATGCGGGGAGCGGGCATTGCGGGTGGTGCTCGTTTCTGGTGGTGCGGGCGGCCGGGTGACGGCCGCCGGTGCGAGCGGCGGGTGCGACGGGTGGCGTCGCGGGTGCGAGCGACGGGATGACGGTCGCGCCGGCGGCCTCGAAATGGGTGGTTCCGAAGCCGCCGATCAGGATAATCCCTGGTCGGGGACGGGAACCAGGCTCAGCGGCCGAGTGTGGCGACCAGCACGGCCTTGATGGTGTGCAGCCGGTTCTCGGCCTCGTCGAAGACGACGGAGTGCGCCGATTCGAACACCTCGTCGGTGACTTCCAGGGAGGTCAGGCCGTACGCCTCGTGGATCTCCTGTCCGACCTTGGTGCCGAGGTCGTGGAAGGCGGGCAGGCAGTGCAGGAACCTGACGTCCGGGTTGCCGGTGGCGCGCAGGACGTCCATGGTCACGGCGTACGGCGCGAGCGCCTTGATCCGCTCGGCCCAGACCTCCTTGGGCTCGCCCATGGAGACCCAGACGTCGGTGGCGACGAAGTCGGCGCCCCGGACGCCCTCGGTGATGTCCTCGGTCAGGGTTACCACCGCGCCGCTGGTCCTCGCCAGCTCGCGGGCGCGGGCCACGATCCCGGGTGCGGGCCAGTACTGCTCGGGCGCGACGATCCGTACGTCCATGCCGAGCAGGGCGCCGGTGACCAGGTAGGAGTTGCCCATGTTGAAGCGGGCGTCACCGAGGTAGGCGAAGGCGATCTCCGGCAGCGGCTTGGCGCTGTGCTCGGTCATGGTGAGCACGTCGGCCAGCATCTGGGTGGGGTGCCAGTCGTCGGTGAGCCCGTTGTAGACGGGCACTCCGGCCCGGGCGGCCAGTTCCTCGACCTTGGCCTGGCTGTCACCGCGGTACTCGATGCCGTCGAACATCCGGCCGAGCACCCGGGCCGTGTCCCCCACGGACTCCTTGTGCCCGATCTGCGAGCCGGACGGGTCGAGGTACGTCGTGTGGGCGCCCTGGTCGGCGGCCGCGACCTCGAACGCGCAGCGGGTGCGCGTCGAGGTCTTCTCGAAGATCAGCGCGATATTGCGACCCCGGAGGTGCTGGACCTCGGCCCCGGCCCGCTTGGCGGCCTTCAGCTCCGCGGCCAGCTCGATCAGGCCGCGGAACTCTTCCTCGGTGAAGTCCAGCTCCTTGAGGAAGTGGCGGCCGGCGAGGGCGGTCGGGACTGTCGCCATGGGGGCGCTCCAGGGATACGGGGTACGGCTCTAGGGACTCCGAAATTCTATACGACCATCGGTAAGTTTATGCAGCCCCCTGACGTGCGGGTTCTCACACAGGATCCCTTTCCACCGGACAGCTCATGCACCGGGGTCCGCCCCTGCCCCGCCCCAGCTCGCTGCCCGGGATCTCGATGACCTCGATGCCCTGCTTGCGCAGATGGGTGTTGGTGGTGGAGTTCCGTTCATAGGCGACGACGACACCGGGTTCGACGGCGAGCACATTGCAGCCGTCGTCCCACTGCTCACGCTCGGCCGCGTGCACGTCCTGGGTGGCGGTCAGCACCCGGATCTCGCCGAGCCCGAGGGCGGCGGCGATCGCGCGGTGCATGTGCTCCGGCGGGTGGTCGGTGACCTTCAGCTCCTTCTCGCTCACGCCCGGTTCGATGGTGTACGAGCGCAGCATGCCGAGCCCGGCGTACTGGGTGAAGGTGTCGCCGTCGACCATCGTCATCACCGTGTCGAGGTGCATGAAGGCGCGCCGCTTGGGCATGTCGAGCGCGACGATCGTCCGGGCGGAGCCGGCCGCGAACAGTTTGTGCGCGAGCATCTCCACGGCCTGCGGGGTGGTGCGCTCGCTCATGCCGACGAGGACCGCGCCGTTGCCGATCACCAGGACGTCGCCGCCCTCGATGGTGGAGGGGTAGTCGGCCTGCCCCTGGGACCAGATGTGGAACGACTCGTCGCGGAAGAGCGGATGGTGCCGGTAGATCGCCTCGAAGTGGACGGTCTCGCGCTGCCGGGCGGGCAGCCGCATGGCGTTGATGGAGACCCCGTCATAGATCCAGGCGGAGGTGTCGCGGGTGAAGAGGTGGTTGGGCAGCGGGGCGAGCAGGAAGTCGTCCAGGTCCATCACATGGAAGCGCACGGAGGTCGGCTCCGCGTGCGCCGCCAGGAACTCCCGCTTGGTCATGCCGCCGACGAGGGCCTCGGCCAGCTCGCGGGCGGGCAGGTTCTCGAACGCGGCGCGCAGATGGGAGGTGGCGAGGGGGCCGTACTCCCGCTCGTCGAAGACGCGGTCCAGGACCAGGGTGCGGGCCTCGGGCAGCTCCAGGGCCTCGACCAGCAGATCGCCGAAGAGGTGGACGGCGACGCCCCGGTCGCGCAGTACGTCGGCGAACCCGTCGTGTTCGGCGCGGGCCCGGCGCACCCACAGGACGTCGTCGAAGAGGAGGGCGTCCTTGTTGCTGGGGGTGAGCCTTTTGAGCTCAAGATCGGGCCGGTGGAGGATGACGCGGCGCAGCCGCCCGGCCTCGGAGTCGACGTGGAATCCCATGTGACCATCCTGACCATCGAGGACCGGATTCACCCGCCTGTCGGCCATTTCGGAGCGCTCTTGTTGCGACTTCAGTTCGATCACCCGGCCTCCGGTCGTACGGCTCGATGGTTTTCGTCTACTTGACGACAATAGGGCCCTCCGCTTATCGTCTCAGCGACGAAAAGAAGCGAGGGGAACCCATGGCCGACATCACCCGGCGTCTCGGCTGGCGCCATCTGCGGGGCACGCCGACGGCGCACATCCGCCACCACCGCTCCGGGCAGTTGGTGCACGACGGCCCCGGACTCAGCTTCTGGTTCCGCTCGTTGACGGCGGCGCTGTCCGAAATACCGGTGGACGACCGCGAGCTGGCGATGACCTTCCACGCCCGTACGGCCGACTTCCAGGACGTGACGGTGCAGGCGACGGTCACCTACCGCATCGGCGACCCGGCGCTCGCCGCCGCCCGGCTCGACTTCTCGGTCGACCCGGACACCGGCGCCTGGCGGGGCACGCCGCTGGAGCAACTGGCCAACCTGCTCACGGAGACGGCGCAGGAGCACGCCCTGGACGTGCTGGCCCGCACCCCGCTGTCGGCCGCGCTGACCGACGGGGTGAGCACGGTGCGCGAGCGGCTCGCGGCCGGGCTCGCCGCGCAGCCCCGGCTGCCGGACACCGGGATCGAGGTGGTCGCGGTGCGCGTGGTGGCGGTGCGTCCGGAGCCCGAGGTCGAACGGGCGCTGCGCACCCCCGCGCGGGAGCAGATCCAGCAGGAGGCGGACCGGGCGACGTACGAGCGGCGGGCGGTGGCCGTCGAACGGGAGCGCGCCATCGCCGAGAACGAGCTGGCCAGCCGCATCGAACTCGCGCGGCGCGAGGAGCAGTTGGTGGAGCAGCGCGGCACCAACGCACGGCGCGAGGCGGAGGAGCAGGCGGCCGCGGACGCGGTACGGGCGGACGCCGAGGCGGCGCGCACGGTACGGCTCGCGCAGGCGGAGGCGGACAAGGTGGTACGGCTGGCGCGCGCGGCGGCGGAGCAGGAGCGCGAGGTGGGCGAGGCGCGGGCGCAGGCGCGGGCGTCCTGGCTGCGGGTGCACGCCGAGGCGGACGTGGCGACACTGCACGCGCTGGCGGCGATGCGGGTGGCGGAGAACCTGCCGGACATCGAGAGCGTGACGATCTCGCCGGATGTGCTGACGGGGCTGCTGGCGAAGCTCGGTGGGGCGGGCTCCGGGGCCGGGGCGTGAGTCTCGCGCCGCGGGCCGTACTGGTCCATCGCACCACGGAGTATGAGGAGTTGGTGGCCCGGTACGGCACCCACGGCCAGGCCGCGTTCGTGCTCGCCTCCCGGGGCCGGGACATCGAGGAGATCGCGGCCCGGCACCAGGGGACGCGGCGGGCGCTGGCTCAGGTGGCGGCGGCCGTGCCGCTGGCCTGGCGGCAGGCCCGGGTGGAACGCGCCGATCTGGAACGGTTCCTGTTCGCGCCCGAGGACGTCGTCGTGGTGGTCGGCCAGGACGGGCTGGTCGCCAATGTGGCCAAGTATCTGACCGGGCAGCCGGTGATCGGCATCGACACCGACCCGGGGCGCAACCCGGGGGTGCTGGTGCGGCACCGCCCGCGGGACGCGGCGAAGCTGCTCGCGGCGCCGGGCGGCGGGTGCGAGGAGCTGACCATGGTGGCGGCGGAGGCCGACGACACGCAGCGGCTGGTCGCGCTCAACGAGATCTATCTCGGCGCCGCGGGCCACCAGACCGCCCGATACCGCCTGGGTCTCGACGGCGACAGGGGTGCCGTCGAGGCCCAGGCATCCTCCGGGGTCCTGGTGGGCACGGGCACGGGTGCCACCGGCTGGCTGCGCTCCCTCTGGCAGGAGCGCGGCGGCCGGCTCCCGCTGCCCTCCCCCACCGAGCCCCACCTCCTCTGGTACGTCCGCGAGGCCTGGCCCTCACCGGCCACCGGCACGACCCTGGTCTCCGGCCGGCTGGACGCGTCCGCCGCCCTGACCCTCACCGTCGAGTCCGACCACCTCGTCGCCTTCGGCGACGGCATCGAGACGGACGCCCTCCACCTGACGTGGGGACAGCGGGTACGGGTCGGGGTGTGGGGGGAGCGGCTGCGGCTGGTGGGGTGAGGACGTGGCGGCGCCCTGTTGCGGCGCCGCCACGTCGTTGGACGCGCTGGACTACGACCGGCCGTGCGGCTTTCGCCCGGTTCGAGACAGCGGTCTGGCCCCCTACAGCCGGGGGTCCACCGGTTCGGATTCCAGGGCCAGGACGCCGAAGACCGCCTCGTGGACGCGCCACAGGGGCTCGCCGTCGGCCAGGCGGGAGAGGGATTCCAGGCCGAGGGCGTACTCGCGCAGGGCGAGGGAGCGCTTGTGGTTGAGGAAGCGGCGGCGCAGGCGGGCGAGGTTGTCGGGGCGGGTGTACTCCGGGCCGTAGATGATCCGGAGGTACTCGCGGCCCCGGCACTTGATGCCGGGCTGGACCAGGCGGCCGTCCGGGCGGTGGGCCAGGGCGGTGAGGGGCTTGACGACCATGCCCTCGCCGCCGCGGCCGGTCATCTCCAGCCACCAGTCGACGCCCGCGGCGACCGACTCCGCATCGCCCGTGTCGACGTAGAGGCGGCGGGTGGTCGACAGGAGACCGGTGCCGTCGTGTTCCACCAGCCGGTCCAGCAGAGCCAGTTGCTCGTCGTGCGGGAGCGCGGCGAGGCTGTGGCCCTCGGTGGCGAGGAGCTGGAAGGGGGCCAGCCGGACACCGGAGAGACCCTCGGTGGTCCAGCAGTAGCGCCGGTACGCGGCGGTGAACGCGGCCGCGTCCGAGGCGCGTGCACGCTGGCGGTCGAGCAGGTCGTCCACCTCCGCGCCCCGGGACGCCGCCGCCTCCAGCGCGGCCAGCGCGCCCGGGAACACCGCCCCGGCCGCCGCGCCGACGGCCGCGTACTGGCTGCGCAGCAGACCTGCGGCCTTCAGCGACCACGGCATCAGCTCGGCGTCCAACAGCAGCCAGTCCGTGTCCAGTTCGGACCAGAGCCCGGCGTCCGACACCGCCGTGCGCAGGCGGTCGAGGATCTCCTCGGTCATCGCCCCGTCGTCGAAGAAGGGGCGCCCGGTCCGGGTGTACAGCGCGCCCGTGGGCCCGTCCACGCCGAACCGCTTCGTCGCCGCCGCCGCGTCCCGGCACACCAGGACCACGGCCCGCGAGCCCATGTGCTTCTCCTCGCACACCACCCGCGCGACCCCGTCCGCCGCGTACTGCGCGAACGCCTCCCGAGGGTGCTCCAGGTACCCGTCCACCTCGGAGGTGGCCGTCGGCGCCATGGTCGGCGGGAGATACGGCAGCAGGCGCGGGTCGATGGCGAAGCGGCTCATGACCTCCAGGGCCGCCGCCGCGTTCTCCTCGCGGACCGCGACCATGCCGGCGTACCGGGTCTCGACCGCGCGGCGCCCCCGTACATCGGCGAGGTCCAGCGGCCGCCCGTCCGACCCGCCCGGCGCCTCGCTGCGCAGCGGGCGCGTCGGCTCGTACCAGACCCGCTCGGCCGGTACGTCGACCAGTTCCCGCTCCGGCCAGCGCAGCGCGGTCAGCTTGCCGCCGAAGACGGCGCCGGTGTCCAGGCAGATGGTGTTGTTGAGCCAGGTGGCGTCCGGTACCGGGGTGTGGCCGTAGACGACCGCCGCCCGGCCCCGGTAGTCCTCCGCCCACGGGTAGCGCACCGGCAGGCCGAACTCGTCGGTCTCGCCGGTGGTGTCGCCGTACAGGGCGTGCGAGCGGACCCGGCCGGAGGTGCGGCCGTGGTACTTCTCGGGCAGTCCGGCGTGGCAGACGACGAGCCTTCCGCCGTCCAGGACGTAGTGGCTGACCAGTCCGTCGAGGAAGGTCCGTACCCGTGCCCGGAACTCCTCGCTCTCGCCCTCCATCTGGGCGATGGTCTCGGCGAGGCCGTGGGTGTGCTGGACATTGCGGCCCTTGAGATAACGGCCGTACTTGTTCTCGTGGTTGCCCGGCACACACAGGGCGTGGCCCGACTCGACCATCGACATCACCCGGCGCAGCACGCCCGGGGAGTCCGGGCCGCGGTCGACCAGGTCGCCGACGAAGACGGCCGTACGGCCCTCGGGGTGGACGCCGTCGACATAGCCCAACTTGCCGAGCAGCGACTCCAGTTCGGCGGAGCAGCCGTGGATGTCGCCGATGATGTCGAAGGGGCCGGTGAGGTGGGTGAGGTCGTTGAACCGCTTCTCGGTGACGACGGTGGCGCTCTCGGCCTCCTCGGCCCCGCGCAGCACATGCACCTTGCGGAAGCCCTCGCGCTCCAGGTGCCGCAGGGAGCGGCGCAGTTCGCGGATGTGCCGCTGGATGACCCGGCGCGGCATGTCGGCGCGGTCGGTGCGGGCCGCGTTGCGCTCGGCGCACACCTCCTCCGGCACGTCCAGGACGATGGCGATGGGCAGCACGTCGTACTTCTTGGCCAGTTCGATCAGCTGGCGGCGGCTGTCCTGCTGCACGCTGGTGGCGTCCACGACGGTGCGGCGCCCGGCGGCGAGCCGCTTGCCCGCGATGTAGTGCAGGACGTCGAAGGCGTCGCGGGTGGCGCCCTGGTCGTTCTCGTCGTCGCAGACCAGGCCCCGGCAGAAGTCGGAGGAGATCACCTCGGTGGGCTTGAAGTGCCGGCGCGCGAAGGTGGACTTGCCGGAGCCGGAGGCGCCGACGAGGACCACGAGGGAGAGGTCGGTGACGGGAAGGGCCCGTCCCTTGCGTGTCTCGGTCATGCCGCCTTCGCCTCCTTCTCGGCGCGGATGGTGAACAGGGCCAGCTGGGTGGGCGGTCCCACCTCGGGGTCGTCGGGGCCGACGGGCGCGAACTCGACGTCGTACCCGTGCCGTTCGGCCACGTCGGTGGCCCAGGCGCGGAACTCGGCGCGGGTCCACTCGAAGCGGTGGTCGCCGTGCCGGACATGGCCCGCGGGCAGGGTCTCCCAGCGGACGTTGTACTCGACGTTCGGGGTGGTCACGACGACGGTGCGGGGGCGGGCATGTCCGAACACGGCGTATTCCAGGGCGGGCAGCCGGGGCAGGTCGAGGTGTTCGATGACCTCGCTGAGCACGGCGGCGTCGTAGCCCTTGAGCCGCTTGTCGGTGTAGGCGAGCGAGCCCTGCGTCAACTGGACGCGGGACGCCTGCCGTTCGCCCATGCGGTCGAGCTTGAGCCGCCGGGCGGCGATGGTGAGCGCCCGCACCGACACATCGACCCCGACGATCTCGGTGAACCGGATGTCCTTGAGGAGTTCCTGCACCAACTGGCCCTGTCCGCACCCGAGGTCGAGCACCCGGGCGGCACCGGCCGCGCGCAGCGCGCCGACGATCGCCGCCCGGCGCCGCACCGCGAGCGGGGTCGGCTTCTCCTCCGCCTCGGTCTCCTCGCCGACCGCGTTGTCGATCTCCTCGACCTCGCTGTCGTCGGCCTCGGCGAGCCGCACCAGCTCCAGCGCCTCGCGCGCCTGCCGGGTCAGCGACCAGCGGCGGGAGAGATAGCGGCTGGTGATCAGCTGCTGCTCCGGGTGGCCGGGCAGCCAGCCCTCGCCGGCCCGCAGCAGCTTGTCGACCTCGTCGGCGGAGACCCAGTAGTGCTTGGCGTCGTCGAGGACCGGCAGCAGGACGTACAGGTGGCGCAGCGCCTCGGCGAGGGTCAGTGTCTCGGATGCGAGCACGAGACGGACGTACCGGGAGTCGCCCCACTGCGGGAACTCCGTGTCCAGCGGCACCGGTTCGGCGTCCACCCGCCAGCCCAGCGGCTCGAACAGCGCTCGTACGAGTGGGACGCCGCCGCGGGCGGGCAGGGCCGGGACCTCGATGCGCAGCGGCAGCGGCGCGGCGGCCCGCTCGGGGCGGGCGGCGCACACCCCGCGCATGGCGCTGGAGAAGACACCGCTCAGCGCGACGGCGAGCAGCGAGGAGGCGGCGTAGGGGCGGTCGTTGACGTACTGCGCGAGCGCCGCGTCGGGGGCGCCGCCGCGGCCCTTTCCCTTGCCGCGCCGCACCAGCGCCGCGGGATCGGTCTCCAGCAGCAGGGCGGCCGTGCACCGCGCGTCGCCCGCCTCCGGGTAGAAGACGTGCGCGGTGCCGTAGGACGTGGAGAAACGCTGTGCCTTGTCCGGGTGCTTGTGCAACAGATACCCGAGGTCGGTGGCCGGGTTGGCGGCGTCGCCGCTGAGAGAGATCGTCAGGAACACATGTCCGAGTCTGACGGCCCGGGCGCCCCGCTGACCACCGGTTTTCACGCCTCCGGACGGCTTTGTGCATGGTTGCGCGCGCAACGGCGGGCATGATGGGCGTATGGATCTTCGAGTCTTCACCGAACCCCAGCAGGGCGCGACCTACGACACGCTGCTGCGTGTCGCCAAGACCGCCGAGGAACTCGGATACGGCGCATTTTTCCGCTCTGACCATTATCTCCACATGGGCAACGTGGACGGTCTGCCCGGCCCCACCGACGCCTGGATCACCCTCGCCGGTATCGCCCGGGAGACCAGCCGCATCCGGCTCGGCACCCTGATGACGGCCGGCACCTTCCGCCTCCCCGGTGTGCTGGCCATCCAGGTGGCGCAGGTCGACCAGATGTCCGGCGGCCGGGTGGAACTGGGCCTGGGCTCGGGGTGGTACGAGCAGGAGCACAAGGCGTACGGCATTCCGTTCCCGAAGGAGAAGTTCGGGCGGCTGGAGGAGCAGCTGGCGATCGTCACGGGGCTGTGGGAGACGCCGGTCGGCGAGCGGTTCAGCTACGACGGCTCGTACTACCGGTTGCAGGACTCCCCCGCGCTGCCGAAGCCGGCGCAGAGCCGGGTGCCGGTGCTCATCGGCGGTCATGGTGCCAAGCGGACGCCGGCGCTGGCGGCGAAGTACGCCACCGAGTTCAACATCCCCTTCGCCTCCGTCGAGGACAGCGAGCGGCAGTTCGGCCGGGTGCGGGCGGCGGCCGAGGAGCGCGGGCGCAAGGGGGACGACCTCGTGTACTCCAACGCGCTGGTGGCCTGTGTCGGCAAGAACGACGCCGAGGTCGAGCGGCGGGCGGCGGCCATCGGCCGCGAGGTGGACGAGCTGAAGGCCAACGGTCTCGCGGGCTCTCCCGCGGAGGTCGTGGAGAGGCTGGGGCGCTATGCCGCGGTGGGTTCGGGGCGGGTCTATCTGCAAATGCTGGACCTGGACGATCTGGACCACCTGGAGCTGATCGCGTCCGAGGTCATGCCGCACGTCGCCTGACGCAGCGGCCGGCACCGGCACCGTCTCCCGCGGGCGGTGCCGCGCGCCGATGCGGGACTCACGGCGCGAACCGTCGTACACGCTCCCTGCGCGGCGGCTACGCGCAGGGGGCGCCCCCGAAGGGGCTTCTCTGATTGTCGTCCGCCGATAACACCTCCTCCCGCGCGGCCAGTTTGCGCAGCATCTCGCGGACCCGGTCACGGGACTCGTCGGCCGCGTCGATGGCCTCCATGCACTGCCAGTACGTCGTCTCGTCCGCCGCGGCGCTGGCCATGCCGACCAGGGCCATGCCTACCTCGCCGAGCAGCCCGCCGAGGCAGAGCAGGGTCTCGCGGGCGTCGTCCAGCCGGGTGAGCTGGGCGGCGCGCAGATCGCCGAGGTCCAGTTCGGGCGGGTCGAGGGCTCCGCAGCCCCGGCCCGCCAGCTCCGTGAGCCCGAGCGCCTCGCCGCGCAGCTCCGGCGGTCCGGAGACCGCGAGCCTGCTGCCGATCGCCTGGGCAAGGGCCTGTGCCTGCCACACCTCCGTCATCAACTCGCGTGCGTCCGCGCCGCTCGCCAGGGCTCGCCTGCTGGTGAGGATGAGTCGTACCGCGTCCATCCGTCGCCCCCGTCCCTCCACGCACTCGCTCGTACGTTCACTGGCTCTCCTGTCCACTACCCAGAGTGAGGGTCGTTGGTGCGAAAAGCCAGAGGAAGCCCGAAATCTGTGGACAACAATTCGGATTCGATAGGTGAATTGACTGCGCAGAGTGATAACGGAACCAGGGAGTCCGCCTGTTGTCAGTCCTTGGGCGCCGGAAAGCGGTGTTCGTTGCGGTCGATCTTCTCGGACAGGGCGGTCAGCGGGTCGATGTCCAGGACCTCACAGAACTGGACGAGATAGGCGAGGACATCGGCGACCTCGTCGCGGACGCGGTGCGCGGTGCTGGGGTCGGACATCACCCGGGCCGACTCCTCGGGAGTCAACCACTGGAAGATCTCGACCAGTTCGGAGCTCTCCACGCTCAGCGCGGAGGCGAGGTTCTTGGGGGTGTGGTACTGCCCCCAGTTACGGGCGGCGGCGAACTCGGCGAGTCTGCGCTGGAGTCGGGGGAGGTCAGGGTGTTCCGTCACGGTTCAGGTGTACCACTGTGACGCCCTCGGCCCCCACGCACCAGGAGGCGTCGTTCACCGCGGCGACGAGCCGGATGTGCCCGAACTCGCCCATGGCGGCCGCGAGGCGCAGCAGCGACCGGCGCTGGCCCGGGTCGAGGGAGCGGTCGAAGCCGTCGGCGAGGACGGTGAGGGAGCGCAGGGCGTCGGGGACCTCGCCCGGCGGGTCCATGGCCAGCACACCGGGGCCGGTCAGCAGCACCAAGGCGTGGGCGAGGTAGCGCAGTTCGCCCTCGCCGAGGCGGGCCAGTTCCGTGCGGTGGCCGTCACCGCGGTCGAGGAGAGCGCGTACGGTGCCGTCGAAGAGGGGCTCGGCGATCAGGTCGTACACCGGTCCCGCGCAGCCCGCGCGCAGCGCCTCTACCAGTCGGCCATGTCTGCGTGCGCACTCGGTGCGGGTGCGCCAGAGAACATCGGCGAGGTTGTCGCAGCCGGGCAACAGCCGGCCGGAGCCGGTGGGCACGGGGGTGCGCATGCAGTCGGGGCGGGGATCGCAGACGAAGACCGAGCGCAGGGCGACGACCATCTGCTCGGCCGCGGCCAGCACCCTGCGCTGCCCGTCGGTCTTGCCGGCCACCCGCAGCGGGAGCAGGGCGGTGCCGAGCCGGTCGTCGGGCAGCGGCGCGCGGGTCACCGGCGCGGTGCCCGCGGTGTGCCAGGCGGCCTGCACGGCGCGGCGCCCCGGGTCCCGTAACGCGGTCTGGAGCAGGACGATTTCGCCCGCGCTCAGCCGCTCGCCGACGATCCGCAGCTGCGGTTCGGCCTGTACGGCGACATCGAGCCGGACCGGGCCCTCGGCACCGTCGGCCGTACAGCCGATCCGGAAGCCGCGCCGCCCCTCGGCGTCGGGCCGGGCCCGGTCGGGCACACACGCGACCGGGTCCGGGAACGCCTCCACGAGCGGGGCGCCGCCGGCGAGCCGGGCCAGCGCCTCGTAGGCGGCCAGCGCGGTCGTCTTCCCCGAACCGCTGGGGCCCGCGAACAGCGTGACCGCGCCCAGCGGGAATCCCGCGCCCCGGTGCCCGGCGAACGCCGACAACCGCAGCTCGGTGATCCGGGGCCGCACATCGAGCGGCTCACGGGACTCCGGCGGGACGGTCCCGCCGAACCCCTCGGCCACCGGTGGCTCAGCGGATGCGAAAGGCATGGCCATGCCCGGAACGTAGGGCTCCGCCGAGGGGGCGAACCGTTTACCCGGCGGAGGTTCCCACGATCGGGGACGTTCACGGCAACAACGGGGAGCGGGCCTCACTCCGGGGAGCTACGAGGAGCTTGGGGAGCCACGGGGAGGCCCTCGCTCACCCCGCCCCCTCCAGCAGCCCGCTGACCTCCGTGCCCGGCGGGGTCAGCAGGAAGACGTTGCGGTCCACCCGGTGCATACCGCTGCCCAGGCCGAAGACCACGCCCGTGCTGAAGTCGAGCACCCGCTTGGCGACATCCCCCTCGGCGCCGGAGAGGTCGAGGAGGACGGGCGCGCCCGCCATCACCGTCTCGGCGACATCCCGGGCGTCGGCGAAGACATTGACGCGGAGGACCACGAAGCGGCGCCGGGTCTCGGTCTCGTCGTCCGGTAGGGAGCGGTGGTCGACCGCCGAGGGCCAGGCGTCGCGGCCCCGTAGTGGCACGACCTGGGCGAGCCCTTCCCACTGTTCATCGGTGACGTCATAACGGCTCACCGGCTCCCCCCGACCTGACTCGCTTTCCATGCCTGCACCAGCCAATTCTTACGCCAAGTCACCCGTTCGGCCCAACAACGACACACAACGACACGGAAGCGATCGGTCCACGGGCGCCAACCCCGCCCCTTCTCTGGGCAGATGTGCGAATATGCCCGCTTCTTACCGCTCTCATACCGGACTCTTCACCGCTGGTCGCGCGCCGGTCACGCACCGCCGCTAGCGTCCCCTCCCGTGCACTTGGCAGAAACACAGCAGGTGACGCCCGGCCGGCGGACGCAGTCGGCGGTGTCCGCCGTACCCGGACCACGCGCGCAGGCGCCCGACGGGCCCGCGCAGTGGCATCGCGTCCTCACGCTCCTGGCCGACGTGAGCCTCTTCATCGGCACCCGGACCATCTGGACCCAGGCGGCCACGCACCGCTTGATCCTCGCCGCGGTCATCTCCCTGTGCTACGCGGCGATCCTGGTGACCGGCGTCCTCGCGCTGACCGTCCGCCGGACCCGCTCGCTGGCCCGCCTGGACCTGGTGGTGCTGGTCACCGCGGTCGTGCTCGCCCTGTGCGCGTGGGCGCTGAACCACGGCGGCGGCGACGAGGCGCTCCTGACCACCCAGGCCGCCAAGGAACTCGTCCACGGGCATCAGCTGTACGACCACCCCTGGCCATGGCTGTTCCACATCAAGGGCGTCGCCCTGACCGCGACGACGACCGGCGGATACGACTACACCTACGGCTACCCCCCGCTCGCGCCGCTGCTCACCGTCCCGTTCCTGTGGCTGGGCCACGGCGGCGCCCCGGCGACGGCGGCGGCCACCCTCGCACTGATCGCGGGCGCGATCGCGCTGTGGCGGCTGGTCCCGGCGCAGTGGCGGTCGGCGGCCACGATGGTCTTCCTCGGCTTCGGACTGCTGCCCAGCTACGCCCGCCAGGGCTACCCGGCGATCGTCGCCCTCGCGCTGCTGATCCCGGTGGTGGTCCGCTGGCCCCGGCTCGGCGCGCGCGGCCGGCTCGGCGCGGTCGGCGTCGCCCGTGCCGCCTGTCTCGGCGCGGCCTGCGCCGCCCAGCAACTCCCGTGGTTCGTCGCGCCGTTCCTGCTCGCCGGTGTCT
Source organism: Streptomyces griseofuscus (assembly GCF_014673495.1). Classification (GTDB taxonomy): domain Bacteria; phylum Actinomycetota; class Actinomycetes; order Streptomycetales; family Streptomycetaceae; genus Streptomyces; species Streptomyces murinus. The sequence goes on from NZ_CP051006.1 coordinate 2,397,995, forward strand.
ACGCGGTGCGCCGCGGCGAACTGGGCGGCCGGGCGGCGGCGCGCGTGGTGCTGCGGATCACCGGGATCGCCGTCCTGGCCTTCCTCCTGATCGACGCCTATCTGATCGTGACCGAGCCGGGACCGTGGCTGCGCGGCATCGTGCTGCCGCTGACCCAGGGCGCGGTGCTGCACGGCCAGGGCATCGTCGGCATCTCGCTGTACTTCACCCACGGCAGCGACCGGCTCGACTGGTACGGGCACGCGAGCATGCTGCTGGCCGCCGCCCTGCTGGCCCTGTTCGTGCTGTTCGTACGGCGCCTCGGACCGGCCGCGACCGTGCTGCCGTGGTGCGCGTTCTTCCTGGCGACGCGCTCGCAGGACGGCTACTACCTGATGATGACCCCGCTGTGGCTGGCGGCGGCGGTCACAGCTCCGCTGCCGGAGTTCGCGGGCGCCTGGCAGCCCCGGCCGCGCTTCCTGGCCGGGGCGCGGCGCAGGCCCGTCCGGCTCGCGGCCGTCCCGCTGCTGCTCGCGCCCGCGCTGGTCAGCGCGGTCCTCGCGGCCACCGGGAGCCCGCCGCTGCGGATGGACATCGCGTCGGTACGCCCGCTTACGCCCGGCGCGATCTCCGGGGTGACCCTGCGGGTGGCCAACACCGGCGACGACCCGCTCACCCCGCACTACATGCTCACCACCGGGCAGGGCATGACCCGCTACTGGCCGCTCGCCCACGGCCTGGCCACCATCCCCGCGCACGGCACGGCGACCGTCGAACTCCGCGCCCCCTCCGGCAGCTTCACGCTCCCGAGGAAGCGGAGCACCCGGCTGCGGCTGCGCGCCTTCACCGGCGGCCCCCAGACGCTCTCCACCCGGGACGTACGCCGGTCCGAGCTGCGCGTCAAGGGCTGAACGCCTCCGTGCGCCCCCTGCGGTCCGGCCGTCGTCCCGGCCGGGCCGGGCCGTCGTACCAAGGCGAGCGCCCGCGGAAGCGGCGCCGGTCACAGCCGCAAGGGGAGAAAACTCACAAGCGTTTGCTCTGCACTCCTTTGAGCACCCTGCCCTAGCATCCGAGCCATGACGGTCCTGCCTGACGACGGGCTCCCACTGGCCGCCGAGTTCCCTGACGCGACACACGAGCAGTGGCAACGCCTGGTCGAAGGTGTGCTGCGCAAGTCGGGCAAGGAAGTCTCGGGCGCGGCAGCTGAGGACGCTCTGTCCACGACGCTGGAGGACGGGCTGCGCACCCGTCCCCTGTACACGGCGCGCGACACCGCGCCCGACCCCGGCCTGCCCGGCTTCGCCCCGTTCATACGGGGCGCGCGCCCCGAGGGCGGGGTCGCGGACGGCTGGGGGGTACGCCAGCGGCACACGACACTCGCCGACGGCGCGGTCCTCGCCGATCTGGAGAACGGCGGCACCTCGCTGTGGCTGGTCCTGGGCGAGGGCGGCATCCCGCTCGCCGACCTGGGCCGGGCCCTGGAGGGCGTCTATCTGGACCTCGCGCCCATCGTGCTGGACGCCGGGCGGGACACCGCCGAGGCGGCCGAGGCGCTGCTGGCCCTGTACGCGGACAAGGGCGTCGAGCCGACGGCCGTACGCGGCAACCTCGGCGGCGACCCGCTCGGGTACGAGGCCCGTACCGGCGCCGCGCAGGACTTCGCGCCGTACGCCGACCTGGCCGCGCGCTGCGCCGAGACCTACCCGGGGCTGCGCGCCCTGACCGTGGACGCGCTGCCGTACCACGAGGCCGGCGGCTCGGCCGCGCAGGAGCTGGGCGCCTCGCTCGCCACCGGTGTGGCCTATCTGCGCGCCCTGACCGAGTCGGGCCTGTCCGTCGAACAGGCCGCAGGGCAGCTGGAGTTCCGGTACGCGGCCACCGCCGACCAGTTCCTGACCATCGCCAAGCTGCGCGCGGCGCGCCGGCTGTGGGCGCGGATCGCCGAGGTCAGCGGGGCGCCCGGCGCGCAGACCCAGCACGTGGTGACGTCGCCTGTGATGATGTCCCGCCGTGACCCGTGGGTGAACATGCTGCGCACCACGGTCGCCACGCTCGCCGCCGGGGTGGGCGGTGCCGACTCCGTGACGGTGCTGCCGTTCGACCACGCGCTCGGCCTGCCGGACGCGTTCGCCCGGCGCATCGCCCGCAACACCTCCACGATCCTGATCGAGGAGTCGTACCTCGCCCGCGTCATCGACCCGGCGGGCGGCTCCTGGTACGTGGAGCGGCTGACAGACGAACTCGCCGAGGCGGGCTGGGAGTTCTTCCGGACCATCGAGCGCGACGGCGGCCAGGCGGCCGTGCTGCGCTCCGGACGGCTGCGCACCGACCTCGCGACGACCTGGGCGGAGCGCTCCAAGAAGCTCGCCAAGCGGCGCGAGCCCATCACCGGTGTCAGCGAGTTCCCGCTGCTGGCCGAGAAGCCGGTGGAGCGCGAGCCCGCGCCCGAGGCGCCGTCCGGCGGGCTGCCCCGGGTACGCCGGGACGAGGCCTTCGAGGAGCTGCGGGCCCGCTCCGACGCCCATCTCGCGGCGACCGGCGCCCGCCCGCGGATCTTCCTGGCCACGCTCGGCTCGGCCGCCGAGTACACCGCGCGGGCCTCCTTCGCCGCCAATCTGTTCCAGGCCGGCGGCATCGAGCCGGTCACCGAGGGAACCTTCGAGGACAGCGGCGCCACCGAGGCCGTGCTGTGTTCCAGCGACGCGACGTACGCCGAACGGGCCGAGGAGACCGCCGCGGCACTGCGCGCCGCGGGCGCCCGGCAGGTGTTCCTGGCGGGCCGGGGCGAGTACGCCGGCGTCGACCGCCATGTCTTCGCGGGCTGCGACGCCGTCGATGTGCTGTCCGCGACTCTCGACCGCATGGGAGTGTCCTGATGGGAATCCCCGACTTCTCCGGCATCGAGCTGGGGACCCCGGTGGCCGGCGGCAGCGCCGAGGAGTGGCAGGCGGCCGTCAAGCAGGCCACCGGCGGCGCCGAGCCGCTGTGGGAGACCCCGGAGGGCATCGGGGTCAAGCCGCTGTACACCGGGCGTGACCTGGAGGGCCTGGACTTCCTGGGCACCTACCCGGGCATGGCGCCGTATCTGCGCGGCCCCTACCCGACGATGTACGTCAACCAGCCCTGGACGATCCGCCAGTACGCGGGCTTCTCCACCGCCGAGGAGTCCAACGCCTTCTACCGGCGCAACCTCGCGGCCGGCCAGAAGGGCCTGTCGGTCGCCTTCGACCTGCCCACGCACCGCGGTTACGACAGCGACCACCCGCGGGTGACCGGCGACGTCGGCATGGCGGGCGTGGCGATCGACTCGATCTACGACATGCGGCAGCTGTTCGACGGGATCCCGCTGGACCGGATGACCGTGTCGATGACGATGAACGGCGCCGTGCTGCCGGTGCTGGCGCTGTACATCGTGGCGGCGGAGGAACAGGGCGTACCGCCCGAGAAGTTGGCCGGGACCATCCAGAACGACATCCTCAAGGAGTTCATGGTCCGCAACACCTACATCTATCCGCCGAAGCCGTCGATGCGGATCATCTCCGACATCTTCGCGTACACCTCGCAGCGGATGCCGCGCTACAACTCCATCTCCATCTCCGGCTATCACATCCAGGAGGCGGGTGCGACGGCCGATCTGGAGCTGGCGTACACCCTCGCCGACGGTGTGGAGTACATCCGCGCGGGGCGCGAAGCCGGCCTGGACGTGGACGCGTTCGCGCCGCGCCTGTCGTTCTTCTGGGCGATCGGCATGAACTTCTTCATGGAGGTCGCCAAGCTCAGGGCGGCCCGGCTGCTGTGGTCCAAGCTGGTCGCGCAGTTCGATCCGAAGAACACCAAGTCCCTCTCGCTGCGCACCCATTCGCAGACCTCAGGCTGGTCGCTGACCGCGCAGGACGTGTTCAACAACGTCACGCGCACCTGCGTGGAGGCGATGGCCGCGACCCAGGGCCACACCCAGTCGCTGCACACCAACGCGCTGGACGAGGCGCTCGCGCTGCCCACCGACTTCTCGGCGCGCATCGCCCGCAACACCCAGCTGCTCCTCCAGCAGGAGTCGGGCACCACCCGGACCATCGACCCGTGGGGCGGCAGCGCCTATGTGGAGCGGCTGACGTACGACCTCGCCCGCCGGGCCTGGGCGCACATCCAGGAGGTGGAGCAGGCGGGCGGCATGGCGCAGGCCATCGACGCCGGCATCCCCAAGCTGCGCGTGGAGGAGGCGGCGGCCCGGGTCCAGGCCCGTATCGACTCCGGGCGCCAGCCGGTGATCGGCGTCAACAAGTACCGCGTCGACAGCGACGAGCAGATCGACGTCCTCAAGGTCGACAACTCCTCGGTGCGCGCCCAGCAGATCGAGAAGCTGCGCCGGCTGCGCGCGGAGCGGGACGAGCAGGCGTGCCGGGACGCGCTGGACGCGCTCACCCGGGCCGCCGAGGGCACCGAGAACCTGCTGGAGCTGGCGGTGCGGGCGGCCCGCGCCAAGGCGACCGTCGGCGAGATCTCCGACGCCCTGGAGAAGGTGTACGGCCGGCACGCGAGCCAGATCCGTACGATCTCCGGGGTGTACCGCAACGAAGCAGGCGAGTCCCCGTCCGTGGACCGCACCCGCGCCCTGGTGGACGCCTTCGAGGAGGCGGAGGGGCGCAGGCCGCGCATCCTGGTCGCCAAGATGGGCCAGGACGGCCATGACCGCGGCCAGAAGGTGATCGCGACCGCGTTCGCCGACCTCGGCTTCGACGTCGACGTCGGCCCGCTGTTCCAGACGCCGGACGAGGTCGCCCGGCAGGCGGTCGAGGCGGACGTCCACGTGGTCGGCGTGTCCTCGCTGGCCGCGGGGCACCTCACCCTCGTACCGGCGCTGCGCGAGAAGCTGGCGGAGGAGGGCCGCGAGGACATCATGATCGTGGTCGGCGGCGTGATCCCGCCGCAGGACGTGCCGACGCTGCTGGAGATGGGCGCCACGGCCGTGTTCCCGCCCGGGACGGTGATCCCGGACGCGGCGTACGACCTGGTCCAGCGTCTGGCGGCCGACCTCGGCCACGAGCTGTAGGGCCGCGATGGCCCCGATCGATCTCGACACGTATGTGAAGGGTGTGCTCGACGGGAAGCGGGCGCTGGTGGCCCGTGCCATCACGCTCGTCGAGTCCACCCGGCCGCAGCACCGGGTGCTGGCGCAGGAACTGCTGACCCGGCTGCTGCCGCACAGCGGCCGGGCGCGGCGGATCGGCATCAGCGGGGTGCCGGGGGTCGGCAAGTCGACGTTCATCGACGCGTTCGGCACCATGCTGACCTCGCTGGGCCATCGGGTCGCGGTGCTCGCCGTCGACCCCTCCTCGACCCGTACCGGCGGCTCCATCCTCGGCGACAAGACGCGGATGGAACGGCTGTCGGTCGACCCGGCGGCCTTCGTACGGCCCTCCCCCAGCGCGGGCACGCTGGGCGGGGTCACGAAGGCCACCCGGGAGTCGATGGTGGTGATGGAGGCGGCGGGCTACGACGTGATCCTCGTGGAGACCGTCGGCGTCGGCCAGTCGGAGACCGCGGTCGCCGACATGGTCGACACGTTCCTGCTGCTCACCCTGGCCCGCACCGGCGACCAGTTGCAGGGCATCAAGAAGGGCGTCCTGGAGCTGGCCGATGTGATCGCCGTCAACAAGGCGGACGGTCCGCACGAGCGGGACGCGCGGGCGGCGGCTCGGGAGCTCGCGGGCGCGCTGCGGCTGATGCACGGCAAGGACGCGTTCTGGACCCCGCCGGTGCTGCATTGCAGCGCGCGCGAGTCCACGGGCCTCGGCACGGTGTGGGAACGGCTGGAGCAGCATCGCACCCTGCTGGACTCCACGGGCCGGCTCGCCGCCAAGCGGCGGGACCAGCAGGTCGGCTGGACCTGGGCGATGGTCCGCGACGAACTCCTCGGCCGGCTGCACGCGGACCCGGCGGTACGGGCGGCTGCGCCGGAGCTCGAACGACAGGTCAGGGAAGGGACGTTGACGGCGACGCTGGCGGCGGAACGGATCCTGGGAGCGTTCGAGGCCGGCGGCGCGGGGAGGTCATGAGCGGGGGCGCGGGGACGGGGGACGTCGAGTGCCGCGGCGAGTCCGGGCGGGCGGAGCCCGCGCGGGGCGAGGCCGGGCGGAGCAAGGCCGGGCAGGCGGAGCCCATGCGGGCCGAGGCCAGGCAGGACGAGCCCAAGCGGGCCGAGGCCAGGCAGGACGAGACCGGGCAGGCGGAGGCCAGGCGGTGAGCGAGGCCGGGCAGGACGAGACCGAGCGGTGGCCGGGGCTGGAGGCCGCGCTCGCCGTGGTCAATCGGGATGTGCGGGCGACCCTGCCGGGTCAGGAGCCGCTGATCCTGATGGTCACCCCGGCTCCGGACGGGGCCGCCGGGTCCACCGGTTCCTACGGGGGCCAGGAGGTGTACGTGGCGATGGCGGACGGCCGTTCGCACGGCAATCCGGTACACACGGGCGACCTGGAGGAGGGCGCACCGCCGGAGCCGGGCGACGCGGCGACGGTTCTGAGCGTGGTCGCGGAGGCGGCGCAGGAGACGGTCATGGAGCTGCTGTGGCAGGTCTGGCCGCTCTGCCGGGAGCACGGGATCGGAATGCATCCGCGCCCCGCGGGCACGTCCGAGGACTGGTGTCCGGGCGAGACGGCCGCGGCCGGGCCACCGGTGTGGTGGTGTCGGGGCGGCAGGACCGGCGGCTGCCACGACGCCTCGCCGATCGGTGAGTTGGCGGACACGCTGCGGGGGAAGGAGCGGCGTGCTCTGCGGCGAGGCCGTCGCCGGTAGCGCCCCGGCACCTAGGTGAGGCCGCCGCGTTCGCAGATCATCCGGGCCACTTCCCGGAGTTTGACGTTCTTGTCCTGGGAGTAGCGGCGCAGCACGTCGAAGGCCTGGTCCTCGGTCAGCTCATGGCTGCCCATGAGGATGCCCATGGCCTCGCCGATGATGTGTCGGGTGGCGACGGCCTGCTCCAGCTGGGCGTGGGTGCGGGCGCTGGAGAAGGCGACGGCGGCGTGCGAGGCGAGCAGCCAGCCGGCCGTCTCGCCGGCCTCGGTGAAGGCACCCGGGCTGCGGGAGTAGATGTTCAGCGCGCCGAGATCCTCCTCCTCGGTGTAGAGCAGGAAGCCCATCATGCTGCCGAGGCCGAGCTTGCGGGCCTCGGCCACGTAGCGGGGCCAGCCCGGGTGGACCTCGCGGAAGTCGGCGATCCGGAACACCCGCTCGTCGCTCTCCGGGCGCGCGACGTCGTAGCAGGGGCCTTCCTGGAGCTGCTCCTGCAACTGGTCGCTGTCGATCACCATCTGGTCGGTCGGCGCGAGGGTGCGGACGCCCTTGGCGTGCAGGATGAGGATCCCGGCCGCGTCGCAGCCCGGCACGAGCTCGGTGGCGGACCGGGTGATCCGCTCCAGGGTGTCGGTGACCGTGTCCTGTGCCAGCAGATCCCGCGCCAGTGCTGCCATCCGTTCGGCGAACGCGCGCCAGTCCATCGTTCTCCTCCCTGGCCGCCTGCACCAGACCGACCACCTGCCCTGTTTCCACCATCGCATCCCTGCCCGCCCTCGGCCGACCGGGGCAAGGGGGGGGGTGGGGCCGCTGGGTGAGGGGGTGGGGACGCTGAGTGGGGAGGGGGCGTGCCGCCAGGTGGGGACGAGGGGAAAGCGCCGCGGAGGGCGGGAGCGGTCCGGATGGGGGCCGATCTGGCGGGCCCCCGGGGGGCTGCGAGGGGGCCTGCGGGCCCGGCGACTGCGGAGGCTGTGGCTGGGCCGGGGCTGGTCTGGGAGGCGAGGGACCGCTGGGAGGGCGAGGGGCGGTCCGCACACGCCCGGCAGGATGAGGCGCCGACGAGGCGAGAGGGCGACGGCCCGCGCACGCCCGGGAGAGCGAAGGCACGCCGGTGGGCGAGGGCTAGTCTTGCGGAAGCCCGGGCGGGCGAGGGCCGTGGGGGTGGGCGAGGACCGGGCCGCGCACGCCCGGAACGACAAGGCCCCGCCGAGAGGGGAGAGCGCGAGCCCGCACAAGCCAGGAAGAGCGAGACCCCGCCGGATGGCCGGGGCCGATCGCACCGGCCCAGAAAGAACGAGGACCTACCGAGAGGCGAGAGCCCTGGCCCACGCAGGCCCAGAACGGTGAGACCCCGCCGGGTACGCGAGGGCTGCTGCCCAGGCCCGGGAGGGCAAGGGCCGTCAAATGTGCGAGAGCCGGTCCGCGCAAGCCGGGAAGAGCGAGACCCGCCGCGATGGGAGAGCCCGGCCCGCCCGAAGCCGAAACGGGGGTTGAGGAACATCGGAACGAAAACCGGCGCTAAGCCTCCATCGCCCCTGGTGGGCGGCTGACGGAGCGTCGGTCGCGGGACCGGTCTGAAGTCGTCCCACGGATAACGCCCCATTATCTGCGGGAGCATGGTTCGTGAGCTGCGGTGATGCTCTCCGGGCCGCGCGTGAAGCGGCCCTGTTATCTGTAGCAAGAGGAAAGCGGTGCCCACCGTCGTGCAACTGCCGGCCGGAAAGGCGTTGACCGTCCGTGCGGTGGCGGATGCCTTCCTCGACTCGCTCCGGAACCGAAACACGGTCCGCAGCTACGCGACCGGCGTCGGCAAGAGGGCCGACCGGATCGGGGAGGGCCGACCGCTGGGGTCGGTCGCGGACGATGAGATCGGCGAGGCCCTGGAACTGTTGTGGGGTACCGCGGCGGTCAACACCTGGAACGCCCGCCGGGCGGCGGTGCTGTCGTGGCTGGGCTGGTGCGAGGAATACGGCTACGACGGCCCGGCGGTCCCGGCCTGGGCGAAGCGGCTGGCGGTGCCGGACTCCGAGACCCCGGCCCGCTCGAAGATGGCCGTGGACCGGCTCATCGCCCGGCGCGAGGTCCACCTGCGGGAGAAGACACTGTGGCGGATGCTCTACGAGACGGCCGCCCGCGCGGAGGAGATCCTCGGGGTGAACATCGAGGACCTGGACCTCGCCGCGCGCCGCTGTCCCGTGAAGGCCAAGGGCGCCCGGAGCAAGGCCCGCCGCCGGGGCCGGGCGCGCGAGGACTTCGTACTGGAGACCGTCCACTGGGACGCCGGCACCGCCCGGCTCCTACCCCGGCTACTGCGCGGCCGGACCCGGGGCCCCGTATTCGTCACCCACCGCCGCCCCGGCCCGGGGAAGGTCGTCAGCCCGCGCGACGTGTGCCCGGACACCGGCCTGGCCCGGCTCTCCTGCGGCCAGGCCCGAGCCCCGCTGGACGAGCACACCGCCGTACGCGGGCCGGGCACCGGCGCCCTGACCCACCTCGGCGAGCAGGGCGCCTCCCTGCTGATGCTGATGGTGAAGTCGCGGCACAAGAAGCCGGAGAACGTCCGCCGCTCCTTCAAGCCGTCCCCCGAGGCGATCTCGGAGCTGACCAGTCTGCTGGCCCCCGGCGACGCGCGCCGCTGACCCTGCTGTCAGCGGTGTGCCCTACCGTGAGCCACACCACGGCCGGACGCGTACCGCCGTTCGCCGCGGCTCTGAGCGCCCACGCCGCCAGAGGCACAGTCGGTCAAGGTCCTCCGGGGTCCGGTCGAGTCGGCTCCCAGCGTCGTCGCCGAACTGGCCCGCCGGATCGCACTGATCACGTCCAACGCCGACGGGCGGCAAGTGCCGGCCGTCTCCTCGGTCGACCACCTCACCGCAGAGGGCGGCCGGGCGATCATCGCGGAGAACCGCGCGGCATACATCGCCGAGTACGGCGAACCCGCTTTGGTCACTCGTCGTCGTCGGCGACTGACGCCTGGCCTCGGTCACCGGGCGGTTGTGGCCGCCACCGAGTGGGCGATGTCGCGATGAGCCTCGTGTTCGGCGAGCCGGCCGGTGAGGGCGGCGCGGACGTCTTCGTAGGTGTCGGGGCCGAGCGGGAGGCGGAGCGGGGTCGCGCCGGAGTCGATGAGGTCGATCATCGCGTCCGTGAGCTTCTCCGCGCTGTTGGGCACCGGGAAGTGGCCGCCGAGGAACGCCTGCCGGGTGTCGGCCGCGGGGGTGTTCTCGTACTCGGGCAGGGGCGGTGCGATGTCGAGCGACGTGCCGAAGCTGGTGGGGGTCGCACCCGGCTCGATGATGGTCAGGGCCAGGCCGAACGGCACGATCTCGTGGGCGACGGTCTCGCAGAACCCCTCGATGCCCCACTTGGAGGCGTGGTAGTAGCCGAGGCTGGGGTACGTGGTCTGACCGCCCGCGGTGGACACCTGCAGGATGCGGCCTCGGCCCTGGGCGCGCAGGTGCGGGAGGGCGGCACGGATGACCTGGATCGAGCCGAGCAGGTTGGTGTCGATGACGCGCCGGATCTGCTCGTCGGATGCCTCCTCGACGGAGGCGAGGACGCCGTAACCGGCGTTGTTGACGACGACGTCGATCGTGCCGAGGGTCTTGAACGCCTCGGTGACGACGCGACGCACTTGCTCGGTGTCGGTGACATCGAGCTGGGCGGTCCAGAGCCGGTCGCCGTGCTCGGCGCGGAGGTCGTCGAGAGCCTCGGGCCGGCGGAGCGTGGCGGCGACGCGGTCGCCACGGGCCAGGAGGCGTTCGGTGAGCAGTCGCCCGAAGCCTGAGGAGGTGCCGGTGATGAACCAGGTGGTGGTCATGGTGTGTCCTTCGCTGTGTGGTGCGCGTGGCTGGTCGCGGTGTCGCTGATGCGGACAGGGGTCATCGTTGCGACGGCCTGGGCCTGGGCATGAGTCGGCCGAGCTGCTTGCGCTGCCGTGAGGCAACTCGGCCGGACTCGTGAAGGGGTGCCGTCGTCAGCGGGTGCCCGCCTCGGCGCGCGCGTAGAACGCGGCGATTTCGTGGGGGTTCTTGGTGTAGACGTCGATCTTGCGCACCGTTCCGTCCTCGACCTGGTGGATCTCGACCATGGTCAGCGGGAATTCCTCACCGGTGGTGTGGGCCGTGAGCGTTCCGGTGAGCGTTCCGATGACGCCGGCCGGGCCTTCGAACACCTCGGCATCAGTGATGGCGACGTTGGCGTAGCCCATCATCGCGCCCAGGATCGACTGCACGAACACCTCGCGGCCCTGGTGCACGCCGCCGTAGGGGAGCTGGGTCGGCTCGTCGACGATCACCTCAGGGTCGAGCTTGGCCAGGACACCCGGCACGTCGTTCTTGCTCAGCGCGTCATACAGCCCTCGCACGACCTCCGCGGGGCTCTCCGTCACCGTCTTCATCTGGTTGCTCATCTCGCGTGCCCTTCAGGTTTGTTTCCGGTACAAGAAAGGTCGGCCGGCCGGGGGGCCTGTGTCCTCGCACCGGTCGGGCCCCGGGGATCGGGGCACGCACCATGCAACGGCAGACCGCCGTGACCGGGGAGTCTCTGCTGCGAGGGGTACTGGCAGGGACCCCCCACCCCTCGCGCGGCCTGCCTACCCTGGTCGGCATGGACAACCGGGACGCAGTCAGCGCATTCCTCCGCTCCCGACGCGAGAGGATCACCCCCGGGCAGGCGGGGCTGCCGACCTACGGCCGGCGGCAGGTGCCCGGACTGCGCAGGGGCGAGGTCGCCACGCTCGCCGGGGTGAGCGTCGAGTACTACACGCGCCTGGAGCGCGGCAACCTGCGGGGTGTCTCCGACAGCGTGCTGGACGCCCTCGCCCAGGCACTGCGACTGGATGCCACCGAGCGCATGTACCTGTACGACCTCGCCCGCGCCGCCGGACCGGCGCCCAAGGCGCGGGCACGGCAGCGGGAGGTCCGGCCGACGGTGAGGCCGAGCGTGGCGCGGATCGTCGAAGGCATGCCGGGGATGCCGGCATACGTGATGAACAACCGCCTCGATGCGCTGGCCGCCAACCCGCTGGGCCGGACCCTGTACTCGGAGATGTACGCCGACCCGACATGCGGGGCGAACGTCGCCCGGTTCGCGTTCTTCAATCCAGCAGCCAGGCGGTTCTACACCGACTGGGAGCGCATGGCCCGCTTCGCCGTGGGCGCGCTACGCGTCGAGGCGGGGAAAAGCCCCTACGACCGGGAACTGTCGAACCTGATCGGTGAACTGTCCACCCGCAGCGACACCTTCCGCGTGATGTGGGGCTCCCACGACGTCCATGTCTTCCGCGAGAGCACCAAACGCCTCAACCATCCGCTCGTCGGCGAACTGGAACTCGATCAGGAGACCATGAGCCTGCCGGACGACAGCGGCCTGAGCGTGGTCGTCTACAGCGCGCCCCCCAAAACCGCCGCCGAGGACGGCCTGAAGCTACTCGCCAGCTGGTCCGCCACGACCAGACGGGAACAGAACGCGCAATCCACCAGCACACCGTCGACCCGGCAGCCCTGACGGGCGACACCTGCCCGAAGAACCGCTCCAACCGCCTGCGGCCACCTGCGGAGCTCCAGGGTCCTCCCATCCGGCGGCGCGGGACCGGGACATTCCTCGTCGGTGGCATCCGGATCGCGCCGCGGACGCGGGCCGCCGGGCAGGTCGGGAAGCTGGAAGGAGTACCGGCCGAGCATGTTGACGTGATGCCGCACGAACGGGGAGAGGCGGGCCACGTCCTCGTCACGGACGTCGAAGCCGTCCGCACGCAGCTGGTTCACCGCGGCGTCCATGTACCGCGTGTTGAACAGCACGAGTGCGTTGAGGACCAGGCCCAGGGCGCCGATCTGGTCTTCCATGCCGTCCTGGTAGCGCTGGTAGAGCTGCCCGGACCGGCCATGGAAGATCTTCCGGGCGAGGGAGTGGCGACCCTCCTGGAGGTTCGCCCGGCTCTTGATCTGCCGCCGGTAGCCGGGCTCGTCGGCCGGATCGTCCAGGAACACCCCCGAGGAACCGCACCGTGGTCATCTGCACCGCGAACCCGAGCCGGTTGTGTGCCCGCCGCTCCGGCTCGTTCAGCGCCCGATCCGCATCGTCCAGGAAGAAGAACCGCTCCAACTCCCTACGGGACGGCGCCCCGTCATACGCCGCGTACTTCGCGGCTTGCTCATCCGTCAGAAACTCGACCGGCACCCCGGACCTCCAGACAGTCAGTGATCAACACGACTGCCGAAGGCTCCGCCCCCGCCGGGCACACGACAGCTGATCTGCGCAGGCCCGCGAGGACAAAGGCCACCGCACGCGCGCGAGCGGGCGGCACAAGCCCGGAAGGACGAGGCTCCGTCGGGCGGGCGAGAGCCGAGCCGCGCGGTCCGGACAGACGAGGCCCCGTCGAGCCGGCGAGAGCCGAGGCCCGGAACGACAAGACCCCGCCGAGGTCGGCCGGGCCGGGCCGCGCACGCCCGGAACGACGACGCCTCGCCGGGAGGAGTGAGGCCCCCGAGCGCCGGGGCCGGGCCGCGCAGCCCGGGAGGGAGGACCCGCCGGGCGGGCAGGGAGCGCGGTGCGTCAGTTGTCGCGTTCCGGGAGGACCAGGCGGAATGCCGCTCCCGTCAGGGCGCGGTTGTCGGGGTCGAGGACCTCGATGTCGGCGGAGACGTCGTCCGTGGCGCGGGACTGGAGGAAGCGGCGTACCCGGTGCAGGCCCCGGCCCCGGCCGTCGCCCCGGGTGGTCCAGGTGGGGCCGAAGATCCGTGCCGGGCGCGAGCGGGCCCGCTCCGGCAGGCCGGGGCCGCTGTCGCGCAGGACGACCAGCACCTCGGGGCTCTCCCGCTCCACCAGGATCTGGAGCACCCCGTCCTGCCCGGCGAGCGCCTCCGCCGCGTTGTCCATCACCTCGTAGAGCACCGCGCGCAGCACCGGCTCGGGCACCGCGACCCGCAGCCCGGGCGGGCAGCGCACATCCAGCCGGACATGGGGGTACGCCTCCGCGAACTCGGGCCCCAGGGAGGCGAGTAGCACGGCCGGTTCGGAGTCCAGGGTCCCGGCCGGGGTGAAGTCCTCTTCCGCGAGCTGGAGTCGGGCCTCCTCGGCGAACTCCTCATACGTGGAAGGCGTTTCACGCAGGCGGGCGTACACCGGCACGGTCGCGTAGCGGTTGAGGTGCCACGCCTTGGGCCCCTCACCCCCTTCCTCCCGCTCCAGGGCGAGCCTGCCGAGCAGCACGGTGAGCTGCTGCTCGGCCTCCGCGCGCAGCGCCCGTACGACACCGCTGAGCGGAACCCGCAGCTCCGCGCCGTCCGCCACGGCCAGCATTCCGCGGCGCACCAGCTCGTCGACGGCGGCCAGGACGCGCTCCCTGACCCAGGGCTCCGCGCCGCACGCCTCCGCCATGTCCGCCGCCTCCTCCCGGCCGACCTGCCCGCCCACCGCGTCGCTCGCCGCCAGCGCCGCCCACCAGGCCGCCTCCGCCGCGGGCCCGCCGCAGCGGGCCGTCAGCTCCTCGCGCAGGGCATGCGTCAGCGCCTCGTCCCGCTGCCAGCCGCCCTCGGCCGCCGTCCAGCGCCGTACGGGGTCCGTGCCGTCGACCGGGTCCTGCGCGTACCGCAGCATCACCAGCAGCAGATACGGGTCCATGCCGGTGCAGTGCTCCATGGCCTGTACGGCCGCAGGGCCGCAGCCCAGTGACAGCCGGCTGATCCAGCGCAGGGTGCGCCAGGCCACATCGGGCTCGCCGCCCAGGATCCGGCCCAGCTCGGAGCCGCTGTGCCCGGCGAGAGCCGAGACCGGCCACTGCGGGGCGAGGACGCCGAGCAGGGCCGCGGCCCGGTCCGATACGTCGGTGAGCACCACCACGCGCAGCAGGTCCCGCAGGGTCAGCACCGCGGTGGGCCGCCGGTCGGTGTAGCCGGACGGTTCGACCTTGGGGCCGACCACCACACAGGGCCGCTCGCCCTCACCGGTGTCCGGCAGGCCGACCGCGCCGGGGCCGCCGACGTACAGGTCGACGCGTCCGGTGGGGTGCAGCCGGGACAGGGCCGGGCCACCGAACAGGCCGTCAAGGTAGGCGAGATGGAAGGAACTGTGCTCGACCGGCGTGGCCGTCATCGGTCCGGGCGGTTCCCCGAGGAAGCGGCACAGCGCGTCGGCGAACCCGGCGGCCGCCCCGGCGGACGGATCGTGCTCCAACTTGCCGTACGCCGCGAGCAGTTCCTGTCCCTCACGGTCGGCCGCCCGCCAGTCCACGAACGCCGGAGGCCGCAGCCGGCCGGGGTTGAGGTGGCAGTCGAGGAACTGACGCGGGTCCCACTCGGCCTTCCAGACCGGCGGCGCGGTCATGCTCTCGGGAATGGGGGCGCCGGGCGGCTCCCGGTTCAACAGGGCGCTGGCGGCGACGAGTTCCCCGGCATCGAGCAGGGCCTGTACGCGGGCGGCAGCCCGGCCCGCGGCCCCCGTACGCTCCATCGGGGCGAGCCGGGCGGACAGTTCGCCCGCGGCGTCCGCGATGCGCCGTTCGAGATCGTCGGCCAGCGTGTCCAGGCGGGCCACGACCCGGGGCCGCCCCGAGCGCGCCTGCTCCACCAGCGCCTCGGTCTCGGCGGGGTCGTCCCGCCATGCCACGCCCGCACCCTGCGCACGCCGGGCGAGGGCCCCGAGCCGCTGCCGTACCAGCTCCGCGGCCCGCACCCGCAGGCTCTCCAGGTGCCGGGCCAGCCGCTCGGCGTCGTACGGGCGCAGCTCCCCGCAGCCGGCGAGCAGATACTCGGCGGCGTCGAACTCGCCCCGCTCCAGCAGTTCTTCGCAGACGACGCCCACGGGGCGGCCGCCGAGCCGGGCGAGGACCGCGCGGGCCAGCTCGACGGCGTCCTCGGGGCCGTACGACGACTGCCGGCGCGCCAGCAGGGCCAGCACCTCGGGATAGCGGAACCGGCCGGGCCAGGTGCCGAGCAGATGCCGGGCGCCGTCCAGATGGTTCCGCACCTGGCTGTCGTGGCTCGGCGCGCTCATGCGTTCTCCTTCCCGGCCTTCGGCAGCGCGGACAGCGCCTCCAGCAGGGCCTTGGCCGGATGGCAGGCCGGTTCGCCCAACTCGTCCGCCTCCTTGACCAGTTGATGCCAGGAATCGTCCAGGTGCAGGGCGAACCGCCGTTGGGCTGCGCTCAGTCGGAGCGCAGCCGGGCCCTGGTGCCCCTCCTCGGTGCGGGCGACGAGGGACCTGGCCTCGGCGATGAACTCGGCGAGACGGCGGGCGTAGGCGAAGTGGTTACTCCATTCGATCTTGCGCAGGCCGAGATCCGCGGACATCCGGTCGAGCTGGGTGCGGATCTCCTGCTCGCCCTGCGGCAGCCCCTCGATCACCGGGACCCAGCGGTCGGCGGGCCGGGGATCGTGGGCCATCTCGCGGACCTCGGCGAGGAGGCCGTCCGGCCGGAACAGGGCGCGGTGCAGCTTCTGGCCGTCCGTGAAGCTGAAGTGGTTCTTGGCCTGTTCGAAGTCGTCCACCTCGGCGGCGAGCCGCGCCCAGCGCTCGTCGGTACGCGCCGAGCGCTCCTGGCCGGCCGCCCATTCGTCGACGTCGTGCAGGGGCAGCGGGGCCGGTGCCGCCTCGAAGCAGGCGCGGGCGGCGCGCGCCAGCTCCAGCCAGGCCGTCGGCAGCCCCTCGGCGGGCGCCCCTTCCGTCAGATGGCGGCAGGCGAGCCGGCCCGTGTCGCCGCCGTGCAGCAGCATCTCGGCGACGGCGCCCGCGAGCGCGACGGTGCGCTGCTCGGGCGGGGCCGCCTCCAGCGCGAGGGCACTGAAGAAGAGCTGCTCACCGAAGGGGCCGTGCTCCAACGGCAGTGCCACGGCGGCCAGTTCGACCGAGAGCGCGCCGGGGCCGCCGCCGAGCAGGGGGGTCAGCAGGTACGCCTCCATGAACGCGCCCCGCCGCCAGGCGTCCTCCAGGAGCCAGCGCGACCATCTCTCGGAGTCGGAGCGGTGGGGATCGGCAGGGTGGGAGCCGGAGTGGAGGGGGACGGCGAGGGGGTCGGCGTGGTGGGGATCCGCGCCTTGGTCCTCGGTGCCGCCCGGGCCCTCCGCATCGCCCAGACCCTCCGCATCGCCCTGGCTCTCCCCGCTGCCCTGGCCCATCAGCAACGCCGCCGCATACCGCCGTAGCTCCTCCGCGCCCCGGCCCGCGCGCTCCCGCTGGGCCAGGGCCGTCCACGGGTCGTCGTCCAGCGGGATGGCGGCGAACACCCCGGCCGTGGGGTGGTACTCCGGCCCCGCGCCCCCGGAGTCCCCCGCGGCTCCGAACCACTCCGGGATCCCCAGTTCCCGCGCGAAGTCCGCGGTGAACGAGGTCCCCACGATGTGCAGCCCGACCTGTGCCACCGCGCCCTGCCCCGGACGTGTCGCCCCATGTCCCACGGGGTGGTGGCTGCCCGCCACCATCTCGTGATCGCTGAGCACCGCCCGCGCCCTGGCCTTGCCGACGCGCAGGGTGCCGTCCGTCTTGAGGGCCTTGAGCAGGGCGTCGTACGCGGTGGCGGTGCGCCGGCCGCCGCTGAGCGAGGGATGCTGGAGGTGCACGACGCCGCCGGCCTCCCGCAGCCGGCGCAGCCGCAGGGCGAGGGTCTCGTCGCAGGCCTCGTGCTCGGCGCGGTCGTCGGTGACGGCGAGCCGTTCGCCCGCGCTCGCGACGAGGCGGCCGACCACCTCGGCGTACGCGCCGTCCCACACGGCGCGCACCACCGGGTCGGCGCCCCGGTGCACATCGTTCACCGCGTCCACGAGTTCGCGCAGCACCCGTCCCCAGGCGGCCGCCCAGCCGACCTGGAAGCCGACGGGGTCCTCGTCCCACCCCTCCGGCAGCTCCGGGGGTCCCCATCGCCACCAGCGCGCGGGCTCGGCCGGGACTCCGCGTCCGGTGCGGCCGAAGTCGCCGGGGGCGATGGCGATGCTCTGCGCGGTGTCCCAGTAGGGGTAGACCCTGCGTACCCAGCTGAGCAGGTCGGCCACGCACAGCGGGGGCGTGTCGGTGTCCTCGGAGGGCTCCACGAGCACCCCGGCGCCGGTCTCGGCCGACAGGAAGCCGCGGGAGCCGACGTAGGCGGCGCGGTTGTCGCAGATCAGCAGCGATGCCGCGCTGGAGCTGCTGCGTTTCTCCAGCAGCACCTTGCCCGCGTAGCGGGCCTTCAGGTCGAACAGGGCGGTCTCGGACCGGGGTTCGAGTTTCGCCGAGGGGTGATCGCCCCACAGCAGGACCAGGGTGACGCCCCGTTTGAGCGCCTCCTCGATGCCGGGCAGCAGCGGGTTGAGGGCCTCGTAGGCGATGGTGGGCGCGGCCAGCACCAGTTGGTGCTCGGCGCGGTCGATCAGATCGCCGACGACATAGCCGACCCCGGCCCCGGGCGCCACCCGCTGGGCCCCGCAACGGGACCTGCGCGCCTCGGAGATCTGCTCCCGCAGCTGGTTCGTTCTGATCTCCAGGGCGTGGTGCCGGCCGGGCAGGTCCGGCAGTTCGGGTGCGTCGTCCAGTCCCTCGGCGAGCTGCTCCAGGTCGCGGATCAGCTCCTTGAGGGTGTCGGGCCGTACGACCTCCGGGACCTGGCGGTTCAGGAGTTTCTTGACGAAGGCGCTCTCGGGCCTGGTGTGCAGCAGATGGGTGATGTGCGCCTGGAAGAGCTGGGCGCCCCTGCGGCCCCAGCCGGGCGGCGCCTCGACGGGCACCGCGGCGATCTGCCCGCTGCCGGGGTCCCGTTTCACCACGACCTCGACGGTGCTCCAGCGGACCGCCTCGGGCGGGCTGAGCACGGGGTTGGTGAACGACACGTTCAGCACCCGACGGCGCACGCCCCGGTCGCGGCGGTCCTCGGCGACGGCCCGGCGGACGGCGCGCAGCAGTTCGGTCTGCGGCAGGTCCTCCGCGGAGACGCCCCGGGCCACCGGCATCTCCAGGGCGCCCAGTGGCGCCCGGACGCTGCCGTCCCGGTAGGGCAGGATCGTCTCGGTCACCGGGTCGAACAGGAACTTGCGTGCATCCACGCTGGTGGCGACCGTCTGCGCGCCGTCGCCGTCGCCGAGGACCGCCTCGGCGGCCGGGGTGCCCTCCAGGGTGTGGGAGGTGAAGTCGACGGCGAGGAAGCCCCGGCTCCACAGGGCGTGCACCACGTCCAGCATCAGCCGTCGGGGCAGTGAGAAGAGGTCGCCGAGGGAGTCGACGGTGGTACGGCCGCCGGCCACCGCCGCGAGCACCAGCTCCTCCAGGGTCGAGGCGCCCTCCTCCGAACCGAGTTCCACCCTCAGGGTGATCACCCGGCAGGGCAGGGCCACCAGGGTCGTCTCACTCACCGGCGTCCTCCGCTGCCATGGCTCCGGCGGCGTCCTCGGACGTCTCGTCCCGCTGCGGGGGCAGGACCGCCCGCCGGCCGCCGGTGATGTCCTCGGTGACCGCGTCCACGATCACCCCGCTGTCCCGGAAGGCCTGGATGACCGTCCCCCAGTCCGCGCCGC
The DNA here is from genome assembly GCF_014673495.1 of Streptomyces griseofuscus. Lineage (GTDB taxonomy): Bacteria > Actinomycetota > Actinomycetes > Streptomycetales > Streptomycetaceae > Streptomyces > Streptomyces murinus. Next base: position 2,417,242 of record NZ_CP051006.1, read on the forward strand.
CGTACTGCTCGAAATGCGCCAGGTCCCCTACCACGACGAGCAGTTGGCGCGCCCGGGACAGCATCACGTTGACCACCTCGGGCTGCGCCGTGTGCCCGATGTTCCGGCGGGTGCCCTCGCCGCGCACGGCGCTGCGCACCAGGGAGACGATCACCACCTCGGCCTCGCCGCCCTGGAAGGAGTGCACGGTGTGCACCCGCCCCCGCAGCCCCTTGGCCTCCAGGATGCCCGCCTGTTTGCGGTAGGGGGTGATGACGACGAGGCCGCCGGGGTCCGTGCGGTGGGCGAGACCGAGCCGGGCCACGAGGTCGTCGATCAGCTCCGCCTCACCCTCGTTGCCCCAGTAGGGGGTGTCGCGGCAGCCGTCGTGCCGCGCCGTGTCGAGCCACACCAGCGGCGCGTTCGTCACGTACGGCGGCTCGGTGCGGCCGTGGATCTGGTCGATGAACGGGTCCGAGGTCAGGAAGGTGCCGGTCGGGCCCGCGTCGGGGTAGAAGGCCCGGGCGAAGGGCGCGGCGATGTCGGGGTGCATACGGAACTGGGTGACCAGGACGTCGACCGGGCGCCGCGCGGAGGCGGTGCGCCGCGGGTCGTGCCCCTCGAAGAAGCGCCGGAACATGTGCAGATGGTCCAGGTAGGCGTCCTGGTTGGCGAAGTGGGCCTGGATCCGGTCGTGTTCGTGGGCGGCGAGCCCCTCCAGGAAGCTCTGCATGTCCTGGGCGCGGTGCGGGCCGAGCTGCTGGTAGTCGCCGACCAGGGTCCAGCGCACGCCCCGGACCAGCGGCATGACGACCTCGGTGGGCCAGGCCTTGGCGGCCTCCTCGATGATCACCCAGTCGAACATGTCGCTGGGGTCGCTGACCTCTTCGGACAGCTTGCCCGCGATGGAGCAGGTGGCGAAGACGATGTCGGCGCCGGACTTCACCCGCTCGATCAGCTCCAGCTTGGTGTCGCCCGCGAGGTCGGCCCACCGCTTCATCAGCCGCTTCTCGTCCTCCCCGCGCGCCCCCTCGCAGCCCAGTTCCACCCGGCGGACGATATGCCTCACGAGGTCGTCGACGATGTCCGCCGCCGTCAGCTGCCGTACGGGGCTGCGGGCTTCCTCCCGCTCCTGGCTGAGGGACAGTTCGCGCAGGGCGAGCAGGGAGCGGTCCTCGATGCGTGGCCGCAGCTCCTTGAGGATCTTCTCGGCGAGCTGGTCGAGCGCGTCGTTCGACTGGGCGCTCACCAGGACCCGGGATCCGTGCTCCATCTCCAGGAAGTCCCGCAGGGCCTTGGCGACGACAGTGCTCTTGCCGGTGCCGGGCGGGCCCTGGAGGGCGTAGAAGGGGTGGAAGCGCAGCATGTTGGAGACGATGGCCTGGCCCTTGCCGCGCAGCTCGCTCTAGTCCCGGCTCGTGACTCCCCTGTTGCGCAGCTCGATGGCCTCCGGCGCGTCCAGGATGCGCACCAGTCCCGGTTTGTGCGCGAGGGAGTCCAGTCCGCGTGCCTCGCGGCGCAGTTGGATCTCGGTGCCGCGGTCCTCGTCGGGGCGGAGCCAGCCGCGCTCGGGTACCTGGCGGCCGTTGAGCGGCTGGATCTGCACCGAGTCCGCGTCCAGCCGTACCTTCAGCCGCGCCTCCACGGCCCGGCCGCCGAAGTAGGGGTCGGTGGGGTGGCCGTCCCGGCCGGTGCGGTCCTCCACCAGGGTGACCCGCGCCCATTCGTTCTCGGTGAGCAGTTGCCGGGCGAAGTCGCCGAGCGGGGGCCGGCGTCCGGGCTGGGCGTAGGAGGTGAGCAGCGGGTCGCCGTGCAGCCAGCGGCGGTCGCGCTCATGGTCCTGGGTGAGGACGATCGCGTCGCCCTCCTCCGAGCGCGCCAGCACATACGGGTACTGGCGGGCACGGAGGGCGACGCCCTGGTACTCCAGCATGAACCGGTAGGACCGCAGCAGTTTCTGCGAGCCCTGGTGGTCCACGGCGCGCTCGGTGACGACCGCCTTGGTCAGCTCCTCCCATGAGGGCCGCGGCTCGCCGCTCTTGTCCAGTCTCTGGCCGACCCAGAAGGGCACGAGGTCGACCTTGCCGATGCTGCGCCGGGGCCAGGCGGTCAGCAGGTCGTCCGCGTACCGCTTGTCCACCAGGTACTTGATGACCAGCGTGTCCTTGTGGACCTTCCGGCGGCGGCCGGTGATCGCCTCGTCGTAGTGGAACGCGCAGAACCAGACGGCCTGGTTGCCGATGAGCGCCCACTCCGCCTCGGCCTGGGACTGCGGCGAGTCGCCGTGCACAAAGCCCTGGGCGCCGCTCGGGCTGTGCACCAGCTGGGCCTGGCGCAGCTCGTCCTCCAGGAAGGTCTGTAGTTCCCGGCAGCCCTCGGGGGTGTCGGGGCGGTGGTCGGTCCAGCCCCGGTTCTCGTACACCGTCTGTACGGACTTCTCCGGCATGAACGCCAACAGCCTTGGTTTCTCGTCGTGTTGCTCCACCGGGGCGAAGCTGAGGGTGATCTCCGTCCAATGGCGTTGCAGGGTGGCCGCCGCGTCGAAGGAGGAGATACGGCCGCTGGGGGACGGGTCGAGCATGTCCACCAGTACCTCGCGCAGCCGGCGCGGCACGCCGGTGGTGGTGGTCAGTGCCCGGCGCATCGCGGTGTGCAGTGCGGCCAGGGCCTCGGGGAGCCGCTCTTCGGGCGCCCGCTCGACCGCCGCGCACTCCTCGGGCAGCAGCTCGGTGACGGCGCCGAGGAACAACTCCCAGCCGAGCACGCCGAGTCCGAAGACATCGGTGCTGCCGTGGTCGAGTCTGCGGACGCGCACCTTGCCGAGGAGGGAGGGGTGTGTCTCGGGCGCGAGGTAGGCGAGATGGCGGGCCGGCGGGACGTCGGTGGGCGGGGCGAGGAACAACTCCCGTACTCCCTGGGAGCGATGGTCGTCCGGTCCGGCGACGTGGTGCAGCAAGTTCTTGAGCAGGGCGCTGAGTTCGAACCGGGTCAGGGCGAGGGCCGCGCGCTCCGGCCGGCTCGGCTCCATGGCCAGCCTGATCGCGCCCAGGGTCAGATTGCGGTGCACGATCCGGGTGCCGTGCAGCTGGCTGAGGGCGTCCACCAGCAGGCTGAACTGCTCGAACGCCACGACCGGGTACCTGCCGACCCACTCCCGTACATCGGCCCAGTCCTGCTCCGCCAGCGGTCCCCCGACCTTGCGGGTCATGATGAACGCCACGCGGTTCGTCTTGTCGAACCGTCCGTCCACGATCTCCGGCAGCGCGGGATGCCCCAGCATCCGCAGCCGCAGCAGATTCCGGACCTCGTGGTCCCACAACTCGCCCGCGAGATCGTCCACTCCATGGAAGAGCGACACCTCACGGGGCGGCTCCTCGCCGTGCGGGGCCCGCAGTACGAACCGGGTCAGCCATCCGTCGATGACATGCTCGACCGCGCCGTCGAGCTCCCAGCCGCCGCCCTCGGGCGCGTAGACCGCCCGCCCGCTGGTGAAGAGGTCCTTGATCTGGTCCTCCACGTCCAGCTCCGCCAGTGGTTCATCCATCCTGGTCCCCCGTCTCGTCGTCCCTGGGACTGGAGCTCTCGGTGGCGCCGGTGTCCCGCTCCCGGTTCCCCGCCGCCGCCACGGACAGGACGACCACGCCGTCCTTGAAGGCCACCGCGAGCCGTCCGCCGGAGAGCGCCGACAGGCCCAGGACCGGGGAGCCGAGCCGGATGCGGTGGCCGGGAGTGAGGCGCCGGGCGGCATGCGGATCGGTGGCCCAGAGCTGGACCTCGCCGTCGTCGTCGGCGCTCGCCCACATCCCTCGGTACGGCGCCCCGCGCAGCGCCACCAAGCCGCTGATGTCTCCCTGGTGCGCATGCGTCACGGTCTCGGGCCGACGGCCTTCGGTGCCGTCCCATCCCGGGCGGCCGCCCGCCCGGTCCGCTTCCCCGGTCAACTCCCGGCCGTCGTCCGCCCCCAGGAGCCGTACGACCCTCTCGGTCCGCCCCGACGTCCGCACCTCATGACACAGCGCCAACGCCTCGGCCCCCTCCTCGGTGACGTACCGGTGCATCCCGATGATCCGGCCGAACGGCACCTCGGCGCCCCGCGCCGCGCCGGTCAGATGCGCCGAGGGGTCCCAGAAGTGGATGGCCGGACCCCGTTCCGCCGCGGCCGCCACCACCCGCCGCCCGTCGGGCCCCGCCAGCACCGCGAGGGCACGGACCCCGGCTCCCGCCCCGCCCCCGACCGGTCGACGGGGCTGGTCCACCGTCATGGCCCACAGGCCCCGGGGGTCACCCCACAGCACCGTCCAGCCGGCGTCCGCCCCCTGCCATCCGGCGAGCGTCGTGGAGCTTCCCGCCCTGAACGCCGGACCCGGGATGTTCAATCGCTCCACCGCCGCATGCCCTTCTGACGACGCGTCCCACCGCCACAGCGAACCGTCTTCGCAGGCCACCGCCAGCTGGGCACCGGCCATCGCGGTGAGCGCCGCGAGCTGACGCCGCAGGCTCATGGTGTGCAGCAGCCGCGGCGCCTCCCCGGCCACCTCCCACAGCGCGAGATCCCCGGCCCGCTCGGCCACCGCCAGCCAGGACTCCCCCTCGGGCCCTGTGACCGACGCCAGCCCGACCACATCGCTGCCGGGCGCGCCCGGCGCGGGTGACAGCCGCGCGCCTCCCGGGTCCCCGTCCGCGCCGGGGTCCAGGACCGCCACCCGGCCCGTCTCCCCGGCCACCGCGAACCGTCCATCAGGCAGCGCCACCAGCTGCCACACCGGCTCGGGCGCCTCCACGACCCGCTCGCCCGCACCGGCATCGGTCTCGGCGCCGGGGTGCCAGATCCGCAGCGTGCGGTCCTCATGCGCCGATACGACCAGGCCCGGACCCGCCCCGCCCGGGGCAGCGCCGGCCGTCCCCGAGGCGTCGTCGGCCGGCCCCGGCACATCGCTGGCCGCCACCGCCGTGACCGGGCTGTCCGAGCCGCGTGTCAGCAGGACCGGGGCGTGGGTGCGCCAGGGTTCCCACAGCGTCACCGAGCCGTCGCGGGCGCCGCTCACCAGCCATGGCCGGTCGGGGCGCGCGGCGACGGCGGTGACCATCTGCCCCGCGTCGAGCTGGAGATGCGGTGGCGTACGACGCACCGCGCCCCAGCACACCTCCCAGGCCCCGCCGTCCCCGGCCGGGTGCGGCTCACCGCAGGCCCGCAGCCCGCCGAGCTGACGCAGTCCGGGCCGGTCGGCGGGCGTGGAGCGCTCGATCAGATGCGCCGAGGTGACCGTGCCCAGGATCTCGATGGGCAGGTCGGTCGGGACCGTGCCGCCACCCCGGCGCCCCGGAGCGAGCGCGAGCCCGCAGAGCGCGGCGACCCGAAGCCGGTCCAACACACCTCTGTAGCACGCAAGTCGCCGCCATCCCGGGGCGCCGCAGTCGGCCGCGTACTCGGCGAGCCGACTCTCCAGGTGCGGGCTCGGCGGCCGGCCCTCGGCGACCTGGTCGGCGGCCAGTTCCAGCAGGGCGGTGAGCATGGCGAGCCGCTGCTCGGCGGTGACCTCGGCAGCCAGCCGCTCGGCATAGGTGCGATGGGCCAGCCGGTAGACACTGCGCCGGTCCTCGCCGTCCAGCAGCACATAGGCGGCGGCCTTGCCCAGGAACTCGGTGAGCGTCCGTTCGTCCGACGCGCACCCGCCCTGCCCGGCCAGTGCGCTCGCCGCCCGCAGCCAGATCCCGTCCGCACGCGGCAGCCCCCGGCCATGACCGAGCGCGAGCGCCCGCAGGAACGGCAGCGCCATCGGCATCTCCGCCGTGATACGCGCCACGGCCGCCCCGAACAGCCCGGAACGGTCCCTGTCCAGGAGCTTCAGGAGCGCCTGCCACGCCTCGGGGTCCGATGACAGGACCCCCGGATTCCCCTCGATCTCCTGCACCAGCAACGCCGCCTGGAGGAACTGCCAGTCCCCCTCCCGCACATGCTGCTCGACGGCCGCCCGCACCGTCTCGGCCACCACCTCCGCCCACCCGGGGTCGGCCCCCTGCGGCAGCGTGCCCGCGCTCTCTCCCAGCGTCCTGCGCACCCCGTCGGCGGCGTAGGCACCGGCCGCGACCGGGTCCGGCAGGAGTTCCAGCACCCGCGCCCTGCCGGTGTGCGAGCCGAGCACCGTCGGCAGATCGATGCGGGCGCCCTCGGGATCACCGTCGTCGCCGGGTGCTCTGCGGGTGCCGATGATCAACGACACCCGGGGGTGTTCCGTCGCCGCCAGGAGCAACTGGGCCGTCGGCACGGGATCCCGCGCCTCGTCGAGCGCGTCGGCGACCACGAGGATCCGCTCGGCCGACTCCGGGGAATCCGCTCCCCACTCCCCTCCGGGCGCCCGACTCACCCCCATCCCCTGGAGCCGGTCGCGGACCTCCGCCACGGTGCTCCCGGTCAGCCGCAGCACGGCCCCGACCCGGGCCCCCGACTCCCTCAGTCGCCGTAACGCCTGTCCGAGGAACGCGGACTTGCCCACGCCGGGCGCCCCGGGCACGATCAGCACCCGCTCCCGCTCGCACTCCGGTCCGGGCCCGGTGCCCCACCGCAGCACCTCGGCCAACTCGCTCTCCCGCCCGGTGAAACGCGGTACGACCTCCAGATACCCGGCGCGCTCCCGCTCCTCCGGGGACTCGACCGCCCGGGCCCCGGCCACGGGCACGGGCTCGGCGTCGAACTCCTGCTGCCTGCGCCGCTGTTCGGCAACCGTGGTGACCCCGGGCAACGGCACCCGGTCCCGCACCAGCAGCTTCAGCTCGGCACAGGACTCACCGCCGAACTCGCAGTAGTGGCCCGCCTGTTTGAAGAACCGGCGCAGCTCATGGAGTTCGAAGACATCATGGCTGGTGAGCGCGCCCAGATAGTCCTCCAGCGTCTCCCGGAACGTCCCCAGGTACGCCTGCGCCGCGTCCTTCCCCGTCGCGATCAGCAGAATGGAGTAGGGGGCGTCGTCCATCGCGGCCGAACGGTCGAACCGCTCACGCACCACCTTCGCGAAGTCCGACGACTTGCACGCCTCGATCACCACCATCGCCCAATGCCCGTCCGCCGCACGGCGGTTGCCCCACTCGGCGTAGAGATGGTGGGCGAACAGATCGGGGGTGAGCTGTGCGTAGTCCCCGCGCTCCGCCGAGCCGGGCACGAGGAGGGCCGGGCCCATGGTGCCCCGGCGGCCGTGCCCCAGCCAGACCAGGGCCGAGGGCCGTTCCTTCGGGTGGCGCCCACCCGGTTCGCCGTACTCCCCCGACCAGCGCGCGAGTTCGTCGTCGGCCGCGCCGAGGGAGTCCACGGTGCCGGGCCCGACGGAGGACCGTAGCGCCGGCTGTCCCCCGATCCGCCGCAGTACATCGAGTACGGCGGCCGCCTCCGCCGCGGTGTCCGCCTTCGGATACCCGGCGACATGCCCGACCGGCACCATCTGCGCGTCGAACGCCTCCGCCACCGTCCCGTCCCGGACCTGCGCGCCCTGCCGCGGCACGACGGGTGACGCGGGCGATGCCTGTGACCCGGGCGCGCCCGGCGGCGCGGGCCCGACGGTCCCGGTGCCGGTCACGGCTCCGGGACCGTCCTCCACGACTGTCGGCTCCCGCCCCGCCGACACGAGTTCCGCCGCCATGGCGTCAGCCGTCGTGCACCATGTCGAGGACCGGGACGAGGCGCCGCTTCGGCTCCTCGCCGCCGGTCACCTCCACCTCGTACATCCCCGGCCGACCGGGCATGCACGAGGCCGCCAGCACACCGGGGCGCCCCGGTGCCGGGCGCAGGGCGGGGGTCAGCAACTCGTCCAGGCCGTTGACCCCGCGCACCCTGCACTCCAGGTCGGCGCCGCGGGCGACTCCGTCGACCTCGATGGCGAAGGGCTCGCCCAGGGCGGACCACTCCGGCGCGCGCAGCTCGTACCGCGCCTCGTCCCCGAGCATGGCGCCCCGCTCCTCCGGATGCCGCAGCCCGTGCATCAGACCGGAGGCCATGTCGAGGACACTGCGGGTACGGATGAGGTCGCCGTGCTCGTGATAGAAGTGCACCGGCCGTTCGGTGCCCGGCAGTTGGGCCGCGTACTGGTACACCGTGCCGTCCCCGGTGCGCGGATCGCGCTGGGGCCGGCCCTCGGCGTCCAGGAGCAGCCGCCCGTCGTTGTAGCGCTTGAAGAGGTACCGGTCGAACAGCGCGACACCGTCGGCGAGCCGGTAACTGGTCCAGGTGCTCTGGCCCATGCCGACGACGGTCACATGCTCGGGCAGCGTGGTCTCCGCCCGGCTGGTACGCCACTCCACGGCCGCCTTCGCCAGCTCGCGCCGCCCGCCGAGCGCCACGATGTCCTCGACACCCGGCACCCGCATGTCGCCGTCCACCTCATGGGCCCGGTAGCTGGGCAGCAGGTCGTACAGCCCCGGCATGGTCGCGGCGACCTGGCGCAGGATCCCCGGTGGCACGGGGAGTGGCAGGCCCTTGCCTGCGTTGAGCATCAGCACGGCCTTCACCGAGCCGTTGAAGGGGGTGCCGACGGTCATCACCACGCGGATGTCGTCGCGCAGGGTGCGGTCCAGGTGCAGGGCCTCGCGGGTGAGCAGGCCGCCCATGGAGTGGGCCACGAAGACCAGCCGGGCGGGTCCCGCCTCGGGGTCGGCCGCCAGGTACTTCCGGTGCTCGGGGTGGGCACGCCAGGCGTCCAAGTGGCGGCGGGCCGCGGCGGCGAGGAGGGCGCCGTTGTGCTCGACGGACAGCCGCCAGTCGTAGGGGAAGGAGAGCAGGGCGGCGGAGTCCACCACGCTGCGCCGCATCTCCGCGACCATCGCGGTGTAGGGGTGGGCGGAGCCGAACCCCGGCAGCGGTTCGAAGCTCTCCAGGAGCCCGGTCACCTCGACGCGTCCGGTGCGGCCCGCACGTTCGTCCTCGGTCACCGCGAGCTGCCGCAGCCGCTCGGTGTGGGCCCGCGCGGTGTAGGCGAGGAGCTTTCCGACCCCCCATAACTTCCGGCCGGTCCCGGCCTCCCTGAGCTCGCTGCCCATGATGCCTGGCACGATCACCACCGCGTCGTGCAGCCTTCGTCCCGGATTGCTTCTGCGCATGAGCTTCGCCTCGAACGCTCTGACGGCCCACATCCCCTGGGGCCGAAGTCATGGACGGAATCCAAGAGGCTAGCACAGCGAAACACGCTCCGTGACCGCCTCAACTGACCTGTTTGACCTGGGAGTTACCCCTTCCGCTTCGGTCGTATCCAGCCGCGTTCGAGAGCCCGGGAGACCGGGCCGGGACGGCCGCCGCGCACATGTTTCGAGGTCCGTCCGCGTGTCGCAGCCCCGGGCGAGCGGCGGGGCGGCGCACACTGCCCTATTTTTTGACAGATGACCGAAAGGCCAGTTTCGCCGCGCCCCGCCTCAGCCCCTGATGACTCAGGGTCACCCCAAGAGGGCGCAATGTGCCGCTCCGGGACCGGACGACCCGCCGTGGGGAGCCCTTGATGGCCGGGCCCGAGAACGGGGCGTCGCCCAGGCAGCCGGACGACTCCGATCTGCATATCCGCCTGCGGACCGAGCTGGGCCGCATGGACGAGCAGATGCGCGGCCTGCTGGATGCCATGGACCGGCTCCAGGGTCTGCTGGACGCGGTGGTCGCCATCACCCGCGAGAACGAGCTGCCCTCGGTCCTCTACCGCATCGTGACCACCGCCATGGACCTGGTGGGTGCCCGCTACGGAGCCCTCGGTGTGCTCGCCCCCTCCGGCGACGAGCTGGAGCAGTTCATCACCGCCGGCCTCACCGAGGAGGAACGGGCCGCCCTCGCGGGAACCGACTTCCCCCACGGCCGGGGCGTCCTCGGCCAGCTGATCCACCATCCCGAGCCGCTGCGGGTCGACGACATCGCCGCCCATCCGGCCTCCGTGGGCTTCCCGCCCAACCATCCGTACATGGGCACGCTGCTGGGCGTCGCCGTCAGCGTCCGCGGCGAGATCTACGGCGACCTCTATCTCTCCGAGCGCCAGGACGGAGAGCCCTTCGACGCCGACGACGAGAGCGTGGTCATCGCCCTGGCCGGCGCCGCCGGCATCGCCATCGAGAACGTCCGTCTCTTCGAACGGGTCCGCGAGGGCGCCGAGCAGTTCCAGCGCCTGCTCCTGCCCACCCTGCCCGATCTGCGCCCCTTCACCGCCGCCGCGGTCTACCGGCCCGCCGCCGAGCCCAGCCAGCTCGGCGGTGACTGGTACGACGCCATCCCGCTGCCCGGCAATGTCGTGGCGGTCGTCATCGGGGACGTGGTCGGCCACGATCTGCCGGCCGCAGCCGCGATGGCCTCCACCCGCAATATGCTGCGCGCCCTGCTGTTCGACCGGAGCAGCGCGCCCGGCACCATCCTGTCCCAACTGGATCACACCCTTCAGGCCATCACCGAGAACCCCATCACCACCACCACGCTGGCCCGTATCGAGCCGGACGAGGGGGGCTGGCGGCTGTCCTGGAGCACCGCCGGCCACGTCCCACACCTGTTGCTCGCGCCGGGCCGTCCGGCGGAGTACCTGTTCGCCGATCCCGGCCTGCCGCTGGGCGTCGACCCCGGGCTGCCCCGACCGGACCACTCCTGTCTCGTGCCGCCCGGCGCCACGGTGGTCTTCTTCACCGACGGCCTGGTCGAACACCCCGACCACCCGATCGACCAGAGCCTCGCCGAACTGACCGAACTCGCCACCGAGTACGCCTCCCTCCCCCTGGACGACTTCGTCCAGGCCCTCGCCGACCACCACCCCAGCGACGGCCACGACGACATGGCGGTCCTGGCCCTCCGCACCCCACCGGCCTGACCCGACACCGGCCCACCTCGGCCCGACGGATCCGACCCACCACCGATCGGGGCAACCGGCACCTCCCGGCGCCCGCCACCTCACCGCTTCGTCCCACCGTCGCCGCCTTCCCGATCCAGAAGACCCCGCCACAGCTCCGCCCCGGCCCGACCACCACCTCTCCGCCCCACCGCCGCCTCACCGACGGCTCACCCGGCCACCCCGGCCACCCCGGCCACCCCGGCCACCCCGGCCACCCCGGCCACCCCGGCCACCCCGGCCACCCCGGCCACCCCGGCCACCCCGGCCACCCCGGCCACCCCGGCCACCCCGGCCACCCCGGCCACCCCGGCCACCCCGGCCACCCCGGCCACCCCGGCCACCCCGGCCACCCCGGCCACCCCGGCCACCCCGGCCACCCCGGCCACCCCGGCCACCCCGGCCACCCCGGCCACCCGCGAGTCTGGCCGACCGCCGCCGGGCCATCCGGCAATCGGCTTCGCCCAGCCGCCTGCCGAGCCGATCGATCACCGTCCGCCCGTCTCCCCCGATACACCCCCCGATTCGTCTCCCGCCGATCCGGCTGCCTCCGATCCGGCTGCGCGCGCCCCGGGGCAGGTGATCCAGTTCTCCGCGCCTCCGCCGCCCTCGGGCTGCCTCGCGGACGCAGCTCCGCCCGGCCGCGACGCGCACCGATCCGGCCTACCGACCCCAGCCCGCCCCGCAGGTCCGGCCCACCGCCATTCCGCCGTCATCCACCCGCGGCCCCGCCGAGCACGGCGCGCCCTCGGCCCGTCCCCACCCACCACCCTGGGCCGTCCCCTGCCATGGAGGATCCCCCGGATGCGGCGGATGATGGTGGCCGGGGCGGTGTCGATGCGGAGGTCGCCCGATGACGGTCGCGCGGCGTGGAGGACTCCGGCGCGGCGGTGTCGCCGCCCTGGAGATCTGCGCGGTCGCGGCGCTGTACTACGGCTCCGCCGAGCTGGGGCTGCTCCAGCAATTGGTGCGCAGCCAGGTCACCCCCTTGTGGCCGCCGACCGGTATCGCCGTGGCGGCCCTGCTGCTGCGCGGTCCGCGGATCTGGCCCGGCATCACGCTCGGCGCGCTGCTGGCCAACCTCCCGCTCGGGCCGTCGTACGCCGCACTGTTCCTGATCGTCGTGGGCAACACCCTCGCTCCCCTGTGTTCGTACGTCCTCCTCAGAAGTGCGGGGTTCCGTCTCGAACTGGACCGGCTGCACGACGCGCTCGCGCTGATCTTCCTCGGCGCCTTCACCGGCACGCTGGTCAGCGCGACGGCGGGCAGTGGGACGCTGGTGCTCACCAACGCCCTGAGCACCGACCGGTTCTGGACGACCTGGTGGGTCTGGTGGACCGGCGACGCGATGGGTGTCCTGGTGGTGACGCCGGTCCTGCTGGTGCTGTGCCGGGCACATCTGCCCAGACAGATGACGCCCTCCCGCTGGGCGGAAGTACTGCTGCTCCTCGCGGCTACCGCCTGTGTCGGGCTCATCGACACCAGCTCCACCCCCTTGCTCTTCCTCGGCTTCCCGCTGCTGATCTGGGCCGCCTTCCGCTTCCGGCTGGCCGGCGCCGCGCCCGTCGCCCTGGCCGTGTCGATCTTCGCGATCATCGCCGCCAACCATGGCTCGGGTCCGTTCGCCAGGCACGGCATGCTCACGGACATGGTCGCCCTCCAGGCCTACAACGCCTCCTCCGCCTTGACCGCGCTGCTCGTCGCGGCGGCCGTCAGCGAGCGGGACAGGTCCCAGAAGGAGATCGCCCGGGCCTGCGGTCATCTCGCCGAACTGGTGTCCCGGCTCTCCCTCACCGGCACCCAGCCGATACCGCCCACGTCCGGCTCCGGCCCCTGGCGCGGCCCGCCTCTCGCCACAGACGCCGACTCCGGTTCACGCCCCCGCCCTGACTCCGGCTCCGCCCCCGGTCCCGGTGAGGCACGCCACCACTCCCGCTCGACATACCGACCGGCACCACCCCCGCGCAGACCCACCAAGCCGGGCTGAGACGGGGAGCGCGGCAGGGGCCCTACCGCCGCCGCTTCCTCACCCGAGGGCGGCGTGATCAGGCCGCCCTGAGTCTCGGGAAGAGGACCTCCGCGCTGCCCCGGTTGATGGCGTCGAGCCCTCCCGGCTCGTAACCGTCGTAGCCGTCGAGCATCGCGTCGAAGAGCCTGCCGTGTTCCTCCGCGGCGAAGGGCGCGTCGCTGCCGTAGAGGACGTGGCCCGGAGCCGCGAAGGCGAGCAGGGAGGGCAGGGCGGAGGGGCTGGCGGAGAGGGCGGTGTCGAAGTAGAAGCGCCGCAGGTCGGTCAGGATGCTCTCGGGCGTGGTGCCGGGGTTGAACTGGGCGCCGAGGGTGAACCGCCAGGCCGCGTAGGGCAGGAAGCCGCCCGCGTGGGAGAGGATCACCTTCATCCGGGTGTGCCGGCCCATCACTCCGTTGACCGTCATGTGCAGCGCGGCGCGAGTGGTGTCGAAGGGGAAGTCGACCACGGGGCCGGGCAGGCCGTCGAGCATGGGCAGGCCCGAGCCGTTGGGGTGGATGAACACCACGGCACCGCGAGCGTCCAGCTCTTCCCAGAGCGGGGCGAACTCCTTGTCGCCGAGATAGCGGCCATGGGCGTTGGACATCAGCACCACACCATCGGCGTGCAGTTCGTCCAGCGCGTACGCGGCCTCGGCGAGCGCGCCGTCCACATCCGGCAGCGGCAGGCTCGCGAAGAGTCCGAAACGGTCGGGGCGGTCCTTGACCAGCTCCGCGCCGTACTCATTGACACTCCGGGCCACCGCGCGAGCCTCCGCGTCGTCACCGAAATGAGTGCCCGGTGAGCTGACCGAGAGGACGCCGGTGGCGATCGAGCGGCGGTCCATCATCGCGATCGCGCTCTGCGCGTCCCATGCGGGCGTGGGCCAGCCCGCGGCTGTGGCGCCATGCCGCTCCATCACCTCCCGATAGGCCCCCGGGATGAGGTGCTGATGGACATCGATGCGTCGAGAAGCAGCCATCACCTCTTACTCTCCTAACATTTAGCCTGCTAACGATTGCTTTGCTAAAGTAGCACCCGTGAGTGACAGACGCAACAACCTTCACGACGCCGACCAGCCGACGGCGAATCAAGGCCGGAAGCCCGCGAACCGGAGCCGGAAGACCGCGGATCCGGATCGGCGGGCGGCGGATCACGCCCGGTCGGCGGCGCCTGACCAGTCGGTGGCGCCTGACCAGTCGGTGGCGCATAACCAGACATCGGCGCCTGACCAGTCACCGGCGCACGGCGACATCGGGGCGGAGGAGATCTCCCAGGCCGCCGACGCCCTCTTCTTCGCGATGCGCCGGGCCCGTACGACCAGCGCGGAGCACTACGGCGGCCTCTCCCTCCCCCAGGTCGCCCTCCTCGAACCGCTGGCCACGGAGCCGGACCTGCCCGTGGGCCGGCTGGCGAGCAGCGCCGACGTCAGCGTGCCGACCGCGACGCGGATGCTCCAGCAGCTGGAGACGAAGGGGATCGTCGTACGCCGCCGTTCCCCCGAGGACGAACGGCGTGTCCTGGTCAGCCTCACCGACGACGGCGCCGAGCGGCTCGCCGTGCTCCGGGGCCACCTGCGCGAGCGCCAGGCCCGCGCCTACGAGGCGTTCACCCCGGCCGAGCGCGCCCTGCTGGTCACGCTGCTGCACCGCCTCACGGACCTGGTCGCCGATCCGGGCGCAAGCTGAGTCCCCCGGCCGGTTTGGCCGACCCTCCGTCCCGGTTACCCATGGCCGCATGATCCCCACCGAGGTCGCCGAGACCCTGCCGGAACTCGTCCCCTTCGCCCGCGCCGTGCAGGCGCGGCGGCCCGACGACGGCACCTGGTGCGAGGCCTGGACGGGGCGGGACGTGCTGATCCACCAGACGGGGAACGCCGAGGAACTGGCCCGTGTCCTTGAGGCGTTCCTCGCGGGCACCCCCGTGGAGACCCGCGGTTTCGATCGCGAGGCCCCTTACCACCGGCTGTCCGACGCGGACCTCTGGTCGGCCTTCCTGCGCAACTGCGCGCATCTGACGGACATCGCCGCGGCCGCCGCGCGGGATCTCTCCCCGGACACGGAGATCACATGGACCGGCCGGACCGTGACGGCCCCCTTCTTCGCCGAGCACATGCGCGAGGAGCTGATCCTGCACCGCTGGGACCTGACCGGCGACGACCGCACGGCCGCACGAGCGCTCGACGAGCCCTGGATGACGGAACACAGCGTCATCTCCGTCGGCCGCCCGCTGCTGGCCCGGGGCCGCGCCGAGCTGCGTCTCGCCCCCGGCGAACGACTCGAAGCCCGTCTGCGCACCCCCGGCACGGACGACATCGTGTTGACCGCCGACGCCGACACCGCCGGCATCCGTCTGGCCGCTCCTGACGGCCCCGCCACCATCGAGAGCGACGCGGCCACCCGGCTTCTCCTCCTGTGGGGCCGCCGCCCCGCCGACCCCTCCCGCTGGCACAGCGCCGCAGGCCCGGAGATCCTGCGCCGGGTGCGGACCCTGCTGAGCGGCTACTGACGGCCCCGCCTCCTCGACAGCCCGCGGGCCACCTCCGCCGTGGTCCACGAGCCGCCTCCGCCATGGCCCACCGACGTTTCCTCAGAAGCTCATGAACCATTCCCCCCGTAGGACATGAACCAGTGGGCGTCGAAGTAGCGGGCCAATGTGTACGGGTGGTGCGGGTCGACGAGGATGCGGCAGACGAACTCGGCGGCCCGGCAGTCGAAGGCGAGGTCCTTGCCGTCGAAGGACCGGACCACGACGGGCCAGCGGTCGGGATCGTCGCCGTCGGCCCTCCAGCAGTACAGGTCCTCGTGCTCCGTGCCCGCCCAGATGAGCAGTCCGTCCGCCCGCAGGCCCGCCCACGGCTCCTGGTTCAGATCGAGGAACCCGTCGAACGCGCCCTCGCCGAACGTCTCGACCATGCGCTTGTAGTCGCTGGGCAGCCCGGTGCCGAGGCTCGCCTCGGTCTTCGCCCAGTCCATGTCCGGCCGCCCGGCGGGGTCCGTCCAGCCGGTGATCCGTATGAGCCGCCACACCCAGTCGACATCCTCACCCGGAGCCGCCGCCAAGGGCTCGGACACCTCCCGGCGAGCGGCCACCAGTACCGGCCGCACGATCCCCGCCGCGTCCCGCGCCGTACCCGTGCCTATCCACCGGTCCCCGTACGCCCACGCCCGTACCGTGACGGCCCGGCCCTCGAACGGGGCCAGCAGCGCCGCGCCCCTGGGCTCGTCGGCCGTCGGATCGGTGAAGCCGTCGAGGACGAGGGTGCGCGGGGCGCCGTACCTGCCGCCGAGCAGGTCGGCCAGGGCCTGCGGGTCCAGGTCGCCAGGCAGGTACAGGTGGCCGGCGCCCGGGCCGAGCCGGTCCAGCAGGTCGTTCACGGTCGCTTGCGTGAGCTCCATGACGGACAGTCAAGCGCACGGCACTGACAGCCCAACATGTTACCGCTCGGTAATGAGTGTGGGCAGCTTGCGCATGTCATGGAAGACGACGGTGCCGGGCCCCGCGAGCCGCTCGGCGGGCGTCAGCCCCCCGGCGTACCCGAACGCACGCATCCCCGCGGCGCGCGCGGCCCGCACACCGGGCCCGCTGTCCTCGACCACCACACAGGCGGCCGGCTCGACGCCCATGCTCCGGGCGGCGTGGAGGAACAGATCCGGCGCGGGCTTGCCGCGGGCGACCTCGGTCGCACTGTAGATGCGGCCCGCGAAACGGTCGTACAGTCCGGTACGGCCCAGGGTGTGCCGCATCTTGTCATGGGACCCGCTGGAGGCCACGCACGTCGGCAGCGTGATCGCGTCGAGGGCCTCCACCAGCCCTTCCACGGGAGCGAGTTCGGCGTCGACGGCCTCGCGGTGCAGCTCTTCGAAACGCTCCGCCCAGATGGCGGCGGTCGCCGCGCCCAGCCGGTCGGCGACCTGTTCGCGGATCGCGGCGTGCGAGCGGCCGATGAACCGGCCGACGACCTCGTCCTCGCTCAACGGCCAGCCCAGTTCGGCACCGAGGGCGACCTGGAGACGGGCGGCGATGCGCTCGCTGTCGACCAGTACGCCGTCGCAGTCGAATATGACGAGCTCAATCGGCTTGATCATCCGGGCAGCATAAGCGCTTGCCCGGCGTGCTGCCCCTCTCCCAGGAGGAGGTAGCACGCCGGGCCTGGTGTCCAGCTGTCGTGGCGCTACTTGTCCGAGCTCGGGTCCCTCCCCCGTGCGGACCTGACCTCGAACCCCCCGCGCGTTCCCCGACCGCTGGTTCCCCTCATCGCCGTTCAGCAGATATGAAGCGAGAGCGAGCCGGCCGAGGTGCTGCGAACATCTCGGTCGTCCTCCTCCAACTGGTCCTCGACGCGATCCAGCAGCGCCTCCCAGCTCACCGGATCAATCTCCTCCGGTGGCTGCCGAGTTGGTGCCCGGCATGCCTCCGCCGCCTGGCGGAGTACTTCGAATGTTGGATACATCCCGCGTGTTCCCTCCCGAGGTGCGTGTGTGGCCCTTGTCGTTTTCCGGGTCGCTAGGACCCAACCTGGGCTCACGGGAGGCGACGTGTGGGCCCCCTCCCGTGAGTCCGAGTAGCGGCACTAGCTCGTCACGTCGCCCAGTACCTCGTCGTAGATCGTTTCCTTGTAGGGCTCCAGGGCCTTGCACACGTCCTTGAACCGGCGGCCCACCGTATGCCGGTCGATCTTGAGGCAACGCGCGATCTCCGCCTGGCTGAGGCCCTCGACGATCGCGAGCCTGCCGACCGGGTACAGCCGCTCCGTCAACTTCTCGGCGAGGAACCGGTCGATGGCCTTGAGGCGGACCTCCCGCGCGTGCTCGCCCCCGTCCGCTTCGACCGGAACCTCGGGGAACTCGCGCACCGGGGACGAGAGATCACGGTCCCTGCCGCGCACCGCGTCCGCGATTACATCGCGCATGACCTTGCGCGCGAAGGCCCGTCCGCCGTCCCGCCGGTCCAGGGCGAAGTCCGGCCGCGACCAGGCGCGCACCAGTTGGAGCACGCAGCTCTGCACCAGGTCCTCCAGCATGTACTGCATGCGCGCCTGGCGCACCATGCCTTCGAGGAACGGCTTCAATCGCCCTAATTCCTCGATCTGTTCCGCCGTCAGCCGTCGACGGGGCTTGGACTCCAGGGCGGGGCCGGGGGCGGGACCGGTGCCGGGGGCGGGGCCCGGCGGGGTACTCGGTGGGTCGTTCGGCTCCGTCGGCCCTCGAACATCGGGGGCATTGCGCATAGGGACCAGTCCTTCCCGTCAGTCAGCCACCTCGTCACCGGACTGCGGCAGTTCACCGCTTCATCCATCCATGCCGTGGGGCGGAGCCGGTACGGTGCGTTTTAGGACCACGAGTTCGAGCGGCCGGGCGCTCAACTCAGTACCTGGAGCACGAAAACCGCCACTCCGACGCCCACGAGCAGGGCGCCCCCGAGGGGCGGTTCGAGAAAGGCCACGTAGGTGACCAACCCCGCGACGACCAGGATCAACAGCGCACGTTGAAGCTTCTGGACAGGGTCCATTCGGGCTGCTCCAAAGGGGAGTTACGACGCCGGTCCTGAACCGGCCCGACCGGCCGACCGCCGATCCACCAGAACAGGCCGCGCGGACGAAACCCCGAGGGAGCGCCGTACACGGTGACCATCGTCACCTCGTACGGCGCGCCTAGTGCACCCCGCCTTCAGAGAAGGAAACGGGAAACAGCATCGATCGCCTTGTCCGCCCCCGAGTCGCTGCCGCACGCTTTCATGCAGCGCCGATCCGGCCCGGGCGGAGGGGCTTTGGAGGATTCCGTGGCACACCCGTCCACCGGCTTCGGCGAGGAACTGCGCAGGCGCCGGCTCGCCGCCGGACTGAGCCTGACGGCGCTGTCCGGCGAAGTGCACTACAGCAAGGCGCAGTTGAGCATGCTCGCGCATGGCCTGGACGAAGGCGCCGAACGTCCGCAGGCTGTCGGAGGGATCGGGCTCCCGGTCCAACTGGTAGGCATTCGGGTCGTCTTCGTTCTCGCTCGCGCCGTTCCCCATTCGCGGCCACCTCCAGGTGCGTACGTGCTGTGCTGTGTCAACGCGCTCGACAGCACTCAGAGTGGCGCAAGACGCCCCGCACAATCCACGGATTGTGCCCATACGCTGACGGAGAGTACGACCCCCCGCCCGCGCGCACCGCCGCCGCACAGGCGCACGGTCGGGGTGAGCCCTCTCACGTTGCATGAGTAGGCTGCGGTCCCGTCCGTCAGATCTGTCATGCCCATTTGAAAGGCCGCAGTTGAGCACACCACCGTCGTACCCCGACCCTCGGCAGATGCCGGGGCCGTATCAGCAGGCTCCGGGGCCGTACCAGCAGCCGCAGGCACCGGGGACGTACGCCCAGGCGCCGGGGGCGTACCCGCCCGCGCCGGGGCCCTATGCGCAGCCGGGCGCGGCGCAGTACGCGCCCACGGCCGCTCCGGGGCCGTATCAGCAAGCCCCCGTTCCCGGCCCGTACCAGCAGCCGCAGGCTCAGGCTCAGCCGTACGGCGGTGGGATGCCGGTCGGTGGGGCTATGCAGGCATGCCAGCTGTGCGGGGCCGGGCCCGCGGCGCAGGTCACGGTGCGGGGGCACCAGGGCATGCTGATCATCATGCGTTCCCTGCGCCGCCGGGGGACGATGTGCCGTCCCTGTGCGCTGGCGACCTTCCGGGAGATGCAGGCCAACACCATGGTGCAGGGGTGGTGGGGGCCGATGTCCGTGGTCATCACGCCCATCACGCTGCTCATCAACCTCGGTGCCCTGTCCACGATCCGCCGTATTCCGGAGCCGGTCGTGGCCGGGCACCGGCCGCCGCTGAACCCGGGCAAGTCGGTGTTCAAGCGGCCGCAGGGCATCCTCGGGCTGGTCCCGCTGTGCCTGGTGCTCGGTGTGGTGCTGCTCGCCGTCGTCGGGATGGCGGCCGGATAGAGCGACGACAGCGGTGCGGTGCCCGCCGTGAAGGTCGGGCATGGCGACGGGCCGGTGCGTTGCGCACCGGCCCGCCTTCCTTGGGGGCCGTAGGGGTCCCTAGGGGTCGTAGGAGTACCTAGGAGTCCGTAGGGGTCCCCATCGCCCGTAGGGGTTCGGACGTGTCAGTGGCGCCTGGTGCGACGCCTGCGGCCGAGGTAGACCGCTGCCGCGCCCGCGCCGAGCAGCAGGGCGACGAGGGAGAGGATCCTCCCCATGTCGGCCATACCGGTGCTGGCGAGGGGGCCGCCGCCGCCCTGGTTCGTGCCGCCCGGGGCCGGGCCGGTGGACGGTTCGGCGGACGGCGGGGTCGAGGCCGGGGGCGTGGACGGGGGTGTGGTGGTCGGCGGGGGTGAGGTCGGCGGGGTCGCCTTGGGGATGTACACACCGGCGTCGATGGTGTGGTCGACACCGCCCGGCTTCGCGGGTGCGGTGACCGGCGCCCGGCCGCTGCACAGCTGCCCGGTGGTCGGCGGGGTCACATTGGAGTCGTGGGCCCGGTCGCTGCCGGCGCGCGGGAGGGTGAACCGCAGCTTGTCGGCGGCGGGTTGGCCCGGTACCCCGCTGGTGTCGGCCGTGCACACGTCGAACTGAACGGTGTACTTCGCGCCGGGCGTCAGCTGATAGTCCGCGCCGACCCCGCCGAAGTAGTACTCACCGTCGGCATCGGTCTTCGTCGTGGCGACCTGCTTGCCGTCCGCGTCCAGCAGGTTGACGGTCGCACCCGGCAGCAGCACCTGCCCCGCGTCCTGGATGCCGTTGTGGTCGCCGTCGTACCAGACCACGTTGCCGATCTGGATCGGCGCGTTGGCCGCGGCGTACGCGATGTCGCCGAGGCCGCCGGCCTTGCCGAACCCGTTCTGGTTCGGGCCGATGAACTGGTAGGCGTTGGCGGCCGGGTCGTTGCCGGGCCCGGCGCCGGTGGTGATGTCGTAGTAGCCGGTGCCGTCGGTGATGACGTTGCCGGTCGGGTCCATCTGGGTGCTGACGACCCACTGCTGCTGCGGGATGTAGGCGACCGAGCCCAGCGAGGACTCCTGGTGCGGTCCGGGCTGGGTCGCGGAGCCGCCGTTCGGGAAGAAGTCGCCGGGGAAGTACTCGACGACGCCCGGTGCCTCGGCGCCGTCGACGGCGGGAGTCGCGTGGTTGGGGCAGGCTCCGGTGCCTTCCCAGTCGTAGCCGCCGGTGGGCTTGGCGCAGGCCATGTTGATGTCGCCGCCGGACATGCCGTTCTCGGCGTCGTCGTTCGACGGCCTCGGGTCGAGGCCGCCCCAGCTGACGATGTCCATGAACCGGTCGCGGAAGCCGAGGACCATCGAGCCGTCACGGGCGAAGGCCATGGAGGCCAGCTCCGGCTGCGGATCGATCATCGTGTTGTTCACCTTGAAGCTGTCCCAGTCCTTCAGGCTGCCGTTCCACGGGTTCCAGAAGTGGGCCTGCGGGAAGGCTGCGTCGCTGCTGAGCACGTTGCCGCGCTCGTCGGTCAGCGTGTGGGTCAGCACCGGGGTGAACCGTTTGCCGTCGTAGGCGTAGACGACGGCCTTCAGATCGGCGCGCTTCTGTGTGCTCTCCGCGTCGCACACCCCGCCGACGTACAGGGTGTTGTCATGGGTGGTCAGTCCGAAGGGCCGCCAGTCGCCGGACGCCGCGCAGCCCGGGTCCGGGATCGGCACGGTGGCCCGGGGGGCCGAGGCGGCGGCGCCGGTCGCGTCGAAGCTCACCAGTGACCGGGTGTGCAGATTCACCGCGTACAGCGTCGAGCCGTCCTCGGACAGGGCGAGGCCGCCGATGCTCTCCTTGCCGGGCGCGTCGGTGAAGCCCGCGTCCTTGATCAGGCGGGCGGTGTCGTGCGGGGTGACCGAGGCACCGGGCACCTTCGCGAACAGCTTCGGGGCGCCCCCGCCGGTGGCCGGCACGGTGTAGATCGCGTCGCCGCCGTCGGGCCCGTACTTGGTGTACCGCCGGGCGAACTCCGCCTGGAAGAGCCGCTGTCGGTCCTTGTCGTAGGCGAGCCCGAACGTGGTGCCCACCTGGTCCTGGGTGTCGAGTACGTCCGGACACGCCGCCTTGTCGGGGCAGTTGCCGCGCGCGCTCGTGCCGAAGGCCACCAGGGCCCGGGTGTCCGTCCCGCTGCCGCCGTTCTGGACCGGCACGAAGTACCGGGAGTCGGGCAGGGCGTAGTCGGCGGCGTCCCAGACGCCGGTGATCACCGAGGCGTCCTTGCCGCCCGAGACGTCCACGAAGGAGGTGAAGCTGTCGAAGTGGTTCGCCGCCGTCGAGGCCGGTGCCGCCCGCAGATAGTCGCTGTAGGGCGCGGGGACGGTGACGTCGACGCGGTACCGGCCGCCGGACAGCCCCTTGTGCGAGGGCTGGACGACGACCTTTCCGGTGGCGTCCGTGACGCCGTTGACATGGTGTCCGGCGGGGTCGGTGACGTCGACCTTCATGCCCCGTTGCGGGACATCCATGGTCGTGTTGATGACGCCGGTGCCGAAGAAGTCCCGCAGTGTCTCGACGGTCAGTGTGCCGTCGGATGTCGAGGCGCCGGCCTGCCCGGCGCTTGTCGCGATCGTACCGGTGGCGCCGCCCATCAATAACAGACTGGACAGCCCCACCCGCAGCAGCCTACGTAATGGCATCGCATTCCTTTGCGTTGTCTACATCGTCGCCCGACTCGGCAAATTGACGGCAACCCCCGCTCGGAGGGTACAAGTTGACGGGACGTCATATGACCGAAACGGGAAAAGCGAAGTCACGTCCGCGCAAGCTGTTAGCATCGCGCCGCGTGCGGACCAAGGGAATCGGGCAGAGAATCGGGCAGAGAACCGTGCGAGGTCTCCGGCGGGGCACGGCGGACGGGCGCCGCCGCTGGGCGCGATCGGTCTGGGCGGGGGGCGCGCTCGCCCTCGTGGCCGCCGCGGCGACGACGTTCTTCCTCATCGGCGGCGGTACCGACAGCGGCGGTGACTCGGCCGCTCGGCGCACGCTGACGTCGGACGAGGCGAACCGGCTCGCCATCACGCGCTTCCTCAACTACCAGGCGGGCGGCCGAGCGGTGACGATCACCGTGCCGAGTGCCGCGGGCGGGCTGGTCGTCACCGGGTCCGTCGACTACCGGGCCGGGATCGGGTACGGGGTGGTGCGCGGCGCCGGGCGCGACACGTCCAGCGATGGGCTGATCCAGTGGACGGCCGCCACCGTGCTCGTCCACCCCATGACCGACGCCCCGGCCACGGCACCGCCCGCGCCGCCCGCGTCCGGCTGGTACCGCCGGCCGCTCCAGAAGTCCGGTAGCGCACTGGACAGTTCGCTGGCCATCGTGCTCGGACTGGGCAGCGATCGACCGGACAACGCGGAGCTGCTGCCGCAGAATGGCGGGGCGTTGGTCGGGAAGGACAGGGTGCGGGGTCATTCGGTGGACGTCATGACCGGGCCGAACGTCCGTGCGAACTCCGGGACTTCGTCCGCCCCCGGGTCCAATTCCGGCAGCGCCGTGCGGTATTGGATCGGCGGCGACGGGACCATGTATCGAGTGCGGGCCGGGGTGGCTTCCGAGTCGCAGCCGGTGGTCATTGATTTCGACGATCGGAAATATGTTCCCGTGCGGGCCGCGCCTGGAGTTACGCCAGCTGGGTAGCGAGCGACGGGGTCATCTCGATGGCGGGGCGGCCGAGTCCGCGCCCGTCGTTCAGGAGGTCCGCACCCGCGCTCCCGTGGCGAGCAGGGACGTCGGCGGCAGCGGGATGCTCTCGATGTCCGGGAGCGTCGGAACGGCGGGCACCTCGGTGGCGCCGGTGGTCGTGGCGTTCGGGAACTGCGGTTGCGGGGCGGGCGCGGCGACCTCGGTGAACGGGATGCCTCGGGGCCCCGCCAGTGCCGACCAAGTCCCGCTCGGCGAAGGAGAGTTCGCTGCCGAGGGACACGTCGCCGTCGCCGCGAGCCGCGCGGGTACGGTCGTACGAAGCGCGTTGCCGTGCAGGCAATTGCCGTTGCCGTGCGTGGCGGTGGGGAACGTCCAGCCGATGTCGACGCCGTTGGCGGCGAAGGTGTTGTCCGTGATCCGGTTGCCGTCGGGCGGTACGTCGGCGGTCGCGGTGATCACGAACCCGGCGTTGGTGTTGCCGGTGATCCGGTTGCGCAGGAACCGGTTGTCGCTGCCGCCGTCGACGCCGATGCCGATCCCCCAGCCTCCGTCGGCCTGTTCGGGGGTCCGGGTCTGCTGGTTGTCCGCGATCAGGTTCCCGGCGACGACCGCGCCGCGCTGCGGGAGGAGCTTCTCCTGGTGGTCGGAGTCGGTGGTCAGGCCGACACGGTTGCCGACGAGGCGGTTGCCGACGACGTACATGTCGCCGCTCGCGTTGGTGCCCTCGTACCCGACCGCGTTGAGCTCGGCGATGTTGTCCCGCACCACGACACGGCAGGGCTTGCACTGTCCGACGTAGATCCCCGAGTCGGCGCCGCCCGAGGTGTAGGAGTGCTCGATGACGCCGTTCTGGGCGGAGAACGCGTAGATGCCGTACAGCCCGTTGCGGGTCGCGGTCACGTACGAGACCAGGAACGACTTCAGGAAGGCGACCGGCTCATCTCCCGTGTCGTAGCCGCCGTTTCGCCCCGGCAGTCCGGCGACCGCCGCCGCGGAACCGGTCACCAGTACCCCGTTCTGCGTGTTGTTCTCCACGGTCAGGTTCTCCACGGCCACCCCGGGCGCCGCCACGACGACACCGTTCGGCTGCCGCAGCCGCCCGTCGATGACGACCTTGTCCCGGGAGGCGCCGCGCAGGGTGACGCGGGGCGTCTTGATCCGTACCGACTCGTGGTAGACGCCGGGGGCGACCAGCACCAGGTCGCCGGGGCGGGCGAGGGACACCGCCGCCGAGATCGTCGGGGCGTCGGCGGGCACATGGATCGTCACCTGCGCGCCGTCCGGTCGCCGGCCCTTGCCCGCTCCCCCGTCGCCACCGCCGCCACCAGCACAGCCGGCCACCAACGCCAGCGCGCCGAGTACCGCCGCCGTCATCACACGAAGAGCTGATCGAGGCATGATCCCAGTCTGGCACGACGGCGAATTACACACTGGAATACGGAACTTGGGCCACATGGGCGTTTCGGGTGTGGCACCCTGCACCCCATGCGCCGAGCCGATCACCGCCCGTCACGCCGCGCGTTCCTCGATGCCACCGGCGCCATGATGGCCGCCGGTCTCACCGCCGGGTGCACCGCGGACGCCGGGGGGTCGGGGCGGCACGGTGCTTCCGCGACGGCGGTCGCGGCTTCGACTCCCACTCCGGTTCCGGCGCTCGGCGTACATCAGGCGGGAGTCATCCTCCCCCAACCCGCCCAGGGAAACCTGCTGGTCGTGGTCGCCGACCTCGCCACGACCGCCCCCGCCGGCCCGCTGCTCGCCGAACTCGGCGCAACCGTCCGTACGTTGACGGCCGGAACCGAACCCCGGCTGCTGGGGCTGGCGCCGGGCGATCTCACCGTGACCGTCGGCGTGGGCCCCCGGCTGGTGCGCGCGGCCGGTGCCGGATTACCCGGCGCGACCGACCTGCCGCGGTTCTCCCGCGAGCGGATCGCCCCCGGGGCGCGCGGCGGTGACCTGCTGATCCAGATCTGCGCGAGCGACCCGCTGGTCGTCCCGGTCGCCGCCGCCGCGCTCCTGGACCGGGCCGGCGACCGCGTCCGTGAACGCTGGCGGCAGTCGGGGCGTCGCGGTGCGAACGTGTCCGTCGGCGCGGAACTCGCCGCGCCACGGAACCTGTTGGGCTTCATCGACGGCATCGTGGGTCCGCACACGGCCGCCGAACAACGCCGCGACCTGTGGCTGACCGGGCCGCCCGCGGTCGCCGGGGGCACCCTGGCCGTCGTACGACGCATGGAGCTGGACCTGCCGCGGTTCGCCGCCCTGTCCGTCGCCGAACAGGAGGCGGTCTTCGGGCGGCGCCGGGCGAACGGGGCTCCGCTCTCCGGCGGCGCCGTCGCCTCGGGCCCGGACCTCGGCGCCAAGACGCCCGACGGCCGCTATCTGGTCCCCGCGAACGCCCATGTGCGCAGGGCACACGCCAATGTGGTCGGCGCCGGCCTCATGCTCCGCCGCTCCTACAGCATCGACGAGCCCGCCCCCGGTCTGCTCTTCATCAGCTTCCAGAACGATCTGCGGACGTTCACCGCCACGCTCACGCACATGGACGCCGCCGACGCGCTGCTGGACTTCACCACGACGACGGCCACCGGGACGTTCCTGATCCTGCCCGGGTTCGATCGTCAACGCCCGTTGGGGGCCCGGTTGTTCGGCGTCCACGGGTGACACCGTGCCGTGCTGCGGTCACACCGGCGCAGGCCTGGAGCATGGCGCCGACGCCGGTGTGACCGTTGGTTGCGTGACGGGCCCCCCGGCCCGCCACGCGGCTCAGAAGTCGTCCGCGCCGTTGCGGAGTTCGGGGGTCCAGTAGCCGGTGAGGGCCTTCGCCGGGTCGACGGCGACGCCCTCGCTGCCGGGCGCGGTGACGGCGATGACGGTCGGGTCGCCCGCGAGCATGACGGAGAACGCGGTCACGGGCTCGTTGTTCTCCTCGCGCCCGCCGTCCGACAGCTTGACCAGGGCGTACGCCGGGTCTCCGGCCGCGAGCACGACCGGCGCCTCCGGCTTGCTCTTGGCGACGGCCGGCACGTCCTGCTTGTGGCTCTCCAGGAACTGGATGTGCGGGAAGCCGGTCAGCCGGCAGGAGTGGCGGGAGGTGTTCTTCGCCGTGAGCACGATGTGGGTGTACGGCGGGCCGTCCTGCGTGGCGGCGGTGATGCGGACGTCCCCGGCGGTGCAGACCGGGGTGGAGGCGGACGCCTGCTCGCCGGATGAGGCGGAGCCGGATGAGCCGGACGCCTTGGTGGAGCCGCCACCGATGTTGGAGCCGGTCGAGCCCGAAGTGCTGTCCGAACCGGTCGAGTTGGCCGACCCCGTCGTACCGGACGCGTCGGTCGCCTTGCCGCTCGGCGACTGCACGTTCACCGAAGAGCCGGATGTGGACGCGGAGTTGGCGTCTCCGTCACCCTGGCAGGCGGTGAGGGACAGGAGGAGGGCCGTGCCCGCGGCGGCGAGCAGGGCGGTGCGGTGGAGCGTGTTCATGGAGATTCCCCCGATGAGTGGTGAAGGACCGAGGCGCGGTGGCCTCGGTCGAGATCGTGCCGTTCGTGTTCCGCAGGTCTGTGATCCGCGGGTCTGTGATCCGCGGGTCTGTGATCCGCGGGTCTGTGATCCGCGGGTCTGTGATCCGTAGGTCTGTGATCCGCGGTTCTGCGCTCCGCGGGTCCGTGGTTCTCCTCGCCCTGGCCCGGCCGCTAGTCAGGCGGCGGGATGCGCGCGAAGTCGTACGGCGGGTGTGCGAAGCCGGGCGACGGGGTGCACGCGAACTCGCCGGAACCTGCGTGCGCGTGGTCCGAGAACTCGGTGGTCCGTGCCCTGCGTCGAGTTCACCACCCCCGGTCCCGGCGTCCCATGTGGTTCCACCGGCAGAACTGTCGTCCGCCATACTTCTGCCGGGGGCTCGCATCCGGACGGGCCGGACGGTCAGGGGACTTCGACGGTGCGCGACGGCACGCCTCTCACGGGAGACTTCGGGCAGCGGCTGCGCCATCTACGGACCCGCGCCGGGCTGAGCCAGGAGGCTCTCTCGCACACCGCAGGGGTGAGCGTGCGGGCCCTGGCCGACATGGAGCGCGGGCGTACCCGAGGACCGCAGCGTCGTACGGTCCAGGTACTCGCCGAAGCCCTGGGCCTGGACGACGCCGAGGCGGCCGATCTGGAGAAGTCCGCCGCCGTTGGCCGTCCGCGCCCCCGCACCGCCACCGGCCCGGCCGCCCCTGGCGCCCTGGCGCTG
Organism: Streptomyces griseofuscus; assembly: GCF_014673495.1. GTDB lineage: Bacteria > Actinomycetota > Actinomycetes > Streptomycetales > Streptomycetaceae > Streptomyces > Streptomyces murinus. The sequence continues at coordinate 2,444,896 of NZ_CP051006.1, forward strand.
CCCCGCGACATCAAGGACTTCACCGCCCGCGGCCCGGCCCTCGCCGCACTGCTGGAGCTGGCGCAGGACACCGGTCCCGACCGGCCGGGGGTCAGCGTGGTCACCGGTCAACCCGGCCTGGGGAAAACCGCGTTCGCGGTGCACGCCGCGCACCGGCTCGCCCCGCACTTCCCGGACGGGCAGTTCGCGCTGGACCTGCACGGCATGGATCCCGAGCCGACCACCCCCCGGGACGCGCTCGCCCGGCTGCTGGGCGCGCTGGGCATCGCCGACGCCGCGATACCGGCCGGCACCGACGACCGCGCGGGCCTGTGGCGGTCCATGACCGGCGACCGGCGGATGCTCCTGCTGCTGGACAACGCCGTCGGCGAATCCCAGGTCGGCCCGCTGCTGCCCGGCGCCGGGCCTGCGCTGACCATCGTCACCAGCCGGCACTCCCTGGCGGGTCTGGAATCCGTCCACCGCACCGATCTGGCCCTGCTGCGGCGCGAGGAGGCGGTCGAACTCCTGACCCTCATCATCGGCCCGGAGCGAGTGCGGGCGGAGGCCCAGGCCGCGCGCGACCTCGCCGACCTGTGCGGCCATCTGCCGCTGGCCGTGCGGATCGCCGGGCAACGGCTCCTCAGCCGCCCGCACGAACGCCTGGGCAAGCTCGTCGCCCGCCTCGCCGCCGAGGGCCGCCGACTGGACGGCCTCCAGGCCGGAAGCCTGCGGGTACGCGCCGCGTTCGCCCTCTCGTACCGCCAACTGCACACGGACACACGGACGTTCCTGCGCCGCGCCGCACTGGCCGCCGGGGCGGACTTCAGCCCCGAGACCGGCGCGCTGCTGGCCGGGCTGCCCTACGACGACGCCGTCGCCTGCGCCGAGGAACTGACCGACGCCGGGCTGTTGCAGAGCGATGCCGCCGCCGAGCGGTACCGCTTCCACGACCTGCTCAGGCTCTACGCGGCCGAACAGGTGGCGATCGAGGACGGCCCCGAGATCCGCGACGCCGCCCTCGACCGGACCACACGGTGGATGCTGCGCCGGGCCACCGCCGCCGCGCAGCACTTCGACGTGGCGCACGAGGGGAGCCCGCCGGACGGTGCGCAAGACGGCGACCCCGAGCCGCACGGCGACCCCGACCCGGACGGAGCCCCCGCAGGCCGGGAGGAGGCGCGGGCCTGGCTGGAGGCCGAGCGCGCCCAGTGGCTCGCCGCGCTGCGCCGGGCCCACGAGACCGGCCGTCACCAGCAGGTCCTGGACACGGCGCAGGCCATGCACTGGTTCTCCGACATCAACCAGCACTGGGAGCAGTGGGTGGAGGTGTTCCAGCGCTCCGCCGACTCCGCGCGCCTGCTGGGCAGCAGAAGGGACGAGGCGATCCACCTCAACTACCTCGCCTGGTCCTACAACATGTGCGTGCACGACCCCCACAACGCGCTGACCTCCGCCGACGCCGCGCTCGCGGCGGCCCGTGACTGCGGGGACGGCCTTCAGGAGGGCTGGGCGCTCGGCTACGGCGCGGGCGCGCTGCACCGGCAGGGCCTGGTACCGGAGGCGCAGGCGCGGTTGCGGGCGGCGGCCGACTGCCTGGCCTCGCAGAAGTCCGCGCAGGCCCGGCTGGCCGAGCTGACGATCCTCAACTCCCTGGGCACCCTGCTCCGTCAGGCCGGTCAGCCGGTGGAGGCCCTGGAGACCCATCGTCGTAGCGAGCGGATCTGCCGCGCGGGGATCCCGGGCCGTACGGACGAGCTGATCGCGCTGTACCACGCGGTCGCCCGCCAGCAGATCGGCAACGACCTGGCCGCCCTGGAACGCTGGTCCGAGGCCGAGCCCCCGCTCCGCCAGGCCCTCGCCGCCTTCGAGACCGCCCAGATGCCCGCGTGGGCCGGCCCTGCCCGCCTCGATCTGGGCCATGTCCTCAGTGCGCTGGGCCATCCGGAGGCCCGGGCGACCCTCCTCGCCGCGCGCGACGACCTCACCGGTCTGCGCAGCCCGCGCCAGGCGGAGGCCACGGCGGCCTTGGAGACGTTGTCGGCCTTGTCGGCCTTGTCGGCCTCGGAGGAGACCACGGACGCGAGGTGAGGCGCGGCCGGTCGGCAGCGCCGCCGGGGGTGCCCAATTCCATGGAGCCGTCCGCTCGTTGCAGCGGGCGGCTTCGTCGCGATGACCGACCATGAAGTCATCCGGACGTTTGATCCAATGGTAAGAAACTCATTAAGGTCATGCTCCAACCCCCGTTTCGGTGCTCACTCAGACGGAGTGACAGCGGAGGGCCCCGCCCACCGCCGTGCTGGCAGGCGGCTGAAGGAGCAAGGAGTGAGCCCCTGTGGCCTCCCATCGACGACCGAAGCAGCCCAGCCGGACGCGTGTCACCGTACTGACCACCGCGGCAGCCGCGGCCGTGGCCCTGAGCGCGCAAGCCGCCAACGCCACACCGAGCCAGAAGCCCGGCAAGGACGAGGTCAAGGCGAAGGTCGACAAGCTCTACGAGCAGGCCGAACAGGCGACCGAGAAATACAACGGGGCCAAGGAGAAGCAGCAGAAGCTCCAGAAGGAGATCTCCGCGATCCAGGACGGCGTCGCGCGCGGCCAGCAGGAGCTGAACAAGCTGCGTGACGGACTGGGCTCGATGGCCAGCGCGCAGTACCGCTCCGGTGGTCTCGATGCCTCCGTCCAGCTCTTCCTCTCCTCCGACCCGGACGACTTCCTGGACAAGGCCTCCACGCTCGACCAGTTGAGCGGCCAGCAGGTCTCCGCCCTGAAGAAGATCCAGGCGAAGCAGCGCACGCTCGCCCAGCAGCGCGCCGAGGCCACCGAGAAGCTCAAGGACCTGGCCACCACCCGTACCGAGCTGGGCCACAAGAAGCAGGAGATGCAGGGCAAGCTCGCCGAGGCGCAGAAGCTCCTCAACACCCTGACCGCCAAGGAGAAGTCGGCCCTCGCCCACGAACAGCAGCGGGCCAGCCGCTCCGCCACCGAACGGGTACAGCTCGGCAACGAGAACTCCGCCTCGGGCCGGGCCGCCGCCGCTTTCGCCGCCGCCCAGACCCAGCTCGGCAAGCCCTACTTCCGCGGCGCCACCGGCACCGCCTCCTACGACTGCTCGGGCCTGACCTCCTGGGCCTACGCACAGGCCGGCGTCCACATACCGCGCACCTCCGAGGAACAGGCGGGCATCGGCACCCGCCTCACCCGAAGCCAGCTCCAGGTCGGCGACCTGGTCTTCTTCTTCAACGACCTCCACCACGTCGGCCTCTACGCCGGCAACGGCCAAATCCTCCACGCCCCCCGCACGGGCACGGTCGTTCGCTACGAGTCGATGGACACCATCGGCGGACCGTTCATGTTCGGGGTGCGGGTCTGAACCACGGCCTGGCTGTGGGTTCCGATCAGAGATGTCACTGTCGAAGTGATCTGTCATCAACTGGTCAGTCGACACGCTCTGTTCGGCCCCCGCCAGGCCAGGACCGTTTGTGGCGCCCTGCCGCGCGGATCATGTCGTCCGCCTCGGGGCCGCGTAACCGGACTGCTGCCGGGCAGCCTCGGCAGGGACGCCCCGGAATGCCAGCGTGTCGCGGCCGGAGATCATCCCGGCGCGAGGTAACCGACCGGCTGCGGACCGCAGGCCACGGCGTGTACCCGGCGACCCTGACGAACCTGGGCGAGCGGGCCCACCTCGGCGGCGTCGACACCGGCCTCGGCACGCACATCACCGACGTTGTCAACGTCATCCTGCACGAGGACCTGCGCGACGTGGTTCTGTCCGGCCACAGCTACGCCGGGACCGTCCTGCCGGGTCTCGCCGACCGGGTGCTCGCCACGCGGGTGTACGTCGGCTCGGCCCCCACCGCCGACGGGGAGTCGCACTTCGGCATCCACCCGGCCGAGGCCATCGAGGGGATGGCCCGGGCACGTCCGCGAGCACGGGGACGGCTGGCGCCTGCCCGCGCCGACTTCGCGGAGACGGCGGCGCACCCGGGCGGCGAGGGCTCACCGGGGAGCAGTGCCGGCTGATCCAGTCGCGAACGAGCGACCACCCGTTCGCGACCGTCACCGAGCCACTGGCGCTGACCGGCTCCGACACCTCGGAACACCGTCGGATCGTCATCACGTGCAACGAATTCCGCGGACTCGCCGAGGCGGGCATCGGCCGCTAACAGCAGGCGGCCGCCGCACTGGAGATGCACCACCTCACTACCGGCCACTGGCCGATGTTCACCGCACCGCAGGAGCTCGCCGACCTGCTGAACAGCGCCGCCAAGGCCTGACCGACACACCGCACGCAATTCGGCGAAGAAACAGGAGGGCGTTCAGGACATCGCCTCAGTGGCGCCCTACGAGAAGCGCGGCCGGGTCGCGTACGTCACCTCGGACCGCCCGGCCGTCCTGAACACCATGACCTGCGGCTGCACGAACAACTGGCCGGGACCTGGCCCGGCTTCGGACAGGGCGAGGACTCCGGGTCGGCACCCCGGCGGGCGACATCGTGGTGGCCGGCGAACACGAGCTGGGCCCGGTCAGCGAGGTTGCCCCGGCCCGTGGACCTGGACGCCTGCGTCGAACGCTGGGGCGAGGACCTCGCCCCCGTGCCGCTGCGCCGCCCACCGGCCCTCACCAACCGGCTGCTGAGCGTCGTAGACAACCTTCCCGTAACACCCACACTTCGCGGTCGGCTCCAGAATCGCCACGCACTCCACATGATGCGTCATCGGAAGCATGTCCCCCGGGTGAACTCCGAGAAAAACGCAGGTCAGGTCCGTCCCTCGTCTCCGTCTTGGGGCCACCAGGTGCGAAGAGCGTCAGGTGGACGCCCAGTGATCCCAGCAAGGAGTGCACCAGACGCCGTCCCCGTGGTCAGGTTCAGGCTTCGGCGCTCACACGAGGGAAGCATTGATCCTTATCAGCGTCGATCGTTTGGGACGCCCCATTCAGGCGGCACCTCGCTCAGGAAGCGGATGACGTACTCCCCGCTGACTTCGTTCCGGCCACCGGAAGCACGTACTCACCGGCGAGACGCGCCCAGTGCAGCGGGAGAGGCCGGGCGAGCGGCGGGTAGTCGTCGTGGTAACGCAGCTGGTGCGTGAGCGTCGCCCACTCCGCCGGCCGGTCGGGCGGGTCACCCGCACGCCCCGAGTCCGTCAGCGCCTTCTCCGACAGACAGCCGAGCACGGTGATCTCCAGTTGCCCGGGGTTCCACGCGGTCTTCCCAGGCGCTGTCCGGCCCTGTGCCGTGGGCACCAGCTTCATGAGCCCCTTCGGCAGTTTCGCCACCGTGTGCGGCTTCGAGGCCGTACTCGCGAAGACACGGCCCTGCGTATCCGCCGTCCCCCACACACCCTCGGCGAAGCCGACCCCGTCCTCGGTGTCGTAGGCATACCACTCCGCCACTTCACCCCGGGCGTTGGCGTCCCGTACGAGCAGCACCCGCAGGTCGTGGCCGTAGAGCGTGTGCCGTTGGGCGGGTTCGGCCCCGAAGCCGAGCGTGTCGCGGTCCAGTGCACCGTTGCGCAGGCCAGGCCAGCACTGGCGCAGATTGCCGGCGTCCGCCAGCAGCAGCGTCGGGCGGTCGCGGAGCTGGAAGAGCAGGGTCCGGATCTGCCGCTCGGTCTCCCGCTGCCTGTCCTGCTCCACGCCCGGGCGGGCAGCGGGCCGGGATCCTCCCGGAGCTGCCGAGTCATCGACGAGCTTCCCCGTGCCGGTCTCCTTCCCGCCGCTCGCCGCCGGTTCCCGTGCCTGGGAGAGCAGCATCAACAGCTTCGGATACGGCACCCATTCGGCTCGTTCTGCGTCCCACCCCTCGATGACGCCCGGTCCGTCCCCGGGCCGCACCCGCACCGCTACCAGCCGGTGGACGGGGCATCGCGTGGGCCCCTTCCTGGTGTGGCGTACGAGCCAGAGCGCCGCGTACTGAAGGTCGCCCGGAATGCCGGCTCCCACCCGATGGGCGGGCGGGCTGATCGCGCCCAGCTGCCGGAAGGCGTCCAGCCAGGTCCACCTGGCCCGGTGTTCCAGAGCGCTGTCGGTGTCGTCGGGCGAGTTCACGAACTGGGTCAGCCGTCCCTGCCGTGCCCAGGCGATGCGCAGCGCGTGCTTGGGGTCGGAGTCCGGGGCGGCGGCGAAGCGCTCCTTGCCGGCGATCTCCGTGATCACGACTCCGGCCCCGCCGAGAAGCGGGTCCGCCCGGTCCGCCACGAGCCCGCAGCGCCCTTCGATGGCCTCGGCCAGCCGGACGGCCCTGAGGCGCCCGCGGGCTCGGGTGGTCGGCAGGGCGTCGGCCAAGGGCCCCGCGGGCCGGGCCCGGACGCGGATGTCGACCCCCTCGCACTGCCACTGCCAGGTCTCCCCGTCGGCCGACGGCACTTGCTGCCCGGCGGGAAGACCAATGAGCTTGGGCAGCTCGGCGAGCAGCGCCGCACGGGTTTCCGGGGCCTGCCAGAAGACATCGATCTCCAGAGGGCGGCCGTTCAGTGCGCGTGTCAGCGCCGCCCGCCGTTGCAGAGCCAGTTGGGCGTCGCGAACGCCCGGGACGCGTCCGGCGCCGGAACGGGGCAGCAGGGAGGGGGTGTTGCTCCGGGAGACGCGCGTGAGGTCGGGGACCCGGGTCAGCAGGGGGCGCAGCCCTTCCTCGACCCAGGCGTCCAGATCCGCCCGCTCCCGTGGCATCAGCCCGGGTCCGACCTCGTGCGGGCCGATCGACGGGTGGTAGACGATGCCGGCGGCCACGTCCCCGGAACCGTTGATCCAGCGTTCGGGGTCGGAGAAGAGCGCTTCGGGCCGGGGATAGCTGCGCACGATGTCCAGCTCGGGCACGAGCGGTGCGGGGCTGTGCCAGCGCCAGGCCAGTTCCTTCGATCGCCGGTCGTAACCCAGCGTGTTCACCATCAGCCGGTGGCCCCGGTCCGGCCCTTCCGGCCACGGCAGTGGAGCGTCGAGCAGGACGGTCGTACCGCCGAACTGGTGGGGACGTACATCCAGTCGGGTGGCCCACCGGCGTACCTGGGTGGACACATGGACGCGGAACCGTGGGGCGAACGGCACGGTGTGGACGGTGATGGTGAGGCAGGCCGAGTAGTACCAGGTCTGCCGTCGGTGCTCGTATCGCTGAGGCGGCCAGGAGACAAGTCGCGCGCCGTCCCCCGAGCTCTCGACGCGGAAGTGGAGTGTGGCGCCGCCCGTGGGGAACGTCCGGGCGGCCAGCCGGAAGGCGATCCACTCGGGCAGCAGGCTGTAGAGCCGCGCGGCGGGTTCGGCGGTTCCGCCTGCCGAGAGCACGCTCTCGGCGAGGTCGACCGGCTCCGTCTCCCAGACGGGCAGACATACCGTCTCGGCCGCGTCACCGGAGCGGAGCCTCTCCTCGAGATCGGCGCCCTCCGAGTCGTCGTCCTCCCGGTGCATTCCCGCCACCCACGCTCCTACCACCGGGGCCAGCACGTCCGGCGGGACGGCTTCCCGCGCGTAGAGCCACGGCAGACGGCCATCCGCCCCGGCGTTGCGGCCGGTCGCGATGACGCCTGGCGCCATCGCCTGGAGCAGGGAGTTGAGCCTGCGCACGGGGAGCCGGTGGGGGTGGACGGAGTTCTTGTCCGCCTCGGCATGCATCCTGGTGAGCTCGGCGTGCAGGTCCTCGCCGAGCCGCAGCACTTTCATCTCCTCCCGCCAGGGTCCGTGGAGCGGGTCGGGTTCGTAGGCCGCGACGCGAATGTGGTGGTACACGGAATTACCTCCTGGGACAGGGGATCGGCGCTTACGGGTGGGCGGGTACGGCGGCGAGCAGGCAGGTGAGCATGCTGCGCAGTGGCGCGTACAGGGCGCGGACGATGAACTGCTCCTCCGCGGTCGTCGTGCCGCCGTTGAAATACGGGTCCAGGACGGCGAGGACGCTGTGCAGCAGACTGGATTCGGGGGTGTCGGGCTGCGCCGGTACGGCGCCGCGGTTGGGGGCGAAGGCGGCATCGACGAAGACCACCCGGGCTGGTACGCCACCGCGTACCAGTCGCCCGATCACCTGCCACAACAGGACCAGCATGTCCCAGGTGACCTGTTCCCGTACATCGTCGTCGAGACGGCTCCACGCCATCGAACGGGCGAGTACCTGGTACCAGTACGAACGGGCGAGGCGGCGGAACTCCTCCGCTCCTTCCTCGACGGTGGGTTTTCCCTGTACCAGGGTGGCGAAGTCACCGCCGGTGACGGCGCGGACGACCCAGTCGTTGACGGCATTGACGGCCAGGTGGAGGTCCTCTGGGTGCGGATGGGGCCGTGCCAGGAAGTAGACCGTGCCGATGGCCGCCTCGTCGTCCTTGTTGAGGATGTTGTGGCCGCGTTCCAGCGCGAGCAGGGGTGCCACCAGGATGTCCGCCTCGAGGTCCTTCAGGTGTTCGACGTCGCCCCGGCGCAGTGATCGGGCGTGGTAGGCGGACGGCGCCTCGTCCTCCGCGGTGATCTCCTCGTCGTCCGACACCAGGCACAGCACCTTGTTGCGCCAGCGGACGTTGAGGTTGTGCAGTGTGTCGGCCACCACACGTGCCTCGGCATAGCTGCCGACCAGCAGAAGGATCTGGTCGCGCCCTGGAGGAAGAGAGAGCAACTCCTGCTGGAGCGGACCACCTTCAGTTACCTCGTACTCGTCTCCGCCCTCACCTAGATGGCACGCGATACGGCGCAACTTCTCCGGGCGGTCGTCCGGATGGGTTCCCGACATGCGCAGTTTCTCGTCGCCGTCGTCGATGAACTCGAAGCGCATGGAGCTCTCGTTGGCGATGCGTTCGGTCACCTCGGCCGGCGGTTCGATGACCACACCGACCGGGACGCAGACGTGGTAGCGGCTGGACGCGCCCGCCCAGCTGCTGCCCGACATGAGCAGCAAGTGGGCACCGGGCCTGCCGTCGACGGAGGTGAGATCGGGGATGGCGCGCAGCAGCTCACGTCCGACGCCGCTGCACCGGAAGAAGGTCAGTTCGCCACTGCGGACTCCGCCCTTGTCCTCACCCGGGACCCGGAACTGGAAGCCGAGCACATTGCCCATCGGGGCCTCGGGCACCATCGGGCCGTAGTCGAGCGGCCGGCGGTACATCGTGTTGAAACCCAGGCTGAGGGCGGCCTCGACGCGGGGCCACATGGCGTTGATCATGGCGAGCCGTGGTTCCAGGGCGCTAAGCAACAGTGTGAACTCGAAGCGCTCCGCGAGTTGCTTCCGCCATTCCTCGGGAGTCTGGGGCGGAGGCTTGGGCTTCCTGCGGCGTCCGCGCTTCTTCTCCTGTTCCTCCTCCTCGCGCCGCCACTCGTCGTACGCCTCTTGGTACCTCCGCTGCCGGGCAGCCATGTACTTCGGGTCGATGGCGAAGACCTCGTCCATGACCTCGGTGAGGCGGCGCCGGGTGTTCTCCGGGTTGCCGGTGTGGAGCAGCTCGTTGAGGAGGGCGGTCAGCCGGCTGAAGTCCTCCTCCGTCCTACGGTGACGGTCACCGAAGGGGTTGTCCCGGAACGCGTCGAGCAGTTTCCCGAGAGCCTCACGGGGGGCGTGATGAGGGTGGTCCCGACCGCTGTCGTAGGGGAGTTCGTAGCGTTCGTCGAGAAGCCCCAACTGGAGCGTCCAGGCGCTGAAGTAGCCCGTCCGCACCCACTTGCGCAGCTCGTACCCGGCGACGAGCATCGCGTACAGCCGGTCGGTGGCCGCGCCTGCGGTGTTGAGGGCGGCGGCGAAGGTCTCGACGTCCCGTTCGGAGAGCTGGGTGCGTCCGCTGGCCGCGAGTTCCCGGATCTTGTGCCGGCTCAGCTGGTCGATGAGACCCTTGTCCTCGTCGCTGGCGAGGACCACGGCGGGTGCGAAAGTGCGGTCGAGCTGCATCTGGACACGGTCGGCCTCGTCGATGATCACGAGGTCACTACGGCGGCAGGCGAGTTCGAGGAAGCGGATGCGCTCGCCGTTCTGAGGGCGGGGCGGCGAGGCGTCGATCAGCCCGGCCGGGGTGGCCACCCAGATCAAGGCGTCGACCAGCGTGCGGGCTCCGTGGTGACGGGGGCAAGCGGACCAGTACGGGCAGCTCGTCGCCCTCTTCTGCCACTCGGAGTGCCGTCCGTCGCTCGGGGCACGGCGCAGGGCCGACGGGGGTCGGAGCCGGGAGCAGGGTGCCTCGCCGTAGGCGAGTGGTTCGGTCGTCGATGTGGCGCCCCGCCGTCTGACGTTGAGCAGGCAGGACGTGCCGAGGTAGGCGAAGGCGGGGTCGTCGTGGGCGAGCAGTCGGTGCTCGCCCCGGCCCGCCAGCCGGCGGTGCATCCGCTGGGCGTGCCGCTCGCGGCCGGAGGAGCCGAGCACGGGTGCGGCGGCGCCGTCGGTATAGAGGTCGTAGAGCCGGACGAGCTTCAGCACCTCCGCGACATCGGTGACGACGACGGTGGTGCGCTTACCCAGCTTGGCGAGATGGACGGCGATGATGTCGCGCAGTGTGCTCTTGCCGGCGCCGACGATGCCGAGCAGGTGCTGGATGCCGTCGACCGTGAAGATGAAGTCCTCGTCCTTCCTCGTCTTGTGGAAGGTTCCGTTCTCCTTGGTGGACAGGTCGAACGACCGTAACCGCTCCAGCCACCGTGGCGCCCGTCCCTCGCCGAAGCGGGTGTGCTGTGCGTCCATTTCCGCCGCCGTGCGCTCCAGCCCCTCCCTGGTGAAGACAAGGGGCTCGCCGCCGCCGGCCGGTTCCAGGTCCATGTCGTGGGCGACGAGGGGGGTGCGGGGGACCGGCGGCAGGTCGACGACGGCCATGGTGCGACTGACGGGAAAGGCGTGCGGGCCCTGACCCGCGACCGGCAGCCGCTTGCCCGCCAGCGGCGGCGCGGCACGCAGCAGTTGTTCGTAGACGGAGAAGCGGTCGCTGGCGACGGAGAGTTCGCGGCGGGCAGCAGGTTTCTCGGCGTCCGGTACGTCGTAGGCGCGCACCCTGGGGTCGAACCTCTGGTAGGTGTCCAGCGCATCGAGCCAGGTACGGCTCCGGCGCAGCGTCCAAAGCGAGTACCGGGCGATACGCAGGGTCTTCGCCGCGTCGGATGGCAGCGGTGCCCGGTGCGCCTCGGCGAACCCGTACCCGCTGAACAGCACCCAGGCGCTGCCCGCGGGGCTTCCCGGCATCATCTTCTGCTGGAGGTACAGGCCGAGTTCGACCTGGCAGAGGGCTTCCAGCGCGGGCTGGGGCACGGAGGGCTCCAGAAATGCTTTGAGCGCGTTGAACACGTCGGTCAAGGGCGGGGTGAGACTACGCATCGTCCTTCTCCTCTCGCCGGGCCTGTCCCAGGTCGGGCACGAGGTCCATGGGGGTGGTAAGCACCAGCCGGTCCCGCAGGAGCGCGGGAAGCGCGTCGGTGAAGGCCTGCCGGTAGCCGTCCCGTCCGGCGAGCGCGTCGGGGACCACGACGAGGGTGCGGTCCGCGAAGGGTGTGTTGTCGGTGAGATGGGCTGCGAGGAGCGCCGGCTGCAGACGGTCGTACACCTGGATGTCCACGATGCGGGGGCCGGTGTCCCAGAGCCGGTAGGCGGGCAGAAGACCGGGCAGGGTCTCGTACGCGACTTCGGCGCGCTCCAGTGCCTCCCGGGCGGCTTCGTCGGTGCGGTGCGGCAGTACGAGGTACCACCGCAGCGAGCGCTGCAGGATCCACGCCTGGTCCGGCTCACGGATGAGCAGCGGAGGGGCATCGCGCGGGCAGTCCTCCCCCTCGCACCAGACTTCCGCGCCGGTGCCGGACGGTCCGGGTACGGGCACGGCACTGCCCCGGGGCAGCGCGGGGAGCCTGCACGAGGGGCAGTACAGGAAGTCTCCGTCGACGAGCAGGAACTCGGGCAACGGACCGTAGAGGTTCTTGACCCGGCTCCAGACCGCCCTGTTCCAACCCGGCGCGAAGCGGTCCTGCTGGTGGACGACCGGGTGACACGCCAGGAACGCCCGGCACTGCCGGTAGCGCTCTTCCGTTCCACTCCGCGCGTGCAGGTCCCCGAGGAGCGCGCGGGCGTGTGCCGCCACGCCTCCACCCGGTCCGTGCGAGGCCACCTCGAGACACGACCGGGTCGACATCCGGCCGACCCGGTGCACCAGCGTGGTGCCCGGCGAGACCAGGGAGGAGGGGACCGCGAAGAGTGAGTCGTCGGACGGCCTGGTCCGGCACCACTCCCACAGCTCCGGAAGACTCCTCGGCGGCGACTCCCCCGCTTCGAGGCAGCGCATCACCGTGTGATCCAGCGCCCGCTGGGCGAGGCCGGGATAGGGCAGGGTGAAGGAGCGGAGCCCTTGGACCTCGGAGAGAGCCGCCACCATGCGGGCGAGTTCGCCGAAGAGGTCGCTGCCCATGCCCTCGGGCGCCTCGCCGGCGTCCGGCCGATCGACCCGGCCGACCGACCCCGCCCTCATGCCGCGGCCTCGCTGACGGACGACGCCGTGCACCAGCGGGCCACTTCGCACCGCTCGCAGGAGCGTCCGGGCCGGGCCGCGTACTGGTCGTCACCGTGCCAGTCGGCCACCATCGCCCGCAGTACCTTCTCGGCGGTGACCCGATTGGCCGGGGCGAAGGGATCGATGATCTCCAGGTCGGCGCCGCCAGGGCGCAGCACCTCTAGCTCGACCCGGGCGCGGAACGGTTCACCGCCCAGGTCACCGCGGGCGATCAGTACGACGGCCAGGGCCAACTGCGGATAACGCTCCAGCAGGGGGCGGTCGGACCGCCGGTCGGTGACGGAGGTCTTAGTCTCGCGCCACACCCATGACCCGGCATCCCGGTAGAGCAGGTCGGGCGCGGCCAGGACCACCACGTCGGCGGTGGTGTCGTGCCGCACCACCCGGGGCTCGGTCCGCACATCCGTGCCGTCCCCGACGTACCGCAGCGGGCAGACCGCGGCGTGCCGCCGCAACAGCAGGGCGCCGAGTGCGCGTTCGTCTGAGGGCAGGTCGAATCCTTGCGGGACCCACTCCTCGGGGACCTCGACCGTGCAGGGCCGAGGCGATCCGTGGGCGTGCCGTTCGGCGAGGTAGGCATGCAAGGCCCGGCCGCGCTCGGCCGTCACCTCGCGTTCGACGGAGTCCGCCGTGGGCAGGTGCAGCCGGCGCATGTGGTCACGCGCCGGGCAGGCTCGGTAGGCCCGCCCGCTGGTGACCGACCAGGTGCGGCGGGGCCGGTCGTGCGCCTCGATGCCCAGCAGTCCGGGCGCTGTACGCAGGGCCGGGCACACCGACAGGTAGGGGCATTCGCCACAGGCGGACCCCGGGCGGTATTCCCGTCCGTCCAGTACGCCGGCCAAGGCGGCGGGGCCGTGTTCGCGGTACCGAGCGCGCGCCTCTTCCCGGCTTCCCACGAAGAGCTCCCGCGTACGGCCGTCGAAGAGCGCGAACTCCACGATCCGTACGTGCTCCGGCGGCGGTCCGGGGGCGCCCTCGGCCAGCACCAGGGCGACGGCCGCGGTGAAGCCGTCGGGCGGCAAGTCCCGCAGGCGGTGCACGGGCAGACGAAGCTCGCGGTAGGCACCGTCTGGGGAAGCCAGGCAGCGGCCCCACACGGTGAGGCGGTACTCCTGGGCGTCGCGCGGGTCGGGACCGGACGGCCGGTAGCGGTACGTCCACGGCTCGGGCACCTCGTGCAGGGGACGTTCCGGGTCGAGAGGGAAGGCCGACTCGTACATCTGAACGCCGTGCTCCGACCAGGTCCGCAGACCGTCGTGCAGGGGCCCGGTACGTGTCCGAGGCGGGCTGCCGGCAGGCCCCGAACGGATGTCGCAGGCAGCCATGAAGGGGCCCAGAGCGAAGTGCTCCAGCCTCTCACGGCGGCGCGGTACGGGGTCGGTGGTGTGGTAGCCGCGGGTCTTGAGAGCGTCAGCGGCGGGGCATCGGAACTCTCCCCGCTTGAACATTCCGGCGGATACCGTGATGACTTCGGAGGTGCGGGTGACCCCGTCGGGGGGCAGCCATGGCTGTGACATTTCGTGCTCCATTTCCGTACGGAGGAAAGGTGGATGGCCGTGAGGGAGATCGAGGAGATCGGCGATGTGGAGAGGCGCTACGAAGTGCTGGACATGGTCGGCGACGGCGGCCAAGGCGACCTTTTCCTCGGGCGTGACCGCAACAGCGGGCAGAAGGTGGCGTTAAAGCTTCAGAAGGCCCGGGACCTCGGACCCGAGAGCGATTTCCACTGGGCCGGCGATGAACTCCTCAAAGAGGGATCACGCATGATGATGCTGACGGGAATCCAGGCGATTCCCGAAGTCATCGCCACGGGGACACACCGGCGACGCCGGTGCCTGGTCATGGAATTTGTCGAAGGGCACCAACTGCAGAAGGTCCTGTCGGCGGCCCTGCCCGTCAAGGATCCTGGGACCGTTGCGGCCGTCATCGGCCAACTGTGCGAAATTCTGGCAGAAGTCCACGACCGGCATTTGGTGCACTGCGATCTCAAGCCCGAGAACGTCATCGTGCAGCCGGACGGCCGTCTCCGGCTCATTGACATGGGCCACGCGGTCATGGCGGATCAGGAGACGGAATACGCACGCGGCACGCGCGGCTGGGCCTCCCCCGAGCAATCCGACGCGTGCCCGTCAGGTCTGACGCCGCAAGCGGACATCTTCGCACTTGGCTGCATCCTGCTGGAGATGACCGTGATGCGCCTGCCCTACGGCGGACAGGACGAGCGGGCGGAAGAGGGCACCCCGGTGCTGCCGGCCGACCGGCTCGCCAAACTACCCCCGGAGTTCGCCTCCCTGGCGCTGTGGATGGTCCGGTGGAAGGCGGCGGAGCGCCCCGCTGACGTCCGTGAAGTGTTCGATCGGCTCCGCTGCTACCTACCCCAGCTCGGCTTGCAACGGCCATCGAAGCCCCTGCGCCCGGACCCGACCGAGTACTACCGCACGCATCCGCCCCGGCTTTGACGGTGAGCCGACGGCCGCCGACCAGGCGGGTCACCTCAGCCCTTCCAGCCGCTCCCGGACCTCCCGCACCCCCTCACCGTCCATCAGCTCACGCAGCACGATGACTCTCTCCAGCTCCCGCACCGCCGCGTCGGTGTCGCCGGCGGACACCAGGACATCAGAGAAGAGCATCCGTACCTTGTCCTCGTTGGGCCAGTTCTCCTGTTCGCGGTAGATGTCGGAGGCCTGCCGGTACAGGGCGATGGCCTCCTCCCGTTCGGAACGGGCCAGGTGCACCTTGGCCAGGGTGAACAGCACATCGGCCAGGCCGCTGCGCTCCGCCGTGCGCTCCACCACGCCCAGAGCGTCGGCGCACCGACGGAGCGCCCGCTCGTGCTCGCCCCGGTCGAGGTGGAGCGCGCCGAGGGCGTTCAGAACAGCCGCTTCCCCGACCCGGTCGGACACCTCCCGACACAACTCCAGTGCACGGTGGAGCACTTCCTCCGCTCCCGTCAGGTCGTCCTGCTTGCGCAGGGTGAGCCCGAGCCGGTGCAGCGTATGGGCCAGACTCAGCCGGCCTTCCGTGCTGCGGTCCTCCTCGCTGAGCCGGACGGCCCTGCGCAGGGCGCCCACCGCCAAGTCGTACTCAGCGAGCCGCCAGTGGGTCCCTGCCAACGACCGGTGGACCATGGCACAATCGACCGGACCGGCGACGGCTTCCGCCGCCTCGGCGGCGTACCGGAGGTTCTGCCGCGCATCATCGAGCAGACGGCGGCGCCACTGGTAGATGACCAGGGCCATCGGAAGCAGCCATATGTACCGGTCGATACGCCGATTGATCGCCAAGTGAATGCCTCGCTGGACGGTGGCGTACTCCTCATCCAGGAACGCCATCGCCTCCGCGAGGTCCGCGGGGTCGGTGACCCTGACCGCTCCGGGCTCGCCGGTGGGCAGGGTGCGTTCGCGGTCGAGCACCCGGTCGCAGGCGCGGACGTTGTGCAGCAGGTGTTCCAGCACCTGTCGTACGGTCGCCCCCTCGATCTCCGCGTTCTCTCCGTCCGGCGCCGGCCGCACGTGCCGAAGGGCGAAGGCCCGCACGAGGTCGTGCAGCCCGTAGCGATCGCCCTGATGTTCCACCAGGTTCGCCGCCACGAGGTCCACCAGGGCCAGGTCGGTACGCGTCCCTTCGTCCACTGCCCGTCCCAGATCCATCACCGCCTCCCAGGAAGCGCTGGGCCCGGGGTGGACGGCAAGCTGCCACAGCAGCAGCCGGGCTTCCTCATTCAGCACGCGCACGGAGCAGTTGAGCGCGGCGCGGACCGACAGTTCGTGCTCGGGCAGGTCCAGGGTGTCCAGCTTCGCCCGTTCCAGCTCCTTCTCCATCTCCCGCACCAGGGCAGGGAGGGTGTGCAGCGGACGCGCACCGACCTCCAAGAGCCGGGCCACCACCACGAGGGCCAACGGCAGCCGACCGCAGAGGTGGACCAGCTTGCTGAAGGGCACGGCGTGCTTGGCCCGGTCCTCGGCCGACACTTTCTCCTGGAGTACCTCCAGGGCGTCCGCCTCGTGCAGCGGCTCCATCTTGCGGAACAGCACCTTTCTCTCGGACTGCAGCCGCAAGAGGTCGTTACGACTGGTGACGATCACGGCGCAGGTACCGTCTCCGGGAAGCAGCGGCAGCACCTGCTGGGCGCTGCGCGCGTCGTCGAGGACGATGAGCACCGACCGGTGGGCCAGTGCCGACCGCAGCGCGTTGCTCTTGCTCTCCGTTCCGGTCACCGTGGTGTAGGGCGGCAGCGCGGCCAGAAAGCTGTCCAGGATCTCGTCCGGTTCGGCGGGCCGCACGTCTCCGTCGGCGAATCCGTTCAGTTCGCCGCGCAGCACCCCGTCGGGAAACCGCTCCCGCAGCCGACCGGCGAGGTTCTCGGCCACCGTGGTCTTCCCGACGCCCGCCATGCCGCTGATCAGGACCAGCGCCAGATTGCCGGCGTCCTGTTCCTGGCACACGGCCTCGAAGAGGTCACCGATCAGCTCGTCCTGCCCGATCGGCTTGCGCCTGCCGCCGGGCAACTGGTCGGGAACGGGGGGGCAGGAGCGCCCCGCCCGGCCGGCGGCCCTCTCCCCGGACCTGGTCGATGGCGCTCTGTACATCGACGTCCGCTCTTCCGTTGCGCTTCTCCCACTTCTTGATGAGCCGCTCACGTCGGGCCTCCGGCAGGTCTGCGTGGGCGAGCAGGTAGAACCGGAAGATCTGGGGTAATTCCGGCGCACGCTCGAACCATTTCTCCGTCTCATCGCGCAGCCATTTGACTTCCCATGACTTGTAGGCTGCGTCCAACCGCGCGTACACGGCGGCCATCAACTCGGCCCGTAGCTCCTCCCGACGCAAGTGGAAGCCGGCCTCGGACAGTCCTTGCAGCGGTTCGTCCTCGCCGTCCCACTCCTCCAAGGCCGCGCCGAGCAGCTCGAACTGCGCTTTGCAGGTCAATCCTTCAGCCTGCTTCACCTTTTCGCGAAAACGGAGCAGGTCGACGTCTCCCACCGGCACGCGGAGCGTGCAGTAACCCGACTTGCCGCTATGGGGCACGCACTCCTGGCCCAGCCCCTTCCGCAGGTCGGCGACGACGCGGTCAACCAGATTGCCGACGTCCTCGACGCCCTCCCAGAGGACTTCGGCTATGTCCTTCCTCTTACATCGGCAGTCTGGCGAGGTCACCAGGAGCGCGAACAGGGCCGCCACCTTCGACCCTTCGACCACCCTCCTGCCGCCGCCCCCTTCGGCTCGCACCGGGCCCAGCACGTACCCCTCCATCGCCTTCCCCCTCAGCGCACCGCAGTCAGTGATCCGGCCCCTTGCCGGCGCTCCTTCATCCGTGCGCCGCGCTGTGTCGCTTCATACGCGCTTGCTTCTTCACGCCCCCCGGGGACTCAGTTATCCCTCAGTTTTCGCTCTGCGGCCCCGCTTCACCCCCGGGCACGATGGCACCAGCCGCTCGCAGAAGCACGAAACGGCGGCTTAGTCATCCATCGACTCATCAGAGAGGAACTGCGAACCCGATGAACAGCCGTCAGCGGAACCGCCGGGCAGCCCGTCTGCGCCAGTCCCCCGACTGGCCGCCGAGCCGCCGCCGGCGGGCGGCCGTCCGGACCGAGGACACCACCCCGGCGACCCCGCCCACCGAGGCGCCGGACACCTCGTCCTCCGAGACCGCCTGAGCGCAACAGTCGTGGGTGCCCGTTCTGTACGGGCACCCACCAGCCTCGCGAACTTCGTCACCGGCGAACTCGCGGCCTGGCTGCCGCGCTTGTTACACGCTCGTGGTCAAAGGCGGCGTTACCTGGTCGAGAAGACCACTACCGCATGCTCACGCATCAAAGTGAGGCTGGTGGGACTCGTCTCCGCTTGACGCGGATATGAGGCGATACGTCCCCACCACAGGACACACCTCGTCCAGCATCTCGGTTTCTCCAGCACCTCCGGACTCAGGTTTCCGCAGTCCGAGAGAGGACATTTCCTGATGTATCCGCTGCACAGCAGTGCGTTCGCCTCAGTGAGGCGGCACTTCGACGATCCCCGGACCAGTGACGCGGTCTTCCTGCTCGTTCCCACGGACACCGACGAGGCTGATCCGGTCTGGCTGACCGCCGCCGAGACGCACGAGGCCTTGTACGGCCCCGGCTCCGACCCGCAGTTCGCCACTGCGGTCTGGAAGGAGGTCATCCGCGCGGCGCAGAGCGACCTGACTCCAGACAGCACGGGGAAACTCCTGGCGATCTGGCTGGCCCTGCCCCGGTTGACCGGGACGGCCCACCGGATCTGCACGCGCCTGCGGGCCGACCGGTCGGACGTGGAGGCCGAAATGGTCCTGGCTCTCCTGGAGAAGCTGGCGGATCGGGACGGCGCGAGCTGTCTCACCGACTCCTCCCTGCTGCACGCGGCGCGCGCCAGGGCGTGGCATCTCGCCCGGGAAGGGCTGCGGGAGCTTCCCTCCACCCAGATCGAACGCATCACCGAGGAGCACGCTCTCACTGCGTCCGGCGAGGAGGCGGACGCTCCGGCGGCGGAGAGCCTGGACGTCCGGGTCGACCGTCCGGACGGCCCGGACGGGCTGTGCGCACCGCTGCGTTTCCGGGTGCGCCCGGAGCATCTGCGCCGACAGGGAATCTTCATCAACACCGACGACGGGTCGGCGGGTCACAGCCCCGGGAAGAGGCGACGGCCCGGGCGCCGCGCGGACACCCGGCCGGTCCGCCCTGCGGGGAGGCGAGGGTGAAGGACCCTGCAGAGGGCCGCCTCAGTTTCACGGAGATGTTCGACCTGCCCGTCGCAGTGGACCTGCGCACGGCGGCCCGAGCACTCGGAATCGGCTCGACGACCGCGTACCGGCTGATCCGCGAGCACGAGTTCCCCTGCCCCGTCCTCCGTATCGGACGTAGGTACAGGATTCCGACCAACGAGCTGATGCGCGCCCTGGGGATCGAGGACCGCCCGCTGTACAGCGTGGACCCGGAAGACGACACGGACGATCCGAGCGTCGGCTTCTTACGGTAACCAACGTGCGGCTCCGTGGCATCGACCATGGAGCCGCACGGCCCTGCCTCCTACGACGGGCCGTTCGCCGCCGACGTGCGCCGCACGGTTCTCCACTGCCGCTCGGCAATCGGAGGGCGGAGGGATGCCCTCCTTCTTCGCCGAGCGGTTCGGCAGCCGACAGCCCTGGCGCGTCGGCCAGTTCGTGAACGCGCCGGCGATCACCGACCCGAGCTACGGCGAGCACGCCCGTCAACCCCGAACCTGCCGGTGAGCCGTCGACGCACGCTTCGGCGCCCGCGTCATGATCGCCGCGCCCGGCCGGGGCACGGATCTGAACGGCCCGGCGGACTGCCAGAAGCCAGCACCGCTCTCAGAACCTCATTCCGTCCCGTACCCACGACGTCGAACGTCAGGAAACGGGGAACCAAGCCGACAGGCGCTTTGCAGTAGCCGGTACATCGATGTTGTCCTGCGCGACTTCCTCGACGAACGGGCCAGCCACGGAGACGGGTGGCGGCGCGGTACCGGCGCTGACGCCGTTGAACCGCAGGAAGACACGCATGGCAAGCCAGGCGGTGCGCTTGTTGCCGTCGATCAGCGCGCGATTGCGAGCGACGGAGTGCAGCAGTGCCGCCGCCTTCTCATGCTGCGTGGGATACAGCTCGGCCCCGAACACGTTCGTCCGGGGCCGTTCGATCGCTGACACCAAAAGTCCCATGTCACGCACGCTGTGCTCGGTATCGTTGACCGTGCGGGCGATGGCCAGGATCTCGTCGATATGGATGTAGCGCACTTGGGTCACTTCAGGTAGTCCAGGATCTCCGCATCGCTGTCCATCAGCTCGGCCAGGACGTCATCAACCTTCAGCTCGGCCCGATGCTGGGCGTCACGGATGGCCTCGATGGCAAGTTCCTGCTTGCTGCGACCCTCCCGACGAGCCCGCTCGGTGAGCTTCGCGTCAAGGTCTTCGGGGAGTCAGAGTGTCATCGCCATACAGGAATGATACCGGGCTGGTATCTCGGCGGCGAGGTTATATCAGCCACTCAAGATCGGACACGACGCCGTCCTTCGTGGCCCGGTCGGACCGCGGTCTCGGTTCCGAGGTGCGTGCGACGAGGTAGCAGCACGCGCCACCGCTGGCGAGGTGCAGTCGGCCCCCGAACCGGAGTCCTTGCCCCGCGCCGACGGCCCCGGTCTGCGGCCCAGGGCCGGAGAAGTCCGAGGTTGAGGCTTCCGATATTCGAGCGTCATCCGAGCGTCAAAAATTCTGCATTGCGCATCGCCACGTCGCCGCGAAACCCGAGCCTGCCCTCGAACCTGCAGCTCAGAGCGTTCTGCACAAGCGAACCTGAGTCGACGCATTCCGCGAGCGAAAACAGGTCGAGCTGACCACCTGAAATGCAAAACGGCAGGTCAGATGCCCTTCTCGGCAGGCTCCAGAATCGCCACGCACTCCACATGATGCGTCATCGGAAACAGATCGAACGCCCGCAACATCCGCACCCGATACCCGTTCTCCCCGAAGTACCCCAAATCCCGCGCCAGCGCCGCCGGATCGCACGCCACGTATGCGATGCGTCGTGCCCGCAGGGACGCGAGGTGCTTCACCGTGTCGCGGCCGGCGCCCGCGCGGGGTGGGTCGAGGACGATCAGGTCGACCTCGGTGATGCCCGTGCGCGGGAGGACGGATTCGACCTTGCCCTGTTCGATGCGGACGCGGGGGAAGTCGGCCAGGTTGTGGCGGGCGTCCTCGACGGCGCGCTTGCCGGACTCGATGCCGAGGACCGCGCCCTTGTCGCCGAGGCGGTCGGCGAGGGCGCCGGCGAAGAGGCCGACGCCGCAGTAGAGGTCGAGGGCCATCTCGCCCTTACGCGGCAGCAGGCCCTGCATCACCGCGGTGACGAGGGTGTCCGCCGCCTTCGGGTGGACCTGCCAGAAGCCGCCGGCGCCGACCCGGTGGGTGCGGCCGTCCGCGCGCTCGCGGACGAAGGGGCGGCCGTGCACGCGGTGCACGCCCCCGGCCTTCTCGTCGACCCGCATGACCGAGACCGGCTTGTCCAGCTCGACCAGGGGCAGCCGGCCGCCCGGACGCGGGGTGAGGATCACCTGGCGGTCCTGGGAGCCCGTCGCCGCGATCGCCTCGACCGACTCCATGCCGGCCCAATCGTGCTTCTCGATGCCCAGCTCCGACACGCCGGGCGCCGCGATCATGCAGTGGTCGATGCGCTCGACCTCGTGCGAACGGTGCCGGCGCAGACCGGCGTGGCCCTCCGCGTCGACCGCGTACTGCACCCGGGTGCGCCACTGCGGCACCTCGCCGGCGGGCAGCTTGTCGCCCTCGGCCGGGACCACCGTGCCGTCCCAGCCGGCCTCCTCGGGGGTGAGACCCGCGAGCCGGCGCAGCTGCTCGGCGAGCACGTCCGCCTTCAGCCGGCGCTGGGCGCCCGGCTTGGCGTGCTGCCAATCGCAGCCACCGCAGCGGCCGGGCCCGGCGAAGGGGCAGGGCGCCTCGATACGGTCCTTGGACGCCTCCAGGATGCGTACGGCGTCCGCGCGCAGGAAGCGGGCGCCCTCCTCGCCCTCGGTGACCTTCGCCACCACGCGCTCGCCGGGCAGCGCGTGCCGGACGAAGAGGACCTGGCCCTCGGCGGTACGGGCGATGCAGTGGCCGCCGTGGGCGACGGGGCCGATCTCGACCTCGTACTCCTCGCCCACCAGAGACGTGGTCGGTTCTGCCTGCATGGTGGGGGGCTCCAGAGGATCGGGTTCGCGACGGAGGACGGCAAAGAAGCAGACGAGCTGCGCAGACGGGTCCGGGGCGGTCGAGCGCAGCCCGCTGGACCGACAACAGCCCACCAGTCTACGGCCTCGCCGCCCCGGTCCCGTACCCCGGTGTCTCGTCAGTCCTTGGGCGAGGACCCCGACGACCCCGATGGCTCCGACGGCTCCTTGGGCCGCTCCCCCGCCGGGCCGCGGCGGACCGCGCCGGGCGCGCTCCACTCCTGGCGCCTGCGGGCCCGCATCTTGGCCGCCTCGGAGGAGGCCAGCTGGTAGGGCACGGAGGTGACCATCACACCGGGTGTGAACAGCAGGCGGCCCTTGAGGCGCAGGGCGCTCTGGTTGTGCAGCAGGTGCTCGTACCAGTGGCCGACCACGTACTCGGGGATGATCACGGAGACCGCGTCCCGCGGGGACTCCTTGCGCAGGCCCTTGACGTACTCGATCACCGGCCGGGTGACCTCGCGGTACGGCGAGTCGAGGACCTTCAGCGGTACGTCGATGCCGCGCCGCTCCCACTCCTCGCGCAGCGCCTTGGTCTCGGCCGGGTCCACGTTGACGGTGAGCGCCTCCAGGCTGTCGGAGCGCATCAGCTTGGCGTAGGCCAGGGCCCGCAGAGTCGGCCGGTGGATCTTGGAGATCAGCACCACGGAGTGCACCCGGGAGGGGCGGACCAGGTCGTCGTCCGGCTCCTCGGGCGCGGCGATCTCCTCGGCGACGCGGTCGTAGTGCTTGCGGATCGCGGTCATGGTCGCGAAGAAGATGCACATGCCCAGCAGGGCCACCCAGGCGCCGTGCGTGAACTTGGTGACCAGGACGACGACCAGCACCAGGCCGGTGAGGAAGGCACCGAAGGTGTTGATCGCCCGCGAGCGCATCATGTGGCGCCGCTTGGCCTGGTCCTTCTCGACCGCCAGGTGGCGGTTCCAGTGCCGGACCATGCCGGTCTGGCTCAGCGTGAAGGACACGAACACGCCGACGATGTAGAGCTGGATCAGGCGCGTGGAGTCGGCGCCGTAGATCACGGTCAGCAGCGCGGCGGCGCCTGCGAGCAGCACGATGCCGTTGGAGAAGGCGAGCCGGTCGCCGCGGGTGTGCAGCTGGCGGGGCAGGTAGCGGTCCTGGGCGAGGATCGAGCCGAGCAGCGGGAAGCCGTTGTACGCCGTGTTGGCCGCGAGGAACAGCACCAGCGCGGTGGCGGCGGCCAGGAGCACGAACAGGAAGCTGCCCTTGCCGAAGACCGCCTCGGCGACCTGGGAGATCACCGGGTTCTGGACGTAGCCGGAGCCGATCGGGTGGCCGTTGTGCAGCAGGTCGGTGGCCGGGTTCTCGGCCATGCGCACCTTGGTCGTCGCGGCCAGGGCGATGATGCCGCAGAACATGGTGACGGCCAGCAGGCCCATCGCCGCGAGCGTGCTCGCCGCGTTCTTGGACTTCGGCTTACGGAAGGCCGGGACGCCGTTGGAGATGGCCTCGACGCCGGTCAGGGCGGCACAGCCGGAGGAGAAGGCGCGCAGCAGCAGGAAGACCAGCGCGAAGCCCGCGAGGCCCTGGTGCTCGGCCCTGATGTGGAAGTCGGCGGTCGGCGCCCGCATGGTGTCGCCGAGCACCAGGCCGCGGAAAGCGCCCCACAGGATCATGATGAAGACGCCGCCGACGAACACGTACGTCGGGATGGCGAAGAGCTTGCCGGACTCCTTGACGCCGCGCAGGTTCATGAGCGTCAGCAGGACGATCACGACGGTCGCGCAGAGCACCTTGTGTTCGACCACGAACGGGACGGCCGAGCCGAGGTTCTCGATACCGGAGGCGATGGACACCGCGACGGTCAGCACGTAGTCGACGAGCAGGGCGCTCGCGACGGTGAGGCCGGCCTTGGGACCGAGGTTGGTGGTCGCCACCTCGTAGTCGCCGCCGCCGCTCGGGTAGGCGTGCACGTTCTGGCGGTAGGAGGCGACCACGGTGAACATCAGCACCACGACCGCGACGGCGATCCAGGGGCTGAAGTGGTACGCCGACACGCCCGCGATGGACAGGACCAGCAGAACCTCCCCCGGCGCGTAGGCGACGGAGGACAGCGGGTCGGAAGCGAAGACGGGGAGTGCGATGCGCTTGGGCAGGAGGGTTTCCCCCAGCCGGTCGCTGCGCAGTGCGCGCCCGATCAGGATCCGTTTGGGCACGTCGGTCAGTTTGGACACGAGAGAGGATCGTAAGCCTTCGAACTGGCAGCCGCCCACCCTGTCCGCAATATCTTCCCCATGGGTGAACTCGGCGGTGGAGTGATGTACGGATTCCGTGGCGCGGGCCCGGGTCGTGCCTAGATGGCAAACCCCGTCTGTCACCGACCCCTGGAGGCCCCATGCCGCCGACCGCTGAGCTGATCGGGGCGGTGCTCGCCCTGGCCGGCCTCGGAATCCTGACCGTGTGCAGCGTGCGCAGCATCACTCGAAGACGGGCGGATGAGCCGCTATGAGGCCGTCTGAGCCCCTCTGAGCCCGGTGCGCGGGCGCTACCCGGGCACGGGGGTGCCCGGTGAGGGTGATGCGTGTGTAGCTTGGGCGGCAGTCTGAGAACCTGTTCAGGCCAAGCCAACGACTCTTGACATCGGAAGGACGGTCGTGCACATCGTCATCATGGGCTGCGGGCGAGTAGGCTCCGCTCTCGCCCAGACCCTGGAGCAACAGGGGCACACGGTCGCCGTGATCGACCAGGACCCGACCGCCTTCCGTCGGCTGGGACCGGGATTCGGAGGCCGCCGGGTCACCGGAGTCGGCTTCGACCAGGACACCCTGCGTGAGGCGGGGATCGAGGAGGCGGGCGCCTTCGCGGCCGTCTCCAGCGGCGACAACTCCAACATCATCTCCGCGCGGGTCGCGCGCGAGATGTTCGGCGTGGAGAACGTGGCCGCCCGTATCTACGACCCCCGGCGCGCCGAGGTCTACCAGCGCCTCGGTATCCCGACCGTGGCCACGGTCCGCTGGACCGCCGACCAGATGCTGCGCCGGCTGCTGCCCTCCGGGGCCGAGCCGCTGTGGCGCGACCCCACCGGCGGGGTGCAGCTCGCCGAGGTGCACGCCTCCCCGAAGTGGGTCGGCCACAAGATCAGCAAGATGCAGGAGGACACGGGCGTCCGGGTGGCGTTCCTGACCCGGCTGGGCGAGGCGATCCTGCCCACCTCCCAGACGGTGCTCCAGGAGGGCGACCTCGTGCACGTGATGATGCGGACGGACGACGTGGAAGCGGTCGAGGCGGCGTTCGCCGGGGGCCCGGAAGAAGAGGGCGGTCACTGATGAGGGTCGCCATTGCCGGAGCCGGCGCCGTCGGCCGCTCGATCGCGGGCGAGCTGCTGGAGAACGGCCACGAGATCCTGCTCATCGACAAGGCCCCGACCGCCATCTCGGTGGAGCGGGTGCCGCAGGCCGAGTGGCTGCTGGCCGACGCCTGCGAGATCACGTCCCTAGACGAGGCGGCGCTCCAGCGCTGCAACGTGGTGATCGCCGCCACCGGTGACGACAAGGTCAACCTGGTGGTGTCGCTGCTCGCCAAGACGGAGTACGGCGTCCCGCGTGTCGTCGCCCGGGTCAACAACCCCAAGAACGAGTGGCTGTTCAACGAGGCCTGGGGCGTGGACGTGGCCGTCTCCACCCCGCGTCTGATGTCCGCCCTGGTCGAGGAGGCGGTGAGCGTCGGCGACCTGGTACGGCTGCTGCGCTTCAGCCATGGCGACGCCAACCTCGTGGAGCTGACGCTGCCCGAGGAGTCGGCCCTGGCCGGCACCCAGGTCGGGGACGTGCACTGGCCCGAGGACACCTCGCTGGTGACCATCATCCGGGGCACCCGGGTGCTGACGCCGTCCCGGGAGGACTCCCTGGAGCCGGGCGACGAGCTGCTGTTCGTGGCGGCTCAGGCCCGGGAGGAGCAGCTGGAGGAGCTGCTGTCGGTGCGCAAGCACGAAGAAGGCTGACGGGCCGGAGCGGACGGGCCTGAGGGCCCTGAGCACGCGGAAGGGCGCCCTTGGCGACAAGGGCGCCCTTCGTCGTCGTGACGACCGTCCACGGCACGGAGCACAGCGGCCGAGCGTCTACGGTGCGGAGCACAGCTGCCGAGCGTCTACGGTGCGGGGCGCATCCGCCGACCGGCTACGGCACAGCGCTCACGCCTGCCTGCGATGGCGGCCCGGCATGGCCTCGGGCTCGCCGCTCTCCGCGGCCAGCGCGGCCTTGCGCTCCTTCTCCGCCTTCTCGGCCTGCTCCTCGGCCTCCATCTCCGCGAAGACGTCGATCGGCGCGGGCGCCTTGGCGAGGAAGACCCAGGTGAGCCAGACGGCCAGCAGGAAGGGCGGGATCTTCAGGGCGACGAGGACCCAGCCGAGCCGGGTGGTGTCCGACCACCAGTACAGCGGGAAGAGGATCGCGCACTTGGCGAGCAGGATCAGGCCCCAGGCCCAACTCGACTTCGCGTAGGCCTTCTTGCGGCCCGGGTTGCGGGTGCGCCAGGAGAGGTTCTCCTTGAAGACCGGGCCCAGCACCACACCGATCAGCGGCACCCCGAGGAGGGTGGTGACGATGTAGGCGAGCGCCAGGCCCAGCGTGTAGAGCATGCCGGGGAGGTAGAAGTCCTTGGCATTGCCGGTGAACATGGCGAACACCACGCCGAAGACCACGCCGAACACACCGCTGAAGGCGTGCTTGACGGTGTCCTTCATGGCGAGCCGGACCACGACCAGCGCCAGGGAGACGGCCAGCGCGGCGATCGCCGAGAGATGCAGGTCCTTGTTGACCGTGAAGATCGCGACGAAGAGCAGGCCCGGCACGACCGTCTCGACCATGCCGCGGACGCCGCCGAACGCCTCGAACAGCGCCGCCTCCGTCACCGCACGGGCGTCGCCTTCGCCGGACTCGCCGGGCGGGGTCTGGTCGGTGTCTTCGGTCGGCTTGTCGAGGGACGTCACCGGCTACTCCCGTCCGAGGGGTCGCAGTTCGTACTTCGGATTGAACAGCACCCGGCGGCCTCGGCTCAGCGAGATCCGGCCCGATGCGATCAGCTTGCGCCCCGGTTCTATGCCCACGATGGAACGCCTGCCGAGCCACACCACGTCCAGCGCCGCGGAGCCGTCGAACAGCTCGGCCTCCAGGGCCGGGACTCCGGCGCGCGGACGCAGGGTGACCGTGCGCAAGGTACCAGTTACGGTGACGATCTGCCGGTCCTGGCAGTCGCCGATCTTCGTACAACCCGCTGTCTCGGCGTCCTCGCGCAGCTCCTCGGACTCCAGGTCCTCCTGGGACGTGGAGAGCCGGTCGAGCATGCGCCGGAACCGGCCGGCCGGCTTTTCTGAACGAGGAACAGCACTCATATCTGAAGCGTACCGGGGCCCGCCGACAGCGCCGTATCCCCGCTCACACTTCCCCGGTACGCGCCTTGTCACTTCTCGAACCGGTACCCCATCCCGGGCTCCGTGATGAAGTGCTTCGGGTGCGAGGGATCGGCCTCCAGTTTGCGCCGCAACTGCGCCATGTAGACGCGCAGATAGTTCGTCTCCGTCCCGTACGAGGGCCCCCACACCTCCTGGAGGAGCTGCTTCTGGCTGACCAGGCGCCCTGTGTTGCGGACCAGCACCTCCAGGAGATGCCATTCCGTGGGGGTGAGCCGGACGTCGCGCCCGCCGCGGTGCACCTTCTTGGCGGCCAGGTCGACGGCAAACCCCTCGGTCTCCACGGTGGTGACGTCGTCCTCGCCGGCGCCGACCGGCTCGGCGCGGCGCACGGCGGCGCGCAGCCGGGCCAGCAGTTCGTCCATGCCGAAGGGCTTGGTGACGTAGTCGTCGGCGCCCGCGTCCAGGGCCTCGACCTTCTCGTCGGAGGAGTGGCGGGCGGAGAGCACCAGGATCGGCACCCGGGTCCAGCCGCGCAGGCCCTTGATCACCTCGACGCCGTCCATGTCGGGCAGGCCCAGGTCGAGGACGACGACGTCGGGGTGGCGGGAGGCGGCGAGATCGAGGGCGGTCCTGCCGTCGGCGGCCGCGTCGACGTCGTACTTGCGTGCCTTGAGGTTGATCACGAGGGCGCGCACGATCTGCGGCTCGTCGTCGACCACGAGGACCCGCGTGGGGGTGTGGTCCCCGCTCGGGCTCAGCATAGGGTCTGCCTTTCTGGTTCCGCGCTGCCCGGCCCACCGTGGGCCGGGGCGGGGGTGGACGCCGTTTCGGGGGACTCCGTGACCGGCTGCCGCCCGTGGATGCTGCGCAGGCTCAGGACCATGGTGAGGCCGCCGCCGGGCGTGTCCTCCGCGGTCAGGGTGCCGCCCATGGCCTCGGCGAAGCCCCGGGCGACCGCGAGGCCGAGCCCGACGCCCGCGCCGCGCGGGGCGTCGCCGTAGCGCTGGAAGGGTTCGAAGATACGGTCCTTGGCCTCGTCCGGCACGCCGGGGCCGCGGTCCACCACGCGGACCTCCACCCGGTCGGCGAGGGCGCTGGCGGAGACCAGGACGCGCCGGCTGCCCGGGCTGTACTTGACGGCGTTCTCCACCAGGTTGGCCACCGAGCGCTCCAGCAGCCCGGGGTCGGCCAGGATCATCGGCAGGGTCTCGGGCACGTCCAGGTCGACGCTGTCCTCCGGCACGCCCCCCAGGGCCATCGGTACGACCTCGTCCACGTCGATCTCGCGGATCAGCGGGGTGACGGTGCCGGTCTGGAGGCGGGACATGTCCAGGAGGTTGCCGACGAGGTGGTCGAGCCGGTCGGCGCCCTCCTCGATGCCCTCCAGGAGCTCGGCGCGGTCCTCCTCGGACCAGTCGACGTCGGCGGAGCGCAGCGAGGAGACGGCGGCCTTGATCCCGGCCAGCGGGGTGCGCAGATCATGGCTGACGGCGGCCAGCAGGGCGGTGCGGATGCGGTTGCCCTCGGCGAGCGTCCGGGCCTGGTCGGCCTCCTCCTGGAGGCGTCTGCGGTCGAGGACGACGGCGGCCTGGGCGCCGAAGGCGGCGAGCACCCTGCGGTCCTCGGCGGGCAGCACCCGGCCGGTCAGGGCGAGCGCCATGTGGTCGCCGACGGGCATGTCGACATCGGCGTCCTCGGGGCGCTCCAGGACGGGCCCGAAGCCGGCGCGGCCCGCGCAGGTCCACGGTTCGACGTCACTCTGCCGCTCCAGCAGGGCCGCCGACTCCATGGCGAAGGTCTCCCGGAGCCGCTCCAGCAGCTCCTCCAGGCTGGTCTCGCCGCGCAGCACATTGCCGGCCAGGAAGGACAGGATCTCGGACTCGGCGCGCAGCCGGGCCGCCTGGTGGGTGCGGCGGGCGGCGAGGTCCACCACGGAGGCGACCGACACGGCGACGCCGAAGAAGATCACTATGGCGACGATGTTCTTCGGGTCGGCGATGGTCCAGCGGTGCAGCGGCGGTGTGTAGAAGTAGTTCAGCAGCAAAGAGCCGAAGGCCACCGAGGCGAGGGCGGGCAGCAGGCCGCCGAGCAGGGCCGCCGCGACCGTGACGGCCAGGAACAGCAGCATGTCGTTGGCGAGACCGATGTCGACGGAGTTCAGCAGCAGCGCGAGCACGGCGGGGCCCGCGACCCCCATGGCCCAGCCCGAGAGGATCCGGGTACGGCCGAGGCGGGCGCCGCGGGCCACGGGCAGTCCCCGGCCCTTGGCGACCTCCTCGTGGGTGACGATGTGGACGTCCAGGTCGGGGCCGGACTCCCGGGCGACGGTGGCGCCGACGCCGGGTCCGAAGACGTACTGCCAGGCCTTGCGGCGCGAGGAGCCGAGCACGATCTGGGTGGCGTTGACGCCGCGTGCGAAGTCCAGCAGCGCGGCCGGTATGTCGTCGCCGACCACATGGTGGAAGGTGCCGCCGAGGTCCTCCACGAGGGTGCGCTGGACGGCGAGTTCCTTCGGGGAGGCCGCGGTCAGCCCGTCGCTGCGGGCGATGTAGACGGCGAGCACCTCGCCGCCGGCGCCCTTCTCGGCGAGCCGGGCGGCGCGGCGGATGAGCGTACGGCCCTCGGGTCCGCCGGTCAGCCCGACCACGATCCGCTCCCGCGAACCCCAGATCTTGGAGACCCGGTGCTCGCTGCGGTACTGGTTCAGGTACTCGTCCACCCGGTCGGCGACCCACAGCAGCGCCAGTTCACGCAGGGCGGTGAGGTTGCCGGGGCGGAAGTAGTTGGACAGCGCCGCGTCGACCTTGTCCGGCTGGTAGATGTTCCCGTGCGCCATCCGGCGGCGCAGCGCCTCCGGGGACATGTCGACCAGTTCGATCTGGCCGGCCCGCCGTACCACCTCGTCGGGGACGGTCTCGCGCTGGCGCACCCCGGTGATGGACTCGACCACGTCGCCGAGTGATTCCAGGTGCTGGATATTGACGGTCGAGATGACGTCGATCCCGGCGGCGAGCAGTTCCTCGACGTCCTGCCAGCGCTTGGCGTTGCGCGAGCCGGGGATGTTGGTGTGGGCGAGTTCGTCCACCAGGGCGATGGCGGGCGCCCTGCGCAGCACGGCGTCGACGTCCATCTCCCCGAAGACGCCCCCGCGGTACTCCAGCTCCTTGCGCGGCACCTGTTCGAGGCCGTGCAGCATCACCTCGGTGCGCGGCCGCTCATGGTGCTCCACGAACGCCACGACACAGTCCGTACCGCGCTCGGTGCGCCGATGCGCCTCGGCGAGCATCGCGTACGTCTTCCCGACCCCCGGCGCCGCCCCGAGATAAATCCGCAGCTTCCCGCGTGCCATGGCTCCATTGTCTTCCGCTCACCCCTGCCTACGCAGCGTCGACCTTACGGCCAACGATGGGGATAAACCGGACGGGGGCGGGCGTACGAGAGCACTTTGACGGAACCCTGATGGGCGTGGGGCTCCCGGTTTCGCGCGCGGGCGCGAAAAACGGGCCGCACCTCGCGAAGGCGCGACCCGTCTGCTGGTGACCGTCAGCGGACTTCCGTGATCTCCGGACCCCGCTGAAGCTGTCCCATGCCCCCGGAGAACCGCGAGCCCTCCTCCTGCTGGACCCCCTCGGGAACCATCTGGGCGTCGTTCGGCAGCTTGAGGACGATCGGGTCGCGGGGCGCCATCGGGCCCTCGCCGCGGACCACGACCGTGTCCCGGAAGATCTGCTCAAGGAGCCCGGCGGCCTGCGGCTGCACCGCGCCCTGGCCGGAGATCACACCGCGCAGGAACCAGCGGGGACCGTCGACACCGACGAACCGCACCACCTGGAAGCCGCCGGTGCCGTCCGGCAGCTGCACCGGCACCTGGGCCCGCAGCTCCCAGCCGAGCGGACCCTCGACCTCGTCGATGATGCCGCCCTGCTGGGTGATCCCGGCCGCGATCTCCTCGCGGACCTCGCCCCAGATGCCCTCGCGCTTGGGCGCGGCGAAGGCCTGGAGCTGGACGGCGCTGTCATTCA
This sequence comes from Streptomyces griseofuscus, assembly GCF_014673495.1. Taxonomy (GTDB): domain Bacteria; phylum Actinomycetota; class Actinomycetes; order Streptomycetales; family Streptomycetaceae; genus Streptomyces; species Streptomyces murinus. The sequence continues at coordinate 2,476,464 of NZ_CP051006.1, forward strand.
GGACGACGGTGGCGGCCACGATCGCGTCACCCGCGACCTCGACCCGCAGCTCCATGCCGTCCACGCCCGGCACGAACAGACCGCCGAGATCCACGCGGCCCTCGGCCGGGTCGCGTACCTCGGTGCTGTCCCACGGACCCTCGGGCCGCGGACCGGGCTCCAGCCGGACGCGCTCGCGCTCGGCCTCCGCTTCCTCGTCCGCCTCGGTGTCGACGCTGTCGACGACCTGCTCGGCCTCGCCGGCCGCGTCCTCGGCGGCACCCTTCTTGTTGCGACGTCCGAACACGTCACTGTCCTTCCCGGTCGGATACGACCGAAGCGTATCGATTCCCACCCGTCGGGCCGCCCTCGGCGGACCGACCGCTTGTGCCGCTGTCGTCGCCCACCGCGGCATGGCCACCGGTGGACCCGAAGCCCCCTTCGGCCCGCGCGGAGCCGGGAAGCTCCGCGACCTCCTGGAAGCGGACCCTCTCGACCTGCTGGACGACCAGTTGGGCAATCCGGTCGAAGCGCTCGAACCGCACGCTCTCGCGCGGGTCGAGATTCACCACGATCACCTTGATCTCCCCACGGTACCCGGCATCAACCGTCCCTGGAGCATTCACCAGGGCGACACCGCAGCGGGCGGCGAGACCGGAACGCGGGTGCACGAAGGCCGCGTACCCCTCCGGGAGGGCGATCGACACTCCCGTGGGCAGAAGGGCCCGCTCACCGGGGGCCAGCTCGCATGCCTCGGTGGTGCGCAGATCGGCGCCGGCGTCCCCGGGGTGCTCGTACGCCGGAAGCGGTACGTCCGGATCCACGCGCCGGATCCGCACGTCCAGCGGGGGGCGGCCGGCGGGGTGCACGGGCTCCCGCGGGCTCACGGGTTCACCTCGAAGGCACGGGCCCGGCGGACCTGGTCGGGGTCGCTCATGGCGGCCCGGATCTCCTCCGGGCGGCCGTGGTCGATGAAGTGGTCGACCTTCACCTCGACGAAGAGGGCGTCGGCGCGGACGGCGACGGGCCCGTCGGGGCCGTCGAGGCGGCCGACGGCACGGGAGTAGATCTTCCGCCCGGCGACGGCGGTGACCTCGGCCGCGAGATGGAGCGTGGTGCCGACCGGGACGGGCCGTACGTAGTCGGTCTCCAGGCGGCCGGTCACGGCGACGGTCCGCAGCAGCCAGTTCAGCGAGCCCAGGGTCTCGTCCAGGGCGGTGGCCAGCACCCCGCCGTGCGCGAGGCCGGGAGCGCCCTGGTGGGCGGGCTGGACGGTGAACTCGGCGGTCAGGGCGACGCCCTCACCGGCCCGCGCCTCCAGGTGCAGCCCGTGGGGCTGCCCGGGGCCACAGCCGAAACAGTGTTCGTAGTGGGCGCCGAGAAGGTCCCCGGGCGCGGGCGCGTCGGGGTGCCGTACCGGTTTCACCGCGTCGGCTGGGGGCTGAAGGCTTGCGGAACTACCACTCACGAGCGCAGACCTTACCCGCGCGCCGGCCTGTACAGGATCCCGCGCCGAGCTCGTACAGGAACGCGTGCCAAGCTTGGCTCCATGCAGCACTCCGCGACCCCGTACGAAGAACGCCTCACCGCCCCCCGCTCGTGGTGGCTGATCAGCTTTCTCGTGGGCGTCTCCTTCGCCCTGATCCTCTTCCCGTTCGGCACCCTGCCGATCCTGGGCGGCCTGGTCGGCGGTACGGCCGCGGCCGCGGTGGTCGCCAGCTCGTACGGATCTCCGCGCATCCGCGTGGTCGGCGACTCGCTGATCGCGGGCGAGGCGAAGATCCCGGTGTCGGCGCTGGGCGAGTCCGAGGTGCTGGAGCCGGAGGAGGCCCGCGCCTGGCGCACGCACAAGGCCGATGTCCGCGCGTTCCTGCTGCTGCGCGCGTACATCCCGAGGGCGCTGCGGGTGATCGTCACGGACCCCGAGGACCCGACGCCGTACCTGTATCTCTCGACGCGTGAGCCGGAGCAGCTGGCGGCGGCGATCGAGGCGGCGCGCAAGGCGAACGCGCCCACTCCGGCGGAGAGCTAGGAACCTGCTCCTCGGGAAGTCCCCCGGAAGGGCCCAGGAGGGCCGGAGCGGGCCCGGGAAGGGCCCAGGGGGTCTCGGGGTGGGTCAGAGTTCCTTGTGAAGACCGCGCACTCTCAGGGGCTTCGCAGGCTGTTCCAGGGGCGGCAGCTGCTCCAGCTCCTCCCAGGGCACCTGGATCTTGCGCAGATCGGCGCGGACGCGGGCCGCGAGTCTTCTGGTGTCCCGGCGGTTCAGGACCGCTCCGACCGCGGCTCCCACCATGAAGGGCATCAGTGTGGGCATGTCCCGCACCATCCGCTTCATGATCTGCTGGCGCAGTTCGCGCTTCATGCGGCCGCCGAGGGCCGCGTCGTACGTCGACGGCTTCATCACGTCGATACCGCGCTCCCCCGACCAGGCGGACAGGTACGCGGTGCTGCGGACCTTGAGGTTGCCGGGCGGCCGGTGGCCGTAGACCTCGTGCAGTTCCGCGATGAGTTTCAGTTCGACCGCCGCGACCCCGGTGATCTCCGTGGCCAGTTCGGTCGGCAGGGCGGGCGGTACGGGCAGCATCGCCGCCGCGCCGACCCCGGCCCCGATGGTCGAGGTCCCGGCCGCGGCGCCCGCCACCAGCTTGTCGGCGAGTTCCTCGGGTCCGAGACCGGGGAACTGCCTGCGCAGGGTCGCGAGGTCGCGTACGGGCACTCGCGGGGCGATGTCGATGACACGGTCCGCGAGGTACGCCAGGCCCGCCCGAGCGCGGTCACCGCTCCTGCGGGCGCCTTCCCGGGCGATGACCCGGGCTTTGCCACCGATGACCCGTGCCTGCCGCCTGGCGATGGGCACGGGTCGTCGCTTCGGCACCGGATGGTCGGTCCGGTCCGCCGTCGGTTCGAGCGAGGCCCCCGTGTCCGGGGAGCCACGCTCGTCGTCACGCGCGCCGAGTGGGCCGTCGGGCGGCCCTTGGTCCGCTTTCCGCAGGGAGAAGCGGCGCTTCCGGGGAGGGGTCGAGCCAGTCATGGCCGACCCGTCCTCAGTCGCAGTCGCGGCAGATCGGCTGACCGTTCTTCTCGCGGGCCAGCTGGCTGCGGTGGTGGACCAGGAAGCAGCTCATGCAGGTGAACTCGTCCTGCTGCTTCGGCAGCACCCGGACGGCCAGTTCCTCGTTCGAGAGGTCTGCTCCGGGCAGTTCCAGGCCCTCGGCGGCCTCGAACTCGTCGACGTCCACCGCGGAGGTGGTCTTGTCGTTCCGCCGGGCCTTCAGCTCTTCCAAGCTGTCCGAGTCGACGTCATCGTCTGTCTTGCGTGGAGTGTCGTAGTCGGTTGCCATATCGCTCTCCCCCTCTGGGTGTCTGCGGTGTCTCCAGCGCACGTAACGCGTGAGAGGCCGGACTTGTGCCCGACCTGAGGCGGAGATTTTGCCTCACATCAAGGGCTGTTACTCAATCGACACCCAACCCGATCCCTCAAGAGTGATCGGCTTGGATGGCGGTGAGGACCGTACACGCTTCGAATACCGCACCTCAAAGGCGCCTCATCGTGTACTTCCCGTGATCAAGAGCCCTGAAAACCAGGACTTTTCAGGCTTTCTGCCCTCTGTCATGATCACTGACCGTACATGGCCGGAAATCCGCCCATGTGATCGATCACACAAACAGAAGCCCATTCAGCCCCTGAAAAATTCCGCGTAAAGCGAACATCTCCCGCGTGTGTCGACGGAATGGGCCATGGATCACAGCGGAAGTGTCACACGCATCACGAGGCCACCGCCCTCGCGGGGTCGCGCCGCGATGTGCCCGCCGTGGGCCCTGGCCACGGACCGCACGATGGACAGGCCGAGGCCGACGCCCTTGTCGCTGCCCGTGCGCTCGGTGCGCAGCCGTCTGAAGGGCTCGAAGAGGTTGTCGATCTCGTACGCCGGCACCACCGGACCGGTGTTCGAGACGGTGAGCACCGCCTGGCCGTGCTGGACCTCGGTATCCACCTCGACCCAGCCCCCCTCGGCCACGTTGTACCGCACGGCGTTCTGTACGAGGTTCAGCGCGATGCGCTCCAGGAGCACGCCGTTTCCCTGCACCACGGCCGGTGCGCGCTCGCCGCGGATCTCCACGCCCTTGGCCTCCGCCTCGGAGCGGACCTGGTCGATGGCCTGACCGGCCACCTCGGCCAGGTCGACCGGTTTGCGCTCCACGATCTGGTTGTCGCTGCGGGCGAGCAGCAGCAGGCCCTCGACCAGCTGCTCACTGCGCTCATTGGTGGCCAGCAGCGTCTTGCCGAGCTGCTGGAGCTCCACCGGCGCGCCCGGGTCGGAGAGATGGACCTCCAGGAGCGTGCGGTTGATCGCCAGCGGGGTGCGCAGTTCGTGCGAGGCGTTGCCGACGAAGCGCTGCTGGGCGGTGAAGGCCCGCTGGAGGCGCTCCAGCATCTCGTCGAAGGTGTCCGCCAGCTCCTTGAGCTCGTCGTCCGGGCCGTCCAGCTCGATCCGGCGGGACAGGTCGGAGCCGGCCACCGCGCGGGCGGTGCGGGTGATGCGGCCGAGCGGGGACAGCACCCGGCCGGCCATCGCGTAACCGAACGCGAAGGCGATCACGGCGAGACCCAGCAGGGCCAGCAGCGAGCGGCTGAGCAGGTTGTCCAGGGCGGCCTGGCGCTGGTGGTCCACGCACTGGCTGATCGTGTTGTTGAAGTCGGCCAGCGGCAGGCTGGTGGTGTTGATCGCGGGGCAGTTGTCGCTGGAGACCTTCAGCTCCTGGAAGCTGACGATCTTGAACAGCGGCTGGTTGCCGGTGCTGATGGCCTGCGCGGCGAGCAGGTAGATGATCGACAGCAGCAGGATGCCGGCGATCAGGAACATGCCGCCGTACAGCAGCGTGAGCCGTATCCGGATCGTGGGCCGCAGCCAGGGAAAGGGCGGCTCCGGGCGCCGGGGGTCCCAGGTGGGCTTCGGGGGCGCCTGCGGGGGCGCGGGGGTGGAGGCCATGGTCGATCAGATCCGGTAACCGGAGCCGGGCACGGTGACGATCACGGGGGGCTCGCCGAGTTTGCGGCGCAGGGTCATGACCGTCACCCGGACCACGTTGGTGAACGGGTCGGTGTTCTCGTCCCAGGCCTTCTCCAGCAGCTGTTCCGCCGAGACGACCGCGCCCTCGCTGCGCATCAGCACCTCCAGGACCGCGAACTCCTTGGGCGCGAGCTGGACCTCCTTGCCGTCACGGAAGACCTCGCGGCGGTTGGGGTCCAGCTTGATCCCTGCGCGCTCCAGGACCGGCGGCAGGGGGACGCTGGTGCGGCGGCCGAGGGCGCGCACGCGGGCGATCAGCTCGCTGAACGCGAACGGCTTGGGAAGATAGTCGTCGGCACCGATCTCCAGGCCCTCGACACGGTCGCTGACGTCTCCGGAGGCGGTGAGCATCAGCACTCTGGTGGGCATGCCCAGCTCGACGATCCTGCGGCAGACGTCGTCGCCGTGCACGAGCGGGAGGTCGCGGTCGAGGACGACCACGTCGTAGTCGTTGACGCCGATGCGTTCCAACGCGGCCGCACCGTCGTACACGACGTCGACGGCCATGGCCTCCCGGCGCAGTCCGGTGGCCACCGCATCGGCGAGCAACTGCTCGTCCTCGACGACGAGTACGCGCACGTCCCTTGTCCTTCCTGTGTCCACCCGCGCAGCGCTCCGAGGCGCCGGCGCGGGCAGGGGTGTTCGTGGAGTGTGACCTCCATCCTGCCCTTTTCGGCCATAAGTCGGCTGTAAGCGGGGTCCGGGCGCAGGATCGGGCGCCCTGGGCGGGAATACGAGAATTTCTGTACCGGTGAGGTTTCCCGGATCGGGAGCGGGGGGAGGACGGGTTTACACCCCGCGATCACGCTCTGCATGTGCCGCAGCACCATGCGGTACCTCGCGATCCGCTTGTGCAGGGCGGGCGCGGGTGTCCGGCACCGTAGCCGCGCCCGGCCGGGCGCGCCGGGCACCTGCGGCAGACGTGATCGTCCTTTCCCACCCGGCACACCCCCGTGCCACCGACCCACCGACCCTGGACGAGGGGGCGCAGCATGGACGCTTTCACCGCAGGACTTCTCCAGCGCATAAAGACGACCGAGTCCGACCTGTCGCGGGCCCGCGACGAGGGCGACGACTTCCTCGTGGAAGTGGAGCAGGCAGAGCTGGACGACCTGCGCCGCCTCGCCGCCGAACACGGTGTGGAGGTCGGCGCGACCCGCGTCTGATCCACCGAGCGCACCGGCGCGGCACCGGCACGCGAAGGGACCCCGGCGAATCCAGCGCCGGGGTCCCTTCGCGTCATCCGGGGGACAAACCCTCCGGGTCGTCCGGGGCCGTCAGTCGTGCCAGGCCCCGAAGTCCTCCAGCAGCCCCTGGAGGGGCTCGAAGACGCCCGGGGTCCCCGCCAGCGTCAGCTCCCGTGAGGGGCCCTGTGCGGGCCGTCCACCGGTCAGGGCGCCCGCCTCCCGGGCGATGAGGTCCCCCGCAGCGTAGTCCCACGGGTTCAGCCCGCGCTCGTAGTAGCCGTCGAGCCGGCCGCAGGCCACGTCGCACAGGTCGATGGCCGCGGAGCCGCCCCGCCGGATGTCCCTGACCAGCGGGATGAGCCGGGCGGCCACCTCGGCCTGGTGGGCGCGCACCTCGGTGACGTAGTTGAAGCCGGTGGAGACCAGCGCCTGGTCCAGCGGGGGCGCGGGGCGGCAGGCGAGCGCCCGTTCGCCCTCCCACGCGCCGGTGATCCAGGCGCCGCCGCCGCGTACCGCGTGGTATGTCTCGCCGCGCATCGGGGCCGCGACGACCCCGGCGACGGTCTCGCCGTCCTGCTCGGCGGCGATGGACACCGCCCAGGTGGGCAGGCCGTAGAGGTAGTTCACGGTGCCGTCGAGCGGGTCGATCACCCAGCGCACTCCGCTGGTGCCGGCGGCGGAGGCGCCCTCCTCGCCGAGGAAGCCGTCGTCGGGGCGCTGTCCGGCGATCAGATCGGTGATCAGTTTCTCGGCCGCGATGTCCATCTCGGTGACGACGTCGATCGGGCTGGACTTGGTCCGCGCCACGGCGAGATCGGCCGGTCGGCCGTCCCGCAGCAGCTCGCCGGCGCGGCGGGCGGCATCCTGGGCCAGCCGCAGCAGGTCCCGGTGCAGGGCCTCGGTCACGGGTCTCCTCACGCGTAGGGGCTGTCGGCGCCCGCGGCGGCCGGACGGGGCGCCCGGGACGGGCAGCAGCCGACGGGGCATACGTGGTGGCTCGCACCCAGGGTGCCCAGGGCGCAGGGGATGATGTCCTGGCCGCGCTCGGTGGCGGCGCGCTCCAGGATCAGTTCGCGCACGGCGGCCGCGAACCGGGGGTCGGCGCCCACGGTGGCCGAGCGGCGCACCGGCAGGCCCAGTTCCCCGGCCTTCGCGGTGGCCTCGGTGTCAAGGTCGTACAGGACCTCCATGTGGTCGGACACGAAGCCGATGGGGGCCATGACGACCGCGGGGACACCGGCCGCGTGCCGCTCCTCCAGGTGGTCGCAGATGTCGGGCTCCAGCCACGGGATGTGCGGGGCGCCGGAGCGGGACTGGTAGACGAGGCGCCAGGGGTGGTCCACTCCGGTGCGCTCGCGCACGGCGTCGGCGATCAGCTGGGCCACGTCCAGGTGCTCCTCGACGTAGGCGCCGCCCTCGCCGTGGGCCGCCACGGGGCCGGAGGTGTCGGCGGCGGCCGTGGGGATGGAGTGGGTGCTGAAGGCGATGTGGGCGCCGTCGCGGACGTCCTCGGGGAGGTCGGCGAGGGAGCGCAGCACGCCGTCGACCATCGGTTCGACGAAGCCGGGGTGGTTGAAGTAGTGCCGCAGCTTGTCGATCTTCGGCAGCTCCAGGCCCTCGGCCTCCAGGGCGGCCAGCGCGTCGGCGAGGTTCTCGCGGTACTGGCGGCAGCCCGAGTAGGAGGCGTAGGCGCTGGTGGCGAGGACCAGGATGCGGCGGCGGCCGTCGGCGACCATCTCGCGCAGGGTGTCGGTCAGGTATGGCGCCCAGTTGCGGTTGCCCCAGTAGACCGGCAGGTCCAGGCCGTGCTCGGCGAAGTCCTCGCGCAGGGCCTTCAAAAGGGCGCGGTTCTGGCCGTTGATGGGGCTGACCCCGCCGAACTGGAAGTAGTGCTTCCCGACTTCCTTCAGGCGTTCCTTCGGGATGCCGCGCCCGCGCGTGACGTTCTCCAGGAACGGGACCACGTCGTCGGGGCCCTCGGGGCCGCCGAAGGAGAGCAGCAGCAGGGCGTCGTAGGGAGTTGCATCGAGCGCGTCTGGCATGTCTCGATCCTGCCACCCGGTACCGACACCCCGGCAACCGCGGGGTGAAGAGTCGAGATCCAGTGGGTTTATACCGAAATTTCCCCAGCCGAAATCGAGTGCACTTAGGGTTCCCTAACTCGTAAGCTGTATCCACCGCATTCGCGCCTTACCGGAATCGCCTCGGAGACCACGTGCCCAGCCCCTACAGAGCCCTCTTCGACGTGCCCGGCACCAAGGCCTTCTCGGCCGCGGGGCTCCTCGGCCGGATGCCGCTGTCCATGATGGGCATCGGCGTGGTCACGATGATCTCCCAGCTCACCGGGCGTTACGGGCTCGCGGGTGCGCTGTCGGCCACCATCGCGCTGTCCGCCGCGGTGCTCGGACCGCAGGTCTCCCGGCTGGTGGACCGGCACGGACAGAGCCGGGTGCTGCGGCCCGCGACCCTGGTGGCCCTCGTCGCGGCCACCGGGCTGCTGCTGGCCGCGCACTTCCGGGGGCCGGACTGGGTGCTGTTCGCCTGCGCCGCCGGGATCGGCGCGGTGCCGAGCCTGGGCGCGATGATCCGGGCCCGCTGGGCCGCCCTGTACCGGGGCACGCCCAAGCTGCACACCGCCTACTCGTTCGAGTCGGTCATGGACGAGATCTGCTTCGTCTTCGGGCCGATCATCTCCATCGGCCTGTGCACGGTCTGGTTCCCGGAGGCGGGCCCGCTGCTCGCCGCCGTCTTTCTGGCGGCCGGGGTCTGCTGGCTGACCGCCCTGCGCGCCACCGAGCCCGCGCCGCACCCCCGCGAGCGGCACGGCGGGGGCGGCAGCGCGCTGCGCTCGCCGGGGCTCCAGGTGCTGGTGGCGACCTTCGTGGCGACCGGCGCGATCTTCGGCTCGGTGGACGTCGTCACGGTCGCCTTCGCCGACGAGCGCGGCCACAAGGGCGCCGCGAGCGTGGTGCTCGCCCTGTACGCGGCCGGCTCGTGCGCGGCGGGCGCGGTCTTCGGGCTGCTGCGCCTGGCCGGGGCGGCGGAGCGCCGCTGGCTGCTGGGCGTGGCCGCCATGGCCGTGAGTATGATCCCCCTCCTACTGGTCGGAAACCTGCCGCTTCTGGCCGTGGCGCTGTTCGTTGCGGGGCTGTCCATCGCACCGACGATGATCACGACGATGTCCCTCATCGAAGAGCACGTACCTCGCGCGCAGCTCACCGAGGGCATGACCTGGGTGAGCACCGGCCTCGCGGTCGGCGTGGCGCTCGGTTCCTCGCTGGCCGGTTCGGTGATCGACGCCGCCGGGGCGCGTGCCGGGTACGGGGTCCCGGTGCTCTCCGGGGCCGTCGCGGTCGTGGTCGGTTTCCTCGGGTACCGCCGGCTGCGCAGGCCGGCCGCGGGTCGGGGAGGAACCGTTGAGCAGCACAGCGAGCGGGAAGACGAGCGGCGCGAACAGCACATGGCGTAACTGGGGCGGGAACGTCGCGGCCCGGCCCGTCCGGCAGGTCGCCCCGGTCTCGGTGGAGGAGCTGGCCGAGGCCGTGCGCCGGGCGCGGGAGGACGGGCTGCCGGTGAAGGCCGTCGGCACCGGGCACTCCTTCACCTCGATCGCCGCCACCGACGGCGTATTGATACGCCCTCAACTCTTGACGGGCATACGCAACATTGACCGGGACTCCATGACGGTCACGGTCGAGGCGGGCACCCCGCTCAAGCGACTCAATGCGGCACTGGCGCGCGAGGGTCTGTCGCTCACCAACATGGGCGACATCATGGAGCAGACGGTCTCCGGGGCCACCAGCACCGGCACCCATGGCACGGGCCGTGACTCCGCCTCCATCGCCGCGCAGATCAAGGGCCTCGAACTCGTCACGGCGGACGGCTCGGTGCTCAGCTGCTCCGCGACCGAGAACCCCGAGGTCTTCGCCGCCGCCCGCCTCGGGCTCGGCGCGCTCGGCATCGTCACCGCGATCACCTTCGCCGTGGAACCGCTGTTCCTGCTGACCGCGCGCGAGGAGCCGATGCCCCTCGACCGGGTCCTCGCCGAGTTCGATCAACTCTGGGCGGAGAACGAGCACTTCGAGTTCTACTGGTTCCCGCACACCGGGAACACCAACACCAAGCGCAACAACCGCAGCGCGGGCCCCGAGCAGCCCGTCGGGCAGCTGGCCGGGTGGTTCGAGGACGAGTTCCTCTCCAACGGCCTCTTCCAGGTGACCCAGTGGGTCGGCCGGGCCGCGCCCGCGAGCATCCCGGGGATCGCGAAGATCTCCAGCAGGGTGCTGTCCGCGCGGACGTACACCGACATCCCTTACAAGGTCTTCACCTCGCCGCGCCGGGTGCGCTTCGTGGAGATGGAGTACGCCGTTCCGCGCGCGGCCCTGGTGGAGACGCTGCGCGAGCTGAAGGCGATGGTCGAGCGCTCCGGGCTGCGCATCAGCTTCCCGGTGGAGGTGCGCACCGCCCCGGCCGACGACATCACCCTGTCCACCGCCTCGGGCCGGGACAGCGCCTACATCGCCGTCCATATGTACCGGGGCACGCCGTACCAGTCGTACTTCACCGCCGCCGAGCGGATCTTCACCGCGCACGAGGGGCGGCCGCACTGGGGGAAGGTGCACACCCGGGACGCGGAGTACTTCGCGCGGGTGTATCCGCGGTTCGCTGAGTTCACGGCGTTGCGGGATAGCCTCGACCCGGACCGGCTGTTCCGGAACGACTACTTGCGGAGGGTGCTGGGGCCGTAGGCGCCCCGGTGGAACCGCTCGGCGCGGGGGCCGGTGTGGCCCGGTCCCCGTCGGCCCGCCCGTCCGGCGAGGCGCTCGGGGAGGGCGTCGCGGAGTCCGCCGTACCGCCCTCGGAGCCGGGACCCGGGCTGGAGTCCGTGCCCGAGCCGGAGCCCGACCCCGTGTCCTGGGTGGCGCCGCCGTCCGACGAGGTGCCGTCACCCGGGGAGACATGCGAGGGAAGCTGACCGGGGTCATCCGTTCGGTGGACGGTGGATTTCCGGCCGCCGACCGCGTCGCCGACCGTCGTACCGGAGCCGCCGCTGAAACTGCTGCCGGACACCAGTTCGTACGTCGTGATGCCGCCCATGGTCACCCCGAACACGAGAGCGGCCGCGACCACCGGCCGCCGCCAGCTCTTGACCCGCGCGCGGTAGACGGTGCCCGCGGAGAACTCGCCCTCGGCGGGCGGACCCGGCACCAGGGATGCCTCGGCCGGTGTCTTGGCCACCCGCAACTGCTCCCCGGTGCGCCGGAAGAAGTGCTGGAAGAGAGTGCCGCCGCAGGTGGCGATCACGCTGACGACACCGGCGCCGAGGATCGTGCCGTACACGCCGAAGGAGGAGGCCAGCTTCGCCGCGATGACCGCCGCCAGGGCGCTGCCCGCCACCTGCGGGACGTTCAGGTCGATCCGCTTCCGCTCCGCGTCGGGTGTTTCACGCATACCCGGAACTTGCCTGCCTTTCCCGTACTTGATCGACATCGAGGTACTGACCGCACGAGATAGGGACGTATGCGCGAAACCATTAGTTCCGTTTCTGGGGATTGCGTGAACTTCGCCACGTTCATGATCCACAAATCCGGTTGCGCACGGCTCGGACGCGCTCCTTGCCGGAAGTTGGGCGGCGCGCCAATCCACGTACGTGGCCCGAATGGAGTACTGTTGCGAGCCCTGGGTCCGGCCTCCCACCAGGGTGTCCGCGGCCACCAAGGACCGCCGGGAGGGGGCTAGTTGCACAGGGTGACGGACTTTGTCACTTAGCGTGGCGAACTGGTAACCGTGCCATAACGGCGTTCCAGGGCCCGTGCCCGACACGCCGGGCAACTCGGCAAGGTTGTGGCAGGCTGCACCCGGGCAGGCCACACTCGACTAGCGGAAGCAGCGACGCACGTGACGTCGGCAGGCACCACCCGGGAGGTCCCCATGCCCGAACTGCGTGTCGTGGCCGTCTCGAATGACGGCACACGGCTGGTGCTGAAAGCTGCCGACGCAACGGAGTACACGCTTCCGATCGACGAGCGGCTGCGCGCCGCCGTGCGCGGCGACCGGCCACGCCTCGGCCAGATCGAGATCGAGGTCGAGAGCCATCTGCGCCCCCGTGACATCCAGGCGCGGATACGAGCCGGTGCCACGGCGGAAGAGGTCGCACAGCTCGCGGGCATCCCCGTCGACCGGGTACGGCGCTTCGAGGGTCCGGTGCTGGCCGAACGCGCCTTCATGGCCGAGCGTGCCCGCAAGACCCCGGTCCGCCGCCCCGGTGAGAACTCGGGGCCGCTGCTCGGCGAGGCCGTCCAGGAACGGCTGTTGCTGCGGGGCGCCGAGAAGGACACCGTGCAGTGGGACTCCTGGCGCCGCGACGACGGCACCTGGGAGGTGCTGCTCGTCTACCGGGTCGCCGGTGAACCGCACTCGGCGAGCTGGACGTACGACCCGCCCCGGCGGCTGGTCCAGGCCGTGGACGACGAGGCGCGCTCGCTGATCGGCGAGTCCGACGATCTCGCCGTACCGGAGCCGAGCTTCCCGTTCGTCCCGCGCATCGCCCGGCTGCCGCGCGAGCGTTCGATGGACCGTGCCCTCGACCGGCAGACCGAGCGGGAGCGGCCGAGCCTGCCCGCGCAGTCGTCCGAGCCCGCCGAGGAGACCACCGGCGAACGGGACTCGCTGACCAGCCTGTTGGAGGCGGTGCCCTCCTTCCGCGGCGACCTGGTGGTGCCCGAGCGCACCCCGGAGACCCCGGACGAGCCCGACGAGGAAGCCGCCGTGGAGGAGCCGCCGGCGCCCGCCGCCTCGGCCGGCTCGGCCTACGCGGACGTCCTCATGCCCCGCTCGGTCGGCAGTCACCGCGACCGGCTGACCGGCGCCACCGACCGCCAGGCCGAGGCCGACGGGGTCCGCCCCGGCCGCCGTGCCGCCGTGCCGAGCTGGGACGAGATCGTGTTCGGCACCCGGCGCAAGAAGCAGGAGTAGATCGTCGTACGACGCCAAGAGGGGCGTAACACACAGGTGTTCCGCCCCTCTTGGCGCTGCCGTGGCCGCTACTGCGGGTCGGCGCCCACCGCCACCGGGCGGGACGGGTCCGCGGACCACTCCGACCACGAACCGACGTACAGGGCCGCCGGGATGCCCGCCACCGCGAGCGCCAGCACCTCATGGGCGCCGGACACGCCCGAGCCGCAGTAGACGCCCACCGGCGCGTCCGAGGAGACGCCGAGGGCCTTGAAGCGGTCCTTCAGCTCGACCGCGGGCAGGAACCGTCCGTCGGGGCCCACGTTCTCCGTCGTCGGCGCCGAGACCGCGCCGGGGATGTGCCCGCCGACCCGGTCCACGGGCTCCACCTCGCCCCGGTACCGCTCCCCCGCGCGAGCGTCCAGCAGCACACCCGTACGGGCCAGTTCGGCGGCCCCGTCCGCGTCCAGCAGGCCCGCCGCGTCCGGCGCGGGCACGAAGTCGCCCCCGTCCGGGACGGACGCCCCGGTGGCCAACTCCCCCGTCCAGGACGGCAACCCGCCGTCGAGGACCCGCACGTCCGGGTGACCCGTCCAGCGCAGCATCCACCACGCGCGGGCGGCGGCCCAGCCCTGGCCGCCGTCGTACACGACGACCGGACGGCTCGCCGACACGCCCGCGCGGCGCATGGCGGCGCCGAACTCCGCGAGGTCCGGCAGCGGATGGCGGCCCTGCCCACCCGGGGCCCCGGCCAACTCCCGGTCCAGGTCGACGAAGGCCGCGCCGGGGATGTGCCCGGCCGCGTACTCGGCCCGGCCGTCGAAGGGCGGGGCGCCCGCCGCCTTCGCCAGGCTCAACTGCCAGCGCACGTCCAGCAGGACCGGCGGCGCCTCGCCGGCGAGCGCCTCGGCGAGTTCGGGTGCGGTGATGATGACTGTCATGGCGCCATGCATACGCCAGGGGTGGCCGCGGCGTCCAGGTCCGGCTACTCTGCTCGGCCGGGCAGGCTCGATCACGAACCGTAGGGGATCGGGCACATGCCGTACACCCGACCGACATCAGCCGGACCTCGTCAGGAAGCGGCGAAAGACGTCAGCCCAGGCATTCTTCCGGAAGACACCGCCGGACCGGCGGCGCGGCGACACGACTGGGCCGCGCGACCGTGGAGGATGCGGACACACCGGTACGGGCGTACGCGCCGGCGCGTGCACACACCTGCCGGAGGAGCGGAAGCGACACGGCCACCGCACAAGGCGGCCGGGGAGAGAGTGATCGATGACCGAGGCACGGGAGTCGGCCGGTCCGCAGGCGCTGCGGGCGCCCGGCACACCCTGCTGGGTGAGTCTGATGGCGCACCGGCTCACCGCCACCGAGGAGTTCTACGGGGAGCTGTTCGGCTGGGAGTTCCGGCCGGGCCCGCAGCAGCTCGGCCCGTATGTGCGGGCGTTGCTCGACGGGCGCGAGGTGGCCGGCATGGGCCAGCTGCCGCCGGAGAACCGGCTGCCGATCGCCTGGACGCCCTATCTCGCCTCGGACGACGTGGACCGCACGGCGGAGGCGGTACGGCTGTGCGGCGGCACGGTGGCGGTCGGCCCGCTGGACGCGGCCGAGGCCGGGCGGCTGGCCATCGCGGCGGATCCCTCGGGCGCGGTGTTCGGCATCTGGCAGGCGCCCGCGCATCTGGCCCCGGCGATCACCGGGGTGCCGGGCACGCCCGCGTGGAACGAGCTGATCACGTTTGAGACGGAGAGCGTCGCCAAGTTCTACGCGAGCGTGTTCGGTTATGAGAGGGAGCCGGTGGTGTCCGCCGGGTTCGACTATGTGACCCTGTGCGTCGACGGGCGCCCGGTGGCCGGGGTGCACGGTGTGGGCCATGGGCTGCCCCGGGACCGGGGGCCGTACTGGGCGACGTACTTCGAGGTGGGCGACACCGCGGAGACGCTGCGTCAGGTGACGGGTCTCGGCGGCCGGATCGTGCGCCCGGCCCATGACAGTCCGCACGGGCGGGTGGCCACGGTGGCGGACCCGGAGGGCGCGGTGTTCTCGGTGGTCCAGGATCCACGCTGACGGCTCAATGCCGGCCGCGGGCAGCGGGCGGGCTCCCGGTGGGCTCAGGAGGACGAGACGGGCAGCACGTCCGGGGAGAGGGCCGCCGCGCGGGCCGTCGCGGCGGTCATCCGGCGCCGGTGGTGGCGGCGGCACAGCACCTCGTAACCGATTTCGCCCGCCGCCTGGTTGACGTCCCCGACGACGACCTGGGCGCCCTCGACGACCATCTCGCCGCCGACCGTACGGGCGTTGTGCGTGGCGCGGGCGCCGCACCAGCACAGCGCCTCCACCTGGAGCACCTCGACACGGTCGGCCAGCTCCACGAGCCGCTGGGAGCCGGGGAAGAGCTTGGAGCGGAAGTCGGTGGTGATGCCGAAGGCGAAGACGTCCACGCCGAGGTCGTCCACCACGCGGGCCAGCTGGTCGATCTGCACGGGCGCGAGGAACTGCGCCTCGTCCGCGATCACATAGTCGATCCGGCCGCCCTGCGAGAGGTGGTCCACGACGTACACATAGAGGTCCTGGGCGTCGGCGACCTCCACCGCGTCGGTGACCAGGCCGAGGCGCGAGGACAGCTTGCCCGCGCCCGCGCGGTCGTTACGGGTGAATATCATCCCGGCCAGACCGCGCGCGGAGCGGTTGTGCTCGATCTGTAGAGCCAGCGTCGACTTCCCGCAGTCCATCGTTCCGGAGAAGAACACCAGCTCGGGCATGAGAAGTTGAGCACCTTTCGGCGGAGGGGGCGGAACAGCGGACGGGGCGGCGGTCAGGAGCGTACTTCGAGCAGCGGGACCAGCTGCTCCACGGGAGTCATCGAACCGTGGTTGCCCACCAGCGCGGACTCCTTGGGCTCCCGCTCGGAGGCGATGATCAGGACGTCGTCGGACGCGGCCGCGATCACATCGCCGAGCCGGGCGTACACCCGTTCGTCCACGTGCGGCCCGAACCAGCCGGCCTCGATCGCCTCGTCGCGTGAGGCCACCCAGAACTGCTCGCCGAGCACCTCGCGCCAGCAGGTCAGTACGTCGCTCGCGGCGCCCGGCACCGCGTACACATGGCGGGCCCGGCCCTCGCCGCCGAGCAGGGCGACCCCGGCGCTCAGTTCCCAGTCCGTGTCGAAGTCGAAGCGGTGCTCCTCGTCGAACGGCACGTCGATCATGCCGTGGTCGGCGGTGACATAGAGCGCGCTGCGCGGGGGCAGTTGCTCGGCGAGGCGCTGGGCGAGCCGGTCGACGTACATCAGCTGGCCGCGCCAGGTGTCGGAGGCGACGCCGTAGCGGTGGCCCGCGCCGTCGAGTTCGGCGTAGTACGTGTACACCAGCGAGCGGTCCCCGGCGGCCAGTTGCGCGGCCGCGAGGTCCATCCGCTCCTCACCGGACAGCCTGCCGTGGAAGCTGCCGCCGCTGAGCGCGACCTTGGTGAGCGGGGTGTGCTGAAACGTGGGCGAGGAGACCTGCGCGGCGTGCACCCCGGCGTCATGGGCCAGCTGGAAGACGGTGGGGTACGGCTGCCAGCGGCGCGGGTCGGTGTACGGCTGCCAGCGGAGCTGGTTCATCAGCGCGCCGGTGGCCGGGTCGCGGACCGTGTAGCCGGGCAGGCCGTGCGCGCCGGGGGGCAGGCCGGTGCCGACGGAGGCGAGGGAGGCCGCGGTGGTCGCCGGGTAGCCCGCGGTGAGCGGCCGCCCGGTGCCGCCGCGCGAGCTGCCGAGCAGCGAGTTGAGGAAGGGCGCCTCGTCCGGGTGGGCGCGCAGCTGCTCCCAGCCGAGGCCGTCGACCAGGAAGACACAGGCGCGGTCGACCGGGGCCAGCTCGGTGATCCCGGCGGTCATGCCGGGCACGCCCATGCCGGCGGCGAGCGTGGGGAGCAGGTCGGCGAGGGAGCCGGTGCCGTACTCGGGCAGCGGGGCGGTGGCCAGGGCGAGGGGCTCCGGGTGGTCCCAGGCGGAGAGCTGGGACATCAGTGGTCGAGGTCCGCGGTCGCCTCGGAGAGGGCCTGCGCGAAGGTGAGCGCCTCGCGCACCGTCTCGGGGCCGTCCCCGGCCTCGCTGACGCGCAGGCTGAGGTCGTCCGCCGTGGAGTTGCCCGTGTAGCCGTGGTCGGCGTCGCAGTTGGGGTCACCGCAGGCGGCGGGCTCCAGGTCGATACGGCTGACCGCGCCCCAGCCGATGGTGAGCACGACCTCGCGGGGCAGGGTGCCCGGGGTGTACTGCTCGGGGTTGGCGACCACCCGGCTGACCACCACGGACGAGATCCGGCCGAGCTTCACCGACTCGGTGGAGGTGGTGGCGTACGGCGTCGGGGAGGTGCTGTCGGCGGCCTGCTCGTCGGTGTGGCTGACGATGAAGCGCTGGCCGGTGAGGACCAGGACGGTCACATGGCGGCGCACCTCGTTCTGGTCGAACGTGGTCTCCTGGTGGACCAGGTACGACCGGATGGGCTCGCCGCCCACGGCAGCCTCCACCGCCTCGGCCACGAGGGCCGGGTAGTAGCCGCTGCGCTCGATCGCCGCTCGCAGCCCCTGGGTCGTCGTACTGGTCTTGGCCATGGCGTCCATCCTAGTCCGTGGACAGGGGCACTCCGGGCCAACGGGGCGGGCCGCCGGCGGTGGCTCCGGGCGCGTCAGGGGCGCCGGAACCGGGCGTCCGCGGGTCCGGCGGCCGCGTGTTCCTCGGGACCTGCCCGTGTCTGATCTCCACCCGCTCGGCGGCGATCAGACAGGACACGGGTTCAGATCCACCGGCGTCCGCCTCGAACGCGACCAGGACGGGCGGCCGCTCCCCGAGGCTTTGGGCCAGGCGCTCGGCCTCCTCGGCGGCCGGCGCGCGGAAGACCGGGTCCTGGAAGGCGGGCGGGCAGGACACCAGGGCGGGTGCGACGAAGACCACTTCCAGGGCGTGGTGGTGCGTGAGGTCGTGATCGGCGGCCAGCCGCAGTGCCCCCGCGTCCCAGCCGGTCACCTCCCAATCCCACCAGCTGCCCTCGGGGAGCCGCTGCCCGGCGATCTCCATCGGGCGCCGCTCAGTAGGCCGGCATGGTGCGCGGGCCGTGGTCGTCGCGGGCGGGCGGGGGCGCGAGGCGGACGGTGGCGCCGAGGACGTTCGCGCCGTGCGGGGCCACGACGACGGGCTCCAGGGTGACGGCGACCACCTCGGGGTGGTCGTCGACCAGACGGGATACCCGCAGCAGCAGTTCCTCCAGGGCGGGGGTGTCGACGGGGGTGGAGCCGCGCCAGCCGAACAGCAGGGGCGCGGTGCGGATCGCGCGCACCAGGGAGGTCGCCTCCCGGTCGGTGACCGGGATCAGCCGGTGCGCCGTGTCGTCCAGC
This sequence comes from Streptomyces griseofuscus, assembly GCF_014673495.1. Classification (GTDB taxonomy): domain Bacteria; phylum Actinomycetota; class Actinomycetes; order Streptomycetales; family Streptomycetaceae; genus Streptomyces; species Streptomyces murinus. Next base: position 2,495,029 of record NZ_CP051006.1, read on the forward strand.
AGCTGGGAGGCCGCGCCGGCGAGACCGAAGGACAGCACGGCTCCGGCCGCCGGGTCGATCACGGTCCGTACGACGGTGTCGACGCCCCGGGGTGCCATCCCCTGCACCACCGGGCGCAGCTCCTCCGGCTTGCCGAACAGCTCGCTCAACTCCGTGTACGCCCGGCGCAGTTGCTCCTCGTCCGCCAGGTCGAGGCGGACGCCGCCCAGGTCGGCGCGGTGCCGCAGGTGCGGGGCGGTCGCCTTCAGGGCCACCGGGTAGCCCAGGGTGCGGGCGGCCGCCACGGCGTCGTCGGGGGTGGGCGCGGGGAGCGCGCGGCGCACCCGGATGCCGTACTTCGCGAGCAGCTCGCAGGTCTGCGCGTCCGAGATCGTGAGCCCCTCCCCGCGCTCCAGCAGCTCCCCGATCAGCCGCGCGGCCCCCTTCTCGTCGATGTCCTCGTACTCCGGCACCCTTCCGGGCTCGGCCGCCTCCCGCCGCCACTGCCCGTACCGCACCGCTTCGGCGAGCGCGCGTACGGCACGTTCGGCGGCGGGGTAGGCGGGGATGAGGCGGGGGGCTTCCGAGGCAGGCGCCCGGTCCGCCGCCGCGGTGGGCGGACGTTCCGCAGGGCGGAGCGGGTGGGCACCGTCACCGGCGCCGCCACCAGCGCCGGGCGTCTTTTCGGGGCCGGGTGCCCTCTCGGCACCGGCTGCCCGCACCGCGGCCGGTGCCGTACTCGCCGCCGCCGACAACGCCTCAGCCAGCCCGCCCAACTCCACATGCACCACCAGCACCGGCTTGCCCGGTACCCCTGCGGCTGCCGACCGCAGGGCCTCGGCCAGCTCCGCGTCCCCCGGTGACGCCTCGCCGATCGCGGGTATCGCCGTCACCACGACGGAGTCGTTCGTGTCGTCGGCCAGCGCGGCGCTCAGCGCCCGGTGGAAGTCCTCCGGCGTGGCACCGGTCGTCAGATCGAGCGGGCGCGCCGGCCGCAGCCCCTCGGCCAGGCACCGGTCGTACGTCAGCACGCCCAGCGACTCGGAGTTCCCGAGGATCGCCACCCGGGGTCCGGCGGGCAGCGGCTGCCGGGCGAGCAGCAGCCCGGCGTCGACCAGTTCCGTGATGGTGTCGACCCGGATCACCCCGGCCTGGCGCAGCAGCGCGGAGACGGTCGCGTGCGGCAGCCGCGTGGCGCGCACCGCGTGTCCCTGCGGGGCCGTGCCGGTGCCCTGCACCACGACCAGCGGCTTGGCCGCCGCCGTCCGCCGGGCGAGCCGGGTGAACTTGCGCGGGTTGCCGATGGTCTCCAGGTACATGAGGACGACGTCGGTGTCCGGGTCCTCGTACCAGTACTGGAGGACATCGTTGCCGGACACGTCCGCCCGGTTGCCCGCGGAGACGAACGTGGAGACGCCGGTGGTCCCGGTGACCCCGCCGCCGCGCCGGTGCAGCCGGGACAGCAGCGCGATGCCGATGGCGCCGGACTGGGCGAACATGCCGATGCGGCCGGGGCGCGGCATCTCGGGGGCGAGGGAGGCGTTCAGCCGTACGTCCGCGGCGGTGTTGATGACGCCGAACGCGTTGGGCCCGATGATCCGCATGCCGTAGGCGCGCGCCTTCTGCACCAGCGCCCGCTGCCGCTCCTTGCCCTCGGGGCCGCTCTCGGCGTACCCGGCGCTGAGCACGACGAGCCCCTGGACGCCGTGTTCCCCGCACTCGGCGACCACCGCGGGCACGTACTCGGCCGGTACGGCGACGACGGCGAGGTCCACCGGTCCTTCGACGTCCCGCACACAGCGGTACGCGGCCACCCCGTCGACCTCGGTCAGGTCCTCGGGGAACGCCTTGTTCACGGCGTACAGCGGGCCCTCGTACCCGGCGTCGCGGATGTTGGCGAGGACGCTGCGGCCGACCCCGCCGGGCGCGCGGCCGACGCCGATGACAGCGACGGAGCCGGGCGCGAGCAGCCGCTGCACCGAGCGTGCCTCGGCGCGCTGCTCGCGCGCGTACTGCACGGCGAGGGCGCGGTCCGTGGGTTCGAGATCCAGTTCCAGGCGTACGACGCCGTCCTCGAAGCTGCGCTTCTGGGTGTACCCGGCGTCCGTGAACACCTTGATCATCTTGTTGTTGGCGGGCAGTACCTCGGCGGCGAAGCGGCGGATGCCCCGCTCCCGGGCGACGGCCGCGATGTGCTCGAGGAGGGCGGAGGCGACTCCCCTGCCCTGGTGGGCGTCCTGTACCAAGAAGGCGACTTCCGCCTCGTCGGCGGGTCCGGACGCGGGCGCGCCGCCGGCCCCGATGCGGTCGTAGCGCACGGTCGCGATGAACTCGCCGCCCACGGTGGCCGCGAGGCCCACCCGGTCCACGAAGTCGTGGTGCGTGAAGCGGTGGACGTCCTTGGCGGAGAGCCGGGGGTAAGGGGCAAAGAAACGGTAGTACTTGGACTCGTCCGAGACCTGCTCGTAGAAGTGGACCAGGCGGTCGGCGTCGTCGACGGTGATGGGCCGGATGCGGGCGGTCCCTCCGTCCCGCAGCACCACGTCCGCCTCCCAGTGCGCGGGATACTCGTACCGGCTCCGCGGTTCCGCCGAGGTTCGCATGGGCCCCAGCGTACGGCTCGCGTACGACAACGGCGCGGGGCACTCTGTGGAGCACGGCGGAGGGGGTGCGCAGCCCCTCTTCTGGCACGCTTCACGATATGGAACACTGGTCTAGACAACCCTGAACAGTGAAGGGCAGCAACACATGGCTGAGCGCCGCGTCAACGTCGGCTGGGCCGAGGGTCTTCACGCCCGCCCCGCCTCCATCTTCGTCCGGGCCGCCACGGCCGCAGGCATCCCGGTGACGATCTGCAAGGCCGGTGGCACCCCGGTCAACGCGGCCTCCATGCTGGGCGTTCTGGGCCTGGGCGCCCAGGGCGGCGAGGAGATCGTGCTCGCCTCCGATGCCGAGGGCGCGGACGCCGCCCTGGACCGGCTGGCCAAGCTGGTCGCCGAGGGCCTGGAAGAGCTGCCCGAGACGGTCTGAGCGGGATCCGGGTCCGTCCGCGCGGACCCGGGACGATCCGAGCGGGATATCGAGAAGCCGCGCCATCCTCAGTGGGTGGCGCGGCTTCCGCGTTTTCGGCGCGCCACCGTATTGGTCGCGGCCGGCATTCACCGTGACCCGTTCACGGGAATTCAGGGCATCCGGAAATACACGGCCGTCGAATATCCCGCCCACTTTGTATACGGCACCGGTGTTAATTCCCCGCACCGGACATGTTTACGACATGTTGCGAAGTCCGCGTGCGCGGCGCGGCCCCGGGGACGCGCAGCCGGTGCGCCGCCGTCGCCCGCTCGGTGTGCAGCGCGGTCACCGCGCGGGCGCGCTCGCCGTCGCCGCGGGCCACCGCGTCCACGATCGCGCCGTGCTCCGCCCAGGTCCCGACCACGTCGGGCGGGGTGTCCACCGTGTACATCCAGGCGATCTTGTGGCGCAGCTGGACGAGTGCCGAGGTCAGCGAGGGGCTGCCGCAGGACTGGGCCAGCGTCTCGTGGAACCAGCCGTCCAGGGCGCGGAGATCCTCGCTGCCGCCCCGCCTGGCGCGCTCCTGGCCCAGCCGGACCAGTCCGCGCAGCACCTTCAGATGGGCCTCGGTACGGCGCCGGGCGGCGCGCGCGGCACCGAGCGGCTCCAGCAGCAGGCGCATCTCCAGCAGGTCGGCGGCCTCCTGCTCGGTCGGCTCGGCCACGCACGCGCCCGCGTGCCGGCGGGTCACCACGAAGCCCTCCGCCTCCAAGGTGCGCAGGGCCTCGCGCACGGGGACGCGGGAGACGCCGTAGCGGCGGGCGAGCACCTCCTCGGTGAGGCGGCCGCCGCGTTCGAGGGCGCCGGCGACGATGTCGTCCCGGATCGCCGTGCACACCGATTGCGCCGGAATACGCATGACCGACCTCCGCCTTAATACCCGCGACACGACACCGACGACGGACGCGTTTTTCCGTGACTCTATTCCACCGCGCCGTAATTTCCGATGGCGGGCCCCGAACCATGGATATTTTTTGGACAGGATCCGGCGAGAACCGCCGGGGAATGGCGAAAGCCCCGGCCGGGTGGGCCAGGGCTTTCGATGCCGTGCGGGTCGGTCAGACGTTCACGCCGTGGCCGCGGAGGTAGGCGAGGGGGTCGACGTCGGAGCCGTAGTCGGGGCCGCTGCGCGCCTCGAAGTGCAGATGCGGGCCGGTGGCATTGCCGGTCGCGCCGGACAGGCCGATCTGCTGGCCCGCGGTGACCTGCTGGCCCACCGTGACACCGATGGACGACAGATGGCCGTACTGGGTGTACATGCCGTCGGCCATGCGGAGCACGATCTGGTTGCCGTACGCCCCGCCCCAGCCGGTGGAGACGACGGTGCCGACGCCGACCGCATGCACGGGGGTGCCGGTCATGGCGTGGAAGTCGATGCCGGTGTGGGAGCCGGAGGACCACAGAGAGCTGCTGGCCTTGTAACCGGTGGACACGTAGGAGTGCGCGATCGGCGCCACGAAGGCGTTCAGCCGCTTGCGCTCGGCCTCGCGGGCGGCGCGGGCCTTGGCCGCACGGGCCTCCTTGGCGCGCACCGCGGCGGCCTTCTCGGCCGCCTCGTGCTCGGCGATCCGCTGCTGGGCGACGGCCTGGGCGTCGATGTGCTCGGCGAGGTCGTCGCTGGCGGTGAGCACCGGGGTGAGGCCGGTCTGCTCGACGGTGTGCTCGGCGGCGAGCGCCGGGGACGCGGCGAGGGTGCCGATGACACCGGTGGTCGTCAGGGCCGCGACGCCGGCCGCCTGGGCGGTGGCGCGCTTGACCCGGCCGGGCTTGCGGTGCTTCCCGGTGGCGCATATGAACGCCATGCGTGTGGCTGTTCCTTTCCTTCCCTCTCGCCTACCGGGTTAGCTGACGGGTTCGGAGCAGGAAGGTCTCCTACGGGCCCCGCGCTCGCGCACGGACGCCCGATTCACCCCAGGGACATGTGGGTCCCCGGCTCCCCTGACTCGCGTCTCGGGGACTCGGCGATGGCTGTCCGGTGCCGCGGCTGCGGCGCACTGCCCGACGGACAACCCGGACGACGCTAAGCGGACCGGCTCTCAATCCTCAAACAGAACGCGGCTTTTGTAGCGCATCCCACAGGGCAGACGGGCAACCTCCGCCTCAATTCGGACATCTTGTGGAGAGAGTGGAACAAAGTGGGGCCCTGACGGCCCGTGGGCCGTCAGGGCCCCACCCGTAAGGGGGCCGTCCGGGTGCGCGGTTACTCGGCCGCCACCACGGTGACCTCGCCGATGCCCAGCGCCTCCACCGGCGCCTTGATCTCCGAGGCGTCACCCACGAGAACCGTCACCAGACGGTCCACCGGGAAGGCGTTGACGGCCGCCGCGGTGGCCTCCACGGTGCCCGTCGCGGCCAACTGCCGGTAGAGCGTCGCCTGGAAGTCGTCGGGCAGATGCTGCTCCACCTGGTCGGCGAGCGTGCCCGCGACGGCCGCCGCGGTCTCGTACTTCAGCGGCGCGACCCCGACCAGGTTCTGTACGGCGACGTCCCGCTCGGCGTCGGTCAGGCCCTCCGCCGCGAGGGTGCGCAGCACCTTCCACAGGTCGTCGAGCGCGGGGCCGGTGTTGGGCGTGTCCACGGAGCCGCTGATGGCCAGCATGGAGGCGCCGTTGCCGTCGGGTCCGGAGCGGAGCACCTGACCGAACGCGCGCACACCGTAGGTGTAGCCCTTCTCCTCGCGCAGGACGCGGTCCAGGCGGGAGGTCAGGGTGCCGCCGAGGCAGTAGGTGCCGAGTACCTGGGCGGGCCACACCCGGTCGTGCCGGTCCGAGCCGACCCGGCCGATGAGCAGCTGCGTCTGGACGGCGCCGGGCCGGTCCACGATGACGACACGCCCGGTGTCGTCGGCCGTGACCGCGGGCACGGGGCGGGGTTCGCCCGGGGTGCCGGCCCAGGCGCCCAGGGTCTCGCCGAGCAGCGCGTCCAGGTCGATGCCGGTGAGGTCGCCGACCACGACCGCGGTGGCGGTGGCGGGGCGCACGTGGCGGTCGTAGAAGGCGCGTACGGCGGCCGCGTCGATCTTCTCGACGGTCTCCTCGGTGCCCTGGCGCGGCCGGGACATGCGCGAAGTCGCCGGGAACAGCTCCTTGGAGAGCTCCTTGGCGGCGCGGCGGGCCGGGCTGGCCAGCTCATGCGGGATCTCGTCCAGGCGGTTGCGGACCAGCCGCTCGATCTCGCTCTCGGCGAAGGCGGGGGCCCGCAGCGCGTCGGCGACGAGGCCGAGACCCTTGGCCAGGCGCGAGGCGGGGACCTCCAGGCTGATCCGGACGCCGGGGTGGTCCGCGTGGGCGTCCAGGGTGGCGCCCGCGCGCTCCAGCTCGGCGGCGAACTCCTCGGCGGAGTGCTTGTCGGTGCCCTCGGAGAAGGCGCGCGCCATGATGGTCGCGACGCCGTCCAGGCCGGTCGGCTCGGCGTCCAGGGGGGCGTCCAGGAGCACCTCGACGGCGACGACCTGCTGGCCGGGACGGTGGCAGCGCAGCACGGTCAGGCCGTTGTCGAGCGCGCCGCGCTCGGGGGCCGGGAAGGCCCACGGCTTCGCCTCACCGGCCTGCGGCTGCGGGTGGAAGTCCATGGTGGCGAGCTGCTCGGTCACTTGGCCGTCTCCTCGTTCTCGTTTCCGGCCTCTACGGTGGCCTCCGACTCCGGGTCCTCCGGCACATCGGCGTCCTCGACGGCCTGCGGGGACTTCGGTTCGTAGACCAGGACGGCGCGGTTGTCGGGGCGCAGCCGGGCCTTGGCGACCTCCCGGACCTCCTCGGGGGTGACCTCCAGGATGCGCTGCACGGCGTTCAGGGCGAGCTGCGGGTCGCCGAACAGGACGGCGTAGCGGCACAGTTCGTCGGCGCGGCCCGCGACGGTGCCGAGCCGGTCCAGCCACTCGCGCTCCAACTGGGCCTGGGCGCGCTCCATCTCCTCCGCGGTGGGGCCCTCCTCGGCGAACCGGGCCAGCTCCTCGTCGATGGCGGTCTCGATGACCGGCACCTCGACATCGCCGGAGGTCTTCACGTCCAGCCAGCCCATGGAGGGCGCCCCGGCCAGCCGCAGCAGCCCGAAGCCGGCCGCGACGGCCGTACGGTCGCGCCGCACCAGCCGGTTGTACAGCCGCGAGGACTCGCCGCCGCCGAGGACGGTCAGGGCGAGGTCGGCCGCGTCGCAGTCGCGCGTGCCGTCCTGCGGCAGCCGGTAGGCGGCCATCAGGGCGCGCGCCGGGACCTCCTCGACGACGACCTCGCGCAGCTGCTCGCCGATGACCTCCGGCAGGGAGCCGTCGCGGGGCGCGGACTTGCCGTCATGGCCCGGGATGGAGCCGAAGTACTTCTCGATCCAGGCGAGGGTCTGCTCGGGGTCGATGTCGCCGACCACGGAGAGCACCGCGTTGTTCGGCGCGTAATAGGTGCGGAAGAACTGGCGGGCGTCCTCCAGGGTGGCCGCGTCCAGGTCCGCCATCGAGCCGATCGGCGTGTGGTGGTAGGGGTGGCCCTCGGGGTACGACAGGGCGGTCAGCTTCTCGAACGCGGTGCCGTAGGGGACGTTGTCGTAGCGCTGGCGGCGCTCGTTCTTGACGACGTCGCGCTGGTTCTCCATGGACTCGTCGTCCAGCGCGGTCAGCAGCGAGCCCATGCGGTCGGCCTCAAGCCAGAGCGCGAGCTCCAGCTGGTGGGCGGGCATGGTCTCGAAGTAGTTGGTGCGCTCGAAGCTGGTGGTGCCGTTGAGCGAGCCGCCGGCGCCCTGCACCAGTTCGAAGTGGCCGTTGCCCTTGACCTGCCCGGAACCCTGGAACATCAGGTGCTCGAAGAGGTGGGCCAGGCCGGTGCGCCCCTCGACCTCGTGGCGGGAGCCGACGTCGTACCAGAGGCAGACCGCCGCCACGGGGGTCAGGTGGTCCTCGGAGAGCACCACGCGCAGACCGTTGGCCAGGCGATGCTCGGTCGCTGTCAGGCCCCCGGAGCCTGCCTGGGCTGTGGTCGTGTGACCCATGGGCATGTACGTCCCTTCGCGAGCGGAGGCGGTTGTGAAAACCGCGTTCTTCCTGCCGTTCCTGCCACTGTATGCAAAGCGTGCGAGGCCCCGGCGAAGTTCCCGCGGCACGTACGCCGACAGCGGATCGCGTAGCCTGCCTCGCACCCGGATCACGGTGATCGTCCGGGGCGGCGGTCCGGGTTGTCAGTGCCCCGGTCCACAATGGTCCGCGACAGATCCGTCAGACGCTTCAGCACGAGCGAGCCGAAGGGTGCGCGCCCCGAAGGCGAGCGACCAGATCAGGAGGAGCCGGCAGCGATGGCCCGCCGCAGCACGAAGACCCCGCCGCCCGACGATTCGTACGAGGAGAAGATCCTCGACATCGACGTCGTGGACGAGATGCGTGGCTCCTACCTCGAGTACGCGTACTCGGTCATCTACTCGCGCGCCCTGCCGGACGCTCGTGACGGCCTCAAGCCGGTGCACCGCCGGATCGTCTATCAGATGAACGAAATGGGCCTGCGCCCCGAACGCGGCTATGTGAAGTGCGCGCGTGTCGTGGGCGAGGTCATGGGCAAGCTCCACCCGCACGGCGACGCGTCGATCTACGACGCCCTGGTGCGCATGGCCCAGCCCTTCTCCATGCGGCTGCCGCTGGTCGACGGCCACGGCAACTTCGGCTCGCTGGGCAACGACGACCCGCCGGCCGCCATGCGCTACACCGAGTGCCGGATGGCCGAGGCCACCAGCCTGATGACCGAGTCCATCGACGAGGACACGGTCGACTTCACGCCGAACTACGACGGCCAGGAGCAGGAGCCGGTCGCCCTGCCCGCCGCCTTCCCGAACCTGCTGGTCAACGGCTCCTCGGGCATCGCGGTCGGCATGGCGACCAACATGCCGCCGCACAATCTGCGCGAGGTCGTGGCCGCCGCCCGCCATCTGGTCAGGAACCCGAACGCGGACCTGGACGCGCTGATGAAGCACGTCCCCGGCCCGGACCTGCCCACCGGCGGCCGGATCGTCGGCCTGGACGGCATCCGGGACGCGTACGCGACCGGCCGCGGCACCTTCAAGATGCGCGCGACGGTCTCGGTCGAGCCCGTGACCGCCCGCCGCAAGGGCCTGGTGGTCACCGAACTGCCGTTCGCGGTGGGCCCGGAGAAGGTCATCGCGAAGATCAAGGACCTGGTCAACGCGAAGAAGGTCCAGGGCATCGCCGACGTCAAGGACCTCACCGACCGCGAGCACGGACTGCGCCTGGTCATCGAGATCAAGAACGGCTTCGTGCCCGAGGCCATCCTGGAGCAGCTCTACAAGCTGACGCCGATGGAGGAGTCCTTCGGCATCAACAACGTGGCCCTGGTGGACGGCCAGCCGCTCACCCTGGGTCTGAAGGAACTCCTCGAGGTCTACCTCGATCACCGCTTCAACGTGGTGCGGCGGCGCAGCGAGTTCCGCCGCAGCAAGAAGAGCGACCGGCTGCACCTGGTCGAGGGTCTGCTGACCGCCCTGGTCGACATCGACGAGGTCATCCGGCTGATCCGGTCCAGCGACAACTCCGCGCAGGCCAAGGAGCGCCTGATGGGGCGCTTCTCGCTGAGCGAGGTGCAGACGCAGTACATCCTCGACACGCCGCTGCGCCGGCTCACCAAGTACGACCGCATCGAGCTGGAGGCGGAGAAGGACAAGCTCACCGAGGAGATCGCGGAGCTGACCCGGATCCTGGACTCCGACCAGGAGCTGCGCAAGCTGGTCTCGGCCGAACTGGCCGCCGTGGCCAAGAAGTTCGGCACCGACCGGCGCACCGTCCTGCTGGAGGCCGGCGGCGCCCCCGCGGCGGTTGTGCCGCTCCAGGTGGCCGACGACCCGTGCCGGGTGCTGCTGTCCTCCACGGGGCTGCTGGCGCGTACGGCGACCGCCGAGCCGTTCCCCGACCAGGCGGGCGGCAAGCGGGTCAAGCACGACGTGATCATCTCGGCGGTGCCGGCGACGGCGCGCGGTGAGATCGGCGCGGTGACCTCGACGGGCCGGCTGCTGCGGATCAATGTGGTCGACCTGCCGCAACTGCCCGAGGCGACGGGCGCGCCGAACCTCTCCGGCGGCGCGCCGCTCGCGGAGTTCGTGTCCCTGGAGGACGACGAGAGCGTGGTCTGCCTGACCACGCTGGACGAGTCCTCCCCCGGCCTCGCGCTCGGCACCGAGCAGGGTGTGGTCAAGCGCGTGGTGCCCGACTACCCGTCCAACAAGGGCGAGTTGGAGGTCATCACGCTCAAGGAGGGCGACCGGATCGTCGGCGCGGTGGAGCTGCGCACCGGCGAGGAGGACCTGGTCTTCATCACGGACGACGCGCAGCTGCTGCGCTTCCAGTCCTCGATCGTGCGTCCGCAGGGCCGCCCGGCGGGCGGTATGGCGGGCATCAAGCTCACCGAGGGCGCGAAGGTCATCTGCTTCACGGCGGTCGACCCGGCCGCCGACGCCGTGGTCTTCACGGTGGCCGGCTCACGCGGCACCCTGGACGACTCGGTGCAGACGACGGCCAAGCTGACGCCGTTCGACCAGTACCCGCGCAAGGGCCGGGCCACCGGCGGCGTGCGCTGCCAGCGGTTCCTGAAGGGCGAGGACTGTCTGGCGCTGGCCTGGACGGGCCCGGTGCCCGCGCGCGCGGCGCAGAAGAACGGCACCCCGGCCGAGCTGCCGGAACCGGACCCGCGCCGGGACGGCTCCGGCACCTCGCTGCCGAAGACGGTGTCGGTGGTCGCGGGGCCGGTCTTCTAGCTAGCCGCCGTAGGGCTCCGGGTCGGGTTCGTCCTCGGAGCCCTGTACGTAGCGCAGGACGCCCCACATGCCGTGCTCGTCGGCGTGCGGGGCGTCGCTCTCGCAGCCCTTCAGTTCCGTGCCGAGCGCCTCGGTGTCGATGCCGGAGCCGATCAGCACCAGCTGGGTGCGGCGTTCTTCGGCGGGCGCCCAGGGCTCGGGGTAGAAGCGCAGGAACCGGCCGACGGCGTGCATGGTGTACCGGTTGCGGAGGTCGTTGGGGCCGAGGTCGACATGTCCCTTGATCCGGTACAGCCCCTCGGGCCGGCTGTCCAGGAACCGCATCAGACGGCGCGGGTCCAGAGGGACGCCGGAGACGAAGGACAGGCTGTCGTAGCCGGTGTGCAGGTGTCCTGCGTGGCCGTTGCCGCCGAGGCCGTCCGTGCCGTCGTCGTCGCCCTGGTCGTGCAGATCGTCGAAGGACAGCTGGCCGATGCGTTCCTCGCTCGGCCGGCAGTCGAAGAGGAACTCGGGGTCGACGCGCCCGTAGGTGGCGGGCACGACGGCGGCCCGGTCGGTCAGCGACCCCACCAGAGCGAGCACCCGTTCGGGGTCCGCGGCCCGGTCCAGCTTGTTGACGACGGCCAGGTCGGCGAGGGCGAGATGCCGGTCGATCTCGGGGTGCCGCGCGCGCGTGTCGTCGAACTCGGCGGCGTCCACGACCTCGACCAGACCGCCGTACACGATGCCGGGATGCTCGCTGGCGAGCACCATCCGCACCAGTTCCTGGGGTTCGGCGAGTCCGCTGGCCTCGATGACGATCACATCGACACCGGCCTCGGGCGCGGCGAGCTTGCCCAGGTAGACGTCGAGTTCACCGGCGTCCACGGCACAGCACAGGCAGCCGTTGCCGAGGGAGACGGTGGAGTCGCCGAGGGCACCCGCGACGGCCAGCGCGTCGATCTCTATGGCGCCGAAGTCATTGACGATCGCCCCGATCCTGCTGCCCGCGCTGCGGTGCAGCAGGTGATTGAGGAGCGTGGTCTTCCCCGAGCCGAGAAACCCGGCCAGGACGACGACCGGAATCTGCTGATGGGGACGACGACCGCCGTCCGTCTCGTGCGCCGAGCTGTTCCCCAAGGGGCGACCTTTCTCCTGTGACCGGGCTGCGGACCAGGATAAAAGGGTTCGGGGGTGAGAACGGGCGGCGGGAGGGGCGGCCGAAGGCGCCCGAGGTGGCGCGGGGCGCGTCCCGGTCCCGGAATCCGGCAGAAGGACTCGGACCCGGGCGGCCCGATCGACCCGGCGAGGGGGTCGGCCCGGCGAGGCGCACGGCCCGCTGGGGTGGTCGGCCCGTCACACCGCCGGTTCCGGCCCCACATACCGCGCCGCCGGGCGGATGATCTTCGAGTCGGCGGCCTGTTCCAGGATGTTGGCGCTCCAGCCCACCACCCGGCCCGCCGCGAAGGTCGGGGTGAACATCTCCCGGGGCAGGCCGCACAGTTCCATGACCACCCCGGCGTAGAACTCGACGTTGGTGTGGAGTTCACGGCCGGGCTTCAGCTCGGCGAGGACGGCTTCGACCCGGCGTTCGACCTCCACCGCGAACTCCACCCGGGGGCCCCCGAAGCCGAGGGCGATCTCCCGGAGCATCCGCGAACGCGGGTCCTCCGTGCGGTAGACGGCGTGTCCAAAGCCCATGATCCGCTCGCCGGCCAGCACCCGTTCCCGGATCCAGGCATCGACACGGTCAGGCGTGCCGATCTCGTCCAGTGTGTCCAGGGCCCGGCTGGGCGCCCCTCCGTGCAACGGACCGGACAGTGCGCCCACGGCACCGGTGAGACAGGCCGCCGCGTCGGCCCCGGTGGACGCGATGACCCGGGCCGTAAAGGTTGATGCATTGAATCCGTGATCAATGGTGGAGATCAAGTATTGCTCGACCGCCCGCGCTCGGCGTGGATCGGGCACCGAACCGGTCAACATGTACAGGTAGTTGGCGGCGTGCGGCAGGTCCTCCCGCGGCTCCACGGGCTCAAGCCCCCGCCCCAGCCGGTACAGCGCGGTGAGCAACGTGGGTACGGCGGCGCAGGCGGCGAGCGTGTCGGCGCGGCGCCGGTCGGCGTCCAGGTCGTACAGCGGCCGGAATCCCCGTGCCGCGCCCAGCAGGGACAGCCCGGTGCGCAGTCCGGCCAGCGGACCGGAGACGCGGCTCGCGGCGGCGATCGCGGGCAGGCTCGCCCGGACCTCCTCGGGCAGCCGCCGCAGCGCCGCGGTCTCGGCGGCGAAGGCGGCAGCACGCTCGGCGTCCGGCAGGGTGCCGTGCACGAGCAGGTGCCAGACGTCCTCGAAACGGCGAGTGGCGGCGAGGTCGACGGCGGAGTACTGCCGGTAGTGGTAGAAGCCCTCCTGCCCCCGTACGTCGCCGATCTCCGTCTCGGTGACGACGACACCGGCGAGACCGCGGGGGACGTCGACGAGGGGCGTTGCGGTCCTGTTGATGGCCATGATTGTCCTCTCTGAGCTTGATCCGACTGTCCACTCTTGACGTAAAACCTGTCAATATTGATTGAATCAATATAAAGAGGTTGGCCATCAAGATGTGCAGAGACCGCTACGGTGACCCTCATGCGCGATCACGAATCCGCCCCCAACCGCACGGGGCGAAGGCTGACCACCAAGGAGACCGCCGAACTGCTCGGTGTGAAGCCCGAGACCGTCTACGCGTATGTCAGCCGCGGCCTGCTGAGCAGCAAGCGCGAGCCCGGCGGCCGTGCCAGCACCTTCGAGGCGCGCGAGGTGGAGGACCTGGCCCGGCGTAACCGCCGTGAGAGCGCCGGGATCCCGGGCTCCGGCGGCGATCTCTCGGTGCGCACCCGGATCACCCTGATCGAGGCCGACCGGTACTACTACCGGGGCGTCGACGCCACCGAACTGGCCGCCCGGCACTCCTACGAGGAGGTCGCCGAGTGGCTGTGGACCGGCCGGCTCGTCCCCGGTACGGCCTTCACCGCACCCGAGGCGACCGTGCGCGCCGCCCGCTGGGCCGTGGAGGCGCTGCCCGAGCACACCTCCCCCATCGACCGGCTGCGGGTCGCGACGATCGCCGCGGCGGCCGAGGACCCGCTGCGCTTCGACCTGTCCGAAGAGGCCGTCCTGAACACGGCGCGCGTGCTCATCCCCACGCTCGTCGACGCCCTGCCGCCGATCGCGCACGACCCGGGGGGCGACGCGCCGCTCGCCCACCGCCTGTGGTCCCGGCTGACCGCCCGCCCGGCGGACGAGGACGCCGTGCGCGTACTGGACGCCGCGCTGGTCCTGCTCGCCGATCACGACCTGGCCGCCTCCACGCTCGCGGTCCGGGTCGCCGCCTCCGCGCGGGCGCACGCCTACGCGACCGTCTCGGCCGGGCTCGGCGTCCTGGAGGGCCCGCTGCACGGCGCCAGCAGCGGGCTGGCCCACCGGATGCTGCTGGACGTGCTCGAACTGGGCAACGCGGGCCCGGTGATCGCCGACGAACTGCGCGCCGGCCGCCGCGTCCCCGGGCTCGGCCACCGCATCTACACCGGCGAGGACCCCCGCGCACAGGTCCTGTTCGGTCTGCTGGAACGGCTCCCCCGCGCCGAACCCGCCCTGCTCGCCGCCCGCGACATCGTCGCCACGACCGCCCGGCACACCCCGCTGCACGCCAATGTCGACCTGGCGCTCGCGGTGTTCACCTCCTCCTTCGGCATGCCCGCCACCGCCGGCGAGACGATCTTCGCCGTCGCCCGTATCGCGGGCTGGATCGCGCACGCCCTGGAGGAGTACGGCGAACGCCCGCTGCGGATGCGCCCCGTCGGCCACTACGTCGGCCCGCGCCCGCCGCAGCCCCTCCCTCAGGCCGACTGAGTCCCCACGGCTCGCCCACCGGGAGCCACACCCCTCCGGCAGCCCGGCGCCCTGCCCTGGACGGGGCACGGCCCCGGCCGGAAGTCGCCCTGGCCTGAGTCAGGTTAGGCTCACCTCTGTGAGTAGGTGCGCGTCCGTCTCCCTGAGCCTCGACGAGCCCGTTTCGGCGACGGCGGCCACGGCGACGACCTGGCTGCTGCTGGAACAGCCCGGCCCGTGGGGCGCCAAAGCGCTCACTTCGAGCCATCTGGACCCGGCGGTCGGCCGCGCCCTGGAGACGGCCGCGTCGGGCACCGGGGTACGCGTGGCCCTCATCCGGCGCCCCGGCCGCCACGCGGACCCCGGCTTCGGCGAGATGCGCCAGGTCTACGCCGCCCACACCGTGCCGGGCCGCGGCTGGCTGCGCGCGGCCACCACCCGTGATCCCCGCCACCTGCTCGACCTGGACCTCGGCGCCCTCGGCGCGGGCGACCACCGCTCCTTCGACGCGGTGCTCGGCGGGCGCCCGCACACCGGCGATCCGCTCGCGCTCGTGTGCACCAACGGCAAGCGCGACCGCTGCTGTGCCCTGCTGGGCCGACCGCTCGCCACCGAGCTCGCCGCGTCGGGGGAAGACGGGGTCTGGGAGGTCACTCATCTGGGTGGACATCGCTTCGCGCCGACGGTGCTCGTGCTGCCGTACGGATACGTCTACGGCCGCGCCGACGCGCGCACCCTCAAGAAGGCCCTGGACAGCGTCCGGGAGGGCCGGGTGGCGGTCGCCGGGTGCCGCGGCTGCTCCGCTTTCGAACGCCCCGGGCAGGCGGCCGAGCTGGCGGTGCGTGAGGCGGCGGGCGAGTACCGGGCGGGCGTGCTGCGCGTCGTACGGACCGACGGTGCGGCGCCGCGCTGGGCGGTGACCGTCGCCCATGCCGACGGCCGCCGCTGGCGGGTCACCGTGGCGCGCGGGGCGTCGCTGCCGCCGCGCCCGGAGAGCTGCGGCGCCGCGGTGCTCGGCACACCGGCGCGGATGACCGTCGTCGCGGTGCGTGAGCTGCGCCCGACGGCGCTGGCGAGCTGAACCACGCGGCGGGCGCACCCCGTACTGTCGTCCCCCATGAGTCCGACTCCCTCCGCACGCCGTCTGCGCCTCGGTATGCCACGGCGGGTGTTCTCGCAGGTGCTGCTCATGCAGGTGACCATCGCCGCGGGCGTCGCGGTGCTGGTGACCGGCCTGTTCCTCGCGCCGCTGAGCAAACAGCTGGACCACGAGGCGATGCGCCGCGCGCTGGCCATCGCCGAGACCACGGCCCAGGACCCACAGATCGCCCAGGGCCTGCTGACCACGCCGCCGACCAAGGACGGCCCGGTGCAGCAGGAGGCCGAGCGGATCCGGCGCGCCACGCACGCCGAGTACATCGTGGTCCTGGACCGGCACTGGGTGCGCTGGTCGCATCCGACCGCGTCGCAGATCGGCCGCATAGTGTCCACGAGCCCCTCCGGCGCCCTCGCGGGCAAGGAGGTCATGGAGATCGACCGGGGCACCCTGGGACGCTCCGCGCGCGGCAAGGTGCCGCTGTACGACGCCCACCACCGCCTGATCGGGGCGGTCTCGGTCGGCATCGCCTACGACAGCGTGCGCGCCCGGCTGATCGGTGTCATCCCGGGGCTGCTCGCCTACGCGGGCGGCGCTCTCGCGGTGGGTGCCCTGGCCGCCTGGCTGATCGCCCGCCGGGTGCAGCGGCAGACCCGGGACCTGGCGTTCTCCGACATCTCGGCGCTGCTCGCGGAGCGCGAGGCGATGCTGCACGGCATCCGTGAGGGCGTGGTCGCCCTGGACCGGGGCGGCAGGATCCGGCTGCTCAACGACGAGGCGCGGCGGCTGCTGGGCATCGGCGACGAGGCCGTGGGCCGCGCCCCCGACGAGGCGCTCGGGGAAGGCCGTACGACCGATGTGCTCGCCGGGCGGGTGACCGGCACCGATCTGCTGACGGTGCGCGGCCGGCGGGTGCTGGTCGCCAATCGGATGCCCACCGACGACGGCGGTGCGGTGGCCACCCTGCGCGACCGCACCGAACTGGAGCAGCTGGGGCGCGAACTCGACTCCACACGCGGGCTGATCGACGCCCTGCGTGCCCAGGACCACGAGCACGCCAACCGGATGCACACCCTGCTCGGGCTGCTGGAACTGGAGATGTACGACGACGCGGTGGAGTTCGTCGGGGAGGTGGTCGGGGATCACCGGGTCACCGCCGAACAGGTCACCGAGAAGGTCCAGGACCCGTTGCTGGCCGCCCTGCTGGTCGGCAAGGCGACGGTGGCGGCCGAGCGCGGCGTCGCCCTGTGGGTGTCGGAACGCAGCAGGCTCCCGGACCGGCTGGTCGACCCGCGGGGGCTGGTCACGGTCGTCGGCAACCTGGTGGACAACGCCCTGGACGCGGTCGCGGGCACTCCGCACGCGCGCGTGGAGGTCGAGTTGCGCGTCGAGGGGCGTACGGTCGTGCTCCGGGTGCGGGACACCGGGCCCGGAGTGCCGGTGGATCAGCGGGAGTTGGTCTTCACCGAGGGGTGGTCCACCAAGCGGGCGCCCGTGCACGGCAAGCGGGGGCTCGGGCTGTCGCTGGTGCGCCGGCTCGCCGAGCGCCAGGGCGGCAGCGCGACCGTGGACACCGCGGGCGGGGGCGGTGCGGAGTTCACGGTGGTGCTGCCGGAGGCGCTGGGCGAGCCGGAGCTGGAGCCCGGGCCCGGACGGCAGCCCGAGCCCACGGCACGCAACAATTGATTACCTTGATCGCCCGCCGTACTACTTGACCGCCTTGGCGAACTCGGTCGTGTAGGTCTTGCTCAGGTCGACGTTCGCGTTCTTGATGTTGGGGTTGAACGCCTTGAGCACCTTCTCCACGGTCTCGGGACCGTTCTCCGGCATCACACCGTCGTCGGTGAACATCGGCAGGGTGCTCTTCACGGACTGGGTGTAGAGCGCCTTGTCGCCCTGGGAGTAGTCGGCGGGCATCTTGGCGGCTATCTCGTCGGCGCTGTGGGTGGACATCCACTTGAGCGTCTTGACGAATGCATTGACCAATTTCTGGACGGTCGCCTTGTGTCCGTTCACCCAGTCCGTCTGCATGTACAGACTTGACGACGGGTACGGCCCGCCCAGCGCCTGCTGCGAGCCCTCGGGGGTGCGCATGTCGAGCAGGATCTTGCCGGCCTTCTTGTCGAGGATCGTCGCCACGGTCGGGTCGGTGGTCATGCCGCCGTCGATCGAGCCCTGCTGGAGCGCCGCGATGAAGGTCGGTCCCGCGCCCACCGCGACCGGCGTGAACTCGCTGACGTCCACGCCGTTCTTGACCGCCAGGTACTTGGTGAGGAAGTCGGTCGAGGACCCGAGCCCGGTCACGCCCAGCTTGCGGCCCTTGAAGTCCTTGGGCGAGGTGACATCGCCCGCGGCCTTGGCGGACACGACCTCCACCTCGCCCGGGGCGCGCGAGAACTGGACGACCGACTCGACCGACTTGCCCTTCACCTGGAGGTCGAGGGTGTGGTCGTAGAAGCCGACCGCGCCCTGCACCTGGCCGGCGACGAGCGCGGTCTCGGCCTGGACTCCGGCGGGCTCGGACATGAGCTGGACGTTCAGGCCCTCGTCCTGGAAGTAGCCGAGGCGCTGGGTGAGCATCGCGGGCATGTAGATGACCTTGTCGAGGCCGCCGACCATGATCTTGACGCTCTCGCCCTTGCCGCCGCCCCCGCCGGAGCCGGTCGCGGAACCGGCCGCGTCGTTGGCGCAGGCGGTGAGCGAGGACAGGGCGAGCAGGCCGGCGGCGGCCAGGGAGGCGTGTCTGGCGGTCTTGCGCATGACGGTTCACGTCCTTGTGAGAGGGCGGTGCGGGTGAGGGTGTGGGGGGCTGGTCCTGCGGCGGGCCGGCCGGTGGTCCGGACCGGGCCGCCCGGCTGCCGGAGCCGGTGGGTCAGCTGTCCGAACCGGCGGGCTTCCAGCGGAAGATGCGCCGCTCGGCGAAGGTGAGCAGGCCCTCTGCGGCGAGGGCGACGACGGCGAGGATGACCATCGCGGCGTACACACCGGCGGCGTTGAAGGTGTTCTGCGACTGCGCGACGAGCAGGCCGATGCCCTTGGTCGCGCCGATGTACTCGCCGACGATGGCGCCGATCAGCGCGAAGCCGAAGCTGACATGGAGACTGGTGAAGATCCAGGAGGTGGCCGACGGGACGACCACCTGGAGGGTCACCCTGCGATCGCTCGCGCCCAGGACGCGGGCGTTGGCCACCAGATTGCGGTCCACCTCGCGGGCGCCCTGGAAGGCGTTGAAGAACACCGGGAAGAAGACCAGCACCACGGCGGAGGCGACCTTGGAGGAGGGGCCGAGTCCGAACCAGATCAGGAAGATGGGCGCAAGGACGATCCGGGGAATCGAGTTGAGCACCTTGATGTATGGACCAAGCACCTCGGCGAGCAGGCCGATCCGGCCCAGTGCGATGCCGAGGAGGACACCGGCGACCACACCCACGAGCCAGCCGAGCAGGGCCTCGTAGAGCGTGTACCAGACCTGCTCGCCCAGGGAGCCTAGCGCGGTGCCGTGCATCATCCACGTGGCGATCTGGTCCCAGATCTTGGAGGGCATCGAGAAGTTGAACGGATCGATGACCTTCGCCCGGGACAGCGCCTCCCACAGACCGAGCACGGCGACCAGGAGCACCACCCGCGCGGTGTTGACGAGGAGCTTGCGGCGGCGGGCGGCCCGGGCGCGGCTCTGCGCGCGGTCGGGGGTCTTGGCGGTGCCGGCGACCGGGGTGTCGAGAACCTCAGGCGACATGGGCGGCACCCCTCTCGCGGGTGATGCGGACCTCTTCGCCGAGCGACTCCCAGATCTCCCGGTAGATCTCGATGAACCGTGGCTGGAGGCGCACCGCCTCGACCTTGCGCGGCCGGGGCAGATCGATCTCGAAGACCTGCTTGACGGTCGCGGGCCCGGCGGTCATCACGACGACCTTGTCGGCCAGCGCGATGGACTCCTCCAGGTCGTGGGTGACGAAGACGACCGAGGCGCCGGTGCCCTCCCACAGCTCCAGCAGCTCGTCCGACATCAGCGCCCGGGTCTGCACGTCGAGCGCCGAGAACGGCTCGTCCATCAGCAGGATCTCGGGGTCGTTGACGAAGGTGGCGGCGAGGGCGACGCGCTTGCGCTGGCCGCCGGAGAGCTGGTGCGGGTAGCGGTCCTCGAAGGCGGCGAGCCCGACCCGGGCCAGCCACTCGCGGGCCTTCTGCCGGGCCTCCGCCTTGGGGACGCCCCGGAAGCGGGGGCCCGCCATGACGTTCGACAGCACGGTGCGCCAGGGGAAGGTGGCGTCCTGCTGGAAGACGAAGCCGACCTTGTCGCCGACACCGCCGACCGGCTCCCCGGCCACCATCACCTCACCCTCGGTGGGCTCCTCCAGCCCGCTGACCAGCGTCAGCGTGGTGGACTTGCCGCAGCCGGTCGGCCCCACGACGGCCACGAACTCACCGCGTCCCACGGTGAGATCCAGACCGCGCACGGCCGTGTGCAGTCCCCCTGACGGGGTTCTGAAGGTCTTGCTCGCGCCCCGCAGCTCGATGGCGGGGCCGGTGTGTGCGCTCATGACCCGGGACGGTAGGTCCGCCCCTGTACGAGCAGCAGTCTTGTGTGCACAAGGCGTTCTTTTGCTCGCAAGAACCTGTTGTGCTCTTTTTGCTCGCGCTACAACTGCGGAGCCGCACAGGCGGGCCGGACGCCCGCCGGCCTTGAAGGAGAGGCCTGATGATTGACGTCCTGGTGGTCGACGACGACTTCCGCGTCGCTGAGATAAACGCCAAATACGTGGGAAAGGTTCCGGGGTTCCGGGTGGCCGCCCGCGCGCACAGTGCCGCCCAGGCACTGGCCGCCGTGGAGCGCGGCGCCATCGATCTGGTGCTGCTCGACCACTATCTGCCGGACCGCACCGGCCTGGAACTCGTCCACCGGATGCGGGAACAGGGCCATGGCGCGGACGTCATCATGATCACGGCGGCCGGTGATGTCGCCACCGTCCAGCAGGCGATGCGCCTGGGCGCCCTGCACTATCTGGTGAAGCCGTTCACCTTCGCCGCACTGCGCACCCGTCTCGACTCCTACGCCGCGCTGCGCCGCACCGTCGACCGGGTGGGCGGCCGGGGTGTGGCGGGCCAGGAACAGGTGGACCGGATCTTCGGGGCGCTGCGTACCGCTCCCGCCCCATCCGCGCCCGGACTGCCGAGCGGCCACACCGCGCCCACGACGGACCTGATATGCGACGTGCTGTACGGCGCCGACCATCCGCTCTCCGCCCACGAGGTCGCCGCCCGCACCGGCCTGAGCCGCTCCACGGCCCAGCGCTACCTCCGCCATCTGGAACAGGCCGGCCGCCTGCGGCTCTCCCTGAAGTACGGCGACACCGGGCGCCCGGAGCACCGGTACGCATGGGTGGCGCCGTGACGGTGGCCGCACGGCAACGTTAGGCGGCCCCGGCCCCGGTGAGGGAGCGCACCTCGGTCTCGGCGTACTTGGCCTCGTCCGGCGTCTCGTCCGAGGTGACCGTGCCCAGCCAGCCGGCGAGAAAGCCGAGCGGGATGGAGACGATGCCCGGGTTCTGCAACGGGAAGTACTGGAAGTCGACGCCGGGGAACAGCGAGCCGCGGCAGCCGGACACCACCGGGGAGAGCAGTACGAGCCCGAGTGCCGGGACCAGTCCGCCGTACACGGCCCACACCGCGCCACGGGTGGTGAAGCCGCGCCAGAACAGCGAGTACATCAGCACCGGCAGGTTCGCCGACGCGGCGACCGCGAAGGCGACTCCGACCAGGTAGGCGACGTTGAGGTCCCGGGCCAGCAGTCCGAGCGCGATCGCCACGACACCGATCCCGACGGCGGCGATCCGCGCCGCGGCCACCTCGCCCCGCACCCCGCCCTTCTGTCCGCCGCGCGAGCGCCGGAGACAGGCGTACAGGTCGTGGGCCACGGAGGCGGAGGAGGCGAGGGTGATGCCGGCGACCACCGCGAGGATCGTGGCGAAGGCGACGGCGGCGACCACCGCGAACAGAACCGTTCCTCCGGTGGAGCCCGCCCCGCCGCCCAGGTCGAGGGCGAGCAGGGGCATCGCGGTGTTCCCGGCCGCGTTCGAGGCACGCAGGGCTCCCGGGCCCACGACCGCCGCCGCGCCGAACCCGAGGACGATCGTCAGCAGATAGAACCCGCCGATCAGACCGATCGCCCACACCGCGGAACGGCGCGCGGCGCGTGCGGTCGGCACCGTGTAGAAGCGGGACAGGATGTGCGGCAGCCCCGCGGTGCCCAGCACCAGAGCGAGGCCGAGGCTGATGAAGTCGAGGCGGGCGGTCCAGCTCCCGCCGTACTTCAGGCCGGGCGCCAGAAAGGCGTCCCCGTGGCCGCTGCGCCGCGCGGCCGTCACCAGCAACTGGTCGACATCGCCATGGAATCGCAGCAGCAGGAGCACGGTCAGCGCGATCGTCCCGCCGAGCAGCAGCACCGCCTTGACGATCTGGATCCAGGTGGTGGCCCGCATCCCGCCCAGCGACACATAGATCACCATCAGGGCGCCGACCCCGATGACCGTCCACGCCTGGGCCGCCCCGCTGGTGCGCCCCAGCAGCAGCGCCACCAGGCTGCCGGCGCCGACCATCTGCGCCACCAGGTACAGCACGGACACCACGACCGACGAGGTGCCCGCCGCGATCCGCACCGGGCGCTCGCTCATCCGCGCGGCCACCACGTCGGCCAGGGTGAACCGCCCGCAGTTGCGCACCAGTTCGGCGACCAGGAACAGCACCACCAGCCACGCCACGAGAAAGCCGACCACATACAGCAGCCCGTCGTAGCCGTACAGCGCGATGAGCCCGGTGACGCCCAGGAAGGAGGCCGCCGAGATGTAGTCGCCCGTGATGGCAAAACCATTCTCCATGGGGGAGAACAGCCGCCCGCCCGTGTAGAACTCCTCCGCCGAACCGCGCCGCCGCCGGCTCACCCATGTCGTGATCCCGAGGGTGACCGCGACGAACCCGCTGAACAACAGCAGCGCCAGCGTCTGATGATCGCCGGTCACCGGGCACCTCCCCGCGTCTCCCGGGTCAACTCCTGAGTGTCCCAGCGCAGTTCCAGCGCCGCCCGGTCCCGCCGCAGCCGCGCGTGCCGGGTGTAGGCCCAGGTGAGCAGGAACGTGGTGAGGAACTGCCCCAGCCCCGCGAGCATCGCCACGTTCACCGCGCCCACCACGGGCCTCGCCATCAGCCCCGGAGCGGTGGTCGCCGCGATCACGTACGCCACGTACCAGCTCAGGAAGACCGCGACCCCCGGCACCACGAACCGCCGGTATCTGCCCCGTACTTCCTGGAAGGCGGCGCTGCGCTGCACCTCGACGTACACCTCGCGGGCGCGCGCTGCCGCCGCGTCCGGCTCCCCGCGTGCCGGGGGCACGGTCGGCGCGAGTGACCCGGCGCCGTACGGCTCGTCCCAGCCCAGGGCCGACGGGTCGTACCAAGGGTCCTCGTGCCGCACTTCGCGGCTGGGTGCGCCGTGGTCCCTCCGGTTCTCGGCCGAACGCTCGGGACCGTCCCCCGCTCCCCGGGCACGATCATCGCTTGACTGCATGCCCAAGGATGGACAGACCCGGAAGTTCCGTGACTCTTCTTCTCCGGGCTCTTCACCCCATCAGGTGACCTCACCCGGGCGGCCGCACCAGCCCTTTGGCGTAGGCGTAACGCACCGCCTGCGCCCGGTCCTTGAGTCCCGTCTTCGCGAACAGGTTGTTGATGTGCGTCTTCACGGTCGCGTTCGAGACATGCAGCCTGTGGGCGATCTCCTGGTTGCTGAGTCCCTCGGCGATCAGCACCAGGACCTCGGTCTCGCGCACGGTCAGCCCATCCGGTGGGACAGGCGGCGTGGGCATGACCGCGGCCGACTGGGGCTCGGCCTGCGACAGCCGCTCCAGCAGACGGCGCTGCACGCTCGGCGACAGCCCCGCCTCCCCCGACAGCACGCTCTCCACGGCGCGTACGATCTCCTCGCCGCCCGCGTCCTTGGTCAGATACCCCCGGGCACCGGCCCGCAGCGCGGGGAACAGCGACTCGTCGTCCGCGTACGTGGTGAGCACCACCACCTGGGTGCCGGGGTACTGGTCCCGGATCCGCCGGGTGGCCTCCACGCCGTCGCAACGGGGCATCCGGAGGTCCATCAGAACGACGTCCGGGGCGAGCTCCCCGACCAGCCGCACCGCCTCCTCGCCGTCACCCGCGGCGCCGATGACCTCGACGCCCGGCAGCAGCCCGAGCAGCATCACGATGCCTTCCCGGACGACGGTCTGATCGTCGGCGACCACCACCCGCGCCGGCTTCTTCTCCACCTCCGGCTCGGTCATACGGGCACCTTCAGTGTCACCGCGAACCCCTCCTCGTCCGGCCCCGCGTCCAGCGAGCCGCCCAGCAGTTCGGCGCGCTCGCGCATACCGAGCAGACCGTACCCGCCGCCGGAGGAGGTGAGATCGCCGGGCCGTCCGCCCGAGTCCCGCACATTCAGCGTCACTTGGTGATCGCTGTAGTCGAGACGCAGGTCCACCTTGGCGCCCTGGGCGTGCTTGCGGATGTTCGTCAACGCCTCCTGGGCGACCCGGCGCACGGCCTGGGAGGCCTCGGCCGGCAGGGGCCTGGGCTCACCCGTGACGGTGACCGCGGCACCCTCGGCCCCGCTGACGAGTTCACCGAGGAAGTCCTCCAGCGGCGTCAGTTCGCCCCGCAGCGCGGACAGTGCCTGTCTGGTCTCGGCGAGGCCGTCGCGGGCCATGCCCCGGGCGGCCACCACGCGCTCCAGGATCCGCTCCCGGTCGGCGCCCCGCTCGATCAGCAGCCGGGCCGCCTCCAGGTGAACGAGTTGCGCGGAGAGGCTGTGGGCCAGCACGTCGTGGATCTCCCGGGCGATTCTGGCCCGCTCGGCGAGTGCCGCGGACTCGGCCTCGGCGACTCTCGCGGCCCGCTCCTGGTCGAGCAGCCGCTGTGCGTTGCCGCGGGCCTCCGCGTCCAGCCGCAGGACGTACCCGGCGAGGGCCATGCCCGCGACCGAGGCGGCGGTGGTCAGCCAGACGTCGTTGTTGAAGGCGGAGTACGCGGCGAGGCCCGCCGAGGTCACCGGGGTCGCGGCCGCGAGCGGAAGCCGCTCCAGGGCGGTGATCCCGCAACCGCACCACAGGACGAGGGCCAGTGCCCTGAATCCCGTGGCCTCGGCGGCGACCGCGATGCCCATGAGCGCCGCCAGCAGGAGCAGGGAGGGGAGCAGCCGATGCTGGTAGGTGGTGCGGAAGAAGGCCCAGCCGAGGAATCCGGCGGCGACGACGCCCGCGAGGGCGGCGACCGCGGTCCAGACGCCGACATGCTTCTGGTTGTACGCGCCCCACAGCAGCAGGGCGATCACCAGAACCCTGACGGCCCAGGCGAGCAGGCGGCGGGGGCGGGTGGTTCCGGCGCGGCCCAGCGCCTCTTTCGAGGGCCACCGCGTCCAGGCGTTCTCGGTCACAGGCGCTCCTCTCCGGCGGGCCTGCCGTCACCGTACGCCGCGGCGGGGCGGCTCGTGGCGCCGAGAGGCTGGGTGGTCAGGGGCGTACGGGCGCCGAGGGTGCTCGCCCGCCAGGTCAGGATCCCGGCGCGGACCAGCAGGGATGCGGCGAAGCCGAGGAGCAGGGCGGAGCTGTGCTGGTGCAGGCCGAGGGCGGCACCGATGGCGAAGAGGCCCATGCGCAGGGCGATGCCGGCGATCCAGACGGCGGCGCTCGCCTTGGTGCCCTTGCTCCACACCACGCCGTCCGGCTCGGTCCAGACGTGGGTGGTCCAGGCCCAGCCCGCACCCATGGCCAGGCCGATGAGGAGTTCCACAGCGAGCAGTGCGGCGGACCCGACGCGGTGGTGGGCGTCGAGAATGCCGGGCTCGCGCAGCGCTATGACCCCGAGGATCAGCGGCAGCAGCCACCAGCGGCGGTCCGTGTCGATCGGGCGTGCGCGGAACTGCCGTACCAGCACGAGCGCGACGACGGCCACGATCACCAGCGCGTTGGCGAGCCCCACCATCAGATCCTCCGTGAGCGAGAAGTCGTTCGCCGGGAGCGAGCGCTGCCCGACGCTTCGAATTTACGGAAATTCGCAGGTCGGGAGATCGGAGCCGGGGTGGATCACAGGTGGAGATCTTGGAGGGCGGGCCTCCACCCACGGGTGGAGACGGGGCAGGGGTGGGGTGCGCGGGCCGGGTGCTCGGCCGGGGCGGGCGCGGGAGCGGCACGTGTCCGATCAACCGCGCAGAGGGACGGGCCCCGGCGGCTCGGATCCCGTGAGCAGGATCTGTCGGGACCTGCCCGGCCGGCCCCGATCGGTGACGGCGTCCGCCGGCTGACGGGCCTGTCCACGGCCGCCATGTACCGCGGCACCGGTGACCCGCTGACCCTGGAAGAGGTACGCGAGCAGACCCGGGTGCTTCTCGGACGGGACCTGGCCATGCGCAACCCCCGGTGGCTGTCGCGCTACGGCAACGCCACCCGCCGCGAGAGTCGCGTGAGCCGACCGAGCCGCCCCAGGGACAAACCCGCGGCCCACTCCCCGCAGACCGCCCTCACCGAAACGCATGTCGACATGTCGACGTGCCGATCCCGGTACGTCGACGTGCCCTGGAGGGGCCAGGACCACCCCGGCCCCTCCCGACCCACGCGCACGGCTTCAGCCGAACCCCCACCGGCCGGGACTCTCGCCCCGGCCGGCCGCAGGCGTCACGCGTCGATCCGCGACCTGTCCAAGGTCGCCGCCGAGCCGGAGATGAACTCCTTGCGAGGGGCCACGTCATTGCCCATCAGGAGGTCGAAGACCTGTTCGGCGGCTTCGAGGTCGGAGAGGTTGATGCGGCGCAGGGTGCGGTGGCGGGGGTCCATGGTGGTCTCGGCCAGCTGGTCGGCGTCCATCTCGCCGAGGCCCTTGTAGCGCTGGATGGAGTCCTTGTAGCGGACGCCCTTGGTCTGGAACTCCATGAGCTTGTCGCGCAGCTCGCGGTCCGAGTACGTGTAGACGTACTTGTCCTGGCCCTTCTTCGGCTGGACGATCTCGATGCGGTGCAACGGCGGCACCGCGGCGAAGACACGGCCGGCCTCGACCATGGGCCGCATGTAGCGCTGGAACAGCGTGAGCAGCAGGCAGCGGATGTGCGAGCCGTCCACATCGGCGTCGGTCATCATGATGATCTTGCCGTAGCGGGCCTGGTCGATGTCGAAGGTGCGTCCCGAGCCCGCTCCTATGACCTGGATGATCGCGCCGCACTCGGCGTTCTTGAGCATGTCGGTCACCGACGAGCGCTGCACATTGAGGATCTTGCCGCGGATCGGCAGCAGGGCCTGGAACTCGGAGTTCCGAGCCAGCTTGGCGGTGCCGAGCGCCGAGTCGCCCTCGACGATGAACAGCTCGCTGCGGTCGACGTCGTCACTGCGGCAGTCGGCGAGCTTGGCCGGCAGGGACGAGGACTCCAGGGCGGTCTTGCGCCGCTGGGCGTCCTTGTGCTGACGGGCCGCGACACGCGTCCTGGCGGCGGCGACCACCTTCTCCATGACGACCCGGGCCTGGGCTGCGGCGTCCCGCTTCGTGGCGGTCAGGAACGCCTTCAGCTCCTTGGCGACCACCTGGTTCACGATGCGACGGGCCGCCGAGGTGCCGAGGACCTCCTTGGTCTGGCCCTCGAACTGCGGCTCGGCCAGGCGCACGGTGACAACGGCGGTGAGGCCCTCCAGGGCGTCGTCCTTGACGATGTTGTCCTCGGCCACGCGCAGCATCTTCTTGGCGCGCAGCACGTCGTTCATCGTCTGGGTGAGGGCCTGCTCGAAGCCTGAGACGTGAGTGCCGCCCTTGGGGGTGGCGATGATGTTGACGAAGGACCGAAGATTCGTGTCGTAGCCCGTGCCCCAGCGCATCGCGACGTCGACGCCCAGTTCGCGGGCGACCTCGGTCGGGGTCATCTGGCCGTGCTCGTCCAGGACGGGGACGGTCTCCTTGAAGGTGCCCTTGCCGGAGAAGCGGAGCACGTCACAGACCGGCTTGTCGGCCGCCAGGTACTCGCAGAACTCGCTGATGCCGCCGTCGAAGCGGAAGGACTCCTCGCCCTTGCTGCCGCCCTCGCCCAGGCCGAACTCGTCGCGGACGACGATGGTCAGGCCGGGCACCAGGAAGGCGGTCTGCCGGGCGCGCTGGTGCAGCGTGTTCAGGGAGAGCTTGGCGTCCTTGAGGAAGATCTGCCGGTCCGCCCAGTAGCGCACGCGCGTGCCGGTGCGGGACTTGGGGATCTTCTTGGCCTTGCGCAGACCGCTCTTGGCCTCGAACTTCGCGTCCGCTCCGGAGCCCGAGAAGGCGCCCGGCACGCCGCGCCGGAAGCTGATGGCGTGGGTGTTGCCGTCGCGGTCCACCTCGACGTCGAGGCGGGCGGAGAGCGCGTTGACCACGGAGGCACCGACGCCGTGCAGACCGCCGGAGGCGGCGTACGAGCCGCCGCCGAACTTGCCGCCCGCGTGGAGCTTGGTCATGACGACCTCCACGCCGGACAGGCCGGTCTTGGGCTCCACGTCCACGGGGATGCCACGGCCGTTGTCGCGCACCTCCACGGACGCGTCGTCGTGGAGGATCACCTCGATGTGGTCGCAGTAGCCGCCGAGGGCTTCGTCCACCGAGTTGTCGATGATCTCCCACAGGCAGTGCATCAGACCGCGGCTGTCGGTCGATCCGATGTACATGCCCGGACGCTTGCGCACCGCCTCAAGACCCTCGAGGACGAGCAGGTGCCGCGCGGTGTAGTTGGAACCGTCGCGGTCTGCTCCTGCCAGCAGCGCTGTGGACGGCACGGACGTATCGGCGGTCACGCGGTTCGCTCCTCGCTGAATTTCAGGTTGCCCCCTTCTGGGTAAGGGGGAGGCTTCAGTTGCCCGTCAGAGGGTACCGAGGCCTGGTAGAGCCGGTGTAACGCCACCCTCGTCGGCTACTCAGACTAGTCCAGGCTCGTATACACGTTCGATCCCTCGTTGGGGTGAAGTGCATATCACGTTCCCTTGGAGGCATGAACCATTTAGGCTCCGGGCACGTCCTCATGAACAACCGGCAAGCCAGCCGGGAGGACCGAGATACTAGACAGCGCGAACCCGTAAGCATCCCCAACACGCACTACGGCACATTCGCCGCCAACCGGCAGCAGACAGCCGCCTCGGAAGATTTTTTCCAGGAAAAGCCACGAGCGGGAACGTTTTCGGGCTGGTTGGATGTTGACCCTGGTACGACAGCTCGTCGAGCTAGAGAAGAGGCGACGTGACTACTGTTCTGACCCCCGCGAGCCCGCTGACGGCCGCTGATCGCTGCGACCGCTGCGGCGCCCAGGCATACCTGCGCGTCGTCCTGCTCAGCGGCGGAGAGCTGCTCTTCTGCGCCCACCACGGTCGCAAGTTCGAGCCGGAACTCAAGAAGATCGCCGCTGAGATACAGGACGAGACGGAGCGGCTGACGACCGCGCCGAGCACCGCTTCCGAAGAAGAGCACTGAATCTCCTACGGACGACGAGCCAGCACCGGCACAGGCCGATGCACGGGCGGCCGCTCCTCCCTGGAGCGACCGCCCGTGCTCATATCCTCATCACCCCCGCGCAGGACCCTCAGGAGCTCCTGAGGAGCCTCTCGCGGGCTTTTGCGGGCGCTTTCCCGTCCCCGCCGTCGCCGCCCGTCCCGAGGGCTCGTACGACCTCGGAGACACGGGTGTAGACGCCGGGGCTCCCGGCCCGCCCGCAGCCGCTGCCCCAGGACACGAGCCCGATCAGCCGCCCGCCGGCCACCAGCGGGCCACCACTGTCCCCCTGGCACGCGTCCGGGCCCCCGGCGGCCTCTCCCGCGCAGAGCATGCTGGCGGCCCGGTAGACGCCGTCCGGGCCGCCCGGATAGGCGCGGCCACAACGGTCGTCGGCGAGCACATGCACATCCGCGGCATGGAGCCGGTGCGCGTAGGCGCCGCCACCGGTCAGGTCGCCCCAGCCGGAGACCAGGGCCTTGGTGCCCGGCGTGTAGGCCGGGTCGCCCGGTCCCGCCATCGCGATGACCGCGCTCTGCGGCAGTGGCTCGGCGAGCATGACGACGGCGAAGTCGCCGGAGTTCGTCGCGCTGTCGAAGCCCGGATTGACCCGGACGTCCCGTACGGCGATCTCCTGACCCCCGTCGGACAGCAGGTCCGTACGGCCCGCGATGACCTTGAGGTCGCGCACGCGGGCGGGCGGCGCCCCGAGGACGTCCTCGTTCATGCAGTGGGCGGCCGTGAGCACCGTGGTGCGGGCGATCGCGACGCCGCCGCAGAACTGGCCCGCGCGGGTGCCTCCGAACCGGTCACGGCTGGACAGCGCCACCGTCCACGGGGCCTGCGAGACATCGATGGGGAATCCCCCCACGACCACGCTCCGGACCGCCGTGGGCGCCGCCGGGGACGCGCTCATCAGGGGTATGGCGGTGACGGTGGCCGCGAGGACGAGCGGCCGGATCAGTGCACGGCCAGGGGAACGGCGCATGTCGACTCCTCACTCAGGGCGGTAACTGGAGAACCCAGAGTGATCCACATGGTCTCCGCTCGCAGCACGAAGGCCCGGCTCCCACGAGGGGAGCCGGGCCTTCGGTGTCGTACGACCGGCCCTGTGGGCCGGATCGCGGACTAGTCGAGGTAGTCGCGCAGCACCTGGGAGCGCGACGGGTGGCGCAGCTTCGACATGGTCTTGGACTCGATCTGGCGGATGCGCTCACGCGTCACGCCGTAGACCTTGCCGATCTCGTCCAGGGTCTTCGGCTGGCCGTCGGTGAGGCCGAAGCGCATGGAGACGACGCCGGCCTCGCGCTCGGAGAGGGTGTCCAGGACCGAGTGCAGCTGCTCCTGGAGGAGGGTGAAGCTGACGGCGTCCGCGGGGACGACGGCCTCGGAGTCCTCGATGAGGTCACCGAACTCGCTGTCGCCGTCCTCACCCAGGGGGGTGTGCAGGGAGATGGGCTCGCGGCCGTACTTCTGGACCTCGATGACCTTCTCCGGGGTCATGTCGAGTTCCTTGGCCAGCTCCTCCGGGGTGGGCTCGCGGCCCAGGTCCTGGAGCATCTGGCGCTGCACACGGGCGAGCTTGTTGATGACCTCGACCATGTGCACCGGGATACGGATGGTGCGGGCCTGGTCGGCCATGGCGCGGGTGATCGCCTGTCGGATCCACCAGGTGGCGTACGTGGAGAACTTGTAGCCCTTGGTGTAGTCGAACTTCTCGACGGCGCGGATCAGACCGAGGTTGCCCTCCTGGATGAGGTCCAGGAAGAGCATGCCGCGGCCGGTGTAGCGCTTGGCCAGGGAGACCACCAGACGGAGGTTGGCCTCCAGCAGGTGGTTCTTGGCGCGGCGGCCGTCCTCGGCGATGATCTCCAGCTCGCGCTTGAGCTTCGGGGCGAGCTTGTCGGCGTTCGCGAGCTTGTCCTCGGCGAACAGGCCGGCCTCGATGCGCTTGGCGAGCTCGACCTCCTGCTCGGCGTTGAGCAGGGGGACCTTACCGATCTGCTTCAGGTAGTCCTTGACCGGGTCGGCGGTGGCGCCGGCCGCGGCGACCTGCTGCGCGGGCGCGTCGTCCTCGTCCTCGTCGGACAGGACGAAGCCCGCGTTCTCGGTGCCCTCGGGCTCGTCGCCGACCTTGGTGTCCTCAAGGACCTCGTCCTCGAGGATCTCGGCGTCGTCCTTCTTGCCCGAGGTCTTCTTTGCCGCCGTCTTCTTGGCGGTGGTCTTCTTGGCAACCGCCTTCTTGGCGGTCGTCTTCTTGGCCGCGGCCTTCTTGGCGGGCGAGGCCTCATCGGCGGGATCGGCCGGGGTGGCGGACGCCTCGGGGGCGGCCGTGGTGGCGGTGGCCTTCCTGGTGGTCACCGTCTTCGCCGCGACCGTCTTGGTGGCGGTGCGCTTGGCCGGGCTCTTCGCTGCGACGCTCTTTCGGGTGCGCTTGGGCTCTGCTGCACTGACCATCAGCGTCACACCCTCTTCCTCAAGAATCTGGTTGAGGCTGCGCAGTACGTTCTTCCACTGAGTGGCCGGAATCTGGTCAGCTTCGAAGGCCCGACGCACATCGTCGCCGGCGATCTGCCCCTCAGCCTTTCCCCGCTCAATGAGCGCCATGACAGAGACGGACTCGGCGATCTCCGGCGGGAGCGTACGGGATGTGCTGGCCGACACGAACAACCTCTCGGAACGTTGGAAAACGGCTTCCGGCACCGTCCACTGCGGACGGGAACCGACCACCGGCCTGGGGATGGGCCGACGGCGCGGGCGCGGGCCGGGAAGATGCACAGCGCCATGTCTGGCGTCCGTATTCCCTTCGCGGCTGTCACCTCTTAGGTCATCGCGCTGTTCCCATGAGTGTTACGCCCATTCTGCGTGGCCCGAGTCACACCCCGTAAGCGAACAAAGACGGTCAGACATGGGCAAAAGGTATCGCCCGCCGCATCGCCGGACCCCGCCGGGCTCCTGAAGGGATCCGGCGGGGTCCGGCGACGGCGGGTGTGACGACCTGCACCCGGGCCGACGCGCCATGGGAACCGCGGGGACGCCGCACACCGGCGACCGCACCGCCCGCGGGGCGGGTCAGTGCTCGCGCGGGGCGGGAACCACCCGCTCCACCTCGGGATGCGCCGTGAGCAGCTGGCGCATGGCGGCCTCCGCCGCGCCGCCGTCGCCGGTGCCGAGGGCGTCGACGATCCGCGCGTGCTGGGCGAGGGACGCGTCGTTCGGCCGGTCGCAGGCCGTGACCGGGCCGCCGGAGACCTGGAGGGCGGCGCCGACGATGCCGGAGAGGTGCTCCAGCATGCGGTTGCTCGCGACCTGGATGAGCAGCGCGTGGAACTCGGTGTCGGCGCGCGAGTAGGTGAGCGCGTCGCCCTGCGCCATGGCGTGGCTCATGATCTCCACCATGTCGGACAGGCGCTGCTGCACCTCCTCGCGGCCGTGTCCGGCGGCGAGACGGGCGGCGAGCGGCTCGATGGTCCAGCGCAGCTCGCTGAGCTCGCGGCGCTGGTCGTCGCGCTGGGGGCCGAAGGCCCGCCACTCGATGATGTCCGGGTCGAGGAGGTTCCAGTCGCTGACCGGACGCACCCGCGTGCCCACGTTCGGCCGGGCGCTGACCAGGCCCTTGGCCTCCAGGACGCGGAGGGACTCGCGGACGACGGTGCGGGAGACCTCGAAGCGCTGGCCGATCTCCTCGGGCACCAGCGGACGGTCCGCGCCCAGGTCGCCCGAGACGATCATCTGACCCAGCTGCTGGACGAGTTGGCCGTGCAGCCCGCGGCCGCGGTTGCCCGCGGGCCGCCGGCCGACCCGGCCCAGCTCGGATTCGCCTCCGTCCCAGGCGGGCGTTCCGACGCGATCGCCCACCGGGGCGTCGCCGTAGGAGTAGCGGTCGAGTTCGCCCGGACCGACCAGACCGGAGTCGGTGGAACGGGCGGCGGTCATCATGGTGTGCGCAAGGGTACTCACGGATCC
This sequence comes from Streptomyces griseofuscus, assembly GCF_014673495.1. GTDB lineage: Bacteria > Actinomycetota > Actinomycetes > Streptomycetales > Streptomycetaceae > Streptomyces > Streptomyces murinus. The sequence continues at coordinate 2,528,249 of NZ_CP051006.1, forward strand.
TTTGTCGGCGTCGTTTCCAACTCCCTTGAGGTCTTTGGTGAAAAGCACACGAAAGGGTGATCGCTCACCCCGTCGCAATTGACGCCTTATCGGAAAGAAACGAGCTACCCACGGGGAGTTGTGGGCACAAGCGGCATCAGAACCGCAAGAACCCCGGTCATCAGGCCCTGGCGCGCAGGGTTGTGAACAGATACGCGCACAGCAGTGCCGCGAGGGACAACGCCATTGCGCCACCTACGGGTTGGACGAGTATCCGCGCCACCGCGAGCAGGTACCGGTCCCCTCCGAACGGCCACTGGAGCAGGAACACCTCCCGCATCCGCGACGGGAGATCGGCCACCGTGCGCTCGGCCGGACCCCGGAACGCCGTGTGCATGAGGGGTACGACGGCCACGGGTACGGCGAGGACGGCGGCGAGCCCGCCCGAGGTGGAGCGGAAGACGCCGGCCGCGAGCACACCGGCCCAGGCACACCCGATGACGAGTGCGATCCAACTCGCGCTCAGCGAGAGCCAGTCATCGGGAACCTGGGTCAGCTCCCTGCCGTAGACGAGATAGAGCGCCTCGGCGTCGCAGCCCGCGACGAGGAAGGCGAGCAGTGCCGCGGTGGCGCCGGTGACGAGGAGTTTCGCGGTCAGCAGCCCGAGTCGGCGGGGCACGGTGCCGCGGTCCGCGGCGAGGGCGGGGTGGCGGAACTCGTCCCCGAAGGCCAGCGCCCCGAGCAGTCCGGCGGCGAGCGCGACGGGCGGCAGCGGCAGTTCCCGGGGCCAGGCCGCGAACAGCCGCGCCTGCGGGGTGTGGCCGATTCCGGCCAGCGCCACGGCGGTCAGCACGGACAGCACGAGCACCGCGCCGCAGGTCAGGAACCCGGTGCCGACGCCCGCGGCCCGCCGGATCTCGTATCGCAGGGGGCGTAGTGGGGTGGGGGCGGGACGGACGGAGATGGGGGGCGGGAGGGGGGAGTCCGTGTCGAAGGAGTGAGCGCCGGCGTCGTTCCCGCCGGTCCGGGTCTCGGGGCTCATCGTCCACGACTGACGGGCGAACGGGCTTCTGGCGCCGGGCAGGAGGGTGCGGAGGGCGGAGATGCGGGTGGTGGCGATGCGGGACGGGACGAGGCGGGTCGGAACGAGGCGTGCGTGGATGAGGCGTGTCCGGCCGGTTTCCGGCCTCCCGGGGTGGGGGGCGGCGGTCTCGGCGTCGACAGCCGCGCGCGCCTCGGCCCGGTGCGGGGCCTCGGCGGGCTCGGCCGACGAGGCCGGGCCCGGGGCTGATGCGGTCGAGAGCGCCGGTGCCGCCGAGGAGTTGGGCCGAGGCGGCCTCCGCGCGGCGGGGGCCGAGGTGGTGGACTCCGTGCGCGTCATGGTGAGCGGGTCCGACGCGGAGAAGCCGAACACGGTCTTCTCGCGCTCCGGTGGCGTACGACCGCCCGCCGGGCCGCCCACGGTCGGCGCACGCTCGGACAGCGCGCCGTCCGCGGCGGAGCCGGGACCCATGTCGCCGATCTCGTCGGCGAGTTGGTGGACGAGGATGCCGTGCCGGAAGGCCGTCTCGCCGATCACCGAGGTCGTGGTGCCGTACACGGAGAGGCGGTTGCCGCCCTCACGTACGACCTCGACGGAACGACGGCCGGTGCGGGCCTCCTTGGTGAGCGCGGCCGCGAGGCGCCCGGCGTACGGACTGCGCACGGCCACGCGCGGGCGCAGCCGGGTGCGGGCGAACTCCCCGGCCGGCTGGTCGGCGACGAGCCTGCCCGCGTCGAGCGTGACGACCCGGTCGGCGATGCGCGCGGCCTCCCTCGGGTCGCCTGTGGTCGTCAGTACGGTGCCGCCCTGATCGGCGTGGGCGCGCAGCATGCCGTGCAGCCACTGCGCCTCGCCGGGGGAGAGTCCGCGGGTGGGGTCGTCCAGGACGAGCGTGTGCGGGTCGGGCAGCAGGGCACAGGCCAGGCCGAGCCTGCGATCCATGCCGCGCGAGAGCGTGCCGAGCCGTTCCTCGCGGAAGCTGACGAGGCCGACGGCTTCGAGGACCTCGTCGGCGCGGCGCCCCGGGACGCCCGACGCCGCGCACAGCATGCGCAGATGTCCGCGGACCGAGCGGGCCGGATGCCCCGGTACGTCGCCGAGCAGCACGCCGACCTCACGTGCCGGATGGGCGATCCGGTACAGGGGCCGTCCCCTGAAGTAGGTGATGCCGCGACCGGGGCGCAGGGCGAGCATCAGCCTCAGGGCCGTGGTCTTGCCCGCACCGGTGGCCCCCAGGAGCACGGTGATCCGGCCGGCGCGCGCTTCGAAGGAGACGTCGTCGACAGCGGGCGGCCGCGCCTTGCGGGAGGTGCTGGTTAGTCCGAAGGCTTGGATCACCTGCACCAAGATAGCGTGCGATGTCCGGTTTTTTGGTGTATGGGGCGGTTTGGCGATGCATGCCACGCCCCTGCACCCGTGCCTGTCCACCGTTCGACGCAACGGGGGTCCTGCCCTTTGCGCCCACGCCCGGGCTCCGCGGCGCCGGTCAGACCTCGGGGCGCAGCATCGGCGGGTTGAGCAGCGTGGCGCCACCGGCCCTGAAGAGCTGGGCCGGGCGGCCGCCCTGGCGTGTGGTCGTGCCTCCCGTCGGGACGAGGAACCCGGGGGTTCCGGTGACCTTGCGGTGGAAGTTGCGCGGGTCGAGGGCCACCCCCCACACCGCTTCGTACACCCGGCGCAGCTCGCCGACGGTGAACTCGGGCGGGCAGAACGCGGTGGCCAGCGAGGAGTACTCGATCTTGGAGCGGGCCCGCTCCACGCCGTCGGCGAGGATCTGGGCGTGGTCGAAGGCCAGTGGCGCGACGGGCTCGCCGTCGCGGCCGTAGCCGCCCTGCTGGAGCAGTTCCTCGACCGGGGCCCAGCGCGCATTGCTGGCGTCGCCGCCCGCGCGGGGTGCGGGCAGGTCGGGGGCGAGCGCGAGGTGCGCCACGCTGACCACACGCATCCGCGGGTCCCGGTCGGGGTCGCCGTAGGTGGCGAGTTGCTCCAGGTGCGCTCCGTTGTCCTGGGCCGGGGTCGAGGGGTCGTGCGCGTGCAGCCCGGTCTCCTCGGCCAGTTCGCGCGCCGCCGCCTGGCTCAGGTCCTCGTCGGCCCGTACGAAGCCGCCGGGCAGCGCCCATCGACCCTGGAAGGGTGACTCGCCCCGGCGGACCGCCAACGCGCACAGCGCATGACGGCGAACGGTCAGCACGACCAGGTCCACGGTGACGGCGAAGGGCGGAAAGGCTGACGGGTCGTAGGGCATGCCGCGATCATAGTCGTCTTCCTGACGATAAACACGCCCTTCGCCGGCGGCACCGCCGGTGCTTCCGCTTCGTCGCGTTATGGGAGGCGAGGCAGGTTCCCGTCCGGTTCAGGTCGTGGTCTCCTCCGTTCCCTTGGCGGGCATGCGGGTGCCCGCCGGGTGCCGGGTGCTCGCGCGCGGAGCCCGGCCGGCGGCCTGACCGGGGCTCGCCGGACGACGCCGCTGCCCGGGCACGCGGGCGGCGCGGGGGCCGTCCCCGGCGGCGGCGAGGGCGGACCGCAACCGGCGCCTGCGACGGATGCGCGCGGCCGGATCCGGTTCGCCTGCGGGTGCCGGGCCAGCCATGCTTTCCGCGCGTCCCGGGGGTTCGGTCGCCCCCGAGGCGTCTGCCGAAGGTTCCGCGCCCGGCGCTCCCCCGGGGCGCCCCACCCGCAGGCACCGGCGGATCGATTCCACGTCCAGTCCCTCATTGCACGCCTGGTGCAGAAGGCGGGCGAAGAGGTAGTCAGGGTCGGCGCCCAGCGCCATGGCCAGGGCCTCGCGGGCTTCGAGTTCATCGCCCATGGACCAGGCGACCCAGCCGGCCAGGGTCAGCGGAGGGGCGGCGTGCTCGGCGTACGGACCGACGCAGCGGCGGGCGAGGGCGCGCCAGAGCCGGAGCGCGGGGGCCGCTTCGTCGCCCTCCATCCAGGCGGCGGCGCGGTCGCGGGTGTTGCGGTCCTGGAGGCCGAGGATCAGCCGGGCCGCCTCGTCGTGTCCGATCAGGCCGTCGTCGCGCAGGTCGGCCGGGAGGGCGCCCGCGACCGGGGTCGCCGCGGCGAGGCGGTGGATGACGCGCTCGGCGAGGACGATGGTCTCCTCGGCGACCTCCGCGCGCCCCGCCTCGTCGAGGATGCGGGGCACCAGGGCCAGCCCGCCCGCGTCGAGGGCGACCTCCTGCTCCCGTGCCGCGGCGGCCTCCCAGGGCTGGAGCCGGGCGCGCAACTCCTTGAGGGTGCCCCGGACTTGGATGCCGGCGTAGGTGGCCGCGGCGGCGAGGACGGAGGTGCCGGGCAGGCCCATCGGCGTACCGTCCTCGGGGCAGCAGTCCTCGGCGGGGCAGCAGTACGACCAATAGCGGCCGTCGGAGATGCAGAGTGCCTCGATGACCGGCACGTCCAGGTCGCCGCACTGGATGCGCAGCAGATGGGCGAGGCGGGCGAGACGGCGTTTGACGTCCCGGCCGCGCTCTCCCGGGGCGGGTTCCTGGCAGACGTAGGCCACCAGCTGTTCGGGTTTGGCGCCCCGCCGCTCGCTGCTGGTGACCAGGCCCCGGGCCAGCTGCCGGGCGGCCTCCTCCCAGTCCTCCTCGTGCGCGGGGATGCCGAGCCGGGCCCGGCCGCCGAACCTGCCCTTGCCGTCGCTGTCGTGCAAGGCGACCAGGACCATGCTGTCCTCCGGTCGGTAGCCCAGCAGATAGGGCAGGGCGTCGGCCAGTTCGGCCGGGCTGCGCAGGGTGACCTGCGCGGTGGTTTCGCTGTGATTCGTCATGCGCCGACGATCTCGCGGATCCCGCGAACCCGCTCGGGCCTGTGGATAAGTCGAATCAGGGACACGACAAGCCGTCGAGGGTTGTCCACAGATCTGCGGGCGGCCCGCCCGTTCGTCGGTCCCGTCCTGTTGTATGGAACGCATGGAGCACGAGCACACGAGCAACGCGGATCTCCGGGCAGGGGCGGATGCCGTCCTCGCCCGGCTCGTCGGGGACACCACGGGCGCCGCCCGGCTGCGCGAGGACCAGTGGCGGGCCATCGAGGCGCTGGTCGCCGACCGGCGCCGGGCGCTGGTCGTGCAGCGCACGGGATGGGGCAAGTCCGCGGTGTACTTCGTGGCGACCTCGCTGCTGCGGGCCCGGGGCAGCGGGCCGACCGTGATCGTCTCGCCGCTGCTCGCGCTCATGCGCAACCAGGTGGAGGCGGCGGCCCGCGCCGGTATCCACGCCCGGACCATCAACTCCTCGAACACCGAGGAGTGGGAGGACGTGCAGGCCGCGATCGCCGCCGGCGAGGTCGATGTCCTACTCGTCTCGCCCGAGCGGCTCAACAACCCCGACTTCCGCGACCAGGTCCTGCCCAAGCTGTCCGCGGCGACCGGACTGCTGGTCGTGGACGAGGCGCACTGCATCTCCGACTGGGGCCACGACTTCCGCCCCGACTACCGGCGGCTGCGCACCATGCTCGCCGACCTCCCGCCCGGCGTCCCCGTGCTGGCCACGACCGCGACGGCCAACGCCCGGGTGACCGCCGACGTCGCCGAGCAGCTGGGCACCGGTGGCGGCTCCGACGCGCTGGTGCTGCGCGGCCCGCTGGACCGGGAGAGCCTGAGCCTCGGGGTGCTGCGGCTCCCGGACGCGGCGCACCGGATGGCCTGGCTCGCCGACCATCTCGACGATCTGCCGGGCTCCGGCATCATCTACACCCTCACGGTCGCCGCCGCCGAGGAGGTCACCGCGTTCCTGCGGCAGCGGGGCCACACCGTCGCCTCGTACACGGGCCGGACGGAGAACGCCGACCGGCAGCAGGCGGAGGAGGATCTGCTGGCCAACCGGGTCAAGGCGCTGGTCGCCACCTCCGCGCTCGGCATGGGCTTCGACAAGCCCGATCTCGGATTCGTGGTCCATCTCGGCTCGCCCTCCTCCCCCATCGCCTACTACCAGCAGGTGGGCCGCGCAGGGCGCGGGGTGGAGCACGCGGAGGTGCTGCTGCTGCCGGGCCGGGAGGACGAGGCGATCTGGGAGTACTTCGCCTCGCTCGCCTTCCCCTCCGAGGAACTGGTGCGGCGCACCCTGGACGTCCTCGCCCGCGCGGACAAGCCCCTGTCCCTGCCCGCCCTGGAGCCCCTGGTCGAGCTGCGCCGCTCCCGCCTGGAGACCATGCTCAAGGTCCTCGACGTGGACGGGGCGGTGCGCCGGGTCAAGGGCGGCTGGCTCGCGACCGGGCAGCCGTGGTCGTACGACGCCGAGCGGTACGCGTGGGTGGCGCGGCAGCGGGCGGCCGAGCAGCAGGCGATGCGCGCGTACGCGAGCACCACCGAGTGCCGGATGGAGTTCCTGCAAAGGCAGCTGGACGACGAGGGGGCCAAGCCGTGCGGCCGCTGCGACAACTGCGCAGGGCCGCGCTTCGCGGCCGACGCCTCCTCGGCGGCCCTCGACGCGGCACGCAGTGATCTGGGCCGCGCGGGGGTGGAGGTGGAGCCCCGGCGGATGTGGCCGACCGGGCTCGGGGCCATCGGGATCGGCCTCAAGGGGCGTATTCCGGCCGGTGAGCAGGCGGCGCCGGGGCGGGCGCTGGGGCGGCTCTCGGACATCGGCTGGGGCAATCGGCTCCGCCCGCTGCTCGCGCCGCGGACGCCGGACGGGCCCGTGCCGGACGACGTGGCCCGCGCCGTGATCGAGGTGCTGGCCGACTGGGCCAAGGGACCCGGTGGCTGGGCGCCCGGGGCCGAGAGCGCCCAGCCGAGGCCGGTGGGAGTGGTCACCGTCGCCTCACGCACCCGGCCTCAGCTCGTGCGCTCCCTGGGCGCGCGGATCGCGGAGACCGGGCGGCTGCCGCTGCTGGGGTCCGTGACGTACGACGAGGACGCGCCCCGGGTGTCGCGCAGCAACAGCGCGCAGCGGCTCAAGGCGCTCGACGGCGCGTTGGCGGTGCCGCCCGCCCTCGCGACGGCACTGGCCGAGGCGAACGGTCCGGTGCTGCTGATCGACGACTTCACGGAGACCGGCTGGACCCTCGCGGTCGCGGCACGTCTGCTCCGCCGGGCCGGTGCGAAGGGGGTACTGCCGCTCGTCCTCGCGGTGCAGGGGTGACCGGGGTGGGGGCCCGGCGCGCGGCTTCGGATCGGCAGCACCGGGTGCTCGGCTCGGGGGGCGGGGGCGCGCAGCCCTGAAGGGGGCGGCCAGCTTGGAAGTGGGGAGCAGCTGGTTTCGGAGGGTCGGGAGCGTTCGGCCCGGTGGTCGGGAGGGTGCGCCGCCCGGAAGAGAGGCGCAGACCGGAAAGGCCGGGAAAGCCTGCGCGGAAGGTCGGGCGCGGTCGGCGCGCGGTCGGGGGGTGCTCGGCACGGGGACGGGGAGTGCTCGGCGCGGAGGGTCGGAGGGTGATCTGCCCGGCAGGTCGAGTGGGCCAGCCCGGGAGGTCCGGGGTGGCCGGCTCGGAAGGTCGGGGAGAAGCCGACTCGGAAAGTCGGGGCAGCCGGCCCGGAAGGTCAGGCGGCCGGCCCGGAAGGTCAGCGCGGTCGGCCCGGAGAATCGGGGGCGGCCCGGAGAATCGGGGGCGGCCGGTCCGCAACCCGGCCGGTGTCGGCCCGAACGCCGGGCAGCGTCGACCCCCCGAAGAGCTCGACCCCCGTCGGCCCGGACACCGGACGTTGTAGGCCCGCGGCTCGGCCGGTGTCAGCCTGAAGAGGCTCAGCCGATGTCAGCTCGAAGATGCTCAGCCGGTACCGGCTCGAACGCCGAGCGGTCCCGGCCCCAAGCCCAGCCGATCTCGGCCCGGAGGCCAACCCACATCGGCCCGAAACTCAGCCGGTATCGGCCCGAACGGCAGGCGTTGTCGGTTCGATGGGCAGGGCGTGTTCGGGGTAGCAGCTCTGGAGACGCGCGGGCGCTCCATGCGTCATCCGGTGGAGCCCTGGGTAGGGATATAAGCCACGCACCACCCGATACCCGGCGGCGGCCCCAATTGCTCGTTGCCGCATTCCAGTTCGACAGGAAGAATTGAGATCCGCTCCCCGCACGGTCGGTCCGTGATCCGGTTGGGCTTCGCTGCGGTGCGCGGTCCCCGAATCCGACCTCGCCCGCTGTGTGGGCGCGTAGCCGAAGGGAGGAACGTGACCTTCGGATTCGCCTCGTCCCCGGCGGCCTCGTTGTCGACGTCCGCCGCTTCCGCCAGCCGTGTGCTGGAGCCGGCGGAGTGGGCCGCCGCGGGGATCCCGCTGCTGCGCAACCCCCGTGAGGTCGTCAGCGGACTGCACGCCCGGCATCATCCGCGGCCGTCCACCGCGGTCGTGGCCGTCCTCGATCCGGACGAACGGCTGTGTGCCAGCGCCTCGTTCACCCGCCGGGCCGCCCTGGCGGACGGCTGGATGTTCCGCAACGCCCTGCTGTCCCAGCTGCGCCGGGTCATACCCCACGACCTGCGCCGCCGTACCCCGGTACGCACCGCCGTCCTGCTCTACTGCCGTGAGGGCGACGCGCGTTGGACCGAGGAGGACGGTGCCTGGATGTGGGGCCTGCGCGACGCCTGCACGCTGCACGGGCTGCGGTGCGGGGCGTACATCACACTGACCCACGACGGCTGGCAGGTGCTGGGCGAGGGGCGCGGTGGTCGTCGGCCGCACGCGCACTCGGCGCCGGAGCCGTTCGCCACGGCGGATGCCCCGCCGCCCGTACCGCGCACCGGCGGACCGGTCTCCGAGGTCCTGCGCCGCGCGGCCGCCCGCTGAGCGTCGACACGGAGCCGGTGCGGAGCCGTACGGAGTCGGTACGGAGCCGACGGTGGGTACGGCGGACCGGGCCAAGCGTCAAGCAGCAGGCGGCAAGCGCCGAGCGCGGGCACGGATATGTCCATGTCCTGCTCAGGCGCCACGGATCCGCTCGGGCACCGCGGTCGACTAAGGCGACCATGGGCCCGGCCGGCCGATGACCTGCCGTACTCCACCGCAGGGCGTCCCGGGGTCTGCCAGGCACCTCCCCCGCAGGGGTGCCCCCAGGCCCGTCAAGACGCTGGGGGGAGGCACACGGCCGACCGGCATGCCGAAGGGCGCACCGTGCGGTGCCCCCTCGGACGGTTGCCGGCTCCGGGAACCCGGCGGGTGGTTCAGGCGCCGGTGCCGAGGACCGCGTTGATCTGCTGCGGGTCGCCGCAGACGATCAGCAGGGCTCCGGCACGGGTGTGGGCCAGCGAGAGGACGTCGGCGGAGGCGGCGCCCCCGTTGACGGCCACGACGACCACCGGGCGGGAGCCGGCACGGGAGGCGATGGCGGCGTCCGTGTAGAAGACGTCGTCACCCGCGTCGTGCTGCGCCCAGTAGGCGGTCTCGCCGAACGACAACTCGTGCTCGGCCCACGGGTGCTGGGCACCCGTGGTGATCACCAGCACGTCGCCGGGGGCGCGGCCCGAGTCCAGCAGCAGGTCGACGGCCTCCTCGGCGGCGTCGATCGCACCCTCGGCCGAGGCCGGGATCAGCTGGATCTGCGGGCCCGCGACTGCGGCGGGGACAGCCGGACCGGAGGGACCGGGCTTGGCCGGAGCCACGTCACGCGGCGTGCGCTGCACCGGCGGCACGGGCCGCTGAGGGCCGGGACGACCGGGGCGGGACGGCGCCACGGGACGGGGGCCGGGTACGGGGCGAGGGGTCGGCGCGGTGCGGTTGCTGGCCGGCGTGACGCGGGGACCCTGGGCACTCTCGTGAATCTGAGGCTCCTCGGGAATGAGAGGCATGAGCTGATTTTTATCAAACGTTGAAGTGGCGCTGATGAACGGGGTGGCACATCAGTGCGATCGGAACCGTCAGAAGTCGAAGCCGAGCTGACCCTCGATCTCCGGAACGCTTCCGTCCGCCCAGTTGCGGGCCTTCTTGAGATGCCGCCACTGGGGCAGCGCATCAAGATACGCCCACGACAAACGGTGGAGCGGGGTGGGGCCCCGCTCTTCCAGTGCGGCCTTGTGCACGGGTGACGGATACCCGGCGTTGTCCGCAAACCCGAAGTCTGCATGGTCGACAGCCAGTTCGGCCATCATTTTGTCGCGCTGAACCTTGGCGATCACCGAGGCCGCCGCGACGGCGACGCACGAGCGATCACCCTTGATCACCGTACGCACCTGCCACGGGGCACCGAGGTAGTCGTGCTTCCCGTCGAGGATCACGGCGTCGGGGCGGACCGGCAGTGCGTCCAGGGCGCGGACCGCGGCGAGCCGCAGCGCGGCCGTCATGCCCATGCCGTCGATCTCCTCGGGAGAAGCATGCCCCACCGCGTAGGCCGTCACCCACGCCCGCAGGATCTCGTCCAGCGCGGTGCGCCGCTTGATGGTCAGCAGCTTGGAGTCGGTCAGGCCCGCGGGAGGTCGACGCAGTCCGGTGATCGCCGCGCAGACGGTGACGGGCCCGGCCCAGGCGCCGCGCCCCACCTCGTCGACACCGGCGATGACCTTCGCTCCGGTCGTGGCACGCAGGGAGCGCTCGACAGTGTGAGTGGGAGGTTCGTACGGCATGGCGCCCTTAGATTACGCCGCCGGGGGCAGTGGCCGACACCCCGGTCGCCCTCGTGGCAGCCAGGGCGCCGGCCGACGGCCCGCCATACCGGAACCTGAGTCGCCGGATTTGCTGGTGCACGCCAGCCGGAAGGATCATCGACCACCCATTCGGAAGGGCCGCCGGTCGCGCCGGAGCGAGCCCAATATCGCTGTCTTGCACAGAGGTTGCCCTAGAGAAAAAGCCTGGGCGGTTGACTCGCCGGTGCCCGCCGCGCAGGGGATCCTTTCCGGAGGATCGCATTCGGGAATCACAGTTCGTTCTCCGCGGCGCGTGTCCGGTTCATCTCTCTCAGTCTGCTGATCTCGTCCCTGATCGGTTGCGGCACATCGCCGTGTGTTCGTCCAGGACGTGGAGAAAGCCGGACGGGCCCCCGCGGTGCTGGATGTATGGCCAGCCGGTCTCGCTGACGGTGGCCGGGTAGAAGCGGTCGCGTTCGGCGATGAACTGCTGCTCCACCGGCCCGAGCGGGTCGGGCTCGTCGGGTCCGTCCAGTTGCCGCGGCATGGCGTGGGCGCTGCCGTTGCGTTCCTGGACGCCCCGGACCGAGGCGGTGTAGGCGATGCGGGCGAAGCGGGTCATGGGCGCGTCTCCATCGCCATCGGACTCCGTCCGGCCTGCGGGCGGCTCAGTGCCCCGGCTGGAGGAGGAGTTTGCCGGTGGTGGTGCCGGACTGGAGGTCGGCGTGGGCCTCGCCGGCCCGGTCGAAGCCGTAGCAGCCCCCGATCGCGGTCTTCAGCACGCCCTCGCGCAGCCAGCGGAAGACGTCGGCGGCGCGTGCGGTCAGCTCTTCCGGGTCGGTGGCGTGGTCGACCAGCGTGGGGCGGTGAGGAAGAGCGAGACGCGGGGCGCGAGGGACCCGGGTCGAACGGTGGCGCGGGCCCGGAGGCGGCACCGACCAGGACGACATCCCGCGCGGCCGCAGCGCGGCGAGCCCCGCCTCGAAGGTGTCCTTGCCGATGCCGTCGTAGACGACGTCCACCCCCCTGCCGCCGGTGAGGTCGAGGACCCGCCGGGTCAGCTCGTCGGGGTCCGCGCCGCGGACGATGACGTGCCGGGCGCCGACCGCCTCGGCCGCTGCCGCTTTGCCCGGCGCGGAGACGGTGCCGATGACGCGGGCGCCACGGCGGGACAGCAGCCGCACGAGGTGCTGCCCGAGCCCGCCGGCGGCGGTGAGCACAAGCGCGGTCTCGCCCCGGGTCGCCGGGTAGTTGGACTCCGTCAGATAGTGGGCGGTCAGGCCCTGGAGCATGCTCGCGGCGACGCCGGCGTCCGGGATGTCGTCGGGGACGCGGACCGCGGCACGGGCGGGAGCGCGACGAGTTCGACGTAGGAACCGGGGGCCGCGCACCAGGCGACGCGGTCGCCGGGGCGGAAGCCGGTGACGTCGGCGCCGATGGCGAGGACGGTGTCCGCGCCCTCGCCGCCCGGGACGAAGGGGGCGCGGAGCGCAGCGCGGCCCCGCGTTCGTAGATGTCCTTGAAGTTGACCCCGGCGGCGGTCAGGCGGACCAGGAGGTCGCCGCGGCCGGGGCGCGACCGCTCCCCGTGCCGGAGGGCGCCCGGTGGACGGGCAGGGGGCGGGGCGCGGATCAGGCAGTCTCCTTGCGCGGCACGTACCGCACGCTCAGGGCGATGATGGCGAAGAAGCAGACCGCCACCAGAACGACACTCAGGCGCAGGCCGAACAGGATGTCGTGCATGCCGATCAGGGAGCCGAGCAGCGCCACGCCCATCGCCATGCCCACCTGACGGGCGGTGTTGAGGACGCCGGAGCCGAGGCCGGCGTAGGCCGGGTCGATGGCCAGCAGCGCGGCGGCGTTCAGGCTCGGCGAGAACACGCCGCAGCCGAGGCCGGTCAGACCGGTGCCGATGGCGAACAGCAGCCAGGTGTTCTGGTCGGTGACGCCCAGCAGCAGGACGCTGCCGATGAACGAGGACAGCGCGCCGCTCCACAGCAGGAACCGGGGACCGCGGTGCACGAGGCGGCGGTTGAGGACGATGGTGCCGAACACCCAGGCCACGCCGAAGGGCAGGAAGTACACGCCGGTCTTCTCGGCGCTCAGGCCCCATCGCTGCTGGAGGTAGATGGCGAGCATGAACTGCAGTCCGTAGCCGCCGAACTGGAAGGCGAAGCCGTTGGTGATGGAGGCGGAGAAGGCGGAGCGCCGGAACACGGCCAACGGCAGCATCGGGTGCTGGGAGCGGGCCTCGACGGCGACGAAGGCGACGGCGGTGATGACCGAGACGGCCAGCAGGAGCAGCGGGGCCGGGGCGAACCAGCCGAGCGAGCCGCCCTCGATGAGGTAGGAGACGATCGCGGAGAGGGCGACGATGCCGGTCAGCTGGCCGGACAGGTCGGCGGCGCGGGACTCCCGCCGGGGGGTCTCGCCGGCGTAGCGCTGGGCAAGGTAGAGGGTGACCAGACCGACGGGCACGTTGATGAGGAAGATCGAGCGCCAGCCGAGCAGTTCGGTCAGAGCGCCGCCGCCGAGCGGGCCGGCGACGAGGGCCAGTCCGCCGGTGGCGCCCCAGACGGTGATGGCCTTGGCGCGTTCGAGCGGGTCGGGGTAGGTGCGGGCGATGATGGCCAGCGTGGTGGGCAGCAGGCCACCGGCCGCGATGCCCTGGAGGAAGCGGGCCACCACCAGGACGGTCAGGTTGGGGCTGAGCGCGCACAGCAGGGACGCGGCGGTGAACGCGGCGAGCGAGGAGACGAACAGGCGGCGCGCGCCCCAGCGGTCGCTGATGCTGCCCGCCGTGAGCAGGATGCCGGCCAGCGGGATGGTGTAGATGGTGACGACCCACTGGAGGGCGGCCATCGAGCCGTGGACGTCGCGTTCGATGGCGGGCAGGGCGATGTTCAGCGCGCTGCCGTCCAGCAGGATCATGAAGAAGCCCAGGCAGACGGCGGCAAGGGCGAGCGCGGTGTGGCGGGCGCCGCGCACCGGGCCGGCCGGCGGAGCGGGCGTGGCGGGCGCGGGCGGTGCGGCTAACGGCTGCCGCGCCGTGCTCGCCGACGAGTCGGGAACGGTGGTCATGAGGTGGTCCTTCTTTCGCTCGCGGTGCGGGGGCGGGGCCCGGCGAGCGGGATGGCGTGAGGATGCGAGAGCCGGGGGCGCGACGGTCGAGGCGGTGCGGTGCGGGCCGGACGGTGCGCGGGGGGGGCCGGCGCCACACGGACGATGTGGTGCGACGGTCACGAGTGCCCGTGCGAAACGGACGAAAGCCCTGCCACAAGGGCGGGTTGCGGCGACGGGCGAAGCCGCCACCGCGAGGACGGGTCGACGCGACGGACAAAGACGGGCCGCGAGAGCGAGTTGCAGGGCGGGTAGAGGGAGAGGCGGTGCCGCGAGGGCTAGTCGATACGGCGGACCGTGGCGGTGCCACGTGAGCGACGGGTCGTGCGCTTCAGGCTCTGAGCTGGTCCAGGGCGCTCTTCGCGGCCTCGGTGGCCTGGCGGAAGGCCGCCTGGTCCTGCTGGGCGCGGGCGAGCACGTAGCCGCCCTGGATGGTGGCGATAACGAGCGAGGCAGTGGCCTCGGGGTCGGTGTCGGGACGCAGTTCGCCGTCGCGCACGCCCTCGGCGAGCACGCCGGCGATGCGCTGCCGCAGCCAGGTGAAGAACTCCCCTGCAGGGGCGCGCAGTTGGTCGTCAGCCACGACGTCGGGGTCTTGGACGAGCCGGCCGACGCGGCAGCCGGCGAGCGGGTTGCGCTCCGTGTCGAGGTAGGCGCCGAGGCGTTCCAGCGCCGTCGTGCCGCTGTCGAGCGCCGCCTCCGTGGCGAGGCGCAGCTGCCCCGCGGAGCGCCGGATGGCGGCGGCGGCCAGATCGGCCTTGCCGGAGAAGTGGTGGTACATGCTCCCCTGTCCGGCACGAGAGCGCTTCTGGATCAACGCAGGGCTGGTCGCCGCGTAGCCGCGCTCCCACAGCAGCTCGGCAGCAGCCTCGACGAGATGGTCCTTCGTCGGCTTCATGCGCTCACCGTACATACTAGTAGGTACAGAACGCAAGGCAGAGCCCTGCCGATACGACCGGCAGGGGCTCAGGGCTCAGGGCTCGAAGGGGGTGCGCCTCGGGGCGCCGTACGGCGAGCGGCTCAGGCGGCGCCGACCCGCACCCTTATCGCCACGGCGAGCGCGCCCGTGCCCGCGCCGTCAAGGCCCGAGGTGGCGCACATGTCGCGCACCGTCGGATTCTTGATGAGGAGCAGGACGTCACCGCGGCCATCCTCTCCGCGTGGGTGAAGGCGGGGCGGCCGCAGAGCGAGGAGCCGTACGTCGCCCAGATATTCGCCGACATCATCGAGCCCGGCGCCCGCTCCGGCGAACTCGCCCCCGACCTCGCGCCCGAGCGCGTCGGCAATCTTCCGCGGGACGTCTACTCCGACGCTCTCTACCGCTGGTCACAGCACACGCAGGCCGGCAGGGCCAGCGAGTTGGACGACGAACTCCAGGCGGGCCTGAAGGTGCTACCGGACGGCATCGCCACCGTGGAGCACGTCTGACCGGCCCAAGTCCCTCACCGGTAGGGCTCGTCGGGGTGCACCGCGCCGGTCAGAGGATTGCCGCCACCCACTCGGGCAGTGCCTCCGCCCGTCGTGTCCACTCGGCGGGCGGTGCCCCGGCCTTGCCCGCGGCGAGGACGCCGCCCACGATCGCGCAGGTGGTGTCGACGTCGCCGCCCACCCGGGCCGTCGTCCAGAACGCCGTCTCGAAGTCGCCGAGGCCGCGCGCGGCGGACCACAGGGCGAAGGGCACGGTGTCATGGGCCGTCCTGCGGCGGCCGCAGCCCAGCACGGCGGCGACGGTGCCGGCGTCGCCGTAGTCGAGCATGTCGCGGGCGCGGCGCAGGCCCTGGCCGACCGCGCTCTTCGGGACGAGCGCGATCACGCCGTCGAGGAGTGCCTCGGGGGTGGGCGGCCCGTCCGGCGAACCGGCCAGCGCCGCGGCCGCCGCCACCGCCATCGCGCCGACCACGGCCTCCCGGTGCTGGTGCGTGGGGTAGGCGGAGATCTCGGCCTGGTGGGTGGCCTGCTCCGGGTCGTCCGCGTACCAGGCGCCCAGGGGCGCGGTCCGCATCGCCGCGCCGCTGCCCCAGGAGCCCCGCCCGTGGAAGAGGGCGGCGGCGGGCCCGCGCCAGTCCTCGCCCTGCCGCACGAGGCTCAGCAGCCGGCTCGCGGTGGGGCCGTAGCCCCGGTCCGGGTCGTGGTGGTCGGCGAAGGAGCGGGCGAGGGCGTCCTGGTCGATGCGCTGGTGCGCGGCGAGCACGGCGAGGACCGAACAGGCCATCTCGGTGTCGTCCGTCCACGGCCAGGGGCCGGGCGGCAGCTCGCGCCGTTTGAGCAGGGGGTGATGGGCCGGGACGAAGAACTGGGCGCCCAGGGCGTCCCCGACGGCCAGTCCGCGCAGGCTCGCCAGGGCGCGCTCACGGCGTCCGCGGGAAGAGAGGTGTGCGGTCATCGCTCCCCCACTCTATCCGGTGGCCCAGTCCGGCACCGGTTCACGCCAGCGTTCGAAGGGCCGGTCGAGTGTGTAGCGGCCGTCCTCGCCGAGGACCAGCATCCGCATCTCGGCGTTGTCCGGATTGGACAGGGATTCGAATTCGGCGACCGTCCAGTGGAACCAGCGCATGCAGAACAGCCGCATCGCGAGGCCGTGGGTCACCAGGAGCACGTTGGGCGGGTGGTCGGGGGCCTCGAAGCTGCGGAAGAGGCTCTCCAGGAAGCCGCCGACCCGGTCGTAGACATCGGCACCGGACTCGCCCTGCGGGAAGCGGAAGAAGAAGTGGCCGTAGGCGTCGCGGTAGGCCTTCTGCAGGCGTACGTCGTCGCGGTCCTGCCAGTTGCCCCAGTCCTGCTCGCGCAGCCGGGGCTCCTCTCGCACGCGTATGAGGTCGGGGTCGAGCCCGAAGGCGCCGAGGGTCTCGAGGGTGCGGCGGTACGGGGAGACGTACACGCTCACGCGTTCGGGCCCGAACAGCTCCCGGAGCCGTTCGCCGGTCTCCTCGGCCTGCCGCCGGCCGAGGTCGGTCAGCGCCAGGGCGTGGTCCGGTTCGCGCTCGTACACGGAGTCGTCGGTGTTGCCCGTCGACTCGCCGTGCCGGACAAGGACGATGCGCCGTGGTCGTGCCATGCCGAAACCCTAGAGCGAGGGGTGGGGAACCGGGGAATCGTACGGGGTCCATACAGCGCACATCACAGACCTCGTTGCCGGACCGACCGGCCGGTATCCCGGTGCTAGACCGTCCAGGACGGCTCCAGGTCGACGATGTCGCCGGAGAGGGCCGCGATGTCCGCCTCGGTCTGGGCGCGCAGGGCGAGCCGTTCGATCCGTTCGGTGCGGTACTTGCCGTGCTCGGCGGCGGCCCGCCACATCGAAAGGATCAGGAACTCCTGCTCGGGGGCCTCGCCGAACATGCCGCGGATCATGCCGGGCGATCCCGCCATGGCCGGGTTCCAGACCTTCTCCTGCATCAGGGTGAAGTGCTCCACGCGCTCCTCGTGAACCCGGCACAGGGCGAGTCTGAGCAGGTCGGAGTCGGTGAAGCGGGGTTCGAAGCCGGTCTTCACGTCGAAGCGGTACTCGAACAGCCTGACCTGGGCGTCTTTGAAGGTGCCGACCTGGGCGGCGGCGAGGCGGTCGTGGGAGCGGGCCATGAAGGAGTCGTAGAAGGCGCGGCTCTCCCAGAAGGCGACGATGTGCGCCACGTCGGGCCGCCGCCGGCTCCAGCCTCCGCCCTGTCCCCGGAAACCCGGCTCTCCCGGGAGCCCCGCCCATTTCCGCTGCCCCCGCTCGAACCCCCGGCGGTCCACCACGGTGCAGCGAATCCACTTGACCAGCACCGCGCCATCGTAAGGCCACCGGCGTGGCGTCGGTCACGCTCCGGTGGAGTTCGTCCGCGCGCGGGGGCCGGGTACGTGGCACGATGGGCAAGGTTCCTCGGCTGAACGGGAGTTGGGGACGCGGTGCCCACAGGGGAAGGGGAGGCCCGGTGACCGGTTTCAGCAAGGGAATGCACAAGGTCGAGGTCGCGCTCAAGTGGGACCCCAGTCCCACGGGTACGGCACCCACGGATCTCGACATCATCGCGGCGACCTTCGACGCGCGGGACCCGTACGGCGCGCCGGCGTATCTGGTGCACTTCGACAGCCGTTCGCCCGACGGCACCATCTTCCTCAACCGGGACAGCACGGACGGGCGGGGCTTCGGCTGGGACGAGGTCATGACCCTGGAGGTCGACCGGCTCAGCGAGCGGTACGGTCGTGTGGTGGTGGGCGTCGTCATCCAGCAGCAGCCGGTGCGCCGTACGTTCTCCGGTGTCCTCAACCCGGCCATGCGCGTCCGCGAGGGCTACACCGTCCTGTCCGAGGACGACTTCACCGCCGTCCATGACGCGACGGCCGCCACCATCGCCGAGTTCGTCCGCAACGAGTCGGGCGAGTGGATCTTCCACCCCGGTGTCCACGGCTTCCAGGAGGACCCGGAGAGCTTCACCCGGGTGATGGGGCGCGCGCGATAGCGGGCGTAGGCCGGCCGTCGGTGCCCGTCGCTTCGGACGACGCGCGCTCGGCCGCCCACGGCACCGTCGCCACCTCCCTCGCCCGGCGAAGTGACCGCCGACTGGGCGAACTTGTCGATGCCGCCGTGCCGCTCGGAACCGGTATCGGTGGGAGGTGCGCGCTGCTGGAGGTGGACGGGAAGCCGGTGTTCGTGAAGCGGGTGCCGCTCACCGAGTTGGAGCGGCGGCCGGAGCATGTACGGTCCACCGCCAACCTGTTCGGGCTGCCCACCTTCTGTCAGTACGGCATCGGCGGGCCCGGTTTCGGGGCGTGGCGGGAGCTCGCGGTTCAGATCATGACGACGAACTGGGTGCTCGGAGGGCGGTTTCGGGGGTTTCCGCTGATGTACCACTGGCGTGTACTGCCGGACACCGCGCCCACGCCGGCCCCGGAACTCGCGGACGTGGAAAGGGCCGTGGCCTATTGGGGCGGCGGCCCGGAGGTACGACGCCGTATCGAGGGCCTGCGGCAGTCGTCCGCGAGTCTGGTGCTGTTCCTGGAGTACATCCCCCGGACGCTCCACGAGTGGTTCACCGAGCGGGTGCGGGCCGGTGCGGAGTCAGCCGACCGGGCCTGTGCGCTGGTGGAGCGTGAGCTGGCGGCCGGTACGTCCTTCATGAACGCTCACGGGCTCGTGCACTTCGACGCCCACTTCCAGAACATCCTGACCGACGGCCGGCGCCTCTACTTCGCCGACTTCGGCCTCGCCCTCTCCGCCCGCTTCGCTCTCTCGGAGTCCGAGAGCGGCTTCCTCGGACTGCACCGGGCCTACGATCGCTGCTACACGCTCAACTGGCTGGTGAACTGGCTGATCACGGCCCTGTACGGTTCCGATCGGACCGAACGCCACGCGCTCGTCCACGCCATGGCGGAAGGCCAGGACCCGCCGCCCGGACCGCCGGGAGCCACAGCACTCCTCTCCCGGCACGCCCCCCTCGCCGCGATCCTCACCGACTTCCACACCAGGCTCCAGGACGACAGCCGCGAGACCCCTTACCCCGCACAGGCACTGCAGCGGGCTCTCCAGCCGGCCGGACCACATCGGGACTGAGCGGACGAGGGTCAAGGGTGCGGCTGGGTTGTCCGGCCGCGGTCGCTGCCGGCAGGTCCTGGGACGTGCGGCACACGACGCACGAGATGCCGTCGGACACGACGACAGTGGGCGCCGGCCATATGGTCGGCGCCCACTGTCGTCAGGGCTCAGTGGATCGCGTCGGGCACGGTGGGCGACGCGGTCCGGTCAGGGTCAGCTGCAACCGCTCGTCGAGCCGCAGCCCTCGCAGATGTAGCAGGAGCCGGCGCGCTGCATCTTGGTGCCGCAGGAGAAGCAGAGCGGGGCGTCGGCCTGGATGCCCAGCTGCATCTCGACCAGTTCGGCGCTGGTGTGAGCCTGCTTCGGGGCCGGCTTGGCGGCCTCGGGCTCGGCCTTCGGGGCGGCGGCGACGGCCGCCGGCTCCTGGGCGCGGGGCGCCGACTGGGCCAGGCCCTCGACGTCGACCTCGTCGTCGGCCGGCTCGTAGGAACCGGTCTCCAGGTGCCGCTGGCGCTCCTCGGCGGAGTGGATGCCGAGCGCGGAGCGGGTCTCGAAGGGCAGGAAGTCCAGCGCCAGGCGGCGGAAGATGTAGTCCACGATGGACTGCGCCATCCGCACGTCCGGGTCGTCCGTCATACCGGCCGGCTCGAAGCGCATGTTGGTGAACTTCGAGACGTACGTCTCCAGCGGCACGCCGTACTGGAGGCCGACGGAGACCGCGATGGAGAAGGCGTCCATCATGCCCGCGAGGGTCGAGCCCTGCTTGGACATCTTCAGGAAGACCTCGCCGAGACCGTCGTCCGGGTAGGAGTTGGCGGTCATGTAGCCCTCGGCGCCGCCGACGGTGAACGACGTGGTGATGCCGGGACGACCCTTCGGAAGGCGCTTGCGGACCGGGCGGTACTCGACGACCTTCTCGACCGCGGTACGGATCGTGTCCTCGGCCTTCTCGGTGATCTCGGCCTTCTCCTCCTCCTTCTTCTTGGCGGAGAGCGGCTGGCCGACCTTGCAGTTGTCCCGGTAGATCGCGAGCGCCTTGACGCCGAGCTTCCAGGCCTCGAAGTAGATCTCCTCGACCTCCTCGACGGTCGCCGTCTCCGGCATGTTGACCGTCTTGGAGATTGCGCCGGAGATCCACGGCTGGATCGCGGCCATCATGCGGACGTGGCCCATCGGGGAGATGGCCCGCTCGCCCATGGCGCAGTCGAAGACCTCGTAGTGCTCCTGCTTGAGACCGGGGGCGTCGATCACATTGCCGTTGTCGGCGATGTGGGCGACGATCGCCTCGATCTGCTCCTCCTGGTAGCCCAGGCGGCGCAGGGCCTGCGGCACGGTGCCGTTGACGATCTGCATCGAGCCGCCGCCGACGAGCTTCTTGAACTTCACGAGCGCGAGGTCGGGCTCGACGCCGGTGGTGTCGCAGGACATCGCAAGACCGATGGTGCCGGTCGGGGCGAGCACGGACGCCTGGGAGTTGCGGAAGCCGTTCTTGTCGCCGAGGCGGACCACGTCCTGCCAGGCCTCGGTGGCGGCGGCCCACACCGGGGTGTCCAGGTCGTCCATGCGGACGGCCTTGCCGTTGGCGTCGGCGTGCTGCCGCATGACGCGCTTGTGGGCGTCCGCGTTACGGGCGTAGCCGTCGTACGGGCCGACGACCGCGGCCAGTTCGGCGGAGCGGCGGTAGGCGGTGCCGGTCATCAGGGAGGTGATGGCGGCGGCCAGGGCGCGGCCGCCCTCGGAGTCGTACGCGTGGCCGGTGGCCATCAGCAGGGCGCCGAGGTTGGCGTAGCCGATGCCGAGCTGGCGGAAGGCGCGGGTGTTCTCGCCGATCTTCTGGGTCGGGAAGTCCGCGAAGCAGATCGAGATGTCCATCGCGGTGATGACCAGCTCGACGACCTGCTGGAAGCGCTCGGCCTCGAAGGACTGGTGGCCCTGGCCGTCGTCCTTCAGGAACTTCATCAGGTTCAGCGAGGCGAGGTTGCAGGACGTGTTGTCCAGGTGCATGTACTCGCTGCACGGGTTCGACGCGGTGATCCGGCCGGACTCGGGGCAGGTGTGCCAGTTGTTGATCGTGTCGTCGTACTGGATGCCCGGGTCGGCGCAGGCCCACGCGGCCTCGGCGATCTTGCGGAAGAGCGACTTGGCGTCGACCTCCTCGATGACCTCGCCGGTCATCCGGGCGCGCAGCCCGAAGTCGCCGCCCGCCTCGACGGCCGTCATGAACTCGTCGTTCACACGGACCGAGTTGTTGGCGTTCTGGTACTGGACGGAGGCGATGTCGTCGCCGCCCAGGTCCATGTCGAAGCCCGCGTCGCGCAGGACGCGGATCTTCTCCTCCTCCTTGACCTTGGTCTCGATGAAGTCCTCGATGTCGGGGTGGTCGACGTCGAGCACGACCATCTTGGCCGCGCGGCGGGTGGCGCCACCGGACTTGATGGTGCCGGCGGAGGCGTCGGCGCCGCGCATGAAGGAGACCGGACCCGAGGCGTTGCCGCCGGAGGAGAGCAGTTCCTTGGAGGAGCGGATGCGGGACAGGTTCAGGCCCGCGCCGGAACCGCCCTTGAAGATCATGCCCTCTTCCTTGTACCAGTCGAGGATCGACTCCATGGAGTCGTCGACGGACAGGATGAAGCAGGCGGAGACCTGCTGGGGCTGCGGGGTGCCGACGTTGAACCAGACCGGGCTGTTGAAGCTGAAGATCTGGTGCAGGAGCGCGTAGGCGAGCTCGTGCTCGAAGATCTCCGCGTCGGCGGGCGAGGCGAAGTACTTGTGGTCCTCACCGGCCTTCCGGTACGTCTTCACGATGCGGTCGATCAGCTGCTTGAGGCCGGTCTCGCGCTGCGGGGTGCCGACGGCGCCCCGGAAGTACTTGCTGGTGACGATGTTGACCGCGTTCACCGACCAGAAGTCGGGGAACTCGACGCCACGCTGCTCGAAGTTGACCGAGCCGTCGCGCCAGTTGGTCATGACGACGTCACGGCTCACCCACTCGACCTCGTCGTACGGGTGTACGCCGGGCGTGGTGTGGATGCGCTCGATGTGCAGTCCCTTGTTTCCCGCCTTGCCGCCCTTGGCGCGGGAACCTCGTGCCGGACCGCTCGCCGTCTCTGTCATGCCGCCTCCCTGTAGGGCAAAAACGCCCAGAAGTGCCCCGTTTGTTCCCGTGGCACGGTGTTCTGTCTTGTGCTGCGGGCGCCCTCACCAGCCGCCCGCAACAGGTCTTCGGTCGCCGCCTCGCGGCGGGGTCCGGGCCCTCTCCCGGTCTCCCGCGCGCCGGTCAGTCGGCGGCTTGCGCGGGCTGGGGGACCTGGGAGGTCCCGCCGGGCCCGCGTTCGTCTTCCTGGCTCCCCGCGGCCTCGGCCGTCTCGTCCGCCGGGCCCGACCCGTCAGCGGCGGGGCCGTGCGTCGCCTGCCGCAGTTCCGCGACGGCGGCCTCGAAGTCGTCGAGCGAGTCGAACGCCCGGTAGACCGAGGCGAACCGCAGATAGGCGACGAGGTCGAGCTCCTGCAACGGGCCGAGTATGGCCAGACCCACGTCATGGGTGGTCAGCTCGGCACTGCCGGTGGCCCGCACCGCCTCCTCGACCCGCTGGCCGAGCTGGGCGAGCGCGTCCTCGGTGACCGGCCGCCCCTGGCACGCCTTGCGCACGCCGTTGATGACCTTGGTACGACTGAAGGGCTCGGTGACTCCGGACCGCTTCACCACCATGAGCGAGCACGTCTCCACGGTCGTGAAGCGACGGGAGCAGTCGGGGCACTGGCGACGCCTGCGGATCGACGTGCCGTCGTCGGTCGTACGGCTGTCGACCACACGGCTGTCGGGGTGCCTGCAGAAGGGGCAGTGCATGATCTCCAACCCTCCTCACAGCAGACTCGATGGCCTCGCCGAGTCCCAGGGGCCTCGCGAAGCAGCCCTAAGCATAGGCGATCGCAGAACCGTCTCCGACCCGGGTCACCACAACTTGTGGGCTGCTGTAGCCATCCAACCACTAGATGTGGGGATCGGCTCATTCATCGAGGCCGGGGCGTGTGTCGCGCGGAAACGGCGGTCCGGGGCGCAGCGCAGGCCGCCGAGCACGCCGGCCGGAAAGGGACACGCGGGCGCGGGACCGTACCCCTGCGGCGCTTACGGAGATACCGTGGGCGCCGCACGGAGGATGCGTAGGACTCCGGCGCAGAACGGACCCCGCGTCCCGGCGGGACGGGTTCCGGATGACAGACTGGGGAAGCGCCCACGAGGTCGGCGACCCCGGCGGGAAAGAGTACAACGCAGACAAAGAGCACTTTTGCCCGCCCCGTGCCGCGTCAGCCCATACACCCAAACACTCGATCGCAACAGGTGAATCGCACTTTTTCACTCGAACGTGTGTTTGGCGCAACCTTTCGAAAGCAACTACCGTTGTCCAGCAGGGAGACCATCGAGAGGGGCCGACGTGACCACCACCGCAGACAGTGCCACCATCACCGCCCAGGACCGCTCCCAGGGCCGGGTCGAGCCGGTACATGCGATGAACGAAGCCACGAATCCCGAAGGACCCCGGCGCTCCCTGCCGGGCCGACCTCCAGGCATCCGGGCGGACAGCTCCGGACTCACCGACCGGCAGCGCCGGGTGATCGAGGTCATCAGGGACTCCGTGCAGCGGCGCGGATACCCGCCGTCCATGCGGGAGATCGGCCAGGCCGTCGGCCTCTCCAGCACGTCCTCCGTGGCGCACCAGCTGATGGCGCTGGAGCGCAAGGGCTTCCTGCGCCGCGATCCGCACCGCCCGCGCGCCTATGAGGTGCGCGGCTCCGACCAGGCCGTGTCGGTGCAGCCCACGGACACCAGCGGCAAGCCCGCCGCGTCGTACGTCCCGCTGGTCGGCCGGATCGCCGCCGGTGGGCCGATCCTCGCGGAGGAATCCGTGGAGGACGTCTTCCCGCTCCCCCGCCAGTTGGTCGGCGACGGAGAGCTGTTCGTCCTCAAGGTCGTCGGCGACTCCATGATCGAGGCCGCGATCTGCGACGGCGACTGGGTCACCGTGCGCCGCCAGCCGGTCGCGGAGAACGGCGACATCGTGGCCGCCATGCTGGATGGCGAGGCCACGGTGAAGCGCTTCAAGCGCGAGGACGGCCATGTCTGGCTCCTCCCGCACAACGCGGCGTACGAGCCGATCCCCGGCGACGACGCCACCATCCTGGGCAAGGTGGTCGCCGTACTGCGGCGCGTGTGACGCCCGCGGCGAGCGGCCCCCCGCTCGCCCCCTGACCGGGCCCCGGAACCTCTGCGCCGGTTCCGGGGCCCTGCCTTTGCCTACGAGGAGCCCTCGGCTTCCTCCGGCTGCCGCACCGCTTCCTCCACCTGCTTCGCCGCCGCGTCGATCGCCGAGAGCGACCTGCGGACCTGGTTACGGTCCGTGGTGTACCAGAACTCCGGCAGGGACGCCTTGAGGTACGAGCCGTACCGCGCCGTGGCCAGGCGCTGGTCGAGTACGGCGACCACGCCCCGGTCCCCCGACGCACGCACCAGGCGGCCGGCGCCCTGGGCCATCAGCAGGGCGGCGTGGGTGGCGGCCACCGCCATGAATCCATTGCCGCCCGCGTCCTCCACCGCCTTCTGGCGGGCGCTCATCAGCGGGTCGTCCGGGCGCGGGAACGGGATCTTGTCCATGACCACCAGCTGGCAGCTGGGCCCGGGCACATCCACGCCCTGCCACAGCGACAGCGTGCCGAACAGGCAGGTCTTCGGGTCGGCCGCGAAGTTCTTGATCAGCTCGCCGAGCGTCTCCTCGCCCTGGAGCAGGATCGGGTACTCGGGGATCCGTACGCGCAGGTCCTCGGCGGCGAGCTGCGCGGCCCGCATGGAGGAGAACAGCCCGAGGGTACGGCCGCCGGCCGCCTGGATCAGCTCCGTCAGCTCGTCGAGCATGTCGCCGCGATCGCCGTCCCGCGCGGGGCGGGACAGATGCTTGGCGACGTACAGGATGCCCTGCTTGCGGTAGTCGAAGGGGGAGCCGACATCGAGGCCCTTCCACTGCGGGAGGTCCTCGCCCTCGACGCCCTCGGGGCCGAGCCCCAGGGAGGCGCCGACGCCGTTGAAGTCGCCGCCCAGCTTGAGGGTGGCGGAGGTGAGGACGACGGCGCGGTCGGCGAACAGCTTCTCCCGCAGCAGCCCCGAGACGGACATGGGGGCGATGCGCAGGGAGGCGCCGAAGCGGTCGTGCCGTTCGTACCAGACGACGTCCCACTCCGAGCCGTTCAGGACCCGCTCCGCCACGTCGTGGACCGTCTCGACCGAGGCCAGGGCCTGCTTGCGGACGGCGTCCTCGTCCTGGACGGACTTGTCGCGGGTGGTGCCGAGCGCGGAGATGACCGTCCGGGAGGCGTCCCGCAGCGTCATCAGGGCGTAGCCGAGGTCCTCCGGGATCTCCTCCAGACGACCCGGCAGGGCCAGCTCCATCAGCCGCTCGAAGCCCTCGGCCGCGGTCTGGAGCTGGTCAGCCGCCTTCTCGTTGACGAGTTTCGCGGCGCGGCGCACGGCCCGGTTGACCTGGCCGGGGGTCAGCTCGCCGGTGGCGACGCCGGTGACCCGGGAGACGAGTTCATGCGCCTCGTCCACGATCAGCACCTCGTGCTGGGGCAGCACCGGGGCGCCCTCGATGGCGTCGATGGCCAGCAGCGCGTGGTTGGTGACGACGACCTCGGCGAGCTTGGCGCGCTCTCGGGCCGCCTCCGCGAAGCACTCCGCGCCGTACGCGCACTTGGTGGCGCCCAGGCACTCCCGCGAGGACACCGAGATCTGCGCCCAGGCGCGGTCCGAGACGCCCGGGGTGAGATCGTCCCGGTCGCCGGTCTCGGTCTCGTCGGACCAGTCGCGCAGCCGCAGCAGGTCCTGGCCCAGCTTGCTGGTGGGCGCGGCGGCCTCGAACTGGTCGAAGAGGCCGTCCTCCTCGTCCTGCGGCATGCCTTCGTGCAGCCGGTGCAGGCACAGGTAGTTGGAGCGGCCCTTGAGCATCGCGAACTCGGGGCGGCGGCGCAGCAGCGGGTGCAGGGCGTCGACCGTGCGCGGCAAGTCGCGTTCGACCAGCTGGCGCTGGAGGGCGAGGGTGGCCGTCGCGACGACCACTCTCTCCCCGTGCGCGAGCGCGGGCACGAGATAGCCCAGCGACTTTCCGGTGCCGGTGCCGGCCTGGACCAGCAGATGGGATCCGTCGTCGATCGCCTCGGCGACCGATTCGGCCATGGTCACCTGGCCGGGGCGCTCCGTGCCGCCGACCGCGGCGACGGCGGCATGCAGGAGTTCGGGGAGGGAGGGCTTCGTCATAGCCTGACCACCCTACGGCCCGGGACTGACAACCGGAGGCCGTTCACACCCATGGTGAGACCCCGCTCACTCGACGCTACAGCACATCGCGCAGCACCCGGTCCCGGATCATGAGCGCGGCCCGTTTGCCGGGCAGGTCGACCTCGGCCGCGTACCGGAATCCGGCGCCGAGGAACGCGGCGAGCGAGGGTGTGTTGCGGTGATCGGGTTCGGCCACGACGCGGGCGCAGGCGGGGCGCCGGTCCAGGACGAGGTCGGCCACGGCCCGCAGCAGCGCGGAGCCGAGTCCACGGCCGCGGTCCCCCGCGGCGCCGAGCAGCAGGTGGATGCCGGTGTCATGGGGCAGGACCGGGCAGTGGAGGGCCAGCGGGTCCAGGTCGGCGCGGTAGATCTCCCAGTAGCTCATCGGGGTGCCGTCCAGGACGCCGAGGCAGGGCACGCTCCGTCCGTCGCCGTCGAGTTGGGCGCGCAGATGGTCCGCCGTGCGGTGGCGGGGTCCGGCCAGTTCCCAGAACTCGGCGACGGCGGGGTCGTTCATCCAGGCGTGGACGAGGGGGAGGTCGCGGTCGAGGCGGACGGGGACCAACTGGAAGGTGCCGACGGGGGTCGGCACCGGTTCCCAGGAGGCGTGGAGGCCGTCGAGGAGGTCGTCGGTGAGGTCGAGAGTCCTGACAGTGGATTCGATGGTCCCGTCGGTGAGTGCGACGGTCATGTCGGTGAAGAGGTCCAGGAACTCGGTAGGGGCGGTGCGCACATCGGTGGGCGGCACGGCGGGTTCCTCTCTGCTCTGCCCAAGGGTCTTACGGGTGCAGGGGGTTGGCGATGGTGACGTACACGGACTGGGTGTCGACCGGGCCGACGAGTTCGTCCAGGCCGTGCAGCCGGGTCAGCAGGTTCGCCTTGCAGCGCAGGACGGGTGAGTCGAGCAGCCGGGCGGGCAGGGGGGTGCGCAGGGCCGTGGGGCCGGTGGCGAGGCCGGTGAGGAAGCGGCGGAACGCGGCGAGCAGCAGGCGTTCGTCGGCGAGGTGCTGGGAGCCGAGGGCGCCGATCAGGCCGAGGACGTTGTTGACGGCGAGGTAGTAGGCGAAGCGTTCGTCGGTGACCTCGTCGGGGACGAAGGTGTCGCTGTGCTCACCGATGCCGGGCAGCCGGGCGTCGAGTTCGGCTCGGCGGGACGCGCGGAAGTAGTAGCCCTGGTTGTCCCGGTAGCGGCCGCCCCTGGGCCAGCCGTCGCGGTCGAGCAGGACGAGGGTGTTCTGCTGGTGTGCTTCGAGGGCGATGCCCGCCTCGGCGTCCAGCCAGAGAACGGGGCGGACGACCTGCTCCAGGTAGCGCAGGAACCACTCCGTGGCGACGGCGGCGACGGGACGGCCGGTGCGGGCGGCGAGCCGGGCGACGAGCAGGGCGAGCCGGGAGCGCATGGGAGGGAAGGGGGCGTCCAGGACGTAGGGAGCGTCGGGGGCTCCGGAAACACAAGGGGTGCCGGGGTCGAAGGGGGCACCGGAGCCGAAGGGGGCATCGGAGCCGAAGGCGGTGGCTTCGGTGAGCGGCCGGGGGGAGATCAGTCCCGCGAGGCAGCCGGCGTCGTCGGCCGGGGTGAAGGGGTTGTGCCGGATCACCACGTCGAGGCCGGGCACCGGCCGCCCGTCGGGGTCGTCCACGGCGAGCCAGGCCGGGTCGCGCACGATGTCGAAGCCGGGGTGGGCGGCCTGCCACTGCTTGAACAGGCCCGCGCGCAGCAGCCGGTGCACCTCGACACCGCGCCGCAGCTCCTTGCGCAGGTTCTCCCGGCGGGAGTTGGTGATGCGCAGGCCCAGCGACAGCTTGAGCATCGCGGGGGCGCCGGAGCGGTAGACGGTGCGTACGGAGGAGGTGGGGTACCAGGCGGGGCCGACCGGGCCGAGGTCCCTGAGCAGTCCCGCGTCGAACAGTGCGGCGACGGCGGCGCGGTGCCGTACCTCGCGGGCCTGCCAGGGGTGCAGCGGGAGGGCGGTGTGTCCGTCGGGCAGGGGAAGGGCGGTACCTGCCAGGTGCCGGGTGAGGTGGTCGGCGGGGACGGGGCGGCCGCGCTCGGTCCAGGCCGAGTCGCCGGCGAGCAGCGCGGGGGCCACGGCCAGCCAGTGCAGCGGGAAGGAGCCACGCGTCTCCGGCGCGTAGCGGCCGGCCTCGGCCTCGGTCAGGCCCTCGCGGCTCTTGGGGGTCGGGTGCAGGGGGTGGCCGAGGAGGAGGGCCTGTTCGGCGCCGAGGAAGAGGTCGGGGCCGTCGGCGGGGCGGGCGCGCCGGTCGCGGATGAAGCCGGCGGTACGACGAAGGGAGTCGGCGACCCGGGCCACCAGGTAGCCGTCGTCACCGCCCGCGCTCTCCCTGGTGAGCAGCGCCGCGAGGGTGACGGCGTCGACGGGCGGGGCGGTCTCGGGCGCGTCGGCGAACCGGGGCGGTCCGAAGCGGTGCCAGCCGGCCGGGGACCAGTACCGGACCGGGGCGAGCAGACAGGTGCCGGTGGCGGGCAGCACGATGCGCAGGGTGCCGGTCGTCGGGGCGCGCAGGCCGGTCTCCCGCACCCAGCAGCGCAGCAGGTTGTCCACGGCGGCGGCCTGCGCCGCGGCCGAGGCGTCGGGATCGTCGAGCGGGTCCGCGCCGGGCTCCGTCCAGCGGCTCGGGTCCACGATCCGTCGGCGCTGCTGTGGAACCGCCTCGACGTACGGCGCGCCGGTCCCGGGCGCCCCGCGCTCGTCAGGACCGCCGAAGGGGCCGTCGGGTGTGGGGGTGGCGTTCAAGACGGCTCCTCGGGAGGTGTGCGGGGCCGGGGCGACGGGGCCCGGTTCGGCGGTGTCGGGGAGGGCGGCTGCGCTGGGCGGAGAGGGGACTTCAGGTCGGCCACCGATCCGTCCTCGGGCCTCGGCAGCGGGACGGAGGGGAGAGACGGGGAAGGGCGGGGCGGGTGCGGCGGGACGGCGGGGGCCGGTGCCCGTGCGGTGGCCGGAGACGGTCGTGGTGCGCGGGTGGCTCGGGGTCGTCGGCGGCTTCGGGGCGGCAGTCGGCCGGGCTGAGGGCGGCCGGCACGGCTGGGCGGGGGCGGCCGGCACGGTCGGGCGGGGCTGCCTGGTGCGGCAGCCCCGCCGGTCAGTCCGTGCCCGGGCCCGGGCACGGATCCGAGTCGTGTCCGCGTGCCCCGTGCGGGCCGTGCCTCTCCTCGTCCCGGGCCACCGCGGCCACCGCGTCCGTCAGCCGGTCCAGTACGGCCGCCGTCTGCTCGTCGCTGATCGTCAGCGGCGGCAGCAGCCGGACCACCGAGGAGTGCCGGCCGCCGAGCTCCACGATGAGCCCTCGCCGCAGGCACTCGCGCTGCACGGCGGCGGCGAGTCGGGGGGCGGCGGGACGAGGCGTACGAGCGGGCGCCGTGGCGAAGTCGTAGGCACCGGGGCGCGTTTCGAAGGACGCGGCGCCCGGCTCGTGGGCCCCGCGCCCCCCGCCGGAAGGCGCCGCACCGAAGTCGTGGGCCCCGGGTTCCCTGCCGGAGGCCGCGGCGCTCGGATCGTAGGCACCGTGCGCCCCGTCGCCGGACGGCCCGGTGGCGAAGCGGTGGTCCAGGAACTCCGCACCGCCCCGGCCGACGGCGGCGGACCCCGCACCGAACGCGGGCTCCTCCGTCCCCTCCGGTTCCACCAGCTCCACGCCGATCATCAGCCCCCGCCCCCTGACCTCCCCCACGCACGCCAACCCGCCGAGGTCCGCGCGCAGTTGCTCCATCACCCGGGCCCCGAGCCGCCCCGCCCGCTCCGCGAGCCCGTTCTCCCGGACGTACGCCAGCGTCGCCGTGCCCGCCGCCATCGCGAGCTGATTGCCGCGGAACGTGCCCGCGTGGGCGCCCGGTTGCCAGACGTCGAGGTCGTCGCGGTAGACGATGACGGCCAGCGGGAGGCTGCCGCCGATGGCCTTGGAGAGGACCATCACATCGGGGGTGATGCCGCTGTGGTCGACGGCCCAGAAGGCGCCGGTGCGGCCGACGCCGGTCTGCACCTCGTCGGCGATCAGCGGGATCGCGCGGTCCGCGGTGAGGCGGCGCATCCGGCGCAGCCAGTCGTCCGGGGCCGGCAGCACTCCGCCCTCGCCCTGCACCGGCTCCAGGATCATCCCGGCGGGCAGCGGCACCCCGGACTTGGGGTCGTCCAGGAGCGACTCGGTCCAGCGGGCGGCGAGTTCGGCGCCGCGCGGGCCGCCGACGCCGAAGGGGCAGCGGTAGTCCTGCGGATAGGGCAGCCGGGCGGCCTGGACCTCGGGCGCGCCCCCGGAGACGGCCAGCGCGCCGGCCGTCATGCCGTGATACGCGCCGGTGAAGGCGAGGAAACCGCTGCGGCCGGTCGCGGTCCGGACCAGTTTGAGCGCGGCCTCGACGGCGTCCGTCCCGGCCGGTCCGCAGAACTGCACCCGCGCCCGCCCGGCGAGACCCGGCGGCAGGGTGCGGAACAGCTCGGTGGTGAACGCGTCCTTGACCGGGGTCGCCAGGTCGAGGACCGACAACGGGGCGCCGGAGTCCAGGACTTGGCGCACGGCCGCCAGGACCACCGGATGGTTGTGGCCGAGCGTGAGCGTGCCCGCGCCGGAGAGGCAGTCCAGATAGCGGCGGCCGTCCGCGCCCTCGATGGTCAGCCCGCGCGCCCGCACGGGCACGATGGGCAGGGTCCGTGCGTAGGTGCGCGCCGAGGACTCGCGCGCCGACTGGCGCCGCAGGATCCCCTCGTGCACGGCACCCGCCGGCCCGTGTGCTTCTTCCGCCAACGACTCGGTCACGGCCACGGCTGGCTGTCCTCCCGCTGTAAACAGGCGAGTTGATCCACGGGGACCAAGGACAGGCAGCGGGCCCCCCGCCGCCTACAACCGCTCACCGGGCGCCGGGGTCACGGCCTCGCCCCGGATCGATGTGCCCTCCGCGCGCCGCTCGTAGCGAAACCGTTGCCGTACCGGCAAAAGCCGGGGGCGCCGAACGCATAGGGTGTGATGCCGTTCCGAAGGTCATGGCACCGGCCCGAACTCTCCCTGAGGGGGCCGCCGCTGCCTGGCCGAGCGCCGAAGTTCCGTCACCACACGGGGAGTCACGAGCATGCGATCCATACGGCCGTCGTCCACCGACCGGCGAGGAAGGGGCATCCGCACCCGCCGCGCCTCGACCTCGCTGGCGGCGGTCGCCCTCGCCTCGGCACTGGCGCTGACCGCCACGGCCTGCAACGGCGACGACCAAGCCGACGGCAATCCGTCCGCCTCCGCCGCGGCGGCCGGTGCCGGCGACGGAAAGATCAAGATCCCGGACGATGTGCGCCAGAAGCTCAAGGAGCACGGGATCGACATCGACAAGTGGAAGAACGGCGCCTGGAAGGACTGGAACCGCAAGGACTGGCTGCGCCAGGCCAACGACTTCATCAACCCGATCATCAAGGGCCTGTGGGACCCGGACCGGATGCGGCACGCGGGCGACCCGGACAAGGGCGTGCACGACAACGACATCTCCGGCGACCAGGGCGTGACCGACCCGACCCCGCAGCCGGTGAAGGCGCGGCAGGTCGCGGCGCCGTACCACGCCAACGCGGCCGCCTCGGGCAAGGTGTTCTTCGACTCCCCCGAGGGCCACATGGTCTGCTCGGGCACCGTCGTGGAGGACCCCGCGCACCCCGGCAAGTCCAACCTCGTGTGGACGGCGGGCCACTGTGTGCACGCCGGCAAG
The DNA here is from genome assembly GCF_014673495.1 of Streptomyces griseofuscus. Taxonomy (GTDB): domain Bacteria; phylum Actinomycetota; class Actinomycetes; order Streptomycetales; family Streptomycetaceae; genus Streptomyces; species Streptomyces murinus. The sequence goes on from NZ_CP051006.1 coordinate 2,560,418, forward strand.
AGCGGCGGCTGGTACCGCAACCTCGCCTTCGTGCCGTCGTACAACAACGCGGCCCAGTCGGTCGACCAGCTCCAGCACGCCTCCCGGGAGCAGATCGCCCCGTACGGCGTCTGGTGGGCGGACGCGGCGCAGACCTCCCAGCAGTGGATCGACAAGGGCGGCGAGACCGGTGGCGACGGGGCGCCGTACGACTTCGCGGTCATCCATGTGACGCCGGAGCAGGGCAACGGCGGCAAGTCGCTGGAGGAGACCGTCGGCGGGGCGCTGCCGGTGGACTTCGACGCGCCCGCCGTGCCGAAGGTGCGGGACATGACGGCCTCGGGCTACCCGGCGGCGCCGCCGTACGACGGCCAGCTGCTCTACCAGTGCGAGGACAAGCCGGGCCGGCTGTCGATGGACCAGGCCGACCCGACGATGTACCGGATCGGCTGCACCATGACCGGTGGCGCCTCGGGTGGCGGCTGGGTGGAGACCGGCTCGGACGGCAAGCCCGCGCTGGTGTCCAACACCTCGATCGGCCCGGTGACGTCCGGCTGGCTGGCGGGTCCCCGCTTCGGTGAGGTGGCCAAGGGCGTGTACAAGTCGGTCAGCGACAAGTTCGCCGGACAGTAAGGCCGGACAGTAAGCCTTACGGATCGCCTGTACGACCGTAGGCCGGTACGGCGAAGGCCCGCCGCCCCCGAGGGGGTGGCGGGCCTTCGCCGTCGTACCGCCGTGGGTCAGCCCGCGGAGACCGGCGTGTACGGCGCCAGGTCCGCGGCCAGTTCCTCGTGCACCCGGACCTTGAGCAGGGTGCCCTCCGCGGTGTGCTCCTCGGAGATCACCTCGCCCTCGGTGTGGGCGCGCGCGACCAGCTTGCCGTGGGTGTACGGCACCAGCGCCTCGACCTCGACCTCGGGGCGCGGCAGCTCCTCGTCGATGAGCGCGAGCAGCTCGGCGATGCCCTGGCCGGTGCGGGCCGAGACGGCGATGGAGCGCTTCTCGACGCGCAGCAGCCGCTGGAGGACCAGCGGGTCGGCCGCGTCCGCCTTGTTGATCACGACGATCTCGGGCACGCCGGTGGCGCCGACGTCCCGGATGACCTCGCGCACGGCGGCGAGCTGCTCCTCGGGGACCGGGTGCGAGCCGTCCACCACATGCAGGATCAGGTCGGAGTCGCCGACCTCCTCCATGGTGGAGCGGAACGCCTCGACCAGGTGGTGGGGCAGATGCCGGACGAAGCCGACGGTGTCCGCCAGGGTGTACAGCCGGCCGCTCGGGGTCTCCGCCCGGCGCACGGTCGGGTCCAGGGTCGCGAACAGCGCGTTCTCGACCAGGACGCCCGCGCCGGTGAGCCGGTTGAGCAGGGAGGACTTGCCGGCGTTGGTGTAACCGGCGATGGCGACGGAGGGCACCTTGTTGCGCCGGCGCTCCTGGCGCTTGATCTCGCGGCCGGTCTTCATGTCCGCGATCTCCCGGCGCATCTTCGCCATCTTCTCGCGGATCCGGCGCCGGTCCGTCTCGATCTTGGTCTCACCGGGACCACGCGTGGCGAGGCCGCCGCGACCGCCACCCATCTGCCGGGACAGCGACTGGCCCCAGCCGCGCAGCCTCGGCAGCATGTACTGCATCTGGGCGAGCGCGACCTGCGCCTTGCCCTCACGGGACTTGGCGTGCTGGGCGAAGATGTCCAGGATCAGGGCGGTGCGGTCGATGACCTTGACCTTGACGACGTCCTCCAGCTGGATCAGCTGGCCGGGGCTCAGTTCACCGTCGCAGATCACGGTGTCCGCGCCCGTCTCCATGACGATGTCGCGCAGCTCCAGGGCCTTGCCGGAGCCGATGTAGGTGGCCGCGTCGGGCTTGTCGCGGCGCTGGATGACGCCGTCGAGCACGAGGGCGCCCGCCGTCTCCGCGAGGGCGGCCAGCTCCGCGAGGGAGTTGTCGGCGTCCTGCACGGTGCCGGTGGTCCACACGCCGACGAGCACGACCCGCTCCAGGCGGAGCTGGCGGTACTCGACCTCGGTGACGTCCTCCAGCTCGGTGGACAGACCCACCACACGGCGCAGGGCCGCGCGCTCGGAGCGGTCGAACTGCTCGCCGTCCCGCTCTCCGTCGATCTCGTGGCTCCAGGCGACGTCCTCTTCCATCAGGGCATCGGCCCGAAGACCCTCGGGGTAGGCGTGCGCCGTGCGCTTGGCGTCCTGGGAAGGGGAAGAAGAGGAGGTCATTGGATCCTTACGTCGATGGGAGTGCCATGGCGGCGTCGGTACGGCGGCCCGGCAGGACCGCTCGTCATGGTCAACGCTCGGGTACCCCGGGAGATTCCCGTGTCCCGCGCGGCGCCGACCCGAAGATGGTCGCACGAGGCGGCGCGCCGCGTCACCGTGTTATCGCGGGGATGGATCGGGGCCGCCGCCCCCGTTTCGCGGGTCCGGGACGACGGCGTCGCCCTTCCCTCCCGGGGCCGAAGCGCCGCCGCCTCGCTCCCGTGCCGGGGGCGGAGCGGCGCCGTCGCCGTCCCGGCCCGGGGCCGAAGCACCGCCGCCTCGCGCCCTTGCCAGGGTCGGAGCGCCGTCGCCGTCCCGGCCCAAGACCGGAGCAACGCCGCCGCCCTCCCCTCCCGGGGCCGAAGCGCCGCCGCCTCGCTCCCGTGCCGGGGGCGGAGCGGCGCCGTCGCCGTCCCGGCCCGGGGCCGAAGCACCGCCGCCTCGCGCCCTTGCCAGGGTCGAAGCGCCGCCGCCGTCCCGGCCCAAGACCGGAGCAACGCCGCCCTCCCCTCCAGGGGCCGGAGCGCCGCCGTAGGGCTCCCGTGCCGGGGTCGGGGCGCCGTCCGCCGGGTCACCTGTGGGCCGGTCGCTTGGCTGCCTTCGGGGACTTCGCGGGCGGGTCGGCGGGCTTCCAGTCCGGGTGGCCGGGCATCGGCGGGGTCTTCTCGCCGTACAGCCAGCCGTGCAGGAAGCCGCTCAGGTCCCGGCCGGCGACCTCGGAGGCCAGGGCGATGTAGTCGTCGGTGGAGGCGTTGGCGTCGCGATGGTCGCGGACCCAGAGCCGTTCCAGGCGCTCGAAGGCGGGGCGGCCGATCTCCTGCCGCAGGGCGTACAGGGCGAGGGCCGCGCCGTCGTAGACGCTGGGCCGGAAGATGCTGATCTTCTGGCCGGGCTCGGGCAGCTTGGGCTGGGCGGGCGGACCGCCGGAGGCGCGCCAGCCGTCGGAGGCGGCATAGGCGGCCTTCATCCGGTCGATCATCGGCCGGTGGCCCTTCTCCTCCGCGTACAGGGCCTCGTACCAGGTCGCGTGCCCCTCGTTCAGCCACACATCGGACCAGGTGGCGGGGCTGACGCTGTCGCCGAACCACTGGTGGGACAGCTCGTGCACCATGACCGACTCGACGTACCACTTGGGGTAGGCCGGCTCGGTGAACAGGTTCTTCTCGAAGAGCGAGAGGGTCTGTGTCTCCAGTTCGAACCCGGTGGTGGCGTTCGCCATGATCACGCCGTACGTCTCGAACGGGTACGGGCCGACCTTGCCCTCCATCCAGGCGATCTGGTCGGGCGTCTTGGCGAGCCAGGGTTCGAGGGTCTTGCGGTCGGCGCTGGGCACGACATCGCGCAGGGGCAGTCCGTGGGGGCCCTCGCGGCGCGGCACGTCGGAGCGGCCGATGGAGACCTGGGCCAGCTCGGTGGCCATGGGGTGCTCGGTGCGATAGGTCCAGGTGGTGCTGGAGCCGGTGCGCCGCGAGCCGGTGGGCAGCCCGTTGGCGACCACGGTGTAGGCGTTGGGCGCGGTGACCCGGAAGGTGAACATCGCCTTGTCGGAGGGGTGGTCGTTGCACGGGAAGACCAGATGGGCGGCGTCGGCCTGGTTCGCCATGACGAGTCCGTCGGTGGTGGGCACCCAGCCGCCGTCGCCCTTCTGGTCCCCGGTGGGCCGGGGGTCGCTGGTGTGCCGCACGGTGATCCGGACCCAGTCGCCCCGGCGCAGCGGCTGGACGGGGGTGACGACCAGGTCCTCCCCGGCGCTCTGGAAGTCCGCGGGGACCCCGTCGACCTCGACGGAGCGGACGGTGCCGCGCGCGAAGTCCAGGTTGAGGCGGTCCAGGTCGGCGGTGACCCAGGCGTCGATGGTGGTGACGGCCTGGAGCGGCTTGTCGTTGGCGCCGGGGTAGGTGAGGTCCACGTCGTACGACGCGACGTCGTATCCGGGGTTGCCCAGCGTCGGGTACAGCCGGTCACCGATGCCGAGCGGCACGGGCGGGGCGGCGGCCCCGAGCAGGCACAGGGAGCAGACGGAGGCGGCGGAGGCGAGCAGGACGGCCTTGCGGCGGCGGGGGGCAGTCCCGCGCCGGGGGCCGGAGGCGGGGGCGGACCGCTGTCGGGTGGCGGGGACAGAGGTGGCCGGGTGGTGGGTGGCGGGGGCAGGGGTGGCCCGGTGGCCGGGGTTGAGCAGCATGGACCACCGCTACCAGCGCCCGCCCGCCGCACGTCGACGACGCGCGCCTGTCCCACTCGAACGGGTTGCCCGCGGTGGGCGGGGCGCCGGAACGTCCGGCCCATCCCTGAGCGGCCGCCCGCCCCGGCCGACGAAGCGGCCCCGGACGCCCGGCGCACCTGGGGACGGCCCGCCGAGGAGGTTCGCGGGCGCGGTGCGGCGGCCCGCCGAGAGGTTCGCGGGCGCGGTGCGGCGGCCCGCCGAGGAGGTTCGCGGGAGCGGTGCCCGGTCCGGCCGCTACGGCAGTCTCGGTGCCGGTGTCTGGTTCTGGGTGCGGCTCACGTCGTAGACGCCCGGGACGTCGCGCATGGCGCGCATGAGGGCGGGCAGGCCCGCGGCGTCGGGGAGTTGGAGGGTGTAGGTGTGGCGCACCCGCTGCTCGCTCGGTGGTTCGACCGTGGCGGAGACGATGTCGCCGCCCGCCAGCGCGATGGCCTCGGTGAGGTCGGCGAGCAGACCCCGGCGGCCGAACGATTCGGCGACCAGGGTGACCCGGCACGCGGTGCTCTCCCCCCAGCGGACTCCGATCTCCGTGCGCCCCCGGCTCTTCATGTGCGCCACCGCGACGCACTCCACACGGTGCACGGTCACCACCCCCCCGCGTACCGGGAAGCCGGTGATCTCGTCGGGCGGCACGGGCGTACAGCATCCGGCGAGGCGTACGGCGGCGCCGGGGCGGTCGGTGCGGACGTCGGCGCCCTGGGGGCGTCCCCCGGGCCCGGACTCGTGGGAGCGCCGTTCGCGGAAGTCGGCGTCGGCACGGTACCCGGCCGGCTCGTCGGCGGGGGCGCCGCCGCCGGGGTGCGTGGTCAGCCAGCGCTGGATGGCGATGCGGGCGGCCGGGGTGTGGGCGTGCTCCAGCCACTCGCGGGAGGGCTCCGAGGCGGGGTCCTGGCCCATGAGGAGTTCGACGGTGTCGCCGTCCTTCAGGACCGTGCTCAGCGTGGCCAGGCGACCGTTGACGCGGGCGCCGATACAGGCGTGCGCGTCCTCGCCGTACTGCCCGTAGGCGGCGTCCACGCAGCTGGCGCCCTCGGGCAGGCCCAGGGTGCCGCCGTCCGGGCGGAAGACGGTGATCTCCCGGTCCTGGGCGAGGTCCTCGCGCAGGGTCGACCAGAAGGTGTCCGGGTCGGGCGCGGCCTGCTGCCACTCCAGGAGGCGGGAGAGCCAGCCGGGCCGGGTGGGGTCGGCGCGCTCGCCGTCGACGGGGTCGTCGGCGCCCGGGCCGTCCGTGGCGGTGGCGTCCGTGCCGGAGGCGTAGGGGTTGCCGAGCGCGACGACGCCGGCCTCGGCGACCTTGTGCATCTGGTGGGTGCGGATGAGGACTTCGACGACCTGCCCGTCGGGGCGGGCGACGGCCGTGTGCAGCGACTGGTACAGGTTGAACTTGGGTACCGCGATGAAGTCCTTGAACTCCGAGACCACCGGCGTCATACAGGTGTGCAACTCGCCCAGCACGCCGTAACAGTCGGCGTCCTCGCCCACCAGCACCAGCAGCCGGCCGAAGTCGGCACCCCGCAACTGCCCCCGTTTACGGGCCACTCGGTGCACGGAGACGAAGTGACGCGGGCGGATGAGGACTTCGGCGGAGATCCCGGCCTCGCGCAGCACCCCGCGCATCTCCTCGGCGACCACGGCGAGCGGGTCGGCGGTGCGGGCCGCGTTCTCCGCGATGAGTTCCCTGGTGTGCTCGTACTCCTCGGGGTGGAGGATGGCGAAGACCAGGTCCTCCAGTTCGGTCTTCAGGGCCTGGACGCCGAGGCGTTCGGCGAGCGGGATGAGGACGTCGCGGGTGACGCCCGCGATCCGCTCCTGTTTCTCGCGGCGCATCACACCGAGGGTGCGCATGTTGTGCAGCCGGTCGGCGAGTTTGATCGACATCACGCGCACATCGCTGCCGGTGGCCACGAGCATCTTGCGGAAGGTCTCGGGTTCGGCGGCGGCCCCGTAGTCGACCTTCTCCAGCTTGGTGACGCCGTCGACCAGGTAGCGGACCTCCTCGCCGAACTGCTCGCGCACCTGCTCCAGCGTCACCTCGGTGTCCTCGACGGTGTCGTGCAGCAGCGAGGCCGTCAACGTCGTGGTCTCGGCGCCCAGTTCGGCGAGGATGAGGGTCACGGCGAGCGGATGCGTGATGTACGGCTCGCCGCTCTTGCGCATCTGGCCGCGGTGCGAGGACTCGGCCAGCACATAGGCGCGGCGCAGGGGTTCGAGGTCGGCGTCGGGATGGTGTGCGCGGTGCGCCTCCACCACATGGCCGATCGCGTCGGGCAGTCTGTCCCGGGCGGTCGGCCCGAGCAGCGCGGCCCGGCCGAGCCGGCGCAGGTCGATCCTGGGCCGGGACTTCCGGCGCACCGACGCGGGTGCCACAGCGGCCGTCGCGGCCGTGGGCACCACCGGGACCGGGGTCGAGGGGTTCGTGGCCTCCGCACTCATGGGCACCTCCGGCTCGTGGACCGGCGGACGGAGCCCCAGGGCATGCGCGGCTCAGGGTGCCGACGCTCCCCCGTCCGTGCCGGTGCTTGATGCTATCGAGCCCACCACGTGCGACAGACCGCCTCTCGCCGAGCGTGAAACGGATCACCCATTCGAGCGACAAAAAGGAGGTTTAAGTTTTGCGCCACCTGCCCTGGCGTCGTCCGTGGATTCGATCCGGCCCCGGCCCCCGGAACCGCTGCTCCGGCTGTCCGAGGCCGTCATGAGGGTGGTTTCGGCAGGTCAGCGAAGCGCGTTTTCCAGCCACTCGCCGTCGATCGCGCCTTCGGCGACGATCACCGCGGGGCCGGTCATCTCGATCTGTCCGTCCGGCCGTTCGGTGATGACCAGGCGGCCGCCGGGCACGTCCACGGTGTATGTCGCGGGGGTGCCGGTGACGGCCGGGTCGGCGCCGTCCCGGCGGGCGGCGGCCACGGCGACGGCGCAGGCGCCGGTGCCGCAGGAACGGGTCTCGCCGGAGCCGCGCTCATGCACCCGCATCGCGACATGGCGGGGGCCGCGGTCCACGACGAACTCGACGTTGACCCCGTCCGGGTAGGCGCCCTCGGGGCTGACCGGCGGCGGGCTGTACAGGTCACCGGCGTGCGCGAGGTCGGCCACGAAGGCGACCGCGTGCGGGTTGCCCATGTTGACGTTCCGCGCGGGCCAGCTGCGCTCGCCGACGCGCACCGTGACCTCTCCCTCGGGCAGACGCGCGCCGCCCATGCCGACGGTCACGTCCCCGTCCTTGGCGATGTGCACGCTCTTGACGCCGCCGCGGGTGGCGATGGTGAGGTCGCCCTCGGCGACATGCCCGGCGTGCTGGAGGTAGCGGGCGAAGACGCGGACGCCGTTGCCGCACATCTCCGCGATCGAGCCGTCGCCGTTGCGGTAGTCCATGAACCACTCGGCCTCGCCGGCCAGCTCCCGCGCCTCGGGGTGCGCGGCGGAGCGCACCACGTGCAGCACACCGTCGCCGCCGATGCCGGCCCGGCGGTCGCACAGGGCGGCCACGGCGGCCGGGGACAGCTCGATGGCGTTGTCGGGGTCCGGGACGATCACGAAGTCGTTCTCCGTGCCGTGACCCTTGAGGAAGGCGATCCGCGTGCTCATTCCTCGATCGTACGGGGTCGGTACGACAGAGGTTCCACGACGGCGACGGGGCCGCGGCGGCAGGGGCGCCCTGCTCCAGGGGCCTGCTCGGGCCCGGTCAGCGCAGCCGTGCCACGCGCCACACGGCGAGTACGGCCACCACGGCGACCAGCAGGGCGTAGCCGAGGACGACGCGCCAGTCCGGGCGGCGGCCGGAGCCGCGCGGGGGCAGGCCGGGCCAGGTGTAGCCCACGCGGCGGGCGGCCATCATGCCCCAGCCGGCGGCGCAGCAGCAGATCAGCAGGCCGAGCATGGCGATGACCGCGCCGCTGTCGCCGTCGAAGGCGAGCGGGAAGGCGAACATCAGGGAGCCGACGGCGGACAGTCCCACGATGGGCGCGAGCTGCCAGATGCGCAGCCGGCGCTGCGGGCGCAGCTCGACCTCGACCTCGGGACCGCTGGTGTACATCTCCTCGGGCGCCGGACCGTCCTCGGTCACGCCGTCCGTGGTCTCGTCGGGCCCGTCGTCGGCAAGCCGGTCCTCGGCCTCGGCTTCCACGAGGGGATGCTCGCCCTCGGGCACGAGACCGTCGTCGAAGCCGTCGTCGAGGCTGTCCCGAAGACCCTCCCTCGGGACCTCCACAAGGTCCTCGCGGAGATCCTCTCGGGAACCCTCGTCCTGGGTGCCTTCTCGGGGCCCCTCGTCCTGGTCCGCTCGGTCACCCTCGGTGGTGACGCGCTCGGCACCCGGTGCGGTGTCGCGAGGGCCGGCCTCCATCGCCACGCGCCCTCCCAACTAGGACTCCACTTGGTCGATCGAAGCACGATGATGGCACGGCGCCGAACGCGCCGATGACCGGCGGCGCATCCCGATGCCATCACGTGATCAGGCTGTGACCGGCCGTTCGACCAACGTCAGGGCCTGCCCCGGAAGTTCCCCCCGGTCGGCTTCGGCGCCGCTCAGCCAGTGCACACGGGGGTCGCGGCGGAACCAGGAATCCTGCCGGCGCGCGAAGCGCTTGGTGGCGCGCACGGTCTCGGCGCGCGCCTCCGCTTCGGTGCAGTCACCGGCCAGCGCCGCGAGCACCTGCTGGTATCCCAGCGCGCGCGAGGCCGTACGCCCCTCGCGCAACCCCCGCGCCTCCAGGGCGCGTACCTCGTCCACGAGACCGTCGTCCCACATCCGGTCGACACGGCGCGTGATCCGGTCGTCCAGCTCCGGGCGGGCCACGTCGACGCCGATCTGGACGGTGTCGTAGACCGAGTCATGGCCCGGGAGGTTGGCGGTGAAGGGCTGGCCGGTGATCTCGATCACCTCCAGGGCACGGACGATACGGCGGCCGTTGCCGGGCAGGATCGCGCGCGCGGCCTCGGGGTCGGCGGCGGCCAGGCGGGCGTGCAGGGCGCCGGAGCCGCGCAGCGCCAGCTCCTCCTCCAGGCGGGCGCGGACCTCGGGGTCGGTGCCGGGGAACTCCAGGTTGTCGACGGCGCCGCGGACGTACAGCCCGGAGCCGCCGACGAGGATCGGCCAGCGGCCCTCGGCGAGCAGTGCGTCGATATGGCCGCGGGCCAGCTTCTGGTACTCGGCGACCGAGGCGGTGGCCGTGACGTCCCAGACGTCCAGGAGGTGGTGGGGTACGCCGCCGCGCTCCTCGGGCGTCAGCTTGGCGGTGCCGATGTCCATCCCCTGGTACAGCTGCATCGAGTCGGCGTTGACGACCTCGCCGCCGAGTTGCTGGGCCAGGAAGACTCCGAGATCGGACTTTCCGGCCGCGGTGGGTCCGACGACGGCGATGACGCGGGGGGCGGGGGATGCGCTGCTCACCGCACCAGTCTCGCAAACCTCGCGACGGGGTCTCGAACGAGTTACGTGACAGAGGCTGTCGCCGGGTCGTTGCCCGGGGCGAGGTGCCCTGTGCGGGCCGCGCGAGGCGGTGACCCGGGCGGCGTGGCCGTACGCACCGTGTGACGCGGGAATTCGCCCGCGCGAGTACCGTATGGAGTGGATATGGGCATGATTTCACGGCTCCTGGGCAGGTCGAAGTCGACTCGGCAGGCGTCGGTGGAGGCGGCCGAGGCGGAGGAGACGGAGCTGGTGCGGGCGGCCGGCACGGACGAGCCGCCGGAGGCCACTCAGATCCCCGGCAGCAGTCCGCCAAGGGCGTCGGCAAGTAACCCGCGAGGGAAGGTGGATCTGGACCATGGGTCTGTTCGACAACATGAAGGCCAAGCTCGGCCCGGCCAAGGACAAGGTGTCCGACCTCGCGCGCCAGCACGGCGACAAGGTGTCCCAGGGCCTCGACAAGGCGGCCAAGGCCGTCGACGACCGCACCAAGCACAAGTACAGCGACAAGATCCAGGCGGGCACGGGCAAGGCGAAGGACGCCATGGACCGGCTGGCGCACATGGACGAGCATCCGGACGGCACGCCGGGCGCGGAGCCGAATCCGCCCACACCGCCGCAGGGGCCGCCGCCGGCTTCGTGAGCGTGCCCTAAAGGGTGTTGCACAACGCAGTCAGCGCTGGTTTCACCCCATGATCTGCCCTGAGTGCGTCACTTTGTCCGATTTCATGGCGACTGGCAATGCCTGCTGATGTTCGCACGAGGCGCTGCGCGATCTTCCGGACCGATGTGCAACACCCTTTTAGGACCAGGTGGCGACCATGTAACCCACCCCGTACGGCGCGTCCTCGTACAGCAGGCTGCCGTCGAGGTCCGTGCCCTCGGCGGTGCCGGCCAGGATCTGCCAGGGGGCGCGGCCCGACGACTTCAGGGTGCGGGCGAGGTCGGCGTCCAGGGAGAGCAGGGCGGGGAGGTCGGCGGCGGCCAGGGCGCGGGCGGCCGCGGCGTCGTACGGGGCCGCGCGTTCGTCCAGGTAACCGGGGGCCTTGACCGTACGGCACGCACTCCCGTCGCCGAGGACGAGGAGGGCCACGCGATCGGCGCGCTCTCCGAGTTCCCGCCCCCTCCCGGCGCACCGCTCGGGCGCGAGCGTCTCCTCCACGCCAAGACCCTCGACCGGGGCGTCCGCCCAGCCGGTCCGCTCCAGCAGCCAGGCGCCGACGGCCAGCGAGGACGGCAGCTCGCGCTCCGCCGTCGCGCCCTGTGCGCCGCCCCCCAGACGGACGTCCAGGTCGACGCCGTACCCCTTGAACGACCCGCGGCCGCCTTGCGGGAACACCCCGCCCTCGCCCGGTCCGGCGGGCCCGACGACGATCAGCAGATCCGGCCGGGCGGCCGCGAGCACACCGAGCGCGTCCGCACAGGCCGCACGCACGGCGTCCATCTCGGGCGCGGCACCCACGGCGACCTCGGGCACGAGCAGCGGCGGACAGGGACAGACGGCGGCGGCGACAAGCATGATCGGCAGAGTAACCCGCCGCGCTCACGGCCGGGCAGCCTGGCAGGGGCTATGGCCCCGCCGGTGCCAGCGCCCCCCCTGCACGGGCCTGGCCCTCACGAAGTCGGCGGCCGGAGCCGCCGCACGCACCGGCGCAGCCTCACGGGCCCGGTCGCCACCCACCGGTGGACTGGAGCCTCACCCCGCGCACGACACAGCCGGGCAGCCGGCCGGGGCCCGCGCCGCGGCGCGGGCCGCCCCCAGGGTGTGTCGGCGCAGTTTCATGGCCCATTTCCTCGCCGACAGACACCAGGAACCGTCCCTGCGGCACCGACGCAAACGAGCAGCCCAGCCCCAGAGCCGCCGCCGACCGGTGCCAGGAGCCGTCGCCCTGCCACCGGCGCAGGCGAAGGGTCCGGCCGGGGCGCGTCTCCCCGTCGGTGTCAGCCCGGCTTCCGTGCTGGCCCCCTAGGTGTCAGCACCACCTCAGCGCCCGCCGAGCTGAGCCGTCGCCCCGCACGGTCGCCCCCTCGGTCACAGCCGTCCCTCAGGCACAGCCGTCCCTCAGTCGCAGCCGCACCCGCTGGTCGCCGCCGGGAGGGGGGCCGGGGCGCCGATCTGGGGGAGGCCCAGCATGACGCCGGTGGGCTTGGCGGCCGCCTCGGACGTGCGCTTCTCCCAGGCGTCGCCCGCGCGGGTGCGGCGTACGGCGAGGACCTGGCCCTCGGCGAGGAGGTGGTGCGGGGCGGCGTACGTCACCTCGACGGTGACCACGTCGCCGGGCCGTACCTCCTGCTCCGGCTTGGTGAAGTGGACCAGGCGGTTGTCGGGGGCGCGCCCGGAGAGCCGGTGCGTGGCGCCGTCCTTGCGGCCCTCGCCCTCCGCGACCATCAGCTCCAGCGTGCGGCCGACCTGCTTCTTGTTCTCCTCCCAGGAGATCTCCTCCTGGAGGGCGACGAGCCGCTCGTACCGCGCCTGCACGACCTCCTTGGGGATCTGGTTCTCCATGGTCGCGGCCGGTGTGCCGGGGCGGATGGAGTACTGGAAGGTGAAGGCCTGCGCGAACCGCGCCTCGCGCACGGCGTGCAGCGTCTCCTCGAAGTCCGCCTCGGTCTCGCCGGGGAAGCCCACGATGATGTCGGTGGTGATCGCCGCGTGCGGGATCGCCGCGCGCACCTTCTCGATGATCCCGAGGTACCGCTCCTGCCGGTAGGAGCGGCGCATCGCCTTGAGGACCGTGTCCGAGCCGGACTGGAGCGGCATGTGCAGCTGCGGCATCACGTTCGGCGTCTCGGCCATGGCGGCGATGACGTCGTCGGTGAAGTCACGCGGGTGCGGGGAGGTGAACCGGACCCGCTCCAGGCCCTCGATGTTGCCGCAGGCGCGCAGCAGCTTGCTGAAGGCCTCGCGGTCGCCGATGTCGGAGCCGTACGCGTTGACGTTCTGACCGAGCAGCGTGATCTCCGAGACGCCCTCGGCGACCAGCGCCTCGACCTCGGCGAGGATGTCGCCGGGCCGGCGGTCCTTCTCCTTGCCGCGCAGCGCGGGGACGATGCAGAAGGTGCAGGTGTTGTTGCAGCCGACGGAGATCGAGACCCAGGCGGCGTACGCGCTCTCGCGGCGCGTCGGCAGCGTGGAGGGGAACGCCTCCAGCGACTCGGCGATCTCGACCTGCGCCTCCTCCTGGACGCGGGCGCGCTCCAGCAGCACGGGGAGTTTGCCGATGTTGTGCGTGCCGAAGACGACGTCCACCCAGGGCGCCTTGCGCACGATGGTGTCGCGGTCCTTCTGGGCGAGGCAGCCGCCGACCGCGATCTGCATGCCGGGCCGGGACGCCTTGCGCGGCGCGAGCCGGCCGAGGTTGCCGTACAGCCGGTTGTCGGCGTTCTCCCGTACCGCGCACGTGTTGAAGACGACGACGTCCGCGTCGCCGTCGGCGTCCTCCGGCGCCCGCACGTACCCGGCCTCTTCCAGCAGCCCGGCCAATCGCTCGGAATCGTGGACGTTCATCTGGCACCCATAGGTGCGGATCTCGTAGCTCTTGGGTGCGGGCACGTCCACTGCGGGGCTCCGGTCGCTGCTGCTGGTCATGGCTCAAGGGTAGGCGGTCCCGGGGAGGGGTCCGCCGCCCCGTTCACCAGGGCCCGGTTCCGGCCAACGGGCGGGCAAAGAGCACCCCAGGAGACCTGGTCGCCCCTTCGGCGACGACCGGGAAGCGGAATGTCCCGTTACCGGGATGCGCCCATCGAGTCCCGGTTTCCGGAATCGGGACCGGCACGGGAATGCCCGCTTTACGGCGGCCGCCGGATTTCGCCGACGACATATTCGACCGCTTGACCGTCTCCGGCGGGCGCTGCTTGGCTACCCCCGGATTCACCTGGCCAGACCCGCTATACAGGGAGTTTTGTGCGTACGGGGGAAATTCGCCGATCTCTGTCGGGCCCGCTCCACCTGGAGATTGACGGGCCCCCAGTCGCGCCCGCGGAAGAATGCGCCGCGCATATGTGAATGATAAATCATCGATGCCCTGAGGTGATCTGAGGCGACTACAAGGCGATCCGGGCCGACCCGGTTCGATTCGATTCGATTCGGCCTTGATCCGATTCGAGCCGGCCTCGATGACCTTGATGACCTTGATCCGATCCGGTGCGGCCTTGATCGGCGTATTCGTTCTCCGCTGCCCTCGCCCCGCGCGCAGGCCCGCCCGCATCCCGTACTCACCCCACGCACCACACGCGCACCGCACGCACCGCACCGCCGCCTTCACGCACCGTCCTACCGGCACAACTCGTCTGTGACCCCCAGGAAGAGGGAGCTTCATGAAGGTCCGCAGTTCCATGACCGCCCCCGGGCAGGAGCGGTTCGAGCCGTTCCCGCTGACCGAGATCCAGTACGCGTACTGGGTCGGCCGGGGTCCCAACTTCGTGCTGGGGAACGTGGCCCCGCACGCCTACTTCGAGCTGGAGGGCCGCCGCCTCGACCCCGATGTGCTGTCCCGGGCCTGGCGCCGGCTGGTGGAGCGGCACGACATGCTGCGCGCGGTCGTCGGCCCCGACGGACGCCAGCAGGTGCTCCAGAACGCGCCCCGGTTCGAGGTCCGATGTACCGACGTGCGCTCCGCCTCCGCGAAGGACAGGGAGCGCGCGCTGCTCGACACCCGGGAGGAGATGTCCCACCGGGTGTACTCGGCCGCCGACTGGCCGCTGTTCGACCTGCGGCTGACCCGGCTGCCCGACCACGACCGGCTGCATGTCAGCGTCGACCTGCTGATGGTCGACCTGGCCAGCCTCACCCTGCTGTTCAGCGAGTGGAGCGCGCTGTGCCAGGACCCCGGCCTCGAACTGCCGCCGGTGGACGTCACCTTCCGCGACTACGCCCTGGAACTCCAGCGCGGCTCCGGAGCCCCCCGCTACCAGAAGGCGCTCGCCTACTGGACCTCCCGGGCCGCCGCCCTCGCCCCGCCACCCGAACTCCCCCTGGCCAAGTCGCCGGTGAGCGTGCACCGGCCGCGCTTCACCCACCGCGAGTTCCATCTGCCCAAGGACAAGTGGCGCATCCTGCAGGGGCGTTGCGAGGAGCGGGGGCTGACCCCGACCGCCGTCCTCGCGGCCCTGTTCTCCGAGGTTCTCGCGGTCTGGGGCGGCTCCCGCCGGTTCACCCTCAATCTCACCCTGTTCAACCGGTTGCCGCTGCTGCTCGCCGACGCCGGAGACGGCAGGCGCACGGTCCATCCCCATCTGCGGCGCATGGTCGGCGACTTCACCTCCATCTGCCTGCTGGAGACCGACGCCTCCACGGGCCGTACGCTCGCCGAGCGGGTCGAGGCCACCCAGGCGCAGCTCCAGCACGATCTGCGCTACCGGCAGGTCAGCGCCCTGGAGGCGCTGCGCGAACGGCGCCGGCTGGGGCTCCAGAGCGGCTTCGAGACGATGCCCGTGGTCTTCACCAGCGGCCTCGGCACCGCCGCGGACGTCTCCGGGCCGCTGAGCTACTTCGGCGACATCACCTACCGGGTGAGCCAGACCCCGCAGGTCTGGCTGGACCACCAGGTGGTGGACCTCACCGGCTCCCTCGACCTGACCTGGGACTGTGTGGAGGAGCTCTTCCCGGAGGGCCTGCTCGACGACATGTTCGCCGCCTACACCTCGCTGGTCGCCCGGCTCGCCGACGACGACTCGATGTGGGCCGAGGAGATCATCGTGGAGCTGCCCGGGCATCAGCTCGCCGGCCGTGACCGCGCCAACGACACGAGCGGTGAGCGTCCCTCGGGCCTGCTGCACGAGCCGTTCCTCGCACAGGCGGCCCGGCACCCCGAGCGGCCCGCCGTACTGAGCGGGTCCGGCGCCCTGACGTTCGGCGAACTGGCCGCGCAGGCAGGGACGGTGGCCGCCGAGGTCGCCGCGCTCGGCACGGCCGGGCTGCGCGACCGGCTGGTCGGCATCGGCCTGCACAAGGGCGCCGACCAGATCGCGGCCGCGTACGGCGTGCTGCTGGCGGGCGGCGCCTATCTGCCCGTGAGCCCGGCGCTGCCCGAGCGGCGCAGGGCCGGGCTGCTGGGCGACGGCCGGGCCCTCGCGGTCCTCACCGACGCGGCGACGGACGGCCTCGGCTGGCCCGCGTCCCTCCCCCGCCCCCGTGTCGACCGGGCGCGTCCCGGGGCGCCGGAATCCGCGGGCCACTCGCGCACCGGCGCCGCCCCCGCGGACGCCGATCCCGGCGACCTGGCCTACGTCCTCTACACGTCCGGCTCCACCGGCACCCCCAAGGGGGTGATGATCGAGCACCACGCCGCCCTCAACACCGTCGCCGACATCAACGAGCGGTTCGGCGTGGGCCCCGAGGACCGGGTCTTCGGCCTCGCCGACCTCGGCTTCGACCTGTCGGTGTACGACACCTTCGGCGCGCTCGGCGCCGGTGCGGCCCTGGTGCTGCCCGACCCGGAGCTGCGTTCGGAGCCGGCCCACTGGTCCAAGCTGATGAGCGAGCACGGCGTGACGGTGTGGAACTCCGTCCCGGCACAGATGCAGATGCTCGTCGAGCACCTGGAGGTGGGCGGCGAACTCCCGGACCGGCTGCGGCTGATCCTGCTGAGCGGCGACTGGATACCCGTCGATCTGCCCGGCCGGATCCGCGGGCTGTGGCCCGAGGTGAAGATCGTCTCGCTGGGCGGCGCGACCGAGGCGTCGATCTGGTCGATCCACCATGTCGTGGACGAGGTGGAACCGGGCGCGAAGACCATTCCGTACGGTGTGCCGCTGCGCAACCAGAGCTTCCATGTGCTCGACGCGCGCATGGACCCGTGCCCGGTGTGGACCCCGGGCGAGCTGTACATCGGCGGTGTGGGTCTGGCCCGCGGCTACTGGGCCGACGAGGAGCGCACCGCGGCGTCCTTCGTGACCCACCCCCGTACCGGCGAACGGCTGTACCGCACCGGTGACTTCGGCCGCTACCGCGCCGACGGCACGATCGAGTTCCTGGGCCGCCGGGACGGCCAGGTGAAGATCAACGGGCACCGGGTGGAGCTCGGTGAGATCGAGGCGACGCTCGCCGCGCATCCGGGCGTGGACAGCGCGGTCGTGGTGAAGTCCGCCGACCAGGACAGCGCGGCGCGCCTGCTGGGATACGTCGTACCCGGCCATGCCGTACCCGCCCACGAGGACACGCTGTTCGTGACCGAGCGGGCCGACGAGGCGCTGCGCGCGGGGCAGTGGCAGGCGCTCGCCGGGACGGCCGGGCGCCCCGCCGAGGGACCGTCGCCGGACGAGCTGCGCACCGTCTGGGACGCACTGAACGAGGTGTACGCCACCGCCACCGCGAGCGCCTTCCGCGCCTTCGGGCTGCCCCATCTGCCGGGCGAGCCGTTCGACCCGGCGGCCCTGCGCGGCGTCGGGGTGGCCCCCCGCTACGAGCGCTGGCTGGCTCGTGCCGTGGCCGCGCTGGAGGTGACGGGGTATCTGCGGCGCACCGGCGACGGCCTGGTGGTGGCCCGCGAACTGCCCGCGGAGCTCCCCGAGTCGCTGTGCGAGCGCGCCCGCCGCGCCCTCGGCGAGCTGCTGGGGGTCCCCGAGGACGTCACCGACTGGATGCTCGGCCTGGCCGGGAACCTGGCGGGCGTCCTGACCCAGAGCGTCCACTCCGCCGAGCTGTACGCCTCGGACCGCACCCCCGGTGTCTACGCCCGCCTCTTCGGTCCGACGTACGCCGCCGCGACCGCCGCGGTGCGGGAGATGGCCGAGGGCTGGCCCGCCGACCGGCCGCTGAACGTGCTGGAGGTCGGGGCCGGGTACGGCTCGCTCACCCGGCATCTGCTGCCGCTGCTGCCCGCCGACCGCACCGAGTACGTCTTCACCGACGTCTCCCGCTACTTCCTCGACCGCGCGGAGACCGAGTTCGCGGCGTACCCCTTCCTGCGCTGCGACCTGTTCGACCTGGACCGGCCGCCGACCGCGCAGGGCTTCGACGGACGGTCGGCCGACCTGGTGATCGCCGCCAGCGTGCTGCACGACATGCGCCAGGTGCGGCGGACGCTGGCCGCCCTGCGCTCGGTGCTCGCGCCCGGCGGTGTGCTGCTGCTGGTCGAACAGACCACCTTCCACCCGTGGTTCGACCTCGTCATGGGACTCCAGCAGGGGTTCGACAACTTCGAGGACACCGAACTGCGCCAGGACCACTGCCTGTTGGACCGCGCGCAATGGCAGCAGGAGCTGACCGCCGCCGGGTTCACCCGCTCGGAGCTGCTGACCACCACGGGCGGCCCCGCGTCGGTCGGCTTCGACGTGCTCGTCGCCCAAGGGCCCGCGGTGCGGCGCCGGTTCGCCCCGGAGGAGCTGCGCGCCTTCGTCGCCGAGCGGCTCGCCCGGCACATGGTGCCGGCCCAGCTGTTCGCTCTGGACGAGCTGCCGCTGAGCCCCACCGGCAAGGTGGACCGCGCCGCGCTCGCCCAGGCCGGCCGGCGCGGCAGCGTACGGGGCAGGCCGGCCCGGCCGCCGCGCACGGACCGGCAGCGCAAGCTGGTCGACATCTGGAAGGAGGTGCTCGGCCTGAACCAGATCGATCTGGCCGACGACTTCCTGGAGCTGGGCGGCGACTCCCTGCTGGCCGCGCGGCTGGCGGCACAGCTCCAGTCGGCGTTCGGGGTGCCCGTCCCGATCCGCACGGTCCTGGAGTACACCACGGTCGAAGCGCTCGACGGACATCTGGAGCAGCTCCTCGGCCCGTCCGAGCCCATCACCGAGGAAAGGTGAGCAACGGTGACCACCACGGCTTCCCCGCACACTCCCGACTCCGCCGTCGACTGGGTCGTCGGCTTCATCGCCGAACTGCTCGACGTGTCGCCGGACCAGATCGACCCGGCCACCGAACTGGGGCTGCTCGGCGTCGACTCGGCCACCACGCTGGTCATCTGCGCCAAGGCCCGCGATGAACTGGGCGTCCCGCTGCGGCCCAAGGAGGTCTTCGACCACTTCACGGCCGACGCCCTCGCCGGCCATCTGGCCGCCCGGCTGCGGACGGGGGTGTGAGGCACGTGTCCGACTGGTTGCTCAGCGGCACGCCGCGCGCCGCCGCCTGCGACCTGTACTGCTTTCCGCACGGGGGCGGTACGGCCGCCGAGTATCTGCGCTGGTCCCGCGATCTGCGCACGGCGCGGGTGCACGCGGTCCAGCTGCCGGGCCGGGTGCCGCGGCTGACCGAGGCCATGCCCGCCTCGATGCGGGAACTGGTCGAGGCGTTCCTCGCCGAAGTGCCGCTCGCCACCGGCCGGTTCGTCCTCTTCGGGCACAGCCTGGGCGCCCTGTTCGCCTACGAGGTGACACGCGCCCTGGCCGCCGCCGGACGCCCGCTGCCGGCCCGGCTGGTCGTCTCGGGCTTCCGTGCACCCCATCTGCCGTACCCGGGCGGGCAGTTGCACCGGCTCCCCGACGACGAGCTGCTGGACGCCGTCGCCGGGCTGCACGGCGGGCTGCCCGAGGAGGTGCTGGCCTCGGCGGAGCTGCGGGAGCTGGCGGCGGGCGCGCTGCGCGCGGACTACCGGGTGCTGGAGACGTACGTCTGGCAGCCCGGCGATCCGCTGCCGGTGCCGCTCACCGTGTTCGGCGGCGAGGACGACCGGATCACGGTGGGGGAACTGGAGGCCTGGGGCGAGCACACCTCGGCCGGGGCGAGCGTCCGCCGCTTTCCGGGCGGCCACTTCTATCTGCGCGAGCGGCCGGCGCCGGTCCTGCGGGCGCTGGCCGGGGCCCTCGCCTCGGTCCGCGCGGAACGGAGCGCGCCGTGCTGACCTTCGCCGCGGCCTGCCTGGTCCTCATCGTGATCCCCGGCCCCGACCAGGCCCTGATGACCCGCAACGCGCTGGCCGAGGGGCGCAGGGCAGGCCTGTTGACCATGCTCGGTGGGGTGCTCGGCCTCAGCGTCCACGTCTCCGCGGCCTCGCTCGGCATCTCGGCCCTGCTGCTGGCCTCCGCCACCGCCTTCACTGTGCTGAAGGTGGTGGGGGCGACCTATCTGGTCTGGATGGGCATCGCGACCCTGCGCGGCGCCCGCCGGACCCTGCGGGAGGGCCCGCCGGACGACGGCGCCGAAGGCGCTACGGCGGCCCGGGCGGGCCGGGGCCGCCGGATGCTGCGGCAGGGGTTCCTGTCCAACGCGCTCAACCCGAAGGTGGCCCTGTTCTTCGTCACCTTCCTCCCGCAGTTCCTGCCCTCCCGGGGCAGCGTGCTGCCCCACGCCCTGCTGCTGTCCCTCGTGTTCGCGATCCTCTATCTGTGCTGGTTCACCCTGTACGTGATCAGCGTGGACCGCCTCGGCCGGGTACTGCGCCGGCCACGGGTGCGGGCCCGCATCGAGCAGGTGACGGGGCTGCTGCTGATAGGTTTCGCGGCCCGGCTGGCCTTCCAGTAGCCCGAAAGCCGGGGCGGGTTCACGACGTGTGCGCCGAGCGCGGCGCGCATGTCGGCCCGTCCCGGCACCGACACCGGCGCGAAAAGCCGGTGGAGAACCATCCCCCGGCATGCCTAAGGTCGCGGGATGAACACCCGAACCTTCCGGATCACCGTGCGCGGTGTCTTCGACGGCCTCACCGACGACCAGCGTGCCGTGCTGCTCGCCGACGCCGCCGCCCATGACGTGCTGCGCGCCGCCTTCACCCCCGAGGGCACCCTGACCTACGACATCGCCGCCCGCCCGGCCTTCGTCTTCCGCTTCTCCGACACCGGCGAGAAGGAGGA
This sequence comes from Streptomyces griseofuscus, assembly GCF_014673495.1. Taxonomy (GTDB): domain Bacteria; phylum Actinomycetota; class Actinomycetes; order Streptomycetales; family Streptomycetaceae; genus Streptomyces; species Streptomyces murinus. The sequence goes on from NZ_CP051006.1 coordinate 2,581,020, forward strand.
GGACATCCTGGACGCCACCGAACGCGCCGAGACGGCCGCCGCGACCTGGCTCTCCGAACGCGGCTACGGCTTCAAGAACCTCCGCTCCTCCGCCGAGGACCTCTCCCAGGCCCCCCTGAGCAAACGCCAGCGCCGGGCGGCACGGTCAGCCGAGGCGTGACTCCTTCGCGTTCATCCACCTCATAAACTTGACTACTCAAGGAACTCTCAAGGAACACTCAAGGAGCTGCTTCCGGATGGACATGGACCATGAGTGACGCCCTGGACACCGCTCTGCGTCTCGTACGGGCCCAGGCGGCGCTCGTACGGCGGTTCGACGCCCGGCTCGGCGGGCTGCACGGAGTGAGCCTCGCCGACTTCACCCTGCTGCTCCGACTGGGACAGGCGCCCGGCGGCCGGATGCGGCGGGTCGATCTCGCCGAGGCGCTGGGGCTGACGGCCTCCGGGGTCACCCGGGCACTGGTTCCCCTGGAGCGGATCGGACTGGTGACCCGGGAGCCGGACGTCCGGGACGCACGCGTGGCCTATGCGTCGCTGACCGGCACGGGCCGGGCCCGGCTGAAGGAGATGCTGGCCACAGCCGAGGAGACCGCCGAGGACCTCTTCGCCGCCCCGGCCTGGGGAGAGGAGGAAGTCCCGCTCCTCGCAAGCCTGTTGACCCGACTGGGCGGCACCGGGCCGCGGACCTGAGGCGAGGGCGCCGCAAACCAGGTCGCGACCGGCTCACTCCCTTGCATGCTCTATGCCATACACCATAAGTTACCAACGGGTAGTCCGCCGGGGGGGTACCGCGCCCCGGTGTCGGAAAGGTGGTGGGCGGGTGGGTCCGCGCAAGAGTGGCAGTCGGGAGCGGAGGGTTCTCAGTGCCGCGGCCCTGCTGCGCGAGTACGGCGCGGGCGGGACGAGTGTCGACAAGGTGCTCGCGCACAGCGGCGCTCCCCGGGGCTCGGTGTACCACCACTTTCCCGGTGGGCGGGCGCAGCTCATCGACGAGGCGGTGGCGCACGCCGGGGACTTCGTCGCGGGGCTGATCGACGCCGCCGCGCGGGCGGACGACCCGGTCGCGGCCGTGGACGCGTTCTTCGCGCTGTGGCGTGAGCAGTTGGTGGGCAGCGACTTCAGGGCGGGCTGTCCGATCGTCGCGGTGGCCGTGGAGGCCAACGGCGAGGCACCCGGTCCCGCCCGGTCCGCCGCCGCCGTCTTCGGACGCTGGCAGCAGGCGCTCGCCACCCTGTTCGTCCGGCACGGACTGAGCGAGGAACGCGGTCGCAGGCTGGGCGCCTTCGTCATCGCCGCGGCCGAGGGCGCGGTGGTCATGTGCCGGGCCGAGCGGAGCACCGCGCCGCTGGACGCGGCCGCCGCCGAGATCCACGAACTGCTCGCCCACGCCCTGCGCCAGAAGGAGTCGTCATGCCCTCACTCGACCGTCAGGACAACGTCTTCGTCCTCGACCTCGGAGACGGAGAGAACCGCTTCCACCCCGACTGGCTCACCGCCGTCGACACCGCGTTGACGGAGGTGGAGAAGGCGGAGGGGCCGCGCGCCCTGGTCACCGCCGCCACGGGCAAGTTCTGGTCCAACGGGCTCGACCTGGACTGGCTGCTCGCGCACGCCGACCGGCACCAGGAGTACATCGTCTCCGTGCACCAGCTGTTCGCGCGGATGCTGTCGCTGCCGATCGTCACCGTAGCCGCGCTCCAGGGGCACACCTTCGCCGCCGGCGCGATGCTCTCCCTCACCCACGACCTGCGGGTCATGCGTGCCGACCGCGGCTTCTGGTGCCTGCCCGAGGCGGACATCGACATCCCCTTCACCCCCGGGATGTCCGCCCTCATCCAGTCCCGGCTCGCGCCCCGGACCGCCCACGAGTCCATGGTCACCGCCCGCCGCTACGGCGGCCCGGACGCCGCGGCCGCCGGCATCGTGGACCGGGCGGTCGCCGAGGACGCGGTGCTCTCCACCGCCGTCGAGACCGCCCAGGGCCAGGCGGCCAAGGCCGGCGACACCCTCGGCACCATCAAGAACCGCATGTACGGTGCCGTCCTCGCCGCCCTGCGCGACACCGTGGCCCCGCTGGGCTGACCCCCGCAGCCGGCCTCCGCCCCTTCGACCGCTCCACCGCGCGCCCCGGTTCGTCTCGCCCGGGGTGTCCGCGATGACACCAGCCAAGGAGAACCACCCATGACCACCGTCGACTTCGCCGCCATGACCGGCCTCGAACTGATGCGCTGGGTCCAGAGCGAGCGCCCCGCCGACATCCCCTCCATCGGCCGGCTGCTCGGCATGCGCTTCGACGAGGTCGAGCACGGCCGGGTCGTCGTCTCCCTCGACACCCGCCCCGACTTCGCCAACCCCCTCGGCACCGTCCACGGCGGCATCGCCGCGACCCTCCTGGACTCCGCCATGGGCTGCGCGGTGCACACCACGCTGCCCGCCGGGGTGGGGTACACCACCCTCGAACTCAAGGTCAACTACATCCGCGCGGCCCGCACCGACGGACAGACCCTGACGGCCGAGGGCACGGTCATCCACGCCGGCCGCCGCACCGCGACCGCGGAGGGGAAGGTGCTGGACGACCAGGGCAAGCTGATCGCCCACGCCACCACGACGTGCATCGTCCTCGGAACGGCCGCCTAGGCGCCCGTCTCCACGGCACCGTCCTGCGCCGCCGGTATCCAGCCCTGGCGGCGCAGGACCGAGGACACGTCCGGTGCCCGGTAGTGCTCGCCCTTGAGGACCTTGCCGTCGGCGCGGCGGCTGATCTGTCCGTCGGGGCCGATCTTGCTCATGTTGGCGCGGTGGATCTCGGCGATCACCTGGTCCAGGTCGATGCCGTGGACCAGGGCGGTGCCGTACGCCACGTACACCACGTCCGCCAGTTCGTGCGCCAGCTTGTCCAGCGGGCCCTCGACCGAGACCTCGCCGACCTCGGCGGCCTCCTCGGCGAGCATGTCCCAGCGGTGGGCGGCCAGTTCGGGGGAGACCTCGGTGGGGGTGCTGCGGGCATCGAGGCCGAAGGCGCGGTGGAACTCACGGACGAGATCGACGGGCGAAGTGCTCATGCGGCGACTCTAACGGCCACCACTGACAACACCCGCCGCCCGCCGCCCCCCTCCCGGCCCGCGGTCCACCTCACAGCGCCGGCCCTGGTCAGCGTCGTACCCCGCCTGGCAGGATCGCGGCATGTCCAAGCTGTTCCCCCGCATCGGCAGACGCCGGGCGCTGTCCGTCGCGGTCGCCGGTGTCGTCGTCATCGGTCTGCTGGCGTGGTGGCTGCTGCCCCTGGGCGAGAAGCCGCCGGGCGGGACGATCGTCTTCAGCACCGGCACGCCCAAGGGGGTGTACCAGGAGTACGGCGAGCGGCTGCGCACCGAGCTGGCCAAGGACATGCCCGGGCTGAAGGTGAAGCTCCTCAACAGCGCGGGCTCCCAGGAGAACGTGCGGCGGGTGGCGACCGGGAAGGCCGACTTCACCATCGCGGCGGCCGACGCGGTGCAGACGTACGAGCTCGGGCACGGCAGCGGCGCCGGGAAGCTGCGCGGGGTGGCCCGGCTCTACGACGACTACGTGCATCTCGTCGTGCGCAGCGACTCGGACATCCACGACATCGACGACCTGCGGCACAAGCGGGTCGCGACCGGGCTGCCCAACTCGGGCGTGAAGCTCATCGCCGACCGGGTGCTGCGGGCCGCCGGCATCGATCCGCGCACGGACATCACCGCCGCCTCCGACGGCATAGACACCGGACCCGACCGGCTGGAACAGGGCGGGATCGACGCGTTCTTCTGGTCCGGCGGCCTGCCCACCAAGGGGCTGGTCACGCTGGCGAAGAAGGGCGCCTTCCGGTTCATCCCGATCGACGCCGACCTCGTCACCGAGCTGCACGCACAGGGCGAGGAGACGCGCTACTACCGGGCCACCAACATGCCCGAGTCGGCGTACCCGGACGTCCAGCACGGCGTTGAGGTGCCGACGATCGCGGTGTCCAACCTGCTGATGACCCGCGCGGACATGGACCCCCGGCTCACCGAGTGGGTGACCCACACCGTGATCAAGAGCCGCGACGGCATCGGCGCCCATGTCCACTCCGCCCAGCTCGTCGACCTGCGCACCGCCATCTACACCGATCCCCTCCCGCTCCAGGAGGGCGCCCGGCGCTACTACCGCTCGGTCAAGCCCTGAACCTCGGCACCGACACCGTCACCCGCAGCCCCCGCGGCTCGTGCGGGCCGTAGGCTATCGAGCCGCCGCCCGCCTCCAGGAGGGCGCGGGTGATGGACAGGCCGAGCCCTGACCCCTTGACGTTCTGATGCCGGCCGCTGCGCCAGAAACGGTCGCCCACGCGCGCGAGTTCCTCCTCGGTGAGGCCGGGTCCGGTGTCGGTGACGACGACCCTGGAGGTGTCCCCCTCGAAGGAGACGGAGACCTCGACGGCGCCTCCCTCGGGGGTGAACTTCACCGCGTTGTCGATCACCGCGTCCAGCGCGCTGGACAGCGTGATCGGGTCGGCCCAGCCGGTGGTGGCCGGGCAGTCGCCGGTCAGCCGGACCCCCTGGGCCTCGGCGGCCGGCGTCCAGGCGGCCAGCCGTTCCTCCGCGAGGGCGCCTATGTCGGTCAGGCTCAGATCGGCCTCGGCGTGCTCGGCGAGCGCCAGGTCGAGCAGGTCGTCCAGGACATGAGCGAGGCGCTTGCCCTCGGTGCGCACCGAGGCGATCTCCTCGTTGTCCTCCGGGAGTTCGAGCGCGAGGAGTTCGATACGCAGCAGCAGCGCGGACAGCGGGTTGCGCAGCTGATGGGAGGCGTCGGCGACGAAGGCGCGCTGCTGTTCCAGCACTTCCTCGACATGGTCCGCCATCTCGTTGAACGAGTGGGCCAGACGCCGGAGTTCGGGGGGCCCGCCGGCGGCCGCCACCCGGGACTTCAGACGCCCGGTGGCGATGTCGTGGGTGGTGGCGTCCAGGACCCGGACCGGCCGCAGCACCCAGCCGGTCAGCCGTAGCGCCGCGCCGACGGCGAGCAGCATGGCGGCGATCTCACCGGCCCCGATGAGCAGCCAGCCGTGCAGGATCCGCAGCCGCAGCGGCCCGGTGGGCGAGTCGGTGACGACGACCGCGATCACATCCCCGTCCCGGATCACCGGTGAGGCGACCACCAGCCGGCTGTGCTGCCAGGGCCACGCCTGCTGGGGGTCGTGGCTGCGCCGGCTGAGCAGCGCCTCGTCGAACGCCTCCCGGACCTCCCCCGACGGCGGTACGAACCAGTCGCCGGGCGCGTTGGCCATGGCGGAGCCGTTGCGGTAGAAGACGCCGGCGCGAATGCCGTAGACGTCGTAGTAGCTGTCGAGTTCGCTGCGCAAGGTCTCCCAGCGCTCGTCCGTGCCGGTGCGCCGGGAGCCGCCGGGGCCCTCGGTGACGAACTGGGCGAGCGCGGCGAAGCGTGCCGTGTCGTCGATCCGGTCGACCACGACCCGCTGTTGCTCGGAGGCGGCCATGCTGACGGCGAGCGGGACGCCGAGGGCGAGGAGTACGGCCGCCATCAGGACGATGAGCAGCGGCAGCAGCCGTGTGCGCACCCGTCCCCGCTAGGCGGCCGGGGCGACGAGCCGGTAGCCGACGCCGCGGACGGTCTCGATGAGCGCGGGCAGGCGCAGCTTGGCGCGCAGGGAGGCGACATGCACCTCCAGGGTGCGTCCGGTGCCCTCCCAACTGGTCTGCCAGACCTCGCTGATGATCTGCTCCCGCCGGAAGACCACACCGGGGCGCTGGGCGAGCAGCGCCAGCAGGTCGAACTCCTTGCGGGTCAGCTGGACGACGGAGCTGTCCACGCTGACCTGGCGGGTCGGCAGTTCGATCCGCATCGGACCGAGGTGCAGCAGGCTGTCCGCGGTCTGCGCGGACTCCTCGTGGGCGGTGCGCCGGCTGACGGCGTGGATCCGGGCGAGCAGTTCCCCGGTGTCGTACGGCTTCACCACGTAGTCGTCGGCGCCCAGGTTGAGCCCGTGGATGCGGGAGCGGACGTCGGAGCGGGCGGTGACCATGATCACGGGGGTGCTGGTGCGTTTGCGGATCTTGCCGCAGACCTCGTAGCCGTCCTGGTCGGGCAGGCCCAGATCGAGCAGTACCACGCCGAAGCCGTCGCTCTCGGGGACGAGCGCGCGCAGGGCCTCCTCGCCGTTGCGCGCATGGGTGACATCGAATCCATGCCTGGTCAGCACGGCGGACAGGGCCGCGGCGACATGGTTGTCGTCCTCGACGAGCAGCAGTCTCATTCCGGCCCCCTCCGGTTCAGTGGTCGTACGGACATTGTTTATCCGCCTTGCAGATCATGTGCCCGCACGCGGGCACCATGGCAGTGACGCCGATGGAGCAGGACGCCGTCAAGTGGCTTCCGGTTGCCCGTCGCTTCCGTTATGCGGCCGATACGCATCCTGACGGGTACCGCTACGACATGTGTACGGCGGCTACCGGATCGTGATGCTCAGATCTCCCTCAGATGTGATGACGCAGGTCACAGCCCGTCATTACTGTCCTCCGAAACCGAGGAGGACGGAGCCGTGAAGCGATGACCGAAGTATCGGTGGCCAAGGAGGACAGGGCCGCTTCCGACGAACTGGTCGTCCTGAAGAGCGTCAACAAGCACTTCGGCGCGTTGCACGTGCTCCAGGACATCGACCTGACGATCGACCGCGGCGAGGTCGTGGTCGTCATCGGGCCCTCCGGGTCCGGCAAGTCGACCCTGTGCCGCACCATCAACCGCCTGGAGACGATCGACTCGGGCACCATCACGATCGACGGCAAGCCCCTGCCGCACGAGGGCCGGGAGCTGGCGCGGCTGCGCGCCGACGTCGGGATGGTCTTCCAGTCCTTCAACCTCTTCGCGCACAAGACCGTGCTCGAGAACGTCATGCTGGGCCAGATCAAGGTCCGCAAGGCCGACAAGAAGCAGGCCGAGGAGAAAGCGCGGGCCCTGCTCGACCGGGTCGGCGTGGGCACCCAGGCGGACAAGTACCCCGCCCAGCTGTCCGGCGGCCAGCAGCAGCGTGTCGCCATCGCCCGGGCGCTGGCGATGAACCCGAAGGTCATGCTCTTCGACGAGCCGACCTCGGCCCTCGACCCCGAGATGATCAATGAAGTCCTGGACGTCATGCGGCAGCTGGCGCGCGAGGGCATGACGATGATCGTCGTCACCCATGAGATGGGCTTCGCGCGCTCGGCCGCCAACCGGGTGGTGTTCATGGCGGACGGCCGGATCGTCGAACAGGCCGCGCCCGACCAGTTCTTCAGCAACCCGCGCAGCGACCGGGCCAAGGACTTCCTGTCCAAGATCCTGCACCACTGAGGCCGCGGGCGGCCGTCGCAGGCGCCTGGATCGATTTCTCCCGACGGGCCTCGTCCCGCACCACTTCGAAGGATGTTCAGCATGCAGCTCCGCAAGGTCACCGCCGCCTCGGCCGCCGTCCTCGCCCTCAGCCTCGCCGCCACCGCGTGCGGCGGCGACAAGAAGGACGACAACGGGTCCTCCGGCGGCAAGAAGATCGCCATCGGCATCAAGTTCGACCAGCCCGGCCTCGGCCAGAAAACGCCGCAGGGCTACGCGGGTTTCGATGTCGACGTGGCCACCTATGTCGCCAAGAAGCTCGGCTACGGCCCGGACCAGATCGAGTGGAAGGAGTCGAAGAGCGCCGACCGCGAGACCATGCTCCAGCGCGGTGACGTCCAGTTCATCGCCGCCACGTACTCGATCACCCCGGAGCGCGAGCAGAAGGTCGACTTCGCCGGCCCGTACCTGCTGGCCCACCAGGACGTGCTGCTGCGCGCCGACGAGACGGCCATCAAGGCGCCGAAGGACCTGAACGGCAAGAAGCTGTGTTCGGTCTCCGGCTCGACCTCGGCCCAGAACCTCAAGGCCAAGCTGAACCTCAAGACCGACCTCGTCACGTACCCGACCTACTCGGCGTGTCTCTCCGGTCTCCAGAGCGGCGCCATCGACGCCCTCACCACGGACGACTCGATCCTCGCGGGTTACGCCGCCCAGGCCCAGTTCAAGGGCAAGTTCAAGCTCGGCAACTTCAAGATGACCAACGAGAACTACGGGATCGGCGTCAAGAAGGGCAGCGACCTCAAGGCGAAGATCAACACGGCCCTGGAGTCGATGGTCTCCGACGGGTCCTGGGCCGCGGCCGTGAAGAAGAACTTCGGTCCGGCCGACTACAAGAACGAGCCCGCGCCGAAGATCGGCGACGTCAAGAGCTGAGGCAACGCCCTGCCGGTGCGCCGCCTTTGACGACGGCGGCGCACCGTGGGCATCCCTACACGCGGAAGCGCGGGAGATCGTGTTCGACTTTCTTGGACATTACGACGTACTGGGCGCCTTCTGGACGACGGTGCAGCTCACCCTGCTGTCGGCCGTGGGCTCCCTGGTCTGGGGCACCCTGCTGGCCGCCATGCGGGTGGGCCCGGTACCGCTGATGCGCGGTTTCGCCACCGCCTATGTGAACATCGTGCGGAACATCCCGCTCACGGTGATCATTCTGTTCTCCTCGCTCGGTCTGAACCAGACGCTGGGCATCAGTCTGGGCGCCAAGGGCTTCGACGCGATCAACTTCCGGCTGGCCGTGCTCGGTCTGATCGTCTACACCTCGGCCTTCGTGTGCGAGGCGATCCGGGCCGGCATCAACACGGTGCCGGTCGGCCAGGCGGAGGCGGCACGGGCCATCGGTCTCAGCTTCTCCCAGGTGCTGGGCCTGGTCGTGCTCCCGCAGGCCTTCCGCGCGACCGTCGGACCGCTGACCAACGTACTGATCGCGCTGACGAAGAACACGACGGTGGCCGCCGCGATCAACGTGGCGGAGGCGGCCCTGCTGATGAAGAAGATGATCGAGAACGAGGCGCAGCTGATGTCGATCTCGGCGGTCATCGCCTTCGGCTTCGTCTGCCTGACCCTGCCGACCGGCCTGATCCTCGGCTGGGTGGGCAAGAAGGTGGCGGTGAAGCGATGACTTCCGTCCTGTACGACGCTCCGGGGCCCCGCGCCAAGCGGCGCAACGTCCTGTACACGGCGGCCTTCCTGGTCGTCCTCGCGGCCCTCCTCTGGTGGGTTTACAGCGCCCTCAGCGACAAAGGCCAGCTGGACTGGGCCCTGTGGAAGCCCTTCTTCTCCGGCTCCGAGGCGTACACCACGTACATCTGGCCGGGCCTCCAGAAGACCCTGGAGGCGGCGGCGCTGGCGATGGTCATCGCGCTTCCGCTGGGCGCGGTCCTCGGCATCGCACGGCTCTCGGACCACGCCTGGGTGCGGGTGATCGCCGCGGTCCTGGTCGAGTTCTTCCGCGCGATCCCCGTACTGGTCCTGATGATCTTCGGGCTCGCGCTCTTCGCCCAGTACACCGATGTCAGTTCGGACGACCGGCCGTTCTACGCGGTCGTCACCGGACTGGTGCTGTACAACGCGTCGGTGCTCGCGGAGATCGTCCGCGCGGGCATCCTCTCGCTGCCCAAGGGCCAGTCCGAGGCGGCCCTGGCGATCGGTCTGCGCAAGGGCCAGCTGATGCGGCTCGTGCTGCTGCCGCAGTCGGTCACCGTGATGCTCCCGGCGATCGTCAGCCAGCTGGTGGTCATCGTGAAGGACACCGCCCTCGGTGGCGCGGTCCTCACCTTCCCCGAACTGCTGGCCTCGGCCAACACGATGAGCGGCTACTACGGCAACTTCATCGCCTCGCTCACCGTCGTGGCCGTGATCTACGTGCTCATCAACTTCTCGCTGACCTCCTTCGCGCACTGGCTGGAGGGCCGGCTGCGGCGGGGCAAGAAGTCGACCGGCGCGGTGCTGGGCGCGCAGGACGTGGCGCACATCGCGGGCACGGCGGCGACCGGCGCGGATCCGGCCGGTCATCCCTCCGGCATCGGTGACATCAACGGCACCAAGAAATGACGATCATTCAAGTCCCATGATTGGGCCGGGGGCAGTGGCATGATCGCCACTGCCCCCGAGGGTCACTTGACGCATACTCTGCCAATGGGTTGCATACGTTCTGTGATCGTGCACCCGGCCTCACCTTGCTGTTCACCCACTGCCGTCGAGGCATCGCCGCGGACAGGGGGCGCCGCGCCTTGGACCCGGTGATCATCGTCGGAGCGGGGCCCGTCGGGCTCACGCTCGCCCTGGCGCTGGCCCGCCAGGAGGTGCCGGCCGTCGTCCTGGACGAGGGCCCCGGCAAGGAGGAACCCCGCCCGGCGCGCACCGCCGTACTGCGCCCCGACACGGCCGCGCTGCTGGAACGGCTGACCGGGACGGCCCTCGACCACCACGGCGTGCGCTGGACCGGCTGGCGCGCGATGCGCCGCCGCCAGGTGGTGAGCGAGATCGCCTTCGCCCCGGACGAGCCCGCCCCGGTCCATATCGCCCAGCACGTGATCTCGGGCCTGCTGCGGGCGGCCGCCACCGATCAGCCACTGGTGGAGATCGCCGCCGACAGCCGCCTGGACTCGATCGAGCAGGAGCCCTCCGGCGTCACCGCGCACACCCGGGGCCCCAACGGCACCTATTGGCGCGGGAGTTACCTGGTGGGCTGCGACGGCACCCGCTCGACCGTGCGCAAGCTCCAGGACATCCGCTTCCCCGGCCGTACGGCGGTGGAGCGGCACGCGGTCGCCGCGCTACGCACGGAACTCCCCTGGACCGACCAGGCGTTGCTCCACCGGATGCCGCCATGGCGGTCGTCCGGGCCCTTCGCCGGAGAGGTGACCGCCCGCCCCCTGCCGGACGGCGCCTGGCGGCTGGACTGGCTGCTGCCGCCCGGCAAGGACCTCGTCACGCCCGAACTGCTGGTGGCCCGGATCCGCGAGACCCTCGCGGGCTGGACCGACGGTGCCACACCGGCGTACGACCTGCTCGACACCGGCGTCCACACGGTGCACCACCGGCTGGCCCGGCGGTGGCGCGACGGCCGTGTCTTCCTCGCGGGGGACGCGGCGCATCTGCTGGGCGCGCTGGGCACGCAGGGTCTTGACGAGGGGCTGCGGGACGCCGACAACCTCGCCTGGAAGCTGGCCTCCGCCTGGCACCACGGGCCGCACGAGGCGCTGCTCGACAGCTACCAGGCGGAGCGGCGCGCGGTGGTCGCCGCCCGGCTGCGCGCCACCGACCAGGCGCTGCCGGGGCGGCGCGGCGGGGGCGGGCTGCGGCACATCGTCCCGGGCACGGCCCGCGGCCACGACGCCCTGCTCACCGACGGCCATCTGGGCCGCGGAGCGCTCGGCGCGCCGGGCGCGTACACCTCCTCCCCGCTCGCGCCCCGCCACCTTGAGGGCGAGATCCCCGTCGACACCCCGCGCGGCGCCCCGGTGAGCGACGTCCGGGTCACGGCGGAGGACGGCTCCTTCGTCGGCCTGCGCGACCGCCTCGGCCGCGGCAGGCTGCTCGTGCTGCTGATCGCCCCCGGCACCGGCGTCTGGGACCGCAAGCACTGGGTCTCCGCGGGTGTGATGCCCCGCCTGGCCGCCGCGGTGACGGCCCTTCCGCACCCGGCCGAGCTGCTGGTCGCCGAGTCCTACCCGGGCGCCCCGGCGCACAGCGTCCTGCTGGTACGCCCCGACGGCCACCTGGTCACCGCCCTGACCGGCGTCCGCCCCGCCGCCCTGTACGCGGCGGCGGAGGCGGCGGTGGGGGGAGCGGTGGAGGAGGGGGTGGGGGCGGAGGCGGGGGTGCGTTGAGGGAGCGGCGGGGAGGGGCCGCCCGGCGGGGGTGGTTCTGGGGGGCTCGGTGGGGGCGGGTGCGGTTCGCGGTGTTGAGGTGCAGCTCGGGGCGTTGACCAGCGTCGGCCCGAGGCGCGTTGCCGTTGCCCAAGGGGGCCGACTCGGAGCGCGCACGGGACGCGCACTCGTGGCGTGCACCGCCCCTGAGCCCCATGCGCTCCGCTCCCCTCTCCCCCTCGCTCCCCTGTCACTCCCCCTCACTCCCCCGCGCGCCGTCACCCTCCGTCCACATCGTGACCGTCTGTTGACCGCCTTTTCGCCGGCGTGCTGTACTCCCGTCGTGACCGACACCTGTGTGCGCCTGTGGCGGAGGGTCCATATGGACCTCGTCCGCTATGCGGGCTGTGTGTGTCGGCCGTCCTGCTGAATTCGCATCCTCTTTTTTCTCCGGGCGCCGCCGTGTGCCCGTTCCGCGAACCCTCTTCAGGACGGTGCACGTGTCCCTCTCGTCCCCCTCGACGTCTCCTTCGGCGTCCCCCGCCACCGGCTCCGCGCCGACCCAGGCGGACCTCCTCGCATTCGTACGGAGCACGGCGGCCGACGCCGGGCTGCTCGCCTCGCTCCCGCTGGATCCGGAGGGCCGCACCTGGGTACGGCTGGAGGGACCCGGTGGCAGCGAGGCCTGGCTGATCGGCTGGCCGCCCGGTGCCGGCACCGGATGGCACGACCACGCCGAGTCCGTCGGCGCCTTCCTCACCGCCTCCGGCGAGCTGAAGGAGAACTCGCTCGCCGCCCGGCTGCCCACCGACGGCTGGAAGACCCTGGAACTCACCGAGGACGTGGACCGCGAGCGCCTGCTGCCCGCGGGACAGGGCCGCGCCTTCGGCCGCCACCATGTGCACGAGGTCCTCAACGAGTCCCCCGACCGACACGCGATCTCCGTCCACGCCTACTACCCACCGCTCCCCCGCATCCGCCGCTACAGTCGCTCGGGCCAGGTGCTGCGCCTGGAGCAGGTCGAACGCCCGGAGGACTGGCAGTGAGCGCCGCCCCGCACCAACACCCGGTCGGCATCGACGAGTTGCTGGAGCGGGTCCGCACCGGCTACCGGCGCGTCGAAGCGCGGGAGGCGTACGACACGGCGCGCGCCGGTGAGGCCCTGCTGGTCGACATCCGGTACGCGGCCCTGCGTGAGCGGGACGGGCTGATCCCCGGCGCCGTCGTCGTCGAGCGCAACGAGCTGGAGTGGCGCCTGGACCCCCGAGGCAGCCACCGCCTCCCCGAGGCCACCGGGCACGATCTGCGCATCGTGCTGATCTGCAACGAGGGCTACGCCTCCTCCCTCGCCGCCGCCTCCCTCCACCAACTCGGCCTGCACCGGGCCACCGACCTGGTCGGCGGCTTCCAGTCCTGGCGCTCGGCCGGCCTGCCGGTGACCCCACCGGGAGCCTGACCGCGCGCTCGCGGATCCAGGGGTACCGGCACGTTACGGCGACCCGTCGTCCTGGATCGGGACAATCCCCCGCCGGCGCCCCCTGTGAGTACACCCCGTCGCCGCAACCATCGCCGTCGTCCCCGGACGGAACACCTCGTCGCCACGCCCCGTCGGCTCACCCGCCCCCCGATGCGCCATCAGAAGCCGTCAGAAGTCAGACTCCCCGAGAAAGTCCGCGTCCTCACCCTCCTCCTCCAACGCCCGGCGCACGACGCGCAGGGACATCCCCTCGGGGTAGCCCTTGCGGGCAAGCATGCCGGCGAGGCGGCGGATGCGTTTGTCGCGGTCGAGGCCCCGAGTGGCGCGCAGCTTGCGGGCGACGAGTTCCCGGGCGGTCTCCTCCTCCTGGTCGGAGTCGAGTTGCCCGACCGCCTCCTCGATCAGCGTCGAGTCGACCCCCTTGGTACGCAGCTCCCGGGCGAGGGCCCGCCGGGCCAGCCCCCGGCCATGGTGCCGGGACTCCACCCAGGCATCCGCGAACGCGCCGTCGTCGATCAGTCCGACCTCCTCGAACCGCGACAGCACCTCCTCGGCCACGTCCTCGGGGATCTCCCGCTTGCGCAGGGCGTCCGCGAGCTGCTTGCGGGTGCGTGGGGTCCCGGTGAGCAGGCGCAGGCAGATCGCCCGTGCCCGCTCAGCCGGGTCTCCCGAAGGCTCCCCCCGCTCGGCCCTCGACGAGGAGGGGCCGCCTTCGTCCTCACCGGCACCGGACGGCTGCTCCCCGAAGCCACGCCGTCGACGGCCCCGCCTCCGGCCGCCCCGGGAGCCGGGACCGATCGAGCCGCCCCCGTACGGCTCACCGCTCCCGTCGCCCGACAGGGCACCGTCCCCGTATGCGTCGTCTCCACCGGCCGTGTACGCGTCGTCACCGCCCGGGGCATACGCCGGGTGCTCCCCGGTGCCCCTCCCCCGTGAGGCACCGGGGGTGGCGTACTCGTACTCGGACCAGTCGGTTCGTCGTGTCACGGTCAGCTCTTGACAGCGGCGGCCTTGGGCTTGGTGGCCTTGACGGCGGGGGCGGCTGCCGTCTTGGCGGTGTCCTCGGCCGGGGCGGCACCCGCGGCGTCCGCACCGGGCTCGGCCGACGGCTCCTCCGGCCGGACACCCACGCCCAGCTTCTCCTTGATCTTCCTCTCGATCTCGTTGGCCAGGTCGGGATTGTCCTTGAGGAAGTTGCGCGCGTTCTCCTTGCCCTGGCCGAGCTGGTCGCCCTCGTACGTGTACCAGGCGCCGGCCTTGCGGACGAAGCCGTGCTCCACGCCCATGTCGATCAGACCGCCCTCGCGGCTGATGCCCTGGCCGTAGAGGATGTCGAACTCGGCCTGCTTGAAGGGGGGCGCGACCTTGTTCTTGACGACCTTGCAGCGGGTGCGGTTGCCGACCGCCTCGGTGCCGTCCTTCAGGGTCTCGATGCGGCGGATGTCGATGCGCACCGAGGCGTAGAACTTCAGCGCCCGGCCACCGGTCGTGGTCTCCGGGGAGCCGAACATGACGCCGATCTTCTCGCGGAGCTGGTTGATGAAGATGGCGGTGGTCTTGGACTGGTTGAGCGCGCTGGTGATCTTCCGCAGCGCCTGGCTCATCAGACGGGCCTGGAGACCGACGTGGCTGTCGCCCATCTCGCCCTCGATCTCCGCGCGCGGCACGAGCGCGGCGACGGAGTCGATGACGATCAGGTCGAGCGCGCCGGAGCGGACCAGCATGTCCACGATCTCCAGCGCCTGCTCGCCGTTGTCCGGCTGCGACAGGATCAGGTTGTCGATGTCGACGCCCAGCTTGCGCGCGTACTCGGGGTCGAGGGCGTGCTCGGCGTCCACGAACGCGACCTGGCCGCCGGCCTTCTGCGCGTTCGCCACGGCGTGCAGTGTCAGGGTCGTCTTACCGGAGGACTCCGGTCCATAGATCTCCACGACACGGCCGCGCGGCAGGCCGCCGACACCGAGGGCCACGTCGAGCGCGGTCGAGCCGGTCGGGATGACCTCGATGGGCTCCCTCGACCGCTCGCCCATGCGCATGACCGCGCCCTTGCCGAATTGTCGTTCAATCTGTGCGAGCGCGGCGTCGAGCGCCTTCTCGCGGTCGGTTCCTGCCATGGGTTCCACCCGGTTTGCTTGAGTCGATCGCTTCACGTCAAAGACGCTAACGCCTGCCACTGACAATGCGCCCCGACGCCGGCCCGGCCTGTGGATAACCAGGGTGCATATCCACCCAAGCCATGACCAAATCCCCGGTCCACTGCCTCGCCGGAGCCTTCATGAGAATGGATGTTCGATTTTTGTGTCAAGCGACACCCCGTCGTGTCGGGATGTCGCTTCGAGAGTCGCGGTACGGGAGAGCCCGGGGGAGCCCGCTACCGCCGAGCGCGCGCGGCCCGCAGCCGCGCGAGCACACCGGAGCTGCCCTGAGCCCGCCCGCGGTGCCCGTTCACCCGGGGGTCGTCGGTGACGTCGTACCGCTTGACGTAGGCGCCCAGGAACGCCTGAAGGGTGGCCACGGCGGGGATGGAGATCAGCGCGCCGACGGCACCCAGCAGGGCCGTGCCCACGATGACCGAGCCGAAGGCGACGGCGGGGTGGATGTCCACGCTCTTGGCGGTCAGCTTGGGCTGGAGCATGTAGTTCTCGAACTGCTGGTAGATCACGACGAAGACCAGCACCCACACCGCGTACCAGGGGGCGACGGTGAACGCGATCAGCATCGGCAGCGCGCCCGCGAGATAGGTGCCGATGGTGGGGACGAACTGCGAGACCAGTCCCACCCAGACGCCGAGCACGGGTGCGTACGGCACACCCAGGGCTTGCAGCAGGATGTAGTGCGCGACACCGGAGACGAGCGCCATGAGGCCGCGCGAGTAGAGGTAGCCGCCCGTCTTGTCGACGGCTATCTCCCAGGCGCGCAGCACCTCGGACTGGCGCGCGGGCGGCAGTACCGAGCACAGGGCGCGGCGCAGCCGGGGGCCGTCGGCGGCGAAGTAGAACGAGAACAGCGCCACGGTCAGCAGCTGGAAGAGGCCGCCGAGCACCTGCTGGGACACGTCGAGGACACCGGCCGCGCTGTTCTGCGCGTACTTGCGCAGCCAGTCGGAGTGCAGCAGTCCCTCCTGGACGTCGACCCGTCTGAGGTTGGCGTGGAAGGTCTGGTTGATCCAGTGGATGAGCGAGTCCAGGTAGTCCGGGAAGCCCTCGATCATCTTGATGATCTGGCCGGCCAGCATCGATCCGAGCAGGGTGACGAATCCCGCGGCGGCGACGGTCAGGACGAAGAAGACCAGGAAGGTGGCGAGCCCCCTGCGCATGCCGCGGGCGGCCATCCGGCTCACGGCGGGCTCGACCGCCAGGGCCAGGAAGAACGCGATCAGGATGTTGATCAGCAGCCCGGTGAGCTGGTGGAAGGCCCAGCTGCCCAGCTGGAAGGCGGCGATCAGCGCGAGCGCGAGCACCATGGCGCGCGGCAGCCAGCGCGGCATACGGCCGTCCGGCGTGCGGCCACCGGGCAGGCGACCGTCCGGCGTACGGCCGTCCGGCGTGGCGGCGTCGGCGACCGGTGGCCGGTCGGTCGTCGCCGTCGGGCCGGCCGGTTCCGCGGGCCGGGTCAGCTGCTCGGTGTCCTCGTCAGTGCGTGCCACGCGCCAAGTCTCGCCCACTCCACCGACAAGCGGCGCCCACCTGCGGCTTTCGTGACCGATCGGTGCCGTAGCGTCGACTTCACATCGGGCGTACGGGGCATTTCAGTCACGATCATCACGATGTCGGGCGGCGCCCTCAGCGCCGTTCCCCCGGCACGTCCATGACCGTGCACACCACACGCCACACGTCCTTGGCCGCCCAGCCGGCGTCCAGCGCCTCGTTCACCGTGCGGCCGCCCAGCTCCGACATCACATGATCGCGCGCGAAGGTCTCGGCGTACCCCGGACCGAAGTGTTCCGCCATCCGCTCCCAGAAAACCGTCAACCGCATGAATCCCGCTCCATACCCACCTGCACGTTTCCCGCCTCTCGCACCCCGCCTGCCCGCGTCGGGCAGAAAGCGCGTGTACGTACGCAGCGTAGAACCAGAGCGGGCACGCCCAGGCGGGTGGGCGAGAGGGGGACGGTGAGGGCGGCCGATCAGCGCGCCGGGGCCGAGCGGGGCATCAGGAGGGGTTCCGGGTAGGAGCGGACCTCGCGGCGGATATGGCTCGCGGGGCCCAGGCCGTTCATGATCCGGCCGATCTCCCGCCGCCCGCGGCCGTCGGGCGTGGCGTCCACCAGGGTGATCGTCGCCGCGTCGATGTCCTGCGGGCGCAGGCTGGTCGGCGTCGTGACGTCATGGACCCGCAGCTTGGCCTCGGCGGCCTGGCAGACGGCCGTACGGACGGCGGGGGCCGAGCGGCGTCCGGCGACCAGCAGGATGTCGGACTGGCTCAGCGCCGCGGCGACCGCCGTGTGGAGGTCCTCCATGGTGTAGCACCACTCCGAGGGATGCTGGCCGCGCAGCCGGGGGTAGCGGCGGCGCAGCACCTTGAGGATGGCCGCCGCCTCGGAGACGACGGACCCGGGTGTCACCACGAAGGCGAGGCGGTCCGGATCGCCGACGGCGACGGACTCCGCCTCCTGCCGTGAGCGCACCGCGACCGGCGCGGCGCCGCTGGTCCGCGCCTCCCAAGGCGGCGGTCCCACGGCCTGGGAGCCCACGAGGACGACTTCGTCCCCCCGGTCGGTGAACCGGTGCAGCGCGTTGTTCGCGTTCCGGGGCGCGGGGCACGCGCGGGTCGCGGGGCATCCGCACGACTCCCAGGAGGGGGCGGCGGCCGTCTGCGCGGGCACGGAACCCGCGGGCGCCCGGCCGTCGGCGTCGGTCGTCGGCGCCATGACGTACAGCAGCCGGCGCGTGCGCAGCACGGCCCGGAAGGAGTCGATCTGCCGCCCCGCGAAGGCCAGCGCCGCCGAGTCCTTCGCGTCCGCCGCCAGGGCCAGTCCGTGATGGCCGCCTTCGGGTCTCTCGTAGGTGACGGCGAAGACCGTGGTCGCCGCGTCGGGCAGGTGCTCGTGCAGACAGGCGGCGGGCAGGGCCCGGCTCCGCGGCGCGAGCCCGCTGTTGCGGGTCAGCGCCGCGAGCAGGCCGTGGGCGGGGCAGTCGACGCGGCCACGCGCGGGGTGGGTGAAGGACGTGGCGACCGTGAGGGTGCCGGGAGGGACGCGGAGGGTGGCGCGGAAGACTTCGGACAGGGCGCTGCGGTTCATTTTCCTGCTGTCATACGAAGGGAATGAGTGACCGGGGTACCGCGCTGCCATCCAACCGGCGAGATCGTCCGTCTTTCCGTCACCGATCCCGTTTTCACTCTGCTGGAGCAGTCGGGCCGGGACGCGGACGGGTTCTCGTGCTATGGGATCAACGATCTTTCCCGGAAGGGTCGTTACCGGTTCCGCTGCCGTCTCCGTTGCCGTGCCGGTGATCGTGGGCGGCCCGGGAGTGCGTCACGCGGGCGCGGGCCAGGACCGCCGCCGCGGCGGGGTGGGCCGAGTGCGGCCGGAGCAAGGCGTGCAGAGCGCGCAACCGGTCGTCGGCGCGGGCGCTGCGGATGTGCGGGTACACGTCGAGGAAGTCCTGCCAGGTGTGGCACGCCTGGTCGAGGTGGCCGGCCGATAGCTGGGTCTCGGCCAGTTCGGCGGTCCCCAGCGCCACGGCACGCCACTCCTCGGCGGGCCGGTACCGCCGGGACAGCTGGAGGGCCCGTACAGCGCCGCTGAGATCGCCGGAGCTCCTGGCCACGACGGCCCGCTGGAGCGCGAGGGAGCCCTGGTGGAAGGCGCCGACGGAGGTGTCGCCGCTCACGGATCTCTCCAGGCACCGTTCGGCCGAGGTGAGCAGGCCGACGACCCCGGTCCCGCCGGTGCCCGCGCGCGCCACCGCCAACTGGCCGTAGAGGAAGGCCTGCTGGTGCGGTGGCGTGTACCGGGCTCCGACGCGTACGGCGTCCTCGGCCAGGTCCTGGGCCTCCGCGAACCGCCCCAGGGCGTGCGCCTGCACACTCAGGCCGCGCAGGCCGAGCGCCTGCCCTATCGGATCGCCCGCCTCCCCGGCCAGCTGAATGCTGGTCAGGTAGAGGCGCTGGGCTGCGGCCTGGTGGTTCATGTCGAAGTGGGCGAACGCGCACAGGTAGGCGAGCTGTGCGGCCACGGTGAACAACTCCCGTCGGACGGCGGGTTTCATGTCGCATCTCAGCCAAGGCAGCAGCGTGGTCGACAGGTACTGGCGCAGGGGGACGCGGACCGCGCCGGAGCCGAAGGTGCTGTCCGTCCGGGAGAAGAGGGTCAGGAGTTCCTGGGCGGAGGCCACCTGGCTCATGCCGATACGGCTCGGCGGGCCGGCCGCGGGGACGGGGGGCCGCGATTGCGCGGGCGGGGACTCGTACGGTCCTCCCGCCGCCAGCAGGGCGTAGGGGTCGGCCAGGGCGAGACCGCATCGGCAGGTGCCGTGCAGTATCCGGTCCAGGCGTGCCACGGCGCCTCCTTCGCCCGTGCTGTCCCCCTCGGGGCTCGGCCGGCCGGGGGCGAGGAGCCCAGTGTCCTCCGCGCGTACCCGCCTGTCGAGGCGTCGTGAGAGGGCCTGCGCGACGAGTTGGGGCACGGGAGGGCGCGGCCGGCTGCCCGTCAGCCAGTGGGCGACCGTGGTGCGGTCGTAGTGGTACGGGGTTCCCTGGGCGGCACCCAGGGCGTTGACCTCGCGGGCGAGCCGGGCGCCGCTCCAGCCTGCCTCGGCCAGCAGGATCCGCAGGGCCTGGTTCGGAGTACGGGGCGATCGCACGTTGCTCTTCCTGTCCCGAGCGACCGGTCGTCAGTACGAACGTTCAACGCCATTTCGGGTTCAACAGGTTCGCGCCCTTGCGGGCCCATATTCACGCGCCGGGTTCCGGCAGGCTCGTCATGTGCCAAGAGCCGCGGCGACCACATCCCCGCGGGACCCCCCACCCCTCGTCCCGCGTGCATCGCCCCCTTGATCGAAGGAAAGTGCCCGATGTCCACCCGTTCCACCCACGGACTTCCTTCCCTGTCCTCAGGGAAGCGTCCCGTTCATCTGTTCCCCGGGCAAGGTGACTTCTCCGTCACTTCTCTGGTCCGCGCCGTACGGACCGCGGACGTCCTGCGCGACGCCGTGGGCGAGGTTTTCGGACAGCTCGACGACATAGCCGCCGAACACGATCTGCCCCTTCTCGCGACACGTTTACTGGGCTCCCGGCCGCCAAGCGCGCGCGAACTCGCCGAGGCGCCCGCCGGAACCATCCAACTCGCCACGTACGGGGCCTCGCTGGCGGTCCACCGAGCGCTGAGCCGTGTCTACGGGCCGCCGGCCGCGGTCGTCGGCGTCAGCTTCGGGGAGATCGCGGCGGTCGCCGCCGCCGGTGTGCTCACGGTGGCGGACGGGGCGCGCGCGGCCCTCGACCTCACGCGGGTCCTGGCCTTCTGCCCGGGCGGGCTGACCGTGCTCGGCTGCGCGGCGGACCACGCGGCCCGGCTGCTCGCGACCGCCGGGGCCGCGGACACCGTGGTTGCGGTGGTCAACGACGACCGCACGGTGGTGGTCTCCGGCCCGTCGGCCGACCTGGTCCGGGTGGAGAAGACGGCCGGGGAACTGGGCACGTCCGCCGTCCGGCTGCGGCTGCCGTTCTCCTCGCACCACCCCGCGCTCGCCCCGCAGGCCGAGGCGTTCGCCACCCTGCTGCGCGCCTACCCCTGGTCCAGGGCCCGCTGCCCGGTGTTCTCCGCCGTGGCCCAGCGCTCCTACCGCCCGGACGACGATCTGCGCCTCGGTCTGGCCGACTGCCTGGTCAAACCCGCCGTCGTACCCACCGTGCTGCACCAACTGCACACCTGCCGCCCGGACCTGCTCCTCGAAGCGGGCACGGGCGACGCGCTGGCGACCGCGGCGCGCCGGGTGCTGGACCCGTGCGGCGGGCCGCCCGTGCACGCGCCGCTCGCGGACCCCGACTTCCCCTGGTGACATCCCCCTTCCCCCGGCAACGCCCTCTCCCCCGGTGATCCCCCTCTTCCCCCGGAGGCCCACCCATGCTCACCGACACCCTGCCCGTCACCGCCTGCGCCGAACTGCACCGGATCCTGCACGGCCCATGCCCTCCCGAAAGCCTCTGCGAGCCGCGCGCCGGCACCGGGACCGGCACCAGCCGCAGCACCCGTGACGACACCGACTCCCGCCCGTCCGGCGGCGCCCGACTGCTCCAAAACCTCGGCCTGATGGGCCGGGCCCTCCCCGCCCCGGAGAAGATCTTCGAGGACCCGGCGCGGCTCGCGGCCGTCCATGCCTGGGCCGCCGTCACCGACCCGCCGCTGTGCCTGGCCGCGCTGGTGCACCACACGCTCTGCCTCGGATCCATGACCCAACTCGGTTCGGATCCGGCGTATCTGGCGGAGCGCGTGGCGGCCCTGACCGCCGGCCGCGCCAAGGGCGTCTACCTGATCACCGAGGCAGGCCAGGCGAACAGCCATCTGGCGACCCGGACCCGTGCCACGTACGACCCGGCCACCGGGGAGTTCGTCCTGGACACGCCGGACGCCGAGGCGGCCAAGTTCGGCAGCGCGGGCACCCGGGACGTCCCCCAGACGGCGGTGGTGCTCGCCCGGCTGTTCACCGACGGCACCGACCGGGGGGTCTTCGGCTTCGTGGTCGACCTGACCGACCGCGCGGGGCCGCTGCCCGGCGTCGAGTTGTCGTCGCCGATCACCCTGGGCGCGCTGCCCCTGGACTACGTCCTCGTACGGTTCCGGCGGCTGCGGGTGCCCGACGGCCACTGGCTGGCCGACGGGGCGGCCATCGGTGCGGACGGCGCCTTCCACGACCCGGCCGGATCGGCCGAGCGCCGGCTCCAGCGCACCCTGCGGGTGGGCCAGGGGCTGTGGGCGCTCATGCCGGCCGTGGCCGCCGCGACCGCCCGCCAGTCCGCCGTACAGGCCGTCAACTACGCGCGGCAGCGCCGTACCCAGAGCCGGCTGGCTCCGGGCGTGCCGCTGCTGTCGTACCGGACCCAGCAGCGCGCGGTCCTCGGCGCGCTGGCCGACGCCTTCGCGCTGACCTGCGCCGCGCACGGGGCGCGCGCCCTGTGGACGGAATCCCTCGCCGCGCCCTCGGGCGGTGCGGAAACCGACGCGATGGGGTTCACCCCCTGGACCGCCGTCAACCGGCCGCTCGCCGCCTACAAGGCGGCGTCCGTACGGCTCGCCGCCGAGGTCAGCGCGGAATGCCAGCGCAGGTGCGGCTTCTCCGGTCATCTGGACGTCAACCGGCTGGCCGGATACCACGGCTTCCACCACGCCTTCGACGCGGCGGGCGGCGACAGCCAGCTCATCCTGTACGACATCGGGCGCTCCCTGGTCGAGGAGAGCGCGGACGCGCCCGCCCCGACCGGGGGTACGGCGGACGGCGCGGCCCGGCCCTCGGCCACCTCCCCCTCCTGGTGGCCGGAAGTCGCCCGCACCCACCGGGCCGGGCTCGCCGCGCACCTCGCGGGCCGACTGCGTGGCCTGAAGCACGGTTCCCCGTTCGACGCCTGGAACCCGCTGCTGGAGGACGCGGGCCTTCTGGGCGAGCTGTACGCCGACGGCTTGATGGCCGAGGACGTCCTGAACGTGCTCGGCGAGGTACGCGACGAGAGAGCGCGCACCGTCCTGAGTGCGCTGGCCGCCCTGCACGGGGCCATGGCCGCCCGCCGCTGGTCCGCCTCGCTGCTCGCGCACGAGACCCTGCGGCCCGCGGACGTCCAGGCGCTCACCGATGTCATCGACCACCTCTGCGACGAACTGCGCCCGCATCTCCCCCTGCTCACCGAGGCGTTCGTGCACGGCGACGGGGCGACGGACGCCCCGCTGGCCGCGGCCGACTACAACGCCGCGCTGCGGGCCACGCTCACCTGGACCCGAGGAGCCATCACATGACGTACACCCGCCCCATCGGCGTGCTGGGCATGGGCACCTATCTGCCCTCCACGGTCCGCACCAACGCGGAGGTGGCCGCGGGCGCCGGGGTCACACCGGAATGGATCAGCGAACGCACCGGCGTCCGTGAACGCCATGTGGCCGCCCCGGGCGAGGCCGCATCCGACCTGGCGGCGCACGCGGTCCGTTCGGCGGTCCGGGCCGCCGGTCTCGACATGGCCGACATCGGCCTGCTGATCTGCGGCACCTCGACCCCCGACGAGCTGGGCCCGGCCACCGCCTGCCGGATCCAGACGCTGACCGGGGCCGACCGCGCGGTCGCGCTCGACGTCAGCGCCGCCTGCTCGGGCTGGCTGTTCGCCGCCAAGGTGGCCCACGACTGGCTGCGTACGGCCGAGGGGGGCACCCGGTACGCGGTCGCCGTCGGTGTCGAGGCGTACTCCCGGTTCCTCGATCCGGCCGACCGGGGCACCGCCGTCCTGTTCGCCGACGGAGCGGCGGCCGCCGTACTCGGACCGGTGGCCGAGCCCGGGGGGTTCGCGCAGTTCAGTCTGGGCTCCGACGGCGCGCTCGCCGACCGTGTGCTCATTCCCGCGGGCGGCAGCCGCCGTCCGGCCAGCGCGGCCACGCTCGCCGGCCGCGACCACTTCATCCGCATGGACGGCCGCGCCATCGGCCGGTTCATCACGGATGTCCTCCCCCATCTGATCACCGACGCCCTCGACCGGGCGGGACTGGCGCTGGCGGACGTGGACTGTGTCGTCGCCCACCAGCCGAACCCCGTACTGCTGCGGCGGATCGGGGCCGATCTCGGCATCCCCGACGACCGCATGGTGGTCGTCGGCGACGAGGTGGGCAACATCGGCGCGGCCAGCACGCCGTACGCCCTGGCGCGCGCCGTCGACGCCCGGCCACTGAAACCCGGCGACCGGATCCTGCTGGCCGCCTTCGGCGCCGGCATGACCTGGGGCAGCGCCCTGCTCACCTGGAGCGGCGCGCCCGCCGTCGCCGCGGACCCAGCGTCCGGCCCGCGATCCGTACCGTCCGCCGACCGGACGACCGGACGGTCCACCTCACAAGGAGCCGCTCGATGAACACCACGAACCACTCCACGAACGCCCCGGGCCGCTCGACGGACACCGCGGATCGCCCGACGAACGTCATGGACCGCCCGACGACCGCCACTGGCCGCTCGACGAACGTCATGGACCTGTTCCGCCTGGACGACGCGCGCGCGTTGGTCACCGGCGCCTCCCGGGGCATCGGCAAGGCGGTCGCGGAGGCACTCGCCGACGCCGGATGCGATCTGGCACTGACCGCGCGGACCCTGCCCGCCCTGGAGGACACCGTGCGCGCCGTACAGGAACGTGGCCGCAAGGCCGTCGTCCTGGACGGTGACCTCGCCCGGCCGGGTGTCGCCGAGGCGCTGGTCGACCGGGCGAGCGCGGCGCTGGGCGGCCTGGACATCGTCGTCCACAACGCGGGCACCCTGCCGACCGCCGCGGACGGCAGCCCCCTGATGGCCCCGCTCCAGCACGCCCGCCAGGAGGACTGGGAGGCGGTCGTCGCCGTCAATCTCAACGCCACGGCCGCGCTGTGCCGGGCCGCGCACCCGCACCTGGCCCAGTCCTCGCGCGCCAGTCTGATCCTGATGTCCTCGGCCGCCGGGATCGTCGGCGCCCCGATGATGGAGGCGTACGCCGCGACCAAGGCGGCCCAGATATCGCTCACGCGGAGTCTCGCGGTCGGCTGGGCACGGCAGGGTATCCGCGTCAACGCGCTGTGCCCTGGCTGGACGCGCACCGACATGACCGCCTTCGCCAGCGCGCCCGGCCCGGTCTCCGACTGGCTCACCAGCCATGTGCCGATGGGCCGTTGGGCGGATGCGGACGAGGTGGTCGGCGCCGCGCTGTTCCTCGCCGCTCCCGCCTCCTCCATCGTCACCGGGCACGCGCTCGTCGTGGACGGCGGACTGTCCGTCGCCGACGGCGGCCTGGCCGGCCACCCCAAGCCCCCCTCGCCCTTCGCCGCGGAGTGAGTGACCACCCTTGGACGAAACCCTCGACGCCCCTGTGCGCCCGCCGGTCACCGGTTCGGCGGACACCGCCACCGCCGTCATCACCGGCATCGGCGCCTGCCTCCCGCCGCGCGTGGTCGACAACGACACCGTGATCGCGCGCGGCGGGCTGCGCACGGACGACACCTGGATCAGGGAACGCACCGGCATCGCCCGCAGGCGCCACGCGGACGCCGGTACCAGCACCGGGGACCTCGCCGTCGGCGCCGGGCGGGCGGCCCTCGTCTCCGCCGGGGACCGGCGCCCCCAGATGCTGCTGCTGGCCACCAGCACGCCCGACCATCCCTGCCCGGCCACCGCGCCCGCCGTGGCGCACCGGCTCGGCCTGGAGGGCATACCGGCCTTCGACCTCTCCGCGGTGTGCTCCGGCTTCCTGTACGCGCTGGCCATGGCGACCGCGCTGATCCGGGCCGGCACCTGCGCCACGGTGCTGGTGATCGCCTCGGACACCTACACCACCATCGTCAACCCGCTCGACCGGGAGACCGCGCCGATCTTCGGCGACGGCGCGGGCGCGGTCCTCGTCACCGCGGGCCACGCGGCCGAACCCGGCGCCGTGGGCGCCCTCGACCTGGGCTCCGACGGCAGCGGCGGCGATCTCATCACCATCCCCTGCGGCGGCTCCCGGCACCCCCGCCGGCTGCCCGGCACCGACCCGGACGGGCACTACTTCCGTATGCGGGGCCGCGCGGTCTACGCGCACGCGGTCCGCCGGATGACCCGGTCCGCCGACTCCGCGCTACGAGGGGCCGGCTGGGCGCCGGAGACCGTACGGGCCTTCGTCGGCCACCAGGCCAACCAGCGCATCCTGGACTCGGTCGCGGACCGGCTGGGGATCGCGCCCGCCCACCGGTTCGGCAACATCGCGGAACTCGGCAACACCGCCGCCGCCTCCATCCCGCTGGTGCTGGCCGACCCCTCGGTCCACCAGCGTGTCGAAACGGGCGCCCGCACGCTGCTGACCGCGTTCGGCGGCGGACTCACCTGGGCCTCCGCCGCCCTCAACTGGCCCGATGTCACCCCCATGTCGCAACAACCGCCATCCCCCGACCACCCGTTCGTGTCTTCGAGGAGCGACTCATGAACCATGTCTACGACCGTCTCGTGAACCTGCTGCACAAGAAGTTCGAGGTCCCCGCCGACCGCCTCGGGCCCACCGCCACCCTCGGCGAACTCGACCTGGACTCCCTTGCCGTGGTGGAGCTCTACGTCACCCTCCAGGAGGAGTGGGGTGTCGCCCTGGACGACTCGGCGGCATCCGCGGAGCTGACCGTCGCCGAGGTGGCCCGCTCGGTGAGCGAGCAACTGGAGCCGCCCACCGGGCCGGTGCCGCACGACGGAAGCGGACGGTGAGCGACCGGATCGCCGTCACCGGGCTCGGACTGGTGACCCCGGGCGGGATCGGAGTGGGCCCCACCTGGGAGAGCCTGTGCGCGGGCAGGCCGGCGGCACACAGCGATCCCGCCCTGCACGACGGCCCGGTGACCATGTCGTGCCGGGTGCCCCCGCCGGACGCGGGCCCCGGCCGGCTCTGGCGGTTCGACCCCGCCACCCGTTTTCTGCTCACCGCCGCCCAAGAGGCCCTGGCCCGCGCGGGTCTGGAGCCTGCGGAATGGGATCCGGCGCGGGTGGCGGTGGTCGTGGGCACGGCGGCGGGCGGGGTCGGCACGCTGGAGGCCCAGCACCGCAAACTGCTCACCGCCGGTCACGGTGTCCTCTCGCCGATGACCCTGCCCGCGTTCCTGCCCAACATGGCGGCGGGCCAACTGGCCCTGGAACTGGGTGTCACGGGCCCCTCCCTCCAGACCTCCACGGCCTGCGCGTCGGGCGCCACGGCCGCCGTCACGGCCGCTCTGCTGCTGACCGCCGGCGCCTGTGACATCGCCGTCGCCGCGGGGACCGACGCCATGGTGACCCCGCTGTGCGCGTCGGCGTTCGCCAAACTCGGCGCCCTGTCGCGCCGGGACCATGAACCCGAACATGCCTCGCGCCCCTTCGACAAGGACCGCGACGGCTTCGTGCTTGGGGAGGGCTGCGGTGTCCTGCTCCTGGAGCGCGAGCCGCACGCACGGGCGCGCGGGGCCGTGCCGCTGGCGCTGCTCACCGGCCATGGCAGCACCGGTGACGCCCACCATCCCACGGCGCCGCATCCCGAGGGGGCGGGGCTGCGGGCGGCCACCATGGCGGCCCTGGCGGGCGCGGGCGCGCGCCCCGACGACGTCGACCACATCAACGCCCACGGGACGAGCACCCGTCTCAACGACGCGGTGGAGGCGGCCGTGATCAGGGACCTCTACCCCCGCAGGCCCCCCTCGGTCACATCGGCCAAGGGCGTCCTCGGGCACACCATGGGAGCGGCGGGCGCCATCGAGGCCGCCGTCACCGTCCTGACCATCGCGCACGGGACCGCGCCTCCAACGGCGAACTTCTCCGCCCCCGACGACACCACCGCCGGCCTGGACATCGTCAGCCGCACGCCCCGCCCCCAGACCGTCCGCCTGGCCCTCAGCCACTCCCTGGGCTTCGGAGGCCACAACACGGTCCTCGCGTTCGCGGCACCCTCGTACACATGACGAGGACCCTTCGTACACGTGACAAGGAAGGGAGAACATGCCCGAAGCCATGCCCGAAGCCATGCCCGACGTCATGTCCGACGTCATGTCCTAAGAGACCGTCAACCGCGTGAACCCGGTATCCCGCCCCTGAGAGTGGGGCCCGCCCGGGACCGCTTGCCAAGGCCGCATTCCGTCCTACGGTCTGACGCATGGCCGAAACCGGAGCTTCCCCACTCCCCTGCACGCCCCCGGCGCGCTCCCCGCTCTTCAGCGCCGAACAGTTCATGTGGCTCACCGCGCGCGTGCTCGAACAGCGCCTTTTCGCATACCACTTCCTGCGCGGCGCCCCGGACGCGGTGGAGACGGCGCTGGACGCCTATCGCAATGAGGACGGCGGGTACGGGCACGCCCTGGAGCCCGATCTGCGCGGACCGGAGAGCCAGCCCCTGCACACCGCGCACGCGCTGCGCGTCCTGGACGCCGTCGGGCGCTGCAGCGGGCAGCGCGTGGAGCGTGTGTGCCGCTATCTGACCTCCGTCTCCACCGCGGACGGCGCGCTGCCGGCGGTCCATCCGAGCGCCCGCGGGTATCCGGCGGCGCCGCTCGTCCAGGGCTTTCCCACGGACCCGGACACGCCCACGCAGGCGGCCTCCCGAGGTTCGCTGGCGGCCACCGGCCCCGTGGTGGGGCTGCTGCACCGCAACGAGGTGTGGCACGCCTGGCTGTTCCGGGCCACCGACTTCTGCTGGCAGGCCGTCGCAAACCTGGAGCAGCCGCGTCCGCACGAGGTGCTGGCCGCCGTGGCCTTCCTGGACTCCGTACCCGACCGTCCGCGCGCGGAGGCCGCCGCGGACCGGCTCGGTCGCCTGGTGCGCGCACAGCGGCTCGCGGCACTGGACCCGGACGGCCCGGTGACGGGGGAGCGCCGGGTCCCCCAGCAGGTGGCGCACCGGGGTGATCCGGCACCGGGCCCCCGCCACTTCCCGCACGACTTCGCGAAGAGCCCCGCGTCCCTCGCGCGCGCCTGGTTCACCGACGAGGAGATGGCCCGCTCCCTGGACCACCTGGCCGCCGGACAGCAGGACGACGGCGGCTGGCCGGTCCGCCGCCGGGCATGGGCACCGGTCCCCGCGTTCGAGGCGCGCGCCCTGGTGACGATCGAGGCACTGTGCACGCTGCGGGCGTACGGCCGCTTCGTGGGCTGACCAGGTTCAAACGCGGTGCGGGTCCGGATGCGGTTGGAGTTCGGGTCCGGTGCCGGTTCGTGTCCGATGCCGATTCGGATCCGATGCGTTGCGCGGCCGCTCAGCCGCCGAGCGCGCGGACACCCGCCGTCACCAGTACGGCCGCCCCGACGACCACCAGGAACGGCGCGCGCAGCACCAGGGCCACGGCGGCCGCCCCGAGCCCCGCGGCCCTGGCGTCCAGCATCAGCGCCTGCCCCTGGGCGAACGTCTGCTGTGCGGTGAGCGCGGCGAGGAGGGCGACGGGCAGCAGCGCGGCGAGCCGCCGTACGAGGGGCCGCTCGATGACATGGGCCGGTACCAGCAGGCCGGCGAGCTTGACGGCGTAGCAGCCGAGCACGGTCAGACCGATCGCGATCCAGGTGTTCATCGGCCCTCCTCCATGGCCTTGTCCTCCGCCTCGGAGGTGTCCTTGGCCCTGTCCTTCGAGATCTCGTCCAGGTCCTGGGGGGCACGGGGTCCGCGCCGCCCCGACACGAACAGGGCGACCGGCGCGGCCAGGGCCGCCACCAGGACCGGCACTCCGGCCGGGAGTACGGGCAGCAGGCCGAGCCCCAGCAGCACCGCGAGGCCCGCGACCGCGCGCTCGGTGGCCGTCCTCAGCATCGGCGCGAGCAGGGCCAGGAACACCGCGGGCCCTGCCGCGTCCAGCCCCCACGCGCGCGTGTCGCCGATGGCCTTGGCACCCAGGGCCCCGAGCAGGGTCGTGAGGTTCCACAGCACGTAGAGGGTGACTCCGGTGACCGTGAAGCCGATCCGGGCGGCGCGCCGGGTCGGCTGCGCCAGGGTGACCGCCGTGGTCTCGTCGATCACCCACTGGGCGGCGAAGGGCCGTACCGCGCGCGGAAGGGCGAGGAGCTGGGAGAGACGCAGCCCGTAGAAGGCGTTGCGTACCCCCAGGAAGAAGGCCCCGGCCGCCGCCGTGTACGGGTTGCCTCCGGCGGCCAGCGCTCCGACCAGGGCGAACTGGGAGGCGCCGGTGAACACCAGGAGGCTCAGCGCGCAGGTCTGGAGCAGTCCGAGCCCGCCGCCGGCCGAGGTCACCCCGAAGGCGAACCCGGACAGTCCTACGGCGACGCCGACCCCGAGGGCGTCCCGTACGACCGCCGCGTCCGGCTTGGCCGCCCCGTCCGCCATGTCCACTGGTGTTGTCTGCTGCTGTGCCACGCCCGGGACGCTACGGGCGAACGTCAGTCCGAGTCTTGTACGTTCTTGCGCCCTCGCACCTCCGCACGCCCGTGTACCTCCGCGCGCCCGCGTACGTCGTTGCGCTCCCGCTGGTAGGCGCCCGGGGGCACGCCGACGATCCGGGCGAAGTGACGGTTGAGGTGCGGCTGGTCGGTGAAGCCGACGGCGACGGCCGCCTCGGCGGGCCGGGTACCGGTGTCCAGGAGGAGCCGCGCGCGCCGTACCCGGGCGTCGGTCAGCCAGGCGTGCGGTGGCATGCCGTAGCTGTCGCGAAAGGCCCGCAGCAGCGCGAACGGGCTGGTCCCGAGGTCGGTGGCGAGCCGCTCCAGGGTCGGCGGCTCGGCCATGCGCTCCTCCAGCACGGCCCGCGCGCGTGCCGCGATCCGGGCCCCGGCCGTGCGTGGCCGCCGCTCGGGCAGGGTGCCGCCGTTCAGCCGGAGCAGCCGAGTCACGGCGACCCGGAGCAGGGTGTCGGCGGCCAGCGCGTTGCCCTCCTCGGCGGCGCGGAGCACGTCATGGACGAGGCGGACGGTGGCGGGGTCGTCGAGGACGGGGCTGACGAAGCCGGGGGCGCCGCGCAGGGTGCTGGTCTCCGCCGCTATCGCCGCCACCACCTCGGGCGCCGGGTAGACCGCGCCGTACCGCCAGCCCTCCGGGACCCCGGCCCGGCCGGTGTGCGGGGTGTCCGGGTTGACCAGCGCGAGGGCTCCCGCGCCGACGAAGACGTCGGAGCCGCCGTGGTGGAACACCTCCACGCCGTCGGCGATTGCGGCGATCACGAAGTTCTCGTGAGTGTGCCGGACGAAGGTCTTGTGGACGTACCGGGCGCGCAGCAGATCCACGCCAGGCAGTTCCTCGTAGCGCCAGTGCCGCGCCCGCTCCACCGCCCGTCCCGCCCGCTCGCGGGTCGGGCGGTCGTCCCGCCGTCCAGCCGTGCCTGCCATGGGTCCATTGTCCGCCGCGGCGGCCGCGTCCCGCTCCTCGCCCACCCTCGACGGCGGGGCATTTGCCCAGGTCAGCACGATTGTCAGTGGGCGGGTGCAGGATGGACGCATGGTCAGCTCCGCACATCGGGCCCTCGACGGTTTCTCCCCCGCGACCCGCGGCTGGTTCACGGGGGCGTTCTCCGCGCCCACCGCGGCCCAGGCGGGCGCGTGGGGCGCCATCCAGGCGGGTTCGGATGTGCTGGTGGTCGCGCCGACCGGCTCCGGCAAGACGCTGGCCGCGTTCCTCGCCGCCCTGGACCAGCTGGCCGCGACCCCGCCCCCGGCCGACCCGCGAAAGCGCTGCCGGGTGCTGTACGTCTCGCCGCTGAAGGCCCTCGCGGTCGACGTCGAGCGCAATCTGCGCAGTCCGCTGACCGGTATCCGCCAGGAGTCCGTCCGCCTCGGCCTGCCGGAACCCGAGATCAAGGTCGGCATCCGCTCCGGCGACACCCCGCCCGCCGAGCGCCGCGCGCTGTCCACCCGGCCGCCGGACATCCTGATCACCACCCCCGAGTCGCTCTTCCTGATGCTGACCTCGGCCACCCGCGACGCGCTCACGGGCGTGGAGACGGTGATCCTGGACGAGGTGCACGCGGTCGCGGGCACCAAGCGCGGCGCGCATCTCGCGCTGACGCTGGAGCGCCTCGACGAACTGCTCCCGAAGCCGGCCCGCCGGATCGGCCTGTCGGCGACCGTGCGCCCGGTGGACGAGATCGCCCGTTATCTCTCGCCGCGCCGCAAGGTGGAGATCGTCCAGCCGGAGTCCGGCAAGGAGTTCGACCTCTCGGTGGTCGTACCGATCGAGGACATGGGCGAGCTGGGCGGCTCCCCGGCCACCGACGCGGCCGACGGCGGGGAGCGGCCCTCGATCTGGCCGCATGTGGAGGAACGGATCGCCGATCTGGTCCAGTCGCACCGCTCCACCATCGTTTTCGCCAACTCCCGCCGCCTGGCCGAACGCCTGTGCAACCGGCTCAACGAGATCGCGTACGAGCGCGCGACGGGCGAGCCACTTTCCGAGCACCACTCCCCCGCCCAGCTGATGGGCGGGTCGGGCGCGGCCCAGGGCGCGCCCCCGGTGATCGCCCGGGCCCACCACGGCTCGGTGTCCAAGGAGCAGCGCGCGCTGGTCGAGGAGGACCTGAAGGCGGGCCGGCTGCCCGCCGTGGTCGCCACCTCCAGCCTGGAGCTGGGCATCGACATGGGCGCCGTCGATCTCGTCGTCCAGGTGGAGTCGCCGCCCTCGGTGGCCTCCGGGCTCCAGCGTGTCGGCCGCGCCGGACACCAGGTGGGCGCCGTCTCCACCGGTGTGGTCTTCCCCAAGTACCGGGGCGACCTGGTGCAGGCGGCCGTGGTGACCGAGCGGATGCGTTCGGGCGCCATCGAGTCCCTGCGGGTGCCCGCGAACCCCCTGGACGTACTCGCCCAGCAGATCGTCGCCATGACGGCCCTGGACACCTGGCAGTTCGACGACCTGCTGGCCATGGTCCGCCGCGCGGCCCCGTTCGCCTCGCTCCCGGAATCGGCGTTCACCGCGGTCCTCGACATGCTCGCGGGCCGCTATCCCTCGGACGCGTTCGCGGAGCTGCGCCCCCGCGTGGTGTGGGACCGCGTGGCGGGCACCATCACCGGCCGCCCCGGCGCCCAGCGGCTGGCCGTCACCTCCGGCGGCACCATCCCGGACCGCGGTCTGTTCGGGGTCTTCCTCGCCGGCAGCGACCCCAAGAAGGGCGGCGGCCGGGTCGGCGAGCTGGACGAGGAGATGGTCTACGAGTCCCGGGTGGGCGACGTCTTCACGCTGGGCACGAGTTCCTGGCGCATCGAGGACATCACCCGCGACCGGGTCCTGGTCTCCCCCGCGCCGGGCGTGCCGGGCCGGCTGCCGTTCTGGAAGGGCGACCAGCTGGGCCGCCCGCTCGAACTGGGCCGCGCGGTGGGCGCGTTCCTGCGCGAGGTCGGCTCGCTGCCCGAGGGCGACGCCCGGCTGCGGCTGCTCGCCGCGGGCCTGGACGCATGGGCGGCGGACAACGTGCTGGCGTATCTGCGGGAGCAGCGCGAGGCCTGCGGCCATGTCCCGGACGACCGTACGATCGTCGTGGAGCGCTTCCGCGACGAACTGGGCGACTGGCGGGTCGTCGTCCACTCCCCCTTCGGTGCCCAGGTGCACGCCCCCTGGGCGCTCGCGCTCGGCGCCCGGCTGTCCGAGCGGTACGGCATGGACGCCCAGGTGATGCACGCCGACGACGGCATCGTGCTGCGGCTGCCGGACGCCGATCTGATGAGCCTGGACCTGCTCGACCAGGAGCCCATGAAGCCGGGCGCGCCCTTCCCCGGGGACAGTGAGCAGCCGCCCGTGGGCGCGGCGGACGTCGCCTTCGACAAGGGCGACGTCGACCAGGTGGTCACCGAACAGGTCGGCGGCTCCGCCCTGTTCGCCTCCCGGTTCCGCGAGTGCGCCGCGCGTGCCCTGCTGCTGCCGCGCCGCAGCCCGGGCAAGCGCACCCCGCTGTGGCAGCAGCGTCAGCGCGCGGCGCAACTGCTCCAGGTGGCGAGCGAGTTCGGCTCGTTCCCGATCGTCCTGGAGGCCGTCCGCGAATGCCTCCAGGACGTCTTCGACGTGCCGGGCCTCGCCGAGCTGATGGGCGACATCGAGTCCCGCAAGGTGCGCCTGGTCGAGGTCACCACCCCGGAGCCGTCCCCCTTCGCCCGCTCCCTGCTGTTCGGGTATGTCGCCCAGTTCCTGTACGAGGGCGATTCCCCGCTGGCCGAGCGCCGTGCCGCCGCGCTCTCCCTGGACTCCCGGCTGCTGGCCGAACTGCTCGGCCAGGCGGAGCTGCGCGAACTGCTCGACGCCGAGGTGCTGACCGAGCTGGAGCGCGAACTCCAGTGGCTCACCGAGGACCGCCGGGTCAAGGACGTGGAGGGCGTCGCCGATGTGCTGCGGATGCTCGGCCCGCTCACCGAGGCCGAGTTGGTCGCGCGTGGCGCCGATCCGCACTGGGTGCGGGAGCTGGCCGGGGCCCGCCGGGCGATCAAGGTCCGGATCTCCGGCGCCGACCACTGGGCGGCGATCGAGGACGCGGGCCGGCTGCGCGACGCGCTCGGCACCGCGCTGCCCGTCGGCGTCCCGGAAGCCTTCACCGAACCGGTCAAGGACCCGCTGGGCGACCTCCTCGCACGCTATGCCCGTACGCACGGCCCGTTCACCTCGGCCACCGCCGCCGACCGCTTCGGACTGGGCGTCGCGATCACCGACGGCGCCCTCCAGCGGCTCGCCGCGAGCGGCCGGGTGGTGCAGGGCGAGTTCCATCCGGCGGGCATCGGCCAGGAGTGGTGCGATGCCACGGTGCTACGGCGACTGCGCCGCCGCTCCCTTGCGGCCCTGCGGCACGAACTGGAGCCGGTACCGCCCGCCGCGCTCGGGCAGTTCCTGCCGCAGTGGCAGCACATCGGCAAGGGCCACGGTCTGCGCGGCGTGGACGGACTGGTGCGCGCGATCGAGCAGTTGCAGGGCGCCTCGGTGCCCGCCTCCGCGCTGGAGAAGCTGGTCCTGCCGTCCCGGGTGGCGAACTACACGCCGTCGATGCTGGACGAGTTGACCGCGGCCGGCGAGGTGCTGTGGGCCGGCGCGGGCGCGCTGCCCGGCAAGGACGGCTGGGTCTCCCTCTATCTGGCGGACGCGGCACCCCTGTTGCTCCCGCCGCCGCATCCGCTGGAGCTGACGGCGCTGCACCAGTCCGTCCTGGACGCGCTGTCCGGTGGCTACGGCCTGTTCTTCCGGCAGATCGCCGACCAGGTCCGCGCCACCACGCACCCCGACGCCACCGACCCCCAACTGGCCGACATCCTCTGGGACCTGGCCTGGTCGGGCCGGCTCACCAATGACACGCTGGCGCCGATGCGCTCCCTGCTGGGCTCGGGCCGTACGGCGGGTTCGACCGCCCATCGTGCCAAGCGCGCGGTGCCGCGCGGGCGCTACGGCTCCCTGACGGCCGCGGCGCGTACGGCCTCCCGTACCGGCCCGCCGACCGTCGCGGGGCGCTGGTCCCTGCTGCCCGCGGCCGAGCCCGACCCCACGGTGCGCGCGCACGCGCTGGCCCGCACCCTGCTGGACCGGCACGGCGTGGTGACCCGGGGCGCGGTCGCCGCGGAGGGCGTGGAAGGGGGCTTCTCGGCGGTGTACCGGGTGCTGTCCGCCTTCGAGGACAGCGGCCAGGCCAGGCGCGGTTATGTGGTCGAGGGGCTCGGCGCGGCCCAGTTCGCCATGGACGGCGCGGTGGACCGGCTGCGCGCGGTGTCCAACGCACGGGACCGCGGCGAGTCCCTGCCCGCCCCGGCGGGCGGCTTCCCGGCACCCGGGTTCACCGATCCGCACGGCTTCCCGGGCATCGACGGCGGCCCGCACAGCCACAGCCCGTCCTCTTCCGGCGCCGACGCGGGCTTCGCCCACCCCGGTCTCGACGGCGACTTCACCTGGCCGCCGACCGACCCCGACGGCCAGGGCGCTCCCCGCGACCTCGCCGACCCCTTCTCCGCCCCCGGCTACGGCGGCCCTCGGGGCGGCGGATCCACCGGCCCTGGCTCGGGCTCCCCCTGGGAGGACCGGGGCCCGCGGCGGAACCACGGCCGGGACCGTTCCCCCGACTCCCGTGCCGTCGTCCTCGCCGCGGCGGACCCGGCGAACGCCTACGGCGCGGCCCTGTCCTGGCCCGAGCCACCCACCGGCGCCGGGCACAAACCGGGCCGCAAGGCGGGTTCCCTGGTCGTCCTGGTGGAGGGCGAGCTGACCCTGTACATGGAGCGCGGCGGCAAGACCCTCCTCGCCTGGCCGATCACCCCGGACACCGCGGCCGTGGACGACCCCCGGCTGCGGGCGGCCGCCGAAACCCTGGCCGCCGCCGCCCGCGCCGGCTCCCTCGGCACGGTCACCGTCGAACGGATCAACAACACCCCGGCCCTGACCTCCCCCATAGGCGCCCTGCTGGAATCGGCAGGCTTCGTGGCCACACCACGGGGGCTGCGCCTGAGAGCGTGAGCCGGGGGCGCGAGACGGGCGCGCCCGGCCAGGACGATGGGGCTCCTGGGCGGGGAGCCCGGAGCGGGTGCTGCCGCGCCGGAGCACCGAGGCCCGGGCCCGCCCTCCCGCCGGACCTCCACCGATACCGCCGGCTCTCGCGCCACCGATCCCGCCGGTCCTCGCGCCCCGCCCTCACCGATGTGCTCTGCCACTCGCGCCACCGATCCCGCCCGTCCTCGCGCCCCGCCCTCACCGATGTGCTCTGCCACTCGCCCCAACGAACCCTCCCGCTCCCGCAGACCTGCCCGAACGGACCGCCCCCTCACGCCCCAACACTCTCCCGCACCCGCTCGGGCCCACCCCCTCCACCAGGCCGCCCGCACCGTCGCCGCCCCCTGCCGACGCCGCCCTCTCCCCGTCCACCCCGCCCCCGCCTCCCCCATGGCACCCTTGACCCATGCCCGAAGGTGACACGGTCTGGCAGGCCGCGCGGCGGTTGCACGAGGCGCTCGCGGGTGAGGTGCTGATCCGTAGCGACTTCCGGGTGCCGAAGTACGCGACCGTCGATCTCACCGGCCGCCGGGTGCTGAGCACGGTTCCGCGCGGCAAACATCTGCTCACCCGGTTCGAGGGCGGCCTGACCCTGCACACGCATCTGCGGATGGAGGGCGCGTGGAAGGTGTACGGCGCGGGCGAGCGCTGGCGCGGCGGTCCCGGGCACCAGATCCGCGTGATCCTCGGCACCGAGCACCGCACGGCCGTCGGATACCGCCTCCAGGTGCTCGAACTGCTGCGCACCACCGAGGAGGAGCGGGTGGTGGGCCACCTCGGTCCCGATCTGCTCGGCCCCGACTGGGATCCGGAGCGCGCGCTGGCCAATCTGCGCACGGATCCCGCCCGCCCCCTCGGCGAGGCCCTGCTCGACCAGCGCAATCTGGCCGGGATCGGCAACATCTACAAGAGCGAGCTGTGCTTCCTGCTCGGCGCCACCCCCTGGCTGCCCGTCGGCGCGCTCCCCGCGGACCGTGCCGAGAAGCTGCCCGGCCTCGCGCACCGACTGCTGGAGGCCAACCGAGACCGCCCGGTCCGCCAGACCACGGGCCTGCGCCACCAGGACCTGTTCGTGTACGGCCGGGCGCCCCGCCCCTGTCTGCGCTGCCGCACCTCGGTCCGCGTGGCCGACCAGGGCGACGGCTCCCAGGAACGTCCCACCTACTGGTGCCCCACCTGCCAGACCGGCCCCGCCCCGGCGCCGGACGCCCCCCAGCGCTGGCGCGAGCGACACCGTCGTAGTCCTAGCTGACGCACCCGCCGGACCCGACGGCTCACGGGCCGGGAAACCCCCGCGAACGTCCTTGTGCGGACAGCCCGGCGGCGTCGGCACCCGTACCGGTCCGCCCCGCCCGCCAGGCCGCCGCCCACCGCCCCGGGGCCAGCTCCCCCTGCGCCTTCCCCTTGGGCGCGCAGTGCACCGGCAGCACGCTGAGCCCCCATCCGCCGGCCGCGACCGCGGCCTCCAGCACGCCCGCGCCCTGCCCGAGGGCGAGCCGCAGCACCGCCCACCACCAGACCGCGCCGCATGCCAGCGCCAGCGTCCGGCGCACCGCCCGCCCCGTCATGCGCGCCACCTCCCGCCGGACGCCGGCTCGCACCCGCTACCCGGCGGCACCGGCGGACGCTACGCGTTCTCCGCCTGGAACATCCAGTGATGCTTCTCCAGGTCGGCCGTTATCTGGATGAAGATGTCCTGGGACACCGGGTCCGGCGCCTCGGTCGTGTGCACACGCTCCCGCATCCGGGTGATGACGGAACCGAGGGCGTCCACCATCGCACCGACCGCGTCCCCGTCCTTGATCCATCCGGACGGAGTCGTTTTGATCCCGCTGGTCGAGGAAACGGTGGCGGCGCGGCCGTCCGGCGGGACGCCCAGCGCCGAGGCGCGCTCGGCCACGGTGTCGGAGTGGGTGCGGGCGGAGGCGACGACCTCGTCCAGCTGGAGGTGGATGGAGCGGAAGCGGGGCCCGACGATGTTCCAGTGGATCTGCTTGGCGACCAGGGACAGGTCCACCAGGTCGACCAGCGCGCCTTGCAGCGCCTCGGCCACGGTCTTCAGGTCCGCGTCGGCCAACGGGCTCTTCACGACGTACATCCGCTTCCTCCGGCGCTCCGGCGGCCCTCATGGCCGACATGTCCCTCCACCATGACCGCCCCACCAGGACCCGGCAAATGGACGTATGGAAGCGCGTACACGCAGACATATGGATGTACAGCACCAGACGCATACGGGCGCACAGCACGAGGCCCCGGCCACGCTCCCCGGGGATCTCCCGAGAAGCCCGGCCGGGGCCTCGTCCATGTCTGGCTGTGTCTGGCTGTGCCCGTCGGGCGCGGCGCCGCGTAGGTCAGGCGGCGACCACGTCCACCGCCTTCGCGGGTGCCTTGATGGTCACCCGTTCCGGTGGCACACCGGTCACCGAGACGGAACCCAGCATCGGACGGACCGACGTGGGTACGGGCTCGGTGGCCGCGGCGGACTGGGCCAGCTCGGCGAGCGCCAGTTCGTCGCTCACTTCACGCATGAGTTCCGACATCCGTACGTCCAGCGCGTCGCAGATGGCGGAGAGCAGCTCGGAGGAAGCCTCCTTCTGCCCCCGCTCCACCTCGGAGAGATAGCCGAGTGAGACTCGGGCGGACGAGGAGACTTCGCGCAGAGTACGGCCCTGGCGTTGGCGCTGCCGACGCAGCACGTCACCCAGCAGGCGACGGAGCAGAATCATCGGTGGCTCCCTCCTCGGACCGCGTAGCCGCATCCTTCACGCCCCACCGTACCGCCTCGCGCTGCGGCCGTGCGGGGAGCGATGTCGTGTTCACTCAGGGCTGCAAACATCAAAACCCCCCGTTCCGTTCCGTATCCTGTGCCCGCTCATTTCCGAACTGTTCGCCCGCGATCCGCTCCAGGAGCAGTGCGAGTACGCTCCGTACACTCTCCCTACGGATTTCCGTACGGCTGCCGTTCAACCGCAGGGCCTCCACTTTTCCGCCACCGGCGGAAGGCGCGGCCGGTGTCAGCGATCCGTCAGCGGCCACGAAGACCGTGCCGACCGGTTGGCCGTCCTGCGGGTCGGGGCCGGCGACCCCGGTGGTCGCGATGCCCCAGTCGGCATCCAGAGCCTTGCGTACCCCGGCCGCCATCTGGGCCGCGACCTGCGGGTCCACCGCTCCGCGCCGCTCCAGCAGGGCGGCGTCGACGCCCAGCAGCCGGTGCTTGAGTTCCGTGGCGTAGGCCGTGACCGAGCCCCGGAACACCTTGGAGGCTCCGGGTACCGCGGTGATCTCCGCCGCCACCAGGCCACCCGTGAGCGACTCGGCGACCGCGAGGGTCTCGCCCCTCACTGTCAGTAGTCGCACCAGTTCCGTGGCCGGGGAACTCACGCTTCCGTCTCCTCCAACGCCGCCGCGCGCTCGGCGATTCCCTGCCTGCGCAGCACAATGGCTTGTCTTACATAGTCAAGTCCGGTGGCAACGGTCAGGACGACCGCCGCTGCCATCACCCAGAACCGGAGTGAGGCCAGCCATCCGGTGAGCGCCAGCACATACATGCCGACGGCCACGCCCTGGGTCAGGGTCTTGAGCTTGCCGCCGCGGCTGGCCGGGATCACGCCGTAGCGAATGACCAGAAAACGCATCAGTGTGATGCCGAGTTCCCGGCCGAGGATCACGATCGTCACCCACCACGGCAGATCGCCGAGCGAGGAGAGACAGATCAGCGCCGCCCCCATGATCGCCTTGTCGGCGATGGGGTCGGCGATCTTGCCGAAGTCGGTGACCAGGTTGTAGGTGCGCGCGAGATGGCCGTCGAACAGGTCGGTGATCATGGCGATGGCGAAGGCCGCCCAGGCCAGCGAGCGCCAGGCCGGGTCGTAGCCGCCGTCCGCCAGCATCAGCGCCACGAAGCCGGGCACCAGGACCAGCCGGAGCATGGTCAGCAGATTGGCGACGTTCCACACACTCGCCTGGTTGACCGCCGCGGCCGTGATCTTGCCGCCGCGCGCAGGCCTGCCCTCGGCCGTGGCGTCGGCGGCGGACTCGCCACCGGAAGCGGACCGGCCGGGCACAGCCGCACCGGGAGCGGACGCGGAACCGGAGACCTCGGACGCAACGCCGTCGGCAGCGGCGGCGGTACCCCGTGCGCCCTGCGCGCCGGAGGGGCCGCCCGCGGCGGATGCCGGGACTCCGGTCATCTGCCCGCCTCCTCACTACACGCGAGCGAGCCGGTCAGCGGCTCGGCCACCAGGTCGACACCCTCCGTACCGACCACCTTCGCCTCGACCATACGTCCCACGGCGAGGCCCTCGCCGCTCGTGAGCAGCACCTGGCCGTCGGTCTCGGGCGCCTGGTGCGCGGCCCGGCCGTACACACCCTCTTCCTCGTCGACCGACTCCACCATGACGTGCACGCTCTCGCCGACACGCTCCTCGGCGCGCTGCGAGACCAGCTCCTCGGCGAGCCGGGAGATGTGGGCCAGCCGCTCGGCCACGACGTCCTCGTCCAGCTTGTTGTCGTAGGTGGCCGCCTCGGTGCCGTCCTCGTCCGAGTAGCCGAAGACACCGATGGCGTCCAGGCGGGCGCCGGTCAGGAAGCGCTCCAGCTCGGCGAGGTCCGCCTCGCTCTCGCCGGGGAAGCCGACGATGAAGTTGGAGCGCACACCGGCCTCGGGGGCCTTGGAGCGGATGGTGTCGAGCAGCTCCAGGAAGCGGTCGGTGTCACCGAAGCGGCGCATGGAGCGCAGCACGGCGGGCGCCGAGTGCTGGAAGGAGAGGTCGAAGTACGGCGCGATCTTGGGCGTCGAGGTCAGTACGTCGATCAGCCCGGGGCGCATCTCGGCCGGCTGGAGGTAGCTCACCCGGACCCGCTCGATGCCGTCGATCCCGGCCAGTTCGGGCAGCAGGGACTCCAGGAGGCGGATGTCGCCGAGGTCCTTGCCGTACGACGTGTTGTTCTCGGAGACCAGCATGATCTCCTTCACACCCTGCTCGGCCAGCCAGCGCGACTCGTTGAGCACATCGCTGGGGCGGCGGGAGATGAAGGAGCCGCGGAAGGACGGGATGGCGCAGAAGGAGCAGCGCCGGTCGCAGCCGGAGGCGAGCTTCACCGAGGCCACGGGGGCGCCGTCGAGCCGGCGGCGCAGGGGCGCGCGGGGGCCGGAGGCGGGCGCCAGGCCCTCGGGCAGATCGCTGGGGCCGTGGCCCGGCAGTGCGACGGAGGCCGCCGAGTCCTGGCGCTCGGCCGGGCTGATCGGCAGCAGCTTGCGGCGGTCGCGCGGGGTGTGCGAGGCGTGGACACCGCCGGCCAGGATGGTCTGGAGGCGGTCGGAGATGTCGGTGTAGTCGTCGAAGCCGAGCACACCGTCGGCCTCGGGCAGCGCCTCGGCCAGTTCCTTGCCGTACCGCTCGGCCATGCAGCCCACCGCCACGACGGCCTGGGTTCTGCCATGGCCCTTGAGGTCGTTGGCCTCCAGGAGGGCGTCGACGGAGTCCTTCTTGGCGGCCTCGACAAAGCCACAGGTGTTCACGACGGCGACGTCGGCGTCCTCGGCGTCCTCGACCAGCTGCCAGCCGTCCGCCTCCAAACGGCCTGCGAGCTCCTCGGAATCCACCTCGTTACGAGCGCAGCCGAGAGTGACGAGTGCGACGGTACGGCGTTCAGGCATGGGCTCAAGAGTACTTTGTCTCACCGACAGCCCATGTCGACGGGGTTGGCCGAACTCGGCCGACCCCGTCGGCGGGGTTCGCGGCGGGCCGGATCAGCCCGCGACCGGGTCGCCCTTGGTGTACGTCAGACGCTCCACGGCGCCGGGCCGGAAGTTGTCCTCGATCTTCTTGCCGTTCACATACAGCTCGATCGCACCGGCGTCACCGAGGATCAGATTGATCTTGGCGCTGTCCTGGAAGGTCTTGGACTGGCCCTTGTCCAGCAGGCCGTCGAAGAGCATCCGCCCGTTGTGGTCCTTGGCCGAGATCCAGCTGCGTCCGTTGGGCGCGCTGACCTGGACGGTGACCTTGTCCTGCGGGGCGGCCGCGATGGCGCTGTCGGTGGGCTCCGGGGTCGGGTCGGTGGGCTTGTCCTTGGTGGGCGCGGGCGAGGCGGCCTTGCTGGCGGCGGGCGTGGAGCCCTCGGCGAGCTGCGACTTGGAGTCGCTGCCACCGTCGCTGCCCTTGACCGCGGTGAAGCCGACGAAACCGATCACCACGACGATCGCGGCGACCATCGCCGCGGTCCAGTTGGGGCCCCGGCGCTCGGGACGGATCCGCTCGGCCTCGAACAGGGGCGCCGCGGGAGTGGGCGCGGGCCGGCCGCCGTGCTCGGCGTCGTACTGGGCGACCAACGGCTCGGGATCGAGATGGACGGCCCTGGCCAGGTTCCGGATGTGGCCGCGCGCATACACGGCGCCGCCGCAGGGGCCGAAGTCGTCCGCCTCGATGGCGTGCACGATGGCGAGGCGGACACGAGTGGCGCTGCTGACGTCGTCCACGGTGAGCCCGGCCGCGATCCGCGCCTGCTGGAGGGCACGGCCCACGGAGATTCGGGCTTCCTGGGACTCGTCTGGGAAGGGACGCTCGTCTTCAGGGGAGTTGCCGATGGACACGGGGGCGCCTTTCGAGCGTGTAGCCACCTGTGCTGGGAGCTCAGTCTAGGGGGGGTACGAAAGGGTGGGGCAACCGGGCGGTAGGAACTTCTACGCCATCGGAATGGCCCGACACT
This sequence comes from Streptomyces griseofuscus, assembly GCF_014673495.1. GTDB lineage: Bacteria > Actinomycetota > Actinomycetes > Streptomycetales > Streptomycetaceae > Streptomyces > Streptomyces murinus. Next base: position 2,623,962 of record NZ_CP051006.1, read on the forward strand.
CCGAGGGCTGAACAGGTGGATACCCCGAGAAGGGACGCTCACCTGTCCTCTCGCTCAACTTGACGTAGGACAAAGGGAAACGGTTGCCCGCCGCTCTCTAACGGGTGGATCACGGCGGGCGGGAGCGCAGCACGACGGCACGGCTGGATCACGCCGGAACGAACGCAGTACGGCGCACCTCCGCCCGGCGTTCGTCGTGCGGAACCGGGCGGCTCTTATTACTATCCCTCGGATTCGCCGCGAATCACGGCGAGCACGCCGTCCAGTTCGTCGGGTTTCACCAGAACGTCACGCGCCTTGGATCCCTCGCTGGGCCCCACGATGTTGCGGGACTCCATGAGGTCCATCAGCCGGCCGGCCTTGGCGAAGCCGACGCGCAGCTTGCGCTGGAGCATGGACGTGGACCCGAACTGGGTGGACACGACGAGTTCGGCCGCCTGGCAGAGCAGGTCCAGGTCGTCGCCGATGTCCTCGTCGATCTCCTTCTTCTGCTTGGTGCCGACCGTGACGTCCTCGCGGAAGACCGGCGTCATCTGCTCCTTGCAGTGCCGTACGACCTCCGCGACCTCCTCCTCGGTCACGAAGGCGCCCTGCATACGGGTCGGCTTGTTGGCGCCCATCGGCAGGAAGAGGCCGTCGCCCTTGCCGATCAGCTTCTCGGCGCCGGGCTGGTCGAGGATGACGCGGGAGTCGGCCAGCGAGGAGGTGGCGAAGGCGAGCCGGGAGGGCACGTTGGCCTTGATCAGACCGGTGACCACGTCGACGGAGGGGCGCTGGGTCGCGAGCACCAGGTGGATGCCGGCGGCGCGCGCGAGCTGGGTGATGCGCACGATCGAGTCCTCGACGTCGCGCGGGGCGACCATCATCAGGTCGGCCAGCTCGTCCACGATCACCAGCAGGTACGGGTACGGCTGGAGCTCGCGCTCGCTGCCCTCCGGCGGCTTGGCCCGGCCCTCGCGCACGGCCCGGTTGAAGTCGTCGATGTGCCGGTAGCCGTAGGCGGCGAGGTCGTCGTAGCGCAGGTCCATCTCGCGCACCACCCACTGGAGCGCCTCGGCGGCCCGCTTGGGGTTGGTGATGATCGGCGTGATCAGGTGCGGGATGCCCTCGTAGGCGGTCAGCTCGACCCGCTTGGGGTCGACCAGGATCATCCGCACGTCCTCCGGGGTCGCGCGCATCATGATCGAGGTGATCAGACAGTTGATGCAGGACGACTTGCCGGAGCCGGTGGCGCCTGCGACCAGCATGTGCGGCATCTTCGCCAGCGAGTGCATGACATAGCCGCCCTCGACGTCCTTGCCGAAGGCGACCAGCATCGGGTCGTCGTCCTCGGCGGACTCCGCGAGCCGCAGCACATCACCGAGGTTGACCATCTCCCGGTCGGTGTTGGGGATCTCGATGCCCACCGCGGACTTGCCGGGGATGGGGCTGATGATCCGCACGTCCGGGCTGGCGACGGCGTACGCGATGTTCTTGGTGAGGGCGGTGATCCGCTCCACCTTCACGGCCGGGCCGAGCTCGACCTCATAGCGGGTGACCGTCGGGCCGCGGGTGAAGCCGGTGACGGCCGCGTCGACCTTGAACTCGGTGAAGACCTGGGTGAGCGAGGCGACTATGGCGTCATTGGCCTCGCTGCGCACCTTGCCGGGCCCGCCGCGCTGGAGCAGGTCCAGGGCGGGCAGCGAGTAGGTGATGTCGCCGGCCAGCTGCAACTGCTCCGCGCGCGGGGGCAGCTCGCGCGGCTCCTCGGGGGCCTTCTTCGTGAGATCGGGTACGACGGAGCCCTTGCCCTGCTCGGGGCGGGCGGCCGGGACCGGCTTGGCGGGCGCCGGGGCGGCCTTGGCTGCGGCCGGCTCCGGGTCCGCGGTGACGGGCGCCTCGGGGGCCGGGACCGGGGTGGTCTCCTCGCGGTCGCCGACGCTGACGCCCTGGGTGAGGTCGGCGACCAGCGGGGAGGGCGGCAGGCCGTGCTGCACGGCGCCGTCGAGCGCGGCGGCGGCAGCGGCGGCCACGTCCACGGCGTCCATCCGGCGCCGCGGATCCGGCTGGGGCACCGCGGAGCGCCTGGGGCGGCCGCGACGGCCGGAGAGGGCCTCTTCCTCGGCCTCGTCGGGGTCGTACGCCCGGGGGCCGCCCGAGCGGCCGCGGGAGCGCGCGGGCAGCGCCTCGCGCCACTGCTCCTCGTAGCGCTCGTCGTCCTCGCCGAACTCCTCCGGCTCGTGTTCGTGCAGCACCCCGAGGCGCACCCCGAGGGCGCGCAGCCGCTGCGGGATGGCGTTGACGGGGGTGGCGGTCACCACGAGCAGCCCGAAGACGGTCAGCAGCACCAGCAGCGGCACGGCGAGCATCTCGGTCATGGTGTACGTCAGCGGGGTGGCCGTCGCCCAGCCGATGAGGCCGCCGGCGTCCCTTATGGCCTGCATGCCGTCGCTGCGGGCGGGCGAGCCGCACGCGATGTGGACCTGGCCGAGCACCCCGATCAGGAGCGCGGACAGGCCGATCACGATCCGCCCGTTGGCCTCCGGCTTCTCCGGATGCCGGATGAGCCGTACGGCGATCACCGCGAGCAGTATCGGCACCAGCAGGTCGAGCCGGCCGAAGGCGCCGGTGACCAGGACCTCCACCAGGTCGCCGACGGGGCCCTTGAGGTCGGCCCAGGTGCCGGCGGCGACGATCAGCGCGATGCCGAACAGCAGCAGCGCCACGCCGTCCTTGCGATGGGCCGGGTCGAGGTTCTTGGCGCCCTGCCCTATGCCGCGGAATACGGCGCCGACCGCGTGCGCGAGCCCGAGCCAGAGGGCGCGCGCCAGGCGGTACACGCCCCCGGTGGGGCTGGGCGCCGATTTGGGCGGCACCTTCCTGGCCGCGGTCTTCCGGGCGGGCGCCTTCTTCGCGGGCGCCTTCCTGGCCGGGGCCTTCTTCGCGGCGACGGCCTTCTTCGCCGGACCCTTCGCGGGAGCGGCAGCCTTCTTCGCGGGCTGCTTCTTGGCTGCGGAGGGACGTGAGGCCATGGGTCTGAGGTTACCGGTGGAGACGACGGTGGACACGTGTGCCCACAGCTTCACCCGTTCGTGTCGCCCCTGCCGGGGCGCGGAACTGACGTGGGCTCATGGGCAACGGGAGCCTCGGGACGGCTCAGTTGGCCGGTGACACCGCGGGACCGCCCGCGCCGGTGCCCGGCTCCAGGGCGTCGAGCGCGCGGCGCAGTCCGGTGAGTTTGCGCTCCAGATGGGCCGCCGTGGCCACCGCGGCCGCGTCCGCGGAGTCGTCGTCCAGCTGTTTGGACAGTGCCTCCGCCTGCTCCTCGACGGCCGCGAGCCGCGCGGACAGCTCGGCGAGCAGCCCGGCCGACTCCCTGCCGCCGACCGCGCCCTTGCCGCCGCCCTCCAACTGGAGCCGCAGCAGCGCCGCCTGCTCGCGCAGCTGGCAGTTCTTCATGTACAGCTCGACGAAAACCGAGACCTTGGCGCGCAGCACCCAGGGGTCGAACGGCTTGGAGATGTAGTCCACCGCGCCGGCCGCGTAACCCCGGAAGGTGTGGTGCGGGCCGTGGTTGATCGCGGTGAGGAAGATGATCGGGATGTCCCGGGTCCGCTCGCGCCGCTTGATGTGCGCCGCTGTCTCGAACCCGTCCATGCCCGGCATCTGGACGTCCAGCAGAATGACCGCGAAATCGTCCGTGAGCAGTGCTTTGAGCGCTTCCTCCCCGCTCGATGCCCGCACCAGCGTCTGATCGAGCGCAGAGAGGATGGCCTCCAGCGCCAGCAGATTCTCCGGCCGGTCATCGACAGGAGGATCTTGGCCTTCTGCACCATGGCCCGCCCTCCTCGCCCCGGCGGTACACCGGGCGCCGCCCCAGGGGACGACTCCCTTTCGCCGCCCGTCCTTGTGCCGGTCATCGTAGCCGCACCCCGCTTGTCGCCACACCCTGTCACCGCGATGTCACCGTGCACACAGCGGAAACGCGGCGGGAGCCCGGATGGTTCCCGGAACCCCACGTTCCCACACGTCCCCAACCACCTTAAGCGCACAACTCCGCGCACCGGCCGGGGGTTCCCCGGGTGTTCACACCATGGTCGGCCGATCCCGTCACTTCCCCCCCATCCACTGCTGGAGCACGCCCAGCAGATGGTCCGAGTCCACCGGCTTGGTCACGTAGTCGGAGGCGCCCGCCTCGATCGCCTTCTCCCGGTCGCCCTTCATCGCCTTCGCGGTCAGCGCGATGATCGGCAGCCCGGCGAACTGCGGCATCCTGCGGATCGCCGTGGTCGTCGCGTAGCCGTCCATCTCCGGCATCATGATGTCCATCAGGACGACCGCCACGTCGTCGTGCTGCTCCAGGACCTCGATGCCCTCGCGGCCGTTCTCGGCGTACAGCACCGAAAGGCCGTGCTGCTCAAGGACGCTGGTGAGCGCGAAGACATTGCGGATGTCGTCGTCGACGATCAGCACCTTCTGCCCGCCGAAACGCACCCCGCGCGCGGACTGCGGCGCGTCGTCCTGCCCGGGGGCCGCCGCCCACTGCTCCGCGCGCTGCTCGCCCTGCGGAAGGCTCCGCCTGCGGCGCCGGAAGAGCGCCGCGGGCCCGTTCTGCATCTCCAGGTACGACTTGACCTCGGCCGGCGTCTCGATCTCGGGGGTGGACAGCTGCGAGGCCTGCTCCGCCGCGGCGGCCGCCAGGTCCCCGGCCTCCAGCGGGACCACCGACTGCTGGTAGCCCTGCGGCGGCAGCTCGCTCGGGTACAGCGGCAGGTACAGCGTGAACGTGGAGCCGCGGCCCGGTTCGCTCTGCGCGTGGATCTCACCGCCGAGCAGCTGCGCGATCTCCCGTGAGATCGACAGACCGAGGCCCGTGCCGCCGTACTTGCGGCTGGTGGTGCCGTCCGCCTGCTTGAACGCCTCGAAGATCACCCGCATCTTGCTGGCCGCGATCCCGATGCCGGTGTCCGTCACCGAGAACGCGATCAGCTCGCCGTCCGGATCGGTGAGCGACCCGGCCTCCAGCAACTGCTCCCGGATGTTCTGCGGCACATCCGCGCCCGCCGGCCGGATGACCAGCTCCACCGACCCGGAATCGGTGAACTTCACCGCGTTGGACAGCAGATTGCGCAGCACCTGGAGCAGCCGCTGCTCGTCGGTGTGCAGGGTCGCGGGCAGCTCCGGGGAGACCCGCACCGACAGGTCCAGGCCCTTCTCCGCGGTCAGCGGCCGGAAGGTGGCCTCCACGTAGTCCACGAGCTGGACGAGCGCGATCCGGGTCGGCGAGACGTCCATCTTGCCCGCCTCGACCTTCGCGAGGTCCAGGATGTCGTTGATCAGCTGGAGCAGATCGGAACCCGCGCCGTGGATGGTCTCGGCGAACTCGACCTGCTTGGGCGACAGATTGCCCTCGGCGTTGTCGGCGAGCAGCTTGGCCAGGATCAGCAGCGAGTTCAGCGGCGTGCGCAGCTCGTGCGACATGTTGGCCAGGAACTCGCTCTTGTAGCGCATGGACACCGCGAGTTGCTCGGCGCGCTCCTCCAGGACCTGCCGCGCCTCCTCGATCTCGGTGTTCTTCACCTCGATGTCCCGGTTCTGCCGGGCCAGCAGCTCGGCCTTCTCCTCCAGTTCGGCGTTGGAGTCCTGGAGCGCCTTCTGCCGGTTCTCCAGCTCCGCGGACCGCTCGCGCAGTTGCTCGGTCAGCTCCTGCGACTGCTCCAGCAGCTGCTCGGTCTTGGTGTTGACCGAGATGGTGTTGACGCTGGTCGCGATCACCTCGGCGATCTGGTTCAGGAAGTCCTTCTGGATCTGCGTGAACGGCGTGAAGGAGGCCAGTTCGATCACCCCGAGCACGGTGTCCTCGAACAGCACCGGCAGTACGATCACCTGCGCGGGCGGGGCCTCGCCGAGCCCGGAGGAGATCTTCAGATAGCCGCTCGGCGCGTCCGAGACCAGAATGGTGCGCTTCTCCTGGGCGGCCGTGCCGACCAGCGCCTCACCGGGCCGGAACGACGTCGGCATGGAGCCCATCGAGTAGCCGTACGAGCCCAGCATGCGCAGCTCGTAGGCATCCTTGCCGTCACCGGCGTCCTTGCCCTCCATGCGCGACATCGCCAGGAAGAACGCGCCGTGCTGCGCGGAGACCACCGGCGTCAGCTCGCTCATGATCAGCGAGGCCACGTCCTGGAGGTCGCGGCGGCCCTGCATGAGCGCGGAGATGCGGGCCAGGTTGCCCTTGAGCCAGTCCTGCTCCTTGTTGGCGATCGTGGTGTCGCGCAGGTTCGCGATCATCTTGTTGATGTAGTCCTGGAGTTCCTGGATCTCGCCGGACGCGTCGACGTCGATCTTCAGGTTCAGGTCGCCGCGGGTCACCGCGGTCGCCACCCGCGCGATGGCGCGCACCTGCCGGGTCAGGTTCCCGGCCATCTCGTTCACCGACTCCGTCAGGTCCCGCCAGGTGCCGTCCACGTCCCGCACCCGCGCCTGCCCGCCCAGCTGGCCCTCGGTGCCCACCTCGCGGGCCACCCGGGTGACCTCCTCGGCGAAGCTGGACAGCTGGTCGACCATCGTGTTGATCGTCGTCTTCAGCTCCAGGATCTCGCCCCGGGCGTCGATGTCGATCTTCTTGGTCAGATCGCCCTTGGCGATCGCCGTGGTGACCATCGCGATGTTGCGCACCTGACCGGTCAGGTTGGACGCCATCTGGTTCACCGACTCGGTGAGGTCCTTCCAGGTGCCCGCCACGCCCGGCACATGCGCCTGGCCGCCCAGGATGCCGTCCGTGCCCACCTCGCGGGCCACCTTGGTGACCTGGTCGGCGAACGAACTCAGCGTCTTGACCATCGTGTTGATGGTGTCGGCGAGCTGCGCGACCTCACCGCTCGCCTCGATCGTCACCTGCCGCGTCAGATCGCCGTTGGCGACCGCCGAGGCCACCTGGGAGATGTTGCGCACCTGCATGGTCAGGTTGTTGGCCATCAGGTTGACGTTGTTGCTCAGGTCCTTCCAGATGCCCGTGACACCCGGCACGTGCGCCTGGCCGCCGAGCATGCCCTCGGTACCCACCTCGCGGGCCACCCGGGTCACCTGCTCGGCGAACGACGACAGCTGTACGACCATGGTGTTGACGGTCGTGACCAGCTCCAGGATCTCGCCCTTGGCGTCCACCGTGATCTTCTTCGACAGATCGCCCTTGGCGACCGCGGTCGTGACCTCGGCGATGTTGCGCACCTGGATCGTCAGGTTGTTCGCCATGAAGTTCACCGACTGCGTGAGGTCCTTCCAGGTGCCGGAGACCCCCTGCACCTCGGCCTGACCGCCGAGGATGCCCTCCGTACCCACCTCACGGGCCACCCTGGTGACCTCCTGGGCGAACGACGACAGCTGGTCCACCATCGTGTTCAGGGTGTTCTTCAGCTCCAGGATCTCCCCGCGCGCGTCCACGGTGATCTTCTGGGAGAGGTCACCACCCGCCACCGCGGTGGCGACCTGCGCGATGTTGCGCACCTGGGCCGTCAGGTTCCCGGCCATGCCGTTCACCGAGTCCGTCAGGTCCCGCCACACCCCGGCGACACCGGGCACCTGCGCCTGACCGCCCAGCCGGCCCTCCGTACCCACGTCCCGGGCCACCCGGGTCACCTGGTCGGCGAAGGCGGACAGCTGATCGACCATGGTGTTGATCGTGTTCTTGAGCTCCAGGATCTCGCCGCGCGCGTCCACGTCGATCTTCTGCGACAGATCGCCGTTGGCCACCGCCGTCGTCACCTGGGCGATATTGCGCACCTGGGACGTGAGGTTTCCGGCCATGAAGTTGACGGAGTCCGTCAGCTCCTTCCAGGTGCCCGACACGCCGTCCACCTGGGCCTGACCGCCGAGCCGGCCCTCGGTGCCCACATCCCGCGCCATCCGCGTGACCTGGTCGGCGAAGCTCGACAGCTGGTCCACCATCGTGTTCACGGTGTTCTTCAGCTTCAGCATCTCGCCGGAGACGTCCACGGTGACCTTCTGCGACAGATCGCCGTTGGCCACCGCCGTCGTCACCTGGGCGATATTGCGCACCTGGCCGGTGAGGTTTCGGAAGGCGGTGTTGACGGAGTCCGTCAGGTCCTTCCACGTCCCCGCCGCGCCCGGCACCTGCGCCTGGCCGCCCAGCTCGCCCTCGACCCCGATCTCCCGCGCGACCCGCGTCACCTCGGCACCGAAGGACGACAGCTGGTCCACCATCCCGTTGACGGTGTTCTTCAACTCCAGCATCTCGCCGGCCACGTCCACCGTGACCTTCTGCGACAGATCGCCGTTGGCCACCGCGGTCGTCACGGCGGCGATGTCCCGCACCTGGGTCGTCAGGTTCCGGAACACCGTGTTGACCGAATCCGTCAGGTCCTTCCAGGTACCGGCCGCGCCCGGCACGTTCGCCTGACCGCCGAGCCGCCCCTCCGCGCCGACCTCGTTGGCCACACGTGTGACCTCGTCCGCGAAGATCCGCAGCGTCTCGGTCATCTGGTTGATCGTCTCGGCGAGCTGCGCCACCTCGCCGCGCGCCTGCACCGTCACCTTCTGCGACAGATCACCGTTCGCCACCGCCGTGGTGACCTGCGAGATCCCGCGCACCTGGGCGGTCAGGTTGCCCGCCATCGTGTTGACGGAGTCGGTCAGTTCCTTCCACACGCCGGCCACCTCGGGCACCTGCGCGCGACCGCCGAGAATGCCCTCGGTGCCCACCTCCCGGGCCACTCGCGTGACCTCCGAGGAGAAGGCCGAAAGCTGGTCCACCATCGTGTTGACGGTGTTCTTCAGCTCCAGCATCTCGCCCGCGACATGCACGGTCACCTTGCGCGACAGATCACCCTTGGCGACCGCCGTCGTCACCAGGGCGATGTCCCGCACCTGCGCGGTGAGCCGGTCCGCCATCGTGTTGACGGACTCCGTCAGGTCCTTCCAGGAACCCGACATGCCCCGCACCCGGGCCTGCCCGCCGAGCTTGCCCTCGGTGCCGACCTCGCTGGCCACCCGGGTGACCTCGTCGGTGAACGTCGACAACTGGTCGACCAGATTGTTGACGGTACGGCCGACCTTCAGGAACTCGCCCCGCAGCGGATGCCCGGTGCCGCCGTCCGGCGCCTGTGTCCGCAGCTCCATGCGCGGCGACAGATCGCCCTCCGCGACCGCGGTCAGCACCCGGCCGACCTCGGAGACCGGTCGTACGAGATCGTCCACCAGCGCGTTGGAGTGGTCGATCGCCGTCGCCCAGGAGCCCTCGCAGGCCCCCGTCTCCAGCCGCTCCGTGAGTTTTCCCTCACGGCCGACCATGCGCCGCACCCGGGCCAGCTCGCCGGTCAGATGCAGATTGCGGTCGGCCACCTCGTTGAAGACCGCCGCGATCTCCGAGATCACGCCGTCGCCGGAGACCGTCAGCCGTTTGCGGAAGTTCCCGTCACGCATCGACACAAGGGCCGCCAGCAGCCGGTTCAGGGCAGCGGTGTCCACCTCGGTGGTGCCGCCACTCCTGCCCAGGGACGGTCCGCCCTTCGCGCGCGTCTTCGTGCCACGCGTCGCTGCGCCAGACTCCACTGTGTCCCTCCCGGGGAATCGACCCTTACTGCCCTAGCGGGACGCTTCCGTCCGGCATACCGGTCTTCGGCATACCGGTTACTTCCGCGTACCGGTTACTGCTGCGTATTTCTGCCAGATGAGATCCGGCCACACCAAGGGCTGCTGCCCGCCGTTCACGGAACACACGCGGCGCGACCCGACCTTCATCAGAAGCTTGCCCAGTGTTTCACCCTGCCCGAACCAGGCCATAACAGTTCGGCAGCTTCGCACATCGTCCGCACACCCTGGGGGGTAAACACCGGCGACCGGCACCCGCTCGGACGGCGAAGGTAAGTAACCTTGCATCCGGCTGTCCAGCCGCACCGGTCCCGTCCGGCCTGGGCGGTGGCACCAGTACGAGCGGGCATCGGAGGGGCGGCCGCAGACCATGACCACCGGACTGATCCCGGGGGCACAGCCCCCGGAACAGCGGCCGACCGACGCGCCGATGCCGCAGCAGCGGCTCGACCCGGCCGGCCCGTCCGCCCTGCCCGCCGACAACCGGCCGAGGAGTTCTGTGATCACCGCGCGCGCGGCCGCCAGTTTCGAGCCCGTCGGACGATCCGTGGCGACCGCCCGGTCCTTCGTCCGCGACACACTCCAGGGCTGGGGCTTCGCCGACATCGTCGACGACGCCGTCGTACTCACGAGCGAACTGGTGACCAACGCGGTCGTGCACGCCGGCACCCACGCGGAGGTGCTCTGCCTGCGCACCGAGGACGGGGTGCGCATCGAGGTCTCCGACCAGTACCCCGAGCGTGAGGTACCACTCCAGGACTCCGCCAGCCCGATGGCCAGCCCCGACCGCGAGGGCGGCCGCGGCCTCCAGCTCTGCGCGGCCCTGGCCAGCCGCTGGGGCGTCGACTACACGCCGACCCACAAGCACGTCTGGTTCCAGCTCAACCTGCCCGAACGACCGGTCGGCACCCGCACCGCGGGACCCGCCCTCCCCGTCGACCTGCTGCCGGTGGCCGACGGCCGGGTCCGCGTCGCCGTCCTCCAGGTCGACCGCAAGGGCACCGTCACCTCCTGGAACGAGGACGCGGAGGAACTCTTCGGCCACCCCGCCGCGCAGGCCGTCGGCAGGCCGCTGACCGAACTCGCCGCCTGGCCGCACACCCCGGGCACCAGCACCGGCGTCGCCGAGGCCCTCCAGCTCTCCCGCTGGGAGGGCAGCTACGGCATCCGCGGCGCCGACGGCCGCGTCGTCCAGGTGTACGCCTCCCACCTGCGGGTCCGTGACACCGGCGGCGAGCCCTCCACCGTGTGCCTGCTGGTGCGCGACCACGAACGCGCCGTACTCCAGACACCCACCCGGGTCCCGGCCGGCGACCAGAACACCGCACAGGACGGCCAGAGCACCGACCCCTTCGAGGTCTTCATCGGCTCCCCCGCCCCCGACGACCTCGACGGCCTGCTCCAGCGCACCGTGGAACGCGCCCGCGACATGCTCGACGGCGACTCCGCGTTCCTGCTGCTGGCCACCGACGACGAGACCGAGCTGGAGGTCCGCGCCTCCACCGGGCTGCCCTCCGCCCGCCAGCGCTTCGCCCGCGTCCCCGTGGAGGCCGGTCCCGGCCGCTACGGCTCCGCGCGCATGCCCGCCGTCCATGACGACCTCAACGCCGTCCCCGGCGCCGTCCCGCTGCTCGGCGGCACCGGCATGCGCTCGGTCGTCACCGTCCCGCTGAAGGTCGAGGGCCGCCTCACCGGCTCCCTCGGCGTCGCCGCGGAGGCGTCGGGCCGGTACTCCAACGAGGAGGCGCTGCGCCTCCAGTTCGCCGCCGACCGCATCGCCCTGGCCGTGGAGTCGGCGCGCCTCGGCGAGCTGGAGCGGCTGCGGCGCGGCTCCCTGAGCTTCCTGGTCGAGGCCTCCGACCTGCTGGCCGGCACCCTGGACCGCGACCAGACGCTGGCCCTCATGGCCCAGATGACGGTGCCCACCCTGGCCACCTGGTGCGCCGTCTACACCATCGCCGACCAGGCCTCGGACCCGTATCTGTCGTACGTGCTGCACGAGGACGAGGAACTCATCGACGGCATCAAGTCGTTGCTGTCGAAGATCGCCCCGCCGGACCCGGTGCCCACGCCCGGCGCGCGCGTGTGGACGGCCCCGGGCGAGGTCGCCCACCAGGCCGCCCTGCGCACCTCCATGCGCACCCTGGGCCTGGCCGACGGGCCCACGCACCGGATCACCGCGGGCATCGGCCCGACCCTCGCCACGGCCTCCGCGGTCGGTGGCGAAACGGTCGTCCTGCCGCTCGTCGCCCGCAACCGGGTCATCGGCATGCTGGTCCTCGGCAAGCCCACCGACGAACACTTCCGCCAGGAGATCCTGGAACTGGCCGAGGACCTGTCCCGCCGGGCCGCCCTCGCCCTGGACAACGCCCGTCTGTACTCGGAGCGCACGGCCATCAGCCAGGCCCTCCAGCGCAGCCTGCTGCCGCCCGGCACCCCGCACATCGACGGCGTCGAGGTGGAGGTCATCTACCGCGCGGCCGGCGAGGGCAATGAGGTGGGCGGCGACTTCTACGACCTCTTCCCCATCGGCAACGGCGCCTACGGCTTCGCCATCGGTGACGTCTGCGGTACGGGACCCAACGCGGCCGCGGTCACCGGCCTCGCCCGGCACGCCCTGCGCCTGCTGGCCCGCGAGGGACTCAGCGGCCCCGCGGTTCTGGAACGGCTGAACTCGGCCATTCTCGACGAGGGCGACCGCAGCCGGTTCCTGACGCTCCTTTACGGCGAGCTGCGGCCCCAGCCGGACGGCAGCGCCGAGCTGAAGGTGGTCTGCGCCGGCCACCCGCTGCCGCTGCGCCTGCGCCAGGACGGCACGGTCACCCCGGCCGCCGAACCGCAGCCCCTGCTGGGCGTCATCGAGGACCTGGAGCTGTACGAGGAGCGGGTCACCCTCGATCCCGGCGATGTGCTGCTCTGCGTCACGGACGGCGTCACCGAGCGCCGCGAGGGCTCCCGCATGCTGGGCGACGACGGCCTCGCGGACGTCCTCACCACCTGCACGGGGCTGACGGCGGGTGCGGTCGCCGCCCGCATCATGCGCGCGGTGGAACGCTTCGCTTCCGACGCCCCGTCCGACGACATGGCCATTCTGGCGATGCGGGTTCCGGGTCTCCACCACAACGAGGGCTGAGCCGGGGCGGCTTGCGGCCGCCCCGGGCACACGAAAAAGACCCCACCCGAAAGGGTGGGGTCTTTATTGCTGAGCCCCCAAACGGAATCGAACCGTTGACCTTCTCCTTACCATGGAGACGCTCTACCGACTGAGCTATAGGGGCCTGTCGTTTTCGAGGTTTCCCTCGCGGCGACAAAGAAACTGTACCCCGAACCGGCCCGACTTCCCAAACTCGTTCGGGAGCCGGTCAGAAGGCGGGCTGGAGCAGTCCACCGAGGGCGTTGCAGGCCGCGGCCACACGCTGCATCTCCCGCTTGGTCAGCGAGGCGTCGACGGGCAGCGCGAGCGTCTCGTCGGCGGCCCGTTCGGTCTGCGGCAGGGACACGCACCGGCGGAACTCCGGCAGCCGGTGCACGGGCGTCTTCACCGGTACCCGGCAGTCGACTCCCTTGGCCCGCAGGGCGCGTGCGAAGGCGTCCCGGTCCGGCCGGCCGTTGCCGGGCACCCGCACCACGTACTGCTGGTAGGTGTGTCCGTCCCCGCCGTCCGGGGTCCGCACACCCTTCAGCTTGGTGTCCAAGTAGGCTGCCCGCTCCCGCCGTTGCGCCGTCTCGTCATAGGGCACCTCGGACTCGCCCTGCTCCAGGATCAGCAGCTCGTGCCGCTGCCCCAGGGCGTGCAGCCGTCCGATGTCGGCCCGCCGGCCGAAGCGGTGGACGACAACGACGGCCGCGGTGCGGGCGGTTACGGCCGCCTCGACCGCCTCGGGGTCCAGACAGTAGGTCACGGGGTCTATGTCGGCGAACACGGGGAGCGCGCCGGCCAGGGTCACTGCCTCGGCGACCTCGACGTTCCCGAAGGCCGGTACGACTACCTCGTCACCGACTCCGACGCCGGCCGCCCTGAGCATTGCGGAGGTTCCCATGTACGGGATGCTCTGCGCGCAGGGTGAACGACACGTTACGCGGAACAAAAAAAGGTCGGACCCTGAACCGAAGTTCAGGATCCGACCTTTTGAAAAATTGTTCGGCGGCGTCCTACTCTCCCACAGGGTCCCCCCTGCAGTACCATCGGCGCTGAAAGGCTTAGCTTCCGGGTTCGGAATGTAACCGGGCGTTTCCCTAACGCTATAACCACCGAAACACTATGAAACTATCAACCAGCAATGGTTGTTCGTGGTTTCAGAACCAACACAGTGGACGCGAGCAACTGAGGACAAGCCCTCGGCCTATTAGTACCGGTCACCTCCACCAGTTACCTGGCTTCCAGATCCGGCCTATCAACCCAGTCGTCTACTGGGAGCCTTACCCCATCAAGTGGGTGGGAGTCCTCATCTCGAAGCAGGCTTCCCGCTTAGATGCTTTCAGCGGTTATCCCTCCCGAACGTAGCCAACCAGCCATGCCCTTGGCAGAACAACTGGCACACCAGAGGTTCGTCCGTCCCGGTCCTCTCGTACTAGGGACAGCCCTTCTCAAGACTCCTACGCGCACAGCGGATAGGGACCGAACTGTCTCACGACGTTCTAAACCCAGCTCGCGTACCGCTTTAATGGGCGAACAGCCCAACCCTTGGGACCGACTCCAGCCCCAGGATGCGACGAGCCGACATCGAGGTGCCAAACCATCCCGTCGATATGGACTCTTGGGGAAGATCAGCCTGTTATCCCCGGGGTACCTTTTATCCGTTGAGCGACGGCGCTTCCACAAGCCACCGCCGGATCACTAGTCCCGACTTTCGTCCCTGCTCGACCCGTCGGTCTCACAGTCAAGCTCCCTTGTGCACTTACACTCAACACCTGATTACCAACCAGGCTGAGGGAACCTTTGGGCGCCTCCGTTACCCTTTAGGAGGCAACCGCCCCAGTTAAACTACCCATCAGACACTGTCCCTGATCCGGATCACGGACCCAGGTTAGACATCCAGCACGACCAGACTGGTATTTCAACGACGACTCCACCCACACTGGCGTATGAGCTTCAAAGTCTCCCAGCTATCCTACACAAGCCGAACCGAACACCAATATCAAACTGTAGTAAAGGTCCCGGGGTCTTTCCGTCCTGCTGCGCGAAACGAGCATCTTTACTCGTAGTGCAATTTCACCGGGCCTATGGTTGAGACAGTCGAGAAGTCGTTACGCCATTCGTGCAGGTCGGAACTTACCCGACAAGGAATTTCGCTACCTTAGGATGGTTATAGTTACCACCGCCGTTTACTGGCGCTTAAGTTCTCAGCTTCGCCCCACCGAAATGGAGCTAACCGGTCCCCTTAACGTTCCAGCACCGGGCAGGCGTCAGTCCGTATACATCGCCTTACGGCTTCGCACGGACCTGTGTTTTTAGTAAACAGTCGCTTCTCGCTGGTCTCTGCGGCCACCCCCAGCTCGAACAGCAAGTGTTCTCACTAGGTGTGGCCCCCCTTCTCCCGAAGTTACGGGGGCATTTTGCCGAGTTCCTTAACCATAGTTCACCCGAACGCCTCGGTATTCTCTACCTGACCACCTGAGTCGGTTTAGGGTACGGGCCGCCATGAAACTCGCTAGAGGCTTTTCTCGACAGCATAGGATCATCCACTTCACCACAATCGGCTCGGCATCAGGTCTCACCCTTATATGAGTGGCGGATTTACCTACCACTCGGGCTACACCCTTACCCCGGGACAACCACCGCCCGGGATGGACTACCTTCCTGCGTCACCCCATCACTCACCTACTAACCGCTTGGTTCAGCGGCTCCACCACTCCCCTCAACTCCGAAGAGATCAGGGCGGCTTCACGGCCTTAGCATCACGATGCTCGATGTTTGACGCTTCACAGCGGGTACCGGAATATCAACCGGTTATCCATCGACTACGCCTGTCGGCCTCGCCTTAGGTCCCGACTTACCCTGGGCAGATCAGCTTGACCCAGGAACCCTTAGTCAATCGGCGCACACGTTTCTCACGTGTGTATCGCTACTCATGCCTGCATTCTCACTCGTCAACCGTCCACAACTACCTTCCGGTGCTGCTTCACCCGGCAGACGACGCTCCCCTACCCATCACAGCACCCGTTGGGGCTATTGCTGCAATGACACGACTTCGGCGGTACGCTTGAGCCCCGCTACATTGTCGGCGCGGAATCACTAGACCAGTGAGCTATTACGCACTCTTTCAAGGGTGGCTGCTTCTAAGCCAACCTCCTGGTTGTCTGTGCGACTCCACATCCTTTCCCACTTAGCGTACGCTTAGGGGCCTTAGTCGATGCTCTGGGCTGTTTCCCTCTCGACCATGGAGCTTATCCCCCACAGTCTCACTGCCGTGCTCTCACTTACCGGCATTCGGAGTTTGGCTAAGGTCAGTAACCCGGTAGGGCCCATCGCCTATCCAGTGCTCTACCTCCGGCAAGAAACACACGACGCTGCACCTAAATGCATTTCGGGGAGAACCAGCTATCACGGAGTTTGATTGGCCTTTCACCCCTAACCACAGGTCATCCCCCAGGTTTTCAACCCTGGTGGGTTCGGTCCTCCACGAAGTCTTACCTCCGCTTCAACCTGCCCATGGCTAGATCACTCCGCTTCGGGTCTTGAGCGTGCTACTAAAATCGCCCTGTTCGGACTCGCTTTCGCTACGGCTTCCCCACACGGGTTAACCTCGCAACACACCGCAAACTCGCAGGCTCATTCTTCAAAAGGCACGCAGTCACGAGAAACACCGAAGTGTTTCCGACGCTCCCACGGCTTGTAGGCACACGGTTTCAGGTACTATTTCACTCCCCTCCCGGGGTACTTTTCACCATTCCCTCACGGTACTATCCGCTATCGGTCACCAGGGAATATTTAGGCTTAGCGGGTGGTCCCGCCAGATTCACACGGGATTTCTCGGGCCCCGTGCTACTTGGGTGTCTCTCAAGCAAGCCGCTGACATTTCGACTACGGGGGTCTTACCCTCTACGCCGGACCTTTCGCATGTCCTTCGTCTACATCAACGGTTTATAACTCGCCCTACGGCCGGCAGACCGTAGAAGAGAGATCCCACAACCCCGCACACGCAACCCCTGCCGGGTCTCACACGCATACGGTTTGGCCTCATCCGGTTTCGCTCGCCACTACTCCCGGAATCACGGTTGTTTTCTCTTCCTGAGGGTACTGAGATGTTTCACTTCCCCTCGTTCCCTCCACACTGCCTATGTGTTCAGCAGCGGGTGACAGCCCATGACGACTGCCGGGTTTCCCCATTCGGAAACCCCCGGATCAAAGCCTGGTTGACGACTCCCCGGGGACTATCGTGGCCTCCCACGTCCTTCATCGGTTCCTGGTGCCAAGGCATCCACCGTGCGCCCTTAAAAACTTGGCCACAGATGCTCGCGTCCACTGTGCAGTTCTCAAACAACGACCAGCCACCCATCACCCCACCAGCCAAACTGGTGAGTGCACTGGGGCCGGTAACTGAAGGAAGATCATTCCCTCAGACACCCAACAGCGTGCCCGGCCAGAATCCGTCCGGGGATCATGCGTTCCACGCTCCGAAGAGCAGTACTGGCAAGCCCCCGACCCGAATAATCCGGCCGAGTAGTCAACGTTCCACCCATGAGCAACCGTGCAAGACATTTGCTTGCAGTCGGCTATGTGCTCCTTAGAAAGGAGGTGATCCAGCCGCACCTTCCGGTACGGCTACCTTGTTACGACTTCGTCCCAATCGCTGGTCCCACCTTCGACAGCTCCCTCCCACAAGGGGTTGGGCCACCGGCTTCGGGTGTTACCGACTTTCGTGACGTGACGGGCGGTGTGTACAAGGCCCGGGAACGTATTCACCGCAGCAATGCTGATCTGCGATTACTAGCGACTCCGACTTCATGGGGTCGAGTTGCAGACCCCAATCCGAACTGAGACCGGCTTTTTGAGATTCGCTCCACCTCACGGTATCGCAGCTCATTGTACCGGCCATTGTAGCACGTGTGCAGCCCAAGACATAAGGGGCATGATGACTTGACGTCGTCCCCACCTTCCTCCGAGTTGACCCCGGCGGTCTCCCGTGAGTCCCCAGCACCACAAGGGCCTGCTGGCAACACGGGACAAGGGTTGCGCTCGTTGCGGGACTTAACCCAACATCTCACGACACGAGCTGACGACAGCCATGCACCACCTGTACACCGACCACAAGGGGGGCACTATCTCTAATGCTTTCCGGTGTATGTCAAGCCTTGGTAAGGTTCTTCGCGTTGCGTCGAATTAAGCCACATGCTCCGCCGCTTGTGCGGGCCCCCGTCAATTCCTTTGAGTTTTAGCCTTGCGGCCGTACTCCCCAGGCGGGGAACTTAATGCGTTAGCTGCGGCACCGACGACGTGGAATGTCGCCAACACCTAGTTCCCACCGTTTACGGCGTGGACTACCAGGGTATCTAATCCTGTTCGCTCCCCACGCTTTCGCTCCTCAGCGTCAGTAATGGCCCAGAGATCCGCCTTCGCCACCGGTGTTCCTCCTGATATCTGCGCATTTCACCGCTACACCAGGAATTCCGATCTCCCCTACCACACTCTAGCTAGCCCGTATCGACTGCAGACTCGGGGTTAAGCCCCGAGCTTTCACAATCGACGTGACAAGCCGCCTACGAGCTCTTTACGCCCAATAATTCCGGACAACGCTTGCGCCCTACGTATTACCGCGGCTGCTGGCACGTAGTTAGCCGGCGCTTCTTCTGCAGGTACCGTCACTTTCGCTTCTTCCCTGCTGAAAGAGGTTTACAACCCGAAGGCCGTCATCCCTCACGCGGCGTCGCTGCATCAGGCTTTCGCCCATTGTGCAATATTCCCCACTGCTGCCTCCCGTAGGAGTCTGGGCCGTGTCTCAGTCCCAGTGTGGCCGGTCGCCCTCTCAGGCCGGCTACCCGTCGTCGCCTTGGTGAGCCATTACCTCACCAACAAGCTGATAGGCCGCGGGCTCATCCTGCACCGCCGGAGCTTTACACCATCAAGGATGCCCAAGATGGTCATATCCGGTATTAGACCCCGTTTCCAGGGCTTGTCCCAGAGTGCAGGGCAGATTGCCCACGTGTTACTCACCCGTTCGCCACTAATCCACCCCGAAGGGCTTCATCGTTCGACTTGCATGTGTTAAGCACGCCGCCAGCGTTCGTCCTGAGCCAGGATCAAACTCTCCGTGAATGTTTACCGGTAATCCGGTGCACAAACTGAAGAGCGGAACGGTCGGAGGAATAGTCCGACCGTTCACAGCGTCCTCGCTGTGTTTATTTCAAAGGAACCACGTCCCGGTCGTGATGACCGGAGACGGGGTATCAACATATCTGGCGTTGACTTTTGGCACGCTGTTGAGTTCTCAAGGAACGGTCGCTTCCTTTGTACTCACCCTCTCGGGCTTTCCTCCGGGCTTCCCTTCGGTGTTTCCGACTCTATCAGATCTTTTCTCGATCCGATTTCCTCGGCGCTTTCCAGGTTTCCGCTTTCGCGTTTCCCTTTCCGGCGGTTCCGACTTTATCAGAAGTTCTGAGTCGGATTTCCCTCCCGGTCCTGGGCACCTTGTCCAGCACGTGAAGTGCTGGGGTTCCCAACCGGGCGAGGTCGTAAACGTACTGGAGCGGGGCGCCCCGATGCAAATCGAGGCGCCCCGCTCCCGGCACGAGCCGACGGGTCGTCAGACCTCCACGACCACAGGCAGGATCATCGGCCTGCGGCGGTAGTTGTCCGAGACCCACTTGCCGAGCGTGCGGCGGATCAGCTGCTGGAGCTGGTGGGGCTCCACGACGCCGTCCTGGGCGGAACGCTCCAGGACCTCGTTGATCTTCGGGACGACCTCGGTGAAGACCGAGTCCTCGATGCCGGAGCCGCGGGCCTGGATGTGCGGGCCCCCGGTGATCTTGCCGGTGGAGGAGTCCACGACCACGAAGACCGAGATGATGCCCTCGTCACCGAGGATCTTGCGGTCCTTGAGCGCGGGCTCGCCCACATCGCCGACGGAGAGCCCGTCGACGTAGACGTAGCCGGCCTGGACCTTGCCGGAGATCTTGGCCTTGCCCTCGACCAGGTCCACCACCACGCCGTCCTCGGCGATGACGATCCGGTCGTGCGGGACGCCCGTGAGCGCGCCCAGCTCGGCGTTGGCGCGCAGATGGCGCCATTCGCCGTGCACCGGCATCAGGTTCTTCGGGCGGCAGATGTTGTAGAAGTACAGCAGCTCGCCCGCGGAGGCGTGACCGGAGACGTGCACCTTGGCGTTGCCCTTGTGGACGACGTTGGCGCCCCAGCGGGTCAGGCCGTTGATCACGCGGTAGACCGCGTTCTCGTTACCGGGGATCAGCGAGGAGGCCAGGATGACCGTGTCGCCGTCGACGATGCGGATCTGGTGGTCGCGGTTGGCCATCCGGGACAGCGCCGCCATCGGCTCGCCCTGGGAGCCCGTGCAGACCAGGACCACCTCGTGGTCGGGCAGGTCGTCCAGCGTCTTGACGTCGACCACCAGGCCCGGCGGGACCTTCAGGTAGCCGAGGTCACGGGCGATGCCCATGTTGCGGACCATGGAGCGGCCGACGAAGGCGACCCGGCGGCCGTACTCGTGCGCCGCGTCCAGGATCTGCTGGATGCGGTGGACATGGCTGGCGAAGCTCGCCACGATGATCCGCTTGCGGGCGCCGGCGAAGACCGTGCGCAGCACGCTGGAGATGTCCCGCTCGTGCGGGGTGAAGCCGGGGACCTCGGCGTTCGTGGAGTCGGTCAGCAGGAGGTCGATGCCCTCCTCGCTGAGCCGCGCGAACGCGTGCAGGTCGGTGAGCCGGTTGTCCAGCGGCAGCTGGTCCATCTTGAAGTCGCCGGTGTGCACCACCATGCCCGCGGGGGTGCGGATGGCGACGGCCAGGGCGTCCGGGATGGAGTGGTTGACGGCGATGAACTCGCAGTCGAAGGGGCCGACGCGCTCGCGGTTCCCCTCGGCCACCTCCAGCGTGTACGGCCGGATGCGGTGCTCCTGGAGCTTGGCCTCGATCAGCGCGAGGGTCAGCTTGGAGCCGATCAGCGGGATGTCCGGCTTCTCGCGGAGCAGGAAGGGGACGCCGCCGATGTGGTCCTCGTGGCCATGGGTGAGGACGATGCCCTCGATGTCGTCGAGGCGGTCCCGGATGGACGAGAAGTCGGGCAGGATCAGGTCGATCCCGGGCTGCTCCTCCTCGGGGAAGAGCACACCGCAGTCGACGATCAGCAGACGGCCGCCGTACTCGAAGACCGTCATGTTGCGGCCGATCTCGCCGAGACCGCCGAGCGGGGTGACCCTCAGGCCGCCCTCGGGGAGCGGCGGGGGCGGGCCGAGTTCAGGATGCGGATGACTCAAAAGACTCTCCTCAACCACACGCGCCACGTACCGGTAGGGCACGTGGCGCGCATGACGTTCGTGCGAAGCAGTTGTCGTTGTGGAATGCGGGACCGGTGGCCCGCGTATTCGGTTGTGGTGTCTTCAGTTGTGAAGCCCCGGAGGCTTCCGGGAGCTTCTGGACCGCGGGGGCCCGGGTGGTGCTGAAGTCTGTTGCTAGAGCTGTACCCCGCCGGCGGCAAGATCGATCTTGAGCTGGGCGATCTCCTCGGGCGAACACTCCACCATGGGCGAGCGCAGCGGGCCGCCGGGCAGTCCCAGCAGGTCGAGCGCGGCCTTGGTGGTCATGACGCCCTGGGTGCGGAACATGCCGGTGTAGACCGGGAGCAGCTTCTGGTGGATCTCGGTGGCCTTGACGACGTCACCCGAGGTGTACGCGTCGACCAGGGCCCGCAGGTCCGGGGTGACCAGGTGGCCGACGACCGAGACGAAGCCGACCGCGCCCACGGACAGCAGGGGCAGGTTCAGCATGTCGTCGCCGGAGTACCAGGCGAGGCCGGACTGGGCGATGGCCCAGCTGGCGCGGCCGAGGTCGCCCTTGGCGTCCTTGTTGGCGACGATCCGGGGGTGCTCGGCGAGCCGGACGAGCGTCTCGGTGTTGATCGGGACGCCGCTGCGGCCGGGGATGTCGTAGAGCATGTTCGGCAGGCCGGTCGCGTCGGCGACGGCCGTGAAGTGCCGGTACAGGCCCTCCTGC
Organism: Streptomyces griseofuscus; assembly: GCF_014673495.1. Classification (GTDB taxonomy): domain Bacteria; phylum Actinomycetota; class Actinomycetes; order Streptomycetales; family Streptomycetaceae; genus Streptomyces; species Streptomyces murinus. The sequence continues at coordinate 2,645,715 of NZ_CP051006.1, forward strand.
GGGGGCTTGTTGTAGTACGGCGTGACGACCAGGAGGCCGTGGACGCCGATGCGCTCGGCCTGCCGGGCCAGCTCGATGCTGTGGTGGGTGTCGTTGGTGCCGACCCCGGCCACGACATGGGCGCGGTCGCCGACCGCTTCCAGGACGGCTCGTACGAGGTCCGATTTCTCCGCGTCGCTGGTGGTGGGGGACTCGCCGGTGGTGCCGTTGACGATCAGGCCGTCGTTGCCTGCGTCCACCAGGTGGGCGGCGAGCCGCTGCGCGCCGTCGAGGTCGAGTGCGCCGTCCGCCGTGAAGGGCGTGACCATGGCGGTGAGGACCCGCCCGAAGGGGGTCTGCGGAGTCGAGGTCGGAGCCATGGGTAACACGCTACTCGGTGCGCTCTGTGCGGTCTGCCCTTGGGGGTCCGGGCAAGTCAGGACAAAAGTGGAACCCGGCACTGCCTGCTCGGGGGTTCAGGCAGTGCCGGGTCCGTTTGATCAGGCTAGATGAACTTCTCTAAATGCCGCAATACGGACACTTCAGGAGGCTGACCCGTACATCCGTTCCGCGCGACGGAACGGCGCCCCGTACGGGGGTCCCGTCACGGCGCGACGCGGCCGTTCGCGTTGTACGCGGCGTACGTCAGCGGCATGAGCTTCGCCCACTCCGCCTCCATCTTCTCGCCCACCATCTCGATCTCCCGCTGCGGGAAGGACGGCACCTTGGCCAGCTCGTGCTGGGTGCGCAGGCCGAGGAAGTGCATCAGGGAGCGCGCGTTGCAGGTGGCGTACATCGAGGAGTACAGGCCCACGGGGAGCACCGAGCGGGCGACCTCACGGGCGACACCCTCGGCGAGAAGCTGCTGGTAGGCGGCGTACGACTGCTCGTACGACGTCTCCAGGGCGCCCTTGACGGCGGAGTGCTGCTCCGGGGTGCCCTCGACGAAGACGTACTTGCCGGGGCGCCCCTGCTGCACGAGCTTGCGGGCGGTGTCGGGGACGTAGAAGACGGGCTCCAGCTCGCGGTAGCGGCCGGACTCCTCGTTGTAGGACCAGCCCACGCGGTGCCGCATGAACTCGCGGAAGACGAAGATCGGGGCGCTGATGAAGAAGGTCATCGAGTTGTGCTCGAACGGGCTGCCGTGCCGGTCGCGCATCAAGTAGTTGATCAGGCCCTTGGAGCGCTCGGGGTCCTTCTTCAGCTCGTCCAGGGACTGCTCGCCTGCGGTGGAGACGCGGGCGGCGAAGAGGACGTCGGCGTCCGAAGCGCTGGACTTCACCAGCTCGACGGTGACATCGCTGCGGAACGTGAGCGACTCGGGGGTGGTCACGGGGGTTGGGGTCCTTCCCATCACTTCGGTGGTTCGCGCCCACCTTACGGGGGCACCCGCCGGGGCCGGAGCCGGACCTCACCCCCGAAAGACGTGCCGAGGATTTTTTCGGACATGGGCACCTTTTGCGGTACTCGATCGTCTGTACCGGTGAGACCCGCACGTTCGACCCCGAATCGGGAAAGGAGTGGCAACCGCGATGTCCCGCCGGCGCGAGCCCGTACCCTTCGCCTTCCTCGCCGAGGGCGACACGTTCCGCAGCAATGTGACTCCCCCGCCGCGCCGCCGAGCGTCCTTCGGTGAGATGGCCGGGCGCTGGTTGCTGGGGCTGACGGTCGTGGCCGGACTGGTCGGCGCGCTGATCATCGGCATGCCGTCGCTGTCCACTCCCGCGGATCCGCCGGCGCCGCAGTCCCGGGCGTCCGAGGGGCACTGACCCTTACGGCGGCTCCGGGCTGGTGAGCGGCCAAGCGGACGGATAGCCTCACCGGGCACAGCCCCCGCGAGGACCGAGTGAGGAACCGCCGTGCCCCTGCCCTTCCTGACGGCCGACCGTACCTTCGAGGCGGCCTCCGAGAGCGCACTGCCGTACGACGACCGGGACCGCTGGCGGCGCCCCTACCGTCCCGGCCCCTGGCGGGTGGGGGTGGCGGCGCTGGTGCTGATGGTGGCGTCGTTCGTGCTGTTCGCGGCGGTGCTGATCGCGTTGACCGGGTCGGCCTCGTCCGCGGTCGTCGTGCTCGGCATCGCTCTGGTGGTGATCGCCGGGGCGCTGCGGCTGCTGCGGATGGGCGTGTGGGTGAGTCCCCGGGGCGTGCGGCAGGTCGGGTTCCTGATGACGCGGACGGTGCCGTGGGCGCGGCTGGGGTCCGTGCGGACGGTGCAGCAGCCGGTGCGGTGGCTGGGGCTGCCGAGGACCGTTCAGGGACAGGCGCTGGTGCGGGTCCCCGCGGAGCGACCGGGGGACGCGGTGCCGCTGCTCACGACGGCCTCACTGGACTTTCTCAATCGGCCGGCGGCGTTCGATCGTGCGGCGGACGTACTGGAGGCGTGGGCGGCGGAACGCTGCCGCTGAGGCTCGGTACTGATCGGGTGCCCTGTGCTGCGGCTGGGCGGGGGTCGGGTCGCTTAACGGCGCTGGCCGGGTGCCGCCTGCGCCCACCCGTGCCGCCCTCAGCGGCACGACTGCCCGCAGCCAAGTGACCCCCGGCCGATGCCCCGCAGGGTCAGGCGTCGGCCGGTGTACGGCCCGCGTGCAGCGCGATCGCCCGTTGCATCGCCTTGCGTGCCCGGGGCGTATCGCGGGCGTCGTGGTAGGCGACCGCCAGGCGGAACCAGCAGCGCCAGTCGTTCGGGGAGGACTCCGTCTCGGCCTTGCGCCTGGCGAAGACCTCGTCCGCCGAGTCGCGGTCGATACGGCCGCCCGCCGTGCGCTTGAGCTCGTCCACGGGCAGGCCCCCCTCCGCGTCGAGTTCGGCGGCGAGCTGGTTGGCCCGGCGGACGAACTGGGTGTTCTTCCACAGGAACCACAATCCGATGACCGGCAGGATCAGCACCGCGATCCCGAAGGTCACGGTGAGGACCGTGCCGGTCTCTATGAGCAGCACACCGCGGCTGCCGACCAGGACGAAGTAGAAGACCAGGACGGCGGCCGTGATGAGGTAATTGATCTTCGCGCGCATGGCAGGGACTGTTCTCAGCTCAGGTCGAGGAAGTGCTCGAGGCCGAAGGTCAGGCCCGGAGTGGTGACCACGCGGCGCGCGCCGAGCAGGATGCCCGGCATGAAGCTGCTGTGGTGCAGGGAGTCGTGGCGGATGGTGAGGGTCTCGCCCTCGGCGCCGAGCAGCACCTCCTGGTGGGCCAGGAGACCGCGCAGCCGTACGGCGTGCACGGGGACGCCGTCCACGTCGGCGCCGCGGGCACCGTCGAGCGCGGTGACCGTGGCGTCCGGGGCCGGCGCGGTGCCGGCCGCGCGGCGGGCCTCGGCGATGAGCTGCGCCGTGCGCGTGGCCGTACCGGACGGCGCGTCGACCTTGTTGGGGTGGTGCAGCTCGACCACCTCGACCGATTCGAAGTAGGGCGCGGCAAGCTGCGCGAACTTCATGGTCAGCACGGCCCCGATGGAGAAGTTCGGGGCGATGAGCACACCGGTCCGAGGGGACTGGTCGAGCCAGCCCCTCAGCTGTGCGAGGCGGTCCTCGGTCCAGCCGGTCGTCCCGACGACCGCGTGGATGCCGTGGCGCACGCAGAAGTCGAGATTGCCCATGACCGAGGCGGGAGTGGTCAGTTCGACGGCGACCTGGGCGCCGGTCTCCGCCAGCGTCTCCAGCTTGTCGCCGCGGCCGAGAGCGGCCACCAGCTCCATGTCCTCGGCGGCCTCCACCGCCTTGACGGCCTCGGACCCGATCCGGCCCTTGGCCCCGAGGACCGCCACGCGCAGCTTGCTCATCTTCGCTTCCTTACCGATCCTTGCCGGCTTGCCGACTTGTCGATGTGCCGTCCGGTGACGGCGGGGCGGGGGTCAGGCGACGACGTCGTGCAGTCGCGCGGCCTGTTTGTCCTTGAGCGGGCCGATGACCGACAGCGACGGGCGCCTGCCCAGGATGTCGCGGGCGACCGCGCGGACCTCGTCCGGGGTGACCGCGGCTATCTTCGCCAGCATGTCGTCCACGGACATCTGCTCGCCCCAGCACAGCTCGCTCTTGCCGATGCGGTTCATCAGCGCGCCGGTGTCCTCCAGGCCGAGCACGGTGGAACCGCGCAACTGGCCGATGGCGCGGGCGATCTCGTCGTCGGTCAGCCCGTCGGTGGCGACCTTGTCGAGTTCGTCGCGGCAGATCCGCAGCACGTCGTGCACCTGGCTGGGACGGCAGCCGGCGTAGACGCCGAACAGACCGCAGTCGGCGAAGCCTGAGGTGTACGAGTACACGCTGTAGGCCAGTCCGCGCTTCTCCCGGACCTCCTGGAAGAGCCGCGAGGACATCCCGCCGCCGAGGGCGGTGTTGAGGACGCCCATGGCCCAGCGGCGGTCGTCGGTGCGGGCGAGGCCCGGCATGCCGAGGACGACATGGGCCTGCTCGGTCTTGCGGCCGAGCAGTTCGACCTTGCCGAAGGTGCGGATCGTACGGCTGCCGTCGCGCGGGGCGATGGGCTGCGCGTCCGGGTTCTTCAGCGCGCCCGCCTTCTCGAAGGCCGCGCGGACCTGGCGTACGACCTTGTCGTGGTCGACGTTGCCGGCGCAGGCGACCACGAGGTGGGTCGGGTCGTAGTGCTTCTTGTAGAAGCGTCGGATCCGGTCGGCGGTCAGGGCGTTGACGGTGTCGACGGTGCCGAGGACGGGGCGGCCGAGGGCGTTGTCGCCGAACATGGTGTGCGCGAACAGGTCGTGCACGCAGTCGCCGGGGTCGTCCTCGGTCATCGCGATCTCTTCGAGGATCGCGCCGCGTTCGACGTCGACGTCCTCCTCGACGATGAGCGAGCCGGTCAGCATGTCGCAGACGACGTCGATGGCCAGCGGCAGGTCGGTGTCGAGCACGCGTGCGTAGTAGCACGTGTACTCCTTGGCCGTGAACGCGTTCATCTCGCCGCCGACGGCGTCGATCGCGGCGGAGATGTCCAGCGCGGAGCGGCGCCCGGTGCGCTTGAAGAGCAGGTGCTCCAGGTAGTGCGTGGCGCCGTTCAGGGACGGGGTCTCGTCACGGGAGCCGACGTGGGCCCAGATGCCGAAGGTCGCGGAGCGGACGGAGGGCAGGGTCTCGGTGACGACACGCAGGCCCCCGGGGAGGGTGGTCTTGCGGACGGTGCCGATGCCGCCGGTGCCCTTGATGAGCGTTTGGGTACGGGCGACGGCCCGCGCCTCCGAAGAGGGGCGGGCCGTCACCTTGGAGCCACGGGACGTCACTGCTCGGCGTCGTCCTTCGCCTCGTCGCCGTCCTCGCCCTCGATCACGGGGATGAGGGACAGCTTGCCTCGGGAGTCGATCTCGGCGATCTCGACCTGGACCTTGTGGCCAACGCCGAGGACGTCCTCGACGTTCTCCACGCGCTTGCCGCCGGCCAGCTTGCGGATCTGCGAGATGTGCAGCAGACCGTCCTTGCCGGGCAGCAGGGAGACGAACGCGCCGAAGGTGGTCGTCTTCACGACCGTACCCAGGTAGCGCTCGCCGACCTCGGGCATCGTCGGGTTGGCGATGCCGTTGATCGTGGCACGGGCGGCCTCGGCGGCCGGGCCGTCGGCGGCACCGATGTAGATGGTGCCGTCGTCCTCGATCGTGATCTCGGCGCCGGTGTCCTCCTGGATCTGGTTGATCATCTTGCCCTTCGGGCCGATGACCTCACCGATCTTGTCGACCGGGATCTTGACGGTGATGATCCGCGGAGCGTTCGGGGACATCTCGTCGGGCCGGTCGATGGCCTCCATCATCACGTCGAGGATGTGGAGACGGGCGTCGCGGGCCTGCTTGAGGGCCGCGGCCAGGACGGAGGCCGGGATGCCGTCCAGCTTGGTGTCGAGCTGGAGGGCGGTCACGAACTCCTTGGTGCCGGCGACCTTGAAGTCCATGTCGCCGAAGGCGTCCTCCGCACCGAGGATGTCGGTGAGGGCGACGTAGTGGGTCTCGCCGTTGATCTCCTGGGAGATCAGGCCCATGGCGATACCGGCGACCGGGGCCTTCAGGGGCACACCGGCGTTCAGCAGCGACATGGTGGAGGCGCAGACGGAGCCCATGGACGTCGAGCCGTTGGAGCCGAGGGCCTCGGACACCTGGCGGATCGCGTAGGGGAACTCCTCACGCGTCGGCAGCACCGGCACCAGGGCGCGCTCGGCGAGGGCGCCGTGGCCGATCTCGCGGCGCTTGGGGGAGCCGACGCGGCCGGTCTCGCCGACGGAGTACGGCGGGAAGTTGTAGTTGTGCATGTAGCGCTTGCGGGTCACCGGGGAGAGGGTGTCCAGCTGCTGCTCCATGCGGAGCATGTTGAGGGTGGTGACGCCCAGGATCTGGGTCTCGCCACGCTCGAACAGCGCGGAACCGTGGACCCGCGGGATGGCCTCGACCTCGGCCGCCAGCGTGCGGATGTCGGTGACACCGCGGCCGTCGATGCGCTTCTTCTCCTTGATCACGCGCTCGCGGACCAGCTGCTTGGTGAGCGAGCGGTACGCGGCGGAGATCTCCTTCTCACGGCCTTCGAACTCCGGCAGGAGCTTCTCGGCGGCGAGCGCCTTGACGCGGTCCAGCTCGGCCTCGCGCTCCTGCTTGCCGGCGATGGTGAGCGCCTGGGCCAGCTCGGGGCGGACGGCGGCCGTCAGGGCCTCGAAGACGTCGTCCTGGTAGTCCAGGAAGACCGGGAACTCACCGGTCGGCTTGGCGGCCTTCGCGGCGAGGTCGGCCTGCGCGCGGCACAGGACCTTGATGAAGGGCTTCGCGGCGTCCAGACCGGCGGCGACGACCTCCTCGGTGGGCGCCTCGGCGCCGCCCTCGACCAGCTTGATGGTCTTGTCGGTGGCCTCGGCCTCGACCATCATGATCGCGACGTCGCCGTCCTCCAGGGCGCGGCCCGCGACGACCATGTCGAAGACGGCGTCCTCGAGCTCGGTGTGCGTCGGGAAGGCGACCCACTGGCCGCGGATCAGCGCGACGCGGACGCCGCCGATCGGGCCGGAGAAGGGCAGACCGGCCAGCTGCGTGGACGCGGAGGCGGCGTTGATCGCCACGACGTCGTACAGGTGGTCGGGGTTGAGCGCCATGATCGTGGCGACGACCTGGATCTCGTTGCGCAGGCCCTTCTTGAAGGACGGGCGCAGCGGGCGGTCGATCAGGCGGCAGGTGAGGATCGCGTCCTCGCTCGGCCGGCCCTCGCGGCGGAAGAAGCTGCCGGGGATCTTGCCGGCGGCGTACATCCGCTCCTCGACGTCCACCGTGAGGGGGAAGAAGTCGAGCTGGTCCTTGGGGTTCTTGGAGGCGGTGGTGGCCGACAGCACCATGGTGTCGTCGTCCAGGTACGCCACGGCGGAGCCGGCGGCCTGCTTGGCCAGGCGGCCCGTCTCGAAGCGGATGGTGCGGGTACCGAAGGCGCCATTGTCGATGACTGCCTCGGCGTAGTGGGTCTCGTTCTCCACTAGCGTTTTCTCCGTTACTTATCGTCTTTTGTCCCTGGCCTGCCCGTGTGGCAGGGGGACGGTGGTGGAGAAGCGCGCCTGGTGCGGGCCGGTCTTCGATCGAAGCACCCGGGGTTCGCTTCCCCCGGGGGCCACTACCGAGGACCGGCGGCGGCGTGGTGCGCTTCTCCTCATGTGTGTCGTGCGTACTGCGTTCTTGTGTTCCGCGTCTTGCGTCTTGCGTTCTGCGGTGTGCTACCACACTACAAAGCGTGAGTGACACCGCGCACGTTTCCGCACGTACAGCAAAGGGAGCGGCTCCCGAGTCCTGCCGGGAACCGCTCCCCTCACGGCGTCTTTACTTGGCGCCGGCCGCACCGCGGCGGATGCCGAGGCGGTCGACCAGCGCGCGGAAGCGCTGGATGTCCTTCTTCGCCAGGTACTGCAGCAGGCGACGGCGCTGACCGACCAGGATCAGCAGGCCACGACGGCTGTGGTGGTCGTGCTTGTGGGTCTTGAGGTGCTCGGTCAGGTCGGAGATCCGACGGGACAGCAGAGCGACCTGGACCTCGGGGGAGCCGGTGTCACCCTCCTTGGTACCGAACTCGCCGATGATCTGCTTCTTCGTAGCGGCGTCGAGCGACACGCGTACTCCTCATAGTCTGTTGAGGCCACCGAGTGCCCCCGGTCTACATCTCGGGGGAGCTTCCGTGACTCGGAAGGCGGGGATCCGCTGCGCGCGGCCTCCAGGGCGTGAGGCTCCGGGGGTGCGTACACGAACGGCCGTCACTCAGGGTACCAGGCGGTCGCGGGCCCGTTTGCCCCGGTCGGCGAACCACTCCGCGAGGCGGCGTGCGGCCACTAGGGTGAGCACCGGGACTGTACGTCACCGGAACCGTACGTGATGTCGGGAAGGGGTCGCCGCGAGATGGCGGAAACGGAAGCCGAGACCAAGGCACGCAAGGAGCGCGAGCGCGACGAGCTGTACGCGCTCGACATCTCGGACGTCGAGTGGCACTGCGCCCCGGGCACCGAGGAGCACGAGGAGCGCGTCGAGATCGCGTACCTCCCCGAGGGAGCCGTGGCCATGCGCTCCTCCCTCGACCCGGACACGGTGCTGCGCTACACGGAGGCCGAGTGGCGGGCGTTCGTGCTGGGCGCGCGGGACGGGGAGTTCGATCTGAAGCCCATGGCGCACAACGGGGGTCTTGACGTGCAGTAGGCGCGTCGGGACACGGGGAAGGGGCGGCGCCCGGGGTGCCGCCCCTTTTCGTACGGGCTCGTAGGGGCGGGGTCAGTGTTTCAGGCCGGCGGTTCCGACGCCGAACACGGAGACGACAGAGCCCCCCTTGCGGTAGTCGTCGAATTCCAGCTGGTAGGGGACGAAGAAGGCGTGGCCGTCCCGGTAGAGAATGAACGAGGACTCGGGGTTGTCCTGGACTTTCCCCCCGTATTTCTCGGTGCCCTGCGGTAGGTGGAACAGCAGGTACGGGGTCTCCTTGCCGGTGCGGGGGTTCCAGTCCACCAGGGCCGCGGGCTGCACGTCGTCCAGGCTGGCGCGGTAGAGGATCAGGTCGTCGCCGTTCATGCGGACGGGGAGGACCGACTGGAATTCCCGGCCCCGGAAAGTGGCGACGGCCTCGCCCTTCCCGATGTCGAATGCCGTGATGTGGTTCGCGGGCTTGAACAGCTCGGTCGAGTCCTTGCTCATGACGAAGACCCGGTCGCGGCCGACCACGATGCCGGTGCACTTGTCGACGACTCCGAAGTAGCCCAAAATCTCGGGGTCGCAGTAGGGCTCGTACTTCTTCAGCGAGATCGTGGCCCGGAGCTCGCCCTCGTCGGGGTCCAGGGTGATCAGGTCCGTGATCGTGAGGTCCCCGGCGGCGACGGCGATCACGGGCGGGTCGGAGGACGGCAGGTAGACGGCCTGGATGCCCTTGCTGACCGGGTACTGCCAGAGGACCTTGCCGCTGCGCGGTGCGAGCTTCTCCACCCGGTAGCTCTTCTCGTCGGACTGCTTGCAGACGACCAGGGCCAGCAGGGCAGGGCCGCCGGCGTAGCCCATGTCGTGGCACTGGGAGGTGGCGAGGGTGGTGTTCCACAGCCGCCTGCCGCTGTCCATGTCGTACGCCGCCGAGCCCTCGCCCCAGGCGATGGCCACGACGCCCCTGGTCAGGGCGATGTTGGTGTCGGTGACATAGGCGAAGTCGGCCGCCGGGATCTTCTGCTTCCAGAGCTGCTTGCCGGTACCGACATCGAACATGAGTACTTGGTCGCAGATGCCGTGCGCCGGCTGGACGACGACCGCGGTCCGGCCGTCGACGGTGATGTCACGGCTGACGGCGCAGACGGAGCCGTCGAGACGCAGGGTCCAGGCCGTGTTGTCGGGGTCCAGCGTGTTGCCGATCTTGTAGCCCGTGATCCGGTTGGCGACGGCCCGCGCGACGATCTTGTCCGTGGCCCAGACACCGGGCGAGTGCCGGGTGACGCCCTTGGCGAGGTCCTCGTCGTGTTGGACGACGGTCTGGCCCTCCGGGGAGACGGGCGCCCGCTCCGTGTTCAGGCGGTTGTCGCGCACCTCGTCCGGGGACTGCCGGGCCGGCTTGGCATCGGTGCGGCCCTTTCCGTCGCCGGCCGAGTGGTACCAGAGCAGACCGCCGCCGACGCACAGCACGATCGCCACGGCCGCGGCGATCGCCCCCAGCAGGCGTCGGCGGCGCCGGCCGCGCGACCGGTCGGCCGCCAGGGCGGACTGCGTGTACGCGGACGGGGGCGGGCCGAAGCTCACGCTGGGGGGTCCTCCTGTTCGCCGCCTCGCCAGGGGCGGGCGGCCCGGCGGTGCGGGGCTCGCGTCACTTGCTGGTCATCGCGCGGGCGGCCGAGTACACGTTGAACACGGCGAGCGCGAGGGGGACCAGGGTGAGCAGGACGAAGCCCTCGACGATCTCCAGGAACCGGCCCCAGAAGGGGCTCAGGCCCTGGCGCGGGACGATGAGTCCGAGGGCCGCCACGAGGGCCGCGCCGGCCGCGATCGCCGCGGCGAGCCAGATGGCGCGGATGTCGAGGCCGGAGCGGTCGCCGGTGAGCGCGTGGCGCAGGACGGACTGCGGCGGGTTGAGCGCCAGTCCGAGGCCGAGCAGCACGAGCGAGCCGAGCCCTGCCGCCAGGAGCGGGGCGACCTGGCCGGTGTAGCGGAAGAGCTGGGCGCGCATCAGCAGGGCCACGGCCGTGGCCAGGGCGAGCAGCTGGGCCCAGATGTCGTCGGAGAAACCGAGCACCGCGCAGGAGGCGAGGGCGGTCAGCGCACAGCCGCCGACGAGTCCGACGAGGATCTCGTGACCGCGGCGGGCCTGGGCCTCGATCCGCTTCATGTCGACCGGCTCCTGGACCACGGTCTCCGTGCCGTAGGCGCTGCTCTGGGCGGAGTTCGGCGGTTCGAAGCCGATGGGCAGCCGGGCGAAGCGCATGGACAGGCCCGGCAGGAAGGCCAGGCCGCCGACCGCGAGGGGCGCGCACAGGGCGGCGATGTCCTTGGGCGTCCAGTGCACGAGGATCGCGGTGAACACGGTGACCAGGCCGAGCCCGGAGGCCAGGACGAAGGCGACGAACGGCGCGTCCCCGCCGGGCGTGCACAGGGTCAGGACGACCGAGGCGAGCAGGACGGCGGCGCAGGCGAGCAGGAACTGGAGCTTGCCGATGCCCTGGCCGTGCGCGAGGGCGAGGAGGCCGGAGCCGGCCACACCGGCGTTGGGCAGGGCGCCGAGGCCCAGGGCGATGGCCGCGCCCCGGTCGTCGTAGACCCGGCCGCGGACGGCGGCGAAGACGACGAGGAGCACTCCGGCGACGCCCGCGAGGATGCCGGGCAGGCTGTGCATGTCGTGCCGGGGGTCGGCCTGCCAGGTGACGAAGGCGAGCAGGGCGGCCAGGACGCCCGCGCCGACCAGGCCCGCGGCGCGGGTCAGGTCGTCGCTCCACAGCGTGCGGTGCCGGGTCACCGAGGAGGCGACCGCCTCGGAGACGTCGTCGAAGACGGCCGGCGGCAGCGACTCGGAGAAGGGCCGCAGGGTGAGCAGTTCACCGTCGAGGATCCGCTGCGCGGAGAAGGAGCGCGCGCTGTCGAGGACGGTGCCGTCCCGGCGCACCAGGTGGTAGCCGACCGGGGCGCCCTCGGCGGGGTCCTGGCGGGAGAGCCGGAGGATCTCCGGGTAGATGTCGGCGACCGGGATGTCGTCGGGCAGCGCCACGTCGATCCGGCTGTCGGGTGCGACGATCGTGACCCGGCAGAAACCGAGCCCCGACCCCGATCCCGTGCCGGGCAGCGCTGTTCCCGTGGTCGTCGTGCTCACCTCGTACTCCCCCTCAGTAATGGTCCTGCGCCCGTGATGTGAAAATCCTGCGCCGGTCCCCGGATGGAATTCCCGGGAATCGACGCAGCGGGCGCCGGCCGGCTCCACCGAGGGTGGTATGCCGCGACGCCTCGCACGGAATACCCCGGTTCACGGGGTTTGTTCGCGTGTGCTCAAGCGAACACCCGGCACCCTACCCCGCACCGGTGACTCATGGAGTCAGTAGGATCACGCGGCGGCCTGCGTCCGTCTGTCAACGGGGGACGGACCTCATTCGTGGGGCCTGGCAAAGGAATTGGGGAGCAGTGAGTCACATCGTCGTGAAGCGCCCGGCGCGGGCGCTGCCGTCCGAAGTGCCCACAGGGGAGGTCGTTCTCCAGCCTCCTCCGGAATTGCCGCGGGGGCCGCAGGAAAGCGTCCTCATGCAGTTGCTGCCGACACTCGGTATGGGTGGTTCGGTGGTCTTCTTCTTCACGAACGGGCAGCCGTTCATGAAGATCATGGGCATGGTGATGATCGCGTCGACGGTCGGTATGTCCATCGCCATGGTCATCCGATTCCGGCGCGGTTCGCAGGGCCAACTCGCCGATGTGCGGCGCGACTACATGCGCTATCTGACACAGACCCGCGGCGCGGCCGTGGACACCGCGAAGGCGCAGCGCGATGCGCAGTACTTCCTGCATCCCTCGCCCGAGCAACTGTGGGCGCTGGTCGCCGAGGGCAGCCGGGTGTGGGAACGCAGGCCGGGCGACGAGGACTTCGCGCAGGTGCGCATCGGGCTGGGCTCCCAGGAGCTGGCCACGCCGCTCATCGCGCCCGAGACCGGCCCGGCCGGCCGGCTGGAGCCGCTGACGGCCGGGGCCATGGAGCGCTTCCTCGATGTCCACGCCACCCTGAACGATCTGCCGATGGCCGTGTCCCTGCGCGCCTTCTACCACGTCACCGTCAGCGGCGACGCGGAGTCCGCGCGCTCGACGGTCCGCGCCCTGACCGGTTCGCTGGCCGCGCTGCACGCCCCCGAGGACCTGATCGTCGCCGTGGCGGCGGGCCGCGAGACGCTGCCGCGCTGGGAGTGGGTCAAGTGGCTGCCGCACGCCCAGGCGCCCGGCGCCGTGGACGGGGCGGGCACGCGCCGGCTGATCGGACCCGACGCCCGGGAGCTGGAGGACCTGCTGGCCGACCGGCTCACCGGCCGCCCCCGGTTCCACCCGAGCGGCGCGCCGCTCCTGGACCAGCCCCACATCGTCGTCGTCCTCGACGGGGTGTCCCTGCCGCAGGACTCCGTGCTGTCCAACATGGAGGGGCTTCAGGGTGTGACGGTGATCGAGGTCGTGCCCGGCGAGCCCACCGCCGCCCGCGGCGACCTCATGGTCATCGCCCAGCCCGCGCTGCTGCGCCTGGAGTCGGCGAACGGCGACATCTACGAGGGCACTCCGGACGTCCTGTCGTACGAGTCCGCCGAGGCCCTCGCCCGCCAGCTGGCCCCGCTGCGGCTGGCCTCCGGCGGTGACGACGACGAACCCCTGCTGGCCAACCTGGAGTTCACCGAGCTGCTGAACCTCGGCGACGCGGCGTCCGTCGATCCGCAGCGCACCTGGCGGCCGCGGGGGCTCGCCGAGCGGCTGCGGGTGCCGATCGGTGTCGGACCGGACGGCCGGCCCGTGATGCTGGACCTCAAGGAGGCCGCTCAGGAGGGCATGGGCCCGCACGGACTGTGCGTGGGCGCGACCGGTTCCGGCAAGTCGGAGCTGCTGCGCACCCTGGTGCTCGGCCTCGCGGTCACCCACTCCTCGGAGACCCTGAACTTCGTCCTCGCCGACTTCAAGGGCGGTGCGACCTTCGCCGGTATGGCGCAGATGCCGCACGTGGCGGCGGTCATCACCAACCTGGCCGACGACCTCACCCTGGTCGACCGCATGGGCGACTCGATCCGCGGCGAGCTGAACCGCCGCCAGGAGATGCTGCGCGACGCGGGCAACTACGCCAACATCCACGACTACGAGAAGGCGCGCGCGGCCGGCGCCCCGCTTCAGCCGATCCCCTCGCTGGTGCTGGTGATCGACGAGTTCTCCGAGCTGCTGACCGCCAAACCCGACTTCATCGAGATGTTCGTGCAGATCGGCCGCATCGGCCGTTCGCTGGGCGTGCATCTGCTGCTGGCCTCGCAGCGCCTGGAGGAGGGCCGGCTGCGCGGTCTGGAGACGTATCTGTCGTACCGGATCGGTCTGCGCACCTTCTCCGCGGCCGAGTCCCGCGCGGCGCTCGGTGTCCCGGACGCCTATGAGCTGCCGAACGTGCCCGGTTCCGGGTTCCTGAAGTTCGGCACCGACGAGATGGTGCGCTTCAAGGCGGCGTACGTCTCCGGGGTGTACCGCTCCGGGGGCAGGCAGGGTGCCGCGGGCGGGGGGCTGCTGCCGGTGGACCGGCGGCCGGTGCTGTTCACGGCCGCGGAGGTGCCGGTGCACTATGCGACGGTGCCGAAGCAGCGCGCGGAGTCGGCGTCCCAGGTCGACGACGCGCTCGCGGACACGGTGCTCGATGTGATCGTGCGCCGGCTGGAGGCGCAGGGTCCGGCGGCGCACCGGGTGTGGCTGCCGCCGCTGGACAGCCCGCCCTCGCTGGACGGGCTGCTGCCCAGGCTCACGGCCGTCGAGGGGCGCGGGCTCACACAGCCCGGTTACGAGGGTGCCGGACGGCTCGTCGTCCCGGTCGGCCTGGTCGACAAGCCGTACGAGCAGCGCCGTGAGCCGCTGTGGCTCGACTTCTCCGGTGCGGCGGGCCATCTCCAGCTGCTGGGCGGCCCGCAGTCCGGCAAGTCCACGCTGCTGCGCTCGCTGATCTGCTCCTTCGCGCTGACGCACACCCCGCACGAGGTGCAGATCTACGGCCTCGACTTCGGCGGCGGCGGTATGGCGGCGGTCTCCGGGCTGCCGCATGTGGGCGGGATCGCCTCGCGGCTGGACCCGGAGCGGGTGCGGCGTACGGTGTCCGAGGTCTACGGGGTGCTGCGGCGCCGCGAGGAGTACTTCCGGACGTCGGGCATCTCCTCGATCCAGGACTTCCGCACCCGGCGCGAGCGCGGCGAGATCTCGGTCACCGACCAGCCGTGGGGCGATGTCTTCCTGATCATCGACGGCTGGGGCAACTTCCGCACGGACTACGACAGTCTGGAGCCGGCCGTCCTGGAGATCGCCTCGCGCGGTCTCGGGTACGGCATCCACCTGGTCCTGACGGCGTCGCGCTCGATGGAGGTCCGCGCGAACCTCAAGGACCACATCATGAACCGCCTCGAACTGCGGCTCGGCGACACCATGGACTCCGAGATCGACCGCAAGGTGGCGGCGAACGTGCCGGCGGGGGTACCCGGTCGCGGTGTGTCGCCGCAGAAGCTGCACTTCATGGCGGCGGTGCCGCGCATCGACGGCCTGACCTCCGACACGGACCTGGCGGACGCGACGGCGGCGCTGGCGGCCGAGGTCTCCCGGCACTGGCAGGCGCCGGGTGCGCCGCAGGTGCGGATGCTGCCCCGGGAACTCCCCGTGGCGCAGCTGCCCGCGGGCGACCGGTTCCCCCGGCAGGGTGTCGCCTTCGGCCTCGACGAGAACGATCTGGAGCCGGTCTTCGTCGACTTCGAGACGGACCCGCTCTTCATGGTCTTCGGCGAGAGCGAGTCGGGTAAGTCGAATCTGCTGCGGCTGCTCATCACTCAGCTGACGCGGCGCTACTCGGGCGACGAGGCGAAGTTCTTCGTGGTCGACAACCGGCGCTCGCTGCTGGATGTCACCCCGGCCTCGCATCTGGCCGAGTACATCCCGATGTCCAACGCCATGGACCACCACATGGTGGCCCTCGCCGACCTGATGAACCGGCGTACGCCCACAGCCGATGTGACGGCCCAGCAGCTACGGGACCGCAGCTGGTGGCGGGGGCCGACGGTGTACGTGGTCGTGGACGACTACGACCTGGTCTCGACGTCCAGCGGAAACCCGCTGAGCGGCCTCACCGATCTGCTGCCGTTCGCCCGTGACGTCGGCGTGCGGTTCATCATCGCGCGCTCCACCGCGGGCGCGGGCCGGGCGTCGTTCGAGGCGTTCATGCAGCGGATGATGGAACTGGGCGCGCAGGGCGTGGTATTGGCGGGCGACCCGAGCGAGGGCGACATCCTCGGCGGCGTACGCCCGCGTCCGATGCCGGCGGGCCGGGGCGTCTTCGTCTCGCGCAGGCGGGGGAAGATGCTGGTGCAGACGGGGTTGGTGGAGGTGGAGTACTGACGCGCGCCGGGAGGACACGGCAGCGCCTCCACCGCGTCCTCCCGATCCTGAGTCCGATCACTGAGCGCGGAACGCGGCATGAGCCGATCCCCTTGTGACGGATGAACCCAACTCCACCTGAATATGGGAGCCTTGGCGCAACGCGAAGACTGAACTGAGTTCGTCGCCGCGGCCGACTCACGGCTTGCCGAGGCCCCCGCGCCGAGCGATCTCAGGAGACGGGGGAGGTGCCACGCGTGGCATGGGACGAATGGGAACAGCTCAAGTCGGACGCGAAGCAGCGCGGTGCGCATATGCAGCTGAACCAGCTCGCCGTTCCGGACGGAGGGGGAGGCGCGGCCCCCACCGGTGATCTGACCGTGAGCCAGGAGGATCTGAAGGCTGTGGGCGACGCCGCCTACTCGCTGTACACAGACTTCGATCAGTGCAACGACATGGCGCGCATATCGTCGATGAAAGCCGCCGGGGGGCTGACCGATCAAGGCTTCGTCCTGGGCGAGGCCCTCGACCATGTGGCGACGCGGTGGGTGGATCAGGTCCAGTCCCTGCTCGACGCGTGCGTGCACATCTATTCGCACCTCGACTTCACCAAGGCCGTTCACCGCGGTGACGAGGAGCGGACCTACGCGACCATCAGCAGCATCTCGACCCTGGACAAGGGCTTTGAGCAGCACCGGGGGTACTGATGGATCTGAACGTGCTGCTGAACGGCGATTTCGCGGAACTCGGCCAGGCGATCACCGACTGGGAGTCGATGACGAAGCGGCTCGCCACCCTCGAAAGCAACGCGCGGAACAATCTCAAGGCCAAGGCCGAGAAGGCTCATTGGGCAGGCGTCAACGCGACGGTCTCCCGGGAGTTCGTGGCGAAGACGGCGGACGAGTTCACGGACGCGCACACGCAGGCGCAGAGCATCACCAACATCCTGACTGATACCCGCGAAGAGCTCATCGGCTATCGCCAGAATCTCCAGGAGACGCTCGACACAGCGCGAAAGAAGAACCTTACGGTCGTGGACGACGGTTGCGGCATGTTCCACGTCCAGATGATCATCCATCCCGACCGGGCCGCCAAAGGCACGACCGTGCCCGAGCACACCGACGTCGACGAAGACCTGCTCCACGACGAGGTGAAGCTGATCCTCAGCAAGGCGACGGAGAGCGACAGCTCGGCGGCACGGGTGCTCAAGTCCCTCGTGGACAGCGTCAAGGAGGGCTTCGCGGACTCCGCCTACGCGGACCGCGACTCCGCCGTCGCCGCGGAGAAGAAGGCCGCGCAGGACACGAAGGACGCCAAGGAGGCCGCGGGGCTGTATTCCCGGCTTGACGGGCTCGACGACGCGGAGATGAAGCGGCTCCTCCAGCTGACGGAGAAGGGCGAGAACTCGCCGGTCTTCGCGAGTGAGCTGATGACGGACCTGAACTACCGCGGCCGGGACAGTCAGGAGGGGCTGCTGCTGCTCGCCCAGAACCTGGAGGGCGGCGGGCTGGACGGGCAGATGTCGGACACCGAACGCCGGCTGCGCGACGCCCTGTCAGTCAACCTCGCCACCGCCACGCGCCCCGACGCGCCCCTCGGCTCTGACGGCGGAGTGCCCTCGGACTGGGCGCGGAAGCTCCTGAAGACGGCCCGTGACGGCAACGACCTGCCCCCGCAGGCCCCCGGCTGTCTCAGCGGCGGGGGCACCGGCCTGGGAATCCTCACCAAGCTCATGGGCTCGGGCAACTCGGTTTACGACGGCAGCCTGTTGTCGGCCACCGGCGACGAGATCCGCGACTACGAGACGCACACCAAACATCCGTACGACGGCATCTCCGACAACTGGCAGGGCACTCAAGAGGATCCGATGAGCGGCCTGATGAAGGCCATGAGCCGTAATCCCGCGGCGGCCGAGTCCTACTTCGATCCGCGTCAGAACGACAACCTCCACTACTTCCTCAAGGACCGGAACTGGCCGGGCGGCGATGTCGAGAACAAGATGCCGCAGGATCTGATCGACAGCTCCGCCCGGCATTACTTCGGTGACGCCCTCGAAGCAGCGTCGACCGGGCACCCGCCCGGCGTCCAGACACCGGAGATACCGGCCCATCACGACCCCGCACAGGCGGCGATCTTCTCCGGCGTCGTGACGGCGTACGGCCATGGCATCGCCGGCGACCCGGTGGGCGGCATGCCCGCGGGACTGCGCCACTCGATGGGCGGCATGCTCTCCGACTACATCGGTGACGTCCACGAGATCCTCGGCCAGGAGCGCGACACGCCCACGGACTACAGCGGACTGACCATCCAGAACAAGGATCTGGTCCCTGTGATGCGCGCGATGGCGGAAGACGGCCATGCCTTCGCGCAGGTGCACGATGCCGAGACGTCGTACGTCGCTCAGGAACTCAACAAGTACGACGGCCAGGCGTACGTGGACAAGAACGCGCCCGGCGCCGACAGGTTGCAGGCGTTCGTGGGCCAGTCGAACTCCGCGCTCGGGCAGATGGACGCGGTGCGCGCGGATGTCATCTACCAGATGGGCGAGGACAAGAAGAGCGTCAATGCCTGGAACAAGATGATGTACTACCACCTGATCGGCGCCCCGGTCACCGGCATCCCGCTGGCGGGAGACACGATCCAGCGCATGGTCGACGTAGGTACCGCCGAGTACCAGAACAACCTCAACTCCCAGGTCGACCAGGAGACGCGGCAGCATCTCGCCGATCACTTCTCCGCCGGTCACCAGCAGGTGGACAAGATGCTGGAGCAAGCCGTGCACGACAAACTTCCGCAGAGCCAGTGGCATCTGATGGACCAGGACCCCGGTCAGTTCGAGAACAACCTCCAGGGCGCCGGACTGACCCGCTACCACGACGGCCTGACGAACGGCGTCGGTTACATGGGGAAGCCCGCAGGCTGATGAATCGAAAGAAGAGGACAGGAGTCGTCCTGGCCGTGACGGTGGCGGTGCTGGTGGCCGCGGCCGGGGTCACCGTCGCCGTACTGCGCGGGGGTGGCAGCGGTCCGGCCGCGGAGCAGAAGTCCTTCTGCTGGGGGACGCTGAAGCGCGGTGACGTCGCCGCGCTCGGCACACATCCCCTGCCTCGGTACGCGTCCGACGAGGGCGACCTCAAGGGGAGCACGCTCGCCACCTGTCAGGTGGGGACGGGGCTCGACGCGCACGGCGTGATGAAACGGTTGCAGTTCTCGCTCTCCGTGGGCGGCTCACCGAGCGACGACGTCTGGCATCTGGCGGACGACGTGGCAGGGGTCTCGCCCTTCCGGGCACCGCTCACGGGCGTGCCCGGCTGGGTCAACCAGAGCATGGCGGGGGTGCTGCTGCCGACGTCGTGCTCCGCCAGGCTCCACTTCGGCGGCGCCGCCTACGTCCGGGTGCAGACCCTGGCCGACCAGGACAAGACGTGGCGTGACGGCACCCTGCAACGGCGGATGGCCGATGTCCTGATGACGGCCGCGACGGGGCTCACGCGTCAACTCGGCTGTTCGAGCGCGTCCTTCAAGGCCCCCGCCACCGCTCCGCGGCTGCTCGAAGGCCACGCGCCCGCCTCCGGAGAGGCATGCGGCCTGCCGGGCTTCGGTGTCCCGGCGAAGTACACCGAGCAGTACGCGACCGACGGCGACTTCCGGCTCTGGAGCTGCGCGCTGCGCGCGGGAAGCGAGGAGGTGCACTTCACCGTCACCCAGGACCCGTACCTGCTCTGGCTGAACGGCTCCGGCTCGGATCGCCGGTCGGCGATCCTGAAGTGTGGCGGCAAGAAGACCCTTGTGCAGACCGGTTCCGAGGACGACGGCCTCGCCCGGGACTTCCGCACGGCACTGGCCCACAAGGCCGACTGCGCTTGACAGGGAGAGGGGTGGGCACCTCCCGCGCGTGCCCACCCCTCGCCCTGCTCACGGCCTTCGATGTACTCGATCCGCTTTACTCGAAGTAGCTGGCGCCCTTGAGGTCGCCACCGCGGTAGTCACCGCCGGCGGAGTGCACCCGCTGGGTGATGGACAGCAGCGCCTGGTGGATGCCGTTGGCGTGCTGGTCCCACTTCACGGACTTGCGCTGGAACGAGTCGTACGCCTCGCCGCCCCAGCCCTCGGCCACGTCGAGGACGCCCTTCTTCAGCGCGCCGAGGTCTTCCTCAAGCTGCTTGGCCACGTTGCCCAGCTCGGTGGCGAGCGCGTCCATGGCGCCGTACTTGACGGACAGATCCTGGTAGTGCGGAGTGGTCATGTCTTCCTCTTCCTCAGGGGATCGATCCCGGTCAGTACAGGTTCAGCGCGGAGGTGCTCGCGCCCGCGTCGACCTCGATCTTGTTGATCGTCGAGTGGAGTTCGTCCTCGAGCGCGGTCTTGTCCTTCTTGTTGAGGTTGATGCCCTCAAGGAAGTCCTCGAGCATGCGGCCGATGGCGGCCATGTGCTCGTTGATCTCGTGCTGCTTCGTCTTGAACGCGTTGGAGCCGTGGCCCGTCCACTGGGTCTCGATCATGTCGATCGTGCCCTGGAGCCGGCCGAGGCACTTCTTGACCGAGTCGTAGCGGTCGATGACGTTCGTCTGGAGCTTTTGTGCGTGTTCATCTACAAACTTACGGCCGTCGGCCATTGCGGCACTCCCCTTCGTGAGAGCTGTGCTCTTGTTGACTGCGCATCACCGAGTGGTGACGCCTTTCCTCTGAACCGTCAGGCACGTCGGCGCGACCGGATCACGGCGAAAGCCGCGCCGCCGATCACCACCAGTGCGGCGGCTCCGACGACGACCCACGTCAGGTTGTTGCCGGACGACTTCGAGCTTGCGTCGGCCGCGGAGGTCGCACCGCCGGGGGTGGACTTGGCGGGGGCCGAGGGGGTGGAGCTGGACGCGGACCCGGAGGGCGAGGTGCCTGGCTTGCCGCGCCAGTTCTCCGTGGCGAGAGGGTCGGCCGTCGCCGAGCCAGGGTTGTAGTGGGGGTTCTCCAGCACCTTGCGGGGACGGACGATCCCGTAGCCGAGGTAGTTGCTGGGGGTGTCCTTGGGCCACTCCCGGCCCGCCGTGTCGATCAGCGAGCGGAGGACCTGATTGGCGGTCCAGTCGGGGTGGGCGGACCAGATGAGGGCGGCGGAGGCGGAGGCGACGGCGGTGGCTTCACTGGTGCCCTGCTGGTGCGCGCAATATGACTGGAAGGTCGCATCACACCACCCGGGCACGTCCACGCCGGGAGCCGAGAGGTCAACCGAATACCCGTGGGTCGAGAACTTTCCCACTTTTCCGGTCTTGTCCAACGCGGCGACGCCGACGACATAAGGAAACGAAACCGGGTATTCGACTTTATTCTTCGACTGGGCGCCGTTTCCCGAGGCCGCGAACATCAGCTTGCCTTTCGAAGCGGCGTACTTGATCGCTGCTTCTTCATCTTCGTACGGGATGTCGTCACCGAAGGACATATTGATGATCTTGACATCACTGTCGGCGACGGCCCTGATCACCTTCGCGACCTCAGGCGCCTTGTTCTCCTCAGACAGGCTCAACTCCTTGCCCGCAATGCGGTAGGGCACAATCTTTGCGCCCGGTGCAAGGCCCTTCAGTCCCCCGCCTCGACCAGTACCAGCGATGATCTCCGCCATCGTCGTGCCGTGACCGGCCAAGTCCTTCGTGGCCCCATAGGAAAGAGACTTCGGTACTTCGTCCGTGAGCACTTGACCCCGGAGGGACGCAGTCGAGGGATTGACGCCCGAGTCGACGACGGCGACTTTGACCCCCTTGCCCGTGCTGGTCTTCCACATCTCGTCGGCCTTCATCGCCGACAGGTACCACTGCTGCGACTGGACGTCGGCGGCAGCCGCGCTGGGCGCCAGGCCCACCGGCAGAGCCATCAGTGCGCCGAGCGCTGCACACGCGGCGGTCAGTCGTCTCGTGCTCGCTGACAACATGCCTCTCGTACGTCCTCGCTTCATCTCGTTACTCGGTCTCCGGCGCCCGCCGCCGGCGCGACTTCTTGTCGTCGCGGTCCCGTGAACGTCGGGATGACGAACGCCCGGGCATGTGCTCGTCGGCGGTGCGAGCGCCGTTCCTGGCCGTCGGCTCCTTGCTGTTGGGCGCCCCGACCGCGCCGCCGGGGGTCATGGGCCTGCGCGAGGACTGTCCCTCGGCGCCCTCCGGCTCGGCGGCCCGGATCACTCCGCGCTGACCGGGTCGCTCGACGGCGTGCGGGTCACGTGCGGCGGGCTCGCCGCCGATGACCTTGCCGCGCGGCACCCTGGAGCCGTTGACGCCCTTCGCGGAGGGAGTGGTCGGCCGGCCGCCGATGACTCCGCCGGAGCGTGCCGCCCCGGTCGGGCCCGATTCACCGACGCGCTCGCCGGGCACTCCACCGGTCCGGGGCGTTCCGCCGACGATGCTGCGGCCGACCGGGCCCCGGCCCATCGGAGCCTTGCCCATGGGGGACTGCCCCATGGGGGTCCTGCCCATCGGCGACGCCGGACCGCGCGCGCCCGCCTGACCGGGTACGACGGGCTGTCGCACCCCACTGATGGGGCCGCGCCCCGTGCCGGTTCCGACTTCCGGTTCCTCGACGGGGGGTACGGTCATCCGCGAAGTCCCGACCGGGCCCCGGACGCCGCCTGTTCCACCGCGTGGCACGGGCATGCCCACGTTCGGAACCATGGGGCCGGTGGGGAAGGGAGTGATCGGTCCACCACCGCCGCCACCAGGACCGGGTGCGGTCGGCGGCGCGACCGGCACCGTGGGCTTCGCGGTGTCCGGAGGCAGAGTGTTGACGCTGTCGATGTTGGTGCCGACGTGCTGGGTCGGGTCCACGTGCACATGCTGCTCCGGCGGCAGGACCACGTGGTGCAGCTTCGTCCCGGTGTCGCCCCCTACCGCGCTGTGCCCGACCGGAGTGGCAACGGAGTGACCGACCGGTGCGCCCGCCACAGGTGTGTGCGGGAGGGACGTCTGACCTCCGCCGACCTTGTCGTCCTGCTTCCACCCAGGGGATGCCGCAGGCACCCCCATGTCCGGCATCTTCCCGAACTTGGGCTCCTCCAGCCCCCGCAGGTTCTCCTCCGAGACCGCGTAGTACGACGCCAGGCGGTTCATCTGGGTGATCGCTTCTTGGCGGTGGTTCTCGACGGCCTGGGCCTGGATGCCGCCCGGGTCCAACTTGGCCTGCTCGGCCACCGAGAAGATCTTGGGTCGGTTGTCGCGGGGTGGCATGGAACTGCTCACCGAGGCGAGTCCCATGCTCGCCGCGGAGACCTGGGTCGCCACGTTGTCCGCGTAGAAGCCGAGCTCGTACGAGTGGTTGACGAGGTCGCCCGCCCAGCTGTGGAACGCGGTGGCCGCCTCGCCGTGCCAGTCGACCCGGCCGATGTGCTCCAAGAGCTCATCGGCGGCGCTCCAGATGGCGTCCCGCGCATCCCAGAGGCCGTTGGCGGCATTCTCCAAGTGCTCGTGGTTCGCGGACTTCACCATGTCGACCATGTCGTTCAGCTGGTGGCCCTCGAAGTCGCTGACCTGGCAGCCGCCGCCCGGCTTGTTGAGGCTCGGCGCGGCGCACTGGCCGCCGCCCATGGCCGACTTCTCCTGCTTGAACTGCTGGTCGGCCGCCCAGCGATCGAACTGGTGCGGATCCGGCTGCTTGTTGTGGTCGCCCATCAGAAGTCCCCGTCGGCCTGCTTGTCGTCGGTGCGCTTCTGGTGCTTGCGCACATCGTCGAACTGCTCGTTGATCTGGGTGCGGATCTCGTGAAACCGACGCCGCTGTTCGAGATCAAGGTTCTCGAAACCGATATCCGCGCCATGCACCGCGATCTGCATCGCCTCGATCTGCAACGTCAGCGACTGGGAGAGCGTCATGAGGCGGTCATGGACCCGCGTGTACTGACTGTGCAGTCCCGTGGCCTCGGGAAATCCACCGTTGCCGCAGAACGAATCGGCGGTGATCGTATGCATCGCCACTTTCTTCGCCGAACCGGGCGAACCCTCGAAAGTCTTGAGCACCGAGTCCACACGCGTCTTGAAGGTCTTCAGAGCCTCCAGACCGACCTTCAGTCCGCCCGTGCCGTCGTCAGGCCGCACGTCGCGCCACCCCCGTTTCCGTCCCCTGCTCGGGGCGGCAGCACTCCCCGAGCGTTCGTCTTCGCAATGCAATCACTGTAGTCAACGGGACTGACACCCCCCAACTGACTTGTGTGACAAGTCTGCTGTAGCCCTGTGACCTTCACGCATCTTTCACGCCGTCGGGCGTCCCGGGCCGCCGCCCGCCGTCCGCCGACGCGCGTCCCGTATCGCCACCGCCACCCCCGCGAGCGCGGCCACCAGCACCGCCGCTCCGACCGCGACGTACGTCGCCAGGCGGGTGTTGCGTTCGTCGGCGGTCTCGCCGAGCACCAGCCTGGCCGGGGTCGGGGCCTCGGCGCGGCTGAGGCCCTCGTGGGCGTCGGGCTTCTCGATGGGGTGTTCGTCGTCCGTCAGGGCGCGGACGGGGTCGACGACGCCCCAGCCGACCAGCATGTCGTGCCCGGCGACCGAGCGTTCCGCGGTCTGCTCGATCTGGGCGACGATCTCGTGCGCCGTCCAGCCGGGGTGCTTCGCCTTGATGAGCGCGGCGACCCCGGCGACGTAGGGCGCCGAGAAGCTCGTACCGTTGTCCGAGCAGTGGCCGCCCTTGGGCACGGTGGAGATCATGTCGACGCCGGGGGCGGCGACGCCCACGAAGTCGCCGGACTGGGAGAAGGACGCGCGCTCGTTGTTGCGGTCCGACGCGGCGACCGCCAGGACACCCGGGTAGGACGCCGGGTACGTGAGCTTGACGTTGCCGTCGAGGCCGTCGTTGCCCGCGGAGGCGACCACCACGATCCCGTGCGCCAGCGCGTCGTTGATCGCGGTGTGCAGGCCGCCGGCCGGCTGGATGGCGTTCGCGGTGTCCTGGGAGATGTTGATGACCTGGGCCTTCTCCTTGATCGCGTGCTCGATCGCCTGGGCGAGGGTGGTGGCGGTGCCGTCGCCCTCCGCGTCGTTCTGCTTGATGGGGATGATGGTCGCCTCGGGTGCCAGGCCCACGAATCCCGTTCCCGGCATGGGCCGGGCGGCGATGATGCCCGCCACGCGGGTGCCGTGGCCGACGGTGTCTGTCGTGCCGTTCGCCTTGCCGCGGTCGATCTTCTGGCCCTTGCCGTTCTTGGTCGGCAGGAAGTTGGCCCCGCTCGACGCGTCCACCGCGTGGGCCAGCTGGGGGTTCTGGGTGTCCACGCCGGTGTCGATGACCGCGACGCGCACGCCCTTGCCCTTGGACTGGCTCCACAGCTCGTCAAGCAGCACGCGTTGCAGGGCCCAGGGGCGCCCGGGATACACCTTGTTGGGGAAGTTGCACTGGTCGGAGAAGGAGTCGGCGGCGGCGGGCGGGGCCAGGACGACTGTGGCGGTGCACAGCGTGGCGGCCGCGATCGCCGCGGTACGGAGCAGACGCGGGTACGACACGTGGCTTCTCCTACGAACCCTGCGGCTGGCTCGCCGCAGTGGTCGACAGGCGGGGGCCGGTCGGCAGGAACATGGACCAGGCGACTGGGATCGGGGCGGGGCTCAGACCGGCGTATCCGAGCCGGGTCTGGGCCAGTTGGGCCTCCTGCTGGAGCTCCTTGCGCTGCTTGTCCGTCATGCCGTACTCGGTGCCCGTGGAGCCGCTGTCGGCGTTGGACTGCATGGCGTAGCGCAGGCCCGTGTCGGTGACGAGGAAGACGCCGCCGGCCTTGGTGTCCGTGCCCTGGAACTGGCGGTAGAGCTGGCCCGATCCGGGGGTGACATAGGCGCTCGACGATCCGGTGGGCAGCTCGGCCGGGAAGTCCGTGCCCGCCCAGGTGTCGAGGGTCGTGGTGCCGTTGCCGGAGTCGACGTGGTCGAGGACGTTGCAGACGGTGCCGCGGCTGCCGCTCGCGGTGCCCGCGTCGTTGACGACCTTCGGGGTGAGGGTCGGCCACTTGCGGTCGGCCGCGAAGGCGGTCGAGCCCGGTACGAAGGCGCCCGCGCTGACGTCGAGGGCCTTGCCCGCCTGGCCGAGGCCGACGAGGTCCTTGCTGTTGAGGAGCAGCTTGGCGGTGAAGTCGGAGACGGGCAGGACCTTGCCCTGTTCGACGACGTAGAACTGCTGGCGGTCGCCGTCGGGGGCCCGCAGCACCATGCCGACCTTGTTCGCGGCGGCGGGCAGGCTGCCCTGGACACCGGCGGGCGCGCTCACGCTTCCCTCGATCCTGGGAAACTCGATCGGGTCACCGGTGTGCAGGGTGTCGAGCCAGTCACGGGAGACGCGTTCGGGCTGCCGGCCGGCGCCGACGAGGGTGCGCAGCAGCAACTCGTCGTTCTTGTCGACCTCGTACGCGGTGCCGCGGGCGTCCACGACGTAGCGCTGCCCGTCCGGGGCGGCGACGTACAGGATGTCCCCGCCGCCGAGTTTCTGACGGGCTCCCTCGGTCTTCTTCTTGTCGCGGGCGGCGAGTACGAACGCCGCCTTCTGGATGGCCCTGCCGCCCGCGCCCGGGCGCTCGCAGACGGCCCAGCGCTTGGCCGCGCCTGCCTCCTGGCTGGAGGGCAGGCGGTCGGGGGCGTACGGGATGCCGATGGTGACGCCGTGCGGGATCTTGCCGTTGTCGAGGATCGACTCATCGACGGTGACCACGTCGCCCTTGCCGTCGGCGAGGAGGAGCTTCGCGGACGCCATGTTGAGCACCGGGTGCAGCTGGGTCCTGCCGTCGGTCTTCAGAACGACGTACCGGGTGGTCGACTTGCTGGCGATGATCACCTTTTCACCCGGGGTGTCCCAGCCCTGCGGTGCGGTCGGGCGGAACATCCCCCAGGCGCCGAACACGGCCATGACGACCACTCCGACGATGGTGCCGGGCAGGACCGCCCGCAACGGCTTGGGGGCGGCTTCCTCCGAGCCGTCGGAGGAGGGCTGGACGAACGCCGCGAGCATGCGCCGCTTCGCAAAGGTGTAGGCGTTGAGTTGATCCCGCCGAGATGCCATCTGCCCCTGATTCTCCCCGTGTGGCCGTCCGGATACCGGTCGAAGACCACTGTCTCCGGCACGCCGTTGTCGGACCGAGCCCCTACTATGCCTGGTGTCTGGCCGGTTCCGCGGAGCGGGTAGGGTACCGGGGCCCTCGTGGGCTCTGCTCAGGGGCCGCATGGCGGGGAGTTGTGAGGAAAATGGGGGGATGAGTTGAGGGCTTCCGGGACGCGGTCTCGCACGCGCCGGCACGGACGGGGAACCGGCCCCTCGACGCCCGGTCCGCAACCGACGGGGACGGGTTCGGCGCCGACCCGGGAACAGCGACTCCCGGATCCGGCGGGCCCGGGCGCCCGCCCGACATTGTCCGGCTCGTTCCGCATGCAACGGCTCGTACTTCCGGAACTCGCACTGGCCGTGCTCGTCGTCGGCTGGGTCATCGGCCCGATGGCCCTGGTGCCCGCCGTGGTCGTCGCCGTCCTGCTGGTCGCCCTCGCGTTCGTCCGGCGCCGCGGGCGCTCACTGCCCGAATGGCTGGCCACCGCGCGGGAGTTGAAGGCCCGGCAGCGCCGTGCCGCGAACACCCCGATACCGCCGGGCACCGAACCCTCGCTGGTCCCCGCGCTCGAATGCGAGCCGAGCCTGCGCACCTACGCGTACGGCGGGCGCGACCGCAGCCCCGTCGGCATCGTCGGTGACGGCACCTTCGTCACCGCTGTTCTCCAGGTGGAGGCCGACGCGACGGCGTTGCGGGCGGAGCGGAGTCGGCAGCCGTTGCCGTTGAGGCTGGTGCGGGACGCGCTGGAGGTGGACGGGATACGGCTGGAGTCGGCGCAGGTGGTGCTGCACACGCAGCCGGCGCCCGCGTTGCATCTGCCGCAGCAGTCGGTGGCCGTCGCCAACTACCTGCCGTTGCAGGAGCAGACCGGGGCCCCGGCCGTGCGGATCACCTGGATCGCGCTGAAGCTGGATCCGGAGGCGTGCGCGGAGGCGGTGGCGGCGCGCGGGGGCGGGCTGCTCGGGGCGCAGAAGTGTGTCGTGCGGAGCGCGGACCATCTGGCGAGTCGGCTGACCGGCGCGGGTTTCCGGGCACGGGTGCTCGACGAGGAGGAGCTGATCGCCGCGCTCGCCACCTCGGCCTGCGCCAATCCGCTGGTCACCGCGGAGGCCGGGCGCAGCGAGACACGGGAACGGCGTACGGAGGAGTCCGGGCGCAGCTGGCGCTGCGACAACCGCCGGCACACCACCTACTGGGTGCGGCGCTGGCCCCAACTGGGCGGCGGGCGCGGCGAATCGCTGCCGCAGCTGGTCGCGCAGGTCACGGCGATACCGGCGCTCGCCACCACCTTCAGCCTCACCCTCGCGCGCGGCGACCGGCAGGAGGTCTCGCTGTGCGGGCATCTGCGGGTGACCGGGCGCAGCGACGACGAACTCGTGGCGGCCCGCCGGGCCTTGGAGGCTGCGGCCCGCAAGGCCGGTGCCGGTCTGGCCCGCCTCGACCGTGAGCAACTGCCCGGCATGCTGGCCACACTGCCCCTCGGAGGTGCGCGGTGACGACGATTCCCACGGCTTCCCCCGACCTGGACCGGCAGGCGGCGGACGGCTCCGGGCCGCGCGGCCTCGGCGAGCGGCTGCGGCACGGCCTCGGACTGCTCGGCCCCCGGCACGGCCGGCACGCGCTGCCCGCCCAGCTGCTGGACGCGCTCGCGCTGCCCATCGGCGATGACGGCGTGGTGGCCGGGGTGGACGCCGAGGGCCAGCCCGCCGTACTGGGCATCAATCGGCCGACGCCCTACGACGTCGTCCTGATCGGCGGCCTGTGGACCGCGCAGGTGCTGGCGCTGCGCTCGGCCGCCACCGGCGCGCGCGTGGCCGTGGAGACCGGCCGGCCGCAGGCCTGGATGCAGATGGTGCACGCCATGGGCGGCGGACAGAACGGACTGTCCGTGTACGACGTCGGGCGCGTGCCCCCGCAGGGTGCCTCGGCCGGTACGCCGGTCGTGGTGGTGCGGGACTGCGGTATGCGGCCCCCGCGCGGCCGGGTGGTGTCCGGGCCCTGGCAGTCGGTGCTGACCCTGCTGCCGTATCTCAGCCCGGTCGCGCCCCGGCTGCTGCGCCAGGCCCGGCTCGCCGGTATCCAGCGGGTCTCGCCGGACGAGGCCGCCGAGCTCGGCCGCACCATGGGGCTCACCCGCACCGAGGTGGAGTCACTGCCGGCGCTGCCGGACGGTGTCACCCTGTGGTGTACCGACCGGGATCGGCAATATGTGCTGACCCAACCGACCGACGCCGAGACCGGATTGCTGGGCACACCTCGACGCATGGACTGAATTGCCCTTGCCTGTTGGGTTTATTCGCTTTCTTTCCCTTTCCCGTTCGTCATCTCTCTTCCGGTTGCTCCCGGTTTCGTGCGACAACTCGGGGGGCGGGCCGGGGGCTTCGGCATGCCTTCCGATCCGGTGTGCGCGAGCCGACAGGCGGGCGGGCCTGCCGAGGGGCGGCTCGTGGTGATTAGGCTGGGAGCGGGCGTGCCGGCAGGACCCGTGGATCGGACTGCCCCTGACCACTACGGACGACTCGAACGACACGACATGGTCGCCCCGCCACGGCATGAGGGTGCTCGACCACACCAGGAGGAACTGTGAGCAGCGATCGGGACGGGATGCGCGGGGGCTGGGGCACACCCGGCGATGACCAGCCCGACGCGGAGGCCGTCGAGACCACCGGCGAGTTCACCATCGACTACGCTCCCCCGGCCTGGTACACGCAGAACGCGGGTGCCTCCGGCGGTTCGATCGGGGGCGCGGGGGGCGTGAGCGGCGCGCAGGGCGGGACCGACGGGGCGCCGGCCTCGGATGTCTCGGGGGCCGCCGGGCCCTCGGGTGCGGCCGGGCTTCCGCCGTTCTCGTCGTCGGGGGGTACGGGGGTCCCGGGGCCGGATGCCGGAATGATGCCGCCGCCGGTCGGGGCTCAGCCTGTCGGCGCCCCTCCGGTCGGTGCGCCGCCTGTCGGGTCTCAGCCGGTCGGGTCTCAGCCGGTCGGTACGCCGCCGCAGGGGACGCCGTTCGCTCCGCCGATGCCGCCGCCCGTGCCGCCTCAGTCGCCGGCGCAGCCCCCGCGGTCGTTCGGTGATTCCGTTCCGATGCCCAGGCTTCCCGACGGGTTCGAGCTCCAGCAGCCGCAGCCGGTCCAGCCCGTTCAGCCGGAGGCCGTGCCCGCCGCGCCGCCGGCCGTCGAGCCGGAGACCTCCAACGGGGATCTGGAGAGCGGGGCGACCATGCGGTTCTCCGCCGTCGCCCTGAAGCGTGAGATGGCCGAGATCGCCGAGCGTGCGGCCGCCATGCAGAAGGCCGCCGCCGAGTCCGAGGCGGCGGACCAGGGCAAGGAGGACGAGCCCGAGGCAGGGGCCGAGGGCGCGGAGGAAGGTGCCTCCGTTGTCGAGTCCGCGTCCGCGTCCGAGTCCGGGGCGAATGGGGAGCGGGGGGACGGAGACCGGGACGCGGGTACGGGCGCCGACAGCGCGGTGACCGGCGACGGTGTCCCGGACTCCGTGGCCACCGCGGACGCCGACTCCGCGCCGGAGGGCTCCGCCCAGGAAGGGGCCGTATCCGCTCAGGAAGAGGCCACCGTCCCGGAGGCTGCTGCCGAGGACGCCCGGGACGCCGCCCCGCAGACCGCCGTTCCCCAGGACGCGGCCCCGCAGGACGCCGTCCACCAAGGCGCGGCTCCGCAGGACCCGGCTCCGCAAGGCCCCGTTCCGCAGAGCGCGGCCCCCCAGGACGCGGCTCCGCAGAGCGCGGCCCCGCAGGACGCCGTCGCCCAGCCCGCTCCCCCGGTGCCGCAGGACTTCCCGGCCGCCTGGACGCCGCCGCCCGCGCCGCAGCACGGTGTGCCCCCGCTGCCGCCGTCGTACCAGCCCGCGGCCCCGGCCCCGGCGGCCCAGTGGCCCGCGCAGCAGCCCATGCCGCCGCAGGCGGGACCGCAGCAGCCCATGCCCCAGCAGGCCGGGCCTCAGCCGCCCGCGCAGCAGCAGCCGGGTCCGGCGCAGGGGCAGCAGCCGCCGTTCCAGCCGCAGGCACCGCAGCCCGCGCCCGCGGTCTGGAACCAGCCGAACCACCCCGGTCACCCCGGTCAGCCCCCGCAGCCGAACCACCCCGGCATGCCCACGCCCCCCGCCCAGCCGGGCCCTCAGGGCGCCCCGCAGCCGAACCAGGCCGGCGGCTACGGCTTCCCGCCGCCCCCGGCGCCCCAGCCCCAACCCCCGGTCCCGGCTCCCAACGCCCCCTCCCCCACCCCTGACGGTGGTTACGGCTTCCCCCAGCAGGGCCAGGGCCCGGCCAACCCCCCGGCCCAGCAGGGCGCCTACGGCTTCCCGCAGCCCAACAACCCCCCGCAGCAGGGCGGTTACGGCTTCCCGCAGCAAGGCCAGCAGCCGCAGGCACAGCCCGACGCCCCCCAGCCCCCCGCCGACCCCCGCGCCGGAGCCGCCTGGCCGCAGGCGATCCAGCACGATCAGCGGCAGCCGACCAACCCCGGTGCCGCGCCGCTGGGTTACACCGCGGCCGTGGAGCTGTCCTCGGACCGGCTGCTGAACAACCGTCGGCAGAAGGCGAAGAGCGGGCGGCCCGCCGCGGCCGGGTCCCGGTTCAAGCTGGGCGGCAAGAAGGAAGAGGCCGAGCGGCAGCGCAAGCTGGAGCTGATCCGTACGCCGGTGCTGTCCTGCTACCGGATCGCGGTCATCAGCCTCAAGGGTGGCGTGGGCAAGACCACCACGACCACCGCGCTGGGCTCCACCCTCGCCACCGAGCGGCAGGACAAGATCCTCGCCATCGACGCCAACCCGGACGCCGGCACCCTCGGCCGACGGGTGCGCCGGGAGACCGGGGCCACCATCCGCGACCTGGTCCAGGCGATCCCGTACCTGAACTCGTACATGGACATCCGCCGGTTCACCTCGCAGGCGCCCTCCGGTCTGGAGATCATCGCCAATGACGTGGACCCGGCCGTCTCGACCACGTTCAACGACGAGGACTACCGGCGCGCGATCGATGTGCTCGGCCGTCAGTACCCGATCATCCTCACCGACTCCGGCACCGGTCTGCTGTACAGCGCCATGCGCGGGGTGCTCGACCTCGCCGACCAGCTGATCATCATCTCCACGCCGTCCGTGGACGGTGCCTCCAGCGCCAGTACGACGTTGGACTGGCTGGCCGCGCACGGGTACTCCGACCTGGTCTCCCGCTCGCTGACCGTGATCTCCGGGGTCCGCGAGACCGGCAAGATGATCAAGGTCGAGGACATCGTGTCGCACTTCGAGACCCGCACCCGCGGGGTCGTCGTCGTGCCCTTCGACGAGCATCTGTCCGCCGGTGCCGAGGTGGACCTCGACATGATGCGGCCGCGCACCCGCGAGGCGTACTTCAACCTCGCCGCGATGATCGCCGAGGACTTCGTGCGCCACCAGCAGGCGCACGGGCTGTGGACCAGCGACGGCAACCCGCCGCCGGTGGCCGCCCCGCCGTTGCCGGGCCCGCAGCAGCTGCCGGGCCAGGGCCAGCCCTATCCGCAGGCCCCGGGCCAGCAGTACCCGCAGGGGCCGGGGCAGCCGTACCCGCAGGGGCCGGGGCAGCCGTACCCGCAGGGGCCGGGGCAGCCGTACCCCGGGCAGCCCGCGCCCGGCCAGCCCTACCCGCCCCAGCAGCAACCGCAGCCGCAGCCGGGCCAGCAGCCCTACCCCCCGCAGCCGGGGCAGCCGTACCCCGGCCAGCCCTACCCGCAGGGGCAGCCCCCGCAGCAGCCGTGACCCCGCTCACGGAATGACGAAAGGGCGGCCGGTGCTCCACGCACCGGCCGCCCTTTCCTTGTCGTCACGCAGAAAGCCCGAGGCAGGGACTACTTCTCCGCCGCCACGATCTCCTTGCACCGCTTCACATCCGCCGCCATCTGCTCCAGCAGCGCTTCCAGCGAGTCGAACTTCGCCTGGCCGCGGACGTAGGCGAGGAAGTCGACGGCGACATGCAGGCCGTACAGATCGAGGCCGACGCGGTCGATGGCGTACGCCTCCACCGTGCGCTCGGTGCCGTCGAACTGAGGGTTCGTGCCCACCGAGATCGCGGCCGGCATGATCTCGCCCTGCGCGTGCAGGTAGCCGGCGTACACACCGTCCGCGGGGATGGCGGTGTGCGGCAGCGTCTCGACGTTCGCGGTGGGGAAGCCCAGCTCGCGGCCGCGCTGGGCGCCGCGCACCACCACGCCCTCCACCCGGTGCGGGCGGCCCAGGATCTCGCGGGCGCCCTCGACATCGCCCTCGGCGACCAGGCGCCGGGTCAGGGTAGAGGAGAACGGCAGGCCGCCGCCCGCCGCGCCGGACACGTACAGGTCGATGACCTCGACCTCGAAGTCGTAGACCTTGCCCTGTTCGGCGAGGAACTCGACATTGCCGGCCGCCTTGTGGCCGAAGCGGAAGTTCGGGCCCTCCACGACCGCCTTGGCGTGCAGCTTGTCCACCAGGACCTTCACCACGAAGTCGGCGGGCGACAGCTTGGAGAACTCGCTGGTGAAGGGGAGGATCAGCACCGCGTCGACGCCCAGTTCGGCCATCAGCTCGCAGCGGCGGTGGTGCGGGGCGAGCAGCGGCGGGTGGCTGCCGGGGCGCACGACCTCGCTGGGGTGCGGGTCGAAGGTGACGACGACGGCCGGGACGCCCAGCTCGCGGGCGCGGTCGACGGCGTGCTTGATGATCAGCTGGTGGCCTCGGTGGACACCGTCGTAGGAACCGATGGTGACGACGCTGCGCCCCCAGTCCTCGGGGATGTCCTCCAAGCCACGCCAGCGCTGCACTGTGACCGCTCCTCGAACCCGTGTCCGTGTCTACCTTGACGATTGTGCAGGTCTAAGGGTGCCATGCCGGGTGCCCGGCGCCCGCATCGGTAGGGGCGCTGTGACCGGGCGCACGTTCACCGTGGCAGCTCAGGGGCGGTGTCAGGCCGGTACCCGCGCGCCCCCGAGATTCTCCAGGGTGCGGCGGGTGCCGGGGCCTACCACGGCGGCCCACTCGTCCGGGGTGCCGGCGAGCCAGCGGGTCATCCGGGTGGCGAACCCGGGGACATGCCGGCCGAGGTCGACCAGGGCGCGGTCGAAGCGGGTGGCGCCCTCGGGGGTGCGGCCCAGGAGCAGTCCGGTGCGGTGCACGAGGGCGCGGACGTCGTCCGCAGGACCGGTCTCGGAGGCCGCCGCGTGCAGAACGGCGACCAGCACGGAGGGTTCCTGTTCGCGGGCGAGCAGGAAGTCCAGGAGTTCGGCGCGCGGCGTACCCGAGGCACCGCTGTCGAAGGTACGACCACCGGAGGTACGGCTGTCGGAAGCACGACTGCCGGAAGTACGGCTGTCGGAGGCGGCGAGGACGGTGGCCAGCGCGGCCCGCAGCGGCTCGGGGCCGTCCCGGAGCAGGCCGGTGACCAGGGGGAACAGGGTCGGGCGGGCGGCGGGGCCGTGATCCAGGCGGCGGTCGACGGCCGCGGCGATGCGCCCGGCGGTCTCCGGGTGCGGGCGCGCCGCTTCCCGCAGCAGGGTCGCGGCGGCGCGGGCGAGGGCCGGGGTGGTGGCATCGGCGAGAAGGCGGCGCAGGCAGTCGGCCGCCTCCCGGTGCGGGCCGCGCAACCGGGTCCGGAAGGCGTCGAGGACCGGGTCCGGATGACTGGCCAGGGCGGGCAGCAGGGCGGTCGCGGGGACGAGCGGGTCGCCGTCGACGAAGTGGCGCAGCGCCTCGGCCAGGTGCCGTTCGCGGGTGCCGGGGGCGCCGGCCAGCAGGGCGTGGGCGCCGCCGTGCAGGGCGTGCTCGGCGGGGCGGGCGAGCACGGCGGTCGCGGCGCGGCACAGCAGCTCGCGGTCCGCGGCCGTCCGCAGATGCGGGGCGGCGCGCAGCGCGAGCGCCATGGCGGCCGGACGCCGGGCGGTGCGCCGCTCGTCGTGCGCCCAGCGGTGCACGGCCCGGCACAGCGCCGACGGCTCCTCCTCGGCCAGCACGGTGAGCAGTTCCTCCGCGTGCCGGTGGCCGCTCTCGGCCAGCGCCTCCGTGAGCGCGTCCAGCGCGCCCTGCCGATGGGTGTGCAGCAGGGCCTGCGCCGCGGTCGCCACGGTGGCGTGCGGGGCCGCGGGCAACGGCCTCTCGTCCTCGAACCACCGTGTCAGACAGGGCTGTACGGCATCGGGTGCGGCGGCCAGCAGCCGGGCCACGGCATCGAGGTACCGCTCGCCCGGCGCGCCCGCGGCGGGATCGGCGAGGACGAGCCGGCGCAGCAGGTCCAGTCGTTCGGCGGCGGTCACGGGCAGGCCGGTCCAGAAGGCGGGCCCGAACTCCCGGGGCACCGGCCGCATATCGCGCCGCCAGGTCACGACGCGCTCGGCGAGCAGCCGCAGCACCTCCGTGTACGGCGTCGCGTCCGGCACCTGCCCCAGGGTCCCGGCGAGCAGCCGGGCGGCCCACCAGGAGCCGGTGTCCAGATCCAGGGCGTCCACCAACTCACGTAGCTGGAAGGCGAGTTGGCGGGAGCCTTGGCGGCGGCCGAGGTGCAGCAGGGCCTGTACGACGGGTCCGACGCGATGGCGCGGCACCGGTGCTCCGCCCTCCTCCGCCCTGGGGTCGCGGGCGCGGTGCACCAGGGTGTGCACGGCCTCGTCCAGGTCGAGGTGCAGGCCCTGGAGCCAGTCGGCCAGTTCCTCGTGGGCGAAGCGGTAGCCGCCCCCGGCCGGCACGAGCAGGCCCTCGGCGAGCACGGCGGAGGCCCAGCCGGTGCCGCCGCCGAGCCGCTCCGGGGCCGGACCCCACGGGAACACCGCCTCGAAGGCCGCCCGGTCCAGCTCCCCCTGCGCCGCACCGAGGCCGCGCCGGGCGGCCTCGTGCACCTGCCCGGCGACCCGCGCCGCGAGCCGTCGTACGGCGGTGCCGCGCAGCCCCCGCTCGGCGGCGAGCCGTACCGCGATGCGCAGGCACATCAGGTCGAGGTGGGCCGCGAACACCTGGTGCCGGTCGACCGGGCCATCGAAGCGGGCCCCGCGCAGTACGGCCCACACCTCGGACAGCAGCCGCAGGGTGAGCGGATGCCGGGCGTCCCGCGCGGCGAGCAGCCCCTCGGGGATCCCGTAACGCGCCCGCGACTTCTCTGCCTCCTCGGGGCCGAGGTCGCCAAGTTCCGCTGTCTGTACGAGGGTTGGGATGAAACCCGCCTGCTCCCAGTGCTCCTCCCGGCAGGCCACCACCAGGCGGGCGCCGGTCTCCCGGAGCCAGGCGACGGTGCCCTCGGTCCACTCGGGGAGCCGGTGGGCCAGGGCGGGGGGCATCTCCTCGGGGCTGTCGAGGAGGAGCAGAAGGGGGCGGCCCGCGCGGGCGGCGAGATGCTCCGGGGAGAGATCGCCGAGGTCGCGGAGGTCGGCATGGCGGGCGGCGGCGACGATACGGGCGGCCCGCTCCAGGGCGCGGCGCGCCGCGTCGGCCACCGAGCCGTCGCCCTCCTCCAGATCGGCGCCGCGCAGCCACAGCGTGGGCTCCGCGCGGCGGGCGGCGAGCGCCGCGAGTTCCGTCGTACGACCGCTGCCCGGTGCGCCGACCAGGCCGAGCACGCACCGGTCGCCGTCCGCGAAGCCGTCCAACTCCGCTGCCACAGCATGGCGTTCGACCGGCTGCACAAGAGCCCTCGGCGGTCCGTCCTGGCCCACCGAGGTGGCGGTCAGCTCCAGGACGCCCGCGAGGTTGAGGTCGGCGCCGTACGCGGGCACGGTGGCCGCGTTACGGGCCACCAGCTCGGCGAGGGGGCCGGCGGCGGCGCGGGGCGGCACCGCGAAGCCGGCGTCGCGGTGCGGGGCGTGCAGCACGGTCCCGAGGACGCCGAGGACAGCGCCCGTACGCGCGTCCACCACCGGTCCCCCGGCCGCCCCGCCCCCGGGGCGCAGCGCGTCCCGGCCGGTCGTTCCGATGGCCAGCTCCAGCGCGTCGCCGATCAGATGGCGGCCGTACGACACCTCGGCGGCGGCCAGCACCCGCGCCTCGCGCCAGCAGCCGGCGGCGACCCGGACGTAGGTACCGGCCGTGACGCTCCCGCGGCAGCTCAGCGGCAGCGGGGGCACGTCCAGGCCCTCGGCGCGCACCAGGGCCAGGTTCCGGGCGGGCAGCGCGGTCACGTCCTCGGCGGCGACCACCAGGGTGCGGTCCCCGGCGCGCAGCACCAGCCGGTCGAGACCGTCGACGGCCTCGTGGCTGGTGAGGAGGGTGCCCTGGTGGTCGGCGAGGAAGCCGATGCCACGGGGGCGGCCGGCGGGGTCCTGGATGTGGACCAGGGGGTCGGTGGTGCGGGTGTCCGCGAGGGGACCGGGGTCCGTGCGGCGGATGCCGAGAGCGGCGTCCGTGTGCGGGCGGGGGGTCGTGAGCACCCGCGCGCCGCGCGCCCCGTCCGTGCGCGCGGGTGTCGATCCCGCCGCGTCCGCCATGTCACCCGTGCCGTGCGCCGTGGCCCCGCGGGCGCTGCCGGTTCGCGGGTCTCCTGCCGTCATCGTCTTGCCTTCCCGCCCTTGCCCGTGCCTGTGGCGACGGTAGGCGGGTGATGATCGGCGGGGCGGCGTGCTCGCGGAACGCGCCCCCTTCCGCTCCCCCGGTTCACTCCGAGCGCCTGCCCGGACGGGTGAATTGGCGGGGGCGGTTGGACAGTCCTAGGGGTGGGGGAAGTGGGGGGACCGTGGAGCGGCGGCTGGGGCACACCCCGTGCCGGCCGCCGCTCCACGGCGAAAGCCCTCGCTCAGGCGAAGACGGCCAGGCTCTTGGCCTTGCCCTTGTGCAGTTCGACGAGCGCCAGGAAACGGCCCTCGGGGTCGAACACGGCGACGGGACCGGCGTCCGCGTACTCGTCGGGCATCTCCAGGCGGACCCCGTTCAGCAGCAGCCTGGCGCGCTTGGCGTCCACCCCCCAGCGCGGGAAGGCGGCCTCGGCGGCCTCGGCGATCGGCATCACGGTCAGCTCCTCCTGGAGCTGGTCCAGCGTCTTCGCCGAGTCGAGCTTGTACGGCCCGACGCGCGTACGGCGCAGTGCGGTGAGGTGCCCGCCTACGCCCAGGTCGGCGCCCAGGTCGCGGGCGAGCGCGCGGATGTAGGTGCCGGAGGAGCAGACGACGGAGACGACCAGGTCCAGGACCAGGGTGCCGTCCTCGGCGACGGCGTCGCGGACGTCGTACACCGTGAAGGAGGAGACGGTCACCGGGCGCGCCGGGATCTCGAACTCCTCGCCCTCGCGGGCCCGCTTGTAGGACCGTACGCCGTCGATCTTGATGGCGCTGACCTTGGACGGGACCTGCATGATGGCGCCGGACAGCTTGGCGATACCGGCGTCGATGGCCTCCCGGGTCACCTTGGAGGCGTCGGTGGACGAGGTGATCTCGCCCTCGGCGTCGTCGGTGAGGGTGTTCTGGCCCAGCCGTACGGTGCCCAGGTACTCCTTCTCGGTCAGCGCGAGGTGACCGAGGAGCTTGGTGGCGCGCTCGACACCGAGGACCAGCACGCCGGTCGCCATCGGGTCGAGGGTGCCGGCGTGGCCGACGCGGCGGGTCCGGGCGATCCCGCGCATCTTGGCGACCACGTCGTGCGAAGTGAAGCCCGACGGCTTGTCGACGATGACAAGGCCGTCGGGCGTGGTGTGCTTCTGCGTCATTCCGCGGCGTCGCCGTCCGTCTCGTCGTCCGCCGGCTTGCGGTACGGGTCCGCGCCGCCGGCGTAGGTGGCGCCCGAGGAGGTCTCGCGCACCTTGGCGTCGGACTGCCGGGCCTTGTCGAGGAGGTCCTCGATGGTCCGGGCGGTGTCCGGCAGGGCGTCCGCGACGAAGGTGAGGGTCGGGGTGAACTTCACCCCGGCCGCGCGTCCGACCTCGGAGCGCAGGATGCCCTTGGCGCTCTCCAGGCCCGCCGCGGCGGCCGTCCGCTCCTCTTCGTCCCCGTACACCGTGTAGAAGACGGTCGCCTCCCGCAGGTCACCCGTCA
Organism: Streptomyces griseofuscus; assembly: GCF_014673495.1. GTDB lineage: Bacteria > Actinomycetota > Actinomycetes > Streptomycetales > Streptomycetaceae > Streptomyces > Streptomyces murinus. The sequence goes on from NZ_CP051006.1 coordinate 2,684,728, forward strand.
CGCGGGTGTCCGTGATGGTGACGTGCGAGCCGAGCCGCGGGTCCTTGATCCCGCGCTGCAGCTTCTGGGCAACCACCTCTCGGATGAGGTCCGCCAGCCTTTTCGCCCGCGCGTTGTCGGCCACTGGTCCAGCTCCCGTTCTTTCCTGATTCCTTGGTCTTTGTCCGTGGTCTTTGTTCCACGGTCCGTGTCAGTCGTCGTCGCCGTGGAAGCGGCGGCGTACGGACAGCAGCTCCACCTCCGGGCGGGCGGCGACCAGCCGTTCGCACCGGTCCAGTACGTCCGTGACGTGCGCCGCGTCGCCGGAGACCACGGCCAGGCCGATGATCGTCCGCCGGTGGAGGTTCATGTGGTCCACCTCGGCCGCGCTCACCGCGTACTTCCGCTGGAGTTCGGCGACGATCGGGCGGACGACGGAGCGCTTCTCCTTCAGCGAGTGGACGTCGCCGAGGAGGAGGTCGAAGGACAGCGTCCCCACGTACATGTGTGTTGCCGGTTCACCCGCCGGTACGGGATCGATGGCCCCTGCGCCGGGTGGCCGGGGACATCAAGAAACGGTACCGCGTGCGGGGCGCCGGCTCGACAGGGTTTCCCCGCGGGGGCGTCCTCACCGACAGTCCTCACCCACCCACCACCCGACTCGGTCGGCTGTGAGGCCGGGGAACGAAGCGGGTGGCCGGAGGCCGAAGGTACTCGGGGGCCGAGGCCCGAAGGCCCACTGGCCAACGGCCTCCAGGCTGCCGACTCGGCCGGCGCCTCCGGGCTGCTGACCCGGCTGAGCCCAAAAGCCCGGCCGGGGCCGGCAGCACGGACGCCGACGGCCCGAAGTCCCTACTCGGTCCGCCGAGGCCCGAAGGTCTGTCGACCAGCCGGCGCCCCGAAGCCCCTCGGGAACGGCTCGCGACCGGACCCTGCTGGGTCCGGTCGAAGGGCCGAAGGCTGAGACTCGCCGAAAGGCGGAGACCGGTCCGGTCGGGTCGATCGGCCGATCAGCTGATCGGCCGGAGGTCAAAGGCCCCTCTCGGCCGATGCCACGAACCGCGGATGCGGCCCGCCCACACCGCTTCGGTCACAGACCGCGAGCCGGACACCCCGGGGCACTGCCCCGAGCCGTCCGGCCACTGTCCAGCCGACCGCGTCTGGTGGGTGGGCAACCGCCGGCCGACAGGAACCCCCGTCGGCCAGCGGCAACCGTCCGCCGGTTACGCCCGCGGCTTCTCGCGCATCTCGTACGTCGCGATGACGTCGTCGACCTTGATGTCGTTGAAGTTTCCGAGGTTGATACCACCCTCGAAGCCTTCGCGGATCTCGGTGACGTCGTCCTTGAAGCGACGCAGGCCCTCGATGGTGAGGTTCTCCGCGATGACCTTGCCGTCGCGCAGGAGGCGGGCCTTCGTGTTGCGGCGGACCTCGCCGGACCTGACGAGCACACCGGCGAGGTTGCCCAGCTTGGACGAGCGGAAGACCTCGCGGATCTCCGCCGTACCGAGCTCGACCTCTTCGTACTCCGGCTTGAGCATGCCCTTGAGGGCCGCCTCGATCTCCTCGATCGCCTGGTAGATGACCGAGTAGTACCGGACGTCGACGCCCTCGCGCTCCGCCATCTGCGCGGCACGACCGGCCGCACGGACGTTGAAGCCGATGACGATGGCGTCCGAGCCCATGGCCAGGTCGATGTCGGACTCCGTGACCGCACCGACACCGCGGTGCAGGACGCGGATGTCGACCTCTTCGCCGACGTCCAGCTGGAGCAGCGAGGACTCGAGAGCCTCGACCGAACCGGAAGCGTCACCCTTGATGATCAGGTTCAGCTGCTGGACCTCGCCGGCCTTGAGCACCTTGTCCAGGTCCTCCAGGGAGACACGGCGCGTGCGCTTCGCGAAGGCCGCGTTGCGCTCACGGGCCGCACGCTTCTCCGCGATCTGGCGGGCCGTACGGTCCTCCTCGACCACGATGAAGTTGTCACCGGCACCCGGGACGTTGGTCAGACCCAGGACCTGGACCGGCGTCGACGGGCCGGCCTCGGCGACGGTGTTGCCGCTGTCGTCCAGCATCGCGCGGACACGGCCGTACGCGTCGCCGACCACCATGGTGTCGCCGACCCGCAGCGTGCCCCGCTGCACCAGGACCGTCGCGACCGCACCGCGACCGCGGTCCAGGCGGGACTCGATCGCAATACCCTGCGCGTCCTGGTGGGGGTTGGCACGGAGGTCCAGCGCCGCGTCCGCGGTGAGGACGACCGCCTCCAGGAGGCTGTCGATGTGCAGACCCTGCTTGGCGGAGATGTCGACGAACATGGTGTCGCCGCCGTACTCCTCGGCCACCAGGCCGTACTCGGTCAGCTGACCGCGCACCTTGGTCGGGTCGGCGCCCTCGACGTCGATCTTGTTGACCGCGACCACGATCGGCACCTCGGCCGCCTTGGCGTGGTTCAGCGCCTCGACCGTCTGCGGCATGACGCCGTCGTTGGCCGCGACGACCAGGATCGCGATGTCCGTCGACCGGGCACCACGGGCACGCATGGCGGTGAACGCCTCGTGACCCGGGGTGTCGATGAAGGTGATCGCGCGGTCCTCGCCGTTGACCTCGGTCGCGACCTGGTAGGCACCGATGTGCTGGGTGATGCCGCCGGCCTCGCCCGCGATGACGTTCGTCTTGCGGATGGCGTCGAGGAGTCGGGTCTTACCGTGGTCGACGTGACCCATGACGGTCACGACCGGCGGACGGACGACCAGGTCTTCCTCGGTGCCCTCGTTCTCGCCGAACTCCAGGTCGAAGGACTCGAGCAGCTCGCGGTCCTCCTCCTCGGGGCTGACGATCTGAACCGTGTAGTTCATCTCGCCGGCGAGCAGGTGCAGCGTCTCGTCGGAGACGGACTGCGTCGCGGTGACCATCTCGCCGAGGTTCATCATGACCGCGACGAGGGACGCCGGGTTCGCGTTGATCTTCTCCGCGAAGTCGGTGAGCGACGCGCCGCGGGAGAGACGGATGGTCTCGCCGCCGCCGCGCGGCAGCATCACGCCGCCGACGCTCGGGGCCTGCATGGCCTCGTACTCCTGGCGACGCTGCCGCTTCGACTTGCGACCACGACGCGCGGGACCACCGGGACGACCGAAGGCGCCCTGCGTGCCGCCACGGCCACCGGGGCCGCCGGGACGACCGCCGAAGCCGGGACGACCGCCACCACCGGGGCCGCCGCCGAAGCCGCCGCCACCGCCACCGGGACGACCGGCGAAACCGCCGCCGCCACCCGGACGGGCACCGCCGCCACCGCCACCGGGGCGACCGGCGAAGCCGCCGCCACCGGGACGACCGCCGCCGCCACCGCCGGGACGACCGGCACCGGCCGGACCACGGCCGCCGGGGCCGGGACGCGGGCCGGCAGCGGGACGCTGCGGCATCATGCCGGGGTTCGGACGCGGGCCGCCGGGACGCGGGGCGCCGCCCTGCGGACGGGGCATCGCGCCCGGAGTCGGACGCGCGCCACCGGGAGCCTGCGGACGCGGACCGCCGCCCTGGGCGCCGGGCGCCTGCGGACGGGGACCGGCGCCGGGGGCGCCGCCGGGACGCGGGCCACCCTGCGGACGGGGCGCCTGCGGGCGCGCCATGCCGGTGGAGCCGCCGGAAGTGAAGGGGTTGTTACCCGGACGCGGGCCGGAGGGACGGGCACCCGGACGCGGGGCCTGACCACCGGAACGCGGCGCGCCCTGGCCCGGACGGGCCTGACCCTGACCGGGGGCCGGACGGCCACCGGGCTTGGGGGCACCGGGACGGGCGCCACCGGGACGCGGACCCTGCGCGGCCGGAGCCTGCGGGGTCTGGGCGGCCGGAGCGGCCGGCGGAGCGGTGAACTCCGGGGCGGCCGGGGCCGGACGCGGCGCGGGCTTGGGGCCCGGACGCGGACCCGAGGCCGGCGCGGACGCGGCGGGAGCCTGCGGAGCCGCGGGGGCCGCCGGGGCGGCCGGCTGCTGCGCGGCCGGCGTCGCGGGCTTGGGCGCCGGCGGCTTCGGGGCAGCCGGACGTGCCGCCTGCACCGGAGAGGGTGCGGCGGGCTTGGGGGAAGCCTTGCGCGGGGCGGGCTTGGCGGACTTGCCGCTGCCACCACCCTGGAAGGCGTCGGTCAGCTTACGTACAACCGGCGCTTCGATGGTCGAAGACGCCGAACGGACGAATTCACCGAGTTCCTGGAGCTTGGCCATGACGACCTTGCTCTCGACACCGAACTCCTTGGCGAGTTCGTAGACCCGGACCTTAGCCACTTCGCTCCTTTGAGGTCCGGGTGAAGCCGGACCGTCGCTAGTTCATGGGCGTACTCATCGCGTACTCATCGAGTGCTCATCGCAATCTCGACCTGCTTTCGACTCGCGAGGTACCAAGCCGCACGGGGTTCCGTACGGCATGTCTTACGGCGTTGCCTGCTCGGCAACTGTTGCCTGCTCGACGTATCGGCGCAACGCCTTTGTGTCGAGCGCTCCCGGGGCGCGCAGTGCCCGCGGCAACACCCGGCGGCGTACCGCCTGGTCGAGACAGACCAGGGCGGGGTGCAGATAAGCACCCCGGCCGGGCAGCGTACCGCGCGGATCGGGGACACATTCGTCCTCGCTCCGCACGATCCGCAGGAGATCGTTCTTGGCCGCCCGCTCCCGGCACCCCACACAGGTGCGTTCAGGGCATGCTCCGGCATGCGTCCGGCCAGACACGGCTAAGTGTACCTCCCCGCACCGACCTCACCCCTTCGGGGGAAAGATCGAACGGCTGTTGTCGTAATCCAAGCCACTCACGGCCTGGATCCATTCCCTGGCGGCGTCAGCTCCGCAGGCCCTGGCGGCGTCTACTCCGCCGGCTGCTCGGTGTCGGGCCGGATGTCGATGCGCCAGCCGGTGAGCCGGGCGGCGAGGCGGGCGTTCTGCCCCTCCTTGCCGATCGCCAGCGACAGCTGGTAGTCCGGCACGGTCACCCGGGCGGAGCGGGAGGCGAGGTCCACGACCTCCACCTTGCTCACCCGAGCGGGTGACAGGGCGTTCGCCACCATCTCCGCCGGGTCGTCCGACCAGTCGACGATGTCGATCTTCTCGCCGTTCAGCTCGCCCATCACGTTGCGCACCCGGCCGCCCATCGGGCCGATGCAGGCACCCTTGGCGTTCAGACCCGAGCGGGTGGAGCGGACGGCGATCTTGGTGCGGTGGCCGGCCTCGCGGGCGATGGCCGCGATCTCCACCGAGCCGTCGGCGATCTCCGGCACCTCAAGGGCGAAGAGCTTCTTCACCAGGTTCGGGTGGGTGCGCGAGAGCGTCACGGACGGGCCGCGCACGCCCTTGGCGACCCGGACCACGTACGAGCGCAGGCGCTGGCCGTGCGGGTAGGTCTCGCCGGGCACCTGCTCCTGCACCGGCAGGATGGCCTCCAGCTTGCCGATGTCCACCAGCACGTTCTTCGGGTCGCGGCCCTGCTGGACCACGCCGGTGACGATGTCGCCCTCACGCCCCGCGTACTCGCCGAGCGTCGCGTCGTCCTCGGCGTCGCGCAGACGCTGGAGGATCACCTGCTTGGCGGTGGTGGCGGCGATACGCCCGAAGCCCGAGGGGGTGTCGTCGAACTCCCGCGGCTCCTGCCCCTCCTCCAGGTCCTCGGGGTCCTCCTTCGCCCACACGGTCACATGCCCGGTCTGCCGGTTGAGCTCCACGCGCGCGTGTCGGCGGCTTCCCTCGGTGCGGTGGTAGGCGATGAGGAGGGCCGACTCGATCGCTTCGACCAGCAGGTCGAAGGAGATCTCCTTCTCCCTGACCAAGCCCCGCAGGGCGCTCATGTCGATATCCACGGCTACGCCTCCTCTTCCTTCTTGTCCTTGGTGTCCTTGCGGTTGAACTCGACCTGCACGCGGGCCTTCGCGATCTCCGGGAAGGCGATCCGACGCGTGGTGGCCTTGCGGCCCTTGACGCCGGGCACCTCGACGTCGAGGCCCTCCTCGTCCACGGCCAGGATCCGCGCGACCAGTTCGCCGTCCTCGGTCATCTGGAACTTCACCAGCCGGTCCGTGGCGCGCACGAAGTGCCGGTGCTCGGTGAGGGGGCGCTCGGCGCCGGGGGTCCCGACCTCCAGGTCGTACGCCGCGTCACCCATCGCCTCGGTCTCGTCCAGCTTCGCCGAGAGCGCACGGCTCACATCGGCGATCGCGTCCAGGTCCGCCCCGGAGTCGGAGTCGACGACCACGCGCAGCACCCGCTTGCGTCCGACGGAGTCGACAGCGATCTCTTCGAGATCCAGCCCCTGGGAGGTGACGAGCGGTTCGAGCAGCTCTCGCAGCCTCTCGCTCTGGGTGGTGCTCATCCGGGTGACTCCTCGGCCGCGTGTGCTGTTGTGTGATGGGTCGCGTGTCTGGTCAAAGGGTATCCGGTCGCGGGGTGTGTTGCCGTCCACCTGTGGACAACGCCGCGTGGGACGGGTGAGCCGGGGCGGTGCCGGTGACCGGTATCGGACAGGTGCGCGGGTACGGTGATCACGGGCGCCTCGTCGCGCACTGCTCTTCGTCTTGTCGTTTCTTCTTGTCGTTCTTGTCGTACGAGTTCCCCGAGGACGTCTGCCGTGCCGTACCCCTCGCCACCGCGCATCCCCTCGGGGCCGCGCAGAAGAACCCTGCTCGCCTCGGCCGCCGGCGCCGCGCTGCTGGCGGGCTGCACATCCGGCGCCGACTCCGGCGGCGACCCCTCGGCCACCGAGCGGGCCCGCGCGCAAGCCGCCGCGGACAGCGCGACGCTGCTGGGGCGCTACGACGCCGTGCTCACGGCGTTCCCGGACCTCGCGGAGCGGCTGCGCCCGCTGCGCACCGAGGTCGCGGCCCATGCCGCCGCGTTCCGGGAGGGTACGACCCCCACGGCGACCCCCTCGGGCTCCCCCTCCGCCTCGCCGGCCCCGGTACCGGTACCGGCGACCTCGAAGGACGCCCTCGCCTCGCTGGCCGCCGCCGAGCGGGCGCTCGCCGACCGGCGGGCCAAGGCGCTGCTGGACGTGCCGGGCGAGTCGGCGCGGCTGCTGGCCGCCACGGCGGCGGCCGGTGCCGCGCACGCGTATCTGCTGACGACGGGGGCCGCGAAGTGAGCGACGGCGACGAGAAGACCGAACTGGCCGCGTTTCAAGCCGCGTTGGCGGCAGAGCACGCGGCGGTGTACGGGTATGGCGTGGTCGGCGGCCGCGTCGACGACCGGCGCCGCGGCGAGGCGAAGGCGGCGTACGACGCCCATCGGGCCCGGCGGGACGCACTGGCCCGCGAGGTGCGGGACCTGGGCGGCCGGCCGGTGGCGGCGAGCGCGGCCTACGCCCTGCCGTTCACGGTCCACGACCCGGCCGACGCGGTACGGCTCGCCGCGCGCCTGGAGCAGCGGGTGGCCGGGGTCTACGCCGACCTGGTGCGCTCGACGACCGGCGCGCGGCGCACCTCGGCCGCGGGGGCGCTGCGCGAGGCCGCGGTGCGGGCGGTGGCCTGGAGCGGACAGAGCGTAGCCTTCCCGGGGCTCGCCGAACGGGCGGGCGAGGGCACGGGAACCGGCACGGACACCGGGACCGGCACGGACACGGGGACCGGGACGGGGGCCGCGGGCGCGGCGCCGTCGGGGTCCGCGGCGACGGCCCGCTGAGCGTCGTACGCACCGCGTACGACGGCCACGGGACGGACGAGACTCACGAGGAAGGGAACGGCTCGCGCATGGCTTTCGAACCGCCGCGGCGCCTGGTGCGGGCGCTCGGGGAGACGGCACCGGCCGGGGACGACTGGCTGGCCCGGCTGCCCGAGATCGCCGAACGGGCCGTGGGGCGGCGGGAGTTGACCGTCGAGCGGGTGCAGGTGCCCGGGGGGCGCAGCAGCCTGGTGGTGCTGGTGCGGCAGGCGGACGGCACCCCCGCGGTGCTGAAGCTGGCCCCGCCCAGGGCCCGGCCGGAGAGCGAGCGGGCGGCGCTGGCGCACTGGGGCGGGCGGGGTGCCGTACAGCTGCCGGCGTCGGACGCGGACGACAGCGCGGAGGGGGCGCTGCTGCTGGAGCGGCTGCACCCGGATGTCTCGGTGCGGTCGCTGCCGGAGGCGAAGGCGCTGCTGGAGGCGGCGGGCACGCTGCGGCGGCTGTGGGTGGAGCCGCCCGCGGACCATGTCTTCGAGACCGTCGCCGAGCGCACCGGGCGGCAGGCGGTGGCGATGCGGGCGGGCGCGGAGCGGGATCCCGGGGTGGCGGCGCTGGTGGACGCGGCGCTGGCGGCGCGGGACGATCTGCTGGCGGCGCCGCCGGAGGAGCGGCTGCTGCACGGCACGTTCCGGCAGAGCAAGGTGCTGGCCGGGGAGCGGCTGCCGTGGCTCGCGGTGGGGCCCGACCCGGTGGTCGGGGAGAACGCGTTCGATCTGGCGCGGCTGGTGCGGGACCGGGTGGAGGATCTGATCGCCTCGCCCGCGGGCGCGTCCATCACCCGGCGGCGGATCAAGCGGCTCGCGGAGTCGCTGGAGGTGGACCAGGAGCGGCTGCGGGGGTGGACGCTGTTCCGTGCGGTGGAGTCGGGGGTGCGCGCGGTGCGGGTCGGCAGGCCCCGGGACGCGGAGCTGCTGCTGGAGTTCGCCGGGTGGCTCTAAGACTTGTCCCGCAATGATCGAATAGTTGTGTCAGGCCGTTCTGTGGCTGGGGTTTCTTGGTCTGTCCGGCGCGTTGCAGCGGTTGTGTTCTTCTTTCCAGGCCGGGAGTTCGGTCTGACCGGGGTCGCGGCGGCGTGGGATCACCAGGCCGGTGTCGGCGGCGGACTTCGAGACCCGGAACAGTCTCAGGGCTCCGGGATGACGGCAGGGTCGATGCCCATCCCGGCGATGCCCTCGCGCACCGCACGGTCGAACCGCTTGATCTCTGCCACCAGAACCTCCCAGGCGACGGGCGAGGTCCACAAGCCCGGCGTGAAGATGGAGCCGACCCGCCAGCCCCCATTGGAGCGTGCGACGCGGATCAACCCCTCCTCCGCCTGCATCGAATCAAGCACGAAGTCCTCATGGCCGGCAGACGGGCTCTGGAGCCAGAGCGCCAGGTGATACGCCAGCTCAGCCACCGGGAACGCCTCCTCGCACCACACCTCCCGCCCCTGCTCCCGGATGGACAGCTCTGCCTCGATGTCGAGAAGCAGCACCTCCAGGGGCGCCTCCTGCGGAGTGACGCCGCGCCGCGGCATGTCCGACAGCCCAAAGTTCCGGCAGACAAACCGCACCGCCCGGCCTCCATGAGATCTGAGGCCAGCTGAATGCCCAGGCCACCCAAATACGGACAACCGTACCAACTGATACCAGGCGGCCCCACCGGCCCCTGATGAGCGGGACAAGCCTTAGGGACGCCGTAAAGGTGTAACCAGTCCCCCACGCCCTTGTGGGCCGGAAACTGGTCACACCTTTACACCTGGGTCGATTTCTCAGGCGGTCAGGCGCGCGATCGCGTCCTCCACGGACACTTCCTCGCGCTCGCCGGTCTTGCGGTCCTTCAGTTCCAGTACGCCCTCGGCCGAGCGGCGGCCGGCGACCAGGATCTGGGGGACGCCGATCAGTTCGGCGTCGGTGAACTTGACGCCCGGGGAGACACCGGCGCGGTCGTCGACGAGGACGCGGACGCCCGCGGCGGCCAGCTTGCCGGCGACATCGAGGGCCAGCTCGGTCTGGAGGGCCTTGCCCGCGGCGACCACGTGCACATCGGCCGGGGCGATCTCCTTGGGCCAGCACAGGCCCTGCTCGTCGGCGGTCTGCTCGGCGAGCGCGGCGACGGCGCGGGAGACGCCGATGCCGTAGGAGCCCATGGTGACGCGGACGGGCTTGCCGTTCTGGCCGAGGACGTCGAGCTTGAGGGCGTCGGCGTACTTGCGGCCCAGCTGGAAGATGTGGCCGATCTCGATGGCGCGGTCCAGCTTCAGGCCGGTGCCGCACTTGGGGCAGGGGTCGCCCTCCTGGACCACGACGACGTCCACGTACTCGTCGACCTCGAAGTCACGCCCGGCGACGACGTTCTTGGCGTGGGTGTCCGCCTTGTTGGCGCCGGTGATCCAGGCGGTGCCGGGGGCGACGCGGGGGTCGGCGATGTACGTGACCTTCTCGCCGAGGCCCTGCGGGCCGACATAGCCGCGCACCAGGTCGGGGCGGTCCGCGAAGTCCGCCTCGGTGACCATCTCGACGGTGGCGGGCGCGAAGTGCTCCTCGACCTTGCCGAGGTCCACCTCGCGGTCGCCGGGCACGCCCACGGCGACGATCTCGCCGTCCACCTTGACCAGCAGGTTCTTCAGCGTGTCGGCGGCCTGGACGCCGAGCGAGGCGGCCAGCGTCTCGATGGTCGGGGTGTCGGGCGTGGGGATCTCCTCCAGCGCGGGCACGGCGGAGCCGTCGACGGGCTGGAGCGTGTAGTTGATCGCCTCGGTGTTCGCGGCGAAGTCGCAGTTCGGGCAGTCCGCGAAGGTGTCCTCGCCGGCCTCGGCGGGTGCCAGGAACTCCTCCGACTTGGAGCCGCCCATGGCGCCGGCGGTGGCCGCGACGATCCGGTAGTCCAGGCCGAGGCGCGCGAAGATCCGCTGGTACGCCTCGCGGTGCCGGGCGTACGCCTCGGCGAGGCCCTCGTCGGCGGTGTCGAAGGAGTACGAGTCCTTCATCAGGAACTCGCGGCCGCGCAGGATGCCGGCGCGGGGGCGGGCCTCGTCACGGAACTTGCTCTGGATCTGGTAGAGGATCACCGGCAGGTCCTTGTAGGACGTGCACTGGTCCTTGACCAGCAGGGTGAAGATCTCCTCGTGCGTGGGGCCGAGGAGGTAGTCGCCGCCCTTGCGGTCCTTGAGCCGGAACAGCTCCTGGCCGTACTCGTCCCAGCGGCCGGTGGCGTCGTAGGGCTCGCGGGGCAGCAGGGCGGGGAGCAGCACTTCCTGGGCGCCGATGGCGTCCATCTCCTCGCGTACGACGCGCTCCACGTTGGCGAGGACCTTCTTGCCCAGGGGCAGCCAGGACCAGATGCCGGCGGCGGTGCGGCGGACGTAGCCGGCGCGGACGAGGAGCTTGTGGCTGAGGACCTCGGCGTCCGCCGGGTCGTCGCGCAGCGTCTTCGCCATCAACTGGGACATGCGCTGGACCGGTGCGTTGGCCATGGTTCTCGTACTCCTGCCAGATATGCGGTGATGGCATAGGAGGTTAGCCGGGCTCGCCGGGCGGGCGGAAATCGGTTAACGCCTTATCGCCTGCGCAGTGGCAGCGGGGCCCCCATGACGGCGTACGGGCGCGGTGCGCTCGGGAAGTGGACGCGGCGGGCGAGGTCGACGTAGCCGAGGGAGTGGTAGAGGCCGCGGGCGGGGCTGTCGGTGTCGATCGCGGAGAGGATCGAGCGGGGCTCGGCGGCCGAGTCGGTGATCCTGGTGATCAGCCGGCGTCCGATGCCCCGGTTCTGGTGGTCCGGGTGGACGTGCAGCTCGGTGATCACGAAGGAGTCGTCGAGCCACTCGGCGTTGCCGGCCGCGCGCAGATACGGCTCGACGACCGTCGACCACCAGTGGGTACGGGAGTTGGGCATGCCGTAGACGAAGCCGACGAGGAGCCCCCCGGCGGTCGCGCCGAGGGCCCTTGCGCCCGGGAACTGCATATGGCGCTGGACGATCTGGCGCCGTACGGAGACTTCGTCCGGGCCGAGTCCGAACGCCACCGCTTGGACCGCCAGGGCCTCGTCCACGCGGGCCGCCAGGTCCAGGGGGCCGATCGCTAGATCCATGCCGGGAGCGTATCCGGGTTCAGAACAGCACACTCATGAAGGCGCCGATCTCCTGGAAGCCCACCCTGCGGTACGTGCGGCGGGCAGCGGTGTTGAAGTCGTTGACGTACAGGCTGACCACGGGGGCCACGTCGGCCAGGGCGTAGCGCAGGACGGCGGCCATGGCCGGGGCGGCGAGGCCCTTGCCGCGGTGTTCGGGGGCCACCCACACGCCCTGGATCTGGCAGGCCTGGGAGGTCGCCGCGCCGATCTCGGCCTTGAAGACGACCTTGCCGTTTTTGTCCAGGCGGGCGAAGGACCGCCCGGAGCCGACGAGTTCGGCGACCCGGGCCTGATAGAGCAGACCGCCGTCGCCCGCCAGCGGCGACACCCCGACCTCCTCGGTGAACATCGCCACGCACGCCGGCATGATCGTCTCCATCTCGTCCTTGCGGACGCGGCGGACGTAGGGGTCCGGGGCGATGTCGTCGGGCATCCGGTCGGTGACCATGAGGGGCTGCTGGGACCTGACCTCCCGGGCGGGGCCCCAGTGGGGTTCCAGCAGCCGCCACAGCCCGGAGGTGGCGTCGGCGGGACCGACGATGGAGGAGCAGCGCCGCCCGGCCCGCCGGGCCCGGTCGGCGAAGCCGCGCACGGCGCGCTCGGTGGCGCAGATCGGGACCAGGTTGGCGCCCGCGTAGCACAGGGACGTGAGCATGCCGTCCTCGTACCAGCCCCACATCTCACCGCCGAGGCGCCAGGGGTCGAGCCCCGCGATCTGGACGCGCGCGGTCACGAAGGCGTTCACGACCGGCTCGCGGTCGAGGACGGCGAGCGCGGCGTCGAGGTCGCTCGGATCGAGCACCCGTGAGGTGGTCTGGGTCAACAAGTGCGGGGGCCTCACCCTGGGGTTTGTGCTGGTCTTGGCACTATAGCCGCGCGTTCCCGGCGACGCGTCGAACAGTCCGGGACCACGCCTCCTGCCTGTCCCGGCCGCCCCTGCCCACAGGCCGCGATCTGGCACAGGACCTGGAGCAGCGTCGGTACGCCGGTGATGACGAGCACCCGGCGCCCGCCGGGACGGGCCGGGGACGCCGTGTCCTGCGTCGCCGCCTCAGCCCCGCACCGAGCCCAGGAACGCCTGCCACGCGGTGGTGGGGACGGAGAGGGTGGGGGCGGTGGTGGGGGGCTGCTTGGAGTCGCGGATGTGGATTGTGGTGGGGCAGGTGGCGATCTCGACGCACTCGCCGCCACTGCCAGTGCTGTAGCTGGACTTGTGCCAGGTGAGGGCGACTTCGAGGCACTCCCCGCCACCGCCACTGCTGTAGCTGCTCTTGAACCACGTCAGGTCCGACGGCTTCTCGACGTTCATGTCTCTCCCAGCAACTTCTCTACAAGGGCTAGCGACTGTCGTGGCGTGAGGGCCTGGGCACGCAAGAGACCGTACTGCTCCTCCGCCTTCCTGACCGCCGAACGGTCAGTGAAAAGGCGGCTGGCCCTGTCTGCCGGTACGTATGCGATCCTGCGCCCTGCCATCGTCTCGATCAAGTTGAACTGACCGTCGAGCGCAGCATGTTCCTCCCGATCGTGCGGCATGATCTGGATCTCCACGTTACGCCGCTGACTGACAAGTAGAATCTGCTCCAACTGGCCACGCCAGACTGCCAGTCCGCCCAGCTTCCTGCACACCACGGACTCCTCCATCACAAAGGTCACCGTAGGGGCCGGCTTGCGCCCGAAGATCTCCTGCCTGGCCATTCGCGCCGCCACTCGCTGCTCGACCGTCTCCTCGTCCAGCACCGGCCGCCACATCGTGAACACCGCCCGCGCGTACTCCTCCGTCTGCAACAGACCCGGTACCGCCTGTACGGCGAACACGTGCAGCGCGACGGCTTGCTTCTCCAGCGCAGCCGCATCGCGGAAGAACGCCGGATACTGCGCCTTCTCCATGTCCTCGATGAAGTCGATCAGCATCCCGCCCGCGCCCAACACCTCATCCGCCTGCCGAATGAACTTCGCGTTCGGGATCCGTCGACCCACCTCGTACGACGTGATCGTCGCCGCCTAGTAACCCGTACGACGGCCCAACTCGGCCCGCTCCATGCCCGCTTGGACGCGTAGCCGCTTCAACACCCGCCCGAAGACGAGCGGAATACCAGAGCCGTCCTGCTCTTCCCGTGCTTCCTCGCTCATGTACACCCCCAATGCCCTCGCGCCACCCTCGGTCACGGTGCGCTCGTGTACAGCGGCACCTCGCCCTTGTACAACGCCTGGTGGTCCTGGTGCGGCCGCTGTTCAACGCTACTGAGCGTGCGGGACCGTAACCGCGTGAAATCAGAAATCTCCACCCAGGAATTCGCCATGCGCTTCACCTCCACCCCTCGTGGCGCGCGGCTCGCTCGGCGGCTGGTCTCGCTGCGGCTGGACGAGTGGGGGCATCCGTACGACGGCCGGGTCAACGAGGCCGTCACGCTGATCGCCGCCGAGTTCGCCGCCAACGCCGTACGGCATGGACGCGTACCCGGGCGGGACTTCCATCTGCGGCTCGACGGGGGCGAGGACGTCGTACGCCTGGAGGTCTCGGACACCCTGACCGAGCGGCTGCCCGAGCCCCGGGTGCCGTGCGGTGAGGGCGGGCGGGGGCTGATCCTGGTGGAGGCGCTCGCCGACAAGTGGGGGGTGGCGCCGCGGCAGCCCGGTAAGACCGTCTGGGCGGAGGTACGGCTGAGTCCCGCCACCGAGGGGTGACGGGACTCGTGAAGTCGTACGGGTCAGCCCGCGACGGAGACCGAGGGCTCGCCGGACTCCACGCCCTCGTCCTGCATCTTCTCGGCCAGCTTCATGGCCTCCTCGATGAGGGTCTCCACGATCTTGGACTCGGGGACAGTCTTGATGACCTCGCCCTTGACGAAGATCTGGCCCTTGCCGTTGCCGGAGGCGACGCCCAGGTCGGCCTCGCGGGCCTCGCCGGGGCCGTTGACGACGCAGCCCATGACGGCGACGCGGAGCGGGACGTCCATGCCGGTGAGGCCCGCGGTGACCTCTTCGGCGAGCTTGTAGACGTCGACCTGGGCGCGGCCGCAGGACGGGCAGGAGACGATCTCCAGGCCGCGCTGGCGCAGGTTCAGGGACTCCAGGATCTGGATGCCGACCTTGATCTCCTCGACCGGGGGGGCCGAGAGGGAGACGCGGATCGTGTCGCCGATGCCCTCGGAGAGCAGCGCGCCGAAGGCGACGGCCGACTTGATGGTGCCCTGGAAGGCGGGGCCGGCCTCGGTGACGCCGAGGTGCAGGGGGTAGTCGCACTGCGCGGCGAGCTGGCGGTACGCCTCGATCATGACGACCGGGTCGTTGTGCTTGACCGAGATCTTGATGTCGCGGAAGTCGTGCTCCTCGAAGAGGGAGGCTTCCCACAGGGCGCTCTCGACCAGCGCCTCCGGGGTGGCCTTGCCGTACTTCTGGAGCAGGCGGCGGTCCAGGGAGCCCGCGTTCACACCGATGCGGATCGGGGTGCCGTGCTCCTTGGCGGCCTGCGCGATCTCCTTGACCTGGTCGTCGAACTTCTTGATGTTGCCCGGGTTGACGCGGACCGCGGCGCAGCCGGCCTCGATGGCGGCGAAGACGTACTTGGGCTGGAAGTGGATGTCCGCGATCACCGGGAGCTGCGACTTGCGCGCGATGGTGGCGAGCGCGTCGGCGTCGTCCTGGGTGGGGCAGGCCACCCGGACGATCTGGCAGCCGGAGGCGGTCAGCTCGGCGATCTGCTGGAGGGTGGCGCCGATGTCGGACGTACGGGTCGTGGTCATCGACTGGACCGATACGGGCGCGTCTCCGCCGACCGCCACGCTTCCGACCTGGATCTGCCGGCTCTTGCGGCGCTCGGCGAGCTTGGTCGGTACGGACGGCATGCCGAGAGAAATCGCAGTCATCTGCTGTGCAACCCCAAGTCGTGGATCAAGATCCGGCCCCGTGCTACGGCGGGCTCCGGCATCCGAGATTACGGCACCGGCGCGTGCGCGGGCACATCCCACCCGGGAAACCCCCTCATTGGGGGGCGGCCGGACGCCGCACGGGAAGCGGCCCGGAACCCTCAGGGTCCCGGGCCGCCGTGAACGTCGGACGGCTAGGAGATTTTGACCGGGTTGACGACGTCCGCGATCAGCACCAGGACGGTGAAGCAGACGAAGATCCCAGCCACCACGTACGCCACCGGCATCAGCTTGGCCACGTCGAACGGGCCCGGGTCCGGGCGGCGCAGCACCCGGGCCAGGTTGCGCCGCAGCGCCTCCCACAGGGCGCCGGCGATGTGGCCGCCGTCGAGCGGGAGCAGCGGGAGCATGTTGAAGAGGAACAGCGAGAGGTTGAAGCCGGCGAGCAGCATCACGAACATCGCCACCTGCTGGGAGGCGGGGATGTCCAGGGTGGCGATGTCACCGGTGATACGGGCCGCGCCGACGATGCCCATCGGGGAGTCCGGCTGGCGCGGGGCGTTGTCGAAGGCCGCGTCCCACAGGGCCGGGATCTTGCCGGGCAGGGCGGCGAGGGAGTCGACGGCGTCGCCGACCCGGTCGCTCATCCAGGTCACCGAGTCGCCGAAGCCCTGCTTCTGCACGCCGGTGGCGGAGCTGAAGCCGAGGAAGCCGGCCTTGACGTACTTGCCCTGCACGTAGGTGCCGCTGGAGTCCTTCTGGGCGACCTGGTTGATGGCGATCTTCGCGTGCAGGGTGAGCTGCTTACCGCCGCGCTCGACGACGATCGGCACGTCCTTGCCCGCGCTGACCCGGATCAGGTCCGAAAGGGTGTTCCAGTCCTTGGTGGGCTTGCCGGCGAAGGAGACGATCTTGTCCCGCTTCTGGATGCCGGCGGCCTGGGCCGGGGATGCCGGGTCGGACTTCTTGCAGGTGTCCCGGTTCTCGCTCTGCGCGATGACACAGGGCGAGACGGAGGCGACGGTGGTGGTCTGCTGCTGGATGCCGAAGCCCATGAGCACGGTGAAGAACAGGGCGATGGCCAGCACCAGGTTCATGAACGGGCCCGCGAACATGACGATGACGCGCTTCCAGGGCTTGCGCGTGTAGAACATGCGCGTCTCGTCGCCGGGCTGGAGCTCCTCGTAGGCCGCCGAGCGGGCGTCCTCGATCATCCCGCGCCACGGTGAGGTGGAACGGGCGGAGATCCGGCCCGCGTTGTCCGGCGGGAACATGCCGATCATGCGGATGTAGCCGCCGAGCGGGATGGCCTTGATGCCGTACTCGGTGTCGCCCTTCTTGCGCGACCACACGGTGGGGCCGAAGCCGACCATGTACTGCGGGACGCGGATGCCGAAGAGTTTGGCCGTCGACAGGTGCCCCAGCTCGTGCCACGCGATCGAGACGAGCAGACCGAACGCGAAGACCACTATGCCGAGGATGAACATCAAGGTCGTCATGCACGCGCCTCCGCGGTCGCCGTCTTGGCTGTGATCTCACGGGCCCGGGTCCGCGCCCAGGTCTCCGCTTCGAGGACGTCCGACACCGTGAGCGAAGTTCCCGTTTCCGGTGTGCCGTGCTCCTCGACGACCCGGGTGACGGTCTCCATGATCCCGTTGAAGGGCAGCGCGCCGTTCAGGAAAGCCTCGACGCACTCCTCGTTGGCGGCATTGAACACTGCCGGAGCCGTCCCCGCGAGCTCTCCGACATGCCGGGCCAGATTCACCGAGGGGAAGGCGTCGTTGTCCAGCGGGAAGAACTCCCAGGTGGACGCCTTGCTCCAGTCGAAGGCGGGCGCGGCGTCCGGAACCCGTTCGGGCCAGCCGAGACCGATGGCGATCGGGCCCCGCATGTCGGGCGGCGTGGCCTGGGCGATCGTCGAGCCGTCGGAGAACTCGACCATCGAGTGGACGTACGACTGCGGGTGCACGACCACCTCGATGCGGTCGAACGGGATGTCGTACAGCAGATGCGCCTCGATGACCTCCAGGCCCTTGTTGACCAGGGTCGCGGAGTTGACGGTGATCACCGGGCCCATCGCCCAGGTGGGGTGGGCGAGGGCGTCCTGGACGGTGACGTCCGCGAGGTCCGCCTTGCTGCGGCCGCGGAAGGGGCCGCCGGAGGCGGTGACGACCAGCTTGCGCACATCGGCGCGGGTACCGGCGGCGAGGGCCTGGAAGAGGGCGGCGTGCTCGGAGTCGACCGGGATGATCTGGCCGGGCTTCGCCAGCGCGGTGACCAGCGGGCCGCCGACGATCAGCGACTCCTTGTTGGCGAGCGCGAGGGTGCGGCCCGCCTCCAGGGCGGCGAGGGTCGGCGCGAGGCCGATGGAGCCGGTGATGCCGTTCAGCACGGTGTGGCAGTCGGACGCGGCCAGCTCGGTGGCCGCCTGCGGTCCGGCGAGGATCTCGGGCAGCGGCTCACCCGGGCCGTACGCGGCGGCGAGGGCCTCGCGCAGGGCCGGTACGACGTCCTCGCGGGCGACCGAGACGGTGCGCACCCGCAGCCGGTGCGCCTGCTCGGCGAGGAGGGCGACCCGGCCGCCGTTGGCGGACAGCGCGGTGACGCGGAAGCGGTCGGGGTTGCGCAGCACGAGGTCGATGGCCTGGGTGCCGATGGATCCGGTGGAGCCGAGGACCACCACGTCCTTGGGGCCGTCGCCGGCGAGGGGGTCGTAGACGAGATGGGGGTCGGCGAGGGGTGCCGGACGGGCAGGGCTGTCGGTCATCCCCCCATTGTGGCCGCTGGGGGTGACGGGCAGGACAGGGTGTCCCCCGGGGAACGTGTGTCCCCTCAGGGACCGTGTCCGAATGCGAAGTAAGAGTGAAGATCCTGTGATAGCACTTCAGCCTTCGCTTCTTTTCTCGCGGACCCTTTTTCTCGCGGACGACATCCTTGGGGGGATCTCTTCATGCGGACCATACGGCTGCGCGCCGCCCTGCCCGCCCTCGCCGGTGCGGCGCTGCTCACCGGCACCCTGCTCAACACCCCGGCCCAGGCCGCCGGGGGTGTGAAGATCTACCACGTCTGGTTCGACAGCCCCGGCTCGAACAACCGCTCGAACACGAGCCTGAACGGCGAGTGGGTGCAGATCAAGAACACCGGCGGCTCGGCGGTCCCGCTCAAGGGCTGGGTGCTCAAGGACGCCTCGAACCACCGGTACGTCTTCCCGAACATCAAGATCGGCGCCGGGAAGTACCTGAAGATCCACACCGGCTCCGGCAAGGCCACCACGTCGGACAGGTACCAGGGCCGCCGCGCCTACGTCTGGAACAACGACAAGGACACGGCCACGCTGACGAAGGCGAGCGGCGCGAAGGTCTGGTCCTGCTCCTGGACGACGCGGGATCCCAGCGACAAGTACTGCTGACCCGGTACCACTAGTCGCCGTACGGCCGCCGGGCGTTCTCGTGTGTCGAGGGCCCGGGGGTCGCGTCGGCGATCCACGGCCCGTCCTGCGACGGGTCCACGATGCCCTCCTCCAGCCAGGTGTAGGCGCCGCCGAGGACGCCCTTGACGACCTTGCGATCGAGGTCGTCGGTGTTGGTCCACAGCCGCCCGAACAGCTCCTCGACGCGGATACGGGCCTGGCGGCAGAAGGCGTCGGCGAGCTGGTACGCCTCCCGGCCGTGCTCGTCGCGGGTGCGCAGCCGCTCGGCCCGTACGCAGGCCGCGCTCATCGCGAACAGCTCCGCGCCGATGTCCACGATCCGGCCGAGGAAGCCCTGCTTGGTCTCCATCCGGCCCTGCCAGCGGGACATGCCGTAGAAGGTGGCACGGGCCAGCCTGCGGGACGTGCGCTCGATGTAGCGCAGATGGGTGGACAGGTCGACGCCGTGCCGGAACTCGCCGTAGGAGCCGGGCAGTTGGCCGGGCCCGGCGACGAGCTTCGGCAGCCACTTGGCGTAGAAGACCCCGGCCTGCGCGCCCGCTTTCGCCTTGTCGGAGAGGGACTTGGCCGGATCGATGAGGTCGCCGGCGACGGAGAGATGGGCGTCCACGGCCTCGCGGGCGATCAGCAGATGCATGATCTCCGTGGAGCCCTCGAAGATCCGGTTGATGCGCAGATCGCGCAGCATCTGCTCGGCGGGTACGGCTCGTTCGCCGCGCGCCTTGAGCGACTCGGCCGTCTCATAGCCGCGGCCGCCCCGGATCTGGACCAGCTCGTCGGCCATCCGCCAGGCCATCTCGGAGCCGTAGAGCTTGGCGAGGGCGGCCTCGATGCGGATGTCGTTGCGGTCCTCGTCGGCCATCTGGGACGACAGGTCGAGCACCGCCTCCAGGGCGAAGGTGGTCGCCGCGATGAAGCTGATCTTCGCGCCGACGGCCTCGTGCAGGGCGAGGGGCTTGCCCCACTGCTCGCGCTCCGCCGACCATTCACGGGCGATTTTCAGACACCATTTGCCGGCACCGGCGCACATCGCGGGCAGCGAGAGGCGGCCAGTGTTGAGGGTGGTGAGCGCGATCTTCAGACCGGCGCCCTCGGGGCCTATTCGGTGGCCGGCCGGTACCCGCACCCGATGGAAGCGGGTCACGCCGTTCTCGATGCCGCGCAGCCCCATGAAGGCATTGCGGTGCTCGACGGTGATGCCCTCGGAGCCCGCCTCCACGACGAACGCGGTGATGCCGCCCTTGTGCCCCTCGGACTTCGGCACCCGCGCCATGACGACGAGCAGATCGGCGACGACGCCGTTGGTCGTCCACAGCTTCACGCCGTCGAGAACATACTCGTCACCGTCCGGTACGGCGGTGGTGGCGAGCCGCGCCGGGTCGGACCCGACATCGGGCTCGGTGAGCAGGAAGGCGGAGATGTCGCTGCGCGCACACCGCGGCAGAAATGCCTCCTTCTGCTCCTCCGTGCCGAACATCTTCAGCGGCTGGGGCACGCCGATCGACTGGTGGGCGGAGAGCAGGGCGCCGACGGCGGGGCTCACGGAGCCGACCAGGGCGAGGGCCTTGTTGTAGTACAGCTGGCTGAGGCCGAGCCCGCCGTACTTCGGGTCGATCTTCATCCCGAGGGCGCCGAGTTCCTTCAGCCCCGCCACGACCTCGTCGGGTATGCGCGCCTCCCGCTCGATCCGCGCGGAGTCGACCTCCGCCTCGCAGAAGGCCCGCAGCTTGGCCAGGAACTCCTCACCGCGCCGTACGGACTCCTCACCGGGCATCGGATGCGGATGCACCAGATCGAGCCGGAACCGCCCCAGGAACAGCTCCTTGGCAAAACTTGGCTTGCGCCAGTCCTGCTCCCGCGCGGCCTCCGCGACCTGGCGGGCCTCATGCTCGGTGACGGTGCTGCGGTTCTGGGTGGGAGCGGTCATGGGGCTCACCTCGCCGCGAAAGGGGACGGCCGGGGCTGGTGGCCACCGACCGGTGCTACTGGGTCGTTCGTACCCGAATCGGACGCCGGGCGCCACCCCTCGCGCGGGGCCTTGAGCCGGTCGGGTGGCAGGCGGCGGGACTCGTCCGGCCTGCGTCTCACACACGGTTGATCAGCAAAAACGGGCCGTGCCAGCGGATCTGCGTCCGATGGCGCGGCCCGTCTCCCGTCCCTACGTCAGACGGTGCGCTCCGGAGCAGGCGCGGGCTGCGGGACGGGGGCGCCCATGGGCTGGGGGGCGGCCATCGGCTGCGGCGCGGGGGCGGCCATCGGCTGCGGGGCGGGCGTCGCCTTCCGGCGCGAGAGCGAGCGGAAGAAGTTGACGATGACCATGACGGGCAGGATGAACGCCTTGAAGAACACGATGTACGTGCCCCCCTGGAAGATGAACCCGAGGTAGATGCCGTAGCCCATGAACCCGAGACCGGCGATCACGTTGAACGCCCGCCAACCCTTGCTGAGACCGCTGGCGTTGATGACACCCAGGATCAGCATCGCGGCGCCGCTGATGAAGAGCAGGACGACGTACCAGGAGAAGAGGGGCTCAGCACCGAAGTCGAGGTTCACGTAAATCCCTTGAAGAAAATGTGGACGGCCCGCGAATGCGGACGGCGCACACTACCCAGGTCGCGCACGCTCTCGCCACGCACTTGTGAACGCAAGATCCAGCGCACCCGGGCAGCCTTCTCGGTGAACCGTCTCCTCAAATGAGGGCGAAGTACCGTATGGCACCACCGGATCCGCCTCCGCCGGAACCTCCAGCACACCCCGAGGCCCACAACCGGTGATCCAATCGTTTCCCGTTCGTGGCCTGTTCGGCCCCCGCGGCCATCGGTCACACGAGCCGGGGGGACACGGAACGGCCGGTGCCCCCGCACAGTGGGCACCGGCCGTTCCGGTTCGACCTGTTGGTCGCAGGTCGGTTCATGTGACCTGTCGGCAGGTCAGAGCGCGAGGCCCGTCAGGACGAGGACACGCTCGTAGGTGTAGTCCTCCATCGCGGAGCGGACACCCTCGCGGCCGACACCGGACTGCTTGGCGCCGCCGTAGGGCATCTGGTCGGCGCGGTAGGACGGGACGTCGCCGATCACCACGCCGCCGACCTCAAGGGCGCGGTGGGCGCGGAAGGCGGCCTGGAGGTCGTGGGTGAACACGCCCGCCTGGAGGCCGTACTTGGAGTCGTTGACCGCGGCGAAGGCCTCGGCCTCGCCGTGCACCTTCTGCACGCTGAGGACCGGTCCGAAGACCTCCTCGCGGGCGAGGGTGACATCCGAGGGCAGGTCGGTGAGGACGGTCGGCGCGTACGAGGCGCCGTCGCGGTCGCCGCCGGTGAGCAGCGCGGCGCCGGCCTCCACGGCCTCCTTGACCCAGGACTCCACGCGCTTGGCGGCGTCCTCGCTGACCAGCGGGCCGACATCGGTCTTCGGGTCGTTCGGGTCGCCGGTGACCTGGGCCTCGACGGCGGCGACGATGCGCGGCAGCAGCCGGTCGTACACCGGTGCGTCCACGATCACGCGCTGCACGGAGATGCAGGACTGGCCGCCCTGGTAGTTGGAGAAGGTCGCGATGCGGTTCGCGGCCCAGTCCAGGTCGGCGTCCGAGGAGAAGTCGCCGAGGACGACGGCCGCGCCGTTGCCGCCCAGCTCCAGCGTGCAGTGCTTGCGCGGCACCGAGTCCATGATCGCGTAGCCGACCTTCTCGGAACCCGTGAAGGAGATGACCGGCAGCCGCTCGTCCTGGACCAGGGCGGGCATCTTGTCGTTGGCGACCGGCAGGATCGACCAGGAGCCAGCCGGCAGCTCGGTCTCGGCCAGCAGCTCGCCGATGACCAGGCCGGACAGCGGGGTGGCCGGGGCCGGCTTGAGGATGATCGGGGCGCCGGCCGCGATCGCCGGGGCGATCTTGTGGGCGCACAGGTTCAGCGGGAAGTTGAACGGCGCGATGCCGAGCACGACGCCCTTCGGGAAGCGCCGGACCAGCGCGAGCCGGCCCTCGCCGCCGCCGTCGGTGTCGAGGCGCTGGGCCTCGCCGCCGTTGAACCGGCGGGCCTCCTCGGCGGCCCAGCGGAACACCGAGGCGGCACGGCCGACCTCGCCGCGGGCCCACTTGATGGGCTTGCCGTTCTCGGCGGAGATCAGCCGGCCGATCTCCTCGGTGCGCTCGACGAGGCGCTTGGCCACGTGGTCGAGGGCGGCGGCCCGTACGTGCGCGGGGGTGGCCGCGAACTCGTCGCGGGCGGCGTACGCGGCGGCCACGGCCTCCTCGACCTGGGCGTCGGTCGGCACGCTGACGGTGCCGACGAGCCGGCCGTCCCACGACGAGGTGACGTCGAAGGTGGTCTCACCGGTGACCTGGCGGCCGGCGAGCCAGAAGGCGTGGGTGGAAGTCATGTGCGATTCCCGGCCTTTCCGCGTTTGGGGGCGTCCTTGGCTTTCGTGCTCCACGGTAGGACGGCGGGGGCCGGGGGTCGCTTGTCCGTGCCGTAGCAGTAGGCGCGACGGGCACTACTGATTGGACTACTACTTCGGTTACTGGTCGGTCGAGGTGGCCTTCAGCGCGAGCCACAGCTCCATGCGTACGTCGGGGTCGTCCAGCGAACGCCCGAGGATCTCCTCGACCCGGCGCATCCGGTAGCGCAGCGTGTGCCGGTGCACGCCCAGGTCGGCGGCGGCCGCGTCCCACTGGCCGTGCCGGGAGAGCCAGGCGCGCAGCGAGGCGACCAGGTCGCCGCGGCCGGTGGCGTCATGCTCGTACAGCGGTCGCAGCAGCCCGTCGGCGAACGCCTTCACCGCGTCGTCGGCGAGCAGCGGCAGCACGGATCCGGCGGCCAGCTGCTCGTGCTCGACCAGGACCCGGCCGCGGCGCCGGGCGACCGACAGGGACTGTTCGGCCTGTTTGTAGGCGGCCGCGGCGGCGATCGGGCCGGCCGGGGCGGACAGTCCCACGACGATCTCGTCCTCCTCGGTTGCCGCGCGCTCGGGGCTGGTGCGGGCGGCCTCGAGGTCGGCGGCCCAGGCGACGCAGGCAGCGACCGCCGCGCCGCCGTCCGCGGCCAGTGCGACGAGCCGCTCGCCCTCCGGTACGACCAGTACCGCCTCGCCGGAGCGCGCGGCGGCGGACTCCAGGGCCTCCGCGAGGGTGCCGAGCCGGTCGCCGCCGGTCGCGGTGGCCCGTGCGCCGGGCAGCGAATCGGCGACGATCATCCGGAACGGAGCGTCCAGCAGTCCGCCGTAGAGGTCGCCGGCGACGGCGCGGGCGTGGTCGGGTTCCCCGGCGAGCAGCATGCGCAGCACGGCGGTGCCGATGCGCTGCTCGGCGGCGTGCAGGGAGCGGGAGCGCTCGGTGGTGAGGGTGAGCAGGGCGATGGCGGAATGGACCGCGTACCGCTCGGCGGTGCCGGGGGCGGCGGCGGTGCCGACGGCGAGGGCGGCGCGGGGGCGGCGGCCGGTGCCGAGGGAGTGCAGTTCGACGCGGTCCTCGTGTTCGGGTCCGCCGACCACGGAGGAGGCGGGGGCGGGCCGCTCCCTGAGCCGTTCCACCTCGCCGGTGAGGCGGGCGGCGCGGCGGCCGGCCCAGTCGGGGGCGGCGGCGACGACGGTGCCGGAGGCGTCGTAGAGCGCGGCCCAGCCGTCGACCTGGGCGGCGAGGGCGGTGAGCAGGCCCTCGGGGCCGGAGTTCAGGGCCTGCTTGGTCAGCTCGCGCTGGGCGGCGAAGCCGGCGGTGACGGCGCGGTACTGGTCGGCGGCGATGGCGGCGGAGACGGCCTTGCTGATGGCGAGGAAGGGGGTGCGGCGGGGGACTTCGAGCAGGGGCAGGGGTTCGTCGGCGCAGGCGTCGACGAGGGCCTTCGGGATCTCCTCGTAATTGACCCCGACGGCGAACCCGAGGCCGACGACACCCGCGCCTGCCAGTCTCCGCACGTACCGGCGCATGGCCTCCGGGTCCTCGGCGTCCAGCTTGAGCGCGGTGATCAGGAGCAGCTCGCCGCCCTCCATGTAGGGCACGGGGTCGGCCAGCTCGCTGACGTGGGCCCAGCGCACGGGCACGTCGAGGCGGTCGGCGCCGGCCCGGACGGTCAGCTTCAGCGCCGAGTGGTGGACGAGCGAGGCGAGCGTCGGGGGCATGGTGCCTTCACGGTGACGGAGATCTGTCTTGGCCGACACGTACCAACGGCCTTCCCCGATTCTGCCTCACCGTACGGTCCCCCGCTGGCCGCTTCACGCCCTGAGATCCACCAACAACGGCGGCGCGTGCTCCCCCCGCACACTGGTCAACGACAACACCGCGTGCCCGGCCGGAACCGCGTGCGCCAACTCGGAGGCGGACCAGCGTTCGCGTTCTACTTGGCGGACGGTGACGGCCTCTGTGGTCACCGCCTTGCCGGTGACCAGCTTGCGCAGGGCATGGATCGCCCGGGTCATCGGCTGGTCGGCGAACACGGTGTGCCGGGCCACGTCCCGGGTTTCCACCCACTGTGTGCCCCAGGCCTCCGCGAACCTGCCGCCGTCCCAGGTGGTGACCCCGGAGAAGGCCATCCGGCAGCCGACCGCCGCGTACAGCGGCCCGTGCAATGCCTCGGGGACGTCCCCGACGGTGCGCAGGGCGAGCACCACGCCCGCATTGCGGGAGCGCAGGCGCTGCATGCGCCGGACGGACTCGGCCGTCACCGCGCCCGTGGCGTCGTCCAGGACGAGGCAGACGAAGTGGTTCCGTTCACCGGCCGTCGCCACGGCGCCGAACTGGGCGAGCACCAGCCGGGTGATGATCCGGGACGCCTCTTCGTGTCCACGGTCCGGCACGTCGATACGGACCCGCAGTGGGTGGTGGGCGACGGCGCGCAGCGAGAACGGTCGGGCACTCCCTGCGCCCGCGCCGAAGAACTCCGCGAACGCCGGGCGGACCAGCAGGGCGAGCCGGTCGGCCAGGATCGGGCCCGGGTCGCCCGCGCTGCCCGCCTGCCGGAGGCGCGCATCGAGTTCGCGGCGCATCACCGTGTGCTCGTCCGCCGCGAGCGCCACCCGCAGCGCGTCAAGGGCCGAGGGGTCGCCCTCCAGCAGTTCCCGCAGCTCGGGCAGGGCCGGGAAGCGTCGGTGCACCGCCTTGAAGGGGCCGAGGAGCTGGGCGAGCGCGGTGACGGCACGCTGTCCGCTCACCGTGTCCAGGTCGCCGGCCAGCCCCTCCGCAAGGAAGGCGGCCGCCTCGTCCGGATCGTCGGAGTCCGCGTACGGATCGAGGTCGTGCACCGACGCGGGGTCGCCGAGTCGTACGACGACATCGAAGCCGGAGTCGGGGCCGAGCGGGGTGCCCGCGGCGCACACGGCGACGACGGCACACTGCCCGGCGAGCGCCTGAAGACCGAGGGACTCGACGACCGGCCGGATCAGATGACGGGTCTTGCCGGAGCCGGAGGGCCCGACGGCCAGCAGGGAGGTGCCCAGGGTGTCCGGTGCGAGGGCCGCACCCGCGCCGCCGTAAGCGAGCGGGGTGCGCTCGCCTGCCACCCACTGCCCGAGGCGCACCTGCCCGGCGAGCAGGTCGTGCCGGGCGGTCCGACCCGGCAGGTCGCGAGCCCCAGAGGGGTGGGTCCAGGCGGCGCCGGCCTCGCGCAGCACCGTGTCGGTGAAGGACGACAGCCGTGCCTGTGCCCGTGCCATGGTCCACATATGGCCGACCCTGGCGCAGTCCACGTCGTTCATCCGGCCGGTGTGCACCTCGGTGGTGAGGAGGTCCGCGGCCTGGTGCTGGCCGGCTTCGCGCAGTTCGGGCCACTGCGACGGCCGCCGCTCGGCAGCGGTCTGCGTGGGCCCCTCGGCCTTCGCGCGCTCGCGCGCGGCGAGCTTCTGCCGCGCGAAGGACCACCAGCCGCCGATCCTGGCGAACGGCCACAGCACCAGCAGGGTGATCAGCGCGTACAGGGTGTCGGTGAGCAGCACCGATGCGAACACGTCATAGCTGCCTGTGATCAGGACGATGAGGGAGAACAGCGGGTCCTGAACGGGCAAGGCGTCCCAGCCGACACCGAAGGCCTTGGGGAAGACGAAGGACAGCGCGATCAGGGCGCCCAGGGCCGCGATGAGGGCACGAGCGGGCTGGGGGCGGCGGGTGACGACATGCCGGACGATGTCGCGCCAGCTGCCCAGGCGCGCCATGGCGTAGACGAGGATCGCGAAGAACACGCCGTCGGCGACCGTCATCGCCTCGGCGCCCTGGTAGCCCTTCGGTGACGTGGTCCCCGCCCACCACCAGCCGTCCGGGGTGAGCAGCTTCAGGACCGCCCACTGATAGGGGATGCTGCCGTGCCGCCACAGCGACCACACCAGGAGCCCCGCCGCGAGGGGGACGAAGAAACCGACGATGGTGACGGGCGCCAGGCGCTGTTCCTGACGGGCGGCCTTGGGCTGCCGGTAGCCATGACGCCAGATGCCCGGCTCGGCGGCCGGGCGCGGCTCATCGAGCCAGTCGGCGACCGGGGAACGCGGATGCGGGGGCTGCGAGGCGGAGGAGGCCGGCGGCAGCACGCTGGGCGGTGTTGTCGGCCTCGGTGGCACTCCCGTCGGTTCCGGTGGGCGGGTCGGACGGGGTACCGGGCCCGGCTGGGTTCTGCGAGTGTTGTGGGTTTCGTCGTTGTGCATCCGCCCTGCCCCCTGACCAGCCGATCCGTCCACCGTCAGCGAGCAATCTAGTGCCTGAGGAGGGGAGTTAGGGGGTTGCGGGGCCGTAGAGGGGCACCGCGGGGGCCGGACGGTCGTACGCTCGCTATGTCCACCGCGGACAACCGCGGCAGCGCACAACGCCCACATGGAGCATGCCCACCTCCCCACACCCGTCTTAGCCTGCGAGAAAAGAAGGCAAGCGTCCGTAATACCCCCAGGAGCCCCGCATGACCGCACTTCCGCAGGAGCGCCGCGTCGTCACCGCCATCCCCGGCCCGAAGTCGCAGGAGCTTCAGGCCCGCCGCACCGCCGTGGTCGCCCAGGGCGTGGGCTCCACGCTGCCGGTCTTCGTCACGCGCGCCGGCGGCGGTGTCATCGAGGACGTGGACGGCAACAGCCTGATCGACTTCGGCTCCGGTATCGCCGTGACCAGCGTCGGCGCCTCCGCCGAGGCCGTCGTACGCCGTGCCTCCGCCCAGCTCGCGGACTTCACCCACACCTGTTTCATGGTCACCCCGTACGAGGGCTACGTGGCCGTCGCCGAGGCGCTGGCCGAGCTGACGCCGGGTGACCACGCCAAGAAGTCCGCGCTGTTCAACTCCGGCGCCGAGGCCGTCGAGAACGCCGTGAAGATCGCGCGTGCGTACACCAAGCGGCAGGCCGTCGTCGTGTTCGACCACGGGTACCACGGGCGCACCAACCTGACCATGGCGCTGACGGCGAAGAACATGCCGTACAAGCACGGCTTCGGCCCGTTCGCGCCCGAGGTCTACCGCGTCCCGGTCGCCTACGGCTACCGCTGGCCGACCGGTGCGGAGAACGCCGGCCCCGAGGCCGCCAAGCAGGCCATCGACGAGATCAGCAAGCAGGTCGGCGCGGACAACGTGGCCGCGATCATCATCGAGCCGGTGCTCGGCGAGGGCGGCTTCATCGAGCCGGCCAAGGGCTTCCTGCCCGCGATCCGCCAGTTCGCCGCCGACAACGGGATCGTCTTCGTCGCGGACGAGATCCAGAGCGGGTTCTGCCGCACCGGTCAGTGGTTCGCCTGTGAGGACGAGGGCATCGTCCCGGACCTCATCACCACCGCCAAGGGCATCGCCGGTGGTCTGCCGCTCGCCGCGGTGACCGGCCGCGCCGAGATCATGGACGCGGCGCACGCCGGTGGCCTGGGCGGCACGTACGGCGGCAACCCGGTCGCCTGCGCCGGTGCGCTCGGTGCCATCGAGACCATGAAGGAGCTCGACCTCAACGCCCGGGCGAAGCGCATCGAGGAGGTCATGAAGGAGCGCCTCTCCGCCATGGCCGAGAAGTTCGACGTCATCGGCGAGGTCCGCGGCCGCGGCGCCATGATCGCCATCGAGCTGGTCAAGGACCGCGCCACCAAGGAGCCCAACCCGGAGGCCACCGCCGCGCTGGCCAAGGCCTGCCACGCCGAGGGCGTGCTGGTCCTGACCTGCGGCACCTACGGCAACGTGGTGCGCTTCCTGCCCCCGCTGGTCATCGGCGAGGACCTGCTGAACGAGGGTCTGGACGTCGTCGAGCAGGCGCTCGCCCGTATCTGAGATCCGGGTCCGGACCCGTATCCGGGATTCCGGATTTCCGGCTGCGGCAGGCCGTGTGAAGAAGGTGTGCGGGGTACATGTCGGGACGGGAATCCGCCTGCCCAAGCGCCTCGGCCTGCCGTAGGTTCTACCCAGATGAGAGATACACCCCGTCCACGGGGGACCGTGGGCGACCTCAGGCCGAGGCCTCCCCAGCTTCGACCTGGTCGTGCCTTCGCGCACACAACCGGCGCCTGACGCCGGGATCTCCTCACCGATCGGACGGTCGCCGCCCCAAACCCCCCGGGGCGTGCGACGTTCCGGTCCGGACGGCCGCCCCGTGACCACCCCCCCTGTTCCGGGGCGGCCGACCTCCTTCTCCGGGCCCACTCACGCATTTAGGGCCCACGCACGAATACGGCCCCGGTACGGCCCCTCGCGCACCCGCCTGCCAAGCTGGCCCCCGTGTCGCACCCCGTCCGCCGCGCCCTGCTCCTCGGCATCCCGGCCCCCGCCGTCCTCTTCCTGCTGATCACCTGGCAGGTCGTCGGCCACGGCCCGCTGCTGCGCGCGGACGCCCGCCTCAGCCGGGACCTGGTCCACCCGGACGGGTTCGCGCAGTTCCTCTCCGACCTCGGCGATGTCCAGGTCGCCGTCCCGGTCCTGCTCGTCGCCGCCGGGTACGCCCTGTGGCGCGGGCGCGGCGCCGGGCACGCCCGCTGGTGGCTGCCGCCGCTCACGGCCGCCGTCCTGATGGCGCTGCTCCCGGCGCTCGTGGTGCCGCTGAAGGACTGGATCGCCCGGCCGGGGACCCCCGTGGTGCCCCCGGCCACCGGCTACTTCCCCTCCGGGCACACGGCGACGGCCGCCGTGGCCTACGGCTCCGCGACCCTCCTGCTGCTGCCCTGGCTCCGCTCCCGCACAGCCCGCCGCAGCGTCATCGCGCTCTGCGCGGTCCTGGTCCTGGGCGTCTCGTACGGCCTGGTCCGGCACGGCTACCACTGGCCGCTGGACGTGCTGGGCAGCTGGTGCCTGAGCGCGGCCCTGCTGACCGCGCTCGGCGCGCTGCCGGGGCTCAGCCGAAGTAGCCGTCGAACGTCTTCTGGAACTCCCAGTTCGAGTAGCGGTCCCAGTTGATCGACCAGGTCATCAGGCCGCGCAGACCCGGCCAGGTGCCATGGGTGGTGTACGAGCCGCAGTTGGTCTTCTTCGTCAGGCAGTCCAGGGTCTTGGTGACCTCGGACGGGGCGACGTAGCCGTTGCCCGCGTTGGTGGAGGCGGGCATGCCGATCGCGACCTGGTCGGGGCGCAGCGGCGGGAAGACGTTGTTCGGGTCGCCGGCCACCGGGAAGCCGGTGAGGAGCATGTCGGTCATGGCGATGTGGAAGTCGGCGCCGCCCATGGAGTGGTACTGGTTGTCGAGGCCCATGATCGGGCCGGAGTTGTAGTCCTGGACGTGCAGCAGGGTGAGGTCGCCCCGCAGGGCGTAGATCACCGGGAGGTAGGCGCCGCAGCGCGGGTCCTGGCCGCCCCACTTGCCGGTGCCGTAGTACTGGTAGCCGTTCTGCACGAAGAAGGTCTCCGGGGCCATCGTCAGCACGAACTTCGCGCCGTACTTGGCCTTCAGGGTCTTCAGCGCGGAGATGAGGTTGACGATCACGGGCGTGGTGGGGTTCTTGAAGTCCGTGTCACTGGTGTCCAGGGACAGCGAGTGGCCCTCGAAGTCGATGTCGAGGCCGTCGAGCCCGTAGGTGTCGATGATCTTCGAGACGGAGGAGACGAAGGCGTCCCGGGCCGCCGTGGTGGTCAGCTGGACCTGGCCGTTCTGGCCGCCGATGGAGATCAGCACCTTCTTGCCGGCCGCCTGCTTGGCCTTGATCGCCGCCTTGAAGTCGGCGTCGCTCTCCGCGTTCGGGCAGTCGATGACCGGGCAACGGGTGAACTCCACGTCCCCGGAGGTCGGTGAGGTGGGCTCGGCGAAGGCCAGGTCGATGACGTCCCAGCTGTCGGGGACGTCCGCGAGACGGGTGTATCCGGAGCCGTTGGCGAAGCTGGCGTGGAGGTAGCCGACGAGGGCGTGGGCCGGGAGACCGGCGGAGCCGCCGCCACCCGGGTCGCCGCCCGAGCCGCCGGTGCTCGTGGTCACCACCACCGCCGCCGACTTCGCGGACTCCCCCGCGTCGTTGACCGCCGTGATCTGGAAGCTGTACGCCGTCGATGCGGTCAGCCCCGTGACGGTGGCCGAAGTCCCGCTCGCCGACTGGACCTTGACGCCGTCGCGGTAGACCGCGTACCCCGTGGCGCCGCTCACCGCCGACCAGGACAGGGCCACGGACGAGGAGGTGACGGAGAAGGCGGTCAACCCGGCCGGTACGGCGGGCGGTTGGGTGGTGCCGCCGCCCCCGCCGGGGCCGGTGAGCGAGAGGTCGTCGGCGTCGTAGGCGCCTGTGCCGTACCAACCGTGGGTGTACACCGTGACCTTGGCGGTCGAGGGCCCGGTGGTGAAGGTGGTGCTCAGCTTCTGCCAGTCCGGCGCCGACTGGGTCCAGGTGGTGACATCGGTGGTGCCGGTGCCGCTCGCGCCCAGGTAGACGTACGAGCCCCGGACGTAACCGGCCAGCGTGTACCGGGAGTTGGGCTGGACGCTCACCGTCTGGGCGCACTGGGCGTCGTCGCTGCCGGCCGGGGTGGCCTGGAGTGCCGAACTGCCGCTGTGCACAGGTGAGTTGACGGTCGTACCGGAGGAGGCGGAGCAGGTCCAGCCGGAGAGGCCGGACTCGAAGCCGCCGTTCTGGAGCACGTCCGCGTCGGCCGCACGGGCGGCCGACGAGAGCGCGGTGAGGCCGGGCACGGCGAGGGCCGTGGCCGCGAGGAGGGCGAGCAGGGGTCTGGAGCGGTCCACAAAGGCCTCCGGGCAGGGGGGAGTTGGAGGGTGGAACGGCACTCAATTTGGTCCAGACCAATCCTGGTGTCAAGACATGCGCGCTACCCGTCCTCCCCCGCTCCCAGCGCCAGCCGTGCCGCCGCCTCGTGCATCGCCAGTTCCAGCAGCGCCGCGTCAATCAGCGTGCCGGAGCCGTCCGGCGGCACCAGCCAGCGCACCCCGCGGCTCGCCCGGCCCGGATGCGGTACGACGATCCAGGTGCCGTTCCCCGCGGCGCGCACCCCGGTGCCCAGCCAGCGCTCCGCGGTGCCCGGCGCCACGAAGAACCCGATCCGGTTGTCGCCGAAGTCGGCGAGCACCGGGCCGGTCCTGCCGAGCATCCGGGTCAGCACGTCCAGCGTCGGGTGGCCCAGATGGGCCGGCAGGATCAGCACGTCCCAGGCCCGGCCCGCGGGCAGCAGCGCGACCCCGTGCGGATTGCGCTCCCACTCCCGGCGGCACCCCCGGGGGTCCGGTGCCACGGATGCCAGCCACGCCACCGCCGCCTTCGTCCCGCCCATGCGCAGGCCTCCCGCTCTCCTCGGTGCGCGACGCGCTCGCGTCGCCTCGAAGGGAGAGAGGGAGGCCGTACCGGAGCATTACGCGGGTTCCGGGACCCTCGGGGGTGACCTGGGTCACGCGAACTAGCTGTCGAAGCCCAGGCCCAGCTTGTCCATCGTGCGCAGCCACAGGTTCCGGCGGCCGCCGTGGGCGTCCGCACGGGCCAGCGACCACTTGGTGAGGGCGATACCGGTCCAGGCGAACGGCTCCGGCGGGAACGGCAGCGGCCGCTTGCGCACCATCTCCAGCTCGGTGCGCTCGGTGCGCTCGCCGTCCAGCAGGTCGAGCATCACGTCCGCACCGAAGCGGGTCGCGCCGACGCCGAGGCCGGTGAAGCCCGCCGCGTACGCCACCTTGTCCTGGTGGGCGGTGCCGAAGAACGCCGAGAAGCGGGAGCAGGTGTCGATCGCGCCGCCCCAGGCGTGGGTGAAGCGGGTGCCCTCCAGCTGCGGGAAGCAGGTGAAGAAATGCCCGGCGAGCTTGGCATAGGTCTCGGGGCGGTCGTCGTACTCCGCCCGGACCCGGCCGCCGTAATGGTGGACGGCGTCGTAACCGCCCCACAGGATCCGGTTGTCGGCGGACAGCCGGAAGTAGTGGAACTGGTTGGCGCTGTCGCCGAGCCCCTGCCTGCCCTGCCAGCCGATCTGCGCGAGCTGCGCCTCGCTCAGCGGCTCGGTCATCAGCGCGTAGTCGTAGACCGGGACGGTGTACGAGCGCACCCGGCGCAGCAGGCTCGGGAAGATGTTGGTGCCGAGCGCGACCTTGCGGGCGCGGACGGCGCCGTACGGGGTGCGGACGGCCATCCCGGCGCCGTACTGCTTGAGGGTGAGCGCGGGCGTGTGCTCGTACACCCGCACCCCGAGCCGGACGCACGCCTGCTTCAGGCCCCAGGCGAGCTTCGCGGGGTGCAGCATGGCGACGCCCCGGCGGTCCCACAGGCCCGCCTTGAAGGTCGGCGAGTTCACCTCGGCGCGCAGGGCGGCCTCGTCCAGGAAGTCGACGCCGTCCGCCAGGCCCCGCTCCTGGAGCTCCTTGTGCCAGTCGCGCAGCTCCGCGGCCTGGTAGGTCTCAGTGGCCACGTCAATCTCGCCGGTGCGCTCGAACTCGCAGTCGATGCCGTGCCGGGCGACGGCCGCCTCGATCTCGTCGAGGTTGCGCCGGCCCAGCTCCTCCAGCTTGTGGATCTCCGCGGGCCAGCGGGTCAGCCCGTTGGACAGGCCGTGGGTGAGGGAGGCGGCGCAGAAGCCGCCGTTGCGGCCGGAGGCGGCCCAGCCCACCTCGCGGCCTTCCAGCAGGACCACGTCCCGCTGCGGGTCGC
Organism: Streptomyces griseofuscus; assembly: GCF_014673495.1. GTDB lineage: Bacteria > Actinomycetota > Actinomycetes > Streptomycetales > Streptomycetaceae > Streptomyces > Streptomyces murinus. The sequence goes on from NZ_CP051006.1 coordinate 2,718,789, forward strand.
GCTCCTTGGCGATGAGCGCGGTCCACAGTCCGCTGTAGCCGCCGCCGACGACCAGCAGATCGCAGGTCTCGGAGCCGGTGAGGGCGGGCTCGGGCGCCGGCTTGCCGGGGTCTTCCAGCCAGTACGGGACCGGCTGGGCTTCGGAGAGAGAGGAGATCCAGTTGTCTTGGCCACGACTCATGGCGCTTGGGGCCATGATTTCAACTCCCTACAGAGATTTTTCGCGCTTTTCGGCGGTGCGTTTTTTCGCTGTGCGATTTTTCGCTGTGCGCTTGTTCGGCTTACGCCTTTTGACTGTTACGGCGATTGTTGATCAGCATCGACACGAGCACCAGCAGCACCGCGAGAAGGAACATCGCCGTGCCGATCACATTGATCTGAACGGGCGTTCCGCGCTGTGCCGAGCCCCAGACGAACATGGGGAAGGTGACGGTCGAGCCGGCGTTGAAATTGGTGATGATGAAATCGTCGAAGGAGAGCGCGAAGGACAGCAGCGCGCCCGCGGCGATTCCGGGTGCCGCGATCGGCAGGGTGACCCGCAGGAAGGTCTGCACGGGCCCGGCGTACAGGTCCCGGGCGGCCTCTTCCAGGCGCGGGTCCATCGACATCACACGGGCCTTGACGGCGGTGACGACGAAGCTCAGACAGAACATGATGTGGGCGATCAGGATCGTCCAGAACCCCAGCTGGGCGCCCATGTTGAGGAACAGGGTGAGCAGCGAGGCGGCCATGACGACCTCGGGCATCGCCATCGGCAGGAAGATCAGCGAGTTGATGGCGCCGCGGGCGCGGAAGCGGTAGCGGACCAGCGCGAAGGAGATCATCGTGCCGAGGACGGTGGCGCCCAGCGTCGCCCAGACGGCGATCTGGAGGCTGATGGACAGCGAGTTGCACATGTCGGCGACGCCGCACGGCTGTTTCCAGGCGTCCAGGGAGAACTGCTGCCACTGGTAGTTGAAGCGCCCCTTCGGTTTGTTGAAGGAGAACACCGTGACGATGACGTTGGGCAGCAGCAGATACGCGAGGGTGAAGAGTCCCGCGATGACGACGAGATGGCGCTTGAGCCAGTTGACGACGGGCATTTAGACCAGGTCCTCCGTCCCGGACCGGCGGATGTAGATCGTCACCATGACCAGGATCGCGGCCATGAGGATGAAGGAGAGGGCCGCCGCCGTCGGATAGTCCAGGATGCGCAGGAACTGCGTCTGGATCACATTGCCGATCATGCGGGTGTCGGTGGAGCCGAGGAGTTCGGAGTTGACGTAGTCACCGGCCGCCGGGATGAAGGTCAGCAGCGTGCCGGAGACCACGCCCGGCATCGACAGCGGGAAGGTCACCTTGCGGAAGGTGGTCGACGGCTTGGCGTACAGATCGCCGGCCGCCTCGTGCAGCCGTCCGTCGATCCGCTCCAGCGAGGTGTACAGCGGCAGGATCATGAACGGCAGGAAGTTGTACGTCAGTCCGCACACCACCGCGAGCGGGGTGGCCAGCACCCGGTCGCCTGCCGTCCAGCCGAGGAAGTTGGTGAGATCCAGGATGTGCAGCGAGTTGAGCGCGTGCACGACCGGGCCGTTGTCGGCGAGGATCGTCTTCCAGGCCAGGGTGCGGATCAGGAAGCTGGTGAAGAAGGGCGCGATCACCAGGATCATGATCAGGTTGCGCCAGCGGCCCGCGCGGAAGGCGATCAGATAGGCCAGCGGGTAGCCGAGCAACAGGCACAGCACGGTGGCACCGGCGGCGTAGAAGATGGACCGCAGGAACTGGGGCCAGTACTCGGAGAAGGCGTTCCAGTAGGTCGCGAAGTGCCAGGTGACCTTGTAGCCCTCCTCCAGGGAGCCCGTCTGCACGGACGTGGAGGCCTGGTAGACCAGCGGCAGCGCGAAGAAGACGACCAGCCACAGGATGCCGGGCAGCAGCAGCCAGTACGGGGTGAACCGGCCGCGCTTGCGCGGGGGCTTCGCCGTCGGTTCGGCGGGGGCGAGCGGCGGGGGCGCCTCGGTGAGTGTCGACATCAGGCGGCGACCTCTTCCCCGGTGCCCGCGTCGATGGCCTGGGCCGCGTCGAGGCCGAAGGTGTGCGCGGGGCTCCAGTGCAGGACGACGTCCGCGCCGGGGACCAGGCGGGCGTCCCGCTCGACGTTCTGGACGTAGACCGAGAGTTCGGCGCAGGCCGGGCTGTCGATGACGTACTGCGTGGAGACGCCGATGAAGCTGGCGTCGGCGATCTTGCCGGTGAGGCGGTTGCGGCCCTCGGGGATGCTCCCCGCGTCGTCGGCGTGGGCGAGCGCGATCTTCTCGGGGCGGATGCCGACCAGCACCTTGCCGCCGGCCGGGGCGGGAGCGCTGCATCGGGCGGCGGGCAGCACCAGCTTGTCGCCTGCGGCCTTGAGCACGATGTCCTCGTCGCTCCTGGTGTCGACCTCGGCCTCGATCAGGTTGGAGGTGCCGAGGAAGTTGGCGACGAACGTGGTGCGCGGGTTCTCGTACAGGTCGGTGGGGGCGCCGAGCTGTTCGACGCGGCCGCCGTTCATCACCGCGACCGTGTCGGCCATGGTCATGGCCTCCTCCTGGTCGTGGGTGACATGGATGAACGTGATGCCGACCTCGGTCTGGATGCGCTTGAGCTCCAGCTGCATCTGGCGGCGCAGCTTGAGGTCGAGGGCGCCGAGCGGCTCGTCGAGGAGCAGCACCTTGGGGTGGTTGATCAGCGCGCGGGCCACGGCGACGCGCTGCTGCTGGCCGCCGGAGAGCTGGTGCGGCTTCTTGCGCGCCTGCTCGCCGAGCTGGACCAGGTCCAGCATGTCCTCGACCTGCTTCTTGACGCTCTTGATGCCGCGCCGGCGCAGACCGAAGGCGACGTTCTCGAAGATGTCGAGGTGCGGGAAGAGGGCGTAGGACTGGAAGACCGTGTTCACGGGCCTCTTGTACGGCGGCAGATGGGTGACGTCCTGGTCACCGAGGTGCACGGTGCCGCTGGTCGGCTCCTCCAGGCCCGCGATCATGCGCAGGGTGGTGGTCTTGCCGCAGCCGGAGGCGCCGAGCAGGGCGAAGAAGGAGCCCTGGGGCACGGTGAGGTCCAGCGGGTGTACGGCGGTGAAGGCGCCGTAGGTCTTGCCGATACCGGAGAGGCGGACGTCGCCGCTGTTGTCTGTCGTCATCGTGGTCGTCACGCCCCTGTGAGCTTGGAGAACTTCTGCTGGTAGGCGGTCTCTTCCTTCTGCGTCAGGGCGCGGAAGGGGTGGGACTTCGCCTGCATGGCCTTGTCGGGCACGATCAGCGGGTTGCTCGCGGCCGACTTGTCGATTTTGGCGAGGTAGGGAACGACTCCCTCGACCGGGCTCACGTAGTTGACGTAGGCGGCGAGTTCGGCGGCCGGCTCGGGCTCGAAGTAGTAGTCGATGAGCCGCTCGGCGTTGGTCTTGTGACGCGCCTTGTTGGGGACCAACAGGTTGTCGGTCGACGTCATGTAGCCGCTGTCCGGGATGAGGTAGCCGACGTCCGGGTTGTCGGCCTGGAGCTGGACGATGTCGCCGCCCCAGGCGACACAGGCGGCGATGTCGCCCTTGGCCAGGTCGGAGGTGTAGTCGTTGCCGGTGAAGCGGCGGATCTGGCCCTTGTCGACGGCCTTCTGGAGGCGGGCGATGGCCGCGTCGTAGTCGTCGGCGGTGACCTTCGCCGGGTCCTTGCCGAGGTCCAGCAGGGTCATGCCGACGGTGTCGCGCATCTCGGTCAGGAAGCTGACGCGGCCTTTGAGCCTGGGGTTGTCCAGGAGGTCGGAGACCGACTTCACCTCGACGCCGTCCAGGGCCTTCTTGTTGAAGGCGATGACGGTGGAGATGCCCTGCCAGGGGTAGGAGTAGGCGCGGCCCGGGTCCCAGTCGGGGTCGCGGAACTGGTCCGAGAGGTTGGCGAAGGCGTGCGGCAGATTGGCCGCGTCCAGCTTCTGGACGTAGCCGAGCCGGATCATGCGGGCGGCCAGCCAGTCGGTGAGGACGATCAGGTCGCGGCCGGTGTCCTGGCCCGCGGCGAGCTCCGGCTGGATCTTGCCGAAGAACTCGTCGTTGTCGTTGATGTCCTCGGTGTACTTGACCTGGATGCCGGTCCGCTTGGCGAACGCGTCGAGGGTGGGGTGGTGCTTGCCCGAGTCGTCCACGTCGATGTACTCGGGCCAGTTGGAGAAGTTGACGACCTTCTCGGTGGCCGAGTGGTCGTCGGCGGACACACCGCCCTGGTTCTTGGACGCGGCGGGGATGCCGCAGGCGCTCAGCGTCCCGAGTCCGCCGATCGCGAGTGCGCCACCGGCGGAGGCGCGCAGCAGCGAACGGCGGGTCAGCTCGGCCCTGGCGCTGCGGAAACTCCGGCGTATGGCGGCCTTTTCGACCGGTGTCAGGCGGTCGGGCTCGTAACTCTCCATGCGCGTGGTGGCCTTTCGGGAGGGAAGGGGGTGCCCGGTGGAGGGGACGGGCGTCTTACCCGGCGAAGCGGACCGCGGGCGGGGGCCCCGCGGCCGGGGGTCGCTCTACCGGTCCCCGAAGATCGTGCGGTGCCAGTCCTTGCGGGCCACCGCGGTGTTGTCGAACATTACGTGCTTGACCTGCGTGTACTCCTCAAAGGAATACATCGACATGTCCTTGCCGAAGCCCGAGGCCTTGTAGCCTCCGTGCGGCATCTCGCTGATGATCGGGATGTGATCGTTGATCCACACACAGCCCGCCTTGATGTCGCGGGTGGCACGGTTGGCCCGGTAGACGCTGCCGCTCCAGGCGGAGGCGGCGAGGCCGTACGGGGTGTCGTTGGCGAGCCGGATGCCCTCGTCGTCGGTGTCGAAGGGCAGGACGACCAGTACGGGTCCGAAGATCTCGGACTGGACGATCTCGCTGTCCTGGGCGGCGCCGGCGATGAGGGTGGGCCGGTAGTAGGCGCCCTTGGCCAGATCGCCGCCGGGGGCCTCGCCGCCGGTGACCACACGGGCGTAGGCGCGGGCGCGCTCCACGAAGCCGGCGACGCGGTCGCGCTGGGCGTGCGAGATGAGCGGCCCGAGGTCGGTGCCGGGGGCGAACGGGTCGCCGAGCCGCACGGTCTCCATCAGGGCGGCGGTGCGCTCCACGAACGCCTCGTACAGCGGCCGCTGGACATAGGCGCGGGTGGCGGCGGTGCAGTCCTGGCCGGTGTTGATGAGCGCGCCGGCCACGGCCCCGTTGACGGCGGCGTCCAGGTCGGCGTCGTCGAACACGACGAACGGTGCCTTGCCGCCCAGCTCCAGGTGGAGCCGCTTGACGGTGGCGGTGGCGACCTCGGCGACGCGCTTGCCGACGCCGGTGGAGCCGGTGAAGGAGGTCATGGCGACATCGGGGTGCCCGACCAGGTGCTCACCGGCCTCCCTGCCGGTGCCGGTGACGATGTTGATCACACCGTCCGGGAGGCCCGCGGCGGTGGCGGCCTGGGCGAAGAGCAGCGAGGTCAGGGGGGTCAGCTCGGCGGGCTTGAGCACGATGGTGTTGCCCGCGGCGATCGCCGGGAGCACCTTCCAGGCGGCCATCTGGAGCGGGTAGTTCCAGGGCGCGATGGACCCGACGACACCGATCGGCTCGCGCCGGACGTACGAGGTGTGGTCGCCGGAGTACTCACCGGCGGACTGCCCCTGGAGGTGCCGGGCGGCGCCCGCGAAGAAGGCCGTGTTGTCGACGGTCCCGGGGACGTCGAACTCGCGGCTCAGCTTGAGCGGCTTGCCGCACTGGAGCGACTCCGCGCGGGCGAAGTCCTCGGCGCGCTCGGCGAGCACGGCGGCGAAGCGGTGCAGGGCGTCCGAGCGCTCGCCGGGGGTGGCCGAGGCCCAGCCCGGGAAGGCCGCGCGCGCGGCGGCGACGGCCGCGTCGACGTCGTCGGTGCCGGCCAGGTCGTAGCTGTACACCTCGTCGCCGGTGGCCGGGTCGACCACGGCGTGGCGGCGCCCCGAGGTGCCCTTGGTCAGACGGCCGGCGATGAACTGAGCGCCTTCCGCGAAACGGTCCGCTGCGGGAAATCGTTCCTGGCTGGCGGTGCCCGGGTTGTGCATGTCGCTCTCCTCCGCCGATCGCCCCCGTCCCGGGGGTGGGTGGCGTAGCTCCAGCTCGATTTGAGTGCCGATCCTGACAGAGCTATACGCCTCCAACAAGTGATTCCGTTGTTGCCTTTTGGTTACGCGACGGAATCTGTCGACCAGGTGTCGAGTCGGGCGAGGAAAAGCCGGACGGAGTGTCAGTGGTGCGTGTCAGACTCGCGTGCATGGGGAGGATCACTGGGCTGGAAGCCCTGGTCAGCGAGGTCCGGGCGGGGTCCCGGATCAAATACCTGCACTTCTGGGGCCACCGCCCCCGGCCGGACGGCACCATCGGCGCGAGCTGTCTGAGCCAGTGGTGGCCCTCACCCTTCGTGGTCGACGGCAGGCGGTACGCGACGGCGGAGCACTGGATGATGGCCGCGAAGGCCCGGCTGTTCGATGACGCGGAGGCCGAGCGCCATGTCCTCGCGGCGGCGCATCCGGCCCAGGCCAAGAAGGCGGGCCGGCTGGTGCGCGGCTTCGACGAGGCGATATGGGAGCGGGAGCGGTTCCGGATCGTGGTCGAGGGCAGCGTGCACAAGTTCGCCGCCGATCCCGCGCTGCGCGCGTTCCTGCTGAACACGGGCGAGCGGGTGCTGGTCGAGGCGAGCCCGGTGGACCGGGTGTGGGGCATCGGCCTGACGGCGGACGACGAGGCGGCCCAGGACCCGGAGCGCTGGCGGGGGCCGAATCTGCTGGGCTTCGCGCTGATGGAGGCACGGGCGGAGCTGGCCGCGGGCTAGCTCCGCCGGGGCCGAGCCTTTGCAGAGCGGGGCTTGATACGACGATGCCCGCCGGACCGGGTCGTGCGGTCCGGCGGGCGGGGGTCGAAGCGATCAGCTCTGTGCCGCCGCCGTCACCGGCGCCGAGACGGAGTGCAGGGAGCCGTAGTAGGGATCGGAGCTGGAGTGGTCCTCGTTGATCGCCGCGGTGATACCGATCGCGAGGAGCACGATCACGGCGACGCCGACGATGATCCCGATGACGCCCATGATCAGACCGGCCTGGGCCTGGCCGTGGTTGGTCGCCTCGCCGCGCTCGGCCCGGCGCCGTCCCTTGACGCCGAAGACCACCGCGAGGATGCCCAGGATCACGGAGGCGACGCCGTACAGGCAGAACAGGCAGATCGAGAGGATGCCGAGCACCATCGCCGCGGTGCCCATGCCGTTCTGCGGGGTCATCGGCATACCGGTCCAGCCGTAGCCGCCGCCTGCCGGGTAGCCGGGGTAGCCGTAGCCGCCCGCGGGCGGCGCGGACACCGGGGGCACACCGGGACCGGTGGGCGCGATCGGCGGGGGCGGCACCGGCTCACCCGTGCCGGGGGCGCCGAAGGCGGGCGGGGTGGGCGCGCCGAAGCCCGGGACGGGCGGGGCGAAGTTGGGCTGGGCGTACCCGCCGGTGGGCAGGTCGGTCACGGTGGCCTGCTCGTGCACGGACGGCGGCTGCGCCGGGGGCTGTCCCGCACCGGGCGCGGCGGGCTGGTCCTTGTTCAGCGACAGCCCCGCCTCGGGCGGTGCCCACGGGTCGTGGCCGCCGCCGGCCGCCCCACTCGACTGCGTTCCGTCTGACACGCGTACTTCCCCCTCGGTCGTTCGTCCCGCCATGCTACGGCCTTCCCGACCCGCCCCGGCCGGCCGGTCCCGTCGTCCCGGCAGTGGAGCGGAGCACGGCCGCCGGGCTCGTACGGCCGCTCCCCCGCACCGCTCGTCCGGCCCCTCCCCCTCCGGCGCCCGCCGCCCTCTCCGTCCGGCGCCCGCCGCCGCTCCCCGCGCCCACCCCGGCCGCACGGTTCCACCACCCCGCGCCACCCGATCCCACCCAGGATCCGCGCGGCCGCCCACCCGGTCCGCGCGGGCCCTCCCCTCGGCCGTGCCCCGCGCCCGCCCGCCTACGATGTCCTGTGACGATCAGCCGATCACCCGCGCCGCGCCCGCAAGGGCGCCTCGGCGCCCTGCTCGGGGAGGCCCCCTTGTCCACCAGTTCCGTACCCGCCACCGGCTCGGCCGACCGCGACCTGCGCGCGTTCATCGCCGGACTGCCCAAGGCCGAACTGCATGTCCACCACGTGGGCTCCGCCTCCCCCCGCATCGTCTCGGAGCTGGCCGCGCGGCACCGCGACTCCAAGGTGCCCAGCGACCCCGAGGCCCTCGCCGAGTACTTCACCTTCACCGACTTCGCGCACTTCATCGAGGTGTATCTGTCGGTGGTCGACCTGATCCGCACCCCGGAGGACGTCCGGCTGCTCACCTACGAGGTGGCCCGCGACCTGGCCCGCCAGCAGGTGCGCTACGCCGAGCTGACCCTCACCCCGTTCTCCTCCACCCGGCGCGGCATAGACGAGCGCGCGTTCATGGAGGCGATCGAGGACGCCCGCAAGAGCGCGGAGGCCGAGTTCGGCACCGTGCTGCGCTGGTGCTTCGACATCCCCGGGGAGGCCGGACTGCAATCGGCGGAGGAGACCGTGCGGCTGGCCACCGACGACCGGATCCGGCCCGAGGGCCTGGTGTCGTTCGGGCTCGGCGGGCCCGAGATCGGCGTGCCCCGCCCGCAGTTCAAGCCGTTCTTCGACCGGGCCATCGCGGCCGGACTGCGCTCGGTGCCGCACTCCGGCGAGACCACGGGCCCGCAGTCGGTGTGGGACGCGCTGAACGAGCTGGGCGCCGAGCGCATCGGGCACGGCACCAGCTCCGCGCAGGACCCGGCGCTGCTCGCCCACCTCGCCGAGCGGCGCATCCCGCTGGAGGTCTGCCCGACCTCCAATATCGCCACCCGCGCGGTGCGCACCCTGGACGAGCACCCGCTCCGGCAGTTCCAGCAGGCCGGGGTGCTGATCACGATCAACTCCGACGACCCGCCGATGTTCGGCACCGACCTCAACAACGAGTACGCGGTGGCCGCCCGCCTCCTCGACCTGGACGAGCGCGGTGTCGCGGACCTCGCCAAGAACGCGGTGGAGGCGTCCTTCCTGGACGCGGCGGGCAAGGCGCGGCTCGCGGCGGAGATCGACACGTACACCACCGGCCGGCTCGCCGGCTGAGGCACACCACGATCCGCACCACAATGGGGGCCATGCAGACCGTGACCGCCGTGGCCCACCGCGGCGACCCCTACCGCTTCCGTGAGAACACCCTCGACTCGCTGCGCTCCGGTCTCGACCGGGGCGCGGACGCCGTCGAGTTCGATGTCCGGCTCACCCGCGACGGTGTGCCAGTGCTGCTGCACGACGACACGCTCGAACGGCTGTGGGGGGTGGCACGACCGCTGAGCACCCTGTCCGCCGAGGAGGTGCGCGGGCTCACCGACGGCGGGGTGCCGACGCTGGCCGAGGCGCTCGCCGCGACCGGTGACAGCCGGGTGATGGTGGATCTGTGCGGTCGGGTGACGCGGCGGACGATGGAGCGGATCCTGGACGTGATCCGGCAGAGCGGGGCCGGGGACCGGGTGTACTACAGCGCGGGCGCCGAGACGATGCTCACCGTGCGCGCCGCCGACCCGACCGCGGAGATCGCGCTGACCTGGACGACCCTGGCCCCGCCGCGCCCCGCCCTGCTGGCCGCGATCAACCCCCGCTGGCTCAACTACCGTTTCTCCCTGGTCGACCACGACCTGGTCACCCATCTGCACCGCTCCGGCCGGCTCGTCTCCGTGTGGACCCCGGACACCCGGCGCTCCCTGCGCCGCCTGATGGCCCTGGGCGTCGACTCGATCACCACGAACCGCGTCGACGTCCTGCACGGGCTGCGCTCCCGTTAGGGCCCGTCAGGCCGGGGCTCCACCCGGGCCGCGCGGGGCGAGCGGGTTCAGCCGTACCGCCATCAGCGCCACGTCGTCGCTGCCGTCGGGAGTCAGGCCCTGGAGGAGGTGGGCGCACGCCTTCTCCGGGTCCGCGGGTGCGTCCCGGACCACCGCTTCGAGGCGTTCCAGGGAGCGTTCCAGGTCCTCGTGCCGGCGCTCGATCAGTCCGTCGGTGACGAGGACGACCAGGGAGCCGGGCGCCATGGTGACCCGTCGGGCGGGCGGATGGGGAAGTCCGAGGCCCAGCAGGGGGCCGTGCTCGCGCACATAGCGGGTCGTGCCGTCGGGGCTCCGCAGCAGGGGCGGCAGATGGCCGGCGTTCGCGACCTGGACGACGTGCGTGTCGAACTCGATCAGCAGGACGCAGAGCGTGACGGTCGCGCCCGGCGCCACGGAGGTGATCAGGTGGTCGAGGCGGTCCAGGATCGCCTCGGGCGCGTGGCCCTCGACGGCGTACGCGCGCAGCGCGTGGCGGACCTGGCCCATCACCATGGCGGCGTCCAGGGAGTGCCCGGCCACGTCGCCGACGGCCACCACCAGCCCGTCGGCCGTGCTGATCGCCTCGTAGAAGTCGCCGCCGATCTCGGTGCGTTCGCTGGCGGGCAGATAGCGCACGGCCAGATCCGCCCGCGCGGTCTCGGGCAGCCGTTCCGGCAGGAAGCTCCGTTGCAGGGTGAGGGCGAGGGCGTGTTCCTCGCTGTAGCTGCGCAGCGCCTCCAGGGCGAGCGCGCTGGCCTGGGTGAGCTGGGTCAGCAGCTGCTCGTCGTCCAGTGTGGTGACGGCGTCCACCGGCGCCACGATGGCCACGGGCGGTCGGTCGGCCCTGGTGCGGCCGATGACGGTGCGCCGCAGCGCGGGCTCCCCCAGTGCGGGCGGCAGCGGGAGCAGCCCCAGATCGGGCAGCTCGGCGTCCGCGTCGCCGGTCCGGTGGGGCAGGGCGGTGGTCACCGTGTGCGCCCCGGGGCCCCGTTCGCGCCGGGTGTGGGCGATCAGCGGGGTGCCCTGCGGGGTGGTGAGGAGTGCGGCCACGTCGCAGCGCAGGACGGCGGCGGCGCCCTCGGCCGTCACCTTGACCAGTTTCTGGGCGTCGGCGGCGCTGTACATCGCGAGGGTGGTGCGGTTGAGCAGGTGCAGCCGCTCCGCGAGGAGTTCGGCGCGGCGGCGGGCGCGGGCGTAGCGCAGGGTCGCCGTGACCGTCGCGAGCAGTTCGTCGGGGGCGACGGGTTCCACGAGGTAGGCGTCGGCTCCGCGGTAGAGCCCCTGGGCCCGGTCGTGGACGCTGATGGCGGAGGCGGAGATGTTGATGACGGGCAGGGCGGCGGTGGCGGGGTTGCTCTTGATGCGTTCGCACACCTCGAAACCCGTCATGTCGGGCAGCCCCACGTCGATGATGGCGATCTCCGGCCCGGGGCAGAGGCCGTCGAGCAGTTCGAGCGCGCGGGTGGCGTCCTCCGCCTCGGTGACGTGGTGCCCGCCGCGGCGCAGCGTGGTGGACAGGACGTACCGGTTGGTGGGGAGGTCGTCGACCACCAGGATGTGCGCGGGGGCGTGGTCCGGGTCGGGCTGGTGATTCATCGACGTTCCTCGGCGGGGGACGGCAGCGGAGCTTGGGCGGCCGGCCGTCGGGCGGCCGCCGTGTTCTCCTCGTGCCCCAGACTGGCCGCGAGGATCGCCGGGGTGAGACGGGACTTGTTCAGCACGGCGCGGACCGGGGCGAGGCGTGCGTGGTCCACGTCGGCGGGTTCCAGCGCGGTGACGACGATCACGGGCACCTGGGCGGTGGCCGGACAGGCGGCCAGCTGCCGCCGCACCTGGTACCCGCTCGCGCCGGGCATGTTGAGATCGAGCACGACGACGTCCGGCCGCTCCCGTTCGACGGCGGCGACGACGGCGCCGCTGTCGGTGAGCACGGTGACGGATCCGGCGAGTTCCGCCAGCAGGGCCCGGAAGCCGGTGAGCCAGGTCTCGTCGTCGTCGACGACCAGCACGGACCGCACCACGCTCGCCGCCTCCCGTGGTGCCGCCGGGAGGAGGGCCGGAATGTCGATGACGACCTGGGTGCCCTGTCCCACCACGCTGTCCAGCGTCACGGTGCCCTTCAGCAGTTCGGTCAGCCGGCGGGCGTAGGGCAGTCCGAGGCCGGTGCCCGCCCGGCCGCGCTGATGCGGCCCCCGCACCTGGTAGAACTCCTCGAAGACGCGGTCGAGTTCGTCGGCCGGAATCCCGACCCCGGTGTCCCGGACGGTGAAGACGAAGCGCGGCCCGCGTTCGTCCGCCGCCTCGGTGATGTCGAGCTGGACCGATCCCTCGACGGTGAACTTCAGCGCGTTCGAGAGCACGTTGCGCAGGATCCGGGTCAGCATCACCTCGTCCGTGACCAGGGGCGCCCGCTGGATGTGGTCCGGGATGCGCAAGGCGACCCCGGGCTGCGTGGTGCCCCGCAGCGTGCCGCGCAACTGGTGCAGCAGCGCCCGCAGATCGGTCTCGGCGGGCTGGGGTTCGAGGCGGCCCGACTCCGCCTTGGCGACGTCGAGCAGTTCGTCCACGAGCGCGAGCAGGGTGCTGCCCGACGCCTGGACGAGCCCGATCTGCTGGCGCTGCTCATCGGTCAGCGACTCCGCCCGGGAGTCCAGCAGCAGCCGGGCCAGGGCGATGACCGAGTTCACCGGGGAGCGCAGCTCATGGCTGACGTTGGCCCAGAAGCGGGTCTTGTACTCATGGGCGAGTTCGAGCTGCCGGGTCTTGTCCTCCAGTTCGGCATAGAGCGCGACCACCCCGCTGTTGGTGGCCTGGAGTTCGCTCGTCAGCTCGGTGTACAGCGCCATGACACCGGCGTTCGTCTCCTCCAGCTCCTCGTTCAGCCGCTGGAGTTCCTCCTGCTGGTGCTGGGACTCCTCCAGGGCGGCCAGCAGCTGGTGGTTCTGGGTGCGCAGGGCCTCCACCAGGTCGGCCCGCGAATCGTCGCCGGCGAGCCTGCCGCGCAGTTCGAGGGCCAGCTCCTCCAGGGCCGCGGCGGGCGTGGGGGTGCGCTGCACGAGCCGGAGTTCCTGGCCGCCGCCGTCCGGCGCGACCCGCAGCCCGCTGTCGTCCAGCAGGCGGGTGGCCGCGGCCAGCAGGCGCGACGGCGGACGGGAGTCGCCCCGCCAGCCGAGGTGTACGGCCAGCACGACGGTGCCCGCGTCCTCCAGGCAGAGCCGTGCGGCGAGGCCGGGTACGCCCAGCAGGCTCTCCCCGGCCTCGCTCACGACAGTGGTCAGCCGTACCAGCGGGCTGCCGGTCAGCCCGACGGCCCGGCACACCGACTGGGTCGACCGGCGCAGGGCGATCACATCGCCTCCGTCCCGCAGGGCGACGGTGAACACCTCCTGGCCGGCCGGCCCCGGGATCACGGCCGCTGCCCGCGCACGGCGACGACGATCCCGGCGTCGTCCCTGCGTACGGCGGCCTGGTTGAGGATCTGCGCGGCGACCAGCGAGGGGTCCTTGGCGAACAGGCCCGGCAGGTCCGCCGGTTTCCAGCGGTCGCTGAGGCCGTCGGAGTGCATGATGAGCGCCGACCCGGGCGGGAACGCGGCTTCGAAGGTCCGCGGGCGGGGCAGTTGCACGCCCACGATCCCGGGCACGGACAGCAGTCCGCTGCGGGAGCCCTCGGTGGCGACCAGGGCGCTGATGTTGCCGACCCCGCTCAGCCGTACGCGCTCCTCGCCCAGGTCGACCAGTGCGATCGCCACGGCCGCCCCGCGCGTCCCGCGCAGACCGAGGTGCACATCCCCGAGGACGGCCGCCGGATCCATGTGCCGGCTGTCGCGGAACGCCTCCCGGGCCCGGTCGGCGGCCCGCGCCGCGAGCGGCCCGTGCCCGAGCCCGTCGCACATCATCAGCGTCAGGGCGTCCGGACCGTGGCCGCTGACCGCGCGCACGGCCCAGGAGTCCCCGCACACCTGCTCGCCGCTGATCGGACGGGTCAGCCCACCGGTCGCGACCGGGTGCGGCCGCGGCTCCGGCGCCGCCCCGCCGGCCGCGGCCGCCCAGAAGCGCGCGTAGACGACCGTGCCGCGCCCGCGCAGGGAGTGCACTCCGGATTCGTCGGCCAGCCGCCCGACGGCGCCCAGGCCGATGCCCAGGGTGCCGGTGGCGGACGTGCCGTCGCGCAGTGCCCGGGGGACGTCCTCGATGCCGGGCCCGTTGTCGAGGGAGAGGCACTCCACGGCCGCGCGGTCCCGGTCGCGCACCACCCGCAGGGCGAGCGCGCCGTCGTGGGCGTGCTTGAGCAGATTGGTCGCCAGCTCCGTGACGCACAGCTCCAGCCGGGCCGTGTGCTCCGCGGAGAGGTGGACGCCACGGGCGAGCTGGGCCGCCTGATGACGTGCGGCGGCCGCCAGCGCGACATCCGCGCGCAGCCAGCAGACGTCCCCGGCCTCGGCGACGAAGGTGCTGCTCACCTGCCCCACTTCACAATGCGCACCGTGGTACCCGAGGGCCCCGTCTCGATGTCGAACTCGTCCACGAGCCGCTTGGCCCCGCTGAGTCCGAGTCCCATGCCGTTGCCCGAGGTCCAGCCGTCGGTCATCGCCAGCTCGATATCCCCGATGCCCGGTCCCTGGTCGCGGAACTCCACGAAGATCCCGGAGCGGCCCCCGTCCGTGACGGCCGCCACGCGTACCACACCGCCGCCGCCGTATATGAGCATGTTGCGGCCCAGTTCGCTGGCCGCGGTGACCAGCTTCGTCTGGTGGACGAGCGACATGCCGCTGCGCTGGGAGAGGTTGCGCACCGTCTGCCGTGCGGAGACGACGTCGCTGCTGTTGGCCACCGGTATGGCCTCGGCCGTGACGCCCGCGGCGCCGAAGTCCTTCATGCGCGTTCCGCGCCCAGGCGGCGCAGAAGCTTCAGACCGCGCTCGAGGTTGAGAGCGGTACGGACTCCGTTGAGGGACAGCCCCAGCTCGACGAGGGTCATGGCGACGGCGGGCCGCATGCCGACGACGATGGTCTCGGCGCCGAGGACACGGGAGATGGAGGCGTTGGTGGCCAGCATGCGGCCCACGAACGAGTCCACGATCTCCAGGGCCGAGATGTCGATGACGACACCCTTGGCCCCCGTGTCCACGATCCGGTTGGACAGATCCTCCTGGAGGTCCATCACCATCTGGTCCTCCAGGTCCGTCTGGATGGAGACCAGGAGGGTCTCGCCGATCTTGAGGACGGGAACGCGCTCGGTCACAGCAGACCCTTCACATCGTCTTCGGTCTCCAGCGCGATCTCCTTCAGCGCCTGACGGAGCGCGTCGGCCAGGGAGGAGTTGGTCGGGATGTCGCCGAACTCGATGCCGAGCGCCACGATCGTCTGGGCGATCTGCGGGCGGATGCCGGAGATGATGCACCGCGCGCCCATCATGCGGGCGGCGACGACGGTCTTCAGCAGGTGCTGGGCGACCTGGGTGTCCACCGTGGGCACACCGGTGATGTCGATGATGGCGTGCGTGGAGTCGGTGTCGACCAGGGTCTGGAGCAGCTTCTCCATGACGACCTGGGTGCGGGCCGAGTCGAGCGTGCCGACCAGCGGTACGCCGACGACCCCGTCCCACAGCTTGACCACCGGGGTGGAGAGCTCCAGGAGCTGCTCCGCCTGGGAGGAAATGATCTCCTCGCGGGTACGGACGTACGCCTCAGTCGTCAGCAGCCCGAGGTCGTCCAGCAGCCGGGCGAACTGGAGATACGCCTGGGCGGACGCGGCCTCACCGGCGAGGGAGGGCTCCAGCACCTCCTTGAGGGCGAAGACGCTCCGTGCGGTCTCGGTGGGCGTGAAGCCCTGGCGGGCCCGGTTGCGCGAGAGCTCGATCAGCAGGCTGCGCGCCTCGCCGAAGTGCTCCCCGCGGCCGTCGAGTCCGCCGATGGAGATGGCCTTGAGGACCGCCTCGTACAACTCCCCCAGCTCATGCCCCAGCTCCGCAAGGCTCAGCCGGCCCTGGAGGTCGTCACCGATGGTCCTCGTCCACTGAGCGAGGAAGTCGTCACGCCGTGCGGTCAGTATCTCGACCAGGAGCCGCGTGTTGATCTCAGCCGTCACGTTGTCCTCACTCGATCTCCGTTTTGTGTACTGCCGGAGGAACGATACGACAATCAGCAATTCCCCCCTCGCGCGGCCCGGCGCCCCCCGGACATCGCGTCCGCGGCCATGCCCGTGCCAGGTGCCTGGTGCCGTGGGCGCCGATCGCGGGCAGACGGAGAGAACACGCCGAGCGCCCAGGAGGAGAAAATGGAAGACGGGTCTTCGTTGAAGGCTGTGGGCTGGGCCCGCACGCTGCCCCTGAACAGCGGGGCGAAGACGGCGCGGGACTGGACCCGGGCGCACCTGGAGACGCTCGGCTGGACCCGGACCGCCCCGGATCTGGTGGATTCGATCGTGCTGACCGTGTCCGAACTCGTGACCAATGCCCACGTCCACGCCCGCAGCACGGCGCAACTGATCCTCACCTGGGACGACGGCTGCCTCCATGTGACCGTGCACGACTCCGACACCACCCTGCCCCGGCAACAGCGGCCCGGCGCCGACGCGCTGGGCGGACGCGGACTGCTCCTCGTTGACGCCCTCGCCCATGACTGGGAGATCCACCGCTGCCCCCGCGGCAAGGACGTCATGGCGTGCTTCCGGCCGACCGCACCCCCGAAAGCGCCTCAAGGCGCTTGATCTTCGTGCGGAGGACGTACAGCGGGAGGACCCCGAAGACGCCGAAGGACATGTCGATCAGGCTCCACCAGAACGGGATGCCGCGGATCGGGCCGCAGATGAGGGCGAGGGGGACGATGCCCGCGCAGGCGATCATGCCGAACTCGATCACCCAGATGTTGCGCACCGGGTCGCGGTAGGGGCCGTAGAAGGCGACCGCGATGACGAGATGGGCGAACGCCAGCCAGTCCGTGCCGTAGAGGACGAACGGGTACTGCGCGTCGACGGCGTCGAGCCCGTCCCGCACCCGTGCGATCCAGTCCATCAGCCCGGGCAGCAGATCCGGCACCCCCAGCGCCCGCAACACGCTCTCCGTCCAGTGGAGTTCATGCACCAGCGGGAACGCCGTGACCCCGCTCAGCACCAGGCACACCACGAAGAAGACCAACCAGCGGCGAATGCCCTTCAACAGGGCGGCTCTGTCGCTCATGGGCAGAGCCTACGCCTTGAATTGAACACGTTCAAAAGCCGGGGGATGCGAGCACCGGGAGTCCGAACGACCGTCAATCACGCCCCACTCCCCCATATGCCTGTACATTTCGGACCACCGTTTCGAGAGGTGGTCGCAGGGCGCCCCCGCCGGGAAGGACGGATCCGTCGATGTCAGCAACTCCCGTCGGCAGCAGGGAGATCCGAGGATTCCGGGCCGGTGACGGGCCGCCGCTCGTGGCCGCCTGGTGCCGGAGCGCGCCGGCCGATCCGATCACCCCGGACCGCTTCCGTACCCTCGTGCTGCTCGACGCCAACTTCGACCCCGAGGGACTCCGGGTCGCCGTGGCCGGCGGGCGTCTCCTCGGCGCCGCCTACGCGGTGCGCCGGCTGACCCCGCTGCACGGCACCGACCTGGAGCCGGAGCAGGGCTGGATCCCGTTCTTCTTCGTCGACCCCGCCGCCCGCAGGCAGGGACTCGGCCGGCTGCTGCTGACGGGCGCCCTGAACTGGCTGCGCGCACAAGGCCGTACCACCGTGGACTTCTCCTCCTACACCCCGCACTACATCCTCCCCGGACTGGACGCCGCGACCTACCCGGAGGCGGCGAAGCTCCTCGACTCGCTCGGGTTCCGGGCGCTGTACGAGGCGGCCGCGATGGACCGTTCGCTCGTCGGCCACCGGATGCCGGACGCCGTGGCCCGGCGCCGGGACGAACTCACCTCGCGGGGCTACCGGTTCGGCACTCCGGCCGACGACGACCTGGTGGAGCTGATCGCGCTCGCCGGTGACCACTTCACGCAGGACTGGGCGCGCGCGATCCGGGAATGCCTGGCGGGCGGGGCTCCGGCGGACCGGATCGTCGTCGTCCGGGAGCCCGGGGGGCGGCTGGTGGGGTGGGCGATGCACGGGGCGTACGAGTCGGCCGTCGAGCGGTTCGGGCCGTTCGGGGTGCTGGAGGAGATGCGCGGCACCGGGCTCGGCAAGGTCCTGCTCCATCTGGTCCTGGCCCGGATGCGGGCGCGCGGCGCGCACGGGGCGTGGTTCCTGTGGACCGGCGAGCGGTCACCGGCGGGCCGCCTCTATCGCGCCGCCGGCTTCGAGACGACCCGGGTGTTCCGGGTGCTGCGCCGGGAATCCGCCCGGTGATGGGGCGCCAACGCGGCCTGAATCGGCGGCACTTCGCGCTCGCGCTGCCCTCCGCCCTGCTCACCGCGGGCTGCGCGGCACCACGTCAGGGCACCGGCCGCCCCGGCGATCCGATCGTGCTGACCCTGCTCTCGCACTACTCCAGCGGGGTGCTCAAGAAGGCGCTCCAGGACCCGGTGGACGAGTGGAACGCCACGCACGACCGGGTCAAGGTCCGCACGAAAGCGGTGGAGTTCACCGATCTGCTGACCACGTTCATGGTCCGGCAGGCGGCGGGGCAGGGCGCCGACATCATCCAGCCGTACTGCCTGTGGACCGGCCAGCTCGTCCGGGCCGGGGTGCTGCGGCCCGCCCCGCCCGAGCACACGGCGGAGATCCGGCGCGGCTACAGCGCGGCCGCGGTCGGCGCCGCGTCGGTCGGGGGCCGCGTCTACGGCTATCCCACCGAGACGCAGACGTACGCCCTCTACTACAACGCACGGCTGCTGCGCGCGGCCGGTGTCCCCCGACCGCCGCGCACCTGGCCGGAGTTGACCGAGGCGGCCGAGCGCACCATGCGCCGGGACCGGTACGGCAACACGCTGGTCCAGGGGTTCGGGCTCTCCTCGTACGACGACTCCACCACCGTCGGCCAGACCCTCGCGCTGCTGAACGCGGCCGGGGGCGCCTTCGTCAGCGCGGACGGCCGGAGCACCGCGATCGACTCGCCTGCCGGGCGGGCGGTGTTCGAGCTGGAGCACCGTCTGGTCAGCACGGGGGCGAGCGCCCCCGGCGTCAATGTCTACCAGGCGTTCCCCGCCGGGCAGGTGGCCATGGTGATCAGCGCGGGCTGGTGGACCGGCAGTCTGAAACCGCTGATGGGCGCGGACTACCGGGAGGTCGGCGTCGCCCCCGTACCGGTCCCCCGCGCGGGCGACCGGCCCGCCACGCTCTCCACCGGTTTTCTGCTCGGGGTCAACGCGGCCAGCCGATTCCCGCGCGAGGCCTGGGAGTTCCTGCGCTGGCTCAACGCGGAGCGGACCGGCCCGAAGGGCGTGACCCGTATGAGCGCCCTCCAGGTGTCGGTCGGCTCGCTCACCGGCCGGGCCGACGACATGCGGGCGCTGCTCGGCAGGGGCGGGGACCCGAATCTGCGGCCGTTCCTGGACGCGCTGGCGTACGCGGTGCCGGAGCCGAACATGCCCGGCGCGCAGCAGGCGAAGACGCTGCTGCGCACCCATATCGAGGCGCTGTGGACCGGTCAGCAGTCGGTGGCGGAGGCGCTGCGCGGCACGCGCCGGCAGGTCGATCAGGAGGTGTCGCGGCTGTGGTGAACACGCTCGCCCCGGAGCGGGCCGGACATTCCGCGTCCCGCGCACGGCCGCCGGGACCCGGTCCGGCCGCGCGCGCCCGCCGCCGCCAGACGGTGGTCGCCTATCTCTTCCTGGCCCCGGTCCTGCTGTTCTTCGCGGTCTTCCTCGCGCTGCCGCTCGGCTTCGCCCTGCTGCTGTCGATGTCGCGCTGGTCCGGGTTCGATCTCGGGGAGATCCGGCCGGTCGGCCCGGCCAACTTCACGGGGCTGTTCGCGCGGGGGTCGACGTTCCTGGCGCCGGTCCTCACCAACACGGTGCTGTTCGCGCTGGGGACGGTGGTCATCGCGCTCGCGGGCTCGGTGCTCGTCGCCACCTGCATCGACCGGCTGCGGTTCCAGGGGCTGTGGCGGACGCTGTACTTCCTGCCGATGGTCACGACCGTGGTCGCCGTCGGCAATGTGTGGAAGTACATGTACGAGCCGGGCGGCCTCGTCAACGGCGTCCTGAACGCCCTCGGGCTCGGCTCGGTCGCCTTCCTCCAGGATCCGCACACGGCGCTGCCCGCGGTGGTGGTCGTCCAGGCGTGGGCCTCGGCGGGGTCGGCGATCCTGGTCCTCACGGCGGGGCTGAAGTCGATCCCGCGCTCGTACTACGAGGCCGCGGAGCTGGACGGCGCCGGTGCCGTCACCGTCTTCCGCAAGATCACGCTGCCGTTGCTGCGGCCCTCGCTGCTGTTCGTGTGCATCACCCAATTCCTCACCGGGCTCCAGTCGTTCGCGCTGATCACGGTGATGACCAAGGGCGGTCCCGGTGACGCGACGGCGGTGGCCGCGCTGGAGATGTACCGGCAGGCGTTCTCGTACGGCGACTGGGGTACGGCGAGCGCGGCCGCGTTCGTGCTGTTCGTGGTGGTGCTGGTGATCACGCTGGTGCAGTTGTGGGTGTTCCGGCGCAGCGGGGAGGACGCGTGAGCCGCCGCCGTCAGCGGGTGCCGTGGGTGTCGTATCTGCTGGTCCTGTCCGGTGCCGTGCTCATGGTGGTGCCGTTCCTGGACATGGTGATGACGTCCTTCAAGGGGCCGGGCGAGTCGGGGAAACTGCCGTACCGCTTCCTCCCGAAGGGGTTCGACTTCGGCAACTACGCCGCCGCGCTGCACCAGTTGGACCTGCCGGTGCTGTTCCGCAACAGTGCCACCGCGACGGCGCTGATCACCGGCTCGGTGCTGCTCACCTCGTCGCTCGCCGGGTACGCGCTCGCCAAACTCCGGTTCCGGGGACGGGACTTCATCTTCCGGCTGGTGCTGGCCACGATGATGTTCCCGCCGTTCCTCTTCTTCATCCCGCACTTCCTGATCCTGGTGCACTGGCCGCTGGCGGGCGGCAACGATGTGCTCGGGCGGGGCGGCGCGGGGCTGACCGTCAGCGTGGTGGCGCTCGCGATGCCGTTCCTCGTCAACGGGTTCGGGATCTTCCTGATGCGGCAGTTCATGGTCTCGGTCCCGGACGAGATCCTGGAGGCCGCCCGCCTGGACGGCGCGGGCGAGTTCACCCTCTGGTGGCGCATCGTCCTGCCCCAGACCAAGCCGGTCCTGGTCACCCTGGCCCTGCTGACCTTCGTGGACGCCTGGAACGAGTACATCTGGGCCCTGCTGATCTCCACCGCCGACCCGGACGTGATGACCCTCCCGGTCGGCATCCAGCTCCTCCAGGACTACGTCGACCCCACCCGCACCATGCCGGTCGTCATGGCCGCCCTGGTCCTGAGCATCCTCCCGGTCCTGGTCCTCTTCCTGCTGCTCCAGAAGCACTACATCCGGGGCGTGATGCTCAGCGGCCTGAAGTGAGGCACCGTCGCGCGTCCAGATCGAGGCCCGAGCCCTCCGCCGGGCGCTGCGCCCGCGCCGCCGGTACCCGGCTCACAGGCCCACGATCTGGTTCCAGCGCCGGGCGAACTCCACGCGTTCCGCGGAGGTGATGTCGCGGGCGATGGCGAGACGGGAGCGCATGGTGGAGTCGGGGAAGATCAGGGGATTGTCGGCGAGGGCCGCGGTGTCCTTGTCGGCGGCGTCGGCCAGGACGTCCTTGGCGGCCGGGACCGGGCAGACGTAGTTGACCCAGGCGGCCAGCTTCGCGGCGACCTCCGGGTCGTAGTAGTAGTCGACCAGTCGCTCGGCGTTGGCCTTGTGATCGGCCCGGTTGGGGATCATCAGGGAGTCCGACCACAGCTCGGCGCCCTCCTCGGGGACGACGAAGCGGATGTCGGGGTTGTCCGCCTGGAGCTGGATGACATCGCCCGAGTACGCCTGGCAGGCCAGGACGTCGCCGCTGACCAGGTCCTTGGTGTAGTCGTTGCCGGTGAAGCGGCGGATCTGGCCCCGGCGGACCTGTCGTTCCACCTCGTCGCACATGGTGTGGAAGTCGTGCGCGGTCCACTTGGTGACATCCACGCCGTTGCCCTGCATCAGCAGCGCGAAGGACTCGTCCAGGCCGGACAGGAGGGTGACCCGGCCCTTGAGGTCGTTCGCCCAGAGGTCCTTGACCGCGCGGATCTCGCGGCCGAGCTTCTTGCGGTTGTAGGCGATGCCGGTGATCCCGGACTGCCACGGCACGGTGAATCTGCGGCCCTTGTCGAAGGCGGGCGTGCGCAGCAGCGGGTCGAGGTACTTCGCCACGTTCGGCTGGTGCGCGCGGTCCATCTCCTGCACCCAGCCCAGCCGTACGAACCGGGCGCACATCCAGTCGCTGATGACGATCAGATCGCGGCCCGTGGACTGGTGGTTCATCAGCGCGGGGCTGATCTTGCCGAAGAACTCGTCGTTGTCGTTGATCTCCTCGACGTACTCCACGCGTATCCCGGTGCGCTTCTCGAACGCGTCGAGGGTGGGCCGACGGTTCGGGTTCTTGTCGTCGGTGTCGATGTACAGCGGCCAGTTCGCCCAGGTCAGCCGGTGATCGGAGGCGGACTCGTCACTCACCGATCGATCGCCGGGCCGGACGTAGGCGGCGGGCACTCCACAGCCGGCCAGCGCACCGAGCGCGGCGGTGCCGCCGAGCGCGCGCAGCAGGGAACGGCGGGAGACGGTCGTACGCGAAGAAGTCTGGGGCACCCCGGAAGGATGCCGCTCCCCCGTCCGGGCACACAATCGACGCTGCGTCGAGCGGGGAGCGCCCTGTCCGACACCTTGTCGATCAGTCCGGTGCGCCAAAAGGCGGCCCCCGCACAGGAAGGTGTCCTGTGCGGGGGCCGCCGGTGATGTTCCGTCAGGGCTAGCCCAGCGACGTCATCACGTGCTTGACCCGGGTGTAGTCCTCGAAGCCGTACGCCGAGAGGTCCTTGCCGTAGCCGGACTTCTTGAAGCCGCCGTGCGGCATCTCCGCGACCAGCGGGATGTGGGTGTTGATCCACACGCAGCCGAAGTCCATCTTCTTGGACATGCGCATCGCGCGGGCGTGGTCCTTGGTCCACACCGAGGAGGCCAGGGCGTACTCCACGCCGTTGGCGAACTCCAGGGCCTGGTCCTCGTCCGTGAAGGACTGGACGGTGATGACCGGCCCGAAGACCTCCTTCTGGATGATCTCGTCGTCCTGCTTGACGCCGGAGACCACGGTCGGCGCGAAGAAGTAGCCCTTGTCTCCGACCCGCTTGCCACCGGCCTCCACCCGCGCGTGCGCGGGCAGCCGCTCGATGAAGCCCTCGACCTGCTTGAGCTGGTTGGGGTTGTTCAGCGGGCCGTAGAGCACGTCCTCGTCGTCCGGCTGCCCGGTCTTGGTCTCTTCGGCGGCCTTGGCCAGCGCGGCCACGAACTCGTCGTGGATCGACTCGTGGACGAGGACGCGGCAGGCGGCCGTACAGTCCTGGCCGGCGTTGAAGAAGCCCGCCATCGAGATGTCCTCGACGGCCTTGGCGATGTCGGTGTCCTCGAAGACGACGACCGGCGCCTTGCCGCCCAGCTCCAGGTGGACCCGCTTGAGGTCCTTGGACGCGGACTCGGCGACCGACATGCCGGCGCGCACGGAGCCGGTGATGGAGGCCATCGCCGGGGTCTCGTGCTCGACCATCAGACGGCCGGTGTCACGGTCGCCGCAGATGACGTTGAAGACGCCCTTGGGCAGCACCGAGCCGATGATCTCCGCGATCAGCACCGAGGAGGCGGGGGTGGTGTCCGAGGGCTTGAGGACGACGGTGTTGCCCGCGGCGAGCGCCGGGGCGAACTTCCATACGGCCATCATCATCGGGTAGTTCCACGGCGCGACCTGGGCGCAGACGCCGATCGGCTCGCGGCGGATGATCGAGGTCATCCCCTCCATGTACTCACCGGCCGAGCGGCCCTCCAGCATCCGCGCCGCACCGGCGAAGAAGCGGATCTGGTCGACCATCGGCGGGATCTCCTCGGAGCGGGTGAGCCCGGTGGGCTTGCCCGTGTTCTCCACCTCGGCCGCGATCAGCTCCTCGGCCCGCTCCTCGAACGCGTCGGCGATCTTCAGCAGGGCCCGCTGGCGCTCGGCCGGCGTGGCGTCGCGCCAGGCGGGGAAGGCGCGGGCGGCGGCCTCCATGGCGGCGTCCACGTCCGCCGGTCCGGACAGCGGCGCGGTCGCGTACGCCTCACCGGTCGCGGGGTTGACCACCTCGGTGGTCCGTCCGTCGGCGGCGTCCCGGAACTCACCGTCGATGTAGTTGCGCAGACGACGCAGCTCGGTGCTCACTGCCGGCCTCCTGATCTGGTTCGAGGGTTCGAGCGGTCCAGCCCGGACGGCCCGTGGGGCTGTCCGATCACTGAGACACCCCACCCTAGTCGGCACCCCCACGTTTTCAACACCCCCACTGCCGCCACTTCTGCGAAATCCGCAAGCTTTGATCCCTCAAACAACGAATTTCATCGATCGGGGCTTGCGAAACTGACGAGACCTCGTGCACAGTGAGCGCGTGGCCAGTCGAAGCGCAGACCAGAGGGACTCGCCCCGCGAGTCCAGGAACGGCAGTCCCACGTTGGACGCCGTCTCCCTCGCCATCATTCAGCAGCTCCAGGAGGACGGCCGGCGGCCGTACGCCGCGATCGGCAAGGCCGTCGGCCTGTCGGAGGCGGCCGTGCGCCAGCGCGTCCAGAAGCTGCTGGACCAGGGCGTGATGCAGATCGTCGCCGTCACGGACCCGCTCACCGTGGGCTTCCGCCGGCAGGCGATGGTGGGCATCCACGTCGAGGGCGATGTCGAGTCGATCGCTGACGTGCTGACTGACATGTCGGAAGTCGAGTACGTGGTGATGACCGCGGGCTCGTTCGACATCCTCGCCGAGATCGTGTGCGAGGACGACGACCACCTGCTGGACGTCATCAACAAACGCATCCGGGCACTGCCCGGCGTGCGCTCCACCGAAAGCTTCGTGTACATGAAGCTGAAGAAGCAGACCTACATGTGGGGAACCCGATAACCGTGACCCAGAAGGACCTCAGCCGCACCGCGTACGACCACCTGTGGATGCACTTCACCCGCATGTCCTCGTACGAGAACTCTCCCGTCCCGACGATCGTCCGGGGCGAGGGCACCTACGTCTACGACGACAAGGGCAAGCGCTACCTCGACGGTCTCGCGGGCCTGTTCGTGGTCCAGGCCGGGCACGGCCGCACGGAGCTCGCCGAGACCGCGTTCAAGCAGGCCCAGGAGCTGGCCTTCTTCCCGGTGTGGTCGTACGCCCACCCGAAGGCCGTCGAGCTCGCCGAGCGCCTCGCCGACTACGCCCCCGGCGACCTGAACAAGGTCTTCTTCACCACCGGTGGCGGCGAGGCCGTCGAGACCGCCTGGAAGCTGGCCAAGCAGTACTTCAAGCTGACCGGCAAGCCCACCAAGTACAAGGTCATCTCCCGCGCGGTCGCCTACCACGGCACCCCGCAGGGCGCGCTCTCCATCACCGGCCTGCCGGGCCTGAAGGCCCCCTTCGAGCCGCTGGTGCCGGGCGCGCACAAGGTGCCGAACACCAACATCTACCGCGCGCCGCTCTTCGGCGACGACCCGGAGGCCTTCGGCCGCTGGGCCGCCGACCAGATCGAGCAGGAGATCCTGTTCGAGGGCCCGGACACCGTCGCCGCGGTCTTCCTGGAGCCGGTGCAGAACGCCGGTGGCTGCTTCCCGCCGCCGCCCGGCTACTTCCAGCGCGTGCGCGAGATCTGCGACAAGTACGACGTGCTGCTCGTCTCCGACGAGGTCATCTGCGCCTTCGGCCGCCTCGGCACCATGTTCGCGTGCGACAAGTTCGGCTACGTCCCGGACATGATCACCTGCGCCAAGGGCATGACCTCGGGCTACTCCCCGATCGGCGCCTGCATCGTCTCCGACCGCCTGGCGGAGCCGTTCTACAAGGGTGACAACACCTTCCTGCACGGCTACACCTTCGGCGGCCACCCGGTCTCCGCGGCCGTCGGCCTCGCCAACCTCGACCTGTTCGAGCGCGAGAACCTCAACCAGCACGTGCTGGACAACGAGGGCAACTTCCTCCAGACGCTCCAGAAGCTGCACGACCTGCCGATCGTCGGCGACGTCCGCGGCAACGGCTTCTTCTACGGCATCGAGCTGGTCAAGGACAAGGCCACCAAGGAGTCCTTCAGCGACGAGGAGACCGAGCGCGTCCTGTACGGCTTCCTCTCCAAGGCGCTGTTCGAGAACGGCCTGTACTGCCGTGCCGACGACCGCGGCGACCCGGTCATCCAGCTCGCCCCGCCGCTGATCTCCAACCAGGAGACGTTCGACGAGATCGAGCAGATCCTGCGGGCCACCCTCACCGAGGCGTGGACCAAGCTGTAATCAGCTGACGGTGTGACCGCGACCGGCCCCGGAGCCGCCCGTTCGAGTGAGAACGGAGGCCCGGGGCCGTGTGCTGTCCGGCCACCGTGCGGCGGCTGCCTAGCGTGCCAGTGACCGATCGGCCCTGCCTTCGTTCCCCCGTATGGAGGAACGGGCACGGGAAAAACGGATCAGAACCGAGGTGTACGCCCATGGAGGCTCCGCCGGACAACGACGTGCTCTGGGCACGCTCCCTGCACTTCACGCACCCCGACGGCTCCCCCGGACTCGCCGGGGTCTCGATCGCCGTCCGGGAGGGCGAGATCCTCGCCGTCAGCGGCCCCCGGGGCAGCGGCAAAACGACCCTGCTGCGCTGTCTGTCCGGCCTGGAGCCGGTGCGCGAGGGCGAGGTCTGGTTCAACAGCACCCCGCTGCACACCCTCGGCCCGGCGCACCGCGAGCGGCTGCGCCGCGACCGCTTCTGCTGGATCGGCCCCGAACCGGGCCTGGTGCCCGAGCTGAACGCCTGGGAGAACGCGGCGCTTCCGCTGATGCTGCGCGGCACCAGCCGCCGCCGGGCCAAGACCACCGCGCTGGAGTGGCTGGAGCGCCTGGACATCGGGGAGGCGGCCCGCAAGCGCCCGCACCGGCTGCGCCAGTCCGAACGCCAGCGGGTCTCCATCGCCCGCGCGCTGGCCCCGGCGCCCACCGTGCTGTTCGCCGACGAGCCGACGGCCCCCCTGCACCGCGCCGACCGCGGCCATGTGCTGCGCACCCTCACCAGCGCCGCCCGCTCGCACGGCATCACCGTGGTCCTCGCCACCCACGACCCGGAGACCGCGGCCCTCGCCGACCGCACGGTGAACCTGCTGGACGGCCGGCCGGTGCGGACCGTACATCTGCCGGAGATCCCCGACGCGGAAGGCCGGGCCGCGTGCTCGATCTCCGTCTGACCCGCGCTGCCCGGCCCGCCGTCCAGCTGCGCCGCCTGCTGGTGGCGGCGGCCTCCGCGGGCACCGGGTTCCTGCTGCTGTCCTGCCTCGGGTACGCCCTGAAGCGCCCCGAGGCGGCGGGCTCGGCCGCGCTCCGGCTGGCCTGGTGCGTGGTACCGGTCGCCGCCACGGTGTACCTCGCTCTCGCCGTGGCCCGCACCGACCCCGGCACCCGACCGCGCCCAGGCCTCTCCGCCATCGGCCTCGGGCCGGCCCGGCTGATGGCCGTCTCCTCCCTGGTCACGGCCCTGTCCACCACCCTGGGCTCGCTCGTCGCCCTCTCCCTCTTCCTGCATCTGCGGGGCGATCTGACGGGGCTGCCGTTCGACGGCGCGGGCGCGTCCTTCCTGGCCGCCGGCAAGTCCCTCCCGCTCGCGGCGACCCTCACCCTGCTCGCGGTGGTACCGGTGGTGGCGACGGTCGCGGTGGCGCTGGCCCTGCGGCCCAGCGATCCACGGCCGGTGGTGCGGCCGCAGCGGAGGTATCTGCCGTTCGTGAGGCAGGCCGGCGGTCCGGCCGCGGGTGGTCCGGCCGCGGGTGGTCGTACCGGCGAGGTGGAGGCGGCGGGCGGTGGAGGCGCCGCCGGGAAAGGCACCCCGGCAGCCGCGGCCCCGGCCGGTGTGATCGACCCGCGGTTCACCTCGCCGTCGCTCACCGACAAGCCCGACGACGAGGGCGCCGGCGACACCCCCGCCGGCCTCCCCTGGGCGGTGGCCCTCGTCGCCGCCGGTCTCACCGCCCAGGCGTACGCGGGCCGCACACCCCCCACCCCCGCCTTCACCTTCACCACCGTCCCCACCGGCGCCGGCTTCTTCCTCCTCGGCTGGCTCCTCACCGCCGTCGGCCTGGTCCTGGCCGCCCCCGGCCTCACCCATCTGTGCGGCCGTCTGCTGCAATGCGCGCGCCCCGGCGCCCTCCGCCTCCTCGCGGGCCGGGGCCTGATGGCGGAGGCCACCAGGATCGGCCGCCCCCTCGGCATCCTGTGCGCGGTCACCGCCGCCGGGTACGCCGTGACCACCCTGTACGACTCCCCCGGCCGCCCCTTCGGCCCGCTGAGCGCCCTCGGCGCACTGGTCGTCGCGGGCTGCGCCTTCGCCACTTTGCTGACCGTGGCCGTCGAAACCCGCCAGGGCCGCGCCGAGACCACCGACGCGCTGCTGCGCCTCGGCGCCCCCGCGACGGTGCTGCGCGGCGCCGCCGCCCTGCGTGCCTTCGCCCTGCTGGCCTTCTTCGCACCGCTCACCCTGGCGATCGCCGCGCTGGCCGCCTTTCCGCTGACCCGCTGAGCTGCTGAGTTGCTGAGCCGCTGAGGGCCTGAGGGCCTGAGGGCTTGAGGGCTTGAGGGCTTGAGGGCTTGAGGGGAGCGTCGCCGTACCCCCGGTCGCGGCCGGGCGACGGTCCGGTCCCTAGCATGGGCGGATGCCCACCCCACCCGACCGGCCCCGGCGCGCCGCCCGCGCCCAGGAGATCGAGTCGCTCGCCGAGTTCGACCGCGCCGTCGCCGAGCACGGGTCGCTGGCCCGCTGCCGCGTCCAGGCCGTGGACCTGACGGGGCGTACCGACGCGCTGCTCCGTCTCGACACCACGGACGCCGTCTTCCTGGGCTCGCCGATGGCCCCCGAGGCCGCCGCCCGGGTGCGCGCGTCCGGCGCCCTGGTGTTCCCGCCGGTCCCGGGCCTGCCCTTCGACCCGTACCGGGGCTGCCCGTACACGCCGGACGAGCTGTTCGCGTCGCTGGAGGAGGGGTACGAGGCGACGCCGGACGCGCGGGCCTACGGCTGGTTCCGGCGGACGACGGCCGACGGCGACGTCTTCGCCTCGATGCTGCGCGCGATCCATGACGACGCCGTCTCCGACGCGCTGGACGAAGTCCTCGACGGCTGCCGGGTGGTCGGGGTCATGGGCGGTCATGCGATGGCCCGGGGCACGGTCGAGTACGCCGGTGCCGCCCGGCTCGGCCGCTCGCTCGCCCGCGCCGGGTACACCGTCGCCACCGGTGGCGGTCCCGGCGCGATGGAGGCGGCGAACCTCGGCGCGTACGCGGCCCCGTTCGCGGACACCATGCTGGACGAGGCGCTGGTGCCGCTCGCCAAGGCGCCCTCCTTCCGGCCGTCCGTCACGGAGTGGGCGCGGGCCGCCTTCGAGGTGCGCGCCCGCTGGCCCGAGGGGGGCGCCTCGATCGGCATCCCGACCTGGTTCTACGGACATGAGCCGCCGAACGCCTTCGCCGCGCACATCGCCAAGTACTTCGCCAACGCCGTCCGCGAGGACGGCCTGCTGGCCCGCTCCACCGCGGGAGTGGTGTTCCTGCCGGGCGCCGCCGGGACCGTACAGGAGATCTTCGACAACGCGACGCCGAACTACTACGAGTCGTACGGCGAACCGCGGCCGATGGTGCTGGTGGACCGGGACCACTGGACGCGGGAGCTGCCGGCGTGGCCGCTGCTCCGGTCGCTGGCGCGGGGGCGGGAGTTGGAGTCCCGGATCGCCCTCGTGGACCGGATCGAGGAGGCTCCGGAGGCGCTGGCCCGGCTGGGGGCCGGATCGCGGTAGGCGTACGTCCTCGACGCCGGTGGCGAGCAGCGCGCCCAAGGAGCGCGGGGAACTGCGCGATCAGCCGCGCACTGCCGCACCCGGCGATCGAGGACGTACCCTACGACGCTCATCCGAAGCTTGAGTTCTTCAGCCAGACCTCCAACACCGCACGCTCTCCTACGACTTCGAGCCCCGGGGCGTCCAGCGGCAGCCGCCGGTAGAAGGCGAGCAGCACCGATGTGAGCGGCCCCCGCAACGCGACCGTCGCCTTCTCATGCCCGCGCCGCCAGCTGACCCCGCTCTCGTCCATCTCGACCAGCCACTCGGCGTTCAACTCCGGCGCGGCGTCGGTGGCGTGCAGATGGAGCGTGCGCGCGGGCCCGCGCAGATCCGCGGCCCATTCACGGGCACCGGTGCGCCGCACCCACTCCACCAGCTCCAGCCACTCGTCCAGCGCGTCCGCGGCGATGTCGGGTGCGACCTCGTACGGCGCCCCGGTGGTGAGTGCCGCGTCGGCACGGTGCACGGTGATCTCATGGGCCATCCGGCGCGCCCAGAAGCCGCTGGTGGAGACGCCCATCCAGCTCCACACCTCGGCCCCCGGACCCGCCTTCCGCAGCGCGCCGACGACCAGCTCGCCGCACTCCGCGAGCCACGCGTCCAGCGCGGCCGGGTCGCCCCGCTCCTCGGGGCCGCCGCCGAGCGGGATCGTGGCCGTCGGGATCAGCTCCTGGGCCCGCTCCCGCACCAGCGTGCCGGACCAGCGCAGGGCACCGCCCATGTGCCGTACGAGCTGCTCCAGTGACCACTCCGGGCAGGTCGGCACGGTGGCCGACAGATCCGCGCCGGAGGTGATCAGTTCTCTCAACTGCCCTACTTGAAGGGCGATTTCATCGCAGTACCGCTCATGCGCGAGGTAGGTCATGGGCCCACCCTAGGCGGCGGCCGATCAGTCGAGCACGACGATTTCGTCCGCGTCGAACTCCGCGCCCACCGTGTCCCCGCTCCCCGGCGCGTCCCGCAGCGCGCAGGCCGCTTCGAGGCGGGGGCCGTCCTCGGGCTGTAGGTGGACCGCGACATGGGTACCCTTGAAGGTGCGGGCGGCAACGGTGCAGGTCAGCCCGGTGTCGGCGGGGACGAGCCGTACCCCGGCGGGCCGGACGAGCAGGGTCCGGGCACCCTGTGGGGCGTCCTGCGGGACCGGCAGTTTGCCCCAGGGGCTGTCGGCGACCGTGCCCGCGACCGTCGCCGGGACCACGTTCTCGAAGCCGAGGAAGCGGGCCACGAACGCGTCGGCGGGGCGCCGCCAGACGTCAAGTGGCGTCCCGGACTGGGCGATCCGGCCGTCCCGCATCACCACCACCCGGTCGGCCAGCGCGAACGCCTCGCCCTGGTCGTGGGTGACGGCGAGCACGGTGGTACCCAACCGCCCGAAGAGTTCGCGGAGTTCGACCACGAGGCGTTCGCGCAGCGAGCGGTCGAGCTGGCCGAGGGGTTCGTCCAGCATCAGCAGCCGGGGCCGGGGGGCGAGCGCGCGGGCGAGGGCGACGCGCTGCTGCTCGCCGCCGGACAGCGCGGCCACCGCCCGGCGGGCCGCGCCCGGCAGTCCGACCAGTTCCAGCAACTCGCCCACCCGGGCGTCCCGTTCGCCCTTCGCCACGCCGTGCATCCGCAGCCCGAACGCCACATTGGCGCCGACGTCGCGCTGCGGGAAGAGCTGGTGGTCCTGGAACATCAGGCCGACCCCGCGCTGGTGCGCGGGCACCCCGCCCTGGTCCCGCCCGGCGAGCGAGACCCGCCCGGCGTCCAGGGGCTGGAGCCCGGCGACCGCTCGCAGCAGGGTGGACTTGCCACTCCCGCTGGGCCCGAGCACGCACACCACCTCGTGCTCGGCGACCTCCAGGTCCACCGTGTCCAGCACGGGCCGCCCGCCGAAACGCACGGTCGCGCCCTGAAGGCTCAGCATCAGAACTCCCCTGTCCGGTCCGTCCGCAGCCGCTCCAGGAGGAGCAGGGCGGCGGCGCACACCACCATCAGAATGGTCGAAAGGGCCATCGCCTGGCCGTAGTTGAGGTCCCCGGGGCGGCTGAGCAGCCGGGCCACGGCCACCGGCAGGGTCGGGTTGTCGGGCCGGGCGATGAACACGGTCGCGCCGAACTCGCCGAGCGAGACGGCGAACGCGAACCCGGCCGCGACCAGCAACGCCCGCCGTACCAGCGGGAGATCGATCTCCCGCCACACCCGCCAGGGCGAGGCCCCGAGCACGGCCGCCGCCTCCCGCAGCCGGGTGTCGACGGCGCGCAGCACCGGCAGCATGGTGCGGACCACGAAGGGGGCGCCGACCAGGGCCTGGGCGAGCGGCACCAGGATCCAGGACTGGCGCAGATCCAGCGGCGGCTTGTCGAGGGCGATCAGGAAGCCGAAGCCGACGGTCACGGCGGACACCCCGAGCGGCAGCATCAGCAGCGCGTCGAAGCCCCGTACCAGGCGGCCCGCGTCCCGCCGGGCCAGCGCGGCGGCGGCGAGGCCGCCGATCAGCACGGCGATGGCGGTGGCGGCGACGGCGTACTGGAGCGAGGTCCACACGGCGTGCACCGGCGCCACCAGGAACGTACCGCCGTCGGTGCGGGTCAGCGCCCGGTAGTAGCCGAAGCCGGGGGCGTCCAGGGAGCGGCGGACGAGAACGGCGAGCGGCAGCACCAGGAGCAGCGCCACGGTGGCGAGGACGCCGGCGAGCAGGGCCCGCTGCCCGGCGCCGCGCGGCCGCCGCGCGGTGAGCCGGGGGTCGACCAGGCGCAGGGCGCTCTCCCGGCGCCGTACCGTCCAGGCGTGCACGCCGAGGATCGCGCCGACGGCGGCGAACTGGACGAGGGTGAGGACGGCGGCCGTGGTCAGGTCGAAGACCTCGGAGGTCTGGCGGTAGATCTCCACTTCGAGGGTGGAGAAGGTGGGGCCGCCGAGGATCTGGACGACGCCGAAGGAGGTGAAGGTGAACAGGAACACCATCAGCGCGGCGGCGGCCACGGCGGGCCCGAGGGCGGGCAGGGTCACCTTCCGCCAGGCGGCGAACGGGGAGGCGCCGAGCATCCGCGCGGCCTCCTCCTGGCGGGGATCGAGCTGCGCCCACAGTCCGCCCACGGTCCGTACGACGACCGCGTAGTTGAAGAAGACGTGCGCGAGCAGGATCGCCCACACGGTGGTGTCCAGCCGTACGCCCCACAGCTGGTCGAGCAGTCCGCCGTGGCCGACGAGCGCGAGGAAGGCGCTGCCGGCGACGACGGTGGGCAGCACGAACGGGACGGTGACGACGGCCCGCAGCACCTGTTTGCCGGGGAAGTCGAGGCGGGCGAAGACGAACGCGGCGGGCAGCGCGAGCAGCAGGGTGAGCGCGGTGGAGGCGAGCGCCTGCCAGGTGGTGAACCACAGCACATGCCGGATGTCCGGCTGGGTGACCACGTCCGCGATCCGCCCGAACTGCCAGCCGCCGTCGGTCTTCAGACCACGCGCCACGATCGCGGCGACGGGCCAGGCGAAGAACAGGGCGAAGAACGCGACGGGCAGGGCCATCAGCCCCAGCCGCGCCGCGCTCCCGCGCCGTGTCCGCGCGCGGGCGGTCACTTCAGTACGAGTGACGTCCACGTCTTGACCCACTGATCACGGTCGGCGGCGATCTTCTCGGGGGCCATCGTCTCGGGGTGACGGGCCGGCGGGCCGTACTTGGTGAAGTCGGCGGGCACCTCGGCACCGGCCACGACCGGGTAGACGTACATGTTCAGCGGCATGTCCTCCTGGAACTCCCTGGAGACCAGGAAGTCGAGGAACGCCTTGGCGCCCTTGGGGTTCTTGGCGTTGCTCAGCAGCCCGGCGAACTCGATCTGCCGGAAGCAGGTGCCGGTCGCCACGCCGGTGGGGGCGGTGGCGGGGCGCTTCTTGGCGTAGATCACCTCGGCGGGCGGGGAGGAGGCGTACGACACGACGAGCGGCCGGTCGCCGCCGGCCTTCTTGCCCTCCGAGGAGCCGGAGAACTCCTGGTAGTAGGCCTGCTCCCAGCCGTCGACGACCTTGACGCCGTTGGCCTTGAGCTTCTTCCAGTAGTCCGGCCAGCCGTTGTCCCCGAACCGCGCGGCGCTGCCCAGCAGGAAGCCGAGGCCCGGCGAGGCGGTGGCCGCGTTCTCGGTGACCAGGAGGTTCTTGTACTGGGGCTTGGTGAGGTCGGCGTAGGACTGCGGCGGGGCGAGGTGGTGCTCGCTGAAGTACGCCTTGTCGTAGTTGACGCAGATGTCGCCGTAGTCGACGGGCGTGACGCGGTGCTTGCCGTCGACCTGGTACCGGGCGCCGACCTTGTCCAGGCCCTTGGCGGCGTACGGCTGGAACAGCCCGTTGTCGAGGGCGCGCGAGAGCAGGGTGTTGTCGACGCCGAAGAGGACGTCGCCCTGGGGGTTGTCCCTGGTCAGGATGGCCTTGTTGACGGCCTGTCCGGCGTCGCCGTCCTTGAGGACGCGGACCTTGTACCCGGAGCGCTTCTCGAAGTCCGCGAGCACGCTCTTGGAGACGGCCCATGAGTCATGGCTGACGAGCGTGACGGTCTTGCCGTCCGTCTTGTCCTGGCCCTGACTCGAGCCGCACGCGGACAGCGCGACCAGGCCGAGCCCGACCGCCGCGACCACGAAGGTCTTGTTGTGCACTTGGTTGTCCTCCTGGGGTTGGCCAGGAAGAACGCGGCCCTGTCCGGAGGATCCGGACAGGGCTCAACAGCTTGAGCGGTGACCGAACTTCCTACCCAGAATGACCTGGGCGAGGTTCAGAGGGTCTGCGGCCTGGTGCCGCACTCTCAGCGCTGTGGCGCTCCCCTGTCGGAATATGGAGATGTCTCGACTATTTGAATGATGAAGAGGTGATGGAACGCGCCCAGACTACCGCTCGGTGGCGGCGAGCTGACCACAGGCTCCGTCGATCTCCTGCCCACGGGTGTCCCGGATCGTCACCGGCACACCGTGCGCGGCGATCGCCTCCACGAACGCCTTCTCGTCCTCGGGCCGCGAGGCCGTCCACTTGGAGCCCGGAGTCGGGTTCAGCGGAATGAGGTTGACGTGCACGGGCCTGCCGCGCAGCAGCCGGCCGAGCCGGTCGCCGCGCCACGCCTGGTCGTTGATGTCGCGGATGAGGGCGTACTCGATCGACAGCCGGCGGCCGCTCTTCTCGGCGTACTCGAACCCGGCGTCCAGCACCTCGCGCACCTTCCACCGCGTGTTCACGGGGACGAGGGTGTCGCGCAGCTCGTCGTCCGGGGCGTGCAGCGAGATCGCCAGACGGCACTTGAAGCCCTCGTCGGAGAACCGGTGGATGGCCGGCACCAGTCCGACGGTGGAGACGGTGATACCGCGCTGGGACAGACCGAGGCCGTCCGGCGCCGGGTCGGTGAGCGCGCGGATGGCGCCGACGACCCGCTTGTAGTTGGCGAGCGGCTCGCCCATGCCCATGAACACGATGTTCGACAGCCGCGCCGGGCCGCCCGGCACCTCGCCGTCGCGCAGCGCCCGCATGCCGTCCACGATCTGGTGGACGATCTCCGCGGTGGACAGATTGCGGTCCAGGCCGGCCTGCCCGGTCGCGCAGAACGGGCAGTTCATCCCGCAGCCCGCCTGCGAGCTGATGCACATGGTGACCCGGTCCGGGTACCGCATCAGCACGGACTCCACGAGGGTGCCGTCGAACAGCCGCCACAGCGTCTTGCGGGTGGTGCCCTCGTCGGTCGCCAGATGCCGGACGACCGTCATCAGCTCCGGGAACAGCGCCTCGCGCAGCTTCTCCCGGGAGCCGGCCGGGATGTCGGTCCACTGCTCCGGGTCGTGCGCGTACCGCGCGAAGTAGTGCTGCGACAGCTGCTTGGCACGGAACGGCTTCTCACCGATCCCGGCCACCGCTTCCTTGCGCTCGGCGGGCGAGAGATCGGCGAGATGCCGCGGCGGCTTCTTGGCTCCGCGCGGCGCGACAAAGGTGAGTTCTCCGGGCTTGGGCATGGTGGTACCAGTGTCGCAGATCCATTGGGGTGACCCGCGGCATGCGTTCGCCCGGGCCGGACGGCGGTACGGCCCAGGTCGTGACGCCGTTCACAGCGCGGGGTTCTCGGTCCGCCGCCGGCCTTGTTCCCGGCCCCCTACATCGGCTTCGGTTTGATCAGCGCGAAGGGGGCGCCCTGGGGGTCGGCGACCACGGTCATGCGGCCGGCCATCATGTCGAAGGGCGGGGCGAGGACCGTGCCGTTGCGTTTGACCAGTGCGTCCACGGTGGAGTCGACGTCGTCGACCGCGAAGTAGGTCAGCCAGTGGGGCGGGGTGCCGGGCGGGTCGTTGGCGAGCCGGGTGACGCCGCCGACCGCGCGGCCGCCGACCAGCAGCGCCCAGTAGGAGTCCGCGCCCTCCATGGGCTCGATCTCGATGCCGAACGCCTCGCCGTAGAAGGCGGTGGCGCCGGGCACATCGCTGGTGTGCAGCTCGTTCCAGGTCAGCGCGCCGGCCTCGTTGACCACCTGGGCGCCGGAGAACTCGCCGGGCTGCCAGACGCCGAAGACGGCGCCCTGCGGGTCGGCGGCGATCAGCATGCGGCCGAGGCTGCCGACGTCCATCACCGGGACGAGCAGGGTGCCGCCCGCCGAGACGATCGCGTCCTGGGTGGCCTGGGCGTCGGTGGACGCCAGATAGCTGGTCCAGACGGTGGGCGGCGGCTCCGGCATGTCCTGGGGCTTGGGACCGAGGCCCGCCACGGCCTTGCCGTGCAGCTCGCAGACCGTGTAGCCGCCGAACTCGGCCGGTCCCGGCTGACCCTGCCAGCCGAGCAGATCGCGGTAGAAGTCCAGCGCGGCCTGCTGGTCCGATGCCATCAGGTCGACCCAGCACGGGGTGCCGGTCGCGTACGGGGTGGTGACTTCGGGCATCTCTCGCTCTCCCTACCAGGGGCTACCAGGGGCCACGCCACGGGCCGCTCTTTGTCACCATCGTGTGGCCAAACGTGAGCGCCCGCGCGTCAGGGAGGAGACCTAGACGGCCGGATGAGCGGACGGCCGTACGACGACGGGCCCCGTCCTGGGATCAGGACGGGGCCCGTACGGCGTGAAGGCGCGAGGCGGCGGGTTTCGTCAGGTGGAACCGACGAAGAGCACCAGCAGCAGCCAGACCACCGGCGCCGTGGGCAGCAGGGAGTCCAGCCGGTCCATGATGCCGCCGTGCCCCGGGAGCAGGGTGCCCATGTCCTTGATCCCCAGATCGCGCTTGATCATGGACTCGCCGAGGTCGCCCAGAGTGGCGCTGGCCGCGACCGCGAGGCCCAGCAGCAGGCCCTGCCACCAGTGGCCGCCGTCGATCAGGAACTGCATGCACAGCGCGCCCACGACCATCGAGAACGACACCGCGCCGAACAGGCCCTCGCGGGTCTTGCCGGGGCTGATCCGGGGGGCGAGCTTGTGCTTGCCGAAGCGCCAGCCGACGGCATAGGCGCCGGTGTCGCTGACCACGGTGAGCAGCAGGAAGGTCAGCACCCGCCAGGGACCGTCGCCCGCGGTGAGCATCAGGGCGACGAAGGTGGCCAGGAAGGGCACGTAGAACGCCGCGAAGACACCGGCCGTGACGTCCTTGAGGTAGCCCTCCGGTGGTTCCGTCATCCGCCAGACCAGCACCGCGAGCGCGGTGAGGGCCATGGCGACCCAGGCGCCCTCGGCACCGCGCACATAGCCGGCGACCACCATCGCCGCACCGCCGACCGCGAGCGGCACGAGCGGCGCCTTGATCTCCTTGCGCTCCTGGAGCCTGCTGGTCAGCTCCCACAGGCCGACGACGACGGCGACCGCGATCACACCGACGAACACGGCCTTGACGATGAACAGCGACGCGATGATCACCACGCCGAGACCCACGCCGACGCCTATGGCCGCGCCGAGGTCGCGGCCCGCGCTCTTCTTCTGCGGCGCCGGCGTCTGCTGCGGAGCGTCGGGCATGGGTACCGGATTCTGGATCGGGCTCGGGGTCGGAGCCGGGGTCGGCTGGGGCGTCCCGTACAGGGGCTGCGGCTGCGACCCGTAGGGCTGCTGCTGCCCGTACTGCGGCCGCTGCTCGAACGGCTGCTGCTGCGGATGCCGCTGCGACTGCGGCTCGTACGACGGCCGCTCCCCGTAGGGGGGCTCGGTGCCGTACTGCGGCGGTGTCCCGTACTGCGGCTGGGGCTCGTCCCGGAACAAGGGGCCGCTCAGCCGAGCAGCCCCCCGGGCGTCGTCCTGGTCTCCGCCATACGCGGGTACGTCGGGCACGATGGGCATGGGGCGCGTCTGCTGCGCCGCGGGCGCATCGTACGCGGGACCCGCCGGGGCGTCCCCGCCCTGGACGGGCCCACCCTCGGTGGGCCCCCAGTAGCCGGTCCGCCCCGCCGGTGGCGGCGCCCCCCAGGAAGAGTCGCTCATCAGACTTCGAGCAGCTCCGCTTCCTTGTGCTTGAGGAGCTCGTCCACCTGAGCAACGTACTTCGACGTCAGGTCGTCCAGCTCCTTCTCCGCACGGCGGCCCTCGTCCTCACCGGTCTCGCCATCCTTGATCATCTTGTCGATGGCGTCCTTGGCCTTGCGGCGCACGGAACGGATGGAGACCTTGGAGTCCTCGGCCTTGCCCTTGGCGACCTTGATGTAGTCGCGACGGCGCTCCTCGGTCAGCTCGGGGAACACCACCCGGATGATGTTGCCGTCATTGCTGGGGTTGACGCCCAGGTCGGAGTCGCGGATCGCCTGCTCGATGTTGCGCAGCGCGCTCTTGTCGAACGGCGTGACGACCGCCATCCGCGGCTCCGGTACGGAGAACGAGGCCAGCTGGTTGATCGGCGTCAGGGCACCGTAGTAGTCGGCCACGATCTTGTTGAACATCGCCGGGTGCGCACGGCCGGTGCGGATCGCGGCGAAGTCCTCCTTGGCGACCACGACGGCCTTCTCCATCTTCTCCTCGGCTTCGAGGAGGGTCTCTTCGATCACCACTTGCTCCTGCGTGTCTTGAGTAAGGCCCGGCTGCGGTTCCTCAGCGGTTCGGCGGCCGGCTGCGTCGCGTCTTCTTCCTGCACGGTTCCCGACCGGCAGGACATTGTCCATCCCCCGGCCGAGGCGCGTCCCGTCCGTCCCTCGGACAGGTGTCGTACCCGGGCGACGGGGGCGTGCCGGTCAGTGCCGGCTGCCGTGGTCACCCACCAGCGTGCCGATCTTCTCACCCTTGACGGCACGGGCGATATTGCCCTCCGCGAGAAGCTCGAAGACGAGGATCGGGAGCTTGTTGTCGCGGCACAGCGTGATCGCGGTGGCGTCGGCGACCTTCAGGTCCCGGGTGATGACCTCGCCGTAGCCGAGGGCGTCGAACTTGACGGCGTCGGGGTTGGTCTTGGGGTCGGAGTCGTAGACCCCGTCCACACCGTTCTTGCCCATGAGCAGCGCCTCGGCGTCGATCTCCAGGGCGCGCTGGGCGGCGGTGGTGTCGGTGGAGAAGTAGGGCATGCCCATACCGGCGCCGAAGATGACCACACGGCCCTTCTCCAGGTGGCGCACGGCGCGCAGCGGGATGTACGGCTCGGCGACCTGGCCCATGGTGATGGCGGTCTGCACCCGGCTGTCGATGCCCTCCTTCTCCAGGAAGTCCTGGAGGGCGAGGCAGTTCATCACGGTGCCGAGCATGCCCATGTAGTCGGAGCGGGCGCGGTCCATGCCGCGCTGCTGGAGTTCGGCGCCGCGGAAGAAGTTGCCGCCGCCGATGACGACCGCGACCTGCGCGCCGTCCCGTACGACGGCCGCGATCTCGCGAGCGATCTTGTGCACCACGTCCGGGTCGACACCCAGGCCGCCGCCTCCGGAGAACGCCTCTCCGGACAGCTTCAGCAGAAACCGGCCGCGTACTTTGCCGTCGTCGCTCTTCTGGGCCTTGTCGGTCATGGGAGATCCCGCCTCTTTCACGTGTTGCACATACGAAGAAGGCCATTGCCGGTGGGGTCGCTATTCGCTCCCATACGCGGCAATGGCCTCCTCGTCAGATCTGCTGCCGTCCGCCCCACACCCGGGTGTGGCGGTGGTCGCGGACGACTGCTGTCGACCCTATCGGGATTTCTCCGCGGGTCGCGCGTCGATCGCGGTACGGACTCAGATGCCGACCTTGATGCGCGTGAAGCGCTTCAGGGTGACACCGGCCTCGTCCAGCACCTTCTGAACGGACTTCTTGTTGTCCAGCGCGTACGGCTGGCCAAGCAGGGTGGCGTCCTTGAAGAAGCCGTTGACGCGACCCTCGACGATCTTGGCGATCGCGGCCTCGGGCTTGCCCTCGGCGCGGGTCGTCTCCTCGGCGATGCGACGCTCGGACTCGACGACCTCGGCCGGGACGTCCTCCTTGGCCAGGTACTTCGGCGCGAACGCGGCGATGTGCTGGGCGATGCCCTTGGCGACGTCGGCGTTCGGCTTGTCCAGCTCGACCAGGACACCGATCTGCGGGGGCAGGTCGGGCATGGTGCGGTGCATGTAGGCGGTGACGTAGCCGTCGGAGAACTGCGCGAAGCGGTCCAGGACGATCTTCTCACCGAGGTTGGCGTTGGCCTCGTCCACGAACGCCTGGACGGTCTTGCCGGCCTCGATCTCGGAGGCGAGCAGGGCCTCGATGTCGGCCGGGGAGGTCTTGGCGACATGCTCGGCGATGGTCTTGGCCACGGCCTGGAACTTGTCACCCTTGGCGACGAAGTCCGTCTCGCACTTCAGCTCGACCAGGACGCCGGAGGAGTTGTCGTCGGCGATGATGGAGACCACGGCGCCGTTCTCGGCGGAGCGGCCCTCGCGCTTGGCGACGCCCTTCTGGCCCTTGATGCGCAGCGCCTCGACGGCCTTGTCGACGTTGCCCTCGGCCTCGTCGAGCGCCTTCTTGCAGTCCATCATGCCGGCGCCCGTGAGCTCACGGAGCTTCTTGACGTCGGCGGCGGTGTAGTTCGCCATGAGTCAGTGATCTTTCTCGAAGTCTGGGAGATCTTCAGATCCGCACGGTTTGCGATCCACATGTAGTCGCAGAGCGCATACGTCGTACCGACCTATGGATGAACAGCGGGGGCGGAGTTGATGTCGCCGCCCCCGCTGTCAAACGCTGACGCGGCGGATCAGGCCTGCTCGCCCTCGGCGGCCTTCTCCTCGGCCGGAGCGGCCTCGGCGGCGGGAGCCTCGGCGGGGGCCTCAGCGGCCGGAGCCTCGGTGGCCTCGGCGGCGGGCGCCTCGGCAGCCGGAGCCTCGTCCTTCTTCTCACCCTCGAGCAGGTCGCGCTCCCACTCGGCGAGCGGCTCGGAGGCGGCCTTCTCGCCCTTGTCACCGGTGGCGACGCGAGAGCGGGAGATGAGGCCCTCGGCGACGGCGTCGGCGATCACGCGGGTGAGCAGGGTGACGGAGCGGATCGCGTCGTCGTTGCCCGGGATCTTGTAGTCGACCTCGTCGGGGTCGCAGTTGGTGTCGAGGATCGCGACGACCGGGATGTTCAGCTTCCGGGCCTCACCAACGGCGATGTGCTCCTTCTTGGTGTCCACGATCCAGACGGCGCTGGGCACCTTCTGCATCTCGCGGATACCGCCGAGGGTCTTCTCCAGCTTGGCCTTCTCGCGGGAGAGGACCAGCAGCTCCTTCTTGGTCAGACCGGAGGCCGCGACGTCCTCGAAGTCGATCTGCTCAAGCTCCTTGAGGCGCTGGAGGCGCTTGTAGACGGTCGAGAAGTTGGTGAGCATGCCGCCCAGCCAGCGCTGGTTGACGAAAGGCATGCCGACGCGGGTGGCCTGCTCGGCGATGGCCTCCTGCGCCTGCTTCTTCGTGCCGACGAACATGACCGTGCCGCCGTGGGCGACGGTCTCCTTGACGAACTCGTAGGCGCGGTCGATGTACGACAGCGACTGGAGCAGGTCGATGATGTAGATGCCGTTGCGCTCGGTGAAGATGAAGCGCTTCATCTTCGGGTTCCAGCGACGGGTCTGGTGACCGAAGTGGACGCCGCTCTCCAGCAGCTCCCGCATCGTGACGACGGCCATGGCCATCTCCTTGAGTTTCTCGGTTGTGCCGCGTCCGCCGGACGGCGGTCGCGCCTGACGCCCGTGTGCGCCGTGCCGCGAAGGACCGAGAGGCGCTTGGTACGAACCGTTTCCGGATGCCGTACCGGGGCGTGCGAAGTCGACCCGGTGACCCGGATCGCCAGAAGAAGTGTACGGGACCGCCGGGCCAGCGGGTGACGCAGCTGTCCACAACCGGGGAGTAGCCCACAGGTGATGAGGCCGGGGCGGTGGGGTGCGGGACGGTGGGGGCATGAGACGGCATGTGTGGTGCGGGGTGGGGTGGGCGGTCCTGGTGACGGCCTTGACGCTGATCGTGTACGGCAGCCGGGCTTGGGCGGGGCCCTCACGGACGGGGCCTTCGCGGTCGGGGCCCTCGGCTCCGGCTCCCGTTGCGGGGGTGGCTTCGGAGTCGGCCGGGGCTGGGGCTGGGGCCGGGGCTGATGTCGGGGTGCCGGCGATCGGCAGGGTCTGGCCGGTGGGGGTACGG
Organism: Streptomyces griseofuscus; assembly: GCF_014673495.1. Lineage (GTDB taxonomy): Bacteria > Actinomycetota > Actinomycetes > Streptomycetales > Streptomycetaceae > Streptomyces > Streptomyces murinus. Next base: position 2,761,123 of record NZ_CP051006.1, read on the forward strand.
CCGTCGGTGCTGCGCGGCTGGGAGCCGCCGGCGACGCCGTACGGCCCCGGGCACCGGGGGGTGGACCTGGCGGCCGCGCCCGGCAGCCCGGTACGGGCGGTGGCGGCGGGCCGGGTGGCCTTCGCGGGCCGGGTGGCCGGGCGCGGGGTGGTGACGGTGGAGCTGGCGGGGACGGGGCTGCGGACGACGTACGAGCCGGTGCGCCCCTCGGTGGCGGAGGGGGCGGAGGTGGGGGCGGGTGACGTGGTCGGGGTGGTGGCGGAGACGGGCGGGCACTGCGGGGCGTCGGCCTGTGTCCACTGGGGTCTGCTGCGGGACGGGACCTATCTGAACCCCTTGTCCCTGCTGCCGCCGTGGCTGCTGGGGCGGGGGCCGTCGAGACTGCTGCCGGTGCTCACCGGCTGACCCCGCGGCCGCTCAGCCCTGTACGCCCCGAAGCGCCATCCTGACCGCGGCCTCCGTCGCCGCCGCCGGGTCCTCCGCGCCGATCTCGATCCGCCGCACCGCCGCGTCCACGACGCCCTGGAGCAGCATCGCCGCCAACCGCGGCTGCGCCTGCCCCAGCTCCCCCAGCGCCTCGACGATCATCGCGACCAGCTCGCCGTGCGCAGCCCTGATCTTCTCCCGGGCTCCGGCGTCCAGCTCGCTCGCGGAGATCGCCACCACCGCCCGGTGCCGCCGGTCCCCGACGAGGGCCAGCTGCCGGCGGACGTACGCCTCGACCTTCCCCTCGGGCGAGTCCGCGAGCTCCATGGCCGCGGCGACCTCCGCCGCCCACAACGGGAAGTCGACCTCGCACAGCTCTTCGACCACGGCCGCCCGGGAGCGGAAGTACTCGTACACCGAGGAGCGCGCGAGCCCCGTGCGCTCGGCCAGCGCGGGGAAGGTCAGCGCCTCCGTCCCGCCCTCGGACAACAGGGAACGAGCCGCGTCCAGCAGGGCGGCTCGCTGCATCGACCGGTGCTCGGCCACGGAGGCCGCTCGAATCCTTGGCACGTCGACCACTTTAGGACGCGCCCGCGCGAGGCGGCGTCCGCTCAGCGTCCGAAGCTCGCCAGTTTGGCCCTCAGCTGGAGCACCGACTTGGTGTGGATCTGGCTGACCCGGCTCTCGGTGACCCCGAGGACATTGCCGATCTCGGCGAGCGTGAGGCCCTCGTAGTAGTAGAGCGTGACGACGGTCTTCTCCCGGTCGGGCAGCGTGTTGATGGCCCGCGCGAGGAATCTGCGCAGCTCCCGGTCCTCGGCCACCTCCACGGGGTTGTCCGCGGCGGTGTCCTCCAGCGTGTCCATGAGGCTGAGCCGGTCCCCGCCCTCGCCGCCGACATGCAGCAGCTCCTCCAGGGCGACCACGTTGGCGAGCGACAACTGGCTGAAGACGGCGTGCAGTTCCTCCACCTCCATGCCCAGCTCCGCGGCCACCTCGCTCTCGCTCGGGGTGCGCCGCAGCCGGGCCTCAAGGGTGGCGTAGGCGCGCTCGACATTGCGCGCCTTCTGCCGCACCGAGCGCGGGATCCAGTCCAGCGCCCGCAGCTCGTCGATCATGGCGCCGCGGATCCGGGTGATCGCGTACGTCTCGAACTTGATCTCCCGGTCGATGTCGAACTTCTCGATCGCGTCGATCAGCCCGAACACCCCGGAGGAGACGAAGTCGGCCTGCTCCACATTGGGCGGCAGCCCGACGCTCACCCGGCCCGCCACGTATTTCACGAGCGGCGAGTAGTGCAGGATCAGCTGCTCCCGCAGCCGTTCGTCCCCCGTCGCCTTGTACGACCGCCACAACTCGTCGAGCGTCGAGGGAGCGGGCGGCCGCACGCTGCCACCGTCGCGGGCGGCTGGGGGGATCGCCGCCCGGTCGGACCCGGAGGTGTGCTGGGGCATTCGTCGCCTTGTGCCGTTCTGCCGTGAAGTGCCGTCAAGTGCCGTGACCGTGAGTGCGGTGCGGGGAGGGTCACGGGTCGAAAGGGGGCCGCGTGGGTGAGGTGTCGGTCTGATGTCGAGTTGGGTGGTCTGTGGAGACGTCTTCGTGAGCGTAGCGTGACTGGGGAGTCGCGGTGTGCGAACGACGAGGCGCCACCCCCGCGCGGGTCCCGGAGGCCCCTTCGGCATCACCTTCCGCAGCTCGCTCTGTGTGATGGCCGATGGGCGCCAACTCCGGGAAACCCCAAGGGCGTCGGGTGTTCCCCCGGACGGCCGAACACGCTCGGTCAGCATGGGGGGCGACCCGCGCGGGCGGAGATCACCGCCTGGCGTGTCAACTTCCAGCCATCGCCGTGTCGTTCGACGTATCCAAGTGCTCGGAGTTCGTACAGTCTCGCGATCGCCTCGTCCGGGGTGGTACGGGCGGCCGCCGCGATCTCCCCGGCGGGGGACGCGCGGTCGCCGGGGAGCGCGGCGAGGACGATCCTCGCGGCCGGGGTCAGCAGGTCGCGGGGCAGCACCGGACCTCTGCGGGGCGGCGCCAGATCACCCATGTCGCCGACGAGTTCGACCACCTCGGCGGCGTCGGTGACGAGGGTGGCCTCGCCGCGCAGCAGTTCGTGCACCCCGGCGCAGAGCGCGCTGGTGACCGGGCCCGGCACGCCCATGGTGTGTCTGCCCAGGCGCTGCGCGGCCCGCGCGGTGGCGAGCGAGCCGCTGCGGCAGGCGGCCTCCACGACGACGGTGCCCCTGGTCAGGGCGGCGATGACCCGGTTGCGCAGGATGAAGCGGCTCGGGGTCGGGTGGTCGCCCGGGGGCAGCTCGCCGATCACCAGGCCCTGCTGCGCGATCCGTTCGATCAGGGTGGTGTGGCCGCGGGGGTAGGGCCGGTCGACACCACCGGCCAGGACGGCGACGGTGGCTCCGCCGGCCGCGAGGGCGCCGCGGTGGGCGGCGGCGTCGATGCCGTAGGCGCCGCCGGAGACGACGACCCAGCCGCGCTCCGCGAGGCCGGCGGCGAGGGTGGCGGCGACATGGGTGCCGTACTCGGTGCAGGCGCGGGCGCCGACCACGGCGACGGAGCGCAGGGCCCACATCCGCAGGCTGGGGCGGCCGCGGACCCAGAGCCCGAGGGGGCGGGCGTCCGCGAGGTCGTCCAGCTGTCTCGGCCACTCGGGGTCACCGGGCGGGACGAACCGGGCGCCCGCCGCCCGCGCCTGCGCGAGATCCCGCTCCGGCTCGGCCCGCGCCCCCCGCGCCACAAGCCCGGCCCACCGCGCCTTGCTGACCCCCGGCAACGCCTCACGCCCGTCCCTGACCCGCCGCACCACCTCCTCCACCCCGAACTCCCTCACCCACCGCCCCCCGACCTCATCCCCGGGCTCGATCACCCGCCCGAGGAAGATCCGGCCGAGGGTGTCCTGGTCCACGGTGGGGTCGGGGGCCGGGCGCACGGTCACAATAGGGGCGGGGCCCGGGTCCACGGTCACAGTGGGATCGGGGTTCGGGTCCACGGTCACGGCGGGGTCAGGGCCCGGGCCCACGCTCACAGCGGGGTCAGAGTCCAGGCCCACGGCCCCAACGGGGTCAGAGTCCAGGCCCACGGCCCCAACGGGATCGCGGTCCGGGCGCACGGTCACAGCGGCGTCGGGGCCCGGACCCACGGCCCCCACGGAATCACGGTCCGGACGCACCGTGGGATCAGGGCCCGGCCGACCGGCCCTGGCAGGCCCGCGGCCCGGCAAAGCGGTCTCACTGCGACCCCCCGTCCCGGAGCCGCGCGCCTCGGCCGTACCAGGGCCGACCTCCTTCCGGTCACTTCCAGGGTGAGGAGCCGGCGGCCCCTCCTCGGCCGGTCCGTGGATCGACCGGCCGGATTCGGGGGCGGCGCCGCTCATGTCAGCGCGCCGATGGCCATCGGGACCCCGCGTGGGACGCCGGTGCGCAGTTGGAGGGCGAGGGCGACGTCGGTCGCGTCCGGGCGGTCGTGTCCGACGAGGTCGGCGACCGTCCAGGCGACGCGCAGCACCCGGTCGATGCCGCGGGCGGTGAGCACGCCCCGCTCCAGATTGCGCTCGGCCTCGTCCATCGCGCCGCTGACGGCCTGGAACCGACTGCGCAGCTCCCTGCCGGGCACCTCGCTGTTGGTGCGCCAGGGTGTTCCGGTGAGACGTGCGGCCGTACGTTCCCTGGCCGCGCGGACCCGGTCCGCGACGGTCGCCGTGGACTCCCCTCGGGCACCCGGCGCGGTGAGCTGGGCCCGGGTGACCGGATCGATCTCGACACGGAGGTCCACCCGGTCAAGCAGGGGTCCGGAGAGCCGGGCCTGATAGCGGCGGATCGCCGAGGGCGGACACTCGCACAGGGCGTCGCGCTGGGAGAAGCGGCCGCAGGGGCAGGGGTTGGCCGCCAGCACCATCAGGAAGCGCGCCGGAAAGCGGACCACGCCCGCGCTGCGCGCGATCACGACATGCCCGGACTCCAGCGGCTGCCGCAGGGCGTCCAGGGTCTGGCTGTGGAACTCGGACGCCTCGTCCAGGAACAGCACTCCACGATGGGCGAGGGACACCGCCCCCGGTCGCGCGATGCCGGGGCCGCCGCCCACGAGGGACTGCATGGTCGCGGAGTGGTGCGGGGCGCAGTAGGGAGCGATGTCGATGAGCGGTTTACCCGGTGGCAGCAGCCCGGCCACCGAGTGCACCGCCGTGACCTCCAGGGACTCCTCCCTGGTGAGCGTCGGGAGTACGGCGGGCAGGCGTTCGGCCAGCATCGTCTTGCCCGCGCCGGGCGGCCCTTCGAGGAACAGATGGTGTCCGCCGGCGGCGGCCACTTCCACGGCCGTACGGGCCGCGGTCTGGCCGACGACGTCCGCGAGGTCGTGCTCGGAGTCGTGCTGGGCGGCGCCGAGGCTGTGCATGCCGGTGGCGGCGCCGGTGCCCGGCATCCGCAGCCCGGCCAGCAGCGGATCGGGGCGGCCCAGCTCGTCGGGCTCCTCCTCGGGCACGGGTTCCTCGGCCAGCACCGCGATGAGCTGGCGCAGGCTGCGGACGCCGAGCACCGAGACACCGGGGACCAGTGCGGCCTCCGCGGCGGCGCACTCGGGCACGACCACCTGCTCGTAGCCGACTTCGGCGGCGGCCAGCACGGCGGGCAGGATGCCGCGCACCGGGCGCACCCGGCCGTCCAGGCCCAGCTCGCCGATCATGACGATGTCGGCGAGGACCCGGGGGTCGATGCGTTCGGCGGCCCCGAGCACCGCGCAGGCCACGGCGAGGTCGAACCCGGAGCCGGCCTTCGGCACCGAGGCGGGGCTGAGCCCGACCGTGAGCTTCTTCTGGGGCCATTCGGCGCCGGAATTCACCATCGCCGCACGCACCCTGTCCCTGCTCTCCGTCAGGCTCTTGTCCGGGAGGCCGACCAGGGTGAAGGCGGCGACGCCGGGTTCGAGGTCGGCCTGGACCTCGACGACCACGCCCTCGACGCCGACGAGGGCGACGGAACAGGTGCGGGCGAATGCCATTCAGGCCACCCCCCGGGCATGCTCGACCTGGGGTGCGCCGCGGCCGGGGACGAGGACGCCGACCAGGTCGATGCGGACGCCGCCCGGTGGGGCGCCGCCGTGGGCGTGGATCCAGTGTTCGGCGAGGTCGCGCAGCCGGACGGCCTTCTCGGGGGTCACCGCGGCCATGGGATGTTCGTAGCGGCCGCCCGCGCGGGTCTTGACCTCGCAGACGACCAGGACCTCGCCGTCCCTGGCCACGATGTCGATCTCGCCGCTGCGCCCGGCGCGCCAGTTGCGCGCCAGGATCGTCATCCCGCCCTCGGCCAGCCGCCGGGCGGCCAGGTCCTCTCCGTACCTGCCGATCGCTTCTCGTGCGTTCATGTCGGCACCACCTCCGGCGCCAACCGTCACGCGTCCCACCCGGAAATGTGGATCTTGGTGGGCTACCGAGTGGTTGTGGAAAACCCCGTCACCCGAAGGGAGCAAGCAGGCAGAACCCGCAGGTCATCAGCCGCCCGGCAGCTCCAGATCGCTCTTGTTCAGCTCCTCGATGTTCACGTCCTTGAACGTGAGCACCCGGACCTGCTTGACGAAACGAGCGGGCCGGTACATGTCCCAGACCCAGGCATCGGCCATCGACACCTCGAAGAACACCTCGCCCTGGACGGAGTGCACCTGCATCTCGTAGTCGTTGGTGAGGTAGAAGCGCCGTTCCGTCTCGATCACATATTTGAACAGACCGACGACATCTCGGTACTCCCGGTAGAGCTTCAGCTCCATCTCGGTCTCGTACTTCTCGAGGTCCTCGGCGCTCATGGCATGTTCCCCTTCAGCCGTGCGATCCACCCATTGTGCGCCAGTTCCACCGGCCCTCAGACGATTTCCGTGTCGAGGGTCACGGGGCCGGCCGGGGGACCCTCGTCGAGCAGGGTGCGCAGCAGCTCGGCGAGTCTGGTCGGATACACCGTCTCATGTGCCCGGGTCAGTTCCCGACACGTCCACCAGCGCGCTCCGGCGACGCTGCGCCGTTCCAGCTCCGTGAGGCCCGTCGCCGCCACCGCGGTCCTGGTCGTACGGGCCAGGTAGTACCACTCGTCCTGGTCCCAGCGGCGGCCCGCGAACGGGAAGGAGCAGCGGCGCCGCCACAGCACCGGGCCGAGGTCGACCTCGGTGATGCCGGTCTCCTCGGCGAGTTCCCGCAGCGCGGCCTCCTCGCGGGTCTCGGCGCCCTCCACGCCGCCGCCGGGGGTGAACCACCAGTCGTCGGCGGGGTTGTCGGGCTCATGCCCGTGCAGCAGGAGGATGCGGTCCTCGGGGTCGAGCAGCACCACGCGGGCCACCTTGCGCAGGCCACCCTCGTACGGCTGTTCGCACTCGGGTTCAGCGGACACCGGCCGCCTCCGCGCGGGCGGCACGGGCCCGGGAGCGGCCGGCCCGCTTGGCGATCGGGCCGTAGGCGCCACCGCCGAGGACCAGGACGGCGCCGACGACGATCAGCAGCTCGATGGTGGCCAGCGGTCCCGGCTGCGAGAGGGCGCCCAGCGCCTCGAATCCGGTGGGGCGCTTCAGCCCGCCCTTCCACGGGAAGACGACGGCGTCCACCCGGGCGATCACCGCGGTGCGGGCGACGGTGCCCTTGGCGGCGTCGGTGAGGTGGGCGGTGGAGTCCAGGGAGCCCTGGCGTTCGTCGCCGAGCAGGAAGAGCCGGCCCTTGGGGACGGTCACGGTGGCGAAGTTCTGGTTCTCGGCCAGGGTGCCCTTGGGCAGATACGGTTCCTCGATCTGCTTGCCGTTGACGGTCAGCTTGCCGTCCGTGCAGCAGGAGACGGTGTCGCCGCCGACCGCGACCACGCGCTTGACGACATCGGAGCCGGTGACCCAGCTGTTGTCGCGGAAGACCACCACATCGCCGCGGCGCACCTTGCCGCCGTCCACACGCTGGGCGAGCACACGGTTGCCGGCGTCGATGGTGGGGGTCATGGAGCTGGTGGGCACGGTGTAGGGCCGATAGCTCAGCGCCGCCCAGCCGAAGCCGCCGAGGAACAGCACCAGGCCCAGGGCCACGGCCACCCCGGACAGCCGCTGCCCGAGCCGGCCCCCGCTCGCCGCCGTGCCGGTGCCGCCGCTGCGCGGGGCCGTACGCGTCGTACTCTCACCACCCATGGACCCGCACCCTACCTGTCGGTACCGAGCGAGGTCAGCCCCTCTTTCACGACCCGGGGCACAGCTTTCCCGGAGCTTCACACGCGGCCCGGGAAAGCGGGGGCAGGGGGCTCAGCGCTGTCCGCTGACCGACTTCTGCACGGCGTCCGAGCGCAGCCGGTCCGTGCGCCGGCGCCGCCACACCACGACGGGGGCGACGGCCGCGACGGCGACGCCCTCGGGGGCGACCGTCAGGGAGGCGGCGGAGGAGGACTGCTGGTCGCCCAGGCCGGGCTGGTCGAAGGTGTCCGGGACGGGCAGGGTGCCCCAGTGGCTGATGGGCCAGGCCTTGACGATGGCGCGGCCGACGACCTTGTCGACGGGGACGAAGCCGTGGTTCTTGTCGGTCTGGTTGTAGCGCGAGTCCCGGGAGTTCTGCCGGTGGTCGCCCATCACCCAGATGAAGCCCTTGGGGACCTTCACCTTGAACTGGCCGCCCTGGTCGTCCTGGCTGCACGGGGTGTTGCCGGGGTAGACGTACGACGATTCGTTCAACGCCTTGCCGTTGACCAGCAGGGGGCCCGTGCCCTTGCACTCGACGGTGTCGCCGCCGACCCCGATCACACGCTTGATCAGGTCCTTCTCATTGGCGGAGGGCATCAGCCCGACCCAGCTGAGGACCTTCTGCACCGCGTTCGGGTTCGGCGCGGGCTCGCCCGCCAGCCAGTCGTCCGGGTCGTGGAAGACGACGACCTCGCCGCGCTCGGGCTCGGAGCCGAACCACGGGGTCAGCTTGTCGACCAGGACGCGGTCGCCGATCTGGAGGGTGTTCTCCATCGAGGCGGAGGGGATCGAGAACGCCTGGACCAGGAAGGTCTTGATCAGCAGCGCGAGGACCAGCGCGATCACGATCAGGATCGGCAGCTCCTTCCAGAAGGAGCGCGGCTTCCTGGGCGGCGGCGCGGCATCGCCGGTGCCGCCGCTGCTGAAGCCCTGTCCCTCGCGCGGGGCGCCGTCGTCGCCCGTCGCGTCATTCCCGGTGGTCATGGCGCCGTCCGAACCTGAGTCGTCTGCCTCCGCGGGGTTTCCGCGGTGCTCCTCGCCGTCGTGTCCCGACCGTGCGCCAACCGCCACATCCCCCACGCCAACTCCTTACTCCGTGCCGCCGCCCGCGCCACAGACGGCGCAGGCCCACCACTCCCATAACGAGCGGGAGTTCCGCAGGGGTCGGGAGCCGGGTCATTCCGTTCGGATTCTCATGGTCAACCCTATGCGACAGGGGCGGGGCCGCAGCCGTCCGCGTCCCGGCACGGGCAACGCTTGCAAAGGTTTTAGGTTCCTCCAGGCGCGTCCAGTGGCCGACCGGCCAGCCGATCCACATGGCCCGCCCGACCACCGATTTCACCGACACCGTTCCGCCGTACGTGGAGTCCCGGTGGTAGCGGGAGTCCGCGGAGTCGGCCCGGTGATCGCCCATCACCCACAGCCGGCCCTTGGGGACGGTGATGTCGAAGCGCATGTCGGACGGGTCGTTGCCCGGATAGAGGTAGTCCTTCTCGGACAGCGGCACGCCGTTGACGGTGATCCGCCCTTGCGCGTCGCAGCACTTGACGTGGTCGCCGCCGACTCCGATGACCCGCTTGATCAGGTCCTTCTCGTTGTCGGACGGCAGCAGCCCGATGAAGCTGAGGCCCTGCTTGAGCTGCTTGACCACGGCCGGGTCGGGCTTCTGGGCGGCCTGTTCGCCCGCCAGCCAGCCGCCGGGGTCATGGAAGACGACGACGTCGCCGCGCTTCGGCTCGGCGCCGAACCACGGCGTCAGCTTGTCGACCAGGACGCGGTCGCCGATGCGGATCGTCTGCTCCATGGAGCCGGACGGGATCACGAACGCCTGGACGAGGAAGGTCTTCAGGACCAGCGCGATCAGCACGGCGACACCCACCAGAAGGGGGATCTCCCGAACGGCTGAACGTCTGCGCTTGCGCTTGACCTTGCGCTGGAGCTTCCGCCGTTCCGCGCGGGTACGGCCGCCACCGGGCGCGGAGCTGCGCCGGGGACCGGCGCCGGACGACTCGCGACCGGCCGGGCCGGAGCCCGCGCGCGGCCTGCCGCGGTTACCCATGGGCGCCGCCCGTCGTGGCGGGCACGCGCGCATAGGCGCGCGGCCGGGTCAGATGGGTCCAGTGGGGGTACGGCCAGACGATCCAGTCGGCCCGGCCGATGACGCGGCCGACCGGGACCATGCCGCCGCCCGGCGAGCCGAGGTGGTCCCGGGAGTCGCTGGAGTCGCTGCGGTGGTCACCGAGGACGAAGAGGGTGCCCGGCGGCACCACCACGTCGAACGGCACGCTGGAGGCGCTGTCCCCGGGGTAGAGGAACGACGACTCGTCGACCGCGCGGCCGTTCACCTCGATCCTCCCCCGCTTGTCGCAGCAGACCACATGGTCCCCGCCCACCCCGACGACCCGTTTGATGTAGTCGCCGTCCCCGAAATACCCGCTTCCGTCGAACACAATCACGTCTCCGCGGGCGGGCCCGGCGCCGAAGCGGTAGGTCAGCTTGTTCACGAGGACGCGGTCGCCGATCCGCAGGCCCTCCTCCATGGATCCGCTCGGGATCTGGAAGGGCTGCACGACGAAGGTGCTCAGCAGGAGCAGGAACACCAGACAGGCGAACAGGGTGAGGGTGACGCGGCCGCCCGGCAGCCATTCGGTGAGCCGCGTCAGCAACGCGAAACGCGACCGCTCCTCCGGACCCGGGGAATCCGGGCGAGAGGTGCGGTCGCGCTTCGTCGGCTGTGCTTCGGTGTCCATCGGGGCGAGATGTTATCCGGCCCCGCTATGACTCCGGGGAGGCGCTCAGCTCTCGCGCTTCTCCTTGATCTTCGCGGCCTTGCCGCGCAGCTCACGGAGGTAGTACAGCTTGGCGCGGCGCACGTCACCACGGGTGACCAGCTCGATCTTCTCGACGATCGGGGTGTGCACCGGGAAGGTGCGCTCGACGCCGACGGAGAACGAGACCTTGCGGACCGTGAAGGTCTCGCGGACACCGGAGCCCTGGCGACGGATCACAACGCCCTTGAACTGCTGCACACGGGAGCGGTTGCCCTCGATGACGCGCACGTGGACGTTGACGGTGTCACCCGGGCGGAAGGACGGGAGGTCGCTGCGCAGCGACGCGGCGTCGACGGTGTCGAGCAGGTGAGACATTTCGTCTGCTTTCTTCGCTGATGCCACAGGTCATCAACGGGAGTGAAGATGTACAGGGAGCTGCCGCGCGGGTCGGGTCGGGCGTCTTGTCCCCCTGTGGCAGGGGCGCACACCGGACGAGCGCACAGCAGCGGCCTATTCTTCCATGCCGGGGGCCCGGCGCCAAAATCGGCCGTACGAGTGACCGTCCGGGTCCGGTTCCCAGCCCAGGATGGACAGCATCTCGCGGTCCTTCTTGTCGAAGGCCTTCGGGTCGCAGTGCTCGATCAGATCGGGCCGGTTGCGGGTCGTACGGCGCAGGGCCTCGTCGCGGCGCCAGCGGGCGATCCTGCCGTGGTGGCCACTGAGCAGCACGTCCGGGATCTCCCGGCCGCGCCAGGCGGGCGGCTTGGTGTAGACGGGGCCTTCGAGGAGGTTTGCCATGGCGCCGGGCGCGAAGGAGTCGTCGCGGTGGGACTCGGCGTTGCCGAGGACACCGGGCAGCAGCCGGGCGACGGCCTCCGTGACGACCAGGACGGCGGCCTCGCCGCCCGCCAGGACGTAATCGCCGATGGAGACCTCGTAGACGGGCACCCGGGTGGCGTACTCGTCGAAGACCCGCCGGTCGATGCCCTCGTAGCGGGCCGGGGTGAAGATCAGCCAGGGCCGCTCGGAGAGCTCCACCGCGAGTTCCTGGGTGAAGGGCCGGCCGCTGGGCGTGGGGACGATCAGCGCGGGGGCGTGGGCGCCGCTCTCGTAGCCGTCGGCCAGGACGGTGTCCAGGGCGTCGCCCCAGGGCTCGGTCTTCATGACCATGCCCGGGCCGCCGCCGTAGGGCGTGTCGTCGACCGTGTTGTGCCGGTCGTACGTCCATTCACGCAGGTCATGGACGTGGACGGCGAGCTGTCCGCGGTGCCGGGCCTTACCGACGAGCGAGACGTTCAGGGGATCCAGGTACTCGGGGAAGATGGTGACGACGTCCAGGCGCATCACGCGTCTTCCCCCGGCTCGGCTTCCTTCGACTTGTCCCGCTTCGACTCGTCTTGCGCCGGCTCCGCTTCGCCCGCCTCGCGGCTGGAGGCGATCTCGGCGCGGTCGTCGATCAGGCCGGGCGGGGGCGTGATGACGGCCCGCTGCTCCTCCAGGTCGATCTCGGCGACGATCTCCTCCACGAAGGGGATCATGACCTCGGTGCCGTCCGGGCGCTCCACGATGAACAGGTCCTGCGAGGGCAGGTGCGAGATCTCGGTGATCCGGCCGACCTCCACCCCGTCCTCGGTGACCACGTCCAGGTCCATCAGCTGATGGTCGTAGTACTCGTCCTCGCCCTCCGGCATCTCCTCCGGGTCCACATCGGCGATCAGGAGGGTGTTGCGCAGGGCCTCGGCGCCGGTCCGATCGGTGACGCCCGCGAAGCGCAGGAGCAGACGGCCGCTGTGGACGCGGCCCGTCTCGATGGTCAGCGGCCCCGTGGCGGCGGGATCCGTGGCGAGTACGGCGCCGGGGGCCAGCCTCAGCTCCGGCTCGTCGGTACGTACCTCGACGGTGACCTCGCCCTTGATGCCATGGGCACGGCCGATCCGTGCGACTACCAGCTGCACCTGTCCAATTCTCCTGTCATCTGCTGCGCGTGTCCTGCTGATACGACTACGGGCCGATACGACTACGGGCCGGGGACGGCCGAGTGGCCCTCCCCGGCCCGAGCCGGTTGCGATGAAGCGTCAGCGGACGTTGTCCACGTCGACCAGGTCGACGCGGACACCGCGACCGCCGATGGCGCCCACGACGGTACGCAGAGCGCGCGCGGTACGACCATTGCGGCCGATCACCTTGCCGAGGTCCTCGGGATGCACCCGGACCTCCAGCACGCGCCCGCGGCGCAGGTCGCGCGAGGCGACCTGCACATCGTCAGGGTTGTCGACGATGCCCTTCACGAGGTGCTCAAGCGCCTCTTCGAGCATGCTGCTCAGGCCTCGGTCGACTCGGACTCAGCCGCGGCCTCGTCCTTCTTCTCAGCCTTCTTCTTCTGGGTGATGGCCTCACCCTTGGCGTCGTCGTCGCCACCGAGGGCCTCGAACGACGGACGGGCCGGCTTCGGCGCAGCGACGAGCAGCGGCGCGGGGGCCGGCTCACCCTTGAACTTCTGCCAGTCGCCGGTCTTCTTCAGGATGGCGAGAACGGGCTCGGTCGGCTGGGCGCCGACGCCGAGCCAGTACGCCACGCGGTCGGCGTCCACCTCGATGACCGACGGGTTGTAGGTCGGGTGGTACTTGCCGATCTCCTCGATGGCCCGGCCGTCACGGCGGGTACGGGAGTCGGCGACGACGATGCGGTAGTGAGGCGAACGGATCTTGCCCAGACGCTTCAGCTTGATCTTGACTGCCACGGGAGTGGATTCTCCTGGTTTTGACGTGGTGGGGCACGGCGCGTTGCCGCGTGGGGTTGCGGTACCCGTGTGCCCGACGGACGCGTCAGCCGGAGGAGAGAGGGGTCCTATGCGGCTGTCGAGTACAGCCATCCATTCTGCCATACCCGGCGGACCGCTCTCGGCCGGGGGCGGATACCCGGCCGCGCCCGCCGGCCTGGGGTGCCGACGGGCGCGGGGTGTGGTCGTGGTGTGGGATCCGGCACCCACGAGATGCCGGGGCGAGGGTCAGGCGGCGCCTGACATCTCCGGGATGCGGAAGGGTTTGCCGCAGCCGCCGCAGACGATGGGCGCCTGGGCGAGGACGGAGGGGACCACGCGGACGTTGCGACCGCAGTCACAGACGGCCTTGACGCGGACGCCGCCGCCGGAGGAGCCGTGGCGGGCGGCGGGCCCCCGGAAGGTGCGGGAGGTGTCCTCCGTCGTGGCCGCCGAGTGCGCCTTGAGGGCGCGCTGGAGACGCTCGATGGTCGGGCGGTAGCGCCGCTTCGCCTCGGGGTTGAGCGTGACCAGGGAGAAGCCGCTGCTGGGATGCGGCTCCTCGGGGTGGTCCAGGCCCAATTCCTCGGCGATCGAGAGGAACCGTCGGTTGTGGTAGCGACCGGCGCGGGAGGTGTCGCGAACCCCGCGCGCGGCGGCGATGCCGTGGACTGCCTCATGGAGCAGCCGTTCGAAGGAGAGCTCGTGTCCGCACGCGGACGACGACTCTCCGATCAAGGACTCTGGCGCGGCAAGATCCGGCAGATCGGGGTGGTACCGCTGAATGTCGGCCCACGCCTGTGCCAGCTCTGCGGCGAGAACAGGTGGTGTCTGTGTCGTGCTCACGTAATGACAACGAGCGGAGGGCACGCTGTGTTCCTATTCCGGGGCATCCCAAATAATTTGCACGTACCCGTCAGTTGGCACTGATGCGTCCTGACGAGGGCGCGTGCGCCGATGTGTGGAGGAAGCCTCACAGCTCGTAACAAGCCGGTGCGTAGGCGGCACTACGATCCGCCCAGTACGCCTTGTCACGACGATGGCCCGAGGATGCGCAAGGGGCGATTCGGCCGCTCTGGATGCCGAGTTCCACCTCGGGCAGCGCCCGTGACGGTCGCGACGTTACCGTGCGCGACCGCACCCCCCGGCACCGGCCCGTCCTCCGGCGTGATCACCGTAAGGGCAGCCTGATTGCCGGGATGTGAATTCTCGCCACACCGGCGCACTCCGTCCAAGCGGGCCCCCTCGACCCCTGGACGGAGCCGCGAGGCGGGAGTTACCTGGCATACGTGGAACGTCCGCGAGAGCGGCACGGGGGCCACACACGACCGGACACAGCGGCGAACCGTCGGCGGATGGGAGCGCTTATCCATGACAGCTTCGCTCGTACGGCGGCATCCGCCGCACATGGCCCCCATGGCTCACGAGGACGCGGCGGCACGTGCGCGGGACTGGGCCGAGATCCAGGAACGCATGCTCGTCCCGCTCCATGAGGCCGTGTACGAACGGCTCGACGTGGGCCCAGGCACCCGCCTGCTCGGCCTGCGCTGCGGGGCCGGCCTCGCCCTCCTCCTCGCGGCCGCCCGCGGCGCCGCCGTCACCGGCGCCGACCCCTCCCCCGGCCTCCTGGCCCTCGCCCGCGAACGGCTGCTGCCACCGAACGGCGGCGCCCCGCGCGCGGAACTCCTGCACGGCTCACCGGCAGACGCCGGGGCCTTCGAGTCGTACGACCTGATCACCGCACTCGACCCGATCCGGAGCCCCTCGGGCGACCCCCGGGCGCTCGCCGCCCTGCTCACCGAGGCGCTCCCGCGCGCCGTGCCCGGCACCGCCGTGGTGCTCGCCGGCTGGGGTCCGCAGGAACGTTGCACCACCTCCAGCGTGCTGCGCGTCGCGGCGAAACTGGCTGATCCTTTGCGCAGCGGCGGCGGCTGGCGCCCGGCCCGGCGGGACGATCTGGAGGAGGCCGCCCAGCGAGCGGGGCTGCGCCCGGACGGCTCCGGGCGGGTCTCCTGCCCGTTCGGCTACGCGGACCCGGACAGCGCGGTGCGCGGACTGCTGTCCACCGGCCTCTTCGACGCGGCGATCGCGGCGACCGACGCCGAGCAGGTCGACAAGGAGCTGACGGAGGCCCTGCACCCGTACCGCCGCGCCGACGGCACCGTCTGGATGCCCAATGTCTTCCGCTATCTGATCGCCCGCGTCCCGTGAGACACGCTCAGCGCGGCTCCTCGGGGTCCTTGGCCAGCCGTGTGATCCCGGCGATCCGGTACGCGTCCGCCTCCTCCAGCGTCTCGTGCTCAAGGAGCGCCAGCGCCAGCGCGTCCAACTGGCCCCGGTGGTCCCGGAGTTTGTGCCGCGCCTCGTCGTAGCACTCGTCCACGATCCGCCGCATCTCGGTGTCGATCACATCGAGCGTCCCGGGCGCGGCGGCCAGCCCGTACGCCTGCTGGGCATCGCTCGGCAGCGCGGACAGCCGGCCGACCCGCTCGCTCATGCCCCAGCGGGCCACCATCGCACGGGCGATGTTCGTCACCTGTTCGAGGTCGCTCTCGGCGCCCGTGGTGACCACGCCGTAGACGACCTCCTCCGCGGCCATGCCACCCAGCGCACCGATGATCCGACCGCGCAGATACTCCTCCGAATGGGCGTACCGCTCCACCTCGGGCGTGGACATCGTCACCCCGAGCGCCCGGCCGCGCGGCACGATGGTGATCTTGCGAACCGGGTCCGCTCCCGGCTGGAGCATGCCCAGCAGCGCATGGCCGCTCTCGTGGTACGCCGTACGCCGCCGGTCCTCCTCCGGCATCACCAGGGTCCGCTCGGCGCCCAGCTGGACCTTCTCCAGCGCCTCGGAGAGATCCGCGCCGGTCACGCGCTCCTGCTTGCGCTTGACCGCGAGCAGCGCGGCCTCGTTGGCGAGGTTGGCCAGGTCGGCGCCCGTCATACCGGGGGTCGCGCGCGCCATCCGGGCCAGGTCCACATCCGGCTCCAGCGGCACGTCCCGGGTGTGGATCCGCAGGATCGCCTCACGGCCCGCGCGGTCCGGCGGGGCCACCGTGACCACCCGGTCGAAGCGGCCGGGGCGGGTCAGCGCCGGGTCCAGGATGTCGGCGCGGTTGGTCGCCGCGATGACGATCACACCTTCCGAACCCGAGAAGCCGTCCATCTCGGTGAGGATCTGGTTGAGCGTCTGCTCGCGCTCGTCGTGCCCGCTCATCGCCGTACTGCCGCTGCGCGCCCGGCCGATGGTGTCGATCTCGTCGATGAAGATGATCGACGGGGCCACCTTGCGGGCCTCCGCGAACAGCTCGCGCACCCGGGAAGCGCCGACGCCGACGATCATCTCGATGAACTCCGACGCCGAGGCCGAGAAGAACGGCACCCCGGCCTCGCCCGCGACCGCTCGCGCGAGCAGCGTCTTGCCGGTGCCGGGCGGGCCCGCGAGCAGCACGCCCCGGGGCAGCTTGGCGCCCATTTTGCGGTAGGCGTCGGGGTGCTCCAGGAAGTCGACGACGTCGTCCAGCTCGCCCTTGACCTCGTCGATCCCCGCCACGTCGGCGAACGTCGTACGGCGGGTGTCCGGCTCGGGCCCCACCGGCTTGGGCGGCGCGCGGCGCCCGAACAGACCGCCCGCGCCGGGCAGCGAGCCACCGAGCTTGCGGGCGAAGAACACCCACACCGCGACCAGGACGAGGATCGGGATCAGGGAGAGCAGCAGATTGGACAGGAAGCTGCGCTCCTGCACCACCGGCCGGGCGGTCACCGTGACGCCATGGCTGCTCAGGCTCTGCCACAGCCGGTCGTCCGCGAAGGCGGGGCGCTGCGTCTTGAACCGGGTGTACTTGCCGCCGCCCTCGGGATTGCTCCGTGAGGTCTTCAGCTGGCCCTGGATCGCGTCGCCCTTGGAGTAGATCGTGGCGACATTGCCCTCGGAGACCTGCCGGCTGAACTCCGTGTAGGAGATCGTCGGCTGATTGGCCTGGCCGAGGTAGTTCAGGCCGAGATAGGCCAGCAGGAAGACGATCACCGCGGTGACGAGGAGCCCCCACCACTTCCCGCCCCGAAGCCCTCCTCCACCGGACCGCCGGGGCCCTTCGGGAGTGCCCTCGGCGCGCCACGGCTGCTCCGGGTCCTTGCGCGGGGGCGGCGCGTTGCTCATATAGGGACGTTAAGGCAGATATCAGAACACGGCACATGATGAAGGGCGCCCCCTCGGAGAGGAGGCGCCCTTCAAGGTCGTATGACAAGCCGTACAGCCGTCATGTCATACGACCGTGTCGTACGACCGTCAGCCCATGAACTTCTTGAACTCGTCCGGCAGCTCGAACTCCTCGGCGCCCTGCTGGGGCAGCTGGAAGGCGTTGCCGCCCTGGGCCGCGGCCTCGCGGCGCTGGGCGTCCTCCAGCTCCTGCTGCTTGCGCTTCATCGGGTTGCCGGAGCGCTGCTTGCCCTTGGCCTTCTTCTGCTGCTTCTTCTGCCGGCCGGGGCCGCCGCCCATGCCCGGGATCCCCGGCATGCCCGGCATCCCGCCGCCCTGGGCCATCCGGGACATCATCTTGCGGGCCTCGAAGAACCGCTCGACCAGGCCCTTCACGGCGCTGACCTCGACGCCGGAACCCTTGGCGATACGGGCGCGGCGGGAGCCGTTGATGATCGTCGGGTCCTGGCGCTCGCCCGGGGTCATCGACTTGATGATCGCGGCGGTGCGGTCGACGTCGCGCTCGTCGATGTTCTGGATCTGGTCCTTGATCTGCCCCATGCCCGGCAGCAAGCCGAGCAGCTTGGAGATCGAGCCCATCTTCCTGACCTGTTCCATCTGGGACAGGAAGTCGTCCAGGGTGAAGTCCTGGCCCTTCTTGGACGCCAGCTTGGAGGCCATCTTGGCGGCCTCTTCCTGGCTGAAGGTCTTCTCCGCCTGCTCGATCAGGGTGAGCAGGTCACCCATGTCGAGGATGCGGGAGGCCATCCGGTCCGGGTGGAACGCGTCGAACTCGTCGAGCTTCTCGCCGTTCGACGCGAACATGATCGGCTTGCCGGTGATCTGCCGGATGGACAGCGCGGCACCACCGCGGGCGTCACCGTCGAGCTTGGAGAGGACGACACCGTCGAAGCCGACGCCGTCGCGGAACGCCTCGGCCGTGTTGACGGCGTCCTGGCCGATCATCGCGTCGACGACGAAGAGGATCTCGTCCGGGGAGACGGCGTCGCGGATGTCCGCGGCCTGCTGCATCATCTCCTGGTCGATGCCGAGACGACCGGCGGTGTCAACGATGACGATGTCGTGGACGCGGGTCTTCGCGAACTCGATGGAGTCCTTGGCGACCTTGACCGGGTCGCCGACGCCGTTGCCCGGCTCCGGCGCGTACACGGCGACGCCCGCGCGCTCGGCGACGACGCTGAGCTGGTTGACGGCGTTGGGGCGCTGGAGGTCACAGGCGACGAGCAGCGGGGAGTGGCCCTGCTCCTTGAGCCAGCGGCCGAGCTTGCCCGCGAGGGTGGTCTTACCGGCACCCTGGAGACCCGCGAGCATGATCACGGTGGGCGGCTGCTTGGCGAAGCGCAGGCGCCGGGTCTCGCCACCGAGGATGGTGACGAGCTCATCGTTGACGATCTTGAGGATCTGCTGGGCCGGGTTCAGCGCCTTGGAGACCTCGGCGCCGAGGGCACGTTCCTTGACGTTCTTGATGAACGTACGGACGACCGGAAGGGCCACGTCCGCTTCGAGGAGCGCGATGCGGATCTCGCGTGCCGTGGCGTCGATGTCCGCCTCGGACAACCGGCCCTTGCCGCGGAGGTTTTTGAAAGTCGCGCTGAGGCGGTCGGAGAGGGTATCGAACACGGTGGCGTCGGTCCTCGGGGTCGGAGGGATCTGGGCTGCCCTCCAGGGTATCCGGCCCGGCAGGTCATCAGTCCCCGCCCGGCGCATTCGGCGTCCGTCACGGCGCCCGCAGCGTCTCCTCCAGCACCCTCGCCACCGACCCGGCGTCCTGCTCGGGCAGCGGCTCGCCCGCGCCGGTCGTCACATAGAAGGCGTCGACGGCGTTGGCACCGAGGGTCGAGACATGCATGCTGCGGACCCGGACGCCCGCCTTCTCCAGGGCCATGCCGATGCGGTGCAGCAGGCCGGGACCGTCCTGGGCGCGGACCTCGATCACCGTGGCGTGGTGGGAGGCGGCGGGTGCGACCGTCACCCGGGGCGGCGGGGCGAGCAGACCGCGGCGCCTCGGGTAGGCGGCGTCGCGCTCGGCGAGGCGGCCCTGGATGTCGAGGGAGCCGTCCAGGGCGCGGACCAGGTCGGCGCGCAGCCGGGCGGCCTCGGGCAGGGAGCCGTACTCGGCGGCGACCCGCCAGTCGAGCAGCAGCACCGAGCCGTCGCCGTCGTTCACGTCCTGGGGCAGCCGCAGGGTGCGCAGCTCGGCGGTGCGGACGGTGAGCCGGTGCACGGCGAGGACACCGGCGACGGCGGGCAGCACGGCGCTCTGGTCGGGTACGGCGATGAGCAGCTCGACGCCGAGGGGCTCGGGCGCGCCGGGCGTCTCCTCGGCGGGTACCGGCTCGCTGCGGGCGCGCAGGGCGAGGACCGGGCCGCCGGTGCGGAACGCCTCGATGGCCAGGCGTTCCTGCTCGGCGGTGGGCGCGGTGGGCGCGGGCTCGTCCGGGAGGTCCCCGGCGAGCAGGGCGCCGACGCGGCGGACCAGGTCGGCGACGAGGGAGCCGCGCCAGGAGGACCAGGCGGCGGGGCCGGTGGCGAGGGCGTCGGCCTCGGTGAGGGCGTGCAGGAGTTCCAGGGTGCCCTGGGTGCCGACGGCATCGGCGACGGAGCGGACGGTGGCGGGGTCGTCCAGATCGCGGCGGGTGGCCGTGTCGATCAGCAGGAGATGGTGGCGGACCAGCGTCGCCAGGACGGCGGCGTCCTCGGCGTCGAAGCCGATACGGCCGGCGACGTCCTTGGCGATGATCTCGCCGGCCACCGAGTGGTCGCCCGGCCAGCCCTTGCCGATGTCGTGCAGCAGGGCACCGACCAGGAGGAGGTCGGGGCGGTGCACATGGCGGGTGAGGGCGGCGGCGCGGACGGCGGTCTCGATCAGATGGCGGTCGACGGTCCAGATGTGCACGGCGTTGCGCTGGGGGCGGCAGCGGACCCGTTCCCAGTCCGGGAGCAGCCTGCTGATCAGCCCCTCGGCCTCCAGCGCCTCCCAGACCTCGACGGTGGGGCGGCCGGAGCCGAGCAGGGTGACCAGGTCCTCGCGGGCCTCGGCGGGCCAGGGCGTGGGCAGCGGGCGGGCGGCCGCGGCCAGGCGTCGTACGGCGTACGGGGAGAGCGGGAGGCCGGCCTGGGCGGCGGCGGCCGCGGCGCGCAGCGCAAGCACGGGGTCGCGTTCGGGGCGCGCGGCGCGGGCCAGCACCACCTCGCCGTCCTGTTCGACCACGCCCTCGGCCAGCGGGGACCGCTCGGCGACCTGCTTTCCACCGCCCAGCATGGCGCGCAGGCGCGGCCGTACGGCGCGCGAGCGCAGCACGCGCCCCACCTCGCGCCAGGTGACGTCCGCGGCGTAGGAGATGACGCCGGCCGCCTCGTAGACCTGCCGGAGCAGGACATCGGCGTCGAGCAGGCCCAGTTCGGCCGCGACCTGGTCCTGTTCCTGGAGGGCGAGCCGGTCGGTGGCGCGGCCGGTGCTCAGATGGAGGGCGTCGCGGACGTCGAGCAGGGTGCGGCGGGCCTCGGCCAGTCCCTCGCGGGGGGCGTCGGCGAGCCAGGAGGCGGCGACGGCGCGCAGCGCGGTGGCGTCGCGCAGTCCGCCGCGGGCCTCCTTGAGGTCGGGTTCCAGGAGGAACCGCAGCTCGCCCTGGCGTTCGGCGCGTTCGTCGCACAGCTCTTTCAGCTCGGGCAGCCGTTTGGGGGCCTGGTTGCGCCAGTCTGCGAGCACGGCGGTGCGCAGTCCCGCGGTCAGGCCGAGGTCGCCCGCGAGGTGCCGGGCGTCCAGCAGACCGAGCTGGACCTTGAGGTCCTCGCCGGCGGTCCTGCGGGCCTCGGCGAGGGTGCGTACGGAATGGTCGAGATCGAGGCCGAGGTCCCAGACCGGGTACCAGAGGCGGTCGGCGAGGGCGGCGACCGCGGTGGGGTCGGAGCCGTCGTGCAGCAGCAGGAGGTCAAGGTCGCTGCGCGGGGACAGCTCGCCGCGGCCGTAGCCGCCGACGGCGACGAGGGAGATGCCCGAGATGCCCTGCGGTCGGCCCGCCCCCGCGGCGAAGAGGCCGGCGAGCCAGTCGTCGGTCAGTTCGGCCAGCGCGGCGCGGCGCGGCGGCCCGGTCCGCGCCCCCTCGGTGAGGAGGCGCAGCCGGGCCGCCGCGTAGCCGCCGGGTTCGGGGCTCTCGGCCGATGTCCGCTCTTCCGTTCCCGTCACCCAGCGACTCCTGTTCCGTTCCGGTGTTCCAGGGCTGATCTCGGTTCCAGGGCTGATCTCAGAGGGCGTCCGGGCCGCGTTCCCCGGTGCGGACGCGTACGGCGGTCTCGACCGGGACCGACCAGACCTTGCCGTCGCCGATCTTGCCGGTGCGGGCGGCCTTGACGATGACCTCGATCAGTTCCTCGGCGTCGTCGTCCTCGGTGAGGACCTCGATGCGGATCTTGGGGACCAGGTCGACGGTGTACTCCGCGCCGCGGTAGACCTCGGTGTGGCCCCGCTGCCGACCGTAGCCGCTGGCCTCGGTGACCGTCAGTCCATGGACGCCGAAGGACTGAAGGGCCTCCTTGATCTCGTCGAGCCGGTACGGCTTGACGACGGCCGTGATGAGCTTCATGCGTCCACCTTCTTGGTCTGCTTCCCGCTCTTCTTGTCGCCCTGATTCTCCGGCTGCTTGCCGCCGCCCGCGCCGGCCGCGGCGGAGAGGGCGGAGCCGAGGACACCGCCGCCGGCGCCGCTGTAGTCGTAGGCGCTCTCGGCGTGCTCGGCGCGGTCGATGCCGGAGACCTCCTCGTCCTGGGTGACGCGCATCCCGATGGTCTTGTCGAGGAGGAAGGCGAGGATCGCGGAGACGATCAGGGAGTAGGCGAGGACACCGCCGACACCCGCGCACTGCTTCCACAGCTGGGTGAACGAGTGGTCGCCGTAGAAGACGCCGGTGGCGGTGGACTGGCCCTTGCCGCTGGCGAAGAAGCCGATCAGCAGGGAGCCGATGATGCCGCCGACCATGTGGACGCCGACGACGTCGAGGGAGTCGTCGTAGCCGAAGCGGAACTTCAGTCCGACGGCCGCGGCGCAGGCGACACCGGCGATGGCGCCGACCGCGATCGCGCCGAGCGGGGTGACCGCGCCGCCGGAGGGAGTGATGGCGACGAGGCCGGCGACCGCGCCGGAGGCGGCGCCGAGGGTGGTGCAGGCACCGTGCCGGATCTTCTCGTAGCCGAGCCAGGCGAGCATGGCGGCGGCGGTGGCGATCTGGGTGTTGACGAACATCAGGGGGCCGACGCCGTCGTCGTTGCCGAGCCAGGAGCCGGCGTTGAAGCCGAACCAGCCGAACCACAGCAGACCGGCGCCGAGCATGACCAGGGGCAGGCTGTGCGGGCGCATCGGGTCCTTCTTGAAGCCGACGCGCTTGCCGATGACGAGGATGACGCCGAGGGCGGCGGCGCCCGCGTTGATGTGGACCGCCGTACCGCCGGCGAAGTCGATCACGCCCAGTTCATAGGCCCAGCCGCCGGTGCCCCAGACCCAGTGGGCGACGGGGAAGTAGACGATGGTGACCCACAGCACGAGGAAGACGGCCCAGGCGCTGAATTTCACCCGGTCGGCGAGGGCGCCGCTGATGAGGGCCGGTGTGATGATCGCGAACATCATCTGGAAGACGGCGAAGACGAAGACCGGAATGGTGTAACCGGGCCACAGGTCCATCTTGCCGATGCCGGTCCAGCCGACGAAGTCGGAGGTCCAGCCGATCAGCGAGCCGTGGTCCGTGCCGAAGCTCATCGAGAAGCCGTAGAGCACCCACAGAATGGTGACGATGCCCATGCTGATGAAGCTCATCATCAGCATGTTCAGGGTGCTCTTGACGCGGACCATGCCTCCGTAGAAGAAGGCCAGGCCCGGGGTCATGAGCAGCACCAGGGCGGAAGCAATGAGCATGAAGCCTGTGTTGGCGGACGACAGCTTGGGTGCGTCCGCCGCAAGCATGATGGCTGGGGCCATCGGCGTCTCCTCGTCGATCGGGGCGCCCCGTGCGGGCGGTGCCTCGGCGGTCCGGTGGGGTGGGGGGCCGGTATGCGCCAGAGACTGACGTAGCACCGTTTCCACGGAAGCCACTCGTTGTTTCACCGGGGTGACGAAGACGACCTGTGTGTTACGTGCCCATGAACCGGCCGCGGCGCGGGCCTCTCGATGACCTGGCGTTGGGGGAGCCGAGTCGGGCGGTTCGGGAGGTCCGGCCGCGGCCGGGGTTCCGGGGTGCGGTCCGGGTCAGACGGCCTCGGACTCGGGGAGATCGACGGCGAGCTGTTCGGCGAGGTCGATCACGGCGGCGAGATCGCCGTGGTCGCGCACTGCCGTGCCGACCGTCTTTCGGATACGGGTGTTCACGCGCTCGGAGCGGACCTTCTTGGCCACGGTCATCGCCCGCGAGGCGAACTCGGTGCCGGCCTCGGGCTCGTCCTGGAGCAGATGCACGGTGGCCATGCCGATCAGATTGAGCGCGTACGACCGCTGGTGCTCGCTGTCCTTGGCGAACAGGTCCACCGCGCGGCGCATCAGCGGCTCGGCGAGGGAGGCGTAGGCGGGGCTGCGGCCCGCGCTGTAGGCGAGGTCGCGGAAGGAGTGGGAGTTCTCCGCGTACAGCTCGGCCTCGGAGAAGAAGCGGATCCAGTCGGGGTCCGGTTCGTCCCACTCGTCGGCCTCGGAGAAGGTGTCCTCGGCCATGCGCACCGCGCGCTTGGTGCGGCCGGGCTGGCCCATGTTGGCGTAGGCGCGGGCCTCCATCGCATACAGCATGGACTGGGTGCGCGGTCCCGCGCAGTCGCGGCTGCCGTACTGGGCGAGGTGGATCAGCTCCAGGGCGTCGTCCGGCCGGCCGAGGTGGATCATCTGGCGGCTCATGCTGGAGAGGATGTACGAGCCGAGCGGCCGGTCCCCCGCCTCCTTGGCGGCGTGCAGCGCGAGGACGAAGTACTTCTGCGCGGTGGGCTGGAGCCCGACGTCGTACGACATCCAGCCGGCCAGTTCGGCCAGTTCGGCGGCGACCTTGAAGAGCTTGCGGGTGGTGGCCTCGGGCTGGGGTTCCTGGAGCAGGTCGGTGACCTCGTGCAGCTGGCCGACGACGGCCTTGCGGCGCAGTCCGCCGCCGCACTGGGCGTCCCACTGGCGGAACATCCGGGTGGTGGACTCCAGCAGCTCCAGCTCCGGCTTGGACAGGCGGCCGGGCCTGCGGGAGTCGGAGGCGGACTCGGGGGCGGGCGCGGCCGAGGCGCCGGGGGTGGGCACCAGCCAGCGCTGCATGGGCTCGATCAGGGAGGGGCCCGCGGACAGCGCGAGGGAGGTGCCGAGGAAGCCGCGCCGGGCGAGCATCAGGTCGCTGCGGGAGAACTCGCCGAGCTGGGCGACGGTCTGCGGGCCGGTCCAGGGCAGGTCGACACCGGAGGCGGCGGTCGACTGGCGGGCGGCGCGCAGGCCCAGGTCCTCGATGGAGACCACGCAGCCGAAGCGCTCGGAGAACAGCTCGGAGAGGATGCGCGGGATCGGTTCGCGCGGATTCTCACCGTCCAGCCAGCGGCGCACCCGTGAGGTGTCGGTGGAGATGTGGTTGGCGCCCAACTGGCGTGCCCTGCGGTTCACTTGGCGGGCCAGCTCGCCCTTGGACCAGCCGCTGCGCACGAACCACGAGCCGAGCAGCTCATTGGGGCGCTTGTCAGCGTTTGTCCCACTTCCGCCATTGCCGCCCACTGGAACGCCCCCATCCCTGAGACCTCTTGCCGCCCGAGTGCGCCAAGCCCTATCAGAATGCCGGTAAATACGGCCCGGCGTCCCCCGGTTCTCAGCCTTCGAACGCGATACCGAGCCGTTCTCGGGCCCCTTTCGGGTTACCGCCGAGTCGCCTTCGGGTTGCCCCCGGCATACCCGGGGGTGCATGTGCCCCGAGGATTACGCACACTCACAGTAACCCCGTGATCACCGGCTCAGCCACGCGGATCAGAGAAACGCCACCATTCGCCACCCCTTCGAATGAACTCCCGTTCCGTCGCACGCGATTCACTTGACACAGGACGAACGGAAGCGAGCGGAGTGATGCACAAAGGGGCGCGCAGATCCCGACGCGCCACCCGGCATGCCTCAAAGCGCCGCCCCGGTTCCGTCACGACGAGGGCGGTCGGAGCCGTAGCGTTACGTTCCGCTTCCGTCTCGTTCCGTGTCGTAACCACCGGCGCGCCGGACCCGTTGGAGGGGGCATGGGCTTCACGATCGGCGGCATTCGCGAGATCCGCTCCGGCACGCGTCGGCGTGGCCGGTCCGCGGAGTGCACCGTCGTCGCCGAGTTCACCGGGCTGTGGGGCTGGGACGTGGTGCCGGGCGCGCGGGCCGCGGCGGGCGCCTGCTCCTGCGGGTTCGAGGACTGTCCGGAGCCGGGCGCGCATCCGCTCGACTTCGCGCCCGAGGTGCCGGCCGGGGCCACGCTGGACGATGTGGCCAAGGCGTGGGCGGAGTGCCCGGGTGCCTCGGTGCTGCTGCCGGTGGGCCGCGCCTTCGACATCGTGGAGGTCTCCGAGCCGGCCGGCCGGCAGGCCCTGGTCCGGCTGGAGCGGATGGGCCTGCCGCTGGGTCCGGTGGCCGTGACCCCCGAGGGCCGGGCCCATTTCTTCGTGGCCCCCGGCGCCGCGGCCGAGCTGCCCCGGCTGCTGTACCGCATGGGCTGGGACGACCCGCGCACCCTTGATCTGCACGGCCTCGGGTCCGGTACGTACATCACCGCGCCGCCCTGCGACCGGGGCGGCCGGGGTCCGGTGCGCTGGCTGCGGCCGCCCGCCCTCGACTCCGCGACCCGCCCCCCGGCGGCCCGGCTGCTGCTGGGGACGCTGGCGTATGTGGCGCACCGGTCGCGGTGGCGGTCGTAGGGACGTCCGGGGAAAGCGGCCGGAAAAAGCGAAGTGCCCGTCCTCAACTGCACCTTGAGGGCGGGCACTTCTTCATGTCAGGCGACGGTCAGTCTCCGATCAGCGCGTCCACGAACGCCTCCGGCTCGAACGGCGCCAGGTCGTCCGCGCCCTCGCCGAGACCGATCAGCTTGACCGGCACGCCCAGCTCGCGCTGGACGGCGACCACGATGCCGCCCTTGGCGGTGCCGTCCAGCTTGGTCAGCACGATGCCGGTGATGTCCACGACCTCGGCGAACACCCGGGCCTGCACCAGACCGTTCTGCCCGGTGGTGGCGTCCAGGACCAGCAGCACCTCGTCCAGCGGCGCGTGCTTCTCGACCACGCGCTTGACCTTGCCCAGCTCGTCCATGAGACCGGTCTTGGTGTGCAGCCGTCCCGCGGTGTCGATGAGGACGACGTCGACCCCCATCTCCTTGCCCTCCTTCACCGAGTCGAAGGCCACGGAGGCGGGGTCGCCGCCCTCGGGACCGCGCACGGTGTAGGCGCCGACCCGCTCGCCCCAGGTCTGGAGCTGGTCGGCGGCGGCGGCACGGAAGGTGTCGGCGGCGCCGAGCACCACGGTGCGGCCGTCGGCGACGAGGACGCGGGCGAGCTTGCCGGTGGTGGTGGTCTTGCCGGTGCCGTTGACGCCGACGACCATCACGATGCCCGGCTTGCGGTCGGCGGGCTCGGTCTTCACGGTGCGGTCGACATCGGTGCCGACCAGCTTGAGCAGCTCCTCGCGCAGCAGGCCGCGCAGCTCCTCGGGGGTGCGGGTGCCGAGCACCTTGACGCGCTCGCGCAGGCTGTCGACCAGTTCCTGGGTGGGCTGCACACCGACGTCGGCGGTGAGCAGGGTGTCCTCGATCTCCTCCCAGGTGTCGTCGTCCAGATGCTCGCGCGAGAGCAGCGTGAGCAGGCCCTTGCCGAGGGCGTTCTGGGAGCGGGACAGACGGGTGCGGA
The DNA here is from genome assembly GCF_014673495.1 of Streptomyces griseofuscus. Taxonomy (GTDB): domain Bacteria; phylum Actinomycetota; class Actinomycetes; order Streptomycetales; family Streptomycetaceae; genus Streptomyces; species Streptomyces murinus. Next base: position 2,788,361 of record NZ_CP051006.1, read on the forward strand.
GCCGGACCAGCCGGCCCGCGGTGGGCTCCGGGATCTCGATCTCCGGAGCCTCGACGGTGGGGACGGGAGGCTCTTCGACGGCGACCGGCGGGCCGCCCGGGAGATCCACCTCCTCGATCGTCCGGCGCGGTTCGTCGCGCGGCGTCTCGGCCTCTTCGCCGACGTGCGGCTCGGCCGGGGGCGCGGTGATGTCGGGCGCCTTCGGGGGCGGCGGGGGCAGCGACTTCCGGCGTCGGGTGCCCACGATCAGCCCGCCGAGCGCGCCGAGCACGACCACGGCGATGACTACAGCAAGGATGATGGTTTCCATAACGCCCCCCAGTATCGGCCATGGGTTCCGCCGGGAGGGGGCTTGTGTCTTCCTCCGAGAGACAAACGCCACGTTTGGCGCGGAGTCGGAGCAAAGTACGATGGTCCGGGCTGCGTTGACGCGCGTAGAGTCCGACCGTCCCCTTCCCCCCACCTCTAGGGCACCCTTCCCCATGAGCAAAACCGTCGAGACCGAAGGCGCTCTCGAGACCCGTGGCATCGAGCAGGTCCCGGACCACGAGCGGACCGGCCGGACCCGTGAGCTGTTCCCGACCTGGGTCGGCGCCAACATCAGCGTGCTGCTGCTGACGATGGGCGCGAGCCTCGTCGTGGCGTACCACCTGAACATCTGGCAGGCGCTGGTCGTCGCGGTGGCGGCGCCCGTCGTGTCGTACGGCCTCGTCGGCCTGATCGGCATCGCCGGCAAGCGGGGCGGGGCGCCGGGCATGGCGCTGTCCCGCGCGGTGTTCGGACAGCGGGGCAACCTGCTGCCGGGTTCGCTGATCTGGGTGGCCCGCTGGGGCTGGGAGACGATCAACGCGGTGACCGGCGCCTACGCCATGCTCTCCATCCTGGAGATCGTGTTCGGCGTCAAGGCGAACAGCGTCCTGGACATGGTGACGCTGCTGGTGTTCGTGGTGGCGACCTTCGCGATCTCCGGGCTCGGCATCAACGCCGTGCAGAAGTGCAACAAGTACGCCACCTACTTCTTCGGCGCCTTCTCGGTGCTGGTCCTCGTCTACCTGGCGGTGAAGACGGACTGGTCGAAGGTGATGGACCACAGCGCCGGTTCCACGGCCGCGGTGATCACCGGCATCGGCATGATCGCGGCCGGTGGCGTCAGCTGGATCCCGACGGCCCCGGACTTCACCCGCTATCTGCCGCGCACGGCCTCCTCGAAGGCGATCGTGGGTACGGCGGTCGGCGGCGCCGGTGTGGTCGTGCTGCCGATGGTCCTGATGGGCGCGGTGATGGCGGTCGCCACCCCGGACCTGGCCTCGGCCGCCGACCCGGTGTCCTTCCTGGGCAAGATCCTGCCGACATGGATCGCGGTGCCGTACCTGCTCATCGCGCTGGTCGGCATGCTGCTGATCAACTCGATGTCGATGTACTCGGCGGGCTTCACCGCGCAGACCCTCGGCTTCAAGGTGCCGCGGCACTGGGCGGTGTCGGTCAACGCGGTGATCTCGCTGGTCTTCGGCGGGGTGCTGATGCTGGTGGCGACGAGCTTCATGGGCTCCTTCATCGCCTTCCTGTCCCTGCTCGCGGTCGCGTTCTCGGCGTGGGTCGGTGTGTTCGGCGCGGACATGTTCCGGCGCACGGAGTACGACGGCCGGGCCATGGCCGACACCACGCGCACCAGCGCCTACTGGTACAAGGGCGGCTTCTCCCCCGCCGCCGTGGCCGCGTGGGCGATCGGCCTGGTCTCGGGTCTGATGTTCACCACCTCGGACTGGTTCACCGGCCCGCTGGCCAAGAACAACGTCATCGGCGAGTACGGCCTCGGCTGGGTCGCCACGATCGTGATCTCCGGCGTGCTGTACCTGGCCCTGCCGAAGCCGGGGATCAAGACCCCGGCGAGCACCGAGGAGGCCGCGCGGGCCGAGGTGCCGGGCGAGTCCGTCTCCGGGCCGACGGGTGAGCAGGCGACGGCCGCGGTCTGATCGTCCGACGCCACGACACACACCAGAACCCCCTCCAGCGCCTCGCGCCGGAGGGGGTTCTGGCGTCGCGTCACGCGTGTCCGGGGTTGGCCCAGGCGACGAGCTGGATGACGACGCCGTTGGGGTCGGTGATCTGGAAGAGGCGTTCGCCCCAGGGCTCCTCGCGCAGCGGCATGGTGACGGGCGCGCCCTCGTTCTTCAGCCGCTCGTACTCGGCGTCCAGATCGTCCACGGTGAACGCGATGATCACGCCCGCGGCGGGCTGGTCCCGGAAGCCTTCAGGCAGCACCTCGGTGCCCCGCCGCAGCAGGATCACATCGGGCGTGTCCTCGCGGACCAGCGAGGCGAAGCCGTCGGCGGCCATGGCCTCACGGAAGCCCAGATGCCGGGCCAGGAACGCGGCGCCGGCGGGGACGTCGTCGACGGTCAGGGAGACGGCGGTGGAGGTGACGTTCATGGTCCGTCCTTCGTGAAGGGGCTCTGCACGCGTCTCTATTATCTCTGTACGGCGTACATTGTACAGCGTACAGAGATAGTGCGGACGGCCCTGCGGTTCCGGCAGGAAGAATGGGGCCATGGCCAAGGAACACGGGGGCGCGGGCGACCCGGCGCACATCCTGGAACTGCTGTGGCGCGAGCCGGGAGCCGAGGGGGCGCGGCGCGGTCCCCGGCAGGGCCTGTCGGTCGACGCCGTCGTGGGGGTCGCCGTCGAACTCGCCGACTCCGCCGGGCTGGATGCCCTGACCATGCGCGGCATCGCCGGGCGGCTGGGGGTCACCCCGATGACGCTCTACACCTATGTGCCGGGCAAGGCGGAGCTGCTCGACCTCATGCTGGACTCCGTGTATCTGCGGATGCCGCGCGCCGCCGGGCCGGACGCTCCGTGGCGCAGCAGGGTCGAGGCCGTGGCGCGGGAGAACCGGGACCTGTACGCCCGCCATCCCTGGGTGGCGAGCATGTCCACGGCGCGGCCACCGCTGGGACCCGGCCTCATGACCAAGTACGAGCACGAACTGGCCGCGTTCGAGGGCTCGGGCCTCGGCGACGTGGAGAGGGACGCGGCCCTCACCCTCCTCCTCGGCTTCGTCCACTCCGTCGCCCGCGCGGCCCTCGACACCCAGGCGGCAGTCCGGGACAGCGCGCTGTCCGACCAGCAGTGGTGGGCCGCGCACGAACCCCTGCTGGCCAAGGTCTTCGATCCCGCCCGCTTCCCCCTCGCCGCACGCATCGGCCGCGCCGCCGGAGAGGCCCACCAGGGCATGTACGACCCCGAGCACGCCTTCACCTTCGGACTGCGGCGCATCCTGGACGGCCTCGCCCGCCTCGGCGAACCTGACTGAACAGGACGAAAAGCCCTCGCCCCCGGTCCGGGCAGTGGCCGGACCGGGGGCGAGGGGAGAAACGAGGAGAGGGGCAGCGGGGTCTGAAGGCCCTTCTCCCCGGGTTCGGGGGTGCCTCGGGGGGGAGGCTCAGCCCATCTCCTCCAGGGTCTTGCCCTTCGTCTCCTTGACGAACTTCAGGACGAAGGGGATGGAGAGAGCGGCGAACACGGTGTAGATGATGTACGTGCCGGAGAGGTTCCAGTCGGCCAGCGACGGGAAGCTCGCGGTGATCGCCCAGTTGGCGATCCACTGCGCGGCGGCGGCCACACCCAGGGCTGCGGCGCGGATCCGGTTCGGGAACATCTCGCCGAGCATGACCCAGACGACCACACCCCAGGACAGGGCGAAGAAGAGGACGAAGATGTGCGCCGCGATCAGGGCGACCCAGCCCTGCGTGGCGGGCAGCTTGCCGTCGACCAAGTGGTACGAGAACGCCCAGGCCTCCAGCGCCAGGCCGACGACCATACCGACCGAGCCGATGAGCGCGAGCGGCTTGCGGCCGATCCGGTCCACGAAGATCATCGCGATCACGGTGCCGACGATGTTGATGATGGACGTGGTGAAGGAGTAGAAGAACGAGTCCGTCGGGTCGACACCGACCGACTGCCACAGCGTCGAGGAGTAGTAGAACGCGACGTTGATGCCGACGAACTGCTGGAAGACCGACAGGCCGATGCCCACCCAGACGATCGGCTTGAAGAAGAAGCCGCCGCCCAGCAGGTCCTTGAAGGTGGAGCGGTGCTCGCTCTTCATCGCGTGCTCGATGTCGGCGACGCGCTTGTCCAGGTCGGCGCTCTCACCCTCGACCTCGGCCAGGATCTCCTTGGCGCGCTCACGCTTGCCGACGGAGAGCAGGAAGCGCGGGGACTCGGGGATGGCGAAGGACAGCAGGCCGTACAGGGCGGCCGGGATCACCATGACGCCCAGCATGACCTGCCAGGCCTCCAGGCCCATGAGGTGGCCGCGCTGGTTGCCGCCGGCGGCGTTCAGCAGGCCCCAGTTGACCAGCTGGGAGATGGCGATGCCGACCACGATCGCGGCCTGCTGGAAGGAGCCGAGCCGGCCGCGGTAGGCGGGCGGGGCGACCTCGGCGATGTAGGCGGGGCCGATCACGGAGGCCATACCGATGGCGAAACCGCCGACGATGCGCCAGAAGGCGAGGTCCCACAGCGCGAAGGGCAGCGCGGAGCCGACGGCGCTGATCGTGAACAGCGTGGCCGCGATCTGCATACAGCGGATACGGCCGATCCGGTCGGCTATCCGGCCCGCGGTGGCGGCACCGATGGCACAGCCGATCAGGGCGATGGCGATGACCTGCGCGAGCCCGGCGGAGCCGATGTCGTAGCGGTCGCGGATGGCCTCGACGGCGCCGTTGATGACGGAGCTGTCATAGCCGAAGAGGAACCCGCCCATGGCCGCGGCCGCGGCGATGAAGATGACATGCCCGAGATGTTCGGGATGAGCCGTCCCGGCTCCTGACTGAGGTGCCTGCGCTGTGCTGGTCACGTGAAACTCCTCGGGCCACGGCAACGCTGCCGGGGTGGGGTGAGCCCTTCCAGGTCTCCAGTGGCGCATACGTTTGCGCTACTTACACCTGAAGGAAAAAAGCAACGTTGCAGAGACTATGCCTTCAACTTCCGAAGTCAATAGGGGGAAAGCTGTGAGTTAGGAGATACGGCAGATCACCCCGTGTTCAAGAAATGAACAGGGAGTGATGTGATCTTGTTCGTCGGTATGAGTTGATCTTGAAGTGGGTCAGCGGAGGCGCTGCGAGATGACCTTCGACACACCGTCGCCCTGCATGGAGACGCCGTACAACGCGTCGGCCACCTCCATCGTGCGCTTCTGGTGCGTGATCACGATCAGCTGCGAGGACTCCTGCAACTCCTGCATGATCCGGATCAGCCGCTGGAGGTTGGTGTCGTCCAGCGCGGCCTCGACCTCGTCCATCACATAGAAGGGACTCGGCCGGGCCTTGAAGATCGACACCAGCAGCGCGACGGCCGTCAGCGACCGCTCGCCGCCCGAGAGCAGGGACAGCCGCTTGACCTTCTTGCCCGGCGGCCGCGCCTCGACATCGACGCCCGTGGTGAGCATGTTGCCGGGGTCGGTGAGCACGAGCCGGCCCTCGCCGCCCGGGAACAGCCGGCTGAAGACGCCCTCGAACTCGCGCGCGGTGTCCCGGTAGGCCTCGGTGAAGACCTGCTCGACCCGCTCGTCGACCTCCTTCACCACCTGGAGCAGATCGGCACGGGTCTTCTTCAGGTCCTCCAGCTGCTCGCTGAGGAACTTGTGCCGCTCCTCCAGCGCCGCGAACTCCTCCAGGGCCAGCGGATTGACCTTGCCGAGCTGCTGGTACGCCCGCTCGGCCGCCTTGAGCCGCTTCTCCTGCTCGGCCCGTACGAAGGGGCGCGGCTGGTTGCGGGGGTGCTCCGGGTCCTCCGGCAGCGTCTCGCCGTCGGCGGGGGGCGAGGGCGGCACGGGCTGGTGCGGCCCGTACTCCGTCTCCAGCCCCGCCGGTTCGACACCCAGCTCCTCCAGCGCCCTGGTCTCCAGCTGCTCGATCCGCAGCCGCTTCTCGGCGCCGAGTACCTCGCCACGGTGGACCGAATCCGTCAACTTGTCGAGTTCCGACTTCAGTTCACGTCCGGTGGCGCGGGCGGCGGTCAGTTCCTGCTCGCGCCGGGCCTTGGCGGCCTCGGCCGCGGTGCGCTCCTGATCGGCGCGGACCAGGGAGACCTCGACATGCGCCAGCAGCTGCCGGGCGCCGTCGGCCACGGCCCGGGCGACGGCCGCCTCATGGCGCATCCGGGCCCTGCGCTGCTCGGCCCGCGCCCGTGCCTCCCGCTCCGCGCGGGCGGCGCGGTCGAGGGAGTCGGCCCGGCCGGCCAGGCCCTTGACCCGCTCCTCGTGGGTACGGACCTGGAGGCGGGCCTCCATCTCGGTCTGCCGCGCGTTGGCGCCGTCGGCGGAGAGCCGGTCGCGCACCGCGGTGTCCGGCTCCTCCGCCACCGGCGTCTCCTCGGCGACGGCGAGCCGCTCCGCGAGTTCCTCCGCTTCCTGTACGGCACCCTCCAGCGCGTCCTGCGCCCGCGCGGCAGCGGCGGCGGAGCGTTCGGCCTCACCGGCGGCCGCGCGGGCCTCACCGGCGAGGCGGCCGAGCTGCTGGGCGACGGTGGACTTCTCACGGTCGGCCGCCCGGCGCCGTTCGCCCAGCTCCTCCACCAGGGCGGCGGCCTCGGTACGGCGTTCCGTCGCCGTGTTCTCCGCCTCGGCCAGCTCCGCGCAGCGGACCGAGAGCTCCGCGAGTTCGGCGGCGGCCTCGTCCACGGAGGCCTGGACCTCCAGCAGGCTCGGGGCGCCGGCGGAGCCGCCGTGGGCGAAGTGGGCGGCCAGGAGGTCGCCCTCGGCGGTGACGGCGGTGAGGTGTGGGTGGGAGCGGATGAGGTCTTCGGCGGCGTCCAAGGTGTCGACCACCACAATGTTGTGGAGGAGTCTGCGGACGGTCGGCATCAGCTCCGACGGGGCGCGGACGTACTTCTCGGCCAGGATCGGTTCGTCGTCGGGTGCGGGTGCGATGGGGTGGCTCGCGCAGTTCCCCGCGCCCCTTCGGGGCGCGTCTTCGAGACCGGCGATCAGCAGGGCCGCCCTCCCTCCGTCCTGTTTGTGCAGGAGGCGGAGGGCGTCGGCGGCGGACGTCGGGTTGGTCACGGCGAGGGCGTCGGCCGCGGCACCGAAGGCGGCGGCCAGCGGGATCTCGTAGCCCGGGGTGACGGTCAGGAGTTCCGCGGCCGGGCCGAGGAGGCCGGTGAGGTGGGCCGTGGAGTCCAGCAGTATGCCGGTGCCGTCCTTGCGGCGCAGGCCCAGGGCCAGTGCCTCGTGGCGGGCCTGGGTCGCGGCGCGCCGGCGTTCGGTGGTGGTGACGGCCCGGCGGGCCTCGGTCAGGGCGGTCTCGGCTTCGGCGAGCCGTTCCCTGGCCGCCCGGTGCCGTTCGGCGAGGTCGGTGTCGTCCGCGTCGAGCCCGTCGACCTCGGCCTTGAGCGCCTCGTACTCCTCCTGGGCGCGCACCGCGCGTTCCCGGGCCTCGTCGCGGGCCAGGGCCAGCCGGTCGATCTCGGCCTGGGCGGCGGCGGCGCGTGAACGGGCCGCGCCCACCTGGCCGTTCAGCCGGGCCAGGCCCTCGCGGCGATCGGCGATGGCGCGGGCCACGTCCTTGAGCCGGCGTTCCTCGACGGCCAGTTCCCGCTCCAGTTCGGCGCGGTGGGCGACCGTGTCGTCCAGGGCGTGCCGGGCCGCTTCCAGGGCGGCCTCCAGCTCGGCCTCCTGCTCACGGACGCGGGCGGCCTCGCGCTCCAGGTCCTCGGGGTCACGGCCGCGACGCTCCTCGGGCGGCGCGGCGGTGGCGCTCTTGACCCGGGCGTCGGCCAGCGAGATGGTGCCGCGCACCCGCTCGGCCAGCTGGGACAGCTCGTACCAGGTCTGCTGGGCGCGCTGGAGGCGGGGCGTGAGCTGCCGTACCTCCTCCTCCAGGAGGGACTCGCGGTGCAGGGCCTTGCGCAGCTCCTGCTCGGCGGCCTCCTTGCGCTCCTTGAGGGCGGCCTCGTCGGCGATCTCCGCGTTGAGCGCCCCGCGCAGTCGTACGAGGTCGTCGGCGAGCAGCCGTAGCCGGGCGTCGCGCAGGTCGGCCTGGATGACGGCGGCCCGGCGGGCCACCGCGGCCTGGCGGCCGAGCGGCTTGAGCTGGCGGCGCAGTTCGTCGGTGAGGTCCTGGACGCGGGCGAGGTTGGCCTGCATCGCGTCCAGTTTCCGCAGCGCCTTCTCCTTGCGCCTGCGGTGCTTGAGGACGCCGGCCGCCTCCTCGATGAAGGCGCGGCGGCCCATCGGATCGGCGTGCAGCACGGAGTCCAGCTGGCCCTGGCCGACGATCACATGCATCTCGCGGCCGATGCCGGAGTCGGAGAGCAGTTCCTGGATGTCCAGGAGGCGGCAGGTGTCGCCGTTGATCTGGTACTCGCTGCCGCCGTTGCGGAACATGATCCGCGTGATGGTGACCTCGGCGTACTCGATGGGCAGCGCCCCGTCGGAGTTGTCGATGGTCAGGGACACCTCGGCGCGGCCCAGCGGGGGGCGCCCGGTGGTGCCGGCGAAGATGACGTCCTCCATCTTGCCGCCGCGCAGCGATTTGGCGCCCTGCTCGCCCATGACCCAGCTCAGCGCGTCCACCACATTGGACTTGCCCGAGCCGTTCGGTCCGACCACGCAGGTGATCCCGGGTTCGAACCGGAGGGTGGTCGCGGAGGCGAACGACTTGAAGCCGCGCAGGGTCAGGGCCTTGAGGTGCACGCCGCCGGACTCTACCGGCCGCCACTGTCTCACTCCATGAACCCTCCTGACCGCGCGGTTTCACCGCTGGTCAGGCAGGGCACACCAGATGTTGAAGAAGGTGAAAGGATGCGCGGGGGAAGAAAGAAGGGACGCCGAAGCGTCCCTTGCCATTCCATGGACGGCCTCGGATGCCGGTCGTCCGATCCGATGAGCGGCTGATATGGGCTGCCCAACCACTGCTGCTGTCGTGGAGCGATGCAGCGATCAGGTGAGCGCAGGCTCCGCCTGGTGTGCGTCGATGCTCTCCATGATCCTGTCCTGAGACGCGGCAGCCGCCAGCGCGTCGTTCTCCGCCTGGATCCTGACCAGCTCGGACTCCAGGTCCTGAACACGCTGCTGCAACCGTCGCATCTCGGCGAGGAGTCGAGGGTCGGAGCCGCCGACGTAACCGAGAAGCGCCTTTGCCATGATGGATGGTCCTCCACACTGAGTGACCGACCGATGCGGTGTGGGTCGTGAGGGATTTCGCACCCGCGGTGCTTGGCACATCCGAGTGTTGCTCTGCTGTTGCGCCATGCCAAACAGCTAAGGTGCGCGGGGCTTTCAGCGTCTCACCAAAAAGTTTGACGGTCAACACGATCACACCCCGTATTGGCGGGCGGACCGGGGCGCGCGGCCGGAGGGACACGGCGGCGCAGCGAGTCGTCCTGGCCCTGGGGCGCAGCGATCAGCTGTATCTGCGGAGCCTGCCACGCCGGGTCCTTCTTGGCAACCACCAGGCCGTTTCCGCTCCGGGCCGCCGTGCGCGGGGCCCGGCGGCCGGGGGCGGCACGGCTTCGGCTCAGCGGATCGCGAAGCCGTCGTAGCCGCCGCGGGGTGTGTCCCAGATCTCGGTGACGCCGTCCACACGGCCGGGCGTGTCGGCCCCCTGGAGCCAGCCGAGCAGCCCTTCGCAGCCCTCGCGCGCGCCCTCGGCGACGACCTGGACCCGGCCGTCAGCCAAATTGAGAGCAAAACCACTCAGACCGCCGATCTCCAGTGCCTTGGCACGGGTGAACCAGCGAAATCCCACGCCCTGTACGTGTCCACGCACCCAGGCGACCAGTCGAACATCCTCACTCATGGGGGCAACCTAACCGGCCGGTGTCGTTCGGGACACATCGCCCTCCAGGGGCATGAGGTACGGTCCGCACGCGGGCGCATCCCCGGGGAAACCCACTCGATCGAGTGGGATTGGGTCGGCCGGAAGCACCAAGGAAGTACGAGGAAGAGGGCAAGGTCATGGGACGCCACCGACGCTCGGACGCCGGCCGCGCCGCGGAGGGCGACGACCCGCGCGCCTCCGCCGCCGGGAGCGACGATCCGACCGCCGCGCCCACGGCGCCGACACCGATGGGCACCGCGCCCTATCTGAACCCCGAGGCGTACGCGGCGGCGCGGGCCAAGGCGGACGCGTATCTCTTCGCGGCCGGACCGGGGGTGCCGCATCCGGAGCCGGGTGCGCCGGGCGGTCCGCCGAGCGGTTCCGGCGCGGCCGAGGACCCCGGTGAGCACCCGGGCGCAGGTCCCGGTGACGGCCCCGGCGAGGACCCGGAGGAGGGCCCCACCCGTGGAGCGCGGCGCCAGAGGCAGGCCGGGCGCGCGGTGAGCATGACACTGCTCGGGATGTGTGTGGCCGTCGCCCTGGGCACCGCCGCGGTGGCCGCGCGTGTGGTCCCGGGCTTCCAGGGCTACCGACTCGACGGCAGCACCCACACCACCGGCGGCGACCGGATCCGGGCGGCGGGCTCGCCCAGCAACACGGCCGACGCGCAGGGCGGCACGTCCGGCAGCGCGGACAACGGCGGTACGGGCATCGGCGGCGGTACGAGCACCGGCGCCGGCACCGGCACCGGTGGTTCGGCGTCCGGTCAGGGCGCCGTGCGGTCGCCCTCTTCCGCCGCCCCGACCCCGTCCTCGTCGCCCACGAAGTCCCCGTCGGCCTCGCCCTCGGGCTCCGTGTCGCCCTCCGCCTCACCGACCCCGTCGAAGTCCGCGAAGCCCACCGCCTCGGCCCCGTCCGCGAAGCCCACCGCCCCCCGGACCACCCCGGCCGCCCCCGGCACGCTCAAGCCCAAGCCCTCCCCCACCAGGGCGAAGCCGAGCCCGACCCCTACCAAGACCGCGGCGCCCTCGCCGACCACCCCGCCCGTGACCGTCTCCGCGCAGGCCGCCGCCGAGGCGGAGGTGCTGAAGCTGGTCAACGACGAGCGGGCCAAGGCGGGGTGCAGCGCGCTGTCCGCGAACTCGGCGCTGACGAACCTGGCCGAGTCGTTCAGCGACGACATGGCGGCGCGGGGCTTCTTCTCCGACACCGACCCGGACGGGAAGTCCCCGTGGGACCGGGCGAAGGCGGCCGGTGTCACCGGGCTCGGCGCCGAGAACATCGCGCGCGGCCCGGCGGACCCGGCGGCCGTGGTGAAGGCGTGGATGGCCAGCCCCGAGCACCGCGCCAACATCCTCAACTGCGACTTCCACACCCTCGGTGTCGGCGTGCACTTCGGCGCGGGCGGGCCCTGGTGGACCGAGGAGTTCGGCGCCTGAGCCGAACTCCCCCGCCCGGCGGCCGAGTTACGCGGCGGCCCGGCCCCGCGCGAACGTCCGCGCGGTCTCCGTGACCCGGCGGCCGAGGTGCTCGGCCGTGGCGATGTCCGCCTTGTGCACGCCCTCGGGCCCCTGGTCGGTGTCGGTCTGGGCGGCGGCGCCGGCGAAGAAGCCGAGACGGTTGAGGTCGTTCTCGGAGGCGGTGCTGCTGTTCCAGCCCGGGAGCAGACCGAGGTTCACCCAGTGCATGCCGTGCTGCGCGGCGAGCGTCTGGAAGAACTGGAGCGTGTGCAGCTTGTCGCCGCTCTTGGAGCCCGAGTTGGTGAAGCCGGCGGCCAGCTTGTCCGACCAGTCCTGGCCGGCCCAGCGCGAGGAGGTCGCCTCGCCGAAGACATGGAAGGCGCCGGAGGCGGTGCCCATGTAGGTGGGCGAGCCGAAGATGATCGCGTCCGAGCGGTCGAGTATCGCCCACTGCTCCCCGGTGATCTCGTCCACCTTGATCAGGTGCGCCTCGGCACCCGCCGCGACGGCACCGGCGCGGACGGCCTCGGCGAGGACGGCGGTGTGGCCGTAGCCCGAGTGGTAGGCAATGGAAAGAACGGGGGCGGTCATGACTCTCCTCGAAAGGGCAGCTCAACAACGATGGCCAAAGGAAAGCACTAACCATGAGTTAGTGCAACCCGCCAGTTAGCGCTGCGTGGGCGTATCCTGGTGTCATGACCGCACGCCCCCAGGATCCCGACGAGCTCGCCTACAACGTCTTCGCCAAGGCATGCCCCTCCCGCTGCACGCTGGAGAACGTCACGGGCCGCTGGGGCGGACTGACCCTCGGCGCGCTGTCCGATGGCTCACTGCGCTTCAATGAGCTGCGCCGCCGCGTCGACGGGGTGAGCGAGAAGATGCTCTCCCAGACCCTGCACGCGCTGGAGCGCGACGGGCTGGTGCACCGCGAGGCCCAGCCGACCAACCCGCCCCGCGTCGACTACGAGCTGACCCCGCTCGGCCGCGAGGTCGCCAGGCGCCTGCTCGCCCTCATCGAGTGCGTGGAGGGCGCCATGGACGAGGTACTGGCCTCGCGCGAGCGTTACGACGCGACGCGCGGCGCCCGCTGACACTTCGGGCAGAAGTAGCTGGAGCGGTTCATCCACGGGCGGCGCCGCATGGGGGTGCCGCAGCGGCGGCAGGGCTCGCCCTCGCGGCCGTAGGCGTCGAGCGAACGGTCGAAGTAACCCGACTCGCCGTTGACGTTGACGTACAGGCTGTCGAAGCTGGTGCCGCCGACGGCGAGGGCCGCGTTCATCACGTCCCTGATGTGGCCGAGGAGTTCGGCCGTGACCGGGCGGGTGAAGTGGGCGGTCGGCCGCTCGTAGTGGATACGGGCGCGCCAAAGCGCCTCGTCCGCGTAGATGTTGCCGACCCCGCTGATCAACGACTGGTCCAGCAGGGCCCGTTTGACGGTGCTGCGCTTGCGGCGCAGGGCCTGGTGGAAGGCGTCGTCGTCGAACAGCGCGTCGAGCGGGTCGCGGGCGATGTGCGCGATGACGTCGGGCAGCCCGTCCGGGGTGTTGTCGTGCAACGACAGCCCGCCGAAGGTGCGTTGGTCCACGAACCGCAGCTCGGTGCCGAGCGAGTCGGCGAACCGGATCCGGATCCGCAGATGCTTCTCGTCGGGCGTCTCCTGCGGCTGCACCAGCAGCTGCCCGCTCATCCCGAGGTGGGCGAGCACCGACTGGTTCGTCTCCTCCAGCGGCAGCCACAGATACTTGCCGCGCCGGCTGGGCTCGCCGATGTGATGCCCCTTGAGCCGGTGCGCGAAGTCCTCGCCGCCGGCCACATGGCGGCGCACGGCACGCGGATGCAGCACCTCGGTCTCGGCGACGGTGCGATGGGCCACCCACCGCGCCAGCCCCCGCCGGACGACCTCGACCTCGGGCAACTCGGGCATCGGAACCCCCGTGGAAAAGCGCTGTACGAGACAGCGGGGCGCGGAAGAGGAAACGCCCACCCCGTCCGGAACCGGTGGGGCGGGCGCTCGGTGCTGCTTGTCGTGCTGTCGTGCTGTTACGTCAGGCGGTGGCGGACGACGTGTCGTCCTCCTCGGCGGCTTGCACGACGGCCCGTTCGGCCTCCGTCGCCGCCTTGGCGCGCTCGTCCGCGGCGGCCTTGATGGCACGCCAGGCGGACTCGGCGGCCTGCTGCTCCGCCTCCTTCTTGCTGCGGCCGGTGCCGGTGCCGTACGAGACGCCTCCGACGCGGGCGGCAGCAGTGAAGGTCTTCTCGTGGTCGGGGCCGGTCTCCGTGACCAGGTACTCGGGCACGCCGAGTCCCTCGATCGCGGTCAGCTCCTGGAGCGACGTCTTCCAGTCCAGGCCCGCGCCCAGGTTGGAGGACTTCTCGATCAGCGGGTCGAAGAGCCGGTGCACCAGCTCGGACGCCGCGTCGAGGCCCTGGTCGAGATAGACCGCGCCGATCACCGCTTCAAGGGTGTCGGCGAGGATGGACGCCTTGTCCCGGCCACCCGTGCCCTCTTCACCCCGGCCGAGCCGGATGAAGGCGCCGAGGTCGAGGCCGCGCCCCACCTCCGCCAGCGCACGCGAATTGACCACCGCGGCCCGCAGCTTGGCCAGTTGGCCCTCGGGCAGGTCGGGGTGGGTGCGATACAGCGTGTCCGTGACGACGAGGCCGAGCACGGAGTCCCCGAGGAACTCCAGCCGCTCGTTCGTCGGCAGACCGCCGTTCTCGTACGCGTAGGAACGGTGGGTGAGCGCACGCACCAGAAGGGCGGACTCGACCTGGTAGCCGAGCCGCCCTTCCAGAACTGTGTGGGACGAGGCCGGTGAGCTACCCCCGCGCTGACGGGGACCAGCTGCTTTCGCGTCTGTCATCGGGCCTCTCACCAACCGCTCAGACTTCGAGGACCTGGCGCTTGTTGTAGGTGCCGCAAGACGGGCACGCGATGTGCTGCTGCTTGGGCTCGTGGCAGCGCTCGCACGCAACCAGGGTGGGGACCGCAGCCTTCCACTGCGACCGGCGGTGGCGCGTGTTGCTGCGCGACATCTTCCGCTTCGGAACAGCCACGGCTACTTCTCCTGCTTCTCGTCGACGCCCGCTTCGGCGCCGCTCATCTCGTCCTTCTCGCCGTCCGTCGTGGTGCCGGCGAGTCCCTGCAAAGCCGCCCAACGGATGTCGACGGCGTCATGATGGTGTTCCGGGTCGTCCGCGAGCCGGGCTCCGCACTCGGAGCACAGACCCGGGCAGTCTTCCTGGCACACCGGCTGCATCGGCAGTGCGAGCACCACCGCATCACGCAGCACAGGTTCGAGGTCGAAAAGACCGTCCTCGATGAAGAGCCTGTCCTCGTCGTCCTCGGCGTCGTCGCCCGGTTCCGCGATCACACGGCCCCGGTCGTCGGCGTCAGGGTACGAGAACATCTCCTGGAAGTCCGCTTCGAGCTCCAGCTCGACCGGCTCCAGACACCTTACGCACTCCCCCTCGGCCGTGGCACGGGCGGTGCCTGTGACAAGCACCCCTTCCATGACCGACTCGAGTCGGAGGCCGAGTTCCATCGGGGCGCCTTCCGGCACTTCGATGACTCCCGGGATGCCGAGATCCCTCGGGGCGTCGATCTCGCGGGTGAGCCGCTGTAGCGCGCCAGGACGCCGACCCAGCTCGTGAGTGTCGAACACGAGGGGGTTGCGGTGGTCGAGACGGGCGTTGGAGGCCATTCCTGCTTTCGATCTACGTACTCGAAGGGACACCGCCCGTCGGTGTTTCCGGGCAGTGTGGTCGCGGGCGATTCCATACGCGAGCGTCAGGGCACGCGCGACCGAAGAGCCAGGATACTGGACCTTGCGCCCAGGGCCCAATCCGGCCCCGTCAGCGGGTACCGCGGCCCTGCTCGTACGCCCGCAGCTGCTCCGCGCTGATCATGCCGGTGTCGAAGAGGCTGGTCTCGTCCAGGGCGTAGTCCTGCTGCGGCTGGGACTGCTGCGGCGCCTGGGGCAGCTGTTGCTGCTGGGGGTCGTAGCCGCCCTGCTGCACATAGCCGCTCTGGTACGTATAGGGGTCGGCCTGCTGCTGGTAGGCGTACGGGTCCTGCCCCCCGTAGCCGCCCTGCTGCGGGAAGCCGGTGTAGGCGCCCTGCTGCTGGTCGTAGGCGCCGTAGGCGGGCTGTGGCTCGTACGACGGCTGCTCGGGATGCTGGTCGTATCCCGGCTGCTCCGGCTGCGGGTCGTACCCGGGCTCGGCCGCCGGGTCGTACGCGGGCCGCTCCGTCCGGGGCTCGTACGACGGCTGCTCCTGCCGGGCCGCCGGGCGCTCGGCCGGGGTGTCCGAGAGGGCGGCCAGGTCGGCGAGGTAGTCGGCGTCGCTGGAGTGCTGGAAGGTCGTGGTGTCGTCGGCGAGGGCGCCGAGGTCGTCGGTGGCGATCCGGCCGTGCAGCTTCTGCCGGCCGCGGCCGACCGCCTCCAGGGTCTTGGCGAGCACCGCCTCGAAGGCGCCCAGCTTGGTGTCCACGTACGCGTCGGCGTTGTGCCGCAGCGTCTCGGGGTCGAGGCTGCGCTCGGGGGCGTCCTCGTCCTCGTAGCCGTTCTCGTCCAGGCCCGGTCCGGTGCCGAGGAGCTTCTCGCGGCCGCGGCCGACCGAGCCCAGGGTCTTGGTGAGGACGACCTCGAAGTTGGCGAGCTTGGAGTCGACGTAGTCGTCGGCCTCGGCGCGCACCTCCTCGGCCTCCTGGCGGGCCTCGGCGAGGATCCGGTCGGCCTCGGCCTGGGAGCGGCGGGCGACCTCGGTGCCGGAGACCAGCGAGCCGCGCTCGGCGTGCGCGGTCTCGATGATCCGGTCGGCCTCCTGGCGGGCCTGCTCGACCATCTGCTCCCGGTCGCCGATCAGCTCCTGCGCCTGCGCGAGGGAGCCGGGCAGCGCCTGGCGCACCTCTTCCAGCATCGCGAGCAGGTCGGCGCGGTTGATCACGCAGGACGCCGACATGGGCATGGCCCGTGCGCCGGCGACCGCGGAGACGATCTCGTCGAGCTTCTTCTGCACGTCCACCTGTGCTCGCCACTTCCTACAGCCGGATCGGAGACGGACGGGACGACTGTAGTCCCAAGTCCCATCAGTCCTTGCGCAGCCGCCTGTTGAGAGCGGCGAGGACCTGCGGTGGCACCAGGTGGGAGACGTCGCCGCCCCAGGCCGCGACCTCCCTGACGAGCGAGGAGGACAGGAAGCTGTAGGTGGGGTTGGTCGGCACGAACAGCGTCTCGACACCGGTCAGGCCGTTGTTCATCTGGGCCATCTGGAGCTCGTAGTCGAAGTCGCTGACGGCGCGCAGGCCCTTGACGATGGCGGGGATGTCGCGCTGCTTGCAGTAGTCCACGAGAAGGCCGTGGTGGGTCTCGACCCGTACGTTGGCGAACTCCGAGGTGACCTCGCGGATCAGCTCGATCCGCTCGTCGACCTCGAACAGGCCCTTCTTGGACTGGTTGATCATCACCGCGACGTAGACCTCGTCGTACAGCCGGGAGGCTCGGGCGATGATGTCGAGATGTCCATTGGTGATCGGGTCGAACGACCCGGGACAGACGGCGCGGCGCACTAGTGATCCCTCGCTCTCCGGTCCGGTCATCGTGCGTCTTCGCACGTAGAGGCGGCGCGACCGTACCAAAACGTTCCCTCGCCGTAGCGACGGGACCGGATCGCCTCGAAGCCTTCCGGCCACCGGAATTCACCGCCTCTGGTGCTGCGCTCCACGGTGACCAGCGCTTCCCTCCCTAGCCACCCCTCCGAGCGGAGTGTGAGGAGAATCTCGCGAAGATCGTCGTCGGTGACGGCGTACGGAGGGTCGAGGAAGACCAGGTCGTACGGGGTGGCGGGGGGCGCGGTCCTGATGACCTGTTCCGCTTTGCCCGCTCTGACCTCGGCACCGGGAAGGCCCAGATTCCTCACGTTCTCGCGGACGGTCTTCGCGGCGCGGGCGTCGGCCTCCACGAGCAGGGTGTGGCCCGCGCCGCGGGAGAGGGCTTCCAGGCCGACGGCGCCGGAGCCGGCGTAGAGGTCGAGGACGCGTTCGCCTCGCAGGGGGCCGCCGAGGAGGGACTGCCAGGTGGAGAAGAGACCTTCGCGTGCGCGGTCGGAGGTCGGCCGGGTGCCGGTTCCCGGCGGGACTGCCAGGCGACGTCCGCCGGCTGTGCCGGCGATCACGCGAGTCATGTTCGGTCCTTCGTCGTGGGTGGTTACAGCGTTCATTGTGGCTGGTGGCGCCCCACGGCGGCAGCCGCACGTCCGATACGGCCCCGCGCCCCTGGGGCGGCCTACCTCAGCCCTTTTCCAGGTACTGCTCCCTCTCCTCGTCCAGGAGCGCGTCCAGCGCGGTCCGCAGGCCCGGCAGATGGTCCAGGTCCGGGTTCGCCGTCACCAGGGTCATCGCCTCGCTCCGGGCCTCCCCGATCACCTCCTCGTCCTCGATGACCTCAAGGACGCGCAGGCTGGAGCGGGCGCCGGACTGGGCCTGGCCGAGGACGTCGCCCTCGCGGCGCTGTTCGAGGTCGATACGGGAGAGCTCGAAGCCGTCGAGGGTGGCCGCGACCGCGTTCAGTCGCTGGCGGGCGGCACTGGCCTCGGGCATCTCGGTGACCAGGAGGCACAGGCCGGGCGCCGAGCCGCGGCCCACCCGGCCGCGCAGCTGGTGGAGCTGGGAGACGCCGAAGCGGTCGGCGTCCATGATGACCATCGCGGTGGCGTTCGGGACGTTCACGCCCACCTCGATGACCGTGGTGGCGACCAGGACGTCGGTGTCGCCCGCGGCGAAGCGGCGCATCACGGCGTCCTTGTCGTCGGGGTGCATCCTGCCGTGCAGCACCTCGACCCGCAGGCCCTGGAGGGGGCCCTTGGCGAGATGGTCGGCCACGTCGAGGACCGCGAGCGGGGGCCGCTTCTCGGCCTCGTCCTCGGCGGACTTCTTCTTGGCGGACTTCTTCGGGTCGGCCGCCTCCTCGATGTCGTCCCCGATGCGGGGGCAGACGACGTACGCCTGATGGCCGTTCTCCACCTCCTCCCGCACCCGTTCCCAGGCGCGGGACAGGAAGTGGGGTTTGTCGGCGGCCGGGACGACATGGCTCGCGATCGGGGAGCGGCCCGCCGGGAGCTGGTCGAGGACGGAGGTCTCCAGGTCGCCGAAGACCGTCATGGCGACCGTGCGCGGGATCGGGGTGGCGGTCATGACGAGGAGGTGCGGGGGCTGTTTGCCCTTGCCGCGCAGGGCGTCGCGCTGCTCCACGCCGAAGCGGTGCTGTTCGTCCACGACGACCAGGCCGAGGTCGTGGAACTGGACCTTGTCCTCGATCAGGGCGTGGGTGCCGATGACGACGCCGGCCTCGCCGGTGGCCAGGTCCAGCAGGGCCTTGCGGCGGGCCGCGGCGCCCATGGAGCCGGTGAGCAGCACCACCTTGGTGGCGTGCTCGGTGCCGCCCAGCATGCCGCCCTCGGCGAGGTCGCCCATCATCTCGGTGACCGACCGGTGATGCTGCTGGGCCAGTACCTCGGTGGGCGCGAGCAGGGCGGCCTGGCCGCCCGCGTCGACCACGGCGAGCATGGCGCGCAGGGCGACCAGCGTCTTACCGCTGCCGACCTCGCCCTGGAGGAGCCGGTGCATGGGGTGTTCGGTGGCGAGGTCGGCGAAGATCTCGCGGGAGACCTTCTGCTGGCCCTCGGTGAGGGTGAAGGGCAGCCGCTCGTCGAAGGCGGTGAGGAGGCCGTCGGCCCGCGGGCGGCGGGCGACCGCCGGGAGCTGGGCGTCCGCGTACCTGCGGCGGGCGAGGGCGACCTGGAGAACGAACGCCTCGTCCCACTTGAGGCGGGCCCGGGCGTCCGCGATGTCGGCCTTGGTGGCCGGGCGGTGGATCTTGAGCAGGGCCTCGGGGAGCGGGAGCAGTCCACGGCCCTCGCGCAGGGCGGGCGGCAGCGGGTCGAGGGCCTCCTGGGCGGCGGGCAGGACCGTCTGCACCGCCTTGCCAATCTTCCAGGACTCCAGCTTGGCGGTGGCCGGGTAGAGCGGGATCAGGGAGCCGGCCCAGGTCTCCACGGCCTCCTCGCCGTCGCCGCGCAGCAACTCGTAGGCGGGGTGGGCGAGCTGGAGACGGTGGTTGAAGACGGAGACCTTGCCGGCGAACATCGCGCGGGTGCCCGGCAGCAGGTCCTTGTGCGGCTTGTGCACGCCGTTGCCGAAGAACACCAGCTGGAGGCGGCCGCTGCCGTCGGTGATGGTGACCTCCAGGCGCTGGCCCTTGCCGCGGGGCGCCCGGGAGGAGGCGAAGGAGTGCAGACGGGCGTCGGCGACCTGGGCGACCACGGTGACATGCTCGTCCATGGGGAGGTCGGCGAGGTGGGTGAGCTGGCCGCGCTCCTCGTATCTGCGCGGGTAGTGGTGCAGGAGGTCGCCGACGGTGCGCAGGCCGAGGTGCTCGGCCATCACCTTCGCGGTGGCGGGGCCGAGCACTGCCTTCAGTGGCTGGTTCAGGGGTTCTTCCAGTGCGGGCACGAGATCCATTGCACACCACCGCACTGACAATGCCGTAGACGCCTGCCCTGCGGGTTCGGCACGGGATGCCGAACGGAATGCCGTACGGATCCCGGAAACCCCTGGTCGGCCCGGTGGCCGGGGCCCTAGGATGACGCGTTCCGGCCGTCCTTCGCGGTCACCGCCCTTCGCTGCGGGACCGCCCTACCCCGCGCCGCGTCCTCCCCCTTCGGCGCAGTGACGATGGATTCCCAGACCTCACAGTCATCCCAGTCCTCCCAGTCGTCTCCTCCCCACACGTTCCAGGTCGATCTGCGCGGTCTGGTCGATCTCCTCTCCCATCACCTCTACTCCAGCCCGAAGGTCTACCTGCGCGAGCTGCTCCAGAACGCCGTGGACGCCGTCACCGCCCGCCGGGCCCTCTCCCCCGACGCCCCGGCGCTGGTCCGGCTGCACACGGCGGACGGCGGCCTGCGGGTGGAGGACAGCGGCATCGGGCTCACCGAGTCGGACGTGCACGAACTGCTGGCGACCATCGGGCGCAGCTCCAAGCGCGCCGAGGGACTCCAGGAGGCCCGCTCCGGCTTCCTCGGCCAGTTCGGCATCGGCCTGCTCGCCTGCTTCGTCGTCGCCGAGCGGATCCGCGTGGTCAGCCGCAGCGCCCGCACCCCGGACGCGCCACCGGTGGAGTGGACGGCGCGGGACGACGGCTCGTACACCGTGCGGACCCTGCCAGGCTCCGCGCGGCCCGAGCCCGGTACGACGGTGCAGCTCACGCCGCGGCCCGGGGCCGCCGAGTGGCTCGCGCCGGAGCGGGTGCGCGCGCTGGCCCGGGACTTCGGCGCGCTGCTGCCGTACGACGTCCGGGTGGGCGAGGAGCGGATCACCGAGCTGCCCGCGCCCTGGGACCGGCCGTATCCGAGCCCCGGCGCGCGCCGGGTGGCGCTGGCCCGGCACTGTCACGGGCTGTTCGGGTTCACCCCGCTGGACTCGATCGACCTGGACGTACCGCTGGCCGGGATCCGCGGGGTGGCGTATGTGCTGCCGTCGGCGGTGAGTCCGGCGCAGCGGGCGACGCACCGGGTGCATCTCAAGGGGATGCTGCTGACCGAGCGGGCCGAACAGCTGCTGCCCGACTGGGCGTTCTTCGTGCGCTGTGTGCTGGACACCGACAGCCTGCGGCCGACCGCCTCGCGCGAGTCGCTGTACGAGGACGAGACGCTGGCCGCCGTACGGGAGGCGCTCGGCGAGCGGATCCGCGAGTGGCTGACCGGGCTCGCGGCCGGTGACCCGGAGCGGCTCGCGGCGTTCCTCGCGGTGCACCACCTCGGCGTCAAGTCGCTGGCCCGGCACGACCACGAGATGCTGCGCACGATGCTGCCGTGGCTGCCGTTCGAGACGACCGACGGGCAGGTGTCGCTGGAGGAGTTCGCGCGCCGGCACCCGGTGGTGCACTTCACCCGGGGCGTCGAGGAGTACCGGCAGGTCGCGGCGATCGCCTCGGCGCAGGGCGTGGGCGTGGTCAACGGCGGTTACACGTACGACAGCGAGCTGATCGAGGCGCTGCCGTCGGTGCGGCCGGGGACGGTGGTCGCCGAGCTGGACGCGGACACCGTGACCGCGCACCTGGACGGCGTCGAGCCGGGCGTGGAGCTGCTGCTCACCGGGTTCCTGGCGGCGGCGCGGGCGAAGCTGGACCCGCTGGGCTGCGATGTCGTACTGCGCGCCTTCCATCCGCTGTCGGTGCCCGCGCTGCACCTGGACGACCGGGCGGCCCGGCACGAGCAGGCCCGGGCGGACGCCGAGGAGCAGGCCGACGATCTGTGGGCGGGCATCCTGGGTTCGCTGCGCGGTAGCGCGCCGCGCGCCCGGCTGGTGCTCAACCATCTCAACCCGCTGATCCGCAGGGTGAGTTCACTGGACGACGCGGAACTGATCGGCACCGCGGTCGAGTCGCTTTACGGGCAGGCGCTGCTGATGGCGCAACGGCCGCTGCGGCCCACGGACTCCGCGCTGCTCAACCGCGCGTTCATCGATCTGCTGGAGTGGGCGACCCGGGGGACGGCCGATGACTGAGATCACCGACCTTGCGGCGCTGCGCCGGGCGATGGCGGAGAACGCCGAGCGGCCCGAGGGGCCGGCCCGCAACGCCCGTGCGGAGCAACTGCTCGCCGCTGCCGAGGGGTTGAATGTTCCGCTGGCTGTCATCGAGGCGCTCGGGCACCAGTTGAGCGTGTACAACTACAGCTCCGAGAAGGACAAGATGTTCGTCCCCTTCGCGCGGCTGCTGCGCCTGTGGGACGAGCGGCCCGGGGACTTCGACGCCTACGAGACGCACTCGCTGCACTGGGTCTTCAAGTGGATGTCGGCGGGCATGCTGGACCAGCCGCACATCCCGCTCGCCTCGGTCGAGAAGTGGCTGGGCGAGATGGAGCGCCGCTACCGGCTCGCCGGGTACTCCGAACGGGCCGTGCGCGGCGCCGAGTTCAGCGTGGCCGCGCATATCGGGGATCTGGCGCGGGCGGAGCGGGCGTACGCCGCGTGGCTGGCCGCCGACCGGGACGAGATGGCCGACTGCCATGCCTGCGAGCTGTACGGGCAGGGGCTGTGGCAGGTGGAGCGGGGCCGGGACGCGGCGGCGCTCACCGCGTGGCGGCCGGTGCTGGAGGGCGAGTTCAGCTGTGCGCACGAGCCGCACTCGGTGCTCGCCGCGTCCCTGGTCCCGCTGCTGCGGCTGGGCCGCGCCGAGGAGGCCCGGGCGCACCATCTGCGGGGGCTGCGGCTGGTGCGGCCCATGGAGAGCATGCGGACCGCGTACGCCGAGCACGTGGAGTTCTGCGCGCTGAGCGGCAATGAGGCGCGCGGTCTTGAGCTGCTGGCCGAGCGGCCCGCCTATTTCACGGACACCGGGCATCCGCGCAGCCGGCTGGACTTCCTGGCCGTGGTGACCCTGCTGACCGACCGCCTGACCGAGCTGGGCCTCGGCGCCGAGCCGGTGCCGGGCCCCGCCGGGCGCGCCTGGACCGCGCGGGACCTCGCGGCCCACGCCCGCACGGAGGCGCTGGCGCTGGCCGAGCGGTTCGACGCGCGCAACGAGACGCCGCACGTCGGCGACCGGACGCGGGCGCGGATGGCCCGGCGGCCACTGGTGGACCGGCTTCCGCTGGGCGTCCGTACGCCGCGCACGGCGCCCGCCGCCCCGGCGGCCGCCACCTCGCCGTCCCCGGCCGCCGAAACGTCACTCCCCGCCCTGCTCGCCGAGGCGCACCGGCTGGCGGACACCCTGCGTCCGGAGGCGGTGGACGCCTGGGCCGCGGTGGCGCGGGCCGCCGATGACGGCGAACTCGCCCCGGTGGACCGCGCGTTGATCGCCGACCATGAGGCGATGTCCCGGGGGCCCGAGGGCGCGGAGCTGTTCGAGCGGGCGGCCGAGCTGTACGCGGCGGCGGGCGACCCCGGCGAGGCGCTGGCGGCACGCGCCCGGGGCGCCTACTTCCGCGCGCTGCGGGGCGAGCAGGACACGGCCCTGGCCCGGGTGACCGGCCTGTCCGAGGAGGTCCGGGCGCTGTACGCCGCCGAGGCCACCGGGGTACGGCAGACCGCGTCGGTCCTGATGAGCAGGGCGCGGATCCTGATGCACCGGGCGCGCACCGGCGCGGGTCCCGCCCGGGACGCGGAGGCGGCGGTGCGCGAGGTGCCGGCCCTGGTCGAGGGGCACGGCACACCGGACGAGGGGGATGCCCGGCTGGCGGCGCGGGTCGCCGAGTCCTGGGGGATGCTCGCCGAGCTGGCCGGGGCCGCCGGGGACCGCGCGGGGGCCGCGGAACTGCTCCGGCGGGCCGTCGCGGAGTACGTGCGGGCCGGGGTGCCGTGGTGTGCGGTGGAGTACGAGGTCCAGGTCGCCGCGCTCGCCGAGGAGGCCGGTGACCGGGCGGAGGCCGAGCGGGCGCTGCGGGCGGCGCTGGAGCACGGCGGCCCGTACGTGGAACCGGCCGGGCAGGTCCAACTGCGTCTGCGAATAGCCGAGTTGACGGCCGAGCGCGGTGAGGTCGCCGCCGCCGCGGAGCACGCGCTCCAGGCCACGCACTGGGCGGACCAGGCCGGGGAGTCCGGCACGTCTGGGGCCTGGGCGCGACAGCAGCTGGGCGGATATCTGCTGCGGCAGGGGCGGTGCGCGGAGGCGGCCGAGGTGCTGGAGTCGGCGCTGGCCGACCTGCGCGCCGGGACCCACGGTGACGGGGCCGTCGTACAGGCGCGTTGGTGGCTCGGGGACTGTCTGGAGGAGCTGGGCGAGCACCGGGCGGCGGCCGAGCAGCGGCTGCTGGCCGCCGACATCGCCCGGCACTGGCCCGAGCAGCGCGACCACGCCACGCTCGCGCACCTCGCCGCGGACTCCCTGGGCAGCGCGGGACTGGTGGCGGAGGCCGACCGGGCCTATGCCCGCGCGGGCGAGCTGTGGCGCGCCCTCGGCGACACCCGTCTCCTCGTCCGCTCCCTGCGGGCCCGCGCATGGCTGGCGCTGCGCGAGGACTCCGGGACGGCGGCGGCCGAGGGGCTGATGGCCGAGGCCGTGGAGGTGTGCGAGGAGGCACTGGAGGACGCGGCGGACTCCCGCGCCCTGGGCGACCTGACCCGTGAACTGGCCCAGACGCACCGCCAGTTCGGCGACCTCCTCGCCCAGGCCGGGGGTTCGGGCGGGGTCCACTTCGAGCGGGCGATCACCCTGTTCGACTCCCTCGGCCCCGCCGGACTGCACGACCGCACCGCCGCCCAACTCGCCGCGGCCGAACTGGCGACGGAGCTGGGTCACCCCGAGGAGGCGACAGCCCGCGCCCACGCCGTACTGGCCGCCTACGAGAGCGCGGACGAGACGGACGAGACCGTCCGGACCCGACGCGCGGCGGCCGCCCGGCTGCTCGGAACGGCCGAGTGAACGGGTGCTCGGTCCGCGGGAGGGGGCGGTGTGCTCACTCCACGCCGATGAGCAGCAGCGCTCCCTGGTGGCCGCCCCCGTAGACCACTGTGTCGACGGCCAGATAGGACTCCCGTACCCGGGTCTCCAGATGGGCGGCGACGGTCTCGGGGGCTTCGTCGCCGATGACGAGGGTGACGAGTTCGCCACCGGCCTGGAGCATGCGGTCCAGGACGGTCTCGGCGGTGGCGGTGACGTCCGCGCCGATCACCGCCACATCGCCGTCGATCAGCCCGAGCACGTCCCCGGCCTGGCAGATCCCGGCCGTCGTCCAGGAGCGGTGCTCGGCGACGACGACCTCCCCGTAGCGGGTGGCGCCCGCGGCCGAGGTCATCTGGACGACGTCCTCGTCGAACCGGCGCCCCGGCTCGGACACCGCGAGCGCCGCGAGGCCCTGCACCGCCGAGCGGGTCGGGATCAGCGCCACCCGGACCCCCTCGGTACGCGCCTGCTCGGCCGCCGCGGCCGCGGTGTCGCGCAGCTCGGCGTCATTGGGCAGCAGCACGACCTCGCGCGCGTGGGCCCGTCGTACCGCCGCCAGCAACTCCCCGCTGGCGGGCGGCTCCCCGGGCCGCGCGAGCACGGTGGTCGCGCCCGCCTCGGTGTACAGCTCGGCAAGACCCTGCCCCGGTACGACGGCCACCACCGCCCGCTGGGCCCGCTCGCGCGGCGGCCGCGGCCCACCGGTGTGCACATCGCCGAGCCCGAAGTGCGTGATCCTGATCCGGTACGGGCGCCCGGCCTCCACGCCCGCCTCCACGGCGGCACCGGCATCGTCCACATGCACATGGACGTTCCACAGCCCGTCGCCGCCGACGACGACCAGGGAGTCGCCGAGGGCGTCGAGCCGGGTGCGCAGCCGGGCCACGGCGGTGTCGTCGGCCTCCAGGAGGTAGATCACCTCGAAGGCGGGGCCGCCGTCCTCGGCGGCGCAGTCCCCGGCATCGGCATCGGGGGCGGGGGCGGGTCCGGCCTCGGTCTCGGGGTCGGGTTCGGGGTCGGGCAAGGCGTTCGGTGTCGAGGCCACTCGGTCCGGTTCGGCGTCCGCCGTCTCCCCCGTGCACGCCTCCACCAGCGCGCCGAGCACCGCCACCAGACCACTGCCCCCCGCGTCGACCACCCCGGCCCGCGCCAGGACGCCCAGCTGGGCCGGGGTCGCCGCCAGGGCCGCGCGGGCGCCCTGGTGGGCGGCCCGGGCGACCGTCCCGCAGTCGCCGTCCGCCCGCTCGGCCGCGTCGGCGGCGGCCGAGGCGACCGTCAGCACCGTGCCCTCGACGGGATGCGCCACCGCCTGCCGCGCGGAATCGGCGGCCCGGCGCAGGGCGAGCCGCAGCGCGGGCCCGTCGCAGCGCGGCTGCGCGCCGTCCGCCGCGAGCACCTGGGCCATGCCGCGCAGCAGCTGCGCGAGGATGGTGCCGGAGTTGCCCCGGGCGCCGATGAGCGCCCCGTGAGCCATCGCGCGCACCGCGTCCGCGAGGGTGGGGCCGGCGGGCTGTGTCTCGTACCCGGCGAACACGGCCTCCACGGCCGTCGCGGCGGACTCCACGGTCAGATACAGGTTGGTCCCGGTGTCGCCGTCGGCCACCGGATAGACGTTGATCGCGTCGATCTCCGCACGTGCCCGCCCCAGTGCGCGCAGGGCCAGACCGCACCAGGTGCGCACCGCGAGACCATCGAGGAATGTCTGCGGCACCTGCGCCACCTGCGCCTCCCTGAGCCGGCTTGACGTGGTCGCAGCGTAGTCCCCGGGACGGTGCCCGCCGGAGGTGGGCCAGGGGTGGGCCGGGGCCGGGACCCCTCGCGACCATGGTAGTTTCGCTCTACCGACGCAGGCTTGCTATGCTGCTCCGGTTGCCCGATCTCATCGGGCTTTCCCCCTGGCACCGCCAACCAGATCTCAGGTCGTACGATCTCGATCCCGGCATGCCGGGATCAACCGTAAGTGCATCTGAAGTCTTTGGAGTGACCCGTGGCTGCCAACTGCGACGTCTGCGGCAAGGGGCCGGGCTTCGGCAACAACATCTCGCACTCGCACCGCCGTACGTCCCGCCGCTGGAACCCGAACATCCAGCGTGTGCGTACCGTGGTGGGCGGGACGCCGAAGCGCGTGAACGCTTGCACCTCGTGCATCAAGGCCGGCAAGGTCTCGCGCTGACGCTACAGCTGAGCGCGCGGCCATTGCTGGTTCGCTGCACTGAGCCGGTCCATCTCAGGATGGACCGGCTTTTTGCCGTACCCTCTCGCCGTACTCCCTCGCGTCAGCCCGTCGGCATGCCGACCTGACGCTGTTCGAGGGCGGAACGCAGCCTTGAGAGGGTTTGCGCGGCCGCCGCCGCCGAAGCGTCGTCGAGCACTCCTGTGATCAGTTCGGCCAGCGTCGCGCCGAACGTCTCCTCCGCCGCGCCGACGAGTGCCGCGCCCTCCTCGGTCAGGGCCAGCAGGGAGGAGCGGCGGTCGGCCGGATTCGGCGTCCGGACCGCCCAGCCCTGTTTCTCCAGCCGGTCGACGCCCTTGCTCGTCGCCCCGATGCCGATCGCGAACTCCGCCGCGAGATCCGCCACCCGCGCCCCTTCGTGATCGCGCAGATAGCGCAGGGCCTCGAACTGCGAGGTCACGATCCCGTGCCGCTCGCGGAGCCGGTCGTTGAGGGCGTTGTACAGCCGCGTCTCGCAGCGCACCAGGTCGGAGAAGAAATCCAGGAGCCCTGCGGCGTCTCCGGTCGTTTTATATGCCACAGCATATAGTGTAGGGGAAGCTATCAACGAGGGGGAGCACTCATGAGCAAGGAACAGCGCGCCCGGATCGACGCCAGGCTGCGGCAGCCGCGTCCCGAGGGGCCCCGGACGATCGAGGAGATGCGGGCCGGGTTCGAGGCGTTGATGAGCGGGATGACCGTGCCCGCCGGCATCCGTACGACACGGACCACGCTCGGCGACCGGCCCGCGCTGCGCGTGGCGCCCGAGGGCCGTGCGCGTGCCGGGACGATCCTGTACTTCCACGGCGGCGGCTGGGTGAGCGGCTCCCCCGAGGCCTCGCTCGCGGTGACCGGGCACCTCGTGACGAGGACCGGCCGCACGGCGTACTCGGTGGACTACCGGCTGGCCCCCGAGCATCCGTTCCCGGCCGCGATCGAGGACACGCTCGGTGCCTACCGCGCGCTCCTCAACGGCGGTGCCGTCCCCTCGGCCGTCGTGTTCGCCGGGGACTCGGCGGGCGGCGGCCTCGCCGTCACCACCTGCCTGGCCGCCCGGGACGCGGGGCTGCCGCTGCCCGCCGCGGTCCTGGCGTTCTCGCCGGGCCTGGACGCGACCCGTACCGGTGAGAGCATCGACACCAAGGAGGGCGTGGACCCGTTCTTCACCCGCGCGTCCGTCGAGCGCACCGGAATGCTGTACCTCGCGGGCGCCGATCCGCACCAGCCGCTGCTGAGCCCGGCCGTCTGCGCCGACCTGAGCGGGCTGCCGCCGATGCTTCTCCAGGTGGGCACCAACGAGATCCTGCTGGACGACTCCACCCGCCTCGCCGCGCGCGCCCGGGCCGCCGGGGTGGATGTGATCCTGGACGTCACAGCCGACGTACCGCATGTCTTCCAGGCGTTCGCCGACGAACTGGACGAGGCCGACGAGGCGCTGGACCGCGCGGCCCTCTTCCTCGACCAACGCCTGCGCACGGCCACGGCGACGGCATAGGCCCGCCCCACGCACGGGGACCCACCGCATGGATCCGTCGCGGACGGACACGGACGGGCGCGCCTCCGGGAGGCGGGTCCGGGAGGTGAGTCCGGGTGGCGAGTCCTGGGAGGCGGGTCCGGGAGGCGGATCCCAGCAGCGGGCCCCGGAGGCAGATCCGGAAGCCGGCCCGGCAGGCGGGCCGGGGAGGCGGATCCCGACGGCGGACACGAAAGGCGGCCCCGGCAACGAAACCAGAAGGCAGGGCCGGAAGCCGGTCCGGGAGGCGGATCCCGGCGGCGGGAGCGGCGCGGGCAATCGCGCGCCCCCTACGACACCCGCCGCCAAAGGCTCCTCACGTTCTGAACCGCCACCCGTGGTCCACCGGTCCGATGCCCGTGCCCAGGGCGAAGCCCGAGGCGATCGCCCCGGTGACGTACTCCTTGGCCGCCGTGACCGCCGTCGGGACGGTGAGGCCCCGGGCCAGGCCGGAGGCGATGGCGGAGGCGAGTGTGCAGCCGGTGCCGTGGGTGTGCCGGTTGTCGTGGCGCGGGGCGCGCAGCCAGTGCTCGCCCGCCGCGGTGCCGTCCGTCAGGAGGTCCACCGCGTCACCGGCCAGATGCCCGCCCTTGACCAGCACCCAGCGCGGCCCGTAGGCCAGCACGGCGTCCGCGGCCCGTCGTAGATCGTCCTCCGACTCGACCTGGACGCCGGTGAGTTGGCGCACCTCGTCCAGGTTCGGGGTCGCCACGGTCGCCGCCGGGAGCAGCCTGGTGCGCACGGCGTCCAGCGCGGAGTCGGCGAGCAGCGCGTCGCCGTGCTTGGAGACGCCGACCGGGTCGACCACGGCGGGCGCGTCCGTGCCGGCGATCAACTCGGCGACCGTCTCGACCAGTTCGGCCGAGCCCAGCATGCCGGTCTTCACGGCCTGGACCCCGATGTCGTCCACGACGCTGCGGTACTGGGCCCGCACCGCCTCGGCCGGGAGTTCCCAAACGCCTTGCACACCAAGGGAGTTCTGCGCGGTCACGGCGGTGAGCACGCTCATCCCGTGGACGCCGAGCGCGAGCATCGTCTTGAGGTCGGCCTGGATCCCGGCACCGCCACCGGAGTCGGAGCCGGCCACCGTGAGCACTCTGGGCGGGGTCACGGTTCTATGTCCCCGAAGTGGTCCCAGCCGCCTCTGCTGGTCCACGGCGCCCCGTCCACCGTCACCTGCGGCAGTGCGGAGGGGTTGAGGACCTCACCGATGACCTTCCAGCGGGCCGGGAGCTTGGTGTCCGGCGGGAAGGTCGCCACGATCGCGTGGTCCTCTCCCCCGGTCAGCACCCACTGGAGCGGGTCCACGCCGACGGCCTGCCCGATGTCGTTCATCTGCGTGGGCACGTCGACCGCGCCGGAGCGGATGTCGATACGGACCTTGCTGGCCTCGGCGATATGGCCGAGGTCGGCGATCAGCCCGTCGCTGACGTCGCACATCGCGGTGGCGCCGAGCCCGGCGGCGGCCGGACCCGCGTGGTACGGCGGCTCGGGACGCCGATGGGCCTCCACGAAGGCGCGCGGCGAGCGGAAGCCGCGGGAGAGCACCGCGTAACCGGCCGCGGACCAGCCCAGCCAGCCCGTGACGGCCACCAGGTCGCCGGGCTGGGCGCCGGCCCGGGTCACCGGCTCCTGGTTGCGCAGATCGCCGAGCGCGGTGATCGACACCATGATGGTGTCCCCCCGTACGACGTCCCCGCCCACCACGGCGGCCCCCGCGACCTGGCACTCGTCGCGCAGCCCGTCCATCATCTCGGTCGGCCAGCTGACCGGGAGCTCGGCCGGCACCACGAGGCCCAGCAGCAGGGCGGTCGGTACGGCGCCCATCGCGGCGATGTCCGCGAGGTTCTGCGCGGCCGCCTTGCGCCCCACGTCGTAGGCCGTGGACCAGTCGCGGCGGAAGTGCCGCCCCTCCAGCAGGACGTCGGTGCTCGCCACCACCCGCCGGTCCGGCGCGGCCACCACTGCGGCGTCGTCACCCGGGCCGATACGAACCGCCGGAGTGGTGGTGAGACGGGAGGTGAGCTCCCTGATGAGCCCGAATTCCCCGAGCTCACCAACCGTGCCCTTCATGTCCCTGACTCCCCTTCTCTGCCTTCGCCTGACCGTGCTGACTCGCGCCTCATCAGTGTCCCCGATACCGTCGAGATGACCCCGACGCGGTCGGGAACGACCGCCGATACGGTCCCGGACGACCGTCAACTTCCGTCGTGCCTGCACCCTGGCGCGCAAGCCCGGTTCCCGCAGGTCTCCCCGCGAGGAGCGGCGACGCGATACCGTGGCGTTCCTTTTCCCCACATGATCCTCGTGGCCGCCCTGGAGGTTCCGTGGTACAGGCGTACATCCTGATCCAGACGGAGGTCGGCAAGGCGTCGACCGTCGCCGAGACCATCAGCAAGATCCCTGGAGTGATCCAGGCCGAGGACGTCACGGGTCCGTACGACGTCATCGTGCGCGCCCAGTCCGAGACCGTCGACGAACTCGGTCGCATGGTGGTCGCCAAGGTCCAGCAAGTGGACGGCATCACCCGCACCCTGACCTGCCCGGTCGTGCATCTGTAGCCCCCGTCTACGCTTGGCCGGTGAACTTCTTCCGTCACCGGCCCCCCGCCCTGCTCGCCGCCCTGTCCGCGCCGGTCGTGCTGCTCGCGGTCGCGGGCTGCGCCGCGGACGACAGCGCCACGGTCGCGGTTCCCCGTCCCGACGCGAAGACCGCCCCGCTGTGCCGGAGTCTGCACTCGGCGCTGCCCACCACGGTGGACGGGCAGCGGCGCGCCGACCCCGAGCCCCGGTCCGTCTACACGGCGGGCTGGGGAAACCCGGCGATCATACTGCGCTGCGGGATCGTCCGGCCGCCGAAGATGATCGACCCCAAGGTGGCCCAGGGCCAGGACCCCGACGCGATCGCGGGCGGGGTCAACGGCGTGGACTGGCTGATGGAGAAGCAGGGCGACGGCACCTGGCACTTCACGACGGCGGGCCGCAAGGCGTATGTCCAGGTGACCCTGCCGAAGAAGCTGTCTGGCCCGGACGACAGCACCCAGGTGCTGGAGGATCTGGCCGCGGCCGTGAAGAAGGCCATCCCCGAGGGGATGGCCTCCATGCGCGGCTGACCGCTCGGGGATCGCTCAGCGCAGTCCGGTGGACCGGCGCAGCGCGGCCTGCACCAGCAGGTCGATCAGCTCGGGGTAGCCGACCCCGGTCGCCTGCCACATCTGCGGGTACATCGAGATCGGGGTGAACCCGGGCAGCGTGTTGATCTCGTTGATCACGAACTCCCCGTCCTCGGTGAGGAAGAAGTCCGCGCGCACCAGCCCCTCGCAGGACGCGGCCTCGAACGCGTCCACCGCGAGCCGCCGGATCTCGGTGGTCTCCTCCTCGGTGAGCGGCGCCGGGACGATGCCGGGCGTGGAGTCGATGTACTTGGCCTCGAAGTCGTAGTACGCGTGCGCGTCCGGCGGCGGGATCTCGGCCGGGAGCGAGGCCCTGGGGCCGTCCTCGAACTCCAGGACACCGCACTCGATCTCGCGGCCGGTGATCGCCGCCTCGATCAGGATCTTCGGGTCGTGCGACTGCGCCTCGGCGATCGCCTCGTCCAGGCCGGAGAGGTCGTCGACCTTGGTGATGCCGATGGAGGAGCCGGCCCGCGCGGGCTTCACGAACAGCGGCCAGCCGTGCTCACCGGCGAAGTCCACGATCTTCTTGCGGGCGGCGGCCTGGTCCTGCTGCCACTCGCGGGGGCGGATCACCACGTAAGGGCCGACCTTGAGCCCGAAGGAGGTGAAGACCCGCTTCATGTACTCCTTGTCCTGGCCGACGGCCGAGGCGAGCACGCCCGCGCCCACGTACGGCACTCCGGACAGCTCCAGCAGGCCCTGGAGGGTGCCGTCCTCGCCGTAGGGGCCGTGCAGCACCGGGAAGACGACGTCGACCTCGCCGAGCGCCTTGGGCACGGAGCCGGGCTCGCTGTAGACGACCTCGCGGTTGGCGGGGGCGACGGGGAGCACCACATCGCCCTCGTGCGACTCCGCCAGGTCCTCGACGGCGGGCAGGGCGCGGTCGGTGATGGCCATCCGCTCCGGCTCGTCGGCCGTCAGCGCCCAGCGGCCGTCCCGGGTGATGCCGATCGGCAGGACGTCGTACTTCGTCCGGTCGATGGCCTTGAGGACGGCGCCCGCGGTGACCACGGAGATCCCGTGTTCGGAGCTGCGGCCACCGAACACGACGGCCACGCGGGGCTTGCGCGACGGCTGCTCAGGGCTCTGGGGAAGGTTCTCGGTGCTCATATCGCGTTGAGAGTACCCGTTGGTAGAGCCCGGATACAGCGTCGGCTCCGCCCCGGAACGCACAAAAACGGGCGGATTTCGCACAGTGTCCATGCGTTTTCGCGCAGCGTCCCCGCGGTTTCGCTCAGCGTCGCTCGGGCTTCGCGCTGCGCGACATCAGCTCCTTGAGCGCGACGACCGGCGGCTTGCCCTCGTGCACGATGCCGACGACCGTCTCCGCGATCGGCATGTCGACGCCGTGCCTGCGGGCCAGATCCAGCACGGACTCACAGGACTTGACGCCCTCCGCGGTCTGCTTGGTGACCGCGATGGTCTCCTCCAGGGTCATGCCCTTGCCGAGGTTGGTGCCGAAGGTGTGGTTGCGCGACAGCGGCGAGGAGCAGGTGGCCACCAGGTCGCCGAGACCGGCGAGTCCGGAGAAGGTCAGCGGGTCGGCGCCGAGCACGACACCGAGCCGCGCGGTCTCCGCGAGACCCCGGGTGATCAGCGAACCCTTGGCGTTGTCGCCGAGCCCCATGCCGTCCGCGATGCCGACGGCGAGCCCGATGACGTTCTTCACCGCGCCGCCCAGCTCGCAGCCGACCACATCGGTCTCGGTGTACGGCCGGAAGTACGGCGTGTGGCAGGCCGCCTGGAGCCGCCGGGCCACGGCCTCGTCGGCGCAGGCCACCACGGCGGCGGCGGGCATCCGGGCGGCGACCTCGCGGGCCAGGTTGGGCCCGGTGACGACGGCGACGCGCTCCGGGCCGACCTTGGCCACGTCCTCGATGACCTCGCTCATCCGCATCGCGGAGCCGAGTTCGACGCCCTTCATCAGGGAGACGAGCACGGTGTCCGGGGCGAGCAGCGGAAGCCACTCGGCGAGGTTCTGGCGGAGGGTCTGGGAGGGGACGGACAGGACCGTGAAGTCCGCGTCCGCCGCGGCCTCGGCGGGATCGGTGGTCGCCCGCAGGTTCTCGGGGAGTTCGACGCCCGGCAGATAGTCGGGGTTGACACGGGTCGTGTTGATCGCGTCCGCGACCTCGGCGCGACGGGCCCACAGGGTGACCTCGCAGCCGGCGTCCGCGAGAACCATGCCGAACGCCGTGCCCCATGAACCGGCGCTGAAGACCGCCGCCTTGACCGCCTTGCTCACTTGCCCTGCCCCTCCGCTTCCCTGACCTGGTTCTGTGCCCGCGTACGGCGCCGCTGCTCGATCCGCTCACGGCGCGGGTCGTACGGCGTCTCGGGCGCCTTCTCGCCGCGGATCTCCTCCAGGAGGCGGGTGATCGCCGCCATGATGACCTCGGTCGCCTCCTTCTGGACGTCCGGGGTCAGCTCCTTGTCGTAGAAGCGCGACAGGTCCACCGGCGGGCCCGCCAGCACATGGTGGGTCTTGCGCGGGAAGAGGTTCGGCTTCTTCGCATATGCCGGAAGCAGTTCATTGGCGCCCCACTGGGCGACCGGGATCACCGGGCACTTGGTCTGGAGGGCCACACGTGCGGCGCCGGTCTTGCCGGTCATCGGCCAGCCGTCGGGGTCGCGGGTCAGGGTGCCCTCGGGGTAGAAGGCGACGCACTCACCGCGCTCCACGGCGTCGATCGCGGCACGGAAGGCGCTGAGCGCGTCCGTGGACTCGCGGTAGACGGGAATCTGTCCGGTGCCGCGCATCGCGGCGCCCACGATTCCCTTCTTGAAAAGGCCGCTCTTCGCGAGGAATCGCGGAACCCGCCCGGTGTTGTACTGATAGTGCGCGTATGCGAAGGGGTCCACGTGGGAATTGTGGTTCACCACGGTGATAAATCCGCCCTCGGCCGGAATGTGCTCCATTCCACGCCAGTCCCGCTTGATCAGAACCACCAGCGGCGGTTTGCAGATCACCGCGGCGAAGCGGTACCAGAAGCCGATTCTGCGGCGGGGCACAAGGACACCTTCCTCTAGGGGATCCACGGGGGACTGACCCCGGCGGGGGCCGCACAAGTGTCGCCCCGGAGTGCCGGTCTGTCGAGAACACCGTACGCCCGCCCGTCGCCCGCCCCCACCCTTCCAAGGAGCTTCGCGCGCCTCCCGAAAACCCTGAGCCAGCGGCTGCGGTGACAATGATCGTGACGAGAGAGGGGCGGTACGCCGGTGCAGTGGACGTTGGTCATCCCCCTGAAGCCCCTGTCCCGGGCCAAGAGCAGGCTCGCGGACACCGTGGCGGACGGGGTGCGCCCGGGGCTGGTCCTCGCGTTCGCCCAGGACACGGTGGCCGCGGGCCTCGCCTGCCGCGGGGTCATGGATGTGGTGGTCGTCACGGACGATCCACGCGCCGGGCGCGAGCTGTCCGCGCTGGGCGCGCGAATCGTCCCGGACACCCCGGCGCGGGGCCTGAACGCGGCGCTGGCGCACGGGGCGGAGGCGATACGGCTGATGCGCCCGGGAGCCGCCGTGGCCGCGCTGAACGCCGATCTGCCGGCGTTGCGGGCGGCCGAGCTGGAACAGGTGCTGTGCGCCGCAGAGGAATTCCCCAGAGCTTTTCTCGCGGATGCGGCGGGGATCGGTACGACATTGCTGGCGGCCGGTACGGACCGTGAATTGCGGCCGGGCTTCGGGACGGGGTCACGGGCACGCCATCGGGTGTCCGGCGCGAAGGAACTTCTGCTGGGGGGCGTGGATTCGGTACGGCAGGACGTGGACACGGGGGACGACCTGCGGGCGGCGCTGGCGCTCGGGGTCGGACCGTATACGAGCGCGGCGTGCGCGGATATGCCGGTACCCGGCGCCTGACCGGGCGGCCGGAGGGCCACGGGCACTACCCTGAACCCCATGCAGGCCACCGCGTACACGTACGACAGCGAGACCCGGAGCGGGCAGGTGCTGCTCGACGACGGCACCCCCGTGCCCTTCGACGCCGCCGCGTTCGACCGCGGCGGCCTGCGGCTGTTGCGGCCCGGGCAGCGCGTACGGATCGAGACCGAGGGGGCCGAGGGCTCCTTGCGGATCACCCTCGTCACGCTCCAGACCCTGTAACTCCCCTTGCACACGCCGCGGGCCGGACTCCAGTGGGAGTCCGGCCCGGCGCGTGAGTGCTCTGATCGATGCCCTGCGCCTAGCGCGCGGTGGCCTTCTTCGCGGTGGTCTTGCGGGCCGTCGACTTCCTGGCCGGCGCCTTCTTCGCGGTGACCTTCTTCGCCGGGGCCTTCTTCGCGGTGGCCTTCTTGGCCGTGGCCTTCTTCGCCGTCGCGGTCTTGGCCGTCGCCGTGGTCTTCTTGGCGGTCGCCTTCTTCGCGGTGGTCTTCTTCGCCGCGGCCGCCGTGGTCTTCTTCGCCGTCGTCTTCTTGGCGGTGGTCTTCTTCGCGGCCGCCTTGGCGGTCTTCTTCGCGGCGGCCTTCTTGACCGTCGCGGCGGCGCCCCCGGTCAGGCTGCCCTTGGGCGCCTTCTTCACCGAGACCTCGCCACCGCGCGGGAGCTTCTTCGAGCCGCTCACCAGGTCCTTGAAGCCCTGACCGGCGCGGAAGCGCGGCACGGAGGTCTTCTTGACCCGAACCCGCTCGCCCGTCTGAGGGTTACGGGCGTACCGGGCGGGGCGGTCCACTTTCTCGAAGGACCCGAAACCGGTGACCGAGACCCGCTCGCCCGCGACGACCGCGCGGACGATGGCGTCCAGAACATGATCGACGGCTTCCGCCGCCTGCTGGCGGCCGCCAACCTTCTCGGCAATCGTTTCTACGAGCTGCGCCTTGTTCACGTCTTCCCCTTCGGAGACATCGCCAGAACGAATGTGTTCAAGCTTTTTCGCACGTTAGGCAGATATATACCGCAAATCAAACACGAAACGGGCTTATCACCCTTGTGCCGCAACGGACTCGGCGTTCTCGGGCTGTTCAGCGGTCCTCGTCGGGGATCCGACCCTCGTCGAGGTCCGCGGTGAACCGCTCAAGCCGCCTTGCCGCACCGGCGAGATCGTGCTTGGCCGCGGCCGTAATGACCAGCAGCTTCCGGGTCAGCGCCATCCGTACGCCCTCCGGGACTTGCAGTGCGCGCACTCTTGCGTGCGCTTCCTTGAGTTGGTTCGCGACCGCCGCATAGAGCTGGAGTTGGCCGTCGTGTCCCATGCACAGATTGTGCCATCTGGGGCGAGTTGTCGCCTGCCCAGGGGGCAACTCCCGCCACAAATGGCCTTCCAGGCCCTTGCGGACGGCGCGATCCTCTGCCTCATCTACCCTCCCAACGCCCTTCATAACACGGGAAGTTGAGAGAATCCCCAGAGCCAGGAGGGTCCGCACGGGCCCCGACATGCCTGTACCCCCGATCGGGGCGATCGGGGGTACAGACGGGTTTGTTGGGTGGCCGAAACCCGACCCTCGCGGGATCCGGGACAGGCTACCGGGTCAGCCCTGGAGGGTCCGCGGCTTGTGGGCGGGGCGCCGCTGCTCGTACGCGGCGATGTCGGGCTCGTTCTGGAGGGTGATGGAGATGTCGTCCAGGCCGTTCAGCAGCCGCCAGCGGGAGTTCTCGTCCAGCTCGAAGGAGGCGGTGACGCCCTCGGCGCGCACCTCGCGCGCTTCGAGGTCCACCGTGATCTCGGCGCTCGGGTCGGCCTCGGTCAGCTCCCACAGCGCGTCCACGATCTTCTGCTCCAGCACCACGGTGAGCAGGCCGTTCTTCAGCGAGTTACCACGGAAGATGTCCGCGAAGCGGGAGGAGATCACGGTCTTGAAGCCGTAGTTCTGGAGCGCCCAGACGGCGTGCTCACGGGAGGAGCCGGTGCCGAAGTCGGGGCCGGCGACCAGCACGGTGGCGCCCTGCCGCTCCGGGCGGTTGAGGATGAACTCGGGGTCCTTGCGCCAGGCCTCGAAGAGCCCGTCCTCGAACCCGTCCCGGGTCACCTTCTTGAGCCAGTGGGCGGGGATGATCTGGTCGGTGTCGACATTGCCGCGGCGCAGCGGGACGGCCCGGCCGGTGTGGGTGGTGAAGGCTTCCATCGTTCTCAGACTCCAGCGGGCGTACGGTCGTCGGTCAGGTCGGCCGGGGAGGCCAGATGGCCCAGGACGGCGGTGGCCGCCGCGACCTGCGGCGACACCAGGTGGGTACGACCGCCCTTGCCCTGCCGGCCCTCGAAGTTGCGGTTGGAGGTGGACGCGGAGCGCTCCCCCGGGGCCAGCTGGTCCGGGTTCATGCCCAGGCACATCGAGCAGCCCGCGTACCGCCACTCGGCGCCGGCCTCCTTGAAGACCACGTCCAGACCCTCGGCGGCCGCCTGGAGGCCGACCCGCGCGGAGCCCGGCACGACCAGCATCCGTACGCCGTCGGCGACTTTGCGGTCCTTCAGGATCTCGGCGACAGTGCGCAGATCCTCGATCCGGCCGTTGGTGCACGAGCCTACGAAGACGGTGTCCACCTTGATGGAGCGCAGCGGCGCTCCGGCCTCCAACCCCATGTATTCCAGGGCCTTTTCGGCGGCCAGGCGCTCCGATGCGTCTTCGTACGAAGCCGGATCGGGGACGTCCGCCGAAAGCGGCGCACCCTGGCCGGGGTTGGTGCCCCAGGTGACGAACGGGGACAGCGCGGCGGCGTCGATGACGACCTCGGCGTCGAATTCCGCGTCCTCGTCCGTGCGCAGCGTCTTCCAGTACTCGACGGCCGCGTCCCACTCGGCGCCCTCGGGGGCGTGCGGGCGGCCCTTGAGGTACGCGAAGGTGGTCTCGTCGGGGGCGATCATGCCCGCGCGGGCGCCCGCCTCGATCGACATGTTGCAGATGGTCATCCGGGCCTCCATCGAGAGCCTCTCGATGGCGGAGCCGCGGTACTCCAGGATGTAGCCCTGGCCGCCGCCGGTGCCGATCCGCGCGATGATCGCCAGGATCAGGTCCTTGGCGCTGACGCCCTCGGGCAGTTCGCCGTCCACGGTGATCGCCATGGTCTTCGGGCGGGCCATCGGCAGCGTCTGGGTGGCCAGCACATGCTCGACCTGGGAGGTGCCGATGCCGAACGCCAGCGCGCCGAACGCGCCGTGCGTGGACGTGTGGGAGTCGCCGCACACCACGGTCGTACCGGGCTGGGTCAGGCCCAGCTGGGGGCCGACCACGTGCACGACGCCCTGCTCGACGTCGCCCAGCGGGTGCAGCCGCACCCCGAACTCGGCGCAGTTCTTGCGCAGCGTCTCCAGCTGGGCGCGCGAGACCGGGTCGGCGATGGGCTTGTCGATGTCGAGGGTGGGGGTGTTGTGGTCCTCGG
Organism: Streptomyces griseofuscus; assembly: GCF_014673495.1. Classification (GTDB taxonomy): domain Bacteria; phylum Actinomycetota; class Actinomycetes; order Streptomycetales; family Streptomycetaceae; genus Streptomyces; species Streptomyces murinus. Next base: position 2,827,298 of record NZ_CP051006.1, read on the forward strand.
TCGCGATGGTGAGGTCGAGGCGGCGCACCTGGCGGCCGTTCTGGCGCAGCCCGTCGAAGGCCTGCGGGCTGGTCACCTCGTGCAGCAGGTGCAGATCGATGTAGAGGAGGTCGGGCTCGCCCTGGGCGCGCCGGACGACGTGGTCGTCCCAGACCTTTTCCGCGAGTGTCCTACCCATCGCTTTCCCTCCGGCCGGCACGCTGGCGCCGGCCCAACTAGAGATCTTGAGGGCGGCGCCCGCACCCCTGTTTCCGGGCGTCCGCCGCCGGGCCCGTCGATGGACGGACCGCCGTGTTCATCCAGAGTGGCGCGTTCCGCGGAAAATTGAACTTGCGTTTCACAGAGTGAGACGTGAGTATCGTTGCATGGACAACAGTAGCGGCGTCGGCGTTCTGGACAAGGCGGCCCTCGTCCTGAGCGCTCTGGAGTCCGGTCCGGCCACCCTCGCGGGTCTGGTCGGAGCCACCGGACTGGCACGACCCACGGCCCACCGCCTGGCCGTGGCCCTGGAACACCACCGCATGGTGGCACGCGACATGCAGGGCCGGTTCATCCTCGGACCGCGCCTCGCGGAGCTCGCGGCGGCGGCGGGCGAGGACCGCCTGCTGGCGACGGCGGGCCCCGTGCTCACCCACCTCCGCGATGTCACAGGCGAGAGCGCACAGCTCTATCGCCGCCAGGGTGACATGCGGATCTGCGTGGCCGCGGCGGAACGGCTGTCCGGTCTGCGGGACACCGTGCCGGTCGGCTCCACGCTCACGATGAAGGCCGGCTCCTCGGCACAGATCCTGATGGCCTGGGAGGAGCCCGAGCGGCTGCACCGCGGCCTTCAGGGCGCCCGTTTCACGGCGACGGCCCTGTCGGGCGTGCGGCGCCGTGGCTGGGCCCAGTCCATCGGCGAGCGCGAGCCGGGCGTCGCGTCCGTCTCGGCCCCGGTGCGCGGCCCCTCCAACCGCGTGGTGGCCGCCGTCTCCGTCTCGGGCCCGATCGAGCGGCTGACCCGCCACCCGGGCCGGATGCACGCCCAGGCCGTCATCGACGCCGCGACCCGCCTCTCGGAGGCCCTGCGCCGCACGGGCTGAGCCTGCTTCCTCGTGGGTCCGCCTCAACGCCGCGGCGGACCCACGAGGGACGCGGCAGCCGACCTCAGGCGCTTTTCTCCACGGACTCCACGGACTCCGCGGGCTGCGGCGACCGATAGGCGAACCGGTCCTTCGCGTAGCGCCCCCGCGCGGCGAGCGGCACCTGGCCGTGCGCCCCCGCCAGCCCGAACGCCGGCATGTCCGCGTAGATCGCCTCGTACGACCCCTCCGGCACCACGTACGCCTCGTGCCAGATCCCGACCTCGCCGTGCAGCCTGCCCGCCCGCTCCTTGCGGTTCAGCTTCGCCCACACCTCGTGGTGGAAGGCGTCGGGCGCCGTGGCGTAGGCGTACAGCTTCTCCTTGGACTCCCAGTACTGCACGACGTAGTACGTCCGCGGCGACGCCGTGAGCAGCACCTTCTCCCGCAGCCCGCGCTCCGGGTCCTTCGCCAGCTCCCGCAGCATGCGGAGCATCGCGAGCATCACCGGCACCCACAGATGCACCGCCCAGAAGCGGTTGATGCGCATGCCTATCAGCAGGACGACGACATCGCCCTTCGCGTCGGCGGTCGTACGGGACACCATGGCTTCCCCCTTCATCGCGTGCTTGGATAGTGCTCTTATCCAAGAAGGGGCGCAAGAGATGCGGCTGGCCGAACTGAGCAGACGCAGCGGGGTCTCCACCGCGACGATCAAGTACTACCTGCGCGAGGGCCTGTTGCCACCGGGCCGGCAACTGAACGCGACCACGGCGGACTACGACGAGGAGCATCTGCGCCGACTGCGGCTGGTGCGGGCGATGATCCAGGTCGGGCGGCTGCCGGTGGCGAAGGTGCGTGAGGTGCTCGGGCATGTGGACGACGAGTCCCTGGGCAGCTCGATCCGGCTGGGCGCCGCGCTGTGGGCGCTGCCGCAGGTGCCGGAGCCGGACGAGGACGACGCCTGCATACGGGCCGCGCACGAGGAGGTCGCGGCGCTCGTGGACCGGCTCGGCTGGGAGAACGCCAAGTGCCTCGCCACCCTCTCCCCCGCGTATCGCTCGCTGGTGGTGACGGTGGCCGCGTTCCGCCGGCTCGGTTACGACTGGGGGGCCGAACAGCTCGCGCCGTACGCGGAGTTGATGCACCGCACGGCCGTACTCGATCTGGACAACATGGAGACGCTGCCGCCGGGGGCGGAGCGGATCGAGTTCGCGATCCTCGGGGCGATCCTCAACGAGCCGGTGCTGCGGGCGCTGCACCGGCTGGCGCAGGAGGAGGAGACGACACGGCGGTACGGCTTCGAGTGAGCGGGGCCGGAGAACGGTGAAGGCCCTCCGCCGAAGCGAAGGGCCTTCATTCTGTACCCCCGACCGGATTCGAACCGGCGCTACCGCCTTGAGAGGGCGGCGTGCTAGGCCGCTACACAACGGGGGCCTTGGACGCTGCGTTTCCGCAGGTCCGAGCTGGTCTACCTGGACTCGAACCAAGACTAACTGAACCAGAATCAGTCGTGCTGCCAATTACACCATAGACCAATGATGGTTTAGACCAGTCGTACCCCCGACCGGATTCGAACCGGCGCTACCGCCTTGAGAGGGCGGCGTGCTAGGCCGCTACACAACGGGGGCCCTAGCGATCCCGAGAAGATCAGGATCAGTACCCCCGACCGGATTCGAACCGGCGCTACTGCCTTGAGAGGGCAGCGTGCTAGGCCGCTACACAACGGGGGCTTTGCAGATAAGCTCTGCGAGCTGGCCTACCTGGACTCGAACCAAGACTAACTGAACCAGAATCAGTCGTGCTGCCAATTACACCATAGGCCACTGGAACTCAACCCCCGGAAGGGTTCTTGTTCTAGTTTGCTCCTCGGGGCTCCGGCCTTTCGGCCCGTTCCCCTCGGCGCAGGAAGAACATTACCCGAAGGTGGACGGGGCTCCAAAACGAGTATCCGAGCGGAGCAGCGCGGGGAGTTCGGACAGGCAGGCGATGCGGTGCACGACGACGTCACCGGCGTCCCGCGCGGGTGCCGTACCGCGATCGATCCACACGGACAGCAGCCCGGCCTCGGCGGCGCCCCGCCCGTCGATCTCCGGATGGTCACCGACGTACGCCACCTCGTGCGGGGCGAGGCCCAGCGCCTCGCAGGCGGCCAGGAAGGCGCCGGGCCGCGGCTTGGAGACGCCCAGTTCGGCGGCGCACAGCACGGCCTCGAAGCGGTCCAGCAGGCCGAGGGCGCGCAGCTTGTGCTCCTGGACGGTGATGCTGGAGTTCGACAGGACCGCGTGCCGGTGCGTGACCGCGAGCACCTCCAGCGTGGGCAGCACGTCCGGGAACAGTCCCCAGGCGGCCTCGTAGTGCGCCATGTAGCGCTGGAACCAGGCGTCCGCCTCGGCGTCGTCCAGCTCCGTGTCGAGGAACACCCGTACGCGGTCGCGGCGCTGCTCCTGGAAGCCGCACTCCCCCGCCGCGTACCTCGCCCACTGCCGGTCGGTGATCTCCCGCCACCGGCCCAGCGCGTCCTCCACCACCTCGTGGCGCCCGAGCAGCCCCTCGGCGACGAGATGCGCCCGCATCCCGCTCCGGTCGGCGCTGGTGTAGTCGAAGAGCGTGTCGTCCACGTCCCAGACCACGGCTTCGATGCTCACGCCCTCGACCGTAACGCCGGGGGGCGGGGCGCGTCCGGGGAACGGCGGTGGTGCCGGGCGCGGTGGCGGTGAGTGTCGTCACATCGCGGACACGGGGGGTACGGCGAAGGGGCGGCACCCGGAGTTCCGGGTGCCGCCCCTGTCACACGCGGTGGGCCCTACGCGGTGAGCCTCGTCAGGGCCGCGTCGATGCGGGCCAGGGTCGTCTCCTTGCCCAGGATCTCGAGGGACTCGAAGAGCGGGAGGCCGACGGTGCGGCCGGTGACGGCGACGCGGACGGGGGCCTGCGCCTTGCCGAGCTTGAGGCCATGGGCCTCGCCGGCGGCCAGGACGGCCTCCTTGAGGGACTCGGGCGACGTCCAGTCCGCGGTCTGGAGCTTCTCGCGGGCCGTGCGCAGCAGGGCGTCGCTGCCCTCCTTCATCGCCTTGGTCCAGGACGCCTCGTCGAAGACCGGCTCCGGCAGGAACAGGAAGTCGACGTTCTCGGTGATCTCGGAGAGCACCTTCAGACGGGTCTGGGCGTGCGGGGCGATGGCCTCCCACTTGGCCTCGTCGAACGCCTCCGGCGCCCAGGGCGCGAACGGGGCCTTCAGCCAGGTGCGGCAGCGCTCGGTGAACTCCTTCACATCCAAAAGGCGGATGTGGTCGGCGTTGATCGCCTCGCACTTCTTCAGGTCGAAGCGCGCCGGGTTGGGGTTCACGTCGGAGATCTCGAAGGCCGCGACCATCTCCTCGATCGTGAAGATGTCCTTGTCCGCGGAGAGCGACCAGCCCAGCAGGGACAGGTAGTTGAGCAGGCCCTCGGGCAGGAAGCCGCGCTCGCGGTAGAGGTTCAGCGAGGACTGCGGGTCGCGCTTGGAGAGCTTCTTGTTGCCCTCGCCCATCACGTACGGCAGATGCCCGAAGGCCGGGGTCTGCTTGGCGATGCCCAGCTCGGTCAGCGCCTTGTACAGCGCGATCTGCCGCGGGGTGGAGGAGAGCAGGTCCTCGCCGCGCAGCACGTGCGTGATGTCCATCAGCGCGTCGTCGACGGGGTTGACCAGCGTGTACAGCGGGGCGCCGTTGGCGCGGACGATGCCGTAGTCCGGGACGTTCTCCGGGGTGAAGGTCAGCTCGCCGCGCACCAGGTCGTCGAAGGTGATCGTCTCGTCGGGCATCCGGAACCGGACGATCGGCTGCCGGCCCTCGGCCTTGTACTGCTCGACCTGCTCGGCGGACAGGTCGCGGCAGTGGCCGTCGTAGCCGGAGGGCTTGCCGGCGGCGCGGGCGGCCTCGCGGCGGGAGTCCAGCTCCTCCTGGGAGCAGTAGCAGTGGTAGGCGTATCCGCCGTCCAGGAGCTTTCGCGCGACGTCGGCGTAGATGTCCATGCGCTGCGACTGCCGGTACGGCGCGTGCGGGCCGCCGACCTCGGGGCCCTCGTCCCAGTCGAAGCCGAGCCAGCGCATCGCGTCGAGCAGCTGGTTGTAGGACTCCTCGGAGTCGCGGGCCGCGTCGGTGTCCTCGATACGGAAGACCAGGGTGCCCTGGTGGTGCCGGGCGAACGCCCAGTTGAACAGGGCGGTGCGGACCAGGCCCACATGGGGGTTACCGGTGGGCGAGGGGCAGAAACGGACGCGGACGGGGGATGGGGGTACCCCCTGCTCGAGCGAAGCCGAGAGCTTGGGGGAGGGTGCGCTAGCCACGCTTGACAACCTTGTTGGTGAGAGTGCCGATGCCTTCGATGGTGACGGCGACGTCGTCGCCGACGTTCAGGGGGCCGACCCCTGCCGGGGTGCCGGTGAGGATGACGTCGCCGGGCAGCAGCGTCATGGCCTCGGTGATGTTGACGATCAGATCCTCGATGGGGTGGATCATCTCGCTGGTGCGGCCCAGCTGGCGCTGCTCCCCGTTGACGGTGAGCTGCACGGTGAGATCGCCCGCCCGGGCGAGGTCGATGTCGGTCTCCACCCAGGGGCCGAGCGGACAGGAGCCGTCGAAGCCCTTGGCCCGGGCCCACTGCTTCTCGCGGCGCTGGACGTCGCGGGCGGTGATGTCGTTGGCGCAGGTGTAGCCGAAGATCACGTCCTTGACGCGCTCCCGGGGCACCTCGCGGCACATGCGGCCGATGACGACGGCCAGCTCGGCCTCGTGGTGCAGCTCCTCGGTGAACGAGGGGTAGCGGATCTCGTCCCCGGGACCGATCACCGAGGTGGACGGCTTGAAGAAGGCGAACGGTGCCTCGGGCACCTCGTTGCCCAGCTCCCGCGCGTGCTCCGCGTAGTTGCGGCCGAAGGCCACGACCTTGTTGGGGAGGACCGGCGGGAGCAGCCTGACCTTGCTCACCGGCACCTTCGTGCCGGACAGCTCATGGTCGGCGAAGGGGATGCCCTTGATGATGTCGAGGACGAGTTCGTCCTGCTTGTCGCCCTCGACCGCGCCGAAGGCTACGTTCCCGTCGATGGAGAACCTGGCGATGCGCACGGGTGCTTGCGCCCCTCACTGAGAACCGGCGTACTGACGCCCAAGGTTAACCGGTCGGGCGGCGCGATGTTCGGCCGGGAGGGCATGGCGAGGGGATTTTCCGGGGCCGTAATGCGCTTAAGGGGAATTCCAGTTTCCGGTGATTTCGGGGGCGCCGCCGGAGGGACATCGGACGCCTCTCGCGTCTCTGACCTGCGTTGATTCCATCCGCTCCGGTCGGGCGTCGGGGACCGGGAAGGCTACGGCGCCCACCGCCGCCGTAGCCGATAAAAGCGGCGGCGCGAATGCGGGGGAAAACATGTGCGGCCCGCCGCGGGGGCCGCCGAAAAGACGAGCGCGGCCCGGAAGATCATCCGACGGCGATGATCTTCCGGGCCGCGTCCCGGGGTGCCTCGGTCGCGCGGGCGATCACTCGCCGGCGGTGGCCGCCGCGGCCTCGGGGAGGTCCATCAGGATGGTGCGCCGGGGGTTGGCCGTCTGGGCGGGGAGTTCGACGGACTGCTCCGGCAGCGCGGGCGTCTGCAACTCGCCGGCGTCGTCGAGGTGCGCCAGGGTCGTGCGTCGCGGGTTGGCTATCTTGCGGAACATCATCGTCGTCTTCACGGTTGTACGCGTCCTAGTCCTGTGTCGGCGGGTGACAGTGCGGGGTGACAGATACGTCCCTCATGTAAAGCGTCAGGCTAAACATCCGATTCCCTGACCAACTCGCCAACCAGCCTTGATGGTTATGTGATTTTGCTCACCAACTCAGGGGCAAATAGGTCAATTCCGGCCTACAACCCGCCCTAACGAAACGGACATTGAGGGCTGGAAGCACTCATTCCGCTGCCGATCATGGCGACTGGGACACGTGCCACCGAGCGGCAACTCGCAGGGATACGTCCGTTATGGATGAGATCGACTTCCACGACTGGTGACCCGACATGCACACCCTGTCACGGTTGTCACAGCTCAGCACGCGGCCCTTGTTGGAGATCCGCCACTGTGCTGGAATTCCACGGACCGCCGCAGGATCGACCCGGCGCGCAGGGCGCAACGCAGCGCCGAGTGGCGGCGAGACAAGGGGGAACCAGCGCCGGTCACTCAAGACCACCGGGGGGCGTTTTCAGGGCGCCTTCCACGACGCCGACACCGTGTTCGTCCGCTCTCGCGGAGGGACGCCTGGTCCAGAGGTTGCGACGCTAGTGCAGGGACGTTTCAAGAGGGATGGCAGCGCTTCGGCGGAGCCGGAGCCGCACGACGGGACTGGCCCCATGAAGGGCAGCGCCTCTCCCCAGCACGCCCAGAACCCGGGCCCGACCCCGCCCGGTGAGGGCTCCGACCGCGCACGCCCCGGCGCGACCGCCCCCTCCGCCAAGGGCTCCGCTTCCGGCAAGGGCAGCGGCGCCTCCGGCAAGGGCTCGGCGAAGCCCGCGGGCGGCGCGTCGTCCGCCAAGCCCGCCTCGGCCCCGAAGCCCGCGTCGGCGCCGGTCAGTTCCGGCTCGCGCATGGCGCTGCGCAACTGGCGCATCTCGACCCGTCTGGTCTCGCTGCTGGCGCTCCCCGTGGTCGCGGCGACCTCGCTGGGCGGCCTGCGCATCAACGAGAACCTGAACGACATCCAGCAGCTCGACAACATGAAGCTGCTGACGGACATGACCAAGCAGGCCACCGAGCTGGCCGCCGCGCTCCAGGAGGAGCGCGACCAGTCCGCCGGTCCCATGTCGCACGGCCTCAGCGCGAGCGACTACACGGTCAAGGGCTACCAGCAGAAGACCGACCGGGCCCGCACCAACTTCCTCGACGCCTCCGAGCAGATCGACGAGGCCAGCAAGGACGGCCAGCTCCAGGGCGTGCGTGACGCGCTCGTCGGCCTCGCCAACCAGCTGGACGACCTGGCGAAGATCCGCCGGTCCGCCTATGAGTCCAAGGGCAACTCGACCCAGACCATCGAGTCGTACCACCGGCTGATCACCCAGCTGATCGACCTGTCCCAGGACATGGCCGAGGCGTCCAGCAACCCCGAGATGATCTCGCGCACCCGCGCCCTGGCGGCGTTCTCCACCGCCAAGGAGTACGCGTCCGTGCAGCGCGCGACCATCGCCGCGGCGCTGCCCTCGACCACCACCAGCAAGGCCGACCTCTCCGAGAACGACCGCCTGTACGGCGAGTCGGCGTACGAGAGCGAGAACTCCGAGCTGGCGATCTTCCGCAAGATCTACGCGAGCCAGAACGCGGAGGAGCTGCTCAAGCCGATCGACGGCGGCAACAACCCGACGATCGAGTCCGCGGACACCTACGCCAAGCGCGCCTTCGCGCAGCGCGGCGGCCTGTCCGACCTGCCCCCGCGCTCCTACCGGGACTGGGTGGACGACAGCTCGACCAAGATCGAGCAGATGAAGAAGATCGAGCACACGCTCCTTGAGGACATGGAGCAGAAGGCGCGCGAGCTCAAGAGCGCCACCCAGCGCGACGCCATCATCTCCGGTGTGCTGATCCTGCTGGTGCTCGGTGTCTCGCTGGTCGGCGCGTTCGTCGTGGCCCGCTCCATGATCCGCTCGCTGCGCCGGCTCCAGGAGACCGCCACCACGGTCGCCCAGGAACGCCTGCCCGAGCTGGTCAAGCAGCTCTCCGAGTCCGACCCGCAGGACGTGGACACCTCCGTCGAGTCGGTCGGTGTGCACTCCCGGGACGAGATCGGCCAGGTGGCCGCGGCCTTCGACGACGTGCACCGCGAGGCGGTCCGCCTCGCCGCCGAGCAGGCCCTGCTGCGGGGCAACGTCAACGCGATGTTCACCAACCTCTCGCGCCGCTCCCAGGGTCTGATCCAGCGCCAGCTCTCGCTCATCTCCGAACTGGAGTCCCGCGAGGCCGACCCGGACCAGCTGTCCTCGCTGTTCAAGCTGGACCACCTCGCCACCCGTATGCGCCGTAACGGCGAGAACCTCCTCGTCCTCGCCGGTGAGGAGCCGGGCCGCCGCTGGACCCGTCCGGTGCCGCTGGTCGACGTGCTCCGCGCCGCCGCCTCCGAGGTGGAGCAGTACGAGCGCATCGAGCTGGCCTCCGTGCCGACGACCGAGGTCGCGGGACGGGTCGTCAACGACCTCGTGCACCTGCTCGCCGAGCTGCTGGAGAACGCCACCTCGTTCTCCTCCCCGCAGACCAAGGTCAAGGTCACCGGTCACGCGCTGCCCGACGGGCGGGTGCTGATCGAGATCCACGACACCGGCATCGGCCTCTCCCCCGAGGACCTCGCGGCGATCAACGAGCGACTGGCCTCGCCGCCCACCGTGGACGTCTCCGTCTCCCGCCGCATGGGTCTGTTCGTGGTCGGCCGGCTCTCGCAGCGGCACGGCATCCGCATCCAGCTGCGCCCGTCCGACTCCGGTGGCACGACCGCGTTGGTCATGCTGCCCGTGGATGTCGCCCAGGGCGGCAAGAAGGCTCCCGGCAAGCCCGGCGGCCCCGGCGCGGTCGGCGGTCCGGCCGCCGCGCAGGCCGCCGCGGGTGCGGCCGCGGCCCGCCGCGGCGGCGCGGGCGCCCAGGGCGGCGGTGGTCTGCTCGGCTCCGGCGGCAGCGGTTCGCGCGGCCAGGTCGGCGCCGGCCAGGGTCCCCGGGCCGCGCTGCCCGGCGCGGGCCAGGGCGGCCGTCCCGGCGCGCCCGGTGGTGCCCCCGGTGCTCCGGGCGGCGCGCGCGGTCCGCAGCAGCGCGGCGGTGCCCCCGGCTTCGGTACCCAGGCGCCGAACGCCCCGCAGAACCTCCAGGCCGCGAACCCGGCCGCGCCGCAGGGGCTCCAGGCCGCCAACCCGGCCGGTCCCCAGCAGGATCTGTTCGGTGGCCGCGGCTCGCAGCGCGGCACCGGTGGCGGCGACCAGGGCCGCCAGCCCCAGCTGCCGCCGCGTGGTGGCCCGCGGGCCGAGCTGCCCGGCGGCGACTCCCGGCGCGGCCAGGACTGGAACGACGGCCGGGCCTCCCTCGACACCCCGCGCGGGCACGACGAGCAGGACCCCTCGGGAACCGCGCAGATGCCGGCGATCGACGACCGGCAGGGTCCGGGCTCGACCGCGCAGATGCCGCGGATCGATCCGCACGGTCCCGTCCCCACCGGCGACTTCGGCCGCCCCGAGCTGCCCGGCTCCCAGGGTGCGGACCAGTACGGCCGTCCGGAACTCCCGCAGCAGACCGGCCAGTTCGCCCGGCCGGACACCACGGGCCAGTACCAGCGGCCGGACGCCGGTCAGCACACCGGACAGTTCCAGCGGCCCGAATCCCCGCAGGACACCGGCCAGTTCGCGCGGCCCGACAGCACGGGTCAGTACCAGCGGCCGGACGCGGGCCAGCACACGGGCCAGTTCCAGCGGCCGGAAGCGCCGCAGCACACCGGCCAGTTCCCGCAGATGGACGCCCCCCAGCACACCGGGCAGTTCCCGCAGGTCGACCCGGGCCGGCACACCGGTCAGCACACGGGCCAGTTCCCGCAGGCCGAACTCCCGCAGCAGGCCGGGCAGTTCCAGCGCCCCGACGCGAACCAGCGGCCGGACGCGGCGCACCAGCAGGGGCTGTACGACGCTCAGGGCGGGCAGCAGGACAACGGCTCGTACGTGCGCTCGGACGTCTTCGGGACCCCGGCCCGCCCGGACGAGCCCGCCCAGGACGCCGGCCGGTACGCGGCCCCGGGTGCCTATGACAACAGCGGCACCGGACAGCACGCGCTGCCCGGCCGTGCCGACCCGGCGCACACCGGGCAGTTCGAGCGCCCGCAGCCGCCGGTCCGTAACGACTTCGGCGCCCCGCGCCCGCCGGCCCCGCAGCAGGTGCCGGCTCACCAGGAGCGCCCGGTGCGCGAGCCGGAGGCGCTGCCGCCGGCCAGCGGTCCGGGTGACGGTCGTACCCCGCTGTTCGACACGCTGGAGACCAACTGGTTCCACGGCGCGGCCGGGCAGCAGCAGGGCCAGCAGCAGGGGGCGCCCGCCGAGCAGCAGCAGCCGCAGGCGCCGCAGCGCGACGCGGCCGCCACCGGCTCGTGGCGGGCCTCTCCGAACGACGAACTCGTGCGGCAGGCGGAGCGGGTACGCCAGCCCGCGGCGGGCGGTATCACCACGTCCGGTCTGCCGCGCCGGGTGCCCAGGGCGAACCTGGTGCCGGGCACGGCTCAGCAGCAACAGCACCAAACAGGTCCGCAGGTCTCCCGTGCGCCCGACGACGTACGCGGCCGGCTGACCAATCTCCGTCGGGGCATCGCCCAGGGTCGTCAGGCCGGTACCGGTCAGACGGGCAGCTACCCGAGCCCCACTCACCAGCAGGAGCGTTAGTTGAGTCCGATGAGCCAGGCGGCACAGAACCTGAACTGGTTGATCACCAACTTCGTGGACAACACCCCCGGGGTGTCCCACACGGTGGTGGTCTCCGCCGACGGCCTGCTGCTGGCGATGTCCGAGGGCTTCCCGCGGGACCGCGCCGATCAGCTGGCGGCCGTCGCCTCCGGTCTGACCTCGCTGACGGCCGGTGCCTCCCGGATCTTCGAGGGCGGCACGGTGGCCCAGACGGTCGTGGAGATGGAGCGGGGGTTCCTCTTCCTGATGTCGATCTCGGACGGGTCTTCCCTCGCGGTACTGGCCCACCCGGAGTGCGACATCGGCCTGGTGGGCTACGAGATGGCACTGCTCGTCGACCGCGCGGGGGCGGTCCTCACCCCGGACCTGCGCGCCGAACTACAGGGCAGTCTGCTCCACTGACCGGCCCCGGCACCACACACCTCACCAAAACACCGTCCGGCCGCCACAAACCCCCCACCGGCCCCGTCAGACGGCTTGACTGACCGACTTGCTGTCCCGCCCGGAGGATCCATGACCCCGCCCACCGCCCATCACGATCCGTACGCGGAACCGTACGGTGACGAGGGCGACCAGCCGCTGGTGCGTCCCTACGCCATGACCGGCGGCCGGACCCGGCCGCGTTACCAGCTCGCCATCGAGGCGCTGATCAGCACCACGGCCGACCCCGCAGCGCTCATGGGGCTGCTTCCCGAGCACCAGCGGATCTGCCACCTGTGCCGTGAGGTCAAGTCGGTGGCCGAGGTCTCCGCGCTGCTGAACATGCCACTGGGAGTGGCCCGGATCCTGGTCGCCGACCTGGCCGAGGCCGGCCTGGTCGCCATCCACCAGCCGGGCGGGGACGAGAACAACGGCGGCGCTCCGGACGTGACGCTGCTCGAAAGGGTGCTCAGTGGACTTCGCAAGCTCTGACGCGGGACGGGCCACCACCTCGGCGAAGATCGTGGTGGCGGGCGGCTTCGGCGTGGGCAAGACCACGTTCGTCGGCGCCGTCTCTGAGATCAACCCGCTGCGCACGGAGGCCGTGATGACCTCGGCCTCGGCCGGCATCGACGACCTCACCCACACCGGGGACAAGACCACCACCACGGTGGCCATGGACTTCGGCCGTATCACCCTGGACCAGGACCTCATCCTGTACCTGTTCGGTACGCCGGGTCAGGACCGCTTCTGGTTCATGTGGGACGACCTCGTCCGCGGCGCGATCGGCGCGGTGGTTCTCGTCGACACCCGGAGGCTCGCCGACTGCTTCCCGGCCGTCGACTACTTCGAGAACAGCGGCCTGCCCTTCGTCATCGCCCTCAACGGCTTCGACGGTCACCAGCCGTACACGCCGGACGAGGTGCGCGAGGCACTCCAGATCGGACCCGACACCCCGATCATCACCACCGACGCCCGGCACCGCGCCGACGCGAAGAGCGCGCTGATCACGCTGGTCGAGCACGCGCTGATGGCGCGGCTGCGCTAGCGCTCAAGTGCGACACCCCGTACGGCAGTTGCCGTGCGGGGGCCGCGCGGGGCCGACTGTGGCATTTGACACGGTGGGCCACGGTGTTCATAACAGTTCGGCAGAGGAATCGCCCGATTCCACCACGCGACGCGGTCACCCGATGCCGCTGCGCGCACAATCGCCCCGCCTTTTGGCGGGGCTCGCTCTTTATGACCGTTTTATCTCTCGTTTACAGCCGAACCGGCACGGGGTTTCCACTGTTTGGAAGTGCGCTGGTCCACGTGCTGGAATGCCTGAACTGCCCCATGGTCCCTGACGTACTGCGTCGTCGTCGGCCGAACGGGCTCTGAGAGACTGCGGCACGACGTAGGTGCCGACCGCCGAGAGGTTGTTGGTCGAGTGAGGCGAAGCAAGAACGGTCCCGAGCCGTCGGCACGGGGCAACTTCACCCCGCCGCCGCGCGCCGCGGCACCCGCCCCGGCATCGGGTGCGGAGCCGGCGGACACTCCCGCGCCGAGCGGTGGCCGTTTCTCCCCGCGCAACTGGCGGGTGCCCACCAGGCTGAACGCGATCCTGCTCATACCCGCGGCCGTCGGCCTGGTCATGGGCGGCTTCCAGGTGAACAGCTCGATCGACACCTGGCAGCAGGCCCGGGACGCCGAGAACACCGCCCGGCTGGTGCGCGCGGCCCTCGTCTACGCGGACGCCGTGGAGAACGAGCGCGACATCACCGCCGAGCCGCTCCTGCTGAACAAGAAGGACAGCAAGAGCAAGGCGACGATCGAGAACGCGCGCAAGGCCACCGACGAGGCCGCCGCCGGTTTCACCGAGGCGACCAAGAGCATGCCGCACACGCCCGGTCTTGAGCGCCGGCTGAAGCTGTTCCGCAAGGCCGAGCCCGAGATCCAGGTCCTGCGCAAGACCGCCTACACCTCCAAGCTCACCGGCGTGCAGACCGAAGAGGCGTACGTCGAGGTCGCCCACCCCCTGATGGAGTTCGCCAACGAGCTCGGCCTGGGCACCGGCAACATCACCTCGTACGGCCGTACCGTCTACGCCATGTCGCTGACCAAGGCGGCGCTGTCGCTGGAGCGGTCCATCGGCACGCATCTGCTGGTCAAGCCGGGCCCGGACGCGCCGAACCTCTCCACCCAGCGGGTCTCCCTGGCCTCGTACGCCTACCTTGAGCGCATCGCGATCGAGGAGTACCAGGGCGGTGGCACCGCCCAGGACTCGCAGGTGCTGGCCGACGCGCAGAAGAAGGTCATGGCGGACGCCAAGGCCGAGGCCGCGCAGGCCCAGCAGGACGACCCGAACTACGTGCCGCCGCCGAGCAATCCGAACAGCATGGTCTCGGCGCTGGCCACCATGAAGGACACCAGCCGGGCCACCCGTGACGCGCTCGCCGCGAACGGTGTCAGCGCCCAGAACTGGTACGCGGTCAACACGCTCAAGTACAAGGCGTACCGCAAGATCGAGTCGGACATGGCCGACAAGGCCGTGAACGAGGCGTCCGGCATCGCCGACGACGCCCGTACCTCCGCGATCATCACCGGCACCATCGTGGTCATCGCCCTGCTGCTCGCCTTCCTGCTGGCCGGTGCGGTCGCCCGGCAGATGAGCCGCGCGATGCGCCAGCTGCGCAACGCGGCCTTCGGCATCGCCGAGCAGCGTCTGCCGATGCTGGTCGACCAGCTCTCGCGCACCGACCCCGGCCGGGTCGACACCCGGGTCGCCCCGATCCCGATCCACACCAAGGACGAGATCGGCGAGGTCGCCCGCGCCTTCGACCAGGTGCACCGCGAGGCGATCCGGCTCGCCTCCGAGCAGGCCCTGCTGCGGGGCAACATCAACGCGATCTTCACCAACCTGTCGCAGCGCAACCAGTCGCTGATCGAGGGCCAGTTGACCCTGATCACCGACCTGGAGAACAACGAGGCCGACCCGGACCAGCTGGAGAACCTCTTCAAGCTGGACCATCTGGCCACCCGTATGCGCCGCAACGGCGAGAACCTCCTGGTCCTCGCCGGCGAGGAGCCCGGCCGCCGCTGGGACCAGCCGGTCCCGCTGGTCGACGTGCTGCGGGCCGCCTCCTCCGAGGTGGAGCAGTACGAGCGCATCGAGCTGTCCGGTGTCCCGGAGGCCGAGATCCACGGCCGCGCCGTCACCGACCTCGTGCACCTGCTGGCCGAGCTGCTGGAGAACGCCACCACGTTCTCCTCGCCGCAGACCAAGGTCAAGGTCACCGCGACCCGGCTGCCCGACGGCCGGGTCATGGTCGAGATCCACGACAAGGGCATCGGCCTGACCGCCGAGGACTTCGCGGACATCAACCACAAGCTGGCCAACCCGCCGACCGTGGACGCCGCGATCTCCCAGCGCATGGGCCTGTTCGTGGTCGGCCGGCTGTCCGACCGGCACGGCATCCGGGTCCAGCTGCGCCCCTCGGGCGAGCAGGCCGGCACCACCTCGCTGGTCATGCTGCCGGACGCGATCACGCACGGCGGTGGCGGCGACACCTCGCTGGAGCGCGAGGAGTTCACGGTCTCGCAGATCATCCCGGAGCAGCAGTTCCAGGCGGCGCGCCCGGAGGTGGCGCAGCCGCTGCGCACGGCCGCCGAACTCGGCTTCGACGACAGCCAGTACACCGAGGTCCCCGACGACATCCGCGACCTGGACCCGGTCGGCCGTTCGCTGCACCGCGAGGGGCGCCGCGCCGCCCTGGAGGCGCAGACCCACGGCCAGCCGCAGCCGGCCGAGCGGCGCCAGGACACCGGCGAGACCTACGCCGAGCCGCTGTTCGAGCAGCAGAGCACCGGCTACCCCGAGCAGCCGCAGCAGCCGCAGCAGCCGTACGAGGAGACTCCGTACCAGGAGGCCGGGTACCAGGAGCAGGCGTACCAGGAGCCGTACACGGAGACGCCGTCCGCGTCCTACGAGCGGTCGTACGACGGGCAGTACTACCCCCAGAACGGTGAACTGCCGGGCGCGGAGGGCTACTCGGCGAACGGCGGCTACCCGCAGAACGGCTATGCGGAGCCCGCCTACCAGGGCGACTGGCAGCAGCAGAACGCCTACCAGAACGGCTACCCGGCCCATTACGCTCCGGAAACGGAATCCGCGCCGGCCGACGCGAGTGAGCAGAACCGCGTAGGCTTCGACAGTCCCGGGGCGGTCGCTCCCGCCGCGCACGAGCTGACCGACGCCGGGCTGCCCCGCCGGGGATCCGTCCCGAACGGTTTCGACGGCGCGGCCCCCGCGCAGCAGGAGACGCCGGCTGCCGCACCGGGCAACACCGGTGACGGCGAATGGCGTTCGGCGGACGACGGCGACGGAGACGACGACTGGCGTTCGGCGAACGACGAGCGCTGGCAGCAGGCTTCCCAGCTGCGCAAGCCCAAGGCAGGCGGGGTCACCGCCTCCGGGCTGCCGCGGCGGGTGCCCAAGGCCAACCTGGTCGAGGGCAGCGCCGAAACCACCCCCCAGGGAGGCCCCCAGGTCTCCCGCGCCCCGGAGGACGTCCGGGGCAGGCTGAGCAACCTGCGCCGGGGCGTCCAGCGCGGGCGCAGCGCAGGCACCGAAACGAACGGCCAGGCCACTGGGAACCAACACAGTGGTCCTGACAGCACCTACAACCAGGAGCGTTAGTGTGAGCCCGATGAGCCAGGCGGCACAGAACCTGAACTGGTTGATCACCAACTTCGTGGACAACACCCCGGGGGTGTCCCACACGGTGGTGGTCTCCGCCGACGGACTCCTTCTGGCGATGTCCGAAGGCTTCCCTCGTGACCGCGCCGACCAGCTCGCCGCCGTCGCCTCCGGCCTGACCTCGCTGACCGCCGGTGCCTCGCGCATCTTCGAGGGCGGCAGCGTCAACCAGACGGTTGTGGAGATGGAGCGGGGATTCCTCTTCCTCATGTCCATCTCGGACGGATCGTCCCTCGCGGTCCTGGCCCACCCGGAAGCGGACATCGGCCTCATCGGGTACGAGATGGCCCTGCTGGTGGACCGCGCGGGCACGGTTCTCACCCCGGATCTCCGCGCGGAGCTCCAGGGCAGCCTTCTCAACTAGTAATCGGACGATGCGTATTCGTGTCCCGGGGCCTTAAGGTTTCGGGACGCGGCTCCACACGGATGGGTGCCCGACGCAGTCGGAGGAGGAGAAAGTGGCAACACCCCCAGGAGGTTCGCCCTCGGGCAATTGGTCGTACGGCCCTGCCCAGGGCCACGGCGACGGCTCGGCGAACCCGTACGACTTCCCCTCCGCACCGCACCACCGGCAGCCCTACGCCCCGCAGGGCCCCGGCCCCTCGCCGTACGACCGGCCACAGGGCCCCGGTCCTTCGCCGTACGACCAGCCGCCGGCCCCGCGCATCCAGCCGGTCCAGCCGCAGCGCCGCCCCGAGCCGGCGCCCGCGGCGGCGAACAACCCCTTGGTGCGTCCGTACGCCATGACCGGCGGCCGGACCCGCCCGCGCTACCAGCTCGCCATCGAGGCGCTGGTGCACACCACCGCTGCTCCGCACCAGATGCAGGGCCAACTGCCCGAGCATCAGCGGATCTGCAATCTCTGCCGGGAGATCAAGTCGGTGGCCGAGGTCTCGGCCCTGCTGACGATCCCCCTCGGCGTGGCCAGGATCCTCGTCGCCGACTTGGCGGAGGCGGGCCTGGTCGCCATCCATCAGCCCGGCGGCGACGAGAACGCCGGTGGCCAGCCAGACGTGACACTGCTCGAAAGGGTGCTCAGTGGACTTCGCAAGCTCTAGCGGAGGGCCGGTTTCTCAGAGTCGCTCCACCACCTCCGCGAAGATCGTGGTGGCGGGCGGCTTCGGCGTGGGCAAGACCACGTTCGTCGGCGCCGTCTCTGAGATCAACCCGCTGCGCACAGAGGCCGTGATGACGTCCGCATCGGCCGGCATCGACGACCTCACCCACACCGGAGACAAGACCACCACCACGGTGGCCATGGACTTCGGCCGTATCACCCTGGACCAGGACCTCATCCTGTACCTGTTCGGTACGCCGGGTCAGGACCGCTTCTGGTTCATGTGGGACGACCTCGTCCGCGGCGCGATCGGCGCCGTCGTCCTCGTCGACACCCGGAGGCTCGCCGACTGCTTCCCGGCCGTCGACTACTTCGAGAACAGCGGCCTGCCCTTCGTCATCGCCCTCAACGGCTTCGACGGCAACCAGCCGTACAACCCGGACGAGGTGCGCGAGGCACTCCAGATCGGACCCGACACCCCGATCATCACCACCGACGCCCGGCACCGCGCCGACGCGAAGTCGACGCTCATCACGCTCGTGGAGCACGCGCTGATGGCGCGGCTGCGCTGAAATCCGGCTACTGGGCTGCCCGTCACGGTCGTAGGCCGTCCGCGGGCAGCTCTTTGGCTGCTCGCCGCGCACGCGGCAAAGCCACATCTGGATACACGCCGCGCCCCTTCGGGCGCGCATGAAGAAGGGCCCCTCCACGAGGGGCCCTTCTTCTGTGTCTTCTTCGCTCAGCCGTGCCAGCTGTGCGGGGCGCGGAAGCCGGGTTCGCGGTCCAGGCGGCGCCAGCCGGCCTTGGGGTGGGGGCGGTGGTGGGTCGGCTCGGCGGGGCGGGCGGCGGCGCGGGCGAGGAGGACGGCCGTGATGGCGGCGACCTCCTCGGGGTCGGCGTGGCCCTTCTCGACGCGGATGTCGGCAGTGCTCATGGGTGTCAGTCTCCGTAAGAGAGATGTCCGCTCGGTTACTGCGGGGGGTTGCCGTGCTTGCGGGACGGGAGGTCGGCGTGCTTGCTCTGGAGCATCGCCAGCGACTTCACCAGCACCTCGCGGGTCTCGGCCGGGTCGATGACGTCGTCGACCAGGCCGCGCTCGGCGGCGTAATAGGGGTGCATCAGCTCGGACTTGTACTCCTTGACCATGCGGGCCCGCATGGCCTCGGGGTCCTCGGCCTCGGCGATCTGGCGGCGGAAGATGACGTTGGCAGCGCCCTCCGCGCCCATCACGGCGATCTCGTTGGTGGGCCAGGCGTAGGTGAGGTCGGCGCCGATCGACTGGGAGTCCATGACGATGTAGGCACCTCCGTACGCCTTGCGCAGGATCAGCGAGATCCGCGGCACGGTGGCGTTGCAGTAGGCGTACAGCAGCTTCGCGCCGTGCCGGATGATTCCGCCGTGCTCCTGGTCGACGCCCGGGAGGAACCCGGGGACGTCCAGGAAGGTCACGATCGGAACATTGAAAGCGTCACACATCTGGACAAAGCGCGCAGCTTTTTCACTCGCCTCGATGTCCAGTACGCCCGCGAGGACCTGCGGCTGATTGGCGACGATGCCGACCACCTGGCCGTCGATCCGGGCGAGGGCGCAGATGATGTTGCGCGCCCAGCGCTCATGGACCTCCAGGTACTCGCCGTCGTCGACGATCTCCTCGATGACCTTGGTCATGTCGTACGGCCGGTTGCCGTCGGCCGGGACCAGGTCGAGCAGGACGTCCGAGCGGCGGTCGGCCGGGTCGGAGCACTCGGTGCGCGGGGGGTTCTCGCGGTTGTTCTGCGGCAGCAGCGACAGCAGGTAGCGCACCTCGGCGATGCACGTCTCCTCGTCGTCGTACGCGAAGTGGCAGACACCGCTCGTCTCGGCGTGCACATCCGCGCCGCCCAGGCCGTTCTGGGTGATCTCCTCGCCCGTCACCGCCTTGACCACGTCCGGTCCGGTGATGAACATCTGCGAGGTCTCGCGGACCATGAAGACGAAGTCCGTGAGGGCCGGCGAGTACGCCGCGCCGCCCGCGCACGGGCCCAGCATCACGGAGATCTGCGGGATGACACCCGAGGCCTTCGTGTTGCGCTGGAAGATGCCGCCGTACCCGGCGAGGGCGCTGACGCCCTCCTGGATGCGGGCGCCCGCGCCGTCGTTCAGGGAGACCAGGGGCGCGCCGGCCGCGATGGCCATGTCCATGATCTTGTGGATCTTGGTGGCGTGGGCCTCACCCAGTGCGCCGCCGAAGATGCGGAAGTCATGGGCGTACAGGAAGACCGTTCGGCCCTCGACCGTGCCCCAGCCGGTGATGACACCGTCGGTGTACGGCTTCTTGGCCTCCAGGCCGAAGCCGGTCGCGCGGTGCCGGCGCAGCTGCTCGACCTCCTGGAAGGAACCCGGGTCCAGGAGCAGCTCGATCCGCTCCCGCGCCGTCAGCTTGCCCTTGGCGTGCTGCGCCGTGGTCGCCTTCTCGCTGGGGCCGGCCACGGCCTGCGCACGAATGTCGTGCAGTTCGGCGACCCGTCCGCGCGCGTCCGTCGGCTCGCCGGTCGGCTCACCCGTCGTCTCTTCCAAAACGGTCATGTAGCGACCTTACGAAGGACACCAAGGAAAGCGAGCCGTCGACTCCGTACAGTCTCACGCCCGTTTTCCTGGTGCGAGTGAACAGAACCCGGGCGAGGTGCAGGCGTTCCGACTGCTCAGAGGCGGCTTGCGTTGTAGGAACACCACAAGGACGACACCGGGGAACCATCCTGCATTCGTGGGAACGGGCATGCCATCCCTGGAGTGACACGACCCCTCGGACGGCCCTCAGCCGGGACCCGGCCCCCACGGTATGCGCATCCCCCGGGGAACGCGCATAGTGACTTTGAGTCATTGACACGCCACGCTGCGGATGATGTTGAAAACTGAACGGAATAGGTCTACCGTCTGAGTCGTTGGGTTCGTTGAACGTTAAACAGAATGGCTCCAGGAGGACGTCATGGGCATCTTCGGCCGCAAGGACAACACGACCGCCACCCCCGCACAGGCCACCGGCCCCGATCTGACCGCGCTGACCGGCGACTACACGATCGACCCCGCGCACACCACGATCGAGTTCGTGGCCCGCCACGCGATGGTCACCAATGTGCGCGGCAGCTTCCAGGACTTCAGCGGCAGCCTCCACCTGGACGGTCAGGATCCGGCCAAGTCCACGGCCACGCTCGACGTCACGATGGCGAGCATCGACACCGGCAACGCCGACCGCGACGGCCATCTGAAATCGGCCGACTTCTTCAAGATCGACGAGTTCCCGACCATGACCTTCCGCTCCACCAAGGCGGAGTCCCTGGGCGGCGAGGACTACCGCATCACCGGCGACCTCTCGCTGCTCGGCGTCACCAGGCCGATCACCATCGACCTGGAGTTCAACGGCGTCGCCAAGGACCCGTTCGGCAATGTGCGGGCCGGTTTCGAGGGCAAGGCCGAGCTGCTGCGCTCCGAGTGGGGCCTGACCTGGAACGCCGCGCTGGAGACGGGCGGTGTGCTGATCTCCGACAAGATCAAGCTCAACTTCGACGTCTCCGCGATCAAGAACGCGTGAGCCCGGGCCGGCCGCGCCGTACCGGCAGCAGCCACCACGCCGACGCCACCGACAGCACCGCCCCCGCCGCGATCGCGGAGAGCCGGGCCGGCAGCTGATCGGTGGCGCTCTGGCCGAAGTACCCGGGGAGCAGGGCGAGGGCGGTGGTCATGCCGGCCGCCCAGCAGGCGTGGTCGAGCAGGCGCAGCCACAGGGCGATGGCGAGGACGCCGAAGAGGGCCGCCACCGCCGGGTGCCCGCCGAGCCCGCAGGCCGCCACCCCGGTCGCGACCAGGGTGCCCGCGCAGGCGCCGACGAACCGGCGGACTCCCTTGCGCAGCACGTCTTTTCGCCCCCGGTTGCCGCTCGCCACGACGTACGCGGTGAGCACCGGCCAGGGCCAGTGGCCGGCGTACAGGAGCCGTCCGAGCATGAACGCGGCGGCGATCGCGGCCGCCGGCTGTACGGCCGTCCGTGTGCTGGGGCGCGGGCGCGATGCGGTCGCGCGGCGGGGCTTCGGGGGCCCGGGACGCTCGGGGTTTTCGGGGCCCGGGGTGAATCGGGCGGCCGATGTCCGCACCAGCAGTACGCTCGCCCAGGCCAGGAGGCCGATCAGCGCGGACCAGCCCCAGTTCACCGCCTCGGGCCGGGCGTCGGCGGTCAGGGTGGGGCCGGGGACGATCAGCAGGGCGACGATCGGCAGGGTGGTCAGGGTGCCCGCGCGGGTGGCGGCGGGGCCGTAGCGGCGGATCCAGATCGCGAGGGCGAGACCGGCGGTGAAGAGGGCCGCGCCGATCCAGTGGTGGGCGGCGAGCAGCCGGGACAGGCCCGCGCACACGGCGGCCGCCGGGGGCAGCAGGGCGAGCGCGGTGAGCCGGCCGCGCCGGTCGGCCCGCCAGCGGCCCCGCCCGAGGGTCACGGTGAGGGCGACCGCGAGGACCAGGGAGTCCGTGTGCAGCCCGGCCGCGCCCTCCAGCCACAGTGCGGCCGCCCAGGAGAGCAGAACGGCCGTCATCGTCACGGCGGCTTCATAAGCGTTGCGTATCAGTCTCTGACGCACTGTCCGAGACTAGAGCCTGTGAGTCGGCTCTTTAATAAGTGGCTGCGTACGATATCGCGCATGGATGATCATCTCGCCGATGCCGCCGCCCTCCGTCGTGCCGTCGTCCGGATCAACCGGCGGCTGCGGCAGGAGCGCGGGGAGGGCGGCCTGAGCCCCAACCAGCTCGCGGTGCTGGGACATCTGCACGCGCATGGCCCGGCCACGCCGGGGCGGATCGCGGCGTGCGAGCGGCAGCGGCCGCAGTCGCTGACGCGGGTGTTCGCGGATCTGGAGGCGGAGGGGCTGATCGCCCGGGAGCCGGACGCGGACGACCGCCGGCAGTCCGTGCTGACCCTCACCGCACCGGGACGCGGGGCGCTGGAGCGGGACATGGCCGAGCGGGACATCTGGCTCGCCGCCGCCCTGAGCACGCTCGGCGAGACGGAACGAGGCGTGCTGACGCTGGCGGCGGCGCTGCTGGAGCGGGTGGGGGCGATGGAGATACCGGGCACGGAGGTCTGACCGCCGCCCCTTGCGGAAGTCCCCTCACGGGAGCCGTCCGGGGCGATGCCTTACGGGAGCCGCCCTACGGGAGCCGCCCCTACGGGTACGGCTCAGTCGCCGAACCCGCCACCGAAGTCGCCCCCGTCTCCCCCGCCGAAGCCCCCGCCGTCGCCGAATCCGCCGCCGAAGTCACCGGGGTCGAAGTCGGTGCCGGAGACATCGCCGCCCTGGAAGTCGGCGCCGCCGAAGTCGCCGTACCCGGCGCCGTAGTCGGCCGCGTACGAGGGCGTGGACATCATGGAGCCCAGCAGGGTGCCGAAGAGCAGGCCGGGGAGGATGCCGCCGCCGAAGTAGCCGCCGGCCCAGGGGCCGTAGGCGGGTCCGGCGTCCCAGTAGGGGCGGCGGCCGTGCTCGGTGTCGACCTCGCGGATCACGGGGTCGCGGCCGTCGGCGAGGCGGGTGGCGTCGGCGGCGCAGACCGGCACCTCGCGCGGAGCGCCGCTGGGCGGGCTCCAGGTGGCGTCGGCGACCGAGGGGCCGTGGCGGGGGTCGAAGAAGCAGGGCGGGCGGCGCTCGGGCAGCGGGCGGCCCGCGCGGCGCGCGGCCAGCTGGGCGAGGGAGAAGCGGCCGTCCTCCAGCGCCTCGGTCACCGGCCGGACGTCCTCCGGCCTGCCCGCCTCGGCCATCCGCTGCTTCGCGCTCTCGTAGGCGTCCAGGGCGCGCTCGTAGTCACCGCGCATCGCGTCGTCCGCGCCGGGTTCGGCCGGGTGGAAGTCGAGGCGGTCGAGCTCCTCGCCGAACGCGGTGATGTCCTCGTCCACCACCACCCGCAGCCGCTCCAGGGCGGCCCGCTGCTCGCGCTCGCGCCGTCGCCGGCTCCGCCGTACCAGCGTGTACGCGCCCGCGGCGCCCGCCACCAGTACCGCGGCGACCGCGATCAGGCCGGTGCCGGAGCCGGCCCCGCTGCCGGCGGCGTGCCAGCTGCGGGGCGCGCGGCCGCCCATGTTGGCCAGCGCGCGGTCGGTGAAGTCGGTGAGCTGGGCCTTGGTGCCCTCGCCGTGGACGCTGGTCACCAGGTTCTGCCGGGCGGTCGACGACATCACGGAGGCGTCGGCGCGGGCGTCGAAGCGGTCGCCGAGCCGGATGCCGTACAGACCGGTGATGCCGGTGGCGGCGCGCAGGTCGGGGAAGAGGTTCGTGGTGGGGTAGCCGGCCGGGAGGACGACGACGAACAGCGGTTTGTTCGCGTCCTTGATCCGTTTCGCCAGCGCGCCGGCGTCCGCGCGGGACAGCTGGCCGGAGGCGGCCGGGTCGACGTAGACCGGGCCTGAGCGCAGGGCGCGGGCGATGGTGGAGACGCCGGTGTCCGCGCTCGCCCCGGGGGCGAGCGCGGTCGCCAGGACCAGGGCGAGCACGGCGAGCAGCAGGGCGGGGAGGCTTCGGGTCCGCGGGACGGCCTTCATGTCTCGACGCTACCCGAAGCCCCCCTTAAGGGGTGATTCAGGGCGGACCGGTCAGGCCGCCCGGTACGCCTGTGCCAGCTTCGCCAGCGCCTGCCCGTAGTGGCCGGTCAGCAGCAGATGGTCCGCGTCCGCGAAGGGCTTCGCCACGGCCGCCGTCATCCGCTGCCCGACCTTCTGCTGGACCAGCAGCCGGGCCTGGTCGACCAGGTCTTGGCCGGTCGTCCGGTCCCCGCGCCGCTCCGCCGTCGCCGCCCGCGCGGCCAGCGACGCCAGGGTGCCCGCGCCGCCGTGCGGGACGGTGGTGCGGGTGGTCAGGCCCCACCCGTAGGGGAACTGGGGGTCGTACGAGGCGTCGCCCACGTTGATCGGCAGCTGGGACTCGGACTTCGGCCAGGTGACCGGGAGCTGTCCGGTGAAGGGGCGGGCGCCGTAGAGGACGTCGGCGACGCCCTCGCCCTCGGTGCCGGGCAGCCAGGAGGCCACCAGGGAGTCGATCTCGCCGAGCCGGTCGCCGATGAGCTGGGGCCGCCCGGAGACGGTCAGCACCACGCACTTCATGGCACCGCACACCTTGTCCACCGCCGCCTGATCGGCCGCCGACAGGGACAGCGAGTGGCCGTTGCCGACATCGCCGACGCCCTCCGCGTAGGGGGTCTCCCCGACGACGACCACGCCGACGTCGTACCCGCTCGTCGGGGCGGAGGCGTCCTTGGAGTAGGTGACGTCGCCGCCCGCCTCCCGCATGCCCTGGAGGATGGTGGTGCCGGGGACGGTGTCGCCGGAGGCGCCCTGCCAGGTGAGGGTCCAGCCGCCGGTCTGGTTGCCGATGTCATCGGCGTTGGACCCGGCGACGTACACCTTCTCGCTCTTCTTCAGCGGCAGCAGCCCGCCGCTGTTCTTCAGCAGCACCTGCGACTCGGCGGCCGCCTGGCGGGCGACGGCGCGATGGGCCGGGGAGCCGATGGCGGCGGCGCCGCTGGTGTCGGCGTACGGGTGCTCGAACAGGCCCAGTTCGAACTTCTGGGTGAGGATGCGGGAGACGGCGTCGTCGATCCGCGCCTCGGTGACCCGGCCGGCCTTCACCTCGTCGATCAGCGTGGAGCTGAAGTCCTTGTAGGTGTACGGCACCATCATCATGTCGACGCCCGCGTTCACGGCCGTGCGGACGTGGTTCGCGTAGTCTCCGGGGAGCTGGTCGATGGCGTTCCAGTCGCTGATGACGAAGCCGTCGAAGCCCAGCTTGCCCTTCAGCTCGCCGTTGATCATGTCGCCGCGGGCGTGCATCTTGACCGCGCCCTTGCCGTCGCCGGTGATGTCGAGGGAGGAGTACGAGGGCATCACGGTGCCGATCCCCCGCCGCACCGCGCTCCGGTAGGGGGCGAGATGGATGTCCTCCAGCTGCTGCCGGGTGACGGTGGTGACGCCCTGGTCGATGGTGTACGTGCCGGTGGTGGAGGAGCCGTAGGCGGTGCCGCCGTCGCCGACGAAGTGCTTGGCGGTGGCGAGGACCTTGTCGTCACCGCTCAGGTCGCTGCCGTCCGACCGGCCTTGGAGACCCTGGATCATCGTCTCCATGGACTCCACGAGCGCGGGGTCCTCACCGAAGGACTCGTAGGAGCGGCCCCAGCGTTCGTCGCGGCTCACGCACAGGCAGGGCGCGAAGTCCCAGGGGACACCGGTCGCCCGCACCTCGGCTGCGGTCACCGCGCCGGTCCGCTCGGCCAGTTGGGGATCCCTGGTGGCGCCGATGCCGATGTTGTGCGGCATGACGGTGGCCCCGTAGAGGTTGTTGTGGCCGTGCACCGCGTCCACGCCGTAGATCAACGGGATCTGGAACCGCGTCGCCTGGGCCTGGAGCTGGAAGCCGTCGATCATCCGCGCCCAGCCCTCGGCGGTGTTGGGCGTGGGCGTGGAGCCACCGCCGGACAGCAGCGAGCCGAGGTCGTACGAGGCGATGTCGCCCGGCGTGGTCAGTCCCGCGCGTTCGGCCTGGGTCATCTGCCCGGCCTTCTCCGCGAGCGACATCCGGGACAGCAGATCGGCGACCCGCTTCTTCACCGGCAACTTGGCGTTCAGGTACGGCAGCCCATGGGCGTCGATGACGACCTGCGGGGTCTCGGTGGGGGCCTTGGCGCCGTCGACGGTGAGCTTGAGGGGGATGGTCTCGGCGGACTCGGCGGCCCTGTCCTTGCGGGTGGGCACCTCGATGGTGCGCGCGGTGCCGGAGGGCGTGCCCGCCGGGAAGGTGAGGGTGCCGGAGACCGGGGTGTAGTCCTGGCCCGCGGTGGCGGTGCCGCCGCCGGTGGCGTAGGTGACGGTCACCGGGTCGTCCACGGGCTTGCCCCCGGTGGTGGCGAGGGCGACCTTCACCTTGGCGGTGCCGCCCTCGGCCACCGGGTAGACGGACGCGTCGGTGGCGACGGAGGCGTGCAGCGCCTGGTCGGCCTTGCCGTACAACTCCACGTCGTCCATGGCGAATTCGCCCTTGAGGCCGGCGGGCAGGGTGACCGCGTACCCCCACATCTGGGTGAGGCCGAGGACATGGTCGATGCCGCCGACCGGCTGGTAGTCGGTGCGGTAGGTGAAGTCGCCGAACGGGATCTGGATCTGCTTCCAGCCGCTGAAGTCGTCGGTGAAGGACGTCGTCCACAGCTCGGACGCCTCGCCGTTCGCGCCGCCGTCCTTGATCTCGAAGGCGATCTTCTTGCCGTTGTCGTGCCCCTCCCACCAGAAGCGGATGCCCTGGTGGGTGGACCAGTCGTGGGCGGGCTGGTCCGCGGCGAAGTCATGGGTGAAGCCGCCGTAACCGCTGATGTCATAGCTGCCGGTGAGCACCTTGGCGCCCTCGGGGGCGTCGGCGCGGTCGGCGAGGCTCAGGGTGGGCGGGTCGTCGGTGCCGCCGCCCCAGGTGAAGATGCCGTCGGCGGGCTGGGACGCGAAGGGCACCTCGCCCTCGAAGCGGTCGACGGGCACCGGCGGCGGATCGTCGGCGGCGTGCGCCGCGGCGGACAGGGGCAGCAGGGCGGCGAGCAGGGCCCCGGGGACGAGCAGGGCGGTTCTTGGCCTTGGCATGGACCTTCCCTCGGCTCTCATGGTTCACTCATGGCTTAGCTCACGGCGTGAGTTAACTGACGCCTCCCCAACTCGTCAAGACCACACGTCAGTTGCGACACCCCGCTCAGCATCGCTCAGCACCGCTCAGCATCGTTCTGTCGACCCGAGAGGAAGGGCGACGCACCATGAGGAGATCCCCCCGCGCACTCCGGCTGCTGCTGGCCGGGCTGCTCTCCGCCGCCGGATTCACCGCGGCCGCATCCCCCGCGCACGCCACCGGTGAGCAGGTCACCGCGTGGCTCACCACCACCGACGACTCCGGTGGCCGCCATGTCGTACGCGGCCTCGAAGCGCAGGCGCCGTTCGCCTTCCAGTCCGGGACGGGCGGTGGCGGCACCAATATCACCGTGGACGAGAACACC
Organism: Streptomyces griseofuscus; assembly: GCF_014673495.1. Taxonomy (GTDB): domain Bacteria; phylum Actinomycetota; class Actinomycetes; order Streptomycetales; family Streptomycetaceae; genus Streptomyces; species Streptomyces murinus. Next base: position 2,855,026 of record NZ_CP051006.1, read on the forward strand.
CGGTACCAGACCTTCACCGGTGCCGGCGCGTCGTTCACCGACACCGCGGCCTGGCTGCTGAACAGCAGCGGCGCCCTGTCCCAGGCGACCCGGGACGCGACGATGCGCAAGCTGTTCTCGCCGACCGACGGCATCGGGCTGTCCTTCCTGCGCAACCCGATGGGCGCCTCGGACCTCGCCCGCTACGGATACACGTACGACGACGTGCCGTCCGGCCAGAGCGACCCGAACCTGAACCAGTTCTCCCTCGCACACGACCTGGCGGACGTCGCGCCGCTCACCAAGCAGGCGCGCCGGCTGAACCCCTCGCTGACCGTGATGGCCTCGCCATGGACGGCCCCGGCCTGGATGAAGGACAGCGGCTCGCTCAACGGGGGCTGGCTGAAGGCGGAGGACTACGGCGCGTACGCCGCGTACTTCGTCAAGTACCTCCAGGCGTACCGGGATCAGGGGATCGACGTCTCGTACGTGACCCCGCAGAACGAACCGACCTGCTGCTCCGGCTACCCGTCGATGAGCTGGAACGCGAGCGGCCTCGCCTACTTCCTCAAGAACGACCTGCTGCCGCAGCTCCAGTCGGCGGGCCTGAGCACCAAGGTCCTCGCGCACGACTGGAACTGGGACAGCTATGACTCGTACGCCGCGCAGTCGGTGGACGATCCGGCGATCCGCGACCACCCCAACTTCGGCGGTATCGCCTGGCACGGCTACGGCGGCGATGTCTCCGAGCAGTCGACGATCCACGCCAAGTACCCCTCGCTGGACGCCTTCGGCACCGAGCACTCCGGGGGCACCTGGATCGCCGACCAGCAGCACGAGGACATGTCGAACATCATCGACTACACCCGCAACTGGGCGAAGTCGGTGACCAAGTGGTCGCTGGCCGTGGACCAGAACATGGGCCCGCACAACGGGGGTTGCGGCACCTGCACCGGCCTGGTCACCGTGCACAACGGGGACAGCAGGAGCGGGAGCGTGGACTACACCGTCGAGTACTACGACATGGGCCAGCTGACCAAGTTCGTACGGCCCGGTGCGCAGCGGATCGCCTCCACCGCGTCCACCACCGTGCCCAACGTGGCCTGGCGCAACCCGGACGGCAGCAAGGCGCTGATCGCCTACAACGGCTCCGCCTCCGCCCAGACGGTCACCATCGACTGGGGCTCACAGCACGCCACTTACTCGCTGCCCGGCAAGACCTCCGCGACCTTCACCTGGTCAGGCACCCAGTCCGGCACCGGCGCCACGAGCGGTGCCTTCGTCGGCCTGGCCGGCAAGTGCCTGGACGTGGCCGGCGCGTCGAGCGCGAACGGTACGGCCGTACAGCTCTACGACTGCAACGGCAGCGCCGCGCAGCAGTGGAGCGTGCAGCCCGACGGCTCCGTGCGGGCGCTCGGCAAGTGCCTGGACGTCACGTCCGGCTCGACGGCCGACGGGGCGAAGGTGCAGCTCTACGACTGCAACGGGACCGGCGCCCAGCAGTGGTCGTACAACGCGAGCACCCATGACGTGGTGAACCTCGCCGCGAACAAGTGCCTGGACGTCACCGACAACTCCTCGGCCAACGGGGCCCGCGCGCAGATCTGGTCCTGCACGGGCGCCGCGAACCAGAAATGGCAGCTGGGGTGACGAGCGGTCCAGGGGCGGCCGGGGGACGATGAGGGAGTCGGTCGTCCCCCGGCCGGTTCGTCGCTCGCCGAGGAGTTGGGATCATGCGCGAGTTCCTGGTCGAGATCACCACGTCCGTGCCCGCGGGCGTCACCGAGGAGCAGGTCGCCGAGCGGCGGGCCGCGGAGGCGGTGCGGGCCCGGGAGCTGGCGGCCACCGGGCATCTGGCCCGGCTGTGGCGCCCGGTGGGCGAGAAGCGCAGCATCGGCGTGTGGCGTGCCGACGACGAGGCGGAGCTGCGTGAGAAGGTGCTCGGTACGCTGCCGCTGCGGCCCTGGATGAGTCTCACCGTCACCCCGCTGGAGTCCCATCCGAACGACCCGGGCCGCGTCTGACGCCCTGCCGTCCCGGCGACCTGGAGTCCCTCATGACCACACCGCAGGATCTGTTCCTCGTCAGCGTGGACGTCCCCGGCACGCGCCCCGTCGAGCAGGGCGATCTGTCGCTGGCCCTCGCGGGGGCCGAGCTGATCGATCTGCTCGGGACGCGGGCGCTCACCCTCGACGGGGAGCGCATCGTGCCGGGGGCGGCGCTGGACACGGGTGACCGGATGCTGGACGAGGCGTCCGCGGCGCTGGTGCGCGCGGAGCCGTACGAGAGCGTCGAGGACTGGCTGTGGCGCCGGGGCCGGGGGCTCGCCGCGGCCTACCGGGACGACCTGGACCGCACCGGTCAGCTCACCGGGGAATCCCGGCGCTGGCTGCCCCGGCTCGGCGGCGACGCCCCGCAGCCGGACACCCCGGCGCGGCGCCACGCGGCCGACCGCTGGTGGTCCCACGAGCCGGTCCTGACCGCCCTCGCCGTCCCCCTGGGCATCGGCGAGGACCGCGCGGACGGCAACGAGAACGCCGACGACGCGGTCCTCACCGTCCTGGCCACCGTCGGCGACGCGGTCACCGAACTGACAGCCGTCCGCGAACGCCGCCGCATCGAGAACGCCGCTTTCGACAACATCTGGCGGGCACCTTGAGGGTGGGGACGGCGAGGGCGGGGGCGGGAAGCGGCTGAGTCTGTCCTGTCCCCTTACGGGACGGGCCGCCCGGAAAGCTGCTGGGCCTTGGGGACAGGCACCCCGAGCAGTGTCGGGGTGCCGGACGCGCGCCCGCAGGCCGGTCGGGGTCGAGCGCCCGGTCCACAGGCCCGTCAAGGCGGACACTCCGCGTCCCACCAGGATGGCCGGATGCCCGAGAGCCCGTCCGGGCCGGCGCGCGGATCCCCGTCAGGTCGGTCCCCTCCGGGGCCGGTCCTGACGGGCGCCCGGAACCTGCCGGGGAAGGCCACCCGGAAGCCGCCGGGGTGCAAGGTCCGAGAACCCGTCGCAGCGGGCACTGCGGATCCCCCCAGGGCGCGGCACCCGGAAGCCGCCCCGGGACGGACGGCCCGGGCCCCGCCGGGGTCACGGCCCGGACCCCGTCAGGGTCGCCGCCCGACCTCCGCCAGGGCGGACGATCCCGGGACCCGTCCAGGCTTGCGCTCCGGATTCCCCAACGGTGCGGCGCCCGAAACCCGACCCGGGACGCGTGGTCCGAACCCCACCCGGAGACGCGGCCCGGGACCCCGTCAGGGAGGGCGTCCACAACCCGAGTCCTTTAAGGCGGGGTGTCCGGGCCCTCGTAGCCCTGGAGCGCTACGCCGGTTCGACGCCCGCGCGGAGCAGACCGTATGTGTAGGCGTCCTCCAGGGCCTGCCAGGACGCGGCGATGACGTTCTCCGCCACGCCCACCGTGGACCACTCGCCGGTGGTGTCGGAGGTGGAGATGAGGACGCGGGTGGTGCTGGAGGTGCCGTGGCGGCCTTCCAGGATGCGGACGCGGTAGTCGACCAGTTCGAGGGCGGCGAGCTGGGGGTAGATCTTCTCCAGGGCGACCCGCAGGGCGCGGTCGAGGGCGTGGACCGGGCCGTTGCCCTCGGCGGTGGCCACGATGCGCTCGCTCTTGGCCCACAGCTTGACCGTGGCCTCGTTGGCGTGGCTGCCGTCGGGCCGGTCCTCGGCGATCGCCCGCCAGGACTCCACGTCGAAGTACTTCAGCGCCTTGCCCTCGACCTCACCGCGCAGCAGCAGCTCGAAGGAGGCGTCGGCGGCCTCGTACGTGTAGCCCTTGAGTTCGCGTTCCTTGACCCGGGCCACCACCCGCCCGATCAGCTCACGGTCGCCGCCGAGATCGACGCCGAGTTCCTTGCCCTTGAGCTCGACGGAGGCGCGGCCCGCCATGTCGGAGACCAGCATCCGCATGGTGTTGCCGACCAGCGCGGGATCGATGTGCTGGTACAGGTCCGGGTCGACCTTGATCGCGGAGGCGTGCAGCCCGGCCTTGTGCGCGAACGCGGAGACGCCCACGTACGGCTGATGGGTGGAGGGCGTGAGGTTGACGACCTCGGCGATGGCGTGCGAGATCCGGGTCATCTCGCGCAGCCGGCCCTCGGGCAGCACCTGCTTGCCGTACTTCAGCTCCAGGGCGGCGACCACCGGGAACAGGTTCGCGTTGCCGACCCGCTCGCCGTAGCCGTTGGCCGTGCACTGCACATGCGTGGCCCCGCCGTCGACCGCGGCCAGCGTGTTGGCGACCGCGCAGCCGGTGTCGTCCTGGGCGTGGATGCCGAGCCGGGCGCCGGTGTCGGCATGGACGGTGGCGACGACGGCGTGCACCTGGGCGGGCAGCATACCGCCGTTCGTGTCACACAGCACCACCACATCGGCGCCGGCCTCGGAGGCGGCGCGTACGACGGCCTTGGCGTACTCGGGGTTCGCGCGGTAGCCGTCGAAGAAGTGCTCGCAGTCCACGAACACCCGGCGGCCCTGCTCGCACAGGTAGGAGACGGTGTCGCGGACCATCTCCAGGTTCTCGTCCAGCGTGGTGCGCAGCGCCATCTCCACATGCCGGTCGTGCGCCTTCGCGACCAGCGTGATCACCGGGGCGCCGGACTCCAGCAGCGCCCTGACCTGCGGGTCGTCGGCCGCCTTCGCACCGGCGCGGCGGGTGGCGCCGAAGGCGACCAGTCGGGCGGTGCGGAATTCGATCTCGTTCTTGGCGCGGGCGAAGAACTCGGTGTCGCGGGGGTTGGCGCCGGGCCAGCCGCCCTCGATGAAGCCGACGCCGAAGTCGTCCAGGTGCCGGGCGATGGCGAGCTTGTCCGCGACGGTGAGGTTGATGCCCTCGCGCTGCGCGCCGTCGCGCAGCGTGGTGTCGAAGACGTGGAACGAGTCGTCGAGCTCGCTGGTTGCCGTCTCGGTCATGGTCTCAAGGCTCCTGTTGTGGATCTTCGGTCTTACCGGAATGACCGGCTCCACCGTCCCCCCAATACTCCCCCGCGCTCGGTTCACGGCTGAAGGTGGGCCGTAAAACGAAAAAACCCCTCGCGGATGCGAGAGGTCTGCGCGCGGGTCGAGGACGAACGGTGGCCACCCGCACCTGGTCGTGCGAGATGGTCACTGCGGACCGGCGCGCCTGCTGCCAATAATCGTGGCGAACGGCACGGGGGAAGTCTGGCACAGCACCGCCCCCGGCTCACCGTCCGTCTCAGGATGCGGTCGTCACACTGGACTCCCCCACTCCACTGGCCCCCCGCGTTCCGGTCAGGTCCAGGTCCTTCGTCTCCCGCATGGTGACGTACACGACAAGCGATACGGCCGCGCATCCCGCCACATACCAGAAGAATCCGGACTCGATCCCGGCCTCCTTGAACCACAGCGCGATGTATTCGGCGGTGCCGCCGAAGAGGGCGTTGGCGAGGGCGTACGGGAGGGCGACGCCCAAGGAGCGGACACGTGTCGGGAACAGCTCGGCCTTCACACAGGCGTTGATCGAGGTGTAGCCGGTGACGATCACCAGCGCGAGCAGGGAGAGGCCGAGCGCGGGCCAGTAGCCGCCGGTGTGCCTCAGCAGGGTCATGATCGGCACGGTCAGGACGGTGGAGCCGACCGCGAAGGTGATCAGCAGCGGCCGGCGACCGATCCGGTCGGACAGGGCCCCGGCGAGCGGCTGGAGCCCGGCGAAGACGATCAGCGCGGTGAAGGAGACCAGGGTCGCGGTGTCCTTGGACAGGCCCGCCGAGTTGGAGAGGTACTTGGTCAGATAGGTGGTGTACGTGTAGTACGCGACCGTGCCGCCCATGGTCAGCGCGATGACGAGGAACGCCTCGCGCCGGTACCGCCACAGGGCGCGCAGGGTGCCGCGCTCCTCGGCGGCCGAGGCGTCCTCGTCGTAGACCTCGCTCTCCGGCATGGTGCGGCGCAGATAGAAGACGACGGCCGCGCCGAGGGCACCGACGACGAAGGGGATGCGCCAGCCGTAGCTGTGCAGGGCGGCGTCGGAGAGGGTGCGCTGGAGGATGATCTGGAGGCCGAGGCCGATGATCTGGCCGACGGTCATGGACACGTACTGGAAGCTGGAGGCGAAGCCGCGCCTTTTCGGGTCGGTGGCCTCGGTGAGATAGGTGGCGCTGGCCGCGTACTCGCCGCCCACCGACAGTCCCTGGAGCAGCCGGGCGACGAGCAGGACGAGTGCGCCGCCGTACCCGGCGACCGCGTAGGTGGGCGCGACGGCGATCAGCACCGCCGAGGCCGACATCAGGGTGACGGTCAGCGTCAGCGCCGCCTTACGGCCCCGGCGGTCACCGACCCGCCCCAGCAGCCAGCCGCCCACGGGCCGCATGAAGAACCCGACGGCGAAGATCCCGGCGGTGTTCATCAGTTGGGCGGTGGGGTTCCCACTCGGAAAGAACGCCCCGGCGAAATAGGTGGCGAAGCTGGCGTACACGAACCAGTCGAACCACTCGACCATGTTCCCCGCCGAACCGACCCAGATCTTCTTCCAGTGCTGGATTCCCATGGCCCGTTACCTGCCCGGCGGTCGACCGGACGATGCACCCCGCCGACCCGCCCCGCAGGGGCGCGGGGAACCGCGCGAGCAACCACAACGCACCCGCACCCGCCGAACCACCGACGCCCCTACGGCGACCGGGCGACCAAACCGTCCTCGATGAACTCCTTCACATGCAAGAGCACTTGCTCCCGCGAAACCCCCCGCAACCCGATGGCGACATGGATCGAGAACCCGTCGAGCAGCGCACGCGTCCTCGTGGCGAAGCGGTCGGCGTCCACCTCTCTGAACTCGCCCCGTGAGATGCCCTCCGCGATCAGGGCGACGAGGTCCCGGTGCCAGGCCCCCTCGATCGCGGACTGGCGGGTGCGGGCGTCGGCGTCGGCGTTCTGGGAGCGGTTCCAGACCTCCAGCCAGAGGGTCCAGTGCGGGTCGCGGTGGCCGTCGGGGACGTACAGGTCGACGTAGGCCGCCAGCCGTTCCCGGGCCGGGCCCGGCCCCGCGAGCAGTCGGCCGCGGGCCGCTCCGAGCCGGCCCTCGCTCCACTCCAGGGTCTGGAGCAGCAGTTCGTCCTTGGAGCGGAAGTAGTAGAGGAGGTGCCCGCTGCTCATCCCGACCTCGCGGCCCAGCGCCGCCATGGTGAGCTTCTCCAGACCGCGCTCGGCGATCATGCCCATGGCCGCGGCGAGCAGGTCCTCGCGGGGCGGGGCGGGGGTGCGCCGGCGCGGCGCCGGTGCCTCGCTCATGGGGACACCAGCCGTACGGCCGTGGGCAGGAAGTGGGTCTCGTAGGGCCCGTAGCACTCGGCGAACAGCGTGGCCACCGGCGCCCGGCACCCCGGGCACAGGAAGTTGGGGCCCTGCTGACCGGTGGGTCCGCAGCACCCGGAGTCCTGGCAGTCGTCGTCGCCCAGGAGGTGGCCGCGGGTGTCCTCGGGGTGGACGACCAGGGTGTCCCGGGGCCCGGCCGACATCAGGAAGCCCGGCCCTTCGGGGTCGGCGACGGCCACGCCGGGCACCGCGGCCCCGGCCCACTCGGGGTCCGGGTGCGGCACGAACGGCGCCCCGGACGGCTCGGGGTCCACCGCGCAGGTCCCGCGCGGCACGGTGGAGGGCGCCTGCCGGGACCCGTCGGCGTTCTTGCGCCCGCTGCTCAGGGGGCGCTCGGGCAACTCGGCCAGCAGGCGCACCGGCTCACAGAGCCGGTGGCCGCAGCCCGCACAGACCAGGACGTTCACCCGTATGTTCTACCCGACCTGAGGCGCCGACGGCTGCCGGGCGGGGGTTTCGGCCACCCCCGCGGGCGGCCGCCCCTGGGTCCAGACCGCGCGGACGGCCATCCGGGCGAACCGCCAGCCGTCGCCGGTCCGTGTCAGCTCGGCCTCGAAGACCCCGCCCACCTGGAACAGCGTGGCGTCGTGATGGACATGGACCATCAGGGCGTTCCAGGAGGCCCGCGCCGTGCCCGCGGCTCCGTCCGTCCCTTCGTCCGTGTCGGCGAGGACGCCGGAGGCGAGGTGCTGCGTACGGTCGTACCGGCCGAGCGCCTCCTCGGTGGCCCGGACGGCCGCCGCGCCCTCGGCCGTCCCGAGCGGGGTCTTCATCCGGGCGTCCGGGGTGAGGAAGCCGTCTGCCCAGCCAGGCGTGAACTCCCGTGCGTCCAGGGCACGGAAGAAGCGGTCCACAAGCGCGGTGATCTCTGCCTGATGCGTCTGCGTGGTCATGTGCTCAGCCTCCGACCTGAAGCGGACTTGAGGTCAAGGGCGGCGGGTCCTGGGCTGCTGCTGGGTGATGCAGTGGATGCCGCCCCCGGCCGCGAAGATCTGGCGGGCGTCGACCAGGGTGACGGTGCGCTCGGGGAAGAGGCGGCGGAAGAGGGCGGCGGCCGTCTCGTCGCGGGGGTCGTCGAAGGCGCACAGGACGACGCCGTCGTTGCAGAGGTAGTGGTTGATGTAGGAGTAGTCGGCCCAGTGGCCGTCGGCCTCCAGAACGGTCGGCGCGGGGACCTCCACGACCTCCAGGGGGCGGCCCTGGGCGTCGGTCGAGGACCTGAGGAGGCCGATGACCTCCTTGCTGACCTCGTGGTCGGGGTGGGCGGGGTCCGGCTGGTGGTGGGCGAGGACGACACCGGGGCGGGCGAAGGCGGCGACGATGTCGACATGGCCGAGGGTGCCGTAGCCGTACGGGGGGTAGTCGGCGGTCAGGCCGCGCGGCAGCCAGATCGCCTTGCGGGTGCCGAGATGGGCGTGGATCTCCGCCTCGACCTGCTCCCGCGTCCAGTGCGGGTTGCGCTCGGGGCCGAGCTGCACGGTCTCGGTGAGCAGCACCGTGCCCTCGCCGTCGACATGGATGCCGCCGCCCTCGTTGACCAGCGTCGAGGCGTACGTCTTCGCGTCCGCGAGGTCGGCAACGTGCCCACCGATCTTCGCGTCGTGCTCCCAGCAGGCCCAGTCCTGGGCGCCCCAGCCGTTGAACGTCCAGTCCACGGCGGCCAGTTGACCTTGGCCGTCGGTCAGGAAGGTGGGGCCGATGTCACGCATCCAGGCGTCGTCCAGGTCGCGCTCCACGAGGTCGATGTCCGGCCCGAGCAGTTCCCGCGCCCCGGCCGACGCGCCGGGGCCGCAGACCACGGTCACCGGTTCGAAGCGGCGCACGGCGCGGGCGACCGAGGCCCAGGCGCGGCGGGAGGCGGCGAGGTCGTCGGCGTCGTCGAAGGTGGGGTTGGGGCCCGGCCACGCCATCCAGGTGCGCTCGTGCGGGGTCCACTCGGCGGGCATGCGGAAGCCGTCGGCGGCAGGGGTGCTCATCTGGGGGTCCGTTTCGGGGTTCACAGGAGGTGTGCCGGGCTCACAGGAGGTGTGCCAGGTTCACAGAAGGTCTTCGAAGGTCACAGGAAATAGAGGCGGTTGAGAGAGACCGAGTCGGCCGGTTCCGAGCGCAGCGGGTCGCCGTCGAGGGTGACCAGGCCGGTGCGCTGATCGACGTCGACCGCTCCGGTACGGGCGTTCAGCCGCAGGTCGGCCGGGCCGATGCCCCGGGTGCCGCGGACGGCGACCCGGCGGCGGCGCGTCGGCATGATGTCGTTGCCCTGGTCGACGGCGGCCTGTGCGACGAACGCGACCGAGAGGTCGGCGGCCGTCGCGCCGTACGCCCCGAACTGCGGCCCGAGGACGAGGGGTTCGCAGGTGTCGGTGGCCGCGTTGGGGTCGCCGACGACGCCGTACGCGGGGAAGCCGGACTTGAGGACCAGCTGGGGCTTGGCGCCGAAGTACTCGGGGCGCCAGAGCACGAGGTCGGCGAGCTTGCCGACCTCGATGGAGCCGACCTCGTGCGAAAGGCCGTGCGCGATCGCGGGGTTGATGGTCAGCTTGGCCATGTAGCGCAGCACGCGGGCGTTGTCGTCGCCCTCCCCGTCGCCCTCCAGCGGGCCCAGTTCGGCCTTCATCTTGCCGGCCATGGCGAAGGTGCGCCGTACCGTCTCGCCCGCACGACCCATGCCCTGGGCGTCGGAGGAGGTGATGCCGATCGCGCCCAGGTCGTGCAGCACGTCCTCGGCGCCCATGGTGCCGGCCCGGATGCGGTCGCGGGCCATGGCCGCGTCGCCGGGCAGCTCGGGCTTGAGGTCATGGACGGAGACGATCATGCCGTAGTGCTCGGCGACCGCGTCCCGGCCGAAGGGCAGGGTGGGGTTGGTGGAGGAGCCGATGACGTTCGGCACCCCGGCCATCTTCAGCACGTTGGGGACGTGCCCGCCGCCGCAGCCCTCGATGTGGAAGGCGTGGATGGTGCGGCCCTCCAGCACTCTGAGGGTGTCCTCGACCGAGAGGCACTCGTTCAACCCATCGCTGTGCAGGGCCACTTGGACGTCGTGCTCCTCGGCGACCCGCAGCGCGGTGTCCAGGGCGCGGGTGTGGGCGCCCATGTCCTCGTGCACCTTGAAGCCGCTCGCGCCGCCCTCGGCCAGCGCCTCGATCAGCGGGGCCTCGTGCGAGGACGAACCCCGGCCCAGGAAGCCGATGTTGACGGGCCAGGCGTCGAAGGCGTTGAAGGCATGGCGCAGCGCCCAGGGGGAGTTGACGCCGACACCCCACACCGGGCCGAACTCCTGCCCGATGATGGTGGTCACGCCGGAGGCGAGGGACGCCTCCATGATGCGCGGCGACAGCAGATGGACATGGGTGTCGACGGCGCCCGCGGTGGCGATCAGGCCCTCGCCGGAGACGATCGAGGTGCCGGTGCCGACCACGACGTCCACACCGTCGAGGGTGTCCGGGTTGCCCGCGCGGCCGATCGCGCTGATACGGCCCTCGCGGATGCCGATGGACACCTTGCGGATGCCCTGCACCGCGTCGATCACCACGACGTTGCTGATCACCACGTCACAGGTCTCGCGCACGGCGGCGGCCTTGAGGTGCAGTCCGTCGCGGGCCGTCTTGCCGAACCCGGCGAGGAACTCGTCGCCGTAGCGCTGGGCGTCGGACTCCACGCGGATGGTCAGGCCCGAGTCGCCGAGGCGGACCCGGTCGCCCGCGCGGGGGCCGTGAGTCGCGGCGTAGGCGCCCGGGTCGACATGGATCGCCCGGCTGACCTCGCGTCCCTTGGAACGGCTCATCGCTCCTGCCCCTTCTCCTCGTCGCCCATGACCCCCAGATATCCGCAGGCCGCGGCCCTGCGCAGGGCCTCCGCGCGGGCGCCCGGGGCGTCCAGCGGTCCGTCGACCAGTCCGGCGAAGCCGATGGCGATCCGCTCGCCGCCGATCGGCAGCAGGCCGATCTCCTCACTCTCACCCGGACCGAAGCGCACGGAGGATCCGGCGGGTACGGCGAGCCGCATGCCGTAGGCGGCGGCGCGGTCGAAGTCGAGGCGCGGGTTGGCCTCGAAGAAGTGGAAGTGGGAGGTGACGGAGACCGGCACGGTCGCGGTGTTGGTGACGGTGAGCCGGCGCACCGGTTCGGGGTCGGTGTGCGCGGGGCCGGGCAGCAGCGCGCCGGGGGCGTCCGGGCCCAGGCCGCCGCCGATGGGGTCGGAGACCACCGCGAGCCGGGAGCCGTCGTCGAAGACGGCCTCGACCATCACCTCGGTCACCACGTCGGCGACCCCGGGCAGCACGTCCTCGGGCCCGAGCACCGCGCGCGCCGCCTCGACGGCCTCGGCGAGCCGGCTGCCGTCCCGGGCGGCCTCGCAGACGGTGTCCGCGATCAGCGCGGTCGCCTCCGGCACGTTCAGCCGCAGGCCGCGCGCGCGGCGGGCGCGGGCCAGCTCGGCGGCGCCGAAGAGCAGCAGCCGGTCACGTTCCGTGGGGGTCAGTCGCACGGCGCGGGGCCTCCTTCTCGTCAATCCTTTAGAGCGGCGCTCTGAAAACTTAGAACAGCACTCTAAACAGAGAGCGAGGGGAAGAGAAGGGGCTCGGCAGGGGTGGGCGCGTGAGGGATCGAACACCGCTCCAAAAAACGCGCAGGGCCGCCGCGATCCCCGAAGGGAATCCGCGACGGCCCTGCGCGAGGGAGTCCGGCGGTCAGCCGATCTTGTGCATCCAGCCGTGCTTGTCCTCGGTCATGCCCCGCTGGACGCCCAGCAGGGCCTCGCGCAGCCGCATGGTGACCTCGCCGGGGGTGCCGTCGCCGTGGGTCCACTCGTCGGACTTGGTCTTCACATGGCCGATCGGGGTGACCACCGCGGCGGTGCCGCAGGCGAAGACCTCGGTCAGCGCGCCGGAGGCGGCGTCCGCGCGCCACTGCTCCAGGGTGATCACACCCTCCTCGGCCTGGTAGCCGAGGTCGCGGGCGACCTGGAGGAGGGAGTCGCGGGTGATGCCCTCCAGGATGGAGCCGGTCAGGGTGGGCGTGACGATCTTGTCGCCGTAGACGAAGGCGACGTTCATGCTGCCGCTCTCCTCCACCTTGGTGCGGGTGACCGCGTCGAGATAGACGACCTGGTCGCAGCCGTGGGCCGCGGCCTCTGCCTGCGGGAGCAGGGAGGCGGCGTAGTTGCCGCCGGTCTTGGCGTCACCGGTGCCGCCGGGGACGGCGCGGACATGGTCCTCGGCGACCCAGATGGTGACCGGCTTGACGCCACCGGAGAAGTAGGCGCCCGACGGCGAGGCGATGAGCAGGAACATGTATTCGTTGGCCGGGTGCACGCCCAGCGCGGCCTCGGTGGCGATCATGAAGGGGCGCAGATAGAGGGCCGCCTCGCCACCGTGCGGCGGGACCCAGTCGGCGTCCTGGACGAGCAGTGCGTCCAGGGCGGCGATGAACAGGTCCTCGGGCAGCTCGGCCATGGCCATACGACGGGCGGAGGTGCGGAAACGGCGGGCGTTGGCCTCGGGACGGAACAGCGCGATCGAGCCGTCGGGCTGGCGGTAGGCCTTCAGCCCCTCGAAGATCTCCTGGCCGTAGTGCAGCACCTGGGTGGAGGGATCGAGGGAGATCGGGCCGTACGGCACGAGCTGGGCGTCGTGCCAGCCGCGGCCCTCGGTCCACCGGATCGTCACCATGTGGTCGGTGAAGTGGCGGCCGAACCCGGGATTGGCCAGGATCGCCTCGCGCTCGGCGGCGGCGAGGGGGCTGGCGGAGGGCTTGAGCTCGATCGTGGGCGTCGTCATGAGTGATTGTCCTTCACCGGTTGTTGTGACGGGCCGCGCTCACGCCTGACACCGGCTGGCGACCGGTGCTCGGACGTCCGAGCTTTCCCTCATACCGCGGCTCCGCGTTCGATTATCGCGCGCGGGCCCCGGTCGACGGAATCGGGTGGGCTACGGCCCAGGGGTCGTGGTGGCGGCCCGGGGGCGATCGTTTCACCCGGCGGAGACATGCGGAAGCCGCCGGGCGGTCGTGCGACCCGGCGGCTTCTTTCGAATAGAGCGCCGGGTCAGCCGGCTACTCGGGAGGCGAGCGCGTCGCCGATCTCGGAGGTGCTACGGGCGGGCCGGTCCGCGCGCTCGGTGAGGTCGGCGGCGACCGCGGCGTCGATGCGGTCGGCCTCGGCGTCGTACCCGAGGTGACGCAGCAGCAGGGCGACGGAGAGGACCGTGGCGGTGGGGTCGGCCTTGCCCTGGCCCGCGATGTCCGGGGCCGAGCCGTGCACCGGCTCGAACATGGAGGGGAACTCGCGGCCCGGGTTGATGTTGCCGGAGGCGGCCACGCCGATGCCGCCGGAGACGGCCGCGGCGAGGTCGGTGATGATGTCGCCGAAGAGGTTGTCGGTGACGATCACATCGAAGCGCTCGGGCTGGGTGACCAGGAAGATGGTGGCCGCGTCGACATGCAGATAGTCGGTGGCGACCTCGGGGAACTCCTGGGCGACCCTGTTGAAGATGTCCGTCCACAGATGGCCGGCGAAGGTCAGCACGTTGTTCTTGTGGACCAGCGTGAGCTTCTTGCGCGGGCGGGCCTGGGCGCGGGCGAAGGCGTCGCGGACGACACGCTCGACACCGTAGGCCGTGTTGACGGACACCTCGGTGGCGACCTCGTGCGGGGTGCCCTTGCGGATGGTGCCGCCGTTGCCGGTGTACGGGCCTTCGGTGCCCTCGCGGACGACGACGAAGTCGATCTCCGGCTGTCCGGCGAGCGGAGTGGCCACGCCCGGGAGGAGCTTGCTCGGCCGCAGGTTGACATGGTGGTCGAAGGCGAAGCGGAGCTTGAGCAGGAAGCCGCGTTCCAGGACGCCGGAGGGCACCGACGGGTCGCCGATGGCGCCGAGCAGGATGGCGTCGTGCCGCTTGAGCCGGGCGAGGTCGGCGTCGGTGAGGGTCTCACCGGTGGCGTGGTAGCGCTTGGCGCCGAAGTCGTAGTCCTGGGTCTCCAGCTTCACATCCTGCGGAAGGACGGCGGAGAGGACCTTCAGACCTTCGGCCACGACCTCCTGGCCGATGCCGTCACCGGGGATCACTGCGAGATTGAGGCTGCGAGACATGCGGGAACCCTACTCCTCGTCCCAGGTGATGACACGGGCTGTCCATTATCCGGACGGCCCGTGTCACGGCGAGCGGCTCGGAAGGAGGTTCGGCGATCGGCTCAGTGGCCGGTCTGGCCGCCGTTGTCCCGGCGGTCGAGGGCACGCTGGAGGGCGGCGGCGGCGTTCTTGCGGTCGGACTCGCCGGTGCTGGGCACGTGGCGGACGCGGCGGCGGACGGTCGTCTCGGCCATGGAAATCGACTCCTCGGCATGAAGGGAGCACGGTCATGAGGGGGTGTGCGAGACGCCGGAGCAGGCGGGGAGCACTGGCCGCAGGGGTTGCCTGCACGGAGCCCGGCTCACGACCGCCATTCGCTGGATCGAGCGAGACGTTCGGCTTCCTCCAAGCTAAGGGAGCGGCCCGCGTCTGTCTGCATAGTTACTCGGACTTCCTACTATCTGAGACGGCGGGCCTCCCCGAACGGCTCTGAGCTGCGCCGACGCGCGTTCGAGTGAGCGCTGGACCGCGTCCGAGTGAACGCAGGACACGGATCAGGGCGCGTACGGCGTCGGTCGTGGCCCCTTCCGGGGTGGTGAGGTAGCCGACGCCGCGGTACGGGCGGTCCGGGCCGAGGTCGGAGATCTCCACCGAGGGCGGTGCCCCGGTGAGGGACAGTGCGGGCATGACGGCCATGCCGAGGCCGCTGCCCACCATGGACAGCACCGCCCCGTCGTCCTCGGCGCGGACGGTGGCGGGCGGCAGCCAGTCCTGGGCGGCCCACCACTCGCGGGTGTGGGAACCGCAGTTCTCGGCCCAGTCCACAAGCGGCAGACCGCGCGGATCCGGGTGCCCGGCAGGATGCACCAGGGCGTACGGCTCCTCCAGCAGCGGCCCGCCGACCAGCCCGCTCGGCGGTGCCCCGGTCAGCGCGGCGATCCCGAGGTCGGCCCGCCCTGCCGCGACCTCGGCCGCGGTGCCGGCCCCCAACTCCCGTACGACGGTGACCTCCACCTCGATCCCGGGGTGCTGGGCGGCGAGCCGCTCCAGGGCGGGCGGCAGCAGATACAGGGCCGCGCTGCGGAACGCGGCGACGCGCAGCGGTCCGGTGAGCCGCCCGCTCCCGCTCGCGCGCACCTCGGCGGCCAGCACCGCCAGCATCCGCAGCACCCGCCGGGCGTGGGCGGCGGCCCGCTCACCGGCCGGGGTGGGACGGGCGCCGAACCGGCCGCGTTCGAACAGCACCGCCCCCAACTTCTTTTCGATGCCGCGCACGGCGTGGGACACGGCGGACTGGCTGGTGCCGAGCCGGGCGCCCGCGGCGGAGAAGCCGCCCTCGTCGGCCACGGCGACCAGAATCCTCAGCTCCTGCGGGGCAAGGTCAGTCACTCGGGGCTCCCACCTGCGCCTATGAGTCCGCTTCATGGATCAGCGGCTTTCATGAGCCCAACCCTCTGCTGCCGCGCGGCATTCCTCCCTACCGTCCTCCTCATGACCGAGACCGCGCTCACCGTGCAGCAGACCGCCCGCCCCACCGGCTTCCCCACCGCCGCCCACTTCCGCTTCGCCGAGTCCCCGGTGCCCGAACCGGCGCCGGGCACCGCCCTGGTGGAGAACCTGCTGTGGTCGGTGGACCCGTACCACCGGGAGATGATGGACGGCGACTTCGCGCTGAACGCCCCGCTGGAGGGCCGCGCCCTGGGCCGGATCACCGCCTCGCGCACCCCGGACCTGCCCGAGGGCGAGATCGTCTTCCACCGCCGGGGCTGGCGTACCCACGCCGTGGTCACCCCCGAGGAGGTACGACGGCTCCCCCACCACCCCGGCGTCCCGCTGACCGCGTACCTCAGCGTGCTGGGCGGCACGGGCCTGACGGCGTACGTCGCCCTGACCCGCGTGGCGCGGCTGCGCGCGGGCGAGGACGTGTTCGTCTCCGGCGCGGCGGGCGGCGTCGGCACCGCGGCGGGACGCTTCGCCCGGCTCCTCGGCGCGGGCCGGCTGATCGGCAGCGCGGGCACGCCCGAGAAGGTCACGTACCTGACGGAACACGTGGGTTACGACGCCGCCTTCGACTACCACGCGGGCCCCGCCGCCGAGCTGCTGGCCGCGGCGGCGCCCACCGGCGTGGACGTCTTCGTGGACAACGTGGGCGGCGAGCAACTCGGCGCGGCGATCGGCGCGTTGCGTCTCCGCGGCCGGGTGGCACGGGTCGGCACGATCAGCCGGTACAACACCCCCGACGCCCCGCCCGTCGTCCTCGATCACACCGCCGTGGTGGAACGCAGACTGCGCATCGAGGGCTTCCTGGTCTCCGACCACCGGGACGCGCAGGAGGAGTTGTACGACTTCGCCGTACCGCATCTGCGCAGCGGCGCGCTGACGGCGGACGAGACGGTGATCGACGGCTTCGACCGGATCGTGGACGCGTTCCTGATGATGCTGCGGGGCGGGAACACGGGGAAGATCCTGGTGCGGAAGGGGGATTGAGGGGTGGCCCCGCATGCCGTCGCCTCGCCGTCGCGCCGGTGGCACCCCCGGCCGTCGACGCGCGCCGGGCATTGGAAACGGGCCGGGAAGCCTGCTCGGGGGTCAGGCTTCCCGGCCCGTCGTTCGGGCGGGCTGGGGGTCAGCCCATGTGCGGGTACGTGTAGTCGGTCGGCGGGACCAGGGTCTCCTTGATGGCGCGGGTCAGGGTCCAGCGCATCAGGTTCTGGGGGGCACCGGCCTTGTCGTTGGTGCCGGAGGCGCGGCCGCCGCCGAAGGGCTGCTGGCCGACCACGGCGCCGGTCGACTTGTCGTTGATGTAGAAGTTGCCCGCCGCGTAGCGGAGCTTCTCCATCGTGTACGCGGCCGCCGCACGGTCGCCCGCGATGACCGACCCGGTGAGGGCGTAGTCCGAGACCGACTCCATCTGGGTCAGCATCTCGTCGTACTTGTCGTCCTCGTAGACGTGGACCGCGAGCACCGGGCCGAAGTACTCGGTCGTGAAGACCTCGTTCTCCGGGTCGGAGCACTCGATGACGGTCGGGCGCACGAAGTAGCCGACCGAGTCGTCGTACGTGCCGCCCGCGACGATCGTGCAGGTCGCGTCCGCCTTGGCGCGGTCGATCGCGGCCTTGTTCTTGGCGAAGGAGCGGTCGTCGATGACGGCGCCCATGAAGTTGGACAGGTCCGTCACATCACCCATGGTGAGGTAGTCGACCTCGGCCGCGAACTCCTCCTTGAAGCCGGAGTTCCAGATGGAGGCCGGGATGTACGCGCGGGAGGTGGCGCTGCACTTCTGGCCCTGGTACTCGAAGGCACCACGGGTCAGCGCGGTCTTCAGGATCGCGCGGTCGGCGCTCGGGTGCGCGACCAGGAAGTCCTTGCCGCCGGTCTCGCCGACCAGACGGGGGTACGAGCGGTACTTCTCGATGTTGTTGCCGACCGTCTTCCACAGGTACTGGAAGGTCTTGGTCGAACCGGTGAAGTGGATGCCCGCGAGGTCGCGGTGCTCCAGGGCGACCTTGGAGACCTCGATGCCGTCGCCGGTGACGAGGTTGATGACACCCTTGGGCAGACCGGCCTCCTCCAGCAGCTGCATGAGCAGCACGGCGGCGTGCGTCTGCGTCGGGGACGGCTTCCAGACCACCACGTTGCCCATCAGGGCCGGGGCGGTGGGCAGGTTCGCCGCGATCGCCGAGAAGTTGAACGGCGTGATCGCGTAGACGAAGCCCTCCAGCGGGCGGTGGTCCATGCGGTTCCACACGCCCGGGGAGTTCGCCGGGGGCTGCTCGGCGAGGATCTGGCGGGCGTAGTGCACATTGAAGCGCCAGAAGTCGACCAGCTCACAGGGGCTGTCGATCTCCGCCTGCTGGGCCGTCTTGGACTGGCCGAGCATGGTGGAGGCGGCGATCGTCTCGCGCCACGGGCCGGACAGCAGCTCGGCGGCGCGCAGGATGATCGCGGCGCGGTCGTCGAAGGCCATCGCACGCCAGGCCGGAGCGGCGGCCAGGGCCGCGTCGATGGCGTCCTGGGCGTCCTGCTGGGTGGCGTGGCGACCGGTGCCGAGCACGGCCTTGTGGTTGTGCGGCTGCACGACCTCGAACGGCTCGCCGCCGCCCAGCCGCTTCTCGCCACCGATGGTCATCGGCAGCTCGACCGGGTTCTCGGCCAGCTCCTTGAGCTTGGCCTCCAGCCGGGCGCGCTCGGGCGAGCCGGGGGCATAGCCGTGCACCGGCTCGTTGACGGGGGTGGGGACCTGGGTCACAGCGTCCATGAGATCCGAACTCCTTGTACGTGAGCGGGTGGTGGGCTCAGCCCTTGCTGACCATGCTGCGCAGGAAGAAGCGCAGGTTCGCCGGCTTCTCCGCCAGACGGCGCATGAAATAGCCGTACCAGTCGGTGCCGTACGCCGTGTAGACGCGCATGCGGTGACCCTCTGCGGCCAGCCGCAGATGCTCGTCGCCGCGGATGCCGTACAGCATCTGGAACTCGTACTCGTCGAGCTTACGACCGGCCTTGTGGGCGAGCTCCTGCGCGATGGAGATCAGGCGCGGGTCGTGGGACCCGATCATCGGGTAGCCCTCGCCCTCCATCAGCGTCTTCAGGATGCGCACGTAGGCCTTGTCGATCTCGTGCTTCTGCTGGTAGGCGACCTCGGCGGGCTCCTTGTAGGCGCCCTTGACCAGGCGGACCCGGCTGCCTGCCTCGGCGAGCCGCTTGGCGTCGGCCTCGGTGCGGAACAGGTACGCCTGGATGACACAGCCGGTCTGCGGGTGGTCCTTCCGCAGCTCCTCGTGGATGGCGAACATCGAGTCGAGGGTGGTGTGGTCCTCGGCGTCCAGCGTCACGGTCGTACCGATCGCGGCGGCGGCCTCGACGACGGGGCGGACATTGGCGAGCGCCAGCTCGTGGCCGCCCGGGAATGTAGAGGCGGGCCCGGAGGGCCCTCGGTTGAGGGTGGTGGTGGGCGACGGGAGGGACTGGCCGAACATCGAGAGCTTGACCGACATCTCGACCTTCTCGCCGAGCTCCAGCTCCTTGAGGTGGTCGATCAGCGCGAGGTAGGCGTCGCGGGCGCCCTCGGCCTGTGCGGGGGTGGTGATGTCCTCGCCGACGACGTCCATCGTCAGCTGAAGGCCCTTGCCCGTCAGGTCCTTGATGATCGGGACGATGTCGGACACCGTCTCACCCGGGATGAAGCGGTCGACGACCTGCTTGGTCACGGGGGCCGCCGAGATCAGGCGACGCATCCGGTCGCTGCGCGACGCGGCGAGAATCACGGGACCCAGCACGGGGCACCTCCACAGACAAGCACCAAAAGAGGCCATCACCCGACGATTCGGGTACGGCACGGAGAACCAACGTGAAACCTACGGATCCCTTTGATCGTCGGCCATCGACAGCTGTCACGCATCCGTGCCCGGGATCTCAGACATCTGTATGAAGATGGCCGGAAAATGGGGGAGAATGCCCGGGTGGCGGCGGATTACAAGGGTGATTACCAGGAACTGGTGGACGAGATCTCGGAGCTGCTGGGCGCGCCCGCGACCCTGGAGAACCGCGACTTCGAGCTGCTCGCCTTCGGCACGTACGACAGCGACGACGAGCTGGACGCCTCGGCGCTGGACCCGGTGCGCACCCGCTCGATCCTGACCCGGCGCTCCACGGCGGGCGTGCGCACCTGGTTCGAGGGCTTCGGCATCACCCGCGCCACCGGCCCGGTCCGTATCCCGCCGAGCCCCGAGGCGGGTGTCTACCGCGGCCGGATCTGCCTGCCCGTGCGGCACCGGGGGGTCGTGGTCGGCTACGTCTGGCTCCTGGAGAACGAGCCCGGGCCGACGGACGCCCAGCTCGATGCCGCGATGCGGGTGGCCGGCCGGATCGGCGCGCTGCTCGCGGACGAGGCGGAGGCGGGGGCCGGGCTGAGCCGTGAGCTGCGGGCGGTGCTCACCGCCGAGGGCGGCTGGCAGCGGGACATGGCGGTGGCCGAGCTGCGCACCGCGCTCGGTCCTCGCGCGGACGGCCCCCACACCCTGATCTGTGTGGCCCCCTGGCCCTCCCCCGACCCGGACGACGCCCCCTCCGCCCGTTCCGTCCCGCACGCCGCGGCCCTGTGCACGATCCCCTGGGGAGCGGCGGCCCAGAGCCTCGCGGTACTGGTCCGGCTCCGCTCCACGGCGGTGGGCGCACCGGCGCTGGCGGCGGCGGGCCGGGTACTGGAGGAGGCGGAGGGGGCCTGGGGGGCTCTCGGGGTACGGGGCGGCACGGAGGCGGCCACGACGGAGGGGAGCCCGGCACCGAGCGGCTCCGGCACCGGAGCGCGGGGCGGCTCGGACAAGGGGGCCGGCGGGGCGTCGGGCAAGAGGACGCGCGCGGCCGTGCCGAGGGGGGCCGGAGCCGCGGTGGCGGCGGCGGTCGCCGCGGGAGTCGCCGGGGCGTCCCGGTACACCGGCGGTCCCGGGACGGCCGGGTTCGGCGGGCCCGCCGCCGGGATCGGGGACCCCCGCGTCGGACTGGCCGAGCTGGGCGCGGTCTGGCAGGAGGCGCGCGCCGCGGCACAGGCGGCACTGGCCGAACGGCGCCTCGGCCCGGTCGCGCAGTGGCGGGGCATCGGGCCGTACCGCCTGCTGACCGCGCTCCCCCCGGAGTCCGCGCAGGACCCGGCCGCCGGCCCCCTCCTCTCCCCGGCCCACCGCGAGCTGGCCCGTACCGCCGAGGTCTATCTCGACTGCGCGGGCCAGGCGGGCCGTACGGCCTCCGAGCTGGGCATCCACCGCCAGACCCTCTACTACCGCCTCAACCGCGTGGAACAGCTGACGGGCCTCGACCTGGACGACGGCGAGGACCGGCTGCTGCTGCACATGGCGTTGAAGAGGGCCCGGCTGTAGGGGCGCGGCGCGGAAATCCCGGTTGCCCCCAACTGCCCGCCGGGGTAAGCCTCTTCGCCATGGCTTCCCCTTCTTCCTTCTCCTTCTCCGCGCCCGACGGCACCGAACTCGCCTACCGCGTCCGCGGCGAGGGCAGCCCGCTGGTCGCTCTGCCCGGCGGCCCGACGGACTCGGCGTACCTCGGCGATCTGGGCGGCCTGTCCCGGTACCGGCGGCTGATCATGCCGGACCTCCGGGGCACGGGCGGCTCGGCGACTCCCCGGGACCCGGCGTCGTACCGCTGCGACCGGATGGTGGCCGACGTGGAGGCCCTGCGCGCGCATCTGGGTCTGGACCGGATGGATCTGCTCGCGCACTGCGCCGGCGCCAACCTGGCGGTGCTGTACGCGAGTTGCCACCCCGAGCGGGTCGAGCGGCTGACCCTGGACACCCCGAGCGTCGCCGCCGTCGGCCTCACGATCAGCGGTGGGCTGCGCCTTGAGACCGTCCGGGCCCGGGCCGCGGAGCCCTGGTTCCCGGCGGCGTACGCGGCACTGGAGGCGATCACACAGGGCCGTGCGACGGCGGCCTCATGGGAGGCCATCACCCCGTTCTCGTACGGCCGTTGGGACGAGGCGGCACGCGCCCATCAGGCCGCGGCGGACGAGCGGTCGAACCCCGGGGTCATGGCCGCGTACGGCGCGGAGGGCGCGTACGACCCGCCGGCCGCACGGGCCGCGCTGGCCCGTCTCACCGCGCCGGTACGGCTGCTCGCGGGCGAGGTCGACCCGGGCGCCCCGCCGGCCACGGTCGCCGCGTACGCGGCTCTCTTCCCCGACGCCGAACTGGTGATCCAGCCCGGCGCGGGCCACTTCCCCTGGTTGGACGACCCCGACCGCTTCGTGGTCTCGGTGTGTCCGCAGGAGTTCAACCCGGCCGACGCGTACAACGCATCGCCGTTCTCCGGCGACTGACTCCCGGGCCGGCCCGGAGACGGCGGAAGGCCGGACGGCCGAGGAGTTCCTCGGCCGTCCGGCCTTCCGTGCAGCGGGTCAGACCAGGTTGACCGAGCGGGCCGACGCGGCGCCGATCTCGGCGGAGACCTCGGCCAGCACGTTCGGCGTCACCGTGTCGTCCACCGTGAGGACGGCCAGCGCCTCGCCGCCCACCGTGGCACGGGCGACCTGCATACCGGCGATGTTCAGACCGGCCTCGCCGAGGATGCGGCCGACGGTGCCGACGACACCGGGACGGTCCTCGTAGCGCAGGACCAGCATGTGGTCGGCGAGGGCGAGGTCGACGTCGTACTCCCCGACCGCGACGATCTTCTGGACATGCTTGGGGCCGGCCAGGGTGCCGGAGACCGACACCTCCTCGCCGGTGCCGAGCGTGCCGCGCACGGTCACCACATTGCGGTGCTCGGTGGCCTCGGAGCTGGTGGTGAGGCGGACCTCGACGCCGCGCTCCTGGGCGAACAGCGGTGCGTTCACATACGACACCGTCTCGTCGACGACGTCCTCGAACACGCCCTTGAGCGCGGAGAGTTCGAGCACCTTCACATCGTGCTGGGTGATCTCGCCGTAGACCTCTACATCCAGGCGCACGGCCACCTCACCGGCGAGCGCGGTGAAGATACGGCCCAGGCGCTCGGCCAGCGGCAGGCCCGGCTTGACGTCCTCGGCGATGACACCGCCCTGGACGTTGACCGCGTCCGGGACCAGTTCACCGGCGAGGGCGAGACGCACCGACCGGGCGACCGCGATGCCCGCCTTCTCCTGGGCCTCGTCCGTGGAGGCGCCCAGGTGGGGGGTGCACACGACCTGGTCCAGCTCGAACAGCGGGGAGTCGGTGCAGGGCTCCTTGGTGTACACATCGAGGCCGGCGCCGGCGACCCGGCCCTCCTTCAGCGCCGCGTACAGCGCCGCCTCGTCCACGATGCCGCCGCGCGCCGCGTTGACGATGCGCACGCTCGGCTTGACCTTGCGCAGCGCCTCGTCGCCGATGAGGCCGAGGGTCTCGGGGGTCTTCGGCAGGTGGACGGTGATGAAGTCGGAGACTTCGAGGAGCTCGTCCAGGGACAGCACCTTGACGCCCATCTGGGCGGCGCGGGCCGGCTGTACATACGGGTCGTAGGCGACGACCTTCATGCCGAAGGCGGACATGCGCTGCGCGACCAGGGCGCCGATACGGCCGAGGCCGACGACGCCGAGGGTCTTCTCGGCCAGCTCGACGCCCGTGTACTTGCTGCGCTTCCACTCGCCGTTCTTCAGCGCGGCGTTCGCCTGCGGGATGTTGCGGGCGGTGGACAGCAGCAGACCGCAGGCCAGCTCGGCCGCGGTCACGATGTTGGAGGTCGGGGCGTTGACGACCATCACGCCGGCCTTGGTGGCGGCGGACACGTCGACGTTGTCCAGGCCGACGCCCGCGCGGGCGACGACCTTGAGCTTCTTGGCCGCGGCGACGGCCTCGGCGTCGACCTTGGTGGCGGAACGGATCAGGATCGCGTCGACGTCGGCGATGGCGGGCAGCAGCTCCGCCCGGTCGGCTCCGTTGCAGTGCCGGATCTCGAAGTCCGGGCCAAGGGCGTCGACGGTCGCGGGCGAAAGCTCTTCGGCGATGAGTACGACGGGTTTCGAGCTCACGTGGGTCCTCACAAGTCCAATGCGGACGGCCGTCCCGACGGCCGCTGGCGGAGGGGTGCTAGCCGCGTGGAAGACGCACGACGCTGTGGGCCTGACGCGTATGTTGTGCAGCAGTCTAGTGGCGCCGCGCTCCTCGTTTTGCGCCGCTGCGGAAGGATCACCCGGACGGGGAACTCCAATGTGGAGTGCTGTCGGAGATCGTGGCGAATGGGGGCCGGAGCAGCATGCCCCGGCCCCCTGACGCGAGGCTTACGCCTCCTCGTTCACCCAGCTCATCAGCTGACGCAGCTGCTTGCCGGTGGTCTCCAGCAGGTGCTCGGAGTCCTGCTTCTTGTACTCGTTGTACTTCTTCAGACCGCCGTGGTACTCGTCCATCCAGTTCTTGGCGAAGGTGCCGTCCTGGATCTCGGCGAGGACCTTCTTCATCTCCGCCTTGGTGGCGTCGGTGATGATGCGCGGACCGGTGACGTAGTCGCCCCACTCGGCGGTCTCGGAGATGGACCAGCGCATCTTCTCCAGGCCGCCCTCGTACATGAGGTCCACGATCAGCTTCAGCTCGTGCAGGCACTCGAAGTAGGCGATCTCCGGCTGGTAGCCGGCCTCGGTCAGGGTCTCGAAGCCCGCCTTGACCAGAGCGGCGGTGCCACCGCACAGCACGGCCTGCTCGCCGAAGAGGTCGGTCTCGGTCTCCTCGGTGAAGGTCGTCTTGATGACGCCGGCGCGGGTGCCGCCGATGCCCTTGGCGTACGACAGGGCCAGCGCGAAGGCGTTGCCGGAGGCGTCCTGCTCGACGGCGGCGATGCAGGGCACGCCGCGGCCTTCCTCGTACTGGCGGCGGACCAGGTGGCCCGGGCCCTTGGGGGCCACCATGCAGACGTCCACGCCGGCCGGGGGCTTGATGAAGCCGAAGCGGATGTTGAAGCCATGGCCGAAGAACAGCGCGTCGCCGTCCTTCAGGTTCCCGGCGATGGACTCCTCGTAGACCCGGGCCTGGATCGGGTCCGGGACCAGGATCATGATGACGTCGGCCTCGGCCGCGGCCTCGGCCGGGGTGACCACGCGCAGGCCCTGCTCCTCGGCCTTGACCTTGGACGTGGAGCCCTCGTGCAGACCGACCCGGACGTCCACGCCGGAGTCGCGCAGCGACAGGGCGTGCGCGTGACCCTGGCTGCCGTAACCGATGACCGCGACCTTGCGGTTCTGGATGATGGACAGGTCGGCGTCAGCGTCGTAGAACAGCTCGGCCACTTTGGGTTCTCTCCCTATGTGTGCAGGTGGTGCGTCCCACCGTATGACGGCGGGCGGTGAGGTGGTTTCGGGGTCTCGGCATACGGGCGAGCGGTGCGACCGGCCGCCCGTACGCGTCCGTACCGGGTGTTACGCGGATCGGTCCAGGGCGCGCAGCGAGCGGTCCGTGATCGAACGGGCGCCGCGGCCGATGGCGATGGTGCCGGACTGGACCAGCTCCTTGATGCCGAACGGCTCCAGCATCTTGAGCATGGCGGACAGCTTCTCGCCGGACCCGGTGGCCTCGATGGTCACGGCCTCCGGGGAGACGTCCACGGTCTTGGCGCGGAACAGCTGGACGATCTCCACGATCTGGGAGCGGGTCTCGTTGTCCGCGCGGACCTTCACCAGAACGAGTTCGCGCTGAACGGCCTGATGGGGTTCCAGCTCGACGATCTTCAGGACCTCGACCAGCTTGTTGAGCTGCTTGGTCACCTGCTCCAGCGGCAGTTCCTCGACACCGACCACGATGGTGATCCGGGAGATGTCGGGGTGCTCGGTGACGCCCACCGCGAGCGAGTCGATGTTGAAGCCGCGGCGGGAGAACAGGGCGGCGATCCGGGCGAGGATGCCCGGCTTGTTCTCCACCAGGACGGAGAGCGTGTGCTTGGACATGGTCTTTTTACGTCTCTCTCGCTCAGTCGTCTTCGCTGTCGCCGAAGTCGGGGCGGACGTCCCGGGCGGCCATGATCTCGTCGTTCGAGGTGCCGGCGGCGACCATCGGCCACACCATGGCGTCCTGGTGGACGATGAAGTCCACGACCACCGGACGGTCGTTGATGGAATTGGCCTCCTCGATGACCTTGTCCAGGTCCTCGGGGCGCTCGCAGCGCAGTCCCACGCAGCCCATCGCCTCGGCCAGCTTCACGAAGTCCGGCACCCGCGTGCCCCGGGCCTCGGGGTTGACGTCGTCGGGGCCGCTGTGCAGGACGGTGTTGGAGTAGCGCTGGTTGTAGAACAGAGTCTGCCACTGGCGGACCATCCCGAGCGCGCCGTTGTTGATGACGGCGACCTTGATGGGGATGTTGTTCAGGGCGCAGGTGGTCAGTTCCTGGTTGGTCATCTGGAAGCAGCCGTCGCCGTCGATCGCCCAGACCGTGCGCTCGGGCCGGCCGGCCTTGGCGCCCATGGCGGCCGGGACCGAGTAGCCCATGGTTCCGGCGCCGCCGGAGTTCAGCCAGGTGGCGGGCTGCTCGTACTGGATGAAGTGCGCGGACCACATCTGGTGCTGGCCGACGCCCGCCGCGAAGATGGTGCCCTCGGGGGCGAGCTGTCCGACGCGCTCGATGACGGCCTGCGGGGACAGCGAGCCGTCCTCGGGCCGGTCGTAGCCGAGCGGGTAGGTCTCGCGCCAGCGGTTGAGGTCGTGCCACCAGGCGCTGTAGTCGCCCTGGTTGCCCTCGCTGTGCTCCTTCTGCACGGCCTGGACCAGATCGGCGATGACCTCGCGGGCGTCGCCCACGATCGGCACGTCGGCCTCGCGGTTCTTGCCGATCTCGGCCGGGTCGATGTCGGCGTGCACGATCTTGGCGTACGGCGCGAAGCTGTCCAGCTTGCCGGTGACGCGGTCGTCGAAGCGGGCACCGAGGGCGACGATCAGGTCGGCCTTCTGAAGCGCGGTGACGGCGGTGACCGCACCGTGCATGCCCGGCATTCCCACATGCAGGGGGTGGCTGTCGGGGAATGCGCCCAGCGCCATCAGGGTGGTGGTGACGGGCGCCTGGGTGAGTTCGGCGAGGACCCTCAGCTCGGCGGTGGCCTTGGCCTTCAGGACGCCGCCGCCGACGTAGAGGACCGGCCGCTTGGCGGCGGTGATCAGCTTGGCGGCCTCGCGGATCTGCTTGGCGTGCGGCTTGGTCACCGGGCGGTAGCCGGGCAGGTCCATGACCGGCGGCCAGGAGAAGGTGGTCTTCGCCTGGAGGGCGTCCTTGGCGATGTCGACCAGCACCGGCCCTGGACGTCCGGTGGAGGCGATGTGGAAGGCCTGCGCGATGATCCGCGGGATCTCCTCGGCCTTGGTCACCAGGAAGTTGTGCTTGGTGATCGGCATGGTGATGCCGACGATGTCCGCCTCCTGGAAGGCGTCCGTGCCGATCGACTTCGAGGACACCTGGCCGGTGATCGCGACCATCGGCACCGAGTCCATATGGGCGTCGGCGATCGGGGTGACCAGGTTGGTCGCGCCCGGTCCGCTCGTCGCCATGCAGACGCCGACCTTGCCGGTGGCCTGTGCGTACCCCTCGGCCGCGTGGCCCGCGCCCTGCTCATGGCGGACCAGGACGTGGCGCACCCGGGCGGAGTCCATCAGCGGGTCGTACGCCGGCAGGATCGCGCCGCCGGGAATTCCGAATACCGTGTCCGCCCCGACCTCTTCAAGGGAGCGGATGAGGGACTGCGCGCCCGTGACGTGCTCGACGGGGGCGGAGTGTCCGCCGGATCGGGGCCGGGGCTGCGGATGATGGGCCCCGGTGGCCTGCTCGGTCATCGGCTTCTCTTCTCGATGCTGAGGGTTTTTGCGAGGTTCGGGCGGAGTTCGTCAGTCGGACGAGAGTCACTCGTGCAACAAAAAACCCCTCGTGCCGTGAGGCAAGCGAGGGGAGCGCGCCGGTGAGGGTCGCTGGGGATTCCGGATCGCATTCCGGTGGGTCCCAGCTCAGCCGACGCGCTGTCCAAGTACGAGAATTCGGGTGCGCATGGCACTGACCCTCCCCCCGGGGCGCACCATGTGTCAAGTGGGTGGGACGGGCGTCTCAGAATGTGAGCGAAGGGCACTGCTGCCTCCGAAAACAGCGGGTACTCCTCCGGTGTACACCCCCGCGGCACCCAGCCGCCCCTGTGTTTCCCGCACTCTGCCCGCGAACGCCGGTTCGGCCGGTACAAGGGGCCCGCTCGATGTGCGCGGGCCGGTCCCGGCGTGGGCTCCGCCCGAGGCGTGCGCCCCGGCCGTCGCGTGCGCTCCCGTTCCGCTGTGCGGCACCGGGCAGGACCCGGCGCCGAGCGCCCGGCGCAGCCGGTACTCGTCCAGCGGGCCGGAGAACGCCGCGCCGATGCCATGGGTGCAGCCCATCGCGCGCAGCGCCACCGCCTGCTCGGGCAGGTCCACGCCCTCGGCGACGGACTGGAGCCCGAGATCGCCCGAGATCCGCAGCAGCCCGCTGGTGATCTTGTGCAGCCGCGCGGAGTCCACCACGCCCTCGACGAGGCCGCGGTCGAGCTTGAGGATGTCCACGGGCAGCCGCCGCAGCGCGGCGATCGCCGCATGGCCGCTGCCGAAGCCGTCCAGCGCGATCCGCACCCCGAGCCGGCTCAGCGCGGTCAGCCGCCGCTCCAGCTCGTCGAGACCGAGCCCCGGATCGGTGTCGGACAGCTCGATGACCAGCGCCCCGGGCGGCAGCCCGTATCTGGTCAGCAGCGCCTCCACGGACCCGGGCGGCAGCGAGCGGTCCAGCAGCCGCCGGGCGCTCATCCGCACCGCCACCGGCACGACGAGCCCGCTCGCGGCCCGCTCGGCGGCCCCCGCCACGGCCTCCTGGAGGATCCAGCGGTCCAGCTCGGCCGTCTTGTCGCCGTCCTCGGCCACCCGCAGGAACTCGGCCGGGGTGAACAGCACCCCCTGCGAGGACCGCCAGCGGGCCTGCGCCGAGACCGCCGTGATCCGGCCGTCCTCCAGGCACACCACGGGCTGATGCAGCAGCGCGAACTCCCCGTCGTGCAGCGCGGCGCGCAGCCGGGTGGCCAGCTCCGCCTTGCGTACGACGTCCTGCTGCATCTGCGGCTTGTACAGCTCGACCCGGCCCTTTCCGGCCGATTTCGCGCGGTACATCGCGAGGTCGGCATTGCGCAGCAACTCGCCCGCCCCGAGGCCGGGTTCGGCGAAGGCGACGCCGATGGAGGCGTTGACCCGGACATCGTTGCCGTCGATCGCGTAGGGCTGGGAGAGGGTCATCCTGAGGCGGTCCGCGAGCTCCAGGATGTTGCGCTCACGAGCGGCACGGTCATGGGTGCCGTCCCCGACGATCAGGGCCGCGAACTCGTCGCCGCCGAGCCGGGAGGCGGTGTCGCCCTGGCGGACCGCGTCCTGGAGTCTTCGGGCGGCCTGGACGAGGAGTTCGTCGCCGGCCTGGTGCCCGATGGTGTCGTTGACGGCCTTGAAGCCGTCGAGGTCGATGAAGAGCACCGCGGTGCCGCGCAGGGCGGCGCCCCGGTCGGTGGCCCGGCGACCGGACAGGGCCTGCTGGACGCGCCGGGTGAACAGCGCGCGGTTGGGCAGGTCGGTCAGCGGGTCGTGCTCCGCGTTGTGCTGCAACTGCGCCTGGAGGCGCACGCGTTCGGTGACGTCCCGGCTGTTGAAGATCAGACCGCCGTGGTGGCGGTTGACGGTGGACTCGACATTCAGCCAGCCGCCCCCGCCGCCGGAGCGGAAGCGGCACTCGATACGGGTGGTGGGCTCCGTCAGCGGGCTGGCCGCGAGGAAGCGGCGCACCTCGTGCACCACGCAGCCCAGGTCCTCGGGGTGGATCAGGGCGGCCAGCTCGGTGCCCACCAGGTCCTCGGCGGGACGGCCGTAGACCCCGGCGGCGGCCGGGGAGACGTAGCGCAGGATGCCGTTGGGCGCGGCGATCATGATGACGTCGCTGGAGCCCTGCACCAGGGAGCGGAAGTGGTTCTCCTTCTGGGCCAGTTCCTGGGTGAGGGCGATGTTGTCCAGCAGCATGATGCCCTGGCGGATCACGAGCGCGAGCACGACGCAGCCCGCGGTGATCAGCACGACGTGGTCGGGCCTGCGGCCGTTCAGGACGTTGTACAGGATGCCCAGGGTGCACACCGCGGCGGCGAGATACGGGGTGAGCGCGGCGAGCGAGCCGGTGATCGGGCGGCCGGCCGGGTAGCGGGCGGAGTCGGCACCGGCGTGCGGAGCCGGGTCGGTACGGTCGGGTGCCGGGAGCGGCCCGTGCTCGGCGCCCGGGAACGCGCTGTCCCCGGTGGCCTGGAGGTGGCTCGGTTCCGGGTCCGGGTACGCGCCGTGTTCGGAGCCGTCGTACGCGTCGCGTTCGGCCCCCGTGTGCACGTCGTGCCCGGATCCCGCGTCCTGCCCGGAGCCCGGGTCCCGGCTGTGCTCGGCACTCGGGCCGGGCGCGGACGGGTCGGGCGCGGACGGTGACCGATGGCCGGCGGCGCGCGGCGCGGGCAGGTGCCCGGAGGCCGCGCGGGTGGGCCCGTCCGGCGCCGGCGCGGTCCCGGGCCGGGGTGTGGCCCAGGGGGCGTAGGCGAGCAGCAGCGAACCGGCGAACCAGCCCGCGTCCAGCAGCTGCCCGGAGCGGTAACTGCTGTGCAGCAGCGGCGAGGTGAACAGCGCGTCGCACATCACGGTCAGGGCGAGCGCGCCGATCGCGGTGTTCACGGCGGTGCGATTGCCGGGCGCGCGCCGGAAGTGCAGCGCGAGCACCATGCTGACCAGCGCGATGTCCAGCAGCGGATACGCCAGCGACAGCGCGGTGTGCGCCACGCTCGGCCCGTCGAACCGGGCCGCCTGGGCGAGCGCGAGGCTCCATGACAGGGTGAGCAGCGAACCGCCGATCAGCCAGGCGTCCAGGCCCAGACAGATCCAGCCGGCCCGGGTCACCGGACGGCTGGCGAGCACCAGCAGGCCCACGATCGCGGGCGGCGCGAAGCACAGGAAGAACAGATCGGCGTACGACGGGCTGGGCACGGGCCGGCCGAGCACGACCTCGTACCAGCCCCAGACGGCGTTGCCCAGGGCCGCCATGGCCGAGGAGAGGCCGAAGAGCAGCCAGGCCGGGCGGTAGCGGATCCGGAGGCCGCGGGCGTAGAGGAAGCAGGAGACGGCCGCGACACCGGCCGCGGCGCTGAGCCCGAAGTCGCCCATGACCAGCGCGATCTCGTCCGTGCCCCAGTCGAACGCGGCGCCGACGGCGTACGCCGCGCAGACAAGGGCGAGGACAAGCTGTTCGGAGGCGCGGGTGCGCCCGACGCGGACCCGTCCGCGCGCCGGCGGGTCCTGGTGCGGGTGCGGCGCGCGCACCTCTGCGTGGACGGTGGTGGTCGGCGTGGGCGCGCTCACCGGGGCCTCCCGGTGGGTGACGCGCCCGCGTCCCGCCGCACCCGGCGGACCGGGCGTGCGTGCCTGCGGGGGCCTGCCGGCCGGCGCGGGTGGTGGCTGTGGTGAGCGGTGTGGTGGCCGCGTCTGACCGCGGCCGTGCACCAGGGCCGCCGTCGGCGGCTCCAACGCGTCGGATCGTTCGTCCATAGGCCGTGCATCGCCCGTCGCCCCCCTCACAAGATCTGAAATGTCATCCCCGGCGCCGATGTAGGCGGCGCTGCCCCTGTCGGGACGATACACCAGGTTCGTCACTCAGGGACATAGCTTCTCTACGCTCCGTGACGACCAGCGGCGATGCGGGCACGGGCCGCGTCCGAGAGGTCGCGGAGGGTGCCGGAAAGGCCCTAACGCCCGTTCGTTCCCGGGGTGTCCGGGCCCTCCGGATCTGTTCCGTCCTGATCTTCGGGGGCCGTTCCCACCGGCTCCTTCGGATCCTGCCCCGTCGTCAGGATCACGTTCCGCAGCGGCTCGTGGTTCACGAACCGGGTCAACTGGTCGACCAGCAGCCGCCGGGCGCGCGGCAGGAAGGCCGACGTGGGTCCGCCGACATGCGGGGTGATCAGTGCGCCGGGGGCCTTCCACAGGGGGTGGCCGGGCGGCAGCGGCTCGGGGTCGGTGACGTCCAGGGCGGCCAGGAGCCGGCCCCGCTCCAGCTCCGCGAGCAGCGCGTTCGTGTCCACGACCGGCCCCCGGGCGACGTTCACCAGGAGGGCCCCGTCCTTCATCCGGGAGAGGAACTCCGCGTCCACCAGACCGTGGGTGGCGTCCGTGAGAGGGGTGGACAGAATCACGACATCGGCTTCCGGAAGCAGAGAGAGCACATCGGCGATCGGATGCACGAGACCGCGCGCCGTGGTGCGCCGGGAGCGCGCGACGCGTGCCACCCGCGCAAGCTCGAAGGGCGTGAGCCGGTCCTCGATGGCGGCGCCGATCGAGCCGTAGCCGACGATGAGCACGTTCTTGTCGGCGAGCGCGGGCCGGAACGCGCCCTGCCAGCGCTCCTGTTGCTGGGCCCGTACGAAGTCCGGGATGCCGCGCAGCGCGGCCAGGGTCAGGGTGAGCGCCAGCTCGGCGGTGCTCGCCTCGTGCACCCCCCGCGCATTGCACAGCCGTACGCCCGGCACGATGGCCGAAAGCCGCGCCGTGATGTCGTCGACGCCGGCCGTGAGGGTCTGGATCACCCGGACATTGCTCAACTGCTCCAGCGGGCGCACCTTGACCGGCCAGCGCCGCATGTACGGCACCACGTACATCACACAGCGCGCCGGGTCGCCCGGAAACTCCTGGTCGCCGTCCTCGCCCCCGTCCCAGAACAGGTACCGGAGGCCTTCGGGCAGCCCCTCGATCTCCTCGGGCGGAAGCGGAAGCCATACGTCTGCGCTCATGGTCAGGAGGCTATGCCAGGTACGCGCGGTGCAGAGGTTAGGTTGGGGGTCAGGCTAGGGGAGGTTCCGGAGCAGGTGGAGCGCAGGACGATCGGCGCGGGGGCACTCGCGGTGGGGGCCGTCGGACTCGGGTGCATGCCGATGAGCTGGGCGTACAGCACCTCGCGGCAACGGGGCGACGAGTCGGTGAGATGCGTGCACCGGGCACTGGACCTGGGGTCGAGCCTGCTGGACACCGCGGACATGTACGGCCCGTTCACCAACGAGCTGCTGCTCGGGCGGGTGCTGAGGGAGCGGCGGTCGGACGCGTTCGTCTCCACGAAGGTGGGGCTGCTGGTGGGCGAGCAGCACATCGTGGCCAACGGCCGCCCCGGCTATGTGAGACGGGCCTGCGACGCCTCGCTGCGCCGGCTCCAGACGGATGTGATCGACCTCTACCAGCTGCACCGCCCCGACCCCGAGGTGCCGATCGAGGAGACCTGGGGCGCGATGGCGGAGCTGGTGCGGGCCGGGAAGGTGCGGTCGCTCGGCCTGTGCGCGCTGGGCGCCCGCGGCGGCCGCCGCTCGGGCACCGGCCTCTACGACGGCACACTGCGCCAGTTGCAGCGGGTGCAGCAGGTGTTCCCGGTGGCCGCGGTCGAGGCGGAGCTGTCGGTGTGGTCCCCGGAGGCGCTGCGGACGCTGCTGCCGTGGTGCGAGGCGCGAGGGGTGGGCTTCCTGGCGGCGATGCCGCTGGGCAACGGCTTCCTGACCGGCACGCTCACCCCGGGCGAGGGCTTCGAACCGGACGATGTGCGCGCCCGGCACCCCCGGTTCACCGCCGAGATGATGGCGGCCAACCAGCCGATCGTGGCCGGTCTGCGCCGGGTCGCCCGGCGGCACGGCCCGCAGGTCACCCCGGCGCAGGTCGCACTGGCCTGGGTGCTGTCGCGGGGCCGCCATGTGATCGCGCTGCCGGGCACGAAGCGGGAGCGCTGGGCCGCGGAGAACGCGGCGGCGGCCGGACTGCGGCTGTCCCCGGCGGACCTGGCGGAGATCGCACGGCTGCCGGGGGCGCGGGGGTCGTGGGACTGAGGGACCCTTGGGAGGGGAAGATCTGCCGCTGGACCGCCGCCCCGAAGGGATCATGATCGTGCGACGTCGAGCTGTGCCGACCGTGCTGGCCACGGCCGCCCTCCTGCTGACGGCGGGCTGCTCCTCCGGCTCCTCGGGAGTGGGTTTTCCCGGCGAACTCCCCCGTACGGCGCCCCCGAGCAGCGCGCCCGGCGCCCCGGTCACGGAGTCGGCGGCCCCCGCCAAGGGCTCGGTACGGGTGCTGCGCACGGTGGCCGACGGCCTGAAGTCACCCTGGGGTCTGGCCGTGCTGCCGGGCGGCGATCTGCTGGTCTCCTCCCGCGACGACGGGACGATCACCCGTATCGACCCGGACACCGGCCGCAAGACCGAACTGGGCACGGTCTCCGGGGTCTCCCCGGCGGGCGAGGGCGGCCTGCTGGGCATCGCGCTGTCCCCGCACTACGCCTCGGACCACATGATCTACGCCTACTTCACCTCCGCCTCGGACAACCGCATCGTCCGCATGCTCTACGACGACAAGAAACCGGCCGGTGAGCAACTGGGCGCCCCCGACACGCTGTTCAAGGGCATCCCCAAGGGTCCCATCCACAACGGCGGCCGGATCGCCTTCGGCCCCGACGGCATGCTGTACGCCGGCACCGGTGAGAGCGGCCGGCGCGGGCTCGCCCAGGACCGCGCCTCCCTGGGCGGCAAGATCCTCCGGCTGACCCCGGACGGCGAACCCGCCCCCGGCGACCCCTTCCCCGGCTCCGCCGTCTACTCCCTGGGCCACCGCAACGTCCAGGGCCTCGCCTGGGACGACCGCCAGCGGCTGTTCGCCTCCGAGTTCGGCCAGGACACCTGGGACGAACTGAACGCCATCAAGCCCGGCGGCAACTACGGCTGGCCCGACGCCGAGGGCCAGTCCACCGACCCGCGCTTCCAGAACCCCGTCGCCGAGTGGCACACCGACGACGCCTCCCCCAGCGGCATCGCCTACGTCCACGGCGTCATCTGGATGGCCGCCCTCAAGGGCGAGCGCCTGTGGCGCATCCCCCTCCACGGCACCCGCGCCGCGGCCGCCCCCCAGTCCTTCCTCACCGGCACCTACGGCCGCCTGCGCACGGTCGCCCCGGCGGGCGACGGCAAGCTGTGGCTGATCACGAGCAACACGGACGGGCGGGGGCATCCGAAGAAGGGGGACGACAGGATTCTGGAGCTTCAGGTGAGTTAGCCCCGCCGCCGACTCCCGGGGGCCACCCCCTCCCCCTCCTACTGCGGCTCTTCGCCCTCCGGCTCCGTGGTCGCCGGGTCCGGGGTGGGCAGCCGTATGACCGCCTTGCCGGAGGTCAGGTCTATGGGGCCGCGGCCCGGGTCGCTGTCGCCGGCCTCCTCCCTGGTCAGTTCGAGGCGGTTCTGTTCGTCGCGGGTGTGTTTGCGACCTGGTGCGAACAGTTCACTGAAGGCGTCGAACACGGCTTCTCCCCCTTGCCGGTTGTCCCGGGGTCATTGTCCCGCGTGACGCCTCCACCCTCCGCGCCCGGCCGGGCGCGGAGCATGGGGAAAGTTCCGCATCTTCGGGCGGGCTTCCGGCCCGGACCGCCGCCGTCCGAGGGGCCTCAGGATCCGTGTCGCGCATGCGTGAGGGGCCTCGGGGAGCCCGTGACATGTTGCACGGGTTCCCTGAGGCCCCTGAGGCCGCTGACTCCCTTGAGAGCCCTGGCGGCGAGGGCTGTCGCCCGCTCAGCTCGCCGACGGCAGTGCCAGCAGCGCGTCCGAGTACTTCAGGACCGCCAGCAGCAGCCCGATGACACCGAGCGAGACGCCCGCCCA
Source organism: Streptomyces griseofuscus (assembly GCF_014673495.1). Lineage (GTDB taxonomy): Bacteria > Actinomycetota > Actinomycetes > Streptomycetales > Streptomycetaceae > Streptomyces > Streptomyces murinus. Next base: position 2,890,581 of record NZ_CP051006.1, read on the forward strand.
GGCCACCGACTTGATCCAGGGGGCCTGCGGGCGGCCGGGGGCGCCGAAGGCGGGGCGGGCGAGGACGACCACGCCGGTGATCAGCGCGAGCAGGGCGAAGAAGCCGGCCCACAGCGCGGTGGTGTGCCAGGCGTCGCCGTAGACCGCCTTGATCTGCGTGGCGACGCCCGCCGTGGAGGACGTCCGCAGCTGGCCGATGAGCTGCTGGCGGGCGCCCGCGACGGTGCCGATCCAGCCGCCGGTGAGCGAGACCAGGCCCAGCGCGGCGGAGACCACGGCACCGGCGCCCTGGCCGACCCCCGAGGGCGCCTTGGCGTCCGCCGTGTCGTCCTCGAACCCGTCCGCCGGATCGTCCACCGGCCCGTCCGCCGTCTCCTCGGCGAGCGTGCCCTCGGCCGCCTCCTCGGTGCCCTCGGCGACCGTCGCGCCCTCGGTCTCCGCCTTCCCCGCGGTGTACTGCGCCGCGGTCTCGACCCCCTGTGCCGTCTCGTCGTCGTGCTGCGCCGCCGTCGTACCGGCCGCGGCGTCTTCCGATGTCTTCGTTGCCATGGCAACAACCGTACGGACGCCGTCTGAGAGGGCGCTTAATGATCGTCAGTGGGCGTGTTGCGCGGCGCCCTCGCGTGCCGTGGGCCATTCGGGGGCGAGCACCGACCAGATCTCGGTGCTGGTGCGCTCCCCGTCGTGCGGATAGTTCTCGCGCAGTACACCCTCACGGGTCATGCCGAGCCGCCGGGCCACATTGATGCTGGGCTGGTTGGCGGTGGCCACCCGCCACTCCACGCGGTGCATGCCGCGGGTCAGGAACGCCCAGTCGATGAGGAGCCGCATGCCCCGGGTGACGAGCCCGCGCCCGGCCGCCGCGGGCTCCAGCCAGCAGCCGGCCTCGCACACCCCGCTCGGCGTGTCCCAGGTACGGAAGAGCAGTCCGCCGACGAGCGTCCCGTCCTGCCAGATGCCGTGCAGCGCGCCGGTGTCCGTGGCGCGCTTCTCGCCGTACGACCGCAGGTAGGCGCGGGCGCCGTCCAGGTCGGCCACCACCTCCGGCAGTCCGATGTGCTGCCCGATGAACGCGCGTCCTCGGTCGATATTGGCCAGCATCTCCTCGGCGTGCCAGACCTCCAACGGGCGCAGTTCGGCGCCGTCACCCAGGGATATCGCGTACATCGCGCTGTGCTTCCTTCTGCTGTTCGTGGATCCGGTCCGGGCCGGTCCGGTCGGCCGGGACCCGTCCGAGCCTCTCATGCGCGGCGCGGCACTCCGGCGGCTCGATGCTGATGTGCGGGAGCCGGCGCTCCAGCCAGCCGGGCAGCCACCAGTTGGCGGCGCCGAGCAGATGCATCAGGGCGGGCACCAGCAGGGTGCGCAGCACGAAGGCGTCGAGGGCGACGGCGGCGGCGAGTGCGATGCCGAACATGGCGATCACGCGGTCGCCGCTGAGTACGAAGGCCAGGAAGACCGAGATCATGATCACGGCCGCGGAGTTGATCACCCGGCTGGTCTCGGCGAGGCCCACCCGGACGGCGCGCCGGTTGTCGCCGGTGGCCAGCCATTCCTCGTACATCCGGCTGACCAGGAAGACCTGGTAGTCCATGGAGAGCCCGAAGAGCACCGAGACCATGATCACGGGCAGGAAGGGCTCGATGGGGCCCGCGCGGCCGAGGCCGAGCAGTTCGCTGCCCCAGCCCCACTGGAAGACGGCGACGACCACGCCGAACGCGGCGGCCACGGCGGCGATGTTCATCACGGCGGCCTTGACCGGGATGCCGAGCGAGCGGAAGGCGAGGAGCAGCAGCAGGCAGCCGAGCCCGATGACGGTGCCGACGAACAGCGGAAGTTTGCCGACTATCACATCGGCGAAGTCGTCGTAGCTGGCGGTCACCCCGCCGACCTGGATGTCCAGGGAGGTGCCCTGTTCCGCGCGGGGCAGCACCGTCTCGCGCAGCCGGTCCACCAGGGCACTGGTGGCCTGGGACTGGGGCGCGGAGTCGGGGACGACGGTGAGGTAGGCGGTCTCGCCGCCGGTGGCGTAGGCGGCCGGGGTGGCGGCGGCGACGCCGGGGGTGGCGCGCAGGGCGGTGTCGAGGTTGTCCAGGGCGAGCCGGTCGGCGGCGCCGTCCACCCGGGTGACGAGGGTCAGCGGCCCGTTGATGCCGTGCCCGAAGCCGTCGGCGAGCAGGTCGTACGCCTTGCGGGTGGTGGAGGTGCGGGGGTCGTTGCCCTGGTCGGAGGTGCCGAGGTGGAGCGAGAGGGTGGGCAGGGCGAGCAGCGCGATCACCGCGACGGCGAGCGAGCCGAGCAGTTTGGGGTGCCGCTCCACGAACGCGGACCAGCGGGCGGCCAGGCCGGTGGGCACCTCGGGGCGCGGCCCGTGCTCGGCGAGCCGTCGGCGTTCACGACGGCCGAGGGCGCGCGGGCCGATGTACGACAGCAGGGCGGGCAGCAGGGTGACCGAGGCGGCGACGGTGAGGATCACGGTCAGGCTGGCGGCCACGGCGACGCCGTTGAGGAAGCTCAGGCGCAGGATCAGCATGCCGAGCAGGGCGATGCACACGGTCGCCCCCGCGAAGACGACGGCGCGTCCGGTGGTCGCGACGGCGCTCACGGCGGCCTCGGTGACATCCAGGCCGCGTTTGAGTCCGCGCCGGTGCCTGGTGACGATGAACAGGGCGTAGTCGATGCCCACGCCGAGGCCGACGAGCATGCCGAGCATGGGCGCGAAGTCGGCGACCGTCATGGCGTGGCCGAGCAGTCCGATGCCGGCGTGGGCGGTGCCGACGCCGATCAGGGCGGTGGCGATCGGCAGCAGTGAGGCGGCGAGCGAGCCGAAGGCCAGGAAGAGGACGACGGCGGCGACAAGGACGCCGACCACCTCGGCGGTGCGGTCGTTCGGGGTCTCGGTGAGTCCGATGGCGCTGCCGCCCAGCTCCACCTGGAGCCCGTCGCCCTCGGCGGCCTTCGCGGCGCCCACGACTGCCTTGGCCTCGTTCTCGCCGATGTCCTCGGCCTGCTGAGTGAAGGTGACCGTGGCGTAGGCGGTGTGCCCGTCGGCGCTGATCTGCCGGCCGCCCTGGCCCTCGTACGGCCCGTCCACGGAGGCGACGCCGGGCAGCCGGGCGATCCGGTCGAGGGCGGTGGTCATGCTTTGTTCGACGTCGGCGGCGCGGACGGTGCCCTTCGTGGTGTGCCAGACGACGGTGTCGCTGTCGCCGCCGAGGCCCGGGAAGCCCGCCTGGAGCAGCTGGGCGGCGCGGCCGGACTCGGTGCCGGGGACCGAGTAGTCGTTCGAGTACGAGGTGCCGGCGACGGAGGCGGCCGCGGTGGCCCCGCCGAAGGCGCACAGCCACAGCAGGACGGCGATCAGTCGGTGCCGGACGCACCAGCGCGCGAGGGCTGCCACGGACGTGCTCCCAAGGACGATTTGTGGATCTTTGGCCGGGAATGATCGTCCATAAACCGAACAGCCCGCAAAGAACGCATGAGCAATCGTTGGACACTCTGACAGGCAAAAGTGATCCTTTGCCGCCTTCGTGGGCTTATTCACAGCGGGAGAAAAACGCCGTGGGGGGACGCGCCGGTGCGGCGCGTCCCCCCACGGGTTGACGGTGACTCAGCTCTCGCCGGTCAGCTCTCGCTGACGCCGAGCCGCTCCAGGATCAGCTCCTTGACGCGGGCCGCGTCGGCCTGGCCACGGGTGGCCTTCATGACCGCGCCGACCAGGGCGCCGGCCGCGGCCACCTTGCCACCGCGGATCTTGTCCGCGATGCCGGGGTTGCCGGCGATGGCCTCGTCCACTGCGGTGCCGAGCGCCGAGTCGTCCGAGACGACCTTCAGGCCGCGCTTGTCGACGACCTCGTCCGGGGTGCCCTCGCCCGCGAGCACGCCCTCGATGACCTGGCGGGCGAGCTTGTCGTTCAGATCGCCCTTGGTGACCAGCTCGGTGACCCGGGCCACCTGCTGCGGGGTGATCGCCAGCTCGTCCAGGGACGTGCCGGACTCGTTGGCGCTGCGCGCCAGTTCGCCCATCCACCACTTGCGGGCGGAGGCCGCGTCGGCCCCGGCCTCGATGGTGGCGACGATCGGGTCCAGCGCACCGGCGTTCAGGATCGCCTGCATCTCCGTGGCGGAGATGCCCCAGTCGGCGAGCAGCCGGGTACGGCGCACCAGCGGCAGCTCGGGCAGCGCCGCGCGGATCTCCTCGACCCACTCGCGCGCGGGCGCGACGGGGACCAGGTCGGGCTCCGGGAAGTACCGGTAGTCCTCGGCCTCCTCCTTCACGCGGCCCGAGGTCGTGGACCCGGTGTCCTCGTGGAAGTGGCGGGTCTCCTGGATGATGGTGCCACCCGAGGAGAGCACGGCCGCGTGCCGCATGATCTCGAAGCGGGCCGCGCGCTCCACCGAGCGCAGCGAGTTGACGTTCTTCGTCTCCGAGCGCGTGCCGAACTTCTCGGCACCCTTGGGCATCAGCGACAGGTTCACGTCACAGCGCATCTGGCCCATCTCCATGCGGGCCTCGGACACGCCGAGGGCACGGATGACCTCACGCAGCTCACGCACGTACGCCTTGGCCACCTCGGGGGCGCGCTCGCCGGCGCCCACGATCGGCTTGGTGACGATCTCGATGAGCGGGATGCCGGCGCGGTTGTAGTCCAGCAGGGAGTGGGACGCGCCGTGGATACGGCCGGTGGCGCCGCCGACGTGCGTCGACTTGCCGGTGTCCTCCTCCATGTGGGCGCGCTCGATCTCCACGCGGAAGGTCTCGCCGTCCTCCAGCTGCACGTCGAGGTAGCCGTCGAAGGCGATCGGCTCGTCGTACTGGGAGGTCTGGAAGTTCTTCGGCATGTCCGGATAGAAGTAGTTCTTCCGGGCGAAGCGGCACCATTCGGCGATCGAGCAGTTCAGCGCGAGGCCGATCCGGACGGCCGACTCGACGCCGGTCGCGTTGACGACCGGGAGCGCGCCGGGCATGCCGAGGCAGACGGGGCAGGTCTGCGAGTTGGGCTCGGCGCCCAGCTCCGTGGAGCACCCGCAGAACATCTTGGTCTTGGTGCCGAGTTCGACATGGACCTCAAGGCCCATGACGGGGTCGTACGACGCCAGCGCGTCCTCGTACGACACCAGGTCGGTCGTGGTGGTCACGGTGAAAACTTCCCTCTCAGCCCAGCAGGACGTCGTCGTCGCCCAGCCGCTTCAGCTCGCGGTAGAGGATCGCGAGGCCGGTCACGATCGCGACGGCGGAGACCGTGGCGTCGAGCAGCCGCAGCGTGTCGTGCTCGGCGCGGGCCTTCTTGATCTGCTTGGTGACACCGATCGCGCCGAACGCGGTGGTGGCCATGGACAGGTACGTACCGGACTTGGACTTCTTGAAGTCCTTGGCCTTGGACAGCTTGCTCACAGCGACGGTGCCTCCTCAAGCAGCGGGTGTCCCCACTTTTCCACGAAGGCGGCCTCGACGGCGGCGCCCACCTTGTACAGGCGGTCGTCCTGCATCGCCGGGGCGATGATCTGGAGACCCACCGGAAGGTTGTCCTCCGGGGCGAGACCGCAGGGCAGCGACATGGCCGCGTTGCCCGCCAGGTTGGTCGGGATGGTGCACAGGTCCGCGAGGTACATCGCCATCGGGTCGTCGGCGCGCTCGCCGATCGCGAAGGCGGTGGTCGGGGTCGTCGGGGAGACGATCACGTCGACCTGCTCGAACGCCTTCTCGAAGTCCCGCGTGATGAGGGTGCGGACCTTCTGCGCGGAGCCGTAGTAGGCGTCGTAGTAGCCGCTCGACAGGGCGTACGTGCCGAGCATGATGCGGCGCTTGACCTCGGGGCCGAAGCCGGCCTCGCGGGTCAGGGAGGTGACCTCCTCGGCCGAGTGCGAGCCGTCGTCGCCGGTCCGCAGGCCGTAGCGCAGGCCGTCGAAGCGGGCGAGGTTGGAGGAGCACTCGGAGGGCGCGATCAGGTAGTACGCCGACAGCGCGAGGTCGAAGGACGGGCAGTCCAGCTCGACGATCTCGGCGCCCAGGTCCCTCAGCAGCTCGACGGACTCGTCGAAGCGCTGGATGACGCCGGCCTGGTAGCCCTCGCCGCGGAACTGCTTGACGACGCCGACGCGCATGCCCGCCACGCTGCCGTTGCGGGCCGCCTCGACCACCGGCGGGACCGGGGCGTCGATGGACGTGGAGTCCATCGGGTCGTGGCCCGCGATGACCTCGTGCAGCAGGGCCGCGTCCAGGACCGTACGGGCGCAGGGGCCGCCCTGGTCGAGGGAGGAGGAGAAGGCGACCATGCCGAAGCGGGAGACCGCGCCGTACGTCGGCTTGACGCCGACGGTGCCGGTGACGGCGGCCGGCTGGCGGATGGAGCCGCCAGTGTCGGTGCCGATGGCGAGCGGGGCCTCGTAGGAGGCGAGCGCGGCGGAGGAGCCGCCGCCGGAGCCGCCGGGGATCTTGGTGAGGTCCCAGGGGTTGCCGGTCGGGCCGTAGGCGCTGTTCTCGGTGGAGGACCCCATGGCGAACTCGTCCATGTTGGTCTTGCCGAGGATGACGACGTCGGCGGCCTTGAGGCGCTTGGTGAGCGTCGCGTCGTACGGCGGGATCCAGCCCTCCAGGATCTTCGAGCCGACGGTCGTGGGCACGCCCTCGGTGGTGAAGATGTCCTTGAGCGCGAGCGGGACGCCGGCCAGCGGGCCGAGCTTCTCGCCGCGGGCCCGCTTCTCGTCCACGGCACGGGCCTGGGCGAGGGCGCCCTCGCGGTCGACGTGCAGGAAGGCGTGCACCTTCTCGTCGACGGCCTCGATCCGGGCGAGGTGGGCCTCGGTGACCGCGACCGCCGTCAGCTCGCCGGAGGCGATCTTCTCGGCGATCTGCGCGGCCGTGAGCTTGATGATGTTGTCCGCCATGGTCACTCCTCCCCCAGGATCTGCGGCACCTTGAAACGCTGCTGTTCCTGCGCGGGGGCGCCGGAGAGCGCCTGCTCGGGGGTGAGCGAGGGACGGACCTCGTCCGCCCGCATGACATTTGTCAGCGGGAGCGGGTGCGAGGTCGGCGGTACGTCTTGGTCGGCGACCTCACTGACGCGGGCGACCGCGCCGATGATGTCGTCGAGCTGGCCGGCGAAGTGGTCGAGTTCTTCGGGCTTCAGCTCCAGACGCGCCAGCCGGGCGAGGTGGGCGACCTCCTCGCGCGTGATGCCAGGCATGCAGCGATCCTCTGGGGTGAGTGCGTGTTGTTTGGGGCCAATCCTATGGGGCCCGGCGGCGTGGCCGTTAAACGGTTTGCCCCGGGGCGGGCCCGCGGCGGCTCCGGGTCGCCCCGGCAGGCGGGCCGGTCAGGCCGCGAACAGCAGCGCGGCGCAGATGAGGACCACCACGGCGGTGGCGAAATGGATCCCGAACGCGACGGCCCTCGTACCGCCGTGCCGCAGGACGGTCACGGTGTCGAGGAGCGGGACGAGGGCCACGCAGACCATGAACCAGGCCTCGGCGCGCGCTCCGACCAGCGCCAGCAGGACCAGTCCGACCAGGCCGAAGGCGGCGTCCCGGCCGCCCTTGACCGACAGATAGGCACCGGCGTCGCCCGCGGGGTCGGCGGGGACGCCGTAGCCGGCGGCGGCCGGGGCGGGCTGGAACCAGAAGCGGTAGCCGAGGAAGAGGCAGAACAGGTCGAGCAGGACGGCCAGCGTGTACGCGGCGATGGTCATGGCGTCTCCCGTTGACGTTTTCTAGCAGCGCTAGGAACACGAGTGACGCTAGCAGAGCGCCGACAGATTGCCTAGCGTTGCTAGGATCCCGGGTATGACGATCCAGACGCGCAGGGAGCGCGAACGAGCCGAGCGCAGGCAGCTGATCGTGACGGCGGCCCGGGAGCTGGCCGAGGCGGAGGGCTGGGACGCGGTGACCACGCGTCGGCTGGCCGCCGAGATCGAGTACAGCCAGCCGGTCCTCTACAGCCACTTCAAGGGCAAGGACGCGATCATGGCGGCGGTCGCGGTCGACGGCTGCGCCGATCTGGCGACGGAGCTACGTCAGGCGCGCGCGGGCGCCGACGGCGTCCGGGCCTCGCTCGCGGCGGTCGCCCGGACCTACACCGCCTTCGCCCGGCGCCGGCCCGCCCTGTACGACGCGATGTTCACCCACCTGGTGGACCTGCCGTTCGCCACCCCGGAGGCGCCGGCCCCGCTCCGGGACGCCTTCGGTGAACTGCTGGCCGCGGTGGCACCGGTCTCCACCGAGGAGGACGCTGGTCTGCTGACCGAGACCTTCTGGGCGGCCCTGCACGGCCTGGCGACCCTGATGCGCAGCGGCCGCCTCCCGGAGTGGGCGCACGAACGGCGCCTGGAGCTGCTGGTGGACCGGTTCGCGGGGCCGACCAGGGACTGAGGCCCTAGGAGGGGGCAAGGGGCGGCTTGCGGCCGCCCGCCGTCGCCGGGGGCGGGCCGCTCGCCTGGGGGACGGGCACCTCGCCCGGCGGCAGGGGGCGGCGCGTGGGTGAGCCGACGCTGGTCTGGCGGAAGCGCAGCCAGGCCGTCGCCTCCTCCGGCGGCATCGCCGCGGCCACCAGCCATCCCTGCACCGCGTCGCAGCCCAGGTCCCGCAGCCGCTCCCAGGTCTCGTCGTCCTCCACGCCCTCCGCGACGACCAGCAGCCCCAGGGAGTGCGCGAGGTCGACGGTGCAGCGCACGATCTCGGCGTCCTCGGTGTCCACCGCGAGCCGGGCCACGAAGGAGCGGTCGATCTTCAGCTCGCTGACCGGCAGCCGCCGCAGATGCACCAGGGAGGAGTAACCGGTGCCGAAGTCGTCCAGGGACATCTTCACGCCGTGCCCGGTCAGCGCCGCGAGGGTGTCGGCGGCCCGCTGCGGGTCCTCCAGCAGGACGTGCTCGGTGATCTCCAGCTGCAACGCGCCCGCCGGTACTCCGTGCCGGGCCAGCCGCGCGGCGACCGAGCCCGCGAAGCCGGGCGTGTGCACATCGCGCGGGGAGACATTGACCGCGACCGGCACCCGGATGCCCTGCGACCGCCAGCGGGCGACCTGTTCGAGGGCGGTCTCCAGGACGTACTCGGTGAGATGGGGCATCAGCCCGGAGGACTCGGCGATCGCGATGAACTCGTCCGGCGGCACCTTCCCGCGCTCCGGGTGCACCCACCGCACCAGCGCTTCGAGCCCGGCGACCTGCCCGTCGAAGCGCACCTTGGGCTGGTAGTGCAGCTGCACCTCGTGCGCGTCCAGCGCCCGGCGCAGATCGCCGAGGAGGCCGAGCCGGTCCGGGGTGTTGGAGTCCCGCTTGGACTCGTAGACCTCGACGCCCGTACGGTCCCGCTTCGCCTGGTACATGGCCACGTCGGCCCGCCGCAGCAACCCCTCCGCGTCCCTCGCGTGGTCCGGGAAGACGGCGACCCCGGCACTGGCCTCCAGTACGAGGGTGAGGCCGTCGAGGTCGAGCGGGGAGCTGAGGGCCGTCACCAGGCCGCGGGCGATCCGCATCGCCGACGTGATGGAGTCGGCGACGGGCAGTAAGACCGCGAACTCGTCGCCGCCGAGCCGGGCCGCCTCCGCACCGCGCGGCAGGGCGAGCCGCAGCCGCTCGGCGATCTGCAACAGCAGCCGGTCACCGGCGAGATGACCGAGGGTGTCATTGACCGAACGGAAGCGGTCGAGGTCGATGAGCATCAGTGCGGAACGGGCGCCGATGCGATCGGCGTCGTCCAGCGCGGTCCAGATCCGCTCCTGGAGCCACTGCCGGTTGGGCAGCCCGGTCAGCGGGTCGCGCAGCTGCTCCTCGGCGCGGGCGCGGGCCATCCACAGGGCGGAGTCGAGGGCGATGAGCGGGATGGCGAACAGCGGCAGCAGCACCGGCTGGGCGTCGGCGACCACGCACACCAGCGGCGCGATGCCGAGCAGCGCCACGGCCACCAGGCCCTGTCGGACCAGCGCGGGCCGGGGGATGCTCGGCAGTCCGTGCTCGCGCGGCGCGGTCAGGTACCACAGCAGGCCGCGGCCGACACCGAGATAGGCGACGGCGGCCAGCGCGACCTCGGGGGCGGTGGCGAGGCTCCAACTGTGCGCCCGCCAGGGCTGCTCCACACTGGGCACCCGGCCGAGCGCATCGAGCAGCAGGGCGGCCACGCCGATGCCGAGGATGTCCGTCGCGCCGTGCAGCACGCCCTGGCGCCAGCGGTGCCGGCGGGCGATGCCGACCAGGACGACGACGGTCAGGCTGACCAGGACGGCGGGCACCCAGCCGTAGAGCAGCAGCACGGCGAGGGTGAGGGTGGCGCCCGAGCCGGTGCCGCCCCACCAGCGGGCGCGGCCCAGCATGACGAGGTGGCCGACGATGATCCCGGTGAGCAGGGCCAGCGACCAGCCGGTGGTGCCGCACGGGAAGAGGGCGTGCCGGCCGCCGAAGGCGCGCAGGAAACCGGCGGCCAGGACGAGGGCGGCGGCCGCCGTGACGGCCGCGGGCAGTGCGGGCCAGGGTCCTGCCCGGCCCGGCTCCGGCTCGCCGCCGAGGCCGACGCCCGCGCCCGCGAGACCGGGCGCGGGTTCGATGGCGAGCGGCACCCGGGTGCCCGGCGGGGTGACGGGGCCGGGCGCGGCCGGACGGACGCGCGGGCGCGGGCGGCCCCCGGCGCGGCCGGGCCGCAGGATCTCCCGCCAGGCGAGGGCGCGGCGGCGCAGGCGCAGCCGTGAGTCCGGGGCGACGCTCTCGGTCGGTTCCATTCCCGTCCCTCTCACAGCCGGCGGTGCCCACGCCACGCGGCCCGATGTCCGACACCATCGACGGCTTCGCGCTGAAGAAACCCTTGCCGCGCCAGCGGCGGGCAAGGGAAATGCCCCCGTCCGCCGCCGGGCACGGCAGGTGCACAACTCAACACTAGGCCGCGCGGGGCTTCCACGGGCACCGGTCGTCGGCGGTTGCCCGAATGCGCCCGGGGCCACCCGTATGCAACTGGTATGCGCCGAACGGGTGGCCTTCAACCGCTACTCCTCGGTCGGAAGCGCGGCCTCCGTCGCGGCGTCCGGGCCCTGCTCCAACAGGACGCCGAATCCGTCCTCATCGAGCACCGGAACCTTCAATTGCATGGCCTTGTCGTATTTCGATCCCGGATTGTCACCAACGACCACGAAAGAGGTCTTCTTCGAAACCGAACCGGTCACTTTGGCGCCCCGGCTCTGAAGTGCCTCCTTGGCGCCGTCCCGGGTGAAGTTCTCCAGCGTGCCGGTGACCACCACGGTGAGTCCCTCCAGCGGACGCGGACCCTCCGCCTCCCCGCTGACCTGGTCCTCCAACGGGACACCCGCGGCCTTCCACTTGCGGACGATCTCGCGGTGCCACTCCTCGGTGAACCACTCCTTGACCGCGGCCGCGATGATGGGGCCGACGCCGTCCGTGGCCGCCAGCTCCTCCTCCGTGGCCTGTTCGATGCGGTCGACCGAGCGGAACTCGCGGGCGAGGGCCTGGGCGGCGACCGGGCCGACATGCCGGATGGACAGTCCGTTCAGAAAACGGGCCAGCGGACGGGACTTGGCCGCCTCGATGTTCTCCAGCAGCGCCAGGGTGTTCTTCTTCGGCTCGCCCTTCTGGTTGGCGAAGACCGTGACGACCTTCTCCTCACCGGTCTTGGGGTCGCGCTTGGGCAGCCCGCTGTCCGGGTCCAGGACGTACGCCCTGATGGGGAGCAGCTTCTCCACCGTCAGGTCGAACAGGTCGCCCTCGTCCACCAGTGGGGGGTCGGCCGGCTCCAGCGGGCGGGTCAGGGCGGCCGCGGCCACCCCGCCGAAGTGCTCGATGTCCAGGCACTCGCGGCCCGCGAGATAGGAGACGCGCTCGCGCAACTGGGCCGGGCACGTACGTCCGTTGGGGCAGCGGAGGTCGATGTCGCCCTCCTTCATGGGCCGCAGCGGGGTGCCGCACTCGGGGCACTCGCCGGGCATCACGAACTCCCGCTCGCTGCCGTCGCGCAGGTCGACCACCGGGCCGAGGATCTCCGGGATGACATCGCCGGCCTTGCGGATCACGACGGTGTCGCCGATCAGCACGCCCTTGGCCTTGACGACCTCCTGGTTGTGCAGGGTGGCGAACTCGACCTCGCTGCCCGCGACGGTGACCGGCTCGACCTGGGCGTACGGCGTGACCCGGCCGGTGCGCCCGACGCCCACCTTGATGTCGATGAGCTTGGTGTTGACCTCCTCCGGCGCGTACTTGTACGCGATGGCCCAGCGGGGGGCGCGCGCGGTGGAGCCGAGGCGGCCCTGGAGGCGGATCTCGTCCAGCTTGATGACGGCGCCGTCGATCTCGTGCTCCACGGTGTGGCGGTTCTCGCCGTCGTAGTGCGCGATGAACCGGCGGACGCCGTCGAGGTCGTCGACCACCCGGTTGTGCGAGGAGGTGGGCAGGCCCCAGGTCTTGAGGAGGTCGTACGCCTGGGACAGCCGGGTCATGCCGCTGAAGCCCTCCAGCGCGCCGATGCCGTGCACCACCATGTGCAGCGGGCGGGTGGCGGTGACCCGGGGGTCCTTCTGGCGCAGCGAACCGGCCGCCGCGTTACGGGGGTTGGCGAAGGGCTTGTCGCCGGCCGCGACCAGCCGCTCGTTCAGTTCGAGGAACTTCTCCATCGGGAAGTAGACCTCGCCGCGGATCTCGACCAGGTCGGGGACCTCGTCGCCGCCCAGCCGGTCGGGGATGTCCGCGATCGTACGGACGTTGGGCGTGATGTCCTCGCCGGTGCGGCCGTCGCCGCGGGTCGCGGCGCGGGTGAGGCGGCCGTGTTCGTACGTGAGGTTGACGGCGAGGCCGTCGACCTTCAGCTCGCACAGGAAGTGGTAGGTCTGGTCGCCGAGTTCGCGGGCGATGCGGTCGGCCCAGGCGGCCAGTTCCTCGTCGTTGAAGGTGTTGTCGAGGGAGAGCATGCGCTGGCGGTGCTCGACCGCGGTGAACTCCGTCGCGTACGACCCCGCCACCTTCTGGGTGGGTGAGTCGGGGGTGCGCAGTTCGGGGTACTGCTCCTCCAGCGCCTCCAGGGACTTCAGGAGCTGGTCGAACTCCGCGTCGCTGACGACGGGAGCGTCCTTCACGTAGTACCGGAAGCGGTGCTCCTCGATCTGCTCCGCCAGCTGCGCGTGCCTGTCGCGGGCCTCGGCGGGCACCGCCGTGGTCTCCGCCTGCTTGTCGCCGGCCACCGTGTTGTCCTCCCGTTACTCTGGGTTGTCCGCGAGGGATCTCGCCGCCTGGACGCACTGGGCGAGCGCCCGGCGCGCGTAGGCGGGGGAAGCGCCCGCGAGACCGCACGCCGGGGTGAGGGTGACCGCCTCGGCGAGCAGGCCCGGGTGCAAGCCCAGCCTGCGCCACAACGTCCTGACACCCATGACGCTACCGGCAGGGTCTGACAATGGGCCGTCCGTGCCGGGCACGACACCGGCGAACAGCCGGGTGCCCGCCTCGACGGCCTCACCGATCACATCGTCGTCACGCTCGGTGAGAAGCGCGAAGTCGAAGGAGACGGCGTCGGCGCCGGCCCGGCGCAGCAGCGCGAACGGGACGTCGGGGGCGCAGGAGTGGACGGCGACGGGTCCGTCCGGGTGGGCGCCGATGACGTCGCGCAGGGTGTGCTCGACGAGTTGGCGGTCGACGGCGCGGTGGGTGCGGTAGCCGCTGGCGGTGCGGACCTGGCCGCGCAGTACGGCGGTGAGCGAGGGCTCGTCGAGCTGGAGCAGGACGCGGGCGCCGGGCACCCGGCGCCGGACCTCGGCGAGATGCAGCCGCAATCCCTCGGCGAGGGAGGCGGCGAGGTCGCGGCAGGCGCCGAGATCGGAGAGGGCGGCCTCGCCGCCTCGCAGCTCCAGGGCGGCGGCGAGCGTCCAGGGCCCGACCGCCTGCACCTTCAGGTCGCCCTCGTACCCCTGGGTGAACTCCTCCAGCGCGTCCAGGTCCTCCCGCAGCCAGCCCCACGCCCGCCGGGTGTCGCGCCCCGGCCGGTCACCGATCCGCCAGCCGCTGGGCTCCACGCGCGCGTACAGCTCGACCAGCATCCCGGCGGTCCGGCCGATCATGTCGGCGCCGGGGCCGCGGGCGGGCAGTTCGGGCAGGTACGGGAAGTCCTCGAAGGATCCGGTGACGGTCTTGACGGCCTCCCGGGCGTCCCCGCCCGGCATGGACCCGACCCCGGTGGCCCCGGCGAACCTGAACACGCTGTTTTCGCTCACCGGAGAAGCCTACGGAACCGGCGGGCGCCGCTCAGCGGCACGGTCGTACCGACAGCTCAGCGGCCCGGTCGTACCGTCAGATCATTGACCTCGGCGTCCCGGGGCAGGTCGAGGGCCATCACGATCGTCGTGGCCACCGACTCGGGGTCGATCCACTTGTCGGCGTCGTACTCCTTGCCCTCCTGCTGGTGCACCTTGGCCTGCATGGGGCTCGCGGTGCGGCCCGGGTAGACGGAGGTGACGCGGACTCCGGAGGCGTGCTCCTCCTGGCGCAGGGCGTCGGCGAGGGCCTTGAGACCGTGCTTGGAGGCGGCGTAGGCGGCCCAGCCGGCGTGCGCGGCGAGGCCCGCCCCGGAGTTGACGAAGAGGACATGGCCGCGGGACGCGCGCAGCTGGGGCAGCAAAAGGCGGGTCAGCTCGGCGGGGGCGAGGAGGTTGACGTCGAGCTGGTGGCGCCAGGACCTGGGGGTCAGTTCGCCGACCTCGCCGAGGTCCACCACGCCCGCGATGTGCAGCAGCGAGTCCACCCGGTCGGGCAGGGTCTGGTGGGAGAACGCCCAGGAGAGCCGGTCCGGTTCGGCGAGGTCGCCGACCAGGGTGCGCGCCCCGGGGAACTCCGCGGCCAGTTCCTTCGCGCGGCCCGCGTCGCGCGCGTGCAGCACGAGTTCGTCCCCGCGCGCGTGCAGCCGGCGGGCGAGGGCCGCGCCGATGCCGGAACCGGCCCCGGTGATCACATGTGTAGCCATACCCGCCATGCTCGCATCAGCGGGTGCCCAGCTGCTCCTCCAGGTAGGCCAGGGCGCCGACCGGCTCCTCGGCGAAGAAGACCAGGTCGGCCAGGGGGCGGGGCAGGAAGCCCTCCTCCTCCATGCGGCGGAACTGCTCGCGCAGCCCGTCGTAGAACCCGGCCGTGTTCAGCAGCACCACCGGCTTCTGGGTGCGGCCGTGCTTCTTCAGCTCCAGGATCTCGGTGGCCTCGTCCAGGGTGCCGGTGCCGCCCACCATGACGACCACGGCGTCGGCCTTCTCCAGGAGCAGCTTCTTGCGCTCGGCGAGGTCGGAGGCGATCACCATCTCGTCGGCGGCGGGCCGCGTCTTGTTGGCCAGGAACTCCACGGACACGCCGACCAGCCGGCCGCCCGCCTCCTCCACCCCGTCGGCGACGACCTTCATCAGGCCGACGTTGGAGCCGCCCCAGACCAGGGTGTGACCGCCCTTGCCGATCAGCTTCGCGAACTCACGGGCGGGGCGGGTGTACCGCTCGTCGAGGTCGGCGGCGGAGAGGAAGACACAGATGTTCATGGTCCCCACCGTACGCGGGAAGAACCGGGGGCCCGTCGGCGCTGTCCAGGTATGGCCGAAGGACACACCATCACCATCGAAGCCGGCGAGCGGCACGTGCGCGTGGTGCACGGCGACCAGGTGCTCGCGGAGACCGACCGCCCCCTCGTACTGCGCGAGACGGGCTGCCCGGATCGCTACTACATCCCGGCCGAGGACGTACGCCTCGACCTGCTGACCCCGTCCGGGACCCACACCGTCTGCCCGTTCAAGGGCACGGCGTCCTACTGGTCGCTGCCGGACGCGCCGGACCTGGTCT
The DNA here is from genome assembly GCF_014673495.1 of Streptomyces griseofuscus. Lineage (GTDB taxonomy): Bacteria > Actinomycetota > Actinomycetes > Streptomycetales > Streptomycetaceae > Streptomyces > Streptomyces murinus. The sequence continues at coordinate 2,906,372 of NZ_CP051006.1, forward strand.
GGGCGTACCCGGAGCCGAAGCCGGACGTCGCGCCGATCAAGGACCACCTCTGCTTCTACGACGTCGACGTGTCGTGAGCGACGAGTCCGGCGTCGTGCGGCAGTCTGCACCGACATGGACAAGAAGACGACTTCACGCGACGGAACCTCCCTCGCCTACTCGGTGAGCGGCCGGGGGCCCGTGGTGATCCTGGTGAGCGGCGCGATGTCCACCGGCGGCACCCTGGCCCCCCTGGCCGAGCGGCTCGCGGACCGGCTGACGGCCGTCGTCTACGACCGCCGGGGCCGCGGCAGAAGCGGCGACACGGCGCCGTACGCGGTGGACCGCGAGGTCGAGGACCTGGCCGCGCTGCTGGACGCCGTCGGCGGGGACGCCGGGCTGTTCGGCGTCTCCTCCGGCGGCGCGCTGGCGCTGGAGGCGGCGGCGAGCGGGCTGCCGGTCACCCGTACGGCGGTGTACGAGGTGCCGTACGCGGACCATCTGGCGGACGGCGCCGCGCGGGAGGCCGCGTACAAGCGGGACCTGGGACAGGCGCTCGCGGAGGGCCGGCAGGGGGACGCGGTCGAGCTGTTCCTGCGGCTCACCGGGCTCGGCGAGGAGATGATCCAGCGCGCCCGCCAGTCCCCCATGTGGCCGGGCCTGGAGGCCGCCGCGCCGAGCCTCGCCCACGACGACGCCGTGATGGACGACGGACTGCTCCCCCGTGCCCGCCTCGCGGCCGTCTCCGTGCCGCTGCTGGCGGTCGTGGGCGGCGCGAGCCCCGAGTGGATGCGGCGGGCCGGCCGGGACATCGCGGACGCGGTGCCCGGCGGCGCGTACCGGGTCCTGGAGGGGCAGACCCACATGGTGGAGCCGGAGGTGCTGGGGCCGGTGCTGGCGGAGTTCTTCGCCGGTTAGGCGGAAGAGCGCCTCGAAACGGCGGTCACGCCGCCGTCGTCGCCCGGGTGGTGGAGGCGATGGTGGCCGAGCCGACGACGCGGGTGCCGTCGTAGAGCACGATCGCCTGGCCGGGGGCGACGCCGCGGACCGGTTCGGTGAAGGTGACGCGCAGTTCGCCGTCGACCGGCTCGGCCCGCACCTCGGTCTCGCCGCCGTGGGCGCGCAGCTGGGCGGTGTAGGTCCCGGGGCCGGTGGGGGCGGTGCCGCACCAGCGGGGCTTGATCGCGGTGAGGGCGGTGACGTCCAGGGCGGCGGCCGGGCCGACGGTGACGGTGTTGTCCACCGGGGAGATGTCGAGGACGTAGCGCGGCTTGCCGTCGGGGGCCGGGGTGCCGATGCGCAGGCCCTTGCGCTGGCCGATCGTGAAGCCGTACGCCCCCTCGTGGGTGCCCAGGCGGGCGCCGGACTCGTCCACGATGTCGCCCTCGGCCTTGCCGAGCCGCCGGGCGAGGAAGCCCTGGGTGTCGCCGTCGGCGATGAAGCAGATGTCGTGCGAGTCGGGCTTCTTGGCCACCGCGAGGCCCCGGCGCTCGGCCTCCGCGCGGATCTCCTCCTTGGTGGTGACCGTGTCACCGAGCGGGAACATCGCGTGCGCGAGCTGCTTCTCGTCCAGGACGCCGAGCACGTACGACTGGTCCTTGGCCATGTCGGAGGCGCGGTGCAGCTCGCGGGAGCCGTCCGCGCGGACGATCACCTGGGCGTAGTGGCCGGTGCAGACGGCGTCGAAGCCGAGGGCGAGCGCCTTGTCGAGGAGCGCGGCGAACTTGATCTTCTCGTTGCAGCGCAGGCAGGGATTGGGGGTGCGACCGGCCTCGTACTCGGCGATGAAGTCCTCGACGACGTCCTCGCGGAAGCGGTCGGCGAGGTCCCACACGTAGAAGGGGATGCCGATGACATCGGCGGCGCGGCGGGCGTCGCGCGAGTCCTCGATGGTGCAACAGCCCCGCGCGCCGGTGCGGAAGGACTGGGGGTTGGCGGAGAGCGCGAGATGGACGCCGGTGACGTCATGGCCGGCTTCCGCGGCGCGCGCGGCGGCGACGGCGGAGTCGACCCCGCCGGACATGGCGGCGAGGACGCGGAGGGGGCGCTGCGGGGTCTCAGTCATAACCCTTCCAGGGTACGGGCCCCGGAAAAATCATGGGCCGGGCTCTTTATGTCTGGTATGGGCTGGAATACCCTGATTGCAGACCTACGAGACGAGTGAGGGAGTCCAAGCGGAGTAGCCGACTTCAGCGTGAGACCGCGAGGGATCCGCTGGTGCCGACGTCGACGCTCGGGCTGAGAGGCCGGAAGGTCGCAGGACGGACCGGAAGGCGACCTCCAGACACCTGATCCGGACCATACCGGCGAAGGGAACCCGCCTCGTAGGTCGTTTTCTGTGCCCTTTTCCGGTCGCGGGTTCAGGTGAGCCCGGCCGCGCGGGCGCGCTCCACGGCGGGTCCGATGGCCTTGGCGACCTCGTCCACGTCCGCCTGGGTGGAGGTGTGGCCGAGGGAGAAGCGCAGGGTGCCGCGGGCCAGATCGGGGTCCACGCCGGCGGCGAGCAGGACATGGCTCGGCTGGGCGACGCCCGCGGTGCAGGCGGAGCCGGTGGAGCACTCGATGCCCTGGGCGTCCATCAGGAGCAGCAGGGAGTCGCCCTCGCAGCCGGGGAAGGTGAAGTGCGCGTTGGCGGGCAGCCGGCCGCCGGGGGCGGGGTCGCCGCCGAGGATCGCGTCCGGCACGGCGGCCAGCACGGCGTCGGTCAACCGGTCGCGCAGGGCGCCCACTTCACGCTCGAAGGCACCGCGCCGCTCCGCCGCGAGGCGGCCGGCGACGGCGAAGGAGGCGATGGCGGGGACGTCCAGGGTGCCGGAGCGCACATGGCGTTCCTGGCCGCCGCCGTGCAGGACGGGGACGGGGGTGTGCTCGCGGCCCAGCAGCAGGGCGCCGATGCCGTACGGCCCGCCGATCTTGTGCCCCGAGACGGTCATCGCGGCCAGACCGCTTGCGCCGAAGTCGACGGGGACCTGGCCGAAGGCCTGGACGGCGTCCGCGTGCAGCGGTACGCCGAACTCGGCGGCCACGTCGGCGAGTTCACGGATCGGCATGATCGTGCCGATCTCGTTGTTGGCCCACATCACGGTGGCCAGCGCGACATCCTCGGGAGCGCGGGCGATGGCCTCGCGCAGGGCGCCGGGATGCACACGGCCATGGGCGTCCACGGGGAGGTACTCGACGGTGGCGCCCTCGTGCTCGCCGAGCCAGTGCACGGCGTCCAGGACGGCGTGGTGCTCGACGGGGCTGGACAGCACGCGGGTACGGGCGGGGTCGGCGGCGCGGCGGGACCAGTACAGGCCCTTCACGGCGAGGTTGTCGGCCTCGGTGCCGCCGGAGGTGAACACGACCTCGCTGGGTCGTGCGCCGAGCGCGTCCGCGAGCGTCTCGCGGGATTCCTCGACCGTACGGCGGGCCCGGCGGCCGGAGGCGTGCAGGGAGGAGGCGTTGCCCGTGCTGCTCAGCTGCGCGGTCAGCGCCTCTGCCGCCTCCGGGAGCATCGGGGTGGTCGCGGCGTGGTCGAGGTAAGCCATGGTGGGGAGATTCTACGGCGCGGCCTTCTCTTCGGCGGTGCGCCCTCCGTCAGCCGCGCCCGCCCCCCTCGCCGTACGGGCCGGCGGCCGGTCACAGGCTCCAGGAGACCGTGTGGGAGACCTGGATGGCGATCAGCAGGACCGCGAGGTCGGCGACGCCCAGGGCCAGACCCAGGTAGGCGCGGCCGCGGCGGGCGGTGCCGCGCCACAGGGAGACCGCGGCCAGGGCGATGGCGATCGGGCCGAGGAACAGGTTCAGCACGAGGAGGCCGAGAAGGCCGAGGATGAAGGACGCGACGGCCATGCCGTCGGCGTCACGGGTGCGGGTGGGGGCCGGGGCCTCGGTGCGGCCCGTGGCCGGTGCGGTGAGTTGCATGGTGCTCGACTCCCGATGGTCGGTGGCGGTCAGTTGGCCGAGGCGCGCCGGCGGCGGCCGATCCGCTCGCGGACGGCGAAGACGCCGAGCCAGACGGCGATGACGGCGGCCAGTGCGCCGGTGACGGTCAGCGGTGCGTGGGCGACGGTGCCCAGCACCACACCGAGCAGCATGAGTGCGGCGACAAGGAACAGCATGGGATCAGATCCCCCTCCGAGATGCCTCGCGTTCCAGCTCTGTAAAGTTTCGGTGAACAGTTGTAGTAACACTTGTTCACTGACTTTGAGTCTAGCGCGTCCGACGGCTTTTCAATTCCAGAGAACAGTTGTTAACTGGATGACATGAGTCACACCCTCGGCGCCCGGCAGGCCCAGAAGCAGAAGACCCGGCAGGCGTTCCTCGACGCGGCGCTCGCGCTGCTGGAGGAGCAGAGCCTGAGCAGCCTGGGACTGCGCGAGGTCACCCGGGCCGTCGGGGTCGCCCCCACCGCCTTCTACCGGCACTTCCGCTCGATCCCCGACCTCGGCGTCGCCCTGGTCGACGAGGCGCTGGGCAGCCTGCACCCGATGGTGCGCGAGACGGTGTCCACGACCGGCGACAGCGAGGAACGCATCTCCCGCGCCGTGGAGTTGATCGCCCACTACGTCGCCGCCCATCCCTCGCACGTCCGCTTCATCGCCCGTGAGCGGCACGGCGGGGTGCAGCCTGTGCGCGAGGCCATCGGCGGCCAACTGGCCCGGTTCGCCGACGAGGTGCGGGTCACCCTCGCCCAGGACCCCGGGGCGGCGGGCTGGAGCGACGACGACGTGCTGATGCTCGCGCGGCTGTACGTCGACCAGATGCTGATCAGCGCCTCCCTGTTCCTGGAGGCGCTGGAGCGTCCCGCGGACGAGCGGGACCGGGTGGCCCGGCTGGCCACCCGGCAGCTGCGGCTCATCACCATCGGCCGCGACCACTGGCTGGACTGAACCCCCTTACGGTTTCGTCCAGTCGGCGCTCGTACGGGCCGTCAGTGCTTGGTGCTGCTGTTGAACAGCGAGCGCGACCAGAGGTAGCCGATCAGCGCGATCCCGGCGCACCAGGCCAGTGAGATCCACCCGTTGTCGCCGATCGCGGTGCCGCAGAGCAGTCCGCGCAGCGTCTCGATCACCGGTGTGAAGGGCTGGTTCTCGGCGAACCAGCGCAGCCCCGGCGACATCGAGCCGGCCGGCACGAACGCCGAGCCGAGGAACGGCAGGAACTGGATCAGCAGCGGCTTGTTGCTCGCGGACTCGACCGTCTTGGAGATCAGGCCGAGCGCCACCGACAGCCAGGTCACCGCGAACGCGACGGCCGCGAGCAGACCGGCCGCGGCGAGCCACCGCAGCGGGCTCGCCCCGGAGCGGAAACCGATCGCGAGGGCGACGCCGACGACCGGGACGCAGCAGAGCATCGTCTGGATGACGCTGCCGATGACATGACCCGTCAGGAACGACGAGCGCGTGATGTTCATGGTGCGGAAGCAGTTGATGATGCCCTCGGTCATGTCGTTGCAGACCGCGATCGAGGTCGACATCGAACCGGCGGCCACGCCCATGACGATGATCCCGGGGGTGAGATAGCCGATGTACGCGTCCCGGCCGCCCATGCCCGCGCCGATCGAGCCCCCGAAGGCGTACACGAACAGCAGCAGCATCAGGATCGGCATCATGGCGGCGCCGAGCCCCACGGAGGGGTAGCGGATCGCGTGCTTGAGGTTGCGTCGCAACATCGTCCGCGAGTCGTGCACGGCGTGGGCGAACGTGCTCATCGGTTCTCCTTGAGGTGCAGCGGGGCGCCGGGTCCTGGGGTGCCCTGGCCGGTCAGGGCGAGGAAGACGTCGTCGAGGTCGGGGGTGTGCACGGAGAAGTCGGCGGCCCGGATGCCTGCGGCGTCGAGCCGGTCGAGCAGCGCCCGCAGCGCGTCGAGTCCGCCGTCGCCCGCGACCCGCAGGGCGAGTTCCCCGTCGTCCCGGGCGGCGCCGGGGAAGGCCCCGGCGGCACGCTCGTACTCGGCCGGGTCGGTGAACCGCAGCCGTACATGACTGCCGGGGATGCGCGCCTTCAGTTCGTCGGCGGTGCCCTCGGCCACGAGCCGGCCGCCGTCCAGCACGGCGATCCGGTCGGCCAACTGGTCGGCCTCCTCCAGGTATTGAGTGGTGAGGAAGACCGTCGTACCGCCCGCGACCAGCTCGCGCACCATGTCCCACATGGTGCGGCGGCTGCGCGGGTCGAGACCGGTCGTCGGCTCGTCCAGGAAGATCACCTGGGGGTCGCCGACCAGAGTCATGGCGAGGTCGAGCCGGCGCCGCATGCCGCCGGAGAAGGTCGCGGCCCGCTTGCGGGCGACGTCCGCGATGCCGAACCGTTCGAGCAACTCACCTGTACGGGCGCGCCCTTCGCGCTTGCCGAGGCGGAGCAGGTCGGCCATGAGAAGCAGGTTCTCCTCGGCGGTGAGCAGGTCGTCGAGCGCGGCGAACTGCCCGGTGACCCCGATCGCGGCGCGCACCCGGTCCGGGGCGGTGCCGATGTCGTGGCCGGCCACCTGGGCCTGCCCGCCGTCGGCGGCGACAAGCGTGGACAGGATCTGCACGGTGGTGGTCTTGCCGGCCCCGTTGGGCCCGAGCAGCGCGAACACGGTCCCGGCCGGGATGCGCAGATCGATGCCGTCCAGGACGGTCTTGTCGCCGTAGGACTTGCGCAGATCGAAGGCGGAGACGGCGGCGGGCGGCCGCACACCGCCACCCTTTCTTGGCGTGGGCATGACAGAAGAAGGCATGACGCCCCCCGTTCGAAGGCTGAGGTGGAGTGAAGAAGAGGTGGAGCGAAGAAGAGCGCGCGAGGGATGAAGGTGAGGTGCGCGGGGCCGGTACGGCGGCTCAGCGCCGGGCGCGGCGCACGTCGATGTTGCCGTAGCGGGTACGGGCGCGGACCTTGACGGTCTCCTCGGACTGCTCGGGGGCGCCGGAGGCGGTGAGCGTGTTGCGCACATGCCCGCGCTCGGAGCTGACGTCGAGCCAGGCGGCGGTGCCCTCGCGGACCCCGACCTCGATCGCGCCGTAGGAGGTCTCCAACTGCACGCTGCCGCGCACGACTTCGGCGGCGCGCAGGGTGCCGTGCGCCGTGGTGGCGACGACATCGCCCTCGGCGCACTCGATGTCGATGTCGCCGTTGGCGCCGTTCACCCGCAGCTCGCCGGTCACCACGCCGACGACCGTGCTGCCGTGCGAGTTCTTCAGGACGGCGGGGCCGTGGACGGTGCCGATGCGCAGGCTGCCGGAGCTGGTGGTGATCTCGGCGCCGCCCGCGACCCGGTCGATGCTGATCGAGCCGTGGGAGACGGTCACCTTGAGCGGCCCGGCCGCATCGAGGCGGACATCGCCGACCGAGGTCTTCACCCGGGCCTCGCCGAGCCCGCCCTCGCCGAACACCTGGACCCAGGAGCCGCCGACGTCGACGCGTGAGCCCGTGGGCAGTTCGACCGTCACCTCGACGGTGCCGGTGGGTCCGATGAAGGTGCGTTCCCTGGTCCGCACGCTCAGCTCGCCGTTCGCGTACGTGACCTCGGTCTGTTCGGCGGCCCGTACGTCCCTGCCGCGCTTGCCGCCTGGCAGCACCTCCACGACGGTGTCGGGGCGGTCGCTCGCGATGAACCGGACGGAACCGGCGCCCACATGGGCGGTGACCGAAATGGGTTCGGGAGTATCGAAAGCAGGCATGGCTGTGCCGTCCTCATGAGTCCTGGGTGCGTCCCCGCTGGTGGGACGTGGTCTGAGTGAAGCGGTCGGGCGGGACTGCGGCTAGCGCACCCAGCCCGTGAAGCTCTGTCCGAACGTCTGGGTCTTCTCCGTCGGGCGCGGCCGGGCTCCGCCGTCGACCGCGGCCGACACGGCCCGCACGAGCCAGGCGTTGACGGACAGCCCCTCCCGGCTCGCGGCCTCCTCGGCCCGCGCCTTGAGCTGGGCCGGCAGCCGCAGATTGACCCGGGCGGTGCCGCCCTCGTCGGTGTCGAGGACCGCCTGCGGCGGCGCGACCGGCTCGGCGGCGGCCTCGACGGGTCCGCCGGTCTCCGGCAGCGTCACCACGAAGTCGGGATCCAGCCCCCGCAGCCGCACATCGACCGAGCCGGGCGCCAGGTCCCGGGTGATCTCGTCCATCGCCGCGGACAGCACATTGAGCATCGTCAACCGGGCCGCCGACTCCAAGGGGGCGGTCAGCCGCTCGGCCAGCTCCCGGGCGTCCTCCCCGCCCGCTTCGGCGGCGACGGAGAGTTCGCGACGGAGGTTGTCGACATAGGGGGTCAGGTCCATGACGCCATCATGGCACCATAGTGGCGCCACGCGCAAGGGGGAATGACATCACGCGCGCAGGAATCCACATGGAACGTCGACACCATGGCCCTGACCTGCATAAATGTGCGACAGAAACGTCGTGCGCCAAGGTGGCGCCGGGCGGTGCCCCGTGGCACCACATGGCGCCACGTGGTGCCACATGGCGCTAGGTGTGCGCCGGACCGGCGAACGCCCGACGGCTGTACGCGAGCAGTTCGCGCACCGCAGGCCCCTGTCCGTCCTTCCAGATCAGCGCGAGCAGTGCGGGGGTCTCGACGTCCTCGATCAGTCGGGCGGTGAGCCGGTCGCCGTAGCGCGCGGCCATGGACTCGCTGAGGACGGCGACGGCGAGATCGCGGGCGGCCAGATCGGCGATGGCGTCGGCGGCGGTGGCCTGGAGGGCGATCACGGGGTGGAGGTCCCGCGCGGCGCACGCCTGGTCGAACACCGTACGCAGTCCGGTGCCGGGCGGCATGCACACGATCGGGTGGGCGGCCAGCTCGGACAGGGCGACCCGGGGCCGCGCGGCCAGGGGATGACCCGGCGGTACGGCGGCGACCAGCCGTTCGCTGATCAGGGTCAGCGTCTCCAGGCCCTCCGGAGCGGCGGCCGCGGCGCCGACCAGCGCCAGATCGACGGCGCCCGCGCGCACCCCCTCGACCAGCCGGTCGGAGTTGTCCTCCAGGAGCGAGAGCTCCACCCCGGGGTGGTCCCGGTGGAACGCGGCGAGGGCCTCGAACAGCGGGGTCACGGTGCAGCCGACGACCATCCCGACGGTGAGCCGGCCCCGGATCAGATCGCTCACCTCGCCCACCGCCTGCCCGACCGCCCCGGCCGCGGCGAGCGCGGTGCGGGCGTGGGCGAGCGCGGCCTTGCCCGCGACCGTGAGCGTGACCGTGCGCGCCGAGCGGTCGAACAGCTCCGCCCCCAGCTCCCGCTCCAGCCGCCGGATCTGGGCGCTGACACCGGACTGGCTGATGTGCACCCGCTCGGCGGCCCGGGTGAAGTTCCGCTCCTCGGCGACCGCGACGAAGTACTCCAGCTGCCTCAGTTCCATGACTCTGGATTCTAGTTTCCAGAAGTTCCATCTGTTGGACTTCTGGCCGGCTCGCGACCAGGCTGGAGGCATCGAGAGACCGTGTCGACAGGCCATGTCAGCGGGCCATGTCGACGGAGAGCGTCGTCAGACATCACGGATGAGGAGGAAGCCGTGCCCGAGTACGAGAAGGCCATGCGCCCCGAGGACATCACCCGCTTGTTCGTCGAGCGGTCCAACGCGGGGGACGCGGCCGGGGTCGCCGCGCTCTACGAGGAGGACGCGGTGCTGGCGTACCCGCCGGGCGAGCGGACCGTGGGCCGGGAGGCGATCCGGGAGCTGTGGGCGAAGGTGCTGGCGAACCGGCCCCGGTTCGAGCCGGAGCCGCCGCTGCCCACGCTGGTCAGCGGCGACATCGCGCTCACCGCGACCCCGCCGAAGGACGGGACCGGCGCCCGCGCCCAGGTCGCCAGGCGCCAGCCCGACGGCAGCTGGCTGCGGCTGCTGGACCAGCCGGAGTTCGTGGCGCCCGCCCGTTGATCCCGGGCCCCGGGCGCGCCCGGCTCAGGCCAGCCTGACCCGCGCCAGCTGGCGGGACTGGGCCACCAGCCGGTCCTCGCTGTCCCAGACCTCCGCGTCCTCCTCCAGGAAGCCGCCGGCGAGATTGCGGGTGGTGATGGCGACGCGCAGCGGGCCCGGGGCGGGGCGGTGCCGGATGTGGGCCGTCAGTTCGACGGTGGGGACCCAGCCCTTGAGGCCCATCTCGAAGGCGGTCGGCGGCAGCGCGTCCACGGCCAGCAGCAGCGAGAGCGGGTCGGCGTCACGGCCGTCCGCGAGGCCGAACCAGGCGCGCATCTCGCCCTTGCCCGAGGGCTGTCCGATCGCCCAGCCGACGGTGGCCGGGTCCAGCTTGAGCAGCAGCCGGTCGGTGATGGCCGAGACGCCCCTGAGCGGGTCGGGGCCGTCGGCCGGGCCGAAACACTGCTCGTAGGGCGGGATCGCGGGCGGCTTCGCGGTCGTACGGACGTCGTCGGGAAGGCCGGCGAGGTCGCCGTAGGAGGCCAGGACGCGGATCCGCTCGACCTCGTTGCCCTCGTCGTCGTACTGGAAGAGCGAGGCCTGGCCGGTGGACAGGGTGCGGCCGGTGCGGACGGTCTCGGTGCGGATCACGGCCCGGCCCGGCCGGGACGCGGTCAGGTAGTGCGCGGAGATGGTGAACGGGTCCGGGTGCGGCAGGGCGTCCCCGAGGGCCCGGCCGAGCACGGCCAGCAGATAGCCGCCGTTGACGGCGCCGAGGATGGTCCAGCCGGCCGAGAGGTCGATGTCGTAGACCCCGGGCTCGCGGCGGACGACGGCGGTGTCGCGGTCGAACTCGCTGTCGCCGGTCACGGCCCGCGACGGGGAGGGCGCGGAAGCTGCTTCTGCCATGCCTGAACGGTACAACAGGCAATTACTAAGCGGTAGCTTTCCCGTGTCACCACCCCTCGCCGTCACGGTAGGATCACAGGAGGTGAGGTTTCGGCAATTTCTCGGTAAGTGTCAGGACACGTCCGTAACCCCGGGGCCTTGTTTTCCCTCTATCGGGACATGAGCCTCACCGGGACTCCGTTCCTCTACACGACCGTCGTGCTGGCCGTGATCGCCCTCATACTGCCGCTTCTGCTGTGGTCGAAGATGCGCGGCCCCAAGCACCTGCGCACCGTCGCCCGCGTACTGATGCTGCTGTTCGCCCAGGGCACGGCCGTCACGCTGGTCTTCGTGCTGGTGAACAACCAGAACAACCTGTACGACAACTGGGCCGACCTCTTCGGCACCGGCAGCCATGTCGAGCAGGCCGCCGACCTCGGCCGCGACGGCACGGGCGGCATAGCGGTCAAGCACCTGCCCAAGGTCAAGCAGACCTTCGAGCAGGCCACCGGGCCCGGCATGCACTCCGCCGGCGGCGTCCGCGTCACCCAGCTCAAGGGCCGGGTCTCCGGCGTCGACGCCGAGGTCTACGTCTGGCTGCCGCCGCAGTACAACGACCCGGCGTACCGGCACAAGAAGTTCCCGGTGGTCGAGGTGCTGCCCGGCTACCCCGGTTCGGCGCGCGCCTGGTTCGGCTCGATGAAGGCCCATGAGCAGCTGCTGCCGCTGATGAAGAGCGGCCAGGTCGCCCCCTTCATCATGGTCGCCCCGCGCACCAACCTGCTGGCCGGTGTGGACACCGGCTGCGCCAACATCCCGGGGCAGGTCAACGCCGACACCTGGCTGAGCATCGACGTGCCCAAGATGGTCATGGACAACTTCCGTGCCCAGCCGGCCCCGCAGGGCTGGGCCATCGCCGGGTACTCGGCGGGCGCCCAGTGCGCGGTCAAGCTGGCCGTGGCGCACCCGGACCGGTACAAGGCCGCGGTGAGCATGTCGGGCTACAACGACCCGATCGGCGAGCGCAACTCGCTGGCCTCGCAGAACCCCACCCTGCGCGCCGAGAACAACCCCTACCTGCTGCTGAAGAAGGCCGCCGTGCCGCCGCCCATCGCGCTCTACCTCTCCGGCGAGTCCGGTGACGGCTATGAGGCGGGCATGGCGCTGGAGTCCGTGGCCAAGGCGCCGACCACCGTGCACGTGGTCTTCCTGCCGAAGAGCGCGGGCGGTCACACGATGGCGCTGTGGCGGCCGCAGGTGCCCGATGTGTTCCGCTGGCTCACCCTCCAGATGGGCCAGAGCCACGCCAAGGGCCGGGACCACTCCGTGCCCGGCACCCCCGCCCCCGGGACCGGCGTCGGCGCCCCCGCCGGGACGGCCGCGGCCGGGAGCACCGGTACTACTCCTCGGTCACTGTCGACCGGCGGTTCCACGCACGCGGAGCTCGCCAGTGGAACCGCATCGCGAGAAGACGCAGCACAAAAGCGGTGACGGCCGCGATCCCACTGGTGAGGGGGGTCAGCGCGTCGTAGCGGATGCACAGCACCACCATGCCCGCGCCGACCATCGCTGGGACCGCGTACAGATCGCGGTCCCAGCGCAGCAGCGAGGGCACCTCGTTGGCCACCAGGTCGCGCAGCACACCGCCGCCGACCGCGGTGGCCAGGCCGAGCGTCGCCGACGCGGTCAGGCCGAGGCCGTAGCCGTACGCCTTCGTCGTACCGCTGACGCAGAACAGGCCGAGGCCGGCCGCGTCGAAGACCAGCACCGCCGTCTGGATCCGCTCCACATGCGGGTGCAGGAAGAAGACGACGAGCGTGGCGAGCAACGGGGTGACGAAGTACCCGAGGTCCGTGAAGGCGGCCGGGGGCAGGGCCCCGATCACCACATCGCGGAAGAGCCCCCCGCCCAGCGCGGTGACCTCGGCGAGCACGGCGATGCCGAACACGTCGAAGTTCTTCCGGACGGCCAGCAGCGCGCCGGAGATCGCGAAGACGAAGATGCCGATCACGTCGAGCGTGTGCTGGACGGAGGGGCTGAAGAACTGTTGGAGCTGCACCCTGACATTCTCACCTGTCGAGCGGGCTGAACCTTACAAAGCCAGGCTCACAGGGCGGGTTTACCTGTGGTGAACAGCCAGGTGTCGAACAGATCACCGAGCTGCTGTCCGCTGATCCGCTCGGCGAGGCGGATGAAGTCGGCGGTGTCGGCGTTGCCGTGCCGGTGCAGCCGGGTCCAGGCGGGGAGCAGCCTGAAGAACGCCTTGTCGCCGATCCGCTCGCGCAGCACCTGGAGGGTCATGGCGCCGCGGTCGTAGACGGCGCCGGCGAACATCGTGTCCCGCTGCGGGTCGGCGACCTTCGTCTGCCAGAAGTGCGAGTCGGCCGGGTGCGAGTCGTAGTCGGCCAGGAACGCGTCATGGGCGGTGCGGGTGCCCCGGTGCTCGGCCCACAGCCACTGGGCGTAGGTGGCGAAGCCCTCGTTGAGCCAGACGTCCTTCCACTGGGCCACGCTCACCGAGTCGCCGAACCACTGGTGGGCCAGCTCGTGCACGATGGTCGTCTCGCTGCGCACGGCGGAGTACGCCGGCTTGGACTGCACCTCCAGCGAGAACCCGGCCTCGGGCATGTCGTCCACGATCGCGCCGGTCTCCTCGAACGGGTAGGGCCCGAAGAGCTTCGACCAGTAATCGGTGGCCTCCGCGGTGACCGCGTACACATCGACCTTGTTCGAGTTCTTCAGGACCGGGTCGACGGCGACGTAGATCGGGATGCCGCCGGGGGTGCGGCCGGTGCGGACGTCGAACTTGCCGATGGTGGCGGTGGCGAGATAGGTCGCCATCGGCTCGGACTCCCGCCAGTGGGTGTACGTCGAGCCGCCCCGGTCGCGTGTCGACACCAGCCGCCCGTTGGAGACGGCGGTCAGACCCTTCGGCGCCTTGATCCGGATGTCGTAGGTCGCCTTGTCGGAGGGGTGGTCGCTGGACGGGAACCAGGTGGAGGCGGCGTTGGGCTCACAGGCGACGAAAACGCCGTCGGGCGTCTTCATCCAGCCGTACTCGGAGCCGAAGACGATGGGCCCGGTCAGGGGCTGGGGCACGCCGCCGTAGGTGACGCGCACGGTGAAGCGCCGGTTCCTGGCGAGCGGGCCGCGCGGGGTGACGGTGACCTCGGCGCCGTCCCTGCTGAACCGGGCGTTCCTTCCGTTCACCTCGATCCGGGTGATCTCCAGCTGCTGGAGGTCCAGATCGAAGGAGGAGAGGTTCTGGGTGGCGCGGGCGGTGAGGGTCGTACGGCCGTCCAGGCGGCCGGTGTCCGGGGCGTACGCCAGGTCGAGGTCGTAGTGCAGCGCGTCGAAGCCGCCGTTGCCCAGCTCGGGGAAGTAGGGGTCGCCGATGCCGGGAGCGCCGGGGGTGGGGGCCGGGGCGGCGGCGATGAGCAGGAAGGAGGCCGCGGCGGTGGCCAGGACCCCCGCACGTGCCGAACGGGAGAGTGCCATGAGTCGTCCCTTTCGAGCGTGTACCGATCAGGTGTCGGACACGGGCGACTCTGCACTCTCCCGTTTAGGCATGTACATGCCCTTGCGTGAACCGGCCCCGGGCGGCAGGCCTTTTCGGCTACTTGCCCTTCGGCTTCGGGGACTTGGGAGCGTCGTCGGGCTCGGGCTCGGCGGCGGGCTCGGGCTCAGCAGCAGGCTCGGGCTCGGCAGTGGCCTCCGCCTCCGGCTCGGCGGCGGGCTCGGGCTCGGGCTCCGCGGCGGCCTCCGGCTTCGCGTCCGACTCCGACTCCGGCTCCGGCTCCGGCTCCGGCTCCGGCTCCGGCTCCGGCTCCGGCTCCGGCTCCGGCTCCGGCTCCGGCTCCGGCTCCGGCTCCGGCTCCGACGAAGTCTCCTTCGCGGCCTCGGACTTGGCCTCGGGCTCGGCCTTGGTCTCCTCGGCCGCCGCCTCCGGCTTCGCGTCGGTCGCGGGCTCCGGCGAAGTCTCCGTGACGGCCTCGGACTTGGCCGCGGCCTCCGGCTCTCCCGCCAGCACCGCGTCCGGTACCAGCTCCGAGGCCGCCTTCGCCGCCGACAGCAGGACCGTGTCCTGCGGGGCCTGGTCGGCGAAGTTCTCCGGGTGGTGGCAGGCGACCCGCTGGCCCAACTTCAGCTCGACCAGCTGGGGTTCGGTGGTCCGGCAGATCTCCGTCGCCTTCCAGCACCGGGTGTGGAAGCGGCAGCCCGACGGCGGGGCGATCGGCGAGGGCACATCGCCGCGCAGCAGGATGCGCTCGCTCCTCTGGCCCCGGCGCTTGGTGTCCGGTACCGGCACCGCCGACATCAGCGCCTTGGTGTACGGGTGCATCGGCGCCTCGTACAGGGCGTTGCGGTCGGCCAGTTCGACGATCTTGCCGAGGTACATCACCGCGATCCGGTCCGAGACATGCCGGACGACGGAGAGGTCGTGCGCGATGATGACGTAGGTCAGGCCCAGCTCCTGCTGGAGGTCGTCCATGAGGTTGACGACTTGGGCCTGGATCGAGACGTCCAGCGCGGACACCGGCTCGTCGGCCACGACCAGCTTCGGCTTCAGGGCGAGCGCGCGGGCGATACCGATGCGCTGGCGCTGGCCGCCGGAGAACTCGTGCGGATAGCGGTTGTAGTGCTCGGGGCTCAGACCGACCAGTTCGAGCAGCCGCTGGACCTCCTTCTTCACCCCGCCCTCGGGCTCGACGCCCTGGAGCCGGAACGGCGCCGAGACGATCGAGCCGATGGTGTGCCGGGGGTTCAGGGAGCCGTACGGGTCCTGGAAGATCATCTGGATGTCGCGGCGCAGCGGACGCATCTCGCCGGTGGACAGCCGGGTGATGTCCTGGCCCTCGAAGGAGATCGAGCCGCCGGTCGGGTCCTGGAGGCGGGTGATGACCCGGCCCATGGTCGACTTGCCGCAGCCCGACTCGCCGACGACGCCCAGGGTCTCGCCCTTGCGCACCTCGAAGTCGATGCCGTCGACGGCCTTCACCGCGCCGACCTGGCGGCGCAGGATGCCCTTCTTGATCGGGAAGTGCTTGGTCAGGTTCTCGACCTTGAGCAGCACCTCGCGCTCGTCCGGAGCCGACGCCTGCTCGGGTACCGCGGCCTTCGCGGCGGTGTCCGTCTTCTTCGTCTCACTCACAGCTTCGGCGCAATCTCTTCGGTCCAGATCCGCTCACGGTCCTCGGCCGGCAGGTGGCAGGCGGACCAGTGTCCGGCGCCGACCAGCTGGAGCTCGGGGCGCACCGTGCGGCTGACGTTCTCCGCGGGGACGTCCGCGTACGGGCAGCGCGGGTGGAAGGCACAGCCCGAGGGGACGTTGATGAGGCTCGGCGGCTGGCCCTTGACCGGGATGAGCCGCTCGGAGGTCTCACGGTCGATGCGGGGCATCGAGCCGAGCAGGCCCCAGGTGTAGGGGTGCTGCGGCTTCTCGAAGACCTCGGCGGCGGCACCGCGCTCCACGCACCGGCCGCCGTACATCACCAGGACGTCGTCGGCGATCTCGGCGACCACGCCGAGGTCGTGCGTGATCATGATGACCGCGGAGCCGAACTCCTTCTGGAGGTCGCGGATCAGGTCGAGGATCTGCGCCTGGACGGTCACGTCGAGGGCAGTGGTCGGCTCGTCCGCGATGAGCAGTTCGGGGTTGTTCACCAGCGCCATGGCGATCATGGCGCGCTGGCGCATACCGCCGGAGAACTCGTGCGGGTAGCCGTCGACGCGCTTGGCCGGCTCGGGGATGCCGACGCGGTCGAGCATCTCGATGGCGCGGGTGCGCGCCTCCTTCTTGCTGACCTTGTGGTGCACCCGGTACGCCTCGACGATCTGGTCGCCGACCTTGTAGTAGGGGTGCATCGCGGACAGCGGGTCCTGGAAGATCATCGCCATGTCGCGGCCGCGGAGCCTGCGTACCTCGTCCGGGGAGGCGCCGACCAGCTCCTTGCCGTTCAGCCAGATCTCGCCGGACATCCGCACGTTCTTGCCGCGCGCGCCGAGCCGGTGCAGGCCCATGACGGCGAGCGAGGTGACGGACTTGCCCGAGCCGGACTCGCCGACGATGGCGAGGGTCTTGCCCTTGTCCACCGAGAAGGAGAGCCCGTCGACGGACTTGACGATGCCGTCGTCGGTCGGGAAGTGCACCTTGAGGTCGCGGACCTCCAGGAAGGCCGAGGGCGCCTTTGCGGTGGTTCCCTCGCCCGTTTCGGTCTTGGAGAGTTCGGTCACGAGAGCCTCACCCGCGGGTCGGCGGCGGCGTAGAGCACGTCCACCAGGAGATTTGCGATGACGACGAAGATGGCGGCGAGCAGGGTCACGCCGAGGATCTTCGGCAGGTCGTTGTCGGTGATGCCCTGCACCGCGTACTGGCCGACGCCGGGCAGCGAGAACACGTACTCGGTGATCACCGCGCCGCCGAGCAGCAGACCGACGTCCATGCCGAAGACGGTGATGATCGGGGTGAGGGCGGCCCGCAGACCGTGCCGTACGACGACCGTGCGTTCGGGCAGGCCCTTGGAGCGGGCCGTGCGGATGAAGTCCTCGTTCATCGTCTCCAGCATGCCCGAGCGGGTGAGCCGGGCGTAGATCGCGGAGTACAGCAGCGCCAGCGAACACCACGCGGGGAACAGGGTGTTGGCCCATTGCGCGGGGTTCTCGGTGAACGGGACGTAGGTGCGGCCGAAGATCGGCCAGGTGTAGGTGAAGAGCAGGATCGCCAGGTTGCCCGTGAAGAACATGGGCAGCGAGACGCCGGCGAGGGCCACGCCCATGAAGGTGCGGTCGAACAGCGAGCGCGGCTTGAGCGCGGAGATGACACCGACGGCCACACCGGAGAGCAGCCAGAGCACGGCGGCACCCACGGCAAGCGAGAGGGTGATCGGGATACGCGAGGTGAGCTGCGACCAGACCGCGACGTGATCCTTGAAGGAGTAGCCGAAGCAGGGGACGTCGCAGTGCACCGTCTTGGGACCGAGGTTGTAGTCGGTGCCGACCACGATGCCCTTGATGAAGTGCCAGTACTGGACGTAGAGGGGCTGGTCCAGACCGAGGTTGTGCTTGACCGCGGCGATGTCCGCCTTCGACGGGCTCTTTCCGATGTACTGCTGCGCCAGTTGATCCGCTGACTGGCCCACGAGCCGTGGCAGCAGGAAGAAGATGGCGAAGGTGACCGCGGTGACGACCAGCAGCAGGATCACTGCCGCGAACGTCCGGCGGAGGATGTACGAGATCACGGGGACCGGCGCTGGTGCCCGCGGGCGGCGAAACCCGCGGGCACCAATGCCTTCACCTGCCTTCCGGGGCTGCTACTTCTTCGTGGTGCCGAGGTTGAGGTAGTCGTACTGACCGCTGAAGGCGGCCGTGGAGACCACGTTGGTGGCGTACGGCGAGCGGTACAGCAGAACCTTGAAGTAGGTCAGCGGGACCAGGACGGCGTCGTCCATCGCCTGCTTGTCGATCTGCGCGTACAGGGCGTTGCGCTTGGCCGTGTCCGGCTCGGCGATCGCCTGCGCGAGCAGGCCGTCGACCTTCTTGTTGGTGTACTGCGACAGGGCGGTGTTGCCGGACTGGCTGATCGCCTTGCTGTTCAGGATCTGCTGGAGGAAGCCGTAGCCGGAGGGCCAGTCGGCACCCCACTGCATCATCATCAGGCCGATGTTCTGCTTCTCGGTGAACTTCGGCACGCCCGCGTAGTCGGTGAAGTACTTGCCCGCCGGGTACTGCTTCAGCGTGGCGTTGATGCCGACCTTCTTCAGCGAGTTGATGATCGCGGTGGCCGCGTCCACCTCGCCCGGACGGTCGGAGCGGGCCGTGATGTTGGTGTTGATCGTCTTCTGACCGCAGGCCTTCAGCTGGTCCTTGGCCTTGGCGACGTCGCCCTTGTTGCCCGGGGTCGCGTAGGCGTCCGCCTTCTGGTAGCCGGTGATGTCCGGCGGCAGGACGGTGGAGGCGATGTCACCGCGGATCGGGCCGCCCATGGCGGTCTGCACGGAGACCTTGTCGATGGCGTACTCGACGGCCTTGCGGCAGGCGACGTTGTCGAACGGCTTCAGCTTGGTGTTGATCGCCGCGTAGACGAGACGGCCGCCGTAGGCGTTGTCGGTGCTGGCCTTGCCGTCCGCGGAGTTGAGCAGGTCCGCCTGGGTGGAGGCCTGGACACCGGTGCCGCCGAGGTCGACGGTGGCGTCGCCGGACTGGAGGTCCTTGTCGATCGTGTCGGGGTTGACCTTCAGGTTGACCACGATCTTGCTGGCCAGCTGCTTGCGCAGCGGGTCGGTCTTCGGGTCCCAGTTCTTGTTCGGGACCAGCACGGCCTGCTTGCCGTCCTGGTAGCTCTGGAACTGGTACGAGCCGGAGGACACGATGTGCTTGACGTAGTCGACGCCGTCGTCCTTGGACTGCGGCACCGGGGCCGTCTCCGGCGTGGCGACCAGGTAGTCGAACTCCTGGAAGGCACGGTTCAGATGGAAGACGATCGTGGTGGCGTCCGGGGTCTCGATCGAGGACAGGCCCTTGGCGCTCTTGTCCTTGTAGGGACCCTTGTACTTGTCGCCGTCCTTCATGTACTGCTGGAAGTAGTTCGGGCCCAGCGACAGCACGTCACGCGCGAAGTTCGACCGCTCGACGGCGTACTTGACGTCCTTCGAGGTGATCGGGGTGCCGTCCTGGTACTTCAGGCCCGAGCGCAGCTTGTACGTCCAGGTCTTGCCGCCGTCGCTGGAGGCGCCCTTGCTCGCCGCGAGGTCCGGGACCAGGGTGTTGCCCTTGGAACCGGGGGCGGGCTCGAACGTCATCAGCGGACGCGCGTACAGCCGGCTGAAGTTGTACATGTACGCGTAGTACGTGTTGCCCGGGTCGAACGAGTCCGGCACGTCCGACATCTCATAGGTGACGGTGCCACCCTTTTTGTCGGACGCGTTGACGACGCTCTTGGTCGCCACGTTGGCGCCGGCCGCCTTCGGAGTGTCCTTGTTGTCATCGGCCTTGCTACAGCCTGCGAGCAACAGGCTTGTGGAGCCGATGGCCGCGACCGCGGCCAGCGCTGACCTTCGCATGATGGTCTGCTTCCCCTCCATTGATCGGAAAACTTGGGTGAGCTCTCTGGCTGCCTAGCGGCTGCGCGGGTCGAGAGCGTCGCGGAGACCGTCGCCGAGCAGGTTGAACGCGAGGACGGTGATGAAGATGGCGAGGCCGGGCACGATCATGTACTGGGGATCGACCTGGTAGTAGGTGACCGCTTCGCGGAGCATGCCGCCCCAGGAGGCCTGCGGGGGCTGGATGCCCACACCGAGGAAGCTCAGGGAGGCCTCGAAGAGGATGTTGGTCGGGATGAGCAGCGTCGAGTAGACGATGATCGGGCCGACCAGGTTCGGCATCAGCTCGCGGAAGAGGATGTACGGGGCCTTGGCACCCATACCGCGGGCCGCGTCGACGAACTCGCGCTCGCGCAGGGCCAGGGTCTGGCCGCGCACGATCCGGCCCAGATAGGGCCAGTTGAAGAAGCCGATCACGAAGATGAGCACGCTGAGGTGAAGCGGCAGACCGTTCAGTCCGAAGGCGCCGCCCTGGAGCGTTGCGGAGATCGCGATGGCGAACAGCAGCAACGGGAAGGCGAGGAAGGTGTCCATCAGCCGGCTGATGATCGAGTCGACGCGGCCGCCGTAGTAACCCGCGATCACGCCCATGATCGCGCCGATCACATTGGACAGGATCGTGGCACCGAAGGCGACGACCAGCGAGACCCAGGAGCCCTCCAGGATGCGGGTGGCGATGTCCCGGCCGAACTTGGGGTCCACACCGAGCGGGTGGTCCAGGCTCATGCCGCCCATGCCGCCCTTGGGCAGCGAGGTGTCGGGGACGATCAGGTCCTGGTGGAAGGCGTTGGGGTCGAGGCCGAAGGCGGCCTGAAGGGGGCGCGAGAGGATGGCCAGCAGGATCAGCAGGATCACGATGACGCCGCCGGCCACGGCGACTCTGTCCCGCTTGAAGCGGGTCCAGGCGATCTGGCCCAGGGAACGACCCTCGATCTGCCCCTTGTCGGCTCCCGCGAGCACAGCCTCAGGCTGCGCCTCGGCTGCCGCCCCGGTGGTCTCGATCGGTGCGGTCACGATGTGCGACCCCTCTCGCCGGTGGTGACCGGCCTGCGCTGCCGCGGTTTGCGGCTTTGTCGACTTGCAAGCGAACACGAGTTCTTACGCCTCGTGGTCTGAGTGGGGAGTCTTCAGCGTCCTTGCGATCACTCGCCAGAGCTGACGGTGAAAGTATGCGCAACCGTGATGCACTGCGGAGGATTCCGTTATCCGGACAGTGGGTAACGGCTCCCGGACACGGGCCAGTTGGGACACAACGCCGTAATGCCGCGGTTCGGGAGGTAGGGCCGGAACGGCGCCGGAAGCGGCAGAACCTCAGTAACCGCCGTGCACCGGCGGATAGCCGTAGCCCGGCGCGGGGGCCTGGAGTTGGGGTGCCGGGCGGCCGGCGGGGGCGGCGTGGGCCTCGCGGTCGTAGAACGGCCGGGCATGGGCGCGCATCCACATCACGACCGGGTCATGGTCGTCGGTCAGCGCGACCGTGGAGACGGGCAGGCCCTCGGGGACGGCGCCGACGGAGCGCTGCATC
Organism: Streptomyces griseofuscus; assembly: GCF_014673495.1. Lineage (GTDB taxonomy): Bacteria > Actinomycetota > Actinomycetes > Streptomycetales > Streptomycetaceae > Streptomyces > Streptomyces murinus. The sequence goes on from NZ_CP051006.1 coordinate 2,927,671, forward strand.
ATCGCGCGCACCGAGTCGACCGCGGCGGGCGAGGTCTCGTACAGGTCCAGACCGATGGCGAGGTACGGCGCCCCGAGCGCGGGCTGCACCCAGGCGCGGCGCAGCGAGCGCAGGGCGGGGGTGCGGTGGGCGTGCTGTGCGATCAGGGCGTAGAACTGCGGGATCTCGATGCCGGGTTCGGTCAGCCGCAGCGGGCCCGCGGGCTGCCGGTCCAGGCCGGTGGCGATGCGGCGCAGGTCCAGCCAGGGGATGCCGACGCCGCCGCCGGGGGCGTGCGGGTTGAGCCAGAGACCGTAGTGGTCGGGGTAGAGGGTGCGGGCGACGTCCAGACCGTCGACCACTTCGTACGAGCGGTTCCAGCCGCTGGCGGACAGCTCCTGGGCGGAGGTGACGCACGGCGCGTAATGGCAGCCGTCGACCTCCATGTCCCCGTACTGGGCGTCCGGGGAGCCGGCCTGGCCGTGCCACAGCAGCATCCAGATCTGGCCGGCGGAGGGGGTGGCGAGGGCGCGGAGAAGGGCCTCGTAGGCGTCGTAGCGTCCGGGCGTGACGTGGCGGAGCGTGTGTTCGACGCTTCCGCTGTGGGTGGCGCTCACCTTGTCATGCCCTTCTTCTCCCTCGTGCCCCGCGTATGAAGACAGCTTATGCGCCGATGGGCACGCGGCCCGTTGTCCGTTCGCCCAGGCCGCGGCTAGCGGATGTAGAAGGGGCGGACGCTTGACTTGAGCCATTCGGCCACCGGGTCGTCCGTCACGTCCAGCAGGATCAGGTTGACCGGCCAGGCGGTCGGGACCCGGCCGAGGGCGCGGCCCAGGGCCTCCAGGGGCAGGGCGCGGAAGTCGCCCTCCCACTGGGAGAGTTCCACGCCGACGAACATGACCGGGTCGGCGTTCTCGATCGCGGCCAGGCAGCGGCGGGCGGTGACGACCACGCCGGTCGCGGCGAACTCGGCGGAGGCGGCGGAGAGGAAGTCGACCGGGTCGTCCTGCCAGTCGGGCTCGAACAGCCGGACCCGGCCGCCGGTGGCGGGGCCGTCCAGCGGGGTGCGTCCGGCGCGGCACAGCTCGGCGACGGCCTCCGGCGGGAGCGGGATGCCGACGGTGCCGCCGGGGTTCACCGCGATGCCCGCCTGCGGGGGCAGACCGCGGGCGAACTCCACGGCCGGGGCGACGGTGTACGCCATGGGCGAGCCGACGGCCTGGCGGAACTGCTCCTCGGAGCTGAACACCGGGACGAACGCCTGGCCGTCGATGTCCAGGGTGGGCAGGTCCAGCGGGCCGCTGTCGGGACCGCCGCCGGACGGCAGCGGCACAAGGACGAAGCTGCGGCCGAGGACCTCGATGATCCGGCCGCCCGCCGCGGGTATGCCGAGGGAGGCCGAGAGCACCTCCTCCAGCTCATTGCCGGGCCACCCGCCGTGCGGGTGGGGGTGCGCCTGTGCCGGGAAGTCCGCGGGAATGTCCGCCGGGAAGTCCATCTGCCTACCGCCTGCCGGGAACCACTGTTGTGACCATGAAGGCTAACGGGTACCGGTGACAGAGCCGTACTCCGTGAACACGATCCGCTGTACGGCGTCCGCCGCGGGCCGGTCGAGCAGCACCGCGGAGCCGCAGCCCGCGGGCACCTCGCCCCGCCCGACCGCCCGCAGCAGCCGGGCCGTCGTACGCCGGTGGCGGCCGAAGGCGCGGCGGGAGACGGTGCGGCCGCGTTCGCGCTGGCCCGCTCGGGCCGTTTCCTCGGGCACGTCCAGCAGGAGCAGATGCAGGGTGGCGCCGGAGCGGCGGGCCGCGCGGGCCAGCCAGGCGCGCACCCAGGGCTGGGTGCCGCAGTCGTGCACCACCAGGGCCGCCCCCGCGCGCAGGGCGCGGCGCAGCGCCCGGTAGTGCGCGGCGCGCACCAGGGGGCGGTAGAGGGCGTACGGCAGGAGGCGGGGCAGGCGGGCGGCGAAGCGGGCCCGGGTGTCCTGGGAGTCGACGCGGCGGGCGGTGACCGCGCGGCGCATCAGCGTGGACTTGCCGCTGCCGGGCAGGCCGGTGAGCACCACGATGTCGCGGGGGCCGAAGCGGAGGGTGTCCGGGCCCGGGGCGGCCCGGTCGCGCAGGTCGAGCACGGGGGGCGCGGGAGGCGTGGGGCGGGCGGCCACCCGCTCGCGGGCCGCGGGGCTTCTCGGCGCCGGGATACGGGCCGCCTGCGCCATGGTCCTGTTCACCGTGATCGTCCTCCCCTTGTGGTTCGTCATCTCCATGCCCGGTGGAAGTAAAGGGAAGGTAATGTCCGGTGTGCCGCGGGCGGGTGCGCGTACCGCCACAGCTCGGTTACGGATGCGGCCCCTGACGGGCGGGGGCCCGACGTGCAATGATGTGCGCGCCAACTGCATACCGGCCGTTTGAATCCGCGCGGGAGAGTCCCCAGCAGGCTTCGCTGGGGCGCCGAAGGAGCAAGTCCCTCCCTTGAATCTCTCAGGCCCCGTTACCGCGCGGGCGAGGCACATCTGAAAAGCGGGCCGCCATGACGGCTGCCCCACCCAAGGTGCAAACCGTGGTCGCCTCCGTGGCGGTCCCGGCGAACCTCTCAGGTTCCGATGACAGATGGGGAGGAACGTTCCTCGCCCCATCCCTGTTGCCCTGGGAGACGACCGACCGATGAGCAGTACCGAACTCCGACACACCGCGCTGGACGCCGTGCACCGCTCGCTCGGTGCGACGATGACCGACTTCGCGGGCTGGGACATGCCCCTGCGCTACGGCTCCGAGCGCGACGAGCACGTGGCCGTGCGGACCAAGGCGGGCCTGTTCGACCTCTCCCACATGGGCGAGATCACGGTCACCGGCCCCGAGGCCGCCGACTTCCTGAACCTGGCCCTGGTCGGCAACATCGCCTCCGTCGGCGTCGGCCGCGCCCGCTACACGATGATCGTGCGGGCCGACGGCGGCATCCTGGACGACCTGATCGTCTACCGGCTCGCCGAGACCGAGTACATGGTCGTCGCCAACGCCTCCAACGCCCAGGTGGTCCTGGACGCGCTGGTGGAGCGCTCCGGCGGTCTCGACGTCGAGGTGCGCGACGACCGGGACGCCTACGCCCTGCTCGCGATCCAGGGCCCGGCCTCCCCCGGCATCCTGAAGTCCCTCACCGACGCCGACCTGGACGGTCTGAAGTACTACGCGGGCCTGCCCGGCACCGTGGCCGGCGTCCCCGCGCTGATCGCCCGCACCGGCTACACCGGCGAGGACGGCTTCGAGCTGTTCGTGAAGCCCGAGCACGCCGTCGAGCTGTGGCAGGCGCTGACCGAGGCCGGCGAGGGCGCAGGCCTGGTGCCCTGCGGCCTGTCCTGCCGCGACACGCTGCGCCTGGAGGCGGGCATGCCGCTGTACGGGCACGAGCTGAACACCTCGCTGACCCCCTTCGACGCCGGGCTCGGCCGGGTGGTCAAGTTCGAGAAGGAGGGCGACTTCGTGGGGCGCGCCGCGCTCGTCGAGGCCGCCGAGCGTGCCGCGCAGAACCCCCCGCGGGTGCTGGTCGGCCTGATCGCCGAGGGTCGTCGGGTCCCGCGCGCCGGGTACCCGGTCGTCGCCGGCGGCAAGGTCATCGGCGAGGTCACCTCGGGCGCCCCCTCCCCCACCCTGGGCAAGCCGATCGCCATGGCCTATGTCGACGCGGCGCACGCCGCGCCCGGCACCGAGGGCGTCGGCGTGGACATCCGCGGTACGCACGAGCCCTACGAGGTCGTCGCGCTGCCGTTCTACAAGCGCCAGAAGTAGACAGCGAGCCCGGTTACGCCCCCGCCCCCGACGGGCGGGCACGTGACCCTGCGCACATTCGCCCGCCCACCGGCGGTCACCAGCGTCCTACCGTCATCAGCACTCCCGCGCGTACAGGAGAATTCAGGCCATGAGCAACCCCCAGCAGCTGCGCTACAGCAAGGAGCACGAGTGGCTGTCGGCCGCCGACAACGGCGTCTCGACGGTCGGCATCACCGAGTTCGCGGCCAACGCGCTCGGCGATGTGGTCTACGCCCAGCTCCCCGAGGTCGGCTCCACCGTCGAGGCGGGCGAGACCTGCGGTGAGCTGGAGTCCACCAAGTCGGTCTCCGACCTGTACTCCCCGGTCACCGGCGAGGTCACCGCGATCAACGAGAACGTCGTCGACGACCCCTCGCTGGTGAACTCCGAGCCCTTCGAGGGCGGCTGGCTGTTCAAGGTACGTGTCGCGGGTGAGCCGGCCGACCTGCTCTCCGCCGCCGAGTACGACGCCCACATCGCCGGCTGAGGAGTCGTAGCCGTATGACTGTTCTGAACACGCCCCTGCACGAGCTGGACCCGGAGATCGCCGCCGCGGTCGACGCCGAGCTGCTCCGCCAGCAGTCCACGCTGGAGATGATCGCGTCCGAGAACTTCGCGCCGCTCGCGGTGATGGAGGCCCAGGGCTCGGTCCTCACCAACAAGTACGCCGAGGGCTACCCGGGCCGCCGCTACTACGGCGGCTGTGAGCACGTCGACGTGGCCGAGCAGATCGCCATCGACCGGATCAAGGAGCTGTTCGGCGCCGAGTACGCCAACGTCCAGCCCCACTCCGGCGCCTCCGCCAACCAGGCGGCCCTGTTCGCGCTGGCCCAGCCCGGGGACACCATCCTCGGCCTGGACCTGGCGCACGGCGGCCACCTGACCCACGGCATGCGGCTGAACTTCTCCGGGAAGCAGTTCAACGTGGTCGCGTACCACGTGGACGAGGAGAGCGGCCTGGTCGACATGGCCGAGGTCGAGCGGCTCGCCAAGGAGCACCGCCCCAAGGTCATCATCGCGGGCTGGTCGGCGTACCCCCGCGAGCTGGACTTCGCCGCGTTCCGCCGGATCGCCGACGAGGTCGAGGCGTACCTGTGGGTCGACATGGCGCACTTCGCCGGCCTGGTCGCCGCCGGACTGCACCCGAACCCGGTCGAGCACGCGGACGTGGTCACCTCCACGACGCACAAGACCCTGGGCGGCCCGCGCGGCGGCATCATCCTCGCGAAGAAGGAGTTCGCGAAGAAGCTGAACTCGTCCGTCTTCCCGGGCTTCCAGGGCGGTCCCCTGGAGCACGTGATCGCGGCGAAGGCGGTGTCCTTCAAGGTCGCGGCCTCCGAGGGCTTCAAGGAGCGCCAGCGCCGTACGGTGGAGGGTGCCCGTATCCTCGCCGAGCGGCTGACGGCCGAGGACGCCCGCGCCGCCGGGGTCAATGTGCTCTCCGGTGGTACGGACGTGCATCTGATCCTGGTCGACCTGCGCGCCTCCGAGCTGGACGGCCAGCAGGCCGAGGACCGGCTGCACGAGGTCGGCATCACGGTCAACCGCAACGCGGTCCCGAACGACCCGCGTCCCCCGATGGTCACCTCGGGCCTGCGGATCGGCACGCCCGCGCTCGCGACCCGCGGCTTCACGGCCGAGGACTTCGCCGAGGTCGCGGACGTGATCGCTGAGGCGCTGAAGCCGTCCTACGACGCAGAGTCGCTGAAGGCACGGGTCAAGGCCCTGGCCGACAAGCACCCGCTGTACCCGGGTCTGTCCAAGTAATTCCCCGGTGGGGCACTCACCGTCGAGTGCCCCACCACTGCCCCAAGGAGTGACCGTGGCCATCTCGGTCTTCGACCTGTTCTCGATCGGCATCGGCCCGTCCAGCTCCCACACGGTCGGCCCGATGCGCGCGGCGCGCATGTTCGCGCACCGGCTGCGCAACGAGGAACTGCTGGCCTCGGTCGCCTCCCTGCGCTGCGAGCTGTACGGCTCGCTCGGCGCGACCGGACACGGCCACGGCACCCCCAAGGCGGTGCTGCTCGGCCTGGAGGGTGCCTCCCCGCGCACGGTCGACGTGGAATCCGCCGACGAGCGGGTGGAGTCGATCAAGAAGTCGGGCCGTCTCTCGCTCCTCGGCGAGCACGAGATCGCCTTCGCCTTCGACGACGACCTGGTGCTGCACCGCCGCAAGGCCCTGCCGTACCACGCCAACGGCATGACGATATGGGCGTACGACGCCTCGGGCGCGGAGCTGCTCAGCAAGACGTACTACTCGGTCGGCGGCGGCTTCGTCGTGGACGAGGACGCGGTCGGCGCGGACCGGATCGTGCTGGACGACACGGTCCTGAAGTACCCCTTCCGCACGGGCGACGAGCTGCTGCGCCTGACCAAGGAGACCGGCCTGTCGATCTCCTCCCTGATGCTGGAGAACGAGCGGGCCTGGCGCACCGAGGACGAGATCCGCGAGGGCCTGCTGGAGATCTGGCGGGTGATGCGGGCGTGCGTGCAGCGCGGTCTGACCCGTGAGGGCATCCTGCCGGGCGGGCTCAAGGTCCGCCGCCGGGCGGCCGTCTCCGCGCGCCAGCTGCGGGCCGAGGGCGAGCCGCTCGCGCGGGCGATGGAGTGGATCACGCTCTACGCGATGGCGGTGAACGAGGAGAACGCGGCCGGCGGCCGGGTGGTGACCGCCCCGACGAACGGCGCGGCCGGCATCATCCCCGCGGTGCTGCACTACTACATCAACTTCGTGCCGGGCGCGGACGAGGACGGTGTGGTCCGCTTCCTGCTGTCCGCGGGCGCGATCGGCATGCTCTTCAAGGAGAACGCCTCCATCTCCGGCGCCGAGGTCGGCTGCCAGGGCGAGGTCGGCTCCGCCTGCTCCATGGCGGCGGGCGCGCTCGCCGAGGTGCTGGGCGGCACCCCCGAACAGGTGGAGAACGCGGCCGAGATCGGCATGGAGCACAACCTGGGCCTGACCTGCGACCCGGTCGGCGGTCTCGTCCAGATCCCGTGCATCGAGCGCAACGGCATGGCCGCGGTGAAGGCGGTCACGGCGGCCAAGATGGCGATGCGCGGCGACGGTTCGCACATGGTCTCCCTCGACAAGGTCATCAAGACCATGAAGGAGACCGGCGCGGACATGTCCGTGAAGTACAAGGAGACGGCGCGGGGCGGGCTCGCGGTGAACATCATCGAGTGCTGAGCTTTACGTGATCGCACATTTACTTGATCGGTCCGCGGAACAATCATGGTTCCATGGACCGACCGAGTCAGCTCATCGAGTGCGGGGAATTCGTCCTCCGGCGTTTACGGGGGCAGCGTGATTTCGTTCAACTGTTCACGTTGATAGAGCAATCCCGGGATCATCTGCGGCCGTGGATGCCGTGGGCCGACGGCCATGACGAGCAAAGCACCCGGGAACTGCTGGCGAGTTCCGAGACGAAGTGGGAGAGCGGCGAGCTCTACAACTATGTCGTCGCCGAGAACGGCGAGCTCATCGGCATGTGCCAGGCGTATCGCGCCGAGCCCAGGGGATGCCGGCTGGGGTACTGGCTGCACCCCTGCGCCCTGGGGCGGGGCATCGCCACGAGGGCGACGGCGGCGCTGGCGAAGGAGATGTTCGCGCTGGCGGACGTGGGGTACCTGGAGATCGCGCACGACGTGGCGAACGCCCCCAGTCGCGCCGTTCCGCGCCGGTTGGGCTTCACCGAGCTCCGGCGTGAGCAGGCGCCACCGCCGGCGGCTCCGTCCGGCTGCGGAATCGATCTGATCTGGCGACTGAATCGCCCCGCGACCGGGGGCACGTTTCCGGGGGGCCGTGCGGGGGGCACAAACTCTGCATGCTCCACGGCATCGACGTAAGTTCGTTCCAGTCCACGTCATATGACACGGACGGGCTCTCTTTCGTCTTCATGAAGGCGACCGAGGGCCGTTCGTATGTGAACCCCCGCCTCACCGCGCAGACCAAGACCGGCCGCGACGCCGGACTGGTCGTGGGTTTCTATCACTTCCTGTGGCCGGGCAACCTCACCGCCCAGGCCGACTACTTCCTCCAGCACACCCCCGAACGCGCCGGCGACATCCTGGCCGTCGACTGGGAATCCACGAGCGACGGCACGCACGCCAGCAACGCGGACAAGGACAGCTTCATCCGCAAACTGAAACAACTGCGGCCGCACAACAAGGTCGTGCTCTACACCAACAGAGACTTCTGGCTGAACATCGACCGCACCTCGTACGCGGGCGACGGTCTCTGGATCGCCGACTACGTCACCGCGGGCAAGCCCCGCATCAAGGCCAAATGGCTTTTCCACCAATACGCGAGCCAGCCTCACGACAAGGACCTGGCCGACTTCGCCTCCGAGGCGGCGCTCAAGGAGTGGGCGGGCGGCTGAGGTGCGCAGGGGTGCCCGCTTCCGGAGGACGGGGCACCCCTGCCGACCGTTTCACTTGTTCAGGTAGGTCCAGAACTCGTCGAAGGACAGGACCTGGTCGCCGTTGAGGTCACGGGATTTGATGATGGCTTCGGCGACCGTGTCGGTGACGTTCCAGTCGCCTCCCTGGGCCAGGGCGGACTTGAATTCGGCGGCGGTGATGAACCCGTCGCCGTCCACGTCGATCCGCTGGAATTCCTTGCGTGCTTCCTCGATGTCCGCCACCGATCCGCCCCTTTTGCTCGTGTTTCGTGTGCCCATGCAGGCGTACTGACGCTGGTCAGATTAGCTGTCCGTGCGGGCGCGCAGTGCGGCGACCACCCAGGCGAAGTCCTCGGCGTGCGGCGAGGCGGGGGCGCGGTTGACGACGGCGATGAGTTCGCGGTACCGGGCGACCCGTTCGTTGAAGCCGGCCGCCATGCGCTCCAGGACGTCCGCGCGCGGGGCGTCACCGAACAGTTCACGCAGGACGGGCTCCGCGTCCGGTGACTCCGGGGTGATGCCGCGCTCGCGGGCCGGGGCCACCAGCTCCACCAGCCGCTTGGCGAACCAGAGCGAACGGCCGCGTGCCTCCCCCGGTGTCCCGTCCGCCGAGTTGAGCTCCATCGCCCGGCGCATCTGCGCGCGGAACTCCGGGTCCTGGAGCATCTCCGCCAACTCCACCCACGCGTCCACCTCTTCCGGGGTCGGGTCCGCCGCCAGGTCGACCGTGGTGGCGCGCAGCCGCTCCCGCACCTCGGGATCCACGGCGTCGAGCCCCTGGAGGGCCTCCGTCACGAACTCCGCCATGATCCGCTGCCGTTCGGCCGCCGACAGCCGGGCCAGTTTGTTCATCAGGGTCGTCTCCTTCGCGGTCGAGTCATGCCGTGCGACCGACGACAGCACCGCACGGGTCACCTTCAGCGAGCTGATCTGCGCGTCCAGCGCGGCCACATGCGTCGCCGCGACCTGTGCCACGGTCCGCTCTCCCGCCAGCACCTGTCGCACGTCGTCCAGGCCGACCCCCAGTTCGCGCAGGGTCCGGATCAGCTCCAGGCGGGCGACGCCCTCGGCGTCGTACAGCCGGTAGCCGCCCGCGGAGCGGGCCACCGGGGTGAGCACGCCCTCGTCCGACCAGTAGCGGATGGTGCGCACGGTCAGTCCGGTGGCCCGTGCCAGCTCGCCGATGGTGAGAAGTCCGGTGCCGTCGTCGTTCATGTCTGGGAGTCTGGGCCTTCCAGCGGGTGGAGACTCAAGGGGGGCGTCGTGGAGTCGGTGCGGGAGATCCTCGACAGGGTGGCGCGGGGCGTGTTCCCGCAGGCGGACGGCCGTACGACGGTCCTGCCGCAGCCCGGGCCCCGGCACGCGGGCGTCCTGGCGTTCACCGCGCACTCCGTCGTCGTCACGGACGAGGACCCCGCCTGGGTGTACGACACGCTGCGCGGCCTGGACTGCGATCCCCTGTCGGCCGCCCTGCACCCGCGCTTCCTGGCCGCGCTGCTGGAGCGCACCGGGCGGCAGGCGGAGACGGTGGACGCGGTGCTGGTGGCCGGCCCGCTCCCCGGCGTCCCCGCGCTCGCGCTGACGGAGATCCGGGACGCCGGTCATCCCCGGATCCGGTACGCGCGCGAGCGCCGCGACGAGGTGCGGGCCTGGCAGGCGGATGGCGGGGTGCTGGTGACGGGCCGCGGGACGGCCGGCCGACTCGAGGTCTCGGTGGAGGTGGACGAGACGGCCCGGGAGCGGGGCCTGGGACGGCGGCTGGCGGGCGCGGCCCGGCGGCTCGCCGAGGAGCCGCTGTGGGCGCAGGTGGCGCCGGGGAACGCCCGGAGTCTGCGGGCGTTCCAGGCGGCCGGTTACGACGTGGTCGGCGCGGAGCTGCTGCTTCGGCTCCCCGGCTCAGCGGAAGACGCCCGTGTGCCCCAGTGAGTAGCGGCCCGGCTGGGGATAGACCGCGAGTCCGTGCGGTCCGCTGCCGACCGGGATGCGGGCCAGCTCCTTGCCGGTGCGGGTGTCGATGGCGTACACCTCGGCGTCGTAGCGGCCGGACAGCCACAGGACCTTGCCGTCGGCGGAGACGCCGCCCATGTCGGGGCTGCCGCCGCCGGGCAGCACCCACTTCTTGGTGAGCTTGTTCCGGGCGAAGTCGAAGATCGAGATGGTGCCCTCGCCCCGGTTGGAGACGTACATCTCCCGGGAGTCGCGGCTGACGTAGAGGCCGTGCGCGCCCTTGCCGGTGGGGAGCAGGGTGGGCCTGGTGAACCGGTCGCCGTCCAGGACCCACACCCCGTTGGCCATCATGTCGGCGATGTAGAACCGCTTGCCGTCCGGGGAGACCTTGACGTCCTGCGGCATGGAGCCGTGCACGGGAAGCTTCTCCTGGCCGACCACCGCCATCCGCGCGGTGTCGACCTTGAGGACCTCGCCGCTGAACTCGCAGGAGACGATGAAGTAGCGGCCGTCGCGGGAGAAGTCCGCGTGGTTGACGCCGTAGCAGCTGACCGGCACCGCCTTGACGGTCCTCATGGTGTGGGCGTCGCGGAAGACCAGTTGGCGGTCCATGGAGGCCATCACGATCGCGTACTTGCCGTCGGGCGTGAAGTACAGGTTGTACGGGTCGTGCACGGCGACCGGCTTGCCCGCCTTGCCGGTGCGCGGGTCGAGGGGGGTGAGGCTGTTGCCGAGGTCGTTGTTGACCCACAGGGTCTTCAGGTCCCAGGAGGGCACCACGTGCTGGGGCTGGCGGCCGACCGGGATGGTTTCGATGACCTTGTAGGTGGCGGGGTCGATGACGGTGACGGTGTCGGAGTTGGTGTTGGGCACGTACACCCGGGAGGGGAAGTCCTTGACCACCGGGGAGAGCAGCCCCGGCCGGTCCGCGGCGTAGATGTCCGCCGGGTCCTGGACCGGGGGCATGCCGGGCAGCACGTTCACCCGCGCCTGGTCCACCTGCGGCTGGGCCGGCGGTTTGCTGCCGATGGCCTCGTTCGCGCGGTGTGCGCCCTGGCCGCTGCACGCGGACACCAGGGCCAGGGCGGCGAGGGCGGCGCCGGTGGCCAGTCGGCGGGCGGCTTTCGTGGTTCGCATCAGCTCAGCAGCTCCGTGGTGGTGACGGCGCGCAGTTTGCGGCGGTCGAGTTCCGTGAGGAGGCCCGGGAGGGCCGCGACCGTGTCCTCATAACCGAAATGCAAACTCACCACCGAGCCCTCGCGCACCTCCGAGAGGACCTTGCGGGTGACGGCGGCGGCGCCGGGACGGGTGTAGTCGAGCGAGTCGACGTCGTACGACAGCACATGCGGGTAGCCCACCTGGCGGGCCAGTCCGGCGACGAGCGGGGAGGCGGTGGGCGCGCGGGACGGGCGGAACCAGGTGCCGATGGAGCCGGTGAGCCGTCTGAGCCGGTCGGCGCAGTCGGTGATCTCCTTGCGGGCGTCGGCCTCGGCGAGGTCGTTGACGGAGATGTGCCGCTGGGTGTGGTTGCCGAGGTCATGGCCGCCGTCGAGGATGCGGCGGGCGATGCCGGGGTGTTCGTCCAGCCAGGTGCCGACGGCGAGCACGGTGAGGTGGGCGCCGTGCCGTTCGGCGGTGTCGAGCAGGGTGTGGGCGATGGCCGCGTCGCCCTGGCCGTGGAAGGTGAGCGCGACCCGGGGGCGGGTGCGCGGGCCGTGGGTGATCTGGGCCGGCTGTCCCGGGTAGGCGCGGGGGGCGGGGGCCGGACGGGTGGCGGAAGGAGTCTTAGGAGAGTTCATGGCGGACTCGGGGGCGGTCCGCGTGGCGGTGGACTTGGCGGCGGCGGTCGTCGGGCCCGTGCCGCAGCCGGCGAGCGCGCCGCCCGCGACGAGTCCGGCGCCCGCGCGCAGCGCGTCACGGCGGTTGGTGGTGGTCACCCGCGCCATTTAAGGGATGAAAGGTAAGAAAAGCGCGTTTTGTCCGACTTGGCGCCAGGAGGCGTGCCGCGCCCCGCCGCTACCGTTCGTTCACCCGCATCTCGAACCAGGTCGTCTTGCCACGCGGCAGCAGATCGACGCCCCAGCGGTCGGAGAGCTTGTCGACCAGGAACAGGCCCCGGCCGCTGATGTCCAGCTCCTGGACCGGCATCAGACAGGGCAGCCCCCGGGAGGGGTCGCGCACCTCGACGCGCATCCAGCCGGGGCGGCAGCGCATGCGCAGTCCGAAGACGCGGGCGCCGGTGTGCCGTACCGCGTTGCCGACCAGTTCGGACACCAGCAGGACCGTATCCTCGGCCAGCTTGGGGGTGAGCCGCCAGGTGCGCAGGACCACGACCTGGGCGAGGCGGCGGGCGGTGGCGGCGGATTCCGGGCGGGAGGGCAGCTGCACCTCACGCTCCGTCGGATTGCCGAACAGTTCGAGCGCCTTGAGCGCCTGTTCGTCCTCGACCGTGGGCGACCAGCGCCCCGCTGAAGCGCGGCTGTGTCCCCGCGGCTGTTCGATGCCCTCCAGCCCCGCCATGCCCCCATGATGGCCGTCGCACGGCGTCTTGGGGGCCGTTCCGGAGGAATACGCCCCCCGTACGCCCCCGCTGTGCACCGGACGATCGGCATATGCCGATGGCATGTCACTGGCCGGTACACCCTCGCTGAGCTGCGAGGACGACTCAGTTCCGGGCAATCGCGGGGCTCCCTCGACCAGACAGACTTAAGGGCGCTTTAAGGCTCCCATAATCCGCCCCATCGAGGGACCCGTATGAGACGACACGTCAACTACTGGCGGATATAAGGGAGTTCAGTTGCGTTTTAAAGGAACTCCGGGGAATCCTCCGCCAACCCCGTCCCGTCTAGGAGAACTTGGCCTTTCCGGGCCCCTCCTCCACGAAGCTGCGCATGCCGCGCTCGCGGTCCTCGGTGGCGAACAGGCCCGCGAACCAGTTGCGTTCGACGGCGAGCCCGGTGTCGATGTCGGTCTCCAGGCCGACGTCGACGGCCTCCTTGGCGGCACGCAGCGCGACGGCCGGGCCCTGGGCGAGTTTCGCGGCCCAGGTGTGCGCCTGCTCGTAGACCTCGGCGGCCGGGACGACCCGGTCCACCAGGCCGATCGCGAGGGCCTCGTCGGCCCTGACCATCCGGCCGGTGAAGATGAGGTCCTTGGCCTTGGAGGGACCGACCAGGCGGGGCAGGCGCTGGGTGCCGCCGGCGCCCGGGATCAGCCCGAGCAGGATCTCGGGCTGGCCGAGCTTGGCGTTTTCGGCGGCGATGCGGTAGTCGGCGCACAGGGCGAGTTCGCAGCCGCCGCCGAGGGCGTAGCCGGTGATGGCGGCGACGACGGGCTTGGGGATGCGGGCCACCGCGGTGAAGGCGTCCTGGAGGCCGCGGGAGCGCAGGACCATCGCGGTGTGGTCCATGTTCTGCATCTCCTTGATGTCCGCGCCCGCCGCGAACACCCGCTCCCCGCCGTAGATCACCACGGCGCGCACGTCGTCGCGGCGCGTGGCCTCCTCGGCGAGTTCCCTCAGCCGGTCCTGGGTGGCGACGTCCAGCGCGTTCATCGGGGGGCGGTCGAGACGCAGAGTGCCGACGCCTTCGGCGACATCAAGAGTGACGGTCATGCTCCGCAGGTTAGCGGGCGTTCACGTCAGGGGGGAGACCGGTCCGTCGTCGGCTGCGGGCCGTCGTGGTCGCTCGCGCGGTTCCCCGCGCCCCTGCGGGGCGCGGGGTGCCCGCCGCCGGTGCTCTCCCGGCTACTTCTTCCAGTCCGCCCAGGACATGTTCCAGCCGTTGAGCCCGTTCCCCGGGTCCACGGTCCTCTCGTGGGAGTGCTTGACGACCACCACGTCGCCCAGGATCGAGTTGTTGAAGAGCCACGCGGCCGGCGTCGAGGAGTCGTAGCCGCCCTTCACATCGCGCAGGCCGATGCAGCCGTGGCTGGCGTTGAAGTTGCCGAAGGCGCCGCCGCCCCAGTAGTTGCCGTGCGCGAAGGTGCCGGAGGTGGTCAGGCGCATGGCGTGCGGGACGTCCTTGATGTCGTACTCGCCGCCGTAGCCGACCGTCTCGCCGTTCATCCGGGTCACGGACAGCTTCTCGCTGATGACCATCTGGCCGTTCCAGGTGTCGTAGCCGGGCTTGCCGGTGGTCACCGGGAGGGTCTTGATCACCTTGCCGTCGCGGGTGACCTTCATCGTGTGCTTGCTCGCGTCCACGACGGAGACCTGGCTGCGGCCGATGGTGAAGGACACCGTCTTGTGCTGCTTGCCGTAGACGCCGTCACGGCCCTCGACACCGTCGAGGTCGAGGTCGACGGTGACCTTGGTGCCGGCCTTCCAGTAGTTCTCGGGGCGGAAGTCGAGGCGGTCGTTGCCGAACCAGTGGCCCTCGACGTCGACCGGCGGGTCCGTCTTGACCTTGATGGACTTCTCGACGGCGTCGGGGTGGGTGATGCCCCGGGAGAAGTTGACGGAGAACGGCATGCCGACGCCGACGGTGGAGCCGTCCTCGGGCGTGAAGTAGCCGGTGAAGGTGCTCTTCGGGGTGACGGTGGTGAAGCTGGAGTCCTTGGTGGTGCTCTTGCCGTCGGTGTCCTTGGCGACGGCGTGCACCGTGTACTTGGTGTCGGCGGCCAGATGGGCGGACGGCGTCCAGGAGCCGCCGTCGCCCGTGATGGCGCCGTCGACCTTCGCGCCCTTGGCGTCCTTGACGGTGACCTCGGTCAACTTCCCCCGGGCCGCGCTGACTTTGAGGGCGCCGTCGGTGGCGACACCCGTGGCCCCCTGCTCCGGGGCGATGCTGACGGCGGCCGTGGAGGGCCGGCCCTGCTGGGTCGCGGCGCCCTTGCCGTCGTCCTTGCCGCCCCCGCCGCCGCCCCCGCCGCAGGCCGCGAGCGACAGCACCAGGGAGCCGGCTATGAGCCCCCCTGCCGCGCGCCGCCGCCTCGCCACCGAGGCCCCCGATATCGGCCGCACGTTCACGTAGTTCTCCCCTCGCAGGGCCTGTTCGGCCCGCTCCCCACCACATTTGGTGCGCGAATATTAACTGCCCGGTTTTGAGCGGGGTGTCAGGCGAATGTCACCGTTCCGTCGCAACTTCCGCCCGGCACCCGCACCGTCCCCCCGCGCGCCGCCCTGTGGCCGTCCCAGGTGGTTATTTCACCGCGGAGCCCGCCTTCCATGCCTGCCACGTCAGGTTCCACCCACCGAACCCGTTGCCGGGGTCCACGGTCTTGTCCTGGCTGTTGACGATCTCCACCACGTCACCGACGAGGCTGCGGTCGAAGAACCACCCGGCGGGGGTGTCCGAACTGCCGCCCTGGACGTCCCTGAGGCCCACACAGCCATGGCTGACGTTGGCCACACCGGGGGCGGTCGGGTCCCAGTAGTTGCCGTGCAGGAAGGTGCCGGAGTCGGTGAGCCGCATGGCGTGCGGGACGTCGGGGATGTCGTACTCGCCGCCGAAGCCGACCGTCTGACTGTTCATCCGGGTCTCCTCCAGCATCTCCATCACCACCATCTTGCCGTTGTAGGTGGGGTTCGCCGGGGCGCCCGCGGTGATCGGGACGGTGGCCAGCAGCCGGCCGTCGCGCCGCACCTGCATGGTGTGCGCCGCCGCGTCGACCAGGGAGGTCTGGCTGCGCCCGATGGTGAAGGAGAACGACTTGGACTGGAGCCCGTAGACACCCTTGGCGGCCTCGACGTCCCGCAGCCCGAGGTCGACGGTGACCTTGGTGCCGGGCTTCCAGTACTTCTCCGGGCGGAAGTCGAGCCGGTTCTTGCCGAACCAGTGGGGGCGGATCTCCACCGCGGGCCGCGCCGTGACCCGCACCGCGCGTTCGACGGCGGCCTTGTTCACGATGTCCGTGCTGAAGGCCAGGGAGACGATCTCCCCGGTGCCGACCAGGGAGCGGTTCTCCGGGGTGGCGTAGGCGATGAACCGTTTGCCGGGGACGTAGGTGGTGAAGGACGCGTGCCGGGCCGAGCGGCGCCCGTCCGAGTCCAGCGCCACCGCGTCCACGGTGTATCTGGCGGCGAGCGCCAGCCGGTCGTCGTCCGGCGCCCAGGTCAGCCCGTCGGTGCTGAGATGCCCGGCCACCAAAGTGGCCTGTGCGTCCTGTTCCTTGACCACCTTCACCTTCTCCAGACGGCCGTCGGGTACCCGCACCCGCAGCCGCTGGTTCTGCGGGACGGCGGTGCTGCCGTCGTTCGGGGACACCCGGATGGCGTCCCGGGGTGCCGAAGTTCCGCCGGGTCTGCCGCCCAGGCCCAGCGGGCCCGAGCCGCCCGCGGAGCATCCGGCCAGCAGTCCGGCCCATGTCAGTACGGCCGCCAGTGCGGCCCCCGCGCGCCGTGCGCGCCCATGTACGTGCCTCACGCGCTGCTCAACGACCGGGCACGCTCCGGGGAAACGTGAGTGCGAGCCATGCGGTGGGCAGAACTGTGGGAAGGACGACACGTCGGGGAGCCGATCGCCGCGCCCGTACCGGAGCCGAGGGGCGCGGCCGCACCGGGTGGCCGGGTCCGCCGGCGGCCCGGGGCGCCGTGCCGAGGCGGGTTTGTCCGGGTGCCCTCGGGCCCGCCCGGCGACCGGCCGCGGCGGGCTGCGCCGCTCCCGGGCCGAGCCACTGGAAGAGGGGCCGACAGGTGACGAGCGCAGCCGAGCAGCGGGCACCGGCCGGAGGGCGGGCCGCGGCGCCCTCGACGAACGGCGCCCGGCGCGCCCCGGTACCCGGGCCACCGGTGTGGCCGGGCGCGCCCACGCCGCTGGGGGCCCGGTTCCGGGTCGGCCCGGACGGGGTGGCGGGCACCAACTTCGCGCTGTGGGCGGCCGGTGCGCGGTCGGTCCGGCTGTGCCTGTTCGACGCGGACGGCCGGGAGACCCGGGTCCCGCTGACCGAGCTGACGCACGAGATCTGGCACGGCTTCGTGCCGGGCGTGCTGCCCGGACAGCGCTACGGCTACCGGGTGGACGGCCGCTGGGACCCGTGGACCGGCGCCCGCTGGAACCCCGCGAAACTGCTCCTCGATCCGTACGCGCGCGCGGTGGACGGCGAGTTCACCCTGCCGGCCGAGGTGTACGGCCATGTGCGGGACTGGCCGGAGCAGCAGGTCGCCGACACGGTGCGGGACGAACGGGACTCGGCGCCGTACGTCCCGAAGGGTGTCGTCGTCCACGATGACGACGACTGGTCCGACGACCACCGCCCCAAGACGCCCTGGGCGGACTCGGTCATCTACGAGCTGCACGTCCGCGGCTTCACCAAGCTGCACCCCGGCATCCCCGAGGAGCTGCGCGGCACGTACGCCGGGCTCGCCCACCCGGCCGCGATCGAGCACCTGGTGGAGCTGGGCGTGACCGCCGTGGAGCTGCTGCCCGTCCATCAGTTCGCGCACGAGGACCACCTGCTGCGCCGGGGCCTCGCCAACTACTGGGGCTACAACTCCGTCGGCTACTTCGCCCCGCACGCCGCCTACGCCGCCTCCGGTACGGCAGGACAGCAGGTCGGCGAGTTCAAGCGGATGGTGCGCGCGCTGCACGCGGCCGGTGTCGAGGTCATCCTCGACGTGGTCTACAACCACACCGCCGAGGCCGGGGAGCTGGGCCCGACGCTGTCCCTGAAGGGCATCGACAACCGGGCCTACTACCGGCTCCAGGACGACGCCCGCCGCTACACCGACTACACCGGCTGCGGCAACACCCTGCATGTGGTGCGGCCCCAGGTGCTGCGGCTGATCACCGACTCGCTGCGCTACTGGGTGACCGAGATGGGTGTGGACGGCTTCCGCTTCGACCTCGCGGCGGCGCTCGCCCGCTCGATGCACGACGTGGACATGCTCTCGCCCTTTCTCGCGGTGATCGCCCAGGACCCGGTGCTGCGCCGGGTCAAGCTCATCGCCGAGCCCTGGGACATCGGCTCGGGCGGCTACCAGGTGGGCGCCTTCCCGCCCCTGTGGGCCGAGTGGAACGACCGCTACCGGGACGCCGTACGCGACTTCTGGCGGCACGCGCTGCCCGATGTGCGCGAAATGGGCTACCGGCTGTCCGGCTCCAGCGACCTGTACGCCTGGGGCGGGCGCCGCCCCTACGCCTCGGTCAACTTCATCACCGCGCACGACGGTTTCACGCTGCGCGACCTGGTGTCGTACGAGCGCAAGCACAACGAGGCCAACGGCGAGGACAACCGGGACGGCACCGACGACAACCGGTCCTGGAACTGCGGCGCGGAGGGTGAGACGGCGGACCCGGACGTCCGGGCCCTGCGCCGCGGCCAGCTGCGCAATCTGCTCACCACGCTGCTGCTGTCCACCGGGGTGCCCATGCTGGTGGCCGGTGACGAGTTCGGGCGCACCCAGGGCGGCAACAACAACGCGTACTGCCAGGACAACGCGACCGGCTGGCTGGACTGGTCGCTCCTTCAGGAGCCGGGCTGGCGGGAGCTGTTCGCCCTCACCTCGCGGCTGATCGCGCTGCGCCACCGGCATCCGGTGCTGCGCCGGCGCGCCTTCTTCGCCGGGCGGGCGCAGGCCGCGGACGGGCTGCGGGACCTGGCCTGGTTCACGGCGCGGGGCGCGGAGATGACCGAGGGCGACTGGTACGCGCCCGCGGCCACGCTCGGCATGTATCTGTCCGGGCGGGACATCCCGGGCCGGGACGAGCGGGGCGCGCAGGTGGTGGACGACAGCTTCCTCGCGGTGCTGCACGCGGGCGCGGAACCGACCGGCTTCGTGCTGCCGGGCCCGCCGTGGGCCGAGGGTTACGAGGTGGTGGTGGACACCTCCCGGGAGGACCAGTCGGCGCCGCCCGGCACCGCGCACCCGGCGGGCGCGGAAGTCACCGTGCCGGGGCGGTCGGTGCTGCTGCTGCGGGTGCTCGGGGGGCCGGGGACCGGCTGAGCCCGGGCGCTGTGCCGAGACTGTGCGACGGCTGTGCGTGACATGGATCACGTGCCGCGGGTGCAGCGTCCGAGGGGGTCCAGGGCCTTTCCCCTTGTGAAGAGCGCCGGCGAGAACGGGGACCGTGGGAATGGAGCAGGCTCGGGCCGGTGAGTACGACGCGTTCGTGGCGGCCCGCTGGTCGGTCCTCGTCCACCTGGCCCGTCTGCTCACCGGGGGCGATCGGCATCGGGCCGAGGACCTGTTGCAGGAGTCCTTGGTCAAGCTGTGGTTCGCCTGGCCGAAGGTGGCCGACGAGGCGCCGGAGGCGTATGTGCGCACGGTGCTGGCGCGGGCGGCGGCCCGCTCGGCGCGGCGGCGCTGGTGGGGCGAGCGGCCGGTGGAGGAGCTGCCCGAGGTGGCGGCCGGCGGCGATCTGTCGGCGACCGTGGCCGAACGCTCCCGGCTTGAGGCGGCGCTCGCGCGGCTGACGCCGCGCCAGCGGGCCGCGGTGGTCCTGCGCTACTACCAGGACCTGCCCGACCGGCAGGTGGCCGAGACCCTCGGCTGCCCGGTCGGCACCGCACGGTCCCATGCCGCACGCGGGGTGGCCCGGCTGCGGCAGCTGCTGTCGGACGTCGTCGAGCCGGTGGGGTGAGTGATGAAGCTCGGGAATCACGTGGACGAGACCGGCCTCGACGGGGCCGACGAGACCGAGGGGGCCGACGCTTTCGAACAGCGGCTGACGCGGCTGATGCACGGGACGCTGGAGCCCGCGCCGTTCGAGCCGCGGCACCGGGAGCGGCTGCGGGCGGGGGTGCGCACCCGCCGCCGAGTGCGCGCGGCGTACCGGGCGGCCGGTTCCGCGGCGGTGGTCGCGGGACTCGGCCTCGGGCTGTTCCTGTGGCCGCACCAGAACACCCAGGTGGTGCCGGGCACGCCGGGGCCCCGGCCCAGCACGAGTCCGGCGCCCTCGCCGTCGGCCCCGCCGAGCACGTCAGCGACCCTCCCGCCCACGTCGACGCCGAACTCGTCGCCCAGCTCGTCGAGTTCGGTGCCACCCGAAGCTCCGAGTACGACGCCGACCACGTCGTACCCGCCGAACACGTCCACGACGACCTCGGCACCACCGCCCACCACGACCGCCACCGCGAACAGCGAACGGGGAACCACGTGATCAGCATCCGACCGGGCCGGGCCACCGCGCCCGCCCAGGCCCCCGCACCCCGGCGCGCCCCGCTGCCCACCCATCACGACGAGCCCGTACTGGACCTGGTCGTACCGGTGTTCAACGAGGAGAAGGACCTGGAGCCGAACGTCCGGCGGCTGCACACGCATCTGCGGGACACGTTCCCCTACCCGTTCCGGATCACGATCGCCGACAACGCGAGCACCGACGGCACCGCGCGCATCGCGGCTCAACTCGCCCTGGACATAGCCGAGGTGACCTCGCTGCGGCTGCCGGTGAAGGGGCGCGGCCGGGCGCTGCGGGCGGCCTGGTCGGGGTCCCGGGCGCCGGTGCTGGCGTATCTGGACGTCGATCTGTCCACCGGGCTCGCGGCGCTGCTGCCGCTCGTGGCACCGCTGATATCCGGCCACTCCGACCTGGCCATCGGCACCCGGCTCGCGTCCGGCGCGCGGGTGGTGCGCGGGCCCAAGCGCGAGGTGATCTCGCGCTGCTACAACACACTGCTGCACTGGACGCTGGCCGTCGGCTTCTCGGACGCGCAGTGCGGGTTCAAGGCGGTGCGCCGCGAGGCCGCCGAGCGGCTGCTGCCGCTGGTGCGGGACGAGGAGTGGTTCTTCGACACCGAGCTGCTGGTGCTCGCCGAGCGGGCCGGGCTCAGGATCCACGAGGTGCCGGTGGACTGGGTGGACGACCCCGACAGCAGCGTCGACATCCTCGCCACCGCGCTGGCCGACCTGCGCGGGATCGCCCGGATGCGGCGCACCCTGGCCGCCACGGGCCCGCGTGCCCGCCGTCCCCGTACGACCGCGTGACCGCGACCCTGCCGCGGCCCCTCGCCCCGGCCCTCGCGCCCGACTCCCGCCTGCGCGCGGCCGCCCGCCGGCACGGACCGGTGCTCGCCGTGTTCGGCGCGCTGAAGCTGGTCGGCTTCTGCTCCTTCATGTATCTGCTGTCCGCCGCCGGTGACTACCGGGGCAAGGACCCCCGCTTCGGCGGCGGGGCGCACGCCTGGGACGTGCTGGCGACCTGGGACGGCTGGTGGTACCAGCAGATCGCGCTGCACGGCTACGACCCGAAGCTCGTCCCCGTCCCGGGCGCCACCGGGATGATCACGCTGGAGGGCAACTCGGCGGCGTTCTTCCCGCTGTACCCCGCGCTGATCCGGATGACCTCCGCGGTGACCGGCCTCGGCTCCTACGGCGCCGGGCTGCTGGTGTCGATCCTCGCGTCCTTCGCCGCCGCGCTCGGTGTCTACGCGGTGGCGGAACGCTTCGGCGGCCGTCGCGCGGGGTTCGCCGCGGCCGGGCTGTGGGCGGTGTGGCCGGGCTCGGGCGTGGAGTGGGCGGTCTACTCCGACTCCCTCTATGTGGCCCTGGCCGTCTGGGCCTGCTACGCGGCGTTGACCCACCGCTGGCTCGCCGCGGGGGTGCTCACCTTCGCGGCGGGGCTCAACCGGCCCACGGCCGCCGCGCTGATCGCCGCGCTCGCGGTGGCGGCGCTGCTGGCGGTGCGCCGGGGCGAGGACGGGGTGGGACGACCGCTGTTCGCGCTGGCCCTGGCACCGCTCGGACTGCTCGGCTATCTGCTGTGGGTCGGCGACCGGATGGGCGACCTCGGCGGCTACTTCAAGCTCCAGTCGGGCGCGTGGGCGCACCGCTTCGACTACGGCAGCCAGACCCTGGACGTGCTGCGCTCGGTACCGGTGGGGCGGTTCGGCGACTATCTCTTCGCCTACCCCTACGCGGACATGATCGGCGTCGGTGTCGTCCTGCTCGCCGTCACGCTGCTGCCGCTGCTGATCCGGCTGCGGCCACCGGCGGTGCTGGTCGTGTACACGATCCTCACCCTGGCCCTGGTCCTCGGCAGCCAGCAGATCTTCGCCAATGTCTCGCGTTACCTGCTGCCCTGCTTCCCCCTCTTCCTGCCGTTGGCCGCGGCCCTGCGCCGGCTGTCGCTGCCGATGCTGTGCACGGTCCTCGGCGTCGCCGCGCTGGCCTCCGGCTCGTACGCGGGATACGCGCTGTTCGAGCTGGGGGTGCCATAGCCGGGGCGGTCGCGCGCCCCGGCGGTCCGCCGAGATCACTCCGACGGTGTACAACTATGCCTCGAACTCAACGAGGCAAGGACGAGGCGTGCGTCAGGCAGCAACCGACGAGATCATCTGCGTCACCGATTGGACCCCTTCCGCACCGGGTCAGTTGACGACTCTGGCCGTGAGCGGGGAGCGGGCCGAGGCGGCGGAGCGGGTGGCGGCCGCCGCGCTGGGCGGGACGGCCCGGCTCACCTCCTGGCTGGAGCTGCCGGCGGACGCCCGGCGACGGCTGGTGGGGGCGTGCCGGTCCGTGCCGACGCTGGGCATGCACTGCGTGCGGGGCGACGTCCGGCAGGCGGCGGCCGACGACACGGCGGAGCAGTTCCTGTCCCGGCTGCCCGGCCGGGCGGAAGGCCACCGGCCCCGCTTCGTGACGGACTCCTCCTACCCGGGGCTGCGTGAACTGGTCCGGCTGACCGCCCTGGTGTGCCGGGAGACGTACGACCGGACGGATGTGCCGGAGGACGAGGATCTCCTGGAGATCTACGAGACCTACTCGGTGGGCTCCCTCTAGCCGACGACCCGGCACGGTCGGGTGGGCCGGTCGCTCCAGCGGACCTCGCCGTCGGCGATCCGGTCCGTCGGACGCAGCCCGAGCGCCCGCGCGACGCCCGTCGACGCCTCGTGCCCGGGGTGGATGTGCGCGACGAGCCGGTCCGCCCCGTGGGCGCCCAGCCAGTCGGCCATGGCCCGCGCGCCCTCCTGCCCGTAGCCCTCGCCCTGGTGGTCGACGCCGATCACCCAGGCGAGTTCGGCCTCGGTGTCGCCGTCGTCAGCACGGGAGAGGGTGGCCTGGACGGTGCCGATGAGCCGGCCGTCCGCGCGGCGACGCAGCATCCAGTTCAGCCAGCCGTGCCGGCCGTCCGGGGAGTGCCCGGCGCACTGGCGCCGGTATCGGGCCGCCAGCTCCGCCGGGGTGGCGGGCGCGCCGCCGGTCCAGATGTGCAGTCGTACGTCGTCGAGGACCGCGAAGGCCTCCGCCGCGTGTCCGACCCGCAGCGGTTCGAGGCGCAGCCGGGGCGTGTCGACGGGGGTGGCGCTCGGCCAGGTCACGGGCGCCCCGCTCACGCGAGACTGTCCTGCCACGCCTGGTGGAGGTCGGCGAACCTGCCGGTGCCCGCGATGAGTTCGGCGGGCCGGCCGTCCTCGATGACACGGCCGTCGGCCATCACCAGGACGCGGTCGGCGATCTCGACCGTGGACAGGCGATGCGCGATGACCACGGCGGTGCGGCCGCGCAGAACGGTGGACATGGCGCGCTGGACGGCCCGTTCGCCGGGGATGTCCAGGGAGCTGGTGGCCTCGTCCAGGATGAGGACGGCCGGGTCGGCGAGCAACGCCCGTGCGAAGGCGACCAGTTGGCGTTGGCCCGCGGAGATACGGCCGCCGCGCTTGCGGACGTCGGTGTCGTAGCCGTCGGGCAGCGCGCTGATGAACTCGTGCGCGCCGATCACCTTCGCGGCCCGCTCGACCTCCGCCCTGGAGGCGTCCGGGCGGCCGATCGCGATGTTGTCGGCGACGCTGCCGGAGAACAGGAACGCCTCCTGGGTCACCATCACCACCCCGCGGCGCAGTTCGGCCGTGGGCAGGTCGCGCAGGTCCACCCCGTCGAGCAGCACCCGCCCCTCGGTCGGGTCGTAGAAGCGGGCGAGCAGCTTGGCCAGGGTGGACTTGCCCGCGCCGGTGGCGCCGACCACGGCCACCGTCTGCCCGGCCGGCAGGGTCAGATCGAAGCGGGGCAGCACCTCGCCACCGGTGCGGTAGGCGAAGCGGACCTTGTCGAAGCGCACCTCGCGGCCCGGGAACCCGGCCCGGGACGGCGGCAGTTCGCCGGGGGCGACCGGCTCGGGCACGGACGGTGTCCGGGCGAGCAGACCGGCGATCTTCTCCAGGGACGCGGCGGCCGACTGGTAGGAGTTCAGGAACATCCCGAGCCGGTCGATCGGGTCGTACAGACGGCGCAGATACAGCACCGCCGCGGCCAGCACACCCAGTTCGAGGGAGCCGTCCGCCACCCGGTAGGCGCCCCAGAGCACGATGCCCGCGACCGCCGTGTTGGCGACCAGCCGGGAGCCCACCACATAGCGGGCCATCTCAAGCAGCGAGTCACCGTTGGCGCGCTCATGGGCGCGGTTCAGCTCGGCGAACGCGGTGTCGTTGGCGCTCTCCCGGCGGAAGGCGCGCACCGGGCGGATGCCGTTCATGGTCTCCACGAACTTCACGATCACCGCCGCGATCGCCGTGGACCGCGCCCGGAACACCCGTCCCGCGCGCCGCTGGTAGACCCGGATCAGGAAGTACAGCGGAATGAAGGAGCCCACCGCGACCGCGCCGAGCCCGAGGTCGAGCCACAGCAGCATGGCCGAGATGTAGACGAAGGACAGGACGACCGTCACCAGTTCCTGGAGCCCGTCCTCCATCAGCTCCCGCAGCGACTCCACATCGGTGGTGGAGCGGGAGATCAGCCGCCCGGAGGTGTACCGCTCATGGAAGTCGATGCTCAGCGCCTGCGCGTGCCGGAAGATCCGCCCGCGCAGATCGAGCAGCACGTCCTGGCTGACCCGCGCGGACTGCCGTACGAACGCCACCTGGAGCCCGCCGGAGAGCAGCGCGCACAGCAGATAGCCGGCGCCCACCGCGATCAGCGGCCCGTACCGGTGGTCGCGGACGGCGGGTACGGCGCGGTCGATGGCGTACGCCACCAGCAGCGGCCCGACCTGCACGGCCGCCTGTTGGAGCAGCAGCAGGACGGTGGTCAGGGCGACCCGGGCCCGCATCGGCGCGATGAGCGAGCGCAGCAGGGCGGCGGTGGCGCCGGGCGGGGAGGGCAGGAGGTCCTGGTCGAACGGGTTGTCGGGGCTCGGGGCGGTCAACGGGGGTCCTCCTCGCCGGACATGAGGTGCGCGTACTCGGCGTTGCCGCGGAGCAGTTCCTGGTGCGTGCCCACGGCCGCGATGCGGCCGCCGGAGAGCAGCGCCACCCGGTCGGCGAGCAGCACGGTGGAGGGGCGGTGCGCCACGATCAGCGCGGTGGTGTCCGCGAGCACCCGGCGCAGCGCGGCCTCCACGGCGGCCTCGGTGTGCACGTCCAGCGCGGACAGCGGATCGTCGAGGACCAGGAACTCCGGGCGCCCGACGACGGCCCGGGCCAGCGCGAGGCGCTGCCGCTGGCCGCCGGAGAGGCTGAGGCCCTGCTCGCCGACGCGGGTGGCGGTGCCCTCCGGGAGGGCGTGCGCGAACTCGGCCCGGGCGATGGCGAGGGCGCGGTCGAGGTCGTCAGCGCCGGTGCCGTCAGGGGCGCCCATGAGGACGTTCTCGCCGACGGTGGTGGAGAAGAGGGTGGGCTCCTCGAAGGCCACGGCGACCTTCTCGCGCAGTTCCTCGCGGGGCATGGCGGTGATGTCGACGCCGTTCAGGGTGATACGGCCCGAGGTGACCTCGTGGAGGCGGGGGACGAGGGCGGTGAGGGTGGTCTTGCCGCTGCCGGTGGCACCGACGAGGGCCATGGACTCGCCGGGGCGGATGTGCAGGTCGATGTGCTGGAGGAGGGGCGGGGAGTCGGGGGCGGCGTCGGGGTAGCGGAACCGTACGTTCTCGAAGCGGAGACCGGCGTCCTGGAGCACGGCCGGCTCGGGCGCCGGCTCACGTGGGCCGACCGCCGGCTCCCCCGCCGGTCCTCCCTCCGGTGCCTCGTCCATCGCCTCGAAGTACCGCTCCGTGGCCGTGGCCGCCTCCTGGCTCATCGCCAGCAGGAACCCGATGGACTCCACGGGCCAGCGCAGCGCCAGCGCCGTACTGAGGAACGCCACCAGCGTGCCCGCCGAGAGGTCCCCGTCGGCGACCTGGATCACGCCCAGCACCAGCGCCGCCCCGATCGCCAGCTCCGGCAGGGTGACGATGACGCCCCAGATCGTCGCCAGCAGCCGCGCCTTGTGCAGCTCGGTGCCGCGCAGGTCGGCACAGAGCGCGTCGAACGCCCGCGCCTGGCTGCGGTGGCGGCCGAAGCCCTTGACGACGCGGATGCCGAGCACGCTCTCCTCGACCAGCGTGGTCAGGTCCCCCACCTGGTCCTGGGCCCGCCGCGCCACCCGCGCGTACCGTCCCTCGAAGACCACGCACGTCCACAGCACCGGCACCGCGGGCACCAGCACGACCAGCCCGAGCAGCCAGTCCTGGGCCAGCATGATGGCCACGCCGACCAGGATCGTGACCCCGTTGACCAGCAGGAAGGTCAGTGGGAAGGCGAGGAACATGCGCAGCAGCATCAGATCGGTGGTGCCCCGCGACAGCAGCTGACCGGATGCCCACCGGTCGTGGAAGGCGACGGGCAGCCGCTGGAGATGCCGGTACAGATCGGCCCGCATCCCCGCCTCGACGCGCGACAGCGGCCGGGCCACCAGCCACCGGCGGATGCCGAACAGCACGGCCTCGGCGATCCCGAGCAGCAGCAGGTACAGCGCGCCGAGCCAGACACCCGCCGGGTCCCGGTCGGCCACCGGGCCGTCCACCAGCCACTTCAGGACGAGCGGGATCACCAGGCCCGTGCACGAGGCGACGATCGCGACGAGGGCCGCGGTGAGCAGCCGCGCGCGCACCGGCCGCACATAGGGCCACAGCCGCAGCAGGCTGCGGACGGCGGATCTGTCCTGGGTGGTTGCACGTGTCGTGGGCATCACAGGCGAGCGTACGGACCGGCACCGGCGCCGCCCACCGAGTTTTGGCCGGACCCCGCTCCGCCGCTGGTCCTACGCCTCCCGGTCCCGCGCCGAGTCGCCCCCGGCCCCGGCCACGCGTCGGGTCGTACCCCCGCATCAACCGATCGGCTGATGCGCCTTCGAGCGGGCCGGCCGATGTGCCGGACCCCGCCCGAACGGGATTCTCGACGCATGCCATCCGTCATCGAAGTCACCGATCTGCGCAAGTCGTACGGCGGCCGGCCCGTCGTGGACGGCGTCTCCTTCGCCGTCGAGGAGGGCGAGATCTTCGGGATCCTCGGCCCGAACGGCGCCGGCAAGACCACCACCGTCGAGTGCGTCGAGGGCCTACGGGTCCCCGACGGCGGCCGGATCCGGGTCGCCGGGCTCGATCCGGTCGCCGACCACGCGAAGGTCGCCCAGACCCTCGGCGCCCAGCTGCAACAGAGCGAGATCCAGGCCAAGTTGACCGTACGGGAGGCGCTGGAGCTGTACGCCGCGTTCTATCCGCGGCCCGCCGACTGGCGGCCGCTGGCCGAACGTCTCGGCCTCACCGGCAAGCTCGGCACCCGGTTCGGGAAGCTGTCCGGCGGCCAGCAGCAGCGGCTGTTCATCGCGCTGGCGCTGATCGGCGGCCCCCGGATCGTGGTCCTGGACGAGCTGACCACCGGACTGGACCCGCGGGCCCGCCGGGACACCTGGCAGCTGATCGAGGACGTCCGCGCGAGCGGGGTCACCGTGCTCCTCGTCACCCACTTCATGGAGGAGGCGCAGCGGCTGTGCGACCGGATCGCGGTGATCGACAAGGGGCGGGTGGCCGCCCTGGACACCCCGGCCGGGCTGATCCACCGCTCGGCCGGCGCGACCGTCATCAGCTTCACCCCGTCGGCGCCGCTGGACGAGCGTGAGCTGGCCGCGCTCCCCGCGCTCGCCTCGATCGAGCACCAGAACGGCCGGCTCACCCTCTCCGGCACCGACGAGACCGTCGACGCGGTCCTCACCCTGCTCGCCCGGCACCGCGTCACCGCCCATCAGCTCCGTGTCGTGGACGCCACCCTGGACGACGCGTTCCTCGATCTGACCAAGGAGGCCACGGCATGAACACCGCCGTCCTGCGTACCGAGTTCCGGCTGTTCCGGCGCGAACCGGCCGCCGTGTTCTGGATGTTCCTGTTCCCGACGCTGCTGCTGGGGATCCTCGGCTCGATCCCCGCGTTCCGGCAGGCCGACCGGTCGATGGGCGGGCTGCGGCCCATCGACGCCTATGTGCCGGTGGCCGTACTGATCGCGCTGCTGATGTGCGGGGCGCAGTCGCTGCCGCAGGTGCTCACCGGTTACCGGGAGCGGGGCATCCTGCGCCGGATGTCGGCCACCCCGGTGCGGCCGGTCGCGCTGCTGAGCGCGCAGATGACGGTGCAGGGCGGGGTGGCGCTGGCCTCGGCGCTGCTCGCGCTGCTGGTCGGCCGGGTGGTGTTCGACGTACGACTGCCGGAGCAGCCGGGCGGCTATCTGCTGGCGCTGCTGCTCGCGGCGGCGGCCTCGCTCGCCCTCGGCTCCGTCCTGTCGGCGCTGTCGCGGACCACGAAGATCGCGGGGGCGATCGGATCGGCGGTGTTCTTCCCGATGATGTTCTGCGCGGGGGTGTGGCTGCCGGTGCAGAACATGCCGCACACGCTGGCCCGGGTGGTGGGCTTCACCCCCTTCGGGGCGGCGGCCGAGGCCCTGAACCAGGCGGCCGCGGGCGACTGGCCCGGCTGGGAGCACCTGGGGGTGCTGGCGCTGTGGGCGGTGCTGCTCACGGCGGGCGCGGCGCGCTGGTTCCGCTGGGAGTGAGCGCGGCCGTGCCGGACACCGATGGGAGTGAGTACGGCCGTGCCGGACACTGAATGCATGACGCACGCGACCGGACCGCAGCGCAGGGCCTCCTTCGACCGCTGGGGGCCCTACGCGCTGCTCGCCGTGGGCCTGGTGACGGCGGGTGCCTCGGCCCATGCGATCGGGATGACGCGGGGCGAGACGGAGGCGGCCGGCGCGCTGGTGGCCGCCGCCCTGCTGCTCCAGCTGTCGTGGGGGCGGGTGACGTCGGACACACCGGGGCCGAACCGGGTCACCGCGGTCCTCTACTTCGTGCGCTGGGCGATGGCGTTCGCGCTGACCTGGCTGAACCCGTTCTTCGGGATCTACGCGGCCGTCGGCTACTACAGCTCCAGCCTGCATCTGGCGCGGCGGCTGATGCCGCTCGGGCTGCTCATGACCGCGGTGACCATGGCGGGCAGCGAGATCGGCGGGATGCCGCCGCACGGGCCGCTGATGTGGGTGATCTTCGTGGCGGTCTTCTGCACCAATGTCGGCCTGGTCGGTCTGTTCTTCCGGTTCGCCGATCAGGAGCAGCGGCGCATCGAGGACCAGGCGGACACCATCGACGAACTGGAGCGCACCAACGCGGCGTTGCAGCAGGCGCTGGACGAGAACGCGGCCCTGCACGCGCAGTTGCTGGTGCAGGCGCGGGAGGCGGGGGTCGCCGACGAGCGGCGCAGGCTCGCCGCGGAGATCCACGACACGATCGCGCAGGGCCTGACCGGCATCATCGCCCAGCTCCAGGTGGTGTCCAACGCGACGGATCTGGCCACCGCGCACACCCATCTGGAGCGTGCCGCCTCGCTCGCCCGGCACAGCCTCGGCGAGGCCCGCCGCTCCGTGCACAACCTCGCTCCCGTCGAACTGGCCGCCGCCGGGCTGCCGGAGGCGCTGAAGAAGCTGGTCGCCGACTGGGGCGAGCGCACCGGGGCGCGGGCCGAGTTCACCGTCACCGGCACCGCCGAGTCGCTGCACGAGGAGGTCTCGGCGACGCTGCTGCGGACCGCCCAGGAGGCGCTGTCCAACGCGGCCCGGCATGCCCGCGCGAGGCGGCTCGGGGTCACGCTGACCTATCTGGGCGACGAGGTGATCCTGGACATCCGTGACGACGGCACCGGCTTCGATCCGGCCGCCGTCCCCGCCCGCAGCCACGCGGGGGGCTTCGGCCTTACGGGGATGCGGGCGCGCGCCGAGCGGATCGCGGGCAGCTTCGCCGTCGAGTCGGAACCGGGGCACGGCACCGCGGTGTCGGCTCGCGTACCGTTGGTGCGCGATGACCACTGAACCCCTCATCACGCTGCTGATCGTCGACGACCACCCGGTGGTCCGGGACGGGCTGCGCGGCATGTTCGAGTCCGCGCCCGGCTTCCGGGTGCTCGGCGAGGCCGCGAGCGGTCCCGAGGCGGTCACGCGGGCGGCCGAGCTGGACCCCGATGTGGTCCTGATGGATCTGCGCATGCCGGGCGGCTCCGGGGTCGCCGCCATCCGCGAGCTGACCCGCCGCGGCGCCCGCGCCAAGGTCCTGGTCCTCACCACGTACGACACGGACTCCGACACCCTGCCCGCGATCGAGGCGGGCGCCACCGGCTACCTCCTCAAGGACGCCCCGCGCGACGAGCTGTTCACCGCCGTCCGCGCCGCCGCCGAGGGCCGTACCGTCCTCTCCCCCGCCGTCGCCTCCCGCCTCGTCCAGGCCGTGCGCACCCCTGCTCCCGGCAACGAGCCGCTCTCCGCCCGCGAACGCGAGGTCCTCACCCTGGTCGCCAGGGGCACCTCCAACCGGGAGATCGCCCGCGAGCTGTTCATCAGCGAGGCCACGGTCAAGACCCATCTCACCCACCTCTACACCAAGCTGGGCGCCAAGGACCGCGCGGCCGCGGTGGCGGCGGCGTACGACCGGGGGATCCTGGGCTGAGCCCACGCCCCCGCACCCGCAGCCCCGCCCGCGTCCGCCCGGCCGTTAATGGATGGATCCGTGCCGTGGGGTGTCGATAGCGTCGGACGTTTCCGGTGGCGGCACGGTGGGTGGGGGCTCGATGGTCGACGCGTACGAGGAGCCGGGGACACCGCAGACGCGTGGCGGCTGGTGGTACCTGTGGTGGGCGGTGGCCCGGCAGGGGGCGCGGCCGTGGGCGGCGGGCGGCCTGGGGACGGTGTGGATGGTGCTGCTGGCGGTGCAGCCGTACCTGATGCAGCGGGCCGTGGACGAGGGGCTGCTGCCGGGGCGTACCGGGGTGCTGGCCGCGTGGACCGCGGCGATGTTCCTGGTGGGGGCGGTGACCGCCTGGCTGAGCGTTCTGCGACACCGGACGATGACCCGGCTGCGCATGGACGCGAGCTTCCGGACCAGCAAGCTGGTCGTGGAGCACGCGGTGCGGCTGGGCGCCGCGCTGCCGCGGCGGGTCGGGGCCGGCGAGGTGGTGACGGTCGGGGTCGGTGATGTGAACGCCATCTCGGACTCGCTCTCCATGGTCGGACCGGGCGTCGCCTCGATCGTGCTGTACGGGGTGGTCGCCGGGCTGCTCGTCAGCGTGTCCGCGCCGCTCGCCCTGGTCGTGCTGCTCGGGCTGCCCGCCCTCGCCGTGGTCAGCGGGCCCCTCAGCCGGCGGCTCCAGGGCGTCGAGAGCGAGTACCGGGAGCGGCAGAGCGTGCTCACCGCCCGTATCGGTGATCTCGCGGGCGGGCTGCGGGTGTTGGGCGGTCTCGGCGGGAAGGCCCTGATCGCGGACGCGTTCCGCGCGGACTCGCGGCGGCTGCGCGAACAGGGGTACCGGGTGGCCTCGGTGGCCAGCTGGGTGCAGGCGCTCGCCGTGGGCCTGCCCACCCTGTTCCTCGCCGTCGTCACCTGGCTCGCGGCCCGCATGGCCGCCCAAGGGAGCCTGAGCATCGGCCAGTTGGTCGCCGTGTACGGGTATGTCGCGGTCCTGGTCGGCCCCGTCGCCTTCTTCGTGGAGATGGTCTACGACCTCAACCGGGGCGTCGTCGCCGCGCGTCGGGTCGTAGGGCTGCTCCGCCTGGAACCGGAGCCGGACGAGGGCACCCTGCCCGCGCCCGGGCGGCCCGCCGAGCTGTGCGACCCCGTCTCCGGGACCCGGGTGGCGCCGGGCCTGCTGACCGCGCTGGCCGCCGCCCGGCCCGCCGACGCCACCGCCGTGATCGACCGCCTCGGCCGGTACGGACCCACCGACGCCACCTGGGGGGACGTGCGCCTGGACGCCGTACCGCTCGCGGACGTACGGCGGCGGATCCTCGTCGCGGACAACGAGGCCGATCTGTTCGCCGGGCCGCTGCGGGAGGCCGTGGCCGCGGGGCGGCCCGCCGGTGCGGACGCCGTACGGCGGGCGGTGCACGCGGCCGCCGCCGAGGATGTCGTCGACGGGCTGCCGGAGGGCCTGGACACGGCGGTCTCCGGACAGGGCCGCAACCTGTCCGGCGGGCAACGGCAGCGGCTGCGGCTGGTGCGCGCCCTGCTGGCCGACCCCGAGGTGCTGCTCGCCGTCGAGCCGACCTCCGCGCTGGACGCGCACACCGAGGCGACGGTGGCCCGGCGGCTGCGGGCGGCCCGGGACGGCCGTACGACGCTCGTGGCCAGCACCTCCCCGCTCGTCCTCGACCACGCGGACACCGTGGTGTTCCTGGCCGAGGGCAAGGTCGTCGCGACCGGGCCGCACCACCGGCTGCTGGCCGAACAGCCCGCCTACCGGGCGCTGGTGGCCCGGGACGCCGAGGACATCGACACCGAAGGGGCCGCTTCATGAGCGCCGCCGAGACGCTGCTGCCCGTCGCGGACCGCGCGGGCGTACGCCGGGCGGTGCTGCGCCTGGTGCGGGCCGACCGGCGGGGGTTCGCCGGCACCCTGCTGCTGAACGTGCTCGCCTCGGCGGCCGGGCTCACCGGGCCCTGGCTGGTCGGCCGGATCGTCGACGAGGTGCGGGCCGGCCGCGGGACCGGCCCGGTGGACCGGCTGGCCCTGTGGATCCTGGTGTGCTCGCTGGCCCAGCTGCTGCTGGCCCGCTGGGCGCGCCGGGCGGGCAACCGGTTCGGCGAACGGACCCTCGCCCGGGTGCGCGAGGAGTACGTGGACCGCGTGCTCGCGCTGCCCTCCTCGGTGGTGGAGCGGGCCGGGACCGGCGATCTGACCGCGCGCGGCACCGCGGACGTGGCGACGGTGGGCTCGACCCTGCGGGACGCCGGTCCGGAACTGCTCATCAGCGGGGTGCAGGCCCTGTTCGTGCTGGGCGCGGTGTTCGCGCTCGATCCGCTGCTCGGCGGGATCGCGCTGCTTACGCTGACCCCGATCTGGCTGGCGCTGCGCTGGTATCTGCGGCGCGCCCGGGACGCCTATCTCGCCCAGGGCGCGGCGGGCTCCGCCGTCGCGGAGATCGTCGCGGCGACGGCCGAGGGCGCCCGCACCGTCGAGGCGTTCGGGCTCGCCGAGCGGCGGATCGCCGCGAGCCGGGACACCCTGGAGCATTCCCGCCGTACCCGTTTCCACACCCTGTTCCTGCGCTCGGTGTTCTTCCCGGCCATCGAGACGACGTACGCCGTCCCGGCGGCCGCCGCGCTGCTGCTCGGTGGCTGGCTGCACGCGCGCGGCGAGGTCGGGGTGGGCGCGGTGGTGGCGGCGGCGCTGTATCTGCGGCAGTTCGTGGATCCGCTGGACCAGATCCTGATGCGGGTGGAGCAACTCCAGAGCAGCGGCGCCTCGTTCGCCCGGGTGGAGGGGCTGGCCCGGTCGCGGGACACCGGCCCGGCGGACGGTCGTACGGCCACCGGTGCCGTCCCCGCTCCCGACGCCCGGATCGAAGTCCGCGCTCTGCACTACGCCTACGACCACGGCGCCGAGGTCCTGCACGGCGTCGACCTCGCCGTCCGCCCCGGTGAACGCCTCGCCCTGGTGGGGCCGTCCGGCGCCGGCAAGACCACCCTGAGCAGGCTCCTCGCGGGCATCGACCGCCCCGTCACCGGCTCGGTGACCGTCGGCGGGGTGCCCGTCGCGGAGCTGGCGCCCGAGGTGCTGCGCCGCCAGGTCGTCCTCGTCACCCAGGAGCACCACGTCTTCCTCGGCACCCTGCGCGACAACCTCCGTATCGCCGAACCAGCCGCCACCGACGCCGAGTTGTGGGCCGCGCTCGCGGCTGTCGGCGCCGATGCCTGGGTGCGTGAGCTGCCCGACGGCCTCGGCACCCGGCTGGGCACCGGCGGCCACCCGACCGACGGCTCGCGGGCCCAGCAACTCGCCCTGGCCCGGGTCGTGCTGGCCGATCCGCACACCCTGATCCTGGACGAGGCGACCGCCCTCCTCGACCCGACGACCGCCCGCCACACCGAACGCGCCCTCGCCGCCGTGCTGCGCGGCCGCACCGTCATCGCCGTGGCGCACCGGCTGCACACCGCCCATGACGCGGACCGCGTGGCGGTGATGGAACACGGCCGGCTGACCGAACTGGGCACCCACGACGAGCTGGTGGCCGCCGGCGGCACCTACGCGGCGCTCTGGCGGACCTGGCACGGGGACGCCGTTCAACCGTGACCGATATCAAGCCACGCACGGCACACCCTCCAGGGGCGAACGGAATATGGCGTTCCCGTGAATCGCGCCCCAAACCCCATGAAACTCAAGGCAGTTGACGGGAACGACTCGCTCAGCCGCCACTTGTTCACACCACTGCAACATTTCCCCGACCGTCACTTTCCAGCCAACATCACTTCAGGGTCATGACATGTACGCGCCCCGGGTGTCACTCTCTCTCCACGCCGCAAGCAGCACAGCAGCTTCACAGCGAACCACCCGGTCAGTAACCCCACGCTGGCCGGCCTCCCCCACGAAGGAGCTTGCGTGAGCCCCCTCTACGCGCGCCACCAGCGCACCACCCTGGCCATCGCCACCGCCGTCGCCGCCGGAGCCCTCATCTCCGCCGGTCTGGCCACCAGCGCCTCGGCCGCCCAGACCCCGGCCGCCGCCAAGCCGCTGGCCGCGGCGCCGCTCTCGCTCTCCGCCGCCGCGCACACCTCGCTGGTCAAGCAGGCGCAGGCGGACGCCCCGGAGACCGCGCGGCAGATAGGCCTCGGCGCCAAGGAGAAGCTGGTCGTCAAGGACGTCGTCAAGGACGTCGACGGCACGGTCCACACCCGCTACGAGCGCACCTACGCGGGCCTGCCGGTCCTCGGTGGCGACCTGGTCGTCCACACCGCGAAGTCCGGCAAGACCGAGGGCGTCACCAAGGCGAACAAGGCCACCATCAAGGTCGCCTCGCTCACGCCGAAGCTCACCCCGGCCAAGGCCGAGAAGCAGGCCGTGTCCGCCGCCAAGACCCTCGGCTCCGCCAAGTCCACCGCGGACGGCGCCCGCAAGGTGATCTGGGCCGGCTCCGGCACCCCCGTCCTCGCCTACGAGACGGTCGTCGGCGGCCTCCAGGACGACGGCACCCCGAACCAGCTGCACGTCATCACCGACGCGGCCACGGGCAAGAAGCTCTTCGAGTACCAGGGCATCGAGAACGCGACCGGCACCGGCAAGACCCTGTACTCGGGCTCGGTCAGCCTGACCACCACCCTGTCGGGTTCGACGTACCAGCTCACCGACGCCAGCCGCGGCGGCCACAGCACCTACAACCTGGCGCACAAGACGTCGGGCAAGGGCACGCTGTTCACCGACGCGGACAACGTCTGGGGCACCGGCGCGGCCTCCAGCTCCACCACGGACCAGACGGCCGCCGCGGACGCCGCCTACGGCGCCCAGGAGACCTGGGACTTCTACAAGAGCACGTTCGGGCGCAGCGGCATCAAGAACAACGGTGTCGGCGCGTACTCCCGCGTGCACTACGGCAGCCAGTACGTGAACGCGTTCTGGGACGACAGCTGCTTCTGCATGACGTACGGCGACGGCTCGGGCAACAACCACCCGCTCACCGCGCTGGACGTGGCCGGCCACGAGATGAGCCACGGTGTCACCTCCAACACCGCGGGCCTCAACTACAGCGGCGAGTCCGGCGGTCTGAACGAGGCCACCTCGGACATCTTCGGCACCGGTGTGGAGTTCTTCGCGAACAACGCGTCCGACAAGGGCGACTACCTCATCGGCGAGAAGATCGACATCAACGGCGACGGCACCCCGCTGCGCTACATGGACAAGCCCAGCAAGGACGGCGGCTCGGCGGACTACTGGTCCTCCTCCGTCGGCAACCTGGACGTGCACTACTCGTCCGGTGTCGCCAACCACTTCTTCTACCTGCTGTCCGAGGGCAGCGGCGCGAAGACGATCAACGGGGTGTCGTACAACTCCCCGACGTCCAACGGCTCCACGGTCACCGGCATCGGCCGGGACAAGGCGCTCCAGATCTGGTACAAGGCGCTGACGACGTACTTCACGTCGACGACCAACTACAAGTCGGCGCGTACGGGCACGCTGTCCGCGGCGTCCGCCCTGTACGGCTCCACCAGCGCCGAGTACAAGGCGGTGGCGGCGGCCTGGTCGGCGGTCAACGTCAGCTGACCCCCGTACGGCGGTGACGAGGGCAGGGTTGTGAAGAGGGCGGCACCCGGAGCGGATCTCCTCCGGGTGCCGCCCTACCCTTGTGCCCCATGTCCTCGGCACCCTTCACGTACGAACCGGTCGGAGCCACCCGCGACGACCTGACCTTCTGCCCGCCCGGGTTCCGCCCGATGCTGGTGCGTACCCGTCTCGGCGAGGGCCGCAAGGTCTTCAGCCGGGCCGCCGAGGCGGTCCTCACCTGGGAGATGCACCGCGCGCTCGGCGTGGGCATAGAGGCCACCGCCGACCGCGCCGCCCCCGGTGTGGACGTCACGGTCACGCTGGCCGGCGTGGTCAAGGCGCCCTGCCGGATCATATGGACCGCCGAGGAACCCCGCCGCGCGGGCTGGGCCTACGGCACCCTGGAGAGCCACCCCGAGTGCGGCGAGGAGGTCTTCCTCATAGACCGCACCGGCGACGGCACGGTCTGGCTCACCGTCGCCGCCTTCAGCAGACCGGCCAAGTGGTACGCCAGGGCGGGCGGCCCGGCCACCCGCGGACTCCAGCACGCGTACGCGCGGCGCTGCGGGGCCGTACTGAAGAAGATGTGCGCCGCCTACGACGCGGACTGAACCGGCGCCGGCCTCCGGTTTTGCCCGCCTCCCCTCGGCTACCGCAGCAGTACCCCCGCCCCCTCCCCGGCGTCCTCCGCCGGCAGGGCCACCACACCCACCTCCGCCGCCGAGGCGAGCAGACGGTGGGCGGGGAGGATGCGGACGGTGCAGCCGTAGGGGCCGGTGCGGTCGAAGGAGAGCCGGCCCTCGTAGAGGCGGTGGCCCTCCAGATCGGGGGTGCCGGCCGGTTTCAGCGGGACGATCGTGGCGTCGGTGATGCGGTCCCGCGCGTCCACCCGCCCGGAGACCGCCTGGACCTCGACGTCGTCGGGGGTCAGCGCGCCGAGCCCGACCCGCACCCGCAGCCCGACCGTCGCCCCCAGCTCCGCCGTGGCCGTCGTCTCGGTGGTCTCCACATGGTCGACGCTCACCGCGTGCCAGGCGTCCCGCACCCGCGCCTTCCACCCGGCCAGCTCCCCCGCGGTGTCCGGGGTCAGCGCGCGATGGGAGCAGGCGGCCGGGGCGTAGAGCCGCTCGACGTACTCGCGGACCATGCGCCCCGCCAGCACCTTGGGGCCGAGCAGGGTGAGGGTCTGGCGGACCATCTGGATCCACCGGTCGGGCAGCCCGCCCCGGCCGCGCTCGTAGAAGCGCGGGGCGATCCGCTGCTCCAGCAGGTCGTACAGGGCGGCCGCCTCGATGTCGTCGCGCCGCTCCACGTCCAGCCCGGTGCCGTCCGCGGTCGGGATGGCCCAGCCGAAGTCCGGCCGGAACCACTCGTCCCACCAGCCGTCCAGCACCGAGAGGTTGAGGCAGCCGTTCAGCGCCGCCTTCATCCCGGAGGTGCCGCACGCCTCCAGCGGACGCAGCGGATTGTTCAGCCAGATGTCGCAGCCGGGATAGAGCCGCTGCGCCATCGCCATGCCGTAGTCGGGCAGGAAGACGATCCGGTGCCGCACCCGGGCGTCGTCCGCGAACCGGACCAGTTCCTGCACCAGCCGCTTTCCGCTGTCGTCGGCCGGATGCGCCTTGCCCGCCACCACGATCTGCACCGGCCGCTCGGGATGCAGCAGCAGCTCCCGCAACCGGCCCTGGTCGCGGAGCATCAGCGTCAGCCGCTTGTACGACGGCACCCGCCGGGCGAACCCGATGGTGAGGACGTCCGGGTCGAGCACCCCGTCGATCCAGCCCAACTCGGCGTTCCCCGCCCCGCGTTGCCGCCAGGACGCACCGAGCCGCTCGCGCACCTCCAGCACCAGCTGTTCACGCAGGGTGCGGCGCAGCTCCCAGATCTCCTGGTCCGGGATGTCCGCGACCGAGTCCCAGCGCTCGGAGCCGCCGACGGCGAGCGCGTCCTCGGCCCGCTGGGTGCCGATCTTCCGGGCGCCGAGCCGCAGCACCTCGGGGGCCACCCAGGTGGGGGCGTGCACCCCGTTGGTCACGGAGGTGATCGGCACCTCCTCGGTGTCGAATCCCGGCCACAGTCCGGCGAACATCTCCCGGCTGACCTGTCCGTGCAGCAGCGAGACCCCGTTGGCGCGCTGGGCCAGTCTGAGCCCCATCACGGCCATGTTGAACAGGTTCGGCTCGCCGCCCGGGTACGTCTCCGTGCCGAGCGCGAGGATCCGGGGTGTCTCGATGCCGGGCAGCTCGGCGTCCGGGCCGAAGTGCCGGGCGATCAGGTCCCGTTCGAAGCGGTCGATACCGGCAGGGACCGGGGTGTGGGTGGTGAACACCGTGCCGCCGCGCACCGATTCGAGCGCGGCGTCGAAGTCCAGCCCCCGCGCGCACAGTTCGGCGATCCGCTCCAGGCCGAGGAAGCCCGCGTGCCCCTCGTTGGTGTGGAACACCTCCGGCTCCGGGTGCCCGGTGAGCCGGCAGTACGTGCGCACCGCCCGGACACCTCCTATGCCGAGCAGCATCTCCTGGAGCAGCCGGTGCTCGCTGCCGCCGCCGTAGAGCCGGTCGGTGACGGAGCGGGCGCCGAGGTCGTTCTCCTCCACGTCCGAGTCGAGCAGCAGCAGCGGCACCCGGCCGACCTGCGCCAGCCAGATCCGGGCGTGCAGGGCCCGTCCGCCGGGCAGGGCGAGCGAGACGCGCGCGGGCGTCCCGTCGGCCTCCGCCACCTGGCTGAGGGGCAGCTCGTTGGGGTCGAGCACCGGGTAGTGCTCCTGCTGCCAGCCGTCGCGGGAGAGGGTCTGCCGGAAGTACCCGTGCCGGTACAGCAGCCCGACGCCGACGAGGGGCACGCCGAGATCGCTGGCGGCCTTCAGATGGTCGCCCGCGAGGATGCCGAGACCCCCGGAGTACTGCGGCAGGGCGGCCGTGATGCCGAACTCGGGGGAGAAATAAGCCACGGCGCGGGGCAGTCCCTCGGGCTGCGCCTGATACCAGCGGTCACCGGTCAGATAGTCGTCCAGATCGTCCGCGACCGCGTTCAGGCGGCGCCGGAACCGCCGGTCCCCGGAGAGTTCGGCGAGTCGCGCGGGCCGCACCCGGCCCAGCAGCCGCACCGGGTCGCACCCGGCGGCGCCCCATGCCTCCGGGTCCACGGACTGGAAGAGATCGCGCGTCTCCGCATGCCATGACCAGCGCAGATTGTGCGCCAGCTCGCTCAGCGGCCGGAGGGGTTCGGGGAGAACGGGACGGACGGTGAACCGACGGATCGCCTTCACATGCCACCTCGGCGGACGCGTTACGGGGTGAGACGTACGGCGGTGTACATCTCGTCGTCCCTGTCGACGGTAGTGGTTACCGGAGCGTCGGTGGGGACGTGCCCGCGGGGGTGTCGGGCGTGGGGAGACGAGCTCGGGGCACCCGTACAAGTGGGCCGGTCTGATGGGTGGACATACGCGCGAGTAGTTAACAAAGTTCCGGATTGCCCACCCGAAAAGGGTGGGAAGGCTCCACCGGTACCCACCCCACAGGCAGTACCCGGCACCGCCCGCAGGACCCACCTCCCCTGGTCATCCCACGTTGACGCGGACAGGAGCGGTCATGCCCGCCACGCACCACTCGTCAGCCGCACCGCACACCCCGTCGGCCGCCGCGCGCGCCGGCTCGTCGTCCCCGCCGGGCGACGCCCCGCCTCCGGGCTGCGCGCCCGCGGCGGCGGCGAAGAAGACGGCGGCCAGAAAGCGCGCCAAGTCCCCCGCCGGGCCACCGTCCGGGCGGGCCACCGCCGTCGGCCGTATCCCGGTCCTCGATGTACGCCCCGTGGTCCAGCACGGGCGCCGGCCCGCCAAGGCGGTGACCGGGGAGTCGTTCGAGATCTCGGCCACCGTGTTCCGCGAGGGGCACGACGCGGTGGCGGCCGATGTGGTGCTGCGCGATCCCCGGGGCCGGCGGGGCCCCCGGACGCCGATGCGGGAACTCGCCCCGGGCACCGACCGCTGGGGCGCCACCGTCACGGCGGGGTCGCCCGGCCGCTGGACGTATACGGTCGAGGCGTGGTCCGATCCGCTCACCACCTGGCGGCAGCACGCCGGGATCAAGATTCCGGCCGGTCTGGACACCGAACTGGTGCTGGAGGAGGGCGCGCGGCTGTACGAACGCGCCGCCGCCGGGGTCCCGAAGACCCACCGGCGCACAGTTCTGGACGCGGTGGCCGCCCTGCGCAACGAGGACCGCCCGGCCGCCTGGCGGCTCGCGGAGGCGCTACGGCCCCCCGTGCGGGAGGTCCTGGACCGGTACCCGCTGCGGGAGTTGGTCACCGCATCCGATCCGCTGCCGTTGCTCGTGGAGCGGGAGCGGGCCCTGTACGGGGCCTGGTACGAGTTCTTCCCGCGCAGCGAGGGGACGGCGGAGAGGCCGCACGGCACGTTCCGTACGGCGGCGCGGCGGCTGAAGCCGATCGCGCAGATGGGCTTCGACGTCGTCTACCTGCCGCCGATTCACCCGATCGGCAGCACCTTCCGCAAGGGTCCGAACAACTCCCTCACCGCGGGCCCCGAGGACGTCGGGGTGCCGTGGGCGATCGGCTCTCACGAGGGCGGCCATGACGCGATCCACCCCGACCTCGGCACCATCGAGGACTTCGACCACTTCGTGGCCGAGGCGCGGGAGTTGGGCCTTGAGGTCGCCCTGGACTTCGCGCTCCAGTGCTCCCCGGACCACCCTTGGGTGCAGAAGCATCCGGAGTGGTTCCATCACCGCCCGGACGGGACGATCGCCTACGCCGAGAACCCGCCGAAGAAGTACCAGGACATCTATCCGATCGCCTTCGACGCCGACATGGACGGGCTGATCGCGGAGACGGTCCGGGTGCTGCGGCACTGGATGGACCACGGGGTGCGGATCTTCCGCGTCGACAATCCGCACACCAAGCCGGTGGTGTTCTGGGAGCGGGTCATCGCCGAGATCAACCAGAAGGACCCGGACGTGATCTTCCTGGCGGAGGCCTTCACCCGCCCCGCCATGATGCACACGCTCGCGCAGATCGGCTTCCAGCAGTCGTACACCTACTTCACCTGGCGCACCACCAAGCAGGAACTCACCGACTATCTCACCGAGTTGTCAGGCGATACCGCGGCCTATATGCGGCCCAACCTGTTCCCCAACACCCCGGACATCCTGCACGCCTATCTCCAGCACGGCGGCCGTCCCGCCTTCGAGGTGCGTGCCGTGCTCGCGGCGACCCTCTCCCCCGCCTGGGGCATCTACAGCGGCTACGAGCTGTGCGAGAACACGCCACTGCGCCCGGGCGGCGAGGAGTACCGCGACTCCGAGAAGTACCAACTGAGGCGCCGGGACTGGGAGTCGGCCGCGCGAGAGGGTCGTACGATCGCGCCGCTCCTCACCCGTCTCAACGCCGTCAGAAGGCGCAGCCCCGCCCTGCGGCAACTGCGCGACCTGCACTTCCACCACGCCGACAAGGACGCGGTGATCGCCTACTCCAAGCGTGCGGGATCGAACACGGTTCTGGTCGTCGCCAACCTCGACCCCCACCACACCCAGGAGGCCACGGTCTCGTTGGACATGCCGCAACTCGGCCTGGACTGGCACGAGTCGGTGCCGGTCCGCGACGAGCTGACCGGCGAGACCTACCACTGGGGCAGGGCCAACTACGTGCGCCTCGAACCGGGCCGACGCCCCGCGCACGTCCTCACCGTCCTGCGACCGTCCAACCCGCAGATCGGAGGGTCACCCACCATATGATCGTCAATGAGCCCGTCCCGGACACCTTCGCGGACACTCCCGCCCGGGACCGGGACCCGGACTGGTTCAAGCGTGCCGTCTTCTACGAGGTCCTGGTCCGCTCCTTCCAGGACAGCAACGGCGACGGCGTCGGCGACCTCAAGGGCCTGACCGCCAAGCTCGACTATCTCCAGTGGCTCGGCGTGGACTGCCTGTGGCTGCCGCCCTTCTTCAAGTCCCCGCTGAGAGACGGCGGTTACGACGTCTCGGACTACACCGCAGTGCTCCCCGAGTTCGGTGACCTCGCCGACTTCGTGGAGTTCGTGGACGCGGCCCATCAGCGCGGCATGCGCGTGATCATCGACTTCGTCATGAACCACACCAGCGACCAGCACCCGTGGTTCCAGGAGTCGCGCAAGGACCCCGACGGCCCCTATGGGGACTACTACGTCTGGGCCGACGACGACAAGCAGTACCAGGGCGCCCGCATCATCTTCGTGGACACCGAGGCGTCGAACTGGACGTACGACCCGGTACGCAAGCAGTACTACTGGCACCGCTTCTTCTCGCACCAGCCGGACCTCAACTACGAGAACCCGGCGGTGCAGGAGGAGATGATCTCCGCGCTGAAGTTCTGGCTGGACCTCGGCATCGACGGGTTCCGGCTGGACGCGGTGCCGTACCTGTACCAGCGCGAGGGCACCAACTGCGAGAACCTGCCCGCGACCCATCAGTTCCTCAAGCGGGTCCGCAAGGAGATCGACACCCAGTACCCGGACACGGTGCTGCTGGCCGAGGCCAACCAGTGGCCGGAGGACGTGGTCGACTACTTCGGGGACTTCCCGAGCGGCGGCGACGAGTGCCACATGGCGTTCCACTTCCCCGTCATGCCGCGCATCTTCATGGCGGTACGGCGGGAGTCCCGCCACCCGGTCTCCGAGATCCTCGCCAAGACCCCGGCCATCCCGTCCGGTTGCCAGTGGGGGATCTTCCTGCGCAACCACGACGAGCTGACCCTGGAGATGGTCACCGACGAGGAACGCGACTACATGTGGGCGGAGTACGCCAAGGACCCCCGCATGCGCGCCAACATCGGCATCCGCCGCCGCCTCGCGCCGCTGCTCGACAACGACCGCAACCAGATCGAGCTGTTCACCGCCCTGCTGCTGTCCCTGCCCGGCTCGCCGATCCTCTACTACGGCGACGAGATCGGCATGGGCGACAACATCTGGCTCGGCGACCGCGACGCCGTCCGCACCCCCATGCAGTGGACCCCCGACCGCAACGCCGGCTTTTCCTCCAGCGATCCGGGACGGCTCTTCCTGCCCACGATCATGGACCCGGTGTACGGCTACCAGGTCACCAATGTCGAGGCGTCGATGTCCTCGCCGTCCTCGCTGCTGCACTGGACCCGGCGCATGATCGAGATCCGCAAGCAGAACCCCGCCTTCGGACTCGGCTCGTACAACGAACTCCCGTCCTCCAACCCCGCGGTGCTCGCCTTCCTGCGCGAGTACGAGGACGACCTGGTGCTGTGCGTCCACAACTTCTCCCGCTTCGCCCAGCCCACCGAGCTGGACCTCAGCCGCTTCGGCGGTCGGCATCCGGTCGAGCTGTTCGGCGGGGTGCGCTTCCCCGCGGTGGGCGATCTGCCGTATCTGCTGACCCTGGCGGGACACGGCTTCTACTGGTTCCGGCTGCGCCGCGAACCGGCGTAATACCGCCACGCGGGGCGGCGGAGCGTTTTCGCCGCCCCGCCCCGGGCACCTGACAGTGACACCCCCGACCAGATCCGGGGAAAGGACGTGACGCCCGTGACGGAAGCGGTCACCCCTTCGGCGAGTACCACCCTCGATTCACTGACCCCCCTGCTGCGCGCCTGGCTGCCCCGGCAGCGCTGGTTCGCGGGCAAGGGCCGCCCGGTCACCGGGTTCACCCCCGTGGCCGTGACCCAACTCCTGCCACGAGGCGGGAGGTTGGACCTGTTCCACGTCCTGCTGCGCGTCCATCAGCCACCGGAGTCCGCGCATCCCGGCGACTGCTACCAGCTCCTCATAGGCGCGCGCGAGGCGCTGCCGCCCCGGCTGGCGCCCGCGCTGATCGGCCATGTGACCCGGGGTCCGCTCGCCGGACGCACGGTGTACGACGCCCTGTACGACCGCCGGCCCGCCGAGGTGCTGCTGGAGGCCCTGCGCACCCGGGCCCGCGTCGGCGGGCTGCGCTTCGAGCGGGATCCGCGTCAGGAGATCCGGCCCCATCTGGTGGCCCGGATGCTGGCCGCCGAGCAGTCCAACTCCTCGGTGGTCTATGGAGATACGTTTATTCTCAAGCTGTTCCGCCGGGTCGTCCCCGGCGTCAACCCCGATCTGGAGCTGCCGCAGGCGCTGGCCCGCGAGGGCTGCCCCCGGGTGCCCGCGCCGACCGCGTGGCTGCGCGCCGAGCTGGCCGAACAGCCGTACGTACTGGCGGTGTTGCAGCCCTTCGTGAGCGGTGCCGCCGACGGCTGGGAGCTGGCGCTGCGCGAGCTGGCCAAGGGCGAGGACTTCACCGCCGAGGCACGGGCGCTGGGCCGGGCCACGGCCGAGGTGCACACCGCGCTGGCCCGCGCCCTGCCGACCGTCACCCTCGGCCGCGCCCAACTCGGGCCGATGGTCGACGGGATGACCGAGCGGCTGGCGGCGGCCGTCCAGGCCGTACCGGCGCTGGGGCCGTACGAGCGGGGGCTGCGGTCCGCGTACACCGCGCTCGCCGAACTGGCCGCAGGGGGCCGCACCTGGACCGCCCAGCGCATCCACGGCGACCTCCATCTCGGGCAGTGCCTGCGCGCGCCGTCCGGTGACTGGTCGCTGATCGACTTCGAGGGGGAACCGGCCCGGCCCCCTGCCGAGCGGCGGCTGCCGCAGCCGACG
Organism: Streptomyces griseofuscus; assembly: GCF_014673495.1. Classification (GTDB taxonomy): domain Bacteria; phylum Actinomycetota; class Actinomycetes; order Streptomycetales; family Streptomycetaceae; genus Streptomyces; species Streptomyces murinus. The sequence continues at coordinate 2,972,629 of NZ_CP051006.1, forward strand.
GTGCGGGACATCGCGGGGATGCTCCGGTCCTTCGACTACGCTGCCTGCTCGGCGAGTTCGGCCCCGACGCGGTGGGCGCACGACTGCCGGGCGGCCTACTGCTCCGGGTACGCGGAGGTGTCCGGCCGCGATCCGCGTACCGATCCGGTGCTGCTGCGCGCCTTCGAGACCGACAAGGCCGTCTACGAGGTGGTGTACGAGGCCCGTCACCGCCCCGACTGGCTGCCCGTGCCGCTGTCGGCGATCCGCCGCCTCGCCGTGTCCGACCCTCACTGACCCGACTCTCGCCCCGGGAGACTCGCTCGTGACGTCGAAGAAGCACCAGACCGATCCCGCCGTGGGAGCCGAGGACCGCGCCCGGCTGCTGGCCGGCACCCACCACGACCCGCACTCCGTGCTGGGCGCCCACCCGGTGCCGGGCGGGGTCGCCTACCGCGCCCTGCGCCCGGGCGCCCGCTCGGTCACCGTCCTCTCCGGCCCGCTGCGCACCGAACTGCACGACGACGGCGACGGTTTCTTCTCCGGACTGCTCCCCCCGGACGCCGTGCCGGACACGAGCCGGCTGCGGGTGGCGTACGGCGACACGGTCCATGAGACGGCGGACGCCTACCGTTTCCTGCCCACGCTCGGCGAACTGGATCTGCATCTGATCGGCGAGGGCCGGCACGAGGAGCTGTGGCGGGCGCTCGGCGCGCACGCCCTTGTGCACCAGGGCGTGCGCGGAACCCGGTTCGCGGTGTGGGCGCCGAACGCGCTGGGCGTCCGGGTCACGGGGAGCTTCTGCTGCTGGGACGGCACCGGCTCCCCGATGCGCTCGCTGGGTTCCTCCGGGGTCTGGGAGCTGTTTCTGCCGGGGGTCGGTGAGGGCGAGCTGTACAAGTTCGAGATCACCCGCCCGGACGGCTCGCACACCCAGCGCGCCGACCCGCTGGCCCGCCGTACCGAGGCGCCGCCCGCGACCTCGTCGGTCGTGCATGTCTCGCACCATGTGTGGCAGGACGAGCAGTGGATGGCGCACCGCGGGGAGATCCCGGTGCACGAGGCGCCGTTCTCGGTGTACGAGGTCCATCTGCCGTCCTGGCGCCCCGGCGCGACCTATCGCGAACTGGCCGAGCAACTCACCTCCTACGTCCTGGAGATGGGCTTCACCCATGTGGAGCTGATGCCGGTCGCGGAGCATCCCTTCGGCGGCTCGTGGGGCTACCAGGTCACCGGTTTCTACGCGCCGACGGCCCGGCTGGGCACCCCGGACGACTTCAAGTACCTGGTGGACCGGCTGCACCAGGCCGGGATCGGGGTGCTGATGGACTGGGTGCCGGCCCATTTCCCGCGCGACGACTGGGCGTTGGCCGAGTTCGACGGACGGCCGCTGTACGAGCACCCCGATCCGCTGCGGGCCGCGCATCCCGACTGGGGCACGCTGGAGTTCGACCTCGGCCGGCGCGAGGTGCGCAACTTCCTCGTGGCGAACGCCGTGTACTGGTGCGAGGAGTTCCATGTGGACGGGCTGCGGGTGGACGCCGTGGCCTCCATGCTCTACCTCGACTACTCGCGCGAGCCCGGGGGTTGGCGGCCGAACGAGCGCGGCGGCCGGGAGAACCTGGACGCGGTGGCCTTCCTCCAGGAGATGAACGCCACGGTCTACCGGCGCTGCCCGGGTGTCGTGACCATCGCCGAGGAGTCCACCGCCTGGGACGGGGTGACCCGGCCGACCCATGTACAGGGCCCGAGCGGGTTCGGCGGGCTTGGCTTCGGCCTGAAGTGGAACATGGGCTGGATGCACGACTCGCTCCAGTACATGGCCCACGACCCCGTGCACCGCGCCTACCACCACGGCGAGCTGACCTTCTCCATGGTGTACGCGTACAGCGAGAACTACGTCCTGCCGATATCCCACGACGAGGTGGTGCACGGCAAGGGGTCCCTGGTCTCCAAGATGCCGGGCGACTGGTGGCGGCGGCGCGCCGACCTGCGCGCCTATCTGGCCTTCATGTGGGCCCACCCGGGCAAGCAACTCCTCTTCATGGGACAGGAGTTCGCGCAGGGCGCGGAGTGGTCCGAGGCGGCCGGGCCGGACTGGTGGCTGCTCGATCCGGCGTACCCCGCAGCCCCCGACCACCGGGGCGTCCGCGACCTGGTCCGCGATCTGAACGCCTGCTACCGGGCCACCCCGGCCCTGTGGCAGCGCGACACCGACCCCTCGGGCTTCGAGTGGATCACCGGCGACTCGGCGTCCGACAATGTGCTCGCCTTCCTGCGCCGCGACGCCGAGGGCTCGCCCCTGCTCGCCGTCTGCCACTTCTCCCCCGTGGTCCGCCCCGGCTACCTCATCGGCGTCCCCGAGGACGTCCCGGCCTGGACCGAGGCCCTGAACACGGACGCGGAAGGCTACGGCGGCAGTGGAGTGGCCAACCCGGGCCCCCTGAAACCGGAACCCCACGGCACGCACGGCCGCCCGGCCGCCGTCCGCCTGACCCTGCCGCCCTTGGCCACGGTGTGGCTACGACCGGCTTAGGGCCTGTCTGACCATTCCCGCCTGACGCCGCGCGGCCGCCCTCCGGGCGACGACGGGAATTGTCAGACAGGCCCCAGGGAGCGCCGGGCGGGCCCCGGAGGACGGGGAGTCCAGGGCCCGCGGACGGCCGCTCTACTCGTCCCGCTGGGCCAGCGCCTGCGGCAGGTCGCCGGTGTGCAGGACGCCCAGGCGCTGGGTGGCGCGGGTCAGGGCGACGTAGAGGTCGCTGGTGCCGTACTCGGCCGGTTCGACCACCAGGACCGAGTCGAACTCCAGGCCCTTGGACTGCCGGGGGTCGAGGAGGACGACCGCCTGGGTGAGGTCGGGTTCGGCGCCGGCGGTGACGCCGTCCAGGCGGGCGGCGATCGCGCGGTGCAGCCGGTGCGGCGCGATGATCGCCAACCTGCCCTCGACCGGCGCGAGTTCGGCGGCCGCCTTGGCCACCGCGCCGGGCAGGTCGTCGTCCTCCCGCCGCACCCAGGGCCGTACCCCGGTGGAGCGCACCGAGCTGGGCGGCCGGAAGTCCGGCTGCTCGGCGCGGACCACGGCCGCGGCGAGGTCCATGATCTCGGACGGGGTGCGGTAGTTGACGCCGAGGCGGGTGTGCTCGTACCGGTCCTCGACATAGGGCGCGAGGATCTTCGACCAGGAGCCGACCCCGGCCGCCTCGGCGGTCTGCGCGGGGTCGCCGACCAGAGTCATCGAGCGGGTCGGGCAGCGCCGCATCAGCAGCCGCCAGGCCATCGGCGACAACTCCTGTGCCTCGTCCACGATGATGTGCCCGAACGCCCAGGTCCGGTCGGCCGCCGCCCGCTCCGCCGCACTGCGGTGGTCCGCCTCCTCCTGCCGCTCGGCGAACCGCTCCGCGTCGATGATGTCGTGCGCGGACAGCACCTCCGAGCCGTCCGGGTCGCCGTCCTCCTTGTCCTCGAACTCGTACGTCCGTGACGCGTAGGACACGTCCAGCACGCCCTGCGCGTACGCGATCTGCGTCTCGCGCTCACGATCGGCACGGAAGCGGGCGAGCCGGTCGTCCTCGCCGAGGAGTTCGGCGGCCTCGTCCAGGAGCGGTACGTCGGCGACGGTCCAGGCGCGGGTCACCGGGCGGCGGATCGCGGCGGCGTCCGCGTCGCTCAGATACCCCTCGGGCTCGGCGAGGAAGTCGGCGACCAGCCGCTTCGGGGTGATCCGGGGCCACAACCGGTCGATGGCGGACCAGACTTCGGGGTTCTCGGCGAGTTCGTCGCGGATCTGGGTGATGTCGGAGGCGTCGAGCAGGCTGCTCCCGTCGTAGGGATCGGTGCCGACCCGCTCGGCGTACAGCTCGGTGAGCGCGTTGAGGATGTGGCCCTCGAAGTACTCGCGAGACGCGTTGTGCGGCAGCTTCGCGGCGCGGGTGCGTTCACGGGCGACGCTCACCAGGCCGTCGTCCAGCATCAGCACCTCGCGGTCGTGCGCGATCGCGAGGACCGGGTCGGGCAGCGCCTGCCGGTCGCGGACCACCTCGGCGAGCACGTCCGCCATGTCCGCGCGCCCCTTGACCGCGGCCGCCTCGGGGGTGTCGGCGGCCGTGGCCTTCACGCCGGGGAACAGCTCGCCGACCGTGGCCAGCAGGACACCGGTCTCGCCCAGGGAGGGCAGCACCTCGCCGATGTAACCGAGGAAGGCCGGGTTGGGTCCGACGATCAGCACGGCGCGGCGGGCCAGCAGCTCCCGGTGCTCGTAGAGGAGGTACGCCGCCCGGTGCAGGGCCACGGCGGTCTTGCCGGTGCCGGGTCCGCCCTCCACGACCAGCACGCCGCGGTGCGGTGCCCGGATGATCCGGTCCTGGTCGGCCTGGATGGTGCGCACGATGTCGCCCATCCGGCCGGTGCGGGCCGAGTTCAGCGCGGCGAGCAGCACGGCGTCGCCGTTGTGGTCCTCGTGCCCGGTGCGGGTGGCGTCGCCGAGGTCCAGGATCTCGTCGTGCAGATGGGTGACGGTACGGCCCTCGGTGGCGATGTGCCGGCGCCGCCGCAGCCCCATCGGGGTGTGCCCGGTGGCCAGGTAGAAGGGCCGGGCGACCTCGGCGCGCCAGTCGATCAGCACCGGTGTGTGCTCGGCGTCGTCCGCGCGCAGCCCGATCCGGCCGATGTGGTGCGTCGTACCGCTCGCGAGATCGATCCGCCCGAAGCAGAGCGAGCCGTCGACGGCGTTCAGCGCGGCGAGCAGCCCAGAGCGCTCCGCGACCAGGATGTCCCGCTCCAGCCGGGCCTGCATGGGCTTGTCACCCTGCGCGAGCGCGTCCCCGACCGAGGTCTCGGCGTCACCGCGCAGCACGTCGACGCGCGCGTACAGTCCGTCGATGAATTCCTGCTCGCGACGCAATTCATCGTCTGGAAATTCGGTGTTTGACAATTCCGCTCCCGCCCGGATATACTGTGCCCACAAAGCTTTTCCGTGACCGCAGCCATGTGAAGTCACGAACCATTGAATATACGCGCAGAAATCCCCAGGACGCAATTGTCCGGGGGATTTCTTGTGTGCGGGCGTAGGTTCACAGCAGATCGGCGAGTTCCTCCAGGAGCCGCCGCCTGGCCCGGGCCCCCACCATGGACCGCACCGGCTCCCCGCCCCGGAAGACCATCAGGGTCGGCGTGGCCAGCACCCCGTAGGCGATGGTCGTACCCGGATTGCGGTCGACATCGAGCTGGACGACCTTCAGCCGGTCGCCCACCTCCCGGGCGATGTCCCGGAGCACCGGCGCCAGCTGTCGGCACGGCCCGCACCACTCGGCCGTGAACTGCACCAGGACCGGCAGGCCGGCGTCGATCACCTCCGCCGCGAAGTCCGCGTCCGTCACCTCGGCAAGTCCGCTCAGCACGCTCACGACAGCTGCCCTCCCAGTTCACATCCGGGCTCCGGACCTCCCGGAACCGATGCCTCGGCGGCCAGCTCGCCCACGGCCCGCTCGGCCCGCCGCAACTGCTCCGCGACCGTCTCGCGCACCGCCGTCAGCTGCCCGACGAGCGCGTCCAGCTCGGCCAGCTTGCGCCGGTACACCGCGAGCGACGCCGGACAGGAGTCCCCCTCGAGATGCCCCGCCCGCAGACATTCCACGAACGGCCGCGTCTCCTCCAGCTCGAACCCGAAGTCCTGGAGCGTCCTGATCTGCTCCAGCAACCTGAGGTCCCCCTCGCCGTACTCCCGATACCCCTTCTCGTCCCGCCGCGCCGAAAGCAGCCCCCGCGCCTCGTAATACCGCAGGGCCCGCGCCGTGGTCCCGGCCCGAGCGGCCAACTCGCCGATTCGCATGAACACGACGTTAGGGCTTGACGCGGACGTCAAGGCAAGCCGCCGCCGATTCCAACCCCCGGCACCGCCGCGGGCCACCCGCACGGTGGCTCAGACCAGCACCCCCGCCGACGCCTCCACCTCCAGCAGGGACGCGCTGTGGCGTTCCTCGTCGAATTTGCGGCGGCCGCCGCGGAGGCCGAAGAGGCGTTTGGCGAGGGCGATGTAGAGGACGGCGAGGATGTTGAGGGCGAGGGTGGCGATCTTGAGGTAGCTGATCTTCTCGGTCAGCTCGTAGATCTCCAGCGGGAGGAACGCGGCGGTCGCGACCACCGTGAGGTACTCCGCCCAGCGCTTGGCGCGCCACAGGCCGACCGCCTCGACCAGTTCGATCAGGGCGTAGGCGAGGAGCAGCCCGGCGACCAGGAGAAGCGTGGAGTGCTTGTAGCCGAACGCCTTCTGGATGGAGCCGACCACGGGTGAGTGGTCGAGGTCGTAGTGGAAGTGCCGGAAGACCGGGCGCAGCACGGCCAGGTACTCGTTGAAGAGCCGCCGTACCGCGTCCTGGCTGTTGCTGAACTTCCACACGGCCACCGCGACCAGCACTATGAACACCCCGCGCACGGCCCGCTCGATGGCGAGGAAGCGCAGGATGAACAGGTCCCGCAGCACCTTGCCCCGCGGCACCAGCGGCGCGTCCTGCGCCGGTCCCGAGCCGTGCGGCTCCCCGAGCACGAAGTCCCCGCAGCGCAGACAGCGCCACGCGTCCCCCAGCCCGGTCTGCGCGTGCAGTCGTACCCGAAGTCGCGGATCGTCGGGCGCGTAGGTCACATGCCCCTTGCGCGCGCAGGTCCGCCGGTCCCAGTCGATCTTCATGTCCCCCGTGCCTCCATACAGGTACAGACGCCACGCACAAGCGTGCCGTTCCGGTCGTCCGGAACGGCACGCTAATGGATGGTGGCGGAAAAGCGTCAGCCGGTGGTGGTCTCCGCCAGTTCCTTCTCCGCTTCCTTCACCTCTTCGGTCGTCGCGCGGCGCGGCAGCAGGAAGGCCACCAGGACCGTGCCGATGCCGAGGACGACCGCGCCGACCAGGCTGGTGTGGGCGACGGCGGAGGAGAAGGAGGAGCCGACGGCGTCGGCCATCTGGCGGGCGCCCGCGGCGAGTTCGGTCGCCTGCTGCTTGAGCGCGGCGGCCTGCTGGGGGCTGCTCGCGTGGGCGGCCTGGGCGGCGACCTGGTGAGCCTTGTCGGCGATGCCCTGGGCGACGGCGTAACCGGCGCCGACCGAGTCCTGGGCGGTCTCCAGGGCGCTCGGCGGGAGCTTGCTGCCGGCGGTGGCGTCGGTGAGGTGGTTGCCGTACGACGTGGCCAGCAGCGAGCCGAGGATGGCGATGCCGAGCGAGCCGCCCAGCTCCAGCGAGGTGTCGTTGACCGCGCCGCCGACGCCCAGTTCGGACTCGGGGAACGCGCCCATGATCGCGTCGGTGCAGGGCGAGAGAGCGAGGCCGATGGCGAGGCCGAGAATGATCAGCGGGGCCACGAAGTCGGCGTACGTCGAGCCCGTGTCCACCTGGGTGAGCAGCGCCAGCGCCACCGTGCCCAGGACCATGCCCGCGCTGACGGTCCACTTCATGCCGACGCGCGGGGTGAGCCAGCCGGTGAGGCCCGAGCCGACGAACACGGCACCGGCCAGGGGCAGCATCCGCACACCGGTCTGGAGGGCGTCGTAGCCGAGGACGAACTGGAGGTGCTGGGTGAGGAAGTAGAACGCGCCGAACACGGCCAGGAAGAACAGGGCGACGGCCAGGTTGGAGCCGGCGAAGCGGCGGTTCGCGAAGCGGCGGACGTCCAGGATCGGGCGCGGGTGACGCAGCTCCCACAGGACGAAGGCGATCAGGCCCACGCCCGCGATCACGGCGGCGGCGACGGCCTTGCCGCTCCAGCCGAAGTGCGGGCCCTGGATGATCATGTAGACCAGCGAGCCGGTCCAGATCACGGACAGCAGGCCGCCGACGTAGTCGATGCGGTCGTGGTGGCCGGCCTTGGACGGCGGGACCAGGACGAAGGCGGCGACGAGCGCGACGAGCGCGATCGGCACGTTGATCAGGAAGGTCGAGGACCAGCCGTGGTCGCGCAGCAGCGCACCGGCGACCACCGGGCCCGCGGCGATGGCGAGGCCCGCCGTCGCCGTCCACAGCACGATCGCCTTGGCCCGCTCGGCCCGCGGGAAGGTCGCCGCGAGCAGCGACAGCGTGGCCGGCATGATCAGCGCCGCGCCGACGCCCATCACCGCGCGCGCCGCGATCACGGTCGCCGCGCTGTCCGCGAGGTAGCCGAAGACCGCGCCGCCGCCGAAGACCAGCAGGCCGAGCACGAGCGCCCCGCGCCGGCTGTACTTGTCGCCGATCGCGCCGAGCAGCAGCATCAGCGCCGCGTAGGGCACGGTGTAGCCGTCGATCACCCACTGGAGGTCGGCGCTGGAGAGCCCGAGGTCCTTCGTCATGTCGGGCGCGGCGACCGTGAGGGCGGTGTTGGCCATCACGATGATCAGCAGGCTCAGGCAGAGCACCAGCAGGGCCCACCAGCGCCGGGCGTAGGGGCGCTCCATCTTCTCGACCGGTTCGGTCATGACGAGTCGCATGGCAGGGGTTTGCCTTCCTCAGGTTCGCGACGGAACTTGCACACCATCGTGCAATTGCACAACGATGTGTAATGTACGCCGTTACACAGTGCTGTGCAAGTTGGGTGAGGAAGTGCAGAATGGCCACCATGACCACGGGTAACCCCAGCCGCGCCGACGCCAACCGCCGCCGCATCCTCGACGTCGCCCTCGCCGAGCTGCTGCGCGACCCGGACGCGTCGATGGACCAGATCGCGCGCGCCGCCGGAGTCGTACGACGGACCGTGTACGGCCACTTCCCCAGCCGGGAGGCGCTGATCAGCACCCTGACCGACGAGGCGGTGCAGGCGCTCGCGGACGCGGACGCGGCGGGTCGTACGGGGGTCACGGACCCGGCGGAGGCGCTGGCCCGCTCGGTCCTGGCGCTCTGGGCGACCGCCGACCGCTACCGGCTGCTGATCGCCCTCGCCCAGCGCACGGTCACCGTGCAAGGCATCCGCGAACGGCTCGCCCCGGTCCGCGCCGCCAAGATCCGGGTGCTCCAACAGGGCCTGGAAGAGGGCGTGTTCACCTCTCCCCTGCCCGCCCCGGCGCTCGCCTATGTGCATGAGCAGACGCTCTTCGCGGTCATGGAGGCGGTCAACGACGGGCTCCTGGCGGCAGAAGAGGCGGGCCGCGCCGCCACGGTCACCGTCCTGACCTCGGCGGGCGTACCCGCCTCGCTGGCCACCGCCCTGGTGACCAGGGTGAGTTCGCACCCGTAGCGCGAACAGCCGGATGCCCGGCCCCGGTTCAGGCGGAGCCGGGCATCCGGAGATGGAGGCCGGGGTGGCTGGGGCGGCCAGGTCCTAGGCCTTGGCCAGCCGCTCCTCCCGGGGCTCGGGGACCTCCGCCACGGTACTCGCCGTCGCGTCCATCACCGTCTCGTCGAAGGGCAGTTCACCGGAGAGCACCTTCGCGACCCGCACCTTGTCGATCTCCTTGGTCCAGGTGCCCACGAGCACCGTGGCGATCGCGTTGCCGGCGAAGTTGGTCAGCGCCCGCGCCTCGCTCATGAACCGGTCGATGCCGACGATGAGTCCGACGCCGTCCACCAGCGCGGGCTTGTGCGACTGGAGGCCGCCGGCCAGCGTGGCGAGGCCCGCGCCGCTGACACCCGCCGCGCCCTTCGACGCCAGCAGCAGGAAGAGCAGCAGCGGGATCTGCTCGCCGACCGACATCGGGGTGCCCAGCGCGTCCGCGATGTACAGCGACGCCATGGTCATGTAGATCATCGTGCCGTCGAGGTTGAAGGAGTACCCGGTCGGCACGGTGATGCCGACGACCGGCTTGCTGACCCCGAGGTGCTCCATCTTCGCGATCAGGCGGGGCAGCGCGGACTCGGAGGAGGACGTGGACAGGATCAGCAGGAACTCGCGGGCGAGATAGCGGCACAGGGAGAAGACGTTCACCCCGGCGAAGATCCGCAGCACCGCGCCGAGCACCACGAAGACGAACAGCACACAGGTGACGTAGAAGCCGAGCATCAGCACGGCGAGGCTCTTCAGCGCGGCCGGTCCGGCCGAGCCGGTGACCGCGGCGATCGCGCCGAACGCGCCGATCGGCGCGGCCCACATGACCATGGACAGGATGCGGAAGACGAGCCGCTGGATGTGCTCGATGCCGCGCAGCACCGGCTGCCCGGCCGTGCCCATGGCCTGGAGGGCGAACCCGGCGAGCAGGGCGACCAGCAGGGTCTGAAGGACCTGGCCCTCGGTGAAGGCGGACACGAAGGTCTGGGGGATGACCGACAGGACGAAGTCGACGGGCGGCAACGCGTCGCTGCTGACCTGCGCGTGTCCGGTCTGCTTGAGCGCGCTGGTCAGATGGAGCCCGGCGCCGGGGTGCAGCACGTTGCCGACGACCAGCCCGATGGCGAGCGCGACCAGCGACATCACGAGGAAGTAGCCGAGGGCGATACCGCCGACGGCGCCCACCTTGGCCGCCTTGCGCACCGAGCCGATGCCGAGCACGATCGTGCAGAAGATGATCGGCGAGATCATCATCTTGATCAGATTGACGAACCCGGTGCCCAGTGGCTGGAGCTGGACGGCGGCATCCGGCCAGATGAGTCCGACGGCGATGCCGAGCGCGACGGCCACGATGACGGCGATGTACAGGTAATGGGTCCGGTCCCGCCGGTTGCGGGGTGCGGCAGCTGCCGTATCGGGAGAGGTGGCGGCCACGACTGCCCTCCTTGACGTCTTCGTCGACGTCGTCGTCGGTGCACGACCGGCGTGCGGCTCACGTCCGGGTGGTGCTGGGGAACGCGGTGACTATCTCCCGTCCTGTGAGGGCGGTCACGCTTGCGTTCATTTAGTTCACACCAGAACCAGGGGCACACTGGCTGGCATGCGCCTTCCGTCCCTGACCCGCCCGCGCAGCCTGGCGGGCCAGCTGTTCGCCATGCAGGCGGTGCTGATAGCCGTGGTCGTGGCCGGATACGCGCTGTTCGCCTACGTCAGCGACCGGCGGCAGGCGGAGGACGCGGCCGCCCGGCAGGCGACCGCGGTGGCCCGCTCGATCGCCGACTCCCCCGCGGTCCGCGCCGCGATCCGCACGCCGGACCCGACCGCGCTCCTCCAGCCGTACGCCCTGAAGGTCACCCGGGACGCCAACGTCGACTTCGTCACGATCATGAGCCCGGACGGCATCCGCTGGACGCACCCGGACCCCCGGCAGATCGGCAAGCGCTTCCTCGGGACCACCGCCCCCGCCCGCGCGGGCCGCACCTTCACCGAGACCTACACCGGCACCCTCGGCCCCTCCGTGCGGGCGGTGACCCCGGTTTCGGACGGCGGCCGGATCGTCGGCCTGGTCAGCGCCGGCATCACCGTGGACCGGATCAGCGAGCGGCTCCAGGACCAGGTCACGGCGCTGCTCGGGGTGGCCGGCGGGGCGCTGCTGCTGGGCGCGGTGGGCACCTATGTCGTCAACGCCCGGCTGCGGCGGCACACCCACAACATGAACGCCGCCGAGCTGAGCCGGATGCACGACTACCATCAGGCGGCGCTGCACGCGGTCCGCGAGGGGCTGCTGATGCTGGACGGGCAGTACAGGGTGGCGCTGATCAACGACGGCGGCCGGGAGCTGCTCGGGGTCGGCGAGGAGGACGAGGTGGTGGGACGGTCGGTGGCCGAGCTGGGCCTCCCGGCGCCGCTGACGGGCGCGCTGCTGTCCTCCCGGCCCCGGGTGGACGAGGTGCATCCGACCGCCTCCCGGGTGCTGGTGGTGAACACCTCCCCGGTCTCCGGCGGGGAACGCAGGGGTACGGTCGTCACCCTGCGCGATATCACCGAACTCCAGTCGCTGATGGGCGAGTTGGACACCGAGCGGGGCTTCAGCCAGGCGCTGCGCTCACAGGCGCACGAGGCGGCGAACCGGCTGCACACCGTGGTCTCGCTGATCGAACTGGGCCGCTCCGAGGAGGCGGTGGAGTTCGCCACGGCCGAGCTGGAGCTGGCGCAGGCGCTGACCGACCAGGTGGTGGCGGCGGTCGGCGAACCGGTCCTCGCGGCGCTGCTGCTGGGCAAGACCGCGCAGGCCAACGAGCGGGGCGTGGAGCTGGTGGTGTCGCCCGACAGCCGGCTCGACGACGGGCTGCTGTCCGGCGGTCCGCCCGCGCGGGACCTGGTGACCATCCTCGGCAACCTGATCGACAACGCGGTGGACGCGGCCCAGGGCAGCGCGCGGGCGCGGGTGACCGTGACGGCGTACGCCCCGGCGGCCGAGCTGGTGCTGCGGGTCGCGGACACCGGCCCCGGTGTCGAGCCCGGTCACGCCGATCTGGTGTTCCAGCGCGGCTTCACGACCAAGCCGGCCGGGCCCGGCGGCCGGGGCCTCGGGCTCGCGCTCGTACGGCAGGCGGTGACCCGGCATGAGGGCACGCTCACGGTCACGGACGCGGCGCCCGGGGGCGGCGCGGTGTTCGAGGTGCGGCTGCCGCTGCGCCCGGCGCCGGTGGCGGCCCAGGGCGGTGCCGGATGACGGACCCGATCAGGGTGCTGGTGGTGGAGGACGACCCGGTCGCCGCCGACGCGCACGAGCTGTACGTGGGCCGGGTGCCCGGCTTCGTCGCGGTCGGCAAGGCCCGCACGGGCGCGCAGGCGCGGCGCGTCCTGGACCGTACGGAGGTGGATCTGCTCCTCCTGGATCTGCATCTACCCGATGTGCACGGGCTCCAGTTCGCCCGCTCGCTGCGCGCCGCCGGCCATCACGCGGATGTGATCGCGGTGACCTCGGCGCGGGATCTGGCGATGGTGCGCGAGGGGGTCTCGCTGGGTGTCGTGCAGTACGTGCTCAAGCCGTTCACCTTCGCCACCCTGCGCGACCGGCTGGTGCGCTACGCCGAGTTCCGGGGAGCCGCGGGCGAGGCGAGCGGGCAGGACGAGGTGGACCGGGCGCTCGCGGCGCTCCGGGCGCCCGCCCCGGCCGCGCTGCCCAAGGGGCTCAGCGGACCGACGCTCCAGCGGGTGACCGGGGCGCTGCGCGAGGCGGCCGACGGGGTCACCGCGGCGGGGGTCGCCGAGGCGGTGGGCATATCGAGGATCACCGGGCGCCGCTATCTGGAGCATCTGGTGGACACCGGCCGGGCCGCGCGCAGCCCGCTGTACGGCCAGGTGGGGCGGCCGGAACTGGTCTACCGCTGGGTGCCGCAAACACCGTGAGCCCGCGGTGATCGCCGACTTCCTTTCACCGCACACGCATTGACCTGACCGGACCGCCGCTCTTACCTTCACGGACACCACCGAGGCCACCCCACGTGTGCCCGCAGGAGGTCATGCCCGTGCGCCCCACCGCCGCCCTCACCGCCCTGCTCACCACCGTCCTCGCCGCCACCGCCCTCACCGCGTGCGGCACCGGCTCCGACGAGGGACCCAACACCCTGAAGGTGTCGTACAAGCAGTCGACCGACAACTCCATCAAGGTGATGGACACCTATCTCGCCGGGATCAAGAAGCAGTTCGAGCGCGAACACCCGGGGAAGAAGGTCGAGTTCGTGCCGATCAAGGCGCCGGACTCGGAGTACTACACCAAGCTCCAGCAGATGCTGCGCTCCCCGCGCACCGCGCCCGACCTGGTCTACGAGGACACCTTCCTCATCAACTCCGACATCACCAGCGGGTACTTGAAGCCCCTCGACCCGTATCTCGCGAAGTGGCCGGACTGGGGGCGGTTCATCGGCACCGCGAAGGCCGCGGCCCGGGGGCAGGACGGGAAGACGTACGGCGTCCCGGACGGCACCGACACCCGCGGACTCTGGTTCGACAAGCGGGTGTTCCGCAAGGCCGGACTGCCCACCGACTGGCAGCCGCGCACCTGGGACGACATCCTCGCCGCCGCCCGCACCATCAAGCGGACGGTCCCCGGTGTCACCCCGCTCAACATCTACACCGGCAAGCCCGCGGGCGAAGAGGCCACGATGCAGGGCTTCGAGGAGCTGCTGTACGGCACGAACGACGGCCGGAGCGATCCGCTGTACGACGCCACGAGCAAGAAGTGGAGGGCGGCCGGCCAGGGTTTCAAGGACTCGCTGGCGTTCGTGCACAGCGTGTTCCAGGAGAAGCTGGGCCCGGACGTGTCCGACGCGCTCGACCCCAACTACTCCACCACCGTGCGCGGTGAGCTGCTCCCCCAGGGCAAGCTGGGCATCGATCTGGACGGCTCCTGGCTGCCGCAGGACTGGCTGCCGGGCAGCGGGCACGAGTGGCGGGACTGGTCCAAGGAGACCGGGCTCGCCGCCATGCCCACCCAAGCCGGGCAGGCGCCGGGCAAGGTGAGCATGTCGGGCGGCTGGACCTGGTCGATCCCGGCGCGGGCCGCCCATCCGGATCTCGCCTTCGACTTCGTCAAGACGCTCCAGACCAAGGACAACGCGCGGAAGTGGTACATCGCCAACTCCGGTATCGCGGTGCGCGAGGACGTGGCGGCGGACCCCGCGTACGTGGACGCGCAGCCCGGGATCAAGTTCTTCACCGACCTGGTGGCCACGACGCACTACCGGCCCGCGTTCCCCGCCTATCCGAAGGTGTCGACCGCGATCCAGGAGGCCATGGAGAGCGTGACCACCGGGGACCGGTCGGTGGCACAGGCGGCGGGTGACTACGACGCCGCGCTCAAGGACGTCACCGGCGGCCGGGTGGTGGGCGGGTGAGGAGACGGGGCGCGCTGCCCGGGTTCGCCCGGGCGCTGCCCCTCGCCCCCGCCGTCGTCCTGCTGCTGCTGTTCCTCGCCGGGCCCATCGCCTACTGCGTCCTCATCGCCTTCACCGACCTCCAGCTGACCGGTCAGGCGCACTCCTCCTTCGTGGGATTCGCCAACTTCCGCCGGGCGTTCGGCGATCCGGCGTTCCTCAACGCCGTATGGCTGACCCTGGTGTTCACCGTGCTGTCCTCGATCGTCGGGCAGAACACCCTGGGGCTGGCACTCGCCGCGCTGATGAAGCGGGCCTCCCGGCCGGTGCGGGCGGTGGCCGGCGCGGTGGTGGTCACGGCGTGGGTGCTGCCGGAGGTGGTGGCCGGCTTCCTGCTGTACGCGTTCTTCCGCCGGGAGGGAACCCTGGACGCGATCCTCGGCTGGCTCCAACTGCCTCGCCAGAACTGGCTGTACACGCTGCCGATCCTCGCGGTGTCGTTCGCCAATGTGTGGCGCGGTACGGCCTTCTCGATGCTGGTGTACTCCGCCGCGCTGGACGAGATCCCGGCCG
The DNA here is from genome assembly GCF_014673495.1 of Streptomyces griseofuscus. GTDB lineage: Bacteria > Actinomycetota > Actinomycetes > Streptomycetales > Streptomycetaceae > Streptomyces > Streptomyces murinus. The sequence goes on from NZ_CP051006.1 coordinate 2,987,783, forward strand.
AGATCAGCGAGGCGGCCGAGGTGGACGGGGCGGGCGGTTGGCGGCGGCTGTGGCACATCACGCTGCCGATGATCCGCCGGTCCATCGGCACCAATCTGATGCTCAACACCCTCCAGACGCTCTCGGTGTTCGGGCTGATCTGGGTGATGACGCGGGGCGGGCCGGGCGACAGGAGCCAGACGCTGCCGCTGCTGATGTACGAACAGGCCTTCCAGAACAGCATGATCGGGTACGGCACCGCCGTCGCGCTGCTTCTGCTGCTGGTGGGGGCGCTGTTCTCGGTCGGGTATCTGCGACTGCTGCGGACGGAGGTGTGATGGCCCACCCCCACGCCCACGCCCGCGTAAGCACCCGCACCCGCACCCGCGTACGCGCCGTACGACGGCACATCGCCGACGCCTGTCTCCTCCTGCTGGCCGCGGCGTTCGCACTGCCGCTGGCCTGGGTGGTGCTGGCCAGTGTGGACCCGGGCGCCGATCTGCGCGTCCGGGTCCCTGAGAGCCTCACCCTCGGCAACTTCCGGGCGGTCCTGACCCCGGAGATCACCTACACCCCGCTGCTCAACAGCCTGATCCTGTGCGGCTGCGCCACCGCGCTCACCGTCGGGTGCGCCGCGCTCGCCGCGTACCCGCTCTCCCGGTTCCGGTCCCGGCTGAACCGGCCGTTCCTGCTGACGATCCTCTTCGCCACCAGCCTGCCCATCACCGCGATCATGGTGCCGGTGTACGCCCTGTTCGTCCGGGTGAATCTGATCGACACCCTCCAGGGCACCATCCTGTTCTTCGCGGCGACCCAACTCCCGTTCGCCATATGGCTGATGAAGAACTTCATGGACGGCGTCCCGAAGGAGCTGGAGGAGGCCGCCTGGACCGACGGCGCCTCGGCCCTCCAGTCGCTGCTGCGCATCGTGCTGCCGCTGATGGGGCCGGGCCTCGCCGTGGTGACCGTCTTCTCGTTCGTCATGATGTGGGGCAACTTCTTCGTCCCCTTCATGCTGCTGCTCACCCCCGACCGAATGCCGGCCTCGGTCAGCGTCAACGACTTCTTCGGCAACCGCGGCATGGTCGCCTACGGTCAGCTCGCCGCGTTCTCGGTCATCTACTCGACCCCGGTGATCCTGCTGTACGTCCTGGTCGCCCGCCGCCTCGGGAACGGCTTCGCGCTCGGGGGCGCGGTCAAGGGCTGACGAGGGGGGCGGGGCTGTGCGTTCGGACAATACGTGATCCTGGCGGAACGGACCGTATCCCCCGTGCCCCGCCGGGCCTACCTTGTGCGAGGTGCGCCCACCCTCCTCTCCCCCGCCGCCGCCCCCGTTCGACGCCCAGGCCGCCCGCCGGCTGCGCGGCGCCCTCGGCATGGCTCCCGAGCATGTCGCCCACGCCCTGCGCTCCGCGTACGGGCTGCCCCATGTCACCCCCGGGCACGTACTCGCCTGGGAGCGCGGCACCGCCGCTCCGGACCACACCGAACTCGCCGCGCTCGCCGGGGCGTTGTGGTGCGACCCGGGAGAACTGTTGGACCGGCCCCGCACCCTGCGCGAGCACCGCATCGCGCGCGGCGTCGCACCGCAGGACGTCGCCCGCGCCGTCGGCATGGACCTGCCCGCGTATCTGCGGATGGAGGAGGACGGCGTCTGGCGCGGCACCGAGCGGCAGGTCGGGGAACTCGTGCGGGTGCTGCGCCTCGAACCGCCGGACGTCGTGGCCGTCACCGGCCGTACGGAGCCGCTCGCCGCGCTGCTGCGCGGGGCCGTGACCACCCGCTGGCAGGCGTATGTGCGCCAGGTCGGGGAGCTGGTCGCCGTGGCGCGCCCCGACCTGGAGGAGGCGCTGCGCCGGCTGCACCGGGACTACCAGGGCCGGATGACCGCCACCCTGGGCTGGGGCGGCGGGGACACGGCCGGGGCCGTCGGGGAGGAGTTCCTGGAGCGGATCGTGGAGAACTTCTGGGCGGCCGTCCGGCGGGAGCCGTAGAAACTCCCGCCGCGACAGGGCCGCTTCCGGGAAACGGGGCGCTCTAGAAGACCGACTCCGCCTCGTCCATCCGGTCCTTCGGCACCGTCTTCAGCTCGGTGACCGCCTCCGCCAGCGGGACCATCTCGATGTCGGTGCCGCGCAGGGCGGTCATCCGGCCGAACTGGCCGCGGTGGGCGGCCTCCACGGCGTGCCAGCCGAAGCGGGTGGCGAGGACGCGGTCGTAGGCGGTGGGCACGCCGCCGCGCTGCACATGGCCGAGGATGACCGGCTTGGCCTCCTTGCCCAGGCGCCGCTCCAGCTCGTAGGCGAGGGCGGTGCCGATGCCCTGGAAGCGCTCATGGCCGTACTGGTCGATCGCGCCCTTGCCGTAGTCCATGGTGCCCTCGGCGGGGTGCGCGCCCTCGGCGACGCAGATCACGGCGAACTTCTTGCCCCGGGAGAAGCGCTCCTCGACCATCTTGACCAGGTCCGCGGGGTCGAAGGCCCGCTCGGGCAGGCAGATGCCGTGGGCGCCGGCGGCCATGCCGGACTCCAGCGCGATCCAGCCCGCGTGCCGGCCCATGACCTCGACCACCATCACCCGCTGGTGGGACTCGGCGGTGGTCTTGAGGCGGTCCATCGCCTCGGTGGCGACACCGACCGCGGTGTCGAAGCCGAAGGTGCGGTCCGTGGCGGAGATGTCGTTGTCGATCGTCTTGGGCACGCCGACGACCGGGAGGCCCGCGTCGGAGAGCATCCGGGCCGCCGTCAGGGTGCCCTCGCCGCCGATCGGGATCAGCGCGTCGATGCCGAACTCCCCGACCATGTCGGTGGCCCGCTCGCACGCCTCCCGCAGCCGGTCCCGCTCCAGCCGGGAGGAGCCGAGGATGGTGCCGCCCAGGGCCAGGATGCCGCTGACCGCGTCCAGGTCGAGGGCGCGGTAGTGGCGGTCGAGCAGACCCCGGTAGCCGTCCTCGAATCCGATGACCTCGTCGTCGTACTGCGTCACCGCGCGGTGCACGACCGAACGGATCACGGCGTTCAGGCCGGGGCAGTCGCCGCCTGCGGTGAGAACTCCGATGCGCATCGTGCTGTGTCTCCTGCTCGCTGTCTCGTCCGTGCGTGAGCCTTCCCCGATTCTTTCACGTCCGCCGGGTAGCCCCGCGATCCTGACGGGCGCCTTATCCCGGCTGAGGGGTACTGTCAAGAGGGTTCCGCTCACCCTGGTGGGCGATTTTTATGCCGACCCCTCGACGGCGACATGAGAAACGGAGTGGACACGTGACGCGCAGCGTGTACCTGACCGGCATCGACCGCGGCGACGGCCGCCAGGTCGTGGAGCTGGGGGTCATGGAACTGCTGACCCGGCAGGTCGACCGGGTGGGCGTCTTCCGCCCGCTCGTGCACGACGGCCCCGACCGGCTGTTCGAGCTGCTGCGGGCGCGCTACCGCCTCTCCCAGGACCCGGCGACCGTGATCGGCATGGACTACCGGGAGGCGTCCGCGATCCAGGCCGAGCAGGGCACCGACGAGCTGGTCTCCACCCTGGTCGACCGCTTCCACCAGCTGGCCCGCTCATTCGACGTGGTCCTGGTCCTCGGCACCGACTTCGCCGCCACCCAGCTCCCCGACGAGCTGGCCCTCAACGCCCGCCTGGCCAATGAGTTCGGCGCCTCCGTGCTGCCGATCGTGGGCGGCCGCGGCCAGAACGCCGAGTCGGTGCGCGCGGAGGTCCGCAACGCCTACCGCGCCTACCACGGCCTGGGCTGCGACGTCCTCGCCATGATCGCCAACCGGGTCGCCCGCGAGGACCGCGACGAGCTCGCCGAACGCCTTGCCTCCCGGCTGCCGGTGCCCTGCTACGTGCTGCCGGACGAGCCCGCCCTGTCCGCGCCGACCATCGCGCAGATCGCCCAGGCCCTGGACGCCCGGGTGCTGCTCGGCGACGACTCCGGGCTCGCGCGCGACGCCCTCGGCTTCGTCTTCGGCGGCGCCATGCTGCCGAACCTGCTGACCGCCCTGACCCCGGGCTGTGTCGTCATCACCCCCGGGGACCGCGCGGACCTGGTCGTCGGCGCCCTGGCCGCGCACAGCGCGGGCACCCCGCCGATAGCGGGCATGCTGCTCACCCTGGACGAGGTGCCGAGCCAGGAGATCCTGACGCTGGCCGCCCGGCTCGCCCCGGGCACCCCCGTCCTGTCGGTGCGCGGCAACAGCTTCCCGACCGCCGAGCGGCTGTTCTCCCTGGAGGGCCGGATGACGGCGGCCACCCCGCGCAAGGCGGAGACCGCGCTCGGCCTCTTCGAACGCCATGTGGACACCGCGGAGCTGGCGAGCCGCATCGCGGCGACCAGCGGCGACCGCGTCACCCCGATGATGTTCGAGCACAAACTGCTCGACCGGGCCCGCGCCGACCGGCGCCGGGTGGTGCTCCCTGAGGGCACCGAGGAGCGGGTGCTGCACGCGGCCGAGGTGCTGATACGCCGGGGCGTGTGCGACCTGACCCTGCTGGGGCCCGTCGACCAGATCCGCAAGAAGGCCGCCGACCTGGGCATCGACCTCGGCGACAGCCGGCTGATCGACCCGGCCACCTCCGAGCTGCGCGACGGTTTCGCCGAGAAGTACGCGGCCCTGCGCGCCCACAAGGGCGTCACGGTGGAGCTGGCGTACGACGTCGTCACGGACGTGAACTACTTCGGCACCCTGATGGTCGAGGAGGGCCTCGCCGACGGCATGGTCTCCGGCTCGGTGCACTCCACGGCGGCCACCATCCGCCCGGCCTTCGAGATCATCAAGACTCGCCCGGAGGCCGAGATCGTCTCCTCGGTGTTCTTCATGTGCCTGGCCGACAAGGTGCTGGTCTACGGCGACTGCGCGGTCAACCCCGACCCGGACGCCGAGCAGCTCGCCGACATCGCCGTCCAGTCGGCCGCCACGGCGGCCCGGTTCGGGGTGGAGCCGCGGATCGCGATGCTGTCGTACTCCACCGGCACCTCCGGCACCGGCGCCGATGTGGACAAGGTGCGCACCGCCACCGAGCTGGTGCGCGCCCGCCGGCCCGATCTGAAGATCGAGGGGCCGATCCAGTACGACGCCGCCGTGGAGCCCACGGTCGCCGCGACCAAGCTGCCGGGCTCCGAGGTCGCCGGGCAGGCCACGGTGCTGATCTTCCCGGACCTCAACACCGGCAACAACACCTACAAGGCCGTGCAGCGCTCGGCCGGCGCGATCGCCGTCGGCCCGGTCCTCCAGGGGCTGAACAAGCCGGTCAACGACCTGTCCCGGGGCGCCCTGGTGCCGGACATCGTGACCACCGTCGCCATCACCGCCATCCAGGCCCAGACCTCCGCAGACCGAGCAGAAAGCGTGCCCGTACCGTGACCGCGACCCGTGTCCTCGTCCTCAACTCCGGCTCCTCGTCGCTGAAGTACCAGCTGCTCGACATGCGGGACGCGAGCCGCCTCGCGCTCGGTCTGGTCGAGCGGATCGGCGAGCAGACCTCGCGGCTCAAGCACACCTGCGTCGGCATCGGTGAGACCCGCGAGCAGAACGGCCCGATCGCCGACCACGACGCCGCGCTCAAGGCGGTCGCCGAGGAGCTGGCCCGGGACGGCATCGGCCTCGACTCGCCGGACCTGCTGGCGATCGGGCACCGGGTGGTGCACGGCGGGATGTTCTTCACCGAGCCCACCGTCATCGACGACGGGGTGATCACCGAGATCGAGCGGCTGATCCCGGTCGCCCCGCTGCACAACCCGGCCAACCTGACCGGTATCCGCACCGCCCGCGCGCTGCGCCCCGATCTGCCGCAGGTCGCGGTGTTCGACACCGCGTTCCACACCACGATGCCGGAGTCCAGCGCGCGCTACGCGATCGACCCGCGGCTCGCCGACCGCTACCGGGTGCGCCGCTACGGCTTCCACGGCACCTCGCACGCCTATGTGTCCCGCGAGACGGCCCGGCTGCTGGGCAAGGACCCCGCTGAGGTCAATGTGATCGTGCTGCACCTCGGCAACGGCGCGTCCGCGTCCGCGGTGGAGCGGGGCCGGTGCGTGGACACCTCCATGGGGCTCACGCCTTTGGAGGGGCTGGTGATGGGTACGCGCTCCGGTGATCTGGATCCCGCCGTCATCTTCCATTTGGCACGGGTTGGTGGAATGTCCATGGACGAGATCGACACTCTTCTCAACAAGAGGAGCGGCCTGTTCGGTCTGTGCGGGGACAACGACATGCGGGAGATCCGCCGCCGGATCGACGAGGGCGACCAGGAAGCCGCTCTCGCCTTCGACATTTACATTCACCGGCTCAAGAAGTACATCGGCGCCTATTACGCCGTCCTCGGGAAGGTGGACGCGATCGTGTTCACCGCCGGGGTCGGGGAGAACGCGGCGCCCGTGCGGCAGGCGGCGATCGCGGGCCTGGAGGGGCTGGGCGCGGCGGTCGACCCGGAGCTGAACTCCGTACGCGGCGACGAAGCGCGGCTGATTTCGCCCGCGTCCGCCCGGGTGGCCGTGGCCGTGGTGCCGACGGATGAAGAACTGGAGATCGCGACGCAGACCTACGCACTGGTCGGAAAGAGCAATTGAGCAGCACCTGAGCAGGAGCCCCCTCATTTGTATCTTCCGCCAGACGGAATATTCCGTAGCGAAACAAACCGATAGGATCGCCCCATGCGCCGTTCGAAAATCGTCTGTACTCTCGGCCCCGCGGTCGACTCCCACGAGAAGCTCGTCGCCATGATCGAGGCGGGCATGAACGTGGCCCGCTTCAACTTCAGCCACGGCTCCCACGCCGAGCACCAGGCGCGGTACGACCGCGTCCGGGCCGCGTCCAAGGAGACCGGCCGGCCCATCGGTGTCCTCGCCGACCTCCAGGGCCCGAAGATCCGCCTGGAGACGTTCGCCGAGGGCCCGGTCGAGCTGGAGCGCGGCGACGAGTTCGTCATCACCACCGAGGACGTGCCCGGCGACCGGCACATCTGCGGGACGACGTACAAGGGGCTGCCGGGCGATGTCTCGCGCGGCGACCAGATCCTGATCAACGACGGCAATGTCGAGCTGAAGGTCGTGGACGTGACGGGCCCCCGGGTCCGGACGATCGTGATCGAGGGCGGCGTCGTCTCCGACCACAAGGGCATCAACCTGCCCGGCGCGGCCGTCAACGTGCCCGCGCTGAGCGAGAAGGACATCGAGGACCTGCGGTTCGCGCTGCGCATGGGCTGCGACATGGTCGCGCTGTCCTTCGTGCGGGACGCCAAGGACGTCCAGGACGTGCACCGCGTCATGGACGAGGAGGGCCGCCGGGTCCCGGTCATCGCCAAGGTGGAGAAGCCCCAGGCGGTGGAGAACATGCAGGACGTGGTCAACGCGTTCGACGCGGTGATGGTGGCCCGCGGTGACCTCGCGGTGGAGTACCCGCTCGAAAAGGTCCCGATGGTGCAGAAGCGCCTGATCGAGCTGTGCCGGCGCAACGCCAAGCCGGTGATCGTGGCGACCCAGATGATGGAGTCGATGATCACCAACTCCCGTCCGACCCGCGCCGAGGCCTCCGACGTGGCCAACGCGATCCTGGACGGCGCCGACGCGGTGATGCTGTCCGCCGAGTCCTCGGTGGGCGCCTACCCGGTCGAGACGGTCAAGACGATGTCGAAGATCGTCCAGGCCGCCGAGCAGGAGCTGCTCTCCAAGGGCCTCCAGCCGCTGGTGCCGGGCAAGAAGCCGCGCACCCAGGGCGGTTCGGTGGCCCGTGCGGCCTGCGAGATCGCCGACTTCCTCGGCGCCCGCGGCCTGGTCGCGTTCACCCAGTCCGGTGACACCGCGCGCCGCCTCTCCCGCTATCGCGCCGCCCAGCCGATCCTCGCCTTCACCACCGAGGAGGCCACCCGCAACCAGCTCACGCTGAGCTGGGGCGTGGAGCCGTACGTGGTGCCGTTCGTGGACACCACCGACGACATGGTCGACCAGGTGGACCAGGAGCTGGCCGAGCTGGCCCGCTTCGAGAAGGGCGCCACCGTGGTCATCACGGCCGGCTCGCCCCCCGGTGTCCCCGGCACCACCAACATGATCCGGGTGCACCACCTGGGCACCGACAACTGACGCGGCCCGCACGGGCCCGGTACGGCGCTGAGGGCGCCCCCTGCGAACAGGGGGCGCCCTCAGCGGTGTTGCGGCTCCCGGACGGGTCTGGGGGACCGGTCAGCCGGTCGTGTACACATGCATCCCGGGCACGTGCAGGCTGCCGCCGAACTGGGCGGCCTGGGTCACCTTCACATTGGTGAAGTAGATCAGCGGGAGGTTCAGCGGGGGCGGGCTGTCGGGGGTGAACGTCATCGGGATCAGACCGAACAGGTTGCCCGAGATCGACTCGGTGTACATCACGGTCTTGCCGTCGCGGATGGTCGACGTCGAGCCCTTGGACGCCTGGACGTGGTACGTCTTGCCGGACAGCGAGTCGTGCACCGTCTGGTGCAGGTCACCGATGTCGGTGCCGTCGGAGATGACGTACTTCAGCACCTTCTTGGTGGTGCCGCCCGCGGTCCTCACCTCGACGATGCCCTGGTAGTCGGCGCCCTTGAGCAGCAGCGAGCTGGCCTGGAGGTACCAGGGGTCGTTCGCCACCGGCACCGGGTTGTCGACGCCGCCCTCGTCGGTGGTGGCCGCGGGGCAGTCCTTGGCCGAGGGGCTCGCGCTGGTGGTCGGGCTCGGGGTCGCCGAGTCCGCCGTGTCCTTGACCGCCCTGCCCGCGCTGTCGACCGCCTTGCCCGCGTCGTCGACCGTCTTGGAGACCGTGCCGGTGGTGTTCTTCACCGTGTCCCCGACCGTCTTGGCGGCCTTGGAGGTGGTGTCCTTGACGGTGTCGGACAGCCTCGTGCCGGACGACGACGCCGTGGCGCCGGACGCGGACGGCGACGGGCTCGCCGAGGGCGTGGCGCTCGCGGACGGCGTGGTGGTGTCCTGCTTGCCGCCGGTGAGGATGTTCCCGAGGGTGTCGCCGATGGTGCCGAGGAGTCCGCCGCCGCCCTGGCTCGCCGACGCGCTCGGCGTCGTCGTACCGGAGCCGGATCCGGAGCCCGTGCCCGCGCCCGTACCCGCCCCGGAGCCCGAGCCGGAGGTCTCGGTCGGCTTCGGCGCGGTCTTGCCCGCGGAACCCGTGTCCGAACCCGAACCCGAGTCCTTGGACGACGAGTCGGACGGGTCCTTGGCGGAGTCCGTGCCGGTGTCCTTCGTCGCGTCACCGCTCGGCGAGGACGTCGGCGTCGGCGCCTCGGTGGACTTGGTGGCCGAGGGCGACGGCGAGGGGTCCTTGCTGTCGTCCAGCGCCTTGACGCAGTCCTTGTACTCGTCCGCCGTCAGGCTCTTGGCCGCGGGCGAGGAGGCCGGGCTGCCGCCGTTGCCCGCCGCGAGGGCGAGCGTGGAGGTGAAGCCCATGCCCATGAGCACGGCCGTCGGCATCGCTACGGTGGCTATCGCCTTGCCTGCCGGCATGTGGAACCTGGTGAACAGCGGCTTTCTGGGGGCCGCGTGGCGGGCTCCGGTTCTCCCGCGGGACTCGTCCGCGTCACTCCCGCGGCTCACCTCGTCAGCCGGCACTGTGCCTCCCGTTCGCCCCGTTGGCCGGGCTCGTTCCTGACAGGTCGTTCGGCTCGTACGTACCGTCCGTGCGCTGGTCGGGCAGCGACGCGGCCTCGGGTGCGCCGCCCGTGCCCGGGGCGGCCTCACCGGCCCCCGCCTCCGGTCCCGCGGGCTCGCCCGGCGCCCACGCCACGGCCATCGCCCCGCCGATGAGGGAGAACAGGAAGCCGAGGACGAATCCACCGAAGTTGGATACGGGGAGGGACACCAGCGCCAGCAGGATCGCGGCGACTCCCGCGAAGGTCCGCACATGCTTCTGGAACCAGAGGCTGATGCCCAGCACGACGAGCAGCACACCGATGATCAGGGATCCCGCTCCCGCGGTGGTCGCCATCGCCAGCGTGAGGTGCCCCAGCTGGAGGTGGGCGTACGGGAAGTACATGATCGGAAAGCCGCCGAGCAAGACGAACAGACCTGCCCAGAACGGCCGCGCGCCCCGCCAGGCGCGGAACTGCTGCCTCCGGACGTTGAACTGGCCGGGGTCGGCGGCAGGGGTCTCGGCGCTCATGGAAAACAGCTCCCTGGTGCGGCATTGCTGTGGTGATGACGTGTGCCACGTGTGAAGACGCGGCGGATGTGGCGCGGGCGGGGGCGCCGTCGGCTCCCCCGCCCGTCAACGAGTGCCTAGTAGCACTCGTGTGTGCCCGCCTGCACGGACATGTGCAGACCACTGAGCTTGAAGGTGCCGGCCGTGGTCGCCCACGCCGTCTGCTTCACACCGGTCAGCGTGGCCGAGTCGGCCTGCTGCGCGAAGCCGAACGGGTTGGCCTGCTCCTTGCCACCCTTCATGCCAGGACCCTTGCCGGCGTCCTTGGCGGCAACACCGATGTCGATGTTGTTGAAGGTGGCGTCGGCGCTCAGGTCGTCGACGTCGATGTACAGCCGGCTGGCCTCGACCGGCTTGTCCGCGCCGGCCTTCAGCACGAGGCTGACCGAACCCAGCACCGGGATGTTCGGCGTGACGACCGACTGGCACATGTTCGTGATCTCGGCCGAGTTGAAGGCCGAGACCGCGACCGGGTGGGTCGTCTGGTCACCACTGAGGGTGTAGCCGTTGTCGAGCGCGCCGTACTGCTCGAAGCCCTGACCGACCAGCTTGTCGGCGGACACCTTGAACGACTGCCCGGACACGCTGAACGAGGCGGCCAGCGCACCCTGAGCGAGGGCGACACCTATACACGCCGTGGCGGCGACGCTGGGCACCATGACCACAGCGAACCGCTTCCATCTGGTCCCGCCACGCACCTGGGACTCCATATTTCCTCCTTCTCGGACGTACATCTCCTGGCCCGGACTCGCCCACATACGGCGGCCCAGCCGGGCAGGGATGGGAGAAGTGCTACGTCCTCGGGAAGGAGAGCGCCCGTACTCGCGGGCGCCTACGCGCCCGAATCACCGGCGATCACCCCCGAGCGACAACCACTGGTCGCGCCTGACACACATCACGCACAACCTTGCTGGGCAGGCTTCGCCGGCCGGCGAAGACCCCCCTGCCCGAGAGCCGGCGCCACTGCCGCCGGCTCTGCTCGGTGGGGACCCAGAGTCTCCCTCGCCCCGACCGGATGCCGGGGTACGGGAATGGACCGAGCGTCGCCGATCGTGGTGCAAATTGGCCGCCCGCACAAGGGGGTTCGTTACTGGCTAGTAACGGGCGGATAACCGAGAAACGACCGGGTGATCTCAGAGGGCGACACTCAGTCGCAACACAGGGCAGAGCAAAGCCGTTGATCTCTGTACGAAACCAGACAGATCAACGGCCTTGATTTACTCGGAGTAACAGCCGCCCCGATTGCCAAGATTTGGCAAAGCGGAGCGGCCTCAACGCCTTGTCGGCAAACCTTTCACCCCGGCGTCACAGGCCGTGGCGTTTAGCGACTGGTCAGAAAAGCGCCCGCGCGAGCGCCCTGCGAGCGCCGACCACCCGGGGGTCCTCGGAGCCCACGACCTCGAAGAGCTCCAGCAGCCGGCGGCGTACCGCGTCCCGGTCGTCACCCGCCGTGCGCTGCACGGTCTCGATCAACCGCCCGAAGGCGTCCTCGACATGACCGCCCACCAGGTCCAGGTCCGCGGCGGCGATCTGCGCGTCCGCGTCCTTGGGCTTCTCGGCCGCCTCCCGGCGCACCTTCTGCGGGTCCATGCCCTGCACCCGGCGCAGCAACTCGGCCTGCGCGAGACCGAGTTTGGCCTCGGGGTGGCCCGGGTCGTCGGCCAGCACATTCTGGTACGCGGTGACCGCGCCGTCCAGGTCGCCGGCGTCCAGGGCCTGGGCGGCCGCGTTCAGCAACGTCTCGTACGGACCCACCGAGGCCTCGGCGCCCGCGCCGGGGGTGCCGCCCGGCTGTGCGTCCGGGTCGACGGTCAGACCGGTCAGACCGAAGCGCTCCTCGGCCACCTGCACCAGCTGGTCGAGGGTCCCGCGGATCTGCTCCTCACCGGCCGTCCCCTGGAACAGGGGCAGGGCCTGGCCCGCCACGACGGCGAACACCGCCGGGATGCCCTGCACCCCGAACTGCTGCATCAGCATCTGGTTGGCGTCGACGTCGATCTTGGCGAGGAGGAAGCGACCGGCGTACTCGACGGCCAGTCGCTCCAGGACCGGGCTCAGCTGCTTGCAGGGCTGACACCACTCGGCCCAGAAGTCGATGACGACCGGCACCTCGGCGGAGCGCTGGAGGACCTCGCGCTCGAAACCCGCCTCATCGACGTCGATGACGAGATCGGCCGGGGAGACGGCACCTGTGCCGCCCTGCCGGGCCGCTTCGGCGCGCGCCTGCTCGGCCTTGGCCTTGGCCTCCTGGGCCGCCTTCACCGCGGCGAGGTCGACCACGCCGCTCATGGACATGTTCCGTGGCTGCATGCGTCTATCCTCCCCCGATCCCGCGTCTGAAGAAAAAAGCGTCGATGTCCGGCGCCGGGTCCCCACCCGCGCCGTGCCGTTCTGTCCGCGTACGTCCGTCGCGTCCGCCCGCGTACGTCCCTCGCGAGCTTTCGCTACGACCCGTAGCGTAATGGCAATGAGGGGTCGGGCGACACCGCGTTCCGGTGATCTCCCTCACGACGCCACGGATCCGGCCGCCAGCGGCCGGTTATGGTCGGGGGATGCAGAGCCGCACCCCCGCCAGCCGCCCCGGGCGCCCGCGCAGCGCCACCGCGGACGCCGCGATCCTGGCGGCGACCCGGGAAGCGCTGGTGGAGCTGGGCTGGTCCAAGCTCACGCTCCAGGACGTGGCGATGCGGGCGGGGGTCGCGAAGACCACGCTGTACCGCCGCTGGGCCGGCAAGAACGAGCTGGTCGTCGACGCGGTCGCGGAGCTCTTCGACGAGCTGCGGCTGCCGGACGCGGGCAGCCTGGCCGCGGACATCGAGGGCGTGGTCCTCCAGTTCGCGGCGCTCCTGGACCGTCCCGAGTGCCGCAGCGGTCTGATGGCGGTGGTCGCGGAGTCGACCCGCGACGAACCCCTGCGCGAACGCATCCGCGCCTCGGTCGTGGAACGCCAGAAACGCCTGGTCGTCGAGGGGCGCTCGCGCGCCCAGGCCCGCGGTGAACTCCCCCCGGAATCCGACCCCGAGGAGACCGCCCGCACCATCGACCTCACCTTCGACATGGTCGCCGGCGCCGTCGTCCACCGGACCCTGGTCAGCGGCAAACCGGCCGACGGCCCCTGGATCCGGAGCTTCATCAGGGTGCTGCTGCTGGGGTTGTCGGCCCCGGCGTGACGGCCCGGGACCGTTCCCCGAAGCGGCCGGAACGGTCCGGACCGACGCACGTTCCGGCCGCGCCCGGACGTTCACGCCCCCCCACCCGGCTCCGACGGACCCGCCACCGGCCCGAACCGCCTCGGCCCGGCCCCGGTCCGGTCCGACGAACACCGGGCCCCTGCCCGCGTCCTCTGGTACCCGGCCGGAAGGGACCGGTTCCGCCCATCACGCATCGCGCTCCGGTCCCACGCGATGACCGGTCCGGCCGCAGGGCCGCGTCAGAAGCCCCGCCGGCCACGGCTCCGCGGCCCTCGCCCGGCCGGACCCCCGCCGTCTCGCGCGGCCCGACCGCCCTCAGAACCCCGCCGGTTCGGTGTACGCGCCCCACTCGTCGCGCAGGACGCCGCAGATCTCGCCGAGGGTCGCCTCCGCGCGGACCGCGGACAGCATCGGCTCGATCATGTTGGAGCCGTCGTGGGCGGCGGTGAGCAGGGCGGCGAGGGAGGCGCGTACGGCACTCTCGTCGCGCGCCGCCCTGCGGTCCCCGAGGATCTGGACCTGGGCCCGCTCCACCTCATGGCTGACCCGCAGGATCTCCAGTTCGCCGGTGACGGAACCGGTGTGCGCGTTGACGCCCACGACCTTCTTCTCGCCCTTCTCCAGGGCCTGTTGGTAGCGGAAGGCGGACTCGGCGATCTCCCCGGTGAACCAGCCGTCCTCGATCCCGCGCAGGATCCCGGAGGTCATCGGGCCGATGGGATGCCGCCCGTCCGGATGGGCCGCGAGCCCCCGTTCCCTGATCTGCTCGAAGATCTTCTCCGCGGCCGCCTCCATACGGTCGGTCAGCTGCTCGACGTACCAGGCGCCGCCCAGCGGATCCGCCACCCCCGCGACCCCGGTCTCCTCCATCAGCACCTGCTGGGTGCGCAGCGCGATCTCCGCGGCCCGCTCGCTGGGCAGCGCCAGCGTCTCGTCCAGGGCGTTGGTGTGCAGCGAGTTGGTCCCGCCGAGCACCGCGGCCAGCGCCTCCACCGCGGTGCGCACCACGTTGTTGTACGGCTGCTGCGCGGTCAGCGAGACCCCGGCGGTCTGCGTGTGGAACCGCAGCCACTGTGCCTTCTCGCTCCGCGCGCCGTACACGTCCCGCAGCCAGCGCGCCCAGATGCGCCGCGCGGCACGGAACTTGGCGATCTCCTCGAAGAAATCGACATGGGCGTCGAAGAAGAACGAGAGGCCGGGCGCGAACACATCGACGTCCAGGCCCCGGCTCATCCCCAGCTCGACGTACCCGAACCCGTCCGCGAGCGTGTACGCCAGCTCCTGCGCGGCCGTCGCCCCCGCCTCCCGGATGTGGTAGCCGGAGACCGACAGCGGCTTGTAGGCGGGGATGCCGGCGGCGCAGTACTCCATGAGGTCGCCGATGAGGCGCAGATGCGGCTCCGGCTGGAAGAGCCACTCCTTCTGGGCGATGTACTCCTTGAAGATGTCCGTCTGGAGCGTGCCGTTGAGGACCGAGGGATCCACGCCCTGCCGCTCGGCGGCGACCAGGTACATGCAGAAGACGGGCACGGCGGGCCCGCTGATCGTCATCGACGTGGTGACCTCGCCGAGCGGGATGTCCTTGAACAGGACCTCCATGTCGGCGGCCGAGTCGATCGCCACCCCGCAGTGCCCGACCTCGCCGAGCGAGCGGGGGTCGTCCGAATCCCGGCCCATCAGCGTGGGCATGTCGAACGCCACGGACAGCCCGCCGCCGCCCGCGGCGAGGATCATCTTGTAGCGCTCATTGGTCTGCTCGGCGTTGCCGAACCCGGCGAACTGCCGGATGGTCCAGGTGCGCCCGCGGTAGCCGGTCGAATGGAGCCCCCGGGTGAACGGGTACTCCCCCGGCCAGCCGATCCGCTCGAATCCCTCGTACGTGTCCCCGGGCCGCGGCCCGTACACCGGCTCCACGGGATCCCCGGAGAGCGTGGAGAAGTCAGCGTCACGCTTGCGCGCGGCGTCGTATCGGGCCTGCCAGCGCCGGCGGCCCTCCTCGATGGCGTGAGGGTCCATACCATCGAATTTACTTGGACGTCCTAGTACATGTCGATGGCAGAGCCGCCGTACGGGTGGGTACGGCGGCTGCGACCGGGTGTCGCGGCGGGCCTACGCCTCGGCGACGGCCGGGGTGCGACCGGCGATCCTGCCGTCCAGCTCCCGGCTGATCTTCCGCTCCACGAAGAAGGCGGCGGTCGGGATGGTGCCCGCGAGCAGCACCCACAGCTGCTTGCCGACCGGCCACTTCGCCTTGGAGCCCAGGTCGAAGGCGAAGACCAGGTAGACGACGTACAGCCAGCCGTGGGCGATGGCGATGACACGGGTCATGTCGGCCGCGCCGCTGATGTCCAGCCCGTACTTCGCGATCATGCTCAGGCACAGGAGCACCAGCAGGACACCCGTGGTGTAGGCCATGACGCGGTAGCGGGTCAGCACGCTTTTCTTCATGGAGTCGAGCGTAACCACCCGTTCCGGGAGATCTTGCCGGGGGTCACCCCTCGTCGAAGTCCAGCGCCGCGATCCGCAGCGGGCGGAACATCGCGAAGATCTCCCGGCACTCCTCCGCGTCGTACGCCCCGAGACCGAAGTCCATGGCCATGAGGTCGTGGGAGGCCGCGTCGACCACCTCGCGGCCCTTGTCGGTGATCACGGCGAGGGTGCCGCGCCCGTCGTTGGGGTTGGGCCGCTTGGCGACCAGGCCGGACTTCACCAGCCGGTCGACGGTGTTCGTCACGGAGGTGGGGTGCACCATGAGCCGCTCGCCGATCTTGGACATCGGCAGCTCGCCGGCCTTGGAGAAGGTGAGCAGCACCAGCGCCTCGTAGCGGGCGAACGTCAGCCCGTACGGCTTGACCACCGCGTCCACCTCGGCGAGCAGGATCTGCTGGGCCCGCATGATCGAGGTGATCGCGGCCATGGACGGCACATTGCCCCAGCGCTGCTGCCACAGCTCGTCGGCGCGGGCGATGGGGTCGAACGGGAGGCTGAGAGGCTTCGGCACGTCATCAGACCCTACCCGCCGGTCATATGCCGGTCAGCTCCGTCTCATCTTTCGGCCATGGCGGGCCGCTTCCTCCCGCCGCCCACCTCGGCCACCACCCCTCGCCGCCCGGCCCGGCCACCGTCCCTCACCGCCCGGCGCGCCGCAGACGATGCCGTACGGCCCGCTGCGCGACCGGCCCCAGCTCCTCCAGCGCCGCCACCAGCGCGGCCAGCTGGTCCAGCGCCGCGAGCGCCGCCTGCGCCCCCTGCGCGTCGGCCCCCTCGTACAGCTCGATCCCCACGAACGACGCGGCCACCGCCCGCGCGAGCCCCGCGGGGTCGACGAACTCGGCGACCGGGGTCCCGGCGAGCACCCGGGTGAGCACCTGTTCGATCTCGGCGATCCACAGCCGCAGCCCCGCCGCCGTCGCGGGCCCGAGCGCCGCGTGCGTGGGGGCGCCGGCGAGCAGCTGGCCCAGAAGGGCGACATGGCCGCCGTCCCGCTCGCTCGCATGGATCTCCCGGCCGACGGCGAGCAGTCCGGACAGGGAGGTGACCGCGGCGAGCCGCTCCCGGTAGCGGTCGACCGCCTGCTGCGCGCCGTACCGGCAGGCCGCCGCGAGCAGCTCGTCCACCGTGCCGAAGTGGTAGAAGACCAGCGCCTGGTTGACGCCGGCCGCCGCGGCCACCGTACGGGCCGAGGTCTTGGCGATGCCCTGCTCGGTGAGCGTGCGCAGGGCGCCCTCCAGCAGCTTGGTCCTGGTCTCCCGGGCCTTCGGCGTCTCGGGGCTCACGCGGGCGCCTCCCCGCGCTGCTGGAGGGTGCGCAGCAGCCGCGGTGCCCGGATCCGGGTGGCGGGGGCGCGCAGGCAGCGGCGGGCGGCCGGGGTGCAGGCGAGCGGCGACTTGAACAGGGCGAGGCAGACCGCGGCGAGCAGCAGCACCGGGCACAGGTAGGCCATGGCGGCGGCGAACGATCCGAACAGGCGCGTCAGCCGTTCAAGGCGCAGCCCGCCGAGGCACGCGGTGAGCAGCAGGAGGCGTACGGCGATCTCGGCGAGCCAGTTGCACAGGGCGCGCTCGGGGGTGATGCCGCGCTCCAGCCAGAGCCGGAGCCGGTCGAAGGACCAGGCGGTGGCCCAGTCGAGCAGCGGGCGCACCAGCAGGCGGTCGGCGGTGGCGCCGAGGGCTCCGCCGCGGGGGCGGTAGTCGTAGCCGGTGAGGAAGCGCACACCCCGGTCGTCGGGGACGTAGCGCCAGTAGCCGCTGCCCTCGGCGATCAGACCGAGGGGGTGCGTGGAGGAGAAGCACAGGGCGGAGGCGCGGGTGCCGTCGGGGCGTTCCTTCTCGCCGGCCGAGACGCCGGTGCCGCAGAGGGTGAGAAAGGGGGGCAGGCGCGCGGTGAAGCGGAAGGGGCGCGGCTCGCCGGGGGCGCTCGGGAGGTGGTGGAGCTCGGTGACGAGCAGGTACCAGCGGCGGTGCAGGACGGGGTCCTGGGTGTGCGCCCACAGTCTGTCGAGGTCGGCGCGTATGTGTGTCTCCGTATAGAGACCCATGGTGTTCCCCCACGTCAGGCCGCTGGTTGAGCGACCGCTCAAAGGATCTTCGAGAAGACGGTACTTCCTTTGAGCGGTCGCTCGAAACTACTGGCCCGCCAGGTGGCGTTCGACCGTCTCCACCTTGGAGGTGAGTCCGTCGGTGACACCGGGGCGGATGTCGGCCTTGAGGACGAGGGAGACGCGCGGGGCGCGCGCTTCCACGGCGGCGACGGCGCGCCGGACGACGTCCATGACCTCGTCCCAGCTCTCGCCCTCGATCGAGGTGAACATGGCGTCGGTGCGGTTCGGCAGGCCGGACTCGCGGACCACGCGGACGGCTTCGGCGACGTACTCCCCGACGTCCTCACCGACACCGAGGGGGGTCACGGAGAAGGCGACGATCATGCGTTCACGACCCCTTCCTTGCGGGCGCGGGCGGCGGTCACGGCGGCCTCGGCCTCGCGGCGCAGCTTGCGCTCGGCGAAGAAGCCGCCGGTGGGCAGCACCGACAGGACGAAGTAGAGGGCGGCGGTGCCGGGGCTCCACTTGGCGCGGTTCCAGGCGTCCGCCCAGAAGAGCACGTACAGGACGAACAGGACACCGTGGATCGCGCCCATCACGGGCACCGCGTTGAAGTCCGTGGTCCGCTTCAGCACCGAGCAGACGAGCAGGACGATGAAGGACACGGCCTCGGGGGCGGAGACGAGGCGGAGGCGGCGGATGGCGGTGGCGGTCTTGATGTCCACGGGTCACCTTCGGTGGGAGTTGCGAGGAGTGGCGGCCGGCCGGGTCCGGCGGTCGCCGGTCCGGGGTTGCCGGACCGAGGTGTTCGGTCCGGCGGTTACGGAGCGCCGTCGGGGGGCTACCGGTTTGTGAACGCACGCACAAGCGTGCCGCCATTGTGGCAAACCGCGCCCCTAGGGGTCCGCTCAGGGTGCGGCTCCACCCGCGGGTGCTGTTCGGTCCACCCGCGCTGCCGCTACTTTCGCAGCGTGGCGATGTTCCGATTGCAGGGCAGCAAGGTGCTCGCCGTCGAGATGACCGGGGACGCCGTGAAGGCGAAGAACGGCTCGATGGTCGCGTACGACGGGCAGATGTCGTTCAAGAAACTCACCGGGGGTGGGGACGGGCTGCGCGGGATGGTGACCCGCCGGCTCACCGGTGAGCAGATGGCGGTGATGGAGGTGAAGGGGCATGGGACCTGCTGGTTCGCCGACCGGGCGACCGAGATCAATCTGGTGCGCCTCCAGGGCGAGAAGCTGTACGTGGAGTCGAGCAACCTGCTGGTGACGGACGCGGCGCTGCGTACGGGCACCACGTTCACCGGGCTGCGCGGCGCCTCCCAGGGCAACGGCCTGTTCACCACGACGGTGGAGGGGCACGGACAGGCGGCGATCATGTCCGACGGCCCCGCGGTGGCACTCCGGGTCAGCCCCCAGTACCCGCTGACCGTCGACCCGGGGGCCTATGTCGCCCATCAGGGCAATGTCCGGCAGTCCTTCCAGTCCGGTGTGACGTTCCGCACCTTCCTCGGGGAGGGCGGCGGCGAGGCCTTCCAGATCCGCTTCGAGGGGGACGGCCTGGTGTACGTGCAGCCGAGCGAGCGGAACACGATCGCGGGGGACCTGTGAGATGACCTTCCGAGAGATCAACTCCAAGATGGTGGAGGCGACCGTGCTCCCCGGGCAGCGGCTGTTCAGCCAGCGCGGGGCGATGCTCGCCTACAAGGGGGACGTGTCCTTCGCGCCCAACATCCAGGGCGGCCAGGGCGGGGTGATGTCCATGCTGGGGCGCCGGGTGTCCGGCGAGGCGACCCCGCTGATGACCGTCGAGGGCAGCGGCACGGTGTTCTTCGGGCACGGCGGCCATCACATCCATGTCATCCACCTCACCGGCGACACCCTGTACGTGGAGGCGGACCGCCTGCTCGCCTTCGAGGGCACACTGCGCCAGGGCACGATGTTCATGGGCTCGCAGGGCGGGGTGATGGGCCTGGTGCGCGGCCAGGTCACCGGCCAGGGGCTGTTCACCACCACCCTCCAGGGCCAGGGCGAAGTCGCCGTGATGGCGCACGGCGGCGTCTTCGAGCTGCCGATCAGCCCCGAGCGCCCGGTGCATGTGGACCCCCAGGCCTACGTCGCCCACCACGGCGACGTGCGCAACCGGCTGTCCACCGCCCTCGGCTGGCGCGAGATGGTGGGCCGCGGCTCCGGCGAGGCGTTCCAGCTGGAGCTGAGCGGCAGCGGCACGGTGTACGTCCAGGCCTCGGAGGAGAAGCTGTGAGCGCGTACTCAGGCACCTACGGCACCGCCGGCCCCGGCGGCCCGGTGGTGTACGACCCGATGACCCTGCCCGTCGACGACAACGTGAACAGCTACACGTTCTGCGTCGAGCTCAAGGACGGGCAGTGGTTCCTCCAGAAGGGGAAGATGATCGCCTACTACGGGGCGATCGAGTTCAACGGCATTGGACACGGCCGGCTCGACCATCTGGTGCGCACCTCGTTCCATTCGCCACTGCACGCGAGCGACTGGGTCGTGGCGAGCGGCTCGGGCAAGATGCTGCTCGCCGACCGGGCCTTCGACGTCAACTCGTACGACCTGGACGACGGGAACTTGACCATTCGCGCGGGCAATCTGCTCGCTTTTCAGCCAAGTCTTGCGCTCAAACAATCGATCGTGCCGGGTTTTCTGACCCTCATCGGAACCGGAAGATTCGTGGCCGCGTCCAACGGACCGGTGGTGTTCATGGAGCCTCCCCTGCGGGTGGATCCCCAGGCACTCGTCGGCTGGGCCGACTGCCCCTCCCCGTGCCATCACTACGACCATGGGTACCTGACCGGTGTACTGGGCGGACTCCGTGCGATGACGGGCCTGGGCGGGGTTTCCGGGGAGGAGCACCAGTTCGAGTTCGTGGGCGCCGGGACCGTGCTGCTCCAGTCCTCGGAGGCGCTGATGGCGGAGGCCGACACGGGGGTCGTACCGTCCGATCCGGGCACTCCGGGCGGTGGCGTACCGGGGCGGCCCGGACACGGTCCGCAACCACCCGGTGCACCGCGTCTTCCCGGACAGCTGGGGGACCTCCAGCGTCGCTTCGGGCTGTGAGCGGTAGTCTGCGGAGTGTGACGTCGAACGCGTGCGCACAGTCACACCACCCGAAGTAGTTCGCCATTCAACTTCTTAGGTAGACTTCATTCATGGAGACCGAAACGGCCACGCGCTGGCTGACCGATGCGGAGCAGTGCGCCTGGCGCACCCACCTGGAGGTCAACAGGCTGTTGACGTACCAGCTGGAGAAGGATTTGCAGCCGTTCGGCCTGACGATGAACGATTACGAGATCCTCGTGAACCTGTCCGAGTCGGAGGACGTGCGGATGCGGATGAGCGACCTCGCCTCCGCCACGCTCCAGTCCAAGAGCCGGCTCTCGCACCAGATCACGCGGATGGAGAACGCGGACCTCGTGCGCCGCGAGAATTGTGAATCGGATCGGCGGGGGCTGTACGCGGTGCTCACGGAGCACGGCATGGAGACGATGAAGAAGGTGTCGCCGCACCATGTGTCCTCGGTGCGCCGGCACTTCATCGACCTGCTCTCACCGGAGGCCCTGGTGGAGCTGGACAAGGCACTGAAGCCGATCGCGGAACACCTGCGGGGACAGCGGGGGCGCCCCTAGGCAGCGCGGTCCCGCGCCCCGAGAGGGGCGCGGGACCGCGCGATCAGGCACGACGCGGCGACAGGCCACCGGCCCCGGCCATGACGGCGGACGCCAGAGCCGTGCTGCCGGCCACCAGGAAGCAGACCCCCAGCGGTACCCGGCCGATCAGCAGCCCCGTCGCCAGCGCCCCTGCCGAACTGCCCGCGTTCACCCCCATGTTGACCCACGCCCCGGCCTGTGTACGGGACTCGGCGGTCACGGACTCGTCGGCCGCGAGGTACGCCGTCGTCAGGGTCGGCGCGACGAAGACCCCGGCCAGGGCCAGCGCGGCGGTGAGCATCCAGAGGTCGGGCGCGAGGCCCGCCACCGCGACGACCAGGCCCAGGGCCACCGAGAAGCGCACCAGCCGGGTGCGGGCGGGCGCCGTCCACCGCACCGCCCCGTTCGCGAGGCCCCCCAGCGCGCTGCCCGCGGACAGCGCCCCGAGGACCCACGGCACGAGATCGGTGTCGTACGCGTGCGCGGAGGCGTAGGCCATGGTCAGCAGGTCCACCCCGCTGAGGGTCAGTCCGACGCACAGGGCGACGGCGGCGGGGGCGAGCAGACCGGAGACTCCCCCGGGCCGCGCGCCCCGGGTGGCGGGCCGGGGACCCGGCAGCACCGGTGAGGCGACGAACACCCCGGTGCCGGCCACGATCAGCAGCGCGCTGAGCAGGATCCCGGTGGCCGGCGGGGCGAACCCGGTCAGGACACCGACCAGGACCGGCCCGGAGACGAAGAGCAGTTCCTCGGCGACGCCGTCGAGGCTGTAGGCACGCTGCAACAGATGCCGGTCGGGGGCGAGTTCGGCCCACAGCGCGCGCATCGTCGGCCCGAGCGGCGGCGTGCACGCGCCGGCGAGTGCCGCGACCGCGGCGAGCAGGGCCACCGGCGCGCCGGGACGCCAGGTCAGGGCGGCGAGCAGGGTCAGCAGGGCGCCGTACAGCAGCGCCATGGGTGCGAGGGCGCGGCGCGGTCCGTGCCGGTCGATCAGGGCGCCGCGCACCGGCATCAGGAAGACCGACGCGGCGCCGAACAGGGACATCACCGTCCCGGAGACGGCATAGGAGCCGGTGGCGCGGGTGACGGACAGCATCACCGCGAGGGACACGGTGCCGTAGGAGAGACGGGCGGTCAGGGCCGCGGTGAAGGCGCGGCGGGCGCCCGGAAGGCGCAGCACGGCGGCGTACGAAGGCCGCACGGGAGCATGCGTGGACATGCGGGAAGTTCCTCTGACAGAGGCGGGAAAAGGGCATGCCGAGGCACGCGAGCGCCGGAGAGGTCACGGCGTCGCGTGCGGGGCGGGCCCTATGCCAAGAGGAGGAACACGCAGGACAAGTTAGCCGCAGGCGCCCGGAGTTGGCCAGGCTCAGCCCTGGGTGATCCCCGCCACCAGCTCGTCGGCGGCGCGGTACGGGTCGAGTTCGCCCGCGACGATCCGCTCCGCGAGGGCGTCGAGGCGGCGGTCGCCGTGCAGATCGCCGATGCGCTCCCGCAGCGCCGTCATCGCGATGCTCTCCACCTCGCGGGCCGCGCGGACGCGCCGGCGTTCGGTGAGGACCCCGTGCTCCTCCATCCAGGCGCGGTGCTTCTCCAGCGCCTCGACCACCTCGTCCACGCCCTCGGCGCGGGAGGCGACCGTCTTCACGATCGGCGGCCGCCAGTCGCCGGGGCGGCGGGCCTCGCCGAGGCCCAGCATGTGGTTCAGCTCGCGGGCGGTGGCGTCGGCGCCGTCCCGGTCCGCCTTGTTGACGACGTAGACGTCGCCGATCTCCAGGATGCCCGCCTTGGCGGCCTGGATGCCGTCGCCCATGCCCGGGGCCAGCAGCACCACGCTGGTGTCCGCCTGGGCGGCGATCTCCACCTCGGACTGGCCCACGCCCACCGTCTCGACCAGGACCACGTCGCAGCCCGCCGCGTCCAGCACGCGGATCGCCTGCGGGGCGGACCAGGCGAGGCCGCCGAGGTGGCCCCGGGTCGCCATGGAGCGGATGTAGACGCCGGGGTCGGAGGCGTGCTCCGACATGCGCACCCGGTCGCCCAGCAGGGCGCCGCCGGAGAAGGGCGAGGACGGGTCGACGGCGAGGACGCCGACCCGCTTGCCCTGCTTGCGGTACGCCGTGACGAGCGCGGAGGTGGAGGTCGATTTACCGACGCCCGGTGAGCCGGTCAGGCCCACCACATAGGCGTTGCCGGTCAGCGGGGCCAGCGCCGCCATGACCTCCCGCAGCTGCGGGGACGCCCCCTCCACCAGGGAGATCAGCCGGGCCACGGCCCGCGGCCTGCCTTCCCTGGCCTGGTCCACCAGAGAGGAGACGTCCTGCATCGCACAGCTCCGTTCACTTCACCGACCTGACGGAAGGGCTCAGGCCTTCGGTACCCGCACGATCAGCGCGTCACCCTGGCCGCCGCCACCGCACAGCGCGGCCGCTCCGATGCCGCCGCCCCGGCGCTTGAGCTCCAGCGCCAAGTGGAGCACGAGGCGGGCGCCGGACATGCCGATCGGGTGGCCGAGCGCGATCGCGCCGCCGTTGACGTTCACCTTTTCCGTGGACACACCGAGGTCCTTCATTGACTGCACGGTGACGGAGGCGAAGGCCTCGTTGATCTCGATCAGATCGAGGTCGGCGACCTCCTTGCCCTCCTTCTTGAGGGCGTTGAGGATCGCGTTGGACGGCTGGGAGTGCAGCGAGTTGTCCGGGCCCGCCACATTGCCGTGCGCGCCGATCTCGGCGAGCCACTCCAGGCCCAGCTCCTCCGCCTTGGCCTTGCTCATCACGACCACGGCGGCGGCGCCGTCGGAGATCTGCGAGGAGGTACCGGCGGTGATGGTGCCGTCCTTGGTGAAGGACGGGCGCAGCTTGCCCAGGGTCTCCACGGTGGTGTCGGCACGGATGCCCTCGTCCTTGCTGAACAGGATCGGGTCGCCCTTGCGCTGCGGGATCTCCACGGGGGTGATCTCCGCCTCGAACACGCCGTTCTTCTGCGCGGCGGCGGCCCGCTGGTGGGACAGGGCGCCGATCTCGTCCTGCGCCAGGCGGCCGATGCCGAGCCGGGTGTTGTGGTGCTCGGTGGACTCGCCCATGGCGATGGCCTCGAACGAGTCGGTCAGACCGTCGTGCGCCATCGAGTCGATCATCTCGATCGAGCCGTACTTGTAGCCCTCGCGGGACTTGGGCAGCAGGTGCGGCGCGTTGGTCATGGACTCCATGCCGCCCGCCACGACGATGTCGAACTCGCCGGCGCGGATCAGCTGGTCGGCCAGGGCGATCGCGTCGAGCCCGGACAGGCACACCTTGTTGACGGTGAGGGCCGGGACGCTCATCGGGATGCCGCCCTTGACGGCCGCCTGGCGGGCCGGGATCTGGCCCGCGCCGGCCTGGAGCACCTGGCCCATGATCACGTACTGCACCTGGTCACCGCCGATGCCCGCGCGGTCCAGGGCCGCCTTGATCGCGAAACCGCCCAGGTCGGCCGCGGAGAAGGACTTCAGCGAGCCCAGCAGCCGCCCCATGGGCGTACGGGCGCCCGCGACGATCACCGAGCTGTTCGTTCCAGAAGACATGAGGTGCGATCCCCTTCCAGCTACGCAGAGCCGAGGAGTGAACGAGGGTTTACATCGAATGTACTGAGAGTCACTCAGTGCCGTCATCGCCCTGTCGGTGTGATCGCGCGCACGTTGCGTAACCACCGCCGTGGCGCTGCACTGAAACCATGCTGACGCGAATCGACCACATCGGGATCGCCTGCCACGACCTCGACGCCACTGTCGAGTTCTACCGGGCCACCTACGGCTTCGAGGTGTTCCACACCGAGGTCAACGAGGAACAGGGCGTGCGCGAGGCCATGCTCAAGATCAACGAGACCTCGGACGGCGGCGCCTCCTACCTCCAGCTCCTGGAGCCGACCCGCGAGGACTCCGCGGTCGGCAAGTGGCTGGCCAAGAACGGCGAGGGCGTGCATCACATCGCCTTCGGCACGGCGGACGTCGACGCCGACTCCGAGGACATCCGGGGCAAGGGCGTACGGGTGCTCTACGACGAGCCGCGACGCGGTTCCATGGGCTCCAGGATCACCTTCCTGCACCCCAAGGACTGCCATGGTGTCCTCACAGAACTGGTGACTTCGGCGCCTGTTGAGTCTCCCGAGCACTGACCGCCGTACATAAGGGCCGGTAGGGTTGGGGGCGGTCGTCCCGCGAACCGGGGCGGCCGCATGCCGGGGTCCGGGTTTCGGGGGACGTGCGTCGGGGCAGCAGGCCGTGCTCCGCCGTGGATCTGACACCATTTCCCCGGGGGCCCCGTTCGGCGGTTGGACGTGGCTCGTTGGAGAAGCTGACCAGGGGACGGATGGGACCGCGCAGTGCGGGGCTACGAGAGCCAGGAGCGAGAGCCGGCGGCTGACGACGTCGACCACCTCTCTCGGTTCGAGGCCGATATGAAGCGGCTGAGGACCGAGCGGGAGAAGGCGATCCAGCACGCCGAGGACCTCGGCTACCAGGTCGAGGTGCTGCGCGCCAAGCTGCACGAGGCGCGCCGCACCCTGATGACCCGTCCCGCCTTCGACGGCGGCGACATCGGCTACCAGGCCGAACAGTTGCTCCGCAACGCCCAGATGCAGGCGGAGCAGCTGCGGCAGGACGCCGAGCGTGAGCTGAGCCAGGTCCGCGCGCAGACCCAGCGGATCCTCCAGGAGCACGCCGAGCAGGCCGCGCGGCTCCAGGCCGAGCTGCACCAGGAGGCGGTGACCCGGCGCCAGCAGCTCGACCAGGAGCTGGCCGAGCGCAGGGCGACCGTCGAGTCGCACGTCAACGAGAACGTGGCGTGGGCCGAGCAGCTGCGCGCCCGTACCGAGCAGCAGGCCCGCCGACTCCTCGACGAGTCGCGCGCGGAGGCCGAGCAGGCGATGGCCGCGGCCCGCGCGGAGGCCGAGCGGCTGACCCGGGAGGCCCGGGACCGGCTGCGCGGCGAGGCCGAGGAGGCCCGTTCCGAGGCCGAGCAGATCCTGCGCCGGGCCCGTACCGACGCCGAGCGGCTGCTGAACGCCGCGTCCACGCAGGCGCAGGAGGCCACCGAGCACGCCGAGCGGCTGCGCACCACCACGGCGACCGAGTCGGACGCCGCCCGCCGGCAGGCGAGCGAGCTGAGCCGGGCCGCCGAGAAGCAGATGGCCGAGGCGGAGGAGGCGCTGCGCAAGGCGCAGTCCGAGGCCGAGAAGCTGGTCACCGAGGCCGAGGAGGCCGCCGCCAAGAAGCTGGCGAGCGCCGAGGCCGCCAACGAGACCCGCACCCGCACCGCCAAGGAGCAGGTCGCGCGGCTGGTCGGGGAGGCGACGAAGGAGGCCGAGGCCACCCGTTCGGACGCCGAGCAGCTGGTGGCGGACGCGCGCGCCGAGGCGGAGAAGATCCTCGCCGAGGCCGCGGAGAAGGCCCGTACGGCCACCGCCGAGGAGACCGCGACCCAGCTGTCCAAGGCGGCCAGGACCGCCGAGGAGGTCCTCAACAAGGCGTCGGAGGACGCCCAGCGGACCACCAGGGCGGCGGCCGAGAAGGCCGAGCGGATCCGCAAGGAGGCCGAGGCCGAGGCGGACCGGCTGCGGGCCGAGGCGCATGACATCGCCGAGGAGCTCAAGGGCGCGGCGAAGGACGACACCGAGGAGTACCGCGCCAAGACGGTCGAGCTCCAGGAGGAGGCCCGCCGGCTGCGCGGCGAGGCCGAGCAGCTGCGCTCCGACGCGGTGGCCGAGGGCGAGTCGATCCGCGCGGAGGCGCGCCGGGAGTCGGTCACCAAGATCGAGGAGGCGGCCAAGTCCGCCGAGGAGCTGCTGGCCAAGGCCAAGGCGGACGCCGACGAGCTGCGGCAGAAGGCGACCGCCGACAGCGAGAAGGTCCGCACCGAGGCCATCGAGCGCGCCACGGCGCTGCGCCGGCAGGCCGAGGAGACCCTGGAGCGCGCCCGCGCGGAGGCCGAGCGACTGCGCACCGAGGCCGACGAGCGGGCCGAGTCCGTCAGGGCGGACGCCGAGAAGGCGGCCCTGGAGCTGCGCGAGGAGACCGACAAGGCGGTCGAGGCGCGGCGCGCGGAGGCCGCCGAGGAGCTGACCCGGCTGGGGACCGAGGCGCAGGAGCGGCTCACCTCGGCCGAGCAGGCGCTCACCGAGGCCCGCGAGGAGGCCACGGGGATCCGCAAGGAAGCCGCCGAGGAGGCGGAGCGGCTGCGTACCGAGGCCGCCGAGCGGATCCGGGCGCTCCAGGAGCAGGCCGAGACCGAGGCGGAGCGGCTGCGCGACGAGGCGGCGGCCGACGCGTCCGCGTCCCGCGCCGAGGGCGAGGCCATCGCCGTACGGCTGCGTGGTGAGGCCGCGGCCGAGGCGGAGCGGCTGAAGACGGAGGCGCAGGAGAGCGCCGACCGGATGCGCGCGGAGGCGCAGTCCGCCGCCGAGCGGCTGGCCGCCGAGGCGTCCGAGACGCTGGCCGCCGCGCAGGAGGAGGCCGCCCGGCGCCGCCGCGAGGCCGAGGAACTGCTGGGCGCGGCCCGCGAGGAGGCCGAGGAGGAGCGCCGGCGGGCCCGCGAGCAGAGCGAGGAGCTGCTGGCCTCGGCGCGCAAGCGGGTCGAGGACGCGCAGGCCGAGGCGGTCCGTCTGGTCGAGGAGGCCGAGCGGCGGGCCGGTGAGATGGTGTCCGCCGCCGAGCAGCACGCGCAGCAGGTGCGGGACTCCGTCGCCGGGCTGCACGAGCAGGCGCAGGAGGAGATCACCGGGCTGCGCTCGGCCGCCGAGCACGCGGCGGAGCGTACGAAGCGGGAGGCCGAGGAGGAGTCCGAGCGGCTGCGGGCCGACGCGCACGCCGAGCGGGAGCGGGCGAGCGAGGACGCCGGGCGGCTGCGGCAGGAGGCGCAGGAGGAGTCCGCGGCGGCCCGGGAGCTGGCCGAGCGCACCCTCGCGGAAGCGGCGGCGGAGGCCGAGCGGCTGCGTTCGGACGCGGGAGAGTACGCGCAGCGGGTGCGTACCGAGGCGTCCGACGCGCTGGCGGAGGCCGACCAGGCGGCGGCGCGGACCCGGGCGGACGCCCGTGAGGACGCCAACCGCATCCGTTCGGACGCGGCGACGCAGGCCGACACGCTCATCACGGAGGCCCGCAAGGAGGCCGAACTCCTCCAGACGGAGACGGTCGCGGAGGCGGAGCGGCTCCGGACGGAGACCGCCGCCGAGGCCGAGCGCGTGCGCACGGAGTCCGTGGCGGAGGCCGAGCGGGTGCGCACGGAGTCCGTGACCGAGGCGGAGCGGGTGCGCACGGAGTCCGTCGCCGAGGCCGAGCGGGTGCGGGCCGAGGCGCGGGCCGCCGCGGACCAGCTGGTCGGCGAGGCCGGCACGGAGGCGGAGCGGCTGCGGGCCGAGGCCGCCGAGACCGTGGGTTCCGCGCAGGCGCACGCCGAGCGGACCCGGGCCGAGGCCGAGCGGGTCAAGGCGGACGCGGCGGCGGAGGCCGAGCGGCTCCTCGGTACGGCGCGCGAGGAGGCCGAGCGGACACTGGACGAGGCCCGCCAGGACGCCAACAAGCGGCGTTCGGAGGCGGCCGAGCAGGTCGACAAGCTCATCGGCGAGACCACGGCGGAGGCCGACAAGCTGCTCACCGAGGCGCAGCAGCAGGCGCTGAAGACCACGGCGGACGCCGAGGCGCAGGCCGACAGCATGGTGGGCGCGGCCCGCAGCGAGGCCGAGCGGATCGTCTCCGAGTCGACCATCGAGGGCAACTCCCTGGTGGAGAAGGCCCGGACGGACGCGGACGAGCTGCTGGTGGGCGCCCGCCGGGACGCGACCGCGATCCGGGAGCGGGCGGAGGAGCTGCGCGAGCGGGTCACCGCCGAGATCGAGGAGCTGCACAGCCGGGCCCGCCGCGAGGCCGCCGAGACGATGAAGTCCACCGGCGACCGCTGCGACGCACTCATCAAGGCCGCCGAGGAGCAGCTGGAGAAGGCCCAGGCGAAGGCGAAGGAGATGCTCTCGGACGCCGACTCCGAGGCGGGCAAGGTGCGCATCGCGGCCGTCAAGAAGGCGGAGGGCCTGCTGAAGGAGGCCGAGCAGAAGAAGGCGCGGCTGGTCAAGGAGGCCGAGGAGCTCAAGGCGGAGGCGATCCAGGAGGCGCGGCGCTCGGTCGAGGAGGGCAAGCGCGAGCTGGAGGTCCTGGTGCGCAGGCGCTCGGACATCAACGCCGAGATCTCCCGTGTCCAGGATGTGCTGGACGCGCTGGAGTCCTTCGAGACGCCGGGTGCGGGCAAGGACGGTTCGGCCAAGGCAAGCGCGACGGTCGGCGCCCCCCGATCGGGTGGCAAGTCGTCAGACAGCTAGCATCCGAGGGGTGTTTCGGTGTCGACTGAGGGCTTTGCCCTGCTCATTGGCAAGTCCTCTGACGGTCAGCCACTCAAAAGAGGTGTCATTCTCCAGATCAAACACGTATCCGCTCGATGACACACCGCTTCGGCGCCTAGGATTCCCCCTATCACCTCACCGGTCTCATTTGACAGGAACCCCATGAGCGACACTTCCCCCTACGGCTTCGAGCTTGTGCGGCGTGGGTACGACCGCGCTCAGGTGGACGAACGTATCTCCAACCTCGTCTCCCAACGTGACCAGGCCAACGCCCGTATCACCGCCCTGGAAAAGCGCATCGAGGAGCTGCACCTCGAAACGCAGAACGCCCAGACCCAGGTCAGCGACGCCGAGCCGTCGTACGCGGGTCTCGGTGCTCGGGTCGAGAAGATCCTGCGCCTGGCCGAGGAAGAGGCCAAGGAGCTGCGTGAGGAGGCCCGCCGCGCGGCCGAACAGCACCGCGAGCTGGCCGAGTCGGCCGCCCAGCAGGTGCGGAACGACGCCGAGTCCTACGCCACCGAGCGCAAGGCGAAGGCGGAGGACGAGGGCGCCCGGATCGTCGAGAAGGCCCAGGGCGAGGCCTCTCAGCTGCGTGCCGACGCGCAGAAGGACGCGCAGTCCAAGCGTGAGGAGGCGGACGCCCTCTTCGAGGAGACCCGCGCCAAGGCCGCGCAGGCCGCCGCCGACTTCGAGACGAACCTGGCCAAGCGCCGCGAGCAGTCCGAGCGCGACCTGGCCTCGCGTCAGCAGAAGGCGGAGAAGCGGCTCGCGGAGATCGAGCACCGCGCCGAGCAGCTGCGTCTGGAGGCGGAGAAGCTGCGCACCGACGCGGAGCGCCGCGCCCGCCAGACGGTGGAGACCGCTCAGCGCCAGGCCGAGGACATCGTGGCCGACGCCAACGCCAAGGCGGACCGCATCCGTTCCGAGTCCGAGCGCGAGCTGGCGGCCCTCACCAACCGCCGCGACAGCATCAACGCCCAGCTGACGAACGTGCGCGAGATGCTGGCGACGCTGACCGGCGCGGCGGTGGCTGCCGCCGGCACGACGGGCGAGGACGAGCCGGTCTCTCGTGGGGTTCCGGCGCAGCAGACCCGATAGGGTTCCGCGCCTTCGAAAGCCCCCTGCTTCAAGTGGCAGGGGGCTTTGTCCCGTTCTAGCGTGGCGGCATGATCGAGCTGGACGGGCTGACCAAGCGGTACGGCGAGAAGGTGGCCGTCGATGGTCTGACATGTACCGTGCGGCCCGGCATCGTGACCGGGTTCCTCGGGCCCAATGGCGCCGGGAAGTCCACGACCATGCGGATGATCCTCGGGCTCGACCATCCCACCGCCGGTGATGTGCGGATCGACGGCAGCCGGTACGAGCAGCTGACGGATCCCCTCACCTGTGTCGGCGCGCTGCTGGACGCCAAGGCGATGCACGGCGGGCGCAGCGCCTACAACCATCTGCTGTGCCTCGCGCAGAGCAACGGCATCCCGCGCGCCCGGGTGGGCGAGGTGCTGGAGACGGTCGGGCTGATGGCCGTCGCGCGGCAGAAGGCCAAGGGATTCTCGTACGGCATGTCGCAGCGGCTGGGGATCGCGGCGGCGCTGCTCGGGGACCCCCGGATCCTGATGTTCGACGAGCCGGTGAACGGGCTCGACCCCGAGGGCATCCACTGGATCCGCAATCTGATGAGATCACTGGCCGCACAGGGGCGGACGGTCTTCGTGTCCTCCCATCTGATGAGCGAGATGGCGCAGACCGCCGACCATCTCATCGTGATCGGGCAGGGCCGGCTGCTCGCGGACACCTCCATGGCGGACTTCATCCGGCGGCACGCCCGCAGTTACGTCCGTGTCCGCTCGCCCCAGCGCGAACGGCTCCTGGACGCGCTGCACGAGGCCGGGGTCACCGCGGTGGAGGCGGCGGACGGGGCGCTGGAGGCGGAGGGCGACAAGGCCGAGCAGATCGGGGAGCTGGCGGCGGGGCACGGGATCGTGCTGCATGAGCTGAGCCCCCGGCAGGCTTCCCTGGAGGAGGCGTTCATGCGGCTGACGGCGGGTTCGGTGGAGTACCACGCGCAGTCGGCGGCCGCCCCGGGGAACTGGGGCGCCGACCGGCAAGGGGGTACGGCATGACGAGCGACCGGGTCACGCAGACCCTGCGGTCCGAGTGGACGAAGATCCGGTCGGTGTCGTCCACCGGCTGGACCCTCTCGGTCGCCGTCGTGGTCACCATCGGCATCGGCATGCTCATCGCCGCGCTGACCCGGAACCAGTACGACTCGCTGCCGATCCAGGAGCGGCTGACCTTCGACCCGACCTTCATCAGCTTCGCCGGGATGACCCTCGGCCAGCTCGCCATGGTCGTGTTCGGCGTGCTGGTCGTCACCAACGAGTACAGCACCGGCATGATCCGGGTCTCGCTGGCCGCCGTACCGCGCCGCGGCACCTTCCTGTTCGGCAAGATCGCGGTGGCGGGCGCGCTCGCCCTGCTCGTCGGGATGGTCACGAGCTTCGCCACGTTCTTCCTCGGCCAGGCCATGCTCGGCCCCTATCGCGCCGGGCTCGGTGATCCCGGGGTGCTGCGCGCGGTGGTGGGCGGCGGGCTGTATCTGACCCTGATCGCGGTGTTCTCCATGGGCGTCGCCACCATGCTGCGCTCACCGCTGCTCTCGCTCGGCATCCTGATGCCGTTCTTCTTCCTGATCTCCAACATCCTGGCCGCCGTCGACACCACCAAGAAGGTCGGCCAGTACCTGCCCGATCAGGCCGGCAGCCGGATCATGCAGGCGGTGCCGCGCCCCGACGACACCCCGTACGGGCCCTGGGGCGGGCTCGGCATCATGGCGCTGTGGGTGATCGCCGCGCTCGCGGGAGGATATGCGCTGCTCAGGCACCGGGACGCGCAGTAGAGGTCACGTTCACACAGCGTATTACTTCAGCTTTACTTTTCTTTGGGCGGAACCGTCAGCGCCCAGCTATCCTCCTAACCCTTACGGGGGCGGTTCCCCGCTGTCCTGAACCTTCCGATGGGTGCGGAGCATGATCGAGGCTGTAGGCCTGACGAAGCGGTACGGCGACAAGACGGCCGTGTACAACCTTTCCTTCCAGGTGCGACCGGGGTCCGTGACCGGCTTCCTCGGGCCCAACGGCTCGGGCAAGTCCACCACGATGCGGATGATCCTCGGCCTGGACAACCCCACGTCCGGCCAGGTGACCATCGGTGGTCACCCGTACCGCAGGCTGCCCAACGCGCCCCGCCAGGTCGGCGCGCTGCTCGACGCCAAGGCCGTGCACGGCGGCCGCTCCGCCCGCAACCATCTGCTGAGCCTCGCCCAGCTGTCGGGCATCCCGGCCCGCCGGGTGGACGAGGTGCTCGGCGTGGTCGGCCTCCAGGACGTCGCCAAGAAGCGCTCCAAGGGCTTCTCGCTCGGCATGGGCCAGCGCCTCGGCATCGCCGCCGCGCTGCTCGGCGACCCCCAGGTGCTGCTCTTCGACGAGCCGGTCAACGGCCTCGACCCCGAGGGCATCCTCTGGGTGCGCAACCTGATGAAGGCGCTGGCCGCGGAGGGCCGGACGGTCTTCGTGTCCTCCCATCTGATGAGCGAGATGGCGCTGACCGCCGATCACCTGATCGTGATCGGGCGCGGCCAGCTGCTCGCCGACATGAGCGTGACGGACTTCATCTCCGCCAACTCCGCCGACTTCGCACGGGTGCGCACCCCCGACACCGAGCCGCAGCTGCGCGAGAAGCTCGGCGCCGCGCTCACCGGGGCCGGCGGCCATGTGCTGCCGGAGCAGGACGGCGCGCTGCGGGTGATGGGGCTGCCGCTGCCCCGCATCAGCGACCTCGCACACGAGGCGGGCGTACGGCTGTGGGAGCTGTCGCCGCACCAGGCCTCGCTCGAAGAGGCGTACATGCGGATGACCCAGGGCGCGGTGGACTACCGCTCCACCATCGACCAGAAGGCGGGCCTCCAGCAGCCGCTGCCGCCCGGCGCCGAGCCGCCGATGCCGGTGCCGGGGCAGGGCCAGCCCGGCTGGTACGCCCCGCCGCCGCCCCAGCAGGGCGGGCAGCCCTTCGCGATGCCGGCGGGCGGCCCCGGCGCGCCCGCGGGACCGTACGGAGGCGCCCCGGCGGGCGCGTACGGCGCTCCCGGCGCCCCGGCGGGCCAGGGAGCCCCGGGCGCGAACCCGTACGCCCAGCCGGCGCCCCAGGCCCCGGCCGCGCAGGCCCCGGCTCCGCAGGCGCAGGCCCCGGCCGCTCCCCCGGCCCCGGCCGCCGCTCCCACCGCCACGCCTGACGCCTCCTCCCCCGCTTCCTCCCCCGCCGCCGACACGAACCAGCCCGAGGACGCCCGATGAGCACCCACCAGCCCCCGATGCCGCAGGCTCCCGGCGCGCCCGACTGGCAGGCGGCGCCCGGTGGTTCGTACCCCGGCTACACCTCGCCGATCCCCGTCGTACGCACCCACCTCGGGCACGCGGTGGCCTCGGAGTGGACGAAGATCAGGTCGGTCCGCTCGACGATCTGGACGCTCAGTGTCTTCGTGTTCCTGGTCGTGGGCATCGGCCTGCTGGTCGGCGCGCTGGTGTCGGCGCACGCCAGCGAATCCTCGCTGAGCGGCACCAATCCGCTCTCCTTCGGCTTCTTCGGCCTGCTCGTCGGCAACATGTGCGTCATCACGCTCGGCGTGCTGACCACGGCCTCGGAGTACGGCACCGGCATGATCCGTACGACGATGACGGCGTGCCCGAGCCGCGGCCGGGTGCTGGCAGCCAAGGCGATCGTGTTCTTCGTGGTCGCCTTCGTGGTGTCCCTGGTGTCGGTCACCTTCGTGGCGATGGTGCAGTCGTCCATGCTGTCCGGCTCCGGCACGGAGTCGCCCTCCGGCGGGGCCTGGCTCAAGGCCACCGTCGGCGTGAGCCTCTACATGGCGCTGCTCGGCCTGCTCGCGCTGTTCGTCGGCTCGATCATCCGGCACTCCGCGGGCGGCATCACCATCATGATCGGCCTGGTGCTCGCCCCGCTGGTGCTGGCCCTGTTCATGGCCACGGAGTCGCTGCACTCGGTGCGCGACTTCCTGTTCGAGTACAGCTTCCCGAGCCAGCTCGGCGTCTTCTACGACAGCACGCTCAGCGGCTCCGGGCCCCGGGGCTGGGACCCGCTGTGGATCATGCTGGGGCTCGCCGCGGTGGCCGGCGCGGGGGCGTACGCGCTGCTGCGCAACCGGGACGTGTGACCGGCCGGCCGCTCAGAACTTCGGCGCGTTACGAGACCGCTGCACCCGTGTGGTGCGGCGGTCTCGCGCGTTCCAGCAGGACTTGTGCCAGTGACGGCGGTCGTCCACGCCCGCGTGCTCCGGCCAGGCCACCACATGCGGCACCGCGGAGGGGATCATCTGGTCGCAGCCGGGGCAGCGATAGGTCTTGCCCTCGGCGCTCGCGCCCGCGACATGGCGCACGTTCCACTCCTCGCCCTGCCAGTCCTCCGCGGACTGGAAGCCGCCGTACCGTCCGGTGCGGTCGTCCTCTGCGCTGCGGCCGGACGGGTCGGCGGCCTTCGGTCGGTTGCGGCGGGGAGACACGGGACACCTCTCGGGGCTCGGCGGCAAGCAAGGGCTGCGTCCAGCGTACGCGCCGCCCAACGGGGTACCCGAAGGCCGCCAACCGGCGCAAGTCCCCCTCCGAAACGGCCGATTCTGAAGACAATCCGCAAATTACCCTGCCAGGCCGTGTCCTTGGCACGTGTCAGACGGTTATGCCGGTGGGGGAGCTCGGGTCGGAGCCGAGAAAGCGGGAAAGTGATGTACGTAGGAAGCTTTGTGCTGGGCGCCCAGTTCCCGGGCCAGGGCCAGGGGGAGGCCCTGCACCGGGCGGTCCGCTCGGCGGAGGTCGCCGAGGAGGCCGGGCTGGACTCGGTGTGGCTGGCCGAGCACCACTTCGTGCCGTACGGCACCTGTCCGTCCGCCGTCACCCTGGCCGCGCTGCTGCTCGGCCGCACCCGCCGGATCCGGGTGGGCACCGCGGTCAGCGTACTGCCCACCGTGCACCCGGTCGCCCTGGGCGAGCAGGCCGCGCTGCTGCATCTGACGAGCGGCGGACGGTTCACCCTCGGGGTGGGTCGCGGTGGCCCCTGGATTGACCTGGAGGTGTTCGGCAGCGGCCTCGACGCGTACGAAAACGGGTTCCCCGAGTCACTCGATCTGCTGCTGCGCTGGCTGCGCGAGCCCGCCGTCGGCGCCTCCGGTGAGCGTTTCGCGTTCCGTGAGGTGCCCGTCGTACCGCGTCCCTCGCAGGCCCTGACGGACACCCCGGGCCCGGAGGTCGTCGTCGCGTGCACCTCGCCGAAGAGCGTGCGGCTGGCCGCGGAGCGCGGGCTTCCGATGCTGCTCGGGATGCACGCGGGCGACGAGGAGAAGGCCGAGATGGTCGCCCTGTGGCGGCGCAGCGCCCGCGCGGCGGGGCGGACGCCCGAGGAGATCGCGGATGCGGCGCATGTAGCGGCCGGGGTCTGCCAGCTCGCCGACCGCCGTCAGGACGCGGCGGAGACTCTGCTCAAGGCGATGCCGGGGTGGCTGAAACAGGGACTCGACGCGCATGTGACGGTCGACGGGCGCAAGCGCGCGATGCGCGACCCGGTCGCCTACACCGAACTGCTCTGCGGGCTGCACCCGGTGGGCACCCCGCGGCTCGCCGGCGACCGGCTCGCGGCCACCGCTGAGCGCACGGGCATCTCCCGCTTCGCCCTGCTGGTCGAGGGCTCCGGCGATCTCGCGGCGACGGAGGACACCCTGCGGCGCCTGGGCGCCGAGGTGCTCCCGCAGCTGCGCTGACGCGCACGAACGAATCACGGCGGATCACGTCGGGTCACGTCGGATCACGGACGAACAGGTTCAGAGCAGGTTCAGAACAGGTACAAATGGCAAGCCACCTGGGGGGCTTGCCGCCCCAGCACCGATTGCACCTCCCACGGGTGGAGCGGCAAGCAGGCGACGCACCGCCCCGGCGTGCCGGGGCCGCGGGTCAGCAGTCCCGAAACTCCGGCGACTGGTTCAGCAGCTGGGCCCGCACCGAGGTGAAGCGGGTCAGCGTCTCGTCCACCGAGGCGTCCAGCGGGAACACCGCGACCCGGTGGCAGTTCTGGAAGGCCAGCCGCACGCCGAAGTGCCGTTGCAGCGCACCGCGGATGGCGTCACTCGCGAGGGCGCGCAGCAGCTGGCCGCGGG
Organism: Streptomyces griseofuscus; assembly: GCF_014673495.1. Classification (GTDB taxonomy): domain Bacteria; phylum Actinomycetota; class Actinomycetes; order Streptomycetales; family Streptomycetaceae; genus Streptomyces; species Streptomyces murinus. The sequence continues at coordinate 3,024,900 of NZ_CP051006.1, forward strand.
CCTGCTCGTTGGGCGGGGGCGTCTGGTTGTCGGCGAAGGGACCGCCGTCCACCTTCAGCTGGGCCACCAGGGAGCTGATCATCTCCCATGCGTAGGGCAGGGAGGTCCGGACGCAGTCGACGAATTCCGCTTCGTCGACCTCGCCTCGCTCGGCCGCGTCGAGTAGGGCCGGTGAGACGTCGAGCGACATGGGTTCTCCTCTCGCACCCCCGATGAACAGGGGTTGCCGGACGGATAAAGGGAGTTCGGCGCCGAAAAACACGCTGAGTACATGGACCGCGACCTCCCGTTCTCTACGGTAGGCAACGGTCGGTGACCACACCACCAGAATGCGTATATGGAACGGTCGGGTTGCACCCACAATCGGCCATGGATGAACAAGAGTTTCCAGGGACAAAGCAGTGACAACTGGGACGATCCACAGGGAGCGGCTCGGGCGAATCGCGTACGGCGGCGGGTGTCGAGTAGCGTTGCCGACCATGCGTCTCGTCATTGCCCGGTGCTCGGTCGACTACGCCGGCCGGCTCACCGCCCACCTGCCCTCGGCGCCCCGCCTGATCCTGGTCAAGGCGGACGGCAGCGTCTCCATCCACGCCGATGACCGGGCCTACAAGCCCCTCAACTGGATGTCGCCGCCCTGCACGCTGAAGGAGGGCGCGGGCGAGGACGAAGGGGTGTGGACCGTCGTCAACAAGGCGGGCGAGAAACTGATCATCACGATGGAGGAGATCCTCCACGACTCCTCGCACGAACTGGGTGTGGACCCGGGTCTGATCAAGGACGGCGTGGAAGCGCACCTCCAGGAGCTGCTCGCCGACCGCATCGAGACGCTCGGCGACGGCTACACGCTCATCCGGCGCGAGTACATGACGGCCATCGGCCCGGTGGACATCCTGTGCCGCGACGGCGAGGGCCGGACGGTCGCGATCGAGATCAAGCGGCGCGGCGAGATCGACGGCGTGGAGCAGCTGACCCGCTACCTCGACCTGCTCAACCGCGACCCCCACCTCGCTCCGGTCCGCGGCATCTTCGCCGCCCAGGAGATCAAGCCCCAGGCCCGCGTCCTCGCGACCGACCGGGGCATCGACTGCCACATCATGGACTACGACGCCCTGCGCGGCATCGAGGACGACAAGCTGCGGCTGTTCTGAGGGTCGGCGGCAGCGCGCGCCCACTCACTTCCACCGCGACGGCGGCGCTCAGCCCGTACAACGGTGATCGGCGGTACCGAACCGGCCTCGGGCCGATCGGTACCGCCGTTTCTCACATCTGCCCCTGGCCCGCCGGTTCCGAGTCCGCCGGGGCGGCCGCCTCGGACGCCGCCTTGGTGAACGGCGTCATGTCGCTCGCGGAGTCCGAGGGCGATCCCGTCGGGGTCGGCGGGGTGGTGGAACCGGTCGGCGAGGTCGGGGGCGTGGTCGGCGGTGTCGGCTTGGTCGGGGGCGGGGACGTCGGCTTGGTCTTCGTCGGCGCCGGGGACGTACTCCCGCTGCCGCTCCCCCCGCCGGGACCGCTGCCCGTGCCGGAGCCCGTCGGGCCGGTCGGGTCCGCCGTGGGGCTCGTCGACGGCCGCACCGGAGCGCCCGTCTCGGCGTACGTGCCCGCCGGGGCCGGGGGCCTACGGTGGCCCGTGGCCGGCTGCGAGGCCGTGCCCGGTGCCTGCGCCGGGACCGGGCCGGTGGCCGGGTCGTCCGCGTCCTGGCTGGTGGAGGGGTTGAGGTCGGCCCGTCCCGCCGGGTTCTTGTCGTCGCTGTCATGGGACGTCATGCCGAGCGTCACCACCGTGCCCAGCACCGCCGCGAGCAGCGCGCCGGAGCCGGCCGCCACCAGATTGCGGCGCGCCAGACGCCGTAGGCCGAGCCCCTTCGCGGCGGGCGCGGCCACGATCCGCGGGGTGACCAGGGTGTCCGGCACGGCGGGCACCGACAGCATGGACGGCAGCGCGGGCACCGGCTCCGTCGCGGGCTCCCCCACGACCACCGGCACCGGCAGCCCGGGCAGCTCCCCCGCCCGGTCCGCGACCAGCGCCAGCGCCCTGCGCCCCGCGACCGCGCCCCGCTTGTCGGCGAGCGCGCCGCGCAGCCCGATCGACGCCTCCAGCTCCGCGCGGGCCCGGTCCAGCCGGCCCCCGCACAGCGCGAGGATTCCCAACTCATGGTGGAAATAGGCTTGTTCGGGCACCTCGCCGGAGTGCAGCGCGGCCTGCGCGCCGCTGCGCAGCGCCCGCTCCCAGGCGCTCCAGCGCAGCGCGGCGGCGAACGCGGGCGCGGCGGTGCGCGCCAGCTGGACCGCCCCTCCGTCGTCGCTGCCGTCGACCGGCGGCACCACGGCGGCCAGCGCGGCGAGCACCGCGTCGGCCTCCGCGCTCACCCGCTCCGGGGTGACCGAGGGATGCCCGGCCCACCAGGCGTAGTGCTGGGCGGCGGTACGGGCCCGCTCCGGTGCGTCGTCGCCGTATCCCGCGGCCTCCAGCTGGGTGCGCACGCCCGCCGCGAGCCGGTACCGGGAGCCCGCCGGGGAGACCAGTCCGCAGCTCGCCAGCTCCCCGAGCGCCGCGTCGGCGTGGGTGTCGCCGACCATCGCGGGCAGATGCGCCTGGTGCGGGACCTCACCGCCGAGGGCGACCGCGAAGCGCAGCGTGGCGCGGGCGGAGGCGCTGAGCCGGGAGGCGAGCAGCGGCGCGGGCGCGGCAGCCTCGCCGAGCGAGGGCAGCGGACCGCTGTCGGTGAACTCCTGCGCCGGGTTGACCACGGGCCGTACGTCCTCGAAGACGCCGTACTCGTCCACCGCCCCGGATTCGGCCCGGAGTTGGTCCCGCTGCCGCAGCAACGCGCCCGCCTGCACGAACCGCAGTGGCAGCCCCTCGGACTCGAACCACAGGTCGCCCGCCCAGTTGGCCTCCTCCTCGGTGAGCACCCGCCCGGCCGTGCGCTCCAGGATGTCCACCCCGCCGGACCGGTCGAGCCCGCCGAGGAAGACCTCCTCGACATCGGCCTCGGCGGTCGGCGCGGGCACGTCCGGGGTGGCGGAGACCAGGAAGGCGCACTCGGGCGTGGCCTCCAGCAGCTCGTCCAGCTCGGCGCCGCCGAACTCGATGTCGTCCACCACGACGACCGCGCCGATCTCCGCGAGCGGCGCCCGCAGTTCGAGGCGTTCGGGTCGGTGCCCCGGGGCGTCGTAGACGGTGTGGAAGAGGTCGTGCAGCAGGTCCTCGGCGGTGCGGTGGATGCCGCACAGGCGCACCACGCCGTCGGGCGCGAGGTCCGCGCAGTCCTCGGCGACCAGGTCGAGCAGGGCGGTGCGGCCGGACCCGCCGGGGCCGGCGAGCCGTACGGTACGGCCGCGCGCGAGCAGCCGTACCAGCCGCTCCCGAACTTCCTGACGCTCCAGCAGGGGCAGCGGGTGCTGGGCGGGCCCCGGGGGCACCGGGGGCCGGGCCGCGCGTTCGGCCTCGGCCCGCTCGGCGGCGCCGCGCTTGCGGGGACTGCCCGGGCGGCGGGCCGGCGGGCAGGGCTCGATCTCGCTGCCGTCCACGGGGTTGACGGTCAGCAGCAGATCGCCGGTGACGAGATGCGCCGTGCGGGCGGGCGCGGGCGTGCTCGGGCCGAAGTCGGCGGTGAGGGGGTCCCGGGGCGGGCGTCGGGCGCCCGTGTGTCCGTACTCCTCAGGCCCAGGGCTGATCGGGTCCATGGGTTCAAGCCCCCCATAAGCGTCGTGTGCTCGTGTTACGGCCCCTCCCGGCCTGCCGCACGTCGCACTGTCGCTCCGGTCCGGGCCCGCTCGGTCGAGGGTGGCGAGTCGGGCGGGCGACCGAACCCTAAACCTTCGCTCAGTATCCACGACAGGGCGGGGTGCCCCACGGTCCGAGACGTCACGGTCCGGCGTGGATTGACCGTCCGGTGTGCTTGCGCCCCTCGGGCACCGGCTCACACGCGGGGCAGCGACTCCACCCCGATACCGCCCTCGATCGCGAGGATGCGGTGCAGCCGGGTGGCCACCAACAGGCGCTGCATCTGCGGCGGTACACCGCGCAGCACCAGGCGGCGCCCGCAGCGGCCGGCCCGCCGGTGGGCACCCATGATCACACCGAGCCCGGTGGCGTCCCAGGAGTCCAGTTCGGACAGGTCGAGCACTAGGTCGCCGGCGCCGTCGTCGACGGCCGAGTGCAGGGCCGTACGGGCGTCCGCCGCGCTGCGGACGTCGAGGCGCCCCCCGACGACCAGCTCGGCGTGGTCGCCCCTGATGTACATATGCGCTCCCCGTCGAGTGCGGTTGTGGCCAACTCCGTATCAATGGTGTGCACCGTCTGACTGAATGCGTGGCGGTGCGGTTGCTGCTTGTAAGCGAACCGATACCGAATTCACCCCTGAGGGTGATGCTCCGGGAGTGAACTCGGTGACGGAACGCGTCAGTACGCCGATCAGTACGTGTAGAAGCCCTGCCCGCTCTTGCGGCCGATGTCACCGGCATCCACCATCCGGCGCATCAGCTCCGGCGGGGCGAACTTCTCGTCCTGGGACTCGGTGTAGATGTTCCCGGTGGCGTGCAGCAGGATGTCCACGCCGGTCAGGTCGGTGGTGGCGAGCGGGCCCATGGCGTGCCCGAAGCCCAGCTTGCAGGCGAGGTCGATGTCCTCGGCGGTCGCCACGCCCGACTCGTAGAGCTTGACGGCCTCCACGACGAGCGCGGAGATGAGGCGGGTGGTGACGAACCCGGCGACATCGCGGTTGACGACGATGCAGGTCTTGCCGACGGACTCGGCGAACTCCCGTGCGGTGGCGAGCGCTTCGTCGCTCGTCTTGTAGCCGCGCACCAGCTCGACCAGCTTCATCATCGGCACCGGCGAGAAGAAGTGGACGCCGACGACCCGCTCGGGGTGCTCGGTGGCCGCCGCGATCTTGGTGATCGGGATGGCGGAGGTGTTGGAGGCGAGCACGGCGTCCGGGCGCACGATCTTGTCGAGCGCGCGGAAGATCTCGTGCTTGACCTCCAGCTTCTCGAAGACGGCCTCCACGACGACGTCCGCGTCCGCGGCGGCGTCCAGGTCGATGGTCGGGGTGATGCGGCCCAGCGCGGCCTCGGCGTCGGCCGCGTCCAGCTTGCCCTTGCTCACGAACTTGTCGTACGACGCCTTGATGCCGTCGGTGCCGCGCGCCAGCGCCTCGTCGGTGACATCGCGAAGGACGACCTCCCAGCCCGCCTGCGCGGCGACCTGAGCGATACCGGACCCCATGAGACCGGCCCCGATGACGGCGAGCTTCCCTGCCACGTCCGACTCCCTCTTCCCGCTGTTACCCGCTATGGGCATGTGTGCCTTCGGCGGACGATAGCGCTCCGAAGCGGCCGTGTGACCAGTAAGTAACGCGCGTCACGTCTCATTTGACGGACGTCACATCAAGGCGACTTCCCCCCGGGATCGGAGCGGTGCCCGAACGGCGGTCGACACGGTGCGTGTTCGCGGCGCTACATTCGAGCCACGCGAAAAAGCCTTCGGTGCCGCCCCGTTGGCCCTATCCGCGCACCGCGTACATGAGCACCCGCTCGCTCAGCAGTTCCTCGATGTCGTCCAGCAGCGCCAGCACCTCACGGGAGACCTCGCCCGGCTCGCGGCGCTTGAGCATCTCGCGGCCGATGACCCGGATGGCCGTGCCGTAGACCCAGCTGACCTGACCGGCCATCAGGCTCGGCAGCTCGTCGTCCTCGGCCGCCCCGGTCTCCTCGCGCAGCACCTGCTCCAGGTTGGCCTCCACCTGCTGGGCGAGCGCCCAGAGCCGGGAGCGCAGGACCGGCGCCTCCTGGATCACGCGCATGAAGTCGGCGTAGCCCGCGAACAGGCCGACCCGGGGGGACACCGCCCGGACCTCGTCCCGCAGCTCACGCAGCACCGCCTGCGCCGCGGACTCGCCCTCGGCGCGGCCCCGGACCCAGCGGGCGAGCCGGTCGACCATGCCCGCGGAGCGGTCGAGGAACAGGTCCTCCTTGGCCGGGAAGTAGTTGTAGACGGTGTTGACGGAGACGTTGGCCGCGTCGGCGATCTCCGCGACCGTCACCGCGTCGAAGCCACGCTCGATGAACAGCCCCGTGGCGACATCGGAGATGTACTGCCGGGTCTGCCGCTTCTTCCGCTCCCTGAGCCCCTCAGCCATGCCCGCATCCTAACTTCGCTGCACTCCATGAAAACTTGGAGGCATTGCAATTTTTCAGGGACTCTGTTTTTCTGTGGGGCATGGCAGCAGTCATCAGCGCGGCGAACCTCGCCCGCACCTTCCAGACGAAAGCCGGCCCGGTCGACGCCGTACGCGGTGTCGACCTCACCGTCCACGAGGGCGAGATCCTCGGGTTCCTGGGCCCCAACGGCGCCGGGAAGACGACCACCCTGCGCATGCTCACCACCCTCCTGAAGCCGACCGGCGGCAGCGCCACCGTCGCCGGGCACGACCTGGTCACCGACCCGGCCGGAGTGCGCCGGGCCTCCGGGTACGTGGCCCAGTCCGGTGGCGTCGACCCAGGGATCAGCGTCCGGGAGGAGCTGGTCACCCAGGCGCGCTTCTACCGGCTGTCCAGGGCCGACGCCGCCGCCCGCGCCGGGGAACTCGCCCGCGACCTCGACCTCACCGGCCTCCTCGACCGCAAAACGGGGGCCCTCTCCGGCGGTCAGCGCCGCCGCCTGGACATCGCGATGGCCCTGACCCACCGCCCCAAGGTGCTGTTCCTGGACGAGCCGACGACCGGCCTCGACCCCGGCAGCCGCGCCGACCTGTGGGACCTGGTGCGCCGGCTGCGCGACGAGCACGGTACGACCGTCTTCCTGACCACCCACTACCTGGACGAGGCCGACGCCCTCGCCGACCGCCTGGTGATCGTGGACGGCGGGGCGGTCGCCGCCGAGGGCACACCGGGCGCGCTCAAGCTGCGGTACGGCGGCTCCCTGGACGCCACCCTCCAGGACACCTTCCTGGCCGTGACAGGCCGCGCCCCCGCCCCCACCGACGACGCCCCCGTCGCCGTATAGCCCCCAGGAGCCCACCGGCATGGTGCTGCACGACACGGCCCTCGTCTACGGCCGCTACCTCCGCCAGTCCCTCCGCTCCCGCTTCGCCATGCTCTTCGGCGCCCTCACCCCGCTGCTCTACCTGCTCTTCTTCGGCCCCCTGCTCACGGGTCTGCCGCTCGGTCGGACGGGCAGCTCCTGGCAGATTTTGGTGCCGGGGCTGCTGCTCCAACTCGGCCTATTCGGCGCCCTGTTCGCCGGATTCACGATCATCATGGAGGGCGCTCAGGGGGTGGTGGAGCGGATGCGGGTCACCCCGGTCAGCCGGCTCGCCCTGCTGCTCGGCCGGGTGCTGCGCGACGCCACGACGTTCGTGTTCCAGGCGGTCCTGCTGGTGCTGGCCGCCCTGGTGATGGGCCTGCGCGCGCCCCTGGCGGGGATCCTCATCGGCTTCGGGTTCGTCGCCCTGCTCACCCTCTCCCTGGCCTCCCTGTCGTACGCGATGGGGATGAAGGTCCGCACCCCGCAGGAGTTCGGGCCGCTGATCAACGCGGTGTCGATGCCCTCGATGCTGCTGTCCGGCCTGATGCTCCCGATGTCGCTGGCGCCCACCTGGCTGGACGTGCTCTCGCACTTCGTGCCGTTCCGCTATCTGGTGGACGCGATACGCGACGCCTACGTGGGCCACTACACGAGCACGCACATGCTCTACGGCGTCCTCGTGGCCGTCGGCTTCGCCGCGGTGTCCGTGACGACGGGCACACGGGTGTTCCGGACGGCCGGGGCGTAATTACGCTGGGCCCATGGTCAATCTGACGCGTATCTACACCCGCACCGGCGACAAGGGCACCACGCACCTCGGTGACATGAGCCGGGTGCCCAAGACGGACCTCAGGATCTCCGCGTACGCGGACTCCAACGAGGCCAACGCGGTCATCGGCACCGCGATCGCCCTGGGCGGCCTGGACGAGGAGGTCGTCACGGTCCTCACCCGCGTGCAGAACGACCTGTTCGACGTGGGGGCGGACCTGTCGACCCCGGTGGCGGAGAACCCCGAGTACCCCCCGCTGCGGGTCGAGCAGTTCTACATCGACCGGCTGGAGGCGGACTGCGACCGCTTCAACGAGCAGCTGGAGAAGCTGCGCTCCTTCATCCTCCCCGGCGGCACCCCGGGCGCGGCCCTGCTCCACCAGGCCTGCACGGTCGTCCGCCGCGCCGAACGCTCCACCTGGGCGGCCATGGAGGTGCACGGCGACGTCATGAACCCCCTCACCGCCACCTACCTCAACCGCCTCTCCGACCTTCTCTTCATCCTGGCCCGCATCGCCAACAAGGCCACCGGCGACGTCCTGTGGGTACCGGGCGGCGAGCGCTAACGGGCACGCTCCCGCTTCGGGAAGAGCGTGTAGCTCCCGGCGATGACCACATTGATGCCGATCAGCCACACCATCCTCAGCTGCCAAGCCCGCAGCGAACCGGTGTCGCCGTCGGCGCCGACGTACCAGATCGCCACCTGGAGCAGCGCGAGGGCGACGACGCAGGCCAGAGTCCAGCGGGCCGCCACCCGCCATTCGTGGACGGCGCGGGCCCGGCCGTAGCGGGGCGGGCGCACCGGCGGCGGGCCACCGGCGAAGCGGTGCGCGACCCGGGCGTCGGCCCAGCTGACGGTGGCGTGGCCGAGGCCGACCGTGAAGCCGATGTAGACGGCGGCGAGTCCATGCCGCCAGTCCGCCCGGCCGCCATGCTTCAGATCGATCGCGGTGACCACGAGCAGGACCACCTCCAGCAGTGGCTCGCACAGCAGCAGGGCCAGTCCGGTGCGCGGCATCCGCAGCCCGTACCGGACACCCAGCCCCGCCGCGAGCAGCACCCAGAACCCCACCTCGCAGCCGACGATCAACGTGACGATCACGCCCCACACTCCCTTCTCCGCTCCCCGCCTCCCAGGCTCGCGCGGCGCGGGCGGCGGATCGTCGTCTCCCGGGGCGAGTCCGGGGTAAGCGAAAGTGGCAGTCCGGGACCGTCCCCAGGGAGCATCCGCGACGGTCCCGGTGCGTGTTGGATGGGGTCATGGCCGTACGACTCCCCCGACCGCACCGGTTCGACGTGTTCCTCGCGGCCGGTGGTCTCGCGGGCGGAATCGTGCTGTGGGCGCTCGGGCTGCACACCTCGGGCAGCGGGGTGCTCGGCGCCGACTGGGGGCTGATCCCGCTGACGGTCACGGCCGGCCTGGAGCTGCTCCGCCGCACCCGGCCCCAACTCGCGCTGATCCTCGGCACCTTCGCCATCACCTTCGACATGTTCACCCCGGGCAATGTGGCGACGATCCTGATGTTCACGGACCTCGCCTACACCGCCGTGCTCTACGGCTCACCGGCCGCCGCCCGCCGTATCCCGGTCACCACCGGGCTGGTCAGCCTCGGCGTGACGCTCGGCTTCCTCGTCTGGTGGCGGGAGCCGCAGGCGATCCTGGTCGGCCTCGGCTGCGCCGTGGTCTCCTTCGGCCCCGCCGCCACCGGGGCCCTGGTGCGCAACCATCACGAGGCCGCCGAGACCGCCCGACTGCGAGCCGAACAGACCGCGCTGCTCGCGGAGCTGGACCGGACCCAGGCGGTGACCGCCGAACGGGCGCGAATGGCACGGGAGTTGCACGACATGGTCGCGGGCCATCTGTCGGCCATCGCGATCCACTCCACGGCCGCGCTCTCCCTCGACGACCCGGACACCTCCCGCGCGTCCCTCACCGTCATCCGGGAGAACAGCGTGGCAGGACTGACCGAGATGCGGCGGCTGATCGGCATCCTGCGGGACAGCGGCGGCGAGAGCGGGCCGATGCCGACACCGACGCTCGACGGGCTCGGCGCACTGGTCGCCGGCGCCCGCGCCAACGGGCTGGACATCACCCTCGACGCCGGTCAGGGCAGTGTCCCGGCACCGGTCGAGCTGGCCGCCTACCGGATCGTGCAGGAGTCGCTGACCAACGCCCTCAAGCACGCGGCCCCGGGACCCGTCCTGGTCCTGCTGCGCCGGGCGGACGACGCCCTGCGGATCGAGGTGAGCAGCCCCTACCGGCCCGGCGACGGACCCCGGGCGCCCGGCTCGGGTGCCGGGCTCCCCGGGATGCGGGAGCGGGCCGCGCTGCTCGGCGGAACCCTGACCGCCGGCCCGGGCGGTGACCGCTGGACCGTACACGCCCTCCTTCCACTGGCCGAGCACACCCTCGCCCGGCCCGCCCGCACCGAAGTCTCCGACGAAGAGGTCCCCGCATGATCCGCGTCCTGGTCGCCGAGGACCAGTCGGCCGTCCGCGCGGGACTGGTCCTGATCCTGCGCAGCGCACCCGGCATCGAGGTGGCCGGCGAGGCCGCGAACGGCGAGCAGGCGGTGGAACTCGCCCGGGAACTGCGCCCCGATGTCGTCCTGATGGATGTGCAGATGCCACGCCTGGACGGGGTCTCGGCGACCCGGCTCATCGCGACGGAAGGACTTGCCGATGTCCTGGTGCTGACCACCTTCGATCTGGACGAGTACGTCTTCGGGGCACTGCGGGCCGGAGCCGCCGGGTTCCTGCTGAAGAGTGCGGAGGCGAAGGATCTGATCGACGCGGTGCGGACGGTGGCGCGCGGGGAGGGGGTCGTGGCACCGGCCGTGACCCGGCGCCTGATCGCCGAGTTCGCCGCCGGACCGGGCGGCGACCGGGGCACCCGGCCGGATCCTGCCGTACTGGACGGGCTGACCCCGCGTGAGCGCGAGGTGCTCTCCCTGCTCGGCGAGGGGCTGTCCAACGCGCAGATCGGAACCCGGCTGGAGATGGCGGAGGGCACGGCCAAGTCGCACGTCAGCCGGCTGCTGGGCAAGCTGGGCCTGCGCAGCCGAGTGCAAGCAGCCGTACTGGCAAGGGAGTTGGGCGCCTAGCCGAGCCGTCGGCCACAGCCACGGCCACCGCCCCGGTCCCGGTCCCGGTCTCGGTCCGCTAGCCGGCGGACCGCACCGTGAGGTCGCCGTTCGTCGTCGACAGGTCCAGGCGGTAACGGCCCGCCGGGTCGTCCTTGAACGCCACCTTCTTGTCGCCGTTGGTGTTGTGCGCCGATATCCGATAGCGGGCGGGCGGCATCGTGACCGTGAGTTCTCCGCTGGAGGTGTGTGCCTTGACGTCCTGCGGGGTGGCGGCCTGGATCGTGACTCCGCCGTTCGACGTCTGCGCGTCGACGCCGCCCCTGGCGTTCTTCACGGTGACCCCTCCGTTCGAGGTGCGCAGCTTCACCGCGCCCGTCGCTCCGGTCACCGCGATCTCGCCGTTGCTGGTGTGTACGTCGACCGCGCCGACGCCGTTCAGCGTGAGGCCCCCGTTGGAGGTGCCGCCCGTCACCGGGAGGGCGGCGGGCACCGTCACGTCGTAGTCGACGCCGCAGTTGTGGCCGCAGCCGGCGAGGGTCAGGACTCCCTGGTCGACATGGAAGCTGGTGCCGGTCGGCTTGTCGCCGGAGTAGTTGACCTTGCGGTGCACGGAGATGGTGGTGGCGTCCGCCGATGTCCGCACCTTCACCCCGCCGTTCCCGCTGTCGAGGTGGATCGAGGTCACCTTCTGGGACACCTTGGCGTCGTCCTGGAAGGTCTTGTGGTCGAGGACCTGGCACGCGGACAGCCCGCCGACGGTCAGTGCGGCCAGGGCCACGGCAGCAAGGAAACGCGCGCGTCGCATGAAGAATCCCCCGTATACAGCGCATCGGATCGTTGATCGGTCACAGCGATCGTACGCAGCCCGCCGCCTGCACTTCGCTGGAGAAAACCCCCCAATGTGCCGGGGGTATACAGGACTTGGAATGGTCCAGACCTATTGACCCGTGGTCCAGACCTTTCTACCCTCGCAGCACCGTGGGCATGAAGGCTCAGTCATGCCCCCTGTCACCCCCACTACCGAGGGAGGCGCTCGATGCGCTTCAGACACAAGGTCGCGGCAGGGCTAGCGACCCTGGTACTCCCCCTGGCCGGACTGGTCGGACTCGCGAGCCCCGCACCGGCCGCGAGCGCCCAGGCGGCCGGCGTCACCGCCAGCTTCACCAAGTCCAGCGACTGGGGCACCGGCTTCGGCGGCCAGTGGACCGTCAAGAACTCCGGGTCCGCGAGCATCAGTTCCTGGACCATCCAGTGGGACTTCCCCTCCGGCACGTCCGTCACCTCCGCCTGGGACGCCGACGTCACCAACTCCGGCAACCACTGGACGGCGAAGAACAAGTCCTACAACGGCACCCTCGCCCCCGGCGCCTCCGTCAGCTTCGGCTTCAACGGCGCCGGTTCCGGCAACCCGAGCAACTGCACGCTCAACGGCAGCAGCTGCGACGGCACGACCGCCCCCGGCGACTCCGCCCCGAGCGCCCCCGGCACCCCGACCGCCTCCGGCGTCACCGACACCTCGGTGAAGCTCTCCTGGAGCGCGGCCACCGATGACAAGGGCATCAAGAACTACGACGTGCTGCGCGACGGCAAGGTCATCGCCACCGTGACCACCACGTCGTACACCGACACCGGGCTCACCGCGGGCAGCGACTACTCCTACTCCGTGCAGGCCCGCGACACCGCCGGCCAGACCGGTCCGGCCAGCGCCGCTCTCGCCGTGCACACCACCGGTGGCGGCTCCACCACTCCCCCGCCCGCCGGCGGCAAGGTCAAGCTCGGCTACTTCACCGACTGGGGCATCTACGCCCGCAACTACAACGTGAAGAACCTGGTGACCTCCGGCTCCGCCGCCAAGATCACCCACATCAACTACGCCTTCGGCAACATCACCGGCGGCAAGTGCGCCATCGGCGACTCCTACGCCGACTACGACAAGGCGTTCACCGCCGACCAGGCCGTCAACGGCACCGCCGACACCTGGGACCAGCCGCTGCGCGGCAACTTCAACCAGCTGCGCGAGCTGAAGGCCAAGTACCCGAACCTCAAGGTCATCTGGTCGTTCGGCGGCTGGACCTGGTCCGGCGGCTTCGCCGACGCGGCCAAGGACCCGGCCGGGTTCGCCCAGTCCTGCTACGACCTCGTCAACGACCCGCGCTGGGCCGATGTGTTCGACGGCATCGACATCGACTGGGAGTACCCCAACAACTGCGGTCTGACCTGTGACACCAGCGGGCCCGAGGCGTTCAAGAACGTGATGGCCGCGCTGCGCGCCAAGTTCGGCGCCAGCAAGCTGGTCACGGCCGCGGTCTCCGCCGACGGCTCGAACGGCGGCAAGATCGACTCCGCCGACTACTCCGGCGCCTCGCAGTACGTCGACTGGTACAACGTGATGACGTACGACTTCTTCGGCGCCTGGGACGCGCAGGGCCCCACCGCCCCGCACTCCCCGCTCACCTCGTACAGCGGCATCCCGAAGGCGGGCTTCACCACCGCCGACGCGATCGCCAAGTACAAGGCGGCCGGTGTCCCCGCGTCCAAGCTGCTCATCGGCATCGGCTTCTACGGCCGCGGCTGGACCGGCGTCACCCAGGACGCCCCGGGCGGCACCGCCACGGGCCCGGCGGCCGGCACCTATGAGCAGGGCATCGAGGACTACAAGGTCCTCAAGTCGGCCTGCCCGGTCACCGGCACCGTCGCGGGCACCGCGTACGCCCACTGCGGCAGCAACTGGTGGTCGTACGACACCCCGTCGACCATCGCCGGGAAGATGAGCTGGGCCAAGACCCAGGGCCTGGGCGGCGCGTTCTTCTGGGAGTTCAGCGGCGACACCAGCGACGGCGAACTGGTGAACGCCATCAGCAGCAACCTCTGAGATACCTGGGCAACGTTGACGCTCCCCCAGACTTCGTCTGAGGGGACCCCCACCCAGCGGGTGAATGTGGCTACGCCACATTCACCCGCTGTCCAGGTGGGGCTGCCTCAAGCCACGCGAGAAAACCGGTCAGCGCGTCTTCGCTCATGGCGAGTTCGAGGCGCGTTCCCCGGTGGACGCAGGCGAGGACCACCGCGTCGGACAGCAGCGCCAGTTCCTCCTCGCCCTCGGGCAGCCGACGGCCGGCCACCTCGATCTGGGCGCGTTCCAGGACGCGGCGCGGGCGGACGGCGTAGGAGAAGACCCGGTACCACTCGATGCGGTCACCGTTGTAGCGAGCGACGCCGTAGCTCCAGCCCTTGCCGCCGGTGTCCGGTTTCTCGGCCACGTCCCAGCGCAGGGAGCAGTCGAAGGTCCCGCCCGAGCGCTGGATCAGCCGGCGGCGCAGGCCGAACAGAAACAGCCCGACCACTACGAGCGCGACCACGATCCCGCACACAGTCAGAGCGAGGACCATCGGCACCGACCTCCTCGTCTCCTAGGTAGGGAACTGCTTCTACTACTGAGTAATGAAACGGAAAAAACACCTACATCTGCCTCAGCCGCGACCGGCACCGGATTGCTCCGGGCCGGCCGCGGCTGAGTGATGTCAACGTACCGCGCGGCTGGTTCAGCGGGCGGTCGCCGCACGAAGTCGGACGTCCGCGCGGCGCTCGGCGGCGGCGTCGCCCTCCGCCTTCGCGCGCTCGAGTTCCCGCTCCGTGCGCTGGACATCGATCTCGTCCGACAGCTCGGCGATCTCGGCCAGCAGGGACAGCTTGTTGTCCGCGAACGAGACGAAACCGCCGTGCACCGCGGCGACGACCGTTCCGCCATCACTCGTACGGATGGTCACCGGGCCCGACTCCAGCACACCGAGCAGCGGCTGGTGACCGGGCATGACGCCGATGTCGCCGGAGGTGGTGCGCGCGACGACCAGGGTGGCCTCGCCGGACCAGACCTGGCGGTCCGCGGCGACCAGCTCGACGTGCAGCTCAGCAGCCAAGAGTGGCTCCTCGGGTCACCACCCGGCAGGGGTGCCGGGTGTTGGGGTCAATTCTAGTGGGCGTTGCTGAGGGGGCGGGACGCGCCCGCCCCCTCAGAAGAGCACGGGGCTCAGGAGACGCCCAGCTCCTTGGCGTTGGCCTTGAGGTCCTCGATGCCACCGCACATGAAGAACGCCTGCTCCGGGAAGTGGTCGTACTCACCGTCGCAGATCGCGTTGAACGCGGCGATCGACTCGTCCAGCGGCACGTCCGAACCGTCCACGCCGGTGAACTGCTTGGCGACGTGGGTGTTCTGGGACAGGAAGCGCTCCACGCGACGGGCACGGTGGACGACGAGCTTGTCCTCCTCGCCGAGCTCGTCGATACCGAGGATCGCGATGATGTCCTGAAGATCCTTGTACTTCTGAAGGATGTTCTTCACGCGCATGGCCGCGTTGTAGTGGTCCGCGGCGATGTACCGCGGGTCCAGGATCCGGGACGTCGAGTCCAGCGGGTCCACGGCCGGGTAGATGCCCTTCTCCGAGATCGGACGGGAGAGAACCGTCGTCGCGTCGAGGTGGGCGAAGGTGGTGGCCGGGGCCGGGTCGGTCAGGTCGTCCGCGGGGACGTAGATCGCCTGCATCGAGGTGATCGAGTGACCGCGGGTCGACGTGATGCGCTCCTGGAGGAGACCCATCTCGTCGGCCAGGTTCGGCTGGTAACCCACCGCGGACGGCATACGGCCGAGCAGGGTGGAGACCTCGGAACCGGCCTGCGTGAAGCGGAAGATGTTGTCGATGAAGAACAGCACGTCCTGCTTCTGGACGTCACGGAAGTACTCGGCCATGGTGAGGCCGGCCAGCGCGACGCGCAGACGGGTGCCCGGGGGCTCGTCCATCTGACCGAAGACCAGGGCGGTCTTGTCGATGACGCCCGAGTCGGTCATCTCCTCGATGAGGTCATTGCCCTCACGGGTGCGCTCACCGACACCGGCGAACACGGAGACACCGTCGTGGTTGTTGGCGACACGGTAGATCATCTCCTGGATGAGCACCGTCTTGCCGACGCCGGCACCGCCGAACAGGCCGATCTTGCCGCCCTTGACGTACGGGGTGAGCAGGTCGATGACCTTGACGCCCGTCTCGAACATCTCGGTCTTGGACTCGAGCTCGTCGAAGTTCGGGGCCTTGCGGTGGATCGGCCAGCGCTCGCCCTCGTACTGCTCGTCGACGTTCAGCACCTCGCCAAGGGTGTTGAACACCTTGCCCTTGGTGAAGTCGCCGACGGGCACCGAGATCGGCGCGCCGGTGTCGATGACGGCGGCCTGGCGGACCAGGCCGTCGGTCGGCTGCATGGAGATGGTGCGGACCAGACCGTCACCCAGGTGCTGGGCGACCTCCAGGGTCAGCGTCTTCTTCTCGCCGGCGTTGGCCGGGTCGGCCACCTCGACGTGCAGCGCCTGGTAGATGTCCGGCATCGCGTCGACGGGGAACTCCACGTCGACGACCGGGCCGATGACCCGGGCGACGCGGCCCGTAGCCGTCGCGGTCTCAACAGTGGTGGTCATTATCGGTCACTCCCCGCGGTCGCGTCGGCCAGGGCGCTAGCGCCACCGACGATCTCGCTGATTTCCTGGGTGATTTCGGCCTGGCGGGCCGCGTTGGCAAGACGGGACAGCGTGTTGATCAGCTCGCCCGCGTTGTCGGTGGCCGACTTCATCGCGCGCCGCGTGGCGGCGTGCTTGGAAGCGGCCGACTGGAGCAGCGCGTTGTAGATACGGCTCTCCACGTAGCGCGGCAGCAGGGCGTCGAGGACGTCCTCCGCCGAGGGCTCGAAGTCGTAGAGCGGAAGGATCTCGCCCTCGGACTTCGTCTCCTCGGCGACCTCTTCGAGGCGCAGCGGAAGCAGCCGTGCGTCGAGCGCGGTCTGCGTCATCATCGAGACGAACTCGGTGTAGACGATGTGGAGTTCATCCACGCCGCCCTCGGCCGTGTCCTTCTCGATGGCCTCGATCAGGGGCGCCGCCACCTTCTTGGCGTCGGCGTACGACGGCTCGTCGGTGAAGCCCGTCCACGACTCCGCGACCTTGCGCTCGCGGAAGTTGTAGTGGGCGACACCGCGCCGGCCGACGATGTACGCGTCGACCTGCTTGCCCTCGCGCTCCAGGCGCTCGGTCAGCTGCTCCGCCGCCTTGATGGCGTTGGAGTTGAAGGCACCGGCCAGACCGCGGTCGCTCGTGAGGAGCAGGATCGCGGCACGGGTCGGGTTCTCCGCCTCCGTGGTGAGCGGGTGCTTGGTGTTCGACCCCGTACCGACCGCCGTGACCGCGCGCGTCAGCTCGGTCGCGTACGGCGTGGAGGCCGCCACCTTGCGCTGCGCCTTGACGACGCGCGAGGCGGCGATCATCTCCATCGCCTTGGTGATCTTCTTGGTCGCGCTGACGGATCGGATGCGACGCTTGTAGACCCGGAGCTGGGCTCCCATGAGTCAGGTCCCTTCCTTACGTCACTTGGCGGCAGCGGCAGGAGTGTCCTCGCCGAGCAGCTTGCCGTCCGAGGTCTCGAACTGCTTCTTGAACTCGGCCACCGCGTCGTCGATCGCCTGGATCGTGTCGTTCGACATCTTGGCGCCCTCCTTGATGGAGGTCATCAGGCCCTGGTGCTTGCGGTGCAGGAAGTCCAGCAGCTCCCGCTCGAAGCGACGGACGTCCACGACCGGGACATCGTCCATACGACCGTTGGTGCCGGCCCACACGGAGACGACCTGGTCCTCGGTGGCCATCGGCTGGTACTGGTCCTGCTTCAGCAGCTCGACCATGCGCTGACCGCGCTCCAGCTGGGCCTTGGAGGCCGCGTCCAGGTCGGAACCGAAGGCGGCGAACGCCTCCAGCTCACGGAACTGGGCGAGGTCCACACGGAGGCGGCCGGAGACCTGGCGCATCGCCTTGTGCTGGGCGGAGCCACCGACTCGGGAGACCGAGATACCGACGTTCAGCGCGGGACGCTGACCGGCGTTGAACAGGTCCGACTCCAGGAAGCACTGGCCGTCGGTGATGGAGATGACGTTGGTCGGGATGAACGCCGAGACGTCGTTGGCCTTCGTCTCGACGATCGGCAGACCAGTCATCGAACCGGCACCCATCTCGTCGGAGAGCTTGGCGCAGCGCTCCAGCAGACGCGAGTGCAGGTAGAAGACGTCACCCGGGTAGGCCTCACGGCCCGGCGGGCGGCGCAGCAGCAGGGACACGGCGCGGTAGGCGTCGGCCTGCTTCGAGAGGTCGTCGAAGATGATGAGGACGTGCTTGCCCTCATACATCCACTGCTGACCGATGGCCGAACCGGTGTACGGCGCAAGGTACTTGAAGCCGGCCGGGTCGGACGCCGGGGCGGCGACGATGGTCGTGTACTCCAGCGCGCCGTTCTCCTCCAGCGAGCGGCGAACGCCCGCAATGGTGGAGCCCTTCTGGCCGATGGCGACGTAGATGCAGCGGACCTGCTTCTTCGGGTCGCCGGTGCGCCAGTTGTCGCGCTGGTTGATGATGGTGTCGACGGCCAGGGCGGTCTTGCCGGTCTGGCGGTCACCGATGATCAGCTGACGCTGACCACGGCCGATCGGGGTCATCGCGTCGACGGCCTTGTAGCCGGTCTCCATCGGCTCGTGCACCGACTTGCGCTGCATGACCGTGGGGGCCTGCAGCTCAAGGGCGCGGCGGCCGGACGTCTCGATCTCGCCGAGGCCGTCGATCGGGTTGCCGAGCGGGTCGACAACACGGCCGAGGTAACCCTCGCCGACCGCGACGGAGAGCACCTCGCCGGTACGCGTGACCGGCTGACCCTCCTCGACGCCGCTGAACTCGCCGAGGACGATGGCACCGATCTCGCGCTCCTCGAGGTTGAGGGCGAGGCCGAGGGTGCCGTCCTCGAACTTCAGCAGTTCGTTGGCCATGGCCGAGGGAAGACCCTCGATCTTCGCGATGCCGTCGCCGGCAAGGGTGACCGTACCGACTTCCTCGCGCGAGGCCGCGTCCGGCTTGTACGACTGGACGAAGTTCTCCAGCGCGTCCCGGATCTCCTCCGGCCGGATCGTGAGCTCCGCCATCTGGGTTCCCTGCTCTCCTTGTTGGGCCCGAAGTTTCACTTTGGGGGGATGGGGACTCCCCCCAACAGGAGGTGAATCCTCTGCACGGCCCAACCAGGGCCGTATGTACGTACTGCTATTACTCGGTATGTCGAGGTGCTGCGTCGCTGTCGCGTCGCCGCTAGCTCGCCATGCGGCGGGCGGCCTCGTCCAGTCGGTCCGCGAGCGAACCGTTGATGACCTCGTCACCGACCTGGACCCGCATACCGCCGACGACGTCGGGGTCCACATCCAGGTTGAGGTGGATCCGGCGGCCGTAGAGCTTGCCGAGAGCGGCGCCGAGGCGCTGCTTCTGGGTGTCGCTCAGCGGTACCGCCGAGGTGACGACGGCGACCAGACGGTCCCGGCGCTCCGCGGCCAGCTTGGACAGGGACTCCAGTCCCGCTTCCAGGCTACGACCACGCGGCGCGGCCACGAGGCGCACGACCAGACGCTCGGTGGCGGGCTTGGCCCGTCCGCCCAGCAGCCGGTTCAGCAGCTCGGTCTTGGCCGCGGCACCCGCGGTGCGGTCGGTCAGGGCGGCGCGCAGCTCGGTGCTGGAGGCGACGATCCGGCCGAAGCGGAACAGCTCGTCCTCGACCTCGTCGAGGTTGCCACGCTTCTCCGCGGCGGTGAGGTCGGCGATGTCCGCCAGCTGCTCCGTCGCGTCCACCAGGTCGCGGGGCTGCGACCAGCGGGCGCGGGCCATCCCGGCCACCAGGTCGGCGGCCACGCCGCTGACCTGGGCACCGAGCAGGCGCTGGACCAGCTCGGCCTTGGCCTCTCCGGACTGCGCCGGGTCGGTGAGAACCCGGCGCAGGCCGGCCTCGCGGTCGAGCAGCGCGGTAACGGCCGCCAGCTCGTCGGCGAGCGCGGCCGCGTCCACGGACGTGGAGTCCGTCAGCGCGTCAAGACGCTCCCGTGCGGCTGCCAGGGCCTCGCGGCTCGCTCCGTTCATCGCGCGGCCTCGGCCTTCTCCTCGAGCTCGTCGAGGAAGCGGTCGATCACACGGCTCTGCCGGGCGTGGTCCTCAAGGGACTCGCCGACGAGCTTGCCGGCCAGGTCGGTGGCGAGCTTGCCGACGTCCTGACGCAGCGTGGACGCGGCGGCCTTGCGGTCGGCCTCGATCTGGGTGTGACCGGCGGCGACGATCTCCTCGCGCTGCCGCTGGCCCTCGGCCCGCATCTCGGCGATGAGCGTGGCACCCTGCTCCTGCGCCTCCTGGCGCAGTCGCGCGGCCTCGTGCCGTGCCTCGGCCAGCTGGGCCTTGTACTGCTCAAGGACGCTCTGGGCCTCGGTCTGCGCGGCCTCGGCCTTTTCGATACCGCCCTCGATGGCCTCGCGACGCTCTTCCAGAACCTTGTTGATGTTCGGGAGGAGCTTCTTGGCGAGGAAGCCGAAGACGATGACGAAGGCGATCAGGCCGATGACGAGCTCCGGCCACGGCGGAATGAGAGGGTTCTCCTTCTCCGCCGCAAACTGAACCCATGAGTGGGTCATCTCAGTGCCTTTCGTCGAATGGGCTGTCGCTGTCGTTCGACTCAGGAGTAGACGAACGGCATGACGAGGCCGATGAGGGCCAGCGCCTCACAGAACGCGAAGCCGAGGATCTGGTTGGAGCGGATCAGGCCCGCCGCCTCGGGCTGACGCGCAAGAGCCTGCGTGCCGTTACCGAAGATGATGCCGACGCCGACGCCGGGGCCGATGGCCGAAAGGCCGTAACCGACGGAGCTGAGCGAACCAGTGACAGCGGCAAGGGTCTGGGACATGCCAGTTCTTCCTTTTCTTTACGGACCGGTGGGGGGTTGGCCACCGGACGACCAGGGTTTCGGGGCGGGGTGGCTCAGTGGTGCTCGGCGAGCGCGCCCTGGATGTAGGAGCAGGTCAGCAGGACGAAGACGTACGCCTGGACGGCCTGGATGAACAGCTCGAAGGCGGTCATGACGATCGTCATCACGAACGAGACGCCGGCGTAGGCGATACCGATGCCGTTCAGCATGTACCAGCTGGCGATCGTGAAGAGCACGATCAGCGTGTGGCCGGCGAACATGTTCGCGAAGAGTCGGACGGCGTGGGTGAAGGGGCGCACCAGCAGGTTCGAGAAGAGCTCGATGACCATGGCCAGCGGCAGCACCGCGCCGAGCGACTTGTCGTAGCCCGTGAAGTTCTTGAACGCGCCGACGAAACCGTGCCGCTTGAAGGTCAGCGAGACCCACAGGACGTAGACGATCGCGGCCAGGGCTGCCGGGTAGGCGATGATCGCCGTCACCGGGAACTGGGCGACCGGGATGACCGACCAGAGGTTCATCATCCAGACGAAGAAGAAGAGAGAGACGATCAGAGGTACGTACTTCTCTCCTTCCTTCTTGCCGATGGTCTCGTAGACGACACCGCGGCGCACGAAGTCGTAACCGGCCTCGCCGACCATCTGGAGCTTGCCCGGGATGACCTTGGCCTTGCCGAAGGCGGCCCAGAAGAAGCCCACGACGATGATGGAGCCGAGCAGGGCGAGGAGCATCGGCTTGTTGAAGTAGAGGCCGTTCGTGTCCCCCCAGATCGGCTCGAAGAGGAACGAATGCAGGCCCGGAGCGACGGTCCCGAAGCCGCACCCGCTGAACAGGTGGCAGCTCGAGTCGAAAGCGAGCGTCTGCGTCGGATCAGCACTCACCGCGGGCTCCTTCATCGTGGCGCATAGGTACGGCAACCTCGTTGTGTCGGCGCGGCGTGCGGCCGCGGGTCGGCACGGGACTGGTGTGACGGATGTGGGGGCGGCTGGGGGGCATCTCGCCTCGCGATCGAACAGGCGTCAGCTCAGATGCCCGCGCCCGCGATGCCGCAGTTGGCACCGGACGATAGCAGCATGCGTGCTGCGCCTTTATCCCGGCCCTACCTCTCACGACGAACGCCCTGTCTTTTCGGGCTTGTCACCCGAGGACGAGGCGTCCGGATCGACGTAGAGGGTCTTGGCCTTCATGTGCGCACGCGTCTGCGCACTGATCCACGCGAGGGTGGCGACCACAAGCGTGATGGCGAAGGCGCGCGGATTGAAGAGCGTGGTGTTCTTGAACAGTGCGACGAAGATGACCATCAGCAGCAGCTGAGCCGCGTAGAGCATCAGGCCCATCATCTGGAACAGCTGCGGAAATGATTTGGCGGTGCGCTGGAGCACGTAGAGGCCGAGCCCCATGAACAGGATCACGACCAGCGTCGCGACGACGGCCCCGATCGCCCCCTTGCCACCCGCGACCACACCACTGACGACGACGGCAAGCGCGCCGACGACAGCCGTGGGTACGGCGGCCTGGGTCAGGATCCGGGCGTCAGAAGACGGCATGGCGGCAACTCCGCTTTCACAGGGGGGCAGGTGTCGTCATGGACGAGCGTAGTCCCGGGCTGAGTGAACGAGACCTCACACCAAAGGACCGTCGCACTACGGTCCGTCGGTTCTATCCCGGGTTCTCGTGAACCGTATCACAAACTATTTGATGAGGTCTTTACCTGGTAGGTGTGCTTGCTGTCACACATGAGAGTGACTCTGCACGTCTGATCAGATACCGAGCCGCTTTGTCTGGTATTAGGGATCTTTGCTCCCCCACGACTTGGCAATGCTCTAGTCAGATTCTTACCTTGCCCGGCTCAGGAACGGTCAGGAAAACGCTCACGAGTGCCGATTGCGGTCGCCCCGTTGACGCCGGACACACCGGCCGTGACGGGCGCGCGCTCATCGGTCTCCGGCTCGTCGGGAGCGTCCTGCGCGGCCGCCTCCAGGGCGAGTTCCGCCTCCGCCGCAGCGGCCGCCCGCCGGCGCCGGTAGCGCGGCGGCACGAAGCGCTGGGCCCACACCGGCACCCGCGGCGTGAAGCGCGGCAGGAGCAGCAGGACGAGGCCCACGGCGCTGAGGAAGACGACGCCGAGCACGATCCACATCGACGCCGAGTTGACCGAGTAGGCCAGCGCGCCGAAGGCGATCAGCGCCGACCAGAAGTACATGATCAGCACCGCGCGGCTGTGCGAGTGGCCGATCTCCAGCAGCCGGTGGTGCAGATGCCCGCGGTCGGCGGCGAACGGCGACTGACCGCGCCAGGTGCGGCGCACGATGGCCAGCACCAGGTCGGCGGCCGGGATCGCGATGATCGTCAGCGGCATCAGCAGCGGGATGTACACCGGCACCATCTGGTGCACGGTGGCGCGCTCGGAACCGGAGAACAGGTTCATCACGTCCGGGTCCACCTGACCCGTGATCGAGATGGCGCCCGCGGCCAGCACCAGGCCGATCAGCATGGAGCCGGAGTCGCCCATGAAGATGCGCGCCGGGTGCATGTTGTGCGGCAGGAAGCCCAGGCACATGCCCATCAGGATCGACGCGAACAGGGTGGCGGGGGCGGCGGCCTCGATGCCGTACGACACCCAGACGCGATACGCGTACAGGAAGAACGCCACCGTCGCGATGCACACCATGCCGGCCGCGAGACCGTCGAGGCCGTCCACGAAGTTCACGGCGTTGATGGTGATGACGACGAGCGCCACGGTCAGCAGCGTGCCCTGCCACTGGGTCAGCGCCACATTGCCGACGCCGGGGATGGGCAGCCACAGGATCGTCAGACCCTGCATCACCATGACGCCCGCGGCGATCATCTGGCCACCGAGCTTGATCAGGGCGTCGATCTCGAACTTGTCGTCCAGGACGCCGATCAGCCAGATCAGGGCGGCGCCGGAGAGCAGGGCCCGCGGCTCGTTGGACTTCTCGAACACCCAGTTCAGGCTGGACAGGTGGTCGGCGACCAGCAGGCCCGCGCACAGTCCGAAGAACATCGCGATCCCGCCGAGGCGCGGAGTGGGCTCCCGGTGCACGTCCCGGGCCCGGATCTCCGGCATCGCCCCCGCCACGATCGCGAACTTCCGCACCGGCCCTGTCAGCAGGTACGTCACCGCGGCCGTGATGCAGAGCGTCAGCAGGTATTCACGCACGGGCTTCCCCACAGGTCTCGCTGGCCATCACAGCCCCACAGCCTAGCGGCGGGCGTATACGTCTGAGGACTTCCGGGTAGCCAGGATGGTTGCAGACCATGCTGTGAGACACACCGCGCCCGGTTCCGGTCAGCTCGGATACGGCGGGAACGCGCCGGTCAGCTCCTGTACCTCGGCCCGCGCCCCGGCCGGTTCCGGGTGCCCGCGCACCACCGCGGCGAGCAGTTTCGCGATCCGCTCCATCTCCGGCTCGCCCATGCCCTGGGTGGTCACCGCGGCCGTACCCAGGCGCAGGCCCCTCCCGTCGCCGTGCGGCAGGGCGCAGCAGTCCAGGACGATCCCGGCGGCGGCGAGCCGGCCGCGGGCGGTACGGCCGTCCACGCCGAGCGGCGCCGCGTCGGCGGTGATCAGATGGGTGTCCGTGCCGCCGGTGGTGACGGTGAGCCCCTCCTCGGCGAGATGGCCGGCCAGGGTGCGGGCGTTGGCGACCACCTGGTGCGCGTACGTGGCGAACGCCGGGGTCGCGGCCTCACCGAACGCGACGGCCTTGGCGGCGATGGTGTGCATCTGCGCCCCGCCCTGGGTGAACGGGAACACCGCCCGGTCCACCCGCTCGGCCAGCTCGGCGCCGCACAGGATCATGCCGCCGCGGGGTCCGCGCAGCACCTTGTGCGTGGTCGCGCAGACGATGTCGGCGTACGGCACCGGGTTCGGGGCGGCGCCGCCCGCGACGAGGCCGATGGGATGGGCGGCGTCCGCGATCAGATAGGCGCCGACCTCGTCGGCGACCTCGCGGAAGAAGGCGTAGTCGATGTGCCGGGGGTAGGCGATGGAGCCGCACACGATCGCCTTGGGGCGGTGGTTGCGGGCCAGATGGCGCACCTGGTCGTGGTCGATCAGCCCGGTCTCCGCGTCGACGCCGTAGCCGACGAAGTCGAACCAGCGGCCGGAGAAGTTGGCCGGGGAGCCATGGGTGAGATGACCGCCGTACGGCAGGCCGAGGGCGAGGACGGTGTCGCCGGGGCGCAGCAGGGCGGCGTAGGCGGCGAGGACGGCGGAGGAGCCGGAGTGGGCCTGTACGTTCGCGTGCCGGGCCCCGAACAGCGCGCAGGCCCGCCGTACGGCCAGCCGCTCGGCCATGTCCACGATCTCGCAGCCGCCGTGGTGGCGGGCGGCGGGGTAGCCCTCGGCGTACTTGTTCGCCAGCGGGGAGCCGAGGGCGGCGAGGACGGCGCGGGAGGTGAAGTTCTCCGCCGCGATCAGCTGGAGCGACGTCGACTGCCGGCGCAGCTCCGCCAGCAGGAGCTCGGCCACCTCGGGATCCTGCTGCCGCAGGACATCGGCCTCGTGCAGGGTGATGACCGACATGACGGACTCCGGGCGGTCGACGGTGACGTATCCCCAATGTAGGCCGGGGTTCGTCAGGGGGCGCGGTGTCGACCGGCGCGGACGGCTCGGTGGGCGCGCACCGCGCCCGGCACTACATCCGTGCCGGGACTCCGGTGAGCGCCGTGACGACGGGGTCCAGCGCGTCCCGTATCTCGTCGCCGATGGAGCGGAAGAACGGCAGGGGCGCGCCGTAGGGGTCGTAGACCTCGTCCGCCTCGGCCGTGGGGGCCAGGAGCCAGCCGCGCAGGGCGGCGGCGGCGCGGACCAGGGCGCGGGCGCGCATGACGAGGCCCTCCTCCAGCGGCGGCAGCGTCGCGGGGTCGATCGCGCGGACCAGGCGCGTGAACTCCTTGAGGGTGAACGTGCGCAGGCCCGCCGAATGGCCCATGGAGATGACCTGGGCGCGGTGGTCGCGGGTCGCGGTCAGGACCAGGTCGGCCCGGATGACGTGCTCGTCGAGCAGTTCCCGGCCCATGAAGCCGGAGGCGTCCGCGCCGAACTCGGCCAGCACGGTCTCCGCGTTGGCCTCCATGGGCGCGCCCTCATGGCCCCAGGTGCCCGCGCTCTCCACGATCAGCCCGCCGCCGAGCACACCGAGGCGCTCGGCGACGAAATGCCGGGTCAGCCGCTCGGTGATGGGCGAGCGGCACACATTTCCGGTACTGACGTGGAGGATGCGGAAGGTGTCGCGCGGAAACCCGAACGTCGTCGTCTCTTCCGCGAGGCGCTCCCCGATGCCTATGCCACGCCCCGCTTCAGGGGCCGTCAATTCGCCACCTCAAGGTCGGGTACGACCTTGCGCAGCTCGTCCGCCGAGATGGCGCCCTCGCGCAGCAGCACCGGCACATCGCGGGAGACGTCCACGATGGACGAGGGCACGATGCCCGGGGTCGGGCCGCCGTCGAGGTAGACGGAGACGGAGTCGCCGAGCATGTCCTGCGCGGCGTCGCAGGTCTCCGGCGACGGGTGTCCTGTGAGGTTGGCGGAGGACACGGCCATCGGGCCGACCTCGGTGAGCAGCTCGATGGCGACCGGGTGCAGCGGCATGCGCACGGCGACCGTGCCCCGGGTGTCGCCGAGGTCCCACTGGAGGGACGGCTGGTGCTTGGCGACCAGCGTCAGGGCGCCCGGCCAGAACGCGTCGACCAGTTCCCAGGCCATCTCGGAGAAGTTCGTGACCAGGCCGTGCAGGGTGTTCGGGGAGCCGATGAGCACGGGGGTGGGCATGTTGCGGCCCCGGCCCTTGGCGGCGAGCAGATCGGCGACGGCCTCGGAGGAGAACGCGTCGGCGCCGATGCCGTAGACCGTGTCGGTCGGCAGCACCACCAGCTCGCCCCGGCGGACGGCGGACGCGGCTTCGCGCAGACCCGTCGCGCGGTCGGTCGCGTCGTTGGTGTCGTATCGCCGTGCCATCTAACGGGCCTCCTCGTACACAAACTGCGGGGTTGAAGTCTCGGCGCCGGTCACGGCAGCGCCTTGCGGGCGGTGGCGAACCGCGGCCGGTTGTTGAGGTCGGGGTGATCGGCCGCGTCGGCCCAGCCCCGCTCCTCGGTGAAGATCCACGGCACCTGTCCGCCCTGGGTGTCGGCGTGCTCGATGACGACCACCCCGCCGGGCCGCAGCAGCCGGTGCGCGGTGCGCTCGATGCCGCGGATCAGGTCGAGCCCGTCCTCCCCCGAGAACAACGCGAGTTCGGGGTCGTAGTCGCGGGCTTCGGGGGCGACGTACTCCCATTCGGTGAGCGGGATGTACGGCGGGTTGGAGATGACCAGGTCGACCTGGCCGTCCAGATCGGGGAACGCGGACAGGGCGTCGCCCTGGCGCAGGTCGACCCTGGACCCCTCGACGTTCTTGCGGGTCCAGCGCAGCGCGTCCTCCGACAGCTCCACGGCGTGCACCCGGGAGCGCGGCACCTCCTGGGCGAGGGCGAGCGCGATGGCACCGGAGCCGGTGCACAGGTCGACGATGCACGGCTCGACCACGTCCATGGCGCGCACCGCGTCTATGGCCCAGCCGACCACCGACTCGGTCTCCGGCCGGGGCACGAACACGCCTGGCCCGACCTGGAGTTCCAGGTAGCGGAAATAGGCCCGCCCGGTGATGTGCTGGAGCGGCTCGCGCTGCTCGCGCCGGGCGATGACCTCCCAGTACCGGGCGTCGAAGTCCGCGTCCTTCACGGAGTGCAGTTCGCCGCGCTTGACGCCGTGCACGAACGCGGCGAGCTCCTCCGCGTCGGTGCGCGGCGAGGGCACGCCGGCGTCGGCCAGCCGCTGGGTGGCCTGGGCCACCTCCGCGAGCAGCAGGTTCACGCAAGTCCTCCGGAAGTCAGCACTCGTATTTGCCGTAAGGCGGCGTCGCCCTACGCGGCCGCGAGCTTCGCCGCGGAGTCGGCGTCGACGCAGGCCTGGATGACCGCGTCGAGTTCACCGTCCAGGACCTGGTCCAGGTTGTACGCCTTGAAGCCGACACGGTGGTCGGAGATGCGGTTCTCCGGGAAGTTGTACGTACGGATCTTCTCGGAGCGGTCGACGGTGCGGACCTGGCTGCGGCGGGCGTCCGCGGCCTCCCGCTCCGCCTCCTCCTGGGCCGCGGCGAGCAGCCTGGAGCGCAGGATACGCAGGGCCTGCTCCTTGTTCTGGAGCTGGCTCTTCTCATTCTGGCAGGAGGCGACGACACCGGTGGGCAGGTGGGTGATGCGCACCGCGGAGTCCGTGGTGTTGACGGACTGGCCGCCGGGACCGGAGGAGCGGTAGACGTCGATGCGGAGGTCGTTCGGGTTGATCTCCACGTCCACCTCCTCGGCCTCGGGGGTGACGAGGACACCGGCGGCGGAGGTGTGGATACGGCCCTGGGACTCGGTGGCCGGCACCCGCTGCACGCGGTGCACGCCGCCCTCGTACTTCAGCCGCGCCCACACGCCCTGGCCGGGCTCGGTCTGCCCGCGGGTCTTCACCGCGACCTGGACGTCCTTGTAGCCGCCCAGCTCGGACTCGGTGGCGTCGATGATCTCGGTCTTCCAGCCGACGCGCTCCGCGTAGCGCAGGTACATGCGCAGCAGGTCGCCGGCGAACAGCGCCGACTCGTCGCCGCCCGCGCCCGCCTTGATCTCCAGAATGACGTCCTTCTCGTCACTCGGGTCACGCGGGACGAGCAGCAGGCGCAGCTTCTCGGTCAGCTCCTCGCGCTGCTGCTCCAGCTCCTTGACCTCGGCGACGAAGTCCGGGTCGTCGGCGGCCAGCTCGCGCGCGGTCTCGATGTCGTCGCCGGCCTGCTTCCAGGAGCCGTACGTGCCGACGATCGGGGTCAGCTCGGCATAGCGCTTGTTCAGCTTGCGCGCGTTCGCCTGGTCGGCGTGGACCGACGGGTCGGCGAGCTTCGTCTCGAGGTCGGCGTGCTCGG
The DNA here is from genome assembly GCF_014673495.1 of Streptomyces griseofuscus. Classification (GTDB taxonomy): domain Bacteria; phylum Actinomycetota; class Actinomycetes; order Streptomycetales; family Streptomycetaceae; genus Streptomyces; species Streptomyces murinus. The sequence continues at coordinate 3,053,556 of NZ_CP051006.1, forward strand.
CGACGAGGTCCTCGACTGCCTCGAACATCTTTCGGCTCCTGTACTGCGGTGAAGGGAAGGGGCGGGCGACCAAAAACGCCGGTCCCGGACGCACGCCCTCGCGGACGTACGGCCGTGGACCGGCGAATGGGGGCTCGCTACTTCTTGGAGCCGGCGGCAGCCTTGCCGAAGCGGGCCTCGAAGCGGGCCACACGGCCACCGGTGTCGAGGATCTTCTGCTTGCCCGTGTAGAACGGGTGGCACTCGGAGCAGACCTCGGCACGGATGGTGCCGGAGTCGATGGTGCTCCGCGTGGTGAACGACGCGCCACAGGTGCAGCTGACCTGCGTCTCGACGTACTCGGGGTGGATGTCGCGCTTCAAGGTTTCTCCTAGGTTTCGGGAGGGCTCCGGGTCGCCGCCGCGGGCTGCGGGGACGTGAACCGGGGCCGACGTACCAGTCTGCCAGGACTGGTGCCATCCCCCCAAACCGGGGGTGCGGTTGTTCTATTCCCGGGCGGTCCCGCGGCCGTCCGTCAGCCGCTCACCACACCGCCGGCCTCGCCCGAGGCGGTGCCCTTGGCCGACGCGGGTATCGGGCGGTCGTTCTTCAGCGCGTCCCACACCAGGCGGGCCTTCGACTTCTCCAGCAGGACGCGGTTGGGGTTGGCCGGGTCGTACTGGACGGGCATGGTGACCATCGTCATGTGCCGGGCGTCGATGCCCTTGAGGCCGTCGGCGAAATTGACGAGGGAGTTGACCGAGCCGAGGTCGGAGTCGGTGGTGACGGCCTTGGTCGCGGTGTCGGCGAGGTCGTACAGCTTCTTGGGGTCGCTGAAGACGCCGACGTTCTTGACCTGGCCGAGCAGCGCCTTGACGAAGGCCTGCTGGAGCTGGATGCGGCCGAGGTCGGAGCCGTCGCCGACACCGTGCCGGGTACGGACCAGGCCGAGGGCCTGCTGTCCGTCGAGGGTGTGCGTGCCGGCCTTGAGGTCCAGATGGCTCTGCGGGTCGGCGATGGCCCTGGTCGTGGTGACCGGGACGCCGCCGAGGTCGTCGATGAGCTTCTGGAAGCCCGCGAAGTCGACCTCCAGGTAGTGGTCCATGCGGATGCCGGTGAGGGCCTCGACGGACTTCACGGCGCAGGCCGCGCCGCCGGTGGAATACGCCTCGTTGAACATCACAGCGCTCGCGGCCGGGTGCGTGGTGCCCTTGGTGTCGGTGCACGCGGGGCGGTCCACCAGGGTGTCCCGGGGTATGGAGACCACGCTGGCCTTCTTGTGGCCCTCGTAGACGTGCACGATCATCGCGGTGTCGGAGCGGGCGCTGCCGTCGTCCGTGCCGCCGCCGAGCTTCTTGTTGGTGCCGGCGCGGGTGTCGGAGCCGAGGACCAGGATGTTCTCGGAGCCGTTGTCGATCTTCGTGGGCCGGTCCTTGCCGAGGACCTGGTTGATGTCGACGCTGTGCAGGTTGCCGTTGAGCTTGAAGTACAGGTACCCGGCTCCGGCGCCGCCGAGCACCAGCACGCCCGCGGCCGTCCAGGCCGTCGCGAGCAGGGCCTTGCGGCCGGTGCTACGGGGCTTGCGGCGCCGTCCCCGGCCTCCGCGGCCGGGCTCCTGGGCGCCGGTCTGAGGTATCGGTTCCGGCATGCTCTCGGCGGACACGGCACTCCTAGGTCTCGTCGATCGGTTACCCCCTGCGGTCAGGGTCAGGCGCGGTCATCACCGCTCCATCGTCCCTCCGCGCGGTAGGACGGAGAAACTCGGGACAGCGTTGCACAACGCAGAGTGCCCACCGCGTGGGGCGATGGGCACTGTGTGTAGTGGGACGGATCGGGAGTACGGCGCTCACCTGCGGTTTTGGCGCCGGTCGTCCTATGCTGCCGACTGGGTGCGGAACGTGATGCTTGTGGCAAAGGTCTCGGTTCGCACACGACGGAGGCCGCCCCCGCGGGGACGGCCTCCGTCAGCTGGCTGCGGAGACTCAGTCGCCGTTGCCGGGGGTCGGCGTCGTCTTCTGGATCTGCATCAGGAACTCGACGTTCGACTTGGTCTGCTTCATCTTGTCCAGCAGCAGCTCGATCGCCTGCTGCTGGTCCAGGGCGTGCAGCACCCGGCGCAGCTTCCAGACGATGCCCAGCTCCTCGGCGCCCAGCAGGATCTCTTCCTTACGGGTGCCGGACGCGTCCACGTCCACCGCCGGGAAGATGCGCTTGTCGGCGAGCTTGCGGTCGAGCTTGAGCTCCATGTTGCCGGTGCCCTTGAACTCCTCGAAGATCACCTCGTCCATGCGGGAGCCGGTGTCCACGAGCGCCGTCGCCAGGATGGTGAGCGAGCCGCCGTCCTCGATGTTGCGCGCGGCACCGAAGAAGCGCTTCGGCGGGTACAGCGCGGTCGAGTCGACACCACCGGACAGGATGCGGCCGGAGGCCGGCGCCGCGAGGTTGTAGGCGCGGCCCAGACGCGTGATGGAGTCCAGCAGCACGACCACGTCGTGGCCCAGCTCCACGAGGCGCTTGGCGCGCTCGATGGCCAGCTCGGCGACCGTGGTGTGGTCCTCGGCCGGGCGGTCGAAGGTCGAGGAGATGACCTCGCCCTTGACCGACCGCTGCATGTCGGTGACCTCTTCCGGACGCTCGTCGACCAGGACGACCATCAGGTGGCACTCGGGGTTGTTGTGCGTGATCGCGTTGGCGATCGCCTGCATGATCATGGTCTTGCCGGTCTTCGGCGGGGCCACGATCAGACCGCGCTGACCCTTGCCGATCGGCGACACGAGGTCGATGATCCGGGTCGTCAGCACGCCCGGGTCCGTCTCCAGGCGGAGGCGGTCCTGCGGGTACAGCGGCGTCAGCTTGTTGAACTCCGGGCGGCCGCGGCCGTGTTCGGGCGCCATGCCGTTGACGGAGTCGAGGCGGACGAGCGCGTTGAACTTCTCGCGGCGCTCCCCGTCCTTCGGCTGACGGACCGCACCGGTGAGGTGGTCACCCTTGCGCAGGCCGTTCTTGCGGACCTGGGCGAGGGAGACGTACACGTCGTTCGGGCCCGGCAGGTAGCCGGAGGTCCGGATGAAGGCGTAGTTGTCGAGGATGTCCAGGATGCCCGCGACGGGGATCAGGACGTCGTCCTCGGCGACCTGCGGCTCGGCGATCTCGTCGCGGCCACGACGGCCACGACGGTCGCGGTAGCGGCCACGACGGCCACGACGGCCGCCCTCGAAGTCGTCGTCGTCCTGCTGCTGCCGGTCCTGGCGGCCGCCCTGCTGGCCCTGCTGCTGACGCTGGCCGCCCTGCTGGTCGTCGCCCTTGTTGCGGCGGTCGCCGCGGTCACCGCGCTCAGCGCGGTCGCCACGCTCGCCGCGCTCACGGCCGCGCTCACGGCGGTCGCGGCGGCCGCGGCCCTCGCCGTCACCGGCGTCGTTCTTCGCGGACTCGCCCTGCTGCTGCGGCTGCTGGGCGGACGCGTCGGCCTTGGCCTCGCTCTTCGCGTCGGTACGCGCCTCGGTCTTCGCCTCGGCGGCGGCCGTCTCGGCACCGCCCGCGGCGGGGCTGCCGGCCTCGGCGGTGGCACGACGACGACGGCGCTCGGTCGGCGCGTCGTCTCCGGCGGCGGGCTGACCGGGAATCTCGATCTGCTGCTGCGCCTTCTCGGCGGGCGCCTCGGACTTGGCCGCCTTCTGCGCGCCGTCCGCGCTCTCGCCGGTGCGGGCCTTGGAGGTGGTCCGGCGCTTCGGCTTGGTCTCGGTGGCGGCCTCGGCCTTGGGGGCACTGCCCTGGGCCTGCGCCTCCTTGATGACCTCGATCAGCTGGCTCTTGCGCATCCGCGCCGTGCCCCGGATACCGAGGCCCGAGGCGACCTGCTGCAGCTCGGCCAGCACCATGCCCTCAAGGCCGGTACCCCGGCGCCGCCGGGAGCCGGCACCGGTGGCAGGCGCGGAGGCGTCCGTGGCGGGCGCGGCAGCGGTCTCCTCGACACGTGCGCCCATCAGATCGGTGGTGTCGCTCACGAAGGGTCCTTCCCTGGAGCGGACGTCGGCCTGTCTGGCTCGGCGACCGGTTGTGCTGTCCGACTACGGTCCTGTCTTCGTGAACCGTGCCGGGGCGGTGGTCCGCCAACGCGGCGGAAGAGAAATGTGCGGTGACGGCGCTTCCGCGAGCCGTGACACCCGGTGTCACGTGGCGTGGTAGCACCTGTTCCGGAGCATGCCCTGCGGCCGGCTCAGCGCTCGCACACGACGTACTGCCCAGGTACGGCGCGCGGAACACGGAGTGGCGTGGGGGGCTCCCGGAAGAATGTCTGTCCCGGACGGGGACACGTGGCACCTCGCCATGGTGGGGTCGGGTGCAGACTTGAGATTAACACTACCGGATCCAACAAACATTCCCCCTCTCCAAATCCGGCAACCGTGTGTCAGGGCGCAAGCGGCAGCACGCTCGCTCCCCGCATATCCAGGTCCAGCCGGTTGGCGGCCCAGCCGTCACCGGCGAGGTGGGAGACCTTGTCGGCGGTGCCGGCGTCGGTCAGGGCCATGACGGTGGGTCCTGCGCCTGAGATGACGGCCGGGATCCCGTCCGCCCGCAGCCGCTCCACCAGCGCGGCGCTCTCCGGCATGGCCGGGGCGCGGTACTCCTGGTGGAGGCGGTCCTCGGTGGCGGGCAGCAGCAGTTCGGGGCGCCGGGTGAGGGCCTCCACGAGCAGGGCGGCACGGCCCGCGTTGGCGGCGGCGTCGACATGCGGAACGGTGCGCGGCAGCAGTCCGCGGGCGATTTCCGTCAGGACCGGCTTTCCGGGTACGAAAACCACCGGAACGATGGAATCGTCGGGGTCCATTCTGATCGCGCGGGCCGCGCCGGATTCCATCCAGGACAAGGTGAATCCGCCGAGCAGACAGGCGGCCACATTGTCGGGATGGCCCTCGATCTCGGTGGCCAGCGCCAGCAGCGCCGCGTCGTCCAGACGGGCCTCGCCGCCTATGGTCACGGCGCGGGCGGCCACGATGCCGGCGCAGATGGCGGCGGAGGAGGAGCCGAGCCCCCGGCCGTGCGGGATGCGGTTGGCGCAGACGATCTCCAGGCCCCGGGGCTGGCCGCCCAGTAGGTCGAAGGCGGTGCGCAGGGCGCGGACGAGGAGGTGACGCTCGTCGCGCGGCAGATTCTCGCTGCCCTCACCCGCGATGTCGATGTGCAGCCCGGAGTCGGCCACCCGGACGACGACGTCGTCGTAGAGCCCCAGCGCGAGGCCCAGGGCGTCGAAGCCCGGACCGAGATTGGCGCTGGTGGCGGGGGTGCGCACCCGGACGGCGGCGGCTCGGAAGGCTGGACCGGCCATCGCTCGAAGACTCTCCTTGAGCTGCGTGACTGTCAAAGACATTCGATACGTACGTGGAGACCCTCGGCCGCGCAGACGGCGCGGCGTTGCCCCTATGCGCAGTGCATATGCAACAAGCGGGTTCGGTACAGCGTATCGAAGGAAGGTTCAGTAGCGACATAGGGCGCACAGGAGGCGCACGATGCGTGTCGTAAGCCCCTTGTGCACCCTGACAGGGTCTGGCAGGAACGCGGACGCCCCTGTCAGACCCTGTCGGGGAAGACCCCGGTGTGCCCCGGTATATCCGGTGCGCCTCGATGTCTCAGGCGAGGCCGAGGCGCTCGGCCGCGGTGGCCGCGTCGACCGGGACGGTGACCGGCTGGGGTGCGCCGGCGACGGCCCAGTCGGGGTCCTTCAGGCCGTTGCCGGTGACGGTGCAGACGATGCGCTGGCCCGGGTCGACCTTGCCCTGCTCGGCGGCCTTGAGCAGACCGGCGACCGAGGCGGCGGAGGCGGGCTCCACGAAGACACCCTCCTGCGCGGCCAACAGCCGGTAGGCGCGCAGGATTTCACGGTCCGTCACCTCGTCGATGGCGCCGCCGGACTCGTCCCGGGCCGCCAGGGCGTACTGCCAGGAGGCGGGGTTGCCGATCCGGATGGCGGTGGCGATGGTCGACGGGTCCTTGACGACCTCGCCGCGCACGATCGGGGCGCTGCCCGCGGCCTGGAACCCCCACATGCGGGGCGTCCGGGTGGCGATCTTGTCGGTGGCGTACTCCTGGTAGCCCTTCCAGTACGCCGTGATGTTGCCCGCGTTGCCGACCGGCAGGACGTGGATGTCGGGTGCGTCACCGAGCATGTCCACGATCTCGAAGGCGGCCGTCTTCTGGCCCTCGATCCGCACCGGGTTGACCGAATTGACCAGCGCCACCGGGTAGTTCTCGCTCAGCGAGCGGGCGAGCGTGAGGCAGTCGTCGAAGTTTCCGTCGACCTGGAGGATCTTCGCGCCGTGCACCAGGGCCTGGCCCATCTTGCCGAGCGCGATCTTGCCCTGCGGCACGAGCACGGCCGAGACCATGCCGGCCCGTACGGCGTACGCCGCGGCGGAGGCGGAGGTGTTGCCGGTGGACGCGCAGATGACGGCCTTGGCCCCCTCCTCCTTCGCCTTGGAGATGGCCATCGTCATGCCGCGGTCCTTGAAGGACCCCGTCGGGTTCGCGCCCTCCACCTTGAGGTGGACCTCGCAGCCGGTGCGCTCGGAGAGCACCTGCGCGGGCACGAGGGGCGTGCCGCCCTCACGGAGCGTCACGACCGGCGTGGTGTCGGAAACCGGCAGCCGGTCCCGGTACTCCTCGATGATTCCGCGCCACTGGTGGGTCATTGCTCGTTACTCTCCTTCAACCCGCATGATGCTGGCGACACCCCGCACGGTGTCGAGCTTGCGCAGCGCCTCGACGGTGCCGGTCAGGGCGGCGTCGAACGCTCGGTGGGTGACGACGACGAGGGAGGCCTCGCCGTCCTTGCCCGACTGCCGGACGGTGTCGATGGACACCCCGTGCTCGGCGAAGACCGTGGCGACCTGGGCGAGGACGCCCGGTTTGTCGGCCACGTCCAGGCTGATGTGGTACCGCGTGACGACATCGCCCATCGGGGAGACCGGCAGCGCGGCGTACGCCGACTCGCCGGGACCCGTGGTGCCGTTGAGCTTGTTGCGGCAGACGGCGACGAGGTCGCCGAGCACGGCGGAGGCGGTCGGGGAACCGCCGGCGCCGGGGCCGTAGAACATCAGCTGGCCGGCCGCGTCGCTCTCCACGAAGACGGCGTTGTACGCGCCGCGCACGGAGGCGAGAGGGTGGCTCAGCGGAATCATGGCGGGGTGCACGCGCGCCGTGACGGAGGCCCCGTCCCGCGCCCGCTCGCAGATGGCGAGCAGCTTGATGGTGCAGCCCATCTCCTTGGCCGAGCGGAAGTCGGCGGCGGTGACCTCGGTCATCCCCTCGCGGTGGACGTCGTCCAGGCGCACCCGCGTGTGGAAGGCGATACCGGCGAGGATGGCGGCCTTGGCGGCGGCGTCGAAGCCCTCGACATCGGCGGTCGGGTCGGCCTCGGCGTACCCGAGCGCGGTGGCCTCGTCCAGGGCCTCCTGGTAGCCGGCGCCCGTGGAGTCCATCTTGTCGAGGATGAAGTTGGTGGTGCCGTTGACGATGCCGAGCACCCGGTTGACCTTGTCGCCGGCCAGCGACTCGCGCAGCGGGCGGATCAGCGGGATGGCACCGGCGACGGCGGCCTCGTAGTAGAGGTCACGGCCGTGCTCCTCGGCGGCGGCGTGCAGGGCGGCCCCGTCCTGGGCGAGCAGGGCCTTGTTCGCGGAGACGACGGAGGCGCCGTGCTCGAACGCGGTGGTGATCAGCGAGCGGGCGGGCTCGATCCCGCCGATCACCTCGACGACGACGTCGATGTCACCGCGTTTGACGAGCGCGGTGGCGTCCGTGGTGACCAGGGCCGGGTCGATGCCCTCGCGGACCTTGCTCGGGCGGCGTACGGCGACCCCGGCGAGCTCCACCGGGGCGCCGATCCTCTGGGCGAGGTCGTCGGCGTGCGTCGTCATGATGCGCGCCACCTCTGAGCCGACAACCCCACAGCCCAGCAGCGCCACCTTCAGCGGACGCGTACGCATCATCCGACCTCGTTTCCTCTTACCGTCTACGGTTGGACCAGTCTCACTCACCGGACGGGAGTTTCTACCCTTCGTCCGGATCCTGAGACGTTTATTTCATTTTCGCGGGGCCTGCGGACCGCAGATCTTCCGCCCCGCGTCTCGCCGACTCGTCCCTCGACTCATTCGCCGACTCATCCGACATCCAGACGCAGGAGATCCTCCTCCGTCTCCCGCCGGACGATCACACGGGCCTCGCCGTCCTTCACCGCGACGACGGGCGGCCGGAGCACATGGTTGTAGTTGCTGGCCATCGACCGGCAGTACGCCCCCGTGGCCGGTACGGCGATGAGGTCGCCCGGCGCGAGATCGGCGGGCAGGAACGCGTCCTTGACCACGATGTCCCCGCTCTCGCAGTGCTTGCCCACGACCCGGACGAGCATCGGCTCGGCGTCGCTGGCCCGCGAGACGAGGGCGACGCTGTACTCGGCGTCGTACAGCGCGGTGCGGATGTTGTCGGACATGCCGCCGTCGACGGAGACGTACGTGCGCAGCCCCTCCAGCGGCTTCACGGTGCCGACCTCGTAGAGCGTGAACGCGGTCGGGCCGACGACGGCGCGCCCGGGCTCGACCGAGATCCGGGGCGTGCGCAGCCGCGCGGCCTCGCACTCGCGGCCGACGATCTCGCCGAGCGCCTTGGCGATCTCGTGCGGCTCGCGCGGGTCGTCGTCGCTGGTGTAGGCGATGCCGAGGCCGCCGCCGAGGTCGATCTCGGGCAGCTCGACGCCGTGCTCGTCGCGGATGTCCTTGAGCAGTCCGACGACCCGGTGGGCGGCGACCTCGAACCCGGACATGTCGAAGATCTGCGAGCCGATGTGGGAGTGGATCCCGATCAGTTCGAGCCCGTCCAGGTGCAGCGCCCGCCGCACGGCCTCGGCGGCCTGCCCGCCGGCGAGCGGGATGCCGAACTTCTGGTCCTCGTGGGCGGTGGCGATGAACTCGTGGGTGTGGGCCTCGACGCCGACGGTGATCCGGATCTGGACCTTCTGCCGCTTGCCCAGGGACTGGGCGATGTGGGCGACCCGCACGATCTCCTGGAAGGAGTCGAGCACGATCCGCCCGACGCCGGCCTCCACGGCGCGGGTGATCTCCGCGACGGACTTGTTGTTCCCGTGGAAGGCGATGCGCTCGGGAGCCATCCCGGCGGAGAGCGCCGTTACGAGCTCGCCCCCGGAACAAACATCGAGATTCAGCCCTTCCTCCTCCAGCCACCGCACGACGGCACGCGAGAGGAACGCCTTCCCCGCGTAGAACACATCGGCGTCGGCCCCGAAGGCGGTGCGCCAGGCGCGCGCCCGCGCCCGGAAGTCGGCCTCGTCCATGATGTACGCGGGCGTGCCGAACTCCTCGGCGAGCCGGGTCACGGGGACCCCGCCGACGGTGACGACCCCGTCCTCGCCGCGGCCGACGGTCCGCGCCCAGACCTTGTGGTCGAGCACGTTGAGGTCGGTGGGCGGCGCGGAGTAGTGCCCCTCGGGCAGGACGTCGGCGTGACGGGGCCCGGCGGGATGGGCGGAACGGCTCATGACGGTGGCTCTCAGACTCTCTGTCTCACTCCGGGGGACATCTGTGACTCGGTCCCTCAGAGATGTTCGGGTGCGTCGATGCCGAGCAGGGACAGGCCGCCGGCCAGCACCGTCCCGGTCGCTTCGGCAAGCGCGAGCCGGGCTCGGTGGGCGGCCGAGGGTTTCTCCTCGCCGATCGGAAGCACACAGGCCAGAAAGGGCAGCACGGCATCCGCGACGGTGACGAGATGCCGGGCCAGCCGGTCCGGCGCGCGATGGGTGGCGGCCGCGGTGAGGATGCGGGGGTAGTCGGACAGGGGGGTGTGGAGGGCGGAGGCTCGGAGGGCGGGGGTTCGGCAGGCGGGGGTGACCGCGGTGTCGGCCTCGGAGGCGTCCAGGGGGCCCGGCTCGGCGGCGAAGCCCAGGCGGGCGGCGCCCCGGCCGAGGGACCGGACGCGGGCGTGGGCGTACCGCACCCGGAACAGCGGATTGCCCTCCCGCTGGACGAGATGGTCCGCGGTGATGCGGGGCCGGTCGTGCGGCGCGGGGTGGAGCAGCGCCCACCGGGCGGCGTCGGGCCCGAGCGGCGCGGGGTCCTCGGGAGCGGGTACGGGCCGCAGATCGACGAGCTCACCGTGTTCTACGGCGGCCCGCCCGCCGTGGTGCTGCACGGTGGCCCGTCCGCCCCGGTGCTCGACGGTGGCCCGCCCGCCCTGGGTGGCGACGATCCGTACGACGGCGTCGGCGACTACCTCGGCCCGCACCTCGTACGGCACCCGCAGCGTGAGCACCTGCCCGGCGAGGGCGTCCCCGTGGCCGTACCGCCGCCCCTGCCCGCGGATCTCCCGGACGAGGTCCAGGAGCGGGTCGGCCCGCCGGTCGAGCCGGAAGTTGAGGAATCCCGGCCCGGTGACGACGACGTCCTCGATGCCGTCCGCCGCGATGAGCCGGGGCCGCAGGATCTCGGCGACGGTGCGCGGCGGCTTCCCGGCCGCGCGGGCGAGCTGGAGCGCGACATTGGTCGCGTACTCCCCGCACCCCCCGGCCCCCGGCTCGCTCACCACGACCCGCTCGGGCACCACGACACTGAGCTGCCCCTCGTCAACAGCACAACGCACCGCGTGCAACACGGTGCGGGAGAGCTCGACGGGGGTCACGGGACAAGGGTAGGGGAGGAGGGGGGTGGGAAGGCGAGCCGGTTTCCCTGGTGAGACGGGAAAGGCCACGCCCCTCACCGCCGCGGAACCGGGAACCCCAGGAACCGGCCCCGTCTGCTCGGCCCGGCTCAGCCGATGGAAACCCCGCCGGCCACCCCGTCCGCGAGCCCGTCGTCGTCATCGTCACCGCTGCCGTCCCCGCCACCTCTTCCCCCTCGGCCGCCCACTCCCCCGCGCCCGGCGCGGCCCTGGATCAGCTGCTTGACGAGGCGCACGAGCTCGGCGGGTTCGAAGGGCTTGGAGAGGAAGGCGTCGACGCCGACATCGAGGCCGGTCTCGACCTCGTACTGGGTGCAGGCGCTGATGATGGCGAGGGGCAGATGGTTCGTACGGGGGTCGGCACGGAGCCGGGCGGCGGTACGCAGCCCGTCCAGCCGCGGCATGACGACGTCGAGCGTCACGAGATCGGGCCGCACTTGGTGCACCACGTCCAGACACTCGGCACCATCGGCCGCGGTCACGACCTCGAGCCCTTCCAGCTCGAGATTGACCCTGATCAGCTGCCGGATGACCTTGTTGTCGTCGACAACAAGCACCCGGCCCGACGCGCCCGGCACAACTCGAGAGTAGGACCGCCCGGGCCACCGCGTCCGGGTTTTCCCCACTTCCACCCCCTACAGGGGACCCCTCCCCGCAAACGGGTTCCTGATCACCCCACCGGACCTGCTAATGTTCTGTCCGTCGCCGCGAGCACAACGCTCCGCAACCGACACGCCCCCGTAGCTCAGGGGATAGAGCAACGGCCTCCGGAGCCGTGTGCGCAGGTTCGAATCCTGCCGGGGGCACCGTAGTTAAGGTGCCCAAAGACCCCGACATCAGCGGAAACGCTGAGGCCGGGGTCTTCGCGTATGTGCAGGCATGTGCGGCTCGGAGTGGCCGTATGCCAGGGTCTGTGGACGAGGCGTGGACGGGATCTTGGAGCATCGCCGCGGGCGAGGTCCATGAAGGGGCGGGGACTGCCGACACCTAGTCGTGGTTGTTGCTGCGGGCCTGGCGTGCCGCCTCCTCGCGCTGCTTCCTGAAGTAGTCGTCCTTCCGCTGGATGGCGCGCCGACGCCGCGCCTCCTCTTCCTGCCGCTTCCTTGTCTCGTTCTGCTGCTTCTCCGCTGCGTCCTTGAACAGCGGGCTCCTCACCACATCGCTTTTCATCAGTACAGCCAGTCCCGAGACCACAGCCGCACCCGCCAAACCAGTCAGCGCCACCAGCTTCGCGCTCTTCATTCCTTGGTCACTCCTCTGCACTTGGACATCGCCCGCTAGCTGTATTGATCACGAGCGTTGTTGACGCCTGTTGGGCACCCTAAGCGGTTCAGCTCGGCTCCTCCTCGCCGCTCCCCCGCCAGACCCTTTCGCCAAGAGCCCCACTCTGTGGGTCGCCGGAGGAGCCACGAGACGACGCGCTCCACTAGCCCCGCGCCAGATTCATCCAGCTTGTCCCTCAAGGGCGCCCCTGGAGTGTTGGCGGCCAGGTCGTCTGCCGGCGTCAGAGGCGGTAGCACCGGGCGCGCCCCGGTCGGCATTCCTTCTCGTCTTCTTCTCATCCGCTTTCCGTCCGCGTGGTGGGCGGGTTGAGGGGGCGGAAGGGAGTTCGAAAGGGGGTGGGGGTGGGATGGGGGTCGTTCGGGGGGTGGCCCCGGCGGAGGGATGGCTGGGGATGGGGAGAGAGTGATGGCGAGGAGCAGGGGCGTGGGCCGGTCGGTGGTGGGGCTGGTGGCCGGGGTGGTGGCGGTGCTGGTGGCCGGGGGGCCGGCCGAGGCCGGGGATACGCACTGGGGTGCGGCTCCGGTCGTCGTCGCCGCGGTGGAGCCCGGGGACACGCACTGGGGTATCGCGCCGGCCGCCGTCGTCGGCGCGGAGCCCGGGGACACCCATTGGGGTGCCGTGCACGACAGCGGTCCCGTCTTCTTGGGCGACCGCAGCAGCTGAGGCATCGCCCCGCACCCTTCCGACACCACCATCAGGAGTCCTCCTCCCATGCCCTCCCTCCCCCGCGCTCTCGGTGAACTCGGCGGTTACTGCGGTGAGTACGGCGATCGGGTCGACGAGTTGCTGCGTGGCTCAGGGTGTGGGGAGAGCGTTCCGCTGCACCGGGGCAGGACCGTGTTCGAGCCCTGTGCGCGGCCCCGGGGTTGGCGGGAGCGGGAGTTCGGGGTCTCTCCGGAGGAGGAGGCGCCGGTCGGCGGGGTGCCCGAGTTGCGGGAGGCGTTCGCCGAGGGGGTGGGCGGGCCGCGGGGCGGAGACGTGCTGCCCGAGCAGGTTCTGGTCACCGGTGGGGCCACGCATGCCCTCTCCGTCGCGCTTCGTGCCGTACTCCGGGACGGCGATGAGGTGTTGGTGCTCTCACCGCACTGGCCGGATGCCGCCGCTCTGGTGCGAGCCGCGGGCGGGGTGGTGCGGGAGGTGCCGGTCTTTCTGGAGCTCGGGGCCGCCGGTTTCGGGTTCGATCTGATGGGGGCCGTCGAGGGGGCGGTGACCTCGAGGACGCGGGCCATCTACTTCAACAGCCCCAATAATCCGACCGGTTATCGGCTGGATCGGCGGCGGCTCGCGGTGCTCGTGGAGTTGGCCGAGCGGCATGATCTGTGGCTGATCGCCGACAACACGTACGACGGGTACGACTTCACCAGGGAGGGATTCCCGGACATCGCGGGGATCGGAGCGGCGGCGGAGCGGACGTTCTCGGCGCACAGCTGTGGGACGACGTACGCGATGCCCGGGAACCGGGTGGGTTACCTGGTGTGTCCCCCGGAGGCGGCGGCGACCGCGGTCGGCTGGGCGCGGTGCACCGGCGGGGGCGTCCCCACCGTGGCGCAGTTCGCCGCGTACGAGGCGCTGCGTACCCCGCGCGCGGAGCTGGACCGGCGCCGGGACCGGGCCGCGGCGGCCTGGTGGCTCGCGGATTCGACGCTTCAGGTGCCGCACACGGAGGTGTCCGGCGGCCTGTACACGTTCCTCGATCTGCGGGCCTGGGGGGACGGCGAGCGGTTTGTGCGGCGGTGTGCCCAGCTCGGTGTCGGTCTGGCGCCGGGGCGGAACTTCGGGGCGCACTACGGCAGTTGGGCTCGGCTCTGCTTCACCGCCGCGCCACCGCAGCGGGTGGCCGAGGCGATCGAACGCATCAACAAGATCTACGGGGAAGGCGCCGATGAGCACTGAGACGGTCACGCTCGAACGCCCGGGAGCGGCAGCGGTTCCGACGGGCGACGGTCAGGGGACGAGAACGGCGATCTGCGGGGTGCGGCCGCTTGTGCTGATGGGTCTCACCCATCTGCTGACCACGCGGTCGCCCTGCGAGGTCGTCTTCGCCTCGGCCGACGGCTTCCCCGAGCCCGGGGCCGGGATCGAGGTGCTGCTGGTCGAGGACACCCTGGCGCAGCAGGTGCCGGAGCGTGCGGTGTGGCGCGGGAGCGCGCCGGACGTCGTCGTGGTGCGGGCCGACGCGACCCCGGACCAGGTGCTGCGGCAGGTGCACGAGGCCGTGGAGCGGCGCGCGCCGGTCTCCGCGGGCGACCGGGCGCCGGCCGGGCTGTCGCCGCGCGAGGAGCAGGTGCTCCGGTTCATCGCGTCGGGGATGACCCATGGCCAGGTGGCCCGGCGCATCGGCATCAGCCAGCACACCGTGGACACGTACGTGAAGCGGGTGCGATCCAAGTTCGGTATCGGCAACAAGGCGGAGCTCACCCGCGTCGCGCTCGGTCTCCAGCCGCTGTAGGAGGCCGTCGTACGGTCAGCGCCGCCGTCGGCGGCACCGTCGTACGATCAGTAGTAGTCGCGCATGATGGTGGTGGCCCAGTCGGGCTGGGTGGTGTCGCCCTGGGGACCGAACTCGCTCATGTAGGGCTTGATGTCGAGGACGGGGGTGCCGTCGACGGCGTCCAGGCCCTGGATGTGGAGGTCGAGGCCGTCGGTCTTGATCAGGCGGCAGCGGGAGACGCCGATCCGGTTGGGGCGGTTCTTGCCGCGCTGGGCGAAGATGCCGACGCGGGGCCAGTCGGTGTTGCCGCGCGGGTGCCGGGCCCCGGTCTCGATCTTCTCCACGGGCACGCGGTCGAAGTGGTAGACGACCTCCAGGTGGGAGAAGGAGTCCAGGCCGGCCACGGCCTCGGGGCCGTACTGGTCGGCGTCCAGGCGGATGATCGCCGTCTCGCCGCCCCAGTCGTCGTCACGGACCTCCGCGCGCCCGCCGACCACCCGGCCCACCGGAATCGAGATCACCTCGGCGGGAGTGCTGTTCTCGGGCATGAGTAGCGCCTTTCGTTCAAAGGGTCGACGGGTACAGGGGTCGACGCGTCAATGGATCGACAGGTCGATCGAGTTGTCCACCGTATCGATCAGCCGCGGCGCGCCGGTACGCGGTACGTCCGGATCGCGCCAGAACTGGTCGAGACGCTCGGCGAGTTGGCCGATCAGCGCCCTCAGCTCGGTGTGGTCGGCGGCCGATCCGTAGACCGTGCCGATGGCGCCGAGCGTGCCCCGGCGCCAGTCGGTGTGCCAGTCGGCGGGCGGGGAGACGTCGACCAGGTCGACGCCGGGCAGGTCCCCGAGGTCGTCGAGGAGCGCGGGCGGGCCGGGCCGCAGCGGGCCGGCGGGCGGGACCAGCAGGTACTGGAAGGTCACCCGGTCCCCGTGCAGCCGGGCGGGGTCCGGATCGGTGACGGGCAGGCCCAGGGCCAGGCGCAGGGCGGCGGCCACCATGTCGTAGCCGGTGCGGCGTTGCACGATCTCCGCGATGAAGCCGCCGAGCCGCCCGTTGACCTCGATGATCCGCGGGCCCTTCGGGGTGAACTTGATCTCGGTGTGGGTGATGCCGTGGCGGATGCCGAGGGCCCTTACCGCCGCCTGGGCCAGCCGTTCGACCTCGGCGGCGGTCTCGGCCGGCACCGGGGCCGGCAGGACATGGCCGGTCTCGCGGAACGGCGGGACCATCGGCGGCTTTCCGCTGATCGCGGCGGTGCGCGGCTCACCGTCGACGACCAGGGACTCCACGGACACGAAGTCGGCCCAGCCGGGGCCGGTGAGGGCGGGGTCCCCGGGCAGGAACTCCTCCAGGACGAACTCGCGTTCGCCGTCCGCCGTGAACTCGGCGAGGCGGGCGCGCAGTTCGTCGGCCGAGTCGATCAGGCAGGTGTCCACGCTGCCGGCGCCGTGCCGCGGTTTGAGGATCGCGGGTGTCCCCAGCTCGGCGAGCGCGGTGGCCGCCTGGTCCGGGTCGCGGACCAGGACGCATCCGGTGTGCTGGACGCCGGCGTCCGAAAGGGCCTGCCGCTGGCGGTACTTGTCGGTGAGGGCCGCCGCGGTGGCGCGGGAGTGGAAGCGCAGTCCGCAGTGCTCGGCGATCGCGGCTGTCAGGCGCAGCCGGTACTCGCTGAAGGTGATGACACCCGCGGGGCCCAGGCTCTCGGCGAGCCGGCAGATCTCCGCCTCGCCGAGTCCGGTGATGTCGGCGATCTCGGCGTATCTGCCGATCTGCTCCAACTCGACCTGGTACGCCGGGTTCCGGGGCTCGCACAGGAAGATCACCCGGCACAGTCCGCGGGCCGCCGAGAGGATGCGCCAGGCGGTGGCGGAGCCCCGGTCGTGGACGACCAGGAGAGCGGGGAGCGCGGAGTGTGCCATGGGTGCCTCCGTCAGGCCCGGCGGGCGGTGATGTTGAGCCGAACGTAGTCGACGACCGGTTCGGGCAGCCGGGCGGCGACCGCGCGCACGAAGTCCTCGTGGTCGGACTCGGGGAGCTTGTCGAGGTGGGAGCCGAGGACCACGGTGGCCAGGTAGCTCCACAGCTGCTCGCCGGGCTCCAGCCGCGCCGGGTCGGGCAGCAGGTTGACGTCGATGTCGGTGAACCCGGCGTCCCGCAGCCGCTGGGTGGTCTCCTCGACGCCGCCGAAGTACCAGACCTTGTCCTTGCCCTCGGGCTCGTCCTCGGACCTCTTGCCGAGCACCTCGCCGACGGCCGCGTTGATCAGGGCGACATTGCCCTGGCCGCCGCACTCGGCGACGAACTGGCCGCCGGGCCGCAGATGCCCGGCCAGGTTGGCGAACAGCGCCGCGTGGTCGGTGATCCAGTGGAAGGTGGCCACGCTGGTGATCGCGTCGACCTGGCCGGAGATCGGCAGCGGCTTGGTCAGATCGGCCTGGACGATCTCCAGCCGGTCCAGCCGGTCGGCCAGCTTGGTGCGCAGCTGGTCGAGCATCCGGCTGGAGCCGTCCACGCCGATCACCCGGCCGTCGGGGACCAGGTCGAGCAGCGCGGCCGTGTCCCGGCCGGTGCCGCAGCCGGCGTCCAGGACGGTCTCGCCGCCCTTGAGGTTCAGCCTGCCGAGGGTGCGCTTGCCCCACTGCTGGTGCGGCAGGGGCAGCGAGTCGTACGTCTTGGCGTCCCATTCACGGGGCACGGTGCGGTTCCTTCGTGTCGGTGGTGCGGTCGTTCTCGGGGTGCGGTACGGGGACCGGGGTGCCGTCGAGGACCAGCCGGACCTCGATCGGGTGCGGGTCCCTGACCAGCCGCAGGGCGTCGCCCTCGGCGAACCAGCGGCGTACGGCGTCCGGTGCGGCCTCGTCGGCCCGGGTCGGGTCGGCGGGCAGCAGCTGGACGAGGATGTTGCGCAGGCCGACGGGCGCGTCCTGCGTGGAGTAGGGGCCGCGCAGATCGATCCGGCCGGAGGCGTGCACGGAGGCGGCCGGTTCGCCGGGCGCGGCGGCGCGCGGGTCGGCGAAGCCCAGGGCCTCGGCGGCCAGCGCGGCCAGGAAGTACTCCTGGGCGCTGGGCGCGAGGTCGGCGCCGAACAGCTGCTTGGGCTGGTCGGACTCGGCGTGCACGCCGTCGGCCTCGGCGAGGACATGGGTGCCGATCTCCCACATCACCCGGGCCGTGCGTCGTCGGACGGCGGTGCGGTCCGCGCTGTCGTGGTCGGCGGGCGGGCTGGCGAGGTGCACGTCCTGGGCGGTCTGCACCACGGCCTTGATGTCGTTGGGCTCCTCCAGGGTGCGATGGGCGGTGCCCCGGGCGCGGGCCGCGGCCACCGCCCGCCGGGCCTGCTCGGCCGGGACCTCGCCGTCGAGCCGTATCTCGTACGAGAGCCTGCCGGTGCCGTCCGCCGTGAACTCGGCGCACGGCAGCACCTCCAGGAGCGCAGGTGCGCAGCCCGCGGCGGACAGCTCGGTGACGACGCTGTCCGCGACGGACGCGCCGAGCGCCACCAGCAGCGAGCCGACCGGGTCGAGGCAGTCGGCGGCGCCGGGCCCGAACCGCTGGTCGATGCCGAAGGCGCGGGCCACCCGGGTGGAGCCGAGCCGCATCGGTTCGGTGCGCACCCGGCAGCGGTCGGCCGCCGCCGGCTGGGCCGCCACGCCGATGCTCAGCTGGGCCTCCCAGGAGTCCTCCCCGATCTGCTCGGCGAGGGATTCCCGGGCGCGCAGGTCGACGCCGTTCAGCATCGCTCGTCACCTCCGTTGCGCTGTGCGAGGGCGGTGTCCAGGGCCCGCCGCAGCCGGCCGGACAGGGCGTCGGCGCCGGTGACGCCCACCGCCAGGCGGACCAGTTGGCGGGTGATGCCCAGCTCCCGGCGGACCCGTTCGCTGAGGTGGGCGTGGCTGGTGCGGGCGGGCAGCCGGGCGGTGCTGCCGAGGGGGGTGTGGCCGTCGTCGCAGGCGGCCAGGACGCCGGTGAGGTCGTGGATCTCCGGTACGACCTCGAAGGCCAGCAGCCCGCCGAAGCCCCGGTGGGTCTCCAGTGCCCAGGGTGCCTCGTCGAACGACGGCCGGTGTACGGCCCGTACGGCGGGGTGGGCGCGCAGCATCGAGGCCACCCGCTCGGCGCCGTCCCGCTGCGCGGTCAGTCTCAACTGGAGGGTGGACAGCGAGCGTTCGAGCAGATGGGCGGACCAGTCGGGCACCTCGCCGCCGAGCCGGGCGCACTGCTCGGCGATCCTCGGCAGGTACCGGTCCAGGCCGGTGACGAGGGCGGCGCCGACATCGCCCCAGCCGTCGAGGTAGAGCGCCGTGTCCTCGATGACGATCACGGCGCCGGTCTCCAGGGGCCGCAGTTCGGCCGGGGACAGCGCGGTGTTGTCCACGACCAGCAGCAGGTCGTTCATCTGGGCGTGGATGGCGAGTTCGTTGAGCGGGGCCGGGCGCATCAGCGGGTCGCTGAGGGACTGCGTGTAGACGACCTGGGTCTCGGGCCGTACGGCGGTCAGGACGGCGTCCGCGTCGGTGCTGTCGACGAAGGTCACCGTGCGGCCGAGACCCGCGAGTTCCTGGGTCAGGACGCCGCGCAGCGGGTCGGCGGTCTGGTCGGAGGCGATGATGTGGCCGCCCGGGTTGGTGAGCGCGCGCAGCGTGGCCGTGGTGGCCGCGACGACACCGGGCACCAGCAGCGCCGTGTCGGCGCCGTGCAGGGCGGCGAAGGCGTCCTCGACGCGGCGGGCCGGCGCGTGGGCCGGGGCCGGGGACGCCGTCGCGGCGCCGGTCGTGGGTGTGGAAGCGCGCATGGTCACCGCCGGCACACGGGCGCGTCGGACAGGCCGATGCGCTGGTGGAAGTAGTGGAAGATGATCTCCTCGTGCAGCGCCTCGCCGTCCAGGGTCGGCTTGAGGGCGGTGCCGTCGTTGACCTTCTCGACCAGTCCGCGCTCGATCAGCTCGGTGAAGGCGGAGGCGAACGGCTCCATCTCCAGCAGGTCGGCGCCGAAGCGCTCCTGGTAGCGGGCGAGGTCGATCGGCTGGTTGGCCTTGAAGTTGAAGCCGAGCGCGGTGCCGATGGCCTTGTGGCCGCTGAGCCGGCGGCCGAAGTTGAGGGGCAGGCCCTCGTTGTTCTGCATGAACGACACGTACTTGCTGATGTCGGTGATGTTGTGCGTCTGGAGGAACTCCTCCTGGTCGCCGGTGAGCCAGCCATAGGCCCCGGGACCGTACGCGATCATCGTGTTGTAGTGCTCCCACTTGTTCTTCGAGGTCTGCGGGATGTTGCCGCCCTCGTAGGTGCCGGGCCGGCTCCACCAGCCGCAGGGGCTCGGGTAGTAGCCCTGCTCCAGCAGGACCTCGACGGCCTCCTGGCGCATCGCGTACGTCGAGTCCAGCTCGGGGAAGCGGCCCTCGCGGATGAGGCGTTCGCGCACCGCGGGGTTGTTCCAGACCGCGCGGTTGCCGATGCCCATCTCCTCGCGGTCGGCGTTGCGCAGCCGGTAGATGGTGATGGTGGGGACGCCGAGACCGGTGAGGATCTCCATGTCGCGGCGCACCGACTCCGGGGTCTGGTACGGCAGTCCGAACATCATGTCGACGTTGAAGGGGCAGCCGGTCGCGAGCAGGTTCTTGATGGCCTCGATCGACTGGGCCGTGGAATGGCGGCGCTTGGTGAAGTCGTTCACCTCGTCCTGCAACGACTGCACACCGAGGCTGAACCGGTTGAAGCCCAGCTCCCGCGCGGTCTCCAGGTGGTGCTGCTGGAAGTTCTCCGGGTTGCCCTCGATGTTGAACTCGATCTCGTCCGAGAGGTCGTAGTTCTCCCGGACGTGCTCGACCAGCGGCCGGATGTACTCGGGGCTGTTGAGCAGCAGGGCCGCGGTGCCGCCGCCGATGTAGAAGGACTCGATGCGGGCCCGGGGTATCCAGTCGTAGCGGTCCAGGTAGCGGCGCGACTCCTCGATGAGGAGGTCGGACCACAGGCGCAGGGCGCCGTCCTCCTTGCCGCGTGGCACCAGTCGCTTGACGTAGTTGCAGAAGTGACAGATGTAGTTGCACAGCGGGAGGTGGAAGTACAGGTGGGCGGGGTGTCCGGCGCCCGGGAACCGGCCGTACTCGGCGGCGAGTTCGTCGGCGCCGAGCCGGTCGCCCTCGTTCGAGGTGACGTTGATGTTGTACTCGTCGCGGGGGATCTGGAGCTGGGGGTTGCGGTCGAGGAGGCGGCCGAGGTTGAGCTCCAGATCGACCGGGGTGCCGTCGGTGGTGGTGACAGACATGGGACTCCTTGGCTGTTGGGGGCCCGGGTGGCTTGTGGCCGCGCCGGGCGGTGCGAAGTGGCGCGAGGAGCGTGCTGTTCGTCAGGGTGCGTGGTGCTCAGGGCGCGTAGTACCGGGACATCGCCTCGTGCAGCCAGTCCGGTTCGCGGACCGTGTCCGGCCGCGGCGCGAAGAGCCTCTGGTACGGCTTGACGTCGAGGACCGGCGTGCCGTCCAGCGCGTCCAGCGCCCGGACGTGCAGGGTCAGGCCGTCGACCCGGACCAGTTCGCAGCGCGAGACGCCGAGCCGGTTGGGGCGTTCCTTCAGGCGCTGGGCGAGGATGCCGAGGCGGGGCAGGTCCGTGCGGTCCCGGGGGTGGCAGTCGCCGGTGACGGCCGCCGTCTCGGGGATCAGATGGAAGTGGAAGACGATCTCCAGGTGCGAGAACCGCTCCAGGCCGGTCACGGCCTCGGGCCGCAGCCGTTCCGGGTCCAGTTCGATGACGGAGGTGACCTCGCCCCAGTGGTCGTGCTCGGGCACGCTGCGGGGCGAGCGGACGACACCGATGGGCCGGAGGAGGTACGCGGGCGGGGTGCCGTTCGGTTCCTGCACGAGTGCTCCTCTGCGGGTCGCGGTGGTCAGGAGGCGACGGCGGGCGCGGCCGCCAGGTCGAGCTGTTCGCGCAGCCGGCGGCCCAGGACCTCGACCTGGCCGGGCTCGACCATCGTGAAGTGGTCGCCGGGGACGTCGACGACGACGGCGCGTTCGGCGACCTCGCTCCAGCCCAGGTCCTCGGGGAGCGTCCCGCCCTCCATCGAGCGGTCGGTGACCCGGAAGACGGTGACCGGGCCGTCGTACGGCTTGATCTCGTAGGCGGCCAGGGCGTCCAGGTTGAACTGGTACATGTCGATCATGCGGCGCAGCCGGTCGGCGTCGAAGTCGGCGGGCATGGTGCCGGCCTCGACGGCCCGTTCCACCAGGGTCCTCGCCCGGGCGTCCGGGTCCAGTCCGCGCAGCCAGTCGATGTCCAGCTCCAGCTTGAGCCCGCGCCACAGCAGGGCGCGCAGCGCGAAGTCCGGGTCGGCGCTGGGCTCGACGGTGATCCGGGTGTCGAGCAGGCCGACGAGTCCGACGCGCTCGCCGCGTTCCTTGAGGCGGCGGGCGGTCTCGTAGGCGAGCAGTCCGCCCATCGAGTAGCCCATCAGGTTCCACTCGGCGCCCTCGGGGTGGACGGTGCGCAGCTGCTCGATGAAGTGCTCGGAGATCTCCTCGATGGAGGTCAGGGGCTCCTCACCGGGCAGCAGCCCCAGCGACTGGACGGCCCAGAAGGGCTGGTCGAGGCCCATGGCGCGGGCGATGGGCGGGTAGAGCAGCACGGTTCCGGACACCGGCGGCAGGGCGTACACCGGGCTGCGGCCCGTGCCCTGCTGGATGCGGACCAGCTGGCCCTGCCGGTCGGCGGTGCCCCGGCGGACGATCTCCGCGAGCTCGGCGACGGTGGCCGCGGCGAGCAGGTCGGCGGCGGTCAGGTCGACCTGGAAGAGCCTGCGCACCTCGACGGTCAGCTTGATGGCGAGCAGCGAGTGGCCGCCGAGCGAGAAGAAGTCGTCATGGATGCCGACGTCGTCGCGGCCCAGCAACCGGCGCCAGACGTCCGCCAGTTGGAGTTCCACTCCGTCGCGCCCGGGGTCCGTGGTCGGGTTGGGGTGAGTCATCGTCTCCCTCGTCCGGTGTGTCGTAGGGGATGTGATGCGGGGGCCGGTCAGGCGGCGGTGACCGTCGCGGGGGCGGCTTGCGCGGAAGCGGCCCTGCGGCGCTCGGCCCAGCGCACGGCCGGTGCCATCGCCAGTCCGCCGACCAGGAACACCGCGCCCAGGGTCAGCCAGCCGGGGGTGCCCCAGTCGATGAGGAGCAGGGTCAGGGAGACCGGCCCGAACATCTGCACCGCCGCGATGCCGGTGTTGAACAGGCCCTGGTACTGGCCCTGTTTGGTGGGCGGGGCGAGTTCGTAGCCGATCACCCAGGAGCCGGCCGACTGGACCATCTCGCCGTACACATGCAGGGCCGCGGCCACCACCAGGGTCACGGTCGCCGCCCAGGGGCCGCGGCCCGAGGAGAGCGCGAAGGCCGCGCAGCAGCCGAGCAGGGCCACTCCGGCGACGCGGAAGGCGCGGACGGCGGAGCGCAGTTCGTCGATCTTCTTGGTCACGGGGACCTGGAGCCCCACGCAGGCGAGGGTGTTCAGGAGCAGGAGTACGGCGGTGAGCGCGTGCGGGGCGCCGGTGTGCAGCGCGATCCACAGCGGCAGGATCACTTCGAGGATCGGGATGTGCAGCTGCATCACCATGTTGAGCACGGCGAGCAGCGCGTACGGGGTGTCGCGCAGTACCGCGAGCCGCGGTTCGCCCGGCGGGCGCTGCGGGGCGGGCGGTACGGCGGGCAGCCGCAGGAACACCAGGCCGCAGACCACGAAGCTCAGCGCGTTGAGCAGGAAGGTGAGCCGGTACGCGGTTCCGGTGTCCCACAGCAGGGCGAGACCGCCGAGCGCGGCGCCGGCCGAGACGCCCACATTGGTGACGACGCGGATCTTGGCGCGGACCCGGACCAGGTTCTCGCCCTCCAGCACGGCCGGGATCAGCGCCTGGCGGGCCGCGTAGGCGCCGCGGTCGAACAGCGCGTACAGGAAGGCGAACACGATGAACAGCGGGTACGCGTCGGTCAGCAGATAGGCGCCGGTGGCGAGGCCCGCGAGGACGAGGAGGGCCGCCGCGGTGCCGCGCGGGCCCCGGCGGTCGGCGAGGTGTCCGAAGGGGACGCCCGCGAACAGTCCGGCGATACCGGCGATGCTCAGGCCCAGACCGAGCTGGGCCGGGGTGAATCCCGCGATCCGGGTGAAATAGAGAGCGGAACAGGTGACGAAGACGCCGTTTCCGAGGGAATTGGCGAGTGTGCCCAGTACGAGGGTGCGGGCGGGGCCTTCCTCGACAAGACGGGATTTCATGCGACTTCGCCCTCCTCGGCGATTTCCCTGCCGGGAATCCCGGGGAATCCGTTCTGGTAGAAATCACGCATCGCCGCGGTGATCTCGGCCGTGTTGCGATAGCAGTCGGCGTGCGATCCCCGGATCGTTTCCAGCCGTAGCGTTCCGCCGCGGGCCGCGAGGCGCTCGCGCTCGTCGGGCAGGATGTTGCGGCTGTCGGCGCCGGCCAGGACCAGCACCGGGACGCCGAGGCGCTCCAGCAGGTCCGGCAGATGCCCGAAGTCGTAGGTCCAGCGCAGCAGGCTGCCCTCGGCCCACTCGTCGGCCTCGTGCAGCGCGGGGTGCGCGTCGAAGGACTGGTCGATCACCACGAGGCTGCGGACCCGGGACGCTCCCCAGGTGACCGCGGAGACGGCGGCCACCAGGCCGCCGTACGAGTATCCGACCAGGTGCACCTCGTCGGGGAGGATGTCGGCGACGCGGTGCAGGTCGGCGGAGAAGTCCAGTACCGAGTAGCCCCAGGCCGGCTGGTGGCTGTCGCCGTGGGCGCGCAGCGAGGGGTGGACGGCGACGGAGCCGGGCGGGCACAGGGCGTCCCCGATGGGCCTCAGCTGGGTCTTGTCGCCGCCGAATCCATGCAGCAGGAGCATGCTGCCCGGGGCGCCGCCGGCTCCGGAGCGCCCGGGAACGGCGTCGTAGTCCAGCAGTTGGACACCACTGCCGTGTCCCGCCAGGGCCGGTGTGGGAAGAACACGGTCTTCCGGTCCGGCAACGCTCATTGAGATCAACCCCCTTGTGGAAAGCCGAGGTGGCTGCCCGGCCCCGTCAGATTCCGATTCCATGGCGCATGAAGTCAACTCCGGGCGCTGTCCCCGGATTCGGGTACGTGACACCGCGAGTGAAGGGGGCGGAGTATCGGTGGCGGGTTGCCGGAATTCCGGTCGGCCCGGTCCTCGTACCGTCTTGGAACCGGAGGGATTTCCATGGGAGTCGGCCTCGTCCACCGGGCGGTCGCACACCGGGCCAGGACCCGGCCGGAGGCACTGGCCGTGGTGGACGGCTCCACCCGGCTCGACTACGCCACGCTCGACGCGGCGGCGGACGCCTGGGCGGCCGAGCTGACGGCGGCCGGCGCGGGTCCGGGCACGCTGGTCCCCGTCCTGCTGCCGCGCTCGGCCCGGCTGTACGCCGCCCTGCTCGCGGTGCTCAAGTGCGGTGCCGGATATGCCGCGCTGGATCCGCGGTGGCCCCGGGAGCGGGTCGAGTCCGTGCTCGGGCAGCT
Organism: Streptomyces griseofuscus; assembly: GCF_014673495.1. Lineage (GTDB taxonomy): Bacteria > Actinomycetota > Actinomycetes > Streptomycetales > Streptomycetaceae > Streptomyces > Streptomyces murinus. The sequence continues at coordinate 3,078,478 of NZ_CP051006.1, forward strand.
GGGCGGGCCGGTGCTGGTGACGGACTCCGGGGAGACGGCGGAGGAAGCCGCCGGGAAGCGGTTCGGACCCTGGCCGGTGTGGCAACCCCCGGCCGGATTCGACGCGTTCGCGGATGCGGCCGCCGCCCCAGGGGTGAGCGGGTTCCGTGCCTACGACGGGCCGTCCGACGTCCCCGCCACCGTCTTCTTCACCTCCGGCACCAGCGGCGCCCCGAAGGGCGTGGTGTCCCCGCACGCGGCCACCACCCGGCTGTTCACGGCGGACGGTCCCCTCGCCTTCGGGCCCGGCACGGTCATGCTTCAGGCGGCCCCCTCGTCCTGGGACGCCTTCTCCCTGGAGCTGTGGGGGACGCTCACCACCGGCGGCACCTGTGTCACCGCCGCGGAGGACTACCTCCTGCCGGACACCCTGCGCGAGCTGATCGACACCTGCGGGGTCGACACCGCCTGGCTCACGTCCTCCCTGTTCAACCTGTTCACCGAGATCGACACGGACTGCTTCCGGGGCCTGCGCGGCCTGTACATCGGCGGGGAGCGGCTGTCGGCCGCGCATGTGGGCCAGTTCCTCGACGCTCACCCCGGCATCCGGCTGATCAACGGCTATGGCCCGGTGGAGAGTTGTGTGTTCGCCACCGTGCACCCCATCACCGCGGCGGACTGCGCGGCCGAGCACGGCGTCCCCATCGGCCGCCCGGTCCCCGGCACCCGGGTGCATGTGCTGGACGAGGCCGGGCGGGAGTGCCCGCCGGGAGTCACGGGCGAGTTGTGCGTCAGCGGTGCGGGGCTGGCGCTCGGCTACCTGGGCGATCCGGACCTCACCGCCGCGCGCTTCACCGCGCACCCGTCGTCCGGCATCCGCCTCTACCGGACCGGGGACCACGGACTGAAGGACGCCGACGGGGTCCTCCACTTCACCGGGCGCACCGACCGCCAGGTCAAGATCCGCGGCTATCGCATCGAGCCGGAGGAGATCGAGGCCCACGCGGCCGAACTGCCCGGCATCACACACTGCGTGGCCGTCCCGGTCCCCGGCCAACTGGGCAACTACGACCGGCTCGCGCTGTTCTACACCTCCGCCGCCGAGACGGACGAGGACCCGGTGCTGCTGCGCCGCTCCCTGTCCCTGCGGCTGCCCGCGCACGCCGTGCCGGACGTCGTACGGCGCGTACGGCGACTGCCGGTGACGGCCAACGGGAAGGTCGACCGGTCGGAGCTGCTCGCCACGCTCGACGGGTGAGCGCGCGGGCGGCCGCACCTCCGGCCCCCGCCTCCGGTTCGCCACGCCCCGGTCTCGTACACCTCCGGGGGAACAACCCAGCCGAGAAAGGCAGTTCCATGCCCGTCATCACCCTGATGTCGCCCGACGCCGGACCCGGCCGCCCCGCCCTGGCGAAGATCGCCGAGGCGGTCACCGGGCTGCTGGGCATCTCCCCGCAGCACTGCTGGGTGACCTGGCAGCGGCTCGACCCCGACGCGGCGCACCGGCCCGAATGGGATCGCCCCGCCGGGCACCCGTGCGCCCCGATCGGCTTCATCACCTGCAAGGCGAGCTATCCCCGGGAGACCGTGGGCCGGCTGCTGCGGCTGCTGCGCGACGAGTTGAGCGCGCTGCTCGGGGTGCCGGGCGACGAGGTCTACCTCGTGGTGCGCCGGGCCGTACCGGGCGAGCTGCTGATCCGGGGTGACGTATGGGCCGGGGACGAACCGGCGCCGGAACCGGAACCGGCGCAGGCCGGGCCGCCGCGACGGCAAGCGCGCAACCACCACTGACCGCCACGTCCTGAGGAGTCACCGTGTCACGTCGTCTGTTCACCTCGGAATCCGTGACCGAGGGCCATCCCGACAAGATCGCCGACCAGATCAGCGACACCGTCCTGGACGCCCTTCTCAAGGAGGACCCGGCCTCACGGGTCGCCGTGGAGACCCTGGTCACCACCGGCCTGGTGCATGTCGCGGGCGAGGTGACGACCACCGCGTACGCCCCGATCGCGGCCCTGGTGCGGGACCGCATCCTCCAGATCGGCTACGACAGTTCGCTCAAGGGCTTCGACGGCGCCTCCTGCGGCATCTCCGTGTCCATCGGCGCACAGTCCCCGGACATCGCGCAGGGCGTGGACACGGCGTACGAGTCCCGTGTCGAGGGCGCCACCGCGGGCGGGGAGGCCGACGAGCTGGACCGCCAGGGCGCGGGCGACCAGGGCCTGATGTTCGGCTACGCCTGCGACGAGACGCCGGAGCTGATGCCGCTGCCGATCACCCTGGCCCACCGGCTGTCCCGGCGGCTGTCCGAGGTCCGCAGGAACGGCACCCTGCCGTATCTGCGCCCGGACGGGAAGACGCAGGTCACCATCGAGTACGACGACGACCGGCCGGTCCGCCTCGACACGGTCGTCGTCTCCGCGCAGCACGCCGCCGACACCGACCTGGACGCGACCCTCGTGCCGGACATCCGCGCGCAGGTGGTGGAGCCCGAGCTGGCCGCCCTCGGCATCGACACCGAGGGCTACCGGCTGCTGGTCAACCCCACCGGCCGGTTCGAGATCGGCGGCCCGATGGGGGACGCGGGCCTGACCGGGCGGAAGATCATCATCGACACGTACGGCGGCATGGCCCGGCACGGTGGCGGCGCGTTCTCGGGCAAGGACCCGTCCAAGGTGGACCGCAGTGCCGCGTACGCGATGCGCTGGGTCGCCAAGAACATCGTGGCGGCCGGTCTGGCCCGGCGGGCCGAGGTGCAGGTGGCGTACGCGATCGGCAAGGCGGAGCCGGTCGGACTGTTCGTGGAGACCTTCGGCACCGAGACCGTGCCGGTGGCGCGCATCCAGGACGCGGTGACCGAGGTCTTCGACCTGCGACCGGCCGCGATCATCCGCGATCTCGACCTGCTGCGCCCGATCTACGCCCAGACGGCCGCCTACGGTCACTTCGGCCGCGAGCTGCCCGACTTCACCTGGGAGCGGGTGGACCGCGCGGAGCGGCTGCGGGCGGTGGCGGCCTCCGGTGGGGAGCCGGGAGCGGCGCAGGGCTGAGCCGGAGGCGCCGCCGGGAGGACCGGTGAACTCCGCTCTGCTGAGGCGGGGTTGCTCAGCCGACCCGAGCGCCCGGGTCCCGCGGGGAGGTCTGTTCGGCGGGGGCCGGGGTGACGGTGGTGGTGCCGGGGGCGGTCGTGGGCGGGCCGGGCGTGGTGAGGGCCGTCGTCCCGGGGGCCGCGGTGTCCGGGCCGCCGGCCTCGATCATCAGGCCCTCGGTCCGCTCCAGCCAGGTCCGGGAGCCGAGTTCGGCGAACAGGTCGCGCGCCGCCTCCAGATGGGTGGCGGCCAGCTGGTGATCGCCCCGTACCAGGGCGATCTCGGCGAGCGCGTAGCGCGACCTGGCCTCCACGACCCGCTCCCCCACCTGCCGCGACAGGTTCAGCGCGCGGGTCAGCGTGTCGGTGGCGCTGTCCAGCCGCTTCTCCCGGCGGCGGAGCGCGCCGAGGCCGTACAGCGCGTACGCCTCCCCGATCCGGTCCCCGCTGTCCCGCACGATCCGCAGGACCTCCCGCAGCGCCTCCTGGGCCTGCCGGGGCTGGTCGAGCGCGAGGTGCAGCTCGGCGAACCGCTGGAGCACCTGCGCCTGGACGCGCAGGCAGTTCTCCTCCCGGGAGATGGTGAGGGCCTGTTCCAGCAGGGTGCGGGCGCGCTCGGTGTGCCCCGAGGCCAGCCACCAGCCGGCCAGGCTGCGCAGGATGTGGGCCTCGCCGATCCGGTCGCCCACCAGCCTGGTGATGGCCAGCGCCTCGTCGTACTTCTCCCGCATGGCGGCGTCGTCCCCGCGCACGCTGTCCAGGTAGGCGGCGTTGCGCAGCACCAGGGCGCGCCCGTGGTCGTGGCCCTCCGCCTCGAACAGCTCCCGGGCCCGGCCGAAGCGCTCGTCCGCCTGTTCCATCTGGGTCTGGAACATGTGCAGGGTGCCCAGGGAGTACGACATCGCGGCCTGGCCGATGCGGTTTCCGGCGCGGGCCGACGCCTCGTACGCCAGGCGCGTGGTCTCCTTCCAGTCGTCGAAGTACCCCTTGGCCTCGAACAGGGTGACCGAGGTGAGGGCGAGGTCCCAGCACAGCTCGTCCATGCCGGCCGCGGCGGCCTGCCGTACGGCCGTCACCAGCGCCCGGCGCTCCCCGCTCAGCCGCTCCATCGGTCTCCCGGCGGGCTCCACGTCGGCGTCCGCGGGGAGTTTCCAGCGCTCGGCGCGGCCGTGGATGATCGTGTAGTCGCCGCCGTACTCCTCCCGGTGGGCCTCCTCGACCAGGGAGAGCCAGCCGCCGAGCACCCGGGCCAGGGCGGCGTCCTGTTCCTCGGGGGGCTCGGTGGCGAGGAGTTCCTCGCGGGCATAGGCGCGTATGAGGTCGTGGAAGCGGTAGCGCGGCCAGAGCGAGTCCGGGTACCGCACGGTGTCCATGACCTGGGCCTCGACCAGGGCGTCCAGGGTGTCCTCCGCGGCGGCGAAGTCCGTGTCCAGCAGGGCGGCGGCGACCCAGGCGGGCGAGTCGGGGGCCTGGACCAGGGAGAACAGCCGGAACAGGCGCTGGGCGGTCGGGGGCAGCGCCCGGTACGTGAGGCTGATGGTGGAGCGCAGTTCGAGGCCGCGGTGGCTCAGTTCGTCCAGGCGGCGGCGCTCGTCCCGCAGCCGCTGGACCAGCCACTCGATCCGCCAGTGGGGGTGGGAGGCCAGCCGGGCGCCGGCGATCCGCAGTGCCAGGGGCAGCGCGTCGCAGAGGTTGACCAGTTCGACGGCCGTGTCGAGTTCCGCCTGGACGCGCTCGCGGCCGACGATGCCGGCCAGCAGTTCCAGGGCGTTGGCCATGTCGAAGGCGGCGAGGTCGATACCGCGGACGCCGTCGGTGCCGGCCAGCCGGGCCCGGCTCGTGGTGATCACCGCGCAGCCGCCGCTTCCGGGCAGCAGCGGGGTCACCTGTTCCGCGCCGGTCACACCGTCCAGGACCACCAGCACCCGGCTGTCCGCGAGCCTGCTGCGGTACATCTCGGCCCGCTCCTGGGCGTCGTCGGGGATGGCCTTGGCCGGGATGCCGAGGGCCCGCAGGAAGCGGGCCAGCAGGGCGGTGATCTGCGCGTCGCCGGAGACGGTGTGCAGGTCGGCGTACAGATGGCCGTCGGGGAAGTGCTTGCTCACCTCATGGGCGGCGCGTACGGCGAGGGCCGACTTGCCCACGCCGCCGGGGCCGGAGATGTCCACGATCGGCACGGCGTAGCCCGGGCTCTCCGCGCGGGAGGAGGCCACGAGCAGTTCCTTGATCTCGTCCAGCTGGGCGCGACGGCCGGTGAAGTCGCCGATGGTGGCGGGGAGTTGGCGGGGGATGAGACGGAAGCCGCTGTCCCGGGTGTCCGGGGTGTCGCGGGCGTCCGGGGTGCCCGGGGTGCCTGCGGTGTTCATGGCGTCCGGGGTGTCCGGCCGGGCGGCGGGGTGTGCGGGGACGGCCCGGTGCGGCGGCGGTGCGGGGAGGTCGAGGGCCGGGGACTGCCGCAGGATCGCCTGTTCCAGATCGCGTAGTTCCTGCCCCGGCTCGATGCCCATCTCCTCGACGAGGGCTCTGCGGGCGCGCTGGAACGTCGCCAGCGCCTCCGCCTGCCGTCCCGAGCGGTACAGCGCCAGCATGAGGAGCTCGTAGAGTCGCTCGCGCAGCGGGTACCGGCCGATGAGCACGGTCAGTTCGGCACAGACCTCACCGTGTCTGGCCAGCAGGAGTTCCAGGCGCAGACACTCCTCGATCGCGGCCAGCCGCCGGTCGTCGTAATGCCGGGCCACCGGCCGTACGGAGTCGCTGGGGATGCCGTCGAGGGCGGGGCCGCGCCACAGGTCCAGGGCCTTGCGCAGGGTTGCCGCCGCCTCCGTGACGCGGTCGGCCCGGGAGTCCTCGCGGGCGCTGGTGACCAGCCGGTCGAACTCCAGGCTGTCCACGCTCTCCGGGGCCAGCTCCAGGACGTAGCCGGGGGCCCGGGTCCTGATCGCGTCGGGCCGGCCGGCGCGGGCGAACTGTTTGCGGAGCGTGGAGATCGCGACCTGGATCTGGCCGCGCGCGGTGACGGGGGGCGCGTCGCCCCATACCGCGTCGATGAGTTGTTCCGTGGACAGCGTGCGGTTGACGTTCAGCCCCAGCATCGCCAGGACCACGCGCTGGCGCGGGCCGCCGACATCGAGCGCACGACCTTTGTGAACCAGCTCGACCGGTCCCAGCAGCCGAAGGATCATGTCGTCCACCCTCGCCTTCCCCCACACGTAGCGTCGCGGTCAACGATCAGCACCGTAACCCCGGTTCGCAGCTGTCATCCGGTGATTGCCATGAGTTTCCTGATGCATGGCACAGGAGTGGCCCGGCGGCCGTGGACACGGCCGGGCGCCCGAGTTCTCGCCGATCGGCGGCACGGTTGACCAGGGCTAAACCAACTCGGTTCGCCTCGGTGTCAGTTGGCCGCTCACGTATGGCCGGGTCCGATTCCCTCGGGCCGGTCTCCGGTGTCAGGCAGGATGGCGTCGGGCGGGGGCGCCCGGTGGGATCGACGGATCCGGGGAGGTCACGGTCGGACAGTGGGCCCGGTCGTCTCCCGCGCTGCTACGTTCCATGTCTGCCCCCGCTCAGCCCGCACGGCCGACGCCGCGCACCTGCGCATCCCGCCGGTATCCGCCGCCTGCCGGATCCGGGTGGGCGGGCGGGTGCCGGTCGAGAATCCAATTCATCTTGCCCGCAGGTCAATCAATATGCAAAGGGCAATAAGCAAGGGGACGCGCGTGCGCGCGCGGACCGGCCGAGGGGCGGCGGCGCCCCGGAAGGTGGGGACCCCAGGGGGCGGTGACGGCGCGGAACGCGGGCGACCCGAGGGGGCGGTGACGGGTGCGGAAGGTGGGGACCCGAGGGGCGGCGGCGCCGCGGAACACGGGCGACCCGAGGGGACGGTGAGGGGCGCGGAACGCGGGAGACCCGAGGGGGTGGTGGCGCGGCGGAAGGTGGGGACCCGAGGGGGCGGTGACGGGCGCGGAACACGGGCGCCCCGAGGGGCGGCAGTGACCGCGCGGAACGCGGGAGACCCGAGGGGGTGGTGGCGCCGCTCAAGACGGGAGGCGGGAGACATGAGGGGCGGCTCTCGTGTTCGTCAACCGGCGTCCGGCCACTCCTCGGGCGGCGGTTCCGGCTCGGGCGCGTGCCGCCGTTCCGTCCGTCGCACGTCCTCGCCCCGCCGCGCGTTCTCGCTCCGTCGGTCGGTCAGCCACGGCCACAGGTCCGGCAAGGATCGGTTCGGGCAGGCGAGGCGGTGTTCGATGCGGCACCGTTGGAACGGATCCGGTGGGCAGACGCCGTAGACGGTCACCCGTCCGTCGGACAGCTCGATCCAACGGTGCCCCGCCGGCACCTCGTGGGCCAGTGGCCTCAGGTCCGGTTCCAGCATGACCCACTCATGTCCGAGCGTCGCCACCCGGTCCCGCGGCAGACCGCAGTGCGGGCAGCGCGATCGCCCGCCGCCGAGCCGACGCGGAGTCCCCTCCGAAGCCCCCATACGACGAGGGTCGGCACCCTGACGCCCTCGGCGCAGGGCACTCGTCGGACGGGACGCGTGGGGCGGGCGGGGCCCGAGGAGGCGGGGGTCGGCCCGGGGGGTGCGTCCGGCAACCGGCGCCCGGGGGGCCACGGCCGAGATCTGCTCCCGAGGGCCGGGGCGGGGGCGGGGGCTGGCTTCGGTTGAGCAGCCCGTGTACGACCGGCCCTCGTTCAGCCGTCCCCTCGCGACCGGCCTCCACGCACCAACCCATCCGCAGTCTGCCCCTGTCCGGCAGCGCTTGCGCGGCCGGTCCCTGCCCGACAACCTGTGCGCGAGCGGCCTTGCCCGACAACCCGTGCGCGAGCGGCCCGTGTCCAGCAACTCGTGCGCAGTCGACCTCTGTTCAGCCCTCCCCGCGCGACCGGCCCTCGCGCAGCAATCCGTGCGCGGCCGGTCTCTGCCCAGCAACTCATGCGCGGCCAGCCCCCGCGCGACCGGCCCCGTGCGCACCGGCCCATCCGCAGTCGGTCCCTGTCCAGCGCCGCTGCGACGCCGGGCCCGGTTTCAGTAGCCCCTGCGTCCGCGGGCCCCCGTGCCCCGCCCGCACGAGGCTCGTATCGCCAGTGCCGGTTGCAGGGTCAGATGGTGGACCGGCAGGGGGCGGGGGGAGCGGAGGCGGGAGGTGAGGAGTTCGATGCCCTTGCGGCCCAGGGCCCGTTTCGGTGGCGCGACGGCGGTCAGGGGGACGCTGGCCAGGGCGGCGACCTCGTCGTCGTAGGAGATGATCGCCAGGTCCTGGGGGACGCGGATGCCGCGCTGCGCCGCCAGTTGGAGCAGGACGATGGCCTCCGCGTCGCCGTGGGCGAGGACGGCGGTGACGCCCTGGGCGCGCAGGTCGTCGAGGACCTCGTCGATGCGCTGCTCGGTGTGCGGAGAGGTCTCGCGCTGCGGGACCAGGTGGACCGGGGCGTCCTGGTCGAGACCCAGGGCGCGCAGAGCGTGGGTGTGGCCGAGGCGGACGGCGGGGGCCGTGGGGCCCAGGTCCTTGACCATGAGGGCGATCCGGCGGTGCCCGAGGCGGGCCAGGTGCTCCACGGCCAGCCGGGCACCGGCCTGGTGGTCGGTGACCACATGGTCGAGGCGGTCGACCAGGGTGGTGGAGCGCAGTTCGCGTTCCACCAGGACCACCGGGATCTTCAGCTCGCGCAGGCGTTCCTCGAAGCGGGTGTGGCGGGAGTTCTCCAGGGTCGGCGGGGCCAGCAGCAGGCCGTCGACGCCGTCGTCCAGATGGCGGCGGATGGCCACCAGGTCCTGCTCGGGCTGGTAGTCGGAGAAGGCGAGGGTCAGTTCGGCGTTGAGCTCCGACGCCGCCTCGCGGGCCCCCTCCAGCACCTCACGGAAGTAGGGGCCGTTGGGCAGCAGCAGGCCCAACCGAAGTGCGTCCGGCGCGCGTTCGGGCTCCTGGCCGGTGATCGCGGCCCTGCGGTCCAGGGCGACGCCGCCGTGGAAGCGCCGTACCAGGCCCTCGCGTTCCAGGGCTTCGACATCGCGTCGCACCGTGACATCGGAGACCCCCAGCAGGCCCACGAGATCGCTGATCCGTGCCGAACCGTGCTCCCGCAGATGGGCGAGGAGCAGGTCGTGCCGGTCCGGAGAGAGCATCACGCGTCACATTTCCCTTGGCGCTGGCATGGAAAGGGTTTCGAACTGTTGGGAACGGAAGAAACCTAGCGCGCCGAAGGGGAGTTGGGCAGCCCTCGATGACCCGGTGAAGGCAGAAAGGCTGCCGAGGTGGTGACTGACCGAAAAGAGGAATAGAGGGAGAAAGAGGAAGGGAACGGGATATGGAAAGGCTCCGGATGCTTCCGGGTCGTTCCAAGTGCGCACGACCTCATTGACGGGTTACGGACCTGACCGGATGCTGAAGCCGCATCGGACGGCGGGGGCCCCTGCGGGCAGCCCGCCGTGTTCGGCGGCGCCTCGATGCCCCACCTCGCCCCTGGAAGGAGGCCCCTGTGTCCCTGGTCGGCCAGCGGCCCGGCAGCACACCGGCCGAGCGGCCCGGCGCAGCCCCCGAAGCACCCACCGCACCGACCCGGCACACGGTGTCCCGGTGGCAGCGGGTGCGGCGGGACCGGGTGCTGCTGCTCATGATGGTGCCGGGCGTGCTGTATTTCGTGATCTTCCAGTACGGCGCTCTCGCCATGAACGTGATCGCCTTCCAGCACTACATCCCGTTTCTCGGGATGAGCAACAGCCCCTGGGCCGGGATCTCCAACTTCCGGACGCTGTTCGGTGATCCGGGGTTCTGGCAGGCCGTGTGGCACACGGTGAGCCTCGCCCTGTTCCAGCTGGTGTTCTTCATCCCGGTGCCGCTCGCGGTGGCGCTGCTGCTGCACAGCGTGCTGAACGGGCCGGTGCGCAAGTTCGTGCAGTCGGTGGTGTTCCTGCCGCACTTCGTCTCCTGGGTCGTGGCCATCGCCCTGATCCAGCAGATGGTGGGCCCCACCGGTGTGCTGACCAATTTGCTGTCCGGTGGCGGCGACCATGTGGTGAACCTGTTCACCGACCCCTCGCTGTTCCAGCCGATGATGGTCGCCGAGCTGATCTGGAAGGACTGCGGCTGGGCCACGGTGATCTTCACCGCCGCCCTCTTCCAGGTGGACGAGCAGCTCTACGAGTCGGCGGCCATGGACGGCGCCGGGCCCTGGCGCCGCTTGTGGCATGTCACCCTGCCCGGCGTACGACCGGTCGTGGTGCTCGTGCTGATCATGCGGCTCGGTTCCGTCTTCAGTGTCGGCTTCGACCAAGTGCTGCTCCAGCGCGACTCGTTCGGGCAGCGGGTATCCGAGGTGATCGACACGTACGTCTACTACCACGCCACCGTCAACGGCGACTGGTCCGTCGCCGCGGCCGCGGGACTGTTCAAGGGCGTTGTCGCCCTGGTCCTGGTGGTCGCCGCGAACAAGGTCGCCCACCGGCTCGGCGAGCAGGGGGTCTACCGATGAGCCCGGCCACCGGGGCGACGGCCCGCCGAGCGAAGGACAGCGGCCCCAAGGTCAGCCGTATGCCGAACGGTCGTATGCCGGGCGGTCGTACGAAGGCCCGGCGGCCCGCCTGGCAGGAGGAGCCGAGGGCCCTCACCACGGCCGGCAAGGTGCTGGCGACGGTGCTGATCACGGTGGCCGTGGTGGCGCCCTTCTGGGTGGTGCTGGCCACCAGCCTCAGCTCCAGCCGCCAGGTCACCGCGGACGGCGGGTACTCGCTGTGGCCGCGGGAGTTCTCGCTGCACGCCTTCCACCAGATCCTCACCGGCTCCACCGCGGGCCGCGCCCTGGTGATGTCGCTCCTGCTGGTGGTGGTCGGTACGGCGGTGTCGCTGGCCGCGACCGTCCTGCTGGCGTACGCCTTGGCCCGGCCCGGGGTGATCGGGGGCGGCTGGGTGCTGAAGATGACGCTGATCGCGTTCCTCTTCCCGCCCGGGATCATCCCCGCCTACCTGGTCGTCGACAACCTCGGGCTGATCGACAGCTACCCCTCGCTGGTGCTGCCCGTCGTCGTCGACGTGTTCAACCTGGTGGTGCTGCGCGGCTTCTTCCAGGGACTGCCCGGCGAGCTGTTCGAGGCGGCCCGCCTGGACGGGGCCGGCGAGTTCACCGTCCTGTGGCGGATCGTGCTGCCGCTGTCCAAGTCGGTGATCGCGGTCGTCGGGTTCTTCTACGGCGTCACCTACTGGAACGACTTCTTCCGGGCCCTGTTCTACCTCAACGACCCCGGCCGCTGGCCGCTCAGCACCCTGCTGCGGCTGCTGGTCACCCAGGGGGTCACCGCGGACGCGAACGGCACCACCGCGAGCGCCCTCCAGGACACCTCCCGGACCACCCTGATGGCCACCATCGTCCTCGCGGTCGTCCCCGTCCTGGTCGTCTACCCCTTCGTCCAGCGGTTCTTCACCAAGGGCGTGCTCACCGGCGCGGTCAAATCCTGACCCCTGCGGTCAAGTCCTCGCCCCCACCGCTCGGTTCCGCTCTGCCCCGCCCCCTGAACAAACGCGTCCGCTTGGAGCCCCCATGTCCCTGAACATGTCCCGCCGCTCGGTGCTCAGAGCAGCCGGTGCCGGAGCCGCCGTCCTCGCCGCCGGTCCCGCGCTCGCCGCCTGCGACAACGGCGGCGGCCCGGTGTCCGTCTCCAACGAGGGCACCAAGCACGCCGCCTGGCCCGCCCATGTGCCCGCGAAGGTCCACTACGACCTGCCCGCGCTGCCCGAGAACGGCGCCCCGGCGGTCCTCAACTACCCCTCGCTGCCGCTGCCTTCGTCGGTGCGAAGCAAGCCGGGCGACGGCTCGACGGTCTCCTGCATGGCGCTGAGCTACGGCGCCGCCGTCAAGCTCGACTCCTCCAACCGGCTGGTCAGGGCCGTCGGCGACGCGATGGGTGTCACGCTCAAGCCGCGGTTCGTCATCGACACAGGCACCAGCTACACCACCGCGCTGGCGACCATGATGGCGGGCGGCGACCAGCCGGACATCCTGATGATCCCGGCCACCGGCGCGCCCAGCATCAGCGAGTTCATCCGCTCCAAGTGCGCCGACCTCAGCGAGTACCTGTCCGGCGACGCGATCAAGGAGTACCCGAACCTCGCCGCCCTGCCCACCCGGGGCTGGCAGCTGATGGGCCGGATCGGCGGCGGGATATACGGCGTCCCCACCTACCGCTACAACGCCCCGCAGGTCGGTCTGTTCGCCGACCGCGACAAGCTGGAGAAGGCGGGGATCTGGGGCAGGGGCGTCGGCGTCCAGGAGTTCACCGACGCGATGGCCAGGCTGAGCGTGAACGGCCGCTACGGCATCGGCAGTTCGAGCGCGGCCGCGTTCGGCTGGACCTATCACGCCGGTGCGGCCGGCGCCCCCAACTGGTGGGACGAGTCCGGCGGGAGCTTCCGTTTCACCGCCGACACCCCGGAGTTCGAGCAGGCGATGGAGAACATGCACCGCTTCCACACGCGCCGGATCTACAACCCGGACGCGCTGACGCTGGGCGCCGGTGACGCCCAGCCCAAGTTCCTCAACGGCACCTGGCTCACCTGGTCCAACGGCACCGGAGCCGCCGCCCAGATCTTCTCCCAGGTGCGGGGCTTCACCCCCGACCTCGCCTTCCCCTACGGCGACAGGCCCAACACTCCGGGTGGCGACTCGGTGTTCGGGTTCACGGTCATCAAGAAGTCCTCCCCGGCCCGGATCAAGATGCTGCTGCGGATCCTCGACTTCTTCGCGGCGCCGTTCGGCACCAAGGAGTTCGAGCTGACCCGGTACGGCGTCGAGGGCGTGCACTTCACCCGCGACAAGGGCTGCGCCCCGGCGCACGCGACCAGGCTCGGGCAGACGGAGAACAGCACCAACCTGCCGTTCCAGTACTTCAACATGGCGCCCCAGCCGCTGTTCTTCCCCGGGCTCGCCGACCTCGCCAAGCGGCTCTACACCTCGCAGAAGGCGCTGCTGCCGATCTGCGTGCCGGACGCCTCGGCCGCCTACCGCTTCTCCTCGGCCACCTTCAGCGCCAAGTGGGCCGGGGTCTCCCCCGCGCTCAACTCCGCGGTGATGGACGCCGTGTCCGGCAAGACGAAGGTGTCCGACTGGAAGGGCACCGTCGCCCGGATCAAGCAGCAGAACGGCATCGACCGGATGGCCGAGGAGTTCGCCGAGGCCAAGTCGGCCGCGCGATGAGCCCGGCCATCCCGTGGTGAGCCCGGCCGCCGCCCGCTGACGTACCGCATCTCCCGCGTGGGGCGCCGCCTTCCGCCGGCGCCCCACGCCCCTGACCCGAGGAGTCCCGTGTCCGACCTGCCCCCCGCGGCCCGCCGCCCCCGGGTCCTTGCCCCGGCACCCGGCCGCCCCCGGGTCCTGCTCGCCATGCAGCGCGATCTGCTGCCCCTGCTGCTCGACCCGGCGCGGACAGCCCGGCTCACCGGCCTCGCCGACCTGGATCCCACGCTGGTCGCCGACGACTTCACCGCTGACGGCATCGCCGCCGAACTCGCCCGTGCCGAGGTGCTGTTCACCTTCTGGGGCTGCCCTCCCCTCACCCCCGAGGTGCTGGCCGGGGCGCCCCGGCTGCGGGCGGTGGTGCATGCCGCGGGCTCGGTGAAGAACTTCGTCACCGACGCCTGCTGGGAGCGGGGCATCGCCCTCTCCTCGGCCGCCGACGCCAACGCGCTGCCGGTGGCCGAGTACGCGCTGGCGATGATCCTGCTCGCCAACAAGCGGGCGCTGACCACGCGCGACCGGTACCGGGCCGTGCGCGGTCAGGTGCCCTGGCAGCACGAGTACCGCGACGCCGGCAACTACCGGCGCAGCGTCGGCATCGTCGGCGCCTCCCGCACCGGGCGCCGGGTCATCGCGCTGCTCGCTCCCTATGACCTGGCACTCCTGCTGCACGACCCGTACTTGGACGCGGCGGGGGCCCGTGCGCTCGGTGTGGAGCCGGTCGGCCTGGACGAGCTGTGCGCCCGCTGCGACGTGGTCTCGCTGCACGCGCCCGCGCTGCCCGAGACCCGGCACCTGATCGACGAGCGCCGGCTGAAGCTGATGCCGGACGGCGCCACGCTGGTCAACACCGCGCGCGGGGCGCTGGTGGACACCGGGGCACTGACCCGCGAGCTGACCAGCGGCCGGCTGAACGCCGTACTGGATGTGACCGAACCGGAGATCCTGCCGCCCGACTCCCCGCTGTACGACCTGGACAACGTGGTGCTCACCCCGCACATCGCCGGTTCGCTCGGCGGTGAGCTGCACCGGATGGCGGACTCGGCCCTGGACGAGCTGGAACGCCTCGCGCACGGGCGGCCGTTCGCGCATCCGGTCGTCCGTGAGCAGTTCGAGCGCTCGGCCTGAGGCGGGCCGACGGGGGGAAGACTGGCCCGGCCGTCACCGCGGCCACAGGCCCGACCCGAACGAGGAGCCATGACCCGCAACCGCCCGCACCCGTTCTCCGGCAACCCCCTGCACAGCCGCGCCGACTGGCAGCGCGCGCTGCTCGACCTGTGCGCCCCGCTCGCCGACGCCTACCCCGACGACGCGGCCCTGGCCGCGCCCGGCACCGCGTACGAACCCCGGGTCGCCCGGCTGGAGGCGACCGTACGACCGCTGTGGGGGCTGGCCCCGTTCGCCGCGGGCGGCGGCCGGTACGACGGCTGGGAGCGCATCCGCCGGGCCGTCGCCGCCGGGACCGATCCGGAGCACCCGGGGTACTGGGGTGAGCCCGGCGCGATGGACCAGCGGCTGGTCGAGGCGTCCGTGCTCGGCTGCACACTGGCCCTGGCCCCCGGGGAGCTGTGGGAGCCGCTCGCCGAGGAGGAGCGGAGGCGGCTCGCCGACTGGCTGCGCCGGGCCGCGCGGGCCGAACGCGTCCCGGACAACAACTGGCATCTGTTCCCGGTGATGGTGGAGCTGGGCCTGACGGCGGTCGGGGAGCCGCCCGAACCGGGGCGCACCGAGCGGGCGCTGGCGCGGGTGGAGGACTTCTACCGGGGCGGTGGCTGGTACTCGGACGGCCCGGAGGGCAAACCCTGTGACTACTACGGGCCTTGGGCCCTGCATCTGTACTCGCTGCTGTACACGGCGCTCGCGCCGGACGCCGATCCGGCGGTCGTGGCGCGGGTACGGGAGCGGGCCGCGCTGTTCGCCGGGGAGTTCCGGCAGTGGTTCGCGGCCGACGGCGCGGCGCTGCCCCTCGGCCGCAGTCTGACGTACCGGTTCGCGCAGTGCGCGTTCTGGGGCGCGCTCGCCCACGCGGGGGTCGAGGCGCTGCCCTGGGGGGTGCTGCGCGGGCTGTGGGCGCGGAATCTGCGCTGGTGGGCGCGCCGGCCGATGTTCGCCGCCGACGGCACGCTGTCGGTCGGCTACGCCTACCCGAATCTCTTCATGAGCGAGCAGTACAACGCGGCGGGCTCCCCGTACTGGGCGTTCAAGGCGTTCCTGCCGCTCGCCCTGCCCGCCGGGCACCCGTTCTGGACCGCCGAGGAGGAGCCACTGCCCGCCACGGATCCGGTGCGTCCGCAGCCGCAGGCGGGTCTGCTCGTGCAGCACGGCGGCGGGCACACGACGGCGCTGGCGGCCTGCGACGCGGACACCTGGGTGCGCAACGCGCCCGGGAAGTACGGCAGGTTCGCGTACTCCACGGCCTTCGGCTGCTCCGTCTCCACCGGTCCGCTCGGCGCGGCGGCCGCCGCTCCCGACAGTGCCCTGCTGCTCAGCGAGGACGGTCTGTACTGGCGCTCCCGGATCGCGTGCGCGTCCCGCTCCGTGACCGCCGACCGGGTACGGGCCCGCTGGCACCCCTGGCCCGATGTCACCGTCGACACCTGGCTGCTGCCCGCCGGACCCGGCCGGCACGTCCGTGTCCACCGCCTGGTCACGCCCCGCCCGCTGCACACGGTCGAGGGCGGCTTCGCGGTCCCCCTGGAGGGCTCCGTCACCCGGGCGCAGGGCCGTGGGGCGCGGGCCGAGTGCGGCGAACTCGCCAGTGGCGTGGCGGATCTGATCGGGACGCGCACGGGCGAGATCATGCTTCCCGACCCCAACAGCCACCTCCTGTGGCCCCGTACGGCACTGCCCGTGCTGCGGGGGCAACTGCCGCCGGGCGAACACTGGTTGGCCACCGATGTGCTCGCCACCGCGGACGGGAGCACCCCCGGGACCGAGCCGCCCGACTGGCGCGCCCTGCCCGGACTCCCCCGCGCCTTGGCCGCTCTCCCCCGCGCCCTGCGCGAGGCGCTTCCCGAGCCGGAAGGACCCACCGGGTGAACCGCCCGATCCGCGGTAGGGCCGGGCGGCGGGAGCCGGTCAGGCCGAGCGTTTCCGGGCGGCCGTCTTCTTCGCCGCCGTCTTCTTCCCCGTGCCCGACTTCGCGGTGCTCGCCTTCGCCGTGCTCGATCGCGCCGTGCTCGATCGCGCGGTGCTCTTCTTCGCCGTCTCGGTCGACTTCGAGGTGGACTTTCTGGCCGGGGTCTTCTTAACGGTGGTCTTCCGCGCCGTGGAGGTGGACTTCTTGGTGCCCGTCTCCTTGGGGGTGGAGCGGCGGTCCGGCAGGGATCTGACCTCGGCCGCGCCGCTGGGTTCGCGGGATTCGCGGGCGGCGCGGACGCTGTTCTCCAGGGCGGCCATCAGATCGAGGACCTTGCCGCCCTTCGCCGGTTCCGGGGCCTGCGGGGGTGTCTCGCCCGCGGCCTTGGCGGCGATGACCTCCTCCAGTGCCTCCCGGTACTCGTCGTGCAGATCCGCCATCTCCACCTCGCCGAGGGTGTCCATCAGCGCGTCCGCGAGATCGAGCTCCTTGTCCCGGATCTTGACGTCCACGTCCGGGGCGACCCCCTCGGGTGCCCGTACCTCGTCCGGCCAGAGCAGGGCGTGCATGGCGATCGCGTCGCCGACCACCCGCAGCATCCCGAGCCGCTCCCGGCCGCGCAGCGCGAACTTGGCGATGGCGACCTTGTTGCTGCGTTTCAGTGCCTCGCGGAGAAGGGTGTACGGCTTGGCGGCGGGGGCTCCGCTGGCGGCGAGGTAGTACGCCGAGCCCATCTGGAGCGGATCGATCTTGTCGGCCGGTACGAAGGCGACGATCTCGATGGTCCGGGCCGTCGGGATCGGCAGATGGGACAGGTCCTCGTCGGTGATCGGGACGATGGTGCCGTCCGCGTCCTCGTACGCCTTGCCGATCTCGGACTGGCTGACCTCGCGGTCCTCCACCTCGCACACCTTGCGGTAGCGGATGCGGCCGTTGTCCTCGGTGTGGATCTGGCGGAAGGAGATCGCATGGCTCTCGGTCGCGTTGACCAGCTTGATCGGGATGCTGACCAGCCCGAAGGAGATGGCGCCGTTCCATATCGATCGCACGTGCCGCACCCTTCCTTTGCCATAGGGACCGGTTTGTCTGGGATTGTCATCCTATGACGCCCATCACAGAGGTGGCGGGGCGGCGGGTCCCGCTGACCAACCTGGAGAAGGTGCTGTATCCGGCGACCGGCTTCACCAAGGCGGAGCTGGTGCACTACTACGCGACCACCGCCGACGCGCTGCTCCCGCATCTGCGCGACCGCGCGGTGTCCTTCCTGCGCTACCCCGACGGCCCCGAGGGCCAGGTGTTCTTCACCAAGAACGTGCCGCCGGGTACGCCCGAGTGGGTCACGACCGCCGAGGTGCCGAGATCCTCGGCGGACAGCCCGGCCCGGATGGTCGTCGTACAGGATCTGCCGAGCCTGGTGTGGGCGGCGAACCTGGTCACCGAGT
Source organism: Streptomyces griseofuscus (assembly GCF_014673495.1). GTDB lineage: Bacteria > Actinomycetota > Actinomycetes > Streptomycetales > Streptomycetaceae > Streptomyces > Streptomyces murinus. The sequence goes on from NZ_CP051006.1 coordinate 3,096,293, forward strand.
TCCACACCCACCAGTGGCTGGTGGACTCGCCGGAAGAGGCCGACCGGCTGGTGTTCGATCTCGATCCCGGGGCGCCTGCGACCGTCGTGCAGTGCTGCGAGGTCGCCCTGTGGCTGCGTGAGCGGCTCGCTGCGGACGGGATCGAGGCGTACCCGAAGACGGCCGGGTCCAAGGGGCTGCATCTGCTGGCGGCGGTCTCCGGTGCCTCCCCGGAGCGGACCAGCGAGTACGCCAAGGCGCTCGCGGTGGAGGCGGAGCGTGCGCTGCCCCGGCTGGTGGTGCACCGGATGACCAGGAGCCTGCGGCCCGGGAAGGTGTTCGTGGACTGGAGCCAGAACGCGGCCCGCAAGACCACCGCCACCCCCTACACCCTGCGCGCCCGCCGCACCCCGCTGGTCTCCGCGCCCGTGACCTGGGAGGAGGTAGCCGACTGCCGCTCACCGGGTCGGCTGGAGTTCCAGGCCGAGGACATCGCGCCCCGCCTGCGGGAGCACGGCGACCTGATGGCCCCCCTGCTGGACCGGCGCCGGGCGGCCCCCCTCCCCGAAGTCACCTAGGGTCTTTCGTTTGGATCAGGCCCCGCGAGCCCGGCATGATCCAAACGAGAGGCCCTAGCTCAGACCTTCTCCCAGGTACGGCGGTCCCGTGCCATCGCGTGCAGCGCCGCCACGTCCGCCGGTTTCAGTACGCCGCCCAGCCGGGCCAGCCCCGGCAGATCCCCGGTGGAAAGGACCCGTATCCCCCGCGGCGCGGCGGTCAGGGTCACCCCGGAGGGGTCGGTCAGGGCGAGCACCGGGCGGACCTCGGCGGTCAGGGCGTAGGCGGCCCGGTCGGTCTGGGCGCGCAGCCGGCGCAGCAGGGGCTCCGCGGCGCGCCGGCCCACGGCGACCATCGGATCGGCGACCCGCACCCGCGCCCTGCGGGCGTACAGGGCGTGCACGGCGAACAGTCCGCCGGGGCCGATCAGCAGATGGTGGACCCGGTCGCCGCCGGGCAGCGGCAGCGAGTGCAGGGCGAGCCAGCCCGCGCCCTCCAGGCCGTCGAGCACATCGCCGACGGTCTGCTCGGCCAGCAGGGCGCGGCGGCGCGGGTCGGGGCGCAGCCGGTGTCCGGTGCCCGGGTCGCGGTCGAGGGCGATCAGCAGCGCCTCACCGGGCCGGTTGGGCGCGAGGTCGTCATCGGGGTGCAGGGCGAGCCGGGCGAGTTCGGCGGCGGTGGGGACCGGGGGCGGGCCCACGGCCACCGGACCGGTGAGGAAGGGCTTCAGCACGTCGAGGACCCGGTCCCGCTCGTCCTCGGCGAGCAGGTCGACCCGGCCGGAGGCGCGGTCGTACCAGGCGATCCGGCTGCCGTCCGGGCGGCAGACGTACAGCCGGTCCCGGCCCCCGCGGCGGCCTGGCACCACGCGCAGTCCGCTCATGCGCATCACCCCTCGACCATGGGAACAGGCCGGGTGCTTCCCGGGCAAGACCGGCTACCGTGGAGGGCGGCCCCGCGCAGGGGAGTTGGGGAGGCGCCGGTGCGAACCCGCGGAACGCAGCCCGACGTGCCGGCTCCACGGAGCCCGTGGAACGAGATCGTGCCCGGCCTGTGGATGGGCGGGCACGAGTACCGGGGGCGTACGGGCCGGCTGGAGACGGCCGTCGTACGGGACGAGTTCGATGTGGTGCAGTCGCTGCTGCGGCTGCCCGGCTACGGCCCGGACGCGGGCGTCGAGCACCATGTGTGGCCGATACCGGACGGACCGCTGGACGGCACGCAGCTGGCCGGGGTGATCCGGCTGGCGCGGGCGGCGAACGAGGCGCTGGACGCGGGCCGCCAAGTGCTGGTGCGCTGCTATCACGGGTACAACCGCTCGGGCCTGGTCGTGGCGCACGCGCTGGTGCAGCGGGGCGGCACGGCGGACGAGGCCATCCGGCTGATCCGGGCCCGCCGCTCGGCGTGGGCGCTGCACAACGAGCTGTTCGTGGCGTATATGCGCGCCGGGCTGCATACCGTACGGCTCCTTGAGGAACTGGCCGAGTAGCCTCTCTGTCCCGGCACCGGCGCACGGCCCAGGTGCACAGAGCGGACAAAAAGGGGCTTCCTTGGAATCTATGTGCATACTGGCCTACTGACCTGCAAAACCATCGCCCCTGGAGCACCGTGCCCCTCCGTCGCCCTGTGCGCACCGCCTTCGCCGCGGCCGCCGTCGCCCTGTTGTCGGCGACGGCGGCGGCCTGCGGGGACGCCGGCCAGTTGCAGAGCGCCGGGCCGACCCAGACCGCGGACAGCCCCGCCAAGCTCTGGCCCGGTCTGCGCCCGGCGTCCAGCCCGGCGTACCCGTACGACGTGGCGACGCGGGAGACCGTCAAGGGCCTGACCGTGCCCGGCGGCGACATACGCAGGATCGATCCGGTGGACATCGTCGAGGCGGAGCTGAAGGCGCACCCGGCCGACTACGGGTCCAAGGGGGCGTTCCACGGGACCGTGGACCGGGTGAAGGACTGCCGTGCGGGCGGCGACCGGGCGCTGTGCCCGCTGCTCAAGCCGTATTACCGGGACCTGACCGGCGACGGCCGGCCCGATCTCACCCTCGGCTTCCGGCTCTACCCGACCAACCAGACCGCGGTCCGGGTCTACACCGTCGAGGGCCGCCATCTGGTGCAGGTGCTGGCCGACAACGACGCGATCCTCGGTGTGGAGCTGGCCGGGCGCGCGCTGATCGAGCGCAATCCGGCGGACATCTCCGGCTACGAGTACCGCACCACCTGGGAGTGGGACCCCGGCCAGCGCGCGATGGTGTTCTCCCGCGACGAGTACCTGCACACCGGCGCGGGCCGCCGGATCCACAAGGCGAGCCCCTCCGCGCGCCCGTCCGCCTCCCCCGCCGCCTCCCCGAGCGCGTCATGAGGCTGCTGCTGGCCCGCTGGGCGGGGCCGCTCGCCGTGAAGGCGGCCGTGTTCATCACCGTGATGTGCTGCGCGCTGGCCGCGCTGCTCGGTGTGCTCGTGCATGTCTCGGTGACCGACCAGACCGTCGGCAATGCGCGGGCCCTCGCCCTGTCCCGGCTCTCGGACGCCACCCGCGCCTACGAGGCCGGGGACACCCTGCTGCCCAACGCCGGGGTCGACCCCGAGGGGCTGCCGGACTCGCTGCGGGCGCTCGCGCTCTCCGGGCGGCGCGGCACCGTGGTGTCCACGCACCGGGGGCGGCCGACGATGTGGGCGGCGGGCCCCGTCCAGGGGCACCGGGCGCTGGCCGTGGAGATCGACTACTCGCAGCAGTCCGGCACCATCGCCGGGCTCGACACCTCGATCCTGTGGTCCTCCGCGCTCGCCATCGGCGCGACCGTGCTGGTCGGCGTGTTCGCCGTGTCCCGGGTGACCCGGCGGCTGCACGCGACCGCGCGGGTGGCCCGCCGGATCAGCGCGGGCGACCTGGACGCGCGGGTCGACGACCCCCGCACGAAGGATCCGGTCCGGCCCCAGGACGAGGTGGCCGCGGTGGCCGCCGCGCTGGACTCGATGGCCGCCTCGCTCCAGGGCAAGCTGCTCAGCGAGCAGCGGTTCACCGCGGACGTGGCGCACGAGCTGCGGACCCCGCTCACCGGGCTGCACGCGGCGGCGGAACTGCTGCCGCCCGGGCGGCCGACGGAACTGGTGCGGGACCGGGTGGCCGCGCTGCGCACCCTCACCGAGGACCTGCTGGAGATCTCCCGCCTGGACAGCGGCCGGGAGCGGCTGGAGGCCGACGCCGAGGGTCTGGGGGCGCTCGCCGAGCGGGTGGTGCGGGCGTCGGGGACGGAGACCGAGGTACGGGTCGTACGGGACGCCGTGGTGGAGACGGACCGGCGGCGCCTGGAGCGGGTGCTGGGCAATCTGGTGGCCAACGCGCACAAGCACGGGGCGGCGCCGGTGCTGCTCACGGTGCACGGGCCGGTGGTGACGGTGCGGGACCACGGGAGCGGGTATCCCGAGTATCTGATCGCGCACGGGCCGCAGCGGTTCCGCACCGAGGGCGGCGCGAAGGGGCACGGGCTCGGGCTGACCATCGCGGTGGGGCAGGCGGAGGTGCTGGGCGCGCGGCTGTCGTTCCGGAACGCGGCGGACGGGGGTGCGGTGGCGACGCTCGTCCTGCCGGCGGCCTGGCCGGCGCGGGTGGCTCCGCCAGCGCGATAGGGCTCGGCCGTAGCGGTTCGTCGGCGGGTGCGAGTCGTATGCGGCTTGTCGCGCCCACGCGGCGGAGCCGCATATCGGACACAGCCCCGCGCCCCCGAGGGGCGCGTTGCACTGAGGCGGAATAGTCGGGTTTAGGTAAGTTCGCGGCATGACCGACGCCGGAACCGCCGCGGCGACGGCCCCGGCCGCCGTGCCCGTCGTACGGCTGCCCCGGCGTCGCGGGATCGAGCTCGCGCTGATCGTGCTGGCCGTCACGCTGTCGGTGTACGGCTACTGCGCGGTGGGCCTGGCCCGGGCCGGGCGGGTGCCGCCGGGGGCGCTGGCGTACGGGGCCGGGCTCGGGGTGCTCGCGCTGCTCGCGCATCTCGCCGTACGGCTGCGGGCGCCGTACGCCGATCCGCTGCCGCTGCCCATCGGGGTGCTGCTCAACGGGCTCGGCCTGGTGCTGATCTACCGGCTGGACCTGGAGACACCGGGCGACCGGGCCGCCCCCGCCCAGCTGGTGTGGTCCGCGCTCGGGGTGGCCCTGTTCATCGTCGTCGTCCTGCTGCTGCGCGACCACCGGCTGCTCCAGCGGTACTCCTATGTGTGCGTGGTCACCGCGCTCGTCCTGCTCCTGGTGCCGATCCTGTTCCCCGCGGTCAACGGCGCCCGGATCTGGATCCGGCTCGCCGGATTCTCCATCCAGCCGGGCGAGTTCGCGAAGGTGCTGCTCGCGGTGTTCTTCGCCGCGTACCTCGCCGCCAACCGCAGCGCGCTCGCGTACACCGGCCGCCGGATCTGGCGGATGCAGTTCCCGACCGGGCGGGTGCTCGGGCCGATCGTGACGATCTGGCTGCTCAGCGTCGGGGTGCTGGTCCTGGAACGGGACCTCGGCACCTCGCTGCTGTTCTTCGGGCTGTTCGTGGTGCTGCTGTACGTCGCCACCGGGCGCACCGGCTGGATCGCGGTGGGGCTGGTGCTCGCCGTACTGGGCGCGGTGGCCGTCGGCCGGGTGGAGCCGCATGTGGGCGGCCGGATCGCGGACTGGCTGCATCCGTTCGCCACCATCGAGGCCGGGCGTGGCCCCAATCAGCTGTCCCAGTCGCTGTTCGCGTTCGCGGCGGGCGGTCTGCTCGGCACCGGGCTCGGGCTCGGGCACTCGGTGCTCATCGGCTTCGCCGCCAAGTCGGACTTCATCCTGGCCACGGCCGGCGAGGAACTGGGCCTCGCGGGGCTCGCGGCGATCATCCTGCTGTACGCGCTGCTGGTGGAGCGCGGCTACCGGGCGGGCCTCTCGCTGCGCGAGCCCTTCGGACGGCTGCTCGCGGTGGGGCTCGCCTCGATCCTGGCGCTCCAGGTGTTCGTGATCGCGGGCGGGGTCACCGGGCTGATCCCGCTGACCGGCATGGCGATGCCCTTCCTCGCCCAGGGCGGCTCCTCGGTGGTCACCAACTGGACGATCGTGGCCCTGCTGATCCGGGTGAGCGACTCGGCACGCAGCCAGTACGACGGCAGGGAGGCGCCGTGAGCGACTACTCCGGGATGGGCGGCGAGGGCGGGCGGCCGATGGCCCGGTACATCCGGCACGCCTGCGCGTTCTGCACCCTGCTGCTCGCGGCGCTGCTGGTCAACGCGGCCCGGGTGCAGCTCGTCCAGGCCGGCGACTACACCGGCAACCCGGCCAACCGCCGCGCGGCCATCGCCCGTTACCAGCAGCCGCGCGGCGACATCCTGGTCGACGGCAAGCCGGTCACCGGCTCCGTGGACACCCATGAGCAGCTGCGCTACGAACGCACCTACCAGGACGGGCCGTTGTACGCGCCGGTGACCGGCTTCGCCTCCCAGTCGTACGGCACCACGCTCCTGGAGCACTCCGAGGACGGGGTGCTCTCCGGCGCCGATCCGATGCTCGCGCCGCTGCCGCTGTGGAACGACCTGACCCGGGGCCTGGAACCGGGCGGGAACGTGGTGACGACGCTCAGCCGGGCGGCGCAGGAGGCGGCGTACCGGGGGCTCGGCGGGCGCAAGGGCGCGGTGGCCGCCGTCGATCCCTCGACCGGGCGGATCCTGGCCCTGGTGACGAGCCCGTCGTACGATCCGGCCCAGCTCTCCGGCAACGCCGCCTCGGTGGCGTCCGCGTGGGCGCGGCTCAACGGCGACCCGGACAAGCCGATGCTCAACCGGGCGGTACGGCAGACGTATCCGCCGGGTTCGACGTTCAAGGTGGTCACCGCGGCGGCGGCGCTGGACGCGGGGGTGGTCACCGACCCGGACGCGCGCACCGACTCCCCCGACCCCTATCGGCTGCCCGGCACCCGCACCACGCTGACCAACGAGGCCGACGGCTGTGGGGACACCTCGCTGCGGGACGCCTTCGAGTGGTCCTGCAACACGGTCTTCGCCAAGCTGGGCGTGGACGTCGGGGTGCGGGACATGACGGCCACGGCGGAGGCGTTCGGGTTCAACGACGGCGGCGTGCGTGTACCCTTCTCGGTCGCGACCAGCACCTTCGACTCCCATGTGGACAAAGCGCAGTTGGCGCTCTCCTCGATCGGGCAGTACAACACCCGCGCCACCCCGCTCCAGATGGCGATGGTCGCGGCGGCCGTCGCCGACGACGGGCGGCTGCACACGCCCTACCTGGTGGAGCGGACGACCCGGCGCGACGGTGAGACGGTCGCGGGCAGCGGGACGCATCCGGTGCGCCAGGTCATGCGCCCGTACACGGCCGAGCAGTTGAAGGAGCTGATGACCGGGGTGGTGCGGGAGGGCACCGGTACCCGGGCGGCGATCCCCGGCGCGATCGTCGGTGGCAAGACCGGCACCGCGCAGCACGGGGTGGGCAACACCGGCCTGCCATACGCCTGGTTCGTCTCCTGGGCGCAGGACCAGGACGCGGTGGAGCCGGCGGTCGCGGTCGCGGTGGTGGTGGAGGACGCCTCGGCGGACCGGGGCGAGATCAGCGGCGGAGGCGACGCGGCGCCGATCGCCCGGGACGTGATGCGGGCGGTGCTCGGCCGGTGAGACGGGGCTGCCGCGGGCGGCCCGGATCTCCCTAGGGTGCGACCATGACGGATACCGCACCCGCGTACGAACTGGCCCAGGTGAACATCGCCCGCCTCAGACACCCGCTGGACTCGGCCGAGTTGAAGGACTTCGTCGACGGACTCGACCCGGTGAACGCGGTCGCCGACGCCTCGGACGGCTTTGTGTGGCGGCTCAAGAGCGACTCCGGCAACGCGACCGACGTCCCGGTGCTCGGGGACGCGTGGCTGATCGTCAACCTGTCGGTGTGGCGGGACGCGGAGGCGCTCACCGCGTTCATGTACCGGGGGCAGCACCGGGAGTTGCTGGCCAGACGCCGGGAGTTCTTCGAGCGGCTGGAGGAAGCGGTGACCGCCCTGTGGTGGGTGCCGGCCGGCCACCGCCCGGCGGTCGCCGAGGCGGAGGACCGGCTGCTGCACCTGAGGGCGCACGGCCCGACGCCGTACGCCTTCACGCTGCGGGCGCCGTTCGCGCCCGGGGAGGAGGCGGCGGTCAGCCGATCGGCTTGATCGCCTCGGAGCGGACCTGGAGGGTCTCCTTGGCGAGCGCGGCCAGGTCGACCTGGGAGGGGTCCTGCGACATGGAGCTCATGTCCACGATGGCGATCGTGGCGGCCGTGTTGCCGTCGGCCCAGGCACAGGAGGGCATGGTGATCTTCGTGCCGGCCTGGTCCTGGACCAGCACCTCGCAGCTGATGGTGACGTCCAGGTCGAAGTCCTTCGCGGGTACGGCGACCGTGGTGCCGGCGTTCTCGGCGCCGCCCTTCATCATGTTCCGGCGGATCTGGTCCGCGTCCTTGAACCGGCCGTACATGCCCGACACCACCAGGTTGCCCTTGGTCGCGTCGCCGCCCAGGGTGTACGTGCCCACCACGGCGTGCACGTCCTTGGCGTTCCAGGAGGAGTTCGCCTCGCTCTCGATCGCCTGGCCGTCGGCGCCGGAGAGGTCCTTGGAGAAGGTGTACTTGTCGTCGAGCAGCGTCTTGGGCAGCGTCAGCTTGTTCTTGGCGTCGGGGAAGGTGGTCGCCGCCTTGTAGCCGATCGCGCCGAGGGCGACCAGACCGCCCACGATCAGCACGACCACGCCGCCCACGATCCCGAGGATCAGGCCGACCCGGCTCTTCTTCGGGGGCGGCGGCACGACGGGCGGCATACCGCCCCAGCCCTGGTACGGCGGCTGCTGCGGGCCCCCGGGCTGGGGACCCTGCTGGGGGTACGGCGAGCCGCCGTAGGGGCCGGGGTTCTGCGGCTGGGGCTGCCCGTAAGGGGACTGCTGCCCGTAAGGGGACTGCTGCCCGTAAGGGGACTGCTGCCCGTAGGGGGACTGCTGGCCGTACGGGGAACCGGGCTGGTTCGGGTACGGCGGCTGCTGCGGCGACGGAGGCATGGACACGCCAGCACGCTACTGCACGCGGGTGAACGGACGGGCACCGAGTCGGCACCCGACCTGCCCCGTTCCCTCACCGCCACCGGCCCGCTCAGCCCTCCTCCGCCCCCGTCTCGATCACCTCCTCCACCTCCGCGACCCGCGCCCGCTCCTCCGCCGCGAAGCGCCGGGCGTCCAGCTGGTCGGCCAACTCCTCGTCCTGGGCCATGAGCTGCTCCAGATCGGAGTCGCCCAGCTCCAGCACGCCGAGGTCGACGTACGCCCGCCGGAGCCGCTCGCCCCACAGGCCGATGTCCTTGACGCAGGGCACGATGCGGCTGAACAGCAGCTTGCGGAAGAGCTGGAGAAACTCGGTGTGCTCGGTCAGCTCCTCGGCCTCGGCGCGCGGGATGCCGAAGTTCTCCAGCACCTCCACGCCGCGCAGCCGGTCGCGCATCAGATAGCAGCCCTCGACGACGAACTCCTCGCGCTCGCGCAGTTCGGCGTCGGTGAGCTGCCGGTAGTGGTCGCGCAGCGCCATCCGGCCGAAGGCCACGTGCCGGGCCTCGTCCTGCATGACGTACGTGAGGATCTGCCGGGGCAGCGGCTTGTCGGTGGTGTCCCGGATCAAGCCGAAGGCGGCGAGCGCCAGCCCCTCGATGAGTACCTGCATGCCGAGGTAGGGCATGTCCCAGCGGCTGTCGCGCAGGGTGTCGCCGAGCAGTGCCTGGAGGTTGTCGTTGATCGGGTAGACGAGCCCGATCTTCTCCTTCAGGAACCGGCTGTAGATCTCGGCGTGCCGGGCCTCGTCCATGGTCTGGGTCGCGGAGTAGAACTTGGCGTCCAGATCGGGCACCGACTCCACGATCCGGGCGGCGCAGATCATCGCGCCCTGCTCGCCGTGCAGGAACTGGCTGAACTGCCAGGAGGCGAAGTGCCGGCGCAGCTCGCCCCTCTCGCGCTCGCTCATCCGGTCCCAGTACGGCGTCCCGTACAGGGCCGTCGCCTCGTCGGGGGTGCCGAGCACGTCATGGGGATCGACCTCCAGGTCCCAGTCGATGCGCCGGGTGGCGTCCCACTGCTTGTCCTTGCCCTTCTGGTACAGGGCCAGCAGCCGCTCGCGGCCGTCGTCGTACTCCCAGCTGAACCGGGCCGCGCCGGACGCGGGCACCTGCCAGGTGGGCTCTCCGGGTCGGTCGACGTACAGGTCATGGGTGGACATATCTCGCAGACTCACACGTAGACGCGCAGTCAACAAGTCCTGCGCAGGGGATTGACGCCCTTGCTGACAGGCAGTCTCATAAGTTACTGGACTACATACCCCCGGGTAACGAGGTGAGGGAGCCATGACGACCCTGACGGAAGCGGACGCGCTGGACGGCCTGCGCGACGCGCTCGGCCTGCTCAAGGACCGGGAGCAGGTGGCCGAACGGCTGCTGGTCTCCTCCGCCAAACACTCCTTCGACCCCGACAAGGAGCTGGACTGGGACGCGCCCTTCGAGGAGGGCAAGTGGTTCTGGCCGCCGGAGCTGGTCTCGCTGTACGGCACGCCGATGTGGCAGCGGATGAGCGAGGAGCAGCGCATCCTGCTCTCCAAGCACGAGGCGGCCGCGCTGGCCTCGCTCGGCATCTGGTTCGAACTCATCCTGATGCAGCTGCTGGTGCGGCACATCTACGACAAGTCCGCCACCAGCGCGCATGTGCGCTACGCCCTCACCGAGATCGAGGACGAGTGCCGCCACTCGAAGATGTTCGCGCGCCTGATCGAGCGCGGCGACACCCCCTGGTACCCGGTCAGCAAGGCGCACCTGAACCTGGGCCGGCTCTTCAAGACCATCTCCACCACCCCGGGTTCCTTCACGGCGACCCTGCTGGGCGAGGAGGTCCTGGACTGGATGCAGCGCCTGACCTTCCCGGACGAGCGGGTGCAGCCGCTGGTCCGGGGCGTGACCCGGATCCATGTGGTCGAGGAGGCGCGCCATGTGCGGTACGCCCGCGAGGAGTTGCGCCGCCAGATGGTGACCGCCCCGCGCTGGTCCCAGGAGTTCACCCGGGTGACCTCCGGCGAGTTCGCACGCGTCTTCTCCGTCGCCTTCGTCAACCCGGAGGTGTACACCAATGTCGGGCTCGACAAGCGCGAGGCCGTGGCCCAGGTCAAGGCCAGCGGCCACCGCCGCGAGATCATGCAGACCGGCGCCAAGCGGCTGACCGACTTCCTGGACGACATCGGTGTGCTGCGCGGGGCCGGACGGCGGCTGTGGCGGTCGTCGGGACTGCTGGCGTAGCGGAACGCGCGAAGTCCCCGCCGGGGGAACCCCCTTCCCCTGGCGGGGACTTCGGTATGACGGCCGGCCGCTCTCCTACTCGTGGGCGCTGAGCACACCGCCGTTGCTGAGCACGATGTACACGCCGTTGGCGTCGAGGCCGACGTCGTGCCGGTCCTTCGTCTCGATGGTGGCGGCCACCCCGTCGTGGCCGATGATCTGCGCGCGGTAGCGCAGCTCGCCGAACTTCGTCACCTTGACGGTCCAGCCGCCCGCGACCTCGAAGGTGCCCGGGCCCTGGTGGCCGCCGCCCATCCAGGCGTGCACCTCGCCGCCCAGCGTGAGCACGATGAACATGTCGTTGGCGTCGAGCCCGGCGTCCCGCCCGTTCGTGTCCAGGGTGGCCAGGACCGCGCCGTGGTTGACGATCTTGGCGCGGTAGCTCTGCTCACCGAGCTGGTAGATCTCGGCCGTGCTGCCGTCCGGCAGTTTCTGGGTGCGCTCCGGGGCCGACTTCTTCGCCGCGGCCGCGGACACGGCGGCGTGGTGCGCACCACCGGCGGCGGACGTGGCCGCCTGGGCGGAGACGGCGGCCAAGGAGAGCGCGGCGGCCGCGGCGACGGCCACCAGGCCGGTGGTGCGAACGGTACGAGCGGTACGGGCGGTGCGGCGCACAGTGCGAGCGGTCATGATCGAAATCCCCCTCGGGCATCGGGTGGTCATTCCCTACGCCCCATCAGATGAGGTCTTCTCAGGCGGAGTTCACCCGGTTCTGTCCGCACTTGGTAACAGCGGGAAGGTTCCTAGTGTCCTGAGTCTTTGATCCGTCGGCAGTAGCTGGCGAGGGATTCGAGGATTTGATCGGCGGTCTTGGTCCAGACGTATGGGCGAGGGTTGTCGTTCCAGTCGGCGACCCAGGCCCGGATGTCTCGTTCGAGGGCCTGGACGGAGCGGTGGACGCCGCGGCGGAGCTTCTTGCTGGTCAGCTCGGCGAACCACCGCTCGACCAGGTTCAGCCAGGACGAGCCGGTGGGTGTGAAATGCAGCTGGAAACGGGGATGGGCCAGCAGCCATTTCTTGATCGTCTCGGTCTTGTGAGTGGCGTAGTTGTCCAGGACGAGGTGCACCTCCAGGCCGGTCGGGATCTCGCGCTCCAGCTTGGCCAGGAACTTCTTGAACTCGGCAGTGCGGTGGCGGCGATGCAGTGAGCCGATGACTTTGCCGGTGGCCGTGTTCAGAGCGGCGAACAGCGTCGTGGTGCCCGCGCGCACGTAATCGTGGCTGGCCCGTTGCGGGACACCGGGCATCATCGGCAGCACAGGCTGAGAGCGGTCCAGTGCCTGGATCTGGGACTTCTCGTCGACGCAGAGCACCAGTGCCCTTTCGGGCGGGTCGAGGTAGAGCCCGACCACGTCGTGGACCTTGTCGACGAAGAATGGATCGGTGGACAGCTTGAATGACTCGGCCCGGTGGGGCTGAAGGCCGAAGGCCCGCCAGACCCGGGAGACGGTGGACTGGGACAGGCCGACCCGCTCGGCCATCGAGCGTGTCGACCAGTGCGTGGCGTTCTTCGGCTTCGTCTCCAGCGTCATCCGGACCAGCTCGGCGACTTGCTCATCGGTGACCGTCCGCTCCCGGCCCGGGCGGGGCGCGTCACCCAGGCCGTCCAGCCGGTCTCTGAGGAAACGGCCCCGCCACTTGGATACCGTCTCCGTGGTCACCCCGGCGGCAGCGGCCACCGAACTGGCCGACCGGGGCAGTCCATCAGGCTCCATTTCGGCGCACGCCAGCACGATTCGGGCCCTCAACGCCAGAGCCTGCGGCGTCGATTGCCCCCGCCCCAACCCACCGAGCACCCGCCGCTCGTGATCCGACAACACCAACTCGGCCAGTCTCGGCCCAGGACGTCCCATGTCCTGACCAACGATGGATCAAGGACTCAGGACACTAGACCTCCGCGGCCGTACCGCTGAGGGCGACGAGCGCGGCGACCCCCTCGACCGCCAGGACCTCGTCACGGGCGCCGGTGCACAGGGCCGCGTCGAGGCGGCCGAGGCGCGTGCCCGCCCCCTCGAGGACGGCGGAACCCTCCAGTACGACGACGAGCAGCACGGGCGCGGCGGGCGGAGCGGGGAGCGCCACCCGCCCTCGTACGATCTCCACCCGCGCGGTGGCCCGGCCGCGCCGGGTCATCACGTTGAAGTCGACGAGCGGGCCGCCGAGCAGCCGGCAGTCGGTGTCGGCGTCCCCGGGGAAGGCGAAGGGGACGTACGGTTCGGCCACCGGGTGCGGGGACCCGTCGACGGTGAGCACCATGCCGGGTCCTTCGACCAGGGTGATGATCCGGTCGACGCCCTCGAAGCGGGAGAACGGGCCGCCCCGGGCCACATCGGCGAGGCTGACGCGCCACGCGAAGTCCGCCATGTCCGCGCCCTCGGGGGCCGCGGCGATCTCCCGGGTCAGCCCGCCCCCGTTCTTCCACGGCGTCGCCGCTCGTCCCTCGGCCCTCAGCACCCGCACCGTCATCCCGCACTCCCTCTCGTCCGCTGTCCCCCGTGTGTATCCGCGGACCGCCCCCGCTGTCGAGCGGGTAGGCCGACCGGCACGCGGCGCCCGCCCGGACCCGCAAGTTACGCTGCGTGGCATGACCCCCCAGACCGCCACCCCCGCGTATCGCCGGCTCAGTGTCGAGGAACGGCGGCGCCAGCTGCTCGACGCGGCGCTGACGCTGTTCGCGCACCGGGCGCCCGAGGACGTGTCGCTGGACGACGTGGCGGAGGCGGCCGGGGTGTCGCGGCCGCTGGTGTACCGGTACTTCCCCGGCGGCAAGCAGCAGCTGTACGAGGCCGCGCTGGGGTCGGCCGCGGACGAGCTGCGGCAGTGCTTCGACGAGCCCCGCACCGGCTCCCCGCTGGCCCGGCTGGCCCGCGCCCTCACCCGCTATCTGACCTTCGTGGACGAGCACGACACCGGCTTCGCGGCGCTGCTGCGGGGCGGCAGCGTGGTGGAGACCTCGCGCACCACGGCCATCGTGGACGGGGTACGGCGGGCCGCCGCCGAGCACATTCTCAGCCATCTCGGCGCCACCGACCCCGGGCCCCGGCTGCGCATGACCATCCGGATGTGGATCACGGCCGTCGAGGCGGCCTCCCTGATCTGGCTGGACGAGGACAAGCAGCCGCCCGCCGGCGAACTGCGGGACTGGCTGGTGGACCAGTTCGTCGCCACCCTCTCGGTCACCGCGGCCCGCGACGAGCAGACGGCGGCCCTCGTGGGCACCCTCACCCGCGATGGCCGAGACTGAGACCGTGAAGAGCCAGGACACCCCCTTCGAGGGCGGGCCCATGGACGGACGCGTGCTGTCCGTCCTGCTCGGGCCGACCGGACATCCCCCGAAGACGTACCGCATCCCCGTCCCCGCCCCGGACGACGGGCCGCCCACGGTGTACGTCTACCGGCGCGTACCGCGCGGCCACAGCAAACGGCTGGGCCTGATCCAGGGCTGGAAGTACGAGTACGACCCCGACGACACCTCGGGCGGGCGGCTGCGCTGGCCCTGGTCCAAGCCGTCCGGCAAGCCGGGTGACACGCAGGGGTGACAGGGTTGCGCCGAACCGCGCACACGCGGCGCGCGCCCCACAGGAATACGTCTGATTATCGCGGTCGGATAGGGAACGGCAATGCGCCCACCCCTTCCGCACCCGAGGTGATGACGTGTCAGGAAAGCTTGTGCGCCTGGCCTGTACGGCCACGGTGGCGGCTCAGGCCGTCCTCGCGCCCGTGCCCGCCACCGCCGCGCCCGAGCCGCAGCGCTCCGTCTCCCAGCTGCTGACGGACCTCCAGAAGCTGTACCGGCAGACCGAGCAGGCCACCGAGACCTATGACGCCACCGCCGACCGGCTGGGGCGGCAGAAGTCGGAGGTGGCCCGCCTCGACAAGGAGCTGAGCCGCGCCCGGCGCGCCCTGGAGGCAAGCCGCGCCGACGCCGGCCGGCTGGCCCGCCAGCAGTACCAGGGCGCCTCCGGCGGCCTCGGCCCCTATGTCAGCCTGCTGCTCGCCCCGGATCCGCAGCGCGCGCTGGACGAGGGCCATGTGCTGGGCGAACTGGCCCGCCAACGCGCCCATACGGTCGACCGGTTGACCGGCGCCGAACGGCACTCGGACACCGTCGCCCGCACCGCCCGCAAGGCCCTCGACACCCAGCGGGCCCTCGCCGGACAGCAGAAGAAGCAGCGCGATGCCGTCCAGGCGAAACTCGCCGACGTGGAACGCCTGCTGGCCACCCTGGGCCCGGACCAGCTGGCCGCCGTCGACCGCCTCGAACAGCAGGGTGTCAGCGCGGCCCAGCGGGCCCTCGCGGGCTCGCTCTCCGACGACCGCCCGGCCTCCCGCCAGGGCGAACGCGCCGTCCGCTTCGCCCTGAAACAGGTGGGCAAGCCCTACGTCTGGGGCGCGCAGGGCCCCTCCTCCTACGACTGCTCCGGCCTGACCTCCAGCGCCTGGCAGCACGCGGGCACCCCGATCCCCCGCACCAGCCAGGAGCAGTGGCGGCACCTGCGCCACATCCCTCTGCGCCAACTGCGCCCCGGGGACCTGGTGATCTACTTCCCCGAGGCGACCCACGTGGCGATCTACGCGGGCGACGGCAAGGTCGTCCAGGCCCCGAGACCCGGCACCCGGATCAAGATCTCCCCGGTGGCGTCGAACCCGGTACTGGGCGCCGTACGCCCGGGTTAGCGCCCTTCAGGGGCGCGTGCAACCGCGCGACCGGCCACGACGAACCCGCGGCCGCGCACGCACCCGCGCCCCCGCGGCGACTACGCCCCCGCCACCGACCCGAGGTACTCGCTCGCCTTCTCCGGCTCGAAGAAGAAGTTCTCGAAGTCGGCCGGGTTGTCGAACCCGTTGGCGAACCGATCCGCCACCGGCTGCAACTGCCCGGCCGCACCGATGAGGTTCAGGACATGCTCCGGCGGCGGCGCCAGCATCGCGTTCGTCCACTTGGTGACATGCTGCGCCGTCTGCCAGTACCGCTCGAACGTGCCGCGCATCCACTCCTCGTCGAACGGCTGCTCCCCGCGCTCCAGGATCGACGCGAGGTAGGAAGCCGCGCACTTGGACGCGGAGTTGGAGCCCTGGCCGGTGATCGGGTCGTTGGCGACGACCACATCGGCGACGCCGAGCACCAGGCCGCCCGAGGGCAGCCGGCCGATCGGGTTGCGCACGGTCGGCGCGTACCGTCCGGCCAATGTGCCACCGGCGTCCGTGAGTTCGACCTTCGTCGCCCGCGCGTACTCCCAGGGCGTGAACTTCTCCATGAGTTCCAGGGTCAGGGAGAGGTGCTCGGCCGGGTCCTTGACACCGTTGAAGACATCGAGCGGGCCGCCCGGTATGCCCTCCCAGAACAGGATGTCGGCGCGCCCGGAGACGGTGTACGTCGGCATGACGAACAGCTCGCCGACGCCCGGCACCAGGTTGCAGCGCACCGCGTCGAACTCCGGGTGCTCGGGGCGCGGTCCGAGCCCGTGCACATACGCCACCGCGAGCGCGCGCTGCGGCTCGCTGTACGGGGAGCGCGCGGCGTCGCGGCCGAACATGGACACCAGCTCGCCCTTGCCTGCGGCGACCAGCACCAGGTCGTAGGTGCGCGAGAAGTAGTCGAGGTCGCCGACCGCCGCGCCGTGGATGACCAGCTGGCCGCCGCGCTGGGCGAAGGTCTCCATCCAGCCGGCCATCTTCACGCGCTGGTCGACGGACTGGGCGTAGCCGTCGAGCTTGCCCACCCAGTCGATGGCGCGCTGGGTGGGGCCGGGGTCGTGCGAGCCGGGGGCCGCGACCGAGACGCCCAGTCCCTGGATCTTCGGGGCCTGGGACTCCCAGAAGTTCAGCTGGAGGTCGCGCTCGTGCTGCAACGCGGTGTGGAACATGCACTGCGTGGACATCACGCGGCCGGACCGGATCTCGTCCGCGGTCCGGTTGGACATCAAGGTGACCTCGTAGCCGTGCGACTGAAGGCCGAGGGCGATCTGGAGGCCGGACTGGCCGGCTCCGACGACGAGTATCTTCCGCATGCGGGTGGTGGCTCCTTACAGGACTACTCGGGGGTTTCGTCCAGCGCGTGGCCGACCAGGGCCAGTAGGGTCTCGATGGCCGAAATCCGCCGGCGCGCATCCATGATCATGACAGGGATGTGCGGGGGTATCGTCAGCGCCTCCCGTACGTCCTCGATGTCGAACCGCTCGCTGCCGTCGAAGTGGTTGACCGCGACGACGTACGGGAGTCCGCAGCTCTCGAAGTAGTCCAGGGCGGGGAAGCAGTCCTTGAGGCGGCGGGTGTCGGCCAGCACGACGGCGCCGATCGCGCCGCGCACCAGGTCGTCCCACATGAACCAGAACCGCTGCTGACCCGGCGTGCCGAACAGATAGAGCACCAGGTCGTCGTCGAGCGTGATGCGGCCGAAGTCCATGGCCACGGTGGTGGTGACCTTGTCCGGGGTGTCGGACAGGTCGTCGGTGCCCTCGCTCGCCTGGGTCATCAGCGCCTCGGTCTGCAAGGGCGTGATCTCCGAGACGGCCGTGACCAGGGTGGTCTTGCCGACGCCGAAGCCGCCCGCCACCACGATCTTCGTCGCGATGGGGGCCCGCGTCCGGTCCGTCTGCCAGGCCTTCAGGTCCTCGTCGGGTTCGGCGAAGCCGGCGACGAGAGGGGCGGCGCCTCCGAGGGAGGCGGTGGCGTCAGAGACGGCGAAGTCCACTCAGCACCCTTTCCAGCAGAGCGCGGTCCGGGCGGCCGGTGCCGTGACCGGTTCCGGTGCCGTACACACGGATCTTTCCCTGGTCCGCGAGGTCGCTGAGGAGCACGCGGACCACGCCGAGCGGCATCTTCAGCAGCGCGGCGATCTCGGCCACCGTGCGCATACGGCGGCACAGTTCGACGATGGCCCGCATCTCCGGCATGACACCGGCGAGCGATCCCTTCGTCAGTTCTCTGCGCTCCTCGGGCGCCTCGATGGCCGCGGTGCTGGCCACGAAGGTCTCCACAAGGAGGACGTGTCCGAAGCGGGTGCGGCCGCCGGTGAGCGAGTAGGGGCGCACGCGGGCGGGTTTGCGCTCGCCGCCGCGCACCGGGAGCTTCGGTGTGCCGCTCATCGGGCGCTCCCGGCCGACTCCAGGGACTTGCGCAGCTCGCTGCGGAGTTCCGGGGTGAGGACGTGGCCGGCGCGGCCGACGAACAGCGCCATGTGATAGGCCACCACGCTCATGTCGCACTCGGCCGAGCCGTGCACGCCGAGCAGTGAGCCGTCGCTGATGGACATCACGAACAGGCTGCCCTCCTCCATGGCGACCATGGTGTGCTTGACCCCGCCGAACGTCATCAGCTTGGCGGCGCCGACGGTGAGGCTGCCGATGCCGGAGACGATGGTGGCGAGGTCCGCGGAGGAGCCGCGGGGCCCCTTGCCTGGACGGGCCTGGCGGGACTGCTCTGTGTGGCCCGGGTCGGACGACAGCAGCAGCAGACCGTCCGAGGAGACCACGGCGACGGACTGGATGCCGGGGACCTCCTCGACCAGGTTGGTCAGCAGCCAGTGCAGATTGCGGGCCTCAGTGCTCAGCCCGAAGGTACTGGGAGCGGTCAACTGCTTGCCTCCTCGACAGGGCCCCCCGTGGTGTCTTCGGAATGGTCTTCGATCTCTGCCTCGACGTCGCGGTAGCCGGCCTGTGCTCCTCGGCGGAAGCCACCGAGCCTGCGGCGCAGGGCCTCGGCGTCGACGCTGGTGCTGCGCTGGCGGGGCGGGGGGGCGGGTGCGGTGATCCTGGGCGTGCGCTTGGGCAGCCCCTTGCTGGTGACCCGTTCCCCGGCCTCGCCGTCGTCGGCGGCCCCGGTCATGGGCCGCGCGTGGCTGATGGGTTCGGCATCGACGCCGGCGGGGGCGGAAGCCGCCGGCCGGTCGTCCGCCTGGTCGTCCGGCCGGTCGTCGGCTTCCCCGTCCGGTGCCTTCTCCGGCGCGTTCCCCGACGTCTTCTCCGGTGCGTTCTCCGGTGTCCTGTCCGGTGCCTTTTGCGGTGCCTCGTCCGTGAGCGGGAGCAGCAGCTCCATCGTGGTCTCGGCGAAGGTCTCCACCGGGGCCTTGGGCCGGGCCTCGGCCTCCTCCGTGCCGGGCCCAGCCTGCTCGTGCGTCGTCTCCTCGGCGGCTTCCGGCGCCGTCTCCTCGGCCGGGTCCGGGGCGGCCTCCCGCCCGTCCGCCCGCTCCGGCTCCGCGCCGGCCTCCCTGACCGCCTTCTCGGCCAGTGCCACCAGCGGGTCCTGCTGCTCGGCGCCGTCCTTGGGACGGGTGGGCAGGACATTGGAGTTGGCCTCGGCGGCGGCGCCCGGCAGGGTGAAGGTTCCGGTGGTGGAGGTGGCGGCCTGCGGGGGTACGGCCGTCGCGGGGGCCTCGGACAGCAGGGTGGCCGGCAGCACCACGACCGCGGCGACCCCGCCCTGCTTCTGCTCGCGCAGCTGCACCCGTACACCGTGCCGGTGGGCGAGGCGGGCCACGACGTACAGGCCGAGCCCGAGACCGTCGTCGCCCTCCTGCTCGTACCCGGCCTCGGGGTCGAAGTCGGCGAGGCGCGCGTTGAGCCGGATGAGGCGGTCCCCGGCCATGCCGATGCCCTCGTCGTGCACGGAGAGCATGACCTCGCCGGACTCCAGCAGCCAGCCGGAGACCTCGACCGGCACGTCCGGCGGGGAGAACGTGGTGGCGTTCTCCATCAGTTCGGCCAGCAGGTGCGAGAGGTCGTCCGCGGCGAAGCCCGCGATGTGCGCGTGCGGCGGCAGCGCGGCGATGCGCACCCGCTCGTACCGCTCGATCTCGCTGACCGCGGCGCGCACCACGTCCACCAGCGGCACCGGACCGTGATGCTGCTGGACATGCTCCGTACCGGCGAGGACCAGCAGGTTCTCGCTGTGCCGGCGCATCACGGTGGCGAAGTGGTCCAGCTTGAAGAGGGTGGCGAGACGCTCGGGATCCTGCTCCCGGTCCTCCAGGCCCTCGATGACGGCGAGCTGGCGCTCGACCAGACCGAGGGTGCGCAGCGCCAGGTTGACGAAGGTGCCGCCGATGCTCGCGCGCACCCGGCCCAGTTCGGCCGCCGCCTCGGCGAGTTCGGCGCGCAGCTCCTCGCGGGCGTCGGCCATCTGCTGCCGCTGCCCGACCAGGTGCTTGCGGTCGGTCTCCAGGGTGGTGACCCGCTCGTGCAGGGCGGCGGCGTGCGCGTGCAGGGCGTTGACGGAGCGGACGACCTGCGCGAACTCGTCGTTGCGGCCGGTGAAGGCGATGGGTTCGCGGCCGGCCGGGTCGCCGGGCTCGGCGAGCCGGGCGGTGCCGCGGCGCAGCACCGACAGGGGCCGGGTGAGGGTGCGGGCCATGGCGGTGGCGATGCCGACCGCGACCAGCAGCAGCACGCCGAGGACGGCGACCCGGATCTCCAGCGCGGTGACGTCGTCGTCCCGCAGCTTCTCCAGGTCCTGGGTGCGGTGCTCGTAGAGGGCCGACTCCGCGCCGCGCATCAGGTCGAGCCGCCCGGACAGGGCCGCGTCCAGCTTGGTGGCGCTGGTGCCCGAGGCACTGTCGGGGAAGGTCGGCTGGGCCGTGAAGGTGTCCAGGTACTTCTCGGCCGAGTTGACGTCGGCGCCGGTGACCGTGGAGTCGTACGCGTCGACGGCCGACTTGGGCGCGTTCTCGCGGAAGTCGGCGAGGGCCGCGTCGGAGCGCAGCCGGGCCTGCTGGGCGGCGGCGGTGAGCGCGTCGCGCTGCTTGCGGCCGGCCTCGGTGGGCACGGAGGTGGTGGTGGACAGTCCGGTGACGGGGTTGAACACCGTCTGCGTGGTCGCCGGGACGTTGAGCGCGGCGAGCAGCAGGCCGCGGGCGGCGGCGGACTGCTGGACCGCGGTGTCCAGTTCGGCGAGCGCGTAGCCGCCGGAGCCGGCCCGCGGGGGCATCCGCTCGGCCAGCTGCTCGGCGAGCCCGTGCAGTTCGGTGATCATGGCCGAGTACGCCTGGTGGGCTTCGAGCGCGCTGCTCTTGCCGGTGAGGGCGGCGCGCCGGACGGTCGCGATGCGGTCGAGGTCGCCGCGCAGGTCCGCCGGGGTGCCGCTGTCGGCGCGCAGATCCGCCACCTGGCGGTCGACGCGGGTGCTGCGGTCCTCGGAAGGCGCCTTGGACTCGGGGCGGCCGGCCGCGATGTAGGAGGTGACCTCGTCGCGCTCGTCGGCCAGGGAGCCCGCGAGGGTGAGGGCGTCCTGGGTGCGGGAGGCCAGCGTCACCAGGTCCTGGGAGTCGCTCACGTCCGAGGACGCGGTGAGCAGAGAGGGGGATCCGGCTCCGGCGACCGCGGCGGCCACGACCGCGACGGCGACAATCAGCCGGGTGCGCACATGCGTGGGCCGCCCGGTGCCCACGGGAGTCTCGGGGGCGGCCTTCTCGGGGGCCGTCTGCCTGCCTGTGCGCCGAGGCCGCTTCATCTGCACCGGTGCTCGCATTCCTGAACTCGTCTACCCAAGGGCCCGGGTGGCGCCCCGTCAGCTCGGTGCCAAGTGGTGCGTGCACCCGGTTCGTACGGTTCCCGACCCTCCCAGCGCCGGTGGGCAGTGGTCGCGCATCACCTGACCCGCCACCCGAAGGAGTGAACATCGGAGGGGAGTTGGCGGGCAAGTTCCTCTGGCGTGTGCCGGGCCGTTCTCCGGCGGGCCGGTTGGACGCGCGCGGAAGGGTTTGGCAGTATTCGCCACCGCGCTTTTCCGGAGTGGCCCATTACCCCCCAAACCAGGCGCCTGACCTGCGCGAGCATGACAATCCACGGGCGATTGCCGGTCTTTGGGGGAGGCCGTGAAGGGCTCGTGCAGACTGGCCGGATGCGAACTGATCTCGTTTCGGAACCCGGCGACGCGACCCGACCCAACGAGGACTTCGCCGATGTCGGACTACCCGCCTCCGGACAGGGCGGTTGTGTGATCTTGCTGGACGGGGTGACACCGCCCGCCGGGGAGACCGGCTGTCTGCATTCCGTCCCCTGGTTCACCGCCCGGCTCGGCGGGGCACTGACCGAACTGACCGTTTCCGGCCGAGATCTGACGCCGGCCGACATCCTTTCTTCGGCGATCGAGCGCACCGCGCAGACACATGCGGACACCTGTGACCTTTCTCACCCGCGTACGCCTCAGGCAACCGTGGTCATCGTGCGGTGGTCCGCCGAGACGGTCGAGTACCTGGTCCTCTCCGACTCGGCGCTGTTGCTGCGCTCCCCCGCCGGGGAGGTCACCGCGGTCCTGGACGACCGGCTCGCCCGGCTGCCCCGCTCGGCGCTGGCCACCGACGCCCTGGTGGACGCGAACCTGCGCAACAAGGAGGGCGGCTTCTTCACGGCCGCCGCGGACCCGTCCGTCGCCGCCCGCGCGGTGACCGGCACCGTGCCCCGCGGCGAGGTCACCGCGCTGGCCGCCCTGACGGACGGCGCGACCCGCTGGACGGAGACGTTCCACCAGGGCGACTGGACCGGTCTGTTCGACGTCCTCGCCAAGGACGGCGCCCGCTCGCTCGTCGACCGGGTACGGCACCTGGAGTCGGCGGACGAGCGGGAGCGGGCGTTCCTGGGGCGGAGCAAGACGCACGACGACGCGACGGTGGTGTACGTCGAGCTGTGACCCCCGCTCGGCCGCGGGTCATTTCTCCATGACGCCGTTCAACTGGTGCAGCAGCCGGGCCAGCTCGGCCACCTCGCGGCGGTCCCAGTGGGCGAGCTGGCTGACGTACCGGGCACGGCGGGCCTCGCGGACCGTGCCGACCCGGCGGTGGCCCTCCTCGGTGAGGGTGACCAGCCAGGCGCGGCCGTCCGCGGGGTCGGGCTCGCGGGTGATCAGACCCAGCTCCTCCAGGGCGCGCAGTTGGCGGGACATGGTGGCTTTGCCGACGCCGAAGTAGCCGGCGAGTTCGGTGGCCCGCCGGCCGCCGTGCTCGTTCAGCCGGATCAGCAGTCCGTACGCGGAGGACTCCAGGTCGGGGTGGACCTCCCGGGCCATCTCGCCCTGGTTGGCGCGGGCGCGTCGCAGCAGTACGGTCAACTCGCGTTCGAGTGCCAGGAATTCCTGGTCTGCACCACTGGGCGTCACCTGCTCGGCGACGCGTGCTTCTGCGCCGTTTCCGTCCTCGTGCACGTCACACCCCTGATCGGTTTCGCGGTCCTGAAAGTTTCTGCCAAACGCAGTCATAGCCGCAGCTCCGTAAGTATTTCGCAGGCGTAGACCAACGGCGGCGGCCGGACCCCCTTCCCACGCCGCTGTCTACGTGCGTAGCTTTTTCGTCAGGCAGTGAATGACATGCCCACGACAGTGCACCTCTTCCGAGTTCACTGTCATGTTCCCCCCACTTTCACCCCACCCTCCCCGGAGGCACGTCATGCCCGCGCCCAGACCCCGCTCACTCCGTCCGCGCCCGCTCGCCGTCATGGTCACGGCCCTGCTCGCGGCGATGGCCTGCGCACTCCCCCTCACCACCGCCCAGGCCGCGTCCACGCCCACCCGCGGCACCGCCTACATGGGCGAGACCGTCGCCGCCCACGACGGCACCCACGGCACCCCCACCAGCGGCGACGCCACCCAGACCGAGGGTGTGGACGTCTCCAACTACCAGGGCAGCGTGGCCTGGTCGACGCTGTACGGCAGCGGGGTGCGCTGGGCGTACACGAAGGCGACGGAGGGCACGTACTACACGAACCCCTCCTTCACCCAGCAGTACAACGGCTCGTACAACGTGGGCATGATCCGCGGCTCGTACCACTTCGCCACCCCGGACACCACCAGCGGCGCCACCCAGGCGAGCTACTTCGTCGCGCACGGCGGCGGCTGGTCCAAGGACGGCAAGACCCTGCCGGGCGTGCTCGACATCGAGTGGAACCCGTACGGCGCCGACTGCTACGGCAAGACGGCCAGCCAGATGGTCAGCTGGATCGCGGACTTCCTGAACACGTACAAGTCCCTCACCGGCCGGGACGCCGTGATCTACACCGCCACCAGCTGGTGGACCGAGTGCACCGGCAACTACGCCGGCTTCGCGGCCAACAACCCGCTGTGGGTCGCCCGCTACGCCACCTCCGTGGGGACGCTCCCGGCCGGCTGGTCGTACTACACGATGTGGCAGTACACCTCCTCCGGCGCGACCGTCGGCGACCACGACGTGTTCAACGGCGCGCTCGACCGCGTCCAGGCGCTCGCCAACGGCTGACGGCCGGAGCGGCCACCGGGCGCCATCGGCCGACGCCCCGCCACGCCCGGCTCGCCGAGCCGGGCGTGCGCACGGCAAGGGCCCAGACCCCTCACGGGACCCGGGCCCTGCCTTCCCCCAGGGCCTCTCGTTTGGATCACGCCGGGCTCGCGGGCCCTGGCACCGCGCCCTGATCCGGCCTGATCCAAACGAAAGACCCTGGTCGTCCGTCACGCCGCCAGGGGAACCTCCGGCGCCGCGCCGTCGGCCGCGGGCACCAGCGCCAGTTCCAGGACCTGGCGGACGTCGGTCACGGTGTGGACGTCGAGCTTGTCCAGCACCTCGGCCGGGACGTCGTCCAGGTCGGCCTCGTTGCGCTTGGGGATGATCACGGTGGTCACCCCGGCGCGCTGCGCGGCGAGCAGCTTCTGCTTCACCCCGCCGATCGGCAGCACCCGGCCGGTCAGCGAGACCTCACCGGTCATCGCCACGTCCGTGCGCACCTGGCGGCCGGAGAGCAGCGAGGCCAGCGCGGTGGTCAGGGTGACACCCGCGCTCGGGCCGTCCTTGGGGACCGCGCCCGCCGGGAAGTGGATGTGCACACCCCGGTCCTTCAGATCGGTCACCGGCAGCTCCAGTTCGGCGCCGTGGCTGCGCAGGAAGCTCAGCGCGATCCGCGCCGACTCCTTCATCACATCGCCCAGCTGACCGGTCAGGGTCAGCCCCGCCGCACCGGTCTCCGGGTCGGCGAGGGACGCCTCCACGAAGAGCACGTCGCCGCCCGCGCCGGTGACCGCGAGCCCGGTCGCCACCCCGGGCACGGCCGTACGGCGCTCGGCCGGGTCCTGCGCCGACTCGGGCACATGGTGCGGCCGCCCGATCAGGGCGCGCAGATCGCCGTCCGCGACGGTGCACGGCAGCTCCCGCTCGCCCAGTTCGTGCTGGGCCGCGACCTTGCGCAGCAGCCGGGCGATCGAGCGCTCCAGATTGCGCACGCCCGCCTCGCGGGTGTATTCGCCCGCGAGCTTGCGCAGCGCGCTCTCCGCCAGCGTGACCTCGCCGGTGTCGAGCCCGGCCCGCTCCAGCTGGCGCGGCAGCAGGTGGTCCCGGGCGATGACGACCTTCTCGTCCTCGGTGTAGCCGTCCAGGCGGACGATCTCCATACGGTCGGCGAGCGCCTCCGGGATCGCCTCCAGGACGTTGGCGGTGGCCAGGAAGACGACGTCGGACAGGTCGAGTTCGACCTCCAGGTAGTGGTCGCGGAAGGTGTGGTTCTGCGCCGGGTCGAGCACCTCGAGGAGGGCGGCGGCCGGGTCGCCCCGGAAGTCCGATCCCACCTTGTCGATCTCGTCCAGGAGCACGACCGGGTTCATGGACCCGGCCTCCTTGATCGCGCGCACGATCCGGCCCGGCAGCGCGCCGACATACGTACGGCGGTGACCGCGGATCTCGGCCTCGTCGCGGACGCCGCCGAGCGCGACGCGGACGAACTTGCGGCCCATGGCGTGCGCGACGGACTCGCCCAGGCTGGTCTTGCCGACACCGGGCGGGCCGACGAGCGCGAGCACCGCGCCTCCGCGCCGCCCGCCGATCACACCGAGCCCGCGGTCACCGCGCCGCTTGCGCACCGTCAGGTACTCGGTGATGCGCTCCTTGACGTCCTCCAGGCCCGCGTGTTCCTCGTCGAGGACCGCCTTGGCGCCCCGGATGTCGTACGCGTCCTCGGTGCGTTCGTTCCACGGCAGTTCGAGGACGGTGTCCAGCCAGGTGCGGATCCAGCTGCCCTCGGGCGACTGGTCGGAGGACCGCTCCAGCTTGTCGACCTCCTTGAGCGCGGCCTCGCGGACCGGCTCCGGCAGGTCGGCGGCCTCCACCCGGGAGCGGTAGTCGTCGGACTCCTCGCCCTCCTGGTCGCCGTTCAGCTCGCGCAGCTCCTTGCGGACGGCCTCCAGCTGACGGCGCAGCAGGAACTCGCGCTGCTGCTTGTCGACGCCCTCCTGGACATCCTTGGCGATGGTCTCGGCCACGTCCTGCTCGGCGAGGTGGTGGCGCAGCTGCTGCGTGGCGAGCTTGAGGCGGGCCACCGGGTCGGCGGTCTCCAGGAGTTCGACCTTCTGCTCGGTGGTGAGGAAGGGCGAGTAGCCGGAGTTGTCGGCGAGCGCGGAGACGCCGTCGATGGCCTGGACGCGGTCCACCACCTGCCAGGCGCCGCGCTTGCGCAGCCAGCTGGTGGCGAGTGCCTTGTATTCCTTGACGAGTTCGGCGACCTGGCCGGGCAGCGGCTCGGGCAGGGTCTCGTCCACCTCGGCGCCCTCGACCCACAGGGCGGCGCCGGGTCCGGTGGTACCGGCGCCGATGCGGACGCGGCTGCGACCGCGGATCAGCGCGCCGGGGTCGCCGTCGGCCAGCCGGCCCACCTGCTCGACCGTGCCCAGCACGCCGGTCCTGGCGTACGTGCCGTCGACGCGGGGCACCAGCAGCACCCGTGGCTTGCCGGGTTCCGAGCGCGCGGCGGCCTGTGCGGCCTCCACCGCGGCGCGGACCTCGGCATCGCTCAGGTCCAGCGGAACCACCATGCCGGGCAGCACGACCTCGTCGTCGAGCGGCAGCACGGGCAGGACGAGCGTGAACGCCGGTGACTCAGCAGCCATGATCTCCCCTTCGGCAGTCAACTTGAGTTATGCCGACTCAATGTCTGTCGCCGGGGGAATGTTCCCAACGGGGCGTTCGCTGTCAGCGATCGCCTCGCTGGTGCAGGTGAGAGGGGGTCTCGGCGGCCGCCCAGCGGCGTATGACGGGCCATGCCGACACGCCGATCGCGAGCGCGATCAGATGGCCCCAGTTCGTCATGGGATCCGTATAGGCGAGCAGGTCGTTCAGCAGGAGGGCCGCCGTGCCGGCGAGCAGCGGCCAGCGCAGCCAGGGGCGCAGAAGGCCGGCCAGGGCGCCCGTGCTCGCGGCGACGCCGAAGCTGATGCCGTAGTCCAGGCGGTGCAGGGAGGTCCCCGGGAGATGCCCGGCGAGGACCGCGAGGCCCACCGGGACCTCCGTCGCCAGGGTCGCCAGGACATGGCCGGCGAGGAAGACACAGGCGGCCCGCGCCCCGCCTATCCGGCGCTCCAGCGCGGTGAGCACCAGGACGAACGCGACCGCGTACGGCGAGACGAGCCCGCCCGCGATCCACAGCGCGCTGGTCAGCAGCACCACCGCGGGCGAGCGCACCAGATGGGTCACGTCCGTGCTGGAGCCCTGGTAGAGGGCGTACACCAGGGTGGGCGGCGCCAGGGCCGCGAGCACGGAGGTGGCGGCCAGCAGAGCCGCGTACCCGAGGGTGAACGGCGTCCGGGCGGGCGTCGGCAGCAGCAGCCAGGGGCGCACCCGCGGCACCGCGAGGGGCCGGGCGGGCGGCGGCGCGGGCAGCACGGACCGCTGGCGGGGCACACCGTCCAGCAGGTCCGCGCCCACGGTCTTCGGCGCGATCCGTTCCACGGTGGCGCTCCTTCCGTTCCGCCCCACCCTCCGTGCTGGAGGAAGCCGCTGTCCACGTCCGCAGCCACAGGAGAGCGATTTCACGGCAACCTCATAAGTTCCGGCCATGTCCGGCACCCGGGCCCCGCGGGGCCGACATCCGTAATTGCCGTGAAAGCAAAGCCCTGTTCAAGCAGGATGGACCCATGGCTGCCCCAGACGACTCCCCCGTGGTGCTGGACCGGCGCGAGGGGCCGTACGGCGAGGTGGTGCTGCGCAGACACGGCGCGCTGCTCCAGATCATCGCCAACGGCTGCTTCCTCATGGACACTTCGGACGGCCGCTCGGAGCGGCTGCTGATCGACGCGGCGTACGACGCCCTCGACGGGCGCCCGGCACCGGCCGTGCTGATCGGCGGCCTCGGCGTCGGCTTCTCACTCGCACACGCGTCCGATGATCCCCGCTGGGGGCGGATCACGGTCATGGAGCGGGAGCCCGCCGTCGTCGACTGGCACCGCGCGGGCCCCCTGTCCGAACTGACCCGCGGCGCGCTGGCCGACCCGCGCACCGCGATCGTCCGAGACGATCTCGTCCGCTACGTCAATGAGACATCGGACACGTTCGACGCCCTGTGCCTGGACATCGACAACGGTCCCGGATGGACGGTCACCGAGGACAACGGGAGCCTGTACTCACCGGCCGGACTGGCCGCCTGCGCACGGGTGTTGAGACCGGGCGGGGTGCTCGCCGTATGGTCGGCGAAGCCGTCTCCGGAATTTGAAGGAACCTTGCGGAATGCCGGGTTCCGACGGGTGCGTACCGAAGAGGTGCCCGTTGCCCGGGGAGTTCCGGACGCCGTGCACCTCGGCGTCCGCCCTGGATAGCGACGGCACCGCCGATCCCCGTAGGGTGCTGCCCTGACGCGGATCTTTCGCGTCGATCGCAGACATGGGATCACCCCACGGGTTCCGGAAAGCAACAAGCAGGGGCGGGCGATGGAGCAGACACACACCTCCCAGAGCGGCACGGCGGCGACGACCACCACTCCGGGCGCCCAGCGCCGGGTACTGGTCGTCGAGGACGACACCACGATCGTCGACGCCATCGCGGCCCGGCTCCGCGCCGAGGGCTTCCTCGTGCAGACCGCGGCCGACGGACCGGCCGCCGTGGACACGGCCGAGGCATGGCAGCCCGACCTGCTGATCCTCGACATCATGCTGCCCGGCTTCGACGGCCTGGAGGTCTGCCGGCGCGTACAGGCCCAGCGCCCGGTGCCGGTGCTCATGCTCACCGCACGGGACGACGAGACGGACATGCTGGTCGGGCTCGGCGTCGGCGCCGACGACTACATGACCAAGCCGTTCTCCATGCGCGAGCTGGCCGCGCGGGTGCATGTGCTGCTGCGCCGGGTGGAGCGGGCGGCCATCGCCGCCTCCACGCCCCGCTCCGGCATCCTGCGCCTCGGCGAGCTGGAGATCGACCACGCGCAGCGCCGGGTGCGGGTGAAGGCCGAGGACGTCCATCTGACGCCCACCGAGTTCGACCTGCTGGTGTGCCTGGCCAACACCCCGCGCGCGGTGCTCTCCCGTGAGCAGCTGCTGGCCGAGGTCTGGGACTGGGCGGACGCCTCCGGCACCCGCACCGTCGACAGCCACATCAAGGCGCTGCGCCGCAAGATCGGCGCCGAGCGCATCCGCACCGTGCACGGTGTGGGCTACGCGCTGGAGACGCCGAACCCGTGAGCGTGAGCGGGCGCCAGGCCGCACGGAGGAGCCCCCGGGCCCGCACGGAGGACCCCTGGGGCGGCGTACGCCCGTTCTCGATCAAGACCAAGCTGACCGCGCTGGTGGTCATCGCGGTGCTGATCACCACCGGTCTGTCGATCGTCGCGGTGCACACCAAGACGGAGCTGCGCTTCATCACGGTGTTCTCGATGATCGCCACCCTGCTGATCACCCAGTTCGTGGCGCACTCGCTCACCATGCCGCTGGACGAGATGAACACGGTCGCCCGGGCCATCTCGCAGGGCGACTACACCCGCCGGGTGCGCGAGAGCCGGCGCGACGAACTGGGCGACCTGGCGCAGACGATCAATGTCATGGCCGACGAGCTGGAGGCCCAGGACCAGCAGCGCAAGGAGCTGGTCGCGAACGTCTCCCATGAGCTGCGCACCCCGATCGCGGGACTGCGCGCCGTGCTGGAGAACATCGTCGACGGGGTCACCGAGGCCGATCCGGAGACCATGCGGACGGCCCTGAAGCAGACCGAGCGGCTCGGCCGCCTGGTGGAGACCCTGCTGGACCTGTCCCGGCTGGACAACGGCGTCGTACCGCTGAAGATGCGTCGCTTCGAGGTGTGGCCGTATCTGTCGGGCGTCCTGAAGGAGGCCAACATGGTCGCCTCGGCGCGCGCGGGCATGGCCACCGGCTCCGGCAGCCACACCCGCACCGACGTCCATCTGCACCTGGACGTCTCCCCGCCGGAGCTGACCGCGCACGCGGACCCCGAGCGCATCCACCAGGTCGTCGCCAATCTGATCGACAACGCGGTCAAGCACAGCCCGCCGCACGGCCGGGTGACCGTGAAGGCACGGCGCGGGCCCCAGCCGCACTCGCTGGAGCTGGAGGTCCTGGACGAGGGTCCGGGCATCCCGCGCTCGGAGTGGCACCGGGTCTTCGAGCGGTTCAACCGGGGCGCCGTGACCCGGCCGCACGGTCCGGGCAGCGACGGCGGCACCGGCCTCGGGCTGGCGATCGCCCGCTGGGCGGTGGATCTGCACGGCGGCCGGATCGGGGTGGCCGAATCAGAACGCGGCTGCCGGATCATCGTCACCCTTCCGGGAGCGAACTCCGCTTCAAGTTGACGTAAAGTTCCAGCGAAGGCACAAGATCCACGGTCGTCCGCGCCGTCTTCGCGCAGCTGGACACGTGTGGAGCGACACAGGCCCGCGCCGCCCGCAGAAGCCGGGGGCGCAGGGCCGGACCAGTGCACCCTCGTACATCCGGAACCACGCTTGTTTCCCGCCATTTCAAGCCCTGAAACAAGATTTTCGGTGTGACTTACACGACGATGAACGGGCCCGACCTGACCTTCCCCGCCTCCAAGGCGTAGCCTTTATTCCCGCTGTCCATCACCTTGTGAAGCGGAAGAGGGCGGTTGCCGCCGTGTCGCCACAGTCCCCCAGTAACTCGAGCATCTCCACCGACGACCAAGCCACCGGGAAGAACCCCGCGGCCGCGTTCGGCGCGAACGAGTGGCTCGTCGACGAGATCTATCAGCAGTACCTCCAGGACCCGAATTCGGTAGACCGTGCCTGGTGGGACTTCTTCGCCGATTACAAGCCGGGCGCGCCTGCCACGCCCGCGCCGGCGGGTACTGCGGCCGCGGGGGTCGCAGCGACCCCCACTCCGGCGCCCCAGGCCGCTCCGGCGCCCGCGGCCCCGGCGGCACCGAAGCCCGCCGCCGCCCCGGCGCCCGCTGCGGCCGCTCCGGCGGCTCCCGCGGCGAAGACGGCCCCCTCCCCGGCCAAGCCGGCGCAGCCCGCACAGGCGCCCGCTCAGCCGCAGGCGAAGGCCGCTCCCGCCACCGAGGCCCCCGCCGGTCCCGAGCAGATCACTCTGCGCGGCCCGGCCGCCGCGGTCGCCAAGAACATGGACGCCTCGCTGGAGATGCCGACCGCCACCTCGGTCCGCGCCGTCCCGGTGAAGCTGCTGTTCGACAACCGCATCGTCATCAACAACCACCTCAAGCGTGCCCGCGGCGGGAAGATCTCCTTCACGCACCTCATCGGGTACGCGATGGTGCAGGCCATCAAGGCCATGCCGGCGATGAACCACTCGTTCACCGTCAAGGACGGCAAGCCGACCCTGGTCAAGCCTGCCCACGTCAACCTCGGTCTCGCCATCGACCTGGTCAAGCCCAACGGCGACCGCCAGCTCGTCGTCGCGGCGATCAAGAAGGCCGAGACGCTGAACTTCTTCGAGTTCTGGCAGGCCTACGAGGACATCGTCCGCCGCGCCCGCGAGGGCAAGCTGACCATGGACGACTTCACCGGTGTCACGGTCTCCCTGACCAACCCCGGCGGCCTGGGCACCGTGCACTCCGTGCCGCGTCTGATGCCCGGCCAGGCCGTGATCATGGGCGTCGGCTCCATGGACTACCCGGCCGAGTTCCAGGGCACCAGCCAGGACACCCTGAACAAGCTCGGTGTCTCCAAGGTCATGACCCTCACGTCGACCTACGACCACCGGGTCATCCAGGGCGCCGCCTCCGGCGAGTTCCTGCGCCAGGTCGCCAACCTGCTGCTCGGCGAGAACAAGTTCTACGACGAGATCTTCGAGGCGCTGCGCATCCCCTACGAGCCGGTCCGCTGGCTCAAGGACATCGACGCGTCCCACGACGACGACGTCACCAAGGCCGCGCGGGTCTTCGAGCTGATCCACTCCTACCGGGTCCGCGGCCATGTCATGGCCGACACCGACCCGCTGGAGTACCGCCAGCGCAAGCACCCCGACCTGGACATCGTCGAGCACGGCCTCACCCTGTGGGACCTGGAGCGCGAGTTCGCCGTCGGTGGTTTCGCCGGCAAGTCGATGATGAAGCTGCGCGACATCCTCGGGGTGCTCCGCGACTCGTACTGCCGCACCACCGGCATCGAGTTCATGCACATCCAGGACCCCAAGCAGCGCAAGTGGATCCAGGACCGGGTCGAGCGCGGTCACGCCAAGCCGGAGCGCGAGGAGCAGCTGCGCATCCTGCGCCGGCTGAACGCTGCCGAGGCGTTCGAGACCTTCCTCCAGACGAAGTACGTCGGCCAGAAGCGCTTCTCCCTGGAGGGCGGCGAGTCCGTCATCCCGCTGCTGGACGCGGTCATCGACTCCGCCGCCGAGTCCCGCCTGGACGAGGTCGTCATCGGCATGGCCCACCGCGGCCGTCTGAACGTGCTCGCCAACATCGTCGGCAAGTCGTACGCGCAGATCTTCCGCGAGTTCGAGGGCAACCTCGACCCGAAGTCGATGCACGGCTCCGGCGACGTGAAGTACCACCTGGGCGCCAATGGCACCTTCACCGGCCTGGACGGCGAGCAGATCAAGGTCTCGCTGGTCGCCAACCCCTCCCACCTGGAGGCGGTCGACCCGATCCTGGAGGGCGTCGCCCGCGCCAAGCAGGACATCATCAACAAGGGCGGCACGGACTTCACCGTCCTGCCGGTGGCGATCCACGGCGACGCGGCCTTCGCGGGCCAGGGCGTGGTGGCCGAGACCCTGAACATGTCGCAGCTGCGCGGCTACCGCACCGGCGGCACCGTGCACATCGTCATCAACAACCAGGTCGGCTTCACGGCGGCCCCCGAGTCCTCGCGTTCCTCCATGTACGCGACGGACGTGGCCCGCATGATCGAGGCCCCGATCTTCCACGTGAACGGCGACGACCCCGAGGCCGTCGTCCGGGTCGCGCGGCTGGCGTTCGAGTTCCGCCAGGCGTTCAACAAGGACGTGGTGATCGACCTCATCTGCTACCGCCGCCGCGGTCACAACGAGTCGGACAACCCGGCCTTCACCCAGCCGCTGATGTACGACCTGATCGACAAGAAGCGCTCGGTGCGCAAGCTCTACACCGAGTCCCTGATCGGTCGTGGCGACATCACCCTGGAAGAGGCCGAGCAGGCCCTCCAGGACTACCAGGGCCAGCTGGAGAAGGTCTTCACGGAGGTCCGCGAGGCCACCGCGCAGCCGGCTGCCGGTGCCCCCCAGGAGGCCCAGGACGGCTTCCCGGTCGCGGTCCCGACCGCCGTCTCCGCCGAGGTCGTCAAGCGGATCGCCGAGTCCCAGGTCAACATCCCCGAGCACATCACCGTGCACCCGCGGCTCCAGCCGCAGCTCCAGCGCCGTGCGGCGATGGTCGAGGACGGCACCATCGACTGGGGCATGGGCGAGACCCTGGCCATCGGCTCCCTGCTGCTGGACGGCACCCCGGTCCGCCTCGCGGGCCAGGACTCCCAGCGCGGCACCTTCGGCCAGCGCCACGCGGTGCTGATCGACCGGGAGACCGGCGAGGAGTACACCCCGCTCCAGTACCTCGCCGAGGACCAGGCGCGGCTGAACGTCTACAACTCGCTGCTGTCCGAGTACGCGGCCATGGGCTTCGAGTACGGCTACTCGCTCGCGCGTCCCGACGCGCTGGTGATGTGGGAGGCCCAGTTCGGCGACTTCGTCAACGGCGCCCAGACGGTCGTCGACGAGTTCATCTCCTCGGCCGAGCAGAAGTGGGGCCAGACCTCCGGCGTCGTCCTGCTGCTGCCGCACGGCTACGAGGGCCAGGGCCCGGACCACTCGTCCGCGCGCCCGGAGCGGTTCCTCCAGCTGTGCGCCCAGAACAACATGACGGTGGCCATGCCCACCTCGCCGTCGAACTACTTCCACCTGCTGCGCTGGCAGGTGCACAACCCGGCCCACAAGCCGCTGGTCGTCTTCACCCCGAAGTCGATGCTGCGTCTGAAGGCCGCCGCCTCCAAGGCGGAGGAGTTCACGACCGGCGGCTTCCAGCCGGTCATCGGCGACGCGACCGCCGAGGCGGCCGCCGTCCGCAGGGTCGTCTTCTGCTCCGGCAAGGTCTACTACGACCTGGAGGCCGAGCGTAAGAAGCGCGGCGCCACGGACACGGCGATCATCCGCATCGAGCGCCTGTACCCGCTGCCGGGTGCCGAGCTCCAGGCGGAGGTCAACAAGTACCCGAACGCCGAGAAGTACCTGTGGGTCCAGGAGGAGCCGGCGAACCAGGGTGCCTGGCCGTTCATCGCGCTCAACCTGATCGATCACCTCGACCTGGCGGTCGGCGCGGACATCCCGGCCGGCGAGCGGCTGCGGCGCATCTCGCGCCCGCACTCCTCGTCCCCGGCGGTGGGTTCCGCCAAGCGCCACCAGGCCGAGCAGGAGCAGCTGGTGCGTGAGGTGTTCGAGGCCTAAGCCTCCGGCACGACGACAACGCTGAAGGGCCCGGTTCCGTACGGAACCGGGCCCTTCAGCGTTTCTACCGCCCCTGCTTACTCGTCGTCGTCCTCGTCGTCGAGGCGGGCGAGCCAGGTGGCCAGGCGCTCCACGGGCACCTCGAAGTCGGGGTTGAGGTCCACGAAGGTGCGCAGCTGCTCGGCGAGCCACTCGAAGGTGACCTCCTCCTCGCCGCGCCGCTTCTCCAGCTCCTCGATGCCGCGGTCGGTGAAGTACATGGGGTTGCGTCTCCTGGTGTGCGTATGCGCCCGGGCCGATGGGACAGGCGTCGGCGTCGTCACCAGCCTAAGCAATGCGCGGGGCGGTGTTCCCGAAAGAGTGCCTTGACTTCGCGAGGCCACGATATATCGTGTTTCTGGACGGACGCGATATGGCGCGTCGCGATCGTGTACGGCCGAGGAGGTCCCCCATGTCCGAGTGGTCCGTCGCCGAACCACAGAAGCTGACGTTCGACGCCCCGGTGAGCACCCTCCAGGTGCGCATCGCGGGCGGCACGGTGAACGTGATGGGGGTCGAGGAGGGCCCCGCCCGTCTGGAGGTCTCGGACATCGAGGGGCCCCCGCTGCTGGTGACGCACGAGAACGGCACCCTGACGGTGGGGTACGAGGACCTGACCTGGCAGGGCTTCACCAAGCTCCTGGACCGCAGGAGCTGGCGCCGCAGCGCGGTCGTCTCCCTCGCGGTCCCGGCGGACGCCAAGGTGGAGGTGGGCACGGTCGGCGCCGGCGCGGTGATATCCGGCGTCCGGGGCCCGGCGGTGGTCCGGGGCGTCACCGGCGACACCGCCCTGGTCGGCCTCTCCGGACCGGTCCAGGCGAACACCGTGTCGGGGAATCTGGAGGCGCAGGCGGTCACCGGCGAGCTGCGCTTCACCTCGGTCTCCGGGGACCTGACCGTGGTCGAGGGCTCGGGCCCCGCTGTGCGGGCCGACTCGGTCAGCGGCTCGATGATCGTGGACCTGGACCCGGAGGGGCCGACGGACGTCCACCTCACCAGCGTCTCGGGCGAGATCGCCATCCGGCTGCCGCACCCGGCGGACGCGGAGGTGGAGGCGAACACGGCGAGCGGCCGGATCTCCAACGCCTTCGAGGGGCTGCGGGTGCAGGGCCAGTGGGGCGCCCACAAGATCACCGGCCGGCTGGGCGCGGGCACGGGACGGCTCCGGGCCACCACGGTCTCCGGCGCGATCGCCCTGCTCCGGCGCCCCGACCGGGCGCCCGACGGCACGACCCACGGCACCGCCGCCGACCCGACCGACGGCACGACCGACAAGAAGGTGCTCTGACATGCCCCCCGTCTTCGCGCACGGACGCCTGCGCCTGTACCTGCTCAAGCTGCTGGACGAAGCCCCGCGCCACGGCTATGAGGTGATCCGCCTCCTGGAGGAGCGCTTCCAGGGGCTGTACGCACCCTCGGCGGGCACCGTCTACCCCCGGCTGGCCAAGCTGGAGGCCGAGGGCCTGGTCACCCACACCACCGAGGGCGGCCGCAAGGTGTACGCCATCACCGACGCGGGCCGCGCCGAACTGGCCGACCGCAGCGGCGAGCTGGCCGATCTGGAACTGGAGATCCGCGAGTCGGTGGCGGAGCTCGCGGCCGAGATCAAGGCCGATGTGCGGGGCGCGGCCGGCGATCTGCGCCGGGAGATGCGCGCCGCCGCGTCCGAGGCCCGCGGGGGCGGCGACACCGGGGACGCCGGATCCGCGGGGGACGACAAGGACGCCTGGCGCGCGGCCAAGGAGGAGATGCGCCGGGTCAGGCAGGAGTGGAAGGAGCAGGCCCGCCGCGCCAAGGACGAGAGCCGCCGGGCCCGCGAGGAGGCCCAGCGCGCCCGCCATCAGGCCCAGGAGGCCCAGGCCCGGGCCCGGGCCCAGGCGCAGGAGGAGATGCAGCGGGTCGCCCGCCGCGTCCAGGACCACTTCGCGCGCGGCAACTGGCCCGCGGGCGTCCGCGAGGGCCTGACCGAACTGGCCAGGGAACTGGGCGATCTGAGCAAGGACTGGACCAGCCCCCGCCCGGCCCAGGCCCCGACCTACACCACGACGGACTTCCCCGCCGAACACGTCCCCTCCTGGACGCACGAACCCCCCACCGACAACCCCGCCCGCGACCTCGACCGCCTGCTGGACCGCTTCCGCGACGACATCCGCGATCTGTCCCGCGACCACGGCGTGACTCCGGACCAGCTCCGGACGGCCCGGGAGCAGCTGTCGCGCGCGGCGGCCGAGATCACCTCGGTCCTGCGCCCGCCGAAGGGATAGCGCAGGAGAGACTCGACGGCACAGTGGAAGGCGGGCCCGCCACCCCGGACCCGCCCGCGCCGCACCGACGAGGTCAGGACGTCGTCAGTACGATCTTCCCGAACTGCCCACCCGACTCCATCCGTTCGAAGCCCTCGCGGGCGCGGTCCAGCGGAAGCACCTCGTCGATGACGGGCCGTACGCCGGTCGTGGCGCAGAAGGAGAGCAGGTCCTCCAGCTCGTCCTTGGTGCCCATGGTGGAGCCGACGACCTTCAGTTCGAGGAAGAAGATCCGGGTCAGCTCGGCGTGCGAGGGCCGGTCGCCGCTGGTCGCGCCGGAGATGACGATCGTCCCGCCAGGGCGCAGCGACTTCACCGAGTGCGACCAGGTCGCGGCGCCCACGGTCTCGATGACCGCGTCCACCCGCTGCGGCAGCCGCGCCCCGCTCTCCACGGCCTCCACCGCGCCCAGCTCCAGGGCCCGCTTCCGCTTGGCCTCGTCCCGGCTGGTGGCGAACATCTTCAGCCCCGCCGCCCTGCCGAGCACGATCGCGGCCGTGGCGACCCCGCCGCCCGCGCCCTGCACCAGGACCGAGTCCCCGGGCCGTACCCCCGCGTTGGTGAACAGCATCCGGTACGCCGTCAGCCATGCGGTGGGCAGACAGGCGGCCTCGGCGAAGGACAGTTCCTTCGGCTTGGGCAGCACATTGAAGGTCGGTACGGCGACCTGTTCGGCGAAGGTGCCCTGATAGCGCTCGGTCAGGATGGAGCGCGGCTCCTTCGGGCCGACACCGTGGCCGCTCTGGCCGATGACGGAGTGCAGGACGACCTCGTTGCCGTCGGCGTCGACCCCGGCGGCGTCGCAGCCGAGGATCATCGGCAGCCGGTCCTCCGGGAGGCCGACGCCCCGCAGGGACCAGAGGTCATGGTGGTTGAGGGAGGCGGCGCGCACATCGATGGTGCTCCAGCCGGGGCGGGCCTCGGGAGCCGGACGCTCCCCCAACTCAAGGCCGGAGAGCGGCTGGTCGCGGTCGATTCGGGCGGCGTAGACGGCGAACATGCTGCCGACGATAGGTGGGCCGGACGGCCAGGGGAACCGGGCCGCGCTGTGACACATGCCCTCTTGCACACCGGCACTCGGGCAGCGCAGCCGCACACCACCCCGCGGTGGACCGCACCCGAGGCGTCCACATCGCGCGGGCACACCCTGCGGCGCCGGCCTCCGCGGCCCCTCTTCACCACCCGGGTTCACCACCCGGGTCGGGTGGGCGGGGGGGAAAAGAAATGGCCCCGCCAGTGATCAGGCGGGGCCATCTCAGCCGACGTCAGCGGCGGGCGACGCCCTCGGCTCGCGCCGCCGCGGCCACCGCCGCGGTGACCGCCGGAGCGACCCGCTCGTCGAACGGCGACGGAATCACGTAGTCCGCCGCGAGATCGTCACCGACCACGGAGGCCAGCGCCTCGGCCGCCGCGATCTTCATGCCCTCGGTGATCCGGGAGGCCCGCACCTGGAGCGCGCCCGCGAAGATCCCGGGGAAGGCCAGCACGTTGTTGATCTGGTTCGGGAAGTCCGAGCGCCCGGTGGCCACGACCGCCGCGTACTTGTGCGCGACCTCGGGGTGCACCTCGGGGTTCGGGTTGGCCATCGCGAACACGAAGGCGCCCTTGGCCATACCGGCCACGGCCTCCTCGGCGACGGTGCCGCCGGAGACGCCGATGAAGACGTCCGCGCCCTTGAGCGCGTCCGCCAGCGTGCCGCTGATGCCGGCCTTGTTGGTGAAGCCGGCCAGGTCGCGCTTGACCGGGGTCAGGTCCTCGCGGTCCGCGGAGACGACGCCCTTGCGGTCCGCCACCGCCACATCACCGATGCCGGCCTCGACCAGCATCTTGGCGATGGCGACACCGGCCGCGCCGGCGCCCGAGATCACGGCGCGCAGCTGGCCGATCTCCCGGCCGCTGAGCCGCGCCGCGTTGCGCAGCGCCGCCAGCGTCACCACGGCGGTGCCGTGCTGGTCGTCGTGGAAGACCGGGATGTCCAGGCGCTCCTGGAGGCGGCGCTCGATCTCGAAGCACCGGGGCGCCGAGATGTCCTCCAGGTTGACTCCGCCGAAGGAGGGAGCGAGACGGACGACGGTCTCCACGATCTCGTCCACATCGGTGCAGTCGAGCGCGATCGGCACCGCGTCGACGCCGCCGAACTGCTTGAACAGGATCGCCTTGCCCTCCATCACGGGGAGGGAGGCCTGGGGACCGATGTCCCCGAGTCCGAGCACCGCCGTACCGTCGGTGACGACGGCGACGACGGAGGACTTCCATGTGTAGTCGTTGACCAGCTCCGGCTGTTCCGCGATCGCGGTGCACACGCGAGCGACGCCGGGCGTGTACGCGAGGGAAAGGTCGTCCTTGTCGCGGACGGGCACGGTGGCTTGCACAGCCATCTTGCCGCCGCGGTGCAGAGCGAACACCGGATCGAAGGAATCGAGGGGCTCGGCCCCGCCGTCCTGGTCCGTACCGATGTCGCTGCGAGGATTGACGATCTCCGCTGCCACTTGTTCTACCCCTTAGGTATGCATGGTTTGAGGGTCGACCACTCCTGGTGAGGGGTGGGCGGGCACCGCGCAGGGCCCGATTGCGGATACGCACGGGTCATGCGCGACGGGCGCGCCGCACACGCGCCCTGAGCCCCGGATGAGGGGTGTAAAGAACCTTCTTACCGGACGGACGGCGCTCACGACGAGTCCAATAGGTGCAAGGTCACATCTGGGAACCAGTTCGCCACACGGACATGACATACCGCTGACGGCCGCGCTGACGGCGATGCGGGGCTCCGGGGACTCGGCGGGCCCGGACGGCTGCGGCGGGCGCACGACACGGTCGTACGACACCCACATGTCCGGTCGTCCACATGTTGGGATGTGCCGGAGGTTTTCCGGCGGTGGGACGGGATTCGCGCAGGTGGCCCGGTGCGGTATGGCACCGAGAGACCAAGGATGTACCGACCTGATGGGGTTCGGGGGTCACCCGTTATCCGATTTTGACATATCGGCGCCCCTGGATGGCGTAGTCCGAATGGCAAGATGCCGTAAACCCGCGAGGTCGCGCCACCCAATGGTGTGTGTTCTCGTCTACCCAGCGGCAAACTCTTCGCATACGCCGGAGGAATCCACAATGACCGCACGTTCCACCCGTCGTTCGACCGCCACGCGTCCCCGGCTGGCTGCGGTCGGTGCGATCGCGGTCGCAGGCGCCCTGCTGCTCACCGGCTGCGGTGACCAGACCAAGGACAAGAACAACGACTCCGGCAATGCCTCGTCCGGTGCCCCGCTCGCCGGCAAGCTCCCGCAGTCCATCCGCGGCAAGGGCAAGATCCTGGTCGGTTCGGACATCGCGTACGCCCCGGTGGAGTTCAAGGACTCCAGCGGCAAGGCCGTCGGTCTGGACCCGGACCTCGCCGCCGCGCTGGGCAAGCAGCTCGGGGTGACCTTCGAGTTCCGCAACGGCACCTTCGACGCCCTGCTCACCGGCCTGCGCTCGGGCCGCTACGACATAGCCATGTCGGCCATGACCGACAACAAGGACCGCCAGCAGGGCATCGACCCGGACACCGGCAAGAAGGTCGGCGAGGGTGTCGACTTCGTCGACTACCTGACCGCCGGCGTCTCGATCTACACGCGCAAGGGCGACACCCAGGGCATCACCGGCTGGTCCGACCTGTGCGGCAAGAAGATCGCCGTCGAGCGCAGCACCGTCTCGGAGGACCTGGCCAAGGCCGAGGCCAAGAAGTGTCCGGCCGGCAAGAAGCTCTCCATCGAGCCGTTCGACGACGACCAGCAGTCCCAGACCCGGCTGCGCTCGGGCGGCGTGGACGCGGCCTCCTCCGACTTCCCGGTCGCGGCGTACGCGGCGAAGACCTCGGGCGGCGGCAAGGACTTCCAGATCGTCGGCGACCAGGTCTCGGCGGCGCCGTACGGCATCGCGGTCTCCAAGGAGTCCGGCCAGCTGCGGGACGCGCTCAAGGCCGCTATGGACGCGATCATCAAGAACGGCGAGTACCAGAAGATCCTCGAGAAGTGGGGCGCCCAGGACGGCGCCGTCAAGGAATCCGTGATCAACGGCGGCAAGTGACCCGCGGCGTCTCCAGCGGCCACCGAGAGGCAGCACATCCGTGACTGACATAGAGAAGACGGCCGGGGAGCAGGGCACTCCCCCGGCCGGCCCGGAAGCCATCAGGGCCATCCCGGTGCGGCACTACGGACGCTATGTGTCCGCCGTCGTCGCCATCGCGATCCTCGTCGCGATCATCAACGCCTTCAGCCAAGGCAAGATCAACTGGCATGCGGTGCCGGAGTACTTCTTCGACCACCGGATCATGACCGGTGTCAGCAAGACGCTTCTGCTGACGGTCCTGTCGATGCTGATCGGCATCGTCGGCGGTGTCGTCCTGGCCGTCATGCGGCTCTCCAAGAACCCGGTGACCTCGTCCATCGCGTGGTTCTACATCTGG
This sequence comes from Streptomyces griseofuscus, assembly GCF_014673495.1. GTDB lineage: Bacteria > Actinomycetota > Actinomycetes > Streptomycetales > Streptomycetaceae > Streptomyces > Streptomyces murinus. Next base: position 3,137,568 of record NZ_CP051006.1, read on the forward strand.
TTCTTCCGCGGCACCCCGGTCCTGGTCCAGCTGTTCCTGTGGTTCAACCTGGGCCTGGTCTTCGAGTACATCAACCTGATGCCCTTCTACAAGGACTACTGGTCGAACTTCATGACGCCGCTGCTGACGGCGCTGCTCGGCCTGGGTCTGAACGAGGCGGCGTACATGGCCGAGATCTGCCGGGCGGGTCTGCTCGCGGTGGACGAGGGCCAGACCGAGGCGGCCCAGGCGCTGGGCATGAGCCACGCCAGGACGCTGCGCCGGGTGGTCATCCCGCAGGCGATGCGGGTGATCGTGCCGCCGACCGGCAACGAGGTCATCAACATGCTGAAGACGACCTCGCTCGTGGCGGCCGTCCAGTATCCCGAACTGTTCCGCTACGCCCAGGACATCGGCCAGAACTCCGGCGCCCCGGTGGAGATGTACTTCCTGGCCGCGGCCTGGTACCTGATCATGACCTCGGTGCTCAGCGTGGGCCAGTACTACATCGAGCGGTACTACGCCCGCGGTTCCAGCCGCAGCCTCCCGCCCACCCCGTGGCAGAAGGTCAGGGCGCATCTGACGACCTTCTCCAGCAGGAAGGTCATGGCATGAGCGACAAGCTGAGCAAGCAGGACCCCGTGGCCGCGGGCACCACCGCGATGGTCCGGGCGGAGGGCGTCCACAAGTCGTTCGGGCATGTGGAGGTGCTCAAGGGCATCGATCTGGAGGTGCGCCCCGGCGAGGTGTTCTGCCTCATCGGCCCCTCGGGCTCGGGCAAGTCCACCTTCCTGCGGTGCATCAACCACCTGGAGAAGATCAACGCCGGGCGGCTGTACGTCGACGGCGAGCTGGTCGGCTACCGCCAGAAGGGCGGCAAGCTGTACGAGCTCAAGGACAGCGAAGTCGCCATGAAGCGCCGGGACATCGGCATGGTCTTCCAGCGCTTCAACCTGTTCCCGCACATGACGGCGCTGGAGAACGTCATGGAGGCGCCGGTCCAGGTCAAGGGCGTGGCCAAGGCCGAGGCACGGGAGCGTGCCGGGCAGCTCCTGGAGCGGGTGGGCCTGGCCGACAAGGCGGGCAACTACCCCTCGCAGCTCTCCGGCGGCCAGCAGCAGCGGGTGGCGATCGCACGGGCGCTCGCGATGGACCCCAAGCTGATGCTGTTCGACGAGCCGACCTCGGCCCTGGACCCGGAGCTGGTCGGCGACGTCCTGGACGTCATGCGCGACCTCGCCGAGTCCGGGATGACGATGGTCGTCGTCACCCATGAGATGGGCTTCGCCCGCGAGGTGGGCGACAGCCTGGTGTTCATGGACGGCGGTGTCGTGGTCGAATCCGGCCATCCGCGGGACGTGCTGACGAATCCGCAGCACGAGCGGACCCAGTCGTTCCTGTCGAAGGTGCTGTGACCGGCCGCGAGACGAACGCAGAGGGAAGGGGCGGTGCGTGCACCGCCCCTTCCCTCTGCCCTGCCCGTCCGAGGGCCTACTTCACGGCGAGGACCAGACTGTCCGACGGAGAGCACCACACGGGCCTGGCCTCGGCGAAGCCCTTCTCCCGCAGGGTTCGCGCGTGCCAGTCGGCGGAGGGCATGTCGCCGTCGGCGTGCTCGCCGTAGATCTCGAAGCGGCGGGCGGTCGGCTCGGCGAGCACCGGGTCCTTCGCCGCGACCTGCCACCACTGCGCCCAGTCCAGGGCGCCGTCCCGCTTGGCCTGATCCATACGCGCGTGCCGCTGGGCGCGCTCGGCCGCGTTGATCCGGGGCGTGCTGTCGTCGATCATGTGGTCCGCGTTCATGAACACACCGCCGTCGCGCACGAGTTCCGCGATCCGGCCATAGAGGTCCGCGAGGGGTTCGCTGTGCAGCCAGTGCAGGGCCGTCGCGGTCAGTACGGCGTCGTACGACTCGTACGGCAGCTTCGCCGCCCAGTCGGGGTCCTTGAGGTCGGCGGTCACGAAGGAGACCCGGTCATCGCCGTCGAAGGTGCCGCGCGCGATGGCGAGCAGCGCCGGGTCGAGGTCGACACCGGTGCTGGTGGCCTCGGGGAAGCGCGCCAGCACCCGGGCGGTGATGCTGCCGGTGCCGCAGGCGAGGTCGAGTACGCGGGGCGCCGTACCGACGAGGGCCTCGACCATGTCGAGCATGATCCGGAAGCGGTCCTCGCGGTCGGGCATGTACCACTCCTGCTGCCGGTCCCAGCTGTTCTGCCAGGCCGCCCAGTCGGTTCCGGTACTCGTGGTCATGGAGCCCGCCTTTCCCCTCGCTCGCGTAATACCCTGGATGCACGATCGACTGTTACCCGACCGCTGGTACGACGATAGAGCGCCCCCGTAAGGACTACAAGTGGAACTGGCCTATTACTCGGATTACGCCGTACGACTCGTCAACACCGAGGAACCGACCCGGGGCAAGGACTGCCTGACCTCGGTCGAGGCCATCCGTGACCTCTTCGGCGTCAACGCGTCCGCGGCCCGCCGCGCCACCGACGCCGATGTCACCCGCTTCCGTTCGGTCCGGGCCCGGCTGCGCTCGGTGTTCGAGGCGGCCGACGGGGGCGACGAGACGCTGGCGGTGGACCTGCTGAACTCGCTGCTGCTGGAGTTCCCGGTCAGCCCCCAGATCTCCGGCCACGACCACCGGGACGAGGACGACCGTCCGCTGTGGCACATGCATCTGGCCGACCACCCCTCCAACGCCACCGCGGGCTACGCGGCGATCGCGGCGATGGGTCTCGCCTTCCACCTCACCGAGTACGGCGTGGACCGGCTCGGCCTGTGCCAGGCGGCCCCCTGCCGCAACGCCTACCTGGACACCTCGACCAACCGCTCCCGGCGCTACTGCTCCGACCGCTGCGCCACCCGCGCGAACGTGGCCGCCTACCGGGCCCGCAAGCGCCTGGAGGCCGACCGGTCGCCGAGCAGCGGCCGCACCGCCGATACGGCCCAGCCCAGTACGGCCAGCGGCGAACGCTGACCGGCCCTGAACGGCCGCACCCGCAGCCAGGCCCGCCCCAGCACCAGCTCCTGCGGCACCACCCCGTAGTCAGTGCTGTCGCCACCCGCGTACGGGTTGTCCCCGAGCACCCACCAGCCGCCCTCGCGCCGCTCCACGGCCCGCTTGACCACCAGCAGGTCCTGCTGGAACGGATGCCGCAGGACGACGATGTCACCGGGCCTGACCGTGCCGCCGTACCGCACCAGCAGCTGATCGCCGTGCTGGAGCGTGGGCACCATGGACGGCCCCGTCACCTCGGCCAGCCCGAACGGCGCGGGCGGCCTCCCCCGCTCGCTCTCCTGCGACAGCTCCGGCATTCCCGGCACCTCCCCGGTCCGATCCTCCACCAGTTCTCAGTCTGACCCCGGACTTTTGTCCTAAGCCCTAGGGGGCACTCGGGAAAACCGGTCCCTCAGGGAGTAATGTCGCACCTGAGAAGACGATCACGAGGAAGGAATGCTCCATGCTTTCCCGCCTGTTTGCCCCCAAGGTCAAGGTCAGCGCCCACTGCGACCTGCCCTGCGGCGTGTACGACCCGGCCCAGGCCCGCATCGAGGCGGAGTCGGTCAAGGCCGTCCAGGACAAGATGGCCGGCAACGACGACCCCCACTTCCAGGCCCGCGCCACCATCATCAAGGAGCAGCGCGCGGAGCTCGCGAAGCACCACGTCTCCGTCCTCTGGAGCGACTACTTCAAGGCCCCGCACTTCGAGAAGTACCCCGAGCTGCACCAGCTGGTCAACGACACCCTGAAGGCCCTCTCGGCCGCCAAGGCGTCCACCGACCCGGCGACGGGCCAGAAGGCGCTCGACTACATCGCCCAGATCGACAAGATCTTCTGGGAGACGAAGAAGGCCTGACCTTCTCTCCCGCCGCAAGGGGGCCCCGTCGGCATGTCCGGCGGGGCCCCCTTGTACATGGGCGGCACCACGGCCCGTGCGCTTCACGGATACCTCGCGGGAGGGCCGGGGGTCGCGCCCGGCAAGGTCACTCGGTATGTCCTCGGCCAGCGTCTCGGCCGCCGCGGCCGGGGCGTCGATCGCGAGATGCGCCTCAGCAACCGGCGCCGCAGCGCGGGTCCGGACCAGCCCGCGGGCAGCGCGCCGGGCTCCGCCGACCAGCCCTCGATCATCAACGCGGCTTCGGACAGGCGTAGTGGCGCGCGTGCAGCCTGCGGCGCAGCCGGGCATGGTGGCGCGGGTCGGCCGCCAGCAGTTCGGCACTGGCGCGGGCCACCGCTCGGGCCCGTGCGCCGAACGCCTCGCGCACACGGCGCAGGGTGCGGCGCGGATTGGTGCGCAGCACGGTCAACGACAGCAGCAGCACCCAGTCCGTCGCGACACCGACCGCCGACAGCAGGGCGGGCAGCATGTACGGCTTCGCGCCGAGGAACGCGGCGAAGAAGTAGCCCAGCCGTAGAAGAAGAAGGCCATGCCGAAGCGGCGCACGAAGACCGCCATGAACATCACGGCGACGAAGCCGCACAGCATCAGATCCGTACGGCCGGCCACCGCGACGCCCGCGAGCATCCCGATGCCGACGGCCGGCGGGAAGAAGACGGCGGTGCGCACCTTCGTCCAGACACCGGTGCCGGACAGGGCCATGCGCAGCCGGTTCAGCCCGGGGTCCGAACCGACCACCCTGTCCCGCTATTCCGCGCAGCGCGGCCACTTCTCGGTCCACCCGTGTCCACTCCCCCCAGTGATCCATGCGCAACTTCGAGCTGCTGCACCGGCGTACCGTTGTCCACGACCGTCTCGACCGGGCGCAGTATCTGCTGCTGCGCCCCTTCAGCGACGGCGGCCCGATGACCATCACCACCCTTGCCTGCACCCTCGGCCTCGACCCCGCCACCGCGGGCCGGCAGGTCTCCGCGCTCACCGCCGCCAGCCTGGTCGAGAGCACCGCCGACCTCGCCGACCGGCGCCGCCGGGTGGTCACGCCGCCCGCGGACGGGCTGCGCGAGATGCGGGTCGTACGGGACCGGCGCACCGAGAGCCACGCCGAACTGCTGGGCGACTGGGGCCCGGAGGAGCTGCGGGCGCTGGGCACCATGCTGGACCGGTACAACCGGGCGGTCACCTCGCGCTACCTCCTCACGCCCCCGCAGAGGCAGCCACAAATGCCTCCACAGGGACGGCGACCCGCGCAAGAACGGCGGATCCCACCGAGACCCCGGCCGCCCCGAGTCACCGACGGCGTCCCTCACCGCAGCCCTCACGGCGGCTCCCTCACGGCCGGAGCCCCGTCACGATCCGGTTGATCACCGCCGCCGTCTCCAGTTCCTCCAGCGAGAACTCCCCCAGCGCCTCGCCGAGCCACCGCTTCCCCGTGGCCTCGGCGCGTGCGACCGCCTCCCGGCCCTCCCCGGTGGCCCGCGCCCGGCGCGCCCGCTGGTCCCCCGGCTCCCGGGTGGTGGCGACCAGGCCGCCGTCCTCCAGCCGGCGCACCTCGCGGGTGACATGCGGGGCGTTCACCATCAGGGCCTCGGCGAGCTCGCCCACCCGCAGGGGTTCCGGCGACGCCGCAAGCACCCTCAGCACCGCGAGGGACGCCCGGTCCACCGAGACCCCGGCCTCCCGGCGCAGCCTGCTGTGCGCGCGGTTGCCGGTCATGGTGTACGCGAGCGCCGAGAGCGCGGTGTAGAGGCCGTCCAGGGCCGCCCGCCCCTCGGGCTCCATGGGGTCCACCCGTCGGTCCATCCACCGATCATGTCGTACGGTCCCAGCCCCCGGCGGAGGCCGCGGCCGGCAGCTCGTAGGCGTGTGGGGGCTGTCCTGCCAGAGCCGGATGGCCACCTCCGGCTTCACGGTGAGCACGCCGAGCACCTTCTCCTCGGCCGTACCCGCCTCCGCACCGGAGGGAATTCTGTGAATTCCGCTGATTCCGCTCAGTGCAGCCGGGGCACGATCAGGTAGATGCCGTAGCCCACCACCACGGCGCAGGCCAGGAAGCACAGTCCCGCCTGGGCGCGGGCCAGGGTGGTGGCGGGGCCCGTGCGGCGGTCGGCGGCGCGGGAGAGGCCGAGTACACCGAGGGTGAAGACGACGACCACGGCGACGGTGACGCCGAGGCTGACCGCGGCGACCCGGGCGAGGGCGGACCAGTCGATGTGCATGGCGGACTCCCGGGATTCAGACGGCCGAGCCGATGCCGGTGGGGGTCTGGGAGCGGAGGGTGACCTCGTGGTCGTCGTTGACGTTGTCGGCGTGCACCGGGTTGCGGCGGGAGATGACGACGACCCCTAGGGCGAGCGCCAGCGCCACCAGGGCGACGACGACCGTGCCGATGTTGCCGCCGTGCTTGACCACGCTCGCCGCGAGGCCGCCGACCAGCGCGGCGAACGGCAGGGTGATCAGCCAGGCCAGCGCCATCCGCCCGGCCACACCCCAGCGGACCTCCGCGAGCCGGCGGCCGAGGCCCGCGCCGAGGATGCTGCCGGAGGCGACCTGGGTCGTGGACAGGGCGAAGCCGAGGTGGGCGGAGGTGAGGATCACCGCGGTGGAGGCCGTCTCGGCGGCGAAGCCCTGCGGCGACTGGATCTCCGTCAGGCCCTTGCCCATGGTGCGGATGATCCGCCAGCCGCCCAGGTAGGTGCCGAGGCCGATCGCGAGACCGGCGGAGCCGATCACCCAGACCGGCGGTCCGGCGTCATGGCCGAGCGCGCCCGCGGAGATGAGGGTCAGCGTGATCACGCCCATGGTCTTCTGCGCGTCGTTGGTGCCGTGCGCGAGGGAGACCAGGGAGGCGGAGGCGATCTGGCCGATCCGGAAGCCCTTGGTCACCCGGTCCTCGCGGGCGCGCGCGGAGAGCAGATAGGCGAGGTAGGTGGCGGCGCAGGCGGCCACCCCGGCCACCACCGGGGAGACGACGGCGGGCAGCAGCACCTTGCCGACCACCTGCTCGAAGTGCACGCCCTTGGACCCCGCGCCGACCCAGACCGCGCCTATCAGCCCGCCGAACAGGGCGTGCGAGGAACTGGAGGGCAGCCCGGCGAGCCAGGTCGCCAGGTTCCACAGGATCGCCCCGACCAGCCCGGCGAAGATCATCGCGGGGGTGACCAGGGCGTCGTCCACGATGCCCCCGGAGATCGTCCGGGCCACCTCGGTGGACAGGAACGCGCCCGCGATATTGAGAACACCGCTGATCAGGACCGCGATTCTGGGCCGGAGCGCGCCGGTGGCGATGGAGGTGGCCATCGCGTTCGCGGTGTCATGGAACCCGTTCGTGAAGTCGAAGGCCAGCGCCGTCACGATGACGACCGCCACGAGCAACGTGATGTGGTCCATGACTCCAGCCAACCAAGACCCGGCCAATTCCGCGCGAACTGGGAGCGAAAGCCCAGGAATGCCCGGGAGGAGACGGGGTGGGCAAGGCGGCCCGTGATGATCCCGGGTCCGGTGTCGGTGGGCTGTGCCAAGCTGGTGGGCGTGAGTCTGGAGGATCTGCGGCGGCTGCGGCGGGTACGGGACCGGATGGACCGGGAGTACGCCGAGCCGCTCGACATGAGCGAGCTGGCGCGCGATGCCCTGATGTCCCCGGGCCATTTCCAGCGCAGCTTCCGCAAGGCGTTCGGGGAGACGCCGTACAGCTATCTCATGACCCGCCGTATCGAGCGGGCCAAGGCGCTGCTGCGCCAGGGCGACCTCACGGTCACCGAGGTGTGCCTGGCCGTGGGGTGTACGTCACTGGGGTCCTTCAGCTCCCGTTTCACCGAGCTGGTCGGCCGGACCCCGAGCGCCTATCGTGCCGCCTCGCACGAGCCGGCCGCGGTGATCCCCTCCTGCGTGGCCCGCACCTTCACCCGGCCCCGCCGCCGCCCCTACTGATCTTCCGGGGCCGTTCCCGCAGCCGCGCGCGCCGGCCTCCCGAGCGGCTTAGCGTGAACGCATGAACGTACGACTCGCACAGTGCTTCATCGCCGTGGACGACCATGACAAGGCCCTCGCCTTCTACCGCGACATCCTCGGGCTGGAGGTCCGCAACGACGTGGGCTTCGAGGGGATGCGATGGGTGACCGTCGGCTCGCCGCACCAGCCGGACGTGGAGATCGTGCTGGAGCCGCCGGGCGCCAATCCGGACGCCTCCCCCGCAGACCGGCAGGCGATGGCCGAGCTGCTCGCCAAGGGCATGCTGCGCGGGGTCATCCTGGCCACCGACGACTGCGACGCGCTGTGGGAGCGGCTGCGCGAGTCCGGCGCCGACGTCCTCCAGGAGCCGACCGACCAGCCGTGGGGCGTCCGCGACTGCGCCTTCCGCGACCCGGCGGGCAATCTGCTGCGCTGCTTCCAGCGCCCGGCGGCCTGAACTCCCCTGCCGCACGCGGTACTTCACCCCCAGGGCTCCACGTCCACCACGGCGCTCACCGGCAACGGGCCGTAGAGGTGCGGGAATTCCTCACCCCCAGGCTTCACCGGCTCGTACCTCAGCGGCGCGTCGAGCAACGCCGGATCCACCACCAGGACCACCAGTTCGTCCGGGCCGCCGTACCCGCCGTACAGGAACGCGGCGACGGACGGGAGCTGCTCGCGGGTGGAGAAGTGGATGAAGCCCACCTGATCGAGGGTGCGGCCCCGGGTCGACACCTCGTAGGTGCCGCGCTCGCGGGCCGCCTCCCACAGGGAGCGCTCGGTGATGTGGACGATGCGGGACGGTTTCGGCATGGCTTCACGGTAGACGGCGGGCCCCGTGGACTGTGGGGATCCACGGGACCCGGCCGACCGGAGCCCCCGGGGCACCGTGCGGGGTCAGGAGCCGCACGGGCCCGGGGACTCCGGGTCCTTGGGGCCGCCGGACGGACCGGCGGCGCGGACCGCGGCGCTCAGCTGCTGCGCCGGGTCACGAACTCGGCGAGGGCGAGCAGCCCGCCCGCCGCCTCGGGGTCCTGGATCGCCCGGGCCAGTTCCTGCATCGCGCGGGCCATCCGGTCGGCCGCCTCCGTCTGCGCCCAGTCCCGGCCGCCGGCCCGCTCCACGGCCAGCGCGGTCCGCGCTATGCCCTCGCTGTCCCCGGTGATGTACGGCTTTCCGTACAGCGCGGCGAGTTCGGCCGCCGCCGGGGTGCCGGAGACGAGTGCCGCCACCACCGGCAGGGACTTCTTGCGGGCCGCGAGATCGGCACCGGCCGGCTTGCCGGTCCGCAGCGGCTCACCCCATATGCCGATGACGTCGTCGATCAGCTGGAAGGCGAGCCCCGCCTGACGGCCGAAGCCGTCCAGCGCGGCCACTTCCTCGGGCCCCGCGCCCGCGTACAGCGCGCCGAGGGCGCAGGCGCAGCCCAGCAGCGCCCCGGTCTTCGCCTCGGCCATGACGAGCACCTCGTCCAGCGTGACCTCCTCCGGGGCGCGGTGCTCCAGGTCGGTGTCCGTGTGCTGGCCGGCGCACAGCTCCATCACGCAGTCCGCGAGCCGGGCGGCCGCCGGGGCCGCGGCCGGGTGCGGATCCTCGGCCAGCAGACGCAGCGCGAGCGCCTGGAGCGCGTCCCCGGCGAGGATCGCGTCGGCGTCCCCGAACACCGTCCAGGCCGTGGGCCGGTGCCTGCGGGTGGGGTCCCGGTCCATCACATCGTCGTGCAGCAGGGTGAAGTTGTGGACCAGCTCCACCGCCGCCGCGGCCGGTACGGCGGCCGCCCGGGCCGCCGGGCCGCCGAGCGCGGCGGCCGCGGCGAGCACCAGGGCCGGACGGATCGCCTTGCCGGCGTGGCCCGCGGCCGGGCTGCCGTCCACATGCTCCCAGCCGAAGTGGTAGCGGGCGATCCGGCGCATGGAAGCGGGCAGCGACTCGACGGCGGCGCGCATCGCCGGGTCGACCAGGGCCCGGCTCCGCTCCAGCAGCTCCGGCGCCTCCTGCCCGTCGTGCGGGGCGGGGCCCGGGTCGCCGGTCCCCCGCCGCCCCTCCGGTGTGCCGGGGTACGGCACACCGGAGGGGCGTTGTTCGGTCTCCGTCATGGACTCGGCCATGTCTCCCCCTCGCCAGGTCCGCGGGCATCGGCGGATCCTGCCCGGCCGGACGCGTACCCCGAGGGTGTACCCGTCCGGGCGTTCGGGGACACGGCCGCGACGTGCGGAAACGTCACCTCCACCGGCCGATTTCGACGTTCTCCAGCACACCGAGCGCGTCGGGCACCAGGACGGCGGCCGAGTAGTAGGCCGTGACCAGGTACTTGATGATCGCCTGCTCGTTGATCCCCATGAAGCGGACGGACAGGCTCGGCTCGATCTCGTCCGGGAGACCGGACTGCCGCAGACCGATGACGCCCTGTTCGTCCTCGCCGGTGCGCATCGCGATGATCGAGGTGGTGCGCGCCTCGCTGATCGGGATCTTGCCGCAGGGGAAGAGGGGCACCCCGCGCCAGGTGGGGATGCGGTTGCCGCCCATGTCGATGGTCTCCGGCACCAGACCCCGCTTGTTCAGCTCGCGGCCGAACGCGGCGATCGCGCGCGGGTGGGCGAGGAACAGCTTGGTCCCGCGGCGGCGGCTGAGCAGTTCGTCCATGTCGTCCGGGCTCGGGGCGCCGTCGTGCGGCTGGATCCGCTGGTCGTACTCGCAGTTGCTGAGCAGACCGAACTCCGGGTTGTTGATCAGCTCGTGCTCCTGGCGCTCCTTCAGCGCCTCGACCGTGAGCCGCAGCTGCTGCTCGGTCTGGTTCATCGGCTGGTTGTAGAGGTCGGCCACCCGGGAGTGGACGCGCAGCACGGTCTGGGCGATGCTCAGTTCGTACTCGCGGGGCCGGGCCTCGTAGTCGACGAAGGTGTGCGGGATGTCGGCCTCGCCGGAGTGGCCCGCGGCCAGGTCGACGGCCTTCTCGCCGTACTTGTTGGTGCGCTGCTCCGGGATCGAGCGCAGCTGGGCCAGATGGTCGCGCAGGGACTGGGAGCGCTCGGCGATCTGCTCGAAGTCCTGGCGGCTGAGGATCAGCACGGTGCTGGCGGTGTCCGCGCGGACCGTGTACTCCCAGATGGCGTCCGGGTCGACCAGCGCCTGGTCGCCGAAGTAGGAGCCGTCGGCGAGGACGCCGAGGACCGAGTCGTCGCCGTAGGGGCCGGTGCCGATCTTCTCGACGCGGCCGTGGGCGAGCAGATGCACCCCGTCATTGCGGTTGCCGAAGTCGGCGATCACCTCGCCGGGGGCGAAGTCACGCTGGCGGCAGCGCCGGGCCAGCTCGGCCAGCACCTCTTCGTCCTCGTACGACCGCAGGGCCGGGAGTTCGCCGAGTTCGGCCGGGATGACCTCGACCTGGCCTCCGGTCTTGACGAAGGTGATCCGGCCGTCGCCGACGGCGTACGTCAGCCGGCGGTTCACCCGGTATGTGCCGCCCTGGACATCCACCCAGGGGAGCATGCGCAGCAGCCAGCGGGAGCTGATCTCCTGCATCTGCGGAACGGACTTGGTGGTGGTGGCCAGGTTCCGCGCTGCCGCGGTCCCGAGGGACTGCTGCGGCTTGCCCTGATCCGTGCGGAGCTCTTCGCCTACCGACATGTGGAAATGCCCTCCCATGTAATCCACCGGTCGCAACGGGCCGGTCTCGCATCGAGCGTCCCATCACGCACGGTTGCCACGCCATTACCCGAAAGAGGGGGAATGGATCATCGGACTAGTGGGCAGAAAGGGGGACCGTGAAAAAGGGGCCGCGCTCGGGGTGCGGATCCACGAGGTCGGCGAGGTCGGCGACAATGACACCGTGACCAGCAGCGATCCCCTCGCCCCCCGCCTTCCCTCGCCCCTTCGGGAGGTTCGGGACGAGCGGTTCGACCGGCGCGGGATCCGGCTGGTGCTCAAGCGGGACGACCTGATCCATCCGGAGCTGATCGGCAACAAGTGGCGCAAGCTCGTGCCGAACATCGCCGCGGCGGACGGGCGGCCGCTGGTCACCTTCGGCGGGGCCTACTCCAACCATCTGCGCGCCACCGCGGCCGCCGGACGGCTGCTCGGGCTCGCCACCACCGGTGTGGTGCGCGGTCAGGAGCTGGCCGACCGGCCGCTCAACCCCTCCCTCGCCCGGTGCGCGGCGGACGGGATGCGGCTGCGGTTCGTCGACAGGTCGACCTATCGGCGCAAGGCCGAGCCGGAGACGCTGGCGGCGATCCTGCGCGCGGCCGGCGCCGAGGGGGCGTACGTCGTGCCGGAGGGCGGCAGCAACGCGGCGGCGGTGCGCGGCTGTACGGCGCTCGGGGCGGAACTGCGCGGGCACGCCGATGCCGTCGCGGTGGCCTGCGGCACCGGCGGCACGCTCGCGGGGCTCGCGGCCGGACTGGCGAAGGGACAGCGCGCGCTCGGCGTGCCGGTCCTCAGGGGCGGGTTCCTGACGGCCGACGTCGAGGCGTTGCAGGAACGTGCCTTCGGTGGCCGTACCGGCGACTGGTCGCTGGACGACCGCTTCCACTTCGGCGGCTACGCGCGGACCACCCCCGAACTCGACGCGTTCGCGGAGGACTTCGAGCAGCGGCACGGGCTGCCCGTGGAGCGTCTCTATGTCGCCAAGTTGCTCTACGGGCTCGTCGTCCTCGCCGAGGAGGGCGCCTTCCCGCGCGGCACGACACTAGCGGCCGTCGTCACCGGCCGGCCGTTCCCCGAGCCTTAGCGGCCCCGAGCACCGGCGAACCACAGCCCTGGCAGGTCCGAGCCCCGGCGGCCCCGGGGGCTACGCCGCCTCCCGGTACGCGGCCGCCTCCTCCAGGTCCAGGTGCCGCAGCAGGGCGCGCAGCATCTCGTCGTCGATGTAGCGGTGGTCGCGCAGCCGTACGAAGACCTCACGCTCGGCGCTGATCATGGCGCGGGACAGCCGGCGGTAGGTGTCGTCCACGGACTCGCCGGTGACGGGGTTCGCCTGGCCGAGGCGCTCCCAGACGGCGTTGCGGCGGCGCTCCAGGACGTCGCGGAGGCGGTCGGCGAGCGGCGGCGGCAGCGCGTTGCGCTCGTCGGCGAGGAGTTCCTCCAGGCGGCGTTCGGCGGCCAGGGACGCCTGCGCCTGGGCGTTGGCCTCGGCCAGGGTCTCGGCCTGGCGGTCGCGGCCGGGGAACTTCATCAGGCGGATCAGCGGGGCGAGGGTGAGGCCCTGCACGACCAGGGTGCCGATGACCGTGGTGAAGGTCAGAAAGAGGATCAGGTTGCGCTGCGGGAAGGGTGCGCCGCCGCGGATCGTCTCCGGGATGGAGAAGGCGATGGCCAGGGAGACCACGCCGCGCATCGCCGCCCAGGAGACCACGACCGGTGCCCGCCAGGTGGGGTCCTCCTCGCGCTCCCGGACGCGCCGGGACAGCACGCGCGGCAGGAAGGTCGCCGGGAACGTCCAGACGAACCGGGCGGCCACGACGACCAGGAAGACGGCGATCGCGTACCAGGCCGCGTCGGCCCCGTGATAGGCCGCCAGGCCCTTGAGGATGGGCGGCATCTGGAGGCCGATCAGCGCGAACACGGCCGACTCCAGCACGAAGGCGACCATCTTCCACACGGCCTCCTCCTGGAGCCGGGTGGCGAAGTCGACCTCCCAGGCGCGGTGCCCGAGGTAGACGGCGACCACGACCACCGCGAGCACCCCGGAGGCGTGCAGCTGCTCGGCGACCCCGTAGGCGACGAACGGGATCAGCAGCGAGAGGGTGTTCTGGAGCAGCGCCTCGGTCAGACGGGTGCGCAGCCAGTGGATCGGCACCATGAGCACCAGGCCGACGAGCACGCCGCCGACCGCCGCGCGCAGGAACTCCTCGATGCCGCCCGCCCAGGTGGAGCCCGCGCCGACGGCGGCGGCGAGGGCCACCTTGTAGGCGGTGATCGCGGTGGCGTCGTTCAGCAGCGACTCGCCCTGGAGGATCGTGGTGATCCGGGACGGCAGCCCGACCCGGCGGGCGATCGCGGCGGCCGCGACCGCGTCCGTCGGCGCCACGACCGCGCCGAGCACCAGCGCGGCGGGCAGCGGCAGCCCCGGTACGACGAGATAGGCGGCCCAGCCGACGACGAAGGTCGCGAAGAGCACGTACCCGACGGACAGCAGCCCCACGGGGCGCATCTGGGCGCGCAGGTCCAGGTAGGAGCTCTCGGTGCCCTCCTTGTAGAGCAGCGGGGGCAGCACCAGGGGCAGCACGACATCGGGTTCGAGCGTGTAGTCGGGGATGCCGGGCACGTACGACACCACCAGGCCCGCCGCGACCAGCAGCAGCGGTGCGGGCACCGGGGTGCGCCGGGCGATCCCGGCGACCGCGGCACTGCCCGCGACCAGCAACAGCAGGGGCATCACGTCCATGCTTCTCGCCCACCCTCATTTTCCGCGCGGCCACCCGCACACCCGTCGTAATCTGGCAATCATGAAACAGTGCACGCACGCCGACGCGCTGCCGCATCCGGAACCCGCGCCGCGCTCCGCGACCTGTCCGGAGTGCCTGGCAGCCGGGACGCACCCGGTGCAGCTGCGGCTCTGCCTGACCTGTGGCCATGTCGGCTGCTGCGACTCCTCACCGGGCCGGCACGCCACCGGGCATCATGAGCAGACCGGGCATCCGGTGATGCGGACGTTCGAACCGGGCGAGGACTGGCGATGGTGCTTCGTGGACCACGTACTCGTCTGAGCGGTACCCGGGTCGGATCGTTGATCATCTTCTCGTTCGGGCACTGTGTCGTGTGACACTGCATGCGGCGGCGCACGCACGACGGTTCGGGCGTCTGACGTCTGGGTACGTCAACCCGGCGCGCGCTCTTCCGATTTGGGGCCGCACACCCCCTAGACACGGAGCGTATCCACAGCTTTACTGTGAGTGACGCCAGGGGGTCGGGGTCCCGGGGACGGAAACATTCGGCGCGCGATAGCGTCACCGCTTGAACCACCTACGCGTTAGCCCCGGGGGGCGACCCTCGGCCCCTGTAAAGCTTGTACCACCATGGAGGTGAGGGTGTCCCAGATCGCAGGCGAACCCGCGGCGAACCAGGATTTCGTGGAGGTCCGGCTGCCGGCCGCGGGTGCCTACCTGTCGGTGCTGCGGACGGCCACGGCCGGTCTGGCGGCCCGCTTGGACTTCACCCTGGACGAGATCGAGGATCTGCGCATCGCCGTGGACGAGGCCTGCGCGATCCTGTTGCAGCAGGCCGTGCCGGGCTCGGTGCTCAGCTGTGTCTTCCGGCTGGTCGACGACTCGCTGGAAGTCACCGTGTCGGCCCCGACCACGGACGGCCATGCCCCCTCGCGGGACACCTTCGCCTGGACCGTGCTGTCGGCCCTCGCGGGGAAGGTCTCGTCCGCCGTCGACGAGGACAAGACGGTGTCCATCAGCCTCTACAAACAGCGCGGCGCGGGTCCCGGGCCGGCGTGAGGGAGAACGGGGACGGTCCGGTGCGGGACGAAGAGCGCGGCACGCGTGAGCTGCCGACCGGGGACGGGGGTGCCCCCTGGTCGAGTGCGGCGGAGACCTCCGGGGAGAACCCCCGCGACGGTTCCCGGCGCATGGCGGACGGCATCGACGGCATCCCCGAGCAGGCCAGGCCACACCCGGAGGACCACTCCGCAGGGCCCGGCGGTGCGGGCGCAGGCCCCGACACCTCGCCCGAGGCGCGCGGCGGGGCCGCTCCCGCCGGCCGCGCGGGGGCGAGGGCTCGGGGAAGGGCTACGGGCGGGACGATGAGCGAGCACGAGCGATACGCGGACGACGGCGCGCTGAGCGCGGAGGCCGCACCGCACGACCCGCACGACCGCAGCGGGGCCCGTGCGATGTTCGTCGAACTGCGCGGGCTCGACACGGGCAGCACGGAGTACGCGGAGCTGCGCAATCAGCTGGTCCGCATGCATCTGCCGCTGGTGGAGCACCTGGCGCGCCGGTTCCGCAACCGCGGCGAGCCGCTGGACGACCTCACCCAGGTCGCCACGATCGGTCTGATCAAGTCCGTGGACCGGTTCGACCCGGAGCGGGGCGTGGAGTTCTCCACGTACGCCACGCCGACCGTGGTCGGCGAGATCAAGCGGCACTTCCGGGACAAGGGCTGGGCGGTCCGGGTGCCGCGCCGCCTCCAGGAGCTGCGGCTCGCGCTGACCACGGCGACGGCGGAGCTGTCCCAGCTGCACGGCCGCTCGCCGACGGTGCACGAACTGGCGGAGAAGCTCGCGATCTCCGAGGAGGAGGTCCTGGAGGGCCTGGAGTCGGCGAACGCGTACTCCACGCTGTCCCTGGACGTCCCCGACACCGACGACGAGTCCCCCGCGGTCGCCGACACGCTCGGCGCGGAGGACGAGGCGCTGGAGGGGGTGGAGTACCGGGAGTCGCTCAAGCCGCTGCTGGAGGATCTGCCGCCGCGGGAGAAGCGGATCCTGCTGCTGCGTTTCTTCGGGAACATGACGCAGTCCCAGATCGCGCAGGAGGTCGGGATCTCCCAGATGCACGTCTCCCGGCTGCTGGCGCGCACACTGGCGCAGCTGCGGGAGAAGCTGCTGGTGGAGGAGTAGAGCGCCCGCCCTACTCGGCGCGGCCCGGGCCCTTGATGTTCAGGGCCTGGGTCGTCTCGCGGTTGATGAGCAGTACGAGAGCCGTGACGGCCACGACGGCGAGGACGATCCCGACCGGGACGGCGAGGCCGCCGGACTTGAGCATGTTCAGCCCCACCGGCAGGGCCATCAGCTGGGTGATCACGGCGGGACCCCGGCTCCAGCCGCGGCGCAGCAGAAGGCCGCGGGCGGCCAGGAGCGGAAGCAGGGCGAGCACGGCGAGGGTGATACCCAGCGTCACGGCCTGCTGCCGGTCGTCGGGAGCGCCGGCGATGCCGAGCACGAGAACCCAGAGGCCGCCGACGAACAACGCGACGCCTTCCAGGCCGGCCAGCGTGGCGGCGTACGTCAGCCGACGGGGGCGGGTGCCGTCGGCTGCGGCCGTGTCCGGTACGGAGGTCTGCTCACTGCTCACCTCAGCAGGGTAGCCGTCGGCGGAAGCGGGCCGGGGGTGGACCCGGTCACCGGCCCCGCCCACGTGTGCGGGCTCACCCCCTCCCCTCTTACCCGATCCCTACCTCGGCCTGGGCCCGGTACCGCCGGGTAGGTACGCTGACGTGCATGCGTGCTCTCCTCGTGGTCAATCCGGCGGCAACCACCACCAGCGCACGCAGGCGTGATGTGCTGACCCACGCGCTCGCCAGCGAGATGAAGCTGGAGGCGGTCACCACCGAGTACCGCGGACACGCCCGGGACCTGGGCCGGCAGGCCGCGGAGAGCGACGACATCGACATGGTCGTGGCCCTCGGCGGCGACGGCACCGTCAACGAGGTGGTCAACGGGCTGCTGCACGCGGGCCCCGATCTGGACCGGCTGCCCGGCCTCGCCGTCGTGCCCGGCGGCTCCACCAACGTCTTCGCCCGCGCCCTCGGTCTGCCCAACGACCCCGTCGAGGCCACCGGCGCCCTGCTGGACGCGCTGCGCGAGAAGCGGGAGCGCGTGGTGGGCCTCGGTCTCGCCTCCGGCACCCCCGGTACCGAGGACGAGGGGGTACCGGCCCGCTGGTTCACCTTCAACGCGGGACTGGGCTTCGACGCGGGCGTCGTCGGCCGGGTCGAGCAGCAGCGCGAGATGGGCAAGAAGTCGACGCACGCGCTCTACGTACGGCAGGTGATCCGGCAGTTCCTCGGCGAGGCCAATCGCCGGCACGGCCCGATCACTCTGGAGCGGCCCGGCGAGGACCCGATCGAGGATCTTGTTGTCGCCATAGTCTCGAACACGTCCCCTTGGACGTATCTCGGCAATCGCCCCATGTACACATCGCCTAAGGCCTCGTTCGACACGGGCATCGACGTGCTCGGTCTCAGCCGCCTGTCCGCGGCCGCGGTTGCCCGGTATGGCACCCAGTTGCTCACTTCGTCCCCCGAGAGCGGACCCCATGGCAGGCATGCGTTCCCACTCCATGATCTGGACTGCTTCACCTTGCATTCGAAGGCTCCTCTGCCTCTACAGATGGACGGTGACCACCTGGGGCTGCGCAGGAGCGTGACGTTCACAGGCGTACGCCGCGCACTGCGTGTGATTGTGTGAGTGGAAGAGGCGAAAGTCCTTTCACTCGAACGTTTAGGCCAGGATCCACCCCATGGAAGTACGGCTGTGACCCAGTCGACACCGAGGAATCAAAAAAAACTTTCCGGAAGGGGTTGTATCCGCCGCTGAGGTTTGCGAGTCTCTACGTGGCGATCGGGACGGCCCCCAACACCGGCCTCCACTGATCACCGGAACCCCTCTTCATACCAAGGACCCCGCCGGGGAAGACTCGGCGTTCGGCCCTTCACTTGTCGAGGGATTCGTGAAAGCGTTCACATTCACAAGCAACTTGCACGTAATACCAAGGAGAGGTAGCAGCCATGGACTGGCGTCACAACGCCGTTTGCCGCGAGGAAGACCCCGAGCTCTTCTTCCCCATCGGCAACACCGGTCCCGCGCTGCTGCAGATCGAGGAAGCCAAGGCCGTCTGCCGTCGCTGCCCGGTGATCGAGCAGTGTCTGCAGTGGGCGCTTGAGTCCGGCCAGGACTCCGGCGTCTGGGGTGGCCTCAGCGAGGACGAGCGTCGCGCGATGAAGCGCCGTGCCGCCCGCAACCGGGCCCGTCAGGCCTCCGCCTGACACACCCACCCCAGCTGACAGCCTGAGCTTGGCGGCGCGTGCATCGAGCACGCTTCTCCCGCCCCCGAGCAGCAGCGCGCAGTATCCCCCGGTGCCGCCCAGCGAACAGCAGCGCAGCAACGAGCACGAGCCTCGGACCAATGACGGTCCGGGGCTTTTTGCTTTCCCGGAACGCGCCTCGGAGCCTGTCCCGGAGCGCGTCACGCCCGGCGCCGCCATTGGTTCATACCAACGCCCCCTCCCCCGGGGGCCGTTGACTACTTCTGCGCGCGCACCGGGATGTCCAGGATCACCCTGGTCCCCCGCTCCGGCGCCGGGACCATGTCGAACGTGCCGCCCAACTCGCCCTCCACCAGGGTCCGTACGATCTGGAGCCCCAGGTTGCCCGAGCGGTGCGGGTCGAAGCCCTCGGGCAGGCCGACCCCGTCGTCCTGGACGGTGACGAGGAGTCGGGCCTCCTTCGTGCTGCCGCCGCGCACCGCGGAGACCTCCACCGTGCCGGTCTCGCCCTCGCGGAAGCCGTGTTCCAGGGCGTTCTGGAGCACCTCGGTGAGCACCATCGACAGCGGTGTGGCCACCTCTGCGTCGAGTATCCCGAAGCGCCCGCTGCGCCGGCCGGTCACCTTGCCCGGCGAGATCTCGGCGACCATCGCCAGCACCCGGTCGGCGATGTCGTCGAACTCCACCCGCTCGTCCAGGTTCTGGGAGAGCGTCTCGTGCACGATGGCGATGGAGCCGACCCGGCGCACCGCCTCCTCCAGGGCCGCGCGCCCGCGTTCGGAGTCGATGCGCCGGGCCTGGAGCCGCAACAGGGCGGCCACCGTCTGGAGGTTGTTCTTCACCCGGTGATGGATCTCCCGGATGGTCGCGTCCTTGGTGATCAACTCGCGTTCGCGGCGCCGCAGTTCGGTGACGTCCCGGCACAGCACCAGGGCCCCGATCCGGGTGCCCTTGGGCTTGAGCGGGATGGACCGGAACTGGATCACCCCATCGGGCGACTCGATCTCGAACTCGCGCGGCGCCCAGCCGCTGGCCACCTTGGCCAGCGCCTCGTCCACCGGGCCCCGGGTGGGGGCGAGTTCGGCGGTGGTGTGCCCGAGGTGGTGTCCGACCAGGTCGGCGGCGAGGCCGAGGCGGTGGTAGGCGGACAGCGCGTTCGGGGAGGCGTACTGGACGATGCCGTCTGCGTCCAGCCGGATCAGTCCGTCGCCGACGCGCGGTGAGGCGTCCATGTCGACCTGCTGGCCGAGGAAGGGGAAGGACCCGGCCGCGATCATCTGGGCGAGGTCGGAGGCGCTCTGGAGGTAGGTCAGCTCCAGGCGGCTCGGGGTGCGCACGGTGAGGAGGTTGGTGTTGCGGGCGATCACCCCGAGGACCCGGCCCTCCCGCCGTACGGGGATGGACTCGACCCGTACGGGGACCTCTTCGCGCCACTCCGGGTCGCCCTCGCGCACGATCCGGCCCTCGTCGAGCGCCACGTCCAGCATGGGCCGCCGGCCGCGCGGGACGAGGTGGCCGACCATGTCGTCCTGGTAGGAGGTGGGGCCGGTGTTGGGGCGCATCTGGGCGACCGAGACGTACCGGGTGCCGTCCCGGGTGGGTACCCACAGGACCAGGTCGGCGAAGGAGAGGTCGGAGAGCAGCTGCCACTCCGAGACCAGCAGGTGGAGCCACTCGAGATCGGAGTCGTCGAGGCCGGTGTGCTGGCGGACCAGCTCGTTCATGGAGGGCACGCTTGCGAGCGTACCCGCGGGCCTCGGCATGGCCGAAAAACACCCGCGGGCCGCGGCGCCTGGAAGGGACCCTCAACCCTCCCGGCACCGCAGCCCGGAGCATCATCGGCCGTGGGGTGTGCGGTCCCGGTCGGCCGAAGGCCGAGGAGCCGGGGCAGTCAGGGCAGAGAGCGCCGGTTCCTCGATCCGCCTTCCTGTGCGGGGAAGACGGGGCTTGTTCGCTTCGCACTGTTCGCCCGCGGGTCGCTTACCCACCGCTTGTTCGAACAGTCTCTTCGATTGTGGACTAGACCATGGGGCATGTCCATGGCCTTACGGCAGACGCGACCCATGGCACTCGATGCCACGCAGCCTAGCCCGCCCGGGTCGACCATGGGGACAGAAGGCATCGGTAATTTCCGTGGCCCCTCCTGCCGAGGCATCGGCGCGAGAGGCCTGCTCTGTTAGATTGGTCTAAACCACATAGACGCACGAGCCCTCTCCAGAACGGCAGGCCCAGCGTGGAAGTTGTCATCGTTCCGGACGCCGCGGCGGGTGGCGAGCTGATCGCCGAGGCCATGGCGCAGCTGCTGCGACGCAAGCCCGACGCCCTGCTCGGCGTCGCCACCGGCTCCACCCCGCTGCCCGTCTACCAGGCGCTCGCGGCCCAGGTGCGGGCCGGCGCCGTGGAGACGGCACGGGCCCGGATAGCCCAGCTCGACGAATACGTGGGGCTGCCCGCCGAGCACCCCGAGTCCTATCGCTCGGTCCTGCGCCGCGAGGTGCTGGAACCGCTCGGCATCGGCATGGACTCCTTCCTCGGCCCCGACGGCACGGCCGAGGACGTCCAGGCGGCGTGCGCGGCGTACGACCGCGCGCTCGCCGCGGCCGGCGGGGTGGACCTCCAGCTGCTCGGGATCGGCACCGACGGGCACATCGGGTTCAACGAGCCCTGCTCCTCGCTCGCCTCCCGTACCCGGATCAAGACCCTCACCGAGCAGACCCGCGTGGACAACGCGCGCTTCTTCGACGGCGAGATCGAGCAGGTCCCGCACCACGTCATCACCCAGGGCATCGGCACCATCCTGGAGGCCCGGCACCTGGTGCTGCTCGCGACCGGCGAGGGCAAGGCGGACGCGGTCGCGGCGACCGTCGAGGGCCCGGTGGCGGCCGTCTGCCCGGCCTCGGCGCTCCAGCTGCATCCGCACGCCACCGTCGTCGTGGACGAGGCGGCCGCCTCGAAGCTGAAGCTGGCGGACTACTTCCGGCACACGTACGCGAACAAGCCGGAGTGGCAGGGGATCTAGGAGACGCGGACCCGGTGCCCAGGGGACCCTTGTTGGACTAGACCAGCTCGGGTCCCGACGGTATACAGAGGGGATCACGGAGCGTGCGGGTGGAGTCCTGACACAGTAAGCCGTGCCACGATGTGAGCCGTGGCCGATGGGGATGTCGGTCGCTTTCGGCATCCGGAGCCGGGAAGGCGGAGCATGAGCACCGATGTCAGCAGTGCGGAGAACGAGGCCGGCACGACCGTCCGTACCGCGCGCGTGCCGAAGTACTACCGCCTGAAGAAGCATCTGCTCGACATGACGGAGACGCAGGCGCCCGGCACACCGGTCCCGCCGGAGCGCACGCTGGCCGCGGAGTTCGACACCTCCCGCACCACCGTCCGCCAGGCCCTTCAGGAGCTGGTCGTGGAGGGCCGTCTGGAGCGCATCCAGGGCAAGGGCACCTTCGTCGCCAAGCCCAAGGTCTCCCAGGCGCTCCAGCTCACCTCCTACACCGAGGACATGCGCGCCCAGGGCCTGGAGCCGACCTCCCAGCTGCTGGACGTCGGCTACATCACCGCCGACGACCGGCTCGCCGGGCTGCTGGACATCTCCGCCGGGGGGCGGGTGCTGCGCATCGAGCGGCTGCGCATGGCCAACGGCGAGCCCATGGCCATAGAGACCACCCATCTCTCCGCCAAGCGCTTCCCCGCGCTGCGCCGTTCGCTGGTGAAGTACACGTCCCTCTACACGGCGCTCGCCGAGGTGTACGACGTCCATCTCGCCGAGGCCGAGGAGACCATCGAGACCTCGCTGGCCACCCCGCGCGAGGCCGGTCTGCTCGGTACGGACGTCGGGCTGCCGATGCTGATGCTCTCCCGGCACTCGCTGGACCGCGCGGGCCTGCCGGTCGAGTGGGTGCGGTCGGTGTACCGCGGCGACCGGTACAAGTTCGTGGCCCGGCTGAAGCGCCCGATGGACTAGCGCCTGTCCGGAGGCGTTCGTTCCTTCGCCGAATCGATACACACAGCTTGAGACGGGGTCTTCCACTGGCTGGATAGCGTCACCTAGATTGCCTGCGCATTACACAGGTGATCAGCGAGGGGACGGAGCCGCAGCATGCCAGAAACGCCCGAAGTAGGACCACCGGTGGTGACACCGCTGCGCGTGGTCATCGGCATTTGTCTCGTCGCGCCCTTCGTCGCGATGCTGTGGGTCGGCTCCTACGCGAAGACGGACCCGACGTTCATCGGCATCCCGTTCTTCTACTGGTACCAGATGGCCTGGGTGCTGATCTCCACCGCCCTCACCATGATCGCGTACAAGCTCTGGCAGCACGACCAGCGCTCCCGTCGTGACGCGCAGGGGGGTGCCGCGAAGTGAAGACCGGAGTCAACGGCGTCGCACTGGGCGTCTTCATCTTCTTCTTCCTGGCCGTCACGGTCCTCGGCTTCCTCGCCGCGCGCTGGCGCCGGGCCGAGAACGAGCACACGCTGGACGAATGGGGGCTGGGCGGCCGCTCGTTCGGCACCTGGATCACCTGGTTCCTGCTCGGCGGCGACCTGTACACGGCCTACACCTTCGTGGCCGTACCGGCGGCGATCTACGCGGCGGGCGCGTCCGGCTTCTTCGCGGTGCCGTACACGATCCTGGTCTACCCGCTGATCTTCACCTTCCTGCCGCGGCTGTGGTCGGTCTCGCACCGGCACGGCTACGTCACCACCTCCGACTTCGTGCGCGGCCGGTTCGGCTCGAAGGGGCTCTCGCTCGCGGTCGCGGTGACCGGCATCCTGGCGACGATGCCGTACATCGCGCTCCAGCTCGTCGGCATCCAGGCGGTGCTGGACGTGATGGGCGTCGGCGGCGGTGACAACACCAACGGGTTCGTGAAGGACCTGCCGCTGCTGATCGCGTTCGCGGTGCTGGCGGCGTACACGTACTCCTCGGGTCTGCGGGCGCCCGCGCTGATCGCGTTCGTCAAGGACGGCCTGATCTACCTCGTCATCCTGGTGGCGATCATCTACATCCCGATCAAGCTGGGCGGGTTCGACGACATCTTCGCCAAGGCGGCCCACGCGTTCAGCCAGGTCAACCCGGCCACCGGCAAGCCGCGCGGGGCGCTCGCGCCGGCGCCCGCCGGGCAGTGGACGTACGCCACGCTGGCGCTCGGTTCCGCACTCGCGCTGTTCATGTACCCGCACTCGATCACCGCGACGCTCTCCTCCAAGAGCCGTAACGTGATCCGGCGCAACACCACGATCCTGCCGCTGTACTCCCTGATGCTGGGCCTGTTGGCGCTGCTGGGCTTCATGGCGATCGCGGCCGGGGTGAAGGTCACCAACGGGCAGCTGGCGATCCCGCAGCTGTTCGAGGACATGTTCCCGGACTGGTTCACCGGTGTGGCGTTCGCGGCGATCGGCATCGGCGCGCTGGTGCCGGCGGCGATCATGTCGATCGCGGCGGCGAACCTGTTCACGCGCAACATCTACAAGGACTTCATCAAGCCGGACGCCACGCCGAAGCAGGAGGCGCAGGTCTCCAAGTTCGTGTCGCTGCTGGTGAAGGTCGGCGCGCTGATCTTCGTGCTGGGCATGGACAAGACGGTCGCCATCAACTTCCAGCTGCTGGGCGGCATCTGGATCCTCCAGACCTTCCCGGCCCTGGTCGGCGGTCTGTTCACCCGCTGGTTCCACCGCTGGGCGCTGCTCGCGGGCTGGGCGGTCGGCATGGTCTACGGCACCCTCGCCGCCTACGGTGTCGCCTCTCCGACCCAGAAGCACTTCGGCGGCTCCGCCGACGACATCCCGGGCATCGGCCAGATCGGCTACATCGGCATGACGGCCTTCGTCCTCAACGTCCTCGTCACGGTCGTCCTGACCGTCGTCCTGAAGGCCGTGAAGGCCCCCGAGGGCGTCGACGAGACCCGTCCCGAGGACTACACGGCGGACGCCGGCGACCCGGGCGTGGCGGTCGAACTGCCGCCGGCCACGGCGGGCAGCACGCACTAGCGCGGCGCCCGGGGGACCCGGGCGACCAGGGACGGGCCGGCGGCGCCAAGGGCGTCGGCGGCCCGTTTCGCATACCCCCCGTAGACACAACGTGACACAACATCTGGGGGTGGCATGACGGCCCGGCACTAGATGTATGCTCATGGTCGCTGTCGTCGCAGGGGAATCCGGTGCGAATCCGGAACTGTCCCGCAACGGTGTACTTGTGCGTATCCGCGCACAGGAATCAGTCCGAGGACCTGCCGGCAGCGCACCCGACCCACCGGTTCGGGTGCTCTGAGACGTCCGGGCCTCGCGGAGTGGGCCGGTGGACGCGACGCCCTGTGCGCTCGTGACTGCCCCTGCCCTCCGCCAGGCCCCGTGCCGAGCGAGGGAGAGCCCCACGTGACCATCGCGCCAGCCGAACCGGCTTCAGCCCAGGGCCAGGAGAACGACGGTCCCGGTACCGCGCTGCTGCGGACCCTGACCGAGCTGACCGGGGACCTCCCCGACGCCGATCCGGGCCGGGTCGCCGCCGCCGCGCTGCGCGGCCGCTCCGCCCACGCCGACGAGACGGAGCTGCGCGAGCTCGCGACCGAGGCCGCGGCCGGACTGATCTCCGAGGACCCCGCGTACTCCCGGCTCGCCGCCCGGCTGCTGACCATCTCCATCCGCGCCGAGGCCGCCTCGCAGGGCGTGACGTCCTTCACCGAGTCGGTCGCAGTCGGACACCGCGAGGGGCTCATCGCCGACCGGACGGCCGAGTTCGCCCGGATCCACGCCGCCCGGCTCGACAACCTGATCGACCGCGCCGCCGACGACCGCTTCGGCTACTTCGGCCTGCGCACCCTGCACAGCCGCTATCTGCTGCGCCACCCGATCACCCGTCAGGTCATCGAGACGCCCCAGCACTTCATGCTGCGGGTCGCCGCCGGCCTCGCCGAGGACGATTCGGCCCGCTCCGTGGACGAGGTCGCCGCGCTCTACCGCCTGATGAGCCGGCTCGACTACCTGCCCTCCTCCCCCACCCTGTTCAACTCCGGCACCCGGCACCCCCAGATGTCGTCCTGCTACCTCCTCGACTCCCCGCTGGACGAGCTGGACTCCATCTACGACCGCTACCACCAGGTCGCGCGGCTCTCCAAGCACGCCGGCGGCATCGGCCTGTCGTACTCCCGTGTCCGCGCCCGCGGTTCGCTGATCCGGGGCACCAATGGGCACTCCAACGGCATCGTGCCGTTCCTGAAGACGCTGGACGCCTCGGTGGCCGCGGTGAACCAGGGCGGCCGGCGCAAGGGCGCGGCCGCGGTGTACCTGGAGACCTGGCACTCCGACCTGGAGGAGTTCCTGGAGCTGCGGGACAACACCGGTGAGGACGCCCGCCGTACCCACAATCTGAACCTCGCGCACTGGGTGCCGGACGAGTTCATGCGCCGGGTCAACGCCGACGGGCAGTGGTCGCTGTTCTCCCCGGCGGACGTGCCCGAGCTGGTGGACCTGTACGGCGCGGAGTTCGACGCCGCCTACCGCGAGGCGGAGCGCAAGGGCCTCGCGAAGAAGACCATGCCGGCCCGTGAGCTGTACGGCCGCATGATGCGCACCCTCGCGCAGACCGGCCAGGGCTGGATGACGTTCAAGGACGCCGCCAACCGCACCGCCAACCAGACCGCCGAGCCGGGCCAGGTCATCCACTCCTCCAACCTCTGCACGGAGATCCTGGAGGTCACCAACGACGGCGAGACGGCGGTCTGCAACCTGGGCTCCGTCAACCTCGGTGCCTTCGTGGTCGACGGGGACATCGACTGGGCGCGCCTGGACGAGACCGTGCGCACCGCCGTCACCTTCCTCGACCGCGTCGTGGACATCAACTTCTACCCGACCGAGCAGGCGGGCCGTTCCAACGCCAAGTGGCGCCCGGTGGGCCTCGGCGCGATGGGCCTCCAGGACGTCTTCTTCCAGCTGCGGCTGCCCTTCGACTCCCCCGAGGCGAAGGCGCTGTCCACCCGGATCGCCGAGCGGATCATGCTCGCCGCGTACGAGGCCTCGGCCGACCTCGCCGAGCGCAGCGGCCCGTTGCCGGCCTGGGAGCAGACCCGTACCGCGCGCGGGGTGCTGCACCCCGACCACTACGGCGTCGAGGAGACCTGGCCCGAGCGCTGGGCGGCGCTGCGCACCCGGATCGCGGAGGTCGGCCTGCGCAACTCGCTGCTGCTGGCGATCGCGCCGACGGCCACCATCGCCTCCATCGCGGGCGTCTACGAGTGCATCGAGCCGCAGGTGTCCAACCTGTTCAAGCGCGAGACGCTGTCCGGTGAGTTCCTCCAGGTCAACTCGTACCTGGTGCGGGACCTGAAGAACCTGGGCGTGTGGGACGCGCGCACCCGGGAGGCGCTGCGCGAGGCCAATGGCTCGGTGCAGGGCTTCGCGTGGATCCCCGAGGAGGTGCGGGCGCTGTACCGCACGGCGTGGGAGATCCCGCAGCGCGGTCTGATCGACATGGCGGCGGCGCGCACCCCGTTCCTCGACCAGGCGCAGTCCCTGAACCTGTTCATGGAGACGCCGACGATCGGCAAGCTCTCCTCGATGTACGCGTACGCCTGGAAGTCCGGGCTGAAGACGACGTACTACCTGCGCTCGCGCCCGGCGACCCGCATCGCCCGTGCCGCCCAGGCGCAGAAGACCATCCCCGTCCAGCAGGTCGCCGACCCCGACGCCGTCGCCTGCTCCCTGGAAAACCCCGAGTCCTGCGAGGCCTGCCAGTAATTCCCACCCGCCACCCGACCACCACCCCTGGAGGACGGCGCTTCGCGCCGAAAGCAATGATCCGCAACCAGAATCTGCTCGACCCGGGCTTCGAACTGACCCTGCGTCCGATGCGCTACCCGGACTTCTACGAGCGCTACCGGGACGCCATCAAGAACACCTGGACCGTGGAGGAGGTCGACCTCCACTCGGACGTCGCCGACCTCGCGAAGCTCAGCCCGGCCGAGCAGCATCTGATCGGCCGCCTGGTCGCGTTCTTCGCGACGGGTGACTCGATCGTCGCCAACAACCTGGTGCTGACGCTGTACAAGCACATCAACTCCCCCGAGGCGCGGCTCTACCTGAGCCGTCAGCTGTTCGAGGAGGCGGTGCACGTCCAGTTCTATCTGACGCTGCTGGACACCTATCTGCCCGACCCGGAGGACCGCGCGGCGGCCTTCGCGGCCGTCGAGAACATCCCCTCGATCCGCGAGAAGGCCGAGTTCTGCTTCAAGTGGATCGACTCGGTGGACAAGATCGACCGGCTGGAGACGCAGTCGGAGCGCCGCCGCTTCCTGCTGAACCTGATCTGCTTCGCCGCGTGCATCGAGGGCCTGTTCTTCTACGGCGCCTTCGCGTACGTCTACTGGTTCCGCAGCCGCGGTCTGCTGCACGGCCTGGCCACCGGCACCAACTGGGTGTTCCGCGACGAGACGATGCACATGTCCTTCGCCTTCGACGTGGTCGACACCGTCCGCAAGGAGGAGCCGGAGCTGTTCGACGACCAGCTCCAGCAGGAGGTCACCGACATGCTGCGGGAGGCCGTCGAGGCCGAGCTCCAGTTCGCGCGCGACCTGTGCGGTGACGGCCTCCCGGGCATGAACACCGACTCCATGCGGCAGTACCTGGAGTGCGTGGCCGACCAGCGTCTGACCCGGCTGGGCTTCGCGCCGGTCTACGGCTCGGAGAACCCCTTCTCCTTCATGGAGCTCCAGGGTGTTCAGGAGCTGACCAACTTCTTCGAGCGCCGCCCGTCGGCGTACCAGGTGGCGGTGGAGGGCACCGTCGACCTGGACGAGGACTTCTGAGCCTCCTTCTCCCCATGGGCCTCCTGGGCCTTCCTGATCTGCCGGTCGATGCGCCGCTCGCGCAGGATGCCGAGCACGGAGGGAAGGACCAGGAGGACGAGGATCCCGAGGGTCGCGGTCATTCCGATCAGGCCTTGGATCTGGTTTCCAGTCATGCCACTACTGTCCTGCCGGACACTGCTGACCGGGAGTGGCAGGACTGCCGGGCACCCTCGAATTACTGCCAGCCCTGAGGCACACTGGGGCCATGCTCAAGAACGTGGCCGCCGTGCTGCTGAACGGAGTGCACCCCTTCGAGCTGGGCGTGGTCTGCGAGGTGTTCGGCATCGACCGCAGCGACGAGGGACTGCCGGTGTACGACTTCGCCGTGGTCTCGGCCGAGGGGCCGGACCTCGGCACCCACTGTGGGTTCACCGTGTCCACACCGCACGGCCTGGAGCGGCTGGAAGAGGCCGATCTGATCGCCGTACCGGCCGGTGAGAGCTATGCGGACCGGGACTATCCGCCCGAGCTGCTCGCGGCGCTGCGCCGGGCCGTGGAGCGGGGCGCCCGGGTGCTCAGCGTCTGCTCGGGGGTGTTCGTGCTGGCCGCCGCGGGGCTGCTGGACGGGCGCCGGTGCGCGGTGCACTGGCACCATGCCGAGCAGCTGGCCCGGCGCTATCCGCGGCTCGCCGTCGAGCAGGACGTGCTCTATGTGGACGAGGACCCGGTGATCACCTCCGCGGGCACCGCGGCCGGCATCGACGCCTGTCTGCATCTGGTCCGCAAGGAGCAGGGCCCCGAGGTCGCCAACAAGATCGCCCGCCGGATGGTGGTGCCCCCGCACCGGGACGGCGGCCAGGCCCAGTACATCGAACGGCCGCTGCCCAAGGCCCCGTGCGACACCGTCGGCGAGGTGCTGGTGTGGATGGAGGAGCACCTCGATCTGGAGGTGACCGTCGAACAGCTCGCCGCCCGCGCCCATATGGCGCCGCGTACCTTCGCCCGGCGCTTCCAGCAGGAGACGGGGACCACGCCGTACCGCTGGATCCTGCGTCAACGGGTGCTGCGGGCCCAGGAGTTGCTGGAGGGCACCGACGAGACGGTGGACGCGATCGCCGCGCGCACCGGGTTCGGTACGGCGGCCGCGCTGCGCCACCAGTTCGTACGGGCGCTCGGTACCACCCCGAACGCCTACCGGCGCGCGTTCCGGGGCCCGCAGGCCGCCTGAACACGCGCCGGTAGCGGCACGTCCCTCCCGGCGTCACCCGGGATGTCTCACCAGGGCAGCGGCCGCAGCCGCAGATTGTCCGGGCGCAGTGTGATGCCCACGCGGACGGAGTCGTCGCTGTCGTCGGCCGGTTCGAAGCGGTACTTCGCCGTGATCGCCGCGGTGATCAGGCTCAGCTGGGCCATGGAGAAGTGGTCGCTGGGACACTTGCGGTTGCCGACACTGAAGGGGCTCATGGCGTACTTCGGCACCTCCTTGGCCCGCTCCGGAAGCCAGCGGTCCGGGTCGAAGTCGAGGTGGCGGTCGTACGAGCGGGCGTCGCGCTGAATGGCGTACGGGCTGTAGATGATGTCGGCCCCGGCCGGAATGCGATACTCCCCCAGCGCGGTGTCGGTGATCGCCCGGCGCGTCAGAATCCATACGGCGGGGCGCAGCCGGATGGCCTCAAGGATCACATTGTTGGTGTGCCTGAGGGAGCGGACGTGCTCGAATCCGACGGGTCGGCCGCCGGTCACGGATTCCACCTCGGCGCGCACCTTCTCGGCATGCTCAGGGTGTTCCGCCAGCGCCTGGAGCAACCACATGATCGTGGACGCGATCGTTTCGGCGCCGGGGGTGATTATCGCGACGACCTGGTCGTGGATCTCCTGTTCCCCGATGGGCTCCCCATTGTCGTCCTTCGCTTCCAGCAATGCCGTCAGCAAATCGTCCGGCTTTTGACCAGATGCCCTCCGCTCGGCGACGATCTCGTCCACGAGCAGATGCAAATCGGCCAATGCGCGATTGAATTCGCGGTTGGCCGGAAACGGCAGCTTGTACAGGGGCCCCAGCGGCACCACCATCCTGCGGTACATACCGCGGAAGACGGTGGCGAGGTCGGTGCTCAGCCGCTCGGCGCGCTCGTCCATGAAGTCGCCGCGCAGCAGGCAGCGGGCGGCCATCCGCACCGCCACCCGGAAGGACTCCGAGGTGCAGTCGATGGGGGTGCCGGGGCGCCAGCGCTCGGTCAGCGCGTGCGCCTCCTCCTCCATGATCGGGCCGTAGTTGGGTATGGCGTCCATCCGGAACGCGGGCTGCATGGTGCGCCGCTGACGGCGGTGGAGGGGGCCGTTGGCGGTGGCCACGCCCTCCTTGCCGAGCAGGCCCTCCAGCGACTCCCACACCGGGCCGTCGATCTTGAAGTCGGGGCTGAGGGCGAGCGCGCCCGTCAGGTCCGGGGTGGTGACGGCGTACACGGTCTTGGGGCCGAGCCGGAGGCGCACGATGTCGCCGTGGGCGCGCAGCGAGGACATGAAGTCCAGCGGATCGCGCACCAGTTGGAGGCCGTGCCCGAAGACCGGGACGGCGCCGCCGGCCAGGGGTGGTTCACGCAGCTCCACCGGGTCGGCTGAGGTCTCGGGCTGCACGGACTCTACGGTCATTTCGCACCTGCCGCTTCGTTGGTGACGTACGGGGGTGTGGAGCGGTCGGCCCAACTGTCCACCATGTAACGGCCGGACTCGTGGTGGAACCAGTAGACCGAGCTGAACCAGTTGCGCATATTGCCGACGCAGGTACGGACGGCGGTGCTCAATTCCTTTCCGCGGACCGTGCCGTCGGCCAGTGCATCCGCGAACCTGAGTACTTCGCGTTCGGCTGCGATGAATTCGTCGATGCAGGTCTCGACACGCCGCCTGATATTGTCGACCGCCGCTTCGAGCGTCAGCCCCTCATAGGTGATGAGACTGATGCCGAGATTGTGTACCTCATCGCCCGCTATTTCCTTCGGGAGCGAGCAAAGATCGTTGTACCAGGCGGCGAATTCCTGACTGAGCAATGCGGCCCGGCGATAGGAGGGGTTTCGCCTTATGCCATCGGGGAGTTCGCATCCGGCACTGGGTTCGAGCAGGTCCGTCCAGATCCAGTGCGCGAAGGTGAGCCGGCGCAGGGCGAGATACTCGTCGACGCCGGGCACATATCCCTGGGTGCGATTGCGGAATTCACGGTCGTACGCCTCGATGACCGTGTGGAAATGCCGGGCGAAGCGCTGGTTCCAGGTGCTCGGCAGGAAGCCGTAGAGCCGCAGCACGCTGTCGGCGAACCCGGCGACCAACGGGTCCGGGTGGTGCAGATGGTGCCGGGGTGCGTCGAGTGCCGCGTGCAGCCGGTGGCGCAGCCGCCGCCAGTCGCCCGTGCGCGCGTGCACGATGTCGCGGTCGTGCCGGTCGTCCCAGACGAAGAACCAGGCGCTGTAGTCCGCTATGGCCTGGAGCACCTCGTCGCGGGCGTCCGTGTAGTAGCCCGCCATGAGGTCGGTGTAGCGCAGATCGTCGGCGAACTCCCGCACCTTGTCTTCCGGCATCAGCCGCTTTTCCAGCAGCCACAGCCGGGTCTTCTCCTGGAGCCGCGGCCAATACGGATGCAGCCGCCGGGGAAAGCCGGACTCGATCACCGGGAGTGCCAGTGAGGGTGGTACCACGACCGCCGTCGTCGTCTCTGTGGTGCTGCGTGGGAAAGCTTGCACAGAACAAACCCCTCTCAGCCACCGGATACGCACCCGCTCGGGTGGGGCCGGTACGTCTCGTTGCCTATCCCGCACTTCCCATTCAGCACCACAACTGACCGCCGTGGGAACGGATTTGCGCCCCTCACTACCCCATGGTGCCGAGATTCCTCCCCTGCGTGACTGATTAATGATCACCAGCGTCACAGAAACGACCATTTGTGCGTCGCACTGATGCGCGAAGAAGGGCAAGAAGAAGGGCGCCGGGCCGGGAGTGCTCCCGGCCCGGCGCCCAAGGGCCCGACAGGGCCTAGTCGTTGGCGACCACGGGGTAGCGCGGCTCGTTCTCGCCCATCTGCCGCAGCGCGTCCTTGCGGTCACGCTTGGACAGCCGGTCGATGTAGAGGTAGCCGTAGAGGTGGTCGGTCTCGTGCTGCAAACACCGTGCGAAGTATCCGGTGCCGCGGACCTTGATCGGGTTGCCCTGCTCGTCCTGGCCGGTCACCTCGGCGTAGTCGGGACGCGCCAGCTCGGCGTAGGCCCCGGGCACCGACAGGCAGCCCTCGTTGCTGTCGTCGAGCCGACGCCGCTCGGCGGGCAGGTCGACCAGCTTCGGGTTGCACACCACGCCCACGTGCCGCACGCCCTCGTCGTCCTGGCAGTCGTAGACGAAGACCTTCAGATCGACGCCGATCTGGTTGGCGGCCAGGCCCACGCCCTCTGCGGTGCGCTGGCTGGTGAACATGTCGGCGACCAGCTGCCGCAGTTCCTCGCCGAACTCGGTGACGTCCCTGCACTCCTTGTGCAGCACCGGATTGCCGACGACCGTGATCGGCCGCGAGGTGCCGCTCTCCCGCCAGGCCCTCTCGCGCTCCTCGCAGTCCTCCGTGTCCACGACATAGCCCTCGTCGTCGACGGGGAGCACGCCCGCGTGCTGCTGATCGGTGTCCTGCTGCGCCATGACCGACGTACGCCTTCCTGCAAGCCTGGAAAATTCTGCGTGTACAGCCTAAAGGGGCCGGTCACCCGCTGCTCAGCAAACCTCTTCCAGATCCCGCCAGTCCCTCGAATCCGGACTGTCGGCGACCCATCCGTCCAGCAGCCCCCGCACCAGCGAAGGCGGCGCGGCCACCCCGCACTCCCGCTCCGGCACCCACAGCTGCCCGTCCGTGCGGTGGCCCAGGGGGCCCGGGTGGCCCGGTTCGCTGTGGTCGTGGGGGTCCAGATGCTCCCCCTCGCCCTCGTCGGACGGCATCCGGGACTCGCTGCACATCCGGCACAGCAGCCGCACCGAGGACGACCAGTCCTCTGCGGCGAACCCGGCGTCCGCGGCCAGCTGCTCCAGCGCGTCCCGGTCCGCCTCGGTGGCCGCCTCCAGGAGGACCACCCAGGTGGGCACGGGCGAGGGCGCCCACAGCTCGATCTCGTCGAAGACGGGGTAACTGTGCCCGGCGGACGTGGTGCGCTCCCCGTGCGGGACACCGTCGTGCAGCACGACCTCGCCCCAGCGCCGCCCCGAGGAGGGCAGCGGGATGGACAGCACCTCCATCCGCGCGGGGTCCAGCCGGCGGCCCCAGACCACCTCGGCCTCGCCCTCCGGGGAGAGCCGTACGGCCGCGCTGCCCAGCTCCATGCCGAGCGGTTCCCCGGCGGCGGTCGCGCCGCCGGGCACCCTCAGGCCGTACGCCTGCCAGGCGCGGCGGGCCAGCGGCCAGTCCTGGAGAGCGGTCGCGGCGATGCCCACGTTCCACCAGTCGGGGGCGCCGGTCTCGCGGTCGAGGAGGGCGACGGCGCGCAGCCCGGCGGCGCGGGCCTGCTCCCAGTCGTGCCGGAACTTGTGCAGCAGCGCGAGGTTGAACCAGGACTCCGACAGCCAGGGTTCCAGGTCGGCGGCGCGGGTCAGCAGTTCGCCCGCGTCCTCGTACCGGCCGTCGCCGATGAGCGTGAACGCGCGGTCGGTGGCCTGCCGCCAGGAGGCGGAGGGCCGGTGCCGTCCCTTGCCGAAGATCCTCACGATTCCCGCCTGCCAGTTCCAGTTCCGCACAGTGGGCTGGCTTGTGCCCCCAGGCGCCCTCTCCCTCGCATCCAACCACGTGCGGTGGGAACGGCGCTCATTACCCATGGGTTACCCAGGTGCGGGCGGGATCAGACAGTGCCGTACGTCTCGCCCGAGCCGGAGCGAAGCCGGGCGGGCTCGACGGGAGGGTGCGGGCGCGGACGGCGCGCGGCCTCAGTTGTCCTGGGCCGTGGAGGTGATGTCGTGGTCGGGCGCGGGCTGTCCCGAGCGGATCAGGTCCAGTCGTCCCATGACCTTGGCGCGCAGGTCGGCGGGCACGTCGTCATGGCCGCAGCACCGCTTGACCAGCTTCTTCACGGCCTCTTCCAGGCCGTACTTCTCCAGGCACGGCGAGCACTCCTCGAAGTGGTGCCGGAACTTGTCGCGATCGACGTCCGGCATCTCGCTGTCGAGGAACTCGTACAGATGGTCCAGGACCTCACCGCAGTCCGTCTCGTGCGGCTCTCCGCAGCTCATGAGCCCGAGCCTTTCGCTTCGTCCGACTCCCCGGCGCCCGCCGGGACCAGCCCGCGCTCACGGGCGTAGTCCTCCAGCATGCCGCGCAGTTGACGGCGGCCGCGGTGCAGCCGGGACATCACCGTACCGATGGGTGTCCCCATGATGTCCGCGATCTCCTTGTAGGCAAACCCCTCCACATCCGCGAGATACACGGCGATGCGGAACTCCTCGGGGATCGCCTGGAGCGCTTCCTTCACATCCGAGTCGGGCAGATGGTCGAGCGCCTGCGACTCGGCGGAGCGCAGCCCCGTCGACATGTGCGACTCGGCTCGGGCGAGCTGCCAGTCCTCGATCTCCTCCGCGGCGGAACGCTGGGGCTCACGCTGCTTCTTGCGGTACGAGTTGATGAAGGTGTTGGTGAGGATCCGGTACAGCCACGCCTTGAGGTTGGTGCCCTCGCGGAACTGGTGGAAGGAGGCGTAGGCCTTGGCGTACGTCTCCTGCACGAGGTCCTCGGCGTCGGCCGGGTTGCGCGTCATGCGCAGGGCGGCCGAGTACATCTGGTCGAGGAACTCGAGCGCGTCCCGCTCGAAGCGCGCGCTGCGCTCCGCGGTCGACTCGGCGGACGCCTCCGCGCTCGTGCCCCGGCCCTCGGGCTCTTCCGCCTGGCCGTTGTCGGTCCCCGCGTCGGTCCCTGTGACCGGACCCACCTCCTCAAGATCCCGGGCAGGACCGAGAGTGGTCCCACTCGATTCGGAGGATAGAACACGACCCGTACCCGCCGCCCCTCGAATTGAGGCGGCCTTGGGCGCGTGGAACACCGTCCAGGCCAGCTCGGAGCTGTTCTGGGGAGACTCAAAAGGTGCCGCGCCCAGCGCGTCCTCGGAAGGGCGGTGGTGGGCGGCGGGCGGGCATACGGTCGAACCCATGCGGCGGACTTCCCTTCCCACGACGTCGGTGCCGAGGCCTCAGCACTTCTGTGCGTGACAACAGCGCTGCTGCGCGCGGCATTCCCGGGGGTCACACGAGTGACGCGGTCCACTCGACGACCCCGTCGGTGATGACCTCCAGGGCCCGTTCCTGGCCGATCCCGGCGCGTTTGGGGATCGCGAAGCCGTGGTCGCCGTAAGGCACCTCGATGATCCGGAAATCACCCTCGGGGAACTCGGCGGGCCCGCCGAAGGGATCGTTGCCGCCCTGTACGACGAGGGTGGGCACACCGGTGCCGAGCAGTTCGTCCGCGCGGGAATTCTCGGGCCTGCCCGGCGGGTGCAGCGGGAAGCTCAGGGCGAGGACGGCGCGGGCGCCCAGTTCGCGGGCGGTACGGCAGGCGACGCGGGCGCCGGCGCTGCGGCCGCCGGAGATCACCGGCAGCTCCATGCCGGCCAGCGCGGGCCAGATCCCGCGCCATCCGGTGTCCAGCGTCTTCGGGGCGGGCGCCACCTTCTTGCCCGCGACCCGCCAGGGCTGTTCGACGAGGGCCACGCTCACCCCGTGTCCGGGCAGGACCCCGGCGATCGCCTGGAGGTCGCGCGCCTCGATCCCACCGCCCGCGCCATGGCTCAGCGCGAGGACGGCCCGGGGCTCGGTGGCCCGGTGCCAGGTGATGCGGGCGGTTCCGGCGTCGGTCTCGACAATCTCGATCACGCTAGGGCCTTTCTTTCGGATCAGGTCGGCTCCGAGTGACGGTGTCTTGTCGCTGACCCCGCGACCCCGACAAGATCCGAAAGGGAGGCCCTCAGAAGAGTGTGCCCTCTTCGGGGGCTTCCAGCTCCTTCAGCAGCTCCGGGCCGTTGTTGCGGACGTTGCTGACGGCGGTGGCGACCGGGTAGGCGCGCATCAGGCCGGGTGGGGGCGGGGCGAGCAGGTCCCGCAGTTCCTCGGGGTCGGTGCGGGAGGGGTCGAGCCAGGCGTCCCAGCGGTCCGGGGTGAGCATCAGCGGCATCCGGGGGTGGATGTCGGCGAGCGAGCGCGGTCCGTCGGCGGGGGCCACGGCCAGCGGGGTCCGCTCGGCCTCCGTGGTGATCACCGAGCAGGTGACCCACCAGGCCCGGGGGTGGTCCTCGGGCAGCGTGCGGTCGCGCCAGAACTCGTACAGGCCGGCCATCGCGAACACGGAGCCGTCGGCGGGCAGCACGAAGTACGGCTGCTTGCGGGGCCGCTTCTTGCGCCCCTCGACCTCCAGCTCGCGCTCCTGCTGTCCGGTCACCCACTCGTAGTAGCCGTCGGCGGGCACGATGCAGCGGCGGGCGGCGAGGGCACGGCGAAAGGACGGCTTCTCGTGCACGGTCTCCGCGCGGGCGTTGATCATCCGGGCGCCGCCCTCGGGGCTCTTCGACCAGGACGGCACCAGTCCCCACCTGAGCGTGCGCAGCTGGCGAACCGGACGCGGAGAGTCCGCGTCTTTCAAGGGACGGTCGAGCACGACGTGGACCTCTTTGGTGGGGGCCACGTTGTAGTCCGGCTCCAGGGTCTCCTCGGCTTCCCACCTCTCGATCCCGAAGGTTCTGGCGAGGTCCTCGGGCCCACGACTGGCTGCATACCGTCCGCACATACGTGCCACACTGCCAGACTCCGCCCGCCACCAGGGAGCCACTCGGACACATGAACAACCTCGCCGCCCTCGCGCCGTCCGGCCTCTGGGACCGGCTCACCGGTATCCAGCCCGACCCCGATCTGTGGGTGGTGCTCGCCACCCTCGCCGCCGCCCTGGTGGTGGTCGTACCGCATCCGCTGTGGCGGGTGTCGCGCAACGCGATCACGATCGCGCACGAGGGCGGCCACGGACTGATCGCCCTGCTCACCGGCCGGCAGCTCACCGGTATCCGGCTGCACTCCGACACCAGCGGGCTCACGGTGAGCCGGGGCAAGCCGTACGGGCTCGGCATGATCCTCACCGCCGCCGCGGGCTACATCGCGCCCTCGCTGCTCGGTCTCGGCGGCGCGGCCCTGCTCGCCGCGGGCCGCATCACACTGCTGCTGTGGGCGGCCACGGCCCTGCTCGCGGTGATGCTGGTGATGATCCGCAACGCGTACGGCGTGCTCACCGTGGTGCTCACGGGCGGGGCGTTCCTCCTGGTGTCGTGGCTCGCGGGGCCGCAGGTGCAGGCGGCGTTCGCGTACGCGGTGGTGTGGTTCCTGCTGTTCGGGGGCGTACGACCGCCGTTCGAGTTGCAGAGCAAGCGGCGCCGGGGCGAGGCCGGCGACTCGGACGCGGACCAGCTGTCCCGGCTGACGCATGTCCCGGCGGCCCTGTGGCTGTTCCTGTTCCACGCCGTGTCCCTGTGCTCACTGATCGGCGGCGGGCGCTGGCTGCTGGAGGTCTGAGGACACCCGGCCGCCGGGGTCCACGGGCCGTTCGTCCCGGACGCAGGGGCGGTCGCCGGAAGGTTGCGGCCCCGCCCTCCTTATAAAGTGGGCCCATGGCCCCGAACACCGCCTCCTCCGCCCTCTGGCCCGCTCCGCACGCGAGCGCCGCCGTCGACGCCACCGTCCATGTGCCGGGGTCCAAGTCGGTCACCAACCGCGCCCTGGTGCTGGCCGCCCTCGCCTCCGAGCCCGGCTGGCTGCGCCGCCCGCTGCGCTCCCGGGACACCCTGCTGATGGCGGGTGCCCTGCGCGCGATGGGCGTGGAGATCGAGGAGGGTGTGGGCCCCGACGGCACCGGCGAGGCCTGGCGGGTGCTGCCGACCGGCCTGCACGGCCCGGCCACGGTGGACGTCGGCAACGCGGGCACCGTGATGCGCTTCCTGCCGCCGGTGGCCACGCTGGCCGACGGCCCCGTCCGGTTCGACGGCGACCCGCGGTCGTACGAGCGTCCGCTGCACGGTGTGATCGACGCGCTGCGCGGGCTCGGCGCGCGGATCGACGACGACGGCCGGGGCGCGCTGCCGCTGACCGTGCACGGCGGCGGGGCGCTGGACGGCGGCCCGGTGTCGATCGACGCCTCGTCCTCCTCGCAGTTCGTCTCCGCGCTGCTGCTCTCCGGCCCCCGCTTCAACCAGGGCGTCGAGGTCCGGCACACCGGCACCAGCCTGCCCTCCATGCCGCACATCCGGATGACGGTGGACATGCTGCGCGCGGTCGGCGCCCAGGTGGACACCCCGGAGTCGGGCGGCGAGCCGAACGTGTGGCGGGTGACGCCGGGCGCGCTGCTCGGCCGGGACCTGACCATCGAGCCGGATCTGTCCAACGCGCAGCCGTTCCTGGCGGCGGCCCTGGTGACCGGCGGCAAGGTGCTGATCCCGGACTGGCCGGAGCGCA
This sequence comes from Streptomyces griseofuscus, assembly GCF_014673495.1. Classification (GTDB taxonomy): domain Bacteria; phylum Actinomycetota; class Actinomycetes; order Streptomycetales; family Streptomycetaceae; genus Streptomyces; species Streptomyces murinus. The sequence continues at coordinate 3,176,383 of NZ_CP051006.1, forward strand.
CCACCCAGCCGGGTGACCGGCTGCGGGAGATCTTCTCCGAGATGGGCGGCACCTGCGAACTCACCGAGTTCGGGCTGGTGTTCACCGGTTCCGGCGCGATCCACGGCATCGATGTCGACCTGAGCGACGTCGGCGAGCTGACCCCGGGCATCGCGGCCGTCGCCGCGCTCGCCGACTCCCCCTCGACGCTGCGCGGGGTGGCCCATCTGCGGCTGCACGAGACGGACCGGCTGGCCGCGCTCACCAAGGAGATCAACGAGCTCGGTGGTGACGTCACGGAGACGGCCGACGGTCTGCACATCCGCCCGCGCGCTCTGCACGGCGGCACCTTCCACACCTACGAGGACCACCGCATGGCCACCGCCGGCGCGATCATCGGCCTGGCGGTCGAGGGCGTACGCATCGAGAACATCGGGACGACGGCCAAGACCCTGCCGGACTTCCCCGAGCTGTGGACCGGGATGCTCGGGCAGTAGGGACACACGCCATGCGCCGCTACGGCAAGCACACCGACGAGGACGACATCCGCTCCCGCCCCAACCGCAAGGGCAACCGGCCGCGGACGAACATCCGGCCCAAGCACGAGGACGCGGCCGAGGGGCTGGTCCTGACCGTGGACCGGGGGCGGCTGACCTGCCTGGTGGAGGACCGGGTGGTGATGGCGATGAAGGCACGGGAGCTGGGCCGCAAGGCGGCGGTGGTCGGGGACCGGGTGATGCTGGTCGGCGATCTGACCGGCATGAAGGACACGCTCGCGCGGATCGTCCGGATCCAGGAGCGGGCCTCGGTGCTGCGGCGCACGGCGGACGACGACGATCCCTACGAGCGCGTGGTGGTCGCCAACGCCGACCAGCTGGCGATCGTCACGGCCCTCGCCGACCCGGAGCCGCGGCCCCGGCTGATCGACCGCTGTCTGGTCGCGGCGTACGACGCGGGGCTCGAACCCCTGCTGGTGCTGACCAAGTCCGACCTGGCCGCGCCGGACGAACTCCTGGAGCTGTACGGCCATCTGGACATCCCGTATGTGGTCACCAGCCGCGAGGAGCTGGAGAACGGGGACGCGGCGGACCGGGTGCGGGAGCTGCTGGACGGGCGGATCACCGCGTTCGTGGGGCACTCGGGCGTGGGCAAGACGACGCTGGTGAACGCGCTGGTGCCGCAGGAGCGGCGGCGTACGACGGGACACGTCAACGCGGTGACGGGGCGCGGCCGGCACACCACCACCTCGGCGCTGGCGCTGCCACTGGCGGGCGACGACGGCTGGGTGATCGACACTCCGGGCGTACGGTCCTTCGGCCTGGCGCACATCGATCCGTCCCGGGTCATCCACGCCTTCCCGGACCTGGAGCCCGGTACGGCGGACTGCCCGCGCGCGTGCAGCCACGACGAGCCGGACTGCGCGCTGGACGCGTGGGTGGCGGCGGGGCACGCGGATCCGGCGCGGCTGTACTCGCTGCGGCGGCTGCTGGCGACGCGGGAGCGCACGGAGGGCGACTGACCTTCGCGTTGTTTGCCCGGGCCGCGGCGCGGCAAGTGCATAATCGCACCGGACCGGAGATCCGGATCAACGGGAGGACAGCGCATGGCGTGGCTGCTGGTCATCGTGGCCGGAGTGCTGGAGACCGGCTTCGCCGTGTGCCTCAAGCTATCCCACGGCTTCACCCGGCTGTGGCCGACCATCGCCTTCGCCTCCTTCGCGCTCGGCAGCTTCGGCCTGCTGACCCTCTCGCTGCGCAAACTCGACGTCGGCCCCGCGTACGCCGTCTGGACCGGCATCGGCGCGACCGGCACGGCGATCTACGGCATGATCTTCCTGGGCGATCTGGTCTCCACCCTGAAGATCGTCTCGATCAGCTTCGTGATCGTGGGGATCATCGGCTTGCAGCTGTCGGGGTCGAGCCACTAGGGTCTGTTGCGAAAGTGGATCTTGTTCGTTGATGATCACCTTTCGTGGGACGTGGGGATCTGACGAACGGCCAGTGGGCCCGGCTTGAGCCGTTGCTGCCGCAAGGCATCAAGCCGGGTCGTCCGCAGGTGTGGACGCGGCGGCAGCTGATAGACGGCATACGGTGGCGGACCCGGACCGGTGCCCCATGGCGTGACGTGCCCGAACGCTACGGGCCGTGGGACCGGGTTTATGACCTGTTCCGGCGCTGGCAGCGGGACGGCACCTGGGCGAGGATCCTCACCCAGCTCCAGGCCGAGGCCGATGCGGAGGGCCTGGTCACCTGGGACGTGAACGTCGACTCCACCGTCTGCCGGGCTCACCAGCACGCTGCCGGCGCGGTGAAAAGGGGGATCTCCAGAAGGAACCGCCCGGCGGGATCTTCGTCGAGCCGGCCGACCACGGTCTCGGACGATCCCGCGGCGGGCTGACCAGCAAAATCCACCTCGCGGTCGAGCAGGGGCAGAAGCCCTTGTCCGTCGTGATCACGGCTGGACAGCGGGGCGATTCCCCGCAGTTCGAAGCGGTCCTGGAAGCCATCCGGGTTCCGAGGCTGGGACTCGGCAGGCCGCGCAAGAGGCCGGACCGGGTGCGGGCCGACAAGGCGTACGACTCCCGCAGCAACCGCTCCTACCTGCGCAGACGCGGCATCAAAGCCACCATCCCAGTCCCTGCGGACCGCGTCCGCAACCGCCTCAAGCGCGGCTCGCGCGGCGGGCGTCCACCGGCGTTCGACAAGGACGACTACAGGCAGCGGCACGCGGTCGAGTGCGGGATCAACCGGCTCAAACGCCACCGGGCCGTCGCCACTCGGTACGACAAACTCGCCGTCCGCTACGAAGCGACAGTGCTGGTCGCAGCCATCAACGAGTGGCTTTGACCAGCACTTTCACAACACGCCCTAGGCGGCCGACGTGACACAGGGCGGGGCCCCGGCCCGGCATCTCCGCTGATCTGCGGCGGGTGCGGCGCCAGTGCCGAGTGGACGGCTTCGCGCCGGGACGGCGGCTGGTCGCCGCCCGGCTCGGGGGCACGTGGGAGCCGTTCTTCGGGCGGCCGCTCTGGTCGCGGGCCCGCCGCGCGGGGCGCGTCCTGTGGGCCTACGACACGTGGACACTCTGGCCGAACTACATGGGCGCCACCGGGGCGACGCGGGCGATGTTCCCCCGGCGGCCGCGCTGGATGAAGTCCTCGGCACGGCGCGCGGAGGTGCCGGCCGGTCTGCGACGGCTGCGCGCGATGGACGCCCTGTCGGCTCCGGCGGAGCGGTCCGACGCGGCCCATGAGCGGGGTGGCCGGCCGCAGCCCCACGGGGCCCGGTACTTCCGAAGTTCCCCGTGCTGACGGCGGTTGGGGCCGGTCAGAGCGCCGTGCGGGGTGCGGCGATCCGGAACAGGCCGGCGATACCGCCTTCCCCCGGCGGCCGCGCTGGATGAAGTCCTCGGCACGGCGCGCGGAGGTGCCGGCCGGTCCGCGACGGCTGCGCGCGATGGACGCCCTGTCGGCTCCGGCGGACCGGTCCGACGCGGCCCATGAGCGGGGTGGCCGGCCGCGGCCCCACGGGGCCCGGTACCTCCGAAGTTCCCCGCACTGACGGCGGTTGGGGTCGGTCAGAACGCCGTGCGGGGTGCGGCGGTCCGGATCAGGCCGGCGATACCGCTCTCCCCCGGTGGCGCCGTGACGCAGGACAGGGCGAGGCGGACCACCAGTTCGCAGGAGCGGGCCAGTCCGACGGTGGCGGCGGGGGTCGTGCCGGGGCCGGACAGCGCGGCGACGGCGCGGTCGCGGACGATCCGTACGAGTTCGGGCGGCGAGGGGAGCGGCGGTTCCGGGCGGCGCTGCGCCGGTACCGGGGCGGGGGCCCGGGGCGGTGCGGGGAGCCGCTCGCTCCAGCAGCCGGTGAGCAACGCCCGTACCAGCGCGTCCTGCTGGGCCGCGGCCGCCGTCCACTCGGCGACGGCGGTGAGCCGCTCCCAGTCGCCACCGCCGCCCGCGAGGGCGCGCTCCACACCGGCGAGATAGCCGTCGGCCGCCCGCCGCACCAGCGCCCGCGCGAGGCCGTCCTTGCCGCCGAACTCGTTGTACAGGGTCTGCCGGGACACTCCCGCCGCCGCGGCCACCTCCACCATGCGCACCGCGGACCACGGCCGGCGCGCCAGCGCCGCGCCGGCGGCGTCCAGCAAGGATTCCCGGGCACCAGCCATCGTCGTCTCCCTGGAGTCAACGGCGTTCCGCCCAGATTTGACGGACTTTCGGATGATGTCAAGGGGTTGCTCGCCGGGAGCGGAAGGCCCTGTACCGCGCGCGGACGCACGGCGGTCGCTCACGCCTTCACGGGCGCCGCGCACGGCCGGTTCGACACACGTACGCCCCCGGTGGCTCCCGTACCCGCCCAGCCGATAGCGTGACGTGCATGCCGGACTACCTCGACGACCTCCGTCTCGCCCACGTCCTCGCGGACGCGGCCGACGCGGCCACCATGGACCGCTTCAAGGCCCTGGACCTGAAGGTGGAGACGAAGCCGGACATGACGCCGGTGAGCGAAGCGGACAAGGCGGCCGAGGAACTCATCCGCGGCCAGCTCAAGCGCGCCCGCCCCAAAGACGCGGTCCTCGGCGAGGAGTACGGAGTCGAGGGCACCGGCCCCCGGCGCTGGGTGATCGACCCGATCGACGGCACCAAGAACTATGTGCGCGGCGTCCCGGTGTGGGCCACGCTGATCTCGCTGATGGAGGCGGGCGAGGGCGGTTACCACCCCGTAGTGGGCCTCGTCTCCGCCCCGGCGCTCGGCCGCCGCTGGTGGGCCGCGAAGGGCCATGGCGCCTTCACCGGCCGCAATCTGACCGCCGCGGGCCGTATCCACGTCTCCGGGGTCAACACCCTCGCGGACGCCTCCTTCGCCTACTCGTCCCTGTCCGGCTGGGAGGAGCAGGACCGCCTCGACGGCTTCCTGGACCTCAGCCGCCAGGTGTGGCGCACCCGCGCGTACGGCGACTTCTGGCCCTACATGATGGTCGCCGAGGGCTCCGTGGACATCTGCGCGGAGCCGGAGCTGTCCCTGTGGGACATGGCCGCCCCCGCCATCGTCGTCACCGAGGCGGGCGGCGCCTTCACCGGGCTCGACGGCCGCCCGGGACCCCACAGCGGCAACGCGGCGGCGTCCAACGGCCTGCTGCACGACGAGTTGCTGGGGTATCTCAACCGGCGCCAGTGAGACAGGCGGGACGCTTGCGCACGCCCCCGGCGGACCACGCGCGCCCTCTTGTTGACCCGGCCTTGACCTGAGACTCTGAAGTCACCCCCACTTGTGAATTTGTGAATCCGGGGACAAGGTCCCTGGATCCCAGGAGGTGGCCCCACCCATGCTGGTCCGCGACGCCATGAGCACGGTGATCCTCACCCTCGGCCCCGCCCACACCCTCCGAGAAGCAGCAACCCTGATGTCCGCCCGGCGCATCGGTGCCGCCGTGGTCTTCGACCCGGACGCCGGCGGCATCGGCATCCTCACCGAGCGCGACATCCTCAACTCCGTCGGCCTCGGACAGAACCCCGACACCGAGCGCGCCCACGCCCACACCACCACCGACGTCGTCTTCGCGGCGCCCACCTGGACACTGGAGGACGCCGCCCGCGCCATGGCGCACGGCGGCTTCCGGCATCTGATCGTCCTCGATCGGGGCGAGGTCGCCGGGATCGTCTCGGTCCGGGACATCATCCGCTGCTGGTCCTCGGCCCGCGAGCCCGCCCCGCTGGCCCGGGCGGGCTCCTGAGCACGCGTCGGGAGCGCGAGGGGCCCCGGACATGACGAACGGGCCGGACCCCGAGCACCAGGGGTCCGGCCCGCCCGGCGGACGGGTGCCGCCGTCTCAGTCGCGCAGTGCCCGCACCGCCGACTCCAGGCGCTTGCCGAAGTCGGCGTCCGCGGCGGCGAAGTTGCCGATCGCGCGCTCCGCGATCTCCTCCCGCGAGACCTGGGAGATCGCCCCGGCGAGGTTGGCGATCAGCCGCTCCTTCTCCTGCTCCGACATCAGCCGGTACAGATTCCCGGCCTGCACGAAGTCGTCGTCCTCGGCGTGCCGCGGGGTCGGGTGGTCGCCGGTGCCGGCAGCGAATCCGTCGTACGGCTGCCACAGCGCCCGGCCGGTCCCCGCGGGTCCGCCGAAGCTGTTGGGCTCGTAGTTCTTGGCGCCGCCGTGCCGGCCGTCGTAGAGGAAGCCGTCACGGGAGTGCGTGCGGGCCTCGGTGGCGTGCGGGCGGTTGACCGGCAGATGGTCCGCGTTGATGCCGACGCGGTAGCGGTGCGCGTCGCCGTACGCGAAGAGCCGGCCCTGGAGCATCTTGTCCGGCGAGGGACCGATGCCCGGCACGAAGTGCGAGGGGCTGAAGATCGACTGCTCGACCTCGGCGAAGACGTTCTGCGGGTTGCGGTTCAGCTCCAGCCTGCCGATCTCGATGACCGGGTAGTCCGCGTGCGGCCACACCTTGGTCAGGTCGAACGGGTTGAAACGGTACGACGCCGCGTCCGCCGCCGGCATGATCTGCACGCCCACGGTCCAGCTCGGGAACTCGCCCCGCTCGATCGACTCACGCAGATCGCGCTGGTGGGAGTCGGGGTCCGTGCCCGCGAGCACCGCGGCCTCACCTGCGGTGAGGTTCTTGATGCCCTGGTCGGTCTTGAAGTGGTACTTGACCCAGAAGACCTCGCCCGCCTCGTTGTTCCACTGGAAGGTGTGCGAGCCGAAGCCGTCCATGTGCCGGTACGACGCCGGGATGCCGCGGTCGCCGAACAGCCAGGTCACCTGGTGCGTCGACTCCGGCGACAGCCCCCAGAAGTCCCAGACGTTGTCGGCCTCCTGGCTGCCCGTGTAGGGGTCGCGCTTCTGGGTGTGGATGAAGTCGGGGAACTTGATGGCGTCCCGGATGAAGAAGACCGGGGTGTTGTTGCCGACGAGGTCGTAGTTGCCCTCCTCGGTGTAGAACTTCACCGCGAAACCGCGCGGGTCGCGGACCGCGTCCGCCGCGCCCAGGTTCCCGGCCACCGTCGAGAAGCGCTGGAAGACCTCGGTCTCCTTGCCCACCTCGGAGAGGAAGGCGGCCCTGGTGTACGGCGTGACGTCGGCGGTCACCGTGAAGGTGCCGTAGGCGCCGGCGCCGCGAGCGTGCACGACCCGCTCCGGGATGCGCTCGCGGTTGAAGTGGGCCAGCTTCTCCAGCAGCAGCTGGTCCTGGACCAGCACCGGGCCGCCGACGCCCGCCGTCTCGCTGTTCTGGTTGTCGGCGACCGGAGCACCGGCCTCCGTGGTGAGCGGTCCCTGCGTCACGTACGCCTCCTGCGTCTACGCCGGCCAATCCTGTCCCTTGGCCAAAGCCGTTCCTGATCCTACATTGGACTAAGTCCAAGTCAAACAGAGTTCCAATCTCACACCTATTCCCGTCCTGGTCCCCCTTGCTGTTAGGCTGGTAGCCATGAGCGACCTTCTGGAACGGCTGCGTGGACGCGGATGGCGGATGACCGCGCAGCGACGCGTGGTGGCCGAGGTCCTCGACGGCGAGCATGTCCATATGACGGCCGACGAGGTCCACTCACGGGCCGTCGCCAAGCTGCCGGAGATCTCCCGGGCGACCGTCTACAACACGCTGGGCGAGCTGGTCACGCTCGGCGAGGTGCTGGAAGTCTCGACGGACAAGCGCGCCAAGCGGTACGACCCGAACGCGCACCGGCCGCACCACCACCTGGTCTGCGCCCGCTGTGGCGCGATCCGCGATGTGCACCCCACGGGCAACCCGCTGGCGGACCTCCCCGACACCGAGCGCTTCGGCTTCACGGTGTCGGATGTCGAGGTGACGTACCGGGGGCTGTGCCCGGAGTGTGCGGGCGCGTAACCGGAGGGCCGGAAGAGTCAGGGGGCGCGAGCCCCCTTTTCTCTTGCTCCGGCGCTTTCTCTTGCACCGGCAGTCTTCACTCTTGCTCCGGCGCGCTGACCCGGAAACGACTGAGGGCCGGAACCCATTTCTGGATTCCGGCCCTCGGCCTTCAGTAGCGGGGACAGGATTTGAACCTGCGACCTCTGGGTTATGAGCCCAGCGAGCTACCGAGCTGCTCCACCCCGCGTCGGTGAACACGACATTACGCGGGAGAAGCCGACGAAGGCAAATCCATTCGACCCCGAGTGACCAGGGCCACTGCCGGCGGGGCCGGTCACGCGGACAGCTCCTCGCGCAGCGCGTCCCGCAGCCGGCCAGCCCGCTCGGTGACCTCGGCGGGTCCGAGCTCCGCCGCGCGCGTCGCCCAGCGCTGCCCCTCGTCCAAGTCGCCGCGGCGGGCGCAGACCAGGGCGAGGCGAAGGGCCGCCCGCCCGTGGCCGTCGTTCGCCGCGCGCGTCCACCACACCACGGCCTCCGGCTCGCTGCCCTCACGGGCGAGCAGCAGCCCGAGGTTGAACGCGCCGTTGCGCGATCCCGCCTCGGCCGCCGCCCGGTACCAGCGCGCCGCCTCGACCACATCGCCGCGCGCGGAGGCGAGCATGCCGACCCGCACCTGGGCCCGGCGGTGGCCCTGCTGCGCCGCCCGCTCGTACCACTCCTCGCACTCGGCCTTCTCGTGCACGCTCTCCCCCAGCTCGTGCGCGGGCCGGGGCGGGCGGCGGGCGTCCAGCAGGGCAGCCAGCCGGTAGGCCGCCTCCGCGCTGCCGCCGCCCGCGGCGCAGCGCAGATGCCGCTCGGCCGCCCGCTCGTCGCGCTCGCGCAGCCGCGCCATGCCGACCTGGAGCGCGGCCTCGGTGTGCCCGGCCGAGGCCGCCCGCTCGTACCAGCGCAGCGCCATCGCCTCCTCGCCGCGCCCCGCGTACAGGATGCCGAGGTTGAAGGCCGCGTCCACGCTGCCCGCCTCGGCCGCCTTGGAGAACCACGGCTCCGCGCCGGAGGTGTCGCCGACCTGGAGCAGCAGGATGGCCAGCGCGTTCGCGGCCTCCCGGTGCCCGGCGTACGCGGCGCGCCGGTACCACTGCTCGGCCTGCGCGGTGCGCCCCTGCTCGGCGCAGAGCAGCCCGAGGTTGTACGCGCCGTTGTCGTCCCCCGCGTCCAGCGCCGCCCGGTACCAGCGCTCGGCGGTCTGGGTCTCGCCCCGCTCGGCGTGCAGCGCGCCGAGCGCGTTGGCCGCGTTGCCGTCGCCCTCCTGGGCGGCGCGCAGCCACCAGACGGCCGCGCTCTCGGAGTCCCCGGCGTCCCGCAGCAGGAAGCCGAGGGCGCAGGCGGCCCGCGGTTCGCCGTCCTTGGCGGAGGTCAGGTACCAGCGCCCGGCCTCCTTCAGCTCCCCGCGCTGCTCCAGGATCGCCCCGAGGTGCAGCGCGGCCCGCCGGTGCCCGCGCGCGGCGGCCTGCCGGTACCACTGCTCGGCCTCCGCGACAGCGTTGTCACCCCCGTCCTCGCCCCGGTCCTCGGCCCCCCGGTCGAGCGAGCGCGCCATCCGGTAGGCCGCCTCCCGGTGCCCGCGCTCGGCGGCGAGCCGCATCCAGTGCCCGGCCGCCGCGTCCCCGCGGTGCTCCAGCAGATCGGCGAGCGCGTAGGCGCCGAGGACATGGCCCTGCTCGGCGGACTGGCGCAGCCAGTACTCGGCGGCGGGTTCGTCCCCGCGTTCGCGGTGGTAGCGGCCGAGCGCGTGCGCGGCGGCGGCGGAACCGGCGACGGCGGCGATCCGCCACCATCCGGCGGCTTCCTCGCCGTATCCCCGCTGATGCAGCAGGACACCGAGGTTGTTGGCGGCGGCCCGGTCACCGGCCGCGGTGGCGGCCCGCAGATGGGTCTCGGCACCGTCGAGGTCGCCGCGGCGCAGCAGCATGGCACCGAGGACGCTGGCGGCCTCCTCGTCACCGCTGCGCGCGGCGAGCGCGAGGCGTACCTCGTCGTCGGCGTCGGCCATGTCGCCCACCTCGTCGCGGGCCGGCCCCTCACCGAAAGTCTGTACAAATCGCCCTGACTCGAACAGAGTTGCCTTGTCCCCCATAACGTCCATCGTCGCACCACCCGCAACCTGGGTACACCCGGTATACCCCACCCCGTGAGGTCACTTCAGCGTTTTGTCGACATGCCCACAGGACGACAAGTCAAACACACAGCGCCGAACTCCTCACGGCGGCGCGCGGCGGTGGCTCCTTCCCCAACTTGTGTTCGCACACCGTCAGTTCACCGGGATCACCGGATTCACACACCACGAAGGCCCGGATCCTTAGAGGATCCGGGCCTTCGTATTTCAGTAGCGGGGACAGGATTTGAACCTGCGACCTCTGGGTTATGAGCCCAGCGAGCTACCGAGCTGCTCCACCCCGCGCCGTTGTGAGCCAACCGTATCACGGCGCGGGGCGGTCTTGATCAGCCCTTCTGCTTCGGCTGCTTCGACTGGTCCGGCTTCTGCTGCTTCTGCGCGTCCTGGGCCCGCTCAAGGGCCGCCTTGAGATCCTTCTGCGCCTTCGCGTACGCGTCCCAGTCGGGGCCGCCGGACTGCTTCAGTGCCCGCTGCCCCGCGTCGAACGCCTTCTGCGCGTCGGCCAGGTCCTGCTGGACGCCCGGATCGCTCGCCGCGGGCGGGGCCTTGGTGCCGGTGTCCGGCGGGCCCGCCGCGGCGGAGCTGGTGCCGAAGAGCTTGTCCAGCGCCTCGCCGAGGGTGTTCTCGAACGCCGGCGGCCGGTCCCCGTAGGTGACCAGCACCTTGCGCTGCAATGGGTACTTCAGTCCCCCGCCGCGTACATAGACCGGCTCCACGTAGAGCAGTCCGCCGTCCAGCGGCACGGTCAGCAGATTGCCGTACTCGACCGCCGAGTCTCCGCCCTTGAGGTACTTGATCGCGGCGGCGACGTCCTGTTCGGAGTTGAACTGGCTCTGGACCTGCTTGGGGCCGTCGACCGTCGTACTGGTCGGCAGCTTCAGGATCCTGATCTTGCCGTAGTCGCTGCTGTCCGCCTCGGAGTCGACCGACATGAACGCGCTGAGGTTGTCCCGGCCGGTCGGCGTGAACGTCGTCGACAGCGAGAACGCCTGCTTGCTCTGGTCGGGCATCTTCATGCTCAGGTAGTACGGCGGCACCGCGTCACCCGACTTGTTGGTCGGGTCGTCGGGCACCTGCCACACCTCGCTGCCGGTGAGGAAGGTCTGCGGATCCGTCACGTGGTAGCGGGTGAGCAGCTCGCGCTGGACCTTGAACAGGTCCTGGGGATACCGGAGATGGGACAGCAGGGTCGGGGAGATCGCGCTCTTCGGCAGCACCGTGCCGGGAAACGCCTTCATCCAGGTCTTCAGCACCGGGTCCTGGGTGTCCCACTGGTACAGCTTGACCTCGCCGGTGTAGGCGTCGACGGTCGCCTTCACCGAGTTGCGGATGTAGTTGACCTGGTTCTGCGGTGCCACCACGCTGCGGTTGTCGCTGGCGGCGGTCAGCGAGTCGGCCGTGGTGTCGCCGAGGGTCGTACGGGAGGAGTACGGGTAGCCGTTCGACGTCGTGTAGCCGTCGACGATCCACTGGATGTGGCCGTCGACGACGGCCGGGTAGGCGTCGCCGTCGATGGTCAGCCAGGGGGCGACCGCCTCGACGCGCTCCTTGGGCGTGCGGTTGTACAGGATCCGCGAGCCCTTGCCGATCGCGCCGGAGTACAGGATCTGCGGCTCGTTGAACGCCATCGCGTACGCGGCCCGGTTGAGCGGGTTGTCGAGGTTCACCCCGCTCTTGCCCGCATAGCTGGTGGTCACCTCGCCGTTGTCGTCGGTGGGGTGGTCGATCTCCTTCTGGGGACCGCCGACGATCGAGTAGGTGGTGGTCTTCTCGCCGTAGTAGACCCGCTGCTGGTAGGTGCCCAGATCGCCCTTGGAGGGCAGGTCGTACTCGGTGAAGACGGGCTGGCCGTCGTCGGCTTCGGTGCCCTTGGCGGCGACCACGCCGTAGCCGTGCGTGTAACGGAAGTGGTCGTTGATCCAGTTGTGCTTCGGGATGCCCTTCAGATTCAGCTCGCGCAGACCTATGACGGTGTCCTGGAGCTTGCCGTCCTTGGTGGGATAGCGGTCGACGTCCAGGTTGGCCGGGAAGCTGTAGTAGTCCTTCATCTCCTGCGCCTGCTCGAACGTGGGCGAGACGATGTTCGGATCCATGATCCGGATGCTCGCCGCGTCGTTCGCGTCCGCGCGCAGCTTGGCGTCGTCCGAGGCGGTGGACTTGCCGTCGTACTGGGTGACCTTGGTGTCGTCGATGCCGTACGCCTCGCGGGTCGCCGCGAGGTTCTTCTGGACGTACGGGGCTTCCTTGGCCTGCTCATTGGGCTCGACCTGGAACTTCTGCACGATCGCCGGGTAGAGCCCGCCGATCAGGATCGCCGACAGGACCATCAGGCCGAAGCCGATGACGGGCAGCTGCCAGGTGCGCCGCCACAGGGTGGCGAAGAACAGCAGGGCGCAGATGACGGCGATACAGAACAGGATCGTCTTGGCCGGCAGATAGGCGTTGGCGTCGACATAGCGCAGACCGGTCCAGTCGCCGGTCGCCTTGAAGTCGCTGGACTTCACCGCCAGGCCGTACCGGTCGAGCCAGTAGGCGATCGCCTTGAGGGCGACGAACAGGCCGAGCAGCACCGAGAGATGGCTGGTCGCGGCGGCGGTGGCGCGGGCGCCGGGGCTGGTCAGGCGCAGTCCGCCGTACAGGTAGTGCGTGAAGGCGGCGGCGATCAGGCACAGGATGACGGCGGCGAAGCCGAAGGCCAGCAGGAACCGGAACCAGGGCAGGTCGAAGGCGTAGAAGGAGATGTCGAGGTGGAACTGGGGGTCCTTCTGGTGGAAGGAGACGCCGTTCACCCACATCAGCCAGGTGCGCCACTGGCCGGCCGCCGAGGCGCCCGCGATCAGCCCGACCAGGGCGCAGACGCCGACCAGCAGCCAGGTCTTGTACGGCGCGAGACCCATCCGGTAGCGGTCCAGGCTCTGCTGCTCCATGGACATGGCGCTCAGCGGGGGCCGCAGCCGGTGGGCCAGCCAGATGTTGAGGCCGACCATGAACGCCGCCAGCAGACCGAAGACGAAGAACAGCCCGATCTTCGTCCACAGTGTGGTGCTGAACACGGACGAGTAGTGCACCGACCGGTACCACAGCCAGTTCGTCCAGAAGCCGGCGAACATGCTGAATGTCATACCGAGGACGGCGAGCACGCCCAGCGTCAGGAGCAGGACCCTGACCCGCCGGGATGGTCGGCCCGCCCCCGTCCGTGGCCCCACTGGGCCCTGGCCGCGGTCCGGCATCTGGAAAGCCAAGGTGCGCCCCTCGAAATTCGCTCTCGATCCCTCGGGCCCCCGTGCTCCGCGGGCCCCGGTGGCCCCCCGTGATCGCGGGCCGACACATATGCAACTTACTCAGCCCCTGCTCGGTTCCCGATTCCGGTGGGGAACGAGGCAGGATTGTGACCATGTCCAACACTCCCATGGCAGCGAACCCGCTCACCCGGGCCGTACTCGAGATCGACGAGTACGCCTCCGGCCTCGGCTGGGACCAGCCCGCTCGCCTCTTCGCCCTCGTAGACACCGCTCGGCTGCGCAGCCAGGAACCCGCGCTCGCGGCCCAGCTGGGCCTTGAGGTCGAGTCCGAGACCGCCGGTCTCACCCCGATCGAGCAGGACGAGATCGCGTCCGGCAAGCCGCTCGACGAGTTCCTCGCCACCATCGCCTGGCCCGACGCGGTGGCCGGCTGCGCGCTCACGGTGGAGCGCCTGATGCTGCCGCCGTCCGCCGAGGCGCAGGTCCCGAAGAACCTCAGCGAGGCCAAGCTGGCCAGGTGGGTGGCCGAGCACCCCGAGCGCCAGGAGGTCCGGATGACGGTGGCGGTGCTGCGCGACGGCACCCGTGAGTCGGCGCTGCGGCTGCGCGAGAAGGACTCCCCGACCGAGGTCCTGACCGGCCCCGAGCTGGTCCCGGGCCTCGCGGACGCCCTGTCGGCGACGTTCGCCGACTGATCCTCTGGTCTTCTGGTCTTCTGGTCTTCTGGTACGACAACGGGGGCGCCACCGGCCTGGTCGCCGGGACGCCCCCGCTCCTTGTCACATGACCGGGGGCGCCCCTCGTCCGAGTGGGCGCCCCCGGTCATGTCATGTCACGCGGGACTCAGCCCTTGGCGGTGCACTTCGGCAGGGCCGCGGTGTTCCCCTCGCGGATGTCCTTGAGCGCGCCCAGCGCGTCCTTGATCGTCTTCACCTTGACCAGGGTGAGCCCGCTCGGCTTGTCCGCGGCGGCCTCGGCGCAGTTGTCGGCGGGCGTCAGGAAGTACTGGGCACCCTTGCCGCGCGCGCCGACGGTCTTCATGTCGACGCCGCCGATCGGCCCTACCGTGCCGTTGTCGTCGATGGTGCCGGTGCCGGCCACGAACTTGCCGCCGGTCAGGCTGCCCGGGGTGAGCTTGTCGTAGATGCCGAGCGCGAACATCAGACCGGCGCTGGGGCCGCCGACATCGGCGAGCTTGATGTCGATGCTGAACGGAAACGTGTGATCGGTCCCGGCGGAGATCCCGACGATGGCCCGCTTGGGCCCGCTGTCGTCGGACGCGGCCGTGGTGATCGCGACGTCCCGCGTCGTGGTGGCCGTCTTGTGGGCCTTCTCGGCGGCCGCCTGGTCCTTGGCCGGGACGACGGTGAAGACGACCTTCTGGCCCGCCTTGTGCTCGGTGACGAACCTGGCGACGTCCGAGGGCTGCTTGACCGCGTGGCCGTCGACCGCCTTGATCACATCACCGGCGTGCAGCCTGCCCTCGGCCGGGGAGTCCTTGACCACGGTGGAGACGATCACCCAGGACTTCACCGGGACGTCCAGCTGCCTGAGGGCGGCGACCTTGGCGCTCTCCTGGGACTGGCTGAACTCCTCGGCGTTCTGCTGCGAGGACTGCTCCTCCGTGGTGCCCTTCGGGTAGAGCGTGTCGTGCGGCACGACCTTGCTGTCGCGCGACAGCCAGCCGTAGACGGCCTCCACCAGGTTCATCCGGAAGTCCACGCTGGTCACCCGCACGGTGGTCATGTTCAGATGGCCGTCCGTCGGATACGTCTTGCGCCCGGAGATCTGGAGCACCGGCTCGCCCTGGTGGTTCCCGAGCGTGTTCACGGTCGGGCCGGGGGACATCTCCGCGTACGGCACGGGGATGAGCACTCCGGCGCACAGGAGCGCGATCAGCATCAGGGTGGAGGCGAGCATCGTCGCGGTGCGGCGTGGCATGCCTCGACAGTACGTGACGCACCTGTCGGCGCACTGTCAGGTACCCCCGTCAGGCGCCGTCCGCGCCCGTGCCGGACCGCTCCATCGCCTCCCGGAACCGGGCGTATCCGTCCAGCTCGGGCCCGTCGCTGCGCGCCCTGCGCGTCCGGTTGGCCCAACTGCCCCACAGCCCGCCGCCGACCGCACCCATAAGCGGAATCAGCAGCCAGACAAGCGCGCCCATGCCGACCTCCCTACGCCGTGAGCGTCCGCAACTGACTGATCAGCAGATTAACCATCCGCACTGACAACGCTCACGTGCGGGGGGCGGTTACGCAACCGGAGTCGCCGATGGGCCGGGAGTGACCGGTTCGGCGCAGTGATGCGCCCTGTTTTCGGCAGGTCCCGCCCGTTTTCGGCAGGCATCCGGCTGCTTCAGCACGCACCCGGCTGCTTCAGCAGGCCCCCACCCACTCCTCGGTGCCGTCCGAGAACGTCTGGTGCTTCCAGATCGGCACCTCGTGCTTGAGGTCGTCGATCAGCTTCCGGCACGCCTCGAAGGCCTCCGCGCGGTGCGGACAGGCCACGGCGACGACCACCGCGATGTCCCCCACGCTCAGCTCGCCGACCCGGTGCACGGCGGCCAGGGCCCGCACCGGGTGGTCCGCGACGACCTTCTCGGCGACCCGCCGCATCTCGGCCTCGGCACTGGGATGGCAGGAGTAGCCGAGCGCGTCCACGTCGGCGCCCCCGTCGTGGTTGCGCACCGTCCCCACGAACAGCGCGATGCCGCCGGCCGCCGCGTCCCCGACCGCCCGGAACACCTCGTCCACCGAGAGCGCGCTCTCCCTGACGGCGATCAGCTTGACGGGATCCTGCGCGGCCCGCTCCCCGGGGTGCTCGCTCATCTCAGCCATGCCCCCATCGTGCCGCACGCCCGGGACAGCGTGGAATACGAGGTTCACCCGGCACGGGCGCGGGCGCCTTGGATGCTCGTACGGACGCCGAGGCGCCGTGACGCTCGACCCTGCCCTGACGCTCCTACGGAGGCGGCCTACCGGCGGCGCGCCTTGCGGGCCCGGCGTACCACCGCCGCCGCGCCCAGCAGGGCCACCGTCGCACCGGCCGCGCCCGCCGCCGTGGCGTCCTTGCGGCCGAGTCGCCGGCCGACCACCGTATGCCGCCCGGCGGCCTCCTCCAGCAGCTCCGCGAGGACCTCCTCGTTGGTCCACTTCGGCCGCCATCCCGCGTCGTGCAGCCGGCTCCCGCTGACCACCCACGGGTACATCGTGTAGGCCAGGTCGCCGGCCGGGGACGGGGTGAGCCCGATCCGGTGCAGCCGTGCCGCCGCGCCCAGCGCGACCGCCGAGGGCAGCTCCATGCGCCGGATGCCGCTGAGCTCCTCGACCTCCTCCTGCTCCAGCCACCCGTCGCAGCCGACGGCCAGCTCTCCCTCGACCTTCTCCAGGACGGCGTACTCCAGGGCCCCGCACAGATCCTCGACGTGGCAGAACTGCCACGCGGGCCGCGAACCGGCCACCACAAGGAGCCGCGGCGACTCGAAGTACCTGGTCAGCGCGGTGTCCGTGCCGCCGACCAGCACGGCGGGCCGTACGACGGTGACATTCAGGCCGGGGTGTGCGCGGGGCGCGCGGCGCGCGAGGCGCTCGATCTCCAGCAGGTCCCCGACGCCGGTCGCCTCGGCCGTCGCCCGCAACTCGGCGTCCTCCGACAGCGGCAGCTCGTTGTCCGGCAGCGCGCCGTAGACCATCGCCGAGGTGCACAGCACCACCCGGTGCACGCCGGCCGCCGCCGCGGCGGTCAGCACGGTCTGCGTCCCCCGGACGTTGTAAGCGGTGCGCGCGGCCGCTTCGCTGCCGAGATCCAGGTCGAGCGCGAGGTGGACGACCACGTCGGCACCGCGCAATTTGTCCGCGATGGCCGGATCGCGGACGTCCAGGATGTGCCACTGCGCCTCTTCGCACTCCCCGCGCCGCTCGTCGATCGCGACGACCCGCCGGATCTCCTCCGACGCGGCCAGCCGCGCCGTGAGCAGGGCTCCGACGCCGGTCGCCGCGCCGGTGACCGCCACGACGGGCCCGCGCACGGCGGGTTTGCGCCCGGCGGACGTCTCTGAGTGGTTTCGCGCTGCGCGAACCTGCGGATCTGGGGAACTCACCCGGCATCTCCAGCGGTTGTCTTCTGTACGGGCGCGCAAGACGCGCACGTACGAGGTGCATCCATCCTGCCGCAGGCCTTCCGCGGGCGGAGCATCGAGGCCCGATCGGGTCCGGGTGTCTACGCTGGGTGGTGTTGTCGGGCAGCCGCGCCGCCGGAGAAGACCGGTGGCCTTACCAGCCGAGGAATCCCGTGAGTGACACCCCATTCGGTTTCGGCCTTCCGCCGGAGGAGCCGGAGGACGGCGACGAGGGCAAGAAGAAGGACCAGCAGAGCGGTGGTGGTCAGGGACCGGCCAACCCCTTCGGTTTCGGCGGTATGCCCGGAGCCGGTGGCTTTGGCGGCCCCGGCGCCGACAATCCGCTCGCTGCCATGTTCGGTTCGCTGAACCCCACCGATCTCGGTGCCGCGTTCCAGCAGCTGGGCCAGATGCTCTCCTACGAGGGCGGCCCGGTGAACTGGGACATGGCCAAGCAGATCGCGCGCCAGACGGTCGCGCAGGGCACCGCGGACGGCTCCAAGGACGCGAGTGTCGGCCCGTCCGAGCGCAAGGCCGTGGAGGAGGCCGTACGCCTGGCCGATCTGTGGCTGGACGACGCCACCTCCCTGCCGTCGGGCTCCGCCTCCGCGGTGGCCTGGTCGCGCGCGGAGTGGGTCGAGGCGACCCTGCCCGCCTGGCGGGAGCTGGTCGACCCGGTCGCCGAGCGGGTCGGCGCGGCCATGGGCGATGTGCTGCCGGAGGAGATGCAGGCCATGGCGGGCCCGCTGATCGGCATGATGCGCTCGATGGGCGGCGCCATGTTCGGCACGCAGATCGGTCAGGCCGTCGGCGTCCTCGCGGGCGAGGTCGTCGGCTCCACGGACATCGGTCTGCCGCTCGGCCCGGCCCGCAAGGCCGCGCTGCTGCCGGCCAACGTGGAGGCGTTCGGCAAGGACCTGGGCGTGCCGCAGGACGAGGTGCGGCTCTACCTGGCCCTGCGCGAGGCCGCCCACCAGCGTCTGTTCGCGCATGTGCCGTGGCTGCGCTCGCATCTGTTCGGCGCGGTCGACGGCTATGCGCGCGGCATCAAGGTCGACACCGCGAAGCTGGAGGACGTGGTCGGCCAGTTCGACCCGCAGAACCCCGAGCAGCTTCAGGACGCGCTTCAGCAGGGCATGTTCCAGCCCGAGGACACGCCCGAGCAGAAGGCCGCCCTGGCGCGCCTGGAGACCGCTCTGGCGCTCGTGGAGGGCTGGGTCGACGCGGTGGTCCACGCGGCCGCCAAGCCCCGTCTGTCGTCCGCCGACGCCCTGCGCGAGACCCTGCGCCGCCGCCGGGCCACCGGTGGCCCGGCCGAGCAGACGTTCGCCACGCTGATCGGTCTGGAGCTGCGCCCCCGCCGGCTGCGCGACGCCTCCCGGCTGTGGGCCTCGCTCACCGACGCACGCGGTGTCGACGGCCGGGACGCCCTGTGGCACCACCCGGACATGCTGCCGACCGCGACCGACCTGGACGACCCGGACGGCTTTGTGCACCGCGAGCAGATGGACTTCTCCGAGCTGGACAAGATGCTCGGCGAGGCCGCCGGCAAGCCGAACCTGAAGAAGGACGTCCAGAAGGACGCCGAGAAGGACGACAAGGCCGAGGGCGACGACACCGAGTGAGCCTGTACGACGACGCGGTCCTCGTCCTGAAGGGGTACGAGGGCCAGGACGAGCTGCGCCAGTCCTACCTGGACCACCTGGCGGCCCACCCGGACGGCATGTGGAAGGCCTGTCACGCGGGCCATGTCACGGCGAGCGCCCTGGTGATCGATCCCGAGCGCGGCCGGGTGCTGCTCACGCTCCACCGCAAGCTGCGGATGTGGCTCCAGATGGGCGGCCACTGCGAGCCCGGCGACGCCACCGTGGCAGCGGCCGCGCTGCGTGAGGCGACCGAGGAGTCGGGCATGGCCGGGCTCACGCTGCTGCCCGGCGGTCCGGTGCGCCTGGACCGGCATCCGATCCCCGCGCCGTGCCACTGGCACTACGACGTCCAGTACGCGGCGCTGGCCCCCTCCGGCGCCGTGGCGGCGATCAGCGACGAGTCCCTGGACCTGCGCTGGTTCCCCTACGACGAGGTCGCGAGCGTGGCCGACGAGTCGGTCGTACGACTCCTGGACGCGACCCGCGCGAGGCTGTGAAGCGGTGAGGGGCGGCGGCCCCGGAAGCGGTAAGGGGCGATCGCCAGACGGTCGCCCCTTACTTCTGCCCTACGGCTGCACTTCTGCCCTACGGCCGCGTTTTCCCGGCGGTCAGCTCCAGACGTTGCCCTGGTTGCCGCCGCGCGCCCCGTGCTGGCCCATGCCGAACTGGGCGGCGACGCCGTGGCCGATCACCGCGTTCTGCGGCGGCAGCAGCTCGCTGGGCTGGACCAGCGCGAACCCGGAGCCCATGAAGCTCAGCTCCCAGCCCTCACCGGTGCTGCCGCGCCTGCGCCACACCCCGGAGGAATGCGTCTGGGCCTGCATCTGCACGCGCAGCCCGGTCGACCAGGCCACGATCGCGTCGGCGTCGCAGTTGACGTACCGGTCCGGGGTGACCCGCATCAGCAGCGGCGACCCGGAGGTCATCAGGGCGACCCGGCCGCGTCCGGTGATGTTCAGCTGGTACTTCCCGGAGCCGGAGATGCCGTAGAGGCTGTCGACGGCGATGACCTCGTGGTGCAGCGAGGAGTCCATGGCGAGCACGTAGGAGCTGTCGACGGTCAGCCCGTCCTGCTCCACGTCCATGATGTGCACATGCTGGGAGAGGTTGGCCAGATAGACCGTGCCCTGCCCGTGGCAGCGCATCAGGTCCAGGCCCTCGCCGGTGTGGGCACGCGCGCGCCGCTGGTTGTTGCTGTTGTACTCGGCGTCGAACTCGACCAGGCCCTGGTAGGCGACCATGCTGCCCTTGCGGGCGAGGATGTCGTCGTGGCCCTCCATGGTGACGCGCAGCAGCTGCGAGTTCTGGAGGCTCCAGCGTTCCTGTGTCTGGTTGTCGTTGTACGCGAAAATCGGGCTCTGCATGGCGTGTTGACTCCCCCTCAGCCCCGGACCCGCAGGCGGTCGGTGCTGTCCTCGCTGGGCTGGACGACGACGATGCCCTCTCCGGAGAAGGCCATCTGGTAGGCCTCGCCGCTGCCCCGGCCGATCAGCGACTGCGCCTTGAAGCTGCGCTTGCCCTTGACCTTCAGGTTCGGAGACCAGGCGACGAGCGCGTCCGGGTCGACGTACGTCTCGTCCTCGCCGCCGCCGCAGTCCACGACGATCGGCGTGCCCCGGGAGGTCAGCGCGACCCAGCCCTGCCCCGAGATCCGCGTGTTCCACAGGCCCTGCCCGGCGAACTTCGCGAGCCCCTTCACCCGCTCCACGCCCCAGCTCAGGTGCGCGTCGAAGGCGAGGAGGTTGGTGGCGTTGACGGAGATGCCGTCGCCGTTGAGGTTGATCACGACGACGTTCGCGCCGTAGTCGGCGAGATAGAGCAGCCCGTCCCCGGAGCACTTCATCAGCGGGGCGCCCTCGCCGGTGATCCAGTCCCGGGCGATCTGGCGGACCGCCGGCGGGTTGGGCTCGTACTGCACGAAGCCCTCGTAGGCGACCATCGAGCCCACGCGCGCGAAGAGGTCGTTGCCGGTCTGCATGGCGACCTTGAGCATGTGGTGCCCGTGGTTCTCCATGCGGGCGGTGACGGGTGCGGGAGCGAAGCCCGCGAGCGGCTGGTTCATGACGGGCTCCCTCAGACCTCGTACGGCTGGACGACGATGAAGTTGCCGGGCGCGCCCCGGAACTGGAGGTTGACGCTCTCTCCGGTGTCGCCGGGGTAGGCGTTGCGGCGCATGCGGACCTGGCTGGAGACGATCACCTGGGCCGCCGCCGACCAGGCCACCACCGCGTTGCAGTCGGCGAAGGTGGTCGGGGTGACCGGCAGCACCACGGGCGTGCCGTGCGTCTTGACGACGATGGTGCCGGTGCCCTGGAACTGCATCGTGAACAGCGCGCCGCCGGGGATGCCGTGGCCCTCGATGCGGCGGACCTCGTACTGGAGGGTCTCGTCGAAGGCGAGCACGTTCTCGGCGGACACACAGATCGCGTCGCCCTGGAGCTCGATCGGGTGCAGGTAGGTGGCGTTCTCGGCGAGGAACACCTGGCCCTGGCCGGTGCAGCGCATCAGCTGCATCTCCTGGCCGGTGGCGTTGCCGACGATACGACCGGCGAAACCGGCGCCCTTGTAACTGAAATCGACCTTGCCCTGGTAGAGCACCATGCTGCCCTGCTTGGCCAGCACCGGCTGCCCGCCGATGCCGAGGTCGACGCGCATGAGCTTCTTGTTCTGCTGCGTCCAGCGCTGCCCGGTGGGCGTCTCCTTGAACTTCTGGAGCGCTGCGCCCACACCGGCACCGCCCTGCGGGGCGCCCTGAGGCACTCCGTAGGAGGCGGTCTGCTGACCGGGGATCTGGCCGTAGCCCGGCGGCATGGGCGCGCCGGGCTGGGCGCCGTAGCCGGGAGGCATCGGGGCGGCCGGCTGACCGCCGTACGGCGGCTGCGGAGGCTGGCCACCGTACGCGGGCTGCTGCGGCGGCTGGCCGTAGGGCGCGGGGGCCGGGGCGGGCGGCGGAACGGTGCCCGTCGGTCCGGGGGGCGGGGCCAGGGGTGCGATGACCGTCGGCGCGCCGTGCACGTCTGGTGCGGCCGGTGCCGGGGGCGGGGTCTGGCCGGGGGGTGTGAAGCCCTGCGGTGGCGTGCTGCCGGGGGCGGGGAAGCCCTGTGGGGGCGTGTCGGCGGCCGGTGGAGCGTAGCCCTGGGCGGCGGGTGCCGGGGGCGGGGCCGGCACGGGGGCCGGCGGGGCGGCGGTCTCGGTGGGCGGGGCGAACGCGGGCGGGGCGAAGCCGGGAGCGGCGCCGGGCTGCGGCTGCGGCTCCGGGGCGGCGGGCGCCTCCTCCTCCAGCACCTCGCCGCCGAAGTTCTTCAGCAGCGCCTCCAGGCCGCCGTCGAAGCCCTGTCCGACCGCGGCGAACCGCCAGGCGTCCTTGAAGTAGATGTCGCCGAGCATGACGGCCCGCTCGGTGGAGAACTCCGCGCCGGTGAAGGAGTACCGGGCGACCTCCTCGCCGCCCGCGACGATACGCAGGTAGCCGGGGCCGACCTGCGACATCTGCCCGGCGCCGTCGAGGGTTGCCGTGAAGGACAGCTTGCGGATCCCTTCCGGGATCCGGTCGAGCGTGACCCGGAACGACTCCGTGTCGCCCGCCTGGGCCCCGAGCAGCTGGATGGACTCCTCAGGCGACTTCGGCTGGTTGAAGAAGACGAAATACCGGTCGTCCGAGAGCCGTTCCTCGGCGTCCAGGCCAAAACAGCTGATGTCGAAGGTCAGTCCGGAGCCGGCGATCTGCACGCCTACGTACAGATCGGTGCCCGCCGTGAGGTCACTGATCCTGGCCTTGTGCCCGCGTTGGAATTCCCTGGCCATGCGATACGACCGTCCCCCATCCCGAAATGTGTGCGTCGCGCCAGGCTAACGGCTGTGGCCGACAACCACTCCGGTCGGTCCCCGTCGGTACAGACCCGGTACAGAACCGATTCCGGCCACACACACGCGGGCGGCGCGGGACGGGGTCACTCGCCCCGCGTGTCGGGCAGGTGCGGCAGCCGGGCGGCGGCGACCACGCCCTCCAGATAGCCGCGGGCCCGCTCGGTGCGCGGGTACGCCTCCAGCAACCGCCAGAAGTCGGGGCCGTGCCCGGGCACCAGAAGGTGCGCCAGCTCATGGCAGAGCACGTAGTCGATGACGTACTCGGGCATGCCCTGGAGCCGGTGGGAGAGCCGGATGCTGCCCTCGGCCGGGGTGCACGAGCCCCAGCGGGTGTTCTGGTTGGTGACCCAGCGCACGGAGGCCGGGCGGGCGCTGCCGTCGAAGAACTGCGCCGACAGCCGCTCGGCGCGCTCGGCCAGCTCGGCGTCGCCGAGCACCCGCCGACTCTCCTGGGCGGCGAGTTTGTCGAGCATGACGGTCACCCAGCGTTGCTCCTCCGCCTTCGACATCCGGGCGGGGATCAGTACGACAGTGCGATCGCCCTCGCGGTAGGCGGAGACCGTCCGGCGGCGCCGGGCACTCCTGCGGACCTCGATCGCGCTCGTCGCGCTGCGCTCTGTCTTTCCGGCGCGGTGCTGAAGTGGGTCGGCGGACACGCCCCGACGTTACCCGCTGGGCAGGGGCAAAGTCCCGGCTCCCGGACGGTTCGACGCGCCTGCCGGTTCATATGAAGATCACCCATCGCCTGTGGATAACTTTCCACGCCCCGCGGGCCGAGGGGGCATGCTGGCAGACGTCGGCGGAACACGACCATTCCACCGATGTCTTGAGAATCAGTAGATACGCGGATTCGGGGGATCTGTCATGCATCCGGTGATGAAGCCCGCGCTGCGGCGCGGCTGGCGTGATCTGGGCACGGTGCAGTTCGGGATGACTCCCGCGCACGCGCTGACGCTGGGTCCGACGGACACCGCCACGAGCGGCTTCCTTGACCTGCTCAACGGCACCCGGGGACTGCCGCTGCTGCGCGCGGAGGGCCGCCGGCTGAAGCTGCCGGACGGCCGGGTGGACACGCTGGTGGACCGGCTGGCCCGCGCGGGCCTGGTGGACGACGCGCGTGGCGGCGGGCCGGCCGCAGCCGCGCTGCGCGGGCGTCCGGAGGTGTTGCGGCGGCTGCGCCCCGACCTGGCCTCGCTCTCCCTGACCACGCCCGAGCCGGGCGGCGCGCTGGCCCGGCTCGCCGCCCGCCGCGCGCTGCGGGTCCGGGTGCTCGGCGCGGGCCGGGTGGGTGCCGTGGTGGCGGCGGTGCTGTCGGGCGCGGGGGTCGGGGAGGTGGAGGTGCGCGAGGAGGGGCGGGTGCGGCCCTGGGACGTGGCGCCGGGCGGGCTGCCGCCCGAGTCGGTCGGTGAGCGCCGGGACACGGCGGCAGCGGCGGCCGTCCGCCGGGCCGCCCCGGACCGCCCGCCGCGCCATGCTCACTCCCCCGGGTCCGGCGCCGGGGAGCCGGGGCTCTCCCTGGTGATCCTCGCGCCCCGGGACGAGGTGGCCGTGCACGCCCCGGATCCACGCGCCGCGCAGTCGCTGCTGGCCTCGGGCACCCCGCATCTGTACGCGGGTGTGGTGGAGGGCACAGGAGTCGTGGGCCCGCTGGTGCTGCCGGGCGAGACGGCCTGCGCGGGCTGTCTGCACGAGTCGCGCACGGACCGCGATCCGGCCTGGCCCCGGCTGCTCGCGCAATGGCGCTCCGGCGCCGGATCCCGCCCGGTGGGGGCCTGTGACCTGGCCCTTTCCACGACGGTCGCCGGACTGGCCGCGGCCCACGCCCTGGCCCATCTGGACGGCGCGTCGCCATCCACCGCGGGCGCCCGCTGGGAGGTGTCCCTACCCGGTCTGAACTGGCATTCCCGCCCGGTCGTGCCGCACCCGGGCTGCCGCTGCGGCGCGGCCGAAAGGCCAGGTGAGAAACCGGAGGGGGAGCACTCCTCAACCCCGGGGCGGTCACGCGCGACAATGGCGGTGCAACGGCCGTCGACGGAGCGGGCACGCGAAGCGGGCGCGGCACGGCCGACAGGGACTTGGAGGGCGCATGTCTGATCTTCCCCGGAAGGCGGTCACCCGGACCGCCAAGCTCGCCGCGCTCCCGCTCGGCTTCGCCGGCCGGGCGACCTGGGGGCTGGGCAAGCGGATCGTGGGCGAGTCCGCGGAGATCGTCGGCCGGGAGCTGCAACAACGCACGGCGGAGCAGCTCTTCAAGGTCCTGGGCGAGCTGAAGGGCGGGGCCATGAAGTTCGGGCAGGCCCTGTCCGTCTTCGAGTCCGCGCTGCCCGAGGAGGTCGCCGGGCCCTATCGGGTGGCCCTGACCAAGCTCCAGGAGGCGGCACCGCCGATGCCGACCCGTACCGTGCACGCGGTGCTGACGGAGCGGCTCGGGCCGGACTGGCGGGAGCTCTTCGAGGAGTTCGAGGACAAGCCCGCCGCGGCGGCCTCGATCGGCCAGGTGCACCGGGCGGTGTGGCACGACGGCCGCGAGGTGGCGGTCAAGGTGCAGTACCCGGGCGCCGGTGAGGCCCTGCTGTCCGACCTGATCCAACTGGGCCGGTTCGCCCGGCTGTTGGGGCCGCTGATCCCGGGTGTGGACATAAAGCCACTGATCACGGAGCTGCGGGACCGGGTCTCCGAGGAGCTGGACTACGGGCTGGAGGCCGCGGCCCAGACGGCGCACGCGCAGGAGTTCGCGAGTGATCCGGATGTGGTGGTCCCGGCGGTGGTGCACCAGTGCGAACAGGTGCTGGTGACGGAGTGGATCGACGGCATCCCGCTGTCGGAGATCATCGCCGACGGCACACCGGAGCAGCGGGACCGGGCCGGGCAGCTGCTCGCCCGCTTCCTGTTCTCGGGCCCGGCCCGCACCGGGCTGCTGCACGCCGACCCGCACCCGGGCAACTTCCGGCTGCTGCCGGGCGGTCCGCAGGGCGAGGACGACTGGCGGCTCGGGGTCCTGGACTTCGGCACCGTCGACCGGCTCCCCGGCGGACTGCCGACACCGATCGGGATCTCCCTGCGGATGACGCTGGACGGCGACGCGGAGACGGTCTACGAGCTGCTCTGCGAGGAGGGGTTCGTCAAGGAATCCATAGAGCTGGATCCCGACGCGGTCCTCGACTATCTGCTGCCGATCATCGAGCCGGCCCGTGTCGACGCGTTCACCTTCACCCGCTCCTGGATGCGCAGCCAGGCCGCGCGCATCGCCGACCCCCGTTCCCCCGCCTACCAGCTCGGCAAGCAGCTCAACCTCCCCCCTGCCTACCTCCTGATCCACCGCGTCACCCTCAGCACCATCGGCGTCCTGTGCCAGCTGGGCGCCACCGTCCGCCTCCGCGAGGAACTGGAGTCCTGGCTCCCGGGCTTCTTCCTCCCGGACGAGCCGGAGGAGTCGGCGGATCCGGCGGAGACGGACGACGCGGCGGAGGCGGAGGAGCTTCTGGAGGAGGAACTCACCGAGGAGTCCGCCGCGGAGGCATGAGCCGGGGCATCCGGAAAAAGCCCGGGCCTCGGCACCGGGCCGCGTGCTCCAATGGGGAATGACATCGTTCTGGACCGGCGAACGGGTACGGCTGCGCGGCATCGAGCCCGACGACTGGACAGCGTTCATGCGCCTCGCCGCGGACGAGGAGCGCCTGGGCAGCCTGCTCCAGCCGCCGCGTTCGGCCGAGGGCCACCGGGCCTGGGCGAGGGAGCAGGCCGTCCTTCGGGCCGAGGACGACCGCTTCCAGCTGGTGGTCGAGGCGGCCGACAGCGGGCAGGTCGTCGGAGCCGTCGGCTCGTACCGGACCGATCCGCGCGCGGGATGGTTCGAGTACGGCGTCACGATCGGCGCCGATCAGCGGCGCAGGGGGTACGCGGCGGAGGCGACGACGCTGTTGCTGCGCCACATGTTCGAAGAGCGGCGCTACCACAAGTGCCAGGCCCGCGTCTTCGCCCATAACGGGGCCTCGCTCGCGCTACAGCGCCGGCTCGGCTTCGTCGAGGAAGGGCGCCTTCGTGATCATGTGTTCCACGGCGGCCGGCATCACGACATCGTGCTGATGGGGGTGCTGGCCGAGGAGTTCGCCCGGGGCCGGGGACCGGGCGGCGGGTGAGGCGCGGCGGGCCCCCGGCGGATCACCACCAGTTCGAGTCCAGACGACCCTCGATGGCACGGAGGTTGTCACGGGAGCAGGCGGCACAGAAGTAGCGGGCGGCGCCGTCCTCCACGGAGCAGGTCCAGGTGGCGGGGTGGGGGGCGGGGGCGGGGACACCGCAGCGGGCGCACACGAGGGGGACCGGGCGCTCCGCGGAGCCGCCCTGATCGCTTCCTGGGGGAAGACTCGTCACCCGGTGACGATAACTCCGTGCCCGGCGAGCGGCACGCAGAACGCACCGCGGGGGCCGGTCCGTTCGGCCGGACCGGCCCCCGCGGGGAGTCACCACATCGTTCGGGTGCCCCGCACGGGGAAGCACCTTTTCGTCGTATGCGGGATTTACTGCATGACGGCCATGGCGAGCGCACGGCGGGCACGCATCGAAGCGCGTTCGGCGCGGCGCTGCATGCGCTGGGCGACGGCCAGGCGGGTGGCCTGGCGTTGCTGGTGGGCGTCATGGAGGCGGTCGTGCATATGAGCACGAGCCAGGGCTTCTTGCATGAGTTGCATCTCACGGGTCCTGTTCTGGCGGGCTTCGGTCGCGCCGGAGGTGGTGGAGTCTGGGATCGCGGAGCCTGCGGGCTCGCTGGTGGACGGCTTCATCGGGGCCTGCTTCTTGGGGTCGTGCGTGAGGGGACGGTCGATTGTTCCTGCGGTGTTCATGCCGTGACCGGGTTCTTCCGCGGGCGGCCACGCGGCCGCTTCCGGGCGACGACGACACCCTGGACGAACAGCTCGCCACCCCAGACGCCCCAGGGCTCACGCCGCTCCTTCGCCCCGGCGAGGCAGGCCTCCATCAGGGGGCAGGTGCGGCAGAGGGACTTGGCGTACTCCACGTCCGCGGGCGACTCGGCGAAGAAGACCTCCGGGTCGTAGGAGCGGCACGGGACGGGCACGCCGAGGTTCTCGATGGCGTCGTCGAGCGCGGTGAGCGCGGTGAGCGGGATCAAGGTGGAGTCCTCCGTGAGGCCGGGCGGGGGGATCGTTTGCGAAGGCGGTACGGACGGGGCGTGCGCTTCGAGTTGCACGGGTGGTTTTCCTCGTCTGGTCGTCCGGCCGGTTGACCGGGTGTCGGCTGGTACCGGGTTCTTTTCTTGTCCCGAGGCCCCTTCGCGTCGTCCTTCCCGTTCGGGAAAAACTGAAGGGCCGCGGATCCCGGATGGGGTTCCGCGGCCCTGAAGGCGCCGGCCTGATCGAATCAGGCTGGATAACTCCAGGGTTCTGGCCCACGGAAGGCCCACATCTGGTGGTGCTGCGTCGTCTGCTTCCGGAATCCGGCACCAGTCGCCGTAAAGGCATAGGCGTGTGCCTGTGCTTCTACTGCTCCCAGTGCCTTGGTCGGTCGCTCATTGCGCTCATCGCGGACGGGAAGGCCCGCGACGGGCAGGGAGGACGCCGGGTGCGCGGCACGGATGC
Source organism: Streptomyces griseofuscus (assembly GCF_014673495.1). Classification (GTDB taxonomy): domain Bacteria; phylum Actinomycetota; class Actinomycetes; order Streptomycetales; family Streptomycetaceae; genus Streptomyces; species Streptomyces murinus. The sequence goes on from NZ_CP051006.1 coordinate 3,204,838, forward strand.
CGGACAGACCGGTGCCCCGGTCAAAGGCGCCGAGCAGGCACAGGGAGACGGCCGAGCGATCGGTCAGTTTGGCCGTGCTGATGTTGCTGACGTTGATGCTGATCACTGGACTCGCCTCCTCTCGGCGTCTCTGGGACCGGTGAACCGATCCGTTTCGTATGTGCAAGTACATCACGGAGGGCGGGCCTTGGAGAAGGCCGCTGCTTCCGTGCCTAGAACCTATGGGGATTCCCGGCGCGTGCGCAAACTATTTTTGCGACGAGTTCGTATCAGTCCACCGCGATCTCACCATCAAGCTCCTGACCTGCGCAGATGGCCAGGACTTCGGCTCCATAGCTGCGCAGCTTGCGACTGAGGACGCCGGGGATGCGGGAGAGCTCGGCGGGGCTGTCCGGGCGGTTCTCGGCGATGGCCATCAGGGTGCGGTCGGTGAAGACGCAGAAGTCCGGCTGCCCGCTGTTCGCGGCCTGGACGGCGCGCCATGCGCGCAGCCGCTCGTAGAGCCCCTCGTCCATGTCGGAGGGGCAGTCCTCGCAGCGCATCAGCTTCATCTCGCCGGCGTCGGTGAGGGTGCGGCCGCAGACCCGGCAGCGGGCCGGGGTGCGCTGGGCGCGCCGGGGCACCGCGGTGGCGTCCACGCCCCGGATGCCGCGCTCGACGCCCCCGACGGACCCGGCGCTGCGGCCGACGGTGGGGGTGGTGCCGGGGCGCAGTCCGTCGAGGAAGCGGCTGGGCCTGCGGTTGTGGCGGCCGCCGGGTGAGCGGGACAGGGACCAGGAGACATGGAGGCGTTCACGGGCGCGGGTGACCCCGACGTACAGGAGGCGGCGTTCCTCCTCGATCTGTTCGTCGGTCCTGGCGTAGGTGATGGGCAGCATGCCCTCGGCGACGCCCACCAGGAAGACGGCGTCCCATTCCAGGCCCTTGGCCGCGTGCAGGGAGGCGAGGGTGACGCCCTGGACGGTTGGGGCGTGCTGGGCGGCCGCCCGCTCGTCCAGTTCGGCGACGAAGTCGGCGAGGGTGGCGCCGGGGCGGGCGGCGGCGAGGTCCTGGGCGAGGTTGACCAGGGCGGTGAGGGACTCCCAGCGCTCTCTGACGGCGCCGGAGCCGGCCGGCGGCTGGATGGTCCAGCCGCCCTCCCCCGACAGCACGGCGCGCACCTGGGAGGGCAGGTCCACGACGTCGTCCAGGCGGGAGTCATTGCCCCCGAAGCGGGCGGCGCCGCGCAGGGCGAGGCCGGCCTTGCGCACCTCGGGCCGGTCGAAGAAGCGCTCGGCGCCGCGCAGCTGGTAGGGAACACCGGCGTCGGCGAGCGCCTGCTCATAGGTCTCGGACTGGGAGTTGGTGCGGAACAGGACGGCGATCTCGGCGGCCGGGACGCCGGCGTCGATCAGCTCGCGGATGCGGCGGGCGGCGCCTTCGGCCTCGGCGGGCTCGTCGGTGTACTCGGTGTAGCCGGGTTCGGGTCCCGAGGGGCGCTGGGAGACGAGTTCCAGCCGGTGGTCGGCGGCGCGGCCGTGGGCCTGGGCGAGCAGTCCGTTGGCGAGGCGGACGACCTGGGGGGTGGAGCGGTAGTCGCGGACCAGCTTGACGACGGTGGCGCCGGGGTGGCGGGCGCGGAAGTCGAGCAGATGGTCGGGCGTTGCTCCGGTGAACGAGTAGATGGTCTGGCTGGCGTCGCCGACCACGCACAGGTCGTCGCGGTCGCCGAGCCACAGGTCCAGCAGGCGCTGCTGGAGGGGGCTGACGTCCTGGTACTCGTCCACCACGAAGTGCTGGTACTGGGCGCGGACCTGTTCGGCGATGTCCTGGCGGTCCTGGAGGACGGCGACGGTGAGCAGCAGGACGTCCTCGAAGTCGATCACCGCGCGGTCGCGTTTGAGGTCCTCGTAGGCCGCGTACAGATGTGCGATCTCGGTGGGGTCGCGAGGGGCCTCGCGGCCGGCCTTCGCGGCAGCGTACGGATAATCGGCGGGGATGGTCTGGGTGACCTTGCACCATTCGATCTCGCCGGTGACATCGCGCAGCTCGCCGCGGTCGAGCCGGGTGCCGAGTCCGGCGGCCGCGTCGGCGACGAGCTGGATCTTGCGGTCGACCAGCCGGGGCAGGCTGCCACCGACGGCTTTCGGCCAGAAGTACTGGAGCTGGCGCAGTGCCGCGGAGTGGAAGGTGCGGGCCTGGACGCCCTGGGCGCCGAGCTGGCGCAGCCGGCCGCGCATCTCGCCCGCGGCGCGGTTGGTGAAGGTGACGGCGAGCACGCTGGCGGGCTGGAGGATGCCGGAGCGCACCCCGTAGGCGATGCGGTGGGTGATCGCCCGGGTCTTGCCGGTGCCCGCGCCGGCCAGCACGCACACCGGTCCGCGCAGGGTGGTGGCCACCTCGCGCTGCTCGGGGTCGAGCCCTTCGAGCACCGCGTCGGCCGAGTCAGGGACGGCCGGTACCTGCGGGAAGAGGGGGGAGTGCGTTGCTGCTGTCACACAGCCATGCTGCCAGGTCGCCCGGAGCGGCCGCGGCGGTTGTCCACAGGCGGGACCTCATTGTCGTACTAATGCCCTGGTGGGAGCGGTGCGCCCCCGGTGGGAATGGCGGGGCACTCCCTCGCGTTCTCCCTCCGGACGACCTTTCCGAGCTGCCTGAGGAGCGCGAGAGATGCAGGGCACTGTGACGATGTACAGCACGACTTGGTGCGGCTACTGCCGTCGGCTGAAGAGCCAGATGGAGCGGGAGGGCATCGCCTACACCGAGATCAACATCGAGCAGGACCCCGAGTCCGCGGCCTTCGTGGAGAAGGCGAATGGCGGAAACCAGACGGTCCCGACCGTGCTCTTCGCGGACGGCACCACGATGACGAACCCTTCGCTGGCCCAGGTCAAGCAGAAGCTCGCGGCCTGACGCGGTCGGCGTCGACGGAGAAGGGCGGCCCCCGACGCGGGGCCGCCCTTCTCCATGTCTCGGACGACGCCGCGCCTCAGACGAAGCTGCGCGTCGGCAGTGGCTTGCCGTACCACATCTCGATCAGGCGGGCGGCGATGGAGATGCCGAAGGGAGGCAGGACCGTGCCGGTCTCGAAGGCGTCGTGCAGTTCCTGGCGGGAGAACCAGCGGGCCTCGGAGATCTCGTCACCGTCGACGTCGATCTCGGTGGTGGTGGCGCGCGCCATGAAGCCGAGCATCAGGCTGGACGGGAAGGGCCAGGGCTGGCTCGCCACGTACTCGACGTCGCCGACGGTGACGCCGACCTCCTCGGCGACCTCACGGCGCACCGCGTGCTCGATGGTCTCGCCGGGCTCCACGAAGCCGGCCAGCGTGGAGAAGCGGCCCTCGGGCCAGTGCACCTGGCGGCCGAGCAGGATCCGGTCCTCCGCGTCGGTCACGGCCATGATCACGGCCGGGTCGGTGCGCGGGTAGTGCTCGGCGCCGCACGCCTGGCAGCGGCGGATGTGGCCGGCCGCGGCGATCACGGTCCGCTCGCCGCAGCGGGAGCAGAAGCGGTGGGTGCGCTGCCAGTTCTCCAGGCCGACCGCGTGCACCATGAGCGCGGTGTCGCGCGGGGACAGCAGCAGGCCCGCCTCGCGCAGGCCCGCCGGGCGCGCGGACTGGTCGATGCGGCCGGGCAGCGCGTCCTTCTGGAGCGCGAAGTAGGCGACGCCGTCCTCGTCGATGCCGAGGAAGTAGCGGTGCGCCTCGGTGAGCGGGGCCTCGAAGGAGGGGGTCATGACGACTTCGGTGCGGCCGTCGGCCGTCTCGTCGATGAGCACCTGGCCGCCGGAGACCACGAAACAGCGGGTCGAGGGGTGGCTCCACGCCGCCGCGAGCCAGGCCTCGTCCAGCCGGTGGTGGGCGGCGCGGTCGATGCCGCAGGGGGCGGTCAGCGAGATGGGTCGGTCGGCTGTGTCGTCGGTCCAGGTGGTCACGGGTGCTTCCAACTCCCCCAGTACGGCGGTTCGGTTCGGCGATCGGTTCGGGCGGACGTACGGCAGGCGTACGGGACGCACCGGGTCGGGCGCGGGCGGGGCGGTGTCTCCAGTGTGCCTCGCGCCCGGGGCGCTCTTCCCCACGGTGCCGCTGGTCAGGGCGTGGGCCGCCAGTTCTCGGCCAGGTCGGCCCACAGGTAGGCGCTGGTCTCGACGCCCTTGAGGAGGAGGTCCAGTTCCACCTTCTCGTCGGGCGCGTGCCAGCCGTCGGAGGGGACGGAGATCCCGAGGAAGAGGACGGGGGCGCCCAGGACCTCCTGGAGGTCGGCGGCGGGTCCGGAGCCGCCCTCACGGGTGAAGCGGACCGGGCCCTCGAATGCGCGGCCCATCGCGCGGGCCACGGCCTGGAGCGCCGGATGGTCGAGCGGGGTCAGGCAGGGGCGGGTGGCCGAGCCGAAGTCGATCTCGCAGCGGATCCCGGCGGGCACCTGGTCGGCGGCCCAGGCGCGGACCGCCTTCTCGATGTGGTCGGGGTCCTGCCCTGCGACCAGCCGGAAGGACAGCTTCACCAGGGCGGCGGACGGGATGATCGTCTTGCTGCCGGGGCCCTGGTAGCCGCCGCCGATGCCGTTGACCTCGGCGGTCGGACGGGCCCAGATGCGCTCCAGGGTGGTGTGTCCGGCCTCGCCCAGGGTCGCCCGGGACTTGGCGGTGCGCAGCCAGCGCTCCTCGTCGAAGGGCAGCTCTGCGAAGAGCGCGCGCTCGCGGTCGGTCAGCTCCACGACACCGTCGTAGAAGCCGGGGACGGCCACCCGCCCCCGCTCGTCGTGCAGGGCGGCGACCAGGCGGGCGACGGCGGTGGCCGGGTTGGGCACGGCGCCGCCGAAGGAGCCGGAGTGGATGTCCTGGTCGGGTCCGTACAGCCGGATCTCGCACTCGGCGAGGCCGCGCATGCCGGTGCACACCGTCGGGGTGTCCTCGGCCCACATGCCGGTGTCGGAGACGATCACGGCGTCGGCCGCCAGGCGCCCGGCCCGCTCCTCCACCAGGGCCCGGAAGTGCGGGGAGCCGGACTCCTCCTCGCCCTCGATCAGCAGCTTGAGGTTGACCGCGGGGGCGGTGCGGCCGGTGGCGGCGAGGTGGGCGCGGACGCCCAGGGTGTGGAAGAAGACCTGGCCCTTGTCGTCGGCGGCGCCGCGCGCGTAGAGGCGGTTTCCGCGGACGACGGGCTCGAAGGGCTCGCTGTTCCAGCCGTCCTCGCGGGCGGCGGGCTGCACGTCATGGTGGCCGTAGACCAGCACGGTCGGCGCGTCCGGGTCGCCGGAGGGCCACTCGGCGAACACGGCGGGGGCGCCCTCGGTGGGCCAGACCTCCACGGTCGCGAAACCGGTCTCCGTCAGCTTCGCGGCGAGCCAGTCGGCGCTGCGCCGCACGTCGGGCGCGTGGTCGGGCTGTGCCGACACGGAGGGGATGCGCAGCCATGCGGTGAGGTCGTCGAGGAAGGCGGCGCGGTGCTGGTCGATGTACGTGCGGACGGCGCTGTCCGGGGTCAGGCTCATGCTCACGAGCCTATCGGCCCCCGACCGCATCCTCGGCGGGCGGTTCGTCACACTCGGGGGGCGCGCTGGATCACGTCGCCCTCGCCGTCGGCGGTCCGGCCCCGTCCGTGAGCAGCCGTTCCAGCGCGGCCCGGCCGGGCAGGTCACGGGGGCGTACGGCCTCCCCGGTGCGCACGTAGAGGAACGTGGCGGTGACCGCGTGGAGCGGGACGCCCTGCTGTTCGGCCCAGGCCAGCCGGTACACGGCGAGCTGGAGCGGGTCGGCGGTGTGCTCCCGGCCGGTCTTCCAGTCCACGATCTCGTACGTCGCCGACGCGCCCTCGCCCTCCCGGTAGACGGCGTCGATCCGGCCGCGCACGACCCGGCCGGCGAGGACGACCTGGACCGGCTCCTCGACGCGGTAGGGCGTGCGCCGGGCGTACTCGGTGCGTTCGAAGGCTTCCTTGAGGGCCTCCAGGTCCTCTTCGTCGGCGATCTCGGCGTCGGCGCCGGGCAGCTCGTCGGGCTCCAGCAGGGGCAGCGCCAGCTCCTCGTAGCGCGACTCCACCCAGGCGTGGAAGCGGGTGCCCCGGCGCGCGGCCCGCTGCGGGGGGCGCGGCATGGGGCGCGCGAGTTCCTGCGCGAGCCCGTCCGGGTCCTCGGCCAGCCGCAGCAGCTGGGTGGCGGTGAGCGTGGCGGGCAGGGGTACGTCCGTGACGGCGCGGCGGGCCAGCAGCAGTTCCCCGGCGAGCGCGTCCAGATCGCGGTCCCAGGAGGCGATCAGGCGCGACTCCTCGGGGGTGAGGTCGGAGCGGGGGCCCGGCTCGGCGGGGGCGGGTGCCTGGTGGGGGATGACGGGGGCGCCGGTGTGCGGATCGTCGCCGTAGGGCTCGTGGCGCGGCCCGGCGCCGCTCGGGTCCTCGTACGGCGGCCCGTCGTCGACCTCGTCGTACGGCGATTCCTCGTACGGCCCGTCGTACGGCGGCTCCTCGTACGGCTCTTCGTACGGCGGTTCCTCCGGCGGTGTCGGCCAGTCCGGGTCCTCGTGGGTGGCCGGGTCGGCGGGGGCCGGGCCGGTGGCGGGCAGGGTGTCGAGGTGGGCGAGGACGGTCTCGGCGGCGGCGCGGCGGCGGGCGAGGGCGTCGGCGTCGAGGGGCAGCGGCCAGGCCAGGTCGGCGTCGGGCTCCCGCAGGGCCGGGTTCTCCTCGTCGTCGGCGGGCTCCTCGGCCCAGACCTCGATCTCGCCGTGCCCGGCGGCGCAGTGCGCGTACAGCTCCTGGAGGAAGTCGGAGGGGCCGCGCTTCTTCTTCTGGCTGGGGCCCCACCAGTGGCCGGAGCCGAGCAGGAGGGAGCGGGGGCGGGTGAAGGTGACATAGCCGAGGCGGAGTTCCTCGGTGTGCTGGTGCTCCTTCATGGCCTCGTGGAACGCCTTCATGCCGCGCGCGTCCCAGCCGTCCACGTCGGGCAGGGTGGCGGCGTCGCCGCGCAGGGCGTGCGGCAGCACCTTGGCCTGCGCGGTCCACTTGTCGCGGCCCTGGGCGCTGGGGAAGGTGCCGGTGACCAGTCCGGGCACGGCCACGACGTCCCACTCCAGGCCCTTGGACTTGTGCGCGGTGAGCACCTTGACGGTGTTCTCGCCGCCGGGCAGGGCGTTGTCGAGGCCCTTCTCGTACTGGACGGCGGTGCGCAGGAAGCCCAGGAAGGCGAGCAGGGTGGCCTCGCCGTCGCCCGCGGCGAAGGCGGCGGCGACATCGAGGAAGTTGGCGAGGGTCTCGCGGCGGCGGGCGGCCAGGGCGCCCGGGGACGCCGACAGCTCCACCTCCAGGCCGGTGACGGCGAGGACGCGGTGCAGGACGTCCATCAGCGGGTCGGACAGCGCGCGGCGCAGATCGCGCAGTTCGGTGGCGAGGCGGGCGAAGCGCACCCGGGCGTCCGGGGAGAAGGGCAGCCCGTCCTCGTCCCCGCCGTGGGCGTCCAGGAAGGTGTCCAGGGCGTCGGCGAGCGATATCACCTCGGCCGGGTCGGTGCCCTCCACGGCGGCGGCGAGCCGGCGGTCCGGGTCACCGGTGTCAGCGGCGCCCGCGTGGGCGACCAGCAGGCGGGCGCGGCGGCCGAGGAGGGCGAGATCGCGGGGGCCGATGCGCCAGCGGGGGCCGGTCAGCAGCCGTACCAGGCTCGCGTTGGCGCCGGGGCCCTGGAGGACCTCGCAGACGGCGACCAGGTCGGCGACCTCGGGCAGGTGCAGCAGCCCGGACAGGCCGACCACCTCGACGGGGACCTCCCGGGCGACCAGCGCGCCCTGGATCGCGGCGAAGTCGGCGGCCGTACGGCACAGGACGGCGATCTCACCGGGTGCGGTGCCGGTGCGCACGAGGTGGGCGACGGAGTCGGCGAGCCAGTCCAGCTCCTCGGCGTGGGTGGGCAGCAGGGCGCAGCGGACCAGGCCGTCGCGCTCGGCGCCGGGGGCCGGGCGCAGGGCCTCGACGCCCTCGTGCAGGGCGCGCAGGGGGGCGGCGAGTCCGTTGGCGAGGTCGAGGAGGCGGCCGCCGCTGCGGCGGTTCTCGCTGAGCGCCTGGCGGGTGGCAGGGCTGCCGTCGGCATGGCGGAAGTGGTCGGGGAAGTCGTCCAGGTTGGCGACGGAGGCGCCGCGCCAGCCGTAGATGGCCTGGCAGGGGTCGCCCACGGCGGTCACCGGGTGGCCGCTGCCGGATCCGAACAGGCCCGCGAGCAGGACGCGTTGGGCGACGGAGGTGTCCTGGTACTCGTCCAGGAGGACCACCCGGAACTCCTCGCGCAGCAGACGGCCCACCTCGGGCAGGGTCGCGAGGCGGGCGGACAGGGCGATCTGGTCGCCGAAGTCGAGCAGGTCGCGTTCGCGTTTGGCGGTGCGGTAGCGCTGGACCAGTGCGGCGAGTTCGCGGCGGGCGGTGGCGGTCTCGGGGACCTTGCGCAGTTCGGCGTTGCTGAGCTTGGCGTCCTGGAGGGTGGTCAGCAAATCGGCGTCCCAGGCCCGCAGTTCGCCGGGTTCCACCAGGTGTTCGGAGAGTTCGGAGTCCAGGGCGAGCAGATCGCTGACCAGGTCGGCGAAGGAGCGGGTGAGCGCCGGGTAGGGGCCGGGGGCCTCGCGCAGCACGCGGGCGGCGAGCTGGTAGCGGGTGGCGTCGGCGAGGAGGCGGGAGGCGGGCTCCAGGCCGATGCGCAGGCCGTGGTCGGTGAGGAGGCGGCCGGCGAAGGAGTGGTACGTGGAGATGACCGGCTCGCCCGGGGGGTTGTCCGGGTCGATCGTGTCGGGGTCGGTGACGCCCGCCTTGACGAGTGCCTTGCGGACACGCTCGGCCAGTTCGCCCGCGGCCTTGTTGGTGAAGGTCAGCCCGAGGACCTGCTCGGGGGCGACCTGTCCGGTGCCGGCCAGCCAGACCACGCGGGCCGCCATCACCGTCGTCTTGCCCGAACCGGCACCGGCCACGATCACCTGCGGGGCGGGCGGCGCGGTGATGCAGGCCGTCTGCTCCGGGGTGAAGGGGATGCCGAGGAGCTCCTTGAGCTGCTCGGGATCGGTGAGATGGGCGGGCATGTCCAAAAAGGTAGCGGCAGCCACTGACAATCCCGTGCGCGCCGATCACGGGGCCGGAAGCAGGCGCAGGTCAGGGACGGGAGTGCGGTGCTCGGGGTGCGGTACGTCACTCCACCACGTGCCGCCCCTCGGGGCGTGCGCTGCACGAGGCGCGGAAGGCGCAGTGGGCGCAGTGCTGGCCGGCGGTCGGCCCGAACCGCTCGTCCAGGACCTTTCCCGCGGCGGTGGCCAGCAGTTCGCCGACCCACTCCCCGGTGAGCGGCTCCTGGGTCTGCACCTTGGGCAGGGTCTCGCCGCCGTCGCGCTTGGCGGCGCCCTGCCGCAGGTGCACCAGTTCGGCGCCGCCGGGCTCGGGGTGCTCCCCGTCGAAGGCGGTGTCGACGGCGCCCTCGCGCACGGCGAGCTGGTAGACGGCGAGCTGGGGGTGAAGCTCCACCTCGCGCGCGGTGGGCGCCTGTTTGCCGGTCTTGAAGTCGACCACGTAGGCGCGGCCCTCGGCGTCCGTCTCGACCCGGTCCATCTGGCCGCGGATACGGACCTGGTACTCGCCCGCCTCCAGGGTGACGTCGAAGTCCTGCTCGCTGGCGACGGAGGTGCGAGTGGAACGGTTTATCACGTGCCAGTTGAGAAAGCGTTCGAGTGCGGCGCGGGCGTTGTCCTTCTCCTGGCGCGACTTCCAGGGCGCGTCGAAGGCGAGCGCGTTCCACACCGAGTCCAGGCGCTCCATGAGGACGTCCAGGTCGGCCGGGGTGCGCCCGGAGGCGACCTCGTCGGCGAGGACATGGACGACATTGCCGAAGCCCTGGGCGGTGGTGGCGGGCGCGTCGGCCTTCACCTCGCGGCCCAGGAACCACTGGAGGGCGCAGGTGTTGGCGAGTTGGTCGAGGGCGCTGCCGGACAGCACGACGGGCTGGTCCCGGTGGCGCAGCGGCACCTTGCTCTCGGTCGGCTCGAACATGCCCCACCAGCGTGAGGGATGGGCGGCCGGTACGAGGGGACGGTCATCCTCGTCGGTGAGCGCGGCGAGCCGGGCCAGACGGCGGGCGGCGGCCTCGCGCAGGGCGGCGGAGGCGGCCGGGTCGACGGTGGTGGCGCGCAGCTCGGCCACCAGCGCGGCGACGGCCAGCGGGCGCCGGGGGCGGCCGGTGACGTCCTTCGGCTCGACGCCCAGTTCGGTCAGGAACCGGGAGGGCTGGTCGCCGTCCTCGGCGGGTGCCTTCACGGCGGTGACGACGAGGCGGTCGCGCGCGCGGGTGGCGGCGGCGTAGAAGAGCCGGCGCTCCTCGGCGAGCAGGGCGCCCGGGGTGAGCGGTTCGGCGAGTCCGTCGCGGCCGATGCGGTCGGCCTCCAGGAGTGAGCCGCGGCGTCTGAGGTCCGGCCACAGGCCCTCCTGGACACCGGCGACGACGACCAGGCGCCACTCCAGGCCCTTGGCGCGGTGCGCGGTCATCAGACGGACGGCGTCGGGCCGTACCGCACGGCGGGTCAGTGTGTCGGCGGCGATGTCCTCGGCCTCGATCTCGGCCAGGAAGTTCAGGGCGCCGCGGCCGCCGGTGCGCTCCTCGGCGCGCGCGGCGGTGGCGAACAGGGCGCAGACGGCGTCCAGGTCCCGGTCGGCGTTACGGCCCGCCGCACCGCCGCGCCGGGCGGCCCGCTCCAGACGGCCGGGCCAGGGTGTGCCGTTCCACAGGTCCCACAGTGCCTCCTCGGCGGTGCCGCCGTTCGCGAGGCGCTCGCGGGCCGTGCGCAGTAGCGCGCCGAGTCGCTGGGCGCCGCGGGCGTACGCCGGGTCGTGCACCGCCAGCCGCTCCGGCTCGGCGAGCGCCCGCGTGAGCAGTTCGTCGGAGGGCGGCGGCACCATGTTCCCGCCGGCCCGCTCCTCCTCCCGCAACGCCCGCCCGAGCCGCCGCAGATCGGCCGCGTCCATACCGGCGAGCGGCGAGGCGAGCAGGGTGAGCGCCGTCTCGGTGTCGAGCCAGCGGGGCTGCGCTGCGGGGTCGGCGGAATCCGACGCGGACGGCTCCGCGGGGTCGGCAGAGTCCGGCGCGGGCGGCTCCGCGAGGTCCGGAGAGCCAGGCGCGGGCTCTTCCAGGTCCCGGTCCTCCGGGACCTGCTCCACCGAGTCCCATTCCCCCGGCTCCCGGTCCCCCGGGACCCGCTCCACCGCATCCCGCTCCCCCGGCTCCCGCTCCCCGCCGCCCCGAGCCGCTTCGCCCGGCTCGCCCCTCCCCGGCGCCTCCGCCCTCGCCACCGCGCGCAGTGCCGTCAGCAGGGGGGCCACCGCGGGCTCGTGGCGCAGGGGGAGGTCGTCGCCGTCGATGTCCAGGGGGACGCCCGCCGCGGTCAGGGCGCGGCGCAGGGTCGGCAGGGAGCGGGCGCCGGCGCGGACCAGGACGGCCATCTCGCGCCAGGGGAGGCCGTCCTCCAGGTGGGCGCGGCGCAGGATGTCCGCGATGTTGTCCAGCTCGGTGCCGGGGGTCGGATACGTGTAGACCTCGGCCCGGCCGCCGTCCCGGGCCGCGGCCGGCTCCCGGTGGGCGCGCACCTTGTCGGCGGGCAGTCGGGGCAGCGGCATCCGCTGGGTGATCAGCCGGGTCGCGGCCAGCAGGCGCGCGCCGGAGCGGCGGTTGGTGCGCAGCACCTGGACGGGCGCCGGTCCGCCGTCGCGGCGTGGGAAGGCCTCCGGGAAGCCGAGGATGCCGTTCACATCGGCGCCCCGGAAGGTGTAGATCGACTGGTCGGGGTCGCCGAGCGCGACCAGGGTGCGGCCGCCGCCGGCCAGCGCGTGCAGGAGTCGTACCTGGGCGGGGTCGGTGTCCTGGTACTCGTCCACGTACACCGCGTCGTACCGCGCGGCGAGGTCCGCGGCGACCTCGGGGCGGCGGGCGAGCAGGACCGCGCGGTGCACCAGCTCGGCGTAGTCGATCACACCCTGGAGGTCGAGCACGTCGAGGTACTCGGCGAGGAACGCGGCGGCCGCGCGCCAGTCGGGACGCCCGATGCGGCGGGCGAACGCGTCCAGGGCGTCCGGGGCGAGCCCCAGCTCACGGCTGCGGGCGAGCACGGCGCGTACCTCGTCGGCGAAGCCGCGCGTGGTCAGGCAGGCGCGCAGCTCGTCCGGCCAGCGCACATGGGTCAGCCCCAGCCGCTCCAGCTCGGGCTGCCCGGCCAGCAGCTCGCGGACGGTGACGTCCTGCTCGGGGCCGGAGAGCAGCCGCAGCGGCTCGACGAACAGCCCGCTGTCCTGGTGGGCGCGGACCAGGGCGTAGCTGTACGAGTGGAAGGTGGTCGCCCGGGGCGCGCGGGCCGCGCCGATGCGCAGGGCCATCCGGTCGCGCAGGTCGACGGCGGCCCGGCGGCTGAACGTGAGCACCAGGATGCGCTCGGGGTCGGCGCCCCGGGCGATCCGCGCGGCCACCGACTCGACCAGGGTGGTCGTCTTGCCGGTGCCGGGTCCCGCGAGCACGAGCAGGGGCCCGGTGCGGTGGTCAACCACGGCGCGCTGGGCGGCGTCCAGAACAGGAGGAGCCGTCCGGTCCGGCGGGGTACGGACCAGGCGGTAAGCGCCACGGCTCCCCCGCCGCGCCTCGGGGTGCGGCGGGTGTCCGGTGGAGAAGGAGGAGCTCACGTGGTTGGCCGGTCCTGGTGGTCGTACTGCTGGTCGTGCGGGCGAGCGGACGGTCGCGCGCGCGGGGCGGTGAGCTCCGGGTGAGGTGCGCACAGGCCGCCGGCGCGATACCGCCGACTCTCGAACGTACGGCATACCGCGGACGTCCCGGGTATCACCCGTACGGAGTACAGGTTGCCGCCGACCGCCTCCGATGGCGGAAGCTGTCAGGTGTGACCCGCGTCCGCACCGCCGTCCCACCGGGCCCGCCGCATGTCGAGCCGCGGCAGGTGACCCTCGGCACTTGTGCTCGCCTCGCGCAGCGGTGTGCCCTCGGCGCGGTAGTGCCCGAGCGCGCGCAGTTCGTGGCCCGGCAGCAGCACCCCGTCGGAGCGTACGACGCGCCACCACGGCACGGCGCCGCCGTACAGGGACATCACCCGGCCGACCTGGCGCGGGCCGCCCTCCTCCAGCCACTCGGCGACATCGCCGTACGTCATGACCCGTCCCGGCGGGATCAGCTCGGCGACCTCAAGGACCCGCTCGGCGTACTCGGGCAGGTCGTCCGGGTGCGTCTCGCGGGGTTCCGCTCCGGGGCTCCGCTCGCTCATTCGTCCCATCCTGCCGCACCCCACCGACATCGTGGAGCCCGGTGGAGCGAACGTTCCTCTCGCCCCCGGGCGGCGCTTCCGGCAGACTGTGCGACCGCGCATCCGCACCCTGGCGCCCGTGTGTGTCGGTGGGACATGCCACCATCGTGCGGGCGGTGACCGGTGATACGAGACCAAGAAGAGATCATGAAACAGCAGGGAGTGCACCCCGAGGGCGGGTCGGGCACCCCTGACGCCGGCGCACGCCCGGACACCGGCCGTAAGGGCGAGGGCGGCCAGGACGCCCGCCGAGATCCGCACCCCGCGGACACGGAACGCACCGAGGCGGAACGCACCGAGGGGGCGCACATCCCGCAGAACCCGCCGACCGACCGGAGCGGCTCCGGAGGCGACGCAGACGACGGCGATCCGCGCACGGATCGGGGTGCCGACCACCCGGACCCGGACCATCCGGACCCGGAGCACCCGGACCCGGATCACCCGGACCCGGTGGAGGGCGACGAACCGCTGCTCCCGGCCCGGGTGCACCGGCCCTCCGATCTGATGCGGCTCCTGGTCGGCCTGCTCGCCATCGTGGTGCTGCTGGCCGTCGCCGCGTTCGCGCACGGCACCACCTCGGGCCTCGAACAGGACATCAACAAGGGCACCGGGCAGGCCCCCGATCTGCTGATCAGATTCGCGGGGCTGGCGTCCAGCATCGCGATCCTGCTGGTCCCGGTCGCCTTCGCGATCGAACGGCTGATCAAACGGGACGGGCTGCGCATCGCCGACGGCGTCCTGGCCGCGGTCCTCGCGCACGGGGTGACGCTCGCCACCGACCTATGGGTCGCGCGGGCCGCGCCGGGCTCGATCCAGGACGCGCTGACCCAGCCGTCACCGGTCGACGTACACGCCCTCACCGATCCGGTGCACGGCTACCTGGCGCCCGTCATCGCCTATATGACGGCCGTCGGCATGTCCCGCAGACCCCGCTGGCGCTCCGTGCTGTGGATCGTGCTGCTGCTGGACGCGTTCTCCATGCTGGTCACCGGCTACACGACCGCCTTCTCCATCGTCCTGACGGTGCTGATCGGCTGGTCGGTGGCCTACGGCACGCTGTACGCGGTCGGCTCGCCCAATGTCCGGCCCACCGGCCAGACCCTGCTGGCGGGCCTGCGGCACGTCGGCTTCCGCCCGGTCGGCGCGGCCCGCGAGGAGGTCGTGGAGAGCGAGAACGGCGACCGGGGCCGGCGCTACTTCGTCACCCTGGAGGACGGGCCGCCGCTGGACGTCACGGTCGTGGACCGGGAACAGCAGGCCCAGGGCTTCTTCTACCGGGCGTGGCGCAATCTCACCCTGCGCGGCTTCGCCACCCGCTCCAGCCTCCAGTCGCTGCGCCAGGCGCTGGAGCAGGAGGCGCTGCTGGCCTACGCGGCGATCGCGGCGGGCGCCAACGCGCCGAAGCTGATCGCCACCTCCGAGCTGGGCCCGGACGCGGTGATGCTGGTCTACGAGCACACCGGCGGGCGCACCCTGGACGCGCTGGCGGACGAGGAGATCACCGACGATCTGCTGCGCAGCGCCTGGTCGCAGGTGCGCGCCCTCCAGTCGCGGCGCATCGCGCACCGCAGGCTGGCCGGGGACGCGATCCTGGTGGGCCGGTCCGGCGAGGTGATCCTTGCCGAGCTGCGCGGCGGCGAGATCGCGGCCGGTGAGCTGCTGCTGCGCATGGACGTGGCCCAGCTGCTGACCACGCTGGGCCTGCGGGTCGGCGCGGAGCGCGCGGTGGCCTCGGCGGTCGAGGTGCTCGGGCCCGACGCGGTGGCCGACTGCCTGCCGATGCTCCAGCCGATCGCGCTCACCCGTTCCACCCGCAACACCCTGCGCCGGCTGGGCCGCGAGCGTGCCCAGCGGGAGCGGGAGGCGGTCCTGGAGGCGTCCCACCAGGCCAAGCTGGCCCGGCTGCGGGAGGCCGCGGAGGCGAACGGGACGACCCTCGCCGAGGGTGCCGACGCCGATGAGCAGCTCGACAGACTCAATGAACTCGACAAGTCGGACAAGTCGAACAAGAAGGTCGTACGAGCGGAGCAGCGGGCCGAGCGGCGAGCGATCGACGAGGCCATAGAGGAGGCCCGCGAGGAGGACCTGCTCACCCAGATCCGGCACCAGGTGCTGCGGATCAGGCCGCAGGCCCCGGTGCAGCCGGCCCGGCTGGAGCGGGTGCGGCCGCGCACGCTGATCAGCTTCATCGCCGGCGCGATCGGCGCGTACTTCCTGCTGACGCAGCTCACCCATATCCAGTTCGGCACGCTGTTCTCGCAGGCCCAGTGGGGCTGGGTGATCGCGGCGGCGCTGTTCTCGGCGCTGAGCTATGTGGCGGCGGCGATGGCGCTGCTGGGCTTCGTGCCGGAGCGGGTGCCGTTCCCGCGGACAGTGGCGGCGCAGGTCGCCGGTTCCTTCGTGAAGATCGTGGCGCCGGCGGCGGTCGGCGGGGTGGCGCTGAACACGCGCTTCCTCCAGCGCGCGGGCGTGCGCCCGGGGCTCGCGGTGGCGAGCGTCGGCGCCTCGCAGCTGTTCGGGCTGGGCTGCCACATCCTGATGCTGCTGTCCTTCGGCTATCTGACCGGCACCGAGAAGACGCCCTCGCTGTCGCCGTCCCGGACCGTGATCGCGGGTCTGCTGACCGTCGCGGTGCTGGTGCTGGTGGTGACCTCGGTGCCGTTCCTGCGGAAGTTCGTGGTCACCCGGGTCAGGTCGCTGTTCGCCGGGGTCGTGCCGCGCATGCTCGATGTGCTCCAGCGGCCCCAGAAGCTGGTCACCGGCATCGGCGGCATGCTCCTGCTGACCGCGTGCAACGTGATGTGCCTCGACGCCGCCGTACGCGCCTTCGGCCACGGCATGACCACGCTGAGCATCGCCAGCGTCGCGGTCGTCTTCCTCGCCGGCAACGCGCTCGGCTCGGCCGCGCCGACCCCCGGTGGCGTCGGCGCGATCGAGGCGAGCCTCACCCTCGGCCTGATCGCCTTCGGCCTGCCCAAGGAGGTCGCGGCGCCCGCCGTACTGCTGTTCCGGCTGATGACGCTGTGGCTTCCGGTGCTGCCCGGGTGGCTGGCGTTCAATCACCTGACCCGTAAGGGAGCCCTGTAGGCCCCGGGCCGACCCTTCGGGGGAACCCCGCGGGGGCCTTGTCGGGGCTCACGGGGCGGCCCAATGAACGTCGTACCTCGTACGGACCGTGCCCCGCGCGGCCCGGCGCGGGGGCCCGCAGGATGGGGTCATGGCCTCTCCCTCCCGGCTGCGAGCCGCCGCTCTTCCCTGGCCGCGTACCACCGCCCTGACGACGGCCGCCGTGCTGCTGGCCGCCCTGCTGGCCGGTTGCGGTGACGACGATGTCAGCACCGGCGCCACCGCGTCCCTCGCGTCCCTGACGACGCAGACGCTGGACTGGACGGCCTGCCCGGCCCCGGACGAGGCGGAGGGCGGCGGGACCCCGCCGTCCCCGCTGCCGAACGGCGCCACCTGGGAATGCGCCACCATGCGGGCGCCCCTGGACTGGAGCAAGCCGCAGGGATCCACCATCGGCATCTCCCTGATCCGGGCCAAGGCCAGCGGGCCCGCGAGCGAGCGGATCGGCTCGCTCATCTTCAACTTCGGCGGCCCCGGCGGCAGCGGCGTCACCGCGCTGCCCGCGTTCGTCCAGGACTACGCGACCCTGCGCACCCGCTACGACCTGGTCAGCTTCGATCCGCGCGGGGTGGGCCGCAGCGCGCCGGTGACCTGCAAGACCGACGCCCAGCTGGACACGTTCTTCCAGCAGGACGCGACCCCGGACGACGCCGCCGAACGCGCCCAACTCGTCCAGCGCACCCGGAACTTCAACGCCGGCTGCGAGTCCAGGTCCGGTGAGGTGCTGCCGCATGTGCGCACCACCGACGCGGCCCGTGACATCGATCTGATGCGGCGGGTGCTCGGCGACAGCAAGCTGCACTACTTCGGCATCTCGTACGGCACCCAACTCGGCAGCGTCTACGCCCACTTGTTCCCCACCCATGTCGGACGGGCGGTGTTCGACGGGGTGGTGGACCCCACGCAGAACCCCGAGCAGAGCGCGCTCGGCCAGGCGAAGGGCTTCCAGCTGGCGCTCGGCAACTTCGCCGAGGACTGCGTCTCCAAGCCGGAGGGCTGTCCGCTCGGGGACACCCGGCAGGAAGTCGAGAACCGCATCGCCAAACTCCTGGCCGACCTGGACAAGAAGCCCATCCCGGGGATCGCCCCGCGCCTGCTCACCCAGACCGCGGCGACCAGCGGCATCGCCCAGTCCCTGTACTCCAAGGACTTCTGGGAGTACCTCACCGAGGGCCTTGAACAGGCGTACGACGGTGACGGCAAGGTGCTGATGGTGCTGTCCGACGCGATGAACGGCCGGGACGAGAACGGCCATTACAGCAACATCACTTCGGCGAACGTGGCCATCAACTGCGCCGACGAGAAGCCCCGCTACACCGTCGCCGACGTCCAGCGCGCGCTTCCCGCGTTCCGTGCCGCCTCGCCGCTGTTCGGGGACTTCCTCGCCTGGGGCATGGTCGGCTGCACCGACTGGGCCGTGCCGGGCGCCAGTTACCACCCCGATGTCAGCGCACCTGGTTCGGCGCCCATCCTGGTCGTCGGCAACACGGGCGACCCGGCCACCCCCTACGAGGGCGCGCGCCGGATGGCGGAGGCCCTCGGCACGGGCGTCGGCGTCCAGCTGACCTTCAAGGGCCAGGGGCACGGCGCGTACGACAGCAAGGACCCGTGTGTACAGAGCAAGGTGAACGCGTACCTGCTCAACGGGACGATCCCGAAGGCGGGTTCGGTCTGCGGCTGAGCCGCGCGCGAGCCGGCCCGGACGGGGAACCCGTCCGGGCCGGACGCCGGACCCGGCCTCGCCGGATCACACCGTGCCGAGCGCGGTACGCAGCACGGCGACGGCCTGGGCGATGGCGGCCCCGGCGGCATGGGTCTCGCGCAGCGCGTCGAGCATCACGAAGTCGTGGATGATGCCCTGGTACCGCACGGCGGTCACCGGCACCCCGGCGGCCCGGAGCCGAGCGGCGTACGCCTCGCCCTCGTCCCGCAGCACATCGGCCTCACCGGTGATGACCAGCGCCGGGGGCAGCCCGGTGAGCTGCTCCAGGGTGGCGCGCAGCGGCGACGCGGTGATCTCGGCGCGCTGCTTCTCGTCGGTCGTGTACTGGTCCCAGAACCACCGCATGGCGTCGCGGCGCAGGAAGTAGCCCTCGGCGAACCGGTGATACGACGGGGTGTCGAAGGACGCGTCGGTGACCGGGTAGAACAGCACCTGCTGGACCAGCGGGACATCGCCGCGCTCCTTGGCCATCAGGGTGAGCGCGGCCGACATGTTGCCGCCGACGGAGTCACCGGCGACCGCGATCCGGGCGGCGTCCAGGCCGTGTGCCGCGCCCTCGCGGACAACCCATTGGGCGACGGCGTAGTTCTGCTCGATCGCGACCGGGTAGCGGGCCTCGGGCGAGAGGTCGTACTCGGGGAAGACGACGGCCGCGCGGGCGCCGACGGCCAGCTCGCGGACCAGGCGGTCATGGGTGTGGGCGTTGCCGAACACCCAGCCGGCGCCATGGATGTAGACGATCACCGGGAGGGTGCCGGTAGCTCCGGCCGGGCGGACGATCCGGGCGCGGACGGAACCGGTGGGGCCGCCCTGCACAGTCACCCACTCCTCGTCGACGGCCGGCTTCTCGATCGCCCCGGACTGCACCTCGTCGACGGCCTTGCGGCCCTCGACCGGACCGAGGTCGAAGAGGTACGGCGGGTTCGCGGTGGCCTCGGCGAAGGCGGCGGCGGCCGGCTCCAGCACCGTGCGGGCGGCGGTCTCGGACGTCTCGGACATGAGGAACTCCTCGGTGTCGTGCCGGTGGTCGATCGACCGTCCGGCGGGTACGACAGAAAGGTACCGCTCGACTTAGTTGTGCGCAACTAAGTTGTGCACGATCTAATCGCGGCCGCCAAGCCGCTGCTAAAATCGGACTTTTCACGCACTCGCATCAAAGAGGGAGGGTCGCAGTCATGGACCAGGCCGCGCATCCCGAGCCGGAAGCCCCCGCACCGGGCTCACTCCTGCTCCAGGACCAGCTGTGCTTCGCCCTGTACGCGGCCTCGCGCGCGGTCACCGCGTGCTACCGGCCGCTGCTGGACGAGCTGGGCCTGACCTATCCGCAGTACCTGGTGATGCTGGCCCTCTGGGAGCAAGACGGACTTTCCGTGCGCGAGCTGGGCGGCGCGCTCCAGCTGGAGTCCAGCACGCTCTCCCCGCTCCTCAAGCGCCTGGAGGCGGCCGGTCTCGTCCGGCGCGAGCGCCGCCCCGACGACGAGCGCTCCGTCACCGTCCGGCTCACCGGATCCGGCACCGCCCTGCGCGAGCGGGCCCGCGCGGTCCCCCCGGTCATCGGCGACGCCATGGGCCTCACCCCCGAACAGGACGCCACGGCCAAGCAACTGCTCCGGCTGCTCACGACGAACGTGGCCACCGAACAACCGGCCGACGCCGGCCGACACGGATGAAGCCCGCGGCCCTGAACAACTCGGTTCAGGGCCGCGGGCTTCTCGACGCGGGAGGGCGCCGGTCAGTAGACCGGCTTGTGCGGCTCGATCTGGTTGACCCAGCCGATGACACCGCCGCCTACATGGACGGCGTCGGAGAAGCCCGCGGACTTCAGGACCGCGAGGACTTCCGCACTGCGGACACCCGTCTTGCAGTGCAAGACGATCCGCTTGTCCTGGGGCAGCGACTCCAGGGCGGTGCCCATGAGGAACTCGTTCTTCGGGATCAGCGTGGCGCCCGGGATCGAGACGATCTCGTACTCGTTCGGCTCGCGGACGTCGATGATCTCGATGCTCTCGCCGTCGTCGATCCACTCCTTGAGCTGCTTGGGAGTGATCGTCGAACCGGCGGCCGCCTCCTGGGCCTCCTCGGAGACGACGCCACAGAAGGCCTCGTAATCGATGAGCTCGGTGACGGTCGGGTTATCGCCGCAGACCGCGCAGTTCGGGTCCTTGCGGATCTTGACCTGGCGGTACTGCATCTCCAGGGCGTCGTAGATCATCAGACGGCCGACCAGCGGGTCGCCGATGCCCGCGAGGAGCTTGATGGCCTCGTTGACCTGGATGGACCCGATCGACGCGCACAGCACGCCGAGCACGCCGCCCTCGGCGCAGGAGGGAACCATGCCCGGGGGCGGGGGCTCCGGGTAGAGGCAGCGGTAGCAGGGGCCGTGCTCTGACCAGAAGACCGAGGCCTGGCCGTCGAAGCGGTAGATCGAACCCCAGATGTACGGCTTGTTCAGCAGCACACAGGCGTCGTTGACCAGGTATCGGGTGGCGAAGTTGTCCGTGCCGTCCACGATCAGGTCGTACTGGCTGAAGATGTCCATCACGTTCTCGGCTTCGAGCCGTTCCTCGTGAAGGACCACGTTCACATAAGGGTTGATGCCCTTGACGGTGTCGCGCGCGGACTCGGCCTTGGAGCGGCCGATGTCGGACTGGCTGTGGATGATCTGGCGCTGGAGGTTCGACTCGTCGACCTCGTCGAACTCCACGATGCCGAGCGTGCCGACGCCCGCCGCGGCCAGGTACATCAGCGCGGGTGAGCCCAGGCCGCCGGCGCCCACGCACAGCACCTTGGCGTTCTTCAGCCGCTTCTGCCCGTCCATGCCCACATCGGGGATGATCAGGTGGCGGGAGTACCTGCGGACCTCGTCTACGGTGAGCTCGGAAGCCGGCTCGACCAGGGGTGGCAGCGACACGGGGACTCCGTTGGTCGGTCAATCACTACGTTTGTTCTTGTGGTAACACTGCCACGCCCTTCTTCATTCCGAGACACCTGTTCCGAGGCGCGAGACGATTTCGTCCCAGTAGCCGGGCATCGCCTCCCAGGGGTCCCCGGAACCGCGGCCTCCGGTCCGGTCCGTGAAGTAGATCGTGGCCGCGCCCTGCCAGCGCGCGATGCGCAGCGCCTCCTCCAGATGCCCGCGCGGCACACCGTGCACGAAGTGGCAGAACCGCTCGGGCGGATGGTCGGCCGTCCACTCCGCGACCTGCGACCAGCGGTAGTCGGACCAGGAGCCCGAGAAGGTCACCAGCTGGTCGGCGTGCTCCGCGTAGCCCGGGTGCGGGTGGGTGCCGTGGCCCAGGACGAGATGGGCGGTGTCGGTGATCGCCCGCAGGTCCGCGAGGACCCGGCGGACCCCGTCGAGTTCGCCGCGGCCGATGGGGCAGCGGTCGAGGAGGAAGCCGTCGACCCGGTACCAGTCGAGGTAGCGGTGGGCGCCGCGGAGCAGGTCGGCGCGGGCGCGGACGCCCTGTGCGAGGTCGAGGCGGCCGAGGACCCGCACCCCGGCGTGGTGCAGCGGGTCAGCCGCCGCCAGGCAGTGCGGGTCGGGCCTTGCGCCGGGGCCGCCGGCCACATCGAGCGCCACCCAGTCCAGCGGGGTGCCGGGGCGGGCGAGGGTGGCCCACTGGGCGGGGGCGACGAGGGGGTGGGCGAAGCCGGGGACGCCGAGGGCGGTGCGTACGGCGATGCCGTTGGCGCTCCCGCTCGCTCCGGCGGCGCCCCCGATGCCGGTCGTTCCGGTCGCGCCCCTGACAGGGTCGCTCGCTCCGGCGGCGCCCCCGATGGTGCCGGATGCGCCGGTGGTGCTGGTCAGATGCGGCACGCCGCCTCCATCCAGATGTCGGCCAGGGACTCTTCGAGGTTGATGCGCGGCCGCCAGCCGAGCCGGTCGCGCGCGGTGCGTACATCGGCCTGCTGCCAGCTGCCGCAGCCGTCCGGGTAGGGGAAGGCGGCCGGGGACGTGTGCTCCGTCTCGGGCCGGGGGTGGCCGATGCCGCCGCGCAACGCGCCGGGCGGGGCGTCGAGTTCGTGCAGCGCGCCGCCGTATCCGGCCACGCGGGCGAGGGTCCCGGCGGCGTCCCGCAGCCGTACGGCACGGCCCGAACCGATGTTGATCACGCCCTGTGCGGCGGAGAGCGAGGCGGCGTGCACGGCGCGGGCGACATCGCGTACGTCCACGAAGTCGCGCTGCACACCGAGTCCGGCGAGCTTCAGCTCTCCGTCGCCCGACTGCATCGCGCGGCGCATCGCCTCGGCGAGCCGGCCGAGCGGGGAGCCGGCCGGGGTGCCGGGTCCGCAGGGCGAGAAGACGCGCAGCACCACGGCGTCCAGGCCGGAGCCGAGGACGAGTTCGGTGGCGGCGAGCTTGCTGACGCCGTAGGGGCCGCCGGGGCGCGGTACGGCGTCCTCGGCCGTGGACGAGCCGGGCTGGCTGGGCCCGTACTCCGCGCCGCAGCCGATCTGCACCAGCCGCGCGCCGCAGCCGCTGCGCCGCAGCGCCTCGCACACGGTGGCCACGGCGACGGTGTTGTGCCGGGTCAGCTCCCGGGCGCCGCCGCGGGTGGCACCGGCGCAGTTGATGACGACCCCGGGGTGCACCGCCCCCAGGAACCGGGTGAGCGCGCCGGGGCTGCCGGTTGCGAGGTCGAACCGGACGTCCGCGTCGTCGCCCCGGCCGAGCGCGGTGAGCTGTACGGCGGGGTCGGCGAGCAGCCGCTCGGCGACGAACCGGCCGAGGTAACCATTGGCGCCGATCAGCAGGACCCTCATCGGACGGCTCCCTGGGCGAGGGCTGCGGGGGCTCCCTGGTGGGAGGTGGACATCTGGAGGTCTCCTTCAACGGGGTGGTGCTGTTGGTTCAGGGGGCGGCGCGAGCCGACGCTCACTCGGGTGCTCCGGTGGGCGCGTGGGCGGAGGCCCGGGTGAGGGTGCGGCCGGCGTGCAGCAGCAGGGCCAGGGCGGCGGTGCCGCAGGCGAGAGCCGGTACGGCGGGCTCGCCCAGGGTGTCCGTGAGGGTCCGGACGGGCAGCGCGAGCAGATGGCAGTGGGGCAGCCGCCCGGCGAGCGGCAGCGCGAGGGCCACCGCCTCGGTGACCGCGGCGGCGCCGAGGACCAGGGCGGGGGCGCGCCGGTGCCGGTGCGCGATGAGCAGGCGGGCGAGCAGGAGCAGGGCGCCGAGGGTGAGCGCCTGCGGGAGGGCCGCGGGTTCGCCGAGGACCCTTCCGCACACCAGGAGGAGCGCGGCGAGCGCGCCGAGGAACAGGGCGAAGGTGCCGAGCAGCAGGGGGCGCGCGGCGGCCGTGAAGTCTTCGAGTCCCCGGCTGCCGGCGAGTCTGCGCCGGGCGCCCGCGGCGAGGAGGTGCGCGCACCAGGCCGCCGGCGCGAGGGCCAGGGTGAGGGCCAGCGCGGGCGCGGTGGCGGTGGGCCATTCGCCGCCGGGTGCGCCGTCGGGCAGCGTGTCGGGGCCGCCGGTGAGCACGTCGTGCAGCAGGCCGTCGCCGAACAGCGCGTATCCGAGCAGCCAGAGGGTCCATGCGAGGAGGGAGCCCTGCCAGGGGCGGGGACGGCGGGGTCCGGTGCGTACGGCCAGGGGGCCGGTGCGCAGCGCCGCGCGGGTCGCGAGGGCTATGACGACGATCCCGGCCGCGGCGACGAGCAGCCGCGGCTGGCCGTGGGTGGCCCGCGTCCCGGCCGCGGTGGCCGCAGCGGCGATCCCGGGCAGCAGGCTCGACAGCGCCCACGCCGCCCTGATCCGGGGCACGGGCAGGGCCGGCTTCGGCTCCGCACGGGACTCCCCGGTCCGTGGCACACGCGCGTACAGCTCCTCGGCCAGCGAGAAGACGTCCCGGTGCCGAAACCGCGCCGCCGTCCGATCGGTGATCCCCTGCGCCTCCAGCCCGGCCGCGATCTCCAGGGCGTCGACGGCCTGCTCACACAGGTCACGGTGCCGGTGGAGCAACGCCTTGACGGGGTCACCGGAGGGACGGCGGGGGGCGGCTCTGCGATCGGGGACGGGCATCGGGGCCGGTGGCCGACTCGCGGGCGCGGGCGCCTCGTTGACAGGGGGCACGGATGTACGAGGCCCACTGGCACGCGACTTGGAGAGAACCACCCCGGAACCGGAGGGCCCGGGCACGGAGCGGGAGCCGATCGAGACGTCCGGCCAGCTCAAGGGGGCCTCACCCGCGCGCGGGGAGGCGTTGACAGAACTCGACAGGTTGGCAGGTGAGTTGGCGGGGAGCACTCCGGCACCAGGAACGGAGGACATGCCCTCCGAGGCGTCCGGTCGGCTCCCGGACGCCGCGCCCGAACTCGGCTCAGCAGCAGGCGAATGCACGGGCGCCGAGGCCACCGAAGTGTGCGGCCAACTCGCGACGGCGACGCCCGCGCACAGACCCCCATCCGGGGAGTCTGCGGCCGAACCCGGCTCGTCAGCGAGGACGTTGACGGAGAGCGCCCCAGGGTCGGGCACGGCAGGCAAGCCCTCCGAGGCACCCGGCCAACTCACGGAAGCCTCGCCGCCATGCGGCCCCTCGACGGAGACGGCCCGACTCGCCCCGCCCCCAGCACCAACCCCGGTCGAGGTCCACTCTCCCGCCTCCGGCCCGGAACCCGCCCCTGTCGAAGTCCACTCACCCGGCCCCGAACCCGTCCTGGTCGAGGCCCACTCTCCTGGGCCCGGTCCCGACCCGGTCGACGGCCTCTCCCCCGGTCCCGAAGCCGGCCCCGTCCCCGTCCCCCACGGCACCCCGCCACTCGGCATTCTCGGTGTGTCGCTCATCGGGCGGGCTCCGTGGTCGGGAGGGCCCAGGTGGGGGTGGCGGGCCAGTGGGCGGGGACGTGGGATTCGGCGGGGGCGGCGAAGGGCAGCGGTGCGCCGGACGCGTCGAGGAGGTCGCGGCGGACCGGGCAGTGCGAGACGATCTCCAGGTAAATGCCGTGAAACGCCGCGACGTTCTGCTCCACGGTGAACAGCTCCAGCGCCCGGGCACGCGCGGCCGCACCGAGCCGCGCACGGCGCTCGGGGTCGCGCAGCAGCGCCACACACGCATCGGCGAGCGCCCGCGGATTGCGCGGGGGCACGACCAGTCCCGTACCGCCGATCACCTCGACCACCGCGCCCGCGTCCGTCGACACGGTCGCCCGGCCGCAGAACATGGCCTCGATGAGCCCGGTCGGGAACCCCTCCACCACGCTGGAGAGCACGACGACGGCACCGGAGGCGTACACCTCGGGCAGCGTGGGGGCGTCCGGGCTGCCGATCTCGTCGAAGGAGACCGGGTTGCAGCCGACCGCGTGCGCCCCCTCCGCCTCGTCCGGAAAGAGCTGGGCCGCGAGCGCCCGGCAGTGCCCGAGGTACGCCGTGCCCTCGGGTCCGTCCGGCGAACCGACGATGCGCAGCCGGGCCCCGGGCTCCTGTCTGCGTACCTGCGCGAAGGCGTGCAGCAGGGAGACGAGGTCCTTGGCGGGCTCGACGCGCCCGACCCAGACCAAGGTGTCCGGGTCCGCGCGGTCCGGTGCCTCGCCGGCCTCGGTGAAGCCGTCGGCCGCCATGCCCGGGTACACCGTGCGGATCCTGGCCCGGTCCGCCCCGCACCGCTCCTGCCAGCGGCGGGCGTGCGCGTTGCCCGGGGTGAGGATCTCGGCGCGCCGGTAGATCTCGGTGGCGAGCCGCCCGTGGAACGCGGCGAGCAGGGCCCGTACCGCGGGCGCCGCCCCGGGCCCTTGGCCCAGGTAGTGGGCGCGCAGATGGACGCCGTACTCGGTGACCAGCAGCGGCACCCCGCGGAAGTGCCGGGCGAGCAGCCCGGGGAGGGCGGCGGGGCCGCCGGACGTGGCGTGGCAGAGATCGGCCGCGCCGAGCGCGTCCTCGCCGTACCAGTCGAGGGAGAGGGGGCGCAGGGCGCGTTCGAGGTGACCGGTGACGGTGAGCAGATCGGCCACGCGCGCCTCGCGCGCCATGCGCGGCGCACCGGGCGCGCGGCAGGCGCGCTCCAGGGTGCGGACGCCGAGGTCCGAGCGGAGCGCCGCGCCGAGTCCGCCCTCCTCGCGGGCGAGTTCGGCGAGCCCGTACAGGGCGTTGGCGAAACGGTCCGCCACGGCGCCGGAGGCGCTGCCGTCCGCCGCCGCGCACACCGCGCCGGCCAGTTCGCCGTAGTGCTCGGTGAAGCGCCGGCGCGCGCGCCGTCCGTACCCGACCGCCCCGCCGTCGCCCTCGGCCGTCCACAGCGGTGCCGTACGGACCCGGGTCACCTGGGGCGGCAGCGGGAGCAGGCCCTGTTCCTCCTGGTGCCTGCTGCGGCTGAGCGCGTAGAGGTCGAACTCGTGCTGCCCGAGCCCGCGCACCAGCCGGTCGCACCAGAGGCCGGCGTCACCGCTCGCATACGGATAGCCGCCTTCTGTCAGCAGTCCCGTGCGCACGCGTGCACCCCCGATCTTCCTTCTGGTCGGCCGCCGTTGGTCCCGGCGGCTCACAGCGGGACGAACGTAAGCGGACAAGAGGGTGGCGCGACGGACGGTTGTCCGTCGCGCCACCAAAAGGGGTGAACACGCGTAACTTTCTCGTGCGGGCCGCGTTCTGTCGCGCTAGGCGTTCACGCGGGTACGGGGCGTCACGCCGGGCGCACTGTCCCGCGCCCGGTCAGACGGCCGCCGGCGCGCGGCGTGCGGCCCGGCGCCGGGCCGCCAGCTCCGGGTCGAGGGCGGGTACGGCGGCCAGCAACTGCCGGGTGTACTCCTCGCGCGGGCTGTCGTAGACCTCGTCGGCGGGGCCGTACTCGACCAGCCGGCCCCGGCGCATCACCGCGAGCCGGTCGCTGACCTGGCGGACGACGGCCAGGTCGTGCGCGATGAAGACCAGCGCGAGACCCAGTTCCCGCTGCAACTCGCCGAGCAGGGCGACCACTTGGGCCTGGGTGGTGACATCGAGCGCGGAGACGGGCTCGTCGCAGACGATGACGCGCGGGTCGGCGGCCAGCGCGCGGGCGATGCCGATGCGCTGGCGCTGGCCCCCGCTGAACTCGTGCGGGTAGCGGTCGTAGTGCGCCCCTTCGAGCCCCACGCGCTCCAGCAGTTCCGTCACCCGCCCCCTGATCCGCTCCTCGGCCCCCGCGCCCTTCTCGCCACGGGCGCGCAGCGGGTCGGCGATGGACTCGCCCACGCTGCGGCGGGGGTTGAGGGAGGAGACGGGGTCCTGGAAGACCATCTGGACGGCCGGGTTCACCCCGGTGTGCGGCTCGCCCGCGTAGCGGATCCGGCCCGCGGTGGGGTCCAGGAGGCCGACCAGCATCCGGCCGAGGGTGGTCTTGCCGCTGCCGCTCTCGCCGACGACGCCGAGGGTCTCGCCCCTGCGCACGGTCAGCGAGACATCGTCCACGGCCGCGAACGCCCGCTTGCCGCGCCCGAATTCGCGCCGCAGTCCGGTGGCTTCCAGGACCACCTCGCCGGTGGCCGGGGAGCCGGTGCTGCGGGCGTCCACGCGCGGGACGGCGTCGAGGAGTTCGCGGGTGTACGACTCCCGGGGCGCCGCGAGGACCGTCCCGACCGGACCGTGCTCGACGGCCCGGCCGTGCCGCATGACCAGCACCTCCTCGACGCTCTCCGCGGCCACGCCCACGTCATGGGTGACCAGCAGCAGGCCCATGCCGGTCTCCGTACGCAGGCTGTGCAGCAGGTCGAGGATCTGGGCCTGCACGGTGACGTCGAGCGCGGTGGTGGGCTCGTCGGCGATCAGCAGCTCGGGTTCGCAGGCCAGCGCCATGGCGATGAGCGCGCGCTGGCGCATGCCGCCGCTGAACTCGTGCGGGCGTGAGCGGGCGCGCCGGGCGGCGTCCGGGATGCCCACCCGGTCCAGGACCTCGACGGCACGCGCGCGGGCGGCACGGCGTCCGGCGCGGGTGTGCACCCGGTACACCTCGGCGATCTGGTCGCCGACGGCGTAGTAGGGGTCGAGCGAGGACAGCGGGTCCTGGAAGACCATGGCGGCCTTGGCGCCGCGCAGCCGCCGCAGCTCCTGCTCGGTGGCCGCCCGGACATCGGTGCCGGCGACGCGTACGGTGCCGCC
Source organism: Streptomyces griseofuscus (assembly GCF_014673495.1). Lineage (GTDB taxonomy): Bacteria > Actinomycetota > Actinomycetes > Streptomycetales > Streptomycetaceae > Streptomyces > Streptomyces murinus. Next base: position 3,233,029 of record NZ_CP051006.1, read on the forward strand.
GACCCGGGCGCCGGTGCCGCGGTGCAGGCCCAGCAGGGCGCCCGCGACCGTGGACTTGCCGGAGCCGGACTCGCCGACCAGGGCCAGCGCGCCGCCCTCGGCCAGGCTGAAGGAGAGCCGGTCGACGGCCCGCAGCGCGCCGAACTCGACGCTCAGGTCGGTTACTTCCACCAGGCTCATGCGAGCACCACCCGTCGGTCGGCCACCGCGTACAGCACGTCCGCGACGGCGTTGGCGAGCACCACGAAGAACGCGATGACGAGGACCATGCCGACGACCACCGGCAGGTCGACGACCTTCACCGCGTGCACCAGTTCCTGGCCGATGCCGGGCAGCCCGAACAGGGTCTCGGTGAGGACGGCGCCGCCGACGGCGGAGCCGACGTTGTTGGCGTTGAGCGCGATGACCGGGGCGAACGCGCCGCGCAGCGCGTGCCGTCCGACGATGGCCCGCTCGCCGACGCCGTACGCCCTGAAGGTCCTCACATGGTCCTCGGCGAGGGTCTCCAGCATCGCGGCGCGGGTCAGCCGGGCGAAGGTCGCCGCCTCGATCAGGGCCAGCGACAGCCAGGGCAGCAGCAGGTTCCAGGCCCACTGCTCGGGGTCGTCGGTGAAGGCGACGTACTCCGGGAAGGGCAGCAGCTGGAGTTCGCCGCAGACGACGATCATCAGCACCAGGCCGATGACGAACACCGGCGTGGCGGTGCCCGCGAGGGTGATCGCGGTGAGCACCCGCTCCGAGAGGCGGCCGCGCCGCCAGGCGGAGAGGACGCCGGTGCCGACGCCGAGGGCGAGCCACAGGACCATGCCGCCGAGGACCAGCGAGAGGCTGACCGGCAGCTTGCCCAGGATGATGTCCAGGACCTGCTGTCCGGTCTGGTACGACTGCCCGAGGCAGGGCGCCGCGCAGTGCTCCAGGGAGGTGCCGGTGGAGAAGTCCTGGCCGGCGAAGAGGCCCTGGAGGAAGTGCCAGTAGCGCACGTAGAGGGGGTCGCCGAGGTGCAGTTGTTCGGCGACCTGGTGCACCTGGGCGGGCGAGCAGCGCGGGCCGCAGGTGATCTGGGCGACGTTGCCGGGGGTGACGTAGAAGACGACGTAGACGATGACCGAGATGGCGAGCAGGGTGATGACCGTGCCCACGGCCCGGCGCAGCAGGAATCCGCCGAAGCCGCTCATGCGGTCGCCTCCTTCTTGGTCGCGTCCGCGTCCGTCGCCGTGGCCCCGGCCGCGGCTGTGGCTGTGGCTGCGTCCTTGTCCTTGCGGCCGGTGCCGATCCGCAGCCGGGAGGCGGCGCGCGGGTCGAGGGCGGTGCGCACGCCGTCGCCGAACACGGTGAGGGCGAGGACGGTGACGAACAGGGCGCCGGCCGGCAGCAGCAGGTACTGCGGGGCGGCCTGGTACCAGACGTCGGCGGCGGTGAGCATCTGTCCCCAGGAGGGCGTGGGCGGCTTGACGCCGACGCCGAGGAAGGACAGGGCCGCCTCCACCGAGATGTTCATGGGCACGAGGAGCGCCGCGTAGGTGATGACGGGCGCGGCGAGTCCGGGCAGCAGCTCCCGGCGGGCGATCCGCCAGGTCTTCCAGCCGCTGAGCCGGGCCGCCGAGACGTAGTCGAGGCCCTTCATGGACAGGGTCTGGGCGCGCACGATCTTCGCGATGCTGCCCCAGGCGATCAGGCCGATGACGAGGGTGACCAGGACGGGTCGCGGGAAGCTCGCCGGGACGACCGCCAGCAGCGCCAACGACATGATCATCAGCGGCATGGCGACGATGATGTCCGTGATCCGGCTCAACAGTTGATCAACCCATTGATTGCCGAGCGCGGCCGCCACGCCGACGGCCACGCCGATGGCGACCTGGATGACGGTGGCGGCCAGGGCGACGCCGAGCGAGACCCGGGCGCCGTAGACCAGGCGCGCGAACAGGTCGCGGCCGGTCTGGGGTTCGACGCCCAGCCAGTGTTCAGCGCCGATGCCGCCGAGGGAGCCGACCGGCACCCCGCCGCGCGCGGAGTCGATCAGGGACGGGTGGTAGGTGAAGGGGTCCTGGCCCTCCAGTGCGGTGAGCAGCGGCGCGGCGAGCGCGACCAGGACGAGCAGCGCGACGACGGCCGCGGCGACCAGGGCGGCGCGCTGCGCCCGCAGCCGCCGCCAGAACCGGCGGGCCCCCGGGGCCGCCGGGACGGAGGCGTCCGTCCCGGCGGCCGGGGTGGCGAGGGGTGACTCGGTCACGGCGTCACTTCACCGCGACCTGGGAGATGTCCAGCACGCCGGTCCAGTCGCTGATGACGACATTGCGGATGTCCTGGCCGACCAGGCGCTTGTAGACGGGGTGGAACAGCGGCACCACGAGGGCCTTGCCGCCGATCTTCCGGTCCAGGGCGCCCCAGCGTTTGGCGGCCGCGTCGAGGTCGGTCAACTTGTTGATCGAGTCAATCTCGTCATTGACCGACTTGTCGTTCAGCCGGCTCGCGTTGAAGTTCGCGCCGTCCTTGACGATCTGCCGGCCGTCGAAGATCGGGGCGAGGAAGGGACCGCCGGAGGGCCAGTCGGCACCCCAGCCGGCGAGGAAGAAGCCGGGCTCGGTCTTCACGCTGTGGACGGTGTCCCGGTAGTCGTTGTCCTCCAGACCCTGGAGCTTGACCGTGATCCCGGCCTTCTTCAGGGCGTCCTGGAGGGCGGTGGCGATCTCCGGGCTGGTCGCGAAGTCCTTGGCGTTGGAGTGCGTCAGGGTGACGGTGAGCCCGTTCGGGTAACCGGCCTGCGCCAGCAGCTCCTTGGCCTTCGCCGGGTTGCCGGACGCACCCGCCGGGAACGGGTCGTACGGCGTGTACCCGAAGGACTTCTGGTTCGGCAGGAAGGTCGTGGCGGGCTCGGCGAGCGCGCTGCCGCCGGCCGCGTTGACCACCGAGGAGCGGTCGACGGCGTAGGCGATGGCCTCGCGCACCTTGGGGTTGTCGAACGGCTTCACGGTCGGGTTGAACGCGATGTAGTTCGTGTAGCCGAAGTGGCCGGTGCCCACGCGCGCGGCCAGCTCCTTGTCGCCGGTCACCTTGGCGAGCTCGGCCGGGCCGAGGTTGGTGTCCGTGGTGACGGCGGCGGCGTCCGCGCCCTGGGAGGCGGACAGCCGCTGGTCGATCACCGAGGAGTCGAGGCCGGAGCGCACATCGATGGTGTCCGGGTACGCCTTGCGCTGGTCGTCGGTGGCCGCCGACCAGTTCGGGTTGCGCTTGAGCAGCACATGCTCGCCGTCGTTCTCGTTCTTGACGACCTGGTAGGGGCCGGACGAGACCGGGTGCTCCTCGTACTTGGTGCCGGTGTCCTTGGCCTTGGGCACCGGCGCGAACTGCGTCTGGGTGGCCAGGAACGGGAACTCGCCCTCGGGCTTGTTCAGATGGAAGACGATGGTCCGCTCGTCCGGCGTCTCGATCGCCGACAGGCCCTTCTTGTCCTTGTACGGCCCCTGGTAGTTTGCCGCGCCGGTCAGCCAGTCGCGCAGGTAGGGGGCGCCGCCGGAGAGCTCGGGGGCGAAGGAGCGCTCGATGCCGTACTTGATGTCGGCCGAGGTGATCGGGGTGCCGTCCTCGTACTTCAGGCCCTTCTTCAGGGTGTACGTCCACACGGTCGCGTCCTTGTTGGGACGCCCGGTGTCGGTGGCGAGGTCCGGCACCACCTTGGCGCCGGCCGCGCCGTTCGCCCGGTTGCGCGTGGTCAGCGTGCGGAAGACCAGCGAGGGGACGTTTCCGCCGCCGGAGGTGTACAGCCGCGCGGGGTCGAAATCGGTCTGCGGCTCGGAGTTCAGGACCGTGAGCGTGCCGCCCTTGTGGGGCGTCGAGTCGCCACCGGAGCCCTTCGCACCGCTGTCCTTCGGACCGCAGGCGGCTGCGCCCGCGGCCACGACCAGGCTGACGGATGCCGCTGCCACGCGGCGCGCTATGACGGACGGTTGACGCATCGGAATGACGACCTCTCGGGGGCTGTTTCGAGGTTTTCTCGAAGAGTGAGACAAAGAGACGAGGAGTGAGACGTCCCTGGACAGACGTCGGCCCCGGCGTCGGGTCGTCGAAAAATCCGCGACCGGGGTCACGGACGGAGAAGGAAAGAAAGGTCGCGACGCGAACGCCAGGGGGCGGCGTCAGCGACAGTGGATGTCGGCCACGCAGAGCGCGGTCACGCCGATCAGCGCCAGCTCGATGGCGGCGCTGAAGGAGACGGCATGACTAGACCACATGCGCAGAAATATGAACGAACTTGCGGCTCATGTCAATGTGACATAAGCGCAGGTTGTCAACTCCTGGGATAGGGCCAGGCGTTGGGCAGACAGTGGATCCCGTCATGGTCGAGGAACTTGGTCTGCTGCTGCATGACCGGCGCCAGTTCGCCGCTCTTCTCGCAGGTGACGTGGTTGTGGCCGAGCCGATGACCGACTTCATGGTTGATCAACATTTGCCGGTACATATGGATCTTGTCGCCATATGTCTTGCTTCCTTGAGCCCACCGGTACGCATTGATCATCACGCGCTGGGTGGCGGCCGAGTCGCAGGAGACGTTGTCCTCGGTGGTGTCCAGGCCGGATTTCGCGCACCAGGTGGCGGTGGTGCCGGGGCTGGCCAGGGTGATCACGAAGTCGGGTTTGCCGGAGGAGATCCGCTCGAAGGTACGGGTGCCGCCGTGCCCCCAACTGCGGTCGTCGTTCAGCGTCTTCTGCACCGCCTCGGCGAACAGCGCGCCGTCCAGCCCGAGCCCCTGCTCGATGTCGACCCGGTAGCGGTACTTCTGGCCGGTGCCCGGCGCCTTGTCGAAGCCGGGGACGGTGTCGAACTTCCCGGACGCCTTGAGGGTGGCGCCCAGCGGATATGTGCGGTCCATCTTCTGCTCGTACGTCAACGGCACCGCGCTCGCCCTCGCGGAGGGCCCGGGGTGCGCGTCGGCGCCCTGGTCCGGCGCGGAGTGCCCCGTCCGCGCGTCGTTGTCGCGCCCCTCGGTCACCTGTCCGGCGACGACCACCGCGAGCACGGTGGTGACGGCCGCCGCGGCGATACCGGTGAAGGCCCGCCCCTTGTTGCTGCCGCGCTGCGCGGGCAGTTCCACCTTGTCCGCACCGTCGGCGGGCATCTTCTCGGCCGTCGGCTCCGGCTCCGGCTTCGCCTTGGGCCCCGGCCCCGGTTCCTCGGCCGACCGCTCAGTCGTACGGACGTCTCCGACCTTCCCGCCGCCGTCGAAAGCGTCCAGATAGTCCTGCCGAGGCCCACGCCCGGCGCGCCCGCCAGGACCACCCGGCCCGCCCGGTCCACCCGGCCGCGTGGGTCCCGCCTGCCGCTGCCGGGGCAGTACGACCCCGTGCACACCGGTGCCGGACCCGGTCCGCGCCGGGAACTCCCCCCAGCCGCCCCCGGGTTCGCGCTGCTCGGGATGCCCGCCACGAGCGGCACCCGCGCCGGCGCCACGCGGCACACCGTGCCCGGGCGTGCCGTCGGGGAGCCTCGGGACACCACCGGCGGGCGTGCCGTCGGGCAGCCGCGGAACACCACGGGCCGGTGTGCCCTCGGGCCCGCGTGCGGCACCGCGCCCCGCCGCCCCCTCGGGCCCGCGCGGCGCGCCACGCCCCGCCGCTCCCTCCGGGGATCTCGGGCCACCGTGGCCTGGCGTTCCCTCCGGGGATCTCGGCACACCGTGACCCGGCGTTCCGTCCGGCGGTCCCGGCACCCCGCGGCGCGGCGCCGCCCGCTCACTCATCGCCGCTATCTCCGGACCCTCGTCCTTCGCGACCGGCTTGGCCGGCCCCCGGCGGCTGTGGCGTCCCACGGTGTCCTTCAGCTCCCCGCTTCCGTACCGTCGGCGGCTCCCCGGCCGCCCGTCTCCGTGCTGTCGTCGTCTCTACTGCCGTCACTTCTACTGCCGTCGTCTCTACTGCCGGCAGCCGCGCCACCGCCCCCGGCCTGTGCCATCAGCTCCCGGAAGGCCCGCGCCACCACGCCCGGGTACTCCATCATCGCCACGTGCCCGGCGTCCGGCAGGGACAGCAGCCGGGAGTCGCGGAAGGAGCGGGCGGCCTTGCGGGCCATGCGGTAGCCGACGAGCTGGTCCCGGCCGCCGTAGATCAGCAGGGTCGGCGCGAGCACCCGCTCGGCCTGCCGCCACAGCCCGTGCTGCCCGCCGAGCGTGTACGCGTTGACGATGCCGCGCGCGGAGCGGGCCATCGCGTCCCAGAAGTACGGCAGCTGCAACCGCCGCTCCAGCTCCTCCACGGCCTGCCGGAACGCCTCCGGGGTCACCCGGCCCGGATCGCCGTAACAGAGCCCCATGACCCCGCGCACCCGCTGCTCGGCCGTCCACTCCTTGCTCATCCGGGTGAACAGGGCGGCGATGCCGGGCACGCCGAGCAGTCCGGTCGGCACCGCGGTGCGCTGGATCCGCAGCTCCGGCAGCGCGGGCGAGATCAGTGTGAGGGTGAGCACCAGATCGGGGCGTACGGCGGCCACCCGGGTGGTGACCGCGCCGCCGAGCGAGTTGCCGAAGAGGTGGACGGGACCGTGCCCGGAGGCGTCCAGGTAGCGGATGACGGCCCGCGCGTGCCCGGTGACGGAGTAGTCGCCGTCGTCCGGGGGCGGGGAGTCGCCGAAGCCCGGCAGGTCGATCGCCTCGCCGGCCACGACGCCGTCCAGCTCGGCCATCAGGTCCGACCAGTTCTGCGAGGAGCCGCCGAGCCCGTGCACATACAGGGCGCGCGGCAGGTCCTCGCGCACGGGCGGCCGGTAGCGCACCGACAGGGTGACCCCCGGCAGGCCCACCGTCCGCAGCCGCTCCCCGTCGCCGACCCGGACGGGCGCCACCCTGGGGAGGACACTGGCGGCCGGCGCGGAGGGCGACTCGGTGGAAGACATGCGGGCAATGTTACGAGGTGATCACACCGGGGTTCGTGTGTTCGCCGTCACAGAATGAGCCGTTCCGTGCATGAGCCGTTCCGCGGGGGACAACCGGGGCGCGGACGGACGCGCACGGCATGGCGTCCGAATCGGCCGTCTCCTAGGCTCGTAGCAGAGGGCACCCGCGTGTGGCCCCTGCCGTGCCCAGGGACGTCGTAGGAAGGGAGCCCATCATGGCCCAGGATCCGACCGAGCCCGACACCATCGAGGAACTGGACGAGGAGACGGCCCCCGAGCTGGGCGTCGAGGAACCGGAAGTGGACGCCGTCGAGCAGCAGGCCGATGTCCGGCCCGAGCGCGACGACACTTTGACGGCGGAGAAGAAGGACCGGGCGAACGAGGCCGATCTGCTCGAACAGACGCGCGTGGTCTCGCTCGACGAGGACGACTACCGCTGATCGACCGCGTGACTCGGCTTTCGCCGTCGTCCGGTACATGAAATTCTGCGCTCGCACCGCGCGCACCACGGTTACCGAAAAGTACGATGGCCGCGCGGTCGACACCGCATGTGGACGACATTGGGAGGCGGCGTGACAGCCATCGAGCAGACAGAGGCAGCACGCCCGCGCGGCACCCGGCTGCCGCGCCGAGCCCGACGGAACCAGTTGCTGGGCGCCGCCCAGGAGGTCTTCGTCGCACAGGGCTACCACGCCGCGGCGATGGACGACATCGCCGAGCGGGCCGGCGTCAGCAAGCCGGTGCTCTACCAGCACTTCCCGGGCAAGCTCGACCTCTACCTCGCGCTGCTGGACCAGCACTGCGAGGCGCTGATCCGGTCGGTGCGCGGCGCGCTGGCGTCGACGACCGACAACAAGCAGCGGGTGCGGGCGACCATGGACGCCTACTTCGCCTATGTGGAGGACGACGGCGGCGCCTTCCGGCTGGTCTTCGAGTCGGACCTGACGAACGAGCCCGCCGTGCGCGAGCGCGTCGACAAGGTGACCACCGAGTGCGCCGAGGCGATCTGCGAGGTGATCGCGGAGGACACCGGGCTCTCGCGCGCGGAGTCCATGCTGCTCGCCTCCGGTCTCGGCGGGCTCGCCCAGGTGGTGGCCCGTTCCTGGCTGCACAGCGATCGCAGTGTGCCGCGCGACAACGCGGTGCAGCTCCTCGCCTCGCTCGCCTGGCGCGGCATCGCGGGCTTCCCGCTGCACGGCAACGAGCACCACTGAGTCGCGCCACGGGGTTCATTCCCGGACGGTGTTCGCTGTTGGCGTTCCCGGTCGGCCGCGTGCACGTCCCCTCACCGGGCTAATGTGTGCAGGTACGGCGCGGAAGATCGCGCACTTAACTGACCGTCGGAGGGACAAAGCCGTGGAGGTCAAGATCGGCGTGCAGCACGCGCCCCGCGAGATCGCTCTGGAGAGCGGTCAGAGCGTCGAGGAGGTCGAGCGCCTGGTGTCCGACGCACTCGCCGGGAAGACGCAGCTGCTGACCCTTGAGGACGAGAAGGGCCGCAAGGTCATGGTGCCGACGGACAAGTTGGCGTACGTGGAGCTCGGCGCGCCGACCGTGCGCAAGGTGGGCTTCGGCGCGCTGTAGTCAAGGCCATGGCAAGGGCCCGGCGGCATTCGGCCGCCGGGCCCTTGTGCTGAGCGGATGGCGCCGAGCGGATTCGCACACAGTAACGCCACAACTCCCCCATAGCGGAGGATTGCAATCCGCAGGTCACGGGTAGTACGGGCTACGACCGTTCAAGGCAGACCGGCCGTGGGAGGGACCCCGTCATGATCCTGGAAGCACTCGGCACCGCCGTGCTCGGTCTCCTGCTCGCCTGGGCGGCGACCGTCCGCCTCGCCCACCGCCTCCCGAACCGCCCCCTGGTCTATTCGACCGGCACCGCGGGCGCCCTTCTGGGCGACTTCGTCACCAACAGCGCCCTGGGCTCGGGCTCCGTCGTGGTCCCCGTCCTGGGCGCGGCGATCATCTCGGCGGCATCCCTGTCCCTGCTTCTACGCCCGTCACGCGCGCGCCGCTCCCTGACGGCGTAAGCGGAAGCGCCCCGATGGGGCGCGGGGCTCTGTTCGATATGCGGCTCCGCCGCGTGGGCGCGACAAGCCACAGCGCACCACCACCCGCACCGCCCCCCACGGAGCGCACCGCTTCTCAGGCCGCGAGGCCCAGCGCGGCCATCCGCTTGGTGTGCGCCTCCGTGATCCGCGTGAACATCCGCCCCACCTCGGCCAGATCGAACCCGTCGGCCACCCCGCCGACCAGCATCGTGGACAGCGCGTCCCGGTCCGCCACCACCCGCTGCGACTGCGACAGCGCCTCACCCATCAGCCGCCGCGCCCACAGCGCGAGCCGCCCGCCGACCCGCGGATCGGCGTCGATCGCGGCCCGCACCTTCTCCACCGCGAACTCCGCGTGCCCGGTGTCGTCGAGCACCGCGAGCACCAGTTCCCGGGTGTCGATGTCGAGCCGCGCCGCCACCTCCCGGTAGAAGTCGCTCGCGATCGAGTCGCCGACGTACGCCTTGACCAGGCCCTCCAGCCAGTCCGAGGGCGCCGTCTGCCGGTGGAAGCCGTCCAGTGCGGCGACGAACGGGTCCATCGCGCCCGTCGGGTCCTCGCCGATCTCCGTCAGCCGGTTCCGCAGCCGCTCGAAGTGGTGGAACTCGGCCGACGCCATCTTCGCCAGCTCGGCCTTGTCCCCGAGGGTCGGCGCCAGCTTCGCGTCCTCCGCGAGCCGCTCGAACGCCGCGAGCTCTCCATAGGCGAGCGCCCCGAGCAGATCCACGACGGCGGCGCGGTAGTGCGGCTCGGCGGCGGCCTGCGCCCAGTCCTGCGCGGCGACACCGGTCGGTACGGGGGCGGCGGACGCGTTCTCAGGCTTGTCAGAGCTAGTCATGAGGCGCACAATAGCCCGCTTGGCGCCCCCCTCAAGCCCCCGGTCGATCACTGTGACCACCACTACGTGACCAATTCGGCCATCGCATGTGCGTGGATCCGGGGTATGGTGGTATTGCGCCTGGGAGTGCGTCGACGGTGTTCGACGTGTTCCGACAGGTTGCACGCATGAGGATGCCCGGTCGGTGGCCCGATCGGCTCCGACCCGACAGACCTCCGTGGCCGTACGGCTCAATACGTACGACGACCGGAGGGACACCCTCAGCGGTACGAGCGCTAGAGCGTCGGCCGAGGTCCCCTGTCTACGGCTTGCCTTGACAGGTACGCCTGTACGGCAGCCGACGTCCCCGACAGGTCAGTCATGGCCCCCCGCGCTCGCCTCGCACCGCGCCACACAGAAGAGGCAGCACCCTGACTACGACGTTTCGAGACCTTGGGATCCTCCCCGAGACCGCCGAGGCCCTGGAGGCCGTCGGCATCGTCAACCCCTTCCCCATCCAGGAGATGACGCTTCCCGTCGCCCTTTCCGGCACGGACGTCATCGGCCAGGCCAAGACCGGCACCGGCAAGACGCTGGGCTTCGGCCTCCCCCTCCTGGAGCGCGTGACCGTTCCCGCCGATGTCGAGGCCGGACGCGCCACCACCGACGCCCTCACGGACGCCCCGCAGGCGCTGGTCGTCGTCCCCACCCGCGAGCTGTGCACCCAGGTCACCAACGACCTCCAGACGGCCGGCAAGGTCCGTAATGTGCGCGTGCTGGCGATCTACGGCGGCCGGGCCTACGAGCCCCAGGTCGAGGCCCTGAAGAAGGGCGTCGACGTCGTCGTCGGCACCCCGGGCCGGCTGCTCGACCTCGCGGGCCAGAAGAAGCTCGACCTGAAGCACATCAAGTCCCTCGTCCTCGACGAGGCCGACGAGATGCTCGACCTGGGCTTCCTGCCCGACGTCGAGAAGATCATCGGCATGCTCCCGGCCAGGCGCCAGACCATGCTGTTCTCGGCGACCATGCCGGGCGCGGTCATCGGTCTCGCCCGCCGCTACATGTCCCGGCCCACGCACATCCGCGCCACCGCGCCGGACGACGAGGGCGCGACGGTCGCGAACATCAAGCAGTTCATCTACCGCGGCCACTCCATGGACAAGCCGGAGATGATCGCGCGCATCCTCCAGGCCGAGGGCCGCGGGCTCGCGATGATCTTCTGCCGCACCAAGCGCACGGCCGCCGACATCGCCGAGCAGCTCCAGCGCCGCGGTTTCGCCTCCGGCGCGGTCCACGGCGACCTCGGACAGGGCGCCCGCGAGCAGGCGCTGCGCGCGTTCCGCAACGGCAAGGTCGACGTCCTGGTCTGCACCGATGTCGCCGCGCGCGGTATCGACGTCGAGGGCGTCACCCACGTCATCAACTACCAGTCCCCCGAGGACGAGAAGACGTACCTGCACCGCGTCGGCCGCACCGGCCGCGCGGGCGCCAAGGGTACGGCGATCACGTTCGTGGACTGGGACGACATCCCGCGCTGGCAGCTGATCAACAAGGCGCTGGAGCTGGACTTCAACGACCCGGTGGAGACGTACTCCACGTCCCCGCACCTTTTCTCCGACCTCGGCATCCCCGCGGGCACCAAGGGCGTCCTGCCCCGCTCGGAGCGGACCCGTGCCGGTCTGGACGCGGAGGTGCTGGAGGACCTGGGCGAGACCGGCGGACGCGGCTCCCGTGGCCGCGACCGTGATCGTGGCCGCGACCGTGACCGCGACCGTGGTCGTGGTGGCCGCCAGGACCGCCAGGACCGTACCGAGTCCCCCGCCGCCGAGCAGGAGCGTCCGGCGCGCACCCCGCGCCGTCGCCGTCGCACCCGGGGCGGCGCCCCGATGGACGCGGCCGCGCAGGCACCGGCCACCGAGTCCACGTCCGTGGAGGAGTCGGCGACCCGCACTCCGCGCCGCCGTCGTCGCACCCGGAACGGCGCCCAGGCGCCGGCCGCGGTGACGCCGGTCGTCGAGGTGAGCACCGAGGCGCCGCAGGAGGCGCCCGTGGCCGCCCCGGCCCCCGCCACGGCGGAGGTCGCGGAGGTCGTGGAGAAGCCGCGTCGCCGTCGTACCCGCAAGGCCGCGGAGCCCGTGGCGGCGGAGCCGGTCGAGAGCGCCGTCGTGGAGACCCCGGCGCCGGCCCCGGCCGTCGTCGCGGAGCCCGAGGCGGAGGCCAAGCCGCGCCGCCGTACCCGCAAGGCGGCCGAGCCGGTCGCCGAGGCCGTGGTGGAGACGGTGGAGGAGGCCAAGCCGCGCCGCCGTACCCGCAAGGCCGCCGAGGCTCCCGCTGTCACCGCGGAGGCCGAGGCTGTCGAGGCGGAGCCCAAGGCGCGCCGCACCCGTAAGGCGGCCGTCGCGAAGACGGACGCGGTGGAGACGGACGCGGTCGAGGCCGAGCCCAAGCCGCGGCGCACCCGCAAGACCGCCGCCGCCAAGCCGGAGACCGACGCCCCCGAGGCCGAGGCCAAGCCCCGCCGCACCCGCAAGACGGCTGCCGCAGCCGAGACCGCGACGGACACCGCCGAGGCCCCCGAGGCCAAGCCGCGCCGCACGCGCAAGACCGCCGCCGCCGTCGAGGCGACCGAGGGCACCGAGGCCGCGCCGCGTCGCCGTACGCGCAAGGCCGCGGAGCCGGTCGCCGAGGCCGAGGCTGTCGAGGCGGAGCCCAAGGCGCGCCGCACCCGTAAGGCGGCCGTCGCGAAGACGGACGCGGTGGAGACGGACGCGGTCGAGGCCGAGCCCAAGCCGCGGCGCACCCGCAAGACCGCCGCCGCCAAGCCGGAGACCGAGGCCCCCGAGGCCGAGGCCAAGCCCCGCCGCACCCGCAAGACGGCTGCCGCAGCCGAGACCGCGACGGACACCGCCGAGGCCCCCGAGGCCAAGCCGCGCCGCACGCGCAAGACCGCCGCCGCCGTTGAAACGGCCGACGGGGTCGAGCCGGCCGCTCCGAAGGCGCGGCGGACCCGCAAGGCCGTCGCCGAGACGGCCACCGCGGAGATCCCGGCGCAGGCCACCGGCGAGCCGGAGGCCAAGCCGCGCCGCCGCACCCGCAAGGCGACGGCCTCCGTGGAGGCACCGGAAGCCTGATCCGGCGCCGCCGCGGTCTCTGACGGCCCGGTCCACCTCGGTGGGCCGGGCCGTCGGCATTCCCCCGGCACCCTGCGGCTAACCTCTCCCCCATGAGCAGGCCCGATACCTTCGTACCGCCCCCCGGCGCCCATGCGTACGCGCTGGACACCGCGCGCGGGGAGTTCGCCGTCGTCGACGCTCCGGTGGCCGAGGGGGTCGAGGCGAAGGGGGTCGTCCTGCTGCTGCCCGGGTTCACCGGCAGCAAGGAGGACTTCAACCCGCTGCATGTGCCGCTGGCCGAGCGCGGGTATCGGACCGTGGCCGTGGACGGGCGCGGGCAGTTCGAGTCGGACGGCCCCGAGTACGACGAATCCGCCTACGCGCAGGGCGAGTTGGCGGCGGATGTGCTGGCGCAGGCCGCGGCGCTCGGCGAGCCGGTGCATCTGCTGGGCCACTCCTTCGGCGGCCAGGTCGCCCGCGCCGCCGTCCTGCTGGACCACGCGCCCTTCCGGTCCCTGACCCTGATGGCATCGGGACCGGCGCGGATCTCGGAGTCCCAGCAGGAGCGGGTACGGCTGCTGCGGGACGCGCTGGCCGTGCTGACCATGGCGCAAGTGTGGGACGCGATGCGGGAGATGGACGCGCCCGAGCAGACCGGCACGCCGCAGCCGGGTGACGCCCCGGACGTCCAGGAGGACATGCGGCGCCGCTGGATGGGCACGAAGCCCGCCCAACTCCTCGCCGCCGGGCGCCAGTTGTGCGCGGAGCCGGACCGGGTCGCGGAACTGGCCGCCCTGGCGCTGCCGTGCCATGTCGTGTCGGGCGCGTACGACGACACCTGGCCGGTGCCGCTGCTGGACGACATGGCGATACGGCTCGGCGCGCACCGCACGATCATCGACGGCACCGAGCACTCCCCCAACACCGAGCGCCCGCTGGAGACCGCCACCGCCCTCGCCGACTTCTGGGACGGCTCCGGCGGCGATCGCTAGTACTGCGCCTGCAAGTGGTCCCAGAACCCGTCCCTGAGGGCCCGGCGCAGATCGGCCTGGCCGCGCAGGGAGTACTGGAGCAGGCCCTCGGCCTCGACCAGCAGGTCCTGGTCGACGGAGCCGGGCAGATAGGGGTGGCCCGGCAGCAGCTCGACCAGGGCGTCGCGGCCCCGGGAGGCCAGCCACTTGGCGGCGATCTGGGCGCCGACGAAGCGGACGTCCTCACGGGTGGGCCGGGCCCCGGCGCCGGCCTCGTAGGCGGCGGCCGTGCGCCGGGAGACGTACGGCTTGAAGAACTCCAGGTCCAGGGTGCGCTGGCTGTCGACCTCCCACAGCAGCGGCTCGGCCTGGTTGCGGCCCTCGGGTGCCTCGATGCCCCACAGATGGACGCGGGCGCCGTAGCCCTGGGCGGCCTCGACCGCGGAGACCAGATCCTCGTCGCCGCCGAGCAGGGCCGCGTCGCTGATGGCGCGGTGCCGGGCCAGTGACTCCAGATCCGTGCGGATGAGGGAGTCGACGCCCTTCTGCTGGTTGTTGGCGTTGAGGTTGCCGAGGCGGACCTTGACGTCGGGGAGTTCGGCGATGGACTGCTGCTCGGCGGTGTGGATGCGGCGCCGGGCGCCGTCGTACCAGTAGACGCGCAGCAGCCGGCTGTCCGCGAAGACGGTGCGGGCGCGGTCGATCAGCGCGTCGATCAGGCCCTCGGCGTCGACGTCGAAGGCCCGGCGGTCCTCCGTCCCGGCGACCAGGCGGCCGGCGGCCGCGTACAGATACCCGGCGTCCACGAAGATCGCGTGGGTCGAGGGTGTCTTCGCCACCTCGGCGAGCATGCGTTCGAGCAGCTCATTCGTACGGTCGATGCGGGTGGCGAGATGCGCCAGGTCGTCGTTCATCGCCCCCCATTCTCCTCGCCGTCACAGTGTGAACACAACTGCTCCCGGTCAGTCCCAGGCGATCTCATACGGTCACCGACGACCACCTACCGGTCAGTAGTTAGGCGTTCGAAAAATTTCTTTAGCGTAGGGAATGTTTGTAACACGAGGCACGTTGACTCAGTACGACGCCGGATACACATCCGGCGCGCCAAGTAGTTCTCCGCAGGAGGATGACCAGACGAAGGGAGAAGCCTGTGCGCTTCGAAATCATGCGTCTCGACGAGGTCGACGGCACCACCGTGGACAGCACCGTCGTGGACGCCGCCTCCGTCAACCGGATCGTTCAGCAGGCCGCCGCAGTGGGGCAGCGCCTGTGGATCCGCCCGGCCGAAACCCCGGCCTCGTAACGGGGTTCCCGCTCAAGCCTTCCGGGGGAACCGAGCCGTATACGACGGCGCGGTCCCCCCGGATCACCTGAGCGTCAGCTTCCGTGGATCACCTGGGTGATCCCGTTGATGATCTGCTGCACCGCGATCGCGGAGAGCATCATGCCCGCGAGCCGCGTCACCAGGACCACACCGCCGTCCTTGATGACCCGGATGATCAGCAGCGAGTAGCGCATCACCAGCCACAGCACCACATGGATCGCGAGGATCGCGACCCACACGGATATCTGCGTGCTCACGCTGCCGGCCTTCTGCACGGCCAGGATGACGGACACGATCGCGCCGGGCCCCGCGAGCAGCGGCATGCCGAGCGGCACCAGCGCCACATTGACGTCCTTGGTCGCCTTCGGCTCGTCGTTCTTGCCGGTGAGCAGGTCGAGCGCGATCAGCAGGAGCAGCAGACCGCCCGCGATCATCAGGGCGGGCACGGACACATGCAGATAGTCGAGGATCTGGTGCCCGAGGACGCCGAAGACGGCGATGACCCCGAACGCGACGCAGACGGCCTGGAACGCCATCCGCTTCTGCACCTTCGCCGGCCGTCCCGCGGTCAGGGCGAGGAAGATCGGGGTGATCCCAGGGGGATCCATGATGACAAAAAGGGTCAGGAACAGAGAGCCGAAGACGGCGATGTCGAACATGCGGAAGTACTGGCCTTGCTGAAGAAGAAGAACTGAGGGTGTGAGCGCGCGTCGGCCGCGGAGGCGGCCTCAGGCTCCGCCGGCCCCCGGGACCG
Source organism: Streptomyces griseofuscus (assembly GCF_014673495.1). Classification (GTDB taxonomy): domain Bacteria; phylum Actinomycetota; class Actinomycetes; order Streptomycetales; family Streptomycetaceae; genus Streptomyces; species Streptomyces murinus. The sequence continues at coordinate 3,248,944 of NZ_CP051006.1, forward strand.
GGAACGCGCCGGTCGCCCGGCGGGTGATCTCCCCGTACACCTCGGGGTCGGTGGTGTAGTCGCCGAGCGCGACGGTCTTGCGGCTGCCGTGGTAGTCCGAGGAGCCCGTGACCAGCAGGCCGAGCTCCTTCGCCAGGCCGCGCAGCCGGTCCTTGGCCGCGGCGTCGTGGTCCATGTGGTCGACCTCGATGCCGTCCAGGCCGGCCGCGGCCATCTCGGCGATCGCGGACTCGGGGACGGTGCGGCCCCGCTTGGCGGCGGCCGGGTGCGCGAACACGCAGACCCCGCCCGCGGCCTTGACCAGCCGGATCGCCTCGAAGGGGTCGGTCTCGTGCTTCGGCGCGTAGGCGCGGCCGCCGTCGGCGAGCCACTCCTCGGTGAACGCGTCGCTCACCGTCTTCACCACACCCAGCTCGACCAGCGCGGACGCCACATGCGGGCGCCCCACGGAGCCGCCGGCGGCGATCCGCTCGACCTGCTCCCAGGTGACCGGCACACCCAGCGCGTTCAGCTTGGCGACCATGCCCTTGGCCCGCGGCACCCGGTCGTCCCTGACCAGCTCGCGCTCGGCGAGCAGGGCGGGCTCCTCGGGGTCGAAGAGATAGGCCAGCATGTGCATCGAGATGCCGTCGATACGACAGGACAGCTCGGCGCCGGGGACCAGGGTGAGCCCGGCGGGCAGCGCGGCGACGGCCTCGGCGTGGCCGCGGGTGGTGTCGTGGTCGGTCAGCGCGATGACGTCCAGGCCGGCCGCGGCGGCATGACGCACCAGCTCGGCAGGCCTGTCCGTGCCGTCGGACGCCGTGGAGTGACAGTGCAGATCGATGCGCACGGTGACTCCAGACGGGCCCAGGACGGAAGAGGACACCTCAGGATAACCGGCCGGGACACCCGCTTTGTCACGACCGATCCCGGGGTACGCCCCCTACGCCTCCTAGGGGCGCAGCAGCCGGGGTGACAACGCCCCGCAGGGCGCCAGGTCCAGTTCGGCGCCCGCGTCGCGCAGATCGGTCAGGACCAGTTCGTCGTACATCAGCAGGCCCGCCTGCTCGGGCCACAGCACCGCCCACAGCCACATGCCGAGCGCTTCCCCGGCGAAGACGGCGCGGTCGTCCGGGGTGCGGTAGACGTGCCAGAGGGGGGTGGGGCGGCCGGCGGCGAGCACCTTGACCTGGGGTGGCTTCTCGACGTTCATGTAAGCCCCCGGGTCCGGGCCGTCGATGCCCGCGTAGCGCGCGCCGAGGCCGACGCCCATCTCCTCCGCGACCAGGATCAGCTCCCCGGGGCCGCCGAGCGGGCCGGGCCCCGAGCAGGCGACGGCGGTCGCGCGGCCGCCGCTGCGGTCGTCGCCCGCGTAGGCCACGCCCGTGAAGAGCCAGCCGACCGGCAGCGGCCATGGCATCCACAGCGGGACACGCGTGCGCTTCGCCACCGCGCCGAGGGCCTCGACGCTGGGCGGGATCACGGGCTGTAGCGGAAACACCGCCCCGTGGGCATCGCACTGCCACGTGTCGGCGAAGAGACCGGGAGCCCTGACCCGGCCACCACAGCGCGGGCAACTGGGTTCGCCCCTCATAGAGCTCCACGGTCCTACCCCGGCCCGTCCACGTCAAGGACGATCACCCGTCCGGGCGCCCCGACCAGGCCAAGTAGGTGCATCTTGCATTAATTAGCAGAGCTAACTTAGTATGTGTATAAGCCAACTATCTGGCCGGTCATCGGTCGGCCAACTACGCGCTATCCAGCAGAACGGGAGAAGCACATGGATCCCCTAGACGCGGGAGCCGGCAGCATCCTGCGACAGCCCAAGGCGGTCTGGGCCACGGCCGGCGCCTCCGTCGTCGCCTTCATGGGCATCGGCCTGGTCGACCCGATCCTGCCGTCGATCGCACAGGGCCTGCGTGCCACGCCCAGTCAGGTGTCCCTGCTCTTCACCTCGTACTTCCTGATCACCGCGGTCGCGATGCTGCTGACCGGCTTCGTCTCCAGCCGGATCGGCGGCAAGAAGACGCTGCTGCTCGGCCTCGCCTTCGTGATCGTCTTCGCCGGTCTCGCCGGCACCTCGGACACGGTCGGCCAGCTGGTCGGCTTCCGGGCGGGCTGGGGCCTCGGCAACGCGCTGTTCGTGTCCACCGCGCTCGCGGTCATCGTCGGCGCGGCGGCCGGCGGCAGCGCGGCGGCGATCCTGCTCTACGAGTCCGCGCTCGGCCTCGGCATGGCCTGCGGCCCGCTGCTCGGCGCGGTCCTGGGCAACATCAGCTGGCGCTACCCCTTCTTCGGCACGGCCACGCTGATGGCGATCGGCTTCCTGTGCATCACGGTGTTCCTGAAGGAGCAGCCGAAGCCGGCCCGCAAGACCTCGATCCTCGACCCGCTCAAGGCGCTCGGCCACGGCGGTCTGGCCTCGGCGGCGGTCTCGGCGTTCTTCTACAACTACACGTTCTTCACCGTGCTGGCCTTCACGCCGTTCGTGCTGGACATGACCCCGTACCGCTCCGGCGCGGTGTTCTTCGCCTGGGGTGTGCTGCTCGCGGTGTTCTCGGTGGTCGTCGCCCCGCGCATGCAGGAGCGGTTCGGCTCGCTGAAGGTGCTCGGCGGCTCGCTGGTGCTGCTCGCGGCCGACGTCCTGGTGCTCGGCTACGGCAGCCACACCGCCGCGATCGTCTGCACCATCCTGTCCGGCGCCTTCATCGGGGTGAACAACACCGTCTACACCGAGCTGGCGCTCGGTGTCTCGGACGCCCCGCGCCCGGTGGCGAGCGCGGGCTACAACTTCGTCCGCTGGTTCGCGGCGGCGGCCGCGCCCTACTTCGCGCCGAAGATCGAGGAGTGGACCGACATCCACATCCCGTTCGTGGTGGCGGCGGTCACCGCGCTGCTGGGCGCCGTGGTGGTGGCCGTACGGCGCCGCTCCCTCGTCCACGAGGCCGAGGAGCTGGCACCGCGGCACGCCACCGAGGACGGGGTCACGGTCTTCGCCAACTGACCCCGCGCCCGGTGAGCTTGCTCACTCCAGCGGTACGGACCTGCGGACGGGATCCCGCAGGTCCGTGCCGTGCGTCAGCCAGCGTTCCTGGAGGGCCTGGGCGCCCTGCACCCGCTTCCAGGCGGCCTCGTTCGGGGTCATCGGCAGCAGCGGCAGGAACCGTACGGGGTCCAGCGGATCGTCCAGCTCCAGATCCTCGACCAGTCCGCCGCCCTCGCCCACCAGGACCGAGGTGAAGGGGGCGCCGGGCCACAGCGGATCGCCCACGTCCAGGGAGGCGCCCGGGGCCACGATCAGCCCCTCGACCTGCGGGGAGGCGGCGAGCACGGCGAGCGGGCGGAGCACCTTGTCAGTGTCGGCGACGCCCGCGCGCACGGACAGGACCAGTTCGGCGCGGGGGCCCTTGACGGGGTCGGCGACCAGCGCGGTGGGGTCGCTCATGGGGTGCGCGGACATGCCGAGGGTCGCGTAGCGGACGACGTCCCCCTCGGTGAAGCGGAGCACCTCGATGCGGTCCGTGCCGAGGAAGGTGACGGCCGCGCGCGCGTCCGGAGTGCCCAGGGCGGTGGTCAACCGTGCCTCGACCAGAGGAAGAACATCAACCATGCGGTGAGCATAGAACTCGTCAGCAGCGGGCAAAGCGGCACCTTGACAGCAAGGGCGGCTGGTACTCTGAGCCGGCGGTTCGGGGCGGCGTGCCAAGCACGCTGTCAAGCCCGGAACCCTGGGAACTCCCTTACGAGGGACCGGCCGGAGGAGGTGGGGCTGTCATGGATCGAAGTCGACCTGGTAGTACCACTCGCTCTTCCGCCCGCTGAATGTAGTCACTGGCTGTCGTAGCCACTGACCGGTTTTCGTTCTGGCAGGCTGCCGCCTTCCCGTGCGCGTCACTGTTCGGAAGAGCACTTCGTCTCGCTTTGCCTGATCTGCATCAGTTCTGCATCAGCAGCGAAATCGCCACCGCGACGGTGCGGTGCTCCCCGCTTTGTGGACGAGCCAAACACCTTCCCCGCCCCCGGTCGGGGAAATTCCTGGAGGACGTCCCCATTCCGGGTAGTTCCACCCGTCTTCGGCGGTCTTTCGTTGCCTGTCGCGAAGGAGCCTGCCCATGTCGATGATCCGCGACCTGCGCGCCGTGGTCCGTCCCTCCCGCGTCTCGCCGCGCAAGGCCACGAGCGCGCCCTCCGCGTCGTACGACACCACGCGTGACCCCGCCACCCCGTCGGCCGTGGTCGACTGCGCCGTCTACCGCGACGGCCGGCGCCTCGCCAGCGCGAAGCCGCTCACCCCGCAGGAGGCCATGCGCCAGGTGCGGCGCGACGGCGGCTTCGTGTGGATCGGGCTGCATGAGCCGACGGAGGCCGAATTCGCCGGTATCGCGGGCGAGTTCGGGCTGCACCCACTCGCCGTCGAGGACGCGGTGCAGGCGCATCAGCGGCCGAAGCTGGAGCGGTACGACGACTCGCTCTTCACCGTCTTCAAGACGATCCACTACATCGAGCACGACCAGCTGACCGCGACCAGCGAGGTCGTGGAGACCGGCGAGGTGATGTGCTTCACCGGCCGGGACTTCTTCATCACCGTGCGGCACGGCGGCCAGGGCTCGCTGCGGGCGCTGCGGCACCGGCTCCAGGACGACCCCGAGCTGCTGGCCAAGGGCCCCTCGGCGGTGCTGCACGCGATCGCCGACCATGTGGTGGACGGGTACATCGCGGTGGCCGACGCGGTGCAGGACGACATCGACGAGGTGGAGACCGAGGTCTTCTCGCCCGGGCGGGGCGGTGTCTCGCGCGGTGTGGACTCCGCGCGGATCTACCAACTCAAGCGCGAGGTCATGGAGTTCAAGCGGGCGGTGGCCCCGCTGCTGCGGCCGATGCAGCTGCTCAGCGAGCGGCCGATGCGGCTGATCGACCCGGACATCCAGAAGTACTTCCGGGACGTCGCCGACCATGTCGCCCGCGTCCATGAGCAGGTCGTCGGCTTCGACGAACTGCTCAACTCCATCCTCCAGGCCAACCTCGCGCAGGCGTCGGTCGCGCAGAACGAGGACATGCGCAAGATCACCGCGTGGGCCGCGATCATCGCCGTGCCGACGATGGTGTGCGGGGTGTACGGCATGAACTTCAAGTACATGCCCGAGCTGCACTGGAAGTACGGCTACCCGGTGATCATGGGCATCACGGTCGTGCTCTGTCTGGGCATCCACCGGACGCTCAAGCGCAACGGATGGCTGTGAGCGGCGTGGATAGGGTGGACGCATGACAAGCGAGCTGCTCACGCGGGCCCTCATCGAGGAGGCCGCGAAGAAGTCCGGCCTGCTGTGGGTGCGGGGCGCGCAGGCGTCCGCCGCGCATGCCGTGTGGCATGTGTGGCACGAGGGCGCGGTGTGCCTGGTGGGCGACGGGCCCGGGGAGCAGCCGCTGACGGGGCTGGCCGACGGGGGCACCGCCGAGGTGACCGTGCGCAGCAAGGACAAGGGGGGCCGGCTGGTCTCCTTCACGGCCGCGGTGAGCGAGCAGGCACCCGGCACCCCGCAGTGGGAGGCGGCGGTCGCCGAACTCAGGGGCAAGCGGCTGAACGCCCCCGACGCCGAGGTGATGACGGACCGCTGGGCGCGTGAGTGCCGGGTGCTGCGCCTGGTGCCGACGGGTGCGGTGGCCACGCTGCCCGAGGGCGATCTGGCGCGGAGACCGGTGCCGACCCCGGTGACCACGCGCCGACCGGTGCCGGCGGCCCTGCCGAAGCTGCTCGCGAAGCGCCGTAAGGGGCGGTAAGGACCCTGAGGGGCGGTAACCCTCGTACCCCTGGCGCGCCTGCCCCGCTACGACGTCGGCAGCTGCTGCCCGTAGTCCACCGTCTCCGAGTCCTTGGGCTCGGTGACGGTGAAGTTCGCGCCCCAGTCGGAGAAGCGGAGCGTGCCCGCGTTGCCCGCGCGGGTGAGGGCGAGGGGGTAGGGGGTGCCCTTGAGGGAGACGTCGAGGGTGCCGCCGGAGCCGTGGTCGCCCGTGATGCGGACGGTCGGGGTACTCGCCAGGGTGTGCCGTCCGTCGGTCGCCAGCGAGCCGTGCAGTGTCAGCAGACCCGAGAGGAGGACGTCCTTGTCCGTGAAGCCGCTGAACTTCTTGTACGCGGGGTCCCCCTGCGGCACCTTCACATACTTCCCGTCGAGCTTGGCCGCCGCCCCGCTCCCGTCACCGCCCTTGCCGTCCGGCTGCGCCCAGAAGGCCGCGTCGGCCTTCAGATACAGCTGGGCGCCGACCCGCAGCAGCTTGAACGTGTCGGCGCCCGAGGTCACCGAGCCGGTCCCGCCATCGTCCTTGAGGCGCATGTCGAGCCGGTACGTACGGCCGCTGGTCACCACGGTGCCGGACAGCCGGACCGCCGAGGCACCCTGCGCCGCGGACCGCGTGCGCGCCTGGATCTTGTCGGCGGACAGCTTGCCGACCCCGTTCGTGCCCGCGTCCGGATCGCCGCCGCCGCATCCGGTCAGCACCGCCGCGCCCGTCACGGCCAGCGCGCACAGCGCGGTCACCGGGCGGGTACGGCCGAGGGGAATCGCAGTCACAGGTGAGGTCGCCTTTCCGACGGTTCCTTCAGCGGCGTACCGCAGCGTACCGGTGCCCGGGGCGCCCGGCGGAGCCAGTCCGTCCGGACCCCCCACCAGGGCGTATCCGAGCGGTACGGGCTAGCCTGAAGCGCAACCGTGCGGGCAAATCCGAGCAATTCACCGACAAAAGCAATCCCGGCCGCAAACCACTTCGCGCAGACCCTCGATGTAAACCTCGTACGCACGTTCCCTGACAAGGAAGCAGAACCATGGCAGCCGGCGCCCCCCGGATCTTCGTCTCGCACCTCGCCGGGGTCCCCGTCTTCGATCCGAACGGCGACCAGGTGGGGCGGGTACGCGATCTCGTCGTGATGCTGCGGGTGGGCAAGCGGCCCCCGCGGGTGCTCGGCCTCGTGGTCGAACTGTCCACCCGGCGCCGCATCTTCCTGCCCATGACCCGGATCAGCGGTATCGAGTCCGGCCAGGTCATCAGCACCGGTGTGATGAACGTGCGCCGCTTCGAGCAGCGGCCCACCGAGCGGCTGGTCTTCGGCGAACTGCTGGACCGGCGGGTCACCCTGGTGGAGACCGGCGAGGAGGCCACCGTCCTCGACATGTCCGTGCAGCAGCTGCCCGCGCGCCGGGACTGGGAGATCGACCGCGTCTTCGTCCGCAAGGGCCGCAAGGGCAGCGCGTTCCGCAGGGTCAAGGGCGAGACGATGACCGTGGATTGGTCCGGCGTCTCCGGGTTCTCCCTGGAGGAGCACGGACAGGGCGCCGAGAACCTGCTCGCCACCTTCGAACAGCTGCGCCCCGCCGACCTCGCCAATGTGCTGCACCACCTCTCCCCCAAGCGGCGCGCCGAGGTCGCCGCCGCCCTGGACGACGACCGGCTCGCCGACGTCCTGGAGGAGCTGCCGGAGGACGACCAGATCGAGATCCTCGGCAAGCTCCAGGAGGAGCGCGCCGCCGACGTCCTGGAGGCCATGGACCCGGACGACGCGGCCGACCTGCTCTCCGAGCTGCCCGAGGAGGACAAGGAGCGGCTGCTGAGCCTGATGCAGCCCGGCGACGCGGCCGACATGCGGCGCCTGATGTCGTACGAGGAGCACACGGCCGGCGGTCTGATGACCACCGAGCCGATCGTGCTGCGTCCGGACGCCACCGTCGCCGACGCGCTCGCCCGCGTCCGCAACCCCGACCTCTCCCCCGCGCTCGCCGCCCAGGTCTACGTCTGCCGTCCGCCGGACGAGACCCCGACCGGCAAGTACCTGGGCACGGCCCACTTCCAGCGGCTGCTGCGCGACCCCCCGTACACCCTGGTCAGCTCACTCCTGGACGACGATCTCCAGCCGCTGTCCCCGGACGCCTCGCTGCCGGTGATCGCCGGGTTCTTCGCCACCTACGACATGGTGGCCGCGCCCGTGGTGGACGAGGCCGGGTCGCTGCTGGGCGCGGTGACCGTCGACGACGTACTGGACCACATGCTGCCCGACGACTGGCGTGAGACCGAGTTCCATCTGGAGGAGAGCCCCGAGGGCGAGAAGGGGGCCGGCCATGCCTCCTGAGCGCGAACGGGACCGCACGCCCGCCGGTGCCACGGCCGCCGGCCGCCCGCGCACGCCCCGGCTCGACCAACCGCGCACGCCCCGGCGCCGGTTCCTGCCCGAGTGGGACCCGGAGGCCTTCGGGCGGCTGTCGGAGCGGATCGCCCGGTTCCTCGGCACGGGACGCTTCATCGTCTGGATGACGATCGTCATCATCCTCTGGGTGCTGTGGAACGTGGTCGTGCCCCGGCATCTGCGGTTCGACGAGTACCCGTTCATCTTCCTGACCCTGGCGCTGTCCCTCCAGGCGTCCTACGCCGCCCCGCTGATCCTGCTCGCGCAGAACCGGCAGGACGACCGGGACCGGGTCAACCTGGAGCAGGACCGCAAGCAGAACGAGCGGTCGATCGCCGACACCGAGTACCTGACCCGGGAGATCGCCGCGCTGCGCATCGGTCTCGGCGAAGTCGCCACCCGCGACTGGATCCGGGCCGAGCTCCAGGACATGCTCAAGGAGATGGAGGAGCGGCGCGGTCACGGCGGCCCGGTCGTATTCCCGGCGGAACGGACGGAACGCCCGCCGGGACGTGACGCAGAAGACCGCTGAGGGGCTACCCGGAGGGCCCTCGGCGCGCCGTACCATCGTCCTTATGGCTACGGAAGACGCGGTGCGCGAGGCACTGGCGACGGTGAACGACCCCGAGATCAACCGCCCCATCACCGAACTGGGGATGGTCAAATCGGTGGAGATCGGGGAGGACGGCGCGGTCGCGGTCACCGTGTACCTGACGGTCTCCGGCTGCCCCATGCGCGACACCATCACCCAGCGGGTCACCGAGGCGGTCTCCCGCGTCGAGGGCGTCACCGGTGTGGACGTCACGCTCGATGTGATGAGCGACGAGCAGCGCAAGGAGCTGGCGGCGGCCCTGCGCGGCGGCCAGGCCGAGCGCGAGGTCCCGTTCGCCAAGCCGGGCAACCTCACCCGGGTCTACGCGGTCGCCTCCGGCAAGGGCGGCGTCGGCAAGTCCTCGGTCACGGTGAACCTCGCGGCGGCGATGGCGGCCGACGGCCTCAAGGTGGGCGTCGTGGACGCCGACATCTACGGCCACTCGGTGCCGCGCATGCTGGGCGCGGAGGGGCGGCCCACCCAGGTCGAGAACATGATCATGCCGCCGTCGGCGAACGGCGTGAAGGTCATCTCCATCGGCATGTTCACGCCGGGCAACGCGCCGGTGGTCTGGCGCGGCCCGATGCTGCACCGCGCCCTTCAGCAGTTCCTGGCCGATGTGTACTGGGGCGACCTGGACGTCCTGCTGCTCGACCTGCCGCCGGGCACCGGCGACATCGCGATCTCCGTGGCCCAGCTGGTCCCGAACGCCGAGATCCTGGTCGTCACGACCCCGCAGCAGGCGGCCGCCGAGGTGGCCGAGCGCGCGGGTTCCATCGCGGTGCAGACCCACCAGAAGATCGTCGGCGTGGTCGAGAACATGTCCGGCCTGCCCTGCCCGCACTGCGGTGAGATGGTCGACGTCTTCGGCACCGGCGGCGGTCAGCTGGTCGCCGACGGGCTCACCCGTACGACGGGCACGAGCGTCCCGGTCCTCGGCTCCATCCCCATCGACGTCCGGCTGCGCGAGGGCGGCGACGAGGGCAGGCCGGTCGTCCTGACCGACCCCGACTCCCCGGCCGGCAACGCCCTGCGCTCCATCGCGGGCAAGCTGGGCGGCCGCCAGCGCGGCCTGTCGGGCATGTCGTTGGGGCTGACTCCGAAGAACAAGTTCTGAGCCGTACGGCACTGGAAGGGGGCGCCGACAGCACCCGGCGCCCCTGGGGTCACACGTACGCGGAGATGTCCTTCACCGCGGCGAACCCGAGCCCGTACGCGCTCATCCCCCGCCCGTACGCGCCGAGATGCACCCCCGCCTCCGTGGACCCGGCCAGCACCCAGCCGAACTCCGATTCCCGGTAGCGGAAGGACGAGGCCACCCCGTCCACCGGCAGCGAGAGCCTGGACCACTCCGGCCCGTCGAGATCGTCGGCCAGTTCCCAGGCCGCCTCGGTCTGCTGCTCCAGCCACTCGTCGCGCAGGGCGTGATCCATCTGCCCGGGCCAGGTGAAGGACAGCAGCCCCACGCCCGCGAGCCATGCCGCCGACGACACGGACGTCGCCTCCAGCAGCCCCGAACCGTCGGCCACCCGCCGGGACGGATGCGCCGCGACGGTCACCACGGCCGCGAACTTCTCCCGGGGCTCCGCGGAGACACCCTCGTGCAGCACGGACGGCGTGTCACCGTGCCCGATCGATCCGTGCTCCACGGCGCCGTCGGACGCCATGCCGACCTGCATCAGCCAACGCGGCCCCGTGAACGCCTCGTCGAGCCCGTACCAGGGGAAGGGCGCCCGCAGGTAACCGTCGACCGTGCCGCGATCGGCGGCGAGGCCCTGTCCGCCCTCCGTGGCCGGCGCCGTCGCGCCCACCCGACTCGTCGTCTCCATCTGCCCGGACGCCTCCTCGCGCTCGTCGGACCGAAGCGACGGCCCGCCCCCCTTCGGGCGTACTCGTCCGGTCCGCACAACAACTCGGCAGCATATCCACACCGCTGAGAGCCGCCGGGCAGGCACCTGTCACCGGGGTCCCCCGAACGACCTGTTCAGGCCGTTCGGGACGGGCGCGCGCCATGACGTGCGTCACGTGCGCGTGTCGACAGGTCAGGCGGGGCGGGTGCGGCTCAGGTGGCGTCGAAGTCGAACGGCGGCCGGTCGTCCTTCTCGGACTCCTCGGGCTTCTTCGTCATGTCGATCTTCCCGCCGGTGGACGGCGTGGCCGCGGCGGAGCCGGAGGAGGACGACGAGGAGGCCGAGGACGAGGACCCGGTGTCACGGCCGTTCACCGCGTCGGTGAGTTCGGCCATCTCCTTCTTCAGGTCGAAGCCGTTGCGGATCTCCTGGAGCCCCAGCTCGTCATTGCCGAGCTGCTTGCGCAGAAGCGTCTTGGGGTTCAGGTCCTCGAAGTCGAAGTCCTTGAACTCGGGCCCCAGCTCACTGCGGATGTCCTGCTTCGCGCTCTCCGAGAACTCGCGGATCTTCCGGATCGTCCGGGTGATGTCCTGGATGACCTTGGGGAGCTTGTCCGGACCGAACACGAGCACCGCGATGACGATGATCGTCAGTAGCTCCATTGGCCCTATGTCATTGAACACCTGACGCTCCTTGCGATGTCCTCGGTCGCTCAACGGTACCCGGCGTTCTGGTCCGACCGGTACCGTCCCGAGGTGAGACTTGTGTCAGTTCTGGCCCGCGGTGCCCAGGACGACTGAGACCTCCCGCTCGGTCCCGCCGCGTTCGACCGTCAGCCGCAGCCGGTCACCGGGTTCGCGCGCGCGGATCCTGACGATCAGCTCCACCCCGGTGTGCACCGGCTCACCGTCCACCTCGGTGATCAGATCACCCGCTCTGAGTCCGGCCCGCTCGGCCGGTCCGCCCTTGACGACGGCGGGGCCGCCGTCCGGGGCCCGGCTGTCGACGCGGGCGCCGTCGCCGGAGTAGCCCATGTCGAGATCGACGCCGATGACCGGGTGGGTGGCACGGCCGTCGTCGATCAGTTCCTCGGCGACGCGCTTGGCCTGGTTGACCGGTATGGCGAAGCCGAGTCCGATGGATCCTGCCTGGCCGCTCTCGGTCTCCGAGCCGCTGTCGGCGGAGCGGATGGCGGAGTTGATGCCGATGACATGGGCCCGGGAGTCCAGCAGCGGTCCGCCGGAGTTGCCCGGGTTGATCGGCGCGTCGGTCTGGAGGGCGTCCACGTACGACACATCGCTGCCGTCGCTCTTCTCGCCGCCCGCGGTGATGGGCCGCTCCTTGGCGCTGATGATGCCGGCGGTGACGGTGTTGGCCAGGTCGAAGGGAGCGCCGATGGCGACGACGGGGTCGCCGACCCGGACGTCGTCGGAGTCGCCGAGGGTCAGCGGGGTGAGCCCGTGCACGCCGCTGACCTGGACCACGGCGAGGTCGTAGCCGCTGTCCCGGCCGACGACGGTGGCCTTGACGGAGGTCCCGTCGCTGAACGTCGCGGATATCTTGCCGCCGGACGCGGCGGGCGCGACGACATGGTTGTTGGTGAGGATGTGGCCGCGGTCGTCCAGTACGAAGCCGGTGCCGGTGCCCTCCTCGTCGGTGCCGGCGACATGCAGGGTGACGACGCTGGGCAGAGCGCGGGCGGCGATCCCGGCCACGCTGTCCGGGGCGCGCCCGGCGGGCACGCCCTTGGCCTGCGGCAGGGTCACCTCGCCCTCGATCCCTTCGCGCTCGACATAGCCGCCGACGAGTCCGCCGATCCCGGCCGCGACCAGGACGAGGGCGAGCGTCCAGCCGAGCGCGGCACGCCGTCGCCGGGGCCGCCGTCCCCCGTGCACCGCAACGGCCCCGGGCTGCTGGAGCGGCGCCGCGGCCCAGGGGTCGTAGCGCCCCCAGGGGCCGGCCTGGGGCTGCCGGGCGGGCAGGGGCGCGGGCGCCGGGGGTGCGGCGGGCATGGTGGGCGGGGTGGCTGCGGTGAGCGGCGCCGGTGCGGCGGGTGCCGGTGCGGGCGCCGGGGGTACGGCGGCGCCCGCCACCGGCGGGGTCATGACCGTGCCCTGCGCCGGTGTGGCCACCGGGTGCTGGACCGGTGGGGCGGGGGCCCAGGGGCCCGGTTCGCCGTAGGGCGGGGTGCTGTAGGGATCCGGTTCGTGCAGCGGGCTGGGGCGCTCCGGCCTGGCCAGTTCGAAGTCGCCGTCCGGTATCGGTCCGGCCCCCGCCGCTCCCGCCGGCTCCACCCCCTGCGGAACGCCGTTCCCCTCGTCCATGCTCTCCCCAAGCTGACCCGCGGCCCCGCGCTTTCGCGGCGGCCCGGAACCTCGACTGCCTGCCCGGATTCAACCAGGTCGCGGGCCCCGGCGCAGGGCCCGTCACGGCACCGGGGTCAGGGCGTTCGGCGGGGCGTCGCCGGAGCCGCCAGGGGCGACGCCGACGGGGTGGAGGACGCCGAGGAGCGGATGGGGTTGTGCGGGGCCGGATCGGGGCCGCTGTCGGACAGCATGCCCGGCACCATGGGCGCCGTGGACCACTTGCCCAGCTGAAGGTCCAGGGCCTTGTCCAGCGGGCGTATCAGGGGGGTCACGGCATTCACGCCCGTCATCAGCGGTCCCGTGGTCCGGCCTCCGGTGTCCTGGGACTGCCCGGCCGCGATGTCCGACGCGCCCGGCACCAGGGGCGCGGTCACGGCGGCCGTCGGCGGTGCCGTACGCCCCAGTGGTGCCCCGCCGCCCAGGGCCGCGAGCGGGCCCTGCCGACGGCGCTGGGCATCGGCGGAAGTGGTGGCGCCGGTGCCGGTGCCCGTGGTGCGGGCCGGGATCACATTGCTGCCGGAGCCCCGGGCGTCCGCGGCCGGGTAGCCGGGGATGGCGGTGGTCACGCCGCCGAGGGCGACCGCGGCCAGCGACACCGCGCCGGCGGCGGCGAAGGCGAAGCGCAGCCCGCGGGAGGCGGAGCGGCCGTCCTCCGGGCGGCCGACGGGATGCACGCGGAAGCCGCCCTCGCCGAACGGGCCGCCGAAGCCGGTCTCCTCGTGGAAACCGGTCCGCTCGGGGCCGGAACCCTGCGGGCGGGCCGGGACATAGCCGAAGGAGAAGCCGCGGCGCAGGCCGAAGGTGCCCGGGTCGCCGGGGGCCCGGGTCTCGGGGTCATGGCCGAACAGACCGCCGGGCGGGGTGTCGGCGTCGCCGTCACCGCCCCCGGGGAGGCCCTGGAGGCGGGCCAGCAGGCTCGCTGAGGGCGGGGGTGGGGCCGCGGTCGCGAACACGCTCTTCAGCGCGCGCTGGGCGTCCGCCTCCGCCTTGCAGCGGGCGCAGGTGGCCAGGTGGGCGAGGACGCGTTCCCGCGTGTCATGACCGAGCTCTCCGTCCACCAGGGCGGAGAGCCGGTCTCCCAGATGCTGCTCGGCGAGGTACGCCTCGACCGGTTTCTGCCGTGATCCGCTCACGCCGTCGCGCCCCCTCCCCCCAGTGCGGGGACCCGGGTCATGAAGGAGCGTCGCTCGGCCGCGCGGGCCTCCGGGGAACGGTGCGCGAGCGCCTTGCGGAGCTGGGAGCGGCCGCGGTGGATACGGGAGCGGACGGTGCCGAGCTTCACGCCGAGGGTCGCGGCGATCTCCTCGTACGACAGCCCCTCGATGTCGCACAGGACGACGGCGGCGCGGAACTCGGGCGCCAGGGTGTCCAGGGCCTGCTGGACGTCGGCGTCGAAGTGCGCGTCGTTGAAGAGCTGCTGCGGGGTGGGTTCGCGGCTGGCCAGGCGCTCGGCCGCGTCCTCGCCGAGGGCGTCGAAGCGGATGCGCTGCTTGCGCCGGACCATGTCCAGGAACAGGTTCGTGGTGATGCGGTGCAGCCAGCCCTCGAAGGTGCCCGGCGAGTACGTCGACAGGGAGCGGAAGACGCGGACGAAGACTTCCTGGGTGAGATCCTCGGCGTCGTGCTGGTTGCCGGTGAGGCGGTAGGCCAGGCGGTAGACGCGGGCACTGTGGGTGCTGACGATCTCGTCCCAGGTGGGCGGAGTCCACGCCTGCCCGTCCGCGTCACTGGTGAAGGTCGCGGTCTGGGTTTCGCGCCCGGCGGTTCCGGGTGCGTGGCTGTCAGCAGCGGTGTCGGTCACGGATTTCGGCCTACCCGCCGATCCGAGGAAGCGCCGTAGCACTCCACCCCGGTCCTCGGGCGCGGCCGCACCTCCCCTGTCGGCTCTGGTGGTGTCCAGTGGAGCCCCTACCATAGCCACCTCGCCCGTTAGCTCCGGATAAGCGTTTTTACGAGAATTTGATACTTGCTGGTGCGGCTCGTGCCGCTGCGTCAGCAGTTGTGCGGTGCCCTGCTCCACCTCTCGCCCCCCCGAAGCGTCCCCCACCACTGTCTCTTCCCTATAAACGCCCGGTCCCATCTGCGGGTTCCCGACGCCAACGGATACAGTCACGCCGAGGCATCCATGGGGACGACAGGAGAGGGTCATTACCGGCAACCGGCAGACGAGCTCGGCTTTCGCCGACGCCTTTGCCGCCGAGGACGAAGCACTGCTGTGGGCCCGCGACCGCGCCCTCGACGCAGGACTGCGCTCGGTGTCGCCCGGCACGGGTTCCGCGCTGCGCCTGCTCGCCGCCTCCGTGGACGCGAAGGCGGTCGCGGAGATCGGCACGGGCTGTGGGGTGTCCGGAATCCATCTGCTGCACGGCATGCGCCCGGACGGCGTGCTGACCACGGTCGATCCGGAGCCGGAGCACCAGCAGTTCGCCCGGCAGGCGTTCCGTGCCTGCGGCTTCGCCAGCAACCGGGCCCGCTTCATCCCCGGCCGTGCCCTGGAGGTGCTGCCCCGGCTCGCGGACGCGGGCTACGACCTGGTGTTCTGCGACGGGGACCGGCAGGAGTACCCGGACTATCTCGCCGAGTCGCTGCGGCTGCTGCGGGCCGGCGGCCTGGTGGTCTTCGAGGGCGTCTTCGCGAGCGGCCGCACCGTCGACTCGGGACCGCAGCCCTCGGAGGTGCTGCGGCTGCGGGAGCTGCTGCGCACGGTGCGCGAGAGCCAGGAGCTGGTCCCCTCGCTGCTGCCGGTCGGCGACGGACTGCTGTGCGCCGTCAAGCGGTGACGGCGGTGCGGGGCGGCGCCCCGGCGGGCGCGCGCTGCCCGGGAACGCGGCTGCCCCGGCACCGCGTACGATGCCGGGGCAGCCGCAAGGACTGACTCGTGCGCGCGTCAGACGACGACCTTCTTGAGCGCGTCGCCGAGCGCCTCGGCCTCGTCAGGGGTCAGCTCGACGACGAGTCGACCGCCGCCTTCGAGCGGAACGCGCATGACGATGCCCCGCCCCTCCTTGGTCACCTCGAGCGGACCATCGCCCGTCCGCGGCTTCATGGCCGCCATGCTCGTTCCCCTTCCTGAAACCAGCTCATCGTCTACCGATGGCACCCGGCGGGCACCCGCGGGACCGAACCGGACACGCGACACCGGCATCGAACAGATTGCTTCTAAGCCATTATCCCGCATCTCAGGACCCGATGACCAACATCGGTCGGCATCGCTTGGGCAACGCGCGCGAGCAAAACCACTCAATTCGGGGATGTGGCTGCGATACTGCGCCACCGCACGGACGGCCTTCGGCCACCCGGGGCCCGGTTTTCTTTGACGCAGCTCACACCCGCCGTCGGGCCCTTGGCCGGTGATCTCCGCCATGCTGTGATCGGACAGGGGCGTACCGAGCGGTACGTCACCACCGCGAACCGGAGGGGATGCGCCATGGCCGACACCGTGCTCTACGAGGTGAGCGACGGGCTCGCGACGATCACGCTGAACCGCCCCGAGGCGATGAACGCGCTGAACGTGGCGACCAAGGTCGCGCTGCGGGAGGCGGCCGAGGAAGCGGCCCGTGACACGGCCGTACGGGCGATCCTGCTGACCGCCGCCGGGGATCGGGCGTTCTGTGTGGGCCAGGACCTCAAGGAGCACATCGGGCTGCTGGCGCAGGACCGGGAGACCGGGTCCGCGCAGACGATGCGCACGGTCGGCGAGCATTACAACCCGATCGTGCGGGCGCTGGCGGGGGCGGCCAAGCCGGTGGTCGCCGCGGTGAACGGCGTCGCGGCGGGGGCGGGCTTCGGGTTCGCGCTCGCGGCGGACTACCGGATCGTCGCCGACACCGCGTCCTTCAACAGCTCCTTCGTGGGTGTCGCGCTGACCGGGGACTCCGGGATCTCCTGGACCCTGCCGCGGGTGGTCGGGCCGAGCCGCGCGCAGGACCTGCTGCTGTTCCCGCGCAGCGTCGGCGCGCAGGACGCGCTGGAGCTGGGGATCGCCAACCGGGTGGTGCCCGCGGCCGAGCTGCGCGCCGAGGCCGAGAAGGTGGCGCGCAAGCTCGCCTCGGGGCCGACGGTCGCCTACGCGGCGATCAAGGAGGCGGTGGCCTTCGGGCTGACGCACTCCCTGGAGGAGACGCTCCGAAAGGAGGACGAACTCCAGACGCGGGCCGGGCAGTCCGAGGACCACCTGATCGCGGTGCAGGCGTTCGTGAACAAGGAGAAGCCCAAGTACCTGGGGCGGTGACGCGCCCCTGGTCGCTGGTCGTCAGCCGCCGGTCCTCAGCCGCTGTTCCTCGCCACGCACGTCTCCAGGTGGTCGTTCACCAGACCGCACGCCTGCATCAGGGCGTACGCCGTGGTCGGGCCGACGAACTTCAGGCCCCGCTTCTTCAACTCCTTGGACAGGGCGGTGGATTGCGGGGTCACCGCCGGTACGTCCGCCAGCGTCTTGGGGGCCGGGCGGCCGGCCGGGTCGGGGGCGTGGGACCAGATCAGCTCGTCCAGGTCGCCGGCCGCCCAGCCGGCGAGGACACGGGCGTTGGCGAGGGTGGCGTCGATCTTGGCGCGGTTGCGGATGATGCCCGGGTCGGCCAGCAGGCGCTCGCGGTCCTCGTCGGTGAAGGCGGCCACCTTCTCGATGCGGAAGCCCGCGAAGGCGGTGCGGAAGCCCGGCCGGCGGCGCAGGATGGTGATCCAGGACAGGCCGGACTGGAACGCCTCCAGGCAGAGTCGCTCGAAGAGGGCGTCGTCGCCGTGGACCGGGCGGCCCCACTCCTCGTCGTGGTACGCCACGTAGTCGTCGGTGGACAGGGCCCAGGGGCAGCGCGGCGCGCCGTCGGGGCCCACGATGGCGGCGGTCACTGCTGGTCCTCCGGGTGCCGGGACTTGTCCAGGGTGGGGCGGGTGGCGGCGGCGCGGGCGCCGGCCAGTGCGGACTCCAGGCCCGCGATCCGGGCGTCGCGCTCGGCGAGTTCGGCGCCGAGGCGACCGAGGGCGTCGTCGACGTCGGACATGCGGTAGCCGCGCACGGCGAGCGGGAAGCGCAGGCTCTCCACGTCCTCGCGGCCCACCGGCCGGTCGGCGGGCAGCGGGTCCTGGAGCCGCTCCGGAGCGGCCTCGGGCAGCGGGCCGCTCTCATTGCCGCCGCCCACCACGGCGAGGGTCACCGCGGCGACCACGACGGCCAGTGCGATGACCAGGAACAGGAACATCACCATCGTCTGGAGGCCCCCAGCTCGGGTGCCGGCACGGTGCCGGACGTGGAATCTGTCAGCTCCGATCGTGCCATGCGCGTGTGACAGTTAGGGTCACTGGCGGTCGCAGTGCCGGACGTACGAGGAAGAGGTCACAGCGGATGCTCAGGCTGGGCAGGCGGGAATTCGGACCGCACGATCGAGTGATCATGGCGATCGTGAACCGGACCCCCGACTCCTTCTACGACAGCGGGGCGACGTTCCGCGACGAGCCGGCCCTGGCGCGGGTCGAACAGGCGGTGGCCGAGGGCGCCGCGATCATCGACATCGGCGGGGTGAAGGCGGGCCCCGGCGAGGAGGTCTCCGCAGAGGAGGAGGCGCGGCGCACGGTCGGATTCGTGGCCGAGGTGCGGCGCCGGTTCCCGGACGTGGTGATCAGCGTGGACACCTGGCGGGCCGAGGTCGGCGAGGCGGTGTGCGCGGCGGGCGCCGATCTGCTGAACGACGCGTGGGGCGGCGCGGACCCGGGCCTCGCGGAGGTCGCGGCGCGCCACCGGGTGGGGCTGGTGTGCACCCACGCGGGCGGCGCCAAGCCGCGCACCCGCCCGCACCGGGTGACGTACGACGACGTCATGGCGGACGTCCTGGAGGTGACCGTGGGCCTCGCGGAGCGCGCGGTGGCGCTCGGGGTGCCCCGGGAGTCGGTGCTGATCGATCCCGGGCACGACTTCGGCAAGAACACCCGGCACAGCCTGGAGGCGACGCGGCGCCTGGACGAGATGGTCGCGGCGGGCTGGCCGGTGCTGGTGTCGCTGTCCAACAAGGACTTCGTCGGGGAGACGCTGGACCGGCCGGTCAAGGAGCGGCTGATCGGCACACTGGCGACGACGGCGGTGTCCTCCTGGCTCGGGGCGATGGTCTACCGGGTCCATGAGGTCGCCGAGACCCGCCAGGTGCTCGACATGGTCTCCGCCATCGCGGGCCACCGCCCCCCTGCGGTGGCCCGGCGCGGTCTGGCCTGAGGGAACCGGTTACCCCCTAGGGCCTCTCGTTTGGGTCATGCCGGGCTGATCCAAACGAAAGACCCTAGCGGGCGGCCTCCTTGGAGACCAGGGCCACCGCCTCGTCCACGTCGTCCGTGACGTGGAAGAGCAGGAGGTCCTTCTCCGTGGCCTTGCCGGTGGCCACCAGGGTGTTCTTGAGCCAGTCGACCAGGCCGCCCCAGTACTCGCTGCCGAAGAGGACGATCGGGAAGCGGGTGACCTTCTGGGTCTGCACCAGGGTCAGCGCCTCGAAGAGCTCGTCCAGGGTGCCGAGGCCGCCGGGCAGCACCACGAACCCTTGGGCATACTTCACAAACATCATTTTCCGGACAAAGAAGTACCGGAAGTTCAGCCCGATGTCGACGTAGGGGTTCAGCCCCTGCTCGAAGGGCAGCTCGATGCCGAGCCCGACCGAGACGCCGCCCGCCTCGCACGCGCCCTTGTTGGCGGCCTCCATCGCGCCGGGACCGCCGCCGGTGATCACCGCCCAGCCGGCCCCCGCGAGACCGCGCCCGAGCCGTACCCCGGCGTCGTACTCCGGCGAGTCCACAGGGGTGCGGGCCGAGCCGAACACGCTGATCGCGGGCGGGAGTTCGGCGAGTGTGCCGAAGCCCTCGATGAACTCCGACTGGATGCGCAGCACCCGCCAGGGATCGGTGTGCACCCAGTCGGAGGGGCCGCCCGCGTCCAGCAGCCGCTGGTCGGTGGTGCTCGGCGTCACCTGGTCCCGCCGCCGCAGGACCGGACCGAGCCGCTGCTCGTCCGGCGGCTGCTTCTTACCCTCGGGGTTCCCGGTAGGCATATGCGCTCCCTCCGCTTGCCGGTGGTTCGCCATCAGCCTAGATCTACACGGGTTAAGCAGGGGGGACATATGCGTGTCCGCCAGGCGTGCGCCACCCGCGACCGGGTCACGCGGTGAGCCAGTTCACCAGCCGCTCCTCGGCCTTGAGGATCTTGGCCGTCTCCACCCGTTCGTCGCGCTTGTGCGCCAGGTGCGGGTTGCCGGGGCCGTAGTTGACCGCGGGGATGCCGAGCGCGGCGAAGCGGGAGACGTCCGTCCAGCCGTACTTGGGGCGCGGGATGCCGCCGACCGCCTCGATGAAGGCCGCCGCGGCCGGGTGGGAGAGGCCGGGCAGCGCGCCGCCGCTGTGGTCGTCGACCACGAACTCGGCCACCCCGCAGTCCGCGAACACCTCGCGGACGTGCGCGATCGCCTCCTCCTCGGTGCGGTCGGGGGCGTAGCGGAAGTTGACGGTGACCACGCACTCGTCGGGGATGACATTGCCCGCGACCCCGCCGCCGATGCGCACGGCGTTCAGGCCCTCGCGGTACTCCAGGCCGTCGATCACCGGGTAGCGGGGCTCGTAGGCCGCCAGGCGGGCCAGGATCGGCGCGGCCGCGTGGATGGCGTTGGCGCCCATCCAGGAGCGCGCGGAGTGCGCCCGCTCGCCCTCGGTGCGCAGCAGCATCCGCAGGGTGCCCTGGCAGCCGCCCTCGACCTCGCCGTCGGAGGGCTCCAGGAGCACCGCGAAGTCGCCCGCCAGCCACTCCGGACGGGCCTCGGCGACATGGCGCAGGCCGTTGAGGTGGGCCGCGACCTCCTCGTTGTCGTAGAACACGAAGGTCAGATCGCGGTTGGGGGCCGGGACGGTGGCCGCGATGCGCAGCTGGACCGCCACGCCCGACTTCATGTCGCAGGTGCCGCAGCCCCACAGCACGCCGTCCTCGTCCAGTCGCGAGGGCACGTTGTCCGCGATCGGCACGGTGTCGATGTGCCCGGCCAGGACGACCCGCTCGGCGCGGCCCAGGTTCGTACGGGCGATCACGTTGTTGCCGTAGCGGTCCACCGTCAGGTGCGGCAGGGCGCGCAGCGCGGTCTCGATGGCGTCCGCGAGCGGCTTCTCGGTGCCGCTCTCGGAGGCGAAGTCCACGAGCCGCGCGGTCAGCGTGGCGGCGTCCAGCGTGAGGTCAAGCGAGGTGTCGGCCATGGCTTTGACCCTAGCGCGCCACCCCGGGACACCCCGTTCGCGCGCGCGGTGACGGACCGCTGCCGAGCGGTGGCGGTCGCTCCGCTACCTTGTACGCGTGTCACAGCCGTCCCCCACCCGTCGCAAGCGCCGCGGCCGCCTTCTCCGGTTCTCCGCGGCCCTGTTGGTCCTGTGCGGTGTCGCCGCCTACCTCGTGGTGCAGTACGTCACCGGAGGCGGTGGTTCACACGGCTGCAAGGTGGTCTCGGCCACCGGCGCCGGGACGTCGTACGAGTTCACGCCCGAGCAGGCGGCGAACGCGGCGACGATCGCCGCGGTCGGCACCGGCCGGAACATGCCCGAGCGGGCCGTGACGATCGCGCTCGCCACCGCGCTCCAGGAGTCGGGGCTGCGCAACATCGAGCACGGCGACCGGGATTCGCTCGGCCTGTTCCAGCAGCGGCCCTCGCAGGGCTGGGGCAGTGCGCAGCAGATCATGGACCCCACGTACGCGGCCGGGATCTTCTACGCCCATCTGGCGAAGGTGCCCGACTACTCGGATCTGCCGCTCACCGTGGCCGCGCAGAAGGTGCAGCGCAGCGGCTACCCGGAGGCGTACGCCAAGCACGAGCCGGACGCCGAGCTGCTGTCGGCCGCGCTGACCGGGCAGGCGGCGGCCACGCTGACCTGTGACGGGCGCTTCGACCCGGCGGCCCAGGCGATCGGCCCGGACGCGGTACGGGCCGCGCTGGTACGGGACTTCGGACGGGACGCGCTCCAGGAGACCGGTGCGGAGGTGGGCGGGGCCCCGGTGCCCTCGCCGTCCCCCTCGCCGAGCGTGACGGCGACGGCGAGCGGGCGGACGGTGACCGTGCCGGTGCCGCTCGGCACGCGGACGGACGCGAGCGGGCGCGACGAGCGGGAGCGGGGGTGGCAGCTCGCGCACTGGGCGGTCGCCAACTCCTCGGCGCTGCACATCCAGCGGGTGACGTACGCGGGGCGGGTGTGGACCGCCGGGAGCGACGGCGGCGCGTGGCAGCAGGTGCGCTCGCAGGGCGCCGCGGGGGCGGAGAAGTCCGTGGGCGTTGTCCGGATCGTGACCGGACAGTAGTACGGGTCATCGCGCCGAGGGGTGGCGTCGGCGTTTCACACGCGGCCAAACGGGCGAGTCGAGAAACTCGCCCGGGAGCCCTTGCGGCTCAAGGGGCGGAAGGATTCTGCTGGGCGTTCTCGCGGACGCCCTTTGCCCGTTTTTATCCACACCTGATAATGCGATGCGTTATCGGTTCTTTACCTGGGGCGTCCGCAACCTTCGGGGGCTTCGAGCGGTAGTCATGGCGTCCGGGCCCGGTGCCGGGTCCGGACGACAGAGATCGTTCTTCTCCCGTCGAATGGAGCATCATGTCCCTCCCCCTGACCCGCCGGATCGCCCGTGCCGCGCTGCTTGTCGCAGCGGGAGCGGCCGCCGGGGTCGGTGCGGCCGGCTCCGCCGGTGCGGCCACGAACCTGCCGGCCACCGCGAACCTGAGCGGTCTGACCGCGCTGGACGCGGCGCACGTCGGCGACACCGCCGACGGTGCCGCGGAGCACGTCACCTCGCTGGCGGGCGACGCGGGCGGCAACGCCGTGAAGACGGCCGTGCCGGCCGCGGGCAAGACGGCCGGCGGTGCCGTGAAGAAGACCGCCCCGGCGGCCCAGCAGGCCGCGGGCGGCGTCGCCGGCGCCGCGGGCAACGCCCTGGGCGACGCGGCCGCCGGCGCCACGAAGGGCGGCCTGCCGACCGCCAACCTGCCGATGCAGGGCCTGCCCCTCACCTGAGCCGGGACCGACCGGTGAACGGGGTCCAGGGGACATTCCCCTGGACCCCGTTCGGCGTTCTCGGGGGCGGCGCGGGGCGGAACCTACAGCCGCGCGACCGCCGCCGCGATCCGTTCGTCCGTCGCGGTCAGGGCCACGCGGACGAAGGTGTCGCCCGCCGGGCCGTAGAAGTCGCCGGGGGCGACCAGGACGCCCAGGTCGGCCAGGTGGGCGACGGTGGTCCAGCAGGGCTCGTCGCGGGTGGCCCACAGGTAGAGGCTGGCCTCGCTGTGCTCGATGCGGAAGCCGTGGGACAACAGGGCCGAGCGCAGCGCCTCGCGGCGGGCGGCGTAGCGGGCCCGCTGCTCATGGACATGGGCGTCGTCGCCCAGCGCGGCCACCACGGCGGCCTGGGTCGGCGCGGAGGTCATCATGCCGCCGTGCTTGCGGATCTCCAGGAGCGGGCCCAGGACGGCCGGGTCGCCCGCGATGAAGGCGGCGCGGTAGCCGGCCAGGTTGGAGCGCTTGGAGAGCGAGTGGACGGCCACGATGCCGTCGTAGGAGCCGCCGTTGACGTCCGGGTGCAGCACCGAGACCGGGTCGGCCTCCCAGCCCAGCTCCAGGTAGCACTCGTCGGAGACGACCAGGACGCCGTGGGCGCGGGCCCAGGCGACGATCTCCGTCAGCTCGTCCTTGCCCAGCACCTGGCCCGTCGGGTTGGACGGGGAGTTCAGCCAGAGCAGCTTCAGACCGGCCGGGTCGAGGTCGCGCGGGTCGTCGTACGTCTCGTACCCGGCGCGGGCGAGCCGCGCGCCGACCTCGTACGTCGGGTAGGCGAGGCGCGGGTAGGCCACCCGGTCGCCGGGGCCGAGGCCCAGCTGGGTCGGCAGCCAGGCCACCAGCTCCTTGGAGCCGACGACCGGCAGCACATGCCGGTGGGTGACCTCGCGGGCGCCCAGCCGACGCTCCAGCCAGCCGCAGATCGCGTCCCGCAGCGCGGGCGTGCCCCAGACGGTCGGATAGCCCGGTGAGTCGGCTGCGTCGATCAGGGCCTTCTGGACCAGCTCGGGGACCGGGTCGACCGGGGTGCCGACGGAGAGGTCGACGATGCCGTCCGGATGGGCCGCGGCCGTCTTCTTGTACGGCTCCAGCTTGTCCCAGGGAAAAGTGGGAAGCCGGTCGGAGACTGCGGACACGATCAGTGGCTCACTTTCGTCTGGTGCGGCAAACGCCTCGGTCCCGTGCGGCGGTGATCAGGGCGATCGGGGCCGTACGGGACCGAGGCGGCGCGTTCGCGGGCCGCTTGGGCGCTAAACGGTCACTCGCCCTGCGGCGGCAGCGCGGCGACGAAGGGGTGGTCGCGCTCGATCAGCCCCAGCTTGCTGGCGCCGCCGGGCGAGCCCAGCTCGTCGAAGAACTCGACGTTCGCCTTGTAGTAGTCCTTCCACTCCTCGGGAGTGTCGTCCTCGTAGAAGATCGCCTCGACCGGGCAGACCGGCTCACAGGCACCACAGTCGACGCATTCGTCCGGGTGGATGTACAAGGACCGCTGGCCCTCGTAGATGCAGTCGACCGGGCACTCCTCGATGCACGCCTTGTCCTTGACGTCGACACAAGGCTGCGCGATGACGTAGGTCACGCTGTCGTTCCTCCTCGATAGGGCGCTGGCGGGCCTCCTCAGGCTCCGCCGCCTGGCGCGCGGGAGCGCGGCGTCGTCGATGCCCGCCCCTAGTATCTCCGTTCCGGAGCATGATCCGAACAGGAGGGGTGAACTGACCGGTGGAAATCTCGGCACAAGGGCGCCTGGAAGTCCGAATCACCCCCGCCGACGTGGGGAAACGCGTCTCCGTGCGGCGGTTGAGCGAACCCGGTGCGGCGCGGGAGAAGTTCACCGACACGGTGGGCGTTCTCACATCTTGGGATCATGGCGTGCTCATGATCACACAGCGGGACGGGGCGAGTGTCCGGTTTCCGGAAAGCTCGCTCGTCGCGGGAAAGATCGTACCGGCCGCCCCGGCGCGCCGCAGGGGTCCGGCGGCGGGCTACGAGGAGCTGGCGCGGGTCACCTCGCGCGGCTGGCGCCCGGTGGAGAGCGAGCGGCTCGGCGAGTGGGAGCTGAGGGCGGCTGGGGGATACACACGGCGCGCCAACAGCGTGCTGCCGCTGGGTGATCCCGGGTGTCCGCTCGACGCGGCGCTGGCGGCCGTACGACGCTGGTACGGCGAGCGCGGGCTGCCCGCCTATGTGCAGACCGCGACGGGCGCCGAGGGCACGCAGGAGCTGCTCGGCGCGGAGCTGGAGCGGCGCGGCTGGGTGCGGGAGGTGAGCGCCGAGGTGTGGATCGGTGCGCTGGCCCCGCTCGCGGACCGGCCCGCGGGCGCGGACGTGGTCCTCGCCCGGGAGGCGGACGAGGCGTGGCTCGCGCGATACCAGCGCAAGGGGGTGAGCGAGGTGGCCCTGCGAGTGCTCTCGGCAGGTCCCTCGGTGTGGTTCGCCACCGTGCCGGGCGAGCCGGGCGGGGCCCCGGCGGCGATCGGCCGGTGTGTCGTGGACGGGCGCTGGGCCGGTTTCGCCGCCGTCGAGGTGGACCCCGGCAGGCGGCGGCAGGGCCTGGCCACCGACGTGATGGCCGCGCTGGCCCGCCGGGCGCTGGCCGAGGGCGCCTCGGCCGGCTGGCTCCAGGTGGAGAGCGACAACGCGCCCGCACGGGCCCTGTACACGGGCCTGGGCTTCTCCCGGCACCACGCCTACCACCACTTCCGGGAGCCGCGGGAACAGCCCGCACACGGCCCGTCGTAGACATTCCCCCGGCTCCCGGAAGGGCGAGAATCCACCATGTCCCACCCGTATCTGCCGCCCCCGTACCCGCCCCCGCCCGAGCGGTCCGCCGAGGTGCGGGCGCGGTTCGCCGAGGAGGCCCGGTCACCGCGGCCGGACCTGGCGGCGCTGTGCCTGCTGATCGGCGCGGAGACGGACGGCTCGCTGGACGAGGCCGGGATCGACTCCGCGCAGGCGGAGCTGGACCGGCTCGCGGGCGAGCTGCCCTACCGGCCCGGCGGTCCGCGCGCCTGGGCCGAGGCGGTACGGCGGCTGCTCGGCGGCCGCTACGAGTTCCACGGCACGCCCGGCGACTACCAGCGCCTGGAGTCCTCGCTGCTGCACGAGGTGCTGCGGCGCCGGCGCGGGCTGCCGATCCTGCTGTCGGTGGTGTGGCTCGAGGTGGCCCGGCGGGCCGGGGCCCCGGTGTACGGGGTCGCGCTGCCGGGGCACTTCGTGGTCGGGTTCGGGGCGCCCGGGGAGCAGGTGCTGGCCGACCCGTTCGAGGGCGGGCGGGTGCTCACCGGGCCGGACGCCGAGCTGCTGGTGGCCGGCGCGACCGGGGGCCCGCTCGACCCCGGGATGCTGGAGCCGGCGCCCCCGCTGGAGGTCGTCCAGCGCATCCTGAACAACATCCGCGCGTGGGCCGCGGCCCGCCCCGAGCGCTCGGACGTGGCGCTGCGCGCGGTGGAGCTGTCGCTGCTGATCCCGGCCCACCCGGCGCGGCTGCGCTACGAGCGCGGGCAACTGCTGGTGCAGCGCGGCCAGTTCACGGCCGGTGCGGACGAACTGGACGCGTACGCCGAGCTGATCGAGGTGGTCGACGAACCGGCCGCCGAACGGGTGCGGCACCAGGCCCGGACCGCCCGGTCCAAGCTCAACTGAACTGCCGTACCGGCGGCTTCCGGCCCCTCGTACCGGCTGCTTCTACAGCCAGCCCTTCTCCCGCGCGGCGCGCACCGCCTCCGCCCGGTTGCGGACGGCGAGCTTCTGGATGGCGGTGGAGAGGTAGTTGCGGACCGTGCCCTGGGACAGGTGCAGGGCCTTGGCCAGTTCGGCGTTGGTGGAGCCGTCGGCCGCGGCGCGCAGCACCTCCCGCTCGCGTTCGGTGAGCGGGTTCGCGCCCTCGGCGAGCGCGGCGGCGGCCAGCGTGGGGTCGATGACCCGCTCCCCGGCGAGCACCTTGCGTACGGCGGCGGCGAGCTGGGCGGCGGGCGCGTCCTTGACGAGGAAGGCGTCGGCGCCCGCCTCCATGGCGCTGCGCAGATAGCCGGGCCGCCCGAAGGTGGTCAGCACCACCAACTTGACCCGGGGGAAGTCCCGGTGGACCCGGGCCGCGGCCTCGATGCCGGTGCAGCCCGGCATCTCGATGTCCAGCAGCGCCACGTCCACGTCGTGCGCCGCGACCGCGCCGAGCACCTCGTCCCCGCGCGCGACCTGCGCGACGACCTCGATGTCGTCCTCCAGTCCGAGCAGCGCGGCCAGCGCCTCGCGGACCATGGACTGGTCCTCGGCCAGCAGGACCCTGATGGTGCTCGTCATGCCCCGGATCCTACGTCGCCCACGGGGGCCAGGGGCACGCGGGCGACCAGCCGGAAGCCGTGCTTGACCCGGCCCGCCTCCAGCGTTCCGCCGGCCTTCTCCAGGCGTTCGGTCAGCCCGGTCAGACCGTTGCCGAAGCCGCCGTTGCCGGTGCCCGATCCGTCGTCCTCGACGGCGAGTTCGAGCATCGGGCCGTCCAGCGTCTGGCGGTGGGTGAGCCGTACGGCGCACCGGTCGGCGCCGCTGTGCCGCACCACGTTGGTGACCGCCTCGCGCAGTGCCCAGGCGAGCGCCGACTCGGCCTCCTCGGGCACCCCGGCGAGGTCGGGTTCGGGCGGCAGTTCGGCGATGACGCCCGCGGCCGTGAGGGCCACCTGGGTGCCGGCCAGCTCGACGGCGAGCCGGGGGCGCCGGTAGCCGGTGACGGCCTCCCGGACGTCCACCAGGGCCTGGCGGCTGACCTGTTCGATGTCGCTGACCTGCTGGGCCGCCTTGTCGGGGTGCTCGGGCAGCATCCGCCCGGCCAGCTCGCTCTTGAGCGTGATCAGGGAGAGCGAGTGGCCCAGCAGATCGTGCAGGTCGCGGGCGAGGCGCAGTCGCTCCTCGTTGGCGGCGAGCTGGGCGACGGTGGCCCGGGCCTTGCGCAACTCGATCGTGGTGCGCACCAGTTGGCCCACGCCGACCATCGCGAACCCGATGAGCACGACCGTCAGCATGTTGTCGTCGACCGAGTAGACGCCCCAGCGCAGTCCGACCAGGTACATCACGATCGCGGAGCCGGGGATCGCCCAGTACGCCAGGCGCAGCGGCAGGGTCGCCCCGCAGGCCACCGAGAGGTAGACGAACAGTCCGCTCCACTGGGTGCCCAGGCCGTAGGTCAGGGCGGGCGCGAGCACCAGGAGGGTGCCGAGCAGCAGGGCCACGGTCCGCGGCGCGAAGGGCTTGCCCATCTGCCGGAAGACCAGGGTGAGATAGGCGCACACGAAGACGGTGAGGCCGATCGTCCCCGCCACGGTGCCGGCCGTGGTGTGCCGGCCGCCGGTCAGGTCCTGGATGGGAGAGCTGAGGAAGACCAGCCAGACGGCGATCCACAGCGCCTTCACCAGCAGCTCGCGCCGCCCCTGTACGCCCTGTCCGATCCGGACCTGTGTCTCCGGCCGGCCCCCGGCCGCCTTCGGGCCTTCCGTCATGGTGCTCACGCCTTCAGCGTGTCCTTCCGGTACAGCCAGGCCGCGCCGCCCGCGAAGAGGACGAAGTACACGGCGAGGACGGCGATGTCCGTGGTGTGCGGGGCCCGGCTCTCCTCGATGGCCCGGCCCAGCGCGGCGTACGCGTGGGTGGGCAGCCACTTGGCGATGTCCTGGAGGAACCGCGGGAACGTGGTCGTGGGCATCCACAGACCGCCGAGGATCGACAGACCGAAGTACACGATCATGGTGATGGGGCGGACCGCGTCACCGGAGGCGAGGTAGCCGATGGCCACGCCGAGCGCGGCGAAGACCAGGCTGCCGGCCCAGATGATCCCGGTGAGCGCGAGCCACTGCCAGGCGTCCAGCCGTACGTCCTTGACCGCCGCGGCGACCAGGAAGACCACCACGATGGACGGCAGGCTCACCACGGCGGCGCTGGCGGTCTTGGCGAGGACGTAGCCGCGCCCGGGCAGCGGGGTCAGCCGCAGCTGCCGTACCCAGCCGCTCTCGCGCTCCTTGGCGATGCGCTCGCTGTTGCCCATCAGCACGGCGGTCAGCGCGCCGAAGGAGGCCATGGACACCATCATGTACGTGGCCACGGTCAGCCCGGTGCCGTCGATCTTGGCGTTGCCGGCGTTGCCCGCGATGATCAGGAAGAGGACCGCCGGGTAGAGCACCGAGAAGAACAGGAACTTCTTGTTGCGCAGGGCGCGGGTCAGTTCCAGCTTGATCAGAGCCCGCGTACCAAATGTATTCAGCATGACTGCTTGGCCTCCTCGGCCTCCGTGATGGCGACGAACGCCTGCTCCAGGCCGAGGCCGGCGACCTCGAGGTTGCGGGGGTAGAGGCCGAGGCCGTACAGGGCGTGCACGGTGGCGTCGGCGTCGGAGGACTGGATGCGCACGGTCTGCCCGGACACGTCGATGCCGGTCAGGAAGGGCAGGGCGCGCAGGGCGGCCGCGTCGACGGCGCCCTCCAGGTCGAAGGCGATCCGGCGGGCGCCGGCGCGGGCCTTGATCTCGGCGGCGGTGCCGTCGGCGAGGAGGCGGCCGCGGTGCAGCACCAGGACCCGGTCGGCGATGGCGTCGGCCTCTTCGAGGTAGTGCGTGGCGAACAGGACGGTGCGGCCCTGGTCGGCCTGCTCGCGCATGGTGGCCCAGAAGGCCTGGCGGGCGGAGACGTCCATGCCGGTGGTCGGCTCGTCCAGGATGATCAGATCGCTGTCGCCGGCGGTGGCGAGCGCGAAGCGGACGCGCTGGGCCTGGCCGCCGGAGAGCTTGTTGACCTTGCGGTCGGCGATCTGCGCGATGCCGGCGCGGGCCATCACATCGGCGGCCTTGTAGGGCCGCGGGTGCAGGGAGCAGGACAGCTTGACCAGCTCGGCCACCGTGACGTCGTCCATCAGGCCGCCGCTCTGCAACATGGCCCCGACCCGCCCGGCCACGATCGCCTCGCGCGGGCCGGTGCCGAACACGGACACCGTGCCGGCGTCGGGCTGCTTGAGGCCGAGGAGCAGATCGAGGGTGGTGGACTTGCCCGCGCCGTTCGGGCCGAGCAGGGCCACGGTCTCCCCCGGGTGCAGCCGGAGCGAGAGCCCGTCGACGGCCCGTACCGTCCCGTACGTCTTGGTCACCTGGTCGAACCCGACCACCTCGGTGGTGGAGGCGGCCGGTACCGCTGTCGTTGTCATGTCGTCCATGGTGCCGGTGCGGGGCGGGTGCCCGGCAGTGTCGGGGGTCCTGGGTGGCGGATGACAGATGTCATACCCCGCAGGACCCTCAAGGGGCGCCCGGCAGACCTGCCGGGCGCCCCTCAAGAGCCGTGTCGGCGCCCCTCAGTTGGGGTGCGTGCTGATCACCGCGACCCGGTTGGTCGTGCTGGTCAGCGCCTGGCGCATGGCCAGATAGACGTCCTGGGGGGTGACCGGCGTCTTCTTGCCGTTGCCCCGGGTGATCAGGACGCCGTCGAAGGTCTGCCCGTAGAGCTCCTTCAGGGCCGGGTAGTTCGGCTTGTCGGTCAGCTTGCCGTTGACCGCGGCCACGCCGAGGAACTTCCACAGCGACTTCTGCGGGCTGAACATGACCGTCTGCCCCGTGTCGGCGCGCACGGTCACCGGCGCCGACATGGCCGGCTCCGCGAACTCCTTCATCTCGCGGCTGACCTCGGCGTCGGAGACCGCGGGCTGCCGGTTGGCGGTGGGCACGGTGATCACCGAGGAGTCACCGGTCTCCACCTCCGCGCGGTACGCCTGCTCGATCGCCTGGGTCGAGCGGGCCGCGTCGATGGCCGTACCCGCCTTGCCGTGCACGGCGACGGCCTTGCCGGCCTGGAAGGTGATGCCGCCGTCGACCACCGCGCCCGAGCCGGAGCCGCCGCCCGCCTGCTGGAGCGCCGCCTGGAGCTTCTCCTCGTCCACCGGCATGACCGGGTCGACCACGCGGTGCTGCCCGAAGAGCGTGCCGACCACGGAGACCGGGTTGTAGTCGCTCTTGGCGGCCGCGCTCGCGGTGGCCTGGAAGTCGAACTGGAGACCGGCGTTGGCCGGGGTGAGCATGACCGTACGGCCGCCCACGGAGAGCTTCAGCGGCTTGGCGACCCGGTTGCCGAACACGTCGTCCAGCTTCTTGACCGCGTCGTCACGGGTGCCGCCGCCGATGTCGACGCCGAGCACGGTGGTGCCCTTGGGCACATCGGTGTGGTTCATCAGCAGCCCGGCGCCGTAGACACCGCCCGCGATCGCGACCAGGCCGACGCAGAGCAGGACCAGCTTGCTGCGGCCCTTCTTCTTCGGCTTGGCCGCCGCCTTGGGCGCCGCCGCGGCCGGCTCGGGCTTCGGCGCCACCGCAGCGGCCGGGCCACCGGGACCACCGGCCGGAGCCCCGAGGCCGCCGGGACCACCGGTGCCGAACGGACCGCCGTTGCCGCCCGGGACCACCGGGATACCGCTGGTGACGGTGTGTCCGGAGACGTTGTCCGGGGCCCGGTAGCCGGGCGTGCCCGGTTCGGGGGCCGGCTTCTGCGGGGTGAGGATCGCGGTGTCGTCGCTGAGCCCGCCCCCGGGGCCGAGCCCGGCGCCCGGCACCCCGGCCGGTCCTTCGAGGTCGGCGATGTCCGTGAGGGCGCTGCGCCCGGCACCCTGATGCCCGTAGGGGCCCTCGGCGCCCGGCCGCAGCGGGCTGTCGCCGGTGACCGGACCGCCGGTCGGCCCTGCGGGCCCCTGCGGGCCGCCCCGGCCGCCCTGGCCGCCGGCGCCGTTCGCGCCGCCCGCGCCCGCGGTGCCGAAGGGGTCCTGGCCGCCCGCCGGGCCGTTCTCCGAGAAGTACGGCAGCTCGTCGCGGCGCGGCTCGCCGCCGCCCGCGTCGGAGGACCGGGAGCCGCCGCCCAGCGGGCCCGCGGCCAGCGCCTCGGTGACGTCGAAGGAGCCGGTGCCGCCGCCGTGCCCGGGGGCCACGGGGCCGCCGGTGGCGCCGGGCAGGCCCGCGCCGTTCGTCTTGCCCGAGGTGCGGCCGGGCACGCTCATGGAGCCGACCACGCCACCGGGGCGGGCGCCGGAGCCACCGGCCGCGCCTCCGGTGCCCTGGGCGCCCGGGCGGCCGCCCGGCGCGCCCGCGGGGGCGCCGGAACCGCCGGAGTTCTTGGCCCCGTTGGCACCCGCGCCGCCCTTGGCGGGCGCGCCCGCCTTGCGGGGCGCGAACCAGTCGCTGGTCTTCTCCTCGGCCGGGGCCGCGGGCTCCGCGGGGGCCTCGGGGGCGGGCGCGGCCGCGGCCGGGGTGCGCACCTCGGCGGCGGGCCTGTCGTCCCCGGCGGCCTCGCCGTCGTCCACGGGCTTGCGCACGACGACCGGCGGGATGGGCCGGGACCCGGGGATGTTGATCCGGATCCGGGTCGTCAGCGTGGTCTCGGTCTTGCGTTCCTCGGACCGCGCGCCCGAACGGCCCGCGTCCGCACCGTCGTCGGAAGCCATGGGGGTCCCGTACGGCGGGGTGCCGGACGGGTATGCGGCTCCGCCGCGCCCGTTGGGCCCGGAGGACGGAGTGTCAGTTTCACGACTCAAGGCAGGTTCTCCCAGTTGGCTCCGCCGCCCGACACTGACCTCACTGCTTCGGCGGTCCCCCCAACTCGAACGAGGTCGAGAGCGCGGGGGAGGCTCGGCGGCGCGCACCACCATACTGGCCGCCCCTGGCGTACATCCCCTGACCGCTGAGGAAACCCACACCCAACTCGCACGTGGGCCGCACCGGAAAGCGGTACGTCACTTCCCAAGTCGGGCGGAGCCGAGGCGTGGTTGCCTCCCGGCGCCGAGGGTGGCACAGATCACAGCGAGGGCCATGCCACCGAACAGGAAGAGATAGGAGCCGCCGCCCGCGCCGAAGAGGAAGTCGCCCTCGGGACGGGAGGTGGTGAGCAGGATGACGGTGACGATCCAGCCCGCCGCGGGCGCCATCGCGCCGCCCCGGGACCGGGTGGCGTACGCGCCGCCGAGGAACACCCCGACGGCGCCCGCGAGGGCGAGCAGCAGCCCGCCGGGGAACCAGGCGGCCTGCACCAGGGACCCGGCGACCGCGACGACGGCGCCGAGCAGGAACAGGCCGATGTGGGCCAGGGCCCGGCCGGGCGTCGGCGGGCGCAGCGGCTGGGCGAGCATCGGGCCCGGGGTGCCGGTGCCCCCCTGGGTGCCGCTCACGGCGCCTCCCCGACGGCGATCCCGGCGAACAGGTCGGTCTCCCCGGGGACGGCGGTGCCGCGCACCAACTCGTAGTATTCGGTGGTGAACAGCGGCTGGGCCAGCCCGTTCGAGAGCGCGAACCAGGGCTCGGCGACCTCGACCTGGGTGGCGTGAGCACGCATCGCGGCGGCCTTCGCGGCGGCGTGGGCGGTGCCGTCGACGGCGGTGGTGACCCGGGCGTCGTCCACCACGCCCGGTACGTCGTCCAGGGCCGCGCTCTTCTCGAAGGGCAGGGCCGGCAGCTCGTCCTGGAGCCGGGCGAAGGCGTCCTCGGCGACGGAGCGCGGGGTGCGGATCCAGTAGACCTTGTCGATGGTGTGCCCGCGGCCGGCCGCGAGATCGGCGGCGCGCATGGCGACGCGGTGGGCCTGGATGTGGTCCGGGTGCCCGTAGCCGCCGTTGTCGTCGTAGGTGACGAGGACCTGGGGGCGGGTCTGGAGGATCACCTCGACGAGGTGTTCCGCGGCCTCGTCCACATCGGCCTGCCAGAAGCAGCCGGGGTCCTCGTTGTCGGCGATGCCCATCATCCCGGAGTCGCCGTAGCGGCCGGCGCCGCCGAGCAACCGGGCGTCGGTGACGCCCAGCTCGCCGAGGGCGGCGGCCAGCTCACCGCGCCGGTACGCGCCGAGCGCGGCGCCGGTCAGGTGCCGCAGCCCGGGCGGGATGGACTCGCCCCGCTCCCCCAGGGTGCAGGTGACCAGGGTCACCTGGGCACCCTCGGCCACGTACTTGGCCATGGTGGCGCCGTTGTTGATCGACTCGTCGTCCGGGTGTGCGTGCACCAGCAACAGCCGCCGGGCGGCGCGCGGGCCGAAGGAGGGCAGTTCCGTCATGCCACCACCCTACGCAGACCCGGGGCCGCCCGCCCGGCCGTCAGAACTTGATGCTGCCGATCATGCTCGCCACGTTCGTGGTGAGCTGGCTGATCGTGGGCGCGATGGTGGAGGAGGCGAGGTAGAAGCCGAGCAGCATGCAGACGACCGCGTGGCCGCCCTTCAGTCCCGACTTCTTCATCAGCAGGAAGACGATGATCGCCAGCAGCACCACCGCCGAAATCGAGAGTGCCACGGCGGCTCACCTCCAAAGATCCCAGGGACACGGCTGTTCGGAAAGATCGGTAGAGCAAGTCCATGCGGACACCGGCAGGTTCATACCCACACAGCGGTAGTGATCATAACTATCCGTGCTCGCGCATCGCTCGGCGCACGGCCGCACAAGGGGGCGCATGGCCAATATGGTCGGGGTATGACGACCGAGTCCGACTCCTTCCCCCGCAGACACGCCAGGACCCAGCGATTCACCCTCGGCGCGCCGCGCGGGTTCACCGTGGCGCCCGAGGGCGCGCGGGTCGCGTTCCTGCGTTCGAGCTCCGGTTCCGACCGGGCCAACTCCCTGTGGGTGCTTGACCTTCCGGAAGGCACCGAGCGCCTCGCCGCAGACCCGGGCGCCCTCCTGAACGGCGCCTCCGAACAGCTCTCGGCCGAGGAGCGGGCCCGCCGGGAGCGCAGCAGGGAGGGCGGGGCCGGCATCGTCGGCTACGCCACCGACGCTGCCGTGGAAACGGCGTCTTTCGCCTTGTCAGGGCGGCTTTTCACGGCGAGCCTGACGACCGGCGGGACCCGTGAACTGCCCGTGCCCGGACCGGTGATCGACCCGCGCCCGGCACCCGACGGCCGGCACATCGCCTATGTCTCCCAGGGCGCCCTGCGGGTGGTGGGCGCCGACGGCGAGGGCGACCGCGCGCTCGCCGAGCCGGAGTCCGAGCAGGTCACCTACGGGCTCGCGGAGTTCATCGCGGCCGAGGAGATGAGCCGTACCCGCGGCTTCTGGTGGGCACCGGGCGCCGACCGGCTGCTGGTGGCCCGCGCGGACGACACGCCGGTGACCAGGTGGTGGATCTCCGACCCGGCCCATCCGGACCGTGAGCCAAATAACGTCGCGTACCCCGCGGCGGGCACCCCTAACGCGGACGTACGGCTGTTCGTGCTGGGCCTCGACGGGGAGCGCACGGAGGTGCTCTGGGACCGCGACCGCTACCCCTACCTCGCCCGAGTGCACTGGTCAGAGGCGGGTGCGCCGCTGGTCCTCGTACAGTCCCGGGACCAGCGCGGCCTGCTGTATCTGGCGGTGGACCCGGACACCGGGACGACCCGGATGGTGCACGCCGACGAGGACCCGATTTGGCTGGAACTGTTCGCCGGGGCGCCGTGCTGGAACCCCTCCGGGCAGCTGGTCCGGATCGCGGACGAGGGCGGTGCCCGCGTCCTCGCCGTGGGCGAACGTCCGCTGACCAGCGGCCAGTTGCACATCCGTGCGGTTCTGGACGTGGGTGCGGACGACACGCTCGTCTCCGCCTCCGCGGGAGCCGAAGCGGAGGATCCCGAGATCGGCGAGATCCATGTGTACCGGGTGAACGAACTGGGCGTGGAGCGCGTGTCCCGGGAGCCCGGTGTGCACTCGGCGGTGCGCGCCGGCGGCGTGACGGTGCTGGTGTCCGCGACGCCGGACCGGCCGGGCACGCGGGTCCAGGTGCTGACTGACGGGAAACCGACGGCCACTGTCCGGTCGTACGCCGAAGACCCCGGTTTGTCCCCCAGGGTGACGCTCACCGAGGGGGGCGCACGCCGAATTCCGTGCGCCGTGCTTATGCCACGGGACTACCACGGTGACACTCCCCTGCCGGTTTTGCTGGACCCCTACGGTGGTCCGCACGGTCAGCGGGTGGTCGCCGCGCACAACGCCCATCTCACCTCCCAGTGGTTCGCCGACCAGGGCTTCGCCGTGGTGGTCGCCGACGGCCGGGGCACCCCGGGCCGCTCGCCCGCCTGGGAGAAGGAGATCAAGGACGACCTCGCCGAGATCGTCCTCCAGGACCAGGTGGACGCGCTCCGGTCGCTCGCCGAGCGGTTCCCCCTGGACCTCTCCCGGGTGGCGATCCGGGGCTGGTCCTTCGGCGGCTATCTCTCCGCCCTCGCGGTGCTGCGCCGCCCGGACGTCTTCCACGCGGCGGTGGTCGGCGCCCCGGTCACCGATCTGCGGCTCTACGACACCCACTACCAGGAGCGCTACCTGGGCGACCCGAACGAGCAGCCGGACGTCTACCGCCGCAACTCGCTGATCGACGACACCGGTCTGGTCGACGCGGCCGAGCCGCACCGCCCGATGATGGTCATCCACGGCCTGGCGGACGACAACGTGGTGGTCGCGCACTCGCTGCGGCTGTCCTCCGCGCTGCTGGCCGCGGGCCGCCCGCACGAGGTGCTGCCGCTGTCCGGGGTGACCCATATGACCCCGCAGGAGACGGTCGCGGAGAACCTGCTCAACCTCCAGCTGGACTTCCTGCGGCGGGCCCTCGGCTGAGCCGGACGGCGGCCGTCAACCGCGTTAACACACGGGCAACTTGACGGAAGCAGTTCCGATATACGGACACGCCAGGCTGAAGAACGTACGGCCGTGCGGGTGCCGTGGACGGGCCGGGGTGCACGACGTCACCCCGGCCCGTTGCCGTTCGCCTGGGTGGACTCCGGCGGCACCACCCGCTTCTCCTCCGCGAAGTGGCACGCCGAGTCATGGGCGGCCGGACCTTCCTCGAAAGAGGCCGGCACCGCGAGCAGCGGCACCTCCACCGCGCACCGCTCCCGCGCCTTCCAGCACCGGGTGCGAAAGCGGCACCCGGAGGGGATGTCCGTAGGGGAGGGCACGTCCCCGCTGAGGATGATCCGCTCGCGGTCCTGCCGCGCGTCGGGGTCCGGTACGGGTACCGCGGACAGCAGCGCCTGCGTGTACGGATGCGTCGGATGCTCGTAGATCTCCGCGTCCCGTCCGATCTCCACGATCCGGCCGAGGTACATGACCCCGACCCGGTCCGAGATGTGCCGCACGATCGACAGGTCGTGCGCGATGAACACGTAGGAGAGCTCGAACTCCGTCTGGAGCCGGTCCAGCAGGTTGATCACCTGCGCCTGCACCGACACGTCGAGCGCGGACACCGGCTCGTCGGCGACGATGACCTCCGGGCGCAGCGCGAGCCCCCGCGCGATGCCGATGCGCTGGCGCTGGCCGCCGGAGAACTGGTGCGGATAGCGGTTGACGAAGTCCGGGTCGAGCCCCACCACGTCCAGCAGGTCCCGGACCCGGCGCCGCCGGTCGCCCTTGGGGGCCGCCTCGGGGTGGATCTCGTACGGCTCCCCCACGATGTCCCCCACGGTCATCCGGGGGTTGAGGGAGCTGTAGGGGTCCTGGAAGACCATCTGGATGTTGCGGCGCACCGCCTTCAGGGCGCGCCCGGACAGCCGGGTGATGTCCTCGCCCTTGAACCGGATGGAGCCGGCGGTCGGCCGCTCCAGGTTGCACAGCAGCTTGGCGACCGTCGACTTGCCGCAGCCCGACTCGCCGACGATGCCCAGGGTCTCGCCCCGGCCGAGGGTGAAGTCGACGCCGTCGACCGCCCGCACCGCGCCGATCTGCTTCTTGAACAGGACGCCCCGGGTCAGCGGGTAGTGCTTGACGAGCCCGCTGACCTCCAGGACGGGTTCACCGCTCGTCGCCATCCAGGCACTCCCTCCAGAAGTGGCAGGCGCTGCCGCGGTCTTCGGACACCTCGTACAGCGGCGGCACCTCGGCGCGGCAGACGTCCCGGGCCATCGGGCAGCGCGGATGGAAGGAGCAGCCCGCAGGGACGCGCGTCAGGTTCGGCGGCAGGCCCTTGATGGCGTACAGCTCCTGTCCCTTGAGGTCCAGGCGCGGGATGGAGTCGAGCAGGCCCCGGGTGTAGGGGTGGGCGGGCGCCTTGTAGATGTCGTGCACCGGCGCCGACTCCACGATCCGCCCGGCGTACATCACGGCGATCCGGTCGGCCACGTCCGCCACCACCCCGAGGTCATGGGTGATGAGGACGAGCCCCATCCGGTACTCGCGCTGCAACTCGGCGAGCAGGTCCATGACTTGCGCCTGCACGGTGACGTCCAGGGCGGTGGTGGGCTCGTCGGCGATGACCAGGGCCGGTTCCAGGGCCAGCGCCATGGCGATCATGATCCGCTGGCGCATCCCGCCGGAGAACTGATGGGGGTAGTCGCGCACCCGCTGGGCGGCGCCCGGGATGCGCACCCGGTCCATCAGCTCGACGGCCCTGGCCCGCGCGGCCTTTCGCGACATCCCCCGGTGCACCGTGAACAGTTCGCCGAGCTGCTCGCCCACGGAGAGCACCGGGTTGAGCGCCGACAGCGCGTCCTGGAAGATCATCGCCATCCGGGCGCCGCGCAGCTCCCGCCGTTCCTCCTCCTTCATCCGCAGCAGATCGCGGCCCTGGAAGAGGATCTCGCCGCCGGTGATCCGCCCCGGCGGCATGTCGAGGATGCCCATCACGGCCTGCGCGGTGACCGACTTGCCCGACCCTGACTCGCCGAGCACGGCCAGCGTCTCCCCCTCGTCGACGGCGTACGACACCCCGTTCACGGCCCGGGCGATCCCGTCCCGTGCCCTGAACTCCACGTGCAGATCGCGCACTTCGAGCAGCATGGCGCCGTCACCTCAGCTTGGGGTCGAGGGCGTCGCGCACCGCGTCGCCGAGCATGATGAAGGCCAGGACGGTGACGGCGAGGGCGCCGGAGGGCCACAGCAGGGCGTGCGGGGCGTTGCGGATGTAGGGGGAGGCGGCGGAGATGTCGATGCCCCAGGAGACGCTGGGCGGCTTGAGGCCCACTCCCAGGTAGGACAGGGTCGCCTCCAGGGAGATGTAGGTGCCGAGCGCGATGGTCGCCACCACGATCACCGGGGCGACGGCGTTCGGCGCGATGTGCCGCAGCAGGATGCGGGAGTCGGAGGCGCCCAGCGCGCGGGCCGCCTGGACGTAGTCGTGCTGGCGGGCGGTGATGACCGAGCCGCGCGCGATGCGGGAGATCTGCGGCCAGCCGAGCAGCACCATGAAGCCGATCACCGGCCAGACCGTGTTGCTGGTGACCACGGACAGCAGCACGAGGCCGCCGAGGACGACGGGGATGGCGAAGAAGATGTCGGTGGTGCGGGACAGCAGCGCGTCCCACCATCCGCCGAAATAGCCCGCCAGACCGCCCAGGACGGACCCGAGGACCGCGACCCCCAGGGTGGCCAGGACGCCGACCGTGACGGACGTACGGGCCCCGTAGACGGTGCGTGTGTAGACGTTGCAGCCCTGCCCGTCGTACCCGAAGGGCGCGCCGGGCCCCGGGCCGTCCTGGGACTTGGCCAGGTCGCAGCTCAGCGGACTGCCGGGGGCGATCGCCGAGGGCCACAGGGAGATGAACACCAGGAAGAGGATGACCAGGGCGGACAGCAGGAACACCGGGTTGCGGCGCAGGTCCCGCCAGGCGTCCGACCACAGCGAGCGGGGCCGGCCCGCGGGTGCGCCGCCCGGCGGTGCGCCGGGGCCCTTCTCCAGGGTGGTGGCCTCGCTCGCGCCGAGGTCCATGGCGCCGCCCATGCCGGTCCCGGCGATGACGCCCTCGGGCTCGTAGGGCTGTTCAGGCATAGCGGATCCTCGGGTCGAGTACGGCGTACAGGAGGTCGACGAGGAGGTTGGCGAACAGGAAGACCAGCACCAGGACGGTCACGAAGCCGACGACCGTCTGGGTGTTCTGGCGCAGGATGCCCTGGTAGAGCTGGTAGCCGACGCCGTGGATGTTGAAGATCCGCTCGGTGACGATCGCGCCGCCCATCAGCGCCCCGATGTCGGTGCCGATGAAGGTGACCACCGGGATCAGCGAGTTGCGCAGCAGATGCCGGGTGACGACACGGCGCCGGGGCAGGCCCTTGGCGGTCGCGGTGCGCACGTAGTCGGCGCGCTTGTTCTCGGCGATGGTGGTGCGGGTGAGCCGGGTGACGTAGGCGAGGGAGACGGAGGCGAGGACGAGTCCGGGCACGATCAGCTCGCCGAAGGTGGCGGCCGGTGAGACGGACGGTTTGATCCAGCCCCAGGCGACGCCGAGCAGCAGTTGCAGCAGCAGGCCGGTGACGAAGGTGGGCACGGAGATGACGACCAGGGTCGCCAGCAGCACGCCCGTGTCGACGGGGTGGCCGCGCCGCAGGCCGGTGACGACGCCGAGCGCGATGCCGATGACGATCTCGAAGGCGATGGCCACGATCGTGAGCCGGATGGTGACCGGGAAAGCCGCCGCCATCAGCTCGGTGACGGGCTGCCCGTTGAAGGCGGTGCCGAAGTTGCCCGTGAAGACGTTCCCCATATAGGTGACGTACTGGCGCCACAGCGGCTGGTCGAGGCCGAACTCCCGTTTCAGCTGGGCGGCGGTCGCCGGGTCGCAGGCGCGCTCGCCGCACAGGCCGGCGATCGGATCGCCCATCACGTTGACCATGAGGAAGATCAGCAGGGTGGCCCCGATGAAGACGGGGATCATCTGGAGCAGTCGCCTCGCGACATAGCGGCCCATGCGGCTCAGCCGACCTTGATCTCGTTGTAGACCGGGACGCTGAACGGATTGAGCGTCACATGGGAGAGCCGGGCGGTGTAGCCGGCGCTGCCGTTCTGGTACCAGAGCGGGATGGCCGCCATGTTGTCGCGGACGACCTTCTCGGCCTCCTGGAACAGCCGTACGGAGGCCGCCCGGTCGGTCTCGGCGTTGGCCCGGTCCACGAGCCGGTCGAACTGCGGGTTGGACCACTTGCCGTCGTTGGAGGAGGCGTCGGTGTAGTACAGCGGCTGGAGGAAGTTCTGGATCAGCGGGTAGTCCATCTGCCAGCCGGCCCGGAAGGGTCCGCTCATCCGGTGCTGTCCGATCTGGTTGCGGAAGTCGGCGAAGGTGCCGACCGGGTTGCCGACGCACGCCTTGTCGTTTCCGAGGGCGTTGTTGATGGAGTTGCACACGGCGTCCACCCACTGCTTGTGCGAGCCGGTGTCCGCGTTGTACGTGATCTTCAGCCGGCCGCCGGGGATCCCGCCGCCCTCCCTGACGAGCCTGCGGGCGCCCGCCGGGTCGTAGTCGCAGGCGTGTCCGCACAGCCCGTCCTGGAAGCCGCCGGCCGTGCCGAGCACCGGGGAGGTCCAGTCGGTGGCCGGGGTGCGGGTGCGGCGGAAGATGGTCTCGGTGATCTGCGCCCGGTTGATCGCCATGGACAGCCCGGTGCGGACCTTGCGCGCCCCCGCGGTGTTCCACTTCGGGTCGTAGTAGGGGAAGGCCAGGGTCTGGAGGATGCCGGCCGGGGTGTTGATGTACCGGCCGTCCAGATCGGTGCGGACGTTCTTGAGCTGGGTGGCGGGCACGTCGTCGACGAGGTCCAGGTTGCCGGCCAGCACATCGGTGTACGCGGTGTTGCTGTCCGTGTAGACGAGCAGGGTCACGCCCTCGTTGCGGGCCGGGTCGGGGCCCGGGTACCCGTTCCACTTCTTCAGGGTCATCGCGGAGCCCTTGGTGTACGAGGCGATCCGGTACGGCCCGTTGCCGACCGGCTTGCGCAGCCAGCCGGCGTGGTCGGTGAAGAAGGCGCGCGGCAGGGGCGCGTAGGCGGCGTACCCGAGGGTGTCGGGGAAGCCGGCGAACTTCTGGTTCAGACGGACGGTGAAGGTCCGCGGCCCGGTGACCCGGAGCCCGGACAGGGTGTCGGCGCTCTGCCGCCCGCTGTCGGGGTGGACCTTGTCGTAGCCGTCGATGTAGCCGAAGAAGTAGGCGTTCTTCTGGTTGTTCCTGAGGCTCGCGCCGTAGTTCCAGGCGTCCACGAAGGACCGGGCGGTGACCGGCTCCCCGTCGCTGAACCGCCAGCCGTCCTTGACGGTGATGGTGAAGGTGCGCGAGTCGGGGGTGCTGATGCGCTCGGCGAGCATGTTCA
This sequence comes from Streptomyces griseofuscus, assembly GCF_014673495.1. Taxonomy (GTDB): domain Bacteria; phylum Actinomycetota; class Actinomycetes; order Streptomycetales; family Streptomycetaceae; genus Streptomyces; species Streptomyces murinus. The sequence goes on from NZ_CP051006.1 coordinate 3,290,983, forward strand.
CGGCCCGGCCGGTGCGGGGGTCGTACTTCTTCAGGCCCCGGAAGACCATGTCCAGCACCTTGCCGCCCTGGACCTCGTTGGTGTTGGCCGGCTCCAGCGGGTTCTGCGGATCGCCCCAGGACGAGGTGAGCACCCCGGCCCCGCCGAAGCCTCCGCCACCACTGCATCCAGCCATCATCAGCGCGGCTGCGATAGCACAGGCGGCCCGTCGGACGCGCTTGGGTCCCCGCATGGGCGCCTCCTCATGGTGATCACCGGATTTATTACCCGGTTCATATCGGCTCATACGACACAAACCGCATGCGCATTACCGGATTGAGGGATCTTTAGAGGGACACGTCGGCCGAATGCAGGCACCCCGCCCCGGAGGCACGTTGATCTTGTGCGGCGCACGCAACGGATCTCCGCGTAACGTTGCCGAAACGTTGGATTTGGATCAGCCGATGTACGTATTTCGACACTCGACCGTCCGCATAACGAACTTCTTGCCCGATTAGTCCAATTGGTCCGATGTGAAGCACGGATTGATTACAGCGCGCTACCCGCGTAGCTACAGTTTCCCCAAGTAGAGGCAAAGAAGGTAAAGACAAGCCCAAGTCGGCCGAGAATTTATTGACCTTGAATGAATTGCGTTGAAAAAGTCCGGCGTAGCCCGTAGGGGAGTGCCCTGCGGAGTCATCAGACCCTCCCTTGGGCCAGGAGCACCATGACCTCCCCAACTCCATCCGCGGCCACCCCGCTTGAGGTGACCGACGAGACCGTCGCGAAGTCGACCACTTCGACCGGTCCGAAGGGCAGTGAGAGCCGTTCCCCGGGCCGGCTCGCCTGGAAGCGCTTCAAGCGCGACAAGACAGGCGTCATATCCGCCTATGTCGTGATCTTCTTCTTCGTGATCGCGATAGCGGCGCCGTTGATCGCCAAGCTCTACGGCAAGAACCCGTACACGACGTACGCCAGCCAGGACCCGAGCCTGCTGGACGCGTTCTCCTACCCGGCCGGTCCGAACGGCGGCATGAGCTCGCAGTTCTGGTTCGGCATCGAGCCGCAGCTCGGCCGCGACGTCTTCACGTTCCTGCTGTACGGCATCCGGACATCGCTGGGCATCGCCCTGGCCGCCACGATCCTCACCGTGGTCGTCGGCGTCGTGGTCGGCATCACCGCCGGCTACCTGGGCGGCAAGACCGACTACATCGTCAGCCGGGTCATCGACATCCTGCTGTCGTTCCCGTCCACCCTGTTCTTCATCGCGTTCATGCCGGTCGTCTACGGCATCTTCGTCGCCCCCGACGACAACATCCCGACGTGGCTGCGCGCGCTCGCCCTGATCACGGTGCTGACCGCGTTCGGCTGGGCCACCATCGCGCGTCTGCTGCGCGGCCAGGTCCTCGGCCTGCGTGAGCGCGAGTTCGTGGAGGCGGCGAAGGTCACGGGCGCGTCTCCGATGCGCATCGTGTTCAAGGAGCTGCTGCCCAACCTGTGGACACCGATCATCATCCAGGGCACGCTGCTGCTCCCGACGCTCGTGACCGCGGAGGCAGGCCTGTCCTTCCTCGGCGTCGGCATCATCGACCCGACCCCGGACTGGGGCGTGATGATCGCTCGAGGGTCCACGTTCTACTCGCAGGACCTCACGTTCATGCTCTTCCCGGGCGTCTCGATGGTTCTCTTCGTGGTCGCCTTCAACCTGCTCGGTGACTCCGTGCGCGACGCGCTCGACCCCAAGTCCAAGCGGTAGCACTTCCTTCCACCCGGTCCGGCTCGATGACGTCCGGCTGGTCACGACCGCCCGAATCGACCCCTATAGGCAGGCTCAGCATGTCTTTTTCACGTAGAAACTTCCTGATCGCCACCGGTGTGGCCGCGGCCTCCACGACTGTGCTGAGCGCGTGCAGCAGCAGCGACAAGGGCTCGACGGACAAGAACATCCCGTCGATGAGCAACGCCAAGACCATGAACATCCCGGTCGGCACCAAGGCCGACTCGGTGGGTCCGGCCCCCGAGGTCCCGGGCGCGGTCAAGGGCGGGACGATCTACTCGCTCGACCAGTTCGACATGGACCACCTGGACCCGGCGCAGATCTACGTCTCGACCGAGATCGCCATCACCCGCCCGATCCTGCGCGGCCTGACCGGCTACAAGCTCGACAACAAGGGCGGCGCCACGCTCGTCGGTGACGTCGCCACGGACGCCGGCACCATGAAGGACGGCGGCAAGACCTGGTCGTTCACCATCAAGGACGGCATCAAGTGGGAGGACGGCTCCGACCTCTCCATGGACGACGTCCGCCACACCTTCGAGCGCCTCTTCGCGTCCTTCGTGACCGAGGGTCCGCGCTACGTGCAGCAGTGGATGGTCGGCGGCGACAAGTACAAGGGCCCCTACGACGGCAAGAAGCTCGACTCGCTGGAGATCTCCGGCAACACGGTCACCTTCCACCTGACCGAGCCCCGGACGGACTTCAACTTCACGCTGGCCGAGGCGGGTTACGGCCTCGTCAACAAGAAGAAGGACACCAAGGAAAAGTACGACAAGCAGCCGTTCGCGCTCGGCCCGTACCGGATCGGCAACCGTGACATCGGCAAGTCGCTGACCTACGTGCGCAACGAGCACTGGGACCCGAAGACGGACGCGATCCGCAACGCGTACCCGGACAAGTACGTCTTCCAGTTCGGCTTCGAGCTCGTCGCCTCCACCGACCGCTACATCGCGGACAAGGGCAACGACCAGTACGCGATGTCGATCTTCAACGAGGTCGCGCCCGAGCGCATCGCGCAGGTCCTGACCAACGCCACGCTGAAGAAGCGCGTGCTGACCCAGGTCGACACGGTCACCTACTACTGGCCGATCAACATGACCCGGATCAAGGACCTCAAGGTCCGCCAGGCCATCAACTACGCGTGGCCGCACCAGCAGCTCCAGACGATCCGCGGTGGCGCGTCCACCAGCGAGCTCGCCACCACGATCCTCAGCCCGGTCACCCCCGGCTACGAGAAGTTCGACCTCTACGGCACGGACAAGAAGCCCGGTGGCGACCCGGTCAAGGCGAAGGCCCTGCTGAAGGAGGCCGGCAAGGTCGGCCAGAAGCTGGTCATCGCGTACCAGTCCTCGGATGCCTCGGTGAAGAGCGCCGTGGCCATCAAGAACGCGCTGGAGGCGGCCGGCTTCCAGGTCGTCAACAAGCAGGTCGACAAGTCGACCTTCTACACCCAGATCGGCAAGATCGACAACACGTTCGACCTGTTCGCCGCCGGCTGGAGCCCGGACTGGCCGGGCGGTTACTCGGTGTTCTACCCCTGCTGGGACGGCAAGAACATCGGCGACGGTCGCAGCAACTACGCTCAGCTCAACGACCCGAGCGTCAACAAGGCGATCGACGCCGCTTCGAAGATCGTCGACGTCAACGAGGCCAACAAGGCTTGGGGCGCCATCGACCGTCAGATCATGGAGCTGGCCGCGGTCGTCCCGGACTACCACTCCATCCGTAACTGGATGTACGGATCCAAGGTCGGCAACGTCGTGTTCGACGCGGGCAACACCTGCGTCGCGCTGACCAAGCTCTACGCGAAGAAGTAACCGTGTAACACCCACCAGGGGGCGGCCACGATCTGGCCGCCCCCTTACGGCCCACCCCCCTATCCCGGCGACGGCGCCCCGTCCGGAAAGTCACGCCCCATGCTCCGCTTCCTTGTTCGCCGAATCCTCGGCGCGCTGGTCATCCTGCTGGTCATCAGCGCCGTCACCTTCTGGCTCTTCTACGCCATTCCGCGTGACCCCGCCATGATGTCGTGCGGCAAGAACTGCACGCCCGACATGCTCAAGCAGGTCCGGCACAACCTGGGCATCGACCACCCGGTCCCGGTCCAGTACTGGTACTGGCTGAAGGGCATCTTCGTCGGCCGCAGCTACGGCGACTTCGGCAACTGCCCGGCGCCCTGCCTCGGTTACTCGTTCGCCAACCGCCAGCCCGTCCTCGGCACCATCCTGGACCGGCTGCCGCTGACGCTGTCGCTCGCCTTCGGCTCCGCCGTCGTCTTCATCATCTTCGGTGTCGGCGCGGGCATGATCGCCGCCGTCAAGCAGGGCAAGTGGCAGGACAAGGTCGCCAGCTCCGGCTCGCTGATCGCCTCCTCGTTGCAGATCTACTTCGTCGGTTACCTCGCGATGTACCTCCTCGTCGCGCAGCTCGGCATCCTCGACAACCCGTCGTACACCCCGATCACCGACAACCCCGCCGAGTGGGCCTCCGGCCTGCTGCTGCCGTGGCTGGTGCTGGCGCTGATCTGGACCGCCAACTACACGCGTATGTCGCGCTCCCAGCTGGTCGAGACCCTGACCGAGGACTACGTGCGCACGGCGCGCGCCAAGGGCCTGTCCCGCCGCAAGGTCTTCTTCCGCTTCGCCTGGCGCGGCGCGATGGGTCCGATCGTCACCATCTTCGGCATCGACCTCGCCACCCTCATCGGCGGCGCGATCATCACCGAGTCCGTCTTCAGCCTCCAGGGTGTGGGCCGGCTGGCGCTGGACGCCGTCAACAAGAGCGACCTGCCCATGGTCCTGGGTGTGACCCTGCTGTCGGCCGGTGCGATCGTGATCTTCAACATCATCGTGGACGCCGTCTACGCCCTCATCGACCCGCGGATCCGGCTCGCCTGACCTCCGCCCCATTCCCGACCCCTCGCATCACCCCCAGGAGCGTCCCCGTGACGAGCACCGATCAGCAGCCGTTTCTCTCGATCAAGGACCTAAAGGTCCACTTCTCGACCGAGGACGGCGTCGTCAAGGCCGTCGACGGTCTCAGCTTCGACCTGGCCAAGGGTCAGACGCTCGGCATCGTGGGCGAGTCGGGCTCCGGTAAGTCGGTCACCAACCTGACCATCCTCGGCCTGCACGACCCGGCCCGTACGTCGATCGAGGGCGAGATCCTCCTCGACGGCCAGGACCTGCTCACCGCCTCCGAGCGTGAGATGGAGCGGCTGCGCGGCAACAAGATGTCCATGATCTTCCAGGACGCGCTGGCCTCGCTGTCGCCGTACCACACGGTCGGCATCCAGATCGCCGAGACCTACCGCAAGCACACGGGCTGTAGCAAGTCCGAGGCCCGCAAGCGCGCCATCGAGATGCTGCGCCGGGTCGGGATCCCGCAGCCGGACATGCGGGTGGACGACTACCCGCACCAGTTCTCCGGCGGTATGCGCCAGCGCGCGATGATCGCCATGGCGCTGGTCTGCGACCCCGAGCTGCTGATCGCCGACGAGCCGACCACGGCCCTCGACGTGACCGTGCAGGCCCAGATCATGGACCTGCTCAAGGATCTCCAGCAGGAGTTCGGCACCGCGATCATCTTCATCACCCACGACCTGGGTGTGATCGCCGACATCGCCGACGACGTGCTGGTGATGTACGGCGGCCGGTGCGTGGAGCGCGGTACCAAGAGGGAGGTCCTGCGGGACCCGCAGCACCCCTACACGCTGGGCCTGATGAACTCGATGCCGAGTCTGAACGGCCCGGTCGACGTGCCGCTGACGCCGATCCCGGGTGCGCCGCCGTCGCTGCTCAACCCGCCGTCCGGCTGCCGCTTCCACCCGCGCTGCGCCTTCACCGAGAAGGTCTCGGGCGGCAAGTGCTCAAGCGAGCGCCCTCTGCTGGAGATCGTGGAGGGCCGGGGTTCGGCCTGCCACCTCACCGCCGAGCAGAAGCAGGAACTCTTCGCCGACTTCGCCGCGACCCGGCAACACTGACGGACGCAGACGGGACTTCACGATCATGAGCAACACGAACCCCCTCCTGGACGTCTCCGGGCTGACGAAGCACTTCCCCATCAAGGGCGGCTTCCCGATCCGGCGGACCGTCGGTGCGGTGCAGGCCGTGGACGGGCTGGACTTCCAGGTCTCCGCGGGCGAGAGCCTGGGCCTCGTCGGCGAGTCGGGCTGCGGCAAGTCGACCACGGGCCGGCTGATCACCCGGCTCATGGAGCCGACCGCGGGCACGATCAAGTACCAGGGCCAGGACATCACGCACGCGGGCCGCAAGCAGCTGGCGCCGATCCGGTCCGAGATCCAGATGATCTTCCAGGACCCGTACGCCTCGCTGAACCCGCGGCAGACGGTCGGCAAGATCATCGCGGGCCCCATGGAGATCAACGACATCAACCCGGCGGGCGGGCGCGAGAAGCGCGTGCGCGAGCTGCTGGAGATCGTCGGTCTGAACCCCGAGCACTTCAACCGCTTCCCGCACGAGTTCTCCGGCGGTCAGCGCCAGCGCATCGGGGTCGCCCGCGCGCTGGCCCTGGAGCCGAAGCTGATCGTGGCCGACGAGCCGGTCTCCGCGCTGGACGTCTCCATCCAGGCGCAGGTCGTCAACCTGCTCCAGAAGGTCCAGCAGGAGCTGGGCATCGCGTTCGTCTTCATCGCCCACGACCTCGCGATCGTGCGGCACTTCTCGCAGCGCGTCGCGGTGATGTACCTCGGCAAGATCATGGAGATCGCCGACCGCGAGGACCTGTACGACAACCCGCGTCACCCCTACACCCGGGCGCTGCTGTCCGCGGTGCCGGAGGCGACGGTGGACGAGGAGCCGCGCGAGCGCATCCGCCTGGTCGGCGACGTGCCCTCGCCGATCAACCCGCCGTCCGGCTGCCGCTTCCGCACCCGCTGCTGGAAGGCGACGGAGAAGTGTGCGTCGGAGGCCCCGCCGCTGGTCCAGGTCGAAGGCAACAAGCCCGGTCACCTCACGGCCTGCCACTACCCCGAGACGCCGGAGACCATCCCGGCCCCGCGTCTCTCCAAGGACCCCGAGGCAGCGGCCTGACACACCCCTTTTCCGTCGGCCGCTCCCTTGCCGGAACGGACTTCACCGGCCCATTGACCCGAGCCACCTGAACGTCCGCTCCACGGGAAATGAAGGCCCGCGTCTCCCCAGACGCGGGCCTTCGCCGTACCCGGGGCCGCCCGGGCTCAGCCGGCGACAACCTCCACCTCGAAGCCGTCCGCGTCCTCCAGATAGACGGCGTAGTGCCCGGGGCCACCGGCGTAGGGATACCGCTCGGGAAACAGCGGCCGCCAGCCGTGCGCGGCCGCCTCCTCGGCGAGGGCGTCCACGGCCTCCCTCCCCCGGGCCCGGAAAGCCAGATGGTTGAGCCCCGGCCGCATCCGGTCGTGCCCGGCACCGGACCGCAGCGCGGGCGACCGCTCGACCACGACATAGGTCTCCCCCAGCCGCCAGCTCCGCCCCGCGGCCCACTCCTGGTACGGCTCCCAGCCGAGGGAGCCCAGCAGCCACCCCCAGGAGGCGACCGCCCGGTCCAGGTCCGGCACCCACAGCTCGATGTGATGCAGCACGCCCCGACTCCCCTTCCCCGCACGGCACATCGGCACCGGCCACCGACGTGTGCCGTTCGGAAACGTATGGCACACTGCCGCGGTGGTGGATCACTCGTTCGCTGATCTCTCGCTCGCCGCGCTGTACGACAGCCTCAACCCCTGGGGCCCGGGCGACGATTTCTATCTGGGGCTGGTGCGGCGGGCTGGCGATGTGCTCGATGTCGGGTGCGGGACCGGGCAGTTGCTGCGCAGGGCCCGGTCCGAGGGGCATCGAGGGCGGCTGATGGGGCTGGATCCGGCCGCGGCCATGCTCGTACAGGCCCGCGCGGCCCGGCCGGACGTCGAGTGGGTGCTCGGGGACACCCGGGTGCGCCGCTGGGAGGCGGAGTTCGACCTCGTCGTGATGACCGGGCACGCCTTCCAGGCGCTGGTCGGGGACGAGGAGATCCGGGGCTGTCTGCGGGCCGTGCGCGAGGCCCTGCGCCCCGGCGGGCGGTTCGTGTTCGAGGTCAGGAACCCCGCCGCACGCGCATGGGAGCGCTGGACGCCCGACCGGGCGTACGAGACCGTGGCCGCCGACGGAACGCCCGTACGGGTCACCCACGAGGTGCTGGACGGCGGCCCCCGCGACGGCCGGGTGCGGTTCACGGAGACCTACGACAGCGACCGCTGGCCCGCCCCCCGCGTCAGCCGCGGCGTCCTGCGCTTCCTGGACCCCGGCTCCCTCGCCGGCTTTCTCGCGGCGGCGGGGCTCGCCGTCGTGGAGCAGTACGGCGACTGGGACGGCCGGCCGCCGGCGCCCGCCGCCCCCGAGATCATCACCGTGGCGACGCCCGCGGCCTGAGCGCGAGGATCAGGCGGCGGGCCCGCCCGCGGCCGCTACGGCTGCCCCTGCCCCTCGTCGGACGCCGCCTCCTCCAGCGCCGCCAGCGCCGGGTCCAGCACGATGTCCTCCTCCCGCCCCTCGGTCGTCGGCTCCTCCGGGAAGTGGCACGCCGTCAGATGTCCCTCGTGGTTGCCGGAGATCCGCACCAGCGGCGGCTCCTCCGCCGCGCACTTGTCCTGCGCCTTCCAGCAGCGGGTGCGGAAGCGGCAGCCGGACGGCGGGGAGATGGGCGAGGGCACGTCACCGGCGAGCCGGATGCGCTCGCGCCCGCCGGTGTCCTCGTCCGTGAGGTTGACCTCCGGGACCGCGGACAGCAGAGCGTGGGTATAGGGGTGGCGGGGCCGGGTGTAGATGGAGTCGCGGTCGCCCACCTCGATGATCTTGCCGAGGTACATCACCGCGACCCGCTGCGAGAAGTGCCGCACGATCGCGAGGTCATGGGCGATGAAGAGGAACGCGATGCCCAGGTCGTTCTGCACCTGCTGGAGCAGATTGACGACCTGCGCCTGGATGGAGACGTCCAGCGCGGAGACCGGCTCGTCGGCCACGATCAGCTTCGGCTCCAGGGCCAGCGCCCGGGCCACGCCGATGCGCTGGCGCTGACCGCCGGAGAACTCGTGCGGGAAGCGGTTGTAGTGCTCGGGGTTCAGACCGACGATCTCCAGCAGCTCGCGCACGCGCTTCTCACGGCCGCCCTGCGGGTTGATGCCGTTGATCTCCATCGGCCCGGAGATGATGGTGCCGACCGTCTGCCGCGGGTTCAGCGACGAGTACGGGTCCTGGAAGATCATCTGGATCTCGGAGCGGATCGGCGCCAGCTGCTTGCGCGAGGCGTGGCTGATGTCCCGGCCGCGATAGGCGACGGTGCCGGCGGTCGGCTCCATGAGCCGGGTGATCAGCCGGCCGGTGGTCGACTTGCCGCAGCCCGACTCGCCGACGAGCCCGAAGCTCTCGCCGGTGTGCACGGTCAGGTCGATGCCGTCCACGGCCTGCACCTGCCCGATGGTGCGGCGGATCGGGAAGCCGCCCTTGACCGGGAAGTGCTTGGTCAGTCCGGTGACCTCAAGCAGCCGCTCCCCGTCCGTACCGGGGCCCTGCGCGCGCTGGGCCGGGAGGACCAGGTCCTCTTTCATGACAGTGTCCTCCTAGCCCAGGCGGGGCTTGATCTCCTCGATGAAGATGGTCCGCTTCTGGTCCGCGGTCAGATGGCAGGCGGACGCCCGGTCGGTGGCGAGCGGTGGGCGTTCGGTCGTACAGCGGCCCGCTCCCGCCACCCGGCCCTGGAAGGCGCAGCGTGGATGGAAACGGCAGCCGGACGGTGGGTTGAGCAGGGAGGGCGGAGTGCCCGGGATCGGGGAAAGCCGCGCGCCGGTGTCGGAGTCCAGGCGCGGCATGGAGTTCAGCAGGCCCCAGGTGTACGGGTGTTGGGGCGAGCGCAGCACCTGTTCGGTGGTGCCCCGCTCGACCGCGCTGCCCGCGTACATCACCATGATGTCGTCGGCCATGTCGGCGATCACCCCCAAGTCGTGGGTGATGAAGATGATGCCCGATCCGAACTCCTGTTGCAGGTCCTTCAACAGGTCGAGAATCTGCGCCTGTACGGTCACATCGAGCGCGGTGGTCGGTTCGTCCGCGATGAGCAGGTCGGGATCGCAGATCAGTGCCATGGCGATCATGGCGCGCTGGCGCATGCCGCCGGAGAACTGGTGCGGGTAGTCCTTGGCCCGCTGGCCGGGGTTGGGGATGCCGACCTTGCCGAGCATCTCGACGGTGCGTTCCCAGGCCTCCTTCTTGGAGGCGCCGTTGTGCTTCATGTACGGCTCGGCGATCTGCCGGCCGACGGTGTAGTAGGGGGAGAGCGCGGTGAGCGGGTCCTGGAAGATCATGGCGACCTTGTTGCCGCGCAGCTTCTCCAGTTCCGGCTCGGGGGCGGTGGTGAGTTCCTGCCCGTCCAGCAGGATCTCGCCCTCGACGGTGGTGAACATCGGGTTGTGCAGGCCGAGGACGGTCAGGTTCGTCACCGACTTGCCCGAGCCGGACTCGCCCACGATGCCGAGCGTCCTGCCCCGCTCCAGATCGAAGGAGAGCCGGTCCACGGCCCGGACGACGCCGTCCTCGGTCTTGAAGCTGACATGCAGGTCCCGCACGGACAGGAGAGGGGTGCTCATGGGTGTCTCTCCTTAGGACAGCCGCACGCGCGGGTCGATGAAGGCGTATGTGGCGTCGACGACGATGTTGAAGACCAGGATCATGGTGGCGGCGAACAGCATCACCCCGAGCAGCAGCGGCAGGTCGCTGAAGAACACGGACTGCACGGCGAGTTGGCCGAGGCCCGGCAGGCCGAAGGTGTACTCGGTGATGATGGCGCCGCCGAGCAGCGAGCCGAGGTCGATGCCGAAGATGGTGACGATCGGGATCAGCGAGCCGCGCCAGGCGTAGCGGAAGAAGACATAGCGCCGGGACATGCCCTTGGCGCGGGCGGTGCGGACATGTTCCTCCTGGAGCTGCTCGATCATCGCGGAGCGCGCCATACGGGTGTACTGCGCGGCGAAGATCGTGGACAGCACCACCCAGGGGATGATCAGCCCGGTGAACCAGCTCAGCGGGTCGCCGGTGAAGTCGTTGTAGGCGGGTTTGTCGAACCAGTGGGTCTGGTAGACGAGGATCGCGAGGGCGAGCGGGCCGAGGAAGTAGATCTGGAGCGCGCTGATCACCATGGCGCCGCCGGTGGCCGTCTTGTCGACCAGCGTGCCGCGCCGCCAGGCCGCGAGCAGTCCGGTGCCGAGGCCGACGATCAGGAAGCAGACGGCCGCGCCCAGGGTGAGCGAGACGGTGGTGGGCAGCCGGTCCATCAGGGTCGACCAGACCGGGTCGTTGGTGTGGTACGAGTACCCGAAACAGGGTGCCGGACACGGCCCTTGGGCGAACTGGTTGCTGCCCATGACGAGGTTGTGCAGGAAGATCCAGTACTGCTCGGTGAGGGGCTTGTCCAGGCCGAGCACATGGTGGATGTTCGCGATGCTGTCCGGGTTGCAGGTCTTGCCGCACATCAGCAGCGCCGGGTCCCGGGGCACCCCGAAGAACAGCACGAACGTGACGATGCTCAGCAGGAACAGAATGACGACGGCACCGATGATCCGGCGGACGAGGAAGCGCAGCATGAGGGGGCAGCTCTCAGACGTCGGCGGTCCGGGCGGTACCCGGCGCGCCCTTGGCCGGGGCGCGCCGGGTACCGGCGGATGACGGTTACTTGATGTAGAGGCGACGCGGGTCGACGCCGCCGATCACGTCGTCGTAGACGAGGCCGCCGACCTTGGAGCCGGCGATCTGGGTCGACTTGTAGTACGCGGTCGGGACCTCGTTGACCACCTTGGTCAGCAGGTACTTGTCGAGCTTCTCCCACTCGGCCGCGGACTTGACCGGGTCGGTGATCGTGTTGATGCGGTCGATCTCGCTGTTCACGTGCGGGTCGTTGACCTGCGAGTAGTTCGACGCGCCGTTGGCGATCTGCCGGCCGTCGTACAGCGGGGGCATCACCGTGGAGGCGGACGGCCAGTCGGCGCCCCAGGAGGTGTGGAAGATGTCGTAGGGGTTGTTCAGCTTGGAGACCTGGTCGTAGAACGTCTCGGAGGGAATCTCCTGGCGCTGCACGTCGAAGCCGGCCTTCTTCAGGCCCGCCGCCATGGCGGTGGAGTACTGCTGGCCCTCCTGGGTGTTGATGTAGCCGAAGGTCAGCTTCATGTTGAGCTTGCCGGCCGCCTTGAGCAGGGCGTGAGCCTTGGCGGGGTCGCCCGCGGGCTTCTTCAGCTTGCCGTAGGGGTCGAACGAGGGGTCGTAGCCGCTGACGGTCGGGCCGATGAGGCCGCCGGCGACCTGCATGGCGTCGGTGCCGCCGTAGGCGCGGACGAAGGGGGTGACCGGCAGTGCGTAGGCGATGGCCTGGCGGACCCGGATGTCCTTCATCTCGGGCTTGCTCATGTTGATGTTCATCTGGCCCACGTACGGCTGGTAGCCGGAGACCACCCGGGACTTGAGCTTCGGGTCCCTCAGCACCTGGGACAGGTTGCCCGCGTCCACCGAGTTACTGAAGCTGATGCCTGCCTGGTCGGCGCCGCTGTCGGCGAGCAGGGCCTTGGTGGAGGCCTCGAACTGCTGGTTGAAGGTGATGTTGAACCGGTCCACGTACTGGTGGCGGATCGTGTCCGTCTTCGCGTCCCAGTTGGGGTTCTTGACCAGCACCATCGACTTGCCGGACTTGAAGGACTGGATCTTGTACGGGCCGGTGGTGACCGGATGCTTGTCGTACTTTTCCTTGGTGTCACCCTTGGCGGAGACGATGGAGTAGCCCGCCATGGCCAGTGTGTACGGAAGGTCGGGGTGGGGCGTCTTGAAGTGGAAGACGATGGTCTTGTCGTCCGGCGTGGACAGGACGCTGTCCGGCAGGTGCTTGCCCTTGTAGGGGCCGTCGGGCAGCAGCTTGCGGTAGCCGGTGCCGCTGGTGTTCGCGAGCCACTGCTGGAGGTAGGTCGGGCCCTGGTTGATGAAGGGCGCGAAGAGCCGCTCGACGGTCTGCCGGACGTCCTTGGACGTGATCGGCGTGCCGTCGGCGAACTTGATGCCGTCCTTGAGCGTGTACTTCCAGGTCTTGCCGCCGTCGGTGGTGGTGCCGGAGTCGGTGGCGAGGTCGCCGACCACCTCGTGCTGCTTGCCGTCGTTGCTGGTCGCCTTGTAGCCGGTGAGACCGCGATCGAGCAACTGGGCGACCGTCATCTCGGTGAAGACATAGACCTGGCCCGGGTCCAGGTGCGCGTAGCTGTCGCGTTCGAGCACCTCCATGCTGCCGCCGTTCTTGGCGCCGGGCACGGCCGCCGCGGGCCCGGTGGAGTCGGCCGCGTCGCCGAACTTGATGGAGGCCTGCTGGCGTTGCGCGTTCTGCTCGTCCTGCTTCTTGTTGTCGCCCGCGTCGCTGCCGCCCTTGCTGCAACCGGTGAGCACAAGAGCTCCGGCCGCGAGCACGGAGAGTGCGCCGTATGCGTGGCGTCCGCCCCTACTCATCACGAGGATTCCCACCCATCTGTGTGTCACCAGTGCGTTCTATGTCTCACCGGTACGAAAAGGACTCTGGTGCGGTACGAGGAGTACTGAAGTGCCTTGCGGTGCGGAGGAGTTGCCGACCGGACCCGTCTTCCCGTCGGCGGCTTCGGCGGTGGGTCAGCGCGCGGTCTTGGGGTCGAACGCGTCGCGGACCGAGTCGCCGAGCAGATTGAAGGCGACGACGAAGACGATCATCGAGATGCCCGGGAAGAACATGTAGGTGATGTCGTTCTGCATCACCAGTTCGGTGGACGCCTTGGAGAACATCTGGCCCCAGTCCGGCGTGGGTTCGACTATGCCCACGCCCAGGTACGACAGACCCGCCTCGGCGGTCACGAAGTTGGGCAGCAGATACGTCGACTGCACCAGCAGCGGGGTGACGATGTTCGGCAGGATCTCCTTGCGGATGATCCGCCAGGGCGAGGCCCCGCTGACCTTGGCCGCCTCGATGAACTCCCGCTCGCGCAGGGCGAGTGCGGTGCCGCGCAGGATGCGGCCGAGGCCCATCCAGCCCAGGAACCACTGGACGATGATCAGCGCGAGCACCCGGACGTACGTCGGCGTCTCGTCGCGCGGGCTGACGAACAGGGAGACCACGACCGGCATGCTCGCGATGAAGAACAGCTGCGCGGGGAAGGCGAGCAGGAAGTCGATGACCCGGCCGATGAAGTAGTCGGTCTTTCCGCCGAGATAGCCGGCCGCGACTCCGAGCAGGATGCCGGTGACGACGACCGCGACGGTGACGGCGACCGAGATCATCAGCGAGGTGCGGATGCCGTAGATGAGCTTGGTGAAGACGTCGTAGCCGTTGCCGGGTTCGAGCCCGAACCAGAACTGGCCGCTGATCCCGCCGTTGGGATGCACCGGCACACCGGCGCTGTCGAAGAGGTCCGGGCGCTCGTCCGCGTAGACCGTGTACGGGTTCTTGCCGTACACCTTCGAGATCAGCGGCGCGAGCAGGCCGATCAGGAAGAAGAAGCCCACCACGTAGGCCGATATCACTCCGGTGCGGTCACGCTTGAAGCGCGTCCACATCAGCTGGCCGGGGGACCGGCCCGTCAGCGCGGCCTCGCCCGTCGCCTTCGGCCCTGGTTCGCCGGAGACGACCGCGGTTCCGCCGCCCCCCATGTCGATAGGACTTGTCACGGTTCGTCCGTTTCACAGATATGGGTGTGAATGGTGCCCGGGTACTCCGAGAACGCGCGAACCCACAGGCGGACGCGCGTAGTTCAAAGACCTGGTCACACGACGGGAAGCGAAGAACCGATCCGCCTGCTGCTTACGACACCGCACATGGGTGTTCCTCCTCACGACTGCACGCGTTCACCTACGAAAGGGGTTTCCGGCCTAGCCTCCGACACCCCTGACGGAGGCTCAGGCACCCCTTGGTGCTCGTGAGTCGACGCAACTGTCCCCACAGCGCGTGACCCATTGACCCGAGCGCTACGCGGCTAACTATCTGCCATGGGCGGAACGGCCGACCACTGCCCGTAGATCTCGATTCAGTCACGGCTGCCGCCCAGATCTTTCAAAATCTGGACAAAGCGTCTGCCCGAAGAAGGCGCGAAACGGACTTGTTACATGGGTATCGGGCAGCGATCTCCGCATGTCGGACATGCACCACTGAAAAACGGGTTGCAAAAAACCCGGGTCCCCCCACCATGGGGGGACCCGGGTTCAAGTGGCCCTGGATCAACCGTTCTTGGCACGGCTCGCGGCGCGGGCGCGCTCACGCTGGTCGAGGTTCACCTTGCGGATGCGAACGGCCTCCGGGGTCACCTCGACGCACTCGTCGTCGCGGCAGAACTCCAGCGACTGCTCCAGCGACAGCTTGCGCGGCGGAACGATCGCCTCGAACGAGTCGGCCGACGAGGACCGCATGTTCGTGAGCTTCTTCTCCTTGGTGATGTTCACGTCCATGTCATCGGCGCGCGAGTTCTCACCGACGATCATGCCCTCGTACACCTCGGTGCCCGGGTCCACGAAGAGCACGCCGCGCTCCTGGAGGTTCGTCATCGCGAACGCGGTGACGGAACCGGCGCGGTCGGCCACCAGCGAACCGTTGTTACGGGTCGTCAGGGTGCCGAACCAGGGCTCGTGGCCCTCGTGGATGGAGTGGCCGATGCCGGTGCCGCGGGTCTGAGTCAGGAACTCGGTACGGAAACCGATCAGACCGCGCGAGGGGACCACGAACTCCATGCGCACCCAGCCGGAGCCGTGGTTCGACATGTTGTCCATGCGGCCCTTGCGGACGCCCATGAGCTGGGTGACGGCACCCATGTGCTCCTCGGGCACGTCGATCGTCATGCGCTCGACCGGCTCGTGCACCTTGCCGTCGATCTCCCGGGTGACGACCTGGGGCTTGCCGACGGTCAGCTCGTAGCCCTCGCGGCGCATCTGCTCGACCAGGATGGCCAGCGCCAGCTCACCGCGGCCCTGCACCTCCCAGGCGTCGGGGCGCTCGGTGTCCAGGACGCGCAGCGAGACGTTACCGATCAGCTCGCGGTCCAGGCGGTCCTTGACCTGGCGGGCGGTGACCTTGCGGTCCTTGACGGCCGCCTTCGCGTCCGCGCCCTTGCCGGTGCCACCACGGCCGACCAGCGGCGAGGTGTTGGTGCCGATGACCATGGAGATCGCCGGCTCGTCCACCGTGATCAGCGGCAGCGCGATCGGGTTCTCCGGGTCGGCCAGGGTCTCGCCGATCATGATGTCCGGGATACCGGCGACGGCGCAGATGTCACCGGGGCCGGCCACCTCGGCGGGCTTGCGGGTGAGGGCCTCGGTCATCATCAGCTCGGTGATGCGCACATTGCTGATGGTGCCGTCGCGCTTGATCCAGGCCACGGTCTGGCCCTTGCGCAGCTCGCCCTGCTCGACACGGAGCAGCGCGATACGGCCGAGGAAGTTGTCGGCGTCGAGGTTGGTGACGTGGGCCTGGAGCGGCGCGTCGTCCTCGTACGTCGGGGCCGGGATGTGCTCCAGGATGGTGGAGAAGAACGGCTCCAGGCTGTCGCTGTCGGCCGGGACGGTGCCGTCCTCGGGCTTGGTCAGCGAGGCGACGCCGTCACGGCCGCAGGCGTAGACGATCGGGAACTCGATCTGCTCCTCGTCCGCGTCCAGGTCGAGGAAGAGGTCGTACGTCTCGTTGACGACCTCGTCGATGCGGGCGTCGGGGCGGTCCGTCTTGTTGATGCACAGGATGACGGGCAGCCGCTGCTGGAGCGCCTTGCGCAGCACGAACCGGGTCTGCGGCAGCGGACCCTCGGAGGCGTCCACCAGCAGCACCACGCCGTCGACCATCGACAGACCGCGCTCGACCTCACCACCGAAGTCGGCGTGGCCGGGGGTGTCGATGATGTTGATGGTGATGACCTCCCCGCCGTCCTTGGGGTGGTACTTCACCGCCGTGTTCTTGGCGAGGATCGTGATGCCCTTCTCACGCTCCAGGTCGTTCGAGTCCATGACTCGGTCGTCGACCTGGTCGAGCTGGTGAGCGGCGAACGCGCCGGCCTGCTTCAGCATGCCGTCGACGATGGTGGTCTTGCCATGGTCGACGTGAGCGACGATGGCAACGTTGCGGATGTCGTGGCGCGTGGCCATAGTGCGGCGTACTCCCGAAGTGGTGAGAAGGCCCTGCTGCGTACGTCCGTGTGACGCGGGCCTGCCGGGCTTGACACGCCACGGCCTCACCCCATGGTACGTGGCCCTGGGCGGGTCGGCCTCCGCAGGGCCTCCGGGCCCCTCAGCCCTGGGACGGGCTCGCCGAGACCCTGGCCCCCTTCTTCAGGAATCCCATGTCCTCGTACACCGGTGTCTGGAAGCCGAAGGCCCCCGCGTTGACCAGGTCCTTCCGCGCCCCCACCAGCTGCGGGCGCTGGTAGAGCGGGATCGAGCCGGCGGCGGCCCAGATACGGCTGTCGGCCTGCCTGATCAGGGACTTCGCCTCGTCCTCGTCCAGCGTCGTCGCCGCCTGTTCGAAGAGCTGGTCGACCTGGTCGGTGCCGACCCGGGTGTAGTTCTGCTCGACGTTCACCGAGCCGTCCGCGCCGGGCAGCGGCTTGGCGTAGATCGGCCGGGCGTCGGTCGCGGGGAAGGCGGAGGACGGCCAGGAGTACAGCGCGAGATCGAAGTCACCCGCGGCGATGTGGTCCTTGAAGTAGCTCTCGTCGGACACCTTGGTGATCGTCGTGACGATCCCGAGCCGGTCCAGCATCGCGGAGATCCTGGTGGCGACGGTGTTGAGCGTGTCCGAGCCCGGCCCGGACGGCAGCACGAAGCGCAGGGTGAGCGCCTTGCCGTTCTTGGCGAGCGGACCGGCCTTGGCCCCGGCGGGCGCCGCCGTGCCCTTGGGGGCGTAGGCGCCCGCCGCTCCCCCGTGCCGGCCCTCCTCCGCGAGGTGCTTGCCGCCGGCGTCGCCCTTGTTGTCCTCGCCGACGATGTACTCGCCGTCGTGGCCGCCGTCCGACTGCTCCTCCTGCTTCTCCTCCTGTTTCTCCTCCCGGCCCCTCTCGGGCCCGGCCGCCTTCTGCCCCTTCTGCTCCTTGACCGGTCCGCCGGCCACCCAGCCGGCGTCCGCGAGCAGCGCCTGCGCCGCCTTGGTGTCCTGCGCGCCGAGCGCCCCGCTGTCGTCGGCGTACGCGGGCTGCCCGGACAGCGCGAGATGGCTGCCGACGGGTACGGCGGGCAGGCCCAGCGGGGTGAGCACCAGGCGGGCGATCTCCTTGCGGTCCAGGGCGCGCGCGACAGCCCGGCGGACCCGCTCGTCGGTCAGCGGCCCGGAGGCGCCGTTGAGGGCGAGCTGGGTGTAGGCGGGCTCCAGGGACTTGCGGACGCCGTAGGCCTTCAGGGCCGTCTGCTGGGCGAGGTAGTCGCTGATGGCCTTGGCCAGCTCGGTGCGGCCCGCCTTGACGTCGGCGGAGTCGAGGCCGTGGGCGCGCGCCCAGGAGCGCAGGGTCGAGAGGGACGTCCGGCCGCCGCCCTGGAGCGGGGAGGAGCCGCCCTTGCCGCTGGCGGCGATCCCGATCCGCTCGGCGTCGGCCGGGTCGAGGTCGGCGAGGTCCGCGGTGCCGTCGGCGAGCGCGCCGACCCGCTTGTCGTGGGGCACGGTGTGCAGCACGATCTGGTTCAGCTTGGCCGGCCTGCCCCACCAGCGGGGGTTGCGGGTGAGGACGATGTCCTGGGCGATGGTGTCGACCTTGTCCACCTTGAAGGGGCCCGCGCTGATGGCCAGCTTGCGGCGGGCGCCGTCGTTGAAGGCGTCCGGGGTGCCCATGACGTCCTTCGGGTACAGCGGCGAGAACAGCGACTTCCAGTCGGCGTAGGGGCGGGAGAAGGTGACCCGGACCTGGAGGTCGTTGGCGCCGCGCTCGATCTTCTCGATGCGGTCGTAACCGGCGTTGCGCGCGGTCCAGTAGGCGCTGTCCTTGCCGGACAGGGCCCGCCACTGGGCGACGAAGTCGGCGGCGCCGATCTCCCGGCCGTCGCTCCACACGGCCTGCTGGTTCAGCTTGTACAGCACCACCTGGCGCGGCTCGGTCTCGATGACCTTGGCGGACTCCAGGTAGGCGGGGTTGACGACCGGGCGGCCGGTGGCGTCCATCCGGAACATGGCGGGCAGCGTGGCCTGGGCGACGCGGGTGGTCCCGGTGTCGGCGTCGGCCTGGTAGGTGTTCAGCGTCTCCGGGAGGTCGTCCACGGCCCATTTCAGGGTGCCGCCGTCGGCCACCTGGCTGCGGGCGACCAGATCGATGTCCTGTGCGGCGAGAGGCTTGGCCACGTCGTCGTCCGAGCCGCAACCCGTGAGCAGCGCTGCCGCGAGGGCGCCCGTGGTGAGGAAGGCGGCCGAGCGCAGGACCGCGCGCAGGCCGACGCCGTGGTGGGACATCTCTGCTACCTCCGGGAAGCCGCGAGCGATATGATCACGTTTGGCGGTATTTGGAGCTGATCAGATCTATGCGGCTACTGAAGAGGAAAGGATCCACCGATCACGAGCGACACGGCGGCCACGGCCGGCAAGCCCACCCGTGCGGCGCAAACACACCGGACGAGCGCCCGTACACCCGTCCAATCGATGCAGATCCCTTCACAGCACCAGGTGTGACGCGCGACACTCTCAGGCGCATGAGCAATGCCGCCCGGGACCCGCAGCATCCGCGGAAGTGAGGGCACATCATGTCCGTGCACGACGACCTGACCATCGTCCAGCGCAGCCTCGACGACCTGCGGCGATCGCTGGGCCGGCTGGAGCGGCAGCTCGGCGGCGGCCTGGAGATGCGCCGGGCCCGGCTGGACGCCGACCATCTGCGCGAGAGCGTGGCGCTGCTGCGCGAGGCGGCCGCCACAAAGGGCTCGGCCACCCCGCCCGACCTCGTCACCATCTCCGACACGCCGTACGACATCAGCCTGTGGACGGACTCGGACGACGAGGGCCTGGGCGCCCGTGACCGGCACGCCCCCTGATACGCCCCTGTTCCCCGAGCCGAGCGGAGTGCTGTCTTGGCCACTGGTACGGAGCACCGACCCGAAGGCGGCGGCGTGCGTGCCCCCGGGCGCGCCGCGATCACCGTCGCCCACTTACGGACCGACCGCTGGTGGCTGGCGCCCGCCGGTACGGCGGCCGGTCTGCTGGCCTTCGTCGTCTACTCGACCTGGCGGGCCTTCGCGAACGCCGACTACTACGCGTCGCCGTACGTCTCGCCGTTCTACTCCCCCTGCCTGGCGCACAACTGCCAGTCCATGCGCGGCGGTCCCAACGCGGACCTCTTCGGGAGCTGGTGGGGCATCTCCCCCGCCATCATCATCCTGGTCTTCCCGCTGGGCTTCCGGCTGACCTGCTACTACTACCGCAAGGCGTACTACCGCGGCTTCTGGGCCTCCCCGCCCGCCTGCGCGGTCGCCGAGCCGCACCGGAAGTACTCCGGCGAGACCCGCTTCCCGCTGATCCTCCAGAACCTCCACCGCTACTTCTTCTACGCCGCCCTGCTCGTCGCGGGCGTGCTGACCTACGACACCGCCCTGACCTTCCGCGACGCGCACCACGCGTGGGGCCATATGGGCCTCGGCACCCTGGTGTTCCTGGCCAACATCGCGCTGATCTGGGCGTACACCCTCTCCTGCCACTCCTGCCGGCACATCGTCGGCGGCCACCTCAAGCACTTCTCCCGGCACCCGGTGCGCTACCGGGCCTGGCGCCTCGTGGGGCGGCTCAACGCCCGGCACATGCAGCTGGCGTGGGCCTCGCTGCTCGGCGTGGCGCTCGCCGACCTCTACGTCTTTCTGCTCGCGTCCGGTGTCTTCGACGATCCGAGGTTCTTCTGATGCCCGTGGTGGACCGCCAGGAGTGGGACGTCGTCGTGGTCGGGGCCGGAGGCGCCGGGCTGCGGGCCGCGATCGAGGCGCGTGAGCGGGGCGCCCGTACGGCGGTGATCTGCAAGTCCCTGTTCGGCAAGGCGCACACGGTGATGGCCGAGGGCGGCATCGCGGCGGCGATGGCCAACGCCAACGAGCACGACACCTGGCAGACGCACTTCCGCGACACCCTGCGCGGCGGCAAGTTCCTCAACCAGTGGCGGATGGCCGAGCTGCACGCCCAGGAGGCACCGCAGCGGGTGTGGGAACTGGAGACCTGGGGCGCGCTGTTCGACCGTACGAAGGACGGCCGGATCTCCCAGCGCAACTTCGGCGGCCACGAGTACCCGCGCCTCGCCCATGTCGGCGACCGCACCGGCCTCGAACTGATCCGCACCCTCCAGCAGCGGATCGTCGCGTTGCAGCAGGAGGACCACGCCCGGACCGGGGACCACGAGTGCGAACTGAAGATCTTTCAGGAATGCACCGTAACCCGGGTGTTGAAGGACGGCTCACGGGTCTCGGGGGTCTTCGCGTACGACCGCGAGACCGGCCGCTTCTTCGTCCTGCGGGCCCCCGCCGTGGTCCTCGCGACCGGCGGCATCGGCAAGTCCTTCAAGGTGACGTCCAACTCCTGGGAGTACACCGGCGACGGCCACGCGCTGGCGCTGCTCGCCGGAGCGCCGCTGCTGAACATGGAGTTCGTGCAGTTCCATCCGACAGGAATGGTCTGGCCGCCGTCGGTCAAGGGCATCCTCGTCACCGAGTCGGTGCGTGGCGACGGCGGGGTGCTGCGCAACTCCGAGGGCCGGCGGTTCATGTTCGACTACGTGCCGGACGTGTTCAAGGAGAAGTACGCCGAGTCGGAGCAGGAGGCCGACGGCTGGTACGACGATCCCGAGCACCATCGCCGCCCGCCCGAACTGCTCCCCCGCGACGAGGTCGCCCGCGCCATCAACGCCGAGGTGAAGGCGGGCCGCGGCTCCCCGCACGGCGGTGTCTTCCTGGACGTCTCCACCCGGATGCCGGCGGAGGTGATCCGGCGCCGGCTGCCGTCCATGTACCACCAGTTCAAGGAGCTGGCGGACGTCGACATCACGGCCGAGCCGATGGAGGTCGGGCCGACCTGCCACTACGTGATGGGCGGTATCGCCGTGGACTCTGAGACGGCGGCGGCCCGCGGGGTGCCGGGGCTGTACGCGGCCGGTGAGGTGGCGGGCGGCATGCACGGCTCCAACCGGCTCGGCGGCAACTCTCTCTCCGACCTCCTGGTGTTCGGGCGGCGCGCGGGATGGCACGCGGCCGAGTACGCGCGCTCCCTCGCCCGGGAGCGGCCACGCGTGGACGACGAGCAGATCGGCGCGGCCTCGGCGGAGGCGCTGCGCCCGTTCGCCCTCGGGGCGGAAGGCGGGGTGGCCGGGGCGACCGGGACCGCCGGGGCTGCGGAGGCGGCCGGGGCTGTCGAGGCGGCCGGTGGCGGCGCGGAGAACCCGTACACCCTGCACCAGGAACTCCAGCAGACCATGAACGACCTGGTCGGCATCATCCGCCGGGCGGGCGAGATGGAGCAGGCCCTGAGCAGGCTCGCAAAGCTGCGCGAGCGCGCGGGCCGGGTGGGCGTCGAGGGGCACCGGCAGTTCAATCCCGGCTGGCATCTCGCCCTGGACCTGCGGAACATGCTGCTGGTCAGCGAGTGCGTGGCACGGGCGGCGCGGGAGCGCACGGAGTCGCGCGGCGGCCATACGCGGGAGGACTTCCCGGCGATGGAGCGGGAGTGGCGCAACGTCAACCTGCTCTGTGCGCTGGCCGATCCGGCCGTCGGACGGATCCGGCTGACCCGTGAGACCACTCCCCCGATCCGCCCCGATCTGCTCGACCTGTTCGACAAGGAGGAGTTGGCCAAGTACCTCACCGACGAGGAACTGGAAGGGGGGCTGTCCCGATGAGCGGCTACGAGGCCCGCTTCAGGGTGTGGCGGGGCGATGAACAGGGCGGCGGGCTGCGGGACTTCACGGTCGAGGTCAACGAGGGCGAGGTGGTCCTCGACATCGTCCACCGGCTCCAGGCGACCCAGGCACCGGATCTCGCGGTGCGCTGGAACTGCAAGGCGGGCAAGTGCGGTTCGTGCTCGGCGGAGATCAACGGCCGCCCCCGGCTGATGTGCATGACCCGGATGTCGGTCTTCGACCGCGCGGAGACCGTCACGATCACCCCGCTGCGCGCCTTCCCGGTGATCCGCGACCTGGTGACGGACGTGAGCTTCAACTACGAGAAGGCGCGCGGGATCCCGGCGTTCGTACCGCCCGCGGAGCTGGCGCCCGGCGAGTACCGGATGTTCCAGGAGGACGTGGACCGCTCGCAGGAGTTCCGCAAGTGCATCGAGTGCTTCCTGTGCCAGGACACCTGCCATGTGGTCCGCGACCACGAGGAGAACAAGCGGGCGTTCGCGGGCCCGCGCTTCCTGATGCGGGTCGCGGAACTGGACATGCACCCGCTGGACGCGGCCGAGCGGTCCGGCCTCGACCGCAAACGCACCGCGCAGGAGGAACACGGGCTCGGCTACTGCAACATCACCAAGTGCTGCACCGAGGTCTGCCCGGAGGGCATCAGGATCACGGACAACGCCCTGATCCCGCTGAAGGAACGGGCCGTCGACCGCAAGTACGACCCGCTGGTCTGGCTGGGCTCGAAGATCAGAAGGCGCCCCTCCTGACCGTCGCCCGTCATTCCACCCAGCCCTCGCGGTAGGCCCGCCAGTCCGCGTCCGTCGCGGCGAAGTCCACGTACAGGGCGACGCCGAAGCGGGCGCGGCGGGCGTCGGTACGGGACAGTCCGAGGCGTACGCCCCGTACCGCGGCCGGGACGGTCTCCGCGCGGGCCCGGTGCCCGATCCGGTTCTCGTGGTAGAAGGGCAGACCCATCAGGAGCTGGGTGGACCCGGGGGTCACCTCCAGGGCGAGGCTGGTCTGCTGGGCCACATAGCCGCCGTACAGGCTCGGCTGCGGCTGCATGGTGTCGTACGACATCACGGCGATCTGGTCCACCCGGTGGGCCACCTGCCCGAAGTACGCCTGCGACCACCACTTGGGGTGCCCGGTGGTCGTGCCCCAGAAGGAGTGGAAGCCCGGCAGGGGGTCGATCTGGTGGGCGGCGACGGAGAGCAGCGCGTGGTGGGCGCGGGTGAGGGTGTGCAGGTCGTCGAGGAGGGTCAGGTAGCCGCGGTCGCCGGAGTGCAGGGGCTCCAGGTCGAAGTGGGCGCCCTGGAAGCCGGCGGCGAGGATCCGCCGGGTGGAGTCGAGGATCGCGGACCGGGTCGCCGGGCGCTCCAGGTGCAGCCCCTCGGGTCCCTCGCTCGCGACCACGTCCCCCAGCCATGCCTGCACGCGGACGTCGGGCAGCTCCCGGTGCAGGGCGCCGATCAGCCAACCCGCCTTGGGGTAGTCCGCGTCGGGCAACGTCCCGTCGTCCTCCAGCGGCCCGGAGTGCACATACAGATCCCTGACCCCGGTCCCCCGCAACCGGCCCGCCAGTTCCCTGACATCCGCCTCGCCCTTCCGCCCGTCCACCCAGGCGTGCCCGAGCCAGAGCGCGTCCTGGCCACGGGTGCGGGTGCCGGGCGCGGGCTCACCGGAGTAGTTGACGCGGAGGGCGCCTTCGGCGGTGAGGAGGGCGAGAACGAGGAGGAGAAGGACCAGGGAGAGGACGGTGAGGGTACGGCGGAGGGGGCGACGGGGGTGGTGGGAGGGGGTGCCGGGCTGGGGGGCGGGGGTGGGTGTCGGGTCGGTCTCGGGGGAGGTCTCCGCTGTCGGAGCCGGTTCGGCACCCAAGGGCTCCGCCCCCTTACCCGGCCCGGTTTCCGCGTCCATTCCGTCCCCCTGTCCGCCTGGTCCCCCACCCGTATCCGCCCCGCTCGCGGTGCGGTCCACTCCCCCATACGCTCCGAAATGTGACGTCCTCCCTGTTCCGGGGCCGCTCCCGGCGTGCCAAGGCGCACATACGGGTGCGGGTGACGCATGCCGTGCTGGGTGCCCTGGTGGGGGCCGGGTGGCTGATGTTGCCGTTGATGACGGTGGCCACGCGCCGTCCGGTTCCCGCCACCGCCCCCGGAACGCTGGCCGACGCGGCGGCGCCGGGGCAGGGCGGCACCTCCGCGGCGGACTACGTGCTCCCGCTCATCGCCGTGGCCGCGGCGTCGGTACTGGCGGCCTACGGCTACCTGCGCCGCGTCCGCCGCACCCGCACTCGTACGACACCGGGGACGACCCTGCGGGGAGGTACGGCACCTCCCACGATCGCCGACGCCGAACGCCAGGCCCGGATCGCACTGGTGCTGGCCGACGACTGCGTACGGACGAGCCGCGAGGAACTGGGCTTCGTGCGGGAGAGATTCGGGGTGGGGAAGGCCGGGGGGTGGGCCCGGGAAGGGTGGGGAGAGAAGGCCGAGGCAGGACCGCCGACGGCAGACGGCATGCGGACCGGAGCGATACCGGCGACGGGGGCGGCGGCCGACACGGGCGCCGGGTCCGGAGCGGGGGCGGCGCACGGGGGGTTCGAGGCGGAGACGGGCGCGGCCGGAGCGGGGGCGGCCGGGGCACGGTTCAAGGCAAGGACCGACGCCGACCGGCGGACGCGGCAGGAGACCGTGGCGGAGGCGGGCACGCAGGTAGCGGCGCGAGCGCGGGCGGCCAAGGCACAGTTCGCGGCGGGGACCGACCCCGACCGACGGACTCGGCAGGAGATCGAGGCGGAGCCGAGCAAGCAGGTAACGGCGCGAGCAAGGGCGGCCCAGGCACAGTTCGAGACCGGGACCGACCCCGACCGACCGACTCCGCAGGAGACCGAGGCGGAGCCAGGCACGCAGGTAGCGGCGCGAGCAGGGGCGGCCAAGGCACAGTTCGAGACCGGGACCGACGAGACCGAGGCGGAGCCGAGCGCGGGGAGGGAGGTCAGAGCGGGGGCCGCCGAGGCACAGTTCGCGGCGGGGGCCGACGCCGGCCGGCGGACGCCGCAAGAAACCGGGGCGGAGGGGGGCGCGCGGGCGGGGGCGGTACCCGGAGCTGCGTCGGTCGGCGGCGCCCTCGGGGACCCCCCGTCGGAGACGGAAACGCAGCACCGGGCCACCGCCGAGGTCGAGGCGGAGACGGCGACCGCGGCCTTCGTCCATGCCCTGCGCGGTGCCGAAACCGAGTTGGTGGCGGCGTTCGCGATGTGGCGCAGGTACGAGCGGGGGTTGCCCGGCGAAGCGGGGGCGCGGCGGCAGGCGCTGGTCGGGGTTGTCGGGCGGTGCGCGGAGGCGGGGCGGCGGCTGGACGCGGAGGCCGCGGCACTGGACCAGGTACGGGGGCTGGAGGGACCGGGGGCCGGCATGGCACTGGACGTGGCGGAGGGCAGGTTCCGGGCGCTGGCGGCGCGGACGGTGGCCGCCCACGCGACCCTGGCGGCGTTGCGGGAGCGCTACGCGCCCTCGGCCACGGACCCCGTCACCGGCTCGGTCGAACAGGCCAAGGACCGGCTGCTGTTCGCCACCGCCCACCTCAACGCGACGCGCCGGTCGATCGACGCCGCCGACGGCGACGGCACGGCCCGGAACCTGCGCGCCGCCGAGGGCGCCGTGGCCCAGGCCGAGATACTGGTGACCGGCGTGGAACGGCTCGCCGCCCGGCTACGGGAGGCCGCGGCACTGGTACCGGCCGCCCTGACCGGCGCGGAGGCCGAGCTGACCGCGGCCCGGCACGGGCGGTCCCGTGCCTCCCTGGCCACCGGCGAGCTGAACGCCCGGCTGGCCCACGCGGACAGCGTACTGGCCGCCGTACGGGAGGAGTTGACCGGCGCCCTCCCGTACGACCCGCTGGACGCCCTGCGCCGGATCACCCGGGCCGTCGACCGCCTGGACGTGGGCCGCTCGGGCGTCCTGGACACGGCGGCGCTCCTCGTCGCCCGCACCTCGCTGGAATCGGCCGACGACTTCGTCACGGTGCACCGCGGCGCCGTCGGCCCGGAGGCCCGCGCCCTGCTGTCGGAGGCGGCCCGGACGCCGGCCGCCGGCACCCGTACCGCCTTCGAGACCGACACCGCCGCCCGTGCCGCCCGCGGCCTCGCCGAACGCGATGTCCGCGCCCACGGCACCCCCTACCCCGACACCACCACGATCGGCCTCCCCGGCGCGGTGCTCGGCGGCATCCTTCTCGCCGAAGACCCGGACGGCGGGCCCCCGGCCACGTTCGGGGGGCCGGCGACGCGGGGGCGAAGACATGTGCGGGCGCCCGGGTAGCGCAAGGTGGCTCAGCTTCTTGGCTCCGGGTGGGGGGAGGGGGCGGTGCCTCTCCGGCCGACCGAGGCGGGTGGGTGGTGGGCAGGTGAGTAGGCGAAGAGGCCGTCAGAACAGGCTGAGCAGGGCCTCCGCCGGGTCGGTGAGGACCGCCTCCGCCCCCGGCAGCGGCAACTCGAACCACACCGTCTTCCCCCGGGGCGTCCGCCGTGACCCCCATGCCGCGCTGAGCAACTGCACCAGCTGGAGCCCCCGCCCGCCCTCGTCCGTGTCCCGGGCCCGCCGACGCCGGGGCTGCACGAGCCCGCCGTCCCACACCTCGCACACCAGCGTCCGGTCCAGCAGCAGCCGTAGCCTGATCTCCCCCTCGCCGTACCGCAGCGCGTTCGTCACCAGCTCGCTGACCAGCAACTCCGTCGTGTCGACCAGCGCCTCAAGCCCCCACTCCAGCAACTGCGCACGAGCGTGCTCCCGCGCCCGCCCCACGCTCCGCGGCTCCCGCGGCAGCGTCCAGTCGCCGACCGAGTCCGCCGGCAGCCCCTGCACCCGGGCCATCAGCAGCGCGATGTCGTCCTCACCGTGGTGCGTGTCGAGGGTGTTGAGCACGTGGTCGCAGACATCCTCCAGCGGCCGCGCCGGATCGGTGAGCGCGCCCACGAACGCGTGCAGCCCCTCGTCCAGCGGATGATCCCGGGACTCCACCAGACCGTCGGTGTACAGCGCGAGCAACGCGCCCTCGGGCAGCTCGACCTCCACCTCCTCGAAGGGCTCGCCCCCCACCCCGAGCGGCATCCCGGGCGGCACGTCCAGCATCAGCGCGGGCTCGCCCGGTTCCACCAGCACCGGCGGCAGATGGCCCGCGTTGGCGAACGTACATCGCCGGGTCACCGAGTCGTACACGGCGTACACACAGGTCGCGAGGTACACCTCCGACAGATCCGCGTCCCTGGGCTGCCGCGCCGTACGCGTCGCCTGCTGCACACCCCCCGGCGTGCCGAGCCCGCGCGCGATCTCGTCCAACGCGGAGAGCACCTCGGCCGGTTCGAGGTCGAGCAGCGCCAACGTCCGTACGGCCGTCCGCAGTTCGCCCATCGCCACCGCCGCCCGCAGCCCGCGCCCCATCACATCGCCCACCACCAACGCCGTACGGTGACCGGGCAGTTCGATGACGTCGAACCAGTCGCCGCCGACCTCGGTCGCCGCGTTGCCGGGCAGATAGCGGCAGGCGATGTCCAGCCCGGATGCCTCCGGGTCGCCGGGCGGCAGCAGCGAGCGCTGGAGGATCAACGCCCGCTCGTGCTCCCGGCGGTACAGCCGCGCGTTGTCCATGCAGACCGCGGCGCGCGCGGCCAGTTCCACCGCGAGGTCCCGGTCCCGCTCCCCGAACGGCTCGCTGCCCTTGGTCCGCGCGAACCGTACGAGCCCCACCACCGTGTCGTGCGCGACCATCGGCACCGCGAGCGTGGACTGCACCAGGCTCCCCTCCTCGGCCGGCACCGACCGCGGCCGCGCGGTGCGCAGGGCGTCCGCGCAGGGGGAGTTGAAGGGGAAGTGGTGTACGGCGCCGACCTTCACGGTCTCGGCGACCCGGCCCACGGGGGCGTCCGCGACCGCGCTGGCGATGGCGACCCGACGCAACTCCGCACTGCCGTCGGCCATCCCGGGCGGGGTCTCGTCGCCGGTCAGCAGCCCCTGGTAGAGGTCGACGGTGGCGAGGTCGCAGAAGCCGGGGACGACGACGTCGAGCAGTTCACGCGCCGTGGTCTCCAGGTCGAGCGAGTTGCCGATCCGCGCCCCCGCCTCGTTGAGCAGCGCCAGATTGCGCCGGGCCGCGGCGGCCTCGCGGGCGGCGGCGCGGCGGGAGGTGACATCGGTGGCGAGCCAGGCCACGCCGATGGGCCGGCCGCTGCCGCTGTGCACGCGGTAGAGGTTGACCGACCAGTGCCGGCGTTCCTCGGATCCCGGGACATGACCGGTGACATGCATGTCGGTGATGGGATCGCCGCTCTCCAGCACCCGCCGCAGCGTCGCCGAGACCCGCTCGGCCTCGCCGCGCGGCAGATAGTCGAACACGCCCTTGCCCCGGTGGTCGTCGGGGCTGCCGCCGAAGACATTGGCGAACCGCTGGTTGACGCGCCGTACCCGCAGGTCGAAGTCGAGCAGCAGGAAACCGAAGGGGGATTGTCCGAATATCGCCTGGGACGCGGCGAGATCGGTCTCGATCCTGCGCAGGGTGCGGACGTCCACGACGATGCAGACGGCGGCCTTCTCGCCCTCCGCGGTCCGGGTCGGCATCACATAGACCTCGGCCAGGCCGTCGGCACCACGCCCGCCCTCCGGCGGATCCGGCATCCGGAAGGGCACGACCCCGGTCCACTCGCGCCCGTCGAGGATCTCCGCCATCTTGCGCTGGCCCTGTTCCCGCAGGTCGGGGTCGATGAACGCCTCGATGGGATCCATACCGACGGCGCGCGCGGCCGGAATGCCGAACAGCTGCTCGGCACGCAGGCTCCACTGGTCCACCAGGCCGCCGGGACCGATGGAGAAGGAGGCCACCTTTATGTAGTCGTACATGGAGCCGGGCGGACTGCTCTGCCACAGGGCGCCACCGGTCGCCGCCGCACTCGCGGCGGTCTGGTCCCTCGCGCCGTCCGACGGGTCCTCGGACTCCGTGGCCTTCGCTGGTATCTCGCTCACGCGAACCGTCCCCTCCAGCTCACCGCGCCCGGCACCGGTCACCGGGGGCGGCTGCCCGCAGTATCCAGCACTACGGCGCCGCGCGACACGGTGTTCACGATCACAGCTCGGTCCAGACGTTTTTCGGACCGCTCCGCGACAACACTTCCACTCTTCTAACCAGGGAACACGGCCTCGAACCCCACACTCCGCACCCGTCCGCGAGCCGGGGTCACACGGTGGACCGTACGGCGGTCGATGTACACCCTCTCCGCCCCCTCGGGCGCCCCTGCCTCACCCCGGGCACCCCCGCGCCACCCCGATGCGCCCCCGGACCGTCATCCCGGTACGGCCAGCTCGAACCAGACGGTCTTTCCGCTCGCGCCGGGCCGGGTGCCCCAGCGGCGCGAGGACCCCGCGAGCAGCTGGAGTCCGCGCCCGCTCTCGTCCTCGGGTCGGGCGACCCGCTCGCGCGGCGGATCGGGGAGCGGGTCGGACACCTCCACCAACAGGGAGTCGTCGGCGCCGACCGGCCGTACGAGCCGCACGCCGATGGGTCCGGTGGCGTAGCGCAGCGAGTTGGTGACCAGTTCGCTCACCAGCAGCGCGGCGAGGTCGGCGACACAGTCGAGGTCCCAGCCGTGCAACTGGCCGCGGACCGCGGTCCGGGCGCTGCGCACGGCGCCCGGTTCCGCGGGAAAGGTCCACTCGGCGCAGTCGCCATCGGTGTCGATCACGCCGATCACTTCC
Organism: Streptomyces griseofuscus; assembly: GCF_014673495.1. Lineage (GTDB taxonomy): Bacteria > Actinomycetota > Actinomycetes > Streptomycetales > Streptomycetaceae > Streptomyces > Streptomyces murinus. The sequence goes on from NZ_CP051006.1 coordinate 3,321,323, forward strand.
CAGGCCGCGAGCCGTCCGGTTTCGTGGGGTTAATGGGCCCATACCCGATAAGTGATGGCCAATACCGCCCGGATTGTCGGGGTGTGGGTCGAACGGCCTACCCGGGCCGTGACGGGGGAGCCGGACAGCGGCATCGGGCGACGACATCGGGCGACGACACCGGACGGGCCGCGCACGGGGTCAGGCGCCGTACGACTGCCGGGCGCGCGACGACCGACCGTGCGCTCGCCGACCGTACGACAGGCGACCGCGCCCGTCTCAGCGCGCTTCCGCCCCCATCCGCTCCCCGACCTCCCGTACCGCCGGCACATCCTGCTCCAGCCATGGCACGTCCCACAGTTGCGCCGGGGTCAGCCAGCGCAACTCGTCATGGTCCTGGAGGGCGCGGGGCGCGGGTGAGCCGGGGCGCAGCCGGACGGTCCACACCCACAGGACGTACGGCTCCCGCAGGGGCCACTCGCCGGGTACCCGCTCCACGGTCTCGGCGTCGACGCCGAGTTCCTCGCGCAGTTCGCGCACCAGGGCGTCCTCGGGCCGCTCCCCCTGCTCGACCTTGCCGCCGGGGAGCTCCCAGCGTCCGGCCAGATCGGCGGGCGCGCTGCGGCGCGCGGCGAGCAGGCGGCCGCCGTCGAGCAGGGCGGCGCCGACCACCACGGTCCGTCCCGTCATGGGCGTCATGGGTGTCGTGGGCGTCATGGAGCGGAGCCTACGGGAGGCTCCGGGGCGCACGGCGCCGTCGGTCGGCCGTGCGGATACCGTCCGCGCCGGTCGGCCATGCCGGCTGTCCGCCCCGGCCGCCGCCCCGTACGAACGCGGCCGGTCAGCCGCGGCCGCCGTCCCCGTTCTGCCCGAGACGCTCGACCACGTAGAGCCGCTTGTTCCCCGGATCCTCGAAGCTGTCGGCGATCTTCTGCGCCTCGGCCTCGGTCGCGTACCGGCCGACGCGGTACTGATTGCCGTTGTCGTCCTGCCGTATGACGATCCAGGGCAAGGAAGCCGTGCCCTCACTCATGGTCCGCTCCGCCCCCATCGCGCCCTTCACCCTTTCCGGCATCACGGGACCCCCATCCCGTCCCGGGCCCTTGCCGGGCCCCGCCTAAGGAAACCGCAATACGCATATGCCCGAGCGTACGCCCAACCTTCACTCAGCGAATACGCCTTTTCACAAAGAGGTACGCACCCCGCCAGACCGGCGGGGGCGCACAAGACCGAATGCGCCCTGGGCGAGACAACCGGACGCATTCCACAGGAACCGCCGTCCACCTGCGAAAACACCCGACTCACGGCATCGGTCGCGCAACCCGGGGACCCCCGCCACCGGCGCATCCGCCTCCCACGCGAGCCCGCAATGTGCGCTAGGTCACTCCGCGGCCTACGGGTGGTGTACGACCCTCACCGCACCGGCAGGTGATACGCCACCCGGTACCGGTCCGCCGGAATGACCACGTCCGCGGTCTCCACGGGGCGCCCGGAGGCGTAGTACGTGCGCTGGACGACCAGGACGACATGACCGGGGACGCCGCCGAGGAGATGCAGTTCCTCGGCGAGGCCGGGGCGCGCGCCGACCTCCTCGGTGACGTTGTCCACGATCACGTCGATGGCCCGCATGCGCTCGACCACGCCCATCCCGCCGAGCGGCCCCTCCTCGGGCAGCATCACCGGGGTGCGGCCGGTGACGGCGAGGGGCTCCCAGGAGGTGGAGAGCATCATCGGCTCACCGGCCTCGCGGAACAGGTACTTGGTGTGCATGACCCGCTCGCCGATCTCGATCCCGAGCCGCTCGGCGATCGCGGCACCGGCCTCCGCCTGCCGGCTGTTGGACTCCCAGGTGCCGCGCACCGCGGCGTCGGCCTGCTCCTGCCGGAAGGGGGTGGCGCCACCGCTGGGGCGGTAGCCGGAGCGGGACACCCGGCGCGGCACGGGCCGTTCGCGCACATACGTCCCCGAGCCGGAGCGGCCCTCCACCAGACCCTCGGCCATCAGGACCTTGCGGGCCTCCAGGGCGACGGTGTCCGAGACGCCGTACTCCTCGCGGATGCGGGCCTGCGAGGGGAGCCGGGTGTGGGGCGGCAGTGAACCGTCGACGATCTTCTTGCGGAGATCACCCGCGACGCGCAGGTACGCCGGCTGCTCACCGAAAGTCACTGGCCGCTCCCATCAGATTGTACAGACAGCAACAGCGTGGCAACCGTGGGTTGAGCCGTGCAAGCAAAGGCCAGAGAATCACTCGAAGTGATGACGTCGGGCCGGGCAGGCCCCCACCCAGCACCTTCTCCCCCGCTCGCGCCCCCCTTCACACCTGCCGAGCGCCCCGGACAACTCCGGCCGCCCGAACGGCAGTCCAGGAACACCGGTACCGTTCCTCTTACGACTTGTCGCAGGTAAGCGGGACACAGGGGGCGGAATTGAAGGTGGAGAACCGGGTCGACGGCGCCGTCGTACGCACGGTGAACGGACTCACCGCGCGATGGGGCGCCACCGCGCGGGGCGGCACGGTGTTCTCCGCCGCCGGGGTCTGGCCGTTGCTGGCCCTCCTCGCGGACGGCGCGGCGGGCCCCGCCCGGCAGGAACTCGCCGACGCGCTGGGCGTGCCCGCGGATCAAGCGGCCGCCACCGCACGGGAGTTGCTCGCGTCCCTGGGCTCGGTGTCGGGCCTGGACGCGGCGCTCGGCCTGTGGACGCAGGAGGAACTGCTGCTGCGCGAGGAGTGGTTGGCCAAGCTGCCGACAGCCACGCACGGCTCGTTCGGGGACGATCTCGTCACCGCGCAGGAGCGCCTCGACCGTTGGGCCGCCGAGCGCACGGGCGGGCTGGTCGAGCGGATGCCGGTGCAGCTGAACCGGCAGACACGGCTGGTGCTGGCGGGCGCGCTCGCCCTGCACACCACCTGGCGCCAGCCCTTCACCGAGCAGCCGCTCACCCCGGCGGCGGGCCCCTGGCAGGGCCGCACCCTGCGCGGACTGCACCGGCGGAGCGTGCGCCCGGACCGGGTCGGCGTGGCCGGCACCCCGGACGGCTTCGTCACCGCGCTGACGGTCCCCGGGGACAACGGCATCGACGTCCATCTCGTCCTCGGCGAGGAGCGCATGACGCCGGGCCAGGTCATCGCCGCGGGCGTGGCCGCGGTGGAACGCGCGCTCCCGCTCACGCCGGGCGGCGCCCTGCCGTACGGCGAGGTCGGGCCCGGACTGCGGGTGGCACGGGAACAGTCCGTCACCCCGGAGCCGACGTCCCTGGAGGTACGGACGGTGGCCTACGAGGTCCGCGCGGACCACGATCTGCTCGCCCACCCCGACCTCTTCGGCCTGCACTCCGCGACCGACCCCCGCTTCGGCCACTTCCCCGGCATCAGCGCCCACCCCCTGGCCGTCTCGGAGGCCCGCCAGTCGTCCGTGACCCGCTTCGGCGCCCTCGGCTTCCGCGCGGCCACGGTGACGGCGATGGCCGCGGCCCCGGGCGGCGCCCCGCCCCAGCCCCGCTACGAGACCACCGTCATCCACGCCACCTTCGACCGCCCCTTCGCCTTCCTCGCCGCCGACCGCGACTCCCGCCTGACCCTGATGTCCGGCTGGATCACCGACCCCTCCCCCTACCCGGCCCCGGGCTACGCGGGCAGCGCGGGCCGCCCGGGCGTGTGATCACCGATGAACGCATGGCCAGCCCGGCCCCCGGCATCCCGATCGACAACGGAGAACTGCTGGTCTGGGCCATCCATGCGGGGCACCGGTGCACCGGCTACGAGACCTGACCGCGCCGCCGGCCCTGCGTCAGAACATCCACCACGCTGACGACGAAGGGGGTCGGACTCGATAGCGCCCGACCCCTTCGGACCTGCATGTTCGCCACGTCGGCGACGTGGTGTCACTTCATCCGCTCAGACGTTGAACCTGAACTCCACGATGAGGCTTTGACCTGCATAAATGCGCGGGCATCCAGCACCGATCCAGCACCGTCGGAACTTATCCAGCACATCCAGTGCGTCATGCTGCGGACGAGGTCACTCCGAGTCTGCCATGACCGGGCGTAACGGTCCCATGCCTCGGGGATCAGGGGTTGTAGATATCCACGGTCGCCTTGATCGGCTTGCGGCCAAGCCAACGAGAGACCTCGTGGATCAGGACACCGTTTGCCAACGCAGTTGAAGCGAAGAAGTGCCGAACGAGCGCGGTTGCCTTCGCGGACCGCCGGCCAGCCTGGTCATGGGCTCCCGTGATGCTGCCGAACCGAAAGTTCCAAAGCCTAAACCGGCCGGGGCGGTGACTGATTCCGCTCGCCCGGCCCAACTGTCAGAGACATGCGGTAAATCTGGTCCCATGACCTTCGGTTCGTATCAGATGACCGAGGACGAGACGTGCAAGCGGTTCGTCCTTCCGGCACTCGCGGCCTCCGGGTGGGCCACTCGGCAGATCAGATCCCAGTACGGGATCAACAACGGACAGCTCGTGCCAACCAAGAGGCGCCACCGCAAGGGCAGGCCGCTGGTCGCCGACTACGTCCTGGAGTACGTCGCGGACGTGCCGATCGCCGTCGTAGAGGCCAAGCGATACCGGCTCAGCGTGGAGAACGGGGTCGAGCAGGCACGGCGGTACGCGCGCAAGTTGGGGCTGAGATTCGCCTACGCCACCAACGGCCGTGACATCGTGGAGATCGACTTCAGCGACCCGAAGCAGCCGGTGATCCGGGACATCCAGGAGTTCCCCTCCCCGCAGGTGCTCTGGGGGCGGTTCCTTCAGGACCAGGGTGTCAGTGACACACCGCTCGGCGAGCGTCTCCTCTCGACCCCGTACGACTACACGCTGCGCAACTCCGACAGCACATCCCAGCGGCCGCGCTACTACCAGCGGGTGGCCGTGACAAGGGCCTTGGCTGCTCTGGCCCGCGACGAGCGGCGCATCCTACTCGTCCTGGCGACGGGCACGGGCAAGACCATGCTCGCGCTCCAGCTGGTGGCGCGGCTGATGAACGCGCCCGAGGCATTCGGCGGCCGGAAGCCACGCGTGCTGTACCTCGCGGACCGCAACATGCTCGTCGACGATCCCAAAGACCGTTACTTCCAGGAGGTGTTCGGGAAGGACGACGTCTACAAGATCACGGGAGGCGAGGCCAAGCGCGGACGGAAGGTCTACTTCGCCCTGTACCAAACCCTGGAGCAGGGCGCACCGGGGGAGGAGCTCTACCGGGAGTACCCGGAGGACTACTTCGACATCGTCATCGTGGACGAGTGCCACCGGGGGAGCGCCGCCAGTGACGGTCGCTGGCGGAGGATCCTCCAGCACTTCTCACCGGCTGTGCAGATCGGCCTCACGGCCACGCCGGTCGCCGATGACAGGCGAAAGACCGACACCTACGAGTACTTCGGCAACCCCGTCTTCACGTATTCACTCAAGGACGGCATCGAGGACGGGTTCCTCTCTCCGTACCGACTGCGCAGGGTCCGCCTGAACGTGGACGTGGAGGGTTACCGACCGCGGCCGGGTGAGAAGGACATCTACGGCCGGGAGATCCCTGACGATCTCTACGGCCCCAAGGACTACGAACGGGTCATGGTGATCCTCGAGCGGACCGAGTTGGCGGCGCGGTACCTCCTCGATCATCTGCGCGCCACGGCCGAGGAGGGGCGGCTTGGTAAGACCATCGTCTTCTGCGAGAACAACGACCATGCAGCCCGCATGCGGACCGCGTTGTTCAACGCCGCCCCCGCGGAGGTTGCCGCGCTCCCGGACTTCGTGCGGCGCATCGTCGGAGACGACGGTTCGCACGGTGGCGAAGCGCTGGAGGAGTTCCGCAAGGCGGACAGCAACGAGCCGGTCATCGCGGTGACGTCGAAGCTGCTGTCGACGGGAGTGGACATGCCGCCTGTGCGGAATGTGGTGCTGTTCCGGCGCATGGCCTCCATGCCGGAGTTCAAGCAGGTCATCGGCAGGGGCACTCGACTCTGCCCGGAGATCGGCAAGGAGTCGTTCGACATCATCGACTTCGTCGAGGCATCGCGGCTCTTCGACGATCCGACCTTCGACGGACCACCGCTCAAGGTGGTCCGGGACTGGACCGACGATCAGGGTGAGGTGGTGGACTCGGAGGATCTGACCCCTGCGCCTGAGTCCGGGCCGGATGCGGACGCCGAGTCCGCCGCTGAGCCGCAGGCGGAGTACACCCAGCAGGACGGCGGTACTTTCGACGCCGATGGCGACTCCGTGGCTACAGCGCAGGACGGCGACATCACCGACGCCGAGGAGATCGACAGGATCCTCTCCCGTTCCAGGAACCGGTTCACGGTCAAGGATGTCGATGTCTACAAGGTGGGTGAGCTGCGGTACATCCTCAAGGACGACGGAAAACGACTCCAACTGGTGACCGTGCAACAGTGGGTGCACGACCGGGTACTGGAACTCGATCTCGATCCGGCCCAGTTGCGCACTCAGTGGGCGCAGGCGAAGAGCCGTGCCGTTCTGATAGAGGCGCTGAAGTCGGCGCAGATCGACGTGGAGCGTCTGCCAGAGGAGTTGGGCATGCGCGAGGTGGACCCCGTGGACCTGCTGGTGTCCGTGGCCTGGGAGGGGCTCGCCGTCGTGAGCCGGGACGAACGGCTGACGTGGTTCCGCCGGGAGCACGCGGAGTTCCTGGACTCCTTCGGGCCCCAGGCCAGGGAAGTGCTCGAAGCGATGCTCCTGAAGTTCGAGGAGTCGGGGTCGCCGCAACTGAAGGTGGAGACGCTCAGGGTGCCGCCGTTCACCGAGATGGGACGGGTGGCGGAGCTGACCAGCCGGTTCGGAGAGCCAGGCAGGGCACATCAGGCCATCGACGACCTGGCGGCCCGGCTACTCACCGCGGTCTGACCTGCGACGAAGCGTAGAAGTATAAGCTGGCTTTACTTTGATGTTGGCACGATGCAATGAAGTAAAGCCAGCTTTGTGTTTCAGTGCTGCTACGCTGTGGAGGTGCTCAGAGATCGTACGGACACCCGCGCTACGCTCTGGCGGATCGCCGCCGGACAGCGGGGGTATTTCACCGCCTCTCAGGCCCGGATGGCGGGGTACTCGTACCAGGCCCAGCGGTACCACGCGCAGCACGGCAACTGGCTTGCGGTCGACCGGGCCATCTATCGCTTCCGTGAGTTCGCGGACCTGCCGAGCGAAGGCGACGAGCAGTTCGTCCGCTGGTCGCTGTGGAGCAGGGGGCGAGCAGTAATCTCCCACGCCAGCGCTCTGGCGGCCCATGATCTAGGCGTGGCCAACCCCTCCCGCATCCATCTCACCGTGCCGCGCGCCTTCCGACAGACCACGGACGCGGTGATCCTGCACCATGCCGATCTCGCCGACGGAGACAGTGAGGGGCGTGCCGGATACCGGGTGACGACGCCGCTGAGGGCGCTGGCGGAGAGTGCTGCCGTCGGGGAGGACCAGGACGTGCTCGAATCCGCGGTGTCCGAGGCCCTGGAGCGCGGAATGATCACCCGTCGAAAGCTGCTGCACGCGGCCCAGCTCTGTGGACCACGGTCCGAGCTGGGAATCGAGCGCGCGCTCGGAGCTCTGTCGTGACAGGGCGGTACCGGGATGCGGCGGACCTGAGGAGGGCGCTGGAGGCGCGACTCAAGCAGGAGGCCGCCGAGACCGGTGCGGACCTGGCGCGACGCCGGCGGCTGGTCGTCTTCGACCGCCTCGCGGCGCGGCTGGCCGAGGACCGCGCCGGCGGCTGGGTGCTGAAGGGCGGTGCCGTCATGGAGTTCCGCTTCACCGGGCGCGCGCGCACCACCAAGGACCTCGACCTGGCCGTACGGCCTGAGCCGGTCGGCGGAGGTCTTGACGGGGATGCGGTCCACGACCTGCTCATCGAGGCTCTGGACCGCGACCTCGACGCCGACGGATTCCGCTTCCATGTCGCCACGCCGGTGGCCCTGAAGGCGGACGTCGCCGGGCGAGGTGGGTGGCGCTTCTCCGTCGAGGCGCATCTGGCGGGGAAGGTCTTCGCCGGTGTCAGGGTGGACGTGGTCGACCGTGGCGAGGAGATCACACTCACCGAGCGCCTGCCTCTCCCTAACACGCTGGAGTTCGCCGGGGCGCCGGCGCGTACGATCGAGGCGGTCGACCGGCGTCAACACTTCGCGGAGAAACTCCACGCGCTCACCCGCGACTACGGCGATCGGCCCAATACCCGGGTCAAAGACCTGGTGGACCTCGTGCTCCTGATCGAGAGCGGGCTCTCCGGCGACATGGACCTGCTGAAGGCCGTGCGACACGTGTTCGCGGTACGGGCCACGCACGAGGTTCCCCTCGTGCTTCCTGACCCGCCACCGCGGTGGCGGGACGACTATCCGGAGATCGCCGGTGAGTTGGCGACCGGCATTCCACCGACCCTCGACGCCGCGATGGCCTTGATCCGCGAGCTGTGGGCCCGGACGCTTGCCGAGGACGCGGGGAAGGACGACGGAGACACCGCATTTCCGGGACGGAACGAACAGAAGGACCAACTGAACTGACATGGCAGCGACCAGAAGGAAAGCGGCGGAAAAGGCACCCGTCACCACTCAGGCTCGCCTCGCGTCCCTGATCAAGTCCGCGCGCGACACCATGCGCAAGGACGCCGGCATGAACGGCGACCTGGACCGGTTGCCCCAGCTGTCCTGGCTCCTGTTCCTCAAGGCGTTCGAGGAGCGCGTCGAGGAAGAGGGCGAGGCACTGGATCCGGGCGGATACCGCCGGGCGATCGAGAAGCCATACCGTTGGACGGACTGGGCGACGGACGAGGACCTCAGCGGCAACGAGCTGAAGACCTTCGTCAACGACGAGCTGATCCCCTACCTGGCGGGCCTGGACAGGGAGGCCGACCGGGGGGCGGAGGACCCGCGCAACGTCATCTCACTGATCTTCAAGGATGTCGTCAACCGCATGCAGTCGGGAACGCTGCTGCGTGACCTCGTGAACATCGTAAACAAGATTCACTTCATCTCGCACGACGACATCCACACCATGGCGTTCGTCTACGAGTCGATCCTGCGGGAGATGCGCGACGCGGCCGGCGACTCGGGTGAGTTCTACACACCGCGTCCCGTCAACCGCTTCATGGTGCGGCAGTCGTTCCTCGAACTCGGCGAGACGATTCTCGACCCGGCCTGCGGGACCGGCGGATTCCTGGTGCAGGCTTACGAGGAACTGAAGGGGAGGGTGCAGACCGAGACGCAGCAGCGTGAGCTTCACGCGAACCTCAAGGGCATCGAGAAGAAGCCGCTGCCATATCTGCTGGCCTCGATGAACCTGCTCCTCCACGGTGTGCACGCCCCCCGCCTCCGCCGGGAGAACGCACTCCTAACCATGCGAAACTCGCAGGCAGCGGACAAAGTCGACGTGGTCCTCACCAACCCGCCATTCGGCGGGGAGGAGGAGTCGTCGGTCGTGACGGCCTTCCCATCCGCCTTCCAGACGCAGGAGACGGCCTGGCTGTTCCTGTACTCGATCCTGGACCAGCTGAAGCTGGGCGGCCGGTGCGCTATCGTCCTGCCGAACGGTTCGCTCTTTGCCTCCGGCGAGAACTCGATCGGCGCGAAGATCAAGAAGAAGCTGATGAAGGAGTGCAACCTGCACACCGTCGTTCGCCTTCCCCAGGGGGTTTTCGCTCCCTATACGCAGATCCCGTCCAACATCCTTTTCTTCGAGAAAACCGGCCCCACGCGGGACGTCTGGTTCTACGAGATCCCCCTCCCGGAGGGCCGTCGCAGCTACACCAAGACGAAGCCGCAGCGCCTGGAGGAGTACGACGACTGCGTGGCCTGGTGGGGCGGCAAAACGCGCGAAGGCCGCGAGGCGGGAGAGCACGCGTGGTCGGTCCCGGCGGCGGAGATCATCGCCGATGGGTACAACCTAGACCGCACCAACCCGCACATGGGCGACGAGCTGGCACACCGCACCCCTTTGGACCTGGTGAATGAGCTAATGAAGACGGAGGAGGAAATCCTGGCGCTACTGCAGGAGCTTCGGAGGGGGCTGGGGGCAAGTGACTGAGATGACAGAATTCCGTATTGGTGATCTCCTCACCCTGGAGCGGATCCCGATCGAGGTGGACCAGTCCGCGACATACTCGCAAATCGGCATCCGGTCTTTTGGAAATGGGATTTTTCATCGCGAACCTTGCCTCGGGAGCGAGCTCAGCAAGCTCAAGTACTTCGAAGTCCATCCTGGCCGCCTTGTTGTGAGCAACATCATGGCTTGGGAGGGAGCGATTGCAGTCACCACGGAGGCGGAGCGGGGCTTCGTCGGCTCAGCGCGGTTTCTTTCGTACCGCAAAATTGGTGATGTGGATCTCAGGTACTTGAACTACTACTTCCAGAGCCATAGCGGAAAAGTCTTGATCAGATCGGTGTCAACAGGGACGGTTACACGAAATCAGACAGTTTCGCCAAAAAACTTCGAGAAGGCAAAGGTTTTTCTGCCTAGCGTGGCAGAGCAACGCCGTATCGCTGACAAGCTGGACGCGGCATTGGAGAAGTGCAAGGCCGTAGACGCGTTGCGTTTGCATGCCTCATCCGTGCTAGCCAGTCTGCGAGAGGCCATGGTTCACGAGGCCCTAGAACGCTCCACCGAGACTGTCCGCATGGGCGATGTTGTGACCCTGAAGCGCGACGAGGTCGACGTGTTGCCCGAGAAAACTTACCGGCCGATCGGCATGCGCGGGTTCGGTCGTGGGATGATTCGCTACGCTGCGACACCTGGAAGCCAGCTCGGAAAGTTGCGTTTCTATAAATTCCCGAATTCGGCACTGGTTTTGAGTAACATCAAGGCATGGGAAGGTGCGATCGGCGTAACAAGTGAAAATGAAGAAGAATTCGTTGCCTCGAACCGGTTCCTTTTCTACGTGCCGAAGGATAGTCGCGTGAACATCAGCTATCTGCGACACTATCTTCTGGGGCAAAAGGGGCTGAGTCAGATCTCAGCGTGTTCACCAGGTGCTGCGGACAGAAATCGCACCCTCGGCGTAAAGAGGTTCGAAAATATTCGGTTCGATCTACCGTCGCGTGACACGCAGGACCGAGTTGCGAACACCCTCGACGGGCTGAACGAGCGCCTAAGTGCAGCGCACTCTTCACCTACGCTGCAGGCGCTGCCACCTTCGTTGCTCGACGCTGCCTTTTCCGGGCAGCTGTAAACAGGTCAGCTGGGTGGGACCCTCCGCCACCCCTCGTCCGTCACCACCACGTGGTCGAGGAACCGCAGACCGACCGCCTGAGCCCCCGCCGTGAGGCGGGATGTCGTGAGGCGGTCGGCCTCGCTCGGCGTCAGCTGGCCGGTGGGATGGTTGTGGGCGACGCCGAACGCTGCACCCCCGAGGGCGAGAACGCGGGCGAGGGTGTCGCGGACCGGGACGAGAGTGCGATCGGACGCGCCGTCGGTGAGGACAGAGGTACGGAGGACCGCGCCCGCCCCGTCGCAGGTCACCAGAACCGCGCGTTCATGGCGTAAGCCACGGAGGAGAGGGCTCGCGACGGCTGTCAGGTCGGCGGAGCCTGAAATTCGCCGCATGCCGGGAGCCTGCTGGACCGCAACCCGCCGTCCCAACTGGAACGCCGCCGCGACCCGCGCCGCCTTCGCCGGGCCCACACCGGGCAGACCGGCGGCGAGCTCATGGGCAGGGACGCGCGAGAGCGCGTGCAGCCCGCCGTGCCGAGCAATCAACCGACCCGCCAGTTCCACAGCGTCCTGGCCAGCCAGGCCAGCCCCCAGCAACAATGCGAGAAGCTCCCGGTCGGACAGCGCCTCCGCACCTCGGTCGAGCAACCGCTCTCTCGGCCGATCCTGCGCCGGGACCTCTCTCATGCGCATGCCGATCAGGCCCGGCTCAATCGACCGAGTCACGGTCGAACGGCTCCGCGTCATCAGGTACGGGGGCAGGCTCTACGGGCTCCTCAGCGCCCATCGACGTGACGTCCGGCCTCGAGCCGTCGCCGCCCTCGGCCGCCGATCCGATCAGGTCGATCAGACGCGCGTGCAGGGTCCGCGACCGAGCCTTCAGGAAGCCGTCGTAGTCATCGCGCAGCGCGGCCTGGTAGGCGTCCTCCTCGATGAGGCACGTTCGCAGCCGAGCGCGCAGCGTGTCCTCACCGTGCCAGTCGATCAGATCCCGCAGATACACGGAAGGCGGAGAGTCGGAGACGTTGTTATTGGTGATCGCGCTCAACATGATCAGGTTTCCGCACACGTTCGCCCGAGCCGCGCTCACTCCGCGTCGCTTCAAAAAAGCGCGCGGGAAGAAGTGGTGAAACTGCTTGTCGTTCTGGCCGGCCAGCGCCTTGTCAGTGTCGATGGCCTGCCCGGTGTTGAGGTCCACCGGCTTCTCGTACGACATAAGCAGGACGTGCAGCTTGGTCGGCGCGTTGGCGCGGGAGAACTGGGTCCGCTGCCAGAGCACGTCACGCGGCAGCGCCGCCCCCGTCTCGATCTCCGTCGCCTGGCCGTCGGCAAAGGCGCTCACCGCATCGAGGTCCGCCGTCATCTGAGACTCGCGCCAGCCCTTGAAGTACTCGCTGCTCGCCGTCAGCCAGAACCACCGGGCGATCGCCGCGTACTGATCGGCGGACGGCTTCGGGAGCCGTCGGAACAGCTCCACCAGGACCGCGAACTGGTTGTAGTACGGCAGAGCCTCGGCGCGAGGAGTGCGGATCTGGGTGTAGAGGAAGTCGACCGCCCGAGCGGCGGCCTTGCCCGCCTCGCTCACGGCGTCCTGCAACTCCGCACGGTCGAGACGCCGCAGGTCCTGGATGGATTTCGTGGAGAACCCCAGGCCGGCGGCTGCGGAGATGGTGCGGAGCATCGTCTTGGTGTCGACCCGGCCGTACCGCTTCCGGTCGAGGACTCGCAGCAGTTGCTCGATCTCCTCCTTGAGATCGAAGTCCTTCGACCAGGTGCCCGCACGCACCAGGTCAACGATGTCCATCCGTGTGCCAGTGCTGTTGATGCGCTCGAAGATACGGGCGGAGTCCTCTTCCGTGACCTCGAGCATGGTCACCACCGGTACCTGATAACCGCGGAACTGGTCGCTGAGGGCCTGGGCCCGCCCGACGTGTTCCTCCGTCGGCTTGTCTCGCATCACCCAGGCCATCATCGAGCTGGCCGAGTCCAAATCGCGCACGGGAATGACGTGCGCACCGGCCGGGGTCTCCTCCGTGAGGTACAGGAACTCCTCACGGGACAGGTCGAATCCGATGTTCCACCGTTCCCCCTCGCCGTGCATCGCGCCCACGATGCTCGCCAACCGCTGCTGGCCGTCGATGACGTACTGCACCGGAGCCCCGGAAACCGGCGGGGCAGCAGTCAGCCCTGCGATCTCGTGACCGCTGGCCAGCCTCCGGTCGGACGTACGCCACATCAGCAGACTGCCGATGGGATAGTTCCGGCGGACCGAGTCCAGCAGATAGAGCACCTGCTCCGGCTCCCAGACGAATGCCCGCTGGTACTTCGGCAGAACGATCTCACCGGACAGCACGCGGTGCGCGAGCGTCGAGATCGGCACAATCGTCGGTTCGGGCGCTGTGACGCCCCCGGCCCTGTGAGATGACCCCATTCCGCCCCTCCACTGCTGTGCCTGCTCGCCGGTGCAGCTGTCGAGACGATCCTAGAAGGCAGCACTGACAATCCGCCGACCACGTCAGAGGACCAGCACAGGACGCAGCCCACTGCGCGCCAGCATGCCGCACAGGCACCCAGCACGGATCCAGCACGGTACGGATATGAGGGGGTGATGACAGGTGACGACAGCTCAGAAGATCCAGCACCCATCCAGCACGGTAAAGATCAAGGGGTCCAACCCCGAAGAGCCGGACCCCATCTGACCTGGAAGTTTGCCAGATCAGCGAAGTGGTGCTACGTCACCCGCTACACATTGAACCGGAACTCCACCACAAGGCTCTGATCTGCGGAATCCGAAGGACTGCTCCACTACGCCGGTGGCCTGATCGCGCTCCCCAGCCCCCGCGCCTCAGAGCCGCGCCGAAGGCCCTTGCGAACTACGCGGACCAGCTACTCGATGAACTGGCCGCTGCGAACGACGGCTGTCTCATCAAGCCCATCGAATCCGGCCCGCACGCGGTGAATTGGGCGTCTCGGGTCAACGCCGCCCGCAAGTCCGGCAAGATCCCCCACACGCAGGAGCTGTACGGGTACCGCACCCACCGCGGCTACGAGATCAAGCTGGTCGACATCCCTGCCTGGCGCCTCGCGGAACTCACCCCGCTCCCTGTGCCGGCCAGACTCACCAAACCCCATGCCGTCGCGGCTGCCCTCCAAAAGCAGCCGCAGCCCATGGGCCTGACCAAACCCCTCCAGGGCCGAGCCCTGCGCATCATCCAAACCCTCATCACCGCCACCGAAGCCCAAGGCCACAAGGCAGCGCTCGGAACCACACAAGGCGCGCCCCCGCCCCATCGGCGCCGCAAGGCGCCACCGCACTTCACCATCACCGCCCAAGGCGGGGGCGTCGGCTTCCTCGTCCTTCAAGAACAGGAATGCAGCGAACACGTCCCCACGGACAAGGAACTCGCCGACGCCAAGAAGCACTCATGGATGCGCATTTCCCGCTTCGACTGCACCCCCTCCAGCCGCCTGCGTTTCATACTCCGCGGCGGCAGCCCGCACCGCGCCAGCGAATGGGCCGACCTCGCCGACCGGCCTCTGGAAGAACAACTCGCCGAGATCGTGCAGGAGGTCGGACTCCGCGGCGAAGCCGCAAAACGCAAACGCCTTGCAGAGCAGAAAGCCAGAGAGGAAGAGCGGAAGCGCTGGGAAGCCGCCATGCAGGAAGCCCACGCCGCCTACGCCCACGCCTACCGCGTCAAACACCTCGGAGAACAGGCGGACACCTGGTACCAGGCCAGTCTCCTGACCGAATACATCGCAGCAGTAGGCGACCACGCCACATCACTGCCGCCCGGGCAGGAGCGGGCCGAGACCGAGGCGTGGCTCGCGTTCGCGGACGCGCACCTCCAAAACCTCACCGAATCGGTCTCAGCACCGAAACTGCCCACGCCGCCGAAACCCAGCGGCGACGACCTCAAGCCCTTCCTCGGTCACTGGAGCCCCTACGGACCCCGCTCCTACTGAGCCGGACCAGGGGAAATCACACCGCCACGAGCCGGACCCGCTCGCCGCACAGCTTGGCCATGTCGTCAATATCGGAAGTCAGCATGACCACGGGGCGGTGCTGTCGCAGCGCGGCCTCGGCAACGGCCGCATCGATCGCGTACTTGTGTCCGTGCAAGCCGGCATTCATCAGCAACTTCGAGGCAGCTCTCGCTTCCTCGTCACCAACCGGGACGACCCGCAGCCCGGAAAGCACCCAGTTCAGGCGGGACTTGTTCGTACGCGCGTGGACGGCCTCAATGATGGTGAGCGCACTGATCACGACCTCCATGCCGCGCGACCGCGCCTCAGCGATCAGGGCCACCACCTGCTCTTCGTCAGCGAGCAGCTTCGAGAGTCCCTCGCTGTCGAGGACCAGCGTCCCCTCGTGACTCAGCCTGCGGCGGGCCACTCGGCCTCCTCGGCGAACACCTCGTCGAAGACCTGCCGCGCCCGTTGACGAGCCGACTCGGAGACCGGCCCCTTGCGGCTCTCGTAGTCCGCCAGGTACTCGTCCAGGACCTGCCCCCGCAGCTCACGCTCGACCGCGTCGGCGATGAACGCGGAGAACTCCCGCTTCCCCACCCTCGCCCGGATCGCCTCCGCGGTCCCCTCCGGCAGCGACAGGCTCACCCGCGTCGCCGGCCCTTCCCCGATGCTGTACGTCGTCTCAGCCATGCCTCCGATTGTGTCAAACGAGTAGGAAAAGTGCTACGGCCGGAATCCACACGCCCCCAGGGGCGTGAAGAAGACGTGTGGGTGAAGCCCCTCCCACCCACCCTCAGATCGGGCAGATCGCTGCCCGAATCCCAGCACGAGAAAGACCAAGGGCCCGACCCCGAAGAGCCGGACCCTCTCTGACCTGCATGTTTGCCAGATCAGCGACGTGGTGAGATGTCAGCCACTACACATTGAACCGGAACTCCACCACATCCCCGTCCTGCATCACATAGTCCTTCCCCTCCATGCGCGCCTTGCCCTTGGCGCGGGCCTCGGCCACGGAGCCGGTGGCGAGGAGGTCGGTGAAGGAGATGACCTCGGCCTTGATGAAGCCCTTCTGGAAGTCGGTGTGGATGACACCGGCGGCCTCGGGGGCGGTGGCGCCCTTCTTGATGGTCCAGGCGCGGGATTCCTTGGGGCCGGCCGTGAGGTAGGTCTGGAGGCCGAGGGTGTTGAAGCCGACGCGGGCCAGGGTGGCGAGGCCGGGCTCTTCCTGGCCGACGGACTGGAGGAGTTCGAGGGCCTCGTCCTCGTCCAGCTCGGCGAGGTCGGCCTCCAGCTTGGCGTTCAGGAAGATCGCCTCGGCGGGGGCCACCAGCGCGCGCTGCTCGTTCTTGAAGTCCTCGTCCGTCAGCTCGTCCTCGTCCACGTTGAAGACGTACAGGAACGGCTTGGCGGTCAGCAGGTGCAGGTCGTGCAGCAGCTCGGCCCGCTCGGTGCCCTGGAGGATGCCGTGCGCGAAGAGCGTGTCGCCCTTCTCCAGGATCTCCTTGGCCTCCTCGACCGCCTTCACCTTCGGAGCGACGTCCTTCTTGATCCGGGACTCCTTCTGGAGCCGCGGCAGGACCTTCTCGATGGTCTGGAGGTCGGCGAGGATCAGCTCGGTGTTGATCGTCTCGATGTCATCCTTGGGTGAGACCTTGCCGTCGACATGGACGACGTTCTCGTCCTTGAAGGCGCGGATGACCTGGCAGATCGCGTCCGACTCGCGAATGTTCGCGAGGAACTTGTTGCCCAGGCCCTCGCCCTCGGACGCGCCGCGCACGATGCCGGCGATGTCCACGAAGTCGACCGTGGCCGGAAGGATGCGCTCCGAGGCGAAGATCGAGGCCAGCTGGGCCAGCCGGCCGTCGGGAACCCCGACCACGCCGACGTTGGGCTCGATCGTGGCGAACGGGTAGTTGGCCGCCAGCACGTCGTTCTTGGTCAGGGCGTTGAACAGGGTCGACTTGCCGACGTTGGGCAGGCCGACGATTCCGATCGTGAGCGACACGTTGCGACTTCCCGTGGATGAGAGGGCCAGGAGCTGGGGCTGCCAGGCCCTCGGAGGACACTGGCCGATCCACCAGTCTACGGCGTTCCGCGCGCCCTCCTCCCGGGAGCGCCGTCCACCCGGCCAAGGTCCGCCCATCGGCGTGTCTGGGAGCCGATTGGGCACATAAGCAGACCTAAGTTGGTCCAATGGAGCAGCACAGAACGCGACCCCCGAACGACGGACGGCGACGCGGCCACCCGCCGCACGCCCATCTGCCGCCGCAGGCCCGGCGCCGCCCGCCCGGCCCGGAGGCGGGGCGCGGCGCGGGGCAGTCACGGCCGGTACCGGGTCCCCGGCTCACCGGGCTCGGGGGCGGGCTGTTCTGCATCGCCGCGATGTTCCTCCTGGGCTGCCTCGACGAGTTGCTCTTCGACGGCTCGCTGCCGGTGTACGGCGTGCTCTTCCTGCCCGTGTGCGTGCTGACCGCGCTGTGGGTGCGTCCCGGGGATGTGCTGACCGCGCCGGTCGCCGTGCCCATCGCCTTCGCGACCGGGCTGTTCGTGGTCGCCGACGGGCGCGAGGGGATGCTCAGTCGTCTGATGGGCCTGGTGACCGGGCTGGCCACCCAGGCCGGCTGGCTGTACGGGGGGACGCTGGCCGCCGGGGTGATCGTGCTCGTACGACGGGTGCGGTGGGTGCGGTCGCGACGGCGCCCGCACTGAGCGACCGGGGGAGAGAAGGGGGGCTGTTCCTCGCGCGCCGTCGGCCACGACCATCAGCGGCCCCCTACCGGCCCGCGCCGCCCCCGGCTCCCGCGCCTACGACCGCTGCGCCGCCCTCATCGCCGCCCCCACGATCCCCGCGTTGTTCTGGAGCTGCGCGGGGACGATGTCGGCCTTGATGCCCTCGATGTGGTGCAGGAACTTGTCGGCCTTGCGGCTGACGCCGCCGCCGATGATGAACAGCTCGGGCGAGAACAGCATCTCCACATGCGCCAGGTACTTCTGGACGCGGCGGGCCCACTGCTCCCAGCTCAGGTCGTGGTCCTCCTTGGCCTTGCTGGACGCCTTGTGCTCGGCGTCATGGCCGCCGAGTTCCAGGTGGCCCAGTTCGGTGTTGGGGACCAGGACGCCGTCCGCGAAGAGGGCGCTGCCGATGCCGGTGCCGAAGGTGAGCAGGATGACGGTGCCCCCGCGGCCCCGGCCCGCGCCGAACTGCATCTCGGCGACGCCCGCCGCGTCCGCGTCATTGACCACCGTCACCGGCAGGCCGCCCAGTCGGTCGCCGAACAGGGCGCGCGCGTCGGTGTCGATCCAGCTCTTGTCGACATTGGCCGCCGTACGGACCGTCGCCCCGTCGGTGACCACGCCGGGGAAAGTCAGGCCCACCGGGCCGGTCCAGCCGAAGTGGTCGATCACCTGCTTCACCCCGTCGGCCACGCCGTCGGGCGTCGCCGGGTGGGGGGTGAGCACCTTGCAGCGCTCCTGGGCGAGGTCGCCCCTGTCGAGGTCCACAGGGGCGCCCTTGATCCCGGATCCGCCGATGTCCACGCCGAAGATCTGCATGGCTCCACGTTACGACGGACCACTGACAGTCACGCCCAGGCGGTCGTGATCACTCCCCGGAAGCGCCCGATCCGCCGCGCTCGGCCACCAGGTTCGCCGCCTCTTCGCGCAGGTCGCGGCGGAGCTCCTTGGGCAGCGAGAAGGTGATGGACTCCTCGGCGGTCTTGACGATCTCCACGTCTCCGTAACCGCGCTCGGCGAGCCACTCCAGGACCTGCTCGACCAGGATGTCCGGGACGGAGGCGCCGGAGGTGACGCCGACGGTGCTCACGCCCTCCAGCCAGGCCTCGTCGATCTCGTCGGCGAAGTCCACCAGGTACGCCTCGCGGGCACCGGCGAGCTTGGCGACCTCGACCAGGCGCTTGGAGTTGGAGGAGTTGCGGGAGCCGACGACGATCACCAGGTCGGAGTCGGCGCCCATCTGCTTCACGGCGACCTGGCGGTTCTGCGTGGCGTAGCAGATGTCGTCGCTGGGCGGGGAGACCAGGCCGGGGAACTTGGTCTTCAGGGCGTCGACGGTCTCCATGGTCTCGTCCACGGAGAGGGTGGTCTGCGACAGCCAGACGACCTTCGACGGGTCGCGGACCTCGACATTGGCGACGTCCTCGGGGCCGTCGACCAGCTGGATGTGGTCGGGGGCCTCACCGGAGGTGCCGATGACCTCCTCGTGGCCCTCGTGGCCGATCAGCAGGATGTCGTAGTCCTCGTTCGCGTACCGGACGGCTTCCTTGTGGACCTTGGTGACCAGGGGGCAGGTCGCGTCGATGGTGGCGAGGCGGCCGCGCTCGGCCTCCTCGTGGACGACGGGGGCCACGCCGTGCGCCGAGAACATGACGATGTTGCCCTCGGGCACCTCCTCCGTGCGCTCGACGAAGACGGCGCCCTTCTTCTCCAGGGTCTGCACGACGTACTTGTTGTGGACGATCTCGTGCCGGACGTAGATCGGGGCGCCGTACTGCTCCAGGGCCTTCTCGACGGCGATCACGGCGCGGTCCACACCGGCGCAGTAGCCTCGGGGGGCGGCGAGCAGGACACGGCGGCGAGGCGAAGCGGTCATGGGTCCATCGTAGGGGGCGTACGGGCGCGCCGGGATCAGCTGTCCGCGCCCGGCCGGACCTCCTTGTCGGTGGCGGCCATTACGCTCGGCGCATGGCTTTGAAGACGACCCCTGAGGCGCCCCTGCCGGTCGGTGAGGTCTCCCGGTTGATCGGGGGCTGGATCGACCGGCTGGGCGCGGTGTGGGTCGAGGGGCAGATCACCCAGCTGTCGCGGCGGCCGGGCGCCGGCGTCGTGTTCCTGACGCTGCGCGACCCGTCGTACGACATCTCGGTCAGCGTGACCTGCTTCCGGCAGGTGTTCGACGAGGTGGCGGACATCGTCGGCGAGGGCGCCCGCGTCCTCGTGCTGGCCAAGCCGGAGTGGTACGCGCCGAGGGGTCAACTCTCCTTGCGCGCGACCGAGATAAGGCCGGTCGGGGTCGGTGAGCTGCTGGCCCGGCTCGAACAGCTGAAGAAGTCGCTCGCGGCGGAGGGGCTGTTCGCGGCGGCGCGCAAGAAGCCGCTGCCGTTCCTGCCGCAGTTGATCGGCCTGGTCTGCGGCCGGGCCTCCGCGGCCGAGCGTGATGTGCTGGAGAACGCCCGGCATCGCTGGCCCGCCGTGCGCTTCGAGGTGCGCAACGTCCCCGTGCAGGGGGTGCACGCCGTCCCGCAGGTCGTGCGGGCGATCGAGGAGCTGGACGCGATCGAGGACGTGGACGTCATCATCGTGGCCCGCGGCGGCGGCAGCGTGGAGGATCTGCTGCCGTTCTCCGACGAGCAGCTGGTGCGGACGGTGGCGGGCTGCCGTACCCCGGTGGTGTCCGCGATCGGGCACGAGCCCGACAGTCCGCTGCTCGACCTGGTCGCCGATCTGCGCGCCTCCACCCCGACCGACGCGGCCAAGAAGGTCGTACCGGACGTGGGCGAGGAGCTGGAGCGGGTGCGGATGCTCCAGGGGCGCGCCCGGCGCTGTGCGCACGCGCTGATCGAGCGCGAGGAGCGGGGGCTGGCGCATGCGCTGGCCCGGCCCGCGATGGAGGATCCGCACCGGATGCTCGACGAGCGCGCGGACCATGTGGCGTCCCTGGTCGCGCGGAGCCGGCGCACTCTCGGCCATCTGCTGGACCGCGCGGACTCGGAGCTGACGCACACGCACGCGCGTGTGGTGGCCCTCTCCCCCGCGGCCACGCTGAAACGCGGCTATGCGGTGCTCCAGCGTTCCGACGGGCACGTGGTGCGCGATCCGGGCGAGGTGAGTGAGGGCGAGGCGCTGCGAGCGCGCGTCGCCGACGGCGAATTCACGGTGAAGGTGGGCGAATGACCGGCAAGACGGAGACCGGCGGTACGGAGGCGACGCTCTCGTACGAGCAGGCGCGGGACGAGCTGATCGAGGTCGTACGGCGGCTGGAGGCGGGCGGCACCTCGCTGGAGGACTCCCTGGCGCTGTGGGAACGCGGGGAGGAGCTGGCCAAGGTGTGCCGGCGCTGGCTGGAGGGGGCGCGCGCCCGCCTGGACGCGGCGCTCGCGGAGGAGGAAGAGAGCGGAGAGGGTGCCGAGTAGGGGCCTGCCCTGCGCGGGGCTGTGGGGTGGGTCACCTCCCGGCAGGTTTTGTTGAAAGTTAAAACTCAATGGGCGTAGGGTCATGCGGTCAGCCGCGGTCCGGAGCGGACCGTTCGCATCACCGAGGAAGTCACGATGTCTCTCGTTCTTGACCCCGCCGCCCAGGACCTGCTGTTCCGCGAGGCCCACACCGCGAACACCTTCACCGACGAGCCGGTGACCGAGGAGCAGGTCCGGGCGATCTACGACCTGGTCAAGTACGGCCCCACCGCCTTCAACCAGACCCCGCTGCGCGTCACCCTGGTCCGCTCCCCCGAGGCCCGTGAGCGCCTCGTGCGGCACATGGCCGAGGGCAACCGGCCCAAGACCGCCACCGCCCCGCTGGTCGCGATCCTCTCCGCGGACAACGAGTTCCACGAGGAGCTGCCGGCCCTGTTCCCGGCCTTCCCGGCCGCCAAGGACGCCTTCTTCGCCGAGCGCCCGGTCCGTGAGCGCTCCGCCGCGCTGAACTCCGCGCTCCAGGCCGCCTACTTCATCGTCGGCGTGCGCGCCGCCGGCCTCGCCGCGGGCCCGATGACCGGGTTCGACTTCGAGGGCGTGCGCAAGGAGTTCCTGGACGACGACCACACCCCGCTGATGGTCGTCAACATCGGCCGCCCGGGCCCGGACGCGTCGTACCCGCGCTCCCCGCGGCTCGCGTACGAGGACGTCATCACGACCGTCTGAGCCACCCCGCACAGCGGAAAGGGGCCCCCGGCGTCGCCGGGGGCCCCTTTCCGATGCCCGACGGATCACGACTGCCCGACGGATCACGACTGCCCGACGGGATACGACTGCTCGACGGGTTACGACGCGGAGGTCTTCTCCATCCGGAGCGCGGCCGCCATCTTCGTCAGGTCGGTGAAGGAGGCCGTGCCGGCGACCACGGTGGTCGAGCCGGGCGTGCCCTCCAGGACGAGGGCGTCGTAGCGGCCGCCGGTGTAGTGGGTCCAGGTGCGGCCGCCGATCCGCTCGGTGGTCTTGGTGGCCTTCGCGCCCTGGGTGGCCTGGTCGATGAAGTCGGCCCGCTTCTGCGCCGACTGCTCGATCTGGACATACTGGGCATCGGGGGTCTGGAAGCCCAGGTGCCAGTAGTCGCCGTTGGCGCCGTCGTAGCTCACGGAGGTGGCCTTCCAGGTGCCGGACAGGCCCTCGGGCCCCGCCACCGGGTAGCTCGCCGCCCTGCGGGCCGTGATCAGCTCGACCCGGTAGTCGACCCGCTTGAGGTCGGGAGCGTGATTGTCGTGCGGGATGGCGAAGAGGTAGACGACCGCCGCCGCGATGCCGATCAGGGCCAGGGAGAGAATCATGTCCCGGGCCGTCTTCTGCTTGCCTTTCGAACCTGCCACGTCCCTATCGTCGCAGGTGCCTCAGGCGCTCAAACGTGGGGTCCCCTGCTCATTTTGTCTGCCTAACGATAGAGTCATGGCCAAGACCCTCATCCGGCCGTCGCCGTATCAGAAAGGTGCGCCCCGATGACCGAAAATCATCACCTGCCCTCCGAACTCGATGTTCCCGCCGAGGCTCCCGACCGCAACCTCGCCCTGGAACTCGTCCGGGTGACCGAAGCCGCGGCGATGGCCGCCGGCCGCTGGGTCGGGCGCGGTGACAAGAACGGCGCCGACGGCGCCGCGGTGCGCGCCATGCGGTCCCTCGTCTCCACCGTCTCGATGAACGGCGTCGTCGTCATCGGCGAGGGCGAGAAGGACGAAGCCCCGATGCTCTTCAACGGGGAGCACGTCGGGGACGGCACCGGCCCCGAGGTGGACATCGCCGTCGACCCGATCGACGGCACCACGCTCACCGCCAAGGGCATGCCGAACGCGATCGCGGTGCTGGCCGCCGCCGAGCGCGGCGCCATGTTCGACCCGTCCGCCGTGTTCTACATGGACAAGCTGGTCACCGGCCCCGAGGCCGCGGACTTCGTGGACATCGACGCGCCCGTCGCCGTGAACATCCGGCGGATCGCCAAGGCGAAGAAGGCGACCCCGGAGGACGTCACCGTCGTCATCCTGGACCGGCCCCGGCACGAGGGCCTGATCAAGGAGGTCCGGGAGGCCGGCGCGCGCATCAAGCTGATCTCCGACGGCGATGTCGCCGGATCCGTCTACGCGCTGCGCGAGGGCACGGGCGTCGACCTGCTGCTCGGCATCGGCGGTACGCCCGAGGGCATCATCTCGGCCTGTGCCGTGAAGTGCCTGGGCGGCACGATCCAGGGCAAGCTGTGGCCCAAGGACGACGAGGAGCGGCAGCGCGCGATCGACGCCGGGCACGATCTCGACCGGGTGCTCACGACCGACGACCTGGTGTCCGGGGAGAACGTGTTCTTCGTGGCCACCGGCATCACCGACGGTGAGCTGCTGCGCGGTGTGCGCTACCGGTCGGAGACCGCGCTCACCGAGTCGATCGTGATGCGCTCGAAGTCGGGCACGGTGCGCCGGATCGACTCCGAGCACCGCCTCAGCAAGCTGCGGGCCTACAGCGCGATCGATTTCGAGCGGGCCAAGTAAGCCACTTCGCAAGCCGTTCGGCGCCCTCTGTGCGGAGAGGGCGCCGTTCGCTTTTCCGGGCGACGACGGGAATTGTCAGACAGGCCCTAGCCGGCTATGCGGTCCGTCGTCACGCGGGCCGACTTCTTCAGGTCCAGGTCGCGGCGGCGGCGACGCGCCAGGACCACTCGGCGCTCGGCCGCCGTGAGGCCGCCCCAGACGCCGTAGGGCTCGGGCTGGAGGAGGGCGTGTTCGCGGCACTCGACCATGACCGGGCAGCGGGCGCAGACGCGCTTGGCCGCCTCCTCGCGGGACAGCCGGGCGGCGGTCGGCTCCTTGGACGGGGCGAAGAACAGTCCCGCCTCGTCGCGCCGGCACACGGCCTCGGTGTGCCAGGGCGCCTCCTGGTCCCGCTCCCGCGCTGGCACCCGCTGGGCCGGTACGGCAGCTACCTGCAGGGATGAATGCGGCGGTTGCAGCACGGGTCTACTCCTGACGACGGCTTCGCGAGCGAGCGACGATGCAGCAAGGCCTACCCGCTGTACGCGCGCCTATGCACTGCGTTCCCGACGGCAGGTGATTGCCGGGGAGTTCGCGACCGTCAACGGTCCAGGTGTTTGCGCAGCTTCCGCTCGACCTTGTCCTGGACCCGCTCCAGGATGTCCGAGACGAGCTTGCCGCGCTTGGGCCGGGCCTCCACATTGCCGAGGACGGCCCAGCCGTCGATGTAGACGACCGGCGCGTCCGTCTCGGTCGAGTCCAGCGTGGCCACGTCGAAGTTGCCGAGGACGCCGCCGCCGGTGCCGCGCAGCGACACGTTCTCCGGGACGCGGATCTGGATGTCGCCGAAGACCGAGACGGCCTTGATCACGACCTGCTGGTACTCGAAGATCGCCTCGCTGAGGTCGATCTCGACGCTGCCGAAGATCGAGTACGCGTGCATCCGGCGTCCGGCGCGCCAGCGGCCGCGGCGGACCGCGCTGCTGAAGACGGCCACCACGTTCGCGTCGGACTCGCCGGGTATGTCGTCCGTGGGGCGCGGCGGGGCGGGGGTGTAGGCGGCGCGGGAGGCGTGCTGGTGGGCGGCGGGCAGGTCCTGGATGAAGACCTCCAGCTCGCCGACCGTCTTCGCGTTGAGCACGCCGTCCACGCGCTCGGCGTGTTCGTCGGCGGTGAGCCGGCCCTCGGCGAGGGCCTCGCGGAGGATGTCGGCGACCCGGTCGCGGTCGGCGTCCGAGGCGCGCAGGGCGGAGACGCTCGGGGTGGCGTCCTGGGTACGGGCGGGCTTCTGAAGGTCCACGGCAGCAGCGTACCGAAACGCGATAGATCGCGACTAGGGGTGTGGACAACCCCGGTGTGTCGGACCTCCGGCCCGGCCGAAACGCGGGCTCACGGCCACTGAGCCCTACCTCACAAGTTCACTGTCGGCGGCAGGTTCTACGCTGGACGGGCCCGCCAGCGTCGGCGGGCGCCGTCCGTCAGAGTGAGGAATGGGCTGAGATGCCTGAGTTCGCGTACACCGATCTGCTCCCCCAGGGAGAGGACACCACCCCTTACCGGCTGGTCACGTCCGAGGGCGTGTCCACCGTCGAGGGCCCGGACGGACGGACGTTCCTCAAGGTGGAGCCCGAGGCACTGCGGGCGCTGGCCGCGGAGGCCATCCATGACATCCAGCACTATCTGCGCCCGGCCCACCTCGCCCAGCTGCGCCGCATCATCGACGACCCCGAGGCGTCCGCGAACGACAAGTTCGTCGCCCTGGACCTGCTGAAGAACGCGAACATCGCGGCGGCCGGCGTGCTGCCGATGTGCCAGGACACCGGCACGGCGATCGTCATGGGCAAGCGCGGCCAGAACGTGCTCACCGAGGGCACGGACGAGAAGCACCTCTCGCACGGCATCTACGACGCCTACACCAAGCTGAACCTGCGCTACTCGCAGATGGCTCCGCTCACCATGTGGGAGGAGAAGAACACCGGCTCCAACCTGCCCGCGCAGATCGAGCTGTACGCGACGGACGGCGGCGCCTACAAGTTCCTGTTCATGGCGAAGGGCGGCGGCTCGGCCAACAAGTCCTTCCTGTACCAGGAGACCAAGGCCGTCCTGAACGAGGCCTCCATGATGAAGTTCCTGGAGGAGAAGATCCGTTCGCTCGGTACGGCCGCGTGCCCGCCGTACCACCTGGCGATCGTCGTCGGCGGCACCAGCGCCGAGTACGCGCTCAAGACCGCGAAGTACGCCTCCGCGCACTACCTGGACAACGCGCCCACCGAGGGCTCGCCGCTCGGCCACGGCTTCCGGGACGTGGAGCTGGAGGAGAAGGTCTTCGAGCTGACCCAGAAGATCGGCATCGGCGCGCAGTTCGGCGGCAAGTACTTCTGCCACGACGTCCGCGTGGTCCGGCTGCCCCGGCACGGCGCGTCCTGCCCGGTCGCCATCGCCGTGTCCTGCTCGGCCGACCGCCAGGCCGTCGCGAAGATCACCGCCGAGGGCGTCTTCCTGGAGCAGCTGGAGCGGGACCCGGCCCGGTTCCTGCCGGAGACGACGGACGAGCACCTGGAGTCCGAGGGCGACGTCGTCGAGATCGACCTGAACCAGCCG
This sequence comes from Streptomyces griseofuscus, assembly GCF_014673495.1. Taxonomy (GTDB): domain Bacteria; phylum Actinomycetota; class Actinomycetes; order Streptomycetales; family Streptomycetaceae; genus Streptomyces; species Streptomyces murinus. The sequence continues at coordinate 3,347,690 of NZ_CP051006.1, forward strand.
ATGGACACGATCCTCGCCGAGCTGACCAAGTACCCGGTCAAGACCCGGCTGTCGCTGACCGGTCCGCTGGTCGTGGCCCGTGACATCGCGCACGCCAAGATCAAGGAGCGCCTGGACGCCGGCGAGGAGATGCCGCAGTACCTGAAGGACCACCCGGTGTACTACGCCGGTCCCGCCAAGACACCCGAGGGTTACGCGTCCGGCTCCTTCGGTCCGACCACGGCCGGCCGGATGGACTCCTACGTGGCGCAGTTCCAGGCGGCCGGCGGCTCCAAGGTGATGCTCGCCAAGGGCAACCGCAGCAAGCAGGTCACCGACGCGTGCGACGCCCACGGCGGCTTCTACCTGGGCTCCATCGGCGGCCCCGCGGCCCGTCTCGCCCAGGACTGCATCAAGAAGGTCGAGGTCCTGGAGTACGAGGAGCTCGGCATGGAGGCCGTCTGGAAGATCGAGGTCGAGGACTTCCCGGCGTTCATCGTCGTGGACGACAAGGGCAACGACTTCTTCCAGGACCCGGCCCCCGCCCCCACCTTCACCTCGATCCCGGTGCGCGGCCCCGGCCTGGCGTAGCACCCTCGGCACTCGGCGGGGGCGTGCGCCTCCACACGGTGCCCGCTGGGCACGCGGTGGGGGCCGGACCCCGCCCCCACCGCCCCCGATTCCCCGAGCCCGCCCCAGCCCCGCCCGGCCCGAACGACTCGGCCCGCAAACACCGGACGGGCTGCGGGGCGCCGTCAGTCGAACAAACCGGACGACTTCCACCAGGACCCGACCCCCAGCCGCCGCTCACCTCCACCTGTTGCGCGGCCCGGCCCGGCGCAGCCCCTCGGCACACGGCCGGGGCGAGCGCCTCGACACGGTGCGCGGCCCCGCCCAGGCGTGACGCCGTCGGCATGCGGCCGGCGAAGACACGGGCCGCCCCTCGCCGTCTCCCCCGCAGGGCCCCAGTCCGGAAGAGCACCCCCCTACCAACGCCGCACGGACCGAGAGACACCGTCGGACGAACAAGGCGGACGCCCCGGAACCCGGCTCCGCAGCCGCCGTTCGCCGTCCTCCCCGTGCGCGGCCGGGTCCGGGGTGACCCGTACGGGGGTCGGGGCGGGGCCGATGGACCAGCCCGCGGAACAACACCGGGTCCCCGCCCGCTGTACCCGGTATGAGCGAATACCGCATCGAGCACGACTCCATGGGCGAGGTCCGGGTACCGGCGGGTGCCAAGTGGCGGGCGCAGACGCAGCGGGCCGTGGAGAACTTCCCCGTGTCCGGGCAGCGGATCGAGCGGGCGCACATCGAGGCGCTCGCGCGGATCAAGGCGGCCGCGGCGAAGGTGAACGCGGAACTCGGGGTGCTGGACAAGGACGTCGCGGGGGCGATCCAGGAGGCGGCCGGGGAGGTCGCCCGGGGCGACTGGGACGAGCACTTCCCCGTCGACGTCTTCCAGACCGGGTCCGGCACCTCGTCCAACATGAACACCAACGAGGTCCTCGCGACCCTGGCGAGCGAGCGGCTCGGGCGCCCGGTGCATCCGAACGACCACGTCAACGCCTCGCAGTCGTCCAACGACGTCTTCCCCTCCTCGATCCACATCGCCGCCACCGCCGCCGTCACCCATGACCTGATCCCGGCCCTCGACCACCTCGCCGCCGCGCTGGAGCGCAAGAGCGCCGAGTTCGCCGACGTGGTGAAGTCGGGCCGCACGCATCTGATGGACGCGACGCCCGTGACGCTGGGCCAGGAGTTCGGCGGCTACGCGGCGCAGGTCCGCCACGGCGTCGAGCGGCTGCGCGCCTCGCTGCCCCGGCTGGCCGAGCTGCCGCTGGGCGGCACCGCGGTGGGCACCGGCATCAACACCCCGCCCGGGTTCTCCGCCGCCGTCATCGAGGAGGTGGCCCGCGCGACCGGGCTGCCGCTGACCGAGGCCCGCGACCACTTCGAGGCGCAGGGCGCCCGGGACGGCATCGTGGAGACCAGCGGGCAGCTGCGGACCATCGCGGTCGGGCTGACGAAGATCGCCAACGATCTGCGCTGGATGGCCTCGGGCCCGCGCACCGGGCTCGCCGAGATCCGGCTGCCCGACCTCCAGCCGGGCTCCTCGATCATGCCGGGCAAGGTCAACCCGGTGGTGCCGGAGGCCGTGTTGATGGTCGCCGCCCAGGTCGTCGGCAACGACGCCACCATCGCCACCGCGGGCGCCGCCGGCAACTTCGAGCTGAACGTGATGCTTCCGGTCATCGCCAAGAACGTCCTGGAATCGATCCGGCTGCTGGCCAATGTGACCCGGCTGCTGGCGGACCGCACGGTCGACGGCATCACCGCCGACCGCGAACGCGCCCGCGAGTACGCCGAGTCGTCGCCGTCCGTCGTCACCCCGCTGAACAAGTACATCGGCTACGAGGAGGCCGCGAAGGTCGCCAAGAATGCGCTCGCCGAACGCAGGACGATCCGTCAGGTGGTGCTGGAGGGCGGGTACGTGGAGCGCGGCGAGCTGACCGCGGAGCAGCTCGACGAGGCCCTGGACGTGCTGCGGATGACCCGTCCGTAACCGCCGAGCGAACTTTTTCGGCCACGCCCACGCGCACGGGGGAACCGTGACCTTCGCCGCAGCGCCCGCCCCGCCCGGCACCTAATATCTGCCCATGACGGACGACGGAACGATGCGGCAAGCGGCGGCGGGACCTGCGGCGTACTGGGCGCCGGGGACACCGATCCTGTGGCGTTACCGGGAGAACGGCGGCGCGAAGTTCCACATCGTGCGGCCCGTCACCGTCGTACGCGACGACGCCGATCTGCTCGCCGTCTGGCTGGCCCCCGGCACCGAGTGCGTGAAGCCGGCCCTGGCCGACGGCACGCCGGTGCACCGCGAGCCGCTGGAGTCCCGCTACACCAAGCCGCGCACGGTACGGCGGGACCGCTGGCTCGGTACCGGCGTGCTCAAGCTCGCCCAGCCCGGCGTGCCCTGGTCGGTGTGGCTGTTCTGGGAGCCGGGCTGGCGGTTCAAGAACTGGTACGTCAACCTGGAGGAACCGCTGGTCCGTTGGGCGGGCGGGGTCGATTCCGAGGACCACTTCCTGGACATCGACGTCCGTCCGGACCGCAGCTGGCACTGGCGCGACGAGGACGAGTTCGCACAGGCCCAGCGGGACGGCCTGATGCCCCCCGAGACCGCCGAACGGGTCCGCGCGGCCGGCAGAGCGGCCCTGGAGTCGATCGCGGCCTGGGGGCCGCCGTTCTCGGAAGGCTGGCCGGCATGGCGCCCGGACGAGTCCTGGGCGGTACCGTCACTCCCCGAGGGCTGGGACCGTACGCCCGCGCACGTGTCCTCATGAGACTCTTGATGCGCCCCCGGGCAGGAAACGTAGGATCGTCCTCCGCAAGGGCGCTTCGGAGCGACAACTTCCGCGGCTTGCGCCGGGCTTGACCGATCGTCACCGAGGGGCGGCAGGGACGTGAACGAGGGGTATCAGGGGAGCACCGCCGGGCGCGCAGGCCACGCCGGTGGCACGGGAACTTCCTTTGGGCACGCGGAAAATCCGTTCCCGGGACACGTATTGCGGGTATCGGGACTTCTGCGGGACCGACTGCGCGCCCGGCGCGCAGCCCCGGACGGATGGATGCGACACGCGTGACGGAGCAGCCCACCTCCTTCGAGCGCCCCGAGGCGGGCGCCGACCCCGCGGACGGCCGCGGGGCGCTGACACATGCCCCGGAACCGGTCGGCACCCCCGTCTTACCCGTGCAGGCACGGGCGGACGGGACGCCGTCGGGGCCCGGGACGGCCACCTCGTGTGGCCAGCCAATGGACGGCAAGGGGAAGGAGCCCCCAGTCAACGGCCCGGAGCACTCCCAGCCCGCCACCGCGGACGCCGGCGCGGCCCATCGCCCGCGTCCCGCGGAGGCCATTCCGCCGCAGCCAGGCGCCGACCAGGAGCGGACGCCGGGCGGTCCGGAGCGCCGTACCGGACGGGGTCTGCCGCCGGGGCGGCCGATGCCCATGCGGCGTGACGGCGACCGGCTCAGGTTCGTCGGCGCGGCCACCCGGCGGATCGCCCGCGGCCTCGACCTGGACGAGATCGTGATGGGTCTGTGCCGGGCCACGGTGCCGACGTTCTCGGACGCGATCCTCGTCTATCTGCGCGACCCGCTGCCGGTCGGCGACGAACGGCCCACCGGCCCGGTCGTCCTGCGGCTGCGCCGCACCGACCGCATACCGGAGGAGCGGGACACCGACGGCGTCCTGCTGCCCGGCGCGTTCGAGCCGGAGCCCGAGCCGGTCGCGCTCGCGGAACTGTCCTCGCTGACCACCGAGCTGTGCGAGGTGCGCCCCGGCGGCGCCCTGAACGAAGTCCTGCGCGGGGTGCGCCCGGTGTTCGCGGACGCGCCGGCCGCCCGGGCCGCGCTGCCCGAGCTGCTCGGCGACGGCGCGGAGGCACTCGTACCCTCCGGGCAGCACGCGATCCTCGCGCCGCTGCGCGGCCGGCGCCGGGTGATCGGCGCGGCCCTGTTCCTGCGCCGCCCTGAGCGCCTCGCGTTCGAGACGGACGATCTGCTGGTGGCCGCCCAACTGGCCACGCACAGCGCGCTCGGCATCGACAAGGCGGTGCTCTACGGCCGCGAGGCTTACATCGCCGACGAGTTGCAGCGCACCATGCTGCCCGAGACCCTGCCCCGCCCGACCGGGGTGCGGCTCGCCTCCCGGTATCTGCCGGCCGCGGAGACCGCGCGGGTGGGCGGCGACTGGTACGACGCGATCCCGCTGCCCGGCAGCCGGGTGGCGCTGGTGGTCGGCGATGTCATGGGCCACTCCATGACCTCGGCGGCGATCATGGGACAGCTGCGCACCACCGCGCAGACCCTGGCCGGGCTCGATCTGCCGCCGCAGGAGGTGCTGCACCACCTGGACGAGCAGGCCCAGCGGCTCGGCACCGACCGCATGGCGACCTGTCTGTACGCCGTCTACGACCCGGTCACGCATCGCATCACCATCGCCAACGCCGGTCATCCGCCGCCCGTGCTGCTGCATCTGGGCGGGCGGGCCGAGGTGCTGCGGGTGCCGCCGGGCGCGCCGATCGGCGTCGGCGGGGTGGACTTCGAGGCGGTCGAGCTGGACGCGCCCGCCGGGGCCACGCTGCTGTTGTACACCGACGGCCTGGTGGAGTCCCGGCTGCGGGACGTGTGGACGGGCATAGAGCAGCTGCGCGAGCGGCTCGCCGCCACCGCGCAGCTGACCGGACCGGACCATCCGCCGCCGCTGGAAGCCCTGTGCGACGAGGTCCTCGACATGCTCGGGCCCGGCGACCGGGACGACGACATCGCGCTGCTCGCGGCCCGCTTCGACGGGATCGCGCCGAGCGATGTGGCGTACTGGACGCTGGAGCCGGAGGACTCGGCCCCCGGCCAGGCCCGCCGACTGGCCCGGCGCGCGCTCGCCCGCTGGGACATGGAGGACCTCACCGACTCGGTGGAGCTGCTGGTCAGCGAGGTCGTGACGAACGCCGTACGGTACGCGTCCCGGCCGGTGACACTACGGCTGCTGCGCACGCATGTGCTGCGCTGCGAGGTCGGCGACGACGTTCCACAGCTGCCGCGGCTGCGCCAGGCGCGGGCCACGGACGAGGGCGGGCGGGGCCTGTACCTCGTCAACAAGCTGGCCCGGCGCTGGGGCGCGACCCGGCTGAGCACCGGCAAGGTGGTGTGGTTCGAGCTGCACCGCGGCTGACGCGGTACACATGAGGGAGGGCGCCCGGTGAAGTACCGGGCGCCCTCCCTCATGTCCGGCTACGGCTGTTTCTGCTGCTGTCCCAGCTGCCCCCGCTGTCCCCCGAACTGGTCGAGCGGGTTGTCCTTGGTGGGGTCGCCCGTAGGCGGCTCGCTGGTCGGCGGGGCCGTCGGGGTCTGCGTCGGCGACTGGGTCGGGCTCTGCGTCGGCGACTGGGTGGGCGACTGGGTCGGGGAGTGGGACGACGACGGTGTGCCCGACGGCGACTGCGAGGGCGACTGCGTCGGGCTCTTGGTCACGCTGTTCGACGGCGTCGGCGTCTCGACGGCGGCGCCCTGGGAGGTGTCCAGGTCGAACTTGCTGACGCCGCCCATCGCGCCGAAGGTGTAGGCGGCCCAGATCTGCGCAGGGTAGGTACCGCCGTTGACCCGGCCGGTGCCGGGGAGCAGGCCGGTGGCGCCCGTCATCGGAACCTGCGCGTGGGTCTTGGCGCTCTCGCCGAACAGGCCGACCGAGGTGACCAGGCCGGGCGTGTAGCCGGTGAACCAGGCCGACTTGTTGTTGTCGGACGTACCCGTCTTGCCGGCCACCTGCTGCCCGTCACGCGCCGGGTTGGCCGCCACCGACACCCTGGCCGTACCGTCGTCGACCACGCCGGTGAGCACCGAGGTGACCGTGTCGGCCGCCGTCCTGCTGATCACCTGGTCGCCGATCGGGTTGGGGAGCGTGACATCGCGGTCCTTGTGCTCGACCGACTTGATGATGGCCGGGGTGACCTTCTTGCCGTGGTTGTCGAGGGTCGCGTAGATACCGGCCATCTCCAGCGGGCTCGCGCCCATGGAGCCCAGCGTCTGCGCGGGCACCGCCTGCATGCCGGTGGTGTCCATGCCGAGCGCCTTGGCGGTGTTCATCACCTTGTCCATGCCGACGTCGACGCCCATCTGCGCGAAGACGGAGTTGACGGAGTCGTCCATGGCCTTCTGGACGGTGATGTTCCCGTAGTTGGCGTCGTCCTCGTTGGGCGGCCCGAAGCCGACCTTGGCGCCGTGGTCGACCACCTGGCGGCCGCTGGTGCCGTCGTACACCGTGTCGGCGTTGATCGGCTTGCCGTCCTGGGTGACGGAGCCCTGCTGGAGCGCCGCGGCGAGGATCACCGGCTTGAAGGTGGAGGCGGGCTGGTAGTCGGCGCGGGTCGCGTTGTTCCTGAAGTGCTTGAAGTAGTCCGCGCCGCCGTACATGGCGAGGACCTTGCCGGTCTTCGGGTCCACGGACACGGCACCGGGCTGGACATCGCCGTCGACGGAGCGCTTCTTCGGGTCCAGCTTGCTGGTCAGCTGCTGTGTGACGGCCTGCTCCAGCTGGTGCTGCTTGCCCTTGTCGATGTTGAGGGTGATGGTCCAGCCACCCTTTTTCACCAGCGCCTCGGCGTCGCCGATGGTGGCGGCGCTGCCCTGGGCGACCAGTTGCCGCTCCAGGGAGGCGTTGGCCGCGTCCACCAGATAGCCGGTCTGGCCCTTCATGCCGGGCGCCGCCTTGGGCGCCTTCGGCGTCTCGAACTTCATGGCCTGGCGCTTGCCGGCGTCCAGCCAGTGCTGCTTGACCATGTTGTCCAGGACGTAGTTCCAGCGCGCCTGGGCCAGCCGCTTGCCGGTGGGGCTCGCCAGCGCCCAGTCGTACTCGTTGGGCGCCTGGAGCAGGGCCGCGAGGTAGGCGCCCTCCTCGACCGTGAGGTTCTTGGCGTCCTTGTGGTAGTACGCCTGCGCCGCGGCCTGGATGCCGTAGGCGCCGCGGCCGTAGTAGCTGGTGTTGATGTAGCCCGCGAGGATGTACTCCTTGGACTTCTGACGGTCCAGCTTCAGCGAGATGACCAGTTCCTTCAGCTTGCGCGAGACGGTCTGGTTCTGGTCGAGGTAGTAGTTCTTGACGTACTGCTGGGTGATCGTCGATCCGCCCTGCGTACCGCGTCCCATGACGGTGTTGAGCACACCGCGGGCGGTGCCCCGCAGGTCGACGCCGGAGTCGTGGTAGAAGCTCTTGTTCTCGGCCGCGACAAAGGTGAGCTGGACGTCCTTGGGGACCTCGGAGAGGTCGACGCTCTCCCGGTTGAGCTGCCCGGTGCGGGCGAGCATGGTGCCGTCGCTGTACTTGTAGATGTTGCTCTGCAACTGGGCGTCGGCGTTGCCCGCCGGGATGTCCACCAGCATGTAGGCGGCCGCGAAGCCGCCTATGCACAGCAGGCACAGTCCGAAGACCGTGCCGAGGATCTTCTTCCACGTGAACATCCGGCGCAGGAAACTCTTGCGGGGTTTGCCCCCGGGCGCGAGACCCGCCGATCCGTTGCCGGTCTCGGGTATCGAGCGGCGGCGCTGGGGCGCCGCGCGGTGGCCGCCGCGCTGTCGCGCTCGTCTCTCTTCCGCTCGTCCCATGGGTCCTTCGCTCCGCTTCCGTCTCGGTGGTCAGCTCCGAAAGCTAACACCCGCCTATATGACAAAGGGCAGCTGATCCGCTCTTTTACGGACGTGAGAATCAGCACCCGCTCCAAGGGAACCGACGGTTACCAGGGGCCGAAGGTTGCTCCGCGTCCGGAAGTCATGGGGCTACACCCGGTGTGTATACATATTGCGTATACACGGTGTGTAGAGTGCGGGGCATGTCCATCGGTCACACCCTCCTAGGACTCCTGGAGTCCGGCCCGCGCCACGGTTACGACCTCAAGCGGGCCTTCGACGAGAAGTTCGGTCAGGACCGGCCCCTGCACTACGGCCAGGTCTACTCGACGATGTCCCGGCTGCTGAAGCACGGCCTCGTGGAGGTCGACGGCATAGAGACCGGCGGCGGCCCCGAGCGCAAGCGGTACGCCATCACCGACGCCGGCATCACCGACGTGCAGCGCTGGCTCGCCACCCCGGAGAAGCCGGAGGAGTACCTCCAGTCGACCCTGTACACCAAGGTCGTCCTCGCCCTCCTCACCCACCGCGACGCCGCCGGCGTCCTCGACGTCCAGCGCTCCGAGCATCTGCGCAGCATGCGCATCCTGACCGACCGCAAGCGCAAGGGCGACCTCGCCGACCAGCTGATCTGCGACCACGCCCTGTTCCATCTGGAAGCCGATCTGCGCTGGCTGGAACTGACCACCGCCCGTCTGGACAAGCTGCGCGCGGAGGTCGCCGCATGACTCCTCCCCCCGGTTCCCTGCTCACCGCCCGGGACCTGCGCAAGGCGTACGGCCCGACGGTCGCGCTGGACGGCGCCGAGTTCTCCATCCACCCCGGCGAGGTCGTCGCCATCATGGGCCCCTCGGGCTCCGGCAAGTCGACGCTGCTGCACTGCCTGGCCGGCATCGTGCCGCCCGACTCCGGATCGATCATGTACGACGGCCGGGAGCTGTCCGGCATGAGCGACGCGGAGCGCAGCGCGCTGCGGCGCAGCGAGTTCGGGTTCGTCTTCCAGTTCGGCCAGCTGGTCCCGGAGCTGACCTGTGTGGAGAACGTGGCGCTGCCGCTGCGGCTCAACGGCACCCCGCGCAAGCAGGCCGAGCGGGCCGCGCTGACCTGGCTGGAGCGGCTGGAGGTGGACGACCTGGGCGGCAAGCGGCCCGGCGAGGTCTCCGGCGGCCAGGGCCAGCGGGTCGCGGTGGCGCGGGCCCTGGTCACCGCGCCCCGGATGGTGTTCGCGGACGAGCCGACCGGCGCCCTCGACTCCCTCAACGGCGAGCGCGTGATGGAGCTGCTCACCGACGCGGCCCGCTCCACCAACGCGGCCGTCGTACTGGTCACGCACGAGGCCCGGGTCGCCGCCTACTCCGACCGGGAGATCGTCGTACGCGACGGCAAGTCCCGGGACATGGAGCGCGCCGTATGAGCACCCGCCAGTGGGGCAGAGACCTCGGCCTGGGCTTCCGGTTCGCCTTCACCGGGGGGCGCGAGGGCTGGATCCGGGTACTGCTGACGGCGGTCGGGGTCGGCCTCGGCGTGGCGCTGCTGCTGCTCACCACCGCGATACCGAACGCGCTCTCGGTCCGGCACACCCGGGACAACGACCGCGCGGACCACACCTATGGCCCGGTACGGCCGAAGGCCGCGAACACCCTGGTGATCTCGGACACCGACACCGAGTTCCACGGCCATGACGTACGCGGCCGGCTGGTCGAGCCGGAGGGGCCCAAGGCGCCCGTCCCGCCGGGCCTGACCGCGTACCCGGCGGCCGGCGACATGGTCGTCTCCCCCGCCCTGAAGGAACTGCTCGGCTCCAGCGAGGGCGAGCTGCTGCGGGCCCGGCTGCCGTACCGGATCACCGGCACGATCACCGAGGACGGGCTGGTGGGCTCGCGTGAACTCGCCTACTACGCCGGGGCGAAGAACCTGGCCCCGAAGATCGACGGCTCCCGGACCGCCCGGATCAACATGTACGGGGCGACGGAGGCGACTCCGCCGGACCGCATGGACCCGATCCTGATCCTGCTGGTGCTGGTGGTCTTCGTGGTGCTGCTGATGCCGGTGGCGGTGTTCATCGCCACCGCCGTGCGCTTCGGCGGCGAGCGGCGCGACCGCAGACTGGCCGCACTGCGCCTGGTGGGCTCCGACAGCCGGATGACCCGGCGGATCGCGGCCGGTGAGGCGCTGGCCGGAGCGCTGGTCGGACTGGTCTTCGGCACCGTCTTCTTCCTGCTGGGCCGGCAGTTCGCGGGCTCGGTGGAGGTCGTGGGCGTCAGCGCGTTCCCCGACTACCTCGATCCCTCGCCCGCACTGGTCACGCTGGTCGTCCTCGCCGTGCCCGCGGCGGCGGTGCTGGTCACGCTGTTCGCGCTGCGCGGGGTGGTCATCGAACCGCTGGGCGTGGTGCGTACGGCCAAGCCGCCGCGCCGCCGGCTGTGGTGGCGGCTGCTGCTGCCGCTGGGCGGGATCGCGCTGCTCGCGCCGATGATCGGCCAGGGCGGCTCGGACGGCCAGTTCAACCAGTACCTGGTGACCGGCGGCGTGCTGCTGCTGCTCGTCGGCGTCACCGCGCTGCTGCCCTGGGCCGTGGAGGCGGTGGTGGCCCGGCTGCACCGCGGCCCGGTGGCCTGGCAACTGGCGGTACGACGGCTCCAGTTGAGCAGCGGTTCGGCGGCCCGCATGGTGAACGGCATCGCCGTCGCGGTGGCCGGCGCGGTCGCCCTCCAGATGCTGTTCGCCGGGGTCCAGGGCGACTACACCAAGGACACCGGCCGGGACATCACCCGGGCGCAGATGCAGATCAACCTGTCGGACGGCACTCCGTTCCGCACGGCCGCGGACCGGTTCCGCACCACCGAGGGGGTGCGCAAGGCGGTCTCGCTCGGCAGCGCCTCCCTGGGCGAGAAGGACTGGAAGAGCGGGCCCGGGGACACGACCGTGCTGATCTCCGGCACCTGCGCCTCGCTGCGCGAGACGGCCCAGCTGCCGTCCTGCCGCGACGGGGACGCCTTCGTGGCCACGGGTGGGGACGACGACGCCGCCGTCACCAAGCTCGCCCGGCCGGGCCGGGTGCTCCATCTCGACGCCGACCACGGCGCGGCGACGGGACCGGACGTGCGCTGGACCGTGCCGGCGGGCCTGAAGCCGGCCCATGCGATCACCAGCCCCAACGGCACCAAGAGCAGCGCCATCCTGCTGACCCCGGCGGCGGTGCCGGACCGGGTGGACCGGCTGCTGGACGGCACGGTGTACGTCATGTTCGACAAGAGCGTGCCCGATGTGTCCGAGTACACCCGCAACACGGCGGCAAAGGTCGATCCGTTCGCCGATGTGATGGTGTGGTCGTCCACCGAGCAGTCCAAGAAGTTCACCTCCATCCGCACCGGTCTGTACGTCGGCGCCCTGTGCGTGCTGGCGCTGATCGGCACCAGCCTGCTGGTGACCCAGCTGGAACAGCTGCGCGAGCGGCGGAAGCTGCTGTCCTCGCTGATGGCCTTCGGCACCCGGCGGCGCACCCTGAGCCTGTCGGTGTTCTGGCAGACCGCGATCCCGGTCGCGCTCGGCCTGCTGCTGGCCACGGTCGTCGGGCTGACGCTGGGCTCGGTGCTGCTGAAGATGGTGGGCTCGTCGCTGGGCGTGGACTGGCGAAGCGTGCTGTCGATGACCGGCGCCGGCGCGGCGGTGGTCCTCGTGGTCACCGCGCTGAGCCTGCCGCCGCTGCTGCGGCTGATGCGCCCGGAGGGTCTGCGGACCGAGTAAGTCCCTTACGGATCAGGGCTCTTCCCGGACACGGGAGGGGCCCTGATCCGAACGATGGTCAGCCGGGCTCGACGACCCGTACCGGCAGCATCCGCATCGCCTCCCGCAGCGCTCCCGCCAGCTCCTCGTACTCGGCACCGCGTGCCGCGCCCGCCCGCATCGCGAGGGCGACCCGGCGGCTCGGGGCCGGATCGGCGAAGTAGCCGGTGAGCAACTGGCTGCTGCGGGTGGTCTCCAGCTTGAGCGCGGTGCGCGGCAGCAGGGTGCAGCCGAGGCCGCCCGCGACCAGCTGGACCAGCGTGGACAGCCCGGCGGCCGTGGTGGTCACCGGGGCGTCCGCGCGACCGGCCTCGCGGCAGATGTCCAGGGCCTGGTCGCGCAGGCAGTGCCCCTCGTCCAGCAGCAGCAGGTTCAGCTCCTTCAGCGCCTCGCGCGGGATGCCCTCGCGGCCGCCGAGCCAGTGGTCGAGCGGGGTGACCAGCACGAAGTCCTCGTCGAACAGCGGGAGTTCGGCTATGCCGGGAACGCCGAGCGGGACGGCGAGCAGCAGCAGGTCCAGGCGGCCGGTGGCCAGCCCCTCGATCAGGCTGGAGGTCTGCTCCTCGTGCACCTGGAGGTCGAGATCCGGGTAGCGCTCATGGACGAGCCGCAACACGGTCGGCAGCAGATACGGCGCCACGGTGGGGATCACCCCGAGGCGCAGCGCCCCGGTGAACGGCGCGCGGACCGCCTCCGCCTCCTCCAGCAGCTCGCCGACCGCGTCCAGCACCGCCTTGGCCCGCACCGCGAGCCGCTCCCCCGCGGGCGAGAGCAGTACCTTGCGCGTCGTACGCTCAAGGAGGGTCACTCCGAGTGTCTCCTCCAGCGCGGAGACCGCGCCGGACAGGGCGGGCTGGCTCATGCCGATGGCCGCCGCCGCGTCCCTGAAGTGCAGGTGCTCGGCCACGGCGGCGAAGGCACGCAGCTGCGCGAGGCTCGGCTGCCTCCGCTTGCCGTTACTGATAGCCACTGATAGTTACCTCCGATCAACACGACCGAGTGTAGCTATTTCCCTAATCAATGCACCCTGTGCCAACATCGACAACGTCCAACCCATGGGAATCATCCTCAAAAGGGATGGTTCTTCGCTGCAAGGAGAGCCTGTGCTCACTGTCGGTGACAAGTTCCCCGAGTTCGATCTGACCGCTTGCGTCTCGCTGGAGAAGGGCAAGGAGTTCGAGCAGCTCAACCACAAGTCCTACGAGGGCAAGTGGCTGGTCGTGTTCGCCTGGCCGAAGGACTTCACCTTCGTCTGCCCGACCGAGATCGCCGCGTTCGGCAAGCTGAACGACGAGTTCGCCGACCGCGACGCCCAGATCCTCGGCTTCTCCGGTGACTCCGAGTTCGTGCACCACGCCTGGCGCAAGGACCACCCGGACCTGACCGAGCTGCCCTTCCCGATGATGGCCGACTCCAAGCACGAGCTCATGCGCGACCTGGGCATCGAGGGCGAGGACGGCTTCGCGCAGCGCGCCGTGTTCATCGTGGACCCGAACCACGAGATCCAGTTCACGATGGTGACCGCCGGTTCCGTGGGCCGCAACCCCAAGGAGGTCCTGCGGGTCCTGGACGCCCTCCAGACCGACGAGCTGTGCCCGTGCAACTGGAGCAAGGGCGACGAGACCCTCGACCCGGTCGCGCTGCTGGCTGGTGAGTGACCCATGTCGCTCGACTCGCTGAAGTCCCGGGTCCCGGACTACGCCAAGGACCTCAAGCTCAACCTGGGCTCGGTCATCGGCAACTCCGACCTGCCGGCCCAGCAGCTGTGGGGCACGGTGCTCGCGACCGCGATCGCCTCCCGCTCCCCGATCGTGCTGCGTGAGCTGGAGCCGGAGGCGAAGGCGAACCTCTCGCCGGAGGCGTACACCGCGGCCAAGGCCGCGGCCGCCGTCATGGCGATGAACAACGTCTTCTACCGCACCCGGCACCTGCTGTCCGACCACGAGTACGGCACCCTGCGCGCCGGCCTGCGGATGAACGTCATCGGCAACCCGGGCGTGGAGAAGGTCGACTTCGAGCTGTGGTCGTTCGCGGTCTCCGCGATCAACGGCTGCGGCCTGTGCCTGGACTCGCACGAGCAGGTGCTGCGCAAGGCCGGTATGGAGCGCGACACCATCCAGGAGGCCTTCAAGATCGCTGCCGTTGTGCAGGCGGTCGGCGCCACCCTGGAGGCCGAGGCCGTGCTGGCCGAGTAAGGCCGACGCCGCTTCAGCCGAGGACCCCGCTCACTCCTGGTGAGCGGGGTCTTCCGCGTTCGCCGCCGCCGTCTCCTCCAGGGCCGGGGCAGCGGCGGCCGGCTGGTGCAACTCCTCGGAGTACTGCCGCAGATAGCCCACCACCGTGTTCGCCACCGCCACCAGCGGTACGGCGACCACCGCACCGCCGATCCCGGCCACCATGCCGCCGGCCGCCACGGTCAGCACCACCGCGAGGGGGTGCACCCGCACCGCGCGGCCCAGGATGAAGGGCTGGAGCACATGCCCCTCGATCTGCTGCACGGCGAGGACCACGACCAGGGTCATCACCGCGGTGAACACGCCCTGGGTCACCAGGGCCACGATCACCGCGAGCGCCCCGGAGGCCACCGCGCCGACCAGCGGGATGAAGGAGAACAGGAAGATGAAGACGGCCAGCGGGACCGCCATCGGCACATCGAGGAAGTAGATCCCGATGCCGATGAAGGTCGCGTCGATCAGGGCGACCAGCACGGTGCCGCGGACGTAGGCGGTCAGGGTGCGCCAGGCGCGCGGGCCGGCGCCGGCCACGCCCTCCCGGGCGGCGGCGGGCACCAGCTTCAGGACCCAGCTCCAGATGCGCTTTCCGTCGTAGAGCAGGAAGAGCGTGGAGAAGAACACCAGCAGGATGCTGGTCAGGGCCTCCACTATGACCTGAACGCCCTCCAGGCCCGCCGACGTTATCTGGTCGGCGTTGGCTCCGATGGCCTCGCGCAGGTTCTTGGCGATCTGGTTGATCTGCTTGTCGGTGACATGGAAGGGGCTCTTCAGGAGCCAGTTGCGCAGATCGTCGATGCCGGACTGTATCTGGGTGGAGAGCGTGTCGATGTTCTCCATGACCTGCCAGGTCACGAACCAGCCCATCAGACCGATCACCACGAAGCCGCTGATCGCCGTGAGCGCCGTGGCCGGTCCGCGCGGCACCCCGCGGCGGGTCAGCCGGGCGACCGTCGGCTGGAGCAGCGCGGTGATCAGCAGGGCGATGACGAAGGCGAACACCACCAGCTGGACGGCGCTGATGACCCGCATCAGCACCCAGACGGTGCCCGCGAGCACCAGCAGCCGCCAGCCGGCCTCGGCCGCGACCCGCACACCCCAGGGCACGGCCTGGGCGGGATCGGGGCGCGGGACGGGCGGGGCCGAGGCGGGGGGCCGGCGGGCGTGCGGCACGGCGTCGGCGACGGTGTCGGACGCGGTGGCGGACACGCCATCGGGCGCGGCCGAGGACACGGCCTCGGCCATGACCGGCGCCCGGCGTGCCGGTTCGGGCGCGGTGTCCTCCTCGGACACCTCCGCCTGGCGGGCGTCCAGCCGTTCACTCATCTCGGTGAGACTCGCGCCCAGCTTGCCGAGCCACCCTGGCACTCGCGACATCATCCGTCCTCTTCCCCCGCGTGGAGTCGTGCGCCTACGACCGTACAGTGCGAAAGCCCCTTCCCAGAGGACGGGAAGGGGCTGCGCGGGGTTGAGCGTGGCGTGGCCGGAACTAGTAGTTGCCGTTGGCCTGCCAGTAGGTCCAGGCGTCACAGGGGCTGCCGTAACGCTGGTTCATGTAGTTGAGGCCCCACTTGATCTGCGTGGCCGGGTTGGTCTGCCAGTCGGCACCCGCGGAGGCCATCTTGCCGCCGGGCAGGGCCTGGACGAGGCCGTAGGCACCCGAGGAGGCGTTGACCGCACGGTAGTTCCAGCTGGACTCGTGGTTCACGATGTTGCTGAAACACTGGTACTGGCCGGACGGCACGATCTGCCGCGCCATCGCCTGGATCTGGGCAACCGTGTACGAGGTCTGCACGGGGAAGCTGGCATTGGCGTCGCCACGGCTGGCGGCGGCCTTGGTCTCCGCGCGCTGCTTGGCCTCCTCGGCCGCCTTCTGGGCGGCCTCCTTCTTCGCGATCGCGGTCTCGGCGGCGGCCTTGCGGGCTGCTGCCTCGGCGTCCTTCTTGGCGCTCGCGTCCGCGGCGATGGCCTGGGAGTCGGCCTGCTGCGTCAGGGTCGCGGACTGGACCTGGGCCTGCTGACCCGTCGGTATGTCCGCGAGGAGCGTGGTGTCGGCGGCGGCCGTCGGCTCGGCGTCGTTGTTCTGCGCGACGCTGCCCGAGGCAACTCCGACGACGCTTCCGACGGCGGTGACCGCGGTGGCCGAGGCCACTGCGAATCCCCGGACCGAAATCCGGCTCACACGGTTTCCTTCCAGCATCGCCCGCTTCGGTGACCCTGGCGGACGCAATCGTGCCCCTGAACACTGGCCTCCCAACTGCGGGGTCACGGGAGGCACGGGCCCGGTGGGCAACTCCCCCTGCGGGAAGCGCCGCGTGGTGCGCGGGCGGCATACGACGAACGCTATGGAGTTGGTGCTTTTCCTGATGTTCCGCACCTCCCCCACAGCCTTGAAGGTGTGGGAGGTGCCCCCAGGTGGTGCAGCTGGGTCGTATGCGGGGCCTGACAGGACTGAGACTCTGCCGTAACCGGACGCCGGGAGGCAATTCCGAGTTGAGTGTGAAAGCTCACATCCCGTTTGGCCCAAGGGATTTCCGGAATCACCCACACACGAAGGCGCCGCCCGGCTAGGCTCTGATGCCTTTGCCGGACGGCGCCAACTGGGCTGGATCGGCTCAGATATGGCCGTCTTCGAGCATTTCGGTCACAAGGGCGGCGATCTGGGACCTCTCGGACCTGGTCAGGGTGACATGCGCGAACAGCGGATGCCCCTTCAGCTTCTCCACCACGGCGACCACACCGTCGTACCGACCGACGCGCAGATTGTCCCGCTGTGCCACGTCATGGGTCAGTACCACCCGGGAGTTGGCGCCGATCCGGGACAGCACCGTCAGCAGCACATTGCGCTCCAGCGACTGCGCCTCGTCCACGATGACGAACGCGTCGTGCAGCGAGCGGCCGCGGATATGGGTGAGAGGCAGGACCTCCAGCATGCCGCGCGCGGTGACCTCCTCGATGACCTCCCGGCTGGTGACCGCCGACAGCGTGTCGAACACGGCCTGCGCCCAGGGGCTCATCTTCTCGGCCTCGGAGCCCGGCAGATAGCCCAACTCCTGCCCGCCGACCGCGTACAGCGGCCGGAACACCATGACCTTCTGGTGCTGGCGGCGCTCCAGGACCGCCTCCAGGCCCGCGCAGAGCGCCAGCGCCGACTTGCCGGTGCCGGCCCGGCCGCCCATCGAGACGATCCCGACGTCCGGGTCGAGCAGCAGATCGAGGGCGATGCGCTGCTCGGCGCTGCGGCCCTTGATGCCGAACGCCTCCCGGTCGCCGCGCACCAGCCGGACATTGCCCTCCGCGGTGACCCGCCCGAGCGCCTTGCCGCGCTCCGACTGGATGGTCAGACCGGTGTGCACCGGGAGTTCGGACGCCTCCGGCACATAGAGGTGTCCGGCCTCGAAGAGGACGTCCACCTGCTCGCCGGGGAGCGTCAGTTCGGTCATCCCGGTCCAGCCGGAGTTCTCCGTGATGGCCAGCTCCGCCCGGTACTCCTCGGCGAGGAGCCCGACGGACGAGGCCTTGATGCGCAGCGGCAGGTCCTTCGACACGACGGTGACGTCGAACCCCTCGGCCTGAAGGTTCCGGGCCACCGCGAGGATGCGGGAGTCGTTGTCCCCCAGGCGGTAGCCGGTGGGCAGCACGCTGGGGTCCGAGTGGTTGAGCTCGACACGCACGGTCCCGCCCAGTTCCCCGATCGGGATGGGGGAGTCGAGACGGCCGTACCGGACCCGGTAGTCGTCCAGCAGGCGTAGGGCCTGGCGGGCGAAGTACCCCAGTTCGGGATGGTGCCGCTTGGCCTCCAGTTCCGTGACCACCACGATGGGGAGCACTACCTCGTGCTCCTCGAAGCGGGTCAGGGCGTTCGGGTCGGCCAGCAGGACGCTGGTGTCGAGAACATAGGTGCGCCGGTCGGGCTTGTGGCGCTTTGTGCTGGTCACCACGGAAGGACGTACCCCCTCGGATGAGGTCGGGGAGCGACGAAGTGGAAGCCGGGCCGGGAGGGCGGGACGGACCGGGCCGGCCGGCGGCCCCTGCACACGGCGGGCCGGGGGCCGGACCTCCGCGGCGCTGTCGCACGGTCGTGCTGGTGCAAAGGACCTCCCGGGCGGACGGCCCCTGCCGCCCGCTGAGATCCGACGCCCGGGGTTCGGGCGTCGACCTGCTTGCCTTATGCCCTCGAACGAGCGCCGCCATGCAAAAGCGGCCATCGCAGCGGCGGTGAACTCCTGGTGACGACAATTCGAACGGGGATGCGCGAGGGCCCCGCCGGTGATTCCACCGACGGGGCCCTCGGGCGTGTCTCAGCCGCCGAACCGCCGATGACGTGCGGCGTAGTCGCGCAGCGCGCGCAGGAAGTCGACCTTGCGGAAGGCCGGCCAGTAGACGTCGCAGAAGTAGTACTCGGAGTGGGCGGTCTGCCACAGCATGAATCCGGACAGCCGCTGCTCACCGCTGGTACGGATGACGAGGTCCGGGTCGGGCTGGTGGCTGGTGTAGAGGTGACGGCCGATCATGTCGATGTCGACGGACTCGGCGAGGTCCGTCATCGCGACGCCCTTGTCCTGGGCCTCGTACAGCATGGAGCGCACGGCGTCGGCGATCTCCTGCCGGCCGCCGTACCCGATGGCCACGTTGACCACTATCCCCTTGGTGTGGGCGGTGGTTTCCTCGGCCTCCTTGAGGGTGGCCTGCATGCCCGCGGGGAGCAGGTCCATGGCGCCCACATGGTGCACCCGCCAGCGGCCGTCGGCGGCGAGGGTGCGGACGACGTCCTCGATGATGCCGAGCAGGGGGCCGAGTTCGTCCTGCGGACGGTCGAAGTTGTCCGTGGACAGCAGCCACAGGGTGACGACCTCGACATCGGTCTCGGAGCACCAGCCGAGGAATTCCTCGATCTTCTCCGCGCCGGCCCGGTGACCGTGGACGGTGGTGGAGCCCGACGCCTTCGCCCAGCGGCGGTTGCCGTCCATGATGACGCCGATGTGCTTGGGCACCTGGGCGTGGTCGAGGTGGCCCTCCACCCGGCGTGCGTAGAGCCTGACCAGCAGGCCGCGCAGTTTGTCGCGCAGATTCACGTGGCCCTCCGGGGGTTTGGCGCGGGGTACGTTGCCGGGCCCGTCGAGCCTACCGCTGCCCGGGCCCTGGTCCGGCCCTGCTACGGCGGGGGCGAGGGGGGCGGGGCGGGATCGGGACTCCGGTCCTCGCTGTAGGGACGCGCGCCGGGTGGTGAGCGGTTCCCGGTCGGGACCTCTCGCGTGGCCAAGAAAAAACGGGCCGGTCCGTGGGGGGGGAGACGGACCGGCCCGAGGGGGGGTTTCCACCATAACCCTTCGTAAGGGCGGATGGGGGCATCGGCGTGCCACAACTACTCTCCGAAGTCGCCCGGGAACGCCCTGATGGATGCGGAACGATGGATTCAGGGGGCCTTTCCGGTCGATTCACCGAGCAATCACAGGCAAACCTGGTCGGAAGCGGTGAATTCCGAAGGAATTCGGAGACTTGCCGCCATCCGGGGTCGCGTCGGCGTGTTGCCCCCGAATCCCCCCGACGGACTACCCGCACGGCGAACGGTGACGCGCCGGCCGCCGCGCGCCCCCACGGGGCGATCTCCCCGTTTCACGGCACCGCGCAGCCCCCTCCACCGCGCGGTACCACCCACGCTGCTTTGCTGGCGCGAATTGCGTTGGTCTGAACTTACGTGACGGGTGGGGCTGGTGTGAACCGTGTCCGGTAACGATGTGGACACCGCGGGCCCCCCGAGGGGTCAGACAGGCCCTAGCGGGGCTTGCGGGCGTCGAAGAGATGCCGCGAGCTGTGGGCGACGAACGGCCCCTCCCGCTCGATCCGCTCGTGCAGCGCCCTGAGTTGGGGCTCGTACGCCTCGACGGTGAATCCGGGCACCATCCAGACGACCTTGCGCAGGAAGTGGACAACGGCGGCGATGTCATGGAACTCCATCCGCAGCCGCTCCGCGGGCAGCGCGACGATCTCCAGGCCCGCCGCCTCGGCCGCGGCCCGCTCCCGCAGCGGATCCCGCGCGCGCCGCCCCGCCTCCGGCTGCGGCCCGAGGAAGTACTCGACCAGCTCGAAGACGCTGGCGGGCCCGACATGCTGGGCGAAGTAGGTGCCGCCCGGCCGCAGCACCCGCGCGATCTCGTCCCAGTGCGGCACCACCGGGTGCCGGCTGAGCACCAGGTCGAAGGCCCCGTCGGCGAACGGCAGCGGCGCGTCGTCCGGGGCGGCGACGACCACCACGCCGTGCGGCCGCAGCAGCTCGGTGGCCCTGGCCGTGTTCGGCGCCCAGCCCTCGGTGGCGGCGATCAGCCGGGGGCGGGCCGGGGCAGCCGCGCCGAGGCTGAAGGCCAGCACCTCTCCGCCCCCGGTCTGGATGTCCAGCGCGGCCTCGGCACCGGCCAGCCGCTCCCCCGCCGAGCGCGCGTACCCCCAGGAGGGCCGCGCCTCGGTGGCCCGCCCCTCGAACCAGGAGAAGTCCCACCCCTCGGTGGGCACGGCGGCACCCTCGGCGACGAGTTCGGCGAAGGTCCGGCGGGCTGGAGTCATGCCCTCCATGATGACGAGTGCCGACGCCCCCGTCCTCCCCTTTTTCATCTGCCGCCGGGCTCTTGCCGCCGGACCAGCGCACGAACCCCTCCGGGTCGGGCTCGCCGGACGCCGGTTGCAGTAGTACGACGGTGTCGGCGCCGGCCGGTCGCCGTACGGCCCTCCTCGATGAGCCGGCTGGCCTCGCGTACGCCGTCCGGGGAGGTGGCGCTGGTGAGCAGCGTGCCTCGACACCGGACAGGCGCAGGGTACGGCGCGGGCAGCAGTCCGATGCCGACCCGCAGCCGCTCGGGAGGGAGCCGGGGCCGGAACACGACGCCGAGTGGAGTCATGGGGGCCTTCCTGGCGGGGGATGGGGAAGGGGACAAACGCTTTACGGGGCGGGCCCGTTGACGGTGGAGGCACGATGGCGCGACGACGGTGGCGGGACGGGCCGGGAGTGCTGCGGATCCCCGGGGAGCCCGAAGCGGTGGAGGTCCCCCTGGAGATCGCGGCCTCCTACCGGGCCCGCACCCGGGGGCTGCTCGGCCGCACCGGTGTCGACGGCGCGCTGCTGCTGTCCCCGGCCAACAGCATCCACACCTTCGGAATGCGCATGCCCATCGACGTGGCGTACCTGGACCGGCGGCTGACGGTCCGCGCCGTCCGCACCATGCGGCCGGGCCGTCTGGGCCTGCCCCGCCCGCGGGCCCGGCATGTGCTGGAGGCGGAGGCGGGGGCGATGGCGGGGTGGGGGCTGCGGGCCGGTGTGCGGGTGGAGGTGGAGGGGGGCGGGAGCGAGGGCGGGTGAGGCTCCCCGCCGTCAGTCCGCGGTGCGCGGGAAGGACACCTCCACGCGGCGGTTCTTCTTGCGGCCCTCCTCCGTGGAGTTGTCGGCGATGGGGTACTGCTCGCCGTAGCCGCGGACCTCGAAGGTGATGTCGGGGCTGTCGAGGTCCTGGCCGAGGACCGCCTGGACGGCGTTGGCGCGCTGCCGGGACAGAAGGACGCCGTGACTGGAGGAGCCGAGGTCGTCGGTGAAGCCGAAGACGCGGACCTGGGTGGCGCGCTGCTTCCTGATCTCGGCGGCGATCGCGGCGATACGGGCCTTGGCGTCGGCACCGAGCTTCGCGCTGTCCTTGCCGAAGAGGACCTCGGCCTGGAGGGCGAAGGTGACGTCCGCGTTGGTGTCCTCGCGGCGCTCGTCCCCGCTCTGGTCCTCCACGACCGACTTGATGTCCAGCACCTTGGGCTGGGCGAGCGTGGCGCCCTCGGGCAGCTTGAGGTCCGGGTCCCTGGGGTCGATCCGCACGGGCGCGGCGGCGGACGGCGCGGTGTCGGGGGGCTCGGCGGGGCCGGTGCCGTCGGCGTGCGCGCTGGTGAGCGTCGCGGCCAGCAGGAACGCGGCGGAGGTGAGGGTGAGGGCAAGACGGGGTCGGGTGGTCACGGGTGCCTCAGCCGGAGATGGGGAGGGTGGCGGAGGAGAAGGTGGGCAGCTGGAACTCCACCTGGTTCGCGGGCGGCGCCGGGAACTGCATGAAGACCGCGAGGGTGTCACCGGCCCGCAGGGTCGAGAAGCCCGTCGTGGTCAGCGGCCGGCCCTCGGTGTCCCGCAGCACGTAGTACCGCTTCTTGCCCTTCGGGTCGACCAGCGTGGCCCCGCCCAGGGACCTGCCGTTCTTGATGATCTCGGTCTCGTTGCCGCTGAGCGCGGAGGGGATGACGACGCTCTGGGCGCCGTCGTTCTTCAGGGTGCCGTTGACGGTCACGAAGCCGCCGGAGTCCCGCTGCGCGGAGGTGATCTGGAGGCTCAGGCCGTCGGAGCCGCGCAGTTCGGCCAGCGGTTTGTCCGACTGCCCCTCCTGGGCGCTGGGACCTGCCCCGGCCGTCCTGGAAGCGGACGCCGGCTGCTCAGGCCGCTTGCCGTCGTCGCCGCCGCTGCCGCATCCGGCCGCGCCCGCGGCCAGTCCGGCCGCGACGGCCAGGGCGACCATCCCTCTGCGGGTCTTCGCGGTGAACCGCATGGTCATAGTCCGCTTCCTTCGTCACTCATCGTTCGCCAGTCGGTCGGTCGTCAGTCGGCCAGATGCACATCGAAGAGGTCCTCGGGCCCGGGCAGTCCCGACGGGTCGTCCGGGTCCAGGTCCCACACCTTGTCCTTGCAGGTGAGCCGGGGCAGATCCGGCTTCGCGGCGCCGTGCGCGGGAGCGTCCCCGGCACCCTTCGGCGGCAGCTCGAAGGTGCACAGGGGCTCGATCTCGGCGGTGGCAAAGGCCGTCGAACGGAACTTCTCCGTGCCGGGGACGACGGAGTGGCCGACGGACTTGTCCGTCCGCACCTCGGCCGAGTACTTCAGCGGCCCTGCCGGAGCGCAGCCGGTCAGCCGGGCGTCGTTCTGCCCGGCCAGTTCCCCGGCCCGGCCGCAGGGGTCGTCGTCGAGGGGCGCGGCACCGTCGAAGACGGCCTGCCACTGAGCCGGGTCGAGCAGCACCTTCAGCCACTGGCCGGTGAGCTGGTCCCGCACGTCCTGGGCCGCGGCGAGCGCCGCGGCGTCGGCGGCCGTCTGGGCGCCGCCCCGGTTCACCGCCGCCTGGCCGACCGCGAGATAGGCGAGCGCGAGAAAGAGCAGGCCCGCCACCACCGTGAGATAGATGGGGAAGGCCTGCCCCGCGTCGCGGACCGGACGGGTCAGCCGCCGGTGACCTCGGAGATCTTCGAGGTGATCGCGTCGTAGATCGTCTGCCCGATGCTCGTGCCGGTGATCGCCAGCACGATCGCCACCACCACCGCGATGATGCCGAGGTACTCCACCGCGGTCTGGCCCCGGTCGTTCCGCGCGGCGCGGGTCATCAGATACGTCACGGTGGTGTTGAACCATTTGCTCACGGTTGTCCCCTCCAGCTGCGCGTCCGATCGGGGCACCGTACGAGGCGACCACCCGCTCGGCCGAGGGCCCCAGGGCCCAACCCCGGGCCCATTTCACGGCGTCGGCGCCGGTGCGGTCCGGCATCTCACGCCACCCCCAGCCATTTCGCCGCGGCCTGGGACCTGGTGGCGGTCTGGAGCTTGGCGAAGATGCGGTTGATGTGGTTCTTGACCGTCTTCTCGCTGATGAAGCAAGCGGCGGCGATCTGCTGGTTGGTCATGCCGGACGCGATGAGGTCCATGATCTCCGCCTCCCTGACACTCAGCCGGAACCGCGAGCGGATCGACTGTCCCATAGAGGATTGCAGTTGTGAAGGAGGAGGGGAGGTATTTTGGCCTTCTGTGGCAGCGAGTTGAGAGTCCGCGTGTGCAGCTGCACTCTCCCGCAATGCGTCCACCAAGGCCCGTGTCGCCCCCGGTGTCACATGCGGCCGGCCCTCGTGGACGTCCCGTACGGCGCGGACCAGCTGCTCGGCGGTGAACTCGCCGTGCACCAGGTATCCCCCCGCCCCCAGCCGCAGCGCCTCCCGCACCGTCTCGGCCTCGTGGCTGTAGGTGAGCATCATGACGGGCGCGAGGCGCGCCAGGTGGGGCAATGCCGAGATGCCGTCGACGCCGGGCATGCGGACGTCGAGGAGGATGACGTCCGGATGGTGCCGTAGTGCGGCCTCGTACGCCTCGCGGCCGTCCGCCGCCTGCGCCACCACGGTGGTGTCCGCGCGGTCCGTGAGCAGCGCGGTCAGACCGGCGCGCACCACGGGGTTGTCGTCGGCCACCAGCAGCCTCAATCGGGCGGGCGGCTGGAAGGCCGGTATGCCGGGGTCGTTCGGGTGCTGCCGCATGGGTGTGCCGTGCCTCCTTTCAGGATTCCGGGGTGCGCAGGGGGAGTTCGACCCGTACCTCGGTGCCGCGGGGGTGGGTGCCGCGGCCGATGCGGATGCGGGCGCCCGCCTGTGCGGCGCGTTCGACCATGCCGAGCAGGCCGAAGTGGCCGCGGGCGCGCAGCTGTTCGAGGGTGGTGCCGGGGGGCAGACCGCGGCCGTCGTCGTAAATCGTCAGCCGCAGCAGGGTGCCGTCGACGCGGAGCCGTACGTCCACCCGGGTCGCGTCCGCATGCCGGTGGGCGTTCTCCAGTGCCTCGGTGGCGACGGCGAGGAGGGCGCGGGCCGGGGCGGCGGGCAGCGGCGGGAGGGTGGCCGGGGGGTCCGGGCAGGCGCAGGTGACGTGCAGCGTCGTACGGCCGGCGAAGTCCCGCACACAGTCGGCGAGTTCGGACCAGAACGGCTTGGACTGCCTGTACGGCGTGGTCCGCTCGGGCTGTTCGCGTCGTAGGTCCATGAGCAGTTCCCGGGATTCCGTCGCCGCGCGGCGGGCCGAGCGGGAGACCAGTTCGGCCTGTTCGCGGATGCGGGCCGGGTCGGGGGCGGGGGCGGCGGCGGTGGCCGCGAGGCCGTCGGCGGCGAGGGCGACGCCGTACAGGGTCTTGGCCACGGAGTCGTGCATCTCCCGTGCCAGTCGGGCGCGTTCGGCACCCACGGCCTCCGTCGCGGCGAGCCGCGCCCGTACGGCCGTGAGCGCCTCGGTGGCGGCGCCGAAGCGGAGCATCAGACCGCGCAGGGTCGAGCCCAGGGCCCCGGCGACGACACAGAGTCCGGGCAGCAGCAGCGCCTCGGCCACGGGGGCGGACCGGTCGGCCTTCAGGGTGAGGTGGACGACGAACAGGATCAGCGCCTGGAGCGAGGCGAAGCAGGCCGCCCCGCGCCAGCTGTAGAGCAGTCCGGCGAGCAGCGGGGTGCAGACGCCGACATAGGCGAGCGTGGTGTCCGGCCCGGCCGAGACCAGCAGGAGCGAGCCGATGAGGGTGTCGGCGGCGAGCAGCGCGGGGTGCCGCAACAGCAACGGCCCGAATCGCTCCCAGTCCCGGAACAGGACGTACGACACCATGACCGCGACCACAACCGCCACCCCGACGAGCCGCACCCCGACCCCGGGCGCGGCATGCAACAGCGCCGCGGGCGCCGCTACACCGATCATGGCCAACCGAAACCCGAAGACTTGCCGGCACATGGCTTGAAGCGCCCGGATCTGAAGCTGCTCGGAGGGGGGATCGCCGGGTTCGGGGGGATCGGCAGGGAGGGCAGTGGGGGGATCGGCCTGGGGTGGTGCGGGGAGGGGGAAGGGGGGTGCGGTGGAGCGCGGGGGTGAGGACGGGGCAGGGGGTGCGGCTGGGGGCTGGGCGAAGGGCGGGGACGGGCACCGGACAGGAGGCCCGGCAGGACGCTCGGGGGACGGGGACCGGACAGGGGGGTCGGCGGGAGGCTGGGCGGGGGGCGGCGCGTGGGGCGTGGTGAGGTCGGCGGGGGGCGTCGTATCGCCCGGCACAGGCTCGGCGAAGCGCGTCTCCTGGCCTGTCCCGCGCTGGACGGCAACCGCGGCGTCGTCCACCACATGCTCGGCGGAGGCGTGGACGAGGGGCCCGGCAGGAGGCGTCGTATCGTCGGCTGCGCACCGGGCCGGAACCGGCACACCATCCGGGACGGGCCCGGCAGGAGCTGCCGCATCATCCGCCTCATGCTCGGCGGCGAGCCGGGCAGACGCTCCGGCGGAGGCCGTCGCACGGCCCGGCACGGGATCCGCGGGAGCCGTGCCGTCGTCCCTCACCGACTCGACGGGGCCCACCGCATCCGACGCCGACTCGGCAGCGGCCGTCACATCGGCCGGAGCGCGTTCGGCGCACGCGGCCCCGCCATCCGGGACGGGCGGCCCGGCGGAAGGCCTCACGTCGTCCAGGTCCGGCACACGATCCGGCGAGGAGCCGTCGACCAGCGCCGGACCATCCGCCCCGGGCTCGGCGCCGGCCATCGCATGGCCCGGGGCCAGCTCGACAGGATCCTGCGCCGCCCCGGCAGGGGCCGTCGCGCCGATCCGCAGCAAACCGCCCACCCCGGCGCCACCACTCCGCGCCGCCTCCGAAAGCACCCCCCTCACGTTCCTCGCCCCTTCATGGCCCATGTCGCTCACTTCCCCGTGAGGGAACCGAAGTCCACGCCCGAGCCCAGGATCAGGCCCGCGCCGAGGAGGAGCATCGTCGCCGGGACCATGAAGGTGGTGATCATCAGCGTGGCCTTGGGCACCGCGCGAGCGGCCTTGCGGCGGGCGTTCTGGGCGTCCGTGCGGCGCATGTCCTTGGCCAGGGAGACGAGGGTGTCGACGATCGGCGCGCCCAGTTCCTCCCCCTGCTGGAGCGCGGTGACGAACATGGCTACCTGCTCGGAGTCATTGCGCCGGCGCAGCTCCGCGAAGGCCTGGCGGCGGCTCATGCCGAGGTCCATCTGGCGCAGGGTGATACGGAGTTCATCGGCCCAGGGACCCTCGTAGCGGGACGCCACCCGGTCCAGCGCCTGCCGGAAGCCGAGCCCGGCGCTGACCACGACCGCCAGCACGTCCAGGAAGTCCGGCAGGGTCCGCTCGATGACCTCCCGGCGGACCCGGATCGCCGACCAGATCCCGACCTCCGTCCAGAACGCCCCGAACAGCAGCAGCAGAACCGCCACGAACCACTGGCCGCGCAGCAGGAACACCAGGAAGCCCACACCGCCCAGCACGCCGTACACCGCGCGGCGGGCGGCGTACCGGTCGATGGTCAGGCCCCCGGGGTTGCCCGCGAGGTCGATCCGGCGCCGGTACCGGGCGACCAGCCGGGGCCCCATCAGCCGGAGCACCAGCGGCGCGTACCGCATGCCCATGCGGTCGATCACGGAGCCCACCGCGCCGGTGCGGGTGGCGCCGACCTCCAGGGCGACGGCGAGGTCGACGGGGAGCTTGGCGTCGGCGCGGTACATGCGCACACCGGTGAAGATCCCCCACACGGCGGCGCCCATCAGCAGGGCGAGCGGCAAGGCCATCGGATCCTCCTTCCCTCACACGTCGATGCGGCTGAGCCGCCGGATGAGGACGAAACCGACCGCGTACAGCCCGAACGCGACGAGCACACAGCCCTGGCCCACCGGGGAGCCGGTCATCCGGGCCAGGGCGCCGTCCCTGACGCCGTTCATCAGGAACAACGCGCCGACCCCGAGAACGGGCACGGCGTACGACGTCATGGTCACCTGAGAGAGCTGCGTGCGGATCTCCCGCCGGGTCTCCTTGCGCTCCTCCAGCGTCTCGGTGAGATTGCGCAGCGCGGAGACGACCTGGCCGCCGGCCCGGTTGGACAGCACCAGCGTCGTCACCAGCACGACCAGTTCCCGCGACGGGAGCCGGTCGGCGAGTTCACCGAGGGCGTCGTCCAGGGAATGGCCGATCGCCAACTGGTCGGACACCTTGACCAGTTCCTCCCCGGCCGGCGCCTCCAGCTCCTCCGCGGCCATGCCGATCGCGGTGCGCAGGGCGAGCCCCGCCTGTGTGGCGTTGGCCAGAATGCGGGCGATTTCCGGGAGTTGGCCGATGAACCGCTCGATGCGCCTGCGCCGCTGCCAGTTGAGGAACTGCACCGCCGCCCAGATGCCCAGCAGCCCGGCGATCGGCCCGAAGAACGGCGCGAGCGCGGCCTGGCCGATCAGCCAGAGCGCGGCGACCGTACCGAGCATGGCGACGAAGAACTCGCCCGGCGTGATGTCCAATCCGGTGGCAGCCAGGCGCCGTTCGAGCCACCGGCCGAGGCGGGTACGGCGCAGCCGTCGGTCGAGATCGCGGAAGTGCCGCCTGCGTCCGGTGCCGGACTCCTGTGGCCCGGTGTGCGTGAGGCGGTCCACCAGCTCGGCCCGCCGGGCCCGGCCCCGGGCGTAGCTGTGCACGCCGATCACCGCGAGCACGCAGGTCAGCAGCGCCGCTGCGAGGGTGAGCTGGACGAGGGTGTGCAGTTCCATGTGGGGGCCTACCTGGCTTCTCGGGTGGCGAGCTGGTCGGCGGTGCGGGCCACGCCGAAGGCGCCCGGGACGGGCTGGCTCGCCATGTGCAGGCGGTCGGCGGTGCGGCGCGGCAGCGGGAAGTAGGCGAAGGCGCCGGGCACCCGGCCGTCCGCCGTCATCGGCTCCGCCTCGAAGCGGGCGACACTGGCCAGCCGGTACGGCTCCCCGCCATGGCTGTCCAGCAGCGCGATCTCGGTGATCCGGCGGGCGCCGTCGGCGAACCGGGTGAGCTGGACGATGACGTCGACCGCGCTGTTGATCTGGTCGTGCAGCGCGACGAACGGCACCTCCACGTCGGACATGGAGGCGAGCGTCTGGAGCCGGGTGAGGGCGTCCTCGGCGCTGTTGGCGTGCACGGTGGCCAGGGAGCCGTCATGGCCGGTGGACATCGCCTGGAGCATGTCGAGGGACTCGCCGCCGCGGACCTCGCCGACCACGATCCGGTCGGGCCGCATCCGCAGTGAGTTGCGCACCAGGTCGCGGATGGTGACCTGGCCCTTGCCCTCGACGTTCGGCGGCCGCGACTCCAGCCGGACCACATGGCTCTGCTGGAGCTGGAGTTCGGCGGAGTCCTCGATGGTGATGATCCGCTCGTGCGGCGGGATGAGCCCGGACAGCGCGTTGAGCAGGGTCGTCTTGCCGGTGCCGGTCGCGCCCGAGACGATGATGTTGAACTTCGCCTGCACCAGCCCCGCCAGCAGATACACCATGGGTTCGTCGAGCGAGCCGAGCCCGATCAGCTCCTGGAGGGTGAAGGAGCGCGGGAAGCGGCGGATGGTGAGGATGGGCCCGGTCAGCGACAGCGGCGGGATGATGACGTTGACGCGCTCGCCGGACGGCAGCCGGGCGTCCACCATCGGATTCGACTCGTCCACCCGGCGGTTGACGGTCGACACGATCCGTTCGATGGTCTGCATCAGCTGGTCCGCGGAGGCGAAGCGCAGCGGCAACTGCTCGACGCGGCCCCCGCGTTCGACGAAGATCGCGTCCGCCCCGTTCACCATGATCTCGGTGATCGAGGTGTCCTCCAGGAGGGGTTCGAGGATGCCGAGACCCAGCGCCTCGTCCACCACCCGCCGGATCAGCTGGGCGCGCTCCACCGTGGAGAGCACCGGGCCCTCCCGGCTGATGATGTGCCCGAGCACCCGTTCGAGACGACTGCGGCGCTCCGCGGCGGCCAGCGCGCCCATCTCCGCGAGGTCGATCTCCTCCAGCAGCTTGGCCCGGTAGGCGGCGACCAGATGCCCGTCCTCGCCCCGGCTGCCGTGGTCCTCCGGAGTGCTGATGCGTGCCCGCAGGCTCATGGTCACCGGCTCCTCAATGGTCGAGCGGCATGGTCGCCGACTTGGTGGCGTCCCCGAAGCTCCACACGATCTTCGGGATGCGGACGGTCGCCGTCACGGTCACGGAGCCGCCCCCGCCGCCCTCCGCACAACTCACCCGCATCCCCCCACCGACGGCGGCCGCGCACGCCTGCTGCGCGTCCTGCCGCAGCGAGGCGGCCCGCGCCCCCGCACGGGCCGCCGTACCGGCCTGCTCGGCGGCGTAGGCGACGGCGCCGAGCTGGATGCCGGCGAGGGCGACGATCAGCAGTACGGGCAGGAATCCCAGGTATTCGATGGCGACTTGGCCGCGCTCACGACGCTCACGGCGGTCACGACGCCCGCTCGGGTACCGCATCTCAGTCCTTCGCCTCCTCCACCGCGCCGGCGTGCCCGTGCACCCGCGCCGGGAAAGCGATCAGGCCCGGGAAGAGCACCGGGACCTTCAGGGAGACATCGGCCGTGACATAGCCGGACCCACCGCAGCTCACCGTCGCGTCCCCCCGCCACGCCGCCGACAGGTCCTTGCGCCCCGCCGTCGAGCAGGCCGCCTGCCGCGCACCGCCCGGCGACGCCGCCGTACCGGCCCGTACCGCCTCGTCGGCGGCGTTCCCGGCGAGCGTGAAGGTGTACCCCACGAGCACGGCCTGCCACACGAGCACCAGGGTGAGCAGGATCAGCGGCGTCATGCCGAGGAACTCGATGCTCACCTGACCCGAATCACCCGTCGGGCCCGCATCACTGACCTGACCCGCATCGCCCATCCGGCCCGCATCGCTCGGCCGACGGTCATCACACGTCGGACCCGCATCGCCCATCCGACCCGCACCGCTCACCAGACCCGCACCACTCACCCGGCCCGCGTCGCTCAGCCGACGTTCGTCACGCGTCGGACCCACATCGCTCCCCCGGCCCGCACCCCTCGCCCACCGCTCATCACTCACCGGACCCGCGCCACCCATCCGACCCGCACCACTCACCCGGCCCGCATCGCTCAGCCGACGTTCATCACACGTCGGACCCACACCACCCATCCGACCCGCGCCGCTCGCCAGACCCGCACCACTCATCCGGCCCGCGCCGCTCACCGGACCCGCACCGCTCACCCGGCCCGGGTCCGCGTCCCTCTTGCCCCTCCTCGTCACCGGCTCACTCCTTCCGCCGCCGAAGGCCACCGGCACGCGCCCCGTCGCGCCCGCCGCCGCGCACGCCACCCCGCGCCCCGCCCCGGTGCGCGCCCTCCGCCGCCCGTGCGAGCCCCAGCTCCCCCGCGAGCGCCCACAGCGCCTGCTTCACCGTGCTGCGCGCGTCCAGCTCATGGACCCGCCCCGCGTCCACCACCGCCTGGAGTTCCTTGAAGTTGGCGGGCACGGCGGTGCGCGCCAGCGCCGTGCCGGTGATCCGCTGCACCAGCGCGGGCTGGATCTCGGTGTGCCGGCTCTGCCGGTTGACGACGACCGTGGTCTCCTCCGCCTTGCGGATCTGGAGCCGGTCCCACATCCGCACGGTCCGCTTGGCGGCGCGTACGGCGATCACGTCCGGCGTCGTCACCAGCAGCGCCGTGTCGGCCGCCTCGATCGCGGCCGCGCCCGCCCCGCCGAGCTGTGCGCCGCAGTCGATGACGACCACCTCGTAGCGCGAGCGCAGGGCGCGCACGATCTGCCGGGCGGCTCGGTCGGTGACCTCCTCGCCGCGCTCCCCCTCGCCGGGCGCGAGCAGCAGCGCGAGCCCGGTGTCATGGCGGAAGAGGGCGTCGGCGAGGACGCGCGGCGAGATGTCGCTGATGGCGGCGAGGTCGGCGACCGAGCGCCGGAACTGGATGTCCAGGAAGGAGGCGACGTCCCCGCACTGGAGGTCGAGGTCGACCAGCGCGGTGGACCGCCCGGAGGCCTGTGCGGCGAGCGCGAGCTGTACGGCCGTGAGCGTCGCGCCGACGCCCCCCTTGGCGCCGCTGACCGTGACGACCGTACCGCCGGAGCTGCCCGGCGCCTCACCGCCCTGGCCGAGGTGGCGCCGTACCTCCGTCGACCACTGGGCGACCGCCTGCACCCGGCCGGCCAGTTCGTCGTACGACAGCGGGAGCGCGACCAGGCCCCGGGCGCCGGAGTCCATGGCGGCGGCGAACAGACCGGGGCTCGCGTCGGTG
This sequence comes from Streptomyces griseofuscus, assembly GCF_014673495.1. Classification (GTDB taxonomy): domain Bacteria; phylum Actinomycetota; class Actinomycetes; order Streptomycetales; family Streptomycetaceae; genus Streptomyces; species Streptomyces murinus. The sequence goes on from NZ_CP051006.1 coordinate 3,379,713, forward strand.
GTGACGAGGATGACGCCGACCGCGGGGAAGCGCAGGGCGATCTCGCGGATCAGCTCCAACGCCGGTGCGGGGCCGATGCGTTCATGGACGACGAGCACCTCGGGCAGTTCGTCCACGGCCTCGGCGGCGAGCCGGGCGAGGGCGTCCACCAGCTGGGTGGAGTCGGTGACCGGCGGCTGCGGTTCGGCGTCGGGCAGCTGGCTGAGCAGGGTGACGAGGGAGCGGACGGCGTCCGGGTCGGCGCCCGCCGGGAGGATCCTGGTCGGCATGCGGGCCGCCTCTCACTTGTCCGTCGCGAGTTCGTAGGTGCGGTCCTTGTCCGGGACGCTCGTGTCGCCGCCGGGGCCCACCAGAGCGAGCCGGACGCGCTGGGCGAAGGACTCGGCGTAGGTGATGCGCTGGGCGTCGAGGGTGGACAGCGCGAAGGTGATCGGGACGGCCTCGCTCGGCTGCTGCTGGTTGTTCTTGGCGGCGTCCGGGTCCAGCGCGGTGATCCGGCCGACGTCGAGGACTCGGGCGTCGGTGACGATGATCTTCGACTGGTCGGGGTCGCCCTCCTTCTTGCCCGCGAAGGTGGCGTACACATTGACCCGGGACCCCGGGGTGATCTTGCCCGCCACGCCCGTCGCCGCGTCGATCATGATGGCGACCTCCTGCTGTCCGGGCTGGAGGGCGGGCTGGTCCACGATCATGTCGCTCTGGAGCAGCGACCCGGCGCGCAGCGTGGTGACGGCGATCTTGCCCTGGAGCGCGCGCAGATCGGTGACCGCGGTCCCGGACAGCCACCGCTTGGGCATCCTGACCTTCTCGAACTGGCCCGCGTCCAGGGTGGTGTACGGCTTCACGTCGGAGCGGACCCGGTAGGCGGTGACCTCGGGGCCGACCTTGGAGTCGACGTCATGGACGACGGAGAGCACACCGGCGAACGCGAGCAGAGCGCACAGGACGGACAGGAGCAGGAGTATCACGCCGCGGCGCTGACGGGAGTTCATGAACCGTGCAACCTCATTGGGGGAATCGGTCGTTCGGGATATGGACGGACAGCTCGTGGGCGTGTTCCCGGGCTCAGGCGGGTGTGCGGGGTTCCAGGGCCCGTGGGGCGGGCGGTTCATGGACGGGCGGGACGGCGGAGCAGAAGACGCAGCGGTCACCGATGACGTCGAGCCCGCACCAGTGGCAGCTGGACTGCCGTACGGACGCGACCAGTTGGTACAGCACGGACAGATCGTCGAGGTGGGCACAGAACTCGACCATGCGGCCGGTCCCCCACCAGGCGCGGGACTCGGCGGGCAGCGCGGTCTCCCGCACCCCCTGCGCCCCCCACGCGGTCCCGAGGCCGGCCGCCCAGTCGCCGGGCAGCTGCCCCTTCGCGAGCAGCAGCCAGGTGGGGAACTCGGGCCCCTTGAGGGTGACTTCCGGTGCGACCTTGACGAGCTGTGGCTCGGGATGGGCGAGTACGGCGAACTGGCTGCCCGGCACCCAGGACTTGGCGTGCGCCTTCAGTCCGACCGGCACCCGGTCGAGCCGCGCCACCGAGCCGAGCACGGCCCCGGCATGGATGTAGTGGGCGAGCAGCCGCCCGGCGGAGGCCAGCACCCCGGGACTGAGGTCGCAGGAGGCGAGCTGCCGTAACTGGCGCCCCAGTACGGCGACTCCGAGGGGCGGCAGCTCGGGCCGGAGCAGCGCGATCCGGTCGCTCTCCAGCAGCGAGCGCAGGGTGTACAGGCGCCGTACGACCGGCTCCGGGGTGGCCGCCGAGCACACCACGACGACATGGCCGTGGCTCTCGATGAGGTCGCTCAGTTCGGTGAGGGCGTGATCGAGCGGATGCCGGTCGAGTCCGGCCAGCACGACGGCGGGCATGGTGCGTTCGTCCTGTGGCGGCAGCGCCAGGTCGGCGCTGGTCACGGCAATGGCAGTTGGCACGCCCCGCTCCCCGGTGACTTCACTGCGTGACTACCTGAGCACTGTATCCACGCGCGCCGGGCGGGAGAACAGCGTTGGTGAAGCCCATGTGGAACTTGCTGGGGGCAAGTCCCCGCAAACCGGGGCAGGTTGCGAAACCCATCGACCCCCGCCTTGGTCTGGACCTCTTGACAGCAGGATTGGTCTGGACCAACTTGTCTGTGCACCGGTGGCCACCGGCTCCACCCCACGGATTCCACCCTGTCGGATTCCACCCCCCTGGAATTCACCCGTTGGCATCCACCCGCTGGACCCCTGCACCACTCCGACTCCCCCGGAGGTCCCCGTGGACCGAGCACCAGGCACACCCAGACCACCCCGACGCCGGCTCGCGGCATGGTCCGCCGCCGTCACCCTCGCCCTCGCCACCGCCGGCCTCGCCGCGACCGCCGCACCGGCGTCCGCGGCCGACGTCAACAACGTCGTCAACGCCGGCTTCGAATCGGGCCTGTCCGGCTGGACCTGCTCGGCGGGCAGCGGCACGACCGTCTCCTCCCCGGTGCACTCCGGAACCAGCGCGCTCAAGGCAACCCCCGCGGGGCAGGACAACGCCCAGTGCACCCAGACGGTCGCCGTCAAGCCCAACTCCTCGTACACACTGAGTTCCTGGGTCCAGGGCGGCTACACCTACCTGGGCGTGACGGGCACGGGCACCACGGACGTCTCCACCTGGACGCCGGACACGACGTCCTGGAAGCAGCTGTCGACGTCGTTCACCACGGGCGCGAACACCACGTCGGTCACGGTCTACACCCACGGCTGGTACGGCCAGGCCGCCTACTACGCCGATGACGTCTCCCTCTACGGCCCCGACGGCGGCGGCACGGGCGGCGGCACCACGCCCCCCACCGTCCCGTCCGCCCCCACCGGCCTCGCGGTCTCCGCCACGACCTCGTCCTCCGCCTCGCTCACCTGGTCCACGTCCTCGGGCGCGACGGGCTACAACGTGTACGAGAACGGCGCGAAGGTCTCCTCGACGACCGGCACCTCGGCCACCCTCACCGGCCTGTCCGCCGCCACCTCGTACTCCTTCCAGGTGACGGCGACGAACGCGGCGGGCGAGTCGCAGAAGTCGGCGGCGGTGACGGCGACCACCGCCTCGACCGGCACCGGCGGCAACACCGGGGGCTCGCTCCCGAAGCACGCGGTGACGGGCTACTGGCAGAACTTCAACAACGGCGCCAAGGTCCAGAAGATCTCCGACGTGCCCGCCGCCTACGACATCATCGCGGTGGCCTTCGCGGACGCCTCCACCACGCCGGGCGCGGTGACCTTCACCCTGGACTCGGCCGACCTCGGCGGTTACACGGCCGACCAGTTCAAGGCCGACATCAAGGCCAAGCAGGCGGCCGGCAAGAAGGTCATCATCTCGATCGGCGGCCAGAACGGCACGATCTCGGTCAGCGACTCGACCTCGGCCACGAACTTCGCGAACTCCGTCTACTCCCTGATGCAGACGTACGGCTTTGACGGCGTCGACATCGACCTGGAGAACGGTCTGAACGCGACGTACATGACCCAGGCCCTGCGCGCCCTGTCCGCGAAGGCGGGCCCGTCCCTGATCATCACGATGGCCCCGCAGACGATCGACATGCAGTCGACGTCCGCCTCCTACTTCCAGACGGCCCTGAACGTGAAGGACATCCTCACGGTCGTCAACACCCAGTACTACAACAGCGGTTCCATGCTGGGCTGCGACGGCAAGGTCTACAGCCAGGGCACGGTCGACTTCCTCACCGCCCTCGCCTGCATCCAGCTCCAGGGCGGCCTCTCCCCCTCCCAGGTCGGCCTCGGCCTCCCCGCCTCCACCAGTGCGGCGGGCAGCGGCTATGTCTCCCCCTCGGTCGTGAACAACGCCCTCGACTGCCTGACCGCCGCCACCAACTGCGGCTCCTTCAAGCCCTCGAAGACCTACCCCGACCTGCGCGGCGCCATGACCTGGTCCACCAACTGGGACGCCTCCAACGGCAACTCCTGGTCCGGCACGGTGGGCGCCCACGTCCACGCGATGCCCTGACCTGACCACCCCCGACCCCCACCACCCGGCGCCCGGGCTCCTCCTCGGAGCCCGGGCGCCTCGTGCGTTTCCGGCCAGCCCCACCCGATTCGCGTTGCGAGCGGCAATACGTCGATGTGATGCTCCCTGACGTGGCCTCAGGGGACGGAATGAATTCGACGGCGGCAACGCGTAGATCGCGCCTCACCGAATACGTGGAGACGGCGGCACCCGCCGAACGGGAGAAGACGGAAACCCGTCGGCCGGACGAGAACACTCCTTTGCCGTCGAACAAGAATTCCTTTACCCATTCACCTGCCGCCGAGTTGGCACATGCGCGCCGCGAATTGGCCACACGGGTAGGTGAGTTCCGCCGTACGGCCGTTCTCGTACCCTTGGACGAACACGACGTCCCCCTGACGGGTGACTACGGCGGCGTCCGCTGGATCTACGCCTTCTCCGACGAGACCGCCCTGGCCCGCTACGCGCTGGCCCGGGGCGAGGGCGACCGGGAGTGGGCCTACCAGCGCTGGCTGGGCGCCCGGCTGCTGGACGCCGCGGTGCCCGCCGTGGGGGTGCCGTGCGGGGTGGCGCTGGACGTGGGCGGCCGGGGCACGCTGTTCCCGCCGGTCGCGGGGATCGTGCCGGACCGGGTGGCGGTGGACGTGAGCGCGGAGCGGGGGGACGCGAAGTGAGCGGCGACGGCAAGGACTTGAAGACCGAGGGCCTGGCCCTGATCACCAAGGGGCTGAACGACGCCCTCGGCGAGCTGAAGGAGCTGGGCCTGGTGTACGCGGCCGGCGCCGGCCGCGGCTTCGACAAAGTCGGGCTGACCGGGCTCCAGTTGGGTCACGACGGGCTCACCGGCGAATTCAAGTCGTTCTGCGAACGCTGGGAATGGGGCGTGCGCGCGCTGATCGACGAGGGCAGCGGACTCGCGATGAAGACGGGCCTGGCGGCGGGCACGTACTACGACACCGAGAACTACGTGGTCGGCACGTTCAAGGACGTCGCCAACGCGGCGATCGGCAATCCCGACGCCTCCGAGGAGGACGTGGAGAAGATGGGCTGGGGAGACATCTTCAAGTCCAGTCCGTACGACGGGAATGTGGACTACAGCAAGAAGTCCTTCGACGACGCGTGGGCGAACAGCAAGCAGGGCTGGGACGACGACGCCCGCGACTTCATGGACTCCCCTGCCGCGAAAACCATGGGCATCCGGCCGAGCGGCATGTCGGACGCGGACTACCACAAGCTGCTCGACAAGGCCTTCGGCCCCTCCCCCGAGGAACGCGCCCAGGCCGCCCGGCAGCAGGGCGGTGTCGGCTGATGGGCCTGGGTGAGCTCGGCAAGATCACCAACACCGTCCTCGGCGCCGGCGAGGAGACCTGGGACGCGGGCAAGAAGAAGGTCGGCGAGGGTGTCGACTGGGCCGCGCACAAGGTGGGCGGCGAACTGGACCACGTCGGCCTGCACAAGTGGGCCGACAAGGTCGAGGACGCGGGCGACGGGCTCGCCTCCTACCTGGGTGCCACCCCGGGCGAGAAGCAGCTCGGCGAGACCGACGACCCGGACCAGCTCCTGCACGGCGCCCCGGAGCGGATTCGCGAAAGCGCGGGACATCTGCGGGACTTCAACGGTGCCTTCGACAAGGTCGGCCGAGGGATGCGCAAGGTCGACTCCACCGGCTGGGAGGGCGAGGGCGGGGACGCCTTCCGCAAGAAATTCGGCGTCCACCCGGCCAAGTGGACCACCGCGGCCGAGGCCTGCCTCGGGGCGGCACAGGCTCTGGAGTCGTACGCGGACACCGTCAAGTGGGCCCAGAGCCAGGCCAAGGAGGCCGTCGAGCTCTACAAGAAGGGCACCAAGGCGTCCAAGGACGCGGTCGAGGCGTACAACAAGAAGGCCGACGCCTACAACGCGAAGGTCAAGGCGAACGAGGACCCGGGCCCCAAGCCCGAGCCGTTCCACGACCCCGGCAAGGCCGACATCGACTCGGCCGTGCACAAGCTCGCCGCCGCCCGCAAGCAGCGCAACACCGCCGCCACGGAGGCCCAGGGCAAGATCAGGGCGGCCCTCGCCCACGCCCCCGCCGAGCCCCCGCCACTGACCCGGCTGCGCCACGAACTCAAAGACGGCTGCTCGGAGATCGACGCCGAGGCCGTCCACTTCGTGGGCGGCGTCGTCAAGGGCACGGCGGGCCTGCTCACCTTCGTGCGCGGCCTCAACCCCCTCGACATCTACAACGTCACGCACCCGGCCAACTACCTCCAGCACGTCAGCATGACCCTCAGCGGTCTGGTGGCCCTCGACGAACACCCCGACCGCGCGCTGAAGGGCATGTGGTCCGACTTCAAGAAGGACCCGTCCGAGTTCGGCGGCCGGATGCTGCCCCAGCTCTTCGTCGGCGACGGCATCGGCCTGGAGACGGGTCTGACCCGCGACGCGGCGCAGGCGGGCCTGCGTTCGGCGGCCGAGGGCACGCTGAAGGACGGGGCCCGGACGGGCGCGGAGGACGCGGGGAAGGCCACCGCCCGGGACACGGTCCGCGAGGACCCCCATCAGCCCTCCCGCGAGCAGAATTCGGTGTCGAGCGAGGGCACCGACCCCATCGACCTCGCCACCGGCAAGATGTACCTGCCGCAGACGGACGTCGCCTTGCCCGGCACGCTCCCCCTGCTCCTCAAGCGGCGGGTGGAGTCCGGCTACCGCCTGGGCCGCTGGTTCGGCCCGTCGTGGTCCTCCACGCTGGACCAGCGCCTGGAGATCGACGCGGAGGGAGTCGTCTTCGTCACGGAGGACGGCCTGCTCCTCTCCTACCCCCACCCCGCGCCAGGTCTGCCGACGCTCCCCAGCCACGGCCCCCGCCGACCGCTGGACCGCGTGGCCGGCGGCTACACGATCACCGATCCGGAGACCCGCCGCACCTGGCACTTCGCCGACCGGACCGAGCATCTGGCCGTCCTGGAGCAGGTGGACGACCGCAACGGCAACTGGCTCACCTTCGAGCACGACGCCGAGGGCACCCCGCTGGCCGTCTTCACAAGCGCCGGCCAGGGCGTCCGTATCACCACGGACTCGGGCCGCGTCACGTCGTACCGCCTGGCGACGACGGGCGAGGAACTCAAGCGCTTCGCCTACACGGACGGCAACCTCACCGAGGTCGTCAACTCCTCGGGCCTGCCCCTGCGTTTCGGCTACGACGACCGCGGCCGGGTGACGTCCTGGACGGACACGAACGACCGCTCCTACACCTACACGTACGACGACCGGGACCGCTGCGTGGCGGAGGGCGGCGCCGCAGGGCACATGGCGCTCCGGCTGACATACGCGGACCCGGACCCGGTCACGGGCCTGCGCACCACGACGGCGATGACCGGCGCGGGCCACACCCGCCGCTACCTGGTCAACGACGCCTGGCAGGTGGTCGCGGAGAACGACCCCCTGGGCGCGACCACGAGCTACGTCCGCGACCGCTACAACCGCCTGCTCTCCACGACGGACCCGCTGGGCCACACGACGTCGTTCCGCTACGACGAGACGGGCAACCTCACCTCGATCGTCCGCCCGGACGGCCGGGAGTCGAGGGCGGAGTACAACGAGCTGGGTCTGCCGGTGAAGCTGGTCCGCCCGGACGGCACGACCGTCCGGCAGACCTTCGACACCCGGGGCAACCGCACTTCGGTGACGGACTCCTCCGGCTGTACGACCCGCTTCACCTACAACGAGTGCGGCCATCTGACCTCGGTGACGGACCCCCTGGGCCATACGACGACGCTGGTGTCCGATCCCGCGGGCCTCCCTGTGACGGTGACCGATCCTCTCGGCGCGGTCACCCGCTACACCCGGGACGCCTTCGGCCGCCCGACCGTGATCACGGACCCGGCCGGCGCGACGACACGGCTGGAGTGGTCGGTCGAGGGCCACCTGACACGCCGTACCGCAGCGGACGGCACGACGCAATCATGGACCTACGACGGCGAGGGCAACTGCACCACCCACACCGACCCGCTGGGCGGCGTGACCCGCTTCGAGTACTCCCACTTCGACCTGCTCACGGCCCGCACGGGCCCGGACGGGGTGCGCTACGAATTCGCCCACGACACGGAACTTCGCCTGACCCAGGTCACGAACCCCCAGGGTCTGACGTGGAGTTACGCCTACGACGCCGCCGGCCACCTGCTGACGGAGACCGACTTCGACGACCGCACCCTGAGCTACGAGTACGACGCGGCGGGCCGCCTGACCTCCCGCCGCAACGCCCTCGGCGAGGTGGTGTCCTTCGAGCGCAACGAACTCGGCCAGACGCTCCGCAAGAACGCCGCCGGCCAGGTGACCACCTACGCCTACGACCTGACCGACCAACTGGCCCGGGCGACCGGCCCCGACGGCACCACCCTCACCCTGCTCCGCGACCGCCACGGCCGGCTGCGCTCGGAGACGGTGAACGGTCGCTCGCTGACGTATACGTACGACGAACTGGGCCGCCGCACGGGCCGCACGACCCCGACCGGTGCCGTCTCCACCTGGTCCTACGACGCGGCCAGCCACCGCACCGGCATGGTCGCGTCGGGCCGCCCGATCGACTTCACCTACGACAAGGCGGGCCGCGAACTGGCCCGCCGGATCGGCGACACACTCACCCTGGCCCACACCTTCGACCCCCTGGGCCGCCTGACCACCCAAACGGTGAGGGCTACGTCGGACGCCCTGCTCCAGCACCGCTCCTACACCTACCGGGCCGACGGCAACCTGACCGGCATCGACGACCACCTCTCCGGCCCCCGCCGCTTCGACCTCGACGCGACCGGCAGAGTCACCGCCGTCCACGCGACCGGCTGGACCGAGCGCTACGCCTACGACGAAGCAGGCAACCAGACCCACGCGAGCTGGCCCACCACCCACCCCGGCACAGACGCAACCGGCCCCCGCACCTACCAGGGCACCCGCATCACCCGCGCCGGCAACATCCGCTACGAACACGACGCCCTGGGCCGCATCACCCTCCGTCAGAAAACCCGCCTGTCCAAAAAGCCCGACACCTGGCACTACACCTGGGACACCGAGGACCACCTGACCTCGGTCACCACCCCCGACGGCACCCAATGGCGCTACACCTACGACCCCCTGGGCCGCCGCACCGCCAAGCACCGCCTGGCGGACGACGGAGAGACGGTCCTGGAACGGGTGACCTTCACCTGGGACGGCGCCACCCTCTGCGAACAGACCACAACCTCACCGGCCCTGCCAAACCCAGTGATCCTCACCTGGGACCACCACGGGCTCCACCCCCTCACCCAAACCGAACGCATCACCACAACCGACACCCCACAAGAAGAGATCGACTCCCGCTTCTTCGCCATCATCACCGACCTCGTCGGCACCCCAACCGAACTGATCGACGAACAAGGCAACCTCGCCTGGCAAACCCGAACCACCCTCTGGGGAACCACCGCGTGGGCAACAAACAGCACCACCTACACACCCCTACGCTTCCCCGGCCAGTACTACGACCCGGAAACAGGCCTCCACTACAACTACTTCCGCCACTACGACCCCGAAACGGCGCGATACCTCACACTCGATCCACTCGGTCTGACACCCGCTCCCAATCCCGCTATCTACCCCCAGAACCCGCATACGCGGTCCGATTCCCTCGGACTGGCACCTGAATACCCTGACGGCGAATCCCGCAACCCCTTCGATTTCAGGGAACCGAACCCGAATTTCCCACCCGACGAGACGACGACTCAGGCAATGCGATCGGCGCCGACTGGCGGTAACATCGACTGTTCAGAGATCGCCGAATACATTAAGAGGAACGGTGGAGGGAACGGAAAGATTATTAACTTCACAACGCGCAACTCTTCCGAAATCGTCATCCCTGAGAACATGGGGAAGGAGCTCGTAGCCTATCGATATCATGACGTCTACACAGACGGAAGGTATGTCTACGACCCGGGTATGAGCTCCAATCCGATTCCATATGGAGATTTTGAGCGTGCAATCCGCCTGTCCAATCCCGGGAAAAAGCTTCTGGTTCAGGACGGGGGATTCTCTGGTCCCCTCTGGTAGCTAGACACTGGAACACCATGTCAACTCGAAGCACGCAAGCAGTGCAAGCACTCAGCAGGTTCGGAGAACTTGCCTGGTTCAAGCTGCCGGCGGAGTACAACCACGTATTCAACTACTACCAGGTGCCTTACATGGGATGGCGCTACAAATCCATCCGTCAGGGACTGGAAGAGGTTATCGAGGATGCTGTGAAGGAGCCCGCCACTCAACTCGAATGGATCCTCGACAGGACACGAAGGAATTGGATCCTGCTACCGAGAAGGGTCCACCAGGAGGCTGGAGGGCTGGCGGATCCAAGTTTTTCCGAAACCATTCACTCCATCAACACCAACGATCAAGAGTTCTGCCTCAAAGCCCTTTCTGATATTGACCTCATCATCGAGATGATCAACCAGATCTCCATCCCCAAGGATTGAGAGCGGCGGGGATAACGCAGAAAACCCCCGCACCAACGGTGCGGGGGTTTCCCTAAAAATTGTTCGGCGGCGTCCTACTCTCCCACAGGGTCCCCCCTGCAGTACCATCGGCGCTGAAAGGCTTAGCTTCCGGGTTCGGAATGTAACCGGGCGTTTCCCTAACGCTATAACCACCGAAACACTATGAAACTATCAACCAGCAAATGGTTGTTCGTGGTTTCAGAACCAACACAGTGGACGCGAGCAACTGAGGACAAGCCCTCGGCCTATTAGTACCGGTCACCTCCACCAGTTACCTGGCTTCCAGATCCGGCCTATCAACCCAGTCGTCTACTGGGAGCCTTACCCCATCAAGTGGGTGGGAGCCCTCATCTCGAAGCAGGCTTCCCGCTTAGATGCTTTCAGCGGTTATCCCTCCCGAACGTAGCCAACCAGCCATGCCCTTGGCAGAACAACTGGCACACCAGAGGTTCGTCCGTCCCGGTCCTCTCGTACTAGGGACAGCCCTTCTCAAGACTCCTACGCGCACAGCGGATAGGGACCGAACTGTCTCACGACGTTCTAAACCCAGCTCGCGTACCGCTTTAATGGGCGAACAGCCCAACCCTTGGGACCGACTCCAGCCCCAGGATGCGACGAGCCGACATCGAGGTGCCAAACCATCCCGTCGATATGGACTCTTGGGGAAGATCAGCCTGTTATCCCCGGGGTACCTTTTATCCGTTGAGCGACGGCGCTTCCACAAGCCACCGCCGGATCACTAGTCCCGACTTTCGTCCCTGCTCGACCCGTCGGTCTCACAGTCAAGCTCCCTTGTGCACTTACACTCAACACCTGATTACCAACCAGGCTGAGGGAACCTTTGGGCGCCTCCGTTACCCTTTAGGAGGCAACCGCCCCAGTTAAACTACCCATCAGACACTGTCCCTGATCCGGATCACGGACCCAGGTTAGACATCCAGCACGACCAGACTGGTATTTCAACGACGACTCCACCCACACTGGCGTATGAGCTTCAAAGTCTCCCAGCTATCCTACACAAGCCGAACCGAACACCAATATCAAACTGTAGTAAAGGTCCCGGGGTCTTTCCGTCCTGCTGCGCGAAACGAGCATCTTTACTCGTAGTGCAATTTCACCGGGCCTATGGTTGAGACAGTCGAGAAGTCGTTACGCCATTCGTGCAGGTCGGAACTTACCCGACAAGGAATTTCGCTACCTTAGGATGGTTATAGTTACCACCGCCGTTTACTGGCGCTTAAGTTCTCAGCTTCGCCCCACCGAAATGGAGCTAACCGGTCCCCTTAACGTTCCAGCACCGGGCAGGCGTCAGTCCGTATACATCGCCTTACGGCTTCGCACGGACCTGTGTTTTTAGTAAACAGTCGCTTCTCGCTGGTCTCTGCGGCCACCCCCAGCTCAGGGAGTAAATCCCATCACCGAGCGTGGCCCCCCTTCTCCCGAAGTTACGGGGGCATTTTGCCGAGTTCCTTAACCATAGTTCACCCGAACGCCTCGGTATTCTCTACCTGACCACCTGAGTCGGTTTAGGGTACGGGCCGCCATGAAACTCGCTAGAGGCTTTTCTCGACAGCATAGGATCATCCACTTCACCACAATCGGCTCGGCATCAGGTCTCAGACACAAGGTGTGCGGATTTACCTACACACCGTCCTACACCCTTACCCCGGGACAACCACCGCCCGGGATGGACTACCTTCCTGCGTCACCCCATCACTCACCTACTAACCGCTTGGTTCAGCGGCTCCACCACTCCCCTCAACTCCGAAGAGATCAGGGCGGCTTCACGGCCTTAGCATCACGATGCTCGATGTTTGACGCTTCACAGCGGGTACCGGAATATCAACCGGTTATCCATCGACTACGCCTGTCGGCCTCGCCTTAGGTCCCGACTTACCCTGGGCAGATCAGCTTGACCCAGGAACCCTTAGTCAATCGGCGCACACGTTTCTCACGTGTGTATCGCTACTCATGCCTGCATTCTCACTCGTCAACCGTCCACAACTACCTTCCGGTGCTGCTTCACCCGGCAGACGACGCTCCCCTACCCATCACAGCACCCGTTGGGGCTTATTGCTGCAATGACACGACTTCGGCGGTACGCTTGAGCCCCGCTACATTGTCGGCGCGGAATCACTAGACCAGTGAGCTATTACGCACTCTTTCAAGGGTGGCTGCTTCTAAGCCAACCTCCTGGTTGTCTGTGCGACTCCACATCCTTTCCCACTTAGCGTACGCTTAGGGGCCTTAGTCGATGCTCTGGGCTGTTTCCCTCTCGACCATGGAGCTTATCCCCCACAGTCTCACTGCCGTGCTCTCACTTACCGGCATTCGGAGTTTGGCTAAGGTCAGTAACCCGGTAGGGCCCATCGCCTATCCAGTGCTCTACCTCCGGCAAGAAACACACGACGCTGCACCTAAATGCATTTCGGGGAGAACCAGCTATCACGGAGTTTGATTGGCCTTTCACCCCTAACCACAGGTCATCCCCCAGGTTTTCAACCCTGGTGGGTTCGGTCCTCCACGAAGTCTTACCTCCGCTTCAACCTGCCCATGGCTAGATCACTCCGCTTCGGGTCTTGAGCGTGCTACTAAAATCGCCCTGTTCGGACTCGCTTTCGCTACGGCTTCCCCACACGGGTTAACCTCGCAACACACCGCAAACTCGCAGGCTCATTCTTCAAAAGGCACGCAGTCACGAGAAACACCGAAGTGTTTCCGACGCTCCCACGGCTTGTAGGCACACGGTTTCAGGTACTATTTCACTCCCCTCCCGGGGTACTTTTCACCATTCCCTCACGGTACTATCCGCTATCGGTCACCAGGGAATATTTAGGCTTAGCGGGTGGTCCCGCCAGATTCACACGGGATTTCTCGGGCCCCGTGCTACTTGGGTGTCTCTCAAGCAAGCCGCTGACATTTCGACTACGGGGGTCTTACCCTCTACGCCGGACCTTTCGCATGTCCTTCGTCTACATCAACGGTTTATAACTCGCCCTACGGCCGGCAGACCGTAGAAGAGAGATCCCACAACCCCGTACACGCAACCCCTGCCGGGTCTCACACGCATACGGTTTGGCCTCATCCGGTTTCGCTCGCCACTACTCCCGGAATCACGGTTGTTTTCTCTTCCTGAGGGTACTGAGATGTTTCACTTCCCCTCGTTCCCTCCACACTGCCTATGTGTTCAGCAGCGGGTGACAGCCCATGACGACTGCCGGGTTTCCCCATTCGGAAACCCCCGGATCAAAGCCTGGTTGACGACTCCCCGGGGACTATCGTGGCCTCCCACGTCCTTCATCGGTTCCTGGTGCCAAGGCATCCACCGTGCGCCCTTAAAAACTTGGCCACAGATGCTCGCGTCCACTGTGCAGTTCTCAAACAACGACCAGCCACCCATCACCCCACCAGCCAAACTGGTGAGTGCACTGGGGCCGGCGACTGAGGAGAAGATCAGATCATTCCCTCAGACACCCAACAGCGTGCCCGGCCAGAATCCGTCCGGGGATCATGTGTTCCACGCTCCGAAGAGCAGTACTGGCAAGCCCCCGACCCGAATAATCCGGCCGAGTAGTCAACGTTCCACCCATGAGCAACCAGCATCAGACATTCGCTGATGTACTGGCCTCTGACCGAGCAGAGCCCGGTAAGAAGTGCTCCTTAGAAAGGAGGTGATCCAGCCGCACCTTCCGGTACGGCTACCTTGTTACGACTTCGTCCCAATCGCTGGTCCCACCTTCGACAGCTCCCTCCCACAAGGGGTTGGGCCACCGGCTTCGGGTGTTACCGACTTTCGTGACGTGACGGGCGGTGTGTACAAGGCCCGGGAACGTATTCACCGCAGCAATGCTGATCTGCGATTACTAGCGACTCCGACTTCATGGGGTCGAGTTGCAGACCCCAATCCGAACTGAGACCGGCTTTTTGAGATTCGCTCCACCTCACGGTATCGCAGCTCATTGTACCGGCCATTGTAGCACGTGTGCAGCCCAAGACATAAGGGGCATGATGACTTGACGTCGTCCCCACCTTCCTCCGAGTTGACCCCGGCGGTCTCCCGTGAGTCCCCAGCACCACAAGGGCCTGCTGGCAACACGGGACAAGGGTTGCGCTCGTTGCGGGACTTAACCCAACATCTCACGACACGAGCTGACGACAGCCATGCACCACCTGTACACCGACCACAAGGGGGGCACTATCTCTAATGCTTTCCGGTGTATGTCAAGCCTTGGTAAGGTTCTTCGCGTTGCGTCGAATTAAGCCACATGCTCCGCCGCTTGTGCGGGCCCCCGTCAATTCCTTTGAGTTTTAGCCTTGCGGCCGTACTCCCCAGGCGGGGAACTTAATGCGTTAGCTGCGGCACCGACGACGTGGAATGTCGCCAACACCTAGTTCCCACCGTTTACGGCGTGGACTACCAGGGTATCTAATCCTGTTCGCTCCCCACGCTTTCGCTCCTCAGCGTCAGTAATGGCCCAGAGATCCGCCTTCGCCACCGGTGTTCCTCCTGATATCTGCGCATTTCACCGCTACACCAGGAATTCCGATCTCCCCTACCACACTCTAGCTAGCCCGTATCGACTGCAGACTCGGGGTTAAGCCCCGAGCTTTCACAATCGACGTGACAAGCCGCCTACGAGCTCTTTACGCCCAATAATTCCGGACAACGCTTGCGCCCTACGTATTACCGCGGCTGCTGGCACGTAGTTAGCCGGCGCTTCTTCTGCAGGTACCGTCACTTTCGCTTCTTCCCTGCTGAAAGAGGTTTACAACCCGAAGGCCGTCATCCCTCACGCGGCGTCGCTGCATCAGGCTTTCGCCCATTGTGCAATATTCCCCACTGCTGCCTCCCGTAGGAGTCTGGGCCGTGTCTCAGTCCCAGTGTGGCCGGTCGCCCTCTCAGGCCGGCTACCCGTCGTCGCCTTGGTGAGCCATTACCTCACCAACAAGCTGATAGGCCGCGGGCTCATCCTGCACCGCCGGAGCTTTACACCATCAAGGATGCCCAAGATGGTCATATCCGGTATTAGACCCCGTTTCCAGGGCTTGTCCCAGAGTGCAGGGCAGATTGCCCACGTGTTACTCACCCGTTCGCCACTAATCCACCCCGAAGGGCTTCATCGTTCGACTTGCATGTGTTAAGCACGCCGCCAGCGTTCGTCCTGAGCCAGGATCAAACTCTCCGTGAATGTTTACCGGTAATCCGGTGCAC
Source organism: Streptomyces griseofuscus (assembly GCF_014673495.1). GTDB lineage: Bacteria > Actinomycetota > Actinomycetes > Streptomycetales > Streptomycetaceae > Streptomyces > Streptomyces murinus. Next base: position 3,395,398 of record NZ_CP051006.1, read on the forward strand.
AAACTGAAGAGCGGAACGGTCGGAGGAATAGTCCGACCGTTCACAGCGTCCTCGCTGTGTTTATTTCAAAGGAACCACGTCCCGGTCGTGATGACCGGAGACGGGGTATCAACATATCTGGCGTTGACTTTTGGCACGCTGTTGAGTTCTCAAGGAACGGTCGCTTCCTTTGTACTCACCCTCTCGGGCTTTCCTCCGGGCTTCCCTTCGGTGTTTCCGACTCTATCAGATCTTTCCGATCCGATTTCCTCGGTGCCTTCCGGTTCTCGCTCTCGCGTTTCCCTTGCGGCGAACCAAACTTTATCAGAAGTTCTCGGGGGGTCTGACCGCCCTCCGGTGCCCACCCTCCGGTGCACCCCGGGGCTGGAGCCGGCTCGCGGGGAGCCGGCTCGTGGAGTGCGAGGGGTCGGTCAGTCGCCGTCTTCGAAGTAGGCGTCCAGGACCGCGTCCAGCTGGTCGTCCCATTCCTTGAAGCGGGAGCGGGAGGCGGCCTCGATCTCGATCGGGTACCAGCGGCGGTCCGGGGTGTGCACCGTGATGGTGTAGCGCTTGCCGAAGCGGGGGGACTCCGACTCCACCGCGGCGATCTCGGCCCACTGGAACTCGCAGGCCTCCTCGTCCAGGCTGAGGCGGACGCCCTTGTGGTCGGCCACTATCCGGGCGCGGCGGTCGGCGGCCTCGAAGACCGGGCCGTCGGCGGGTGCCGCGGGCTCGTCCTCGTCCGTGTCGCCTTCCTCGGCCTCCTCGGTGGCCTTCGGCTCGGCGGACTCGTCCGGCGCCTCGGCCTCCGGATCCTTCGGCTCTCCCGGCTCCTCCTGCTTCGCCAAGGGCGTCGCCGGGGCCGTGATGCCCGGGATGAAGGCCGGGTCGAAGCCGGCGCCCGCCACGGGCTCGGCCTTCACCGCTTCCGCCTTCAACGCTTCGGTGTTCAACGGATTGCTGCCTGATCCTATGCGCTGCTCCACGGCGGCAGTATGGACGACTTCCCTGTGCCGGAACCAGTCAGCCCGCGCGTCGCGCCGGCAACTTACGCCGCTCCAGGGGAATCGAGCACGGCGAGCGCGTCGATCTCGATCAGCAGACCGGGCGGAAGGCCGACGTAGACCGTCGTACGGGCGGCGGGCGGCTGGGTGAGGGCCTGGGCCTCGAAGTAGGCGTTGTAGAGGTCGTTCATCTCGGCGAAGTGGTCCACGTCCGTGAGGTAGACGCGGAGCATCATCACGTCGTCCCAGCCGGCGCCGCCCTCCTCCAGGATCGACCTGACGTTGTCGAGGGTCTGGAGCGTCTGCTCGCGCAGGGTGGGGCCGACCGGGGTCGGGGGCTTGCCCTCCTCGGCGGGCAGGAAGCCGACCTGGCCTGCGACCTGGAGGATGTTGCCCTTGCGCACCCCGTGCGAGAACTTCGCGGGCGGGGTGGTGTGGGTCTTCGGGGTCAGGGCGATCTTTTCCATCGGGCCGGTCCTTTATGGAGGTTACGAGCGGTACAGGTGTTACGGGTGTTCCGTCACCGGTGTTCTACCGGAGTACTCCGCGCTGATCGCGTCCGCCGTGCGGCGGACCAGTGGGAGGAGTGCGAGGAGTTCGTCGGCCGTGACGACCACGTTCGGGGCGGACACCGACATCGCGGCGGCCACCCGGCCCTCGGCGCCGCGGATGGGGGCGGCGACGCAGTTGATGGACTCCTCGTGGCCGCCGAGGTCGGTGGCCCAGCCCTGTTCGCGGACCTTGGCCAGTTCCTGGAGGTAGGCGTCGGCGTTCGGGGTCGAACGGGAGGTGTACGAGGGGTAGTCGAGCTTCTCCGCGACGACGCGGCGTTCGGGTTCGGGGAGGTCGGCGAGGAGGAGCTTCGCGACGGCGGCCACGGTGAGGGCGACCGGCCTGCCGATGCGGGAGTACATGCGCACCGGGTAGCGGCTGTCGACCTTGTCGATGTAGAGGACCTCGGGGTCGTCGTACACGGCGAGGTGGACGGTGTGGCCGCACTGCTCGTTCAGCCGTACGAGGTGGGGGTGGGCGATCTCGCGGACGTCCAGGTTCTCCATCGCCTCCTGGGCGAGGGCGAAGAGGCGGGCGCCGAGGCGGTAGCGGTGGTCGGACTGGCGGTAGACCAGGCCGTGTTCGTGCAGGGTGCGCAGGAGGCGCAGGGCGGTGGACTTGTGGACGCCGAGGCGGTCGGCGACCCGGCCGAGGTCGGCGGGGCCCTCGGCGAGCAGCGGCAGGATGCTCAGGGCGCGGTCGACGGTCTGACTCATGGGGTGTTGGCCTCCTCGGTGGCCCGCGCAGTCTGCGTCCAGCCGGGGGCGAGTCGCAGTCTTCCCCATGCGGCGTCGTCCAGGGTCGCGAGGTGGTCGGCGTGGGCGCGGGCGGGGGGTGGGGCGAGGTCGGCGGGGGTGGTGAGGGTGGCGGCGGCGAGGAGGTGGCCGTGGCGGAGGCGTTGGCGCGGGGGGAGGGCGCGGAGGGTGGCGGAGAGGTAGCCGGCGGCGAAGGAGTCTCCGGCGCCGGTGGCCGATACGGCGGTGACGGTGGGGCTGGGCTCGAAAGTGCCCTCTGGTAGGGCGTTCACGGTGGCGGTCGGCTCGTCGGTGCCCTGTGCTTGTCGGCGGAAGGCCGTGGCTCCCCTCGCCCCCTGTTTCACCACCAGCACGCCCGGCTCCCGCAGCAGCCGCCTGACCGCCGCCGGTCCCCCCGTCACCCCCCACACCTGTGCCGCCTCGTCCTCGCCCACGAAGACGATGTCCGCCCGGCGGGCCAGCTCCAGCAGGGTTCGGGCGGCGTCTTTTCCCCGCCACAGGGCCGGGCGGTAGTTGATGTCGAAGGAGATCAGGGGGCGGTCGGCGGCCGGGGCCGTCAGTCGGTGGAGGAGGGCGTGGCAGTCCGCCGACAGGGCCGCGGTGATCCCCGACAGATGCAGGATCCGGCAGTCCCGTACCGCGTGCATGTCCACGTTCGCCGGGGACATCGCCGACGCGGCCGATCCCGCCCGGTAGTACGCCACCTCGTGCGCCCCCGAGTCCCGGTCCGCGGCCGTGCGGAAGTAGACGCCGGTCGGGCGGAAGGGATCGCGTCGTACCGTCGAGACGTCCACCCCGTACTCCGCGACGCCCGCCGTCACGCACTGCCCGAATCCGTCCGTGCCCACCCGGCTCACCCAGCGGGCCGAGTGGCCGAGCGCCGCCATCGCGCAGGCCACGTTGGACTCCGCGCCGCCGATGGCGCGGGAGAAGGTGGGCACGTCGGACAGGGGGCCGGGGTGGGTGGGGATGAGGGTGACCATGGATTCGCCCAGCGCGACGATGTCCACTCCCGTAACCCCCAAGCGTCGGCGGTTTCACTCCGTTGACCCGTTGTCGGCGAGATGCTAGACAGCAGTGAGCACTGCATGCAATGAACGTTGCACAGAATGCAACGGCAAAGGCGTGCGCCGGACGAAGAAGGGCTCCCATGGACACCGAAGCGCTCGACCGGCTGGCCGAGGAACGGGTCGACCACCGCTTCAAGGGCCTCCCGCCGGGCGCCCGCGGTCTCCTTGTCGGGGAGCTGGCCGCCCAGCGGCGCAATCTGTTCGACGCGGACGGCGGATTCACCACTCCCCTGCTCGTCCTGTCCGCCGAGCGCCTCGCGCACAACCTCGCGCTCATGGAGGCGTACACCACCCGGCACGGCCTGGCGTTCGCACCGCACGGCAAGACCTCCATGGCTCCGCAGTTGTTCCGGCGCCAGATCGAGCACGGCGCGTGGGGGATCACCCTGGCCGTGCCCCATCAGGTGCACGTCGCACGGGAGTTCGGCGTTCAGCGGATCTTTCTCGCCAATGAGCTGGTCGACGCCTCCGCGCTGCGCTGGCTCGCCGGTGAGCTCGCCGCGGACCCCGGTTTCCGCTTCGTCTGCTACGTGGACTCGGTGCGCGGTGTGGAGCTGATGGACGCGGCGCTCGCGGGGGCCGTCCGGCCGGTGGACGTGGTCGTGGAGCTGGGCGCGGGCGAACAGGCCCGTACCGGTGTCCGTACGGCGGCGGACGCGCGGGCGGTCGCCGAGGCGGTGGGGCGGGCGCGGGCGCTGCGGCTCGTCGGGGTGGCGGGGTACGAGGCCCAGGTGCCGGACGCCGATCCGCGGCGGGTGCGGGCCTGGCTGGATCAACTCGTCGCGCTCGCGGCCGGGTTCGACCGGGACGGGCTGTTCGAGGGCGCCGAGGAGATCGTCGTCAGCGCCGGTGGCAGCGAGTGGTTCGATGTCGTCGCCGAGGTCTTCGCCGAGATTCCCGCGCTGTCCCGCCCGGTGCTCAAGCTGCTGCGCTCCGGTGCGTACGTCTCGCACGACGATGTGCACTACCGCGAGCTGACCCCGTTCAACCGGGTGCCCGAGGAGGGCGCGCTGGAGCCCGCGTTCCGGCTGTGGGCGCAGGTGGTCTCGCGGCCCTCGGCGACGGAGGCGTTCGTGAACGCGGGGAAGCGGGATGTCTCGTACGACCTCGATCTGCCGGTGGCGCGGGTGGTGCGCCGGGACGGTGCCGAGCGGCCGGCGGCCGGTATCGAGGTGACCGCGCTGTCCGACCAGCATCTGTGGCTGCGTACCGGTGCCGACGCGGATCTCCGGGTGGGCGACTGGATCGGCTTCGGGCTGTCCCATCCGTGCACGGTCTTCGAGAAGTGGCAGCTCATCCCGGTGGCGGAGGCGGACGGCACGGTGGTCGACTACATCCGCACCTACTTCTAGGGCGCCGAAGCAAGGCGGGAAGCCGGAGCGGGACAGCCGGAGCGGGACAGCTTCTGGAGCGGTCGGGAGGCCGGTATGGAAGACCTGGTCGTGCGGGACGCCGAGGTGGTCGACGGCAGCGGCGAGCCGTCGTACCGGGCCGATGTGGTCGTCGACGGCGGTCGGATCGTCTCCATCGTCAAGGAGGCCGCGGCGGCGGGTTGCCAACGGCCGCGGACCACACGGGAGTTGGACGCCGAGGGGCTGGTCCTCTCCCCCGGGTTCATCGACATGCACGCCCACTCCGACCTCGCGCTGCTCCGCGACCCCGACCACAGCGCGAAGGCCGCGCAGGGGGTCACCCTGGAGGTGATCGGGCAGGACGGGCTGTCGTACGCGCCGGTGGACGAGCGGACGCTGGCCCAGGTGCGCCGGGCGATCGCGGGGTGGAACGGGTACGGCGAGGACATCGACTTCGACTGGCGCACGGTCGGGGAGTACCTCGACCGCCTCGACCGGGGGTTCGAGGGGCGCGGGATCGCCGTGAACGCCGCCTATCTGATCCCGCAGGGCACGGTCCGGGCGCTCGTCATGGGGTGGGAGGACCGGCCCGCGAGTGCCGAAGAGCTGCGCCGTATGCGGAAGTTGGTGGCGCAAGGGCTGGCACAGGGGGCCGTCGGGCTGTCCTCCGGGCTCACCTACACCCCGGGGATGTACGCCGACGACGCCGAACTGGGCGAGCTGTGCCGGGTGGTGGCGTCGTACGGCGGCTACTACTGCCCCCATCACCGGTCCTACGGCGCCGGCGCGCTGGACGCCTACGCCGAGATGGTGGCGCTGGCCCGGGCGGCGGACTGCCCGCTGCATCTGGCGCACGCCACCATGAACTTCGGGGTGAACGAGGGGCGCGCCGGTGAGCTGACGGCCCTGCTCGACCGCGCTCTGGAGGCGGGCGCGGACATCACGTTCGACACGTACCCCTACACGCCCGGCTGCACCACCCTGGCCGCGCTGCTGCCGAGCTGGGCGAGCGAGGGCGGCCCGGCGGCGGTGCTGGCCCGGCTGGCGGACCCGGCGACGGCCGAGCGGATCCGGCGGGAGCTGGAGGTGACCGGCTCGGACGGCTGCCACGGTGTGCCGGTGGCGTGGGAGACGGTCGAGGTCTCCGGGGTGGCCGACCCGGCGCTCGGCGCGTATACGGGTCGTACCGTACGGGAGTTGGCGGCGGAGGGGGCCCGGTCGCCGTGGGAGGTCGCCCGGCGGCTGCTGATCGAGGACCGGCTCGGTACGACCGTCCTCCAGCACGTCGGCCACGAGGACAATGTGCGCGCCCTGATGCGCCACCGCGCCCACACCGGGGGCTCCGACGGCATCCTGCGCGGCGCCAAGCCGCACCCGCGGGCGTACGGCACCTTTCCGCGCTATCTCGGGCACTACGTACGGGAGTTGGGCGTGCTGTCGCTGGAGGAGTGCGTCGCCCGTCTCACCGCGCGGCCCGCGGCCCGGCTGCGATTGCCGGACCGGGGCCTGGTGCGCGAGGGGTACCGGGCGGATCTGGTGCTGTTCGACCCGGGGACGGTCGCGCCCGGCGCCACGTTCGAGGCGCCCCGGACGCCGCCGACGGGCATCCCGTACGTCCTCGTCGACGGTCGCTTCGTCATCGAGGACGGCAGGCGGACGGACGTGCTCGCGGGCCGGTCCGTCCGCCGGACGCCAACGCCGACGCCGACGCCGTTGCCGGGGTGAGCGCCGTGCCTCCGTGCCTTACGGCTTGGGCAGGGTGCAACCGGCCGCGCTCAGGTTCAGCTTGTTGCCGGTGGTGAAGCAGGCCGGGATCCCGTACGTCTCCTCGGCGTAGTTGGTGCCCTGGTGGACGGTGACGTTGCCGTTCGCGTCCACCTCGCACGGGTTGTTGACGGTGCAGCGCTCCCCGTCCTCGTTGCCCGTGTTGTTGACGGCGACGACCTTGCCGGTGCTGGTGTCGATGACCGGGGAGCCGGAGGTGCCGCCGATGGTGTTGCAGCTGGAGGTGTAGCGGATGGAGTCCTTCCAGGTCCAGTCGCCCTCCTTCAGCTGGTTGACGAAGCCGTCGATGTTGCAGCTGTAGGTCTTCTTCCAGTACCCGGAGACGACCTTGATGGCGGTGCCCGCGGTCGGGTGGGTGTCGCTGAGGGTGAGCGGGCTGATGCCGTAGGAGCTCTTGATCTGCGCGTAGGTGGTGTTGAGGCGGTAGATCGTGACGTCCGTGTCGGTCATCGTGGAGTAGACGACCTGGTTGGCGCGCAGGGTGGCTATCTTGCTGCCGCTCGCGTTCAGCAGGCCGAAGGTGCGGCTGGAGGACTGGCCGGTGATGACCTCACCGGGGTCGGGGAAGCCGGTCTCCAGGCAGTGGCCGTTGGACAGCACCAACGCCGGGTCGCTGTCGGCGGAGTTGGGGAAGCGGATCACCGAGCCGGAGCAGTCGCTGAGCGAGACGGTGCCGGCGAAGTTGACGGTGACGGCGGCCGGCTTCGCCTTGGGCGCCGGGGAGTCGGCGTGCGCGGCGGGGGCCGCGGTGAGTGGGGCGGCGACCGCGGGAGCCGCGCCCAGCCCGGCCAGGGCCAGGGCGGACAGCGCGGCGAGGAGAGGCTTGTTCATGTGGGGGTCCCCTCTTACGACGGCGGCGACCGGAGGGATTTCCGGTCGCCCGCTGTGTTGTCATGCGCATTCTCGGCGCAGCGAGGGGACGGGAACAAGAAGGCGGGTCAGGTCGTAGGGGTTTCCCTGTGCGACGCCTGTGATCAACTCTTCTGATTCCCTGCTGACTTGAGGACGGGTCAGCGCGGATGCCGGCCGTGGCCGTGCCCCCTGCCGCCGGAGGGGAAGTACGGGGTGGGCGTGCCGGCCGTCGGCGCCGGGGGTGGCGCGCCGGCCGTCGTGGGCGGCGGGGCGAAGGCGGTGGTGGGCGCCGGGCGGGGGCTGCCGGCCTTGGCGGCGGCGACCGGGGGCGCGGCCGGGGCGGAGGACGTCGGACCAGTCGGATCGGAGGACGCCGGGGCGGCGGCGGACGCGGGCGCAGGGGATTTCGCGGGCGCCGAGTCGGGCGCCGGATCGGTCACCGAGGGAGCCGCCGAGGCCGCGGCCCCCGTGTCGTCCGTGTCCGCGCTCGCCGTGGCGTCGGCGCGGCCGCTCCCCTTGTGCCGGGACTCGGCCGGGGAACCCGAACCCGTCACCCCGGCGATCAGCGCGACCGCCCCCGCGACTCCGAGCGCCCCGGCGACGGCCGCGAGCCACCGCCGGCCGTCCCGGCGCCGCTGCTCCCGGCGACGGCGCTCGGCCCGGCCCGGCCCGAGGGCCGGGGACGGGTCGGCGCCGACACCGGCACCGTGCACCCCGGGGCCGGAAGGACCGGGAGCGGCCGGACCGCAGCCGACGGGCGCGCCGACGCCCGCCGCCCCCGCCATCCCCGCTCCCCTGAGTTCCCTCGGAGCCCCAGCACCCCTTGGACCCCCAGACCCCTTCAACCCCACCGGCCCCACCGGCCCTTCCGGCCCGGACTCGGTGATCGGAGGCAGCTCCCGCGTCTCGTCGTACGCGTTCTGCCAGCCGTGCGCGGCGGCGGGATCGGCCTACTCCTCGTACGCCGGAGCGGGGCCCGGCCGCGGGTGGTACACGGGTGGCGGGAAGGAGGACAAGGGGGACGCCGCCCCCGCGCCGGGCGCCTCCGACTCGTACTCACGTTCGCTGGACACGACAGTGGATTCTAGGGAGACCTGGAGCTGCCCCGGCGGCCGTAGGGGCAATCCGGGGCAAAACCCCGTCTCGCGTGGTGGAAAACACCACCCATGAACGACCACGGCGCCCTAAGCTCGCGCGTATGCAGGTGATCCAGTCGACCAAGCTCGCCAACGTCTGTTACGAGATCCGGGGCCCGGTTCTCGAGGAGGCCATGCGGCTGGAGGCGGCGGGACACCGCATCCTCAAGCTCAATACGGGCAATCCCGCGGCGTTCGGCTTCGAGTGTCCGCCGGAGATCCTGGAGGACATCCTCCGCAATGTCTCCACGGCCCATGGGTACGGCGACGCCAAGGGGCTGCTGGCCGCCCGGCGCGCGGTCGTCATGCACAACCAGACCCTCGGCATCGACACGGACGTCGAGCACGTCTTCATCGGCAACGGCGTCTCCGAGCTGATCGTGATGGCGATGCAGGGTCTGCTGGACGACGGCGACGAGGTCCTCGTACCGGCGCCGGACTACCCGCTGTGGACGGCCGCGGTCTCCCTGTCCGGCGGCACTCCGGTGCACTACCGCTGCGACGAGCAGTCCGACTGGATGCCCGACCTCGCCGACATCGAGCGCAAGGTCAGCGACCGCACCAAGGCGATCGTCATCATCAACCCGAACAACCCCACGGGCGCGGTCTACGACGAGGCCATGCTCAAGGGGCTGACGGACATCGCCCGCCGGCACAATCTGCTGGTCTGCTCCGACGAGATCTACGACAAGATCCTCTACGACGGCGCCACGCACACCCCGACCGCCAAGATCGCCCCCGATCTGCTGACGCTGACCTTCAACGGCATGTCGAAGGCGTACCGGGTGGCCGGGTACCGGGTGGGCTGGATGTCGATCTCCGGCCCGCGCGCCCACGCCGACTCCTATATCGAGGGCCTGACGATCCTGGCGAACATGCGGCTGTGCGCCAATATGCCGGGGCAGCACGGTGTGGTCGCCGCACTGAGCGGACGCCAGACGATCCAGGACCTGGTGCTGCCGGGCGGCCGGCTGAAGGAGCAGATGGACACGGCGTACGAGCTGCTGACGCAGATCCCGGGCGTGAGCTGTGTACGGCCGAGGGGCGCGCTGTACCTCTTCCCGCGGCTCGACCCGCAGGTGTTCAAGATCCGGGACGACCGGCAGATGGTCCTCGATCTGCTGCGCCAGGAGAAGATCATGGTGGTGCAGGGCACCGGCTTCAACTGGCCCGAGCCGGACCACTTCCGTGTGGTCACCCTGCCGAGCGTCGGGGATCTCAAGGACGCGGTGACCCGGATCGGGACCTTCCTGGACGGGTACGGGCAGCCGTAGACAGTGCGGCGGTCCGTAGTCGACGGGCTTCAATCTGTGACCCGACTCAACTTTAGACGAAATCCAAGCTAGGATGGTTTCCTGTCAGAGCACAGGAGGCCGTCCTATGTACGAACCGATCCGCACCAAGTCGGTCCACAGCACGATGGCCGGCACCTCCGACTTCCCGCACCGGTCGCGCGAGGAGGAGCTGGACATCCAGCTCGCCGGGCATCTGTCGGCGCTGCTCGCGGTCACCGACGAACTGCGCGCGCAGGCCCCCTCGGCCGATCTGGACGCGGCCGCGGACCGGCTGGTCGCGCAGGTGTGCCGACTGCGCGGTGGCAAGCCGCTGCGGGCGACGCCGGGTGCCACCCCCGGGGACCCGGTGGCCCTGCACCGCCGCGCCCACGCCCTGGCCGGGCGTGCCCTGGTGGTCGCCGCCTCCCGCGCGGACACCGCGGTGGCGATTCTGGCCGCCGAGCGGATGGACGCCCACACGGCCGCGCTGGCCGCCGACCCGGCGGAACTCACCGCCACCGGCTGATTCCCCGGCCCCCCTGATCGGCCCCGGTCCGCGCGCACCCGCAGCGACGCGCGGACCGGGTGCCCCAGCTCGCGCGTTGCAGTGCCGGGTCCGACCCGTCACCCGGCGTTCACCGGCCGCGCCCGGGAACGTGGGGTTCCGGGAGGACGCTCGCCCGCGTGAAGGGAATCGCGGGAATCGTCCTCGCGGTGCTGCTCGGGGTCCTGGGCCATGGACGGACTGGACCCGAAGGGTGCAGACGGCGTGAACTGCCCTTCCCCGGCAGCCGTTCCGTCGCCGACGGCCTCATCGAGTCGTACGGGAACAAGCTGCGCCGCCCCTCCCGCACGGTGTACGTCCTGGACACCTCGGGCTCGATGGACGGCGACCGGATCAGGTCGCTGAAGGCGGCGCTGACCGTGCTCACCGGTGACTTCCGGGACCGGGAGGAGGTGACGCTGATGCCGTTCGGCACGTCCGTGAAGAGCGTGCGCACCCATGTGGTCGACCCGAAGGACCCGAAGGCGGGCCTGGCCGCCATCCGCCGGGACACCGACGCGCTCAGCGCCGACGGCGGCCCCGCGATCTACACCTCGCTGGAGCAGGCGCACGACCATCTCGGCGGCGGCGCCGACACGTTCACCTCGATCGTGCTGATGACCGACGGGGAGAACACCGCGGGGGACGAGGCCCAGGACTTCGACGGCTTCTACCGGGGGCTCGGCGGCGCGCGGCGGGACACCCCGGTCTTCCCGATCCTGTTCGGCGACTCCTCGCGCGCCGAGCTCCAGCACATCGCCGATCTGACCGGCGGCCGCCTCTTCGACGCCCGGCAGGGCTCGCTGGACGGCGCCTTCGAGGAGATCCGTAGCTACCAGTGGGTCCTCGGCTACCTGGAGTCCCGCAAGAACCTCACCGCGCCGGGTGCGGTCTGGCCGGTCTGGTGCTGACCTTCACCGGGGTCGCGGGGCCGTACTGGCCGGTGGTGGTCGCGGGGCTGTACGGCGCGGGCGCGCTGCTCGCCCCGCCGGAGCGGCCCGCGCCGCCCGACTTCCCGAGCCCCTCGGCCCCACTGGAGGAGATCCGGGCCGACTTCGAGAGGCTGGAGGCGTATCTCGCGGACATCGACCTGCCGCCGGCCGCCGCGAGCGCGCTCACCGGACTGACCGAGCTGCTGGGCGCGCTGCTGGCCCCGGGCTGGGTCGCCGAGGCCCTCGCCCAGGATCCGGAGGGCGTGCACGCCGTGTCCCGGACGGTGCGCGGGGACGTGCCGGAGGCCGTGGACGCCTTCGTACGGACGCGCTGGTGGACCCGGCTGACCCCCGGCACGGAGCCTCCCGAGCGGCATCTGGAGCGCCGGCTGGGCCTGTTGAAGGAGGAGGCCGAGCAGCTGGCGTCGGCGCTGCGGGACGCGGAGGCTCGGCGGCAGGAGTCGCACGCGCGGTATCTGGAGGACCGCCGGCAGTAGCTCCGCTTGGGCCCAAAGGCAGGTCGGCCACCCGCTCGGCACGGGAACGGTGGCGGCCCCGCGCAGGAACCGGCGACGGCTCCGCCCGGGAACGCCCGAGGGCCCCGCACGCCATTGTGCGGGGCCCTCCGCGGGTTTCCGCGGCCGGCCTTCGTGACGACTATTGCTGGTCAGGGCTAGTCGGACCGGCCGCGGAGCTTCTCGGGTGTCAGCCCAGGCGCTCGACCAGCGCGCGGTACTGGTCCCACAGCTCCTTCGGGGTGTGCTCGCCGAAGGTGTCGAGGTGACCGGGCACCAGCGCGGCCTCCTCGCGCCAGACCTCCTTGTCGACCGTGAGCAGGAAGTCCAGGTCGGCGTCGGACAGTTCGAGGCCGTCGGTGTCCAGCGCGTCCTTGGTCGGCAGCACACCGATCGGGGTCTCGACGCCCGCGGCCTTGCCGTCCAGGCGCTCCACGATCCACTTCAGGACGCGGGAGTTCTCGCCGAAGCCGGGCCAGACGAACTTGCCCTCGTCGTTCTTGCGGAACCAGTTGACGTAGTAGATCTTCGGCAGCTTGGACTGGTCCTTGTCCTTGGCCACGTTGATCCAGTGCGCCATGTAGTCGCCCATGTTGTAGCCGCAGAACGGCAGCATGGCGAACGGGTCGCGGCGCAGCTCGCCGACCTTGCCCTCGGCCGCGGCGGTCTTCTCGGAGGCCACGTTGGCGCCGAGGAAGACGCCGTGGTCCCAGTCGAAGGACTCGGTCACCAGCGGCACCGCGCTGGCGCGGCGGCCGCCGAAGAGGATCGCCGAGATCGGCACGCCCTTGGGGTCCTCCCACTCGGGCGCGATGATCGGGCACTGCGAAGCGGGCACGGTGAAGCGGGCGTTGGGGTGAGCGGCCGGGGTGTCGCTGTCCGGCGTCCAGTCGTTGCCCTTCCAGTCCGTGAGGTGGGCCGGGGTCTCCTGGGTCATGCCCTCCCACCAGACGTCGCCGTCGTCGGTGAGTGCCACGTTGGTGAAGACCGAGTTGCCCCACAGGGTCTTCATGGCGTTGGCGTTGGTGTGCTCGCCGGTGCCGGGCGCGACACCGAAGAAGCCCGCCTCGGGGTTGATCGCGTACAGACGGCCATCCTCGCCGAAGCGCATCCAGGCGATGTCGTCGCCGATGGTCTCCACGGTCCAGCCGGAGACGGTGGGCTCCAGCATGGCGAGGTTGGTCTTGCCGCAGGCACTCGGGAAGGCGGCGGCCACGTACTTGGCCTCGCCCTGCGGCGGGGTGAGCTTGAGGATCAGCATGTGCTCGGCGAGCCAGCCCTCGTCACGGGCCATGACGGAGGCGATGCGCAGCGCGTAGCACTTCTTGCCGAGCAGGGCGTTGCCGCCGTAGCCCGAGCCGTACGACCAGATCTCGCGCGCCTCGGGGAAGTGGGAGATGAACTTGGTCTGGCTGCACGGCCACGGCACGTCCGCCTGGCCGGCCTCCAGCGGGGCGCCCACGGAGTGGACGGCCTTGACGAAGAAGCCGTCCTCGCCCAGCTCGTCCAGGACGGCCTGGCCCATGCGCGTCATGGTGCGCATGGAGACGGCGACATAGGCGGAGTCGGTGATCTCGACGCCGAGCGCGGACAGCGGGGAGCCGAGCGGGCCCATGCAGAACGGGACGACGTACAGGGTGCGGCCGCGCATGGAGCCGCGGAACAGGCCCTTGTCGCCGGCGAAGATCTCCCGCATCTCGGCGGGGGCCTTCCAGTTGTTGGTCGGGCCCGCGTCCTCCTCCTTCTCGGAGCAGATGAAGGTGCGGTCCTCGACGCGCGCCACGTCGGTCGGGTCGGAGGCGGCCAGGTAGGAGTGCGGGCGCTTGATCGGGTCGAGCTTCTTGAAGGTGCCCCTGGCCACGAGCTCCTCACACAGGCGCTCGTACTCGGCCTCGGATCCGTCACACCAGACCACGTTGTCCGGCTGCGTCAGTTCGGCGATCTCGTTGACCCACGAGATCAGTTCCTGGTGGCGGGTGGGAACGCCGGTAGCCGAGTTGTCGCGCGCCACGGTTGCTCCTAAGTGAGGGATTTTGTCCTTGTTCGCCCCGTGGGGGCTGCGACCCGGACGCTTCGTTGTCGCTCATCCGGTGCCGACTGCACTCATTTGATCATCCGCTCGGAGCGCCCATCTGTCCAGGGGGTCTCACAGGTGAGCGAAGTGAGGTGAGCCACGCTTCCTGCGGCGTTTGCGTTTTCTTTGCGTCTGTCTTGATTTCAGCTGAACGTCTTTTTGCGCCCACCCGACCAAGGCATGCCCCTCACATCCGATTTACGGAGGCGTAGGTACCATGCGGCGCATGACTGCGTCCGTCCCCGACGCGCCCAATGACACTGCGGCCGGCGGCCGCGGTCCCCTGGCGCTCTCCCCGTCGCAACCGATCAAGCCGAGGCTGCGCGGCTGGCTGCACCTCGGCATGTTCCCTGCCGTACTCATCGCGGGACTTGTGCTCACCGCCCTCGCCGACTCGACCAGAGGCCGCATCGCCTGCGGGATCTATGTCCTCACGGCCTGCCTGCTGTTCGGCGTCAGCGCGCTGTACCACCGGGGCAACTGGGGCCCGCGGATGGACGGCCTGCTGCGCCGGCTCGACCACGCCAACATCTTCCTGATCATCGCGGGCACCTACACCCCGCTCACGATGCTGCTGCTGCCCGGCGCCAAGGGCCAGTGGCTGCTGTGGGGCATCTGGGCCGCGGCGGCGGCCGGGATCGTCTTCCGCGTCTTCTGGGTGGGCGCCCCCCGCTGGCTCTACACGCCCTGCTACATCGCGATGGGCTGGGCGGCCGTCTTCTTCCTGCCCGACTTCCTGCGCACCGGCGGCATCGCCGTACTGGTCCTGGTGATCGTCGGCGGGCTGCTCTACAGCGCGGGCGGCGTCGTCTACGGCTTCAAGCGGCCGAACCCGTCACCGCGCTGGTTCGGCTTCCACGAGGTCTTCCACTCCTTCACGCTCGCGGCGTTCGTCGTGCATTACGTGGGAATCTCGCTGGTGGCGTACCAGCACGCGTAGCCCCCCTCCCGCCCCTCAGGCCACGGCTCATCCGAGCCGTGGCCTTTTTACGTCGTCGTCCTCGCCCCGCTGATGCTCCCGGCGGGCCTGCTGGGCGGCCGGTTCGGGCGGCGACGGATGCTGATCGCCGGGCTCGGCGTCTTTCCCGGCCGGCTCGGTGCTCGGCGCCCGGGCCGGGGACGTGAGCGCGGTGATCGCCGCCCGCGCGGTCATGGGCATCGGCGCCGCCCTGATCATGCCGCTGTCGCCGGCCGTGCTCCCGGCCCTGTCCGGCCCCGACGAGCGCGGCAAGGCGGCCGGCTGCTCGACCGCTTCTGGTGGGGCTCGGTCTTCCTGATCGACTTCCCGATGGCCGCGCTCGGCGTCGGCGTCTGCCTCCTGCTGCTCCCGGGGACCCGGGATCCTTCGGGACCGCAGGTCGACCCGCTCTCCACGGCGCTCACCGCGGCCGGCCTCGGCGCCATGATCCCCGCCGTCACCGAGGCCCCCGACCGTGGCTGGGCCGACCCTCTGGTGCTCGCGATGTCCGCCGCGGCCGCCGTCCTGCTGCTCGGCCTGGTCCTGCGCGAACGCCGCTCGCCCCGCCCGATGCTCGACATGTCGGACGGTCGCGGCCGGGGGCGCCCAAGCGGCCGTGGTCCGGTTCGGGCCGCGTGTGGTGGTCACCGCGGGCCTGGTGGTGCTGGCCTTCGCCGCCCCGCTGGGATCCGTACGACGGCGGACTCCGGCTACGGCTTCACCGCGCTGTGGCTGTCGCTGACCGGGCTCGGCTTCGGCTTCGCGGTCGTACCGGCGATGTACGGGCAGCTCGGGGCGCTGCCCGCCGACCGGGCGGGCTCCGGTTCCGGGCTGCTGATGACCCTGCGGCAGGTCGGCGGCGCCATCGGCATCGCCCTGCTGGGCAGTCCGCTCGCGAGCGCCTTCCGGGACCGGCTCGATGTCGCCGGGCTGCCGTCCCCGGCCGCGCACACCGCGCGGGAGTCGGTCGTCGCCGCCCATGGGGTCGCCGTACGCACCCACGCGCCGCACCTCGCGGCGTCCCCGCACACCGCCCTCACCCTCGGCATGAGCCTGGTGCTGCTGGTGTGCGGCATCGCCTCCCTGGCGGCGGCTCTGCTCGCGGCCCTGCTGCTGCCGGACACCCCGGTCGTACGGTGCGCGGGCGCACCCGAGGAGGCCTCGGCCCATGGCCGCCCCTGCCGCCGATGCCGGACAATGACCGGCATGACGGCCGCCCGCCCCACCTCCCCCGTCCCCTCTCCCGACCGCGCCCGCCCCGAAGGCCCCCGGCTCGGCCTGCGGGAGCGCAAGAAGATCAAGACCCGGGAGGCGATCCGCGGGGCGACGTACGCCCTGATCGAGGAGCAGGGGTACGACGCCACGACGATCGACCAGATCGCCGACCGGGCGGAGGTGTCGCCGTCGACGGTCTTCCGCTACTTCCCCACCAAGGAGGACATCGTCCTCACCGACGAGTTCGACGCGGTCATGCTGGAGGAGATCAGACGACGGCCCGCCGAGGAGCCCTGGGGCGACACCATCCGGTACGTGCTGCGGCGCGCCGTCCAGGTCGGGATGGCGGCGGACCCGGCGGTCTCCCGGCTGCGCACCCGGCTGATGGTGCAGGTCCCGGCGGTGCGCTCGCGGATGATGGAGAGCATGTCGGTGACCGGGCACATGCTGTGCCGGGCCGTCGCCGAGCGCACCGGCCGCGACCCCGGCGACCTGGAGGTGCGGGTCTACGCCATGTCGCTGATCGGCGGCCTGATCGAGACCACCATGTACTGGGCCGAGCACGGCCACCAGGAGGATCTGCGGGACCTGATCGACCGCAGCCTTGACGTCCTGGAGCACGGCCTGCCGGGCGCCGAAAACCACTGAGACCGGCCGCTCCCCGCATGCCATGCTGACGGGGTGAACGCCACCGAGATCCGCGTCGAAGTCGCCCCCGAGCTGCATCTGTTCGTCCCGTCGGCCCGGCGCGCGGGCGCCACCGCGCTCGGCACCGACGGGGTCTCGACGCTCGGCCATGTCATCGAGTCCCTCGGCGTGCCGCTGACCGAGGTCGGCGCGCTGCTCGTGGACGGCCGCGAGGTGCCGGTCTCGCACATCCCGCGCGCGGGCGAGAGCGTGCGGGTCCGGGCGGTGGCGCGCCCCCAGCGGGTGCCCGGCGCCCCGCTGCGCTTCCTCCTCGACGTCCACCTCGGCACCCTGGCCCGCCGGCTGCGGCTGCTCGGTGTCGACGCGGCGTACGAGTCCACCGACATCGGCGACCCGGCGCTGGCCGCGCTCTCTGCGGCCGAGCAACGGGTGATGCTCAGCCGCGACCGGGGGCTGCTGCGCCGCCGCGAGCTGTGGGCCGGCGCGTACATCTACAGCACCCAGCCAGAGGAACAACTCCAGGACGTCCTCGGCCGGTTCGCCCCCGAACTCCACCCCTGGAGCCGCTGCACGGCCTGCAACGGGCTGCTGCGTGCCGCCACCAAGGAGGAGGTCGCCGATCAGCTCAAGGGCGGCACCGAGCGGTCGTACGACGTCTTCGCGCAGTGCGCGTCCTGCGGGCGCGCGTACTGGAAGGGCGCGCATCACGACCAGCTGGAGGCGGTCGTGGAGCGGGCGTTGAGCATGCGTACCCAGGGGAGTACCCAGAGCGGTTGAGTAGCGGGCCGCTCCCCCGGGCCGGGGGCGCGCGGTGGGATGGGGACATGAACACCACGACCGAGCAGCCGGTGGCGGCCCTCGCCCCGCGGCAGAAGGACCGCCTCATCAGCGGCTGGGCGATCGCCGGACTGGCCCTGCTGCTGCCGACCGTCGTCCTGTCCTGGGCGGTCGTCCTCTCCGGCGACCGCGGCACCCAGTGCCTGATGTACGGCGAGGGCTGCTCGACCATCCCCGGTTCGGCGCTCTACGCCGCCTTCTGGCTGGCCCTCGCCGCGGGCGTCGCTGCCCTGGCCTGGCCCAGGGGCCGGGGGACGTACTCCCGGGCCTGGGCCGTGTGCGTGCAGTGGGGCGCGCAGCTCGCGCTGGGGGCGATGATCCTCAGCGGCGCGTGACGCCTTCCGGCCCTTCCATTCGGATCAGAGGCTCGGCTCAGGGGCTTTCGAGGGCGGTGCGGAGTCGGTCCGGGTCGGTGGTCGGGGCGGCGCAGGTGAAGTCGCGGCAGACATAGGCGGCCGCCTGCCCGGAGACCAGCGGGCGGTCGGCGAGCAGCGGGAACTCCTCGCTGTCCGGGGTGCCGACGGCGACGACCGCGCCGGGGGCGGTGCCCAGAAGTGCCGTACGGTGCAGGGCCGTTGTGGCCGCGTCGGTGAGGGACGGGCCGACGACCGCGATCTCCCGGGGCCCGTCGAGCAGCGCCTCCGCGACGGCGAGCCCCCAGCCGATGAACCGGGGCACCCGCGGGCCCAGAGCCTGTACGACACCCAACGCCCGCTCGGCGGCGGTCCGATGGGCCTCGGAGCCGGTCTGCGCGGCATAGCCGAGCAGCGCGCCCGCGGCGGCCGACCAGCCGGAGGGGGTGGCGTTGTCGGTGGGGTCCTGGGGGCGGCGGATGAGCTGTTCCGCGTCGGCGGCGGTGTCGTAGAGCGCACCGGTCCTGGGGTCGGTGAAGCGGGCGAGCACATGGTCGACGAGCAGTCCGGCGAAGTCCAGCCAGACGCCCTCGCCGGTCACGGAGGCGAGCGCGAGGAAGCCCTCGGCGACATCCGCGTAGTCCTCCAGCACACCGGAGTTGGCGCCGGCCCGGCCGTCCCTGCTGGTGCGGGCGAGCCGGGCGTGCTCATCGAGATGCACCCGCACGAGCAGGTCGGCGGCGCCGAGGGCGGCCTCGATCAGGTCGGGGCGGTCGAAGTAGGCGCCGCTCTCGGCGAGGGCGGCGATCGCGAGTCCGTTCCAGGCGGCGACGACCTTGTCGTCCCGGCCGGGCGCGGGCCGCAGCGCGCGGGCGTCGAGCAACCGGCGCTTGACGGAGGCGATCTTCTCGGCGTCGAACACGCCCTCGTCCTGCGGGAGTTGCAGGACGGACTGCCCGTGCTCGAAGGTGCCCTCCTCGGTGACACCGAAGAACTGCGCGGCGAGCCGGGCGTCGGCCTCGCCGAGTACGCCGGTCAGCTGCTCGGGCGTCCAGACGTAGTACGCCCCCTCGACATGCCGCCCGCTCCCGTCGTCGCTGTCGGCGTCCAGGGCGGAGGCGAACCCCCCTTCGTTCGTCCGCAGTTCGCGGACCATGAAGTCGGCGGTCTCCAGGGCGACGCGCCGGGCGAGTTCGGAGCCGGTGGCCCGCCACAGGTGCGCGTACACACGGCACAGCAGGGCGTTGTCGTACAGCATCTTCTCGAAGTGCGGCACGATCCAGTCGCGGTCGACGGAGTACCGGGCGAACCCGCCGCCGAGCTGGTCGTAGAGCCCGCCGCGGGCCATCCGCTCACAGGTGTCCTGGGCCATCTGGAGCGCGCCCTCGGCGCCGGTGCGCGCGTGATGGCGCAGCAGGAACTCCAGCACCATGGACGGCGGGAACTTGGGCGCGCCGCCGAATCCGCCGCGCTGCGCGTCGTACTCACGGGTCAGCCCGAGCAGCGCCTGGGCGAGTTCCTGTTCGCCGGGCGGCCGGGTCCCCTGATGGCTGATCTCCCGCTGCGCCAGATCCCGCACGATCTTCCCGGCGACCTCCCCGACCTCGTCCCGCCGGGTGCTCCACGCCTGCCGGACCCCCTCCAGCACCTGCCGGAAGGACGGCATCCCGTGCCGGGGCTCGGGCGGGAAGTAGGTGCCGAAGTAGAACGGCTCCGCATCCGGCGTCAGGAACACGGTCATCGGCCACCCACCCTGCCCGGTGGCCGCCTGCACCGCCTCCATGTACACGGCATCGACGTCCGGCCGCTCCTCCCGGTCGACCTTGACGCTGACGAAGTGCGCGTTGAGGCAGTCGGCGGTGTCCTGGTCCTCGAAGGATTCGTGGGCCATGACGTGGCACCAGTGGCACGCGGAGTAGCCGACCGACAGCAGGACGGGTACATCGCGCCGTTTCGCTTCCTCGAACGCCTCAGGTCCCCACGGCCACCAGTCGACCGGATTGTCGGCATGCTGAAGCAGATAAGGCGAGGTCACACCAGCCAACCGGTTCATACGACCCAGCCTCTCACAGCGCTCGTGCCTGTACTGGGGACCGCGCGCACTCCGCCTCGCCCGACCGAACCCCACGACATCGGAGGCCGCTTCCTTCGGACAACAGACGCCCCGGGACCGCAGATCAGTTGCCTGAGCCCAGCAGCCTTGGACCTGCGGAAGCTCCTCGAAGGGTGGCATGCGGGACGGCGGCAGACGCGGTACGGCGGCACGCTGCCGCGATCCGGATACGCGGAACTCACCAACCGGCCCCGGCGCACGCCCGCCGCTCAAGCGGGCGCACGTCCGGGGACTGGTCGGCAGAGGCCTGGCAGCAGGTGCCCGGCAGCCGCGCATGGGTGCGGACCGCCGCGCCCGTGCGGTGACGGGAGCGACGGCTTCGACCGGGGCTGACTTCCGCGACCCTGGGCGGCTCCCACTGCCGAAGCCCCGAAGGCCGACGTCCCACGGCCCGGGCTCTCGGCGGCCGTAGCCCCGCGGCCGGGCACTCGACGGCACCGACGTCCCACGGACCGAGCTCCCGGACACCGACGCGCCCCGGACCGGGCGCTCGGAGGCCGAAGCCCCCCGGACCATGCGCTTGAGGCCGAGGTCCCGCGGACCGGGCACTCGGCGGGCCAACGCCCCACGGACCCGGCTCCCGGAGCCGAGGCCCACGGACACAGCGACCCGGGTCCGTCGCCCGACGACCGAGTCGCCGGGCCCGAGGCCAAAGTGACAGGTCAGCCCAGGCCAAGTGTCAGGGCAGCCCCGGCCAAAAAGCCAGGTCAGTTCCGGTTCAGCTGCGCTGGGCCGGGGTGTCGGCCGGGTGGTTGTCCGTGCCGGGGTCGGCGGGCTCCTTGAAGTCGACCTTCCGCATGTGCTTGCTCATCGACTTCATGAGGCCCCACACCGCCACCGCCATCACCGCGAACACGATGAAGCCGAGGACACCAGGGGTGACCTTGTTCTGGTCGAGATCGGCGAGGGAGACGAGGTCCGTCGCTGCCAGGCTCACGCTTGCGCTCATGTCAGGCATTGTCCCGGATGCCCGCGAAGAGGTCGTCCTCGGGGAGGGAGGTGTCCACGAGCGACTTCGCCAGCTCGTACTCCTCCGTCGGCCAGACCTCCCGCTGGAGGTCCATCGGCACGCGGAACCAGCCGCCGTCCGGATCGATCTGCGTGGCGTGCGCGATCAGCGCCTTGTCGCGGATCTCGAAGAAGTCCGCGCAGGGCACATGCGTGGTCAGGGTGCGTTCGACCCGCTCGATCTCCTTCCAGCGCTTGAGCCACTCCCCGTACGGCGACTCCAGGCCGCGGTCGAGCATCGCCCGGTGCAGGGCTTCGGTGCGGGGGCGGTTGAAGCCCTGGTTGTAGTAGAGCTTCAGCGGCCGGTAGGCCGGGCCGAACTCGTCCTCGGGGTACTTCTCGGTGTCCGCCGCACCTTCGAACGCCACCATGGAGATCTTGTGGGTCATGATGTGGTCGGGGTGGGGGTAGCCGCCGTTCTCGTCGTAGGTGGTGATCACCTGCGGGCGGAAGGAGCGGATCTGGCGCACCAGCTCGCCGGCCGCCTTGTCGACGTCCTCCAGGGCGAAGCAGCCCTCGGGCAGCGGCGGCAGCGGGTCGCCCTCGGGCAGCCCGGAGTCCACGAAGCCCAGCCACTCCTGCTTGACGCCCAGGATCTCGCGCGCCTCGTCCATCTCCTTGCGGCGCACCTCGTGGATGTTCGCCTCGATGTAGGGGTCGCCCTGAAGCTTGGGGTTGAGGATGGAGCCGCGTTCACCGCCGGTGCAGGTCACCACCAGCACGTCCACCCCCTCGGACACGTACTTCGCCATGGTGGCCGCGCCCTTGCTCGACTCGTCGTCGGGGTGTGCGTGAACGGCCATCAGTCGCAGCTGGTCAGTCAAGACTCAATCCTCGGTAGGTCGGCGCCCCCAAGGCTCAGGGCGCAATCGAAGGCTTCTATAGTGACCGAATCGGGGGGCGATTAATTCCGCGGAGAGGACGATCATGAGTACGGCGAGCACGGGGCTGCCCACGGGCCGCTACGGCCGCTCCTCTGACGAGCGTGCCGACCGCAAACTCAAGGTCGCCGCCGTGGTGCTCGGCGCCGTCCTGCTGGCCCTGGTCGGCTACTTCGCGTACCACTACATCGTGCAGACGCAGATCAGCGCCCAGGTGATCACCTTCGACTCCACGGACACCACGGTCAAGGCCCACCTGGAGGTCCACAAGGACGCCGGGTCCGACGGCTACTGCACCCTGCGTTCCCAGGCGGCGGACGGTACGGAGGTCGGCCGGGCCGACTTCCACTTCACCGGCTCGGCCACCCGCATCGACAAGGTCGTCACGCTGCGTACGACCGCCCGTGGCACCACGGCCGAGCTGCTGGGCTGCCACAGCGGCTGACCCGCCGGGAGCATCGCCGGCCGGGACCCGGTCCGGGCAGTGGTCCACCGCGCCGGACGCGCCGCCCCGCCGCTCCTTCACCCGGAATGCGGACGGCCCGACCTGCGTTGATGTGATTCTGATGGCTTATGTCCTCCCCCTTCCGCGGATGAATTGTTAGGCTCGTGGTTTCGCCCATCCAAGAGGGAACATTCTTCTGGGTAGGGCGATGCTTTGTATTCCCAGTACCGACGAGGAGCACCCTGTGACCCAGACCAGCGAGAACGTCACCTGGCTGACCCAGGAGGCGTACAACAAGCTCAAGGTCGAGCTTGAGTACCTTACTGGTCCTGCGCGCACGGAGATCGCCGCCAAGATCGCGGCCGCGCGCGAGGAGGGCGACCTGCGTGAGAACGGCGGGTACCACGCGGCCAAGGAGGAGCAGGGCAAGCAGGAGCTGCGTGTGCGGCAGCTGACCCAGCTTCTCGAGAGCGCCAAGGTGGGCGAGGCCCCGGCCTCCGCCGACGGCGCCGTCGCGCCCGGCATGGTCGTCACGATCGCCTTCGACGGTGACGAGGACGACACGATGACGTTCCTGCTCGCCTCCCGCGAGTACGCGAGCTCGGACGTGGAGACGTACTCGCCGCAGTCGCCGCTGGGGGCCGGTGTCATCGGCCACAAGGTCGGCGAGGACGCGGAGTACGAGCTGCCGAACGGCAAGAAGGCCTCGGTCCGCATCCTCAAGGCCGAGCCCTACAACGGCTGAGCCCCAGAACTGACCAACCCCGGGACCCCCGGCGTCCGCAGCGGACGCCGGGGGTCCCGTCGTACCTCCCCAGGCCGTACGACCTGTACGACCGCGGTCTCAGGGGATGACCGTGTAGCCCGCGTCGCGCAGGCACTGGCCGACCTCGGCGCAGTGGGCCGGGCCCTTGGTCTCCAGGTGGAGTTCGACCTCCACCTCGCTGAGGCCGAGCCGGGGGTCGGTGCGGACATGGCTGACGTCGAGGACGTTGGCGTCCACCCCCGACAGCACCCCGAGGAGGGTGGCGAGGGCGCCCGGGCGGTCGGTGAGCCGCAGTCGTACGGCCAGATAGCGGCCCTGCGCGGACATGCCGTGCCGCAGCACCCGCTGGAGCAGCACCGGGTCGACATTGCCGCCGGACAGCACGCAGACGACCGGGCCCTCGAAGGTGTCCGGGGACGCGAGCAGCGCGGCGACCGGGCTCGCGCCGGCCGGTTCCACGACCAGCTTGGCCCGCTCCAGGCACAGCAGCAGCGCGGCGGACAGCTGGTCCTCGGTGACCGTGCGCATCTCGTCCACCAGCTCGCGGACGATGCCGAACGGCACCACGCCGGGCTTGCCCACCTTGATGCCGTCGGCCATCGTGGCCGGGTTCGCGACCGCCACCGGGTGTCCGACGGCCAGCGAGGGCGGGTAGGCGGCGGCGCCCTCGGCCTGGACGCCGATGATCCGTACATCGGGCCTGATCGCCTTCACCGCGACCGCGATCCCGGCCAGCAGTCCCCCGCCGCCGACCCCGACGAGGATCGTGCGCACCTCCGGGCACTGCTCCAGGATCTCCAGGCCGACCGTGCCCTGGCCGGCGATGATGTCCGGGTGGTCGAAGGGGTGGATGAACACCGCGCCGGTGCGGGCCGCGTAGTCCTGGGCGGCGGCCAGCGTCTCGTCCACCACCTGGCCGGTGAGGCGCACCTCGGCGCCGTACTCCCTGGTCGCGCTGACCTTGGGCAGCGGGGCGCCGTGCGGCATGAACACGGTGGCGTGCACGCCCAGCAGCGAGGAGGCCAGGGCGACGCCCTGCGCGTGATTGCCGGCGCTCGCGGCCACCACTCCGGCGGCGCGCTCCTCGGGCAGCAGCCCGGCGATGCGCACATAGGCGCCGCGCAGCTTGAACGAGCCGGTGCGCTGGAGGTTCTCGCATTTCAGCTGTACCGGCGCGCCGACCAGCTGGGACAGGTGCCGGCTGCCCTCCATCGCGGTCGTCCGCGCCACGCCCGAGAGCATCTTCTGGGCCCCGCGTACATCGTCCAGGGTGACGGAACGCAGGGGGTGGGCGGTGCGGTAGTTCATGACTCCAGCATCGCAGCTCGCGGTGGCGCACGACGGTGGTGACCAAGGTCCAAGACGGGTTTGCGCAGCGCCGGTACGGCCCGGCGCCGGGCCGCGTACCCTGTCCCCCAACCTTGCAGCCCTTCATGAAGCGAGCCTCCGGCCATGCCCACAACACCTGAAATGTCGATGGACATGACGACCGTCGGTGATCCCGGTCTTCTCGACTCCCTCCAGCACGAGGTGGCGGTGTTCGCCCGCCGCGCCGAACAGACGCGGCTCGGTGGTGTCGGGCAGGCGCGCAACTCCATGGACCGCGCCGCCTATCTGCTGCTCAACCGCCTCGACAAGGAGGGCCCGATGGGCGTCAAGGCGCTCGCCGCGGGCATGGGCATCGACTCCTCCACGGTCACCCGGCAGGTGGCCCCGCTGGTCGACACCGGCCTGGTCAAGCGCACCTCGCACCCGGAGGACGGCCGCGCGGTGGTGCTTCAGCTGTCGCCGCGCGGTGCCGCCCGGCTGGCGGAGGTGCGGTCCTCGCGGCGCCTGCTGATGGCGGAGCTGACCGAGGACTGGTCGCCGCAGGAGCGCGAGCAGTTCTGCGCCCTGCTGACCCGCTTCAACCACGGCCTCGCGGCCCGGACCCAGGGGAAGCATCCCGAGTCTTGACCCGGGGCCCCGGCTGGCCTCATATGAGAGCCGGGTCCTGCGTCGTACGCGATTCATCTGTCCCGTACCGGACAGGGCCCCTGAGGGGGAGGCGTCTTGCGTGAGCGGCGGGTGGCCCAAGGGGCAGGCCGGGCCCAGGAGTTCGAGGCGTTCGTCGCGGGCGCGGCCGGCCGGCTGCTGCTCGCCGCGACGCTGCTCACCGCCGAGGCCCCGGACGCCAACCCCCGGGCGCGGCGCCTGCTGACCCTGGCGCTCGGCCACACCTACGCCCGCTGGCACCGGCTGCGCGGCGAGGATCCGTACGACTGCGCGCGCCAGTACCTCGCGGTCCGCTTCGCGCGCACGATCTGGCACCGGCACCGCCTCCTCGGCCGGGAGCGGCCCGCGCCGCGCGGCCCGCTCGCCCAGCTGAACCCGCAGGAGCGGCTGGTCCTGGTGCTGCGGATGTACGAGGGGGTCGCCGAGGAGCAGACGGCCGCGCTGCTCGGGCTGACCGCGGAGCGTGTGCACACCGTCTGCGACCGGGCGACGTCCCTGGTGCTGCACCCGGTCAGGGCGTCCGGTCCGCGCACGGTGAACGCGAAGGTGGCGCCGTCATGAGGACACGGGAGGCGCGGAGCGGGCGGCCGTACGGCGTGGGGAGGCCGAGGTGAACCGGGCCGAGCGCGAGGCCGCCGTACGGCGGGTGATGGCCGCACGTCCGGTGCCGGTGCCGCCGGAGCTGTACCCGGAGGCGGTACGGCGCGGCGAGCGGCTGCTGCGGCGCCGGCGGCTGGTGCGCCGGGTGGTGTGGGTGGTGGTGTGTGTGGCGGCGGTGGTGTTCGGGGTGTGGGCGGCGTACGCCCACCCGTGGGTGGAGCCGCCGTCGCAGACGACCCCACCGGTGGACGGCTGGTGATCCGGACCGCGATGGGCCCGGATCACCGCTTCGGCGTCCGCCGCGACGTCTGGCCGATGTCTAGCCCAGGGCCTGGCTCAGGTCCTCCACCAGGTCGTCGACGTTCTCGATGCCGACGGACAGGCGGACGAGGTCGGCGGGGACCTCCAGGGCCGAGCCGGCCGCGGAGGCGTGGGTCATCCGGCCGGGGTGCTCGATCAGGGACTCGACGCCACCGAGCGACTCGCCGAGGGTGAACACCTTGGCGCGGTTGCACACCTCGACGGCCGCCTCCTCGCCGCCCTCGACGCGGAAGGAGATCATGCCGCCGAAGGCGCGCATCTGCTTGGCGGCGACCTCGTGCCCGGGGTGCTCGGGCAGGCCCGGGTAGAGCACGCTGGTCACCTTGGCGTGCCGGCTGAGCATGTCGGCGACCTTGGTGGCGTTCTCGCTGTGCCGGTCCATGCGCACGGCGAGGGTCTTGGTGCCGCGCAGCACCAGCCAGGAGTCGAAGGGGCCGGCGACGGCGCCCATCGCGTTCTGGTGGTAGGCCAGTTCCTCGCCGAGGGTCTGGTCGGAGACGATCAGGGCGCCGCCGACCACGTCGGAGTGGCCGCCCATGTACTTGGTCAGCGAGTGCACGACGACGTCCGCGCCGAGCGACAGCGGCTGCTGGAGGTAGGGCGTGGCGAAGGTGTTGTCGACGACGAGACGGGCGCCCGCGTCGTGGGCGACCTGGGCGACGGCGGCGATGTCGGTGATGCCGAGCAGCGGGTTGGAGGGGGTCTCCACCCAGACGGCCTTGGTCCGCGGGGTGATCGCGGCCCGTACGGCGGCCGGGTCGCTGGTGTCGGCGACGGACCACTCCACGCCCCAGCGGGTGGCGACCTTGGAGAAGAGGCGGAAGGTGCCGCCGTAGGCGTCGTTCGGGATCACCACGTGGTCGCCGGGGGTGAGCAGCGTGCGCAGCAGGGTGTCCTCGGCGGCGAGGCCGGAGGCGAACGCGAGGCCGCGGCTGCCGCCCTCCAGCGCGGCGAGGTTCTCCTCAAGGGCGGTACGGGTCGGGTTGGCGCTGCGGCTGTACTCGTAGCCGCCGCGCAGCCCGCCGACGCCGTCCTGCTTGTAGGTCGAGACCTGGTAGATGGGCGGTACGACCGCGCCGGTGAGGGGATCCGCGGTGTTGCCCGCGTGGATCGCGAGGGTCTCGAAGTGCTGACTGATGTGCCTGTCGCTCATGTGCACCGAGCGTAGTGCGCCCGGCGGGATTCCGGCGCCCGGCGGTGTGGGCGGGGGGTGTCCGGAGGGATATCCCTGTGTCGGCTGTCATGCCCAGGATCGGAGTTGTCCACAGGCCGGCGGGCGGGGTTGGTCATGTGGCACCGCTGTCTGGAACTCTTGGGGCATGGTGATTCTCTGGCTGCTCATGGCACTGCTCATGCTGAGCTTCGTGCTGCTCCCGCTGGTGCGACGCAGGCGCGGGATGATCGAGCAGGTGCACCCGGACCACCCGGACGCCGCCGACCCCGCGGACTACGGCTTCCTGCGCCAGGAGGAGCTGGACGTACGGCTGCCGGGCCCTGACCAGGATCTGCTGGACGCGCTGGAGCTGGTGCAGCGCACCCAGGACTACCGGGCGGCGGCTTCGCTGCTGGCCGGCACCGAGACCGCGGGCGAGCTGCGCTGGCAGCGGGTGCAGGCCCTCGGCGGCGCGGCCGCGCTGGAGCTCGAACAGCGTCCCGGCGGGGTGCACCAGACGCCGGGCGGCCAGTGGCTGCGGGTGTGGCGGGCGGAGCGGCCCGAGGACGCGGGCGGTGCGGCCGTGCACGCGGAGTTCCTGGTGCAGCGGGCCTGGCGGGCGTCGGCGACCGGCACCAAGGGCTTCCGGCTGCTCCTGGAGGAGGCCCGGGAGGTGTGCGGGCAGGCGGCCGAGCTGGCACCCGCCGACCCGGTGCCGCACATCATCGAGCTGGCCGTCGGCCGTGGACTGGGCCTGTCCCGTGACGAGTTCGAGCGGCTGTGGCTGAAGGTCCTCGACCGCGCCCCGCACCACATGGGCGCCCATCTGGCCGCGCTCCCCTACTGGTGCGAGAAGTGGCACGGCTCGCGTGAGCAGGCGTACGCCTTCGCCGAGGCGGCCGCCGCCCGCGCCCCGCGCGGATCGCTGCTGGCCGCGCTGCCGCTGTTCGCGGTGTTCGAGCACCTGCCCGAGGTGAATCTGGTGCTGGGCCTGTACCGGAGCGAGGTCGTCGCCAAGGCGATCCAGGGCGCACAGCACGCGGCGCACGAGGCAGGCTCCGCCGACCCGACACTGCCGCACGTCCGCCATCTGCTGGTCTTCTTCCTGGTCCGCGCCGAGCGCTGGGCGGAGGCCATGCAGGAGCTGATACACGTCGACGGCCATGTCGGCGCCCTGCCCTGGACGCTGGCGGCCGACCCGGCGGCCGAGTTCGCCGTCTACCGCGCCCTGGCGGTGGCGGGGTACGAGGCCAACGGGGGCAGCCCGGCGAGCCTGCCCGGCTGACCCGGCCGGCCCCACTCACAGGGCGCCCACAGGAATTTCATTGCCCTTCTGACCTGCGGTAGGGCATAGTTCGGCATCCCCCCACAGCGCGGCTCAGGCTGCTCCGCGTCTTCTCCGTTCTCCTGTCTTCGCGTTCTTCTCTGTTCCGCTGTCTCCGAGGTCCTGTGGGGGGATCCGCCCGATGGGCGCAACTCTGCGCGCGCTGCGTGCTCTTGTGCTGCTGCTCGGCTTCTATCTGCTGAGCCTGGTCCTGCTGGCCGTGCTGGTCGGTGTCGATGTCGTCGCCTTCCGCTGGGGGCACGGCCCGGCGATGCTGAAGCTCGGTTTCGTGACGGTGCTGCTGGCCGTCCCTGTCGTGCAGGGCATGTTCATGCTGCGCACCCCGAAGGGCGAGGACGGCCCCGGGATCGATGTCACCGAGGCCGCCGAGCCCCGGCTGTGGGCGCTGGTGCGGGAGGTCGCCGCGGCGGCCGGCACCCGCGCCCCCGACCGGATCCGGCTCACCGGCGAGGTCAACGCGGCGGTGAGCGAGGACCCGCGCCTGCTCGGTCTGCTCCCGGGACCGCGCCGCCTCTACCTGGGTGTGCCGCTGCTGACCGGTCTGACCGAGGCGCGGCTGAGGGCCGTACTCGCCCATGAGTACGGGCACTTCACCGGCGGCGACACCCGGCTGTCCGCGCTGGTGGTGCGCGGCCGGGTGCAACTGGGGCGGGTCATCGAGCAGTTCCATGAGCGGGCGGACGGCAAGGTGGCCGCCGAGCGGGCCAAGCAGGAGCAGGCCCGGGCCAGGCGGGTCGCCAGGGGCAAGAAGGCGAAGCAGGTCGACACCTCGGGTTCCGGGGCGACGTACCGGATGATGGCGGCGGTCTACACCCAGTACGCCAAGCTGTATCTGCGGGCCTCGCTGTCCACGGCGCGGGGGCAGGAGTTCGCCGCCGACCAGGTCGCCGCCCGGATCGCGGGGCGGGACACGATGGCCGCCACGCTGCGGGAGATCCCGGTGCTGTCCGTCTCGCACGGCTTCTACCTGGACTCCTACGCCACCCTGGGGCTCGGGGCCCGGCTGCTGCCGCCGCGTGGTGAGTTCTTCGGCGGCTTCGGCGCGCTGCTGGCGGCGCGCGCCGAGGAGTTGGAGGGGCTGCGCGCGCGGCTGCCGGAGGAGCCCGCGTCGCCGTACGACTCCCATCCACCGATCGCGGAGCGGGTGCGGCGCATCGAGGCGCTGCCCGCCGACGGCCGAGCCGACGAGGCCACGGGCCCGGCGCTCGCCCTGCTCACCGACCCGGCGCGCACCCTGGCCGCGCTGGAGGACGCCGTGCTGACCGACGAGGTGGTGCGCTACGGGCGGGCCCCCGGCTGGCCGGAGCTGCTGAACGCCTCGATGGCCTCGGGCCTTTCGACGGCGCAGACCCCGTTGCACCAGGCGCTGGCCGCCCGCACCGGGCAGCCGGCGACGCTGGCGGCGCTGCTGGAGGTCGTGGACGCGGGCGGGCTGTGGCAGCTGGCGGAGCAGTTGCCCCTGTCGGCGGAGGCGAAGTCGGCACGGGGGCGGGCGTTCCGCGAGTTCGCGCGGCCGGTGCTGCGCCGGTCGCTGCGGACCATGGTGCTGGCCGAGTTCAGCGCGCGTTCGCTGCTGAGCTGGGACTTCTCCTGGTCCGAGCCGGCCGCCGTACGGCTGCCCGGTGCGCTTCCCGCGGCGGCCGACGGGGACGGGCGCTCCTCGCAGGAGTCCCCGCACGAGTCCTCGGAGAAGTCCCTGGAGGCGGCACTGGACGCGGCGCTCGCGGACCACCCCGACACGACCGCCTTGCGCGCCCTGCTGCCCTCGGCACCCCAGCCCGCCTGAATCGCCCCGCCCTTTTCCTTCTCTCTTTTCCGACGAACGGACCTTACTCACCGATGACCGTCCTGCTCTGGATCCTGGCCGCCTTGGCCCTGCCCCTGGTGATCGCCGCCCTGTGGTTCACCGGTGTGTTCGTGAAGGAGCTGTTCTCCCCGAGCCCGCCCGGGCCGGACGCGACCGCGCTCGCCGCCGAGCGGCTGGGCCTGCTGCCCGCGGAGCGCCAGGACACCGAGCACGCCGCGCCGCCGCCCGCCGCGTGGTCGGCCGCGCTGACGGCGGCACGCTCCGGCGACTGGGCACCGGCGGCCGAGCTGCTGCGGGCCGGCGGGCGTGACTGGGAACGCCGTTCGACGCTCACCGCCGAGCTGGGCACGCTCGCGGCCGAGGAGGACGGCTGGCTGCTGGCCTGGGAGGCCGCGCGGCCGGACGACCCGGACGCGGCCGTGGTCAGGGCGCAGAGCACGGTGCGGCTGGCATGGGATCTCCGGGGCGCGCGGCAGGCCAGATACACGAGCCGGGAGCAGTTCGAGGGGTTCGGGCGGATGCTGTCCGCCGCACGGGAGGAGATCGCGCGGGCCGCGGAGCTGAATCCCGAGGACCCGACGCCGTACGTCGTGGAGATCTGGGTGGCGCTGGGCCTCGGCTGTTCGCACGCCGAGATGGACGAGCTGTGGGAGCGGATCACGAGCCGCGACCCGTACCACTACGGCGCGCACTACGCGGCGCTCCAGTACTGGTGCGCGAAGTGGCGCGGCTCGAAGGAGCTGGCGTTCGACTTCGCGCGGCGCGCGGCGGAGCGGGCGCCGGTCGGGAGCCTGCTGACGGTGCTGCCGCTGATCGCGCGTTTCGAGCACGACGAGACCACCGATGTCGCGGCCGACAGCACCCCCGAGATGCTGGCCCTGGTCGACGCGGGCCTCGCCGACGCGGCGGCCTGCGCGGCGAGCGACCCCGACCGCCCGGGCCTCGCCCAGCTGCGCCATCTGCTCGCCTACTACCTGCACCTCCAGGACCGGCACGAGGCGGCGCTGGAGCAGTTCCGGCTGGTCGACGGCCATGTGGACGCCCTGCCGTGGAACTACCGGGGCGAGGACGCGGCGGCGTACTACTGCCGGGTGCGGAACGAGACGGTGAGGATGGCGGCGGAGGCGGTCTGAGGCCGGGCCCATCGCCGCGTTCGGGTCCCGGCGGCCGGCTCCTCGGCTGGAGATGTCGTACCCAGCCCCCGCGGAGACAATGGGGAGACCCCCTGAGACCCCCTTGGCGGTGAGGTGGTGCCCCGTGCCGGCATGGCATCTGCGCGACTATCACGACGACGATCTCGATCAGGCCATCCAGATCTGGGACCAGTGCCGGCAGGCCGACGAGGACCCGGTGTTCCCGGTCTCGGAGGTCATGGCCGCGGCGAAGGCCGGGCAGACGGCGGTGGTCGCGGTGGTCGGGGACGAGCTGGTGGGGATGGCCGTCGCCCAGGCCCAGGGCAAGCGGGGCTGGATCCTGCTGACGGCGCTCGCCGCGCGCTGGCGCGAGCGCGGCATCGGCAGCGCGCTGCTCACCGAGCTGGAGCGGCGGCTGCGGGCGCTGGGGGTACGGCACATCAGCGCGCTGCTGCCGGTGGGCGCGGCGGGTTCGAAGGCGCTGGCGAACAGCGGCTACCGGAGCCGTGAGGGCCTCACCTACTACGAGAAGCTCGAACCGCTCGGCGCGGCGAACGCCGATGTCCTCGCCGCGCTCGGCGGGCGCATGCTGCCCGAGGGGCTGTGGGACGCGATGGCCGGGATGGAGCGGGAGAAGCAGGTCGTGGAGCGGCGGGTGGTGCTGCCGCTGACGGAACCGGCGCTGGCCGACCGCTACGGGGTGGTGCCGCCGAAGTCGGTCATCCTGTTCGGGCCGCCCGGCACCGGGAAGACCAGCTTCGCCAAGGCGGTGTCCTCCCGGCTCGGCTGGCCGTTCGTGGAGCTGTTCCCCTCGCGGCTCGCCGCCGACACCAGCGAGGGGCTGGCCACGGCGCTGCGGGACGCCTTCGCCGATCTCGCGGAGCTGGACTCGGTGGTGCTCTTCATCGACGAGGTGGAGGAGATCGCGGCCGCCCGCTCCGGCAAGGCGGTGGATCCCGGGCACGGGGTGACCAACGAGCTGCTGAAGCTGATCCCCGTCTTCCGCGAGCACGACTCACGGCTGCTGGTGTGTGCCACCAATTCCGTACGGTCCCTCGACGCGGCCTTTCTGCGGCCGGGGCGGTTCGACTACGTCATCCCCATCGGGCCGCCCGATCCGACCGCCCGCGCGGCGATCTGGGCCCGCTATCTCCGGGGCATGAACGACTCGGTGGACCTCGGCCGGCTGGTCGCCGCGAGTGAGCTGTTCACCCCGGCGGACATCGAGTTCGCCGCCCGCAAGGGAGCGCAGGCCGCCTTCGAACGCGAGGTCGCCCACCGGGAGGGCCGCCCGGCGGACACCGAGGACTACATGAGCGCCATCTCCGACACCCGGCCGACCCTCACCACCCGGGCGATCAAGGAGTTCGGCGAGGACATCGACACGTACAGCAGGCTGTGAGGACACACGTCCCGAAGGGGCGCGGGGAACGGCGCGGGCGACCACGGACAAGCCGCGCCCGGCCGCGCCCCGCCCCCGGCGGCGAATCGCCGCGACGGCCGAGCGCCGCAGGTCAGATCGTCGCGGGTCAGACGCAGGTCAGATCGTCGCGGTGTCGATCACGAACCGGTAGCGCACATCGCTCGCCAGCACCCGCTCGTACGCGTCGTTGATCTCCGACGCGGCGATCAGCTCGATCTCCGCGCCCAGCCCGTGCTCCGCGCAGAAGTCCAGCATCTCCTGGGTCTCGGGGATGCCGCCGATGCCGGAGCTGCTGAGGCTGCGGCGGTTGCCGAAGAGGGACTGGAGGGTGATCTGGACCGGCTCCTCGGGCAGGCCCACGTTGACCATGGCGCCGTCCGTGCGCAGCAGGGACAGGAAGGCGCTGAAGTCGAGCGGGGCCGAGACCGTGTTGAGGATGAGGTCGAAGGTGCCCTTGAGGTCCTCGAAGGTCTGCGGGTCGCTGGTGGCGTAGTAGTGGTCGGCGCCCAGCTTCAGGCCGTCGTCCTTCTTGCGCAGGGACTGGGAGAGGACGGTGACCTCCGCGCCCAGCGCGTGCGCGATCTTGACGCCCATGTGGCCGAGACCGCCGAGCCCGACGACGGCGACCTTCTTGCCGGGGCCCACGTTCCAGTGCTTCAGCGGGGAGTAGGTGGTGATGCCGGCGCACAGCAGCGGGGCGGCGACATCGAGGGACAGGCCCTCGGGGATGCGGACGACGTAGTTCTCGTCCACGACGACGTTCTCGGAGTAGCCGCCGTACGTCGGCGTGCCGTCCCGGCCCGTGTCGTTGTACGTCCAGGTGGGGCCCCGGTCGCAGTACTGCTGGAGGCCGGCCTTGCAGTTGTCGCACTCCCGGCAGGAGTCGACCATGCAGCCGACGCCCACGCGGTCGCCGACGGCGTACTTCGTCACACCGGAGCCGACCTCCGTGACGATGCCCGCTATCTCGTGGCCCGGCACCATCGGGAAGGACGCCTTGCCCCAGCCCTCGCGGACCTGATGGATGTCGGAGTGGCAGATACCGGCGAACTTGATGTCGATCAGGACGTCGAACTCGCCCACTGCCCGTCGCTCGATCTCGGTCCGCTCCAGGGGGGCCTTCGCGGCGGGCGCGGCGTACGCGGCAACAGTGGTCATGGCGGGGTTCTCCCTCACAAGGTCTACGCGTGCCCGGCTGCTTTTCCACCGAGCACATCCCAAGGGTGCCCCGTGTTCCGCGGCGCACCCAGTCCACGCCTTTGCGTACGACCGCTGTGCCTACCACTGGCGGTGTCAGGCTGGCATGCCTACGACCAGCGGGGACGACGGATACTTGCGGTATGGACGAACAGCAGGCCGCCGTGACCGGCCCGCCCCTGGACCGGCGGGCCGAACTCAGCGAGTTTCTGCGCAGCCGACGGGCCCGGCTCAAGCCCGAGGACGTGGGGCTGCCCGACTTCGGCCGGCACCGCCGGGTGCCGGGGCTGCGCCGGGAGGAGCTGGCGCAGCTGGCCGGGGTGTCGGTGGCGTACTACACGCGCCTGGAGCAGGGCAACGGCCGCAATGTCTCGGCGGAGGTCCTGGACTCGATCGCCCGCGCCCTGCGCCTGACGGACGCCGAGCACGCGCATCTGACCCATCTGGCCAAGCCGAAGTCGCACAAGAAGAAGCCGGCGGCCCGCCAGCAGCATGTGCGCCCGCCGCTGCGGCAGCTGCTGGACACGATGGAGGGCGTGCCCGCGTACATCGTGGGCCGGCGTTCGGAGATCCTCGCCTGGAACCGGATGGCGGCGGCGGTGTTCGGCGACTGGGCGGAGCTGCCGGTGACCGAGCGCAACTGGGCGCGGCTGGTGTTCCTCAAACCCGAGTACCGGGATCTGTTCGTCGACTGGGAGCAGAAGGCGATCGACGTCGTCTGCTCGCTGCGCATGGACGCGGGCTGCTATCCGGACGATCCCCGGCTGTCCGCCCTGGTGGGTGAACTCTCCGTCAAGAGCGAGGAGTTCGGCAGGCTGTGGGCCACGCACGACGTCAAGGAGAAGAACCACGGCGTCAAGCGGCTGCACCATCCGCTGGTGGGCGATCTCGCCCTGAACTTCGAGTCCTTCCGCCTGGCGGACGGCACCGACCAGTGCCTGGTCACCTATCACGCGGAGCCCGGTTCCGCGTCGGCCGAGTCGCTGCGGCTGCTGGCCAGTTGGGGCAGTGACGCGACCCGCGCGGGGACCTCCGCGTAGTCCCCGCGCGGCCGGTCTCAGGCGCCCGCGTTCTCCTTCACCGTGATCTTTCCCTTGCGGATGGTGGCGACCCGGGGGGCCTTCTTCGCGAGCGTGGAGTCGTGGGTGACCATGACGAAGGTCAGCCCGTGCTCCTTCCACAGCCGTTCGAGTACGTCCATGATCTCGTCCCGGGTGCTCTCGTCGAGGTTGCCGGTCGGCTCGTCGGCGAGCAGCACCTTGGGCTTCTTCACCAGCGCGCGGGCGATGGCGACCCGCTGCTGCTGGCCACCGGACATCTCGCCGGGCAGATGCCCGAGGCGC
Organism: Streptomyces griseofuscus; assembly: GCF_014673495.1. GTDB lineage: Bacteria > Actinomycetota > Actinomycetes > Streptomycetales > Streptomycetaceae > Streptomyces > Streptomyces murinus. The sequence continues at coordinate 3,430,763 of NZ_CP051006.1, forward strand.
TCGCCGAGACCGACGGAGTGCAATGCCTCGGCGGCGAGTTCGCGCCGCTGCTTGGTCTTGATGCCGAGGGGTACGAGGGCGGTCTCCACGTTCTCCTGGGCGGTGAGCGTGGGGATGAGGTTGAAGGACTGGAAGACGAAGCCGATGTTCTCGCTGCGGACCCGGGTCAGCCGGGCCTCGCTCAGCTTGGCCAGGTCGATGCCGTCCAGGACGACCTCGCCGGAGGTGGGCCGGTCCAGGCCGCCGAGCATCTGGAGCAGGGTGGACTTGCCGCCGCCGGTGGGGCCCTGGATGACCAGGCGGTCGCCGTCGCCGATGACCAGGTCGACGCCGTCGAGGGCGTGGACGCTCTCCTTGCCCCGGGTGTAGCGCTTGGTGACGTTCTTGAGTTCATACATGGTGGCTCCTGGGAGGGGTTTCGGGGAGGGCGGTTGCGCGCGGCGCGGCTACTCCACCCGCCGCAGCGCGTCCGCCGGGCGCAGCCGGGAGGCCCGCCAGCCGCCGAACGCTCCCGCGATCAGGCCGCCCGCCACCGCGAGGCCCACCGCCAGCAGGATGGTCGTCAGGCTCACCGGGGCGGTCAGGGCCACCTCCAGGGACTTCGCGGCCTGCCGGCCGGGACCGCCGGCGCTGCCGAACCCGCCGCCGGCGCCGCCCCCGCCGAAGCCGCCGCCACCGGCGCGCCCGCCGCCGAAGCCGCCCCCGCTCGCGCCCAGCTGGGCCTGGAGGGTGGGGCTGATCGCGGTGACGACGTAGGCGCCGGCCAGGCCCAGGGCGATGCCGAGGACGCCGCCCACCAGGCCGTTGACGATGGCCTCGCCGACCACCTGCCGGGTGACCCGGCCCGACTTCCAGCCCAGCGCCTTCAGGGTGCCGAACTCGCGCACCCGGCGGGAGACCGCGGAGGAGGTGAGCAGGCCGGCGACCAGGAACGCGGCCACGAGCACCGCGATCGACAGCCACTTGCCGACGTTGGTGGCGAGCGAGGAGGCGGTGGACAGGGAGCCAGAGACCGTCTTGGCGAGGTCGGAGGAGGTGGTGACCGTCGTACCGGAGACGTTCTTCTGGATCGTGCTCTTGACGGAGTCGATCTTCTGGGAGTCGGTGGCCCGCACGTAGATCGTGGTGACCTTGTCCTTCTCGCCCGCGAGGGTCTGCGCCTGCTTCAGCGGGATGTACAGGTTGGCCGCCGGGTCGCCGCTGTCCGCGGTGGCGATGCCGATCACCGAGTACTTGGTGTCCTTGATGGTGACGGTGGAGCCGACCTTGTACTTCTTCTCCTTGGCGTACGCCGAGTCGGCCACGGCCACCTTGGCATCCGTCTCGGTGGACTTGAAGCCGCGGCCGCTGGTGATCTTGGAGGAGGTCAGCGGGCCGAGCCCGGTCCGCGTGACGTCGGTGCCGTAGACCGAGTACTGGTTGATGTTGAAGTCGGCGCCGCCGCCCTTGACCTCGCCCTGCGGCTGGCCGCTGCCGCCGCCGCGCCGGAAGCCGTAGCCGCCGCTCCCGCCGCTCTGCTGGAACTGGCCGCGGGTGAAGGTGCCGCTGACCTTGACCACGGAGAGGTTCAGACCGCCGGCGGCCGCCGCCACGCCCTGCTGGCCGGAGACCTTGGAGACGGTGGAGGAGGCGAGGGTGCTGAAGCCCTGCACCCGGACCCGGTCGCTGCTCTGCGTGGACTTGTCGCCCTCACCGTGCGCCCCGAACTGGAAACGGGGCTGCTGGGAGCCCGAGGCGGTGGGCGTGGCCGCCTTGGTGACCGTCATGTCCGTACCGAGGCCGTAGAGCGACTGAAGGACCTTGTCCTGGGCCTTGCCCATGCCGCTGGCCACGGAGTTGACGACGATGACCAGCGCGATGCCCAGCGCGAGGCCGGAGGCGACGACGAGCGCCGCCTTCCGACGGCGGCGCAGCTCGCGCCTCAGGTAGGTGAAGAACATGCGCCGCACGTTAGAAACGTCCCGTGACGGCACCCTGAGCCCCCTGTGAGAGATGGCTGAGAAACCCCGGAAACAGCGAGTGCCGCCCCCTCGGGGGCGGCACTCACGGGGCTGTGGGGAGGCTCAGACGGCCGAACCGGCCTTCCACTGGGCCCAGTCCATGTTCCAGCCGTTGAGGCCGTTGTCCGGGGAGACGGTCTTGTCGCCGGTGTGCTGGATCACCACGACGTCACCGATCAGCGAGTGGTCGTAGAACCAGGCGGCCGGGGTGTTCGGGTCGCCCGCGCCCTTGACGTCCTGGAGGCCGACACAGCCGTGGCTGGTGTTGACGCTGCCGAACACCGAGGGGGCGCCCCAGTAGTTGCCGTGGATGAAGGTGCCCGAGGTGGTCAGGCGCATGGCGTGCGGCACGTCCTTGATGTCGTACTCGCCCTTGCCGTCGTCGTCGGTGAAGCCGACGGTCGCGCCGTTCATGCGGGTCTGCTTGAACTTCTCGGAGATCACCATCTGGCCCTCGTACGTGGTGTGCTCGGGGGCGCCGGCGGAGATCGGGATGGTCTTGACGACCTTGCCGTCCTGCGTGACCTTCATCTGGTGGGTCTTCGCGTCGACGTAGGAGACCTGGTTGCGGCCGATGTGGAAGGTGACCGTCTTCTGCTGGACGCCGTAGACGCCGTTGGCTCCCTGGACGCCGTCGAGGGCGAGCTTCAGGGTGACGGTGGAGCCTTCCTTCCAGTAGTCCTGGGGGCGGCAGTCCATGCGGTTGGCGTTGAACCAGTGGCAGGCGACCTCCTGGCCGCTGCTGGTGCTGACCGTGATGCCCTTCTGGACGGCGGCCTTGTTGGTGATCGCCTTGTCGAAGTTGATCGAGACCGGCATGCCCACGCCGACGGTCGTGCCGTTGTCGGGGGTGAAGCTGCCGATGAAGCTGTTCGACGGCGAGACGGTGGTGAAGGACGCGTTCTCGTGGGCTATGCGGCCCTGGGAGTCCTTGGCCGTCGCGGCGATCTTGTAGGTGGTGGAGCGCTCCAGCTGGACGGTCGGCTTCCAGCTGAGCTTGTCCGCGGACAGCTGGCCGGCGACGGCCTTGCCGTCCTCGGTGGTCATGGTGACACCGGTGAGCGTGCCCTTGCCGACCGTGACGGTGCCGGAGTTGTTGATCGACGCGTTGTCCGAGCCGTCCTTCGGGGTGACCGCGATCTGTGCCTCGGACGACTTCTTGGCGGCGGCCGCGTCAGCCTGGGCCTGCGATGATTCACCGCTGCCGTGGGCCGCGGCCTTGTCCCCTCCGGAACAGGCCGAGAGCATCAGCACACCGCCGAGCAGAGCGGACGCGGCCACCAGGCCGTTGCGCCGCTTACCGTCCGTCATCACAAGCTTCTCCATCGTTGCCGAGTCGCAGATAACCCCGAGAGTCCCCGAGTCCCCGTAGGAACCTTCAACGCTACGGCCGGTTCGTCCCGTTCCGGATCCACCGGATCTGTGGGGCACACCACGTCCGCCGGCCCGTGCTGCGGTACATCGCCGGGCGGGTGGTGTGTGATCGGTCCGCGCGCCCCCTCGTACGACGAAACCCCGGACGGCAGGTGGCCGTCCGGGGTTTCAGGTGCCCCGGGACGCTCAGCCGATGCCGTCCTCTTCGTCGTCGTCCTGCCCATCATCCCCGTCGATGTCCCATTCGGGCGAGTCCGGGTCGTAGTCGATCCGCTCACTCGACCAGGAGGCCTGCTGGAGCTCCACCCCGGGCACCGCGCTGACCAGGTCGAACGGGTCCACGAGGTAGGCGAGGGCCTCCGCGGTGTCTTCGGTCACAGCACCCTCGGCCTGGTCCCGCTCGGAGTCCGGCAGCTCGGGATCGGCCGCGAGCCGGCCCAGCGCGGCCTTGGTCACCTCACCGTCGTCCAGGACCTCGACCACCAGCTCCACCCGAAGCCGCACATAACGTGATGTCTCTTCGTCGCTCATGGCGCGAGCGTACGGCCGAAACCTCCCGTGACTTTCCCGTGACCCGCGACTTTCACTAACATCTGCTCACACGGCCAATTCGCCAGCGCCACAAGGGGATCGATATTTCGTGTCATCCGCTCGCCGTCCGCTGCTGACCGCCACCGCCGCGGGCACTCTGCTGTGTGCCCTGTGGTTCGTCCCGTCCGCGAACGCGTCCCAGGAGGGACCGGCGCAGGACACGGCGGTCGGCTCCGTCACGACCTTCTCCGCGCCCGTCACCGAGCAGGCAAGTGTGGTGACGGCGGCGGCCACCAGAGCCGGTTCGGGGTCCGCGGACGACGCCCGGCTCGCCGACACCGGCAGCCCGGACACCACGCCGTACGTCGTCGGCGGCTCCCTGTTCCTCGCCCTCGGCGCCGGGTTCGTGGTCTATTCCGTGCGCCGCGAACGCCTGGGTTTTTAATCTCCCTTGACTGATCTTTCACAGGGCTTACATAGTTCGCCTCATGAAGAGATCATCGGGCGTGCGGCTGTGCGCCACCGTCGCCGTGAGCGCGCTGTCGTTCGCCCTTGTCACGGGGTGTTCTGACGAGGGGTCGAAGGATTCCGCGGACAAGGGCTCCGCGCGAAAGGCGCTGAGCGCCGCCGAGTTGAAGAAGCTGATCGTCACTCAGGACGACCTGCCCGGCTACGCGGTCGGGGCGGTGACTAAGGCCCGCGCCAGCCGGATCACCACCGACAAGGCGGCCTGCGAGCCCCTGACCCGGGTGATGAGCGGGCTCGCGCCCACCGAGGCCCCGGCGAGCACCGACCGCATGGTCACCGAGAACGCGAAGAAGCAGCCCTCGGCCAAGCCGACGTCCCTGGACGACCTGGACGAGGGCGAGTTCGAGAAGACGATGCGCAAGTCCCTCGACCGGGACGTCACCACGGTGGCGCTCGCCTCGTACGACGGGGACGGCGCCGAGCGGGCCCTGACGTCGCTGTCCGCCGCCGTGAAGGCGTGCGCGGGCGGCTTCACCGGCCGGCAGGCGGGCGCCTCGGTGAAGTTCACCCGGATCGCCGCGGAGAAGCCCGCGGGCGGCGGGGACGGGTCGGTGGCGTTCGCCGCGACCATGAAGGAGGACGAGGGCGACGGCGGGGGCACGGCCCTGGTGCACGCCGAGGTGGACCGGCACGGCTCCACCGTCTCCGTCTACTTCACGTCGAACCTGGGCGCGATGATGGCCGAGCAGGCGTACACGGTGACACCCGCGGTCGTGAAGGCCCAGGAGACCAGGCTGAAATGACGGCTAGGGCCTGTCTGACCATTCCCGTCGTCGCCCGGAGGGCGGCCGCGCGGCGTCAGGTGCGTGCTCTCGGGGTGCCGGGCGTAGGCCCTCGTACTGGACGTACTCGGGTCTGCGCCCGGTGCCGCGAGAGTGCGTGCATGGCGTCGCGCGGCAGACGGGAATTGTCAGACAGGCCCTAAGGGGCCCCGGACGCCGCCGGGGCCCCTCCGTCCGCAAGTCACCGGAGCGGGCCGGTGACCTTCTCCACGGCCTCGACCAGGTGCCCGCCGCGCACGAAGGCGTCGGCCGCGGCCAGATCGGGCGCCAGGAAGCGGTCCGGGCCGGGGCCCTGGACACCGGCGGCGCGCGCGGCCTCGATCACGGCCCGGGAGGCGGGCGCCGGGCTCAGGCCCTCGCGCAACTGGATCGCACGGGTGGCCGCGTACAGCTCCACGGCGATGATCCGGGTGAGGTTGTCCACGGCGGTGCGCAGCTTGCGCGCGGCCGACCAGCCCATGGAGACGTGGTCCTCCTGCATGGCGGAGGACGGGATGGAGTCCGCGGAGGCCGGTACGGCGAGCCGCTTCATCTCGCTGACCAGGGCGGCCTGCGTGTACTGGGCGATCATCAGACCGGAGTCCACACCGGCGTCGTCGGCGAGGAACGGCGGCAGGCCGTGGCTGCGGTTCTTGTCGAGGAGACGGTCGGTGCGGCGCTCGGCGATGGAGCCGAGGTCGGCGGCGGCGATGGCCAGGAAGTCCAGCACATAGGCCACGGGCGCGCCGTGGAAGTTGCCGTTGGACTCCACCCGCCCGTCGGGCAGCACCACCGGGTTGTCGACGGCCGAGGCCAGCTCGCGCTCGGCGACCAGGCGGGCGTGCGCCATGGTGTCGCGACCGGCGCCGGCGACCTGGGGGGCGCAGCGCACCGAGTAGGCGTCCTGGACGCGCGGGGCGTCGTCCTGGTGGTGCCCGGTGAGCTGGGATCCCTCGAGCACGGCGAGCATATTGGCGGCCGCGGCGCCCTGGCCCGGGTGCGGGCGGATGGCGTGCAGCTCGGGTGCGAGCACCTTGTCGGTGCCGAGCAGCGCCTCCAGGCTCAGCGCGGCGGTGATGTCGGCGGACTTGTAGAGGGTGTCGAGGTCGGCGAGGGCCATGACCAGCATGCCCAGCATGCCGTCGGTGCCGTTGAGCAGGGCGAGGCCCTCCTTCTCGCGCAGCTCGACGGGCTGGATCCCGTGCTCGGCGAGCAGTTCACCGGCGGGCCGTACGACGCCGTCGGGGCCCTCGGCGTCGCCCTCGCCCATCAGGGTCAGGGCGCAGTGCGACAGCGGGGCGAGGTCGCCGGAGCAGCCGAGGGAGCCGTACTCGTGCACGACCGGGGTGATCCCGGCGTTGAGCACATCGGCCATGGTCTGCGCGACCTCGGGGCGTACGCCGGTGTGTCCGGAGCAGACGGTCTTCAGCCGCAGGAACATCAGGGCGCGGACGACTTCCCGCTCCACCCGCGGGCCCATGCCCGCGGCGTGCGAGCGGACGATGTTGCGCTGCAACTGGGCGCGGAGTTCCGGGCTGATGTGCCGGGTCGCCAGGGCGCCGAAGCCGGTGGAGACGCCGTAGACCGGGTCCGGCTTGGCCGCCAGCGCGTCCACGATCTCGCGGGCCGCGGCCAGCGCCGCCACGGCCTCCTCCGACAGCTCGATCCGGGCAGCGCCGCGCGCCACGGCGAGAACGTCGGACGCCGAGACACCGGACGTCCCCACCACCACAGTGTGCATATCCATATTCAGGAGCGTACGCATTGAATGCAGCGGTGTCACTAGTGGGGACGGGGTGCACCCCTTACCCGGTGGTGTGGGCTTCGTCGCAGCCTTCAGGGGTTGCGGCCGCGGAAACGGCGGCGCTCGGCGCGGGTCGGGGGCGGTTCGTCGGCGAGCCGGACGACCGGGTCGTCGGGGCCCTCGCGGCCGGCGACCACGGGCCGGTCGGCGCGCATGGCCTTGGCACGGTACTGGGCCGCGTCCGCGAGACGGAACAGCCGCCGGGCGTCGGCCACCGGTCCGATCGGGTCCTCGGTCGAGGCGACCCCGCAGGCGACCCCCTCCCCCAGCTCCAACTCGCCCGCGCGGCGGCACAGTTCGTCGGCCGCCTTGACCACGTCGTCGGCGGCCGGGCCGACCGCGAGAAGGCAGAACTCGTCCCCGCCGAGCCGCGCGGCCAGCGCACCGGGCACCATGGCGCCGCACAGCGAGAGCACCGAGCCGAAGCGCTCCAGGAGCCGGTCGCCGACGGCGTGGCCCTTGGTGTCGTTGACCCGCTTGAGCCCGTTGAGGTCGCAGACCACGAGGCTGACGACGGCGCCCTCGACGCGATGCCGTTCGAGCGCCTCGTCGAGGTGGGTGTCCACGGCGCGGCGGTTGGCGAGACCGGTCAGGGCGTCGGTGTAGGCGAGCCGGCGGGCCTCCTCCAGGCGCTCGGTCTGCGCGAGCCCCGCGGCGACGACGGCCGCGAGGACGGTCGCGAAGTCGGCGTCGGCGCGGCCGAACACCGGGGCTCCGACGGCCCGCGCCACATACACCTCGCCCCAGGCCCTGCCGTGCAGCACGACCGGGGCGACGACACAGCAGCCGCGGCCCCGGCGGCGCAGGGCGGCGACGCGCTGGTGGAAGTAGCCGGGGACACCGGCGGCGGCGCCCTCGGCGGTCTCCACCCAGGCGTTGGGACCGCCGCCACCGGCCCAGCGCTCGTGCAGGAACTCGGTGATCTCCGGGAACTGGTGCACCGGGTAGGACTCGGCCGCCGGGAACTCCTCCTCGTCCGGACGCCGGTCCCCGACATTCACCAGGACCCGCAGCCGGCCCAGCTCCCGCTCCCAGACCGACAGCGCGGCGAAGCTGCCGTCCAGCGCGTGGCAGGCACCGAGCGCGGCGGCCTGCCACGAGTCCTCAGGGGTGTGCGCCGCGGCCATCCCCTGCGCCAACGCCACCACTGCGGCAAGCCGCTCGTCGTCGCCCATTACTCCAGATTAGGGAGGATTTGGCCGGAGAGATACGTCGATGCGGCGAATAGGGGGTTTGGCCAGGGGTACGCCATGGTGCCCCTTGAGGGGCGCGCACGGCGTGCCTCAGGGGCGCGCACGTGGGCGCGCCCAAGGGTGTCCGCCCCTACTCCCCCGGCCACTCCGGCTTCCGCTTCTCGTTGAATGCGGCGACGCCCTCCGCGCGGTCTCCGGAGAAGGCCACGGAGCGCCATGCGGCGTCCTCGACCTCCAGGCCGGCCCGCAGGTCGAGGCCCTGTCCCAGTCGCAGCGCGCGCTTGGCCGCGCGCAGGCCCACCGGGGAGTTCCCGGCGATGCGCGCCGCCAGCTCCAGCGCCTCCTCCCGGTCCCGGCCCTCCTCGACCACGTGGTCCACGAGCCCCAGCTCGCCGGCCTCCGCGGCCTCCAGGCGCCGCGCCGAGAAGACCAGCTCGGCCGCCCGTGCGGCGCCGACCCGCCGGGGCAGCAGCTGGGTGCCGCCGCCGCCCGGGATCACGCCCACGGACACCTCGGGCAGGCCCACCACGGCCGTACGGTCGGCCACGATCACATCGCAGGACAGCGCCAGCTCGAAGCCGCCGCCCAGCGCGAAGCCGTGCACCGCCGCGATCGTCGGCATCGGCAGCTCCAGCACGCCGGTGTACGCCCCCCGCGCCACCGGCCGCTGCCGCATCAGGTCCGCGTCGCTGAAGGAGTTGCGCTCCTTGAGGTCCGCGCCGACGCAGAACGCCCGCTCGTGCGACGAGGTCAGGACGACCACCCGGGCGTCCCGGTCCGCCCCCAGCGCCGTACAGGCGGCCGCGATCGAGCGGGCCATCTGCGTGGAGACGGCGTTCATCGCCTTGGGCCGGTCCAGGACCAGCTCCGCGACGTACCCGTGCCGCCGTACCAGCACGAACTCCCCGAACCGCGCCTCGCTCATCGCATCCTCCGGTACACGTGTTAACGCGGGTTAACCCCTGTCGGCCCGATCATCGCAGCCGCACCCGACCACAGGAAACCCCGTACCGCTACGCCCGTTCGGGTGACATCACGGCCGTCTCGCCCCACATCACCCACACGAGCGCATAGCGTGCGCTGCGCGGTGGGGGCGCGAAGGGGAGCGCGGGGAGTTGTGGGGGAGAACAGGCATGGCGGAAACACGTATACGCAGAGGCCCGGCAGAGGCGGCGGAACCGGGTGGCTGGTTCTTTGGCCTACGTCGCGGACGGCACCGTAAACCCCGCCCCCGCAGGGCGTTGCTCGCCGCGAGCGGGCTCGTCCTCGCGGCCGGGATGCTCAGCCTGGTCCGCATGACCCCGGAGTCCGGCGTGGGCGCCCCCGGCACCGCGGCGGCCGAACCCCGGCTCGACCCGGGCGGCGGGCTCGCGAGCGGCGGTCCGAGGACCGGCGCGTCCTGGATCGGCGGCCGTACGGCCCCGACCACCACCGGCACCGGCACCCTGACCACCGGCCCGCTCGCACCGCCCTCGACGGTCGCCGACCTGGCCGGGCGCACTCCCGCGCCCACGCCCACCGGCGCCGCGGCGACACCTGGGAACCCGGGCGGATCGGAGGGCTCGCGCGGATCGGAGGGCTCGGACGGCGGGGTGCCGCCCGCGCCCGGGAAGAGCGGCGCCCCGGGCGCCCCGACCGGGCCCACGGGTCCGGAACCGGCCCCTCCCGCGCCGTCCCCGCACCCGGCACCGCCCACGACCCCGGCGCCCGCACCGACCCACGGCTCCCCCGCGCCCGCTCCGGGCGGGCTGTGCCTGCCGGTCATCGCCCTCTGCGTGGACGTGGACGTGCTCGGCGGCCACGGGGGCTAGAAACTACGGGACCCAGGGCCGGCGGCTACTGCTCGCCGTTCCTCCGGGTGAGCAGCCACGGCTCGACCACGCCGAGGCCGCGCACCGGGCGCTGCCACATCGGCTGGAGCGCGAAGCGGTACGACGGCGGCTCCTCGCCCTCCTTCTCGGCGGCCGCCGCGGCCTCGGCGGCCTCCGCCTCCGAGGAGGGCGCCTCACCGGTGCGGATCAGCTCCTTGGCGAACGCGCTGTCCATGAGGACGGCGTCGCGCGGGGCTATGGAGGTCAGCCGGGAGGCCAGGTTCACCGTCGTGCCGAACACATCGCCCATCCGGGTGGTCACGGTGCCGAAGGCCATGCCGACACGCAGTTCGGGCATCGTCTCGTCGTTCGCCAGCGTCTCCACCAGGCGCAGCGCGATGTCCGCGGCCGTGCCCGCGTCGTCCGCGGCGAACAGGACCTCGTCGCCGAGGGTCTTGATGAGCCGGCCGCCGCGCGCGGCCACCAGGTCGGCGGCGGTGGTCTCGAAGGCCTCGACGAGTTCGCCGAGTTCCTCCTCCTCCATACGGCGGGTCAGGCGGGTGAATCCGACGAGGTCGGCGAAGCCGACGGCCAGGCGACGGTCCACCATCTCCTCGTCGTCCGCGGCCTGGACGACCCGCCCGGTCGCGGCGGCGAGCTGGCGGCGCCAGACGTAGACCAGGAACTCCTCCAGCTCCGGCAGCAGCAGCTCGACCAGGGGGTACGTCACCTCGGTGCGGGTCATGCCGGGTTCGGGGGGCTCGGTCAGGCCTTCCAGGAAGGAGTCGATCTGCCACTCGGCCAGCCGGGCGGTGGTCTGCCCGGTGGAACGGGCGACCTGTACGGCCATGGCCTCGCTGAGCAGCCCCGCCTCCACGAGACCGGCGAGGCGGCGCAGGGCGAGAACGTCGGCCTCGGTGAGGGCCTTGGCCTGGCCTATGTCCGCGAAGCCCATCGCCCGCCAGAAACGGGATGCCAGCTCCATGGAGACGCCGGCGCTGCGGGCGGCCTGGAAAGGGGTGTAGCGGCGCTCGGCGCCCAGGATGAGCTGTTCGAGACGGAGCGCGAGCGGGTCCTCGCCGGAGTCGGCGGCGCTTGGGTCCGTCCGGTCCTGCTCGCCGGGGCCCGTGTCGTCGACGGTCACGCCTGCTGCCCTTCCGATCTGCCGCGGTCAGGTACGACCGGCCTCAACTCTACGGCAGGTGTGCGCCAGCTCACTCCGTCGGGTTCGGCCGGGGTCTGCTGGTGCGGTGCCGAGTCGTGTGCCGGGGTGGTGCCGACGCCCTTTCCGGGGGCCTGCGGCCCCCGGACCCCCCGCCATCAGCTTGGGGGGCGAAGTCGTTGTGCGCACCTGCGGGCCGGTGGTGGCTGCTCGCGCAGTTCCCCGCGCCCCTTTCGAGGCGGTGCAGGTACCCGGAGATTAACCGGATAGGTAATCCGATTGCGTGCTAGCGTCCGTCGCCATCAATCGGATGACCTATCCGGTTTTATCTCGGGGTGGAGGCGCGCTCATGTCGGAGACAGCTGTGGTGACGGGTGGGACGGGAGGGATCGGGCTGGAGACGGCGCTCGGGCTGGCGGCGGCCGGGTTCGCGGTGACCGTGGTCGGGCGCGATCATGTGCGGGGGGCCGGGGCGGTCGAGCGGATCAACGCGGTGAACCCGGCGCGGCCCGCACGGTTCCTGGGCGCCGACCTCTCCTCGCTCGACCAGGTGCGCTCGCTCGCGGCCCGGATCGCCGACGACCACGCCGCCTCCGGGGAACCCCTGGCGCTGCTGGTCAACAACATCGGAGCGATGTTCGCCGAGCGGCGGATCCTGGACGGCGTCGAGGCGTCGTTCGTCGTCAACCACCTCTCGCCCTACCTGCTGACGGAACTGCTGCTGCCCACGCTGCGGGCCGGCGCGCCGAGCAGGATCGTGAACGTCACCTCGGGCGCGGTCGGCGTCGCCAAGCGGGACTTCGGCGCAGTCGAACCGCCCGGCGGCTACTACGGCTTCCACCACTACGGACGCGCCAAGCTCGCCCACCTCGCGTACACCCTGGACCTGGCCGCACGGCTGGACGGCACGGGTGTCTCGGTCTTCGCCGCCGATCCCGGGGGCGCGGCGACCGACATGACCGACGGCACCCTGACCGACCCCAGGATCGTCTCCCCCGTCCTACGGCTGCTGTGGCCGCTGGTACGGCGCAGGTTCGCGCGTTCCACCTCAGGACCGGCGTCCGTGGCGGCCAGGTCCTCGATCGCCGCGGCCACCGACAGCGCGCTGACCGGCAGGACCGGCCTCGTCCTTGGCCCCGAGGCGCTCCCGGTCGCCCCGTTCCGCCCCGCGACCGACCCGCGTCTCGCCGCGGCCGTACGCCGGCTCAGCGAGACCCACGCCCCGTTGGGGGCACGTCCGTGACCGACGCAGCCCCGACCGCCTATACCCGCACCGTCCGCGGCTCCGGGCCCGGTCTCCTGCTCGCCCATGGCGCGGGCGGTGGCATCGAGGCCAACTACGGGCCGCTCCTGGAAGGGCTCGCCGCCCGGCACACCGTCGTCGGGGTCGACTACCCCGGCTCGGGGCGGACGCCCGCCGCGCCGACGGCCCTCGAACTCGACGAACTGGCGGACCAGCTCGTCGGCGCGGCGGACGCGGCGGGCCTCGACACGTTCGCGCTCTGCGGGTACTCGCTCGGCGGGCCGGTCGCGATCAGGGCCGCGGTACGGCATCCCGGCCGGGTCACCGCGCTCGTGCTGAGCGCGGCCTTCGCCCGGCTGGACACGCGCACCGACCTGGCCGCCGCCATCTGGCAGCAGTTGTACGAGTCCGGGCAGCACGTCCTGCTCGCCCAGTACCTGACCCATCTGGCCGTGAGCACGCCGGTGCTCAACACCCTCACTCCGGCCCAGGCGCGCGGGGGCGCCGAGCAGACCGCGGCGGCGCTGCCGACCGGTACCGGTGCCCAGGTCGACCTGGTCCGCCGCGTCGATGTCCGGGCCGACCTCGGGGCGCTCGACGTGCCCACGCTGGTCGTCGTCACCACCGCCGACCCCCTGATACCGGCCGCCCTCCAGCGGGAGTTGGCCGCGGCCGTACCCGGCGCGCGGACCGCCGAGCTGGCGACCGGGCATCTGCCCTTCCTGGAGCAGCCGCAGCGGTGGCTGGAGCTGATCACCGGGTTCCTCGGGGAGGAGGGGCGCCGGGGCTGACGGCCGGGGGCGTGGGCGGGCCGGCACGGGCCCGCCCGCGGCCGCGCCGGTCCGAACGCCCCACGTACGATCGAACGCCGAACCGATGCCGCGAGACGAGCGATCTGGACTGCCCCTATGACGAGCACGCCGCTGCGCAAGGACGCCGCCCGCAACTGGGACCGGATCGTCGCCATAGCCCGCGAACTGGTGGACGAGGGCACCGCGCTCCAGCTCAACGATGTCGCGCGGCGGGCGGGGCTCGGAGTCGGGACCGTCTACCGGCACTTCGCCACGCCCGAGGCGCTGCTGGAGACCGTGGCCGCGCCCTGTCTGGAAGGTCTCGCGGAGCACGGGCGCCGGGCGCTGGCCGAGGCGGATCCGCTGCGCGCGCTGGAGGGGTTCCTGTCGCGTGTCGTGGAGGCGCAGATCACGGATGCGGCGCTGGCGCCGGTCGCGGCGGCGACGGTGGACGCGTTGCCGCGGACGGCCGAGCTCAAGCGGTCCCTCGCGACGGCCGGCACGGAGCTGCTCGACCGGGCGCACGCGGCGGCGGCGATCCGCCCCGACCTCATCGCGGGCGACCTCGTCCCGCTGATGTGCGGCATCGCGCACGCGGTGAACCTCCACGGCGGCGACACGGCGTCCCGCCTCCGCACCGCCCACCGCTACCTGACCACGTTCTTCGAGGGCGCACGCATCCCACCCGGGACGACGCCCTAGCCCTCGGCTGCCGCCCTGGCCGCGGGCCGCCGCCGTGGCCCTGGACGCCGCCCTAGCCGTGGGCCGCCCGGCTGCCACGGCTCGCCGCCGCAGCAGCCTGCCGCCGCTGCGGGCAGTCGTGCCGCTTGGGGCGGCACGGGTGGCGCAGCGGCACCCCGCCGGCGCGGGCAAGCGTCCCGGCCCCCGGCCCGCTGACCCAAGTGCGGCGCCATCGTGGCTGATCGCGCCCACGCGGCGGAGCCGCACATCAACACAGCCCCGCGCCCCTAAAAAGACTCCCCGGCCCCGCCGTACGCCTGTGCAGCACCGTTCCCCGCGCCCCCGGGGAATCTCAGCCCCCTCAGCCGAGAAGTCCCCGGTAAACCCTCACGCCGGGCGCAGATGCACGATGTCGCCCGCCCCCACCGGCTGAACCCCCTCCGCCGTCGCGATGACCAGGCGGCCGTCACCGTCCACGGCCACCGCCTCGCCGGTCAGGTCGCGGTCGCCCGGCAACTCCGCCCGTACCGTGCGGCCGAGGGTCGCACAGCCGGCCGCGTAGGCCTCCTGGAGGCCGCACTCGGCGGGGTCGCCGAGGGCCGCGCGCCAGCGGCCGTACCAGTCCTCCAGGGAGCGCAGGACCGCCCGCAGCAGGGGGTCCCGGTCGGTGTTCACCGCGCCCGCGAGCAGCAGCGAACCCGCCCGCGCCACCGGCAGTTCCTCCGCGCGCAGCGAGACGTTGAGGCCGAAGCCGATGACGACGCCGTCCTCGCCGGCCCGCTCCAGCAGGATGCCGCCCGCCTTGCGCTCCTCCCCGTCGACCGTCACCAGCAGATCGTTCGGCCACTTCAGCGCCATGTCCACGCCCGCCGCCCGCGCCAGCCCCGTCGCCACCGCGACCCCGGTGAGCAGCGGCAGCCACCCCCAGTGATGCACCGGCACCTCCGCGGGCCGCAGCAGCACGGAGACGAAGAGACCGGAGCGCGGCGGTGCCGACCAGCGGCGGTCCAGGCGGCCCTTGCCGGTCGTCTGCTCCTCCGCCACCAGCACCGTGCCCTCGGCCACCGGACCGGCCGCGGCGCGCGCCACGAGGTCGTTGTTGGTGGAGCCGGTGCGCTGCACGACCTCCAGCTCGGACCACAGCCCGCCCTCGCGCACCAGCGCGCGGCGCAGGGCGGTCGCGTTCAGCGGCGGGCGGTCCAGATCGGACCAGCGGCCGGGATTGTCGTCTGCTGCATCTCGGGGCGTCATGCAAGCCACCCTAGGTGTGGCAAACGACGCAGTGCTGATCGGTAGCCCCAGCACTACTCTACGAACGAGTAACCGTCCCCCCTTTTGAGCAGGCAGGGAGCCGCATCCCGATGTCCGAGCCGGAAGAGCGTCACGAGATCCAAGAGATCGACATTCACACGACCGCGGGCAAACTCGCGGATCTCCAGCGGCGCATTCACGAGGCGACGCACGCCGGCTCGGAGCGCGCCGTCGAGAAGCAGCACGCCAAGGGCAAGCTGACCGCCCGTGAGCGGGTCGAACTGCTCCTGGACGAGGGGTCGTTCGTCGAGCTCGACGAGTTCGCCCAGCACCGTTCCACCAACTTCGGGCTTGAGCAGAACCGGCCCTACGGCGACGGTGTCGTCACCGGATACGGAACGGTCGACGGCCGCCCCGTCGCCGTCTTCTCCCAGGACTTCACCGTCTTCGGCGGCGCGCTCGGCGAGGTGTACGGCCAGAAGATCGTCAAGGTCATGGACTTCGCCCTGAAGACCGGCTGCCCGGTCATCGGGATCAACGACTCCGGCGGCGCCCGGATCCAGGAGGGCGTCGCCTCGCTCGGCGCCTATGGCGAGATCTTCCGCCGAAACACCCACGCCTCCGGTGTCATCCCGCAGATCTCCCTGGTCGTCGGCCCCTGCGCCGGCGGCGCGGTGTACTCCCCGGCCATCACCGACTTCACGGTCATGGTCGACCAGACCTCGCACATGTTCATCACCGGACCCGACGTCATCAAGACCGTCACCGGCGAGGACGTGGGCTTCGAGGAGCTGGGCGGCGCCCGTACCCACAACGCCGTCTCCGGCGTGGCCCACCACATGGCCGGGGACGAGAAGGACGCCATCGAGTACATCAAGCAGCTGCTGTCGTACCTGCCGTCCAACAACCTCTCCGAGCCCCCGGTCTTCCCGGAGGAGGCGGACCTCGCGCTCAACGACGAGGACCGCGAGCTGGACACCCTCGTCCCGGACAGCGCCAACCAGCCGTACGACATCCGCACGGTGGTCGAACACGTCGTGGACGACGGCGAGTTCTTCGAGACGCAGGCCCTGTTCGCGCCGAACATCGTCACCGGGTTCGGCCGGGTCGAGGGGCACCCGGTGGGTGTCGTCGCCAACCAGCCGATGCAGTTCGCGGGCTGCCTGGACATCGACGCCTCCGAGAAGGCCGCGCGTTTCGTGCGCACCTGCGACGCGTTCAACCTGCCGGTGCTGACCTTCGTGGACGTGCCCGGCTTCCTCCCGGGCGTCGGCCAGGAGCACGAGGGCATCATCCGGCGCGGCGCCAAGCTGATCTACGCCTACGCCGAGGCCACCGTCCCGCTGATCACCGTGATCACCCGCAAGGCCTTCGGCGGCGCCTACGACGTGATGGGCTCCAAGCACCTGGGCGCCGACCTCAACCTCGCCTGGCCGACCGCGCAGATCGCCGTCATGGGCGCCCAAGGCGCGGTCAACATCCTGCACCGGCGCACCCTCGCCGAGGCGGCCGCGACCGGCGAGGACGTGGAGGCCGTACGGGCCCGGCTGATCCAGGAGTACGAGGACACCCTCCTCAACCCCTACGTGGCGGCCGAGCGCGGCTACATCGACGCGGTGATCATGCCGTCCGACACCCGCGCCCACATCGTCCGGGGCCTGCGTCAACTGCGCACCAAGCGGGAATCACTGCCCCCGAAGAAGCACGGCAACATCCCCCTCTAGGCCCGGCCGACCGACAGGAGCCGATATGACGATCAAGGTCGTACGAGGCAACCCGACCCCCGAGGAGCTGGCCGCCGCCCTGGCGGTGGTCCGCGCCCGCGCGGCCGCCGCGGCGGCCGCGCCGGACGGCGCGCGGGGCCCGAAGGACGCGTGGTCCGACCCGGCCCGCATCGCCGCCGCCCGCCTCCCCCAGGCGGGCGCGGCGGCCTGGACCCGCACCTACTGGCCGAGCTAGGGCTGACTCCCTAAGGGGCGCGGGGAACCGCGCACAGCGGCAGGACACCGGGCGCCTATTTGAGTACGGCTACTCAGGCGCCCGGCCCCCCGCCACCCGCACGCTGGACAGGTGCTCTGGTCAGACCCTGATGACGAACCGCCGAAGGAGCTGCGCGAGGCGCAGGACATGCTGCGGCGGCTCGGCGTCATCATGGCCGTGGCGGTGACCGCGGCGATGGTCGTGGCCGCGCTGGTGGGTCTGCGCTGAGCCCACCGGGCCGCGCCGGGCCCATCGAGTCTGCGGCGAGCCCGCCGCCAGGTGATTCGCGCGGGCCCGCAACCGGGTGACTAACCTGACCGCATGACCGCAACACACCGCAGGCGACTCGTTCTCGCCTCCCAGTCCCCCGCCCGCCTCGGCCTGCTCCGGCAGGCGGGCCTCACGCCCGAGGTCATCGTGAGCGGGGTCGACGAGGACGCCGTCACCGCCCCCACCCCGGCCGAACTGGCCCTCGCCCTCGCCGAGGCCAAGGCATCGGTCGTGGCGGCGCTGCCCGAGGTGCGGGGCGCCCTGGTGATCGGCTGCGACTCGGTGCTGGAGCTGGACGGGCACGCGCTCGGCAAACCCGCGGACGCCGAGGAGGCCACCGCGCGCTGGAAGTCCATGCGCGGCCGGGCCGGCACCCTCCAGACCGGGCACTGCGTCTGGGACACGGCGGCCGAGCGCTACGTCTCGGCGACCGCCTCCACCGTCGTACGGTTCGGCGAGCCCAGCGACGAGGAGATCGCCGCCTACGTGGCCTCCGGCGAGCCTCTGTACGTCGCCGGGGCGTTCACCCTGGACGGCCGTTCCGCGCCCTTCATCGAGGGCATCGACGGCGACCACAGCAATGTGATCGGCATCAGCCTGCCCCTGGTGCGCAAGCTGCTGGCCGAACTGGGCGTCGGCATCACGGAGTTGTGGGCACCGGCCGAGTGAGCCGCTCGGGGACGGCGTCCTGCGGCTCGTCGTCCCCGTCCTGGGGCTCCGCCGGGCGCCCGGCGACCGGTTCCCCCGGCGGGACGGTACGGGCGTCCACGGGCTCGTCAGCGGCCCTGGGGCCGCCGCCGGTCCCGCCGTCCCCGCCGGGCGCGGCCTCGGCCGGGCCGCCGTCACGGTCGTAGGACACCAGGAGCAGCACCAGGAGTGCGAGCACCACGACCATGACCAGGAAGGCCGTCGCGTTGACCAGGCCCCAGGCGAAGGCGCCCAGCAGTCCGTGCACGACGGCCGCGCTGATCAGCACGACGCGCCCGAAGCCGGCGGGGGCGCGGTCGCGGACCGCCACCAGCAGGGCGACCAGGGCGCACAGCAGGAAGTAGAGGCCGAAGACGACGCCGCCGATCTTCGAGGACGTCGACATCAGATGCGGGTCCAGGCCGGCCATGGACATCTTCTGCCGCTCCACGACCACGCCGAGGAACCAGTTCAGCGCCCCGATGCCGAGCGCCTCCACGAGGAGGACGACGGTCACCACCCACGCCACGATCCTGCGCACCACCGGCCCACCCGCTCCCCACCTTGACCGCTGTTACCAGCAGTAGTCCGAGACAGGGCGAACGCTACTAACGGGTAAACCAGGGGACAAGGGTTCGTGCGGCAGCAAAGAATCATTGGGCCATTCGTAGGGACTCGACAAAGAAACCGAGTGGGCCGCAGCACGCCCTTACAGAGACCTTGGCCACATGACAGGGCTAGGGTTTTCCGGAGGAGTCCTGCGTAGCAAGGTGCCACCGGGGCTTTCGCGGGTCGGGCGAGCCCCGCATCACGCTCCGTGTGGGCAAGCTCACCATTGGGGACGGGTCGAAGAGCCGTGTCGGCAGTCCCTAAACTCGGCTTGTTTCAAGGAGGGAGCCTCAATCGTGCGCAAGGTGCTCATCGCCAACCGTGGCGAAATCGCTGTCCGGGTGGCTCGGGCCTGCCGGGACGCGGGGATCGCGAGCGTTGCTGTCTACGCGGACCCGGACCGGGACGCTCTGCATGTCCGCGCTGCGGATGAGGCGTTCGCCCTGGGCGGTGACACACCGGCAACCAGTTACCTGGACATCGAGAAGGTCCTGAACGCGGCCCGGGAGTCCGGCGCGGACGCCATCCACCCGGGTTACGGCTTCCTCTCGGAGAACGCCGAATTCGCGCAGGCCGTCCTCGACGCCGGTCTGAACTGGATCGGCCCGCCGCCGCAGGCCATCCGCGACCTGGGTGACAAGGTGGCGGCCCGCCACATCGCCCAGCGCGCCGGCGCGCCCCTGGTGGCCGGCACACCCGACCCGGTCTCGGGCGCCGACGAGGTCGTCGCGTTCGCCGAGGAGCATGGTCTGCCGATCGCCATCAAGGCGGCGTTCGGCGGCGGCGGTCGCGGCCTCAAGGTCGCCCGCACTCTCGAAGAGGTACCGGAGCTGTACGACTCCGCGGTGCGCGAGGCGGTCGCCGCCTTCGGGCGCGGCGAGTGCTTCGTGGAGCGCTACCTGGACCGTCCGCGGCACGTGGAGACCCAGTGCCTGGCGGACAAGCACGGCAATGTGGTCGTGGTGTCCACCCGTGACTGCTCGCTCCAGCGCCGTCACCAGAAGCTCGTGGAGGAGGCGCCCGCGCCGTTCCTGTCCGACGAGCAGGTCGCCGAGCTGTACCGCGCCTCCAAGGCCATCCTCAAGGAGGCCCGCTACGAGGGCGCGGGTACCTGTGAGTTCCTGGTCGGCCAGGACGGCACGATCTCCTTCCTGGAGGTCAACACCCGTCTCCAGGTCGAGCACCCGGTGACCGAGGAGGTCGCCGGCATCGACCTGGTCCGCGAGATGTTCCGCATCGCGGACGGCGAGGAACTGGGGTACGGCGACCCGGAGCTGCGCGGTCACTCGTTCGAGTTCCGCATCAACGGCGAGGACCCGGGCCGCAACTTCCTGCCGGCCCCGGGTACGGTCACCACGTTCGCCCCGCCGTCCGGTCCCGGCGTCCGGCTGGACGCCGGTGTGGAGTCGGGCTCGGTCATCGGCCCGGCGTGGGACTCGCTCCTCGCCAAGCTGATCGTGTCCGGCCGCACCCGCAAGGAGGCCCTGGAGCGGGCCGCGCGTGCGCTGGACGAGTTCCAGGTCGAGGGCATGGCGACGGCGATCCCCTTCCACCGTGCGGTGGTCCGGGACACGGCGTTCGCGCCCGAACTCACCGGTTCCGCGGACCCGTTCAAGGTCCACACCCGCTGGATCGAGACGGAGTTCGTCAACGAGATCAAGCCCTTCGCCGCGCCGGCCGACGCCGAGGCGGACGAGGACATGGGCCGTGAGACCGTCGTGGTCGAGGTGGGCGGCAAGCGCCTGGAGGTCTCGCTGCCCTCCTCGCTGGGCATGTCCCTGGCCCGTACCGGCCTCGCGGCGGGCGCCAAGCCCAAGCGCCGCGCGGCCAAGAAGTCGGGCCCCGTGGCCTCCGGCGACACCCTCGCCTCCCCGATGCAGGGCACCATCGTCAAGGTGGCCGTCGAGGAGGGCCAGGAGGTCAAGGAGGGCGACCTGGTCGTCGTCCTGGAGGCCATGAAGATGGAACAGCCTCTGAACGCCCACAAGGCCGGCACGATCAAGGGCCTGGGCGCGGAGGTCGGCGCGTCGATCACCTCGGGCGCGGCGATCTGCGAGATCAAGGACTGACGTCCGCCTGTACGACCCTGAACCGGCTCCTGGTGCGTGTGCACCGGGGGCCGGTTCGTCGTCGGGGGGCGGTGAGGGGCCTGGGGGTTGGTTAAGGGGCGCGAGAGGCAGCGGGTGCGCCGGGCGGCGCTTCGGGGGCGGGGTGCGGGGGCGTGCGGGTGCGTCGGGCAGCCCCGATCACGTCCGTATACGACTCACGGCGTCATAAACCCGCCGACGGGGGTCGCTTGGCCCGGTTCTCCAGCGGCTGCTCGGCCCCTCGGACCGGCCCGCCCGTACGGCGCCTGCCGAGCTCCCGCCCGGCCGGACAGGAGCAGCTCACCGCCCCCGTGTCCGCCCTCTCCGGGCCCCCGCCGGGCGGGCGTGGCTACCTGCGCCGCAGATCCGCGACCCTCGCCCGTTCGGAAGGCTGTGGCTGGTCCGAGAGGACGGAGGTCGGGCGGAGGGGGTTGCCCCGGCGCGGTCCCGGCAGCTGGGGGCGGCGGGCCGGCGGGACCTGGTCACCCCCCGGGTTTCCGTTCGCCCCGGTCACGGCGATCTGCACCCCCTGGTCGGCGAGGGCCTGCAACTCCGTGGCGGCGCGGTCGTCATGGCCGGGCGGCTCGTCCGTGACGAGGCGGGTGATGAGATCCGTCGGCACGGTCTGGAACATCGTGTCCGTGCCGAGCTTGGTGTGGTCGGCGAGGACCACCACCTCCGCTGCGGCCTGCACGAGCGCACGGTCGACGGAGGCGGAGAGCATGTTGGAGGTGGACAGCCCGCGTTCGGCCGTAAGACCGCTCCCGGACAGGAACGCCTTCGACACCCGCAGCCCCTGGAGGGACTGCTCGGCGCCGGAGCCGACGAGCGCGTAGTTGGAGCCGCGCAGGGTGCCACCGGTCATGACGACCTCCACCCGGTTCGCGTGGGCCAACGCCTGGGCGACCAGGAGGGAGTTGGTGACCACCGTGAGACCGGGCACACGGGCGAGCCGGCGGGCCAGCTCCTGCGTGGTCGTACCGGCACCGACCACGATCGCCTCGCCCTCTTCGACGAGGCCGGCCGCGAGATCGGCGATCGCCGTCTTCTCGGCGGTCGCGAGATGCGACTTCTGCGGGAAGCCGGACTCCCGGGTGAACCCACCCGGCAGTACGGCACCGCCGTGCCGGCGGTCGAGGAGTCCTTCCGCCTCCAGTGCCCGCACGTCCCGCCGTACGGTCACTTCGGAGGTCTGGACGACGCGGGCGAGCTCACGGAGCGACACGGCACCGTTCGCTCGCACCATTTCGAGGATCAATTGGCGACGTTCAGCAGCGAACACGAAACTGACAGTAACCCCAGCGACCGTCTGCTTTCAGCAGTTTGCGCCGATTAACAGAAGTTGTTCGCATGGGGGAACCCGAAGTGGTATAGGACCTTCCCCGGACCTATCCCTCCCGACTATGCCAGCCGCACGTACGGCAACTCCCCGCGACCAGCGAGGAGTTGCCGCAGGTCATCAGCCCTCGGCACTCGCCTTGCGGTTGTGCAGCTGCCGCGCGACCTCCGCGATCGACCCCGAAAGAGAGGGGTACACCGTGAAGGCGTTCGCGATCTGTTCGACCGTCAGATTGTTGTCGACGGCGATCGAGATGGGATGGATGAGTTCCGAGGCGCGCGGCGCGACGACCACACCGCCGACGACGATGCCCGTGCCCGGCCGGCAGAAGATCTTCACGAAGCCGTCCCGGATGCCCTGCATCTTGGCGCGCGGGTTGCGCAGCAGCGGCAGCTTGACGACCTTGGCGTCGATCTTGCCCGCGTCCACGTCCGCCTGCGAGTAGCCGACGGTGGCGATCTCGGGGTCGGTGAAGACGTTGGAGGAGACGGTCTTCAGGTTCAGCGGGGCCACCGCGTCGCCCAGGAAGTGGTACATCGCGATCCGGCCCTGCATGGCGGCGACGGACGCGAGCGCGAAGACACCGGTCACGTCACCGGCGGCGTAGACACCGGGCGCGGTGGTGCGGGAGACCTTGTCGGTCCAGATGTGCCCGGAGTCGCGCAGCTTGACGCCGGCCTCCTCCAGACCGAGGCCCGCGCTGTTCGGGATGGCGCCGACGGCCATGAGGCAGTGCGTGCCGGTGATGACGCGGCCGTCGGCGAGCGTGACCTCGACCCGGTCGCCGACGCGCTTGGCGGACTGCGCGCGGGAACGGGCCATGACATTCATGCCGCGGCGGCGGAAGACGTCCTCCAGGACGGCGGCGGCGTCCGGGTCCTCGCCGGGCAGCACCCGGTCGCGGGAGGACACGAGGGTGACCTTGGAGCCGAGGGCCTGGTACGCGCCGGCGAACTCGGCACCGGTCACACCGGAGCCGACCACGATCAGCTCTTCCGGCAGCTCGTTGAGGTCGTAGACCTGGGTCCAGTTGAGGATGCGCTCGCCGTCGGGCTGGGCGTCGGGCAGCTCGCGCGGGTGACCGCCGGTGGCGATGAGGACGGCGTCGGCGGTGAGGGTCTCCTCGGTGCCGTCGGCGGCGGTGACGACGACCTTCCTCGACCCGTCGAGCGCCTGCATGCCCTCAAGGCGGCCGCGCCCGCGCATGACCCGCGCGCCGGCACGCGTCACGGAGGCGGTGATGTCGTGCGACTGCGCCAGCGCGAGCCGCTTGACCCGTCGGTTGACCTTGCCCAGGTCCACCCCGACGACGCGGGCGGCCCGCTCCAGGGGCGGGGTGTCGTCGGCGACGATGATGCCGAGCTCTTCGTACGAGGAGTCGAAGGTCGTCATCACCTCGGCCGTGGCGATGAGGGTCTTGGACGGCACGCAGTCGGTGAGTACCGACGCGCCGCCCAGACCGTCGCAGTCGACGACGGTCACCTCCGCGCCGAGCTGAGCGGCCACCAGCGCCGCTTCATATCCGCCAGGTCCGCCACCGATGATCACGATCCGAGTCACGTACCCCATTGTCCCGCACGCTTCAAGATGCCACTGCCCGGGGGCGGCGGGACCGTCCCGAAGTGCGCCGCGGCACCGTGCACGACCGGTTCGTCCGCTGGTCGCCGCCCCGGCGGAGAGCCGCCGGGAGACCCGGTGAGCCCCGGCCCCGTGCCCCAGGGGCGCCCCGGGGGCTCGCTCTCGGGGCGCGTGAGGGGGGCCGGAGCGCTGCCGTACTCTCTCCCCCATGTCGCTCTATGCCGCCTACGCCGGCAACCTCGACGCCCGGCTGATGTCCCGCCGCGCCCCGCACTCCCCGTTGCGCGCCACGGGCTGGCTGAACGACTGGCGGCTGACCTTCGGCGGCGAGCAGTTCGGCTGGGAGGGCGCGCTGGCGACGATCGTCGAGGAGCCGCTGGCCCAGGTGTTCGTCGGCCTGTACGACATCGCGCCCATGGACGAGGAGTCCCTCGACCGCTGGGACGGCGTGGACCTCGGCACATACCGCCGTATGCGCGTCCGCGTGCACACCCTGGACGGCGAGAAGTCGGCCTGGACCTACGTCCTCAACGACTACGAGGGCGGCCTGCCCTCGGCCCGCTACCTGGGCGAGATCGCCGACGCCGTGGAGTCCGCCGGGGCGCCCCACGACTATGTGATGGAACTGCGCAAGCGCCCCTGCTGACCGGCGCACGACCAGCGCACACCCGTCACACGTACGAATTACCCGCGGTAATCCATCGTCGGAAACGACAAGACAACGATCCCAATCCCGTGAGGTCTGTCATCTACGCGCGTAGGCGAGAAGCGGCTACCCTCGTCCCCGTGAACGCATCTCTTCTTCCGGACGACATCCAGGGCGACCCGTACGCCGCCGCCGACGCCGCCGCCGCGCGCCTGCGCGCACTGACCGGCGCCGAGACCCACGACGTCGCCCTCGTGATGGGCTCCGGCTGGGCTCCGGCCGTCGACGCCCTCGGCGCTCCCGACGCGGAGTTCCAGGTCACCGAGCTGCCCGGCTTCCCGCCGCCGGCCGTCGAGGGGCACGGCGGCAAGATCCGCTCGTACTCCTTCGGCGACAAGCGCGCCCTCGTCTTCCTGGGCCGTACCCACTACTACGAGGGCCGTGGCGTCGCCGCCGTCTCGCACGGCGTCCGTACGGCCGTCGCCGCCGGCTGCAAGACCATCGTGCTCACCAACGGCTGCGGTGGTCTGCGCGAGGGCATGCGCCCCGGCCAGCCGGTGCTGATCAGCGACCACATCAACCTCACGGCGACCTCGCCGATCGTGGGCGCGAACTTCGTCGACCTGACCGACCTGTACTCGCCGCGGCTGCGCGCCCTGTGCAAGGAGGTGGACCCCACCCTTGAGGAGGGTGTCTACGCGCAGTTCCCCGGCCCGCACTACGAGACCCCGGCCGAGATCCGTATGGCCCGCGTCATCGGCGCGGACCTGGTCGGCATGTCCACGGTCCTGGAGGCCATCGCCGCGCGCGAGGCCGGTGCCGAGGTCCTGGGCATCTCCCTGGTCACCAACCTCGCCGCGGGCATGACCGGCGAGCCCCTGAACCACGAGGAAGTCCTCCAGGCCGGCCGCGACTCCGCCACCCGCATGGGAACCCTGCTGGCACAGGTCCTGCGCAAGCTGTAGTCAGGCGACCTGCTGGACACGGGGCGACTTGGGCGCGCTGCGACCCGGACACAGGGTGACCTGGGCACGGAGCGACTTGGATACCGGGCCACCTGGACAACGGGCGGCCCGGGCACCGGGCGACGTGGACATCGGGACCTGGGCGTCGGGTGATCTGGATGCCAGAGACCTGGGTGCCGGGTGACCTGGACGCTGGGGACCTGGACGCCGGGGACCTGGATGCCAGGAGCTTGAGCGTCGGGTGATCTGGATGCCGGGGCACCTGGGCATCGGGCGACCTGGATGCCGAGGCACCTGGGCATCGGGCGGTCTGGATGCCAGGGGCTTGGGTGCCGGGTGACCGGGACGCCGGGGACCTGGACACCAGGGCCCGGCATCGGGTGACCTGGGCGTCAGGAGCCTGGGCGTCGGGCGATCCGAACGCCGGGGGCTAGACGCCGGGTGATCTGAACGCCCGGAGCTGGGCACCAGGTGACCTGGATGCCAGGGGCCTGGGCTCCGGCAGCCTGGACGCCAGGGAGCCTGACCGGGCGCCGGGCCTGGCACCGGGTGACCCGGGCGTCAGGAGCCTGGGCGTCGGGTGACCTGGACGCCGAGAGCTTGGGCGTCAGGCGACCCGGATGCCGGGGCACCTGGACATCGGACGATCCAACCGGGCGCCGGGAGCACGGGGGCTTCCGGGGGCCGCGGTGAGGGCGGCTCGTGCGGGGCGTGCGTGTCTCCGGCGGTGGCGAGTCCTGCGCGGGTCTGGCTGGTGCCGGGTGGCGTGCGCGTTCCCGGGCTGGGCCGGGCCGGGCCCGGGTCACGTCGGGCCGAGTCCCGCCGGGCCGGGTCACGCCGTTCGTTCCGTTCCGGATGATCGGATGATGTGGGTGTCGCGGCCCCCACCGCAGCTCCCGGCACCGCCCGCCACCAGCGCCACCAGCACCAGCACCAGCAATTACGGCCAAGCCGCCCCCTCCCCCCAGCCGACCAGAGCCACCCCCACCCGCCCGCACCGCTCCGTACCTACCGTTCACCTCTCGACCGACCGAGTCGGGCGGGCGGGTGGGCGGGGCGGCGGTAAACACAGGAGAGGTTGATCCCAAGGTGCACGATCTGATCGCGCGGGCCAGCGCATGGCTCGCCGAGGACCCCGACCCGGACACCCGTGCCGAGCTCGCCGAACTGATCGAGGCCGGCGACGAGAAGGAACTGGCGGCACGTTTCGCCGGCACCCTCCAGTTCGGTACCGCAGGCCTGCGCGGCGAACTCGGTGCCGGCCCGATGCGCATGAACCGGAGCGTCGTCATCCGCGCCGCCGCCGGTCTCGCCGCGTACCTGAAGAAGAACGGCACCCCCCACGGGGGCCCCGACGCCGGCCTGGTCGTCATCGGCTACGACGCCCGCCACAAGTCCGCCGACTTCGCCCGCGACACCGCCGCCGTGATGACCGGCGCCGGTCTGCGTGCCGCCGTACTCCCCCGCCCGCTCCCCACCCCCGTGCTCGCCTTCGCGATCCGGCACCTGGGCGCGGTCGCGGGCGTGGAGGTCACCGCCAGCCACAACCCGCCCCGGGACAACGGCTACAAGGTGTACCTGGGCGACGGCTCCCAGATCGTGCCCCCGGCCGACGCGGGCATCGCCGCCGAGATCGACGCGATCGCCTCCCTGCACGACGTACCCCGCCCGGAGTCCGGCTGGGAGACCCTGGACGAAGCGGTCCTGGACGCCTATCTCGCCCGTACCGACGCCGTACTGGCCACCGGCTCCCCCCGCACCGCCCGCACCGTCTACACCGCCATGCACGGCGTCGGCAAGGACGTCCTGCTCGCCGCCTTCGCCCGCGCCGGCTTCCCGGAGCCCGTACTGGTCGCCGAACAGGCCGAGCCCGACCCGGACTTCCCGACCGTCGCCTTCCCCAACCCGGAGGAGCCGGGCGCGATGGACCTGGCGTTCGACCGGGCCCGCGCGACCGACCCCGATCTGATCATCGCCAACGACCCGGACGCCGACCGCTGCGCCGTGGCCGTCAAGGACGGCGGCGACTGGCGGATGCTGCGCGGCGACGAGGTCGGCGCGCTGCTCGCCGCCCACCTGGTGCGCCGCGGCGTCCAGGGCACCTTCGCGGAGTCGATCGTCTCATCCTCCCTGCTCGGCCGGATCGCCGGCAAGGCGGGGCTGCCGTACGAGGAGACGCTCACCGGCTTCAAGTGGATCGCCCGCGTCGAAGGACTGCGCTACGGCTACGAGGAGGCCCTCGGCTACTGCGTGGACCCCGAGGGCGTGCGCGACAAGGACGGCATCACCGCGGCCCTCCTGATCACCGAACTGGCGTCCGGGCTGAAGGAGGAGGGCCGTACCCTTCTCGACCTCCTGGACGACCTCGCCGTCGAGCACGGCCTGCACGCCACCGACCAGCTGTCCGTGCGCGTCCAGGACCTCTCCCTGATCGCCGACGCGATGCGCCGCCTGCGCGAGCAGCCCCCGACGCGACTCGCGGGCCTGGCCATCACCCGGGCGGAGGACCTGAACAAGGGCACGGAGACGCTGCCGCCGACGGACGGCCTGCGCTACACCCTGGACGGCGCCCGGGTCATCGTCCGCCCCAGCGGCACCGAGCCGAAGCTGAAGTGCTACCTGGAGGTCGTCGTACCGGTTCCGGACCGCGCCGACCTCCCGGCAGCGCACGCCCGCGCGAAGGAGCTCCTGGAGGCCGTCAAGCGCGACCTCTCCGCGGCTGCCGGCATCTGAAACCCCGGAGCCACCGGAGAACACCGGAAAAGCACCGGAAAAAACCAGGGGCACCCCCGGATCCCGACCCCGGGGGTGCCCCTTGTCCGTGCGGACGCCGTCAACTCGTCCGTGCGGACGCCGTCAACGCCGTACCGCCGCCGCTCAGCCGCCGGTCACCAGCAGGATCACCAGCAGCACGGCCCCGGCCAGCGTCGGCGCCGCGACCTCGTAGGCCCAGCGGATCGTCGTACCGCCCTGGGTCGGCTCCTCGTTCCCGCACCGGTCCAGCAGGTCGCGCAGGTCGTCCATGACCTTGTCGCTCTCCGCGCGGGACGGTCCGGTGTCGTCGGCGCCGCGGGCGGCGAGCCCGGCGAAGCCGGCGCCCCTGGCGCCGAGCCCCCCGCCGAGACCGGCCTCACCCCTCGCCGACCGCCGTGCCGCGGACGCCGCCCGCCGCTCGGCCTTCTTGCGGCCGCGCAGCGACACGGGAACGGCCCACAGCTGGTACTTGCCGCCGGACTTGGTGCGCACCTCGTTGGTGAAGCTGGAGCGCAGCGCCTCGACCTCGCTCCACGGCACGGAGATCACCCGGTAGGGGTTGCGGATCCGCAGCCGTTCCTCGTTGGCGAACACGGCCGGGCGCAGCGTGAAGGCGATCACCAGCGGCAGCACAAGGATCATCGTGGCCAGCGCGAGCCACGGGGTGCGGCCGTGGCCGTTGAACAGCGCGTCGCAGCCCAGCCAGGCGACGACCGCGAGCAGCAGCACGCCGCCCACGAGCCCCATGGGCGAGCGGTAGATCCGGTCCTTCACGGCGGGCACCGGAGGCGGCGACGCGGGTGGCTTGTTGTCCGGGGTCGTCATGGCCCCGATTGTGCATGACGACACGGCGGGCACCGCCATGTGCCCCGGCACCCGTATCCATACCCGTATCCATCCGTGATGCTCCGCTGTCCATCCGTGGTTCTCGGCGGTCCGCCGTGATCCTCGGTGATCCCTCGTGATCCCTCGTGCTCTCCGGGCCACGGTCGGAGAGCACGAGCCGTGAACCAGACCCGCACGAGCCACGACCCGGACCCGCACGAGCCACGACCCGGACCGCGCACCGCCCCCGTCCGGCGCCGAATCCGCCCCGGGGGTGTACAGCCGCTACGCGCGTAGATATGCTCGTCTGGTGACCATGCCCACCACTGCACCCCCCGCACATGCGCTCGCCGACGTCACCGCGTCCGACAGCACGCTGCGCCGCTTCCTGCACGGGCTGCCCGGCGTCGACACGGTCGGCCTGGAGGCGCGCGCCACGTCGCTCGGCACCCGTTCCATCAAGACCACCGCGAAGGCGTACGCCATCGACCTCGCCATCTCGATGGTCGACCTGACGACGCTGGAAGGCGCGGACACCCCGGGCAAGGTCCGGGCGCTCGGCGCCAAGGCCGTCCACCCCGACCCGACCGACCGCACCGCCCCGACCACGGCCGCGGTCTGCGTCTACCCGGACATGGTGGCCGTCGCCAAGGAGGCCGTCGCCGGTTCCGGCGTCAAGGTCGCCTCGGTCGCCACCGCCTTCCCGGCCGGCCGTGCCGCCCTCGACGTGAAGCTGGCCGACGTGCGGGACGCCGTCGCCGCGGGCGCCGACGAGATCGACATGGTCATCGACCGCGGCGCGTTCCTCGCGGGCAAGTACCTGAAGGTGTACGACGAGATCGTCGCCGTCAAAGAAGCCTGCGGGACGAGCGCCCGGCTGAAGGTCATCTTCGAGACCGGCGAGCTGTCGACGTACGACAACATCCGCCGCGCCTCCTGGCTCGGCATGATCGCCGGCGCCGACTTCATCAAGACCTCGACGGGCAAGGTCGCCGTCAACGCGACGCCCGCCAACACCCTTCTGATGCTGGAGGCGGTGCGCGACTTCCGCGCCCAGACCGGCATCCAGGTCGGCGTGAAGCCGGCCGGCGGCATCCGTACGAGCAAGGACGCCATCAAGTTCCTCGTCCTGGTCAACGAGACGGCGGGCCAGGACTGGCTGGACAACCACTGGTTCCGCTTCGGCGCCTCCTCACTGCTCAACGATCTGCTGATGCAGCGTCAGAAGCTGGCCACCGGCCGTTACTCCGGCCCCGACTACGTGACGGTGGACTGATCACCATGGCACCCGTATCCGCATCCGCGTTCGAGTACGCACCGGCGCCCGAGTCCCGCTCCGTCGTGGACATCGCGTCGTCCTACGGTCTGTTCATCGACGGCGAGTTCACCGACGCGACCGGCGGCAAGGTCTTCAAGACCGTCTCGCCGTCCACCGAAGAGGTGCTGTCGGAGGTCGCCGAGGCCTCCGAGGAGGACGTCGACCGCGCCGTGAAGGCCGCCCGCAAGGCCTTCGAGAAGTGGTCCGCGCTGCCCGGCGCCGAGCGCGCCAAGTACTTGTTCCGCATCGCCCGGATCATCCAGGAGCGCAGCCGCGAACTGGCCGTCCTGGAGACGCTGGACAACGGCAAGCCGATCAAGGAGACCCGCGACGCCGACCTCCCGCTGGTCGCGGCCCACTTCTTCTACTACGCGGGCTGGGCCGACAAGCTCGACCACGCCGGCTTCGGGGCGGACCCGCGGCCGCTGGGCGTGGCCGGCCAGGTCATCCCGTGGAACTTCCCGCTGCTGATGCTGGCCTGGAAGATCGCCCCGGCGCTCGCGACCGGCAACACGGTCGTCCTGAAGCCCGCCGAGACCACCCCGCTGTCGGCCCTGTTCTTCGCGGACATCTGCCGCCAGGCGGGCCTGCCCAAGGGCGTCGTCAACATCGTGACCGGTGACGGCCGTACCGGCGCCGCCCTGGTCGCGCACCCGGACGTGAACAAGGTCGCGTTCACGGGCTCGACGGCGGTCGGCAAGGCGATCGCGCGGACCGTGGCCGGCACCCGCAAGAAGCTCACCCTCGAACTCGGCGGCAAGGGCGCGAACATCGTCTTCGACGACGCCCCGATCGACCAGGCCGTCGAGGGCATCGTGAACGGCATCTTCTTCAACCAGGGCCAGGTCTGCTGCGCAGGATCGCGCCTGATCGTCCAGGAGTCGATCCAGGACGAGCTGCTGGACGCGCTGAAGCGCCGCCTGTCCACGCTGCGCCTCGGCGACCCGCTGGACAAGAACACCGACATCGGCGCGATCAACTCCGCGGAGCAGCTGGCCCGGATCACCGCGCTGGCCGACGCGGGCGAGGCGGAGGGCGCCGAGCGCTGGTCCCCCGCCTGTGAACTGCCGGACACCGGCTACTGGTTCGCGCCGACGCTCTTCACGAACGTCACCCAGGCCCACACCATCGCCCGTGAGGAGATCTTCGGCCCGGTGCTGTCGGTCCTCTCCTTCCGCACCCCGGACGAGGCGGTCGCCAAGGCGAACAACACGCAGTACGGCCTGTCGGCGGGCATCTGGTCCGAGAAGGGCTCCCGCATCCTGGCCGTCGCGAGCAAGCTGCGCGCCGGTGTCGTCTGGTCCAACACGTTCAACAAGTTCGACCCCACCTCGCCGTTCGGCGGCTACAAGGAGTCGGGCTTCGGCCGCGAGGGCGGCCGCCACGGCCTGGAGGCGTACCTCGATGTCTGACGCACGACTTTCCGTCTTCAAGACCTACAAGCTGTACGTGGGCGGCAAGTTCCCGCGTTCCGAGAGCGGTCGGGTGTACGAGGTGACGGACCCGAAGAACAACTGGCTGGCCAACGCCCCGCTGTCCTCCCGCAAGGACGCCCGGGACGCGGTGGTCGCGGCGCGCAAGGCGTTCGGCGGCTGGTCCGGCGCGACCGCCTACAACCGCGGCCAGGTCCTGTACCGGGTCGCGGAGATGCTGGAGGGCCGCCGCGAGCAGTTCGTGCGCGAGGTGGCCGAGGCGGAGGGCCTGTCGAAGTCCAAGGCCGCGGCCGTGGTGGACGCCGCGATCGACCGCTGGGTCTGGTACGCCGGCTGGACCGACAAGATCGCCCAGGTGGTCGGCGGCGCGAACCCGGTCGCGGGTCCGTTCTTCAACCTCTCCTCCCCGGAGCCGACGGGCGTGGTCGCCGTACTCGCCCCCCAGGACTCGTCCTTCCTGGGCCTGGTCTCGGTCCTCGCCCCGGTGATCGCCACCGGCAACACGGCCGTCGTCATCGCCTCCGAGAAGGCCCCGCTCCCGGCGCTCTCCCTCGCCGAGGTGCTGGCCACGTCCGACGTCCCAGGCGGCGTGGTGAACATCCTCTCCGGCCGCCCGTCCGAGATCGCGCCCTCACTGGCCGCGCACCAGGACGTGAACGCGATCGATCTCGCGGGCGCGGACGAGGAGTTGGCCAAGGAACTGGAGATCGCCGCCGCCGACAACCTGAAGCGCGTACTGCGCCCCCAGACCGTCGACTTCACCCAGACCCCCGGCATCGAGCGCCTGACAGCCTTCCTCGAGACGAAGACCGTGTGGCACACGACGGGTGCGCTGGGCGCGTCGGGTTCGTCGTACTGACGGGGTTCGGGCGGGAAACTGCCGTCGTCGGCCGGGTACGGGTCGTACCCGGCCGGCCGCGCAGTTCCCCGCACCCCTTGCGGGCCGCCCCTAGTGACTCAGCCCCGCCAGCACCTGTCCCACCATCGGAAGGCTTCCCAGGGACTGGGCCTCCGCGATCGGGGCGGTCAGCATCTGGGAGCCCACGGGCTTGAAGTCGGCGACCTGGGTGCCCACTCCGTTGTCGAGGGGGTCGACGCCGGTGCCCGCGAGGGGGTTGGGCTTGAGGCCAGCGACCGGGCCGGTGACGTAGCCGACCGTGCCGGTGAGGACCGTGAGACCGGCCTCGGGGTCGATGTTGCCCAGGGATGTCGGCCGCCACGGCACGTGCACGAGGGGTGCGCCTGTGTCCGCCTGGGCCGTCGCCGCGCCCGCGCCCAGCGCCGCGCCGGCGGTCACGAGGGCGAACAGGGCACGGCGCGCGGTGGGGTGCTGGGGCTTGCTGTGTCGGGCCATCGCTGGTGCCACCTTCTGGTGCGCAGGGTAATGATGTCGCGACACAGGGTAGTTGAGAGGTGACCCGCGCTTCAAAAGCGAACCGCGGGGTCGGCAGGCGCCGCGCCATGCGTCAAACTGGTGTTCCGTGAGCATTCATCCCCCGTCCCCCGCCCGTGTCGTGCTGCTGTGCGGCCCCTCGGGTTCGGGCAAGTCCCTGGTCGCCGCCCGTTCCGGGCTGCCCGTCCTGCGCCTGGACGACTTCTACAAAGAGGCCGACGACCCGACTCTGCCCCTGGTGGAGGGGAGTTCGGACATCGACTGGGACCACCCGGACTCTTGGGACGCACAGGTCGCCCTCGACGCCATCAGCCGCCTGTGCGCCACGGGTTCGACGCCGGTGCCGGTGTACGACATCCCGCTCAGCGCCCGTACCGGCGAGGAGACGCTGCGGCTGGACCGTACGCCCCTGTTCATCGCGGAGGGCATCTTCGCCGCGGAGATCGTCGAACGCTGCCGGGAACTCGGCGTCCTCGCCGACGCGCTCTGCCTGAACCGCGGCGCGGTCACCACCTTCCGGCGGCGGTTCGTGCGCGATCTGAAGGAGGGCCGTAAGTCGGTGCCGTTCCTGTTGCGCCGCGGCTGGCGGCTGATGCGCGCGGAGCGCACGATCGTCGCCCGCCAGGTCACGCTGGGCGCACATCCCTGCGACCGGGACGAGGCCCTGCGCCGGCTCGCGGTCGCCGAGTGGGCCGGCAAGTACACCACCGCCGGACGGCGGCACCGGGAAGCGGAGCGGTAGAGGACGCGGCAGAGAGCACAGGGGGAACCGAAGAGGGGCCGCCCGGACCCCCCGGTCCGACCAGCCCCTCTTCGGTTCCCCTCCCCCGTGATTCCCCCGTATCCCCCGTTCCCCCGTCGCTCCTCCCCATGAGCCGACGGCCGAGAGGCCCACGGGCCACCACCCCCACAGCGGCTGTCCCGTGTTCCCCGTCGTCCCTCGCACTCCCCCGTCGTTCCCCCGTACGCTCCGAACCGCCCCCCAGCGGCCCGGCCCCCGTCCCCCGTGCTTCCCCCGTACCTCAGGCGACCAGTTCGCCGAAGGCGCTCTCCTCGTCACGGCCGAAGCTGAGGACCTCGTCCTCGCGCAGCCGGCGCAGCGAGCGCCAGATGCTGGACTTCACCGTGCCGACACTGATGTTGAGTATGTCCGCGATCTCCGGGTCCGTACGGCCCTCGTAGTAGCGCAGGACCAGCATGGTGCGCTGGAGCTCGGGCAGCCGGGCCAGCGCCTGCCACAGGACCGCGCGCAGCTCGGTGCCGCGCATCGCGTCCGTCTCGCCGGGCGTCTCGGGCAGTTCCTCGGTCGGGTACTCGTTGAGCTTGCGGCGCCGCCAGGCGCTGATGTGCAGGTTCGTCATCGTGCGCCGCAGGTAGCCGCCGACGGCCGCCTTGTCGCTGATCCGGTCCCACGCCCGGTAGGTCGAGAACAGCGCGCTCTGGAGCAGGTCCTCGGCCTCGAAACGGTCGCCGGTCAGGTGGTAGGCGGTCGCGTACAGGGAGGCGCGGCGCTCCTGGACGTAGGCGGTGAACTCCGCCTCCGTCAGCGAGCGGCGCTCCCCCGTGTCCTCCTTGTACGCGCTTCCCCCGTGCGTGTCCCCCGTACGCGCGTCGATCACCGACATGTAGGGCTGCTGCCCGTACACACCGTGCTGACGCCCGGCACCGCGAGCGCACCCCCGCACTCCCCCACGCTCGAACGCACTCGCGCGGGAGGTACCCCCCTCAGCACCGGACTTCTCCGAACCCCGGTGCACGTCGTGCAGACGCGTGACCACTGCGCTGGTGCTGATGCTGTGCAGCGTGTTCATCTCGCGCTCCCCGTCGTGGACTTCCGGTGCTTCTGTCCTGCTCCGGGCCTGCGCCCGGCCGTACCCCGGGCCTCGCCCGGTCGTGCTCCGGGCTGTTCCGGCCATTTCGGCCGGATCCGGCTGCTCGCCGTGCCCGTGACGAAAAGCCTGCCGGGGTGACTTCATCGGTGTGTCCCCCGACTGTCACAGACCTGTCACAGGGCCCGGGCCATCGGCGCCGTCACAGGAAGTGCACAGCCGGTGGCGCTAGCCCTGAGCGGGTCGTGGGGATCCTGCGGGGCTGTGGCCGACAGGTCGTACGACACCCCGTCCATGGGCCAGAATGAGCGGGTGCCTTCCCTGTTGCTGATCGAGGACGACGACGCCATCCGTACGGCCCTGGAGCTCTCACTGACGCGCCAGGGACACCGTGTGGCCACCGCTGCCAGCGGCGAGGACGGTCTGAAGCTGCTGCGCGAGCAGCGGCCGGACCTGATCGTGCTGGATGTGATGCTGCCCGGTATCGACGGGTTCGAGGTGTGCCGGCGCATCCGGCGCACGGACCAGTTGCCGATCATCCTGCTGACCGCGCGCAGCGACGACATCGACGTGGTCGTCGGACTGGAGTCCGGCGCCGACGACTATGTGGTCAAACCGGTCCAGGGCCGGGTGCTGGACGCCCGGATCCGGGCCGTGCTGCGCCGCGGCGAGCGCGAGTCCAGCGACTCGGCGAGCTTCGGCAGCCTGGTCATCGACCGCTCGGCGATGACCGTGACGAAGAACGGCGAGGACCTCCAGCTCACCCCGACCGAGCTGCGGCTGCTCCTGGAGCTGAGCCGCCGTCCGGGCCAGGCGCTGTCCCGCCAGCAGCTGCTGCGGCTGGTGTGGGAGCACGACTACCTGGGCGACTCCCGCCTGGTGGACGCGTGTGTGCAGCGGCTGCGCGCCAAGGTGGAGGACGTGCCCTCGTCCCCGACCCTGATCCGTACGGTCCGTGGTGTCGGCTACCGCCTGGACACTCCTCAGTGAGCGATACGCGAGGGGGGCCGCGCGGCTGGTCCGCGGGGCGCAAGGGAGGTCTGTCCCGGCTCAGGTTCACCAGTCTGCGGCTGCGGCTGGTCGTCGTCTTCGGCCTGGTCGCGCTCACCGCCGCGGTGTCGGCGTCGGGCATCGCCTACTGGCTCAACCGCGAGGCGGTGCTCACCCGCGCCCAGGACGCGGTGCTGCGCGATTTCCGCCAGGAGATGCAGAACCGCGCGGGCGCGCTGCCCGTCCATCCGACCCAGGACGAACTCCAGCGCACCGCCGGGCAGATGGCGTCCAGCAGTCAGAGCTTCTCTGTGCTCCTGGTCGGCCAGGACGCGCGCGGCAAGACGGTGTACGGCAACTCCGGTGGCATCAACGGGTTTTCCCTGGAGGACGTGCCCAAGTCGCTGCGTACGGCGGTGGACCGCCAGCAGGAGATCAGCGACGCCAACAAGCAGCCGTACCACCTGTACTGGCAGCGCGTCTCGGAGCACGGCACGCCGTACCTGGTCGCCGGCACCCGGGTGATCGGCGGCGGCCCGACCGGCTACATGGCGAAGTCCCTGGAGCCGGAGGCGAAGGATCTCGACTCGCTGGCCTGGTCGTTGGGCATCGCGACCGGTCTCGCGCTGATCGGCGCCGCGCTGCTCGCGCAGGCCGCCGCCACGACCGTACTGAAGCCGGTGCACCGCCTCGGGGTCGCCGCCCGCCGCCTCGGCGAGGGCAAGCTGGACACCCGGCTGCGTGTGTCCGGCACGGACGAACTCGCCGATCTCTCCCGTACCTTCAACAACGCGGCGGAGGCTCTGGAGAAGCGGGTCGCGGACATGGCCGCACGGGACGACGCCTCCCGGCGCTTCGTCGCCGACATGAGCCATGAGCTGCGTACGCCGCTCACCGCCATCACCGCCGTCACGGAGGTGCTGGAGGAGGAGCTGGACGCGGACGCGGGCAGCATGGACCCGATGATCGAGCCGGCCGTCCGCCTGGTCGTCAGCGAGACGCGCCGCCTGAACACCCTGGTCGAGAACCTCATGGAGGTCACCCGCTTCGACGCGGGCACGGCCCGGCTGGTCCTGGACGACGTGGACGTCGCCGACCAGATCACCGCCTGCATCGACGCCCGCGCCTGGCTGGACGCGGTGGAACTGGACGCCGAGCGCGGCATTCACGCCCGCCTCGACCCGCGCCGCCTCGATGTGATCCTCGCCAACCTGATCGGCAACGCCCTCAAGCACGGCGGCTCACCGGTCCGGGTCTCGGTGCGCGAGGCGTCCGACTCGGTGGTCATCCGGGTCCGCGACCACGGCCCCGGCATCCCGGAGGACGTCCTCCCGCATGTCTTCGACCGCTTCTACAAGGCCAGCGCCTCCCGCCCCCGTTCGGAGGGCAGCGGCCTCGGCCTCTCCATCGCGATGGAGAACGCGCACATCCACGGCGGCGAGATCACGGCCGCCAACTCCCCCGAGGGCGGCGCCGTGTTCACCCTCCGATTGCCCCGGGACGCCTCGGAGCTGACGGAGGAACCGGACGGGAGCACCGAGAAGAAGAACGGCGAAGGCGGCGCGACGCAAGGGAAGGAGGGGTGATGACGACGACGATGACAATGACGACGCTACGACGACGATCACGACACGGGCGCCGATGGCTCGCCCTGCCCCTCCTGGGCGCCCTGCTCACCGGCTGCGGCATCCGCGCCACCCAGGTGCCGACCGACTTCGGCCCGGCACCCTCGCGGGTCCCCTGCTCCCTGACGGGCTCCGGCCAGACGACCCAACAGGGCGTACCCGTGCAGGTCTTCCTGCTGTGCGGGTCGTCCCTGGTGACGGTGGACCGTACGGTACGCGTCCCGGAGGGCACCCCCGACGGCCGCCGCCGGGTGATGGTGGCCCAGGGTCTGCTGGACCAACTGGCCACGGCGCCCTCCTCGGCGGAACGTTCCGCGGGCTATGCCACGTACGTCCCGGGCGGCCTGACCGTCTCCGGACCCGCCCCGCACGACCCCGAGGACACCCTCCGCCTGAGCACCACCCCCGCCCGCCTCCCCACCGCCGCACTGGCCCAACTGGTCTGCACCCTCTCGGACTCCGCCGCGACAGAGGGCGACGGCTCCGTCACCCTGGGCGGCCCCTCCCCCACCCCACCACGCCGCTACGCCTGCACGGACGACGTCCGCAACCACCCGGGCACAGCAGCCCCACCGACGAGCGAGGTAGCAGAGCGCACGGGCTGACTTCACGCTTCGTACCCAGAGGTCGGCATTCCACCGCGCCCGCGCCATGAGCTGATCAATGACCGGCCCGGCGCTATACGGATCACTTCGCGGAGGCCGTGGAGCGAGGCGGCTTGACGCTGAGTGGCTCGGCGCTGAATGGCTCGGCGCCGGGTGGTCGGCGGGGCGTATCCGCGAGTTCGCGTGCCCTCGCCGTTTCCGGGTCTGGTTCGGACGTACGAGTACGCATGCCCGTGCAGTCCCGTGCGCTGGCGCTCGCAGCTGATCCGCTCGTCACAGCGCGTGTCCCCATGAGCCCGCCCCCCCCCGGCGCACGTCCGCCGACCCGACGCGCACGGTACCGAGCGGGTCACCCCCGTGGTGATGCGCGCGCCTTCCGGCCGTCGAGGTGGTCGACAAGACGTTCGAGGGTCGGGTCACATCCGGATGCGGAACCGATCGTACGAACCCACGCGTCTTGGGGGACGTGCAGGGTCAAGGGGACTTCGGCGGCATCGCCGCCATCCGCGTCCGGACGGCAGGGGGCATCCTCCTCCTCGCCCACATCGCCTTCGTCGCCTGGCTGATGCTGCGGCCACTGGACGTGCCCTGGGTGATGCCGCCCAACCTGCACCCGCTGGCCGGTATCCGCGCCGACCTGGCGCTGGGGTGGCCGGCCGCGGTGAAGCCGCTCGGTGAGGGGCTCGGGCTGCTCGCGCCGCTCGGGGTGCTGCTGCCGATGGCGCACGGGCGGCTCACGGTGTCCCCGCTCGCCTCGCTGCTGCGCACCGCCGCCGCGGCCTGTCTGATCTCGCTCGGCATCGCCCTGTTGCAGACCGGGGTCCCGGGCCGGGTCGTGGACGTCGACTCGCTGCTGCTGAACACGGCCGGGGCGATAGTGGCCCATCTGCTCGTCGTCCCCGCTGCTCGCGCGCGTCTGCGCAGGTGGGAGCCGCTGCACGAGGGCCTGGAGGAGGAGCCGGTCACCTTTCAGGAGGGGCTTTCTCAGGGGCGGACCCCGACGATTCCCAGGGTCGGAATCGCTCCCTAGAGTGACGCTTCATCCCCTTCGTGTCCGTATCGTCGTAAACAGCTGATCGAGCCGACCGACGACCACGGAGGATGTCATGACCGCCCTTGCCCGACCCACCCACGGCCGCATGATCGGCGGAGTGTGCGCGGGCCTGGCCCGCCGCTTCGGCACCTCCGCGACCACGATGCGCGTGATCTTCGTGCTGTCCTGTCTGCTGCCGGGCCCTCAGTTCCTGCTCTACATAGCCCTGTGGATCCTGCTGCCGTCCGAGGACAAGGCCCGCGCCTCCAGCTGGTGACACACCGCGCCGCCGGGGCGCTCCGGTCGGATCCGGAACACACCGGCGGCGTCGGGACAGCGGTGGCGTCAGCCGAGCGGGATCCCGTTGACACCCATGCCGTGGGTGGGCAGGCCGGTGCTGCCGAGCGGCAGTCCGCCGAGCAGCCCGGTCGGCCCCTGCGCGAGCACCCGCTGTACGGCCGGCTTCGCGGCGGCCACACCGGAGGCCACGGCACCCTGCCCCTGGGTGAGCGCCTCGACGGTCCCCGGCAGCGCCTTGGCGACCTGCGTGGCGTCGGGAGCGGCGGGAGCGGCGTTGGCGGCACCCGCGCCGACGGCGGCGAAGGCGGCACCGAGGGCGGCGACACCGAGGGTCTTGACGGCAGACTGCTTCATGGTAAATGCGTCCTTGAATGCGGAGACGGAAAACTTCAGGAGCGGTCCATGACCGTAAACGCGCCGCACCCCGACCCGCAAACACCGAAATGCGGACACCCGGTGAAAGCGCGTCCGAATTCCGCACCGCGAGAGGCCGCCACCTACCCCTCGGAACTCACAGAACCGCTGGTGGGAGACGTCTGCTGAAACAGCCATTCGGATTTCAGTTCGGCATATCCGGGCTTGATGACGTCATTGATCATGGCAAGGCGTTCATCGAAAGGAATGAAAGCTGATTTCATCCCATTGACAGAGAACCACTGGAGGTCGTCGAGCGTATAACCGAACGCGTCGACAAGATGCTCGAACTCCTGGCTCATGCTGGTGTGCGACATAAGACGATTGTCGGTATTAACCGTGGCCCGGAACAGAAGCTTGCGCAGCAACCCGATCGGATGCTCGGCGTAGGAGGGCGCGGCCCCCGTCTGAAGGTTGGAACTGGGGCACAGCTCCAGCGGGATCCGCTTGTCCCGGACGTACGACGCGAGCCGCCCGAGCCGCACCGACCCGTCCGGCCGGACCTCGATGTCGTCGATGATCCGCACCCCGTGCCCGAGCCGGTCGGCGCCGCACCATTGCAGCGCCTGCCAGATGGAGGGCAGTCCGAAGGCCTCTCCGGCGTGGATGGTGAAGTGGTTGTTCTCGCGCTTGAGGTACTCGAAGGCGTCCAGGTGCCGGGTGGGCGGGTGCCCGGCCTCGGCGCCGGCGATGTCGAAGCCGACGACGCCGGAGTCCCGGTAGCGGTTGGCGAGTTCGGCGATCTCCAGGGAGCGGGCCGCGTGCCGCATCGCGGTGAGCAGGGCGCCGACCCGGATCCGGTGCCCGTTCTCCCGGGCGAGCCGCTCCCCCTGCCGGAACCCCTCGTTGACCGCCTCGACGACCTCTTCCAGGGTCAGCCCCTGCTCCAGGTGCTGCTCGGGCGCGTATCGCACCTCGGCGTAGACCACCCCGTCCTCGGCGAGGTCCTCGGCACACTCCCGGGCGACCCGGAGGAGGGCCTCCCGGGTCTGCATCACGCCGACGGTGTGCCGGAAGGTCTCCAGATAGCGCTCCAGGGACCCGGAGTCGGCGGCCTCCTGGAACCAGATCCCCAGCTTGCCGGGATCGGCCTCGGGAAGCTCCGGGTACCCGCTGTCCCGGGCGAGTTCGACGACGGTCCCGGGCCGCAGCCCGCCGTCCAGATGATCGTGCAGCAGAACCTTGGGCGCCCGGCGGATCTGGTCCGGCGTCGGTACATGCCCCGGCACATTCGCCGGAACGGTCCCCTTCGGTGCAGTCTGGCTCGTCATTTCCGCACTGTACTGCCTACGCGCGTAGAAAGCTCCGGCCGCGCAGCCGGACACGGCCGGACGTTTTCCGCCTGCTT
Source organism: Streptomyces griseofuscus (assembly GCF_014673495.1). Classification (GTDB taxonomy): domain Bacteria; phylum Actinomycetota; class Actinomycetes; order Streptomycetales; family Streptomycetaceae; genus Streptomyces; species Streptomyces murinus. Next base: position 3,471,921 of record NZ_CP051006.1, read on the forward strand.
TCCGCCCTCTTTACGTCGAGACCCAACGGTGACCGCGCGGACGGGTTTCGTACACCGTGGCTTCTGACACTGTTCTGTCATGGGACAGCAAGCATCGCCGGTCCGAACGGCCGGGCTGGGCAAGGTGGTCGGGCCGGGGCCGGAATCGGTGTGCGGGGTGGTGCTGCTGCTGCCCGGTGGGGAGGAGGTCTCCGTGCGCAGGCCGTCCGTAATGGGGGCGACGGCGTTCGTGCGTTCGCTGGGCCGGCGGTTCGTCCGTACCGGAAAGGGCGAGGGCCTGGCCGTACACACCGTCCGCTACCGGTACCGGGGGTGGAACGGCAGCGAGGCACATCTGGCCGCCGACGCGGAGTGGGCGGCGGACGAGGTCGTACGGCGGTACGGGGATGTCCCGGTGTGCCTGGTCGGCGTCGGCATGGGTGGCCGGGCGGCGCTGCGGGCGGGCGGGCACGAGGCCGTCAACTCGGTGGTGGCGCTGGCCCCTTGGCTGCCCGAGGAAGATGTGGCCGCGCCCGCCGAGCCGGTGAAGCAGCTGGTGGGGCGGCGGGTGCTGATCGTGCACGGCACGAACGACGAGCGCAGCGACCCGGAGCTGTCGTTCCGGCTCGCGGCGCGGGCGAAGAAGGTGAACCGGGAGGTGTGCCGGTTCGAGGTGCACTCCGACGGGCACCGGCTGCACGGTCACCGGGACGAAGTGGAGTGCCTGGCCGCCGACTTCATGCGGGGCGCGCTGTTCGGGCACCCGGTGTCCCGGCCGGTCGAGGACGCGCTGGCGGCGCCGCCGCCGATAGGGCTGCGGATGCCGCTGGCGGTGGGGTTCGGCACGTCGCTGCGGCGGCGGTGAACCAGCGGGTCACGCAGCGGGGTTCAGGACGGGAGCAGGTTGCCGCGCCTCGACAGCAGGAACTTCTTGAAGGCGGCGACCGGTGGGGTGTCCGGGCGGTCGGCCGGCCAGGCGACGCCGATCTCGCGGACGGCGCGGGGCGCGGTGACGGACAGTTCCACCACGCCCGGCCGCGGCACCGTCGGCGGCGGCAGCAGCGCGACCCCGAGCCCGGCCGCGACCAGGCCCCGTAGCGTCTCGGCCTCCTCCCCCTCGAAGGCGATCCGGGGCGCGAACCCGGCCTCGCGGCACAGGGCGTCGGTGATGCGGCGCAGTCCGTAGCCGGGTTCCAGGGTCACGAAGTTCTCCTCGGCCGCCTCGGCCAGCCGGATCCGGCGGCGGCCCGCGAGCGGATGGTCGGCGGGGACTACGAGGCGGAGCTTCTGTTCGTCCAGGCGGCGGACGACGAGATCGGGGGCGTCCGGGACGGGTGAGGTCAGACAGAGGTCGAGGCGGCCGGCGCGCATGCCCTCCAGCATGGCCTCGCCGTAGTTCTGGACGAGGCTGAAGCGGATACGCGGGTGCTCGGCGCGGAAGGCGCCCAGCAGTCCGGGCACGGTTTCGGCGCCCATGGTGTGCAGAAACCCGAAGGCGACCTTTCCGGTGGCGGGGTCGGCGTCGGCGCGGACCTCCTCGGCTGCGCGTTCCACCTCGCCGAGGGCGCGTTCGACGGAGGCGAGGAAAGTACGGCCCGCGGTGGTGAGGACGAGGGTGCGGCCGCGCCGGGCGAACAGTTCCACACCCAGGTCCTGCTCCAGGCGGGCCATCGCGCGGGAGAGGGTGGACTGGGGGACGTTCAGTTCCTGGGCGGCGCGGGTGACGTGCTCGTTGCGGGCCACGCCGGCGAAGTAGGCGAGGCGGGGCGCCAGCAACAGCGCCATGTCTTCTGTGTCACCGGATGGTGACAGGCGGGCCTCTGACCTCTGCTGATGCTCCATGGGAACGATTATGACGATTCCATGCATTGGACGGATGAGAGGCGCGTCCTTACGGTCGAAGCATGTCTCCCGCCAGTACCGGGGCGTCCAGCACCCTGGGCGCCGCGTCCCCTGTCATCGCCCCCTCCTCCGACACCCGGCTGACCCCGGGCGGCCCCGGCTACCGCCGGATGAGCTTCGCCCTCTTCCTCGCCGGGGTCGCGACCTTCGCGCTGCTGTACTCCACCCAGGCCCTGCTGCCGCTGATCTCCGACGATTTCGGGGTCGCGGCGAGCGAGGCGAGCTGGACGGTCGCGGCGGCGACCGGCGGGCTCGCGCTGTTCGTGCTGCCGATGAGCGCCCTGTCGGAGCGCTTCGGGCGTCGTACGGTGATGACGGCGTCGCTGGCGGTCGCGGTGGCCGTCGGTCTGCTGGTGCCCTTCGCGCCCTCGATCGGCGCGCTGGTGGCGCTGCGCGCGGTGCAGGGCGCGGCCCTCGCCGGGCTGCCCGCCTCGGCGCAGGCGTATCTGGCCGAGGAGGTGCGCCCGCGCGCGCTGGTCACGGCGATCGGCCTGTTCGTGGCGGGCAACAGCGTCGGCGGTATGAGCGGCCGGGTGATCACCGGCTGGGTGGCGCAGATGTGGGGCTGGCGGGCGTCGGTCGGGGTGATCGGGGTGATCGCGGTCGGGTGCGCGGTGGCGTTCCGGCTGCTGCTGCCGGCGCCGCGGCACTTCAAGGCGGGTTCGCTGCGCCCCCGGGTGCTGCTGGGCACGGTCCGCACTCATCTCTCGGACCCGCTGCTGCGCCGTCTGTACGCGATCGGCGCGCTGTTCATGACGGTGTTCGGCGGGGTGTACACGGTGATCGGCTACCGGCTGACGGGTGCGCCGTTCGGGCTGCCGCAGGGCATCGTGGGCTCGATCTTCCTGGTCTATCTGGTGGGCACGGTCTCGGCGTCCACGGCGGGACGTCTGGTGGGCCGGCTCGGCCGCCGCGGTGCCCTCTACCTTGCGGGCGGTACGACGACGGCGGGGCTGCTGCTCTCCCTCGCGGCGTCCCTCCCGCTCGTCCTGCTCGGCCTGGTGCTGATCACCGCGGGCTTCTTCGCGGGGCACGCGGTCGCCTCCTCGGCCGTCAGCAAGACCGCCACCCAGGGCCGCGCCCAGGCGTCCGCGCTCTATCAGTCCGCCTACTACATCGGCTCCAGCGTCGGCAGCACGGTGGGCGCGCTGGCCTTCCACGCGAACGGCTGGACGGGCACGGTGAGCGTCGGTCTCCTCGCGGTCCTGGGCGTCGTGACCATCACGGTGCTGGGGTCGCGGGCGGCGCGGGTGGCGGCCCGGCCGGTCGCGGCGCACTGAGCGTCCCGAAACATCCTGAACAGGTGAGGGGTACGGGGCGTACGGTCCCGTGCCCCTCACGCGCATCCAGAACCGATCACAACCGGTCCCAGATGGTCTGATCTGGTCGGCTTCTTGCTCCGGCGGTCGTTGTCAGTGGGCTGCGGTAGCTTGCGAAGTGCTGGGCGTGCAGGCGCGTACGGGACGGCCACGGGGGTGGGTGGGCGATGGGTGAGGACACGGCGACGGCGGGGATCGACGCCGCGCTGGAGAAGCACCGGACCGAGCTGACCGGGTACTGCTACCGGATGCTCGGCTCCTCCTTCGAGGCGGAGGACGCGGTGCAGGACACCCTGGTGCGGGCCTGGCGCGGACACGAGAGATTCGAGGGGCGGTCCTCGCTGCGCTCGTGGCTGTACCGGATCGCGACGAACGTGTGCCTGGACATGCTGGCGGCGGGCGGCAAGCGGGCCCGGCCGATGGATCTGACCGACGCGACCCCGCTGGCCCGGGCGGCGCTGTCCCCGCGGCCGGACCACACCTGGCTGGAGCCGGTGCCGGACGCGCGGGTGCTGCCCACGGTGGCGGATCCGGCGGAGGCGGCGGTGGCCAAGGAGTCGATCCGGCTGGCGTTCATGGCGGCGCTCCAGCGACTGCCGCCCAGGCAGCGGGCGGTGCTGATCCTGCGCGAGGTGCTGGCATGGCGGGCGAGCGAGGTCGCCGAGCTGCTGGACACCTCGGTGGCCTCGGTCAACAGCGCGTTGCAGCGGGCGCGGGCCACGCTCGCCGAGCGGGCGGCCGCGGGCGGCGCGGGCGAGGTGTCCGATCCGCTGGACGAGGAGCAGCAAAGGCTGCTGGAGCGCTATGTGAAGGCGTTCGAGGGGTATGACATGGCGGCGCTGACGGCGCTGCTGCACGAGGACGCGGTGATGACGATGCCGCCGTTCGACCTGTGGCTGCGCGGTCCGGCCGACATCACCGGTTTCATGAGCACGATCGGGGCGTCCTGCGCCGCTTCCCGGCTGGTGCCGGTGCGGGCGAACGGGCTGCCCGCCTTCGCGCACTACAAGCCGGACCCGGACAGCGGCGGGTTCAGCCCGTGGGCGGTGCAGGTGCTGGAGCTGTCAGCGGGCCGGATCACCGGTTTCCACTGCTTCCTCGACACCCCGCGCTGGTTCCCCCTCTTCGGACTGCCGCTCCGTCTGGAAGCGGAGTCCGACGGCCGCGAGGAGCGCGAGTAGCGCGGGGGCGGGGGCGCGCAGCCGGATGCGGCCGCCGGAGCGGCGGGCGGTGAGTTCCAGGCGGGCCAGCAGGTCCACCTGGGCGAGGTCCGGCGGTCCGAGCGCGCCCGTGTCGCAGACGACGACGCGGGCGCGGTCGCCGGCGCGCTCCAGCGCGGACCGTACGGCGTCACAGAGCGCCGGTGTCCCGTCGCGGCCGACGGCCTCGGGCAGTACCAGCACAGGGGGTTCCTCGGTGTCCACGCGGGGATGGACGGCGGCCGAGGGCCCAACTCATCGCGCCGGCCGGATTCTTTCCCCCCGGGACACCACCGGCGGCCGGCGACCGGCATCACCTGAATCACATTGACCAACTCCTTCCCCAAGACGGAGGGTTGGGACCGTGACGGGGGTACTGAGCGGGTTCGCGGTGATCGCGATCGTCATCGGGGTGGGCTACGTCCTTGGGCGGCGCGGAACGCTCGGCACGCAGGGCATGGACGTACTGACCCGGCTGGCGTTCATGGTGGCGGGTCCGGCGCTGCTGTTCACCACCCTGGCCAGGGCCGACCTGTCGGTGCTCTTCTCCGCCCGCCTGCTGGTGACGGCGCTGAGCACGGCGGCGGTCTCGGCCGTCTTCGTGGTGGCGGGGGTGGTACGGGGGTGGGGTGTGGGCCGTACGACGATCGGCGCGCTGTGCTCCGGTTACGTCAACTCGGGCAACCTCGGGATCCCCATCGCCGCGTATGTTCTGGGCGACGCGTCCCTCGTGGCGCCGGTGCTGCTCTTCCAGGTCGTCCTGGTGACGCCGGTCGCGCTGACCGTCCTCGACCTGTCCGGCATGGGCGAGAAGGGCACGCTCGGGCAGCGGCTGCTGACCCCGCTGCGCAATCCGATCGCGGTGGGTTCACTGTCCGGCGTGGTGGTCGCCGCGGCGGGCTGGAAGCTCCCCGGTCCGGTGATGGACCCGCTCACCCTGATCGGCAACATGTCCGTCCCCGCGGCCCTGCTGGCCTTCGGCATGTCCCTGCACGGCAGCGCGGCCCCCTGCCGCGGCCAGGACCGCCAACTCGTGCTGCTCTCCGTGGCCTTGAAGTCCCTGGGCCAGCCCCTGGCCGCGTGGGCCCTCGCGACCTCCCTCTTCGACCTCCACGGCGCCCCCCTCCTCGACGTCGTCGTCACCTCCGCCCTCCCCGCCGCCCAGAACCTCTTCACCTACGCCAGCCGCTACCACGTCGCCCAGTCCCTGGCCCGCGAGTCGATCCTGCTGTCGACGGTGGTGTCGGTACCGGTGCTGGTGGGGGTGGCGGCGGTGCTGGGGTGACCCCTCTCAGCCGACGGACACGGCGAGCCGAAAGGGAGCGGGCAGCTCCAGTGGCGACCCGAACCCCACCGAGGCGAGGACACGGTAGGCGCCGCCGAGCGGAGTGCCGTACAGCCTGACCGTCGGTCCGTCGGGCGCCAGTTGGTCGACGAGGAGATACAACGGAACACCGGCCGCGGCGTAGCCCGCCGCCTTGGTGCTCCGGTCGTGGCAAGCGGTGGCGACGGAGGTGACCTCCACGACCAGTTCGGCCGCGCCGGCGGGGACGTAGTACTCGTCCTCGCCTTCCATGCCCCGCTCCGGCACCGCCGCGAGATCCGGCACATACAGTTCCGAGCGGGCGGGACACGCCAGGGCCAGCCGCTGGTAGATCCCCCAGGACGCCGGAATCACCTCGTGCAGATGCCTCTGTCGCGGCGTCATCCATGGGCCCATCACACACGCCGAACGGGACCGGCGGAGTTTCGCCGGTCCCGTTCATCCGAATGAGGAGATCGCAGGTCAGGCGATACGTTCCAGCACCACCGGGGTCGTCGAGAACTCGGTGCCCGGGGCCGCGATGTCGTAGGAGCCGGACACAGCCTCCAGGGCGTAGTCGAAGCGCTCGGGGGTGTCCGTGTGGAGGGTCAGCAGGGGCTGGCCGGCGGTCACGGTGTCGCCCGGCTTGGCGTGGAGTTCGATGCCGGCGGCGGCCTGCACCGGGTCCTCCTTGCGGGCGCGGCCCGCGCCGAGGCGCCAGGCGCCGATGCCGATGTCGTAGGCGTCCAGACGGGTCAGGACACCCGAGGAGGGGGCCGTGACCACGTGCTGCTCGCGGGAGGTGGGCAGCGCGGCGTCCGGGTCGCCGCCCTGGGCCGCGATCATCCGGCGCCAGGCGTCCATCGCCGAGCCGTCGGCCAGCGCCTTCGCCGGGTCGGCGTCCTTCAGGCCCGCCGCGTCCAGCATCTCCCGCGCCAGGGCGAGGGTCAGCTCGACGACGTCCGCGGGGCCGCCGCCCGCGAGCACCTCCACCGACTCGCGGACCTCCAGCGCGTTGCCCGCGGTGAGGCCGAGCGGGGTGGACATGTCGGTGAGGAGGGCGACCGTGCGTACACCGTGGTCGGTGCCCAGGCCCACCATGGTGGAGGCCAGCTCGCGGGCGTCCGCCAGGTTCTTCATGAACGCGCCGGTGCCGACCTTGACGTCCAGCACCAGCGAGCCCGTGCCCTCGGCGATCTTCTTGGACATGATCGAGGAGGCGATCAGCGGGATCGCCTCGACCGTGGCGGTGACGTCACGCAGGGCGTACAGCTTCTTGTCCGCGGGGGCGAGGCCGTCGCCCGCCGCGCAGATCACCGCGCCGACGCCGTCGAGCACGTTGAGCATCTCCTCGTTGGAGAGCAGCGCGCGCCAGCCGGGGATGGACTCCAGCTTGTCCAGGGTGCCGCCGGTGTGGCCGAGGCCCCGGCCGGACAGCTGCGGCACGGCCGCGCCGCAGGCCGCGACCAGGGGGGCCAGCGGCAGGGTGATCTTGTCGCCGACGCCGCCGGTGGAGTGCTTGTCGGCGGTCGGGCGGGCCAGCGTGGAGAAGTCCATGCGCTCGCCGGAGGCGATCATGGCCGCCGTCCAGCGGGCGATCTCCCGCCGGTTCATGCCGTTGAGCAGGATCGCCATGGCGAGCGCGGACATCTGCTCGTCGGCGACCTCGCCGCGCGTGTACGCGTCGATGACCCAGTCGATCTGCGCGTCGGTCAGCTCGCCGCGGTCCCGCTTGGTGCGGATCACGGAGATGGCGTCCATGGCCATGGCTGATGGCTTCCTTCCGGGAGGTGCAAGGGGTACGGCCCTCCTGTGCGGATGCGCCAGGAGGGCCGTACGGAATTACTTGGTGAGATGGTCCGGGCCGAAGGCCTGGGGCAGCATCTCGGACAGCGGCAGGACGCCCGCGGGGGTGTCCAGGAGCAGGTCCGCACCGCCGAACTCGTAGAGCAGCTGACGGCAGCGCCCGCACGGCACGAGCAGCGCGCCCGCGCCGTCCACACAGGTGAAGTGCGTCAGACGGCCGCCACCCGTGCGCTGGAGCTGCGACACCAGGCCGCACTCGGCGCACAGGCCGAGGCCGTACGAGGCGTTCTCGACATTGCAGCCGGTGACGGTGCGGCCGTCGTCGACCAGCGCCGCCACACCGACCGGGTAGCCGGAGTAGGGGGCGTAGGCGTGGGCCATCGCCTCCCGGGCCTCGGCGCGCAGCGCCTCCCAGTCGAAACCGGCCGCGTTCTTCGTCACTTGCCCTGGCCCTTCCGGTACCGCATGCCGTCCGCCTTCGGCATCCGCAGCCGCTGCGCGGACAGCGACAGCACCAGCAGCGTGACGACGTACGGCGTGGCGCCCACGAAGTCGCTCGGCACCTCGTCGGTGAACAGGTACCAGACCAGGACGGCCGCCGCCACGACCAGGCTGATCGCGCCGTGCCACGCGGCCTTGCGATACACCTTCCAGGCTGCCAGGGCGACGAGCAGGACGACCAGCAGGAGCAGCAGCGCGTGCACGGTCGTACCGCCGTTGCGCAGCTGGAGGGCGTCGGAGTAGCCGAACAGGCCCGCGCCCATGGCAAGGCCGCCCGGCCGCCAGTTGCCGAAGATCATCGCGGCGAGACCGATGTAGCCGCGGCCGCCGGTCTGGCCCTCCAGATAGGTGTGCGAGGTGACCAGCGCGAGGAAGGCGCCACCGAGGCCGGCGAGGCCGCCGGAGACGGCCACGGCCGCGTACTTGTAGCTGTAGACGTTGACGCCGAGCGACTCCGCCGCGACCGGGTTCTCACCGCAGGAGCGCAGCCGCAGCCCGAAGGGGGTGCGCCACAGCAGCCACCAGCTGCCCGCGAACAGCACCACGGCCAGGATGGTCACCACGGACAGGTGGGTGACCAGGCCGCCGATGACGCCGGCGAGGTCGGAGACGAGGAACCAGTGGTGCTTCTCGATGGACTGGAGGCCGTCGGACAGACCGGGGATCGTGATGTCCGGCAGGGCGTCCACGGGCGGGGACTGCTTGGGGTTGCCGCCCGCGTTGGCTGCGGCGCCGCCGGTGAAGCTCAGCTTGGCGAGGTACTGGGTGGCACCGAGCGCGAGCAGGTTGAGGGCGACACCGGAGACGATGTGGTCGACGCCGAAGGTGATGGTGGCGACCGCGTGCACCAGACCGCCGACGACACCGAAGCCGATGCCGCACAGCAGGCCGAGCCAGGGGCTGGACTGCCAGCCGGCCCAGCCGGCGCCGAAGGTGCCGAGGATCATCATGCCCTCGAGGCCGATGTTGACCACGCCGGCCCGCTCCGACCACAGACCGGCCAGACCGGCCAGACCGATCGGTACGGCGAGCCCGAGGGCGGCGCTGACCTGGCCCGCGGAGTCCAGGTCCTGCGAGCCGGTGATCACCCGGACCGCGGCCAGGAGCAGCAGCCCGCCCGCGACCAGGAGCAGGATCTGGCCGAGGGAGCGGCTCGAACTCCTGGGCGTCGCGGCACCCGCGGCCTTGGGCGCCGCCGGCGGCGGCGTGTCGGTCATCGTGGCAGTCATCACGCCACCTCCAGCTTCTTCGTCGGGGCGGCGGCCTGGGCGGCGAGTTCGGCGCCGACCTTCTGCTGCTGGCGCTTGAGGCCGTAGCGGCGTACGACCTCGTAGGCGATCACGACGCACAGGACGATGACGCCCTGGATCACGCCGAGGATCTCCTTGTCGTAGCCCTGGAACTCCAGGTGGTTGGTGGTGCGCTCCAGGAAGCCCCACAGCAGGGCGCCGAGCGCGATGCCGATCGGGTTGTTGCGGCCGAGCAGCGCGATGGCGATGCCGGTGAAGGCGATGCCGGTCGGGAAGTCGCTGCTGAACTGGTAGCTCTCGTTGAGCAGGGTCGGCATGCCGATCAGACCGGCCGCCGCACCCGAGATGATCATGCTGGTGACGACCATCTTCTTCACCGACACACCGCTCGCGGTGGCCGCGCTCTCGGACTGGCCGACGGTGCGCAGGTCGTAGCCGAAGCGGGTGCGGCCGAGGACGAACCAGTAGGCGATGCCGACGATCGCCGCGATCACGATGAAGCCGTCCAGCTCACCGGCCGGGCCGGCGTTGATCAGGAAGAAGTGCGAGGCCGACGGGAGCGGCTTGGTCGCGACGACGGTGCCGCCCTGGTAGAGGTGGGCGAGCTTGCCGGGCTGGAGCAGGTAGCCGATGATCGCGGTGGCGATCGAGTTCAGCATGATCGTCGAGATGACCTCGCTGACGCCCCGGGTCACCTTGAGGACACCGGCGATGGCCGCCCACACCGCGCCGGTCGCCATGGCGCAGATCAGGATCAGCAGCATGGAGAGCCAGCCCGGCAGGGTCAGCGCCCCGCCGAGGACGGCGGCGAAGAACGCGGCGAGCCGGTACTGGCCGTCGACACCGATGTTGAACAGGTTCATCCGGAAGCCGATGGCCACCGAGACGCCCGCGAGGTAGTACGTGGTCGCCTTGTTGAGGATGTAGACCTGGCTGTCGCTGGCGAAGCCGTAGGTCATCATGTCGCTGAAGGCGGGGCCGGGGTTCTTGCCGGTCGCGAGGATCACCAGGGCGGTGATGACGAGCGCGGCGACGATCGCGAGCAGCGGGGCCGCGATGCCGAGGAGCAGCCGCTCCTTGTCGATCCGTGAGGTCAGCTTCTTCATCGGGCGTCGTCCTCTGCGTGCTCCAGGTGGCCGGTGGCCGCACCCGTCATGGCGGAGCCCAGCTCCTCGGGGGTGATGGTGGCGGGGTCGGCGTCGGCGACCAGGCGGCCGCGGTACATCACCCGCAGGGTGTCGGACAGGCCGATCAGCTCGTCCAGGTCGGCGGAGATCAGCAGCACGGCCAGGCCCTCGCGGCGGGCCTCGCGGATGTGGTCCCAGATGGCCGCCTGCGCGCCGACGTCCACACCGCGCGTGGGGTGGGCGGCGATGAGCAGCTTGGGGGCGTGGCTCATCTCGCGGCCGACGATCAGCTTCTGCTGGTTGCCGCCGGACAGCGAGGCCGCGGTGACGTCGATGCCGGGGGTGCGGACGTCGTACGACGCCACGATCCGCTCGGTGTCGGCGCGGGCGGCTTTGTTGTCGAGCAGGAAGCCGCGGGAGTTGGGCTTCTCGGTGACATGGCCGAGGATGCGGTTCTCCCACAGCGGGGCTTCCAGCAGCAGGCCGTGGCGGTGCCGGTCCTCGGGGATGTAGCCGATGCCGGCCTCGCGGCGCTGCCGGGTGGCGCGCTGTGAGATGTCGGCGCCGTCGAGGGTGATGGTCCCGGCGTCCGGGTGGCGCATGCCCATGATGGCCTCGACCAGCTCGGACTGGCCGTTGCCCTCCACACCGGCGATGCCGAGGACCTCGCCCTTGTGGATGGTCAGCGAGACCTTGTCGAGGATGACGCGCTCGATGCCGTCGAGGTCGGTCTGGCCCAGGTGCAGGCCCTCGATGGTGAGCATCGGGACGTCGGTGACCGTGGACTCCTCGGTCTCCGGGGTGGGCAGCTCGCTGCCGACCATCATCTCCGCGAGCTGGCGGGGGGTGGTGGAGGCCGGCTCGGCGGTGCCGACCGTCGTACCGCGCCGGATGACGGTGATCTCGTCGGCGACGGACAGCACCTCGCCCAGCTTGTGGGAGATGAAGATGACCGTGAGGCCCTCGGCCTTCAGCTCGCGCAGGTTGTCGAAGAGCGCGTCGACCTCCTGCGGCACGAGGACGGCGGTCGGCTCGTCGAGGATGAGGGTGCGGGCGCCGCGGTAGAGGACCTTGAGGATCTCCACGCGCTGGCGGTCGGCGACGCCCAGCTCCTCCACGAGGACGTCGGGGCGCACGTTCAGGCCGTACGCGTCGGAGATCTCCTTGATCTTCGCGCGGGCCCTGCCGCCGATGCCGTGGAGCTTCTCCGCGCCGAGGACGACGTTCTCCAGGACGGTGAGGTTGTCGGCGAGCATGAAGTGCTGGTGCACCATGCCGATGCCGAGGGCGATGGCGTCGCCGGGGTTGTTCAGGACGGCCCGCTCGCCGTCGATGGTGATGGTGCCCTCGTCCGGCTGCTGCATGCCGTAGAGGATCTTCATCAGGGTGGACTTGCCGGCGCCGTTCTCACCGCACAGGGCATGGACGGTGCCCTTGGTGACGGTGATGTCGATGTCGCGGTTGGCGACGACGCCGGGGAAACGCTTGGTGATGCCGCGCAGTTCGACGGCAGCGGGAGGGCTGGACGCGTTGATGGCGCACTCTCCTCGGGGAAAGGGGCTGCGTAAGGGGAGGGAGGGCAGGCGTCGGCGACGCTAGCGCGGCAACTCTTAGCTACACGCGTAGAGTTGACACATTGTTATGGCCCGGCGAAGGGAGCGCGAACGGCTCCCCGCGCCGAGCCGGGGTCCGGGTGGACCGGACCCTTACCTGCTGCTCAGGTCAGATCAAGGGGTGGTCTTGACCTTGATCTTGCCGTCGACGATCTTCTGCTTCGCGGCGTCCAGCTTGGGCTGGATGTCCTTCAGGTAGCCACCACTGGTGGCCAGGGAGACACCGCCCTTGGCGAGGGAGTACACGTTGTTGCCCGCGAGCGGCTTGCCGTTCTTGACGGACTGGATGAAGTCGAAGACACCGACATCGACGTTCTTGACCACGGAGGTGAGGATGGAGCTCTTGTACTTCGCGAGGCCCGGAATGTTGTACTGGTCCGAGTCCACGCCGATCGCCCAGGCGCCCTTGACGCCGTTCACGGCCTCGATGGCACCCGTGCCGGAGGAACCGGCCGCGCTGTAGACCACGTCGGCGCCGTTGTCGAGCATGCCCTGAGCGGCCTGCTGGCCCTTGTCCGGGCTGGAGAAGCCGGAGGTGTCCGTGCCATGGCTCAGGTACTGGACGTCGACCTTGATCTTCGCGTTGGTGTCGTGCACACCCTGGACGTAACCCGCCTGGAACTTCTTGATCAGCGGGCTGTCGACGCCACCGATGAAGCCGACGTGGTCCTTCTTCGTCTTGAGCGCGGCCGCGACACCGGCCAGGTAGGAGCCCTGCTCCTCGGTGAACGTGATGCTGTTGACGTTCTTGCCGTCCACAACGGAGTCGATGAGGCCGAAGGAGGTCTTCGGGAACTGCTTCGCCACCTGCTGCACGGCGGGCGCGTAGGTGTAACCGACGGCGATGATCGGGCTGTAACCGGCCTGGGCCAGGTCCGTGAGACGCTGCACCCGGTCCGCGGGAGTGTCCGAGGTCTTCGCGGTCAGCTCCTTGATGGAACCGCCGAACTGCTTCTCGGCCTTGTCGGCACCGCGCGCGGCGGAGTCGTTGAAGGACCGGTCACCACGGCCGCCGACGTCGTAGGCGAGACCGATCTTGATGCCGCCCTTCGCGCCGCCCGAGGAGGAAGAGCTGGCATCGTCGGAGGACGTCTTGCCACACGCGGTGGCGGAAAGGGCGAGGGCTGCGGTGGCGAGACACGCAGCGGAAAGCTTGGCTACCCGGCGCACGGGAAGGCTCCTTCACCTGACCTGAGCGCCATGTCGGCGCTTGAGCCGAACACCCCGGCGGCGTCGGCTTCGCGGCATCGTAACGCGCGTAGATGTCGCAAAAAACCCCCTCTCGAAGCCGTTATCGATTCGAGGCAAACAGCGTCTGAACTCGTTCTCCGAGTCCTCTCACGCGGCTGTTGCGCACAGTGCACGATTGGCTTGCGAGTGTGTTGCGCCGAAGCGGGTGAACCTTTACGGGCGGCGGGGGCGCCCCTCCGCAAGGGGCACCCCCGCCGCCTGACCAGTCGCCGCTCTCGCCCCGGTCGCCGCTGTCGCCTCAGACGTCGCTGACGTCCAGGAACGCGGCCGCGGTGAACATCTCCACGCCGACCGTGATGGCGTGCTCGTCGGCGTCGAAGTCGCCCTGGTGCAGGTCGCGGACCGTGCGCTCGCCGGGGCGGCGGACGCCGAGGCGGGCCATGGCGCCGGGCACATGCTCCAGGTACCAGGAGAAGTCCTCGCCGCCGAGGCTCTGCTCGGTGCTCTCCACGGAGTCCCGGCCCCGGCGGGCGGCCATCGCGCGGCGCAGCAGTTCGGCGGAGCCCTTGTCGTTGACGACGGGCGGCACCCCTCGTACGTAGTTGATCTCCGACTTGGCCCGGTGCATGGTGGCGACCTCGTCGATGGCCGCGTGCACGATGTCGGGCGCCTGCCGCCAGGCCTCCAGGTCCAGGCAGCGCACGGTGCCGGAGAGCTCGGCGTGCTGCGGTACGACGTTCGGGGCATGGCCCGACTCGATACGGCCCCAGGTGAGGGCGAGGCCGACGCGGGTGTCGACGCGGCGGGCGATCAGCGCGGGGACGTCGACGGCGACGCGGGCGGCGGCGGTGACCAGGTCGGTGGTCAGGTGCGGGCGGGCGGTGTGGCCGCCGGGGCCGTCCAGCAGGACCTCCAGGCGGTCGCAGGCGCTGGTGATGGGCCCGTGCCGCAGCCCGACGCGGCCGGCGTCGACGCGGGGGTCGCAGTGCACGGCGAGGATCCGCCCGACGCCGTTGAGCACACCGTCCTCGATGGCGCCGAGGGCACCACCGGGCAGCACCTCCTCGGCGGGCTGGAAGATCAGCCGTACGGGGCGGGTGAGCAGCCCCTTCTCATGCAGGTCGGCGAGGACGAGGCCGGTGCCGAGCACGATGGTGGTGTGCATGTCGTGGCCGCAGGCGTGCGCGCGGTCGGGCACGGTGGAGCGGTACGGGCAGTCGGCCTTGGTGTCCGGGATGGGCAGCGCGTCGATATCGGCCCGCAGCGCCAGCACCGGCACATCGGGGCGCTCGCCCTCTTTCACGCCGATGTCGCACACGAGCCCGGTTCCGGTGGCGAGGACACGGGGGTGCAGCCCGGCCTTCTCCAGCCGCTCCTTGATCGCGGCGGTCGTACGGAACTCCTGGTTGCCCAGCTCGGGGTGCATGTGCAAGTCGCGGCGGAAGGCGACGAGTTCGGCGTGCAGGGACTCGCTCAGCACGCCGGGGAGCGCATCCCCCGCGAGGCCGGACTCGGACTCTAGGGACATCAATTGCTTCACCCTCTGAAGGGTAGGACGCCCGGGTGGCCAACTGCCCCTGGATCAACAAAAGTTCAGCCCGTTAGGGGAAGAAAATCTGACCGCTGGACGCATGACTGTGGACTGTGATGGGTAAAACCACTTTTTTCTTCTTCCACGCATACCACGCCTTGCCCGAGTCACGCTCGCCATGTCCACGAACCGGACCTCCACTCGGCCCGCAGCCAGTAGGGTCGCGATCCGTGACCGAGACGAGTGAGGATTTCCTCGGGGCGGGGCGCCGGTGACCGACCCCGGGAGCGGGCCCGTGGTGTCACCGCACTGCTGCACGAGCTGGGGGTGCCGGCGTTCGGGATCGACCTCTCGCCCGAGATGGTGGCGCCGGCCCGCGAGGCCCACCCCCAACTGCGCTTCCACGCGGGCTCGATGATGTCCCTGAACATCCCTCCCGCGTCCCTCGGCGAGTTCCACCGCACCCTGCGCCCCGGCCCTCCTCGCCGGCCAGGTCATCGCCCTGCTGGTGGAGGCGGGGCCGGCTCTGACCGCGACCGTTTGCCGTGCGCCGATGGGCGGGGAGAGCAGGGCGAGGACGTTCATCCTGGCCAGGAGGCCGTAAGACGGCGAGGCGGTGGGTAGACGTACGGCGTGGACGACAAGGACGAACGCCGGCAGTGGCTCATGGAGGTGCACGCGGAACGGGACCGCCTGTTGCCGCTGCGCTCCGAGGCCACCCGGACCACGATCGGCATGCTCCGCGGCAACGCGGCCCACGCCTCGCAACCCGACCTCGTGCCCTATCTGAACCTGACCTACCTGATGGCGGTCAAGGAGGGCCGCGGCGAGGACGAGCTGATGGCCTTCGCCCTGTCCCTGGCCAACTGGGCGGTCTCGGCCGTCGTCGACCTGGCACAGCACACGAACCGCACCGTGGAACAGGTCCTCGACAGCTACGAGACGGCGATCATGGCGGCGGCGGAGGCGGAGGCGGAGGCGGACGAAGAGGACAGGGCGGACCAGGCGGACGAGGAACAGCCGTAGAACCGCCCCCCTCGGGCCTTCACACCGCGGTGACGCTCGTCAGCCGGTGGACGTCCCTGGCCGTTCCCGTCACGCCCGACAGGAAGCCCTGGGCGCGGGGGGAGGCGTTCTCCGTCAGCCAGGCGGGGTCGATGTCACAGACCGCGACACGGACGCCGGTGCCGGCCAGGGCCAGCGGGAGGGTGTGGACGACGGTGGAGGGGAAGCTGAGGATTGTACGGCCGATGGGGCCGCGCCGGGCGATCAGTTCCAGCGGGAGGTCGGGGCGGACGATCTCCAGGCCGGTCTCCTTGGCCAGCCGGTGGAGTTTGTCCGTGCTCTCGCGGCGGTGGGCGAAGTAGCGGGTGGTGCCGTGGGCCTTGGCCAGGGTGCGGACGGCCTCCAGATAGGAGTCGCCGTCGACCACGCCCGTCTCCACCAGGGACGTGCCCACCATGTCGGCGCCCTTGGTGATGCGCGGCGGCCCGAAGCGGGCCCTCGTCCAGGAGAAGTCGTTGGCCGTGACCGTGACACCGTCGGGGGTCTCGTGCACCGGCATCGAGGAGAAGACCTCCACCCGGCGGCGCGCGCTGGGCGTCAGCCGGCGGCGGGCCGAGGAGGACACCGGCGCGAAGAGCAGATCGCGGGGGCCGGGGCGGCCGCCCTTGCGGTGCCAGCGCACCAGGCGTTCACCCCGGGCGAGTTGGGCGACGAACTCCATCGTCGCGGTGCCGTCGTCCACCACCACCAGGTCGCGCGCCCGGGTGATGGTCAGCAGCAGCTGGACATAGCGGGAGAAGGGGTCGCCCATGACCACGCGGTCGGCGCGGCGGAGCAGGCCGCTGAGCCCGCCGATGGTGGCGAAGGGCGCGGTCGGGCCGCCGCGGGCCTCTTCCCAGCGCACCCGGTAGCCCTCGTCCCGGGCCAGGTCGGCCATGCGACGCAGCTGGCCCCGGGTCATGGGGTCGGTCGGGGCGAGTACGACGACCGTGAGCTCCGCGTCGGCCGGTGCGGCCGTGGCGCCGGCCACCGTCCGCCGCACCTGCGCGGGAACGGAGGAGAGCGGGCCGCAGGAGGGCAGGCCGGAGGCCGGTACGGGGGGCGCGCCCGACGCCGACGCGGACGGCGTGGACGACATAGGCGTAGACGGTGACACCGCCGCCGGGTCCGCGTCACCGTCCGACGGACCGAAGCCGGACGGATCGGAGACAGACGGATCGGAGACAGACGGCCCCGAACCCGGCAGGCCCGAACCCGGCAAGCCGGTCGCACCCCCTTTCCCCCCGCCCCCCAGCCGGACGCTTCCGCCCGGACCCGGGTCGGGGTCCGGCTCGCGCGGCCCGCGCAGATGTGCCCACTCCAGCACGTTGAGCAGCTGGACCGGGCTCTCCACGAAGGCGAGCGTGCGGGTGGGGTGGCCGGTGCGGCCGGTGCGGGGGCTCATCGGGGTGCGACCGTCCCGTCGTAAGTGACCTGGATTCACACCGTGACCGGCTCGCCGGCGGCGGCCGCGATCTCCGCCTCGGCGACGACACCGGCGACGCGGCGCAGCTTCTTCATCGGGCCGAGCTCGGAGTCGTAGACCTTCTTGACGCCGTCGCCGAGCGAGGACTCGATGGTGCGGATGTCGCGCACCAGGCGGGTGAGGCCCTGCGGCTCGACCGAGGCGGCCTGGTCGGAGCCCCACATGGCGCGGTCGAGGGTGATGTGGCGCTCGACGAAGGTGGCGCCGAGGGCGACGGCGGCCAGCGTGGTCTGGAGGCCCGTCTCGTGGCCGGAGTAGCCGATCGGGACGTTCGGGAACTCCTTCTCCAGCGTGTTGATCACGCGGAGGTTCAGCTCCTCGGCCTTCGCCGGGTAGGTCGACGTGGCGTGGCACATCAGGATGTTGTCCGAGCCCAGGACCTCGACCGCGTGGCGGATCTGCTTGGGGGTGGACATGCCGGTGGAGAGGATGACGGAGCGGCCGGTGGCGCGCAGGGCGCGCAGCAGCTCGTCGTCGGTCAGGGAGGCGCTGGCCACCTTGTGGGCGGGCACGTCGAACTTCTCCAGGAAGGCGACGGCCTCGGTGTCCCACGGGGAGGCGAACCAGTCGATCCCCTTCTCCTTGCAGTACGCGTCGATCTGGCGGTACTCGTCCTCACCGAACTCCACGCGGTGGCGGTAGTCGATGTAGGTCATCCGGCCCCAGGGGGTGTCGCGCTCGATGTCCCACTGGTCGCGCGGGGTGCAGATCTCGGGGGTGCGCTTCTGGAACTTGACGGCGTCGCAGCCGGCGTCGGCGGCGACGTCGATCAGCTTGAAGGCGTTCTCCAGCTCACCGTTGTGGTTGATGCCGATCTCGCCGCAGATGTAGACGGGACGACCGGGGCCGACCTCGCGCGACCCGAACGTACGCAGACGGGAGTTGGTGCTCATCAGGGGGTTCCTTACTTGGGGAGGGAATCGAGAGAGGGGCCGAGGATCCAGCTGGCGATCTCTCGGATCGCGCCGTCACCGCCGGGCAGCGTGGTGACCGCGCGTGCGGCGCCGCGTACGACGTCATGAGCGCTCGCGACCGCCACGGGCCAGCCCACGAGGGCGAAGCACGGGAGGTCGTTGACGTCGTTGCCGACGTAGAGCACGCGCTCCGGCGCGATGCCCTGCTCCTCGCACCACTGCTTGAGGGCGAGGTCCTTGCGGTCGATGCCGTGCAGCACGGGAAGCTTGAGCTTCCGGGCGCGGGCGGCGACCACAGGGTTCTGTTCCGTGGACAGGATCAGCATCTTCAGGCCGCTCTTGCGCAGCGCGGCGATGCCGAGTCCGTCCCCGCGGTGCACGGAGACGAGTTCCCGTCCTTCGGAGTCGATCAGCACCCGGTCGTCGGTCTGGGTGCCGTCGAAGTCGAGTACGACCGCGTCGATGTCGTCGGCCGTCGGGAGCGAACCGGGGCGGTCCGCGTCGAAGAGGGGGGCGAGGGCGCGGGCCCGGGCCAGGTCGTGCGGGTCGTCGATCTCCAGGACCCGCGCGGGGTCGGTGCGCACGAGTTCGGTGCGGCCGAAGAAGCGGTGCCCGTGCTCGCGGAAGCCGGCCGCGTCCATGGCGTACGCGGTGCCGGTCTCCAGGAAGTCCTGGGGGCGGTCCTGGCGGCGGGGGCGGTACGACTTGTCGTGGTTCACCCCGACACCGCCCTCGCCCTCGCCCGCGCCGTCACCGTCGCTCTCCCGCCAGACGAAGCCGTGGAAGGGGGCCACCGTCACCGCGGTGTCCGCGCCGTCCTCGGCGACCGCGCCGGCCACTCCGTCGATGTCCTCGCGGACGATGAAGGGGCTGGTGCACTGCACGAGGAGGACGATGTCGACGGCCGCGCCGTGCAGGGCCTCATGGGCGTCCATGGCGTGCAGCACGGCGGCCTCGGAGGTGGCGGTGTCCCCGGCGATGACGGCCGGGCGCAGCACCACCTCGGCGCCGGCCTCGCGGGCGGCGGCGGCGATGGCCTGGTCGTCGGTGGAGACCACGACATCGGTCACCAGGCGGGTGGCGCGGCACTCGCGCACCGCGCGGGCCACCAGCGGGACGCCGCCGACCGGGGCGAGGTTCTTCGCGGGCACGCCCTTGGAGCCGCCGCGGGCGGGGATCACCGCGAGCACCCGGCGCACCGTCGCGCCCTGGCTCGCTTCCGGGTGGGACATCCGATCTCCTTGTGAGGTCACAGCTCCCCCATCCGCCGGATCACCGGGGCGACCCGCTGGACGCCGTGCCGGTAGGCGCCGCGCGCGGCCCGGCGCACGATCTGGCGCACCGGTCCCGGCGCCTTGTCGGCGGTGGGCGCGCCGGGCAGCGGGGCGCCGTCGGGGCCGAGGTGGTGGCGGGCGAGGATGCCGGGCAGATAGCCGGGCGCGGTCTCGGGGGTGTAGTAGGGGGTCAGGGGCGGCAGTCCGCCGGCGCGGTCGAGCAGCGTGGCGATGCGCTCGCGGGCCGCGTCGAAGGCGGTCTCGTACGAGCCGTCGGTGGCGACCCCCTGCCGGGCCACCCACTCCTCGTCGGGGGCGGGCCGGTGTCCGGCGTCGAGCTGGTCCCAGGAGGCGAGGCAGCCGGAGCCGGTGAAGTGGTGGTTGCCGAGCGCCTCGCGCACCCCGAGGTCGGTCAGTACGACCGTGGGGACCCGGCGGTGCAGGGCCTCCAGGGCGGCCGTGGAGCTGACCGTGACCAGCAGGTCGGTGCGGTCGAGGACCTCGCCCATGTGGCCGTACACCAGGCGGAAGTTGTCGGGTACGTCCTTGCCCTGGACCAGCTTCTGGTAGGGCAACTCCTCGATGTGGGTGGTGTGTTCGCCGGGCTTGGAGCGCAGCTTGAGCAGCACCTCCCGCTCGGGGTGCGTGCGGGCGTGCCGGATGAGGCGGTCGAGGAGGTAGGTGCGGTCGCGGCGGTTGTCCGGGACGGACGGCTGGGCCGCGAACACCACGGTGTAGGGCTCGTGTTCACCGGAGTAGGGCGCCCCGCCGAGGAAGGGCAGCGCGACCTCGGTGACCGAGGAGGCGTCCGCGCCGACCCCCTCGTACACGGCGCGGAACCGGTCCGCGTCATGGCGGGAGTTGGCGAGGACCAGGTCGGCGCCGTGCCGCAGCAGCAGGCCGTCGGCGAGCTTCTCGTAGACGACGCCGACGTAGCCGGTGACGACCACGGGCCGGGGGCCGGTGCCCCACGCGTCGCGCAGGCCGTGCAGCATGGCCTGCACTCCGCCGCCGACGAGCGCCAACACCAGGATGTCGTACGGCTCTTGGCTCATGGCGTGCAGGAACTCGACGCCGGTGACCTCGCTGAGGGAGTCGGCGCGGACGCCGACCTCCTGGAGCTGGCGGGCGGTCGGGGTGGCTCGTCCGCGCAGGAGGTAGCCGTCGAGCCGGACCTCGGCAGCCGCCGGAGTGAGTCGTCGCGCGGTGAGCGCGCCCCACTTCCACCGGGTGTCGGAGTCCGCGAGGACGGCGACCCGCAGGGACTTCGTTGCACTTGCTGGCACGTCCAAGACGCTAGAAAGCGATTCCGCCGTTCCGCCCAACCCGAATGCAACAAACGGTTAACAGCACATCGCCGAATGACGAATCGGCTCGTGGAGGGCACCGAAAAAGGCCCGGTTCACAGCTTCGCCACGTGCCATTCACCCAGTATCAAGCAGAGCGTCAAGACGAATGACGGGCATCCCCCCTAACGTCCCTGACGTGGTCAAGCTCTCCGTCATCGTGCCGTTCTACAACGTGCAGCAATACGCACCCGACACGCTCAGGAGCCTGAAGGCGAACGCGCGTGAGGACTTCGAATTCATTCTCGTCGACGACTGTTCCCGCGACGGGACACCCGAGATTCTCGCGCGCGCGGAGCGCGAGCTGCCCGGAGCGGTCCTGGTCCGGCACGAGCAGAACGGAGGTCTGGCGACCGCGCGCAACACCGGTATCGACCGGGCGCGCGGCGAGTATCTGACGTTCCTGGACGGCGACGACTGGCTCGCCCCGGGTTACTTCTCCCAACTGGTCGGCGCCATAGAGGAGTTGGGCGTCGACTTCATCCGCACCGACCATGTGCAGTGCACCGCGCGGGCCCGCCAGGTGCAGCGGGTGCCGGTCGGCCGGCGCGGCCGGGTGCTCAGCCCGCGGGAGGCGATCCTGCCCGCGGACCGCTCCACCTCGGTGGACTACGCGTTCGCCTGGGCGGGCGCCTACCACCGCAGGCTGGTCGACCAGGGCCTGCTGCACTTCACCGACGGGCTGCGCACGGCCGAGGACCGGCCGTGGATCTGGAAGCTGCACCGGGAGGCGGAAACCTTCGCCGCGGTGAGCCTGCTCGGCGTGTTCTACCGGCGCGGGGTCGCCTCCTCGCTCACCCAGATCGGCGATGTCCGTCAGCTCGATTTCATTCGGGCATTCGATCAGGTGATCGCGGAAACCGCGAAGGACCGGGACGCGGACGCGCTGCTGCCGAAGGCGGTCCGTACATATTGCGCCATCATTTCCCATCATCTGGGATCCATCGAAAGGTTCGAGCCGGCGGTGGCGAAGAAACTGAAATCCCTGAGTGCCGCCGCGCTGCGCCGCATGCCGCAGGACGTGCTGGACGACGCGCTGGACTCCATGGACCTCCAGCGCGCCACCAAGCTGCGCCGGCTGCGCCGCCGCCCCGCCACCGCGGGAGCCGCCGCGTGACCACCCAGATCTTCCAGGCGTCGACGCTGTACGGCATCGCGACCCTCGCCGCCGCCCTGGACTCCGGCTGCTTCGACTCCGCCGACCGGCGAATCCTGCTGGTCTGCAACAACGCGGCGACGCCCGAGACGACGCCGGGTCCGGACGAGATGCCCGGGTTCGAGCGGCTGCGCGACCGGTTCGACGAGGTGATCTCGTACAACGAGACGATCTTCCCCTTCCACCCGGGCGGCTGGGCCCCCCGGGTGGACGACATGCCGCTGTGGGAACGCTTTCTGCGGCACGAGTGGCGCCTTGGCGCCGAGGACGTCGAGTTGGTCGTGGAGTCGATCCAGGTCAACCCGGCGCTCGCGCTCGGGCAGATCTTCAACGGGGCGCCGGTCACGGTCTACGCCGACGGCCTGATGTCGTACGGCCCGACCCGCAACAAGATCGACCCGCTGGTCGGCACCCGCGTCGACCGGGTGCTCCACCTGGACCTGGTGCCGGGCCTCACGCCGCTGCTGCTGACCGAGTTCGGGGTGCCCGGCGAGCTGGTGCCGACCTCCGCCTTCACCAAGGTGCTCGCGGAACTCGCGCCGGTGGCCGAGGAGTTGCCGGTGGTCGAGGAGCCCGCGCTGCTGCTCGGGCAGTACCTGTCGGCGCTGGACATCCTCACCGCCGAGCAGGAGGAGAACCTGCATGTGCGGATGCTGAAGGGCGCCGCCGGACTGGGCCACCACAAGGTCGTGTTCAAGCCGCACCCCACCGCCCCGGCCCGCTACAGGCGCTCGCTTGAGCAGGAGGCGGAGCGGCTCGGCGTGGAGCTGATCGTCGTGGACACGCCGGTGCTCGCCGAGGTGCTGTACCAGCGGATGCGTCCCGCGCTGGTCGTGGGCTGCTTCTCCACGGCCCTGCTGACGGCCTCCGCGCTCTACGGCCTGCCGGTCGCCCGGGTCGGCACGGAGCTGCTGCTGGAGCGGCTCGCGCCGTACGAGAACAGCAACCGGATCCCGGTCACCGTGGTGGACGCGCTGCTGCCCGATCTGGCGGACGGGGCCGCGGTCACCGAGCGGCGGCCGGGCATGGACGTGGAGCGGCTGGGCGCGCTGGTGCGGGTGGTGGGCTTCGCGATGCAGCCGAAGATCCTGCCGGGGCTGCGCGCGGAGGCCGAGGCGTGGCTCGCGGCGAACTTCGGTCCGCGGACGTCCCGTTACTTCAAGCGCCGGCGGCTGACGTCGCTGGCGCTGCCCGGCGGGATCCCCGCGCAGCTGGCGTTCATCCCGCGCAACGCGACCGTGCGCAGGGTGGCGAAGAAGGCGCGCAGTCTGCGCAGAACGGTACGGGGCTGAGCGCCATGACCACTACCTCTTCCCCCGCCCTCGACGACGTCCCGATACCCACCCCGGAGGGGACCGCCACGCCCGCGCCCGCCGAACGCCGCAGCCGCCTTCTCGCCCTCGACGGGCTGCGGCTGGTGGCCGCGCTGATGGTGTGCCTCTACCACTACACCGGGCGCGGCGGCACGATCTCCGAGTCCTGGCACCAGAGCCCGTCCGTGGTCTTCCCGACCCTGTCCCGGGCGGCCGTCTACGGCTGTTTCGGCGTGCAGCTGTTCTTCGTGATCAGCGGCTTCGTGATCTGCATGAGCAGCTGGGGCCGCACCCTGGGGGACTTCTTCCGCTCCCGGGTGTCCCGGCTCTACCCCGCCTACTGGGTGGCGCTGGCCTTGGTGACCGCGGCGTCCCTGGTCCTGCCCGCCGTCATCGCACCGGTCCGGCTGGACGAGTTCCTGGTCAACCTGACGATGCTCCAGCAGCCGATGGGCGCGACCCGGGTGCTCGGGGTGTGCTGGACGCTGTGGGCCGAGGTCCGCTTCTACGCGCTGTTCGCCCTGTTCGTCGTGGTGCGGGGGGTGACCTACCGCCGGGTGGTGCTCTTCTGCTCCGTGTGGGTGCTCGCGCTGGTGCTCTGCCGCACGACCGGCAACGCGCTGACCGACCAGGTCCTCATGCCCGAGTACGCGCCGTTCTTCATCGGCGGTCTCGCGCTCTATCTGATCCACCGCTTCGGCAGCGATCTGCTGCTGTGGGGCATCGTCGCGGTGGCCCTGCTGCTCGGCCAGAGCGAGGCCACGCGGGGCCTGTGGCACCGCACCGGCCACTCCGATCCGCACCGCGACCCCTATGTGGTCGTCCTGATCGTCGCCCTCTCCTTCGCCGTCGTCGCCGCGGTCGCCCTGGGCTGGACCCGCTGGGCCTCCTGGCGCTGGCTGACCACGGCCGGCGCGCTGACCTACCCCTTCTACCTGGTCCACGAACACCTGGGCTGGTTCGTTATCCGCATCCTGCACCGCTTCCTCGGCCTCCCCTCGGCGGCGACCCTCGCAGCGACCGTCCTGACCATGCTGACCCTGGCCTGGCTCATCCACCGCTTCGTGGAGAAACCGTTCGGCCCACGACTGAGAAAGGCATTGAGAGGGCGTAATTTGTCCGGCCGTTCACCTCGCATTGGCTTCTGAAGCCACCCCTCGGGCAGGCACCGTTGAGTTCGAGCCACCCCCGCCCCACCGCCTCGATGACGTCCCCGGCTGGTTCCCGGTGCTCGACCAGGTGCTCTTCGACTGGTTCAGGCCGCCGGGCACCGGATCATCCGGCTGAAGTCGAAGAACACGCGGGCCCCGGAGTTCCCGCTGTCCAAGCACGCGCAGCAGGAGTCGGCGCGGGCCGAGGCGGGGGCGGCCTCCGTGTCGGCCGCGCTGCCCGCCGCCGTGCCCGCCCCGGCACCGAACCCCGTCGCGCCCGCGTCCGCTCCCGCGCCGCGCCGCGCTGCCGGCCGGCGGGTCCGCCGGGCCGCCGTGGACCTGCTTCCGCCGGTCCTCACCCGCGCCATCCGCAACGCGCGCGCCGCCCGGCGCTGAGCGACAGCCCGGCCCCTCACTCCACCCCGTACCGCGCCCCGATCCCCGCGATCACGACCGCCAGACCTTCCTCGAACTGGCGGTCGTAGTCGTGGAAGAGGTGTTCGCCGGCGGCTGCCGCGAGGGGGTGGTCGGGCATGCGGCGGGCGCGGTCCGCGATGTCGGTGCGGGCCTCCCGGTCGCCCGACAGGGGGCGCATGCCCTGTTCCTCGGTGACGAAGCCGACGGTGTAGGCGTGGACGGTGCGGCCCGCGTCGACGGCCTGGGCGAGGGTCAGTCCGGCGGCCGTCAGCAGGCGGAGGTTCTCCTCCAGGACGGGGGCGTGGCCGGTGTCGGTGAAGAGTGAGCCGCTGAAGACCCTGGCGCCGTCGCGGTAGCCGAGCAGCGCGGTGCGCAGACCGCGGTTGATCTTCAGCAGGCGTTCCCGCCAGGTGTCGGCGGGGTCGAGCGCGGTGTCGGCCAGCATCCGCCGGTGCATCCGCGTCGCCATCTCGTCCAGCAGCGCCTGCTTGTCCTTGAAGTGCCAGTACAGGGCGGGCGCCTTGACGTCCAGCTCCTTCGCGATGGCACGCAGGGTCAGCCCGTCGAGGCCGACCTCGTTCAGCAGCCGCAGCGCCGTGTCGGCGACCCGCGCACGGTCCAGGGGCGATCGTCGTTCCGCACTCACACTTGACACCTTAACAGCGTTAAGGGGACCCTCGTGCCCGATGGAACTTAACAACGTTAAGGGGAGATGGGCCATGGAGACGACGGACGTCCTGATCGTGGGCGCGGGCCCCACCGGGCTCGCCCTCGGCATCGACCTCGCCCGGCGCGGGGTCGCGGCCCGGCTCGTGGAGCGCGCCGAGGCCCTGTTCCCGGGCTCGCGCGGCAAGGGGATCCAGCCCCGCACCCAGGAGGTCTTCGACGACCTGGGCGTCATCGACGCCGTCCTCGCGTCGAGCGGCCCCTACCCGGACCGGATGGTGTGGCGCGGCGGCGAGCGGGTCGGCGAGGAGTCGATGTTCGAGCGGTTCGAGCCGGACGCGGGCACCCCGTATCCCGCGCCGCGGATGATCCCGCAGTGGCGCACCCAGGAGATCCTGTACGCCCGGCTCACGGAACTGGGCGGCAAGGTCGCCTTCGGCCGCGAGGTCACGGGCCTGACCCAGGACGCGGACGGCGTGGACGTGGCCTTCGCCGACGGTACGACGGTCCGCGCGTGCTACGTGGTGGGCGCCGACGGCGGACGCTCGGGGATCCGGCGGGCCCTCGGCGTCGACATGACCGGCGAGACCGTCGACCCGGCGCCGTTCGTGGTGGCCGACCTGCGGCTGCGCGGCCTGGACCGGGTGTACTGGCACGCCTTCCCGGCGGCGGACGGCAGCGTCCTCGGACTGTGCCCGCTGGCCGGCACCGAGGAGTTCCAGCTGGCCGCGCGGCTGCCGGAGGGCTCGGAGCCGGAGGTCAGCCCGGACGGCGTGCGCGAGCTGGTCGCGCGGTACACCCACCTCGCCGCCGAGGACGTGACCGAGGTGCGCTGGGCCTCGGGGTTCCGGCCCCGGGCGGCGCTCGCGGACCGGTTCCGGGTGGGCCGGGTGTTCCTCGCGGGCGACGCCGCGCATGTGCACTCACCGGCCGGCGGACAGGGCCTGAACACCAGCGTCCAGGACGCCTACAACCTCGGCTGGAAGCTGGCCGCGGTCCTGGACGGCGCCCCCGAGACCCTGCTGGAGACGTACGAGGAGGAGCGGCGGGCGAACGCCGCGGCCGTGCTGGAGCTGTCCACCGGTGTGCACCGCGGCGAGGTCCAGCGGGGCCGGGCCACCGTCCAACTCGGCGTCGGCTACCGGGATTCGTCGCTCAGCACCGAGACCCGGGCCGACCCGGGGCCGGTGCGCGCGGGCGACCGCGCGCCCGACGCCGAGGTGCCCGGTGCCGCCGAGGTGCCCGGCGGGCGCCTCTTCGACCTCTTCCGGGGCCCGCACTGGACCCTGCTGGGCGCGACCGCTCCCCCGCGCGCGGGCGTACGGACCCTGCCGTCCACCCCCGAGTCCTACGGCCCCGGCGTCTTCCTGATCCGCCCCGACGGCTATGTCGGCTGGGCGGGCGAGACGGCGACGGAGGACCTGCCGGCCTACCTCGACGGCGTCGGCATCCGCTGAACCCCGCCGTCCCCGTCGAGCCGCGGGGACCGGGCTACGAGGCCAGCGACAGCTTGACCGCGAACCCGAGGAAGAGCGCACCGGCCGCCGAAGTGGCCGTCGCGGACAGGCGCTTGCGACGCCGGAAGGCGGCGGCGAGCCGGGTGCCGCCGAATATCAGGGCGCTCAGGTAGAGCACGCTGGCTATCTGGGCGAAGGCCCCGAGCACGACGAAGGACAGGGCCGGATAGGCATAGCCCGGGTCCACGAACTGCACGAAGAAGGCGACGAAGAACAGGATCGCCTTCGGGTTGAAGAGGCTGACGACGAGGGCACGCCGGTAGGGGCGCTCCTCGGTGGCGCCGGCCGATTCCACGGCCGTCTCCTCGGCCGCCTGCTCCCGCCGGGTCCGCCACAGCTGCCGGGCGGAGCGCATCATGCCGATCGCCAGCCAGGTCAGATAGCCGGCACCGGCGTACTTCACGATCCCGAACAGCAGCGCGTTGGCCTGGAGCAGCGAGGCGACCCCGGCGGCGGACAGGGTCATGAGCACGGTGTCCCCGCAGAACACTCCGGCGGCCGCGGTGTACCCGGCGCGCACCCCTCGGCGGGCGGCGACGGACAGGACGTAGAGCGAGTTGGGCCCAGGGAGCAGCACGATCAGGGCCACGCCCGCGAGATACGTGGGGAGATGGATGACACCGAACATGGAAAGGAGTGTCGCACGGAGGTACGACAGCGGGTCCCGGTCAAAAGGCGTCGGTCGGCACATACCTCCCCCACACCTCCCGCAAGGCCCCGCACACCTCGCCCACCGTGGCCCGCGCCCGCAGCGCCTCCTTCATGGGATAGAGGACGTTGTCCTCGCCTCCCGCGGCCTTCCTCAGCGCGGCCAGGGCGGCGTCGACCGCGCCCTGATCGCGTCCGGCGCGCAGCGCGGCGAGGCGCTCGCACTGGCGGGCCTCGATGGCGGGGTCCACCCGCAGCGGCTCGTACGGTTCCTCCTCGTCCAGCCGGAAGCGGTTGACGCCGACGACCACTCGCTCCCCGGAGTCGGTCTCCTGGGCGATGCGGTAGGCGTTGCGCTCGATCTCGGCCTTCTGGAAGCCCTGTTCGATCGCCGCCTCCGCGCCGCCCAGCCCCTCGACCCGGTCCATCAGCTCGACGACCGCGGCCGCCATGTCGTCGGTCATCCGCTCCACCGCGTAGGAACCGGCGAAGGGGTCCACGGTCGCAGTCACGTCCGTCTCGTACGCCAGTACCTGCTGGGTGCGCAGGGCGAGCCGCGCGGAGGTGGCGGTGGGCAGCGCGATCGCCTCGTCGAAGGAGTTGGTGTGCAGGGACTGGGTGCCCCCGAGGACCGCGCCGAGGGCCTGGACGGCGACCCGGACCAGGTTCACCTGCGGCTGCTGCGCGGTGAGCTGGACCCCGGCGGTCTGGGTGTGGAAGCGCAGCATCAGCGACTTGGGGTTCTTCGCGCCGAACTCCTCCCGCATCACCCGCGCCCAGATCCGGCGCGCGGCACGGAACTTGGCGACCTCCTCCAGGAACGTCGTACGGGCCACGAAGAAGAAGGACAGGCGCGGTGCGAAGTCGTCCACGTCCATCCCGGCCGCGACCGCCGTGCGCACGTACTCGATGCCGTCGGCGAGGGTGAAGGCGATCTCCTGTACGGGCGAGGCGCCGGCCTCGGCCATGTGGTAGCCGGAGATCGAGATCGTGTTCCACCGGGGGATCTCGGCGGTGCAGTACCGGAAGATGTCCGCCGTCAGCCGCAGCGAGGGCTTCGGCGGGAAGATGTAGGTGCCGCGGGCGATGTACTCCTTGAGCACGTCGTTCTGGATGGTGCCGGTCAGCCGGTCGGCCGGGACGCCCTGTTCCTCCGCCACCAGCTGGTACAGGAGCAGGAGGAGGGCGGCCGGGGCGTTGATGGTCATGGACGTGGAGACCTGGTCCAGCGGGATGCCGTCGAACAGCACCCGCATGTCCTCGATCGAGTCGATCGCCACGCCGACCTTGCCGACCTCGCCGTGCGCGAGGGGCGCGTCGGAGTCATGGCCCATCTGGGTGGGCAGGTCGAAGGCGACGGACAGTCCGGTCGTGCCGTGGGCGATCAGCTCCCGGTAGCGGGCGTTGGACTCCGCCGCCGTGCCGAACCCGGCGTACTGGCGCATCGTCCAGGGGCGGCCGGTGTACATGCTCGGGTAGACCCCCCGGGTGAAGGGGTACGACCCCGGCTCCCCGAGCTGCTCGGCCGGGTCCCAGCCGGTCAGCGCGGCCGGCCCGTAGACCGGCTCGATCGGCAGGCCCGACTCCGACTCACGCGCCATGGATGCCTCCGCAGTACGTTCCGTACCTCCTCACCATGCCTCGTAGTTCGGCGGGGGTCACGCGGGGAAGCATCCAGGGATGAGGACCAGGGGCAGGACCCTCGCCGCGCTCGGAGTTCTCGCCGCCCTCGTCGCGCTGTGCGGATGCACCGTGCAGCCGCTGGGCGCGGACGGCCGGCCCCTGGGCGGGGGCCCGGTGTCCGCGGGGAACACGGGGGTGCCGTTGCGGCCGGGCGACACCGGATCGGCCGTACGGGAACTCCAGGCGCGGCTGCGGCAGGTGGACTGGCTGTTCGACGGGCCCACGGGTTCGTACGACGATCTCACCGAGCGGGCCGTACGGGGCTTCCAGGGCAAGCGCGGGCTGCCGGTCACCGGTGTCACGGACGCCGCGACCTGGCGGCGGCTGGTGGCGATGACCCGGCCGCCGGGCAGGTGGGAGCTGTATCTGATGGGCGGCCAGCCCGCCGCCGCGCCCGATCCGCGCTGTCTGACGGGCCGGGCGCTGTGCATCAGCAAGACCAGCCGGACGCTGCGCTGGATGGTCGACGGACGGACCGTGTCCGAGATGGCCGTGCGCTTCGGCACCCTGCGCAGCCCGACCCGCGAGGGCACCTTCCACGTGTACTGGAAGTCCCGCCACCATGTGTCGACCCTGTACGACTCGCCGATGCCGTACGCGATGTTCTTCAGCGGCGGTGAGGCGGTGCACTACTCGTACGACTTCGCGGCGCGCGGCTATGCCGGGGGTTCGCACGGGTGCGTGAACGTACGGGACGAGGGGGCGATCGCCCAGGTGTTCGCCGAGGTGCGGGTGGGCGACAAGGTCGTCGTGTACCGGTGAGGCCGGCGGGCCGAGCGGCTGGGCTTTGGGGCGCGGGCGGGACCGGGGGAACATGTCCCGCCCGCGCCAGGTGCACGAGCCGCGGGTACGGGGGGAACCCCGGCTCAGTGCTACGGCCGATGACCAGTCGGCTCACTCAGTACTGCGTCGAGGGATCCAAAAGTGTCACACCCTGCGCGGAAAAACTTTCGCGACTTCTGAAAGTGCCAGGTCACAGGGGTGTGGACGAGCAAGATTGATCAGCGGGTGGGGGTGGGCGCCGGCTGCGGGACGGTGGCGGACGCGGACCCGCCGTGGCCGCGCGGGGCGTGCGGCGGAGTGTGCGAGGGAGTGTGCCGGGGGGCGTGCGGCGGCGCGGGGGCCGGTGCGGCGGGGCCGCGATGCCGGATGCGCACCTTGCCGAAGGTGTCGCCGCGGCCGTTTCCGTGGCCGGTGCCGGGGTGGCTCTCGTCGTCGCCACCCTTTCCGTCACCGCCCTGGCCGTTGCCGCCCTGCCCGGAGCCCCTGCCCTGACCGCCCTGGCCCTGGTCCGCGCCCTGGCCGCCGTGGTCACGGCCCTCGCGGCCCTTGCCCTGGGCGGGGTTGCCGGCGAGGTGGTCGCCCGCGGTCAGCACGAGCTTGCAGTACTGGGTGAGCCGGGCGGAGCCGCCCGCGAGGTTCTCCAGGGCGCGGCGGCGGTCGGCGTTCAGTCCGCTGCCGGAGCGCAGGTCGCGGCATGCGGTGAGCGCTCCGTTCCAGCGGCCGCCGCCCGGGGAGGCGGAGGTGCCGGGGGAAGCGCTCGTACCCGTACGGCCGTCTGTCGCACCGGCGTGCTCGGAGCCGTCGCCCGGTCCCGGGTCCGCGCCGCCTCCGGGGACCTGGAGGCCGCCGGACGCCTGCGGAGTGGCCGAGGCGGGCGGGCGGGCGGAGTTGTCCGCGGTGGCGGTGACGGCGGGGCCCGGCTTCTCCACGTCGAACGGCGTGGGCAGCACCCCGCCGGCGGCCATGGCGACCCCGCCGAGGGTGCCGGCGGCCACCACCGCGGCCAGCGCGAGCCGCACCGGGCGGCCCCAGCGGGGGCGGCGGGCGGCGACGCCGGTGCGGGTGGGGGCGCCGATACGGACGAGCCCCGCGTCATGGCCGCGGGCACCCGCGCCGTGTCCGTGCGCGCCCGCGCCGACCGGGTCGCCCGCACCGGTCCGACGGCCGGGAGCGGCCGCGGCGAGCGCGGCCGTGCGCTCGTCGGCGGCGGCCTCGCGGGCCTTGCGGAACGCGGCCAGGGCGGCCTGCTCACCGGGGAGTTCGAAGGCGGCCGGGGCCGCCTGCGCGGACAGCGCGTCGAGGACTCGGACGAGGCGTTCGGCCTGGTCACGGGTGGCGGGGTCGACGGCTCCCAGGGGCTCCCCGTCCAACAGGCGTTCCGCCGCCTCCGGGTTGAGCCACTTGTCCTGCTCGTCGGCCATCACATGTCCTTCTGCGTCCGCGCGCGCGTATGCGTCACAGTGGCGGACGTCACCGCGGGTCCACGCGGTTCTCGCTCGGGGTCCTGCCGGTCCGCTCGCCTCGATCCGGGCCGGGGTGTCTGCTCGGGGTCCCGCTGGGGTGGCAGCGCGTCGAGGACGCCCGCCGTCTCCGGGTCGTCGCCGAGCAGTTCGGCGAGCCGTTTCAGGCCGCGGTGCGCTGCGGTGCGGACGGCGCCGGCGCGTTTGCCGAGGGTCTCGGCGGCGGTCTTGGCGTCGAGGCCGACGACCACGCGCAGGACGACCGCCTCGGCCTGGTCCTGCGGGAGCCGGGCGATGAGAGAGAGGGTGCTGCCGGTGGTGAGCGCCTCGATGGCCTCGCCCGCGGTGTCGGACTCGGCGGCGCGGCCGGTCAGTTCTGTCTCGTCACCGCCGATCGCGGGGCGGCGGCCGCGCATCCGGATGTGGTCCAGGGCACGGTTGCGGGCGATCCGGGCGGCCCAGCCGCGGAACCGGTCGGCGTCCCCGCTGAACCGGTCGAGGTCGCGGGCGATCTGCAACCAGGCCTCGGAGGCCACGTCCTCGGCGTCGGGATCGCCGACGAGCGTGCGCACATACCCGAGCAGCCGTGGATGCACCGCGCGGTACACCGCACGGAACGCGCTCTCGTCGCCGTCCTGTGCCGCACGCACCGCGGCGGTCAGCTCCGCGTCGTCCCCCAGCACCGCACTCCCTTTACGCCTGTCTTCTGGTCGGCGCGAATGGCACGTTACGGCCTGAAACCTTGCTCCGTCCATGTCCGTAGAAGATGCAACTAACTCGTGACCGGGTGCGGGTAAGCGCAGGGTGAGCACCGGGTGAGGACGGAACGCACCCGGGGTGTGACAGAAAACGCACCCGCGACGCTGTAGAGAGTACGGGTCGCCCAGCGGCCCTCAGAGCGACGGTCGGGGCCTCTCCTGTGGGGGGTGGCGGCCCCGGCCGTTGCCCTTGGCGCCGGGCCCGGGTCACCCCTTGACGGCGACCATGTGGCCCCCGACGACGGCAGCCACCGTGAGGAAGACCACCACGAGGCGAGCGGTCCGGGCGGGAGATTCGGTGCTGCGCGGCGGCGTCGAAAAGTGTCACACCCGCGACGCGCGGGCGGCCGCACGCGTAAGAAGCGGACCGGAACCCTTGCCTTCGGCCACGTGGGGCGCAATGCCGCCCGGGGTGAGGGAGGCCAGGGTCAGCGCGGCGCCGCCCCGGTGGGGGCCGGGCGCCAGTCGTCGCGGGGGCGTGTGTGGGGGGTGCGGCCGGATGCGTGGGCGGTGCGGAAGGCGGCCAGGGCGCGGCGTTCGGCCTCGGGGTCGGGGGTGTAGGCGCGCAGGGCCGTGCCGAGGTGGGACTCGATGTCGGGTGTCGCGGCGCGCCCGGTGCCCCGTCGGTCGCCGTCGCGTTCACCCATGTCCGGTTCCGTCCTCGTCCCTCGTGCCGTCCCCCGGCGTGCCGGGGCCCTCGTCCGTCGCGCCCGGGTCGGGTGCCAGGGCGCGGGCGAGGCGTTTGAGGCCGCGGTGCGCGGCGGTACGGACCGCGCCGGGACGCTTGCCGAGGACGCGTGCGGCGGCGGGGCCGTCGAGGCCGACGACCACCCGGAGCAGTACGGCCTCCGCCTGGTCGCGGGGCAGCGAGCGCACCAGTTCGAGGGCGCGCGCGGTGGACAGCGACTCCAGGGCCTGTTCATGTGTGCTGTGCGGGGCCGCCCGGTCCAGCGCGTCCTGGTCGAGCGCGGTGGTAGGGGGCCGGGTGCGGCGGCGGCGCAGATGGTCCAGGGCGCGATGGCGGGCGATGGTCGCGGTCCAGCCGCGGAAGCCCGCGCCGTCGCCGGTGAACCGGCCGAGGTCCCGCGCTATCTCCAGCCAGGCGTCGGCGGCCACGTCCTCCGCGTCCTCGCCGACCAGCCCGCGCAGATAGCCGATCAGGCCGGGCTGCACGATCCGGTAGGCCACCGCGAAGGCGCTCTCGTCGCCGTCCTGGGCCCGCGCGACGGCCGCACCCAGTTCCCCGTCCCGCGGCCGCCGGCTGCGGGGCTGCCCACCCTGGCTCAAGACCGTCCTCGTCATGCCGAGTTCATGGCCACCGGCGCGTCCCGCACGGTGCGACACGCTCCGGCCGTGTCTTTCGCCCTCCACGGTCATCAGCGTCCGCCCTGACAGAAGTGTCACAGCGAACGGCCCGTCAGGTGCGGGGCGCCGTGCTCTCAGGCGTCCGTCGTCGCGTCCCTGCACAGCAGCCGCAGCGAACCATGCCCCAGGAAGGAGCGCCGGGCCTCCTCGATGGGGTCCCAGAGCCGGCCGTCGGGGGTGCGCACCCAGTGTTCGCCGCCGGTCGCCCACCACTCGGCGCCGGTGCGGCGGACGACCACCTCACCGGCGTACGCGCCGAAGCCCCGCAGCACGCCGGCGACCGCCTCGATGGGCGCCCCCTCGCGTCGTATCTCCTCGATCACGCGGTCCACGCGCCACAGGCTCTGCGCCGAGTAGTCGAGCCGCACCCGGGCGCCCTCACGCATGGTCGCGACCGCGTCCGCCGCCCAGCGCACTGGCTTCGCGGCGGCGTAGGGCCTGGTCTCCTGCGCGGCCGTCCCGTCCGGGGCGGTCGCGGCAGCGGTCTTATCGGCCGTCACATGGGCCGTCACATGGGCGTTCACATAAGGAAGAGCGAGCGGGGCGGAGCTTTCGTCACCCTCCGAGGAACCGTTTCGCCAACCGTCGCAGGACCACCCCACCGCCACCGCACGACCGTCACACCCCGCTCTCCGCGTTCCCCCGCGCCCGCCGTGAGACCACCGCGCGCAGCACCCGGCGTCCCTCGCCCGAGACATCGAGCGCGCGGCGCAGGCCCTGCTTGCCGTGGCCTTCGAGGAGTTCCAGCACGGTGATCTGGCGGCGCAGTTCGGCGGCGACGAGCGGCGGTGGGTCCTCGGTCCCTGCGGGGTCCGGGGCGCCCTCGGCCGCGGGGTCGAGCAGCCGGTGGACGCGCAGCGAGACCGCGGAACAGGACTCGGCCCAGG
Source organism: Streptomyces griseofuscus (assembly GCF_014673495.1). Classification (GTDB taxonomy): domain Bacteria; phylum Actinomycetota; class Actinomycetes; order Streptomycetales; family Streptomycetaceae; genus Streptomyces; species Streptomyces murinus. The sequence goes on from NZ_CP051006.1 coordinate 3,506,510, forward strand.
GCCGTACGGCCTCGGCGGTGCGCTCGGCCGGGGCCGTGTCCAGCAGGTGCGCGACGAGCCGTACCGCCTCCGCGTGCTCGTCCCCGCCCGCGCCCGCCGCCTCTTCCCCGCCGAGACCGAGGAGCGCGCCCCGCGCCTTCTCCAGGAAAGCGCTCCAGTCCGATCCGTCGGCGAGGCTCCCCCACAGCGGGCGCAGCAGTTCCTCGTCGCCGTCGAGCAGCGGCAGGCACCGATCCAAACAGGCCAACCCACTGGCGGCGAGCCCCCGCTCGTCCGCCCGCGCGATCCGTTCCTCAAGGCTCATGAAGCCTCCCTGGTCTGGGCGCCGACCGGTACGGAGCCCGCACTTCCCCTTACTGCGTGCAACCGGGTGGAAGTGTCACAGCGGTCGAGTTTCAGCCAAAGACGGGCATGGCGGCGGGGCCCGCGAGAATCCTGGCCCGCTGCATCCGGGTCAGATGGACGACGACCACGACGGCGAGGATCGCGGCCGCGGCGTCCAGCGCGTCGGAGAACAGCATCAGCCGCGCGGCGTCGGCGAGTTGATCGGCGCCGTGGGCGGCGTCGTACTGCCGGGAGGCGGTCCGGCCGACGAGGAGGCTGATGATCCACAGCGTCCACCAGGCATTGACCGGGGTGGTCCGCACCCGGGTGCCCGGCAGGGCACTGGCCCTCCAGACGTCCACGACGACCCGGCGCGGCAGCCACAGGTTCCCGATCGGCACGAACCAGCCCCCGATGGCCCAGCCGCGCTTCATACGGTGCCCGTGCGGCTCGAACACCTCGGCGTTCGTCCGCACCCGCCACAGCCAGCACAGGTAGACGGCGATGGTGGCCACCAGGGTGATCCCCTGGGTGACGCTCGCCGCGTTGTAGAGGGTGTCGGCGCGGTGGGCCCGGCGGACCAGGCCCTCGTCGACGCCGCCGCCGAGCAGGTCCTGGGCGATGCTCGCCTGTGTCTGGTCCGCGAAGCAGGCGAACAGGTCGGCGCCGACGACCAGCCCCAGCAGGACGGCCGCGGCCATGCCGAGCCCGGCGGGCGAGCGCGGCGGGGCACCGGGCGGCGGGGCCAGGGGCGGCGCGGACTGGGGCGGTACGGGCATGGGCGTGGCCATGGTGCGGAAATCCCCCGAGGTGAGAAACAGCGACCGGCGGTCCGCGTACGACACGCACACGGCCGCCGGAAATGTGAACACCGGAAGATACGTCCGATGATCACTCCGCGTCCACAGGAATCACACAGCCCGGCCGGGGATCAGCCCAGCCGGTCCGCCAGGGACTTGAAGTCCGTCCAGGACATGGCGGGTGTGCCCGGGTCCCACAGCTTCTGGACGGTGGCCCGCAGCGGCATCCGGATGCCGGCCGCGACCTGGTCCGGCGTCTGCGCGTCGGGGAAGTCGCCCCACACCGCGAAGGTGCCGCCGAGGATCTGGTCGTCGTACCGCGCCGGGACGGCGGTGGTGCCGCGCACCACCCGCGGGTTCCACTGCTCGTAGATCCGCTGCCCGGTCGGGTAGACGAAGGTCTGCGGCTGGCCGAGGACGTAGTAGAGGAACTCGTCGTTGTAGTTGATGAGTTTGCGGCCGGCGCTCAGATAGTCCTCCGGCGGCCTGGCGCCGATCTCCTTGCCGGTCCAGTAGGCGACCTGGAGATCGTCCGCGGGCCGCACGGCGGTGGCGCTGCGGTAGAAGCCGTCGTTCCAGGCGCGCATGGTCCTGCCGTGGGCGCGGACGGTGGCGGCGCGGTCGTTGAGCCACTGGGTGGTGAGGTCGGCGACATTGCCGCTCGCGCCGAACCTCTGCCGGGCGGCCGCGGCCAGCTGCGGATAGGCGGTCTGGGGGTTGCCCGCCATCAGCGCCTGGTACTCGTCGCCGCCGAGGTTCCACTGACCGCCGGTGAACAGCCCCGCGTACTCGTTCAAAAGGTCGTCGATCAGCTCGGCGGAGCCGGGCTTGGAGATGTCGATCGCGCCCTTGGTCACCACGCCGTTGCCGTTGCGCAGTTTGAGATCGGGGTGGGCGGCGAGGACCGCGCCCAGGTGTCCGGGCGAGTCGAGCTCCGGTACGACGGTGATGTGCCGGCTGTTCGCCAGGTCCACGATCCGCTTGACCTGCGCCTTGGTGAGATGGTCCGGGGAGACGATCTCCGGGTGGGTGCTGGACTCGATCCGGAAGGCCTGGTCGTCCGAGAAGTGCAGCCCCAGCTCGTTGTACTTCAGGTCCCCCAGCTCCCGTATCCGGTCCTCTATCCAGGACTCGGAGTACGGTTTGCGCGCGATGTCCAGCATGAAGCCGCGCACCGGCTTGGCCGGCTCGTCGCGCACGACGCCCTCCGGCGCCGTACCGCCCCCGTGGACCTCCTGCTTCAGGGTCCGGGTGCCGTAGAAGACCCCCGCCTGGCCCGGCCCGCTGATGTCGACCCGGCCGCCCCGGACGGTCATGGTGTACGACTCCTGGTCGCCGCCCCCGCCGCCCAGCGACAGCCGCAGATCGCCCGCCTTGGTGTCGTTCTTCTGCCCCGCGTAGCTCATCCCCAGCTCGCCGGCTATCAGCCTGCCCTCGTCGGCGAGGCCCGCGTCGGCGATCACCACGCGGTCGCCGGGCCGCGGACGCCAGCCGGGACCGCGCGCGGGGGTGTGGGAGCGGACCGCCGGGATCGTCTGCGGCGCCTTGGACATCGGGTACGAACGGGTGGGCGAGGGATTCGTCTCGGCGACGGTCGCCTGCCCGGTGGAGCCCTGGCCGCCGCCACCGCCCGACGAGGCCCACACCCCGATGCCCGTCCCGAGGGCGACGGTCCCGGCCACCGCCGCGGCCACCGCCATCCGTTTCCGCTTCACCTGTTGCGCCGACGCCCGGCGCCTGTGCTGGGTCACTCGCCCAACGTAAGACCCCTCGCCGCTCGAACGGTCACCCGAGCGTGCGCAAACTCTCCCGTCCGGGTGAATTTCAGACAGCAGGAGGACACAGAGTTACCACTCTCGATAACCTGGCGACACATCTTTCACAGCCCTCCCCTGCCACACACGATCTGTGACGCGAGGACCCACGCTGCCCGCTCACCACCCCCCACAGCTGCCCCGGCCCCTCGACGCCTTCAACGCGGCGTGCGCCACCGAGGCCCGGGCCCTCCTCCTGCGCTGTCTGCACAGCCCGCGCTGGTCCCACCGCATCGCGGCCCACCGCCCCTACCCCGACCTGGACGCCCTCCTGGCCGCGGCGGACGAGGCGGCGTACGACCTCTCCCCCGCCGACATCTCCGAGGCCCTCTCCCACGAGTGCCTGCCGCGGCTGCCGGAGGACACATACTCGGCCGCGCACATGGCCCTGGACGCGGCACACGCGGCCTACGAGGCGCGGTTCGGACATGTGTTCGTCATCTATCTGGGGGACACGGCGCCGAGCGAGACCGCCGACCGCGTCCTGGAAGCCATCCGGTCACGATCGGCGAACGATCCCGACGAGGAACGCGCGATAGCCGCGGACGAGCTCCGCCGCCTCGCAAGGGGCCGACTGGGCACCTATCTGAGGGGCGCGGGCAGCTGTGCGACCAGCCCGAACGCACCCACATCCGGACGATAACGGGACGGATCGCCCTCGTATCCGCCCCCCGCTAGCCCAACCGCGTGCCAGTTTGATCACACAGGTAGGCCCCCCGTAAGCCTCGCCCCGCCACACGGATACCATGCTGGGGGCCGGTGGACCGTACCCGGCCGGGCCCGACCGACAGTGAAGCCGGCGCGGCCCTAATCCCCGCTCCCGGAGGGTTCTTCCGTGCCGGCTGGAACGCTGTACCGCGGCCGGGAAGGAATGTGGTCCTGGGTGGCTCACCGAGTCACCGGCGTCCTCATCTTCTTCTTCCTGTTCGTTCACGTGCTGGACACCGCTCTCGTGCGTGTCTCCCCCGAGGCCTACGACAAGGTCGTGGCCACGTACAAGACGCCGATCGTCGCGCTGCTGGAGTACGGCCTCGTGGCCGCAATCCTCTTCCACGCGCTCAACGGTCTGCGCGTCATCGCCGTCGACTTCTGGTCGAAGGGCCCGCGCTACCAGAAGCAGATGTTCTGGACCGTGATGGGTGTCTGGGTCGTGCTCATGCTCGGCGCGATCTACCCCGTGCTCGGCCACGCCGCTCGTGTTCTGTTCGGGAGCTGACGCCGATGTCTACCACTGAGACCACCGCCTCCGGGGTCGGCCCCGTCGAGGGTGCCGCCGTCTACAACGTGGACAACCCGGCCCCGCTGATCGAGGCGCCGCGCAAGCGGACCAAGAAGACCCCGAAGTCCACCCGCGGCAACTTCGAGCTGGCGGCGTGGCTGTTCATGCGCCTGTCCGGCATCGTGCTGGTCGTCCTCGTCATCGGCCACCTGGTCATCCAGCTGGTCCTGGACGGCGGCGTCTCCAAGGTCGGCTTCGCCTTCGTCGCCGGCCGCTGGGCCTCCCCCTGGTGGCAGATCTGGGACCTGGCCATGCTGTGGCTCGCGATGCTGCACGGCGCCAACGGCCTGCGCACGGTCATCAACGACTACGCCGAGCGGGCCGCGTCCCGCATGTGGCTGAAGGCCCTGCTGTACACCGCCACGGTGTGGACCATCCTGCTGGGCACGCTGGTGATCTTCACCTTCGACCCGAACATCCGCTAGGCACGGGGCTGCGAGAATCATGAAGATCCACAAGTACGACACCGTCATCGTCGGCGCCGGTGGCGCGGGCATGCGTGCCGCCATCGAGGCGACGAAGCGCAGCCGCACCGCGGTCCTGACCAAGCTCTACCCCACCCGCTCCCACACGGGCGCCGCGCAGGGCGGTATGGCCGCCGCGCTCGCCAACGTGGAGGAGGACAACTGGGAGTGGCACACCTTCGACACGATCAAGGGCGGCGACTACCTGGTCGACCAGGACGCCGCCGAGATCCTGGCGAAGGAGGCCATCGACGCGGTCCTCGACCTGGAGAAGATGGGCCTGCCGTTCAACCGGACGCCCAAGGGTGAGATCGACCAGCGCCGCTTCGGCGGCCACTCCCGCAACCACGGCGAGGCCCCGGTCCGCCGTGCCTGCTACGCGGCCGACCGCACCGGCCACATGATCCTCCAGACGCTGTACCAGAACTGCGTCAAGGAGGGCGTGGAGTTCTTCAACGAGTTCTACGTCCTGGACCAGCTGATCACCGAGGTCGACGGCGTCAAGAAGTCCGCCGGTGTCGTGGCCTATGAGCTGGCGACCGGCGAGATCCACGTCTTCCAGGCGAAGTCGGTCATCTACGCGTCCGGCGGCACCGGCAAGTTCTTCAAGGTGACCTCCAACGCGCACACCCTGACCGGTGACGGCCAGGCCGCCTGCTACCGCCGGGGTCTGCCGCTGGAGGACATGGAGTTCTTCCAGTTCCACCCGACCGGCATCTGGCGCATGGGCATCCTGCTCACCGAGGGTGCCCGTGGTGAGGGCGGCATCCTGCGCAACAAGGACGGCGAGCGCTTCATGGAGAAGTACGCTCCCGTCATGAAGGACCTGGCGTCCCGTGACGTCGTGTCCCGCTCCATCTACACGGAGATCCGCGAGGGCCGCGGCTGCGGTCCCGAGGGCGACCACGTGTACCTGGACCTCACCCACCTGCCGCCGGAGCAGCTGGACGCCAAGCTCCCGGACATCACCGAGTTCGCGCGCACCTACCTCGGTATCGAGCCGTACACGGACCCGATCCCGATCCAGCCGACCGCGCACTACGCGATGGGTGGCATCCCCACCAACGTCGAGGGTGAGGTCCTGGCGGACAACACCACCGTCGTGCCGGGTCTGTACGCGGCCGGCGAGGTCGCCTGCGTGTCGGTGCACGGCGCCAACCGCCTGGGCACCAACTCGCTGCTCGACATCAACGTCTTCGGGCGCCGCGCGGGCATCGCCGCCGCCGAGTACTCCCACACGGCCGAGTTCGTCGAGCTGCCGGAGAACCCGGAGAGCCTCGTCGTCGAGCAGATCGAGCGACTGCGCAACTCCACCGGCAACGAGCGGGTGGCCACGCTGCGCCGCGAGTTGCAGGAGACCATGGACGCCAACGTCATGGTGTTCCGCACCGAGCAGACGATCAAGACGGCGGTCGAGAAGATCGCCGAGCTGCGCGAGCGCTACAAGAACGTGTCCATCCAGGACAAGGGCAAGCGGTTCAACACGGACCTCCTGGAGGCCATCGAGCTGGGCAACCTGCTCGACCTGGCCGAGGTCATGGCCACGTCGGCCCTGGCCCGCAAGGAGTCCCGCGGCGGTCACTACCGCGAGGACTACCCGAACCGCGACGACGTCAACTTCATGCGCCACACCATGGCGTACCGCGAGGTGGGCGACGACGGCACCGAGTCCATCCGTCTCGACTACAAGCCGGTCGTCCAGACCCGCTACCAGCCGATGGAGCGTAAGTACTGATGGCTACCCCTGTTCTGGACAAGGCGGACGCGGCCGGCCAGCCCGAGCCCGGCTTCGCCGACTCCCCCTACATCACGGTCACCTTCCGGATCCGCCGGTTCAACCCGGAGGTCTCGGCGGAGGCCGTCTGGGAAGACTTCCAGCTGGAGATCGACCCGAAGGAGCGTGTCCTCGACGGTCTCCACAAGATCAAGTGGGACATCGACGGCACCCTCACGTTCCGCCGCTCCTGCGCGCACGGCATCTGCGGCTCGGACGCCATGCGGATCAACGGCAAGAACCGTCTTGCCTGCAAGACGCTGATCAAGGACATCAACCCCGAGAAGCCGATCACGGTCGAGCCCATAAAGGGCCTGACGGTCCTCAAGGACCTGGTCGTGGACATGGAGCCGTTCTTCCAGGCGTACCGGGACGTCATGCCGTTCCTGATCACCAAGGAGACGAACGAGCCGACGCGCGAGCGTCTCCAGTCCGCGGAGGACCGGGCGCGCTTCGACGACACCACCAAGTGCATCCTGTGCGCCGCGTGCACCTCGTCCTGCCCGGTGTTCTGGAACGACGGCCAGTACTTCGGCCCGGCCGCGATCGTCAACGCCCACCGCTTCATCTTCGACTCGCGTGACGAGGCCGGGGAGCAGCGTCTTGAGGTGCTGAACGACCGTGACGGCGTGTGGCGCTGCCGTACGACCTTCAACTGCACCGACGCGTGCCCGCGTGGCATCGAGGTCACCAAGGCGATCCAGGAAGTCAAGCGGGCGCTGATCACCCGCCGCTACTGACGCGACGACTGGCACAATACGAGGGCCGTTCCCCCGTTCGGGGGAACGGCCCTCGTATCTTGTCCACGCCTTTCACGACCTATCGGGGGCACCAGCGTGACCGAGCAGAACCCGTACCACAGCGGCGCCGGCGACTGGGGTCCCGGTCATCCGCCCGGGCCGTCGGACACACCGCCGCCGGGATACGGGTACCCCGCCGCGGGTGCGCCCGCAAAGGGGTACGGCTTTCCGCAGCCGCCGACCGCGGGCGCGCTGCCGATGGGCGGCGCCCCCCTGCTCTCCATCGGCGACATCATGGTGATGGGGGATCAGATCATCACGCCGGCGGGTCAGTTGCCGCTGCGCGGGGCGATATGGAACGCGACGGACATGTCGCACACCGAGGAGAAGATACCGACGCACGCCATCGTGCTCGCGATCGTGTTCTTCCTGTTCTGCCTGCTCGGACTGCTCTTCCTGCTGATGAAGGAGCGGAAGACCACGGGCTACATCCAGGTCACCGTGACCAGTGCGGGCCGGCACCACCAGACGATGGTCCCGGCGCACGGTCCGGAGACGTTCCCGGCGATCATGGGGCAGGTCAACTACGCCCGGTCGCTGAGCAGCATGTGACGCACACGAGCCGACGGCCCGGCAATCACGGGATCCCGGCGCCCCGCGCTCTAATCTGACGATATGTCAGACGAAGAGTCGTACGAACTGCTCGGGTTCGACAACGTACTGCTCCCCGTCGGGGACCTCGCGGAAGCCGTCGGGTTCTACGAGCGGGCCGGGTTCGGGGTGGGGTTCCGGTTCGACGAGGCCGGGATCGCGCTGCTCACGGCGGGCAAGGAGACACCGGGCATCCTGCTGCGGGTGGAGGAGGCGCTGGGCCATCGCAGTCCGCCGTGGCCCTCGCCGCGCCTGTGGCTGGAGGTGCCGGACGCGCGGGTGGCGGCGCGGCGGCTGTCCGCGGTGGGCATCGAGCCGGTGGACGAGGTGTTCCAGACGGCGACCGGCTGGACGGTGGAGATCGCGGACCCCTGGGGCAATGTGCTCGGCCTGACGGACTACACCCGGCGCCCGGAGCTGGGGCGCCGAGGCTGAGCCGAGCGCGCGGACGGCACTCGTTAGGCTTCGTGGCGTGCCCGTGAAGAACGACGGTCCCGAGGCGGCCGGTACCCCCAGCAGCAAGTCCGAGCAGACCCGTGCGCTGATCCTGGAGACGGCCATGCGGCTGTTCCGGGAGCGGGGGTACGACAAGACCACCATGCGGGCGATCGCCCAGGAGGCGGGCGTCTCCGTCGGCAACGCGTACTACTACTTCGAGGGCAAGGAACACCTGATCCAGGGCTTCTACGACCGGATCGCGGCCGAGCACCGGCAGGCGGTCCGGGGAATCCTGGAGCGGGAGACGGACCTGGAGACGCGGCTCGCGGGCGTCCTCACCAGCTGGCTGGACCTCGCGCGGCCGTATCACGAGTTCGCGGTGCAGTTCTTCAAGAACGCCGCCGATCCGGACAGCCCGCTGAGCCCCTTCTCGCAGGAGAGCGAGCACGCGCGCGAGCAGGCGATCCAGGTGCACCGGGAGGTGCTGGCCGGCTCCAAGGCCAAGGTCCCGGCCGAACTCCGCGATGTGCTGCCGGAGTTGATGTGGCTGTCCCAGATGGGCCTGATCATGTACTGGATCTTCGACCGCACCGAGAACCGCGAACGCAGCTACCGCCTGGCCCGCCGCGGCGCCCGCCTCACCACCCGCGGCGTCACCCTCTCCCGCTTCCGCGTCCTGCGCCCCCTGGTCCTGGAGGTCCACGAACTGTTCACGGACTTCCTGCCGGGGATGACGCGACTGCTGCCCGCTCCGGGACGAAACCTGGCCGAGTGATCGCTTTCGGGTGAAGGAGAAGGGAAAGGACATCCCGCCGGGGGGCTGCCTACCATGATGTTCTCGATACCGGCCCTTGGGAGGCACCTGATGTCCGCAGCAGCCGTCGAGCGACCTCATGGCCGTCCGCTGATCGCGGAGGCCGACCGGATCATGGAGCGCTTCCCGGGCTATCGCGTCGAGATCATCGGAGACCAGATCATCGTGTCCCCGCCACCGGACGGCCCGCACGCCGATGTCCTGACCGACTTTATGGCGCCTTTCATCGCAGCCGGTCTGCACGGGTCGGAATCCAGACTGGTCCACGGGGTCGGCCTCTGGCTGCCGACTGGCGCCGAGGACTACGCGATCCCCGACCTCTCCCTGATCGACGCCGACTACCGAGACCACCACATCGAGAACAACTGCTACGACCCCGTCTGCTTCCGCATGGTCCTGGAGGTCACCTCCAGGAACTACCGGACCGACCTGCGCACCAAGGTGAACGCCTACGCGGAGGCCAAGGTCCCGGTCTACGTCATCGTCGACCGCAAGCACCAGCGGCTCCACGTGCTCACCGAGCCGGCCGGGAGCGAGTACGCGAACCATCGCGTCCACGCCCCCGGCGAGACCGTCGCCCTCCCTGACTCACTCGGTGCCAAGGTCACCGTCGACGTCGAGCAGATCATCCGAGCCGGGCAGAACTAGGGCAGAGGTCAGATCCAGTCCAGCCGCCACAGGCGGTACACGCCCGTGCCGTCCATCAGGTACTGGCCGCCGCCCACGTCCTCCGTGGTGACCGTGTACTCCTTGCGCTGCCACAGGGGGACCAGGGGGACGTCCTGGGCGATGGTGGACTGGATCTGCTGGAAGTCGGAGGCGGCCCGGCTCCGGTCGGCGAACTGCTGGCTGTCGCGGATCAGCTGGTCGACCGTCTTGTTGCTGTAGCCGGTGGCCATGGTCGAGCCGGTGCCGACCAGCGGCTGGCCGAAGGTGTCCGCGTCGGGGTAGTCCGCGACCCAGCCGACGGCCCAGGCGTCGAGCTTGCCCGCGGCCATCCGCTCCTGGAAGTCCGTCCACTCGTAGCCCTTGACGTCGACCTTGAACAGGCCGCCCGCCTCCAGCTGCTTCTTCAGCGCCGCGGCCTCCTGCTCACCGGGGCCCTGGCCCTTGCCGTAGGCGAAGGTGAAGCGGACCGGCAGGCTCACCCCGGCCTGGGTGAGCAGCTCGCGCGCCTTCTTCGCGCTCTGCGTCGGGTAGGCGTCGAAGAAGGACGTGGTGTGGCCGGTGATGCCGGTCGGGATCAGCGAGTACAGCGGATCGACCGTGCCCTGGTAGACCGTGGCCGCCAGCTGCTCCTGGTCCACCAGCCAGGCGACCGCCTGCCGCACCCGTACGTCGTGCAGCGGGGAGCTCGCCCGGGTGTTGAGGTACAGATTGCGGGTCTCGGACGAGTCGGACTCGGTGACCCGCTCCTTGGGATCGCTCGGGTTCAGCCCGGCGAGCACGTCCGGCGGCAGCGTCCGCGACGCCACGTCGATGTCCTTCGCCTTCCACGCGGCGTCGAGCTTCGCGGAATCGGTGTAGTAGCGCAGCTCGACCGGGCGCCCGGTGGAGCTCAGGTAGCCCTTGTACGTCGGGTTCGGCGCGAGCCGGGCCTGCTGGTCCTTGGTGTACGAGGTGAGCCGGTAGGGACCGGTGCCGTCGACCGAGGAGTCCTTGCGCAGCGCGTTCGCCGGGTAGGTGTCCCGGTCCACGATCGCACCCGCGCCGGTGGCGACCTTCAGCGGGAAGGTGGCGTCCGGCTCCGAGAGGTGGAAGGTGACGGTGTGCGTGTTGTCGGCGGTCACCGAGGAGAGGTCGGCGAGCAGCGAGGAGGGGCCGACGTCGGAGTTGATCCGCTTGACCCGGTCGAAGGAGAACTTCACGTCCTCGGCCGTCATCGCCCGCCCGCTGGGGAAGGTGATCCCCGAGCGCAGCGTGCACCGGTAGGTCTTCGTGGCGCTGCCGACGAAGGCGCAGCTCTTGGCCGCGTCCGGCACCGGCTGGACGCCGTCCGGCTCGAAGGTCATCAGTGTCTGGAACACATTGCTGAACAGGGCCCAGGACCCCGCGTCATAGGCTCCGGCCGGGTCGAGCGAGGTGACCGCGTCCGTCGTTCCGACCGTGATGGTCTTGTTCTTGTTCTCCTGGGACGGCAGCAGTTTCCAACCGCCGATGCCCACGATCGCCAGCACGAGCAATGTGACAACAATCCGCATGCGAACAGATCGCACGGTGGTGCCCTCCCCAGACCCTTGTGAGGTCCTACCCCTGGTCAGCACAAATCCCGCCACTCCCCTGAGTGACGCGGCTCACCCAATCACACGTGTTTCGGCGTGTGAAGGGCTTTCTGACCAGTTGTGGAAGAACTTGCCCAAGACGTTGTCTCCGCCGGGCGTTTGCCGTGCCTTCACAGCGTCTCCACAGACGGCTGGGGAGATTCCGGTCACATGGACGACGTCTCCCGGCGCAGGGCCCGTACACCGCGCAACCCGATGCCCCCGATGACCGTCCCCAATACGAAGGAGACGATCGCCAGCACCAGGTGCACCCAGAAGTAGGCGGTCGGCCGGCCGTCATGGAAGGCGAGACCGCTGCCGTCCTTGACCAGGTTCTTTACGAAAGTGACCCAGATGAACCAGCTCCACACCCCGAAGGCGAGCAGGAACCAGGAGACCGGGCGGCTGAGTTTCATACCTCCAGTATCCGGGGTGCGCTTCGGTGGCAGGGGCTGGGGCGGGTCTTCCCGATCCACCACGGGTACGTTCCCGGTCGTGCCCGCGCCCAAGAACACCGCCCGGCGATCCCTGTTGATCAGCGCCGCGACCCTGCTGTCCCTCGCCGTCACCGCGCCCGCCGCCCTCGCCGCCCCGACCGCCGACAAGGCCCCGGCCGCCACGCCCCCGGCCCGTATGTCGACGCTCGGCGGCGCCCGGCTCGGGCTGCCCGGCACCCAGGTGAACCTCGCGCCCGGCGTCCCGGTGCTGCCCAAGGACCTGACGGCGCGCTCCTGGATCGTCTCCGACGCGCAGAGCGGCGAGGTGCTGGCCTCGCACAACGCGCACTGGGCGCTGCCTCCGGCGTCCACGATGAAGATGCTGTTCGCGGACACCCTGCTGCCCCGCTTCCCGCGGACGACGGAGCACAAGGTCGCCGCGAAGGACCTCGCCGGGATGGGCGAGGGCTCCAGCGTGGTCGGCATAAAGCCGGGCAAGACCTACAGCGTGCACGATCTGTGGCTCGGGGTGTTCCTGCGCTCGGGCAACGACGCGGTGCATGTGCTCTCCGCGATGAACGGCGGTGTCGCCCAGACCGTCCAGGACATGCAGCACCACGCGGACGAACTCCAGGCCCTGGACACCCATGTGGTCTCCCCCGACGGCTACGACGAGCCGCACCAGGTGTCCTCGGCGTACGACCTCACCCTGGTCGCCCGCTCCGGGCTCCAGAAGAAGGACTTCCGGGACTACTGCTCCACGGTGAGCGCCGACTTCGGGGGCCGGCAGATCCGCAACACCAACCGGCTGCTCAGCGGTGACACCGATGTGCCGGTCTACCAGGGCATCGCGGGCGTGAAGAACGGCAACACCACGCATGCGGGCGCCACCTTCACCGGGGTCGCCCAGCGCGGCAAGCAGGTGCTGCTCGTCACCGTGATGAACCCGCAGAAGCAGGAGCACAACGAGGTCTACAAGGAGACGGCGAAGCTGTTCGACTGGGGCTTCCAGGCGGCCGGCAAGGTCAAGCCGGTGGGTGAACTGGTGCCGCCGCGCGGCGCCGCGCAGGCGGGTACGGCACCGAGCGGCTCGCCGACGGCCTCCGCACCTGCGGGCCAGGCGGGTTCGAAGCCGGCGGCGGCCGCCGCGACCGGCTCGCGTGGGATCGGCACCGCGCTCGCCGTCGCGGTCGGGCTGCTGGTGCTGCTGGCGGGCGGGGTGTTCCTCGTCAACCGCCGGTGGCCGCTGCCGGACCTGATGCGCCGTCGGCCACGGCCGTGAGCTTCGCGGTCCCGCCCGGCGTGGCCGTCCAGGCGGCGCAGTACAGGACCAGTTTCGCGGTGAAGTTGATCCACAGCAGCAGCGCCACGGGGACCCCGAACGCACCGTACATGCTCTTCGCCGCGACCCCCTGGATATAGCCGCTGAGCAGCAGCTTCAGTAGTTCGAAGCCGACCGCGCCGAGCAGCGCCGCGACCACCAGACGGCGGCGCGGCGGCTCCACCCCGGGCAGCAGGGTCAGCACGTAGAGCAGCACGAGGAAGTCGGCGAGCACGGCGACGGCGAAGGCGGCGGCCCGCAGCAGCGCGGTGCCCCAGCCGTGCTGGGCGAGACCCAGCTGGTCGGAGACCCGGCCGACGGCGGCGGAGGCGAGCGTGGACGCGGCGAGGGTGACCAGCAGGGCGCCGCCGAAGCCGACCAGGATCCCGGCGTCCTTGGCCTTGGCGACCAGCGGGTTCTGCTCCTGGTCCGGCAGTTCCCAGACCACGCGCAGACAGTCCCGCACCTGGCCGACCCAGTTGACGCCGGTGAGCAGCAGCACGGCACCCGCGATGACACCGACGGTGCCCGCGTTGTGGACCAGCGTGGTGATGTCCAGCTGCTGGGAGACGACCCCCGGGAACTGCTGGGCGACCTTGTGCTCGACGGTCCGCTGCCGGGCCGGGCTGAGCGTGGCGGCGGTGATCGCCGCGGCCACGGTGAGCAGCGGGAACAGCGCCACGAAGCTGACGAACGTCATCGCCGCCGCCAGCCGGGACCACTTCACCCGGTCGAGCCGCTCGTACGCCCGCCAGGCGTGGGTGGCCGTCAGCCAGGTCACCAGCGGCCCGATGACGGGCAGTCTCTTGAGCCAGTCCATGATCCGTCCCTGCCCGGTGTGCGAGGTCCCATGTCCGGGTACTCGCAACGGTTTGCGGGCCGAAGCCCGGCCCTCCCACTTTCGAGTGATCTTCGACCTTACAAGGTGACGTTCATGGACGAAGAGCGCACTTCCGGACGATACGGTCACTGACATGCCTGTGAAGGACGCCCTCGCCCTGCCCCAGTCCCTGCTCGTCCTCGGCGGCACCTCCGAGATCGGGCTCGCCACCGCCCGCCGGCTGATCACCCGCGGCGCCCGCACCGTATGGCTGGCCGGCCGCCCCTCCCCCGCGCTCGAGCAGGCCGCCGAGAGTCTGCGCGCGCTCGGCGCGGACACCCGTACGGTCGACTTCGACGCCCTGGACCCCGCCTCCCACGAGACCGTGCTCGGCAAGGTCTTCGCCGAGGAAGCCATCGACCTGGTGCTGCTCGCCTTCGGCGTCCTCGGCGACCAGGCCCATGACGAGCGGGCGCCGCTGCGCGCGGTGCATGTCGCCCAGACCAACTACACCGGGGCGGTCTCCGCGGGGCTGGTCGCCGCGAGCGCCCTCCAGGCCCAGGGCCACGGCTCGTTGGTCGTGCTGTCCGCCACCGCCGCCGAACGCGCCCGCCGCGTCGACTTCATCTACGGCTCCAGCAAGGCGGGCCTGGACACCTTCGCCCAGGGCCTCGGCGACGCGCTGTACGGCACGGGGGTGCGGGTGATGGTCGTACGCCCCGGGTTCGTGCGCACGAAGGCGACGGCGGACCGGCCCCGCGAGCCGTTCGCCACCACCCCGGCGGCGGTCGCCACCGCGATCGAACTGGGCCTGCGCCGGGGCGCGGAGGCGGTGTGGGTGCCGGGGGTGCTGCGGCTGGTGACGGCCGCGCTGCGGCACGCGCCGCGGGCGCTGTTCCGCAGACTGCCGTTCTAGAGCCGCCCTTCCGGGAGGGGCCCGGGACCGCGCCTACCGGCTGGCGATGCTTCCGTGGTCGATGTCGGCGGGGCCCGCCTGGAGCGGTACGACGGAGCCGCCGAAGGTGTACTCGCGCAGCTTGCGCCACACTCCGTCCGCGCCCTGTTCGTACAGCGCGAACCCGTTGCACGGCCACTCGGCCTCGAAGTCGGCCAGTTCGGCGAAGGCGCGGTCCATCGCCGCGTCCTCGATGCCGTGCGCCACGGTGACATGCGGGTGGTACGGGAACTGGAGCTCGCGGGTGCAGGGCCCGGTGCTCTCCCGGACCCGCTGCTGGAGCCGGCCGCAGTCCTCGGCGCCGCGCACCACCCGGACGTAGACCACCGGGGAGACGGGCCGGAAGGTGCCGGTGCCGTGCAGCCGCATCGGGAAGGGGCGGCCGGTGGCGGCCACCTTCACCAGATGGGCCTGTACGGCGGGCAGCGCGGCGCGGTCCACCTCGGTCGGCGGCAGCAGCGTGACATGGGTGGGGATGCCGTAGGCCGCGGCGTCGCCGAAGCCCGCGCGCCGCTCCTGGAGCAGGCTGCCGTGAGGCTCCGGAACCGCGATCGACACGCCGATCGTTACGGTCCCCACGTCGTCTCCTGTCGTCGCGTCCGTCGTCTACTCGGCCGACTCGTACGGGCCTTCGGCTTCGACTGTACGGCCATGGGTGTCCTGTGGGCAGGCGCAACGGAAGTGATGTGCAGCGCTCCGCCCACAGGGACGTGCGAACGGCCGTGCGCCCTCGCGCCGGTTCCGTGCCTCTCGGCGCGGGCCGTGCCGTTCGGTGCTCCGGTCAGTGGCTCGGCCGGTGCTTCGGTCAGGGCTTCGGTCAGTGCTTCGCCGGCAGGAAGCCGACGCGGTCGTACGCCTGCGCGAGCGTCTCGGCGGCGACGGAGCGGGCCTTCTCGGCGCCCTTGGCGAGGATCGAGTCGAGGGTCTCGGCGTCGTCCAGGTACTGCTGGGTGCGCTCCCGGAACGGCGTCACGAACTCGACCATGACCTCGGCGAGGTCGGTCTTGAGCGCGCCGTACATCTTGCCCTCGTACTCCTGCTCAAGGTCGGCGATCGGCTTGCCGGTGAGGACGGAGTAGATGGTGAGCAGGTTGGAGACGCCCGGCTTGGTCTCCGCGTCGTAGCGGATGACGGTGTCGGTGTCGGTGACCGCGCTCTTGACCTTCTTGGCGGTGGTCTTCGGGTCGTCCAGGAGGTTGATCAGGCCCTTCGGCGTGGACGCCGACTTGCTCATCTTGATCGACGGGTCCTGGAGGTCGTAGATCTTGGCCGTCTCCTTGAGGATGTACGGCGCCGGGATCGTGAACGTCTGCCCGAAGCGGCCGTTGAAGCGCTCGGCCAGATCCCGGGTCAGCTCGATGTGCTGGCGCTGGTCCTCGCCGACCGGCACCTGGTTGGCCTGGTACAGCAGGATGTCCGCGACCTGGAGGATCGGGTACGTGAACAGGCCGACCGAGGCGCGCTCGGCGCCCTGCTTGGCGGACTTGTCCTTGAACTGGGTCATCCGGCTGGCCTCGCCGAAGCCGGTGAGGCAGTTCATCACCCAGGCCAGCTCGGCGTGCTCGGGCACATGGCTCTGCACGAACAGGGTGCAGCGCTCGGGGTCCAGACCGGCGGCGAGGAGCTGCGCGGCGGCGAGGCGGGTGTTGGCCCGCAGCTCCTTGGGGTCCTGGGGCACGGTGATCGCGTGCAGGTCGACGACCATGTAGAAGGCGTCATGGGTCTCCTGGAGGGACACCCACTGGCGTACGGCGCCGAGGTAGTTGCCGAGGTGGAACGAGCCGGCGGTGGGCTGGATACCGGAGAGCACGCGGGGCTTTTCAGCGGAGGCCATGCCGCCCATTCTCTCATCGGCCGGGGGGTGGGATCGGCCCGGGAGGTGGGGGGTGGTGCGGAGCCGTGTACCGGACACGGCCCCGCGCCCCCAGGGCATCGCTCCTGACGGCGTTGATCAGCCCAGGTCGACTTCCGGGTACAGCGGGAAGCCCGCGACCAGGTCGGTGGCGCGCTCGGCGATCTCCGCGGAGACCTTCTCGTCCAGGACGTGGGAGGCCTTGCTGGGGGCGCCGGACTTGGTGGTGCCCGGTTCGGTGGCCGCGAGGACTCGGTCGATCAGGCCCGCCACCTCGTCCATCTCCGCCGTACCGAGACCGCGGGTGGTCAGGGCCGGGGTGCCGATCCGGATGCCGGAGGTGTACCAGGCGCCGTTGGGGTCGGCCGGGATGGCGTTGCGGTTGGTGACGATGCCGGAGTCGAGCAGGGCGGCCTCGGCCTGGCGGCCGGTGAGGCCGTAGGAGCCGGCGACGTCGATCAGGTTGAGGTGGTTGTCGGTGCCGCCGGTGACGAGGGTCGCGCCCCGGCGCATCAGACCCTCGGCCAGCGCCCGGGAGTTGTCCACGATGCGCTGCGCGTAGTCCTGGAACGCGGGCTGCCTGGCCTCGGCCAGGGCGACCGCCTTGGCGGCCATGACGTGCGGCAGCGGACCGCCGAGGACCATCGGGCAGCCGCGGTCCACCTGGTCCTTGAGGGAGTCGTCGCACAGCACCATGCCGCCGCGCGGGCCGCGCAGCGACTTGTGGGTGGTGGTGGTGACGATCTGGGCGTGCGGCACCGGGTCGAAGTCGCCGGTGAGGACCTTGCCGGCGACGAGACCGGCGAAGTGGGCCATGTCGACCATGAGGGTCGCGCCGACCTCGTCCGCGATCTCGCGCATGATCCGGAAGTTCACCAGACGGGGGTACGCCGAGTAGCCCGCCACGATGATCAGCGGCTTGAACTCGCGGGCCTGGACGCGCAGCGCGTCGTAGTCGATCAGGCCGGTCGCGGGGTCGGTGCCGTAGGAGCGCTGGTCGAACATCTTGCCGGAGATGTTCGGGCGGAAGCCGTGGGTGAGGTGGCCGCCGGCGTCCAGGGACATGCCGAGCATCCGCTGGTTGCCGAAGGCCTGGCGCAGCTCGGCCCAGTCCGCCTCGGAGAGGTCGTTGACCTGGCGGGCGCCGGTCTTCTCCAGGAAGGGGACCTCGACCCGGTCGGCGAGTACGGCCCAGAAGGCGACGAGGTTGGCGTCGATGCCGGAGTGCGGCTGGACGTAGGCGTGCCGGGCGCCGAAGAGCTCGCGGGCGTGCTCGGCGGCCAGGGACTCCACGGTGTCGACATTGCGGCAGCCCGCGTAGAAGCGGCGGCCGGCGGTGCCCTCGGCGTACTTGTCGCTGAACCAGTTGCCCATCGCGAGGAGGGTCGCCGGGGAGGCGTAGTTCTCGGAGGCGATCAGCTTGAGCATCGCGCGCTGGTCGGTGACCTCCTGGCCGATGGCGTCGGCGACCCGCGGCTCCACGGCGCGGATCACGTCGAGGGCGGCGCGGAAGGCGGTGGACTCGGTGGACAGGTGCTGCTCTGGCATGGGGACCTCCGGACGGGGTGCGTTTCGGCGTTCACGTTCGGCCCAGGCGCACGGCACTGTTTCCAGCAAGGCCGCTCCCCGATGGTCCGTCCCATCCCAGCGCGCCAGTCACGGCCCGTGGCTCAGCGTACCGGCCTGCCCGGAGGGCGGAGATCCGGCGTCCACCATGCGGGCGAGAACGCGGACCGCTCGGCTCGGAGGATCACGCGCGACAGGTCAGAGGATCACATGCGGCAGGAAGCGCGCGTACCCGTCGGTGACCGGGCCCGCCGACTCGCGGATGCCGAGGCCCGCGGGCTCGCCGTCGATGACCCAGGTGCCGAGGACGACATGGTTGCCGTCGAAGGCGGGCAGGGGCGCGAGCTGCTGGTAGCAGCAGGGCTCGGGGTGGACGGCCGGCGGGTGGCCCGGCGGGTGCAGGGTGATGCCCTCGCCCTCGCGGCCCAGCAGGGGCTTGGCGGCGTAGCCGCTGGTGGTGGCGAGCTCGCGGGGGCCGTCGAGATAGGAGGGCAGCAGGTTGGGGTGGCCGGGGTACAGCTCCCACAGGACGGCCAGCAGGGCCTTGTTGCTCAGGAGCATCTTCCAGGCCGGCTCGATCCACAGGGTGCTGCCGGTGCCGCCGCCGTTGTCCAGGGTGTCCAGGACATGGCCGCCGAAGGCGTCGGTGGTGAGCCATTCCCAGGGGTAGAGCTTGAAGAGGGCGCGGATGAACCGGAGCCGGTTGTCCACGAAGCGGCCGGAGAGGGTGTCCCAGCCGATCTCCTCCATGGCGAGCCAGTCGGTCGCAAGGCCCGCCTGCTCCGCGGTCTCCTTCAGATAGGCGACCGTCATCAGGTCCTCGCCCAGCTCGTCGGCGGCGGAGTGCGCGAAGTGCAGCAGGCTCCCGGGCGGGAGCAGCGCGGACTGCCTGCGCCAGGACGCCACGAGGCGTTCGTGCAGCGAGTTCCACTGGTCGGCGCCGGGGAAGCGGTCCTCCATCCAGAACCACTGCGGGGAGGCGGCCTCCACCAGGGAGGTGGGGGTGTCGGCGTTGTACTCCAGCAGCTTGGCGGGGCCCGTGCCGTCGTAGCGCAGGTCGAACCGGCCGTAGAAGGAGGGCAGTTCGGCCCGGCGCCGCCAGGACTCGGTGACCGCGGCGGCGACGGCGGGGTCGGTGATGCCGAGGTCGGCGAGGCGGCCCCGCTCCACGATGTGGCCGGCCGCCGCCAGGCACATGGCGTGCAGTTCGGCGACCGTCTCCTCCAGCGCCTCGACCTCGGGCAGCGAGAAGACGTAGTAGGCGCTCTCGTCCCAGTAGGGGCGCAGGCTCCCGTCGGGGTGGCGGGTGAGCGGGTAGATCAGGCCCTGTTCCTCGACGGTGCGCTGCCAGTCGGGGCGGGGGGTGAGGGTACGGCGTTCCATACGGCGGTCCCGGTCAGCCGCCGGAGCTGTGCGAACCGCCGCCGAAGCCGCCGCGGTGCACCCCGCCGGAGCCGGAGCCGTAGTGGTTCGTGGAGTGGCTGGTGGAGTGCCCGGAGCCGGTGCGGGGCTTGGTGAAGGAACCGCCGCTCACCCAGGAGCCCTTCTTCTTGCCGCCGTAGTACCAGGCGCCGTTGACCGCCGACTTGACCGACTTGCAGTTCTTGTCGGAGACGACCTTGTAGCCCTTGGCGTAGGTGTAGCTGCTCTGGTCCACGCAGCGCTTGTCCGGCTGGGACGAGCAGGCGGTGAGCGCGGCGGCCAGCAGTCCGACGCCGCCGAGGACCACCGTGCCGGAGCGCAGTCGCCGCCTGGTTTCGGCCATGTTCGTGTCTCCCCCGTGTGCGATGTGCGGTGCGGCAAGCCTAGAGACCGGTATGAGAACCGGCCAAGGGGGGTGAGCATGACAGGGCGGTGGTGGGGCTCCCTTAGAGTCCCTTTGTGCTCTTTGGAATGGTGTGCGCCCTTGGCGCGGCGGTCTGTTTCGGTACCGCGACGGTGTTGCAGGCGGTGGCGGCGAGGCAGGCCGGTCCCGGTGGTGGCGGTGAGGCGGCGCTGCTGCTGCGGGCGTTGCGGCAGTGGCGGTACATCGCCGGGCTCGGGCTGGACGGGCTGGGGTTCCTGTTCCAGATCGTGGCGCTGCGCTCGCTGCCGATCTACGCGGTCGGCGCGGCCCTCGCGGCCAGCCTCGCGGTGACGGCGGTGGTCGCGGCGCGGCTGCTGGACGTGCGGCTGCGCGGTGTGGAGTGGGGCGCGGTGGGCGTGGTGTGCGCCGGGCTCGCGATGCTGGGCCTCGCCTCCGGGCCGGAGGGCGGCGAGACCGGCTCGGACACGCTGCGGTGGGTGATGCTCGCGGTGGCGGTCGGACTGCTGCTGCTCGGGCTCGCGGGCGGCCAGCTGTCCGGTCCGGCGCGGGGGCTGGTGCTGGGGCTCGGCGCCGGGTGCGGGTTCGGGGTGGTCGAGGTGACGGTCCGGCTGATCGACAGCCTCGCGCCCGTCGACCTGCTCACCAATCCCGCGGCGTACGCCCTGCTGATCGGCGGCGGCGCCGCGTTCATCCTGCTGACCTCGGCCCTCCAGCGCGGCTCGGTCACGACGGCGACGGCCGGGATGGTGCTCGGCGAGACGCTCGGCCCCGCCGCGATCGGCGTCGTCTGGCTCGGCGACCGCACCCGCGAGGGCATGGCCTGGCTGGCGATCCTGGGCTTCGCGGTGGCGGTGGCCGGCGCCCTGGCCCTGGCCCGCTTCGGCGAGGCCCCGGAGACGGAGACGGCGGAGCCGAAGGGGCAGCCGACGGGCCGGTGACAGAGACCGGGTGACCGGGACCGGTGAGCGGGCCCCCGAAAAGTGAGGGACCGGCTGCGCCCCCCGCAGCGCAACCGGTCCGGGGACCATCCTGCGGCAAGCGCACCTCCGTGACCAGGAGCCGCTTTTTCCGGAACCTGAATTTCAGGAACGTAGACTTCCGTTATTTGCCGGGGCGGTGAGACGGCCCGCGCCGAGAGGGAGTTGGGGATGGACAGGGAAGCCCTGCGGTCGCTGCTGCGGCACAAGCGCTCGCTGATCGACCCCGGCGAGCTGGGCTGGCCCCGCCGCACCGGCCGCGGCCGCCGGTCCGCCGGGCTCTCCCAGGCCCAGGTGGCGCACGCGCTGTACGTCTCCGAGCGCACGTACGCGCAGCTGGAGCGGGGCGACATGCCCTCCCCCGCGCCCGAGTTCCTGGACGCGGTCTCCACCGTGCTGCGGATGGCCGAGCCGGAGCGCGGCGCGCTGTACGTCTACGCGCTGGGCCATGAGCCGCCGGTGCCCATGAACCCCGAGGCCGGCACCCGGGTCGACCCGGCCTGGTTCACGGCCGTCCAGGGCGTGTCCGGCGTGCCCTGCTACGTCAACGACGTGGCCTGGAACCTCCTCGCCTGGAACGACGACTTCCTGCGCATGTTCCCCCGGGCCGAGGGCGCGGAGCCGGAGTTGCCCGAGCGGAACGTGATGCGCTGGATGCTGCTGCGCGAGGAGGCACGCGAGCACCATCTGCTGGACTGGACGGAGCGCTGGGCGGCACCGGTCGCGGCCCAGCTGCGGGCGGCCGTCGCGGCCCACCCCGACAACCCGGATCTGCGGCAGCTGGACGCGGAGGTGAACGACGATCCCGTGGTGGGTCCCATCTACCGCCGGCACGACATCACCTATGTGCAGCAGGACGGCGACACCCGGCCGGTACGGCACGCGGGGCTCGCCGCCGAGGAGTCCGAGCGGTGCTGCGAGAAGCACACCCCCTCCGCGCGCGGCCTGGTGACCCTGTGCGCCGCGCAGCCACTGGGTTCACCGGGCGCCCGGTTCTTCTTCCTGGTCTTCCGCCCGCTTTCCGGCTGACCCTGGCCTGGCGCCCCTAGGGCAGCACCCTGCACAGTGCCTCCAGGGCTCCCGCCCACGCGCTGTCCGGTGGTGTTCCGTAGCCCACCACCAGTGCGTCCAGCGGCTCGGCGACGGCCTCGGGATGGCGGTGGAAGGAGAGGCCGTGCAGGGCGAGGCCCTGCCAGGCGGCGGCCTGGACGACGGAGGGCTCGGTGCCCGGGGGCAGCCGCAGCAGGGCGTGCAGACCGGCGGCGACCCCGGTGACCCGGACGCCGGGGGCGCGTTCGGCGACGGCCGCGGCGAGGGCGTCGCGGCGGCGCCGGTAGCGCAGCCGGGAGGCGCGGACCTGGCGGTCGTACGCCCCTGAGGTGAGGAACCCGGCGAGGGTGAGCTGTTCGAGTACGCCGACGGTGTCGACGTGTCCCTTGACTGCGATCACCTCCCGGGTGAGGGCCGGCGGCAGCACCATCCAGCCCAGCCGGATGCCGGGGGCGAGGGACTTGCTGGCGGTGCCGAGGTAGACGACGCGGTCGGGGTCGAGGCCCTGGAGGGCGCCGACGGGCTGGCGGTCGTAACGGAACTCGCCGTCGTAATCGTCCTCCAGGACAAGGGAATCGGTGCGCCTCGCCCAGTCGACGACGGCCGCGCGGCGGTCGGGGTGCAGGGGCATGCCCATGGGGAACTGGTGGGCGGGGGTGAGGAGTACGGCACCCTCGGTGGTCAACGGGCCGGTGTCGGTGCCGAGTTCGTCCCAGGGCAGTGCGGGGGTGGCGAGTCCGGCGGCCTGGAGGAGACCCCAGTAGGCGTCGAGGCCGTACGACTCGACGGCCACCGAGTCCGCCCCGCGGGCGCGCAGCACCGGGCCGAGGATGCGCAGGGCGTGCGAGAAGCCCGCGGTGACCACCAGGTGGTCGGGGTCGCAGCGGACGCCCCGGACCCGGGCGAGATAGCCGGCGAGCGCGGTGCGCAGTTCGACCCGGCCGCGTGGATCGCCGTAGCCCAGGGCGTCGTTGGGGGCGGCGGTCAGGGCACGGCGGGCGGCCCTGGCCCACTCGGCGCGCGGGAACGCGGCGAGGTCGGGGGTGCCGGGGACGAGGTTGTGGGTGGGCCGGGGCGGGACGCGGGGCCGGCGGGCGGGATCGCTCGGTGGGACCACGGTGCGTTCGGCGACCCGGGTGCCGGAGCCCTGCCGTGCGGTGAGCCAGCCCTCGGCGACCAGGTCGGCGTACGCCTCGCCGACGGTGTTGCGGGCGATGCCGAGGTCGGCGGCGAGGGCCCGGGAGGAGGGCAGCCGGGTACCGGGGGCCAGCCGGCCGGTGCGGACCGCGTCGCGCAGGGCGTCGGTCAGCCCCCGGCGCAGCCCGCCCGGACCGACCGGTTCCAGATGTAGGTCGACGCCCGAAGTGGCCCAGGATTCCGCCATGGAAATGGACCATACTCCTGGGCTGCCTCGCTTCTACGGTTGAGGCATGAACACGGACGAGAACACCGAGTACGCCGCCGAGCACGCCCCCCGTCTGAACTGGAGCGAGCACGCTCCGGACGTGTACAAGGCGATGGTGCGGCTGGACATCGCGGCCCGGCAGGGGCTGGACCCGAAGCTGCTGGAACTGGTCAAGATCCGCGCCTCGCAGCTCAACCACTGCGCGTTCTGCCTGGACATGCACACCAAGGACGCGCTGGCGGCCGGGGAGAGCGTGGAGCGGGTCATCCAGCTCTCCGCGTGGGAGGAGTCGCGGCACTTCTACACGGAGAAGGAGCTGGCGGCGATCGAGCTGACCGAGGCGATCACCGTGCTGACCGACGGCTTCGTGCCGGACGACGTGTACGAGCGGGCCGCCAAGCAGTTCGAGGAGCCCGAGCTGGCCCGGCTGATCGCCGCGATCACGGTGATCAACGCCTGGAACCGGTTCGGCGTCACCGCCCGGATGACCCCGGGCCACTACCAGCCGGGGCAGCACCGGTGAGCGACGGCGTGGAGGTACTGCGCGCGCTGCATCTGCGGCGCCCGCCCGGCGAGCCGCTGATCCTGCCCGGCCCCTGGGACGCGGCCAGCGCGCGGGCGCTCGCGGAGGCGGGGTTCGAGGCGCTGGCCACGCCGAGCGCGGGGGTCGCCGCCGCGCTCGGGTACGCGGACGGCGAGACCCCGGCGGACGAGATGTTCGCGGCGGTCGCCCGGATCACCCGCGCGGTGGACGTGCCGGTGACGGCGGACGTCGAGGACGGGTACGGGCTCGCGCCGAAGGAGCTGGTGGAGCGGTTGCTGGCGGCGGGTGCCGTCGGCTGCAACATCGAGGACTCCACCCGGGGTGTGCTGAAGGACCCCCGGGAGCACGCCGGATACCTGGCCGAGTTCTGCGCGGCCGCCGCGGGCCGGATCTTCCTGAACGCCCGCGTCGACACCTTCGTGCACGGCGACGGCGACCCCGGACGGGCCGTCGAACAGGCCGTCGAGCGGGCCGCGTTGTACCTCGCGGCGGGTGCCGAGTGCGTGTACCCGATCATGGCCCCGGTGGCCGTACTGCCCCTGCTGCGGTCCGGCATCGAGGGCCCGCTGAACGCGCTGGCCCTGCTGACCCCGGACGGCCCCTCGCCCGCCGCGCTCGGCGAACTCGGGGCCACCCGGATCACGTTCGGCCCCCAGCTCCAGCGCAGGGCCACGGCGGCGGCGGCCGAACTCGCCGCCGGGCTGCGCTAGTCGGCGCTCAGGACAGCCACTGCTTCCAGACGGAGGGGTGGCTGTCCACCCACTTCTTCGCCGCCGCGTCCGGGGACAGCTTGTCCTGGGCGATCAGCAGGGAGACCTCGTTCTGGTCGTCGGTGGTCCAGCGGAACTTCTTCAGGAACTCCGCCGCCTTGCCGCCCGACCTGGCGAAGTCCGCGTTGAGGTACTTCTGGAGCGGGGTGCGCGGATAGGCGCAGGTGATCTTCGCCGCGTCCGCGTCGCAGCCGTCCTTGTACGGCGGCAGCTTCACCTCCGTCATCGGGACCTTCTTGAACAGCCACTGCGGTGAGTACCAGTACGTCAGGAAGGGCTTCTTCTCCTTGGCGAACTGCTTCATCTGGGTGATCTGCGCGGCCTCGGAACCGGCGAAGACGACCTGGTAGTTCAGCTTCAGGTTCTTCACCAGGGCCTTGTCATTGGTGACATAGGACGGGGAGCCGTCCATCAGCTGGCCCTTGCCGCCGCTCTCCGCGGTGCGGAAGAGGGAGGCGTACTTGTTCAGGTTGTGCCAGTCGGTGATGTCGGGGTGCTGTTCGACGAGGTACGTCGGCACGAACCAGCCGATGTGACCGGTCACCCCGAGATCGCCGGCGCGGGCGATCGTCTTCTTGTCGTCGACGTAGCGCTTCTCCTGGTCGGGGTGGCCCCAGTCCTCCAGGATGGCGTCGACCCGGCCCTGGCTCAGCGCGTCCCACGCGGGCACCTCGTCCACCTGCACGGTGTCGACGCGGTAGCCCAGCTTGTGCTCCAGCAGGTACTGGGCGACGGCCACATTGGACTCGGCGCCCACCCAGGACTGCACGGACAGGGTGACGCTCTTGCCGCCGCCGGTGTGCGCGAACGGGCTGGCCTGCTTGGTCATGTCGGCGGCGCCGCAGCCGGTGGTCAGCCCCAGCACGGCGAGCGCGACGGGGACCGCCGTACGCAGTCGGATCCGCATGTCAGGCTCCCTTCCCCGGGCGGCGTTCGGTCGGCTGGGTCACCCGGTCCAGCATCAGGCCCAGGCAGACGATGGCGGCACCGGCCACCAGACCGGTCGCCAGGTCGCCCTGGGCGAGGCCGAAGGCGACGTTGTAGCCGAGGGAGCCGCCGCCGACCAGACCGCCGATGATGACGACGGCGAGGACCAGGACCACGCCCTGGTTGACGGCGAGCAGCAACGCGCGGCGGGCGAGCGGAAGTTGGACCTGCCACAGCTGCTGCCGTCCGGTCGCGCCGAGCGAGCGCGCCGACTCCAGGGCCGCCGGGTCCACCTGGCGCAGGCCCTGGGTGGTGATGCGGATGACGGCGGGCAGCGCGTAGACGACGGCCGCGGCGACCGCGGGGGCGCGGCCGACGCCGAACAGGGCGACGACCGGGATCAGGTACACGAACTGCGGCATCGTCTGGAAGACGTCCAGGACCGGGCGCAGGGCGCGCTCGACGCGGTCGCTGCGGGCGGCGGCGATACCGGTGGCGAAGCCGAGCACCAGGGTGACGGCGACGGCGGCCAGTACCTGGGAGAGGGTGTCCAGGGAGGGCTCCCACACGCCGAGGACACCGATCGCGGCCATGGCGAGGACGGCGGTCAGCGCGGTGCGCCAGGTGCCGATCACCCAGGCGAGGGCGGCGACGATCAGCAGCAGCGACCACCAGGGCAGCCACTGGAGTCCGTCGCGGATCGGGTCCAGGACCCAGGTGGTGAAGTGGGCCGCCCAGTCGGCGGTGCCGCCGATGACCGGGACGCCGGAGTAGAGGTGGCCGGTCATCCAGTCGACGGCGCGGTTGACCGGGGCGGCGATCTGCACGCTCCAGCCGTTCGGCCAGTCGAGGACGCCGAGCAGGCGGGCGGCGAGGGCGGCGGCGGCGGTGACGGCGAGGGCGTACGGCCAGCCGATCGTCCGGGGTCCCTTCGCGCCGTCGGCGCCGGCCGCGCCGGTCACCCGGTCCAGGACCACGGCGAGCAGCACGATCGGGATGCCGGCGGCGAGGGCCTGGCCGACGTCGACGGTGGACAGGGCCTGGTAGACCCGGTCGCCGAGGCCGCCGGCGCCGATGACGGAGGCGATGACGGCCATGGACAGGGCCATCATGATCGTCTGGTTGAGGCCCAGCAGCAGTTCCTTGCGGGCCAGCGGGATACGGGCGGTCAGCAGCCGCTGGCGGCGGGTGGCGCCGAGCGACTCCACGGCCTCCAGGACCTCGGGATCGGCGCCGCGCAGGCCGAGGGCGGTGAGACGGGCCATGGGCGGGGCGGCGTAGACGACGGTGGCGAGGACGGCCGCGGGGACGCCGATGCCGAAGACCAGGACGACGGGGAGGAGGTAGGCGAAGGCCGGGAGGACCTGCATCGTGTCCAGGACCGGGCGCAGGGCGCGGTCCAGGCGCGGGGAGAGTCCGCCGGCGAGGCCGAGGGCGGTGCCGACGAGCACCGA
The DNA here is from genome assembly GCF_014673495.1 of Streptomyces griseofuscus. Lineage (GTDB taxonomy): Bacteria > Actinomycetota > Actinomycetes > Streptomycetales > Streptomycetaceae > Streptomyces > Streptomyces murinus. Next base: position 3,533,754 of record NZ_CP051006.1, read on the forward strand.
GGCGAGGACCGCGGCGACCATCAGCGCGAGGGTCTGCATCGTCGGTTCCCACATGCCGAGGGCGCCGCAGGCGAGGAACGCGACGGCGGTGCCGGCGGCCAGGCGGGGGCCCGCCACCCGCCAGGCGACGAGGGCGCCGAGCGCGGTGACGCCGGGCCAGCCGAGGGCGAGGAGGGCGACGTAGACCGCGCGCACGGCGAGGACGACGGCGTTGCTGATGTAGCCGAAGAAGTAGAGGAAGAGGGGGTGGGTGTCGCGGTTGTCGATGATCCAGTTGCTGGCGCTGGTCAGCGGCTGGGTGAGGCTGACCGTGAGGTGGTGGGGCCAGGTGCGGCCGTGCAGCAGCGGGAGCAGGACGGCCGTGATCAGGGCGAGCAGCAGGAGCTTGCCGACGGCTCTGTTGCGCAGGACGGCGGGGGTCCTGGTGCGCAGGGCGGGGACGGTGAGGGTAGCCATCAGACGGCCTCCGGGGTGGCGCGGGGGCCCGCGGCCGGGGCGACGGGCACGCCGGCCACCACGCCCAGCAGCTGCTCGTGGTCGACCACGCCCAGGCACTTGCCGTGGTCCATGACACGGGCCGGGCTGCCGGTGCGGGCGACGGCCTCGATGGCCTCCGAGACCGTGGCGTCCGGCGTGAGCGCGGGGCCTTCGGCGCTTTCCCCCAGGGACGCGGGCCGCATGGCCGTACGGGCGGTCAGCACCTGCTCGCGCGGTACGTCCCGGACGAACTCGCGGACGTAGTCGTCGGCCGGGGAGCCGACGATCTCCTCGGGGGTGCCGAGCTGGACGACCTGGCCGTCGCGCATCAGGGCGATGCGGTCGCCGAGCTTGAGGGCCTCGCTGAGGTCGTGGGTGATGAAGACCATCGTGCGGCCCTCCTCCTCGTGGAGGCGGGCGACCTCGTCCTGCATATCGCGCCGGATGAGGGGGTCCAGGGCGCTGAACGGCTCGTCGAAGAGCAGCACTTCGGGGTCGACGGCGAGTGCGCGGGCGAGGCCGACGCGCTGGCGCTGGCCGCCGGAGAGCTGGCCGGGGCGGCGGTGCTCCATGCCTTCGAGGCCGACCTTGGCGACGATCTCGGCGGCGCGCTCACGGCGCTCGGCCTTGCCGACGCCCTGGATCTCCAGGCCGTAGGCGACATTGTCGAGCACGGTGCGGTGCGGGAGCAGGCCGAAGTGCTGGAAGACCATCGCGGCCCGGTGCCGGCGCAGTTCGCGCAGCCGGGTCCTGTCCATGGCGCGGACGTCCTCGCCGTCGATGGCGATGGTGCCCGCGGTCGGCTCGATCAGCCGGGTCAGACAGCGCACGAGGGTGGACTTGCCGGAGCCGGACAGGCCCATCACCACGAAGACCTCGCCCTTGCGGACGTCGAAGGAGACATCGCGGACGGCGGCGGTGCAGCCGGTGCGGGCGCGCAGCTCGGCGGCGTCGAGGGCGCCGAGTTCGGGGTCGGCGGGGACGCGCTCGGGCTTGGGGCCGAAGACCTTCCACAGGCCGGAGACGGAGAAGACGGGCGCCTCGTCCTGGGCGGTGGGGGGCTTGCGGGTGGGGACGGGGGTGGTGGTACTCATCGGCGATCGCCTCCGATCAGATCGACGGCCTTCTCCCCGACCATCAGCACCCCGATCATCGGGTTGACGGCGGGAACGGTCGGGAAGACGGACGCGTCCGCGACGCGAATGCCGTCGAGACCACGGATCTTCAACTCCGGGTCGACCACGGCGAGTTCGTCGTCGGCCGCGCCCATCCGGCAGGTGCCGGCGGGGTGGTAGACGGTGTGGTGGGCCTTGCGCAGCAGCTCGCTGAGCTGCTCGTCGTCGGTGACCTCGGGGCCGGGGAAGACCTCGCGCTTCAGCCAGCCCGCGAACGGCTCGGTCCGGGCTATCTCGCGGGCTATCTTCACGCCGTCGACGAGGGTCCGCGCGTCGTAGCCGTCCTCGTCGGTGAAGTACCGGAAGTCGAGGGCGGGCTTGGTCTCGGGGTCGGCGCTGGTGAGGTAGAGGCGGCCGCGGGCCCGGGACTTGGGGATGTTGGGGGTCATCGACACGCCGTGCTCGGGTCGTTCGTAGCCGAGGCGCTCGGGGTTGTCGGTGAAGGGGATCTGGTAGAAGTGGAACATCAGGTCGGGGGCGTCCAGCGACTCGTCCCGGCGCACGAACAGCGCGGCGTCGGAGTCCATCGCGGAGTTCGCCGGCAGCGGCCGGTTCGTCTCCCAGACGATCACCGACTCGGGGTGGTCCTGGAGGTTCTCGCCGACGCCCGGCAGGTCGTGCGCGACCGGGATGCCCAGCTCTTCGAGGTCACGCTTCGGGCCGATGCCGGAGAGCAGCAGCAGCCGCGGGGAGTCGACGGCACCGGCGCAGACGACGACCTCCCGGCGGGCGCTGATCAGCTGCTCGGTGCCGTCCTTGGTGCGGACGTGGACGCCGGTGGCGCGCTTGCCGTCCAGCTCCAGCCGGTACGCCCAGGTCTCCAGGAGGAGCGTGAGGTTGGGGCGGTCGCCGGCCTCCAGATGCGGGTGGAGGTAGGCCACGGAGGCGGAGGAGCGCTTGTTGTTCTCGGGGTGGTAGGCGAGGTCGAGGAAGCCGACGCCCTCGTGGAACGGCTTGTCGTTGAAGCCGATCACCTCGGGGACGCCGATCGCGGTCTTCGTCGCGTCGATCCAGTCCTTGGCGATGGCGTTCTGGTCCTTGTCGGCGACGCGCACGATGTTGTTGCGCAGCCGGGCGTAGTACGCCTCCATCGGCACCGCGCCCCAGCCCTCGGCGCCGGCCCGCTCCCACTCGTCCCAGTCGGAGGGCAGCGGCTTGAAGGAGATCAGGGTGTTGTGCGAGGAGCAGCCGCCGAGGACCTTGGCGCGGCTGTGCAGGATGTGGGAATTCCCGTTTGGCTGCTCGACGGTGGTGTACTCGTAGTCGAGATCACCGCCGAGCAGGCCCAGCCAGCGGCGCAGGGTGAGGACGTCCTCGCGGTCGATGTCGCTGGGGCCGCCCTCGATGACGGCGACGGTGACATCGGGGTCCTCGGTGAGGCGGGAGGCGATGACCGAGCCCGCGGTGCCGCCGCCGATGACGACGTAGTCGTAGAGGTGGGGGGTGTGGGACATGGGGTGCTGCTCCAGAGGGTGTCGAGAGGTCTCGGGGCCCGAACCGGGGCTTTCCTGAACGGAGTCGGCTCAGCCGGCGAACCAGCGCACCGGCTTCGGCGCGAGGTTCTGGTAGACGTGCTTGGTCTCCCGGTACTCGGCGAGTCCGGCGGGGCCCAGCTCGCGGCCGGTGCCGCTCTTGCCGAAGCCGCCCCACTCCGCCTGCGGCAGGTAGGGGTGGAAGTCGTTGATCCAGACGGTGCCGTGGCGCAGCCGGGCCGCGACACGCCGGGCCTTGCCGGGGTCGCTGGTCCATACGGCGCCGGCGAGGCCGTACTCGGTGTCGTTGGCGAGGCGGACGGCCTCGTCCTCGGTGGTGAAGGTCTCGACGGTGAGGACGGGTCCGAAGACCTCCTCGCGGACGACCTTCATCTCGCGGTGGCAGCCGTCGAGGACGGTCGGCTCGTAGTAGTAGCCGGACTCGGGCCGCTCGGGGGCGGGTTCGGGGCGCTTGCCGCCGCAGCGCAGGACGGCGCCCTCGGCGAGCGCGGAGGCGACATAAGCCTCGGTCTTGGCGCGCTGCTGTTCGGAGACGAGCGGGCCGACCTCGATGCCGTCCTCGGTGCCGCGGCCGATCCTGATCCGCCGGGCGCGGCGGGCGAGTTCGGTGACGAAGCGGTCGCGCACCGACTCCTCGACGATGAGCCGGCCGCCGGCCGAGCAGACCTGGCCGCTGTGGATGAAGGCCGCGTTCAGGGCCTGGTCGACGGCGGTGTCGAAGCCCTCCTCGGTGGCGCAGGCGTCGGCGAAGACCACATTGGGGTTCTTGCCGCCGAGTTCGAGGGCGACCTTCTTCACGCCGGGCGCGGCGGCCTGGGCGACCTTGGTGCCGCTGACCAGTCCGCCGGTGAAGGAGACCAGGTCGACGTCGGGGTGCTCGGCGAACCGGGCGCCGACGGTGTGGCCGGGGCCGGTGACGATGTTGGCGACGCCCGCGGGCAGTCCGGCCTCCGCCAGCAGCCCGATCAGCGCGACGGTGGTCATCGGGGTGATCTCGCTGGGCTTGATCACGAAGGTGTTGCCGGCCGCGAGCGCCGGGGCGATCTTCCAACTGGCCTGGAGCAGCGGGTAGTTCCAGGGGGTGATCAGGGCGCAGACACCGACCGGCTCATGGACGACGACGCTGTGGATGTCGGGCGAGCCGGCGTCCACGACCCGGCCGGGGGCCTCGGCGGCCACCAGGTCGGCGAAGTAGCGGAAGGCGTCGGCGACACAGTCGATGTCGACCCGGCCCTCTTCCACGGTCTTGCCCGCGTCCTGGGCCTCCAGACGGCCGAGCGCTTCGCGATCGCGTACGAGGAGGTCGGCGACGCGGCGCAGCAGGGCGGCGCGCTCGGCGACGGGGGTGGTCGGCCAGGGGCCGTGGTCGAACGCCTGCCGGGCCGCGGCCACGGCACGCTCGGCGTCCTTCTCGTCACCCTCCGCGACCACGGCGAACGGCCGGGCGTCCGCGGGGTCGAGGATCTCCCGGGTCGCCCCGGAGATCGCGGTCAGCCACTCGCCTCCCGCGTGGATGGTCGCCTGGGTCTGTCGTGCCGTGCTTTCCGCCATGATCGGTGTTGCCTTCCGTTACTGTTCGACGCCCCCGTGTCATGCAAAGGGCCGGCTCAGGGACCGTGGCCCCCTGCCCCGGACCTCCGTTCGCATGCGGAATCAGTCACCGAAAGTGCGCGGCGTCACTAAAAAGACGGCGGAAAACGGACAGAAGCGGTTATCCGGGGCGCTGCGTTCGGTCCATGGGACCGGTACAGCCCGTGGCGGCGGGACCGGCGCCCTGTTCCATCAGCTCGCGGACCCGGGCGCGCAGCCAGGCGTGGGCCGGGTCGGCGTCGTGGCGGGGGTGCCAGGCGAAGCCGACCGGGGCGGCCGGGAGCCGCAGCGGGATCTCGAAGACGGTCAGTCCGAGGGGTTCGGCGAGCGGGCGGGCCCAGGGGCTGATCAGGCCGATGAGATCGGTCTCGCGCAGCACGAACAGCGATGCCGGGTAGGTGCCGACGCTGGCCACCACCCGTCGGCTCAAGCCCAGCTCGGCCAGTGCCTCGTCGACCGGTCCGCGCAGCCGGCCGCGCCGGGACACGATGAGGTGACCGGCCGCAGAAGCGAATCGCTCGGGGGTCAACTCGCCGTCCAGCAGGGGGTGCCCGCAGCGTACGACGCCGAGCATGCGGTCCTCGTAGACCGTCTCCCGGCGCACCTCGGGGGCGGTGGTGTCGATCACCCCGATCTCCAGGTCGGCGGTGCCCTGGCGCAGGAACGGGGCGTCGATGTGGCTCTCGGACAAGAAGCGCAGCCGGATGCCGGGGGCCTCGCGCGCGGCGCGGGCGAGGAGGGCGGCGCCATGGGTGGCGACGATCGCGTCGTGGCCGAGGATCGTGAAGGTACGGCTCACCGTGCGCAGGTCGGTGTCCCGGCCGGGCGCGAACAGGGCGCGGGCCCGCTCCACCACGGCGCTCACCTCGGCGCGCACGGCCAGGGCGTGCGGGGTCGGCACCATCTGCCGGCCGGCCCGCACCAGGACGGGATCGCCGAGCGCCTTGCGGATACGGCCGAGGGTGCGGCTCATGGCCGGCTCGGACAGATGCAGCCGCCGCGCGGCGCCCCGCACGCTCTGCTCCTCCAGGAGGACGTCCAGCGCGACCAGCAGATTCAGGTCGAGGCCCGTGGATTGCGTCATACGCATTTATTCCTTGCATAAGTTGCACTGGAGTGCAGGTCAACGGTGAGCCTACGGTGAGCGGGCATCCCCGAACACCCGTCAAGCTCCCGGGAGGAGCCGTGCCCTCGCACGCCCTGAAACGCCCCGCCCTGCTCGCCCTGTGCGCCTGTGTCCTGGTCGCGCAGAGCATGGTGGCGGCGATCAACCTGCTGATACCGCAGCTGAGTTCGTCCGCGCTGCGTCCCTCGCACGCCGAGATCCTGTGGACGGTCGACGCCTATGTCATCGTCTTCGCCGGACTGCTGATCCCCGCCGGGGCGCTCGGTGACCGGCACGGCCGCAAGGGCGCGCTGCTCGCCGGGCTCACGCTGTTCGCGGCGGGCGCCGCGACCAGCGCGCTGGCGGGGGCGCCGCTGATGCTGATCGTGGGCCGGGGGCTGTCCGGCGCGGGCGCCGCGCTGATCACTCCGGCCACGCTGTCCCTGCTGATGCAGCTGGCGGCGCCCGCGCGGCGGCTCGGCGCGATGGCCGCGTGGACGCTGTCGATCGGTCTCGGCGGGGCCGCGGGCAATCTCGGCGGCGGGCTCGCGGGTCAGTTCCTCGGCTGGCGGGCGCTGTTCTGGGCCATGGTGCCGCTCGCGGCGCTGCTGATCGCGGTGGTGGCACGCGTCGTCCCCCGCACGGAGCGCTCGGCCCAGGGACACACCGATCCGCTCGGCGCGGTGTTGCTGATCGCGGGTCTGGTGGCCGTGCTGTTCGGGATCATCGAGGGGCCGTCATACGGCTGGCTGTCGGCGCGGATCGCCGGCGCGTTCGGGGCGGGGGCGGTGCTGGTGGCGGCGTTCACGGTGCACGCGCTGCGGGCCCAAGGTCCGCTGTTCGATCCGCGGGTCTTCGCCTCGCCCCGGCTGCGGGCGGCGTCCCTCGGCACCGCCACGAGTTTCTTCGGCCTCTTCTCCCTCTTCTACGTCAACTCGCAGTACCTCCAGGAGGTCAAGGGGTACGGTCCCGCCGTCACCGGGATGGCGATCATGCCGCTGGTGGCCGGTATGTCCGCCGCGCAGCTCCTGGCCAAACGCTGGTCCGAGCACCCCCGCACCCTCGTCGGCACCGGGCTCGCGCTCATCGGCCTCGGTCTGCTCGGCGCGTCCACGGCGTCCGGGTCCACCCCGTACGGGCTCTTCGTCTGCTGGCTGCTGGTCATCTCCACCGGCGCGGGCCTGTCCATGCCGCCGCTCACCCTGGGCGTCGTCACCTCGCTCCCGCCGCACCAGGCGGGCCTGGGCTCGGGCCTCGGCACCACGGCCCGCGAGACGGGCGCGGCCCTCGGCGTCGCCGTGACCGGCACGGTGCTCTCGGGACACGCCGACCTGATCCAGGGAATGGGACCGGCGCTGCGGGTGGTGGGGGTGGTGGTGCTGGTGGCCACGGGGTTGGTGGTGAGGGGGTACGGCAGGCGCGCGGCGACGACCGCGCGGCCGATGCCGGCGGCAACCCCCTGAGGGGCGCGGGGAACCGCGCGACAAGCCACGACGCACCCGGACATGCGCCGGCCCCGCTCCCAGGGATCGGAGCGGGGCCGGCGCCAAGGACTACCGTCAGATCAGGCCGAGCGCGCGAACCGCCTCGCGCTCCTCCGAGAGCTCCTTGACGGAGGCGTCGATACGGGCGCGGGAGAACTCGTTGATCTCCAGGCCCTGCACGATCTCGTACTTGCCGTCCTTCGTGGTGACGGGGAAGGAGGAGATCAGACCCTCCGGCACACCGTACGAACCGTCGGACGGGATACCCATGGACGTCCAGTTGCCCTCGGCCGTGCCGTTGACCCAGGTGTGCACGTGGTCGATCGCGGCGTTCGCGGCGGAGGCCGCCGACGACGCGCCACGCGCCTCGATGATCGCCGCACCGCGCTTGGCGACGGTCGGGATGAAGTCCTCGGCCAGCCACTTCTCGTCGGCCACGACCTCCGCCGCGTTCTTGCCGCCGACCGTCGCGTGGAAGATGTCCGGGTACTGCGTGGCGGAGTGGTTGCCCCAGATCGTCAGCCGCTTGATGTCGGCGACGGTCGAGCCCGTCTTCTTCGCCAGCTGCGTCAGCGCCCGGTTGTGGTCCAGGCGGGTCATCGCGGTGAACCGCTCGGCCGGTACGTCCGGCGCCGCCGCCTGCGCGATCAGCGCGTTCGTGTTGGCCGGGTTGCCGACGACCAGGACCTTGATGTCGTCCGCGGCGTGGTCGTTGATGGCCTTGCCCTGCGGCTTGAAGATGCCGCCGTTGGCCTCCAGCAGGTCACCGCGCTCCATGCCCTTGGTGCGCGGGCGAGCGCCGACCAGCAGAGCCACGTTGGCACCGTCGAAGGCGACGTTCGGGTCGTCGGAGATGTCGATGCCCTGGAGCAGCGGGAAGGCGCAGTCGTCCAGCTCCATGGCCGTACCCTCGGCGGCCTTGAGCGCCGGGGTGATCTCCAGGAGGCGCAGGCGGACCGGCACGTCCGCGCCGAGCAGCTGGCCGGAGGCGATGCGGAAGAGCAGGGCGTAACCGATCTGGCCGGCCGCGCCGGTGACGGTGACGTTCACGGGAGTGCGGGTCATGGCGTTCTCCGTATGACAGCTGGCGGTGGGGCGTCCCTGCCCCGGGCGGATGATCGATCTCTTGGCATCAAGAGAGATCCAGCGGTCAGGCTATCGCGCATCCGGCATGCGAGACGTGCGGGGCCCTGTGGCTCACCCCACAGAAGATCACGGGAGACGGAAAAGGCGGCCGTCCGTCCGGAGGGGGTGGACGGAAACGGCCGCCGGTGGGGGTACCGGCGCACCGGTCTCCCGTGGGGGGTAACAGTTCGCGTGCCCAGGATCCGCGCGGGCATGCCTGCCGATCCCGAATTCATTCGTTCGGCTTCACCGCGTGCATCCCGTACGGCCCGACGCGAGCGTGGCGCACGCCGTCGCCCGTGCCGGATCCGGCACGGCGATCATCGGGGTGTAGGCGATGGTGTCGCCCGCCTCGGTGGCCTCCCCGGACTCGCGGACCTTGCCGCGCGCCTCGGTGACCTGGACCTTGTCGCCGGGCACCGCACCGGTGATACGGCCCCACGCGGTGCCGCAGACCTTGCTGTAGCGGACCTCCAGGGTGGTGGTGCCGAGGGTGACGGTCTGGGCCGTGGTCACCTGGTCGCCGCTGCACCCCATCGACTCGGCGTCCTTGCCCACGCAGTCCGCGCCGGAGCATCTCACCCCGGGCGGCAGGCTCGCCCTCGGACTCGCGCTCCGGGCCGGCTTCTCGGGCGCGGCCTCGTGCCTGCCGCCGCCGTGGCCCCCGGTGAGGTAGAAGACGCCGAGGATGATCAGCAGCACCGTGACGAACCCGCCGAGGAACATCAGCACCGGCTGCCGGTATCCGGGCTCGGCGTCCGGGGCGGGCGGGGAGGCGGGGGCGGCCATGGCGGCGGTAGCGGCGGTGGCGGGCGCGGGGGGCCGTACGGCAGCGGAACCCTGAGGACCCTGAAGGGTCTCGGGCCCCTGAAGGCTCCCGGGGCTCTGCGGCTCCGGCTCATCGGGGATCCGCACCGGCTCCGGCCACGCCCCCGGCCGGCCGCTCGCCCGCGAGGGCCCCTGATATCCGGCCAGCCCCCAGGAGTTGCCGCCGGACGAGTCCGCCGTATCCCCGGCGCCCCCGGTGCCCTCCGTGCTTCCGCGCTCCTCCGTGCCCCCGCTTCGCTCCGCCGCCGCGGCCGTCGGCTGCGCGGGGATCCTCGGGACGCCGGGCGCACCGCCCTCGGTCCCGCTCGCGGTACGGCGTCCCGGCGCCGCGTGCTCGTGCCCCAACTCCGCCCGGCTCCAGGCCCGTTCGGCCAGCTCCCACATCGTGATGATCGGCACCGGACTGGTCCCCGCCGCCTCGGCCAGCGCGACGGCCGCGCCCTTGGGGGCGAGCAGCCGGCCGGCGAGGTAGCTCTCCCAGGACGCCCTGCCGTAGCCCGTGCGGTCGGCCAGGGCCGCGCCGCCGAGCCCGCCGAGGTCCACGAGCCACCGCAGCTGGCTGACGAACTCCTTGATCTCCGGGTCGAGTTCGTTCGGCAAGGTCTGCCAACGAGACATCGTCTCCCCCCTCATCCCCATTTTCGTACCGGACGGTCACCGTTCAGCGGAACGGTCACTTCCGTGCCACAGCGCGAAGACAGCCGTTGATCAGGCCCTCGGCCAGACGCCAGGGTGTGTCGGGCGGCGGTTCGTCCCTCATCGGGGGTGGGGACGAACCGCCGTACCACCGGCCCTATTTGGTCATCGTGAAATGCAGCGTGTTGCTCAGGAACGGGATCTCCAGCAGGGGATGCGGCTGGGCCATCAGGGCCAGCAGGACGATCGCCAGGCCGAGGACGCCGTAGGTGCTGATGTCGGTGAAGCGGGAGCGGACCGCGAGCATGCCGACGCCGGGCAGCATCCAGCGCAGCACCGCGCCGGCCAGCAGCGCGGCGCCGATCAGCAGGGTGCCGACCCGGAACGCGTCGAACGCGGTCAGCAGCAGGCCGAGCGCGACCGTGCCGAGCACCACCAGCAGGGGCCACTGCCGGGCGGGCGCGGGCGCGCCGCCGGACGCGGCCCGGCCACCGCCCTCCGGCCGTGCGGTGTCCCGTGTGAACAACGGGAAGCGGCGGGTGACCCGCCGCGGGCGCCCCTCGGCGTCGGGGGCGCTGATCGCGTCGCGGACGGTCTCCTCACCGTCCCGCGTGTCCTCAGCCGGCACTGCGCTCCGCCGCCTCGACCACGTTGACCAGCAGCTGGGCCCGGGTCATCGGGCCGACACCGCCGGGGTTGGGGGAGATGAAGCCGGCCACCTCGGTCACGTCCGGGTGGACGTCGCCGACGATCTTGCCCTCGGCGTTGCGGGAGACGCCCACGTCCAGGACGGCCGCGCCCGGCTTGATGTCCTCGGCGCGGATCAGGTGCGGGGAGCCGGCCGCCGCGATCACGATGTCGGCCCGCTTGAGGTGGGCGGACAGATCACGGGTGCCGGTGTGGCACTGGGTCACGGTGGCGTTCTCGCTGCGCCGGGTGAGCAGCAGCGGCATCGGGCGTCCGATGGTGACGCCCCGGCCGACGACCACGACCTCGGCGCCCTTGATCTCCACGCCGTAGCGGCGCAGCAGGGTGAGGATGCCGTTGGGGGTGCAGGGCAGCGGGGCGGGCTCGTTGAGGACCAGGCGCCCGAGGTTCATCGGGTGCAGGCCGTCCGCGTCCTTGGCCGGGTCCATCAGCTCCAGGATGCGGTTCTCGTCGATGCCCTTGGGCAGCGGCAGCTGGACGATGTAGCCGGTGCAGGCCGGGTCCTCGTTCAGCTCGCGGACGACCGCCTCGATCTCCTCCTGGCCGGCCGTGGCCGGCAGCTCCCGCTGGATCGAGGCGAGGCCCACCTCGGCGCAGTCGCGGTGCTTGCCCGCGACGTACTTGCGGCTGCCGGGGTCCTCCCCGACCAGGATCGTGCCGAGGCCGGGCGTGATGCCCTTCTCCTTCAGCGCCGCCACGCGGGCGGTCAGATCGGACTTGATCGCGGCTGCGGTGGCCTTGCCATCGAGAATCTGGGCGGTCATACCCCCATCCTCCAGGATGACCGCCCCAGGGTTCCAATCCGGGGCCGTATCCGGGTCCCGACCAGGGTCCGGGCAGGTGTCCGGGTGATCACTGATGTTGCACTTGCACAACACCCGGTGATTACGGCTGGACAAGTCAGTATCCGGTCAAGAACCATGAACAGCACAGTGCAGCGGGCAGCTCATCGGGGGGACGGACCGCATCTGTAGAAACTCTCCTCCGTGCAGTGCCGCGCCTCGTCCCCGCACTCGTTCGAACAACGGAGGAACACCAACCATGAGCTACGGCGATCCGAACAACCCCTACGGCGCTCCCCAGGGACAGCCGCAGCAGCCCGGGTACGGCTACCCGGCCGCGCCGCCGGTCCAGCAGTCGTACGGCGCCGCCCCGATGACCACCATGCCGGGCAAGGTCAACGCGGCCCGGGTGATGCTGTGGGTGATCGTCGCCCTCCAGGTCATCGGCGTGGGTCTCTTCGTCTTCTCCGCCGTGGCCATCAACAAGGCGAAGAACGACAACTCCGTGCCGGGCCTCGCCGACTACCCGGTGGGCGTGCTGTGGGCCTTCGTGGTGCTCGCGCTCGCCTGGCTGGTGTGGGCGATCGTGCTGGCCACGAAGTTCTCCTCCGGCGGCAACAACCTGCGGGTCACCACGCTGGTGTTCGGCATCCTGACCGCGGTGCTCGGCGTCTACCCGTTCCTCGTCGTCGTGGGCATCTTCCACATCGTGCTGGGCATCCTGATCGCCTGCTTCGTCGGCGGTGCCGACGGCAAGGCCTGGTTCGGCCGCCCGCGCTACTGAGCCGTCCGCGTCGCCGAGCCGCCCGCGCGGCAAGGAACACTTCGCGCCATTCGGCATCCGGGGCCGTGTCTCACCCTTGAAGGGGGGACACGGCCCCGCTGCGTCGCCCTACTCTGGGAGCAGCCGTCAGGCACGGGGAGACGCACCTTGTACAGCATCATCGTCGTACCTCCGCCGACCGCGGAGGACCGGCAGCAGCACGGGCAGATCCGCCTCGCCCCCGGCGAGCGCCTCCGCTTCGGGCGGGCGCCCGGGAACGATCTGCCGATCCCGCACGAGGGAGTCTCGCGCCGGGCCGGTGAACTCGGCGCCCAGGGCGCGTTCTGGACACTGAGCAATCTGTCCGCGCACCAGACGTACGTCGTGGAGAACCCGGAGGGCGCGGGCGAGCACATCAAGGTCGGGCCGGGCAGACTCGACGCGCCGGTGCCCTTCGAGTTCTCCCGGATCGTGCTGCCCGCGGGCGGCGACCTGCTCGCCGTCGAGGTGTGGGCGCCGCGCCACGACTATCTGCGCGACGGCTGCGGAACCGACGGCGACACCACCGCCCCGGCCTTCTCCGTCGACCGCACCAAGCGCTACTTCGCCGTGCTGGCCGCCCTGTGCGAGCCCCGGCTGCGCGGGGATCCGCACGCCCCGCTGCCCACCGTCGACCAGGTCGTGGCCCGGCTGGCGCCCTGCTGGCCGGCCGCCTCGCGCACCTCGGTGCAGTGGAACATCGACTATCTCGCGGTGAAGCTGCGCCTCAAACCCGGCCCGGACACGGCGGATCCGGGCCCTCGGCTGAACGGCAAGAAGGAGTCCCTGGTCTCGCTGGCGCTCCGCTTCGACCTGGTGCGCGAGGACGATCTGATCGTGCTGTCCGGCACCGGATCGGGGACCGGCACCGAGCCCGGATCCGGATCCGGGTCCGCGCGCCGGACCGGCCGGTGACCGAGCCGTACGCCGTCCCGGTGCCCAGGGGCTACCGGGTCGGCGACTGGGAGGTCCGCGAACCCCTCGCGACCGGCGCCTTCGGGAGCGTGTACGCCGCCCGGCGGGTCGGCGGGCCGGACGGCCGGCTCCCCGCAGCGCCGCCCTGAAGTTCCTGCCCACCGGCACCGGTACCCCCCGTCACCTTGCCCACCTGCGCGAACTGATCGAGCGCGAGGTGGCGTTGTTACGGCGGCTGCGGCAGCCGCGGCTGATCCGGATGTACGAGACCCTCGTGGTCGACGACCCCGGGCGCCCCGCCCTCGACGGCGCCACCGTCCTCGTACTGGAACGCGCGCGGGCCTCCCTGTCCGCGCTGCTCGCCGCCGAGCCCCGGCCGGCCGCCGGACCCGCGCTGCTGGCCCAGATCGCCGAAGGGCTCGGCCAGTTGCACCGGGCGGGCTGGGTGCACGGCGATCTCAAGCCGGCCAATGTGCTGCTGATGGCGGACGGTTCGGCGCGCCTCGCCGACTTCAACATGGCCGCCGAACTGGAGGGCACCCACGGCTACACGACCGCCTTCTCCACCCCCGACTACACCCCGCCCGAGCTGCTGTGGGCGGAGATCGGCGAACGCGGCCGCCCGATCCGCCCGTCGGCCGACATCTGGGCCTTCGGCGTGCTCGCCCACCTCCTGCTCACCGGCTCCTTCCCGCTGCCCGGCGGCACCCCCTCGGCCCGCCGGGACGCCGCCGTCGCCTATGCGCGCGGCACCGAGGAACTGCGTCTTTCGGCCGAACTCCCGGACGTCTGGCGGGAGATCGTGCGGGACTGCCTGGCCCGTACGCACGCCGACCGGATCGGCACCGGGGCACTGCTGCGCCGTGTCACGGCCGCCGCGGGCACCGGCCGCGCACCCCGGCTGCCCCGCCTCGCGCGCCCCGGCCGCCGTCGTCGTCGTACGGCGGTCCTGGCGCTCGCGGCCGCCGCCCTCGCCGCCCTCCTCGGGTACGGCCTCGACCACCGGTACTCCGGCGACGACGGCAAGGCCCTGGCCCGCTACGGCGCCGCCGAACTGCGCACCGACCGGGACGTTCCGGTGCGCTACCGGCGGCTGATCGTGGACGCCGCCCACCGCTGTCCCCGCCCGGATGTCAGCCCGGCGCTGATCGCGGCCATGCTGAAGGCCGAGAGCGGCTTCGACGCGGACCTCGCCGACCCGGGCACCCGTGAGTACGGCATCGCCCGCTGGACCCCGGCCGTGCTGCGCTGGTGGATGCGGGACGACGGCATCCCCGCCGCCGCGACCCCCACGCCCCCGCTGACCCCGGCGGTGTCCATCCCGGCGATGGGCCGCTATCTGTGCTTCATCGACGCCCACTTGAGGGCGGACCTGCCCGGTGACCGGCGGCTGCTGGACGCGGCCGCGTACCGGACGTCGTACAGGAAGGTCGACGCCGCGGGCGGGATCCCGGCGGAGTACCTCGCGTACTGCGCGAAGGTCGCCCGCGGGCTCGCGCAGTACACACCCTGAGACATCCGAGGTACCGGCCCCGGGGACCGGCTGGGACGGTGGAACCACTCCGCCACGGCGGAGCGACCACCTCGCTCGTTCACATGGGGGAACAGTGAATATCGCCAAGCCCGCCGCGCTGCTCGTCGCGGCCACCGCCCTGCTCGCCGGCTCCACGGCCGCGGCCACCGCCGCCGCCCCGGACGGCACCCGGGTCACCGCCATCGAGCGCACCGCCGACCAGGTGCTGCCGGGTCACCCGGCCGCGCTGAAGGTGACGAGGGACCAGGTCCGCTACGACGGCCTCACCCTCACCAAGGCCCCGCGGGGCAAGCTCGCCGCCCAGGACCTGTCCTGCGCGTACGGCCATCTCTGCATGGTCGTCAAGGGCACCAAGTTCGACTTCTACAAGTGCCAGACCTGGACGGTGAACAACTGGACCGGTGACGGCCCGTTCACCAACAACCAGACGCCCGGCACGGTCGCCCGGTTCTTCAACCAGGACGGCAGCGTCCGCTGGACCTCGACCGCGTACCAGGCCGGCACCGCCACCTGGAACCCGATCTTCTCCCTGCGTCCCTGCTGACCTGGCGAACGGCGCGGCGGCCTCCGGCCCCCTCGGGGGAGGGCCGGAGGCCGCCGTACGCGTGCCCGCTCGGTGCGAGGAGGCTCAGACGCGGCTCAGACGCATCGCGGACGCGGCTCAGTGGAAGAAGTGGCGCGTGCCCGTGAAGTACATGGTCACGCCCGCCTTCTGGGCCGCCTCGACGGCCAGCTCGTCACGGACGGAGCCGCCGGGCTGGACGATCGCGCGGACACCGGCGTCGATCAGGATCTGCGGGCCGTCGGGGAAGGGGAAGAAGGCGTCGGAGGCCGCGTAGGAGCCCCGGGCGCGCTCCTCGCCGGCCCGCTCGACCGCGAGCTTGCAGGAGTCGACGCGGTTGACCTGGCCCATGCCGACACCGACCGAGGCGCCGTCCTTGGCGAGCAGGATCGCGTTGGACTTCACCGCGCGGCACGCCTTCCAGGCGAACGCGAGATCCTTCAGCTCCTCGGCGGACAGCGCCTCGCCGCTGGCCAGCGTCCAGTTGGCGGGGTCGTCGCCCTCGGCCTGGAGCCGGTCGGCGACCTGGAGCAGCAGACCGCCGTCGACCGGCTTGGCCTCGACCGCGTTCGCGGGGCCGCCCTGGGCCTTCAGCACACGGATGTTCTTCTTCTTGGTGAGGGCCTCCAGGGCCCCCTCCTCGTAGTCCGGGGCGACGATGACCTCGGTGAAGATCTCCGCGACCTGCTCGGCCATCTCCTTGCTGACCGGCCGGTTCACGGCGATGACACCGCCGAACGCGGACAGCGGGTCGCAGGCGTGCGCCTTGCGGTGCGCCTCGGCCACGTCCGCGCCGACCGCGATACCACAGGGGTTGGCGTGCTTGATGATCGCGACGCAGGGCTCGGCGTGGTCGTACGCGGCACGGCGCGCGGCGTCCGTGTCCGTGTAGTTGTTGTACGACATCTCCTTGCCGTGCAGCTGCTCCGCCTCCGCCAGGCCGCCGGTGCCGTCGACGTACAGCGCGGCGCCCTGGTGCGGGTTCTCGCCGTAGCGCAGGGTGTTCTTGCGCTCGTAGGTGGCGCCGGTGAAGTCCGGGAAGGCCGAGTCGTCCACGGGGGCGTAGTCGGCGGCGAACCAGGAGGCGACGGCCACGTCGTAGGCGGCGGTGTGCTTGAACGCCTCGGCGGCCAGCCGCTTGCGGGCGGCCAGGTCGAAGCCGCCGTCCTTGACGGCCGCGAGGACGTCCGCGTACCGGTCGGGGCTGGTGACCACGGCGACCGAGGGGTGGTTCTTGGCGGCGGCGCGGACCATCGAGGGGCCGCCGATGTCGATCTGCTCCACGCACTCGTCGGCCGAGGCGCCGGAGGCGACGGTCTCGCGGAACGGGTAGAGGTTCACCACGACCAGGTCGAACGGCGCCACGCCCAGCTCGTCGAGCTGCGCGCGGTGGCTGTCCAGGCGCAGGTCGGCGAGGATGCCCGCGTGCACCTTCGGGTGCAGGGTCTTGACCCGGCCGTCCAGGCACTCGGGGAAGCCGGTCAGCTCCTCGACCTTGGTGACCGGGACGCCGGCGGCGGCGATACGGGAGGCGGTGGAACCGGTCGACACCAGCTCGACACCGGCCTCGTGCAGCCCGCGCGCCAGCTCTTCCAGGCCGGTCTTGTCGTAGACGCTGACGAGCGCCCTGCGAAGGGGCCGCTTGTTGCTCTCGGCGGTCACTGGATAACTACCTTTCGTCCCTCAATGCGATAGCCGTTGCGGGCGAGCCGCCCCACGACCTCGACGAGCAGCCTTCGCTCGACTTCCTTGATGCGCTCGTGCAGCGCGCTCTCGTCGTCCTCGTCCCGGATCTCCACCACGCCCTGCGCGATGATCGGCCCGGTGTCGACACCGTCGTCGACGAAGTGGACGGTGCAGCCGGTGACCCGGGCGCCGTACGCGAGCGCGTCGCGGACCCCGTGGGCGCCGGGAAAGCTGGGCAGCAGGGCCGGGTGGGTGTTGACGAACCGCCCGCCGAAGCGCGCGAGGAACTCCTTGCCCACGATCTTCATGAACCCTGCGGAGATCACCAGGTCGGGCTCGTACGCCGCGACCGCCGCGGCGAGGGCCGCGTCCCACTCCTCGCGGCTCGCGTGGTCCTTCACCCGGCACACGAAGGTCGGCAGCCCGGCGCGCTCGGCGCGGGCGAGCCCCTCGATGCCGTCGCGGTCGGCCCCGACGGCGACGATCCGCGCGCCGTACGCCTCGGCTCCGGCGCTCTCGATCCCGTCAAGGAGCGCCTGGAGATTGGTGCCGGATCCGGAGACCAGCACGACGAGGCGCTTGGCCACGGGGTTGGCGGCCACGGTGGGGCCCTTTCTCAAGAAACGGTCTGTACCGTCGGCGGTTTGTACATTCGTACGAATGCTTCGCGCCCCGGGATACGGGGAAGTCTACGAAGCGGCCGACCGCCAGCAACGATACCGGCACCGCGGACGGCCCCCACGGGACGGGTGCGTGGCCGGGAGGTAGCGTTCGCAGGGAATCGACAGGAGCAGCCCCGGGAACGCGGTCGTCGTGCGGCACGTTGACGGGGTGGAAGCTCACGACGACCAGCCGTGTTGATCTAGGGGAAGACGCTCTTTTGATGCCCGTCCGCAGCCTGCGACTCCTCACGTTCCCGCCAGCACCGGCCCGGGGAGGGGAGCGCGACGGAGTGCTGCTGCGCGAGCGGCCTTCGACGCCGCCCGACGCCCCGCGGGGCGGCTCCGGAAGCTCCGGCGAGGGGCAGAACGGCGACCCCGGGCGGGACGGCCGCGGTGACGAGGGCGGACGGCAGCAGGACAATCCGTTCGCGCCGCCGCCGGAGGGCACCCCGGACCGGCCGTGGCAGCCGCGGCACCCGGGCGGTGCCTCGGGTTCTTCCGGTCCTTCCGGTTCCGGTGGTGGCCAGGGCGGTCACGGTGGCCAGGGCGGTCAGGGCGGCGGCTCGTGGGGCAGCCAGTGGAGCGACCGGCAGCCCGGCCGGTCCCCCGGTGGCTTCGGCGAGCGCCCCGGCGCGGGTCCCCAGGGGCCCGGCGGCCAGGGCGGCGGTCAGGGCGGCCCCGGTGCGGGCATGCGCTGGGACCCCACGGACCCGGTCCAGCGCCGGGCGCGCTTCGCGCTGCTGTCCGGGATGTGGGCCATCTTCTTCGCGCTGTTCAGCTGGCCGTACGTGTCGCTGCTGCTGGGCGCGCTGGCGCTGTACTGGGGCGTCAGCGCGCTGCGCGCCGAGCCCCGCGCCGCCGACCCGGACAAGCCGGCCCCGCCCCCCGGCCGCTCCCAGACGACGGCGGCCGTCGCCGGCCTGGTCACGGCGTCCCTGGCCCTGGTACTGGTCGCCTCGACCTTCACCGTCCAGTTCGTCTACCGCGACTACTTCACCTGCGTGGACGACGCGCTCACACACGAGGCGAAGCAGTCGTGCCAGACACTGCTGCCGGAGCAGTTGAGGGGCGTGCTCGGGACGGCGAACGAGTAGCACGGGGGCGGTGTCAGGGGGTTCCGGGGGGCTCGGAGGTCTCGGGGGTTTCCTTGGCCGGGGCGGGGTCCGTGGGGTCGGCGGAGTCCGTGGGTTCCCTGGCCTCCATGGTTTCCGTGGCCTTGCTGGTTTCCGTGCTGGGGGCCTCGGCGGGGAGTTCGATGCGTTCGATGCGGAGTTCCGCCGGAGGCTCGGCCGGGAGGATGTCGTAGGCGTCCTCGTCGGAGAGGTTGTCCTCGCGCTTGGCCTTGCCGTCGGCCTTTCCGGATTCCTTGGCCTTCGCCGAGTCCTTCGCTTTTCCGGAGTCCTTGGGCTTCTGCTCACCCCTCGGCTTCTCCCCATCCGCCGCTGCCCTCAGGGCCCCCGCGCCCCGCAGCCGCCAGGCCCGTACGACCAGGGCGGTCGGCAGGCCGAGCAGCGCGGTCCAGGCGCCGGCCGCCGGGCCGGTCTGCCACCACAGGGGGCCGAAGCGGGAGAGCGCGCCGACACCCAGCGGGCCCCCGGAGAGGGTGGCGAGCAGGGCCAGCAGCAGGGTGCAGACCACGGCCGTCAGCAGGGTCACGCCGGTGGTACGGACCGCCGACCAGCGCACCCGGGGCGGTTCCCGGTGCCCCCGGCGCCGTACCGCCGCGCGGGCCACGAACCATCCGGCCACCACCCCGGCCGCCACCGGCACCAGCGCGGCCGCCCAGTTCAGCCGGGTGCCGGGGCCCGCGTCCGGGACCGCCGCGAGCAGCGGGAACGGCGGCAGCAGCGGGGCCGGGTCGGAGGCCAGCGGGTGCACCGGGTGCCCGGCGCCGAGGACGAAGCCGGGGCCGAGGGCGTAGGAGGCGGCCCACACGGAGGCGTTGGGGACCAGCGCCATGCCGAGCAGCAGCACCGCGAACCGTCCCGTCCACCCCTCCGTCAGCTGGAGGAACGACGCCCGCGCCGCCTCCCCGTGCCACACCGTCGAGGCGGCCACGAGCAGCGCACCGCCGCCGACCAGCACGGCGGTCGACGCCCCGGCGGCCCGTACGGCCGTGTCCACCCGGGCCCGCGCGTCCGCGCCGAACACCAGCCGCCGTAGCGGACCCGGCACCGCCTTCAGCACGATGAGCAGCGGCTCGGGCGGGCAGCCGTGCGCCGACCAGACCCCGGCGCCCGCCCCGGCCACCGCGACCAGGGGCAGGGACACCGTCAACCAGCCCCAGGACGGCCGCAGTTCACCGCCGGAGCAGTACGCCGCGACGGCGGTGCCGACGGTGAGGTAGCCGAGTACCACGCCGAGCCAGGCCGTGCGTACGGGTACCGGGGGCGGTCCGTCGGGCTCGCCGGAGGCGTCCGTGGCGTACCGGCCCGCCCGGTACAGCAGCCAGGCGGGCAGCGCGAGCAGCAGCAACGGGGTGACGCCGACCGGGAGGGGCGCGCCCGAGAGGGTGTCGGTGCGGACCAGTTCGACGCCGTGCGCCAGCAGCCACAGCGCGGCGGCGATGTGCAGAACGCCGCCCGGCCCGCTGTCGGGGTACGGCGAGCTGATCCACAGGGCGAGGACCAGCACGGTGAGCACGCCGAGGCCGAGCCCGGCCGCGACCACGCCGTTCAGCAGGCTCGCGGACAGGCCGGGCGAGCGGTCGCGCAGCCGGGTGGACAGGGGGGTGAGCGACGGTCGGCGCGCGGTCATGTGGGTCACCCGGCCATGGTCCCAACGACACGCGCTTTCCCGGCGTAACAGGTTAAGCACCGTAGTGTCGCTCAATATATGTTTATGTCACTTATCGTACGAAAGGGTGCACGGTGAGCACGCAGATCTCCGCAAGCCCGTTGCCGCCGCCGAAGGAACGCCGACGCCTGCGCCAGTCCCGCTCCCTGACCCGGGCTCAGCTGGCCAGACGCCTCGGAGTGGCCCGCGCCACGGTGCGCGCGTGGGAGTCGGGGCGCCGGGCGCCGACCGGCGCCGAGGGGCGGGCGTACACCGAGTTCCTCGGTGCGTTCGCCCCGCCGACGGGACCTGACGCACCATCCGCGAAGCCGGTCCCGGGAAAGCCCGAGCCGCTGACGCCCGCTCAGGCCTTCGACGCGCTCTACGCCTTCTGCGCCCCGGCCCTCGTACGCCAGACCTATCTGCTGTGCGGGCGCCGCGAGCTGGCCCGGGAGGCGGTGGAGCGCGCCTTCCAGCTGGCCTGGCAGCGCTGGCCCGAGGTGGCCAGGGACCGGGACCCGGCCGGGTGGGTCAGGGCGGTGGCGTACGACTGCGCGCTCTCGCCCTGGCACCGGTTCCGCCCCTGCTACCGGCATCCGGAGCCGCCACCGGCCGACCCGGCGGACCGGGATCTGCTGGGCGCGCTGCTCAAGCTGCCGCCGTCGTACCGGCGCACGCTGGTGCTGTACGACGGGGTCGGCCTCGATCTCCCGGAGACGGCGGCGGAGACGGAGGCGAGCACCCCAGCGGCGGCGAACCGGCTGACGCACGCGCGGGAGGCGATGGCCGCGCGGGTCCCCGAGCTGGCGGACACGGCACTGCTGCACCGCCGGCTGACGGAACTGTCCTCCCGCGAACGCCTGCGCGCGTCCCGCCCCCCGACCGTCCGCACGCTCGGCGAACGCCGCAATGTCTTCTGGACCCGGGCGGCGATCGCCTTCACGGTGACGATCATCGGCGCGACGACGCTCACCCTGCGCACGGCACCGACCCACTACGAACCCCCGATCGCCCCCGCCCAGGCCGTCCAGGGCGTCCCCCGCGCGGTCCCGATGGGCCCCCTGTCCCGCGACGAACTGGCCCTGCGGTCCAAACTCCACGGGGAGGCGTCCTCGGGCAGCGAACGCGTCGAACCGACGCCTCGGTGACCTGCGGAACCCACCTGCGTGGCGAGCGAAAACGCCGGTAGGCCCGCCCCGGGAAACGGGACGGGCCTACCGGCGTTCAGGTCAGAGGCTCAGCTCGTCGAAAAGCCCAGCTCTGCCGTATTGATCACGCGCCCAGGATCTCGCGGGCGAGCTTGGCCGTCTCGGTCGGGGTCTTGCCGACCTTGACGCCCGCGGCCTCCAGGGCCTCCTTCTTCGCCTGCGCGGTGCCGGAGGAACCGGAGACGATCGCGCCGGCGTGACCCATGGTCTTGCCCTCCGGCGCGGTGAAGCCCGCGACGTAACCGACGACCGGCTTCGTCACGTTCTCCTTGATGAACGCGGCGGCACGCTCCTCGGCGTCACCACCGATCTCACCGATCATCACGATGAGCTCGGTCTCGGGGTCCTCCTGGAACGCCGCGAGCGCGTCGATGTGCGTGGTGCCGATGATCGGGTCGCCACCGATGCCGACGGCGGTCGAGAAGCCGATGTCACGCAGCTCGTACATCATCTGGTACGTCAGCGTGCCGGACTTCGAGACCAGGCCGATGCGGCCCGGCTTGGTGATGTCGCCCGGGATGATGCCGACGTTCGACTGACCCGGGGTGATGATGCCGGGGCAGTTCGGGCCGATGATCCGGGTCTTGTTGCCCTTCTTACCGGCGTACGCCCAGAACGACGCCGAGTCGTGCACGGCGATGCCCTCGGTGATCACGACGGCCAGCTCGATCTCGGCGTCGATGGCCTCGACGACCGCGTCCTTCGTGAACTTCTCCGGCACGAAGATGACGGAGACGTTGGCGCCGGTCTTCTCGATGGCCTCCTTGACGGTGCCGAAGACGGGTACCTCGGTGCCGTCGAAGTCCACGGTCTGACCCGCCTTGCGCGGGTTCACGCCGCCCACGACGTTCGTGCCGTCACCGAGCATGAGCTTGGTGTGCTTCATGCCGGTGGCGCCGGTCATGCCCTGGACGATGACCTTGCTGTCCTTGTTGAGCCAGATAGCCATGGTGTGTCGGTGTCCTCGTCCTCGTGCTTACTTGGCGGCGGCCAGCTCGGCGGCCTTGGCGGCCGCGCCGTCCATGGTGTCGACGCGCTGCACCAGCGGGTGGTTGGCGTCCGTGAGGATCTTCCGGCCCAGCTCGGCGTTGTTGCCGTCGAGGCGGACGACGAGCGGCTTCTCGACCTTCTCGCCGCGGTCCTCCAGAAGCTTCAGGGCCTGCACGATGCCGTTGGCGACCTCGTCACAGGCGGTGATGCCACCGAAGACGTTCACGAAGACGGACTTGACGTCCGGGTCGCCCAGGATGATCTCCAGGCCGTTCGCCATCACCTGGGCGGAGGCGCCGCCACCGATGTCCAGGAAGTTGGCGGGCTTCACGCCACCGTGGTTCTCACCGGCGTACGCGACGACGTCCAGGGTGCTCATGACGAGACCCGCGCCGTTGCCGATGATGCCGACCTCACCGTCGAGCTTGACGTAGTTGAGGTTCTTCTCCTTGGCGGCGGCCTCCAGCGGGTTGGCCGCGGCCTTGTCGTGCAGCGCCTCGAAGTCCGGGTGACGGAACTCGGCGTTGTCGTCCAGGGAGACCTTGCCGTCCAGGGCGATGACATCACCCGAGGCGACCTTGGCCAGCGGGTTGACCTCGACCAGGAGGGCGTCCTCCTTGATGAAGGTGTCCCACAGCTTGACCAGGACGTTGGCGACCTGGTCGGCCACCTCGGCCGGGAACTTGGCGGCCGCGACGATCTCGCGGGCCTTCTCCGGGGTCACGCCGTCGATCGCGTCGATCGGCGTCTTGGCGACGGCCTCGGGGCGGGTGGCCGCCACCTCCTCGATCTCCATGCCGCCCTCGACGGAGGCGATGGAGAGGAAGGTGCGGTTCGCACGGTCGAGGAGGAAGGAGACGTAGTACTCCTCGACGATCTCCGGGGCGGTCTCGGCGATCATCACCTTGTGGACCGTGTGGCCCTTGATGTCCATGCCGAGGATGTCCGTCGCACGCGCGACGGCCTCGTCCGCGGAGGCGGCCAGCTTGACGCCGCCGGCCTTGCCACGACCACCGACCTTCACCTGCGCCTTGACGACAGACTTGCCGCCCAGACGCTCGGTGATCTCGCGCGCCGCCTCAGGCGTGTCGATGACTTCACCGGCCAGCACCGGTACATCGTGCTTGGCGAAGAGGTCCCTCGCCTGGTACTCGAACAGGTCCACGCGCTTCCGTCCCTATCAGTGATCTCGCGGTTCGTTGGATGCGTGGGCGTGCCGCGAAGGGCAACGTGACGTCCGCTTGTCACTAGGGGGGCGCACACGGTGTCCGAGCGCGCGGCATGTCCGTCTCGCAGGTTATCGCCGCTTGCGGGGGGTCCCTAAATCGAGGGTCACACGTGAGCGGTGATACCTGTCACATGATGCCGGGTTCCCTGGCACGCCGTGCCGCACCATCCCCACCCTACCGGCGGGTACGAGGCCTCACCGGGCTGGGGTTGACCCGGTGAGGCCCCCGGACGACCCCGATGGCGCCGGGGCCGGAACGGTTGATCCCCACCCCAATGGGGACCACCCGCCCCACCCGCGAGGCTCCGTCCGGTCGGTCCGACGGCATTCGGCCGACCGGGTGCGGCCGCCCCACGGAGCGAGGTGGCCGGGCGACGGGCGGATGTGCCAGCTACCCGATGCCCCCTCCGACGCCCCGTACGCCACACGGGTTCCCGGCCCCTCCTCCGCTACGCCGTCTCCGGTATCGGCAGCGGCCGCTTCTCCAGCGCCGCCGCCATCACCTCGGGGAACAGGTCGGGGGTGCAGGCGAAGGCCGGGGCGCCGAGGGCGGCGAGCGCGGCCGCGTGCTCCCGGTCGTAGGCCGGCGCTCCCTCGTCCGACAGCGCGAGCAGCGTCACGAACTGCACCCCGGACGCCTTCATGGCCGCCACCCGCTTGAGCATCTCGTCGCGGATGCCGCCCTCGTAGAGGTCGCTGATCAGCACGACGACGGTCTCGGCGGGCCGGGTGAGGTGCGCCTGGCAGTGGGCGAGCGCCCGGTTGATGTCCGTGCCGCCGCCGAGCTGGGTGCCGAAGAGGACGTCCACCGGGTCGTCCAGCTGGTCGGTGAGGTCGACCACCGCCGTGTCGAAGACGACCAGGCGGGTGCTGATCGAGCGCATGGAGGCGAGGACGGCGCCGAAGACGGAGGCGTAGACCACGGACGCCGCCATCGAGCCGGACTGGTCGATGCAGAGGATCACCTCCTTCTTCACCGACCGCGCGGCGCGGCCGTAGCCGATGAGCCGCTCCGGTACGACCGTGCGGTGCTCGGGCAGGTAGTGCTTGAGGTTGGCCGCGATGGTGCGGTTCCAGTCGATGTCGTGGTGGCGCGGCCGGGT
Source organism: Streptomyces griseofuscus (assembly GCF_014673495.1). Taxonomy (GTDB): domain Bacteria; phylum Actinomycetota; class Actinomycetes; order Streptomycetales; family Streptomycetaceae; genus Streptomyces; species Streptomyces murinus. The sequence goes on from NZ_CP051006.1 coordinate 3,558,622, forward strand.
GACACGCGCGCTGCGGTCCAGGGCGCCGGTCAGGGTGGCACGGGTGCGGGTCGCGAGCCGCTTCTCCAGGTCGTCCACCACCTTGCGCACGACCGCCCGCGCCGTCTCCTTCGTGGTCTCCGGCATCGCCTTGTTGAGCGAGAGCAGCGTGCCGACCAGGTGCACATCGGCCTCCACCGCCTCCAGCATCTCCGGCTCCAGGAGCAGAGCGGAGAGTCCGAGCCGGTCGATGGCGTCGCGCTGCATGATCTGGACGACGGAGGACGGGAAGTACGTGCGGATGTCGCCGAGCCAGCGGGCCACGGACGGCGCCGAGGCGCCGAGCCCGGCGGCGCGCTCCCGGCCGGTCTGCGGTCTGTCCCCCTTGCCGTAGAGCGCGGCGAGCGCCCCGTCCATGCCCGCGTCCCGCCCGGACAGCGCGCATCCGGTGCCGTCCGCCTGCTCCCCGCCGAGCACGAGGCGCCAGCGCCGCAGCCGCTCCGTCGGTTCCGTCCCGGTCGTCATACGCCCACCCCCGTGAGGTTCTTCTCCTCGGTCGCGATCCCGAGCAGCAGCCGCAGCAGGGGACGTACGGCATCGGCGCGCCCGGCATCCGGCTCGACGCCGAAGCCCGGTGCGGTGAGTCCCCGCGCCCCGGGATCGCTCTGCTCCCCCGGTCCGCGCCGCACCAGTTCGCCGAGGGTTCTGCGCACCCCCGGGTCGTACGCCGCGAAGGTGCGCCGCAGCAGCGGCAGTACGTCCGTGAACGCCTCCGCCGGCACCCCGGTCAGCCAGCTGTCGACCAGGCCGAGCAGCCGCTCGTCGTGCACCAGCAGCAGGCCGCCCCCGCCGCCGACGAACCCCTCGATCCACGCGGCGGCCTCCACGGGCGGCGTCCCCCGCGACAACGCGACCCCCATCAACCGCGCCGCCTCACCGGCCCCCAGCTCCCCCTCGTCCATCAACAACCGCACCGCCCGCCCCCGAACCACCCCGGCGACGGCGTCCCGCCCGGCGAGCCCCCGCAACACCCCCCGCCAACGCCGCCGCAGCCCCCGAAGTCTCCGGACGCGGTCGGGACCTTCGGGGCCGGGGGGCATGCTTTCGCCGATACCGGGGGCCGGCCCCTCGGGAACGGAGGGCACCGTTCCGCCGATGCCGGGAGCCGGGGCCGTCGTCACGCTCGCACCGGCGCCGGGGTCCGGGGGCGACACCGTGCCGCCATCGGCCGCTGGGGCCGGGGCCGAAACCGGGCTCCCACTGACACCAGGTACCGACGCTGCCGCGGCGCCCCCACCGGCGTGCGAGGGCGCGGCGGCACTCGCACTCCGATCGGCGCCGACCGCCGGGGACGATGCCACGCCTGCACCGGCGCTCGGGGCCGGGATGGCCGGGGCGCTCTCGCCGGTCGCGGTGGGCGCCGTACCCATGTCGGCGGCGGCACCCACGCCGGCCGCCTCCCCCGAACCGGTCCCCTCGGCGCCGTCCGAGCCCGCCCCATCCGCATCGGTGCCCCCGGCCGCGTGCCCGGCGGCCCCGCCCGCGCCGCCGGTGCCGCTCGCCGCCCCGGGATCCGTGCCGGTCGCACTGCCCAGTGCCTCTCCCAGCAGCCCCACCGACGTATGCACGGCGTCCACATGCCCCCTCATCTGCTCCGCCGCGTCGCTGTCGAGGGCGGTGCAGGCCGGGGGCAGGCCCACGAAGATCCGTTCGGCGAGGGCGGCGGCGACGTCGGACAGGGCGTGGGTGTCGGTGCCGCGGACGTCGCCGTAGCGCAGGGAGCGGACCAGGGCGGGCAGCGCCTGGGCGAGGTGGCCGACGTCGGTGTCCAGGGCCGCGCGGTCGCCGAGCGCCCGCATGACCGCGGGCAGGGCGTCGGGCAGTCCGGCGAGCAGGCACCGCTCGGCGAGCGCCGTGACATCGGCGAGGGTCCCCGCGTCCGCCGCGTCCGCCTCCGCCTTGGCCCGCGCCGCCGCGGCCACGGTCGTCCCCCACACTCCCGCCTCCGCGACCCGCACCGACAGCTCCGGCTCCCAGCGCAGCCGCCAGGTCTCCCGGAACGTGCCCGTGCTCCCCCGCGAGGGGCCCGGCTCCCCCCAGCCGATCCCCAGCAGCCGCAGCCGGTGCAGCAGTCTGCTGCGGCCCGCGTCCGTGTCCCCCCGAAGATCCAGCTCCAGCTCGCGCTCCAGCGCCTCCGGCCTGAGCCGCAGCGAACGCTGCTGCCGCCCCAGGTCGCGCTGCAACGGCACGGCGGGAGCCGACTCCGGCACCTCCCCGAGGACGTCCCCGACCACCAGCCGGTCGTGCACCAGCGCGAGCGGCACGTCCGAGCCGTCGCACATCACCGCGCGCACCGCGTCGGTGGTCTCGCCCAGGCCCGGCAGCGGGCGCCCGCGCATGGCCGCGAGGGTGTCGGCGAGCCGTACGGCCTCGATGACATGCGCGGAGGACACGATCCGGTCCTCCTCCCGCAGCAGCCCGGCCACCTTGGTCAGCCACCGTTCCACCGGCCGGTCGGGGGCGTGGAAGAGATGGCCGTACCAGCCGGGCGAGTCGATGCCCGCGCCGTAGCCGCTCGACCGGGCCAGCCTGCGGTGCGTCCAGGGCACCCAGGTCAGCTCGGTCTTCACCTTGGGCAGCCCCTTCAGCAGCGCCCGGTCGGCGGTGACCGTCGTCCGCTGCCGCAGCGCGGGTACGTGCCAGGCCCCGCACACCACCGCCACCGTGTCCCCGAACTCCCGGCGCGCGGCGCGCAGTCGGAGCCGCATCTGGGCCTCGCGCACCAGGTCCCGGGGGCGCCCGCCCGCGCCGTACCGCTCGCGCAGCGCGCCCATGGCCTCGGCCAGCGCCTCGAACGGGGCGAAGGGGTCGCGCTCCCCCGCCCCCCGGTGTTCCACGGCGTCCTCCCACCAGCGCTCGGGGTCGTCGTACCCGGCGGCCCCGGCGAGCGCGGCGAGCGGGTCGACACGGACCTGCTCACCCTCGGCGACCTCCGACTCCCCTTCCGCAGGCGGGAGTTCGGCACCCCAGGCGAGGGTGTGGGCGGCCGGCAGGTCGATGAAGCGGGCCGGGACGCCGTGCTCCAGCGCCCAGCGCACGGCCACCCACTCCGGACTGAAGGCGGCGAACGGCCAGAACGCGGACCGGCCGGGCTCGTCCACCGCATGGGCGAGCAGGGCGACCGGCGGCCGCAGCTCGGGGTCGGCGGCCAGCGGGATCAGCGCGTCGGCCTCGGGCGGCCCCTCGATCAGGACGGCGGCGGGCCGGGCGGCGTCCAGCGCGGCGCGCACCGCGCGGGCGGAGCCGGGTCCGTGGTGCCGCACCCCGAGCAGGAGCGGGCCGGCGCCGGTCATGCGCTCACCTCCCGGCACGCGCGGTAGAAGTCCGTCCAGCCCTCGCGCTCGCGCACGACCGTCTCCAGGTACTCCTGCCAGACGACCCGGTCGGCCGCCGGATCGCGGACGACGGCACCGAGGATGCCGGCCGCGACATCGGCCGGGCGCAGTACGCCGTCACCGAAGTGGGCGGCCAGCGCGAGGCCGCCCGTGACGACGGAGATCGCCTCGGCCGTGGACAGGGTGCCGCTGGGCGACTTCACCTTCGTACGCCCGTCGTCGGTCAGGCCGTCGCGCAGTTCGCGGAAGACGGTCACGACCCGGCGGATCTCCGCCGTCCCGTCCGGCACGGCCGGCAGGTCGAGGGAGCGGCCGATCTGTTCGACGCGGCGGCTGACGATGTCCACCTCGGCCTCGGCGCTCTCCGGCAGCGGCAGCACGACGGTGTTGAAGCGGCGGCGCAGCGCGCTGGAGAGTTCGTTGACCCCGCGGTCGCGGTCGTTGGCGGTGGCGATCAGGTTGAAGCCGCGGACCGCCTGGACCTCCTCGCCCAGCTCCGGGATGGGCAGGGTCTTCTCGGACAGGATGGTGATCAGGGTGTCCTGCACATCGGCCGGGATCCGGGTCAGCTCCTCGACCCGGGCGGTCATGCCCTCGGCCATGGCCCGCATGACGGGGCTGGGCACGAGGGCGTCGCGGCTGGGGCCGTGGGCGAGCAGCCGCGCGTAGTTCCAGCCGTAGCGGATGGCCTCCTCGGGGGTTCCTGCGGTGCCCTGGACCAGCAGGGTCGAGTCGCCGCTGACGGCGGCGGCCAGATGCTCCGACACCCAGGTCTTGGCGGTGCCGGGCACCCCGAGCAGCAGCAGGGCGCGATCGGTGGCGAGCGTGGTGACGGCGACCTCGACGATCCGGCGCGGGCCCACGTACTTCGGCGAGATCACCGTGCCGTCCGGCAGGGTGCCCCCGAGCAGGTACGTGGCCACCGCCCACGGCGACAGTTTCCAGCGGGCCGGGCGCGGCCGGTCGTCCTGCGCGGCCAGCGCGGCGAGTTCGGCCGCGAACGCGTCCTCGGCGTGCGGCCGCAGGGCCGTCGTGCTCTCGCCCGGGTGCGGTGCGGCGGTCTTCGATGGCGTGGACGCAAGGTTGGCTGACATGGCTGAGGCCCCCTCCAGCTCGGCCGGTTCGGATCTGCCACCAACGATGAACCACCCCACTGACAATCGCCCTGACCAGCGCAAACGCCCGCTCGGAGCCGATTGTCAGTGGGGGGATCTACCGTCGGAGACATGACTGAGCAGGGGGTGCGCTGGACCGCGGACCAGGTGCTGGCACTGGCGCCTGACGCCGCGTCACGCAAGGCGGGCGGCAGGCTCGGCACGGCCGGTCCGTGGTCCGAGGCGGGGAGCGGGAAGGAGTCGGTGTGGGGGCTGTGCAAGGGCAGCGGCAGCAGGCCGTACCAGACGGTGGTCGACCTCATCGGGCCCGCGTACAAGTGCAGTTGCCCGAGCCGTAAGTTCCCGTGCAAGCACGCGCTCGGGCTGCTTCTGCTGTGGGCGGGGGACGACGGCTCGGTGCCGGCCCGTACCGAGCCGCCGGACTGGGCCGAGCAGTGGCTCGCGGGCAGGCGTGAGCGCGCGGAGGACAAGCGGCCGGGCAGCGGTGGTGGGGCCGCCGATCCGGAGGCGGCCCGGCGCCGTGCGGAGCGCCGGGCCGAGCGGGTCACCGCGGGCGCGAGCGAGCTGGAGCAGCGCCTGGCCGACCTGCTGCGCGGCGGCCTGGCCGCGGCCGAACAGGCGGGGTACGGACTGTGGGAGGAGACCGCGGCCCGCATGGTCGACGCCCAGGCACCCGGACTGGCCGCGCGGGTGCGGGAGTTGGGGGCGATACCGGCGTCCGGCGCGGGCTGGCCGGCCCGGTTGCTGGAGGAGTGCGCGCTGGTGCATCTGCTCGACCAGGGCTGGCTGCGCCGCGACCGGCTGCCTGAGCCCCTCGCGGCCACGGTCCGCTCCCGGCTCGGCCTGCCCGCCCCGGCGGACGGCCCGCCCGAGCGCGACCGCTGGCTGGTCCTCGCCCAGTACGACACGGCGGACGCGAAACTGACGACGCGCCGGGCATGGCTGTACGGCACCGCGTCGCACCGCATCCGGCTGCTGCTCTCCTACGGCGCGGGCGGCCGGGCCCCGGAGCTGTCCCTACCGGTGGGACTCGCCCTGGACGCCGAGTTGTCCGCGTATCCGGGCGGCGGTCAGTTCCGGGCGGCGCTGGGCGAGCGGTTCGCGGCGCCCGCTCCGGCCGGTTCGCGTCCTCCGGGTGTCACCACGGGCGAGGCGGTGGCCCGGTACGGCACCGCTCTGCGCGAGGACCCCTGGCTGGAGTCGGTCCCGGCGGTCCTGGAGCGGGTCGTCCCGGTCCCGGACGGCGAGCAGTGGCAACTGGCCGACGCCGAAGCGGACTCGGCCCTGCCCCTCACCCGCGCCGCCCGCTCCCGTCCCGGCCTGTGGCGTCTGCTCGCGCTGTCCGGTGGCGCCCCGGTCACGGTCTTCGGCGAGTGCGGCCACCGGGGCTTCACCCCGCTGACGGCGTGGCCCGAGGGCGGCGGGGAGGCGGTGCCGCTGTGCTGACCGCCCCGCCCCACTCCACCCGAAGGGAAGGCAACGCCCCATCCGAAGGGAAGGCAACGCGATGAACGGCAGCGCACCCAGCCCGGACGCCGTGGGCGACTGGGAGGACCTGGTCACCACCGCCCTCCTCGGCACCGACCGGCGCCCGCCCGCGCGGCTCGCGCCCGGCCGCCCCGCCCCCGTCGCCCTGCTGGACGCGGCCGCCGAGGCGACCGTACGACGACGGGCCGGACTGCGGCCCGCACCGGCCGGGCGGCGGCCGGAGCGGGCGCCCGAGGATCCCCGCCCGGCACTGCCCACGGCCGCGGCCGGGCGGCTCGCGGCACTGCTGGCCGAGCGTTCCGGCGGCACCGGCGGTGGGCGGCGGGGCAGTTCCCCGGATCTGATGGAGCTGCTCCCGCAGTGGCTCGCGGCGGCCAACGGACATGGGTACGCGGCCCCCGCGCAGGCGCTCCCCGCGCTGCTGGACGCGGCCCGTGGCCGTACGGACCTGCGCCCGGCCGCACTGGCCTTCGCGGGGCCCCGGGCGCTGTGGCTGGCCCGGTTCAACCCGGACTGGCGGTTCGCCCTGCGCTCGGCGCCCGGCGGTGACGCGGCGCTCCCGGATCCCGGGGACGCGCAGGCGATACGGCGGCTGTGGGAGGAGGGTCTGTTCGCCGAGCGGGTGGCCCTGCTGGGCGCGCTGCGGGCCCGATCTCCCGAGTTCGCCCGTGAGTTGCTGGCCGGGACCTGGCCGACGGAGCGGGCGGAGGACCGGCTGATGTTCCTGGACTCGCTGCGCGCGGGCCTGTCCGCGGCGGACGAGCCGTTCCTGGAGAAGGCGCTGGGCGACCGCAGCCGCAACGTCCGGGCCACGGCGGCGGAACTGCTGTCCGCGCTGCCGGGCTCGGCGCTGGCCGCGCGGATGGCCGTACGGGCCACGGCGTGTGTGGCCCTGGACCGTTCGGGAGACGGGCCGGTGATCGTGGTGGAGGCGCCGCACGAGTGTGACTCCGGCATGGAGCGCGACGGCGTGGTGGCCACCCCGCCCGTCGGCCGGGGTGAACGCTCCTGGTGGCTTGGGCAGTTGGTGGAGGCCGCGCCGCTCGGCACCTGGCCGGGCCGGCTCGGCGGGCGCGACCCGCGGGAGATCGTGGCACTGCCGGTGACGGACGGCTGGCAGGGCGAGCTGCACGCGGCCTGGTGCCGGGCGGCGGTGCGGCAGCGGGACGCGCGCTGGTCGCGGGCGCTGCTCGGCGCGCCGTCGGCCCCCGAGGCGGGCGGCCCGGGGGCGGTGTCCCTGGCGGAGCGCGCCAAGCTGCTGGCCACGCTGGATCCGGCGGAACGGGCCGAGTGGGTCGCCGGGTTCATCGCGACCCACGGCCTGTCGGAGGCGTTCCAGCTGCTCGGCGTGTGCGCGGTGCCATGGTCCGCACCGCTGGGCCGGGCCGTCGTGGACGCCCTCAACATCGCGCGGGACGCGGGGAGTTACCCCTGGAGCTTCAGCGGCGTGATGGGCCTCGCGGAACGCTGCCTGGACCCGGCCGAGGTGGCCCGGCTCCAGTCCCTGCTGGCGATCCCCGACGAACACGAGGACGCCGCACCGGGCGCCGGAGGCTACTGGGCGGAGGCCTTCCAACGACTCGTCACCACGCTGCGACTACGGGCGGCAATGGCGGAGGAGCTGAGCCCGACCGGGGCTGCGGGCGTGGGGTGACAGCGGTCGTGGTCGAGGGGCCACCGGTGCGGGGGGACTGGCGGGCGGGGGCGGGACAGGTGCGCGGATGCCCGGAGCGGAACCGGCACAAGGGGCGGGACGGCACGAGGGGGGCGGGCTGGCACGAGGGGGCGGGACGGCACGAGGGGGCGGGACGGAGGCCGGGCACCACGGCCGCGCGGCCTCACATGCATGCGGGCCCATGGGCACCCGGCGGGACCTGCACGCGGGGTCGGACCGGCACCGGGCGGCCCTGAGGCCGGGCAGCATGGGCCCACGAGCACGCGGACCACGAGCACCCGGCAGAACCGGCACGCGAGGTCGGACCGGCACCGGGCGGCCCTGAGGCCGGGCAGCATGGGCCCACGAGCACGCGGACCACGAGCACCCGGCAGGACCGGCACGCGAGGTCGGACCGGCACGGGGGCGGCCCGGAGGCCAGGCGACACGGCCCCAACGGCACTCGGGGGCACCCGGCGACACCGGCACGCAGGGTGGGACCGGCAGGCGGGGGGCGGCGGGCCGGAGGCCGGGGAGCATGGGCCGACGGGCATGCGGACACGCGGACCCACGGGCACGCGGACCCCCGGACACGCGGATCCACCGGCACCCGGCCCCACGGGCGCGCGGCCCCAGCGGCACCCGGCGACACCAGCCGTCCCGCCCGGCAGCGTGACGGCCCGGCCCGGCCCGGCCCGGTCCCCGCGCCGCGTCAGCCCCCGGACGCCGCCGGTTGCCGCACGTTCTCCCTGACCCACTCCACGATCGACGCGGTCGTCGCGCCCGGGGTGAAGATCTCCGCGACGCCCTTCTCCTTGAGCGGCGGGATGTCCTCCTCCGGGATGATGCCGCCGCCGAAGACGAGGATGTCCTCGGCGTCACGCTCCCTGAGCAGGTCGATGACCGCGGCGAACAGGGTGTTGTGCGCGCCGGAGAGGATGGACAGGCCGATCGCGTCCGCGTCCTCCTGGAGCGCGGTGTCCACGATCTGCTCGGGCGTCTGGTGCAGCCCGGTGTAGATGACCTCCATCCCGGCGTCCCGCAGGGCGCGCGCGATGACCTTGGCCCCCCGGTCGTGGCCGTCGAGACCCGGCTTGGCGACCACCACCCGGATCGGACCGGTTGCCACACCCATCACTGCCTCCCTCACACGACCACATCGCCCGGGCACCTCGCACGGCCACCGCACACGGCCGCGGCGCACGACCGGCGGAGGCGCTCGCCGCCGCCTTCCGACAAGTACCGCACCTTCGGCACGCCCCGCCACCCGTCGCGGGGTGAAAGGACGTTGTCTCCAGCATCCCGCGCCCGACGGTTTTACGGTGCGCGACGACGGGGAATTCATTGAGTGGGACATGCAGGCACACGGGGGATGGAGCCGTCCTCCGGTGTGCCGACGGGAGGTCGGCCATGAAGGTCACCGGAGTAGTGCCACTCTTCTCCCCGTACACGTACTGCCGTCGCCTGTGGCCCGGCAAACTGGCCGGGCTGTCGGTGACGCTGCTGAAGGCGACCGCCCTGGACGCCGCGATCCTGGCCGGACACGTGCTGCTGTATCCGACCGGCCTCTTCCAGGAGCGGCTCGCCCCCGCCGCGGCCGTGCCCGACAGCACCGCCCGGCTGCCCGTCCGCCCCGGCCTCCCGGTCGTGCTGCTGCACGGCTTCATCGACAACCGCTCGGTGTTCGTACTGCTGCGCCGCAGCCTGGCCCAGCACGGCGGGCAGCGCGTGGAATCGCTCAACTACTCCCCGCTGACCTGCGACATCCGCACCGCCGCCGAGCTGTTCGGCCGGCATATGGAGGAGATCTGCGAGCGCACCGGCAGCGACCGGGTGGACATCGTGGGGCACAGCCTGGGCGGCCTGATCGCCCGGTACTACGTGCAATGCATGGGCGGTGACCTGCGCGTACGCACACTGATCACCCTCGGCACCCCGCACTCCGGCACCCGGGTCGCGCCGCTGGCCGACGCTCATCCCATCGTGCGCCAGATGCGGCCCGGTTCACAGGTCATCGCGGAACTGGGCGGCCCCGCGCCCGGCTGCCGCACCCGGTTCGTCAGTTTCTGGAGCGACCTGGACCCGTTGATGGACCCGCTGGAGACGGCCTGTCTTGAGCACCCCGACCTCGACGCGCACAACATCCGGGTGACCGGCATCGGCCATCTCGCCCTGCCGGTGCACCCCGCCGTGGCGGCCGGGATACGCGAGGCGCTGGACTTCGCCGACACCAAGGAGGGGCCCGCGAACGGTCTGACGGTGGCGTGAGGCCGTCCGAGCGCGCCGTGCGGGCCGTACGACGCCGCCGCACAGCCGTCTGACATCGAACACACATCGAACAGAAAGCCAAACTCGGGTCGAGCGCCCCCCGAAACAGCGCCGAATGCCCTTTTCCGGCCCAGCGAAACCGGCCGAAGATTGTCGCGCCCGCATACCGCCGGGTACAGTCGCCGCACTGCTCTGGCAGCCCCTGTTGTCGAGGCGAAAGAGAAGTTGGTGAACGACCGTCACCCGTCGGGGACCCTGACCACCCCGGCCCCGGCTTCCGACGCCTCCGCGGCGCCCCCGGCGTCGTACGGCACTCCGGAAGTCCCCTACGACGACTTCACCACGTACGGCGGCTATGACGCCACCGGTTTCACCAGTGGTTCCACTCCGGGCTTCGACCCGGACCCGCTCTTCGGGCACATCCACAGCGATACCCATGCCACGAGTGAATATGCCACCGGCCCATGGCATTCCGACACCGTCCAGACCCCGGCCTACGGCGCCTACGCGCCCCAGCACCAGGGCGGTTACGACACGGGTGCCTACGACAGCACCGCCTGGACCGTCCCCGCGCAGGCCACCGGCAACGAGGTGAGCGGCCAGTGGGACACCGGTGCCTGGCTGCACCCCGACCGGCCCGGCACGCCCGACGCCACCCAGCAGTGGGAGTGGGGCACCCAGACCTTCGACACGGGCGCGTACGACGCCACGCAGTGGAACTCCGGCGGACCGGCCGACCCGACGGGTGTCGAGCAGGAGGCGGCGCCGTACGAGCAGGACGGCATGCCGTACCAGCGGGACAATGTTTCGTACGAGCAGGAGAGCGCGTCGTACGAGCCGGACGCCGTGCCGTTCGACCAGCAGGAGACCGCGACCTTCGAGGGGTTCGCCGAGCTGGACGGCACCGGCGAACTCACCGCCGTACCGCATCTGTTGGAGGAGCAGCAGGAGCCCGCGCCGGCTCCGGCTCCTTCGGGTGGGCGCGCCGGAGCACGGGCCGGGGCGCGTTCCCGGCGCCGTACGCCCGCGAAGCGCTCCGCGCTGCTGACCGTCGCCGTTCCCTCGGCCTGTGTGGTGGGGGTCGCCGGGATCGCCGCGGCCTCCGTCGGCGCCCTGCACGACCACGGTTCCACCGAGACCACCGCCTCCGCCTCGGACGCGCACGCGGTCCAGCCGTCGGCTGCCAACAGCAAGCTGGACACCCAGCTCAGGGGGCTGTCGGCCGGCGCCGACGACTTCGCCGACCGGGCGAGCCGCACCCAGGAGCGGATCGACCTCAAGCAGCAGCAGGACCAGGAGAAGAAGAAGGCGGCCGCGGAGGCCGCGCTGAAGGAACGGCTGCGGCCCAAGTTCGTGCTGCCGGTCCTCCAGAAGGGCCTCAGCGCCTACTTCGGCCAAGCCGGTGTCAACTGGATGTCCGTGCACACCGGCATCGACTTCCCCGTCGCCTACGGCACCACGGTGATGGCCGCGACCGACGGCACCGTCGCCACCAAGTGGAACAGCGCCTACGGCAACATGCTGATCCTGACCGCGAAGGACGGCACGGAGACCTGGTACTGCCACCTCTCCCGCTATGTCGTCGCGCCCGGTACGACCGTCAAGGCCGGCCAGCCGATCGCCGACTCGGGCAACTCCGGCAACTCCACCGGCCCGCATCTGCACTTCGAGGTGCGGCCGGGCGGCGGGGCGGCGGTCGATCCGCTGCCCTGGCTGCGCAGCCACGGTCTCGACCCCACGTAGTGAAGCCTTGAACGAAAAGGGGCCCCGCCGGTCGGCGAGGGCCCCTTTTCGTGTGTCTGCCTAGAGCTTTTCCACCGGCGCGTACCGCAGCAGCAGCCGCTTCGGCTTGGTGTCGCCGAAGTCGATCGTCGCCTCCGCGTTCGCTCCCGTGCCCTTGACCCCGACGACCGTGCCGAGCCCGAACTGGTCGTGGGTGACCCGGTCCCCGACGGACAGCCCGACCACCGGCTTCTCCGCGGTGCGCCGCGTGGCGAAGCCGGACGCGCCCGAGGCCGAGGAACGCGAACGCGACGAGGACAGCGAGGCCGCCACCCCGGACGCGGGCCCGGAGGACAGCGGCGCCGTCGCGCCGGTGCGCTTCCAGTCCACATGCGTGGCCGGGATCTCCTCCAGGAAGCGGGAGGGCGGGTTGTACGACGGCTGCCCCCAGGCGCTGCGCATCGCGGCCCGCGTGAGGTACAGCCGCTCCCGCGCGCGGGTGATGCCCACGTACGCCAGGCGCCGCTCCTCCTCCAGCTCCTTGACCTGCCCGAGGGCGCGCATGTGCGGGAAGACGCCGTCCTCCATGCCGGTCAGGAAGACGACCGGGAACTCCAGTCCCTTGGCGGTGTGCAGGGTCATCAGGGTGATGACGCCGTCGCCGTCCTCCTCGTCGGGGATCTGGTCGGAGTCGGCGACCAGGGCGACCTGCTCCAGGAAGTCGGCCAGCGTGCCGCCCGCCGCGGGGGCATCGGGTGCCGCCTCGCCCTCGCCGCGCTCCTGTTCGAACTCCAGCGCGACGGCGGCGAGTTCCTGGAGGTTCTCGATACGGGTCTCGTCCTGCGGGTCGGTGGAGTTCTGCAACTCGGCGAGATAGCCGGTGCGTTCGAGTATGGCCTCCAGGACCGTGGCCGGTCCGGCGCCGGACTCCACGATGGTGCGCAGGTCCTCCATCAGCGTGTTGAAGCGCTTGACCGCGTTGGTGGAGCGCGCGGCCATGCCGTACGCCTCGTCCACCCGCTTAAGCGCCTGCGGGAAGCTGATCTTCTCGCGCTGGGCGAGGGCGTCGATCATCGCCTCGGCGCGCTCGCCGATGCCCCGCTTGGGCACGTTGAGGATGCGGCGCAGCGGCACCGAGTCCTCGGGGTTGGCGAGAACGCGCAGGTAGGCGAGGACGTCCCGGACCTCCTTGCGCTCGTAGAAGCGGACCCCGCCGACGACCTTGTAGGGCAGGCCGACGCGGATGAAGATCTCTTCGAAGACACGGGACTGGGCGTTGGTCCGGTAGAAGACCGCGACGTCACCGGCGCGCGCCTTGCCCGCGTCCGTGAGGCGGTCTATCTCCTCGGCGACGAACTGGGCCTCGTCGTGCTCGGTGTCGGCGACATAGCCGGTGATCCGCGCGCCCTGCCCGGCATTGGTCCACAGGTTCTTCGGGCGGCGGGACTCATTGCGCTCGATGACCGCGTTGGCGGCGGACAGGATGGTCTGCGTGGAGCGGTAGTTCTGCTCCAGCAGGATCGTCGTCGCGTTCGGGTAGTCCTCCTCGAACTGGAGGATGTTGCGGATGGTCGCGCCGCGGAAGGCGTAGATCGACTGGTCCGCGTCACCCACGACGCACAGCTCGGCGGGCGGGAGGTCGGAATCGCTCGGCGGTACGTCCGCGTCGTGCGTGCCGGTGCCGACCAGCTCGCGGACCAGCGCGTACTGGGCGTGGTTGGTGTCCTGGTACTCGTCCACCAGGACATGCCGGAAGCGGCGGCGGTAGTGCTCGGCGACGTCCGGGAAGGCGCGCAGCAGGTTGACCGTGGTCATGATCAGGTCGTCGAAGTCGAGCGCGTTGGCTTCGCGCAGCCGCGACTGGTAGAGCGCGTACGCCTGGGCGAGGGTCTTCTCGAACCCGTCGGCCGCCTGGGCCGCGAAGTCCTCCTCGTCGATCAGCTCGTTCTTCAGATTGCTGATCTTGGCGCTGAAGGACTTGGGCGGGAAGCGCTTGGGGTCGAGGTCCAGGTCGCGGCAGACCAGGGCCATCAGGCGCTTGCTGTCGGCGGCGTCGTAGATCGAGAACGACGAGGTGAAGCCGAGCTTCTTGCTCTCCCGGCGCAGGATGCGCACGCACGCGCTGTGGAAGGTCATCACCCACATCGCGGCCGCGCGCGGGCCGACGAGCTGCTCGACGCGCTCCTTCATCTCGCCCGCGGCCTTGTTGGTGAAGGTGATCGCGAGGATCTGGCCCGGGTGCACATGGCGCTCGGCGAGCAGGTGGGCGATCCGGTGGGTGAGCACCCGGGTCTTGCCGGAGCCGGCGCCGGCCACGATGAGCAGCGGAGAGCCGGCGTGCGCGACCGCGGCGCGCTGGTTCTCGTTCAGCCCCTCCAGCAGAGCCGCCGCGTCGAGCGGGGGGCGCGGGGCGCCGTCGCGGTAGTGGGTGTCCCGGTCCGGCGGCACGTCGAACTTCCCGCCGAACAGATCGTCCGGGATCGGCTCCGGAGCATGATCGTCCTCGGGGGGCGGCGCATGTCCCTCCTCGTGCCCACGCGGGGCCTGGAGATCCGCCAGGAAGCTGTCGTCAAAGAGGCTGCTCATCGCCTTCCGAGTCTAGGGCGCCCCACCGACAACCGGCCCCGCTCCCGGAAACCCGAGGGTAAAGCCGGGGACATCACAGAGGGGTAGCCCTTGGGAATCCCGGGGAATCGGCGGGAATCAGGGGGGACGGGAGACCGACGGGCTGCCGGACGGGAGGCAAGAGAAGCGGCGAGTGACCGACCGGACGGCTCGCCATCACTGCCCTTCCCGTCCTGTCGGGGTGTCTTCGCGCCCCCGCGCGCGTGCCCGTGGCGCTCGGCTCGGGACGCTGCCTAGCATCGAGCGCATGTCCGGTCTGCGTACGTGGTGGGCGGGCCGGTCACCGGCCGCCGGGACCGCCGTGATGGCGACCGGCATCGTGTCCATGGGGCTGCACCTGATCGGCGCCGAGGTGCTCTCCCTGGCGGCACTGGCACTGGCGAGCGCCGCCTGGGTGCTGCTGGGCATCGGTTTCGTACGGCGGCTGGTTCTCGGCCGGGGACGCTGGGCGGCCGAGGCACGGAGCCCCGCGGCGCTGACGGCCGCCGCCGCGACCGCCGTACTGGCCTCCCGGCTCGCCACACTGGGCCCGCACCCCCTGGCCGAGGCGCTGCTGGCCCTCGCGGCGGTGCTCTGGGCGGTGCTGCTGCCGATCGTCGTACGGCACTGGCGGTCGCGTATGCCCGGCGTGGTGTTCCTGTGCTGTGTGGCCACCCAGGGGCTGGTGGTGTCCGCGGCGGCGCTGGCGGCGGCCGAGCACAGGGCGTGGCTCGCGCACACCGCGCCGGTGCTGTTCTGGCTCGGCCTGCTGCTCTACGCTTTCGCCCTGCCCCGCTTCGATACCCGGCAGGTGCTGGAGGGGCCCGGGGACCACTGGATCGCGGGCGGGGCGCTCGCGATCTCGGCGCTGGCCGGGGCGGGTCTGCTCGCCGCCGGGGACACGGGCGGGCCGTATCTGTGGAACGACGACGACCGCGACGCCCTGCGCACCATGACGGTCCTGCTGCTCGCCCTGTGCCTGGCGGCCTATGTCGCCCTGCTGGTCGCCGAGGTGGTCCGTCCCCGGCTCCGCTACGACCAGCGCCGGTGGGCGACGATCTTCCCGCTGGGCATGACGGCCGCGGCGGCCCTGTCCGTCGGGACCGCGGTGGGCGTCCCCTGGCTCAGGGGGCCGGGGCATGTGCTGGTCTGGGTGGCGGTGGCGGGGTGGCTCTGGGTGGCCGCCGGCACGGTCACCGACGCGGTGCGCACGGCCCGCGCCGGATCCGGCGGGGTCAGGTCCAGAGCACCGCGATGAAGATGTTCGTCGCGGTCAGCGCGCCGACCAGCCCGAACTGCGCCTTGTCGATCCGCTCCTCGTCCCGCTTCACGTACACGAGGCCGAGGATCACGATCAGCAGCGCCAGCTTGATCCCGATCTTGATGGTGTTGATCTGGGCACCCTGCGCCTGATTGAGCCCGACCAGGGCAACACCGGTGACCAGCATGGTCAGCGCCCCGTGCAGCATCCCGGGCACGAACCGCGCCGTGCCCTGGCCCATCGCCTTCATCTGGGTGAGGAAACCACCGAGCAACGCGGCGATGCCGATGATGTGCAGGCCGACGAAGAGGTGGATGAGTACGTCCATGGAGCGGGAGCCTAGCCAGCGCCCCGCGGCCTCCCGTCACCGCCCCCGGTCACGCGCGCATCCCCCACCAATGCGCCCATAGCACCCCACCGCCCTCTCCTTCATCGGTTCTCACCCTTCGATCACCACGCCACCCGAAGGCGACGCTCCGAACCTTCCGGCTCGGTCACATACAGACACGTACCGCCCCATCGAAACCATTTCCGCACACTGCGTTACCAACTCGTCACCGTCCGGCTTAGCGTCCTCCCCCAGGCACCCGGCCCCCAGCCGCCGGGTCCGGCATCGGACGTATCGGTCGCATCGGCCGGCATCAGTCGTACGGAAGGACGTGACGGCACAGGTGGCAGCGCACCGCAGGCCACGGCAGCACCCGTTCAGGGGTCGTACGGCCCGGACGGCGGCCCTCCTCGCGATGGCGGGGGCGGCCACCACGACGGGCTTCGACGGCATCGCACAGGCCGAACCCCGGCTGACGCCGACGCAGGTGAAGACCGAGGTGGACACCTTGTACCGGGAGGCGGAGAGCGCCACGCAGAAGTACGACGGCGCCAAGGAGCAGGCGGACGCGGGCGAACGCCGGCTGACCTCACTGCGCGACGAGGCCGCCCGCAAGACGCAGAAGCTCAACTCCGCCCGCGACGCGCTGGGCACCTTCGCCGCCGCGCAGTACCGCTCCGGTGACATCGCCCCCGCCTGGCAGCTCGCCCTGTCCAGCGACCCGAACCGCTACCTGGACGACGCCGCCCTCGCCGAACGCGCCGGCGACCGGCAGGCCGCCGCCGTGTCCCAGGTGCGCCGACAGCTCCAGGAGATCGAGCGGTTGCGCGGTGCCGCCCGCGTCGAGCTGAAGTCGCTGAAGTCCCACCAGGACGAACTACGGCGGCAGAAGGCGTCCGTCACCGGCAAACTGACCGAGGCCCGACGGCTGCTGGCCGAGCTGAGCCCGTCGCAACGCGACCACGTGACCGGCGCCGACGCCACCGACGGCGCCGCCCCGGCAGCCGCCTCCCGGTCGGCCGACGGCGCCCGGCAAGCGCTGGAACAGGCCGGCGCCGTCGCCGCCCCCGACTCCCGCGCCGCGGCAGCCGTCGCCTACGCCTTCGCCAAACTCGGCAGCCCCTATGTGTGGGGCGCGACCGGCCCCCACTCCTTCGACTGCTCGGGCCTGGTCCAGGCCGCCTACCGCGCCGCCGGGGTGTCCCTCCCCCGCACCACCTACGCCCAGATCGACGCCGGCCGCCGCGTCTCCCGTTCCGAACTGCGCCCCGGCGACCTGGTGTTCTTCTACTCCGGCGTCAGCCACGTCGGCCTCTACATCGGCAACGGCCGCATGATCCACGCCCCCAACCCCTCGGCCCCGGTCCGCGTGGCCCCGATCGACCAGATGCCGTTCGCGGGGGCGACGCGGGTGGTGTGAGGGGCCCCGCAAGTGGGCCCGGACCGGCGGGGATCCGCTCCGCCGGGATCAGACCAGTCGCCGCGCCGTCGCCCACCGCGTCAGCTCGTGCCGGTTGGACAGCTGGAGCTTGCGCAGGACCGCCGAGACATGGGACTCGACCGTCTTCACCGAGATGAAGAGCTGCTTGGCGATCTCCTTGTAGGCGTAGCCACGGGCGATCAGGCGCAGCACCTCCCGTTCGCGCTGGGTGAGGCGGTCCAGGTCCTCGTCCACGGGCGGGGCGTCGGTGGAGGCGAAGGCGTCCAGGACGAACCCGGCCAGCCGCGGGGAGAAGACCGCGTCGCCTTCCTGGACCCGGAAGATCGAGTCCACCAGGTCGGTGCCGGTGATGGTCTTGGTGACATAGCCGCGGGCGCCGCCGCGGATCACGCCGATGACATCCTCCGCCGCGTCCGACACGGACAGGGCGAGGAAGCGCACCGGCTGCTCGGCGTCCGCCATCAGCGCCGCGCACCGGCGCAGCACCTCGACCCCGCCGCCGCCCGGCAGATGGACATCGAGGAGGACCACCTCGGGCCGGGTCGCGGTGATCACGGTGACCGCCTGGTCGACGTCCGCGGCCTCCCCCACCACCTCGACACCGGTCGTGGCGGTCTGGCCGATCTCCGCCTGTACGCCGGTGCGGAACATCCGGTGGTCGTCCACCAGCACCACCCGTACATGCCGCCCGCCCGCACCGCCGCCGGCGCGCCCGCCGATCGCGGCGGCCTCCGCCGTCTCCGCCGTGCCGTTCGCCTCGGTCGCGTCGCTCATGCCGTCTTCTCCGCCCTCTCCATCTCCAGCTCGACCTCCGTGCCGCCCCCCGGTACCGCCCGTAGCCGGGCCGTGCCGCCGTTGCGCTCCATGCGTCCGATGATCGATTCCCTGACGCCCATGCGGTCGGCGGGTATCGAGTCGAAATCGAACCCCGGGCCGCGGTCGCGCACGGACACGAACACCGTTCTGCCCTCGACCTCGGCGTAGACCTGCACGGCGCCGCCGTCGCCACCGTACTTGGCGGCGTTCACCATCGCTTCCCGCGCGGCCTGCATCTGCGCACCGATCCGCTCGTCCAACGGGCAATCACCGACGACGACCACCTCAATGGGCACCCCGTGCTTGTCCTCCACCTCGGCCGCGTTGCGCCGCACCGCCTCCGCGACCGTGTCCGGCTCCTCGGCCTCCTCCTTGCCGGTGCCCTCCGGCTTGTAGAGCCAGGTGCGCAGGTCGCGCTCCTGGGCGCGGGCGAGGCGGCGGACCTCACCCGCGTTGTCCGCGTTGCGCTGGATCAGGGTGAGGGTGTGCAGCACGGAGTCATGGACATGGGCGGCGACCTCCGCACGCTCCTGGGCGCGGATGCGCATCAGCCGCTCCTCGGAGAGGTCCTGGGTCATCCGGACCAGATACGGACCGGCGAGCAGGGTGATCCCGACGAGGACGGCGAGCGCGGCCTGGAGGACGGCCCCGAGATGCGCGGCCGAACCCTGGAGGACGAAGATCGCCGAGACGCCGGCCGTGACCAGCAGGACACCGGCGGCCGCGCGCACCAGGGTCAGGGTGCGGCGGTGCCGGCCGACCTCGACCCAGCGGGCCCGGCGGGCGTTGTCCGCCTGCCGCCAGACGAGGGCGACGCCGGCCGCGACGAGCACGGCGGGCACCAGATACGCCTTGGCCGCGCCGGTCGGATTGACGCTGCCCACGAACACCATGGACACGATGACCATGAGGAGCAGCGCGACCATCTGACCGCGGTCCGGCTTGCGGGCCACGAGTCTTCTGCGGCCGCCGGGCGTGGTCTCGGCGGTGACCGGGGACGTCTTCTGTCCGCCGACGCCACCGACACCGAGCGGTACGAAGAACCAGAAGGCCGCGTACAGCAGCGCGCCCAGACCGTTGGCCATGAACAGGCCGACGAACGCGAGCCGGACCCAGACGACGGGCAGCCCGAGATGCCCGGCGAGGCCCCGCGCCACTCCGCCGAGCCAGCGTCCGTCGCCGCTGCGGTAGAGCTTGCGCGGCGGCCGCGGGTCGTCGAGTGGCAGGCTTGCGGCTTCCGGCATGGCATCGATGGTCACACGGCCGGCCGGGGCGGGGCATCAGGGTCGGTCCCCGAGACGCCCCTGATCTTCCCCGGGGCCGGGTCGGGGGCCTCGCTCCCGCACCGGATCCGGCCGCTCCGCGCAGCTCGAACGCTTCCCCCGGCCCGCCTCAGGGCCGATTTCAGGGTTCGCCCAGGGTTGTCCCGACTGCCGCCGCGCCGTCCCGGCCGTCACCATGGACTCATGACGGATCACGAGCACGCCGCGACGGGTCCGGGACCCGGCGGCCCACGCCCGGCCCCGGGCACCGGGCCGACGGATGCCGCGCGCGCCGCGACGGAAGGGACGGGCGCGGCCACCGGCGGCTCCGCCCCTCGCGCGGAGGGGACAGAGAAGACGGACCACGCGAAGAAGACGGACAGCACGGGCTCCGGATCGGGCCAGGCCCGGGGCGAGGGACGGCCGCAGGGGCCCACGCGGCAGCCCGGCCCCGCCGAGGACGCACCCGAGCGGTTCCGGCGCGGGCGCCGGTACAAGATGATCGCGGGCGTGTGCGCGGGGCTCGGCCGGCAGGCCGACATGGACCCGGTGATATTCCGGATCGCCCTGGCCGTCCTGTCCGCGACCGGCGGTATCGGTCTCATCTTCTACGGCTTCGTGTGGCTGCTGGTGCCGTACGAGGACGAGGAGGAGAACGAACTGCGCAAGCTGCTGACCGGTCGGGTCGACGGCCAGGCGCTGGCCGCGGTGCTCTTCGCCCTGGTCGGCTGCGGGACCTTCCTGACCATGCTGAGAAACGGCGCGGCGCTGGCCTTCGCCGCGGTGCTCTCGCTGATGCTCGCGGGCGCCGGGTACTGGTCGCGGCGCCGTGGCGCCCCCGACCCCGACCCGCTCGCCGCGCAGGCCGCCGCCGACGCGCCGCCGGAGGCGCAGGCACCGCCGGTCGCCATCAACTTCCCGTCGTGGTGGCGGGACCCGATCGTCAAGGACGGCACCCATGTCGGCGGCACCGGCTATCTGTGGGGGCCCGGCGACGCCCGGATCCGGGACGGAGACCTGCTCTCGGTCGTCGACGTCCGCCTCGCCACCCCCTGGACCCACCCCGGCGCCGCGCAGCAGAAGCCACCGCCCCCCGCGCCGCCGAAGCCGCGCGGACCGCGCTGGATAGGCGGCCCGGTGTTCCTGCTGGCACTGCTGGCGGGCGGCCTGGGCTCCGGGCTGACGTGGCACACCCACACCCTGGGCGCCAGCCTTCAGACCGGATTCGCCTGTGCGCTGGCCGTCTTCGGCCTGGGCATCGCGGTCAGCTCGTTCCTGGGCCGCACCGGCGCCGGGACGGTGTTCCTGGCGATCGTCACGGCGGCTCTGCTCGGCGGCGCGGCGGCGATGCCCCGGGACATCACCACGCACTGGCGGGAGACGTCCTGGATACCCGGCACCTCGGCGCAGGTCCAGCCGGCGTACGAGCTGGGCACGGGCCGGGGCACCCTCGACCTGACCCGGGTACGCACGGCCAAGGGGCAGACCGTCAGCACGGACGCGCACATCGGGGCCGGGCAGCTGAAGGTGATCGTGCCGGCCGACGCGACCGTGCGGATGAACATCGATGTGGGCGTGGGCGACATCAAGTTGCCGGGAGAGAGGAACGGAAAGGACGTGGACGTGCTGCCGCAACGGCACCGGGAAGTGACCCTGCCACCGGCCAAGGGCGGCAAGGACAGCGGCACCCTGGACCTCACCCTCGAAGTCGGGGCCGGAGAGGTGGAGGTGGACCGTGCTGCGCCATGAGTTCCGGCCGGGGAAGCTGGTCGCCGGATTGTTCCTCGTCGCCACCGGGGTGGTGTACGCCGGGGACGCGGGCGGCCTGTGGAAGACCCCCTGGTTCGCGATCGTCCCGCTGGTGGTGGGCGGCCTGTGCCTGGCCGGTGCCACGGCGACACTCAACCGGGCGATACGCGGACGGGGCGGGGCCGAAGGGGGCTAGGGCGTGTTGTGAAAGTGCTGGTCAAAGCCACTCGTTGATGGCTGCGACCAGCACTGTCGCTTCGTAGCGGACGGCGAGTTTGTCGTACCGAGTGGCGACGGCCCGGTGGCGTTTGAGCCGGTTGATCCCGCACTCGACCGCGTGCCGCTGCCTGTAGTCGTCCTTGTCGAACGCCGGTGGACGCCCGCCGCGCGAGCCGCGCTTGAGGCGGTTGCGGACGCGGTCCGCAGGGACTGGGATGGTGGCTTTGATGCCGCGTCTGCGCAGGTAGGAGCGGTTGCTGCGGGAGTCGTACGCCTTGTCGGCCCGCACCCGGTCCGGCCTCTTGCGCGGCCTGCCGAGTCCCAGCCTCGGAACCCGGATGGCTTCCAGGACCGCTTCGAACTGCGGGGAATCGCCCCGCTGTCCAGCCGTGATCACGACGGACAAGGGCTTCTGCCCCTGCTCGACCGCGAGGTGGATTTTGCTGGTCAGCCCGCCGCGGGATCGTCCGAGACCGTGGTCGGCCGGCTCGACGAAGATCCCGCCGGGCGGTTCCTTCTGGAGATCCCCCTTTTCACCGCGCCGGCAGCGTGCTGGTGAGCCCGGCAGACGGTGGAGTCGACGTTCACGTCCCAGGTGACCAGGCCCTCCGCATCGGCCTCGGCCTGGAGCTGGGTGAGGATCCTCGCCCAGGTGCCGTCCCGCTGCCAGCGCCGGAACAGGTCATAAACCCGGTCCCAGGGCCCGTAGCGTTCGGGCACGTCACGCCATGGGGCACCGGTCCGGGTCCGCCACCGTATGCCGTCTATCAGCTGCCGCCGCGTCCACACCTGCGGACGACCCGGCTTGATGCCTTGCGGCAGCAACGGCTCAAGCCGGGCCCACTGGCCGTTCGTCAGATCCCCACGTCCCACGAAAGGTGATCATCAACGAACAAGATCCACTTTCGCAACAGACCCTAGGCGGACGGCGGTCCCTCGGGGCCGGGGCCACGCATCGGCCGAGGTCACGCGCGAGGTCACACGAGGCGAGCCGCCACCGTCCCCAACGGCTCCGGCAGCGCTGCGGCGCGACGGCACGGACGCACGCACGGAGGCACGGCGGGGACGCAACGCAGCGATACCGGTCGGCCGCCCCAGGTACCCGGCCCCTTCCCACAGACCGGGAGCCGCCCCACGGACAGCAGACCGGCGAGCCGACCTCGCACCCCAACTCCGCACCCTCGATCCCCGCCCTGGCCTCAGCCCCGACCCTGACCCCAGCACCAACCCGCAGCCCGCAGCCCGCGACCGCGACCCCAGCCGCCCTACCCCCTCAACCGCCCTACAGATAACCGAGCGTCCGCTGCCGTCCCCGTGCGCGCCATGCCGCGTCCAGCGAGAGATACGGGGCTCCGGCGAGGATCAGGGGCAGCCAGGCCATCAGGTAGGCGAGGTCGTTGCCGTAGTAGTACGGGGTCGTCGCCCAGCTCATGGTCAGCCACAGGCTGAGGGAGATCAGTGCGCCGCCCAGGGCGGCGAGGCGGCCGAGCAGTCCGAGGAGGGTGGCGACGCCGACGGCCAGTTCGCCGAGGGCGATGGCGTAGCCGAAGCCGACCGGGCTCTTCAGGGCGAGGTCGATCAGGGCGGGGAGGGCGGCGGTGCCGCGGGCCGCGTGCATGGTGTCGCCGATCGAGCCGGCGCCGGCGGCCCTCATGAAGGCGCTGTCGGTGAGCTTGTCCAGACCCGCGTAGAGGAAGGTGACGCCGAGGAAGA
This sequence comes from Streptomyces griseofuscus, assembly GCF_014673495.1. Lineage (GTDB taxonomy): Bacteria > Actinomycetota > Actinomycetes > Streptomycetales > Streptomycetaceae > Streptomyces > Streptomyces murinus. Next base: position 3,581,636 of record NZ_CP051006.1, read on the forward strand.
CGCGCAGGGGCAGCAGGGCGTAGTGGGCGGCGGTGTCCCGCCAGCCGTTGCGGCTGTTCAGCCGGGGGGTGCGCGTGTCCATCCGCATACCGGTCATCCTGCCTGCCGCCTCTCGCCCGCTGTCCCTGCCGTACCTGCCCGCTCTCCCGACCATATGTATGACAAGGAGGGGACGCTCAATCATCGCCCAGGGGTTGTTCCGGATTTCAGGCGTTCGTATGAGAGGAGGATCGCGAGTGGCGGAAGCTCACTCGGTGATCTGGACCGTGTAGCGGTTGGTCGGCACTCCGGCCGCGGTCACCACCTGGACATCCACCGAGCCGGGCTCGACGTCGGCCGGGACGGGGACGGTCAGGACGGTGTCCGTGGGGTTGCGGAAGCCGCCGGTGACCGGGACCAGCGGGACATGGACATCGACTGCGCCGATGCGGACGACCATGCGGGAGAGCCGTTCGGCGGTCCGGGCGCCTGGTGGGACGAAGCCGGTGCCGCGGATCTCGATATCGTCGCCGGTGCGGATCGGGCCGTCCAGGTCGCCGGGTTCGCGGGCGCGGACCACGGAGAGGATGACCGCGCGGCCGCCCTCCGCGTACTTGCCCGCCAGATAGGTGGCGGCCGAGATCAGGACGACGACCGCGAGCCCCCAGGGCAGGTCGGGCAGTTGGTCGGGGCGGCGGGAGAGCCGGACGGCGGCGAAGGCCAGGGCGACGGCGCTGACGGCGACGTACTGGATGTCGGCGAAGGCGCCCCGGCCGGAGTCGTCGGTGAGCAGGTCGGCGGCGCGCGGGCGGTGGGCCGGGACCTTCTGTAGCCGCTGGGCGAGGATGCGCAGGCCCACCACCCGGCGGACCAGGACGGCGATCCCGCACACCACGGCGAGGACGGTCACCACGCCGGCGCCGCGGGCGAGGTCGAGGCCCGAGATGAGCGCGTCGCGTTCGGCGTGGTCGGAGGCGGCGGCCAGGCGGGCGGCGAGCAGCAGGACGGCGTAGCCGATGAACAGGACCCAGCACACAGCGACGGCACGAGAGGTGGACATGCGATGGTCCTCGCCGATCACCGGGGCGAGAGCACCGCCCCGCGCCCGGTGGAACCAGCAGGCGGCGGTCAACGCGCCGGCCACGACGACGGCGGCGAGCAGGGCCGCGGTGCGGGCGGTGGTCCAGCCGGCGCCGATCGCGGTCAGCGCCTCGCCGAGCAGCAGGGCGAACACCGCGCCCCACACCGTGCACAGGGTGCGCAGCCACAGACGGGTGAGCCACATCTCGCCCTCGGCGCGGCCGCGTTCGGCGACGGCCTCCGCGCGCTGGGTGAGCTCCTCGGAGACCCACTGGCGGGAGGCCGAGGGAGAGTGGGCCACGGCGGCGGGCAGGCCCTGGCCGGCGGCGAACTCGTCGCGGCGTCGCAGGAACGCGGCGACGGCCCGCCGGTGTCCCTCGCGGGCGCCGTGCGGACAGTCCCCGCAGCCGCAGCCGCCCTCATGGACACCCTCGGCGTCCGCGCCCTCTCTGGCCTCCTGCACCGCCACGTCCGACGCCCGCCTTCCCCGCGACCTCGCGGCACGGCCGACGGCCTCTCGGTGAGCCGTCCCGCCGTGCAACTCCCGTATGTCAACAGCGAATTGTGCCCTACCGGGACCCGCCGGGGCCCACCGACATGATCCTGGAGGGTGAACTGTCGAGCAGCGTATTGACGGGGCTGCTCCCCGCCGCCCCGCGGCTCAGCCGAGCAGATCGGGTTCGCTGCGGGTGACCTCCCGCCAGAGGGGCTGGTAGTTGATCCAGGCCACGAGGTCGCCGCCGAGTTGTTCGCGGGTGGCGACGGCGAGTTTGTGCTCGATGAGGACCGGCCGGCCGGCCGCGCGGGCCAGCAGCTGCACCTGGCAGGAGCGGTCCATCGACAGGAACCACCAGGCGGCGGCGTCCACGGAGCCGCCGACGGTGAGCAGCCCGTGGTTGCGCAGCACCAGCGCCTTGCGGGAGCCGAGCGCGGCGGCGATGCGGCGGCCCTCCTCGGCGTCGACGGTGACACCGGTGTAGGCGTCGTAGAGGGCGGCGTCCTCGTAGAAGGCGCAGCTCTCCTGGGTGAGGGGGTCGATGAGGTCGCCGAGGGCGGCGAGGGCGCGGCCGTGCACGGAGTGGCAGTGGGCGACGGCGACGACGTCCGGGCGGGCGGCGTGGACCTGGGCGTGCACGGTGAAGGCGGCCTGGTTGACGTGGTAGCGGCCCTCGATGACCTGTCCGTCCTGGTTGACGAGGACGAGGTCGCTGACGGTGACGTGCCGGAAGGGCATGCCGAAGGGGTTGACCCAGAAGCAGTCGCTGAACTCCGGGTCCCGGGCGGTGATGTGGCCGGAGACGCCGTCCTCGAAACCGTTCCGCCCGAAGATCCGCAGGGCTCCGGCGAGCCGTTCCTTGCGGTGCCGGCGCTCGTCCTCGACCGAGTCGTGCATCGGCGGCATGGCGAACTGCAGCTGGTCGGTGGACAGCGGCAGCGGCGGGGTGGGCCCGGACATAGGTCCTCCAGCGCTGGTAGGCGGTACGGGCCGGAAGTTACCGCCGGTCAGCCCAAAAGGGCAGGGCTGTGCCGTAAAGATGGCGCGCAGATGGAGATCGGAAGAGAAAGGCGACAGGAGATGTCGGGTTGGGCGAGCACACTCGGCCGGTATGAACTGGGCAGACTTCACCGCGGCCGAGCCGGACTTCGCGGCGGCCGTCGAGCGGCGCCTCGGCGCCTTCCGGCACCACGTCCTCGTCACCCTCCGCCGGGACGGCTCGCCCCGTCCCTCCGGGCTGGAGGTGCGCTTCCTCGGCGGCGAGCTGTGGCTCGGCATGATGCCGGGTTCGTTGAAGGCCCGCGATCTGCTGCGCGATCCGCGGTTCGCGCTCCAGGCCAATCCGGGCGAGGGCACCACGATGGCCGGCGGGGACGTACGGATCGGCGGGCGGGCCTACGAGGTCGGGCAGGGGGCGGCGAAGGCCGGGTATGTGAAAGAGGTGGAACCGCCGGAGCCGTTCCACCTCTTTCGCACCGAGTTGACGGAGGTCGTGCGGACCTGTGTCGAGGACGACCGCTATCTGGTCGTCCGGGTCTGGAAGCCGGGAGAGCCGGTGCGGACTCTCAGGCGGACCTGAGCCTCAGGCGAGGGCGAGGCCTACTCCCACTCGATGGTGCCCGGCGGCTTCGAGGTGACGTCGACGACGACGCGGTTGACGTCCCGGACCTCGTTGGTGATGCGGGTGGAGATGCGGGCGAGGACGTCGTAGGGCAGCCGGGACCAGTCGGCGGTCATGGCGTCCTCGGAGGAGACGGGACGCAGCACGATCGGGTGACCGTAGGTGCGGCCGTCGCCCTGGACGCCCACGCTGCGGACATCGGCGAGCAGGACCACCGGGCACTGCCAGATCTCGCGGTCGAGGCCGGCCGCGGTCAGCTCCTCGCGGGCGATGGCGTCGGCGTCGCGCAGCAGGTCCAGGCGCTCCTTGGTGACCTCGCCGACGATGCGGATGCCGAGGCCCGGACCCGGGAACGGCTGGCGCTGGACGATCTCGTCCGGCAGGCCCAGCTCCTGGCCGACCATCCGGACCTCGTCCTTGAACAGCTTGCGCAGCGGCTCGATCAGCTTGAACTCGAGGTCCTCGGGCAGGCCGCCGACGTTGTGGTGCGACTTGATGTTGGCGGTGCCGGTGCCGCCGCCGGACTCGACCACGTCCGGGTAGAGGGTGCCCTGGACCAGGAACTCCACGGCCGGGCCCGCGTCGGCGATGATCTCGGCCTGCGCCTGCTCGAAGACGCGGATGAACTCCCGGCCGATGACCTTGCGCTTCTCCTCGGGGTCGCTGACCCCGGCGAGGGCGTTCAGGAAGCGCTCCTCGGCGTCGACGACCTTCAGCTGGACGCCGGTGGCCGCGACGAAGTCCTTCTCGACCTGCTCGGTCTCGCCCTTGCGCATCAGACCGTGGTCGACGTAGACGCAGGTCAGCTGGGAGCCGATGGCCTTCTGCACCAGGGCGGCGGCCACGGCGGAGTCCACGCCGCCGGACAGGCCGCAGATGGCGCGCTTGTCGCCGACCAGCTCGCGGATGGCCTCGACCTGCTCCTCGATCACATTGCCCGTGGTCCAGGTCGGCTCCAGGCCCGCGCCGCGGTACAGGAAGTGTTCGAGCACCTGCTGGCCGTGCGTGGAGTGCATGACCTCGGGGTGGTGCTGGACGCCGTAGAGCTTCTTCTCGTCGTTCTCGAACGCGGCGACCGGGACCAGGTCGGTGGACGCGGTGACCGAGAAGCCCTCGGGGGCGGCGGAGCAGGCGTCGCCGTGAGACATCCAGACCTGCTGCTCGTCCGGGGTGCCCTCGAAGAGGGTGGAGGAGGACTTGGAGACGTGCAGGTCGGTACGGCCGTACTCACGGGCGCCGTTGTTGTCGACGGAGCCGCCGAGGGTGAGCGCCATCAGCTGGAAGCCGTAGCACATGCCGAAGACGGGGACGCCGGCCTCGAAGATCTCGCGGTCGAGGCGGGGCGCGCCCTCCTCGTACACCGACGAGGGGCCGCCGGAGAGGATGATCGCCGCGGGCTTCTTGGCGAGCATCTCCTGGACCGGCATGGTGCTCGGCACGATCTCGCTGTAGACCCGCGCCTCGCGGACGCGTCGGGCGATGAGCTGGGCGTACTGCGCACCGAAGTCGACGACCAGGACGGTGTCGGGGGCAGTGGGAGTCGCTGATGACACGGGGTGCCTTCTGGTGGTCCGGGCGGGGGTCTGTACTACGAGTCTAACGGTGCGGGCGCAAAGCCCTCCGCCGAGCCGAAGGCCCTCGCGGACGGGCCACCGCACCTGACCCGGACCGGCCGCCGTGCCGGACGAGCCGACCGCGGGCGGGACCGCCGTACCGGACGAGGGCCCCGCCGTACCGGCGCCGTGGCATACTGGCCCCATGCTTCAGCACGCGACCTTCGTCTTTACCTATGGCATCCGGCCCGCCGGTTGCCATGGTCGTGCTGCTTAGCCGAACGCTTAAGCGACATCCCAGGCGCCCCGGGCCGACAAGGCCCGGGGCGCCTGTCGTTTCTCCGGGTCACACCGTTCCAGGGCATCCGCGTCAGTACGAACGATCAGGAGCCCCCGCCATGAGCACCACCACCCCCGAAGAGACCGCCGCGACGCCGGAGGCGACCATCGCCGCCGCGCGGGAGCGCATCGACGCGATCGACGACCGGATCATCGGCCTCATCCAGGAGCGGACGGCCGTCTCCGCCGTGGTCCAGCAGACCCGTATCTCCTCCGGCGGGCGGCGGGTCAGCCTCTCCCGCGAGATGGAGATCCTCGGCCACTACCGCGAGGCGCTGGGCAAGCCCGGCACCTCGCTCGCCATGACCCTGCTGGAGCTGTGCCGGGGCCGTATCTGACTCGGCTGATTATCCGACGTGAGTTCGGCCCCCGTCTCACCCGTACGGCGCGTGACCGCCGCACGGAAGCCTTCGTTAGCGGGGTGTCCGTGCCAGCCAGGGGCGGGCCCGACAGAACCACGCGTGGCTCGCTGGGGCGATGAGGTGTACGGGTCGTGCCGTACGCCGTGGGACCTCGCTCCAGGGAAGTGACCGGACGGCAGGGGACAGCAGCCCGGTCACCAAGAGAACGGTCGGCTCCGGGGACGCCCGGAGCCGACCGACGGAACACCGGTCCCCGTCCCCACATGACCAAGGCATGAGAAGAGGGACCTGCATCCCCCTCCGAAGGCAGGTCCCTCTCCACCGTCTTCTTGATCCGGTAGCAGGTTTGATCGGCGACGGCGGAGGAGGGTTGTGCCGGGATCCGGGATTTTCGAGTGATCCGGGTCACACCACCCGGGTCGTATAGCCGCGCGGGGCTACTCGGCCTTCGGCGGCACCGTCGGCATCCCCAGGAACGGCAGCCGCAGCGCGCCGAACGCCTCCGCCGGGACCGCGGGCGACTGCGGCTCCACCGGCTTCAGCCGCTCGTACGACGCCCCCGGCGCCGGCCGCGGATCCGCCTCGCCCTTGTTCGGCCAGAACGACATGGCCCGCTCGGCCTGCGCGGTGATCGTCAGCGAGGGATTGACGCCCAGGTTCGCCGAGACCGCCGCGCCGTCCACGACCGAGATACCGGGGTGGCCGTACAGCCGGTGGTACGGGTCGATCACCCCGGTCTCCGCAGAGTCGCCGATGGGGCAGCCGCCCAGGAAGTGCGCGGTGAGCGGGGTGCCCATCAGCTCGCCGACATTGCTGCCAGGGAAGCCGTTGATCTCGGCGGCGAGCGCGGCGGCCGCCTCCGAAGCCGCCCTGATCTGCTTGGGGTTGGGCGCGCCGTGCCCCTGCCGCGCGGTGAGCAGGCCCTTGCCGATGCCGTCCGGCTTCAGATACGTCGTCAGCGAGTTGTCCAGGGACTGCATCACCAGGCCGATGATGCTCCGCTCCGACCAACGACGGTTGGACAGGGAGCGCAGCACCAGGGTGGGGTGCCGGGCCGCGTTCGCCAGCCAGGCCAGCGCCCGCGAGGAGCCCTCGGTGTACGGCACCTGGAGGATGGACAGACCGCCCATCGCGTTGGAGCCCTTGCCGTAGCGGACCGGCTCGATGTGGGTGTTCTCGTCCGGGTGGATCGAGGAGGTGATCGCGACGCCCCGGGTGAAGTCGGCCCGCGGGGTGCCGTGCGCCTTGCGGTAGCGGTGGTTGTCGGTCTGCGCGCCGACCAGCGCCTCCGAGTTGGTCCGGGTCAGCACGCCCAACCGGGGCGAGAGGTACGGCAGTTGGCCGTTCGCCTTCATACGGTGCAGCAGGGTCTGGGTGCCGTACGTACCGGCCGCGATCACGACCCGGCGCGCGGTGAACAGCCGTCCCGCGCCCTTCTTCTTGCGGTCCGTCGGCAGGGTGGCCACCGCGTAGCCGCCGCGCGAGTCGTCGGTGACGGAGACCACCGTGGTCATGGGGTGGACCACCGCGCCCGCCTTCTCGGCGAGATGGAGGTAGTTCTCGTTCAGCGTGTTCTTGGCGCCGTGCCGGCAGCCGGTCATGCACTCGCCGCACTCGGTGCAGGCGTTGCGCTCGGGACCGGCACCGCCGAAGTACGGGTCGGGCACCGGCTGTCCGGGGGACGCCTCGGCCGTGCCGTCCGCGTCCTTGCCGTCCCCGAAGAAGACGCCGACCGGCGCGAAGTGGAAGGTGTCGCCGACACCCATCCGCTCGGCGGCCGCCTTCAGATGGACGTCCGAGGGGGTCATCGTCGGGTTGAGCCGCACGCCGAGCATGCGCTTGGCCTGGTCGTAGTACGGCTTCAACTCCTCCTGCCAGTCGGTGATGTCCTTCCACTGGGGGTCCTCGAAGAACGCCTTCGGCGGTACGTAGAGGGTGTTGGCGTAGTTGAGCGACCCGCCGCCGACGCCCGCGCCGGCCAGCACCATCACATTGCCCAGCAGATGGATGCGCTGGATGCCGTACATGCCGAGCTTGGGGGCCCAGAGGTAGTTCTTCAGGTCCCAGGAGTTCTTCGGCAGGGACTGACGGGTGAAGCGGCGCCCGGCTTCGAGGACGCCGACCCGGTAGCCCTTCTCGGTCAGGCGCAGGGCGGACACGGAGCCGCCGAAGCCGGAGCCGACCACGAGGACGTCGTAGTCGTAGGAGTCCTGGGGCACGGAGTCCTGGGGCACGGGTCTCTCCTCGTTGTGTTTCGGGTGCGGGCCGTCCGTGGTCTCTCGCGCGGTTCCCCGCGCCCCCAAGCGGCTTACTTGAACCGGAGCGCCTTCAGCACGCGCAGGCTCGTGGTCATGAAGCGGGCGTAGCCCTCCTCCGACATGCCCAGCGAGGGCGCCATCGGCAGCAGCCGCTGCTGGGCGACCGTCTGGGCCTCGGTGTACTTGAGGATGCCCTCGGAGCCGTGGCGGCGGCCGAGACCGGAGTCCTTCATGCCGCCCATCGGCGACTGGACGCTGCCGTAGGCGGGGGCGTAGCCCTCGTTGATGTTGACCGTGCCGGTGCGCAGCCGGGCGGCGACCTCCCGGCCACGGCTCGAACTGGTCGTCCAGACGGAGGCGTTGAGGCCGTACGGGGTGGCGTTGGCGCGCTCGACGGCGTCGTCCACGTCCGAGAAGCGGTAGACGGAGACGACCGGGCCGAAGGTCTCCTCCTCGCAGACCGCCATGGAGCCCTCGACGCCGTCGAGGATGGTGGGCTCGAAGAAGTAGGGGCCGATGTCGGGCCGGGCCGCGCCGCCCGCGAGCACCGTGGCGCCCTTGTCGACGGCCTCGCGCACATGCCGTTCCACGGTCTTCAGCTGGCGTTCGCCGACCAGGGAGCCCATCTCGGCGCCGTAGGCGAGGGAGTTGCCGAGCCGCATGGCCCTGGTGCGGGCGGCGAAGCGCTCCAGGAAGGCGTCGGCGATCGACTCGTGGACGTACAACCGCTCGATGGAGATGCAGAGTTGCCCGGCGGAGGAGAAGCAGGCGCGTACGGCACCGGCGGCTGCCTTCTCGATGTCGGCATCGTCCAGCACCAACATGGCGTTCTTGCCGCCGAGTTCGAGGGAGACGCCGATCAGCCGGGCGGCGGCGCCCTGGGCGACCTCGCGGCCGGTGCGGGTGGAGCCGGTGAAGGAGACGTAGTCGGCGTGCTTGACCAACTCGGGCCCCACGACCGGGCCTTCGCCGAGGACGACCTGGAAGACGCCCTCGGGCAGCCCGGCCTCGATCAGCAGGTCGCGGGCCCACAGGGCGGTCAGGCAGGTCTCGGTGTCCGGCTTCATCACGACCGCGTTGCCCGCGACGAAGGCGGGCAACGCGTCGCCGACGGACAGCTCCAGGGGGTAGTTCCAGGGCGCGATCTGGCCCACCACCCCACGCGGGTGGCGCAGTTCGGTGACCTTCGTCAGGGTCGGCACGGCGCCGGTGTGCCGCTTCGCGCGCAGATAGGCGGGGGCCTTGCGGCCGTAGTGGCGGGCGGCGATGGCGACGGCCAGCACCTCCTCGTGCGCGTGCAGCCGGGCCTTGCCGGTCTCCAGCTGCACCAGGTCGAGGACCTCGGCCTGGCGTTCGAGGATCAGGTCATGGAAGCGGAGCAGGACGCCGGCGCGCTGCCGTACCGGGGTGCGCTCCCAGACGGCCTGCGCGGCACGGGCCGCCTCGAAGGCCTTGAGCACGTCCTCGGGGCTGGACTCGGGCAGGTCGGCCAGCTTCTCGCCGGTGAACGGCGTGTGGTTGGCGGTCCGGCCGGAACCGGTGACGCCCTTGGTCAGCCGGGCCACCAGCTCCGGGGTGACCACGTCGGCAGCGGTGCGGACGCCCTCGGGGGAGGGCGCGAGGGGGTTGGTACCGGCGATGTCCGGCGCCTGCGTGTCCGGGGCCTGCGTGTCCGTCATGAGGCGCAGGGTATGCCGCGGCGAACGCTTTGTGTACCCGTCGGTAACGGGGATTCACGGACTACTCACACCACGCCAGTGATCACTGGCAACGAACGGCCTGATCAGCGGGTTGCCGGTTCGAACACCCGCCCGATCAGTCGCCCGCGGGTTTTTTCGCCAGGAAGAGGGTGAGGGTGGTGAAGGGAGTGCGGCGACGGGGTGCGGGCCGGGACTCGGGGTCCGCCTGCGGCCGCGCGTCCGGCCGTGGCCGCTCGTCCGGTACGACGCCGGGGCCACGCTCTTCCGGTACGTCGCCGAGCGCGTCCCCGTCCCGTACGTCGCCGAGCCCGTGCCCGTCCCGTGCGGCGGCCGGTTCCGGTACGTCCGTCACGCCCAGGTACCCGCGCAGCTCCGCCGCCACCCGCTCCGCATCCGGCCGGGCCTCGGGCCGCTCGGCGTTCAGCCGGTCCAGGAGGGGGCCGAGCGGGCCGGGGTCCGTGTCGCCGAGGGCGGCGCGCAGCAGAGCGCCGAGTGACCACAGATCGGAGGCGGGCCCGGCCCCGGGCCCGGCCGCCCGCTCGGGAGCGACGAAGGGACCGCCCCCACCGAATCCGCCCGTGCCGAACCCGCCGCCACCGGCCCCGGCACCAGCCCCGCGGCCACCGGCCCCGGCACCACCAACCCCCGCGCCCCCTCCCCCGCCCGGCCCGTCCCCGATGCCGAAGTCGGTGAGGACGACCCGGCCCGTGCCCGATTCCAGCAGCACGTTGGCCGGTTTGAGGTCGCGGTGGACGATGCCGACGGCGTGCGCGGCGCGCAGGGCGCCGAGGACGGCGAGGCCGATGCGCGCGGCCTCGGCGGGCGGCAGCGGCCCGCGGCGCAGCGCCTCGCCCAGGGACTCGCCCTCCACCAGCTCCATCACGATCCAGGGGACGCCCGCCTCGGTGACGACGTCGTACACCGTGACGGCGGACGGATGCCGTACCCGGGTCGCGGCGCGGGCCTCCCGGTACAGCCGGTGGGCGAGCCGCCGGCTCTCCTCGTCCGTGACCGGATCGCCGGGCAGCGACGGCTCCTTGACGGCGAGCCGGGCGCGCCCCTCGCCGCCCTCGTCCTCGGCCCGCCAGACGGTTCCGGTGGGTCCGGTGCCGAGGCGGTCGGTCAGCCGGTAGCGCCCGCCGATCAGACGTGCGCCGAGCGGGTGTTCGCCGTCGTCAGCCATGTCCCATCAGTACCGTGCGCACCGCGCCGTTGTCGAAGCGGGCGGTGCGGGCACCCCACCGGCGCGGCCCGAACCCGCCGCCCGACAGCCGAACTTCGACGACACCGATACCCGAGAAGCGTGCCGAGATCACCAACACGCGTTCATACCAAGCCTGTCGAAGAAGGCTCCGGGCGTCAGAGCTTCTGCACCTCCAGGTTGGCGATCGCCGCCTTCGCGACCTGCCGTCCCCGCTCGGTGAAGTCGCCCTTGCCCGGGTACTCGACCAACAGCTGGTACATGTCGCCGGAGTGGGTGCGGTAGTAGAAGACCTGGAGTTCGCGCGGGCGGGGGTCCTGGCTGTCGTCGGTCGTGTAGACGACCGTGTTGCGCGCGGCCTCCCGGCCCTTGTACGTCGCGGTGTCGTCCGGTCGCGTCTTCGCGCCCTTGGGCATGTCGAGGGAGGACTCGCCCTGGGCGCGGAACTCCTCGTCGTCCGCGTACATCTGCGACCGCGCCGAGTTCTTGATCTCCCCGGAGTCGTCCTCCGACTTCCTGGCCAGGTCGAGCGTGATCGAGACCGCGCCGCTCCAGTCGGAGTACTCCACCCAGTTCTTGTCGGAGTCGTCCGAGCTCGGCCGGGACACCTGGTACCCGGCGGGCACGGCCAGGGTCGCGCCCAGCCTGCCCTCGGGCCGCATCGACCACCCGTCGGGCAGCGGGCCCGCGAAGGGATCGGCCAGCACGAGGTACGCCACCGCCGCGAGCGCCACCAGCGCCGCGCCCGCCCCCAGCCAGGCGGTACGACCGGGCCGCCGGCGACGGGCGGGTGGCGGGGCGGCCTGCGCCGACGGGACCGGGGACGGGGTGAGTTGCGACCGCGGCGCCGGCGGCTCGACCGCCTCCGTGAGCAGCGCGCGCACCCGCCGCGCGGACGGCCGTCGCGCCGGGTCCTTGTGCAGCAGCCCGTCGATGACCTCGGCCAGCGGGCCCCTGGCCGCCGTGGGCGGGGCCGGGGTCGCGTTGAGGACGGACTGGAGGGTCGCCGGGGTGTTGCTGCGCCGGAACGGCGAGACGCCCTCGGTCGCGGTGTACAGCAGCACGCCCAGGGACCACAGGTCGCTCGCGGGGCCGGGAAGCTGTCCCAGCACCCGTTCCGGCGCGACGTACTCGGGCGAGCCGACGAACCCGCCGGTGTCCGTGAGCCGGGTGTCGCCCTCGATCCGCGCGATGCCGAAGTCGGTGAGAACGACCCGGCCGTGCCGCCCCAGCAGCACGTTGTCGGGCTTCACATCCCGGTGCAGGACGCCCGCCGCGTGCGCCGCCTCCAGCGCGCCGAGCACCTCCAGGCCGATCCGGGCGGCCTCGCGCGCGTCCAGGGTGCCCTCGTCGAGCACATCGCCCAGTGTGCGGCCGTGCACCAGCTCCATCACCAGCCAGGGGCGGCCGTCGACCACCGCGACGTCGTACACGTTCACCACGGCCGGATGGTCGAGGCGGGCCGCGGCGCGGGCCTCGCGGCGCATCCGCTCGAAGGCGTTGGCGCGTTCCCGTTCGGGAAGGTGGTCCGGTATCCGGGGCTCCTTGACGGCGACCTCGCGGTCCACCGTCTCGTCCCTGGCCCGCCACACCGTGCCCATCCCGCCCCGGCCCAGTCTGGCCGTCAGCCGGTAACGGCCCGCGATCAGGGGTCCCTCGCCGGTGGCCGGGCCGGGGACCGTGAGCGGATCCTGTCGTGTGTGCGGCCTCGGCGGCTGAAGGACGAAGCTCGTCGTGTCGTCGGCCGCCCGGCCCGTTCCCCCGTCACTGCTCATGCACCATCCATATCGCGCCATCGCGCCCCCGATCCACCCGGAAGCGTTACCGGTCACGAACCCGTGACGCGGCGCACCGACCGGATCGCACCGACGGGATACGGTCAGTGCGCCGACGGCGAGAACGTGTCCAGCGCGACGTCGAAGTACTCCCGTGCCTCGCGCACCTTCCCGACCGGCGCCGACACCCATACGTCGTACAGCCGCCCGGACTCCTCCCAGCACAGGTCGTACGTGTGCCGCGCCCCCTCCGGGGCGCTGTAGCCGTTCCAGGTGAACTCCCAGAGCGCGGCGGGGTGTCCGGCGTGCGTGGTGCGGGTGACCCGACCGTCGTGGTAACCGGGGTTGGAAACCGACCCGTTGGCCGCCTGCCCCTTCATCACCGCCTGCGGGCCCCCGGGTTGGGGGGCGGCGATCTTGACGCCGAGCCGGTACGTGCCCTCGGGCGAGAGGTAGAACACCCGCTCCCCCTGCGGGCTGCGGGTGAAGTCGTCGGGCACGGCGAGCGAGAACCCGGCCGGGTCGCGGGCGGTGCGGTAGCCGGAGGGCGCGGTGCCGGGGCCCGGGGGCGAGGAGCCCGGCCGGGACGGTCTCGGGGTCGTGGCCGAGGGCGACGGGCCGGGGCTCGTACCGCTCGTGCCTCCGGGCGCCGGTGTCGTCGCCGTACCTCCGGGGCTCCCGCCGCCTCCGCTGTCGCCCCGGTTGATCAGCAGGGTCGCGGCCGAGCCGCCCGCCGCCGCGAGCGCCGCGATCAGCAGGGCCGCCACCAGTACCGAGCGGGACGAGGAACGCCCGGACGGGGACTCCGCCGTGACCCCGGGAGGGCCGGGAAGCGGTTCGGAAAGGCCCGGCTGGGTGGGCGGCTGCGGCACGGTCCGCGGCCGCCCCGCCCCGAGCCGGTGCCCGCGCGCGGTGCCCGGCGCGTCCGGTGTCTCGGGGGTGTGCCCGGTCTCCAGATAGCCGCGCAGCATCCGCTCGGCCTGTGCCGCGCCGAGCCGCCGGTCCGGGTCGCGCTCCAGCAGCCCCCGTACGACGGGTGCCAGCGGCTCGGCCTCGACGGGCGGGCGGATCTCGGCCGCAACGACGGCGTGCAGGATGCCGCCGAGCGAGTCGCGCCGGAACGGCGACTCGCCGCTGAGCACCGTGCACAGCAGCGCGCCCAGCGACCACAGGTCGGACTCCGGGCCGGTGCGCACCCCGGACATCCGCTCGGGCGCTGTGTACTCGGGCGAGCCGACGAAGGACCCGGTCTCGGTGAGCGTGGTGGCGCCCGCGACCTGCGCGATACCGAAGTCGGTGAGCACGACCCGCTCGGTGCCGGACTCGATCAGCACGTTCGCGGGCTTGATGTCCCGGTGCAGCACCCCGGCCTCGTGCGCGGTGTCCAGCGCGCTGAGCAGGGCGATGCCGATCCGCGCGGCCTCGGCAGGGGACACCGGGCCGTGCCGGGCGATCCGGTCGGCCAGCGAGCAGCCGTCGATCAGCTCCATGACCAGGTACGGCCGTTCGTCCTGCTCCACCACGTCGTGCACGACGATGATGTGCGGATGCCGCAGCTGCGCGACCGCGCGCGCCTCCCGGAACGTACGGTCGCGGCGGCGGCGCGCGTCGTCCTCCGGGAGCGAGTCGTCCGCGAGGATCTCCTTGACCGCGACGAGCCGGCCCAGCAGCTCGTCGCTCGCCCGCCATACGACGCCCATGCCGCCGCGCCCGATACGCGCCTGGAGGCGGTAACGGCCGGCGATCACCCGGAAGTCGGCGCCCTCGGTCCCCATGCGCCCATCATGCCGCAACGGACCCATCCGCTCCGGGGCTCCGATCGGCCAAGCCGCACGGTTCAGTGACTCGTTTTCAGCCGTTTCAGTCGCAAAGAGCGCCCGTTCGGCTCAGCGCCGGTCATCTCGTCTGACCCGGCTGCTGCCAGCTCTGGAGCACCCACTTGAACTGCTTGCCGGTCATCGGCCAGTCGGCGGCGGGCCCGGACATGTACAGGGCGTACTCGGTGCCCTCGCGCGAGAAGTACGTCTCCTCGACGGCGTGCCGCGGTCCCGCCACGTACGGCGGGTCCTTCTTCAGCGCGTTCCAGGTGTACTCCCACAGGGAGCCGTTGCGGTCGCGGTAGACGTTCTGCTTGAGGGTCACCCGCTGGTAGCCGACCAGCCGTTGGAGCTGCTGCTCCAGGTCCTTCTGGTGTTCGTAGGCGTCGGCGAAGTCCGGCGAGGTGTCGATGGATATCCGTACGAAGTGCTTGCCGCCGTCGGGGGTGTAGTCGATCTGCTTCAGGGGACCGTTGATGCCGTAGACCTTGCGCTTCCAGCCCTTGGGCAGGGAGATACTGAAGCCCAGCGGGTCGTGGTGGGTCTCCCAGCTGTCCGGGACGGTGCCGGTGTCCGGGTCCTGGTCGCCGCCGGGGCTCGCCGAGGAGGCCGGGCCGGGGTTCGTGCCGTCGTGCGCCGCGCTGTCGTGCCGTGCGTTGTTCCACTCCTGGAAGCCCACCGCCGCGCCGCCGCCGAGCACGGCCGCGGCGGCGACGACCAGCGCGAGCGTGCGCAGCCTGCGCCGGGGCCGGACCGGCCGCCCGCCGCCGTGCCCGCCCGGCACCGGACCCACGGCGGTGGGCCCGACGGCCGACGGACCGACCGGCGTGGCCGGAACGCCGGTGGCCGAGCCGTTCACGGCGCGGGCGTTCGCGGTCTGCCCCGGCGTGCCGTAGCCGCCGGTGCTCCCCGGCCCGTGCAGGCCGGAGGTCTGGGTCGGCACATACGCCTGCGCGGCGTTCGGCCGGCGGCCCTCGGCGGCCTCGGCGAGCATCTGCTCGGCCTCCTCCGCGCTCGGCCGCCGCTCCGGCTCCTTGCGCAGCAGCGCGGAGATGACCGGGCCGAGCGGCCCGGCGTTCACCGGCTGTTCGGCCTCCTCCTCGACGACCGCCTGCATGGTGCTCAGCGGCGAGGTGCGGCGGAACGGCGAACGCCCCTCCACGGCCGTGTACAGCGTCGCGCCGAGCGCCCACAGGTCGGAGGCGGGGCCGGGGTCGTGGCCGCGCACCCGCTCGGGCGCGAGGTAGTCGACCGAGCCGACGACCTCTCCGGTGCGGGTGATGGTGGAGTCGCCCTCGATCTGGGCGATGCCGAAGTCGGTGAGCAGCACCCGTCCGTCGCGGCCGAGGAGAACGTTGCCGGGCTTCACATCGCGGTGCAGCACCCCGGCGGAGTGCGCGGCGCGCAGCGCACGCAGCACCCACAGCCCGATCCGCGCGGCCTCCCGCGGCTCGATGCGCCCCTGCTCCTTGACCGCGTCGGCCAGCGAGTTGCCCTCGACCAGCTCCATCACGATCCAGGGCCGGCCGTCGTGGTCGAGGACGTCGTGCACGGTGACGACCGCGGAGTGGTTGATGCGCGCCGCGGCCCGCGCCTCGGCCCGGGTCCGGGCCAGCAGGACCGCCTGGTCGCTGTCGGAGACATAGAGCGCGGCGGTCAACTCCTTGACGGCGACCGCCCGGTGCAGCACCTCATCGTGGGCACGCCAAACCCGGCCCATGCCGCCGCTGCCGATGGATTCGGCAAGCCGGTAGCGGCCCGCTATGAGCAGGCCCTGCATCTGATTCACGTTGCCCCGCAATGCTCTTGTCAGGGTCAGACTAAGGACCGGCCCGTTCGCAGGGAACAAGCGGGGTCCCAAGGAAACCGCACTGTGACGATGGTCATTTCCGCGTGAGAACGGGAACCGGCGCGCCGGGCCGGGCCCGTTGTGTACGCCGTGCTCAACCGGTGTAGCGGTACGTCGCGGTAGCTTCCTCGTACAGCCTGGTCACCTCGTCCCGGTCGGCGTCCGGGCCGCGGACCTGGAGGATGTGGTACCGGCCGTTCAGCAGGATCGCCATGTTGCGTACGTAAAGATCGCGGCCCTGTCCGTCGGTCCAGGTGAACTGCCCTTCGGCCATGGTCCGTCCGCCCACCTCGATGGTGCGCAGCCCGGTGGCGGTGGCCCAACTGGAGTCCCGGTACGGCTGGAGCTCGCGCTCCTTGTCCCGCTGATAGGCCATCGGATCGCTGCCGTACGCCGCCGAGCCGTCCCGTCCGGGTACGACCATCAGCTCGAAGTCGCCGTGCGCGTAGACGACTTCGCCGCTGCCGTTCTTCGGAGTGCGCGTCCAGCCTTGGGCGACGGCGATGTCGAAGCCCTCGGGGTCCTTGCGCAGGGTGAACCCGGCGGGCACGGAGGAGGTGCCGCCCGCCTGGGTGTCGGAGGCGGAGGGGCTGTGCCGGGAGGCGGCGGGTGCGGGGCTCGACCGCCCGGCCGAGGGGGTCGGGCCGGTCCCGCTCCGCCCGTGCGACGCGTGCTTCGGCATGAACAGCATCGCGTACGCGACCGCGCCGGCCAGCAGCAGGAGGATCAGCACGAGCAGCATCCGGCCGAGCCTGCTCGGCGAACCCCCCTCCTCCCGGTCCCGCTTGTGCCGGGCGTGCGCGTCGGGGAGCCCGGCGCGGCGCCGCCGCACCAGTTCGCCCCGGCGCCGGACGATCGGCAGCCGCCGGGGGTCGGGCGGCACCGGCACCACCCGGGTACCGGCCTCCGGCTCGGGCGCGGACCGCACCAGCGAGCGCAGCCAGCCGCCCAGTTCCTCGAAGTCGGGCCGCTCGGTGGGGTCCTGACGCAGCAGGGACTCCACCACCGGCCGCAGCGGACCGCACTCCTCGGCGTACGCGGGCGGCTCAGCGCACACCAACTGCACCAGTTCGGCGGTGGATTCCTCGGGATAGGGCGCGTGCCCCTGCACCGCGCGGAACAACAGCGCGCCCAGCGCCCACAGATCGGTGGCCGGCCCGACCGGCGCGGCCAGCTGCCAGTTCTCGTGCACGGGCCCGGCCTGCTCCGGCGCCCATCGCTCGGTCACCGGCCCCACCACGGCCATCCGCGCCTGCCGCGCCCGCTCGGCCGCGAGCGCCCCGCCGGGCCGCGCCCCGGAGGCGGCCGCCGCCTCGTCCCAACGGGCCTGACCCCCCGGCGGTACGGCGGCCACCGGGGCCGGGGTGTCGTGCCGCGCGGGTTCGAGTCCCCGGGGTCCCGGCGCGCCACGCGTCCCGTAGGGGTCGGCGGTACGACCGGGCGGCGGGACGTCGGGACGGGGGGCGGGTACGGCGGGGTACGGCGAGTCGGCCGACCGGTGCGGCGCCGGGGCCGCGGGGCGGGGCGCCTGGCCCTGGCGGTGGGGCGCGCCTTGCGGGTGCGGCTGCTGGGGGTGCGGCGGTCCTTGGGCGTACGGGGGACCCTGGGGACGCGACGCCCCTTGGGGTTGCGGCTCTTGGGGATACGGCTCTTGGGAGTACGGCCCCTGCGGGTACGGCGGCCCTTGGGGGTACGGCGACCCCTGGGGGTACGGCGCCGATCGCGCCGTACCCTCGTTCCCGCCCGCGCCCACGCCCTCGTGCTCGGCGGCCCGGTCGGCGTCCATGTCGCCCTCTGCGGCTCGCCGGGCGCCGGGCAGCGCGGCCCGTTCGCCCTGCTGGGCCTCCTGTACCCGGGCCGCGGCGCGGGCGCCCGCCCGGTACGCGGCGATGGCCCCGGCCCGCGCGGCACGGATGTCGGCGCCGCTCTCCAGCGCCCGCTGTCCCGCCGTACCGGACGCCTGGGACCCCCCGGGCGCCTCGGGCCCGCCGGACACGCCGTTCGCGCCGGGGACGCCCGGCGCACCGGCCGCCCGTGCCTGGATGGCGGCGCGCCGCGCCGCCTCCGGGTCCACGGCGTCGGGCACAACGATGTCAACGGGCCGTCGGGCACCCGGCAGGGCCTCGACGGCGCCCCCCGCATCGCCGTCCTCCTCCGCCCCCGGCACCGGGTCGTACCCGCACAGCGCCTCCTCCGCGGCGCCGGCGGCGAGACCGGTCAGCAGGACCCGGCCGTCGTCACAGACGAGGACCGTACGGGCGGTGACATTGCGGTGGACCCAGCCATGGGCGTGCAGGACGCGCAGGGCCATGAGGACGTCGGAGGCGACCTCGGCGGCGCGATAGGGCGTGAGGGGGCGCTCGGCGAGGAGCGCGGACAGCGGGCGGGCGGCGACCCACTCGCTGACGATCCACAGCGAGCCGCCCTCGGCGAAGACGTCGAAGACCTGGTCCAGCCGTGGATGATCGGGGATACGGGCCGCCGCCTGGGCGGCCTCCACGGCGCGCCGCACCGCGGGCTCGGCGGGCCGGCGTGTCGCGGCCCGCGCGGCCGGCACGGAACGCGCCCCGCGCCCGCGCGCGGTGAACCCCTCGGGCAGTCCGTCCGCGTCGAGCACCTCGGCCTCGACGACCTCCGGCAGCGGCACCTGACGGACCAGCACCTCCTGGCCGCTGTAGGTGTCGAAGGCGCGGGTGGCGGTCGGTTCGTACGCGTCGGACGGCGGCAGCGGCAGGCGGTAGCGGTCCGCCAGCACCCGGCCCGCGTAGTCGTCCATCCCGCCTGCCCCTCCCCCGGCCGCCCGGTTTGGTCACATCCGTTCGTCTCGTGGCCCGTTTCGCACCCGCGTCCGGCTCCGTACGGTCCTCAACCATTCACGATACGTGCCGGAGGCAACCCGCACCGCGCGGTTGCCCGATTCCGGTGCCACGAACCGCCTTCCGGGCTCTAGGACTTGGGCTTGAAGGACGCTGTCAGCGTCTTCCAGGTGTCCTTGCGCAGATCGCCGTCCCAGTCGCCGGCCTTCGCGGTGTACATCAGCGCGTACCCGAGGTGGTCGTTCACCACGAAGCCGCGGTCGACGGTGCGGTACTCGGTGCCGCCGTCGACGTAGGTGAACTCCCAGTCGGCCGTGTTCCAGCCCCGGTAGTCCGCCTCCTCGATCCGGATCCGGTGGTACTGGGAGCGCACCATGTAGTGCTCCTGGCTCTTCCAGTCCGCCACCGGGTCGTCCTTGGGCGTACCGGTCCAGGCCACGAGCAGTTTCTGCCCGTCGGGGCCGGTGTAGCGGTCACCGGCCGATCCGTGCGACTGGTACGACCATCCCTTGGGCAGCCCGAGCGAGTAGCCCTGGCCGCCCTTGCGGGTGGAGACGGCGGGCGCGCTGCCGGCGTCGGCGGACGCGCCCGCGCTGACGTCCTTGCCGGTGCCGGTCCCGGTCCCCGTGGCGGTGGGCGCCGTACTCCCGCCGTCCGTACGGGTACCGGCGGCCGGGCCCTTGCTCCGCCCCGCCCCGGCGGACGCGCTCGCGCCGGCCGTGGTCCGGGCGGCGCCCTTGTCGTCCTTGTCGTCGCCGCCGCTGAGGGCGACGGCCAGCACGGTGCCGATCACCGCGAGGGCGACCACCACGGCCACGACCACCAGCGTGCGCCGGGGCACCACATCCGTGAGCGAGGCCTTCGGCGCGGGCCTGGGCGGCAGGTCCAGATCCGGCGGGGGCATCACGGGCCAGCCCGAACGGGGCTTCGCCGACCCCGCGTTGCCCGCCGGGCTCCCGGCGGGGTTCGGCGTGGCCGCGCCCGGCCCCTTGCCGGAGGCGTTGCCGGAAGCCGAGGCGGAACCGCCGCTCTTGGGTCGCGCCGCGTCCGCCGCGGCACCGGTGGCGGCGCCGGCCGCGGCCCCCGCCGCCGCCTTGCGCACCGAACGCAGCGCGCCGCGCAGCTTCTCCGCGGCCTCCTCGCTGCGCTTGCCCCCACCCTCGGCCGGCTGCGCGGGCAGCGGTACGACCCGGGTGGCGTCCAGTGGTTCCGGCTCGCGCGCGTGGATGACCTTGTCGAGCAGGACGCGCGCCCCGGCGTCGTCCAGCCGCTCGGCCGGGTCCTTGGTGAGCAGGCCGTAGATGACGTCCCGCAGCGGGCCCGCGTTCTTGGGCTCGTCCAGCTGCTCGGTCATCACCGCGGTGAGCGTGGCGATCGCCGAACCCTTGTCGTACGGCGGCACCCCCTCGACCGCCGCGTACAGCAGCCCGCCGAGCGACCACAGGTCGGCGGCGGGGCCCGGCTTGTGGCCGCGGGCGCGCTCCGGGGAGATGTAGGAGGGGGCGCCGACGAGCATGCCGGTCGAGGTGATGGACGGGTCGCCCTCGACCTGTGCGATGCCGAAGTCGGTGAGGACGACGCGGCCGTCGTCGGCGATGAGCACATTGGACGGCTTCACGTCCCGGTGCAGGATGCCCTCGCGATGGGCGGAGCGCAGCACATCGAGGACGGCGAGGCCCACCTCGGCGGCGCGCCTGGGCTCCAGCACGCCGTCCTCGCGGATGACCTCGGCGAGGGACTTGCCCTCCACCAGCTCCATGACGATCCAGGGCCGGTCGTCCTCGTCGACCACGTCGAAGACCGTCACCGCGCTGTTGTTGCGGATCCGGGCGATCGCCTTGGCCTCACGCAGGGTGCGGGTGATCAGGCGCCGCTTCTCCTCCTCGTCGATGTTCGTCGGGAACCGCAGCTCCTTGACGGCGACCGTGCGGCCGAGGGTCTCGTCCTCGGCGCGCCAGACCGTGCCCATGCCACCGCGGCCCAGCACGTCTCCCAGCCGGTACCGCCCGGCGAGGAGACGCCGTCCGCTCTTGCCCTGCCGAGTCTCCTGACGAGATGTCCCCGCCCGCTCCGCCTCCGACATGCGTCCCCTCATGCAACCCGCCCTGACAGAGCCTCCATTGTCTCTCACCCGACAAGTGCTCCACGCCCTGGGGCCCCTCCCCCGGCCACCGCGAAGCTCCCCGAAGGCGCGCTTCGGCTTGACGGCATGACGGCCCGTGAGACCCCGGCGACCCGCGGTGCCGACCCTTCGGTCACACCCGGTCAAACCCCCTGCGCCGGACGCCCTCCGGCACCCCGTCAGCTGAGCGGCACGATGTCCGGCGCGCCCAGCCGCGCCGCGTCCGCCGTCAGGTCGTCGGGCTGGAGTTGGGACTCGCGTTCGGCCTCGACCCGCTTCTCGTAGTGCTCGACCTCGCGTTCGATCTGGTCCTTGTCCCAGCCGAGGACCGGGGCCATCAGCTCGGCGGCCTCGCGGGCGCTGCGGGTGCCGCGGTCGAAGGTCTCGATGGAGATGCGGGTGCGCCGGGTGAGGACGTCGTCCAGGTGGCGGGCGCCCTCGTGCGAGGCGGCGTAGACGACCTCGGCGCGCAGATAGTCGTCGGCGGCGCGCAGCGGTTCGCCGAGCGCGGGGTCCGCCTCGATGAGGTCGAAGATCTCCTCGGCCATCGAGCCGTACCGGTTCAGCAGGTGTTCCACCCGGACCGTGTGCAGTCCGGTGCGGGCGGCTATGCGGGCCCGCGCGTTCCACAGCGCGTGGTAGCCCTCCGCGCCGAGCAGCGGGGTCTCCTCGGTGACGCAGTCCGCGACACGCCGGTCCAGGCCGTGCACCGCCTCGTCGACGGCGTCCTTCGCCATCACCCGGTAGGTGGTGTACTTGCCGCCCGCCACGACCACCAGGCCCGGCGCCGGATGGGCGACGGTGTGCTCGCGGGAGAGCTTGCTGGTGGCGTCGGACTCGCCGGCCAGCAGCGGTCGCAGCCCCGCGTACACCCCCTGCACATCGTCCCGGCGCAGCGGCACGGCCAGCACCGAGTTGACGTGTTCCAGCAGGTAGTCGATGTCGGCGCTGGAGGCGGCCGGGTGGGCCTTGTCGAGGTCCCAGCCGGTGTCGGTGGTGCCGACGATCCAGTGCCGGCCCCAGGGGATGACGAAGAGGACGGACTTCTCGGTGCGCAGGATCAGCCCGCTGGTGGAGTGGATGCGGTCCTTGGGCACGACCAGGTGGATGCCCTTGGAGGCGCGGACATGGAACTGGCCGCGCTCGCCCACCATGGCCTGGGTGTCGTCGGTCCACACCCCGGTGGCGTTGACGACCTGCTGGGCGCGCACCTCGTACTCCCCGCCGCCCTCGACGTCCTGCACCCGGGCGCCGACGACCCGCTCGCCCTCGCGTATGAACCCGGTGACACGCGCCCGGTTGGCGACCCGCGCGCCGTACGACGCCGCCGTGCGCACCAGGGTGGCCACGAGACGGGCGTCGTCCACCTGGGCGTCGTAGTACTGAAGGGCGCCGACCAGGGCGTCCTTGCGCAGACAGGGTGCCACGCGCAGGGCCTGACCGCGGGTCAGATGGCGGTGCACGGGCAGGCCCCGGCCGTGGCCGCGGGCCATGGACATCGCGTCGTAGAGCGCGACGCCCGAACCCGCGTACAGCCGCTCCCAGCCGCGGTGCTGCAACGGGTAGAGGAACGGCACCGGTTTGACCAGGTGCGGGGCGAGCCGCTCCAGGAGCAGGCCGCGCTCCTTCAACGCCTCGCGGACCAGCGCGAAGTCGAGCATCTCCAGATAGCGCAGTCCGCCGTGGATGAGCTTGCTGGAGCGGCTGGAGGTGCCGGACGCCCAGTCACGGGCCTCGACCAGACCGGTGGACAGGCCGCGGGTGACGGCGTCGAGCGCGGTGCCCGCGCCGACCACTCCGCCGCCGATCACCAGTACGTCCAGCTCGTGCTCGGCCATCGCCGCCAGTGCCTCGGCGCGCTGCACCGGTCCCAGAGTCGCTGTCCTCACCGCTGCCTCCCGCTGTCGCTGACTCGCTCGCGTCGGCCGCACCCGGAGGGCGAGGCCGGTCACCACCACCTCATGCCCAAATTCTGACCGGCATGCCCGACTTCAGCCACCACGCGCCCGCGACCTGTGGACAACCGGCGCACATCCCCCGAGAG
Organism: Streptomyces griseofuscus; assembly: GCF_014673495.1. Lineage (GTDB taxonomy): Bacteria > Actinomycetota > Actinomycetes > Streptomycetales > Streptomycetaceae > Streptomyces > Streptomyces murinus. The sequence continues at coordinate 3,604,648 of NZ_CP051006.1, forward strand.
ACACACGAACAGAATCCCACATAACGGTCATATTTACTCCTAGTGTGACAGTGCGCTCGTTCATCCTGTCCACAGCGGTTGCGCATCGGTTCCACTTCGGTTACTGGGAAGGACGGCCCACGCCATGTCCGCAGACCTCGCCGTCATCGGCCTCGGCCCCTACGGTTTGCCGCTCGCCCAGGCCGCGGTGGCCGCCGGCATCCCCACCCTCGGCTATGCCACCGGACCCGAGGCGGGGCCGCTGAGCCCCGCCGAGCTGCGCCGGATGCACGCGACCGGCTTCCGGCGCGCCACCGACCCGGCCCAGCTCGGCCGGGTGCGCACCGCGGTGATCTGCGCGCCCACCCCGCCCGGCGCCGACGGCGGCCTGGACCTCGGCCAGGTCGAGGCCGCCGCCCACACCCTGGCCGGACGGCTGCGCCCGAACACCACGGTCATCCTGGAGTCGCCGGTGCCGCCGGGCACGACCGAGGAATTCCTGCGTCCCCTCCTGGAGGAGGGCTCCGGGCTGCGCGCGGGCCGCGACTTCCATCTCGCCTACTCGCCCAGCCGGGTCGACCCCGGCAACCGCGCGCACACCCCGGCCGGCACCCCCAAGGTCATCGGCGGCCTCACCCCCGCCTGCACCGAGTCGGCCGCCGCCTTCTACGGCCGGCTCACCGACAAGGTGGTCCGCGCGCGCGGGCTGCGCGAGGCGGAGGCGGTGCAGATCCTGGAGACCAACTTCCGGCACGTCAACATCGCGCTGGTCAACGAGATGGCCGTGCTCTGCCACGAACTCGGTGTCGACCTGTGGGACGTCATCCGCTGCGCAGAGACCAAGCCGTTCGGCTTCCAGGCGTTCCGGCCGGGCCCCGGCGTCGGCGGCCACGCCGTCCCGCAGGACCTCACCGGATACGCGAGCCGCGCCCTGCGCATGGTGGAACTGGCCCAGCAGGTCAACAACCGGATGCCCGCATACGTCGTACAGCGCGCCGCGACGCTGCTCAACGAGCACGGCAAGTCCGCCCGGTGTGCGCGCGTGCTGCTGCTCGGCGTGACCTACAAGGCGGACCTCCCCGACCAGCAGGGCGCCCCGGCCAGGGAGATCGCCGCACGCCTGATGCAACTCGGCGCGTCCGTGAGCTACCACGACCCCTACGTGCCCGCCTGGAGCGTCCTGGACCGCCCGGTCCCACGCGTCGACTCCCTCTACGAGGCCGCCGCGGCCGCCGACCTGACGATCCTGCTCCAGCAGCACCGCACGTACGACCTCCAGGGCCTGTCGGTAAAGGCCCAACTCCTCCTGGACACGAGGGGAGCAACCCCGACGGGCGCGGCGAACCGGCTCTGAGGAGCGCTCCGTTCGAAACTCCGCACCAGGTCACGATAGGAAAACAACCGGGGCGTCGTCGGCCCTGCCTGTTAGTCTCCCCCGGACTTACCGCACACAGGTGCGAGTGGTCTCCCGTTCCACCTCATCCAGTTTGTGCCACAGCACGGGGGGATTTCTGTCATGAGCCAGTCAGCACCACCGCCGCAGCCGCAGCCCGGCCCGGTCGACGCCAACCCGTACGCCCAGCAGGCGCCGGCCGGTATGCCGTACCCGCCGCAGCCGGGCGCCCCCGGCATGCCGCTGGCCCCCGTCGCGCCCGCGCCGGTCCGCGGCAACCCGGCCCTCGGCCTCGTCGCCGCGGTGGTCGCCGCCGTGGTCGCCGCCGGGCTCTACGGCCTGATCATCGGCGGCACCAAGCACGAGATCGGCTACGCGGCCGTGGGTGTCGGCTTCGTCATCGGCCTCGCGGCGGGCAAGGCGGGCGGCCGCAACGCCGTCCTGCCGATCGCCTCCGTGGTGCTGGCGCTGGTCTCGGTGTACTTCGGCCAGCTGGTGGGCGAGGCGATGATCGGCGCCAAGGCGACCGGCCTGAGCTTCTCGCAGGTCTTCTTCGACCACTTCGACGTGGTGCAGAAGGCCTGGAAGCAGGATGCCGACCTGCTCACCTTCGTGTTCTTCGCCATCGCGGGTTTCGCCGCGTTCTCGGCCGCCAAGAAGGCCGCCCGGTAAGACGCGCCCCGAGCACGCGAAGGGGTCCGGCCACCGCTGCGGTGGCCGGACCCCTTCGCGTCGTACGAAGCCCCTGTACGAGACCTTCGAACCTCGGATCAGCGCTTGTGCTGGCTGTCCGCGACCGTCACCTCGACCCGCTGGAACTCCTTGAGCTCGCTGTAGCCGGTGGTGGACATGGCGCGGCGCAGGGCGCCGAAGAGGTTCATCGAGCCGTCCGGGGTGTGGGACGGGCCGGTGAGGACCTCCTCGATGGTGCCGACGGTGCCGAGGTCGACCTTCTTGCCGCGCGGCAGCTCCTCGTTGACCGCCTCCATGCCCCAGTGGTGGCCCTTGCCGGGCGCGTCCGTGGCGCGGGCCAGCGGGGAGCCCATCATCACCGCGTCGGCGCCGCAGGCGATCGCCTTGGGCAGATCGCCGGACCAGCCGACACCGCCGTCCGCGATCACGTGCACATAGCGGCCGCCGGATTCGTCCATGTAGTCGCGGCGGGCCGCGGCCACATCGGCGACGGCGGTGGCCATCGGGACCTGGATGCCCAGCACATTGCGGGTGGTGTGCGCGGCGCCGCCGCCGAAGCCGACCAGGACGCCGGCCGCGCCGGTGCGCATCAGGTGCAGGGCGGCGGTGTAGGTGGCGCAGCCGCCGACGATCACCGGGACGTCCAGCTCGTAGATGAACTGCTTCAGGTTCAGCGGCTCGTGCGAGGAGGACACGTGCTCCGCGGAGACCGTGGTGCCGCGGATCACGAAGATGTCCACGCCCGCGTCCACGACCGCCTTGGAGAACTGGGCGGTGCGCTGCGGGGAGAGCGCGGCGGCCGTGACCACACCGGAGTCGCGCACCTCCTTGATGCGGGCGCCGATCAGCTCCTCCTTGATGGGCGCCGCGTAGATCTCCTGGAGGCGGCGGGTGGCGCGCTCGGCCGGCAGCTCGGTGATCTCGTCCAGCAGCGGCTGCGGGTCCTCGTACCGCGTCCACAGACCTTCGAGGTTGAGCACGCCGAGGCCGCCCAGCTCGCCGATACGGATCGCGGTGGCCGGGGAGACCACGGAGTCCATGGGAGCCGCCAGGAAGGGCAGCTCGAAGCGGTAGGCGTCGATCTGCCAGGCGATCGAGACCTCCTTCGGGTCCCGCGTACGGCGGCTGGGGACGACGGCGATGTCGTCGAAGGCGTACGCCCGGCGGCCGCGCTTGCCGCGCCCGATCTCGATCTCAGTCACGTCTGTGGCCTTTCCTGTTGCGTTTCAGCGCCTTCCAGTATCGCCGACGGGTACGACAAAGGCGGCCCCGGATGTTCCGGGACCGCCTTCGGCACGCTCCGGTGACTACTTGGCGCTGTAGTTCGGCGCCTCGACCGTCATCTGGATGTCGTGCGGGTGGCTCTCCTTGAGACCCGCCGAGGTGATCCGCACGAAGCGGCCCTTGGACTCCATCTCCTCGATGGTGGCCGCGCCCACGTAGCCCATGGTCTGGCGCAGACCGCCGACCAGCTGGTGCAGCACGTTGGCGAGCGGGCCGCGGTAGGGCACCTGGCCCTCGACGCCCTCGGGCACGAGCTTGTCGTCGGACGCCACCTCGGCCTGGAAGTAGCGGTCCTTCGAGTACGACCGGCCCTGGCCGCGGGACTGCATGGCGCCCAGCGAGCCCATGCCGCGGTACGACTTGAACTGCTTGCCGTTGATGAACAGCAGCTCGCCCGGGGACTCCTCGCAGCCGGCCAGGAGACTGCCCAGCATCACGGTGTCGGCGCCGGCCGCGAGGGCCTTGCCGATGTCGCCGGAGTACTGGAGGCCGCCGTCGCCGATCAGCGGGATGCCCGCCTGGCGGGCGGCGCGGGACGCCTCGTAGATGGCCGTGACCTGCGGGACACCGATACCGGCGACCACCCGCGTGGTGCAGATCGAGCCCGGTCCGACGCCCACCTTGATGCCGTCGACACCGGCGTCGATGAGCGCCTGGGCGCCGTCGCGGGTGGCGACATTGCCGCCGATCACGTCCACGTTCACGCTGGACTTGATCTTCGCCATCCAGCTGAGGGCGTTGCTGTTGTGGCCGTGCGAGGTGTCGACGACCAGGAAGTCCGCGCCCGCCTCGGCGAGCGCCTGGGCGCGCTCCAGCGCCTCGGGGCTCGCGCCGACGGCGGCACCGACGAGCAGACGGCCCTCGGCGTCCTTGGCGGCGTTCGGGTACTGCTCGGCCTTGACGAAGTCCTTGACCGTGATGAGGCCCTTGAGGACGCCCGCCTCGTCGACCAGCGGCAGCTTCTCGATCTTGTGCTTGCGCAGCAGCTCCATGGCCTCCGGGCCGGAGGTGCCGACCTTGCCGGTGACCAGCGGCATCGGGGTCATGACCTCGCGCACCCGACGGCTGCGGTCGCTCTCGAAGGCCATGTCGCGGTTGGTCACGATGCCGAGCAGCTTGCCGGCCGGGTCGGTGACCGGGACACCGCTGATGCGGAACTTGGCGCACAGGGCGTCGGCCTCGGCGAGCGTGGCCTCCGGGTGCACCGTGATCGGGTCGGTGACCATGCCGGACTCGGACCGCTTCACCAGGTCGACCTGGTTGACCTGGTCCTCGACGGAGAGATTGCGGTGCAGGACGCCGACGCCACCGAGGCGGGCCATGGCGATGGCCATGCGGGACTCGGTCACCTTGTCCATCGCCGCCGACAGCATCGGGATGTTCACCCGGACGTTGCGGGAGATGCGTGACGAGGTGTCGACCGCGTTGGGGAGCACCTCGGAGGCCCCCGGCAGCAGCAGCACGTCGTCGTAGGTCAGCCCGAGTGTCGCGAATTTTCCGGGCACTCCGTCGACGTTGGCAGTCATGACACCTTCCCCAAATGGCCTTGCTCGGTGCGGATGTCCATGCTAACGGCAGGCATGGCCAGCAAATTCCACGGCGGAAGATCACCTTCGGCTTCGTATGTTCATACGGTGTTCGCGAAGACGCCGGGCGCCGATGCCGCTACTGCTCGGCGAGGGCCCGCAGTCGGCTCAGGGCCCGGTGCTGGGCGACCCTGACCGCTCCGGGTGACATTCCCAACATCTGTCCGGTTTCCTCCGCCGTGAGGCCCACCGCGATGCGCAGCAGCAGCAGTTCGCGCTGGTTCTCGGGGAGGTTGGCCAGCAGTTTCTTGGCCCACTCGGCGTCGCTGCTGAGCAGGGCGCGCTCCTCGGGGCCGAGCGAGTCGTCGGGCCGCTCGGGCATCTCGTCGGAGGGCACGGCGGTCGAACCCGGATGGCGCATCGCGGCGCGCTGGAGGTCGGCGACCTTGTGCGAGGCGATGGCGAAGACGAACGCCTCGAAGGGGCGCCCGGTGTCCCGGTAGCGGGGCAGCGCGAGCAGGACGGCGACACAGACCTCCTGGGCGAGGTCCTCCACGAAGTGGCGCGCGTCGCCGGGCAGTCGCGACAGCCGGGTGCGGCAGTAGCGCAGCGCCAGCGGATGGACGTGCGCGAGCAGGTCGTGCGTGGCCTGTTCGTCGCCGTCGACGGCACGAAGCACGAGAGCACCGATCGCCCCCTGGGCCGTGCCCGCCTCGTCGTCGCGCATCGGTCCATGGTGCCCTGCGGCCGTCCGGTCCGTCGCATCGTGCTGATGGTTGTGCACCGAAGCGTTATGAGCAGGTGCGCCGGCACTCATCCCCTGCGCCCTCCCCTTCCGCTCGACCGACTCGTCCCCGAGAGACTCCACACCCTCAAGGATGCGGCATCCGCGCCGAAACGAGCAGCGCCCGTCCGGTGGGCCGCCTTGCACGCCGCCGAACGGCACGCCCTGGCGGAGCGTACGCGGTATCTTCCGGCCGGCCGCGACGGACACCGGCCTGCGAGAACCCGCGGGGGCGGGCACCGGGGCGCGGGAAGCCGACGGGGACGCACGACACGGACGGCACCGCCGGGAGCGGGGCGCGCCGCGCCGACCGGGGGTCTGCCACGGCTCCGCTCGCCGGACCGGCGAGGGTCCCGGGCACCAGGGGCGTCTTCACGACGGCCCCCGAGAGCCAGGACTCGCCCGGCCCCGCGCGGCATGGCGCGCGGGGCCCGCCGGGTCCTACCTGACCAGGCCCCAGCGGAAACCGAGGGCCACCGCGTGGGCACGGTCCGAGGCGCCGAGCTTCTTGAACAGGCGCCGGGCGTGGGTCTTGACGGTGTCCTCGGAGAGGAACAGCTCACGGCCGATCTCGGCGTTCGAGCGGCCGTGGCTCATCCCCTCCAGGACCTGGATCTCACGCGCGGTGAGCGTGGGCGCGGCGCCCATCTCGGCCGAGCGCAGCCGGCGCGGGGCCAGCCTCCAGGTCGGGTCGGCGAGGGCCTGGGTGACCGTGGCCCGCAGTTCGGCGCGCGAGGCGTCCTTGTGCAGATAGCCCCGGGCACCGGCGGCGACCGCGAGGGCCACGCCGTCCAGGTCCTCGGCGACGGTCAGCATGATGATGCGCGCGCCGGGATCGGCGGACAGCAATCGGCGCACCGTCTCGACGCCGCCCAGGCCGGGCATGCGCACATCCATCAGAATGAGGTCGGAGCGATCGGCGCCCCAGCGGCGGAGGACTTCCTCGCCGTTGGCCGCCGTCGTCACACGCTCGACACCGGGCACGGTCGCGACCGCGCGGCGGAGCGCTTCTCGGGCAAGCGGGGAGTCGTCGCAGACGAGGACGGATGTCATGACCGCCCTCCGCAGCTGATGCGCGTCACCTTGAGCCTCCAGGCTGGTACGGAATCTCACCTGTGCGGTCGACCGTCTCGGACGCCTGCCCGAGCGCTTGTTTTTTCAACCGCCTCCGCACTCTCAACGACGGTCACTCGAAAGAGTTACGGGGCTGCACACCGTCATCGGCACTCTACGTGAGGGCACCGACACGGTGCAGACATGCTCAACGGACCCTCAACTTTTCATCACAACCTATGCCCCATTCAGCTGCTTTTCTTCCCGTTTCGTAGTGTTCGGGGCTAGATTCGCAATGAGTCATATTTACATCTCCTTAGACCGGAGATGTACGGTCGTTGGCACCGTATCCGCCCAGAACGGCTACAAGGGGTCACGTAATGGCAGATTTCTCCCGCCTTCCCGGACCGAACGCGGACCTGTGGGACTGGCAGCTGCTGGCTGCTTGCCGCGGGGTGGACAGCTCGCTCTTCTTTCACCCGGAGGGCGAGCGCGGGGCGGCTCGGAGCGCTCGCGAGAACTCGGCCAAGGAGGTCTGCATGAGGTGCCCGGTCCGTGCGGAGTGCGCGGCGCACGCGCTTGCCGTGCGCGAGCCGTACGGCGTCTGGGGCGGCCTGACCGAGGACGAGCGCGAGGAGCTGATGGGGCGGGCACGCAACCGCCTGGTGGCCGCCTCGACCACCGGCGGCGACACCGCCCACAGTCACTGAAGGAACGTTTCTGCACCCAGGGTCCGCCGGACGCTCCGGCGCCCCCACCCCCCTCCGGGCACGCCACGCGCGCCCGCGATTCCGCGCGGCTTCACGCCTCGGCGCCGCCCGGGGTCCCTGCCGGGCTCCTCACCTGGAGCCCCTACCGGGCTTCTTCACGCCTACCGGGCTTCTTCGCGGCGCGGTGTCACACCGCGCGCCCGGCCGCCCGCGACAGCTGCTCCAGGGTCGCCGCCACCGCCGGAACCTGTGCCAGATCGGGCAGGGTGAGCGCGACGATCTCTCGCCGCACCGCGGGTTCGAGGCGCACCGCGCGCACCCCTCGCGGCCGTACCGACTCCACCGCGAGCTGCGGCAGTACGGCCACGCCCAGACCCGCGCCCACCAGGCCGGCGACCGCCGGATAGTCGTCGGTGGCGAAGTCGATGCGCGGCGCGAACCCGGCGCCCTGGCAGACCTCCACCAGCTGGCCCCGGCAGCGCGGGCAGCCCGCGATCCAGGGCTCCTCGGCCAGCTCCCTGATGGCGACGGTCTCGGCGCGCGCGAGCCGGTGCCGCTCGGGCACCAGGGCCACCAGACGGTCGGTCAGCAGGGGGCGTACGACCAGGTCGTCCCAGTCCTCGGCGACCGCCGCGCCCTCGTAGCGAAAGGCAAGGGCGAGATCGCAGTCGCCCTCGCGCAGCAGCTCGACGGAGCGCGGGGGTTCGGCCTCCTCCAGGGAGACCCGGGTGCCGGGGTGCGCGGCGCGCAGGGCGGCCAGGGCGGTGGGGACCAGGGTGGAGCTTCCGCTGGGGAAGGAGACCAGCCGGACCCGGCCGGCCCGCAGGCCCGCGATGGCGGCGACCTCCTCCTCGGCGGCGGTGAGCCCGGCGAGGATGCCGGAGGCGTGCCTGACCAGGGCCTCGCCCGCCTGGGTCAGCCGCATCTCGCGGCCCGCGCGGATCAGCAGCGGGGTGCCGACGGAGGTCTCCAGGGCCTTCATCTGCTGGCTGACGGCGGGCTGGGTGCAGCCCAGCTCGCGCCCCGCCGCCGAGAAGGAGCCGGTGGCGGCGACGGCGCGCAGGACACGGAGATGACGGGCCTCGATCATCCCTCAAGCATAAGGCCGTCTTGGGGTCGACGTCCGAAATTCGCTCGACGCTTTGAGTAACGATCCCGTACGGTGCGGGCATGAAGCTTCTCTCCGTCAACGTCGGACAGGCCCGCCCGGTGCCGTACACAAGCCATCCGGGCGGCCTGACGGGCATCGACAAGAGGCCGGTCGAGGGGCCTGTCATGGTGTCCGCGCCGGGTCCGAAGGGGACCGCGGGCAGCGGGCTCGCCGGGGACACGGTGTGCGACCTGAAGCATCACGGCGGGGACGACCAGGCGGTGTACGCGTTCGCGCGCGAGGACCTGGACGACTGGGAGCGCGAGCTGGGCCGCACCCTGGCCAACGGCTGCTTCGGGGAGAACATCACGACCGGCGGGCTCGATGTCTCCGGAGCGCTGATCGGCGAGCGCTGGCGGATCGGTCCGGCGGTGGAGCTCCAGGTGACCTCGGGCCGTATCCCGTGCCGTACCTTCCAGGGCCATCTGGGCGAGCCGGGCTGGGTCCGCAGGTTCACCCGGAAGGCGGCGACGGGTGCCTACCTCCGGGTGATCGAGCCCGGCGAGATACGCGCGGGCGACGCCGTCGAGATCCTGCACCGGCCCGGCCACGGAGTGACGGCGGCGATGGAGTTCCGCGCGACCACCACCGAGCGGGAGCTGCTGCCCCGTCTGCTCGCCGCGGGCGACGACCTGCACCCGGAGGCGCTGGCCGCGGCCCGCAAGTACGTCGCGGAGCAGGCCCGCTGAGAACCCGTCACCGCATGGCGGACACGGCGGGTCCGGATCGTCCGCGATCACTAACCTTGGGTCATGACAACGGCTCTGATTACGGGATCGACCGCGGGGATCGGCGCCGCCTTCGCGCGGCGGCTGGCGGCTGACGGGCATGACCTCGTCCTGGTGGCACGGGACGCCAAGCGGCTGCGCGAACAGGCGACCGAGCTGCACGACCGGCACGGCATCGAGGCGGAGGTGCTGCCCGCCGACCTCTCCGAGGACAAGGGCATCGAGACCGCCGCCGACCGGCTCGGGGACCGCAAGAACCCGGTCGACCTGCTGATCAACAACGCCGGTTTCGGCAACAAGGGCCGCTATCTGGAAGTCTCCATGGCGGACGAGCTGACCATGCTCAAGGTGCACTGCGAGGCGGTGCTGCGGCTGACCTCGGCGGCGGCCGAGGCGATGCGCGAGCGCGGCCGGGGCGGGGTGGTCAATGTCGCCTCGGTGGCGGCCTTCGTGCCCCGGGGCACCTACGGCGCGTCCAAAGCGTGGGTCGTGCAGTTCACCCAGGGCGCGGCGCGGGACCTGGCCGGTACGGGGGTGCGGCTGATGGTGCTGTGCCCCGGGTTCGTGCGCACCGAGTTCCATCAGCGGGCCGGAATGGGGACGGACAACATCCCCGGCTGGATGTGGCTGGACGCCGACAAGCTGGTCGCGGCGGCCCTCACCGACCTGGCGCGCGGCAAGTCGCTGTCGATCCCGGACCCCCGTTACAAGGCGCTGATGGGATTGGTGAAGGTCACCCCGCGCGGGCTCCTCGGCGGGGTCACCTCCCGCACCGGGCGCAAGTACGGCCCGCAGTAGGCGGGGCCCGCGGGCGGGTGCCGACGGCGGTCCGGTGGGAAACTGGGGGTGACGACCGGATCAGGGGGGCCGGAGGCGGCGCCATGACCTTCGTACAGCTCATCGAGTGCAGGACGAACCGGCCGGACGAGATGAACCGGCTCATGGACGACTGGGTCGCGCGGGCCAGGGGGCGGCGGACGGCGACGCACACCCTGGTCGGCCGGGACCGCTCGGACGCCGAGCACCTGGTGGAGGTCGTGGAGTTCCCGTCGTACGAGGACGCGATGCGTGGCTCCGGCGGGCCGGAGAGCGACCGGGTCTTCCGGGAGATGGCCGCGCTGTGCGACGAGGCGCCCGTACTCATGGACCTCGACGTGGTGCGGGCCGAGCGGCCGGCCGAGGACACCGTACGACGCTTCTTCACCATCCTCGCGGCCCCCGGCGAACTCCCCCCGCTCAATGACCTGCTGGCCGAGGACGTGCACAGCCACGACCCGGTGAACCCGCAGGACACCATCGGCCTGGACCACGCGCGCGCCGAGTACCGCATGTGGCGCGCCGCCTTCGACTGCGCCTTCACCGTCGAGGACGTCCTCGTCCAGGACGACCGCGCCTGCGCCCGCTGGACCTGGCGGGCCACCCACCGGGGCGACTTCCTCGGCATCCCCGCGACCGGCCGCGATGTCACCATGAGCGGCACGACCCTCTTCCGCCTCGCCCCCGACGGCAAGATCACCGAAATCTGGTGGCAGCACGACCAACTGGGCCTGATGCAACAGCTGGGCGCGCTGGACGAGTTGGAGAACTAGCGGGCGCCCGGGGTTCCCGCCCGGACATAGCGGACTTCAAGGCCGGTGATGACGGCGATCGGCCGGGGCAAGAAGATCGCGGCGCCGAAGTCAGAGCGCTACGAGTTGACCAAGGCGCGTCCGAGGGGCGTGCGGCAGCGCGAAGGCCCGGCGCCCCAGAGGGGTTGCCGGGCCTTCGTCGGAGCGTCGAGGCTCAGTGGGCGTGGCCGTGGCTGTGGCCGTGGCCCGCGGCGCCCTCCGGCTCCTCTTCCTTCTTCTCGACGACCAGGGTCTCGGTCGTGAGCAGCAGGGAGGCGATGGAGGCGGCGTTCTCCAGGGCGGAGCGGGTCACCTTGACCGGGTCGATGACGCCGGCCTTGACCAGGTCACCGTACTCACCGGTGGCGGCGTTGTAGCCCTGACCCTTCTCCAGGTCCTTGACCTTGGAGACGATGACGTAGCCCTCCTGGCCGGCGTTCTCGCCGATCCAGCGCAGCGGCTCGACGACCGCGTTGCGGACCACGGCGACACCGGTGGCCTCGTCGCCGGTCTTGTCGAGGTTGCCCTCAAGGACCTTGGAGGCGTGCACCAGAGCGGAGCCACCACCGGAGACGATGCCCTCCTCGACCGCGGCGCGGGTCGCGGAGATGGCGTCCTCCAGACGGTGCTTCTTCTCCTTCAGCTCCACCTCGGTGGCGGCGCCGACCTTGATCACGCACACGCCGCCGGCCAGCTTCGCGAGGCGCTCCTGGAGCTTCTCGCGGTCCCAGTCGGAGTCGGTGTTCTCGATCTCGGCCTTGATCTGCGCGACGCGGCCGCTCAGGTCCTCCGACTTGCCGGCACCCTCGACGATCGTGGTGTCGTCCTTGGTGACGGTGACGCGGCGGGCGGAGCCGAGCACGTCGATGCCGACCTGGTCGACCTTGAGGCCGACCTCTTCGGAGATGACGGTGGCGCCGGTGAGGACGGCCATGTCCTGGAGCATCGCCTTGCGGCGGTCGCCGAAGCCGGGGGCCTTCACCGCGACGGCGTTGAAGGTGCCGCGGATCTTGTTGACGACCAGGGTCGACAGGGCCTCGCCGTCGACGTCCTCGGCGATGATCAGCAGCGGCTTGGAGCCGGACTGGATGACCTTCTCCAGGAGCGGCAGCAGGTCCGCGATCGCGGAGATCTTGCCCTGGTGGATCAGGATGTACGGGTCGTCGAGGACGGCCTCCATACGCTCCTGGTCCGTCACGAAGTACGGGGACAGGTAGCCCTTGTCGAAGGCCATGCCCTCGGTGAAGTCCAGCTCGAGGCCGAAGGTGTTGGACTCCTCGACGGTGATGACACCGTCCTTGCCGACCTTGTCCATGGCCTCGGCGATCAGCTCGCCGACCTGCTGGTCCTGGGCGGACAGCGCGGCGACGGCGGCGATGTCGGACTTCTCGTCGATCGGCCGGGCCGTGGCGAGCAGGTCCTCGGAGATCGCCTTGACGGCGGCGTCGATGCCCTTCTTCAGGGCGGCCGGGGAGGCACCGGCGGCGACATTGCGCAGGCCCTCGCGGACCAGCGCCTGGGCGAGCACGGTGGCGGTGGTGGTGCCGTCACCCGCGATGTCGTTGGTCTTGGTCGCCACCTCCTTCACCAGCTGCGCGCCGAGGTTCTCGTACGGGTCCTCGATCTCGACCTCACGGGCGATCGTGACACCGTCGTTGGTGATGGTGGGGGCGCCGAACTTCTTGTCGATGACGACGTTGCGACCCCGGGGGCCGATCGTCACCTTCACCGTGTCGGCCAGCTTGTTGACGCCGCGCTCGAGGGCGCGACGGGCGTCCTCGTCGAACTTCAGGATCTTCGCCATGACAGCGGGAGCCCTCTCGAAATCTTGTGGGTAAAAGACGAACTGCGCCCCGGACGCCCGGCTTCGTTATCGGTCGCGGGGGCCAGGGGCGCAGCTCAGAGCAGAGGTTTGCTCGGGGTGAATTACTTCTCGATGATCGCGAGCACGTCGCGAGCCGAGAGGACGAGGAACTCCTCGCCGTTGTACTTCACCTCGGTGCCGCCGTACTTGCTGTACAGGACGACGTCGCCGACCTTGACGTCGAGCGGCAGGCGCTCGCCGTTCTCGAAGCGACCCGGACCGACAGCGAGGACGGCGCCCTCCTGGGGCTTCTCCTTCGCGGTGTCCGGGATGACCAGGCCAGAGGCCGTGGTCTGCTCGGCGTCGAGCGGCTGGACCACGATGCGGTCCTCGAGCGGCTTGATGGCAACCTTGGTGCTGGCGGTCGTCACGATCCGACCTCCCCCTTCGGAGATCTCACGGGGTTAACTGTCTGAGGTGGCGACCAGGTCGATCCGTCGTCGCGGGTGCCGGACCTGCCCGTCGCGTTGTTGGCACTCTCCAGTGGGGAGTGCCAGAGCCGAGACTATGACCGGGATTAGCACTCGGTCAAGCGGAGTGCCAATTCCGTGCGGCGCGTCGGCCGAAAACGCAGGTGCGGGAGCGTTTGCCGGCGGGCGGTGTCGGGCGTGCCGTACCAGGGGCTGCGGCCCCGGACCTCCGCTGTCGGCTTGCGGCCTCCGTCCTCGGACGCCGGACGGGCCGGATGGCTACAGGTAGTCCTCCAGCCGTGCCGCCGTCAGGTTTCGGCTGCGGATGGCGTCCAAGAGGCGGGCGGTGGGGGCGTCCGGGAGGAGGCGGACGATGTCGCCGCGGCGGAGGTGGTGCGGGCCCCGGGGGTAGGTGAGGCCCGTCGGGGTGAGGGTGGCGCGCCACAGGACGACGGCCGTGACGCCGCAGTCGGCGGCCGCGCGCAGGGTCGTCGGGTCGTACGCGCCCCGGGGCGGGCGCAGGAGGTGGGTGCGGCGGGCGCAGAGCGCGGCGCGCTGGGTGGCGTACGGCGTGCCCGCCAGGGGGCGGGGCCCGGGGGTGAACCGGCTCACCGGCAGGCGGAGTTCACCGGGCGCGGCGGGGCGGTCGGTGGCGTCGTAGGTGAGGAAGACGACCCGGTCGCGGGTGGGGACGTGGTCCACGACCGGGGGCAGGGGCAGGCGGGACGGCGGCGCGGCGAGCGGCCGGACGTGCGGTCGCACCCCCTCCGCCGCCTTCCTGCCGAGCCGTTCGATGGGTACGACGGGCTGGGCGCACCCGGCGAGGAACAGGACCGCGGCGAGCACCCCGGCCGGGACGGACAGCAGAACCGCACCTCGCGAACGCCACCGCGCCGAAGGCTCACCGGCCGAGCGCCGCACCGGCACCCTCCCGGCCGCCCACCCCACCGGCGGGCGGCCGGGCCGGGCGGCGGCGGACGCCGTGCCGGGCCCGGCAGCCGGCCCGCGTACTCGGTGCGGCCCGCCTCCCGTCGTCCCACCGGCCGGGCCTCTCTCCCTCGCCCCACCGGCGGCGCCACCGTGCCCCGTCGGCGACGCCCCGGCCGGCCACCCGACCCGCCGTCCACCGGCCGCACGGCTCACCGTCGGCCCACCGGCCGTCGACGCCCCGCCGCACACCTCACCGCGCCCCCCATGACCGGCGCCGCCGACTCACAGGTAGTCCTCCAGCCGCGCCACCGCGTACCCCTCGCGCGTCACCTTGTTCAGGAAGCGGCGCATGTCGTCGACCATCGTGCCGTCCCAGTCGCTGCGGCCCCGGAAGTGGGTGAGGACGATGTCGCCCCGGCGCAGCTGCTGGTCGTCCTCGCGGAACTCCCAGTGGTCGACGTACACCTCCTCGTTCCAGATCGGGGCGTACTTGATGCCGCAGGACTTGGCGGCGACCAGGGTGTCCTGGTTGTAGTTGCCGTAGGGCGGGCGCAGGACGGTCGGGCGTCTGCCGAACTGCTTCTGCATGATGTCCTGCATGTCGCAGATCTCGTGCTTCTGCTCCTCGTAGGACAGCCCCGGCAGATAGGGGTGGGTCAGGGTGTGGTTGTTGAGGGTGTTGCCGTAGGACTGCGCCTTGCGGAAGTAGCCGTAGTCGTCCTTGACCAGGTAGTTGCTGAGGAAGGCGGTGTACGGGATCTTCAGGTCCCGCATCATCTGGAGGAACCGGGGGTCCTTCTCCGAGCCGTCGTCGATGGTGAGGAAGACGACCTTGTTCTTGGTCGGGACCGTGGTGAAGACCGGCGGCAGGCCCCAGTCCTCCTGGTGGTCCACCTCGAAGCCGGCGCGCGCGGTGATGCGGGGCTTCACCTTGGGCGGCGCCGGGGGTGCGATCGGGACCTCGTCCAGGCCCCAGCGTTTCGCGGCGGCGACCATGCGGGTGTGTTCCGCGGCCCGGGCGGCGCGCGGGTCGGGGGCGGCGTGACCGGCCGCGCCCTGCCCCGCCGCCGGGCGGGCGGTGCCCGGGCCGGAGCCGGAACCGGAGCAGCCGGTGACGAGGGCGGTCGAGGCGAGGACGGCGGCGGCACAGCCGAGGGCGACCCGTGCCCGACTTTTGTCATTTTGTACTACTAGTCGCATGGTCCTGGATCTTCGCAGGCACCACCCCCGCTCCCCGGACGACAACGCCGCCCTGACGCGCACCATCCACCGACTGGCCCACAATGACCCCGTGAACGACCTCGCTCCTCTCCTCACCCCCGAAGGCCGGGCCCTCCTCGAAGAGGTCCGCGGCACCGCCCCGGCCGATGAACTGGCCGTCGCCACCCGGCTGCGCCGCGACCACCCCGCCGACCTGGTGTCGGCCGCGCTCGGCCAGGCCCGGCTGCGGCAGCGCGCGGCGGCCAAGTTCGCGGCGGCGGACGCGGAGCGGATGTTCTTCACGCCGAACGGGGTCGAGCAGTCGACGCGGGCGAGCGTGGCGGCGTACCGGGCGCGGCGGCTGACCGATCTCGGGGTGACCTCGGTGGCGGACCTGTGCTGCGGGATCGGCGGTGACGCCATCGCGCTGGCGCGGGCCGGGATCCGGGTGCTCGCGGTGGACCGGGACCCGCTGACCGCGGCCGTGGCGCGGGCGAACGCCGAGGCGCTGGGGCTCACCGAACTGATGGAGGTGCGGGAGGCCGATGTCACGGAGGTGGACACCGCCGGGTACGACGCCGTGTTCGTGGATCCGGCGCGCAGGGGTGGGCACACAGGAGGAGGCGCGCGAAGCGCGTCGATGAGGGGCGGTGGCCGGGCGACGGGTGGGCGGATCTTCGACCCCGAGGCGTACTCGCCGCCGCTGTCCTGGGCCGTGGCCACCGCCCGCCGGGCACCGCACGCCGCGCTGAAGATCGCGCCCGGCATCCCGCACGAGACGGTGCCGCCGGAGGCCGAGGCGGAGTGGATCTCGGACGGCGGCGATGTGAAGGAGGCGGTGCTCTGGTTCGGGACCGGGGCGCCGGGCGCGGTGCGCGCCACCCTGCTGCCCGGCCCGCGCACCCTGCTCGGACGGGGCCTGCCGGATCCCGAAGTACGGCCGGTGGGGCGGTACTTGTACGAGCCGGACGGCGCCGTGATCCGCGCGCATCTGGTCGCCGAGGTGGCCGAGGAGGTCACAGGCGGGCTGATCGACGCGACCATCGCGTACCTCACCGCCGACGAGCTGCACCCGACCCCGTACGCCACCCCCTACGAGATCACCGACCAACTCCCCTTCAACCTGAAGAAGTTGAAAGCACTGCTGCGCGAGCGCGAGGTCGGGACGCTGACCGTGAAGAAGCGCGGGTCGGCGGTCGAGCCGGAGGAACTGCGGCGCAAGGTCAAGCCGCAGGGTCCGAACGCGGCGACCGTGTTCCTCACCCGGGTCGCGGGGGCGCCGACGATGCTGGTCGGCGGGCCCGCACGGCCGCCCGAGGGCCCCTGACCCGCTGCCGGCGCATCCGGCGCTCCGCGCGCCCGGCGGTCAGCGCCCTTGCGGTCAGCGCAGGGTCGCCCACAGGTTCTCGGCGTCCGGCTCCTTCGCGATCACCCGGTTGGGGTCCGAGGGCGCCGTGACGACCGGCATCATCACGGTCTTCACCTGGTCCGCGCTCAGCCCCTTCAGGCTCTTGCCCAGCTCGGTCAGCTCGCTCAGGGAGTCGAGGCCGGTGTCGGTGGTGAGGCTCTTGGTGACCGCGTCGGCGACCGTGTACAGCTCGGCCGGGTCGGTGAGCAGGTTCGTGCCGGATATCCGCTCCAACAGAGCCTTCACCAGCAGCTGTTGCAGACCTATGCGGCCGAGGTCACTGCCGTCGCCGATGCCGTGCCGGGTGCGGGCGAGGGCCAGCGCCTGCTTGCCGTCGAGGTGATGGGTCCCGGCCGCCAGGTGGAGATGGCTCTTGTCGTCGTCGATGTTCTGGGTCGTGGTGACGTCGACCCCGCCGAGCGCGTCGACCAGCTTGGCGAATCCGGAGAAGTCGATCTCGACGAAGTGGTCCATACGCACCCCGGTGATCGACTCGACCGTCTTGACCGCGCACACCGGACCGCCCACCGAGAAGGCGCTGTTGAACATCGAGCCGTACGCGACCGCCGTCGAACCCCCGTCGGGCAGCGGGCAGGAGGGGCGGGTGACGAGGGTGTCGCGCGGGATGCTGACCACGGTGGCGCGGGTGCGGCCCGCGTCGAGGTGCACCACCATCGCGGTGTCCGAGCGGGCGCCCGAACTGTCCCCGCCGCCCAGCTCCTTGTCGGCCTTGCCGCTGCGCGAGTCCGAGCCCAGCACCAGGATGTTGAGCGAGCCGGCCGGCAGCGGGGCGGCCGCGGCCGTGGGGGCGCTCGGGGAGGGCGCGATCATCGCGTGCGCGGGGCGGTCGTCGCCCAGCGCGCTGTCGATGTCGACGCCCTTGATGTTGTGGTCCAGATGCCAGTAGGCGTAGCCGGCCGTGGCCACCCCCAGCACCAGGGCCGCCGCCAGGGTGAGTCCGGCGATCCGCAGCACTCTCGAACGCCGGCCGTGCTCCTCGTGTCGCGTCACGACAGGAACGTAAGTCCGAATTATTAGGGGACTGTTAGCGGAAGCCTCCCGAAGAGGTTTTCTTCCGAAATTCTCATCGGCGGGGGGCAGTTGGCACGTCCTCGAAAGTTTCGATCACGCGGACGGCCGCCGCACCTCCGCCGTGCTGGAACGCACCACCAGACTGGTCGCCAACTCCATCCGGGTGGCCGCCCGTTCCTCGTGCGCGCTGCCCAGTTCGAGCACCAGGCGGGCCGCGGCCTCGGCCATCTCGGTCAGCGGCTGCCGTACGGTCGTCAGCGGCGGACCCACCCAGCGGGCCACCGGCAGATCGTCGAAGCCGACCACGCTGAGGTCCTCCGGGATGCGCAGCCCCAGCTCGCGCGCGGCCTCGTACAGGCCCACGGCCTGGAGGTCGTTGCCCGCGAAGACCGCGGTCGGCCGGTCGGGGCGGCGCAGCAGCTCCATGCCCAGGCGGTAGCCGGCGTCGTGGTGGAAGTCCCCGGCCACGATCAGCGAGGGGTCGACAGGCAGCCCGGCCGTCTCCAGGGCGGCGCGGTAGCCGTCGATGCGGGCGCGGCTGCACATCATCCGGGACGGGCCGCTGATCGCGCCGATCCGGGTGTGGCCCAGCTCCACCAGATGCCGGGTGGCCGCGAGCCCGCCCTGCCAGTTGGTGGCACCGATGGAGGGCACGTCCGGGCCCGGGTCGCCGGCCGGGTCGACCACCACGAACGGGATGGACCTGCTGGTCAGCAGCGCCTGCTGGGCGCCGTCCAGCTCGGACAGGACGAGCACCACACCGTGCGGGCGGCGGGCGGCGACCTGGTCGGCCCAGGAGCGGCCGGGGGTGAGCCGCCCGGCGGACTCGGACAGCACCACGCTGAGCCCCGCCGACTGCGCCACGTTCTCCACGCCCCGGATGACCTCCATCGCCCAGGCGCTCTCCAGCTCGTGGAAGACCAGGTCGATCAGTGGTGAGCGGGAGGCCTCGGCGCGCCTGCGCCGGTAGCCGTGGGCGCGAAGCAGCTCCTCGACGCGGGTGCGTGTCGAGGGCGCGACATCGGCTCTGCCGTTGAGGACCTTCGAAACAGTCGGAGCGGACACCCCGGCCTCGCGGGCGATCTCCGCGAGCGTCGCGGTCTGCGTTTCCACGGACTTCCCAGGCTTCATGCCCGCGATCGTAATCCCTGCGCGACCCCTTGACGAAGCCCTTGTTCCGCCATACGTTCCCGGAACATTCGGAACCCCACTCGAAACATTGCGAGGGCCAGGGTCATGGAGTCCACCACGTCCAACGGCGGGCGCGCGTTCAGCAGGCGCTGGGTGCTCGGCGCCGGTGCCACCACACTTGTCGCCGCCGGCACCGCCGGACTCACGGCCTGCGGCTCCTCCGGGGGATCGGGCGGCGGGGGCGCCCTCACCGCGTTCGTGTACGGCGACGACGCGGCCAAGATCCAGGTCGCGGCGATCGACCGGTTCAACTCCTCGGCCGCCGCGAAGAAGGCCAAGGGCAAGATCAAGCTGGAGAAGGTGCCCGGCTCCGAGTACCCGGCGAAGCTGCGCACCGCGATGGGCTCCCCCAACGCGCCCGACATCTTCTTCAACTGGGGCGGCGGCTCGATCAAGGCCTACCGCGACGCCAAGCAGCTGGTGGACCTCACCGACACCATCACCTCCGACCCGGTCCTCAAGAGCGGCTTCCTGCCCTCGGTGATCACGGCCGGCGGCATCGGCGGGCACAACTACGGCATACCCATGCGCGGCATGCAGCCCGTGATCCTCTTCTACAACAAGTCCCTCTTCGCCGAGCGAAAGCTCCAGCCGCCCACCACCTGGGACCAGTTGCTGGACATCAACACCAAGCTGAAGAAGGCCGGGATCACCCCGTTCGCGCTCGGCGGCTCGGACATCTGGCCCGAGCTGATGTGGCTGGAGTACCTGGTCGACCGGATCGGCGGGCCCCAGGTCTTCGACCGGATCAA
The DNA here is from genome assembly GCF_014673495.1 of Streptomyces griseofuscus. Taxonomy (GTDB): domain Bacteria; phylum Actinomycetota; class Actinomycetes; order Streptomycetales; family Streptomycetaceae; genus Streptomyces; species Streptomyces murinus. The sequence goes on from NZ_CP051006.1 coordinate 3,624,342, forward strand.
GAACGGCGACGCCTCCGGCTGGGGCGACCCGGCCGTCCTCAAGGCCGCCCAGACGGTCAAGCAGCTCATCGACGACGGCGCCTTCGGCAAGGGCTTCAACTCGGTCGCCTACACCAACGGCGGCGCCCCGGCCGTGTTCGCCAAGGGCAAGGCCGCGATGCATCTGATGGGCTCGTGGGAGTACTCCACCCAGCTCGGCAAGTTCCCGGACTTCGCCCGCAAGAGCCTCGGCTGGACCGCGTTCCCGACCATCGAGGGCGGCGCGGGCGACATCCGCAATGTCGTCGGCAACCCCACCAACTACTGGTCGATCAACGCCCGTACGTCCAACAAGGACGCGGCGCTCGCCTTCCTGCGCGACTGCGCCTCCGAGACGTACGCCAAGGCGCTGATCGCCAACGGCGACATCCCGACCACCACCAACGCCGAGAGCCTGCTCGACGCCTCGCCGAACCCGGAGTTCGCCAAGTTCCAGTACAAGATGGTGCAGAACGCCCCGGCGTTCACGCTGAGCTGGGACCAGGCCGTCGACCCGAACGTGTCGACGCCGATGCTCACCGAGGTCAACAAGCTGTTCGTCGGCAAGTCCACGCCGAGCCAGTTCGTCTCGGCGCTCCAGGGGCTGAAGTGACCATCGGTACGACCAAGGGCGGCTCGCGTACCGGCACGGGCCGCCCCCGCCGGGGCACCGGGGCGAACGCGGGCCGCCCGCACGCCGCCCTGGCGCTGCCCGGCGTCCTGTTCTTCCTGTTCTTCGCCGCCGTCCCGATGGTGCTGGCCTTCTGTCTGTCCTTCACCGAGTGGAACGGCCTCGGCAACCCGCGGCCCGCCGGGCTCGCCAACTGGCGCAAGCTGTTCGACGACGACCGGCTCACCCAGTCCCTCACGGTCACCGTGCTGCTCACGGTGGTCAGCTGGGCCTTCCAGACGGTCGTCTCGATGCTGCTCGGTGTCTGGGCGGCGGGCCGCCAGCGCAACCGCGCGATCCTCTCGGCGATCTTCTTCGTGCCGTTCCTGCTGTCCTCGACGGCGATCTCGCTGCTGTTCTACGCCCTGCTCGACCCCAACTTCGGGATCATCCACGGCGACACCCTCGGCTCCACCAATGGCGCCTTCCTGGCGATCGTGTTCGTCGGCGGCTGGCAGTTCATCCCCTTCCACACCCTGATCTACCAGGGCGGGGCCCGGCAGATCCCCGAGGTCCTCTACCAGGCGGCGGCCATCGACGGCGCGGGCCGCTACCGCCGGTTCTTCTCCATCACGCTGCCCCAGTTGCGCAACACGGCGACCACCTCGGGCGTGCTGATGGTCGTCGGCTCGCTCACCTACTTCGAGACCGTCCTGATCCTCACCCAGGGCGGCCCCGGCACCGACACGGCGATCCTGCCGTACCTGATGTACGAGGCCGGCTTCAAGAGCTACGACTTCGGCTACGCCAGCGCCATCGCCTCCTTCCTGGTGGTGGCCGCGACCGCGCTGTCGCTGCTGCTGGTGCGGCTGTCCGGCTTCGGCACGATGCGCAGTACCCGGGAAGGAATGTGACGAAGTGTCACACGACACACTGCCCCACCCCGTGAAGACCGGCGCCGCGCCCGCGGCCCGGCAGGACGGGCGCCGCCGCCGGCACTGGACCCGGCGGCCCGATCCGCTGGCCGGCCTCGGCTCGGTCGTCTGGCTGGTCGTCGTCATCGTGCCCGTCTACGCGATGATCACGGCCTCGCTCACCCCGCGGGACGAGGCCCTGGGCAACAACGCCCTGAAGCCGCCCGCCCATCCGACGCTGGCCAACTACAGCACCGTGCTGCACAGCGGGTTCTTCCACTACCTGTGGAACACCGTGCTGGCGGCGGTGGCCGTCGTGGCGATCGTGCTGGTGCTGTGCGTGCCGCTCGCCTATGTGGCCGTGCGCACCCGGGGCTTCTGGTCCGGGGCCGCCTTCCGGCTGTTCCTGCTCGGCGTGGCGATCCCGGCGCAGGCCGTCGTCGTACCGCTGTATCTGATGATCGCCAAGCTGAACCTCTACGACAGCCTGCTCGCGATCATCCTGCCGACGGCCGCGTTCGCCATGCCGGTGGCCATCCTGGTGCTCACCGGCTCCCTCCGGGACATCTCCGAGGAGGTGTACGAGGCGATGGCCCTGGACGGCGCCTCGCCGCTGCGGATGCTGTTCCAGCTGGTCATCCCGATGTCCAAGGGCGGTATCAGCACCGTCGGGATCTACTCGGCGCTCCAGGCGTGGAACGGCTTCCTCTTCCCGCTGATCTTCACCCAGTCCGAGGGGCCGCGTGTGCTGACCCTCGGGCTCTTCAACTACGTGAGCCAGTTCGGTGTGGACATCCCCGCCCTGCTCGCCTCGGTCGTCCTCTCCGGCATCCCGATCTTCGCCGTGTATCTGGTGGCCCGTCGCGCCCTGGTGGGCGGCCTGATGGGTGTGGGCGGCAAGTGACCGCCGCCCGCGCCCCCTTCTCGACAGGAGTTTCATGAGCACCGCCCCCGGCACCGCGTCCGGCACCGCCCCCTGGCGCGACCCCGCCCTGCCCGCCGCCGTCCGCGTCGACGACCTCCTGGCCCGGATGACCCTGGAGGAGAAGACCGCCCAGCTGTACGGCGTCTGGGTGGGCGCGGCCACGGACGGCGACGGGGTCGCCCCGCTCCAGCGCGAGATGACCGCGGACCACGACTGGGACGAGCTGATCACCCTCGGCCTCGGCCAGCTGACCCGCTCCTTCGGCACCGCCCCCGTGGACCCGGCGCTGGGCGCGCAGGCACTGGCCCGCGCCCAGCGCCGGATCGCCGAGGCCGGCCGCTTCGGCATCCCGGCCGTGGCCCACGAGGAGTGCCTGGCGGGCTTCACCGCCTGGCAGGCGACCGCGTACCCGGTGCCGCTGGCCTGGGGCGCGACCTTCGACCCGGCTCTCGTCGAGGAGCTGGGCGGGCGCATCGGCCGGGATCTGCGCGCGGCCGGCGTCCACCAGGGCCTCGCACCCGTCCTGGACGTGGTGCGGGATCTGCGCTGGGGCCGGGTGGAGGAGACCATCGGCGAGGACCCGTACCTGGTCGGCACCATCGGCACGGCGTACGTCCGGGGTCTGGAGTCGGCCGGGGTCGTCGCCACGCTCAAGCACTTCGCCGGGTACGCGTCCTCAGCAGGCGCCCGCAATCTGGCGCCGGTGCGCGCGGGCGGGCGGGAGCTGGCGGAGGTGACGCTGCCGCCGTTCGAGATGGCGCTGCGCGAGGGCGGCGCCCGCTCGGTGATGGCGGCCTACACCGAGACGGACGGCGTCCCGGCCTCGGCCGACCCCCGGCTGCTGACCGGACTGCTGCGCGAGGACTGGGGGTTCACCGGCACGGTCGTCGCCGACTACTTCGGCATCGGCTTCCTCCAGTCGCTGCACCGGGTGGCCGCGGACCCCGCCGAGGCCGCGCGGATCGCGCTGGAGGCGGGCATCGATGTCGAGCTGCCCACGCTGAGCTGCTACGGCACACCGCTGGTGGACGCCGTACGCGACGGGCGGATCCCCGAGGCGCTGGTGGACCGGGCCGCGCGCCGGGTGCTGCTCCAGAAGTGCGAGCTGGGCCTGCTGGATCCCGACTGGACGCCGGAGACCGGCGAGAGGGTCGACCTGGACTCGGCCGGCAACCGGGCGCTGGCCCGGCGCCTCGCCGAGGAGTCGGTGGTACTGCTGGACAACCCGGGCGGGGCGCTGCCGCTGGTCCCGGACGCGCGGATCGCGGTCGTCGGGCCGCGCGCCGCGGACGCGCTGGCGATGCTGGGCTGCTACTCCTTCCCGTCCCATGTGCTCACCCACCACCCCGAGGTGCCGCTGGGCATCGACATCCCGACCGTCCTCGACGCCCTGCGGGCCGAACTCCCGGACGCCAAGGTCGCGTTCGCGGAGGGCTGCGGGGTCTCCGATCCGGACACCTCCGGTTTCGCCGAGGCGGTGGCGCGGGCGTCCGAGTCCGAGGTGTGCGTGGCCGTCCTCGGCGACCGGGCCGGGCTGTTCGGGCGCGGCACCTCGGGCGAGGGCTGCGACGCGGAGGACCTGCGACTGCCGGGCGCGCAGGCCGAGTTGCTGGACGCGCTGGTCGCGACCGGCGTCCCGGTGGTGCTCGTGCTGCTGACCGGCCGCCCCTACGCGCTGGGCCGCTGGCAGGGCCGGCTCGCCGCGGTCGTCCAGGCGTTCTTCCCGGGCGAGGAGGGCGGACCGGCGCTCGCCGGGGTGCTGTCCGGCCGGGTGAACCCCTCCGGGCGGCTCCCGGTGAGCGTGCCGCACCGGCCCGGCGGCCAGCCCTGGACCTACCTCCAGCCCCCGCTCGGCCTGGCCGGCGAGGTCAGCAACCTGGACCCGACCCCGCTGTATCCGTTCGGGCACGGCGGCTCGTACACCGCGTTCGCCTGGGAGGACTTCACCGGGCCCGAGGCGGAGATCCCGACGGACGGCGGGTACGACCTCTCGCTCACCGTCCGCAACACGGGTGAGCGCGCGGGCGCGGAGGTCGTCCAGCTGTATCTGCACGATCCGGTGGCCTCGGTGACCCGCCCGGACATCCGTCTGATCGGCTACCGGCGGGTGGAACTCTCCCCCGGCGAGGCCCGCCGCCTCACCTTCCGCTTCCACACCGACCTCTCCTCCTTCCCGGGCCGCACGGGCACCCGGATCGTGGAGCCGGGCGAGCTGGAGCTGCGCCTGGCCGCGTCCGGCACGGACGTACGGCACCGGGCGCGGCTGCGGCTGACCGGGCCTGTGCGTCCGGTGGGCGCGGGGCGGCGGCTGCGGTGCGAGGTGGCGGAGACGGAGGTCTGACCGAACGGGGCCCGACGCAAACACCCCGCCTCCGGAGTACCGGAGGCGGGGTGTGAGTGGAGCGCCGGGCAGGCCTTGCACCTGCATCTCCCCGCAGGAAGCGGGACGTCTTTCCTTGGACCACCAACGCACTGCGTTCGTACCGGCTTTCCGGCCGTTCGCTGTGTGATGATCATAGACCGATGCGGAAGGCGGCCGCAAACTCGCCCGGGACAAAGGGGACTCAGCCACCCCTACTCGGACGCGACCGCCTCGAAGCGCCAGCGGTGCACGGCTCGCGTCACCAACCGCGGGTCCGGTTCCGGGAGTTCCGGCAGCGTCGCGTCGTACGCGTCGGCCCACCACGTGATGACCAGCACCCGGTCCTGCGGCGCGCGGAAGGTCTCGCGGCGCAACGGCTCCCGGTCGAGCCGCTGTTCGCGGGCCCAGGCGAGGAGTTCCCCGCCCCGGCCCTCGACCGCGCGCGCCTCCCACATCAGCGCGACCGTCATGAGTACAGGTTCTCCTTGCTGACCTCGTGCACATGGTCGTGGTTCCCCGGCACGTGCGGGTCCGTGACCGGCAGGGAGGAGTCGGCCGACAGGTCCCAGCTGGAGGCGGCCCGGTTGCGGGCGACCATCTCGGCGCCGAGCGCGGCCACCATCGCGCCGTTGTCCGTGCACAGCTTGGGGCGCGGCACCCGCAGCCGGATGCCGGCCGCCTCGCAGCGCTCCTGGGCGAGGACACGCAGCCGGGAGTTGGCCGCCACCCCGCCGCCGATCATCAGATGGTCGACGCCCTCGTCCTTGCAGGCGCGCACGGCCTTGCGGGTGAGCACGTCCACCACGGCCTCCTGGAAGGACGCGGCCACATCGCGCACCGGGACCTCCTCGCCGGCCGCGCGCTTCGCCTCGATCCAGCGGGCCACGGCGGTCTTGAGGCCGGAGAAGGAGAAGTCGTACGCCGGGTCGCGCGGGCCGGTCAGACCGCGCGGGAAGCTGATCGCGGCCGGGTCGCCCTCCTTGGCGTACCGGTCGATGACCGGGCCGCCGGGGAAGCCCAGGTTCAGCACCCGGGCGATCTTGTCGAAGGCCTCGCCGGCCGCGTCGTCGATGGTCGCGCCCATCGGCCGGACGTCGGAGGTGATGTCCGAGGACAGCAGCAGCGAGGAGTGGCCGCCGGAGACCAGCAGCGCCATCGTCGGCTCGGGCAGCGGGCCGTGCTCCAGCTGGTCCACGCAGATGTGGGAGGCGAGGTGGTTGACGCCGTAGAGGCGCTTGCCGAGCGCGTAGGCGTACGCCTTGGCGGCGGAGACGCCGACCAGGAGGGCGCCCGCGAGACCGGGACCCGCGGTCACCGCGATGCCGTCGAGGTCCTTGGCGCTGACCCCGGCCTCCTTCAGGGCGCGGTCGATGGTCGGGACCATCGCCTCCAGATGGGCGCGGGACGCCACCTCGGGGACGACACCGCCGAAGCGGGCGTGCTCGTCCACGCTGGAGGCGACGGCGTCGGCCAGCAGGGTGGTGCCGCGCACGATGCCGACGCCGGTCTCGTCGCAGGAGGTCTCGATGCCGAGGACGAGGGGTTCGTCAGCCATTGATCTCGGTTCCTTGAACAGATGCGGAAGGGTCGGTCAGGCGCATCACCAGGGCATCCACGTTCCCCGGCTGGTAGTAGCCGCGCCGGAACCCGATGGGGGCGAAGCCGAAGCGCTCGTACAGCTTCTGCGCGCGGAGGTTGTCCACCCGCACTTCGAGCATCACCTCGTGGCACTCGAACGCGGTCGCCGCCCGCAGCAGATCGGTCAGCAGCCGGCCGCCGAGCCCCGAGCCCTGGAGGTCGCGGGCGACGGCGATGGTCTGGACGTCGGCGAGGTCGCCGGAGGCGGCGAGGCCCGCGTAGCCGACGACCCGGCCGGTGCCGTCCTCGGCGGTGACATAGCGCCGGGTGGCCGTGGCGCCCCGGGAGTGGGCCAGCTCGGACCAGAACATGCCCCGCGACCAGGCGTCCTCGGGGAACAGGTCCTTCTCCAGCTCCAGGACCTGGTCGATGTCCCACCAGCGCATCTCGCGCAGTTCGACGGTCACTTCGGGGTGACCACCTTGTAGTTCTTGGGGACCTGGGCGTCCGGGCGGCGCAGGTACAGCGGCCGCGGCGCGGGCAGTTCCTCCCCGGCGGCCAGCCGCTCGGCGGCGAGCGCGGCCAGCGCGGCGGCGGACACATGCTCGGGCTCATGGGCGCGCGGGAACGTGTCCGGATAGAGCAGGGCGCCCGCGCCGACCGCCGGGAGTCCGGCGACCTGCTCGGCGATGTCGGCCGGGCGGTCGACGGCCGGGCCGGTCAGCCGGGTGCGGGAGTCGGCGTACGTCGCCCAGTAGACCTCCTTGCGCCGGGCGTCGGTCGCCACGACGAAGGGGCCCTTCTCGATGTCGGCGGCGTAGGCGAGGCCGTCCAGGGTGCACACGCCGTACACGGGGACGCCGAGCGCCAGGCCGAAGGTGTCGGCGGTCATCAGACCGACACGCAGTCCGGTGTAGGGGCCGGGTCCGGTGCCGACGACGATCCCGGTGACCGTCTCCAGCGTGAGTCCGGCCTCGGTGAGGACCCGGTCGACGGCCGGCAGCAGCAGCTCCCCGTGCCGGCGCGCGTCCACCTGCTTCGACGAGGCGATGACGTCCGTGCCGTCGTGCAGGGCGACGGTGACGGCGGGCGTTGCGGTATCCAGAGCGAGCAAGAGCACGCGAACAGCCTACGGCGCCCGCGCCTCGCGCACGGCCGCACGGGGCGGAGGGTCACCGGCTGCTACGGTCTGTACGAAGTACGACATATCGCGCGCGGCGGAGGTGGAAGCAGGTGGCAGGGACCAGCTCGGGAATCGTGGCCGGCCTCACCGCGGCTGCCGTCGGGGTGGTCGGCTTCCTGGCCTACGAGGCGTACGCGACGGTACCCGCGGGTCTGGGCGCCCGCCCCGCGGCGAACGGCTCACCCGGCGGGCAGGCCACGAAGGCGCCCCGGGACCGGCTCCACCCGAGCGCCCTGCCGAGCGGCTCCGGCACGGGTGAACGGGTGGTGTACTCGGTGGACGACGACCGGGTCTGGCTGGTCGGCACCGGCCACCGGGTGCTGCGCACCTTCCGCGTCCACCCGGGCACCGTGGACCCGCCCATCGGCACGTACTGGGTCACCTCCCGCTCCCACGCCGTCACCGGCACGGACGGCATCCCCATCGAACACGTGGTGCGCTTCACCACGGTCGACGGCGTCACCATCGGCTTCTCCGCCCCCGCCACCGCCGACGCCGTCCCGGCCCCCGACGCGGGCACGAAGACGGGCGGCATCCGCGAGTCCCGCGCGGACGGCGACGCGATGTGGAAATTCGCCACGATCGGCGAACGGATCATGGTCATCCGCTGAGGGCTCCGCCGGGGAAGCCGACACCTTTGGGGGCCGGCGACGTTTCAGAGCCGAAGCCCCGCGGGGCGGTGGCCCGAGAGCCGGCGGGACGGCCCCGGGACCCGGCGACCCTCTGGGGGAACGACGCGCTCACGGGGGGGCGAGGCAACCCTGTGAAGGACGCGCCCCTGGGGCCCGGGCGGTCCTGGCGGCCCGATGCCTCCCACGGGGCCGACAGACCTGTGGGAACGGCGATCCTGCGCGGCGGCGAGCGACCCTGCGCGGGGCGGCAGCGCCTGCAAGCCGCCGCCTTGCCCCTCGCGGGGCGGCAATCTCACGGGAGGGCGGCGCCCCTCCGGGTGCGGCTCCTCGCGGCGTGCCGGGCGACGGACCGGGCGAGCTCGCGGGGCCGGTGACCCGCTGCCAGGGGGGCGCGACAATCCTGCGGGCCGACGATCTCGCGGGAGCACCGGCACACCGCAGCGACCCGCCCGCCGATGGACGGTCCGACCGCGCCGGAGGTGGCGGCGCGCCCGGGAACCGGACTCCTCCGGCAGGCCGACCGGACACCGGCAGCGCCGGGCCCTGCCGCAGGCGGCCGGGCCCGCCGGGACCGGCGACCCGCGTCCTTGGAGCCGGGCGGCCTCGCACGTGCTTGCCGGCGGCGACCCCCGCGGGAACCGCTCCCGGTGGCCCGCGGCCCGGCCGCCGGGGGCTTACGCGGCTCGGCGAGGGCTGTCCGCCCGCTGCGGGGCCCGGGGCTCCGGGGGGCGCGGGGGGCTGGAGATCTGGGCCGCGGCGGCGCAGGACGCCAGGAGGGCGTGCATGGGGACCGGGGCGGGGGGCTTCGGGGGGTGGGGGGCGGGCATGGGCGCCTCCTGAGGTGCGGCGGCGTAGTTAGGCATGCCTGACTACGGGCTGGACACCATGTCATCACGCCCGCGATGGCCACGCAACATCTTGCCGACGGCCTGTCGGAAAACCCGGCCGGGTTAAGCCGTGAGGGTCTCCAGGCCCGCCTCGGCCCAGCGCGCGCCGAGCCCCGTGAGGGTCACATGCCGTACCTCGTCCGTGGTGTCGCCGACCGCGCGGTGGATGACGAGCTGAAGCCGGTCGTCGGTCAGCTCCTCGACCTTGCCCTCGCCCCACTCCACCACGATCACCGAGTCGGACAGCGAGACATCGAGGTCCAGGTCCTCCATCTCGTCCAGACCGCCGCCGAGCCGGTAGGCGTCCACATGCACGAGCGGCGGGCCGTCGCCGAGGGACGGATGCACCCGGGCGATCACGAAGGTCGGCGAGGTGACCGCGCCCCGCACCCCGAGCCCCTCCCCCAGCCCCCGGGTCAGTGTGGTCTTGCCCGCGCCCAGTTCCCCGGACAGCATCACCAGGTCCCCGGCGCGCAGCAGCTTGGCGAGGCGCCGGCCCAGCTCGCGCATCTGCTCGGGCGAGGTGATCGTCAGCCGGGTCTCGGCCCGGTCGTGCTCAGCGGGGTCGTACGGTGCTGCTGCTGGACGTTCCATAGGAACTTACGGTAGCCGCTGCGGGCACCGCTCCCGCGCGGGTGAGCAGATCGGCGAGGCGGTCTATGACCACCTCCGGGTGCTCCAGCATCACCAGATGCCCGGCGTCCGGCACCAGCACCAGCTCGGCGTCCGGCAGCTCGTCGGCTATGGCCTCGCTGTGCCCGCTCGGCGTCACCAGGTCCTGCACACCCGCGAGCACCAGCACCGGCATCTGCCGGAAGCGGGCCAGCGCCCCCGTCTTGTCGTGGTCGGTGAAGGCCGGATAGAACTCGGCGACCACATCGATCGGCGTGGACTCGATCATCCGCTCGGCGAACCGCTCCACCGCCGGGTCGATGTCCCGCCCGGCGAACGAGTACCGCTTGATGATCCCGGCGAACAGCTCCGCCGTCGCCCGGCGCCCCTTCTCCACCAGCTCCGCCTGCTGCCCGAGCGCCCTGAGCACCCCCGGCAGGATCCGGCGTATCGCGTTGACACCGGCCACCGGCAGCCCGAAGTTCACCTCGCCGAGCCGCCCCGAGGACGTGCCCACGAACGCGGTGGCGGCCACCCGCTCCGCGATCAGCTCCGGGTACTGCGCGGCGAGCGCCATCACGGTCATCCCGCCCATCGAGTGGCCGACCAGCACGAGCGGACCCTCGGGCGCGGCGGCGTCGACGACCGCCTTCAGATCCCGGCCGAGCTGATCGATGGTCAGCGGCTCCCGGTCCCGGCTCTGGGCCACGCCCCGCCCGGAGCGGCCGTGGCTGCGCTGGTCCCAGTGCACGGTGCGTACCACCCCGCGCAGGGCCGCCCGCTGGAAGTGCCAGGAGTCCTGGTTGAGGCAGTAGCCGTGGCAGAAGACGACGGTGACCGGGGCGGGCGCCTTGCGGCCGAAGAGCCGGAGCCGGCGCGCGGAGGGCGTCCCGGCCGTGTCCGGCGCCACCTCGTCGACCTCGTAGTACAGCTCGGTGCCGTCATCGGCGTACGCCTTGCCCGGGGTGCCGCGCAGGGTGCCGTAGGGCCCCGCGGAGTCCAGGGCGAGACGTGCCTTGCGGCGCACCGCGCGGCCCACCGTCATCCGCTCGACGGCGACCCCGGCCGCCGCGCCCGCGGCGAGGACGCCTATCGCGGCACCGGCGATGCCCGTCGCCCGGCGCCAGCTCCCGGCCGCCGAGGCGACGGCGTCCGTCATCGCATCCGCCCTGCTGTCGCTCATGCGCCGCTCCTCCTCGCCGTCGTACCGGCTCACCGAACCGATTCGCCGTACCGATGTTCGCCGAGACAGGGGCGACCGGGTGCGCGGATGTGACCGTTGTTACACGTGACTTGGGTCAGCCGGTCGCGGTCTTCCTCGGACGGGTTATCCGCGCACGTCCTCGTTGACGTCATCGACATAGACGCGCGGCACCCGGGTTCCGATGCGCGTGACGATCTCGTACACGATCGTGCCGCAGGCCGTCGCCCAGTCCTCGGCGGTGGGCTCGCCCCGGTCGCCGGGGCCGAAGAGCACGGCCTCGGAGCCGACCGGCGGTTCGTCGCCGCCGAGGTCCACCACGAACTGGTCCATGGCGACCCGCCCGGCTGCCGTCCGCCACTTGCCGTCCACCAGCACGGGCCCGGCGCCGGAGGCGTGCCGCGGGACGCCGTCGCCGTAACCGAGCGGGACAAGGCCGAGGGTGGTGTCGCCGGGGGTGACGTAGTGGTGGCCGTAGCTGACCCCGTGTCCGCCCGGCACCCGCTTGACCAGGGCCAGCGAGGCGCTGAGCGTCATCACCGGGCGCAGTCCGAAGTCCGCCGGGGTGCCGACCTCGGGGCTGGGCGAGAGGCCGTACATGGCGATACCGGGACGGACCAGGTCGAAATAAGTCTCCGGAAGGGTGAGCGTGGCGGGCGAGTTGGCGATGTGCCGCACCTCGGGGCGCACCCCCTGCTCCTCGGCGTACGCCACCATCTCCCGGAAGCGGGTGAGCTGGGCGTCGATGGAGGGGTGGCCCGGCTCGTCGGCGCAGGCGAAGTGCGACCACAGTCCGGTGACCCGGACCAGTCCCTCGGCCTCGGCGCGCAGCGCGGCGGCGACCAGCTCCGCCCAGTCGGCCCCGGGCTGGCAGCCGTTGCGGCCGAGCCCGGTGTCGGCCTTGAGCTGGACGCGCGCGGTCCGTCGGGCGGCGCGGGCGGCCTCGGTGACCTCCCGCAGCGCCCACATCCCGCTGAGGGACATGTCGATGTCGGCCTCGATCGCCTGCCGCCAGGGCCCGCCGGGCACCCACAGCCAGCACAGGACGCGCTGGGTCAGCCCGGCCGCGCGCAGCGCGAGGGCCTCCTCGGGCAGGGCGGTGCCGATCCAGGTGGCCCCGGCCTCGACGGCCGCGCGGGCGCAGGGCACCGCGCCGTGGCCGTATCCGTCGGCCTTGACGACGGCCATCACGGCCGCGTCCCCCACCCGGGCACGCAGGGTCCGCACATTGGCGCGCAGCGCGCCCAGATCGATCTCGGCACGGGCGCGCGGGGGGACGGTCGGCACAGTCGCAGTCTCAGTCATGGCGCCCCCAGTCTCTCAGAGCGCGCGCCCGGCTCCCGGTGGCGGTGCGGATACGGCCACCTGGCGGGCGCAGCGGGCGGTACGGGTACGGCAGTTGACCGGCGCCGGTTCCCGCGACGTCCCGTACCGCGCCCCGCCGCCTCGGTCCCGCGCGCCCCGCCGCCTCGGTCCCGCGCGCCCCGCCGCCTCGGCGCCGCACATCCAGCCGCCTCAGTCCTCCAGCACGTCCCGCCACGCCTCCGGCACGCACTCCGCCACGTCATGCGCACCGGCCGGCGCGCCCTGAGCCGCGAACCGGCCCGCCAGGCCGTGCAGATACGCGGCGACGCTGCCCGCGTCCAGGGCGGACAGGCCCGCGGCGAGCAGCGAGCCGCCGAGGCCGGAGAGCACATCGCCGCTGCCCGCGGTGGCCAGCCAGGGGGTGCCGGTGGCGTTCACCCGTACCGCGCCGCCCGCCGCGTCCGCGACCAGCGTGGTCGAGCCCTTCAGCAGCACCGTCGCCCGGTACACCGCCGCCAGTTCGCGCACCGCGGCCAGCCGGGCGCCCTCGACCTCCTCGCGCGCCACCCCGAGCAGGGCCGCGGCCTCGCCCGCGTGGGGTGTCATCAAGGTGGGCGCGTCCCGCCCTCGTACGGCGTCCCGGTCCGCGAGCCGCAGCCCGTCCGCGTCCAGCAGCACCGGCACCTCGGCGGCCAGCACCTCGGCGACGGTCGCCGCGTCGTCGCCCGCGCCGGGACCGGTGACCCAGGCCTGCACCCGGCCCGCCTTGGCCGGTCCCCGGTCGGAGACCAGGATCTCGGGGAAGCGGGCGATGACCGCCTCCGCGGCCGGGCCGACGTAGCGCACCGCCCCCGCGCCGCCGCGCAGCGCCCCGGAGACGGCGAGCACCGCGGCGCCCGGATAGCGCCCGGAGCCGGCCGCGACGCCGACCACGCCCCGCCGGTACTTGTCGCTCTCGGCGGCCGGACGCGGCAGCAGGCGCGCCACGTCCGCGTGTTGCAGCGCCTCCAGTTCGGGCTCGGCGGGCGGTTCCAGGCCGATGTCGACCAGCCGTACGACCCCGGCGTACTCCCGCGCCGGGTCCACCAGCAGTCCGGGCTTGTACGTGCCGAAGGTGACGGTGAGGTCCGCCTGTACGGCCGCGCCCCGCACCTGACCGCTGTCCGCCTCGACCCCGCTGGGCAGGTCCACCGCGACCACCGCGGCCCGGGTCCGCGCCACCGCCTCCACCAGCCGCTCGGCGTCGGGCCGCAGCCCGCCCTTGCCGCCGATCCCGACGATGCCGTCCACCACGAGGTCGGCCCGCCCGATCGCGTCGCCGGCCGCCTCGGGCGCGACACTCACGCCCCCGGCCCGCCGCAGCGCGGCCAGCCCCTGGGCGTGCGCCCGCTCCGGCGACAGGAGGACGGCCGTCACTCCGGCCCCCCGTCGCGCCAGCCGGGCACCGGCGTACAGGGCGTCGCCGCCGTTGTCGCCGCTGCCGATCAGCAGGACCACCCGGCTGCCGTACACCCGGCCCAGCAGTTCGGCGCAGGCGGCGCTCAGTCCGGCGGCCGCCCGCTGCATCAGCGCCCCCTCGGGCAGCCGTGCCATCAGGGCCCGCTCGGCCGCCCGCACCGTCTCCACGCTGTACGCACTCCGCATGGCACCGAGTCTGCCCCGTAACCCCCACCGTCCACACCCGGGCCCGGCCGGTCGGCCCCGGACGTCCGCGCCGGAGCCGGTCAGCCCTCGGCGACCACCACGGCCGAGGCGATGCCCGCGTCATGGCTGAGGGAGATGTGCCAGGACCGCACCCCCAGCTCGGCGGCGCGCGCGGCGACCGTGCCACGCACCCGCAGCCGCGGCCGCCCGTTGTCCTCGACGTACACCTCGGCGTCCGTCCACAGCAGCCCCGGCGGTGCCCCGAGCACCTTGGCCAGCGCCTCCTTCGCCGCGAACCGGGCCGCCAGCGAGGCGATACCGCGCCGCTCGCCGCTGGGCAGCAGCAACTCCGCGGCCACGAACAGCCGGTCGGCCAGCTGCGGGGTCCGCTCCAGGGACGCCCGGAAACGGTCGATCTCCGCCACGTCGATCCCGACTCCGATGATGCTCATGGGCAGCACCCTAGGCGGGTGGCGTCCCGTCCATCCCCTCTACGCTTCCGGCATGACGAGCACCACGCCCCAACAGGGCTACCTCACCGACCTGTTCTCGCTGGACGGCCGTGTCGCCATGGTGACCGGGGGCAGTTCCGGCATCGGCCGGGCCATCGCCGGGGCGCTGGCGCGGGCCGGGGCGAGTGTGGTGGTCGTGGCCCGGGGCGAGGAGCAACGGGCGGCCACCGTCGAGGAGTTGACGGCAGACGGCTGCCGGGCGGCCGGGGTGGCCGGGGACCTCGGCAGCCGGACGGGCGTCCGGGCGGCGGCCGAGGCCGCCGCGGAGGTGTTCGGGGAGCCGGACATCCTGGTGAACTCGGCCGGGATCAATCTGCGGCCCCCGATGGACGAGCTGACCGAGGACGTCTGGGACGCCACCATGGCCGTGAACCTGGAGGCGCCCTTCCTGCTGGGGCAGCGGTTCGGGCCCGGCATGGCCGAGCGCGGCTTCGGGCGGATCATCCACATCAGCTCCCAGCAGGCGCACCGGGCCTTCGTGGGCAGCGGCGCGTACGGCGTCTCCAAGGGCGCGCTGGAGTCGCTCGCCCGCTCGCAGGCGGAGGCGTGGTCGCCGTACGGGGTCACCTGCAACACCCTGGTGCCGGGCTTCGTGATGACCCCGCTCAACGCGCGGCTGTCCGCCGACCCCGGGAAGGTCGCGGCGCTGGCCGCGCGCACCATGACCGGGCGCAACGGCCTCCCAGGGGACTTCGCGGGCGCCGCCGTCTTCCTCGCGAGCCGCGCCTCCGCCTACGTCACGGGCCAGTCGATCCACGTCGACGGAGGCTTCTCGGTGCATTAACCGTCGCCGGGCGCGCTACTCCACGGTCACCGACTTGGCCAGGTTCCGCGGCTGGTCCACCTCGTTGCCCCGGGCCGCGGCCAGCTCGCAGGCGAAGACCTGGAGCGGCACCGTGGCCACCACCGGCTGGAGCAGGGTCGGCGTGGCCGGGATACGGATCAGATGGTCGGCGTACGGGACGACCGCCTCGTCGCCCTCCTCCGCGATCACGATGGTGCGCGCCCCGCGCGCCCGGATCTCCTGGATGTTGGAGACGATCTTGTCGTGCAGCAGCGAGCGGTTGCGCGGCGACGGTACGACGACCACCACCGGCATGTCCTCCTCGATCAGCGCGATCGGCCCGTGCTTCAGCTCGCCCGCCGCGAAGCCCTCGGCGTGCATATAAGCGAGTTCCTTGAGCTTGAGCGCGCCTTCGAGGGCGACCGGGTAGCCGACGTGCCGGCCCAGGAAGAGCACGGTGTCCTTGCCCGCCAGGGTGCGCGCCAGTGCCCGTACCGGCTCCATGGTCTCCAGGACCCGCTCGACCTCCTCGGAGATCTTGGACAGGTCCTTGATCACCGCCTGGATCTCGTCGCCCCACTTGGTGCCGCGCACCTGGCACAGGTACAGGGCGACCAGGTAGCAGGCGACCAGCTGGGTCAGGAACGCCTTGGTGGAGGCGACCGCGACCTCGGGCCCGGCGTGCGTGTACAGCACCGCGTCCGACTCGCGCGGGATCGTGGAGCCGTTGGTGTTGCAGATGGCCAGCACCTTGGAGCCCTGCTCACGGGCGTGCCGCAGCGCCATCAGGGTGTCCATGGTCTCGCCCGACTGGGAGATCGCGATCACCAGGGAGCGGCCGCCGAGGATCGGGTCCCGGTAGCGGAACTCGCTGGCCAGCTCGACCTCGCAGGGGATCCGCGTCCAGTGCTCGATGGCGTACTTGGCGATCAGCCCGGCGTGGAAGGCCGTACCGCAGGCCACGATCACGACCTTGTCGATCTGGCGCAGATCGGCGGGGGTGATCCGCAGCTCGTCCAGGGTGAGCGAGCCGGACGGGTCGATCCGGCCGAGCAGGGTGTCGGCGACCGCCTTGGGCTGCTCGGCGATCTCCTTGAGCATGAAGTAGTCGTAGCCGTCCTTCTCGGCGGCCGAGGCGTCCCAGTCCACGTGGTAGGAGTGCACCTCGGCGGGCAGCCCGTCGAAGCCGGTCACGGTCACCCCGTCGCGGCGCAGCTCCACCACCTGGTCCTGGCCCAGCTCGATCGCCGAGCGGGTGTGCGCGATGAACGCGGCGACATCGGAGGCGAGGAACGCCTCGCCCTCGCCGACGCCGACCACCAGCGGGGAGTTGCGGCGCGCGCCGACCACCACGTCCGGGGCGTCCGCGTGCACCGCGACCAGCGTGAACGCGCCCTCCAGACGCCGGCACACCAGCCGCATCGCCTCCGCGAGATCGCCGGCCACCGAGTACTCCTCGGCCAGCAGATGCGCGACGACCTCGGTGTCCGTCTCGGAGTTCAGCTCATGGCCGCGTTCGGCGAGTTCGGCACGCAGCAGCGCGAAGTTCTCGATGATGCCGTTGTGGACGACGGCGACCCGGCCCGCGTTGTCCAGATGCGGGTGCGCGTTGTCGTCGGTGGGGCCCCCGTGGGTGGCCCAGCGAGTGTGTCCGATGCCCGTCGAACCGGCCGGCAGCGGCCGTTCGACCAGGTCCTTCTCCAGGTTGACCAGTTTCCCGGCCTTCTTCGCGGCGGCCAGACCGCCGTCCGCCAGCAGGGCGACGCCCGCCGAGTCGTATCCCCGGTACTCCAGTCGCTTCAGCCCGGCCATCACGACATCGAGCGCCGACTGCGACCCTACGTATCCCACGATTCCGCACATGAGCCGCAGCCTACGGGCCGATCGACCGTCAAAAGTGGCGCCGCGTGCCCGATTTCGGAAATCCTGGGCCCGTTCAGAGCACATCCGCGGCCTGTTCGTGACGCATCCGAGCCATCCGCACAACCGTGCGACCGTGTCGGGGGTCTACCGGCTGAACGTCGTAAGCGAACACCGGGAGACACACAGGTGAAGCGTAGACATCGCACCGTCCTCGCCACGGCCGTCGCCGCGACGCTGGCCGGGGGCCTGACCGTAGGGCTGTCCGGACCCGCCACCGCGGCCGGCTCGGGCACGACGACCGGCTCGGGCACGGTGGCCGCGAAGCGGCCCCTGACCGACTTCAACGGCGACGGGTACGGCGACTTCGCCGTCACCGCCCCGGCCGCCCGGCTGAACGGCAAGTGGCGGGTGGGCGCGGTCACCGTCCTCTACGGCTCCGCCCAGGGCGCCTCGGCGGCCCGGCGCACCACCATCACCCAGGACGCCTCCTGGGTGCCGGGCGCGGCCGAGAACGGCGATCTGTTCGGCGCCGCCACCACCGCGGGCGACTTCGACCACGACGGCTACACCGACCTCGCCGTCGGCACCCCGCTGGAGGACGTGGGCACGGACGTCAACGGCGGCCTGGTGCAGATCATGTGGGGCTCCCCGAAGGGCCTGACCTCCGCCACCACGATCCCCGACCCGGCCCCGGCCGCCCACGACCGCTTCGGCGCCTCGCTCGCGGCCGGCGACTTCGACGGCGACGGCCGCACCGACCTGGCCGTCGGCACCAACGGCTCCACCCTCTACACCTTCCGCAAGGGCATCTCCCGCGGCGGCAAGGCCGGCGCCCTCGCCACCCGCACCCTGCCGCTGCGCGCCGCGCCGGAGGCCGGGATCATCAACCTCACCGCCGGGGACGTCACCGGCGACGGCCGCGCGGACCTGATGGTCAACGGCCTGAACCCGGCCAAGGGCGCCGACGGCACGTACTACAACGTCAACTACTTCGTGCCCGGCACCGCCACCGGACCCTCCACCACCAGCGCCAAGAAGATGCCCGGCGGGGTCGCCGGCGCCATCGGCGACCTCGACGGCGACGGCCGTGGCGACATCGTCACCGGCGTCTACTGGGGCAGGAACAGCGCGAACGGCCCGATCGGCGGCAAGGTCGTCGTCACCTACGGCTCCGCCTCGGGCCCCTCCAGCCGCGTCCAGACCATCACCCAGGAGTCCGGCACCGTTCCCGGCGACTCCGAGAGCTGGGACAAGTTCGGCCAGTCGGTCGCCCTCGGCGACATCAACGGCGACGGCCTGCTCGACCTGGCCATCGGCGCCCCGCAGGAGAACATGCGGCTGTGGGGGCACATGTACTACAACATGGGCACCGTCACCGTGCTCTACGGCTCGAAGTCGGGCGTCGACACCAGCGCCGCGCCGCAGTACTTCTACCAGGGCAACCACGACGTCCCCGGCGACCCGAACGGCAACTTCGGTACGGCCGTGCTGCTCACCGACCTCGACCACGACGGCGGCGCCGACCTGATCGCCGGCACCCCGTGGGCGGACAACGGCGACGGCACCGTCACCGTGCTGCCCTCCGGCATCGCGGCGGACGGCACCCGCCGGATCGGCACCGCGGGGGCCCAGTTGTTCAAGCCCGGGCAGGTCGGGATGGAGATCCTCAACGCCATCCCGGAGTTCGGCAGCGTTCTCCAGAACTCCCGTCAGGTGTCCCTGATCAACACCTGACCGGCGCCCGAGGCACCGGCCGGTGCGGGGGTGGGGGCGTCCGCGTGACACACACCACTGTCGGCGTGACGTACCCCACCCCGCCACCCCGTTCAAACTCCGTTAACAATGGAATGTGATCTCACCGGTCCCCTCGATGCCCCGGAGCGCCCACCGGCACAGGCCGGAGGCGACTCCCTACGTCGACCTCACCCGAGCCGAGTGGAGCGCGCTGCGCGACAAGACGCCGCTGCCGCTCACCGCCGAGGAGGTGGAGAAGCTGCGCGGTCTGGGCGATGTGATCGACCTGGACGAGGTGCGCGACATCTACCTCCCGCTGTCGCGCCTGCTGAACCTCTACGTCGGCGCGACCGACGGCCTGCGCGGCGCGCTGAACACGTTCCTCGGTGAGAAGGGCTCCCAGTCCGGCACGCCGTTCGTGATAGGCGTCGCCGGCTCGGTCGCCGTCGGCAAGTCCACCGTCGCCCGTCTCCTCCAGGCCCTGCTGTCCCGCTGGCCCGAGCATCCGCACGTGGAGCTGGTCACCACCGACGGCTTCCTGCTGCCGACCAGGGAGCTGGAGGCCCGCGGCCTGATGTCCCGCAAGGGCTTCCCCGAGTCCTACGACCGCCGCGCGCTGACCCGTTTCGTCGCCGACATCAAGGCCGGCAAGAGCGAGGTGACGGCCCCCGTCTACTCGCACCTCATCTACGACATCGTCCCGGAGCAGAAGCTCACGGTCCGCCGCCCCGACATCCTGATCGTGGAGGGCCTGAACGTCCTTCAGCCCGCCCTGCCCGGCAAGGACGGCCGCACCCGCGTGGGCCTCGCCGACTACTTCGACTTCAGCGTGTACGTCGACGCGAGCGGCGAGGACATCGAGCGCTGGTACCTCAACCGCTTCCGCAAACTGCGCCAGACGGCCTTCCAGGACCCGGACTCGTACTTCCGCAAGTACACCCAGGTCTCCGAGGACGAGGCCCTGGACTACGCCCGCACCCTGTGGCGCACGATCAACAAACCCAACCTGACCGAGAACATCGCCCCGACCAGGGGCCGCGCCACCCTGATCGTCCGCAAGGGCCCGGACCACAAGGTCCAGCGCCTCCGCCTGCGCAAGCTGTAGAGGCGCCACGAAGGGGCGCGGGGAACCGCGCGACCGGCCACGGCGAGAGCCGCGGCCGGCGACGCACGGTCCCCCGCGCCCCGAACCCGCAAAATCCTTATCCCAGGGCCGACTTCACCGCATCGGCAAGGCGCGACGCGACCGACCTCGCCTGCTCGATGTCCGCCGCCTCGACCATGACGCGCACCAGCGGCTCGGTCCCCGACGGCCGCAGCAACACCCGCCCCGTGGAGCCGAGTTCCCGCTCGGCCTCGGAGACCGCCGCGGCCAGGTCGGCGGAGGTGCGCACCCGCGACTTGTCCACGTCCGGCACGTTGATCAGCACCTGCGGCAACCGCTCCATCGCGGACGCCAGTTCACGCAGGCTACGGCCGCTCTGCGCCACCCGCGCCGCCAGCAGCAGGCCCGTCAGCGTCCCGTCACCCGTCGTCGCGTGGTCGAGGACGATCACATGCCCGGACTGCTCACCGCCGAGCGCGTACCCGTGCTGCTTCATCTCCTCCAGCACATACCGGTCGCCGACCGCGGTCTGCACCAGCTGGATCCCGGCCTTCTCCATCGCCAGCTTGAAGCCGAGGTTGGACATCACGGTCGCCACCACGGTGTCGGCCCGCAGCGCGGAGCGCTCCCGCATCGCCAGTGCCAGCACCGCGAGGATCTGGTCGCCGTCGACCTCCTCGCCGGTGTGGTCCACCGCGAGGCACCGGTCGGCGTCACCGTCGTGCGCGATGCCGAGATCCGCGCCGTGCTCGACCACCGCCGCCTTGAGCAGTCCGAGATGGGTCGAGCCGCAGCCGTCGTTGATGTTGAGTCCGTCCGGCTCCGCGCCGATCGTGACGACCTGGGCACCGGCCCGGGTGAACGCCTCCGGCGAGACCCCCGCGGCCGCGCCGTGCGCCTCGTCCAGGACGATCTTCAGCCCGTCGAGCCGGTTGGGCAGCGCCGACAGCAGATGGCCGACGTACTGCTCGAAACCCTCGTCGTACGGCCGCAGCCGCCCCACTCCGGCGCCCGTCGGCCGCTCCCAGGGCTCACCGTGCCGGTGGGACTCGTAGACCGCCTCGATCCGGTCCTCCAGCTCGTCGGCGAGCTTGTGACCGCCGCGCGCGAAGAACTTGATGCCGTTGTCCGGCATGGCGTTGTGGCTGGCGGAGAGCATCACACCGAGGTCGGCGCCGAGCGCGCCGGTGAGATGGGCCACCGCCGGCGTCGGCAGCACGCCGACCAGCAGGACGTCCACGCCCGCGCTCGCCAGGCCCGCGGCCACCGCGGCCTCCAGGAACTCCCCGGACGCACGCGGGTCCCGACCGACCACGGCCTTCGGCCGATGGCCCGCGAAGGTACCCGCCTCGGCCAGCACATGCGCCGCGGCCACGGAGAGGCCGAGGGCCATCTCCGCGGTCAGATCCGCGTTGGCGACACCGCGCACGCCGTCCGTGCCGAAGAGTCGTCCCACTTGTCCTCCTGAGGAAGCGTCGATGGCGTAAACGGACGGGCGCCGCAGGAATGGGGGGCGCCTCGCCATCCGATCACACAAGCCTTTGAGCGTCTTGTGTCGTTATACGCCCTTGGCTGGGATAAACGAACGCCCCGACGGCACATGTGGCGTGCCGCCGGGGCGTTCGGAGTACGAGCAGCAGCTCCCGCTGTTTAGCGCTTGCTGTACTGCGGAGCCTTGCGGGCCTTCTTCAGACCGGCCTTCTTCCGCTCGACCGCGCGGTCGTCGCGGCGCAGGAAGCCGGCCTTCTTCAGGGCACCACGGTTGTTGTCGACGTCCGCCTCGTTCAGCGCACGGGCGACACCGAGACGGAGCGCACCGGCCTGACCGGAGACGCCGCCACCCGCGATGCGGGCGATGACGTCGTAGCGGCCCTCGAGCTCGAGCACCTTGAAGGGCTCGTTGACCTCCTGCTGGTGCACCTTGTTCGGGAAGTAGTCCTCGAGGGTGCGGCCGTTGATCTTCCACTTGCCGGTGCCCGGGACGATCCGGACGCGGGCAATGGCGTTCTTGCGACGGCCCAGGCCGGCGGCCGGCTGGGGCTCGCCGAAGCGGGAGGCCATGGACTCCGAGGTGTACTCACCCTCGACGGGGACCTCGGACTCGGTGGTGTAGCTGTCGATGTCAAGCTCTTCGAGCGGCTGCTCGGCAGTGGTCTCGGCCACGATTCTCCTCAGATTCTCTTCAGCTTTGGGGGTGGCCGGAATTACTGCGCGACCTGGGTGATTTCGAACGGCACCGGCTGCTGGGCAGCGTGCGGGTGCTGGTCACCCTTGTAGACCTTCAGCTTCGAGAGCATCTGACGGCCCAGAGTGTTCTTGGGGAGCATGCCCTTGACGGCCTTCTCGACGGCCTTCTCGGGGTTGTTCGCCAGCAGGTCGTCGTAGCGGACCGCACGCAGACCACCCGGGTAGCCGGAGTGGCGGTACGCCATCTTCTGGGTCCGCTTGTTGCCGGACAGGTGCACCTTGTCGGCGTTGATGATGATGACGAAGTCACCGGTGTCGACGTGAGGCGCGTAGATCGCCTTGTGCTTGCCCCGGAGCAGGGACGCGGCAGTGGTGGCGAGACGACCCAGGACGACGTCCTGAGCGTCAATGACGTGCCACTGGCGCGTCACATCGCCGGGCTTGGGGCTGTACGTACGCACGGTTCGTAGCCTTCGCTTCGAGTGAATGGTCCTGAACAGGTCACCGAAACGATCACGACAGCCTCGACCGCACCGCGGTGACGCAAACCGCGTGCTGATCGCTGGTCATCGGCCCGGTGGACCGGTGTAAGGGCCCGTCCCGTGAGAATGAGCAAGCCAATACACAACGAAGAAGCAGGTTACCTGGCGGCCCCCGGACGGGTCAAAACGAGGCAGGCCGCCCGGCGGGCCGCCGCTCGGTACTCGCCGTGATCCCCCGCGTCTAAGATGCGCCCCATGAGTAATGGGCAGGGGGGACCCCAGTCTCAGTGGGATCCCTGGAAACCGCAATCGCAGCAGCCCCAGCAGCAGCCTCAGCAGCCCTGGAGCGGCGGCGGCGACGAGGGGACACCCGACTGGGCCGCGCTCGCGGAGGCCTCGGAGAACCGCGGCAGGCGGCGCAAGCTGCTGTTCATCGGCGGCGGCGCGCTCGCCACGGTCGCCATCGGCGCCGCGGTCGCCCTCGCCGTCGTCTCCGCGAACGGCCACAACGACGCCTCCGGGCACCCCACCAAGGCGCCCAGCGCCTCACTGCCCGACGGCTCCCCCACCGCGCCGTCCTTCGCGCCCACCAGCGCCCCGCCGCCGCTGGACCCGAAGGTCTTCATATCCAGCGCCAAGAAGGACACCGCGCCGCTGAGCCCCGCCACCCTGTTCCCGGACGCGCGGCTCACCATGGGCAGCACGGTGTACAAGAAGGGCGCCACCGGCGACACCACCAGCTGCGCGGCGGCGGCCGGCGGCTCGCTGCCCAAGATCCTCGCCGCCGACGGCTGCACCCGGGTGATGCGCGCCACGTACACCAACGGCGACATCGCGGTCACCGTCGGCGTCGCCCTGTTCGACACCGAGGCCCAGGCCACGAAGGCCCGGCAGCAGACGGACGACCACAGCATCGTGCGCGCGCTGCCCGGCAAGGGCGTCGCCGCCTTCTGCGACGGCGCGACCTGCCGCTCGACCCGCAACGCCTACGGCCGCTACGCCTACTTCACCCTCGCCGGCTTCACCAACGGCAAGAACGTCACCACCAAGGACACCGCGGTCTTCCGCGCCGGTGACGATGTGGCGGAGTTCACCTTCCAGCAGATCCACCGACGCGGCCAGGCCCAGGCGTCGGCGGCGGCGAACCGCTAGAGAGGTCCTAGCTCAGCAGCACCCCGCCGACGGCAGCGAGCGCTTGTTGCGGGCCTCCTTGTTACGGGCGGCCAGCAGCTCGTCGGCGGGGTAGCCGACCTCTTCGAGGGTCAGCCCGTGCGGTCGTACGACATGGACGGCGGAGTCGCGCACCCCGGCGGCCAGCACCTTCCCGGGCCACTGAGGGCCCCGGTGCCCGTCGCCGACGAACAGCAGCGCGCCGATCAGCGAGCGGACCATGTTGTGGCAGAACGCGTCCGCCCGGACCGTCGCCGTGATGACCCCGTCCGCGCCCCGCACCAGGCTCAGGTCCTGGAGCGTGCGGATGGTGGTCGCGCCCTCCCGCTTCTTGCAGTACGCCGCGAAGTCGTGCTCGCCGAGCAGCGCCCGGGCGGCCTCGTTCATGGCGTCCACGTCGAGCGGCCAGTCGTGCCAGAGCACATGGCCGCGCAGCAGCGGGTCCACGCCCCCGGGATTGTCGGTGACCCGGTACGCGTACCGCCGCCAGATCGCCGAGAACCGGGCGTTGAACCCCTCCGGCGCCTCGGTCAGCCGCCAGATCCGCACATCCTTGGAGAGCCGCCCGGCGAGCCGCTTGAGCAGCTTCTCGCGGTGCTCCGCCCACAGCTCGGCCGGCAGATCGACATGTGCCACCTGCCCGCGCGCGTGCACCCCGGCATCGGTGCGCCCGGCCACGGTCAGCTCGTACGTCTCCTTGGACCGCGTCACCGTGCGCAGCGCGTCCTCGATCTCCCCCTGCACGGTCCGCTTCCCACCGGCCTGCTTGGCCCAGCCGTGGAAGTCGGTGCCGTCGTAGGAGAGATCGAGGCGGATACGTACATGCCCGGGCAGCGCTTCGTCACTCACACACAGATCCTCTCAGCTACAAAAAAGCGGGCCCGCCCCTTGGAAGGGAACGGGCCCACAAACGCGCCCCGAAGGGGCGCGGGGAACTGCGCGACCAGCCACGACAACAGCCGCAGCCGCCGACGCACAGTCCCCCGGCAGAACGCTTACGCGTCCTTCGACTCCTCAGCCGCAGCCTCGACCGGAGCCTGAGCCTCTTCGGCGTCCTTCGCGGAGCGCTTCGTCGCGGCCTCGGCCTCGCCCACGGCCTTCTGCTGCACCGTCAGCGCCTCGACCAGCTCGATGACAGCCATGGGCGCGTTGTCGCCACGACGGTTACCGATCTTGGTGATGCGGGTGTAGCCACCGGGACGGTTCTCGTACCGCGGGCCGATCTCGGTGAAGAGCGTGTGCACGATGCTCTTGTCCGTGATGACCTGGAGCACCTGACGGCGGTTGTGAAGGTCGCCCTTCTTCGCCTTGGTGACCAGACGCTCGGCGTACGGGCGCAGGCGGCGGGCCTTCGCCTCGGTCGTGGTGATGCGGCCGTGCTCGAAGAGGCTCTTCGCGAGGTTCGCGAGGAGCAGCTTCTCGTGCGCGGCGCTGCCGCCCAGACGGGCACCCTTGGTGGGCTTCGGCATAGTTCTTCTCCTGTGTGTCTGCCCCGGCCGTGTCAGGTACCGGGGTCAGTATCCGAGCAGACGGTTGTCTGTCGGAGACCCGCGCCCCGAAGGGGCGCGGGGAACTGCGCGACCAGCCGCAGCCGGCCGGCAGACGAAATCGAGCCCTGAGGCCCGAGTTCTCAGTACTGCTCGGTCTCGACGAAACCGGCGTCCGCGTCGTCGTCCGCGCCAAAGGCGTCCGCGGCGGCCGTCGGGTCGAATCCGGGCGGGCTGTCCTTGAGCGCCAGGCCCATGCCGGCCAGCTTCGCCTTGACCTCGTCGATGGACTTCGCACCGAAGTTGCGGATGTCCAGCAGGTCCGCCTCGGAACGCGCCACGAGCTCACCCACGGAGTGGATGCCCTCGCGCTTGAGGCAGTTGTACGACCGAACGGTGAGCTCAAGCTCCTCGATCGGCAGCGCCAGATCCGCGGCGAGCGCGGCGTCCGTCGGGGACGGACCCATGTCGATGCCCTCGGCGTCGATGTTCAGCTCGCGCGCGAGACCGAACAGCTCGACCAGGGTCTTGCCGGCGGAGGCCATGGCGTCACGCGGACGCATCGCCTGCTTGGTCTCGACATCCACGATCAGCTTGTCGAAGTCGGTGCGCTGCTCGACACGCGTGGCCTCGACCTTGTACGTGACCTTGAGAACCGGCGAGTAGATGGAGTCGACCGGGATACGGCCGATCTCCTGGCCCACCTGCTTGTTCTGCACCGCGGAGACGTAGCCGCGACCGCGCTCGACGGTCAGCTCCATCTCCAGCTTGCCCTTGCCGTTGAGCGTGGCGAGGACGAGGTCGGGGTTGTGCACCTCGACACCGGCCGGGGGCGCGATGTCGGCGGCGGTCACCAGACCCGGGCCCTGCTTGCGCAGGTACATCACGACCGGCTCGTCGTGCTCCGAGGAGACGACCAGCTGCTTGATGTTGAGGATCAGGTCGGTGACGTCCTCCTTGACGCCCGGCACGGTGGTGAACTCGTGCAGGACACCGTCGATCCGGATGCTGGTGACAGCGGCACCGGGGATCGAGGACAGGAGGGTACGGCGGAGGGAGTTGCCGAGGGTGTAGCCGAAGCCCGGCTCCAGCGGCTCGATCACGAACCGGGAGCGGAACTCGTCGACGACCTCTTCGGTCAACGAAGGACGCTGAGCGATCAGCATGGTGGAGATCCTTCAGTCAGGGGCGCCCGCTATTTGACGCCCGACTCAGTACTGCAAGGGTACGGGCGGTACGGCTTCCTCACAGAGGCCGTACCGCCCGAAACCGCAAAAAACCAGCGGAGCGCTGCGCGTCAGACGCGGCGGCGCTTCGGCGGGCGGCAGCCGTTGTGCGGGGTCGGGGTGACGTCCTGGATGGAGCCGACCTCAAGACCCGTGGCCTGGAGGGAGCGGATCGCGGTCTCACGACCGGAACCCGGGCCCTTGACGAACACGTCGACCTTGCGCATGCCGTGCTCCTGGGCGCGACGGGCAGCCGACTCGGCGGCCATCTGCGCGGCGAACGGCGTGGACTTCCGGGAGCCCTTGAAGCCGACGTGGCCGGCGGAGGCCCAGGAGATCACGTTGCCCGAGGGGTCCGTGATCGAGACGATCGTGTTGTTGAACGTGCTCTTGATGTGCGCGTGGCCGTGAGCGACGTTCTTCTTTTCCTTGCGGCGCACCTTCTTGGCAGCGCCCTGACGACCCTTGGGGGGCATCTACAAACTCCTAGAGGGAGGTGGTCGGTCCTACAGCGAAGACCGTGGAATGTGGTCCGCTGCGGACTACTTCTTGCCCGGCTTCTTCTTGCCGGCGATGGCGCGACGCGGGCCCTTGCGGGTGCGGGCGTTGGTGCTGGTGCGCTGACCGCGGACGGGCA
The DNA here is from genome assembly GCF_014673495.1 of Streptomyces griseofuscus. Lineage (GTDB taxonomy): Bacteria > Actinomycetota > Actinomycetes > Streptomycetales > Streptomycetaceae > Streptomyces > Streptomyces murinus. The sequence continues at coordinate 3,651,400 of NZ_CP051006.1, forward strand.
GACCGCGACGGTGACGGAGACCCTGGTAGCAACCGATCTCGACCTTGCGGCGGATGTCGGCCTGGATCTCGCGACGGAGGTCACCCTCGGTCTTGATGTTGCTGTCGACGTACTCGCGGATCGCGACCAGCTGCTCTTCGCTCAGGTCACGAACACGGGTGTTCGGGTCGACGCCGGTCGCAGCCAGCGTCTCCTTCGAGAGGGTCCGGCCAATGCCGAACACGTAGGTGAGGGCGACCTCCACGCGCTTTTCGCGCGGGATGTCAACACCGGAAACGCGTGCCATTCAATGGCTCCTGGTGAATCTTCGGAGGTCTTCCGCAGAACCGGATCCCGGCCGCCGTACCAGGTACGAACCGGGTCCCCGGCCTCCGAGCCGGGGGTGTCGAGCCCATCGGCTCGGGATCTGCGTATGAACAATTCAGCTCGCGTCGCGCGAAGACTCTGCGATAGAGGTGCAGAGAGGGTGGTCGTGCGTCAGCCCTGGCGCTGCTTGTGGCGCGGGTTCTCGCAAATGACCATGACCCGACCGTGACGGCGGATCACCCTGCACTTGTCGCAGATCTTCTTGACGCTCGGCTTGACCTTCATGGGGTGAGGTTCTCCGGGTCAGTGCCATCGCACCGGGCGGGCCCGGGGCGCGGGCAAGATCTACTTGTACCGGTAGACGATCCGGCCACGCGTCAGGTCGTACGGAGACAGCTCCACCACGACCCGGTCGTCAGGGAGGATGCGGATGTAGTGCATACGCATCTTGCCGCTGATATGTGCCAGGACCTGGTGGCCGTTCTGGAGCTCGACCCTGAACATGGCGTTCGGCAGAGACTCGACGACAGTGCCCTCGATCTCGATGGCACCTTGCTTCTTGGCCACGCTTCGCCCTTCGAATCGACTACCTTGATCGACTCCCCTGCTTTCCCTTACGGGCGCATGCGGACATGCGGGTGCACGAGAGCCGACGAGTCAGTCTACGTCGGAGGAACCCGAAACGCGAATCGAGGGAGTCTTCCCCACAGGAGCGACCACTATGCGAGCTCTGTTCACTGCGCCAGGGGGTCGGGGGCCGTCGTGATGCCGAACTCCGCCAGCTTCGCCTTGCCGCCGTCGACCGCGGTGAGCACCAGCGGGCCCTCCTCCGTCAGCGCGACGGAGTGCTCCCAGTGGGAGGACCAGGTGCCGTCGGTCGTGATGACCGTCCAGTCGTCCTCGAGGACCTCGGTGCGCGGGGTGCCGAGGGAGACCATGGGCTCGATCGCCAGGCAGAAGCCGGGGACCAGCTTCGGGCCCTTGCCCCGGCGCCGTTCGACGTAGTTCAGCAGATGCGGGTCCATGTGCATCTCGGTGCCGATGCCGTGGCCGCCGTAGTCCTCGATGATCCCGTACCGGCCGCCGCCCGGCTTCGGCTGGCGGCGGATGTACGTCTCGATGGCCCGGGAGATGTCGACCAGCCGGTTGCCCAGCTTCATCGCGGCGATGCCGGCCCACATCGAGCCCTCGGTCACCCGGGACAGCTCGACCAGCTCGGGGGCGTGGCCGGAGCCGACGAAGGCGGTGTACGCCGCGTCGCCGTGCCAGCCGTCCACGATCGCGCCGCAGTCGATGGAGATGATGTCGCCGTCCTTGAGGACGACGTCCTCGGACGGGATGCCGTGCACGACCACATCGTTCACGGAGGTGCAGATGGTCGCGGGGAAGCCGCCGTACCCCAGGAAGTTCGACTTGGCGCCGTGCTCGGCGAGCACCTTGCGCGCGACCTCGTCCAGGTCCTTCGTGGAGGCACCGGGCACCGCGGCCTCTCGGGTGGCCGCGTGGATCGCGGCGACGACCAGGCCCGCCGCACGCATCTTGGCGATCTGCTCGGGCGTCTTGATCTGCACCATGGGGGGCCTGCGCTCTCCGTCACTCACGTCGGCTGGGTGTACCTGTACAACACTACGGCCGCGGCGCCCTCGGAAGGGCACCGCGGCCGGAAGGCGGCCGGACTCAGTGGTTCTCGGCCTGCTCGCTCTTCAGCGCCTCCAGCGCGCGCTCGGTGACCTCGTCCACCGGGCCCATCGCGGAGATCGTGCGGACCAGGCCCTGCGACTTGTAGTAGTCGATGATGGGCTCGGTCTGCGTGTGGTAGACCTCCAGGCGCGTCCGCACCGTGTCCTCGGAGTCGTCCGCGCGCTGGTACAGCTCGCCGCCGCAGATGTCGCAGACGCCTTCCTGCTGCGGCGGGTTGTACGCCACGTGGAAGACGTGCGAGGAGTCCTTACGGCAGATCCGGCGGCCAGCGATGCGCTTGACCACCTCGTCCTCGGGGGCCTCCAGGTCCAGCACCGCCTCGAGCGTCATCTTCTCGGTGCGCAGCAGCTCGTCCAGCGCCTCGGCCTGTGCGACGTTCCGCGGGAAGCCGTCGAGCAGGAAGCCGTTCACGGCGTCCGGCTGCTCCATGCGGTCCTTGGCCATGGCGATGGTGACCTCGTCGGGCACGAGGTTGCCGGCGTCCATGTAGGACTTCGCGAGCTTGCCCAGCTCGGTCTGCCGGCTGATGTTGGCCCGGAACAGGTCGCCCGTGGAGATGTGCGGGACAGCCAGCTTCTCAGCGAGCCGGACGGCCTGCGTTCCCTTACCGGCACCGGGCGGCCCGACGAGGACGATACGCATCAGCGGAGGAACCCTTCGTAATTGCGCTGCTGGAGCTGGCTCTCGATCTGCTTCACCGTCTCGAGACCGACACCCACGATGATGAGGATGCTGGTGCCGCCGAAGGGGAAGTTCTGGCTTGCTCCGAAGCCGACCAACGCCATTGTCGGTACGAGAGCGATCAGACCCAGATACAGCGAACCCGGCCAGGTGATCCGGTTGAGCACGTACGACAGGTACTCAGCGGTCGGTCGGCCAGCCCGGATGCCCGGGATGAAGCCACCATACTTCTTCATGTTGTCGGCGACTTCTTCGGGGTTGAAGGAGATCGCCACGTAGAAGAACGCGAAGAAAACGATGAGCAGGAAGTACGCGGTGATGTAAACCGGATGGTCACCCTTGGTGAGGTTCGTCTGCACCCACTGCTTCCAGCCCGAGTTGCCGCCCGCGAACTGGGCGACCAGGGCCGGGATGTACAGCAGGGACGAGGCGAAGATCACCGGGATCACACCCGCCTGGTTCACCTTGAGCGGGATGTACGTGGACGTACCGCCGTAGGACCGGCGGCCGATCATCCGCTTCGCGTACTGGACCGGGATGCGGCGCTGGGCCTGCTCGACGAAGACCACGAGCGCGACCATGACCAGGCCGACCAGGATCACGGTGCCGAACTCGATCCAGCCGCCGGCCAGGGTGCCCTGCTTCTTGATGGCCCACAGCGCGGACGGGAAGGTGGCGGCGATCGAGATGAACATCAGGATCGACATGCCGTTGCCGATGCCGCGGTCGGTGATCAGCTCGCCGAGCCACATCACCACCGTGGTGCCGGCGGTCATGCAGATGACCATGGTGATGGTCGTGAAGATCGCCTGGTCCGGAACGATGCTGGTGGCCACCGAGCAGCCGCTGAAGAGCGCGCCGCTGCGGGCGGTGGCGACGAGGCCGGTGCCCTGGAGGATCGCGAGGGCGAGGGTGAGGTATCGGGTGTACTGCGTGATCTTCGTGGTGCCGGCCTGGCCCTCCTTCTTGAGGGCTTCCAGGCGCGGGATGACCACGGTCAGCAGCTGAAGAATGATGCTGGCCGTGATGTACGGCATGATGCCGAGCGCGAAGACCGTGATCTGCAGCAGCGCACCGCCGCTGAACATGTTCACGAGGCCGAACAGGCCCTGGTTGGCCCCGGCCTCGCCCACGCACTGCTGGACGGCCTTGTAGTTGACGCCAGGGATCGGAATGTGGGTACCCACGCGGTAGGCCACGATGATGCCCAGCGTGAAGAGCAGCTTCTTGCGCAGGTCGGGCGTCTTGAACGCCCGGGCGAACGCGGTGAGCACGGTGCCTCCTGCGACCCCCGCGCAACTGCGTCAAGGGTGACGGTCTGAGGTTCGACGAATACGAGTGAGAACAGTGTTGGCCACCTTACCGGCGACCATGCCCCCCTTGGAACGACCAACCGGGGATACCTCATTGTGAGGTATCCCCGGTAGGGATCGTTTACGTCATCGCAACGTCGTCTGAGGGAGTCAGACGAGCTCGGTGACCGTACCGCCGGCGGCGGTGATCTTCTCCTTGGCGGAGCCGGAGACGGCGTCGACCGTCACCTGGAGCGCCACGGAGATCTCGCCCTGGCCGAGGACCTTGACGAGGCTGTTCTTGCGAACGGCACCCTTGTCGACGAGGTCCTGGACGGTGACCTCTCCACCCTGCGGGTAGAGCGCGGCCAGCTTGTCCAGGTTCACGACCTGGTACTCGGTCTTGAACGGGTTCTTGAAGCCCTTGAGCTTCGGGAGACGCATGTGGAGGGGCATCTGGCCACCCTCGAAGCGCTCCGGAACCTGGTAACGGGCCTTGGTGCCCTTGGTACCACGACCGGCCGTCTTACCCTTCGACGCCTCACCACGACCGACACGGGTCTTCGCGGTCTTGGCGCCCGGGGCGGGACGGAGGTTGTGGATCTTGAGCGGGTTCTGCTCCGCCATGATCAGTCGACCTCCTCGACCGTCACGAGGTGGCGGACGGTGTGCACCATGCCGCGGAACTCGGGGCGGTCCTCCTTGACGACCTGCGTGTTGATGCCCTTGAGACCAAGGGAGCGCAGGGTGTCGCGGTGGTTCTGCTTGCTGCCGATGTAGGACTTCACCTGCGTGATCTTGAGCTGAGCCATCACGCACCCGCCCCGGCACGCGCACGCAGCAGGGCAGCGGGAGCAACGTCCTCCAGAGGCAGACCACGGCGAGCCGCGACCTCCTCCGGACGCTGCAGACCCTTGAGGGCCGCCACCGTGGCGTGCACGATGTTGATCGCGTTGTCGGAGCCGAGCGACTTCGACAGGATGTCGTGGATACCGGCGCACTCGAGCACGGCACGCACCGGACCACCGGCGATAACGCCGGTACCCGGAGACGCGGGCTTGAGCAGCACGACGCCGGCAGCCTTCTCACCCTGGATCGGGTGCGGGATGGTGCCCTGGATACGGGGGACCTTGAAGAAGTGCTTCTTGGCCTCCTCAACACCCTTGGCGATGGCGGCCGGCACCTCCTTGGCCTTGCCGTAACCGACACCCACGGTGCCGTCACCGTCGCCCACCACGACCAGCGCGGTGAAGCTGAAGCGACGACCACCCTTCACAACCTTGGCGACACGGTTGATCGCGACGACGCGCTCGACGTACGCGGTCTTCTCGGCGGCAGCAGCGCCGCCGTCACGGCCCTTCCGGTCCCGCCGCTCGCCGCCACCGGCACCGCCTCCGCGGCGCTGGGGTCCAGCCATTGGATTACCTCTCTCTTTCCGCTAGCTACAAGCGGCTCAGAACTTGAGCCCGGCCTCGCGGGCGGCGTCCGCCAGGGCGGCGATGCGCCCGGCGTACTGGTTGCCACCACGGTCGAACACGACGGCCTCGACGCCCGCGGCCTTGGCCCGCTCGGCGACCAGGGCGCCGACCTGCTTGGCCAGCGCGGACTTGTCGCCCTCGCCACCGCGGATCGAGGTGTCCAGCGTGGACGCCGACGCGAGGGTGTGACCCTTCAGGTCGTCGATCACCTGCGCCACGATGTGGCGGTTGGAGCGGGTCACGACCAGACGGGGGCGCTCCGCCGTACCGGACACCCGCTTGCGGATCCGGATGTGACGGCGCTTGATCGCGGCGCGCTTGTAGGCGTCGCCCTTGAGGATCTTCTGCCCGTATGCCATGGCTTACTTACCCGCCTTTCCGACCTTGCGGCGGATGACTTCGCCCTCGTACTTGACGCCCTTGGCCTTGTACGGGTCAGGCTTGCGCAGCTTGCGGATGTTGGCCGCAACCTCGCCGACCTTCTGCTTGTCGATGCCCTCGACCTGGAAACGGGTCGGGGTCTCCACCTTGAAGGAGATTCCTTCAGGCGCCTCGACCAGGATCGGGTGGCTGTAACCGAGAGCGAACTCCAGGTTGGAACCCTTGGCGGTCACTCGGTAACCGACACCGCTGATCTCGAGCTTCTTCACGTAACCCTGGGTCACGCCGGTGATCATGTTCGCCACCAGCGTGCGGGACAGGCCGTGCAGGGCCTTGTTCTGACGCTCGTCGTTGGGGCGGGTCACCTGAAGGGTGCCGTCTTCGCCCTTGGCGATGTCGATCGGTGCCACGACGGTGTGGGTCAGCTCGCCCTTGGGGCCCTTGACCTTGACCGTGCGGCCGTCGATGGTGACGTCCACGCCGGCGGGAACCGCGATGGGGAGCTTGCCGATACGCGACATAGCTGTTTCCTCCGTTCCCTTCTGCTACCAGACGTAGGCGAGGACTTCCCCACCCACGCCCTTCTTGCCGGCCTGCTTGTCGGTGAGGAGCCCGTGCGACGTGGAGATGATCGCCACGCCGAGGCCACCCAGCACCTTGGGCAGGTTGGTGGACTTCGCGTACACCCGGAGACCGGGCTTGGAGATCCGCTTGATGCCCGCGATGGAGCGCTCACGGTTCGGGCCGAACTTCAGCTCGAGGACGAGGTTCTTGCCGACCTCGGCGTCCTCGGTCTTCCAGCCCGTGATGAAGCCCTCCTGCTGGAGGATCTCCGCGATGTGCGACTTGATCTTGGAGTGCGGCATCGACACCGAGTCGTGGTAAGCCGAGTTCGCGTTCCGCAGACGCGTAAGCATGTCTGCGATCGGATCAGTCATGGTCATGAATTGGCCTGTGGCCTTTCTCGCCGGGGTTTCCTATATGCGCCATCCCTCTCCCCGTACTGGGACGGGACGGGTGCGGCGCGGGGACCTACGGCGTAGTAAGTCGTTCAGGGCGGCAGAGGCCCAACCCTCCTAGCCTAAGCCATGAGAGTGGGCGCCCCTGCCGTCCCGGTTGCTTACCGAGAGGTCCAGGTATCCCTAAAAGCAGGGACTACCAGGAGCTCTTGGTCACGCCCGGCAGCTCGCCACGGTGAGCCATCTCACGAAGGCACACGCGGCACAGGCCGAACTTGCGGTACACGGAGTGGGGGCGGCCGCAGCGCTGGCAGCGGGTGTAGCCACGCACACCGAACTTGGGCTTGCGAGCAGCCTTAGCGATCAGAGCCTTCTTCGCCATCTCGCTCACGCCTCCTTGAACGGGAAGCCGAGGTGACGAAGGAGCGCGCGGCCCTCAGCGTCGTTGGTCGCCGTGGTGACCACGGTGATGTCCATACCCCGGACGCGGTCGATCTTGTCCTGGTCGATCTCGTGGAACATGACCTGCTCCGTGAGACCGAAGGTGTAGTTGCCACGGCCGTCGAACTGCTTGGGGGACAGGCCGCGGAAGTCGCGGATGCGCGGGAGCGCCAGCGACAGGGTGCGGTCCAGGAACTCCCACATGCGGTCGCCACGGAGCGTGACGTGGGCACCGATCGGCTGACCCTCACGCAGCTTGAACTGCGCGATGGACTTCCGGGCCTTGGTGACGGCCGGCTTCTGACCGGTGATCGTGGTGAGGTCGCGGATGGCGCCCTCGATCAGCTTGGAGTCGCGGGCGGCGTCGCCCACACCCATGTTGACCACGATCTTGACGAGGCCGGGGATCTGCATGACGTTCTCGTACTTGAACTCGTCACGCAGCTTGCCCGCGATCTCGTCACGGTACTTCTGCTTCAGACGCGGAGTGGTGGTGGTAGCCATCAGATGTCCTCACCCGTCCGCTTGGCAACGCGGATCTTGTTGCCCTCTTCGTCGAAGCGGTAGCCGACACGAGTGACGACCTTCTCGCCGTCCTTCTCCACGACCAGCTGGACGTTGGAGACGTGGATCGGCGCCTCGGTGGTCACGATGCCGCCGGCCTGGGAGCCACTGGCGGTCGGACCGGCCTTCGTGTGCTTCTTGACCCGGTTGACACCCTCGACCAGGACACGCTCGTCGCGCGGGTAAGCGGCAATGACCTTGCCCTGCTTGCCCTTGTCCTTGCCGGTGATGACCTGGACCAGGTCGCCCTTCTTGATCTTCATGCTTACAGCACCTCCGGCGCGAGCGAGATGATCTTCATGAACTTCTTCTCGCGCAGCTCACGGCCGACCGGGCCGAAGATACGGGTGCCGCGAGGGTCGCCGTCGTTCTTCAGAATGACGGCGGCGTTCTCGTCGAAGCGGATGTACGAGCCGTCCGGACGGCGGCGCTCCTTGACGGTGCGAACGATGACCGCCTTGACGACGTCACCCTTCTTCACGTTGCCACCGGGGATCGCGTCCTTGACGGTGGCGACGATGACGTCACCGATGCCCGCGTAGCGGCGACCGGAGCCACCGAGCACACGGATGCAAAGGATCTCCTTCGCACCAGTGTTGTCGGCGACACGCAGTCGCGACTCCTGCTGGATCACGTCTATCTCCTGAATGTCTGCCGGTTCCCCGGGGGCTGCTCGATCGAGCGGCCCCCGGAGCCTGGCGGAACTGTCCTGCGAGGGGCGCCCCGCAGGAACCTACTGGTGGAATTCCCTTGCGGGAATTACCTACTTGGCCTTCTCAAGGATCTCGACGACGCGCCAGCGCTTCGTCGCGGACAGCGGCCGGGTCTCCATGAGGAGGACACGGTCGCCGACACCCGCGGCGTTCTGCTCGTCGTGCGCCTTGAGCTTGTTCGTACGGCGGATGACCTTGCCGTACAGCGCGTGCTTCACACGGTCCTCGACGGCGACGACGACGGTCTTGTCCATCTTGTCGCTGACGACGAGACCCTCACGGGTCTTGCGGAAGCCGCGGGCCTCTGCGTTCTCAGTCACGTTCTTCTCGCTCATCAGGCGTTCTCCACCGTTTCGATGCCCAGCTCACGCTCGCGCATCAGGGTGTAGATCCGCGCGATGTCCTTGCGGACCGCCTTCAGACGGCCATGGTTCTCGAGCTGACCAGTCGCCGCCTGGAAGCGGAGGTTGAACAGCTCTTCCTTGGCCTCGCGGAGCTTCGCAAGAAGCTCCTCGTTGCCCAGCTCGCGCAGCTCGGACGCCTTGGTACCGGCCGACATCACGCTTCACCTGCCTCGCGCTTGACGATCCGGCACTTCATCGGCAGCTTGTGGGCCGCACGAGTCAGCGCCTCACGGGCGATCTTCTCGTTGGGGTACGACAGCTCGAACATGACGCGTCCGGGCTTGACGTTGGCGATCCACCACTCCGGAGAACCCTTACCGGAACCCATGCGGGTCTCGGCGGGCTTCTTGGTGAGGGGACGGTCCGGGTAGATGTTGATCCAGACCTTGCCGCCACGCTTGATGTGGCGGGTCATCGCGATACGAGCCGCCTCGATCTGGCGGTTCGTGACGTAGGCCGGGGTCAGCGCCTGGATGCCGTACTCGCCGAACGCAACCTGCGTGCCACCCTTGGCCATACCATCGCGCTTCGGGTGGTGCTGCTTGCGGTGCTTGACCCTACGGGGGATCAGCATTTCGGTCAGGCCTCCGTTCCGGTGCTCTCAGCCGGAGCGGCGGCGGGAGCCTCGGCCTTGGGGGCCTCGGCGCCGGCAGCCTGCTGCGGCTTGCGACCGCGCCGCTCGCCACCACGGCCACCACGGGCCGGGCGGTCGGCACCGCCACGGGCCGGGCGGTTACCCGCACGGGCCGCAGCGTTCTCGGCGCGGACCTCGGCGATGTTCTTGACGTCGCCCTTGTAGATCCAGACCTTCACACCGATGCGGCCGAAGGTCGTCTTGGCCTCGAAGAAGCCGTAGTCCACGTTCGCGCGGAGCGTGTGCAGGGGCACACGGCCCTCGCGGTAGAACTCCGAGCGGGACATCTCGGCGCCACCGAGGCGGCCACCGCACTGGATCTTGATGCCCTTGGCGCCCGCCTTCATCGCCGACTGCATGCTCTTACGCATGGCACGGCGGAAGGAGACACGGGAGGAGAGCTGCTCGGCGACGGCCTGGGCCACCAGCTGAGCGTCCGTCTCCGGGTTCTTGACCTCGAGGATGTTGAGCTGAACCTGCTTGCCGGTCAGCTTCTCCAGGTCACCGCGGATGCGGTCGGCCTCGGCGCCGCGGCGGCCGATGACGATGCCCGGACGAGCGGTGTGGATGTCCACACGGACACGGTCACGGGTGCGCTCGATCTCAACCTTCGAGATGCCGGCGCGCTCCATGCCGGACGTCATCATCCGACGGATGGCGACGTCTTCCTTGACGTAGTCCTTGTACAGCTTGTCGGCGTACCAACGCGACTTGAAGTCGGTCGTGACACCGAGCCGGAACCCATGCGGGTTAACCTTCTGGCCCATTACCGGGTTCCTTCCTTGCTGCTGACGACCACGGTGATGTGGCTGGTCCGCTTGCGGATCCGGTAGGCACGGCCCTGGGCACGCGGACGGAACCGCTTCAGGGTCGGGCCCTCGTCGACGTAGGCCTCGGAGATGACCAGGCTGTCGACATCGGTGTGGTCGTAGTTGTGCGCGGCATTGGCAATGGCGCTGTCCAGCACCTTGCCGACCGGAACCGAGGCTGCCTGCGGGGCGAATCGCAGAACAGCCTGGGCCTCCGTGGCGTCCATGCCACGGATGAGGTCCACCACACGGCGGGCCTTCATGGGCGTGACGCGGATGTACCGCGCCTGGGCCCTGGCTTCCATGGTTGTCCCTTCAGAGTTACTTACTTGTCTGAATGCGATCCGCGATTAGCGGCGCTTCGACTTCCGGTCGTCCTTGACGTGGCCGCGGAAGGTGCGCGTCGGCGAGAACTCGCCGAGCTTGTGGCCGACCATCGACTCGGTGACGAACACCGGGATGTGGGTCTTGCCGTTGTGCACCGCGATCGTGTGGCCGAGCATGGCCGGGACGATCATCGAGCGACGGGACCAGGTCTTGATGACGTTCTTGGTGCCGGCTTCGTTCTGCGTGTCCACCTTCTTGATCAGGTGGTCGTCGACGAAGGGCCCCTTCTTCAAGCTACGAGGCATCTCAACCCGTCCTTAGCGCTTCTTGTTCGTCTTGCGGCGGCGGACGATGTACTTGTTCGACGCCTTCTTGGGCGAACGAGTACGGCCTTCCTTCTTGCCCCACGGGGACACGGGGTGACGGCCACCGGAGGTCCGGCCCTCGCCACCACCGTGCGGGTGGTCGACCGGGTTCATGACGACACCACGGACGGTCGGGCGAACGCCCAGCCACCGCTTACGGCCGGCCTTACCCCAGTTGATGTTGCTCTGCTCGGCGTTGCCGACCTCACCGACGGTGGCGCGGCAGCGGACGTCGACCAGGCGGATCTCGCCGGACGGCATGCGCAGGTGGGCCATGGAGCCCTCCTTCGCGAGCAGCTGCACGGAGGCACCGGCGGAGCGGGCGAACTTGGCACCGCCACCGGGACGGAGCTCGATCGCGTGGATCGTGGTACCGACCGGGATGTTGCGGAGCGCCAGGTTGTTGCCCGGCTTGATGTCGGCCCCGGGACCGTTCTCGACGCGGTCACCCTGCTGGAGGTTGCGCGGGGCGAGGATGTAGCGCTTCTCGCCGTCGGCGTAGTGCAGCAGCGCGATGCGCGCGGTGCGGTTGGGGTCGTACTCGATGTGCGCGACCTTCGCCGGCACGCCGTCCTTGTCGTGACGACGGAAGTCGATCACACGGTAGGCGCGCTTGTGTCCGCCACCCTGGTGGCGAACGGTCACACGACCGGCGTTGTTACGGCCGCCCTTGCTGTGCAGGGGACGGACCAGCGACTTCTCCGGCGTGGACCGCGTGACCTCGACGAAGTCGGCGACGCTGGCGCCACGACGGCCCGGCGTAGTCGGCTTGTACTTGCGGATTCCCATTTCTCAGTCCTCGTCCGATATCGGACGATCCGGACCGCCCTTAGGCGGTCGGACCGCCGAAGATGTCGATACGGTCGCCCTCGGCGAGGGTCACGATCGCGCGCTTGGTGGCGGCACGCTGACCGAAGCCGGTCTTCGTGCGCTTGCGCTTGCCCTGGCGGTTGATCGTGTTGACCCCGGTGACCTTGACGTCGAAGACCGCCTGGACGGCCTGCTTGATCTGGGTCTTGTTGGCGTTCGGGTCGACGATGAACGTGTACTTGTTGTCGTCGAGGAGCGCGTAGCTCTTCTCCGAGACGACCGGCTTCAGCAGGACGTCACGGGGGTCCGTGTACGACTTGCTCAGCGGCGTCTCGACGGTGTTCTTGCCCTCGGTGGCGTGGCGACGCGCCTTGGCGACGCGCGCGGCCTTGGCGGCCTTGGCGGCCTTCGAGGCAATAGCGGGGTGACGGATAGCCATCAGGCCTCGCTCCCTTCGGTGTCAGCGGCCTTGGGGCCAGACACGAAGGACTCGAAAGCGGCCTGGGTGAAGACCACGTCGTCCGAGACGAGAACGTCGTACGTGTTCAGCTGGCCCGGCTCCAGGATGTGGACCTGGGGCAGGTTGCGGGCGGACAGCCACGCGGCCTCGTCGGAGCGGTCGACGACCAGGAGCAGGTTCTTGCGCTCCGAGATCTTGCCGAACAGGCTCTTCGCGGCCTTGGTGGACGCCTGGCCCTCGACCACGCCGGCGACGACGTGGATGCGGTTGTGACGCGCCCGGTCGGTGAGGGCACCGCGCAGGGCGGCGGCCTTCATCTTCTTCGGGGTGCGCTGCGAGTAGTCACGCGGCACGGGACCGTGCACGACGCCACCACCGGCGAACTGCGGAGCGCGGGTCGAACCCTGACGGGCGCGACCGGTGCCCTTCTGGCGGTACGGCTTCTTGCCGCCACCACGGACCTCGCCACGCGTCTTGGTCTTGTGCGTGCCCTGACGGGCCGCGGCCAGCTGCGCGACGACGACCTGGTGGATCAGCGGGACGCTGACCTTGGCGTCGAAGATCTCCGCGGGGAGCTCGACGGAACCGGCCTTCTCGCCCGCCGGCGAAAGGATGTCAACAGTGCTCATCGGTTACCTCAGGCCCCCTTGGCCGCGGTGCGGACCAGGACGAGGCCGCCGTTCGGACCGGGAACCGCGCCCTTGATGAGCAGCAGACCCTTCTCCGCGTCAACGGCGTGGACGGTCAGGTTCTGGGTGGTGACCCGCTCGTTGCCCATACGACCCGCCATGCGGAGGCCCTTGAACACGCGGCCCGGGGTGGCGCAGCCACCGATGGAACCGGGCGAGCGGTGCTTGCGCTGGGTGCCGTGTCCGGCGCCGAGGCCCTTGAAGTTGTGACGCTTCATGACACCGGCGAAGCCCTTGCCCTTGCTCTTGCCGGTCACGTCCACCTTGACGCCCGCCTCGAAGACCTCAGCAGAGATCTCCTGGCCCAGCGTGTACTCGGAGGCGTCCGCGGTGCGGATCTCGACGAGGTGGCGGCGGGGGGTGACGTCGGCCTTGGCGAAGTGGCCCTTGAGGGGCTTGTTCACCTTGCGCGGGTCGATCTCGCCGAACGCGATCTGGACGGACTCGTAGCCGTCGACGTCGTTCGTGCGGACCTGGGTGACGACGTTGGGGCCGGCCTTGACGACGGTGACCGGAACAACACGGTTGTTCTCGTCCCACACCTGCGTCATGCCGAGCTTCTCGCCCAGGATGCCCTTGATCTGCTTAGCCATTCTCAGATCACCAGCCCTCAGAGCTTGATCTCGATGTCGACACCGGCCGGGAGGTCGAGTCGCATCAGAGAGTCAACGGTCTTGGGGGTCGGGTCGAGGATGTCGATCAGGCGCTTGTGCGTGCGCATCTCGAAGTGCTCGCGCGAGTCCTTGTACTTGTGCGGCGACTTGATGACGCAGTACACGTTCTTCTCAGTGGGCAGCGGCACCGGGCCCGCGACCGACGCACCAGTGCGGGTCACCGTCTCGACGATCTTCTTCGCCGAGGAGTCGATGACCTCGTGGTCGTAGGCCTTGAGCCGGATGCGGATCTTCTGTCCCGCCATGGCTACTCAGTAGTCCTGTCTCTTCTAACGCTCTGGGACCCGGTGGTTTCCGGTACCCGCCTTCTCCGACCCACGCGGTCGGGCGTGTCGCGCTCCCGCTGACATGAATGTCCCTTGTTCGAACATCCCTGCGGGGAATGCACACGGCCCTTCCGGAAACCGCGGACCGGGGACCTCGGGCCCACCGGGCGCCTGGTCGGTGTCGCGCCCACACTTCCCGGAAGATTCCCGTACGTCCGCCCCAGTGCTGCCCGAGGGCAGTTAGGGCGACGAGTACTGTGGGACTCGCTTCCGGTCCTCCCGGCGGGAGGCGCGCAGCATCAACACTCGACCGAGCAACTCGGACAGTCTGCCATACAGCCGGGGGGCTCCGCCAATCGAGCCGAAGAGATTACCCCTGGAGTGACGTAGGTCAAGCCGAACCCGCGGTCGGCGCACCGGTGAGCGCGGAACGTGTGGCCGCGCCGCTCAGAAATGTTCGACCTCCTGGCCGTCCGGGACCTTGTAGCAGCCGGAGACGACATGGAGGCTCAGCTTCGGCGGGTCGTTCTTGGCCATCTGGACGATGTTGACGCCGGCCTTCCGCTGATCGTTGTCGGCGGTCAGGTTGACGTTCTTGTTCCTGCTGGTGTCCGGCCCGTACGTGACGATCTTCCAGCCGTGCCGCGGCAACTCGGTCCTGAGCCGTTCCATCGCCACGTCGAGGTCCTTCGCCGACGCCGGGTAGAAGCTCCACCAGTGGAAGATCCGGAAGTAGGTCTTCGTGTCCTTGCCCGGGCATTCGGCGACGAACGGATGACTGTCCGAGGTCCTCCCCTTGACGCCGATCAGGTCGTAGATGCCGCTGGACAGCTTCTGCATCGCGTCGGAGGCGTCACGCGAGGTACTCGTACCGGCGGACGGAGTCGGGTCGGAGTCTTTGTCGGTCATGCCGCATCCAGTGAGGGTGGTCATTACAAGGGGCAGGGCGAGCACACAGGCGCTCAGTCTGGTCTTCACGTCGGCGAGCCTTACGTCGTCGTAGCTACTTCACATGCGCCCACTCGTTCGGCGGCGGCTTCAGCGCCACGTCATCGCCCTTCCCGACGACGACCAGAGCCTGGTTCTTCAGGCTCTGCGAGGGACCGTGGGACGTCTCGTCCCAGTAGCCGCTGTGCCCTTCGGTGTCCGTGGTCATCTGGTTGGCACCGAAGTGCGGATCACTGGGGATGATGAAACCGTCCCCGCCGTGCCCCCATCGGCCGATGTCCGGGACCACGTCTCCGTCGGCCTCCTCGTTCCACACATGCCCCTGGGGCACGTCCAGTTCGTCGGCACGGGACACCTTGACCCCGGGACTGCCGGCGAAGACGAGGTCATCGGCGCTGACATGCCCCTTCTGGGCCGCGGCGCCGACGAGGGTCGTCCCGTACGAGTGGGCGATGACCGTACGGTGCGGATCCGTGTCCCCGGTGTGGGAGGTGTCGAGCCCGTCCAGGAACTTGTCGAACGCCGGCGCCCCGTCGTACGCGTAGTGCTCGAACGGCGCGTCCTTCCAGACGCTGTCCGGCGCGTCGTAGCCGAGCCAGGTGATCGTGGAGACGGACTCCCGTCGGCCTCGTCGTTGGCCGCGTGCCAGACCTTGGTCATCCGGTCGATGCCGCCACCGATGTTCCCCAGTTCCGACCCGGTACCGGGAACATAGACCGCCTGGTGGTCCGCGGTGTCCGGGTTGCCGTTGGCGATGATGGCGCGGCCGTCGCCGTCCGTGCTGAATCCCAGCAGGTACGCCTCGGGCAGCCCGTTCACCCCTGTCGCGTCGAAGCGTGTCTGGATCGCGTCCATGCCATCGAGGGACTTGCGCGCGTTCTTCCGCGCCTCCTCCCAGTCCTTCCACTCCTGGCTCTCGACGCTGAGGCCCTTCGGCATGGACCCGGTGTACGGGTCGATGTAGGGCTGGTACCGCTCGGGTTCCGGGTGCTTCTTCAGCCAGGCGTCGTAGTCCAGCCGGGCCTTCGCGTGCGCCTCGTCGAGCACGGTGCGGTTGGCCTGGTCCCGCGCGGTGGCGGGCAGTCCGTCCAGCGCGCCCACCGCGTCGGGGTGCGCCGACAGGTAGTCCGATCGCTGCTCGTCGGTCAGGCCCTGCCACCAGGCGGCGTTCTTCTTGGGATCGTCGTGCTCAGGCGGTCGGGGCAGTGAGTCGAAATAGTCCTTGCCCGCGTCGCGTACCCCGGCCGTGTCCGACGTGACGTCGGTCCAGTCCTTGTCGGAGACCACCAGGTCGTCGTCGGCCTTCAGGGCGCGCAGCTTCGGAGCCCACTTGACGTCGGCGTCCGTGGCCTCCTTCAGGGCGTCGCCGATGCGGTCGGCGAAACCGACGGCCTTGCCGAAGTTCGGGTTCGGGTGCATATGGACGGCCTGGCGCTCCAGCGCGGCCGACGTCGGGTCCGTCGGACTGGTGCTCACCCGCACCGTGCCGCCCTCCGGCACCTTGCCGTCGACCTCCTTGCCCCCGGCCGGGAAGCTCACCGAGCCGTCCGCGCCGACCGTGCAGCCCGCCGCCGCGGCGTCCTCCAGCGCGGCCTCCAGCTTCCGCTTGGCCGCGGCCATGTCGAAGGCGAAGCCGTCCAGCGCGGCGCCCGCCAGCGCGCACTCGGCGGCGGCGTAGTGGAAGTCCTTGGACAGCTCCTTCAGTTCGCGCAGGGCCGCCTTCGCGGTCTCGCCGGAGAGCTGGTTGCGGATCCCCGCCGAGATCCGGCTGTCCAGCGCCTCCCCGGCCTTGCCCGCCATCTCGCTCGTGGCGCGGTAGCCGTCGGCGGCGTCCTGGTACTCGGACGGCTTGAGGGACTTCAACGCGGCAAGATCCACGACCCGCTCACTTGCCCTTCGCCCGGCCGCCGACGGCCTCGGTGTCCTGGTACTCCGTCTTGATCTTCTGCAAGCCGTCCCGGACGTCCCCGTCGGTCATCGACAGATCGCGCCCCGCGCGCTCCAGCAGACCGCCCAGCTTCCCGCAGCGGCCGCTCACATCACCGACGTACTTCTTCCAGGAGTCGTAGAGCTCCTTCTGCGCCGCGGCCGACTCGCACCCGGCGCCGTCCCCCACCCCCGACTGCCCGTGCTCCAGCTTCCCCAGCGCCGTGCTCACATCGGTCCGCAGCGCCGTGACGTCTCCGCCGGCCGCCGACCAGACCTTCCGGTCCGACTTCAGCGGGTCTCCGTCGCCACCGGCGTCCGGCACGTGGTTCAGCCGCATCCGTGCGGAACCGGAACGCGTGGCGGCATCCGCCTTCAGCTGCTCCCATTCGTCCCAGGGCATGCCCGTGGTCCTCCCCCGTGCCCCACCTTATGAGTGAGGTATGAACTTCTTATGGGCCTCCTAAGTTAACAAGACGTCACTGCCGCCACATCCGCCGCGGGGGCTACAGCAGTTGAGTACCCGTACTCATTGCGTCCGCGCCGAGTACGTGACGAACGCGGTCCAGGTGCCGGGCGCGACGGTGAGGCAGGGACCTTCGGTGTTCTTGGAGTCGCGGATGTGGATGGTGGTGGGGGTGGGGGCGAACTCGACGCAGTCGTTGCCGTTACTGCTGTCGCTGTAGCTGCTCTTGAACCAGTGGAGTTCCGGGGTGCTCATAGTTCTCCCAGCGCTTGCTCGATGAAGGCCAGAGACTCCTCTGGCGTGAGCGCCTGAGCCCGGATGATGCCATAGCGCAGGTCGAGGAACCGGACTTGCCTGGGGCTTGAGACCGGGCGACCCGAGAAGTCACCGTCGGTACGCCCCATTCCCGTGCCATCGGCAAACTTGAGCACCTGAATCCGACCACCCGTCCCGGGGTGATTCGCACGGTCGGTCGGCATGACCTGAAGCTCCACGAACGGCAACTTGGCCACCTCCAGCATGTGTTGGAGCTGTCGGCGCAGCACCATTGTGTCGCCGATCGGGCGGCGCAGCGTCACCTCCTCCTGTACGAAGCTGAACTCCGGCGAAGGTGACTGCTCGAAGACGGACTTCCGGGCCATTCGTGCCGCCACCATGCGCTCCAGCTGGTCGGTCGAGTAGGCGGGACGCCAGGTACGCAGGAGTGCTCGCGCGTACTCCTCCGTCTGCAACAGGCCGTGGATGTTGTGATTGCTGTACAGCAGCATCTCCACCGCCCGCCCCTCCAACTCCGCCAGCTCCCGCACCTTCTTCGGGTACCGCGCCTTCCTCATGTCCTCCATGAAGGCCCGGAGGTGCCCCTGCGCCTTCAGGAGCGTGTCTGCCTTGTCGAGGAACTCCGGCCGAGGAATGCGCGCTCCCCGTTCGATCTTGCGGATCATGTCCTCGCCGTACCCCATGGCCTCGGCCAGCTCGGGTACGGTCATCCCGACCGCTTCCCGGCAGACCTTGAGCAGGCGCCCCACCGCTTGCACGATCGACTCGATCTCGTCGCCCGGCTCGACATCCCAACCCGCCTCGTCCACACCTTCGCTCACAGCTCCTCCTCCGGCGCGTGCTCGCTCGTACTCGTAACAACGCCCGAGACAGCCGAGACAGCCGAGACAAAGCCGAGACGGTCACCGTACGTACGGACACTGTTGCTTACTCAGCGAACCATCCGCCGCCACGCTGAGTGATGTGAACCAAGAAACCGTCGCCGCCACCCGCGACTTCATGCTGCTTCTGTCCCCCACCCCCCGCGGCGCCCGGCTCGCCCGGCTGCTCGCCGCGGAGCAGCTGCGGAGCTGGGGGATCCTCTCGGACGCGGCCACGCAGGTGATCGCCGAGCTGGCGGCGAACGCCGCGACCCATGGCCGGGTGCCGGGACGGAACTTCCAGCTCACGCTGAACGTCGTCGGCGACACGCTGCGCGTCGAGGTGACCGACACCCGCCGCGAGCGCCTGCCCGAGGCCCAACACCCCTGCGCGGAGGAGGAGTCGGGGCGCGGACTGCTCATCGTGGAGGCGCTGGCCGACCGCTGGGGCGTGTCGTCGGACGTCGTGCCGCGCAAGACCGTGTGGGCCGAGATCACGGTCCCGGGTCTTTGACGAATACGCGTGCACTGGGCGCGGCGCTCGCCTCACGCCGGCCGGGGCGCACGCGTGGGGCTGCCCCCGGCCACCGTGCTGCTCGGAGCGGTCAAGCCGCCAGCCGTACGCCGGTGCAGCCGCGCCGCTTCGCCTCGTGGTCGGCGAAGGCGCGCAGGGCGTCGCGGGCGAACGAGGCGGAGTAGTGCGGGACCGGGTAGGTGTCGGTGTCCCTGTCGTGCAGGTGGTACAGCACGAACACCGCCTGCTGCGCCGAGCGCGGGCAGGTCGCGGTCGCCCAGGCGTAGTCACGGTCGCCGTGCGTGGGACCGTAGCCCTTCTCCAGCTGATCGCCCTCGCTGGCCAGGAAGTCCTTGGCGGCGGCGCCGTAATAGGCGTACAGGCCGTAGCCGGGCTTCTTCGCCTTCGTGACCAGGTAGCAGTTGGTCTGCGGGGCGTCCGGGTCCGCCGGGTACTCCATGGCCTCGGGCGTGTCGGCCGCTGCCGCGTCCGTTCCGCGCAGCGCTGCGCAGGAGCCCTGGGCCCGCGCCAGGGGCTTCGCCGTTCCGGACGCGCCCAGCCGTGCGGCGGACAGTCCGCTGAGCCGCTCGCCCGCCTTCACCTGGCAGCCGTGCTTCTCGGCCGCCTTCTCGGCGGTCTCGGTGGTCACCCGGCCGAGACCGGTCAGGCTCGTGCCGTTCGACGCGCCGAGCAGGTCACCACAGGCGACCAGGGCCTTGTCCTTCTGGTTGACGCAGTCCAGTGCGGCCATGACCTGGTAGGTGCCGCCCGCGTACCTGAGGACACCGGCCCGGACTCCTGGGCGCGGACCCGGCAGGCGGCCAGGTAGTCGCCGTCGCCGTCCTCCTCGGCACTGAAGTCCGACGCATGCAGCGCCTCGCTCAGCCCGCCCTGGGCCAGCGAGCCGCCGCATGCCCGGTCCAGCGACTCCTCGCCGCCCCCGGAACCGAAGGCACCGCCGCCGTAGAGCACCGCTCCCACCAGCGCCAGTACCAACAGGCACGCCCCCGCGTACCACCCGGCGTGCACCTGTCGGGTCCCGGATTTCGTCTGCCACGACGTCATGATGTGAGCCAGCGGCTGGACGAGGTTCTTCGGCAGGTCCTGGGCGTGCTCGTCGGTGTGCAGCTCGTCCTGCGCCAGCCGCCCCACCAGGCCCTGCACCTGTTCACCCCAGATCTTGTGCGCCTTGCTCACGGCCCCGGACGTGAGCCAACCGTGCCCGATGTCCTTGTACAGGGCGTTCGCACTCGCCCTGCTTGGCGCGTTTCCGACGGCTCCGAAGACGGGCACCCAGCGCGTGCCTAGAAGGGCGGTGGCCCCCACGCCGGGGGCATCGGCGGAGCCATGAGCCGGCGGCGGTGGCGGCCGCGGCGGATCGCGGTCACGATGCAGATGGCCGGGACCGCGAGCGCCGCCGTGAGGAAGCAGCCGACCGCCGCGACCATGCCGACGGCCATGCCCCGCACCTGGGGCTTGTCGCCGAGGGCGAAGTCGGCGGACGGGAGGTCCGAGGTGCACAGGACGGGGTAGTCGCCGGTGGTCTTCGGGGTGAACTCGAAGACGCGTTCCCAGGAGCGGGCGCCGAGGGTGACGCGGAAGGTGCCGGACGGCTGGGTCACGGAGTCGGCGAGGGCCCGCGGCACGCGGCAGTCGACATGGCCCGGCGCGGACTGGGAGACGTAGATCGAGCGGGTCCTGCCCTGGGTGAAGCTGAACGTGCGCTGCTCGCCGCTGTTGAACGGGTGCGCCGTGTCGACCAGGTGCACCGTGTCCTTGACCGCCAGCACGCCGAACGCGATGCCGGCGCCGACCAGGACGAGGCCGAGCAGTGCCGCCACGACGTACCAGATACGCCGGGGCCGTAGATCCTTCGCGGGGGGCGGCGGGGCGACGTGGCCGCCGTACGGTGTGCCCCAGGTATTGGGTATGGACATGACGCCGCATCGTAGAGGAGGGGGCCGGATGGGGACCCGAGAGGAAGCCGTGGCGGCGGCCGGGCGGTGGCTGCGGACGACGGCGTATCCGGAGCGCGCGGATTCCGTCGTGCTGCTGCCGGAGACGGCCACGTGGTATCCGTACGCCTGGACGGTCCGCTTCGACTTCCGGGAGCATCTGGACACCGGGGACCCGGCGCAGGCCCCGTTCAGCGCCCTCGTCATCGTGCCGCACGACGGTACGGGGGCCCACTGGTCGCCCACACACCTGCCGGCGGAGCGGTATCTGGCGATGCGGGCGGCGCAGGGGCCGCGGGCGGACGATCCCTGGGTGCGCGCCGCGGCCTGGCTGCGGGACGTCTACGGCGGCCTGGTGGAGCTCGCCGTGCCGCCGAACCGGCAACCGGTGTACGAGACGGGCGCCGCCTGGCTGCTGGCCTGCCGGGCGGTCCCCCAGCCCGGATTCCCCGAGGAGCCCATGCTCGCGGCCTCCGTCGTGGTGCCGAAGGACGGCGGCACCCCCTTCCACCCCTCCCCCAGCGACCCGCTCGCCGACGTGGAGGCCCTGGCGCCTGGTACGGCGGCCCGGCGCGCGGCCGGGGAGCAGCTGCACGCCCGCGGCTGCCTCGTCGCCGTGCACTGCGGGATCGACGGCATCCCGGTGACCGCCCTGCCCTGGCGCCCCTTCCACGAGGCCCCCGGCTGGTGAGAGCGGCTCGGGCGGCGCTACTTCCCGCGGTTCGAGGCGGTCGCGGTGCGGGACTGGGACGATGTGGTCCGCGCCGTCGAGGCACCGGGGCCCGGCACCCGGGGCATCGTCCGGGTGCGCCGCCGGCTGCGCGACCAGGAGGTCAGCGGCAATCTGCTCTATGTGCACAACAACCAGGGCCGGGTCGTCTTCCTCGACGGTCTGGCGGGCGCGCTCGGCCGCCTCGATCCGCCGCCCCGGCTGCGCGAGCTGACCTTGCTGCGGACCCTGCCTGAGGGGTAGTCAGGCCCCAGGGAGAGTCAGGCCCCAGGGGTAGTCAGGAACGCGCCGCCGGCACCAGGTTGACCGCGCTGAGCAGGCCGCCGCCCGCGGGGAGGCCGAGGGTGGTGCGCAGGGTGCCGACGGCCGGGTCGCGCAGCGAGACGACGAGGCGGTAGGGCGGCGGGCCGGTGACGGTGCCGGTGGAGTCGGCGGGCGGTACGAGGGACCTCGCCACGGAATCGCCGTCGTGGCCGGGGCACAGGGCCTCGGCGGGGACGACGATCTCACCGCCGCCTCCGTCGCTCACGTCGACCGAAGCGCCCGAGGCACCCGAGGCACCCGATGCGCTCGCACGGGCGGCGGAGGGCCAGCTGACGGGCAGGCCGTGGGCACCGGCCACCAGGCCGTCCGGGCCCTCGATCTCCACGGCCGCGCCCTCACCGCCGAGCGTGCGCGAAACCCGGAGCGGTTTCTTCGTGCCGGGCGTGGTGAAACGCAGCCCGATGACGATGCCGCCCTCCCCGTCAGGGTCCGCCGCGTAGCCGTAGTGGCTCAGCGACAGCTGCGGGCCGGAAGCGGGGGAAGCGGGGGACGGCGGCTCGACGTCGGTGGCGCCCGCGGGGAGCGGGAAGTGGTGGTAGCCCTTGGTGCCGCACTGATCGCCGTCGGAGGTGCCGCCGCCGGGCAGGGAGACCGCCTCGGCCGGACCGGAGGCGGACCCGGCGGCCGGTGCGGGCGGCGAGGACCGCGGGACCGGGATCAGGCCCATCTGGAAGGCGCCGAAGACGACCACGGCCGCGACCGCGGTCCAGGGCGCCGCGGCCGCCAGCCAGGCGGTGGCCGACCGGGCGGTCCCCGACCGGGGACGCCGCGGCCGGCGTGGGCGCCGTACCCGGGCGGCCGCCAGCCGGTCCCGTGCCGACGCCTCCTTGGGGGCGCCCGCGCCACCGCCCTCCATCGCGTCCCGCAGGAACGCCTCCCACTGCTCGTCGGACGGGGACTCGTCGGGGCCTTGGGCGGGCGGAAGGCTGCTCACGGGCTCAGAGTACGACGAAGAGGCCCGTACGACCGAAGTCGTACGGGCCTCTCCAAAGGTCGGTCAGTGACCTTCAAGCAAGCGGAACTTACTTGACGATCTTGGTGACCTGGCCGGCGCCCACGGTGCGACCACCCTCACGGATGGCGAACTTCAGGCCCTCCTCCATGGCGACGGGCTGGATCAGCGAGACAGTCATCTCGGTGTTGTCGCCCGGCATGACCATCTCGGTGCCCTCGGGGAGGGTCACAACGCCCGTCACGTCCGTCGTACGGAAGTAGAACTGCGGACGGTAGTTGTTGAAGAACGGCGTGTGGCGGCCGCCCTCGTCCTTGGACAGGATGTACGCCTGCGCCTCGAACTCGGTGTGCGGGGTGACCGAACCCGGCTTGATGATGACCTGGCCGCGCTCGACGTCCTCGCGCTTGATGCCGCGGAGCAGCAGACCGACGTTCTCACCGGCCTGGCCCTCGTCGAGCAGCTTGCGGAACATCTCGATACCGGTGACCGTGGTGGTGGTCTTCTCGGTCTTGATGCCGATGATGTCGACGGTCTCGTTGACCTTCAGGACACCACGCTCGATACGGCCGGTGACGACCGTACCGCGACCGGTGATCGTGAAGACGTCCTCGATCGGCATCAGGAACGGCTTGTCGACGTCGCGCTCCGGCTCCGGAATCGCGGTGTCGACGGCGTTCATGAGGTCCAGGACGGACTGGGTCCACTGCGCGTCGCCCTCGAGGGCCTTCAGCGCGGAGACACGGACGACCGGCAGGTCGTCGCCCGGGAACTCGTACTCCGAGAGAAGCTCACGGACCTCGAGCTCGACGAGCTCCATGATCTCCTCGTCGTCCACCATGTCGGCCTTGTTCAGGGCGACGACGATGTACGGAACGCCGACCTGGCGGGCCAGGAGCACGTGCTCCTTGGTCTGCGGCATCGGGCCGTCGGTGGCGGCGACCACCAGGATCGCGCCGTCCATCTGCGCGGCACCGGTGATCATGTTCTTGATGTAGTCCGCGTGACCAGGGCAGTCGACGTGGGCGTAGTGACGCGCCTCGGTCTGGTACTCGACGTGCGCGATGGAGATGGTGATACCGCGCTGGCGCTCCTCGGGCGCCTTGTCGATGTTGTCGAACGGGGTGGCCTCGTTCAGCTCCGGGTACGCGTCGTGCAGCACCTTGGTAATGGCGGCCGTGAGGGTCGTCTTACCGTGGTCGATGTGACCGATGGTGCCGATGTTGACGTGCGGCTTAGTCCGCTCGAACTTCGCCTTCGCCACTGGGGTCCTCCTGTGGAGTGGTTCTGTACGCCTTACTTCATCGGCGCCAGGTGATCTTTGCTGGATAGCCCGGAACCCGGGGCATTCATCCTGGTATTCGGCTGAATGCCCCTTGAGGCTCCGGAGTCAAGCCTAAAGCGTGCGAACGCGGTGCGTTACTCGCCCTTGGCCTTCGCGATGATCTCCTCGGCGACGTTCCGGGGAACCTCGGCGTAGGAGTCGAACTGCATCGAGTAGCTTGCGCGACCCGACGTCTTGCTGCGGAGGTCGCCGACGTAGCCGAACATCTCCGAGAGGGGCACGAGGCCCTTCACGACGCGGGCGCCAGCCCGCTCCTCCATGGCCTGGATCTGGCCACGGCGGGAGTTGATGTCGCCGATGACCTCACCCATGTAGTCCTCGGGCGTGGTGACCTCGACGGCCATCATCGGCTCAAGGAGCACGGGCGAAGCCTTGCGCGCGGCCTCCTTGAAGGCCTGCGAGCCGGCGATCTTGAAGGCGAGCTCGGAGGAGTCGACCTCGTGGTAGGCACCGTCGTGGAGGATGACACGGACACCGGTCATCTCGTAGCCGGCCAGGATGCCGAACTGCATGGCCTCCTGCGCACCGGCGTCCACCGAAGGGATGTACTCCTTCGGGATACGGCCACCGGTGACCTTGTTCACGAACTCGTACGAGGTGTCGCCACCCTCGAGCGGCTCGATGCCGATCTGCACCTTCGCGAACTGACCGGTACCACCGGTCTGCTTCTTGTGGGTGTAGTCGACGCGCTCGACGGCCTTGCGGATCGTCTCGCGGTACGCCACCTGCGGCTTGCCGACGTTGGCCTCGACCTTGAACTCACGGCGCATACGGTCGACCAGCACCTCAAGGTGCAGCTCGCCCATACCACCGATGATGGTCTGGCCGGTCTCCTCGTCCGAGTGGACCTGGAAGGACGGGTCCTCCTCGGCCAGGCGCTGGATCGCGACGCCGAGCTTCTCCTGGTCGCCCTTCGACTTGGGCTCGATGGCGACCTGGATGACCGGCGCCGGGAAGTCCATGGACTCCAGGATGACCGGGTTCTTGTCGTCGGACAGCGTCTCACCGGTGGTGGTCTGCTTCAGGCCCATGACGGCGACGATGTCACCGGCGCCCACCGACTCGATCTCCTCACGCTTGTTCGCGTGCATGCGGTAGATCTTGCCGATGCGCTCCTTCTTGCCCTTGACGGAGTTCAGCACCGAAGAGCCGGACTCCAGGCGGCCCGAGTAAACCCGGACGAAGGTGAGCTTGCCGAGGTGCGGGTCGCTCATGATCTTGAACGCCAGCGCGGACAGCGGCTCGTCGTCGGACGGCTTGCGCTTGACGACGACCTCGGGGTCCTTGACGTCGTGGCCCTCGATGGCCTCGATGTCGACCGGCGAGGGCAGGTAGCGCACGACCGCGTCGAGCAGGGGCTGCACGCCCTTGTTCTTGAACGCGGTGCCACAGAACACCGGGGTGACCGTGGTGCCCTCGCTCTTGCCGGACGCGATGGTGATACGACGGATCGCGGCGTACAGCTGCTCCACGGAAGGCTCTTCGCCCTCCAGGTACAGCTCCATGATCTCTTCGTCGTTCTCGGCCACGGCCTCCAGCAGCTTGCCGCGGTACTCCTCGGCAGCCTCGGTGTGCGTGTCCGGGATGTCGACGACGTCGTACATCTCGCCCTTGGTGGCCTCGGCGGACCACACGAAGGCCTTCATCGTCACCAGGTCGACGACGCCCTTGAAGTCCGCCTCGGCACCGATCGGCAGCTGCATGACCAGCGGCTGAGCGCCCAGGCGGTCGACGATCATGTCGACACAGCGGTGGAACTCGGCACCGGTGCGGTCGAGCTTGTTGACGAAGCAGATACGCGGAACGCCGTAGCGGTCCGCCTGACGCCACACCGTCTCGGACTGGGGCTCAACGCCGGCGACGCCGTCGAACACCGTCACGGCACCGTCGAGCACGCGCAGGGAGCGCTCCACCTCGACGGTGAAGTCGACGTGGCCCGGGGTGTCGATGATGTTGATCGTGTGGTCGACGTCTTCCAGCGGCCAGTGACAGGTGGTGGCAGCAGAGGTGATCGTGATGCCACGCTCCTGCTCCTGCTCCATCCAGTCCATGGTGGCAGCGCCGTCGTGGACCTCACCGATCTTGTAGGACACACCGGTGTAGAACAGGATCCGCTCGGTGGTGGTCGTCTTGCCCGCGTCGATGTGGGCCATGATCCCGATGTTGCGGACCTTGGCCAGGTCAAGTGAAGTGGTAGCCATAAGGCTTCAGTCTTCTCTCGGTCTCGATGTGGGTAGCGACTACCAGCGGTAGTGCGCGAAGGCCTTGTTGGACTCGGCCATCTTGTGGGTGTCCTCGCGCTTCTTCACAGCGGCGCCGAGGCCGTTGGACGCGTCGAGAAGCTCGTTGAGCAGGCGCTCGGTCATGGTCTTCTCGCGACGGGCGCGGGAGTAACCGACGAGCCAGCGCAGCGCGAGCGTGTTGGCACGACCGGGCTTGACCTCGATCGGAACCTGGTACGTCGCACCACCGACACGGCGGGACTTGACCTCAAGGGTGGGCTTGATGTTCTCAAGCGCGCGCTTCAGCGTGATGATCGGGTCGTTGCCCGTCTTCTCACGCAGACCCTCCATGGCGCCGTAGACGATGCGCTCGGCGGTGGAGCGCTTGCCGTTCAGCAGCACCTTGTTGATGAGGGAGGTCACCAGAGGAGAGCCGTACACCGGGTCGATGATGACCGGGCGCTTCGGGGCGGGGCCCTTACGAGGCATTCTTACTTCTCCTTCTTGGCGCCGTAGCGGCTGCGGGCCTGCTTGCGGTTCTTGACACCCTGGGTGTCGAGGGAACCGCGGATGATCTTGTAACGAACACCGGGCAGGTCCTTCACACGGCCGCCGCGCACGAGCACGATGGAGTGCTCCTGCAGGTTGTGTCCCTCACCCGGAATGTAAGCAGTGACCTCGATACCGCTGGTCAGACGCACACGCGCGACCTTACGCAGGGCCGAGTTCGGCTTCTTCGGGGTGGTCGTGAACACACGCGTGCAGACGCCGCGACGCTGGGGCGAACCCTCGAGTGCGGGCGTCTTGTTCTTCTCGACCTTGTCCTGCCGGCCCTTCCGGACCAGCTGCTGGATCGTAGGCACTACTTCTCCGGTTTCTGTGTGCCGAATAGGTAAAGCTAACCTGGAACGCCTCCGACCCACGCGGTCGGGTGTGTCGAATCCGCCAGACTCCCGCCGCGAGGCGAGAAGGGCGCGAATTACGGTGGCCAGTCGTGGCTCGCCGTACGGTTTCAAGGCACGCACAGCAGCCAGGGCACACCCCAGGCACAAGGTCTGAGAGTACCTACCTCATTCGCTGTGGTCAAAACAAATGAAGCCGCACCCGACACGCCGGGGCTTGACACGCTCCATGTTCACCCATCCGAGTGAGCCAGGTAGTCCCGGATCAGCTTGGCATCATCCTGGTCCTTTTGCCTGCCCAACCTTTCCTTCCAGGTCAGGACCTCACGAAGAGGGGAGAACGGGATGCCCTGCACCCATTCCGCGTCCTCGATCATCTGATCGGGGCCAGGAGAGCCCGGAAGCCACCGGTCGAAGACCTCGACACTCCCCCCGCAGAGCGACACCAGGCTGCCGTACCCGGATGGCGGCGCTTCGGGAGTTCCAAGGCGCAGTACGGCCTGCCACGCCTTTCCCCGGGCCACGATGTCGAGATCGTGTACGACGCTCCGTAGCCCATGTGCGAGGAGCGGGCCGCTGCCCGTCACGACGTAGTCGGTGGCCGGCAACTCAAGTGAACGGAGCACACGAACCAGAGGATGCCCGGCCAGTTCCAAGGCGTCTTCCCCGCTACTAGAGGACAGGCATACCAACCGCCGAGCGTGCCGCCATGCTCATGGCCAGCGCCGCTATGACACTGGCCAGCGTACCGATGAGGAAGTACTCGGACGCGTGCTTGCCGTGTTCGGCGCTGGGGACGCGGGCCAGGGACTTCGCCGCGAGCACCAGAGCGGCCGCCTCTGGCTGGCCGGCCGCAAGGAACGCGAAGAGAAGCCCCCTTTCGAGCATCCCGATGAACGGGCCGCCGTTCATGAACTCCATCGCGGCCGAACGCTGGGGCCCTTCCTCCAACGCCGCTATCTCGCGCCGTACCGGTACTGTCGCGGTCTTCGCCAGGGTCCCGCCGCCGAATACTGCGACGAGCAGTGCGGAGATGAACACGGCCGCACGGTCGCTCCTCAGCAGTTCCAGTAACAGCGAGGTTGCCCGCCCGCCGGCGGTGCAAGCCGACAGAAGCAGCGCCGCCATGACGGCAGCCAGGCCAAAGCGCCTCGACGTGGCCCGCGATCCCGAGTCCCAAAACCGTACGTCCCAGAATCCCGGGCGCCACGGGTCACCCGAGCGTTGTAAGAGCATCGCTCCCGAGGCAGCCAGAACGGCGACACAGAGGGCGAACCACGGGCGCACGCGATCCACGTAGGGAAAGACGGTATAGGCACTCCAAAGGAGCACAGCAAGGGCTGCGGGACCGGGCCGTGAGCGATACCAATCCAGGCCGAACGGCACCACGAGCGCCGCCGCCAGACCGAAGAAGATACGAGCCGTCTCCAACAGATCTCCCCCCAACACCCATGCGACGTAGGGCACTTGGCCGACGCCGATCATTGTGGCGGACACGCCGAAGGGCGGCCACCCCCCATGGGAAGTGGCCGCCCTTCAGACTGCTCGCTTACTGGTTGTACGGACCGTAGTCGTAGTCCTCCAGCGGAACGGCCTGGCCGGAGCCCGTGCCGAAGGGCGAGTAGTCGATGTCGTCGTAGCCGACGGCCGAGTACATCGCGGCCTTGGCCTCCTCGGTCGGCTCGACCCGGATGTTGCGGTAGCGGGACAGACCCGTACCGGCCGGGATGAGCTTACCGATGATGACGTTCTCCTTGAGGCCGATGAGGCTGTCGGACTTGGCGTTGATCGCCGCATCCGTCAGGACTCGGGTCGTCTCCTGGAAGGAGGCGGCCGACAGCCAGGACTCCGTCGCCAGCGAGGCCTTGGTGATACCCATCAGCTGCGGACGACCGGAGGCGGGGTGACCGCCCTCCTGGACCACACGACGGTTCTCGGTCTCGAACTTCGAACGCTCGACCAGCTCGCCGGGCAGCAGCTCCGCGTCGCCCGACTCGATGATCGTCACACGGCGCAGCATCTGCCGGATGATGATCTCGATGTGCTTGTCGTGGATCGACACACCCTGCGAGTTGTACACCTTCTGGACCTCGCCGACCAGGTGGACCTGGACGGCACGCTGACCCAGGATGCGCAGCACGTCGTGCGGGTTGGTGGCACCCACGGTGAGCTGCTGGCCCACCTCGACGTGCTCGCCCTCGCGGACCAGGACCTTGGCACGCTTCGAGATCGGGAACGCCGTCTCGTCGCTGCCGTCGTCCGGGGTGACGACGAGCTTCTTCGTCTTCTCGGTCTCCTCGATCCGCACCCGGCCGGAGGCCTCGGAGATCGGGGCGACACCCTTCGGGGTACGGGCCTCGAAGAGCTCGACGACACGCGGCAGACCCTGGGTGATGTCGTCACCGGCCACACCACCGGTGTGGAAGGTACGCATCGTCAGCTGGGTACCGGGCTCACCGATGGACTGGGCGGCGATGATGCCGACCGCCTCACCGATGTCGACCAGCTTGCCGGTGGCCAGCGAACGGCCGTAGCACATCGCGCAGGTGCCGACGGCGGACTCACAGGTCAGGACCGAGCGGGTCTTGACCGTCTCCACACCGTGCTTGACCAGCTCGTCGATGAGCACGTCGCCGAGGTCGGTACCGGCCGGGGCCAGCACCTTGCCGTCGACCACGATGTCCTCGGCGAGGCAGCGCGCGTACACGGACGTCTCGACGTTGCCCGTCTTGCGCAGGACACCGTCCTCGCCACGCTCGGCGATCGCCAGCTTGAGGCCGCGCTCGGTGCCGCAGTCCTCCTCGCGGATGATGACGTCCTGGGAGACGTCGACCAGACGACGGGTGAGGTAACCCGAGTCGGCGGTACGCAGAGCGGTGTCCGCCAGACCCTTACGGGCACCGTGGGTGGAGATGAAGTACTCCAGCACGGACAGGCCCTCACGGAACGAGGCCTTGATCGGACGCGGGATGGTCTCGTTCTTCGCGTTCGACACCAGACCACGCATACCGGCGATCTGCCGCATCTGCATCATGTTTCCTCGGGCACCCGAGTCAACCATCATGAAGATGGGGTTGGTCTTGGGGAAGTTCTCGTTCATCGCCTCGGCGACCTCGTTGGTCGCCTTGGTCCAGATCGCGATGAGCTCCTGAGTGCGCTCTTCCTTGGTGATCAGACCGCGCTCGTACTGCTTCTGGACCTTCTCGTCCTGGGCCTCGTAGCCCGCGACGATGGCCTTCTTGGCCTCGGGCACGACGACGTCGGAGATGGCCACGGTGACACCCGAGCGGGTACCCCAGTAGAAGCCGGCCGCCTTCAGGTTGTCGAGCGTCGCCGCCACGATCACCTTGGGGTAGCGCTCCGCCAGGTCGTTGACGATCTCGCCGAGCTGCTTCTTGCCCACCGAGTAGTCGACGAACGGGTAGTCCTCGGGCAGCAGCTCGTTGAAGAGCGCGCGGCCCAGGGTGGTGCGCAGACGGAACGAGTCCCCCTGCTGCCACTCGGGCTCGCCCTCCTCGCGGGCCGGCGGGGTCCAGCCTCGCGGCGGGATGGTGCCCACCGGGAAGCGGATGTCGACCGGCGACTGGAGCGAGAGCTCGCCGGCGTCGAACGCCATGGTCGCCTCGGCCGTGGAGCCGAACGCGCGGCCCTCGCCCTTGACGTCACGCAGCTCGCCGTCGGTGGTGAGGAAGAACAGACCGAGGACCATGTCCTGGGTCGGCATCGTCACCGGGCGGCCGTCGGCCGGCTTGAGGATGTTGTTCGAGGACAGCATCAGAATGCGGGCCTCGGCCTGCGCCTCCGCGGACAGCGGGAGGTGCACGGCCATCTGGTCACCGTCGAAGTCCGCGTTGAACGCGGTGCAGACGAGCGGGTGGATCTGGATGGCCTTGCCCTCGACCAGCTGCGGCTCGAAGGCCTGGATACCGAGGCGGTGCAGGGTGGGCGCACGGTTCAGCAGCACCGGGTGCTCGGCGATGACCTCTTCGAGGACGTCGTACACCACGGTGCGGCCGCGCTCGACCATGCGCTTGGCCGACTTGATGTTCTGCGCGTGGTTCAGGTCGACCAGGCGCTTCATCACGAACGGCTTGAACAGCTCAAGGGCCATCGCCTTGGGCAGACCGCACTGGTGCAGCTTGAGCTGCGGGCCGAC
Source organism: Streptomyces griseofuscus (assembly GCF_014673495.1). Classification (GTDB taxonomy): domain Bacteria; phylum Actinomycetota; class Actinomycetes; order Streptomycetales; family Streptomycetaceae; genus Streptomyces; species Streptomyces murinus. The sequence continues at coordinate 3,682,930 of NZ_CP051006.1, forward strand.
GACGATGACGGAACGCGCCGAGTAGTCGACTCGCTTGCCGAGCAGGTTCTGACGGAATCGACCCTGCTTACCCTTCAGCATGTCGCTGAGGGACTTCAGCGGACGGTTGCCGGGGCCCGTCACCGGGCGACCGCGACGGCCGTTGTCGAAGAGGGCGTCGACCGCCTCCTGGAGCATGCGCTTCTCGTTGTTCACGATGATCTCGGGCGCGCCGAGGTCGAGAAGCCGCTTCAGGCGGTTGTTGCGGTTGATGACACGGCGGTACAGGTCGTTCAGGTCGGAGGTCGCGAAGCGGCCACCGTCCAGCTGCACCATCGGACGCAGGTCCGGCGGGATGACCGGGACGCAGTCCAGGACCATGCCCTTGGGGCTGTTGGAGGTCTGGAGGAACGCGGAGACGACCTTCAGCCGCTTGAGGGCGCGGGTCTTCTTCTGGCCCTTGCCGGTGCGGATGATCTCGCGGAGCTTCTCGGCCTCTTCGTCGAGGTCGAAGGACTCCAGGCGCTTCTGGAGCGCCGCGGCACCCATCGAACCGTCGAAGTACGTGCCGAAGCGGTCGCGCAGCTCGCGGTAGAGCAGCTCGTCGCCCTCCAGGTCCTGGACCTTGAGGTTCTTGAAGCGGTTCCAGACCTCGTCGAGGCGGTCGATCTCGCGCTGCGCACGGTCGCGCAGCTGCTTCATCTCGCGCTCGGCACCCTCGCGCACCTTGCGGCGCACATCGGCCTTGGCGCCCTCGGCCTCCAGCTCGGCCAGGTCGGTCTCGAGCTTCTTGGCGCGGGCCTCCAGGTCGGAGTCGCGGCGGTTCTCGATGTGCTGACGCTCGACGGAGACATGCGCCTCCAGGGAGGGCAGGTCGCGGGTGCGGCGCTCCTCGTCGACGTACGTGATCATGTACGCCGCGAAGTAGATGACCTTCTCCAGGTCCTTCGGGGCGAGGTCCAGCAGGTAGCCCAGGCGGGACGGGACGCCCTTGAAGTACCAGATGTGGGTGACGGGAGCGGCGAGCTCGATGTGGCCCATCCGCTCACGGCGCACCTTGGCGCGCGTGACCTCGACGCCACAGCGCTCGCAGATGATGCCCTTGAAGCGGACACGCTTGTACTTGCCGCAGTAGCACTCCCAGTCCCGGGTAGGACCGAAGATCTTCTCGCAGAAGAGTCCGTCCTTTTCGGGCTTCAGGGTGCGGTAGTTGATCGTCTCGGGCTTCTTGACCTCGCCGTGGCTCCACTGACGGATGTCGTCAGCGGTGGCCAGGCCGATCCGGAGCTCGTCGAAGAAGTTGACGTCGAGCACTATGCGTCAATCCCTCTCAGGGTCGTGAGTCTGTGGTCTGAAACGGGGGCCTGGGGGTCGGCGGGGCCCTGTGGGTGAGGGCCCCGCCGGACTCCCGTCAGACCTCTTCGACGCTGCTCGGCTCGCGCCGGGACAGGTCGATGCCGAGCTCCTCCGCAGCGCGGAAGACATCCTCGTCGGTGTCACGCATCTCGATGGACATACCGTCGCTGGACAGCACCTCCACGTTCAGGCAGAGCGACTGCATCTCCTTGATGAGCACCTTGAAGGACTCGGGGATGCCGGGCTCGGGGATGTTCTCGCCCTTGACGATGGCCTCGTACACCTTCACGCGGCCGGTGACGTCGTCGGACTTGATGGTGAGCAGCTCCTGGAGGGCGTACGCGGCGCCGTAGGCCTCGAGGGCCCACACCTCCATCTCGCCGAAGCGCTGGCCACCGAACTGCGCCTTACCGCCCAGCGGCTGCTGGGTGATCATCGAGTACGGGCCGGTCGAACGGGCGTGCAGCTTGTCGTCGACCAGGTGGTGGAGCTTCAGGATGTACATGTAGCCGACCGAGATCGGGTCCGGGAACGGCTCACCGCTACGGCCGTCGAACAGCCGCGCCTTACCGGTCGGGAGCACCATGCGCTCGCCGTCGCGGTTCGGGATGGTGTGCTGGAGCAGACCCGCCAGCTCGTCCTCGCGGGCACCGTCGAACACCGGGGTGGCGACGTTGGTGCCGGGGGCGACCTGGTCGGCGCCGATGGCCTGAAGGCGCTCGGCCCACTCCTCCGCGAGGCCGGAGACGTCCCAGCCGCGGCTGGCGAGCCAGCCGAGGTGGATCTCCAGGACCTGTCCCGGGTTCATTCGGGATGGCACACCCAGCGGGTTGAGGATGATGTCGACCGGGGTGCCGTCCTCCAGGAACGGCATGTCCTCGATCGGGTTGATCTTGGAGATGACGCCCTTGTTGCCGTGTCGGCCGGCGAGCTTGTCACCGTCGGTGATCTTGCGCTTCTGCGCGACGTAGACGCGGACCAGCTGGTTCACGCCCGGCGGCAGCTCGTCGCCCTCCTCGCGGTCGAAGACGCGCACGCCGATGACCTTGCCGGTCTCGCCGTGCGGCACCTTCAGCGAGGTGTCGCGGACCTCACGGGCCTTCTCACCGAAGATGGCGCGCAGCAGGCGCTCCTCGGGGGTCAGCTCGGTCTCACCCTTGGGCGTGACCTTGCCGACGAGGATGTCGCCGGCGATGACCTCGGCACCGATACGGATGATGCCGCGCTCGTCGAGGTCGGCGAGGACCTCCTCGGAGACGTTCGGGATGTCCCGGGTGATCTCCTCGGGGCCGAGCTTGGTGTCACGGGCGTCGACCTCGTGCTCCTCGATGTGGATCGAGGAGAGGACGTCGTCCTGCACGAGGCGCTGCGACAGGATGATCGCGTCCTCGTAGTTGTGACCCTCCCACGGCATGAACGCCACGAGCAGGTTCTTGCCCAGGGCCATCTCACCGTTCTCGGTGGCCGGACCGTCGGCGAGGACCTGGCCCTCGATGATCCGGTCACCCTCGTTGACGATGACCTTCTGGTTGACCGAGGTGCCCTGGTTGGAGCGGGAGAACTTGTGCAGGCGGTACGTGATGTACGTGCCGTCGTCGTTCGCCGTGGTGACGTAGTCCGCGGAGACCTCCTGGACCACACCCGCCTTCTCGGCCTTGACGACGTCGCCGGCGTCCACGGCGGAGCGGTACTCCATGCCGGTGCCGACGAGCGGGGCCTCGGACTTGATCAGGGGCACGGCCTGGCGCATCATGTTCGCGCCCATGAGGGCACGGTTGGCGTCGTCGTGCTCCAGGAAGGGGATCATGGCGGTCGCGACCGACACCATCTGGCGCGGCGAGACGTCCATGTAGTCCACGTCCTCGCCACCGACGTAGTCGACCTCGCCGCCGCGGCGGCGGACCAGCACGCGGGCCTCGGCGAAGCGCAGCTCGTCCGTCAGCGGGGCGTTGGCCTGCGCGATGACGAAGCGGTCCTCCTCGTCGGCGGTCAGGTAGTCGACCTCGTCGGTGACCTGGCCGTCGATGACCTTGCGGTACGGGGTCTCGACGAAACCGAACGCGTTGACCCGGCCGTAGGAGGCGAGCGAGCCGATCAGACCGATGTTCGGGCCTTCGGGCGTCTCGATCGGGCACATGCGGCCGTAGTGCGAGGGGTGCACGTCACGGACCTCGAAGCCGGCCCGCTCACGGGAGAGACCACCCGGGCCAAGAGCCGACAGACGGCGCTTGTGGGTGAGACCCGACAGCGGGTTGTTCTGGTCCATGAACTGCGACAGCTGGCTGGTGCCGAAGAACTCCTTGATGGAGGCGACGACCGGCCGGATGTTGATCAGGGTCTGCGGCGTGATCGCCTCGACGTCCTGGGTGGTCATGCGCTCGCGCACGACGCGCTCCATACGAGCCAGACCCGTACGGACCTGGTTCTGGATGAGCTCGCCGACGCTGCGCAGACGACGGTTGCCGAAGTGGTCGATGTCGTCGGTCTCGACGACGATCGTGCCGCCGTTGTCACCCGTCGTCTCGGTCTCGCCGGCGTGCAGCTGCACGAGGTACTTGATCGTCGAGATGATGTCCTCGACGGTCAGGATGCCCGCGTCCAGCGGGGCGTCGGCGCCCAGCTTCTTGTTGACCTTGTAGCGGCCGACCTTCGCGAGGTCGTAGCGCTTCGGGTTGAAGTAGAGGTTCTCAAGAAGCGTCTGCGCGGCCTCACGCGTGGGGGGCTCGCCCGGACGCAGCTTGCGGTAGATGTCGAGCAGCGCGTCGTCCTGGCCCTGGGTGTGGTCCTTCTCCAGGGTGGCGCGCATGGACTCGTAGTCGCCGAACTCTTCGAGGATCTGCTCGGTGGTCCAACCGAGCGCCTTCAGAAGAACGGTGACCGACTGCTTGCGCTTGCGGTCGATACGCACACCGACCATGTCGCGCTTGTCGATCTCCATCTCCAGCCAGGCACCCCGGGACGGGATGATCTTGGCAGAGAAGATGTCCTTGTCGGACGTCTTGTCGATGGAGGAGTCGAAGTAGACACCGGGGGAACGGACCAGCTGGGACACCACGACACGCTCGGTGCCGTTGATGACGAAGGTGCCCTTGTTCGTCATGAGCGGGAAGTCGCCCATGAAGACCGTCTGGGACTTGATCTCACCGGTCTCGTTGTTGGTGAACTCGGCGGTGACGAAGAGCGGGGCGGCGTACGTGAAGTCGCGGTCCTTGCACTCGTCGATGGAGTTCTTCGGCGGCTCGAAGCGGTGGTCCCGGAACGTCAGGGACATCGACCCGGAGAAGTCCTCGATCGGGGAGATCTCCTCGAAGATCTCCTCCAGACCGGACTTGGTGGGGACGTCCTGACCGTTCTCCAGAGCCTCCTCGACCCGACTCTGCCAGGCGGTGTTGCCGAGCAGCCAGTCAAAGCTCTCGGTCTGCAGCGCGAGCAGGTTCGGAACCTCGAGAGGCTCCTTGATCTTTGCAAAGGAAATGCGCAGCGGGGCGGTGCTTGCGCCGTTGTTCGTATTCGCGGTCGAGGCGTTGCGCGAGGCGGCCAAGAGGGGGTCCTTCCGAGGGCTCGGACTCACTACGCGCGTACCGGCCCCTCCCTCAAACACGGAAGCGGAAACCCCAGGTCAAAGGGGCTTCGGTCATCGATGCTCGAGTGAGGGCAGACCCCTGGTGACGGGCAGGGGACAGCTAACAGGCAGCGCAAAGGGTCAGTGTAGCCACTTGGCACACTGATGTCCAGTGCGGGTTTGTCGAGACCCTCGCTGTGCTCACCGCTCTTGTCAACGCCCTCGGCATGCTGCCCTTCAACGCACGTTGATACTGCCCTCTTCGCCGTCGATCCATGCCTCGGATTCGGATCCTTGTGACGACGCGTCCTGAGAATTGCGCGCTGCGTGCGGTTCGTCAAGAGCCTCCCACCGGAACCCGGCCGTCCGGAGGCACGACGAAGATCACCATACCTCTCGCCCTCACGAGCGCAAGGCAACCGCGGTCACTCTCCGGATACGCCGAAGAGCGACCACCCGGATGGATGATCGCTCTTCGGTGCGTTCGCGTTACAGCCCTACAGGGCCGAGTTCAGCGCGCGTTCGAGTCCTGCGGACCCGTGAGGTCTTACTTGACCTCGACGGAGGCGCCGGCGCCCTTGAGGGACTCGGCGGCCTTCTCCGCGGCCTCCTTGTTGACCTTCTCGAGGACGGGCTTCGGGGTGCCGTCCACCAGGTCCTTGGCCTCCTTCAGGCCGAGGGAGGTCAGCTCGCGCACGACCTTGATGACCTGGATCTTCTTGTCGCCGGCACCGGTGAGGATGACGTCGAACTCGTCCTTCTCCTCGACGGCCTCGGCCGGGGCACCGGGGGCGCCCGGGGCGGCAACGGCGACCGCGGCGGCGGCGGTGACGTCGAACTTCTCCTCGAAGGCCTTCACGAACTCGGAGAGCTCGATGAGGGTCATCTCCTCGAACTGGGCAAGCAGCTCGTCCTGGGTGAGCTTCGCCATGATGGCGGTCCTTCCACTCAATCGGCAGGTGCCGGATGTACTGGGTAAGGCGGGCGTACGTCGGCCCGCTGCGACCCGCGCCGGGTGGTGCGGGTCAGAAAGCGAGCCGAATTACTCGGCACCGCCCTGCTCGGCCTGCTTGGCGCGCAGCGCGTCCACGGTGCGGACGAGCTTCGACGGCAGCGCCTGGAAGAGGGAGGCAGTCTGGGACTGCTTCCCCTTGAAGGCACCGGCCAGCTTGCTGAGCAGAACCTCGCGGGACTCGAGGTCCGCAAGCTTCTTGATCTCGTCGGCAGACATCGCCTTGCCGTCAAGGACGCCGCCCTTGATGACGAGATTCGGGTTGTCCTTGGCGAAGTCACGGAGACCCTTCGCCGACTCCACCGGGTCACCGGTGACGAAGGCGACGGCCGTCGGACCAGCGAAGAGCTGGTCGTCGAGCGCGATCCCGGCCTCGTTGGCCGCAATCTTGGTCAGCGTGTTCTTCACCACGGCGTACTGGGCGTTCTCACCGAGCGACCGGCGCAGCGTCTTGAGCTGCGCCACGGTGAGACCGCGGTACTCGGTCAGCACGGCGGCGTTGGAGCTGCGGAACTTGTCCGTCAGCTCCGCAACCGCGGCAGCCTTGTCGGGCCTCGCCATAGAGCCTCGGCCTCCTTCCGGGTGATTCGGACCGCGCGGACCCGAAGGAGGACTGGGTAAAACGAAACGCCCCGGCGCAGGCGCTCGGGGCGGACTCGACCGGCCGCACACGCGCTCGGCGCGCGCACTCCGGGAGTTCTTCCACTGACACCTGCGCGGGTCGTCCACTTTTCAGCGGATCCTTCGGCCACCGCGCCCTCTGCAAGCGCGCGGCAACGACCAGCGGTCTTTGGCTTCGTGGATGACAGTACGGGACCGGGGCGCCATGGAGCAAATCGGCCCCGGTCCCGAGGCGTCAGGAGCTGAGGCCGGTGCCGCCGGACGTGGTGCCGCCCGAGGGGCTGCTGACACCGCCGGACTTCATCATGTCGGCGATGTCCATGGTGTCGGCGGCCGGCGGCGCCTCGGCGGTGACCGCCACGCCGTAGTCGCTGTAGTGGGCGGTGCTGTTCAGCGTGCCGTTGGCGGTGGCCGCCTTCTCGCTCTTCTTGACCAGCAGGTTCTGGTCGTTGACCCAGATGTCGATGGCGTCCGTGGTGATGCCGGACTGCTTCAGCTGCTGCTTGAGCGCGGTGAGCTGATCGGCGCTGAGGTTGCTGCCCTTGCCCGCGAGGGCGGCGACGTCCACGGTGCCCGCGTAGTGCGTGGTGTGCTGCCCGTCGACCGTCTCCACGCCGACCTTCTTGACGTCGCCGGAGGCCAGCAGCATCTTCACCGACTGGTTCGGCGTGGACGTCTGGAGCTGGTCCTTCATGTACGCGCCGGAGGCGCCGCCGACCTTGGCCAGGTAGTCGAAGTCGTACTTGACCCAGTGCTTGCCGCCGGTCTGCTGGGCGAAGGCGTCGCTCATCTTCGCGTAGTAGGCGTCCGGCAGATAGCGGGCCTCCATGTGCGAGGTGCCGGCCTTGCGCATCGCGTCGGCCAGCTTGCCGCCGGTGTACGTGATGTCCAGGTTGCCCTTGAGGCCGTTGCCCCAGGTGAGGGCGCCGTCGGCGTTCATCGCCATGATGTCGCCCATGGACGTGGTCGCGCGCACCTTGGCCGAGTCGGCCTTGTCCGTGGACTGCTCGACGTCGCGCAGCACGGCGGCTACGGGGCTCAAGTGGACCGTGCCGGCACCCGACGCCTTGCTGTCGCCCTTGCCGGAGTCCGCGGAGCCACAGGCGGCCACCCCGGTCAGCGCCGCCACCACGGCCACGGAAAGGCTCACCCGGCGTACGGTCGTCGTGCTCTTCATTCTTGTCCTACCCCCTGCGAATCGTCTGCGTGCAGCCTAGTGCGGGCCGCTGACAGTCGTACGACGAACAGGTCGTACACAGAAAGGACGGGCCCCGCACCTCGAAAGGTTGCGGGGCCCGCCCTTCAGTACGCGTACCGGACGCGGCTACCGAGGTGAGCGCGAGGCTCAGACGGCGGCCGGGTCCTCCTCGACGAGGAGGTTGCGGGTGCGGTTCGGGTCGAGCTGAATGCCGGGGCCCATCGTGGTGGTGAGCGCGGCCTTCTTGATGTAACGACCCTTGGCGGCGGACGGCTTCAGACGGAGGATCTCCTCCAGCGCGGCGCCGTAGTTCTCCACCAGCTTGGTGTCGTCGAAGGACACCTTGCCGATGATGAAGTGCAGGTTCGAGTGCTTGTCGACGCGGAACTCGATCTTGCCGCCCTTGATGTCCGTCACGGCCTTGACCACGTCGGGGGTGACGGTGCCGGTCTTCGGGTTCGGCATCAGACCACGGGGGCCGAGGACGCGGCCGAGGCGGCCGACCTTGCCCATGAGGTCCGGGGTGGCGACGACGGCGTCGAAGTCCAGGCGGCCCTTCGAGACCTCGTCGATCAGCTCGTCGGCACCGACGATGTCGGCGCCCGCGGCACGCGCGGCCTCGGCACGGTCACCGGTCGCGAAGACCAGGACCCGGGCGGTCTTACCGGTGCCGTGCGGAAGGTTCACGGTGCCACGGACCATCTGGTCGGCCTTACGCGGGTCGACACCCAGACGGAAGGCGACCTCGACGGTGCCGTCGAACTTGGTCGTGGAGGTCTCCTTGGCGAGACGGACGGCCTCGAGCGGGGCGTACAGCTTCTCCCGGTCGATCTTGGCGTCCGCAGCGCGGAGAGCCTTGCTGCGCTTGCTCACAACTTGCTCCTGTGTGTTCTGAAGGAGTCGTGGTATCCGGGCCGAGCAGGCCCTGCCACGTGCGACCGGCTGCGGCCGCATTACCTGCTGGTGGTGGTCAGCCCTCGACCGTGACGCCCATGGAGCGCGCGGTACCGGCGATGATCTTCGCCGCGGCGTCCAGGTCGTTCGCGTTCAGGTCGGGCATCTTGGTCGTGGCGATCTCGCGGACCTGCGCCTGGGTGATCTTGGCGACCTTGGTCTTGTGCGGCTCGCCGGAGCCCTTCTCCACACCCGCGGCCTTGAGGATCATCTTGGCGGCCGGCGGCGTCTTGGTGACGAAGGTGAAGGAGCGGTCCTCGTAGACCGTGATCTCCACCGGGATGACCCAGCCACGCTGCGACTCGGTCGCGGCGTTGTAGGCCTTGCAGAACTCCATGATGTTGACGCCGTGCTGACCCAGCGCCGGGCCGACCGGCGGAGCCGGGTTGGCGGCACCGGCCTGGATCTGGAGCTTGATGAGCCCCGTGACCTTCTTCTTCTTGGGAGGCATAGCTCTCCGGGTCCTTTCGATTCGGGTCCTGCCCGCTCCCGGGGACAACCCGGACGCAGGCATACCGCACAACGATAGCGGGTATAGATGCGCGGCCAAAAACCGAGCAGGTCAGACGGGCTGTAGTCAGCCTGTCCGACCTGTTCGGAAGCGGTGGTCCAGAAGGGACTGGTGCTGGACTAGTTCTTCTGGATCTGGTCGAAGGAGAGCTCGACCGGCGTCTCGCGGCCGAAGATCTCCACCAGGCCCTTGACCTTCTTGGAGTCGGCGTTGATCTCGTTGATCGTCGCCTGGAGGGTGGCGAAGGGACCGTCGGTGACGGTGACCGAGTCGCCGACCTCGAAGTCCAGCACCTGGACCTCGACCTTGCGCTGCGGCGCGGGCTTGCCCTCGGCCTCGGCGGCCTCGCGGGCGGCCTTCTCCTCGGCCTCCGGGGCGAGCATCTTGACGATCTCGTCCAGGGTCAGCGGGTACGGGTCGTACGCGTTGCCCACGAAGCCGGTGACACCCGGCGTGTTGCGGACGACGCCCCAGGACTCGTTGGTCAGGTCCATGCGGACCAGGACGTAACCCGGCAGCTTGTTCTGCTTGATCGTCTTGCGGTCGCCGTTCTTGATCTGGACGACCTCTTCCTGCGGCACCTCGGCCTGGAAGATGTAGTCCTCGACGTTCAGCGAGACGGCGCGCTGCTCCAGGTTGGTCTTCACGCGGTTCTCGTAGCCGGCGTACGTGTGGATGACGTACCACTCGCCGGGCAGGGTGCGCAGTTCCTCGCGCAGGGCCTGGACGGGGTCGACCGGCTCGGCCGGCTCCTCCTCGACGGCCTCGGCGGCGGCGTCCTCGTCGCCCTCCTCGGCGGTCTCGTCCGCGTCCGTGTCCTCGGCGGTCTCGTCCGCGTCGGCGGCGGCCTCGGGGGCCTCCTCGTCGTCCGCGTCCTCGGTGTGCAGCGCGGCCTCCTCGGCCGGCTCGCCCGCCTCGGCCTCGGCAGCCTCGAACTCGTCCTGCTCGTCCGCGCCCTCGACGATGTCGAGCTCGTCGTCCACCAGCTCGGCAGCGTTCCCGCGAGGCTCGGTGGCGTCGTCGTTCAGGTTCGGGTCAGACACGATGGCTGCTTCTTCCTGGTTACATAGGGGTGGAACATGCGAAAACGGGCGCCGGTGCCACGGCGCCCTTCGCTCTTGGCTCAGCCGAAGACGTACTTGGCCGCGTGGTTGAGCCCATAGTCAATCACGGTCACCAGCGCGATCATGATGGCGACGAAGAAGATCACCACAGTGGTGTACGACGTCAGCTGGTTGCGCGAGGGCCAGACGACCTTGCGGAGTTCCGCGATGATCTGGCGGTAGAAGGTCGCCAGACGCTTCAGCGGACCCTTCTTGGCGCGCTTGCCGCCCTTGCGGGCCTTCTTGGCCTCGGGCACTTCGTCCTGGGCATCAGGCGTATCGATGGAGCCCACGGCGTCCGTCATAATCCTCACCTGATCCCGGGTCGTGGCCGTGCCGCGCCCGGTTACTGAGCCGCACGGCGGTGCATTGCTGTACGTACAAGCGCACACATCCTGGCGGTGTGTGTAGCAGGGCCGGAGGGACTTGAACCCCCAACCGCCGGTTTTGGAGACCGGTGCTCTACCAATTGAGCTACGACCCTTTGTGTGTCCCCAACGTACCGCATCCGACCGAGTGCTCGGTGGCACCGATCGTGACGGCTGCCGGAGGCCAACGAGGTGAGAGTGTACGTGGTCCGGGGCCCGGCGTCGAACAGAAAGTGTCGGCCCGTGCTCCCCGGAGCGAAGATCGTCCAGGCCGGGACGGATATTCGGATAGGTGTTCACGACTCGACCCGATGCCGTTCAGACTGTGAAACCCGTGTGCCCGGGACATTTCCGGTCTGGAAGCATGGGCTCCATGAGCGCTGCAACCCCTCCCACCGAGCGCCGGGTCTCCGCCCGAGTCGGCGCGATCTCCGAGTCCGCCACCCTCGCCGTGGACGCCAAGGCCAAGGCCCTGAAGGCCGCCGGGCGACCGGTGATCGGCTTCGGCGCCGGTGAGCCCGACTTCCCCACCCCGGACTACATCGTCGAGGCCGCGATCGAGGCCTGCAAGAACCCGAAGTTCCACCGCTACACGCCGGCCGGCGGGCTGCCCGAGCTGAAGGCCGCGATCGCCGCGAAGACGCTGCGCGACTCCGGCTGGGAGCCCGACGTCTCCCAGGTCCTCGTCACCAACGGCGGCAAGCAGGCCATCTACGAAGCGTTCGCCGCGATCCTCGACCCGGGCGACGAGGTCATCGTCCCGGCGCCGTACTGGACCACCTACCCGGAGTCGATCCGCCTCGCGGGCGGTGTCCCGGTGGAGGTCGTGGCCGACGAGACCACCGGCTACCGGGTCTCCGTCGAGCAGCTGGAGGCCGCGCGCACCGAGAAGACGAAGGTCGTGCTCTTCGTCTCGCCCTCCAACCCGACCGGCGCGGTGTACTCCGAGGCCGAGACCGAGGCGATCGGCCGCTGGGCCCTGGAGCACGGCCTGTGGGTGCTCACGGACGAGATCTACGAGCACCTGGTCTACGGCGACGCGGTCTCCGTCTCGCTGCCCGCGCTGCTGCCCGAGCTGCGCGACAAGTGCATCGTGGTCAACGGCGTGGCGAAGACGTACGCCATGACCGGCTGGCGGGTGGGCTGGGTCATCGGCCCCAAGGACGTGGTCAAGGCCGCGACCAACCTCCAGTCGCACGCCACCTCGAACGTGTCCAATGTGGCGCAGGCCGCCGCCCTGGCCGCCGTCTCCGGTGACCTGACGGCCGTGGCGAAGATGCGCGAGTCCTTCGACCGGCGCCGCAAGACGATCGTGCGGATGCTGAACGAGATCGACGGCGTGCTCTGCCCGGAGCCCGAGGGCGCGTTCTACGCCTACCCGTCGGTCAAGGCGCTGCTCGGCAAGGAGATCCGGGGCAAGCGCCCGGAGAACTCGGTCGAGCTGGCCGCGCTGATCCTGGAGGAGGCCGAGGTCGCGGTCGTCCCGGGTGAGGCGTTCGGCACGCCGGGTTACCTGCGGCTGTCGTACGCGCTGGGCGACGAGGACCTGGTGGAGGGCGTGAGCCGGATCCAGAAGCTCTTGGCGGAAGCCCGCGACTGAAACACCGATCGCGTCATGGCGGCGCCTCAAGCGGCTCATGCGAGTCGCTTGAGGCGCCGTTCATTTGTGCGGGCAAGACCTCGACCGGGGAAACGGCTACCGGGGAAGCGGGGGTGTGCGGCAGGATCTGGGAATGGAGCGTGTACGTGATCTCTCTGAGCTGCCGAAAGCCCATCTGCATCTGCACTTCACCGGTTCGATGCGGCCGAGCACCGTCCTGGAGCTGGCCGACAAGCACGGCGTGCGCCTGCCGGAGATGCTGACGGGGGCCCTTACCAGCGGCGAGCCGCCGAAACTCAAGGCGACCGACGAACGGGGCTGGTTCCGCTTCCAGCGGCTGTACGACGCGGCGCGCTCCTGTGTGCGCGAGCCGGAGGACATCCGGCGGCTGGTGCGGGAGGCCGCGCTGGAGGATCTGCGGGACGGCTCGGGCTGGCTGGAGATCCAGGTGGACCCGACGTCGTACGCGCCCCGGCTCGGCGGTCTGATCCCGACGCTGGAGATCATCCTGGACGCGGTGGACAGCACCTCCCGGGAGACCGGCCTCGGGATCCGGGTCCTGGTGGCCGCCAACCGGATGAAGCACCCGCTGGACGCCCGCACCCTGGCCCGGCTCGCGGTGCGCTACGCGGACCGGGGCGTGGTGGGCTTCGGCCTGTCGAACGACGAGCGGCGCGGCATGGCGCGGGACTTCGACCGGGCCTTCCACATCGCGCGCGAGGGCGGCCTGCTGTCGGCCCCGCACGGCGGCGAGCTGACCGGACCGGCCTCGGTGCGTGACTGCCTGGACGATCTGCACGCGGGGCGGATCGGGCACGGGGTGCGCGCGGCGGAGGACCCCCGGCTGCTGAAGCGGCTGGCCGACCGCCAGGTGACGTGCGAGGTGTGCCCGGCGTCCAATGTGGCCCTCGGTGTCTACGAGAAGCCCGAGGACGTGCCGCTGCGCACCTTCTTCGACGCGGGCGTCCCGATGGCCCTCGGCGCCGACGACCCCCTGCTGTTCGGCTCCCGGCTCGCCGCCCAGTACGAGATCGCCCGCCATGTCCATGGCTTCACCGACCCCGAACTCGCCGAACTGGCCCGCCAGTCCATCCGCGGCTCGGCGGCCCCGGAGGACGCCAAGGCGCGGCTGCTGGCGGGCGTGGACGCCTGGCTGACGTCCTAGGTGTGCTGTTCGGACAGGTTGGTGACGCGGCTGGCGGGTGGTTGGCCGCTGATGCCGGTGTGGGGTCGGTGGTAGTTGTACCAGTCGAGCCAGTCGGGAAACGCGGCCTGTCGTTCGGCGTCTGAGGTGTAGGGCCGGTGGTAGGCCCATTCGTCGAGCAGGGTGCGGTGGAAGCGTTCGACCTTGCCGTTGGTCTGCGGGCGCCAGGGCCGGGTCCAGCGGGGGCTGATACCCAGGTCGCGGCAGGTGTCGCGCCAGGTGTTCTTGGTGTAGGCCCAGGCGTTGTCGGTCAGGACGCGTTCGACGGTCATGCCGCATTCGGCGAACCAGGCGACTGCTCGCCGCAGGAAGCCGGCGCAGGTGGCGGCGGTTTCGTCGGGCAGGTCTTCGGTGTAGGCGAGGCGGGTGTGGTCGTCCAGGGCGGTGTGCAGGTAGGCGTAGCCGGCTCCGTTGCGGCGGTCCTTGTTCGGGCTGCCGGCCGCCCGGCCGAGGACTTTGTGGCCGCCGCCGTCGGGGATGCGGCCGAGTTTCTTGACGTCGATGTGGACCAGTTCGCCGGGCCGGGAGCGTTCGTAGCGGCGGATGGGCTCGCCGGTGGCCCGGTCCGTGGCGGCCAGGGCGGGCAGGCCGTGCCGGGCCAGGATGCGGTGGGCGGTGGAAGCGGCGACACCGGCTCGGGCGGCCAGCCGCACCGGCCCGATCCGGTGCTGGCGCCGAAGCCGCACGACTTGCAGCTCGACCGCGGCAGGAGTCTGGCGCGGGCTGTTGTGCGGGCGGCTGGAGCGGTCGTGCATTGCGGCCTCGCCCAGTTGCCGGTAGCGGTTCGCCCAGCGGGCGGCGGTCGTATGGCTGACCTGGAAGCGTTCCGCGGCCTGCCGCAGCGGCCAGCCGTCGTCCACGACACACCGGGCCAGACGCAGCCTGCCGGTCGGAGTCAGCGGGGCATTACGGTGGGACACGAGGGCCTCCTGGGCGTTGGTGCAGATGTCGCAATTCACACCGAACCCAGAAGGCCCTCACCTGTTCAAGCACCCAGCACGCGTGTCACCAACGTCCCGGGACAGCACACCTAGGGCCTGTCGGGGCTCAGAGACCGACGCCCACCATGACGGGCTCGTTGACCAGGGTGATCCCGAAGGCCTCGCGCACCCCGGCGACGACCTCGCGGGCCAGGGCGAGGAGGTCCTCGGTGGTGGCCTCGCCGCGGTTGGTGAGGGCGAGGGTGTGCTTGGTGGAGATGCGGGCGGGGCCGGTGCCGTAGCCCTTGGTGTAGCCCGCCTTGTCGATCAGCCAGGCGGCCGAGGTCTTCCTGCGGCCCTCGTCCGCGGGGTACGCGGGCGGCTCGACATCCTCCCCCAGCCGCTCGCGCACCCGCTCCTGGAACGCGGCGAACTGCTCCTCGGTGAGGATCGGGTTGGTGAAGAAGGAGCCGGCCGACCAGGTGTCGTGATCGTCGGCGTCGAGCACCATGCCCTTGCCGGCCCGCAGCTTCAGCACGGTCTCGCGGGCCCGGTCCAGCGGCACCCGGTCGCCCGGCTCGACACCGAGCGCGCGGGCGGTCTCGGCGTACTTGACCGGCGCGGACAGCCCGCCCGCGTCCGCCAGCTCGAACCGGACGCGCAGCACGACGTACCGCTCGGGGTCAGCCTTGAAGCGGCTGTGCCGGTACGAGAAGTCGCACTCCTCATTGCTCAGCGTGACCGTCTCACCGGTGCGCCGGTCGTAGGCGATCACCTCGGAGATGGTGGCCGAGACCTCCTGCCCGTACGCCCCGACGTTCTGGATCGGCGTGGCCCCCGCGGACCCGGGAATCCCGGCCAGGCACTCGATTCCGGCGAGCCCTGCTTCGACGCTGCGCGCGACCGCCTCGCTCCACACCTCCCCGGCCGCCAGCTCCAGGGTGGTCCCCCGCAGCTCGACCCCCCGGGTGGCGATCCGCAGCGCGGTCCCCTGGAATCCCTTGTCCCCGATGACGAGGTTCGACCCGCCGCCGACGACCAACAACGGTGTCCCGCTGTCGTCCGCCTCCCGGACGGCGTCGATCACCTCGGCATCCGTCTCGGCGGTCACCAGCCGCAGCGCGGGCCCGCCCAGGCGGAACGTGGTCAGCGGGGCGAGGGGGGCGTCGTGGAGTACGTGCACGGGGGAAAGCCTACGAGAAGGGCCGGGCGGGCCCGGTCACCCCTACCCACCGGAGCCCGGCTACAGAGGGCGGACGAAGTTCCTGCTGTTGTTGTGGTGGAACACGGTGAGCCCGGTCTGCGAGGAGCCCTCGGGGCGGGTGGCCCAGCGTTCGACGCGGGCGATCTCGGGGCATTCCGCGGCGCCGATCGCTCCGGCGAGCCAGACGTCCGCCGCGTCATCGGGTCCCGGGGCGGGCGCCGAGAACGGGGTGTCCGAGACCGGCTGCTCCTGGTGCTCGTGCTTCTCCCCGTCGGCCAGCTGGTGCGTGATCTGCCACCGCTCCTCGCGGTCCCCGCGGGTGAGAACCACGCCGAAGGGGACCTTGGCCTCGCCGGCCTCCGCGCAGGACTGGACGCGGCTCACGCCGGGGGTGTTCTTCACGGTGTCGATCAGCCAGTCCTGGAAGCGTTCAGGACGCATGTGGTGCATTCCCTCTGTCGGCGGCGGAGCCCGTCAGAGTAGGAGTACGGCCGGAACGGCACGCTGTGAAACGGGACCGCCTCACACCATCGTGGTAACTGCCGCCCGCCCCTGGTGGTGACCGGGGCAGGCGGCGTGTGATGGGGGGGTCAGGCGTACGAGGCGTACGGCACGAACTCCGCCCAGGCCTCCGGCGTGAGCGTGAGGCGGGGGCCGTCGGTGTTCTTGGAGTCGCGGACGTGGACCGTGCCGGGGGTGACGGCAAGCTCAACGCAGGAGTTGCCGTCGTTGCCATCGCTGTAGCTGCTCTTGAACCACGCCAGCATGCTTGTCAGCCCTCCGAGGCGTAAGGCACGAAGTTCGCCCACGCGGCGGGGGTCAGCGCCAGCCGGGGGCCTTCTACGTTCTTGGAGTCGCGGACGTGGACCGTGCCGGGGGTGACGGCAAGCTCAACGCAGGAGTTGCCGTCGTTGCCGCCGCTGTAGCTGCTCTTGAACCACGCCAGCATGCTTGTCAGCCCTCCGAGGCGTAAGGCACGAAGTTCGCCCACGCGGCGGGGGTCAGCGCCAGCCGGGGGCCTTCTACGTTCTTGGAGTCGCGGACGTGGACCGTGCCGGGGGTGACGGCGAGTTCGACGCAGGAGTTGCCGTCGTTGCCGCCGCTGTAGCTGCTCTTGAACCACGCCAGCTCGGAGGTTCCCCCGGCAGTGGTCTTGCGGATCATGTTTCTCCCAGCAGTTGCTCGATGAAGGGCAGTGATCTCCGTGGGGAGAGCGCCTGAGCCCGGATGGTGCCATACCGCAGATCAAGGATGCGTAGGTGTTTGGGTTCGGAGGTCGGCCGCCCGTTGAACGCCCCGTCGGAGCGGCCCACAGCCGTGCCGTCCGGGAACTTCAGCATTTCGATCCGGCCATCCAGCCCGGAGTGCGTGTCGCAGTCCATCGGCATCACCTGAAGCACGACGTTGTGCAACTGCCCCACCTCCAGCAAGCGTTCGAGCTGCTGACGCCACGCCATTGTGCCCCCGATGGGGCGCCTCAGGACCCCTTCTTCCAGGACGAAGCTGAGCGCTGGAGCAGGTGAGCGTTCGAAGACCGACTGCCGGGCAAGCCGTGCGGCCACCATGCGTTCCACGTCGTCAGGCGAGTACGGCGGTTGCGCCGCCCCGATCACCGATCGTGCGTGTTCCGGCGTCTGCAACAGCCCAGGGACGATGTGGCACTCGTACAGAGCGATCTCAACCGCTTTGGCCTCCAGCTTTCCCAGGTCCCGAACCGTCTTCGGATACCGAACCTTCTTGACGTCCTCCCACGTCGCCTCAATGACCCCGTTCGCGTTCAGCACCCGGTCCGCGTCGACCAGGTACTCCCGCCGTGGAATCCGTTTCCCCGCCTCGACCTTGTAGACCAGGTCCTCGCCGTACCCCACCAGCGCCCCGAACTCCGCGGCGCGCAACCCCGCCGCCTCGCGCAGCAGCTTCAGCTGCCGGCCCACCATCGTGATCACGGCGACACCCCACTCGTCGTCCGGATCCACCTCCCAGCCCGGCTCGTCCGCCTCGCCGTCGGGCCGTACCGCCTCGCCGTCCACCGACATCCCGAACCCCTCCGTTGTCCCGCGCGCGTAACGCGTCGCACTACCCGGAGCAACGATCCCGACAGCCTGGACAGCACCGGACAACCAGCCGACAGTCACCGCACGCAACCGCTCGATCACTCCTCACGGAGGGCATTTCCGGCCACGCTGAGGGGCATGAACCAGGAAACCGTCGAGGCCACGGCCCAACCCCCCACGCCCTCACCGGATTTCAGCCTGCTGCTGTCGTCCACCCGCCGAGGGGCCCGGCTCGCCCGGTTGCTCACGGAGGCGCAGCTGCGGCGCTGGGGGCTGCCCACGGAGACCGCGAGTCATCTCGTGGCCGAGCTGGCGGCCAACGCCGTGACGCACGGCCGGGTGCCGGGGCGGGACTTCCGGCTGACGCTGAGCCTCGTCGGCGAGACGCTGCGGATCGAGGTCACGGACACCCGGGGTGAACGGCTCCCCACGCGCCAACGGCCCGCCGAGGACGCGGAGTCGGGCCGTGGCCTGCTCCTCGTGGACGCTCTGGCGGACCGCTGGGGTGTGCGGGAGGACCGGTTTCCGTGCAAGACGGTGTGGGCGGAGTGCTCGCTCGGCTGATCAGCCGGACGTGGGCTCCAGGGCCGGTGCGGAGGTGGTCTCGGGCCGGGACTTCGGGCCGCTGGTGCGGCCGCGGCCCGGGATGGCCAGGCTCGCCAGGGCCGCGAGGGCGACCACGGCGGCGCCGGTGACCAGGGCGGGGCGCAGACCGTCCACGAAGGACTGGGCGGAGGTGTAGCCGCCGTACGCGGAGAAGATCGAGGACATGACCGCGACACCGAGCGCGCCGCCGACCTCGCGGAGGGCGTTGTTCGCGCCGGAGGCGATGCCCTGCTCGTGCGGGCGGACGCTGGACATCACCAGGTTGGCGGCCGGGGCGAAGTAGAGGGCCATGCCGATGCCACTGAGTATCAGGGCGGGCAGCTGGACCTCGTAGGAGGCGTGGGCGGTGACCACGTAGGCCATGTAGCCGAGGCCGGCGGCCTGGAAGAACAGGCCGGCCGCGACGACCGGGCGGCCGCCCACCCGGTCGGAGAGGACTCCCGCTATGGGCGCGACGAGCATCGGCATACCGGTCCACGGCAGCATCCGCAGCCCCGCCTCGGTGGGCGAGTATCCGAGGACGCCCTGCATGTACTGGCTGAGCAGGAAGATCGAGCCGAACATGCCGACGAACATCAGCATGCTCGCCGCGTTGATCCCGGAGAAGGCGCGGGAGCGGAACAGCCGCATCGGCAGCATGGGGTTGGCGGCGCGGGAGCCGTAGACCACGAAGGCGAGCAGGAGCGCGCCGCCGGCCGACAGGGCGGTCAGGACCACCGGGTCCGTCCAGCCGTCGGAGGGGCCGCGGACCAGGCCGTAGACGATCCCGAAGAGGCCGCCGCTGGCGAGCAGGGTGCCGGGGACGTCCAGGCGGGCGCCGGAGCCGCGGGACTCGGCGAGGCGGAGGCGGGCGAAGGGCAGCGTGAGCAGGCCGAGCGGAACGTTCAGCCAGAAGATCCAGTGCCAGGACACATGTTCGGTGAGGCTGCCGCCGATGAGCGGCCCGGAGGCCACGGCCAGGCCGTTGACGGCACCCCAGATGCCGTACACGGTCCCCCGTTTGGCGGCGGGCACGGCCGCCGTCAGCAGGGTCAGCGTCAGCGGCATCATCACGGCCGCGCCCACGCCCTGCACCGCGCGGGCGGCGATCAGCGAGTCGATGCCGGGGGCCATCGCCGCGGCGGCGGAGGCGCCGGTGAAGATCGTGAGCCCGACGATGAACAGCCGCCTGCGGCCGAACCGGTCGCCGAGCGCGGCGCCGAACATCAGCAGGCAGGCGAAGGTGAGCGTGTACGCGCTCACGGTCCACTCCAGGTCGTCCAGCGCCCCGCCGAGGTCCTTGCGGATGGCGGGCAGGGCGGTGGTGACGACGAGGTTGTCCAGGGCCGCCATGAATCCGGCGACGCTGGTGACGAGGAGGGCCCAGACGGCGCTCCGGCGGGTCTGCCGGGCCTCGTGGGCCTGTTCGGTCTGCTGTGACATCGCTCCCCCGGGGAAATGAGTTCCCAGTCGTTTCGGGTTTGGTTAGTAATCGATGACTAACTTTTGCGGGCGCACGTTCGTTCAGAGGTGCGCCCCGCCGTGCCCGCGGGCCGCGGCTACGCGTCCGGCTCGCCCGTCTCACGTTCGAACGGGAGCGTGTCCAGCCCCTCCCACACGCGGTGTCCGCGCGGGAAGCCCATGGCCACCAGGCAGTTGATGAGCATTCCGTAGGCCATGAACTCGGTCGTGCTCTTCACGCAGGGGCCGAGCGGCAGATCGACCGCGTCCCACAGTCGCATCCAGCCGGCCCTGACGGTCTCGCCGAACTCCCGGTCGCCCTCTTCCTCGGCGGCGGCGACGGCCAGGTACATCTGCATCTGCATCATCAGCCGCGAGGGCCGCTCGACGATCGCCGTGGTGTAGGCCTCGGCCATGGCATGCAGGGCCTCTTCCCCCTCCAGGCCCTCGGTCGCCTCGACGAACATGCCGATGGTTTCCTCCACGCAGCGTTCGGCCGCCGCGAGGAAGATCGCCCGCTTGCCCGGGAAGAGCCGGAAGAGATACGGCTGCGACACGCCGACCCGCTTGGCGATGGCCTCGGTGGAGGTGCCGTAGTAGCCACCCCTGCCGAACTCCTCCATCGCCGCGCGGACGACACTCTCGCGCCGCTCTTCTGCGCTCATCCTGACCATGGCAGTAAGTTAGTACTCAATTACTACTTTGGGCAAGTAGCTCTGATGCCAAGAAGCTTCGGGTGCGCGTAAGGGGCGCCTCGCACATGGCGGACGCCCC
This sequence comes from Streptomyces griseofuscus, assembly GCF_014673495.1. Classification (GTDB taxonomy): domain Bacteria; phylum Actinomycetota; class Actinomycetes; order Streptomycetales; family Streptomycetaceae; genus Streptomyces; species Streptomyces murinus. The sequence goes on from NZ_CP051006.1 coordinate 3,703,396, forward strand.
TTACGCGCGTACGGTCGTCAGGCTGGCCGTACGGTCGTCAGGCGAGCCGTACGACCGCTCGCGACATCCCCAGCACCTTCTGGCCGGCGCTGGTCGCGGTGAGGTCCACGCGGACCGTGTTGTCGTCCAGCTTGGCCGCGACCTTGGCGCTGACCTCGATCAGGGCGCCCTGGTCGTCGTTGGGCACGACGACCGGCTTGGTGAAGCGGACGCCGTACTCCACGACCGCGCCCGGGTCGCCGAGCCAGTCGGTGACCACGCGGATCGCCTCGGCCATGGTGAACATGCCGTGCGCGATGACGTCCGGCAGGCCCACCTCCTTGGCGAACTTCTCGTTCCAGTGGATGGGGTTGAAGTCACCGGAGGCACCCGCGTAGCGCACCAGAGTGGCGCGCGTCACGGGGAAGGTCTGCGCCGGGAGTTCGGTGCCGACCTCGACATCGTCGTAGCCGATCTTCGCCGTCATCAGCTGCTCAAACCTCCTCGGCCGCGCGGGCCACGAGCTTGGTCCAGGCGGTCACGACGTGCTCGCCCGCCTCGTCGTGCACCTCACCGCGGATGTCCAGGATGTCGTTGCCCGCGAGGGACTTGATCGCCTCGATGGTGGAGGTGACCGTGAGCCGGTCGCCGGCGCGGACCGGGCGGCGGTAGGCGAACTTCTGGTCTCCGTGCACGACCCGGCTGTAGTCCAGGCCGAGCTGCGGGTCCTCGATCACCTGGCCGGCGGCGCGGAACGTGATCGAGAACACGAAGGTCGGGGGGGCGATCACATCGGAGTGCCCGAACGCCTTGGCGGCCTCGGGGTCCGTGAACACCGGGTTGGTCTCCCCCACGGCCTCGGCGAACTCGCGGATCTTCTCCCGGCCCACCTCGTAGGGCGCGGTGGGCGGGTAGGTCCGTCCCACGAAGGACTGGTCGAGCGCCATGGCCCGGCACCTCCTGATGTCTGGATGTGAGGGTCCCAAACTAGCCGGGGCCCGGAGCCGGCCGGAGGCCCGACCGTGAAAACGCCGCGAGGCCGCCCCCTCGAAAGGGGACGGCCTCGCGGACGAGCCTATTTATCGCGTTTCGCGATGCGCGGTGTGCGCATTGCAACGCGGGCAGTGCTTCTTCATCTCCAGTCGATCCGGGTTGTTACGCCGGTTCTTCTTGGTGATGTAGTTCCGCTCCTTGCACTCCACGCAGGCCAGCGTGATCTTCGGGCGGACGTCGGTGGCAGCCACGTGAGTGCTCCTAAGACGAACGGATGGGCTTATTCAACGCAAGAAAGAGTAGCCGATTGAAGGACCGACCCCACAATCGGCTACTGTCAGTAGCGGTGACCGGACTTGAACCGGTGACACAGCGATTATGAGCCGCTTGCTCTACCGACTGAGCTACACCGCTTTGATGAGATCGGAACCCGTCTTACGACGGGAACCTCTCACACCAGAGCCCCAAAACGGAATCGAACCGTTGACCTTCTCCTTACCATGGAGACGCTCTGCCGACTGAGCTATTGGGGCGAGCGATGAAGACATTACACGGTCCGCCGCCGTTCACCCAAATCCATATCCACGCTGGGCCGAGACGCCTGCCGACGGGCCCGACGGGTGCGACTTCGGGGGCCGCGCGGGGCGGCTGTGAAGGGCTTCGGCGGGGGCCGCGGAGGGCTTCGCGGAGGTCGGGGCGGGGTGGGCCGGTGGAGCCGGGCGGGGCGCCGTCGACAGGGCCGTCCGGCCGGCGTGATGTCGACTCCGGTGGGCGCGCGCCGGGATCCGGGCGAGTGCGGGGGTGCGCCGAAGCGGAACAAGCCGGCAACTCGGGCGGGCGGACCGGGCCGGGGGGATCGTCACGGAAAGTAGCCTTCGTGGGAGCTGGACGCCGTGGACGGGCGTGGACGGGCCGCACCAGTGCCGGACGGCGGAGCGCATCCGGCGGGTTGGGCAGGGCCACGTCGGTACGGCCGCTCAGGCCGCGCTCGGAGGCCGATGGGAACCGGGGACGCGCCGGAGCGCACCGAGGGGCGGGAGGGCCGCACGGCCGCGGCCGCGGGCTTCCGGGGGGCCACGGGCGTCTCCGGGTGGCCCGCGCGAAACATGTCGCCACGTCAGGCGGGCGAGCGACCGCGCCTGTACGGCCGCGCGACCCAGGTCGGTTGACGCCGCGAGCGGGCACGGCCGCGCGGCGCGCGTCGATGGGTCGGGTGTGCGCGCTGGCGCATTCGCGTCGCACTCGCCGGTCGGCGGGCGGGCCGCGCCACAGCGGCGCCGGGAGACGCCCGGGAGGCCGAAGGCCCCCTGTAGGCCGCGCCTGGACCACGCCGGTACGACTATTTCGCTCCTGCGCGACCTGTGCCGTTCGTCACCCTAGGCTCGACACGCCCTGTGTGATCTTGAGGCACCCTGAGCCCCGGTCGCCGGTCACACCGCGTCACGAGCCCCCTCATGCCCTCCCCGAACTCCCCGAACCCCCCGAACCACTCAGCCCCCGAACTCCTCCGACTCCGACTCCGAACTCCCCCGACCTTGGAGCGCGATGCCCGACAGCCAGCCGCAGCCGCACCTGCCGTCGAACTCGTCGAATCCGTCGGGCGGTCTACTGCTGTGCGGGGCGCGGCTGACCGACGGCCGGTCCGTGGACGTACGGCTGGGCGGCGGGCGGATCGAGGCCGTGGGCACCGCGGGCAGCCTGGCGCAGGGGCCGGCCCGCGCGGGCGCCCAGCGGGTGGACCTCACCGGCTATCTGCTGCTGCCCGCCCCGGCCGAGCCGCACGCGCACGGCGACACCGCCCTGTCCGCCGAGCGGCCCGGCCCGGCCTCCTGCGACCCCGAGGACGTCCAGCGCCGGGCCACGGAGGCGACGCTGCTCCAGCTGGGGCACGGGGCGACCGCCGTACGGGCGCATGTGCGCGTGGGCGACGTACAGGGCCTCGGCGCGCTGAACGCCGTACTCCAGGCCCGGCGGGCGCTGCGCGGGCTCGCGGAGCTGACCGCGGTGGCGATGCCCCGGCTGCTGACGGGGGTGGCCGGGGCGGACGGGCTGGCGATGCTGCGGGACGCGGCGAAGATGGGCGCCGCGGCGGTGGGCGGCTGCCCGGACCTGGACCCGGATCCCACGGGGTACGTGGAGGCGGTCCTGGAGGTGGCCGCCGAGCACGGCCTGCCGGTGGACCTGCACACGGACGCCGCCGACCCGGCCCGGCTGTCCCGGCTCGCGGCGATGGCGGGTGGTCTGCGCCCCGGCGTGACGATCGGCCCGTGCGCCGGTCTCACGCGCCTGCCCGCCGAGGCCGCATCCCGCGCCGCGGACCAGCTCGCGGCGGCCGGGGTGACGGTCGTATGCCTGCCCCAGGGCGGCTGCGGCGGCACCGACCGGCGGGGCACGGCTCCGGTACGGCTGCTGCGCGCGGCCGGGGTGCGGACGGCGGCCGGCAGCGGCGCGTTGCGGGACGTGTCGAACCCGGTGGGCCGCGGGGACCCCCTGGAGGCGGCCTATCTGCTCGCCTCCGCCCACGGGCTGCGCCCCGAGGACGCCTACGACGCCGTGAGCGCGACGGCCCGCGCCACGCTGGGCCTGCCCCGGGTCCGGGTGGAGGCGGGGTTCCCGGCCGAGCTCCTGGCCGTGCGCGGCGACCATCTGCCGGGCGCGCTCTCCCTGGCGTACAGCCGGATCGTGATCCATCGCGCCCGGGTGGTGGCCCGTACGAGCGCGGTCCGGGAGTACTGCAACTCGGCGGCGGTCTCGGAACCGGGGCTGCCGCGGCAGGGGCGGGGCGAGGTGTCGTAGCACCGCCCGGGGCGTACGGTCTGAAGCATGCGCATTGTTATCGCTGGTGGTCACGGTCAGATCGCGCTGCGGCTGGAACGGCTGCTCGCCGCGCGTGGGTACGAGGTCGCGGGGATCATCCGCAAGCCGGAACAGAGCGACGACCTGCGGTCGGCCGGGGCCGAGCCGGTGGTGCTCGATCTGGAGTCCGCCTCGGTGGAGGACGTCACGGAGCTGCTGCGGGGCGCGGACGCGGCGGTGTTCGCGGCGGGCGCGGGTCCGGGCAGCGGTACGGACCGCAAGGAGACGGTCGACAAGGGCGCGGCGGTGCTGTTCGCGGATGCGGCGGTGCGCGCGGGCGTACGCCGGTTCGTGGTGGTGTCCTCAATGGGCGCCGACCCCGCGCACCAGGGCGACGAGGTGTTTGACGTCTATCTGCGCGCCAAGGGCGAGGCCGACGCGTACGTCACCCGTCAGAAGGACCTGGACTGGACGATCCTGCGGCCCGGATCGCTGACCAACGACGCCGGCACCGGCCTGGTCCGCCTGGAGGCGCACACCGGGCGCGGCACGATCCCGCGCGACGACGTGGCCGCCGTACTCGCGGAGCTGGTGGACACCTCGGCGACGGCCGGCCTGACGCTGGAACTGACGAGCGGTTCGACGCCGGTGTCGGTCGCGGTGAAGTCGGTGGCCGGGAACTGACCCCCGGGCGGCGGGAGTTGAGGACGCCTCAGAACAGCGGCAGCTGACCGGGGAACTCGGGTACGACGTATCCGTCCAACGTGGGCTGCGCGGCGCCGAGTTGAGCTTGCCGTCGCGATCCCTCGCAGGAGACGAGCCGTACGTCCTCCCGCGCTCCGGGCGGATCGTGCCGCGCGAAGCGGCCCGCCACGACGGCGATCTCGCGGTGGCACACGGGGCAGGTTCTGCGGCGGGAGGACATACCGCCAGTGTGCCTGCTCAGGTGTGCCGACGGTCGCGCCCGCTTCAGGTGCATGGCACCCGCTTCAGACGCGGGGCACCGCAGCAGCTGCGCGGCACCGCGTCAGCCGGGTGGCGCCGCTTCAGCCGGGTGGCCTCAGGTGCGCGACTGCGCCTCCCAGCACTCGGGGCCGACGCCGCGCCAGTCGATCAGTGGCGAGTCCGCGACCTGCTCCGGCTCGATCTCCAGGCCGGCCCGCCGCAGGAACTCCACGAGGTCCCGCACATTGTGCGCGAGCCCCAGGATCTCCCCGTCCACCCGGACCCGCCGCCCACCGCTCGGCGAGGGCAACTGGACGACGATGGGTCGCTTCCCGGCCATACCTCCAGCATCGTCCGGACCGGGGACGGTCGCACCCGCACCGGGTTCCGGTTCCGGATCGGACTCTGGATCGGGTTCCGCCGATCGGTATTCGCTCACCCGTTCGATTCTAGTCCCCCTCCCGGGCAGGAACGGCGGGGTCCCGTGGCCGTATGAGCGGGGATGCCGAGAAGTGCTGCCGGCGGCGTGCAACCCGTCGGGCGTGTTCGGGAGTACCTACGGGCGGACGTCCAAGCGGCCGCCGCTCCTGGTGGCCGCCGTAGGTCGACGCGCGGGCCCAGCGCGGTGGCCGTCGAGGACCGCCCGGCACGGCGCCGGGCGGCAGCTTTGAAGGAGAAATGCTCCGTGGCTCTCAGTTCTGCGAGGAAGGCGGCCATGGCGGCCGTCGCGGTCGCCGCGCTCGGCGGGGTCTCGTTCTTCGGCGCGTCCGCGAGCGAGGCGGCCCCGGGCCCGGCCGGCCATGCCTCGTCCACGCCCGCCCCCGCACCCGCCTCCGCCGTCGCCGAGCGGTCCGTTCCGGCGCATCGGCAGGCGCCGCAGGTGGTCACGCGGGTGATCGGCAAGGGACGGGTGGACGGGCACCGTTGGTCGGTGGCACTGGAGTTCCACCGGACCCTGCCCAAGGGCTACGCCCTGCCCACCCTGCCCGACGGCGCGTCGGCGCCCGGTACGTCCCTGTTGTGCCAGCGCATGTACATCGGCGGTGTCCGCATCGACCACCAGGGCGGCCCCTGGTCCGACTGCCAACCCGTCACCGGCACCAACGACCCCGCCCCCGCAGGCGAGATGGGCCTGTGGGGCCTCCACGACAAGGGGCTGGACGGCACCCGCCTCATGGTCGCCAACCCCGAACCCGACGTCGCCTACGGCCTCATCACCCTCACCAACGGCCACCAGATCAAAGCCACGACGGTCACGGTCCCCGGCACCACCTACCGCGCCTGGGCCGCACCCATCCCCGACGGACAGACCATCGCCGCCGTCGACCAGTACGACGACCACCATCACCGGCTCACCCACGACACCAACTGGCACTGACCGCACAGGCGACTCAGGGGGCCGGGGCCGGTCGGGGGGCGCCGGCTCCCGGCGTCCCAAAATCGTTCGGTTGGGATCCGACAACGAGAAACCCCCTCTGATCAGGTAATCAACCTGATCAGAGGGGGTTTCCCTACTGTGGCGGCGCCAGGATTCGAACCTGGGAAGGCTGAGCCGGCAGATTTACAGTCTGCTCCCTTTGGCCGCTCGGGCACACCGCCAAGTTTGCTGCCAATCGAACCCGCTTGCGGCGGTGTTCCCCGGCAACGACGTAAACAATACCTGATCCACGGGGGTGCTTCGCCACCCGGTTGATCTCCAGCCCTCGGGTCCCGGGGTGGCTAGGCTGGTGCGGATGCGGCCCGGCAGAACGCCGGGCCCGGCGGCCGCCGCCGCGCACGCCGGCACGCACCGACACACACCCCGATACAAGGAGCCACAGGACATGGCCGACTCCAGTTTCGACATCGTCTCGAAGGTCGAGCGGCAGGAGGTCGACAACGCCCTCAACCAGGCCGCCAAGGAGATCTCCCAGCGCTACGACTTCAAGGGCGTCGGCGCCTCGATCGCGTGGTCCGGGGAGAAGATCCTCATGGAGGCGAACTCCGAGGAGCGGGTGAAGGCCGTCCTCGACGTCTTCCAGTCCAAGCTGATCAAGCGGGGCATCTCGCTGAAGGCACTGGACGCGGGCGAGCCCCAGCTGTCCGGCAAGGAGTACAAGATCTTCGCCTCCATCGAGGAGGGCATCTCCCAGGAGAACGCCAAGAAGGTGGCGAAGATCATCCGCGATGAGGGCCCCAAGGGCATCAAGGCCCAGGTCCAGGGCGACGAGCTGCGCGTCAGCTCCAAGAGCCGCGACGACCTCCAGGCCGTGATCGCCCTCCTGAAGGGCAAGGACTTCGACTTCGCGCTCCAGTTCGTGAACTACCGGTAGGAACCGGGAGCGGAACGGAGAGAAGGGTGGGGCCTCTGCGGGCGCCCACCCTTCCGTGCTGTCGGGGCAGTGCTCAGCTGCGGCGGGAGTTGCCGAAGACCAGCCGGTAGGCGATCAGCAGCACCAGTGAACCGCCGATGGCCGCGACCCAGGTGGCACCGTCGAAGAAGTGCTTGCTGACCGGGTGGTCGAGCCAACGCGACGAGATCCAGCCACCGACGAACGCGCCCAGGATGCCGATGACGGTCGTACCCAGGAGGCCGCCGGGGTCGCGCCCCGGCAGCAGGAACTTGGCTATGGCTCCGGCCAGCAGCCCCAGAATGATCCAAGCGATGATGCCCATAGCGCCAACCCTGCCCTTTCGCGCCCGGTGCGCCCAGCCTCGTTCGTGAGATCTTGGTGAGGATGAGTGGTCCGCCGGGCGCACGTTCGTGCCGTCTTGGTGAACAGGACGCCGGCAAACCTCCCCCTGGTTGCCGCCGCCGGGTCGGGGGTTCGTCCCGGGCCGTTCCCGATCTCGCCACAGAGCGCCCCGGTACTGCTCGAAAAGTGTGACCGGCTGATACTTGTGCCAGCAGGGAAGCCCGGCGCAGTGACCTGAGAGGTGCCGATCATGAAGGTGTTCAACCTGCTGCTCAACATCCTGTGGCTGCTGTTCTGCGGCATCTGGCTGTCGATCGGCTATCTGATCGCCGCGCTGATCTGCTTCATCCTGATCATCACGATCCCGTTCGGCATCGCCTCGCTGCGCATCGCCGGGTTCGTGCTGTGGCCGTTCGGCCGGACCGCCGTGGAGCGGCCGGGCGCCGGTACCGGATCGGTCGTCGGCAACGTCATCTGGGTGATCTTCGCGGGCTGGTGGCTGGCCCTGGAGCATCTGATCACCAGCATCCCGCTGTTCCTGTCGATCATCGGGATCCCGTTCGGCTGGGCCAATCTGAAGCTCATCCCGATCTCGCTGATGCCGCTGGGCCGCGAGATCGTCCGTACGGACCAGGGGTTCGGCGGCCGCTGATCGATGTGCGGGGGCGCCGTACCTCCGGAATCATCGCTACAGGGGCGATGACGACGGGGGCACAGACGCCTGTCCAGGCCTGGGGGAAGCGCACATCCGGCATCCGTACGGAGTTCTCAGATGCCCAGGAACCACATCGGCCCGTCCACTGCCGCCGCACCCTCGGCCACCCGGCAGGGGGCCGGCCGTACGGGGGTGAGCGCAGCGGACTGCGGGCTGCTGCTGCTCCGGCTGACCTTCGGGCTGTTTCTCGCGGGCCACGGGTCCCAGAAGCTCTTCGGGCTGTTCGGCGGGCAGGGGCTCGCGGCCACCGGCAAGGGGTTCGAGTCGCTCGGCTACCGCCCCGGCAAGCTCTTCGCCGCGATCGGCGGCCTCTCCGAGCTGCTCGGCGGTCTCGGCCTCGCCGCCGGGCTGCTCGTACCGCTCGCGGCCGCCGCGATCGTGGGCGTGATGATCAACGCCATGGTCACCGTGAGCGCCGCCCATGGGGTGTGGGTGGACAAGGGCGGGGTGGAGTACAACATCTGCATCGTCGTCGTCGCCCTCGCCGTCGCGGCCATCGGGCCCGGCCGGCTCGCCCTGGACCGCTTCTTCCGGTGGGGGGAGGGCGGCTGGCCTCAGGCCGCCTTCGCCCTGGTGCTCGGGGGCTTGGGGGCGGCGCTCGCGCTGGCCCTGTGAGGGGCGCGGTGCGTAACCCCTGCCAGCAGCCGGATGAAGCAGCCGGATGAAGGCCGTACCACCGGCTTCACAGCCTGCGGCCCGCCATGCCCTCCAGGCGCTGGATCCGCTCCGCCATCGGCGGGTGCGTGGAGAACATCTTCGACAGCCCCTGGCCCGGGCGGAACGGGTTCGCGATCATCATGTGGCTCGCGGTCTCGATCCGCGGCTCGGGCGGCAGCGGCAGCTGCTGGGTGCCGATCTCCAGCTTGCGCAGGGCGCTCGCGAGGGCCAGCGGGTCGCCGGTGAGCTGGGCGCCCGAGGCATCCGCCTCGTACTCCCGGGAGCGGCTGATGGCCAGCTGGATCAGCGTGGCGGCGAGCGGGCCCAGGATCATGATCAGGAGCATGCCGAGCAGGCCGGGGCCCTCGTCGTCGTCCGAACGACCGATCGGGATCAGCCAGGCGAAGTTCACCAGGAACATGATCACCGAGGCGAGCGCGCCGGCCACCGAGGAGATGAGGATGTCCCGGTTGTAGACATGGCTCAGTTCGTGCCCGATGACGCCGCGCAGCTCGCGCTCGTCCAGCAGGCGCATGATGCCCTCGGTGCAGCACACGGCCGCATTGCGCGGATTGCGGCCCGTGGCGAAGGCGTTCGGGGCCTCGGTCGGGGAGATGTAGAGCCGGGGCATGGGCTGGCGGGCCTGTGTGGAGAGTTCGCGGACCATGCGGTACAGCGCCGGGGCCTCGAACTCGCTCACCGGGCGGGCCCGCATCGCGCGCAGGGCGAGCTTGTCGCTGTTCCAGTACGCGTACGCGTTCGTGCCGAGGGCGATCAGGACTGCCACGATCAGCCCGGTGCGGCCGAAGAAGCCGCCGATGATGATGATGAGCGCCGACAGTCCCCCGAGGAGTACTGCGGTCCTGAGCCCGTTGTGCCGGCGGTGCACCGTACGCCCTCCAAGTGGTACTGCGGGGAACCCTTCGGTCCAGTCCTTCGGTCCAGTGGACCCTTCCGCTCTGGTCAACGCCAGGCGGCGGTCACAAGTTCCCAGGTGGGCGGGGGCGGGCGCGGCGGCTGTACGAGTGAAGGGGGTCCGGCCGTACGGGCGAAAGGGGTTCCGCGGGTGCTCGCGGGGGCCCGCCGGTCCTCCTCAGAAGAGCCCGGTGGACGCGAACCGCAGCACCAGTTGAGGTGCCCCGGACAGGGCGACGCCCGCCACCCCGGCGAGGGCGATCGCGGCCGTCAGCGGGGCCGGGATCCGGTGCCGGACGGTCTCGCCCTCCGGGGCGCGGAACAGCAGGGCCGTCCACCGGAGGTAGTAGAAGAGGGCGATCACCACGTTGACGGCCATGACGACCGCGAGCCAGCCAAGACCCGCGCCGACGGCCGCCGAGAACACGGTGACCTTGGCGAACAGGCCGATGATCCCCGGCGGCAGGCCCGCCAGGCAGAGCAAGAAGAAGGCCATCAGGAGGGCCGTCACCGGGTTGGTGGCGTACAGGCCCCGGTAGTCGGAGATCCGGTTCCCGGCGCGGCCGCGGCCCACCACGGCGGCGACCGCGAACGCGCCGAGGTTCACGGCGGCGTACATGAGGGCGTAGGCGACGGTCGAACCGATCGCCTTCTGCGCGTCCTTGGCGTACCCGGCCGCCGCGATCGGTACGAGGAGATAGCCGGCCTGGCCGACGGAGGACCAGGCGAGCAGTCGTACGGCGCTGCGGGCGCGGGTGGCCTGCTGGCGCAGCGCGCCGACATTGCCGACGGTCATGGTGAGGGCGGCCAGGACGGCGAGCGCGGGCCCCCAGACGTCGGCGTACGACGGGAACGCCACCACGGTGACGAGGATGAGGCCGGAGAAACCGACCGCCTTGCCGACGACCGACAGGTAGGCGGCGACGGGCAGCGGCGCGCCCACATAGGTGTCGGGCACCCAGAAGTGGAAGGGCACGGCGGCCGTCTTGAAGGCGAAGCCGATCAGGGTGAGGACGACGCCCGTCTGGGCCAGGGTGTGCAGCTGGCCGGGGGTGTCCGGAAGCCGTTGCGCCACCTGGGTGAGGTAGAGGGTTCCGGTGGAGGCGTAGACGAAGCTGACGCCCATCAGGCTGACCGCGGTGGCGGTGACCGAGGACAGGAAGAACTTCAGCGCGGCCTCGGCGGACCGCCGGTCGCCGTGCCGGATGCCGACGAGGGCGAAGGCGGGCAGGGAGGCGACCTCCAGGGCCACGATCAGGGTGGCCAGGTCGCGGGCGGCGGGCAGCAGGGCGGCGCCGGCCGTGGCGGAGAGCAGCAGGAACCAGAACTCGCCGGACGGGACGCGCAGCCGGTCGTCGTCCAGGGTGGTGATCGACAGCAGGGCCGCGAGCAGGGCGCCGCCGAGGACCAGGAGCTGGATGACGAGGGTGAAGTGGTCGGCGGTGTAACTGCACGCGCGCGGGGCGCCGATGAGGGATCCGGGGCCCGCGCCGGTGCCGGTTCCGTTGCCGGTCAGGCAGAAGGTGGCGCGGTCGCCGTCCAGGAGCGGCAGCAGCATCAGCGCGGCGGCGGCGAGCCCGGCGACCGAGATCCAGCCGAGGACGTTCTTGCGGGACTCGGGCAGGAAGAGGTCGGCGACGAGCACGCCGAGCGCCACGACGGCGGCGATCAGGGGCGGGGCGACGGCGAGCCAGTCGACGGACTGGACCAGCGACGCGGCGGACGCGGCCAGGGGGTGTCCGAGCTGCTGGGCGAGGGGGTGGGCCGACGACGCGACGGAGGCGGCGGCTTCGGCGAGCGGCTGGGCGAGGGGCTGGGCGCTCATCGGGTGCCTCCTGCGAGCAGCTGGTGCACGGCCGGGTCGGTCAGGCCGAGCAGGGCCCGCGGCCAGAGTCCGGCGACGACGGTCAGGGCGACGAGCGGGGTCCAGGCGGCGAACTCATAGCCCTGGACGTCGGCGAGCTTCGGGACCTCGCGCTCGGCACCGCCCATGCAGACCCGGCGGACCACGATCAGCATGTACGCGGCCGTCAGCAGGGTGCCGAACGCGCCGATCGCCATGAAGGTGAGGAAGGCGGGGCGGCTGAGGTCCACCGCGGGTTTGAACGCGCCGAACAAAGAGAGCATCTCGCCCCAGAACCCGGCGAGTCCGGGCAGCCCGAGGGAGGCCACGGCACCGAAGGCGAGCAGTCCGCCGAGGCGAGGCGCCTTGCCGTACAGAGCGAGTCCGGTCTCCTCGGCCAGGGTGTCGAGGTCGGTGCTGCCGGTGCGGTCCTTGAGGGCGCCGACCAGGAAGAACAGCAGGCCGGTGATGAGGCCGTGGGCGATGTTGGCGAACAGGGCGCCGTTCACTCCGGTCGGGGTCATGGTGGCGATGCCGAGGAGGACGAAGCCCATGTGCCCGACGGAGGAATAGGCGATCAGCCGCTTGAGGTCGCCCTTCGCGCCCCGCCTGGCCAGCGCCAGACAGGCCAGGGAGCCGTAGATGATCCCGACCACGGCGAAGGCGGCGAGGTACGGCGCGAAGGTGCGGAAGCCGTGCGGCGCGACCGGCAGCAGGATCCGGACGAACCCGTACGTACCCATCTTCAGCAGGACACCGGCCAGCAGCACCGAGCCGGTGGTCGGCGCGGAGGTGTGGGCGTCGGGCAGCCAGCTGTGCAGCGGCCACATCGGGGTCTTGACCGCGAGCCCGAGACCGATCGCCAGAACGGCGATGACCTGCACGGACGCGCTCAGGGACCGGCCGTTGTCAGTGGCGAGTGCCACCATGTCGAAGGTGCCCGCCTTGATTCCGATCAGGAGCAGGCCGAGCAGCATGACGACGGAGCCGAGCAGCGTGAACAGGATGAACTTCCACGCGGCCCGGGTCCGCCCCTCGCCGCCCCAGCGGGCGATGAGGAAGTACATCGGGATCAGCACGGTCTCGAACGCGAGGAAGAACAGCAGCAGATCGAGCACGGCGAAGGTCGCGAGCGTGCCGGTCTCCAGCAGGAGCAGCAGGGCGACGAACGCCTTCGGGGACGGGCCCGTGGGCGGCTTGAAGTAGGAGTACAGCGCGCACAGGAAGGTCAGCAGCGCGGTCAGTACGACGAGGGGGAGCGAGATGCCGTCGATGCCGAGGTGGATCCGCACATCGAGCGCGGGGATCCAGCTGATGTCGGTCGTGGCCTGCATCCTCGACGGATGGTGGTGGTCGAAGCCGAGCGCGAGCAGGATCGCGGCGGCGAGGATCACCCCGGTCACGGTGACGCCGTGGCGCAGCACGGACTGCTCGGGCGACTTCCCCTTCAGTCCGGGCGGGGCCGGCAGGAGGGCGGCGACGGCGCCGATGAGCGGGCCGACGACGATCAATGCGAGAAGGACCCGCATCACGGACTCGTTGATATCGATCACGCCTGCTCACGCTCCCGTGGCGACGAGGACGACGGCGACCGCCAGGACGACGGTGCCGGCGAGCAGCGCGCTCACATAGGTCTGCACATTGCCGGTCTGGGCGCGACGTACGGCGGCCCCGAGCAACCGGGGCAGCGCGCCGGCGGCGCCGACGTAGGTGTCCACGACCTCGCGGTCGAGGAAGCGGACGAGGCTCGCCGCGGCCAGCACCGGGCGGACGAACAGCGCCGTGTAGACGGCGTCGAGGTGGAAGCCGACGGCCGCGTGCCGGTGCAGCGGGCCGAGCAGCGCCCGTCCGGGGTCCGCCGGGTCTGGGGCGTAGGCGATGTCGCCGTAGGCCGGGGTGTGACTGGCGATGGCCTCGGCCTCGACCCGTCCGGCGTCGCCCTCGGGGTGGGCGGCGACCGCGCCGAGCGGGGGGCTGACGAGGCTTCGGGTGGTGCGCTGCCAGACGCCGTAGGTGAGGAGGCCGCCGGCCACGGCGAGCCCCGTGCCGAGGATGGAGGTGAGCAGGGTCGGGGTCAGGGAGGCGCCGTCGAACCAGCCGGGCAGCGCGCGGTAGGCGAGCCCGCCGAAGGCCAGGGAGGGCACCGCGAGGACCCAGAGGACCGCGGTCATGGTGAGCGGCTGGCGGCCGTGGTCGGGAGCTTCGGCGCCCCGGCCGTGGAAGGCCAGCAGCCACAGCCGGGTGGCGTAGGCGGCGGTCAGTACGGCGGTCAGCAGACCGGCGACGAGGACCAGCCAGCCGGCCGCGCCGGGCACCTGCGCGGTGTCGCCGTGGGCCGCGTGTTCGGCGGCGCCGAGGACGGACTCCTTGGAGAAGAAGCCGCTGAACGGCGGGATCGCGGCGAGCGCGAGCAGGGCCACGGTCATCGTCCAGTAGGCGTCCGGGACCCGCTCGCGCAGGCCGCGCATGCGGGACATGGCGGCCAGCGAGTTGGTGCCGGCGGCGTGGATGATCACACCGGCGGCGAGGAACAGCAGCGCCTTGAAGGCGCCGTGGGACAGGAGGTGGAAGACGGCGGCACCGCGGTCGCCGACGGCGAGGGCACCGGTCATGTAGCCGAGCTGGCCGATGGTCGAGTAGGCGAGGACGCGTTTGATGTCGTCCTGGGCGAGCGCGGCGAGTCCGGAGCCGGTCATGGTGACGGCGGCCATCACGGCCAGGACCAGCATCGCGGCCCCGGATGCCTCGAACACCGGGAGGAGACGGGCGACGAAGTAGACACCGGCGGCGACCATCGTGGCGGCGTGGATCAGCGCAGAGACCGGCGTCGGGCCGGCCATGGCGTCCGGGAGCCAGGTGTGCAGCGGGAACTGCGCCGACTTGCCGGCCACGCCCGCGAGCAGCAGCAGGGCGACGAGCGTCGGATGGTGCAGGCCGCCGCTCGCGACCGTGCCGAGGACGCGGGTGATGCGGAAGGAGCCGGCGTCGGTGGCGAGCGCGAACAGACCGATCAGGAACGGCACATCGCCGAGCTTGGTGACCAGGAACGCCTTCAGGGAGGCGGCGCGGGCCTCCGGGGTCTCCCAGTAGTGGCCGACCAGGAAGTAGGAGCAGATGCCCATGACCTCCCAGCCGACCAGCAGCACGATCAGGTCGCCGGAGTAGACGACGAGCAGCATCGCGGAGGTGAACAGGGAGACGAGAGCGGCGTACGAGGGGTAGCGCGGGTCGTCGCGCAGATAGCCGGTGGAGTAGATCTGCACACAGGTCGCGACGAAGGCGACCAGGATCGCGACGAGCGCGGCGAAGCCGTCGATGTGCAGGGCCAGTTCGACGGGCACCGAGCCGGTGGGGGTCAGCTCCGTGTGCGCGTCCAGGGCCGGCCCGCCGCCCTGGCGGACGGCGACCAGCGCGGCCAGCACCAGTGCGGCCAGCGGCGGCAGCACGGCGAGCGGGCGCACGAAGCCGGGCGCGCTGCGGCCGAGCAGCAGTCCGGCCGCGGCACCGAGGAACGGCAGCAGGGGGACGAGTACGGCGAGGGTGGTCGTGGTCACGCGGTGGCCTCGGTCTTCTGTGCCGCGACGGCACCCGGTTCCGCGTCGCCCCGGCCTTCGGCGGTGTCGCGGAGCTTGTCGATGTCGGAGGTGCCGCGGTTGCGGTACACGGCGAGCACGATCGCCAGGCCGATGCCGATCTCGGCGGCGGCGACGGTGATGGTGAACAGGGTCAGCGCCTGGCCGGAGTGCAGGGTGTCGCGGGCGGCGCGGCTGAGCCAGACGTCGAAGGCGACCAGGTTGAGGTTGACGGCGTTGAGCATCAGCTCGACCGACATCAGGACCAGGATCGCGTTGCGGCGGGCGAGGACGCCGTACAGGCCGGTGCAGAAGAGGAGGGCGGAGAGTACGGCGGGGTAGACGAGGTGCATCAGCGGGCGCCGTCCTTCTGGGCGGGGACGGGTGCCGGCGTACGGGCTGCCGGCTCGTCGCCGGCGTCGCCATCGCCATCCGCATCGGCCTTGGCCTTGGCCTTGGCCTTGCGGGACAGGACGATCGCGCCGACCAGGGCCGCGAGGAGCAGCACGGACAGGGCCTCGAAGGGCAGCACCCAGTACCGGAACAGGCTCGCCCCGGTGACACGGGTGGTGCCGGCGGCCGGTCCGGTCAGGTCGATCCATGTCGTACGGAAGGCGTTGGTGACCACCCACACCAGGGCGACGGCGGCGGCGGTCGCGACGGCGAGGGCGACCCAGCGGTTGTCGGAGTCGGCGTCCGGGGAGCGGCCGATGGGGGCCCTGGTGAGCATCAGCCCGAACAGGAGGAGTACGACGACGGAACCGACGTAGATCAGGACCTGCACCCAGGCGATGAACTCGGCCGTGAGCAGCAGGTACTCCACGGCGAGGCCGCCGAGCGCGACCACCAGCCACAGGGCGGCGTGCACCAGTTGGCGGGTGGTGACGGTGATCAGCGCGGCGCCGAAGGTGACCAGGCCGACGAGGAGGAAGGCGATCTCGACCCCGGTCGGGGAGAGGAAGCCGTGCGGGGCCGCGGCGAGAGACCCGTGCGGGGCGGCGGCGAGGCTCAGGGTGGGGGCGAGGCTCATGCGTCGCCCTCCTCGGGTTCGGTCCGCGCGGCCTCGGCCTGCGCGGCGGCGGCCTGCTTCTCGGCGCTCTTGCGGGCGGCGGCGATCTCCTTCGGCTCCTCCGCGCCCGGGTCGAGCGCGGGCGGGGCCGGCACGGTCCACATCCACTCGCGGAGCTTGTCGCGCTCGTGGGTGAGTTCGTGGATGTCGGTCTCGGCGTACTCGAACTCCGGGGACCAGAACAGCGCGTCGAAGGGGCAGACCTCGATGCAGATACCGCAGTACATGCACAGCGAGAAGTCGATGGCGAACCGGTCGAGGACGTTGCGGCTGCGCTCGCGGCCACCGGGGGCGGCGGGCGGGACCGTCTCCTTGTGGGAGTCGATGTAGATGCACCAGTCGGGGCACTCACGGGCGCACAGCATGCAGACCGTGCAGTTCTCCTCGAACAGGCCGATCACGCCCCGGGTGCGGGGCGGCAGTTCGGGCAGGGTGTCCGGGTACTGCTCGGTGCCGTGCTTGCGCGTCATCGTGCGCAGGGTGACGGCGAGGCCCTTGGCGAGGCCGGAGCCGGGGATGCGGGGACGGGTCGGGGCCATCAGGAGATCACCACCTTGACGATGCCGGTGAGGGCGATCTGGGCGAGGGAGAGGGGGACGAGCAGGGTCCAGGACAGCTTCTGGAGCTGGTCCTCGCGCAGCCGCGGATAGGTGACGCGGAGCCAGATGACGACGAAGGCGAGGATCGCGGCCTTCAGCAGCGTCCAGACCCAGCCGAGTCCGTCGGCGCCCCAGGGGCCGTGCCAGCCGCCCAGGAAGAGCACGGTGGTCAGACCGCACAGCACGACGATGCCGGCGTACTCGGCGAGCAGGAACAGGGCGAAGCGCAGCCCGGTGTACTCGGTGTACGCGCCGAAGATGATCTCCGAGTCGGCGACGGGCATGTCGAACGGCGGGCGTTGCAGCTCGGCGAGCCCGGCGACGAAGAAGACGACCGCGCCGATGAGCTGCCAGGGCAGCCACCACCAGTGGAAGGCGTGCAGGATGCCCGGCAGCGAGACGGTGCCGGCCGCCATCGCGACGGAGGCCGCGGCGAGCAGCATCGGCAGTTCGTAGGCCAGCAGCTGGGCGGCGGTACGCAGGCCGCCGAGCAGGGAGAACTTGTTGGCGCTTGCCCAGCCGGCCATGAGCGAGCCGAGCACACCGACGCCCATCACCGCGAGCGCGAAGAACACGCCCGCGTCCACGGCCTGTCCGACGGCGCCCTCGCCCGGTCCGATCGGGATGACGAGCAGGACGAGCAGGTACGGCAGCAGGGCGACGGCCGGCGCGAGCTGGAAGACCCGGCGGTCGGCCTGCGCCGGGACCACGTCCTCCTTCTGCGCGAACTTCACACCGTCGGCGACCAGCTGGGCCCACCCGTGGAACCCACCCGCGTACATCGGCCCGAGCCGCCCCTGCATATGGGCCATCACCTTGTGCTCGGTCTGTCCCACGACCAGCGGGAAGACGAGGAAGACGACGAACACGGCCACGAGCCGCAGGGCGACGTCGAGTGCGCCGTTCACCGCGGGCCTCCTGGGGGGTCGGGCAAGGGGTCGGTCGGGGGGGATTCGGGGTCGGCGGAGGGTTGACCGGGCGCGGACTGCGAATCGGCCGGGTTCGAGGGGGTGGCGGGCTCCACGGACTCAACCGGTTCTGAAGGCTCGCTCGGCTCTGAAGACTCGGTCGGCTCCGGAGACTCGGCTGGCCCCGGAGGCTCGGTCGGCTTCGGAGGCTCGGCAGGTCGTGGCGGCTCGGGCGCGGGCCGCGGCTCGGCGGGGTCGGCGGCCTGCGGTCCGGCCGGCTCGTGCGGTCGTACGGCTCCTCGCGCGTCCCCCTTCCCGGGCTCCGCCTCGGCGGACCGGCCAGGCTCGTCGGACTGCCCCGGCTCGGCGGACCGGCCGGGCTCGTCGAACGCCGGGCGGGCGTGGTGCCACGGGGCGTCCGAGCTGCGCGGGGCCGTACGGCCGGCCGGGCGGTCGGCGTCGCCGGAACTCGCGGGCGCCGACGACGACTCGGTCGCCGAGGCCGGGGGCTCCGGAGCGCGCTGGGAGGCGGAACCCCCCGACGCGCTGCGGGCACGACGGGGACGGGCCGGTGCCGGGGCGGGCCCGGACGCCGCCGGACCCTCCGCCTCGGTCCTCGCGGTCTCGCCCTCGGCCGGGGCGGTACCGCTCTCCTGGGCCTGGCTCACCGAGCCCTCGCCCGCACCGCGCGTGCGCCGCGGCCGAGCCGCGCCACCGGCGGCGGCACCCGGCTCGGCACCGGCGGCGCCATCCTCGGCCCCCGGTTCCTTCGGCTCCCCCGCCACCTGACTCGCCGAGCCCTCGCTCGCACTCCGGGTCCGCCGGGGACGGACCGGAGCACCGGCCGCGCTCTCCTCCGCCGTCTGGCTCGCGGACCCCTCGCTCGCGCTCCGGGTCCGCCGGGGACGGACCGGGGCGGCGGCCTCCGTCGCGCTCGGCTGACCGGCCGAACCCTCCGCGGCCGTACGGGTGCGGCGTACCGGGCGGTCGCCGGCGGCGCGGGCCGGGCGGGCCGGGGCGGCGGGGAGTTGGCCCTTGAGGGGGCCCCACTCATTGGGGTCGGGGACGCCGGGCGGGAGCATCTGGCGGCGCTTGGGGCCGCCGTGCTCGGACTCGCCGGGCTCCTTCGCACCGGGCCAGGCCTTGGCGACACGGGCGGCGAGGACGAAGTCCTTGCGCAACGGATGGCCCTCGAAGTTCTCGGGGAGGAGCAGGTGTTCGAGCCCGGGGTGGCCCTCGAAGGTCACTCCGAACATCTCGTACGTCTCGCGTTCGTGCCAGGCCGCGCCGGCGTACACCCCGACGGCGGTCGGCAGCACCGGCGCCGAGTGCGGCACCGTCGTACGGACGAGGAGGCGGCGGACCGGGTTCAGGGCCACCACGTGGGCGGACACGCGGAAGCCGGCGCCCGGTTCGTCGACCGCGCTGAGCCAGTCGAAGTAGGTGCAGGTCAGCGTCGTACGGGCGGTCTCGAGCGCGGTGAGCCAAGCGGTCGGCGGGACGTCCACCGTCAGGATCTCGTACGACTCCTCGGCCACCGCCTCCGCACCGAACAGCTCTTCGACGGGGGCGGGCAGCCAGCCGGCCGTGCTCATCGCGCGCCCTCCTCGCCGGACGGGGCGGGCGGCCGTACCAGGCCGCTCTGGAGCGCGGCCGGAGACGGCCGGGCGCCGCCGTGACCGTAGCGCTCCCCCAGCGACTCGGCGGCGATCTTCTCCTGGAGCTTGAGGATGCCCTGGAGCAGCGCCTCGGGGCGCGGCGGGCAGCCGGGCACGTAGACGTCCACGGGGATGATCTGGTCGACGCCCTTGGTGACGGAGTACGAGTCCCAGTAGGGGCCGCCGCAGTTGGAGCAGGCGCCGAAGGAGATGACGTACTTCGGCTCGGGCATCTGTTCGTACAGTCGCTTGACGGCGGGGGCCATCTTGTCCGTGACCGTGCCCGAGACCACCATCAGGTCGGCCTGGCGGGGTCCCGGCGCGAAGGGGATGACGCCGAGCCGGATGAAGTCGTGCCGGGCCATCGACGCGGCGATGAACTCGATCGCGCAGCAGGCGAGGCCGAAGTTGAAGACCCAGAGCGAGTAGCGGCGGCCCCAGTTGAGAACCACCTTCATGGGCTCGGGCGCCAGCCTGGCCAGCGCGCCCAGCCGCTTGGGCTCGGGGAGGAGAACGGGGTCCGGGGTCACGTCCATGCCAGGACGCCCTTCTTGTATGCGTACAGCAGGCCGACGGCGAGGAAGCCGAGGAAGACGAACATCTCCACGAGGGTCGTCGCGCCGAATCCGGGGGCGGCGAAGACCGTCGCCCAGGGGAACAGGAAGACGGAGTCGACCGCGAAGATCACGTACAGGAAGGCGTAGACGTAGTAGCGGACCTGGGTGTGGGCCCAGCCCTCGCCGACGGGGTCGACGCCGCACTCGTAGGTCAGGAGTTTTTCCGGGGTGGGCACTACGGGGCGCAGCAGCCGTCCGGCGCCGAACGCGACCGCGACGAACAGCACGCCGACGACGGCGAGCAGCCCCACGGCCGAGTAGGACCGGA
This sequence comes from Streptomyces griseofuscus, assembly GCF_014673495.1. GTDB lineage: Bacteria > Actinomycetota > Actinomycetes > Streptomycetales > Streptomycetaceae > Streptomyces > Streptomyces murinus. The sequence goes on from NZ_CP051006.1 coordinate 3,723,605, forward strand.
AATAACCGGCCCCCGTGACGACATGTCCGGCCGCGGTGACGACGTGTGCCGCGGCGATGGTCGAGTCCCCCAGCGTCTCCCGCACCGTCCGTCCCTCACTCCCTGACCTCATGACCTGTACGCACGGGAGTCTAGGCCCTGATAAAGAAGCGGTAAGCAGGCAGTCACGCCCCGGGACGCCCCGGAAGACCGGGGGTGAGTCCGGGGATGGGGGCCGGGGTGGGGTTTTCCCCCGTGAGTGGAGGGCGGTGTACCGCATGGCGCGGAAGGTGCCGCATTCGGCAGGCTGTCCGGTATGACCGCTCCCAGCTCCGCCGCCGGCCGGCCCGACGGCACCGACGGCTTCCCGCCTCCGAGGCCGGCCTACGACATCCACACCTGGAAGGAGATCGCGCACCTCCTGCTGAACCTGCCGACCACGGTGTTCGGCTTCGTCTACGCGATCACCGTGCTGTCCGTCGGCGGCGGCCTCGCCGTCACCGTGATCGGCCTGCCGCTGCTGGCGCTGTCCCTGCTGGGCGCCCGGCAGCTGGGGAAGCTGGAGCGGGCGCGGGCCAGGGCGCTGCTCGGGGTCCGGGTGGAGGAGCCGTCGCCGCTGCCGCTCGCCCGCGGCGGGGGCCTGTTCCAGCGGGCGTGGATGGCGCTGAAGGACCCGGTGGGCTGGCGCACTCTGCTCTACGACGTGATCCGGCTGCCCTGGGGCATCCTCACCTTCTGCACGGTGCTGACCTCGCTGTTCGTGCTGTGGCCCCTGCTGCCCTACCTCGCCAGAGGACTGGCGAACGTGGACCGGGCGATGGTGCGCGCCCTGCTCTCCCCCTCCGACGAACTGGAGCGCCGAATAGCGGAGCTGGAGTCGGACCGCGGTGTCGTGGTGGACACGGCCGCCGCCGACCTGCGCCGCATCGAGCGCGATCTGCACGACGGCGCGCAGGCCCGGCTGGTCAATCTGGCCATGGGGCTCGGCCTGGCCAAGGAGAAGTTGCTGGAGGACCCGGACACGGCGGCGGAGATGGTGGCGGAGGCGCACGGCGAGGTGAAGCTGGCCCTCCAGGAGCTGCGCGATCTGGCCCGGGGCATCCACCCGGCGGTGCTCACGGACCGCGGCCTGGACGCCGCCCTGTCCTCGGTCGCCGCCCGCTGCACGGTTCCGGTCAAGGTGACCGTGGACCTCGCGGACCGCCCCGCCGCGGCCATCGAGGGCATCGCCTACTTCACCGTCTCCGAGCTGCTCCAGAACGTCAGCAAGCACAGCGCGGCCCGCTCCGCGTCGGTGGACGTGTGGCGGACCGCGGACCGGCTGCTGATCCAGGTCCACGACGACGGCCGGGGCGGCGCCGCCCTGGACGGCGGCACCGGGATGCGGGGTCTCGCGGACCGGCTGGGCGCGGTGGACGGCCTGTTCGTGGTCGACTCCCCGGTCGGCGGCCCGACGGAGGTCACGGCCGAACTGCCGTGGCGGGACCGGGAGAAGTAGCCGCCCGGACGGCTCGGGACGCCCGCCGGGCCGACGGGGGTGGGGAAAACCCCCGGTTCAGGACGCCGACGGACTCCATGGTCCCGAGGGCCCCGGCACACGACTCTTGAGGTACGGCTGAACCGCCGGCTGGACGAGGAGAACGGGACGACATCGATGGCCACTCAGTACGGACACGGCGGGTACGGCCAGGGCTACGACACCGGCGACGACGAGGGGCGGTACGGATACGGCCCGCGCCCCGGCCGCCGCCCCCGGCTCCCCGCCGCGCTGCGGGCCCCGTTCGAGGGCCGCACCTGGCGGGAGCTGGGCTACGTCCTGCTCAGCCTGCCGATCGCGATCGCGCTGTTCACCTGGACGGTGACGATGGTGTCGCTGGGCGCGGGCCTGCTGGTGACCTTCCTCGGTGTCCCCGTCCTCGCGGCGGCGCTGGCCGGCTCCCGGGGCTTCGGCGCGCTGGAGCGGGTGCGGGCGCGGGCGCTGCTGGGCGTGGACGTGCCCGGCCCGGAGCCGCTGCGGGTGACCAAGCCGGGCGCGCTGGCCTGGATGGGCGCGGTCCTCAAGAGCGGCGCCTCCTGGCGGAGCCTGCTGTACTCCCTGGTCCAGTTCCCCTGGGCGCTCTTCACCTTCACGGTCACGGTGACCCTGTGGACGCTGAGCCTGACCCTGCTGACCTACCCCCTGTGGTTCTGGGTCTTCCCGACGTACGCGGGTGAGGGCGGCCTTCAGCTGTACGGCGACGAGCACCACCGCATCTATCTGGACAACCCCTTCGAGATCACCGTGACCGCGCTGGTCGGGCTGCTGTTCACGCTGGCCACGCCCTGGCTGGTGCGCGCCCTGACGACGGTGGACGGGCTGCTGGTGCGCGGGCTGCTCGGCCCCTCCCTGCTGTCGGAGCGGGTCGTGGAGCTGGAGTCGGACCGGGGCGTCGTGGTGGACACGGCCGCCGCCGACCTGCGCCGCATCGAGCGCGATCTGCACGACGGCGCGCAGGCCCGGCTGGTCGGTCTGGCGATGGACCTGGGGCTGGCGAAGGAGAAGATGCGGGAGGACCCGCAGGCGGCGGCGCGCATGGTGGAGGACGCGCACGGCGAGGTGAAGACGGCGCTCCAGGAGCTGCGCGATCTGGCCCGGGGCATCCACCCGGCGGTACTGACCGACCGAGGTCTGGACGCGGCGCTTTCGGCGGTGGCGGCCCGGTGCACGGTGCCGGTCCGGGTGGAGGTCGACCTGCCGTCCCGCCCGGCGCCTGCCATCGAGGGCATCGCCTACTTCACGGTCTGCGAGCTGCTCCAGAACGTCGCCAAGCACAGCGGAGCGCGCTCCGCCTCGGTCGATGTGTGGCACTCGGAGGACCGGCTGATGCTCCAGGTGACCGACGACGGGGCGGGCGGCGCGGACGCCTCCGCCGGCTCGGGCCTCGCGGGCCTCAGGGGCCGGCTGGACGCGGTGGACGGCATCCTGCTGGTGGACTCCCCCGCGGGCGGTCCGACGCGGGTGATAGCGGAACTCCCCTGGCGCGGCTGACCGACGGCGGCCGGGGCGGCCGACCACCAGCCAACTAGCGTCTGACCAGCGGATATACCGGCACTCGACCCAGTTGTCCACAGGCATCGCACGCTGTGTGCCGATTCCTGGAATGCTTGGTCCTCGTACGAAGGCGCGCCCCTCATGGGCGTCGCCACGGGACCGCGCATGACGGGGGCGAAGGATCGTGGAGGACAGGGTGCGGGTGGTGATCGCCGAGGATTCGGTGCTGCTCCGGGAGGGTCTGACCCGGCTGCTGACCGACCGGGGACACGAGGTGGTGGCCGGGGTCGGTGACGCGGAGGCGCTGATGAAGACCATCGCCGATCTGGCCGGCACGGGCGCGCTGCCCGATGTGGTGGTGGCGGACGTGCGGATGCCGCCGACGCACACGGACGAGGGGGTGCGGGCGGCCGTGTCCCTGCGCAAGGCGCATCCCGGGCTCGGGGTGCTGGTGCTGTCGCAGTACGTGGAGGAGCGGTACGCGACCGAGCTGCTGGCCGGTTCCACCCGGGGCGTGGGCTATCTGCTCAAGGACCGGGTGGCGGACGTCCGGGAGTTCGTGGACGCGGTGGTGCGGGTCGCCGAGGGCGGTACGGCGCTGGACCCGGAGGTGGTCACACAGCTGCTGGGCCGCAGCCGCAAGCAGGACGTGCTGGCCCGGCTCACCCCGCGCGAGCGCGAGGTGCTGGCACTGATGGCGGAGGGACGGACGAACTCGGCGATCGCCCGGCAACTGGTGGTCAGCGACGGCGCGGTGGAGAAGCACGTCAGCAACATCTTCCTCAAGCTCGGGCTGTCGCCGAGCGACGGGGACCACCGGCGGGTGCTGGCGGTGCTGACCTATCTGAACTCCTGACCGGACGCCTTCAAGAGGCTGTGGGCGGGCCTCCGCGTCAGGGGTGTGTCAGAGGATGCGGCTTCCGTGGGAATGAGGGGTGCCCGGCAGGAGAGCGGAGGGGCCAACCGGGGAAGGAAGCCCTGACATGTCAGCGCTACACGCCGACTCGAAACGTCATCCGAATCTTCGGATGACCACGGGAAGGCGACCCTAACCGACGTAGGGTTGATCCTGGGATGGTCCGTGGGACGACCACGCCCCGGACAGCCGCCTCGAAGGAGGTCCAGTTCAGTGACCAGCCAGGTCAGCAGCCCAACGGAGCAGGCCGACGGATCAGCCGTCGGGGAGCAGCGCAAACCGGGCGGCACGAAGGACGTGCGCCGCCTGGACCGGGTGATCATCCGGTTCGCGGGGGACTCGGGTGACGGCATGCAGCTCACCGGAGACCGATTCACCTCGGAGACCGCTTCCTTCGGCAACGACCTCTCCACCCTGCCGAACTTCCCCGCCGAGATCCGGGCTCCTGCCGGGACCCTGCCCGGTGTCTCCTCGTTCCAGCTGCATTTCGCCGACCACGACATCCTCACCCCGGGCGACGCGCCGAACGTCCTGGTCGCGATGAACCCGGCGGCCCTGAAGGCCAACATCGGCGATCTGCCGCGCGGCGCCGAGATCATCGTGAACACGGACGAGTTCACCAAGCGGGCCCTTCAGAAGGTGGGCTACGACGCCTCGCCGCTGGAGGACGGCTCGCTCGACGCCTACGGCCTCCACCCGGTGCCACTGACCACTCTGACGGTGGAGTCCCTCAAGGAGTTCGACCTCTCCCGCAAGGAGGCCGAGCGCAGCAAGAACATGTTCGCCCTCGGGCTGCTGTCGTGGATGTACCACCGGCCGACGGAGGGCACGGAGAAGTTCCTGAGGGCGAAGTTCGCGAAGAAGCCGGAGATCATGGCGGCGAACATCGCCGCGTTCCGGGCGGGCTGGAACTTCGGCGAGACGACCGAGGACTTCGCGGTCTCCTACGAGGTCGCCCCGGCGGCCAAGGCCTTCCCCACCGGCACCTACCGCAACATCTCCGGCAACCTCGCCCTGGCCTACGGTCTGATCAGCGCGTCCCGGCAGGCGGACCTGCCGCTGTTCCTGGGCTCGTACCCCATCACGCCGGCGTCGGACATCCTGCACGAGCTGAGCAGGCACAAGAACTTCGGGGTGCGGACCTTCCAGGCGGAGGACGAGATCGCGGGCATCGGCGCGGCGCTGGGCGCGGCCTTCGGGGGCTCGCTCGCGGTGACGACCACCTCCGGGCCCGGTGTGGCGCTGAAGTCGGAGACGATCGGTCTGGCGGTGTCTTTGGAGCTGCCGTTGCTGGTGGTGGACATCCAGCGGGGCGGTCCGTCCACGGGTCTGCCGACCAAGACCGAGCAGGCGGACCTGCTCCAGGCGATGTACGGGCGCAACGGTGAGGCGCCGGTGCCGATCGTCGCGCCGAAGACCCCGGCGGACTGCTTCGACGCGGCCCTGGAGGCGGCACGGATCGCGCTGACGTACCGCACCCCGGTGATGCTGCTGTCGGACGGCTACCTGGCGAACGGGTCGGAGCCGTGGCGCATCCCGGACCTGGAGGAACTGCCGGACCTCAGGGTCCAGTTCGCCTCCGGCCCCAACCACACCCTGGATGACGGCACCGAGGTCTTCTGGCCGTACAAACGCGATCCGCGGACCCTGGCCCGGCCCTGGGCGGTGCCGGGCACGCCGGGTCTGGAGCACCGCATCGGTGGTATCGAGAAGCAGGACGGCACGGGCAACATCTCCTACGACCCGGCCAACCACGACTTCATGGTCCGTACCCGGCAGGCCAGGATCGACGGCATCGAGGTCCCGGACCTGGAGGTCGACGACCCGCACGGCGCCGCCATTCTGGTGCTGGGCTGGGGGTCGACGTACGGCCCGATCACCGCTGCGGTACGACGCCTGCGCGGGGCCGGTGACGCGATCGCGCAGGCTCATCTGCGTCACCTCAACCCCTTCCCGCGCAATCTCGGCGAGGTCCTCGCGCGCTACGACAAGGTCGTGGTCCCGGAGATGAACCTGGGGCAGCTGGCCACCTTGATCCGGGCGAAGTACCTGGTCGACGCCCACTCGTACAACCAGGTCAACGGCATGCCGTTCAAGGCGGAGCAGCTCGCCACGGCACTGAAGGAGGCCATCGATGACTGACATCGGCAACGGACTGCTCCAGCTGGTGCCCAGGGCCGAGGCCAGGCAGTCGATGAAGGACTTCAAGTCGGACCAGGAGGTGCGCTGGTGCCCGGGCTGCGGCGACTACGCGATCCTCGCCGCCGTCCAGGGCTTCATGCCGGAACTGGGGCTGGCCAGGGAGAACATCGTCTTCGTCTCCGGCATCGGCTGCTCCTCCCGCTTCCCGTACTACATGAACACCTACGGGATGCACTCCATCCACGGCCGCGCCCCGGCCATCGCCACCGGCCTCGCCACCAGCAGACGCGACCTCAGCGTGTGGGTCGTCACCGGTGACGGCGACGCGCTGTCCATCGGCGGCAACCACCTCATCCACGCCCTGCGCCGCAATGTGAACCTGAAGATCCTGCTGTTCAACAACCGGATCTACGGTCTGACCAAGGGCCAGTACTCGCCCACCTCCGAGGTCGGCAAGGTCACCAAGTCGACCCCGATGGGCTCACTCGACGCGCCGTTCAACCCGGTGTCGCTGGCGATCGGCGCGGAGGCGTCCTTCGTGGCCCGGACCATCGACTCCGACCGCAAACACCTCACCGAGGTCCTGCGCGCCGCCGCCGAACACCCGGGCACCGCACTGGTGGAGATCTACCAGAACTGCAACATCTTCAACGACGGCGCCTTCGACGCCCTCAAGGACCGGCAGCAGGCCGAGGAAACCGTCATCCGGCTGGAACACGGACAACCGATCCGCTTCGGCGCCGAGGGAGCGCGCGGTGTCGTACGCGACCGGCGGACCGGTGATCTGGAGGTGGTCACCGTGACCCCGGAGAACGAGGCGGAGCTGCTGGTCCACGACGCCGGTGCCGCGTCCCCGACCACCGCCTTCGCCCTCTCCCGGCTCGCCGATCCGGACACCTTGCACCACACCCCGATCGGGGTCTTCCGCTCGGTCGAACGGCCGGTCTACGACGAGCAGATGACCGAGCAGCTGGACACCGCGATCGAGCAGCAGGGCAAGGGCGACCTGGGCGCGCTGCTCGCGGGCGGCGACACCTGGACGGTCGTCGGCTGACGCCATCCGTCGATACCGCCGATACCGACACACTGCTTCACGAGGCCCGGGACGACCGTTCCCGGGCCTCTTCGCATGCCCGGACGCTGCCCGGACGGTGTCCGAACGAGGGGCGCACTTTCTTTTAGTTAGCGCTAGCCGTATGGTTAGTGCCCTAGCCCCCTCGCAAGGAGTGTCAGAGACCATGAGCATCGTCGTCACCGGAGCCACCGGACACCTCGGCCGACACGTCGTGGAGCAGCTGCTGGAGAAGGTTCCGGCGGAGCAGATCACCGCCGTCGTACGCGACGAGAAGAAGGCCGCGGACCTCGCGGCGCGCGGCGTCCGGCTGGCCGTCGCCGACTACAACGCCCCCGAGACCTTCGACACCCTGTTCGCCGCGGGCGACAAGGTTCTGCTGATCTCGGGCAACGAGTTCGCCAACGACCGGGTGCGGCAGCACACCGTGGTGATCGAGGCGGCGAAGGCGGCGGGTGCCGCGCTGCTCGTGTACACCAGCGCCCCGGGCAGCCTGAAGGCCACGCTGGCCGACGACCACCGGGCCACCGAGAAGGTGCTGCTCGCCTCCGGCCTGCCGTACACGCTGCTGCGCAACGGCTGGTACCACGAGAACTACACCGAGCAGCTCGCCCCGGTGCTGGAGCACGGTGCCGTGGTGGCCGCGGCCGGCGAGGGCCGGGTCTCCTCGGCCGCCCGTGCCGACTACGCGGCCGCCGCGGTCGCGGTGCTGACCGGCGAGGGCCACGAGAACCGGACGTACGAGCTGGGCGGCGACGAGGCGTGGAGCTTCGCCGAGTACGCGGCCGAGCTGAGCCGTGCGGCGGGCCGGGAGATCGTCTACAACGCGGTCACCGAAGAGGTGATGGCGGGCATCCTCGTCGGCGCCGGGCTGCCCGAGCCGCTGGCCGCCGTCCTCGCCGGGGTGGACACCTCGATCGAACGAGGCGAGCTGGTGGTCGACTCCGGCGACCTCTCCCGGCTGATCGGCCGCCCGACGACCCCGCTGGCCCAGGCCGTCGAGGCCGCGTTCAAGGGCTGACCGGCGCCTGACCTGCGCCTTCCTCTGCGCGCCCCCGGCTGTCATGACCGTATGGCGATACGGACATGACAGCCGGGGGCGCGCGGCGTTACCTTCGTGCCCGCGCGCACGTCGGCGCAGGAGAAGCGGAGGGAGGGCCCGTGCCCGAGACGCCCAAGGGTGAGCACCGCATAGGTCTGCTGAACGGTTTCGCCGCCTACGGCATGTGGGGCCTGGTCCCCCTGTTCTGGCCGCTGATGAAGCCCGCCGGGGCGATGGAGATCCTCGCCCACCGGATGGTGTGGTCGCTGTTCTTCGTCGCCGGGGCCCTGCTGTTCGTACGGCGCTGGGCCTGGGCCGGTGAACTGCTGCGCCGGCCACGCCGGCTGGCGCTGGTGGTCGTGGCCGCCGCGGTGATCACCGTCAACTGGGGCGTGTACATCTGGGCCGTGAACGCCGGCCATGTGGTGGAGGCGTCTCTCGGGTACTTCATCAATCCGCTGGTCACCATCGCCATGGGCGTGCTGCTGCTGAAGGAGCGGCTGCGGCCTCTGCAATGGGTGGCGGTGGCGACGGGGTTCGCCGCGGTCGTCGTCCTGACCGTCGGCTACGGCCGCCCGCCGTGGATCTCGCTCTGCCTCGCGTTCAGCTTCGCGACCTACGGGCTGGTGAAGAAGAAGGTGGGGCTCGGCGGCGTCGAGTCACTGGCCGCCGAGACCGCGATCCAGTTCCTGCCCGCGCTCGGCTATCTGCTCTGGCTCGGCGCGCAGGGGCAGTCGACCTTCACGACCGAGGGCGCGGGGCACGGGGCGCTGCTCGCCTCCACCGGTGTCGTCACCGCTCTGCCTCTGGTCTGCTTCGGCGCGGCGGCGATCCGCGTGCCGCTGTCCACGCTCGGCCTGCTCCAGTACCTGGCCCCGGTCTTCCAGTTCCTGCTGGGCATCCTCTACTTCCACGAGGCCATGCCGCCCGAGCGCTGGGCCGGTTTCGCCCTGGTGTGGGTGGCCCTGCTGCTGCTCACGGGCAGCGCCCTGCACTCGGCACGCCGGTCGAGGAAGACCCTGGCCGCCCTGGAGTCGAAGGCCGCGCAGGCCCGGCTCGGCGCGCCCCGTACCGAGGCTCCGGGCGGGGCCTCGGTCGACGCCTGATCGTTTCCGCAGCCGTGCGCGGAGCGGTCACGCCGCTCCGTGCTCGGCCGTCCGCGCGGCCCGGGAGGCCCGGTCGGTGAGGCGCAGCATGCGGGCGCGGGCGGATTCCAGGGGGCGGGGGTCGTCGGCGGCGGGGCCCGGTTCGGCGGCGAGGTCGGCCCAGAGGTCTATCAGGTCCCGGCCGAGCCGCAGCCCCTCCTCCGGGTCCCGTACGGCACGCCAGGCGGTCGCGGCGCTCTGCACATTGCCGTAGGCCGCGTCCGCGTCCCGCGCGGTGCGGCGCAGCCCGGCCAGGTCCAGGGAGAGCCGGCAGGCGCGCACCGGTTCGCCCGCCAGGTAGGCGATGTAGGCGGCCAGTTCGCGCAGGTGCAGCACCTCGGCGTGATCGGCGCCGAGGACGGTGACGGCTTCCTCGACCGTGTGCTCGACGAGTTCCGCGGCGTCCTCGATCCGGCCCGCGCGCACGGCCTCGTTGATCCGCGTCATCGGCTCGGTGAGCAGTTCGGCCCCCTCCACGGTCACGGTGACCGGGCCGTCCCCGAGCACCTCTTCGGCCACGGCGTCGAAGCCGCGGGGCGGGGTGGGGGTGGCGGTGGTCGCGGGGACGGACTCGGTGGGCCAGCCGGTGGTGGTCTCGGAGACCCTCGGCGCGGGCGCGGGCGTGGCGGTGAGCGGCCGGGGGGCACTCACGACGGGCGCGGGAGCGACCACGAGGGGCGCGGGAGCATCTACGGCGGGAGCCGGAACGTGCCCGACCGGCGCGGAGGCGTCCACGACCGGCGCCGGGACGTCCACGGCAGGCGCGCCGGAAGCCACGGCGGCCCCGGGCGCACCGGTCACAGGCTCGACCCCGTCCCCAGCTCCGGCCGCGGCCCCAGCCACAACTCCTGCCCTGGCCCCGGTCTCCCCCTCGGACCCGCCTTCGCCCGACGACGCCGGCGCACCCGGCACCGACACCGCCGCCCCCATGACCGGCGCCGGGCCGAACTCGCCCCTCGGGGTCCGGAGGAATTCCGGTGCCTCGGGCTGAGCGACCCGGACGGCCTTGCCGGTGACCCGGCTGGAGCCGTCCGCCGACACCTCCAGCGGGACGACGCAGCCGGCGCGGTCGTCCTGGACAGTGGCCCGTATGGGGGTGCCGAGGCTGATGGCGAGGCGCTGGAGGTGGTTCAGGACGGCCTGCTGGATCTCCTCGCCCGGTGCCGCCACGACCGCCGCTCCGCCCACGGACGCGCCGCCCGCGCCGTACACCCGGACGGGCACCGCCGCCGGGTGCGCCACGGGTCCCGGCACCCGCTTCTTCTCGAAGCTCAGTCGCGCCATCGGTCCTTCCCTCACTCCCCCGCGCCGCGCACCGGCCGCACGCGTCCTGCGCACCAGTGTGTCCGTTCCATGCCCGCCTCCGCGTCACGCCGACGTCACAGCCTCGTCCCAACGGCTCGCGGGGCCCGGCAGGGAACCGCGACGGCGGTCGCGGATGTGCTGTTCAACGACGCCAACCAGGGGGAGAGACGGCACCATGACGAGCGCTCGGGAGATCGCCGCGGCCGTGCGCTCCGGCGCGTCCACGGCCGTCGAGGCGGTCACGGCCGCGCTGGCGCGGATCGAGCGCGTCGACCCGGTGCTGTGCGCCTTCGCGGAGGTGTGGGAGGAGGCGGCGCTGCGGGGCGCGCGGGCGGTGGACGAGCGGATCGCGGCGGGGGAACACCTGCCGCTGGCCGGGGTGCCGATCGGGGTGAAGGGCCGGCGGGGGCCCCGCGGGGCGGGGCCGCTGATCGCCGCCGGGTGCGTCCCGGTGGGGGCCACCGCCGTGCCGGGGCCCGGAACCGCCTGGCAGACATGGGGACTTGGGCGGTACGGCCGTACGGTCAACCCCTGGCGGTACGACCGCACGCCCGGCGGTTCCTCGGCGGGTTCCGCCGCCGCCGTGGCCGCCGGGCTGGTGCCGCTTGCCACCGGCAGCGACGGGGCGGGCTCGGTGCGGATCCCGGCCGCGTGGTGCGGGGTGGTCGGGCTGAAGGCGACCAACGGGCGGCTCCCCTCCGCCGACCGCACGGGGCTCGCGGCGCCCGGTGTGCTGACCCGGTGCGTGGCGGACGCGGAGGCGTACTGGCGGGCGATGGCCGGCCCGGCCGAGACACCCGGCGGCGGTGAGCGCCGTACGCCCACCGCCCTGTGGTCCGCCGGCCTCGGTTTCGCCGGCCCCGACTCCGAGCCGGTCGCGCTCGCCCGCGCCGCCGCCCACCGGCTCGCGGACGCGGGAGCCGTACGCCTTCTGCCGCCCGGCAGGCCCCTCCGCCTCGAAGACCCGGGCCCCGCCTGGCTCGCCCTGCGCGACGGCGGCGACCTCGGTACGGCCGCCCGCGTCCGCGCCGTCAACGACCGCAGGCTCGGCGCCCTCTTCCGCCGCGCAGACCTCCTGATGACCCCCACCACGCCCTGTGCCGCCCATGGCCACGACGGTCCGGGCGACCGCTACTCCACCGCTCTCACCTGGGCGTTCAACCTCAGCGGGCACCCGGCGCTCAGCCTGCCCGCGGGGCTCGGCCGGGACGGCTGCCCGGTGGGGCTCCAGTTGGTGGCGGCGCGCGGGCGGGAGGAACTGCTGCTGGCGGTGGCCGGTTCGGCTAGGTGGTGATGTCCCTGGTGGTGAACCGCGCCCATGCCGCCGAGCCGAACACCGCCGCGTACAGGGCCTGGAGGCCGAGGCCGCGGACGAGGTCGTGCCAGTAGACGGGGTCGCGCATCAGGTCGGCGAAGGACAGCCAGTAGTGGGAGAAGAGGTACGGCCGTACGGCGTGCAACTGGGGGAACTGGTCGAGGATCTGGGCGGTGACGACCAGGCCGACGGTGGCCGCCATCGCCGCGATGCCGCTGCTGGTCAGGGTGGAGACGAAGAGGCCGAGGGCCGCCACGCCGATCAGGGACGCGGCCACCACCAGCGCGATCACCAGGGCCCGCAGCAGGCCGTCGGTGAAGCTGATGGTCGTACCGGAGATGGTCATCAGGTCGCCGACCGGGAAGAGCAGTACCCCGGTCAGCAGTGCGGAGGCGGCGACCACCAGCGTGGCCAGCAGGCAGAACGCCACCACCGTCGCGTACTTGACGAGCAGCAGACGGGTGCGGCCGGCCGGGGCCACCAGGAGATAGCGCAGGGTGCCCGCGTCGGCCTCGCCCGCGATCGAGTCGCCCGCGACGACGCCGACCGCCATCGGCAGGAAGAACGGGAGGGTCGCGGCCAGCGCCGTGCACACCAGGAAGAGGCCGTTGTCGGTGACCTGGCCGAGGAAGGCGGGCCCGGCCGCGCCGGACGAGCCGCCGCCCGCCCGGACCTTCACCACGACCCCGATCAGCACCGGCACCGCCGCCAGCACCCCGAGCAGGACGAGCGCCCGCCAGCGGCGGAGCGTGGTGAGCAGTTCGCTGCGCAGCAGGCCCAGGGTCCACAGGGGGTGGGGCCCGCGCTCGGCGGCGGCCGTGGTCGCTGTGTCAGCGCGCGACATCGAAACCCTCCCCCGTCAGCGCCACGAACGAGTCCTCCAGGGAGGCCCGGCGGAGAGTGAACCCCCGTACCCGTACGCCCGCCGCGACCAGGGCCGCGTTCACCTCGGCGAGGTCGCGGTCGGGCGGCTCGCCGGTGACCTGGTCGCCGTCGGCGGTGACATCGGCGGCGCCCTGCTCCTTCAGCACCCGGGCCGCCTCCGCCGGGTCCGGGGTGGTCACCACGAGACGGTCGCGCGCCCCCGCCGCGAGGTCGGCCGTGGCGCCCTGGGCGAGCAGCCGGCCGCGGGCCATCACGGCCACATGGGTGCACACCTGCTCGATCTCGTCGAGGAGGTGGGAGGAGAGGAAGACGGTGCTGCCGTCGGCGGCGAGTTCCCTGATCAGGGTGCGGATCTCGCGCATGCCCTGCGGGTCCAGGCCGTTGGTCGGCTCGTCCAGGACCAGCAGCCGGCGCGGCCGCAGCAGCGCGGCGGCCAGGCCCAGGCGCTGTTTCATGCCGAGTGAGTACGCCTTCGCCCGCTTGCCCGCGGCCGCCGCGAGACCCACCCGCTCCAGGGCGGCGGCCACCCGGGCGCCCCGGGTGCGCGGGTCGGCGGTCGGGTCGGCCGCGTCCAGGCGCAGCAGATTGTCCCGGCCGGAGAGATGGCCGTACAGGGCGGGACCCTCGATGAGAGCGCCGACCTGCGGCAGGACCGTCCGGGCGGCCCGCGGCATGGGCAGGCCCAGGACGCGGGCCGTGCCGGAGGTCGGCTCGATCAGGCCCATCAGCATGCGGATGGTGGTGGTCTTGCCGGAGCCGTTCGGGCCGAGGAAGCCGAAGACGCTGCCCGCCGGGACGGTCAGATCGAGACCGTCCACGGCGAGTTGCCCGCCCCGGTAGCGCTTGGTGAGGCCGCGGGTGGCGATCACGCCGTCCGCGGCCCCTGGCCCGATCACGCCGTCCGCGGCCCCGGGCCGTACCGGGTCCATCGGCTTCCCCCCTCGACTCCCGTCGGCTCCCCTCGGCGGATGCGGCCTACTTGCCCGCGTCCGCCGCCTTCACCAGCGTGTCCTTGGTGACCGCGCCGGCGTAGACCTTGCCGTCGTCCGTCATCAGGACGTTGACCAGGCGGGTGGAGAAGACCGTGCCCTTGCCGAACTTCCCGGAGACCTTGTCGCCCAGCGAGCCGAGGAAGCCGCCGAGGTCGCCGCCCTTGTCGCCGGTGGGCAGGCCGCCCTTGGCGCCGGAGTCGAAGGTGGCGATGGACGTCCAGCCCTTGCCGATCACCTTGGGGGCGCCCTTGCCTTCGAGGCCCTTGGCGCCGTCCGTGCCCTCCAGGCCCTTGCCGGGGCCGGGCCGCTCCGCGCCCTTGCCCGCGCCGTCCTTCAGCGAACCGTCCTGCCGCTCGGTGACCTTCGCGCCCTTGGGCGGGGTGAAGGCGAACGTGGAGGCGGCGGGCCGGGCGAAGGAGACCTGGGTGAAGCCCGCGTCGAGCACGGCGGCGCCGCCGCTCCTCGGGGTCAGGGTGAACTTCAGCGGCATGCCGGTCTTCGCGTCCACGGCGATGTTGATCGCGCCGACCGTGGTGCCGGACTGGCGGGGCTTGATCTGCAACTTGTAGGCGTCGCGCCCGGCGACCTGGGCGGTGCCGTCGACGGTCACCGAGGTGGTGTCGTCCACCGCCTTCAGCGCCTGCTCGGCGAAGTCCTTGGGCGTGGCCGGGGGCTCGGTGCGGTCCTTGCCGGCGGCGGGCGCGGTGCCGTGGGAGACCTGGTCGCTCTTGCTGTCGTAGCCCCAGACGTCCTTGCCGTCATGGATGACGCTGTACTCGGCGCCCTGCTCCAGGAGCGAGAGCTTCTGCCGGTCCGGGCCGTCGGCCGCGACACGCAGGGTGTGCGTGCCGGAGAGCAGTTCGGTCAGCCGGGAGCTCGGATCGGCGGCGGAGCCGGAACCCGCGCCGGAGCCCTGGGCCATGCCGGAGGCGAGGCCGCTCTCCAGGCCGCCGAGGTCCGGCAGGCCCAGATCGGTGCTGATCTTCACGGTGCCGGACAGCTGCTGCACATCCGACTTGGCGATCTTGTTGATGAGCTGCTGAGCCGTGACCTTGGGCAGGTCCGGGTCGCCGGAGTCGGCGAGCGCCGGGACCAGCCCGATGGTGACCGCTGCCACCCCGACCACCGCGACCGGGACGGCGTACCGAGCGGCCTTGCGGCGGCCCGAGCGTGTCTCCTCGTCCCGCGCGGCGCCCGTTGCGTCGTCGGATTCGTACGGTGCCATGTGTGCCTTACCTCCGTCGTCGGCGGCGGCTGCCCTCACGCTGGTCCACCCGAGCCGCCATTCTCACCCGAATCGGTGAGGAGTGGTGATGTCCGTGGTGTCCATACGACCAAATTCGCGGTGAGGAGTCGTCAGCCCTCGGAGCCAACTCGGCGTACGACTGCGGTATGACACGTAGGGCGCACCCCTAGGGGTTCGAACGCATCCCTGACAGCAGGATGCGACGGGAACCCGGGGTAGGGCCACCTGGTGGACGCCGAACGGGTGGTTGTCCGGGGCACGGACACGGGCGGTCACCCGGCCCGGTGCACCACCGCGTCGCACAGCTCCGTCAGCGCCACCTTGGCATCGCACTCCCGCAGCGGGGCGAGCGCGGCGCGTGCCTCCTCCGCGTACCGCAGGGTGTCCCGACGGGCCTGCTCCAGGGCGGGGTGGGCGCGCAGCGCGGCCAGCGCCTCGGCGTGCCGGGCGTCGTCGGCGAGGTCGGAGTCCAGCAGCTCGCACAGGGCGAGGTCCTCGGGCAGGCCGAGCCGGGCGGCCCGCTCGCGCAGCCGCAGCACGGGCAGGGTCGGGATGCCCTCGCGCAGATCGGTGCCGGGGGTCTTGCCCGACTCATGGGAGTCGGAGGCGATGTCCAGGTAGTCGTCGGCGAGCTGGAAGGCCACGCCGAGCCGCTCGCCGTACTGGGTGAGCACGTCCACGACCGTCTCGTCGGCGCCGGACATCATCGCGCCGAACCGGCAGGACACCGCGACCAGCGAGCCGGTCTTGCCGCCGAGGACGTCGAGGTAGTGCTCGACCGGGTCGCGGCCGTCGGTGGGTCCCGCGGTCTCCAGGATCTGGCCGGTGACCAGTCGTTCGAACGCGAGGGCCTGGACCCGGACCGCCTCGGGGCCGAGGTCGGCGAGGATCTGGGAGGCGCGGGCGAAGAGGAAGTCGCCGGTGAGGACCGCGACGGAGTTGCCCCAGCGGGTGTTGGCGCTGTCCACGCCCCGGCGTACGGCGGCCTCGTCCATGACGTCGTCGTGGTAGAGCGTGGCCAGATGGGTCAGCTCCACGACCACGGCCGACGGCACCACTCCGGGCGCGTAGGGGTCGCCGAACTGCGCCGCGAGCATCACGAGCAGCGGCCTGAAACGCTTCCCGCCGGCCCGTACGAGGTGCTGCGCGGCCCCCGTGATGAACGGGACCTCGCTCTTGGTGGCCTCTAGCAGGCCTTCCTCGACAGCCGCCAATCCGGCCTGGACATCGGCTTCGAGAGCCTGGTCCCGCACGCTCAGCCCGAACGGCCCGACGACGGTCACGAGGGGTCTCCTGTCTGCTGGTGTCTGCTGCCGATTACGCGGTTTGTCGATAGGTCGCTGCCATCACTCAAGTCAGCGTATCCGGTCCGGTTTCGATCACCGATAGCGCCCACCCCGCACCCACCCGTCCAGCCCGGGCGGTATCGGATCATGACCGGCATACCTCCGCTCGGATGATGACAACGGACATTTTCCACTTAACAGGTAATCGGGAACTTCATCGCAACCCCGAGGATGGGCGGAGTGTCGACCCCACCCCACCGAGGGACGAATCCCCCATGCCCGATTTTCCATAGTTTGCCATTTCGTGAATTGGGTCACCTGGCCGACTTCCCGCCGGTGACCCCCCGACACCTCCTCCCGCCGCGCGCCGCAAGCGAGTTGAGCATTGGCATTCGCAAAGGATCAAGTGCCCCATAGGGTGGTGATCAAGGTCAAATGCCGCGATATAACAATTCAGCGCTTGTTCCCGGCATGTGCTCTCGCATACGTTCCCGAGCCATCGGGCGGACGCCTAATCCTGCCGCCGCCCGTACACCCATCGACAAACTCATTCGTACGGCAGGAGCGGGGGACCCAGGTAAGCCGCCGAACCGGACGACTCACATGGCGCAGCGCGTGACACAGCGCGCCGCACCGCGTGTTCGCACCGGACGGCTTGGGGTAAAGCCACGCCTCTCACGGGGCGCGACCGGGCACCTCCCCGCCCGAACCCGACAGCTCACCTCGCAGGCGTAGGAGAGGAACGTCCCCATGTCTGCTGCCGTTCAGCCGCGCCGTACCCGCGCCAACCGTCTCGTCCGTCTGATCGCCGTCGCCGGCACCGGCGCGGCCGTGCTCGCCATGCCGCTCGTGGGCGCGGCGACCGCGTCCGCCACCACCGGTACGACCTCGGCCGCCACCACGCCCGCCGGGTACCCGAACAACCTCGACGGCTGGATCCGCGAGTCCCTCGCGATCATGGCCGAGAAGAACATCCCGGGCTCCTACAACGGCATCTACCGCAACATCATCCGCGAGTCCTCGGGCAACCCGAACGCCATCAACCTGTGGGACTCCAACGCGGCCAAGGGCATACCGTCCAAGGGTCTGCTCCAGGTGATCGACCCGACCTTCAACGCGTACCACGTGGCCGGAACCTCGTTCAACATCTACGACCCGGTCGCGAACATCACCGCCGCCTGCAACTACGCGGCGGCGCGGTACGGCTCCATCGACAACGTCAACGGCGCCTACTGATCGACGCCGGGCCGTAGCGGCCCCTGGCACCACCGCTGTTCCCGGTCATCCGGCCGGGAACAGCCTTTCGAGGACGACGGCGATGCCGTCGTCCTCGTTCGATGTCGTGACCTCGTCGGCGACAGCCTTCAGCTCGGGGTGGGCGTTCGCCATCGCGACGCCGTGCGCCGCCCAGCGGAACATCGGGATGTCGTTGGGCATGTCACCGAAGGCGAGGGCGTCCTCTGCGGGGACCCCGAGCCGTTCGGCGGCCAGCGCGAGGCCGGTCGCCTTGGTCACCCCGCACGGCTGGAGCTCCACGGTCCCGGGTCCCGACATGGTGACCGTGGCCAGCGAGCCCACCACCGAGCGGGCCGCCGTCGCCAACTCGTCGTCGGACAGGGTGGCGTGGCGCAGCAGCACCTTGCTGATCGGCGCGCCCCACAGATCGTCGCGCCGGGCCACCCCGACCGCGGGCAGGGTCGGGTGGGGCATCCGGTATCCGGGTTCGATCAGGGTGAGCCCGTCCGTGCCGTCCTGGTCGACGGCCGCGAACACCGGGCCCACCTCCGCCTCGATCTTGCCGAGCGCGGTCTCGGCCAGCTCCCGGTCCAGCCGGACCGACCACAGCATCCGGCCGGACCCGGCGTCGTAGACCTGCGCCCCCTGCCCGCACACCGCGAGGCCCGTGGTGCCGAGGGCGGCCAGGAGGGGGCGGACTCTGGGGGCCGGGCGGCCGGTGACCACCAGATGCCGGGCCCCGGCCCGCTCCGCCCGCGCGAGCGCGGCCAGCGAACGCTCGGAGACGGTGTCGTCGCCGCGCAGCAGCGTCCCGTCCAGGTCGGTGGCGATCAGTGCGTACGCGGGGGAGGCAACCATGATCCGAGAATACGGACCCGTCCCCTCCACCAGCCTCCGTGTCCCTCCCCGACTCCCGTGTCATTACCCGGACTTGCGGGGGAGGCAACTTCAAGTGGGCTTAAGGGCAGTGGTGATGGGGAGGAGAGCGGGGGCGGCTGTCAGAACCGCGCCCCCTGTGCTCAGCCGTGCGCCCCCGCCAGGTGTCCCGCCAGCCTCGGGGAGGCGAACTCCGTGCCGCACACGAAGCGCATCACCGGGCCGTAGGAGGAGGCGGCCGGCAGACCGGTGAAGTAGAGGCCGGGGACCGAGGAGACGTAGCCGGCGCCGAGGCGCGGGGTGCCGCGGCTGGTGGCGAGGTGGGTGCGCAGGGTGGGACCGAGGAAGTCCATCGCGGCGATGTCCACGCGATAGCCGGTCGCGGCGAGGACATGGTCGGCGGTGAGGTGCTCGACGCGGCCGCCGTGGGTACGCACGGCCAGCACCGGGCCGCCGTCCTCCGCCGCCGCGCCCAGCACCCGCTCGACTTCCGTCACCTGTACGGCGCCCTCGAACCGCTCCCGCAGCCACCAGGCGCCGAGCGGGCCGAGCACCCGGCGCACCAGGAAGTGCCGGGTGGGCTCGGGCAGGAAGCGGTAGGGGTGCGGGCAGTAGCTGAACGCCCACAGCGACCAGGCCCGTCCGAACGGTGACTCGGGACGCAGCCTCGGCTGCTCCCAGGGCGGCGCCCCGAACGCGACCCGGCCGCGCCCCCGCGCCACCACCCGCACCCGGGCCCCGGCCTCCGCCGCGAGCGCGGCCGTCTCCAGCGCGGACTGCCCGGCGCCGACCACGATCAGCTCCTTGCCGGCGAACCGCGTGAGGTCATGGTGCTGGGAGCTGTGCGAGACGGGTCCCTCGGCAGCGGGCTCGGCACCGGCCGCCCGCCGCAGCTCGGCCGGGAGATGGGCGAGACCGGAGAGCCCGGTGGCCACCACGACCGCCCGCGCGACGAACGACTCTCCCGAGTCCAGCTTGAGTTCGAAGCCCCGGCCCGCGTCCCGCCCGGCCGGCTCCACGGAGACCACCCGCACCCGCTCCAGCTGCGGCACGAGCTGCCGCTGGAACCACTCGCCGTACCCGATGAAGGTCTCCACCGGGATGACGTCCTCGTCACTGACCAGCCGCCGGATCCCGGCCGCGGCGCAGTAGTCGGCGAGGGTGTGGCCGGGCTGCGGGCAGTCGAGGCTGGAGGCGGCGGGGGTCGATTTCAGCAGCATGCCCTCGGGCATATGGGCGCGCCAGCTGACCATGGGGTCGCCGAAGACCCGTACGGGCAGGCCGCGCGCCCGCAGATGGGCGGCGGTGGACAGGCCGAACGGCCCCGCCCCGATGACTGCAACCGGTCGGATCACGAAGTCCCTCCCCAGGACGCGTTTCCTCATGGCCTACTTGGGTGTGCCGCATGGCCTACTTGCGTGGCCGCATGGCCTACTTGCGTGGCCGCATGGCCTACTTGGGTGTGCCGCGGCGACGGTCCCGCCACAGCTGGCACAGATGCCGCGCGCCCGGCCGCACGAAGCGGGCGAGCATGGTGAGGAACGGCAGCGGATCGTCCCCCGCGAACCAGGCCAGCTCCGTCCCGCTCGCCCGCGCCGGCGCGTGCGGGGTCGTATATCCGCCGCGGCGGTAGGCGAGCAGGGCCGGCAGATCGATGTTCTCCACGACATAGCGGCGCCCGGCCCGCTGCTCCCCCTCGGGCACCGGCCGCCCGGTCAGATCGAGGTGCAGCGCCCGTACGACGTCCACGCCGGCCGCGCTCTCGAACAGCCGGAACTGCGCGCCCATCCGCGGATTGAAGTCCAGCAGCTTGTACTGTCCGTCGCGCCGGTCGAAGCGCAGATCCAGGTCGGCCACCCCGCTGAACCCGATCCGCTTCACGAACCGCGCCGCCAGGCCCGCGAGTTCGGGATTGTCGACGACGTACGCGTGCGCGGTCATACCCGCGTGCGGCGGCCAGGACCGCACCTTCACCCCGGTGAACAGCGCCAGCGGGTTCGCGTCCCGGTCGAAGCAGGCGTGCACGATCCAGTCCTCGGCCTGCTCGCGCGGCAGATACTCCTGGAGGATCACCCCGGGGTCCGGCCCCCATGCGCGGGCCAGGGCGAGCAGGCCCGCGCGGGTGGCGATCCGTGTGGTGCCGCCCACGGCGGGCCGGCTGCGGCGCAGGAACGCCTCCCGGTTCTTGGCCACCACCGGGAAGCTCGCGGTGTCGGCGAAGGCCACCACCTCCTCGTACGACCGCGGGAAGGCCGCCGCCGGGCTCACGAGCCCGTGCCCGTGCTCCTCGCACAGTTCGTGCAGCCCCTGCTTGCTGGCCACCCGGCGCGGCAGCCCGGGGTCCACCGGCGGGCAGAGGAAGGGTCCGGCCAGCTCCTCCCGGTGCTCGGCGATCAGGACGGCCGCCTCCTCGTCCGTCGGGATCAGCACGGCCGGGCGGCCGATCCGGCGGCCGATGCGCAGCAGCCCCCCGACCAGCTGCCCGGGGTCCTCCGCGCCGGTCGTCGGCCAGACGAACGCCCTGCGCAGATAGCGCGAGGCGGCCGCCGGTGTGTACGGGTCCTCGGTGATCGCGTACATGGGCACGCCGAGCCTGCCCAGGCTGCGGATCGCGCCCACTCCGCCGTGGTGCAGCGGGTAGGCGCCGAACTTGACGATCAGTCCCGGCACCTCACGGTCGACCTGCACGGACGCACCGACGGTGTCTTCGGCCACGGGTCCCCCCACGTGTCCCCCCAGGGGGACGGATCCACCCCGTCCGTCTCCCCCCGAAGGACGCTAAGCCGGAACTACCGCCTCCGACAAGGGTCTTTCGGACATTGCGAACTCTTGAGGCACTACGGGGGCAACCCCCCAGCCACTGCCCAAGACCGGTGTCCCGGCCGTAACGTGTGGCTCGATCACGTGCAACGCATCGCCATGCATGGCCTGGATGAGAGCGAGGCAGTACCCCGATGCCCCCCTTCGACGTCCCCGAGGGCGACCCCTTCGGCCCGCACAACCTTCCCTATGGCGTGTTCTCGCCCTCCGGCGGCTCGGAGCGCAGGGTGGGCGTCCGGCTCGGGGACCAGGTCCTCGACGCGGGCGCCGCGGCCGCGGCCCTCGGCTCGCCGCACCAAGCGCTGCTCGCCCGCCCCACCCTCAACCCGCTGCTGGCGGCCGGGCGCGCCACCTGGACCGAGGTGCGCTCGGCGGTCACCTCCTGGGTCACCGACCCCGCGTACCGCGAGACGCTCGCGCCCCTGTTCCACCCGCTGTCCGAGGTGTCCCTGCATCTGCCCTTCGAGGTCGCGGACTACGTCGACTTCTACGCCTCGGAGCACCACGCCCGTAACGTCGGCAAGGTCTTCCGCCCGGACGCCGCGGACTCCCTCACCCCCAACTGGAAGCATCTGCCGATCGGTTACCACGGCCGCTCCGGCACCGTCGTGGTCTCGGGCACGGATGTCGTACGGCCCTCCGGGCAGCGCAAGGGTCCCGCCGACCCGGCGCCGGTGTTCGGCCCCTCGATCCGGCTGGACATCGAGGCCGAGGTCGGCTTCGTGGTGGGCGTGCCGAGCGAGCAGGGGACCCCGGTCGCGCTCGGCGACTTCCGCGAGCACGTCTTCGGGCTGTTCCTGCTCAACGACTGGTCCGCGCGGGACATCCAGGCCTGGGAGTACGTGCCCCTCGGTCCGTTCCTCGGCAAGTCCTTCTCGACCTCGGTGGCGGCCTGGATCACCCCGCTGGACGCCCTGGAGCACGCCCGGGTGGCGCCGCCCGAGCGCACCCACCCGCTGCTGCCCTACCTGGACGACGCGGCGCCCGGCATCGAGCCCGGCGGCTACGACCTGCGGATCTCCGTGGCCCTCAACGGCGAGGTGATCTCCGAGCCGCCCTTCTCCGCCATGTACTGGACCGCCGCCCAGCAGCTCGCCCAGATGACGGTCAACGGCGCCTCCCTGCGCACCGGTGACCTGTACGGCTCCGGCACCGTGAGCGGACCCGAGGAACGGCAGCGCGGCTCCCTGCTGGAGCTGACCTGGAACGGCCGCAACCCCCTCGAACTGCCCGACGGCAAGCGCGCCTTCCTGGAGGACGGCGACGTGGTGACCCTGACGGCCTGGGCGCCCGGGCCGGACGGGACCCGGGTGGGCCTCGGCGAGGTGACCGGCCGGATCGTGCCCTCGGCCTGATCCGGTGGGCGCCGCGGGGCGGGCCGGGAGCGGACGGTTCGCTCCGACCCCTGACTCGCGGCGCCCCTCTTCGTCATACTGGCGGCAGCACGCACCGCCCACGGCGGCCACCCGCGCCGCCCCCTTCGCGCCGCCCGTCCGCGAACCCCCTCTCCGACCAGGAACCGGAGCCCCGGCATGACCGTCTGCCTGCTCCTGCTCACCGTCGTCGCCCTGACGGCGGCCGGGCCGGCACCGCGCGCGCTGACCCGGGCCGACTGGCCCGAGCGGGAACCCGTGGTCGCGCTGTGGGTGTGGCAGTGCCTCGTCGCCACCGTCCTGCTGTGCTGCCTGGCCGCTCTGACGCTGGGCACCGCGGCGGTCTTCCACACCGTGCGCGACCATGTGTTCGCCCCCGCGCCGCCCGCCGTCACCGCCGCCTACGACCTGTCCGCCGCACCGGTATGGGCCGCCGTCCTCACCGTCCTGCTGGCCGGCGGCGCCGCCTGGACCACGGCGATGCTCGGCCGGGAACTGGTCGAGGCCCGCCGCAGCCGCGGCCAGGCCCGCGCCGAACTGCGCGAGCGCGCCCCGGAGCTGCCCGCGGGACTGCCGATGGCGCGGGGCCCGATGCTGGTGCTGGAGGACGAGTACCCGGACGCCTGGTGGATGCCGGGGCATCCCCCGCAGCTGGTGGTCACCACCGGCGCGCTGCACCGGCTGACCGGCCACCAGCTGGACGCCGTCCTCACCCATGAGCGCGGCCACGCCCGCGCCCACCACGACTGGCTGCTGCATCTGTCCAGCGCGCTGGCCACGGGCTTTCCCCGGGTGCCGCTCTTCGCCCACTTCCGCGACCAGACGCACCGCCTGGTGGAACTGGCCGCCGACGACACCGCCTCCCGGCGCTGCGGCCATCTGACCACCGCGCTCGCGCTGATCGAGCTGAACCAGCACCGGGGCGTCCTGTCCTGTGCCTCCAGCCGCCGGCTGCTGGGCGAGCGGGTGGACCGGCTGCTGGAACCGCCCCCGCGGCTGCTGCGCCGCCAGCGCGCCCTGACCACGACGGTCGCCGCGCTGGTACCGCTCCTCCCGCTGCTGATCACCTTCGCACCGGGCCTCAAGGCACTGTCCTGAGCCGACGGCTCCGGGGCGCCTTGCGAGCCGCCGTTCCAGGACCGGCTATATCCAGTCCTCCGGCTCCGGCTCGTCCTCCGGGCCCGGCCAGTCGTCCTCCGGTGATTCGCCCGGCGCGGGCGGCCCGGCGGCGGCCGGTGCGGATCCGTTCAGGGAGGCCAGCACGGCGAGCACCTCCTCGCCGTACGTCGCCAGCTTCTTCTCGCCGACCCCGCTGATGCCGGCCAGGTCCCGCAGGGAGCCCGGCATGCTGGAGACGATCGCGCGCAGGGTGGCGTCGTTGAAGATGATGTACGGCGGCACGCCCTGCTCCTTGGCCTGCCCGGTGCGCCACTCCCGCAGCGCCTCGAAGGCGGGCTGGAGCTCCTCGGGCAGCTCGGCCACGGCGGCCTTGGCCTTGCCGCCGCCCCGGCCGGAACCGGAGCCCGAGGCCGAACGGGAGACGGCCGCCTTCTTCGGCTCCTTGCGCAGCGGCACCTCCCGCTCGCCGCGCAGCACCGTGCCGCTCGCCTCGGTGAGCACCAGAGTGCCGTACTCCCCCTCGACCGCGAGCAGCCCCTGGGCCAGCAGCTGGCGGATGGCGCCGCGCCACTCGCCCTCGGCGAGGTCCTCGCCGATACCGAAGACGGACAGCTGGTCGTGGTCGAACTGGATCACCTTGGCGGTGCGCTTGCCGAGCAGGATGTCCACGATCTGGAGGGCGCCGAACTTCTGTCCGCGCTCACGCTGCAACCGCACCACGGTGGACAGCACCTTCTGCGCCGCGACCGTGCCGTCCCAGGTCTCCGGCGGGGTCAGGCAGGTGTCGCAGTTGCCGCAGGCCGCCGCGCCCGGCTCCTGGCCGAAGTAGGCGAGCAGCTGGCCGCGCCGGCACCCGGCGGTCTCGCACAGCGCGAGCATCGCGTCCAGATGGGAGGCGGCCCGGCGGCGGAACGCCTCGTCGCCCTCGCCGGACTGGATCAGCTTGCGCTGCTGCACCACGTCATTGAGTCCGTACGCCATCCAGGCCGTGGACGGCAGTCCGTCACGGCCCGCGCGGCCGGTCTCCTGGTAGTAGCCCTCGATGGACTTGGGCAGGTCCAGGTGGGCCACGAAGCGCACGTCGGGCTTGTCGATGCCCATGCCGAAGGCGATGGTCGCGACCACGACCAGGCCGTCCTCGCGCAGGAACCGGGACTGGTGCGCCGCGCGGGTGCCCGCGTCCAGGCCGGCGTGGTACGGCACCGCCTCGACGCCGTTGGCGCTCAGGAACTCCGCGGTGCGCTCCACAGAGTTGCGCGAGAGGCAGTACACGATGCCCGCGTCGCCCGGGTGCTCCTCGCGCAGGAAGGCGAGCAGCTGCTTGCGCGGGTCGGCCTTGGGCACGATCCGGTACTGGATGTTGGGCCGGTCGAAGCTGGCGACGAAGTGGCGGGCCGCCGGCAGGTTCAGCCGCTGGGTGATCTCCTGGTGGGTGGCCCGGGTCGCGGTGGCCGTCAGGGCGATCCGCGGGACGTCCGGCCAGCGCTCGCCGAGCAGGCTCAGCGAGAGGTAGTCGGGCCGGAAGTCATGGCCCCACTGCGAGACGCAGTGCGCCTCGTCGATCGCGAAGACGGAGATCTTGCCGCGGGAGAGCAGGTCCAGGGTGCCGTCCAGGCGCAGCCGCTCCGGCGCCAGATAGAGCAGGTCCAGCTCGCCGGCCAGGAACTCGGCCTCGACCGTGCGCCGCTCGTCGAAGCCCTGGGTGGAGTTCATGAACCCGGCCCGCACACCGAGGGCGCGCAGCGCGTCCACCTGGTCCTGCATGAGCGCGATCAGCGGCGAGACCACCACGCCGGTGCCGGGTCTGACCAGGGCCGGGATCTGGTAGCACAGCGACTTGCCGCCGCCGGTGGGCATGAGGACCAGGGCGTCGCCGCCCGCCACCACATGCTCGATGATCGCTTCCTGCTCGCCCCGGAAGGCGTCGTACCCGAAGACCCGGTGCAGCGTGGTCAGCGCCTCGCTCGCGTCCGCTCCGGGTCCCTCGGTCACCACTGGCATCTGACTGATCCCGCCCGTCGCATCCATCGTCCTGTCCCCCGCCGGTCCCCCGTGTGCCGTCGTGCGCTCGCTGCCCACCACTGCCTCAACGATAGGGGCCCGCACCGACAGCCCCGGAGTTATCCACAGATGGCGAACAAATGTGCGAGCAAGTCAGGCCCTGAAGCGATCTCCAGGGGAACCCGATCATCACCCTACGTCGCATAGTCGTCACTCGAATGGCCGCCCCCGATGGCCCTCCACCCCCGCCCCGGACCATCCTTCTCGGTGCGACCCCGTCTCCTCCCCCAGGAGCAAGGAGCCCCGCACGATGCCCGCTCACCTGACCAGACCCGTCCTCGCCCTCGTCGCCTCCACCGTCGCCCTCGGCCTCGCGGCCTCCCCCGCCCGGGCCGACCGGGGGCCGGTCGACCCCTCCGTCTGGAAGCAGCTCGCGACGACGGTGTCGGCCACCGCGAAGTACCGGTCCGTCCCGCTCGCCGCGGCCGCCGGATACCGGCCCAACCCCTGCACCATGGACATGAACGACGGCATGGGCGCCATGGGGTACCACTACATCAACCCCGAGTACTACGGCTCCCTCGACCCGGCCAAGCCCGCCGCCCTGCTCTACGAGGACGACGGCAAGGGCGGCCGCAGGCTCACCGGAGTCGAGTGGATCGTGAAGGCCGGCAAGAACAGCGCGCGGCCCACGATGTTCGGCCGGAAGTTCGAGGGACCGATCACGGCGCACCACAACTCGACCATCCCGACCCACTACTCGCTGCACGCCTGGCTCTACAAGAACAACCCCAGCGGCCTGTTCTACGAGTGGAACCCCGACGTGAAGTGTCCCTACCCGGGCGCCCCGGGCTGAGCCGTACGGCAGCGCGCGCCACGGCAGCACGCTCCACGGCAGCGCGAAGGCCCCGGTTCCGAAAAGACGAAACCGGGGCCTTCCTCGCGCACGGGCGCGGTGAGCGCGCTCAGCGCACGAACACGCTCGCCTGGTTCGCCAGGTTCAGGAAGTACTGCGGCGCCACACCCAGCACCAGCGTGACCGCCACGCCGAGCCCGATCGCCAGCATCGTCAGCGGCGACGGCACGGCCACGGTCGGCCCCTCCGGCTTGGGCTCGCTGAAGAACATCAGCACGATCACCCGGATGTAGAAGAACGCCGCGATCGCCGAGGAGATCACACCGATGACGACCAGCGGGGCCGCGCCACCGGCCGCCGCCGCCTTGAACACGGCGAACTTCCCCGCGAAGCCGGAGGTCAGCGGAATACCGGCGAAGGCCAGCAGGAACACCGCGAAGACCGCCGCCACCAGCGGGGAACGCCGGCCGAGCCCGGCCCACTTGGACAGATGGGTCGCCTCGCCGCCCGCGTCCCGCACCAGCGTGACCACCGCGAAGGCGCCGATCGTCACGAACGAGTAGCCGGCCAGATAGAACAGGACCGACGACACGCCGTTCTTCGAGGTCGCGATGACACCCGCGAGGATGAATCCGGCGTGCGCGATGGACGAGTACGCCAGCAGCCGCTTGATGTCGGTCTGGGTGATCGCCACGATCGCGCCGCCCAGCATGGTGATGATCGCCACCGCCCACATCACCGGCCGCCAGTCCCAGCGCATCCCCGGCAGCACCACGTACAGCAGCCGCAGCAGCGCGCCGAACGCGGCCACCTTGGTCGCCGCCGCCATGAAGCCGGTCACCGGGGTGGGCGCGCCCTGGTAGACATCGGGCGTCCACATGTGGAACGGCACCGCGCCCACCTTGAACAGCAGGCCCATCACCAGCAGGGCCGCGCCGATGAGCAGCAGCGCGTCATTGCCCATGGTGTCGGCCAGTGCCGGGTTCACATCGGTGACCGAGCCGTCCACGACCTGGGCGATGCGCGCGTACGACACCGAGCCCGCGTAGCCGTACAGGAGCGCGATGCCGAACAGGGTGAACGCGGAGGCGAACGCGCCCAGCAGGAAGTACTTGACCGCGGCCTCCTGCGACATCAGCCGCTTGCGGCGGGCCAGCGCGCACAGCAGGTACAGCGGCAGAGAGAAGACCTCCAGCGCCACGAAGAGCGTCAGCAGATCGTTCGCCGAGGTGAAGACCAGCATGCCGGAGACCGCGAAGAGCAGCAGCGGGAAGACCTCGGTGGTGGTGAACCCGGCCTTGACCGCGGCCTTCTCGGTGTCGCTGCCCGGCACGGCGGCGGCCTGTGCGGCGAAGGAGTCCACCCGGTTGCCGCCCGCCGCAGGGTCGAGCCGGCGCTCGGCGAAGGTGAACAGGCCCACCAGACCGGCCAGCACGATGACGCCCTGGAGGAACAGCGAGGGGCCGTCGACCGCGATGGCGCCCATGGCGGCGACATGCGCCTTCGTGGTGCCGTACCCGTCGGCGGCGAGCCCGACGACCGCGGCGAACGCGGCGCACAGGGCGACGACCGACACGAACACCTGTGCGTAGTAACGGGACCTGCGCGGCACGAACGCCTCGACCAGCACCCCGACCAGCGCGGCGCCGAGGAGGATCAGCGTGGGCGACAATTGCCCGTATTCGATCTTCGGCGCGCCGATCTGGGGGATGCGGTCGGCCGCGGTTGTCCACAGGCTGTGGACGGCTGGGGTGCTCACTTGACCGCCTCCACCTCGGGCTTGGGGTCCTTCTTCTGGACGTCGGACATGGTGTGCTTGACCGCCGGGTTGACGATGTTCGTCACGGGCTTCGGATAGACGCCCAGGAAGATCAGCAGCACGATCAGCGGGGCGACGACCAGGACCTCACGCACCCGCAGATCGGGCATCGTGGAGACCTCGGGCTTCACCGGGCCCGTCATGGTGCGCTGGTAGAGCACCAGGGTGTAGAGCGCGGCGAGCACGATGCCGAGGGTGGCGATGATCCCGATCACCGGGTAGCGCGTGAACGTGCCGACCAGGACGAGGAATTCGCTCACGAACGGCGCGAGGCCGGGCAGCGACAGGGTGGCCAGGCCGCCGATCAGGAAGGTGCCGGCGAGCACCGGGGCGACCTTCTGCACCCCGCCGTAGTCGGCGATGAGCCGCGAGCCCCGCCGGGAGATCAGGAAGCCGGCGACCAGCATCAACGCGGCCGTGGAGATGCCGTGGTTGACCATGTAGAGGGTGGCGCCGGACTGGCCCTGGCTGGTCATCGCGAAGATGCCCAGGATGATGAAGCCGAAGTGGGAGATCGACGCGTACGCCACCAGGCGCTTGATGTCCCGCTGGCCGACCGCGAGCAGCGCGCCGTAGACGATGCTGATCAGCGCCAGGACGAGGATCACCGGCGTGGCCCACCTGCTGGCCTCCGGGAACAACCCGAGGCAGAAGCGGAGCATCGCGAAGGTGCCCACCTTGTCGACCACCGCCGTGATGAGGACGGCGACCGGGGCGGTGGACTCCTGCATGGCGTTGGGCAGCCAGGTGTGCAGCGGCCACAGCGGCGCCTTCACCGCGAAGGCGAAGAAGAAACCGAGGAACAGCCAGCGTTCGGTGCTCGTCGCCATGTGCAGCGAGCCGCTCGCGCGCGCCTCGGCGATCTGCTGGAGGGAGAAGTTCCCGGCGACCACATAGAGGCCGATCACCGCGGCCAGCATGATCAGACCGCCGACCAGGTTGTAGAGGAGGAACTTCACCGCCGCGTACGAACGCTGGGTGGCGGCCGCCTCCTCGCCCTGGGCGTGGGCACGGTCCCCGAAGCCGCCGATGAGGAAGTACATCGGGATCAGCATGGCTTCGAAGAAGATGTAGAAGAGGAAGACGTCGGTGGCCTCGAAGGAGATGAGGACCATCGCCTCGACCGCCAGGATCAGCGCGAAGAAGCCCTGGGTGGGGCGCCAGCGGCGGTTGCCGGTCTCCAGCGGGTCGGCGTCGTGCCAGCCCGCCAGGATGATGAACGGGATCAGTACGGCGGTCAGCGCGATCAGCGCCACCCCGATGCCGTCCACGCCCAGCTCGTAGCGCACCCCGAAGTCACGGATCCAGGTATGGGATTCGGTGAGCTGGTAGCGGGCGCCGCCCGGGTCGAAGCGGACCAGGACAGTGATCGCCAGCGCGAGCGTGCCGAGCGAGATGAGCAGGGCCAGCCACTTGGCGGCGGTGCGTCGCGCGGCCGGTACGGCGGCCGTGGCGACGGCTCCCAGGGCGGGGAGCGCCGCCGTCGCTGTCAGCAGGGGAAAGGACATCGGTATCAGACCGCCCTCATCAGCAGGGTCGCGGCGACCAGAAGTGCCGCGCCGCCGAACATCGAGACCGCGTAGGAGCGGGCGAAGCCGTTCTGGAGCCGGCGCAGCCGCCCGGACAGGCCGCCGAAGCCGGCCGCCGTGCCGTTGACGACCCCGTCGACCAGGCTGTGGTCGAGGTAGACCAGGGAGCGCGTGAGGTGTTCACCGCCGCGCACCAGGACCACATGGTTGAAGTCGTCCTGGAGGAGATCGCGGCGGGCCGCCCGGGTGAGCAGCGAGCCGCGCGGGGCGAGGGCCGGGACGGGCTTGCGGCCGTACTGCGCCCAGGCGATGCCCACGCCGATGACCAGGCACACCATCGTGGCGATGGTGACCTCCCCGGCGCTGACCGGGGAGTGGCCCTCGCTGTGGCCGGTGACCGGCTCCAGCCACTTGAGGAAGCGGTCGCCGATGCTGAAGAAGGCACCGCCGAGGACCGAGCCGACGGCCAGCACGATCATCGGGATCGTCATGACGGCCGGGGACTCGTGCGGATGCGGTTCGTGGCCCTCGGCGTCGGGCTGCCAGCGCTTCTCACCGAAGAACGTCATCAGCATCACGCGCGTCATGTAGAAGGCGGTGATGGCCGCGCCCACCAGGGCCGCGCCGCCGAGGATCCAGCCCTCGGTGCCGCCCTTGGCGAAGGCCGCCTCGATGATCTTGTCCTTGGAGAAGAAGCCGGACAGGCCCGGGAAGCCGATGATGGCGAGGTAGCCGAGGCCGAACGTGATGAAGGTGACCGGCATGTACTTCCGCAGGCCACCGAACTTGCGCATGTCGACCTCGTCGTTCATGCCGTGCATCACGGAGCCCGCGCCGAGGAACAGCCCGGCCTTGAAGAAGCCGTGGGTCACCAGGTGCATGATCGCGAAGACGTAGCCGATGGGGCCGAGGCCCGCGGCGAGCACCATGTAGCCGATCTGCGACATGGTGGAGCCGGCCAGCGCCTTCTTGATGTCGTCCTTGGCGCAACCGACGATCGCACCGAAGAGCAGGGTGACCGTGCCCACCACGGTGACGACGAGTTGGGCGTCCGGCGCCGCGTTGAAGACGGCCGCCGAGCGGACGATCAGATAGACGCCCGCGGTCACCATGGTCGCCGCGTGGATCAGGGCCGAGACCGGGGTCGGGCCCTCCATCGCGTCACCGAGCCAGGACTGGAGCGGCACCTGGGCGGACTTGCCGCACGCGGCCAGCAGCAGCATCAGGCCGATCGCGGTGAGCTTGCCCTGGGAGGCGCCGTCGACATGGCCGAAGACCGGGCCGAAGGCGAAGGAGCCGAAGGTGGTGAACATCAGCATGATCGCGATCGACAGGCCCATGTCGCCGACCCGGTTGACCAGGAACGCCTTCTTGGCCGCCGTGGCGGCGCTGGGCTTGTGCTGCCAGAAGCCGATCAGCAGGTACGAGGCGAGACCGACGCCCTCCCAGCCGACGTACAGCAGCAGGTAGTTGTCGGCGAGGACGAGCAGCAGCATGGCCGCGAGGAACAGGTTCAGATAACCGAAGAAGCGGCGGCGCCGTTCGTCGTGCTCCATGTACCCGACCGAGTACAGATGGATCAGCGAGCCGACGCCGGTGATCAGCAGGACGAAGGTCATCGACAGCTGGTCGAGGCGGAAGGTGACGTCCGCCTGGAAGCCCTCGACCGGGATCCAGGTCCACAAGTGCTGGATCAGTGTGCGGTGTTCGGCGTTCTTGCCGAGCAGGTCGGCGAAGAGGAGCAGGCCGATGACGAAGGACGCGGTCGACAGCAGGGTGCCGATCCAGTGGCCGACGCGGTCCAGGCGCCGGCCGCCGACCAGGAGGACGGCCGCTCCGAGCAGGGGCGCCGCGATGAGCAGCGCGATCAGTTTCTCCACGATTCTCCCGACCCCTTACAGCTTCATCAGGCTGGCGTCGTCGACCGAGGCCGAGTGGCGGGTACGGAACAGCGACACGATGATCGCGAGGCCCACCACGACCTCCGCGGCGGCGACGACCATCGTGAAGAAGGCGATGACCTGGCCGTCGAGGTTGCCGTGCAGCCGGGAGAAGGTGACGAACGCGAGATTGCAGGCGTTCAGCATCAGCTCGATGCACATGAAGACCACGATGGCGTTGCGCCTGATCAGTACGCCGGTGGCGCCGATCGTGAACAACAGGCCCGCGAGATACAGATAGTTGACCGGGTTCACTTCGACGCCTCCTCGGGCCGCTTGAACGTCTCCGGTTCGATCGGCGTCCGCTCCAGGCGCTCCGTGGAACGCTGTTCCAGCGCCCGCAGATCGTTGATGGCCTCCGTGGACACGTCCCGGATCTGGCCGCGTTCGCGCAGGGTCTTGCTGACGGTCAGCTCGGAGGGGGAGCCGTCGGGGAGCAGACCCGCGATGTCCACCGCGTTGTGCCGGGCGTAGACACCCGGGGCGGGCAGCGGCGGCAGGTGCTTGCCCTCGCGGACGCGCTGCTCGGCCAGCTCGCGCTGGGTCTTGGCGCGCTCGGTGCGCTCCCGGTGGGTGAGCACCATGGCGCCGACGGCGGCCGAGATCAGCAGGGCGCCGGTGATCTCGAAGGCGAAGACGTACTTGGTGAAGATGAGGGCGGCGAGGCCCTCCACATTGCCGTTGGCGTTCGCCTGGCCGGTGCCCGCGAAGTCCTTCAGGGAGGCGTTGGCGATCCCGGCGAGCAGCAGCACGCCGAAGCCGACCCCGCACAGCAGGGCCAGCCAGCGCTGGCCCTTGATGGTCTCCTTCAGCGAGTCCGCGGCGGTGACGCCGACGAGCATCACCACGAACAGGAACAGCATCATGATCGCGCCCGTGTAGACGACGATCTGTACGACGCCGAGGAAGTAGGCGCCGTTGGCGAGGTAGAACACCGCCAGGACGATCATGGTCCCGGCGAGGCTGAGCGCGCTGTGCACGGCCTTCTTCATGAAGACGGTGCACAGGGCGCCGATCACCGCGACGGTGCCGAGGACCCAGAACTGGAAAGCCTCACCCGTGGAGGTCGTATAGGCGGCGAGCTGCGCGCTCATGCGTCCACCTCCTGGTCCGCTGCCGTGTCTGCTTCGGAGGCCCCGGAGCCCTCGGAGCCCTCGGCCTCCTCGCCCTTGGAGACGGCGACCTGGCGGACCGTGCCGGGCGCGGCCTGGGTGACCAGGCCCCGGTAGTAGTCCTCCTCGGTGGTGCCCGGGAAGATGGAGTGCGGCGCCTCGACCATGCCCTCGTCGAGGCCGGCCAGCAGCTGCTCCTTGGTGTAGATGAGGTTCGCGCGGCTGGAGTCGGCCAGTTCGAACTCATTGGTCATCGTCAGCGCGCGGGTGGGGCACGCCTCGATGCACAGCCCGCACAGGATGCAGCGGGCGTAGTTGATCTGGTAGACGCGGCCGTAGCGCTCGCCCGGCGAGTAACGTTCCTCGTCGGTGTTGTCGGCGCCCTCCACATAGATGGCGTCGGCGGGGCAGGCCCAGGCGCACAGCTCGCAGCCGACGCACTTCTCCAGGCCGTCCGGATGGCGGTTGAGCTGGTGCCGTCCGTGAAAGCGGGGAGCGGTGGTCTTCTTCTGCTCCGGGTACTGCTCGGTGAGCCGCTTCTTGAACATGGCCTTGAAGGTCACGCCGAAGCCGGCCACGGGGTTCTGGAAACCGGGCTTGGTCTCCTTGGGTTCCTCAGCCATCGGACGCCTCCTTTCCATCCGAAGATCCCTCTGACGTTCCGTCACTCACAGTGTCGGGCCCGCCACTGACAATCAGCTCCCGCTCCCGCCCCGAGCGGCGCCTGGGCACCGGCGGCAGCTCCTGTCCGGGCAGTGGCGGCACCGGGAATCCGCCCGCCATCGGGTCGAACCCGGCCTGGTCCGCGGCCGTCTGCTCGACCGCCTGCGCCTTCTCGCGGAAGATGTCGACGACGAAGGAGATCAGCAGCAGGGCGAGCACCCCGCCGCCCACATAGAGGGCGATGTCGGCGAAGCCGTAGTGCTCGTTGCGCAGCGCCCGTACGGACGCGACGAGCATCAGCCAGGTCACCGAGACCGGGATCAGGACCTTCCAGCCGAGCTTCATCAGCTGGTCGTAGCGGACCCGGGGCAGGGTGCCGCGCAGCCAGATGAAGAAGAACAGCAGCAGCTGCACCTTGATGACGAACCAGAGCATCGGCCACCAGCCGTGGTTGGCGCCCGCCCAGAAGGTGCTGATCGGCCAGGGGGCCCGCCAGCCGCCGAGGAAGAGGGTGGTGGAGACGGCGGAGACCGTCACCATGTTCACGTACTCGGCGAGCATGAACATCGCGAACTTGATGGACGAGTACTCGGTGTTGAAGCCGCCCACCAGGTCGCCCTCGGACTCCGGCATGTCGAAGGGGGCGCGGTTGGTCTCGCCGACCATGGTGACGATGTAGAGGAGGAAGGAGACCGGCAGCAGCAGGATGTACCAGCGGTCGTGCTGCTGGGCCACGATCGTCGACGTCGACATGGAGCCCGAGTAGAGGAACACCGAGGCGAACGCGGCGCCCATGGCGATCTCGTAGGAGATCATCTGCGCGCAGGAGCGCAGACCGCCGAGGAGCGGATACGTGGAGCCGGAGCTCCAGCCCGCGAGGACGATGCCGTAGATGCCGACCGAGGCGACCGCGAGGATGTAGAGCATCGCGATCGGCAGGTCGGTGAGCTGCATCGTGGTACGGGTGCCGAAGATGGAGATCTCGTGGTCGGCGGGGCCGAACGGGATCACCGCGATCGCCATGAAGGCCGGGATGGCCGCCACGATCGGTGCGAGGACGTAGACCACCTTGTCCGCGCGGCGGACGATCAGGTCCTCCTTGAGCATCAGTTTCACACCGTCGGCGAGCGACTGGAGCATGCCCCAGGGGCCGTGCCGGTTGGGTCCGATGCGCAGCTGCATCCAGGCGACGACCTTGCGCTCCCAGACGATGGAGAACAGCACGGTCACCATCAGGAAGGCGAAGCAGAAGACCGCCTTGACGACGACCAGCCACCAGGGGTCGCGGCCGAACATCGAGAGGTCTTCAGCGGCGAGGTACGGGCTCATGCCTCCACCTCCTTGGGGGCCGCCTCGGCGGGGGCCGCCGGGCCGATGCGGACGAGGTTGCCGGGCTGTGCCCCGGTGTCGGAGGCGACGCCGCCGCCGACGGAGTTCAGCGGGAGCCAGACCACCCGGTCGGGCATCTCACCGATCTGGAGCGGGAGTTCGACGGTTCCGGCGGGACCGGTGACGGCGAGGAACTCGCCCTCCGCGACCCCCGCCTCGGCGGCCGTGGCGGCCGAGAGACGGGCCCGGGCGGCGCGCCGGGTGCCGGCCAGCGCCTCGTCGCCCTCCTGGAGCAGGCCCTGGTCGAGCAGCAGCCGGTGGCCCGCCAGTACGGCCTCCCCGGCGGCCGGGCGCGGTACGGCGCCCGCGGCCTCCCGGGGCTCGGTGGCGTACGGCCCGTCCCAGGAGCCGAGCCGGTCGATCTCCGCGCGGATGGTGCGCAGGTCCGGCAGCCCCAGGTGGACGTCCATCGCGTCGGCCAGCATGTGCAGCACCCGGGCGTCGGTCGGGGCCAGCCGGCGGGTCATCTGCTCCGGCTTGAGCGCGGCCTCGAAGGAGCGCACCCTGCCCTCCCAGTTGAGGAAGGAGCCCGCCTTCTCGGCGACCGCGGCGACCGGCAGGACGACATCGGCGCGTTCGGTGACCTCGCTGGGCCGCAGCTCCAGCGAGACCAGGAAGCCGACCTGGTCCAGCGCCTCGCGGGCGCGGGCCGGGTCGGGCAGGTCGGCGACCTCGACGCCCGCGACCACCAGGGCCGCCAGGCCGCCGTCCGCGGCGGCCTCGACGATCCGCTCGGTGTCCCGGCCGTAGCCCAGCGGCAGTTCGGACAGGCCCCAGGCGCCGGCCACCTCGGCGCGGGCGCGCGGGTCGGTCGCGGGGCGGCCGCCCGGCAGCAGCGCGGGCAGCGCGCCGACCTCCAGGGCGCCGCGCTCCCCGGCCCGGCGCGGGATCCACACCAGCCGGGCGCCGGTCGCGGTCGCGGTCCGTACGGCGGCGGTGAACCCGCCGGCGACCGAGGCCAGCCGCTCTCCGACGACGATGACGGCGCCCTCGCCGCGCAGCGCCTCGGCGGCCCGGGTGCCGGGGGCCTCCAGGCCGACGCCGCTCGCGAGCGCGTCCAGCCACTCGGTCTCGGTGCCGGGCGCGGCCGGCAGCAGGGTGCCGCCCGCCTTCTCCAAGCCCCGGGTGGCGTGTGTGGCCAGCGAGAACACCAGCTGCTTGTGCTTTCGCCAGGCCTTGCGCAGCCGCAGGAAGACGCCGGGGGCCTCCTCCTCCGACTCGAAGCCGACGAGGAGCACGGCGGACGCCTTCTCCAGCGCGCCGTACGTGACCCCCGTACCTTCCAGGTCACGCCCGCGGCCCGCCACCGTGGCGGCGAGGAAGCCCGCCTCCTCGGCGCTGTGCACCCGTGCGCGGAAATCGATGTCGTTGGTGTCCAGGGCGACCCGCGCGAACTTGCTGTACGCGTAGGCGTCCTCGACGGTCAGCCGGCCGCCGGTCAGGACGGCGGCCCGGGAGCGGGCGGCGCTCAGACCGCGGGCGGCGGCCTCCAGCGCCTCCGGCCAGGACGCGGGCTCCAGGACGCCGTCGGCGCCGCGCACCAGCGGGGTGTCGAGGCGGTCCTTGAGCTGGGCGTAGCGGAAGCCGAAGCGCCCCTTGTCGCAGATCCACTCCTCGTTGACCTCGGGGTCGTTGGCCGCGAGCCGCCGCATGACCTTGCCGCGCCGGTGGTCGGTGCGGGTGGCGCAGCCGCCCGCGCAGTGCTCGCACACCGAGGGCGAGGAGACCAGGTCGAAGGGGCGGGAGCGGAAGCGGTACGCCGCCGAGGTGAGCGCTCCCACCGGGCAGATCTGGATGGTGTTCCCGGAGAAGTACGACTCGAAGGGGTCGCCCTCGCCGGTGCCGACCTGCTGGAGCGCGCCCCGCTCGATCAGCTCGATCATCGGGTCGCCCGCGATCTGGTTGGAGAACCGGGTGCAGCGGGCGCACAGCACACAGCGCTCGCGGTCCAGCAGCACCTGGCTGGAGATCGGGACCGGCTTCTCGTAGGTGCGCTTGCGGCCCTCGAAGCGGGACTCGGCGTTGCCGTGCGACATGGCCTGGTTCTGGAGCGGGCACTCGCCGCCCTTGTCACAGACCGGGCAGTCCAGCGGGTGGTTGATGAGCAGCAGCTCCATCACACCGTGCTGGGCCTTCTCGGCGACCGGGGAGGTCAGCTGGGTGCGCACCACCATGCCGTCGGTGCAGGTGATGGTGCAGGAGGCCATCGGCTTGCGCTGGCCCTCCACCTCCACGATGCACTGCCGGCAGGCGCCGGCCGGGTCCAGCAGCGGGTGGTCGCAGAAGCGGGGGATCTCGATGCCGAGCTGTTCGGCGGCCCGGATGACCAGGGTGCCCTTGGGCACGCTGATCTCGATGCCGTCGATCGTCAGCGCGACGAGGTCTTCCGGCGGGAGGGCCGCCTCTCCGCCACCCGCGGGAGCGTTGGTGGTCACGGTCATGCGTTCACCTCCGGGCGGTCCGCCCAGGCCGTCGACTTGGCCGGGTCGAAGGGGCAGCCCCGGCCCGTGATGTGCTGCTCGTACTCCTCGCGGAAGTACTTCAGCGAGGAGAAGATCGGGGAGGCCGCGCCGTCGCCGAGGGCGCAGAAGGACTTGCCGTTGATGTTGTCGGCGATGTCCGCGAGCTTGTCCAGGTCGGACCTGGCGCCCTTGCCGGCCTCGATGTCCCGCAGCAACTGCACCAGCCAGTACGTCCCTTCGCGGCAGGGTGTGCACTTGCCGCAGGACTCATGGGCGTAGAACTCGGTCCAGCGGGTGACCGCGCGGACCACGCAGGTGGTCTCGTCGAAACACTGGAGGGCCTTGGTGCCGAGCATGGAGCCGGCGGCGCCGACGCCCTCGTAGTCGAGCGGCACATCGAGGTGTTCGGCGGTGAACATCGGGGTGGAGGAGCCGCCCGGCGTCCAGAACTTCAGCCGGTGGCCCGCGCGCATCCCGCCGCTCATCTCCAGGAGCTGGCGCAGGGTGATGCCGAGCGGTGCCTCGTACTGGCCGGGGCTCGTGACATGCCCGCTGAGCGAGTAGAGCGTGAAGCCCGGGGACTTCTCGCTGCCCATCGCCCTGAACCACTCTTTCCCGTTCTTCAGGATCGCGGGAACCGAGGCGATGGACTCGACGTTGTTCACCACAGTGGGGCAGGCGTACAGCCCCTCGACGGCGGGGAAGGGGGGACGCAGCCGCGGCTGGCCGCGGCGGCCTTCGAGCGAGTCGAGCAGCGCGGTCTCCTCGCCGCAGATGTACGCGCCGGCCCCGGCGTGCACGGTGAGGTCGAGGTTCAGACCGCTGCCGAGGATGTCCTCGCCGAGGAAGCCGGCCGCGTAGGCCTCGCGCACGGCCTCGTGCAACCGCCGCAGGACCGGGACCACTTCACCCCGGAGGTAGATGAAGGCATGCGAGGACCGGATGGCGTAGCACGCGATCACGATGCCCTCGATGAGGCTGTGCGGGTTCGCGTACAGGAGCGGGATGTCCTTGCAGGTGCCCGGCTCCGACTCGTCGGCGTTGACGACGAGATAGTGCGGCTTGCCGTCGCCCTGGGGGATGAACTGCCACTTCATGCCGGTCGGGAAGCCCGCGCCGCCGCGGCCGCGCAGCCCGGATTCCTTGACGTAGGCGATCAGGTCGTCGGGCGACATGGCGAGCGCCTTGCGCAGCCCCTCGTACCCTTCGTGCCGCCGGTAGACGTCCAGGGACCAGGAGCGGTCCTCGTCCCAGAAGGCCGACAGCACGGGTGCCAGCAGCTTCTCGGGGCTGGAGTCCTTGAGTTCTGCTGCCACGCTCATCACTCCCCCTCCTCGGCGGCGGGCCCTGCCGGGTGGGCGGGGTCGGAGGCCGACGTCTGGTGCGGCGCGTCATGGGAACTGAGGTGTTCGGCCGGCGACGGCTCGTGCACCGCGGCCCGCGCCTCGTCGTGCGGACCGCCGTCCCGCGGATGGACCACGCGCGCGGGCTCCGACTCGCCCCTGGCCAGGCGCAGTCCGACCAGCGAGGCGGGTCCGGCGCTGCCGCCCTCCTCGACGGCTCCGGGCCGCTCGTCCGGGAAGCCGGCCAGGATCCGGGCGGTCTCCTTGAAGGTGCACAGCCGCGCCCCGCGGGTGGGCTGTACGGCCCGTCCGGCGCGCAGGTCGTCCACCAGGTCCCGGGCGCTGCCGGGCGTCTGGTTGTCGAAGAACTCCCAGTTGACCATCACGACCGGCGCGAAGTCGCAGGCCGCGTTGCACTCGATGTGCTCCAGGGTGACCTTGCCGTCGTCGGTGGTCTCCCCGTTGCCCACGCCCAGGTGCTCCTGGAGGGACTCGAAGATCGCGTCGCCGCCCATCACCGCGCACAGGGTGTTGGTGCACACCCCGACCTGGTAGTCGCCGGAGGGCCGGCGCCGGTACATGGTGTAGAAGGTGGCCACCGCGGTGACCTCGGCGGTGGTCAGGCCGAGCGTCTCCGCGCAGAACCGCATTCCGGTGCGCGTGACATGGCCCTCCTCGGACTGCACGAGGTGGAGCAGCGGCAGCAGGGCGGAGCGGGAGTCCGGGTAGCGCGCCACGATCTCGCGCGCGTCCGCCGCAAGGCGTTCCCGTACGTCGTCCGGGTAGGCGGGCGCGGGCGGTTCGGGCATGCCCAGGCTGACGCCGTGCTCCGAAGAAGAGGTGGTCACCGGTCGACGCCTCCCATCACGGGATCGATGGACGCGACGGCGACGATCACGTCGGCGACCTGGCCGCCCTCGCACATCGCCGCCATGGCCTGAAGGTTGGTGAAGGACGGGTCGCGGAAGTGGACCCGGTAGGGGCGGGTGCCGCCGTCGGAGACCGCGTGCACACCGAGTTCGCCCTTGGGGGACTCGACGGCCGCGTACGCCTGGCCCGGCGGGACCCGGAAGCCCTCGGTGACCAGCTTGAAGTGGTGGATCAGGGCCTCCATGGAGGTGCCCATGATCTTCTTGATGTGGTCGAGGGAGTTGCCGAGTCCGTCCGGGCCGAGGGCCAGCTGGGCGGGCCAGGCGATCTTCTTGTCGGCGACCATGACCGGGCCGGGCGCCAGCCGGTCCAGGCACTGCTCGATGATCCCGAGCGACTGGCGCATCTCCTCCAGCCGGATCAGGAAGCGGCCGTAGGCGTCGCAGCTGTCGGCGGTGGGGACCTCGAAGTCGTACGTCTCGTAGTCGCAGTACGGCTGGGTCTTGCGCAGGTCGTGCGGCAGGCCGGTGGCGCGCAGGATCGGGCCGGTCGCGCCGAGGGCCATGCAGCCGGCCAGGTCGAGATAGCCGATGTCGCCCATGCGGGCCTTGAAGATGGGGTTCCCGGTGGCGAGTTTGTCGTACTCCGGGATGTTTCGGCGCATCTTCTTGACGAACTCGCGGATCTGGTCGACCGCGCCGGGCGGCAGGTCCTGGGCGAGTCCGCCGGGGCGGATGTACGCGTGGTTCATCCGCAGGCCGGTGATCAGTTCATAGAGGTCGAGAATCATTTCACGATCACGGAAGCCGTAGATCATGATCGTGGTCGCGCCCAGTTCCATGCCGCCGGTGGCGATGCACACCAGGTGGGAGGACATCCGGTTCAGCTCCATCAGGAGCACCCGGATGATCTTGGCGCGGTCGGTGATGTCGTCCTCGATGCCGAGGAGCTTCTCGACGGCGAGGCAGTAGGCGGTCTCGTTGAAGAAGGACGTCAGGTAATCCATGCGCGTGACGAAGGTGGTGCCCTGCGTCCAGGTGCGGAATTCGAGGTTCTTCTCGATACCGGTGTGCAGATAGCCGATGCCGCAGCGGGCCTCGGTGACCGTCTCGCCGTCGATCTCCAGGATCAGCCGGAGCACCCCGTGGGTGGAGGGGTGCTGGGGACCCATGTTGACGACGATGCGCTCGTCGTCGGAGCGGGCAGCCGACTGGACGACCTCGTCCCAGTCGCCACCGGTGACCGTGTAGACGGTGCCCTCGGTGGTTTCGCGTGCCGATGCGGACTCAGTGCTCACGAGTACGACCTCCGCTGGTCCGGAGCCGGGATCTGGGCGCCCTTGTACTCGACGGGGATGCCGCCGAGCGGGTAGTCCTTGCGCTGCGGGTGGCCCTGCCAGTCGTCCGGCATCATGATCCGCGTCAGGGCCGGGTGGCCGTCGAAGACGATCCCGAAGAAGTCGTACGTCTCGCGCTCGTGCCAGTCGTTGGTGGGATAGACGGGCACCAGGGACGGGATGTGCGGGTCGGCGTCCGGGGCGCTGACCTCCAGGCGGATCAGCCGGTTGTGGGTGATCGAGCGCAGGTGGTAGACGGCGTGCAGCTCGCGGCCCTTGTCGCCCGGGTAGTGCACGCCGCTGACGCCGGTGCACAGTTCGAAGCGCAGGGCGGGGTCGTCGCGCAGGGTGCGGGCGACGCGCGGCAGGTGCTCGCGCTCGATGTGGAAGGTGAGTTCGCCGCGGTCGACGATCGTCTTCTCGATGGCGTTGTCCGGCAGCAGGCCCTGTTCCTCCAGGGCGCCCTCCAGCTCGTCGGCGACCTCGTCGAACCAGCCGCCGTAGGGCCGGCTCGCCGGTCCGGGCAGCCGGACCGAGCGGATGAGGCCCCCGTATCCGGAGGTGTCGCCGCCGTTGTCGGCGCCGAACATGCCGCGCTGGACGCGGATCTCCTCGCCGCCCTGGCCGCGCTGGCCGGGGAGGTTGGAGGCGGAGAGGTCCTTCTCGGGGTTCACCCCGTTCGTCCCGCCGCCGTGGGTGCCGTTCGCGTCGCTCACCGCAGCAGCCCCTTCATCTCGATGGTGGGCAGGGCCTTGAGCGCCGCCTCCTCCGCCTCGCGGGCCGCTTCCTCGGCGTTCACCCCGAGCTTGGTGGACTGGATCTTCTGGTGGAGCTTGAGGATCGCGTCCATCAGCATCTCGGGCCGGGGCGGGCAGCCGGGGAGGTAGATGTCGACCGGGACGATGTGGTCGACGCCCTGGACGATCGCGTAGTTGTTGAACATGCCGCCCGAGGAGGCGCAGACGCCCATGGAGATCACCCACTTGGGATTGGGCATCTGGTCGTAGACCTGCCGCAGCACCGGCGCCATCTTCTGGCTGACCCGGCCGGCCACGATCATCAGGTCCGCCTGGCGCGGTGAGCCGCGGAACACCTCCATGCCGAAGCGCGCCAGGTCGTAACGGCCGGCGCCGGTGGTCATCATCTCGATGGCACAGCAGGCGAGGCCGAAGGTGGCCGGGAAGACGGATGCCTTGCGCACCCAGCCCGCGGCCTGTTCCACGGTGGTCAGCAGGAAGCCGCTCGGCAGCTTTTCTTCGAGTCCCATGTCTTATATGGCCCCTCAGTCCCATTCCAGGCCGCCGCGCCGCCATACGTACGCGTACGCGACGAAGACGGTGAGCACGAAGAGCAACATCTCCACGAGCCCGAAAAGCCCCAGGGCGTCGAAGGTGACGGCCCAGGGGTAGAGGAAGACGATCTCGATGTCGAAGACGATGAAGAGCATCGCCGTCAGGTAGTACTTGATGGGGAAGCGCCCGCCGCCGGCCGGCGTGGGGGTCGGCTCGATGCCGCACTCGTAGGCTTCGAGCTTGGCGCGGTTGTACCGCTTCGGACCGATCAGCGTGGCCATGACCACGGAGAAGATCGCAAAGCCTGCCCCGAGGGCTCCCAGTACGAGGATGGGCGCATAAGCGTTCACCGCTCCTCGCTCCTCTCAGTCGGCACTGACTGCTGGCGGTTCGCTGGGCCGATGAAGATCGAGAACATGTGAAGCAGGTCACAAGCCCAACTGCCTCGCATCCTATGCCCGCCGATCTGTGATCTGCGACACGGGGTATTCCACAAGCTTTGTGATCTCCACCACCTGACGAAGGATCATGAAGTCGGATGATGGCTGATCTTCATACACGAAGCGTTCAGTTGATCACTAGAAGTGACAATTTCGCCTGTCGTCGCAGGCCAAAGCGGGCGTCTCAATATCAAGAGAGTTCGCCTGCATGCAAATTGGTGCTGAGCACTCGATCTTGATAGTGGATCTCGCACACACGTCGGCGTGTGCATGTGTTCACGAACTCCCCCCACGCGCGGGACGTCGGCCTCCCGGCGAGCGTTCCGTGACCTCGGTCACAGTCACAGCAGCCTCTCAGGAACCGGGGTTGGCCAACCGCATCAACCGGTGGTAGGCGCGGGGCAATTCGGACGTAATGATCAAAGACCGTGATCAAGGGCTTGATCACGGGCGTCCGCAATGTCCGTTACGGCGTCAATAAAGGGCGACACGCCCGGGGTTTGAGGTCTCGATCGTGCAACTGTGGCGCAGCACACGTTTCTTGAAGATAGTGAGGAGCCCCTGATACCGGTTGTTCCCATGTCCCACACCGCTCACATACGCAGCCACCGGAAGCCCCGCCGCAGCGCGTCGTCCCTCGCGATGCGGGCCGGAGTTGCCGGTGGCGTCCTCAGCACCCTGGCAGTCGCCGGGGCCGCCGGTTCGGCCAACGCGGCCGAGCCGGTGACGCAGACCCTCGAACTGCCCACCCTGACGGCCGATCTGGCCACGCAGGCCGCCCAGTCCGCGGACGCCACCCAGCAGGCCGCGGCGAACTACCAGCTCCAGGCCGAGCGTGACGCCGCCGCCACGAAGGCCGCGAAGCAGGCCAAGGCGGACCTCGCCGACGCCAAGCAGAAGGCCGCCGAGGCCAAGAAGAAGGCCGAGGAGACCGCTCGCAAGGCCGCCGCCGAGCGCGCCTCGCGCAGCACCACCCGGATCGCCCTCACGGCCGACGACACCTCCGGCTCCACCGGTACCGGCACGAGCACCAGCACCGGCTCCTCCACGGCCACCGGTTCCGCCGCGGCGGTCGTCAGCTTCGTCAAGTCGCAGCTGGGCAAGGCGTACGTCTCCGGCGCCACCGGCCCCTCCGCCTACGACTGCTCGGGCCTGGTGCAGACCGCCTTCAAGCAGGTCGGCGTGAGCCTGCCGCGCGTCTCGCAGGACCAGTCGACCGCCGGCACCCAGGTCTCGCTGAGCGACCTCCAGCCGGGCGACATCCTGTACTGGGGCAGCGCGGGCAGCGCGTACCACGTCGCGGTGTACGTGGGCGACGGCATGTTCGTCGGCGCGCAGAACCCGTCCTCCG
This sequence comes from Streptomyces griseofuscus, assembly GCF_014673495.1. Classification (GTDB taxonomy): domain Bacteria; phylum Actinomycetota; class Actinomycetes; order Streptomycetales; family Streptomycetaceae; genus Streptomyces; species Streptomyces murinus. The sequence goes on from NZ_CP051006.1 coordinate 3,767,788, forward strand.
GCGTCTCCGAGCACCCGCTGTCGTACGACCAGCCGACGGGCGCCGTGCGCGTGCTCTGAGGTATCCCATACCGTTTCGCATACTTGAGGCGCGTTTCGCACCTCACGCAGGGCCGCAGCCGCTCGGGGGCAGCGGCCCTGCGGCGTTCCCTGGCATGCTCGGGCCGGACCGCCGTACGGCGGTTTCGTCCACGAGTGAAGGAGAAGACGCGATGCCACGCGTGTTCGTACAGGGCGCCCCTGTCGCCGAGTTCCCCCGGTACGCCCCCGAGGCCGGGCGCGGCGCGGTGCGCAGGATCACCGAGGTCGGCGAGGCGGTGCTGCACAAGCCGTGCCGGGACGTCACGGAGTTCGGGCCCGATCTCGCGGCGCTCATCGACGACATGTTCCGCACGATGTACGTCGCCGAGGGCGCCGGGCTCGCCGCGAATCAGGTCGGGGTCGATCTGCGCCTCTTCGTGTACGACTGCCCCGATGACGACGGAAACCGGCATGTCGGACACATCGTCAACCCCGTGCTGGAATCGCCCCTGAACGGGCGACGACTGCTGGACGAGGGCGAGGGCTGTCTGTCGGTGCCGGGGGCGGTGATGGCCGTACCCAGGCCGGACCGGGCACTGGTGCGCGGCCAGGACCGGGACGGCAGTCCGCTGGAGGTCGAGGGCACGGGCTACTTCGCCCGCTGCCTCGCGCACGAGACGGATCACACCAACGGGTACATCTATCTCGACCGGTTGACCAAGCGGGAGAAAAAGGACGCGCTGCGGCAGATGGGAGACCGGCGGGAGGAGGTCTACGCCCGCCGGTCCGCCCAAGAGGCCGCGCTCAGCGCCTGATCACGCCTTCGGGGTCACCTTCGTCAGGCCGTTGATGATCCGGTCCATCGCGTCGCCGCCCGTGGGGTCGGTCAGGTTGGCGAGGAGTTTCAGGGTGAACTTCATCAGGACCGGGTGGGTCAGGCCGCGCTGGGCGGCGATCTGCATGACCTTGGGGTTGCCGATGAGCTTCACGAAGGCGCGGCCGAGGTTGTAGTAGCCGCCGTAGGTGTCCTTGAGGACGCGCGGGTAGCGCTGGAGGGCGATCTCCCGCTGGGCCGGCGTCGCCCGCGCGTGCGCCTGGACGATGACGTCGGCGGCGATCTGGCCGGACTCCATGGCGTAGGCGATGCCCTCGCCGTTGAAGGGGTTCACCAGGCCGCCGGCGTCGCCGACCAGCAGCAGGCCCTTGGTGTAGTGCGGCTGCCGGTTGAAGGCCATCGGCAGCGCGGCGCCGCGGATCGGCCCGGTCATGTTCTCGGGGGTGTAGCCCCAGTCCTCCGGCATGGACGCGCACCAGGCCTTGAGGACCTCGCGCCAGTCCAGTTCCTTGAAGGCGGCGGAGGTGTTGAGGACGCCGAGGCCGACGTTGGACGTGCCGTCGCCCATGCCGAAGATCCAGCCGTAGCCGGGCAGCAGCCGCTCCTGCGAGCCGCGCCGGTCCCACAGCTCCAGCCAGGACTCCAGGTAGTCGTCGTCATGGCGGGGCGAGGTGAAGTACGTGCGCACCGCGACGCCCATCGGACGGTCCTCGCGCCGGTGCAGGCCCATCGCGAGGGACAGCCGGGTGGAGTTGCCGTCGGCCGCGACGACGAGCGGCGCGCGATAGCCGACCTCGCGCTTCTCCTCGCCGACCTTGGCCGTCACCCCGGTGATGCGGCCGGTGCGCTCGTCCACGATCGGCCCGGAGACATTGCAGCGCTCGTACAGCCGCGCGCCCGCCTTCTGCGCGTTTCGGGCCAGGATCTCGTCGAAGTCGTCGCGCTTGCGCACGAGTCCGTAGTTCGGGTACGCCGCGAGGTCCGGCCAGTCCAGCTGGAGGCGGGAGCCGCCGCCGATGATGCGCAGGCCCTTGTTGCGCAGCCAGCCGGCCTCCTCGGAGATGTCGATCCCCATGGCGACGAGCTGCTTGACCGCGCGGGGCGTGAGGCCGTCACCGCACACCTTCTCGCGCGGGAACTCCGTCTTCTCCAGGAGGAGTACGTCGAGACCGGCCTTGGCCAGGTGGTACGCGGTCGCGGAGCCGGCTGGGCCCGCGCCGACGACGATCACATCGGCGGAGTGGTCGGAGAGGGGCTCGGTCACGGCGGGATCTCCCCAAGTTCGAAATCTGCGTGCCGACGGGCACTGGACATGGGCAGTCTATTCAGCGGAATAGATCACCCGGCTGAAGGGCTGCCCTGTGAACCGACCTCTCCCCGCACCGCGGCTGCGCGTTCCCACCCATGAGGACGCCCTGGCCTGGCACCGGGTGTTCGCCGATCCCGAGGTGATGGAGTTCCACGGCGGCAAGGCCGCCCCGCTGTCCGTGTACGAGGAACTCACCGCGCGCCAGCGGCGGCACGACGCGGAACGGGGCTTCTGCTTCTGGACGATCCTGGACGAGTCCGACGAGGTCCTCGGCTTCACCGGCGCCCAGCCCTGGTCGCCGCAGTGGGGTCCGGTGGGCGCGATAGAGATCGGCTGGCGGCTCGGGCGGGCGCACTGGGGCAAGGGGTACGTCACCGCCGCCGCGCGCGAGACCCTGCGGCGGGTACGGGAGGCGGGCGTACCGGAGGTGGTGGCGATGGTACGGCCGGGCAATGAGCGGTCCATCGCGGTGACCCGGCGCCTGGGCATGCGGGCCGCGGAGACGTACCCGCATCCGACGCTGGCCGAGGACGCGCTCTGCTTCCGGCTGGAGCTCGACCGCCATACCGATAACGCAGCGTAGCCATCTGTCACAGTATGACACCGGCGCCTTCCGGCCGGAAGGCGCCGGAGTTACCCTTCCAGTACCGCTGGGGGTGACATCTGTGCACGTAACACCCAAAACACCCGATGTGCGTGTGCCGCGGCTGGTCGGTCTGATGGCCGTGGACGCGCGCGAGACCGCACGGGCCCGGGGGCTGTTCCTGACCGCGCCGGACCGCCCGGACTTCCACCGGGCGGTCGTGGACTACGTGGTACGCCAGTACCCGCCGCCCGGGGCGGAGGTGCCGGCGGACTCGATGGTGTACGTGTGGTTCGACTTCGCGGAGGGCGACGGCGGCGGAGGCGTGCGCGAACCGCGCGTCCCCCGGCCGCCGACGGGCGGACTCCAGCGGGAACTGGGGGAACCGGGGGACGCGTTCGAGATGATCGGCCGGTGAGGGCTTGAGGGTTTGAGGGCGGTGCGGCGGCTCAGTCCTTGAAGCCGCGGTGCAGGGCGACGACGCCACCGGTGAGATTGCGCCAGGCGACCCTGGACCAGCCGGCCTCGCGCAGCCGTTCGGCCAGGCCGGGCTGGTTCGGCCAGGCGCGGATGGACTCGGCGAGGTAGACGTAGGCGTCCGGGTTCGAGGACACGGCGCGGGCGACCGGGGGCAGGGCGCGCATCAGGTACTCGGTGTAGACGGTCCGGAAGGGCGTCCAGGTCGGGTGCGAGAACTCGCAGATCACGACGCGTCCGCCGGGCCTGGTGACGCGGTACATCTCGCGCAGCGCGGCGTCGAAGTCCTGCACATTGCGCAGGCCGAAGGAGATGGTCACGGCGTCGAAGGTGTCGTCCTTGAACGGCAGTTTCGTCGCGTCGCCCGCCGTGAACGGCAGCCAGGTGTGGCGCTTCTTGCCGACCTGGAGCATGCCGAGCGAGAAGTCGCAGGGCACGACGTAGGCGCCGGTGCGGGCGAAGGGGAGGGAGGAGGTGGCGGTGCCGGCGGCGAGGTCCAGGACCTTCTGCGCGGGGCGGGCGTCGACGGCCTGCGCGACTTCCTTGCGCCAGCGTCGGTCCTGCCCCAGGGACAGCACGTCATTGGTCAGGTCGTACCGTTCCGCCACGTTGTCGAACATCGAGGCGACTTCGTGCGGCTGCTTGTCCAGGGATGCGCGGGTCACTCAGCCATTGTCGCAGCAAGGTCCTGGCGGACGGCTTCGGGTGGGGCGTGCGGCCCCGACGTACCCGCGGCCGGAGCGGCGAAGTACCTCAACGGCGCCGATACAGCAGCCGGCCCCTGATGACCGTCGCCACGCACGTCGACGCCCCCCGCTCCGCCAGCTCCCCCTCGTCCGCGACGTCGAACACGGCGAAGGACGCCACGGAACCCCGTTCCCTGGGCGCCGGTACCTCCGGGGGAATCCCGCACGCGAGGGGGTCCAGGGACGGCACCCCGCCGGGACGCCCCGTACGGGGCAGCACGTCGAGCCCGGTGCGCCGTACCGTGTCCGCCGCCGCCGGACGGCACAGCGCGCCCGCCACCGCCACCGTCCCGTGCGCCAGCATCCGCTGCACCCCGCGCCGCGCGCTCCCGCCCCACCTGACGTCGTCCAGGGCGAGAGGGGCGAGCGCCTCGCCGGAGAGCGGCTCGGTGCCCAGCTCCCCGGCCTCCCGGGGGTCCGGGTGGTACGCCTCCTCCAGCAGCTCCGGGCCGTAAAGGTTGACGAACCCGGGCGTGAGAATCCCCGGCCACCGCCGCACCCGCGCCCGCGGATACCCGTCGGCCAGTTCCCCCAGCACTCCCGTGCCCACGACCCGCTCACCCTCGACGACGAGCGCGTGCCCCCTGGAGTCGGCGTGAATCGTCAGCACGGCGCGCTCAGTTGGCGGAGAGCAGCTTCAGCTCGGGATGCGCAGTGCCGCCCTCGATCGCCGTGGAGGAGATGTGCGAGACCACGCGGTCGTCGACCGGGTCGTTCGCCGGGTCCTCGTGCACGACCAGGTGCTCGTACGTCGTCGCACGCTGCGCCGGCACCCGGCCCGCCTTGCGGATGAGGTCGATGATCTCCAGCCGGTTGGAGCGGTGCTTGGCGCCGGCCGAGGAGACCACGTTCTCCTCCAGCATGATCGAGCCGAGGTCGTCCGCGCCGTAGTGCAGGGACAGCTGGCCGACCTCCTTGCCCGTGGTGAGCCAGGAGCCCTGGATGTGCTGGACGTTGTCCAGGAACAGCCGGGCGATGGCGATCATCCGCAGGTACTCGAAGAGCGTCGCCTGCGTACGGCCCTTGAGGTGGTTGTTCTCGGGCTGGTACGTGTACGGGATGAACGCGCGGAAGCCGCCCGTGCGGTCCTGGACCTCGCGGATCATCCGCAGGTGCTCGATGCGCTCGGCGTTGGTCTCGCCGGTGCCCATCAGCATGGTGGAGGTGGACTCCACGCCCAGGTTGTGGGCGGTCTCCATGATCTCCAGCCAGCGCTCGCCGCTCTCCTTGAGCGGGGCGATGGCCTTGCGCGGCCGCTCGGGCAGCAGCTCCGCGCCAGCGCCCGCGAAGGAGTCGAGACCGGCCTCGTGGATCCGGGTGATGGCCTCCTCGACCGACACCCCGCTGATCCGGGCCATGTGCTCGACCTCGGACGCGCCCAGCGAGTGGATCACCAGCTGGGGGAAGGCGTCCTTGATGGCCTTGAAGTGCTTCTCGTAGTACTCGACGCCGTAGTCCGGGTGGTGGCCGCCCTGGAACATGATCTGGGTGCCGCCCAGCTCGACGGTCTCCGCGCAGCGCCGCAGGATGTCGTCGAGGTCGCGGGTCCAGCCCTTGGCCGTGTCCTTGGGGGCCGCGTAGAAGGCGCAGAACCGGCAGGCCGTGACACACACGTTCGTGTAGTTGATGTTGCGCTCGATGATGTACGTCGCGATGTGCTCGATACCGGCGTACTTACGGCGGCGCACCGCGTCGGCGGCCGCGCCCAGCGCGTGCAGCGGGGCGTCACGGTAGAGGGCGACGGCCTCTTCCGGGGTGATCCGCCCACCGGCGGCGGCACGGTCGAGGACGGACTGGAGGTCGGCCTTCTCGGTCACCGGGGCGTCCCTTTCATCAGGGGATGGACGGACCGGACCAGCCTACGACAGCGCCGTATACGCGCCGATCAGCACCCCGGCAAGGGTTCCGCCCAGCAGGAACGGCCCGAACGCGACGCCCGTCTTCCGCGATGCCTTCCGTACGGCGACGAGCGCGCCGCCGTACAGGGCCCCGGCCAGGACCGCGGCGAACGTGCCGAGCAGCACCGTGGGCCAGCCGTACCACCCGAGCACGGCCCCCGCGCCGAGGGCCGATTTGGCGTCCCCGAGGCCCATTCCGCCCGGGTTCACCAGGTGCAGCACGGTGTATCCGGCGCCGAGCGCGAGGGCCCCGTACAGCGCGGTGGGCCAGTGCCCGGCGTGCCCGGGCAGCAGCGCGGCGAGCCCCAGCAGCGCGAGCGCGGCGGCGGCGAACGGCAGGGTCAGTACGTCGGGCAGCCGCCGCACCCGGACGTCGACCGCGCACAGCAGCACCCCCACCGGTGCGAGCGGCAGCCAGGCGAGCAGCTCGGGCCGGGGGCCGGTCGCGGCGGCGAGGGCGGCGCAGACCAGCGCGGTGAGGACGGGCAGGAGGAGTCCGGCGGGGGCCGGGCAGCCGGGGCACGCGGTGCGGCCGAGCCACCCGCGGATCGCATGTCCGTCCGCGCACCGCTCACGCCAGGGTTCGTCGTCCGGTACGGCGAACCGGAAGGCGGCCCTGGGCAGTACGGCGCCCGCCGCCGCACCCCAGCACGCGGCGACGGCCCACAGCAGCGCCTCGCTCATCCGGCTCGGCCCGCCCCGTGCCGGGCCGTGGGGGCCGGGGTGAAGTCGTCCGGCAGCCGGGGCGGCGGCCCCTGGGTCCACACCACGCGCAGGGCCGAGGCGGAGATCCGCCAGCCGTCGGCGGTCCTGACCAGTTCGGTGTCGGCATGCCCGGCCGAGACGAAGACACCGCCCGAACCGTCCGCGAGGACATGGGTGTTCAGCTGGGCGCCGCGGACGGTGGCCCGGTCGCCGTCGACCTCGACGACGGCGTTGGTGCCCAGATGCACGGTCCGGTCGAACAGGGCCATTCCCCGGCGGACATGGGCCAGCAGGGCGGGGCGCCCGTGGACGGTGCCGATGGGCATCTCCGCGGTGACGTCCTCGGTGTGGAACGCGCGCGCCCACTCCTCGTCGCAGGCCCCCTCGTCCAGGGAGCGCAGATAGCGGTCCATCAGGTCGGTGATCTCGGCGCGGTCGGTAAGGGCGCGCACCTGGCGCCGCAGCTCTTCGGTGTCCATGGCGGAAGGCTCCTCCCTCAAGCATGCTTGAGGTCAAGGCTGGTCAGCCGGTCTTCGTCAGCTCGGCCACCGGGTGGCCCTCCGACTCGCTCTCCGAGGTGCACTTCAAGTCGTCGCCGACCGGGGTCAGTTCGATCTGGTGGGGGGCGGGGTCGCAAGGTGCCCATGGGCAGGGTGCCGCCGAGACCGGTGGAATTGCCCTCCCAGGTGCCGGGGTAGCGGGCCGGGACGGCACCGCCGCCGGTGGTGGGGACTTCCGGTGGTGGGGACTTCCGGTGGGCGCGGGTTCGCCGTCGCCGGGGGCGGGCCCGCCCGTCGTCGGGGCGCCGGTCGAGGGGCGCGGGGCGCTGCCCAGCGCGAACTGCGGGTGCACGATCTTGACAGCGACCGTGCGGCCCCCGGCGCTGCGCCCGAGGTAGACCCGGCCCATCCCGCCGGCCCCGGGCCGTCCCAGCAGCCGGTACGGCCCGATGGCCGCCGGTTCGTCGCCGGCGAGCGGCTGCACGGTCTCCACCTCTCCCCCGTAGACCCGACCGCAGCCCAGCGATTACGGGCGGAGCAGTTCCACCTTCACATCGGCGGGGAAGCCGGTCGTGGGGCCGACCCGGCGGGCGAACTCGGCGACCGCGGCCAGCTGGGCGTCGCCGAAGCTGAAGTCCAGGGTGGTGAAGTACTTGGCGAGCGTCTGCGCGTCGAACGCCTCCCAGTGGGCGGCCTGTTCGGCGACCTTGTCGACCTCCTCCAGGGAGGCCTTCTTGGACTCCAGGAACGCCTGGTGCACCTGGTGGGTGATGAGCGGCTCGCGCTCCAGGTAGTCCCGCCGGGCCGCCCACACCGCGAAGACGAACGGCAGTCCCGTCCACTCCTTCCACAGCGCGCCCAGGTCGTGCACGTCGAGACCGTAGCGCGGGCCGTCGTGCAGATTGGCGCGCAGGGCCGCGTCGCCGATCAGTACGGCGGCGTCGGCCTCCCGCATCATCAGGCCGAGGTCGGGCGGGCAGGTGTAGTACTCGGGCTGGACGCCGTACCGCTCGCTCAGCAGGAGCTGGGCGAGGCGGACGGAGGTGCGGGAGGTCGAGCCGAGGGCGACCTTCGCGCCGTCCAGCTGCTCCAGCGGGACCTGGGAGACGATCACGCAGGACATCACGGGGCCGTCGCAGCCCACGGCGATGTCCGGGAAGGCGACCAGGTCGTCCGAGTTCTTCAGGTACTCGACCAGGGTGACCGGGGCGACGTCGAGCTCCCCCTGGATCAACCGCTCGCTGAGCTTCTCCGGCGTGTCCTTGGTCAGCTGGAAGTCGAGGAGCGTGCCGGTTCTCGCGAGCCCCCAGTACAGGGGCAGGCAGTTCAGGAACTGGATGTGGCCGACGCGCGGCCGGGTGCGAGAAATGTCCACATCGCGGGACTCTAGCCCTCGGCTGGTACGGTGCTCGGACCGGCCCCGCCGTCAAACGGGTTACCGGCTTTCAAACATCCGAGTGAAGTGATCTTGCCCTCTATTGCTTTCGGCTGCCTGCATGCTAGGCTCGCCGCAAGTTGCAGTTTGGTTTCCCTTGCAGTACAGAGCCTGCGGAGCATGTGACCGCGGGCTCTCGTCGTTTTCAGACGAATGCAGTGGTGCAGCACGTTTTCGCACCGGCAGGTTCTGGAGCAGGGCAACCCTTTTGGGCCCAAGGAGGGCTTATGGCTACCGGAACCGTTAAGTGGTTCAACGCCGAAAAGGGCTTTGGCTTCATCGCCCAGGAGGGCGGCGGCCCCGACGTCTTCGTTCACTACTCCGCGATCAACGCCAGCGGCTTCCGCTCCCTCGAGGAGAACCAGCAGGTGTCCTTCGACGTGACGCAGGGCCCGAAGGGTCCGCAGGCGGAGAACGTCACCCCCGTCTGATCACTGCCTGATCGCAGAACCTGAGAGCAGTACCCAAGGAGCCCCGCGCCGTCTTCGGCAACGGGGCTCCTGCCTTTTCCGCGGACGGTCCGTGGCGGCCGGAGCGAACGGTCCGCATACGGAACTATTTCTTCCGCGGTTCGCGATTCGTTCACGAACTACTACGTTTCGGGGCATGACCAAAACTCAGGACTCCCCGGACTTCCTGACCGCCACGCGCGCCTTCTACGACACCGTCGCCGAGGACTACGCGGAGCACTTCGCGAATCCCCTCGCCGACAAGCCGCTGGAGCGCGCCCTGCTCGCCGCGTTCGCGGAGCAGGTGGGCCCCGGAGCGGCCGTCGCGGACCTCGGCTGCGGTCCCGGCGCGGTCACCGGGCATCTCGCCGCCCTGGGCGTGGACGCCTTCGGTCTGGACCTCTCCGCCGCCATGCTGGCCGTGGCCCGCCGCGAGCACCCCGGGCTGCGGTTCGAGCGGGGTTCCATGCTGGACCTCCCGCTGCCCGACGGCGGTCTCGCCGGCGCCGTCTGCTGGTACTCCACCATCCACACCCCCGACGAGCGGCTTCCGGAGCTGTTCGCCGAGCTGTACCGCGTCCTGGCCCCCGGCGGGCGGCTGCTGCTGGCGTTCCAGACCGGCACGGAGCCCCGCAGGCTGGAGAACCCCTGGGGGCACCCGGTCACGCTGGACTTCCGGCGGCGGCGCCCCGAGGACATGGTCCGGCTGCTGGCGGGCGCGGGGTTCAACCTCGCCTTCCGTACCGTGCGCGAGCCCGACGACACGCTCGGCAAGGGTGTCGCACCGGTCGCACAGGCTTTCCTGGGCGTCGTCAAACCCCTCTGACACCCGCCCGACACCCGTTCTGACCTGCGCAGCCGAGTAATGGTCCCGACGGCCTCCCCGGCCCCGGTAACCGGCGGGGACGGCACTGGGACCGCTCCCCCCAAATATCGGTCGTGGCGCCGGGAGAGCCCGGCGACCGGAACCCGGTCCGTCTCTCACAAGGGGTTGCACATGCGTTCCATCGCACTGCGTACGAAGACGGCTCTGGCGGCCCTGGCGGGCATGGGCGTCCTCGCCCTGGGCCTCGCCGCCGCGCTGCCCGGCACCGGGCTGCACCAGGCCGTGGTGCAGGGCGGCAACCACTCCGTCCAGGCCTCCGACGACCACGGTCCGGGCTTCGTCCGCTCCTGATCCCCCGAAACAGCGAACGGCCGCCGCGGCACACCCCCACACTTCCCCCTCGCTCCCCCCACGCGAGCGCCCCTACGGCACCGGCCGGGTCCCCACCCACCGGTGCCGTCGCCGTATCCACCTGAACAACACGGCGGGTACGGACGCCGCGTGGGGCGGGGGCCGGGGATGGCGGGCCGGGAGCGGGGGACTCCAGGCCGGGGGTCGGAAGCCGAGGATCGGGAGCTGAGGAGTGCGGGCCGAGGACCGGGAGCTGTGAGGAGTGCGGGCCGGAGACCGGACCTAGGACCGGAGTCGAGGATCGCGGGCCGGAAGCGGGAGACCGCCGGTCGGGGACCGGAACCACGGGCCAGGTACTGCGGGCCGGGGCCGGGAACCGGCGACCACGGTCCGGGAACCGGAACCCGAGGACCGGAGACCAGGAACCGGAGACTGCGGGCCGGAGGTCGGGGACCCCGGCCGAGGCCGAATACCGGGAGGCGGGAGCCGGAATCCAGGGCCTGTGGCCGGTGACCACAGGCCGGGGGCTCGGGGCTGGGAGCCGGAAACCCGAGGACCGGAGCCCGAGGACCGCAGGCCGCAGGCCCCAGGCCGGGCCCCTCACGCCGAGAGCCGGAAACCGGGACCGGAATCCGCATGGCCGAGAGCCGGGAGCCGGGGCCGGAGACCGGGAGCCAGGAACCCCAGACCACGAGCCACCGGTCACGGCCACAGCAGGCCGCACGCCACCACCAGACCACGAGCCACCGGTCACGGCCACAGCAGGCCGCAGGCCACCGCCAGACCACGAGCCACCGGTCACGGCCACAGCAGGCCGCAGGCCACCGGCACCAGCCAGGATTACAGGCGGCGGCCCGCCTCCGTGACGCCCATTGCGTCGTACAGGGCCCGTGCCTCCGTGTGGTGGCGGTCGGCGGTTTTGTCGTCGTCCAGGGCCTGCGCGGCCTCCGCCATTCCGTGCAGGGCGTGGGCGATCTCGATGCGGTAGCCGTGCCGGGACGCCAGTTCGTGGGCCTGGCCGTGCAGTTCCATGGCCCGCTCGGGGGCGCCGCTGCGCAGATGGACCAGGCCGACCACGTTGGACACCGTCGCCTGCCGCAGCGCCGTACCCTCCGCGGAGACCAGATCGAGCGCCCGCTCGGCATGCTCCGCGGCCGAGCGCAGATCACCGAGCCGCTGGCAGACCCGCGCCCAATGGGCGAGGACCACCGCGACATTGGCCGGCTTGCGGGACTCGTCGCACAGTTCCAGCGCCTGGGCGAGACAGGCACGCGCCCGCTCGTCCTCACCGCTGCCGAGATGGGCGAGCGCGAGGAAGGTCAGGGAGTGGATCTCGTTGTTGCGCTCGCCCAGCCGCCGGTTCAGCTCCGTCGCCCGGGCCGCGTTGCGCGCGCCCTCGGCATGGTGCCCGGTCCAGATCTGCACCGTCGCGAGATTGACCAGCGCCTGCGCCTCCATCCGGGACAGCCCCAGCTCCCGGTGCAGCGCGATGCCCTGGTCCAGATACACGCGGGCCTGCTCGAAGTTGCCGAGCGAGCCGTGCAGCAGCCCGAGCACGTCCAGGCAGATCGCCTCGGAGCGCGGGTCGCTGCCCCGGGACAGCTCCAGGCCCTCCTGCGCGGTGGTGATGCCGTCCTGGAAGTCGCCGAGCCACCAGTGCGCCACGGCCAGGTTGCACAGGCTGATGCCGAGCAGCCCGTCGTCGTTCAGCTGACGGCAGGCGGCCACCCCGATCCGGCCGACGATCCGGAACTCCTCGTACCGGCCCCGCAGATCGAGGTAGAAGAGCAGATTGCGGGCGAGCAGCGCGGCCGGGCGGTGCAGCCCCTGCGTGCCGGCCTGCGCGACCACCGCGAGCAGCGCCTCGTACTCCCGGTCGAACCACCGCAGCGCCTGCTCGCCGTCGTCCAGCCTCGGCAGCGCGGGATTGTGCCCGGCCGGGGCCTCGCCGTAGCGGTTGCGGCCGGGGAAGAGGATCTCGCAGGCCCGGTCCGTGCTCTGGATGTAGTACGCCACAAGCCGCTCGACAGCGGCCTCCTCGTCGTCCTCCACCTCCCGCACGCTGAGCGCGTACGTGCGCACCAGATCGTGGAAGCCGTACAGCCCCGCCTCGTGCTGCTCCAGCAGATGCGCGTCCAGGAGGCACTCCAGGAGGTCCTCCGCGTCATGCCCGTCGGTGCCGAGCAGCGCCGCGGCGGAGGGCACGTCGATGGCACTGCCGGGATGCAGCCCGAGCAACCGGAACGCGGCCCGCTGGTCCTCGTCCATGGCCTGGTACGACAGCCTGAGCGTGGCCTCGACGCTGCGTTCCCCGGCACTCAGCTCCCGCAGCCGCCGGGTCTCGTCGGCGAGCCGGTCCACCAGGTACTGCACGGTCCACCGCGGCCGGTTGCGCAGCCGCGCGGTGGTGATCCGCAGGGCGAGCGGCAGCCCCCCGCACAGCCTGGCCAGCCGGTCCACGGCCCGCGGCTCGGCGGCGGTGCGTTCGACGCCCAGCATCCGGGTCAGCAGGGTGGTGCTGTCGCCGGGCGACAGGAGTCCCAGGGACAGCCACTCGGAGCCGTCGAGGTCGAGCATCCGGACCCGGCTGGTGACGATGGCGAGGCAGTCCTCGGACGCCGGCAGCAGCGGCCGTACCTGGGCGGCGTCGGCGGCGTTGTCGAGCAGGAGGAGCAGCTTCCGCTGGGCGGAAACGGTTCGCCAGAAAGTGGTACGACGCTCCAGGTCATCCGGTATGCGATCGTCCGGTATGCCCAGGGTGTGCAGTAAGGAGTGCAGTACGGCGCCGGGTTCCTGGGCCTTCTCGCCGGGGCTGAAGCCGCGCAGGTCCACGAAGAGCTGCCCGTCGGGATACTCGGGGGCCAGCAGATGGGCGGCGTGCACCGCGAGCGCGGTCTTGCCGCTGCCGCCCATGCCGTCCACGCCGACGATCCGGGTGCCGCCGGTGGCCGGGGCGCAGCCCACCGTGACCAGCCGCGCCAGCTCCTCGTCCCGGCCGGTGAAGTCCGGCAGGTCGTAGGGCAGCGTGCAGGGCGCGGGCTCGGTGCCGGAGGTCTGGGTGGCGTAGGGCACGGGGACCAGCAGGGCGGCACGGTCGGCCACCGACTGCGGTACCCGGGCGGCCACTTCGGGGCTGTCGCGCAGGATCGCCTCGTAGAGCCGGGTGAGTTCGGCGCCCGGGTCGATGCCCAGCTCCTCCACCAGCAGGTCGCGCACCCGCCCGAACTCCTCCAGCGCCTCGGCCTGCCGTCCGGCCCGGTACAGCGCCAGCATCAGCCGGCCGCGCAGCGTCTCCCGCAGCGGGTGGGCGGTGACCAACTCGCGCAGCGGCCCGACCAGTTCGGCGGACTGGCCCAGCTCCAGCTGGAGTTCGAAGTACTGCTCGGCGACCGCCATGTGGCGCTCTTCGAGTGCCGCCGAGGCCCCGCTGATCACGGAGCCGCCCGCGCCCGCCATCACCGGGCCCCGCCACAGCTCAAGGCAGGAACGCAGATGTCCGACGGCCTCCTCGGGCCGGCCGGCCGCCACCGCCTGCCTGGCCTGTCTGGAACGCTCCGTGAACTCATAGAGATCCAGCTGGTGTTCACCGAGCACGGCGCGGTACCCGGCGCCGTCAGTGACGATCAGTCCTGCGCCGTCCGGGATATGGGTCCGCAGCGCCGCAACGCACTTGCGGATCTGGTGACTTGCGGTCTGCGGCGGCTCGTCGTCCCAGGCCGCCGCGATCAGCCGGGACATCGGCACCATGCGGCCGGGTTCGAGCAGCAGGGTGACCAGCACCCGTTCCTGGGTCGGACTGCCCAGCCTCAACCGGCGCTCCCCACACCAGCCTTCGAGCGAGCCGAGGATGTTGAAGCGCACGACAGGACGACCGGATGCCGCCGATTCCACGAACCCGTCCCCTCCGCCCCGCCGCGCCGCCCGGCCCGAGATGTTCGGGACCACCCTAGGTTGTACCCGAACGAGCAACACGGAGGAGGTGATTCCGGCTACCTGGGGTCTTCCTCGGTCCTGGCGAACAGGCTAACCACCTCAGGCGATCTGGAGGAGGGTCGAACGCGCATCCCTGACGAGAGCGGGATCATGCCGCAGGATAGCGCTCTCAACGCGGCGTAGCGCGGGCGAGGGCTGGATGCCGAGTTCCTCGTCGAGCTGGCGGCGCATCCGGCGGAACACATCGAGCGCGTCCGCCTGCCGCCCCGAGCAGTAAAGGGCGATCATCAGCTGCTCGCAGAACCGTTCACGCAGGGGGTAGTGGGTGTGTGCCTCGGCCAGTTCCGCGAGCACCGCCGCATGCTGTCCGAGCCGCAGTTCCGCGTCGAAGCGCAGCTCCATGGCCCGCATCCGGTACTCCTCGTACCGGGCGCCGGCGAGCTGGCACAGGGTCCCGCCGGGGAACCCGCCGAACACCGGACCCCGCCACATCGCGAGCGCCTGCCCGAGCATCCGGGCGGTGCCCGCGGCGTCGTACGGGGACGCGGACTCCGCCTCCCGTACGGTCCGTACGAACTCGGCGGCGTCCATCTCGCCCTCGTCCACGGTCAGCCGGTAACCGGAGGGATGAATCGTCACCCGAGATACCGGACGCCCCGGTTCCAGGGCCTTCAACTTCCTTCGGAGCCTGCTCACATGCGCCTGGAGGGCATTGGCCTGGTTGTCGGGCACGGACTCGCCCCACATCTCCTCGACCAGGCTCTCCCCGGACACCGGCTGTCCCTCGCTGACCAGCAGCGTCTGTACGAGGGTGCGCTGGAGGTCGCCGCTGATCTCCGCCGGGCCGGACACGGTACGGACCTGTAGTGCCCCGAGGATCGAGAACTTCAGCATCCTGGCTCCGCCTCCTGTTGACGTCGCTGGCGTCGTCGTCCTTCTTCCGGCGACGTATCAACAGTGAGGCGCCCTCGTACCGTTTCGTTACCGATCCGGTCCCCGCGGCTCCGGATCAGCTCGCCTCGCCCGCGACCAGCTCGCCCAGCGAGGTCACCCGCTGGGCGGCGGCCGCCGGTGAGTCGGCGTGCACCACGAAGTGCCCGGGGCAGCAGCCGCCCTGCGCCGGCACGAACCGGACGCCCGGGATCGGCTGCTCGGGACCCGGTGGCCGGCTCGATTCGGCCGCGGCGGCGAACCGTTCCGGCCGGGCGACCTCCACGAGCTTTCCGGCCAGTACCCGTACGGCTCCGGCGGCGAGGTCGAATCCCCCGGCCACTCTGAGGAGTTCGGGGACCGGATCCTCCCCGAACCCCGCCCGGCAGCCGGTGATCACCGGGCCCTGCCGGGTCAGGGTGACCCCGGTGTGGGCGGGCCCGTACTGGTACCCGGTCAGGTCGAGGAGCGCGGTCACCACGGCCCGTACCTCCGCCGCGGTGTCCTCCGTCAGCGGGGCCGGGGAGAGCAGGCCGTACGGCATCCGGGCCGTGATCCCCACGGTCTGGTGCATGCCGTGCACGCTCAGCGTCTCCACGGTCAGCCGGGGCGCGCCGGAGACCGCCCCGGCGTCCGGCGACAGCCGGTTGTCCCGGACGAGGCGCTGTACGGCGTCCGGGTCCGCGAGCAGCCGCAGCGCGCGTGCGGGATTGACGAACAGCCCGGCCGCCGCGGCCTCCTTCAGGAGGGGCCGCAGCGCGGACTCGTCGTGCGTGTCGGCCCAGGCCGACCGCACTTGTACACCGGCCCGGTGCGCCTCTCTGAGGAGGCGTGCATCCGGGTTCAGCACGAAGATCCGGCTGACGTCGTTGTCTTCTTTCATACCTCTGCTCGGATGACGAAGTCGGCGAGGGTGGAAAGGCAGGCTACGAGCGCGAGTTACCGATCCGGTCCCGGACGGTTCCCCGGCATTTGGTTGCGGACAGAACGCCCCGTACGGTACCGGTCCCATCCCCTCGCCGACCCGTCAATCGCTCACCTCGCGTGTACTTGGGCAACTTGCAGGAAGGATGCCCAGGTGGAGGGGCGAACAGTGAGGTGAGCGGCGGGAAGTTTCGAGTCGCGGATGTGGATGGCGGCGGGGTGTGCGGCGACCTCGACGCACTCGCCGCCTTCGCCGCTGCTGTAGCTGGACTTGAACCACATCGGACTGTCAGCGCTCATGCCGTCTCCGTCTTCTCCGCGTCGAGGAAGGCGGCCCAGGTGGTGGGGCGGATGGTGAGGTGGGGGGCGGTGGGGCGCTTGGAGTCGCGGATGTGGATGGCGGCGGGGTGTTCGGCGATCTCAACGCACTCGCCGCCCGCTCCGCCGCTGTAGCTCGACTTGCGCCAGGTGTAGGAGAGTTCCACGCAGTCACCGCCCTCACCGCTGCTGTAGCTGGACTTGAACCAGGCCAGGTTCTCGGTGCTCATAGCTTGTCCACTTTCTCCGCGATCAGGGCGCGGGATTGCTTGGGAGTCAGCGCCATCGCGCGCATGATCCCATAGCGGTCGGCGATCTTCCGGACCTCATCTCGGTCGGTGATCAGCTGTGGGTGGCCCTGCGCTTCCAGGTACGCCACCTGTGCCTGTCCCTTCGGCACCAGAAGGTTGAACGCACTGTCTGGGTTGGGGTGTTCCTCCACCTGGGTCGGCATTACTTGGATCTCGACGTTCTGCCTGTCCCCGATGGTCAGCAGGTGGCGTAGCTGATCGGCATGGACTCGCGACCCGCCAATTGGCCGGTCGAGCACCGCCTCTTCGATGACGTAGCTGACGATGGGCGCCGGCCAGCGCTCGAAGACCTGCTGACGTGAGAGGCGGTCAGCCACCCGCTTCTCAATGATCTCCTCGCTGAGGAACGGCCGCCGCTTTGCGAACACAACCCGCGCATGAGCCTCGGTCTGGAGGAGTCCTTGCACGGCGTTGTTGCAGTAGTGGTGCAGCTCTACCGCCTGAGCCTCCGTTTCGGCGTGATCCCGGTACCACTCGGGGTGACGGGTCCGCGCCCTCCGCATCGCGTCCTCCACCTCGGGGATGACCGCGATCAGCAGCCCGTTGGCGTTGAGGATGGGGTCCGCCTTGACCAGGAAGTCCGGCCTTGGAGTCCGTACCCCCCTCTCCATGGCCGAGATGTGGTCCGGGCCATAACGGACCAGCGCCCCGAACTCCGACTGGCTGAGCCCTGCCCGCTCCCGCAACAGCTTCAACTGCCTGCCCACCATGGCGAAGACACCCATCGCGCCGTTCTCCTGCCCAGGAGTGTCCGGCCGCCGCTCTTGTTCGTCTACCACTCCGTCTTCCGCTCTCTCCGTACACGCGTCGACTCGTACCCGTACGACTACGCAGAGTCGCCGAGTTCCTCCTGGTCAGCGTAGGGAGAACCGGCCACGCTCGGTGTTGTGAATCTGGAAATCTCCACCCCCCTGAAAGAGTTGATCCAGCGGCTCAGCGCCACCCCACGCGGCGCGCGACTGGCCCGAAGGCTCACCGGAACCGCACTCGACAACTGGGGCTATCCCTACGACGGGCCGCTGAACAACACCGCCCAGCTCCTCGTCTCCGAGCTGGCGACCAACGCCGTCACCCACGGTCGCGTACCGGGCCGCGACTTCGAGCTGCGGCTGTTGCTGCTGCCGCAGGAGGACACCCTGCGCATCGAGGTGAGCGACACCCGGGGCGAACGCCGGCTGCAAATGCTCCGCGCCGCCTTCGGCGACGAACACGGCCGGGGCCTGATCGTCGTGGACGCGCTGTCCCGCACCTGGGGCGTCCGCGAACGCGTCGTCGGCAAGACGGTGTGGGCGGAGATCCCGCTGGCCGGTCCGCCCGGGGCGATCAGCGACCGATGAGACCGCGGACCGCGTCGCCGACCGGGGGCAGCTCGGTGGGCAGGGCCCGCTGATGGGCAGTGGTGCCCCCGCTGCCGCCGACGTGGTCGAAGTGGCCGACACGGCTTGCCGGACGGGATCTCCCGCATGCCACCCAGGAAGTCACCCGCCCTGCGCCGAAGCAACAGGACGCGGCCGGCATCGCTGACGACGGCGCCGACCACGAACCCGGCGACACCGTCCGCACGCGCCCCCGGCCAGGCCGGCCGGGAACTCGGGGGAAACAACGATCGTGCCGGCAGCTCTTTGTCCTCGGGACGGCCGCTCA
This sequence comes from Streptomyces griseofuscus, assembly GCF_014673495.1. Taxonomy (GTDB): domain Bacteria; phylum Actinomycetota; class Actinomycetes; order Streptomycetales; family Streptomycetaceae; genus Streptomyces; species Streptomyces murinus. The sequence goes on from NZ_CP051006.1 coordinate 3,785,982, forward strand.
CGGTGTCACACGGTTCGGGGCGGCACAAAGGAGGCCATGCCGCGCGCGGTCCAGCGGCGGCGGGTCTGCGTCCACGACGCGGCCGACGCCGTAGCCGTACGCATGGAACGCCAGCGCGGCCGACCCCGCACCGAGCTGGTGCGCGTGGATGAGCCCGGCCGATCTCGCCGTCGACTCCGGGCAGTGCCTGCTCGACCTCGGCCGCACCGCCGAGGCCCGCGCGAGGACCGCCGAGGACATCGCCCTGCTGCCCCGCGCCCGCGACAAGACCCGCGGAATCTTCCTGACCTACCAGGCCAGGGGATGCCTGGAGGCCGACGACATCGAGCAGGCCCTCGCCGTCACCGGTGAATCGCTCGACCTGGCCAGCCGCATCGGCGCCCCGCGCTGCGTCGCCCTGGTCCACGAGCTGGCCCCGCCTTCGAGCCGTACCGCCGGGTCGAAGGGGTTTCGGAGTTCCTGGAACGGCTCAGGGCGGGCTGAGCGAACAGCCACGGGCCGGCCCCGGGACGCCGTAGCGTGCCCGGGGCCGGCCCGTCGGAGTGGGAGGCGGGGGTCAGCTGTGGTTGAAGGTGACCGAGAAGTTCTCGCCGCCGCTCAGCGCGGAGGTCGTCGCCTTGGTGGTGCTGCCCGAGGCCATGTTGATCTTGTCGGGCGAGTAGTTACCGATGGCCTGGCCGTTGGCGGTGGCGTTGGTGAAGTTCGCGGTGCCGAAGTTCGACAGCGGCAGCACGCCGGAGGAGCTGGACGGCGCCTCGGCTATGACCTCGGCGGACGCGTTGGACAGACCGCTCTGCGTCTTCTTGGTGGTCTTCGTCCACCCCTTGGTGGTGTCCGTGAGGGTCAGCGTGTACGAGGTGCCGCTGCGGGTGATCGTGGAGGTGAAGTGGTCACCCGCGCTCACCGCGTTGCTGTAGTTCACCGGGTACGCCGGGTACATCTCGTACCAGGACGAGTAGACCGCCCGGCCGCTGGAGCAGTCCGCCTCGGTGCCCGTCTGCTCCACGGAGTTGCTGCCGTCGCCGTCGATGCCGATCCAGAACGACGAGTACGTGGTCGAGCTGGTGCAGCTCACCGCCGGCTGCACCCAGCTCGCGGAGACGCTGGTGAACGTCGTACCGGTCGCGGCGTAGCCGGCCCAGTTGGAGCTGGTGCTGTTCCTGATGCCACCGACCAGGTGGTGACTGCTGATGTGACCGCTGACCGGGGTCATGCGCAGCGCAGGCGCGGCGACGGCGGCCGCGGGGGAGGTCGCCAGTGCCGACAGGACGGCGGCGGCGACGGCTGTGGCTGCGGTGAGGCGGATCGTGGCAGACATGCTGCTCCTTCTCGCGGGACTCGCGGTGCAGACGTAACTGGCGGCCACCAGGGGGGAGACGTGCGCCCGTGGTTGTCAGTGTGCAGTCAACGTGCGTCCCGTTGTCACCCGGCATCCGGGTTTTCACAGCAAAGGTCCTGCCAAGTACCTTCAGCAAAAGGGGTGTTGAAGGAGATACCGCCCGGCCCGCGAGGGCCCGGCGATCGCTCACAGCCCGTCGTACAGCCCCTCCACCTCCCGGCCGAAGTCCGCGAGGATTCGCGCGCGCCGCAGCTTCATGGAGGGCGTGAGATGACCGGCCTCCTCCGTGAAGTCGTACGGCAGGACGGTGAAGCGGCGGATGGACTCGGGCCGCGAGACGAGACGGTTGGTGTCGTCCACGGCGCGCTGGAGTACGGCCCGCAGGTCCGGGTCGTCGGTGACGAGTTCGGGCGGCACGGGGTGCTTCCCGTTCATCTGCCGCCAGTGGACGATGCCCTCGGCGTCGAGGGTGAGCAGGGCCGCGACGTACGGGCGGTCGTCTCCGACCAGCATCACCTGGGAGATCAGGGGGTGTTGGCGCAGCCAGTTCTCCAGCGGGGCGGGGGCCACGGACTTGCCGCCGGAGGTGATGAGGAGTTCCTTCTTGCGGCCGGTGATGGTGAGGTAGCCGTCGTCGTCCAGCTCGCCCAAGTCCCCTGTGTGCAGCCAGCCTTCGCGGGTGATGGGGACGACACCGCCGGCCTGTGGGTCCCAGTAGCCGCGCAGCACATGGTCGCCGGAGATCAGGATCTCCCCGTCGGCGGCGATCCGTACCCGGGTGCCGGGCAGCGGCCAGCCCACGGTCCCCAGCCGGGGTTTGAGCGGCGGCGTGACGGTGCTCGCGCCGGTGGTCTCCGTGAGGCCGTACCCCTCGTAGATCCCGATGCCCGCACCCGTGTAGAACGCGGCCAGGCGGCGCCCGAGCGGGGATCCGCCGCAGATGACGTGTCTGACCCGGCCGCCCATCGCCGTGCGGATACGGCGGTAGACGAGGGGGTCGTAGAAGCCGCGCTGGGTGCGCAGGACGCGGCCGGGTCCGTCGCCGGTGCCGGACTGGCTCGCCTGGAGCGCCTCGCCGTAGCGCCGGGCGACGGCGGCGGCGCGGTCGAAGACGGCACCCCGGCCGCCCGACTCGGACTGTGCGCGGGCCGAGTTGAAGATCTTCTCCAGCATGTAGGGGATGGTCAGCAGGGCGGTGGGCCGGAAGGCGGCGAGGTCCGGCAGCAGGTCCTCGGCCTTGAGGCTGGGCGCGTGCCCGAGGCGGACGCGGGCGCGGACGCAGGCGATGGCGACCATCCGCCCGAACACATGGGAGAGGGGGAGGAAGAGAAGCACGGACGGGTCGCTGTCGTGCTGTTTGAAGACGGGGTGGAGCAGTTCGATCGCGTTGTCCACCTCGGCGAAGAAGTTGCCGTGCGAGAGGGCGCAGCCCTTGGGGCGTCCGGTGGTGCCGGAGGTGTAGACGAGGGTGGCGAGGGTGGCGGGCCCGAGCATGCCGCGCCGCACCCCGACCTCGCCCTCCGGCACCGGCGCCCCCGCGTCCGCGAGCCGCTCGACATGCCCCTTCTCCATGATCCACAAGTGCCGCAGTTCGGGCAGGTGTTGCAGTTCGGGACCGAGCGCGGCGGCCTGGGCGCCGGTCTCGGTCACCAGGGCGACGGCGCCGGAGTCGTGCAGGATCCAGCGGGTCTGGAAGAGGGAGGAGGTGGGGTAGACGGGGACGGTCACGAGGCCCGCGGCCCAGGCGGCGAAGTCGAGCAGCGTCCACTCGTACGTCGTACGCGCCATGATCGCGATCCGGTCGCCGGGCACCAGCCCCTCCGCGATCAGCCCCTTCGCCACCGCGAGCACCTCCTCGGCGAAGCGCGCGGCCGTGATGTCCTTCCAGTGGCCGTTTCCGAGCTTGCGGCTGAGCACCACCGCGTCCGGGTCCTCGGCCGCGTTGTCGAACGGCAGGTCGGCCAGCGACCCATGGGTCACCGGCGCCGCGAACGGCGGTACGACGGCCTCCCGTACGGCTCCGTCGAGGCGCCGCGTGTGGGGCGCGACCAGCAGGGGCCGGCCGTCGTAATCGACGGCGGAGACATGGGAGTTGGAATGGGGGGACACGAGCGGCTCCTCGGGCGTGCGGCGAGGCGTTCACCGGCGGCCGGGCGCGCGGCGAACGAGCTGAGGTGAGGTGTTACCGCCGGTCAGGCGAGTGATCGTACGGGCCCGTTGTGGGGGCTTTGTGCGGTTCCGGGGACGGTACGGGGGTGGTACGGGGACGGGGCTGTGCGGGATGGTCGCGGCTTCTGGCACTGGCCGACCTGGGCTTACCTGCGGTAACTTTACCGCTCGGTAACGAGTTTGTTCCCGTCTTCGGGGGGTTTGATGTCGACCGTCCTCGACAAGTCACCCGCGCTGGGCCCGGTGTTGGCCGCCGGCGCGCTGCGCTCGCTGGGAAAGCGGCCCTCGGCCGGGGCGTCGTACCCGGACACCCGGCTGGTGCTGCCGGGGGTGCGCGCGGACCCGGCCCGGCTGGCGAGGTACGCCCGGCTGTGCGCCTTCCCCGCCCCCTCCGAGCACCTCCCGCTCCCCTATCCCCATGTCCTCGCCTTCCCGCTGGCGATGCGCCTGCTCGGCGCCCGGGACTTCCCACTCCCGCTGCTGGGCCTGGTGCATACCTCGATCGCACTCGCCCGTCACGCACCGCTGCCCGTGTCGGGTTCGTACGAACTCACCGTTTACGTATCGGGGTTGGCACCGCACCGGCGCGGTACGGAGGCGGCGGTGGTGACGGAGGCACGGCTGGCCGGGGAGCCGGTGTGGGAGTCCCGCAGCACGTATCTGTCCCGGCACCGGACGGCGGACGGGAGCGCCCCCGCCTCTCCCCCGGAGCCGCCGGCCCCCCTCCCGTCCCTCGTCTCCTGGGACGTGCCCGGCGATCTGGGCCGCGCCTACGCCGCCGCCTCGGGCGACCGCAACCCCGTCCACCTCACCCGCCTCACCGCCCGCCTCTTCGGCTTCCCCCGCGCCATCGCCCACGGCATGTGGACGGCGGCACGCTGCCTGGCGGAGCACGGGGACGTCCGCGCGGCACGGGTGGAGTTCCGGGCGCCGGTGCTGCTGCCGGGCGTGGTGCGGTACGGCGCGTCACCGGAGGGCGACCGGTTCGAACTGCGGGGCGCGGACGGCCGGGTGCATGTGTCGGGGCGGGTGGGCGAGGCCTCGTAGGACGCTGGCGGGCCCGGTAAGAGGTGCCCCACGTACCCTCGTCCCCATGCTGCTAGCCGCCATTCCCTCCCCCTCGGTGAACGGTTTCCACCTGGGGCCCCTGTACATCCACTTCTACGGCTTGATGTACGTCGTGGGTATCGGCCTCGCCGTCTACCTGGGCCGCCGCCGCTGGCAGGCCGCGGGCGGGGACCCGGAGCTGGTGGACGAGGTCGCGATGTGGGGTGTGCCGTTCGGCATCCTCGGCGGCCGGATCTACTTCGACCTGACCACGCCGAAGGGCATCCCCCACCACTGGTGGGGTCCGCTGGCGGTCTGGGACGGCGGGCTGGGGATCTGGGGCGGGGTCGCCCTGGCCACGGTGGTCTGCGTGTGGCGGCTGCGCCGGGCGGGGGTCTCGGTCGCCGGGATGATGGACGCGCTGGCCCCCTGCCTGCTGATCGCGCAGGCCATCGGCCGTATCGGCAACTACTTCAACCAGGAGCTGTTCGGCGGCCCGACCAGCCTCCCCTGGGGCCTGGAGATCGACCCCGCCTACCGTCCCGCGGGCTACCTCCAGAACGCCACCTTCCACCCCACCTTCCTCTACGAACTGATCTGGAACCTCCTCCTTGCGGCTCTCCTGATCCGCCTGGGCCGCAGCGGCCGGGTCCGCCCGGGCGGCCTGTTCCCGCTCTACGTCGCCGGCTACTCCGCGTTCCGCGTCTTCGAGGAGTCCCTGCGCGTCGACTACTCCCAGTACTTCCTCGGCCTGCGCCTCAACTTCTACATCGCGGCCCTGGTGGCGCTGGCGGGTGTGGTGTGGTTCGTGCTGCTGCAACGGCGTACGCCACGGGAGGCGATCGCGGAGCCCGCGGAGTCCGACGCCGAGGCGACCCCGGCCCGTCCGTGACGCGCGTGCGTCGCGCGTGCGCGGGTCAGCCGGTGCCGCCGGGCACGACCAGGCCGGACTCGTACGCGATCACCACGGCGTGGGTACGGTTCTGGGCGCCGAGCTTGGTCAGCACTGACCCCGCACGGCCGCGCGATCTCCGGGCCGGACAGACCGGTGGCCATCAGGCGCGGGCCGAGGGGGAGAGGATCGCCTCGCCCGACACCCCGACCCGGTCGCACGACCCCGAGCGCTACCACCGCGAGGCGATCCGCGAATCGGCCCGCTGTCCCCTGTACGGCGACTTCGCGGGCGCCATCACACCGTGCGCCTTCTGGCGAGGGACACTCAGGGCCGGGCGGCCGATGCCGCTCCCGGTGGGGCCCAGCGGTTGCCGGACATCAGGTTGCCGAGGCCGGACCAGGCGAAGTTCATCAGGGTGGCGGAGGCCTGGGCGGCGGTGGCGGTCGGGGTGGTGTTGGTCCAGTCGGCCAGGGATTCGGCGGCGCCGATCAGGGCCGCGGCGAGGCCCTCGATCTCCCGGGTGGACAGGTCGCGGGAGTGCGGGGACTCCAGGGCGGCGGTCGCGATCAGACGGGTGACGAAGGCGGTCATCTCCGCGCGCATGGCGTCGGCCTCGGCGGCGAACCGGGGGCCGTGGGTGCGGGCCTGGAGGTGGAGGACGGTCCAGCCGTCGGGGTGCTCGGCGGTGTAGGTGAAGAACGCCTGCACGCCGTCCCAGAGTTGGCGGTCGGCGGGGAGGCCGGGACGGACCGCCGCCCGCACGGCCTCGGTCAGGGCGGCGGCCTCGCGGCGGATGCACGCGGTGAAGAGGTCGTCCTTGGAGTTGAGGTAGAGATAGACCAACGGCTTGGAGACGCCCGCCAGTTCGGCTATCTCGTCCATCGACGCGGCCGTGTACCCGTGCCGGGCGATGATCTCCACGGCGGCGTCGAGCATCTGCCGCTCGCGCTCCGCCCTCGGCATCCGTCTGGTCCTGCCGCCACCCATGAGGGCAAGACTAGAGGGACGCCGGATCCGCCACCCGGCCTTTGACGATCTTGGTGAGCCCGGTGGCCGGTGCCGGGTACGGCTACGGGTGAGGGGGTCCGCTTACGACGGCTGGCTCTGCGCCCGCGCGCTGTCGTCGGCCATGTCCTCCTGGCTGCGGTTCGCCTCCAGGTTCGCCTTCATCCGGTCGACCCGGCCGACCACGTGCATCGAGGCCCGGTCCCGCTCCTTGCGCAGCACGACCCAGCTGATCGGCGCCGAGATGACCAGGGCGAGCAGGGCGATCCACAGGCCGTTGGAGCTGCCGAAGCCGCGCGGGAAGATGCCGGAGTAGACGGCTCCCCAGACGACCAAGAGGCAGCCCACGAAGATACCGAGGCGCTTCAGCGTGTAGCGGAGCATCTCAATCCACTCGTCCGATTCCAAAAGGGGTCATCGTCCAGTGAAGCACGTCTCGTGGGCGATCATGCAGCGGGGTCTGCGGGGGCGAACGGTCAGCCGAGGGACAGCAGCATGAAGATCTCGTCGCGGTCGTCGTCCGGGGCGACGCGGACGGCGCCGGGGACGCGGCCGACCTCCTTGTAGCCGCAGGAGCCGTAGAAACGCTCCAGGCCGTGGCCGCCGCGGCAGGACAGGCGGATCGCCTCGATGCCGGCCGTCGCGCGGGCCGCCTCCTCGGCGGCGGCGAGCAGGTCGCGGCCGTAGCCCTTGCCCTGATGGCGGGGGTGGACCATCACGGAGTACAGCGAGAGCCAGTGGGCGTTCAGATGCTGCGGGTTCCCGGTGAGGAACGCGGCGGCGGCGGTCGTACCGTGCGCGTCCCGGCCGACGAGGAGGCGGGTACGGCCCTGAGCCATATGCACGAAGTGGCGTACCAGCTCGGGCCGTATCTCCTCGCGGTGGACCGGCGGGACGAAACCGACGGCGCCACCCGCGTTCGACACGTCCGTCCACAGGTCGAGGAGGTCGTCGCGCAGGGCGGAGGTGATGGGGGGTTCCAGGGTGAAAGTAAGGGTCACCGGCGCATCTTATTCATTACCCGAGGGCTTGTACGGCGATTTTCAGATCGGCGAGAAAGCCCTGGTAGGCGGCGTCGCGGTCATCGGAGCGGAGCACGGACGACGGATGCACGGTGGGGAGCAGTCGTTCGGGGCGGCCGTGGATGTCCTGCTCGATGACGGTGCCGCGCACCCGGCCGACCCGGAAGGAGGAGCCGAGCAGCGCCTTGCCCGCGGTGGCGCCGAGGATGACGATCAACTCGGGTTGGACGAGCGCCAGTTCCCGCACCAGCCAGGGCGCGCAGGCCGACATCTCCCGCAGGGTGGGGGCGCGGTGGATCCTGCGCTTGCCGGGCTCGGTCTGCGCGAACTTGAAGTGCTTGACCGCGTTGGTGACGTACGCCTGCGCCGGATCCAGCCCGGCCTCCTCCAGCGCCTTGTGCAGCAGATGCCCGGCCGGGCCCACGAAGGGCCTGCCCTGCCGGTCCTCCTGATCACCGGGCTGCTCCCCCACGAGCATCACCCGGGCGTTCTGGTCCCCCTCCCCGAAGACGGTCTGGGTGGCGGGGGCGTGCAGGGGGCAGCCGCGGCAGTCGGCCGCCGCCGCGCGCAGGGCGCCGAGTCCGCCGCGGGCGGGGACGAAGGGGGCGGCGGTGTAGGCGTCCTCGGGGGTGGGGGTGGAGGCCATGTCCGCCGAGTACCCGGAGGGGCCGCAGGCACCCGAGTAGACGGAGAGGCCGTGGGTGCCGTGGGCGCCGCTCACCGGGTCCCGGTGGTCGTCCGCCGGGTCACCCACCAGATGCCGAGCGCCGTCAGAAGGGCGGCGGCCAGGGCGTACACCGGCAGCCAGAGGGTCGTCGTGGCGGACGTCTTCGTGCTGTGCCCTGGGGCGGGGGCGCGCCGCTGACTCAGCCTGCGGTCGGGGCGGCGGAGTCGTACAGATCTCTGGCGGTCGGGCGCGACGGCAGGAAGCCGCGCCTCACCGTGACCGGCGCAGAGCGGGGCGGGACGACCGTGGCCACGAGCGCTCTGGACACCCGGGGCAGCGGGGCGGTGAAGCTGAGGCGCCCGCTCGGCGACCGGGTCCTGCTGGACGCCTGCACCGGCCGCCCCCTCCCCTACAGGGGAACCGGCGGGCGGCCGAGGTGAGCGGGCGAGGAGGTCGTCAGAGGCGCATCGGCTGGGGGGAGTCGCGGCGGGACGGGTCCGCGGGGTCGTACTCGCGGATGATCTCGTAGCGCGTGTTGCGCTCCACGGGGCGGAAGCCGGCGTCGCGGATGAGGTCCAGGAGGTCCTCGCGGGTCAGCTTGTTCGGCGTGCCGTAGTTGTCCGCGTCGTGGGTGATCTTGTACTCGACGACCGAGCCGTCCATGTCGTCCGCGCCGTGCTGAAGGGCCAGCTGCGCCGTCTGGACGCCGTGCATGACCCAGAAGACCTTCACATGCGGGACGTTGTCGAACAGCAGCCGGGAGACCGCGAAGGTCTTCAGGGCCTCGGCGCCGGTCGCCATCGTGGTCCGCGCCTGGAGCCTGTTGCGGACCTTGCCGTCCTTCATGTCCACGAAGTCATGCTGGTAGCGCAGCGGGATGAAGACCTGGAAGCCGCCGGTCTCGTCCTGCAACTCGCGCAGGCGCAGCACGTGGTCGACCCGGTGGCGCGGCTCCTCGATATGGCCGTACAGCATCGTGGCCGGGGTCTTCAGACCCTTCTCGTGCGCGAGGCGGTGGATCCGGGACCAGTCCTCCCAGTGCGTCCGGTGGTCCACGATGTGCTGGCGGACCTCCCAGTCGAAGATCTCCGCGCCGCCACCGGTCAGCGACTCCAGGCCCGCGTCGATCAGCTCGTCCAGGATCTCGGACGCCGTGAGACCGGAGATCGTCTCGAAGTGGTGGATCTCCGTCGCCGTGAACGCCTTGAGGGAGACGTTCGGCAGCGCCGCCTTCAGCTCGCGCAGGGACCGCGGGTAGTAGCGCCACGGCAGGCTCGGGTGCAGCCCGTTGACGATGTGCAGCTCGGTGAGGTTCTCCGTCTCCATCGCCTTCGCGAGCTTGACGGCCTCCTCGATGCGCATCGTGTACGCGTCCTTCTCCCCCGGCTTGCGCTGGAAGGAGCAGTACGCGCAGGAGGCCGTGCACACGTTCGTCATGTTCAGGTGCCGGTTGACGTTGAAGTGCACGACGTCGCCGTTCTTGCGCGTCCGCACCTCGTGTGCCAGACCACCGAGCCAGGCCAGGTCGTCCGACTCGTACAGCGCGATGCCGTCCTCGCGGGTCAGCCGCTCACCGGAGCGGACCTTCTCCTCCAGCGCGCGCTTGAGCCCGACGTCCATGCCAACACCTTTCTACGACAGCTCGGCCTACGGTATCCCTAGACCTCTTCGGGCAGCTCGCCGACCCGGTTCTCCCACTTCGTGGACAGCACGATGGTGGTACGGGTCCGCGAGACGCCCTTGGTCCCGCTGAGTCTGCGGATGATCCGCTCCAGGCCGTCCACATCGGCCGCGCGCGCCTTCAGCATGAAGGAGTCGTCGCCGGCGATGAACCAGCAGTCCTCGATCTCCTTGAGGTCCCGCAGCCGCTGCGCCACGTCCTCGTGGTCGGCCGCGTCGGAGAGCGAGATGCCGATCAGGGCGGTGACGCCGAGTCCGAGGGAGGCCGAGTCGACCGTCGCGCGGTATCCGGTGATGACCCCGGCCGCCTCCAGCCGGTTGATGCGGTCGGTGACGCTGGGTCCCGACAGTCCGACGAGGCGCCCCAGCTCCGCGTAGGAGGCCCGGCCGTTCTCCCTGAGGGCCTGGATGAGCTGCCTGTCCACCGCGTCCATGCGATCGAAGCCTTCCGCTGAAGAGTTCCGGAGTGATGAAAGGTAAAGCACCTGCCGGGCCGCGGCCGACCACCGGTCACGGCCGGTCCGCGCCACCGCCCAGTTCGCCCCGCCAGCGCCGGTACAGCCCGTGCTCGACGCCCGCCGCGTCCAGCACCCGCCCGGCGACGAAGTCCACCAGGTCCTGGATGTGCGTGGCACCCGCGTAGAAGGCGGGCGAGGCGGGGACGACCGAGGCGCCGGCGTCGTCCAGGGCGACGAGATGCCGCAGGGTCTGGCCGTTCAGCGGGGTCTCCCGTACGGCGACGACGAGGGTGCGGCGTTCCTTCAGTGTCACGCTCGCCGTGCGCTGGAGCAGATCCTTGGACAGGCCCAGCGCGACCCCCGCCACACAGGCCGTGGAGGCCGGCACGATGAGCATGCCCTTCGCCGGGTACGACCCCGAGGAGGGGCCCGCCGCGAGATCGCCCGCGTTCCAGTACCGCACCCCGCTGACGTCCGCCGCGAAGGTCCCGGGCTTTCCGTCGGCCCCCCGGGCCAGCCATTCCCGCAGGTCGTCCTGCCAGTGGGCGTCCCGGAACGAGATCCCCGTCTCGTCCAGCAACGTCAGCCGGGAGGCCCGGCTGACCACCAGGTCGACGGCTTCCCCCGCCGCCAGCAGCGCCCGCAGCACGGCAGCCGCATACGGCGTCCCGGAAGCACCGGACACCCCCACGATCCAAGGCACGCGCCGCGTTTCTCCTGCGTTCACACCTTGAGCGTACCGGCGTGCCCACCCGGGCTCAGGCCGGGTGGGGGCAAGAAGCGGGCGTGCGCCCCGGGTTCAGACGGTCAGGCCCCGGACCAGCAGGTCCAGCAGGGCACACACGAAAAGGGCGATGCCGATGAAACCGTTGACGCTGAAGAACGCCCGGTTGAGCCGGGACAGGTCGTGCGGACGCACGATCCGGTGCTCGTAGAGGAACGCGCCGGCCACGATCACCAGGCCGAGCCAGAAGAAGGCGCCGGCGTGGGTGGCGAGGGCGTACCAGACGAACAGCGCGGTGGTGATCGTATGGCAGGCGCGGGCGCCCCAGATCGCGGCCGGGATGCCGAAGCGGGCCGGGACCGACTTCACGCCGATGGCGCGGTCGGTCTCCACGTCCTGGCAGGCGTAGATCAGGTCGAAGCCACCGATCCAGACGCCGACGGCGAGGCCGAGGATCACCGCGTCCCAGGACCAGCTGCCGGTGATCGCGAGCCAGCCGCCGATGGGGCCCATGGCCTGGGCGATACCGAGGATGGCCTGCGGGAAGTTCGTGAACCGCTTCCCGTAGGGGTAGACCACCATCGGGATCACCGCGATGGGCGCGAGGGCCAGGCACAGCGGGTTCAGGAGCGCGGCGGCGCCCAGGAAGACCACCAGGGCGACGAGCGCGCCGGTCCAGGCGTGCCGTACCGACATCGCGCCGGTCACCAGCTCGCGGTGCGCGGTACGGGGGTTACGGGCGTCGATCTCCCGGTCGATGATCCGGTTCACGGCCATCGCGAAGGTGCGCAGGCCCACCATGCAGACGGTGACCAGCAGCAACCGGGCCCAGTGGATGTTCTTGTCCAGCGTGTACATCGCCGTCAGGGAGGCGATGTAGGCGAAGGGGAGCGCGAAGACCGAGTGCTCGATCATCACCAGGCGCAGGAAGGCCTTCGTGCGTCCCGGCTGCGGCATCGTGGCGGCCGTACTCACAGGCCGTACTCCTTCCAGCGGCGGTCGACCAGGGCCGCCGTATCCGGGTCCGACAGGACCATCTCCGGCCACCCGCCGTCGCGCGTGTAGCCCTCCTCCGGCCATTTCCGGGTGGCGTCGATCCCGGCCTTGCCGCCCCAGAACTGCTGGTAGGAGGCGTGGTCGAGATGGTCGACGGGGCCTTCCACGACCGTGAGGTCACGGGCGTAGTCGGTGTTGCCGAGGGCGCGCCAGGCGACCTCGTGCAGATCGTGGACGTCGCAGTCGGCGTCCACGACCACGATCAGCTTGGTGAGGGACATCATGTGCGCCCCCCAGACGGCGTGCATGACCTTCTGCGCGTGCTTCGGGTACTTCTTGTCGATCGAGACGATCGCGCAGTTGTGGAAGCCGCCGGCCTCGGGCAGGTGGTAGTCCACGATGTCCGGGACGATGATCTTCAGCAGCGGCAGGAAGAAGCGTTCCGTGGCGCGGCCGAGCGGGCCGTCCTCGGTGGGCGGGCGGCCGACCACGATCGACTGGAGCAGCGGCCGCTTGCGCATCGTCACGCAGTCGATCTTCAGCGCGGGGAACGGCTCCTGCGGCGTGTAGAAGCCGGTGTGGTCGCCGAACGGGCCCTCGGGCAGCATCTCGCCCGGCTCCAGCCAGCCCTCCAGGACGACCTCGGCGTTGGCCGGGACCTGGAGCGGCACGGTCTTGCAGTCGACCATCTCGATCCGCTTGCCCGCGATGAACCCGGCGAACAGGTACTCGTCGATGTCACCGGGCAGCGGCGCCGTGGAGGCGTAGGTGACGGCGGGGGGACAGCCGAAGGCGATGGCGACGGGCAGCCGCTCGCCCCGGCGGGCGGCCACCTGGTAGTGGTTGCGGCTGTCCTTGTGGATCTGCCAGTGCATGCCGATGGTGCGCTTGTCATGGCGCTGGAGGCGGTACAGGCCGAGGTTGCGGACGCCGCTCTCGGGGTCCTTGGTGTGGGTCAGGCCCAGGTTGAAGAAGGAGCCGCCGTCCTCGGGCCAGGTGAACAGCGCGGGGAGCCGGTCGAGGTCGACGTCGTCGCCGTGCAGGACGACCTCCTGGACCGGCGCTTCCTTGATCTTCCTCGGCGGGACGTGCGCCATCGCGCCCAGCTTGCCGAACGCCTCGCGCACCCCGACGAAGCCGTGCGGCAGCTCGGGGCGCAGCAGCCCGCCGATCTTGTCGGAGATGTCGCCGTACGACTTCAGGCCGAGCGCCTTCAGGAGGCGGCGGTCGGTGCCGAAGACGTTCATGGCCAGCGGCATCGCCGAGCCCTTGACGTTCTCGAAGAGCAGCGCGGGTCCGCCGGACTTCTGCACCCGGTCGACGATCTCCCCGATTTCCAGGTAGGGGTCGACCTCGGCCTTGATGCGCTTGAGGTCTCCCTCGCGCTCCAGGGCCCGGAGCAGGGAACGAAGATCGTCGTAAGCCATGCCCCCCAGTATCTGCCACACCCCACCGGGACCCCGTCACCGGGCCCGGTCCACGGCCGGGCCGGGTGTCGGATCCCGTACGGGATCTTGTGTGCTTAACCACTTGCCAGTGCCGCGCGCGGGTCGGGTTAATGGTCGTCACCGAGCAGTCAGTTTCTGCCCGACCTCAGGGGGACGACAGATGCAGTACGGCCCGGGGCCGGAGCGCCCCGCCCAGGACCCGCCACCCGCGCCACCCGCACCCTCCGCCCCGCCCGCCCCGCCCGCCGCCGCGCCGCCCATGCCGGATGTTCCCGCGCCCTCGCCGCACCCGGTGCCGAGGATGCTCGATCTGCGGGTCAGCAAGCGGATCCTGTGGATCGGGCGGGCGGTGTATCCGCTGGCCAACATCGCCCGTGTGTACTCCTTCATGCTGCGGCCCAGGCGCAAGGAGGCGGTGCTGCGGTTCCTGCGGTACAGCGCCGGGACCATCGCCATCGCGATGCTCGTGATGCTGCCCAGCCTGCCCGCGCTGGCGCTGGGCGGCTCGGACGGGCAGTCGGGCGCGGCCGGTTACGTCGTCTTCGTCTGGCTCCTCGCCATCGGCGCCGAGATCTTCTTCCTGGCCGACATGATCGGTGTGCTGACCGCGAGCCCGCAGTTCGTCCTCGCGGTGGAGACCTCGGGCGCGTCCACCGCGCTGGTCACCAGCCAGGACCCGCGCTATCTGGACCAGCTGGTGGAGCAGCTCTCGTACGCCATTGAGCATCCGGACACCGAGTTCCGGGTGACGGTGCAGAGCCTCACGGTCTCGCCGAAGAACTACTACTTCGGGGACAACGTCAACATGTACGGCGGCAACGGGAACACGGGGATCAGCTCATGAGCGGTGACAGCTACTTCTACGGCGACAACGTGAACATGCACGGCGGCACCGGCAATATCGGCATCGTCAAGAACCAGGGCGGCGCGCCGACCGCGCAGGACCCGGCGCTGGCCGCGGCCCTCGCCGAACTCCGGCGGCTGGTGGCCGAGTTGCGGGCGCAGGTGCCGGAGCCCAGCGCGGCGCTGCTCGACGAGTCCGTGCCGGCCGCGACCGCCGACGCCCCCGTACCCGCGCCGGAGCGGCACCGGGCGCTGATGGCCATCGCCGGGATCGCGGCGACCGTCGGTACGGTCGGACAGCCGGTGGCGGAGGCGGTGCGGGCGATCATCGGGATGATCAACGGCTGATCGCCGGCCGAACCGTGGCCGACCCCCGGCCGCACCCCCGCATGGTCACTGTCGGTTAATCAGTCCCCCGTTCGGCCTGCCACCCGTTCCGTTGAAATGGCGGCGGCGGGCATGTCTCCGCCGCCTCCCACGGCATTGCCTTGGAGGGGGGCCCTATTCAGCAGGGCCCCTTCTTCGATGGGAGACGCGTGCGAATCACTGACATCCAGCGCTGCGGGGTACGGCCGGGACGGCTCGTCGAGTGGACGCTGAGCCCGGCCACCGTGGCGGCGGCGACCCGGCTGCCGGAGGACTCCCGGCCGCCGGCCTATATCCAGGAGTCGCACATCCGGACCGCCAAGTGCGTACGGGAGGAAGGGCTGTTCGTGCCGACCTGGCTCGGCACCGCCTTCGACCTGCCGGGCCGGGTCGACCTCGACGTGCTCCAAGAGGCGCTGCGCTCCTGGACGTTGCGGCACGAGACGCTGCGCAGCGGGTTCCGCTGGGCGGGTGAGGAGCTGCGCCGGTTCACCCTCGACCCCGCCGATGTGTCCCTGCACCGCGAGGACGCCGGGGAGTTCGACGACGCGGACCGGCTCACCGCGTATCTCCAGGACCGGTTCGACACCGTCGCCGACGCCCTGCGCTGGCCGAACCTCATCTACACCGCCGTCGTACGTGACGACTCCACCAGCGTCTACATGGCCTTCGACCACAGCAATGTGGACGCCTACTCGCTGACCCGGATCGCCGCCGAGGTGCACGAGGTGTACGACGCGCTCACGGCGGGCCGCACCGCCGACCGCCCCGCCCCCGCGGCCAGTTACGTCGACTTCTGCGAGATCGAGCGGGCCGACGCGGACCGGCTGGACGGCGACCACGACATCGTGGCCCGCTGGCGGGAGTTCATCCGGCGCGGCGGCGGCACCCTGCCGACCTTCCCGGTGGACCTCGGCCTCACCCCCGGCGAGCCGCTGCCCCCGCAGGCGATGCTGTGCGAGCCGCTCGCGGACGCGGAGGCGGCGGCCGCGTTCGAGGCGTACTGCCGCCCCTACGGCGGGAGCCTGGTCGGCGTGCTGGCGGCGACCGCGCTCAGCGTGCGGGAGCTGGGCGGGCAGTCGGTGTACCGGACGGTCGTGCCCTTCCACACCCGGGTCCGCTCGCGCTGGACCGACTCGGTGGGCTGGTACGTGGGCGGCGCCCCCATCGAGGTGCCGCTGACCGGCATCCGCGGCTTCCCGGACGTCCTGCGGGCGGTGCGCACGGAGCTGGGCGCGGCCCGCAAGCTGGCCCGGATGCCGCTGGCCCGGGTGCTGGCGCTGCTCGGCGCTGACTTCCGGCCCACCTCGCCCGACCTGTACTCGATCGTCTCGTACGTCGACACCCGGGCGGTGCCCGGCGCCGACCGGTGGACGGACATGCGGGCGCACGCGCTGCTGCGGGTGTCGTACGGCGACCAGGTGTGCGTCTGGGTGAACCGGCAGCACGAGGGGCTGTGGCTGGCCAGCCGCTACCCGGACACGGATGTCGCCGCGAAGAACATGCGGCTGTACGTGGAGCGGCTGCGGGACCACATCGCCTCGGCGGGCCACGGCAGCCTGTCCGCGGTGTCATGAGCGCACCGCGGCGCCATGGGCACACATCGTTATCCAAACGGGCACCACTGGCCCTGGCACGGAGCAACTACCCCTTTCTACACTGTTGTTGAGGGGGGCGATGCTGTGCGCACACGGTTGCACGGGCGGGGGGCGCTCTTCGACGCGGATCCGGCCGGACTCGCGCCGCGCCTGGTGGGCCTGGTCCCCGGACGCCATCGCGCCCATCCTCTGGAACACCCGGACGAGCCGCCCTTCGTGGTGCTCACCGGCGCCCGGGGGCTGGGCAAGAGCGCGGTGCTCGACGCGCTTCAGGAGGCATACCGGGGGCACACCCCGGTCGCGCTGATCGACTGTTCGGCCACGCAGTTCGCCGGGCCGCCCGCGGGCCGGCCTGCCGACTCCTGGTCGCCGTCGGCTCAGGCGCTGCTGGTGATCGCCGAGCAGCTGGCCGAGCCGGTGACCGGCGCCGGGCGGATCACCTTCCCGCGGCTGATGTCGGGCCTGGTCGCGGTGGCCGCGGGCGGCTGGGGCGACGCCGAGGCGGAGCGGATCCGCCGGGAGGTCGAGCGGATCCTGCTGCTGAACGAGCGGGGTCCGCGGATCGGCGCGTTCGCGGGCAGATGGGCGGGCAAGGTCGCGGCGAAGGTGGTCGCGGCCGCCACCGGCGCGGGCCCGCTGGTCTCGGGCGCCATCGAGGCCACCCTGGAGTCCGTCGCCGAGGGCTTCACCGGCCACAAGCACCAGAAGGCGTCGGAGTGGTACCGCTCGTACCCGAACGCCGGCGGCAACGCCGAGCGCGGGCTGATCCTGCTGTCCCAGCACTTCCGGGACGGCGACGGCTCGCGCGAGCACGCGGAGCGGTATCTGGTGCGGGCGCTGCTGGCCGACCTCGGCGAGGCGTACACCGGGTTCATGGCGAAGATGCAGCGCCTGGGCCGGCCCCTGGTGCTGCTCGACAACGCGCAGACGACCCCGGGCCCGGAGCTGACCGCGGCCGTGCTGCGCGATCGCGCGGAGGGCACCGGCGACCGGGTGGTGTTCGTGGCCGCCCGGCGCGGCGAGGGCCGGGCCGAACTGCCCAACGCCGTACGGCGGCAGCTGGCCGAGGTCGCCCGGCGCACCGGCTGGACACCGGACGCGGCCCCCTCCTCGCGGGCGCTGCTGGTCGCGCTGCCGCCGCTGAGCGCGGACGACACCCTGCACATCGTCGGCGCGCTGTGCGCGGACACCGCCGTGCCCTCCCATCTCCCGGCCGCCGCCCACCGGTTGACCGGCGGCAACCCGCTGGGCGTGGTGCTGCTCGCCGAGTCGGCCGCGCAGCATCTGCCCGAGGTGTCCTCGCTGGGCGAGCTGCTCAGCGCGGAGTTCCGTCCGGCCGAGGACCGGCCGGGCTCGCCGGTCCACCAGGCGCTGCTGGACCGGCTGGTGCCGGCCGCGTACCTGGAGGAGCTGACCGTGCTGGCCGCCGCCCACGACCACGAATCGGCGTGCGCCCTGGCCTCGGCACTGCTGCCGGACACCTTCGGACCCGCCGATGTACGGGCCCTTCAGACGCTGCTCGCCGAGGAGGGACTGCCCGTCGTACCGGGCCAGTTCGTCGGCGACCCGTTCGTGCGGACGCTGCTGCTGCTGCGGCTGCATCTGCGCGACGAGGACCACGCGTCATGGCGGCGCGCGCACGAGACGCTGATCGAGCACTACGCGGAGCCGGAGCGGGCGCCGTACCGGCTCTACCACGAACTCGCGCTCGGGGACGCCGAGTCGGCGGTCGCGCGCTTACGGGACGACTTCGCGGATGCCGACACCCGGGTGTGGCTGCGCACCCTGCGCTTCATCGCGTCCGCGCCCTACTTCCACGCGCACGACGCCGAGGGCCGTGACTTCGGCGGGCGCGGCGACCGGCGGGCCGCGGTCGCGCTCGGTGTGACGGACACCGGCTATCCGCTGCCGGAGGGTGTGGACGCCGTACTGCACCTGCGGGTACGGCGGTTGCTGCACGCGCTGTGGGAGCTGACGGATCCGCTGGTGCTGCCGGATCCCAAGGTGTGCGACCGGCTCCGCTTCGAGCTGGAGCAACTGTCCAATCTGCGCCCCGCCGCGGGCGCGCTGCTGTGGCGGGCCTCCCGGGACTGGCCGGCGGCCGCGCTGGCCGGACGCCCGATCGAGGGGCCGGCCGATCCTGAGGACGACGGTCGCGGGGAGGCCTGATGGCGGGGGGCATGGGGACCTGGGTACGCGAGCATGTGTGGGAGATCCCGCTGCGCCGGTATCTGTCCCTGCTGCTGGCGGCGGCCCTGGTGGCGGGCGGGGTGTTCGGGGCGCGCACCCTGATGCACGACGACCGGCGGTGCGCGCCGGGGGTGTCGCGGCCCGCGGGCAGTGACGAGTGCGTGGGCGTGGCGACCGGCGTGTACGACTTCGGCCAGCCCCGCTTCCACCAGGTGGTGGAAGCGATCGGGCGGGAGAACAAGGGCCTCAAGAGCGGGAGTTATGTCACGGTGGCGCTGATGCTGCCGTTCACCTCCACCTCGACGACCAATCTGAACGACATAGAGCATCAGCTCCAAGGCGCCTATCTCGCCCAGTACTCGGCCAACCACGACGCCAACGGGCAGTCCCCGCAGATCCGCCTGGTGCTCGCCAACTCGGGTACGGGCAAGGACAGCTGGCGGCCGACGGTGAGCCAGATGGACGGGATGACCCGGAGCGCGGACCGGCTGCGGGCGGTGGCCGGGATAGGGCAGAGCACCGATCCCAACCAGGCGGCCGTCGCGGCGTTGACCAAGCTCGGCATCCCGGTGATCGGCTCCTCCATCACCGCCGACGAACTGGCCAACGGGCAGCGCGGCAAGAAGGCCGACCCCTACCCCGGGCTCGCCCGGGTGGCGCCGACCAACACCGACGAGGCCCGCGCGCTCGCCTCCTACACCAAGGCCAAGGCGAACCGGGCCAACGAGAACAAGGCCATGCTGGTCTACGACAAGCCGGGCGACCCGTACACGAACTCGCTCAAGCAGTCGTTCAGCACACTGATGAACGGCTCGCCGTACCAGCCGGTCCTGGAGCAGCCGTTCACCCCGCCCGCCGACCGCAGCCAGGAGGGCACCACCGCCAACACCTTCCGGCAGATCACCAACATCGTGTGCGACACCCCCCGGGACACCCACACGATCCTGTTCGCGGGCCGGCACACCCAGCTGCGGCAGTTCGTGAACGCGCTGGGCGACCGCGGCTGCATGGACCGCTCCTTCCAGGTCCTCACCGGCGACGAGGCCTCCTACCTCACCTATGAGAAGGAGCTGAACCGCGACGCCCTGCGGCACAACCTCACCGTGCTCTTCACCTCCCTCGCCCATCCGGACGCCTGGCTGAAGAACCCCCCGAAGACCGGCGGTTCCACGGCGGACTACCAGACCCTCCAGCGGCTGCTGAAGACCGCCGAGCACAAGCCGGCCGGCCCGATAGGACCGGTCGCCCTGGACGACGGCCAGTTGATCATCGGCTACGACGCGCTCCAGCTCGCGGTGCACGGCATCCGCGAGGCCGTGCCGGAGGGCCGGAGCATCCCGACCCTCGCGGACGTCGGCCTCCAGTGGCCGCAGGTCAAGGGCTCGCTGAAGGTGGCCGGGGCGAGCGGCTGGATCTGCCTGGACGAGCACGGCAACCCCTACGACAAGGCCGTACCGATCGTGCGTCTGACCCCGGAGGGCGACTCGCAGTTCGTCCAGCTGGCCTGGCCGGAGGGGAAGCCGCCGGGGAAGGACTGCCTGCCGCCCGCGTGAGGGTCCGGGCCCCCGCCCGCGTGCGGGTCAGGACGCCTTGCCGGGTGTCGCGGGGTGCTGCTTCTCCTTGTCCACGACGGCCCGCTCCAGGATCGCGGTGCGCTCGGTGACGGTGCCGGGCCTGATGTCCTGGCCCGTCCCGACCTGCACACCCCGGCTGCCGAGGTAGGCGAAGGTGCCCCGGTCGAAGATCCACTCCTTGCGTTCGCCGGTCCCGGGGTCCAGCCGGGCCAGCGCGATCCCGTCCCGTCCGGCGGCGTCCTGGGAGTGCTCGACCACCACCACACCGGGGATCCGGGCCGCGGCACGGTAGAGGGCTGCGGCGGTCCGCGCGGGCACCAGCTGCTCGCCGACGATGTCCCCGATGATGTCGAACGCCTGCTGGTCCCGGTCGGTCTGGTGGTCGGTGCGGGCGTAGATCTTCTTCAGCAGCGCCCCGGGTTCGGTGGGCAGCGCCCTCGTCTCGTCGTACGAGTCACGGGTGATGTCGCTGTCCAGGGTGATACCCCCCTTCGGCTGGTACCCGGGCTCCTCCAGCCAGCCCTTGTGCCCGTCGGGGGACTGCCAGAACTCCCTGCCGTGCAGGGGCTCCACCAGGGTGCGGGAGGTGTCGTGTTCCAGGTTCTCGTCCGTGTAGGCGGAGGAGACCTCGCTCCTGACGTAGATGAACTGGTCCGGGCGGGGCGTCGGCAGGGCCTCGCGGCCCGCCGCGTCGGCGATGTGCTCGACCGTGGCGGCGAGGGCCACGGTCGAACCGGTCTGGATCCGTACGACCGGCGCCGCGACCGGGGCCGGCGCACCGGGCCCGCCGGAGCCGCCGGTGCCGGTCAGGGCGACGACGGCCACCCCGGCCAGGGCCAGCGCGGCCGGGACGCCGATCAGCACCGGGCGGCGCGGGCGCCCGCGGACCGGCCGGGGCGCCTTGCCCGGGGCGGGGGCGGGTTCGGTGGCTGTGGCGCTCTGGTCTCGCTGGATGTGGGCCATGAAGGCGTCCTCAAGTCGGCGATGGCGGTCGCGGGGCAGCTCCGGGTCACCGGGCGCCGGCAGCAGACGGGCCAGTTCCGCGGGGTCGGGTTCCCCGAACCTCGGTGTCCGCTTCATCGGTCCGTCTCCTCTCCCGACCGGGCCGCGCGGGTGCGGCCGCCCTGTTCTTGTCCGCTCCCGCCGACCGGTTCCATCCGCGCGTGCGGTCCCTTCTCGTGCGGTCCCCTCCGGTCGTACGATCCCCGCCGGCCCGCCGCCAGTTCCTCGGCGGCGAGCGCCCGCAGCCGGGTGCGGGTGCGCGAGAGCCGCGAGCGCACCGTGCCCACCGGTACGCCGAGCGCCTGGGCCGCCTCGGTGTAGCTCAGCCCGGACCACACGCACAGGGTGAACACATCGCGCTCACCGCGCCGCAGACGGCGCAGCGCGCGCCCGGCCGCGGCCAGCTCCTCGGCGGCCGCCATCCGCCCCACCAGCTCGTCCACGAAGTCCGGCACGGTGTCCTTGGCGGGCAGCCGGGTCAGCGCGACCGCGTGCCGGCGGGCGGCCCGCGCGGTGTTGCGCAGCACATTGACGGCGATCCCCATCACCCATGGCCGGGGCGTCTCCCCCTCGTCCCGCAGCTTCGCGCGCAGCCGCCAGGCCTCCAGGAACGTCAGCGACACGACGTCCTCGGCCGTCGAGCGGTCCCCGGAGACCCGTACCGCGTGCCGGAAGACGAGCTGCGCATGGGCGCGGAACAGCTCCCGGAACGCCTCGGGGTCGCCCGCTCGGATGCGGGCGTGCAGTGAATAGTCCACGCCCGCCAGTTGTCCGCGGCAGGCACCGGGTTCCGGTGTCCTGCGTCACATCGCAGTGATCAGTTGTTCGAATCTACGGCGCCAGTCCGTGTCCGAGGGTCCCTCGCCCTGGAACTCATGGGTGAAGCGCAGTACGCACTCCGCCGTCCCGTCCCGCTCCAGATGGAACCGCAGCCGCCCGCCGCCGCCCTCGTCGAGGGTGTACTCGGCGACCCGGTCCACGTCCCAGGCGGTGACCCGGCCCGAGCCCAGTCCCCGCAAGGAGACCGCGCCGTCGAGACGGGGTTCGAGAACGCCGACGGCGGTGCACCACGCCCCGATCCCCTCGGGGGTGGCCACCGCCGTCCAGACGTCTTCCATGGGCCTCGGGAGCCGCACCAGGAAATGGAGTATGTGCGTGTTCCCGTGGGTCTGACTGGTGCCCTGTGCGATGGAACCGCTCATGACTCCAGTGTGGGCGAGCCTTCGCTCACACGCCCGCGTAGGAGTGCTTGCCGGTGACGAAGATGTTCACGCCGTAGAAGTTGAACAGCCAGCAGGCGAACGCGATCATCGCCAGGTAGGCGGCCTTGCGGCCCTTCCAGCCGGCCGTGGCGCGCGCGTGCAGGTAGCAGGCGTAGGCGACCCAGGTGATGAACGACCAGGTCTCCTTCGGGTCCCAGTTCCAGTAGCGGCCCCAGGCGTCGCCCGCCCAGATCGCGCCCGCGATGATCGTGAACGTCCACAGCGGGAAGACGGCCGCGTTGACCCGGTAGGCGAACTTGTCCAGGGAGGCCGAGGCGGGCAGCCGCTCCAGCACCGAGGTGGCGAAGGAGCCCGGCTTGATCCCGGCCTCCAGCTTGTTCTCGTACGAGTCCTTGAACAGGTACAGGATGGTGGCGACCGCGCCGACGTAGAACACCGCGCCGCAGAAGATCGCGGTGGAGACGTGGATGTACAGCCAGTACGAGTGCAGCGCCGGGACCAGCTGGTCGCTGGCCGTGTAGAGCACGGTCACGGCGAGGCCGAGCAGCAGCAGCACCGTGGTGGTCAGGAACAGGCCCAGCCAGCGCACGTTCTTCTTCAGCGCCAGCAGTGCCAGGTACAGGCCCACGGCCACCGTGGTGAACGTGATGCTGAACTCGTACATGTTGCCCCAGGGCGCCCGGCCCACCGAGGCCGCGCGGGCGATCACGCCGGCGAGCTGCACCACGAAGGCCAGCACGGTCAGCGAGACCGCGATCCGGCCGTACATGTCGCCCTGGACGTCACCGCCGTGCGCGCCGGGCCCGTCCGGCACGTCCCGGGCACCGGCCGCCGCGCGCACGACGACCTTCGGGCGCTCCAGTACGGCGGTGCCGCCGGCCTTCTTGACGGTGACGGCGGGGCCCGCCTGCTGCTTGCCCCCGTCGGTGAGCGCGTTGGCCGTACGGGCCACCTTGCTGCGGCTGCCGAAGATCCACTCGGCGATGTAGGCGAGGAAGGCCAGCGTGTACACGGTCATCGCGGAGTAGATGAGCGTGTTGCTCATGTTCGCGAGATGCTCGTTGGTCGCTGTGGCCAGCTCTGTTGCGGCGGCGAGAGTCACTTCTCAGCCCCTTCGGCAGGTACGACGTGAGGGTCGGGGGAGGTTGCGGGGGCGTCGTCCGGGTCGGGTGCCCCCGGCGCCTGGTCGTAGAGGATCCCGGCGAGATCGCCCAGCTCCTCCGGCAGCTTGGCGGACTCGCTGCGGCCGAGTCCGGCCATCTCGACGACGGTCACACCGTCGGCACCGCGCACCGCCCGCACCCACACCCGGCGGCGCTGGATGAACAGGGACGCGGCGAGACCGAAGATCGCGGCGAGCGCGCCGGTCAGGGCCCAGATGCTGCCCGGCTCCTGGACGATCTCGAAGCCGGCCCACTGCTTCACGTCCTTCTCGAACGTGATGGAACCGGCGCCGTTCGGCAACGACATGGTGTCGCCGGGCTTGAGCAGCTTCTTCAGCAGCTGGCCCTTGCCGTCCTTGAACGCCTTCATGTGGCTCGTGTCGAGCTGGTACACGCTCTGCGGGATGCCCGCGTCCACACCCAGGTCGCCGTGGTAGGCGTTGACCGCGAGCAGCGGGTTCAGCAGCGCCGGGAACTGCGACATCATCGTGCCGGACTTCGGGTCGAAGGTCGGCACGAAGAACGCCTGGAAGCCGAGCTGCTCGCTCTTGCCCCGCGGGTCCTTGTAGCCGTCCATCACCTTGACGACGCCGTTGGAGGTGACATTGCCGTCGAGGGGCAGCAGCGGCACGGCGTCGCGGTAGACGACCTTGCCCTTGCCGTCGCGGACGGTGACCACCGGGGCGTAGCCGTGGCTGACGAGGTAGACCTTGGAGTCGCCGATGTGCAGCGGCTCGTTGACCTTGACCGTGGTGGTCTTGCGCTTGCCGTACGCGCCCACGCTGTAGTCGATCGTCGCCTGGAAGGTGCGGGGCGTACCGCGGTTGGGGCCGCTGCTCTCGTAGGTGCCGGTGAACTTCTTCAGGTCGAAGCTGAACGGCACCAGGTCGTCGCTCCGGAACAGGCTGCCCGACTTCATGTCGTCGTACATCGGCAGCGCGTTGGAGAAGCCGTCGCCCTCCACCATCAGCTTGGTGCCGTCCGACTTGTACATCTGGCCCCAGGCGAAGGAGACCAGGAGCACGATCAGGGCGATATGGAAGACCAGGTTGCCCAGTTCGCGCAGATAGCCCTTCTCGGCGGTGACCGCGTCACCCTCGGCGTGGGCGCGGAAGCGGCGCCGCTTGAGCAGCTTGAGCGCGGCCGCGCGGACCTCCTCGGGCTCCGCCGTCGTACGCCAGGTCGTGTACGCGGGCAGCCGGGTCAGCCGCTTGGGCGCGCCCGGGGGCCGGCCGCGCAGCTGCCCGATGAACTGCCAGGCGCGCGGCACGATGCAGCCGATGAGGGAGATGAACAGCAGGATGTAGATCGCGGAGAACCACACCGAGCTGTAGACGTGGAAGAGGCCCAGCTTGTCGTAGACCGGCGCGAGCGTCTTGTGCGCCTGCTGGAAGTCGGCGACCTTGTTGATGTCGGCGCCGGACTGCGGGATCAGCGAGCCGGGGATCGCGGCCAGCGACAGCATCAGGAGCAGCAGCAGCGCGACCCGCATGGAGGTCAGCTGCCGCCAGAACCAGCGGATCCAGCCGATCACCCCGAAGGCGGGCACGCCGGTGAGCGGCTCCTCGCGCGGGGCGGTGGACAGCTGGGACCCGGCGGCGCCGAGCTCCTCCTGGTCCTTGTCGGTTTCGGTCTTGCTCATCGATCAGATCCCCACAGTGAAGCCGTTGGACCAGGTCTGCATCTGCTGCACCAGGCTGTCCCAGGCACCGGTCAGCAGCAGCACACCGGTCACGATCATCATCGTGCCGCCGATGCGCATCACCCACACATAGTGGCGTTTGACCCAGCCGAAGGCGCCGAGGGCTTTGCGGAAGGCCACGGCCGCCAGCACGAAGGGCACGCCGAGGCCCAGGCAGTAGGCGATCATCAGGGTCGCCCCGCGCAGCGCGCTCGACTCCTGCATGGCGAGGATGTTCACCGAGGCGAGGGTCGGGCCGATACAGGGCGTCCAGCCGATCCCGAACAGCGCGCCCACTATCGGGGCGCCGAGCAGTCCGGTCGAGGGCCGCTTGTGGAAGCGGAACTCGCGCTGGGTGAACCAGGGCATCAGACCCATGAAGAAGACGCCCATGAGGATCATGACGACGCCGAGCACCTTGGACAGCGTGTCCTTGTGCTCCTGGAGGGTCCAGCCGAAGGAGCCGAACAGTGCCCCGCCGGAGACGAACACGGCGCTGAAGCCGAGCACGAACAGGGAGGCGCCGGCCACCATGCGCCCGCGCCGGGCCTCGGCCAGGTCGGTGCCGACCACGCCGGTGACATAGGAGAGGTAGCCCGGCACCAGCGGCAGGACGCAGGGCGAGAAGAAGGAGACGAGCCCGCCGAGCAGGGCGACGGGCAGCGCGACCAGCAGCGCCCCATGGAGCACTGTCTGGTTCTGCGCGGCCAGCGTCACGGTCTGGCCCAGCGTCACGGTCGTACCCACGTCACTTCTCCGCGACGACCGGCTTGAGCATCTTCAGCAGCGTGGTGTCGTCCAGCGCCTCCAGGGCTCGCGCGGCGACCTTTCCGTGCCGGTCGATGATGAGCGTGGAGGGGATCAGCTGGGGGTTCAGAGTGCCCTTCTTGAAGCGCAGCATGAGCTTGCCCGTGGGGTCGTACAGGCTCGGGTAGGTGATCCCGTGCGCCTTCTCGAACTCGACCGCGGGGGTCGTGCTGGTGTCGCGGGTGTTGATCCCGACGAACCGCACGCCCTTGCCCTCGTACGCCTTCGACACCTTGGCGAAGTACTGGGCCTCTTCACGGCACGGGCTGCACCACGAGCCCCAGACGTTGATGACGACGACCTGGCCCCGGTAGTCGGCCACGTCCACCGACTTGCCGTCGATCGTCTTTCCGGACAGGTCCGGGGCCGCGGTGCGCTTGCTGGCCGGCACGGTGTCGATGCCGTTGTTGCCGGTGACGAAGTTGGTGTTGCCGCCGCCGCCCGAGGTGCCGCCCTTGCCGCAGGCGGACAGGGACAGGGCCGCGGTGACGGCCACGGCGCCGAGCAGGACGGCGCGGCTACGGGTACTCATGTGAAAAGTTTCGCATGTCGTCCCCGGGGTTCTCGCGCACCCCCCTGCGGGGCGGAAAACCGCATTTCAGGAGCTATTTACACGGGACATTCCGGGCGCGGGCGCCGGGCCCGCGCCCGCGTGCGGCTCAGGCGAGGAACGTCTTCCAGCCACCGGTGGGCTGGTGCCCGACGTCCAGCGTGCGCAGCTTGTCGAGGACCTCGGGCTTCTGGACGTCGATCCAGTCCGTGAACTCCTTGAAGGAGACCATCCGGACGTCGGCGCCCTTGTCCCGCTGGGCCGCGATGTGCTTGAACGCCTCCTCGACGGAGTCCATGTAGATCCCGCCGTTCCACTGCTCGAAGTGGTTGCCGATGAAGAACGGCGCGCGGTTCGTCTCGTAGGCCCGCTGGAAGCCGGCGATGTACGCCGCCGCGGACTGCTTGCGCCAGCCCGGGTAGTTGTAGGCGGGCGCCTTGGTGGAGTTCACGGACTGGTTGGCGAGCATGTTGTAGTCCATGGACAGCACCTCGAAGCTGTGCCCGGGGAACGGCACGGCCTGGAGCGGGTAGTCCCAGATGCCCTGGCGCTTGACCGGCCACACCTGGCGGCCGCCCGGGGACGAGGCGTCGTAGCGCCAGCCCAGCTCGCGGGCGGTGGGCAGCAGGTTGTCCTGGCCCAGCAGGCAGGGGGTGCGGCCGCCGGCCAGCTCCTTGTCGTAGTCGAAGGGGAGCGCGGGCAGGTCGTGCCAGCCGGTGTTGGTCTTCCACTCCTTGACGAAGGACTTCGCCTGGTCGATCTCGCTCTTCCACTGCTGTGGCGTCCACCACTTCACCGAGCCGTGCGCCTCGCCGCAGAAGTGCCCGTTGAAGTGGGTGCCTATCTCATGACCCTCCAGCCACGCCCGGTTGACGTTGGTGAGGGTGGCCTTGATGTGCTCGTCGGTGAGGTAGCCGATGTCGGAGGCGCCGCGCGCGTTGTTCGGGGGCTCGTACAGCCGCTTCTTCGACTCGGGCAGCAGGTAGAGGCCCGAGAGGAAGAAGGTCATGTGCGCTTCGTGCTGCTTGGCGAGGTCGAGGAAGCGCGGGAAGAGGCCGTTGCCGACCTCGCCCGCGCCGTCCCAGGAGAAGACGACGAACTGCGGCGGGGTCTGGCCCGGCTCCAGCGGCTCGGGCTTCTTCGAGTGGCCGGGCTGCTTGCCGGTGAAGGAGGTGGAGCCGTCGCCGATCAGCTTGGCCGGCCGGTCCTTGCCGCCCTGCACCTGACGGGAACCGTCCGCGTGCCCGCCGCCGTCCGAGGACTTGAGGCCGCCGCAGCCGGACAGGGTGGCGGCGGCCGCGGCGCCCGCGCCGAGGCCGAGCATTCCCCGGCGGGAGAGGTTCCGGGAGACGGTGCGCATGAAGGATCCCCGATTCGTCGCGCGTGGTGATGGTGGTCACCCAGAGAGAGGGCGCGACGAACGGGGAGGTTCCTCTGATTAATATGTTTTTCGCAATATCCCTGGCAAAAATATCCTAAGCGCCACGTAACGGGCCGTCAGGCGCCGGACCGTCAGGCACCGGGCCCTCAGCCACCGGACCCTCAGGCGCCGAACGCCTTCCCCTGCCCGCCGCCCTTCTGCGGCTGGGCTCCCGCCCGCAGATGCGCGGGGACGAGGTCGATGGCGGGCTCGCTGTAGCCGACCGACACGATCTTGTCGCCGAGGTAGGTGAAGGACGTCAGCGAGGCGAGGGTGCACTGCCGCTTGCGCGGGTCGTGCCACAGCCGCCGCCGCTCCACGTACGACCGGACGATCCACACCGGCAGCTGATGGCTGACCAGCACCGCCTCATGGCCGCGCGCCCGGTCCTTGGCCGCGTCCAGCGCGCCCATCATCCGCACGACCTGGTCCACGTACGGCTCGCCCCAGGACGGCCGGAACGGGTTGACCAGGTGCTTCCAGTTGCCCGGCCGCTGAAGCGCGCCGTCGCCGACGCCGAAGGTCTTGCCCTGGAAGACGTTCTCGGCCTCGATCAGCCGCGCGTCGGTGTCCAGATCGAGACCGTGCGCCTTGGCGATCGGGGTGGCGGTCTCCTGCGCCCGCTCCAGCGGGGAGGCGCAGACATAGGTGATGTCGCGCGGGGCGAGGTGCTCCGCGACCCGGTCGGCCATCTTCCGGCCCAGCTCGGAGAGGTGGTAGCCGGGCAGCCGCCCGTACAGCACGCCGTCCGGGTTCTCCACCTCGCCGTGGCGCATGAGATGGACGACCGTGACGTCCTTGTCGCTGCCGCTCACACTGTTTCCGATGGTCACGCGGTGGCCTCCGCAGCCGCACGGGCCGCCGCCGGAAGGGCGTCGGCGATCTTCTGCACGGCCCGCTCGTCATGGGCCGTGGACACGAACCAGGACTCGAAGGACGACGGCGGCAGGTAGACGCCGTTCGACAGCAGCGAGTGGAAGAACGCGGTGAAGCGGTACGACTCCTGCCGCTTGGCGTCCTCGTAGTTGCGCACCTGCCGGTCGGTGAAGAACACCGAGAACATGTTGGACGCGTTCTGCAACCGGTGCGCCACGCCCTCCTTGCTCAGTGCCTCGGTGACCAGCGACTGGATCTGCGCGGAGACGGCGTCCACTTTCTCGTACGCCGCCTCGTCGAGCAGCCGCAGCTGGGCGATGCCCGCGGCGGTGGCGACCGGATTACCGGAGAGGGTGCCGGCCTGGTAGACGGGCCCCGCGGGCGCGAGGTACGCCATCACGTCGGCGCGCCCGCCGAACGCCGCGGCCGGGAACCCGCCGCCCATCACCTTGCCGAAGGTCATCAGGTCGGGCTTGACCCCGTCCACGCCGTACCAGCCGGCGCGGCTGGTACGGAAGCCGGTCATGACCTCGTCGGAGATGTAGAGGGCGCCGTTCTTGTGGCAGGCGTCCCGCAGTCCCTGGTTGAACCCGGGGGCCGGCGGCACGACACCCATGTTGCCGGGCGAGGCCTCGGTGATCACACAGGCGATCTCGCCGGGGTGGCGGTGGAACGCCTCCTGCACGGCTTCGAGATCGTTGTACGGCAGCACGATCGTGTCGCTCGCCTGCGCACCGGTGACACCGGGCGTGTCGGGCAGCGCGAACGTGGCGACACCGGAGCCGGCGGCGGCGAGCAGGGCGTCCACATGGCCGTGGTAGCAGCCGGCGAACTTGATCACCTTGGACCGCCCGGTGAAGCCGCGGGCGAGCCGGATGGCGCTCATGGTCGCCTCGGTCCCGCTGCTGACCAGCCGGACCTGCTCGACGGGCTCGACCCGGGCGACGATCTCCTCGGCGAGCGCGACCTCGCCCTCGCCGGGCGTGCCGAAGCTCGTACCGCGGGCGACGGCGTCCTGCACGGCGGCGATGACCTCGGGGTGCGCGTGCCCGAGGATCATCGGACCCCAGGAGCAGACGAGGTCGACGTACTCCCGGCCGTCGGCGTCGGTGAGGTAGGGGCCGCGCCCGGACACCATGAAGCGGGGCGTGCCGCCGACGGCGCGGAAGGCACGCACGGGGGAGTTCACACCCCCGGGCGTGACGACGGAGGCGCGGTCGAAGAGCGCCTGGGAGACGGGCGCTTCGTAGGGATAGGGCGTTTCGCTCAGGGCACTCATGACGTGCGGCTTCTCCGGCCTCTCGGACTCCGGTTGCGGGGTGACCTCCTCAGGGTAGGCCGCCCGCCCGCCGTGGTGACGGCCCGCCCGCGGTTCCGCGCCGCCGCGGCCCGCCATCTGCGAGACTGAGACCTGACACACAGCTCCTGGGCACGGAAGGATCAGGGACCGGGCGGATCCCCGTGGACTGTTGTTCCACCGCACGTTTCGGCGGGCGGCCGTGGGGGAGGTCACTGACACGATGATCGGGTTGCGCGGCGGGGGCCACGCGTCCTAGAAAAGCAGTCGGGTGGAGATATGCATCGCGGTGGCGGACTGGGCGAGGGGACCGATGACGTCGGTCCTCGACGTGCCCGGCGGGGAAGGCACCGGCGCGAAGCGGAGGAAGCGACCGAAGCACGTAGAACACAGGGTGCACCGGGTGAGCCCGAACGGTACGACCGGCCAGGCGAACGCCTGCACGACCAGCAGGCGGAGCGGACCACCGACAGGGCGAAGGACTTCCCGAGAGACCTCAGGGGAGACCGCCCGGCGGACTTCCCGAAGGACGCTCGGGGCGAACGGCCCGTGGACTTCCCGCGTGAGGCCCCGCGTGACCTTCGGGGGGACCGGTCGGCTGATCCCGCGCGGAACGCGGACGCGTCATCGGACTTTCCCCGCGATCTGCCGCGCGACGTCCCCCGGGATCTTTCGAGCGACCTCCCTCGGGATCTTCCGCGGGACGCACCCCGGGGCCTGCCCCGGAACACCGGCCTGGGCGGCCCGTCGGACTTTCCCCGGAACACCGGCCTGGGCGGTCCGCCGGACTTCCCCCGTGACCTCCCCTCGGATCCTCCGCCGGAGCGGCAGTCCGGCCGCGCGGGCGGTCGTCGGCGTACCCCCCGGACGGATCGGGTCGGTTCCCTCGGGACGGGCGGCGGGAGTGGTGGCCGGGTGGGGGTGACGTACAAGTACTTCGGCGCACCGGACGGCGCGACCGCGGCCCGCGTCCCCATCTCGATGCGCCCGGAGGAACTCGGCGGCGACGAGCTGGGCATGAACGGCATGTTCACCAAGATCAAGCCGGAGACGATGGCCGCGATGGTCCTGACCGGCATCGAGGGCATCCCCCTGCACAAGGTCCCGCCTCTCGAACTGGTCGTCCTGCACCCCGACTACGCCGTCGTCAAACTCCCGATGACCGTCGTCGACCCCCTGCGCGGCATCGGCGAGGAAGCCGTCGGCGCCGCGGCCTTCATCTGGTCGACCGTCCCCGACAGGGGCGGCCCCCGGGACGCGTTCAACGTCTACCAACTACTGCACGAGTGGCAGGACTTCAGCCACCGGCTGCATGAGGCGGGGCATCAGGCGTACTGCCTGGTGTGGCCCTGAGCCTCGGCTTCGGCGGGGCCGGCGGGGCTTTGGCGCGCGTGCCGTCCGGAGAGGACGCGAGCCCGCACCGGAGACCGGGGTCACCGCGCGGTGCGTACCAGCGGTTCCAGCGGTTCCAGTGCCTCGTCCCGGCGGAAGCGGCCCGCCCCTCCGCCGGTCTTCGGCCGGTGCGGTTCGTACGAGCCGATCAGTACGCCCACTCCGCCGGGTTGGTGGCGCGGTGGTCCTACCGCTCCGCGTAGCGCAGGAACTGGCGGCCCAGTACGGCCAGGGCGAGGGTCTGGGCGAGGGAGACCGTCACGAGCGGGGGCTGGACCGCGGGGGAGCACCAGAAGGCGATCACGCAGATCATCGGCAGGGCCACGTACGTGAACAGATCCACAGCGGCCTGCAGTCGCTTGCGCGTGGGGCGGCGGGCGTCGTCGCGGTGGTAGGTCTCCCAGCCGAACACCGCGCCGCGGGCGCCGCTGAGTTCGGCCAGCCGCGGTCCCAGCCGGTCGCGGACGTAGCAGCCGACGGCCGAGATCTTCTCGTCGTTGACCAGGTAGGTCCAGCCCAGGACCAGGCAGACCACGGGGACGGCGAGCAGCAGTTGGTCCTGCTCGCTCTGGACGGCGATCGCCAGGATCCCGGTGACCGCGGCCAGCGTGAAGTAGAGGAGGTTGTCGCGGAAACCTATCCGGGTCTTCTGCTCCTCCTTGAGGCGGTCGTACTCGGCCAGCAGCAGTCTGCTCTCGGTGACGTCATCCGTGGCGGCCACGGCCACTCCTAAACTCCGGCCCCGGCTGGGCTGTCGAGTGGGGCGGGCAGGGCTCCGGGGGTCCGGCCCCGCCCGCTCCGAGAACCCGGGAGGTTCAGCCGGCGGCGCTGAAGGACGGCAGGTTGTGGGGGTCGTTCCGTTCGAGCCAGCCCTTTCCGTCCGCCGCGATCCCCTCCAGGAGGCGGAAGGCGTGGATGAAACCGGCCGTATTGAGGTTGATCTCGGCCAGTTCCCGCGCGTTCTCGTCCGGCGCGAGTTGATGGGTGTCGGCGTCCGCGACACGGATGTTCCTGGCCGGCCCGTTGGTGAGGATGAGCTCCAGGTCGTAACCGACCTCGCTGCGTTCCGTGACCTGCACGGAGGACAGCGCGTCGAACCGGTAGTTGCTGCGCTGCGCGTTTCCGCGCTTCCCGTCGGTGAAGTCGAATTCCGAGCTGATCTCGCGGACACCGCCCTGGGTGACCAGGAAGAGACGGAAGGTGTAGCGGGAGTACCGCCAAGGTCCGCCCTTGACCCGGCCCCGCTTGTAGGGGCGTGCGGGGGTCACCAGGATGGTGTGCGTGATCAGGTCGCGCCAGGTGAGCTGGTAGTGGCGGAGCGCTTCGTCGACGAACAGCGTCTTGTCGCAGGTGAGCCAGTTCTCCATCTCCGGCTCGCTGGGCCGCATGTCCTCCAGGAAGGACTTCCAGCGCTGGTAGGCCGCTTGCCGCGCGGCCAGCCGCTCCTGGTATTCCCGGGTCTCCTCGGCCAGCCGGCGCTCCTCGCCCCCGGCCTCCAGCCACGAGGACGCGGCCGCGCGCCCGGACCAGACCACGCCGGCCACGGCCAGGACGGCCAGCGCCGTCTGCGGAGCACCGGCACCCGAGGCCACCGTGGCGAGCAGGGCCAGAGTCGTGCCGCCGAGAACGACGAGGGCGAGCACGCACAGCGCCTTCGCCGCCGCCGACGACCGGTTCGGGTGGCGTGGATCGAACAGACTGCCTTTGCCGTACCGGTCCCGGGCGTCCTCGGCGAGATAGCGGATCAGCCAGTTGACCCGGTCCACGCTGATCCGGCTCTCGCGGTAGAGAACCGCGATCTCGGCGGCAAGGCTGTCGCGGATGTCGCTGGTATGAGCGAGCCATTCGTGCGGGGCGAGTCCATAGGGCACGCGCACACCGAAGTAGTGGTCGAACGAATGCCGGACACGGTTGGTGAACCCGTCCCCGGTGGCGGCCGGATCGCCTGTGTGCGGTATCCGGAACATACGGTTCCTGACCTTCCGCTGATGTTCCTGGTACCACCACCGGCTGCCGAAGCGGGTCGCGGTGACGCCCGCACCGAGCGCCACGAGTAACTCGACGACCGCCGCCGTGGGATCGGCGACCAGGGACAGGACGCAGAGGAACAGGGTGACGACGGCGAACACGCCGATGCGCACCGGGAGGGCCGCCTTGGCGGCGGAGGCGGTGCTCGGGCGGGGCGGCAGGGCCCGCGGCCCGATGGGGTCGGGCTCGAAATAGGCCCAGACCCGCCGGATCCGGTCGTTGCCGAAGCGAGCCGCCTCGGCCCGCTCGCGGTTCTCGGCCCAGAGGCTGTCCTTCAGCCCCCCGGTGAGCACCAGGTCGAAGTGGTGCAGGATCGCGTCACGCCGGCGAGGTGACAGGGCCCGCAACCGCTCCACCACGCGCCCCGCCTCGCCGTCCTCGGTGCTGAGCATCATCAGCAGTTCGAAGGCGACGCGCAGAGCTTCCCTCCACTCCCCCTCGGGGTAGGTCCCCACGAGTTCGAAGGCGCGGTGCAGCCGCTGGAGTTCCTCGGCGCTGAGGTCGTGATAGGCGCGTGCGCTGAGCATGGCGAGCACCCAGTGGAAACGGACCTCCGCATTGTCGTATCCATGGGCGATCGCGTCGCTGATCATGTCGCGAGCACGGCTGGGGATGCCGTCCTCCAGGAACCGCACACCGACCTTGTACTTCTCCTGAGGCGACGCGTCGGGGTGGACGAAGTAGACGTTGGAGTTGTGTACGGTCTCGGCCTGGATCCCGACGGTGGAGTCGTACGCGGCCGAATTGTGCGTGCCGCCGTTGCCGTCGTTCATGACAGGTCACCCGCCGCGACGACCAAGGGTGCCAGCCTGGCGACCAGCTCGGGCAGGTCGGCGGTCAGGCCGCGTAACCTCTTGAGCGCCATGGTCGCCTTCTTGGACGACCCGGGCGTCCTCTCCCTCGCGGCCCGGCGGGCGAGGCCCAGCTCGGTCAGCGCCTCCCGGTAGGTGTCCTCGTCGAGGGTGCCCTCGGCGCGGTGCCGCTCCAAGTGCGCGTGCAGGGCGTCCAGTTCCGCGACCAGGTCCGCTGGGCCGCTCGCCTTCGAGCCCGCGTCCAGGTAGACGCTGCTGTCACGGACGGATCCGGCCATGATGCCGACGGTGCTCTGGTGCGCGGTGTTGCTGACGTGCTCTTCGCGCCTGTCGGCCGTCCGGGTCCTGTCCGTGTGGACGGGACGCGTAAGGGACTTGGCGGTCTGTCCCTGTTCCGCCACCAGTTCCACGGCCAGCCGGGTGGCGAACGCCGCCGCGTTCGCCGCGGCTCGCGGCTGCCAGTCTCGGTCCTTCGCGCTGTTCTTCGTACCGTCCGCCCGGTCGCTGATTCCCCGGATGATGGCCACCGGCGCGCCGTTGAGATGGCCGGCCTGCGCCACACCGGCGGCCTCCATCTCGATCGCGAGCGCGTCGTTGTAGTGCTGCCGGATCCAGCGCGCCTCGGCCGAGATCCTCGAGTTCTGCACGACCTCGCCGGCGGCGATCGCGCCGAAGCGCACCTGCGGCGCGCTCCCCTGCCCGGACGTGTCGTCGGCCCAGTCGTCCAGGCGTGCCAGATGCGAGCCGAGCTGGCTGATGCCGTGTGCCGTCTCCCACACCCGGGGACGGGCCTTGGCCCCGTCGTCCTCGCTGGTCGCGCCGTGGTAGGCGTACACATGGGTCGCCATCACCACGTCGCCCAGCCGGGCGGTGTCCCACAGCGCTCCGGCGACGCCGACGAACACCACGGCCACCGGCGAGAACTCCTGGATCGCCCGCTCGGCGATCACCGCGGCGGAGTGGTTCCCCTTGTTCGTCAGACCGAGCGCGACACGGCATGAAGTGCCCTGAACGGTTCCCACCTCGAACAGCGTCCCGCCCCTGTGACGGTGCAACCGGGGATCGGACAGTTTCCGGCGCACCGCCTGGTATTCGAGATTGAGGGCGGTGAGAATCACCACCAGGTCTTTCGACATCTAATTCCCTTTCTCTCCTGTGTCCTCTTCCGTCGCGGTCGGCACAGGTCGGCTCAGCGGCGGAAACAGCACCGTGGTCGGCCCGGCCCGGTACAGCCGTGCCGGCCGTCCCCCCGTGGTCTTGCGTCCGGAGCCGGCGGGGACGATGAATCCCTCCACGGCCTGGACTTTCCGATAGAAATTGCGGGTGTCGAGTTCGGTGCCCCATACCGCCTCGTACACCTGCTGCAACTCCGCTATGGTGAAGAGTTCTCCGCAGAATGCCGTGGCCAGTGCCGATGATTCGATTTTGGTACGCGCGCGTTCGATCCCGTCCGTCACGATCCGGCGGTGGTCGAAGGCCAGTTCCAGCGCGCCGGACAGAACGGATTCCGCGGGAATCCACGCGGCGTCCGAGGCATCCGTTCCGGCGACCGGTTCGGGCAGTCCCGGCGCGATCGCCAGGTGGGCCACGGAGACGACCCGCCCCCGGGGATCACGGCCCGCGGCGCCGTAGGTGGCCAGCTGCTCAAGGTGCACGTACCCGGCGGTCAGAGCGGTCTCCTCGCTCAACTCGCGGTGGGCGGCGTCCAGGATCTCCTCGCCGTCGTGGCTGAGGAATCCACCAGGCAGCGCCGGCATGCCGCGAAAAGGATCTTCACCCCGCTCCACGAGAAGGACACACAGCCGCCCCTCGCGCAGCGTCAGGATCACGAGATCGACCGTCAGGAGCACAGAGGGGGGTGACCAGGCGTCAGCTTCCACGCCAAGAAGGGTACTTCGGTTACTGTCACTTTCACAATAAGGGGATGTGGCGGCCCCTCGTCCCGTAGGTCCGGGCCGTGGGGGTGGGTTGCAACGGTGGAGTCGATGCGGGACGGTGAGCCGAACGGCAGTCAAGGACAGGAAGGTGGTGAGGTGCGCACGGTGCGTGCCTTCACTCGTGTCTCTTTCCCGCGGTTCACCCGCCCGCCCCTTCGACGACCAGGCCGGTACGGCATGGCCTGAGGCTCCCTACCCCGTCCTGGTCGTCGACCGGCACGGCGGCCTTGTGCGCGTCAACGCGGCCGCCCGGCTGCTGCTGCCCGACGCCGCGCGGGGCGACCGGCTGCACGAGCGGGTGCCCGCCTGGCTCTCCCAGGCCCACCGGCGCCTCGGCGACGGGACGCCCGGCACCTTCGCAGGGGCGACGGCAGGCCGCATCGACGACCGTTTCTTCGAGGCGCATCCGACCCCCGCCGGTGACGGCGACATCGTCTGGTGGCTGGTCGACGACACCGACCGCCGCCTGGCCGAGACGGCGCTGAGCGACGCACGGACGCGTACGGATGTCCTCTCGGAGGCGTCCAGCGCCCTGCTGTCCACCCTGAACGTGCCGCGGTGCATGGAGATGGCGGCGGCCATGGCCGCGGAACACCTCGCGGAGGCCGCCGTACTCGTCGCCCCGGCCCAGGGCAAGCGCTATCCCGTCACCTCCGCGCGCAGGGGCGGCCCGGTCACCCAGAGCACGCAGAAGGTGAACGTCGCCGAGGTACCCGGGCTGAGCGAGGCGCTCCAGGGCTTCCCGCCCGTGCCGGCCCGCTGGATCAATCCCGCGGACATCCCCGGCTGGGTGGTCCCGGAGAACTTCGCCGGGCCCGTGGGGTCCGTGATCGTCACCCCGCTGCCCGGCCACGGAGTGCCCGCCGGGGCCCTGATCCTGCTGCGCTCCGGCACCGAGCATGTGTTCAGCGAGGGCGAGGAGGTCTTCGCCCGCCTGTTCGCCGCCCGCGCCGGCGCCGCCCTCTCCGCGGCCCGCCTGTACACCGAACAGGCCGCGATCACCGCGACGTTGATGCACGAACTGCTGCCACCGGCGCTGCGCAGCGTGCACGGCGTCGAGTACGCCGGCGGCTACCGGGCGTCGAGGGACCACGAGCGGGTCGGCGGGGACTTCTACGACGTCCACCCGGGTACCGGCCCCGCCGAGGAGACCCTGGTCGTGCTGGGTGACGTCGCGGGCAAGGGGCTCGACGCGGCAGTGCTGACCGGCAAGATCCGCAACACCCTGCACGCCCTGCTGCCCCTCGCCGAGGACCACGGGCGCGTCCTCGAACTGCTCAACGGGGCGCTGCTCAGCTCCCACCACACCCGCTTCGCCACCCTCGTCCTCGCGTCCGTGCGCCGCCGGGACCACCAGGTGCATCTGCGGCTGACCAGCGCCGGACACCTGCCGCCGCTGATCGTCCGCGCCGACGGCACCGTCGAGGAGGCCGCCACCCGCGGCACCCTGGTCGGCGCGCTGCCGGACGTCACGGCGCACACGGTGCGGACGGTGCTCGCGCCGGGAGAGACGTGCCTGCTCTACACGGACGGCATCACCGAGGCCCGCGGCGGTCCGCTGGGCGACGAACTCTTCGGCGAACGCCGGCTGCGGCGGGCCCTGGCGGAGTGCGTGGGCATGCCGGCCGAAGCGGTGGTGGAGCGGGTGCAGATGCTGGCCACCCAGTGGATCGGCACGGGACGGCATGACGACATGGCCCTCGTGGCCTTCAACGCCCGGCGAAACGGCTCGCCGACGGGCGTGGACGGGTACGGGGACAGCGGGAGGGACGAGTAGTGGATCACTCCACCGAGCCGGCCACCTTGGTGAGCCGGCTCTGGCGGGCGGCGATCGACGCGGACGAGTACACGGCCGCCGGCATCGTGCACACCGCACTGGCCGAGGGGGTGGACGAGGAGGCACTGCTGCTGGAGCTGATCGCACCGGTACAGGAGATGGCCGGTGCCGAGTGGGCCGCCGATCGCATCAGCGTGGCGCAGGAGCACGCCGCCACCGCCATCAATGAGCGGATCGTCGCCTCCCTGGCCCACCGGCGCGGCGGCGGCCCCCGCTCCGCGCCCCGCGGCCGGGTCACGGTCTGCTGTGTGGACGGCGAATGGCACGCCTTCCCCGCCCGGCTGCTCGCCGAGGTGCTGACCCTGCGCGGCTGGCGGGTGGACTACCTAGGCGCCCAGACCCCGACCCCGCACATGATCGCCCATCTGCACCTCACCAACCCCGACGCCGTCCTGCTGTCGGGATCGATCCCCACGCACCTGCCAGCCGCCCACGCCGCCATCACCGCCTGCCAGGCCATAGGGGTCCCCGTCCTGGCCGGCGGCCGCGCCTTCGGCCCCGGCGGCCGCTGGGCCCGCAGGCTCGGCGCCGACCGCTGGGCGGCCGACGCGCGCGAGGCGGCGGCCGCGCTGGACGCGGGCGTGCCGCGGCCCGCCCCGTCGACGGCCCGGCAGGCGGTGGACGACCTGCCGCACCTGGCCGACCAGGAGTACACCCTGGTCCTCCAGTCCCGGACCCGGCTCGTGAAGCAGACCCTGATCGAGCTGGAGGACCGTTTCCCCGCCGTCCGGGACTACGACGAGGAGCAGCGGGAACGCACCGCGGAGGACCTCGCCCACATCGTCGGCTTCCTGGCCACCGCCCTCTACGTCGACGACCCCGACCTCTTCACCGCGTTCCTCGTGTGGACCGCCGACATCCTGGAGGCCCGCCACGTACCCGCGCGCTCACTGGTCGCCGCCCTGGACGTGCTGGCCGACGAGCTGCACGACTTCCCGCGCGCCCGGCGCCTGACCCGGCTCGGCGTCACGGCCCTCGGCGAGCGGTCCCCCTCGTCCGTCCCCGTCCCCGGCGTCCCCGCATGACCACCACCGAACCGACCGAGTTCACCGTCACCGCCCGGCGCGAGCACGCCGTGCTTGTCGTGCGGGTAGCCGGAGAACTCGACTACGACACCAGTGACGAGCTCGTGGACGAGGTGGTCCGGCAACTGACGGCCGGCCCCACGCCCCCCGCGGAGGTCCGCCTGGACTTCGGCGCGCTGACGTGGATCGACTCCTCCGGGCTGTCCGCCCTGCTGATGATCCACCGCCGCACCAGCGCCCTCGGCGCCGTCCTGCACCTGGACGACCGGCCGGAGATCCTGGAACGGCTGCTACAGGTCACCAACGTCCTGGGCCATCTCACCGCGCCGGTCGCCGACGCGGAACGCGGACGGCCGGAAGCGGGCGACGGCACCAGCGTGGCCCGCGCCACCGGGGCCCGCGCCGCTGACACCCGCACTTCTGACACCCGCGCCGCCGACGCCCGCACCTGACCGGTCGTCGGCCCGGAGCCCCGGAGCCCCGGAGCCCCGTGGAGAATCGTGCCGCGCACTCCGTCGAAGCCCTCATGGGTGTAGGTGCCGAACGACGGGGTAGACGCGCGAATGTCGTACCTCGTCTCCGAACGGCGGGCACGGTAACTGGTCTCGGGAGGGAACACCATGGCACTCATGACCACGACGGCAGCCGGCACGCGGGTCCCCGGCCTGCCCGATGTCGCCGACCCCTCCAAGGTGGCGCCCAAGGACGCCCGCGACCTCTCCCGGCTCTTCTTCGGGC
Source organism: Streptomyces griseofuscus (assembly GCF_014673495.1). Taxonomy (GTDB): domain Bacteria; phylum Actinomycetota; class Actinomycetes; order Streptomycetales; family Streptomycetaceae; genus Streptomyces; species Streptomyces murinus. Next base: position 3,825,791 of record NZ_CP051006.1, read on the forward strand.
AGCTGGCGACGCTGGAGGAGGGCACACCCGAATACAGCTACGCCCGCAACACGCTGATCGAGATGAACATGTCCCTGGTCCGCTACGCGGCCGGCCGGTTCCGCAGCCGGGGACCGGAGGAGATGGAGGACATCGTCCAGGTCGGCATGATCGGCCTGATCAAGGCGATCGACCGGTTCGAGCTGTCCCGCGAGGCGGAGTTCACCTCCTTCGCCATCCCCTACATCGTCGGCGAGATCAAGCGGTTCTTCCGCGACACCACCTGGGCCGTGCACGTGCCCCGGCGCCTCCAGGAGGCCCGGGTGCAGCTCGCCCGGGCGACGGAGGAGCTGCGCGGCCGGCTGGACCGCGAGCCGACGGTCAAGGAGCTGTCGGAGCTGATGAGCCTGCCAGAGGACGAGGTGCGGGAGGCCCGGCTGGCCTCGAACGGCTACAACTCCTCCTCCCTGGACGCCACCCTCGGCGGCAGCCAGGACGGTGAAGCCGCGCTGCAGGACTTCATCGGCGCCGAGGACACGGCCCTGGAACTGGTGGAGGACTTCCACGCGCTGGCGCCGCTGATCGCCGAACTGGACGAGCGGGACCGGCAGATCATCCACATGCGGTTCGTGGAGGAGCTCACCCAGGCCCAGATCGGCGAACGCCTGGGCGTCTCCCAGATGCACGTCTCCCGGCTGCTCTCCCGCTGCCTGGCCCGGCTGCGCGAGGGCATGCTCACCACCGGCTGAGAGCGGCACACGCCGAACCGGGGAGCAGGGGGCGGCAGCCCACAGCGGGGGTGCGGCCTCAGCAGGACGCGGCCCCCGCCCCCCTCAACCTCCCGGTTCGGCCCCGCTGTCGAGGAGCAGCTCGGCCACGATCCGCTTGCCCTCCCCCGACGGAACGGTCCGCACCTGTTCGCACAGCCGCGTGACGAGGTGCAGACCGTGGCCGCCGGCGCGGCGCGGGTCGGGTTCCCGCAGCAGGGGCTGGTCGGAGGAGCCGTCACGGACGGCGATGGTCAGCCGGGCGGCGTCGGCGGAGAGCTCCAGCAGCAGCGCGCCGGGTCCGGGGGCGTACCGCAGCGCGTTGGTGACCAGCTCGCTCACGACGAGCTGGGCGTCCTGGTTGGACTGCTGGTCGGGATGGTGGCCCGCGCGCGCCAGCAGGGTGCGCACGGCCCCGCGGGCGTCGGCGATGGAAATCCCCGCCATGCCCCAGACGGCGCTGTAGCGCGAGGGCGCCGAGCGGGGTTCATCCATCGCCTGGATTCCGAGCGGGCTGACCATGGAAGTGTCTCCGATAGGGCGTAAGTTCCTTTTGATCACAAATACTTCTCGTGTATGGCTCTCGGCTACCCGCTGTCCTCGTCCTCATGGGGTTCTTGACGGCCGGTACCCAAAGTGGCGCCGGTGTCCGAGATCGTGAAGTGTTCGAGGACCCCGCTGACGGCCAGCAGCCGCCGGACCGCCGGGTGCAGGGGGCCGAGCAGTACGAGGTCGCGGCCGTCGGACCGGTGACGGCGCCGCAGCGCCAGCAGGGCGTTGAGGAGCATGCTGTCGGCGAAGGTGACCCGGGACAGGTCGATCGCCGTGACGGGCAGCGCGGCGCGGTCGGCCGTCTGCCGGGCGGCCTCGAAGTCCTCGGCGTCGTCCCAGTCCACCTCGCCGCGCAGTGTGATCACGAAGGTCTCTTCGTGGCGGGTGACGTGCACCTTCATCTCCGAACCCGGATGCATTGCGTCATCCTCACATCACCGGCCTCCGTCAGGCCAGTCGCCGGTACGGCGGACACCTGAGCGCATCCCGACGCCCGCGGGGCCGCTACGCTTGGGCCGCTGCGGCACCCTCCCAACTGATCCGCTCCCGCGGTGAGTCACGGCCTGCGGCGATCCAGACGTCTTTGGGCATGAGGATGAAGAACAAGTGCTTATAGCGGGCCGATACAGGCTGCGGGACACCATCGGGCGGGGCGCGATGGGGGAGGTCTGGCGGGCCTTCGACGAGACGCTCGGCAGACCGGTTGCCGTGAAACTCCTGCTCCCCCACGACTCCGACCCCACCGCGTCCTCGCGGTTCCGGCTGGAGGCGCAGACCGCGGGGCGCCTCAGTCATCCGAACGTCGTCGGCGTCCTGGACTTCGGGGAGTTCGAGGGCCGGCTGTTCCTGGTGATGGAGCTGGTCGACGGGGGCAGCCTCGACGGGGTGCTCAGCGCCTCCGGGCCGCTGTCGGCCGAGCGGGTGGCCAAGATCGCCGCGCAGGCCGCCGTCGGGCTGGCCCTCGCGCACCGGCAGGGCATCGTGCACCGGGACATCAAGCCGGCCAACCTGCTGCTGTCCGCCGACGACACCCTGAAAATAGGCGACTTCGGCATCGCCCGCTTCTTCGACGACCCCAACTCCGCGCTCACCGCGACCGGACAGATCGTCGGCACCAGTCTCTACCTCGCGCCCGAGCGGGCTCTGGGCCGTACCGCGGGGCCGGCGTCCGATGTGTACTCCCTGGGCTGTGTGCTCTACCAACTCCTCACCGGCCGACCGCCGTTCCAGGCGGACAGCCCGCTCGCGGTGCTGCATCAGCACCTCGACGCCGCACCGGTACCGCCCCGGCAGCTGCGCACCGACCTCTCGCCCGCCTTCGAGAACTATCTGCTCGGCCTGCTGGCCAAGGAGCCCGAGAGCCGGCCCACGGCCGACGAGGTGGCGGACTGGTTCGGGCGCGGATCCTGGCGCGGCGCACCGGAGCCGCTGCCGGTCGCGCACCAGGGCCACGGCCGCTCGAAGCAGTCGCTCACCCCCGCCCCGAGGTCCACCCGCCACGCCGCCGCCCCGGCCCGCCGCGCTCCCGCTCCCCCGGCCCGTTCCGCCGGCGCGTACGCCCCGGCGGGCGACACCGAGTGGCAGACGAGCGTGCACCGGGCCGCGAACCGCCGCCCCCGCCTGCCGCTGCTCCGCCGTTCCCGCGTGCTGGCCGTCCTCGGCGGCACCGGCCTCTTCGTACTGGCACTGCTGGCGGGCATGGCCTGGTTCTCACCGAGCTGAGCGGCCGGGGCCGCGGGGTCACGGCAGCGTCAGGAGGCGAGGACGGAGATGCCGTCGCCGACGAGTTTCAGGCCCAGGACGAAGAACAGGACGGCCATCACGGCGACGCTGTGCTGAGCCGCCCACCCCTTCCAGTTGCCGAGGGTCGTCCTGGCCCGCTCGCCGCCGACGAGGAAGACTCCCAGCGGGGCCAGCAGGCCGAGGGTGGCGATGACGACGAAGATCGCCAGCACCGCGATCTGCTGTCCGACCGGCAGCCCGGCGGAGCCGATCGTGGCGCCCGCGGCGATGGTCAGCGGGGCGTTCTTGGCGTTGAGCGCGGCCAGGGCCAGTCCGAGTGCGAAGATCTTGGCCGGCGCGAGGCGGTCGATCGCCCCCATCCACTTCGGCAGCCGGGCCTGCGCGGGGTCCCGGGGCCGCCGGTGCCATTGCCGGGCGCCGAAGAGGACGAGGAACAGGCCCAGGGCGAGCTTGAGCGCTCCCGCCCAGGTGGGCGGCTGATGGTGGGCGGAGGCGCCGGAGGGGGAGGCGATCGCCAGCATCACCGCGCCGAGGACCGCGAGCCCCAGGATCCAGCCGACGGTGAACAGGACGCCGTTCAGACGTCCCCGAGGCGTGGCGAGGATCAGGATGACCGCGATGATCGGGAGCGGGCTGATCGCGACGGCGGCCGCGAAACCCAGCACGTCACCGAGGACTCCGCCCATGATTGCCTCCGTCCGGGCGTCGGGGAGCCCGTGCGAGCGGGCCACGGCGGCGACCGCACGGAAGCGGTACCGAGCAGGCCGGCCGGGCGCCGTACACGGCACGTCGGACTTCCATCGTCCTGCGCCGGACCGCATCTGTCCTCGGGAGCGCCCGGCGGGCCCGGCACCCGCCGCCGCGATCGCCGCTTCGCCCCTACGACCCCCTGGTGCCGCTCCGCGGAGCCCCCGCCTCCCCCGCCCGCGCCAGCACCTCGTCCACCGACCACTGGTCGTAGGCGTGCTCGCCGTAGCGTGCGGCCACGATCCTGCCCTCGGCGTCGATCAGGAAGTCCGCGGGCAGTCCCAGCCGACCCCCGTGCGGCTGGGCTGCCGGTGCGTGCTCCCGGCGGCGCGGGACGGTCCACGCGCTGCGCAGTACCGCGCGCAGGAGCGGGCCCCAGACGCGTGGGTTCAGCAGGGCCCGCGGTGCGGACTCCACGCCGAACTCGACGTACAGCCGCTTGTCCGGATCGGCCACGACGGGAAAGGGCAACTCGGTGACGTGCTCGCGCAGTTCGTCGGCGGGTGAGTGGAAGAGAACCACCTCGCGGATGCCGGCCGCCGTCAGTTCGGAGTGCCGCCGTACGACCGACCGCAGATGCAGATTGCACACCGGGCAGCCGGCGAAGCGCCGGAACTGGAGGTGGGTCAGCCGGGCCGGGTCGGGGTCGGGGAGTTCGACGGGCGGGCCCGTCACGGGGGTGAGGGTGCGCGGGGTGATCGAGGCCCCGGGGGCAAGGCGCCCTCCGGGCAGGGGAGTCGGCATCGACATCGGCCTCCTTGGTAGGCGTACGCCGTACACCTACCAAGGTTAGGCGTATGCCGTACGCTGTCAAGCGCCATGCCACGACCCCGCTCCCTGAGCCACGATCAACTGGCCGCCGCCGCGCTCGCCGTCCTCGACCGCGACGGTCTCGCCGCGCTGTCCATGCGCGCGGTCGCCAAGGAGCTCGGCGTGAGCACGATGGCGCTCTACCGGTACGTCCGCGACCGCGACGAACTGGAGCTGCTGGTCGTGGAGTTCGTGCTCGCGGCGGTCGACACCGGGGCGCCGGACGCCGGCCTGCCCTGGCGGGAGCGGATCGAGGTCCTGGTGCGGCGGATGCGGGACACGCTGGGCGCGCACCCCGCGGTCGTACCCCTCACCATGACCCACCGGCATCATTCGCGCGCGCTGCTCCGCTGGTCCGAGACGGTCCTCATGGTTCTCACCGGCGCGGGCTTCGACGGGGAGCGGCGGGTCATCGCCCTGCGGAGCCTGATCGCCTACGTCAGCGGCGCCCTCCAGCTGGAGCACCTGGGCGCCCTCTCCGGCGCGGGCACGGCCGCCATCTCGGCCCTGCCGCCCGAGGACTTCCCGCTCATGGCCGCCACGGGCCGCAGCGCCCGACAGGTGGACCCCGAGCGGGAGTTCTTCGGCGGACTGGCCGTCCTGCTGCGCGGTCTGGCCGACTGAGCCCCGCGGTTCAGGCCGGCCGGAGCCGGTCCGTTCAGGCCGACCGGAGCCGGTCCGTTCAGGCCGACCGGAGCCGGTCCGCCAGACCCGCCTCCTCGAACGCCGTCTCCACGTCCCGCCGTGTCTCCGTGAAGTGCGCCCAGCTGTCGACATGGGCGGCCACCACCCGGCGCGCGCCCAGGAGTTGAGCCGCTGCCGCCGCACCCTGGCCGTCGAGGACGAGGAGTGCGTCGTCGAGGGCGGACAGCCGGGGCGCGCCCGCGAAGAGGACGGCGGTGTCGACGGGGGCGTACCGGGCGGCGATCTCCCGCACGACGTCGAGGGAGGCGTTGTCGCCGCTGATGTACACGGTGGGCAGGCCGGACCCGGTCACGCGGACGGTGCGGATCGCCTCGGCCACCGGCGGGCCCCACTCGGTCGTCTCGGCGCACGCCGCGCGGGGGTGCGGGTCGCCGGGGCGCAGATCGCGCGTCGGGCCGTGGGCGTCGTGCACGAGGATCTCGTGGGCGCCGGCCGCCAGCGCGCCGCGCACCGCCGCGTCCATGTCCTCCGCCATCATGGAGCGGCCCCGCCCGTAGTCCCGGCCGCCCGGCTGGACGTCGGCGGCGCCGGCGAGGCCCGTGACGCCTTCCATGTCCGCACTCACGTGCGCACGCATGGCGTCGACCATGCCGGACCCTACGTATTGTAGGTTCCCAATCGGCCAGGGCCGCGAGGCCGTTCACACACCTGTTCCACCACGTCAACGGGGGATCCATGCAGGACACGGAGACGGCGACCAGCGGTGAGGTCTGCGCACGCAGCCTCGCACCGACCCTCGCCGTACTCGTCGTCAGCCTCTTCGTCGCCGCCGTCGGCGTGTACGAACTGTGCGGCTTCGGGCTGCACAGCCTCGACCGGCGCCCGCATCTGTTCAGCGACGGCCTCGCCACCGGCGGGGTGATCGTCGCGGCGGTCGCCGCCGGGGCCGCGGTGGGCAACCTGGCCTGGCTGCTGACCTCCGCCCGGCGCGGCACGGAAAGGACCGGGTAAGAAGCGAGCCCGGTACGCTCCTGTCCCGATAGACAGACCGGCGCATTTTTCCCTACAAGCTGTAGGGTCGCGCTCGTAGTCCCCGTCCCCCTTCCCCAAGGTGACCAGTCACCATGCCCGCTCCGCAGTCGACCGTCCCCTCCGCGCACGCCCCCGCCGAGCGTGCCCCGCGCCGCCAGTTCCCGCCGCTCACGCCCGGCCCCCGGCTACGCGCCGGCGCGGCCTCGGCCACGGTGTGGTACCTGCGGCTGATCGCCGTGCTCAACGTCCTCGCGGTCCTCTCCCTGCCGTTCCGCCAGGAGGTCCACGAGCACAACACCAGCAAGCTCTTCAACCAGGAGCATCCGCATCAACACGTCGGCGCGTTCTTCACGCCGTACCTGGCCACCGGCGGCCTGGTCTCGGCCGCGCTCGCGATCTTCCTGATGCTGGTGATGCGGCGCCGCAAGCGTGCCGCCTGGCTGACCAACATCGCGCTCGCCGGACCGCTCCTCGTGGTGTACGTCATCGGGCTCATCACCCAGGACCGGTACGCCGACCATGTCTTCAACTGGGTCTCCGCCGGTCTGACCGCTCTGTTCGTGGCCGCCCTGCTGATCGGCAGGCGCGAGTTCAACGCGGTCGGCGACCCCTCCAACCCGAAGCTGGCGCTGGCCGTCGGCGCGGGCGGACTGCTGGCCACCGGCGGCCTCGGCACCCTGCTGGTGCACGCCACCAACAAGCTGCCCGGCGCCAATCTCACCGACGAGATCGTCTACACCTATCTGCGCGGCATCAGCGTCGGCGTGTTCGCCGACCGCATCGACCATGTGCACGCGCCCCGTTGGACCGACATCACGGTCAACGCCCTGCTCGCCGCGGCCTTCTGCCTCGTCCTCTACGCCTGCTTCCGCTCCCCGCGCGGCGAGCAACTGCTCACCGCCGCCGACGAGGAGCGGCTGCGCGCCCTGCTCGACAGGCATGGCGCCCGCGACTCCCTCGGCTACTTCGCGCTGCGCCGCGACAAGGCCGCCGTCTTCTCCCCCAGCGGCAAGGCCGCGATCACCTATCGCGTGGTCGGCGCCGTCTCCCTCGCCTCCGGTGACCCGATCGGCGACCCCGAGGCATGGCCCGGCGCCATCGACGCCTGGCTCGCCGAGGCCCGTCGGCACGCGTGGATCCCCGCGGTCATGGGCGCGAGCGAGGAGGCCGGCACCGTCTACGCGCGGCACGGCCTTGACGCCCTCGAACTCGGGGACGAAGCGATCGTGGACATCGCCGACTTCACCCTCGAAGGACGCCCGATGCGGGTGGTCCGCCAGGCCCACAACCGGGTCAAGCGGGCCGGTTACACCGTGCGCATCCGGCGCCACGAGGACATCCCGGCCGACGAGATGGCCCATCTCATCGACCGCGCCGACCACTGGCGCGACGGCGCCACCGAGCGCGGCTTCTCCATGGCACTGGGCCGCCTCGGCGATCCCGGGGACGGCCGCTGCGTGATGCTGGAGTGCCGCGACGGCGACGACCAGCCGCGCGCCCTGCTCAGCTTCGTGCCCTGGGGCGAGCACGGCCTCTCCCTGGACCTGATGCGCCGCGACCGCGACTGCGAGAACGGCCTGATGGAGTACATGGTCGTCGAACTGCTGCTGCGCGCCGGGGACTTGGGGGTCCAGCGGGTCTCGCTGAACTTCGCCATGTTCCGCTCGGTCTTCGAACGCGGCGCGCGGCTCGGCGCGGGCCCGGTGCTGCGGCTGTGGCGCTCGGTCCTCACCTTCTTCTCCCGCTGGTGGCAGATCGAGTCCCTGTACCGGGCGAACGCCAAGTACCGCCCGGTGTGGGAGCCGCGGTTCCTGCTCTTCGCCAAGTCCAGCGACATCCCGCGGATCGGCCTGGCGAGCGCGCGGGCGGAGGGGTTCCTCACGTTGCCGGTGATCGGGGAGCGGTCGCAGCAGTCGTAGCGGTCGGGGCGTTCCCCCGCCCGCGCCCGGCGGCGGAAAGTCGCACCTGGGGCGGGGGCGGGGGACCTGGCGTAACAGGCCCTACCCCCCGCCCACCGTGAACCCGATCACCGCGCCCCCGCCCTCCCGGCGGTACGCGAACGGCGCTCCGCCGTGGGCCATCGCCACCTCGCGGACGATGGACAGGCCGAGGCCCGAGCCCGGCAGGGAGCGTGCGTCGGCGGCCCGGTAGAAGCGGTCGAAGATGCGGATCAGGTCGCCCTCGGCGATGCCGGGCCCCCGGTCCAGGACCTCGACGCGGACGGTGCCCGGCCGGGCCGGGCCCATGATGTGGACCTCGATCGGCGCCTGGCCCGCGCGGTCGAACTTGGCCGCGTTCTCCACCAGGTTGGACATGGCCCGCTGCAACATCCCCGGCCGCCCGTCGGTCGTCGTGTCGCCGCTCGCACGCAGCACGATCTGCCGTCCGGTACGCCGCGACGCCAGCCCCACCACCTCCTCCGCGATGTCGGCGAGGTCCACCCGCTGCGGCGGCTCGGTGTCCGACTGCCCGGCCGCGAGGTCCACCAACTCATTCACCAGGTCGGTGAGTTCGCGCGCCTCCTGGGTGAGGTCGGCGACGAGGTCGTCCCGGGTGTCCGGGGGCAGCTCGTCGATGCGGCGCAGCAGGGAGATGTTCGTGCGCAGCGAGGTGAGCGGCGTCCGCAGCTCATGGCCCGCGTCCTGGACCAGCCGCCGCTGGTCCTCCTCCGACTGCGCGAGCCGCCCCAGCATCCGGTCGAAGGCCCGCCCGAGCCGCCCCACCTCGTCGAGCCCGGCCACCGGGACCTCGATGCCGAGGCGCCGGGTGCGGGCGACGTCCTCGGCGGCGCTGGTGAGCACCACCAGGCGCCGGGTGATCCGGCGGGCCAGCCACCAGCCGAACAGCCCCGCCCCCACCACCACGGCCGCCATCAGGATCAGCGTCCGCTGCTGGAGCGTGCGCAGCAGATCCTCGGTGTCGCTGAACTCCTGCGCCACCTGCACCGCGCCCCGCCCGTCACCGAGCGAGACGGTGGCGATGCGGTAGAGGTCGTCGCCGACCTGGACGTCCTTGTGCTCGACCGCCTTGCCGGCCGTCCGCGCCAGCGCCATCGACCGGTCATGGGAGGTGACGGGCAGCGACGGATCGCCGTGGTCGACGATCTCGCCCTGCGCGCCGAGCACCTGCACATCGGTCCGGGCCGGCCGCACCAGATCGTGTCCCGGCCGGGAGGAGGAGAAGTCCTCCGGCTCCATCCTGTGCTGCCGTACCTCGTCCCGTACGTCCTGTACGACCTGGCTGAACACCGACTGCTGGTCGACGCGGACCAGCCGGGCCGCGGAGCCGTACGACACGATGCCGACGAGGATCGCGACGGCCGCGGTGACGGCGGCGAAGGAGATGGCGAAGGTGGTGCGCAGGGAGACCAGCTTGGGCCGGCGCCGAGCGAGCATCCGGCGCAGGCGGCCCACTCAGTCCTCCCGCAGCACGTAACCCACGCCCCGCACCGTGTGGATCAGCTGCGGGGCGCCGGGCTCGTCCAGCTTGCGGCGCAGATAGCCGACGTAGACGGCGAGGTTCTTGGAGCCGGGGCCGAAGTCGTAGCCCCAGATCCGGTCGTAGATCGTGGAGTGGTCGAGCACGATGCCGGCGTTGCGCACCAGCAGTTCGAGCAGCTCGAACTCGGTGCGGGTCAGCTCCAGCTCCCGCTTGCCGCGCCAGGCCCGGCGGGCCTGGAGGTCCATGCGGATACCGGCGGCCTCGACCTGCCGGTCGGAGAGCTGGGGCTCGCCCCGGCCGCCGCCGTCACCCACGGCCGGGCCCGCGGGGACCGGGGTGGTGCGGCGCAGCAGGGCGCGCAGCCGGGCGAAGACCTCCTCGACGTCGAAGGGCTTGACCACGTAGTCGTCGGCGCCGGCGTCCAGACCGGCGATCCGGTCGGCGGTCTCCACCAGCGCGGTGAGCATGAGGATCGGGGTGCGGTCGCCCTCGGCGCGCAGCACGCGGCAGACCTGGAGGCCGTCGATGCCCGGCATCATCACATCGAGCAGCAGGACGTCCGGTGGCGTCTTGTGGGCCTGTGCGAGCGCCTCGACGCCGTCGGCCACCGCCGTCACCTCGTACCCTTCCAGGGTCAGGGCACGTTCGAGGGCGTGGCGGATGGCACGGTCGTCTTCGGCGAGCAGCACAGTCTGGGGCACGTCACCAGTCTGCCAAGGCCGCCGACGGTTCGGCGGGGGTGGTTGGGCCTACGATCACCCTTTTTACCGCGCTCTCACCGTCACACGGGCAACCGGCCCGGGTCGCCTACCGTCTTCTCACCGACCGGGGTGGGGAAGCCGTGCCCCTCAGGACGCGCGCAGTGCCGCCAACTGCTCGGCGAAGGGCACCACTCCCGGCTCCTTACGGTGCTCCGTCTTCGGCAGCAGCGCGGCCAGTTCCTGTGCCGCCCGCTCGATCCGCTCCGGCAGGCCCTCCGCGCCCCAGTCCTCCGAGGCGGCGTAGACGCCGGTCGGCACGACGACGGCCCGCAGGTAGGAGAAGAGGGGGCGCAGGGCGTGGTCGAGGACCAGGGAGTGCCGTGCGGTGCCCCCGGTCGCTGCGATCAGCACCGGTTTGCCGGTCAGCGCGTCCTTGTCGAGGACGTCGAAGAACGACTTGAACAGCCCGCTGTACGACGCGCTGAACACCGGTGTGACGACGATCAGCCCGTCGGCCCCCGTCACCGCGTCCTGCGCGGCGGCGAGCGCCTTGCCCGGGAAGCCGCTGGTGAACTGGTGCGCGATCTCGACGGCGAGGTCGCGCAGCTCGATCACCTCGATGTCCACGGGTGTCCGGTCCGCCACCGCGGCGGCGAGCCGGTCGGCCAGCAGCCGCGTGGACGAGGGGACGCTCAGTCCCGCCGATACGACGACGAGCTTCATACGGCACTCTCCTGCTTCTCGTGCTTGTCCTGCTTCTCGTGCGCTTCCTTCGCGGCCAGCAGCGACCTGTGCGTCGGCGCGTCCGGCACGTCCGCCGGGCGGCCCTTCGCGAACTCCTCGCGCAGTACCGGTACGACCTCCTCGCCGAGCAGGTCCAGCTGCTCCAGGACGGTCTTCAGCGGCAGCCCGGCGTGGTCCATCAGGAACAGCTGGCGCTGGTAGTCGCCGACGGTCTCGCGGAAGGCCAGGGTCCGCTCGATGACCTGCTGCGGGGAGCCCACGGTCAGCGGGGTCTGCTCGGTGAAGTCCTCCAGCGAGGGGCCGTGGCCGTACACCGGGGCGTTGTCGAAGTACGGCCGGAACTCGCGCACCGCGTCCTGCGAGTTCTTCCGCATGAACGCCTGGCCGCCCAGGCCGACGATCGCCTGCTCGGGGGTGCCGTGCCCGTAGTGGGCGTAGCGCGCCCGGTACAGGTCGACCATCCGCTTGGTGTGCTCGGCCGGCCAGAAGATGTTGTTGTGGAAGAAGCCGTCGCCGTAGTAGGCGGCCTGCTCGGCGATCTCCGGGGAGCGGATGGAGCCGTGCCAGACGAACGGCGCCACGCCGTCCAGCGGGCGCGGGGTCGCGGTGAAGCCCTGGAGCGGGGTGCGGAACTTGCCCTCCCAGTCGACGACGTCCTCGTGCCACAGGCGGCGCAGCAGGGCGTAGTTCTCGATGGCGAGGTCGATGCCCCGGCGGATGTCCTTGCCGAACCAGGGGTAGACCGGGCCGGTGTTGCCGCGACCCGTCATCAGGTCGACACGGCCGTCGGCCAGGTGCTGGAGCATCGCGAAGTCCTCGGCGATCTTCACCGGGTCGTTGGTGGTGATCAGCGTGGTGGACGTGGAGAGGATCAGGTTCTCGGTCCGCGCGGCTACGTAGCCGAGCATCGTGGTGGGGGACGACGGCACGAACGGCGGGTTGTGGTGCTCACCGGTCGCGAAGACGTCCAGGCCGACCTCCTCGGCCTTCAGCGCGATGGCGACCATGGCCTTGATCCGCTCGCGCTCGGTCGGCGTACGCCCCGTGGTGGGGTCCGTCGTCACATCACCGACCGTGAAGATCCCGAACTGCATGGCCGCTCACCCTCCAATTGGTTGACCATTCAACTATACCGCCCAACAGTGCCCCTCACCCGGATATTCCGGGGGCCCGCGTGCCAAGCTGCCCCCATGCCGATCCTCCGTTCCGCCGCTCTCTTCGTCGTCGCCGCGATCTTCGAGATCGGTGGGGCCTGGCTGGTCTGGCAGGGGGTGCGGGAGCACCGGGGGTGGCTGTGGGCGGCCGGCGGGGTGGTCGCGCTCGGGGCGTACGGGTTCGTCGCGACCTTCCAGCCGGACGCGCACTTCGGGCGCATCCTCGCGGCGTACGGCGGGATCTTCGTGGCCGGTTCGATCCTGTGGGGCGTGGTCGCGGACGGTTACCGGCCGGACCGCTGGGACATCGCCGGGGCGCTCGTCTGCCTCGGCGGAATGGCGCTGATCATGTGGGCCCCGAGGAACGGCGGCTGAGCCTCGCCTACATTGGACGGAGCCGACCGACACACCCGAGGAGCAGCCCATGGCCACGTCCGCCCCGTCCGCCGCCTCCCGCATCGCCGTCGTCACCGGTGCGAGCAGCGGCATCGGCGCATCGACGGCCCGGCAGCTCGCCGCCGCCGGGTACCGCGTGGTGCTCACCGCCCGCCGCAAGGACCGTATCGAGGCCCTGGCGGAGGAGATCAACGCGGCAGGCCACGCGGCGACGGCGTACCCGCTGGACGTGACGGACCGCGCGGCCGTGGACGAGTTCGCGACGGCCTTCCAGACCATCGGCGTCCTGGTGAACAACGCGGGCGGCGCGCTCGGCGCCGACCCGGTGGCCACCGGCGACCCGGCCGACTGGCGCACGATGTACGAGACGAACGTCATCGGCACCCTGAACCTCACCCAGGCCCTGCTGCCCAAGCTGGAGGCGAGCGGCGACGGCGTCGTGGTCGTGGTCTCCTCCACCGCCGGACACGCGACGTACGAGGGCGGCGCGGGCTATGTCGCCGCCAAGCACGGCGCCCATGTGCTCGCCGAGACCCTCCGGCTGGAGATCGTCGGCAGCCCGGTGCGCGTCGTGGAGATCGCGCCCGGCATGGTCAGGACCGAGGAGTTCGCGCTGACCCGCTTCGGCGGCGACGCGGACAAGGCCGCGAAGGTCTACGCGGGCGTGGCCGAGCCGCTGACCGCGGACGACGTGGCCGAGACGATCACCTGGGCGGTGACCCGGCCCAGCCACGTCAACATCGATCTCCTGGTCGTCCGCCCGCGCGCCCAGGCATCCAACGCGAAGGTCCACCGGGAGCTGTGACGGCCGAAGACAGCACGGGCGAACCCGCGCCGGCCACCCCCGCAGAGGTCTTCGACGAGGACTTCGACAAGCGCCGCCTCGCCCGCGAGAAGCGGGACGAGCGCAAGGTCTGGTACTTCCTCGCCTACTTCCTCTTCGGCATCCACCTGGTGGCGTTCGTCATGATCTACGCCGTGCGGCACGGCAAGTAGGCCCACCGCCCCCACCGGGTCTCGGGTCAGCGGGCCGCCCGGCACGTCGGGTCGTCCACGATCACCGCGTTCGCCGGGACGATCTCGACATCGTCGTCGTCCTTCTGCTGGACGAACTTGGTGGTGGCGTACGCCCGCTTGCCCGCGCCGACGCACTTGGTTGCGAGGTTCCCGAACCCGTCGGGGAAGTTGTAGACCTCGGCGGGCGAGTCCTCCCCGGCGCGGCCCGCCACCGGGGCGTCAGCCTTGCCGCGCTCCTCGTAGTGCTGCCGGGAGCAGCCACTGAGCAGCAGCGTCGCGCAGACCCCCGCCACGGCGAGGGACGCGCTCAGCCGGCGCACGCCTTGTCCTCCACTATCTGCACGTTCGACGGCCCGCTGGCATTGGTCGTCACATACGCGCGAAACCCGTGCCCCACACATTTGGTGGCCAGGTTCCCGAAGCCGTCGGGCATGTTGTAGACCTCGGCGGGCGTGTTGTCCCCCGCCTTCCCCCGCACCGGCGCGTCGCCCTTGCCGCGCTGGTCGTCGTACTTCTGCGAGCAGCCCACGAGCAGACCCGCCACGATCACCACCAGACCCGCGGCCCGGATCGCCCCGCTGCTGCGCCCTCGGTTCATCGGCCGTCCCTCCCCGGAGAGTTCCCCACGCGGGCGCCGCACGGTCGGCACCCGCACCCTGAGGACAGCGCCGGGGGCCGGTATGGTTCCGGCCCCCGGCGAGCGCTCGCGGCCTCAGCCCTTCACGCAGACGACCTGCTTCAGCTTCGCGACGACCTCCACCAGGTCCCGCTGCTGGTCGATGACCTGGTCGATGGACTTGTAGGCGCCCGGGATCTCGTCCACGACACCGGAGTCCTTACGGCACTCCACGCCCCGCGTCTGCTCCTCCAGGTCCTTGGCGGTGTAGCGCCGCTTGGCCGCGTTGCGGCTCATGCGCCGGCCCGCGCCGTGCGAGGCGGAGTTGAACGAGCTGTCGTTGCCCAGGCCCTTGACGATGTACGAGCCCGTGCCCATGGAGCCCGGGATGATGCCGAGGTCGCCGGAGCCGGCCCGGATCGCGCCCTTGCGGGTGACCAGCAGGTCCATCCCGTCGTACCGCTCCTCCGCCACGTAGTTGTGATGGCAGGAGATCTCCGGCTCGAACAGCGGCTTGGCCTTCTTGAACTCCTTGCGGACGACGTCCTTCAGGAGCGCCATCATCAGGGTGCGGTTGTACTTGGCGTACTCCTGCGCCCAGAACAGGTCATTGCGGTACGCCGCCATCTGCGGGGTGTCCGCGACGAAGACGGCGAGGTCGCGGTCGACCAGGTCCTGGTTGTGCGGGAGCTTCTGGGCCACGCCGATGTGGTGCTCGGCCAGTTCCTTGCCGATGTTGCGGGAGCCGGAGTGCAGCATCAGCCAGACGGCGCCGGTGGTGTCGGTGCAGACCTCCACGAAGTGGTTGCCGCTGCCGAGCGTGCCCATCTGCTTGGTGGCCCGCCCCTGGCGGAAGTGGACCGCCTCGGCAACCCCGTCGAACCGCCCCCAGAATTCGTCCCAGCCGCTGGTCGCCAGGCCGTGGAAGCCGCCCGGCTCGATCGGGTCGTCATGCATGCCGCGGCCCACCGGGATCGCCTGCTCGATCTTCGAGCGCAGCCGGGACAGGTCGCCCGGCAGATCGTTCGCGGTCAGCGAGGTCTTCACCGCGGACATCCCGCAGCCGATGTCCACCCCGACCGCGGCCGGGCACACCGCGCCGCGCATCGCGATCACCGAGCCGACGGTGGCGCCCTTGCCGTAGTGCACGTCCGGCATCACGGCGAGGCCCTTGATCCACGGCAGCGTCGCGACGTTCTGGAGCTGGCGCAGGGCGCCCTCCTCGACCGTCGCCGGGTCCGCCCACATCCGGATCGGCGTCCGGGCGCCCGGCATCTCCACGTACGACATGACTTCTTCGTCCCCCCGGACTCGGCAACAAGAAACGACAACAAAGTGCTTAAAAGCATCAAAAAGGAAAAGCAACGCCAAGTGCATCGGAAGCGGACCGCGGACCGGCATCCACGGCGGCGCGTGCGATACACATTGTCTCCAGGCCGACCCCCGCCGCGGCAAGCGAATAACCAGCGGGGACACTGAGGCGACCATCGCGCGCATCCATCGGAGCGCAGCCGTCGGAAGGAGCACGCCCGTGCAGCGGAAGGCGTACGTAACCGGCACCGCCGCCCTGCTCGCGGCGCTGCTCGCGGGCTGCTCCGGCGGCTCGGGCGGCGGCGGCGCGGCGGACGACGCCAACCCGGGCGACGCCGGGACCGCCACCACCGCGGCCCAGCCCGGCCGCTACCGCACCCTCCCCGAGCCCTGCGGCGCGGTGAGCCGCGGCACCCTCGACGCAATGCTGCCCGGCATCAAGCAGATCGCCGACCCCGACCAGCGGGACAAGGCGTACCAGGGCGAGGCCGAGCTGACCTATGACACCGACCGCAAGGTCGGCTGCCGCTGGAAGGTCCCGTCCGCCGACGCCACCGACCGCCTCTCGGTCGACCTGGAGCGCGTGGTGTCGTACGACAACACGGTCAGCGACGACGACCAGGCGCGGGAGCTGTTCGAGCAGAAGGAGACGGCCGCCGATCTCCCCGTGCCGAGCGGCACCCCCTCGACGAACACGCAGAGTGACGGCGCGGACGCCTCCCCCTCGGGCTCCCCCTCGCCCACCAGCTCCCCGAGCGGCTCCCCCTCCGCGCCCGCCGCCTCGGACTCCCCCTCGGGCGCCATGGCCCCCGAACTCCAGCCGCGCACCCTCTCCGGCCTCGGCGACGAGGCGTATCTGGACGACAAGCTCGGCTCGTCCGGCGGGGCGGCCGCACAGCGGACGGTGACTGTGGTGTTCCGCACGTCCAATGTCGTCGTCACCATCCAGTACGAGGAGCAGCCGATGGCCGCCGGCGCCGCACCCGACAGCAAGGAAATGCAGGACAGAGCCCAGAATCTGGCCGCCAAGCTGGACGACGCGCTGGGCAGCTGATCCACTTCCGGGCCCCTCGCACTCCCGGCCGCAAAGGTCCCGAACGGAAACCGCACAGCTCCTTCACCGCGTACGGTGGCCCCGCAGGAACCCGCACGAACACCGAGCGTCATGAGTGAAGGAACCATGCAGCGAGCCAAGCGAGACGACCGTGACCGACTGGAACAGCGAAACAGGCGGCTGCGCCGTGCCCTTGTCTGCGCGGCCGCGGTCCCCGCGGTGCTGATCACCGCGGCCTGCTCCTCGGACTCCGGCGATTCCAAGCCCAAGAGCGACGGCACCAGCGCCTCCAAGCCGGCGGGCGACAGCGCGTCACCGTCCGCCAGTTCCTCCCCGACGGTGGCGCCGGCGACGTACAAGACGCTGCCGGACGCCTGCAAGGCACTGTCGAAGAAGACCCTGGGCGACATGGTGCCCAAGGCCGACTCCTCGGGCAAGAAGGGCAGTTCGGACGAACCGTCCTCCCGTGCCTCCTGCTCCTGGAGCAGCCTGAGCAACAACGGCGTCAAGGGCTCCCAGTTCCGCTGGCTGAACATCTCCCTGCTGCGCTTCGACTCCGACACCACCCGCGGCTCGGGCAACACCCAGGCCCACACGTACTTCACCAACCAGGTCAAGGACGCCCAGTCGGTGGGCGGCGCCAAGAACGCCAAGGTCGTCCCGGTGTCCGGCACCGGCGACGAGGCGACGTCCGTGCGCTACGACCTGAGCAAGAAGGAGGGTCTCTTCAAGCAGGAGACCCTGGTGGCGCGGGCCGAGAACGTCGTCGTCACCCTCGACTACAACGGCGCGGGTCTCGCGGGCGACAAGACCCCCGACCCCGAGGACCTCGCCAAGTCCGCGGAGAAGGCCCTCAAGGAGGCGGTGGCCTCGGTCTCCGCGGCCAACAGCGGCACCGGATCCGGCGGTTCCTCGGCCGGCTCGTCCACGAAGCCCTCCGGCAGCGCCTCGGCCTCCGCGGGCTCCAAGAAGAGCTGATCGAACGGGCTTACGTCTGACCGGCACCACGTGCGCCGCACACGTGTGCCACCCTGTTGCGCGCAACAACAGGCAACGGGAGGGGAGTACGAGTGGCCGCGCCACCGCAGCTGACTCGGATGCACCGGATACTCATCGGCATGGTCGTGGGCGGCGCCCTGATCATCGCGGGGATCGGCTTCGCCGGTTCCTACGCGGCCGTCCGTGAGCTGGCCCTGAAGAAGGGCTTCGGGAACTTCGCCTATGTGTTCCCGGTCGGCATCGACGCGGGTATCTGCGTCCTGCTGGCCCTGGATCTGCTGCTGACCTGGATCCGCATCCCCTTCCCGCTGCTGCGCCAGACCGCCTGGCTGCTGACGGCGGCGACGATCGCCTTCAACGGCGCCACCGCCTGGCCCGACCCGCTCGGCGTCGGCATGCACGCGGTGATCCCGATCCTGTTCGTCGTCGCCGTCGAGGCCGCCCGGCACGCCGTCGGCCGGATCGCGGACATCACGGCCGACAAGCACATGGAGGGCGTCCGGCTCACCCGCTGGCTGCTCTCCCCGCTGCCCACGTTCCTGCTCTGGCGCCGGATGAAGCTCTGGGAGCTGCGCTCCTACGAGCAGGTCATCAAGCTGGAGCAGGAGCGCCTCGTCTACCAGGCCCGGCTGCGCTCCCGCTTCGGGCGCGCCTGGCGCCGCAAGGCCCCGGTGGAGTCCCTGATGCCGCTGCGCCTTGCGCGCTACGGCGTCCCGCTCGCGAAGACGGCCCCCTCGGGTTTGCTGGCGGCGGGCATCGAGCCGGTGCTGCTGCCGCCGGTATCCCTCTCGGCGACGCCCGAACTCACGGCGGGGACGGACGCGATACCGGCGGCGGACGCGATACCGGGGGCGGACGCGGCCACCGCGGCACCGGCCACCGCCACCGCCGTCGCCACGGACCCGGCCGCACCCGGTGCGGTCGCTGGCGCGAACCAGGCCACCGCGACGGCCCCGGCCACGCAGGCCACCGCCCCCGGCCCCGCCACCGCCCCGGGTGCCCCGGCCGCCGTACAAGCGTCCGCGCCCACCCCCCACCCCACGCGGAACGCTCAGGGCCTCCAGGGCCCCCAGCACCCCCAAAGCCCCCCGCAGGACGAGCAGAGCCCCTGGTTCCAGTCGCCTCGGGAGGTCGAGTACCACGGCGGGTACGACCCCTCCTTCGAGCCGCCCCCGGACCCGCAGTACTACCCGGAGGAGCAGTACGAGGACTGGTACGAGGGCCAGCCCCCGGAGCGGTTCCAGCAGCCCTCCCCCGAGGAGACCGGCAGCTTCCCCATCCCGGTCGGCCCCAACCGCACCCGCGAGTTGGGCGAGGGCGGCGGCCTCCCCGCCACCGAACCGGACGAGGACGCCTTCTACCAGGTGTTCCGGCAGTCGATAGACGGCAGTTACCCCACCGCCCACATCCTGGGCGAGAACATCCAGGCGACGTACGGCACCCAGCTCAGCCCGGCCGAGCTGAAGTCCCTCGCCGCCCGCTTCCAGCAGCGCCACTCGGCGGAGCTGGAGGAGGACCACATCGCCTGACGCCTCGTGGGCCGTTCCCCGGAGCGGCCCACGAAACACTCCCGGCCGGGTACACCCCCTGGCCAACGCGCGTAGCAACGAGCATCATGGCTTGCGCCAACGCACCATCCCGCACCGTACTTTCGCCTCTCTTTTGTCATGCACCGGTCAATTCGAACCGTTCGACGAAGGGAAACAGCAATGGCTTGCGGATCCACCAGCCTGTGGGCGGGAGAGACCTCCTGGTTCTGCTGCGGCAGTTCCTGGGGCCCCTGCGGCAGCACCGGCACCGGCGCCTGCGGCACCTGCCAGTCCGGAAAGAACATGGCCGCCTGGCCCAACCTCACGGCGGCCTGCTGGAACGTCACCAACCCGGCGGCCTGCGGCGAGAACATGCCCAGACGCGGCTGCGGTTCGGTCGTGAACGTCAAGCACCAGTGCTCCGGCGCCGCCGTCTGCGTCACCCTCGCCGACTGCGGCCCCAACACCCAGATGTGGTGCAGCGAGCAGACCTGCTGCAACGGCTCCTGCCGCACCCACCGGGTCATCGACCTGACCCCCGCGGCCTTCTCGGCCATCGGCAGCCTCAGCTCCGGCCTGCTTCCCGTCTACATCTACGAGTGAGGAGGACCACCACCATGACCGGACGCCACGGCATCGACCGCCGCTCCCTCCTGACCAGCGCCGCCCTCGGCGGCGCCACCATCGTGGGCGCCTCCGCACTCGGCGGCCTGGACGCGGACGCCGCCTTCGCCGCCCCCATGCCCTCCCTGGACCCGGCGGCCTCCCGGTCGTCGTTCATCGACGGCCGGGTCAGCCAGATCAAGGGCAGCACCCTCGACGTCGTCGAGTCCGACGGCACCCACAGGCTCATCCAGCTCACCAACGCCACCAGCATCTGGAAGCTGGAGACCGTCACCGCCGAGGCCATCGAGACCGGCGACGGCCTGTACGCGCGGGGCGTCGAGATGCCCGACGGCAGCGTGGCCGCCGACGCGGTCTGGGTGAACATCGTCAACCTCTATGTCACCGTCCGCGGCATCGAGCGCTCCCGGCTGCATCTGAGCCACGGCCGCAACGCCCTGGTCGGCCACATCGTGGCGAAGCGCACCACCGCCTCCTTCCGCGGCGGCGCCCTCACCTCCAACCTCTCCCAGCTCAAGATCGGGCACCACGCCCAGGTGCTCGGCGCCTGGCGGCCCGCGGACGACAGCGTGGACATCGCCCGCATCAGCGTCGGGCACTGAGCCGAGGGGAATCTTCCGATGGCATCGCTCACCACGAACCTCGCGACCCTGCTGCTCGGCGTCCTGCTCGCCGCCACCGGCGCGGGCAAGGCGTTCGGAAGGCAGGCCGCCGGGCAGGCGGCCGGCACCGTCCTGGTCCGCGTCCTGAACGACGGCCGCCGCGCCACCCGGGTCCTGCGGGCCACCGGCGCGGTGGAACTCGTCGTGGCCGCGGGCCTGTTGGCCGCGCCGACCACCGTCGTCCCCGGGATCGCCGCCGCCGCCCTCGGCCTCGGCTTCCTCGGCTACCTCGGGTACGCCCGCGCCACCGCCCCGGAGTCGTCCTGCGGCTGCACCGCCCGCAGCGACGGCCCGATCACCTGGCGGGCGTTCGTCCGCGCGGGCCTGGTCGTGGTGGGCGGCGCCGCGGCCGCCGGGGCCAGGACCGCCTGGTGGACCCAGGCCGCCCGGCACCCGGTGGCATCGCTCGCCTTCCTCCTCGTCACCACGGCCGTGCTGGCCGCGTTCTCCAGCGACCTGGACCAGCTGTGGCTGGTCCCGCTGCGCAGGACCCGGCTGCGGATCCTCGGCCATCCGCTCGGCGCCGGCCCGGACGAGGAGGTGCCGGTGGCCGCCTCCGTCGAACTGCTGGAGCGCTCGCTGGCCTGGGTCGCCGCCGCGCCCGTCGTCCGCTCCGGGCTGATCGACCACTGGGAGGCCGACGGCTGGCGCTTCCTCCAGTTCGCGGGGGTGCACGACCCCGACGACACGGCCCGCCCGGTCACCGTGCTGTTCGCGCTGGACCCGCGCGCGACGAAGGACACCACCGACCGACCGGCGGTCCGGGTCACCCTGATCGACGACCGGACCGACGAACCGGTCCCGGTGGACCTGCTCGCCTGACGGGGAGAGGCACAAAAAACAGGGGCCCTCCGGCTGGAGGGCCCCTGTCCTGTGGTGCCTACGTCACTGCCCGAGCAGCGCCCGCACCCGCTCCTGGCCCACCGCGAGCAGCAGCGTGGGCAGCCGGGGACCGGTGTCGCGGCCCACCAGCAGCTGGTAGAGCAGCGCGAAGAACGTCCGCTGGGCGGTCTTGATCTCCGGCGGCAGCTCCTTGGGCGTGGCGTCCGCCGAGAACCCGGCCTGCACCTTCGGCACGCCGTAGACGAGGTGCGTCAGGCCGTCCAGCGACCAGTGCTGGGCCAGGCCGTCGAGCAGCAGCCGCAGCGACCGCTGGGACGCCTCGTCCAGCGACTTCAGCAGCTCGGCGTCCGGCTCCTCGCGCACGATGGTCCGCTGGTCGGCGGGCACATGCGTATTGATCCAGGCCTCGGCCTTGTCATAGCGCGGCCGGGCCTCCGCCAGCGAGGACAGCGGGCGCTCCGGGTCCAGCTCGGAGAGGATCCGCAGGGCCTGGTCCTCGTGCCCGGCCGTGATGTCGGCGACGGACGCCAGCGTGCGGTACGGCAGCGGGCGCGGGGTCTTCGGCAGCTCGGCGGCGGCGGTGCCGACCGCGCGGGTGTACGCGGCCACGTCACCCGGCAGCGCGGAACCGTCGGCCACCTTGGCGGCGAGCTTGTCCCACTCGTCGTAGAGCCGCTGGATCTCCTGGTCGAAGGCGATCTTGAAGGACTGGTTGGGCCGGCGGCGGGCGTACAGCCAGCGCAGCAGCTGCGGCTCCATGATCTTCAGCGCGTCGCCCGGGGTGGGCACGCCACCGCGCGAGGAGGACATCTTGGCCATGCCGGAGATGCCGACGAACGCGTACATCGGGCCGATGGGCTGGGCACCGCCGAAGATGCCGACGATCTGGCCGCCGACCTGGAAGGACGAGCCCGGGGACGAGTGGTCGACACCGCTCGGCTCGAAGATCACGCCCTCGTAGGCCCAGCGCATCGGCCAGTCGACCTTCCAGACCAGCTTGCCGCGGTTGAACTCGCTCAGCCGCACGGTCTCGGTGAAGCCGCACTCCTTGCAGACGTACGACAGCTCGGTGGTGTCGTCGTCGTACGAGGTGACCGTCGTCAGGTCCTTGCCGCAGCCGCCGCAGTACGGCTTGTACGGGAAGTACCCGCCGCCGCCCGCGGAGCCGTCGTCCTCGGCGGCCGCGCCGGAGCCCTCCTCGGCCTCCAGCTCGGCCTCGTCCACAGCCTTCTGCTGCTGCTTCTTGACCTTGGGCTTGGTGCGGTACTGGGCGAGGATCGCGTCGATGTCGCCGCGGTGCTTCATCGCGTGCAGGATCTGCTCGCGGTAGACGCCCGAGGTGTACTGCGCGGTCTGGCTGATGCCGTCGAACTCGACGCCCATCTCGGCCAGCGACTCGACCATCGCGGCCTTGAAGTGCTCCGCCCAGTTCGGGTACGACGAGCCCTTCGGGGCCGGCACCGAGGTCAGCGGCTTGCCGATGTGCTCGGCCCAGGACTCGTCCACGCCCGCGATGCCCGCGGGGACCTTGCGGTAGCGGTCGTAGTCGTCCCAGGAGATCAGGTGCCGGACCTGGTGCCCGCGGCGGCGGATCTCGTCGGCGACCAGGTGCGGGGTCATGACCTCGCGCAGGTTGCCGAGGTGGATGGGGCCCGACGGGGAGAGGCCGGACGCGACGACGACCGGTTTGCCCGGGGCCCGGCGCTCCGACTCCTCGATGACCTCATCCGCGAAACGGGAGACCCAGTCGGTGGTCTCGGTGCTCTGAGCCACGATCGGCACGTCCTTCTTTCTCCATCGGGCAGCCGTGACGGTCGCACGGCTGACCGCTCCATTGTCCCAGGCGGGACCACTTCCGCGAAAACGCCTTTTCAACGCGTGGGACGCGCTTCCCAGCACGCGCGTTCACCCGCGGACCGGAAAATCCGCTTGGGGCCGCGTGGGATACTGGGCGTGACGATCCATCCCCACGAGGAGAACGGCACCTCACCTATGGCCTCGGTCACGTCCCTCAGCGACTCCGTCCAGCAGCAGCTCGCGTCCGCCCTCTCGGCCACCCTGCCGGAGGCCGCCGGCGCGGACCCGCTGCTGCGACGAAGCGACCGGGCCGACTACCAGGCCAACGGGATCCTGGCCCTCGCCAAGAAGGCGAAGGCGAACCCGCGGGAGCTGGCCACGCGGGTCGTCTCCCAGGTGGCCACCGGCGCGGTGATCCAGGACATCGAGGTCTCCGGCCCCGGCTTCCTGAACATCACCGTCTCCGACCGGGCGATCACCGACAACCTCGCCGCGCGGTACGCGGACGAGACCGGCCGCCTCGGAGTGCCGTTCGCCGCGCACCCGGGCACCACGGTGATCGACTACGCCCAGCCGAACGTGGCCAAGGAGATGCACGTCGGCCATCTGCGCTCCGCGGTGATCGGCGACTCGGTCGTCCAGCTGCTGGAGTTCACCGGCGAGACCGTGGTCCGCCGCCACCACATCGGCGACTGGGGCACCCAGTTCGGCATGCTCATCCAGTATCTGGACGAGCACCCGCACGAGCTGGACCACAAGACGTCCACCGAGGACACCGCGGCCTCCGGCGAGGAGGCGATGTCCAACCTGGACCGCCTCTACAAGACGGCGCGCAAGCTCTTCGACTCCGACGAGGAGTTCAAGACCCGCGCCCGCCGCCGGGTGGTCGACCTCCAGGCCGGCGACCCGCACACGCTCGCCGTCTGGCAGAAGTTCGTGGACGAGTCGAAGATCTACTTCTTCTCCGTCTTCGAGAAGCTGGACATGGAGGTCCGCGACCCCGACATCGTCGGCGAGTCCGGGTACAACGACATGCTGGCCGAGACCTGCCGCCTCCTGGAGGAGTCCGGTGTCGCGGTCCGCTCCGAGGGCGCGCTCTGCGTCTTCTTCGACGACATCTTGGGCCCGGACGGCAACCCGGTCCCGCTGATCGTCCAGAAGTCCGACGGCGGCTACGGCTACGCGGCCACCGACCTCTCCGCCATCCGCGACCGCGTCTTCAACCTCAAGGCGAGCACGCTGCTGTACGTGGTGGACGCCCGCCAGGCCCTGCACTTCCGCATGGTCTTCGAGACGGCCCGCCGCGCCGGCTGGCTGAACGACGACGTGACGGCCGTCCAGCTGGCCTTCGGCACCGTGCTGGGCAAGGACGGCAAGCCGTTCAAGACCCGTGCGGGCGAGACGGTCAAGCTCCAGGACCTGCTGGACGAGGCGGTCGACCGGGCGACGGCCGTGGTCCGCGACAAGGCCGAGAAGGTGGGCCTGACCGAGCAGGAGATCGAGGAGAACGGCCGGTACGTGGGTATCGGCGCGGTCAAGTACGCCGACCTGTCCACCTCGGCGGTGCGGGACTACAAGTTCGACCTGGACCAGATGGTCTCGCTGAACGGCGACACCTCCGTCTACCTCCAGTACGCCTACGCCCGTATCCAGTCCATCCTCCGCAAGGCCGGCGAGGCCCGCCCCACCGCCCACCCGGAGCTGGAACTGGCCCCGGCGGAGCGCGCCCTTGGCCTGCACCTGGACCAGTTCGCCGAGACGGTCCTGGAGGTGGCCGCCTCCTACGAGCCGCACAAGCTGGCCGCCTACCTGTACCAGCTGGCCTCGCACCTGACGACCTTCTACGACCAGTGCCCGGTCCTGAAGGCCGAGTCCCCCGCCCAGATCGAGAACCGCCTCTTCCTGGTCGACCTCACTGCCCGCACCCTCCACCGGGGCATGTCCCTGCTGGGCATCAGGACCCCGGACAAGCTCTGACCCCGATCAGGGCCCCGGGTGGGCCTTGGTGACCGGTTCGCCGGCGGCCTCCGCACCGGAGCCGCCGGCGTTCTGTTGCGCCAGTTCCCGCACCCGCCGTACCAGGGCCTCCCGCACCTCGTCCGGTGCCAGCACCCGCAGCGGTGTCCCCAGCCCGAGCAGATAGCGGGCCAGGCCGTCCGCGTCGACGCCCCCGATGTCGACCAGGGTCGCGTCGGGGCCGTCCGGGCGGTGGGTGCCGATGGTCGCGGGGACGAGCCGGAGGGCCTGGTCGAGGGGGAGGGGGAGGCGGACGGTGGCGGACAGGGGGTAGGGGCCGTTCGCGATGTTCCGGGAGACCAGGTGGGCCGGGTCCGGGGGGTCGCTGAGGTCGGCGGGCCGGCCGGTGGGCTGGAGGCGGTCGACGCGGTCCGCGCGGAAGGTGCGCCACTGGCCGCGGGCCACGTCCCGGGCGACCAGGTACCAGAGCCTGCCCGTGTGGACCAGCCGGTACGGGTCGATGTCCCGGACCGTGGCCCGGCCCTCCGCGTCCGTGTACGCCAGCCGGGCCCGCTCCGCTCTCCGGCACACGGCCGCCAGCTCCAGCAGCAGCGCGGGGCTGACCCCCGAGCCGCGCGCGCCGGGGAGCAGGACGAGGGCGTCGTCCAGTTCGCCCAGGCGGTCCGCGATCCGGCGCGGCAGCACCTGGCGGAGTTTCAGCAGGGCGGAGAGCGCGGCCTGGTCGCTGCCCAGGGCGCGGTTCAGGGCCGCCTCGCCGAGGCCGACAGCGACGGCCAGCGCCTCCTCGTCGTCCAGGATCAGCGGGGGCACCCGGGAGCCGGCGCGCAGCCGGTAGCCGCCCCAGGGGCCGGCCTCGGAGTCGACGGAGTAGCCGAGTTCGCGCAGGCGGGCGATGTCCCGGCGGACCGTGCGGTCGGTGACCTTCAGGGACCGGGCCAGTTCGGCGCAGGTCCACGAGGGACGGGAGGAGAGGAGGTTCAGCAGGCCCAGCAGCCGGGCGGAGGTGGCTAGCACGGGGGTTTCCCGGGGGGAGTCTCGGACAACGGCGGCACAACCAGGACCGTACCTGTCCTGGTCACGTCGTACCGTTCCCCTCATGACTACGGAGACCACTCCCGCGATCCGCTACGCCGCCGTCACCTTCGACTGCGCCGACCC
This sequence comes from Streptomyces griseofuscus, assembly GCF_014673495.1. GTDB lineage: Bacteria > Actinomycetota > Actinomycetes > Streptomycetales > Streptomycetaceae > Streptomyces > Streptomyces murinus. The sequence continues at coordinate 3,852,089 of NZ_CP051006.1, forward strand.
CGCAGGACTCGCCCGCTTCTACGGCGAGCTGCTCGGCTACCGCACCCTCTTCGCCACCGACGACTTCGTCCTGCTCGGCACCGAGGGCACCCCCGGCCTCGGCTTCACCCGTGTCGCCGACTACCGCCCGCCCACCTGGCCGGACCCCGCCCAGGGCAAGCAGGCCCATATCGAGCTGGGCGTGGACGACCTGGCGGAGGCCGAGCGGCGGAGCCTCGAACTGGGCGCCACCAAGCCGGAGTTCCAGCCGGGCGAGAAGCGCTGGACGGTGCTCCTCGACCCGGCCGGACACCCGTTCTGCATCACGACGCTGGCCTAGGGCTTCGGCCTCAGTTGGCCGTGCAGGTGAACGTCGGCCAGGTGGTGGAGCCGTTCTTCTGCACCGTGAGACCCCAGCTGTTGCCGCTGCCGTTGGACTTGGCGGTCAGCACCTGGGCACTGGGATAACTCGCGGCCACGTTCCAGGTCGACAGGACCTTCTCCGGGGCCGGGACGTTCGCTGTCACCGTCCAGTTGTTCGCCCCGCTCACCGAGACGTTCAGGTTGTACCGGTCGTCCCACACCTGCCCCGCGGTCACGGTCGTCGTACAGCCGCCGGTGCCACCACCGCCGCCACCGCCGCCACCGCTTCCGTCGGGTGCGACGGCGCGGCCGGTCTGGGGGGAGATCATCCCGGGGCACATTCCGCGGCTCGCCAGGTTCTGGGCGATCAGCGGGATGGCGGCCAGGCTGTTGGCGGGCCATTCGTGCATGAGGATGACCTGGCCGTTGCCGAGCCGGGAGACGGCCTGGACGATGGCGTCGGTACTGGCGCCGTTCCAGTCCCCCGAGTCGATGTCCCAGATCACCTCGGTCAGGCCGTACTTGGCCTCGACGCCCTTCAGCGTCGCGTCGGTCTCCCCGTACGGCGGCCGGAACAGCTTCGGCGTCCCGCCGCCGGCGCTCGCGACGGCCTGCTGGGTGCGGGAGACCTCCGAGTCGATCTGGGCCTGGCTCAGCTGGGTCAGGTGCGGGTGGGTGTAGCTGTGGTTGCCCACCCACATCCCGGCGTCGATCTCGGCCTTGACCTGGGCCGGGTACGCCGCCGCGTACTGTCCCTCGTTGAACATGGTGGCCCGCAGCCCGTTCTGCCTCAGGGCGTTGAGGACGGCCGGGGTGTGGTCGTTGGACGGGCCGTCGTCGAAGGTCAGTCCGACGTACCCGTTGCAGGTGGCGGCCCGTGCGGGGGCGGCGCCGACGGTCAGGGTGCCGGCCGTGGCCGCCGCGAGGGCGGCCGCGACGGCGACGGCGAGTCTGGCGGTGCGCATGCGCGTGCTCCTCCTTGTGGGTCCGGCCTCAGTTGGCCGCACAGCTGAACGTCGGCCAGGTGGTGGAGCCGTTCTTCTGCACCGTCAGACCCCAGCTGTTGCCGCTGCCGTTGGACTTGGCGGTCAGCACCTGGGCACTGGGATAACTCGCGGCCACGTTCCAGGTCGACAGGACCTTCTCCGGGGCCGGGACGTTCGCGGTCACCGTCCAGTTGTTCGCCCCGCTCACCGAGACGTTCAGGTTGTACCGGTCGTCCCAGGACTGGCCCGCGGTCACGGTCGCCGTGCAGCCGCCGGTACCACCGCCACCCGTGCCACCGCCCGAACCGGAGCTGTCCACGGTGATGTTGGAGCTGCCGCTGCTCTGGTAGCCCTCGGTCGCCATGATCATGTAGTAGTTGAAGCTGCCCAGGTTCATCCCATGGCTGGCCCAGGCGTCGAAGTGGTTGCCGGTGGTGATGGTGCCGCCGGTCCGCTTGGACTGCCGCACGCTCCAGTACTGGTTGAAGGTCTTGGTGCCCTCCACCGACGGGGCGTTGGTCCGGGTCGTCTCGTAGATGTCGTACGTCCCGCCGTCACTGGTGACCGTGCCCTTGAAGGTGCCGGTGGGCCGGTAGCTGCCCCAGTTGTCGACGATGTAGTACTCGACGAGCGGGTTCGAGGTCCAGCCGTACAGCGACAGATACACGTTGCCGGACGGGTTGAAGGTGCCGGAGTAGGTCACACTGCGGCGACCACCGTTGCTCCAGCCCTTGCCGGCCACGAAGTTGCCGGCGTTGCTCCAGTTGGTGCTGTAGTTGCCCGCGGACCCCAGGTTCATTGAGACGGTGCCACCGCCGTCGGTCCAGAACGAGTAGTAGTACCCGTTGTCGGTACCGGTCTGGTTCGAGGTGATGACCGTGTCGGCGCCGGCGATCCCGGCGCCGGGCAGGGTCAGCGCCCCGACAGCGAGCAGGACGACGGCGCAGACACCTCGGAAGAGCGAGGTGAGAGGGCCCCGGGGGCGGCGTTCTCTTCGGCTGCGGATCTTCATGGACGTGCTTCCTCCTCATGGATCTGATGGAGCCGGATGAGGGTGGAGCGACGCGCTGCGCGACGGTGCCTCAGTGTTGAGGCGTACACAAGGACAGTCAATGGTTTCGGTAGTAATTTCGAAACATTCGAGTCATCAAAGCCCCATATGCTAAAGGGTTTTGGCTGGTGAAGGGCCATCTCGCACGAACGTCACAGACTTCTCCGAGACGGCGGAGAGAGCAAGATCGAGAAGGGGTGCGACCCTTTCGAAAGTTTCGGAGCCCATGGGGGGTCATTGTCAGACCCTCCCCCTACAGTCACTCTCATGGCGACTCTTCCCAACCCGCTGCCCCGGCTGGCCACCGACCCCAGCGGCCGCAGCCTGGGGCTCCAACTGCCGCCCGGCAGGCTGCTCGACACGACCGAGAACGGCCCGCATCACGAGCCGCTGCTCTGGCTCGCGGACAAACCGGCCGGCCCCGGCACCTGGACCGCCCTCGGCGCCCCGGCCGCGCGCGCCGGGCTGCTGCCGGTGCTGGTGGAGACTGGCGGCCCTCAAGGCGGGCCGGACGAATGGGACTTGATGCCGGACGACGTCTCCTACCCCGGGGACCACGATCCGGAAGACGTCCTCGCCGAGTACTGGGAGGGTGACGAGGAGCCCGGCCCCGACGACGAACTCGGTGACCTCGTCGATCCGTTCGGGCCGCAGTGGCCCGGACTCGCCCCACCCAAGAAGCTCAGCGCCGACCCGGGCACCCGCGCCGCGCACACCGCCGACGAACTGACCGCCGACCAGGGCCAGTCCGTCTTCCCCGCCCCGCATCTCGCCCTCGTCCCCGCCCGCCGCTCCGCCGACATCCCGGCCGCGATCGGCTGGAGCGGCCCGCTGAACCACGAGAACGACGTGGCCCGGCTGTGCGCGGTCCTGCGCTCCTGGGAGGACCGCTTCGGCATACGGGTCGTCGCGCTCGGCTTCGACGCCCTGCTGCTGTCCGTGGCCGCCCCGCCGACCGATCTGGCCGAGGCCGAGGCGGTGGCGGCGGAGCACTTCGCGTTCTGCCCGGACAACATCACGCAGGGCGCGGACACCCTCCGCGCCTATGCGAAGGAACTGGTCGGCGAGACCACCTGGTTCTTCTGGTGGGACTGACCCGCCGGTGACGACGGCCGCCGGAAGCTACTGCGCGGGCGCCCACTTCTCGCCGCCCAGCGGGAAGGCGTAGGCGGGGCGCCCGTTGCTGCCGCTGGTGCGGAAGGGCCGGCCCTTGTCACCGATCTCCAGGGTGCCGTGCCGGCCACCGCTGGACCAGGACAGCTCCAGGTACCAACTGACGTCGTACGCCGAGGCGTTCGCCGTGACGTAGAAGACCTCGGGGTCCGACTCGCTCACACTGAGGGGGAATCCGCGCTGTCCGGCCACCGGCTGGACAGCCGGCCGTACGGCGTCCAGGGCGACGGTGAAGGAGTGGGTGGGCACCCCGCCGCCGCAGCCCACGCCGGGGTAGCCCATGGCGTAGTCGTTCCAGGCGAGCGGCGCGCGCTTGCCCGCCATCCGTACCGACATCCCCTCCAGCACCACGGTCTGCTTGCCGCTGCCCTGCACGGTGAGCGTGACGAACTGCTCGCCCGCCGAGACGGCCTGGTGCACGGCCACCCACGCGGGCGCGTCGTTCTCGACGGGCGGCGGGGACACGGCCGTGGGCGGGCGGTCGATCAGATAGTGCTGGGAGCAGGGGCTCTCCCAGGAGTACGGGTGGGTGGTGATCGCGAGGGGGACGGCCGTGGACTCCTTGTCGTCCGCGGTCGCCCCGCCCGCCGGTCCGCTCGTGGCGGCGTCCGGTCCCGCGCTGCTCCCCCGGTCGGCGGAGGGCGAGGGGTGCCGGGAGGAGCCCGACGGGGAGGGCGAGCCGCTGCCCCGGGACGCGGTGCCGGTCGCGGGCGCGCGGTCCTGGGCGGCGGCGGTGGCTCCGGCGGGCGCCGCGCCCTGCTCGGGGCGCCCGCTGTCGGGCAGCCCGAACGCGAGGGCCACGGCGCCGAGTACGGCGGCTCCGGTGACGGCGGCGATGAGGACGGGACGACGGGATCGGGCGCCGGTGCGGGGGCGGCCGCCTGCGCGGAGGCTGGTGCGGGAGCGGGACCCGGGAACGGCGGCTTCCGGAGCCGGGGTTGATGCCGGGTGCGGTTCCAGGTCCGCGTCCGGGGTCGGCTCAGGCACGGGCGCCGGGTCCGGTGCCGCAGCAGATGCCGGTTCCGGAGCCGGCCCCGATGCCGGTCCCGGAGCCGTTGCCGACGCGGGGGCGGACGGGGACGCGGACGCCTCCCCCGTCACCGCCTCCCCCACGACCTCCCCGACCGCCCCCGGTGCGACTCCCTCGGCCGCCTTCTTCCCCCGCCCCGCGTCCGCCAGCACCCAACTCCGGTGCAGCGCCACGAGTTCCTCCGGCGACGCCCCGCAGAGCCGCGCCATCCGCTCCACCGGGGCGTAGTCCGTCGGTACGGCCTCCCCGTTGCAGTAGCGGTGCAGCGTCGACGTGCTCATGTGGAGCCGCTTGGCGAGCATGCCGTAGCTGTGCCCTGAGCGGTCCTTCAACTCCCGCAGCCGCTCGGCGAACCCGGTCCCCCCGGTGCTTTCCGACACGATCCGTCCCCTCCCCTGTCCCATTCCCCCGTTCCAGGGAAGGGACGTTCTTGCAGGTCAACACCTATGTGGCCGTTCCAGCGTCCCGGATCGGCCGCCGGGGCTGGCGGGCGGGACAAAACGGCCCGCAGGCTGTGGACATCCAAGCACTCCACGACCCGGAAGCGAGAAGCGCCATGCGCAACCGCCGTACCCTCCGCACCCGTACCCCCCTGCTCGCCGTGGCCGGCGCCGCCCTCGCCGCGCTCGCCCTCACCGCGTGCGACAACGGCACGGGCACCAAGGACGAGGGCGCCGCCCGGCACACCCCGGCGGCCGGCGCGAGCGGCACGGCCGCCGCCAACCAGCCCTCCGCCGACGCGAATGCGCAGCAGGGGGCGACCGGCTCCACCGCCCACGGCACGCAGACCTCGGCCGGCGCCCACCGCGCCGGCGGCGGCAGCGGTACCCAAGGAACCCACGCCTCCGGCGGCACCCGCGGTTCCAAGGGCTCGGGCAACGCCTCGGACCCGGAGAACCGCGTCCTGTGCAACGGCTCCAACACCAAGGTCACCGCGCAGGTGCTGTCCCGCCCGCTCAACCACATGATGCTCACGGTCAAGAACACCGGCTCGAAGTACTGCGACCTGACGTACTACCCGGTGCTCCGCTTCGACGGGATGCAGTGGGCGCCCGGCGCCGACGAGTCGACCAAGCCGCAGGCGGTCACCACCCTCGCGCCCGGCGAGTCCGGCTACGCGGGCGTGCTGCTGTCCGCCGCCGACGGCAGCGGCGACGGCGGGCAGACCGGCCACAAGCTGACCGTGTACTTCCAGGGCATGACCCCGAACAGCGACGGCGGCGCCACGGCGAACGTCACCCTGCCCGCGAAGGGCGTGTACTACGACAGCTCGCTGAAGGTCACCTACTGGCAGCAGGACGCGTCCGACATCGCGGGCTGGTGACCCGAAGGCCCCGGTGGGGTGAGGGTCTAGTAGGCGATGGAGATATGCGCCCGGGGATGCGCGTCGCGCTCGATCTCGTCGACGACCGCCAGCGCGAAGTCGGCGCCGGAGATCTCCGACCTGCCCTGCTCGTCGAGCAGGGCGACCTCCCCGCCGACGCGGTACGACCCGGTCCGCTCACCCGCGGCCCAGGCGCCGTAGCCGCCCGCGGGCGAGATCAGGGTCCAGTCGAGCGAGCCGGGCGCGGCGGTGGTGAGCCATTCCCGGATCGCGTCCATCTCGCGCGCCTCGGACCGGAACTGCTCCGGGACGTCCCCCTCGGCGAACCGGGGCTCGCCCGGCGCCGGGCGCAGCGAGGAGAAGCCGCCGATCACGATCAGCCGGGCGCCGGCGGCGTCCGCAGCGGCGGCGATGTCCTGGTACAGGCCGAGCAGCCGGCCCACCAGGTCGCCGCGCGGCGACAGGGCCGCGACCACCGCGTCCCGGCCGGGTACCAGCCGTACCGCGTCCTCGGCCGCGCCCTGGGTGTACGACACCCCGTCGACCGGGGACTTCGGCGCCGACCGTGCGTACGACGCCACCTGGTGGCCCCGGGCCACGGCCTCGGCGGCGACGTTGGCGCCGGTGTAGCCGGTCCCGCCGATGATCAGGATCTTGCCCACGGCGACTCCCGCCGGTCAGGGTCAGCGCCAGCCGAGCGCCGGCGCGACATGGGTGAGGATGTTCTCCAGGACGTGACTGTTGTAGTCCACGCCGAGCTGGTTGGGCACGGTCAGCAGCAGCGTGTCGGCCTCGGCGATCGCCTCGTCCCCGGCCAGCTGCTCGATCAGGGCGTCGGGCTCGGCGGCGTACGTACGGCCGAAGATCGCCCGGGTGTCGGCGTCGAGGTAGCCGATGCTGTCGCTGCTGTCGCCGTCGCGGCCGAAGTAGGCGCGGTCCCGGTCATCGGTGAGCGCGAAGACGCTGCGCGAGACGGAGACCCGCGGCTCGCGTTCCCAGCCCGCCTCGGCCCAGGCCTTGCGGAAGGCCCGGATCTGCGCCGCCTGCTGTACGTGGAAGGGCGCGCCGCCCTCGTCGTCCTTGACGGTCGAGCTCATCAGGTTCATGCCGAGCCCGGCGGCCCAGGCGGCGGTGGCGTTGGAGCCCGCACCCCACCAGATGCGCTCGCGCAGCCCCTCGGAGTACGGCTCGATGCGCAGCGGTCCCGGCGGGTTGGCGAACATCGGGCGCGGGTTCGGCTCGGCGAAGCCCTTGCCCTGGAGCACCATCAGCAGCACCTCGGTGTGCTTGCGGGCCATGTCGGCGTCGGTCTCGCCCTCGCCGGGCGCGTAGCCGAAGTACCGCCAGCCGTCGATGACCTGCTCCGGTGACCCGCGGCTGACGCCGAGCTGGAGCCGGCCGCCGGAGATCAGGTCGGCGGCGCCGGCGTCCTCGGCCATGTACATGGGGTTCTCGTAGCGCATGTCGATCACGCCGGTGCCGATCTCGATGCGCGAGGTCCTCGCGCCGATCGCGGAGAGCAGCGGGAAGGGCGAGCCCAGCTGGCGGGCGAAGTGGTGCACCCGGAAGTAGGCCCCGTCGGCACCCAGCTCCTCGGCGGCCACCGCGAGGTCGATGGACTGGAGCAGCGTGTCGGAGGCGCTGCGGGTCTTCGAGTGCGGGCTGTCGGCCCAGTGGCCGAAGGAGAGGAATCCGATGCGTTTCATACCGCCGTGAACAGCGGACCGAGTTAATTGATTCCTCAACTATCGCTCGGCCCGCTCCGCACCCGCCCGATTCAGCGCAGCTTCTGCGCCACCTCGGTCGCCCAGTACGTCAGGATGTTCCGCGCCCCGGCCCGCTTGATCCCCGTCAGGGTCTCGAAGATCGCGCGGTCCCGCTCGATCCAGCCCTTCTCGGCCGCGGCCTCGATCATCGAGTACTCGCCGGAGATCTGGTACGCGGCGACCGGCAGGTCCACCGCGTCCGCGACCCGCGCGAGGATGTCGAGGTACGGCCCGGCCGGCTTGACCATCACCATGTCCGCGCCCTCGGCGAGGTCCAGCTCCAACTCCCGCAGGGACTCGCGCCAGTTGGCGGGGTCCTGCTGGTACGTCTTGCGGTCGCCCCGCAGCGAGGAGGCGACGGCCTCGCGGAACGGGCCGTAGAACGCGGACGAGTACTTGGCGGTGTAGGCGAGGATCGCCACGTCCTCGCGGCCGATCTGGTCGAGCGCGTCACGGATGACGCCGATCTGGCCGTCCATCATCCCGCTGGGGCCGACGATGTGAGCGCCGGCGTCGGCCTGCACCTGGGCCATCTCGGCGTACCGCTCCAGGGTGGCGTCGTTGTCGACCCGGCCCTCGGCGTCCAGCACCCCGCAGTGCCCGTGGTCGGTGAACTCGTCCAGGCACAGGTCGGACATGACGAGGAGGTCGTCGCCGACCTCGGCGCGTACGTCGCGCAGCGCGACCTGGAGGATCCCCTCGGGGTCCGTACCGGCCGTTCCCTGGGCGTCCTTGTTGCCGTCCTCCGGCACGCCGAACAGCATGATCCCGGAGATCCCGGCCTCGACGGCCTCCGCCGCGGCCTTCTTCAGGCTGTCGCGGGTGTGCTGGACGACGCCGGGCATCGCGGCGATCGGCACGGGCTCGCTCACGCCCTCGCGGATGAACGCGGGGAGGATCAGGTCGGCGGGGTGCAGACGCGTCTCGGCGACCATCCGTCGCATGACGGGCGTGGTCCGCAGCCGCCGGGGACGTGTACCGGGGAAAGATCCGTACTTCGTCATGCCTTCTACGCTACGCCCGCCCGCCCTCCTTCCTTACCGACGCCCTGTCGGCCCCGCGGCCTGGCATTGAGGGGCAAACCGGCACCCCCATACCGAGTTTTTGCGCCCCCCTGGCCATCTCTGGATCCGCGCGCCTCCCCAGCGTTCTACGCGCGTGGTGTCATGCACCCGACACCACACCCCCTGCCTCCCAAAAGGAGTCACGCAATGCTGCGGAAGGCCCTCACCCGCGCCGCTGTCGCCCTCGCCGCCGGCAGCGCCATCGCCGTCGCCGCCGTCCCCGCGAACGCGGCGACGTACTCGGCGTTCGCCTTCTCCCAAGCCGGTACCAGCCAGCCGGCGATCTACGACTTCATCAACTCGGCCACCAGCAAGCTCGACATGACGATGTACGAGCTGGAGGACACGACGGCCGTCAACGACCTGGTCGCGCTGGAGAAGAAGGGCGTCACCGTCCGGGTCGTCCTGGACCGGCAGCACAAGAGCGCGGACAACGCGGCGTACACGACGCTGACCAACGCGGGCGTGGGCGTCGTCTGGTCCTCCTCGTCCTACGTCTACACCCACCAGAAGACGATCACCGTGGACGGCACCAAGTCGCTCGTCCTGACCGGCAACCTGACCTCGCAGTACTACACGACCAGCCGGGACTACGGCGTCTTCACCGACGACAGCCGCGATGTCGCCGCCATCGAGAAGGTGTTCGACGCCGACTACGCCGGCACCGCGATCACCCCCACCGACGGCGACCACCTGCTGTGGTCCCCCACCGACTCGCGCAGCCGGCTGGTGTCCTTCATCAACGCCGCGACCAAGACGCTGGACGTGCAGGAGCTGGAGTTCAGCGACAGCACGGTCGTCAACGCGATCGTGGCGCGCGCCAAGGCGGGCGTGAAGGTCCGTGTCGTCCTCGAAGACCCCGCGAGCTACGCCAGCGAGGTCTCCGCGGTCAAGGCGGCGGGCGGCACGGTCGTCGGCTACTCCGACCCGAACGGCTTCTACATCCACGCCAAGGCCATGGTCGCCGACTACGGCCTGTCCACCCAGGCGGTGGAGGCCGGTTCCATGAACATCAGCAGCAACTCCCTGAGCAACAACCGGGAGTTGGGCATCATCATGACCGGCACGGGGGTGGCCCAGCCGGTGGCGCAGACCATCGAGACGACGTTCAGCAGCGACTACGCGGGCGGCACGGCGGCGTAGCCCCGCCCCCTCGATCACGTTCCCCCGGCCCGGTCGGGACGGCTCCGCCGCCCTGCCCGGGCCGCACTTTGTCCAGGCCGTTTACATATGGTTTACGCGTCCCTATCCTCCGAGAGTGGGAGCGCTCCCACACCGTTCGGCGCTTCGCGATTTCGCAACTGTCATGCCCATGCTTCTTCGCTCCTTGAGAGGCGCCTGTCCATGTCGATCTGCGAAAGGTCTCTCCCCCATGATCAGACGCAGCAGAACGGCGGCCCTGCTGGCCGCGTTAGCCGCCACGGTCTCCGCCCTGGGGCTGATCCTCCTCGGCTCGGGGACCGCGTCGGCGCACGGCGTCGCCATGTTCCCCGGCTCGCGCACCTACCTCTGCTACAAGGACGCCATCACGAGCAGCGGCGCGGTCGACCCGACCAACCCGGCCTGTGCGGCGGCCATCGCGCAGAGCGGGTCGTCCTCGCTCTACAACTGGTTCGCGGTGCTGGACTCCAACGCCGGCGGCAAGGGCCAGGGTTATGTCCCGGACGGCACGATCTGTAGCGCGGGCAACAAGTCGCCGTACGACTTCAGCGGCTACAACCTGGCCCGCGACGACTGGCCGAAGACGCATCTGACCTCGGGCTCCACCATCCAGCTCCAGTACAGCAACTGGGCTCAGCACCCCGGTGACTTCCGGGTCTACTTCACCAAGCAGGGCTGGTCGCCGACGACCCCGCTCGCCTGGTCGGACCTCCAGCTGGCCTCCACGGTCACCAACCCGCCCGCGTCCGGCTCGCCCGGCACGGACGGCGGTCACTACTACTGGAACCAGGCGCTGCCCTCGGGCCGTTCGGGCAACGCGCTGATGTTCATCCAGTGGGTGCGCTCGGACAGCAACGAGAACTTCTTCTCCTGCTCCGACATCGTCTTCGACGGCGGCAACGGCGAGGTGACCGGCATCCGGGGCAGCGGCGGTACGACCCCGCCCCCGGACGGCGGTGGCGGCACGACCCCGCCGCCCACCGGCGGCACCGGCTCCTGCATGGCCACGTACAACGTGGACAGCGCCTGGAGCGGCGGCTTCCAGGCCACGGTCACCGTGATGAACCACGGCACCGCCCCGATCAACGGCTGGCACGTCGGCTGGACCCCGGGCAGCGGCACGACGATCGGCAGCGTGTGGAGCGGCACCCTCTCCACCGCCTCGGGCGGCGGGGTGACGGTCGCCAACGCCGCCTACAACGGCACGATCCCGGCGGACGGCAGTACGACCTTCGGCTTCACCGCGACATCGTCGTCCGGCAACAACCTGCCATCGGGCTCGCTCAACTGCACGACCCCGTAACCGATCCGGCCGCCTGCGGACATCCCCCGGCTGCCCCGCTGTCGGCCCACCCGGCTGGGCCGACAGCAACGGCATCCGTCTCTCTACGGCTTGAGCGGCCCTGCCGCGCGGACACCGGACGGTGATCAGGCGTGGGTGGGTGTCGGTGCCAGGGCGTGTGCGGCGCGGGCGATGAAACGCGCGGCCTGGTCGACCTCCGTGGCCGTGGTGGTGCGGCCGACGCTGAAGCGGAGAGTCGCGCGGGCCTGCGCGCGGCGACGTGCCTGTCACCCTCCAGGGCAGGGAGCCGGAGGACGTGCTCTTCCCCATGAGCGAACTCATCGGGAAGATCTCCACGGCCACGGTCAGAACGCATTACCAGCCCCATAAGACCGCGATGAACCGGCGCGGCCCTTCTCCTGCCGCACGGGCCGTGACCGGCCACCTGACCGGTCCGCTCGACGTCAAAAGCGTCCTGGACCATGGCTGCGGCTACGGAGCCGACGTCGCCCACTACCGCTCATCGGGCCTGGACACCGAGGGCTTCGACCCCCACGAGGGGTTCGGCTGGCCGCGTCCCCGGCGGACCGACTTCGACCTTGTCACCTCGATGTTCGTCCTCAATGTGCTGCCCGACCCCTGGCAGCGGATCCAGGCACTCGAAGACGCGGCGTCCTTCGCGCGCCCCGGTGGACATGTCGTCGTGGTCACCCGGTCACCGGAGGAGATCACCAAAGCGGCCGCGGACGGCGGCTGGACGCCGCACCACGACGGCTTCTGGTCCAGCCGGAGCAAGGGCACCTTCCAGCGCGGCATCTCCCCGGACGAGATCGTCGCCCTCGCCCGCCGGGCCGGCCTCGTTCCCGCTGCCGAGGCCCCCGTGCTGCCTCTGCCCGGCGTCTGCCATGCCGTACTGACCAGGCCCGGAACGTGAGGTCCCGTGGAGATCGGCCGGACGGCCTCCGGTCAGCGGTTGCCCGTCCAGACGATCCGGTCGGAGAAGTCGCCGCGCTCGGCCGTCTTCGCCGCGCGGATCTTCTCCAACTGGTCCTCGCCGACTCCCAGGTCCGCGGCCAGCGCATGGACCACTTCCAGCACGTCCGCCAGCTCCTCCGGCGCCGCGTCGTCGTCCGCCGCGAGGAACTCGGCGACCTCCTCACCGAGCTTGTCCCGCAGCCGGCTGCGGTATTCGCCCCGGCCCGCGGTGTAGAAGACCGGCTCGGTCCCGCCGTCGCGAATGATCTGCGGAATCCGGTTCCGCACCAACTTCCCTTGCCTGCTGTAGGAGTTCACCCGTGCCCTCCTGCGCATGTCCGTGAGGCGAGCGCCGAATGTCGCCCCTTCATGCCGCCGCAGCCTAGGGAAGTCGCCTCACGACTGGCTATGCGCCCCCCGGTTCCCACCCGTTCGGGCGGCACCTCTCACCGTGACGGGTGGAACGCTGGTCCGAGCGGAGCGAACACGCACTCCGCCCACACCGTCTTGCACGGCACCGGGCCCTGGCGGACGCCCCAGCGGGTGGACAGGGTGTCGACCAGGAGGAGGCCGTAGCCGGATTCGGAGGGGGTGGGGTTGCGGGCCGGGAGGGATTCCGCGCGGGTGTCCGTGACCTCGATGCGCAGGACGCCCGGGGCCGGTACCGCCAGGGTCAGGCGGAAGCTGCGGCCCGGGACCCTGCCGTGCAGCACGGCGTTCGTCGCCAGCTCGGCCACGATCAGCCGGGCCGGGTCCAACGGGACTCCCCATGACTCCAGTTGCTCGACCGCGAGGAGCCTCGCCAGGCGGGCCCCCCTGCGGGTGGCCGACAGCGGTACGGAGAACTGGCGCGGTGGCTTTTGCGCCAGCGTGGTCTGCTGGGTTTCCTGATTCACATCACGCAGCGTGGCCGTTCCTGCGTAGCCTGTGAATATCGATGGCCCGTGCGACCAGTGCCTGTCCGTGAGTTGTCCGGTTCCGTCCGGGCTGTACGGCGTGACCCAAGGCGCGCGTCCGTGGTTGGGCCCGGCAGGAAGCGACGGGAGGGCGGCGGACGTGAGCGACTGGGACGCGGAACTGGAGGACGAGGAGGCCGGGGCCGTCATTCGCACGGTAGCCCGGCAACTGAAGCTGTGGCGCGAGGCGGCGGGCCTCACCCAGGCCGAGTTCGGCACGCTGATCGGGTACGGGGAGGAACTGGTCTCCTCGGTGGAGAGAAGGCGGCGGATTCCTCGTCCCGAGTATCTCGACGCCGCGGACGAGGCATTGCGGGCCGAGGGCAGGATCTCCGCGATGAAGACGGATCTGGAGGAGGTCCGGTACCCAAAGAAGGTACGGGACGTGAAGCGTCTTGAGGCCGAGGCGGTGGTGATCAGTTCCTACAACAACTCCGTTGTGGACGGGCTCCTCCAGACCCGAGACTACGCGCGGGCCGTCCTCGGATCTCGACGGCCGCCGTTCACGGTGGACGAGTTGGAGCGGCAAGTGGCCGCGAGGCTGGCTCGTCAGGAGATCATCAACCCCGCGACGGCCGAGCCACTCTTCAGCTTCGTGCTGTGCGAGTCGACGCTACGACGGCTGATCGGAGGCAAGATGGTCATGCGGGGACAGCTCGAACGACTCTTGGAGGCAGGCGAGTTGCCCAACATCGACCTGCAAGTTCTCCCCTTGGGCAGCGAGGAGAACTCGGGCCTCGACGGTCTGTTCCGGCTGCTCAAACTCAAGGACGGGACAAACGTGGGACTCAGCGAAGCACCGCTCGTCAGCCGTGTCCTCTGCAATCCCAAAGAGACCACTGCGCTCGACATGCGCTATGGGATCATCCGAGCCCAGGCTCTCACGCCCCGCAATTCACTGGCCCTGATCGAGAAAGTACTTGGAGAGACATGAGCCCCAAGCTGGAGTGGATAAAGAGCAGCTACAGCACGTCGGACGGCCCGTCCTGCGTCGAGGTGGCCACCATCCCGGACCACATCCTCGTCCGCGACTCCAAGAACCCCACCGGCCCCCGCCTCGCCCTCACCCCCACCACCTGGGCGAGCTTCCTGCCGTACGCGTCGAAGCACTGACGGCGAAAAGCCGACCGCCCACCCGGCAGCCAAGGGCTTCGGGTGGGCGGGTGGGCGAAGGGCCGCGAGAAACGTCAGGTCGTCGAACGACGCCTCCGCGCCCCCGGTCGGCGCTCGCTCGGGCGGGTCACCGGGTCGCCCGACTCCAGCGCCGCGTCGCGGCGCTTCGCGCCGAAGTCGGCCAGGGCCTCGGCCAGTTTCGCGACCGAGGGTTCCGGGGCCATGACGTCGACGCGGAGGCCGTGTTCCTCGGCCGTCTTCGCCGTCGCGGGGCCGATGCAGGCGATCACCGTCACGTTGTGCGGCTTGCCCGCGATGCCGACCAGGTTGCGGACCGTGGAGGACGAGGTGAACAGGACCGCGTCGAAGCCGCCGCCCTTGATCGCCTCGCGGGTCTCGGCCGGCGGGGGCGAGGCGCGCACGGTGCGGTAGGCCGTGACGTCGTCGACCTCCCAGCCCAGCTCGATCAGACCGGCCACCAGGGTCTCCGTGGCGATGTCCGCGCGCGGGAGGAAGACACGGTCGATCGGGTCGAAGACCGGGTCGTAGGGGGGCCAGTCCTCCAGCAGACCGGCGGCCGACTGCTCGCCGCTCGGGACCAGGTCCGGCTTCACGCCGAAGGCGATCAGCGCGCGAGCCGTCTGCTCGCCCACCGCAGCCACCTTGATACCCGCAAAAGCCCGAGCGTCAAGGCCGTACTCCTCGAACTTCTCCCGCACCGCCTTCACCGCGTTGACCGACGTGAAGGCGATCCACTCGTAGCGGCCGGTGACCAGGCCCTTGACCGCGCGCTCCATCTGCTGGGGCGTGCGCGGCGGCTCCACCGCGATGGTGGGGACCTCGTGCGGCACCGCGCCGTAGGACCGCAGCTGCTCGGAGAGCGCCGCCGACTGTTCCTTCGTGCGCGGCACGAGCACCTTCCAGCCGAACAGCGGCTTGGACTCGAACCACGAGAGCTGGTCGCGCCGGGCGGCGGCGGAACGCTCGCCGACCACCGCTATCACCGGGCGGCCACCGTCCGGCGAGGGCAGCACCTTCGCCTGCTTCAGCGTCTGCGCGATGGTGCCGAGCGTCGCGGACCAGGTGCGCTGGCGCGTCGTCGTACCGGCGACGGTGACCGTCAGCGGGGTGTCCGGCTTGCGGCCGGCCGAGACCAGCTCGCCCGCCGCGGCGGCCACCGCGTCCAGGGTCGTGGAGACGACCACCGTGCCGTCGGAGGCGCCGACCTCGGTCCAGCAGCGGTCCGAGGCGGTACGGGCGTCCACGAACCGGACGTCCGCGCCGTCCGCGTCCCGCAGCGGCACACCGGCGTACGCCGGCACACCCACCGCGGCGGCGACACCGGGTACCACCTCGAAGGGCACCCCGGCCGCGGCGCACGCCAGCATCTCCTCGGCGGCGTCCGTGTCGAGCCCGGGGTCACCCGAGACCGCACGCACGACCCGCCTGCCGCCCCGCGCGGCCTCCATGACAAGATGAGCGGCATCCCGGGCAGGAGACGGGGCAGCGGCGGTGGTTGACGTGCCGTCAACGACCGTGAGCTGCGGCGTGCCCGGTGGCGACGTGGAGAGGTTCCCGTCGGTGTGCACGACGGAGACGCCCTGCCGCGCGTGCGTCCGGATCACATCGAGCACCTCGGGCTCGGCGATCAGGACGTCCGCGTTCGACAGTGCCTCCACGGCGCGCAGAGTCAGCAGTCCCGGATCCCCGGGTCCGGCACCGAGGAAGGTGACGTGCCCGTGTTCCGGACCGGCGGCAGGAAGGGCGGTGGGGCTCAATGTGCTCGCTCCCCCATCAGACCGGCCGCGCCCTGGGCCAGCATCTCGGCGGCGAGTTCGCTACCGAGTGCCAGCGCACCTTCGTGCGTCTGGGGCACGGGACCGGTGGTGGACAACTGCACCATGCGGGTGCCGTCGGTGGTCCCGACGACGGCGCGCAGGCGCATTTCCTTGACAAACTGCCCGCCCTCCAACAAGTCGGCCAACGCACCCACAGGTGCGCTGCAACCGGCCTCCAGGGCGGCGAGCAGTGACCGCTCGGCGGTCACGGCGGCCCGTGTGAACGGGTCGTCGAGCTCGCCGAGCGCCGCGATCAGGTCCGCGCGCTGGGCGGCGCACTCGATCGCCAGGGCCCCCTGGCCGGGGGCGGGCAGAACCGTGTCGACCGACAGGAAGTCGGTCACCTCTTCGATGCGGCCGATCCGGTGGAGTCCGGCGGCGGCCAGGACGACCGCGTCCAGCTCGCCGTCGCGGACGTACCGGATGCGGGTGTCCACGTTGCCGCGGATCGGGACCGTCTCTATGTCCAGTCCGTGGGCGCGGGCGTACGCGTTCAGCTGGGCCATGCGGCGCGGGGAGCCGGTGCCTATGCGGGCGCCGCGCGGCAGGTCGGTGAACTTCAGGTCGTCGCGCGCGACGAGCACGTCCCGCGGGTCCTCGCGCACCGGCAGGGCGGCCAGGACCAGGTCCTCGGGCTCGGCCGTGGGGAGGTCCTTGAGCGAGTGAACTGCGAAGTCGACCTCGCCGCGCACCAGCGCGTCGCGCAGCGCCGTGACGAAGACGCCGGTGCCGCCGATCTGCGCGAGGTGCTCGCGGGAGGTGTCGCCGTACGTCGTGATCTCGACCAGCTCGACCGGTCGCCCGGTCACCCGGCGGACGGTCTCCGCCACCTGACCGGACTGGGCCATGGCGAGCTTGCTCCGCCTGGTTCCCAGTCGCAGTGCCTTGTCACTCATGCCGGTCGGTCCTTCGTTTCTGTGCTGTCCTCGGCCCGGGAGACGGAGGCGACCGTCTCGGGGTCGAGGTCGAACAGGGTGCGCAGCGCGTCCGCGTACCCGGTGCCACCGGGCTCGGCCGCGAGCTGCTTGATCCGCACGGTCGGCGCGTGCAGCAGCTTGTCGACGACCCGGTGCACGGCCTGGCGGATCTCGCCGCGCTGGCGGTCGTCCAGGTCGGGCAGGCGGCCGTGCAGCCGCGCGATCTCGGCGGCGACGACATCCGCGGCCATGGTGCGCAGCGCGACCACGGTCGGCGTGATGTGCGCCGCCCGCATGGCCGCCCCGAAGGCCGCGACCTCGTCGGAGACGATACGCCGCACCTGGTCCACGTCGGCCGCCATCGGAGCGTCGGCGGAGGCCTCGGCGAGCGACTCGATGTCCACCAGGCGCACCCCGGCGAGGCGGTGCACGGCTGCGTCGATGTCGCGCGGCATGGCCAGGTCGAGGAGGAAGACGACGGGCGCGGGACGCTCGGCGACCGGCTCGGGGCGGCGCCGCTCGGGGATCCGGCCCACGGTGGCGGCGGTCGCGGCGAGCGCGGTGATCAGCTCGGCGTCCACCTCGGCGGACTCGGTGGTACGGCCACCCGCCGGGCGCGTGTTGCCCCCGGCCGCCCAGGTCGCGTGCTGCTCCAGCGTGGCCGCGTCCATCCCGGCCACGGCGGCCTCGCCCAGGACGGAGAAGCCGGGCTGCGCCGCGGCCAGGTCCAGGGGGCAGTTCTCGTCGGCGGTGGGCTGCGGGGCCTCGGGCTTTACGGCCGTGAAACCGGGCTCGGTGACCGGCGGCTGTCCGGTGCGGCCCTCGACGGCCTGTGCGACCGACTCCGCCGTGAGCACCAGGCCCGTCGCCCCGGTACAGGAGACGACGACGTCGGCACGTGTCAGCTCGTCCGGCACGGCGTTCATCCGTACCGCACGGGCGGTCACCGCGTTGTCGTCGGCCTCCTGAAGGATCTCGGCGAGGCGCTCGGCACGGTCGAAGGTGCGGTTGGCCACGACGATCTCGGCGACCCCGGCCCGCGCGAGCGTGGCGGCGGCCAGCGAGGACATCGAACCGGCGCCGATCACCAGCGCCCGGCGCCCGGCCGCCCACCGCTGGACGTCGCCGCCCCCGGCCAGCTGCTCCAGGCCGAAGGTGACCAGGGACTGGCCCGCGCGGTCGATGCCGGTCTCGGAGTGGGCGCGCTTGCCGACCCGCAGGGCCTGCTGGAACAGGTCGTTCAGCAGCTTGCCCGCGGTGTGCAGGTCCTGGGCGCGGGCCAGGGAGTCCTTGATCTGGCCGAGGATCTGGCCCTCGCCGACGACCATCGAGTCCAGTCCGCAGGCCACCGAGAAGAGGTGGTGGACGGCCCGGTCCTCGTAGTGGACGTACAGGTAGGGGGTCAGTTCCTCCAGGCCGACGCCGCTGTGCTGGGCGAGCAGCGTGGACAGCTCGGCGACACCCGCGTGGAACTTGTCCACGTCGGCGTACAGCTCGATGCGGTTGCAGGTGGCGAGCACCGCGGCCTCGGTGGCGGGCTCGGCGGCGACCGTGTCGTGCAGCAGCTTGGTCTGGGCGTCCGCGTTCAGCGCCGCCCGCTCCAGCACGCTGACCGGGGCGCTGCGGTGGCTCAGTCCGACGACGAGGAGGCTCATGCGGGCATCACGGCGGGTACGTCCCCGTCGGGTCCCTGGTCGGCGTCGTCGCGGGGGGTGACGGCGGCGGCCTTGCCACCGTCGCCGGCCGCGGTCTCCTCACCGGACTTGCGCTGCTCGTGGAAGGCGAGGATCTGGAGTTCGATCGACAGGTCGACCTTGCGCACGTCGACGCCGTCCGGCACGGACAGCACGGTCGGCGCGAAGTTCAGGATGGAGGTGACCCCGGCGGCCACGAGCCGGTCGCAGACCTGCTGGGCGGCGCCGGCCGGGGTGGCGATGACGCCGATGGAGACCCGGTCGTCCTTGATGATCTTTTCGAGGTCGTCGGTGTGCTGCACCGGGATGCCCGCGACCGGCTTGCCGGTCAGGCCCGGGTCCGCGTCTATCAACGCGGCCACCCGGAAGCCGCGGGAGGCGAACCCGCCGTAGTTGGCGAGGGCGGCGCCGAGGTTACCGATACCGACGATGACAACCGGCCAGTCCTGGGTGAGGCCGAGTTCGCGGGAGATCTGGTAGACGAGATACTCCACGTCGTAGCCGACACCGCGCGTTCCGTAGGAGCCCAGGTAAGAGAAGTCCTTGCGCAGCTTGGCGGAGTTGACCCCCGCGGCCGCGGCCAGCTCCTCGGAGGAGACCGTGGGTACCGAGCGCTCGGACAGCGCGGTCAGGGCTCGGAGGTACAGCGGAAGCCTGGCGACGGTGGCCTCGGGAATCCCTCGGCTGCGGGTCGCCGGTCGGTGTGTTCGGCCAGTTGCCACGGTGCTCCTGATGGTAGAGCGGGGCTGCAGGCGGTCATACGTCCCCAGACCGCCCCGTCGACAGCAGGCTATGTCTTTGTGAACGCGTGCACAAAGATGGTGTCCGATTTGCCCGGCAGAAGTGACCGGGGTCACGCACCTTTCGCGCCGTTGGCGGGAACCGGCGGGCACACACCGGCGTGCCTTCGTTACTGGGGGCAAAACCGCACACGCTCCTCACGAATCCCGCCCCCGAGACCAAACCGCCCGTAGATCCTAAGCGACTTTCGGGACCAGTTGGACTAGTCGGTCAGTGCTTTGCGGAGTCGATCGGCGTTCACGCGCCAGAAGGTGTGCTGCTCACCGTCGACCAGTACGACGGGGATCTGCTCCCAGTACCGGTCGTACAGCGCCTTGTCCTCGCTGATGTCCTTCTGGTCCCACGGCACCCCGAGTTCCCCGCAGACCTTCTCGATCACGGCCTGCGCGTCGTCGCACAGATGGCAGCCGGGCTTGCGGATCAGGGTGACCAGCCGCTCGCCGGGCTCGGTCTTCGCGCTCTTGTCGCCGCTACGTCGGAAGAGTGGACTCATACCGGCCATTCTCGCGCGCCGCCCCGGCACACCGGGTTTAACCCTTGCCTCACCCGGAGTTCACGGTCTTTGAACCTTCCGGCTCCGGAAGCACCGAACAGACTGGCTATGCTCACGACATGGCCGCTCTCGGATGGCTCACTCCCCGTAGGCGCTCCGCCACGGCGCGGAGCGTGTTGGCAGGCGAGGCCTCGGCCGAGGCCGCCCGCAAGTCCTCGGAGGAGGCACAGGAGACCGCGCGGACCGACGCGGAGGAACCGGCCTTCCCGGTGATCGGCGACACCAGCGCGGCCGCCTTCTTCGACCTCGACAACACCGTGATGCAGGGCGCCGCGATCTTCCACTTCGGACGCGGCCTGTACAAGCGGAAGTTCTTCGAGACCCGCGACCTGGCACGCTTCGCCTGGCAGCAGGCGTGGTTCCGGCTGGCCGGGGTCGAGGACCCCGAGCACATGCAGGACGCCCGCGACTCGGCGCTGTCCATCGTCAAGGGCCATCGCGTCGTCGAGCTCCAGACCATCGGCGAGGAGATCTACGACGAGTACATGGCCGACCGCATCTGGCCGGGCACCCGCGCGCTCGCCCAGGCGCACCTGGACGCCGGACAGAAGGTCTGGCTGGTCACGGCTGCGCCGGTGGAGATCGCCACGGTGATCGCGCGCCGACTGGGTCTGACCGGGGCGCTCGGTACGGTCGCGGAGTCGGTGGACGGCATCTACACCGGCCGGCTGGTCGGCGAGCCGCTGCACGGGCCCGCCAAGGCGGAGGCGGTGCGCGCGCTGGCCTCGGCGGAGGGGCTGGACCTCGCCCGCTGCGCGGCGTACAGCGACAGCCACAACGACATCCCGATGCTGTCGCTCGTCGGCCACCCGTACGCCATCAACCCGGACGCGAAGCTGCGCAAGCACGCGCGGGAGAAGGACTGGCGGCTTCGGGACTATCGCACGGGGCGCAAGGCGGCGAAGGTGGGGATTCCGGCGGCGGCGGGTGTCGGCGCGGTGGCCGGTGGCACTGCGGCGGCGATCGCTTTGAGTCGCCGACGCCGGTAGCTGTTCGCCGACGGGGCCTCGGCCCTCCACGCGCCCGGAATTATGCCGCGGCCATTTCAAGATGTCCTGGAGTTCGCCCAAACACGCCCTTTTTCGGTCAAGAAGTGATCAGATTGCGGAACGGGATAGGGCAACAATCGGTTACAGATACGACGCAATCGGTGATTTGAGCAACTCGGTGTAGCAGGGCCTGCACGAAGCGTTATTCTCCTCAGACGCAAACCGGTACCCCTCCGTCGCTACGACGGGTGAACGGTTCCGCACTGCACGTGATGAAAGCTCTGCCTCTGGGAGTCCCGTGTACCCACACGTCGGGGTTGACGCCTCGGGCCTGGCTACGCTGCGCGCAACTGTCGCAACGGTCAAAGAGACGCTGCTGCGCGGCCTCGTCCCCACCGCGCTCACCGTCCCCGCCTTCGCCATCGCCGCGCCCACGGGCCCGTGCTACGCACTGGCCGACGGCGGCGCCGCCATCGCCAGACGCGGCCGCCCCGCGGGCGCGGGCGGCGGCGCCACCACCGCCCGCCGGCCGGCCGCCGACAGCGACAGCGCCCGGATGATGGATCTGGTCGAGCGCGCCCAGGCGGGCGAGGCCGAGGCCTTCGGGCGGTTGTACGACCAGTACAGCGACACCGTCTACCGGTACATCTACTACCGGGTGGGCGGCCGCGCCACCGCCGAGGACCTGACCAGCGAGACCTTTCTGCGCGCCCTGCGCCGGATCGGCACCTTCACCTGGCAGGGCCGCGACTTCGGCGCCTGGCTGGTGACGATCGCCCGCAACCTCGTCGCCGACCACTTCAAGTCCAGCCGCTTCCGGCTGGAGGTCACCACCGGCGAGATGCTGGACGCCAACGAGGTCGAGCGCTCACCGGAGGACTCCGTCCTGGAGTCCCTGTCGAACGCCGCGCTCCTGGACGCCGTACGACGCCTCAACCCGCAGCAGCAGGAGTGCGTGACGCTCCGCTTCCTCCAGGGCCTCTCGGTCGCGGAGACCGCCCGGGTCATGGGCAAGAACGAGGGCGCGATCAAGACCCTCCAGTACCGCGCGGTGCGCACCCTCGCCCGGCTGCTGCCGGACGACGCCCGCTGAAAGCCCCCGCCCCCGGCCCGCCACTCCGGGCGACCGCCAACTCACCTTCCGTAAAGGCACGTTGACTTTCCGCACGGATCGATCGGGGTCCGTAACCCAAGTGCCGCGCCAGTCGTTGTGCGGGATACAGGCTCCCTGTGGTCACCTCCCGGCCAGCCCATCGCTCGATCGGGTGGAGTGGCCGGGGGCGTGCAACCCTCAGGACCCCCTGGGGAGTCGACCGTCATGACGAGAGGAGGTGCCGCCAGTGATCGCGAACGTATCGGCGCACCGGCGGGCGAACGCCTTCGCCCAGGCCCTGGAGGA
The DNA here is from genome assembly GCF_014673495.1 of Streptomyces griseofuscus. Lineage (GTDB taxonomy): Bacteria > Actinomycetota > Actinomycetes > Streptomycetales > Streptomycetaceae > Streptomyces > Streptomyces murinus. Next base: position 3,874,503 of record NZ_CP051006.1, read on the forward strand.
GCAGCCCGACCGGGACACGGCGGCCGAGCAGTCCGACGAACCGGCGGGTTCCCCGCCGACCACCGAGGAACTGACCGAGCAGGGCCGTCTGCTGGCCCTCGCGGACGGACTCGGCGCGCTGCCCAGGCCGCAGCTCGACCCCGACGTCAAGGTCGTCCAGCGCGCACAGCTGGTGGCCGCGATGGAGGCCATGCTCCAGGAGGGGACCGGGGCGGAGCCGACCGTACCGGAACAAAGGGGGAGCGAAGCGAAGGGCAGGGGCGCGCACCGGGCGAGCCCGCTGGGCAAACTCCGGCCGCGGACCAGGCTGACCAAGGGCCTCGCGGCCGGCGGACTCAGCGTGGGCGTGGCCGCGGGAGCCTTCGGCGGAGTCGCCGCCGCCAGCTCCCACGCCCTGCCCGGCGACTCGCTGTACGGACTGAAACGCGGCATCGAGGACTTCAAGCTCGACTATCTGAGCAATGGCGAGGACCAGCGCGGCCAGGTCTACCTCGACCAGGCCTCCACCCGGCTCGGCGAGGCCCGCCGGCTGCTGGAGCGCGGCCGCGGCGGCCATCTCGACCATGAGTCCATCGGCGAGATCCGCCGCACCCTGTCCGGGATGCAGCACGACGTCACCGAGGGCCACCGGCTGCTGCACGCGGCCTATGAGGCCGATCCGGACCAGCTGGGCCCGATCCAGGCGCTGTCCGCGTTCTCCCGGTCCCACCGCGAGGCATGGAGCGCGCTGAGCGACAAGCTGCCGGTGCAGCTCGGAGACGTCAAACAGCAGGTGTCGTCGGTGTTCGACGCCATAGACCAGGAGGTCGCCCCGTTGCAGTCCCTGCTGCCGCAGCAGTCCTCCCAGGGCGGCGACGGCAGGCACCGGGGCTCCGGCTCGGCGTCCCCCGGCACCCCTCGCTCGACCCCGCCGCGCCACAGCGCCCCGGCCACCGGTCACGGCACCACCGGGCACCCGACCGGCAGGGCCAGCGAGAGCACCGGGGACGGGCTGCTCGGCGGCAGCACCGGCGGCCTGCTCGACCCGCCGAAGTCCAGTGGCGACAGCAGCACCCCGCCCACCACCAAACCCCCGGCCACCGCCCCCGACGTCACCCTCCCCCCGCTCCTCCCGGGCCTCCTCCCGGGACTGGGGATCGACAACGACCAGGCGAACTAGGGAAGTACGACAGCAAGGGCGCCCCCACCCGAGCGGGGGCGCCCTCGTCGTCGTACCGCGGCCAGAAGCCGTACCGCGGGCTAGAAGAAGACCGATCGCCGCTGGACCAGCAGCTTGTACAGGGTGTGCTGGATCTGTTCCCGCACCTGGTCCGTGAGGTTGAACATCAGCATCGGGTCCTCGGCCGCCTCCGGCGGATACCCGTCCGTCGGGATCGGCTCGCCGAACTGGATCGTCCACTTCGTCGGCAGCGGCACCGCGCCCAGCGGCCCGAGCCAGGGGAAGGTCGGGGTCAGCGGGAAGTACGGGATGCCCAGCACCCGCGCGACCGTCTTCGCGTTGCCGATCATCGGATAGATCTCCTCCGCCCCGACGATCGAGCACGGAATGATCGGCACCCCCTGCCGCATCGCCGTCGACACAAAGCCGCCCCGCCCGAACCGCTGAAGCTTGTACCGCTCGCTGAAGGGCTTCCCGATGCCCTTGAACCCCTCGGGCATCACCCCCACCAGCTCGCCCTGCTCCAGCAGCCGTTCCGCGTCCTCCGCGCACGCCAGGGTGTGTCCGAGCTTGCGCGCCAGCTCGTTGACCACCGGCAGCACGAACACCAGGTCCGCCGCGAGCAGCCGCAGATGCCGGTCGGCCGGATGGTGGTCATGGACCGCGACCTGCATCATCAGCCCGTCCAGCGGCAGCGTCCCGGAGTGGTTGGCGACGATCAGCGCCCCGCCCTTGTCCGGGATGTTCTCGACGCCCTTCACCTCGACCCGGAAGTACTTCTCGTACACCGGGCGCAGCAGCGACATCAGGACCTGGTCGGTCAGCTCCGCGTCGTACCCGAAGTCGTCGACCTCGTAGTCCCCGGTCAGCCGGCGCCGCAGGAAGGACAGTCCGGCCGCCACCCGCCGCTCCAGGCCGCCCTCGTCAGCGGGCACGGGCCGGTCCACCGGCCGCTCGTCCTCGCCCACCGGGCCGTCCTCCGCCGCCGGCCCCCGCCCCGGCAGCCGCTGCACCTCACCCAGCTCACCGGCCCCGGCGTCGCCGCGGCCGCCGCGCCGGCCGCCCGCGCCCCGCCGTCTCCCGGACCGCTGTGGACCACTGCCGCTCCCGCTCCCCCGGGACCGGTCGTCGTCGAAGGGAATGACCTTGGCGTCCGCCATCGTTACCGCGCTCCTCGGTCGGCGCTCTGCGTCGTGGGCCGGCCGCCGTCCGGCAGGGCGAGCGCGGCGATCCGGTCGACGGCTCCCGCGACGGCCTCCGGCGGCAGCAGCCCCGCGCCCTGGCCCCGGGCGAAGTCCGCGAACGCCTCCGCCGTCGTATAACGGGGCGTGAACCCCAGCGTCTCGCGCATCTGGACGGTGTCCACGACCCGCCCATGGGTCAGCAGCCTGAACTGCTCCGGTGAGAAGTCCGTCATACCCAGCGTACGGACCAGGGAGCCGGCCCAGGTGACCGCGGGCAGCAGCAGGGGCACGGTGGGCCGCCCGAGCCGCCGGGAGCACTGCGAGAGCAGCAGCACCCCGTCCCCGGCGATATTGAACGTGCCGCTGTTGAGGGTGCCCCGGCGCGGCTCGTGCGAGGCCAGCCGCAGCACCTCCACCACGTCGTCCTCGTGCACGAACTGGAGCCGCGGGTCGTAGCCGAACACGGTCGGCAGCACCGGCAGCGCGAAGTACGAGGCGAGCGGGGTGTCGGCGGACGGACCGAGGATGTTGGCGAACCGCAGCACGCACACGGCCACATCGGGCCGCCGCCGGGCGAACCCGCGCACATACCCCTCGACCTCGACGGTGTCCTTCGCGAACCCGCCGCTGGGCAGCGACTTGGCCGGGGTGGTCTCCGTGAACACGGCCGGATCGCGCGGCGCGGAGCCGTACACATTGGTGCTGGACTTGATCACCAGCCGCCGCACCGCCGGCGACTTCTGGCAGGCACCGAGCAGCTGCATGGTGCCGATGACATTGGTCTCCTTGACCGTGGCGCGGTTGCCGCCGCCCAGCGCGGTGCCGGTGACATCGAGGTGTACGACGGTGTCGGCGCCGGTCTCGGCGAGCACTCTGGCCATGGTCGGCTGCCGGATGTCGGCCTGGATGAAGTCGGCCCCGCCCAACTGGTGCGCGGGCGGTACCGCGTCCACCGCGATCACCCGCTCGACCTCCGGGTCCCGCTGGATCCGCCGCACGAACCGGCCGCCCAGCTGCCGGGCGACCCCGGTGACGAGCACGACCTTGCCCAAGATCAGCGCCTTCCTTCCGCGTTACGCATGTTCCGCGTTCCCCGTGGGGGCCAACTTAGCGGGTGGGTGTTGCGCTGTGATGACTGCCCGCTGCGCGAGGTGACGGAAATTCCCCGGCCGGTGTCGGCCGGATCGCCACCGGGTCACCCGGGATACACCTGTGGCCCCCCATCATTGCCGATGGGGGGCCACAGAACACGCTCTCGCGTCGCCGCTTACTTCTTGTTGCGGCGCTGAACGCGCGTGCGCTTGAGCAGCTTGCGGTGCTTCTTCTTGGCCATCCGCTTGCGCCGCTTCTTGATAACAGAGCCCACGACTACCCTCGCTCACTTCTCATCACTCGGTTGTTTGGGCGCCATGGGCCCACACGACCTACGAGGGGCTAGCCTACCCAACCGAGCGCTGAGGTCGTAATCGAGGGTCTCCGGGGATCCCCCGGAGGGGATCGTCAGGCCGTCTCCACCCCCACATAGCTGTCGCGGAGGTACTCGTGAACCGCTTGCTCGGGGACGCGGAAGGACCGCCCCACCCGGATCGCGGGCAGATGACCGCTGTGCACCAGGCGGTACACGGTCATCTTCGACACTCGCATCACCGTGGCGACCTCCGCCACGGTCAGGAACTGAACCTCGTTCAGAGGCCTCTCGCCGGTTACAGCCATGACACACCTGAACCTTCCGCACTCGACGGCCACCGGCTTCCCCTTCCGGTGACTCTTCGTCGTTGCGTGCTCACTCCCCAGACTAGGTGCGGGTGATGCGAGTGGGGAAGAGGTGCACCCATCGGCGGCCTACTGTGACAGACACGCGCGTTTGAGTACGTAGCGGGTGAGTGGCAGGTAGTGACTAGACCGGACTCCGTCGTCCAGGGGTACGACGACCCGGACGGCGCCCTCCGCCTGCCCGACGAACGGCGCCGGATCGTCGGAGTCGGCCGGGCCGATCGCCTCGAACCCCAGCTGACCTGCGCCGCAGAGCCAGCCGTGGTCGCCGACGACCAGTTCGGGAAGCGGGCCGCCGGCGGCCGCGGCGGCCTGAAGGACGACCCTGACCGGCAGCGGCGAATGACAGTGCGCGCCAGGCTCACAACCGGGGCGCCCGCCCTCGGTTTCCCGCACCAACGCGACGCGTCGTACGTAGTCGATGCGATGCGTACGTAGACCGAACTGGGTCAATATGTCGACACAGCGACCCTGCGCCGGGGTGAGGACCTCACATCCCGCCGCCGAGAGGGCGTCCGCGAGGGCGGCGTAGAAACCCAGCAGCGAGCGCGGGTGCCCGGTGCCGAACAGCACCGGTGCGTGACGCCGCGCGGCCGCCGCGAGTCTTTCCGCGAAGGCATCCAGCGCGGCGAGCGTCCGCGCCGGATCGATCACATCCGGCCCCGAGCGCTGCCGAGGATCGGCCGAAACACCACACCTGCGCGCCATCAGCCCGAGCAACTCCGGCTCACCCCAGGCCCCTTGCGGGTCGATCCCGAGCAGCACCCGGGGATCGCGGGCCGCGAACTGACGGTACCTCCGCAGACTCCGCTCCCGGGGGGTCTCGACGACCCCGGCCAGCCGGGCGGCGGACAGGTAGGTCAACACGCTTGCGATGGTGGCGCATCGGCTTGCCCGGTAAGGGAAATACCGAGGGATTTGCGCACGGTTGGCGTAACAGGCCCCAGGGGACTACTGGACTTCCCTAGGGGAGCAGGCCCCGCAGGGGGAACGCCGCGCGGCGGGTCGCCAGGACGGACTGGTCGAGGCGGTCGGCGGGGTCGTAACCCCCCTCCCACGACGCCCAGGAGACCGGCCAGCGGCCGTCCGTCATCCGCTGGGGAGCCAGCTCGCGGGTGCGGGCGTAGACCTCCTGGCGCCAGCCCTCGGGGATCACCGTCTCCGGGGCGACCGGCCGCCCCGCCGCGATGGCCACGAGATGCGTCCAGGAGCGGGGCACGACGTCCACCACCGCGTAACCGCCGCCGCCCAGCGCGACCCACTTCCCGTCGGCGTACTCGTGCGCCAGCTCATGGCAGGCCAGTTGCACCGCCCGCTGCGCGTCCAGCGAGACCGCGAGATGCGCGAGCGGATCCTCGAAGTGCGTGTCGGCCCCGTGCTGGGAGACCAGCACCTGCGGCCGGAAGTCCGCGAGCAGTTCGGGCACCACCGCGTGGAACGCCCGCACCCACCCCGCGTCGCCCGTCCCGGCCGGCAGCGGCAGATTCACCGCGGCCCCCTCCCCTGCCCCGGCGCCGGTCTCCTGCGGCCACCCGGACTGCGGGAACAGCGTGCGGGGATGCTCGTGCACCGAGATCGTCAGCACCCGCGGGTCCTCCCAGAACGCGGCCTGCACCCCGTCCCCGTGGTGCACGTCCACATCCACGTACGCGACCCGCTCGACGCCCAGCTCCAGCAGCCGGGCGATGGCGAGCGCCGCGTCGTTGTACACACAGAACCCGGACGCGGCCCCCGGCATCGCGTGGTGCAGTCCGCCGGTGAAGTTCACGGCGTGCAGGACCTCTCCCCGCCACACCGCCTCCGCCGCCGCCACCGACTGCCCCGCGATCAGCGCGGACACCTCGTGCATCCCGGCGAACGCGGGATCGTCCAGCGTCCCGAGCCCGTACGAGGTGTCGGCGCCCGCCGGGTCCGCGGAGGCGGCCTTGACCGCCTCGATGTAGTCGTCCCGGTGGACGAGGCGCAGCGTGGACTCCCCGGCCGGCTTCGCCGCGACGATCTCCAGCTCCCGGTCGACTCCCAGGGCACCGACCAGCTTCCGGGTCAGCGCCAGCCGTACCGGGTCCATCGGATGCCCGGGGCCGAAGTCATAGCCCGTTACTGCCTCGTCCCACATCAGCTGTGCGCGGCCACTCATGCCCGCCACCGTATCGGCCCCCACTCGTCGCGAACGACCTGGCGTACACGAGCGTCACCAGCACCAACACCATCGGCAGCAGCATCGCCCCGCGATAGCTCCAGGCGTCTCCCACCGCGCCCACCAACGGCGATCCGACCAGGAATCCGACGTAATTGAAGATGTTCAGCCGCGCGACCGCCGCGTCCGACGCCCCGGGGAACAGCCGGCCCGCCGCCGCGAAGGTCCCCGGCACCAGCACGCACAGCCCAAGTCCCAGCAGCGTGAACCCGAGCATCCCCACCCATGCCCCGGGCGCCACCGCCACCACCGCGAACCCGGCGGCCGCCACCAGCGCCCCGAGCCGTACGACCGCCGCCGCGCCGAACCGCCGTACCCCGAAGTCCCCCAGGGCCCGCCCGACCAGCGTGGTCACCATGTACACGTTGTACGGCACCGTCGCCAGCTGCTCCGAGCTGCCCAGCACGTCCTTCAGGTACTTCGCGCTCCAGTTGGAGACCGTCGAGTCCCCGATGTACGCGAAGGTCATCACCAGGCACAGCGGCAGCAGCAGCTTGAAGACCACGCCCCCGCCGCCGCTGCCCTGCGCCACCGGCGCCGCCGCGTCCCCGTCGACGTACCACCGGCTGCCCACGAGCGTCGCCGGCAGCAGGACGGCCACCACCGGCAGGTACGACACCCACAGCGCGAGCTGCCAGTGCGCCCCGGCCCAGGCGAGCGAGGCCCCGACGATGCCGCCCAAGCTGTACACGGCGTGGAAGCTGAGCATGATGCTGCGTCCGTACGACCGCTGGAGGCTGACCCCGAGCATGTTCATCGAGGCGTCCAGCATCCCCACCGACAGCCCGAACACACCGAGCGCCACCGCCACCGCGGCCAACTGCCCCTGCCCGCCCGCCCCCGCGGCCAGCAGCGCGAGCAGCACCACCGGCTGGGACCAGCGCAGCAGCCGGCTGGGCCGGACCCGCTTGACCAACTGCTCGGTGGTGACACTGCCGACGCCCGCGAGCACCGGCACGGCAGCCAGAAAGACCGGTAGCAGGGCATCGGAGATGCCGTACCGGTCCTGGATGGCGGGGATGCGCGTCACCAGCAGGGCGAAGGCGGCGCCCTGGGCGAAGAAGGCGAACGCCAAAGAGGCCCTGCCTCGCCGCAGCAGTTCAGTCATGGCGGCGAGCGTAGGGCCCCGGCTTACTTGTGGGTAGACATCGCCAAAGGTGAATTTCCTTCAGCTTCGACGGTGGCGGTTCCGGCGGCGACCTCCGCCTCCAGCAGCCGCTCCATCGGGCCCGCGGCCAGCACCCCGCTGACCCGGAAGGCGACCACCATCGTGGCGATCAGGACGACGGTGCCGAGCCAGACCATGGTGTCCACGGGGACGGTGTAGGCGCCGACGACCCGGGCGACGCACTCGGCGAGCAGGGCCACGCCCCAGACGAGGGAGAACAGCCGCTCCCGCCGCCGGAAGTCCGCGGAGCGCACCGAGGTGCCGCCGGTCAGCCGCTGCCAGGCGGCCTCCTTGACCGCGTCCCCCTTCACCAGGAAGGGCATCACCGCGGTGGTCATCATCGGCCGGCCGAGCCGGACCGAGACCAGGATGCCGATGCCGACGGTGCTGCTGACCGCGCCGTCCTTGGCGAGCATCAGCCGCGGGTCCCCGGCGAGCGTGCTCACCAGCAGGGAGACGAGGTTGACCACCAGGATCAGGCAGGCCAGCGCGTTGGCCCGGCGCTCGCGCACCAGGCCCCACACGGTGCGCACCGCCGGGACCACACTGCTCCAGGCGAGCGCCGCGACGGTGCTCGCGCCGAGGCCGTCCTTGAGGACGTAGTACGCCCCGATGGGCACGGCCACATCGATGATGAGCGGCCGGAGGTTGTCCAGCATGCTCGGGTTCTGCCGCGTGTTCCGGCTGTGGTTCCCCGTGTTCTTCGTCATGCCCTCAGCTTCCCGTCCGGCGGGGGTGCGCCGGTAGAAACGTTCGTCCGGACGACGGCATGACAGATGTCAGGCACCGGCGGATGGCACGGGTCATACCGCGGGTCATTTCAGCAGGTCGGGCAACTCCCCCAGGTCCGCGAACAGTTGGGTGGCGCCGGTGAGCCGTTCGGCCGGGGTCATCGCGGTGAACCCGTACACGTCCATCCCGGCCGCCACGGCCGCCTGGACGCCCAGCGGGGAGTCCTCCACGACCGCGCACCGGCCGGGGGCGACACCCATCCGCTCGGCCGCGTACAGGAAGAGGTCGGGCGCGGGCTTGCCCTTGCCGACGTCCTGCGAGCTGAAGATCCGCTCCTCCTGGAACCACCGGTCGAGCCCGGTGGTGCGATGCCCCACCCTGATCCGCTGATGGCTCCCGGAGGAGGCCACGCAGTACGGCACCCCGTCCGCGGCCAGCTTCTCCAGCACCTCGGCGGCGCCCGGCACGGGCCCCAACTCCCGCTCGAACGCGGCGAAGACACGCGCGTGGAAGACATCGTCGAAGTCGGCGGGCAGCCGCTGTCCGGTGCGCTCCAGGACGAGATCGTGCACCCGGTGCATCGCCGAGCCCATGTAGTCGCGCAGCGAGTCCTCGTACGACGTCTCGATCCCCAGCTCGGTGAGGTAGGCCGCCAGATGCCGGTTGGAGATCGGCTCGCTGTCCACCAGGACGCCGTCGTTGTCGAAGATGATCAGGTCATAGCGCATGACCCCAGCCTAAGAGCCGGTGACCAGGGCTCCTTCGCGGAGCTGCCGCAGGATGGCGTCCCAGAACCGGGCCCGCTCGCCCAGCGCCTCGCGGACCGCGTGGGCGCACTCCTCCCATTTCCGGCTGTCGTCGCCGCAGAGGTCGACCAGCATGCGCATGGCCATGGGGGTGTGCTCGTCGGCGTCGACCTCGATGTGCCGTTGGAGGTAGTTCTTGAACTTGGCGAGGCTTCCGTCGCGGTCACCGATGCGGACGACCTGCTCGAACATCTCCGGGATCAGGTCCTCGCGTCCGAAGGCGAACACCGCGGCCTGGATGTGCACCGGGGCGGTCTCGATGACGCTCCAGGTCGCGCCGACGAAGTCCCGCACCGGGAGCGGCGCTTCCGCGGCCACGAGGGCCTTGGGGACGGGGGTGCCGGACCGGATCAGGTCGAGGAAGGCGTCCAGCGGTCCGGGGTCGGCGCCGGCGTCGTCCATCGCGGCCCGGTACAGCTCGAAGTGGGAGATGAATCCCTCACCCAGTTCGTCGCTCTCCTCCACCAGGGTGATCTCGTTGATCAGCCGGCGGGAGGCGACCGGGCCCTGCGGCACCCACGGCACGCTGGTGCAGGTCAGCTGCCGCTGGAGACTCTTCAGCAAGGACATGAAGTCCCATACGGCGAAGGCGTGGTGCTCCATGAACACCGCGACGTCCCGGCGGCTGCGGAAGCTCGTGTAGAGGGGGTGACCGGTGACCTCGGTACGGACGGCCGCGATGTGCTCTTTCAGCGCGAGGACACCGGGGTGCTCGACGGAGGACTTATAACGGGACATCGTCATGGGCTGATAACGTGCCGAACTCTTCGGAGGACACTGCGTGTCCCGGATATTGCCTCTGAAATTGTCCCGGAACGCAGAAAACCCCCGCACCAACGGTGCGGGGGTCTCCCTAAAAATTGTTCGGCGGCGTCCTACTCTCCCACAGGGTCCCCCCTGCAGTACCATCGGCGCTGAAAGGCTTAGCTTCCGGGTTCGGAATGTAACCGGGCGTTTCCCTAACGCTATAACCACCGAAACACTATGAAACTATCAACCAGCAAATGGTTGTTCGTGGTTTCAGAACCAACACAGTGGACGCGAGCAACTGAGGACAAGCCCTCGGCCTATTAGTACCGGTCACCTCCACCAGTTACCTGGCTTCCAGATCCGGCCTATCAACCCAGTCGTCTACTGGGAGCCTTACCCCATCAAGTGGGTGGGAGTCCTCATCTCGAAGCAGGCTTCCCGCTTAGATGCTTTCAGCGGTTATCCCTCCCGAACGTAGCCAACCAGCCATGCCCTTGGCAGAACAACTGGCACACCAGAGGTTCGTCCGTCCCGGTCCTCTCGTACTAGGGACAGCCCTTCTCAAGACTCCTACGCGCACAGCGGATAGGGACCGAACTGTCTCACGACGTTCTAAACCCAGCTCGCGTACCGCTTTAATGGGCGAACAGCCCAACCCTTGGGACCGACTCCAGCCCCAGGATGCGACGAGCCGACATCGAGGTGCCAAACCATCCCGTCGATATGGACTCTTGGGGAAGATCAGCCTGTTATCCCCGGGGTACCTTTTATCCGTTGAGCGACGGCGCTTCCACAAGCCACCGCCGGATCACTAGTCCCGACTTTCGTCCCTGCTCGACCCGTCGGTCTCACAGTCAAGCTCCCTTGTGCACTTACACTCAACACCTGATTACCAACCAGGCTGAGGGAACCTTTGGGCGCCTCCGTTACCCTTTAGGAGGCAACCGCCCCAGTTAAACTACCCATCAGACACTGTCCCTGATCCGGATCACGGACCCAGGTTAGACATCCAGCACGACCAGACTGGTATTTCAACGACGACTCCACCCACACTGGCGTATGAGCTTCAAAGTCTCCCAGCTATCCTACACAAGCCGAACCGAACACCAATATCAAACTGTAGTAAAGGTCCCGGGGTCTTTCCGTCCTGCTGCGCGAAACGAGCATCTTTACTCGTAGTGCAATTTCACCGGGCCTATGGTTGAGACAGTCGAGAAGTCGTTACGCCATTCGTGCAGGTCGGAACTTACCCGACAAGGAATTTCGCTACCTTAGGATGGTTATAGTTACCACCGCCGTTTACTGGCGCTTAAGTTCTCAGCTTCGCCCCACCGAAATGGAGCTAACCGGTCCCCTTAACGTTCCAGCACCGGGCAGGCGTCAGTCCGTATACATCGCCTTACGGCTTCGCACGGACCTGTGTTTTTAGTAAACAGTCGCTTCTCGCTGGTCTCTGCGGCCACCCCCAGCTCGAACAGCAAGTGTTCTCACCAGGTGTGGCCCCCCTTCTCCCGAAGTTACGGGGGCATTTTGCCGAGTTCCTTAACCATAGTTCACCCGAACGCCTCGGTATTCTCTACCTGACCACCTGAGTCGGTTTAGGGTACGGGCCGCCATGAAACTCGCTAGAGGCTTTTCTCGACAGCATAGGATCATCCACTTCACCACAATCGGCTCGGCATCAGGTCTCACCCTTATATGAATGGCGGATTTACCTACCACTCGGGCTACACCCTTACCCCGGGACAACCACCGCCCGGGATGGACTACCTTCCTGCGTCACCCCATCACTCACCTACTAACCGCTTGGTTCAGCGGCTCCACCACTCCCCTCAACTCCGAAGAGATCAGGGCGGCTTCACGGCCTTAGCATCACGATGCTCGATGTTTGACGCTTCACAGCGGGTACCGGAATATCAACCGGTTATCCATCGACTACGCCTGTCGGCCTCGCCTTAGGTCCCGACTTACCCTGGGCAGATCAGCTTGACCCAGGAACCCTTAGTCAATCGGCGCACACGTTTCTCACGTGTGTATCGCTACTCATGCCTGCATTCTCACTCGTCAACCGTCCACAACTACCTTCCGGTGCTGCTTCACCCGGCAGACGACGCTCCCCTACCCATCACAGCACCCGTTGGGGCTTATCGCTGCAATGACACGACTTCGGCGGTACGCTTGAGCCCCGCTACATTGTCGGCGCGGAATCACTAGACCAGTGAGCTATTACGCACTCTTTCAAGGGTGGCTGCTTCTAAGCCAACCTCCTGGTTGTCTGTGCGACTCCACATCCTTTCCCACTTAGCGTACGCTTAGGGGCCTTAGTCGATGCTCTGGGCTGTTTCCCTCTCGACCATGGAGCTTATCCCCCACAGTCTCACTGCCGTGCTCTCACTTACCGGCATTCGGAGTTTGGCTAAGGTCAGTAACCCGGTAGGGCCCATCGCCTATCCAGTGCTCTACCTCCGGCAAGAAACACACGACGCTGCACCTAAATGCATTTCGGGGAGAACCAGCTATCACGGAGTTTGATTGGCCTTTCACCCCTAACCACAGGTCATCCCCCAGGTTTTCAACCCTGGTGGGTTCGGTCCTCCACGAAGTCTTACCTCCGCTTCAACCTGCCCATGGCTAGATCACTCCGCTTCGGGTCTTGAGCGTGCTACTGAATCGCCCTGTTCGGACTCGCTTTCGCTACGGCTTCCCCACACGGGTTAACCTCGCAACACACCGCAAACTCGCAGGCTCATTCTTCAAAAGGCACGCAGTCACGAGAAACACCGAAGTGTTTCCGACGCTCCCACGGCTTGTAGGCACACGGTTTCAGGTACTATTTCACTCCCCTCCCGGGGTACTTTTCACCATTCCCTCACGGTACTATCCGCTATCGGTCACCAGGGAATATTTAGGCTTAGCGGGTGGTCCCGCCAGATTCACACGGGATTTCTCGGGCCCCGTGCTACTTGGGTGTCTCTCAAGCAAGCCGCTGACATTTCGACTACGGGGGTCTTACCCTCTACGCCGGACCTTTCGCATGTCCTTCGTCTACATCAACGGTTTATAACTCGCCCTACGGCCGGCAGACCGTAGAAGAGAGATCCCACAACCCCGCACACGCAACCCCTGCCGGGTCTCACACGCATACGGTTTGGCCTCATCCGGTTTCGCTCGCCACTACTCCCGGAATCACGGTTGTTTTCTCTTCCTGAGGGTACTGAGATGTTTCACTTCCCCTCGTTCCCTCCACACTGCCTATGTGTTCAGCAGCGGGTGACAGCCCATGACGACTGCCGGGTTTCCCCATTCGGAAACCCCCGGATCAAAGCCTGGTTGACGACTCCCCGGGGACTATCGTGGCCTCCCACGTCCTTCATCGGTTCCTGGTGCCAAGGCATCCACCGTGCGCCCTTAAAAACTTGGCCACAGATGCTCGCGTCCACTGTGCAGTTCTCAAACAACGACCAGCCACCCATCACCCCACCAGCCAAACTGGTGAGTGCACTGGGGCCGGCGACTGAGGAGAAGATCAGATCATTCCCTCAGACACCCAACAGCGTGCCCGACACCCCTCGCTGACAAGATCCGCGTTCCACGCCGAAGCAGTACTGGCGTTCTCATCATCCGAAGTGTGCCGAGTAGTCAACGTTCCACCCATGAGCAACCAGCATCAGACATTCGCTGATGTACTGGCCTCTGACCGAGCAGAGCCCGGTAAGAAGTGCTCCTTAGAAAGGAGGTGATCCAGCCGCACCTTCCGGTACGGCTACCTTGTTACGACTTCGTCCCAATCGCTGGTCCCACCTTCGACAGCTCCCTCCCACAAGGGGTTGGGCCACCGGCTTCGGGTGTTACCGACTTTCGTGACGTGACGGGCGGTGTGTACAAGGCCCGGGAACGTATTCACCGCAGCAATGCTGATCTGCGATTACTAGCGACTCCGACTTCATGGGGTCGAGTTGCAGACCCCAATCCGAACTGAGACCGGCTTTTTGAGATTCGCTCCACCTCACGGTATCGCAGCTCATTGTACCGGCCATTGTAGCACGTGTGCAGCCCAAGACATAAGGGGCATGATGACTTGACGTCGTCCCCACCTTCCTCCGAGTTGACCCCGGCGGTCTCCCGTGAGTCCCCAGCACCACAAGGGCCTGCTGGCAACACGGGACAAGGGTTGCGCTCGTTGCGGGACTTAACCCAACATCTCACGACACGAGCTGACGACAGCCATGCACCACCTGTACACCGACCACAAGGGGGGCACTATCTCTAATGCTTTCCGGTGTATGTCAAGCCTTGGTAAGGTTCTTCGCGTTGCGTCGAATTAAGCCACATGCTCCGCCGCTTGTGCGGGCCCCCGTCAATTCCTTTGAGTTTTAGCCTTGCGGCCGTACTCCCCAGGCGGGGAACTTAATGCGTTAGCTGCGGCACCGACGACGTGGAATGTCGCCAACACCTAGTTCCCACCGTTTACGGCGTGGACTACCAGGGTATCTAATCCTGTTCGCTCCCCACGCTTTCGCTCCTCAGCGTCAGTAATGGCCCAGAGATCCGCCTTCGCCACCGGTGTTCCTCCTGATATCTGCGCATTTCACCGCTACACCAGGAATTCCGATCTCCCCTACCACACTCTAGCTAGCCCGTATCGACTGCAGACTCGGGGTTAAGCCCCGAGCTTTCACAATCGACGTGACAAGCCGCCTACGAGCTCTTTACGCCCAATAATTCCGGACAACGCTTGCGCCCTACGTATTACCGCGGCTGCTGGCACGTAGTTAGCCGGCGCTTCTTCTGCAGGTACCGTCACTTTCGCTTCTTCCCTGCTGAAAGAGGTTTACAACCCGAAGGCCGTCATCCCTCACGCGGCGTCGCTGCATCAGGCTTTCGCCCATTGTGCAATATTCCCCACTGCTGCCTCCCGTAGGAGTCTGGGCCGTGTCTCAGTCCCAGTGTGGCCGGTCGCCCTCTCAGGCCGGCTACCCGTCGTCGCCTTGGTGAGCCATTACCTCACCAACAAGCTGATAGGCCGCGGGCTCATCCTGCACCGCCGGAGCTTTACACCATCAAGGATGCCCAAGATGGTCATATCCGGTATTAGACCCCGTTTCCAGGGCTTGTCCCAGAGTGCAGGGCAGATTGCCCACGTGTTACTCACCCGTTCGCCACTAATCCACCCCGAAGGGCTTCATCGTTCGACTTGCATGTGTTAAGCACGCCGCCAGCGTTCGTCCTGAGCCAGGATCAAACTCTCCGTGAATGTTTACCGGTAATCCGGTGCACAAACTGAAGAGCGGAACGGTCGGAGGAATAGTCCGACCGTTCACAGCGTCCTCGCTGTGTTTATTTCAAAGGAACCACGTCCCGGTCGTGATGACCGGAGACGGGGTATCAACATATCTGGCGTTGACTTTTGGCACGCTGTTGAGTTCTCAAGGAACGGTCGCTTCCTTTGTACTCACCCTCTCGGGCTTTCCTCCGGGCTTCCCTTCGGTGTTTCCGACTCTATCAGATCTTTTCTCGATCCGATTTCCTCGGCGCTTTCCAGGTTTCCGCTTTCGCGTTCCCCTTTCCGGCGGTTCCGACTCTATCAGATCCTTTCGGCGTCTGACCCCCAGTCAGCGGGGTTTGTCTTCCCGGCCGTTAGGCCGTTCCGACGAGTGAGACATTAGCGGATTCCCGGCTCCCGAGCTAATCGGGGGCCCGTTCTTTCGAACGTGGATTCCTCATTTCGCAAATACGCACGCCAAAGTGTTCGACGCCGAGGCGTCGGGTTGGGTGGTGCTCACGGAATGGCTGTCCGGGGACCGACCGGAGTCGGCGCTCACGTCGGACAACTCGGAGTACCTTACGGATCCCCCCGAGGTGTGTCAACCGCCGGCCGGTCCCTCCCGGCCAGGGTCAGTCCTTCGTGCCGGAGGCCAGCTCGCGGCTGCGGTCCCGGGCGGCCTCCAGGGCGGCGATGAGGGCCGCGCGGACGCCGTGGTTCTCCAGCTCGCGGATGGCGTTGATCGTCGTTCCGGCGGGAGAGGTGACGTTCTCCCGGAGCTTCACCGGGTGTTCGCCGCTGTCGCGGAGCATCACGGCGGCGCCGATGGCGGACTGGACGATGAGGTCGTGGGCCTTGTCCCGGGGCAGCCCGAGGAGGATGCCGGCGTCGGTCATGGCCTCGACCAGATAGAAGAAGTACGCCGGGCCGGAGCCGGACAGGGCGGTGCAGGCGTCCTGCTGGCCCTCGGGCACACGGAGCGTCTTGCCGACGGCGCCGAAGATGTCCTCGGCGGTGGCCAGGTGCTGCTGGGTGGCGTGGGTGCCGGGGGAGATGACGGACATGGCCTCGTCCACGAGGGCCGGGGTGTTCGTCATGACGCGGACCACCGGAGTGCCCTTGGCGAGGCGCTCCTCCAGGAAGGCGGTCGGGATGCCTGCGGCGCCGCTGATGACCAGGCGGTCGGCGGGGATGTGCGGGGCCAGTTCGTCGAGCAGGGCGCCCATGTCCTGCGGCTTGACCGTGAGGATCAGCGTGTCGGCGGTCTTGGCGGCCTCGGTGTTGCCGACCGGGGTGACTCCGTGCCGGGCGCGGAGCTCTTCCGCGCGTTCGGGACGGCGGGCGGTGACGAGGAGGTCCTCGGGCGCCCAGCCGGCTCGGATCATTCCGCTGAGCAGGGCTTCGCCGATCTTGCCGGTGCCGAGTACTGCGACTTTCTGGGTCATGCGGTTCAGTCTGGCACCGGGGGTATGCGGCCGGGGCGTATGTCCGGTTGGCGGGACGTTCGCGGTGCGCCCCGCTCGGACGGCGGCCGGGCGGCACCCCGGGGATGCGCGTCTGGCGTTCCGGTGGCCAGCAGGTGGCATTCAGCTGGCGTACACGCTGTCTCAAGGTGGTGCGGCCAGAGTCCCGCCTCGTGTCTACTTCACCCTCGCGTCCCGGCGTCGCCTCCATGTGCGCCGCTGCCTTGACGCTCTCAGGACTGCTCGTGACAGGGGTGGTCGCCGCTCAGCCCGCGGCCGCCGCGGACCCGGCCGGCTACCAGAACGTTCGGATCAACGAGGTCACCTCGTCGAACAGCGACACGGTGGAGCTGTACAACACCGGTTCGACCGCGGTGAGCATCAGTGGCTGGAAGGTGTCCGACGACAGCTTCTCGCCGCAGTCGTTCAGCCCGTCCGCCGGTACCGTCCCGGCGCACGGCTTCGTCACCTTCGACTCGCCCAAGGGACTGGGCGACTCGGACAAGCTGGTGATCTACACATCCGGTGGCACGGTGGTCGACCGCGTCGAGTGGGCGACCGGCATGGCGAAGCCGGCGATGGCGCGGTGCGGCGGTGACGGCACCGGCGCGTGGGTCACCACGACCGCGGCGCCCACGTTCGGCGCGGCGAACGCCGCGGGCTGCCCCGCGTCGCTCCCGGCCGCGAGCCAGGTGCGGATCAACGAGGTCACCTCGGACGGCGCGGACACCGTGGAGCTGTACAACGGCGGTTCGAGCGCGGTGAGCATCGGGTCGTGGAAGTACGTGGACAGCGACACCGGCCACTCCGCGGCCTCGGTCTCGTCCTCCTCGCCGAGCACGACCAGCATCCCGGCCGGCGGCTACGCGACGTTCGCCTCGACGCTCGGCCTGGGTGACAACGACTCGGTCTTCCTCACCGACGGCAACGGAAACACCGTCGACTCGGTGACCTGGGCGGCCGGTGGCGCCAAGCCGTCGGACGAGCGCTGCGCCAATGGCACCGGCGACTTCCGGACCGCCACGACCGCGACGCTCGGCGGCGCGAACTCCTGCTCGGGCGGCGGCGGTGGCGGCACCGGCGGCGGTCAACTGCTGGGCGGCGGCGGCTCGCTGACCAGCGGCTGCACCCCCGAAGCGCCCACGGGTACGGCTTCCACCCCGGCCGGCACCTCGGCGTGGCCGGGTGGCCTCGATGTCACGATCGCCGACAACGTCTGCGCGTTCACCACGTCCACCGGCCCCGAGGGGCGTGATGTGAGCGGGCTGGCGTTCGACCCGGCGAACCCGTCGGTGCTGTGGGCGGCCAAGAACAAGAACTGGTTGTTCAAGCTGGTCAAGAGCAACGGCAAGTGGATCCCGGACGCCTCGTGGAGCGCGACCGGCAAGCAGATCCGTTTCCTGGGCGGTTCCGGCGAGCCGGACTCCGAGGGTCTGACGGTCGGCGCCAACGGGCACCTCTACGTGACCTCCGAGCGCGACAACACCAAGAACACGGTCCCCAAGGACACGATCATGGAGTTCGACCCGACGGCCGGCGGCTCGACGCTCACGCCGATCCACCAGTGGGACATGACCTCGCAGTTCCCGCAGCTCGACACCGGCAGCAAGGACGACGCCAACCTGGGCTTCGAGGGCGTCGCCTATGTGCCGGACAGCTGGCTGACCGCGAACGGCTGGGTCGACCCGCTGACCGGCGCTGCCTACAACCCGGCGAACTACCCGCTGCACGGCTCGGGCCTGTTCTTCGCCGGTCTGGAGTGGGACGGCACGCTGCACGCCTACGGTCTGAACTCCGACGGTACGTTCACCACGTTCGGCGCGATCTCCACCGGCAAGGCCTCCGTGGTGGACGTGGCCTTCGACGCCGGTACCCAGCGCATCGTCGCCACCTGCGACAACGCCTGCGGTGAGACGCACACCTTCCTGAAGGTCAACGCCGCAGGCGCGATCGTCCCGGACGTGACCTACACGAACCCGGCCGTCATGCCGGTCGACAACCTGGAGGGCTTCGCCCTCGCGCCCACCTCGACCTGCGTCAACGGCTCGCGCGAGGCGGTCTGGACCGACGACGGCATCTTCGGCTTCGGCTCCGGAAGCTCCTCGTACGGCCACGCCCTCTACAGCGGCACCTTCCCCTGCTGAATCAGCTGCATCCCCCGCTGAACTACCCGCGGCGCTGAGGCTCCCGGCGGACGGGGTGGCGACCAAGGCCGCCCGCTGACCGCCGGGAGCTTCGTCGTACTCCGAGTACTGCTGCCCGTACCTGTACCCGTGCCCGTATCCGTATCCGTATCCGTCAGGGCGTGCGGCGTCGTAGCGTCGCCGCGCCCAGGGTCAGGACCAGCAGGGCGCAGCCGGTCACGATCAGGGCGTCGCGGGCGAAGGCCGCGGTCGGGTCGCGGTGGTGGAGGAGCTGCGTCATGGCGTCCACGGCGTACGACATGGGGAGGACGTCCGAGAGGGCGCGGAGGACGGGGTGCATGGTGGAGCGGGGGGTGAAGAGGCCGCAGAGGAGGAGTTGGGGGAAGATCACGGCCGGCATGAACTGGACCGCCTGGAACTCCGAGGCCGCGAAGGCCGAGACGAAGAGGCCGAGGGCCGTGCCGAGCAGGGCGTCCAGGAGGGCGACGAGCAGGAGCAGCCACGGGGAGCCCATGACGTCGAGGCCGAGCAGCCAGACGGAGAGGCCGGTGGCGAGCACCGACTGGAGGACGGCGAAGGCGCCGAAGGCCAGCGCGTAGCCGGCGATGAGGTCGGCCTTGCCGAGGGGGAGCGCGAGGAGGCGTTCGAGGGTGCCCGAGGTGCGTTCGCGCAGGGTGGCGATGGAGGTCACCAGGAACATCGTGATCAGCGGGAAGATCCCGAGCAGCGAGGCGCCGAGGGTGTCGAAGGTGTGCGGGCCGCTGTCGAAGACGTAGCGCAGGATGACCAGCATCAGGCACGGGACGGCGATCATCAGCGCGATGGTGCGGGGGTCGTGCCGCAGCTGGCGCAGGACACGGGTCGCCGTGGCGAGGGCGCGGGCGGGGCTGAGGGCGGCCGCGGGCCGGGGGGCCGTCGTCGGGTTCATCGGGTGCGCTCCTTGACGTTCGCCTCGGTGCGGGCCGCCGTGGTGGCCGCGTCGACCAGGTGCAGGAAGGCGGCCTCGACCGTCTCCGTGCCGGTGCGGGTGCGCAGTGCCTCGGGGGTGTCGTCGGCGAGGATCGCGCCCTCGCGCATCAGCAGCAGGCGGTCGCAGCGCTCGGCCTCGTCCATGACGTGGGAGGAGACGAGGAGGGTGGTGCCGCGGGTGGCGGCGAGGTCGTGGAAGAGCTGCCACAGGTCGCGGCGCAGTACCGGGTCGAGGCCGACGGTCGGCTCGTCCAGGACCAGGAGTTCGGGGGTGCCGAGCAGGGCGACGGCGAGCGAGACCCGGCTGCGCTGACCGCCGGAGAGGGAGCCGGCGGGGGCGTCCGCGTGGGTGGTGAGGTCGACGTCGGTGATGGCCCGGGTGATGTTCGCCCGGCGGCGGTCGGCGGCGGCGCGGCCGGGGTCGAGGACGGCCGCGAAGTACGCCAGGTTCTGGCGGACGGTCAGGTCCGCGTAGACGGAGGGGGCCTGGGTGACGTAGCCGACGCGGGTGCGCAGGGCGGGGTGGCCGGCCGGGCGGCCGAGGACGTCGAGGGTGCCGGTGACCTTGGCCTGGGTGCCGGCGACGGCGCGCATCAGCGTCGATTTGCCGCAGCCGGAGGGGCCGAGAAGGCCCGTGATCCGGCCGGGCGGGACGGTGAAGGAGAGGTCGTGCAGGACACTGCGGGGGCCGCGGACGACGGTGAGGTGGTCGGCATGGATGGCGGCGGGTGGGGGCGGGGCCGGCGACGCATAATTCATCACGCGATGAATAATCTGCGTGATGAGGTGGGGCGTCAAGGGCCGAGCGGCGCTTGTCCCGTCACCGCTTCCCGGCCACCAGGAGAAGCACGTCGTACGTCTCCTCGACCACACCGTCGGGGAAGACCTGCTGGAGGTGGGCTCGCTCCTCGGCCAGGAAGGCGTCGCGGGCGGGGGCGTCCATGACGAGGAAGTGGGAGTGGCTGCCGAGGTTGGCGAGGTGGGTGTCGAGCGGGACCCGGCGGCTCCAGCGGAGCTTGTGCCGGGTGAAGTCGAGACGGCCGCTGGGGTCGGCGGCGTCCGCGCGCCGCTCGCGGTCGGCCTGCCGGGAGTCCATGCCGGCGGCGCGGCGCGCCCGCTCGGACGACTCCGCGATCCACTCGACGTCCAGGGCGCTGGTGTTCCACCACAGCGCCAGCGCACCCCCCGGGCGCAGGACGCGCAGTGCCTCCGGCACCGAGTGGGCGGGGTCGGTCCAGTGCCAGGACTGGGCGTAGGTGAGGAGGTCGAGGGTGGCGTCGGCGAGCGGGAGGGCGTTGCCGTCGCCGCGGACCAGGGGGATGTCCGGATTGCCGCGGCGGAACTCGGCGGCCATGCCCGCGCCGGGCTCGACCGCGAGGACGTCCGCGCCGCGGGCGTGCAGCAGGCTGGTGGAGATGCCGGTGCCGGCGCCGACGTCCGCGACCCGCGCACCGGTCAGGGGCCGGTCGGCCGCCTGCTCGATGGTGTCGAAGAGGGCGGGCGGGTAGGTGGGGCGGTTGGCCGCGTACTGGGCGGCGGCCGCGTTGAAGGAGTGGGCGCGGGCGGGGTCGGCGGGTCGCGTGGTCGTCATACGGCCATGGTCGCCGGTGGCCGCCGCGTACGGCAGCGGCTTTGCCCGAGGTGCCAGGGCCTTTTCCCCGTCCCCGGCAGGATCCGGGAGGGAGGCTCTAGTGTCCTGAGTCTTTGATCCGTCGGCAGTAGCTGGCGAGGGATCAAAGACTCAGGACACTAGCGGCGGCGCTTCTTCTTCGAGGGGTTGCCCGAGCGGCGGGTGGTGCGGGCGGCGTGTTCGGCGCGGGCCTTCTCGTACTCCTCGCGGTGCAGCTTCTCGCCCGGGGCCTCGGTGAGGGAGCGGACGAAGTAGGCGGCGAGGGTGCCGACGAAGCCGATGGCGAGCAGTCCGCGCAGGGACGCCTGGCGCTGCGGGTCCTGGCGCTTGCCGAAGCCGGCCAGGGTGTTGCCGAAGGCGAGCGCGGTGCAGATCGCGAACATGGCGACGACCAGGACGGTCACGAATGCGCCGGTGTCGGCGATCTGGAGGCCCTGGAAGGCGAAGCGCAGCACCAGGCAGGAGGCGACCGCGGCGACGAGGGACCCTGCGGCGACACCGGCGCGGCGGGCCGCGTAGCCGTCGTCGTGGTGCACCCAGGACGTGCCGAAAAAGCGCAGGGGCTCGGGCCGCGGCCCGCCCACGGGTTCCTCCGGGGCGCCCGGGGCGCCGGTTTCGTCGCTCACGGGACGATTATGGCGCCGGAGGGCGGAGGACTCGCGGGCGGGTGCGGCGGGCACGGGCTCGGGCCCGGATACGGGATACGGGATACCGATGCGGATTCGGCGGCGGGGCGTCAGCCGCAGCGGTCCGCCACGAAGCCGTCGCTGCCCGTGTGGACGTACGCGTCCGCCACGAACTCGCCGTCGCTGATGTTGTCCCAGATTTTCGAGGTGCCGTACGTGCCGGTGACGCTGGTGCCCGTGGTCTGGCAGTAGATCGGGACCTTGGCGCCCTCGGGGAGGGTGCGGGTGATGCCGTAGCTGGTGCCGGGGCCGCTGCGGACGTTGACGCGGACGCCCGGGGCGACGGAGTAGTAGCGGACGGACATGCGGAATCTCCCCCGTGAAGCCCCACCGGAAGGCGGGGATCGTCGAATGCGAACGGAGGTTAGCAAGCCGCCTCGGTCTCGTACGAGCCATCGACTAGGCTCCGTGCGTCGCGCGCGGACGAGAGCACGGGGGGCGGTCCAGTCGATGACGCCACAGCGCAGCACCGGAGCGGGCGCGGAAGCCGATATGCCCGAGTATGCCGGGCATTACCACCTGGAGTCCCGGCTGGGCTCCGGCGGCATGGGGGTGGTCCACCTCGCCCGCAGTACGTCCGGGCTGCGCCTCGCCGTGAAGGTCGTCCACGCGGAGTTCGCGCGGGACCGGGAGTTCCGGGGCCGGTTCCGGCAGGAGGTGGCCGCGGCGCGCCGGGTCAGCGGTGCCTTCACCGCGCCCGTGGTGGACGCCGACCCGGAGGCCGCCCGCCCCTGGATGGCCACCCTGTACATCCCCGGCCCGACCCTGTCCGAGCAGGTGAAGGAGCACGGGCCGCTGGACGCCGGGCAGTTGCGGCGGCTGATGGCGGGGCTCGCCGAGGCGCTGCGCGACATACACCGTGTGGGCGTGGTGCACCGGGATCTCAAGCCGAGCAATGTGCTGCTCGCCGAGGACGGTCCGAAGGTCATCGACTTCGGCATCTCCCGGCCCAAGGACAGCGAACTGCGCACGGAGACCGGCAAGTTGATCGGCACGCCGCCGTTCATGGCGCCCGAGCAGTTCCGCCGGCCGCGTGAGGTCGGTCCGGCCGCGGACATCTTCGCGCTGGGCTCGGTGCTGGTGCACGCGGCGACCGGGCGGGGGCCGTTCGACTCCGACAGCCCGTACGTCGTCGCCTATCAGGTCGTCCACGACGAGCCCGATCTGTCGGGGGTGCCGGCGGGGCTCGCGCCGCTCATCGAGCGCTGTCTCGCCAAGGACCCGGACGAGCGGCCGACGCCGGACGAGCTGATGCGCCAACTGCGGTCGGTGGCGGCGTCGTACGACACCCAGGCGTTCATACCGGCACAGCGGAAGGCGAGTTCGGAGGGTTCCGGGAGCAAGGACGTGGCGGCGGCGGTCGCGGAGGGCACCGGGAAGGCGCCGTCGAAGAGGCGTGCCGTACGGCCCGGTCACGTCGTCGCCGTCGCGGCCGGGGTGCTCGCACTGCTCGTCGGCGGGGCTCTCGCCTGGGTGCAGTGGCTCGGCGACGACGCCCCCGCGGCGAAGGCTCCGCGCACGGCCGCGGTCGGGTTCGCGGGGTGGCGTACGACGCCGGTCGCCGGGCAGAGCGACGCGCCCCGGTGTGCCTTCGGGGCGGGCAAGGTGCTGTGCGCCGGGGCGGGGCAGGCGTACGCGCTCGATCCGCGCGGCGGCCGGGTGCTGTGGCGGCACCCCTTCACGGGGGCGCGCTGGAGCGCGGCGCCCGCGGTGTCAGGCGGCCTGGTGCAGGTGCGGGACGAGGCGGGGGACGTGGTGGCCCTCGATCCGGACACGGGCCGTACGCGCTGGCGGCACGCCCTGCCCACGGGTGCCGGGGCGCAGTACACGGACGGGACGCTGCTGATCACCGCGGCCGACGGCACGGTCACGGCGGTGGACAGCGCGTCGGGCCGTACCCGCTGGAGCCACCGGCTGCCCGGGGCCGGCCGGCCGAGCGTCGACACATATCCGGGCAGCGCCGCCGCCTACGCCTCGACCGCCTCCGCCGACGGCCGCGGCACCCGGCTCGTCGCGTTCGATCCGAAGAGCGGCGCGGTGCGCTGGGACACCGTGCTGACCGGGCTGCTGCGGCCGGTCGGCGCCACGGACGGCACGGTGTTCCTCGTGTCCGCCGACCCGGTCTACGGCGACACGGACGCGGTGGTCCGTTACGACGCCGCGACCCGGGCCGTACGACGGGTGGCGCTGCCCGCGCCCCGGCCGGACGTGCACGCCGTCGTGCGCGGGGGTGTGGTCTATCTGCTGGACGTCAACGGGGGCCTGGACGCCGTGGACACCGCGGCCGGGAAGCGGCTGTGGCACCTGGAGACATCGGTGAGCCGGGGGTCGGCGCTGGTCGCCGGGGACCGGTATCTGTACTTCTCCGCCGGTGACGGGCGGCTGCTCGCCGTGGACGCGCGGGGCGGGCGGCTCGCGGGGCAGACTCCGGCGCGGCCGGGGGACGGCACGGCGCGGATCGCGGCGCTGCGGGCCGCGCCGGTGCTCGTGGCGCCGCAGGTGTTCGGCTCCGCTCCCGACGGATCGGTGTTCGCGCTCGACGGGCGGGACCCGTCGGCCTGGTGAAACGTTCCCGGTCGTGCGAAAGGGGCCACTCCCCGCGGGGGCGGCCCCTTCGTCATGACGGCAGGACGGCGGTCAGCCCAGCTTGCTCACGTCCCGCACCGCGCCCTTGTCCGCGCTCGTCGCCATCGCGGCGTAGGCGCGCAGCGCGGCGGTGATCTTGCGGTCGCGGTTCTTCGGGGCGTAGTTGCCGTTCAGGGCCTGCTCGCGGCGGGCCAGTTCGGCGTCGTCCACCAGCAGTTCGATGGTGCGGTTCGGGATGTCGATGCGGATCCGGTCGCCGTCCTCGACCAGGGCGATGGTGCCGCCCGAGGCCGCCTCCGGGGAGGCGTGGCCGATGGAGAGGCCCGAGGTGCCGCCGGAGAAGCGGCCGTCGGTGATCAGCGCGCAGCTCTTGCCGAGGCCGCGGCCCTTCAGGTACGAGGTCGGGTAGAGCATCTCCTGCATGCCGGGGCCGCCCTTGGGGCCCTCGTAGCGGATGACGACGACGTCGCCCTCCTTGACCTCATGGGTGAGGATCCGCTGGACGGCCTCCTCCTGGGACTCGCAGACCACGGCCGGGCCCTCGAAGGTCCAGATCGACTCGTCCACGCCGGCCGTCTTGACCACGCAGCCGTCGACGGCCAGATTGCCGCGCAGCACCGCGAGGCCGCCGTCCTTGGAGTAGGCGTGCTCGGCGGAGCGGATGCAGCCGCTCTCGGCGTCGTCGTCCAGGGACTCCCAGCGCTCGGACTGGGAGAACGCCTCGGCGGAGCGGACGCAGCCGGGGGCCGCGTGCCACAGCTCGACGGCCTCGGGGGACGGGGAGCCGCCGCGCACGTCCCAGGTCTTGAGCCAGTCGGCGAGGGATGGGCTGTGCACGGCGTGCACGTCCTCGTTGAGCAGGCCCGCGCGGTGCAGTTCGCCGAGGAGGGCGGGGATGCCGCCGGCGCGGTGCACGTCCTCCATGTAGTACGTACGGTTCTTGCCCACGTTCGGCGCGACCTTGGCGAGGCAGGGGACGCGGCGCGAGACGGCGTCGATCTCCTCCAGGCCGAAGGCGACGCCCGCCTCCTGGGCGGCGGCCAGCAGGTGCAGGATCGTGTTGGTGGAGCCGCCCATCGCGATGTCCAGGGCCATGGCGTTCTCGAAGGCCTGGAAGGTGGCGACATTGCGGGGCAGGACCGTCTCGTCGTCCTGCTCGTAGTAGCGCCGGGTCACGTCCATGACGGTGCGGGCGGCGTCGACGTAGAGCTGCTTGCGCGCGGTGTGGGTGGCGAGGACCGAGCCGTTGCCGGGCAGGGAGAGGCCGATGGCCTCGGTCAGGCAGTTCATCGAGTTGGCGGTGAACATGCCGGAACAGCTGCCGCAGGTCGGGCAGGCGTTCTCCTCGATGCGCAGGATGTCCTCGTCGGAGACCTTGTCGTTGGCGGCTTCCGCGATGGCGTCGATCAGGTCGAGGGAGCGCACGGTGCCGTCGACCAGGGTGGCGCGGCCGGCCTCCATGGGGCCGCCGGAGACGAAGACCGTCGGGATGTTCAGGCGCAGGGCGGCCATCAGCATGCCCGGGGTGATCTTGTCGCAGTTGGAGATGCAGACCAGGGCGTCGGCGCAGTGGGCCTCGACCATGTACTCCACGGAGTCCGCGATCAGGTCGCGGGAGGGCAGCGAGTAGAGCATGCCGCCGTGGCCCATGGCGATGCCGTCGTCCACCGCGATGGTGTTGAACTCGCGCGGGATGCCGCCCGCCTCGGTGATCGCCTCGCTGACGATCCGGCCGACCGGCTGGAGGTGGGTGTGGCCCGGCACGAACTCGGTGAACGAGTTGGCGACCGCGATGATCGGCTTACGGCCGATGTCCGCGCCGGGTACACCGGAGGCACGCATAAGGGCGCGGGCGCCCGCCATGTTGCGGCCGTGGGTGACTGTGCGGGACCTCAGCTCGGGCATCGTCGCTCGCTCCTCGATGAACAGTTCTGGCTTTCTCCGAGCCTACGCCGACGCTCCAAGGAATGGACACGCTTGTCCGGAATGCGGGACGGGCATTTCATCGGGGCCGCCCTGCGCCCGTGGCCGGGGCTGCCTTCAGGGCTGTGTGCTGCTGCCTTCAGGGCTGTGTGGTGCCGCCTTCAGGGCTGTGTGAGGTGCTTCTGCACGACGGGTGACACGCGCGCGATGATCTCCTCCACGTCCGCCGAGGCGAGCGGTTCCAGCTTGAGGACGTAGCGCATCAGGGCCGTACCCACCAGCTGCGCGGCGGCCAGCTCGGCGCGCAGCTCGGCGTCCGGCAGGTCCAGCCGGGCCGCGACCCGGCGCACCAGCTGGGCGGCGACCAGGCGGCGGAAGACGGCGGCGGCGGTCTCGTTGGTGACGGCCGAGCGCAGGATCGCGAGCAGCGGGGCGCGGGTGGTGGGGTTCTCCCAGACGCCGAGAACGAAGCGGGCCAGCCGCTCCCCCACGCCGTCCGCCGGGCCCTCGGCGAGGGTGTCGGGGGCGGCGAGGGCGGGGGCGAAGGCGACCTCCACGGCCGCCGCGAAGACCTGTTCCTTGGTGCCGAAGTAGTGGTGGACCAGCGCGGAGTCCACGCCGGCCGCCTTGGCGATCTGGCGTACGGAGGTCTTGTCGTACCCGTGCGCGGAGAACTCCTCGCGGGCCGCGGTGAGGATGCGGTCCCGGGTGCCGGCGGACTCGGCGCGCGAGGGGCGGCCGCGGCGGCGGGCGGGGGGCCCGAAGGGCGGCTCGGCGGACGCGGTGGGGTCGGTCATCGTCGCGGGAGGCGGACGGCGGCGGCCAGGTGCTTGCGGGTGAAGGCGAGGGCCTCGGCGAGGTCGGCCTCGCGCTCGGCGCCGGACATCGCCCGCCGGGTGTTGACCTCGATGACGACGTGGCCGCCGAAACCGGAGACGGCCAGGTGCTCCAGCAGCTCGGCGCAGGGCTGGTCGCCGCGCCCCGGCACCAGGTGCTCGTCCTTGGCCGAGCCGCGCCCGTCGGCGAGGTGGACATGGCCGAGCCGGTCGCCCATGCGGCCGAGCATCTCCAGGGCGTCGGTACGGGCCGTCGACGTATGGCTGAGATCGATCGTGAAGTGCCGGTAGTCGTCCTGGGTGACGTCCCAGGCGGGGGCGTAGGCGAGCATCTCGCGGTCGCGGTAGCGCCAGGGGTACATGTTCTCGACCGCGAACCGTACGTCCGTCTCGTCCGCCATCCGCCAGACGCCGGCGACGAAGTCCCGGGCGTACTGGCGCTGCCAGCGGAACGGCGGGTGCACGACGACGGTGGAGGCGCCCAGCTTCTCGGCGGCGGCCCGGGCGCGGCGCAGCTTGGTCCACGGGTCGGTGGACCAGACGCGCTGCGTGATCAGCAGGCACGGGGCGTGCACGGCGAGGATCGGGATGCCGTGGTGGTCCGAGAGGCGGCGCAGCGCGTCGATGTCCTGGCTGACGGGGTCGGTCCAGACCATGACCTCGACGCCGTCGTAGCCGAGGCGCGCGGCGATCTCGAAGGCCGTCGCCGTGGACTCCGGGTATACGGAGGCCGTCGACAGCGCTACGGGAACGTCCCTTGGTTCAGCCACGCCGACACCTTAAGGGGTGGGAAGGTCCGCGTGTCGGGTGCTGCTCGCCGGTGTGAGCCAGGCCATCGGGCCCCTCGGGAGTGCTCAAGCGGAGCCCATGTGATCGAGTCGCCGCAGGATCACGCCCTCGCGCAGCGCCCAGGGGCATATCTCCAGGCTCTCCACCCCGAAGAGGTCCATCGCGCCCTCCGCCACCAGGGCGCCCGCCAGGAGCTGGCCCGCCCTGCCGTCGGAGACGCCCGGCAGTTCGGCGCGCTGGTCGGTGGTCATGCCGGACAGGCGGGGGACCCATGCCTCCAGGGATTCGCGTTTGAGCTCGCGCTGGACGTAGAGGCCGTCGGCGCTGCGGGCGGCGCCGGCGATGCGGGCCAGCTGCTTGAAGGTCTTGGAGGTGGCGACGACATGGTCGGGGGCGCCGAAGCGGGCGAACTCGCCGACCGTACGGGCGATCTCCGCGCGGACATGGCGGCGCAGGGCGCGTACGTCGTCCGGGGCGGGCGGATCGCCCGGCAGCCAGCCGGCGGTGAGGCGGCCGGCGCCGAGCGGGAGGGAGGCGGCGGCGTCCGGTTCCTCGTCGATGCCGAAGGCGATCTCCAGGGAGCCGCCGCCGATGTCCAGGACCAGCAGCTTCCCGGCGGACCAGCCGAACCAGCGGCGTACGGCGAGGAAGGTGAGGCGGGCCTCCTCGGCGCCGGAGAGCACCTGGAGCCGTACGCCGGTCTCCTCGGCGACGCGGGCGAGGACCTCGTCGGCGTTGCCGGCCTCGCGGACGGCGGAGGTCGCGAAGGGGAGCAGGTCCTCGACGCCCTTGTCCTCGGCGGCCTGGAGCGCGTCCCGTACGACGTCGACGAGCTTCTCGATGCCGTCGTCGCCGATGGCACCGCTGTCGTCGAGGAGTTGGGCGAGCCGAAGGTCGGCCTTGTGCGAATGCGCGGGCAGCGGCCGCGCGCCGGGGTGGGCGTCCACCACCAGCAGATGCACCGTGTTCGAACCCACGTCCAGGACACCGAGTCTCATATACGGAACGCTACTGCCAGAACGCGGCTCCACGGTCCCCGGACCGGGGGCGGGGCACTTACCCTGGACGGGTGCCAAAGACGAAAAAGGCGAAGTCCGCGAAAGCCGGTAAGACGGACAAGGCCGGCAAGACCGCCAAAGTTGCCAAGGGGTCGAAGGTGAGCGACGAGAAGGGGCTCGACTTCGCGCGCGCGTGGGTGGAGTTTCCGGACCCGGCGGACGACGAACAGGTCTTCCGCTGCGATCTGACGTGGCTGACCTCGCGCTGGAGCTGCATCTTCGGCAGCGGCTGCCAGGGCATCAAGGCAGGGCGCGCGGACGATGGGTGCTGCACGTTGGGGGCGCACTTCTCCGACGAGGACGACGAGAAGCGGGTCGCCGGGCATGTGGCGCGGCTCACGCCGGAGATCTGGCAGCACCACGCCGAGGGCACGAAGGACGGCTGGGTCTCGGAGGACGAGGAGGGGTCCCGGCAGACGCGGCCCTTCCAGGGGTCCTGCATCTTCCAGAACCGGCCCGGGTTCGCGGGCGGCGCGGGGTGCTCGCTGCACATCCTCGCGCTGAAGGAGGGCCGGGAGCCGCTGGAGACCAAGCCGGACGTGTGCTGGCAGCTGCCGGTCCGGCGGACGTACGAGTGGATCGACCGGCCCGACGACACACGGGTGCTCCAGATCTCCATCGGTGAGTACGACCGCAGGGGCTGGGGACCGGGCGGCCACGATCTGCACTGGTGGTGCACGTCGGCCACGTCGGCGCACGGTGCGGGGGAGCCGGTGTACGTGTCCTACCGCGCGGAGCTGACGGAGCTGATGGGCAAGGAGGGCTACGACCGGCTGGCCGAGCTCTGCGAGGAGCGCCTCTCCGCCGCGCTCCCCCTGCTGGCCCCCCACCCGGCGGACCCGACCCCCTGACGCCGCCGTCTCCCCGCCGGGCTGCACAGCCGGGCGGGTCCGGGCCACCCCTTTTCCCACCCACCCACCCGACTCGGTCGGCTGATGGGTGCCCCCGCACACTGCCCCGAGCTGAACAGCCGAGCGGCGTGCGGGCCCCGCCCTCTCCCAGCCACCCACCCGACTCGGTCGGCTGATGGGTTCACGGGCACACTGCTCCCAGCCGGAACCCCACGCCGAGTGAGCGGTCCGGCATGGGCTTCCCCGCTCCGCCCAGCCGCCTCGACGGGCTGATAACCGGAACACGGCGAACAGACCGACTCGGCGAGCCGACCGAGAGGGCACCCCGGCCGGAACACGGCGGCCAAGGACCCTCTGACCGCCCGTCCGACAACTCAGCCAGCTGACGGGCTCCCCCGGTGGGGCTCCCGTTCAGCCGGAACGCCATCAAAAACCGGCCCCCTCACCCCTCGCTCCCCCGCCCGCCCTACCCAACAGCGGGTCCCGAACTCTCACCCCAGCACGGCGACCGCCCACCGAAGTCCCCCGCGCGCCCTCACCGTAGGCGGCGAACAGGACCCCGTCGCGGCGTCCTAGCTCCCCGACGGAGTCGGTGTCTCGGTGGTCGTCCCGGACGGTGTCGGGGTGGGGGATGTGGAGGGCGGGGGGTCGGTCGGGGTGGGGGAAGGGGTCGGTGGGGTGGGGGGAGGGGAGGTGGAGGGGGAGGTCGGGGTCGGAGTCGGTGGTGGGGGCGGGGTGGGGAGGGGGCCGGAGCCGGTGATGGTGACCACCGCGCCGGCGGGGGCGATGGAGATCCGGGCCCGCCAGGCGCCCCGGGGTTCGTGGAGGTGGTCGACGTACGCCTTCAGCGTCACGCTCTCGCCGGAGGCCAGCGTGCCCGAGGACTGGCTCAGATACAGCCACGCGGAGCCGGTCACGGCGGACCAGCGGACCGGCTCTGTACCCGTCGCGGTCAGCGTGATCAGCGTGGTGTCGCCGTCGTTCGCCGCCGTCACCGACAGACTCCCGGTCGAACCGTCCGCCGTACCGGGCGCGACGCTCATCACCTCCACCGAGACATCCGGCTTGCCGTCCTTCCCCGCGCCCGGCTTCACGCTCGCGCTGCCCGCGTTCTCGTACCCCCCGCCCGTGCCGTTCCCGCCGATCGCGTCCGGGCCCCGCGCCTCGCGCGCGGTGCCGGGGTGGGCGTCCGGCTCCCCCGTCGGCGCGCCCCGGTACGCCGCCCACAGGGCCAGCACCGGCGCCGCCACCACCGTCGCCACCACCGTCGTCGTCACCGCGCGGGACCGCAGCCGGTCGCGGCGGGCCGCGCGGTCCCTGGGGTCCATCGGGAAGCCCCGCCGGTCGAAGCGGGGCGCGTCCGCGACCTTCGCCCGGGAGCGCGGGACGAGGGCCGCGCGGGGCGCCTCCAGGACGGGCAGCTCGGCGGGGGTGACCGTGGTGCCGGGCCAGCGGCCGGGGGCCGCGCGTTCGGCGCTGCGCCGGCAGCGCGGGCAGTCGTCGACATGCCGTACCAGCTCACGGCGGAGCGCGGTGCTGAGGATCAGCCTGCTGTCGCCGGTGAGATGGGCGACGCTCGGGCAGCCGCCGGACTCCACCACGGCGAGCGCGGCCCGGGTCCGCTCGACCTCGCAGGCGGCCGTGGCGAGCAGATCGCGGGCGGCGGCCGGTGCCACGCCGAGGACGGCGGCGACCTCGGGGGCGGTCAGACGGTGGCGGACGGCGAGCTCCAGGGCCTCGCGCTGCTCGGGCGTGGTTCCGGCCGCCTCCGGCCAGGCGAGCAGGGTCAGTTCGCGGTGCCGGCGCTCCTGGACCTCCGGGGGGAGGGCCGGGCCGGGCGCCTCGGGGTCCATTCCCCTGCCGCCCCTCCCGCTCTTCGCCGCGGCTCTGCCGGTACGGCCCGCCGCATGGGTGGCCTGACGTTTCTGCTTCGCCTCGGCCAGCTTGCGCAGACACGCCCACCGGGCCAGCGCGTACAGCCAGGCCCTGCGCTCCCCGTCGGTCCCCGGCCCGCGGTGGGCCCGCCGCTCGGCCAGGGCGAGGGCGTCGCCGAGCGCGGCGGTGGCCGTGTCGTGGTCGCACAGGATGGACAGGCAGTAGGTGAACAGGCCGTCCAGATACGACTCGTAGCGCGTCGACTCCCGCCGGGCGATGGTCCGCGCGGCGGCACGGTCCCGCGCCTCACGGGCGTCTCGCGCATCCCGCGCATCCCGCGCGTCATGCGCCTCACACGCTTCATGTGACTCAGACACACCAGGCCTCCGCACACCCTCGCGCGGTTCACGCCCCTCGCGCGCCTCTCGTGCTTCGCGCGCCACGCCGTGCGCCCGGTGCGCGCCGGTGGTGCGGGTGGTGGTCTCCGGGCTGCTGCTCATCACCCGTGCGACCGTAGGCGTCGGCGGAGCGCCCCTTCTGGAGCCTTGAGCACTTTTAATCCGTACGGGTGAAACGATCCCTCATAAGGGGACAGGAACCCTTTGCTCCGGGGCCGGATTCCGCGGGCCGCCGGCCGAAGCCCGTCCACCCACTTGGCGGCCCCCGGTCCCGTTGTCAGTGCCGCGGGCTACGGTTTCCGCATGGCTGCCCGTACCAAGACCACCAAGGACCGTCCGTCCTACCGCTGCACCGAGTGCGGCTGGCAGACGGCCAAGTGGCTCGGCCGCTGCCCCGAGTGCCAGGCGTGGGGCACCGTCGAGGAGTACGGCGCGCCCGCGGTCCGCACCACGGCGCCCGGCCGGGTCGTCACCTCCGCGCTGCCCATCGGCCAGGTCGACGGCCGGCAGGCCACCGCCCGCTCCACCGGAGTGCCGGAGCTGGACCGGGTGCTCGGCGGCGGGCTCGTACCGGGCGCGGTGGTGCTGCTGGCGGGCGAGCCCGGCGTCGGCAAGTCCACCCTGCTGCTGGACGTGGCGGCCAAGGCGGCGAGCGAGGAGCACCGCACCCTCTATGTCACCGGCGAGGAGTCGGCGAGCCAGGTGCGGCTGCGCGCCGACCGCATCAACGCGCTGCACGACCAGCTGTATCTGGCCGCCGAGACCGACCTCTCCGCCGTCCTCGGGCATCTGGACGAGGTCAAGCCCTCCCTGCTGATCCTGGACTCGGTGCAGACGGTCGCCTCCCCGGAGATCGACGGCGCGCCCGGCGGCATGGCCCAGGTCCGTGAGGTGGCCGGGGCGCTGATCCGGGCCTCCAAGGAGCGCGGCATGTCCACGCTGCTGGTCGGCCATGTCACCAAGGACGGCGCGATCGCGGGCCCGCGCCTGCTGGAGCACCTGGTGGACGTGGTGCTGCACTTCGAGGGCGACCGGCACGCCCGGCTCCGCCTGGTCCGCGGCGTGAAGAACCGGTACGGCGCGACGGACGAGGTCGGCTGCTTCGAGCTGCACGACGAGGGGATCATCGGCCTGGCCGACCCCAGCGGCCTCTTCCTGACCCGGCGCGACGAACCGGTGCCGGGCACCTGTCTGACCGTGACCCTGGAGGGCCGCCGCCCGCTGGTGGCCGAGGTGCAGGCGCTGACCGTGGACTCCCAGATCCCCTCCCCCCGGCGCACCACGTCGGGCCTGGAGACCTCCCGGGTGTCGATGATGCTGGCCGTGCTCGAACAGCGCGGCCGGATCAGCGCGCTCGGCAAGCGGGACATCTACTCGGCCACGGTCGGCGGCGTGAAGCTGTCCGAGCCCGCCGCCGACCTGGCCATCGCCCTGGCGCTGGCCTCCGCCGCGAGCGACACCCCGCTGCCGAAGAACCTGGTGGCCATCGGCGAGGTGGGTCTCGCCGGCGAGGTGAGACGGGTCACGGGCGTGCAGCGCAGGCTCGCCGAGGCCCACCGGCTCGGCTTCACGCATGCGCTGGTCCCGGGCGATCCGGGGAAGACCCCGCCGGGGATGAAGGTGCTGGAAGTCGCGGACATGGGGGATGCGCTGCGGGTCCTGCCCCGCTCCCGTCGCCGAGAGGCCCCACGGGAGCCGGAGGAGCGCCGGTAGACTTTGCCCAGGTCTCGCCCGTCCGTACGAACCGAGTGCGGGCACGGGCGCGCAGGCGAACCCCCGACCGGAGGAGTGCAGTGGCAGCCAACGACCGGGCAGCAGCTCCCGGAAAGTCCGGTGGGAGTGCCGGTTCCGATGGCCTGATGCGCGCCGCCCTGAGCGCCGTGGCACCCGGTACGGCCATGCGGGACGGCCTGGAGCGCATCCTGCGCGGCAACACCGGCGGGCTGATCGTGCTCGGCTCCGACAAGACCGTCGAGGCGATGTGCACGGGCGGTTTCGTGCTGGACGTGGAGTTCGCCGCGACCCGGCTGCGGGAGCTGTGCAAGCTGGACGGCGGCATCGTGCTCTCCTCGGACCTCTCGAAGATCCTTCGCGCGGGCGTGCAGCTGGTCCCGGACCCGACCATCCCCACCGAGGAGACCGGCACCCGGCACCGGACGGCGGACCGGGTCAGCAAGCAGGTCGGCTTCCCCGTCGTCTCCGTGTCCCAGTCGATGCGGCTGATCGCGCTCTACGTCGACGGCCAGCGCCGTGTCCTGGAGGACTCGGCGGCGATCCTCTCCCGTGCGAACCAGGCGCTGGCCACCCTGGAGCGGTACAAGCTCCGCCTGGACGAGGTGGCGGGCACCCTGTCGGCGCTGGAGATCGAGGACCTGGTGACGGTGCGGGACGTGTCCGCCGTCGCGCAGCGTCTGGAGATGGTGCGCCGGATCGCCACCGAGATCGCCGAGTACGTGGTGGAACTGGGCACCGACGGCCGGCTGCTCGCGCTCCAGCTGGAGGAGCTGATCGCGGGGGTCGAGCCGGACCGGGAGCTGGTCGTACGGGACTATGTGCCCGAGCCGACGGCCAAGCGCTCCCGCACGGTGGAGGAGGCCCTGTCCGAGCTGAACGCGCTCACCCAGGCCGAGCTGATCGAGGTCGGCACCGTGGCGCGGGCGCTGGGCTACACCGGGTCGCCCGAGACCCTGGACTCCGCGGTGTCCCCGCGGGGCTTCCGGCTGCTGGCCAAGGTGCCGCGGCTGCCGGGGGCGATCATCGACCGGCTGGTGGAGCACTTCGGCGGGCTGCAGAAGCTGCTGGCCGCGAGTGTGGACGACCTCCAGACGGTGGACGGCGTGGGCGAGGCGCGGGCGCGCAGCGTGCGGGAGGGACTCTCGCGGCTGGCCGAGTCCTCGATCCTGGAGCGGTACGTCTGATCTTCGGGCCCGGCAGGTCCGAGAAGTACCCGGCAGGTCCGAGAAGTACTAGTCCGCCGACAGCACGAACGACGCCTGGAGCTTCCCGTACCCCGGTGTCTTCGCCTCCAGCAGGTACGTCCCGGTCTTGGCGGTGCCGCCGGACGGGGTCGCGCAGTGGGCGGCGCTGGGGCGGCGGTCCCAGGTGACCGTGTAGGTGATGGTCTTGCCGGCCGGAACCCGGAAGAGCAGGTCGCCCGCGCCCTTGGGGCAGTCGGCGGAGGACCAGAAGGCGTTGTCGCCGTCGGCCGGGGTGATCGTCAACACCGTGTTCTTCGGGCCGAGATCGATCTTGCAGTCGGCGGACGAGGTGTTCTTCGCGGTGAGTTCAAAGGCCGGTGTCTGGTCCGGCGAGTAGGAGTTGTGCAGGCTGCGCAGGCCCAACGACACCGCGCCGGACGTGCAGTTCGCCAGCGTGGAGGAGCCGGACAGCGCGTCGCCCGCGGCGACCGCCCCGCCGCCCGCGGCGGACCCGCCGCCGGAGCCCGCGGCACCGCCCGCGCCCGAGCCGCCGTTTCCGTCGCCACCGCCGTCACCGGAACCCGACCCGGCCGACCCCGCCGAACCGCCGGACCCGGAGCCCGCGTCCGACCCGCCCGACTCGTCCCGCCCGCCCGGGTGTTGGCTGTACGCGGGGCCCGAGCCGGACGGTCCCGGCGTGATGGTGTTCGTGGGGTTCTTGCCGCCGGACGCGCCGGTGCCCTTCTTCCCGCCGCCCCCGCCTCCCGTCGTGACGATCCAGGCGATCAGCAGTGCCGAGACGGCGACCACCGACAGCAGTACGGCCCTCCTGCGCCAGTAGATGGAGGAGGGAAGCGGCCCGACCGGATTGCGCAGAGATCCCACGCCTGAACTCTACGAGAGTTCGGCGCGCGGCCTTGTCCCACCCGCCGTCCACGCACCAACTTTTCCGGATCATCATCCCGGTAACTGCCCCCGCAGGCACGGTTCTTCACTTACCGGCACGCTGGGTGACGGCCTCGTCACCCACGCCACCCCACGCGGCGTGGCAGGATCGGAAGGCCATGACCGAGAAAATCCACGCCCCCGTGATCGCCTGGTTCGACGCCCATGCCCGCGACCTCCCCTGGCGCCGCCCGGAGGCGGGCGCGTGGGGCGTGATGGTCAGCGAGTTCATGCTTCAGCAGACCCCGGTCAACCGGGTGCTGCCCGTCTACGAGCAGTGGCTGGCCCGCTGGCCGCGCCCCGCCGACCTGGCGAAGGAGGCGCCCGGCGAGGCGGTGCGCGCCTGGGGCCGGCTCGGCTATCCGCGCCGCGCGCTGCGGCTGCACGGCGCCGCGGTCGCCATAACGGAACGGCACGGCGGTGACGTACCGACGGAACACGCGCAACTGCTCGCGCTGCCCGGCATCGGGGAGTACACGGCCGCCGCCGTGGCCTCGTTCGCCTACGGGCAGCGGCACCCGGTGCTGGACACGAATGTGCGACGGGTGCTGGCGCGCGCGGTGACGGGGGTGCAGTACCCACCGAACGCGACGACCGCGGCCGAGCGGCGCCTGGCCCGGGAGCTGCTGCCTGAGGACGAGCGGACGGCCGCGCGCTGGGCCGCCGCCTCCATGGAGCTGGGCGCGCTGGTGTGCACCGCGAAGAACGAGGGGTGCACGCGCTGCCCGATCGCCGCGCAGTGCGCCTGGCGGCAGGCGGGCAAGCCGGAGCACCAGGGACCGCCGCGGCGCGGGCAGACGTACGCCGGTACGGACCGGCAGGTGCGCGGCAAGCTGCTCGCCGTGCTGCGGGAGGCGCACACCCCGGTGCCGCAGGCGCGGCTGGACCGGGTGTGGCACGAGCCGGTGCAGCGGGCCCGCGCGCTGGACGGGCTGGTGACCGACGGACTGGTGGAGCCGCTGCCCGGCGGTCTGTACCGGTTGCCCCTGACCTGATGCACAGTCAGATCACAGCGCCGCCCGCACTGTTACGGGCCGCCTCGCTCAATCAGAGCACAATAAAGGCCCCATAACTGGACATAAGCACCACACTCTTTATCCCGTTCCTACGGCCGTTACACAACCGACGGATAGCCGATTGCTAGCCGAAGGCTGGTCCGCACAGCCTCGTGACAACGACTGCCTACTTTCATTTCCGTGCCCGACAGACCACGGGCCGGCAGGACAGCGGGACTTCGGCGGGGGCCGAAGCACACGGGGAACGGAGGCGGTTGAACATGGCGCAGGGCGAGGTGCTCGCATTCGAGGAGTACGTCCGCACACGACAGGACGCGCTGCTGCGCAGTGCGCGCCGGCTGGTGCCGGACCCCGTGGACGCGCAGGACCTGCTCCAGACCGCGCTGGTGCGGACGTACGGCCGCTGGGACGGCATCGCCGACAAGCGGCTCGCGGACGCCTATCTGCGCCGGGTCATGATCAACACCCGGACCGAGTGGTGGCGGGCCCGCAAGCTGGAGGAGGTCCCCACCGAGCAGCTGCCGGACGCCTGTGTGGAGGACTCCACCGAGCAGCACGCCGACCGGGCCCTGCTGATGGACATCCTGAAAGTTCTCGCGCCCAAGCAGCGCAGTGTCGTGGTGCTGCGACACTGGGAGCAGATGTCGACCGAGGAGACGGCCGCGGCCCTGGGCATGTCGGCCGGTACGGTCAAGAGCACGCTGCACCGGGCGCTCGCCCGGCTCCGCGAGGAGCTGGAGGCCCGCGACCTGGACGCACGGGCGCTGGAGCGTGAGGAGCGGGAGCGTTGCGCGGCCTGACAGGGCCCGGGCCGGACTCGGCCCGTGGGAGTTGGCTGGCGGTGATCGCGGCGGTGGCCTCGGTCACCGCCCTCGCCCTTTTCGTCGGTGCGTGCGGCACGGGCGGCCTGGGGGCCCGGGACGAGGGCCCGGCCCACGCCTCGGCGGTGGCCGGGGCCGGCGCCGTGGCCTCGCCGTCACCCTCGCCGAACGATCCGGACAAGTACCGGAAGGTGGACGCCGTGCAGCTGCTCAAGCAGGATCCGGCGGTGTCCGCCACCGTCAAACGGGAGCTGAAGCCGTGCAGCGGCAACGAGTACCCCGTGGACATCTCCTACGGTGATCTGACCGGGTCCCCGGTGGACGACGTCGTGATCAACGTGCTGACATGCGCGGACGCGGTCGGGATCGGCTCGTATGTGTACCGGGACGATTCCGGCACCTTCAAGAACGTGTTCCGGACCGAGGAATCGCCGGTCTACGCCGAGATCGACCAGGGCCGGCTGTCGGTGACCAGGCAGTATTACGAGAAGGGCGATCCCATCTCCAGCCCGTCCGGTGAGATCGTGACGCCGTACAGCTGGAAGGCGGGACGGTTCACGCCGGGCAAGAGCGTGCGCAACGAGTACAGCAAGTCGGCCGGGCAGGTCCCGACGCCGGTGCCGGACAGCTGAACCGCCCTTCGACCGGACCACCAGCACTTCGTAAGGACAGAGAGCACCGGGATGGCAGACCAGACCCACGTTCTGTTCGTCGAGGACGACGACGTCATCCGCGAGGCCACACAGCTCGCCCTGGAGCGGGACGGCTTCGCGGTCACCGCCATGCCCGACGGGCTCTCGGGCCTTGCGGCGTTCCGGGCGAACCGCCCCGACATCGCCCTGCTCGATGTGATGGTGCCGGGTCTCGACGGGGTCAGCCTGTGCCGCCGGATCCGGGACGAGTCGACGGTGCCGGTGATCATGCTGTCGGCGCGCGCCGACTCCATCGACGTCGTCCTC
The DNA here is from genome assembly GCF_014673495.1 of Streptomyces griseofuscus. Lineage (GTDB taxonomy): Bacteria > Actinomycetota > Actinomycetes > Streptomycetales > Streptomycetaceae > Streptomyces > Streptomyces murinus. The sequence continues at coordinate 3,913,402 of NZ_CP051006.1, forward strand.
GGCCTGGAGGCCGGCGCGGACGACTATGTGACCAAGCCGTTCGACGGCGCCGTACTGGTCGCCCGGATCCGGGCGGTCCTGCGCCGCTTCGGGCACGCCGGCCACTCCGCGCACCCGGAGGAGCCCGAGTCCGCGGTGCAGGGCGGCACGCTGACCTTCGGCGATCTGCGGATCGACACCGACGGCATGGAGGTGCTGCGGGACGGCCGGCCGGTGGCGCTCACCCCGACCGAGATGCGGCTGCTGCTGGAGTTCTCCTCGGCGCCCGGGACCGTGCTCTCCCGTGACAAGCTCCTGGAGCGCGTGTGGGACTACGGCTGGGGCGGGGACACCCGTGTGGTCGACGTCCATGTGCAGCGGCTGCGGCAGAAGATCGGCCAGGACCGGATCGAGACGGTCCGCGGCTTCGGCTACAAGCTGAAGGCCTGAACGGAGCGGTATGCGGGGGTTTTGGCGCCATCCGGTCCGGCGCATGGAGCGCGTGGGCCTGCACACCGGGATCCGGTGGAAGCTCAGTGCGGCGATCGCGCTGGTCGCCGGTCTCGTGGCGATCGCGTTGAGCCTGGTCGTGCACGACGCGGCCCGGGTCTCGATGCTGGACAACGCGCGCGACCTGGCCAATGACCGGGTCCAACTGGCACAGCGCAACTACGAGTTGTCCGGGCGGACGAACTTCCCGAACATAAAGATCGACGATCCGGAAATGCCGCCGGCCTTGCGCGAGAAGGTGATGGCCGGGCGCCGGGCGAGCGATGTCTCCGACCGGGGCTCGGGTCCGCCGGACATCTGGGCGGCGGTACCGGCCAAGGACGGGCATGTGCTGTCGCTGCACAGCCACTTCCCGGACCGTTCCATGGATGTGATGAAGGACCTGGACCAGGCCCTGGTCATCGGGTCCATCGCGGTCGTCCTCGGCGGCAGCGCGCTCGGTGTGCTGATCGGCGGGCAGCTGTCCGGCCGGCTGCGCAAGGCCGCGGCCGCGGCGCACCAGGTCGCGCGGGGCGAGACCGAGGTACGGGTGCGGGAGTCCATCGGCGGGGTCGTACGGGACGAGACCGACGATCTCGCGCGGGCGGTGGACGCGATGGCGGACGCGCTGCGGCAGCGCCTGGAGGCCGAGCGGCGGGTCACCGCGGACATCGCGCACGAGCTGCGCACCCCGGTGACCGGACTGCTGACGGCCGCCGAGCTGCTGCCGCCGGGCCGGCCCACCGAGCTGGTGCTGGACCGGGCCAAGGCGATGCGCACGCTGGTGGAGGACGTGCTGGAGGTGGCCCGCCTGGACAGCGCCTCGGAGCGGGCCGAGCTCCAGGACATCCTGCTGGGCGAGTTCGTCGCGCGGCGGGTGGCGGCGAAGGATCCGGACATCGTCGTACGGGTCGTGCACGAGTCGGAGGTGACGACCGACCCGCGCCGCCTGGAACGCGTGCTGTTCAACCTGCTCGCCAATGCCGCGCGGCACGGGCGGCCGCCGATCGAGGTGAGCGTCGAGGGCCGGGTGATCCGGGTCCGCGACCACGGTCCCGGCTTCCCCGAGGCGCTCCTCGCGGAGGGCCCGAGCCGTTTCCGCACCGGCAGCACGGACCGCGCGGGACAGGGCCACGGCCTCGGCCTGACCATCGCCGCCGGCCAGGCCCGCGTGCTCGGCGCCCGCCTCACCTTCCGCAACATCCGCCCCGCCGGCCTCCCCCCGGAACTCCCGGCGGAGGGCGCGGTGGCGGTCCTGTGGCTGCCCGAGCACGCACCGACGAACACGGGGAGCTATCCGATGCTGCCGCTGTCGGGGGGAGCGGGCTGAGAGTGCCGTCCCCGGCGACCGGATCCCGCCGGCGACTTTTTCCCTGGACGCATCAATGGGTTCCCCCGGACCAGAAGCCACGTCTTCGGCAGGCGTCGTACCACCTCTTGCCCGCCGTCTTTATTGCATGCCGCGCCTGGCTGCGCGCCACCCGCTACGTGGGCACGGTCAGCCCCACGCAGACGGATCCCAACATGCGCGCCAAGCACAAGTCGGCGTACCACCGGAGGAGTTCACCCGCCGGCAGATCAAGACCGCCTCCGTCGCCCACTTGACCTTCACCCCGACGTCAAGGTTGATGCTGCCCCCCATGCACACACCACAGAATCCTTCCGCCGAGCGAGGTAGCGGCTGGGCGCTGACCGTCCTGACCCTGTGCGCGTTCACCCTCGGCACCGGCGAGATCATGATCGCGGGACTGCTGCCGGAGATCGCCGACGACGCTGGGGTCTCCCTGTCCACGGCCGGGCTGCTGGTCAGCTCCTTCGCCCTGACCGTCGTCATCGGCGGCCCCGTCCTGGCCTTGACCACAGGACGCGCCCGGCGACGACGGCTGCTGATCGCCCTGATGCTCACCTATGTCCTCGGCAACGTCATATCCGCCGTGGCACCGTCGTTCTGGCTGCTGGCCACCGGCCGGATCGTCGCCGCGCTGGCCCACTCGGCCCTGATGCCGCTGTTCTTCGGCATCGCGGCGGACGTCGTGCCGCCGGACAAGCGCGGCATGGCGGTAGCCCGGGTCTCCCTCGGCTTCAGTCTGGCGATGATCGCCGGACTGCCCATCGGCACCGCCCTCGGCCAGTGGCTGAGCTGGCACGCCACGTTCTGGGCGATCGCCGCGCTCACCCTCGCGGCCACCGTGCCGGTCGCGGCCCTCGCGCCCGACACCCCGGGCATCTCCGAAGCCGAGGACCAGGGCCGGCTCAGGGAGTTGCGGGTTCTCGGCGATCGCCGGGTGCAGGTCGTCACCGGCATCACCGCGCTCGCCGCCGCCGCCTCCTTCACCGCGTACACGTACGTCACCCCGCTGCTCACCGACACCGTCGGCTTCGGCGAATCGACGGTCACCGTGCTGCTCTTGCTGTTCGGCATCGGCGGCACGGTGGGCAACCTCATCGGCGGCCGGCTGACCGACCGCTCGGTGCTCGGTGCGATCGCCCTCTCCGTCGCGGCACTTGCCGTGTCCCTGCTGCTCCTGGGCGCGTCGACCGGCGTCAAGGTGGTGGCGGTGGCGTTCCTGTTCCTTTTCGGTGCCGCGTACTACGCGGTGATCCCGGCCGTGAACACACGGCTGCTCAATGTGGATTCGCGGCAGGCCCGCACCCTGGCACTGACCGTGCAGAGCTCCGCGTTCAACCTCGGTACGGCGCTGGGCGGCTGGCTCGGCGGCCGGGTCATCGCCGAGGGCGCCGGGCTGCGCTGGCTGCCCGTGGTGGGCTCGCTGGTCGCGCTGGCCGCCCTGCTGCTCGCCGTCGGCGAGGTGAGAGGGGAACGCCGCGGCACAGCGGCGCGGGAGCCGGCCGTACACTCCGTGCCCACGCCTTCCGCGCCCGCGCCGGTCGCCGGGGAGCAGGCGTCCCGGAGCACCCACTGAACGTTCGTCACCCATGGCCAGAGGAGAGCGGCACATGCGCATCGGGGAGCTCGCGCACACCACCGGTACGACCACTCGCGCGCTGCGGTACTACGACGAGCACGGACTGCTGCATCCCGAGCGCACCTCCAACGGCTACCGCACGTACGGGTCGGAGGCCGTCCGGATCGTGGAGAACATCCGGCTGCTCCTGGCCGCCGGGCTCACCACGGAGGACCTGCTGCTCATCGACGGCTGTCTGCGCGACGAGTTGCTGAGCGACCATGACTGCGCGGACCCCCGCGCCAAGATCGCCGTCTTCGAGCAGCGGCTGGCGGTGATCCAGCAGCGCATCGGCGATCTCACGCGCGTGCGGAACCAGTTGCTCGACCGGCTCGGCGAACTGCGCAGGGGGACCTGCCCGTCCGCGGGCAGGTCCGGCGCCCAGCGTCCGGCGGCCTGACCGAAGCGGACGTACGGAAGGATCGCGCCCCGAGGGGGCGGGGGGAACTGCGCGACCAGCCCACGACGGCCGGCGGTCGATGACGTACCGGAAGCCCGCCAGGAACCCCCGGTACGACGAAGGCCCCCGGGGCGGGCACCCGCCGGGGGCCTTCGTCGTACCGGGGCCCGGTCAGACCGCCTCGACCAGCGGAGCGACCTGCTCCTCCGGCTGAGCCGCCTGCGGGCCACCCCGCAGCGGGACCTCCTTGACGAAGAGCGCGCCGACGAGCACCAGGACGGCGATCACGGCGCCCAGCAGGAACGCGGAGTGCGTACCCGCGGAGACCGCGTGCTGGTAGGCCTCGCGGGCCAGCGGCGGCAGCTTCGCCAGGCTCTTGGCGTCCAGCTGGGCGGACTGCTCGGTGATGCCCTTGCCGAGCGCACCGGCCCGCTCGGCCATGACGTCCTTGACCTTGTTGTTGAACAGCGCGCCCATGATGGCGACACCGAACGAGGAGCCGAGCGTACGGAACAGCGTCGTGGACGAGGACGCGACGCCCATGTCCTTCATCTCCACGCTGTTCTGCGCCACCAGCATGGTGATCTGCATCAGGCAGCCCATGCCGAGGCCGAGGACGGCCATGTAGACGCCGGAGGTGAAGCGGCTCGTGCCGGTGTCCATCAGCGACAGCAGGTACAGGCCCGCGACCATCAGCACACCGCCGACGATCGGAAAGACCTTGTAGCGCCCGGTGTTGGTGGTGACCCGCCCGGCGACCATCGACGTCACCAGCATCGCGCCGAGCATCGGCAGCAGCAGCAGACCGGAGTTGGTCGCCGACGCGCCCTGCACCGCCTGCTGGTACAGCGGCAGGAACAGCGTCGCGCCGAACATCACGAAGCCGGTGATGAAGCCGATCACGGACATCAGGGTGAAGTTGCGGTTGCGGAAGATGTGCAGCGGCAGCACCGGGTCGGCGGCCTTCGTCTGCCAGAACACGAACCCGGCCAGCGCCACCACGCCGATGGCTATGAGCTCCATGATCCGCGCGGAGGTCCAGGCGTACTCGCTGCCGCCCCAGGTGGTGACCAGCACGATCGAGGTGATGCCGATGGTCAGCAGCGCGACACCGAGGTAGTCGATGCCCGCCTTGGCCCGCTTGCGCGGCAGGTGCAGCACCGCGCTGACCAGGACCAGCGCGACCGCGCCGAGCGGCAGGTTGATGTAGAAGGACCAGCGCCAGCCCCAGTTGTCGGTGATGGTGCCGCCGACCAGCGGACCGCCGATCATCGCCAGCGCCATCACGGCGGCCATCATGCCCTGGTACTTGCCCCGCTCCCGCGGCGGCACGAGGTCACCGATGATCGCCATGACGCCGACCATCAGACCGCCGGCGCCGAGGCCCTGGATGGCGCGGAAGCCGATCAGCTCGCCCATGTTCTGGGCCATGCCGCTGAGCGCGGAGCCGATCAGGAAGATCACGATCGAGCTGAGGAAGGCGCCCTTGCGCCCGTACATGTCACCGAGCTTGCCCCAGATCGGGGTGGAGGCCGCGGTGGCCAGGGTGTAGCCGGTGACCACCCAGGACAGGTGCTCCAGGCCGCCCAGCTCGCCGACGATGGTGGGCATCGCGGTGCCCACGATCATGTTGTCGAGCATCGCGAGCATCATCGCGATCATGAGCGCGAGCAGTACGACGCGTACGCTCCGCTGTTTCTTGCCCTCCCGGGGGCTCTCCACCGTGTCCGCCATCTCTTCCCTACTCCCCCTCGGCGACTACTTACTTGCCGCCCGGCTAGTTAGTACACTGCGCAAGGTAGAGGGCAAACTAGCCGGGCGTCAAGTAAGTTTCCGCAGAAGCGCGAGGAGTACGAGGATGGGCGTCACCATGGACGGCACCAAGCAGCAGCGCCGCGGCAACACCCGCCAGCGCATCCAGGACGTCGCGCTCGAACTCTTCGCCGAGCAGGGCTACGAGAAGACCTCGCTGCGCGAGATCGCCGAGCGCCTCGACGTCACCAAGGCGGCCCTGTACTACCACTTCAAGACCAAGGAAGAGATCATCGTCAGCCTCTTCGAGGACCTGACGCAGCCGATCGCCGACCTGATCGAGTGGGGACGCGGCCAGCCGCACACCCTGGAGACGAAGCAGGAGATCCTGCGGCGCTACAGCGAGGGGCTCTCGAACGCGGAGCCGCTCTTCCGCTTCATGCAGGAGAACCAGGCGACCGTGCGGGAGCTGCGCATCGGCGAGACCTTCAAGGACCGCATGCACGACCTGCGGGACATACTGATGGACCCGGACGCCGAGCTGGTCGACCAGGTGCGCTCGCTCAGCGCGATGTTCACCCTGCACGCCGGGATGTTCGTGATGCAGGACCTGGCGGGCGATGTGGAGAAGCGCCGCCAGGCCGTGCTGGAGGTCGCCCTGGACCTGGTCACCCAGGCCCACGAGCACGCCCAGGCCGGCACCGACGACTGAGCCGCCCACGTCGACTCACTCGACTCGGGCGGCTCGGACGGCTCGCTCGGCGGCTCATACGGCCCGCCCGGCTCAGACGCGGACGCCCTTGCCCTTCAGGAAGGGCACCGGGTTGAGGGCGGAGCCGTAGTTCGGGGTGGTACGGATCTCGAAGTGCAGGTGGGGACCCGTGGAGTTGCCGGTGGAGCCGGACAGGGCGATGTGCTGGCCCGTCTTCACCTTCTGGCCGATCTTGACGTCGACGCGGGACAGGTGCGCGTACTGGGAGTAGACGCCGTTCTCGTGCTTGATCACGATGGCGTTGCCGTACGCGGGACCGTCACCGGCGCCGTTGGGGCCGGCCTTGACGACGGTGCCGCCGTGCACGGAGAAGACCTCGGTACCGGTGGACACCGCGAAGTCCTGGCCGCTGTGCTTGGCGACCCAGTGGGCGCCGGACTGGTTGAAGCCCGCGGAGAGCGAGTACTTCTTCACCGGGTCGACCCAGGAGGCCGCCGACGGAGCGGCGCTCGCGACTCCGGCGCCCAGCACGACCGGGACAGCGACACCGGCGGCCAGGAAGGCGGCGCGGGTACGGAGCGAGGACGTACGGGTGGCACGGAACGTGAAGCGCTTGGACATCGAGACCTCGTGAACTCGGGGACAGATCAGCCGCCCGGCGGACAGGCGTTCACCGCGGCGGCCATCCCTTGGTAACCGATCGCCCCGGCCGGGCGAAAGCGGTACATCTACGGCGCCCGGTAGTAGATGAGTCGAAAACTACCCATCGTCTTGACAGCCCCCGCGTCTACCCGGCATCCCCCGTCATGAACTGCCCGTTTCCGCCGGAAACCGAGGATCTACGAGCCTTTTGCCCGCCCTTTACCCGCCCGATGGATCCCACTATCGGGGCTAGTAAGGGATAAATCGCCTGTGCGGCATGTCACCGGCTTCGCGTACCGGCGGGGCCCTGAATGTGATGCAGACCCCTATCCACCTACCGTTCGGTAACCCTACGGTTCCTCTCACGCCATCCGCACCACAGATCATGCACCTGCCATCCGGCACCGCGTACGTGACGTGAGAGGAACCCCCACCGATGACCAGCCCCCTGGCGCGCCGCCTCACCGTGACCGCCGTCTCCGTGGCCGCCCTGGCCGCCGTGGCCGCCCCGGCCCAGGCAGCGGACGCCACCACGGCCCCGGCCACCACCGCAGCAGCGAGCGCCACGACCGGCAAGGTCGACTTCGCCACCTGGCAGAACGACTGCCAGACGGTCATGGACCAGACCATGCCGTACCTGGAGCAGCGCATCGCCACCGCGAAGCCGGGCGAGAAGCAGGCCATCGTCTTCGACATCGACAACACCACGCTGGACACCGACCTGGGCTTCTCGATCCCCCAGAAGGCCAACAAGCCCGTGTTCGACGTCGCTCGGTACGCCCAGGACCACGGCGTCGCCCTCTTCTTCGTGACCGCCCGCCCGGGCATCATCGAGGCGCCCACCAAGTGGAACCTGGAGTACGACGGCTACCAGGTCTCCGGCATCTACGTGCGCGGCCTGTTCGACCTGTTCAAGAACGTCGCGGACTACAAGACCGCCCAGCGCGTCGACATCGAGAACAAGGGCTACGACATCATCGCCAACATCGGCAACAGCGCCACCGACCTGTCCGGCGGCCACGCCGACCGCACGTTCAAGCTGCCGGACTACAACGGCCAGCTCTCCTAGGGCAGTTAGGCTCCCTCCGTAGACTTCTGACGGCCCTGCGACCACGGGGGTGGCGGATGGAGCCGAAGGTACTGGGCGACAGACTCGCGCCCGCCGCGACCGGCCCGCTGGTGCGCAGGCCGCTCGCGGCGGAAGCGGTGGACTCGCCGTTCCCCGCAGGCTGCTGACCCTGGGCGACCTGGAGATGGACGCCGTCCAGGCCGTACGGCTCGGCCACCGGCAACTGGCCCGCGAACTGCTCCGCTGCGCGGACACCTGCCACTTCCTGGAGTTCCTCCTTCGTCGCCCGCACACTCGTGGAGCAGAGCCGGGCACAGGTCGAACTGATCGCCAGGGTGGACAAGTTGATCGTCCGCGTACCGCGCCGACGCCCGCGACACCGCCTTCGAGGACGCGCCGCCCGATCCGATGCCCGGGGAGCGCCCGGTGACCGGCACCGGGCGGCTGCGGGCCGAGGAAGCGTGCTGGCCGTGGCTGCGTCTCCAGGGCGCGCGGCGGATCGAGGAGTTCCTGGACGCGGGAATGCCGGAGACGACGATGTCCCTCATCCTGTCGGACATCTCCGACCTCACCGATTTAGGCGCTCTTCTTCCATTCGGCGAGCTGCGCGGTCTGTGGCTGGACGGCTGCCCGGCCGCACACGGCCTGGAGCGGCTTTCCGTTCTGCCGGTCGACGCACCGCTTGAATACCTGGCCCTCGGCAGGTCCAGTACCGACAGCACGGGATTACGGCGGGCTGAGCCACTGGCCGCTCACCGCGGAACCGACGGTCGGCGACTGGCACGAAGTCGCGGAACTCCCCGTCCTGACGGACCTCCATCAGAACGGGAGGATCGTCCGGGAATACTCTCGCTCTCTCACCCGTATGTCAGAACTCCCCCGCATCGAAGCACTTGAGGTCCGGATGCCGGCCGGCAACGAGGACTTCTCCCCCTGCCTCCCGCTGCCGAGAACTCTTCCCCAACGCCCGACTCACCGTGGAAGAAAACTGAAAGGGGCCGGTGCCCAAAAGCACCGGCCCCTTCAGTTGACGCGCCGCAGGCTTACGCGTCCTTGCTCAGGTTCGGCCCGCCACCCGCTGCCTGCTCGATCGGCGGGGCGTCCGGCAGGGCCGACTTCTCCTCGCCGCGGAAGGTGAAGGTCGCGTTGTCGCCCTCGCCCTCCGTGTCCACGACCACGATGTGGCCGGGGCGCAGCTCGCCGAAGAGGATCTTCTCGGAGAGGCTGTCCTCGATCTCGCGCTGGATGGTGCGGCGCAGCGGCCGGGCGCCCAGCACGGGGTCGTAGCCCTTCTTGGACAGCAGCTCCTTGGCGGACTGGGACAGCTCGATGCCCATGTCCCGGTCCTTCAGGCGCTCGTCCACCTTGCCGATCATCAGGTCGACGATCCGCAGGATGTCCTCCTGCGTCAGCTGCGGGAAGACGACCACGTCGTCGACGCGGTTGAGGAACTCGGGCCGGAAGTGCTGCTTGAGCTCGTCCTGGACCTTGTTCTTCATGCGCTCGTAGTTGGTCTTCGTGTCACCCGAGGCCGCGAAGCCCAGGTTGAAACCCTTGGAGATGTCCCGGGTGCCGAGGTTGGTCGTCATGATGATGACCGTGTTCTTGAAGTCCACGACCCGGCCCTGGGAGTCGGTCAGGCGACCGTCCTCCAAGATCTGGAGCAGCGAGTTGAAGATGTCCGGGTGGGCCTTCTCGACCTCGTCGAACAGGACGACGGAGAACGGCTTGCGGCGCACCTTCTCGGTCAGCTGGCCGCCCTCTTCGTAGCCCACGTAGCCGGGGGGCGAACCGAAGAGACGCGAGACCGTGTGCTTCTCGCTGAACTCCGACATGTCGAGGGAGATCAGCGCGTCCTCGTCGCCGAAGAGGAACTCGGCGAGCGCCTTGGACAGCTCGGTCTTACCGACACCAGACGGGCCGGCGAAGATGAACGAGCCACCGGGGCGCTTCGGGTCCTTCAGACCGGCGCGCGTACGGCGGATCGCCTTCGACAGCGCCTTGACGGCGTCGACCTGGCCGATGACCCGCTTGTGGAGCTCGTCCTCCATGCGCAGCAGACGGGAGGACTCCTCCTCGGTCAGCTTGAAGACCGGGATGCCGGTGGCAGTGGCGAGGACCTCGGCGATCAGCTCGCCGTCGACCTCGGCGACGACGTCCATGTCGCCGGCCTTCCACTCCTTCTCGCGCTTGGCCTTGGCGGCCAGGAGCTGCTTCTCCTTGTCGCGCAGCGAGGCGGCCTTCTCGAAGTCCTGCGAGTCGATCGCGGACTCCTTGTCCCGGCGGACGCCGGCGATCTTCTCGTCGAACTCGCGCAGGTCCGGCGGCGCGGTCATCCGGCGGATGCGCATCCGGGAGCCGGCCTCGTCGATCAGGTCGATGGCCTTGTCCGGCAGGAAGCGGTCCGAGATGTAGCGGTCGGCCAGGGTGGCGGCCTGGACCAGCGCCTCGTCGGTGATGGAGACGCGGTGATGCGCCTCGTACCGGTCACGCAGGCCCTTGAGGATCTCGATGGTGTGCGGCAGGGACGGCTCGGCGACCTGGATGGGCTGGAAGCGGCGCTCCAGGGCCGCGTCCTTCTCCAGGTGCTTGCGGTACTCGTCCAGCGTGGTCGCACCGATGGTCTGGAGTTCACCGCGGGCCAGCATCGGCTTGAGGATGGAGGCGGCGTCGATGGCGCCCTCGGCGGCACCCGCACCGACCAGCGTGTGCAGCTCGTCGATGAACAGGATGATGTCGCCGCGGGTGCGGATCTCCTTGAGGACCTTCTTCAGGCGCTCCTCGAAGTCACCGCGGTAGCGGGAACCGGCGACCAGGGCGCCGAGGTCCAGCGTGTAGAGGTGCTTGTCCTTCAGCGTCTCGGGCACCTCGCCCTTGACGATGGCCTGGGCGAGGCCCTCCACGACGGCGGTCTTACCGACGCCGGGCTCACCGATCAGCACCGGGTTGTTCTTGGTACGGCGGGACAGCACCTGCATGACCCGCTCGATCTCCTTCTCGCGCCCGATGACCGGGTCGAGCTTGGATTCACGGGCGGCCTGGGTGAGGTTCCGGCCGAACTGGTCCAGGACCAGGGAGGTCGAGGGGGTGCCCTCGGCCGGGCCGCCGGCGGCGGCGGTCTCCTTGCCCTGGTAACCGGAGAGCAGCTGGATGACCTGCTGCCGCACCCGGTTGAGGTCGGCACCCAGCTTGACCAGGACCTGGGCGGCGACGCCCTCGCCCTCACGGATCAGGCCGAGCAGGATGTGCTCCGTGCCGATGTAGTTGTGGCCCAGCTGAAGGGCCTCGCGGAGCGACAGCTCCAGGACCTTCTTGGCACGAGGAGTGAAGGGGATGTGCCCGGACGGGGCCTGCTGGCCCTGACCGATGATCTCCTCCACCTGCTGGCGGACCGCCTCGAGCGAAATGCCGAGGCTCTCCAGGGCCTTAGCGGCGACACCTTCGCCCTCGTGGATGAGACCCAGGAGGATGTGCTCGGTGCCGATGTAGTTGTGGTTGAGCATCCGGGCTTCTTCCTGAGCCAGGACGACAACCCGCCGCGCGCGGTCGGTGAACCTCTCGAACATCGTTAATCGCTCCTCAGAGCGGTCAGGCAGTGGGGGGAACTTCCCCTCCCTGTCCTTCCGCAGCTTAGTCCCGCAAGCGGGGACCGCTCATTCCAACTGCCGACACCGTCCTTGGCCTCCTGACCCCGAACGCCGACATCTGCTCCAACCCGATGGTGCGAGACGATGTTCCCGCAGGCCAGGCAGTTACCCCACTCGCCACTACGCCGATGGCGAACGGGAGACCGCCGCGCCCGCACGTCGCCCCCTCCCACTAGGCATGTCTTACCCGCAGGGACTGACACTCCATGCCGAGCGCACCGGTTCCCTCCGCTATGGGCGAACAACCTTGCGGCTCCCCCACCACCGGACGCTTCCCATTTCGGCACGATGTGCGATCAATAGGACACTCAGCGTAACTTGCCGCCTGTCCCACCGGTTGCACCCGGCATGACTGGCACGGTCTTCACGACCTCCACGGTCCCCCTTCCGCGCCGCCCCGTCGAACCGGGGGCGCCCGGCGCGCGCGGGCGCGGATCGGCGCGGCTGTGCGCGGTGCGGCGCTGGTACGAGGACGAGCTGGGCTGGCCGACCGTGCCCGGGTCTCCGCCGGGGCTGCCGACCGGGCTGCGCTTCGACGTCCTGGATGTGCCGGCCGCGGCGGGCGCGCGGGCGCTGCGGCATCTCGCGCCGGGTTCGCCGGTGGCCCTGCGGGGCGACCGGATGCGGCTGCTGGTGGCCGCGGGCGGCGCGGAGGAGATGCCGGGGCTGCTGGACTGGCTGGAGTGGAGCGCGGTGGCGCTCGATCTGCGGGTCCTGGGGGCGGGGGGCGTCATGGAGGCGCCGCTGCCGCCCGGCGGGCCGCTGCCGCCGTCCGGGAGCCTGAAGGGGGCCGCCGTGTGGCTGCGGCCCCCTGGGCCGGGACACGAGGCCGATGCCTCGCTGCCCGTGATGCCGGGCATGGGACGCGAGGGGAGCGCCCCAGATCTCGTACGGCTGGTGGACACGGTGGCGTTGTGGTGTCACCGGGTCCGGCTGCGGCGGGAATGCGGCGGGGTGCCGGTCTCGCCGTAGTGCCGTACTGATTGTCGTACCGAAATTCGACCGATTCGGCTGATCAGCCGTTGGCCTTCTCGTACGCCTCGCGGATGGAGGCGGGGACGCGGCCGCGGTCGTTGACCTCCAGGCCGTTCTCCTTGGCCCAGGCGCGGATCGCCGCGGTGTCCTGGTTGCCGCTGGAGGCGGCGCGCGCCTTTCCACGTCCACCGGAGGCACGGCCACCGGTACGACGACCACCCTTGACATAAGGGTCGAGAAGGCCGCGCAGCTTGTCCGCATTGGCGGTCGTGAGATCGATCTCGTACGTCTTGCCGTCCAGCGCGAACGTCACCGTCTCGTCCGCCTCGCCGCCGTCGAGGTCGTCGACAAGAAGGACCTGAACCTTCTGTGCCACCGGATTTCCTTTCATCGATAACGTTGAGGGTCAGGGTGCGCGCGTCCGCCCGTTTCGCCGCCCCTGTTATATGCAGTACTGCACTACGTCGGAAAGCAAACCGCTTTTGCGGGAAAAACACAAACCCCTGGGAGAGGGCTGAGGAGAGCTCACGGGCCGGAAAGATACGCGTTTCGGACATAGGGCACCGTGCATAGTCACCGGGCAAAGACGATCACAGATGCAGAAGCATCCGGCTGTTGCCCAAGGTGTTCGGTTTCACTCGTTCGAGTCCGAGGAACTCCGCGACGCCCTCGTCATAGGAGCGCAGGAGCTCCGCGTAGACATCGGTGTCGACCGGTGTCTCACCGATCTCGACGAAGCCGTGCTTCCCGAAGAAGTCGACTTCGAAGGTCAGGCAAAAAACCCGGCGAACACCGAGCCAACGTGCTGTGTGCAGCAACTTCTCCAGCAACTGATGGCCGACGCCCGCGCCCTTGAGGCCGGGCTTCACCGCGAGAGTGCGGACTTCCGCGAGGTCCTCCCACATGACGTGCAGCGCGCCGCAGCCGACGACCTCGGCGTTGTCGTCCCGTTCCGCGACCCAGAACTCCTGGATGTCCTCGTAAAGCGTGACCGTGGCTTTGTCGAGCAGGATGCGGCCCTGGACGTAGGCATCGAGGAGGTCGCGCACGGCCGGCACATCGCCGGTCCTGGCCCGGCGGACCGTGATGGCTTTTGCGGAGACTTCGGGACGCTCTGCGGACATGAGCGGACGCTATCGCCCGCCGGCGTCCTCCGCCGAGCCGGGGTTCTCCTGTTGCTCCGCTTGTGCGGGCCGCGGTTCCGCGGCTTCGGGGGCTTGCCGGGTTTCCGGTCCCTGGACGATGCGTACGGCGTCCTGAAGGGCCTGGCGCTGTTCCTCGCTCATCATCCCGAAGAAGGCGACGAGTGCGGCGGCGGGGTTGTCACTCTGTGACCAGGCGTCGTTCATGAGAGCGGCGGCGTAGGCGGCGCGGGTGGAGACGGCCTCATATCGATAGGCCCGGCCTTCCGCCTCGCGGCGCACCCAGCCCTTCTGATGGAGATTGTCCAAAACCGTCATCACGGTGGTGTACGCGATGGTGCGTTCCTGCTGGAGGTCTTCCAGGACTTCTCGAACGGTCACCGGGCGGTTCCACTTCCACACCCGCGTCATGACCGCGTCTTCGAGTTCTCCCAAGGGGCGAGGCACAACTCAGAACAATAGTGGGAGATCGGGGCAATGACGTGCCGGACGTGGCGGGACCTTGTAAATCCGGACAAAAAGGGCACGTGCGGGGAAACCGACAGCCGGTGACGGCTCTACGGGCTCGGCTCAGACGTCGGTCGCGGCGGAGCCGCCGCGCACCGCCTCCGCCCGCGCGATCGCGGCGTCGACAGCCGCGTCCTCCTTGGCCTTGGCCGCCCCACCCTGGGTCTTCACGATCACCCGAACCACACCGATGAAGAACACGGCCATCACGACCGGGGGCACAAGCGCGGAGACATAGTCCATACGACCAGAGTAGCCATGCCCTACCGGGCGAATCGGGCGGGGTGGGTATAGCCCGAGGGAGTGTCGGACTTCGGAACGCCGACCGGGACGCGGCCGCAGCCGACCCCGCACGGGCCCGCCCCGAAAGGGCCCGTGCGGGGGGTCCCGTTGTGTGCGGCGGCCCCGGCGGAAGCCCTGCCCCGGCAGCCTCACGGCGCCCGCCAGGAGGGTGGCCGCGCACCCCTCCCCGTCAGCAGACCAGCTGGTGCGGCGGAGCCGGGGGCTTGCGGCGGGGGAAGACTTCGCCGGGGGTCGGGATGGGGCGTTTGGGGGCGGCGGGGTCGGGCCGTTCGGCGGGGGCCGGCTTCGGGGCGGGCTTGGGGGGCTGCTTGTCGGCGTCCTCCGACTGTCGGGCCGCGCCGCCCGACAGGGCCAGCAGACGCGTCCGCGCGGGCGGCACCGCCGGCGCCGGGACCCTGCGCGCGCCCCGGGCGAAGCGAGCCCGGACGTCCTGCTCCGCCAGCACCCGGCAGCGCTCCAGCAGCGCCGCCGCCCTCGGGTTGCCGCGCAGCGCCCGCAGCGCCGCGAGATCGTCCGGCACCGGTCGGTACGCGGCGCCCAGCGCCTCCTCCAGAAGGGCGAAGTAGCCGGCCGCGGTACCGGGCAGCGCGGCCCGATAGCGGTCCAGATCGGCCAGCAGGAAGGCGCGCAGTCTCACCCCCTCGCGGATCGCCTCGTCGAGCGACTCGGCGAGCCGGAGGCAGTCCTGGACGTCCTCGGCGGACGTGCGGCCGGGGTGAAGGGCGAGGGCGAGGGCGCGGCGGAGCACACGCAGCTCCTCCGCGCCGAACGCCATGCCGCCGCGGGATCCGTATGGCGTGGGCATGCGGCGACGCTATCGCTAATCGGACAAAAGTGACACAACGGGATGATGTGTCGCGGGGGTTTCCCTCTAAAGCCTTGGTTCGAAGCCGAGACCCAAAGCTCGGCGGGATCCCAGGCATCGGAGTGATCAGAGCCGCGACATGTTCCGCTCGTACACCAGCCGCAGCCCGATCAGCGTCAGCCAGGGCTGGTGCTCGTCGATCACCGACGCCTCGCCGAGCACCATCGGCGCGAGGCCGCCCGTCGCGATCACCGTCACGTCGTCCGGGTCGTCCGCCAGCTCGCGCGCCATCCGGCCCACCACCCCGTCGACCTGGCCCGCGAAGCCGTACACGATGCCCGCCTGCATGGCCTCGACCGTGTTCTTGCCGATCACGCTGCGCGGCCGGGCGACCTCGATCTTGCGCAGCTGGGCGCCCTTGACGCCCAGCGCGTCGACGGAGATCTCGATGCCGGGGGCGATGACACCGCCCACGTACTCACCGCGCGCGGAGATCGCGTCGAAGGTGGTCGCCGTACCGAAGTCGACCACGATCGCCGGACCGCCGTACATGTCCACCGCCGCGACCGAGTTGACGATGCGGTCGGCACCGACCTCCTTGGGGTTGTCGGTGAGGATGGGCACGCCGGTCTTGACGCCCGGCTCGACCAGCACCGCGGGCACATCGCCGTAGTAGCGGCGGGTGACCTCGCGCAGTTCGTGCAGGACCGACGGGACGGTGGCACAGATCGCTATCCCGTCGATGCCGTCGCCCAGTTCGTCGCCGAGCAGCGGGTGCATGCCCATCAGGCCCTGGAGCAGCACCGCCAGCTCGTCGGCGGTGCGCCGGGCGTCGGTGGAGATGCGCCAGTGCTCCACGATGTCCTCGCCGTCGAACAGGCCGAGGACAGTTTGCGTGTTGCCGACGTCGATCGTGAGCAGCATGGCCGTTACTCCGCCTCCCGCAGGTCCAGGCCGATGTCCAAAATCGGCGAGGAGTGGGTGAGCGCGCCGACGGCGAGGAAGTCGACGCCCGTGTCGGCGTAGGCGCGCGCGGTCGCGAGCGTCAGCCGGCCCGAGGCCTCCAGGAGCGCCCGCCCGGCGACGATGCCGACGGCCTCCGCGCACTCGTCGGGCGTGAAGTTGTCCAGCAGGATCAGGTCGGCGCCCGCCTCCACGACCTCGCGCAGCTGGTGCAGCGTGTCGACCTCGACCTCGATCGGCACGTCCGGGAAGGACTCCCGTACGGCCTTGAACGCCTCGGCGACGCCGCCCGCGGCGACCACGTGGTTGTCCTTGACGAGGGCCGCGTCCGACAGGGACATGCGGTGGTTGACGCCGCCGCCCGCGCGGACCGCGAACTTCTCCAGGGCGCGCAGGCCCGGCGTCGTCTTGCGGGTGTCGCGGACCTTGGCCTTCGTGCCCTCCAGGGCGTCCGCCCACGCGCGCGTCGCGGTCGCGATGCCGGACAGCCGGCACAGCAGGTTCAGCGCGCTGCGCTCGGCGGTGAGCAGGTCCTGGGTGCGGGTGGTGACGGACAGCAGCCGCTGCCCGGCCTCGACCCGGTCGCCGTCCTCCACATGCCGCTCGACCTCGAACTCGTCCGTGCAGACCACGGAGAGCACGGCCTCGGCGACGCGCAGCCCGGCCACGACGCCCGCCTCGCGCGCGGTGAAGTCACCGGTGGCCACGGCCTCCTCGGAGATGGTCGCGACCGTGGTCACGTCCACCCCGCCGGCCAGGTCCTCCTGGATGGCCACGGTGGCGATGTCCTCGACCTCGATCGGGTCGAGCCCGGCGGCGGCCAGCAGCTCGGCGAGCACGGGGTCCAGCCCGCACTCCAGGTACTCCTCGTCGTGCTCCGCACCGCAGCCACAGCCGTCGCCGCAGCCGCCGGTCGTCACGAGGGGAAGGTCGTCGGTGCTCACGTCTGTCACTGCTCCTGTGGCGCTGGGTATTACCGGGTAGGGGGAAAGTCTGCTGTGTCGGTGGGGCGCACCGCCAGCGAACGGTCCGGATCGAGCGTGACGACGATATGGCGCCGCCAGCGGGCGTCGTCGCGCTCGGCGTGGTCCTCGCGCCAGTGGCAGCCGCGGGTCTCCTCGCGCAGCTGGGCGGCGGCGACCAGGACGCGGGCCACGCACAGGAGGTTGGTGGCCTCCCAGGTGTCCACGCCGGGCTCGGCGGTCTTGCCGTGCACGTCCAGGGCGTCCCGGGCGTCCGTGTGCAGCCGCTGGAGCTGCTCGGCGGCCCCGCCGAGGGACTCCGCGCTGCGCAGCACGCCCGCGCCCTGGGTCATGATCCGCTGGATGGCGAACCGGGACTCGGGGGCGAGCAGCGGGTGCGCGGGCCTGTCCGGGTGCGGGACCGGCTCGGGCACCCGCGCGGGCAGGCCGTCCGCGGCGCGCTCGGCGACGATGTCCGCGACGATCCGCTCGGCGTAGACCAGGCCCTCCAGGAGGGAGTTGGAGGCGAGCCGGTTGGCGCCGTGCACGCCGGTGCAGGCGCACTCCCCGCTCGCGTACAGGCCCGGCACGGTGGTGCGGCCGTGGTCGTCGGTGCGCACGCCCCCGGAGGCGTAGTGGGCGGCCGGGGCGATCGGGATGGACTCGGTGACCGGGTCGATGCCGTTGGCCCGGCAGGCGGCCAGGATGGTCGGGAAGCGGTGCTCCCACATCTCGGCGCCGAAGTGGCGGGCGTCGAGGAACATGTGCTCGGCGTCCCGCTCCTGCATCCGCCGCATGATGGCCTTGGCGACGATGTCCCGGGGCGCCAGCTCGGCCAGTTCGTGCTGCCCGACCATGAAGCGCACGCCGTCGGCGTCGACCAGGTGGGCGCCCTCGCCGCGCACCGCCTCGGAGACCAGCGGCTGCTGGCCCTCCGCGTCGGTGCCGAGGAACAGCACGGTCGGGTGGAACTGCACGAACTCCAGGTCGCTGACCTCGGCGCCCGCGCGCAGCGCGAGGGCCACGCCGTCGCCGGTGGACACCGGCGGGTTGGTGGTCGCGGCGAACACCTGACCCATGCCGCCGGTGGCGAGGACCACCGCGGGGGCGTGCACGGCGCCCACCCCGTCGTGCTGGCCCTCGCCCATGACATGCAGGGTGACGCCTGCCGTGCGGCCCTCGGCGTCCGTGAGCAGGTCCAGGACCAGCGCGTTCTCGATGGTGCGCAGACCGCGCGCGCGGACCGCCTCGACCAGCGCGCGGGAGATCTCGGCGCCGGTGGCGTCGCCGCCCGCGTGCACGATCCGGCGCCGGTGGTGGCCGCCCTCCCGGGTGAGCGCGAGACCGCCCTCGGAGGACTCGTCGAAGTGCGCGCCGGTCTCGATGAGCCGTCGTACCGCCCCCGGGCCCTCGGTGACCAGGAGGCGTACGGCCGTCTCGTCGCACAGGCCGGCGCCCGCCACCAGGGTGTCGTCCAGGTGCTGTTCGGGGGTGTCGCCCTCGCCGAGGGCGGCCGCGATGCCGCCCTGGGCCCAGCGGGTGGAGCCGTCGTCCAGACGGGCCTTGGTGACGACCACCGTGGTCAGCCCGGCGGCCTCGCAGCGCAGGGCCGCGGTCAGCCCGGCCACGCCGGACCCGACGACGACCACGTCCGCGGCGATGGCCCAGCCGGGGGCGGGCGCGTGCAGTCGTATGCCGGTGCTGGTCACGAGGCGGCTCCCAGGGTGCCGAAGGTGAGCGGGAGGTTGTCGATCAGCCGGGTGGCGCCGACCCGGGCCGCGACGGCGAGGACCGCCTCGCCGGTGAAGTCGTCGCCGATCTCGGTGAAGTCGGACGGGTCGACCAGGGCGAGGTAGTCCGGTTCGAGCGGCGGGTCGTAGCGCATCGCCTCGTCCAGGACCTGGCGGGCGGCGGCGCGGACGGCGGCCGGGCCGCCCGGGGCGGCGGTGGCCACCGCGTGCGCGTCGGCGGCCGCGCGGGACTCCCCTATCGCGCTCAGCGCCTCGGCGCGCGCCTGGGTGGCGGGCACTTCGAGGGCCCGTGCGCGCAGCGCCTCCTGCGCGGCGTGCCGGTCGCGGCCGGCGAACAGCGCGCGGGACAGGGCGAGCGCGGTGCGGCGCTCGTCGGGTGACAGGAAGCGGTTGCGGCTGGACAGCGCGAGGCCGTCCTCCTCGCGCACGGTCGGCACGCCGACGATCTCGATGCCGAAGTTCAGGTCCCGCACCATGCGCCGGATCAGGGCGAGTTGCTGGGCGTCCTTCTGGCCGTAGAGGGCGACGTCGGGGCGGGTGAGGTGGAGCAGCTTGGCGACGACGGTCAGCATGCCGTCGAAGTGGCCGGGCCGGGAGGAGCCCTCCAGGCGTTCGCCCATCGGGCCCGCGGTGACACGGACCTGGGGGTCGCCGCCGGGGTAGACCTCGTCCACGGAGGGCGCGAACACGGCGTCGGCACCGGCCTGTTCGGCGATCTTCAGATCGGCTTCCAGGGTGCGCGGGTAGCGGTCCAGGTCCTCGCCCGCGCCGAACTGGAGCGGGTTGACGAAGACGGTGACGACGACCTCGCCGTCCGGGCCCGCGATCTCGCGCGCGGTGCGGACGAGGGTGGCGTGGCCCTCGTGCAGGGCACCCATGGTCATCACGACGGCGCGGCGGCCCTTGCGGGTGCGGGCGTGCAGCTCCTGGGCGGTGTGGAGCAGGGCGGTGGTCATCGGTCGTTCCCCTCGGTGCCGGTCGGGCCGTCGGTGCCGTCGTTGTCGTCGCTCTCGATGCCGGGTGTGCCGGGCGGGCCGGGCGTGCCGGGCGTGCCCGGTGCGCCCGCGGCCGTGCCGTCGGCCAGCGCGCCGAGCAGGTCCTCGGCGAGTTCGGGCTTGAGCAGGCCGTGCGCGAGGGCGCGGTCGGCGGTGGCGCGGGCCATCGCGACATAGCCCGCGACGGCGGCCGGGGCGTGCTTGCGCAGCTCGACGAGGTGCGCGGCGACGGTGCCCGCGTCCCCGCGCGCGACCGGGCCGGTCAGGGCCGCGTCCCCGGAGCGCAGGGCGTTGTCCAGGGCGGCGCCGAGCAGCGGGCCGAGCATCCGGTCGGGGGCCTCGACACCGGCCGTGCGCAGCAGTTCCATGGCCTGGGCGACCAGGGTGACCAGGTGGTTGGCGCCGAGCGCGAGGGCCGCGTGGTAGAGCGGGCGGTTCTCCTCGCTGATCCATTCCGGCTCGCCGCCCATCTCGATCACCAGGGCCTGGGCGGCCAGCCGCAGTTCCTCGGGCGCGGTGACGCCGAAGGAGCAGCCCGCCAGGCGCTGGACGTCGACGGCGGTGCCGGTGAAGGTCATCGCGGGGTGCAGGGCGAGCGGCAGGGCGCCGGCCCGCAGGGCGGGGTCGAGGACCTTGGCGCCGTACCGTCCCGAGGTGTGCACGAGCAGCTGCCCCGGCCGGACGGCACCGGTCTCGGCGAGGCCGGTGACCAGGGCGGGCAGCACATCGTCGGGGACGGTGAGCAGCACCAGGTCGGCGCGCTGGAGGACCTCGGCGGGCGGGACCAGGGGCACGCCCGGAAGGAGGGCCTCGGCGCGCCTGCGGGAGGCGTCGGAGACACCGGAGACGGCCACCGGGCGATGCCCGGCGAGCTGGAGGGACGCGGCCAGCGCGGGGCCCACCCGGCCGGCGCCCACGACGCCGACGGTGAGCCGCGCGGGGCGGTCCTGGTGGTCTTGCTGGTGGACTGTACTCACGCGACGGCGGCCTTCCCGTTCCAGTCCGCTTCGGGTACCGGACGATGTACCGGACGATTTCTCGTCATGTTAACGCTATCTCGGTCCGGTGCCGACCGGTTGTCCACAGGCTGTGGGTTTCACCACCCCCGGTGCCGGTGCCGCGGAATTCCCGGTGCCCCGGGCGGCCCCGGCGCGGCATGATCCCGGGCATGACCGAGACATCTGGGCAGGACACGCACACCACGACCGGGGAGCGCACGGAGCCTACGGCCAGGGAGCGGTGGGCGGCCGTACGGCGGCGGGGCGCACGCCGGCTGAATCACGCGGCGGCGGGCGACTCGCTCCGCGAACGCCTCGCCGACCTGGCAGAGGCGGGCGCGGGGGTCTACGACCTGGACGAGCCGACCGACATCTACGGCAACCGGATCGTCGCCGACCTGGAGGAGCGGGTCGCCGCGCTGCTGGGCACCGAGGACGCCGCGTTCTTCCCGTCGGGCACGATGGCCCAGCAGGTGGCGCTGCGCTGCTGGGCGGGCCGCACCGGAAATCCCGCGGTGGCCCTGCACCCACTCGCCCACCCCGAGGTGCATGAACGCAACGCCCTCAGCCAGGTCAGCGGGCTGCGGCCGGTGCATGTGGGCAGCGGGATCAGCCAGCCGACGGCGGCGGAGATACGCGGCCTGGCGGAGCCCTTCGGCACGCTGATGCTCGAACTGCCGCTCCGGGACGCCGGTTTCGTGCTGCCCACCTGGGAGGAGCTGACCGAGCTGGTCGAGGCGGCGCGGGAGCGGGAGGCGGTGGTACATCTCGACGGCGCGCGCCTGTGGGAGTGCACCGAGCACTTCGGGCGCCCCCTGGCGGAGATCGCGGGCCTGGCCGACAGCGTCTACGTGTCGTTCTACAAGTCCCTCGACGGCCTCGGCGGCGCCGCGCTCGCCGGGCCCCGAACGCTGATCGAGGAGGCGCGGACCTGGCGGCACCGGTACGGCGGGCAGATCTTCCAGCAGTTCCCGACCGCGCTGTCCGCGCTCATCGGCCTGGAGCGGGCGCTGCCCCGGCTGCCCGAGTACGTCCGCCACGCGCGCGTGGTCGCCGGCGCGCTGCGCGAGGGGTTCGCCGAGGCGGGTCTGCCCTGGGCGCGGGTGCACCCGGAGGTGCCGCACACCCATGAGTTCCAGGTCTGGCTGCCGTACGCGCCCGAGGTGGTGGCCGAGGCGGCGCTGCGGCAGGCCGAGGAGACCTCGGTGGCCCTCTTCCCGGGCCACTGGTCGGGCGCCGCGGGCCCCGGCATGGCCTGCACGGAGGTGTCCGTGTGCGCGGCCGGCCTGGAGTGGACGGCGGAGGAGGTGCGGGCCGCCGTACAGGACTTCGTACGACGGCTGCCGGGGCGGGACTGAGGAGGACGGCCCCGGGGGCTGGCCGGTGCCGGGCGTCCGCGGCTCAGCGGTGGCCGCCGGCCCGCACCAGGCCGGTCTCGTAGGCCAGCACCACCACCTGCACCCGGTCCCGCAGCCCCAGCTTGGTGAGGATGCGGCCCACATGGGTCTTCACGGTCGCCTCGGACAGCACCAGCCGGGCCGCGATCTCCCCGTTGGACAGGCCCTGTGCGACCAGCACCATCACCTCGCGCTCCCGCTCGGTGAGCCGCTCCAGCTCCTTGTGCTTGGGGTCGCGGCTGCCGGAGGGCAGCATCGGCGCGAACCGGTCCAGCAGCCGGCGCGTGGTGGAGGGCGCCACCACCGCGTCACCGCTGTGCACGGCGCGGATGGCGGCCAGCAGCTCACCGGGCGGCACGTCCTTGAGCATGAAGCCGGACGCGCCCGCCTTCAGCCCGGAAAAGGCGTACTCGTCCAGGTCGAAGGTGGTCAGGATCAGCACCTTGGGCGGGTCGGGCTGCTCGCAGATGCGCCGGGTGGCCTCCACGCCGTCGAGCTTGGGCATACGGACGTCCATCAGGACGACGTCGACCTTGGTGGAGCGCAGCGCCTCCAGGGCCTCGACGCCGTCGCCCGCCTCGGCGACGACCTCCATGTCCGGCTGGGCGGCGAGCACCATTCCGAACCCGGTGCGCAGCAGCACCTGGTCGTCGACGAGCATCACGCGGATCGTCATCGGGGTCCTTCTTCCATCCGTCTTCGGTGACTCAGTGCGCCGGTTTGAGCGGCAGAAGGGCGCTGATACGGAACCCTCCGCCGGGACGCGGCCCGGCGTCCAGGGTGCCGCCGACCATGCCGACGCGCTCGCGCATCCCGATCAGGCCGTGCCCCCGGCCGTCGGCGCCGCCCTCCTCGTACAGCTCCTGCGGGGCGCCCTTGCCGTCGTCCTCCACGAGCAGGCCCAGACCGTCGTCGAAGTAGACCAGACGCACGCTCGCGCCCGTGTTCGGACCGCCGTGCTTGCGGGTGTTGGTGAGCGCCTCCTGCACGATCCGGTACGCGGTCAGCTCCACCCCGCTGGGCAGCGGGCGCGGGGTGCCCTCCACCTTGAAGTCGACGGGGAGGCCGGAGCGGCGGCACTGCTCGACCAGCTCGTCGATCTGCTCGACGTCGGGCTGCGGGACGTACTCCCCGCTCTCCTGGTGCTCACCGGTGCGCAGCACGCCCAGCAGGCGGCGCATCTCGGCGAGGGCCTGGCGGCCGGTCGAGGAGATCGTCTCCAGGGCCTTCCTCGCCTGGTCGGGGGCGGCGTCCAGGACGTAGGCGGCGCCGTCGGCCTGTACCACCATCACGGACACGTTGTGCGCGACGACGTCGTGCAGCTCCCGGGCGATCCGGGCGCGCTCGGCGGCGACCGCGACCTTCGACTGCGCCTCGCGCTCCTTCTCCAGGCGGGCCGCGCGCTCCTCCAGCTGGGCGAAGTAGGCGCGCCGGGTGCGCATGGAGTCGCCGAGCACCCAGGCGAGCGCGAACGGCACGGTCTGGAAGACCACGATGGCGACCCGCCCGAGGAAACTGGAGTGCTCCGCGGGCCAGCGCAGCTGCGCCATGGGCGCGGCGCAGAAACTGGCGACCAGGGCGAGCCGGGAGGCCCAGCGCGTGCCCATCGTGGCGACCGTGTAGGCGATCGCCAGCAGGGCGAAGTCGGCGACGGTCGTCTCCACGTCCAGCACCAGCTGGGCGAGGCCGGTGGCGAGCGCGAGCAGCAGCATCGGCTCCGGGAACCGGCGGCGCAGCGCGACGACGACGCACAGGACGGCGGAGACCACGATCGCCGCGGCGAACGAACCCCGGTGGGCGGGCGTCCCCTGAAGGTTGGCCTCGCTCAGCACCGACAGCCCGAACAGGACGACGGCCCAGAAGGAGTCGACCCCGGTCGGGTGGCGGCGGAGGAAGTCGTAGAGGCGCTGCACGTAACCCAGAGTAGGGAAACGGAATGCCCGACCGGGTCAACCGGAGGGCCGATCCGGGCCCGGCGGACGTACTCCCCAAGGTGGAGGAGATGATCATCTGTGGGCCTACCCTGGTGCCGTGACGCAGGAGACGCGGGGGCAGCGGCGGGACACCCCCGAAAGCCCGCGCGGCTGGCGGGCGGCAGCCCAGGAGGCCCTGTACGGCCCCGCCGGCTTCTACCGGCGCCCGGAGGGGCCCGGAGGGCACTTCCGGACGTCCGTGCACGCCTCACGGCTCTTCTCGGGGGCCGTGGCGGAGCTGCTCCGGCGGGTCGACGCGGCGCTGGGACGGCCCGCCGCGCTGGACTTCGTGGACATGGCCGCCGGGCGGGGCGAACTGGTCACCGGTGTGCTCGCCGCCCTGCCGCGGGAGGTGGCGGCGCGCGTGCGGCCGTACGCCGTGGAGATCGCCGACCGCCCCGACGGCCTGGACGAACGAGTTGTCTGGCGCGGCGAGCCCCCGGCGGAGATCACCGGGCTGCTGTTCGCCAACGAGTGGCTGGACAACGTGCCCGTGGACGTGGCCGAGACGGACCCGGCGGGTGTGCCCCGGTACGTGCTCGTCGGCGACGACGGCAGCGAGCGCCTCGGCGACCCGGTGGCCGGCGCGGACGCGGACTGGCTGGCGCGCTGGTGGCCGCTGGGCGGCGGGGAGGGGGCGCGGGCGGAGATCGGGCTGCCCCGCGACCGGGCGTGGGCGGCGGTCGCGGGCCGGGTGACGCGCGGGCTCGCGGTGGCCGTGGACTACGCCCACACCGCCGACTCGCGCCCTCCGTTCGGCACTCTCACCGGCTTCCGCGCGGGCCGCGAGACGATCCCCGTACCGGACGGGACCTGCGATCTCACGGCCCATGTCGCCCTGGACGCGTGCGCGGCGGCGGACGGGCGCCCGGCCCCCGCGCGCCTGCTGACCCAACGCGCCGCTCTGGGCGCCCTCGGCGTCACCGGCACGCGCCCCCCGCTGGCGCTCGCCTCCACCGACCCCTCCGCCTATGTGCGCGCCCTCGCGAGCGCCGGAGAGGCCGCCGAACTCACCGCCCGGGGCGGCCTCGGCGACTTCGGCTGGCTGCTCCGGACGGTGGACATCGCGGACCCGCTGACCTGAGCCGGCCTGCCGACCGGGCCGGGCCTACTTGTCGATGTCGCCGACCACGAAGAACATCGAGCCCAGGATCGCCACCATGTCCGCGACCAGCGTCCCGGGCAGCAGCTCGGTCAGTGCCTGGATGTTGTTGTACGACGCCGAGCGCAGCTTGAGCCGGTACGGGGTCTTCTCGCCCTTGCTCACCAGGTAGTACCCGTTGATCCCGAGCGGGTTCTCGGTCCAGGCGTACGTATGGCCCTCGGGCGCCTTCAGCACCTTCGGCAGCCGCTGGTTGATCGGTCCGGGCGCCAGCTGGGCGATCCGGTCCAGGCAGGCGTCCGCGAGGTCCAGCGCGTTGTGCGTCTGCGCCAGCAGCACCTCGAAGCGGGCCAGGCAGTCGCCCTCGCTGCGGGTGACGACCTTCAGCGTGTCCTGGAGCTCGCCGTACGCAAGATAGGGCTCGTCGCGGCGCAGGTCGAAGTTCACGCCCGAGCCGCGCGCGATGGGCCCGCTCACTCCGTAGGCGTGCACCGCCTCGGGAGCGAGCGCGCCGACCCCGCGCGTGCGCCCCCGGAAGATCTCGTTGCCGAGCACCAGGTCGTCGAAGACGTCCATGCGCGAGCGCACCGCCGCGACGGCCGCCCGGGCGCGGGTCGTCCACCCGGCGGGCAGGTCCTCCTTGAGGCCGCCGACGCGGTTGAACATGTAGTGCATGCGCCCGCCGGAGACCTCCTCCATGACGTTCTGGAGCACCTCGCGCTCGCGGAACGCGTAGAACACCGGGGTGATCCCGCCCAGTTCCAGCGGGTAGGAGCCGAGGAACATCAGGTGGTTGAGCACCCGGTTCAGCTCGGCGAGCAGGGTGCGCGTCCACACCGCGCGCTCGGGCACCTCCATGCCGAGCATCCGCTCCACGGCGAGGACCACGCCCAGCTCGTTCGAGAACGCCGACAGCCAGTCATGGCGGTTGGCCAGCATGACGATCTGCCGGTAGTCCCGCGCCTCGAAGAGTTTCTCGGCGCCGCGGTGCATATAGCCGATCACCGGCTCGGCCCGCACGATGCGCTCGCCGTCCAGCACCAGCTTGAGCCGCAGCACGCCGTGCGTGGACGGGTGCTGGGGCCCGATGTTGAGCACCATGTCGGTGCTCTCCGCGGCACCGCCGATCCCGACCGTGGTCTGCGTCGTAGGACTCATGCCCCCAGTTTCCCCCATGCCGGGACGCACGAGGGCCCGGCTCCCCAGAGCGGGAACCGGGCCCTGCGCAGGACGTGCGCCGTCAGGAGGCCGCGCTGCGCAGCCCCTGGATGTCGATCACCTCGGTCTCGTCGTGCGCCGTCAGGTCGATGACCTGGCCGACACCGCGCGCGCTCTCGTCGGCGGGCTTGAACTCCGCCTCCGCCTCGGCCTTGTGCACGGCCAGCGCCTCCTGGCCGACGACATCGGCCAGGTCCTCGTTCTGCACGGCGTCCAGCGCGGCCTTCGGTGTCGCCTTCTGCGTGCCGAAGAAGTCGAAACCACCTTCGGTCAGCGGGCGCCGCACCGGCGACGCCGGTACGACGGCCACGGCGGTCGGCACGGTGAAGTGCCCGGCGGAGGTCCGGCCCATGGGGGCGTCGGAGGCGGCGGAGGCCACGGGGAGTTCGGGGGCTCCGGGTGCCTCAGCGGTCTCGGCGGCCTTCGGGGTCCCGGTGGTCTCCGGCGCGGCGGGCTCGGCGGCCGTCGCGTGCCCGTCGGCCGTCAGCGGCCGGTCCTGCGCCGCCGCTTCACCGGCCGGCAGATCCTGCACGCCCTCGGCGCTCCCGAAGCTCTCGGCACCCGAGGCGCCCTCGGCGGCCGGCGCGTCCTCGCCTTCCGGCACGGGCTCGGCCTCGGCCCCGGGTGCCGTCTCGGCCCGGACCTCGTCCCGCCCGGCTATGTCTCCCTCGGCGCCGTCCCCTTTGGCACCGGCCTCGTCCTCGCCCACGGTCCCAGACGCGGACCCGGCCTCGGGCTCCGACGCGGAAGCGGACTCGGTGGCGGGGGCGGAGACAGTGGCGGTCTTCGCGCGCTCGGCGCCCCCCACCGAATCCCGCTCGAACGCCGCGAGTGCCCGAAGCGCCTGCCCGTACAGCTTGGCGCCCTCGGCCGAGAAGACGTCGTACGCCTTCTCCGCCTCCTCGCCGTCGGCGGTGTCCGGCTCGGCGCTCCGCGCGGGCGGCAGCGCCGGGGAAGCCGCGCGGGACGGCAGCGAGGGCGCCGTACGCCCGGCCGGCTCCAGCGCGGGCGCGCCCGACTCGATCTCCAGCAGGCGGCGCCCCTCCAGGGCGCTGGCGCGCTCGGTCTCCGCGGTGGCGTAGCGGCGCAGCAGGGCGGCGTGCTCATTGCGCAGGCCCGCCAGTTCGGCGCGCTTGGCACGCAGCCGCTGCTCCAGCTTGCCGCGCAGTTCGCGCGACTCCTCCAGGTCGGTCTCCAGCTCGGCGACCCGTTCCTCGAAGCGCCATTCGTCGCCGGCCCGGGCGCGGGTGAGGTCGGCGACCTGTTTGCCCGCGTGGATGTCCCAGCGGCGCATCACGAACGCACCGGCGAGGGCGGTCGCCGCGGCGGCCCCGGCCAGCACGCGCAGGACCGCGGCCTCGGAGAACACCCAGGGACCCAGCGCGCACACGACGGAGACGCCGGCGATCGCGGAGGGAGGCAACAGCCGGTGCAGAGGCGGGGAATGGCGATGGCGTCCACGTGGCATGGCCAGAAACTTACCGCGCGTAGGCGAACGATGGGCGCCCGCCCCGCAAAAACACGGCCATACCGAGCGCTTCACAGGGCGTCAGGATCGAAACGCTCAGTGCGAGACAAGCCGGGCACTGAGCCACTGGAGCGCCGCCGGGATCTCCCGGCGCCAGGTGTTGAAGTTGTGGCCGCCGCTCGGGAGGATGATCGAAGAAACCCTGGTCACGTTCGTGTCCTGGACGTTCTTGATGAACCGAAGCGTGTCCTTGTAGTTGTGCTCACCGATTTTGCTGCTGGTGACGAGCAGTGACGTTTCCGGGGCCGACTGGTGCTTGAGCATCCAGAAGAGGTTGGCACGATCGCGCAGGTTCTTGTCCCCGTGGAACAGGTCACCGGTGGTCGCGTCGATCGGCGCCTTGTAGTACGGCGACAGGCCCACGGCGGCGCCGTACGCCTTCGGGTGGTGCATGGCGATCTTCAGCGCGCAGTACCCGCCGGTCGAGTCGCCGATGATGCCCCAGCTCGCGGGCGTGGCGTCCACCCGATAGCGGCTCATCACCGACTCGCGCAGGTCCTTGGCGAAGAACGTCTCCGTCTTCGGGCCCCCGGGCACGTCCACGCACTCGGTGTCCCGCGGCGGCGCCACGGACGGGCGCAGCATCACCAGGATCATCGGCTGCATCTTGCCGTCCTTGGTGAGGCGTTGTGCCGTGCTCGGGTAGTCCAGCTTGTCCACCAGCGCCTGCGCGGTGCCGGGGTAGCCGGTCAGCACGACCGAGACCGGGAACTTGCGGTTGCGCTCGCCCGCCTGGAAGTACTCCGGCGGCAGGTACACGAACGCGGGCGCCGCGATCTTCGTCGTACGGCCCAGGATGTCGATCTTCTGCACCTGCCCGGCCACCTGCGGCACCCCGCTGCTGACCCCCGGCACCCGGGAGGCGGAGACCACCCGGATCGGGCTGGCGGCGCCGTCCGCTATGTGGTCGACGACCACGCCCTGGCCGTCCTCCTGCCCGAACAGGTCCGCCCAGGTCGCGTAGAAGCCGAAGGCCTGGTTGGCGGCGAGGCCCACCGAGGCGAACACCGCGACCTGGGTGGCGAGCAGCAGCCCGACCCGCCCGCTGACGGCCCGCCAGTGCTGCCGGGCGAGGCGTGGCCATAGCCACACCGTGCCCGCGAACAGCACCACGGCGAACATGATCGCCAGCAGCAGCACCTTGTTGCTCGTGAGACCCATGGACTGTTCCTGCCTGCGCTCCAGGCCCCTCGCGCGCCCACGCTTCGTCGCGTGGGTTTGCCCAGGGCTTTCCTCGGCCTTTGGCCCGACTTTCCGGTGGGGAGTGAACCTCTCTCCCCAAGACACCGTCCTAGAGGGCGCAATGTCACCGGATGCCCGATCGGGCCCGGGTTCAAGGTCTCTCGCAGAACTACGGGATGCGATGTCTGTCAGGATAGATGGGGAAATGTCGGGCGGGGTTCCGGGCCGATCAAGCCGGGCGCGGCGCATACTGCGCGGCCCGCGCCCCGAGGCCGTTCCCGGCCTGGTCGGCAGGGCTGTCGCCCTCGTCGGGCTCCTGGACATCGCCGCCGGGGTCTTCCCGCGCTTCCGGCACAGCCGTATGCACACCCTCGCCGAGGTGCTGCCCGGGTCCTTCGGGCCCTTCGCGGCGGCGCTCTCGCTGAGCACAGGTGTGCTGTTGCTGCTGCTCGCGCACGGACTCAGGCGGCGCAAGCGCCGGGCATGGCGCGCCGCGGTCGCGCTGCTGCCGGCCGGCGCGGTGGCCCAGCTGGCCTACCGGCACTCGCTGATCGGCCTGCTGATCACGATCGTGCTGCTGGTACCACTGGTGCGGCACCGCCGGGAGTTCGCGGCCCTGCCCGACCCGCGCAGCCGCTGGCGCGCGCTCGCCAACTTCGTGCTGATGAGCGCCGGTTCGCTGATCCTCGGGCTGATCATCGTCAGCGTCCACCCGCACCGCACGCTGGGCGACCCGAGCCTGGCCGACCGGCTCACCCATGTCGTCTACGGCCTGTTCGGCTTCGAGGGCCCGGTCGACTACCAGGGCGCGACGTCCTGGACCGTCGCCTTCTCGCTCGGCGCACTCGGCTGGCTCACCGCCGTCACCACGATCTACCTGGCCTTCCGCCCCGAGCACCCGGCCGCCCGGCTCACCGAGGACGACGAGGTCAAACTGCGCGAGCTGCTGGTCAAGCACGGCCGCCGCGACTCCCTCGGCCACTTCGCGCTGCGCCGCGACAAGGCGGTCGTCTTCTCGCCCAGCGGCAAGGCGGCGGTCACCTACCGCGTCATCTCCGGCGTGATGCTCGCCAGCGGCGACCCCATCGGCGACGTCGAGGCCTGGCCGGGCGCCATCGAGCGCTTCATGGACGAGGCAAAGGCGCACTCCTGGACCCCCGCGGTCGTGGGCTGCTCGGAGACCGGGGGCGAGGTGTGGACCCGCGAGACCGGCCTGGACGCCCTGGAACTGGGCGACGAGGCGGTGGTGGACGTCGCGGATTTCTCGCTCGCCGGGCGCGCCATGCGCAACGTCCGGCAGATGGTCAAGCGCATCGAGCGGGCCGGCTACGAAACCCGGGTACGGCGTATCTCTGACCTCGGCGAGACGGAACTGGAGCGCATCCGGCGGGCCGCGGAGGACTGGCGCGGCACCGACACCGAGCGCGGCTTCTCCATGGCGCTGGGCCGCATCGGCGACCCGTCCGACGGCGACTGCCTCATAGCCACCGCCCACAAGGCCGACGACGAACCCGGTGAGTACGGCGACCTGAAGGCGATCCTGCACTTCGTGCCCTGGGGCACCGACGGCGCCTCGCTCGACCTGATGCGCCGCGACCGCAGCGCCGACCCCGGCATGAACGAACTGCTGATCGTGGCCGCCCTCCAGGCCGCCCCCAAGTTCGGCGTCGCCCGGGTCTCGCTGAACTTCGCCATGTTCCGCTCCGCCCTCGCACGCGGCGAGAAGATCGGCGCGGGCCCGGTGCTGCGCGCCTGGCGCGGGCTGCTGGTGTTCCTCTCGCGCTGGTTCCAGATCGAGTCGCTGTACAAGTTCAACGCCAAGTTCCAGCCGCGCTGGGAGCCGCGCTTCATCGTCTACCGCGCCACCACCGACCTGCCCCGCATCGGCTTCGCCACCATGCAGGCCGAGGGCTTCGTCACCCTGGCCCTGCCACTGCCCCGCTTCCTGCGCCGCCGGCGCTCGGCAGCCGAACGCGCGTGCGCCCACACGGTGGCCGAACGGGACGCCCGTGCGGCGTGATCACCCTTCCCGGCGCCGCCTGAACCCTCCGGGCCGTGGCGGCGCCGCCCGGGGCCTACGCTGAACGTATGAACAACCACAGCGGGCGCGGCCGAGTGGCGGGCCTTCCGGCATGGGACCGGTGCGCGGTCATGGGGGTCGTGAACGTCACCCCCGATTCCTTCTCCGACGGCGGCCGCTGGTTCGACACCACCGCGGCCGTCAAGCACGGCCTCGACCTGGTCGCCGAGGGCGCCGACCTGGTGGACGTGGGCGGCGAGTCCACCCGCCCGGGCGCCACCCGGGTGGACGAGGACGAAGAGCTGCGGCGGGTCGTCCCGGTCGTGCGCGGACTCGCCTCCGAGGGCGTCGTGGTCTCCGTGGACACCATGCGCGCCTCCGTCGCGGCCCGCTCCCTCGAAGCCGG
This sequence comes from Streptomyces griseofuscus, assembly GCF_014673495.1. Lineage (GTDB taxonomy): Bacteria > Actinomycetota > Actinomycetes > Streptomycetales > Streptomycetaceae > Streptomyces > Streptomyces murinus. The sequence goes on from NZ_CP051006.1 coordinate 3,945,285, forward strand.
CGCGGCCCTCGTCAACGACGTCAGCGGCGGGCTCGCCGACCCCGAGATGATCCCGGTCGTCGCCGACGCCGGAGCCCCCTTCATCGTCATGCACTGGCGCGGCCTCCTGGAGGGCGCCGCCGTCCACGGGGTGTACGACGACGTCGTCGGCGAAGTCGTCGACGAACTGCGCGCCCGGTTGGACGCCGTACTGGCCGGGGGCGTCGCGCCCGACCGGATCGTGGTCGACCCCGGTCTCGGCTTCTCCAAGGAGGCCGAGCACGACCTCGCCCTCCTCGCCCACCTCGACCGGCTGACCGCCCTCGGCCACCCCCTGCTGGTGGCCGCCTCCCGCAAGCGGTTCCTCGGCCGGGTCCTCGCCGGACCCGAGGGCGCGCCCCCGCCCGCCCGGGAGCGCGACGCCGCCACCGCCGCCGTCTCCGCGCTCGCCGCGCAGGCCGGTGCCTGGGCCGTACGCGTCCACGAGGTGCGCGCCACCGCCGACGCCGTACGGGTCGCGCGCGCGGTCGAGGCGGCCCGGACGACGGACGGAGCCCGGTGAGCGCCCCGCACACCGACGTCGAACAGGTCGAAGCCGCCAACACCGCCTTCTACGAGGCCCTGGAACGCGGTGACTTCGAGGAGGTCTCGGCCCTCTGGCTCACCCCCGCCGACCTGGGCGTGGACGAGGAGTACCACGACCCCGCGGACAGCGGCGTGATCTCCTGTGTGCACCCCGGCTGGCCGGTGCTCACCGGGCGCGGCGAGGTCCTCAGGTCGTACGCCCTGATCATGGCGAACACCGACTACATCCAGTTCTTCCTCACCGACGTCCATGTCTCCGTCACCGGCGACACCGCGCTGGTGACCTGCACCGAGAACATCCTCAGCGGCGGCCCCGCCCCGGCGGAGGGCGACGAACTCGGGCCGCTGGTCGGCCAGCTCGTCGTCGCCACCAATGTGTTCCGGCGCACATCCGAGGGCTGGAAGCTCTGGTCGCACCACGCCTCCCCCGTGCTCGCCGAGACCGACGACGATGACACCGAGGGCGACGACGACGGCACGAACGGCCTGCATCCGGACGACGGTCCGCTCGGCTGAGCGAGCGGGAACCGGACGGGAAAAGGGGCGGTCGGCCGGACGGTTCCCGGAAGTGGTTGGAATCACCTCCCCCTGGGTATGACCGGCTACCAACCCCCGACGCGACCGGGTTCACCGGGGAAAACGGGCGGGGAGCCCTGCCGTTCCCGGCCGCGCCCGCGCCCCTGGGGCCCGGCGCTGTCGGTGCCCGCAGGTAGATTCGTCTGCGACCGGTGTCTCGCACGCACGCGGTACGACCGGTCGTTCCCGACGATTGCAGGAGTGATTCGCGTGGATCGTGTCGCGCTGCGCGGCCTGAAGGCTCGCGGGCACCATGGCGTGTTCCCCAGGGAACGCGAGGAGGGCCAGACCTTCCTCGTGGACCTCGTCCTGGGCCTGGACACCCGGCCGGCCGCGGCCGACGACGACCTGACGAAGACCGTGCACTACGGCGTCGTGGCCGAGGAGGTCGTGGCCGTGGTCGAGGGCGAGCCGGTGAACCTCATCGAGACCCTCGCCGAGCGGATCGCCCAGACCTGCCTGAAACACGAAGGGGTCCAGGAGGTCGAGGTGTGCGTCCACAAGCCGGACGCCCCGATCACCGTCCCCTTCGACGACGTGACCGTCACCATCACCCGGAGCCGAGTATGACCCGACCTTTCGTCCAGGGTCACAGTGACCCGACCGTCCAGCCGGTGCCCGCCTCGGTCGTCGAGCGGGTGGACGCCGCGGACACCACCCTCCAGAACCCCAAGTGGGCCGTGATCTCCATCGGTTCCAACCTCGGCAACCGCCTGGAGACCCTCCAGGGCGCCGTGGACGCGCTGGAGGACACGCCCGGCGTCCGCGTGAAGGCCGTCTCGCCGGTCTACGAGACCGAGCCGTGGGGCGTCGAGCCCGGCAGCCAGCCGTCGTACTTCAACGCCGTCGTGGCCCTGAAGACCACCCTGCCGCCGTCCTCCCTGCTGGAGCGGGGCCATGCCATCGAGGAGGCGTTCAACCGCGTCCGCGACGAGCGCTGGGCGCCGCGCACCCTGGACGTGGACATCGTCGCCTACGCCGATGTCACCTCCGACGACCCGCAGCTGACCCTGCCCCACCCGCGCGCCCACGAGCGCGCCTTCGTACTCGCGCCCTGGCACGACGTGGACCCCGGCGCCCAGCTGCCCGGCCGCGGCGCCGTGGCCGAGCTGCTCGCCGCCGTCACCCGCGAAGGTGTCGAGCCGCGCGCGGACCTGGAACTCCGACTGCCCGAGTAGTCGTTAAGGTCAACGACGACTCGGCAGTCAAGCATCCGGGCTCATCCGGGACCCGGGCCGGGGGAACTGAAGGGACACCGTGAGAGAGCTGCGCATCAGGGTGCTGGTCGGCGTGTTCGTCGTGGCCGGCATCCTGTCCTGGGCGGGCGCCCGCCTCTGGAACTCGATCGGGACCCTGCCCAGCGTCCCCCTGGCCGCACCCGTCGTGCTCGCCCTGATCGCCGTGGTGCTGCTGGCCACGGCGCTCTCGCTGCGCGCCCGCTTCAAGGCCCAGCGCGAGCGGCGCCCCGGCGCGAAGGGCGTCGACCCGCTGATGGCGGCCCGCGCGGTCGTCTTCGCCCAGGCCAGCGCCCTGGTCGCCGCCCTCGTCGCCGGGATGTACGGCGGCACGGGCGTGTTCCTGCTGGAGCTGCTCGACCTTCCGCCCCGCCGCGACCAGGCCTTCTACGCCGGTTTCTCCGTCCTGGCCGGACTCGCCGTCATAGCGGCCGCCCTCTTCCTGGAGCGCGTCTGCAAGCTCCCCGAGGACGACGACCAGGACCACCACCAGGGCGCGGAACCGGCGGCGTGACCGCCGGTCCCCCGGGCCCTGTGCCGAAATCCCGGCTCAGCGCGCCATGATGAGGCTCATGGCCTCGTTGCGGGTCGCCGCGTCCCGCAGCTGACCGCGCACCGCGGACGTTATGGTCTTGGCGCCGGGCTTGCGGATGCCGCGCATCGACATGCACATGTGCTCGCACTCGACCACCACGATCACGCCCCGCGGCTCCAGGATCTCCATCAGGGAGTCCGCGATCTGCGTGGTGAGCCGCTCCTGCACCTGCGGCCGGCGGGCGTAGACGTCCACCAGCCGGGCCAGCTTGGACAGGCCGGTGATCTTCCCGGTGACCGACGGGATGTAGCCGACATGGGCGACGCCCCGGAACGGCACCAGGTGGTGCTCACAGGTCGAGTACACCTCGATGTCCTTGACCAGGACCATCTCGTCATGGCCCAGGTCGAACGTCGTGGTGAGCACGTCCTCGGGCTGCTGCCACAGGCCGGCGAAGATCTCCTGGTACGCCCGCGCCACCCGGGCCGGCGTCTCGCGCAGCCCCTCGCGGTCGGGGTCCTCACCGATGGCGATCAGCAGCTCGCGTACAGCGTTCTCGGCGCGCTTCTCGTCGAACTCGCCGACGGGGCGCTCGCTGTCCAGCGTCACCGGGTCGGTCATCTGATGCCTCGTTCCTGTCGTCCCACGTGCGGGCATACGGAAAATGCCGCGCCCCCCAGGCTAGAACCTGGGGGGCGCGGCGTTCATTCCGGGCCCGAGTGGCCGGGAAGCGACCTAGGTGCGGTCAGCTCTCCGGGCGCTCCTCCGGGGTCTGGTCCGTCACGGGGGCGGACTCGGTGGCGGTGGACTTGACCGTGCTGATCGCGGCCGTCGTGCCGTTCGCACCGTTGGTCAGTGCCAGCTCCTTGGGGGAGAGCACCGGCGGGCGGGTGGACGGGGTGCGGCGCGAGGAGCCGGTCCAGGCGGGCCGCGCCGGGCGCTTGACGATGGAGGCGAAGACCTCGGCGATCTCCTCCTTGCCCAGCGTCTCCTTCTCCAGCAGCTGGAGCACGAGGTGGTCGAGCACATCGCGGTTCTCGACCAGGATCTCCCAGGCCTCGTTGTGCGCGGTCTCGATGAGCTTCTTGACCTCTTCGTCCACCAGCGCGGCGACCTCTTCCGAGTAGTCGCGCTGATGCGCCATCTCACGGCCGAGGAAGGGCTCGCTGTTGTCGCCGCCGAACTTGATGGCGCCGAGCCGCTCGGTCATGCCGTACTGGGTGACCATCGCACGGGCCAGGTTGGTGGCCTTCTCGATGTCGTTGGCGGCACCGGTGGTCGGGTCGTGGAAGACCAGTTCCTCGGCCGCCCGGCCGCCCAGCATGTAGGCGAGCTGGTCGAGCATCTCGTTGCGCGTCGTCGAGTACTTGTCCTCGTCCGGCAGGACCATGGTGTAGCCGAGGGCACGGCCGCGGGACAGGATGGTGATCTTGTGCACCGGGTCGGAGTTCGGCGAGGCCGCCGCGACCAGGGCGTGACCGCCCTCGTGGTACGCGGTGATCTTCTTCTCCTTGTCCGACATGATCCGGGTCCGCTTCTGCGGGCCCGCGACCACGCGGTCGATCGCCTCGTCCAGCGCCAGGTTGTCGATCAGCTTCTGGTCGCTGCGGGCGGTGAGCAGCGCCGCCTCGTTCAGCACGTTGGCCAGGTCGGCGCCGGTCATGCCGGGGGTACGGCGGGCGACGGCGGCCAGGTCGACGTCGGGCGCGACCGGCTTGCCCTTCTGGTGGACCTTGAGGATCTCCAGACGGCCCTGGAGGTCCGGCGGGTCGACGGCGATCTGGCGGTCGAACCGGCCGGGACGCAGCAGCGCCGGGTCCAGGATGTCGGGCCGGTTGGTCGCCGCGATCAGGATCACGCCGCCCTTGACGTCGAAGCCGTCCATCTCGACCAGCAGCTGGTTGAGGGTCTGCTCGCGCTCGTCGTGACCACCGCCGAGGCCGGCGCCGCGGTGGCGGCCGACCGCGTCGATCTCGTCGACGAAGACGATCGCCGGGGCGTTCGCCTTGGCCTGCTCGAACAGGTCGCGGACGCGGGAGGCGCCGACACCGACGAACATCTCCACGAAGTCCGAACCGGAGATCGAGTAGAAGGGCACCCCGGCCTCGCCCGCGACGGCACGCGCCAGCAGGGTCTTACCGGTACCCGGGCGGCCGTAGAGCAGCACACCCTTGGGGATCTTGGCGCCGACGGCCTGGAACTTGGCCGGCTCCTGGAGGAACTCCTTGATCTCGTGGAGCTCCTCGACGGCCTCGTCACAGCCGGCGACGTCGGAGAAGGTCGTCTTCGGGGTGTCCTTGGTGATGAGCTTGGCCTTGGACTTCCCGAAGTTCATGACCCGGGAGCCGCCGCCCTGCATCTGGTTCATCAGGAACAGGAAGACGACGACGATCAGAACGAAGGGCAGCAGGGAGAGCAGGACACCGACGAACGGGTTCTGCTTCGACGGCGCGACGGTGTAGCCGTCCGGGATCTGCTTGTCCTGGTACTTGGTCTGCAGGTTGTTTGCGAGCTGGACGCCCTGGTCGCCGATGTAGCTCGCCTGGATCTTGGAGCTGCCCTCGACCTTCTGGCCGTCCTTGAGCGTGACCTTGACGGTCTGCTCGTCGCCGGTGGTCAGCTTGGCCGACTGGACCCTGTTGGCATTGATCGCCGCGACGACCTGGCCGGTGTCCACCGACTTGTAGCCGCCGGACGAGCCGACGACCTGCATCAACACGACCACGGCAAGGACGGCCAGCACGATCCACATGACCGGCCCACGGAAGTATCGCTTCACGTCCATCCATACGGAGCGATGCCGCCCCGTCCCTCCTGCCATAGTGAGTTTGATAAGACAGTTCTTCCGACGGTACCCCAGCCTTGGCGCCCGAAGCCGCGTGAAGCCGCTTCGAGAGCCGGGAAACCCGTCTCTGCATGCTTCAACGGCACGGGACCCGCCGGGGTTCCCGATCACCTCGCCGGGCTTGGGCCGAGTGGCTCAGCCCATGTGCCCGGTTCGGTGTCAGCCGCCGTAGACGTGCGGCGCGAGCGTACCGACGAACGGCAGGTTGCGGTACTTCTCGGCGTAGTCGAGGCCGTAACCGACGACGAACTCGTTCGGAATGTCGAAGCCGACCCACTCCACGTCGATGGCGACCTTGGCGGCGTCCGGCTTGCGCAGCAGCGTGCACACCTTGAGGGAGGCGGGCTCGCGCGAACCGAGGTTGTTGATCAGCCAGGACAGGGTCAGGCCGGAGTCGATGATGTCCTCGACGATCAGGACGTCACGGCCCTTGATGTCGGTGTCGAGGTCCTTGAGGATGCGCACGACGCCGGAGGACTGGGTGCCCGCGCCGTACGAGGACACGGCCATCCAGTCCATGGTGACCGGGGTGGACAACGCCCGCGCGAGGTCGGCCATGACCATCACCGCGCCCTTGAGGACGCCGACGATCAGCAGGTCCTTGCCCGCGTACTCCGCGTCGATCTTCGCGGCCAGCTCGGCCAGCTTGGCGTCGATCTCTTCCTTGGTGATGAGCACCTTCTCGAGGTCGGCACCCATGTCTTTCGCGTCCACCCGCATCACTTTCGGTCGTCCCGCACTTACGGCCGCAATCACGGCCTCCGGCTGCCCCGTACCGGCCGCCGGAGGGTCGCTCCGAACGGTCGGGATTCAGCCTTGCCGAATCACCAGTCTGCCACCCTGCCGCTGGGCGACGACTCTGCCCGGGAGATTGATGGCTCCCTGGCCGCGCCAGCCGGTGATCAGGCGGTCGACTTCCTCGATGTGACGGGCGAACAGGGAACCGGCCGGGGCGCCCGCCTCGATGGCGGCGCGGCGCAGGATCCGGCGGCGCACGGCGGGCGGCAGGGCGTAGAGCTTGGCGCACTCCAGCAGTCCGGCGGCGTCCCGTACGGAGGCCTCGGCCTGGCTGGCCCAGGAGTCGAGGGCGTCGGCGTCGTCGCGGGAGAGCTGGGCGGTGCGGGCGAGCGCCTCGACGACGCCCTTGCCGAGGGCCTTCTCCAGGGCGGGCAGACCCTCGTGGCGCAGCCGGGAGCGGGTGTAGGCGGGGTCGGTGTTGTGGGGGTCGTCCCAGACGGGCAGGGACTGGACCATGCAGGCCTTGCGGGCGGTCTGCCGGTCGAGGTGGAGGAAGGGGCGCCGGTAACGGCCGCCGGCCCCCGAGACCGCGGCCATTCCGGACAGGGAGCGGATGCCGGAGCCGCGGGCGAGGCCCAGCAGGACGGTCTCGGCCTGGTCGTCGCGGGTGTGGCCGAGCAGGACCGCGGCGGCGCCGTGGCGGTCGAGCGCGGCGTCCAGGGCGGCGTAGCGGGCGTCCCGGGCGGCGGCCTCGGGGCCGCCGTCGCGGCCGACGTCGACGGAGACGGACTCGACGGGGTCGAGGCCGAGGCCGCGCATGCGCAGGGCGACCTCTTCGGCACGCAGGTCGGAGCCGGGCTGGAGGCCGTGGTCGACGGTGATGCCGCCGGCGCGCAGACCGAGCCGGGGGGCTTCGAAGGCGAGGGCGGAGGCGAGGGCCATGGAGTCGGCGCCGCCGGAGCACGCGACGAGCACGAGAGGGCTCTCGGGCGGGGCCACCAGCACGGATCCGAGCGGGGAGGGGAGCCGCTCGGCCAGCCGGTCCGGGCGCTCGCCGGAGGTCGGGAGGGTGTTCAGGATGTCGTGGAGGACGCGGCGGACCGCCAGGCGTATCGCCGCGACCGCAGGATGGGGACCCATTGTCCGGTTCCCTTCATGAAGTATCCGGGGGGTGAGCCTGATTCGGTCACTCAGAGTGTGTAGATGGTGACAGAAGCGGGCCGTTCCCCGAGCATCGCACGCCTACGCATGAGCCACGGTCCCTCGGACGGGTGATTGGAGGGGCGTTCGACTGCCGTCGGCCGGATTCGATTCACGACCCCGGCGTGCGTTTCACGACTCGGCCTTGCGGTGCACCCGCGCGACCCAGTCCGCCGGTTTGGCGATCTCCGCCTTGGTGGGCAGGGTGTTGGGCGAGGTCCACACGCGGTTGAAGCCGTCGATGCCGACCTGGTCCGTGACGGCGCGTACGAAGCGTTCGCCGTCCCGGTACTGCTTGAGTTTGGCATCCAGGCCCAGCAGTTTGCGCAGGGCCTGGTCGAGTCGGGAGGCGCCCTTGGCGCGTCGCTGCTGGAACTTCTCCCGGATCTCGGCCACGGACGGCACGACGCTCGGGCCGACCCCGTCCATCACATAGTCCGCGTGGCCCTCCAGCAGGGACATCACGGCGGTGAGGCGGCCGAGGATCTCGCGCTGGGCGGGGGTCTGCACCAGCTCCACGAAGGAGCGGCCGCCGTCGTCCTCCTCGGTCTCGGGGCGGCCCCCGGCGAGGGACTGGGCGGCCTCCCGGATGCGCTCCAGGAAGGTCATGGGGTCGACGTCCGTCTCCGCCAGGAAAGACTGGATCTCGCCCTCCAGGTGGTCACGCAGCCAGGGCACGGCCGTGAACTGCGTGCGGTGGGTCTCCTCGTGCAGGCACACCCAGAGGCGGAAGTCGTGCGGTTCGACGTCGAGTTCGCGCTCCACATGCACGATGTTGGGCGCGACGAGCAGAAGGCGGCCGCCGCCGTTCGCACCGGCGGGCAGATCGCGGCCGGCGGGGGCGAAGGTCTCGTACTGGCCGAGGACGCGGGAGGAGAGGAACGAGAGCAGCATGCCCAGTTCCACGCCGGTGACCTTGCCGCCGACGGCGCCGAGGACGGCGCTGCCCGGGGTGCCGCCGCGGCGTTCCTGCATCTTGTCCAGGAGCGGTTTGAGGATTTCCCGGAAGCCGGCGACATTGGCCCGGACCCAGCCGGGGCGGTCGACGACGAGCACGGGGGTGTCGTGGCTCTGCTCGGTCTCCAGCCGGGTGAAGCCCCTCACGTGCTCCTCCGAGGCCTTCGCGTGCCGCCGCAGCTCCGCGACGACGGACCGGGCCTCGTCACGCGAGACGTCGGGGCCGGGCCGTACGAGCCGAGTCGCGGTCGCCACCGCGAGGTTCCAGTCGACCATCCCGGGGGATGCGGTGCCTCCGAAGCCTGTCATGCGTCAACGGTACGTGAGCGTTACCACTTGGGGCAGGCCGTGGGCGCCGGGATCGGTGGGGCACCGGGTCGGCGCGGGCCGGTCGCGGTGCCCCCGGCGGGTCAGCCGCAGCCGCACGCCGACAGTGCCGTCGCCGTCTTGTCCAGGGCCGACTGGGCGGCCATCGGGTCGGCGGTGCCGGTGGCCAGGAAGGCGAAGGCGAGCAGTCGGCCGTCCTGGTCGACGACCGTGCCTGCCAGGGTGTTGACGCCGGTCAGGGTGCCCGTCTTGGCGTGCACGAGACCGGCCGCGCCATCGGCGTAGCGAGCGCTGAGCGTGCCGGTGAAGTGGGCGATGGGCAGGCCGGTGAGCAGGGGGCGCAGACCGGGGTGGTCGGGGGTGCCGGCCTTGACCAGGATCGCGGTCAGCAGGTCGGCCGTGAGCCGGTCGTCGCGGTCGAGGCCGCTGCCGTCGTGGAAGGCCGCACCGGTGAGCGGCAGGCCCAGCTTCCGCAGCTGCCCGGCGATCGCCTTCGCGCCCCCCTCGAAGCTGCCGGGCTGCCCGCTCGCGAGGCCCGTCTGCCGGGCGAGGGCCTCGGCGATGTCGTTGTCGCTGTTGGTCAGCATGCGTTCGACCAGGGCGGACAGCGGCGGCGAGGAGACGCTCGCGACGGTCTCGGCGCCCGCGCTGCCCTTCGCCGGGGCGGGGCCGGTCGCATCGACGCCGGCGGCCTTGAGGAAGCCCGCGAACTTCCGCGCCGCGTCCTGCGCCGGGTCGGCGACCCGGCGCACGGGTCCGCTGGTGGAGTTGTCGGTACGTCCCTCGTCGGCGACCAGCGCGCTGACCTGAGCCAGGTTCTCGTTGACCCCGATGGGATGCAGGGCGGGACCGGCGTAGAGCGTCGTGTCGTACGACAGTGCGATCTTGTGGATGCCGCGTTCCCGCAGCGCGGCCGCCGTCCGTGTCGCCAGAGTGCGCAGGCTCGCCCATCCGTCGGCCTTGGCGTGCGCGGTGAGCGTCGGGTCGCCGCCGCCGACCAGGACGAGTCCGCGGGTGCCGCCCAGGAGCGCGGTCCGGGTGGTGAAGCGGTGGTCCGGGCCGAGCGCGTTCAGCGCGGCGGTGGCGGTGGCGAGCTTGGTGGTGGAGGCGGGCGTGAGCCCCTTGTCGGGTCCGACGCTGTAGAGCCGCTTGCCGGTGGCCACGTCGACCACCACCGCCGTATGGCCGTCCCCGAGCGCCGCGGAGCCCAGGAGCGGCCCCAGGACGTCCGCCAGGGCCGTGCCGCCCGCCGCCGGGGCCTGCCGGGTGTCCACGGGGCTGGTCGCGGCGCCCAGGCCCGCCAGGACGGCCGGGGCGCTCGGCGCGGGCCGCGGACCGCCCGCCGCGGGGCCCGGCCCGTGATCTGCGCCACGTGCGTGCTCCAGGGCGGTTGCCCGGTCCCGCTCGGCCGTACGCTGACCGGTGGCGTCCCACGGCCCGGCAAGGGTCACCACTGCGGTGGCGAGCACCAGGCCGGCGGTGGCGGCGCCCGCGGTGTACTGCAAGGTGCTGAGGGAACGCGGACGGGGGAGGTCGGCGAACAGCGGTCGTACCGTGGAAATCAAGCGTGTGACCTGCGGCTTCGCCGTTCTTACGGCGTGCGTGAGACGCGGTCGTACGGCGCTCGCGATCCGCCTCACCCGCGGTCCCGCGGCCCGCCAAGGCCCGAGCTCTGGCACGACCACCAGCCCCTTTCGCGATCACACACCTGCGTGAGGGACACTTAATCACCAGAACTATGTGCTGATCATGAAGGAGCCACCGGTGGAGTTCGACGTCACGATCGAGATCCCGAAGGGTTCGCGCAACAAGTACGAGGTGGACCACGAGACCGGTCGGATCCGTCTGGACCGTCGCCTCTTCACCTCGACCGCTTACCCGACCGACTACGGATTCGTCGAGAACACCCTCGGCGAGGACGGCGACCCGCTGGACGCGCTGGTCATCCTTGACGAGCCGACCTTCCCGGGCTGCCTGATCAAGTGCCGCGCGATCGGCATGTTCCGGATGACGGACGAGGCGGGCGGCGACGACAAGCTGCTGTGCGTGCCGGCCACCGACCCCCGGGTGGAGCACCTGCGCGACATCCACCACGTGTCGGAGTTCGACCGCCTGGAGATCCAGCACTTCTTCGAGGTCTACAAGGACCTGGAGCCCGGCAAGTCCGTCGAGGGCGCCAACTGGGTGGGCCGCACGGAGGCCGAGCAGGAGATCGAGCGGTCCTACAAGCGCTTCAAGGAGCAGGGCGGTCACTGACCCCTGGTTCGCGAGACGGGCCGCACGCTTTTGTGTGCGGCCCGTTTGCATGCCCGCCCGCGGTGCATGCGCATACTGAGGCCAGCGGAAGGTGTCGTTCAGGGACGGTGCGAGGTGACGGAGGCGGACGACCGCAAGCCCCGGTCGGACGAGGCGCGGTACGACCCGGAGATCACATCGGAGTTCGCCATCCCCAAGGGACTCGACGTCCCGAAGACGGGGGGCGAGCCGGAGACGACCTCCGAGTTCCAGGTGCCGCAGGGGCTGCTCACGCCGCAGCCGCCGGCCGGTGAGCCGGAGGGGTCGGCGTTCAGCACGCCGCGCACCTACGACGCCCAGGGCGGCCTGGCCGCGTTCACGCCGGCCACCGGGGTGCCCCTGGTCAGCCTGGTCAAGGACGCGCCCTGGCAGGACCGGATGCGCACCATGCTGCGCATGTCGGTGGCGGACCGCCCGGCGCCCGAACCGGTGCAGCACGAGGAGGAGAGCGGCCCGGCCGTCCCGCGCGTGCTGGACCTGACCCTGCGTATCGGTGAGCTGCTGCTGGCGGGCGGCGAGGGCGCGGAGGACGTGGAGGCCGCGATGTTCGCGGTGTGCCGGTCCTACGGCCTGGACCGCTGCGAGCCCAACGTCACCTTCACCCTGCTGTCGATCTCGCACCAGCCGTCCCTGGTCGAGGACCCGGTGACGGCCTCGCGGACGGTACGGCGCCGGGGCACCGACTACACCCGGCTGGCGGCCGTCTTCCGGCTGGTGGACGACCTGTCCGACCCCGAGACCCATGTCTCCCTGGAGGAGGCCTACCGGCGGCTCGCGGAGATACGGCGCAACCGGCACCCCTACCCCGGCTGGGCGCTGACCCTGGCCAGCGGGCTGCTGGCGGGCGCCGCCTCGATCCTCGTCGGCGGCGATCTGATCGTGTTCTTCGCGGCGGCGGTCGGCGCGATGCTCGGCGACCGGCTCGCCTGGCTGTGCGCGGGGCGCGGGCTGCCGGAGTTCTACCAGTTCACGGTGGCCGCGATGCCGCCCGCGGCGATCGGGGTGGCGTTCGCGCTGGCCCATGTGGATGTGAAGGCGTCCGCGGTGATCACCGGTGGGCTGTTCGCGCTGCTGCCCGGACGGGCACTGGTGGCGGGCGTCCAGGACGGCCTGACGGGCTTCTACATCACCGCCTCGGCCCGTCTCCTGGAGGTCCTGTACTTCTTCGTGGGCATCGTCGCCGGGGTGCTGCTCGTCCTGTACTTCGGCGTGAAGGTGGGCGGCAAGCTCAACCCGGAGGCGGCGCTGCACATCTCCCCGCGGCCCCTGATCCAGATCGCGGCCTCCATGCTGCTGTCGCTGACCTTCGCGGTGCTCCTCCAGCAGGAACGGTCCACCGTGCTCTGGGTGACCCTCAACGGAGGCGTCGCCTGGAGCGTGTACGGCGCGATGCGCGATGTCGCCGACATCTCGCCGGTGGCCTCCACGGCCGTCGCCGCCGGCCTGGTCGGGCTGTTCGGGCAGCTGCTGTCCCGCTACCGGTTCGCCTCCGCGCTCCCCTACACGACAGCGGCGATCGGGCCGCTGCTGCCCGGTTCCGCCACGTACTTCGGCCTGCTGAACATGGCGCAGAACAACGTGGACAAGGGGCTGGTGTCACTGGCCAACGCGGCGTCGCTGGCCATGGCGATCGCGATCGGGGTCAATCTGGGCTCGGAGGTCTTCCGGCTCTTCCTGCGGGTCGGCTCCCCCGGGAAGCGCCGGGCGGCGAAGCGGACCAGGGGCTTCTGAGGGGCTCACTGCTCCCGGTAGTCGTACGGGTACTGGTTCTGGCCCTGGCTCTGGCCCTGGCTCTGGCCCTGCTGCTGCGGGTACTGCCGCGGGTCGTAGTACGGCTGCTGGGGCTGGTTCCAGTCCTGCTGCTGGGGCTGCTGGTACTGCGGCTGCTGATACTGGGGCTGGTGCTGGTTGCCGTAGCCCTGGCCGCCGTAGCCCTCCTGGTTGCCGTAGCCCTGGTCGTGCCCCTGGCCGCCGTACTGTTGCTCGCCGTACTGCTGCTCGCCATACTGCTGCCCGCCGTACTGCTGCTGCCCGTGGCGCTCGTCCGGCTCGATGCGGCGCAGCCGGGTGGTGGCGTCGTCCATGACCGGCGGCTGCGGGAACCGCGGCGCCTCGGCGGCCGGGCGGGGCCGCTCCGCGGGGGCCTTCTTGCTCTTGGCGCGCGCCCTGAGGTACTCGATCGCGATCGGCACCACCGAGACGAGGACGATCAGGATCAGGATCGCCTCGATGTTGTTCTTGACGACGGCGATGTTGCCGAGCCAGGAGCCGAGCAGCGTGACACCCGCGCCCCACAGGGTGCCGCCGATGACGTTGAAGATCAGGAAGGAGCGGTAGCGCATGCCGCTCACGCCCGCGATGATCGGCGTGAAGGTGCGCACCACCGGCACGAAGCGGGCCAGGATCAGCGACTTGGGGCCGTACTTCTCGAAGAACTCGTTCGCCTTGACGACGTTCTCCTGTTTGAACAGGCGCGAGTCCGGCCGGTTGAACAGGGACGGGCCGACCTTCTTGCCGAACATGTAGCCCGCCTGGTCACCGAGGATCGCGGCGACGCAGATCAGGGCGATCGCGCCCCACAGCGGGAAGTCCAGCTGGTGCGAGGTGATCAGCAGACCGCAGGTGAACAGCAGCGAGTCGCCGGGCAGGAAGAAGCCGATGAGCAGGCCGGACTCGGCGAAGACTATGAGCAGCAGACCCCAGATGCTGTACGTGTCGAGCAGATAGTTGGGATCGAGCCAGCTCGGGCCTAGGGCGAGTGTCATCACGGGTCCGGGCTCCTGAAGGGGGGAGAAGGGGCGGCTACGGTGACCGGGTAGGGCCGCACAAAGCTATCAACGTGACGTGAGCGCCCCGGGTTCCCCCGATGACGCCCGGGACGACGGGAAGAAAGCGGTGATCCATGGGACTCGACGACTTCGGCGGCGGTCAGGGACCCCAGCCGGACGTACTGGTCGTGACGACGAACGACGTGCCGGGCCACCGGGTGGAGCGGGTGATCGGCGAGGTCTTCGGGCTCACCGTGCGCTCCCGGCATCTGGGCAGCCAGATCGGCGCCGGGCTGAAGTCGATGATCGGCGGCGAGCTGAGGGGGCTCACCAAGACGCTGGTGCAGACCCGCAACCAGGCCATGGAGCGCCTGGTGGAGCAGGCACGCGCGCGGGGCGCCAACGGGGTGCTCGCGTTCCGGTTCGACGTGACGGAGGCGGCGGACACGGGCACCGAGGTCTGCGCCTACGGCACGGCGGTGGTCCTGGCCCGGGAGTGACCCGGGTCCAGGACCGGTTCGGGGCGCGGCGGCCGCTCAGGAGGCCTGCCGGTCGGCGTTCGCCAGGATCGCGGCGTGCAGGTGTTCGGCGAGCCCGGGGTGCATCGCGTCGTAGTACGCCTTGAAGCGCTCGTCGGCGACATACATCTCGGCGAGACAGCGGTGCATCGGGTACGGGCAGTCGTAGAACCACCGGCCGATGTGCTGCCGGTGCTCCTCGGCCATGGCCCTGGCGGCCTCCCCCGTCGCGGGCTCGCCCGCGGCCACCAGACGGGTGTAGCGCTCGCTCCAGTCGTCGACCTCGGCCCGGAGCCGCTTCCAGTCCTCCTTGCTGTAAGTGGCGGCGCGGCGCTGGGACTCGGCCCACTGCGCCGTGCCGCCCCAGCGGGCCTCCGCCTCCTCGGCGTACTGCTCGGGATCCTTGTCCCCGAACACCTCGAACCGCTCCTCGGGTGTCAGATCGATGCCCATCCTGCGTGCCTCCATGGCGTGTTCCACGGCCTCGGCCATCCGGCGCAGCTTCTCGATCCGGGCGGTCAGCAGGGCATGCCGGCGGCGCAGATGCGCGCGCGGGTCCGCGTCCGGGTCGTCGAGCAGCACCGCGACCTCGTCGAGCGGAAAGCCGAGCTCCCGGTAGAACAGGATCCGCTGGAGCCGGTCGAGGTCGGCGTCGGTGTAGCGGCGGTGACCCGCATGGGTGCGCCCGCCGGGCGCCAGGAGGCCGATCTCGTCGTAGTGGTGCATGGTGCGCACCGTGACACCGGCGAACCCCGCGACCTGTCCCACGGAGTAGCCCAACTGTCCACTCCCTTCCGTTCGTCGGTCGGTACGACGGTCAGCCTGCGGCCTCACGTGACGTGAGGTGCAAGTCCGCGGCGATCCTGATGCCGGGGCACGGGGGTCAGGGTAGGCGTCCGGGTCATTCCGGATGTCGGGGTGGTGCGGCCTTGCATAAGGTGGCGGCGAGGAGGCAGCCATGGCCCTGCACAAAGGTCCGCAGAAGCATCAGGAGCGGGTGTTGTCCGTCAACCCGTTCTTCGGGGAGGCGAACCCGGTCGGCGGTATGACCGAGGCCCCGCCCACGCACCGGCTTCCGGACGCCCCGATGCCGCCCACGACGGCGTATCAGCTGGTGCATGACGAGCTGATGCTGGACGGCAATTCCCGGCTGAATCTGGCCACGTTCGTCAGCACCTGGATGGAGCCGCAGGCCGGCGTGCTGATGGCGGAGTGCCGGGACAAGAACATGATCGACAAGGACGAGTATCCGCGCACCGCCGAGCTGGAGCGGCGCTGCGTGGCGATGCTCGCGGATCTGTGGAACGCGCCGGATCCGGCGGCCGCGGTGGGCTGTTCGACCACCGGGTCCAGCGAGGCGTGCATGCTGGCCGGGATGGCCCTCAAGCGCCGCTGGATGCAGCGCAACGCCGACCGGTACCCAGGCGCGCGGCCCAACCTGGTGATGGGGATCAACGTCCAGGTGTGCTGGGAGAAGTTCTGCAACTTCTGGGAGGTGGAGGCGCGGCTGATCCCCATGGACGGCGACCGCTACCACCTGGACCCGCGGGCGGCGGCCGAGCTGTGCGACGAGAACACCATCGGTGTCGTCGGCATCCTCGGCTCGACCTTCGACGGTTCCTACGAGCCGATCGCCGAGCTGTGCGCGGCCCTGGACGCCCTTCAGGAGCGCACCGGCCTGGACATCCCGGTGCATGTGGACGGAGCCTCCGGCGCGATGGTGGCGCCCTTCCTGGACGAGGACCTGGTGTGGGACTTCCGGCTGCCGCGGGTGGCCTCCATCAACACCTCGGGACACAAGTACGGGCTGGTGTATCCCGGTGTCGGCTGGGCCCTGTGGCGGGACTCGGAGGCGCTGCCCGAGGAGCTGGTCTTCCGGGTGAACTACCTGGGCGGCGACATGCCGACCTTCGCCCTTAACTTCTCCCGCCCCGGCGCCCAGGTCGTCGCGCAGTACTACAACTTTCTGCGTCTGGGCCGCGAGGGCTACCGGGCGGTCCAGCAGTCCACCCGTGACGTGGCCCGCTCCCTCGCCGACCGCATCGAGGGCCTCGGCGACTTCCGGCTGCTGACCCGGGGCGACGAACTCCCGGTGTTCGCGCTGACCACGGCTGACCATGTCACGGCGTACGACGTCTTCGACGTCTCCCGCCGGATGCGCGAGAGCGGTTGGCTGGTCCCGGCGTACACCTTCCCGGCCAACCGCGAGGACCTCTCCGTCCTGCGCATCGTCTGCCGCAACGGCTTCTCGCACGACCTGGCCGACCTCTTCCTGGCCGACCTGACCCGCCTCCTGCCGGAACTGCGCCGCCAGCCGCACCCGCTGAACCGGGACAAGGAGGCGGCGACGAGCTTCCACCATTAGGACACCATCGGGCAGGACACCACCGGGCAGGACGGCGCGGTGGCCGCGGCCAGCGGTGGCTCGGCGGGCTCCGGTCAGCCCCGCGCCCGCTCCAGGGCCACCAGCTCGAACGCGGTCTTCCCGTCGAGGGACTCGCGGACGATGTCGGCGTGGCCGGCGTGGCGGGCGGTCTCCCGGATCAGATGGAGGCAGAGCCAGCGCAGGGAGACCCGGCCCTCCGGCGGGAACCAGGGGTCCGGCGGAAGCGGGAAGGTGTCGTCCAGGCTCGGCGCGGAGCGGATGAACTTCTCCGTCTCGGCGGCGACCCGCTCCCAGTGGGCGAGCTGCGAGGCCACCGTCTCCTCGCCGACCAGCTCGAAGCTCTCGTGCCAGTTGGACTGATCCCGCCGTACCGGCGGCGCCTCCTGCCGGGCCCGGGCGAGCCACATCTGCTCGACCTCGGCGGCATGCTTGAGCAGCCCGCCCAGTGACAGCTCGCTCGCGCTCGGCCGGCTGCGGGCCTGCTCCTCGGTCAGCCCGAGCACCGACCGGCGGATCCCGCCGCGCTGCTCCTCGATGAACGCCAGCAGCGCTCCCCGCTCGTCGCCCCGCACCTCTGCGGACACATGCGTGACCATGACCGGTCGCCTTTCCTCGGTTCGCCGTGGCGTTCGCCCCGACATCGAAAAAGCTACGGGCCCTCTAGGTCAGATCCTGTCCTAAAGGGCCGTGGCGGTGGTCGGGAAGATCGGCGGCGATCAGAACGGGAAGCCGCTGCGCCCGTGCTGGACGGAGATCCACTTGACCGTGGTGAACGCCTCCAGGGTCGTCTCGCCGTTGAGCCGGCCGACACCGGAGTGCTTCTCGCCGCCGAAGGGCACGATCGGCTCGTCGTGCACGGTGCCGTCGTTCACATGGAACATGCCGGTGTCGACCCGCTTGGCGAAGGAGACACCCCGCTCGATGTTCCCGGTGTGCACGGCGCCGCTGAGGCCGTAGGGCGTGTCGTTGACGATCCGCACCGCCTCTTCCTCGCCGTCGAACGGCACCAGGAAGACGACCGGTCCGAACACCTCCTGCTGGAGGAGCGGGGAGTCGGCGGGGACGCCGGTGAGCACCGAGGGCTCGACCAGGTTGTTGGTCGTACCGCCGTGCACCAGCGCCGTCGCACCCTCCGCGAGCGCCTGCTCGACCACGCCGGAAACGGCGTTCGCCTGCGCGGAGTTGATCACCGGGCCGATGACGGTCTCCGGGTCGCTGGGATCACCCACCTTGAGGGTGCGCACCTTGGCGACGAACTTCTCGGTGAACTCGTCCGCGACCGAGCGGTCCACCAGGACCCGGTTGGCGGCCATGCAGACCTGGCCCTGGTGCACGAACCGGCTGAAGACCGCCGCGTCCACCGCGTAGTCGAGGTCCGCGTCGTCCAGCACCACCAGTGCGCTGTTGCCGCCCAGTTCGAGCACCGAGCGCTTGAAGTTCGCGGCGCATACCGTGGCCACGTGCCGGCCCACCTGGTCGGAGCCGGTGAAGGAGATGACCTTCGGGACGGGGTGCTCGATGAAGGCGTCGCCGATCTCGGCGATGTCGGTGACGACCACGTTCAGCAGCCCGGCGGGCAGGCCCGCCTCCTCGAAGAGCCGGGCGATCAGGGTGCCGCCCGCGATCGGGGTGTTCTGGTGCGGCTTGAGCACCACGCCGTTGCCGAGCGCGAGGGCCGGGGCGACGGACTTCAGCGACAGCAGGAAGGGGAAGTTGAAGGGGCTGATCACGCCCACGACGCCCACCGGGACCCGGTAGACGCGGTTCTCCTTGCCCTCACCCGGGGAGGGCAGGATCCTGCCCTCGGGGCGCAGCGCCAGATGGACGGACTCGCGCAGGAACTCCTTGGCGAGGTGCAGCTCGAAGCCGGCCTTCACCCGGGTGCCGCCGAGCTCCGCGATGATCAGGTCGGCTATCTCCTGCTCGCGGTCCTCGACCAGTCTGAGCACCCGCTCGAACACCGAGCGCCGGGCGTACGGGTTGGTGTCCGCCCATGCCTTCTGGGCGCGCTCGGCCGCCCGGTAGGCCTGGTCGACCTCGTCGACGGTGGCAACCGTGATCGAGGCCAGCTTCTCGTCGTCGTACGGATTGAAGTCGATGACGTCCCAGGAACCGCTGCCCGGTCGCCATTCGCCGTCGATGTACTGCTGGGCCAGGTCGCTGAAATAGGACGACATGTGATCCCTCAATCACTAGCGGAGCCGGAACCCGGCCACGGTCTGAGTCTGATCACGCGTCATCCTACTTGCGGGTCAAGTGAGTTGGCGTAGTCCTCGCAGAAGATCACGGCTCTCGTCCGGACCCGGGCTGTCCTGCTGCAACTCCTTCAGCGCCTGCTCGTACTGGGCCACGTCCTCGCGCTTGTCGAGGTACAGCGCACTGGTCAGCTGCTCCAGGTAGACGACGTCGGAGAGGTCGGACTCGGGGAAGCTGAGGATGGTGAAGGCGCCGCTCTCGCCGGAGTGCCCGCCGAAGCTGAACGGCATGACCTGGAGCCGCACATTGGGCCGCTCGGAGATGTCGATGAGGTGCTGGAGCTGGCCGCGCATCACCTCGCGGTCGCCGTAGGGGCGGCGCAGGGCGGCCTCGTCCAGGACGATGTGGAACTCGGGGGCGTTGTCGGAGAACAGGTACTTCTGGCGCTCCAGGCGCAGCGCGACCCGCCGTTCGACGTCGTCGGCGCTCGCGCCCTTCATGCCGCGCCGGACCACCGCGCGGGCGTACTCCTCGGTCTGGAGCAGACCGTGCACGAACTGCACCTCGTAGGCGCGGAGCAGGGTGGCGGCGCCCTCCAGGCCCACATAGGTGGGAAACCAGTTGGGCAGGACGTCGCTGTAACTGTGCCACCAGCCCGCCACATTGGCCTCGCGGGCGAGGGACAGCAGCGACTGGCGCTCCGCCTCGTCCGTGATGCCGTACAGCGTCAGCAGGTCCTCGACGTCCCTCGTCTTGAAGCTCACCCGGCCCAGCTCCATCCGGCTGATCTTCGACTCGGACGCTCGGATGGAATACCCCGCCGCCTCACGCGTGATCCCCCGAGCTTCACGCAGTCGCCTGAGTTGCGAGCCGAGCAGCATCCGCCGCACCACCGATCCGGGCTCTCCCGCGCTCACGTTCGCCAGCCTCCCCAACCGTCTTCAGGGGCCGAAGTCTGCCACTAAAACGCTTCGCGCAGTACTCGTACGGTTACGGAAACGGAGAGCACGGGGCCGTTTTCGACAGACGGGGCGGCGACGATGTCGGTACCACTGGCGGAAACCCTCATGGAGATGGCAGAAAAAATGGCCAAGAAGTGGTACGGGACTGTCCATTTCGGTCGCGTGCACGTGCATCTGCCCTTGCATCTGCTCTTCGCATCCGAAACCATGGTCCCGCGCCACCGCTGCATCGCAACGACCGCGAATTCCCGGGAGTGCCTCGCATGGGGACGAATGGATCGACCATGCTCAAGCCGTTACGGCAGGGCCTTCCGCCGTTGGACCCCGCGGCCGTGTCCAGCGCCGCGTCCTGTGCTCTGCCGGCGCGGTACGAAGCGGTGCGCGAGGCTCGGCGGTTCACCCGGGACACCCTTGAACAGTGGGGCGTGAACGAGCGCTTCGACGATGCCTGCCTGGCCGTCTCCGAACTCGTCACCAATGCGCTGCGGCACGCGCTGCCGGGTGAGCACGGGTGTGCGGAGGAGCATGTCTCCTCGGTACGGCTGCACTTGATGCGATGGGCCGAGCGGCTGGTCTGCGCGGTGCGGGACCCCAGTCATGAGTCGCCGGTGCCGCAGGACTCCGACGACTTCTCGGCGGAGTCCGGACGGGGCCTCTTCCTGGTCGAGTCCTTCGCGGACAGCTGGGGCTGGCATCCGCTGGCCGGTCCACTGGAGGGGAAGGTCGTCTGGGCGATGTTCCACGTGGAACAGCCGGCCTGACCATCTACGCGCGTCGCCGTCTCCCCTCTTCCTCGCCCGCACACCGGCATGCCCGGGTGCGGGCGAGTTCAGCCTGCGATCAGGTGGTCGAACTCGCCGTCCTTGACGCCCAGCAGCATCGCTTCTATCTCGGCCCGTGTGTAAACCAGCGCGGGACCGTCCGGGAAGCGGGAGTTGCGGACGGCGACCTCACCGCCCGGCAGACGCGCGAACTCCACGCACGAACCCTGCGAGTTGCTGTGCCTGCTCTTCTGCCAGGCCACTCCGTCCAGCTGCGTGGCAGCCATGCCGTTGTACACGTCGTACCCCCCGAACACGCCGTCAACGTCGCGGTCCACAGGTCGCTCCCCGGTGTGCACTGGCTGGTGAGGCCATAGATGCGGTGGTCAACTGACCTGGATCATAACCCCCGCCTCACGTGCAACTGCACGAGCAGATGCACGTGCACGGCGAGTGTTCTCACAGTTACAGCCTTGACGCGCGCTTTACCTGACGATGTGCGACCGTATGCCGCCGTTTTCACCGAAGCCGTCTCAGCGCCTGCCCTGGAGCGGGCGATACACGCCCGCCCCACTTCCTTTCGACCATGATCATCCATGGCGCGGGTCGGGCCGGATCACCGGGATCGGCTTCCTTGTGCACAAGGAAGAGACGCATTCCGGGCCCTTACTGTTCCACGCCCGGTAAGGAAGTCCTGGCGCACGGAAGTTCCCGGCGGGCTCTGCTGATAGCTTGCTGCGGGCCGTCCGGCCGAGGGCGGCCGACGCCTACAGCTTGGGGAGCCTGACGTGACTTCGGCGACTGCTTCGACCGGTACACGGGTGCGGATCGCGGCCCTGGCCGCGGGACTGGTGGGCGCGCTGGCGCTGACGGCGTGCGGCGGCGGTGGCGGCGGCGACCACTCCTCCACGGACCCGTCGGCCATGACGAGCGCCGCCCCCACACCGTCCTCGTCCGCCGACGGCTCCAAAGTCAGCGGCGCCTCCGGCAAGCTCCAGGGCAGCTGGCTGGCCACCAGCGGCGGCACCATCGTGGCCCTGGTGATCAACGGCAAGCAGGCCGGGATCTTCGCGACCGGCGGCACGGTGTGCAGCGGCACCGCGGGCACCGAGTCCGGCATGCAGATGATCCATCTGACCTGCGCCAAGGGCAGCAAGGACCGCACCACCGGGATGGTCGACTCGGTCGACGGCAGCTCCATGAAGGTCACCTGGTCGGGCAAGGTGGGCCAGGAGACGTACACCAAGGCGGAGGGCGGCAAACTGCCGTCCGGCCTGCCGACCGCCGCGGCGCAGTGACACCCCCCTCTCGTACGGCACTCCCCTCTCGTACGGAAAACACGGGAAACACCTGAAGCGGTGATTTGCGAGGGGCGCGCGAACGGGGCCGCCGTCCAGGCGCGATGATGCAGGAGCACCGTCACGACCTCGATGGGACCTGCTCATGCGCGCCTTTCCGCTCACCGTCACCGCCGTTGCCGCCGCCCTGCTGCTGACCGCCTGCGGTGGCGGGGGCAACAGCGGCAGCGGGGGCAAGAACAGCTCGGCCTGCCAGATCGGCGGGGTGTCCCTCCAGGTCGGAGCGGCGAGCGTGGCGCCGGCGGCGGGCGACACCGGCGAGGTGCCGGTCAGCATCACCAACCAGAGCAAGACCTGCACGCTGGAGGACTTCCCCGGCGTCACCCTGGGCAGGTCCGGCACGAGCGCGAAGCTGTCCGCCCAGAAGGGCGCGAAGGGGCAGACCCTGAAGCTCGCCAAGGGCGACGCCGCGACCTTCACCATCAGCTATGTGCGCGGCAAGGACGGCGACGCCACCAGCCTCGCGGCCACCGACCTGAAGATCACCCTGCCCGGCGGGGACGCGGTGCAGAGCTTCCCCTGGAAGTACGGCCCGATCGCCGGCCAGGGCGCCGCGACCAAGCCGAACGCCTCCGTGAGCACCTTCCAGCAGGCCGGCGACTGAGGCGCCGGGGGCGCGGGGACCGCGTCTCAGTCCAGCCGTGGCCGCGCCCTGACCTGGGCGCGGTCGGCGGCGGCCGCGCCCTCCGTCCAGCCCGCCTCGTCGCTCACCCCGCGCAGCCGGGTGGTGGTGGTCTGCGGGAACATCCGCTCCATGCGGCCGGTGACCGCCACCTCGCGGGTGGCCAGCACCGGCAGCAGATCCTGGGTGACCTGACTCTCGGCGGCAGTCGCGAGCCGCGCGCCGACCCGGTGGGCGTAGGCGGCGAGGAAGGACTGCCGGAAGGTCTTGGTGCGCTTGCGCCCGGCCGCCCGCTGGCCCGCCTCGGCCTTGGTCATGGCGTGCGTGGCCTGCACCAGCAGCGAGGTGTAGAGCAGTTCGACCGCCTCCAGGTCGCCCTCGAAGCCGACGACGGTGGAGAAGCAGAGCGGTTCGTTCCACACCGCGCGGCAGTGGTTGGCGGTGGCCACGGCGTCCAGCAGGACGGCCTTGGCCTGTTCGTACGGCGGCTCGACGCCTATCCGGCAGGCCCCGGGCGCGTCCGGCGCGGGCGCGGCGGCGGCCAGCAGCGCCTCGTCGACACTGTGCCGGGCCATCAGCTCCTGCGCCTTGGCGGTCAGGGCCTCGGCCTCCTCCGGGTAGCCGGTCGCCTCGGCCTTGGCGAGCAGCGCGCGGATGCGGCCCAGGAGCCGGGAGGCGGCGGGGTCGTGGGTGCGGCGGGTCTCCTCCTCAAGGGGTTCGAGGGAGGGCAGGCGCAGCAGCAGGCGGTACAGCTCCAGGACGGTGGTGGCATGGGAGAAGCGGTCGGCTCCGGAGACCGGGCCCTCGGGCAGCTCGTCGAGCTGGGCGGCCCAGCGGCGCCCGCGCGGCCGGTCCGCGCCGGACTGCGCCCGGATCAGGGCCGCGGCCAGCCGCACATGCGGCTGGTCGAGGTCGCGCCGCACGAGCCGTACGACATCGGCGGGTGCCCAGCCGCGCCGCCACGCGGTCGCCATGAACTCCTCCCCGCGCCGCGCGAGTTCGGGGTCCGCTGCGGGGTCGGCGGCGAGCAGGGAGGCACCGGTGTCGAGGCCGGTGTCGGTGTCGTCGTAGAGCGCGGCCCGAAAGGCCCGCTCGACCGTGCTGGCAGAACTGGTCACAGCGCCGATCGTGCCACGCCCCGCCGACAACGCGCCGAGCACCGTCCACAGCCTGTGGATAAATCCACGCCGTCAGGCGCTCGGGGTTCTTCACTGTCAACCATCGGTTGACACTCTCGTGGGCGCAACCTACGGTTGACACATGGCGACCAACCCGAACATCACGGCATCCGTGCGCCTCGACGACCTCATCGAGGCCATCAAGAAGGTTCATCCCGAACCCCTCGACCAGCTACAAGACGCGGTGATCGCGGCCGATCACCTCGGCGATGTGGCGGACCATCTGATCGGGCACTTCGTGGACCAGGCCCGCCGCTCCGGCGCGTCCTGGACCGAGATCGGCAAGAGCATGGGCGTGACCCGGCAGGCGGCGCAGAAGCGTTTCGTGCCGAAGGAGTCCGCCGACCTCGACCCCAACCAGGGCTTCAACCGCTACACCCCGCGCGCGCGGAACGTGGTCATGGCCGCGCACAGCGAGGCGGTGGCCGCCCGCAACCCCGAGGGCCGCCCCGAACACCTCGTCCTCGGGCTGCTGGCCGAGCCGGAGGGCATCGCGGCGAAGGCGATCACCGCGCAGGACGTCCCGCTGGACGCCGTGCGCGAAGCCGCGACGGCCGCGCTGCCGCCGGCCGCCGAGGAGGTCCCCGACCTCGTCCCCTACGGCCCCGAGGCCAAGAAGGTCCTGGAACTCACCTTCCGTGAGGCGCTGCGGCTCGGGCACAACTACATCGGCACCGAGCACATCCTGCTGGCCCTGCTGGAGCACGAGAACGGCGCGGGCGTCCTCAGCGGGCTCGGCGTCACCAAGGCCGCGGCCGAGGAGTACGTGGACAGGGTCCTCGCACTGCTTCTGGAGAAGCGCTCAACGACCCCCACCGAGGACTGAAAGCGCAGGTCACGGCGATTGTCAGTGTCGCCTGCCACACTCGCAGTCATGGCCGACCGGTGGGCACTCGCTCCGGCCGAGGACGGTGGCGTGGACGTCGCCCCCCTCGGCCCGGACGGGCTGCCCGCCGGACCGGTGCGGCGGGAGAGCGATCCCGCCGGGGCGGTGCGGAGCCGCCCGGAGGTGACGCGCTGGGTGTGGCGGTCGACCGCCGATGTCTATCCGCGCCTGCTCGCCACGGGGGTGCGAGTGGAGCGGTGCTACGACATCGAGGTCGCCGAGACCCTGCTGCTGGGCCACGAGGGGCGGTACGGCGAACCACGCTCGGCCGCCGCCGCCCTGGCCCGCCTCCGGGGCGGCCCCGTGCCGGCCGACCCGCCGCAGCGGGCGGCCGATCCGGGCGCCCAGTCCCCGCTGTTCGAGTCCACCGGCGCCACGCTGCCGCTGGCCGACCTCCTCGCGGTCTACGCCGACCAGCTGCGACGGCACGAGAAGGCGGGCGACCCGGGCCGGATGCGGCTGCTGACCGCCGCCGAGTCCGCCGGCACCCTGGTGGCCGCCGAGATGAACAGGGCCGGGCTGCCCTGGAGCGCCGAGGTGCACCGCGGGCTGCTGCACGATCTGCTCGGGGAGCGGTATGCGGGCGGGGGCGAGCCGCGCCGTCTCGCGGAGCTGGCGGACGAGGTGTCCGCCGCGTTCGGCCGCCGGGTCCGGCCCGATCTGCCGGCCGATGTGATCAGGGCGTTCGCGCAGGCCGGGATCAAAGTGCGGTCCACCCGCCGCTGGGAGCTCCAGACCCTCGACCATCCGGCCGTCGCACCGCTGCTCGAATACAAGAAGCTGTACCGCATCTGGGTGGCCCATGGCTGGTCCTGGCTCCAGGACTGGGTGCGCGAGGGCCGCTTCCGCCCCGAGTTCCAGGCCGGTGGCACGGTCACCGGGCGCTGGGTGACCCATGGCGGGGGCGCCCTTCAGATCCCCAAGGTGATCCGGCGGGCCGTGGTCGCCGACCCCGGCTGGCGGCTGGTGGTGGCCGACGCCGACCAGATGGAGCCGCGGGTGCTGGCCGCGATCTCCCGTGACCCCGGTCTGATGGAGGTCGCGGGCCGGGAGAGCGACCTCTACCAGGCGGTGTCCGACCGGGCCTTCTCCGGCGATCGCGACCAGGCCAAGCTGGCCGTGCTCGGCGCGGTCTACGGCCAGACCTCCGGTGACGGACTGAAGAACCTCGCCGCGCTGCGCCGCCGCTTCCCCAAGGCCGTCGCCTATGTCGACGACGCGGCGCGGGCGGGTGAGGAGGGCCGGCTGGTGCGGACCTGGCTGGGCCGCACCTGTCCACCGGCCGCGGGCGTCGGCGAGGACGCGGCGGAGGAGGCGGGCATCCCCATCGGGGCCGGGGAGGACGAAGGGGAGACACCGGCCGACGGCCAGACCGCCTGGGTGCCGGGCTACGCCTCCACCAACTCCCGTGCGCGGGGCCGCTTCACGCGCAACTTCGTCGTCCAGGGCAGCGCCGCGGACTGGGCTCTGCTGCTGCTCGCCGCGCTGCGCCGCTCCTGCGCCGGGCTGCGGGCCGAACTGGTCTTCTTCCAGCACGACGAGGTGATCGTGCACTGCCCCGCCGAAGAGGCCGACACCGTGGTGGCCGCCATCCACGAGGCGTCTGCCCTCGCCGGGCGGCTGACCTTCGGCGAGACACCGGTGCGGTTTCCGTTCACGACGGCGGTGGTGGAGTGTTATGCGGACGCGAAGTAGGGGGGCGCGGGTGTGCTGCGCCGCCGCGCGGGGTGACACGCAACCCATACGCACCGGTGCCGGCCGACCGGCCACCGCC
This sequence comes from Streptomyces griseofuscus, assembly GCF_014673495.1. Lineage (GTDB taxonomy): Bacteria > Actinomycetota > Actinomycetes > Streptomycetales > Streptomycetaceae > Streptomyces > Streptomyces murinus. The sequence continues at coordinate 3,971,966 of NZ_CP051006.1, forward strand.
GAGCGACCATGCGCCTGACGGCCGATCGCTGCCACATGGGGTGACGCCGGACCCCGTCGACCGACCGCCGCCGAGCGGGGCGGCACCGAACTCCCGTCAGCCGATACCGAAACCGCGCGGAGCGGCGCCGGAGGACCGGCCACTGCCGAACAGGCAAACACCTGACGGCCGACCGCTGCCACACGGGGCGACGCCGGACCCGCACGGGACGGCCCGGGCCCGAGAGGGCAGGCGCCGGGCGGCCAGCCGTCGTCGTCGGGCGGGGCGACGTCGCACTCCCTTCGGCCGATACCGAAACCGCGCGAGCCGGTGCCGGGCGACCAGCCGCCGCGCAACCGGCGCCGGAGCCGCACGGGGCGGCTCCGGGCGAGCGACCGCTGCCGGGCGGGCATGCGGCTGGCGGTCGACTACCGCCGGGGGGCACCGGGTCAGTGCGTGGCGACGCCGGGCGGCCCGCCGCCGTCGGGCAGACACGCGCCTGACAGCCGACCGCTGTCGCACGGAGTGAGACCCGAGCCGCACGGGGCGGCTCCGGGCGAGCGACCGCTGCCGGGCGGGCATGCGGCTGGCGGTCGACTACCGCCGAGGGGACACCGGGTCAGTGCGTGGCGACGCCGGGCGGCCCGCCGCCGTCGGGCAGACACGCGCCTGACAGCCGACCGCTGTCGCACGGAGTGAGACCCGAGCCGCACGGGGCGGCTCCGGGCGGGCCCGCGCCGTCGAGTGAGCCGGGTGGGGATAGGGCGAACGGCCGGGCGGCGTAGGTCGGTTCACTCGGACAGTAGGTGTCGCAGTTCGGTCAGGACGGTTTGTTCGTCCGTGCCGGTCAGGGCGGTGAGGGCGGTGTGCCAGGCGGTGCGGGCCTCCCGGTGGCGGCCCTGGGCGTGCAGCAGGAGGCCGTGCTGGTGGCGGGCCAGGCCGCCCGTGTAGCGGTCGGCGCGGGCGTCGGCGCGGCGCAGCAGCTCGCCGCACTCGATGTACGCCCGCTCCCCCTCCCCCAGCTCCCGCAGCGCGCGGACCAGGCCGAGCCGGGTCTGGGACTCGCCGTGCCAGTCGCCGTGCCCGCCGAGGATGCTCAGGCTCTGCTCGAAGTGCCGGGCGGCGGCGGCCGGTTCGCCGAGGGCGAGATGGGCGTAGCCGATGTTGCAGTGCGCGGAGTGGCGCACGATGACGGCGCCGACCGTCTCCCCGATCGCCAGCGAGCGCCGGTGCTGCTCGATGGCGGCGCGTGGATCGGTGTGTTCGTAGAGGTTCCCGAGATGGCTGTGGGTGACGGCCTCGCCGACGGGATCGTTCAGCAGCCGTGCGTAGGACAGGCTCTGCCGCAGCGCCTCCTCGGACTCCGCGAACCGGCCGAGTCCCTCCAGCAGCAGCCCCCGGTTGTTCAGACAGCGCCGGATGCGGCTGGCCACCCCGAGCCGCCGCCAGCTCTCCAGGCAGCGGTCGGTCAGGGCGAGCGCGTCCTTGTGCCGGCCGGTCAGGAAGTGCAGGCCCGCGAGGTCGCCGAGGGCGTACGCCCGCGCCTCCTCGTCGTCGAGCCGCCCTGCCGCCCCGAGCGCGGCCCGCCCGAGCACCTCCATCTCCGCGACCCGGCCACTGCGCTGCACATACGGGAACAACAGGCGGGTCAGCACCGAGAGATGGGCCAGCCTGCGCGGGTCCTCCGCGTCGGCGTTGCGTGCCACCAGCGCGACCACGTTCTCCAGCTCCGTCTCGCCCCAGGCGAACGCCTGCCCGGCCGACTCGAAGGATCGCAGCCCGGCCACATCGGCGGCGTGCTCCGGCGGCTGCGCGGGAGTCGGCCGCAGCCGGTCGTCCAGGTCGAGGCCGGGTTCCACGATGGCGACGAGCGCGCGCTCGGCCACGGCGGCGTACCAGCGCAGGGCGACGAGGTCGGGGTGCACGTCGGTCCGGGGACAGGTGGCAGCCCGGTCGGCAGGGGAGGGGCCGGCCGTCGTAAGGACCTCCTCCTTCGAAGCCAGTTCGCGGGCGAACTCGCGGACCAGGTCGTGCGGGGTGTAGCGGCCGTAGGCGGTCTCCTCCAGAAGGGCCACGTCGACCAGGCGGTCCAGGGCGGCCTCGGCGCGGCGTGCGTCGATGCCGGTGAGGCGGGCGAGAAGCGGGGCACCGTAGGTCGGCAGGTCGAGCGCGCCGACGCGGCGCAGCACGAGGGCCGCGTCCCGGTCGGCCTCGCGGTCGGCGGCGGCGAGGGCGTCATGGGCGACGGCGAGGGAGCGCCGGACGCTGAGGTCGTCGTACTCCAGCTGCCGCAACCTGCCCCCGGTGGCGGCCAGTTGACCGGCCAGCACGTCCGGGGTGAGGGCATGCCGGGCCACGAGCCGGGCGGCGACCACGCGCAGCGCCAGCGGCAGCCCGCCGGTCAGCTCGACCAGGGCGTGCCCGGCGTCCAGTCCCGGACGGCCGCTCAGCGCGCGGAGCAGGGTCGCGCTGTCCTCGCCGGTCAGCGGGGTGAGCGGAAAGCGGCGGGCGCCGTCGAGGGTGGTCAGCGGGGAGCGGCTGGTGACGATCACCGCGCAGCCGGGGCCGGCCGGGAGCAGGGGGCGTACCTGGGCGGCGTCGGCCGCGTCGTCCAGGACCAGCAGCATGCGGGCGGGGGCGAGCAGAGAGCGGAGCAACGCGGTTGCCGCGTCCGCGTGTTCGGGCACATTGCGGGGCTCGACCCCGAGATCGCGGAGCAGGGAGGCGAGGGCCCGCACCGGGGCGAGCGGGGGCATGCCGGGGGTGGCTCCGTGCAGATTGACGTAGAGCTGACCGTCGGGGAAACGTTCCCGCAGCTCATGGGCCACATGCAGGGCGAGCGCGCTCTTGCCGACGCCCGCCATGCCGGAGACCACGGCGACGGCCGGGCCCGGCGCGGGCGGCTCGGTCAGCGCGTGCCGCAGGGCGCGGTGGATGGGAGTACGGCCGGTGAAGTGGGCCGGTGGGGGCGGCAGTTGGGCGGGGGGTGGGGGGTGCGCTGCGGGCGTGGCGCCGTCGGGCTCGCCCTCGCGTTCGCCGTCGCGGCCGCCTTCGCGCTCGCCGCCGCCCTCACCTTCACGCTCGTCCGCACGCGAAACCTCGGAAGCGACCGGCTTCAGCTCGCCGTCGCCTCCCCGTGCGGGCGGGTGTTCCGTCCGATTCCGTTCCCCCGCCGGGCGGCCGGCCTCGGTCGGCCGACAGGACTCACCGCCGGCCGCGCCCTCCCCCGCGTCCTCGCCCTCCGGGAGCCATGCGTCGCTCCCGTCGCTCCCCCGCAGCACCTCCACATGGGCCTCGCGCATGGCGGGGCCGGGTTCGACGCCCAGTTCCTCGATCAGGCGGGCGCGCAGATCGCGGTGGACGGCGAGGGCCTCGGCCTGGCGGCCGGTGCGGTGCAGGGCGAGCATCAGCTGACGGTGGTACGCCTCGCGGAACGGATGCTCGGCGACGAGGGCCGACAGCTCGGGCACGAGCGCCGCCAACCGCGTTCCGCCGATTGCGAGTTCGGCGTCGTACCGCCATTTCAGCAGGATCAGCCGCGCCTCCTCCAGACGCGGCACCAGGGTGTGGCCGCCGAGGTCGGGCAGCCCGCTGAGCGGGGTGCCGCGCCACAGCGCGAGCGCCTTCGTGCAGGACCGTACGACGCCCGGCCAGTCCTGCCGGGCGTGCGCGGCACGGGCATCGGTGACCAGCGCGTCGAACACGTCCACGTCCCGCTCGCCCTGGTCGACGCGGAGCAGATAGCCCGGCGGCACGGATCTGAGCCGTTCGGGATCGTCCAGGAGCCGGCGCAGCCGGGTGACATGGTTGTGCAGGGACGCCTGCGCGGAGGCCGGCGGCGCCCCGCCCCACAGCGCGTCCTTCAGCGACTCCACCGACACGACCCGGCCGGGCTCCAGCAGCAGCGCGGCGAGGAGGGCGCGCACCTTGGGGCTGCCGATGGCGCGGGCGGCGGTGTCGGGTGTGCCCTCACCGGGGACGGGATGGTGAGGGGCGGCGTGGCCGGGGGTGGCGGGCACCGCGTCGCACGGCGTCTCGTACGTCGGGCGGTCGTAGAGGACCAGCGGACCCAGCAGTCCGAACCGCAGCTCGCGCCGCCCTTTCACGCCGCTCCACTGCCTTCCCGCGCCGGCCGGGCCGACCGTGCTCCGCGGCGGGCGTGCACCCGCCGTACTCCTGGCGGGAATCCGTCCCGCAGGCGACGATTTCTCGCCACCTTTCGCGGGCGGTTCCCTGTCGCCGTCCGCGGGGCGATCGACCCTGGTCAGTGGTCGTCCGGACGTCCGGACGCCGGTCCGCTCACCGGCCTGCCGCCGCTGCCGCCGGGTGAGTTCCGGTCATCCGACCTGTCACGCACCGACGCTCCCTCGGCCACATGTTAGCGATCCGTTGGTGAGACTTGATGTGATCATTCCATCGGAACCGGCCCGACGGCGCGCGCGTCAGTCGCGTAACTCGGGGGAGTGTCGCCGCAGGTCGGATCCGGGGACGTGGGTGGTCCCGGTCGGCGGAGGTGAACGACCGGGACCCCGTCCCGCCGCCCCCTGCCCCGAGCGCTCAGATCACGGGCGGGCGGCCCAGCTTGGTCAGCCGCCACACCGTCCGCCAGCGCATCGGCCTGCGCTCCCCCGCCGGTTCCCGGACCCCCTCCACGAACCCGCCGAACCATGCCTTGAGTCCGGCCGCGGAACGGGTGCGGGCGAGGGTGAGCAGGGTCCAGACCCCGAGGTGGACCGGGATGAGCGGCAGCGGCAGCCGGCGCCGTACGAGCCAGACGCGGTTGCGGGCGTTGACGCGGTAGTAGATGGCGTGCCGGGCCGGGGAGGTCTTGGGGTGCTGGAGCAGCAGTTCCGGGCAGTAGCGGATCCTCCAGCCGGCGTCGGCGGCGCGCCAGGCGAGGTCGGTCTCCTCGTGCGCGAAGAAGAACTCGGCGGGCCAGTCACCGGTCTCGGCCAGCATGGCCGTGCTCAGGGCGTGGCCGCCGCCCAGGAATCCGGTGACGTAGCCGCCGCGCAGCGGGTCGGAGCCGCCGATCCTGGGCACGTGCCGCTGCTGGGTCTCGCCGTGCTCGTCGGCGATGCGGAAGCCGACGATGCCGAGGCGCGGTTCGGCGGCGTACAGGTCCCGTACCCGGCGCAGCACATCGGCGTCGACGAGCAGCCCGTCGTCGTCGAGTTCCACGACGACGTCGATGTCCCCGAACTCCCGCAGCCGGGCGAGGGCGACATTGCGGCCGCCCGGGCAGCCCAGGTTCTCCGGCACATCGACGGTGGTGACCTCGCCGGGCAGCGAGAGGCGGCGGGCGAACTCGGGGAGCCGGCAGCCGTTGCCGACGATCACGATCCGGGCGGGGGCGAGGTCCTGCTTGGCCACGGACTCCAGCAGGGCGTCGACCTCGGCGGGCCGGTTGCCCATGGTCACCACGGCGACGGCGATCCTCGGCTCCACCATGTGCACACCCCATCAGGCAGCGGCGACGCGTTCCTGACCGCGCGCCGCCCATCGTTCACCAAGAGGTCGCGCCACCTGCGCCGGTTCGCCGCCCGTCGATCCCTTTACAACCTTTTTGCGATGCTTTGCTGGTCGCGGCGGAATCCCGGTTCGGGACATCACACGGCAAGCAACAACTCCGCCAGTCCCTTGGGACGCGACAGCATCGGCCAGTGCCCGGTGGGCAGTTCGGTCATGGTCCAGCCCGGGCCCGCCAGCATCGCGAAGGCCGGCAGTCCGGCCGCCACCATGGCCCGCACCTGTTCGACCGTGAAGGTGGCGGCGATCAGGGTGCGCGGGGTGTCCGGGATCTCGGCGGGCCGGCGCACGGGGCCCAGCACCAGCGCTGCGGGCTGCGCGGTCGCGCGCGGCGCATCTGTGTCAGATCGCCCGCCGAGAGTCCGGCCAGCGAGACCGGGTCCCGCCGCTGGTCGTCCTCGTCGAAGGGCCGGGCCGCCCTGGACCTGGCCACCGCGGCCCGCGACCGGCGCCGGGTCCGCATCACCTACCGGTCCTGGCGGGGCGAGACCTCCACCCGAGACCTGGACCCCTACGGGCTGGTCCTGCACGGGGGCCGCTGGTACGTGTCCGGACTCGACTCGCGCCGCGCCGAGATCCGGGTGTTCCGGGTCGATCGCGTCCGCTCCCTGCGACCCGCCGCGCACCCCCGGGCGACCGAGCCGCCACCCGGGTACGCCCCCGCCGCGCAGCTCGCCTCGGCCCTCGGCGAGGTCGCGGGCCGGCACCGGGTCCGGGTGCTCCTGCACACCACCCTGGAGCAGGCGGCGCGCCGAATCCCGCCGGGCGCGGCGACCCTCGTCCAGACCGCCGAGGGAGTGCTGCTGGAGACGCGCGCCGAGCGGTTCGACACCATGGCCTGCTATCTGGCGGGGCTCGGCTGCCCGCTCACCGTGCACCACCCGGCCGAACTCCGCGAGGCACTCGCCCGATTGTCCGACAGGCTCGCCTCCAGCGCGGCATCGGGCGGGCGGGACATGGGGCCCGTGCGCGGACGATGAGACGCGCTGCCGGGGGCCTCGCCCTCCTTGAGAGCCCTCAGCAGCCGGACCCGTTACGGGGTCACGCGGCGGCGCCGTGCCGTCCGCCGCGTCCCGATCGGAACACGGCGGACGGCACGGTTGCGGTACCGGCGTGTACGACGCCCGGGCCGCCGCCCCCTCAGCAGTCGATCGGCGCGGAGCCGACCGCCACGTCGTCGAACCACAGGGTGTCGTCACCGCCGCCGTAGCTCTCCCAGCCGAGGCGCAGGCCGGTGGGGCGCGGTGCGGTGGTGCGGGACAGCCACTGCTGGTCGATGTCCGCGGTGGGGACGCCGTCCTGGTGCAGACCGGGAACCTGCTGGTCGCCGAGCCAGGTGTCGAGGTGGCCGTTCGACGTGTCGACCATGAAGCGCAGGCACTGCCAGCTGCCGGTGGGCAGCGGCGCGCTCTGCGCCACACCGGCCGGGCTCTGCGCGGGCAGGGTGGCGTCGTCGAGCTCGCGGTTCCACTGGAGGGCGCCGTTCTGGCCGCCGATGCGCAGCGCCTTGCCGCCCTGGGAGCTGTCGGGCATGGAGACGAAGGCGACGTGTCCGGCGGGGAGGGCGGTGGTGTGCCGTACCCACATACGGAGGTACACGGGCCCCACCGACGACAGGTCCGCCGTGGTGGCGACGAAGGCGTGGTTGCAGTACCCGGCCTTGCCTTCCACCCGGATCGACTTGCCGCCGCTGTGCGCGACGGAGGTGTCGACCGTGACCGTGCCGGTGCCCTGGCAGTCGGGCGCCGTGAACTGCCAGGCGCCGGAGGGCGTGGTCCCGCTCTGGTCCTCGAACCCGGTGCAGATCACGGCGCCCCCGCAGCCACTGCTCGGCGGCGGGGTGGTCGGCGGGGTCGTGGTCGGCGTCCCCGGATCGGTCGGCGCCGTGGCCCCTCCGCAGGACACCCCGTTCACCGCGAAGTCGCTCGGCGTGGGGTTCGCCGCCTGGTACGTGCCCTGGACCCCGAAGTCCGCGGAACCCCCCGTCGCCAGGGCGCCGTTCCACCCGGCGTCCGTGACGGTGACCGCCTTCCCGCTCTGCGCGACGCCGGCGTTCCAGGCCGAAGTCACCTGCTGGTCGCCGCCGTACGTCCAGGTCAGCCGCCAACTCGTGACGGCGGGACCGAGGTTGGTGACCTTGATCGCGGCGGTGTATCCACCGGACCACTGATTGACGGCGTAGTCGACCCGGCAACCCGAGTCCGCCGCGGCGCTGCTGACCGGCGCCGCGACGAGGGCGGCCAGCAGCAGCCCGACGGCCGAGAACCCCGCCGGCACCGCCGATACCCAGGGGTGGTGCCGTAATCGCGGGACAAGAGTGCGCATGTCTACCTCCGAGCCAGTGGGTGGGAGGGTGCCGTTCCCGACTATGGGAGCGCTCCCACACATGAGAGCGACTCCGGCCGGAGGCTGTCAATGCGCCGGACGTACGAGTCCCCGGCCGGGGCAACGCGGCGCGGCTCCGGCCGGGGACTCGGCGGCGGGCTGACTCAGAACAGGGCCGTGCCGCGTTCGAAGTCGAGGAGGCGGCGCTTGCGGTCGAGGCCGCCGCCGTAGCCGGTGAGGCTGCCGTCGCTGCCGACGACGCGGTGGCAGGGCACGATGATGCCGATCGGATTACGGCCGTTGGCGAGACCCACCGCCCGGGAAGCGCCCGGCTTGCCCAGGGCGTCGGCGAGCTGGCCGTAGGTACGGGTCTCGCCGTAGGGGATGCGGACCAGCTGGTCCCAGACAGTGCGCTGGAACGGGGTCCCGCGCAGGTTGAGTTCGAGGGAGAACTCGCGCAACTCACCCGCGTAGTACGCCTCCAGCTGCTCCCGGGCGGCATCGAAGCAGGCGAGCGAGTCGTCGCGGGGGCCGAAGTCCTCCTCGGGTGGGCGGTGCCGCTGAGCGGTCATGTACAGACCGCACAGGGCGCCGTCGGCGGCGACCAGGGTGAGCAGACCGTACGGGCTGTCGGTCTCGGTGTGGCAGATCATCGCAGAACCCACTTACACAGGAAGGAAGTTGATCGGGTGGCTGTCGGTCGCCCACAGATACTGCACCGCGTACGCCCGCCACGGACGCCATGCCTCCGCACGCGCGATCAGCGCCGCGGGCGTCGACGGCAGCCCCAGCTCGGCGGCCGCGCGGCGGATACCGAGGTCGGTCGGCAGGAACGCGTCCGGATCACCGAAGGCACGCATGGCGATGACATCGACCGTCCAGGGCCCGAACCCGGGCAGCGCGAGCAGCCGGGCCCGGGCCTCCGCCCAGTCCGACTCCACTCCCAGGTGGAGGGTGCCGTCGGCGAGTTGACCCACCAGGGTGGTGAAGGTGGCGCGCCGGGTGCGGGGCATGGCCAGGGTGTCGGGGTCGAGGGCGGCCAGTGCCTGGGGCGAGGGGAAGAGGTGGGTGAGGCCGCCCTCGGGATCGTCCACGGGTGTGCCGTGCGCGGTGACCAGGCGGCCGGCGTGGGTGCGGGCGGCGGCCGTTGACACCTGCTGGCCGAGTACGGCCCGTACCGCGAACTCGGCCTCGTCCACCGTGCGGGGCACCCGGCGGCCCGGTGCCTTGTCGACCAGGGGGGCCAGCAGCGGATCGGTGCGCAGCCGGTCGTCGACCGCGACCGGGTCGGCGTCCAGGTCCAGCATCCGGCGGCAGCGGCTGATCGCCACGGCCAGGTCGCGCAGGTCGCTGAGGGTGAGCCGGCAGGCGATGTGGTCGGGGCGCGGGGCGAGGGCGGCGATCCCGTGCCCGTACGGCAGCCGCAGCGTGCGACGGTACGCACCGTCCCGCCATTCCTCCACGCCCGGTACGGCGGTGGCGGCGAGGTGGCCGAAGAGGTTGTCCGGGTTGAGCGGGGCACGGAACGGCAGCCGCAGCGACAGCGTGCCCGGGGTGGTCTCGCCCGCCGCCCGCCCGGCCGGCACCCGCCGGCGCAGCTCACTGGGGGACAGCGCGAAGACCTCGCGGACGGTGTCGTTGAAGGCGCGGATGGAGGAGAAACCGGCCGCGAAGGCGATCTCCGCCATGGGCAGCGGCGTGGTCTCGATGAGCAGCCGGGCGGTCTGGGCGCGCTGGGCGCGGGCGAGCGCCAACGGGCCCGCGCCCAGCTCGGCGAGCAGCTGCCGCTCGACCTGGCGGGTGCTGTAACCGAGCCGGGCGGCCAGGCCCGGCACACCCTCACGGTCCACGACCCCGTCCGTGATCAGGCGCATCGCACGGGCCACCAGATCAGCGCGCTGGTTCCACTCCGGGGAGCCGGGACTCGTGTCCGGGCGGCAGCGCTTGCAGGCGCGGAACCCGGCCTGCTGGCAGGCGGCCGCGCTCGGGTAGAACGTCATGTTCCCCGGCTTGGGCGGAACCACAGGACAACTGGGCCGGCAGTAGATCCGGGTGGTCAGCACGGCCGTGTAGAACCAACCGTCGAACCGCGCGTCCTTCGACTGCACGGCACGCACACAATGCTCCCGGTCGAAGTGCGTCGCTGTCTGCATGACTCCAGGATGACCAGGACCGAAGCGGCACGCTGGCGGAAATCCGACATGAGCGTGGGCCGCCGGACAGCTCGGCCGGCACGGCCCAGGACGCCTGGCGATGACGCCTTGTCACACGTTCTCGTCCACCGGACGGTAGACGCTCAGCTCCCGTGCGGTCATCTCGTCGAGGACGCGCTGCCATTCAAGGGCATTCTGCTCCAGCCATTCCCGTTGCATGGACAGCTCGACGCAGTAAGCCGGCACGCTTTTGTCACACGTGCGAAGTGCCTCTTCTTTCTGCGCCTCGACTTCCTCGCGACTGAGCCCCGCAGCCCGCTCCCGCACTTTCCTGCGCACCGTCTCATCGGACTCGAACATTGTTCTTCCCCATTCAGTGGCGCGTCTCACCAGGGCACCCAGAGAAACAGCGGGAGAGGCCACTGTCTAGCGGGTTTGCGACGTCAACCCTCCAGATATGGGGAAACCTCTCTCTGGTACGGACAGATGTGCGACTCGGCTAAGTCGTCGCGGACCGAGGAGGCTCCACGGCGCTCCACAGCCCCCAGGGCACCCCAGCTGACCTGCGCGCACGCGGCGCCGGGCGACCGCATGGACGGGCCTCTGCCACGTCCGGGTGACGGCGGGGCTGTTGTTGATGTCGAGAACCTGCCAGAGGATGACGCCTGTTCCTGCTGGACTGGTGGACACACTCCGCATGTGCAGCCCAACTCAGGACGGAATTCATGTCCACAACAACCACCCCTTCTGTTCAATCCCCCGCACCATCAGGCCGTTCGCCCTTGATTTCCTGGCTGGCCGTCATTTCCGTGATGCTGGGGATCTTCGCCATCGTCACCACCGAAATCCTGCCGATCGGCCTGCTCACCTCGATCGGATCGAGCTTCACCATCTCGGACGGAATGGCTGGTCTCATGATGACCATGCCCGGGTTCCTGGCCGCGATTTCGGCCCCGCTGGTCACGGTGACCACGGGGCGGATCGACCGACGGGTCATGCTGGGTGTGTTCATCCTCCTGTTGGCGCTGGCCAACTTCCTGGCCGCCGTCGCGCCGAACTATTGGCTGGTCCTGGTCTCCCGCGTCATGGTGGGGGTTACCATCGGCGGCTTCTGGTCCATCGGAGCCGGCCTGGCCGGGCAGCTGGTGCCTGCCAAGTCCGTGGGCCGCGCGACCTCGGTGATCTTCTCCGCGGTGCCGCTCGGCTCGGTACTCGGGGTACCGCTGGGCACGTTCATCGGTGATGTCGCGGGCTGGCGGATCGCTTTCCTCGCCATGGGCGGCTTCACGCTGGCCGTCCTCGCCCTGCTGCTGGTGGTGGTCCCGCCGCTCCCCGCCGACCAGGCGACCCGCCTCGACGTACTCGGCGGCATGCTCCGCAGTGTCAACACCCGCTTCGCCCTGGTCATGACCTTCCTGGTCGTGCTCGCCCACTTCGGCACGTACACCTACGTCACACCGTTCCTGGAGCAGGTGACCCACGCGGGCTCGGGGCTCATCACGGTCTACCTGCTCATCTACGGAGCGGCCGGCATCGCCGGCAACTTCTTCGGCGGTTCCACGGTGGGGCGCTATCCGCGGGCCACCTTCGCCGCGGCCGCCGCGCTGATCGCCGCCGCGACCCTGCTCCTGCCCGTCCTCGGCACGTCGGACGCGGGAGCGGTGGCCCTGCTGATCGTCTGGGGCGCCGCCTACGGAGCCGTGCCGGTCTGCTCCCAGACCTGGTTCTCCAAGGCCGCGCCCGACTCCCCGGAGGCGTCCTCCGTCCTCTTCACCGCCTCCTTCCAGGCCACCATCTCCATCGGAGCCCTGGTCGGTGGGGCTGTCCTGGACCGTTCCTCACCCTCGACCGTCATGACGCTGGGCGGCCTGGCCGCCGTCCTGATGGTGCTCGTGGCCTGGGCCCACCGGGCAGGGAAGTACACGTGGCCCAAGGCCTCGTAGCCGCACCGCGCCGAGTCCGGCCGGCCTGCCCGGCATCCGCCCCACAGCGTTCACCCGCTCGTCCGGTCGCCCCGCCCCGGCGGCCGGGCGGGCGGCGCCTCCCCGTCCCTCTCTCGGACCACCTCGATGAGCCAGGTGCTCACCACCGCCTATCTAAGGAGACCGTCGCTTATGTGCGGCATTGCGGGCTGGATAGATTACGGGCGCGACCTCACCCAGGAGCGCGCCATCGTCGACGCCATGACGCAGACGATGGCGTGCCGCGGTCCTGACGCCGAAGGTGTGTGGATCGACCGGCACGCCGCCATCGGGCATCGCCGGCTCTCCGTCATCGACCTGGAGGGCGGGCGTCAGCCGATGGCCGCCGAGCAGGACGGGCGTACGTTGGCGGTGCTGACCTTCAGCGGCGAGATCTACAACTACCGCGAGCTGAGGGCGGATCTGATCTCCCGCGGACACCGCTTCCGTACCGAGAGCGACACCGAGGTGGTGCTCCAGGGGTACCTGGAGTGGGGCGAGGGCGTCGTCGACAAGCTCAACGGCATGTTCGCCTTCGGCATCTGGGACGTCCGGACCCAGGAACTGCTCCTGGTGCGTGACCGGATGGGCGTCAAGCCGCTGTACTACTACCCCACCGCGGACGGCGTCCTGTTCGGCTCGGAGCCCAAGGTCATCCTCGCCAACCCGGAGATCCCGCGCCGGGTGAACACGAACGGCCTGCGCGAACTGCTCGACATGGTGAAGACCCCCGAGCACGCCATCTTCACCGGCATGCACGAGATCCGGCCGGGACACACGGTCCGCGTCCGCCGCCAGGGGCTCGTCAAGCGCCGCTACTGGGCACTTGAGGCCAGAGAGCACACGGATTCCCTCGAGACGACCATCGACACGGTCCGGGGGCTCCTCGAGGACACCGTCAGCCGGCAGCTCATCTCCGACGTACCGCTGTGCAGCCTGCTGTCCGGCGGGCTGGACTCCTCCGCCGTCACCGCCCTGGCGGCCAAGGCGCTGGCCGCCGAGGGGGCCGGGCCGGTGCGGTCGTTCTCGGTCGACTTCGTCGGCGCCGCGGAGAACTTCGTCCCGGACCCGCTGCGGAGCACCCCGGACGCCCCGTTCGTCCGCGACCTGGCCCAGCACGTGGCGGCGGAGCACAAGGAGATCCTGCTCAACAGCGACAACCTGAGCGACCCCGACGTCCGGGCCGCGGTCCTCGCCGCCACCGACCTGCCGCCCATGTGGTACGGCGACCTGTGGCCCTCCCTGTACCTCCTCTTCAAGGCGGTACGGGAGCGGTCCACCGTGGCCCTGTCCGGTGAATCGGCCGACGAACTCTTCGGCGGGTACAGCTGGTTCCACGACCCCGAGGTCCTCACGGCCGAGACGTTCCCCTGGCTGACCACGACGCCGGGACCCTTCTACGACGGGACACCGCTGTTCGACGGGGGGCTGCTCAGCACGCTCGACATCCCCGGCTACCGGCGGTCGAGCTACGGCGACGCCATCGCCGAAGTGCCGGTCCTGCCGGGCGAGACGGGCCTGGAGAAGCGGATGCGGGAGATCAGTTACCTCAACCTGACGCGCTTCCTCAACACCCTCCTCGACCGCAAGGACCGTATGAGCATGGCAGTCGGGCTGGAGGTCCGCGTACCGTTCTGCGACCACCGGCTCGTGGAGTACGTGTTCAACGCCCCGTGGGCCATGAAGACCTTCGACGGGCGGGAGAAGAGCCTGCTGCGCGCGGCCACCCGCGACGTCCTGCCCGAGTCGATCGTGCAGCGGGTGAAGGCGCCGTACCCGAGCACGCAGGACTCCGGGTACGAGAAGAAGCTCCGCGACCGGCTCGCGGAGGTGCTCGGCGGCGGCGACGCCCCCATCCTGCCGCTCCTCGACAAGGAGCGGGTCCGCGGCCGCCTCGACGGCAGCATCAGCACCGCCAGCACCCAGATCACCCGGATCGACCTGGAGGTTCCGCTCTGGCTCAACGCCTGGCTGGAAACCTACGGCGTCACGGTCGACCTGTGAGCGCGGATTCCGCGTAGCCCTGCGGTCCGCCGACCGCACGGCACCCACTCTCCCGGTGGCCTCTGAATCCCCCGTCGGGGCCACCGGGTCTCTTCACGTGAGCGAACAACGCGGTATCCGGCTCCGATCACCCGGAAGGCATTCCACGATGGCCGCTGCGAGACCGTACCCCCCGTCCGCGCGATCGGCTCCGCCGCCGGACGACCGGCCCGGCGAAGTGGCCGAACTGGCCGCCCGGCTGGGCCGTCTCATCGGCCGGCTGCGGGTCCTGGACCTGGACGGTGTCACCCCGGCTCCCGTCTTCCGGGCCCCGGCCGGCCCCGCTCCCACCACCCCGGGGCCCCTCGATGCAGCCCTTTGAACTCACCATCGAGCACGCGGCGGCGGCCATCGCGGCACGCACCCTGTCCCCCGTCGAACTCGTCGACTCGGTGCTGGACCGGTGCGACGCTGTCGAGCGGCGGCTCCACGCGTACGTCACCGTCGTGGCGGACCGCGCGCGCCAGGACGCGCGGCGGGCCGAGAAGGAGATCCGCGACGGCCTCCACCGCGGGCCGCTGCACGGCATCCCGTACGGCCTCAAGGATCTGTTCGACGTCTCCGGGATCCCCACCACGGCCAGTTCCCGGGTCTGGGCGGACCGTATGCCCGACGGGGACAGCACGGTGGCCACGCGGCTGGCGGCCGCCGGCGCGATCCTGATCGGCAAGACCCACACCCACGAGTTCGCCTATGGACTGCTCACTCCGCAGACAGCCAATCCTTGGCACGCGGATGCCATCGCCGGAGGGTCGAGCGGCGGTTCGGCGGTCGCGGTGGCGGCCGGGTCGGCGCTGTTCGCGCTGGGTACCGACACCGGAGGCTCGATCCGCATCCCGGCGGCGCTCAACGGCATGGTCGGCCTGAAGCCCACGTACGGCCTGGTCTCCCGGCACGGGGTGGCGCCCCTCGCGTGGTCCCTGGACCACGTCGGCCCCATCGCCAGGACCGTCCGCGACACCGCGACCGTCCTGAGCGCGCTGGCCGGCCACGACCCGGCCGACCCCGCCAGCGCCGCCGCTCCGGCCCACGCGCCCGCGGCATACCCGGCGGGCCCGCGGGGGCTGCGGGGGCTGCGCGTCGGCGTGCCCGACACCTACTACTTCGACCGTGTCGATCCGCAGGTGGAGGCAGCCGTCCGGGAAACGGTCGAGCTGCTGCGGGAGCTCGGTGCCGCGGTGACGCCCGTGAAGCTGCCGCTGGTCGAGCACATGGAGGCCACACAGTGGGGCCTGATGGCCCCCGAGGCGTCGGCGGTCCACGAGGAGACCCTGCGCGCGGCGCCCCACCTCTACGGCCCGGACATCCGGCTGCTCCTGGAGGCGGGAAGCCATGTGTCCGCCCTGGACTATCTGCGCGCCCAGCGCACCCGCTCCCTCATCAGCGACGCCTGGATCCGGCTCTTCGGCGGCGTCGACGTGCTGATCGCCCCCACCTCCCCCATCACGGCGGCACGGCGCGGTCAGGAGACCGTGCGCTGGCCGGACGGCGTGACCGAGACGGTCACCGACGCCTACGTCAGGCTCTCCTCCCCCGCCAACATCACCGGATTCCCCGCGCTGTCCCTGCCGGTCGGCACGGACTCCGCCGGGCTACCCATCGGTGCCCAGTTGATCGCCGCGCCCTTCTCGGAGTCCGTCCTCTTCCGGGTGGGAACAGTCATCGAGGAACAGCGCACGGACACTGGCGGACCTGCCGATGTGCCCCGGACGGTCGCCATCCACGAATCCTCAGACTCCTGAGGCAGGACCCGGAGGCTTACTCGTGAACCCTGAGTTCGTTCCGTCCCCCGAGGTGCTCCCCGAGGCCTTCTACCACGAGCTGGGGGGCGGCCGGTACGAGAGCACCCCGGCCACCGCGGGCCCGTGGAGCGCGAAGTCGCAGCACGCCGGCCCCCCTTCGGCCCTGGTGGGGCACGCGATGGAGCGGCACGATCCCCGGCCGGGCATGAGGATCGCCCGCATGACCGTGGAGCTGTTGCGGCCGGTGCCGGTCGGGGACCTGACGGTCACGGTGCGCACGGTCAGGTCCGGCGGCAGCGTCGAGGTCCTTGAGGGGGAGATCACGGCGGGCGGCGAGACGGTGCTGCTGGCCCGGGCCTTCAGGCTGGTCGCCAGCCCGCCGTACACGCCGTCGCTGGGGCCCGTCCCGTCCGCCCCGGCCCTGCCCGGACCGCAGCCCCCGCACACCATGGCGGACGCCCATCTGGACGGCTACATCGCGGCGATGGAGTGGCGGTTCGAGGACGGCCGGGGCTTCGACTCGCTCGGTCCTGGCACCGCCTGGGCCCGCCAGCGGATCCCCCTGGTGGCCGGTGCCCCGGACTCTCCGCTGACCAGGGCGCTCACGGTGGCCGACAGCAGCTGGGCCGTCGGCTTCGAGCTGGACCACCACACGAATCTCGTCATCAACACCGATGTGACCCTCGCCCTGCACCGCGATCCCGTCGGGCAATGGCTGTGCCTGCGCTCGCACACCGAGGCCAGCCCCGACGGTTCGGGGCTGGCCCTCGGGCAGCTCGACGACGAACTGGGGGGCTGCGGCCGGGTGTTGCAGACCCTGCTGGTCACCGAACGGCGCGACCGGCCGTGACCGGCCGCGCCGGGAGGCCGCCCCACGGCGGAGCGCGGCGCGCGCCCCGCCGAGTGCCGTCCGGGCCCGAGGGGTCAGCCGGGCCATTCGACGAGCAGGCTCCGCGGGCCGCGGAAGGAGACGTTGGCGGGGAAGTCGAAGTCCTGGTCCTGCGTCAGCCGCATCTCCGGCGCCCGCTGCGCCAGCAGATCGAGGGCGATCCGGGCTTCCATCCGCGCCAGCGGCGCCCCGATGCAGTAGTGGATGCCCTTGCCGAAGGCGAGGTGGCGACGGGAGTCGCCCCGACGGATGTCGAAGGTCTCCGGGTCCTCGAAGTGCTTCGGGTCCCGGTTGGCCGCGCCGAGCAGGATGAGGACCTTGGCCTCGGCGGGGATCTCGACCCCGCCGACGTCCACCGCCCGGGTGGTGACGCGCCGCCAGGCGGGGATGCTGCTGTCGTAGCGCAGCAGCTCTTCGACCGCCTTGGAGATGAGTCCGCGGTCGGAGCAGATCGCGGCCCACTGCTCGGGGTTGGCCAGCAGCTGGCGGATCGCGTTGCCGGTGAAGCTGGTCGTGGTCTCATGGCCGGCGAAGCTGAGCCCGTAGGCGACGTTGGTGATGTCTTCGAGCGACAGCGCCTCGGGGTTCTCCTCGCGGATCCGGATCAGATCGCTGGTGAAGTCGTCCACCGGACGCGCGGCCCGCTCGGCCACGAAGTTCTCGCAGTACTCCCAGTAGTGCGTCATGTTCGTGGCGATCTCGCGCTGCTCGTCGCCGCTCGGACGGCCCCAGCTGAACGCGATGCGGTTGCCGCACCAGCTCTTCAGCATGTCCATGTCCTCGTCCGGGAATCCGATGAACGTGAAGATCATGTACGCGGGCAGCGGGTAGGTCAGCGCGCTCACCAGGTCCACCTGTCCGGGCTTGATGGCGTCCACGAGTTCCGTGGCCTTGGCCCAGACTTTCGGCTCCAGCGCGGCGATCCGCCGCGGTGAGAAGCCCGTCATGTTGTGCTTTCGAATGCGGGTGTGCCGGGGCGGGTCGCAGTCCGACATCACCGGATAGGCGCGGAACCCTTTCTTCAGAATATCCTGCGCCTCCGCCGACATGGGGAAGACCGGCTTCTGTCCGACCGCCGCGGAAAACGTTCCCGGGTCCTTGAGAACAGCCTCGATGTCGTCGTACCGGGTTATCACCCACATATCGATGGCCGCCGCGTAGAACGCCGGAGCCTCCTCCCTGACCGCGGAATGTATCGGATACGGGTCGGCTATGTATTCGTCGCCAAGCGGGTCGAAACCGTGATGCACCGGGCATCCCGTAGTCGCATCCATCGGCGTCATTGCCCAACCTCCTCGACTTGGTTCTACAAGTCTCCGCCATGACCGTCGAATTGAAAACGGAAGAATCATGAAGCGTGTTATGGGATTCCCTAATGACTGAGCGGATCAGTCTGCGCCGGCTGCACGCCTTCGTGGCCTGTGCCGAGGCCGGAACCATGACGGGAGCGGCGCGTCAACTGTTCGTGTCGCAAGGGGCGGTGTCGGTCGCGATCGCCCAGCTGGAACGCCAGATCGGTGTGCAACTGCTCCTTCGTTCCAAGGCGAAAGGGCTCACACTCACCGACGCCGGCCGGCGCCTCCTGCCGGACGCCCGGGCCCTGCTGGCCCGGGCCGACGAACTTCAGGCGGGAATGCGGGACTTGGGCCACGCCCCGTCCGGCAGTCTGGTGATCGGCTGCTTCACCACCATTGCCCCGTTCCTGCTGCCCCGGGTCCTGGAGGAGTTCCAGGCCAGCCACCCCCGGGTGACCCTGGATTTCGTGGAAGGCTCCCTCACCGATCTCCAGCAGCGCCTGCTGGAAGGGGAATGCGAGGTGGCCGTTCTCTACGGCGTCGACATTCAGGCCGGCATCGACTACGACACGCTCTACCCGACCACGCCGTACGTCCTGCTGCCGGCCGCTCATCCACTGGCGGCGAAGGGGGAGATCCGGCTGGCCGACCTCGCCGACCACGACATGATCGCGCTCGATGTCCCGCCCAGCCTGCGCTACTTCAATGAAGTGCTGAGCAGCGCCGGGGTGTCCCCCCGCATCCGGCACCGCACGGAGAGCTTCGAAATGGTGCGGAGCCTGGTCGCCCGGGGTGTCGGCTACTCACTGCTCATCCAGCGCCCCATCGCGGACGTCAGCTACGAGGGGCGTGGCCTGGTGATCCGCCGGATCCAGGACGACGTACGACCGCTGGATGTCGTGCTGGCCCGGCCGGCGGGTGTCCGGCTGACGGGCCGGGCCGCCGCCTTCACCGCGTTCTGCCACGCCTCGGCGGCGCGCCGGTAGCGAAGTACCGGACACGCGTACTCCCCCGCTCCGGGTGCGGGGCGGGGGAGTACGGGTGGAACGGGCACTCTGGCGGGGCGGCGACGGCGCGCGTTCCCTACGGCGTCAGGCGTACAAAACGCGCGGACGCCTCGTCGAGCGCGGCCACGAGGCGGTGCACGAGGGAGTCCGGGACGTCGCTGTCGACGGACATCGCCGCCATCGCCCTGCCGTCGGACCGGGCGACCGCCATATCGGCGATGTTGACGCCGGAGGCACCGAGGATCTGTCCCGCCCTGCCGATGGCCCCGGGTTCGTCGGTGTACCAGAGGAAGAGCATGCGGCCCGTCAGGCCCAGCTCGATCTCGTGCTCCCCGACCTCCACGAGCTTGTGGGTGCGTTTGTGACCGGACAGCGCACCGGCCACGGCCAGGGGCGTGCCATCGGGCAGTACGCCGCGGATCGCGAGGGCGCTGCAATGGGCGGGGCTCTCGGAACTGGTCGCGAAGCTCACGAAGACACCGGTCTCGCGAGCGAGCTCCGCCGCGTTCACCAGCGAGAGCGGCAGGGGAGTGAGCCGGGCGAGGACCCCTGTGAGCGCGCCGGCCCGCAGCACCGTCACGTCATGGCGGGTCACCTCGCCGCGGACCTCGACCTCCAGTCGCGTGACCGTCCGGCGTCCCGCGAGTTCCGTGAAGAGGCGGCCGAGGTCGTCGGCGAGCGCCAGGTAGGGACGGACCTCGTCCGCGACGGGGCCGCCCGGGGCGTTCACCGCGTCGGGCACCAGTTCCCCCTCAAGGACCCGGCGCACCGCGTGGGCCACGGCCGTCCCGGCTCTCTCCTGCGCCTCGTGGG
The DNA here is from genome assembly GCF_014673495.1 of Streptomyces griseofuscus. GTDB lineage: Bacteria > Actinomycetota > Actinomycetes > Streptomycetales > Streptomycetaceae > Streptomyces > Streptomyces murinus. The sequence continues at coordinate 3,991,702 of NZ_CP051006.1, forward strand.
TCGAGGCACCGAGGTGCGGGGTGACCACCACGTTGTGCAGTCCGAACAGCGGGGAGGCGGTGCACGGCTCCACCGCGAACACGTCCAGCCCGGCTCCGGCGACGCGTCCGTCCTTCAGCGCCGCGGCCAGCGCGTCCTCGTCCACGATGCCGCCGCGCGACGCGTTGACGATCCGCACGGAGCTCTTGACGAGGGCCAGCTCGCGCTCGCCGACGAAGCCGGCCGTCTCCGGTGTCCTGGGCAGGTGCACGGTGATGAAGTCGGCCTGCCGGAGCAGTTCGTCGAGCGGGACGAGATCCGCGCCCGCGCGCAGGGACCGCTCCTTCGTGGCGTAGGGGTCGTGGGCGAGGATCCGCATGCCGAACGCGGACATCCGCCGCGCCACCAGGGTGCCGATGCGGCCGAGCCCGATGACGCCCAGGGTTTTGTCCGCCAGTTCGACACCGGTGTGCTTTCGGCGGTCCCACGCACCGCTCTTGAGCGAGAAATCGGCCTGCGGGATGGTGCGGGCGGTGGACAGCAGCAGTCCGCAGGCGAGTTCGGCGGCGCTGACCACGTTGGCCCGAGGAGCGTTGACGACCAGGACACCGGCCTTGGTGGCCGCCGGGACCTCGATGTTGTCCAGGCCGACGCCGGCCCGTGCCACCACCCTGAGACGGCGCGCGGCGTCGATCACCTGGGCGTCCACCCGGGTGGCGCTGCGCACCAGCAGCGCGTCCGCGTCTGCGACGGCGGCCAGCAGCGCCGCCCGGTCGGTCCCGTCGCAGTGCCGGACGTCGAGGTCCGGGCCGAGCGCGGTGATCGTGGCGGGCGAGAGTTCTTCGGCTATGAGGACTGCGGGCTTGGCCATGGTGAGAACTCGATCCGTGAAAGGCGCGCGGGACGGAAAGGTCGAAGAGGACGGCGAAAGCGGTACCGGCGGCGATCGGCTCAGGTGGTGGACGGTGCGGGAACGGCGTCCACCACCGCGTGGTCGGCGGCGAGCGGGGCATGACCGCGCGCGCCGCCGGGAAGGCCCAGGCCGTCGAAGACCTCCCGGTCCGCCGTGCGGAAGGCGCTGAGCTCCTGCGGCAGATCGTCCTCGTAGAAGACCGCCTCGACGGGGCAGACCGGCTCGCACGCCCCGCAGTCCACGCACTCGTCCGGCTGGATGTACAGCTTGCGCGGGCCCTCGTAGATGCAGTCGACCGGGCACTCCTCCAGACATGCCTTGTCCTTGATGTCCACGCAGGGTTGAGCGATGACGTATGCCATGGGTGTCTCCGGTGTCAGCGTTCGGCCGGGGGTCAGCCGGCCACGGTCCAGGTGTCGTTGCCCGCGAGGAGCGCGCCCAGGTCGCCCTTGCCAAGCAGTTCGTGGGCCACGTCGAGCTGGTCGGCCATCAGCGTGTCGTAGACGGGGCGCTCCACCGACCGGAAGACGCCGATGGGGGTCCGGTGGAGGGTGTCGGGGTCGGCGAGCCGGGAGAGGGCGAAGGCCGTCGCGGGCGAGGCGGCGTGGGCGTCGTGCACGAGGACGCGGGACTCGTTCTCGTCGGTATCGGTGACGACCGCGAGGTCGCCGGTGGCCGGGTCGCGGACGACCGCCTTGCCGAGCCCGGCGCCGAAGCGGATCGGTTGTCCGTGTTCCAGCCGGATGACGGTTTCCTCGGCCTGCTGCCGGTCCTTGAGGGCGTCGAAGGCGCCGTCGTTGAAGATGTTGCAGTTCTGGTAGATCTCCACCAGTGCGGTGCCCGGGTGTTCGGCGGCGGCGCGCAGGACCTCGGTGAGGTGTTTGCGGTCGGAGTCGATGGTCCGGGCCACGAAGGACGCCTCCGCGCCGATCGCCAGCGACACCGGGTTGAACGGCGCGTCGAGCGAGCCCATCGGGGTCGACTTGGTGACCTTGCCGACCTCGGAGGTGGGCGAGTACTGGCCCTTGGTCAGACCGTAGATCCGGTTGTTGAACAGCAGGATCTTCAGGTTCACATTGCGGCGCAGGGCGTGGATGAGGTGGTTGCCGCCGATGGACAGCGCGTCGCCGTCACCGGTGACGACCCACACGCTGAGGTCGCGTCTGCTGGTGGCGAGGCCGGTGGCGATGGCCGGGGCGCGGCCGTGGATGGAGTGCATCCCGTAGGTGTTCATGTAGTACGGGAAGCGGGAGGAGCAGCCGATGCCGGAGACGAAGACGATGTTCTCCCTGGCCAGCCCCAGTTCCGGCATGAAGCCCTGGACGGCGGCGAGGATCGCGTAGTCGCCGCAGCCCGGGCACCAGCGCACCTCCTGGTCCGACTTGAAGTCCTTCATCGACTGCCTGGCCTCGGCCCTGGGCACCAGCTGGAGCAGTCCGTTGCCGATGTCAGTCATCGATGGCCTCCTTCAGTGCCGTGGCGAGCTGCTCCGCCTTGAACGGCATGCCGTTGACCTGGTTGTACGAGTGGGCGTCGACCAGGTACTTCGCCCGGATCAAGGTGGCCAGCTGCCCCAGGTTCATCTCCGGGACCACGACCTTGTCGTAGCGCGCGAGGACCTCGCCGAGATTGCGCGGGAAGGGGTTGAGGTGACGCAGATGAGCCTGCGCGATCGCGTCACCGGCCCCGCGCAGGCGTCGTACCGCAGCGGTGATCGGGCCGTACGTCGACCCCCAGCCCAGCACCAGAATGGCGGCGCCGTGCGGGTCGTCGACCTCCAGGTCCGGGACCTCGATGCCGTCGATCCTGGCCTGCCGGGTACGGACCATGAAGTCGTGGTTGGCCGGGTCGTAGGAGATGTTGCCCGTGCCGTCCTGCTTCTCGATACCACCGATGCGGTGCTCCAGACCCGGCGTGCCCGGCACCGCCCAGGGCCGGGCCAGGGTCCGCGGATCGCGTTTGTACGGCCAGAAGACCTCGGTGCCGTCATCCAGGGTGTGGTTGGGGCCGGAGGCGAACTGGACCCTGAGGTCCGGCAGTTCCTCCAGGTCCGGGATGCGCCACGGCTCCGACCCGTTCGCCAGGTAGCCGTCCGACAGCAGCATCACCGGGGTGCGGTACGTCAGCGCGATCCGTGCCGCCTCCAGGGCCGCGTCGAAGCAGTCCGCCGGGGTCTTCGGCGCGACGATCGGCACCGGCGCCTCACCGTTGCGCCCGTACATCGCCTGGAGCAGGTCCGCCTGCTCGGTCTTGGTCGGCAGACCCGTGGACGGACCGCCCCGCTGGATGTCCACCACCAGCAACGGCAGCTCCAGCGACACCGCCAGACCGACGGTCTCGCTCTTGAGGGCGACACCGGGCCCGGAGGTGGTGGTCACGGCGAGCGAGCCGCCGAAGGCCGCGCCCAGCGCCGCGCCGATGCCCGCGATCTCGTCCTCCGCCTGGAAGGTCCGCACCCCGAAGTTCTTGTGCCTGCTCAGCTCGTGCAGGATGTCCGACGCCGGCGTGATGGGGTACGAGCCCAGGAACAGCGGCAGGTCCGCCTGCCGGGACGCGCTGATCAGACCGTAGGCCAGGGCGAGGTTGCCGGAGATGTTGCGGTAGGTGCCGGTGGGGAAGGCCTTGGCCGCCGGGGCGACCTCGTAGGAGACCGCGAAGTCCTCGGTCGTCTCGCCGAAGTTCCAGCCCGCCCGGAACGCGGCGATGTTCGCCGCCGCGATCTGCGGCTTCTTCGCGAACTTCCGGCGCAGGAAGGTCTCGGTGCCCTCCGTCGGCCGGTGGTACATCCACGACAGCAGCCCGAGGGCGAACATGTTCTTGCTGCGCTCGGCCTCCTTGCGGGCCAGGCCGAACCCCTTCAGCGCCTCGATCGTCAGGGTCGTCAGGGGTACCGGATGCACCCGGTAGCCGTCCAGCGAGCCGTCCTCCAGCGGCGAGGCGTCGTAGCCCACCTTCTGAAGGGCCCGCTTGGTGAACTCGTCCGTGTTCACGATGATCTCGGCGCCGCGTGGCAGATCGCCGATGTTGGCCTTCAGGGCGGCGGGGTTCATCGCGACGAGGACGTTCGGCGCGTCGCCCGGGGTGAGGATGTCGTGGTCGGCGAAATGCAACTGGAAGGACGAGACGCCCGGCAGGGTCCCGGCAGGAGCCCGGATCTCGGCGGGGAAGTTCGGCAGGGTGGAGAGATCGTTCCCGAACGACGCCGTCTGCGCCATGAACCGGTCGCCCGTGAGCTGCATACCGTCACCGGAGTCGCCCGCGAAGCGGATGATCACCCGGTCCGGACGCCGGACCTCGTGTTCGGTGGTCATGAGGCATCGGTTCCCGCGGTACTCCGCACGGCGGCCGCGGGCGTGGACGTCAGGCCGGTCGCGCTGTCCCAGACCTCGGCGACGGAGCCGTCGTCGAGCTGGACGAGTCGGTGGCCGCGGGGGTGAGCGCCCGGGATGTCCTGCGGCGCGGAGGTCACCAGCGCCAGCCGGACATGCGGGGCGCTGGTGAATTCCGGGCCGTCCGTGCCGACGAGGAGCAGGTTCCCGACGGTCGCCAGTTCGACGGCGTCGGGGGTGTCCAGCCGGAGCCGGGTGTCGCAGGCGATGCCGAGAGCCGTCTCGTAGAGCCGGAGCAGGGAGTCGAACATGCTGCGGCTCACCGCCTTGCGCAGGAGCAGCCGCACGCCGGGACGCCCGGTCTCCCGCGGTTCCGGGGGACACGGCTGTTCGCCCGGGTTGGGGCGGTGCTCGACGAGTTCGGCGATCGCGCCGTCGGGAAACCGCACGCGGGCGCGGCTGCCGGGGAGAATCCGCTCCGGGGGTTCCAGGACGGTGGCACCCACCTGGTTCAGACGGCCCAGCGCGCCGTCGAGCGAGGGCACGATCACGGAGTAGGCCGTCTGGCGCTGGATGGCGGTGAAGGGCCGGGCGCTGGCGATCAGCAGCATGTTCCCGACCGCCGCGAGCTCCAGGCCGCCGAAGTCGGGGATCGGCATCCGCAGGTCCGCGGGGGTAGCGGTGAGTCGTTCGTAGGAGCGGATGCGGTCGTCGAGGACGGCGACATCGATGAGGGACCGGGCCAGCAGGCGCGGACCGGCCAGCAGGGCGGAGTCGGGCATGGTGCGGAACCAGCGGTCCGGCAACGCGGCCATGGGAACGGCGGACATCGCGTCAGGGCTCCTTCACATGATGTGGCGTGGGGGCGCCCCACCAGCGCTGGACAGTGAGCCCCCAGGACGCCAACTCCTCGTGGACGAGGCGCCGTAGGGACGAGGCGTCGCCGAAGTGGTCGGGGATGCCGGTCACGGTCACGGTCAGCCGGTCGCCGGTCCGCAGCAGGCAGAGCGAGGCGCGCAGCCGGGCCCGGTCCGGCAGCACACCGGGCACGTTCATGGTGCGGACGGCGATGCCGGCGGCCTGCCGTCCGGCGAACCGGGCGATGGCGTCGGGGGTTCGGCCGAAGTTGGACGCGACGACGGTGGTCTGCTGTGCGCCGGGGTTCTTGAGCCGATGAGCGTGCCGCGCCGGGAGCAGGTGCCACAGGGGTTCCGGGACGAGGGTGGCGCTGTGTTCTCCCGTGCTCCGGAGCAGATCCTTCGTCGCCCCGCGGATCCCCCGGAGGCTGCCGCGCCGGGCGGGGCCGCCCGGCACCGTCAGCGGCACCACGACCAGGGCGTTGGCCCGTGCGTCGTGGACGGATCGCCGCAGGCTCACCGGGATGCCGACGTCGAACGATCCGGACGGGCCGTCGGCCGCCGCCGACCGTACGAGATTGGCGGCGATCTCGATGAAGAGGCTGTTGGCCGTCCCGCCGAACCGGTCCGCCTGCCGCTGCCACAGGGCCGCGTCCGTCTCGAAGATCGCCGAGGTGAAGAAGCGCGGTTCGGCCGAGGGGGCGGGGCGCGTCGGGGGCGGGGGCTGGAGCGCGGACCTGATCCGCGCGCGCCGGGCCGGGCTCGCCAGGGTCGCCGGGAGCCAGTGCGCGGCGGCCAGGCCGCCCCGGAGCGTCTGCCGCGCCAGGTCGGCGAGGTCGTCGAGCACGCGGGGAGCGGCAGGCGGGCGGTGGGCCTCGTGCCCGCCGGACCCGATGGCGTCGAAGATGCCGAGCCCGTCGCAGCGGAAGTGCGGCACCGTCAGGGAGACGAGGGTGCCTGCGCCGTACGGGGCCGCGGCCAGCCGCCACAGGGCGGCGTCCCCGGGCCCCAGGGGCGCCTTGACCTGGGTGTCGATCCAGTCGGTCAGGGTGGCGTCGGTCAGCGGCGCCGACGTGGTGCACAGGGCTTCCGCATTGCCGGCGCGCACCCAGCTGCGCCGTGCGCCGGGCACCCGCGCGGGCTGGGCCCGGCGGCTCAGACGGCCTTGGTCGAGGCTCTCCCAGGCGGCTCGCAGAGCGGCGCCGGGCACCGGGTCCGCGAAGGTCCACAGCACCTGGACGACACGGGTGGAGCCCAGCGTGTCGGCGGTGCGGTGGAGCATCTCGTCGGTGGGGTTCAGGCGCACGGTGGCCGTCATCGGGCAGCCTCTTCCTGAAGGCGCGCGGCGGCGAGCTCGCCGATCGCGGGGGCCAGTTTGAATCCGCCGCCGTTCCAGCCGGTCGCGGTGACCAGGCCGTCGAGTCCGGTCCGGGCGCAGACCTCGCCGTCGCCCTCCGGTGCCATCGCGTCGTACGCGGTGACACCGCCCGCGGCCGGGGCGGTGGCCAGTTGCGGATAGCGGTGGCGGACCACCGCGCGGACGCGCTCCTGCTCCTCGGGTGGCACGTCCGGCCGTACGGTCTCGGGGACGTCGGTCTTCCGGGACGAGACCCCCGCCAGCACCAGCGCGTCCGAACCCCATGGCCGCAGCCAGGCGCCCGTGGTGCGGTCCACGAGGGTGGGAAGGGAGCTGAGGCCGGCGGGTTCGGCCATCCGGAACAGGCAGTAGCTGACGGCTCGGGTGCGCAGGGGCAGATGGACACCGGCGGTCTCGGCCAGGGCGGTGCTGCCCGCGCCCGCGGCCAGCAGGACGGCCCGGGCGGACACGGGTCCCACGGTGGTGCGGACGCCGGTCGCGCGGGAGCCGGAGGTGAGCAGATGGGTGGCGCGGGCCCGGATCAGCAGGAGCCGGGGGCCCGCGTCGCGCGCCATGGCGTGGGCCGTCGGTCCGACCGGGAGCCAGCCCGCGTTCGGTTCGTGGACCGCGGCCAGCTCGTCGGGCACGTTCAGGGCCGGGAAGCGGGTGGCGAGGTCCGCCGCGGTCAGGATCTCCGCCTTGTGGCCGCTCGCGTCGAGATCCGCGACCGCCGCGGCGGCCCGGGGGAGATCGCTGTGCGCGACGAGGCTCAGGCTGCCCTGACGGCACACCGCGGGCCAGGTCCCCCGGTGGCCCCGCCGGAGATAGCGGTCGAGGCCGGCGGTGGCGTGCCGCCGGCGGGCGGGGGAGAGGTCGAAGGCGCGGACCAGCCCGCCGGAGGCGCCCGTGGCGCCTCCGGCGATGCCTGCCATGTCGATGACGGCGACGGTGAGACCGCGGACGGTCAGCCGTTCGGCTGTGGCCAGCCCGATGATCCCGCCGCCGACGACGGCGACGTCGGCGGTGATGGCGGACCGGGTCACGGCGCGGTCCCGGCGGCCAGCAGCTCCTCGCGCCCGCGGGTGTCGTGCCGCAGGATCGAGTCCACGATGTCGGTCGCCCGTACGGAGAGCATGGCCAGTGCGCCGGCGTCGCCCATGCCGTGGCTCGCCTCGCAGAGCCCGTTGAGGTAGACCTTGAGCGGTCGCGAGGTACCGGCCTCGGTCTTCAGCTCGATCGAGTAGTCCCGCGCGACCACGGGGGTGCCGTCCTCGTCGAGCGGAAGACGGTGGGCGATGCCTTCCAGGAGCGGGTGGTACGGCTCGTCGCCGGGCTCGCCGCCGAAGTCCCTGAAGCCGGTGGCCAGGATGACGACGTCGGTGTCGAGGATCTCCTCGGTGAGGTGGTTGATGTCGCGCAGGACCATGCGGTGCCCCTGGCCCTGCGGCCTGCTGATGACGGCTTCGCGGAAGGGCTTCATCACGAGCCGGTCGGAACCCGTGAGGTCGTACTCGCGCTGCACGCCGACCAGTCGGTCGATGACGTCCTGGTCGCAGGCCGCGTAGTTTATGGACCGCAGCTCGTTGCGCAGCCGGCGTTTCTTGGCGCTGGGCAGCGAGTGGAAGTAGTCCACGAACTCGGGCAGGAACACCTGCCGGCTGTAGGGGCTGGTGTCCTTGAGCCGGAACCCGATGCTGCGGTGGACGGCGGTCACCTGCCGCACGTTCGGGCGGCCGAGCAGATCGAGGATGATCTCGATCGCGCTCTGGCTGGCCCCGACGACCGCGACCCGGATCGGCTTGTCCTTGAAGTGCTCCATGGAGGTGAGGTAGCGGGTGGAGTGGAAGACGCTCTCCCCCAGGCCCTTCTGGAACACGTAGGGGATCCGGGGGGACCGGCCGGTGCCCACGGAGACGCTCCGGGCGAGGTAGCGGCCGCCGTCGTCGGTCTCGACGCAGAACAGCTCGCTTCCGTCGTCGCCCTCGACGAGCGAGAGGTGCGCGGCCGACCGGCCGTAGTCCACCTGGTCGCGGAAGGCCTCGGCGACCCAGGCGAGGTAGCTCGAATACTCCCTGCGCAGCGGGAACTTGGCGTTGAGGTGCAGATAGCCCGTCAAGTCGCCCTGTGCGGCCAGGTACTTGACGAAGGTGTGCGGGCTGTCCGGGTTGCGTTGCATGGCCAGGTCGCGGAAGGGGTTGTTCTGGATGTCGGCGCCCGGCAGGAGTTGTTCTTGCTGCCACTGGAACCCGGCGGACCGCTCGATGAAGTGGGCCAGGCCGGCGCGGCCGCGCTCTTCGAGCGCGACCGCCAGGGAGAGGTTCGCGGGCCCGAACCCCACTCCCAGCACCGGGTGTATCTCATGGGTTGTCACGGTTCACGCATCCTCGACTTGTCGTGCATGCAGGAACGTTGTTTCAGTGCGGGCGGGCTCAGGGTTCACGCGCCGAGAAGCGCCGTCTCGGTGATCGTGTTGGTCTCGTCGACGTGGACCACGCGGGACTTGTGGTCGGCGACCTCGTCCGGGGTCAGCTGTGCGTAGCTGATGATGATGACCTTGTCGCCGGTCTCCACGAGGCGGGCGGCGGCACCGTTGACGATGACCTGGTTGGCGGCCGGCTCGCCGAGGATGGTGTACGTCTCGAATCGGGCGCCGTTGTTGATGTTGACGACGTGCACCAGCTCGTGGACGCCGATGCCGGCGGCGTCGAGCAGTTCCGGCGAGATGGTGATGGACCCGACGTAGTTCAGGTTGCTGTCGGTGACGGTGGCGCGGTGGATCTTGGCGTTCATGAAGGTGCGCAGCATGGTGGGTCTCCTCGGAAGGCAATGGGTTTCGTCGTACGGAAGTGGCGCGCGGAACGGCTCACCCGCGGATCACGGCGCAGCGGTGAGCGGGGCGGCCGGTACGGTCAGGCCGCGGAAGGAGTTCTCCGGTGTGACGGCGAGGTCGGCGAGCAGGGGCGCCTTGCCGACGGTGGAGGGGCCGGCGAAGGCGGCCGAGATGTGCTCGGCGAGGTCCGGGGTGACCGGCCAGGCCAGGGTGCGCAGGGCCCACAGGAACCGCAGCGCGCCACAGACGTCGCTCGCGTCGTCGAGCTGGATCCGGGCGCAGCGCAGCGCCAGCACCTCCAGGTGGAGGGCCACGGCCTCGGCCGCCCTGCGGACGCTGAAGTTCTCCAGCCGGTAGGCGTCCTCGAAGCGCCGGCGGGAGGCCTGAAGGGCCGCGTCCCACCAGGGTGAGGGCGTCGTGTCGACATGACGGCCGGTCAGGGCGCCGAGCCCCTCGGCGATCGTGGCGAGCGGGGTGTCGAAGCGTGCCGCGATCGTGTCGGCGGCGATGGGTTCGCTGAACTCCGCCCGCTGTAGTTCGGGGCTGGTCAGGGCGAGGACGAACCGCGCCCGGTCGCGGCCGACGGACTCCAGGTAGTCGCGCGCCCAGCGCACGTCCCCCTTGCTGGTGGAGAACTTGCGTCCCTCCAGCATGTAGTACTGGTTGGTGAGCGTGCGCGTCCTGGGCAGGTGCACCGGCATGCCGTGCCGGGCCGCGAGCAGCGCCAGGGTCACATAGACGAAGGCGTTGTAGAAGCCGTTGTCGATGCCGATGAACTGGACGAGTTCGTCGTACTCGGCCCCGGTGTCCAGGCGGGCCTGCTGCATCCAGTAGAGGTGTCCGACGTAGATCTCCGGCCAGGCGTTGATGGCCTGCGGCTGGATGCCGGGGCCGTCCCATTCCACCGTGATGCCCCAGGTGGTGGGGTAGGTGAGCGGGATGTAGGGAAGCCGCCCGGCGAGCGTGTCGGCCACGACCTTGGCCAGGTCCGGGCGCAGCTGCACATCGGTGGTCCGGTACCAGTTGGTGATCAGGGACCGGTGGCGTTCGAGGTCCAGGACCCAGATGGAGACGGCGCGCCGCGGCAGGGCCGAGGCCGTGTCGGACACCGGCAGCAGGGCGCCGGGCAGGTTGTAGAGGCCGCATGCCTCGCACACGCCGGCTCTGGCGTGGGCCAGGCAGGTGGGACACAGTCCGGTGACGAATGCCTCGGCCTTGTACTCCCCGCTGTCGGGGTCGTAGGGCAGCTCCACCTCGCGCAGGTCGAACGCGCCGTGCTCCCACAGGCGGGTGAAGAAGGAGCGGACGAAGGCGGTGTAGTCGTCGTCGGGCCGTTCGAACAGGTCGACGTCGACTCCGGCCAGCTCCAGCGACTTCGTCACGCTGTCCAGAGCGTCCTGGATGAGCGCCTCCGGCGTGACACCGAGCCGTTCCGCGGTGGTGACGACATAGGTCTGGTTGTCATCGGTGCTGGTGGCGAAGGCGACGTCGTGCCCGAGGACCTTCTGGGACCGGGCGCATATGTCACTGTTGAGGACCGGCCCGGCGAGATGGCCCAGGTGCAGGTCGCCGTTGGGGGTGGGGGGCGAGAAAGTGACGTTGACACGGCGCGGGGCGGGCGTCCCGGCGCCCGGGGAGTCGGCCATCACGCGTCCTCACCGTGCCCGGCGGGCTGCAACCAGTAGATGCTCACGAACGTCAGCGGGTCGGCCTCGCTGGTGTTCGTGACCTCGTGGTCGGTGCCGTGCGGGATGTAGACGACGTCGCCCGGGGTGATCGGGCGCTCCTCGGTACCGACGCGCAGATGGCCCTGCCCGCTGATGAAGATGAAGGTCTCATCGGTGGCGTGGCCGTGGGGCGTGCTGGACTCGGTCGGCCGGATCGAGCACAGGGTGCTGTTCCACGGCGGCGCGACGACCCCGTCCCAGGGGTAGAGCTCGCGGATGTCGCAGCCGTTCTTCCGGATCAGGGTGTCGTCGGCTTCGGTCTTCACATGCACGGTGGAAGTCCCTTCGATGGATGCGTCGGGGCCGGCGCGGGCTAGCCGAGGGCGAGCAGGCGCTGGATGGTGCCGGGGTGGAAGGATTCGTCGGGGACGCCGAACGCCCCCTGGAACGTGGCGAGTCGGGAGCCGGCCAGCACCGGATCGGTGGGCCACGCCTGGGCGTAGGCCTTGCGGCGGGCGGCGCCTTCAGGGGTGAAGGTCATGTTCATCGCGGTCCGGACCGCGCCCGAGATCCGCAGCCGACGCATCCGCTCCTCGCGTTCGTCCACGTACGGCTTGAGGATCTGCGGGGACCATGCGCTGCTGGAGCGCAGCGCCTCCCACACCAGGCGGGCGTCCCGGAGCGCGATGGACAGACCCTGGCCGACCACGGGATCGGTCCAGCCGGCCGCGTCGCCGATCAGTACCGCGCCGGGGACGACGGGGCCGTCCGTCCAGGCGTCGTTCATCGGATAGAAGGCGCAGGACTCCGACGGGGTGGCCGTGGCGAACATCTCGCTGTGCGGGATGCAGTCGAGCTGGAAGGCCCTGAGGAAGTCGGCCTGGCGGGTCGGGCCGGCGAAGCGGCCCTTCTGCGCGACATCGTGCAGCAGATACAGCCGGGCCTTGGCGCCCGCGCGCGGGAAGACGAAGTAGAGCAGATCCTTCTCGGTACCGATCGAGGTGACGTTGGCGGGCCACTCGTGGAGGTCTTCCACGAGCATGCCGCCGCCCAGCGAGTTCGGCGGGGTCTGGGTCAGGGAGATGCCGAGTTGGCGCCGCACCGTGGAGGTGCGTCCGTCCGCTCCCACGACGAGCCGGCAGGGGACCTCGTACTCGATGTCGTTGTACTCGTAGCGCACGCTCGGGTGCGGCCCGCCGGTCACCGTGACATCGCCGATTCCCCGTACGACCGTGGCCCCGGCCTCGGCGGCGGCGGAGGCGAGCGCCTCACATGCCTCGGGGTGGCCGACGTCGAGCACACCGCGGATGCCGGGAAGCATCTCGTCCAGGTGGAGGGCGTTGGCCCGGGCGGTCTCGGGGTCGACGATCTCGTCGAATCCGATGAAGCGGTCGATGTAGGTGCCTCCGGCGTCGAGCAACTGCCGCTCCAGGCCGAGCCGGAGAAGTTCGACCACGCCCCAGCAGTTGATGACCTCGCCGCGCACCTTGTCCCGGTAGACGGTCTGGCGTTCCAGGAGCAGTACGTCGTAGCCGTCCCCCGCGAGCGCCGCTGCCAGCGCGGATCCGGCTATACCTCCCCCGATCACCACTGCGTCCCTACGCTCAGCTGTCGCCATGAAGCCCTCCACAGAAGCCTTTTCAAGGCATTGCCGTATGGACCGCCCGGGAAATGGGCAGCCGGAATTCTGAGCTGGTCGAATCGTTGGAGTTGCCGCAGGCCGTAAATGCGGCAGGGCGAGACAGGGAACTGCTCCAGAAATTCCCGGGCCCCCGCCCGGACGAGCGGGGCGCGGTTGCCGGCAGGCCCAGGTGGCGGGCGCCGTCCGACGGTGGCCATGAGCGGAACCCGGCCGCTCCAACTCTCAGTGCGGAAGCCGCCGATCACCGCCGGGAGGATCTTGGGGCCCCATGGCGACAGCGGCCGCCCGCGCGGAGATCACACCGGCCAGTTCCGTCTCCACCACAGGTCCGCCCCTTGGATGAGTGTCCGTTACGCATTCCACGATCCGGGTCCGCGCCGGGGGCGGCAATGCCGACTCGCGAAAATCGTGACCCGATTCGCGCAAAGATGCGAATGACACCACTGCCGGAAACGGGCGGGCGGGCCCGGTCGATTTTCTGATCACCGAGCCCGCTTCTTCGGTGACACGGCGGCACGAGGGCGGTGGTGCGGAGCGGGCCGGTCGGTCATGTCCGGTGCGGGTCGGGGAGAGGCCCCGGGGGATCTGCCTCACCGTGGGCCACGGGCGTGCACCACGGGCCCGGTGAGGGAGCGTCACCCGGTCCGGCGAGCCGCGCGGCGAACCGGCCGCCTCATGAAGGCGTGCGGCTGGAGGGAGCGCAGATGCCTCGCTGGATGATGTTCCACATCTGTCTGATCTCCTCGACGGCGCCCGGTTCGCGCGGCTCCTCGTCGCCCTGCGCGGACCCGCGCGCCCGGTACTCGGCGCCGAGGACCAGGGATCGGGACAACGTCGCCAGATCCTCCGGGCGGACGGCCGCGTGCAGTTGCCCGTCACGGTAAGCCTGTCCGAAAAGATCCCGCACGGCGGCGATCCAGGACGTGGTCCAGGCGAGGTCGTGGTCCGGCCGCTCGCGGCTGAGCCGTGCCGCGGAACGCACCGCCGGCTCCTCCTCCAACAGCCGGGCCAGTTCGAGCGTCACGTCGATGGCCCGGTGCAGCGCGGGCGCCGGGCCCGCCGACAGACCCTCCAGAGCGGCCCGGGTGATGGCCTGGCCCTGCACCTGCACGGCGGAGGCCAGTTCGTCCTTGGTCGCGAAATGGAACGACAGAGCGCCCATGGTGATACCGGCGGCCCGGCAGACCCTGTTCAGCGCGGTGCCGTCATACCCGCGCCGATCGAACTCGGACGCCGCGGCACTCACCAGGGCTTGCCGGGTGCGTACCGCGCGCAACTGCCTTGTCATGCATGTCTCCCAACAGAGCGTCCCCCTCCGGAGGTAGCAGCGGGGTGGCAGGCCGCGCCTCGCGTACGGCACGCGCCGTGAACGCCGAACGCGCCGCCTCGTCCATCCCCGGCCCGACCCGGCGGCGGAGCGCCACGCGGCCCCCCACAGGAGCGGGGTCACGTGCCACCTCCTGCCACAGGGCGCCGCCGAGGGGCCGATCTGGTTGCCCAGCGGTCGTGGCGGCCAGTGTGACTCCGCAGGTCAGCGTCGACAAGTCCGTCGATCACGGGTTGACCGGTTCGCACAGAGCCGACCCCTGTACTACGGCACGAGCGCCGGGCCGGCGGGTTGGCTGATTCCCCTCGATAAAAAAATAGCAACTCCTATTATTCTTCCGATCATCGACCTCTTGAGCCGCACCTGGGAGCCCTCATGATCAATGTCATGTACGGCGCAGGCCGCCTGTCCACCCTGGAAGCCGGGCAACGAGTTGCCGAATTCGCCGATCAACTCTTCGCACATCTGCCGCGGGCGGACCAGCGCCGCTGGGCCGCGGCGTACCTGACGGGGCTCCTTGCCGTCTCGGGGAGGAAGTCCATGCGCAGCATGGCCGCCGCGATCACCGACTCCCCCACCGCCTCCCAGTCCTTGCACCGTTTCGTCAACGCCAGCCCCTGGGAGTGGCAGCCCGTCCGCGACGAGCTGAGGCGCTGGGTGGCGGCGCGGACGCGCCCCAAGGCGTGGACCGTCGGCACCGCCGTGGTCCCCAAGCGGGGGGACCAGTCGTGCGGGGTGCACCGCAGGTTCGTCCCGGACCTGGGCCGCACCATCAACTGCCAGGTCGGCATGGGGCAGTTCCTGGCGGCGGGCCGCAGCCAGGTCCCCGTCGACTGGCACCTGCACCTGCCGAGCGAATGGAGCGAGGACCGGTTACGCCGCCGTACCCGCATACCCGAGGCCGTCCAGCCCCTGCCGGCCTGGGCGCAGATGCTCGAACTGGCCGACGCCCTGGCCGCGGACGGGTCCCCGGCACTGCCGCTCGTGGCCGACCTCCGCGACTGCGCGGAACCCGATCGGCTGCTTCACGGTCTGCGCCGGCGTGGGCACGATTTCGCCCTCACCGTTCCCGGCACCCTGCCGGTACTGCCCTCCGTGACGGCCCACCCCTCCGGCTCCGGCAGGGACCCGGCCGTCTCACCGGTCAGCGCGCGCCGGTTCCTGGAGACGGAAGGCGAACTGCTGCGTTCGGTCATCGGGACGAGTCACCTTCGCCCCTCGCGCCCCACGCGCGTGGTCACCGGCCTGATCCGGCTGCCCCGCGGTCCTCAGCCGCAGCGCTTCTACCGGCTGTTCGCCGAAGTCCCCCGCGAGGGCGAGCGGCCCACCACCGCGTGGCTCACCACCCTGGTCCACCTGTCGATGGAGGAACTCCTGGAGCTGGCCTCGCTGCCGGGCACCACACCGCGGGCGCTGCGCCGACTGGAAGGCAGTTTCGGGTTCCAGGACTTCGAGGGGCGCTCCTACCCCGGCTGGCACCGGCATGTGACGCTGGTGTCGGCGGCCTGTTGCTACCAGGAACTGTCGGACACCGATCCGACCGGCCTGTCCAATACCGTCTCCGCCGCACCGCTGCTCCGGGCCCCGCGGCGGACGGCGGGTCTCCGCGTCTGAGCCCCGACCGCTTCGCCCGTCCGACCCCGTGGCGCAGGACAGCACGGAAAGCCTCGCCACGGGTCCACGGGCTCACGGGCTCACGGGCTCACGGGCTCACGGGCTCACGGGCTCACGGGACCACGGCCCACGGCCCCACGGCCCACGGGACCGCGAGGCCACGAGGCCACCGGCCCACGGCCCTCCCTGCCCCACCCGTCCGTGCACGCGCGGCAGGTGGCCCACCTGGGCCGCGCCGCACCGGCGTCCCGCCCGCCACCGCTCACACCGCGCTCCACCCTCCGTCCACGGCGATCGCCCCACCGGTGACGAAGGACGCCCGGTCACTGCACAGCCAGAGCGCGGCCTGCGCCACCTCGTCCGGGTCCGCCAGCCGCTTCTGCACCGCGCGCCTGGTCAACTCCCGCTCCACCTCGGGTGCGCCGACCAGGTACGGCTCCAGCTGAGCCGTGCGGGTGGCGCCCACCATCAGCGCGTTCACCCGGATCCCGGCGGCCCCGTATTCGGCCGCGGCGGCCCGGGTGAGGCCGAGGACCGCGTGCTTGGCCGCGATGTAGGGGGCCGTGGCGCCCGTCGCCGAATGCCCGGCGACGCTGGAGGTGTTGACGATCGTGCCACCGCCGCTCTGCCCCAACATGACAGGGATCTGCCGGCGCATGCAGTTCCAGACGCCCCGCACGTTGACATCCATCACCATGTCGTAGGCGTCCTCGTCGAGTTCGTGAAGGACGGCACCGAACGTCCCCGAACCGGCGTTGTTGAAGGCGGCGTCCAGCCCTCCGAACTCCTCGACCGCCCGGGTGACAGCGGCCTCCACGTCCGCGGGACTGCGCACATCCCCCGGTACGGCCACCGCCCTCCCCTGCCCGCCCCGGATCGCCTCGACCAGCTCCTCGAGCCGGTCCTTGCGCCGGGCCATCAGTACGACGGCCGCGCCCTCTTCGGCGAAGAGCCTCGCGGCGGCGGCCCCGATGCCGCTCGACGCTCCCGTGATCATGACCGTTCGACCCTGTAACGCTCGCGATACATGCGGCATGGGCAGATTTAACGCGATCCATGAGGGACACGACAGCCTTTAGACGGCGATCAAGCCTGATTCCCGTCAATCGCCGGAGAATCACCCTCACGCCGCCGCAGCGCCTCCATGACACGGCCCGCGCACTCCTCGGTGGCGATCAGCGGCAGCAGGAGGGACCACATCTGCCGTATACGGTCCGGCAGGTCCCGCCGCCCGCTGTCGAGCTGGGAGTTCATCTGCGCCCCCGTGCTGGCGTTGACCATCAGCTGCGCCAAGGTCAACACGTCCACCTCCGGCCGCAACTCGCCGTTCTCATGGGCCTCGTGAAGGAACGGAAGGATCACTCCCGCCCACTGGCGGTAGGAATCGCCCTCCTCGCTGCGGACGAAGTACTCCTGGTCCATCACCAGTCGGGCGCCCGCCAGCAGTAAAGGGTCCTGAGTGAGCCGCGTCGCCCACTCCAGGGTGATGTCGACGGCGCCCTGGAGGCCGGCCGCCGCCGGTGACATCACCAGCTCCGGCTGGGCCCGGACTATCTCGCGGGCGAGGTGCTCCTTCGATTCGAAGTGGAAGTAGAGCGCCCCCAGCGTGAGGTTCGCCCTACGGGTGATCTTGCTGACGCTCGCCCCTGCGAAGCCCAGCTCGGCGAAGACCTCGGCACCTGCCCGCAGGATGGCCGCCCGCGTCCGGGCGCTCCGTTCTTGTTGAGCCATAGACCTGTCCTCGTACTCTCTCGACAAATAAATATAGTCATCATTATGTTGGTCACAGAACCCCTTGCACCACTGCCTTTGGCACATGCCGCCGCCTGACTCGCGCCGTTCCAGGGGGAACATCATGAACGTGACAACTGGCTCGATCACGCCCCTCAAGGGTGTCCAGCCCGTCTGTGCGACCCTCACCCGCAAGACCGTACCCGGCCAGGTGTTCTTGTCGGGATGGCGCAGCCACGATGACGGGATCTCACACACCGTCATCGCTCACTGGCCCACGCGCCACCCCCTCTACGCACCGCACGCGGATCGCTACAACCCCCTGCTCTTCTCCGAGACGATCCGACAGTCCCTCGCCCTGTTGTCGCACGTCGCGCACGAGGTCCCCCTGGACTTCCGTCTGGGATGGGAGTCCTACGACAGCTCCATCGTCCCGGCGGCGCTGAGCGCCCGGACGCCACCGACCGACGTACGCCTGACGATCACTCACACCAAGGTGACCCGCCGCCGGCTCGGCTCCACCCACCTCGCCGCCCAGATCACGGCCATGCGCGACGAGCAGCCTCTCGGCATCGCCCGGGTCCGCTACATCGCCCATCCCCCGGCGATCTACAGCAGGCTTCGCGGAGAGTACGCGGACGCACAGGCCGCCACCGCACGTGCCCTGCCCCTGGGCCCCGCTCTCGACGAAGCCGTCCGCGGCGGCGCGACCTCGCCGGAGAACGCCGTCCTGAGTCCGCTCGGGGAGCCGCACCGCTGGCAGCTGCGGGCGGACACCGCCAACCGCGCCTTCTTCGACCACGACCACGACCACATACCGGGGCTACTCCTCCTGGAGGCCGCCGCCCAGGCGGTCCACGCCATGTCAGGCACCGCCCGGATCGCCCTCATGGAGTTCGACGCCAGCTTCGTCCGCTACGTCGAACTGGACGCCCCCTGCTGGGTCGAGGCCACCCCTCTGCGCCGCAACAGGGGCGGCATGGTCAGCACGGACGTCACCGGGGAGCAGAACGGCAGACACGTCTTCTCCATACATGTCACCGCCGAACTCACCTGAACCCGAGGCGGCCGACGCCGCAGAGCCGCCCACGAAAAGCAGAAAGGCCCAGGTCAGATGCTATCTGTCCTGGGCCCCACCTGAGCCGCTTTCGGGATTCGAACCCGAGACCTACGCATTACGAGTGCGTTGCTCTGGCCATCTGAGCTAAAGCGGCGTGCTGCGTGCACCTAGGGTGCGGTCGGCAACGTCGGTAAGTCTACACAGTTTCCGGGAGTGCTTCGTACCGGCCCCGGGCCGAGGAGATCCGGGGCCGGACGGGGGCCGGGGCCGGCCTGATCCGAGAGAAAGGCCCTATGAGCAGCGTTTGCCCGGGGAGGGCGGGGTGCCGTGGAGGAGGTAGGTGTCGATGGCGGAGTCGATGCAGGTGCTGCCGCGGAGGAAGGCGGTGTGACCGTCGCCCGCGTAGGTCAGGAGGTGGCCGGAGGAGAGCTGGTGGGCCAGGGACTGGGCCCAGCGGTAGGGGGTGGCCGGGTCCCGGATGGTGCCGACGACCACGATCGGCGCCGCGCCCTTCGCCGTGATGCGGTGCGGCTCGCCCGTGGCCCGCACCGGCCAGTACGCGCAGTTCAGCGACTGCCAGGCCAGGCCCTCGCCGAAGACCGGTGACGCCTTCTCGAACGCGGACTGTGCCTGCCGCAGCTGATCGACACCGGTGAAGGCGGGCGGCAGATCCAGGCAGTTCACGGCGTTGTTGGCCATCATCAGATTGCTGTAGTGGCCACTGGCGTCCCGCTCGTAGTAGCTGTCGGAGAGGGCCAGCAGCGCCGCGCCGTCGCCCTTCATCGCCGAGGTCAGCGCCGCGCGCAGCTGGCTCCAGGCGCCCTCGTCGTACATCGCCGCGATCACGCCGGTGGTGGCCAGCGCCTCGCCCAGCTTGCGGCCGTCGCCGTCGCCCGTCGCCACCGGATGGCCGTCCAGCTTGCGGAAGAAGGCCCTGAGGTGGTCGGCGGCCCGCGTCGGCGTCGTGCCCCTGCCCCCGATCGGGCAGTCCGTGCGGCGCAGGCAGTCCCGGGTGAAGGCCTGGAACGCCGTCTCGAAGCCCTGGGCCTGCTCCAGGTTCACCGTGCGGGAGTCCAGCGAGGGGTCCAGCGCGCCGTCCAGGACGACGCGGCCCACCCGGCTCGGGAAGAGGCCGGCGTAGGTCGCCCCGAGGAAGGTGCCGTACGACGCCCCGACGTAGTTCAGCTTCGCGTCGCCCAGCGCCGCGCGCAGGATGTCCGTGTCCCGGGCCACCTCGACGGTGGAGACATGCCGCAGCAGCCGCGCCGAGTGCTCCCCGCAGGCCTGCGCGAACTTCTCGTCCGCCGCGACCGCCGCGTTCTGCTCCGCCCGGTCGTCCGGGGTCACGTCGGTCTGTGTGTACGTGTCCATCCGGCGGTCGTCGAGGCACTCGACGGGCTCGCTGCGGGCGACGCCGCGCGGGTCCATCGCCACCATGTCGTAGCGTGCGCGGACCTCGGCGGGGTAGCCCAGACCCGCGTACTGCTGGAGGTAGCCCACCGCCGAGCCGCCGGGGCCGCCCGGGTTGACCACCAGGGAGCCGAGCGGCTTGCCCTTGCCGGTGGCGGCCTTGCGGGTCACCGCGAGCCGTACGTCGCCCGCGCCCGGCCGGTCGTAGTCAAGCGGCGCCTTCAGCGTGGCGCACCGGAAGCCGGAGGCGCCGCAGTCGCGCCAGGTCAGCCGCTGTGTGTAGTACGGCGCCAGCGCGGCCGGAATCGCGCGCGGCAGCGGGGCCAGGACGGGGGCGCTCGTCGCGTCGCTCCGTGCCGACGCCGCGGAGGACGGCTTGATCGAGCTGCTGCCAGGGGAGCACGCGGACACGAGGAGCGCCGCGGTCATCAGGGCGACGGCCGTGAACCGGGCGCGGGCCGCGGGACGCCCGTCGCACGGCCGGGAGAGGGAGGACCTGGTCTGCATCAGGCGAGCGTAACGCTGGGCGATGCGGCGGATGCGGGGAGTTGGGATTGTCTCCCCGTACGGGGGACGGGGCGCGGTGAGGGGGTCGGGAGGGGCATCGTCAGCCCGCCCGCAACGCCATCGTCATCGCCTCCACCGCCAGCAGCGGAGCCACATTGCGGTCCAGGGCGTCACGGCACGCGGCGATCGCCTCGATGCGGCGCAGGGTGGACTCCGGGGAGCCGGCGCGGGCCAGCCGGTCCAGGGCGTCCTCCGCGTCGGTGTTGGCGATCGCCACCCGGGAGCCGAGCTGGAGGGCGAGGACATCGCGGTAGAAGGTGGTGAGGTCGCCGAGGGCCACATCCAGGCTGTCGCGCTGGGTACGGGTCCGGCGGCGCTTCTGCATGTCCTCCAGGTCCTTCATCACGCCCGCCGTGCCGCGCGGCAGCCGGCCGCCCTGGGCCGCGCCGAGCGCCGCCTTCATCTCCTCGGCCTCCCTGCCGTCCATCTCCTCGGCGAGCTGCTTGGCGTCCTCGGCGGCCGCGTCGACCAGCTCCTGGGCGGCCCGCAGACAGGCGCCGACCTCGTCCAGGCGCAGCGGGAGCTTCAGGACAGCGGCGCGGCGCTCGCGGGCGGCCGGGTCGGTGGCCAGGCGCCGGGCGCGGTCCACATGCCCCTGGGTGGCGCGGGCGGCGTCGGCGGCGGCCCGCGGGTCCACGCCGTCGCGTCGTACCAGCATGTCGGCGACCGCGTCCACGGACGGGGTGCGCAGGTTCAGGTGGCGGCAGCGGGAGCGGATGGTCGGCAGGACGTCCTCGATGGAGGGGGCGCACAGCAGCCAGACCGTGCGGGGGGCGGGCTCCTCGACGGCCTTGAGCACCGCGTTCGCCGACTTCTCGTTCAGCCGCTCGGCGTCCTCGACGAGGATGATCTGCCAGCGGCCGTTCGCTGGCGCGGTGAACGACTTGCGGACCGTGTCCCGCATGTCCTTCACCAGGATCTCGGCGCCGACCGCGGCGACCGCGGTGACGTCCGCGTGGGTGCCGAGCAGCGCGGTGTGGCAGCCGTCGCAGAAGCCGCAGCCGGGGGCGCCGCCGAGGGCCCGGTCGGGGCTCACGCACTGGAGGGCCGCGGCGAAGGCCCGCGCCGCCTGGTCGCGGCCCGCGCCGGGCGGCCCGGTGAACAGCCACGCGTGCGTCATCCGGGACGTCTCCGGCAGCGGCTCGTCCGCCGCGGCGGCGGTGACCAGAGCATCGGCGTCCCGAGCGGCGGCGCCCAGCACCGCGCTCACCTTCTCCTGCCCGACGAGGTCGTCCCACACGCTCATGGGTCACGCCGCCCTTCCGTCACACTCCGCGTTCCGACCTCCATTGTGCGGGTGGGGTCTGACAACCGGGACCACGCCGGGAACGCCGGACGGCGCCCGCCTCCTGCCGCAGCAGGACGCGAGCGCCGTCTCGAAGGGTCCGGGATCAGCCCCTGCGCCCCCTGCGGGGACCGTCCTCGTCGTCGTACGACCCCAGCAACTCGTCCGCCAGCGACGGCAGATCGTCCAGCGGGGTCTCCTCGGCCCAGTCGGGGCGCGGGCGACGGCGGGCGGTGCCCTCGGCCCCGGGCTGGGGCATCTCGCGGGTGCGGTCCTCGGAGCCGTCGGGGCCCGCGGACCGCTCGTCGCGGAAGAAGCCGCGCGGCATCCGGTCGGCCGGGGCGTCGTCGCGCACGGGCGGCAGTACGGCCGTCTCGTCCGGGCCCACCTGCGGCAGTACGGCGGTCTCCTCGGCGGCGCTCGCGGGCACCTGCGGCAGCACCGCCGTCTCGTCCGCGGCACCCGGCACGGCCGGCGGCTGGGGCAGCTCGGCGGTCGTCTCGGCCTCGGAGGGCGTGTGACGAGCGTTCCGGGCGTCCCGGCCGGAGGACCGCTCGTCCTCGGCCGGCGAGACGATCGGCGTGGGCACCGTCTCCTCCGTGCCCGGGCCGGGCGACACCACCGGGGTGGCGACCGTGACCGCGTCCGAGGTCACGCCGGGGGCCTTCGGCTGGGGGCTGCCGGGCCTGCGGGCGGCCACATCGGCGGCCGCCGCGGCCTCGGCGGCCTGGCGGCGGGCCTCCTCGGCACGGAGCAGGGCGCTCTCCGCCTTGCGCTGCGCCTCCAGGCGCCGGGCCGCCTCCTCGGCACGCTCCTTGGCCTGCCGGGCCTCCTCCTCGGCGCGGATCCGGGCCTGGCGGGCCTCCTCCTCCGCGCGCAGCCGGGCCTCTTCCTCGGCCTGCCTGCGGCGGCGCTCCTCCTCCGCCTTGCGGCGCGCCTCCTCCTCGGCGCGGGCCTTCTCCTCGGCGAGCAG
Organism: Streptomyces griseofuscus; assembly: GCF_014673495.1. Lineage (GTDB taxonomy): Bacteria > Actinomycetota > Actinomycetes > Streptomycetales > Streptomycetaceae > Streptomyces > Streptomyces murinus. The sequence goes on from NZ_CP051006.1 coordinate 4,014,243, forward strand.
CCGCTGCCGCTCCTCCTCGGCGCGCCGGGCCGCCTCGGCCGCCCGCTGCCGGGCCTCCTCGGCCTGCCGCTCGGCCTCGCGGCGCTGCGCCTCCTCCAGCTCGCGGCGCTTGCGCTCCTCCTCCTCGGCACGCAGCCGGGCCAGCTCCTCCTGGCGCTCACGCTCCAGGCGCTCCTCCTCGGCCTTGCGCGCGGCCTCTTCCTCGGCCTTGCGGCGCGCCTCCTCCTCGGCCTTCCTGCGCGCCTCCTCCCGGGCCTCGATCTCGGCCTGGGACAGCGGCAGCACGGTGTCGAGGCGGTGCCTGATCACGGTGGTGACGGCCTCGGGCTCCTGCCCGGCGTCGACCACCAGATAGCGGCCGGGGTCGGAGGCGGCCAGGGTGAGGAAACCGGAGCGCACACGCGCGTGGAACTCCGCGGGCTCCGACTCCAGCCGGTCCGGGGCCTCGGTGAACCGCTCGCGGGCGGCCTCCGGCGCGACGTCCAGCAGCACGGTCAGATGCGGCACCAGACCGTCGGTCGCCCAGCGGTTGATGCGGGCGATCTCGGTCGGGGACAGATCGCGGCCGGCGCCCTGGTAGGCGACGGAGGAGTCGATGTAGCGGTCGGAGATCACCACCGCGCCGCGCTCCAGGGCGGGGCGTACGACGGTGTCGACGTGCTCGGCTCGGTCGGCGGCGTACAGCAGTGCCTCCGCGCGGTGGGACAGTCCGGCCGAGGAGACGTCCAGCAGGATCGAGCGCAGCCGCTTGCCCACCGGGGTGGCCCCCGGCTCGCGGGTGAGCACGACCTCGTGGCCCTTGCCGCGGATCCACTCGGCGAGCGCCTCGGCCTGGGTGGACTTGCCGGCGCCGTCGCCGCCCTCCAGGGCGATGAAGAAGCCGTTCGTGGCCTGCGCCTCGACCGGGTCGTCGCCGCCGAGCAGCGCGTCCTTGAGGTCCTGGCGCAGCGGGATGCCGGAGCGGTCGTCGACCTTGGCGAGCACCAGGGCGGCCACCGGCAGCAGCAGCGCGCCGATCAGCATCAGGGTGAACGAGGCGCCGCCGTGCGCGAACACGAAGCGGCCGTTCTCCAGCCGGTGCCGGCCGATCAGTCCGGCGATCACCGGGGCGATCACGGCGCCGAGCGCTATGAAGACGCGCACGACGGCCTGGAGGTGCTCGGTGACACGCGCCCGGCGGTAGTCCTCGGTCTCCTGGTCGAGCAGGGCGTGCCCGGTGTTGGCGGCGACGCCCGCGCCCAGGCCCGCCAGGGTGACGATCAGCAGCACCGTGGTGACGTCCGGGACCAGACCGGCGGCCAGCAGCGCGATGCCGGTGAAGGCGATCGCCAGGGCCAGCAGCCGGCGGCGGGACAGCGAGGGCAGCACCGCGGGGGCCGTACGGATGCCGACCGCGACGCCGCCGGTCAGACCGAGCACCAGCAGGCCGAACAGGACCGGGCCGCCGCCCAGGTCGGTCGCGTGCAGCACGCACACGGAGACGGCGGCGGCGATGACTCCGGCCACGGCGGCGCAGGCGAGGACGAGCAGCGGGATCGCGCCCGTGCGCCCCTTGTCGACACCGGCGCCGGTGCGCGGGCGGCGCAGGCCCTCCAGCGGGGAGCGGGGGCGCGGGGTGCGCGTGCCGGGCAGCTCCAGGAAGGTCAGCAGGGAGAGGGAGGCGGCGAACAGGCCCGCCGCCACGTACGACGCGAGGGCCGCGTGGTGCTGGTCGAACCAGGGCAGGCCGGTGCCCAGCAGGTTGTTGAGCAGGGCGGCGAGGACCAGGGCGGCGGCGGCCAGCGGTACGGCGAGGAAGGTGGTGCGCAGCGCGAGGCGGCGCAGGGCGTCCAGGTGGTCCGGCAGCGGCCGGACGGTCGCGCCCTCCGGCGGCGGGGCGGGCAGCAGGGCCGGGGCCGCGCCCTCGCGGCACACCGTCCACAGCCGCTCGGCGACGCCGGTGACGAAGGCGGTGACCAGCAGCACTGCGGGCGCGTCCGCCGGGGTCCAGTCGATCCACAGGGGGGCCACGATCAGCAGTGCGGCGCGCAGGCCGTCGGCGCCGACCATGGTCCAGCGGCGGTCGAGCGGGCCCTCCTGGGCGGTGAGCGTCGTCAGCGGCCCGAGCAGGACCGCGCCGAAGAGCAGTGCGGCGAGGCCGCGGGCCGCGAAGACCGTCGCGACCGCGAACGCCACGCCTCGGTAACCGCCGCCGAACGATCCCTGGGTGATCGCCGCCTGGAGGACGAGGATGACCAGGACGAGAAGGGCGAGGGTGTCGCCGACACCGCTCACCAGCTGCGCGCTCCACAGGCGCCGCAATTGCGGTCGGCGCAACAGGGAACGCACGGCGCGTTCGCGGGAGTCCGCGACCAGGGCGTCGTCCGGTGCTGGAGTGTGGGCCGTTGGCTGCTCGGCTCGCGTCATGCGTTCAGCCTATCCGCAGCCACCGACACCACACCCCGCACTCCTGGCATGCGCACGCCCCGACACCAAAGTGATGCCGGGGCGTGCGCGGGGCGAAACGAGACGCCCGGGGTCTCGGCCCGGTGAGCCGAGTCGGGTTCAGTCCTCCGAACCGGGCTCAGTCCTCCGAACCGGAAGCCGTCGACTTGGTCGCCGTCGCCTTCTTGGTGGTCGTCTTCTTCGCCGTGGTCTTCTTCGCGGCGCTCGCCGTCGTCTTCTTGGCCGCCGTCTTCTTGGCGGCGGTCTTCTTCGCCGGGGCGGTCTTCTTGGCCGGCGCCTTCTTGGCGGTCTTCTTGGCCGGGGCCTTCGCCCGCTTCTCGGCAAGAAGTTCGAAGCCGCGCTCCGGGGTGATCTCCTCGACGCTGTCGCCGGAGCGCAGGGTCGCGTTGGTCTCGCCGTCGGTGACGTACGGCCCGAAGCGGCCGTCCTTGACCACGACCGGCTTCTTGGAGACCGGGTCCTCGCCCAGCTCCTTCAGCGGCGGCTTGGCGGCGGCCCGCCCGCGCTGCTTGGGCTGGGCGTAGATCGCCAGGGCCTCTTCCAGCGTGATGGTGAAGATCTGGTCCTCGCTCTGGAGCGAGCGCGAGTCCGTGCCCTTCTTCAGATACGGCCCGTAGCGGCCGTTCTGGGCGGTGATCTCCTGGCCCTCGGCGTCCGCGCCGACGACACGCGGCAGGGACATCAGCTTCAGCGCGTCGTCCAGCGTCACCGTGTCCAGCGCCATGGACTTGAAGAGGGAGGCGGTGCGCGGCTTGACCGCGTTCTTGCCGGTCTTCGGGGTGCCCTCGGGGAGGATCTCGGTGACGTACGGGCCGTAGCGGCCCTTCTTGGCGACGATCTGGTGGCCGGTGGCCGGGTCGGCGCCCAGCTCGACATCGCCGCTGGGCTCGGCCAGCAGCTTCTCGGCCAGCTCGATGGTCAGCTCGTCCGGCGCCAGGTCGTCGGGGATGTCGGCGCGCTGGTGCTGCTCGGTGTCCTTCTCGCCGCGCTCGATGTACGGGCCGTAGCGGCCGACCCGCAGCACGATGCCGTTGCCCACCGGGAAGGAGGACACCTCGCGGGCGTCGATCGCGCCCAGGTCGGTGACGAGTTCCTTGAGGCCGCCGAGGTGGTCCCCGTCGCCGTTGCCCGCGTCGGCGGCGGCGCCGCTGATGGTGCCCTCGCCGAAGTAGAAGCGCTTCAGCCACGGCACGGCCTGGGCCTCGCCGCGGGCGATGCGGTCGAGGTCGTCCTCCATCTTGGCGGTGAAGTCGTAGTCGACCAGCCGGCCGAAGTGCTTCTCCAGAAGGTTTACGACGGCGAAGGACAGGAAGGACGGCACGAGCGCCGTGCCCTTCTTGAAGACATAGCCGCGATCGAGGATCGTGCCGATGATCGACGCATAGGTCGACGGCCGGCCGATCTCGCGCTCTTCCAGCTCCTTGACCAGGGAGGCCTCGGTGTAGCGGGCCGGGGGCTTGGTGGCGTGGCCGTCGACCGTGATCTCCTCGGCGGACAGCGCGTCGCCCTCGGCGACCTGCGGCAGCCGGCGCTCGCGGTCGTCCAGCTCGGCGTTCGGGTCGTCGGCGCCCTCGACGTACGCCTTGAGGAAGCCGTGGAAGGTGATCGTCTTGCCGGAGGCGCTGAACTCCACGTCCCGGCCGTCGGCGGCGGTGCCACCGATCTTCACGGTCACGCTGTTGCCGGTCGCGTCCTTCATCTGGGAGGCGACGGTCCGCTTCCAGATCAGTTCGTACAGCTTGAACTGGTCGCCGGTCAGACCGGTCTCCGCGGGGGTGCGGAAACGATCACCCGAGGGACGGATCGCCTCGTGCGCCTCCTGCGCGTTCTTCACCTTCACCGCGTACGTACGCGGTTGGGGGGGCAGGTAGTCGGCGCCGTACAGCTGCGTGACCTGGGCGCGGGCGGCCGCGATGGCGGTCTCGCTCAGCGTCGTGGAGTCCGTACGCATGTACGTGATGTAGCCGTTCTCGTACAGCTTCTGGGCGATCTGCATGGTCGCCTTGGCGCCGTAGCCGAGCTTGCGGCTGGCCTCCTGCTGGAGCGTCGTCGTACGGAACGGCGCGTACGGCGAGCGGCGGTACGGCTTCGACTCCACCGAGCGCACGGCGAAGCGGGTGTTCTCCAGGGCGGCGGCCAGCGAGCGGGCGGTGGCCTCGTCCAGGTGGAGGGTGTTCGCGGTCTTCAGCTGCCCCACGGAGTCGAAGTCACGGCCCTGCGCGACACGCCGTCCGTCGACGGTCTGCAAGCGCGCGACCAGCGACGACGGGTCGGAGGAGTCGCCCGCGCGGCCGGTGCCGAAGGTGCCGGTGAGGTCCCAGTATTCGGCGGAGCGGAAGGCGATGCGCTCGCGTTCCCGCTCGACCACGAGCCGGGTGGCGACGGACTGGACACGGCCGGCCGACAGCCGGGGCATGACCTTCTTCCACAGGACCGGCGAGACCTCGTAGCCGTAGAGGCGGTCGAGGATGCGCCGGGTTTCCTGGGCGTCGACCAGCTTCTGGTTGAGCTGGCGCGGGTTGGCGACGGCCTCGCGGATCGCGTCCTTGGTGATCTCGTGGAAGACCATCCGCTTGACGGGGATCTTCGGCTTGAGGACCTCCTGGAGGTGCCAGGCGATGGCCTCGCCCTCGCGGTCCTCATCGGTGGCCAGGAAGAGTTCGTCGGAGTCCTTCAGCAGGTCCTTGAGCTTCTTGACCTGGGCCTTCTTGTCCGCGTTCACCACGTAGACCGGCTGGAAGTCATGCTCGACGTCCACACCGAGGCGGCGCACCTCGCCGGTGTACTTCTCGGGCACCTCGGCGGCGCCGTTGGGGAGGTCACGGATGTGCCCGACGCTCGCTTCGACTACGTAGCCGGGGCCGAGGTAGCCCTTGATCGTCTTCGCCTTGGCAGGCGACTCGACGATGACGAGTCGGCGGCCGCCCTGTGCGGTCTCGCTGGTCGGGGACAACTTCGCTCTTCTCTCCGGTCGACGCTGTGGCCTCCCCAGGCCTTGGTCCCGGGGTCGCGGCGTACTGCTGGCACGTGTGGCGCTGCGGAGTGTGACGGTACATCCCGCCCCCGTGTCAAACGGGAAAAGCCCACAACGGCCACTCGAACGGTAACCCGACTACCGGCATTCCTGCCGCCCGGAGTGCCGGGTACCCCGTCCGGGTCTGTCCGGAGCGTGACGCTCCTCTTACTCTCGCGACACACCGGGGAGCGGGCGCCCGCCGACGTCAGAGGCGTGTGAGGCAGTAGCCGCCGAGGGCAAGCGCAAGGGTTCCGGCCACGCTCGCGAGGGTGGCCGATGCGACCCGGTTCACACCGAGGGCCACCGCCTCACCGCGCCGCAGCCGCACCCCGGTCCATACCAGCAGAGCCCCTCCGAACAGGACAAACACCAATCCGACGAAAGCCGCCGGCCCCCGCTCCATGCGCCACCCACCTCTTCCGAGTCCACCCGGCGCGTGGACCTTGACACGCGGGGGCGACGACCGGGCGACCTCGGGGTGAACAGGGGGCCGACGGAACGACGCCCAAGGGGGTGTGAAAGCACGAGTACGACCCCCCCCCGCCCCGGGCCAGATATTTTTCCGGCCGTTTTGCAATCGACGGGCGGCCGAGCCGGGGTACGTACCGCCCGCGTGCGGCGGCGCCCCGCCGACGACGAGGACGAGCCTCCGGGCGTCGGCCGGGCCGAAGGCGGGCGCGTGCCGGGTACGACGGCCCGCGCATGGCGGGAATGGGCCTCCGCGCGCGGCCGACCCCACGTGAGCACGCGCGGGGTCCGTCGCCGTCAGCACGATGTGCGCAGGTCCCGAGCGCGCCCGCCCCTCCAGATTTCGCGCCCACCGCAGATGACCGCCCTCGCGTACCCCGGACGGCGCGCCCACCCGCGAGTCGGAACCCGCCGCCGATCACGAGCCGCGCCGACCCCACCGGGACACCCCCAGGCGCCCGGCCGACACGGCCCCCACAACGGCCCCGCGGGGAGCCGCCCCCTCAGACCACCGGCTCCAGGAACCCCTGTTCCACCAGGAGGCGGATCTGGGCCGGGGTCTGGTCGCGGAGGCGGACGGCGTCCTCGCCCATCAGCTGGGCGATGGCGTCCAGGATGCGGCCGGCGCTCAGGGTGCCGTCGCAGACGCCCGCGAAGCCCGCGCCGACCGTGTCCACCTTGGTGGCGCGGCGCATGCCGCGGTGCTGGCGGAGCACGACGTGCTCGGGGTCCTCCGCGCCGGGCAGCCCGACCTGTTCCTGCACCACCTCGCCGACCAGCCTGAAGTGATGGGCGAGCAGCGCCGCGTCGTCGTGCTCGCGGAGGTAGTCGAGGCGTTCGAAGTGCGCCCGGACGGTGTCCCCGAGGGGCTGCTCCACGGGGTGCGGCCACTCCTCCACCGTGAGGGACGGTTCGGCCGCGCCCGTCCTGCGCAGGGTGATCCAGCCGAAGCCGATCGCCTTGACCTTGCGCGCCTCGAACTCGTCGAGCCAGGCGTCGTACCGCGCCTGGTACTCCGCCGGGTCCCCGCGGTGGTCTCCGGCGTCCCGCAGCCACAACTCGGCGTACTGCGTGACGTCCTGCACCTCGCGCTGCACGATCCAGGCGTCGCACCCGCGCGGCACCCACGACCTGAGCCGGTCCTGCCAGTCCTCCCCCGCCACGTGCTGCCAGTTGGCGAGGAACTGCGCGAACCCGCCCTCGTTCAGCCGTTCCCCCGCCTGCTGGACGAGGGAGCGGCACAGATCGTCCCCGCCCATGCCGCCGTCACGGTAGGTGAGCCGGGCGCCGGGCGAGATCACGAACGGCGGGTTGGAGACGATCAGGTCGAACTTCTCGTCGTCGCGCACCGGTTCGAACAGCGATCCCTCGCGCAGCTCGGCGGCGGGCGCGCCGGAGAGCGCCAGCGTGAGCGCCGTGATGTGCAGCGCGCGGGGGTTGAGATCGGTCGCCGTCACGCGCGTGGCGTGCCGGGAGGCGTGCAGTGCCTGGATGCCCGAGCCGGTGCCGAGGTCCAGGGCGGCGGCGACCGGCGTGCGCACGGTGATCCCGGCGAGCGTGGTGGACGCGCCCCCGACCCCCAGCACGACACCCTCGGCCCGCTGGCCGATACCGCCCGCGCCGCCGACCGCGCAGCCCAGGTCGGACACGATGAACCAGTCCTCGCCGCCGGGCCCGCCGTACGGCCGTACGTCCACCGCGGCGGCCACCTCGTCGCCGCCCACCCGCACCAGCCACCCGGTCTCGACCGCTTCCTCGACGGGGAGCACGGCGGCCACCCGCGCGCGGGGCACGGGCTGCTGGAGCAGGAAGAGCCGTACGAGGGTCTCCAACGGCGTGTCGCCACGGGTCGCCCGTAGCGCGGGCACGGTCTCGCTGCGGGCCAGCGCCGTGTACGCGGGCGCGCCGAGCAGTTCGAGCAGCCCGTCGGCGGTGAAGGAGGCGGCCAGCAGCGCGTCCCGCAGCCGCGCGGCGGCCTCGGGACGGTCGGCGGCGGGCAGGGGGGCGGGTCCGGAGTCAGTCACGGTCCCATTGTGTCCCGCGCGGACCGAGGGGGACGGCGCACACAGCCGTCCCCCACCCGCGTCGGACATCGGTCGACCCGCCACAGGCTTCACGCGCGCGTCAGGGACCGGTCGGCTCCGCCGCGGCCATCACTCCTCGGGCGCGGCCTCAGCCCGCCGTGGAGGCCGCGGAGGGCGAGGACGCGCCCGAGGAGGCGACCTTCTTGCAGCTGGGCTGCTGGGCGATGGCGTCCTGCACCTCGCCCTGCTGGAGGGCCTTCAGCGACTCGGTGCCGCTCTGGTGCTTCTTCTCCAGCTCGGTCATCTGCGTGGCGACGTCGTGCAGCCCGGAGGCGAACTTCGCCTGGTCCTTGGTGTCCAGGTCGTCGACCTGCTTCTTCAGATCGGCGTAGGAGGTCGAGAGGCTGTTGAAGCTCTTCACGACATCGCCGAGCCGCTTGGCGCCACCGGAGACCCCGGGAGGCGCGCCTGCCTCGTTGACCGCGGTCGCGATCGCCTTGTAGCCGTCGGCCATGTCCTGGAAGGCCTTGGAGTCGGTCTTCTGGAGCGTCTCGGGCTTGGCCGTGTCGGCGGCCGTCGTGGAGATCGCCGCGTTCGCCGCCTTGATCTTCGCGTCCTGCGCGGGCACGGCGTCGCACACCGACTTGGCCCAGGAGACGAGCTTGGGGTCGGGCCCCTTGGGGGCGCTGTTGCCGCTGCATCCCGACAGCGCAGCCACCAGTACCGCACCGCCGGACAGTGCGGCCGCGAGCTTCTTGTTCACCGGATTGGTCCCTTCCATGGCTCTCGGGCCCCGGACCCTACACGGCGGACGCACACCCTCCGCACACCGATCGCCCCCTAAGTACCTTTTATTACTTTTTGCGCGAGAGAAGGCTCACGACGGGGCCGTACGCGCGCACACGAACGGGCGGGCGGCGCTCCCTTCGCACGCACCGCCCGCCCGCCCTTTGCGCAGGCCGTCTGCCGAAACCTACGAAACCACCGCCGCGTCGGCCGAGTTGGCGACCCGTTCGGCGCTTTCCTCCTCGTCGCCGACGGCGATGCCGCGCCGCTTGGAGATGTACACGGCCGTGCTGATCACCAGCAGCGCGAGGACCGCGACCCCGATCCGTACGCCGAGGTTCTTGTCGTGGCCGTAGGAGAACTTGATCACCGCGGGCGCGATGAGCAGCGAGACCAGGTTCATGACCTTCAGCAGCGGGTTGATCGCCGGGCCCGCGGTGTCCTTGAAGGGGTCGCCGACCGTGTCGCCGATCACCGTGGCGGCGTGGGCCTCGCTGCCCTTGCCACCGTGGTGGCCGTCCTCCACGAGCTTCTTGGCGTTGTCCCAGGCGCCGCCGGAATTGGCGAGGAACACCGCCATCAGCGTGCCCGCGCCGATCGCGCCGGCGAGGTAGGAGCCGAGCGAGCCGACGCCGAGCGTGAACCCGACGAAGATCGGCGCCATCACCGCGAGCAGTCCGGGCGTGGCCAGCTCCCGCAGGGCGTCCTTGGTGCAGATGTCGACGACCTTGCCGTACTCGGGCGTCTCCGTGTAGTCCATGATCCCGGGCTTCTCACGGAACTGCCGCCGCACCTCGAACACCACCGAGCCCGCCGACCGCGACACCGCGTTGATGGCCAGTCCGGAGAAGAGGAAGACGACCGCGGCGCCCGCGATGAGGCCGACCAGGTTGTTGGGCTGCGAGATGTCCAGGGAAAGGCTCAGCGGCGCGCCGGGCCCGCTGAGCTTCTCCCCGACGTCCTGCACATTGGTGGTGATCGCGTCGCGGTACGACCCGAAGAGCGCCGACGCCGCGAGCACCGCGGTGGCGATCGCGATGCCCTTGGTGATCGCCTTGGTGGTGTTGCCGACCGCGTCCAGGTTGGTGAGCACCTGCGCGCCGGCGCCCTCGACGTCGCCGGACATCTCGGCGATGCCCTGGGCGTTGTCGGAGACCGGCCCGAAGGTGTCCATGGCGACGATCACACCGACCGTGGTCAGCAGGCCGGTGCCGGCCAGCGCGACCGCGAACAGCGCGAGCATGATCGACGTACCGCCGAGCAGGAACGCGCCGTACACACTGAGCGCGATGAGCAGCGCGGTGTAGACGGCGGACTCCAGGCCGAGCGAGATGCCGGACAGGACGACGGTGGCCGGTCCGGTCAGGGAGGTCTTGCCGATGTCGCGGACCGGGCGCCGGTTGGTCTCGGTGAAGTAGCCGGTCAGCTGCTGGATGACGGCCGCGAGCAGGATGCCGATGGCCACCGCGACCAGGGCGAGGATCCGCGGATCGCCGTCCTTGGCCTTGATCGCCGCGTCCGTCACTCCGCTGAGGTCGGCGTAGCTCGACGGCAGATAGACGAAGACGGCGACGGCGACCAGCGCGAGGGAGATCACCGCGGAGATGAAGAAGCCGCGGTTGATCGCGGTCATGCCGCTGCGGTCGGTGCGCCGGGGGACGACCGCGAAGATGCCGATCATCGCGGTGATCACGCCGATGGCGGGCACCAGCAGCGGGAAGGCGAGCCCGGAGTCGCCGAAGGCGACCTTGCCGAGGATCAGCGCGGCCACCAGGGTGACGGCGTACGACTCGAAGAGGTCGGCCGCCATGCCCGCGCAGTCGCCGACGTTGTCGCCCACGTTGTCGGCGATCGTGGCGGCGTTGCGCGGGTCGTCCTCCGGGATGCCCTGCTCGACCTTGCCGACCAGGTCGGCGCCGACGTCGGCGGCCTTGGTGAAGATGCCGCCGCCGACTCGCATGAACATGGCGATCAGGGCGGCGCCGAGGCCGAAGCCCTCCAGGACCTTCGGCGCGTCGGCGGCGTAGACGAGCACCACACAGGAGGCGCCCAGCAGGCCGAGGCCCACCGTGAACATGCCGACGACACCGCCCGTGCGAAATGCGATCTTCATCGCGGTGTGCGAGACGGTGGTGAGATCTTTTTCGGGTTCGCCCTCGCCCGGGGTCGCTTCCCGGGCCGCGGCGGCGACCCGCACATTGCTTCGTACCGCGAGCCACATGCCGATATAACCGGTGGCGGCCGAGAACACCGCGCCGATCAGGAAGAACACCGAACGCCCGGCACGCTGATTCCAGTCGTCCGCGGGCAGCAGCAGAAGCAGGAAGAAGACGACGACGGCGAATACGCCGAGCGTGCGCAGCTGCCGGGCGAGATACGCCTTGGCGCCTTCCTGTACCGCTTCGGCGATCTTCTTCATGCTGTCGGTGCCCTCGCCCGCGGCGAGCACCTGGCGCACCAGGATCCCCGCGACCACCAGCGCGGCGAGGGCTACCGCCGCGATGACGGCCACGATGACCCTGTTGCCGTTGGTGAGCACCGCGGCCGCGAGGTATGTGGGGTGGTCCAACTCAGAGGGGTAAGAAAGCCCCGCCATTCGTCCTCCTTGACGCTTGGGCTGAGCTCAAGATGTGGACGGATTGTAGGTACCCCTGAGTGATGTCAAAAGAGCACGGTAAACAGAATTGGCCTGCACACACCGGTTGGCGAACCCGAAAGAGGTAATGCCTCAAAAGCATTGACGGACGTCGCCGATCCCATTGAATCTTGATCGAATGATACGGCTATTGATCGTGAATTACTTCACGAATTCCGGCGGCACCGAAGGAGCGGTCGGAAATGATCTGCCAAAAACACGATCAGGGCCCTGCTCGGCAGGGCCCTGATCGTATGTTCGTGTCTGGGGACTGTCCTCGGACGGCCGTGCCTCAGGGCTGTCCTCGGACGGCGATGTCAGCCGACGGTGACCGCTGGCGGGGCGGCGGGCCAGGTCATGCGGATCAGTCCGCCGTTCTCCCCGGTGGTGACCTCGACGTCGTCCACGAGGCCGCTGATGACCGCGAGGCCCATCTCGTCCTCCTCGGCCTCCACATCCGCGTCCGCCGAGGCGCCTCCGGACACCCGCTCGGCGGGGACCGTGTGCGGGGCTTCGTCGCCGACCTCGATGGAGAACTGTTTCTCCTCCTCGATCAGCGCCACCTTCACCGGCGCGTCGATACCGCCGATCTGGTGGAGTCCCACGGCACGGGAGCACGCCTCACCCACGGCGAGCCGCACCTCGTCCAGAACGGCCTCGTCCACTCCGGCCCTGCGTGCCACCGCGGCCGCCACCAGCCGGGCGGTCCTGACGTGCTCGGGCAGCGCGCTGAAGCGGAGTTCGACGGTGGCCATGCATCCCCCTCACGACTACGGGACTGCGGTCGGGCGGGCTCGCCGGGCCCGCCCCTCAGGAAATTCGTTACCCGGATCCGCCCGGGCACACCCGGCACAGCCCCCACGGGGTGCGAGACGGAGTACAACGGCCGGAATCAGGCATGCCCCACCGGCGACCCCACCGCGGGCAGAGGCCGGCGGCAGGGTCGGTCGGACAGGGTCAGTCGGTGGCCGCCACCGCTTCCTCGACCGAGGTGTGGATCGGGAACACCTTGGTGAGGCCGGTGATACGGAAGATCTTGAGAATGCGCTCCTGGTTGCAGACCAGGCGCAGCGAGCCCTCATGGGCACGCACCCGCTTCAGGCCGCCGACCAGCACGCCGAGTCCGGTGGAGTCGAGGAAGTCCACGCCCTCCATGTCGACGACAAGATGGAAATTGCCATCGTTCACCAGCTCGACCAGCTGCTCGCGCAGCTTTGGCGCGGTGTATACATCGATTTCGCCACCGACCTCGACGACCGTACGATCGCCGACGGTACGGGTCGACAGGGACAGGTCCACGGATCCTCCAGCACCTTGCTATCGAGCGGTCGCCCCTCGGGCACTCGGCCTGCGGCCCCCGGGACGCAACGCCAGCCGCGATGGCATTCAATCACTTACCGGCCTGCGTGTACGACGCCTTGGCTCCATTGTCCGTCACGCCAGTGACACACTCGGTGCCGATGGCCAAGAATCACCGATCCGATCGACCCGTGCCGGACCCGGCGTCCCGCCCGTCTCCGGGCGCTGTCCTGGGCAGACTCGCCTCCGGTCCGAGCCGGGCTGCGCGCATCACTCATACGGAGCACTTGCCCCCGCGCACCGGCCGCCATGCCATCTGGCCTGACCGGATTCGGCCCGAGGTGATCGCGGCCGTCCAGGAGTGCGGCATCGAGCATCCCTGGGCGCATCAGGCGCTGGCCGCCGAGCACGCCCTGGACGGCGATTCGGTGGTCGTCGCCACCGGCACCGCCTCCGGCAAGTCCCTCGCGTATCTCGTGCCCGTGCTGTCCACCCTTTTGGAGGGTTCCCGGGCGCCGAACGGCCGAGGGGCCACCGCGCTGTACCTCTCCCCCACCAAGGCGCTCGCGGCGGACCAGTGCCGGTCGGTGAAGGAACTTTCACAACCGCTGGGCACCGCGGTCCGCCCGGCCGTGTACGACGGCGACACCCCGTACGAGGAACGCGAGTGGGTACGCCAGTACGCCAACTACGTCCTCACCAACCCCGACATGCTGCACCGCGGGATATTGCCCTCCCACCCGCGCTGGTCCTCCTTCCTGAAGTCGCTGAAGTACGTCGTCATCGACGAGTGCCACACCTACCGGGGCGTCTTCGGCTCGCATGTCGCCCAGGTGCTGCGCCGGCTGCGCCGCGTCTGCGCCCGTTACGGCTCCTCCCCGGTCTTCCTGCTGGCCTCCGCGACCGCCGCCGAGCCCGCCGTCGCCGCCCGGCGGCTGACCGGCCTGCCGGTGGTGGAGGTCGCCGACGACGCCTCCCCGCGCGGCGAGCTGGTCTTCGCCCTGTGGGAGCCCCCGCTCACCGAGCTGCACGGCGAGAAGGGCGCGCCCGTACGGCGTACCGCCACCGCCGAGACCGCCGATCTGCTGACCGACCTGACCGTGCAGGGCGTGCGCTCGGTCGCCTTCGTACGCTCCCGGCGCGGCGCCGAGCTGATCTCGGTCATCGCCCAGGAGAAACTGGCCGAGGTGGACCGCTCCCTGGTCCGGCGGGTCGCGGCCTACCGCGGTGGCTACCTCCCCGAGGAGCGCCGCGCCCTGGAGCGCGATCTGCACTCCGGGGAGCTGCTCGGACTCGCCGCCACCACGGCCCTGGAGCTGGGTGTGGACGTCTCCGGTCTGGACGCGGTGGTGATCTGCGGCTACCCGGGCACCAGGGCCTCCCTGTGGCAGCAGGCGGGCCGTGCGGGCCGCTCCGGGCAGGGCGCCCTCGCGGTCCTCGTCGCCCGGGACGATCCTCTGGACACCTTCCTCGTCCACCACCCGGAGGCCCTGTTCGACCGGCCGGTGGAATCGACCGTCCTCGACCCCGACAACCCCTACGTGCTCGCCCCGCACCTGTGCGCCGCCGCAGCGGAACTCCCGCTGACCGAGGCGGACCTCGAACTGTTCGGTCCCGCCTGCGCGGACGTGCTGCCGCAGCTGGAGGCCGCGAAGCTGCTGCGCCGGCGGACCCGGGCCTGGCACTGGACCCGCCGGGAACGGGCCGCCGACCTCACCGACATCCGCGGCGGGGGCGGGCGGCCGGTGCAGATCGTGGAGGAGGGCACGGGGCGCCTGCTCGGCACGGTCGACGAGGCCGCCGCGCACTCCACCGTCCACGAGGGCGCGGTCCATCTCCACCAGGGCCGCACCTATCTGGTGCGCTCCCTCGACCTCGCGGACTCGGTCGCCCTGGTCGAACAGGCGGAGCCGCCGTACTCGACGGTCGCCCGCGACACCACCGCCATCTCCGTCCTGGAGACCGACACCGAGATCCCCTGGGGCGCGGGCCGGCTCTGCTACGGCTCCGTCGAGGTCACCAACCAGGTGGTCTCCTTCCTGCGCCGGCGTCTGATCAGCGGCGAGGTGCTGGGCGAGACCAAGCTCGACCTGCCTCCTCGTACGCTGCGCACCCGCGCGGTGTGGTGGACGGTCACCGAGGACCAGCTGGACGAGGCCCGGATCAACCCGGAGATCCTCGGCGGCTCCCTGCACGCCGCCGAGCACGCCTCCATCGGCATGCTGCCGCTCTTCGCGACCTGCGACCGCTGGGACATCGGCGGCGTCTCCGTCCCGCTCCATCCCGACACCCTCCTCCCGACGGTCTTCGTGTACGACGGCCACCCCGGCGGCGCGGGCTTCGCCGAGCGTGCCTTCCACACCGCCCGCGCCTGGCTCACCGCCACCCGCGAGGCCATCGCCTCCTGCGAGTGCGACGCCGGCTGCCCCTCCTGCATCCAGTCCCCCAAGTGCGGCAACGGCAACGACCCCCTCCACAAACGCGGCGCGATCCGCCTCCTGACAACCCTGCTGCGCGAAGCCCCGGCACCACTGGAGGAGGAGGCGGATCCCCTCCCGGGCGAAACGGCGCCGGCTTCGGGACGGGGCGCGGGCGGCTGACCGACGGGGAATCGGGGGCGGGCACGGGGTAACGGGAGGCGGGTGAGGGGCGGACGGGAGCCGGAGACCCAGAGGGGGCGAGGGCAGGCCGGGAGGTAGAAGGCGGACGGGCGGGTGGGCCGGGGGCTGGGGATACGCCGAGCTGGGAGTCGGCGGCCTGGAGACCTGCGGGCCGAGTGCAGAAGGGAGGACGGGGCCGGGGCAGGCTCGATCGCCGAGGGCAGGTCCAGGGGCCCGGTGGCCGGGGATACGCCGAGCCAGGGGCTGGCAGGCCCTGGAACAGCCACCTGGGGGCCGGCGGGCGACTCCGCCCGGCGTCCGCTCGCCGGCTCCCCAGAGCGGCGTGTGGAGGATCGGGGGACTGCGGGGCGGATGCCAGTAGGGCGGAAGACGGCGAGGCAGGGGCGCGGGCCTGCGGGGGGCCGCCCGGCACCCATGTCACCGGCTCCCCAGAGCAGCGCGTGGCGACGGCCCGGGTACCGGCACATCGGAAGACGGCGAGGCGGGGCGACGGCCGATGAGCGCCCCACCCGAAACCCACCCCACCGGCCCAGGGCAGCATGTTGCGACGGGCCACCTGCGGCATCGGGCCGGGGCCGGCACGGCGGGAGGCGGTGGGGCGAAGGCGAAGGCCAGTGAGCGCTCCGCCCGGCGCCCACGTCACCGTCACCAACTCCCCAGAGCGGCCTGCAACAGGCCAGGTCTCGGCACGACGGAAGGCAGCGCGGCGAAGGCGAAGGCCAGTGAGCGCTCCGCCCGGCGCCCACGTCACCGTCACCAACTCCCCAGAGCGGCCTGCAACAGGCCAGGTCTCGGCACGACGGAAGGCAGCGCGGCGAAGGCGAAGGCCAGTGAGCGCTCCGCCCGGCGCCCACGTCACCGTCACCAACTCCCCAGAGCGGCCTGCAACAGGCCAGGTCTCGGCACGACGGAAGGCAGCGCGGCGAAGGCGAAGGCCAGTGAGCGCTCCGCCCGGCGCCCACGTCACCGTCACCAACTCCCCAGAGCGGCCTGCAACAGGCCAGGTCTCGGCACGACGGAAGGCAGCGCGGCGAAGGCGAAGGCCAGTGAGCGCTCCGCCCGGCGCCCACGTCACCGTCACCAACTCCCCAGAGCGGCCTGCTGCGGGCCAGGTGTCGGCACGACGGAAGGCGGTAGGGCGAAGGTGAGGGCCGGGGGGTCTGGCGGGCCCGCTCTGGAGCGGATCTCGGCTGTGAACGGGCCGCTTCCCGAGGCCGCTGTCACGTCCGCGATCTCGCCCGCCACCGTGCAGCGCACCAACCGGACCTCCTGGGCCCACGCCACGCGGCTGGCCAGGGCGCAGGCCACCTCGCCGCCCTCCGCCCAGTGGTCCGCGGCCGCGAGCGCCGCCAGGTCCGCGCCGCCCGCCGCCCGGTGCCGGACGGTGACGGCGTGCCCGAGCGCCAGCACCGCGCCGAAGACCACACAGAGCACCGCGATCGCCCCCAGGCTCCAGACGGTGGCGGAACCCCGGTCGGAGCCGCACCGGCCCGCCGTACGCCGAGCCGGGACCCGGACCCAGCCGCTGCCCCGCGCCCACGCCCCCTGCCGCCTCACGGCCCCGCCCCCTTCTCGCCGGCCGTCTCCTCCGCCAACGCCACCGCCTCCTCACGGAGTTCGAACGGCAGGCCGCTGAGCACCGGCGGTCTTGCCACCACCGTGACCCGGACCTGGTCGCCCTCTCGTCCGACCGTCACCCGGGCCCCGCTCGGCGCTGCCTGACGGGTCACCGACAGCACCGCGGCGGGCGGGTCCTGGCGGGCGGCGGCCCTGGCGCCGACCCGGGCCGCGTCCACGCACCGGATCTGCGCCGCCGCCATGAGCAACGCCCACACCAGCGCCATCGTGAAAGCCACCAGCACGCACAGCGCCATGGCCGCCTCCGCCGTCACGAAGCCCTGGTCCGAGCCCCGTTCACATCCGCGCACTGAGGGCCTTCTTCACGATGGACTGAAGCTCCGCCCGGACCGCGCCGCTGGTGACTACCTCGTAGAGCAGCAAGGCGAATCCGACGGCCGCGATGATCCCCATCGCGTACTCGGAGGTCACCATCCCGGAGTCCCGGCGGCACACCCGCCGCACCCCGGCCAGCACTTCGACGATCTTCCTTTTCATCTCAACTCCCACGGTTTTTAGATCAGTTCGCACGTTTCTCATCCTCTTCTCCGCCCCTTTTCCGTCGCCGTCCCTCACCTCCCCGCCATCACCCCGCCCGCCAGCCCGATCACCACGGGCAGCACCCCGATCGCGACGAAGGCGGGCAGGAAGCACAGGCCCACCGGCGCGGAGATCAGTACGGCCGCCCGCCGGGCCCGTGCCGTCGCGGTGCGGCCCCAGTCCGCGCGGGTGTCCGAGGCGATGCGGGCCACCGGAGCGGCGGCGGGCAGCCCCGACTCGTCGGCCCGCTCCAGCAGCCGCGCCAGGGCACCCGCGCCCGGCAGCGCGGCCAGCCCGTGCCACGCGTCCGCCGGGGTACCGCCGAGCCGCACCTCCGCCGCGCCCCGCGCCAGCGCCTGCCCGACGGGTCCGCCCAGGGCCTCCCCCACCGCCTGCGCGGCGACCACGGGCCCGGCGCCGGCCGCGATGCAGGCCGCCAGCAGATCGGCGGCGAGCGGCAGTTGGCGCGCGGCCTCGGCGGTGTCGACGGCCGCCGCGCCGCCCGCCACCGCCCGGATCGCCCGCAGGCGCCAGAGCACGGCACCGACGCCGAGCCCGAGCAGCGCCCCGACGGCCCCGCCGACCAGCACCCACACCCCGCCCACCGCGCCCACCGGCGGCAGCCAGCGTCGTACCGCGTCCATGACCGCCGACGGCGGCTTCTCCGGACCGGGCTTCGGCCCCAGCAGTACGGCCGCCCGCTGTCGCGCCCGGCGTCCCCGCCGGACCGACACCACCAGTCGGCCGCCCCAGCCGAGCGCCACCGCCACGACCACGGCCGTCCCCAGCCTGTGCACAACATCCCCGCTCACGTCCTCACCCCTCCGTTCACGTCCCCGCCCCCGCTCCCCGCACGATCCGCGCCGACCACCACAGCCCGGCCGTCTCGAACACCGCGCCGATCAGCAGGCAGCCGAGGCCGGGGCCGCTGTGCAGGAGGACCCGCAGCGGGGCGGCGCCCATGGCCGCGCCGAGGAGGAGGCCGAGGACGGGGAGGGCGGCGAGCAGGACGGCGGTGGCTCTCGCACCGGCCAGTTGGGCGCGCAGGTCGGCGCGTTGGTCCCGTTCGGCGCGCAGGGCGCCGTCCAGCCGGTCGAGACCGGCCGCGAGGCCCGCGCCCTGGTCGACGGCCACCCGCCAGCACGCGGCCAGTCCGAGCAGTCCCTCGGCGCCCGGCTGCCGGGCCGCCATGGCGAGGGCGCCGGGCACATCCCCGCCGAAGCGGGCCGCCGCGACCACGGCCGCCAGTGCCTCGCCGAGCCCGCCCGAGTCCCGCGCGGCCCGCAGCAGCGCCTCGCCCGGCTGCCGTCCGGCCCGCACCTCACCGGCGAACATCCCGCACAGGGCGATCACTTGGTCCACCCGCCGCTCCCGGGCGCGTCTCGCCTCCCCGGCCAGCCGCACCCGACGCAGCACGGGCACCCCGGCCGCCCCCGCGAGGACCGGGATCACCGAGCCGCCCAGCACCGCGAGCAGCAGCCCCGCGACCAGGGCCCACCACTCGATCCCCCAGCGGTCGCGCCATCGCCGTAACGCGGAGCCGAGTTGGTCCTGGACCGACGGCCCGGCGCCCGGCCCGCCGTCCCCGGCCAGCAGCAGCCGCGCCCGCCGCACCCCGTGATGCCGCTCGCACAGCAGCCACCCCAGCGCGGCCAGACAGATCAGCGCGGCCCCCATCGACATCTCACCCATCACCTTCGCCACCTCCGAACCCGCCACCGCCGCCCCTCCGGAACCCGTCACCTCGACCAACCCCGAACGCGCCACCACCGCCGTCCCCGGTCCCGTCCCCTCCGCCGCCCTCGAACCCGTCGCCTTCGCCGCCGCCCCCGTCCGCGAACCCACCCGCCCCACCCAGCAGTCGGGCCAGCCGCCCCCACCCCTCCTCCCGGACGAACGCCCGCTCCCCCCACCGCAGCGCGGGTACCGTCCGCACCAGGCCCGTGGCGTCCCGCTCCAGGACGTGCACCTCCGCGATCCGGCGCCGGCCGGAGCGGTCACGCGCCAGGTGGAGCACCACGGACAGGGCGGCCGCCAACTGGCTGTGCAGCGCGGCGCGGTCGAGTCCCGCGGCCGTGGCCAGCGCCTCCAGGCGGGCCGGGACATCCCCGGCGGTGTTGGCGTGGACCGTGCAACAGCCGCCCTCATGACCGGTGTTGAGCGCGGCGAGCAGATGGACGACCTCGGGTCCGCGCACCTCTCCGACGACCAGCCGGTCCGGTCGCATCCGCAGGGCCTGGCGCACCAGGTCCTGAAGGGTGACCAGGCCCGCGCCCTCCTGGTTCGCGGGCCGGGTCTCCAGCCGGACGACATGCGGGTGGTCGGGTCTGAGCTCGGCGGAGTCCTCGGCGAGCACGATCCGCTCGTCGGCGCCGACCAGGCCCAGCAGGGCGCTGAGGAGCGTCGTCTTGCCGCTGCCGGTGCCGCCGCTGACCAGGAAGGACAGCCGGGCGGCCAGCAGGGCGCGCAGGAGCCGGTCGCCGCCGGGCGGGACCGTGCCGGCCGCCACCAGTTCGGCGAGGGTGAAGGCCCGGGGCCGTACCACCCGCAGGGCCAGGCAGGTGCAGCCGACGGCGACCGGGGGCAGCACGGCATGCAGCCGGGTGCCGTCGGGGAGCCGGGCGTCCGCCCATGGCCGGGCGTCGTCCAGCCGGCGTCCGGCCACCGCGGCCAGCCGCTGCGCGAGGCGTCGTACCGCCGCCGCGTCGGGGAAGGTGACCGGCGTCAGCTCCAGGCCGCCGCCCCGGTCCACCCACACCCGGTCGGGCGCGGACACCAGGACGTCGGTGACCTCGGGGTCGGCGAGCAGCGGCTCTAGCGGCCCGCTGCCGACGAGTTCGGATCTCAGCCGCTCGGCCACCCCGAGGATCTCGGCGTCCCCGAGCACCCGCCCCTGCGCGCGCAGCGCCTGCGCGACCCTTGCCGGGGTGGGTTCGGCACCGCTCTCGGCGAGGCGTCGGCGCACCCCGTCGAGCAGGGCGGCCTGGTCGAGCGCCGCGAAGCTCACCGCGCACCCCCGGACTCCACCAGCGCCTGCTCCCAGAAACCGGTGCAGAACCGGGCCAGTGGGCCGCGCCCGCTCGCGCCCGGCGGTCTCCCGCCGCCCCTCGGCCGCAGCAGCCCGGGCTCCACCGGCACCTCCCCCGCGAGCGGCAGGCCGAGCAGACGGGCCACCTCACGGTCGTCCAGACCGGGTGCGTACGGTCCGCGCACCGCGACCCGCAGATCGCGGACGGCCATGCCGACGGCGGCGGCGATCCGGCCGGCCGCGGCGACCGCGCGCAGTTCGGCGGGGACGACGAGGAGGGCCAGGTCAAGCTGGGCGAGGACCTCGCCGACCCCCTCGTCAAGGCGGCGGGGCAGATCGACCACGACGGCGCCGCCGCGGCGCCGGGCGGCGGCGAGCACCGCGCGCACGGCCTGGGGCGGCACCGCGACGCAGTCGCCCCGGTCCCAGCTGAGCACCCGCAGGGAGTGCAGGGCGGGCAGCGACTCCTCCAGGGCGCCGCCGCCCACCCGCCCCCGGGAGGCGGCGAAGGCCGGCCAGCGCAGCCCCTCGGCGCCCTCGCCGCCGAGCAGCACATCGAGCCCGCCGCCGAGCGGATCGGCGTCCACCAGCAGGGTGCGCAGCCCCTCGCGGGCGGCGGTGACGGCCAGCGCGCAGGCCAGGGTGGACGCGCCGGCCCCGCCCCGGCCGCCGATCACGCCGACGGTGAGGGCCGGGCGGCCGACCCCCTCGGCGACATCGGCGATCCGGTCGACCAGCCACTGCTCGCCCTCGGGGAGGATCAGGACATGGTCGGCGCCGATCTCCATGCCGCGCCGCCATACGTCCGGGTCGTCCTGGTCCCGGCCGATCAGCACCACCTGGCGCCGGCGCGCGGCCCCGAGCAGCCGATGGGCGGCGTCGTCCCCGACCAGCACGAGCGGGGCCGCCGCCCAGGTGTCTCCCTGGTCGGGGACGCCGTGGTGCACCTCGGGTGTCGCGCCCGCGGCCGCGCACAGCCGCAGCAGATCGTCCAGGAGCGCGGCGTCCTCGGTGACGATGAGCGGACTGCCGCCGCAGGCGGGCGGTGGGTCATCGGTGATGGTTCCGGACACGGTGTTCCCCCTTCGCCGCGCGGCCCCGTGGCCACGCGATTTCCCGACATCTGGAGAACCGGTGGGCGGCTTCCATATGAACGGCGGCATGAACGGCGAGATGAAGGCCGACCGGAATCGGCCATACGCCTCCCGCAAACGGAACCGGCCGTGAACTCGCCGCGGCGGGAGTGCGTGGGAAACACGGTGCGGCGATCCGCGAAATAATGTGGATCTTGGTGGAAAACCGTGGACAACTCAGGCCCTGTGAATAACTCCGTCACCCGAACCGGTGACGCCGGCACCGACCCCTGTGCGGCATCCACAGCGCAGCCCTACGATTACCCGGAGTAACGAATCATGGGCGCGCGGGAGCGGCGGTCGCGACGCGAAAGCGTCGGCCGCTCGGCCGTGCGAGGGAAGGAAAGAGGCGGAAAAACCCGTCCGGACATGCGACGACCCCCGCCGGGGGGGAGAGCGGGGGTCGTCCCCACGGCCGACTCGGGGGGGGAGGAGCCGGACCGGGTTAGCACGGTCGCGAACGATCCGTGACTTCCATGGTGTACCCGAGAGCCTTCTCAGGCAAACCCACGCGCCACACCTTACGCCGAATGGTGGGCGCCTATGCTCGGGGACGTGGAAAACCACTCCTTGCCTCGCGCGGCGGCCTTCTTCGACCTGGACAAGACGGTCATTGCGAAGTCCAGCACACTCACCTTCAGCAAGTCCTTCTACCAAGGCGGGCTGATCAACCGCAGGGCCGCGTTGCGCACCGCCTATGCCCAGTTCGTGTTCCTGGCCGGCGGTCTGGACCATGACCAGATGGAGCGCATGCGCGCCTATCTCTCGGACATGGTCCGGGGCTGGAACCAGCAGCAGGTGCGGGAGATCGTCGCCGAGACCCTGCACGACCTGATCGATCCGATCATCTACGACGAGGCAGCCTCACTCATCGAGGAGCACCACACGGCCGGCCGGGACGTGGTCATCGTGTCCACCTCGGGCGCCGAGGTGGTCGAGCCGGTCGGTGAACTCCTGGGCGCCGACCGGGTGGTGGCCACCCGCATGGTCGTCGGCGAGGACGGCTGCTTCACCGGCGAGGTGGAGTACTACGCCTACGGCCCGACCAAGGCGGAGGCGATCCGGGAGCTGGCCCTCTCCGAGGGCTACGACCTCGACCGCTGCTTCGCCTACAGCGACTCGGCGACCGATCTGCCGATGCTCCAGACGGTCGGGCACCCGCACGCCGTCAACCCCGACCGGGCGCTGCGCCGCGAGGCCGTCGCGCGCAACTGGCCGGTGCTGGAGTTCCGCCGCCCCGTCCCGCTCAAGAAGCGGCTGCCCACCCTGTCCGTACCGCCGCGCCCCGCGCTGGTCGCGGCGGCGGCCGTGGGAGCGGCCGCCGCGACGGCCGGACTCGTCTGGTACGCCAACCGCCGCCGCGGCACCGCCTGACGGGCCCCGCCCGGCACCCACGCACCACCGGACGCCCGCCGCCCGCCGTCCGAGGCCCTTTTCGCCCCCTTCACCCCTGCTCGCGCCGGAAAGTAAAGAAGTGCGAGCAGGGGTTCCGCTTGTCCCCACCGCGCGGTACAAAGAAATCAGCGGCCCGCGCGACCATGGACATCCGAGAGGATCCCCAGTCACTACGCATTTGGCCCACGGACCACTGCATGAACACGGGGCACCCACGCGACGTCGACCCGTCGAATACGGGCCAGCCGCACCAGGTACGGGCAAAGTCCCCGTCCTGATGGGCGAGTTATCGAGGACGCTTGGTAACCCGGTGCTCATGCCAGCGGCGGTACGAGAATTCGTACCGCCGCATCTCTGTCCGCACCCCGGTGCGAAACCTCAGGCCGCGCCGCGCTGAAGCGCCTCGCACACCGCCGTCGACTCCCGCGCCCCGAACTCGACCGCGCGCCCGCAGTGCGCGATCCACGCCGCCATGCCCTCGGGAGTGCCCGAGACATAGCCCTCCAGCGCCGCCAGGTACTCGGCGCGCCCCTGCTCCGCGTGGCCGACCTCGGCCGGGCAGACCGCCTTCGGGTCCAGGCCGCTGCCGATCAGCACGATCCGCTCGGCGGCGCGGGCGACCAGCCCGTTGTGCGAGGTGAAGGGGCGCAGCGCGAGCAGTTCGCCGTGCACCACGGCCGCCGTCACCAGGGCCGGCGCGGAGCTGCCCGCGATGATCAGGTCGGCGAGGCCGTCCAGCCGCCCGGAGACCTCCCGCGCGTCCGGCAGCGGCAGCTCGATCAGCGGCTCGTCCACCGCCTCACCGGCCTGGCGCGGCCGGCCGACCCGGCTCTCGTCGCTCGCCGCGGCCACCAGGTGCAGCCGGGCCAGCACCCGCAGCGGTGACTGCCGCCAGATGGACAGCAGTTGGCCCGCCTCGGCCGTCAGCCGCAGGGCCGCACCCATCACCCGCGCCTCGTCGTCGGTGCCGAAGTCGGTGCGCCGTCGTACCTCCTCCAGCGCCCAGTCGGCGCCGGACAGCGCCGCCGAGCCGCGGGCGGCGCGCAGGGCCGCCTCGGAGGTGACCGCGTTGCTGCGGCGGCGCATGATCCGGTGTCCGTAGACCCGGTCCACGGCCTTGCGCACGGATTCCACGGACTCGGCCACGCCGGGCAGTGCGCCCAGGGCCGCGAGCGGATCGGCTGTCGTACTCATGAGTACGACAGTACGCACCCGACCGGCAGACCCCTCGAAGGAGTGGTCTTCTTCACTCAACCATGCCACCTACAGCTATCGCGCAACTACGCTTGGTGAACATGAAAATTGCTTTCGTCGGGAAGGGCGGCAGCGGCAAGACCACGCTCTCCTCCCTTTTCATCCGCCACCTCGCCGCGTCCGGGGCCGCCGCCGTCGCGATCGACGCGGACATCAACCAGCACCTCGGCCCCGCGCTCGGCCTGGACGAGGCCGAGGCGGCGGCGCTGCCCGCCATGGGCGAGCGGCTGCCGCTGATCAAGGACTATCTGCGCGGCAGCAACCCGCGCATCGCCTCCGCCGCCACCATGATCAAGACGACCCCGCCGGGGCGGGGCTCGCGGCTGGTGCGGGTGCGCGAGCCCAACCCGGTCTACGACGCCTGCGCGCGTCCGGTGGAGCTCGACGGCGGCGCCGTCCGTCTGATGGTCACCGGCCCCTTCACCGACGCCGATCTCGGAGTCGCCTGCTACCACTCCAAGACCGGAGCGGTGGAGCTGTATCTGAACCACCTGGTCGACGGCCCCGACGAGTACGTGGTGGTCGACATGACCGCGGGCTCGGACTCCTTCGCCTCCGGCATGTTCACCCGCTTCGACATGACGTTCCTCGTCGCCGAGCCGACCCGCAAGGGGGTCTCCGTCTACCGCCAGTACAAGGAGTACGCCCGGGACTTCGGCGTCGCCCTGAAGGTCGTCGGCAACAAGATCCAGGAGCAGGACGACATCGACTTCCTGCGCGCGGAGGTCGGGGACGACCTGCTGGTCACGGTCGGGCGCTCGGACTGGGTGCGGGCCATGGAGAAGGGCCGCCCGCCGCGGTTCGACCTCCTGGAGGAGGCCAACGCCCGTGCGCTGGCGACCCTTCGGGCCACCGCCGACGCCACCTACGAGCGGCGGGACCGGGAGCGCTACATGCGCCAGATGGTGCACTTCCATCTGAAGAACGCCGAGTCGTGGGGCAATGAGCGCACCGGGGCCGACCTGGCGGCGCAGGTCGACCCCGGCTTCGTGCTCGGCGAGGGCGTCGAGGCGAGCCTCGAAGCGGGCGTCGAGGCGAGCGTGTCGACGCCCGCCTGACGACTCCGGCCCGACGACTCCCGCCCGGCGCCTACCCCTTGACGGCCGGCGCCCCGGGGACTCCCTTGGGCGCCGGGGCCGGGTGGCCGGAGAGGTAGGACGCCCAGCCCTGCTTGGGTGCCTCGCCCACCTTCAGGCTCCGCAGTCTCTCCAGGGTCTTGGGGTCCTGGGCGTCCAGCCAGTCGGCCAGTTGGTGGAAGGAGACGCAGCGCACCTCGGGCTTGCCGCAGACCTTCTTCACCACGTCCTCGACGGCGTGCATGTACGTGCCGCCGTTCCAGGACTCGAAGTGGTTGCCGATGACCAGGGGCGCGCGGTTGCCGTCGTAGGCCCGGTCGAAGCCCTGGAGGAGGCTGTCGCGCACTTGGTCGCCCCATTCGCCGAACTTGTCGGGGTCGCCCTGGGTCTTGGTGCCCGACTGGTTGATCATGTAGTTGTAATCCATGGTCAGCTCTTCGAAGTTGTGCCCGGGGAAGGGGACCAACTGCATGGACAGGTCCCACAGGCCGTTCTTCTTCTTCGGCCAGAGCTGGTTGTCGACCCCGCTGGAGTCGTAGCGGAAGCCCAGCTGGCGGGCCGCCTGCACGAAGTTCTTCTGACCCTCCAGGCAGGGGGTACGGCCGCCGATCAGCTCCTTGTCGTAGTCGAAGGGCAGCGGGGCCGCATTCTTCATCCCGGAGTTCGTCTTCCAGTTCTCCACGAACTGCTTGGCCTGGGTGATCTCGCTCTTCCACTCGTCCACCGACCAGGTGCCGACCCCGCCGTCGGGCCCGCAGAAGTGGCCGTTGAAGTGGGTGCCGATCTCGTTGCCCTCCAGCCAGGCGAGCCGGGCCTGCTTGGCGGTGTCGCTGATCCCCTGCTGGTCGTTGAAGCCGATGTCGGAGCTGCCCGGCGAGTGCTGCGGGGGCTTGTAGAGGTCGCGTTTGTCCTCCGGCAGCAGATAAACACCGCTGAGGAAGAACGTCATATTGGCGTTGTTCTCCTTGGCGACCTTGCGGAAGTGCGAGAACAGCTTCTGGCTGTCCTCGCCCGCTCCGTCCCAGGAGAAGACGACGAACTGCGGGGGCTTCTGACCCGGCTTCAGCCGCTCGGGCCTGGGCAGATGGGGCTGCGTACCGGTGTACGCGGTCGACCCGTCGCCGATCAGCCGGAGCACGCTCTTGGGTGCGGGCGCCGCGGGCGCCCCCTTCTGCGGGCCGGACGTCCCCTCCCGCACAGCATGGGTGCCGCTCCCGCACGCCGCGAGCGAGACGGCACAGGCCGCGGCGACCACGCCGACGGCGATCCTCTGGTTGGCGGCCATGTTCCGCCCACCTTCTTCCTTCTCTCAGACGAACGCTGACAAGGGCTTTTTGTGGTGATCCGCCGGGTTTGAACCTGCGGCACCGCCCAAGATCACACGGGCCCGAGAAGGAATGAGGATGACAAGCCGATCAAATGACTTATTCATCATTCCGAGGGATCGACTAGGTCATTTGCCCCGAAAAGTTATGAATGATCTTTACGTGGCATTACTGATCCTTTGCGAATCGTTACTCCACCCCCTCCCCTCTCGATCGCACAGGTCTAAACCAATTTTTCCGACGACCCTTGTCACCGGCCCCTCACGTCTGATGAGCTGTGGCCTGGGACACATCGGACACCCTTGAAAGGCGGATGTCGTGAGCAATGAGAGCCTGGCCAACCTGCTGAAGGAAGAACGCAGGTTCGCGCCCCCCGCCGACCTGGCCGCACACGCCAACGTCACGGCGGAGGCGTATGAGCAGGCCAAGGCTGACCGGCTCGGCTTCTGGGCCGCGCAGGCCCGCCGGCTGACCTGGGCCACAGAGCCGACCGAGACGCTGGACTGGTCGAACCCCCCCTTCGCGAAATGGTTCAAGGACGGCACCCTCAACGTCGCCCACAACTGCGTCGACCGGCACGTCGAGGCCGGCCACGGCGACCGGGTCGCCATCCACTTCGAGGGCGAGCCCGGCGACAGCCGCGCCATCACCTACGCCGAACTCAAGGACGAGGTCTCCCGCGCCGCGAACGCCCTCCTCCACCTCGGCGTCCGCAAGGGCGACCGCGTCGCCGTCTACATGCCGATGATCCCCGAGACCGCCATCGCCATGCTGGCCTGCGCCCGCATCGGCGCCGCCCACTCCGTCGTCTTCGGCGGCTTCTCCTCCGACGCACTCGCCACCCGCATCAAGGACGCCGACGCCAAGGTCGTCATCACCTCCGACGGCGGCTACCGCCGCGGCAAGCCCTCCGCCCTCAAACCCGCCGTCGACGAAGCCGTCGAAAAAGCCGGCAACGTCGAACACGTCCTCGTCGTACGCCGCACCGGCCAGGACGTCGCCTTCAACGACACCCGCGACATCTGGTGGCACGACCTCCTCGCCGCCCAGCCCACCGAACACACCCCCGAGGCGTTCGACGCCGAACACCCCCTGTTCATCCTCTACACCTCCGGCACCACCGGAAAACCCAAGGGCATCCTGCACACCTCCGGCGGCTACCTCACCCAGGCCGCCTACACCCACTGGGCCGTCTTCGACCTCAAACCCGAGACCGACGTCTTCTGGTGCACCGCCGACGTCGGCTGGGTCACCGGCCACTCCTACATCGTCTACGGCCCCCTCGCCAACGGCGCCACCCAGGTCATGTACGAGGGCACCCCCGACACCCCCCACCAGGGCCGCTTCTGGGAGATCATCCAGAAATACAAGGTCTCCCTCCTCTACACCGCCCCCACCGCCATCCGCACCTTCATGAAGTGGGGAGACGACATCCCCGCCAAGTACGACCTCTCCAGCCTGCGCATCCTCGGCTCGGTCGGCGAACCCATCAACCCCGAAGCCTGGATCTGGTACCGCAAACACATCGGCGCCGACCACACCCCCGTCGTCGACACCTGGTGGCAGACCGAGACCGGCGCCATGATGATCTCCCCCCTGCCCGGCGTCACCGAGGCCAAGCCCGGCTCCGCACAACGCCCCCTGCCCGGCATCAGCGCCACCGT
Organism: Streptomyces griseofuscus; assembly: GCF_014673495.1. Taxonomy (GTDB): domain Bacteria; phylum Actinomycetota; class Actinomycetes; order Streptomycetales; family Streptomycetaceae; genus Streptomyces; species Streptomyces murinus. Next base: position 4,042,569 of record NZ_CP051006.1, read on the forward strand.
CGTCGACGACGAGGCCCACGAGGTCCCCGACGGCGGCGGCGGCTACCTCGTCCTCACCGAACCCTGGCCCTCCATGCTCCGCACCATCTGGGGCGACGACCAGCGCTTCAAGGACACCTACTGGTCCCGCTTCGAAGGCAAGTACTTCGCCGGCGACGGCGCCAAGAAGGACGACGACGGCGACATCTGGCTCCTGGGCCGCGTCGACGACGTCATGCTCGTCTCCGGCCACAACATCTCCACCACCGAGGTCGAATCCGCCCTCGTCTCCCACCCCGCCGTCGCCGAGGCAGCCGTCGTCGGAGCCACCGACGAGACCACCGGCCAGGCCATCGTCGCCTTCGTCATCCTGCGCGGCACCGCCTCCGCCGACGACGAAACCCTCACCGGCACACTCCGCGACCACGTCGGCGCCACCCTCGGCCCCATCGCCAAACCCAAACGAATCCTCCCCGTCGCCGAACTCCCCAAGACCCGCTCCGGCAAAATCATGCGCCGCCTCCTGCGCGACGTCGCCGAGAACCGCCAACTCGGAGACGTCACCACCCTCACCGACTCCACCGTCATGGACCTCATCCAGTCCAAACTCCCCGCCACCCCCAGCGAGGACTGATCCCGTACGACGGACAAGGGGCGCCCGGCATCCGCCGGGCGCCCCTTCCGCAGGTCAGGGCCCACCGGTCCGCGCCGCCTTTCCCTCGCCCGAGAAGTTAGGTAAAGTAACCAAAGAGTCAAGAAGTCAATAAGATCCATCTGGGGTGCGCCGGGAAGTCTGGTCGGCAGGTACATCGTCCTGCCCGCTTCCGGAGGTCCCCCCTCGTGACCGCGCCCCGCCCCCCGCACCCCGCCCGCAAGGCCCTCGGACGCCTGTCCCTGCCCGAGCGGACCTATGTCGCGGACGCCCTGCGCACGGAGACCGTCGGCGGAGTGCTTCTGCTCCTCGCCGCCGTGACCGCCCTGATCTGGGCGAACGTCCCGGCGCTGCGCCACAGCTACGAGGCGGTCAGCCACTTCAGCTTCGGCCCCGGAGCCCTCGGCCTTGATCTGTCGGTCGCCCACTGGGCCGCCGACGGTGTCCTCGCGATCTTCTTCTTCGTCGCCGGTATCGAGCTCAAACGCGAACTGGTCGCCGGGGACCTGCGCGACCCCAAGGCGGCCGTGCTCCCCGTGGTGGCCGCCCTGTGCGGCATGGCCGTACCCGCGCTCGTCTACACCGTCACCAACCTCGCGGGACACGGCTCCGCACAAGGCTGGGCGGTGCCCACCGCCACCGACATCGCCTTCGCGCTCGCCGTCCTCGCGGTGATCGGCACCTCGCTGCCCAGCGCCCTGCGCGCCTTCCTGCTCACCCTCGCCGTCGTCGACGACCTCTTCGCGATCCTGATCATCGCGGTCTTCTTCACCGACCGGCTGAACTTCGCCGCGCTCGGCGGCGCGTTCCTCGGCCTCGCCGTCTTCTGGCTGCTGCTGCGCAAGGGCGTGCGCGGCTGGTACGTCTACCTGCCGCTCGCCGTCGTCAACTGGGCGCTGATGTACAACAGCGGCGTGCACGCCACCATCGCCGGTGTGGCCATGGGCCTGATGCTGCGCTGCACCACCCGCGAGGACGAGGCGCACTCGCCCGGCGAGCGCGTCGAGCACCTGGTGCGGCCCCTGTCCGCCGGGTTCGCGGTACCGCTGTTCGCGCTGTTCAGCGCCGGTGTGGTGGTGTCAGGGCGGGCGCTCGGCGATCTGTTCACCCGACCGGAGACCCTCGGCGTGGTGTTGGGCCTGGTCCTCGGCAAAGCGCTCGGCATATTCGGCGGCACCTGGCTGACCGTCCGCTTCACCCGCGCCTCCCTGAGCGAGGACCTCGCCTGGCCGGACGTCTTCGCGGTGTCCTCGCTCGCCGGCATCGGCTTCACGGTCTCGCTGCTCATCGGCGAACTGGCCTACGACGGCGACGCGCTCCTCACCGACGAGACCAAGGCCGCCGTCCTCACCGGGTCCCTGATCGCCGCGATCTGTGCCACCGTGCTGCTGAAGATACGCAACGCCAAGTACCGGCGGCTGTGCGCGGCCGAGGACCGCGACGACGACCTCGACGGCGTCCCCGACGTCTACGAGGAGGACGATCCGGCGTACCACCTCCGCATGGCCCGGATCCTGGAGCGCAGGGCCGCGGAACACCGGCGGATCGCCGCCGAGCGGACGGCCGCGGCGGACGACGGGCGTGCGGAAGTACCGGGCGGGGCAGGCGACGACGGCCGCCGTCCGGCATGATCTGACGAGACGGTACAAATCAAGACGGTGACCCGGGGCAGGGCGGCGGCCCGCCCGGCAGGCCCGGGGACACGAAAGAACTCGTAAGGGAGAACGCGATGAGCGCACCCGACGGCAGCCCGGTCGGCGCCGAACGCAGCATCGGCCAGCTGTTCGCCTCGGCGACGACCGATTTGTCGGCGCTGGTGCACGACGAGATCGCGCTGGCCAAGGCGCAGCTCAAGCAGGACGTGAAGCGCGGCGCGACCAGCGGCGGCGCGTTCTCGCTGGCGGGCGCGGTCCTGGTCTTCTCCCTGCCGATGCTCAACTTCGCCCTGGCGTACGGCATCCGCACCTGGTCCCACTGGAACCTGGCGATCTGCTTCGTGCTGTCCTTCGCGGCAAATGTGCTCGTCGCCGGTCTGCTCGCGCTGATCGGCGTGGTGTTCGCGAAGAAGGCCAAGAAGGGCCAGGGTCCGCAGAAGGTCGCCGCGTCCATGAAGGAATCGGCGAGCGTCCTGGGCAACGCCAAGCCGCACCCGCGCCCGGAGCTTCCCGAGGATCGCAGCCCCGCGGCCATCGAGGCTGTGGCACGCTCGTCGTCATGACGGACCCCGCTCAGGACCCCGCCCATCCCTCGCTGGTACGGATCGGCCTGCCCGGACACCAGGTGATCCACCGGGACGTCGCCGCCAATGGCGCCCGCTTCCACATCGCGGAACTCGGCGACGGCCCCCTGGTGCTGCTGCTCCATGGCTTCCCGCAGTTCTGGTGGACCTGGCGGCACCAGCTGGTCGCCCTCGCGGAGGCCGGCTACCGGGCGGTGGCCATGGATCTGCGGGGCGTCGGCGGCAGCGACCGCACCCCGCGCGGCTACGACCCGGCCAACCTCGCCCTGGACGTCACCGGTGTCATCCGTTCCCTCGGCGAGCCGGACGCCGCGCTGGTCGGACACGACCTCGGCGGCTATCTGGCGTGGACCGCGGCGGCCATGCGCCCCAAGCTGGTGCGCCGGCTCGCGGTGGTGTCGATGCCGCACCCCCGGCGCTGGCGCGCGGCGATGCTGCGCGACGCCCGGCAGACGGCCGCCAACTCCTACATCTGGGGTTTCCAGCGGCCCTGGATCCCGGAGCGTCAACTCACCGCGGACGACGGGGAGCTGGTGGGCCGTCTGATCCGGGACTGGTCCGGGCCGCGCCCGCCGGAGGACGAGGCGGTGCGCATGTACCAGCGCGCCATGTGCATCCCCTCCACCGCGCATTGCTCCGTCGAGCCGTACCGCTGGCTGGTGCGCTCCCTGGCGCGCCCGGACGGCGTGCAGTTCTACCGCAGGATGAAGCGTCCGGTGCGGGTGCCCACGCTGCATCTGCATGGTTCACTCGATCCGGTGAGCCGCACGCGTAGTGCCGCCGGTTCCGGGGAGTATGTCGAAGCGCCGTACCGCTGGCGGCTGTTCGACGGGCTCGGGCATTTCCCGCACGAGGAGGACCCCGCGGGGTTCTCGACGGAGCTGATCAACTGGCTGAAGGACCCCGAGCCCGACCGGTGACGACGCGGCGCGGAACCGATGCGTGGAGTATCCGGTTCCTCGCCACTTGTCCCCCGTTCGGCCACATGCCTGCCGCATACGCCAATTGGCCGCCGTCCAAGCGGTTATCGACCTTGAGGCGGGGGCACACGGACCGGTATGGGCTTGACGCACGACTACAGTGACGCACCCCGCAACCGCCGCTCGGCCACGGGCCTGAGCATGCCTCAGCGAGGCACCCCGCAACTCGCGGAAGGCGAACTGCGGGTGGGGATCCCGCGCATCCTGCGCCGCCGGGCCCGCTGGGTTTCGGTGCGGCTGCGTCACCCGCGCAACTGAGCCGCCCCGCGGCTCACAGCGCGCAGCTGTCCGTGCCCACCTGTTCGTTCGCCGTGCGACCGCGGGCGATGTCCGGCCGGATCTCGTCCGCCGTCAGCGCGTAACCGGTCTCGGCGTCGTCCAGGGACTTGGCGAACACCACCCCGTAGACCCTGCCGTCAGGGGTGAGCAGGGGTCCGCCGGAGTTTCCCTGGCGGACGGTCGCGTACAGCGAGTAGACATCGCGGCGCACGCTGCCGCGGTGGTAGATGTCCGGGCCGTTGACCGAGATGCGCCCGCGCACCCGGGCCGCGCGCACGTCGTACGAGCCGTTCTCCGGGAAGCCGGCCACGATCGCGCCGTCGCCCCCGGCCGCGTCCGGCGCGGAGAACTTCAGCGCGTCCGCCTTCAGGTCCGGTACGTCGAGTACCGCGATGTCACGCTTCCAGTCGTACAGCACCACCTTGGCGCCGTACCGCCGCCCCGCTCCGCCTATCTGCACGGTCGGCGCGTCCACCCCGCCGACGACATGCGCGTTGGTCATCACCCGGCGGTCGGCGAAGACGAAGCCGGTGCCCTCCAGGACCTTGCCGCAGCTCTGCGCGGTGCCGGTGACCTTGACGATGGAGCGCTGTGCGCGGGTGGCGACGGGGCTGCCGGCGAGGGCCGGGTCCGGTGGCTGGACGTCCTTGATGGGCTCGTCGGAGAACGGGCTGAAGACCTGCGGGAAGCCGTTCTGCGCAAGCACCGAGGAGAAGTCCGCGAACCAGCCGTCGGCCTGGGCGGGCAGCGCCCGGGAGACCCCGAGCAGCACCTTGGAGCCGCGCACCTGCTTGCCGAGGGTCGGCAGGGTGGTGCCGGCCAGGGCGGAGCCGATCAGCCAGGCGACCAGCAGCATCGCCACCACATTGACCAGCGCGCCACCCGTGGCGTCCAGGGCGCGGGCCGGGGACCAGGTGATGTGCTTGCGCAGTTTGTTGCCGAGGTGGGTGGTCAGGGCCTGGCCGACGGAGGCGCAGACGATGACGACGACCACGGCCACGACGGCGGCGGTGGTGCCCACCTCCGCGTTGTCGGTCACCGCGTCCCAGACGACGGGCAGCGCGTACACCGCCGCGAGGCCGCCGCCCAGGAACCCGATCACCGACAGGATGCCCACGACGAAGCCCTGGCGGTAGCCCACCACCGCGAACCACACGGCAGCGACCAGCAACAGGATGTCCAGCACGTTCACCGCTTCAGGCCCTCGCCTACTCCATTCCGCTTCCCGCGGCTCGGACGAGGCGTCCGGCCCGCCCCCATGGGGACTTCAGGAACCCCGCGTCCCCGGGAAAGAGACAGCACGGGGATCACCCTGTCATGAGCTCCAGTCGAGCGGGGCCAGCTTCTCCCGGTCCCAGGGGCGCTCCCAGCCCGCGTAGTGCAGCAGCCGGTCGATCACCCCGGCCGTGAAACCCCACACAAGGGTCGATTCGACCTGGAATGCCGGACCCCGGAATCCGCTGGGGTGGACGACGGTGGTGCGGTTGGCGGGGTCCGTGAGATCCGCCACGGGGACGGTGAACACCCGCGCCGTCTCGTTCGGGTCCACCGCGCCGACCGGGCTGGGCTCGCGCCACCAGCCGAGGACGGGGGTGACGACGAAGCGGCTGACCGGGATGTACAGCCGGGGCAGCACGGCGAACGGCTGCACACCGCGGGGGTCGAGCCCGGTCTCCTCCTCGGCCTCGCGCAGGGCGGCGCGCAGCGGGCCCTCGCCGAGCGGGTCGCCGTCCTCGGGGTCGAGGGAGCCGCCGGGGAAGGACGGCTGGCCCGCGTGCGAGCGCAGTGAGCCGGAGCGCTCCATCAGCAGCAGTTCGGGGCCGCGGGCGCCCTCGCCGAACAGGATCAGCACGGCCGACTGACGGCCCGAGCCGTTCTCCGGCGGCAGGAAGCGGCTGAGCTGGAGGGGTTCGATGGTCTCGGCCGCGCGCGCGACCGGGTGCAGCCATTCCGGCAGCCCTCGGCCGTCCAGCACCACCGCGTCGCCTCGCGCCTCACTGGCCCACGTCATCGCCCACCCCCGTCATTCCGTGTCGTCCAACGCCGAGGGCGTCCAGTTCGTTCCGTCACGCGGCCCCCAGCGGCGGCGCGGGCCTGCCGCCCGCGTCCAGATAGGCCTGCGGCGGGTTGAGCCGCTGCCCCGGCAGGCCGCCCTTCTCGTACTTCAACAGCTTCTTCGCCTTCTCCGGGTCGGTCTCGCCCTCGCCGTAGGCCGGGCAGAGCGGGGCGATCGGGCAGGCGCCGCAGGCGGGCTTGCGGGCGTGGCAGATACGGCGGCCGTGCCAGATGACGTGGTGGGACAGATCGGTCCAGTCGCTCTTGGGGAACAGCGCGCCGACCGCGGCCTCGATCTTGTCCGGGTCGGTCTCCTCGGTCCAGCGCCAGCGGCGCACCAGCCGCTGGAAGTGCGTGTCCACGGTGATCCCGGGCCGTCCGAAGGCGTTGCCGAGCACGACGAAGGCGGTCTTGCGGCCGACACCGGGCAGCTTGACCAGGTCCTCAAGACGCCCCGGCACCTCGCCGCCGAAGTCCTCCACCAGCGCCTTGGAGAGACCTATGACGGACCGGGTCTTGGCCCGGAAGAACCCGCAGGGGCGCAGGATCTCCTCTACCTCCTCCGGGTTCGCGACGGCCAGGTCCTCGGGGGTGGGATAGCGGCCGAAGAGGCCGGGGGTGGTCTGGTTGACGCGCAGATCGGTGGTCTGGGCCGACAGGACGGTCGCGACCAGCAGCTGGAAGGGGTTCTCGAAGTCCAGCTCCGGGTGGGCGTACGGGTACACCTCGGCCAGCTCGCGGTTGATCCGGCGGGCCCGGCGGACCAGGGCGGTCCGCGACTCCTTGCCCGGTGGTGCGACGGCGACCTTCTCGGCGGGCGCGGCCTTCTTCACCGGGACCGATCCATCGGCGGCCACGGCCTTCCCGGCCGGGGCGACCTTCCGGCCCGAAACGGACTTCCCGGCCGGGGCGGCCTTTCGGGCGGAAGCGGACTTCTTGGCCGGTGCCGCCTTCTTCGTGGAAGGCGCCTTCGCGGCAGACACCGCCTTCCCGGCAGACTCTGCCTTTCCCACCGAACCGGTCTCTTCCGCCATGTCAGCCTTTTTTCTACTTTTCCTACTGCCTCCGGGGCCCTGTTCGCCCACAGCGGAATCGCGACGTACAACCACCCGCTAAGCCCCCTTGGCCTGTGCTCTCACCGGTGATTTGGACACCCGGCCAGCCTAGAGCCCGGCACCGACATCCGCCCCGGACCCCGAAGATCGGCCCCCGATTGGACCCCTGACGCTTACCCCGGCACACCGGTGCGGCATCCTTGTGACAGATCACACTGTTTGGACCGTCCGGCAAAATGAGAACACGGTCCCTGGCACACAGGGGAGAAAGACCCCCCTGAGCAGGTCGACAAGGAGAAAACTCGTGGACGACGTTCTGCGGCGCAACCCGCTCTTCGCGGCGCTCGACGATGAGCAGGCCGCGGAGCTTCGCGCCTCGATGAGCGAGGTGACCCTCGCTCGCGGCGACTCCCTGTTCCACGAGGGCGACCCGGGCGACCGCCTGTATGTCGTCACCGAGGGCAAGGTCAAGCTGCACCGCACCTCCCCCGACGGCCGCGAGAACATGCTCGCCGTCGTCGGTCCCGGCGAGCTGATCGGCGAGCTGTCGCTGTTCGACCCGGGCCCGCGCACGGCCACCGCGACCGCGCTGACCGAGGTCAAGCTGCTCGGCCTCGGCCACGGCGACCTCCAGCCCTGGCTGAACGCCCGCCCCGAGGTGGCAGGCGCCCTGCTGCGCGCCGTCGCCCGCCGACTGCGCAAGACCAATGACGCCATGTCCGACCTGGTCTTCTCCGATGTCCCCGGCCGTGTGGCGCGCGCCCTGCTCGACCTGTCGCGCCGCTTCGGCGTGCAGTCCGAAGAGGGCATCCATGTCGTCCACGACCTCACCCAGGAGGAGCTGGCCCAGCTGGTGGGCGCCTCCCGCGAGACCGTCAACAAGGCCCTGGCCGACTTCGCCCAGCGCGGCTGGCTGCGCCTGGAGGCGCGCGCGGTCATCCTGCTGGACGTGGAGCGACTGGCCAAGCGGTCCCGCTGACCCGCGGTCCTTCCCCGTACGACGTCCAGGGCGCGGCTTTTCAAGGGCCGCGCCCTGAGCCGTTCCTCCCGGCACAAACCCGCTGCCCCGGCCCGGTCGGGCACGGCAGGATGGCCCCATGCCCGGACCGCCCGCCCCACCCCGCCCGCACGGCCTCGACCCCGATGGCTTCTTCCTGCGTGAGGGCTCCCTCGCGCGCGTGCCCGCCGCCTTCCGGCCGGTCGTGGCCGCCGTACGGAAGCGGTTGCCGGAGATCTTCGGGGCGCGGCTGGACGGCGCGTACCTCTACGGGTCGATCCCCCGGGGCACCGCGCGGGTGGGCCGCAGCGACCTGGACCTGCTGATCGTCCTGCGCGAGGAACCGGCCGACGCCGACCGTGCCGCCGTACGAGCCCTCGGCGAGGCCCTTGACCGGGAGTTCCCGGAGATCGACGGGGCCGGGACGCTGCTGTACGGCCGGGAGCGGCTGCTGAGCGAGCCGGAGCGGTACGACATGGGCTGGTTCCTGGCCTGCCTGTGCACACCGCTGCTCGGGGACGACCTGGCCGAGCTGCTGCCCCGCTACCGCCCCGACTCCCTGCTGGCCCGTGAGACCAACGGCGACCTCGCCCGGCTGCTGCCCCGCTGGCGGGAGCGGATCGCGGCCGCCGGGGACGACGAGGCGGCCCGGCGGCGCCTGGTGCGCTTCATCTCCCGCCATCTCGTCCGCACCGGCTTCACGCTCGTGATGACCCGCTGGAACGGCTGGACGAGCGATCTGCGCGAGATGGCCGAGGTCTGCGGTGCGTACTACCCCGAGCGGGCCGCCCAGCTGCTTACGGCGGCGGAGTACGGCCGCGAGCCCGTGGGCGACCCCCGGGTGCTGCGCGGCCATGTGGACGACCTGGGGCCCTGGCTCGCCGCCGAGTACGCGCGCGTGCACGGCGTGAAGAGCCCGGGGCCGGAAGAGAGCCCCTAGGGTCTTTCGTCCGGATCAGGCCGGATCAGGCACCAGAGCCCGCGAGCCCGGCGTGATCCGAACGAGAGGCCCTAGATCAGGCCGTGCTCGCCGAGGTACTCCAGCTGGGCGCGGACCGAGAGTTCCGCGGCCGGCCACAGGGAGCGGTCCACGTCGGCGTAGACATGGGCGACGACATCGGCCGCGCCGCGGTGGCCGTTCTCGACGGCGGTCTCCACCTGGGCGAGCCGGTGGGCACGGTGGGCGAGATAGAACTCCACGGCACCCTGGGCGTCCTCCAGGACCGGTCCGTGCCCCGGCAGCACGGTGTGCACGCCGTCGTCCACGGTGAGGGAGCGCAGCCGGCGCAGGGAGTCCAGGTAGTCGCCGAGCCGCCCGTCGGGGTGCGCCACCATCGTCGTACCGCGCCCGAGGATGGTGTCGCCGGTCAGCACCGCCCGGTCGGCCGGGAGGTGGAAGGACAGCGAGTCCGAGGTGTGCCCGGGGGTCGGTACGACCCTCAGCTCCAGGCCGCCGGTGGTGATCACGTCGCCCGCGGCCAGGCCCTCGTCGCCGAGGCGGAGCGCCGGGTCCAGGGCCCGCACCCGGGTGCCGGTCAGCTCGGCGAAGCGGCCCGCGCCCTCGGCGTGGTCCGCGTGCCCGTGCGTGAGCAGGGTCAGGGCTATCCGGCGGCCCGCCTTCTCCGCCGTGTCCACGACCGCGCGCAGATGGCCCTCGTCCAGCGGGCCCGGGTCGATCACCACGGCCAGATCGGAGTCCGGCTCGGCGAGGATCCAGGTGTTGGTGCCGTCCAGGGTCATCGCGGAGGGGTTGGGCGCGAGGACGTTGAGGGCCCGCGCGGTGGCGGGTCCGGAGCCGACCACGCCCCTGGGCTGGCCGGGCAGCGCGCTCGCGTCGGTCATGCGCGGCCTCCCCCGGTCGCGTCGGCGGGCGCCGAGCTCGACGGAACGTGCTTGGTGAACTCCTCGTGCCCCGGCCAGGACAGCACGATCTCGCCGTCCCGGAGCCGGGCGGTGGCCTGCACCGGCGTCAGATCGCGCGCGGCGGCGGCCGCGAGGGCCTCGGCGGCGGTGCCGTACGGCAGCAGCTCGCGCAGCGCGGCGATGGTGGGCGGCATCATCAGCAGCTCGCCCCGGTCGTACCCGGCGGCGGCCTCGGCCGGGCGGATCCACACCGTGCGGTCGGCCTCCGTGGAGGCGTTCCGGGTGCGCTGCCCTGCGGGGAGGACGGCCGCGAAGAACCAGGTGTCGTAGCGGCGCGACTCGAACTCCGGGGTGATCCAGCGCGCCCAGGCGCCCAGCAGGTCCGAGCGCAGCACCAGGCCGCGCCGGTGCAGGAACTCGGCGAAGGACTGCTCACGCGCGACCAGGGCGGCGCGGTCCGCCTCCCAGTCGTCGCCCGTGGTGTCGCCGACGACCGAGTCCGGGTCGGGCCCGGCGAGCAGGACTCCCGCCTCCTCGTACGTCTCCCGGACCGCCGCGCAGACGATCGCCTGCGCGCCGGCCTCGTCCACCCCGAGCCGCTCGGCCCAGGACGCGCGCGGCGGGCCCGCCCAGCGGATCCGCGTGTCGTCGTCGCGCGGGTCGACGCCGCCCCCGGGATACGCGTACGCGCCTCCGGCGAAGGCCATGGAGGCGCGTCTGCGCAGCATGTGGACGGCCGGTCCGGCCTCGGTGTCCTTCAGCAGGAGCACCGTCGCCGCGCGCTTGGGGGACACCGGGGTGAGGGTGCCGTCCGCGAGCGCGCGGATGCGGTCCGGCCACTCCGGGGGGTACCACTGACCGTTCGCCATGGCCGGAGGCTATCCCGTGTAGGGCGAATGTTCGAGAGGTACCCGAGGTGCCGGAGCGGTGCGGGCGATGCCGGTGGTACGGATGCGGCGGGGCTACGGACGGTACGGGTGCGGCGGGGCTACGGAACCAGCTCGACCTGGATCTCGACCTCGACCGGCGCGTCCATCGGGAGCACCGCGACACCGACCGCGCTGCGGGCGTGCACGCCCTTGTCGCCGAGGGCCTCGGCGAGCAGCTCGCTGGCGCCGTTGATCACACCGGGCTGCCCGGTGAAGTCGGCCGCGGAGGCGACGAACCCGGTGACCTTGACCACGCGCGCGATCCGGTCCAGGTCGCCGGCGACGGACTTCACGGCCGCCAGCGCGTTCAGCGCGCAGACGCGGGCCAGGTCCTTGGCCTCGTCGGCCGTGACCTCGGCGCCCACCTTGCCGGTGACGGGCAGCTTGCCCTCGACCATCGGCAGCTGGCCCGCGGTGTACACGTAGACACCGGACTGCACGGCCGGCTGGTAGGCGGCCAGCGGCGGTACGACCTCCGGCAGGCTCAGGCCCAGACCGGCCAGCTTCTCCTCGACCGCGCTCATGCCTGCTTCTCCCGCTTCAGGTAGGCGACCAGTTGCTCGGGGTTCGGCCCGGGCACGACCTGGACGAGCTCCCAGCCGTCCTCGCCCCAGTTGTCCAGAATCTGCTTCGTGGCATGGACGAGCAGCGGCACGGTTGAGTATTCCCACTTGGTCATGGGCCGACTGTATCCGCTGTGACCGATCACTCCCTCGTCGTCTCCCCGTTATCCACAGCCTCCCGCGTGACGGTCGGCCGGACTGGTTAGTCTCGAAGACGTGAGCAGGCTCCAGGTCGTCAGCGGCAAGGGCGGGACCGGAAAGACGACGGTCGCCGCCGCACTCGCGCTGGCCCTCGCGACCGAGGGGAAGCGGACGCTTCTCGTGGAGGTCGAGGGCCGGCAGGGCATCGCACAGCTCTTCGAGACGGAGGCGTTGCCGTACGAGGAGCGGAAGATCGCGGTGGCTCCCGGGGGCGGGGAGGTGTACGCACTGGCCATAGACCCCGAACTGGCCCTTCTGGACTACCTCCAGATGTTCTACAAGCTGGGCGGCGCGGGCAGAGCCCTGAAGAAGCTCGGCGCCATCGACTTCGCCACCACCATCGCGCCCGGCATCCGGGACGTCCTGCTCACCGGCAAGGCGTGCGAGGCGGTGCGCCGCAAGGACCGCGCCGGCCGGTTCGTCTACGACTACGTGGTCATGGACGCGCCCCCGACCGGCCGTGTCACCCGCTTCCTCAATGTGAACGACGAGGTGGCGGGCCTGGCGAAGATCGGCCCGATACACAATCAGGCGCAGGCCGTGATGCGGGTCCTCAAGTCTCCGGAGACCGCGGTGCACCTGGTGACGCTGCTGGAGGAGATGCCGGTCCAGGAGACCGCCGACGGCATCGCCGAACTGCGCTCGGCGCGGCTGCCGGTGGGCCGGGTCATCGTGAACATGGTGCGGCCCGAGGTGTTGGACGCCGCCGATCTGGAACTCGTACGGACGGTGGACCACTCCGCCATGGCCCGGTCCCTGTCGGCCGCCGGCCTCGGCGGCGCGCGGCGCGGCGGCAACGCGGAGAAACTGGTGGACCCGCTGCTCGCCCAGGCCGCGGAGTACGCCGAGCGGCACGCCCTGGAGCAGGAGCAGCGCGGTGTGCTCGGCGAGCTGGGCCTGCCCCTGCACGAACTGCCGCTGCTCGCCGAGGGAATGGACCTGGCGGGCCTGTACGAACTCGCCGCCGAGCTGCGCGAGCAGGAGGTGTCATGACAGCCGAGGAGCAGTTCGCGGCCGACGGGCGCGAGGCGGCGACCGGGGACCGGGAGAAGGCCGGGAGCCGCGACAAGGCCGGGGGCCAGGAGAAGGCCGAGGAGCGGGGCGCGGCTGGGGAGCGGGGCTCGGCCGAGGGGCGGGAGGCGACGGCCCGGCGGCTGGCTTCCTCCCGGGTGCTGGACGTCGACGCGCTGCTGGACGACCCGAAGACACGCATCGTGGTGTGCTGCGGCTCCGGTGGCGTCGGCAAGACGACCACCGCGGCCGCCCTGGGCCTGCGCGCGGCCGAGCGGGGCCGCAAGGTGGTCGTGCTCACCATCGACCCGGCCCGCAGGCTGGCCCAGTCGATGGGCATCGACTCCCTCGACAACGTGCCCCGCCGGGTCAAGGGCACCGACGGCGGCGGAGAGCTGCACGCCATGATGCTCGACATGAAGCGCACCTTCGACGAGGTCGTGGAGGCGCACGCGGACCGCGAGCGGGCGGCCGCGATCCTGGCGAACCCCTTCTACCAGTCGCTCTCGGCGGGCTTCGCCGGCACGCAGGAGTACATGGCGATGGAGAAGCTGGGTCAGCTGCGGGCGCGGGACGAATGGGACCTGATCGTGGTCGACACCCCGCCCTCCCGCTCGGCCCTGGACTTCCTGGACGCGCCCAAGCGGCTCGGCTCCTTCCTGGACGGCCGGCTGATCCGCCTGCTCACCGCCCCCGCCAAACTGGGCGGCCGCGCGGGCATGGCGTTCCTGAACGTCGGGATGTCGATGATGACCGGCACCCTGGGCAAGCTGCTCGGCGGCCAACTCCTCAAGGACGTCCAGACGTTCGTGGCCGCGATGGACACCACCTTCGGCGGCTTCCGCACCCGCGCGGACGCCACGTACAAGCTGCTCCAGGCGCCTGGTACGGCGTTCCTGGTGGTGGCGGCCCCGGAGCGGGACGCGCTGCGCGAGGCCGCGTACTTCGTGGAGCGGCTGGCCGCGGAGAACATGCCGCTGGTGGGACTTGTGCTCAACCGGGTGCACGGCAGCGGCGCGGGCCGGCTGTCCGCCGAGCGCGCGCTGGACGCCGCGGAAAATCTTGCGGACCCCGGCATTGTGGATCAGGGGGACGGGAAAGCTGGACTTCGTAACTCTCCCGAAACGTACGGCAGTTCAGAACCTCGCGCGGCCGAGGCCGCAACCGGTACCGACGCGTCCGGCGCCTCCCCCGAAGGCTCCCCCGCCGACGAGGAACGTTCCGTCGACCGGCTCGCCGAGGGCCTGCTGAGGCTGCACGCCGAACGCATGCATCTCCTGGCACGCGAGCAGCGCACGCGTGACCGCTTCACCGCCCGCCACCCCGAGGTGGCGGTGGTCGACGTACCCGCCCTGCCCGGCGATGTCCATGACCTCACGGGCCTGCGCGACATCGGCGGCCGCCTCGCGGCGGGCGCGCCCACGGAGCGTCCGGAACCGTCGTAGCGGACGCGGCCCGGCACAGCGGACGTGATCGCGCTCGCCCTGGGCTCTCGGCCGAACCCGAGGTGCGTGGGCCGCGAGGTCTGTCGGACCTACGACGCCTGACCTGCGGTGTGCTTGATATGCCGTGTGCTTGACCTGCCGCGTGCTTGACCTGCTGTTCGCTGGGCCCGCGCCCGCGGTCCTCAGCTCACGGCCGCGTAGTTCTCGTACACCTCGTCGCTGTCGAGGCTCACGAACCCGGAGCCGCGCTCGTACTCCAAGCGGGCGGTCTCCAGCAGCCTGCGCCAGGAGGTCACGGTGGGCCGCCGGCGCAGCAGAGCGCGGCGCTCCCGCTCGGTCATGCCTCCCCACACGCCGAACTCGACGCGATTGTCCAGCGCGTCGGCCAGGCACTCGGTGCGTACCGGACATCCGGTGCACACCGCCTTGGCTCTGTTCTGCGCTGCTCCTTGAACGAACAGTTCATCCGGATCGGTAGTGCGGCAGGCAGCCTGCGCACTCCAGTCGGTTACCCAGCCCATACCGGCGCCGTCCTCTCCCGAATCGAGGCTCCCCCACGGCGGCAGCGGCATATTCACCGCCGCCAGTTGAGGACGTTACGGAAGGTGGGCACAGCGCAACACCCCCGTCGGGCCCAATCTTGAATGGCCCGAACGGACTATGGGTAAGCGGCAGATCACCCGCGGGAGTGAGCTGGCGACATATGCGACCATCCCGGCAAACCAGGACAGCTACGGTGCGCCACAGCGGGCACCAGGTGACACACGCGGCGCAATCGGACACGTCTCGGGGTGCGACACGAGCGGTTCGCGACGGTTCGGAACGCCGGACGGAGTGCTACGGGGCCGCACTGCCGTGACAGTTGGGAGCAGCTTAGGCCAAGGGCTGCACGCCTGTCCGGGAAATGCAGACGTAGGCAGGTCAGGGGGCACGCGGGGCCTCGTACCGGTTACGGAACATCCCGAAGGCAAGCCGCTCCCTCAAAACGCTCAGGAGTACGGATTAGGCTGCCCCCATGCCAAAGAAGCGCTCGGGCGGTGGTCTGTCGCCGTTGCAGCAGGCCGCGAAGTTCCTCGGTGTCAGTGTGCTCGCGGGAGCCGTGATGGCGGGCATCGCCCTGCCCGCGGCCGGCGCTCTGGGCCTCGCGGCCAAGGGCTCGGTCCAGAGCTTCGACGAGATCCCGGCCAACCTGAAGAGTCCCCAGCTCAGTCAGCGCACGACGATCCTGGACGCCAAGGGCGGCCAGATCGCGAGCGTGTACAGCCGGGACCGCACGGTGGTCGACCTCAAGGACATCTCGCCGTACATGCAGAAGGCGATCGTCGCGATCGAGGACTCGCGCTTCTACCAGCACGGCGCGATCGACCTCAAGGGCGTGCTGCGCGCCCTGAACAAGAACGCGCAGGAGGGCGGGGTCGCGCAGGGCGCCTCCACGCTCACCCAGCAGCTGGTGAAGAACTACTTCATCGAGGAGGCCGGCGACGACCCGACGAAGGTCGCCGAGGCCACCCAGCAGACGATGGGCCGCAAGGTCCGCGAGCTGAAGTACGCGATCCAGATCGAGGAACAGCTCGGCAAGAAGAAGATCCTCGAGAACTATCTGAACATCACCTTCTTCGGTGAGCAGGCCTACGGTGTGGAGGCCGCCTCCGAGCGGTACTTCTCCAAGCACGCCAAGGACCTGAACCTCCAGGAGTCCGCGCTGCTGGCCGGCATCGTGCAGTCCCCGAGCCGCTACGACCCGGTCAACGACGAGGCGGAGGCCACCAAGCGCCGCAACATCGTGCTCCAGCGCATGGCGGAACTGGGCGACATCTCCCCGCAGGAGGCCGCCCAGGCCAAGCGCCAGCCGCTCGGACTCAAGCCCAGCCAGCCCAAGAACGGCTGCATCACCGCGGTCCAGGGCGCCGGCTTCTTCTGCGACTACGTGCGCGAGGTCTTCCTCACCGACCCGGCCTTCGGCAAGACCAAGGAGGCCCGCGCCAAGCTGTGGAACCAGGGCGGTCTGACGATCCGTACGACGCTCGACCCGCAGTCCCAGCAGTCCGTGCAGAGCTCCATCAAGAACCACGTCTACAAGTCCGACCAGGTGGCGACGGCCGCGACGATCGTCGAGCCCGGCACCGGCAAGATCCTCGCCATGGGCCAGTCCCGGCCGTACGGCTTCGGCACGGACGAGACGCAGATCAACTTGTCGGTGAACCAGGGCATGGGCGGCGGCGCGGGCTACCAGCCGGGTTCGACGTTCAAGCCGATCGTCGCGGCGGCCGCGATCGAGGGCGGCAAGTCCCCGGCACAGCAGTACTCGTCGCCGTACGAGATGCCGTACCCGAGCCCGGTGGCGGCCTGCAACGGCAAGACCTGGCGCAACGACCCGGCCAAGCCGGCCAAGCTCACCAATGAGAACGAGTCGGAGCACGGGCCGTACGGCATGAAGGAGGCGACCGCCAAGTCGGTCAACACCTACTACGTGCAGCTGATCAGCGACATCGGCATCTGCCCGGTGATCGACATGGCGAAGAAGATGGGCGTGGCGCGCGCCGACGGCCGCCAGATCGACCAGGCCCCCTCGATCGCGCTCGGCACCCAGGAGATGTCCCCGCTGACGATGGCGAACGCGTACGCCACCTTCGCCTCGCGCGGCATGTACTGCACCCCGGTCGCCATCGAGTCGGTCACCCAGACGACCGGCAGCCGGGTGAAGTCCCTTCCGGTGCCGCGTTCGACCTGCTCGCGCGCGATGTCCGAGAAGACGGCGGACACCGTCAGCACGCTCCTCAAGGGCGTGGTCGAGGACGGCACCGGCCAGGAGGCGGGCCTCGGCGACCGGCCGAGCGCGGGCAAGACCGGTACGACTGACGAGCGCTTCGCCGCCTGGTTCGTCGGCTACACCCCGAACATGGCGGGTGCGGTCTGGGTCGGCGACCCGCGGCACCAGCGCAAGATGATCAACATCACCATCGGCGGCGTCCCGCACGACAAGGTCTACGGCGGTGAGGTCCCCGGCCCGATCTGGCGCGACATGATGAACGGCGCCCTGGAGGGCAAGCCGACGGAGGACTTCAACCTGGTCGACATCCCGGACGACAACGGCTCCGGCGACAACCACCAGGGCCAGGGCCAGGGTCAGGGTCAGGGCAACGGCGGTCAGCACGGCGGCGCCAACGGAGGCGGCCACGGACAGCTGATCGGCGGCCTGCTCGGCGGTCTGACCGGCGGCGGCGCGACGGGCGGCGGCGCGACCGGCGGCCCCGGCAACATCATTCAGGGGCAGACGAACGGCGGGGCGAACGGCCGGGCGGTCGGGGGGACCGGCGGTCGCCGCTAGCGCTTCCAGGAAGTCGCCGGCTCGTCCGGACGATACGACGACGGGGCCGCACCCTTTTCCCGGGTGCGGCCCCGTCGTCGTACTCCCGTACTCCCGTACTGCTTTCCCTGCCGTACTGCTTTCCCGGTCCCGGGGTCAGCCCTGGAGGAGCTTCTTCACCGCGGCGGCGACGCGACCACCCTCGGCCTGGCCGGCCACCTTGGGGTTCACGATCTTCATGACGGCACCCATGGCCCGCGGTCCCTCGGCACCCGCCGCCCTGGCCTCCGCGACGGCCTGGGCGACGATCGCGTCCAGCTCGTCGTCGGACAGCTGCTGGGGCAGGTACTCGGCGAGCACCTCGCCCTCCGCCTTCTCGCGCTCGGCCGACTCGGCGCGGCCGCCCTTCGCGAAGGCCTCGGCCGCCTCGCGGCGCTTCTTCGCCTCGCGGGTGATCACCTTGAGGACCTCGTCGTCGGACAGCTCACGCTTCTGCTTGCCCGCGACCTCCTCATTGGTGATCGCCGAGAGGGTCAGCCGGAGCGTGGAGGAGCGGAGCTCATTGCGCTCCTTGATCGCGGCGTTGAGGTCGTCCTGAAGCTTCGACTTGAGCGTGGTGGTCATGTGGTCGATTGTCTCAGGTGCGGGGCCCGGGGTGCCTGCCGATTTAGCGGGCGGGCGGTCCCGGGTGGCGGGCGCGGTCTGACACGATGGTCATATGCGCGCGCGATACGGAATCCCCCTGGGAATCATGGCGGCAGGCGCCGCCGGTCTGGCGTACTCGGTGGGCTTCGAGGCCCGCTCCTTCCGCCTGCGACGGGTGACCGTCCCCGTCCTGCCGCCGGGCATGCATCCACTGCGCGTGCTCCAGGTCTCCGACATCCACATGGTCGGCGGCCAGCGCAAGAAGCAGCGCTGGCTGCGCTCGCTGGCGGGCCTGCGCCCGGACTTCGTGATCAACACCGGCGACAACCTGTCGGACCCGGAGGGCGTGCCGGAGGTGCTGGACGCGCTGGGCCCGCTGATGGAGTTCCCCGGCGCGTACGTCTTCGGCTCCAACGACTACTACGGCCCCAAACTCCGCAACCCCGCCCGCTACTTGCTGGAGAAGACGAGCGGCCGCCACGGCCTGAACGGCAACGCGCCGGCGGTCGGCGCGATCCACAACCCGTGGGAGGACCTGCGGGACGGCTTCGACGAGGCGGGCTGGGTGAATCTGACCAACACCCGCGGCGCCCTGAAGATCGAGGGCGTGTCGATCGAGCTGACCGGCCTGGACGACCCGCACATCAAGCGTGACCGCTACGCCAAGGTGGCAGGCGGCCCGACGGAGTCGTACGACTTCTCGCTCGGCGTGGTGCACGCCCCCTACCTGCGTGTCCTGGACGCCTTCACCGCGGACGACTACCCGTTGATCCTGGCCGGCCACACGCACGGCGGGCAGCTGTGCATCCCCTTCTACGGCGCCCTGGTCACCAACTGCGACCTGGACACGGACCGGGTGAAGGGCCTGTCCACGCACACGGCGGAGGGCCGTACCTCCTATCTGCATGTCTCGGCGGGCTGCGGCACCAACCGCTACACCCCGGTCCGCTTCGCCTGCCCCCCGGAGGCGACGCTGCTGACGCTGGTGCCGAGGTCGTAAGACGCTGGTGCCCAGGTCGTAACCCGCCTGGCGTAGCCCGCATGGCCCGCACGCCCGCCCCTTCCTAGCGTGAGGGCATGACCGCCCAGATACCCAGGGAGATCCCGGGCCTGCCCCCGGTCCCGGCGTCCCCCCTGCTCCCGCGTTCCCCGGCGCCGGCCAGGGCGGTACTGGCCCCGTCCCACCGCCCCGGGGCCGCCGTGTACCGCCTGCTCACGGCGCTGATCGCGGCGGCGGGCGTGGCCCTCGCCGTCCTGCGGAGCACTCCGGCGCACGCGCTGAGCTACTTCGGTGTGCAGGCGAGCGCGATCCTGGCCGTGACGATGCTCCTGTCGGCGTCCCGCGCATGGCGCGGCCACCGCGCCCTTCCCTCGTGGCTGACCGGCGCGGCCCTGCTGTACGCCCTGGTGTCCGCGCTGACGTACCACCTGCTGCTGGCCAGGACCCCGTTCTCGATGACCGCGCTCTCGACACCCCCGGAGCGCTGGCACACCCAGTGGATCACCCTCCAGCTCCTGCACACGGTGGCTCCCGCGGCGGCCCTGCTGGACTGGCTGTGCCTGACCCCGGCACCCCGGCTGCATCTGCACCAGGCCACGACCTGGCTCCTCTACCCCCTGGCCTACCTGGCCTTCTATCTCGCCCGCGGCGCCCCCTACCTCTACCCCTTCCTGGACCCCGCCGCCCACGGCTACCGCGTCGCCCTGGCCAACGCCCTCCTCCTGGGCCTTGCGACCTACGCCCTGGCCACCCTCCTCGTGGCCCTCGACCACGCCCGCCCGACCCCGATCCGCCGCCACCTCTGAATCGGATTTCGTTTCCCGGCCCCCAGTGGGCTAAAGTAAACGACGTCGCCGCGACAAGCAGTGACATCGGGGTGTAGCGCAGCTTGGCAGCGCGCTTCGTTCGGGACGAAGAGGTCGTGGGTTCAAATCCCGCCACCCCGACAGTGAAACACCAGGTCAGGCCCGGTGCTGAGAGATCAGCACCGGGCCTGACCTGTCGTGTGGGCCGGTTTGGGGGGCCATTCCGCCCTGCGCGGCCAGGTCACCGGGATCGGCCGCGACAAGGCGTCGAAGGTCAGGCTCGCGGCTCCGCTCGGCCTGTGATGATCAGTCGCGCGCGCTCCGCCTGATGCGGTCCGCCGCATCGCGGAGGGCCTGGCGGGCTTCGGGGGTCCGGCCCGCCCCGACGAAGACGTGAATGGCGGTGGGCCAGACGCGCAGGTCGACGTGGGTGCCGGCGGCTCGTGCCTTGGCGGCGAACTTCTCGGCGTCGGGCAGGAGGATGTCGTGGCCGCTCTGGTGGATGGTGATGGGTGGCAGTTTTTCCAGGGTGTCGTGGAGCGGGCCGACCATAGGGTCGGTGACACTTCTGCCGCCTGCCCAGTCCTGTCCGGCGGCGACGAAACCGGCCGGGGCGAGCATGGGGTCGAGCTTGGTGAGGGCGGGGATGCCGGGGTTGGTCATGGTGACGTCGAGCCACGGGGAGAACAGGATCAGACCGGTCGGCGGGCGCAGTCCCTCGTTCCGGCAGTGGATCGCCAGGCCGACGGACAGCCCTGCCCCGCAGGAGTCGCCGGCGAGGAAGACCGGGCGGTCCCCAGCCCGCTGGACCACCCTCTCGTAACCGGTGTCGAGGAACCGGTACGCGTCGTCGGCGGTGTATCGGGGGGCGAGTCCGTAGAGCGGGACGACGAACGTCGCGCCGGTCCGGCGGATCAGGTCCTCGACCAGGTCCTCGACGATGCGCCAGTGCGCGCTGACCAGCGGCCGGACGTAGACACCGCCGTGGAGGTAGATCACCTCCGTTCCCATGGGGCCCGATCTCGGGGTGAGGGTGATGACCTCGTGACCGTCCACGGTCCCGGTGCTGACGAGGCAGGAGCGGCGCAGGGATTCCAGGACGGGGGCGTCGGGCGGGTTGTGGCGCAGCGCCTCGCGCAGTCGCTCCTCGGTGACGAAGACGTTCGGCTTCCCGCGCAGCAGCCAGTCGGTCAGTTTCATCGCCAGGGACGTGGCGTACTCCTCGGAATCCGCGAAGCCGCGCTCGCGCGACCGGTGGGCGGCGCTATCCCGTGACGGGTTCGGTGAGCGCGCTGATGAGATGGGGTGTCAGGTGCTGGGCGTCGTACGCCGGCCCGTGGATGAGCTGTAGGGCGGTGAGTCCCTCGAAGACGGCGGTGAGCAGGCGGGCCAGGTCGGTGACGGGGATGGTGGACCGGCGGCCGGTGCGGGTGAGCGCTTGGGTGAGCACCTCGGTCAGGCCCTGGGTCACCTGGTCCTCGTGGGCGGCCAACTGCGCGGCCAGTTCGGGGTGCCGGGCGGCGTGGAGGGTGAACTCCATGGAGAGGAGGAACCACCGGCGTTCCTCGTCGGTACGGCCGGCCATCCGGTGCTGGATCTCGTCGACGGGGTTGTCGCCCGGCTTCATCTGGGCCGCGGCGTCCCGCAGGTCGGCCAGCAGACGGTCGGCATGGGCGTCGTAGAGCGCGAGGAAGATCTCTTCCTTGTCGCGGTAGTTGGAGTAGAAGGCCCCGCGGGTCAGGCCGGCGCGTTCGACGATGTCGCTGATCGAGGTGGTGTGGAAGCCCTTCTCCGTGAACAGCGCCCAGGCGCTCTCGGTCAGGGCGGCCCTGGTGAGGGGGCGGCGTTTCGTGGGCGACTTCGGCATGACGGGACCTCTCTGCGGCGCTCGGGTTCTGCGGCTTCGGGGCTGTGCCGCGTGTCACCGGCTCCACCGGACGCGGCGCGGGACCGCTTCGCCGGACGGGGACGGCAGGCCAGGCTATGCCGTCCCCCGGACTCGGGCGACGGTCAGTCGCGGGTGCCGTAGTCGTAGAACCCGCGGCCGTTCTTCACGCCCAGGTGTCCGGCGTCGACGTAACGCTGGAGCAGCTCGCGGGGGCCGGTGGGGAGGCTGGGGTTCTCGGCGGCGTAGTGGTTCTCGATGTCCAGGACGACGTCCAGGCCGACCTGGTCCATCATGCGGAACGGGCCGCCCTTGAGGCCGGTGTTGATCATCCACATCCGGTCGACGTCCTCCGGGGTGGACACGCCGTCGGCGACCACGGCGAGGGCCTCGCGCTTGATGGCCGCCCAGATGCGGTTGAAGATGAAGCCGGTGCTCTGGCGGTGCGCCTCGAAGGGGAAGACGCCGTAGCGGGGCAGCACCTCCAGCAGCAGGTCCAGGACGGCCCGGTCGGTGTGGCCGCTGGACATCAGGTCGATCGCCGCCTGCGCGGGCGGCATGTAGAAGTGCATGTTGACCACGCGCTCGGGGCGGGTGACGTGGTCGATGAACTGACTGGCCGGGTACGACGAGGAGTTGCTGGCCAGGATGGCGTCCGCGTCGGCGAGCCGGTCGAGGTCGGCGAAGACCTGCTTCTTGAGCTCCAGGCGCTCCGGGACGGCCTCGACGACCAGCCACGCGCCGGCGAGGGCCTCGGCCAGGTCGGTGGTGGCCACCACGGAACCGGGCGTACCGCCGCCGACGCGCGAGGCGACCTCTGCCACATGCTCCTCGACGTAGCCGCACGCCTGCTTCCCGGCCTCGGCGGACGGGTCGTAGACGCGCACCTGGCCGCCGCGGGTCGCGAACATCAGGGCGATACGGCGACCGAGCGTACCCGCGCCGAGGACGGCGACCGGGCGGGCATCGATGTCGGCGGGGAGGGTGAAGGTCATGTCTGCACTTCCTTGGCGCTGGGGGGTGTGACCGACGTCCGGTTGCGACGGCGAGCCATCGGATTCACTATGTATCCGATACACCGTGTATGCAAATGGATCGCGGTCCGCCGGTCCGCTTGCCGCTCGACGAGAAGAGGCACCATGCGCGCCGAAGAGGTCCGCCGCCACATCAGCACCCCCCTGACCACCCCCGTCTACCCGGCACGGGCCACCCGGTTCACCGACCGCGAGTACCTCAACGTCGTCTACCGCACCGACCCCGAGGCCCTGCGCGCCGTCGTCCCCGAACCGCTGGAGATCGACGAACCGCTGGTCCGCTTCGAGATCATGAAGATGGGCGACGTCGAGGGTTACGGCCCCTACCTGGAGTGCGGCCAGGTCATCCCCGTACGCCACGGCGCAGAGCACGGCGAGTACCTGCACGCCATGCACCTGGACAACTTCGCCGCCACCGCGGGCGGCCGTGAGCTCAGCGCCTACCCGAAGACCATCGGCACCCCGGCGCTCTTCCCCGACAACGGGGCCCTGGTCGGCACCCTCGACTACGGCACCCAGCGCGTCGCCACCGCGACCATGGCCTACAAGTGGGAGCCCCTCGACCTGGACGAGGCCCGCGCACAGATCACCGTCCCCACCTACGGCGTGAAGATCATCCCCGGCCGCGTCTGCGAACTCGCCCGCACCCAGATCACCGACATCACCGTCAAGGGCGCCTGGACCGGTCCCGCCCGCCTCACACTGGTCCCCCACGTCATGGCACCGCTCGCCGACCTGCCCGTGCGCGAGGTCGTCTCGGCCAGCCACATCATCACCGACCTCACCCTCGCCCCCTCCGTAGCCGTCCACGACTACCTCGCCCGCTGAGACGGCGCCCGCGCCCCGTCGCCTGACACGAGGGGGGGCCGGCTGCTCGCCGCCGAGACGGCGGCCCTCGACCGGGCCCGCCGCGTCGGTAAAGGACTGGAAGGCGACCTGCGCCTCGGCTACGTCAGCCTGCTGAGCCTGCGCTATCTGCCCCGGCTGCTGGGCGCGGCGGCCATGGAGCTCCCCGGCCTGCGCGTCCGGCTTCACCAGGACTCCTCGGCCGGGGTGGCCGACATGGTCCTCACGGGCTCGCTCGACCTGGGCTTCGTCCGTGACCTCAGTGCCGTCCCCGCGGAACTGGTCACCAGCGTGTTCGCCCGCGAACGCGTCATGGCCGCCCTGCCGACGGGCCACCCCCTGGCCGGCGCCGAGGCCCTGGACCTGGCCGAACTGCGCGACGAACAGTTCGTCCTGCCGACCCAGAGCGCTCTGCCGGCACTGCGCGGGCAGATCCACCACGTCTGCGAGGCGGCCGGGTTCACCCCCGCCGTCCGGGCGTCCGCCGACGACCTCACCGGCCTGCTCAGCTACGTCGCCTCGGGCCTGTGCGTCAGCCTGCTGACCGAGGCACTGCTCGACCTGCCGGTACCGGGCATCACCTACGTCCGCTGTGCGGAGCGCCGGGGCGCCTGGAGAGCACCGTCACGGCCGTCCACCGACCGGACCCGGACCCGGCCGTACGACGAGTGCTGGACCTGGCCACCGAGTTGTACGGCGGTGGATGACCGGGCCCGCCCCGCAGGGGCGCCCCTCATCGCGGAACACCGACGATCACCGCCAGCCCGGGAGCCGCCTGGCCCCCCGGGCCCCTTCGGGACCACCCGACACCACCCCGCCCCGACAGCCGGGCTCGGTGTCGGCACTCCTGAGAAGCGCCGGCGGCACACTGCGCCTCCAAAGCGCGGAGGTGGCCGGATGCCGTTCCTCCCCTTGCCCCCGACTGTCACCAGCGAACGTCCTCGTGCCAAAGTCGCCGAACAGACCGGACAAGCGAACAGGCGAATGCGAGGAGCAGCACATGCGCGACGGGGGACCGCAGTGGACACTCACCGTGCCCACAGGCGGCGACACACTCCGGCAGGAGCGCCTCACCCGGGATCTGCACAACACCCTGGAAAGGGCAGACGGTCTCGTCGTCGGCTTTCATGATGCCGACGGGCCCGCCGAACCGGGCCGTAAGGGCGCGGGCGTGGGCGAGGTGGCTCTCTGGGCCGCTACGACCGCCACTGTCGTTCGCCCGGCGTCCCAGGTCCTGATCACTCTGATCAAGGAGTGGTGCGCCAAGGAACGACACCGCAAGGTCGTGGTCACCATCGCGGGCGACTCCATCGAGATCACCGGGCGCCCCGACGCCGCGCAGGAACGCATGGTCCGCGAATTCCAGGACCGGATCTCCGGCAACGACGGAACCGAACCGGATGACAGCGCACCGTGACCCGCCTCCATAAGCGCCGAGCCCTTCTGATCGGCAACGAGCACTACGACGACAGCCGCTTCTCGCCACTCGCCTCCGCCCGGGCGGACGTATGGGGACTCGCGCAGGTCCTGAAGCACCGCAGCATCGGCAACTTCGTCTCCGTCCAGCCGGAACGCGATCTCACCGCGGACGACATGCGGGCAGTCATCGGCGAGTTCCTTCAGGAACGCGACGAGGACGAACTCGCGCTCGTGTACGTCTCCGGGCATGGTGTACGCACGGTGCGGGACGGCGGCGAGTTCCACTTCGTCGCCAAGGACACCGACTACGACAGGGTGGCCACGACCGGTGTCAGCGCCGGGTTCCTCAATGATGCGCTGGAAGAGTGCGTCGCACCACAGAAGATCGTGATGATCGACTGCTGCCGCAGCGGCGGGTTCGCCATGGGGCTGCGCACGTCGGACCGACGGTCTGACAGCTCCGTGGCGAAAACCGGCGAGCAGCCCCCGCTGACCAGCAGGGGTGTGTACGTCCTGTCGTCCTCACGAGCCGGGGAAGACTCCTTCGCCGACGCGGGCGACGGCCATGACGTGAAGCCGTCGGCATTCACCGGTGAGGTCATCGAGGCGCTGCGCACGGGAAAGGTCAGCAAGGACGGCGGCAAGGAAGTACAGGTCAGCGACCTGTTCCACTATGTGAACCGGCGTATGCGTGCCCAGGACGGTGGCCGTCAGGTGCCGGTGCACTCCGCGCTCGGCGTCGACGACCGAATCGTCATCGCGGACAGCCCGTTCGGCCGGGCCCCCATCCTCGATCCCCTGATTCCGCGACCCCGCCCCGGCGCCGAGGAGCCACCACAGCCGCACGCCGCGAAGTCCGCTCGTACACAGCCCACTTGGTCCGGCCTGCTGGACTACTACCGCGAGTGCGTTCTGGCCGAAGGCGCTGAGACGCCTCTGATGGAGGTGGGCCACCAGAACACGTCGTACGTATGCCTGGACGGCGCGGAGAGGTTCATCTCCGGCGACGTGGACGACGACGGATGCACCGCGCTCCCCCAAGAAGCGGCCTCGCTGGTGGGCTCGGCGACCGAGGAGGACGCGGAGCTCTGGGCGGGTTACCCGGCCGTGGTCCTCACCGGGCCGCGCTCCGGACGCCCCTGGCGGCACCCGAAGTTCGCGCCGCTTCTGGTACGCCGTGTCGAGATCGTCCATGGCGAGGGCGAGGTGAGGCTGAAGCCGTACGGTCCGGTCCAGCCGCATCCTCAGCTGGCTCTCGACTGGCTCGGTGAGGAGGAGGCCACCCAGCTCATCGACACGTTCCAGCCGTCTTGGCATCGAGGGCAACACGACCGTATGGCGTTGGAGGTGCGCAACCTCCTTACGCAGGAGTTCGAGCTGCCGTGCGTTCAAGAGCTTCGGCCCGACCAACTCGCCGACCGCATCGACGTCCACACACCCGGCCACGGCGCCCGCAACACCGCGGTCCTCTTCTCGGCGCGCCCCCAGACAGGCTTCACCAAGCGCCTGCTCAACGACTTCGCCGACATCGCCAAGCGGACCGATCAGATCGAAAAGACCGCCCTCGGGGCCCTCGCGCCCGAAGCCTCGCCGCGTGACCGAGCCCTCGGCCACACGGAACCCGAACCGGCGCGCCTCGTGACGCCGTTGCCCTGCAACGAGGCGCAGGCCGCAGTGCTCCGGTCCGCCATGACCCGCCCACTCACGGTGGCCACCGGCCCGCCCGGCACCGGCAAGAGCCAGTTGGTCGCCAATCTCGTCGCCACCGCGATCTGTGCCGGTCAGACCGTACTGGTCGCGTCCACCAACAACGAGGCCGTGGACGAGGTCTGGCGCCGTTGCGACACACTGGTGCCCGGCAGCATCGTACGGACGGGTTCGGCGCGGAAGAACGCCAAGAGCAATGCGGAGCACGAGGCCGCCGCGCTGCACGCACTGCGCACCGGCCCGGAGCCGTCGTCCACCGTGGCCACGGCATCCATGGCGGCCACCTTGGCCGCCGACCGTCTGGCAGAAGTACGGCGGGACCTGGCGCACATCGCGGAGACGGAGCTGCGGCTCCGCCGGGCCGGCGAAGCCCGCGACCACCACGCGGAACAGCTCGGGATCGCCGTCGCCGAACTCCAGGACCTGCTCGGTCGTCTGCCCCGGCCGAGGGAGCTGGAGGACAAGGCGTGACGCCTCTCCCGCGCGCGCTTCCTCGGGTCGTGGCGCCGGGCCCGGTTCCTGCGCGGGGTCGGTCTGGACGGATACGACGGCGATTCCGTCGCGGGCTGCCTCGCGCTCGCCGGCTTCGCCGCGGCCGAGACGGAATGGCGTGACGGACGAGAGCGCGCGGCCTCCGTGGACGACACATCGCTCGCGCGTGCACTGCGCGACGCCGAGAACACCGTTCAGGACGCTTCACTCGCTCTTCTCGCCACCAAGGTGCAAACCGCCGCTCTGGCTGGGCGCCGTCGCATCCTCGATCTACTGACCGCTCAGGACCACGATCGCAGCGACTGGCCGCAGATGCGGAAGGTTCTGGGCCGCTCGGACAGCTCGACGGATACGCCCGCGGTGGCCGGGTGGGCCGTCACCAGTCTCTCCGCCCGGCGTTTCCCTCTGGGGCCGGCCCTGTTCGATCTCGTCGTCATCGACGAGGCCAGCCAGTGCGCGATCCCGCATGTCCTGCCGCTGCTCTTCCGCGCACGGCGCGCCCTCGTCATCGGCGACCCCATGCAGCTCACGCACATCACGAAGATCAGCCCGCACCGCGAGGCACTCATCCGCCGCGGAAACGGGCTGCGGTCCGAATGGCTTGAGAAACACCACCTTGCCTATCGGCGCCACTCCGCTTTCCATGCCGCCGAACGCTCCGCAGGCGGCACGTTGCTTCTCGACGAGCATTTCCGCTGCCACCCGCACATCGCCGCGATCTCCAATGACCTCTTCTACGACGGCGGGCTGACCGTTCTCACCGACACCCGCGGCCGACCCGCTCTTCCGCGTCCCGCCGTCATCTGGACAGACGTGCCCGGACGCGCCACCCGCCCCTCGCTGGGTGGCTCCTGGGTCAATGAAGACGAGCTCCGAAAAGCGCACGACAGCGTCAACTACCTGCTGGAACAGCTGCCGCCCGAGGCCACCGTCGGCGTCGTCACTCCCTTCGCGCCGCAAGCCGAAGCACTGCGGAGGCGGCTGCGACCGTACGACGAGGAGCGTCTGCGCATCGGTACGGTACACACCTTCCAGGGTGGCGAACGCGATGTCATGGTGTTCACCCTCGTCGCCGGAGACGGCATGCACCCCGGTGCCGTCGAATGGGTCGGCGGACAGCTGAACCTTTGGAACGTCGCCGTCACCCGCGCGCGAAGTCATCTCATCGTGGTGGGAGACAAGGAGCGCTGGCGGAAACGGGGAGGCGTAGGTGCCGCGCTGCTTGAGATCGCGGAGCGCGACGGCGTGCCTCCGCGTGACAGCAGCGAAGACGCGCTGCTCAAACGCCTGTACCAGGTCCTCTCCCGCGAGGCCGGTGCCACTGTCACGCTGGACGAGACCGTTCACGGGCATCCAGCAGACGCTCTGGTGCGAGGCGTCGGCAACACCGCCCCTAGAGCTGTACTGCTCGACAGAGGAGTCACAGAAGGCGCCGACGCGGCGCGCCACCTTCGGCTCATGCTGCACCGGCGGAACCTGCTGGGCGGAGGGGACGGCGAAGCCGAAGCCGCTCGATGGCCGGCCTGGAGGCTGTACGAGACGGACGAGCATCGAGGGTGAGCCCTCGCGCCTTGACCCGGCGGAAGGCCGCGTCCGTCGGCCGGTCGACGCGGGTTGGGACCCGGGACTCGCGCCTGCCATGGCCGCGCTCAGAGTCGCGCTCCATGAGAAGAACAGCCACGCGCCGAAGTCATCGTGAGGCCAAGGCACCAAGTCGTCCGGCAAGCAGGTGGCCGGCCGGCGCCCTCGACTGATCCCTCAGCCGGCGTCTCCCCAAACAGCTTTCAGATCCTCACAACAGACGGTGATCGACGCATCGGTGAGCGCGATTTCATGCGTACAACCACCGCCCTCGTACGGGAGAATTTCATCGAGGAGCACAGTGTCGACCAGCATCCACTCGACGGCATGCGCATAATCGATAGAGAAATGCTTCACCCCTGAATAGCTGATGCGCAGCCCGACATCATGCTTCCACTGGTTCGGGGCGAATTCCAGTACCAGGTTTCCGCTTTTATCGGTGGCCACCCGAACAGCAGACAGTTCCAAGTCCTTTACGCAGCGACTGTTGCCGTGACCCAAGGCATAATGTGCTGGATCGGACGCAAATTCTCTTGCCTCATCCGGCAACTGATCTCGAAACTTGGGAAGTTCGGCCAAGTATGCGCTGGGGTCGACGTAGAACCCGCCATCATCCCAAACGGCCGTAACGTACTTCATTTGCAACCTTCCGCAGCGAGAGTCGGTCCCCTTGGGTCCGATTCGGCCGATCTTTCGCAGTTCGTAGATCATCCAACCCTTGATGTCGGCGGTCTTGATGTCCAGAACCTGGCCGGGGACGCAGAGTTCACCACTTTCAGCCAAGTCGGCAACTAATTGGCCGGATACATCAAGGTCGTGGGCTTGCCTGTAAGCGGGAGTAGGGCGGGGCGCACGTACAGCTGAGGGGGTGCGCCCCGCCCGGGTTTGGGGCGGGGGTGGTCAGTGAGGGTGGCGGTGGTGGGTGTGGGTGGCGGCCAGGGTGATGAAGAGGGTCAGGATCGCGGCGGGGGTGGTGATCGTGGTCAGCCAGGCTGTCGGGGTGTCGGGGTTCTCGGCCAGGCGGAGGGCGCCGATGACCGTGGCGGTGGTCAGGCCGGTGGTGAGGAGGGCGGCGACCACGTAGCGGGTGCGGTCGGAGGTCGGTGGGGGCTGGGTGGGGGCCAAGTCCGTCCAGTGGGTGGCGGCT
Source organism: Streptomyces griseofuscus (assembly GCF_014673495.1). GTDB lineage: Bacteria > Actinomycetota > Actinomycetes > Streptomycetales > Streptomycetaceae > Streptomyces > Streptomyces murinus. Next base: position 4,072,686 of record NZ_CP051006.1, read on the forward strand.
TCGCGGGTCTCGCGGGAGTGGTGCAGGGCGGAGGAGATGAGGAGGGCGAGCGCCGGCAGGGTGCCGGTGGCGGCGGCTGCCGCCGGCCAGGTCCAGGGGTTCGTGGTGAGGAGGAGGACGCCGACGGTCGCGGCCGTCGCCCATGCCGTCACGCACGACGCCGCCCGCATCCGGCGGGAGACCGGGCGGTCGGCGCCGGCGCGCAGGTCGGCGAGGGCCGGGAGGTACCAGACACAGCCGGCGGCGGTCACCGCGGCGGTGGCCAGGGCCAGTACGGGATGCGCCACGGCTAGCTCACCGCCTCTGCCTCGAGGGCCGCGATCTCCGGGTGGTGCAGGTCGAACGCCGGGGATTCGCTGCGGATGCGGGGCAGCGCGGTGAAGTTGTGCCGCGGGGGCGGGCAGGAGGTCGCCCACTCAAGTGAACGGCCGTAGCCCCAGGGGTCGTCCACGCCCACCGGCTCGGCGTACTTCGCGGTCTTCCAGACGTTGTAGAAGAACGGCAGGATGGACAGGCCGAGGAGGAACGAACCGATCGTGGACACGGTGTTGAGGGCGGTGAAGCCGTCGGTGGCCAGGTAGTCGGCGTACCGGCGCGGCATGCCCTCGGCACCCAGCCAGTGCTGGACGAGGAAGGTGAGGTGGAAGCCCACCGTCAGCGTCCAGAAGGTGATCTTCCCGAGGCGTTCGTCCAGCATCTTGCCCGTGAACTTCGGCCACCAGAAGTGGAATCCGGCGAACATCGCGTACACGACCGTACCGAAGATCGTGTAGTGGAAGTGGGCCACCACGAAGTACGAGTCGGAGACGTGGAAGTCCAGCGGCGGCGAGGCCAGGATCACACCGGTCAGACCGCCGAAGACGAAGGTGATGAGGAAGCCGGTCGTCCACAGCATCGGGGTCTCGAAGCTGAGCGAACCCTTCCACATCGTGCCGATCCAGTTGAAGAACTTCACCCCGGTCGGCACGGCGATCAGGAAGGTCATGAAGGAGAAGAAGGGCAGCAGCACGCCACCCGTGACGTACATGTGGTGCGCCCAGACCGTGACCGACAGGCCGGCGATGGAGATCGTCGCGGCGATCAGGCCCATGTAGCCGAACATCGGCTTGCGGGAGAAGACCGGGACGACCTCCGAGACGATGCCGAAGAACGGCAAGGCCAGGATGTAGACCTCTGGATGGCCGAAGAACCAGAAGAGGTGCTGCCACAGCAGGGCGCCGCCGTTGGCCGCGTCGAAGACATGGCTGCCGAACTTGCGGTCACACTCCAGCGCGAACAGGGCCGCGGCCAGGACCGGGAAGACGATCAGGACCAGGAGCGCGGTCAGCAGCACGTTCCATACGAAGATCGGCATGCGGAACATGGTCATACCGGGCGCGCGCATGCAGATGATCGTCGTGATGAAGTTGACCGCGCCCGCGATCGAGCCGAAGCCGGACAGCGCCACGCCCATGATCCACAGGTCGGCCCCGAGCCCCGGCGAGTGCACCGCGTCGGACAGCGGGGCGTACAGGAACCATCCGAAGTCCGCCGCGCCGTCGGGCGTCAGAAAGCCGCCCGCCGCGATCAGCGAGCCGAACAGGAACAGCCAGAAGGCCAGCATGTTCAGCCGGGGGAACGCCACGTCCGGCGCGCCGATCTGAAGCGGCATGATCCAGTTCGCGAAGCCGGTGAACAGCGGCATCGCGAACAGCAGCAGCATGATCGAGCCGTGCATGGTGAAGGCCTGGTTGAACTGCTCGTTCGTCATGATCTGTAGTCCGGGCCGGGCCAGTTCGGCGCGCATCAGCAACGCCAGCACGCCACCGATCAGGAAGAACGCGAACGCGCAGACCAGGTACATCGTCCCGATCTGCTTGTGGTCCGTGGTCGTCAGCCACTGGATCCAGGTGGGCCGTGTGCGTCGTACGGCCGGCTGCCGCGGGCCGGCCTCGGTGACCTCGGCGCTCGGCCGCTCGGTCATCACCTTGTGTATCTGTGCCTCGTCCACCGGATGGCGTCCCTCCCAGCTGTGCATGTCGGAGCCGGCCGGGAAGCGCCACGCGTGCGGGTTGTGGACCCGGCGCTTCCCGGCCCGCCACATGATCGGCCCGGGGACACCCCTCGCCGATAGGGCCCAACAGGCCCGGGTACGCCCCTCGGCAGGGCCGGGTGGCCCCTCTTGCCTCGCGCTTGCCGTCAGTGCCTGCGGTACAGCGGGGTGCCGAAGACCGCCCTGTCCCCGGGTACGACCGCGAGGTCCAGGCCGTGGTCCAGGCGCACCCGCAGCAGGGGGTCCCGGGCCAGGTCGGCGGCCAGGTCGCGCACCGCCTCCGCCAAGTTGTCCGCGGCTGCGGGCAGTTGGTCGTCCGTCTCGGCGGACGCCGGTACGACGACCAGCCGGGCGTCCGTGTCACCGGCGGCCGGCAGCAGATGGGCGCGGCTCACGGCGGGATGGCGGGCCAGGATCGCGCACAGGGCCGCGGCGATCTCGGGGTCGCGTGGCGGAGGCAGATGGGGACGGCGTTCGGCGACCGCGCGCAGGGCGGCGCCGGAGAGTTCGTAGAAGACCGGGCCGGACAGGTCGATCAGGAGAGTCTCGGCGCCCGCGTGCCAGGCGGCCTCGACCGCCTGGCAGGCCGGGACCGGTGCGGGGCGGGCGCCGGGGCGCCAGCGGGCCAGCGCGTCGAGGCCGGTGAAGGCCGGCAGTCCGCGGCGGCCGTCGGGGAGGTGCAGGGTGGCGACCGCCATGTCGCTCGTCTTCTCGCCCTTGCGGCCGTCCGGGCCGATCTCCGTCTCGCCGAGTACGGCGACGATCGGCACCAGCAGGCGGGCGTCCGCGAGCAGGGCGAGCAGTTCGGTCTCCGCCGTGACGGAGGGGGCGGCGGACCAGGCGGTCAGGGCGGCGGCGAGACGGGGTTCGGGTGAGCCGTCGTCGCCCGCGAAACCCGGGTCGGGGATGTTCTTGCGCTCCATCGCGCGACGCTAACCAGGGCGAGGCGGGGGGAGGGAGGGCCGATCGGCCCCGGCCTCCTCGACAGCTGGGGCAGCGAAAACGGGGTCAGGGAAGCGGGGTCAGGGGAAGCGGGATCAGAACAGCGACACCCAGTAGTCCCACCACCGCGTGGCGATCAGCATCACGATGCCCAGGTACCAGGTCACCGGCAGCACCCAGTGGAACTCCAGCACGCCCGCCACCACGGCGCGGGGCGCGCGGATGACGCCGTGCATCAGGTTGTGCGCGGTGGTGTACCAGAACATCGCGATGGTGGCCGCCCAGGCCAGGCAGCACCACAGGCACAGCGCGCCGATGCCGTACAGGGCCTGGCTCATCAGCCACATGCAGAAGCCCGCGCCGAACAACGTGCCCGCGTTCAGACCGAGCCAGAACCAGCGCCGGAAGCGGGCGCCGGACAGCAGGGCGAAGCCGATGGTGACCACGACCGGGTAGGCGGCGAGGCCCAGCAGGGGGTTGGGGAAGCCGAGGACGGACGCCTGGGCACTGCGCATCACGTCGGAGCAGGACAGCACCGGGCTGAGATTGCAGGACGGGGTGAAGTGCGGGTCCTGGATCAGCTGGATCTTGTCGATCGTGATCACGAAGGAGGCCAGGATGCCGAGCGCGCCGGTCACGATCAGCAGCCAGGCGTAGGCGCGGGAGGCGGTGGTCGTGGCCTCGGGCGGGATCGGCGGGCTGCTCCGCCGGTCCCGCTGCCGAGGGGTGGCGCCGGTGGTCGTGTCACTGGTCATCGGGCGTTCCGCCTTGCCGGTGGTGGTCGGGGGCCGACGGACCAGTGAAGTCAGGGCGGACGGGGGCGGACAAGGGCCGAACGGCCCGCGCGCGGGTGTTCGAGCCCGGTCAGCGGATCACGCCAGCGAGAGGAACAGCCGCTCCATCCGCGCCTTCATCGCCTCCGCGTCCTCCCCGTTCTTGCGGCCCGACTCGATGTCGGCCACGCACTGCTGAAGCCCCGTGGCGATGATCGCGAAACCGGCGCGGTCCAGCGCCCGCGAGGCGGCGGCCAGCTGGGTGACGACGTCCTCGCAGTCCCGGCCCTCCTCGATCATCCGGATCACCCCGGAGATCTGGCCCTGCGCACGCCGCAGCCGGTTCAGGACCGCCTTCAGGGACGCGCCCTCAAGCTCCAGTTCCACGCTCACTCCTCGAAAAATACCCCTAGGGGTACTGTACGTCCGGGTTCGGGGCAAAGGCGAGCGCCTGTGACCGCCGTAGGGCAGAAGTTCTAGGCTTCCCCCTGTGAACTTCTGGTCGATCTATCAGCATGGCTTCGCGCGCGTCGCCGCGTGCACGGGCCACACCGTCATCGCCGACCCCGGCGCCAACGCCGAATCGGTCCTGCGCCAGGCGCGCCGGTGCGCCGAGGAGGGCGTCGCCGTCGCCGTCTTCCCGGAGATGGTGCTGTGCGGCTACTCGATCGAGGACCTGCTGCTCCAGGACCCGCTGCTCGACGCGGTCGAGACGGCCCTGGCGGCGGTGGTCGCCGGTTCCGCGGACCTGCTGCCGGTGCTGGTCGTCGGCGCGCCGCTGCGCCACCGCAACCGGATCTACAACTGCGCGGTCGTCGTGCACCGCGGCAAGGTCCTCGGCGTGGCCCCGAAGTCGTACCCGCCGAACTACCGGGAGTTCTACGAGCGCCGCCAGATCGCCGGGGGCGACGACGAGCGCGGCGGCACCATCCGGATCGGCGGCGCGGACGTGCCGTTCGGCGTGGATCTGCTGTTCGCGGCGGACGACGTGCCGGGCCTGGTGCTGCACGCGGAGATCTGCGAGGACATGTGGGTGCCGGTGCCGCCGAGCGCGGAGGCGGCGCTCGCGGGGGCGACCGTGCTGGCGAACCTCTCCGGCAGCCCGATCACCGTCGGCCGCGCCGAGGACCGCAGGCTGCTGTGCCGATCGGCCTCCTCCCGCTGCCTGTCCGCGTACGTCTACGCGGCGGCCGGTCTCGGCGAGTCGACCACCGATCTGTCCTGGGACGGCCAGACGATGATCTACGAGAACGGGGTGCTGCTGGCCGAGTCCGAGCGCTTCCCGCTCGGCGAGCAGTTCGCGGTGGCCGACATCGATCTCGATCTGCTGCGGCAGGAGCGCAGCCGGATGGGCAGCTTCGACGACAACCGTCGTACCCATGCCGCGCGCACCGGCGACTTCCGCACGGTGTCCTTCCCTCTGGACCCGCCGGTCGCCGCCGATCTGGGGCTGCGGCGCCGCGTGGAGCGCTTCCCGTTCGTGCCGGCCGACCCGGACCGGCTCGCCCTGGACTGCTACGAGGCGTACAACATCCAGGTCGAGGGGCTCCAGCAGCGGCTCGGCGCGATCGGCGGCCCCAAGGTGGTCATCGGCGTCTCCGGCGGTCTGGACTCCACGCACGCGCTGATCGTCGCCGCCCGCGCGATGGACCGCGCCGGGCGCCCGCGCAGCGACATCCTGGGCTTCACGCTGCCCGGCTTCGCCACCAGCGACCACACCAAGGACAACGCGCACCGGCTGATGCGGGCGCTCGGCATCACCGCGGCCGAGCTGGACATCACGCCGACCGCGCGGCTGATGCTCAAGGAGATGGGCCACCCCTTCGCCGCGGGTGAGCCGGTGTACGACGTCACGTTCGAGAACGTCCAGGCGGGGCTGCGCACCGACTACCTGTTCCGGCTGGCCAACCAGCGCGGCGGCATCGTGCTCGGCACCGGCGACCTCTCCGAGCTGGCGCTCGGCTGGTCGACGTACGGCGTCGGCGACCAGATGAGCCACTACAACGTCAATTCCGGTGTGCCCAAGACACTGATCCAGCATCTGATCCGCTGGGTGATCAGCAGCGAGCAGTTCGACGCGGAGACCGGCGAGATCCTCGCCGCGATCCTGGACACCGAGATCAGCCCGGAGCTGGTGCCGGGCGAGGAGATGCAGTCCACCGAGTCGAAGATCGGCCCGTACGCGCTGCACGACTTCACCCTCTTCCAGGTGCTGCGCCACGGCTTCCGGCCCTCGAAGATCGCCTTCCTGGCCTGGCACGCCTGGCACGACGCGGCGTCGGGCGCCTGGCCGCCCGGCTTCCCCGAGGCCAAGCGGGTGGCGTACGACCTCGCGGAGATCGTGCGCTGGCTGGAGGTCTTCTGCCGCCGCTTCTTCGCCTTCGCCCAGTTCAAGCGCTCGGCCATGCCGAACGGGCCCAAGGTCTCGGCCGGCGGTTCCCTCTCCCCGCGCGGCGACTGGCGGGCCCCCTCGGACGGCAACGCCCGGGTGTGGCTCGCGGACCTGGCGCGCTTCGACTTCGAGGAGGCGGCGGCCGAGGTGGAGAGGGCGGCGGCCGAGCGCTGACGGACGCCGCCAGCCGTCATAAAGGCCGCCACGGGGGCCGAACGCCGGTGTGCGACACGGCGTTCGGCCCGCCCTGGAACCAGTCTTCTTCCTGAGGCAGTCTTTCCCTTCGTGGCGAGCGTTCCGTTTCAAGGGGGACCCGGCGCACCCCATATGGTGGTGTGCGGGGACGACGGGCTTGCGCACCGGCTGGCGGCCGAGTTGCGCGGGGTGTACGGCGAGCAGGTGACCCTGGTGGTGCCGCCGGCCGAGCGCGCGGCGAGAGGGCCGGTGGTCGGCCGGGCGCGGGCCGCCTCGGCGGCACTGCTCGACCGGGTGGTCAACGCGGCGGTCGGCGGTCGGCCGATCGCGCCGGGTACGGCGGGCGCGGTGGCCGCGGCTGCCGGGCCGGTCGGCGAACCTGTGCTCGAAGCCGTGGAGTTGACCGAGGCGGTGCTCGCCGCGGCCGGGGTGGAGCGGGCCACCGCGCTCGCGCTGGTGCACGACGACGACGAGACCAACATCCGTGCCGCGCTCACCGCCCGCCGGCTCAACCCCAGGCTGCGACTCGTACTGCGGCTCTACAACCGGCGGTTGGGCCAGCACATCGAGGAACTCCTCGACCAGGCGGCCGCGTTGGCGTACGACGGCGGGGGCGACACGGACGTGGAGGCGTCGACGACCGTACTGTCCGACGCCGACACCGCCGCGCCCGCGCTGGCCGCGACCGCGCTCGCGGGCACCAGCAAGGTCGTACAGACCGAGGGCCTGCTGCTGCGGGCGGTGGAACGGCCGCTGCCCGCCGACTCGGGCCTGCACACCCTCGCCCTGCTGTCGGTGAGCGATCCCACCGCCGGGGACCAGGAGCCCCGGCTGCTGCCGGCCGACGAGGAGGTGCGGGGCGCCGCCGGACGGACCGCGATCGTGCTGGAGCAGGTGTCCACGGCCGGCGGGCCCGAGTCGGCGGCGCGCGGCGCGGGGGTCATCCCCTGGCTCAACTCGCTGTTCTCGCGGCGGCTGCGGTGGTCGCTGGCCGGTCTGGTCGGCTGTGTGCTGGCGCTGGCGATCGCCCTGTGGGCGGTGACCGGGATCCAGCCGGTGCGGGCCTTCTACCTCACCCTGCTCGACATGTTCGCCATCGACGACCCGGCGGTCGGCGCCCCGCTCGGCCGCCAGCTGCTCCAACTCCTTTCCGCGCTGGTGGGGTTGCTGCTGCTGCCGGTGCTGCTGGCCGCGGTCCTTGAGGCGCTGGGCACCTTCCGCACCGCCACCTCGCTGCGCAGGCCGCCGCGCGGACTCGGCGGGCATGTGGTGCTGTTGGGGCTCGGCAAGATCGGCACCCGGGTGCTGACCCGGCTGCGGGAGCTGAACGTGCCCGTCGTCTGCGTCGAGTCCGACCCCGAGGCGCGGGGGCTCGCCACGGCGCGCCGGCTGCGGGTGCCGGTGGTGCTCGGGGACGTCACCCAGGAGGGGGTGCTGGAGTCCGCGAAGATCCACCGGGCGCAGGCCCTGCTCGCGGTGACCAGCGCGGACACCACGAACCTGGAGGCGGCGCTGTACGCGCGGACGGTACGGCCGGATCTGCGGGTGGTGCTGCGGCTGTACGACGACGACTTCGCCACGGCGGTCTACCGGACCCTGCGTGCCGCCTATCCGGGCGCCCTGACCCGGAGCCGGAGCGTGACGCATCTGGCGGCGCCCGCCTTCGCGGGGGCGATGCTCGGCCGGCAGGTGCTCGGCGCGGTGGCGGTGGAGCGGCAGGTGCTGCTGTTCGCCGCGGTCGACGTGGACGGCCATCCCATGCTGGAGGGCCGCACCGTGGACCAGGCGTTCCGCCCCGGCTCCTGGCGGGTGCTGGCGCTCGCGGGCCGCAGCGACACCCCCGCCGACCATGTACTGGCGAAGGGGGACCGGGTGGTGGTCGCCGTCACCCGCAGGGGCCTGGCCGCACTGCGCTGAACCCGTCCGCCGACCCCCCGCCGACCCGACCCCCCGCCGACCCCTCCGGCGGGATGCCGGAGAGAAGCGGGCGGGCAGGGCGGACGGCTACGCCGGGAGGTGCCGCTTGGCGAAGTCCAGCTCCAGGGCCACCTGCTTGATGCGCTCGTCGACGACCAGGGAGCCGTGGCCGGCGTCGTAGCGGTAGATCTCGTGGGTGGCGCCGAGGGACTGGAGGCGGTGGATGTAGTTGTCGATCTGGCGGATGGGGCAGCGGGGGTCGTTGACCCCGGCCGAGATGTAGACCGGGGCCTTGACCTGGTCGACGTAGGTGAGGGGGGAGGACGCCTCGAAGCGCTCCGGGACCTCCTCGGGGGTGCCGCCGAGGAGGGTGCGGTCCATGGCCTTCAGGGCCTCCATCTCGTCGTGGTACGCCGTGACGTAGTCCGCGACCGGGACGACCGCGATGCCGACCGTCCATGCCTCCGGCTGGGTGCCGATGCCGAGGAGGGTGAGGTAGCCGCCCCAGGAGCCGCCGGTGAGGACCAGCCGGTCGGGGTCGGCGAGGCCCGAGGAGACCGCCCAGTCGCGGACCGCCGCCACGTCCTCCAGCTCGATCAGGCCGACCCGGTGCTTGAGGGCGTCGGTCCAGGCGCGGCCGTACCCCGTGGAGCCGCGGTAGTTGACGCGGACCACCGCGTATCCGTGGTCGACCCAGGCGGCCGGGCCCGAGGCGAAGGAGTCGCTGTCGTGCCAGGTCGGGCCGCCGTGCAGGTCGAAGACGGTGGGCAGGGGGCCGGTCGCGCCCGCGGGCTTCTGGATCAGGGCGTGGATCCGGCCGCCGGGGCCCTCCACCCATACGTCCTCCACCGGCACCGACGGCGGGCACTTCATGCCGGGCGGGTCCAGCACCACACCGCCGGAGGTGGAGCGCACCACCGACGGCTCGGCGGAGGAGGACCACAGGTACTCCACGCTGCCGTCCGGGCGCGCGGTCGCCCCGGAGACGGTGCCGGGCGGGGTGGGGACACGGGTCAGCTCGCGGCTCGCCAGGTCGTACCGGAACAGCTCGCTGCGGGCCTCGAAGCTGTGCGCGATCAGCAGGCCGGAGCCGTCCGGGTACCACTCGGCGCTGACATCGCCGGGCAGCTCAAGGGCGAGGTCCGTCTCCTCGCCCGTGGCCACGTCCCACACCAGCGGCTCCCAGCGGCCCCGGCGCTGGTGTCCGATGAGCAGCCGGGTGTCGCCGTCGACCGGGGCGAAGCCCAGCACCTCCAGGCCCAGCTCCTCGGCGCCGCCCTTGGTGTCGTCCAGGTCGGCGACCGCCGAGCCGTCCGGGCGCAGTACGCGCAGCGCGGCGTGCATGGCGTCGCCGTGCTCGGTGTGCTCGATGGCGATCAGGGATCCGTCGCGGGAGAGGTCGCCGACGCCCGCGGACTCGCGGTGCCGGTAGATCTCCACCGGGTCCGCGCCGGCGCGGGCCAGATGGATCGTGGTGCCGTCCTCGTCCGTGGAGCGGCCGACGACCGCGGTCCGCCCGTCACGGCCCAGGGCGAGGCCGGCCGGGTAGGAGGCGGCGAGGCCCGGGACGGCCGGCTCGTCGGCGCCGCCGGTGAAGGGCTGGCGGCGCCAGATGCCGAACTCGTCGCCGTCCTTGTCGTCGAACCACCAGATCCAGGCGCCGTCCGGGGAGAGGGTGCCGTCCGTCGTGCCGTTCGGCCGGTCGGTGGCCTGGCGCTGCTCGCCCGTGGTGCGGTTCCACGCGTACAGCTCGTACGTCCCCGTCGCGTTCGACACGAACAGCGAGCGGTCCGGTGCGTCCTCGGCCCAGTCGGGCAGGGACACCCGCGGCGCCCGGAACCGCTTCTCCCAGTCCGGCATGTCCGCGCTGCCCGGCGCCTGCGATGCGCTCGGCGTCGTGCTCTCAGTCTTGGCCCCAGTCATGCGCCCCATACTGCCTGGCCGCCGCGACAATTGTGCGGCGGGTGAGCGCAGCCTGTGGATAACTTTCCCGCCAGGGGCACCGCGCACGGACGTGTGAGGGCCGACCCGCGAGCGGGGCGGTGGGGCGGGCGCCGTACCGTGGGAGCGTGTACCGGTTTCTGCTGACTCCGCGCTGGTGGGGCATCAACGTCTTCGTGCTGCTCGCCATCCCCTTCTGCATCTTCATGGGGTCCTGGCAGCTGAGCCGGTTCGAGGGGCGGGTGCACGAGGAACACGCCGCGAACCGGCAGGCCGCGTCCGACGCCGGCCAGGCGGCCCGCCCGCTGGACTCGATGCTGCCGGTGAACAAGGCCACGTCCGGGCGGCGGGTGTCCGCACACGGACGGTACGGGGCGCAGCTGCTCGTGCCCGGCCGGCAGCTGGACGACAAGAACGGGTTCTACGTCCTGACGCTGCTGCGCACCGACCAGGGGAAGTCGCTTCCCGTGGTGCGCGGGTGGCTGCCCGGGACGGCGTCCGCGGCGAAGGCGCCCGCCGCGCCGCGCGGTGAGGTGACCGTCGTCGGCGCGTTGCAGGCGTCCGAGACTCCGGGGGACAACGGGGTCAGTGCGCAGGGCGGCCTGCCCGCGGGGCAGACGGCGGCGATCAGTTCGGCGGCGTTGGTCAACCTGGTGCCGGACCGGTTGTACGACGCGTGGGTGACGCTGGACAGGGCGGATGCCGGGATGAAGGCGGTGCCGGCGTCGGCGCCGGACGGTACGGGGCTGGATCTGAAGGCGTTCCAGAACCTCGGGTACACCGGGGAGTGGTTCGTCTTCGCCGGGTTCACGGTGTTCATGTGGTTCCGGCTGCTGCGGCGGGAGGCCGAGGCGGCACGGGACGCTGCGCTGGGCTTGGCGCCGGAGGAGACCGTGCCGGTTTCGGTACCGAGCAGCTGAGCCGAGTTGGTGCCGCCCCAAGCGGCACGACTGCCCGCAGTAAGTAGAGGCGGCCCTGTGTCCGGCCTCCTACGAATCCGCCAGTACCCCCGTGTAATACACCGTCCCCGCGCACTCCCCCGGCACCTTCGTCGAAGCCGTCGGGCCGCCGGAGGCGGGGGTGTGGGTGATCAGGACGCTGCCGTCGGCCGTGGTGTCGCCCGTGCCCAGTTGGGGGGTGGTGCCGGAGGCGCTGCCGATGTCGGCCGGGCCGTCGCTCGGGGTCGGGGACGGGTCCGGGGTCGCGCCGCCGTCCGTGCCGCCGGTCGGGCCGCCCGTGCTGGGACAGGTCTCGGAGGGGACGAAGGCGAACTTCTCCTGGTAGGCGGCGCCGGGCTGGAGGACCAGACCCGTGGCCTCCTGGGAGGGGTCGGGAAGGCCCGTCGCCGCGTCGCCCGCGGCATGCCGTACGACGGCGATCTTCGCGGGGTCCGCCGCGCCCTGCGCGCTCGCGCCCACCGTGCCCGCACCGCTCACCGCGCAGGGCCCGGAGGAGACATTGCTGACGCGGAACGTGCCGTACACGATCCCCGTGGAGTCCGGCGCGGCCGCGCTGCCCGTGGCCGAGCCCAGCTGGGCCGGCGTGCAGACCGGGACGCCCGCGGCCAGGGTCGCGGAGGGGTTCGCGGCACCGGCACCCCCGGCGTCGCCCGTGCCCCTGCTGTCCTTGTCCCCCGGCTTCCCGGGCCCCTTGCCGGGCTGGACCGAGCCGCCGTCCGTGCCCCTGTCGCCGCCCGCGGTGCCGGCCTTGTCCTTGTCGTGCCCGGAGCCGGACCGCGCCTGCGAGGAATGGCCGGCCATCGCGGTGTCCGGGTCGGAGCCGCCGGAGTCGGAGACATGCACCAGGGCCGGGATCGCCGTACCGAAGAACAGGGCCGCCGCCGCCATGCCCACGGCCGCCTGCCGCTTGCGGGCCCGGCGCGCGGGGACCGCCCGGCGCAGCCGCTCCAGGGTGCCCGCGCCCGGCTCGACGCCGTCGACCGCGGAGTGCAGCAGCCGCCGCACCGCCGCCTCGTCCGAGCCGAGTCCGCCGAACGTCCGGGCGAGCCACTCGCCCTCGGCTCCCGGACGCGCGTCCGGCTCCCCGCCGTCGAGGGGGGAGCCGAAGAAGTCGGCGCTCTCCCGGTCGTGTTCGGGTTCGAGCCCCTCGGTGCTCCGGTCGTCGGGGCCGTGGTTCACAGTTTCGTTCCCAGCGTGCGGTGAGGTGTGGTCGTGGCGTTGCGGTGCGGGTGCCCGGTCATGCGAGTGCCTCCATGGCCACCCGCAGCGCGGCGATGCCCCGCGAGCCGTACGCCTTCACCGAGCCCAGGGAGATGCCGAGCGTCTCGGCGACCTGGGCCTCGGTCATGTCCGCGAAGTAGCGCAGGACCAGGACCTCACGCTGGCGGCGCTGGAGCCCCTTCATCGCCTTGATGAGGTCGCGGCGCTCCAGCTGGTCGTACGCGCCCTCCTCCGCGCTCGCCATGTCCGGCATCGGCTTGGCGAGCAGCTTGAGGCCGAGGATGCGGCGGCGCAGCGTGGAGCGGGAGAGATTGACGACCGTCTGCCTGAGGTAGGCGAGGGTCTTCTGCGGGTCGCGGACGCGTTTGCGCGCCGAGTGGACCCGGATGAAGGCCTCCTGGACGACGTCCTCGCAGGAGGCGGTGTCGTCGAGGAGGAGGGCGGCGAGACCCAGCAGCGAGCGGTAGTGCGCCCGGTAGGTCTCGGTGAGATGGTCCACGGTGGTGCCGGTGACGGCCTCCGTGGCCGCGGTGTCGTCGGCGCCGTCACGCTGACCGGGTATGCGGGCGGGCCGCGCGGCTGGCATGGGCGCGATCACCGGCATGCCGCCGGGCGTGCGGGGGCGCAACGCCGCACGCGGCGGCCGAAGGGCCGCGGTGCCGCGTCCCCCTGTGAGTTCCAGTACCTCTGCCACGCCTGTTGGACACGTCTGCCCCCGCCAGGGTTGTACGCGCCGGGCGTCACATGTGCGACAGCCGGCGGTGCCTCAAGTGCCGTCATGCGTCCCGCTCTTCCCCTATGTCCGATGTGGACGGGCATCCCCGCGCCCGGTCCGCTCACGGCGCCCCCACGCCCCGAAGAGTGACCGCAAAGACGCTCCCGCCCTCCGCGTGGTTGCGGAGGGCGGGGAGCCACATCTTCTGTCGCCGAGAGGGCCGGCTCAAGCGGTTTGGACCATGCCGCCGGACACACTTCGCACACAGATCCTACAAAGCGGCCACACGGTTCACCCGGCGGACTCCTGGGCGACCAGCTCCGCGATCTGTACGAGGTTCAATGCGGCGCCTTTGCGCAAATTGTCGCCGCAGACGAAGAGTTCGAGCGCGGTCGGGTCGTCCAGCGACTGCCGCAGCCGCCCCACCCAGGCGGGATCGGTGCCCACCACGTCGGCGGGGGTGGGGAACTCACCGGCCGCCGGGTCGTCGCACAGCACCACACCGGGCGCGGTGGCGAGGATCTCGCGGGCGCCGTCCACGCCGGCCGCTCCCTGGAAGCGGGCGTGGACCGTGAGGGAGTGGGTGGTGACCACCGGCACCCGGACACAGGTGACGGCGATGGGCAAGCCGGGCAGCGAGAGGATCCGGCGGGTCTCCTCGCGCACCCGCAGCTCCGCCGAGGACCAGCCGTCCTCGGCCACGGTGCCGGCCCACGGTACGACGTTCAGCGCGACCGGCTCCGGGAACGGTCCGGTGGCGTCACCCACGAGGCGTCGTACGTCTCCCGGCGCGGTGCCCAGCTCGGTGCCGGCGACCTGGGACAGCTGGGCGCGCAGCGCCTCCACCCCGGCCCGGCCGGCGTCGCTCACCGCCTGGCAGCAGGAGACCACCAGCTCGCGCAGCCCGTACTCGGCGTGCAGGGCGCCGAGCGCGACGATCATCGTGAGGGTGGTGGCGCCGGGGTTGGCGATGATGCCGCGCGGGCGGTTGCGCACCCGGTGCGCGTTGACCTCGGGCACCACCAGGGGCACATCAGGATCGGCGCGGAAGGCGCCGGAGTTGTCCACGACCACCGCGCCGGCCGCGGCGGCGATCGGCGCCCACTCGGCGGCGACCCGCTCCGGCACGTCGAACAGGGCGATGTCGACCCCGTCGAAGCAGCCCTCGGTCAGGACCGAGACCTCGGCCTCCGCCCCGCGCACGGCCAGCTTGCGGCCGGCCGAGCGGGGGGAGGCGAACAGACGGATCTCACCCCAGATGTCCTTGCGCTGGGAAAGGATCTGGAGCATGACCCGGCCGACCACTCCGGTCGCTCCCACGACCGCGAGCGTCGGCTTGGCGTTCATCGGCCGGTGCCTCCGTAGACGACGGCCTCGTCGGTGTCGGAGTCGAGCCCGAAGGCAGTGTGCACGGCGCGCACGGCCTCCGCCACATCGTCCTTGCGGGTGACGACCGAGATACGGATCTCGGAGGTCGAGATCAGCTCGATGTTCACCCCCGCGTCGGACAGCGCCTCGAAGAAGGCCGCGGTGACGCCCGGGTTGGTCTTCATACCCGCGCCGACCAGGGAGATCTTGCCGATCTGGTCGTCGTAGCGCAGCGAGTCGAAGCCGATGCCGGGGCGGTTGCGCTCCAGGGCGCCGATGGCCTTGCGGCCCTCGGTCTTCGGCAGCGTGAAGGAGATGTCCGTCAGGCCGGTGGCGGCGGCGGACACGTTCTGCACGACCATGTCGATGTTGATCTGCGCGTCGGCGATGGCCCGGAAGATGGCGGCGGCCTCACCCGGCTTGTCCGGCACACCGACGACCGTGATCTTGGCCTCGGAGGTGTCGTGCGCGACACCGGAGATGATGGCCTGCTCCACCTTCTTGTCCCCAATCGGCTCACTGCTGACCCATGTGCCCTGCAACCCGCTGAAGCTGGAGCGTACGTGGATCGGGATGTTGTAGCGGCGGGCGTACTCCACACAGCGGTGGAGCAGGACCTTGGAACCGGAGGCCGCGAGCTCCAGCATGTCCTCGAAGGAGATCCAGTCGATCTTCTTCGCCTTCTTGACCACCCGCGGGTCGGCGGTGAACACGCCGTCGACGTCGGTGTAGATCTCGCAGACCTCGGCGTCGAGGGCGGCGGCGAGGGCCACGGCGGTGGTGTCCGAGCCACCGCGGCCGAGCGTGGTGATGTCCTTCTTGTCGGCGCTGACGCCCTGGAAACCGGCGACGATCGCGATGTTGCCCTCGTCCAGCGCGGTCCGGATGCGGCCCGGCGTGACATCGATGATCCGGGCCTTGTTGTGGACCGAGTCGGTGATGACGCCGGCCTGGCTGCCGGTGAAGGACTGGGCCTCATGGCCCAGGTTTTTGATCGCCATGGCCAGCAGCGCCATGGAGATCCGCTCTCCGGCGGTCAGCAGCATGTCGAATTCGCGCCCGGCAGGCATCGGAGAGACCTGCCCGGCGAGATCGATCAACTCGTCCGTCGTGTCGCCCATCGCGGAAACGACGACGACAACCTGGTTGCCGTTCTTCTTCGCTTCCACGATCCGCTTGGCGACGCGCTTGATGCCCTCGGCATCGGCTACGGAGGAGCCTCCGTACTTCTGCACGACAAGGCCCACGTGCGCTCCTCGCTCGGTTCGTTTGTGTCGGCTCAGTTTAACGAGCGTCCAAAATCCACCACCCTGCTCCCGCATGGTGAGACATCAGCCCATGGGACCCGGGACGCCCGCTTCCGGATGGCCTTCTGCCCGCCCGGAACCGACCCACGCGGAACGTGCCCCGGGTCACACCCGGCGCCGTACCCGCGCGGCGTGGCTACGGCGTCACGAACCGGGCCGCATCCCCAGCGGTCCGCCGATCTCCTCGGCCATCACCCGGCCCGCCTCGAACTCCAGGGTCTCGTCGCCCATGGGGCTCTGGTCGGTGTCCAGGCCGTCCAGCTCCTCCAGGGGCTGGTTGAGGCGGACGTGGATGAGCACCGACTGGAGGGCGCGCAGCACGGCGGAGGCCGTCGGACCCCAGTTGGAGAAGTAGGAGAACTGCCACCACCACAGGGCCTCGGTGGTGCGGCCCGCGCGGTAGTGGACCATGCCGTGGCGCAGGTCCGTGATGATGTCGGCGAGGTCGTCGGAGATCCGGGCCGGCACCGGGGCCTTGCGGGGCTCGTAGGGGTCGAAGACCTCGGAGTAGACGTCGACGGGCTCCAGCAGCCGGGCGAAGTTCTCCCGCACCCCGTCCACGTCCGGCTCCGGGCCCGGATCGGGCTCGTAGCGATCGTCCGGGACGATGTCCTCATGGGCGCCCAGCCGGCCGCCGGCCAGCAGCAGCTGGGAGATCTCCAGGAGCAGGAAGGGGACGGTGGAGCCGGGCTCGTCGCCCCGCGCCACCTCCGTCACGGCCACCAGGAAGCTCTCGACCTGGTCCGCGACCTGTACGGCGAAGTCGTCGGGGTTCTGCGACGTGGCGTGCAGCGTGGCGTCAGACATCTAGGAGTCTTCTCCCCTCGAAGGCGCGGCCGAGGGTGACCTCGTCCGCGTATTCCAGGTCGCCACCCACCGGGAGGCCGCTGGCCAGGCGGGTGACCTTCAGGCCCATGGGCTTGATCATGCGCGCGAGGTACGTGGCCGTCGCCTCGCCCTCCAGATTCGGATCGGTGGCCAGGATCAGCTCCGTGACCGTCCCGTCGGCCAACCGCGTGAGAAGTTCCCGTATACGCAGGTCGTCGGGACCGACACCCTCGATGGGGCTGATCGCCCCGCCGAGCACGTGGTAGCGGCCGCGGAACTCGCGGGTGCGCTCGATCGCGACGACGTCCTTCGGCTCCTCCACGACACAGATCACCGCGGGGTCGCGGCGCGGGTCACGGCAGATGTTGCACAGTTCCTCCTGCGCGACATTGCCGCAGGTCGCGCAGAAGCGGACCTTCGCCTTGACCTCCAGGAGCGCCTGCGCGAGCCGCTTCACGTCCGTCGGCTCGGCCTGGAGGATGTGAAAGGCGATCCGCTGCGCGCTCTTGGGACCGACGCCGGGCAGCCGCCCCAGCTCGTCGATGAGGTCCTGGACCACGCCTTCGTACAACGGACTGCCCTTCCTGGAGACCTTTCGGTACGTACGCTAGTTGGACCGGAGTCAGAACGGCAGACCGGGGATGCCCGTGCCGCCGCCCAGGCCCTGGGCCAGCGGGCCGAGCTTCTGCTGCTGGAGCGCCTGCGCGTTCTCGTTCGCCGCCTGTACGGCGGCCACGATCAGGTCGGCGAGGGTCTCGGTGTCCTCCGGGTCCACCGCCTTGGGGTCGATCTTCAGGCCGCGCAGCTCGCCGGCGCCGGTCACGGTGGCCCTGACCAGGCCGCCGCCCGACTGCCCGTCGACCTCCGTGTTCGCCAGTTCCTCCTGGGCCCGCTGTAGATCCTGCTGCATCTGCTGGGCCTGCTGGAGCAACTGCTGCATGTTGGGCTGGCCACCACCGGGGATCACGATCAGCTCCTCTGTGTCTTTCTTCTTGGCACGAGCCTACGTGGTCCAGGCGGCCATCACACCGCCACTCTTTCGAGTGAGAGAGATGGCGGATCTATAGCTGATCAAGGCCTTCTTCCGGGCGGAAAAGCCGGGAAAGTCACGACCGGGCCACCCGTTGGGCGGTAGGAAGGGTGGCGCACGTCGGCAGGGGATGTCACGCTACGTGACCGGTCGTGATCAGTAGGGAGTGCCGGGTGGGTCAGCCGGAGATGCAGCCCGAGGGGCCGCCTCAGGACGGGCGGGGCGAGGGCTCGGCCGGACCCCGGCCGGGTGATCTGACCGGGCGGGCGCTGCCGCCCGGTGACTGGGGCGAGCCCGGCGAGCGGCTGGACGAGCTGTACCGATGGGTGGAGCACGGCGCGCTGCGGACGGCGGACTGGTATCTGCGGGACCGGGTGTGGAAACGGCGCGGGGCGCGGGTGCTGCGGGCCGGGGCGGCGGTGGGCGCGGTGACCGGGGCGGCGCTGCCGCTGCTGGATCTGACGAAGGTGGCCCAGGGCGTGGCGCCCTGGGGGTGCCTGGCCCTGCTCCTCGCGGCCGCGTGCGCCGGTGCGGACCGGTACTTCGGGGTGACGTCCGGCTGGATGCGGGACGTGGCGACGGCACAGGCGGTGCAGCGGCGCCTCCAGGCGCTCCAGTTCGACTGGGCGGTGGAGGGGGTGCGGGAGGTGCTGGGCCCCACGGAGGGCACGGCGAGCGAGGCGGCGGAGCGGTGCGTGGTCCTGCTGCGCCGGTTCTCGGAGGACATGACGGAGCTGGTCCGGGCGGAGACGGCGGACTGGATGGTGGCGTTCCGGGCGGGCGCGGCGCCGGTGGGGGCACAGTCGGCGGCGTATGTGCCGCGGCAGGAGGTGGTGGGGCAGGCGGCCAGATTCGTCCTGCCCCCGGCGGGGGGCGCGCGGCCGAACATGCCGAGGCAGCGGCCACCGGAGCCGAGGTGACCGCGGGGGTCGGGTCGCCCACCGGCCGCCTGGCCCACAACTTCAGTCCCTCCGGCGTCCAGCACGGCACATGTCCGTGTGCGCGGACGATGTCCTGCCCGTTCCCCGCCCGGCTGCGCCCGGTTCGACACCTTCCCCGCGGACAGCCGGATGCCGAGCGAGCCGTCGTTCTCGACGCGCAGCGACCACCCCCTCACTGCCGGGTGTACGTCAGGCTCTCCCCGCCGCCCTGCTGCGCCCGCTGCAACCGTCCGTCCGGCAGCAGGCTGACCTCCGTCGGGTCGCCCGGGGAGCACGAGGAGAGGGGCTCGCCGCTGGTCACGACGGACGGCCCGATCTCCAACGGCCCCCCGGCGTACGGCGCTTGGCTGAGTTCGGCCGTGAAGACGCAGTGGTACATCCCGCCGCCCTCCGCCGGGCCCTGCGCCTCCAGCGTCAGCACGTCCTCCCCCACCTTTCCCTGCCGGATGGTGAGCCGGCGGGTGTTGGTGCCGCTCGCGCTGTCGATGGTCGCCGCCCAGGTCCCGAGATAGGCGTCCGGGACGGCACCCGCGCCCGAGGAGGAGGGCGAGGACGGGTCCGGACCGCGCTCCCCGGAACCGGTGGGCGACGCGGACCGCGAGGCAGGCGCGGGACCGGCCGTGCCGCCGCCCTTGTTCTCGGCTCCGCCGTTCAGCAGCGCGTACACCGAACCGCCCGCGCCCACCGCCACGATCACCGCGATCACGACCAGCAGGGCCGTGGACCGCCCGCTGCGCCGCTCCGGCTCGGGCTCCGTGCCGTACGGCGGGTACGACTGCTGGGGGTACCCGTACCCGAAGGCCTGGGGCGTCCGCGGCGACGGCGCGGCCGCGGCGCCCGGTGCGAAGTACGGCTGCCGGGCGCCCTGTTGGGGGTGCGGCTGGGCCTCCTGCCGGGGATCCCCGTACGCCCCGGGGACCGTCACCGGCAGCGGCGCGCCCTCCCCCGCCGACGGCGGCCGCTCGGTACCGGAACCGCTCCCCTGCGCGGCGGCCGTCCCGCCCCCGTCCGAGACGGCGGAGTGCTCGGGCGAACCGCCGCCCTCCGGTCCGGCGTCCCCCGCGGCGCGCGCACCCGGTGCCGCCGCGGCGAGGCCCTCCGCCGCCGGCTCCTCCACCTCAAGCAACCCCACCGCGTGCCGCCCCAGTTGGGCCACCAGCGCGCCGGGCAGCCAGGGGTCGCGGGAGCGGCCGTCGGACACCGTGTCCTCCGCCCCCGTGCGCTCCAGCAGCGCGTCCAGCGACGGCCGGGCCGCCGGATCCTTGCGCAGGCACTGGCGCACCAGATCGGCGATGCCCTCCGGCACCCCCGCCAGATCCGGCTCCTCCTGGGCGATCCGGAACATCAGCGCGTGCACCCCGCCGCCGGCGTTCCCGAACGGCATCCGCCCGGTCGCCGCGTACGTCAGCACCGAGCCGAGCGAGAAGACGTCGCACGCCGGGGTGACCTTGTCCCCGCGCACCTGCTCCGGCGCCATGAACCCCGGCGAGCCGACCAGCGACCCGGTCTGGGTGAGCCCCTCGCCGCCCGCCGTGCCCGTCTCCAGGGCGCGGGCGATACCGAAGTCGATCACGCGCGGCCCGTCGATGGTCACCAGCACATTGGACGGCTTCAGGTCCCGGTGCACGATCCCGGCCGCGTGGATGTCCTTCAGCGCGTGCGCGAGCCCCGCCGCGAGAATCCGTACCGACCGCTCCGGCAGCGCCCCGTGATCGTGCCCCACGACCTGTTCGAGGCTGGGCCCGGCCACATATCCCGTGGCCACCCAGGGCACCGCCGCCTCGGTGTCCGCGTCCAGCACCGGCGCGGTCCAGTACCCGCCGACCCGCCGCGCGGCGCCCACCTCGCGCCGGAACCGCGCCCGGAACTCCTCCCGCGCGGCCAGCTCCTCGCGCACCAGCTTCACGGCGGCCGTACGGCCCCGGTCCGAGCGGGCCAGGTACACCCTGCCCATGCCGCCCGCGCCCAGCCGCGCCAGCAGCCGGTACCCCCCGATCCTCTGGGGGTCCCCCGGACCGAGTTCCTCCATGACCGCCCGCCCTTCCCGCCCCGTCAGCTGTGGCAACGGCCCGAGAATAATCCGGTCGTACAAGGTGCCGGAGGCTCGGTCGTCCACGGTTCCGTAACAGGCTGCACGCCCCTGCCCGACTTAGTGTCGACAACCTGTCGCGGATTGGGCCCGCCCACGGCACAGGACGCCGATACCGCGTCCGCATCCCGGACATTTACGCTCGCCCGCATGACCCCTCAGACCGATCCCGCAGCCGGTGCCGCAGTGAAGGCCGCGGACCGTGCGCACGTCTTCCACTCCTGGTCCGCCCAGGACCTCATCGACCCGCTCGCCGTCGCCGGCGCCGAGGGGTCGTACTTCTGGGACTACGACGGCACGCGCTATCTGGACTTCACCAGCGGGCTCGTCTACACCAACATCGGCTACCAGCACCCCAAGGTCGTCGCGGCCATCCAGGAGCAGGCGGCGACGATGACCACGTTCGCCCCGGCGTTCGCGATCGAGGCCCGCTCGGAGGCGGCCCGGCTGATCGCCGAGCGGACCCCCGGCGACCTGGACAAGATCTTCTTCACCAACGGCGGCGCCGACGCGGTGGAGCACGCGGTGCGCATGGCCCGGCTGCACACCGGCCGCCCGAAGGTGCTCTCGGCGTACCGCTCCTACCACGGCGGCACCCAGCAGGCCGTGAACCTCACCGGCGACCCCCGCCGCTGGCCCTCCGACAGCGGCACCAGCGGTGTCGTGCACTTCTGGGCTCCGTTCCTGTACCGCTCCCGTTTCTACGCCGAGACGGAGGAGCAGGAGACCGCGCGGGCGCTGGAGCACCTGGAGACCACGATCGCCTTCGAGGGTCCCGGCACCATCGCCGCGATCATCCTGGAGACGATCCCCGGCACCGCCGGGATCATGCTGCCCCCGCCGGGCTACCTCGCCGGGGTGCGCGAGCTGTGCGACAGGTACGGGATCGTCTTCGTCCTGGACGAGGTCATGGCCGGATTCGGCCGTACCGGCGAGTGGTTCGCCGCCGATCTGTTCGATGTCGTACCGGACCTGATGACCTTCGCCAAGGGTGTGAACTCCGGCTATGTGCCGCTCGGCGGCGTGGCCATCTCGGGGAGGATCGCGGAGACCTTCGGCAAGCGCCCCTACCCGGGCGGTCTGACCTACTCCGGGCACCCGCTGGCCTGTGCCGCCGCCGTCGCCACGATCAACGTGATGGCTGAGGAGGGCGTGGTGGCCAACGCCAAGCGGCTCGGCGAGAGCGTGCTGGCGCCGGGCCTGGCCGAGCTGGCGGCGCGCCACCCGAGCGTGGGCGAGGTCCGCGGTGTGGGCATGTTCTGGGCGTTGGAGCTGGTCAAGGACCAGGAGACACGGGAGCCCCTGGTGCCGTACAACGCGGCCGGTGAGGCGAACGCGCCGATGGCCGCCTTCGCCGCGGCGGCCAAGAAGCAGGGCCTGTGGCCGTTCGTGAACATGAACCGCACCCATGTGGTGCCGCCGTGCAACACGAGCGAGGCGGAGCTGAAGGAGGGCCTGGCCGCCCTCGACGCCGCGCTGTCCGTGGCGGACGAGTACACGGCGTAACCGGCTCGGTACTGCCGTCGGCAAAGGCCGAACGCGTAAGGTGACGTGCTCGTAAGACTCTGAGGAGTCGGCCATACGTGCGAGTACGTCACCCATACGCGTGAGGAGAGACCGGCCATGTCCGGCAACGGCATCGTCACCCGCAGCACCCTGCGCCAGCAGATCGCGGACGCGCTCCGTGACGAGGTGCTGGCGGGGCGGCTGCGGCCGGGCCGGGCGTTCACCGTGAAGGAGATCGCCGACCAGTACGGCGTCTCCGCCACCCCGGTGCGCGAGGCGCTGGTCGACCTGTCCGCGCAGGGCATCCTGGAGGCCGACCAGCATCGCGGCTTCCGGGTGCCCGAGTACTCGCTCGCCGACTACCGGCACATGATCGAGGCCCGCAGCCTGGTCACGGACGGCATGTTCCAGGCCCTCGCCGCCGGGCACCCCGCCTTCCGCACCCCGTTCGAGGACCCGCGCACCCTCGCCCTGCTGGCCACCGTGCGCCGCCGCGGCGAGGAGGCCCAGCGCGCCGCCGCCGCGGGCGACCTCACCGTGCTGATCGGCTACGACCTGCGCTTCTGGCGCGAGTTGAGCGTCCTGTTCGGCAACCCCTACCTCGGTGACTTCCTGCACCGGCTGCGCGTGCAGTCCTGGGTCTGCGCGGTCCAGCGGCTGCGCCGGCTGCCCGATCCGCGCGGCCGGCTGTGGGCCGGCCACACGGACCTGGTCGAGGCCCTGGCCCGGCGGGACACCGAGGCCGCCCGCGCCCTGGTCGCCGCGGCCAACGCCCACTCGCTCGCCCTGCTGGAAGATCTGTCCGATAGCTGAGCGGACGTGGGGGTATGGGACCACCCGTGCACCGATTACGCTTCCCGGACCACCTCTTTGTGTGAGGAGCTCTCTTTGGCCTGTGACCTGTGGCTGGTCCCGCTCGTCGACGTGTTGTGCCACACGCCGGACAATCCGTTCGCCGAGGAACTCGCGCACTACAACCACGCGCTGGCCGCGGCGGGGCTGCCGCCGGTGCCGGTGTACCAGTACATGCCGGGCCTGTCCGGCGAGGTCGCGCCGGTCGCCGGGTTCGACTACGACGCCCTGCACTTCCTGCGCCGCGCCTATCTGCTCCAGGTCTGCGGACTGCCGGTGACGCCGGTGGACGAACTCGGCGGGGACTACGAGCAGTTGCTGGAGATGTTCGAGTCCACGGCCCAGCAGTCGCACCTGGTCTGGCACTACGACCACGCGGGCGCCTACGTCCCGGTCGACTTCCCGCATCCGCTGGCCGACGAGCAACTTCTGGCGGGCGGCGGGCCCTTGGGCTCCGCCCAGGCGCTGCTGCGCGAACTCCAGTACGTCGCCCCGGTGATCGGCATCGACCCGGCCAACCCCCCGGCGCCTCCGGCCCCGCCCGCGGCCCCCACCGAACTGGAGGAACCGGCCGCCTCCACCCCCTACGACCCGAACCCCTTCTCCCGCGAACGCCATGTCTGGCTGGGCCTGCACGCCGCCGCGACCCGCTCGCTGGCCCAGGGCTCGATGATCGTCTTCAGCTGACCGGGGCGTACGGCACCCGCCCACCCGTGGCGCGGGTGGACGGGTGTCCGGTGCCTGATGTCCGGCGTCCGGCGTCCGGGCTAGAAGACCGGCGTGCCCGCCTGGGTCAGCTTCCAGTTGGTGACCGCGAAGTCGGCCGGGTCGAGGGTCTTGGTCGCGGTGACGTAGTCGATCATCATGTCGCGGATCTCGCTGGTGGAGCTGTACGCGATCTCCGCCGAGGCGATGTGCGGGTAGCCCGAACCGCCGTTGGCGCGGTAGTTGTTGACGGCGACCACGAAGACCTGGTCGTCGGCGACGGCGGTGCCGTTGTAGCTCAGGTTCTTGATCCGGGAGCCCTCGGGCTGGGCGATGTCGATGTCGTAGTCGACACCGGCCGCCGTGTCGTACATGTAGTCCCAGAAGCTGTTGGCGTTGGTGAGGGTCGCGGTGTCGACCTTCGTGCCCGCCGGGACCCGGATGTAGTACTTGGCCGCGTACTCCAGGTAGTCCTTGAGCTGGGCGCCCGTGAGCTTCTTGGCGTAGAGCGTGTTGTCGTAGATGTAGAGCCCGGCGATGTCCTTGATGGTGACATTGCCCTGCGGGATCTCGGCGGTGCGGCTGAAGGGCGCCGCGACCGAGATCAGCGGGAGGGCGGCGTCCGCCGCGGACAGGCCGGCCCTGACCGTCTCGGTCTGGACCTTGTGGATGAAGTCCATGATCGGCACGTCCTTCCAGCAGGACTCCGCCGCCGAGAGGTCCGCCGTGCAGGTGCCGACCGGGGTGTTGACGTACTTCACCACCAGCTCGTGGTCGGCTTCCAGGAGCTTCTTGATCTGCGGGTCCTCGGCCACCCCGTTGGGGTTGAGGGTCTGCGCCTTCTTGCTCGTCACCTTCCACTGGCCGTGGTGCAGTTCGAGCTCGAAGTCGAAGACGCTGAGCCGGTAGCCCCAGCAGTACGGCTCGGACAGCAGCACGTCCTCGCCGGTCTCGTCGTTCTTGACGGTGTAGGACGGCACCTCGACATGGGTGTGGCCCACCAGGATCGCGTCGATGCCCGGGACCTGCTCGGCGACCAGGTTGGACGCGTTCTCGATGTAGGGGAGTTCGTCGCCCCACGAGGAGGAGCCGTCCAGGCCGGAGTGGTCGGTCAGGAAGACCACGTCGCAGCCGAGGGCGCGCAGCCGCGGCACGTACTTCTTCGCCTGCTCGACCAGGCCGGGGAAGACCAGCTTGCCGCCGACGTTGTCCTTGTCCCAGATCGCGATGCCGGGGTTGGTCAGACCGAGGATGCCGACCTTGATGTCGGGGGCGCCGGGGACCTTGATGTGCTTGACGGTGTACGGCTGGAAGGCCGGGCGCAGCGTCTTGGCGTGCAGGGCGTTCGCGCCGAGCAGCGGGAAGTCGCACTGGTCCTCGAACTTGCGCAGCGTGTCGATGCCGTAGTTGAACTCGTGGTTGCCGAGGGCGGCGGCGTCGTAGCGCATGTGGTTCATGGCGACGGCCATGGGGTGCTTGGGGCCGCGCTTGCCGTCGGTGCCGGTGATCGGGTCGACCCGGGCGAAGTAGTAGGCGAGCGAGGTGCCCTGGATGATGTCGCCGGCGTCCACGAGCAGCACCCGGTGCTCGCCCTTGGCCTCGCGCTGCTGCTTGATGAGGGTGGCGACGCGGGCCACGCCGACCGAGTTGCCGGCCTTGTCGGTGTAGGGCGCGTCGGCGTAGTAGTCCCAGTCGAAGACATGGCCGTGCAGGTCGGTGGTGCCCAGGATGGAGAACGACCAGGTGCGCGGCGCCTTCTCGTGGCCGTGGCCGTGGCCCTGCTCGGCCGCCTCGGCACTGCCGCTGCCCACCGCGCCCGCCGCGGCGACGGCGGCGCCGGTGACGGCCGACTTCTTCACGAACTCCCGGCGGTTCATGGGACTGTGGGTCATTCAAGGCTCCTGAGACTGGAGTTGGCGCGTGCAGAGGGGCGTTCCATGCGGAGGCTACCCGCGTAGATCGTGCTCGTGCCCTTCATCGCCGCAAACCAGGAGATGACCATGTCCAGGTCAAGGATGAGTCAGGTGGGGCGGAAAACGAGAGCGCCCGCCGGTCCCGCCCGAAGGCGGATCCGGCGGGCGCTGCCGCACGGTGAAGACGGGTCGAACTCCGGCTTACCGAAAGGAATCACCGGAGGCCCGCGGGGGGCCTAGAGGAACGAGTTGACCTCGATCGTCTCGTCCCGGCCCGGGCCCACGCCGATCGCGGAGATCGGGGCGCCGGACATCTCCTCCAGCGCCTTGACGTAGCTCTGCGCGTTCTTCGGCAGGTCGGCGAAGGTCTTCGCCTTGGTGATGTCCTCGGACCAGCCCGGCAGGTTCTCGTAGATCGGCTTCGCGTGGTGGAAGTCGGTCTGGGAGTAGGGCAGTTCCTCGACGCGCTTGCCGTCGATCTCGTACGCCACGCAGACCGGGATCTGCTCCCAGCCGGTGAGCACGTCCAGCTTGGTGAGGAAGAAGTCGGTCAGGCCGTTCACCCGGGTCGCGTAGCGCGCGATCACCGCGTCGAACCAGCCGCAGCGGCGGTCGCGGCCGGTGGTCACACCGCGCTCGCCGCCGATCCGGCGCAGCGCCTCGCCGTCCTCGTCGAACAGCTCGGTCGGGAACGGACCGGCGCCGACCCGGGTGGTGTACGCCTTGAGGATGCCGATGACCCGGCTGATCTTCGTCGGACCCACACCCGCGCCGGTGCAGGCGCCGCCCGCGGTCGGGTTGGAGGAGGTGACGAAGGGATACGTGCCGTGGTCGATGTCGAGCAGCGTGCCCTGGCCGCCCTCGAAGAGCACGACCTTGTCCTGCTCCAGGGCCTGGTTGAGGATCAGCACGGTGTCGGCGACGTACGGCTTGATCTGCTCGGCGTAGCCCAGCAGCTCCTCGACCACCTGGTCGGCGGTGATGGCACGGCGGTTGTAGAGCTTGGTGAGGACCTGGTTCTTGACGTCGAGCGCGGCCTCCACCTTCTGCTGGAGGATCGACTCGTCGTACAGGTCCTGGACCCGGATGCCCACACGGTTGATCTTGTCCGCGTAGGTGGGGCCGATACCGCGACCGGTGGTGCCGATCTTCCGCTTGCCGAGGAAGCGTTCCGTCACCTTGTCGACCGTCACGTTGTACGGCGTGATGACGTGCGCGTTGCCGCTGATGAGCAACTTGGAGGTGTCGACGCCTCGCTCGTTCAGACCGCTCAGCTCGGAGAGCAGGACCGAGGGGTCGACGACGACACCATTGCCGATGACCGGCGTGCATCCGGGAGAGAGGATGCCGGAGGGCAGGAGGTGGAGGGCGTACTTCTGGTCGCCGACGACGACCGTGTGGCCGGCGTTGTTGCCGCCCTGGTATCGCACCACATAATCCACCGATCCACCGAGCAGGTCGGTGGCCTTCCCCTTGCCCTCGTCACCCCACTGAGCACCGAGCAGCACAAGTGCGGGCACGCGCGTACACCCCTTCCGGGCGGGGCATGTCCAAGGTCAGGGGCGCGGGCGTAAGGTTCACCGCCGCGTGCCACCGCGACCGTCGTTGGCCGCACAACCGTCGGACCGGATGCCCCGGAATAGACGAAGCCCCTGGCGCAATAGCGCAAGGGGCTCTTGCACAAAGATGCTACCCGAGGAAGCGAGGCAGGACCGAGGTGGCGACTTTCGCGATGTCCGATCAGCTGCTGGTGATCATCGATCCGGGGGCACGGCAGACGGACGGGGAGTCCGTACGGATCGCGAAAGACGTGCTCAGCGCGGGTGCGGCGGCCAAGGTGTGTCTCCCGGAGGGCCCGGAGGAATTCGCCCGGGCACTGGGCCGTAGGGGTTCCCGCCGACCGGTGGTGGTGGGCGACGACGCCGCCCTGATGCGCGCGGTGACCCTGCTGCACCGGGAGCGGGAACTGGCCGGATGCGCGCTCTCGGTGGTGCCGGTGGGCGAGACGCTCTCCCTGGCGGCGTCCCTGGGGGTGCCGACCGGGGCGGTGGCGGCGGCGCGGGCGGTGCTCGACGGCGCGGAGCGGCGCCTGGACCTGCTGGCCGACGACAGCGGGGGCCTGGTGCTCAGCGGGCTCGCCATCCCCCCGGCCCCGGCGCGGGTGCCCGCGCGCACGCCGATGGCGGCCGCCGCCCGCCCCTGGTACCGGTCCCTGGTGCGCACCCTGACCCCGCGCCCGACCCGGCTGTCCGCGATACCCGCCCCCGGCCCCACCCGGCTGCGGGTGGAGGTCGACGGCGAGGCGCTGGTGGACCTCGACCAGCCGGTGGAGTCCCTCTCCCTGACCCCGGCCACCGGCGGCCTCGCCGAACTGGAGGTCCATCCCCTCTCCGTGGGCGCCGAGGCCGGGCCCCTGCGCGCCTGCGGACGCACGGTCACGGTCACCGGCCCCGACTTCCACTACCGGGCGGACGCGTCGGTGACGGGCCCGGTACGGCGCCGGACCTGGCGGGTGGCCGAGGGGGCGTGGGGACTGGTGCTCCCCGCCCGTCCGTGACCCAGCGCGCCTCGCCCCAATGGTCTAGTGACAAATATTTAACCGTTCCGACCCCTTCCCGTGCCCCCTTCTCGTCCAGCATCCTGCTCCATCAGGACCCAGGGAGCGGACCCGGAGGGGGTCATTCATGGCAGTGGACGAAGGTGTCGTACCGGCGGCGGGGACCGATGGAGGCGAAACGATTCATCGGCTGAAACCCAATGCCGTCGGGCTGCTCGGTGTGGTGTTCATGGCCGTGGCGACGGCCGCGCCGATCACCGCGATGACCGGGAACGTGCCGTTCATGGTGTCGTCTGGCAACGGCATCGGGGCGCCCGCGAGTTATCTCGTCGCAATGGTCGTACTGGCAATCTTTTCCGTCGGATTCACCTCGATGGCGAAGCACATCACGTCGACGGGCGCCTTCTACGGATTCATCTCCTACGGCCTCGGCCGCACGATCGGGCTGGCCTCCGGGCTGCTCGCCACCTTCGCCTACGTCGTCTTCGAGCCCGCGCTCATCGGGATCTTCTCCACCTTCGCCACGACCACCCTGCGGGACCAGACCGGACTGCATCTGCCCTGGTGGTCCTTCGCGATCCTGATGCTGGCGATCAACAGCGCCGGTACCTGGTTCGGGGTCAGCGTCGCCGAGAAACTGCTGGTGGTGCTGCTGGCCACCGAGGTCACGGTGCTCGCCGCGATGGCCGTGTCCGTCGCCCTGCACGGCGGCGGGCCGCACGGGTTCAGCCTTGCGCCCATCGACCCGGTCAACGCGTTCAAGGGCACGTCCGCCGGGCTCGGCCTGTTCTTCGCCTTCTGGTCCTGGGTCGGCTTCGAGTCCACCGCGATGTACGGCGAGGAGTCCCGCGACCCCAAGCGGATCATCCCCAAGGCGACGATGGTCAGCGTCCTGGGCGTCGGGGTCTTCTACGTCCTCGTCTCCTGGATGGCCATCTGCGGCAACGGCGAGGCGGCGGCCGTGAAGGCGGCGTCCTCCGCGAACCCCCTGTCGATGTTCTTCGACCCCACCGAGCGGTACGTCGGCCACTGGGCCGTCGACGTCATGCAGTGGCTGATGATCACCGGGTCACTGGCCTGCGGGATGGCCTTCCACAACTGCGCCGCGCGCTATCTCTACGCCCTGGGCCGCGAGGGCGTGCTGCCCTCGCTCAAGCGCACCGTCGGCCGCACCCACGCCCGGCACGGCTCGCCGCACATCGCCGGGCTGGTGCAGACGGGGGTGGCGGCGGTGCTGATCGGCGCGTTCTGGATCGCGGGGAAGGACCCGTACACCGGGACGTACGTGCTGCTCGCGATCCTCGGGACGATGGCGATCCTGGTCGTCCAGGCCGTCTGCTCGTTCGCCGTGCTGGCGTACTTCCGCTCGCACCACCCCGAGAGCCGGCACTGGTTCCGTACGTTCGCCGCGCCGCTGGTGGGTGGGGTGGCGATGCTCGGGGTCGTGGTGCTGCTGGTGTCCAACATGGGGGCGGCGGCGGGGAGCGAGTCGGGATCGCTGGTGCTGCGGGCCACGCCGTGGCTGGTGGGGGCGGTCGCGGTGGCGGGGGTGGCGTACGCGCAGTACCTCAAGCGGCGGGCACCCGAGCGGTACGCGCTGCTGGGCCGGACCATCCTGGAGGAGACCAGGGAGCGGTGACGGACTCAGCGGTGTCTCGCGTCCCGGTAGGCCCGCCACCGCTCCATCATCTCCGCCACGTCCCGCTCGATGAACTCGAAGAAGTCCAGCGTCTCGGCAAGGCGGCGGCCCGCGGGGGTGTCGGCGCCGAGGCTGGTGACGCCCTCGCGCAGGGCGTCCTCCCAGCGCTTGATGATGGCGTTGCGGCTGGTGAGGGCCTCGTACCACTGGTCGCTGTGCACGCGGTAGCGCTCACGGCGGGAGCCGGGTTCGCGTTCGCGGGAGACCATGTGGACCTGGGAGAGATAGCGCACCGCGCCGGAGACGGCGGCCGGGCTGATCCTCAGCTGCTCGCCCAGCTCGGCCGAGGTCAGGGTGCCGGTGTCGGAGGCGAGCAGGGCGGCGAACACCCGGGAGGGCATCCGGGTCATCCCGGCCTCCACGAGCTGCGCCGCGAAGTGCTCCACGAAGGCCGAGACCGCCTCGGGATCCCGCCCCGCCCCTGCCGCGCCCACCGCATCCGTCATGGTGCTCACCGTACCCAAATTTAGGGACCTTCGGTAACTTCACAAATTTGTGAAGGAAGCGTACGTTCGGGCCCATGACGAAGGCAATCACGGTCGCCGGACTGCACAAGTCCTTCGGCCGTACCCACGCGCTGGACGGCCTCGATCTGGAGGTCGAGGCCGGCGAGGTGCACGGCTTCCTCGGGCCGAACGGCGCGGGCAAGTCGACCGCCATCCGGGTGCTGCTCGGGCTGCTGCGCGCGGACGCGGGCGCCGTGCGGGTGCTGGAGCGCGACCCCTGGCGGGACGCGGTGGAGGTGCACCGGCGGATCGCCTATGTGCCCGGCGATGTGACCCTGTGGCGCAATCTGTCCGGCGGCGAGGTCATCGACCTGTTCGGCCGGCTGCGCGGGGGCCTCGATCCCCGGCGGCGCGCCGAACTGGTCGAACGCTTCGAGCTGGACCCGACGAAGAAGGGCCGCACCTACTCCAAGGGCAACCGGCAGAAGGTCGCCCTGGTCGCCGCCTTCGCCTCGGACGTGGATCTGCTGGTCCTGGACGAGCCGACCTCGGGCCTCGACCCCCTGATGGAGGAGGTCTTCCGGCGCTGCGTGGAGGAGGAGCGGGCGCGCGGCCGTACGGTCCTGCTCTCCTCCCACATCCTCGGCGAGGTGGAGCAGCTGTGCGACCGGGTCAGCATCATCCGCAAGGGGCGGACGGTGGAGAGCGGTTCGCTGGCCGAGCTGCGGCATCTGACCCGGACCAGCGTGAGCGCCGAACTCATGGACGAGCCGCGCGGGTTGGCGGAGCTGCCGGGCGTGCACGACCTCGACGTACAGGGCCGGCGGGTGCGGCTCCAGGTGGACACCGATCAACTCGACGGCCTGCTGCGGGCGTTGGGTGAGTCCGGGGTGCGGACGCTGACGTCGACACCGCCGACGCTGGAGGAGCTGTTCCTGCGGCACTACGCACAGGACGCCGACGCGGAGCCGGACGGGGTGGCGGTATGAGCGCGGCCGTCGTGTCCCTGCGGGCGGGCGGTGCCCGGTCGTTCGCCGGAACCGGAACCCTGGTGCGCCTCGCGCTGCGCCGGGACCGGGTGCTGATCCCGGTCTGGATCGCGGTGATCACGCTGATGGTGCTGTCCATGCCCGCCAGCCTCCGGTCGATCTACGGCACCCCCGCCGCCCGCGCCGACCTGATGCACCAGATGGCGGCGAACACCTCGCTGCGCGCCATGGTCGGACCGGTCTTCGCCGACTCGCTGGGCGCGCTCACGGCCTGGCGGGTCGGCGTGTACGCCGGTGCGCTCGCCGCGGTGCTGAGCCTGCTGGTCGTCGTACGCCACACCCGGGACGAGGAGGAGAGCGGGCGCCAGGAGATGGTGTCGGCCGGAGCGGTCGGACGGCGGGCCCCGCTGACGGCCGCCCTGGTGACGGCGGCGGCCGCGAACGCGGTCCTCGCGGTACTGATCGCGGCGGGCCTTGCCGCGCAGGGCGGCGCGGGGGCGGTGGCGTTCGGGCTCGGCGTCGGCGGGACCGGGCTGGTCTTCGCGACCATGGCGGCGATCGTCGCCCAGCTGACGGAGAGCGCGCGGCTCGCCCGGGGGCTGACGTCGGGGGTGCTGGGCGCGGCGTTCGTGCTGCGCGCGGCGGGCGACTCGGCGTCCTCCGACGGTTCCTCGGCCATGACCTGGCTCTCTCCGCTCGGCTGGCTGGAGGAGCTGCGGGCCTTCGCGGGCGAACGCTGGTGGGTGCTCGCGCTGTTCGCGGCGGCGGCCCTGGTGCAGGGCGCGATCGCCTATGAGCTGGCCGGGCGCCGGGACCTCGGGATGAGCTTCCTGCCGACCCGGCCGGGACCGGCGACGGGACGGCTCGGCACGGCGGGCGCGCTGGCCTGGCGGTTGCAGCGGGGCGGTGTGCTGGGCTGGGGACTGGGGTTCTTCGTCGCGGGGGTGGTGTACGGCGGGGTCGCGACCGGCGCGGCGGACCTGGTGCGCGACAGCGATCAGGCCCGGGAGATCTTCCAGCGGATGGGCGGGCAGTCGGGGCTGACGAACGCGCTGCTGGCGGCGCTGACCGGGATGCTGGGGCTGGTGGCGGCGCTGTACATCGTGCAGTCGGTGCTCCGGCTGAGCGGCGAGGAGTCCTCCGGCCGGGCCGAACCCGTGCTCGCGGGCGCGGTCGGCAGGCTGCGCTGGGCCGCCGGGCATCTGGTGATCGCCTTCGGCGGCGCGGCCCTGCTGATGCTGCTCACCGGTCTGGGCTTCGCGGCGGGCTACGGCAAGGACGTCGGCCCGCTGCTGGCCGCGTGCCTCGTCCAGCTCCCGGCGATCTGGGTCATCGGCGGCATCGCCGTCCTGCTCCACGGCGTCCTGCCCCGCGGCGCGTCCGCGGCCTGGGGCGTCGCCGGCGCCGTCCTCCTCCTCGGCTGGATCGGTCCCGCCCTGAAGGCCCCCCGGTCCCTGCTGGACCTCTCCCCCTTCACCCACCTCCCGAAGCTGCCGGGCGGCACGGTGCACTGGCCGCCGATGCTGGCGCTCACGGGGATCGCGGTGGTGCTGGTGGGGGTGGGGCTGGCGGGGCTGCGGAGGAGGGATGTGGCGGGGTGAGGGCGGGCCTCAGCCGACGTACTGCTTGAGGTCCTCGGTGTCGATCTCGATCCCCAGCGGTTCCGGGAGGGAGAACTTGGCACCGAAGGGCTTCTTCTCGGCGCTGCGGTATCCGACTCCACGGTCAACGGGGATGCGTGCGTCACAACCGTCATGGTGCCCTCCTCGTCAGGCGAGCACCAGCGTGCCGTGCCCCCGTGGGGCATATGCCAAAACGTCCGCCCGATCAGCCGAACGGGTGATCACCGCACCTCCACGCTCAGCCCGTCCAGGCCCCGGATCACGAAGTTCGGTTTGCGGGTCGGGTCCTTCGCCAGGGTGAGGGTGGGGGCCCGGTTCAGGAGGGCGGTCATGGAGGCGGTCAGTTCGAGGCGGGCCAGGGGGGCGCCGATGCAGTAGTGGATGCCGGCACTGAAGGAGATATGGGGGTTGTCGGCGCGGGCGAGATCGAGGCGGGTGGGGTCGGGGAAGACGGCCGGGTCGTGGTTGGCGGAGCCGAAGAGCATGGCGATCTCGGCGCCGCGCGGGATCACCGTGCCGTCGATCTCGATGTCGTCCAGAACCCAGCGCTCGAAGAGCTGGAGCGGGGTGTCGTAGCGCATCAACTCCTCGATCGCGGTGGGGATCAAGGAGTGGTCGGCGCGCAGGGCGGCCAGCTGGGCGGGGTTGCGGAAGAGCGCCCACCAGCCGTTGACCGTGGCGTTGACGGTGGCCTCGTGGCCCGCGTTGAGCAGCAGGACCGCGGTGGAGATCATCTCCTGCTCGGTCAGCCGGTCGTCCTCGTCGTGCGCGGCGATCAGCCCGGAGATCAGATCGTCCCCGGGACGCCCGCGCCGCTCGGCGATCAACTCCCGCAGATACTCGGAGAATTCCACCGATGCGCGGACCGCCCGCGCCGCCGTGTCCTCGGACGGATTCAGCTCGTACATCCCGCAGATCGCCGCCGACCAGGGCCGCAGCTGCGCCCGGTCCGCCTCCGGGATCCCCAGCATCTCGGCGATCACCGCCACCGGCAGCGGCTCGGCGACATCCGTCAGCAGATCGCCGCCGCCGTCCCGGACGAGGCCCCCGACCAGCTCGTCGGCCAGACCGCGCACATACGGCTTCAGCCGCTCCACCGTGCGCGGGGTGAACGCCTTCGACACCAGCCGCCGGATCCGGGTGTGGTCCGGCGGCTCCAGGTCCAGCATCCCGTGATCGTTGAGCGTCCGGAACGGCTCGTGCGCGGCCGGCGGCGCGCTCCTCCCGAACTCCTCGTGCGAGAAGCGGTGCTGGTACGTCCGCCCGAGCCGCCGGTCCCGCAGCAGCGCCGAGACGTCCGCGTGGTGCGGCACCAGCCACTGGTTTGTGGGCTCGTACCGGACCACCCGCCCGCGTGCCCGCAACTCGGCGTACGCCGGGTACGGATCGGCCACGAACGCCGGGTCCCAGGGATCGAAAGCGAGGTCTACAGGCCCTGACATGCGCCGACGCTAACCCGCCGGACCGGATCTGACCAGGCCATGGGCTCAGCCCGGCGTCACCAGCCGCGCCTCGTACGCGAACACCGCCGCCTGGGTGCGGTCGCGCAGGCCCAGTTTGACCAGGATGCGGCTGACGTGGGTCTTGGTGGTGGACTCGGCCACCACCAGGCGTTCGGCGATCTCCGCGTTGGACAGGCCCTGGGCGATGAGGACCAGGACCTCGGTCTCGCGGTCGGTGAGGTCGCCGTAGGCGCCCTGGGCCGCGGGCAGCGGCCGACGGGCCTCCGGGAGGCGGGAGAACTCGGAGATCAGGCGCTTGGTGACGGAGGGCGCGAGCAGCGCCTCACCGGCGGCCACCACCCGCACCCCGTCGGCCAGTTGGCGCGCCGAGGCGTCCTTGAGGAGGAAGCCGGAGGCGCCCGCGCGCAGGGCCTGGTAGACGTACTCGTCCAGGTCGAAGGTGGTCAGCACCAGGACCTTCGCCGCGGCGTCGGCCGCGACGATCTCCCGGGTCGCCTCGATGCCGTTCAGCTCGGGCATCCGGATGTCCATCAGGACGACGTCCGGGGCGAGTTGCCGTACCCGCTCCACCGCCTCGCGGCCGTTGACGGCCTCGCCGACGACCTCGATGTCCGGCATCGCGTTCAGCAGGACGGAGAAGCCCTCGCGGACCATCATCTGGTCGTCCGCGATCAGGACACGGATCGTCATGCGCCGCCCTCGGGTTCGGCCGCCGGGGTCGCC
The DNA here is from genome assembly GCF_014673495.1 of Streptomyces griseofuscus. GTDB lineage: Bacteria > Actinomycetota > Actinomycetes > Streptomycetales > Streptomycetaceae > Streptomyces > Streptomyces murinus. The sequence goes on from NZ_CP051006.1 coordinate 4,107,811, forward strand.
ACGGGGAGGAACACTGCCACCTCGTAGCCCCCCTCGGTGGTGCGGGCCGCCGTCATCTCGCCGTCCAGCATGGTGACACGCTCGCGCATGCCCGTGAGGCCGTGCCCCGCGCCCGGTGACGGCTTCAGCAGGCTCGGCGCGGGCGGCGGCCCGTTGACCACGCGCAGCCCGAGCCCGCCGAGTACGTAGGAGACCTCCACCCGGGCGCTCGCCCCCGGCGCGTGCCGCAGGGTGTTGCTCAGCGCCTCCTGGACGATCCGGTAGGCGGACAGCTCCACCCCCTGCGGCAGTTCGCGCACCGCGCCGGTCACCGCCTTGTCCACGGTGAGCCCGGCCTCGCGGACATTGGCGAGCAGCCGGTCCAGATCGGCGAGCGTGGGCTGCGGGGCGTCCGGTGCCTCGTAGTCCTCCGCGCGGACGACCCCGAGGACCCGGCGCAGCTCGGTCAGGGCCGCCACCGCGTTCTCCCGGATGGTGACGAACGCCTTCTCCAGCTCCGGCGGCGGGTTCTCCACCCGGTACGGCGCCGCCTCCGCCTGGATGGCGACCACCGACATGTGGTGGGCGACCACGTCGTGCAGCTCCCGCGCGATGGTGGTGCGCTCCTCCAGCAGGGTGCGCCGCGAACGCTCGTGCTCGGTCACCGTCTGCTGCGCGGTCACCTCCAGGGCGGCCTCCTTGCGGACGTGCCGCACGGCGACCACCAGCAGGATCAGCGCGGACACGAACATCATCTGGGCTATGGCGTCCTGGTCGTACGCGTGGCCGAACAGGCTCGCGTCGAAGAAGCTGTACGCCCCGGTCAGCGCCCACATCCAGGCAGCGGTGCGCGGCCGGGTGCGGATCGCCACGACGGTCAGCACCACCAGGTGGGAGAAGAAGCTGCTCGGCGTCCAGTTGCTGCTCATCGGATCGCTGCCGCTGATGATCCCGGTGACCGTGCACCCCGCAAGGGACAGCCAGAACGCCCCGGCCGGGCGGACCAGGGTCAGCAGGACCGGCGCCAGGGCCAGCAGACCGCAGATCATGGCCGGCCCCATGGAGGTGTCGGCGCGGAACAGGGCGATCCACAAGGCCAGCAGGCCGAAGAGGGCCACCACGGCGTGCCGGCCCCAGGGCGCGTACTCCCTCAGCCGGCCCGAACGGCGGCGCACGAAGCGGCTGTCGGGGCCGAGCGGGGGCAGCGGCCGGTAGGCGAAGGCGTCGTGGAACAGGTCCTGCCGCAGCCCGGCGAGGGCATCCGCGGCCAGCCGGAACTCCGGGCTGCGCGGGCGGCCGGACCCGAACGGTCCTGTCGGGTGCGGGGGCGTCGTCTCGGTCACAGGGAAAACCGTAGGCGGCGGGCGGTGTCCGGACGTCACCTTGGAGTCGGGTTCCCCGGCCTCCGTCTCAGGTACTACTCGGGGCATACGGCCCTCACCGCGTCCCCGGCCGGATCAGGCCCGACTCGTACGCGAAGATCGCGGCCTGGGTGCGGTCCCGCAGTCCCAGCTTCACCAGGATCCGGCCCACATGGGTCTTCACCGTCTGCTCGGCCACCACCAGCCTGCCCGCTATCTCCGCGTTGCTCAGCCCCTGTGCGATCAGCGCCAGTACCTCCGTCTCCCGTTCGGTGAGGTCCCCCACGCGCCGGTGCCGCGGGGAGCGGCGACCGCCGTGCAGCCGGGAGAACTCGGCGATGAGGCGCCGGGTGACACCGGGGGCGAGCAGGGCGTCGCCGCCGGCCACCACCCGTACCGCCTCGGCGAGTTTGTCGGCGGAGGCGTCCTTGAGCAGGAACCCGGAGGCGCCGGCGCGCAACGCGTCGTACACGTACTCGTCCAGGTCGAAGGTGGTCAGGACCAGGACCTTGACGGCGGGTTGGGCGACGGCGATGTGCTCGGTGGCCTGGATGCCGCCCAGTTCGGGCATGCGGATGTCCATCAGGACGACGTCCGGGGACAGTTCGGCGGACCTCGTGATCGCCTCCCGGCCGTCCACCGCCTGGCCGACGACCTCGATGCCGGGCTGGGCGTTGAGCAGTACGGTGAAGCCCTGCCGGACCATCTCCTGGTCGTCGGCGATGAGTACGCGGATGGGGCCGGCGCCGCTCGTCATGGGGTCTTTTCTCCTGGGGTGGACATGGGCGGGGGCGGGGTGCCGTCGCCGGGCAGGAAGGCCGTGACCGTGAAGCCGCCCTGGGCGGTGGCGGCAGCGGTGACCCGGCCGCCGAGCATCGCCGCGCGCTCGCGCATGCCGAGCAGTCCGTGCCCGGCGCCCGGGGAGGGCGGAACCTTCCGCCGGGGGCGGGAGTTGGCTATCTCCAACTGGAGCCCGTCCGGGCCGTGGACGACCTCGACGCGCACCCGGGAGCCCGGCGCGTGCCGCAGCGCGTTGCTCAGCGCCTCCTGCACGATCCGGTACGCCGACAGCTCCACGCCCGGGGTGTACGGCCGTACCGCGCCCCGCACCTCCGCGCTCACGTCCAGCCCCGCGGCCCGGGTGTTCTCGATCAGGGTGCCGAGCCGGGCCAGGGTGGGCTGGGGGGCGTCGGGGGCGGCGCCGGTGCCGGGTGCGCCGAGCCCGTAGGGGCCCTCGGGGTCCTCCGGGTGCTCGGAGCGCAGCACGCCGAGGACCCGGCGCAGTTCGGTCAGGGCGTCCAGCGCGTTCTGCCGGATGCCCGTGAGGTTCTCGACCAGTTCGGGCGAGGGCCGTTCCACCAGGTGGGGGGCCACCTGGGCCTGGATGGAGATGACCGACATATGGTGCGCGACCACGTCGTGCAGTTCCCGGGCGATACGGCTGCGCTCCTCCAGGAGGGTGCGCCGGGCCCGCTCCTCGGCGGTGAGGCTGGTCTGCTCGACGAGTTCGTCGCGTGCCTGGCGGCGGCCGTGCAGGGCGATGCCGAGCACCGTGACGACCGCGGACAGGACCACCGCGGCGACCCCGGTCGGCTGATAGCCGGCCCCGCCCCAGCCGCCCTCCAGGGCCCAGGTCAGCAGCGCGGTCAGGGCCAGCGCCTCGACCGCCACCCGGGCGCGCACCCGCAGCGCGAGCAGCAGCAGGACCAGCAGGTGGCCGATGATCCCGGCGGCCGTCCAGGGCCAGGAGAACACCACCCCGGGTGTCTCCCCCAGGTGCGCGCGCACGGCGATGGCGCAGACCACGGTCGCCGCCATGGACAGCCACCAGGCCGCGACGGGCCGGCGCAGCGCGAGCAGGACCGCGCCCGCCGGTGCGAAGCCGATCGCGAAGGCGGCGCCCGGGTTCAGCCCGCCGTTGTTCCCCAACTGGGCCACACCGCCGAGCGCGACCCCGAACGCGGCCAGGCAGACCAGTCCGTGCGGCAGCCAGCGCAGCCACACGAACACGGGCAGTGGATCGCGTCGCGCCGTCCACAGGTCGTCGCGCAGCACGCGCAGCGCCCGCAGCGCTCCCGGCACCCATAGCCCCTGCCGCCCGCGGTCCGCGAGCAGCGCGAACCCCTGACGATCCCCCGATTCCGTCACGCCGTCCACCTTAGACACGGTGACCTCGCGGAACACGGGGGACAGCCCCCGTATCCTCGCCGCCCGCAGCGCCGTTGGCCTGCCCGACGCGCGCGACGCGCCCGCGCCGCCCGGCCTGCCCGCCCCGCCCGACACCCCGGTGCACCCGCACCACCCTGCTGCGCCGCCCCCGCACCCGCCACCCTCGCACACGCCGACGGCCGCCGCCGCCCTGCTCGTACGTCCGGAACGCGCCCCAGCACACCGTGAGGACCAGCGCGAACACCGGGAGCCAGCCGAGCCGGGCGGCGATCCAGGCCGGGCCGTCGGGGACGGTGTGCAGGCCGGGCAGGCGGCCGGCCCAAAGGGTCGCGGCGGTGGTGGTCATCAGGGCGGTCTGGTGCCACAGGAAGATCGTCATCGCGGAGAGGTTGACCGTGGCCACGGCCGCCCACGGCAGCGGGCGGCGCAGCGCGCGGCGCAGCCGGTCGCGCAGCAGCAGCGCCAGGCCGCACTGGGCGAGGCCGAAGGTGACGGCGGCGAGGGTCGGCGGGTCCAGGTTGGAGATCGCCGCGCCGGGCACGCCGACCATGGCGGCCGGGTAGCCCGCCCAGCAGACCAGGCCCACCGTGGCCGTCGTACCGAAGAACAGCAGCACCCGGCCCGCGCGGCGGGTGTCCAGTTCACCGCGGGTCCAGGCGGCGCCCAGGGTGTAGGGGACCAGCCAGCCGGCGGGCAGGTTCGCCCAGCCGAGCCAGGAGGGGCCGAGGTGCAGGCCGAAGCGCAGCACGTCCACATGGAGGACGACGGCGAGCGGCCACAGGGGGTGGAGGCGGGCGACGAGGGGGGTCGCGGCGGTCAGCGCGGCGAGGACCAGCAGGAACCACAGCGGGGACAGGGCGAGTTTGACGAGGGTGTGGACGGTGTCCGCCGGGGCGCCGGTGAGCAGCAGGCCCGCGGTGACCACGGCCCACAGGCAGAGCAGGGCGAGGACCGGACGGGCGAGGCGGCCGAGCCGGGCGCGCAGCCACTGCCCGTATGTCAGACCGCGGGCGCGCGCGGAGGCGAGGCTCTTGGTGGCCACGTGCCCGCCCACCAGGAAGAACACCGCGAGGGTCTGGAAGATCCAGGAGATCGGGGCCAGCCAGGGCATGCGCCCCAGGGGGCTGGCGGTGTACAGCCCGCCGTCGTGCGCGACCAGCGCGGTGACCAGCCAGTGGCCGAGGACGACCCCGAGGATCGCGCACGCCCGCAGGGCGTCGACGGCACGGTCACGGGAGTCGGGCGTGGCCTCGTCGACGCGCCGCGCGCCGTGCCGTACGGCCTGCCACCTCCCCTTCTTCGCAGGGCTGTCAGCCACGGGTGACCTCCGAGGTCTCGCCGCGGGTGATCCGGGCCAGGTTGGCGAGGGAGGCCGAGCCCGGGGTGAAGTAGCCGCTGTGGTCGGCCGGGCCCGCGTCGAAGACCCGGGCGCCGAAGTCCCTGGAGACGGGGTCGGCGCCGAGGCCGACGGTGGCGAGGAGCAGATCGACGCGGACGTGCGGCACATCCGCCACCCAGTCGTCGCCGCCGCGCGCCGCCCAGACCCGGGCGCGGGTGCCGAGGGCGGCCACGTCGCCCGCGCCGGTGCCGGGGCTGCCGACCAGGGCGATGTCGGCCACATCGAGACCGTGCGCGGCACGCCCGCAGACGACGGAGCCGTAGGAGTGGCAGACGACGGAGAGGTGCGAGCCGGGGGCCAGCTCGCGCAACGTCCTGACGAACGACTGGAGTTGTGGCGCGGCTTCGTCGGCTCGGGTGGTGGTGGCGACCGTGGTGCTGACCGTGCTGGGTGTGCGGTAGCCGAGCCAGGCGACGACGGCGGTACGGGGGCCGGGGCCGCGGTTCGCCGCCGCGTAGAGGGCCTCGGCCGCGCGGTGGAAGCGGGGGTAGGTGTCGAGGGAGGTGTCCGAGCCGGGGACCAGTACCGCGATGTGCCCGGCGTGCGCGAGATCGCCGAACACCTCGGAGACCAGGCCCGCGCCCCGCCCGTCGAAGGCCAGCGGCTGACGCCGTGTCGAGCCGATGGCCCGGTCGGCGGCGGCACGGCGGGAGTCGCCGTGGGCGGCCGCCATCCGCGCGGCACGGGTGGCGTCGGCACGGTTGGCGGCGTACGCGGTGGCGAGGCCGGCCGGGGTGAGCGGCGGCAGGGCCGCGGGAGCGGGAGCCGGAACATTCGGCCGGGCGGCCGCGGAGAGCGGGACGGTGAGCGCCGCGGCGAGCAGAGCGGCGACGGCGGTACGACGGGTACGGTGCGCGAGGCGCCCCATGACGGCTTCCTTCCAGCCGTCCCGGCCATCGGGCTTGGCTGGTAAGGAAGTTAGAAAGCGGCGGCCGTCGTCGGCGTCCCGCCGGGGAGCTGTCCTGGGGGGTAGTTCTCAGGTACTACGGGTATGACGGCGTACCTGCGAGGAGGGTACGCCTGTGCTTCGGTGACCCGGACGGTCGACGATCGCGCCGTGCACGTCGTGCTCGCCCCCGAGTTCCCTCGTCACCAGGCCAGTTGCGCGATCTCCTCCGCGACCGTGATACACGCGTCCGCCGCCGGGTCGATCAGGGGGAAGTGGCCCACGTCCGCCAGCAGGGTCAGGCCCACCAGTTCCCCCGCGTTCGCCGCGGCGTCCGCGTAGGACTCGCTGACCGCTTCCGGTACGACGAGGTCGGCGCGGCCCTGCACGAGGGTGGTGGCGATGCCTGTCGGGAGGAGGCGGGCGGGGTCGGCGTACGGCAGGCGCTGCTCGAAGTGGGCGCTGCCGCCGAGGAGTTGGAGGGAGGCGTGCTCGCAGACGGCCAGTCGCTCGGCGACCGTGAAGTCGGCGATCGGGGCGAGGGCGACGACACCGCGCAGGGGGGCGGCCTCGGGCAGCCGCCAGGGAGAGTCGGCGGGCAGGACGTGCCGGGCGGCGGCCCACAGCGCGAGGTGGCCACCGGCGGAGTGGCCGGTGAGGACGGTACGGCGGACATCGGCCCCCGGGAGCGCCGTACGGGCCAGGCCGGGGAGGGCGTCCAGGGCGGCGGCGACGTCCTCGAAGGTGTCGGGCCAGCGGCCCGCGGGCGGGGTGCCGCCCACCGGCTCGGTGTCGCCGCCGCGGCGGTACTCGACGTTGGCCACCGCGAAGCCCCTGCGGGCCAGGAAGTCGGCGAAGGGGGTGACATGCCGGCGGTCGTAACGGGCGCGCCAGGCACCGCCGTGCAGGACGACGACCAGCGGGGCCGGGGCGTCTCCCGCCGTGCGGGGGGCGTAGAAGTCGATCACCTGGTCGGGGTGGGTGCCGTAGGAGGCGGTGGCATCGGGGTCGACCGGGTCGTGCGAGAAGGCCGACTCCTCTTCGGCGGCGGCGCGGGCTGCGGCGGCGTCGTCCGGCATGCTCCAACCTCTCCATGATGCAACGTACTTGGGGGGCGGCGGACCAGGTGGGGGGCGTCGTCGGCCGTTGGCGGGGAACGGTATCAGGCGTGTGACGTGCCGGTACGCGGGGTGGGGGCCGGGCCGGACCGCTCGTTCGCGTCGGCCGGGCTCCCCGGCGGGTGCGACCGGTCCCGCACCCGCCCGCGGCCGATGACCGCGGGCGGATGAGGCTCGGCGGTGACTACCCGAGCACCGCTCCCAGCACCCGCGCCGCCCGCTCCGCCTCCGCGAAGCTCGTGTACAGCGGGGTGAAGCCGAAGCGGAGAACGTCCGGCGGGCGGAAGTCGCCCACCACACCCGCTTCGATCAGCCGCTTCATGACGTCACCGGCGTTCTCGCAGCGCAGGGAGACCTGGCTGCCGCGCTCGCCGTGGGCGGTCGGGGTCACGGACTCGACCCGGTCCCCGGCGTAGTGGGCCACGCACGACAGGAAGAAGTCCGTCAGCGCGAGCGACTTCGCGCGGACCGCGTCGATGCCCACGCCCTCCCAGACCTCCAGCGCCGCCTCCAGCGACAGCATGGAGAGGATGTCCGGCGTACCGACACGGCCGCGCACCGCGCCCGGCGCCGGAGCGTACGAAGGCTGCATCCCGAAGGGCTCGGCATGGGAGTTCCAGCCGGGCAGCGGGGAGTCGAAGCGGGGCTGGAGCTCGCGGCGGACGTACAGGAACGCAGGTGAACCGGGGCCGCCGTTCAGGTACTTGTAGGTGCAGCCGACCGCGAGATCGACCCCGTGCGCGTCGAGCCCCACCGGCAGCGCGCCCGCGCTGTGGCACAGGTCCCAGACCGCGAGCGCGCCCGCGGCATGGATGGCCGCGGTGAGCGAGGGCAGGTCGTGCAGCCGCCCGGTGCGGTAGTCGACATGGTTGAGCAGCACCGCCGCCGTACGGGGCCCGAGCGCGTCCGGCACCTCGGCGGGCGTCACCGCGCGCAGAGTGCGGCCGGTCAGGCGGGCCGCCGACTCGGCGATATAGCCGTCCGTGGGGAACGTGGTGGCGTCGACCAGGATCTCGGTGCGCTCCTCGCCGGCCATCCGTGCCGCGGCCACGACCGCCTTGAACACATTGACGCTGGTGGAGTCGCCGACCACGACCTGCCCCGGCGCCGCCCCGACCAGCGGAGCGATCCGGTCGCCGATCCGCTCGGGCGCGGTCCACCAGCCGCTCTCCTCCCAGGAGCGGATCCGCAGCTCGCCCCACTCGCGGCGCACGACGTCCGCGATCCGGCCCGGGACATGCGCGGGCAGCGCGCCCAGCGAGTTGCCGTCGAGGTAGACGGCATCGTCGAGGAGGAAGCGGGACCGCACCGGCGCCAGCGCGTCCGCCGCGTCCAACTCCTTCGCTTGCAAGGTGAGTTCAGACATAGGAGCGGGCCGTCCACAGCTCGGGGAACACGTTCTTGCGGGCGCGCTTCTCCAGCCAGGCCACCCCGGCGGAGCCGCCGGTGCCGGTCTTGGAGCCCATCGCGCGGCGGGTGGCGACCAGATGGTCGTTGCGCCAGCGCCACACCAGCTCGGCCACGTCGGTCAACGCCTCGCCGAGGCGGACGAGTTCGCCGTCCTGATCACCGGAGTAGATCTCCGTCCAGACCTGTTCGACGGCGGCGACGGGCTCATGGCGCTGGGCGACATCGCGGTCCAGGACCTCGGCCGGGATCGCGTGGCCCCGGCGGGCCAGCAGCCGCAGCACCTCGTCGTAGAGGCTGGGCTCGTGCAGCGCCTTCTCCAGTTCCGCGTGCGCGCGGTGGGCGCCGCGGTGCGGGACGAGCATGGACGCGGACTTCTCGCCGAGCAGGAACTCCAGCCGCCGGTACATCGCCGACTGGAAGCCGGAGCCCTCGCCGAGGGCGGCGCGGTAGGAGTTGAACTGGGCGGGGGTGAGACCGGCGAGCGGGGTCCAGGAGGCGTTCAGGGCCTCCAGCTCGCGCACGGAACGCTTCAGCGCGGCGATCGCCGTGGGCACGTCGTCCGAGCGCAGCGCCTTCGCGGCGGTCTCCCACTCGTGCACCAGCACCGTGAACCACAGCTCCATCACCTGGGTGGTGACCAGGAAGACCATCTCGCCGGGGTCGTCGGAGAGGGTGTGCTGGAGGTGGGTGAGCAGGTCCGCGCGGACGTAGTCCTCGTACGGCGTCGTGCCCGCGAAGTCGAGATGCGGGGTCTCGGGCTCAGCGGCCTCGTGGGGGTGAGCCTGTTGGGACATCGCTGTCTCCTGTGTTGCTACGGGTAGCGGTCCGCCCCTGCCGATGCCGGCACGGGGGCCCCGGTCCCCACTCGCATCCTCCGCAATCACCCCGGGTACGGCAAGGCCCGCCTGTTGCCAGACGGGCCACACAGGTGACACACCGTGTCTCAGCCGAGGGTCGAGGCCGCGGTCGGCGAGGAGTCCTTCAGGAACTGGGCGCAGCGCTCGTACTCCTCCTGCTCGCCGATGGCCTGGGCGGCGCGGGCGAGGGCGTGCAGGGCGCGCAGGAAGCCGCGGTTGGGCTCGTGCTCCCAGGGGACCGGGCCGTGGCCCTTCCAGCCGCTGCGGCGCAGCGAGTCGAGGCCGCGGTGGTAGCCCGTACGGGCGTAGGCGTACGACTCCACGACGGAGCCGCGCTCGAAGGCGTCGTCGGCGAGCTGCGCCCACGCGAGGGAGGAGGTGGGGTGCTGCGCGGCGACGTCCGCCGGCGCGGTGCCCTGGGCCAGCTGCTCACGGGGTTCCGGGTCATCGGGGAGGTGGGTCGGGGGCGGCCCGCCGAGCAGGTTCTCGTGAATGGTCATGGGTCCAGTCTCGCGTACCGGCGTGCGCGTCCGGGAGAACCCCTGGGGTACGGCGGCGAAAACCCCTGGGGGACGGTTACGGACCGGCCCGCTCCCCCTCCAGCGGCGGCGTCGTCAGCGAGCAGTGCGTATGTCGCTCCGGATGCTGGCATCCCGCTGTCGGACGGCCGGTGACCAGGAAGAACGCGAGGACCGAGCCCAGCACCAGGACGCCCGCGCAGATCGGCATGGCCCGGTTGAAGGAGGCGTCGAAGGCCGACGCGGAGCGGTACGCGTCCGGCCCCATCCCGGCCAGCAGCGGCAGCGCCGCCACCGCCACCAGGCCGGCCGCCCGGGCCGCCGCGTTGTTGATGCCGCTGGCGACGCCCGCGCGGGCGGTGTCGACGGAGGCGAGGACCGTGGCGGTGAGGGGGGCGACGAGGGTGACCATGCCGGCGCCCATGACCAGCAGCGCGGGGAGCACATCGGTCAGATAGCTCGCCCCGGGCCCGACGCGCAGCATCAGCAGCATCGCGACCGCGCACAGCAGCGGCCCGACGGTGAGCGGCAGCCGCGGGCCCGTGCGGTCGGACAGCGCGCCGGAGGCGGAGGAGAACAGCAGCATCAGGATGGTCGTCGGCAGCAGCGCCGTCCCCGCGACCAGCGGCGACCAGCCGACCGCCACCTGCAACTGGAGCGCGGTGAGGAAGAAGAAGCCGCCGAAGGCCGCGTACACGCACAGCGTGACCAGGTTGACCGCGGTGAACTGCCGTGAGGCGAAGACGTCCGGCGGCAGCATGGGGTCGGGCCGGTGCCGCTCCACGTACACGAACGCGGCCGCCGCGGCGAGGCCGAGCACCGCGCTCACCACCACCGCCGCCGTACTCTCCCGCGCCTCGATGAGCGCGTACGTCAGCAGCGCGAGCGACAGCGCGCCGAGGACCGCGCCGAGGACGTCGAAACGGCCGTGCGCGTGCTCGTCGGCCGACTCCGGGACATGGCGCAGGGCCACCGGCACGCAGAGCAGGGCGAGCGGCACATTGAGCAGGAACACCCAGCGCCAGCCGGGCCCGGAGACCAGCCAGCCGCCCAGGAAGGGGCCGACCGCAGCGCCGATCCCGCCGAACCCGGACCACAGGCCGACGGCCCGGCTGCGGTCGTCGGGATGGAAGGACGCCTGGATCAGCGCGAGCGAGCCGGGGGTGAGCAGCGCCCCGCCGACGCCCTGGAGGGCGCGCGCCGCGATCAGCAGCACGGAGTTCGGCGCGATGCCGCACAGCAGGGAGGCGGCGGCGAACCAGACCACCCCGAGCACGAAGATCCGCCGGCGGCCGTAGCGGTCGCCGAGGGAGCCGCCGAGCAGGATCAGCCCGGCCAGCGTGACCATGTACGCGTTCACGGTCCACTGGAGGGCGCCGAGGCTCGCGTTCAGATCGCGGCCGATGCGGGGCAGCGCCACATTGACGACGGTCGAGTCCAGCATGGCCATGCTGGAACCGAGCACCGTGGTGAGCAGGATCCACGTACCCCGGGACGAGCCGAGCCGGACTTCGGGCATGCCCCCACATATACAGCGATACGGCGGACCCGGCGGCTCGAAAAGCCGCCAAGTCCGCCGTGGACGCCTTGGACGCCTTGGACGCCGCGAACGCCGTGACCGGCGCCCGAGCGCTTACTTGATCTTGTTGCCCGCGGAGCGCAGGTGCTGCGTGGCCTCCACGACGCGCGCGGCCATGCCCGCCTCGGCCAGCTTGCCCCAGGTGCGCGGGTCGTAGGACTTCTTGTCGCCGACCTCGCCGTCGACCTTCAGGACGCCGTCGTAGTGGGCGAACATGTGGCCGGCGACGGGACGGGTGAAGGCGTACTGGGTGTCGGTGTCCAGGTTCATCTTCACCACGCCGTTCTCCAGCGCGGTGCGGATCTCCTCCTCGCTGGAGCCGGAGCCGCCGTGGAAGACGAAGTCGAACGGGGACTCCTTGCCGAACCGCGCGGCCACACCCTCGTTGAGCTCCTTCAGCAGCTCGGGGCGCAGCACGACGTTGCCCGGCTTGTACACGCCGTGCACATTGCCGAAGGACGCGGCCAGCAGATAGCGGCCCTTCTCGCCGAGGCCGAGCGCCTCCGCCGTACGGATCGCGTCGTCGACCGTGGTGTACAGGGAGTCGTTGATCTCGTGCGAGACGCCGTCCTCCTCACCGCCGGTCGGGGTGATCTCCACCTCCAGGATGATCCGGGCGGCACGGGCCTGCTCCAGCAGCTCCTGCGCGATCTCCAGGTTGTCCGCGAGGGTCTCGGCGGAGCCGTCCCACATGTGCGACTGGAACAGCGGGGTGAGACCGGCTTCGACGCGCTTCTTGGACAGGGCGATCAGCGGACGGACATACCCGTCGAGCTTGTCCTTCGGGCAGTGGTCGGTGTGCAGCGCGATGTTGACCGGGTACTTCTCCGCGACGATGTGCGCGAACTCGGCGAGCGCGACCGCGCCGGTCACCATGTCCTTGCTGTACTGGCCGCCGAGGAACTCGGCGCCCCCGGTCGAGATCTGGACGATGCCGTCGCTCTCCGCCTCCGCGAAGCCGCGCAGCGCGGCGTGCAGGGTCTGGCTGGAGGTGACGTTGATGGCCGGGTAGGCGAACTTGCCTGCCTTCGCCCGGTCGAGCATCTCGGCGTAGACCTCGGGGGTTGCGATGGGCATCTGTCCGCTCCTTGTGTTGCGGGTGGGTTCTGCGTACGGCCCTGACCTAGACCTGGTGGGTGACGTCGTCGTCGGTCCCCCATCCTTCCAGACGGGGGGTGACGCACGCCGCCCCCCCAAGTCCAGGTCAAAGGGGCGTGTCAGTCCAGACCCAGTTCATCCTTCGAGAAGGCGAAACGGTACGGCACCCCCGCGCCGGCCTCGATCTTCTCGGCGGCGCCGGTCGCCCGGTCCACGATGGTCGCGACGGCGACGACCTCGGCACCGGCCTCGCGCACCGCTTCCACGGCGGTCAGCGGGGAACCACCGGTGGTGGAGGTGTCCTCGACCACCACGACCCGGCGGCCCCTGATCTCCGGACCCTCGACCCTGCGCTGCATCCCGTGCGCCTTGGCGGCCTTGCGGACCACGAAGGCGTCCAGCCGGCGCCCGCGCGCGGCGGCCGCGTGCAGCATGGCGGCCGCGACCGGGTCGGCGCCCATGGTGAGCCCGCCCACCGCGTCGAACTCCAGGTCCTCGGTGAGGTCCAGCAGCACCTGGCCGACCAGCGGGGCGGCCTCGCCGTCCAGGGTCACGCGGCGCAGATCGACGTAGTAGTCGGCCTCCAGACCCGAGGAGAGGGTCACCTTGCCGTGCACCACGGCCTTGTCCTTGATCTGCTGAAGCAGCTCAGCGCGTACGTCGCTCATGCGGCCAGCTTAAAGGCGCCGCCAGCTCCAGGTGGTGGTCGCCTCCAGCGGCTCCAGGGGCGTGACCAGGCGCGGGCAGGTGTTCAGCCCGTTGGGCGGCCCGGTCTGGGGCTCCACGCAGACGGCCTCGTCCTGCTCGTCGTAGACCACCGCCCACTCCTCGCGGCTCGCCACCTTCAGCTCCAACAGGCCCGGCCAGGTGAGCGTGACGTCGACGCCGCCGGGCATCCCGAAGCAGTCGTCCCAGGGGCCCGGCTTCGGGTCGATCCGGTTGCCGGTGGGCAGGTGGTCGGCGCCGCGCTCCTCCTGCCAGGCGGGCGTGAAGTCCAGGGCCACGTCCACGCCGTCGAGGCTGCGGTGGAACCAGGGGTGCCAGCCGATCTGCGCCGGGAACGAGTCGTCGTACGTCTCCACGGCCATCGTCAGCGTCAGGCTGTCCTCGGCGAGCGCGACGATCTGGGTGACGCGGCCGGAGTGCGGCCAGGGGTCGGTCAGCTCGTGTGTGATCACCGCCTCGTGCTCGGTGACGCGCGCGGTGCGCCAGGCGCCGTCGCGGGCCGTGCCGTGGATGGCGTGCGGCGGGGAGTTCAGGGGCATCTGGCGGACGACGCCGCCGTCCAGGAACCGCCCGTCGCGGATGCGGCCGGCCCAGGGGACCATCGGGAAGCAGCCGAAGCGGTCGCCCTGCCGCAGCAGTTGGGTGCCGCCGATCCTCAGTCCACCGATGCGGCCGCCGCTCCCGGGCCGCACGATCACCTCCGCGTCGCCCGCGGTCAGCGTGATGTCTTCGTTACTCACGGGACGACAGTACTGGGGTGGTGCGGTCCGATGTACGGCTTCGGTGCGCCGGTGGCTGATCGCGCCCGTGCGGCGGAGCCGCAAATCGGACACGGCCCCGCGCTCCCTCTCGGGGTGCCCGGTCAGCGGCGCCTGCGCAGCGCCCGGCCCACCACGATCGCCGACGCCACCGCCAACGCCGCCGCCGGGGCGGCCCACTTGAGTGCCTGGTTCGCCGAAACGGTCTGCGGGGCGGGTACCGGGGCATAGCGGCCGCGCGGCGGGGCGTGGTCGACCTCCTCCGCGCTGCGGCCGATCATCGTGCGGCGGGCGTGGGCCGCCTCGGCGGGCGGTACGCCGGTGTCGGTGAAGTCGTCCGCGGGGCTCTCCACGCCCTCGGCCGGCTCCCGCGCGCCCTCCTCGGCGCGCTCGTCGTCCGCCTCGGGTTCGAGCGAGGATGGCGGAATCTCGGTGTCGAAGACGGACGCGCGCCCGGCCTCCGGCGCCTCCTCCGCCTCCTTCCCCGGCTCCTTCGCCCGCTCCCCCAGCGCCTCCAGGAACCGGGTCAGCAGCCGGGCCGCCGCCGCGGCGACCGTGTCCGCGGGAAGCTCCGTGATCCGTCCCGAGGCGTCCGCGCCGCCCTCGGCCGTGACCGTCGTACCGCCCTCGGCGTCCGCGAGGCGCAGGGTGAGGGCGAGCTTGACCGCGCCGCCGCCGCGGGCCTCGGTGGCATCGCCCTCGACGGTGTACGTGCCGTCCTCCCGGGCGAGCACCCGCGCGGTGCCGCGATAGGTGACGGAGTGTCCGCCGACCCGCAGTTTGAGGCGTCCGGCGACGGGTGGGGCGCCGGCGTCCTGCTGTAGCCCGGGGACGGCCCGGGCGACGCGCGCGGGGTCGGCGAGTGCCGTGGCGAGACGGTCGGCCGGGACCGGGACGAAGACCTGGTGCTCCATGTCGGCTGAGCCTACCCAGGAGCGGGCGGATCGTACCCTCGCCGGAGCGGGCACCTGCTCAGTACCGCGGATGGATCAGGGTGGAGGCGGGCAGCCCCCCGACCCTGATCCGCTCGGCCGCCCGCCGGTCCGCCGCGAGGCCGGCCGGGGTGAGGGTGACGACGGGGACCGTCGGGTCGAGACGCAGGGGCGGGGGCGCGCGGCCCGCGGCGGCGAGCAGGAAGCCCCAGTCGTGCGGGGCCTCGGGCGCGCCCGCCGAGCGGTCGGGGCCGGCCGGGAAGCCGGGGTCGTGGCCGAGGACGCGGTAGGGGGTGGCGGCGAGTCCGGCCGCGCGCAGGGTCGCGGCGACCGTCCAGAAGACACGCGGGCGGGTGGTGACGGACCCGGCGTGCACGACGAGACGGCCGCCGGGGGCGAGCACCCGGCGGGTGAGGCCGTAGAACTCCTCGGAGTACAGCTTGGTGCTGGCGGTGATGCCGGGGTCGGGGAGGTCGGCGATCACCACGTCGTACGAGGCGCCGGGCGCGGTGCGCAGCCAGCCCAGGGCGTCGGCGGTGGTGAGGTGGACGCGGGGGTCGGCGTAGACATGGCCGTTGGCGGCGGCGAGGCCGAGGTCGCTGCGTGCCAACCGGACGAGCTTCGCGTCGAGTTCGACGATGTCGACGCGGCGCACTCCGGGCCGGCGCAGCACCTCGCGCGCGGCGAGGCCGTCGCCGCCGCCGAGGATCAGCACCCGGGCGTGCGGCCCGGCGAGGGCGGGGTGGACCAGGGCCTCGTGGTAGCGGCGGGCGTCCTGGCCGCCGACGCGCAGCCGGCCGTCGAGGTAGAGGTCGAGAGGGCGGCCGTCGGTGCCCCCCGCGAGGACGACCTCCTGCACCCCGGTCTGCACGGCGACCCGGACGTCCGTGCCGTACACCGCCCGGCGCGCGGCGCGTTCGAAGTCGGCGGAGAGTGCGGCGGCCGAGGCGAGGACGCCGAGGACGGTGAGGCCGACGAGGAGCAGGGACCAGCGGGCGCGGCGGGTCAGATCGCGCCGGAAGAGGCCGAGGACGAGGGCGCCGCCCGCCACGAGGTTGACCGTGCCGGTGAGCAGCGCGCCGGTCAACTGGCCGAAGAACGGCAGGAGTACGAAGGGAAAGGCGAGGCCGCCGACGAGGGCGCCGACGTAGTCCGCGGCGAACAGGTCGGCCACGGCGGTGGGCGCGTCCTGCCGGCGGATGCGCTGGATCAGCTCCATCAGCAGGGGGACCTCGGCGCCGATGAGCAGGCCGATGGCGAGCGAGAAGGCGACCAGCAGGCAGCGCGGGCCCTCGGCCCACAGTCCGCCCCAGCCGCCGGTCCAGGCGAACACCGCGTACAGGGCCATCGCGCTGCACCCGCCCACCAGGGCGAGCAGCGTCTCGACCGCGCCGAAGCCGACGGCGGTGTGCCGGCGCAGCCGTTTGGCGCCGAGCGAGCCGATGCCCATCGCGAACACCATCACGGACAGCACGACGGACGCCTGGGTGACCGAGTCGCCGATCAAGTACGAGGCGAACGCGACGAGTTCGAGCTCGTACACGAGTCCGCAGGCCGCGCAGACGAAGACGCACACGAGGACCAGGAACCGCCCGGTGCCGGGCCGGACGGGCAGCCCGGCGGGGCCGGTCCGGGAGGGCGGGGCGCCCGGGGGCGCGGGGGCGTGCGGTTCGATCACGCTGCGACGTTACGTCACGTGACGGGCACGCTTCGTCACCCACAGGTGTGGATCTGGGGGCGGTCGACCCCATCCGGGTTTATGCGGCGGACATCCCGGACTACGCCGCTTCGGCGTCCTGGCCGGGCCGCCCGCCGCGCGCCCGCGCCCCCACCCGGGTCCGGGTGGCGACGAGTTGACCGTCCTGCGGGTAGGCGTGCCAGGTGCGCCAGTGCACATGGTCCTGGTGCCGCTGGGCCAGCATCGCGGTGAACGCGTGCGGGCTGCCCGGGAAGACGCCCGCGAGTCCGTGCGGGTGCTCGGAGACGAGGGCGAGCAACTCCTGGGCGCGGCCCGCGAAGGAGCCCGGGGTGAGCATCTCGACGCGCGCCGCGAACTCGTACTCCCAGTCGCCGACGCGCTTGGCGACGCCGAGCGGCAGCGGGGTGCTGGAGCCGGGGATGCAGGCCACGGTCTCGGAGCACAGGCCGCGCTCCTCCTCCAGCAGAACCTGGTGGGAGGCGCCGAGCAGTCTCAACTGGAGCTTCGCGCCGGTCAGTTCGAGGTCGAGGGTGGCCAGGGCGGGAAGCGGTTCGCGCCCCAGGGCCCAGGCGAGGTCGGCAGCGCGCGTATCGCTGTAACTGGTGTTCAGGGTCGTGAGCATGGGTCGGCTCCGCTAACACGCAAATGAGGGGAGTTGGCCGTGTCAGCCCAGCCGGCCCGGCCGGTACGAGGCGTCCGCGAGACGTCCTGGGGGCTGCGTTGGCTGCATTGGCGTTTTAGAGGGAATCATGAACAGAGGGGCTGCCACAGCGTTTTTACCCAACTTCGGGGGCATTCCATCCGTCGGGGGGCCCACAGCTCAACTGTTCCACCACGGCGCACGCCGGCGCGGGCCCAATGTCCCGCACCCCTCACCCCGGCAGCCTCTCCCCACCCCGCCCCAACACCCCGACCCACCAGCTCACCACCCCCTCAGCTGCTCCCGCAGCCACCGCCTCCGCCGCAGGACGAGCCGCCGCCGCACGAGGAGTGGCCGCCACCGCAGGAGTGTCCCGAGTGGCCCCCGCCGCAGGAGGAGTGGCCGCCGTGGTGACCGCCGTGGCTTCCGTGGTGGCCGCCCGAGGAGGACCCGGTGTCCCCGGCCCACCAGCTGTTGCCCGGGTCGCCGGTGCTGTTCGCCGACGACGAGGAGCCGGAGGTGCCGCTTCCGCCCCACCGGCCGCCGCCCCCGGCCGCGCCCCCGCCGAACATCGCCGACGAGCCCGACCCCCGCCCGCCGCGCCCGCCCCGCCGGGCCGCCCCGCCCCTGCCGCGTCTGCCGGACACCCGCGCGACGACGACGAACAGGACGAACACTCCCACCAGCCCGATGACGAACGGATCCATGGCGCCACCCTCTTCCGGTCCCCCGAAGCCGCCCCCCGTGGGCGCCTCGTTCCTTCCCGCGCCGTGCGCGGTGCCCCGGAGATGCCCGCCCGGGGCGAGCGCCAAAGCGGAGTTGAGGAACTCCAGAGCTTGGGCGCAGGATGGCCGCCATGACCTCCACCGCGCGCCCCCTCCTCAACCGCAGGCTCGCCGAGTTCGGTACGACGATCTTCGCGGAGATGTCCGCCCTCGCCGTCGCCACCGGGTCGATCAACCTGGGCCAGGGCTTCCCCGACACCGACGGCCCCGAGGAGGTCAGGGAGGCCGCCGTACGGGCGCTGCGCGACGGGCGCGGCAACCAGTACCCGCCGGGCCCCGGCGTCCCCGAGCTGCGCACCGCGATCGCCGCGCACCAGCAGCGCCGGTACGGCCTGTCGTACGACCCCGACACCGAGGTGCTGGTGACGGCGGGGGCCACCGAGGCCATCGCGGCCGCCCTGCTCGCGCTGCTGGAGCCGGGCGACGAGGTGGTGGCCCTGGAGCCGTACTACGACTCCTACGCGGCGAGCATCGCGCTGGCGGGCGGCCGCCGGGTGCCGGTGACCCTGCGCCCGCACGAGGGCAGCTTCCGGCTCGACCTGGACGAGCTGCGCGCCGCCGTCACCGACCGCACCCGGCTGCTGCTGATCAACACCCCGCACAACCCCACCGGTACCGTCCTCACCCGCGCCGAGCTGGCCGCGATCGCCGAGCTCGCGGTGGAGCGGGACCTGCTGGTGGTGACGGACGAGGTGTACGAGCACCTGGTGTTCGACGCCGCCGAGCACCTGCCCCTCGCCTCCTTCCCCGGGATGCGCGAGCGCACGGTGACCATCGGCTCGGCCGGCAAGACGTTCTCGTTCACCGGCTGGAAGGTCGGCTGGGTGACGGCCGCGCCCGCCCTGGTCAGCGCGGTCCGCGCGGCCAAGCAGTTCCTCACCTACGTCTCCTCGGGCCCCTTCCAGTACGCGGTGGCCGAGGCCCTCGCCCTGCCCGAGTCCTACTACGACGACTTCCGCCGCTCGATGCGGGAGCGCCGGGACATCCTGTCGGCGGGGCTCACGGCGGCGGGCTTCGAGGTGTTCGAGCCGGCGGGCACCTACTTCATCACCACCGACATCCGCCCCCTCGGCGAGAAGGACGGCTTCGCCTTCTGCCGCGCCCTGCCCGAACGCGCCGGTGTCGTCGCCATCCCGAACGCGGTCTTCTACGACGACCGCGAGGCGGGCGCCCCCTTCGTGCGGTTCGCGTTCTGCAAGCGCGAGGACGTGCTGCGCGAGGCGGCGGAGCGCCTGCGGGCCATGTGAGGGACGGTTCGCCGCCGGTTGGCCGCGCCCTGCTCGCATCCGGCGGCGGATCCTTGCACAGTGCGGAACTGTGACCCATGCCGGCACCGTCCTCTCCCCGCCCGTCACCGCACCCGAACCCGCGCCCGGGGAACGCGCCCGCTTCTCCCTGCTCAGGGCCAGCGGCGTAGCCGTAGGTCTGTTCCTCGGCGCGCGGCTCGCCGGTGCCGCCGTCCTCGCCCTGCTCGCCGAGGCCGCGGGCCGGCCGGTCCTGGCCCTGCTGGGCCGCTCCTGGGACTCGGTCTGGTACCTGGGCATCGCGGCGCACGGGTACGGCCATGCCCTGGGCCGGCACGGCTACAGCGATCTGGCGTTCTTCCCGCTGTACCCGGCGCTGGTGCGGGCGGTGAGCGAGGTGAGCACGCTCGGCGGGGGCGCGGCCGGGCTGCTGGTGTCCTGGTCGGCGGCGCTGGTGGCCGCGGCGGGCCTGTACGCGGTCGGGACGCTGCTGTACGGGCGGCCGGTGGGGATCGCGCTGGTGCTGCTGTGGGGGCTGCTGCCGCACTCGGTGGTGCTGTCGATGGCGTACACCGAGCCGGTGCTCGCCGCGTGCGCGGCCTGGTCGCTGTACGCGGTGCTGACCGGGCGCTGGCTGTGGGCGGGGTCCCTGGCGGCGCTCGCGGGGCTGGCCCGTCCGAACGGGTTCGCGGTGGCCGCCGCCGTGCTCGCCGCAGCGGCCTGCGAGGTGTGGCGGCGGCGCGGCCGGGTTTCCCACAGGCTGTGGACGGGCGCGGCGCTCGCCCCGCTCGGCTGGACCGCGTTCCTGCTGTGGGTGGGCCGGCGCCGGGGCGATCTGCTGGGCGGCTATTTCGCCGTCCAGGCGCGCTGGGGCTCCCGGTTCGACCTCGGGCGCGGCTCACTGCGCTTCGTGCGCGCCCTGCTGCTGCACGGCGGCCGGGTGGTGTTCCCCATGGCGCTGCTGCTGGTGGCCGTGGGCGTGGTGCTCTTCGTGCTGCTGGCGCTCGACCGGCCGCCGCTGCCGCTGCTGGTCTACAGCGGGGTGCTGCTGCTGGTCGTGCTCGGCGGTTCGGGCATCTTCGAGTCCAAGCCGCGCTTCCTGCTGCCGGCCTTCCCGCTGCTGCTGCCGCCGGCCCGCGCGCTGGTGCGCACGGCGAAAGCCCGGCCCTGGCACGCGGCCGTACTGGTCGCGTCCCTGGCCGGGCTGTCGTACCTCTACGGCGCGTACCTGCTGGTGCTGGGGAACGCGCCGCTGTAGCGGAGAGGGCCGGTCACTCGCCGGAGTCGGCCTCGCCGTCCTGCGGCTTGTCCGTGCCGTCGACATCCTCCTCCAGGCCCAGCTGCTCGACCAGCCACTTGTCGAACTCGATCGCGGCGCGCACCCAGCTGACCGTGGACGAGACGAAGTGGTTGAGGTCGACGCCGGTGCCGATCAGCATCTGGGCCTCGCCGATGAGGCGGACCGTGCCGTCGTCGTGCGTGTGGGTGTAGACCTTGGGCCACAGGGTGCGGCGGTTCCAGTCGTCGACCGATTCGAGGAGCTGGGCCTTGTCCTCGATCTGGTGCGGGCGGTCGTAGAAGGTCCGCACCGAGAAGACCGCGTGCTCGTCCTCCCCGCGGAACATGAAGTAGGTGCGGAACTGCTCCCAGGGCGCCGCGAGGTCGCCCTCCTCGTCGATGACGTACTTCAGCTCCATCTGTTCCAGGAGCTGCTTCACGAGGTCCTGATCCGGGAGGACGGGGCCGCCCGGTCCCTGGGGCTGCGGCTCGGGCTGGCCCCCGAAGTTCGGAATCGAGGACGGGTCGATGCTCACCGTGTTTTTCCCTTCGTACGGATCCCGCCATCCTCCCCCATGCGGGGAGGGGGGTGGCAAGCCCTGGCGGGCCCTGTCAGCCTTTGGCTGACATGATCCAGTGCCCGGACGGCGGGCCGGTGAACACACGGCGGCCGATATGGCGGGCCGGGGACGCGGCAGACGGGTGCTGCCGGGGGCCGCGCTTGCGGTCCCGGAGCAGGTGCCGTGCGCCGAGGCGCTTGAGTTCGGCGGCGGAAAACTGCCGCAGGGCGCGTACGGCACCCGGTGCACCGTGCAGAGCCGGCTGGACACGTCGAGGCGGCGGGGCCACCGGCGGGCGCGGGCGCCGACGCGGTGACGGTGAACGTGACGTACGAGGGCCCGGACCGAGCCCTCGTACGGTTCAGCGCGTTCACCGGGTGAGCGTCAGAGCGTCTTGCCCGTCGGCGGGCCGACCAGCAGGCCCTCGCCGAAGCGGTCCACGCGGACCGTGTCGCCGTCCTTGATCTCGCCGGACAGGATCTCCCGGGCGAGCCGGTCGCCGATGGCGGTCTGCACCAGGCGGCGCAGCGGCCGGGCGCCGTACGCCGGGTCCATCCCCTCCTCCGCGAGCCAGGCCAGCGCCTCGGGCGTGACGTCCAGGGTGAGCCGGCGCTCGGCGAGCCGCCGGCCCAGCCGCTCGATCTGCAACCCCGCGATCCGCTCCAGCTCGGGCTTGGTCAGCGCGGAGAACACCACCAGGTCGTCCAGGCGGTTGAGGAACTCCGGCTTGAAGGACGACCGTACGACCTCCAGCACCTGCTCCCTCTTCTCCTCCTCGCTCGCGACCGGGTCGACCAGGAACTGGCTGCCCAGGTTGGAGGTGAGCACCAGGATGGTGTTGCGGAAGTCGACGGTGCGGCCCTGGCCGTCGGTCAGACGGCCGTCGTCCAGCACCTGGAGCAGGATGTCGAAGACCTCCGGGTGGGCCTTCTCCACCTCGTCCAGGAGGACCACGGTGTACGGGCGCCTGCGCACCGCCTCGGTCAGCTGGCCGCCCTCCTCGTAGCCGACGTACCCGGGGGGCGCGCCGACCAGCCGGGCCACGCTGTGCTTCTCGCCGTACTCCGACATGTCGATGCGGACCATGGCCCGCTCGTCGTCGAAGAGGAAGTCCGCGAGGGCCTTGGCGAGTTCGGTCTTGCCGACGCCGGTGGGGCCGAGGAAGAGGAACGATCCGGTGGGCCGGTCGGGGTCGGCGATACCGGCCCGGGAGCGCCGTACCGCGTCGCTGACCGCGCGCACGGCCTCGCCCTGGCCGATGAGCCGCCTGCCCAGCTCGTCCTCCATGCGCAGCAGCTTCTGGGTCTCGCCCTCCAGCAGCCGGCCGGCCGGGATTCCGGTCCAGGCCCCGACGACGTCGGCGATGTCGTCGGCGCCGACCTCCTCCTTGACCATGGTGTCCTTCGCGGCCTCCTCCTCGGCCTCGGAGGCGGCCTCCAGCTCCTTCTCCAGCTGCGGGATCTCGCCGTAGAGCAGCTTGGCGGCCTTGTCGAAGTCGCCGTCGCGCTGGGCGCGTTCGGCCTGGCCGCGCAGATCGTCCAGCCGCTCCTTGAGTTCACCGACCCGGTTGAGGGACTGCTTCTCCTTCTCCCAGCGGGCGGTCAGGCCCCGCAACTCCTCCTCGCGGTCGGCGAGATCGCGGCGCAGCTTCTCCAGCCGGGCCAGCGAGGCGGGGTCGGTCTCCTTGCCGATCGCCAGCTCCTCCATCTTCAACCGGTCCACGGAGCGCTGGAGTTCGTCGATCTCCACCGGCGAGGAGTCGATCTCCATGCGCAGCCGGGAGGCCGCCTCGTCCACCAGGTCGATGGCCTTGTCGGGCAGGAAGCGGGAGGTGATGTAGCGGTCGGAGAGGGTGGCCGCGGCGACCAGGGCGCTGTCCGCGATCTGCACCTTGTGGTGCGCCTCGTAGCGGCCCTTGAGGCCGCGCAGGATCGCGATGGTGTCCTCGACGGTCGGCTCGGCGACCAGCACCTGCTGGAAGCGGCGCTCCAGGGCGGGGTCCTTCTCGATCCGCTCCCGGTACTCGTCCAGCGTGGTGGCGCCGACCATGCGCAGCTCACCGCGGGCGAGCATGGGCTTGAGCATGTTGCCCGCGTCCATCGCGGAGTCGCCGCCCGCGCCCGCGCCGACGACCGTGTGCAGCTCGTCGATGAAGGTGATGATCTGCCCGTCGGAGTCCTTGATCTCGGCGAGGACGGCCTTGAGGCGCTCCTCGAACTCGCCGCGGTACTTGGCGCCCGCCACCATCGCGCCGAGGTCCAGCGAGACCAGCCGCTTGTCCTTCAGCGACTCGGGCACATCGCCCTTGACGATCCGCTGCGCGAGCCCCTCCACGACGGCGGTCTTGCCGACGCCCGGCTCGCCGATCAGGACCGGGTTGTTCTTCGTACGACGGCTCAGCACCTGCACGACCCGCCGGATCTCCTGGTCCCGTCCGATGACCGGGTCGAGCCGGCCCTCGCGGGCGGCGGCGGTGAAGTCGGTGCCGAACTTCTCCAGGGCCTTGTACTGGCCCTCCGGGTCGGCGGTGGTCACGCGGCGTCCTCCCCTGGCCTTCTTGAAGGCCTCCAGCAACTTCTTCGCCTCGGCGCCCTCGCGCCGCAGCAGCTCACCGGCGGCTCCGCCCTTGGCGGCGATGCCGATCAGCAGGTGTTCGGTGGACAGGTACTCGTCGTCCAGGTCCTTGGCCCGCTCGCCCGCGTCCGCGATCACGGCCAGCAGATCACGGCTCGGCTGCGGGGGCGCGACGGTGGAGCCGGCCACGCTGGGCAGCGCGGCGAGGAGCTTCTCGGCGCCCGCGCGGACGGCCGCCTGGTCGGCGTCGACGGCGGCGAGCAGGTCGGTGATGTTCTCGTTCTCCTGCCCCGCAAGCAGCGCCAGCAGCAGATGCGCGGGGGTCAGGTCCGGGTGCCCCTCGGTCACGGCCCGGGTGCTGGCCGCGTTGATCGCGTCCCGGCTCTTGTTGGTCAGCTCGGCGTCCACGTGTGCGTTCTCCTCCTAGACGTACCTCAGCCCTGCATCCCTCTGCTGACTTAACCAGCGTACATAAAGTTGAGTCTATTCCACTCAAGGCTGCTCACGCACCGGTCTACGGCTAGGTTTCCGGGCATGGCGAACCATTCCGTGGATCCGGGTTCCCCGGACGAGGCGTATCTCGGCTTCTGGCGCGAGCGGCATCTGTGCACACTGACGACCATCCGCCCGGACGGCAGTCCGCACGTGGTGCCGGTCGGGGTGACGTACGACCCCGAGGCGCGCCTTGCCCGGGTCATCTGCAACGGGGCCAGCGCGAAGGCGGCCCATGTCCGCGCCGCCGGCCCCGAGGGCGCCCTCGCCGCCGTCTGCCAGGTCGACGGGCGCCGCTGGGCCACGCTGGAGGGGCGGGCGCACCTGTCCACGGACCCGGACCGGATCAGGGAGGCGGAGCGCCGCTACGCCGAGCGCTACACCCGCGAGCCCGCGCCGAACCCGGCCCGTGTGGTGATCGAGATCTCACTGGAGAGGGCGCTGGGGCGGGGGTGAACGGTATGTGGAGGTCGAGTGACGCCACGGCGGTCGTGTTCGATTCGTTTCGGCCACTGTGGGAGTTGGGGCATACCCCGAAATGTCGCCACGAACAACAGCGGCGTCACCGTGTTCAGGTCACGGTGACGCCGCTGCGGGGGGAAGCGCCTGAGCGATCTTTTACGACGGGGGAATCGCGTCAGGCACTGCGGGGGGTGGCCGAGATGGTTCTCAGGTCGGACTCCACCGGCTCGGTGAGCCGGTGATCCCGCTGGTCCAGGTTCACAAAGATCATTCCGTACCGTATGGCACACCGCACCGGCTGAGGCGCCCCACGCGGCTTGCGCAGGCACCGGTAGGCCCGGACGTCCTCCTCGTCGTCGCGCGTGACGACGACCGGCTCACCGAAGACGGTCACCATCAGCGAGTCCCCCGGGTGGGGAATCGCGGTCACCAGATCGATGAAGTGCCAGCCGGAACGGTAGGCGGTGACCATCTCACGGCGGAAGGAGCGGTCGTCGGGTGGCGTGGTCACATCAGCTCCCGGCTACCGAAGGCCACTTGGTGTCCGTCGGCCACTTGGTGTCCGCGGGCACGGCGTTCGTCACGCCGGCCGCCGCCACCGAGGGCCACTTGGTGTCACCGGGCCACTTCGTGTCCGCGCGCACCACGCTGCCCGCGTCGAGCGTGGCCACCGAGGGCCACTTCGTGTCTGCGCGCAGATCACTCTTCGCACCGAAGGGGCCACTCAGCACTCCAAGGGCCACAACGGCGGAGAAGGTGGCGACCAGCCCCGAGCGAATCATCTTCTTGCCCATGGTCGACTTCGTCCTCACTTGAAGGTCCCCTTCTTCCCCCGTCGGATAAGACGATGGCTCATTCGGGCACATCATGACCACACAATCAGTGCATCATGTTCCTGCATGTTCAGGACCCTGGGGGGTGGAGATTTGACTTCAAATCGGCACAATACGGTACATCCCCATGCGGTCACCGAACTGTGCGAGGAAGGGGGCCGACTTTACGCCAACGCCCTGCGTACCGGACGGGTCTCCCGTGCCGACGTGATATCGGCTCCCTGCTTGATGGAGTTCGCCCTGCTCCACCCGGATCCGGACGACCCCGACTGGCTGCGCCCGGTGCCCCCGGCCGTGGCGCTGGCCCAACGGCTCTCGCCGCTCGAACGCGAGATAGCAGATCGCCGGCGCTGGGCCGTCGAACTCTCCGACATTTTCGAGCCGTTCCTCGCGCTGAGCACCCAGACGGCCTCGATGACCGACTCGATCACCGTGCTGGAGGGCAGCGACCGCATCAACGCCGCGCTCGACCTGGCCACCACCGAATGCCGTTCCTCGGTGCTCACCGTCCAACCGAGCAACCACTTCACCGAGCGCAACGTACGCCAGGGCCTGGAGCGCGACACCGCCCTGGTGGAACGGGGCGTGCACATCCGCACCCTCTACCAGCACACGGTCCGCTACAACCTCAAGCAGATCGGTTACGTCGCCCAGCTCACCAGCGGCAAGGTGGAGTACCGCACCATCGACGAACTGGTCGAACGGCTCATCATCTGCGACGAGTCGGTCGCCTTCATCCCCACCCGCGACGACCAGCAGGTGGCCCTGGAACTGCGCAACCCCGGGCTCATCCGCTACCTCATCAAGGTGTTCGAGTTCATGTGGAACCGCGCGGTACCACTGACCGCGGGCGCCCCGTACGAGACCGCGCCCGACGGCATCACCGAGATCCAGCACTCCATCGCCAAGCTGCTGGTGGAGGGTCATGTGGACGAGGCCATCGCGCGCCGGCTCGGGATGAACGTACGCACCTGCCGCGCCCATATCGCCCGGCTCGCCCAGGCGCTCGGCAGCGGCAGCCGGGCTCAACTGGGCTTCCTCATCGCCCAGTCCGGCATGCTGGACCGGGACCTCTGAGCCGATGACCGCGGCACAGCCGCACCCGCGACACGGCGTCGAGGAGCTGTGTGCGCAGGGCCGCGCGATGGACGAACGCGCCCTGCGCACCGGGCGGACCGACGCCACCGGCGCCGAGCGCACCATGGCCCTTGAGATCCGTCGGGCGGAGGGGACGCGGGCTCACAACGAGGCGTCCCGGGCGGCCGGCAGGCCCCTGCCGCTGCCGTCCAGGCCCGCCTGGGCGATGCGCACCCCCAGCTGGGTACGGCTCGCCGCGCCCAGGGTCTCCGACAGGCGGGCGATGTGCGCGCGGCAGGTGCGCACGCTGATGCCGAGCCGCTCGGCGATCACCGCGTCCTGGTGGCCCTCGGCGAGCAGCGCCGCGATGGACTGCTCGCGGTGCGAGATGCCCTCGATACCGGTGTCCGGCAGCGGCGCGGTGAGCGGGATGGCGAGCCGCCACAGCCGCTCGAAGACGGTCACCAGGTACTCCACCAGCGCCGGGTGGCGCAGCTCCAGGGCCATGGTGCGGTCGGCGTTCGCCGGGATGAAGGCCACGGTGCGGTCGAAGAGGATGAGCCGGTCGATGACCTCGTCCAGCGTGCGGGCCTCCACCGTGTCGCCCATCAGCTCCAGGTAGTTGAGCAGCCCCTGTCCGTGCCGGGCCACATGCGTGTACAGGTCCCGCATCCGCACGCCCCGCCCGCGCAGGGCCAGCGCCCGGTGCAGGCCCTCGGTCAGCTCGGCCTCCCGGCGGATGCCGCCCGGCTGGACGGTGAGCACCTCGGTGGTGCACGCCTGCGTCGCCTCGTCCATCGCGGCCTGGATCCGGGACAGCCCGTCCAGCACCCGTACCGCACTGCCCCCGCCCGGCGCCGCGAGCGCCTGCGACTGGCCGAGCCCGGCGTACCACTCGAAAGCGGCCACCGCCGAGCCCACCCGGCGCTGGCTCTCACTGACCTCGT
Source organism: Streptomyces griseofuscus (assembly GCF_014673495.1). Taxonomy (GTDB): domain Bacteria; phylum Actinomycetota; class Actinomycetes; order Streptomycetales; family Streptomycetaceae; genus Streptomyces; species Streptomyces murinus. Next base: position 4,135,192 of record NZ_CP051006.1, read on the forward strand.
CGTAGACCCCGCGCAGCAGCCGGGTCATGACCTCCTGCGGGGAGGTGGGGACCAGCCAGTCCATGTCGTCGGGGTCCGGGTGCAGCAGGGCCAGTTCCAGCAGGCAGGGCACCGCCTCGGCCTCGACGCGCGGCACCCGGCCCCGGCGCACCGCCCGTTCGTACACGCGGTCCCCGGCCTCGCACAGCCGGTCGGCACCGTGAGGATGCTGCTCCGCCCTCCGCCCGGCCATCGCGCATTCCACCCCCGGTGTGCTGCCACTTCCGCAGCGCAACTATGCGTGGCGCCGACCGGGTCCGCAACACGGCTCCCCGCACCCCGACGGGCGTTAACCGCCGCCTTGCGGGGGTATCTCCCGGGCTCCGTGCCGCGCACCGCGACCAGCCGCCGCCGGCTCCGGACACCCGCCCGGAACCCCGGCCGCCGTACCCCGCGGACGGGTTATTTCAGGCCGATCGCGGCGCACTGCGCCTTGAACTTGGCGGTGCAGATGTCGTCCACGGTGTAGATGCCGTCCGCGATGACCGTGTCCTTGATGGTCTTGCGCGTCAGGGCGCTCACCTGGACCAGCTTGGACGGGATGTTCTTGGTGGTGGGGCTGTCCACCTTGTCCTCGGTGAGCGCGTCGAACTGGATGTCCTTGCCCTGGACCTTGGAGACGGCCATCTGCGCGGCGGCCTCGGCCTCGTCCGGGTAGGACTTGTAGACGCTCATGTACTGCTCGCCCGCCACCACCCGCTGTACGGCGTCCAGCTCGGCGTCCTGGCCGGTGACCGGCGGCAGGCTGGTGACACCCGCGGCCTTCAGGGCCTTGATGACACCGCCCGCCATGCCGTCGTTGGCGGAGTAGACGCCCGCGATGTTGCCCGCGCCGATCTGGCTGATCGCCTTCGCCATGTTGGCCTGGGCGTTCTCCGGCTTCCAGTCCGTGGTGTCGTAGCTGGCCGCGATGGTCACCTTGCCGTTCAGCTCGGAGAGCGCGCCCTCCTTGAACTGCTTGGCGTTCGGGTCGGTGGGCGAGCCGTTCATCATCACGATCTTCGTGGCGGTGCTCGCGTTCGAGCCGAGCGCGTCCAGCAGCGAGCGGCCCTGCACCTCGCCGACGAGCTCGTTGTCGAAGGAGACGTACGCGCTGATCGGGCCCTCGGCCAGGCGGTCGTAGGCGATGACCGGGATGCCCGCGTCCTTGGCCTTCTTCACCTCGCCCGCGATGGCGCGCGAGTCGACGGCGTCCAGCAGGATCACATCGACCTTGTCGTCGATCATCTTCTGCATCTGGCCGGACTGCTTCGCCGCGTCCGCGTTCGCGTTCTCGTACTCGACCTTGCCCTGCTTGGCGGTCAGGTCGGAGACCTTGCTCTTGATGATGGGGTAGTCGAACTTGTCGTAGCGCGTGTTGGTCTTCTCCGGCAGCAGCAGACCCACGGTGAGGTCGTCGCCCTTGGCCGGGCTCGCGCTCGTGCTGTCCCCCGTCGCGTTCAGGACGCCGCAGCCGGCCAGCGAGAGGGTCGCCGCGGAGGCGGCCACGGACAGGGCGATACGGCGCATACGAGGGCTCACTTCACGTGTGTTTCGGACGTGGGTGCTGCTATAGGACCCAGGTGTCTGAAAAGACAACGCGGAGCCGACAGCCGGCGTCAAGAAGCCTTGCTTAACGAGTGGGCAACACTACGCGCCGTCCAACATGTGAAAGCAATGGGGAAACCTCTCCAAACACTCTTTACGGACCGTCCATCCAAGGGGAGTTCACGAGGCGGCAAAGAATGGGTTGTGCCCGCGCCGCGTCCGTCGGGTCCGTCACCGGAGCCGCCGGGTGCGGGGACGGCGAAGGGCCCGCGGACGGGATGCGTCCGCGGGCCCCTCGCCGTGCGTGGTACGGCGGATGCTCAGTCGCCCTGCTGCGGGGACCGCTTGGGCCGCCACACGACCAGCGCGCTGGTCTGCTGGACCTCCTGATACGGGACCAGGTCCCGCCGGTAGGAGGCGTGCACGGCGGCCTCGCGCTGACGCATGGTGGCCGCCGCTCCGTCCAGGGCCGACTCCAGCTCCGCGACACGGGACTGGAGCGCGGCGACCTGGTTCTCCAGTTCGATGATGCGCTTGATGCCGGCCAGGTTGATGCCCTCGTCCTGCGACAACTGCTGCACCTGGCGGAGCAGTTCGATGTCACGGGCCGAGTAGCGCCGGCCCCGGCCCGCGGTGCGGTCCGGGGAGACCAGGCCCAGGCGGTCGTACTGGCGCAGCGTCTGCGGGTGGAGTCCGGAGAGCTGGGCCGCCACCGAGATGACGTAGACCGGGGACTCCTCGGTCAGTTCGTACGGATTGCGCCGGCGGCCTTCCATCACGCTCAAGCTCCCTTCGCGGCCTCGAACAGCTCCGCCCGCGGGTCCTCGCCCGCGGTCGCCTCGCGATACGCCTCCAGTGCGTCACGAGCCTTCCCCGACAGGTCCTCCGGGACACTCACCTCGACGGTGACCAGGAGGTCGCCGCGGGTGCCGTCCTTGCGGACCGCGCCCTTGCCGCGGGCCCGCATGGTCCTGCCGTTCGGAGTGCCCGGGGGCAGCTTCAGGGTGACCGGCGGGCCGCCGAGGGTCGGCACCCGCACCTCGCCGCCGAGCGCGGCCTCCGCGAAGGTGACCGGGACGGTCACCGTGAGGTTGTCGCCCTTGCGGCCGAACACCGGGTGCTCGCCCACGTGCACGGTCACATACAGATCGCCGGCCGGTCCGCCCCGCTCGCCGGGGGCGCCCTTGCCGCGCAGCCGGATCCGCTGCCCGTCGGTGACACCCGCCGGGATGCGGACCTGCATGGTGCGCGAGGACTTGGCGCGTCCGCTGCCCTTGCAGTCCGGGCAGGGGTTCTCGGCGATCAGACCGCGGCCCTTGCAGTCGGGGCAGGGGTCGGTCAGCGAGAAGCCGCCGCCCGAGCCCCGGGCGATCTGACCGGTGCCGACACAGGTCGGGCACACCCGGGGCGTGCCGTTCTTGTCGCCGGTGCCGGAACAGGCCTTGCAGGGCTGCTGGGAGGTCATCCGCAGCGGCACCGTGGCCCCCTCGATCGCCTCGGTGAAGCTGAGGGTGACCTCGGTGTCCACGTCCTGGCCGCGGCGCGGCTGCGTACGGGTCGCCCCGCCCGCGCCGCCGCGGTTGAACAGGCCCCCGAAGACATCGCCGAGCCCGCCGCCGAAGCCGCCGCTCTGGGCGGTGCCGCCGCCTCCGAAGAGGTCGCCCAGGTCGAAGTTGAAGTTGCCGCCGCCGGCGCCCGGCCCGGGGCCGAAGCCGCCGTTGCCGAACAGGGCGCGCGCCTCGTCGTACTCCTTGCGCTTCTTGGGGTCGCCGAGGACATCGTTCGCCTCGGAGATCTCCTTGAAACGCTCCTCGGCCTTGGCGTTGCCCTTGTTGGCGTCCGGGTGGAACTCGCGCGCGAGCTTCCGGTACGCCTTCTTGATCTCGGCCTCGGTGGCGTCCTTGGGGACGCCGAGGACCTTGTAGAAGTCCTTCTCGATGAAGTCCTTGGTGCTCATCCCCGACGTCCCTCCTTCCCGTCCGCTGTGATTACGTCAGCCCTCCTCCGGGCCACCGTTCTCCTTGTCGTCGGCCGCCTCGGACTTCTCCTCGGCGCCCTCGGCCTTGCCCGCCTTCTCCGGCTTCCCGGCCTGCGCGCCCGGCTGCGGCTCTGCCACGGCCACCCGCGCGGGGCGGATGGTGCGCTCGCCGATGCGATACCCGGGCTGAAGGATCGCCACGCAGGTCGTCTCGGTGACGTCCGGCGCGTAGCTGTGCATCAGGGCCTCGTGGATGGTCGGGTCGAAGGGCTCGCCCTCCTTGCCGAACTGCTGGAGGCCCAGCTTGGCCGCGGTGGCCTCCGTCGACTCGGCCACCGACTTGAAGCCGCCGACCAGTTCGCCGTGTTCCCGTGCGCGGCCGATGTCGTCGAGCACGGGCAGCAGCTCGGTCAGGAGGTTCGCGACGGCGACCTCCTTGACCGTGGCCCGGTCCCGCTCGACCCGGCGGCGGTAGTTCTGGTACTCGGCCTGGAGCCGCTGGAGGTCCGCGGTGCGCTCGTTCAGCGCGGTGCGTACCTGGTCCAGCTGGGCGACCAGACCGGCGTCTGCGTTCGCGTCCCCGGCCGGGGCCGCCCCCTCCTTGGGGGCGGCCTTCGACTCGGCGTCGTCAGGGGTGGCGCCGGAGGGGACGTCGGGCTTCTCCTCGAAGCCCGGGGTCTCCTCCGTCACGCGGCACCGTCCTTGCGCTCGTCGTCCACGATCTCGGCGTCCACGACGTCGTCGTCGGCCTTGGCCTGGCCGGCGTCGGCGTCACCGGCACCCGCGGCCTGCGCGCCCTGGGCGTCGGCGTACATCGCCTGGCCGAGCTTCTGCGAGACGGCCGCGACCTTCTCGGTGGCGGTGCGGATCTCGGCGGTGTCCTCGCCCTTGAGCTTCTCCTTCAGCTCGGCGATGGCGGACTCCACCTCGGTCTTGACCTCGCCCGGGACCTTGTCCTCGTTGTCCTTGAGGAACTTCTCGGTCTGGTAGACGAGCTGCTCGCCCTGGTTGCGGGTCTCGGCGGCCTCGCGGCGCTTGTGGTCGTCCTCCGCGTAGCGCTCGGCCTCCTCGCGCATGCGGTCGACCTCGTCCTTCGGCAGCGAGGAGCCGCCGGTGACGGTCATCTTCTGCTCCTTGCCGGTGCCGAGGTCCTTCGCCGTGACGTGCATGATGCCGTTGGCGTCGATGTCGAAGGAGACCTCGATCTGCGGGACGCCGCGGGGCGCCGGCGGCAGACCGGTCAGCTCGAACATGCCGAGCTTCTTGTTGTACGCCGCGATCTCGCGCTCGCCCTGGTAGACCTGGATCTGCACGGACGGCTGGTTGTCCTCGGCCGTGGTGAAGATCTCGGAGCGCTTCGTCGGGATCGTGGTGTTGCGCTCGATCAGCTTGGTCATGATGCCGCCCTTGGTCTCGATACCGAGGGACAGCGGGGTGACGTCGAGCAGCAGGACGTCCTTGACCTCGCCCTTGAGGACACCGGCCTGGAGCGAGGCGCCGATGGCGACGACCTCGTCCGGGTTGACGCCCTTGTTGGCCTCCTTGCCGCCGGTCAGCTCCTTGACGAGCTCGGCCACGGCGGGCATACGGGTGGAGCCACCGACGAGGACGACGTGGTCGATCTCGTTGATGGAGATGCCGGCGTCCTTGATGACGTTGTGGAACGGCGTCTTGCAGCGCTCCAGCAGGTCGGCCGTCAGCTGCTGGAACTGGGCGCGGGTGAGCTTCTCGTCCAGGTGCAGCGGGCCCTCGGCGGACGCCGTGATGTAGGGCAGGTTGATCGAGGTCTCGGTGGACGAGGACAGCTCGATCTTGGCCTTCTCGGCGGCCTCACGCAGGCGCTGGAGGGCCATCTTGTCCTTGGACAGGTCCACGCCGTGACCGGACTGGAACTGCTTGACCAGGTAGTCGACGACGCGCTGGTCCCAGTCGTCACCACCGAGGTGGTTGTCACCGTTGGTGGCCTTCACCTCGACGACGCCGTCGCCGATCTCCAGCAGGGATACGTCGAAGGTGCCGCCGCCGAGGTCGAAGACGAGGATCGTCTGGTCGTCCTTGTCGAGGCCGTAGGCCAGCGCGGCGGCCGTCGGCTCGTTGACGATGCGCAGGACGTTCAGGCCCGCGATCTCGCCGGCCTCCTTCGTCGCCTGGCGCTCGGAGTCGTTGAAGTACGCCGGGACGGTGATGACCGCGTCGGTCACCTTCTCGCCCAGGTACGCCTCGGCGTCCCGCTTGAGCTTCTGGAGGATGAAGGCGCTCATCTGCTGCGGGTTGAACTGCTTCCCGTCGAGCTCGATCTTCCAGTCCGTGCCCATGTGGCGCTTCACGGAGCGGATGGTCCGGTCCACGTTCGTGACCGCCTGGCGCTTGGCGACCTCGCCGACCAGCACCTCGCCGTTCTTCGCGAAGGCGACGACGGACGGCGTGGTCCTGGCACCCTCGGCGTTGGTGATGACGGTGGGCTCGCCGCCCTCCAGAACGCTGACGACGGAGTTAGTCGTGCCCAGGTCGATGCCGACCGCACGTGCCATGGTTGATTCCTCCAGCTGACTTGAGTGCAACGGACTCAAGTGTGCACGAGCGGGCCGCTGGGGTCAACAGACCTGAGTCATCCAGACTCAAGTCTTATCCGTTCCTTACACGCAACCGCTCGCTGACCTGCGTCGATGCCATACGGCGAGGCCGCTGGACCGGAATCCGAACAGGCGCCCGCAGGAGTACGAGCACCAGGACGGCCGCTCCTCCCGCCACCCAGAGCGCGAGTTCCTCCCGCGCCCACCCGGCGTGCACGAGCACTCCCGCGAACACCGCGGCGAAGGCGCACACCCCGAGCACCACCACGGCCCCCGGCTGGGTGAGCCCGAACCGCCGCAGCCGGTGCACCAGGTGGTCCGGACCGCGCCGCAGCAGCGGCCGGCGCCCGAGCAGCCGTACGAGCACCACCAGGGCGGCGTCCGCGAGGGCGACGGCGCCGAGGCAGAACAGCACGGCCGCGCTCGGCCCGATCGCGTACCCCGCGCGGGTGAAGACGACCCCGGAGGACAGCAGGAACCCGGTGAACAGCGAACCGCAGGCGCCGAGTCCGACGCGGGCGGGATGCCAGTTGTGCATCAGGAAGCCGGTGAGGGCGGCGGCGAACACGCTGAGCAGGACGGCGAGCCCGTCCATCACCTCGATGGCGGCGCAGACTCCGGCCCCGAAGGCGGTGACCACACCCACGGTCCCGGCAAGCCCGTCCGCGTGGTCGAGCCCCCGGAAGGCGAGCGTGACGAGGACGATCCCGGCCACGGCGAGCGCGCCCCCGGCCACCCCCGTCTCGTCGTAGGGCACCACGCAGGCCGCCGCGACCGCCGTACCGGCGGCGATCACCCGGCCGCGCAGCCGCCAGACGTCGGCGACCAGGCCGAGCAGTCCGACCGCCACGGCGGCCAGGAGCAGCCCGCCGACCCCGTCACCCAGCGGGGCGACCCGGGTCCATTCACCCGTCCAGGCGACCAGCGAGGTGACGGTGACGACGGCGAGGCCGCCGAGCAGGGGCAGCGGACGGCTCCGGCGCCGGTCGACGACCCCCGCCCGCAGGGCGGGCAGCCGGAGCAGTGCCGCGAGGACGGCGGTGAGCAGCAGGGCGGCGGAGGCCGCAGCGATCCCGTAGAGCACAGCCCTAAGGTAGGGGTGAAAGTAGCAATTCGGGATGAATAACACGATCAGATTGCCCTTCAGGTGATCAGCACGTCACCATGGGCGGCCACTCAGCGACCCATATCACCCCGCGCTCCCCTGCGGCGCGACGGAAGATAGGGGTAGTCTCAGAGAACCACATAAGTTACCGCTTAGTAATGTCCGCTCGGTCAATTCGAGGCCGCCCTCAGGAGCCCCAATGCAACTCGCCGCGATCATCGTGTCGCTGGTCCTGATCGTGGTCGGCGTGGCACTGTTCGGCCGCGCCCTCCTCCAGATCTTCAACTTCATGCGTCTCGGCCAGCCCGTGCCGGCCGGGACCAGGACCAATGACCCCGCACAGCGCACCGTCACGGTGGCCAAGGAGTTCCTCGGCCACACCCGGATGAACCGCTGGGGCATCGTCGGGGTGGCGCACTGGTTCGTGGCGGTGGGCTTCTTCTCGCTGCTGCTGACGATCGTCAACGCGATCGGCCAGCTCTTCAAGGCGGACTGGCTTCTGCCGATCATCGGCGACTGGGCGCCGTACAACGTCTTCGTCGAGTTCCTCGGCACCATGACCACGATCGGCATCCTGGTGCTGATCGTGATCCGCCAGCTGAGCAAGCCGAACAAGCCGGGCCGCAAGTCCCGCTTCGCCGGCTCGAACTTCGGCCAGGCGTACTTCGTCGAGGCCGTCATCCTGATCGTCGGCGTCTGCATCTTCACGCTGCACGCCCTGGAAGGCGCCCAGCACCACGTCGACGGCTACGAGGCGTCGTTCTTCATCTCGTATCCGGTCGTCGCCTGGTTCAAGGGCATGAGCGTCGGCACGCTCCAGAACCTCACCTACTTCTTCGCCGCCCTGAAGATCGCGACCTCCTTCATCTGGATGATCACGGTCGCCCTGAAGACCGACATGGGCGTGGCCTGGCATCGCTTCCTCGCCTTCCCGAACATCTGGTTCAAGCGCAACGCCGACGGCGGTACCTCGCTCGGCGCGCTGCTGCCGATGACCTCGGGCGGCAAGGCGATCGACTTCACCGACCCCGGCGAGGACGACGTCTTCGGCGTCTCCCAGGTCGAGCAGTTCTCCTGGAAGGGCCTGCTGGACTTCTCCACCTGCACCGAGTGCGGCCGCTGCCAGTCGCAGTGCCCCGCCTGGAACACCGGCAAGCCGCTGTCCCCGAAGCTGCTGATCATGTCGCTGCGGGACAACGCGCACGCCAAGGCGCCGTACCTGCTGGCCGGTGGCGGCAAGACGGTGGAGGGCGAGGAGAAGGCCTCCGAGGAGCAGCTGGCCGGGGTGCCGGCCGCGGCCCTGGCCGAGGCCGAGCGCCCGCTGATCGGCACCGCCGAGGAGAACGGCGTCATCGACCCGGACGTGCTGTGGTCCTGCACCACCTGCGGCGCCTGTGTCGAGCAGTGCCCGGTGGACATCGAGCACGTCGACCACATCGTGGACATGCGCCGCTACCAGGTCATGATCGAGTCGGCCTTCCCCTCCGAGGCGGGCACGATGCTCAAGAACCTGGAGAAGAAGGGCAACCCCTGGGGTCTGGCCAAGAAGCAGCGCCTGGAGTGGACCAAGGAGGTCGACTTCGAGGTCCCGGTCGTCGGCAAGGACATCGAGGACCTCACCGAGGTCGAGTACCTCTACTGGGTCGGCTGCGCGGGCGCGCTGGAAGACCGCGCCAAGAAGACCACGAAGGCCTTCGCCGAACTCCTCCACATCGCGGGCGTCAAGTTCGCGATCATGGGCGGCGACGAGAAGTGCACCGGTGACTCCGCCCGCCGCCTGGGCAACGAGCCTCTGTTCCAGGAGCTCGGCATGGAGAACGTGATGGCCCTGAACACGGCGTTCGGCGAGGAACTGGACGACGACGGCAAGGCCACCGAGGAATCCAGGAAGCCGAAGTCGGCGAAGAAGATCGTCGCCACCTGCCCGCACTGCCTCAACACGCTTGGCAACGAGTACCCGCAGCTCGGCGGCGACTACGAGGTCATCCACCACACCCAGCTGCTCCAGCACCTGGTGGACGAGGGCAAGCTGATCCCGGTCACGCCGGTCGAGGGCATCATCACCTACCACGACCCGTGCTACCTGGGCCGCCACAACAAGATCTACACGCCCCCGCGCGAGATCATCGGCAAGGTCCCGGGTCTGCGCAACGAGGAGATGCACCGCCACAAGGAGCGGGGCTTCTGCTGCGGCGCGGGCGGCGCGCGGATGTGGATGGAGGAGCGCATCGGCAAGCGCATCAACAACGAGCGCGTGGACGAGGCCCTCTCCCTCAACCCGGACATCGTCTCCACGGCCTGCCCCTTCTGCCTCGTCATGCTGACCGACTCGGTCAACGGCAAGAAGAACGACGGCAAGGCCAAGGAATCCATCCAGGTCGTCGACGTCGCCCAGCTGCTGCTGGACTCGGTGCGGACCCCGGTGGACCCGGCGGGCGAGTCCGAGTCCGAGACCACCCCGGAGCCCGAACCGGTCAAGTGACGGCCCCCGTGGCCCCCTGAAACCCGGCAACGCCCCCTGCTTCGCACAGGCAGGGGGCGTTGCCGTGTTCGGGGCAGGGGTGGAGAGCAGGGGACGGAGCGCCGGGCCCCGTGAAGCCGCCGAGGCCCGGCGCCGGACGTCACGCGTTCTTCGGGGCCGCCTGCTGGACCACGTCGAAGGTCCACAGGGTGGAGCCGGAGGCGGCCGGCTTGGGGCGGTCGCCCTCGGTGGCACCGCCCTGGTGGGCGGCCTTCATCGGGCCCTCCATCCACGCCTGGAAGGACGCCTCGTCACGCCAGCGGGTGTAGACGAGGTACTGGTCGGTGCCCTCGACCGGGCGCAGCAGCTCGAACCACTCGAAGCCGTCGGAGTTCTCCACCGCGTGCGCCCGCGAGGCGAACCGCTTCTCCAGGACCTCCCGCTGCTCGGCGGGCACGGTCAGCACATTGATCTTCACTACGCTCATGGGTCCATCCTGCGCCACCCGCCCCGCTCCCACGAACCCCGGCGTACCGGGCCGGGACAGTTCAAACCCGGAACCATCCCTGGTGAAACGGCTGACGACCCCTTAGGGGATGTCACAGGTCGGCCGCAATGCCGGGCCCGGACCGCCGGGCCAGGCACGTCACCCTCCGGGACCAGGTACGTTCGATGACGTGGCTGGATTCAGGATCGGACGCGGGGGCCGGGACGACCGCACCCCCCAGGGACAGCAGGCGCAGCAGGGACCGTCGTACGGCCGCTCCGGCCCGTCGGGCGGGCGACGCGGCGCGTCGTCGCACGGGCAGCAGGGGCCCCAGGCGCCCGGACAGGGCGCGGGACGGCCGTCGTACGGCTACCCGTCGCCGCAGCCGCCGCAGCCCTCTTACGGGCAGCAGTCGTACGGGCAGCCGCCGCACGCACCGCAGTCGTACGGGCAGCAGTCGTACCCCCGGCAGGGTCGCCCCTACGGGCACCAGGGCCCGGCGGACGACGGTCCGGAGTACTTCGACGACGGCTACGGGGGCGGCACGCCGGACCCGTACGCGGCGAACACCCCGGGCCACACCCAGGCCTTCTCGATCGACGAGGCCGCCGGCTACACCCAGGGCTCGACCTACCAGGCCGGCTCCGCCGCCGCGCCCGCCCCGCCGGTGGGCCCGCCGCTGCACTGGAAGGAACTGCTGCGGGGGATCGTCCTCTCCCCCGACCCGACCTTCCTGCGCATGCGGGACTACACGATGTGGGGCCCGGCCCTGATCGTGACCTTCCTCTACGGCCTGCTCGCCGTCTTCGGCTTCGACGACGCCCGCAAGGAGGCCATCGGCGCCACACTGTCCAACGCGGTGCCGATCGTGCTGATCACCGCGGTCGTGATGGTGCTCGGCCTGTTCATCCTCGGCGTGGTCACCCACACCCTGGCCCGCCAGCTCGGCGGCGACGGCGCCTGGCAGCCCACGGTGGGCCTGTCCATGCTGATCACGGCCCTCACGGACGCGCCCCGCCTGGTCTTCGCCATGTTCTTCGGCGGTGACGCGGGCTTCGTCCAGATACTCGGCTGGGCCACCTGGCTCGCCGCGGGCGCGCTGCTCACCGTGATGGTGTCCCGCTCCCACGACCTGCCGTGGCCGAAGGCGCTGGGCGCGTCGGCGATCCAGCTGATCGCGCTCCTGTCGATCGTGAAGCTGGGCACGTTCTAGTTCCCGGTTCGACATGTGAGAGGGCCCTGGTGGTATGCCACCGGGGCCCTCTCACATGTCCGACGTGTCCGTGTTCCTCAGGCGTCGAGCACCTGGTCGTCCCGCTTCACGACGGGCGGCTGCACGCTCCACGGGAAGTTGATCCAGTCGTCGGTGCGCTTCCAGACGTACTCGCACTTCACGAGGGAGTGGGACTTCTCGTAGACCACGGCGGAGCGCACCTCGGCGACGGTGTCGAGGCAGAAGTCGCGGACCAGCTTGAGCGTCTTGCCGGTGTCGGCGACGTCGTCGGTGATCAGGACCTTCTTGTCGGAGAAGTCGATCACGTTCGGGACCGGTGCGAGCATGACCGGCATTTCGAGGGTCGTGCCCACGCCGGTGTAGAACTCGACGTTCACCAGGTGGATGTTCTTGCAGTCGAGGGCGTAGGCGAGCCCGCCGGCCACGAACACACCGCCCCGGGCGATGCTGAGCACGATGTCCGGCTCGTACCCGTCGTCCGCGATGGTCTGGGCCAGCTCACGGATGGCGCCGCCGAAGGCGTCGTAGGTCAGATTCTCCCGCACGTCACTCATGTTCTGGATGCCCTCACACCTGGGTCCGATGGAAATTGACATAGGACCGCGAGGCGGTCGGCCCGCGCTGGCCCTGGTACCGCGAGCCGTAGCGCTCACTGCCGTACGGGAACTCCGCGGGCGAGGACAGCCGGAACAGGCACAGCTGGCCGATCTTCATCCCCGGCCAGAGCTTGATGGGCAGGGTGGCGAGGTTCGACAGCTCAAGGGTGACGTGACCGCTGAAGCCCGGGTCGATGAACCCGGCGGTGGAGTGGGTGACCAGACCGAGCCGGCCCAGCGAGCTCTTGCCCTCAAGGCGCGAGGCGAGGTCGTCGGGCAGCGAGATGACCTCGTACGTCGACGCGAGCACGAACTCACCGGGGTGCAGGATGAACGGCTCGTCACCGTCCGGCTCCACCAGCCGCGTCAGATCGGCCTGCTCGACGGAGGGGTCGATGTGCGGGTACCGGTGGTTCTCGAACACCCGGAAATAGCGGTCCAGCCGAACATCGACGCTCGACGGCTGCACCATGGATTCGTCAAAGGGATCGATCCGCACTCGCCCGGCGTCGATCTCGGCCCGGATGTCCTTGTCTGAGAGAAGCACGTAGCGAGGATACGCAAGGCGCGCGGAGCCATGACAATCGTGACGACTCCGCGCGCCGGTGGTGACGACGCGGCTACCCCGCGTACGTGACTACTTCGCCGCCTACCCCTGCTTCTGCAAGGCGACCGGCACGACGCTGCGGAGCCGCGCGCATCGAGGGCACCGCATGAGCCGACCGGGGCCGAGCCGCTCGGCCTGCTGCATCGGGAACGAAGCGGTGCTGAAGACGTGCCCATCGGCACAGCGGACGACGGTGCGTTCCATCAAGTCCCTTAAGTCCCTTCCCCAAGAGCCTCGTCGGGCTGACCAACCTGACGACAAAAGCCACATTACGGGATCAAAGAAACGACTCTCCAGGCGGCACTCCGACCCCACCCGGACCCTCTCGCAGCGCCCCCACCGTACGCCCCAACTCCCGCCCCCCGCAGCCGGATCCCCACCCTGAAACCCACTCACACCTCGGGGGTTCGAGCACCGGGAGCCCGCGATGAGGTACAGTGAGCGAGCGTCGGACAGAGACCGCTCTCGGGAACTTTGTCCGTACTTACGCGGGTGTAGTTTAATGGTAGAACATCAGCTTCCCAAGCTGAGAGCGCGAGTTCGATTCTCGTCACCCGCTCCAGAGAAAACCCCAGGTCAATGGCCTGGGGTTTGTTTTTTGTCTAGACCAATTTGGGGGCAGAACCTTCCGAAGAGCGGTACTCGCGCCGGGTGATCCCCGTCTCGGTGCGTTTCTGGCGCGAGGTCACCGGCCATCCGCTCGGTGCCGTAACTGCCGGGCAGCTGCTGACGCATACGGCCGGCGTTCCACTGCGGGCCCAGCTGAAGAATCTCTACGGCACGAGTGCCGACGAGATCCGCCGCGGCGTACTGCACGAGCAACTCCACCGGCCGCCAGGCGAGGCTGTCGCGTACACGGACCGGGCCGCCCTCGTCCTCGGCCACCTCGCCGAGTATCTCTCCGGCCAGCTCCTGGACCAACCGGCCACCACTCGCACCTGGCTCCCCATGGGCATGGACTCCACCCGCCTTGGCCCCTGCCCGCCGAAATCGCCGCCCGCTGCGCCCCGACCGAACTCGACCAGGGCACCGACACCCACCTCAAGGGCATCGCCCATGACTTCTCCGCCCGCCTCCTGGGCGGCGTCTGCGGCATCGCCGGTGTCTTCACCGTCCTGGACGACCTCGCCGCCTTCCCGCGCTACATGCTCGCCCCGGCCGTATCCCCTTCCAGCGCCGGTTTCGGCACCAAGTGGACCGCACGCTCCCTGTCCATCCAGACGGGAGAACTTGAGCCGATCCGTGGCCCGTTCTGGCACCCGGCCCCTGGTACCAGCGCCGTACAGGACGTTTGGATCCACTACGGCTTCGCCGGTACCGGCATGCGGATCTCGCCTTTGCGCGGACAGTGGGCGGTGCTGCTGACCAACAAGCTCTACCACACCCGCGATCGCGGACCTCTGGCCGACATCACGCATCCGGTGATCACTGATCGACAAGGACTCGCGTGGCGCTGGTGGCCACGCTCGGTACGTCCGAGGACCATCGGCTGTCGGACGAGCGGCTGGAGTCCTCGTCCTGGGAGTCACAGGCCACACGGTGAGCCGGTTCTACGACTGAGGGCCGGGCCGCGGCGGTGCCGGTCACGGTGGCCACCGGCAAGCGGATGGTGCGGGGCCGGCTGGTGGAGATCCGGCAGAACCCAGTCCGGCTGCGGCGGCCGACGCCGCACGTCAAGGCGGAGTACCGGAGTCACACGTCGCCGGTCTGTCCCGCTACGGCCTGGCTGGCCGAAAGATGTGTGGATCTTCGCGTGCGCGGCAACCTTTCGGCCTTCGCGGACCACTTGGTGTCGTCCGGCCAGGTGGTCCGGTCAGAGGCAACGGCTGAAAGAGAGCAAGACATGTCCCCAAGCCCACCCCTGTCATCGGAGGCATACCGCTCCGGCGGCCACGCCCGCGGTAGTCGCCGGTCGTCCCGCTCGACCGGCTCAACCGTCGCGCGGAGAGCAACACATCGCGGCCGTCGGTTGTTCGCGCGGCGGAGTGTCTGGGCGGCCGTCGTCATGGCTGTCGTGGCCGGCGGCGTTGTGGTGGTCAGCAGCGCCTCAGCGCAGCCCGTGGATCCGAAGGCATGGTATGTGCTGGTCAACCGCAACAGCGGCAAGGTGCTGGATGACCGCGCCTTCGCCACGGACGACGGCGCGCCGGTGGTGCAGTGGAGCCGTCACGGCGGGACCAACCAGCAGTGGCGGTTCATCGACGCGGGTGACGGGAACTACCGGCTGCAGAACCGGAACTCCGGCAAGGTACTGGACGACTACGGCTGGTCGAAGACCGCCGGCTCCGCCATGGTGCAGTGGCGCGACCACAACGGCGCCAACCAGCAGTTCCACCTGGAGAAGTCGTCGGGCGGCTACGTGCGTCTGATCAACCGCTTCAGCGGCATGGCCGTCGAGGTCCAGAAGGGCTCCAAGGCCGATGGGGGCCGCGTCGTCCAGTACCACGACCGGGGCGGCGCCGATCAGCAGTGGAAGCTTGTCCCGGCCGGGAGCATGGGCAGCACCGGCACGCCCCCCGCGACGGGCGGCAGCGTTCCCGCAAGCCAGGCTCCGAGCGGTACGCACCCGTCGTCTCCGTCGTCTCCCGCGGCCAGTGGCAGCAGTTCGGCGACACGTTTCATGGGCAGTAGCACGGTGTTCGTCGGCGGGTCGATGTCCGACGCCTCGGCGGCCGCCGCGCCGTTCGACGTGCGGTACGCCTATGTGCACAGCCAGCCCGCGCCCTCGTCGGCCTACTACTCGGCATCGCGTTGCCAGGCCGCGTGGTCGAGCTGGTGGGGCTGCTGGAACGGCAGCACCACGGCACCGGGCACGTACGTGACCTGGCGGGACACCGTGGCGGCCCAGGCGACGTACAAGGGCAGCCCGCGCCCGCAGAAGATGCTCTGGACCTGGTATTCGCTGCGCGACCTCGGGGATGCGGCAGGCCAGGGCGACGGTCCGGGCGAGGTCGTGGCCATCAACAGGGTGGACCTGCTCACCCGGTACATGAACGACTACCGTTTCTTCCTCCAGAAGATCGGCAACTCGAACGACATGATCGACCTTGAACCGGATTTCTGGGGCTACGTCCGGTCGCTCGGCGATCCGCACAAGGTTGCCGCGCAGGTCTCGGCCGCAAATCCGGCGGATTGCGGATCGCAGGAGAACAGTGCCGCCGGACTCTCCCGCTGCCTGATCTCGATGGCGCACAAGTACGCGCCGCACACCGCCGTGGGGCTCCACCTCACCTGCTGGGACTGGCAGAACAACACCCAGGGATGCGTCAAGGACTACGCGAGCCTCGGGGCACAGAACGCCGACCTCCTGGTCACCGACGTGTCGGACCGCGACGCAGGCTGGTACGCACAGCCGGCCCACGGCGGCCGTAACACCTTCTGGACCGGCCAGCAGGCCGCCGCAGCGCTGAGGTTCTACAAGACGATGGCCGAGTCCGTGGGCAAGCCGGTGGTCCTCTGGCAGATCCCCGTGGGCAACATGGCGCAGAACAACACCCTCAACCACTACAAGGACGACAAGGTGGACTGGTTCTTCGCGCACATGGACCAGGTGGCGAACGCGCACATCGTCGGCCTCCTGTTCGGTCCAGGGCAGCAGGAACAGACATCCGTCGAGACCGACGGCGGAAACCTGATCAACAAGACCATCGCCTACCACAACTCGGGTGGCACAGCACTCAAGTAGGCAGAGGTACGCAGCCGGTCGGCCATCAGAAGATGTGGCGATCGGAAGACCTGCGTGGACGCCTACGCGGGCCCGGTGTACTTCATGCTGCACGACGTGCGAAGCCAGGACCGGGCCCGGGAACTCGTCGCCGTTTCCCATGCTGCCCTGTACGGGGAGCTGGAGCCACTCAAGCGCGTGGTGCCTGAAGCTGACTTGATCTGTCCACGGACACTCCGACATCCGAGTGATGGGAAGCAGCCCGACAACCGGAGCAACCAGCAGCAGTGGAGGATCGTCGCCCTGAGCGGCGGCTACGACCAACTCGCCGACCAGGTGAGCGGGATGGCCCTGCGGTATCCGCGGTGGCATCGCGGTGCTTCGGTCCCCCTGCGATGAAGGTCCGCAGAAGAGAGAGGAACCCCAGCCGACGCACGGCTGGGGTTCCTCGAGGCGGTAAGTTCGGTCAGCAGCTGGAGTTGCCCACGTCGTAGACCGCTCGTCTACGTGCCGGCGCACCGCACCACACCGCGGCCACCGGGATGAGACGGGTCAGCGGCGCAAGGTGAGGAGACCCGGTCGCCATGGCAGTTGGTCGTAGGGGCCGCTCGCCGTGGGGGACTTGCCCTGGTAGAGGAATCGCAGGTTGCAGGGGTCGACGGTCATGGTCTGGTCGGGGTTGTCGCGGACCAGGTCACCGTGGCTGATGTCGTTGGTCCAGGTGGCGCCGCTGTTGGCCTTGCCCGCGAAGGGGTTGCTCTCGCTGGCGGCCTGCGGGGTCCACGGACCGTCCAGGCTGGAGGCCGTGAAGGAGCGGAAGTAACGCTGCTCGTTCGCACCCCGCGCCTCAACGACCATGAGGTACTGGTTCTGCCCCTGGACCTTGTAGACCTGGGGCGCCTCGAACAGGTTCTTCGTCGTGTCGCTCATGACCGTGGTGTACGACGAGCCGAAGTTGCCCGGGAAGTTCCCGATCGGCATGCTCGCCCGGTAGATCTTGCCGTTGTCACCGGCGAAGAACAGGTACATGTTCTTGCCGTCACCGATCAGGGTCTGGTCGATCGGGGTCGAGCCGGGGATGCTGCCGGTGAACAGCGGCTGCGGCGCGGACCAGCCGTTGGGGTTGGTGGGGTCGCTGGAGGTGCGGTAGATGAAGGGCCACGCACCCCACTGGTACGCCAGCACCCAGATGTTCTTGGGCGCGAAGTAGAACAGTGTGGGCGCCACCGCGTACGGCGAGCTCATCCCGGTCTGGCCGGCCGACGCCATGTCCGACCAGTTCGTGAAGGGCTTGAACATCATCGAGCCGTACGACGATCCCGTCACGTTCGACGCGTAGACCAGGTGCTTGCCGTTGTAGACCACGTCGGTGAAGTCCTTCAGCGCGGACCATCCGTTCGCCGGCTGCGCCAGCGCTCCCGTCGACGTCCACCGGTACGTCGACGGGAGAGCACATGTGCCGCCCGTCGGCCCGGGCGTCGCGGCCTTGACGTTCCAGTGCTGGTTGGCGCCGCCGGCCGAGTCCCAGACCTGGACGGGGGTGCCGTTGGCGGTCCGGCCGCCGGGGATCTCCAGTGTCCGGTCGCTGGCGACGTTGGTCAGTGTGTAGGAGCCGTCGCTGTCGCGGCCGACCCGCCAGTGCTGGTTGGCGCCGCCGTTCGAGTCCCAGACCTGCGTCCTCGTTCCGTTGCCCCTCTGGTTGCCAGGCTCCTCCAGTGCCCGGCCGCTGGCGACGTTGGTGAGCGTGTAGGAGCCGTCGCTGTTGCGGCCGGCCCGCCACTGCTGGTTGGAGGCACCGCTGGCGTCCCATACCTGGAGCGGGGTGCCGTTGGCGTTGTATCCGGCGGGCTCGTCGAGAACGCGTCCCGCGGCCGCGTCGGAGAGCGTGTAGACCGCGCCGGAGGTGATGCCGCCTGCGTCCGGCGTCCCGCCGCCGGCACCGCCCAGGGCGGTGAGCGCCGCGCTGTAGGAGGGCTTCTTGTTGCCGCCCGCGTCGAACAGCAGCGGGTTCTCACCGGTGCGCCAGGAGTCGCTGTCGCGGATGCCCCACACCGTGATGCCCGTGCAGCGGGCGACGTTCACGCACGCCTGGACAGCGTTGGCATACGCCGCCGACGACGCCTGGGCGATGTCGAGTTCGGTGATCTGGACGTCCACGCCGAGCGCGGCGAACTTGGACAGAGTGGTCTGGAAGCTCGCCGGCGGGCCGCCTGCGCCGAAGTGGCTCTGGAAACCGACGCAGTCGATGGGCACGCCGCGCGCCTTGAAGTCCTTGACCATCGCGTAGACGCCCTGCGTCTTGGCGTCGGTCCAGTTCTCGGTGTTGTAGTCGTTGTAGCAGAGTTTGGCCGAGGGGTCGGCCTTGCGGGCGGTGCGGAACGCCTCCTCGATGAAGCCGTTGCCCAGCACGTTCTGGAACACGGAGCTGCGGTGCTGACCACTGCCGCCGTCGGCGAAGGCTTCGTTGACCACGTCCCAGGCGTAGATCCTGCCCTTGTAGTGGCTCATCTCGGTGGCGATGTGGTTGTCCATCACGCTGCGCAGCGTGTTCGGGTCGGTGATCGACCTGACCCAGGCGGGCAGCTGCGAGTGCCATACCAGAGTGTGGCCGCGCATTCGCTGACCGTGGGCGGAGGCGTGGCTGACGATCGAGTCGGCCGGGCCGAAGTTGAAGGTGCCGCGGGACGGTTCGGTGGTGTCCCATTTCATCTCGTTCTCCGGGGTGATCATGTTGAACTCCCGGTCGAGAATGGTGGAGTACGTCGAGTCCCCGAGCCTGCCCGAGGCCACGGCCGTACCGAAGTAGCGGCCGCTGCCGGCCGCCTCGGCGGCCAGGGTCGGCGTGCGGGCCTTGGGCGTGTGGGCGGCCTGGGCGACGAGCGGCACGGCGGCACCCGCGGCGGCGAGAACCACGGCGGCGGCGAGCACGCGGCGGGTTGCCGGACGGCGGCGATGAGGACGGTTCTGATGTGACAACGGCATGTCCTTCTGGCACAACGGGCCTTGATCCGGCCCTGGTTACCCGTCAGTTGCCGTCACGCACACAAAGGTTGCCGCGGTCGGGGGAAGACTCTTCACGGTCGCCGCCAGCGGCTGGCGCGGCCTGCCCGCGGCCGTCACCGCGACCGCCGGCACCAGCCCGGTCGGACGCCGCCTGCACGTGGTCCACAACTGGGGCTGGTCGTCCGCCGAAAGCCAGCCCCCCGTAGAGCTGACCGACGTCGGGCCGGTACCCGACCCGGCAACACCTGCTTCGCCCGTACTCGGCCGGGGGCGCCTCACCGGGATCTGCTCGACCACCGAACTGTGGTGTTCACCGGGTCGGGACGAACCCTCCCCGGGCCGACGCGGAGCCGCCCGAACCCTGCGCCTCCACGCGGTAGCCGTCGCCCGCGGTACTGCGCACACCGGTTCCGTTGTTGAACTGGGCGGCAAACTCATAGCTCCCGGCCGGCACGGTCAGGCCGGGTCTGAGGACCCAGCGGTAGACCAGCGTGCCGTCGGCCTCCTGGGCGGTGACGGTGAAGTCAGCACTCGGCAGGGTCTGCCAGGTGCCGGTGTTCTTCACCCCGCCGGTCTGCACGATCCGCATCTCGATCGTGAGCGAGGTGAGCGGCTGGGTCGTCTTGAGGGCGAGGTTGCTCTGCGTCCAGTAGACGGTGCTGTGCGGGTCCACCGAGCCGGCCGACCACAGCGACCCGCGCTTGCTCTCGCCGGCGGCCGGCGATGGACTGGTGGCCGGCGGAGTCGGGCGCGCGCTGCCCGGGGTGGTGGCCGGGGCCGGCGCGACGGGGGTGGGGCGGGCCGATGTCGGTTGCGGGGAGCTGACGGTCGGGGACGGGGTGGCAGGCGCGGTCACGGTGACCGACGGCGACGAGGTCGCGACGATGGCGGCGACGGCGAGGCCGCCGGTCGCCAGGATGCCGGTGGCGGCGAGCCCGGCGAGCGCGACCCTGGTACCGGACCTCGCGAACGGCCGCGCGCGGTGACGAACGGCGGGGCCGGACACGCCGCGTTGCACCCGGGCCAGCATTTTGGCACGGTCGGGCCGGTGGGCCTCGGCGGCCTCGCGCAGCCGGCGGGCGATCTCCTCGTTCACCGGTTCCTCCTCCCTGCCACCAGGTCCCCGACCGCTCGCGCGCCAAGAATCCTTTCCAGCTCGGCCATTGCCTTCGAGGTCTGGCTCTTCACCGTACCGACCGATATGCCCAGCGCCACCGCCGTGTCCTTCTCCGACAGGTCGAAGGCGTGCCGCAGCACCACGCAGGCACGCTTGCGGAACGGCAGCCGGGCGAGCGCCGCGCGGACGTCCAGCACAGCCGCCATGTCCGGCCCCTCCACCTTCTCGGGGCTGCGGGACCAGAACAGCGTGATCCGGCGTCGCTCGCGCACCGCGCTGCGGATCCGTCCGCGCGCCAGGTTGGCCACCACACCGCGGGCGTAGGCGAGCGGGTGGTCGGCCTGCCGCAACCGGTCCCAGCGCTGCCACAGAGCGACCAGGGCATCCGCCGCCAGGTCGTCCGCCGCGTCGGTCTCGCCGGTCAGCAGGTATGCCAGACGGGCGAGTTCGGCATAGTGGCGTTCGAAGAATTCGTGGAACTCCGCGGACGCGTCATCGAGGACCATCCCCCGGTCGCCCTCTCCTGGCAATGATGTGCGCGTTGGTTGCATGTTTAACAATGGGGCGGAGCCTAACAGTGCCCAGCCCGGGATCCGAACGGCGCTCTTGCTCGGTTGTGGGCCGGTGAAGGCCGGCCGGTGGGCTGGTCAATGCCGGGCGAACTGGACGCCGGTCGGCTGCGCGACGTCCGGCCGCACGGCGATGCCGTCGACGGTCAGCTGCTCCCTGTAGATGTCGGTGATCCTGAGCGCCCCGCCTCAGCCGGTGCCATCGGCGGACAGGAAGTAGTCGTAGACGGTGCGGGGCAGTTGCCGACAGCCACCGGCGGTCCGCACCTCCAGCGCCGCCACCGGGTTCCGGTGGCCGATCACCTGGATCCCGCACCACCACTTGGCGGGCCCGGCCTTGTACCGGTTTCGCTCCCGGTGAGGACGGTCAGGGCCAGGCAGAACCAACGCACCGACGACCAGTAGCCCCGAGGGAATGCCCGTGCCCGGTCCGCGCCTGCGCCGCGGTTGTGGCGCGGCGTGCTTCGTTGCCCTCATGCCCGTCCATCCGATAGTTCGACTCGGCCTTTCGGCTCCCAGTTGCCGCAGGGGACGAGAAGGTTGCCGCCCCGACGCTGATTTCTCGGCGACCGTTGCACGGCACGAAAGGGATCTGAAGAACATCGGATTCGGCGGCAACCTCTCCGTCCCGGGCGGCCACCCGATCGGGAGCTCGCACTACGGCTTCGACGCCTTCTACTGCATGCCCGGCGAGGACGGCGCCCACTCCCGCACTCGAACTCCGCGGTCGGCAGCGGGCCCAGCTCTTCGTCCTGGCTGCGGAAGTCGAAGCCGATCGAGGTCAGCTTGCCCCGCGGCATCCGCTGATCCTCAGCCTCGTTGATCGTCGTCAGACGGGCGTTGAGCTCTTCCAGCGAGGCGACGTCGGGGGCCGGGACCAATCACGCTGACGCCGAAGGTCGAGCGGACCAGCAGGATCACCGGCCGCCAGTGCTACTACTCGGCGCCGGCCCGCTTCATCGGCGAGCGGGTACGCGTTCTGCTGCGGGGCAACGAGCTGATGGTTTTCAACAAGCGTGAGCTCGTCGCCCGGCATCCGCGGCTGACCCGGCGGGGCGCCTACCGGGATGTCCTTGATCACTACCTGGAGATCCTGCTGGCCAGGCCCGGGGCCATGCGGGTTTCGACCGCGCTGGCCGCTGCCCGGGCCGAGGGTGCGTTCACCGCCGCCCATGAAGCGTTCTGGGCGGCCGCCCGCAAGGCTCACGGCGACGCGGCGGGCACCGTAGCGTTGATCGAGGTCCTGCTGCCGCACCGGCGGCTTCCCGCCGAGGCGGTCCAGATCGGCATCACCGCCGCCGTCAAGGCGGGTTCCACCAGCCCGGACGTGGTGGCCATCGAGGCCCGCAAGGCAGAAGCCGCCGCCCGGGACCCCGAGCCGGAGGACGACAAGGACGATCCTCCTCCCTGGACCGAGGAGAACGCCGGACGGGTGCTGACGCTGCCCCCACGACGAGCCGTTCTGCACGAGGACCGGCGCCACCGCCGTCGGTGGACCGCTGTGACCATCTGCTGACCGCCAACCGAGAGGTTCCGCATGACCGACAACACCGCCCTCTTCGACGTCGGGGCCCCGCAGCCCCGCAAGGACGCGGCCGCGGCCGGCGCGGTCGAGACCGTGATCGATGAAGCCTGCCGGACCCCGCACCTGCCCACGATCCGCTCCCGCTGAGAGGAACTGGCCGCCACCGCGCTGAAGGAACGGCTCACTTTCAAGGACTTCCTGGCCGACCTGCTGGAAGCCGAGTGCCTCCAGCGCGAGGAACGCAAGAAGGCCCGTCTGGTCCGGGAGGCGAACTTCCCCCGCCCCAAGCGGCTGGAGGACTTCGAGTTCGACAAGAACCCGACCATCGTCTCCGAGCAGGTCAACACGCTCGCCGACCCGCCCTGACTGAAGACCGGCCTGCCGCTCTGCCTGATCGGCGACTCCGGCACCGGCAAGTCCCACCTGCTCACCGGGATCGGCACCGCGATCGCCGAGGCGGGCCTGCGAGTCCGCTACACCACGACCTCGAACCTCGTGAACGAGCCGGCCGAGGCCGCAGACGAGAAGAAGCCGGCCCGCACTCCTGCCCGATGCGGGCGTGTTGACCTGCTCTGTCTGGACGAGTTCGGATATCTCGTCCCGGACAAGTCCGGCGCGAAGCTGCTGTTCCAGGTCTTCACCGAACGCGAGGAACGACGGGCGATCGCCATCGCGTCGAACGCCCCGTTCCCGGAATGGAGGCAGACCTTCACCGACCCGCGGCTCCGCTCGGCGATCGTGGGCCGGGTCACCTTCAACACGCACATCGTCGAGACCGGCACCGACGGCTTCCGTCTGGCCCAGGCCCAGAAGAGACGCCGCCAAAGCTGTCAGGGCCGGTCCGACACAATCCCATCATGCGCGAGCGCGCGTCGGTCCCGGGCCCGGGAAACAGGCTCCGGGAGCGGGTTCGTGGGCGACATACTGGCCGCTGTGACGACTTACGAGACCAAGACGCGATGAGCACACCGACCCTGGTCGTCGTGAGCGGCGGCCCCGGCACAGGGAAGACCACGCTCGCCCACGAACTCGCCCGTGTCCTCGGATGCCCCGCGATCATCCGCGACGAGATCAAACAGGGCATGGCCATGTCCCATCCTGGCTACCAGAGCGGCGGCGACGATCCCCTCAACCACCCGACCCTGGACGCCTTCTTCGGAGTACTGAAGGTACTCCTGGAGGTCGGCGTCACGGTGGTCGCTGAAGCGGCCTTCCAGGACAGGCTGTGGCGGCCGAACCTCGAGCCGCTCACCGGCCTCGCACATCTGCGCGTCATCCGCTGCACCACCGACGCCGACATTGCCCACGACCGCATCATCCAGCGCGCCGAGGAAGACGCCCACCGGGCCGCCCACGGCGACCAAGAACTGCTCGACTCCATCGCCGCCGGAGGACACTCTCTCGACTCCTTCGTCCCGATCTCCTTGGACGTCCCCACCCTGACCGTGGACACCGCACACGGCTACCAGCCAGCTTTGCCGGACATCGCGGCCTTCGCCCGCGCATCCGACGATGGTGCGTCACCCGAACGCATGATGGAAAGCTAACGTGCCGCTCAGAGCGGAGTTACTGACGATCTTTGCAAGCTCACACACAGAGGCCGACGCCCCTCGGGGACGCCGGCCTCTTCCATGCTGAGCCCGCCCGTTCTCCGCCGACCGGGCCAATGCCCGTCCTCGTCGTCCACCGCGGATCGGGGAATCCGGCGGTCCCGGATCGAACACGGGTCGAGATCCTGCGGTCCGTCGAGCCTGTCGGGGGCCCTCCGTCCGGTCCGGATCCGATGCGTTTCACGCTGGGTTTGTTTTTGTCTAGACCAATTTGGGGCGGGCGTGCCCTCCGCGGGCCTGTGAGGCGCCAGGGGCCGGAACGAATTCTCCGCCGTGAACGGGATCCCTTCGGAGGTGGCCCAGGGGCCCCGGTCCTCTCCGGCATGGCACTTTCTTGTACAGGGCGAGGGCGCGCGGGGCGACCCTCGCCCTGTATCAGGAGGCTCATTCACGTCAGTGCGTCTTCGGCATGCCGAAGCGGAATGCCGCGAAGTCGGCCGGGTACTCACGCGCCTTGCGGGTGTTGAGCCACAGGCGCAACAGATCACGGTGGCGTCCCGGCTGGTCCTCGAACGCCGTACGGCCGTGCACCACAAGGTTGTTGTTCAGCAACTGGATGTCGCCCGGCTGGAGCTTCATCGAGATCTGGTGCTCGTCCATGGCACCGATCTCCTGGAAGAGCCGGAGGGCGTACCGCTCGATGTCACTGAGCGGAATCCCGGACCGCGCGGTGGCCGACTCGATGTACTGCGCCATGTAGAAGCGGCAGCTGAGCTGGCCGTTGAAGTAGCCGTACACGGCGTTGCGGTAGTACGGCACCTCGTCGGTCGCCTCTTCGGCCCGTCGGTCGTAGACGAAGCCGCGATAGTAGATGCCGAGTAGCTCACGATGGTGGGCGAGCAGGTAGTTGTAGATCGTCATGGAGCTGGCCAGCGTGCTGACCCCGCCGTGTCCCGCGTTGCGCAGGCACAGCAGGCCCACGATGTCGGCGCTGTCGGTGTGGAAAGGCAGCGCGGAACGGGTCCGGTAGGCGCGCGTCACGGTGTTCGGGTCGTCGAGGTCGCCCTCCGAGTGGTCCTTGACATGGGCCATCAGATCGCCGGCCGCATTCTGTGACACCGGTACGCCGAGGTGGAGCCCGATGCCCCAGTAGATCACCTTGGCATCCTCCACCGACCACTTGTCGACCGGAAGACCGCGCAGCACACTGAATCCGCGGCCGAACTCCAGTTCGTCCACGATCGCTTCGAGCCGCCTGCTGAGGGTGGGCAGTGGAAAGTCGTCCACGGAGAGTTTCCCGAGCGGCTCTCCGCGCTCCTTCGCGGTACCCAAGGCGCTTTCCAGTTCGGCGATTTCCCGCTCATCGAGGACCTCCGTCCAGGAGCTCGAATCGGTGAAGTCGCTCGCCTGCCAGACTCCAGGACCGGTGACCGGCTCGGTGCGTATGAAGGGGTGGGAATTCGGGGGCAAAAGATCTCTCCGATCTCGTAATGCGGCGGTTCACGCCGACTGCGCGACTTCCCGCGCGACCGTACGGTTTGAACGCAGGTCGATCATGGTGGTAGCCGACCTGAACGTCAAAGCTACAGAAGGGTGTTGATGCTGCATCAGGGCAGCGGGTAGGGTGCCGATGTCCTACCTCAGGCGTGTGCGGTCCGGCCCGCCCGACCATCAATTCCCGAGCTGTGGCGACGTTGTCTCACTATCTTGGTTTCACCACGAAGACAGTCCGTGCCGGCTCCGGGCACACATAGCCCGACCCCACCCGATGCGTTGAACTCGCCCTGGCCCTGCCGCGGGTCGGCACCGGCCCATCACGGAGAGACAGTGATCATGCTCCCCCGACGGATTCCTGCCCTCACCCTCAGCGCTGCCCTGGTCACGGTCACGCTGGCCGGCTGCGGATCGGGGGCCGACCGACACTCCACCGACGCTCTCACCGTCGGGCTGGTGGCCGAGCCCGCGACGCTGGACTTCTCCACCACGGATGGCGCGGCGATCCCGCAGGCGCTGCTGGGCAACGTGTACGAGGGCCTGGTCCGGATCGATCAGCAGGGCCGAATACAGCCTGGGCTGGCGAAGAGCTACGACCGCAGCGCCGACGGTCGCACCTACATCTTCCACCTGCGCAACAACGTGAAGTTCACCAACGGGAAGGCCTTCACGGCGGACGACGCCGTCTTCTCCATCAATCGCGTCCGGACGGTCTGGAAGCTGAAGATCGCCCAGCAGATGGACGACGTACGCAGCGCGACGAAGGTGGACGCCGACACCGTCAAGGTCACGCTGAAGCGCCCCAGCAACAACTGGCTGTACTCGATGACCACGCGCGTCGGCGCGATGTACAGCCGAGACGGGGTGTCGGACCTGAAGGAACACCCGGTCGGTACCGGTCCCTTCGAGGTGGCGAGCTGGCAGCGCGGCGACAACCTGGTCCTCAAGCGCAACACCGGTTACTGGGGCGCCAGGCCCGCGCTGGACACGGTGACCCTGAAGTACTTCAAGGACTCCGGAGCCCTGAACAACGCGATGCTCGCCGGGGACATCAACGTCCTGGGCGCCGTGCAGGCCCCCGAGACGCTGTCGATGTTCAAGGACAAGAGCCGCTTCCAGGTCATCGACGGATCCTCGACCGCGGAAGTCGTACTGTCGATGAACAACTCCCGCAAGCCCTTCCAGGACAAGCGGGTCCGGCAGGCCGTGCGGTACGCCATCGACCACGAGGCGCTGCTGAAGACCACCCGCGCCGGCCGCGGCACGCTGATCGGCTCCCAGGAGTCACCGAGCGACCCCTGGTACGCGGGCGCGTCCAACCGCTATCCGTACGACCCGGCGAAGGCCAAGCGGCTGCTGAAGGAGGCCGGGGCGGAGGGCACCAGCATCCGGATGCGGATCCCCAACCTGCCCTACGCCGTCAGCGCGGCCCAGGTCGTCCAGGACCAGCTGGCTCAGGTCGGTCTCAAGGTGCGGATCGAACCCCTGGAGTTCCCGGCCCGCTGGCTGTCGGAGGTCTTCGACAAGGCCGACTACGACATGTCGATCATCGCCCAGGTCGAACCCCGCGACCAGTGGATCTTCGCCGACCCGCACTACTACTTCCGCTACGACAACCCCACCTACGCCCAGCTCCTCCAGAAGGCCGATGCCGGCTCGCCGCAGGAGGCCGCCGCGGACTACCGTCAGGCGCTGAAGCTGCTGTCCCAGGACGCGGCCGCCGACTGGCTCTACCTCATGCCGAACCTGATGGTGGCGGACAAGAGCCTGCGGGGCCTGCCGGTCAACCAGGTCGGCGAGGGACTGGAGTTCGCGGGCGTGCGGTGGTCCGGGAAGTGAGCCACCGCGTCCGCGGCGCCGACGGTCGCGGTGCCGTATGAACCACGTCGTGCGCAGGACCGCGACCCTGCTCGTCAGCGTGGTGGTGGCCAGCTTCGTGGTATTCGCCTTCCTCGCCGTACTGCCGGGCAACGCGGCGGAGGTCGCGCTGGGCACCAACGCCACTCCTGCGGCCGTGGCCAGGCTGAGCCGGGAGTTCGGCACGGACCGGCCGTTGCTGGTGCAGTACGCCGACTGGGCCCAGGGCCTCCTGCACGGTGACTTCGGCACCTCGTACGTGACGCACGAGGCGATCGGCCCGCGGATCGCGGATCGCTTCGCGGTGACGGCCTGGCTCGTGGCGGGCGGCATGCTGGTGGCCCTGCTGCTCGCGCTGCCCGCGGGTGTGCTCGCGGCCGCCTGGCACCGCACCGGACGCGGGGCCCTGCTGTCCGGCCTCAGCCAGGTCGGTATCGCTGTCCCCGCCTTCCTCGCGGGCATCCTGCTCGTCTACACCTTCGCGGTACGCGCCGGCGCCCTGCCGGCCGGAGGGTACACACCGCTCACCGAGGACGCCCAGGACTGGGCCCGGCATCTGGTGCTGCCCTGGGTGTCGCTCGGCTTGGTCCAGGGCGCGGTGCTCACGCGCTACGTACGCTCCGCCCTGCTGTCCGTGCAGCGTCAGGACTTCATGCGCACCGCACGCGCCAAGGGGGTGCGCCGGTGGGCCGCGCTGTGCCGGCACGGGCTGCCCAACGCCGCCATCCCCGTGGTCACCGTCCTGGGCCTGCAACTGTCGAATCTCCTGGTCGGGGCGATCGTCGTCGAGCATGTCTTCGTCATCCCCGGCCTCGGCGATCTGCTGTTGCGCGGTGTGCAGGACCGCGATCTGCTGCTCGTGCAGGGCGTGGTGGTCGTTCTCGTTGTCGCGGTGCTTGTGCTGAATCTGGTGACTGACCTGCTCTACCGCGTGCTCGACCCCCGTCTGCGGAGCCGCTGATGAGATCCCGGGCAACTCTGCTGACCGGCTGCCTGATCGTCGCTCTCGTGCTCGCCGTGGCCGCCGTCTCCATGGTGTGGACTCCGTACGATCCCAACCACGTGGACGCCGCCCGGCAACTCGCCGGCGCGGGCGGTGAACACCTGTTGGGGACAGACCAGTTCGGCCGTGACGTGGCCAGCCGCCTGATGGTGGGTGCCCGCATCACCGTCTTCGCCGGTGTCGTCGCCGTGGGCATCGCGCTGCTGGCCGGGGTACCCATGGGCGTGGTCGCCGGGATGACGGGCGGCTGGCTCAGCGCCGTCATCATGCGCGTGAGCGACTTCCTCCTGGCCTTCCCCGCCCTGCTGCTGGCCATCATGCTGGCGGCCGTCTACGGCTCCGGCACACTGACCGCGATGGTGGCGATCGGGATCGCCTCGGCCCCGGGTTTCGCCCGGGTCAGCAGGGCCGCGACGCTGCGCGTCATGACCGCGGAGTACATCGACGCGGCACGGCTGGCCAAGCGCGGCCGCGTCGCGATCGCCCTGCGGCACGTGCTGCCGAACATCGCGGACATCGTCATCGTGCAGGCGTCCGTGTCGTTCTCCACCGCGATCCTGGCCGAGGCGGCCCTGTCCTACCTCGGGCTCGGCACGACGCCTCCGACCCCCTCCTGGGGACGGATGCTCCAGGAGTCACAGGATCTGCTCTTCTCCACGCCCCAGCTCTCCCTGTGGCCCGGGCTCGCTGTCGCGGCCACCGTGCTGGGGCTCAACCTCCTCGGCGACGGTCTGCGTGACCGCGTGGACCCTGCTCTCGAAGGAGTGCGATGAGCCCAGGCGAGCCCCTGCTCGAAGTGACGAACCTGACGGTCGACTCGGCTTCGGCGCAGTTGGTGCGCGGTATCGGCTTCACCGTGGCGCGCGGCGAACGGGTCGGTCTCATCGGCGAATCCGGTTCGGGCAAGTCCCTGACCGCACTGGCCTGCCTGGGGCTGCTCGACGACGGGTTGCGGCCGGGCGGGAGCGTGCGCCTCGCGGGCGTGGAGTTCGACCTGCTGGGCGCCTCCGACCGGCAGCTGTCCGCGATCCGCGGCAAGCGCGTCGGCATGGTCTTCCAGGAGCCGATGACCGCCCTCAACCCCGTGCGGAGGGTCGGCTCACAGATCACCGAGGGGATCCGCCTGCACGGCACCCGGCCCACCCGCCGGGCAGCCGACGAAGCGGCCGTGGAACTCCTCGACCGGCTGCGGCTGCCCGCCCCCCGGCAGGCGGCCCGCTCCTTCCCGCACCAGCTCTCCGGCGGCCAGCGCCAGCGCGGCGTCCTCGGTATAGCCCTCTCCAACGACCCCGACCTGCTGATCTGCGACGAGCCGACCACCGCCCTCGATGTGACCGTGCAGAAGGAGATCACCGACCTGATCGTCGGCGATTGCGAGGAGCGGGGCACCGCGGTGCTGTTCATCAGCCACGACCTCGCACTCGTGTCGTCCGTGTGCCACCGCGTCCTGGTCATGTACGGCGGCCGGATCGTGGAGAGCGGGCCTGCCGACCGGGTGCTGGCGGCACCGAAGCACCCCTACACCCGGGCCCTGCTCGCCGCCTGTGATCTGACGCCCGGCTCCCGCGCCCGCGCCATCCCGGGCGTCGTCCCCGCGCCGAAGGACCTGCCGGCCGGCTGCGGTTTCAGCAACCGGTGCGCGTACGCGGATGAGCAGTGTGCCGCCCCGCCCGAGCCGACCGGCGAGAAGCCGGACGACACGGTCGCCTGCTGGCACCACGACGCGCTGCCCTCCTGGCCGTCCGCCGCCGAGTCCCCGGACCGGGACCGTACGGAGCCGGCCCACCGCGGGAAGGCCGTGGACAGCGAACTGCTGCTGTCCACGCAAGGCCTCACCCGGCACTACCAGGGGCGCCGTACGGGCCTCTTCGGCAAGCGCCCGACCTTCAGGGCCCTCGAACCCATCGATCTCGACCTGCGCGCGGGACAACGGGTCGGGGTGGTCGGCGAGTCGGGGGCCGGAAAGTCGACTCTGCTGCGGCTGCTGGCCGGTCTGGATCGCCCGAGCGACGGCGGCGTGCGCTACTTCGGGCGCGCCGACGGGCCCAGCGGCGGGGCCGGTTCCAGACTTCAGGTGGTCTTTCAGGACCCCATGGGCTCGCTCGATCCCCGGCTTCGGGTGCGGGAGATCATCGCCGAGCCCCTGCCCGCCCGCCGCTCCGCGGCCGCGCGGGAGCGGGTGTCCGAACTGCTGATGGCCGTCGGACTTCCCGAAGAGGCCGGCGAGCGCTATCCGCATCAGCTCTCCGGCGGCCAGCGCCAGCGCATCGCCATCGCGCGGGCGCTGGCTCCGGAACCCGCCGTCCTGCTCGCCGACGAACCCGTCAGCGCGCTGGACGTCTCGGTACGCGCCGAAGTCCTCGACTTGCTGCGCACGGCCACGACCGAGCGCGACATGGCACTGTGTGTCATCTCGCACGACCTCGGCGTCATCCGCTATCTGTGCGACAAGGTGCTGGTGCTGCGGGACGGCAGGCTGGTCGAGAGCGGCACGGTGGAGTCGGTGTGGGAGGCACCACGGCACCCGTACACGAAGCAGCTCCTCGCCGCCGTGCCGAGGATGAGGTACTGAAGACCGGCGGCCCGGCCCCGCCCGCTCAACTGCGGCGTGCCGCGCGGGACATCCAGGCCGCGACCGCCGCGCCCGAGACGTTGTGCCACACGGAGAAGATGGCTGCGGGCAGAGCCGCCGCCGGACTGAAGTGGGCGGTGGCGAGCGAGGCCGCGAGGCCGGAGTTCTGCATGCCGACCTCGAACGCCATGGCCCGGCTCGCCGGCCGGCTGAGGCGCGCCAGCTTCCCGGCGCCGTAACCGAGCAGCAGGCCGAGGCCGTTGTGCAGCACCACTGCGAGGAACACCAGGGCGGCCGCGTCCTTGATGCGAGCGGCGCTGCCCGAGATGACGACGAGCACGATGACGGCGACGGCGACGGCGGAGAGCCAGGGAAGCAGCCGCAGGACCCGGTCCACGTAACGGCCGACGGCCAGCCGTACGGCCAAGCCGACGAGGACCGGGGCCAGCACCGTCTTGAGAATGTCCACCACCATGGAACCGGCGTCGACCGAGAGGAACTTCCCGGCGAGCAGCAGCGTGAGGGGCGGCGTCACCAGCGGTGCGACCACCGTGGAGACCGTCGCCACCGAGACGGACAGCGCGACGTCTCCCCGGGCCAGGTAGGTGATCACGTTCGACGCCGTACCGCTCGGGGCGCAACCGACGAGGATGACACCGGCCGCCAGCTGAGGGGGCAGATCCAGCACCGTCGCGACCAGCCAGCCCAGGCCGGGCATGATGACGTAGTGGGCGACCAGGCCCAGCCCCACAGGCCAGGGGCGTCTGGCGATCGCGGTGAAGTCCGGCGGCGTCAGGGTCAGTCCCATGAGGAACATCACCACGCCCAGCATCCACGGCACGGCGGGCGCCCAGCCCGTGAAGTGCGCCGGCCAGAGCAGCCCGATCACACCGGCCGCGACCACCAGAAGGGGGAAGAGGACGACGGCACGTCGTGCCGCCCGGTCGGCGGACGGAACGTCAGCGGGAGGGGAGGGGGCGTCCGGGGTGGTCGGCGTCTCGGGTAACGAGGACAGCTCATCGCCGGAGACGCTCTGGTGCTCGCTAGGCATGACCGGCACCCTAGCCCGTAGCCGAGCGGGCCACCGAAACATTTGACGGTCAAGGGGCCACCGGCAGGACCCGGCCGAGCGGGGTCGCGGCAGCGGGCAGGCGGGCGCCGACCAGCTGTTCTGGGCGGCCCGTCTCGCCGCCCTCGGCGCCGCCACCGCCCCGATCCCCTTCCGGTCCCTCACCGCCGAACGGCTCTCCGACGCACTCCACCGTGTCGTGACCCAACAGGCGTACGCACGAGCCGCCATGAGAGCCGCGCACCACATGGCGACCGAGGACGGGGCGGGGCAGGCCCTCAAGGCCGTCGGGCAGTTGACCGAGGGATGAGGCCGGTCCGTCCGCTCATCCATGGGAGCCGATGACTCCGGCCGACGGCGCAGGAGCCCGGCCCGCATGACCACCCGCCGCACAGGCCGTCCGCCACGACGGGCTGCCGGGGCGGACCGACGCGAAGGCCGCCTCGAAGGTGGTGTTGCGGGTGATCTTGTACGACGCGACGAGGTTCCCGTGCGCGTCGACCTTGCCGCTCTTGAGCCGCGGGCGCGACGTGCCCGCCGGCTGGTTGCCCCCGGACCCGGGCCGGGCGGGGCGGGCCACGACGGACTCGCGCTCACTGCCCGGCAGGCTCGTCGTAGTCGTCGAGAAGAGGACTGTGACGTTCCGTCAGCGGGCCGACGCCGAGGTCTTCCCGCATGAGCTTGCGCATCCTGGCGGCCGCCTGACCGCGGGCCTCCCAGCGGGCGCGGTCCTCCGGGCTGCCGACCGGGGTGCCGGTGGCGTAGCCGTCGCAGATGCGGCGCAGGCAGTGGAACACGCCGTTGGACGCCTTGACGACGGGCTGGGGGGCGATGAGCCACATCCGTTCCGAGGCGGTGCTGATGCCGGAGTCCCGGAAGGCGTCGCGCAGCGCGAGGGCGCGCTCGCCGTCGGACGGGTGCTCGCGCCGGGCCAGCGCCCGCAGGGTCTCGCCGAGGACCTTCACGGTGGTGGTGTACTGCGTATAGATGTCGAGCCGCAGCCGAAGGGCCTCTTTGGCGTCGTCGTGCTTCCACCGGTTCCGGTCGGCGACGACGGTGGCGACGATACCGATCGCGGCACCGGCCAGGGTGGAGAGCAGCGGCAGCGAGTCCATGCGGGCCAGCTTGGGGCACCGGGGGGTGGGGGCACCAGGGGGGCGGACGGGGGGCTGACAGGTCTGTCCTGGTCATCGACAACCGTGGGCACCGACAACGGGAGCGGCGTCAGCAAACCCGCGCTCCCCATGGGCACTTGGTCGCGCCCAAGTCCCGGAAATCCCATGCGACCGGCGGCGTCGGCCCATACGATCTCCTCGCCGTCCGCACACCTGTGCCTATCGGGGCGCCGTATGCGGGCATCCAAACGGGAGGACCACTTGTCCATGTCCTTCGGCGCGCGCTCGCGTGCCGCCCTCGCTTCCCTGGGAACCCTCGGCCTGGCGCTGGTCGCCGGCGTGTCACCGGCGAGTGCGGCCGACGGGAAGCCGACCACGCCCACCCAGCTGTTCAACGGCTACCGGACCTGCTCGACCGACGCGGACCGGCCCACGTACCTCTCCGCGGTCGGCAACCTTGTCGTGGAGGGCATTCCCGGGACTGCCGACACCACCGGCAGCCCTTCGGTCAGCATCCGCTACCAGGTCTTCCCGGTCGGCGATCCGACCCGCACCGCCACGGTCACCCGCGACCACACGGCCGCCGGGTACGAGGCTCCCGGCATCCTGCCCGCCGACGCGCTCACCGACGGCCAGACCTACGCGTGGCAGGCACAGACGGTGGTCGGGGACGCGGTCTCGGACTGGACGTCCCCCTGCTTCATCACGATCGACAGCTCCCGCCCGGCGAACGCGCCCACCGTCTCCTCGCCGAACTACCCTCCGACCGGCTGGAACCAGGGCGGCGAGCCGGTCACGTTCAAGCTGAGCCCGAACGGCGTCGACGACGTCACCGGGTACGAGTACTCCTGGCAGCAGGATCTCCCGGTCATCGGCACGTCGATCGGCGACCACGGCATTCCGCAGCCCGTCGACCCGTATGCGGATACGAAATATTTCACGCGCGCCGACGCGACCGACGGTTCGGCCACGATCAGCCTGGTCCCGCCGACCGGTGTCGGGCCGATGACCCTGTGGGTGCGGAGCCTCGACCGGGCCTACAACTCCTCGGCGACCAGCAGTTACGGCTTCTACGTCAGCTCGACGGCACCCACCCTCACCCCGGCCGTCCCGTCGCCCGAGTTCGGCGTGCCGACCACGTTCACGCTCCGGCCCGATCCGGCGCTCCAGGCGAAGAGCCCGGTGGTCGGCTACTCCGTGCACACCAGTGGGGGCTCCACCCCTGACAGGACCATCGACGTCGCGGCGGCCGCGGACGGCACGGCGGACGTGCAGCTCACGCTGGACGGCGTCTACGGCGAGTTCGTCCAGGTGACCAGCAAGAGCGCGAACGGCTGGGTCAGCGACGCGGCCTCGTGGAGCAGCAGCTACGACACCACGCCGGCCGTCGCTTCGGACGTCTACCCCGAGTACGGGTCGAGCGGCGGGGTCGGCGTCCCGGGCACCTTCACGTTCACCTCGAAGGTGAAGGACGTCGTGAGCTTCACGTACTCCTTCAACGGGGGCCCGGAGGCCACGGTCGCCGCGGGTGCCGACGGTACCGCGAGCGTCGACTGGACCCCGGACTCGGACGGCGGCACCGACCTCATGGTCAGCGCGACGACCGGCTCGGGCATCCAACTGGCGCCCTACGACTACTTCTTCACCGTGAACTGAGACCGCGGATCGGCGGATCGCCTACTCACCCGATGGTGACCACCCGGGCCCAGGGTGGTGGGGTGTCCGGGAGGTGGTCGGGGTTCTCCTCGTCGGTGGGGCGGGGTGGGCGGGGGAAGAGGCCGACGACGCTGCGGCAGGGCGGGGGCGCGGAGGGCCAGGGGGTCTGGCCGTCGGTGAGGGCGACGATCACGTCGGGGCGGGAGCGCAGCGCCCGCGCGAAGCCGGAGCGCAGATCCGTGCCCCCGCCGCCGACCAGCGGGATGTCCTCCGCGCGGCACAGCGGTACGGCGATCCCGGCCGCCGCGTCGCAGGAGATCACCGAGACCAGGTCCCGTCGGCCGCCCACCGCCCGGGAGATCGCCGCCACCTCCAGCAGCGCGCTGCCCAGCTCGGCGTCGCTCACCGAACCGGAGGTGTCGATCACCACACACACCCGGGGCGGGCTGCGGCGCAGACTCGGCAGCAGCACCCCGGGGACACCGGCCGAGCGGCGGGAGGGGCGCCGGTAGCTGTGGTTCTCGCCCACTCCCGGCGCACCGGCCGCCGCCCGGACCGCCGCGCCGAGCAACTGCCGCCACGGCTGCGGGGGATGGAACACCGCGTCCGCCCATCTGCGCCATCCCTCGGGTGCGTCGCCCGGCCTGCCCCTGATGCCCTCCGCGACCCGGAAGCGGACCGCGTCCCGCTGCTGTCTGCTCAGTCCGTGTGCCCCGTCGGGTCCCAGCTCCCACGGCCGCCGCTGCCCGTCGGCGCCGCTGCCGCAGTCCAGCCAGGCCAGGTCCGCGGTGAGTCCGGACATCGACGCCGTCCGCAGGTACTCCTCCATCAGCAGCCCGTTGGGCAGCCCCAGCAGGGACGGCAGGACCGCGCCGGCCGGCCGGGGCAGGCCGTCGCCGTAGATGTCGTCGTTGATCTCGAAGTCGGCGGCGATGTTCTGCCGCAGCCGCAGCCACGCCCGGCCCTCGGCCGTGGCGCCGCGCTCACCCGGGCCGGGGCCCTCGTGCTCGCGGGCGTACCGCTCGCCGCGTCCGTGGTGGTCCCGGAGCAGGTGGGAGACCTCGTGCACCCAGACCCCGGCCAGCTCCTCCAGCGGGGTGCGGGCCACGAAGCCGGGTGAGACGTAGCAGCGCCAGTGCGCGTCCACCGCCATCGTCGGCACCGCGCGGTCCTCGACCACGTGCAGCGCGAAGAGGGCGGCGGCGAGGTAGGGGCGGACCTGCACCGCATGGAGGCGGGCGGCGAGCAACTTGTCCAGATCCAGGGGGAGTCCGGGGCGGGGGCCGGCGCTGTCCGGCCCGCCGGGAGTGGCCGGGGGGCGCGGGGTGATGGTGGTGGTGGGGCGTACCGGGCGGGGTGGGGGCACCGGGCGCGGCACCGGGTTCGGGTTCGGGGTCGGGGTCGTCATCAGCGGGTGGCCGTCGTACGGGGAGAGTTGGCGGCCGAGGCGGGAGGGGGCGTCGGCACCGGCGGGTTCGATGGGAACGCCGTCGGCGCAGGAGCAGCCGACTTGGTGGAGCCGGTGGCCAGATCCACTGACCGGGCGGCCCGTTGGGCGAGGCCGATCACTGCGGCCAATCGTTCCACCGCCTCCGGCACCTCCCACTCGTCCCGGCGCAGCGCGGCCAGCGCCGTCGCCGGGGCGACCAGCAGGTCCGGAGCGCCGGTCTCCAGGGCGCGGACGAGTACCGCCCAGCCCGCCTCCCACCGCTCCCGCCGCGGCCGCGCGCCGACGGCGGCCACCACCGCCTCCAGCGCCGCCTGCCGCAGATCGCCCCGCTCCGGCAGCTCGGCGGACGCCGGATCCGCGAGCAGCGATTCCGGGTCGGGGAGGTCCATCCGGTCGATATGGGCGAGGAGTTCGAACCCGGGGCCGTCCCCGACCGCGCCCCGCACCAGCAGCGCCAGCACCTCCTTGGAGACGCCGGCCGCCGTGCCGAAGGCCAGCAGGGTCAGCGCGGCCTCCCAGCTGCGCGGCGAGGGCCAGGCACCCCCGCGCCGCGTCTCGGTGCTCGGCAGCCGGTGGATCAGCGTCGGCCTGGCCTCCAGGAACCCGCACACCGCGCGCCGGGCGTACGCCACCGCCTCCGACAGCCGCTCCGGCAGCAGCCGGGGCAGCTCCGCCCGGGGCCAGACCCCGCCGAGGCCGCGCACCACCACCTCCCGGTCGTGCACCCAGTACAGATGCACGAACCGGTTGGCCAGCGGCGGGCTCAGCTCCCATCCGTCCGCAGCCGAGGCGCGCGGGTTGGCCGCGGCCACGATCCGTACTCCGGGCGGCAGTTGGAGCGCGCCGACCCTGCGCTCCAGGACGACCCGGAGCAGCGCGGCCTGGACCGCCGGGGTGGCGGTGGAGAGCTCGTCCAGGAAGAGCAGCCCCCGTCCGGCCCGTACCAGCTCCACGGCCCACTGCGGCGGCGCCATCGGCACGCCCCGCGTCTCCGGGTCGTCGCCCACGATGGGCAGCCCGGAGAAGTCGGTCGGCTCATGGACGCTCGCGATGACCGTGGTCAGCGGCAGGTCGAGGGTCTCGGCGAGCTGTGTCAGCGCCGCGGTCTTGCCGATGCCGGGCTCACCCCAGAGCAGCACGGGCAGATCGGCCGCGACGGCCAGGGTGAGCGCTTCCAGCTGCTCGTCGGGACGGGGCTCCGTGACGGTCGCACGCAGGAGCGTCAAGAGATTGTCGGCCACAGCGAGTTGGGGGTCGGTGGGGGTGGGGGCGGATACCGGTGCGGGGAGGAGGGTGGCGGAGGTCATGGGCATCACCTGGGTGGGAAGGGGGACGGCGACGGCGGCCGTCCCGGATGTCGGGGGGCGTGGGGTGCTCGGGGTAGCCGCCCGTGAGGCCGTAAGTCGGCGGCCAGAGCGGCGCGGGGCGGGAAGGTCGGTGCTGGACGGAGGGTCGCGCGGGTCAGAGCAGGCCGGTGCGTGGCCGGGGCCGGCTGCCTCGCTTGCTGCGCAGTGCGGCGGGCGTATGACGGTCGAGCCGAGGCCGCTGGGCCGTCGCCGCGGGGTGTACGGCGACCAGCCCCGCGCGGAAGAGCCCGTGGTCGACGCGGCGGGCCGCCGCCGACTCCAGTTCCTGCCGCAGAGGTCCGTCGCGCAGCATCGCGGCGGGGCCGAGCAGCCCCTCGACGACGGCCAGCGCGCCGCTGACGTCACCGTGGCCGAGCCGCTCCCGTACGGCGGGCAGCGCCTCGGGGTTGCGGTGCACCGCGTCGATCGCCCGCAGGCACGGCAGCGCGGGGCCGCCGAGGGCCACCAGCAGTTCCTCGCGACGCAGTTCGGCGGGGTGGTGGTCGATCGCCGTGAGCGCCCCGTCCCGCAGCGCGATCCGATGAGTCTCGCCCCGGCACCGCACGCGGTGCGGATCGTGGGGTTCGGGAGCGGGACCGGCCGGTGCCGGGCCCTGTGCGGGCGAGCCGACGGCGGTCAGCGCCTCGGCGACGAGCGGATGCAGTCGCCCGACCGTGATCAGCCCGGACCGCAGCAGCTCCAGATCCGGGAGGAGCCGGGCCGCGGCCTCCGGGAGCACCGGGAGCGCGGCGGCCTCCTGGGGAGGAAGGTCGTACGGCAGCGGCCGGAACGTCGGGACATGGCTGTCGTCGGGCGCGACGAGTTCGAGTACGGCGCGGCCGCGCGCCCCGAGTCGTACGGTGAAGGCGCCGCGCGGACGTCTCTCGGCCCGCAGGAGCAGCTCCGCCTCGGCGGCCCAACTGCCCTTTGCCCAGGGAGAGTCCTGGTCGGGCGAGCCGCAGCGCCGGGCCAGTTCGCCGCTGCGTGTCCGGTCCCAGAGGTGCCGGT
Organism: Streptomyces griseofuscus; assembly: GCF_014673495.1. Classification (GTDB taxonomy): domain Bacteria; phylum Actinomycetota; class Actinomycetes; order Streptomycetales; family Streptomycetaceae; genus Streptomyces; species Streptomyces murinus. The sequence continues at coordinate 4,173,797 of NZ_CP051006.1, forward strand.
GCAGATCGAGCCGGAAGCGGCGGTCGGGATGCGGGTGGGGATGGTGGCCCCAGGTGCTGTCGCCGGGCCCCTCCCACAGGCTCAGTGACATCCGCTGTCCGGCGTCCGCGCGGGCCGGTGGCGTCCGCACCACCAGCTGGACGGACGGTCTGTCGCCGTAACCGCCGTACTGGGCAAGGGGGATGGTGAGGCCGGGGCGGAGGCGTCCGTCGGGAGCGATCCGGGGCATGTGCCAGCGCAGCAGATCGGGGGCCAGTCGGCGCAGGTCCGCGCGCAGGCGGGAGGTGAGTTCGGTGCCGTGGCGGTCGCGCACGGCGCGCAGATCGAGATCGGCGTCGACCCGGGCGGCGGCGCAGGCCCCCGCCCAGTCGCCGGCCGCATGGCGTGCGGTCGCGGTCTCGATCATGGACGGTGGCACGGCGTACTCGCGCACGCGCTGCCACATCAGCAGGTGGGGCGGAAGGTCGTTCGCGAAGTGAGATGCCATCAGCACTCACCCTGAGCGAACGATTCCCCCAATCCGTACGAGGAGAAGTTCTTCATCGCGAGCATCATAAGCACCGCTTCGACGGTCTGTCAGTCGCGATAGCCGGGTGGACACCCGGCACACCGAGACGCCCCGGCCGGAGCGGGAGGACCCGGAGCACCCGCCACCGACGTCGTGATCGTCTCCCCGCTGTACTGGTACTCCGCGTCCTCGTACGCCAAGCGCTCCCGCGTTCTTCGCCGGGGAGTCCCGGCCGACCCGCCTTCCGGAAGGAGGCGAGGCAGCGGGCCGTTCGCGGCCACCGGGACCAGCGGCTCAGTCCCCGTCCCCCTGGCACCGGGGGCACCACACCGTTCCCCGGCCGCCCAGCCGCGTCCGGCGCAGCGGGGTCCCGCAGCGCGGGCACGCCGGGTCCGGGTCGTCGCGGTGGCCGGTGAGCCAGGAGGCGCGGGGTGGGACGCGGCCGGTGGGGAGCGCGGAGCGGAGGGTGCGGCGCATCTGGGTGTGCAGGCGCCGGAGTTCCGCCGGGGTGAGATCGCGGGCTCGGCGGTCGGGGCGCAGCCGGGCCCGCCACAGGATCTCGTCGGCGAGCAGGTTGCCGAGGCCGGCGAGGACGGACTGGTCGGTGAGGGTGGTCTTCAGGCGGCCGCGGCGGGTGGCGAGGGCGGCCGCGAGGTCGTCCCGGGTGACCGTCAGCGCGTCGGGGCCCTGGCGCGCGAGCAGCCGGTCGACCTCGGACTCGTCGTGGGCCAGCCACAGGCCCCGGAGTTTGCGCTGGTCGCGGTAGTGCAGCCGGTGGTCGTCGTCCAGCGTGAACAGGACGCGGTCATGGGCCTCGACCGGGTCGTCCGGGTCGGCGCACAGCAGCAGGCCGGTCATGCCGAAGTGCAGCAGCAGCGTAGGTCCGTCGGTGCGGGCCAGCAGCCACTTCCCGCGCCGCTCCGGCTCCGCGAACCGCCGCCCCTTGAGCGCGTCGCGCAACCCGCGCGCGCCGATGCCGTGCAGGACGCCGGTGTCGCGGACGTCGACACGGCGTACGACGCGGCCGCGGGCACAGGAGTCCAGCAGGCGGCGGAAGCCTTCGACGTCGGGGAGCTCAGGCATGCGGGAGCGCCCTCGGCGCGGGACAGCCGCCGCCCATGGGTTCTACGAGGTCCATGAACTCCATGAGATCCCTTTTTTCCCCCGTCAGCCTCGCGGAAGTACGGCGACTCGCGCGGCCGACGCGCCCGAAAATCTGCCACGGCCGGTACACATGTCCGCGCCCGGCGGCACTAATGTGGACCTACGAGGTGGACAGCGCCGGGTCCGGGCAGGGCGGGCGTCGGACTCCTCGCCGCAGTCCCCGGAACGAAGGTGTCATGCCCGCTGAGAACGCCCCCGCAGTCGGCAACCTGGACGACGACGACTACCCCGCCTACACCATGGGACGGGCCGCCGCCGTTCTGGGCATCACCCCCGCCTTCCTGCGGGCCGTGGGCAGGGCCGGACTGATCACACCGCTGCGTTCGGAGGGCGGCCACCGCCGGTACTCCCGCCGGCAGCTGCGCATCGCCGCCCGCGCCCGGGAGCTGGTCGACCAGGGCACTCCCGTGGAGGCCGCGTGCCGCATCGTCTCCCTGGAGGACCAGCTGACGGACGCCCGCCGGCTGAACCGGGACATGCGCCAAAAGCTGGACGCGCACGGTATCGATATCTAGTCCCGCCGATACAGAATCGCTGAGCACGGTGGGAGCAGAATTGGCCGGACGGCCTGAAAACCCCCCGGGCGCGGCCAAGCGACGTGTGTTAGCGTGATAGGCGTTGCAGTTTTGGTTGCCAGAGAATTTTTTTCTTTGCAGAGCTTTCCGGATCTTTCCGGAGGGGTGATCACAGCGGCGACTCGGCTTCGTAAGGTGCGAAGTCCGGCACTGCCCCCTAAGGGAGATTCACATGGCAACTGGCACCGTGAAGTGGTTCAACTCGGAAAAGGGTTTCGGCTTCATCGAGCAGGACGGCGGCGGCGCTGACGTGTTCGCCCACTACTCGAACATCGCCACCTCCGGCTTCCGTGAGCTTCAGGAAGGCCAGAAGGTCAGCTTCGACGTCACGCAGGGCCAGAAGGGCCCGCAGGCCGAGAACATCGTTCCTGCCTGACGCTGACACGCGTCGTCGCGAGCCGAGCGGCTCGCACATCATGAGGCTGGGGCCCGCGCTCTCGGGGTGCGGGTCCCAGCTCATTGTCTTTTTCCGGGCCCTCGCCTTTCCCTGGACGACTCCAGCGCCGAGAGCTGCCCGGTTCTTCACCATTTATTCGGCTCATTCTTGCGAATCCTCACGCGGTCGGCACCGCCGGACGGAATTCCTCGATACGCCGCATCGAGGAGGGTTCCCCCCTGAACCGCACCCGTCGCACCAACGGCACCACCGGTGACGTCCGCGCCCCCCGCAGGTCCGCGCGCCCCCGTCCCGGCACCAGCCGCAAGACCGGTCAGAGCGCTCGGCCCGCCGCGCGCCGGCAGGAGTTCGCCCTGCCCACCACGATCACCGAGCCGTTGCCCGCGGTCGAGGCGTTCGCCGAGCTCGACATGTCCGAGCGACTGCTGAAGGCACTGGTCGACGAGGGCATGACCATGCCCTTCCCGATCCAGGCGGCCACCCTGCCGAACGCGCTCGCGGGCCGGGACGTCCTGGGCCGGGGCCGTACCGGCTCGGGCAAGACGCTCGCCTTCGGCCTGCCGGTGCTGGCCCGGCTGGAGGGGCAGCGGGCCCAGCCCAAGCAGCCCCTCGCCCTGGTCCTCGTACCGACCCGGGAACTGGCCACGCAGGTCACCGACTCGCTCGCCCCGTACGCCCGCGCCCTGCATGTGCGCTTCGCCACCGTGGTCGGCGGTGTGTCGATCGGCCGCCAGACCAGCGCGCTGCGCGCTGGCGCGGAGGTCGTGGTCGCCACGCCCGGCCGCCTCAAGGACCTGATCGACCGCGGCGCCTGCCGCCTCGACCATGTCGCCGTCACCGTCCTCGACGAGGCGGACCAGATGGCCGACATGGGCTTCATGCCGCAGGTGACCGCGCTGCTCGACCAGGTCCCGGCCCGTGGGCAGCGGCTGCTGTTCTCGGCCACCCTGGACCGCAACATCGACCTCCTGGTGCGGCGCTACCTCCACGACCCGGTCGTGCACTCCGTCGACCCGTCGGCCGGCGCGGTCACGACGATGGAGCACCACCTGCTCCAGGTGCGGGACACCGAGAAGCACGACGCCGTGACCGAGATCGCCGCCCGCGACGGGCGCGTGATCATGTTCCTGGACACCAAGCACGCGGCGGACCGGCTGGCCAAGCACCTGCTGTCCGTCGGGGTGCGCGCCGCGGCCCTGCACGGCGGAAAGTCCCAGCCGCAGCGCGACCGTACGCTGGCGCAGTTCAAGAACGGCCAGGTCACGGCCCTGGTGGCGACCAATGTCGCCGCCCGCGGCATCCATGTCGAGGGCCTCGACCTCGTCGTGAACGTCGATCCCCCGGCCGACCACAAGGACTATCTGCACCGCGGCGGCCGTACCGCCCGCGCGGGCGAGTCCGGCACCGTCGTCACCCTGGTGCTGCCGCACCAGCGGCGCGCGATGGACCGGCTGATGGCCGACGCCGACATCACCCCGAGCACCGCGCGGGTGCGCCCCGGCGAGGACGAGCTCCAGCGCATCACCGGCGCCCGGACGCCCTCCGGCATACCGGTCGTCCTCGCCGCACCGGCCGACGAACGCCGCGAGAACGGCGAGGGCTCCGGCCGCCGCCGGGGCCGCGGCCGGGGCCGCGGCGCGGGTGGCCAGGGCGGCGCCGGACGCGCCACCGGCCAGGGAACCGGCCGCGGCGGCGCGAACGGGCAGAGTGCCGGCCGGAGCAGGAGCGGCCAGGGTGCCGCCGTGCGTGCCGAGGGCAGCGGCCAGGGCGGTCAGGGTTCCGCCGGTCGCGGTGGCAGCGGCAGGGGCGGGGCGCAGACGCGTCGCCCCCGCAGGACCAACCCGTAGTCCGAACCCCCCGACGGGGCGGGCGGGGCGATCCCGGGCGGTGACAGGCCGGGGGCGCGGCCACGCCGGCACCCGTTGTGAAGAGTCCCCCACACCTGCCCCCGCCCGTCCGCGTGCGGGGGCAGACTTGGCTCATGTCGCAGCGAGATGAGCTGGTACGCGAGATTCGTGCGCTCTCCGACGCGGAGGCCGTACGGGCGTTGACCGTGTTGGTGGAGGACCGGGGGTTGCTGTCCTCGGCCGAGCAAATGGCGTTACCCGACGGAGAGTTGGGAGCAGCGCTCACGGCGGCCGGGGTCGAGCCGGACGGCGGTGCGGGGGAAGGCGACGTCGCGCGGGCCGCGTTGGAGTACGCGGCCCTGGGCGGAGACGGTGTCGTCGGTGAGGCCGTGGAGTATGTGCGGTCGCCGATGGAGCGGTTCGATCCGGTGTCCGTGTCCGTGGGGGTGCTGGCCGTCACGCTGCTTCAGACCGAGGTCGTGGTCAAGCGGGACCGGCGGGGGCGGTGGAGCGTGACCGTGCGCAAGCGGGCCCTGAAGGACGCGGCGCTCGCCCGCGTGCTGACGGCGTTGCTCTCCCATCTCACCGACGGCAAGTAGGCCCCGGTGGTCTCCACGAGGACGCCGTACGAGTGGACGTGTGAGCGGTGCGGGCGGCCGTGCCGGGCGCCGGTGTGGCGGATCGTCGACAGCCGTGAGCGCGCCGATGTCCTCGAAAGCCCCGACGGCCCGTACGGCTTCGGGCCCGGGCTGCACTGGGCGGACTGCCCCGGCTGCGGGGCCCGGACACAGGTCGAGGCGCCGGTGCTGGTGCTGCGGGCCGGGGCGTTCGTACCGTCGCTGTTCGCCACCTCCGTCGCGGAGCTCCAGCGGGATGCCACCGCGAGCGCGGCCGCGCTGGTGGAGGAGGCACGGGTCGCCGGGGCCTTCACCGGCGGGCGGTTCGGCGGGAACGTGGTCGTGCTGCCGCGCAGACTGCTGCCGTTCGCGCTGAGCCGGGACACCGAGCGGGATCTGGCGGACCCCGAGGCCGCCTGCGCGGAGTTGGCGCCGTACGGGGCACCGACGGTGGCCAACTACCGGATCTTCCTGGACAACGTGGCGGCGGAGTCGGCGGAACCCGATGTCCGGGAGCTGCTGTACGCCGTCACCGTGACCATGCCGGACCGGCTCGCCGAACTGGTCCTGGCCCACCCCCGGCTCACCGGGAGCACCCTGGTGCGCGATGCCGGGGCGCGGGAGTTGCGCGAGGTCGCCGGCACTCCGCTGGAGGCTCCGCTGCGGATGCGGCAGCGGTTCCTGGAGGAGCTGTGCGGAGGTCGTGTCCCCGTGGGTACGGCCGTCGAGCACCACGCGGCCGCGCTGGCCGCCTTCGGGCAGGGCCTGCGGACCCGGCTGTACGCGATGTACGACCAGGTCCGGGGCGCGGAAGGGCCGGAGATCGTGCCACTCGCCCGGGAGGCGCTCGAACTCGCCGGGCAGACGGGAGAGTTCGCGATCGAGACCGAACTCGCCGCGCGACTGGGCGGGTTGCTGCTGTCGTCCCTCCATACGGCGGACCCCGCCGACCCCGCCGAAGCGGTGCGGGTGCTCCGACTCGCCCTGTCACGGCTGCCGGAGGGCACCCTCCAGTGGGCCGAGGTGGCCACCAACCTCGCCTCCGCACAGTACTTCCGCGACGACGGCGACCACATCGAGCGCTGGGAGACCGCCCGCGATCTGCTCGTCCGCGCCATCGCCGCGGTGGACCGGCGCACCCACGGAGGGTTCTGGGCCCGGGTGCAGACCAACTACGGGCTGCTGCTCGGTCAGCGGCCGGGCGGCGGGACCGACGATCTCACCCTCGGCATCGAGCACATCCAGGCCGGACTGGGCGAACGCGCCCGTGCGAGCGACCGCGTCGACCGGGCCTACTCCCTGATCAACCTCGGGCTGCTGCTGTTCCGGCGCGGCGCACCGGGTGACCTGAAGCGGGCCGAGCGGTGCTACCGGGACGCCCTCGGGCGGCTGCGTCCGGACGACGACCCGATGCTGTGGTCGCAGCTCCGGTGCAATCTGGCGGACCTGCTGCTCTCCCCCGGGCGCGACACCGCCGACCCGCGCGGCGCCCGTGCCGCGGTGGCCGCCGTCGTCGCCTTCGGCGCCGAGCACCCGGGGCGCCTCGACACCAGCCGCGCGACCTGGCTGCTGGCCCGGACCGCCGATCTGCTCGACGGTCCGGGGAGCGCCGAGGGGCTGCGGCTGCGGCGCGCGGCGCTGACCGCCGTACCAGCGAGCGTCTTTCCCTCCCTGCATCTGTCCATCGCCCGGGAGGCGGTCGACGCGCTCGCCGCCGCCGCTGCCTGGGACGCGGCGGCCGAGGTGGCAGCGGGCATGCTGACCGCCGCCCATGCGCTCTACGACGCCCAGGTCACCGCCGCCGGGCGCCGGGGCGTGCTGCTGCTGACGCGCGGGACCGCCCGCGAGGCCGCGTTCCTGCTGGCCCGCGCGGGGCGCCCGGAGCGTGCGGTGGAGGCGATCGAGCGGGGGCTCGCCCGTGAGCTGTCGGTGGTGACCGGGCGGGACACGGTGGATCTGGCGGCGCTGGAGGGGGTCGATCCGCTGCTGGCCCACCGGTACCGCCGGGCGCGGGAGCGGTACCGGGTGGTGGCCGCCGGGGTGGAGGGGGCGGGGCCGGCCGTCGAAGGGGCCGGGGCGGCAGTCCAAGGGGCGGGCGCGGCAGTCCAAGTGGGCGGGGCCGCGTCGAACGGCGGGTTCGCCGCCGGGACCGGTCCGGAAGGGGGTTCCGGCGCCTCGGACGTGGGGCTCGTCGCGCCGCCCGGAGACTTCGTCGCCGCCGCGGGAGTGCAGGCCGCGGCCGAGCGTGCGGTGCGCACCGTGGTCGAGGAGATCCGGGCGATCCCCGGCTTCGAGGGGTTCCTGCGCACGACCGAGGTGGCGGATGTCGTCCGGGCGGCGGGCGGGATGCCGCTCGTCTATCTGGTGAACGCGGTCTGGGGCAGCTGCGTCCTCGTGGTGCCGCCCGACGCGCGGACCGGGGTGCGCGCCGTATTCGTCCCCGAGGTGACCAGTTCCTCGGTCGTCCGGCTTCTGGCGCTGGACCCGGACACACCCGAGGCGGGACTGTTCCTGGCCCAGCAGGCCGGTGCGCTCGCGCGTCGGCGTGAACTGCCGCGCGCGGTCGACCGGTTGCGGGAGCTCGCCCCGTTGCTGCGGCCCCTCGCCGGGCTCCTGGCGGAGGATCCCCGGCATGAGGTGGTCGTCGTACCGACCGGGCTGCTGGGACACGTGCCGCTGCCGGCCGTACCACTGGGCCCGGAAGGTGAACTCCTCGATGATCTGGGGACTTTGACGCTCGCGCCGTCGGCCGGAGTGTACGCCGCCTCCCGGGCGGCCGCCGGCCGGCCGCCGTCGTCCCCGCCGCGGTTGGTCGCCGTCGCGGATCCCGACGGCTCGCTGCCCGGTGCGCGCGGCGAACTGGCCGGGATCCGGGCGCTGTTCGAGCCGGGCGGGGAGGCCGTGTCCGCGACGGGAGCCGAGGCGACGGTCGAATGGCTGCTGCCGCGTCTCGCGGAGGCGTCGTATCTGCATCTGAGCTGCCACGGGAGTGCGGAACTCGTGGGCCGGGGCGCCTCGTTGGCGCTCGCGGACGGCACGCTGGATCTGGACACGCTGGTACGGCTCCGGCTCCCGCGCTGCCGACTGGTGGTGGCGGGGGCCTGCCAGTCCGGGCGGTACGAGGTCATCGACGCGCCCGACGAGTTCACCGGGCTGCCGGGCGGCTTCCTCCAGGCCGGGGCCGCCTGTGCGATCACCAGCCTGTGGCAGGTGAACGATCTGGCGACGGCGCTGCTGATGACGCGGCTGTACGAGCTGCTCGCCCCCGTCGGCGAGGGGCGGGGCGAGCCCCCGGTGTCCGCGCTGCGTACGGCGCGTACCTGGCTGCGCCGGCTGACCTGGTCCGGCCTCGCGCGATACACCGACGGCCGCCCCCACCTCGCGCCCCTGGCCGGACGGTACGCCCGGCCGGGGGCCGACCCCGACGAGTGCCCCTTCGCCTCCCCCGTGCACTGGGCGGCGTTCACCGCGTGGGGGGTGTGAGCGGGGTCAGCCCCGGTACGTCGGGCCGAGCCGGTCGAGCGTGTAGTGGGCGTCGGGGTCGGTGGGCGAGCGCGGGGCCCGTACCTCCATGACGGTGTAGCGGCCGCCGGCCAGACCGGAGACGACGACCGTGGCCGCCGAGGTGACCTCCCCGCCCTCGGCGCAGCTCGGCCGGCAGACCACCTCCGAGACGACGCCCTGTGCGGTGGCCGTGGCGCTGCCCCAGTCGGTCCAGATCAGGTCGTGCAGCATGGCCGTACCGTCTCCGCAGAACAGCAGGAGCGAGACGGGCTCGGTCAGGGGCTTGCCCGAGCAGTCGTCGATCGTCCCGCTCTGCCGGGTCCGCCGGGGGGTCGGGGCGGGCGGCGCCTGGCTGGTGGGCGTGGCGGGCCGGGTGGCGGGGTCCGTGGAGGGCTCCGCGGAGGGGGTCTGCTCCTCGCTCGGTTCCTGCGGCGGGGTGTCGTCCTCGGTCGGCTGGAGCCGGGTGGGCCTGCTGGTCACCGGGGCGTCGGCGACACGGGTGCCGCCGTCGTGGCCCGGCACCAGGAGCAGCGCCGTGACGACCACGCCGACGAGGACCGCGGCCATGACCACGAGGGCGAGCCGGGCCCCGGACAGACCGCGCGGCCCCGGGCGAGGAGGCGCCTCGACCGGGGTGCCGGCGGGCGAGGCGGAGTCGACGGGGCCGCCGACAGGACCTCCGGCGGTTCCTCCGGCGAGTCGTCCGGCAGGGCCTTCGGCGGGTCCGCTGCCGGGGCCTTCGGCGGGGGTGGTCAGGCCGTCGACCTCGACCGTCCACACAGGTGCCTCGGACGGCTCCAACGCCTTGATGACGGCGAGCAGTTGAGCCGGGGTCGCCCGCTCCTCCGGATCCTCGGCCAGGCACCGGGCGACGACCTGCCGCAGCCGCACCGGAAGGTTGTCGAGGTCGGGCCGCCGGTTGCTGACGCCGGTGTACGCGGCGACCAGCAGCATCCCCAGCGCGACCATGTCGGCCGCGGGCACGGGCGCCCCGACACCCGGCTCCGCCCCGCCACCCGGCCGCACCCTGCCACCCGACGCGTCGCCCGGCCCCGGCGCATCGCCCGTCAGCCGGGGCCCGCCCCTGGTCAGCAGCACGTTCCCGGCCCGCACATTCCCGTGCGCCCGCCCGGCCCGGTGCAGCACGGCGAGGGCCCCGGCCAGGCCCGCCGCGATCCACAGCACCGCGTCCTCCGGCAGCCCGCCGGCGGCCCCGACGACCTGCGCGAGCGAGGGCGCGGGCCCGGCAGCGCCGGGATGCCTGCGCACCGGCACCCCGCCGGCCCGCGCCCCCTGCCCCGACCCGCCGCCTAATGGATCACTGTCCGCCGAACGCCTCATCCCGTCCCCCATGACCAGAAGAAGTTTCAGGACGAGTCTGACCAAATCCGGCTGCCGCTACAAGGACTTGGGCACCGGGGTCCCGGTCCTTCACCACACCGGCACGGATCCGCGTCGTCACGCCCGGTCGGCGTAGGACGTCAGCCGCTCGGCGAACTCCGCCATCAGGAGGCGCAGTTCGTCGGGGCCCTCGATCACGAAGGGGCGGTCCAGGGAGGCGAGGAGAGGGGGAAGCCAGTCGAGGTGCTCCGCGTGGAGGCGGACGCGGAGCCAGCGTTCGGCGGCCGGGGCCCGGTCCCCCGCGGGGTCGTCCAGGGTGGCGATGGTGGCGGGGAGGCGGGTGCGGATGTGGGCCGGGGTGCCGTGGATCCGCAGGGTGACCTGGTGGCGGTACTCGGCGGTGGCGAAGGCGGCCAGGACGCGCTCGGCCGGGTCGGGGCCGGAGGGCGGTTCGAACGTGCCGGGCAGGGTGCGCGCGGCGCCGATGCGGTCCAGGCGGAAGGTGCGGTCCTCGGCGCGGGAGGCGTCCTCGCCGGTGACGTACCAGCGGCCCGCGTGCGCGACGATCCCGTACGGGTGCAGGGTGCGTTCGCTGCGCCGGTCCGCGCGGTCGGTGTAGCGGATCGAGACCGGGCGGCGGTGGCGTACCGCGTCGGCGAGGGTGAGGAGGACTGCGCTGTCCGGGGGCTCCGCGGTGCCGGACGTGCCGGGCTCGTCCGTGAAGGCCAGGGCGTCCAGGAGGGTGTCCAGGCGGCCGGCGAGGTGCCGGGGCAGAACGCGCCGGATCTTCGCCGAGGCGGTCTCGTTCGCCGTGCGCTGCGCCGTCGTCAGCCCTGCCCGGCGGCCGGCGATCAGGCCGAGCAGGACGGCCAGTGCCTCGTCGTCGCTGAGCATGAGCGGCGGCAGCCGGTATCCGGGGGCGAGCCGGTACCCGCCGTAGCGGCCGCGCACCGACTCCACGGGCACGTCCAGGTCGATCAGCTGGTCCACGTACCGGCGCACGGTCCGGCCCTCGACGCCGAGGCGGCCGGCCAGCTCGGCCACGGTCCGGGTGCCGCCCGACTGGAGCAGTTCGAGGAGGATCAGGACACGGCCGGTGGGTCGGGACATGCGCACAATCTAACGCCGATAGTGGACCGGTTCTGTCCTCTATTTCTCCTAACGTGCGGGACGCAACCCGAATCCGGCACCGCAGGGAGACCCCCATGGACTTCGTCTCGATCCGCGTCATCACCGGCGACGTGGCACGCCTCGTCGCGTTCTACGAGCGCGCCCTGGGGGTGCGGGCCGCGTGGGCCACGGAGGACTTCGCCGAACTGCGGCCCGCGGGCGCCACGCTCGCGATCGCCGGCACCCGCACGGTCCCGCTGTTCGCGCCCGGCTCCGCCCGCCCGGCGGACAACCACAGCGTGATCACGGAGTTCCTGGTCGACGACGTGGACCGCGTCCACCGGGACCTGTCCGGCTTCGTCACCGAGTTCGTCACCGAGCCGACCACGATGCCCTGGGGCAACCGCTCCCTGCTGCTGCGCGACCCCGACGGCAACCTCGTCAACTTCTTCACGCCCGTCACCCCGGCCGCCGTCGAGAAGTTCGCGGACCGCCGATCCGCCCAGCCGGTCACCCCCGTCGGCGACCGCTCGCGATAGCCTCCGGTGGGCCGCGCCAGCGGGGCACGGGCGGCCTGTGGAGCGCATGGACCGGCCGCGCGGGCGCCCCGTCGCACGCCGGAACAGCCGTGTCGCGTACAGGAGTTGTACGGGGTGACCGGTGCACGGCGCGACGAACGGACACCGGCCCCGGAGCCCCGGCCCGGCGCCCGCGGATGGCGGGTGCCGCCGGTGACGGCGACGCTGTTCCTGGTCACCGGGCCGGTGACCGCGGCCCGGTTCGCCTTCCCCGGGGTGCTCGCCGCGCCCCCGCTGCTGGTGCCGTCCCCCGGCCGGCAGGCCCTGGTGACCGTGCCCGCCGTCGTGGCCCTCGGCAGCCCCGCCGAGAGGATCTTCGGCGCCAAGAGCGTACTGGCGCTGTACCTGGTGCCCGCGGCGATCGGCGAGGCCCCCGGCCACGTCTGGCAGCCGCACGGCTCCGGCGACTCCATCGCCGTGCTCGGCCTGGCCGGAGCGGTCGCGGACAACGCCTTCCGCGACATCCACGGCCTGCCCACCCTCGCGGGCGCGGTGATCGGGGCGGGGCTTCTGCTGCGGCGCCGCCGAGGGGCGCCCAGCGTCTGAACGCCGCGCACCCGACACCGTCGTACGCGACCACGACCGGCAGGCTCAAGAAGCACGACCGGCGGAACCAGGAAGCACGACCCGCAGGCTCAGGAAGGAAGCACCCCCGCCCGGAACGGCTCCACCCCCACCACGTGCCGCGCCTTCTCCGGCTCGACCAGCACATGCACCCGCCGCTCCCCCTCCATCAGCCACGGGTAGCCGTCCTGTCCCAGGTACTTCCGCGCCAGCCGGTCCATCCCGCGCTCCGCCTCCTCGCCCGTCACGAGGCGCACCGCGCGGCCGGACACCAGGACCCGGTCGTAGGGGTTCTCGGCGTCGGCATGGGAGAGGTGGACGCGGGGGTCATGGCGCAGGTTCTCCTCCTTGATCCGCCCGACCGAGGTGTTGAAGACGATCAGCCCGTCCTCCAGCCCCACCCACATCGGGGTCGCGTGCGGCGCCCCGTCCGGCGTCACCGTGGCCACGGACCAGAAGTTCGCCCCTTCCAGCCGCTCCCGGACCCGTTCCGTCAGTTCCATTCCCACGGCGGCCCCTTTCCTTGATCATCATCGGTCCGACCACCGTGACACGGCCCACCGGCGTCGGAACCGAGGATTCCGGGAAGATCATGTGAAGACCGACCGCGGGCCGCACGGGCCGATTCCCGCCACCCGGCACCGCCCCAGAGCCCCTCTCCGGGCTCCGCCCCCTCAGAACCCCCAGCCCCCAGGGCCGGACCCGGGAAAATATCTTGTTTATCGGTCAAATTCGGGATCGTGCGGCGCGCGCATAGCCAGCGTGAGCGGGGTCATGACACCCTCGTATGCCCGGCCAGTTCAGGTCCTACCGGCGGGAGGACTCTGGTGGAGTTCGAGATCCGGCTCTCAGGTTCGGTCGAGGTACGCGTCGGTGGGCGGGCCGGGCCGTTGGGGCCCACGAAGTCCCGGGCGGCCCTTGCCGCGCTGGCCTGGGACGCGGGGCGCTCCGTGAGCGTGGACAGCCTGGTCCACCGCATCTGGGACGACCATCCGCCGGCCACCGCCCGCGACACGCTGCACACCCACATCTCCCGGGTGCGCCGCGCTCTGCGCACGGCCGGCCCCGACGCGCCGGCCATCACCAGCCGGACGAACTCGTACGTCCTGCATGTCGACCCCGACCGCGTCGACCTGCGCGCCTACACCAGCTGCGTCGAACAGGCCCGCGCGCTCAAGGGCAGCGACGACGACGCGGCGCTCCAGCTGCTGGAACGGGCGGACGCCCACCGGTACGGCGAGCCGCTCGCCGGGATCTCCGGCTCCTGGCCGGACCATCTGCGCGCCACGGTGGGCGAGACGGCCCTGATCGCCGCCATGACCCGCGCCGAACTCCTCATGAACGCGGGCCGGTTCACCGAGGCGGTGCCGGTGCTCGCCCCGCTGGCGCCCGAACACCCCGTGGACGAGGCCCTGGTGGGGCTGCTGGCCGTCGCGCTGCACGGCGGCGGTCGTACGGCGGAGGCGACCAGGCTGCTGCAACGCACCCGGCAACGCGTCATCCGGGACATCGGCCTGGACGGGGGCCGGCGCCTCCATCGCATCCAGGAGGGAATCCTGGCCGGCACCCCGGCGGGCGCGCTGTACGGCCAGGGCCCCCGCCGCCGGCCCGCCGCACGGCCCGGCCGACCCGTGCCGGACAACCTGCCGCGGGACGTTCCCTGGATCGGCCGCCGCGAGGAGTTACGGCGGCTCACCTCGGCCCTGTCCGAGGGCGGCGGCGAGGCGGGGGCCGTGGTGACCGTGGAGGGGATGGGGGGCGTCGGCAAGAGCGCGCTGGCCGTGCACTGCGCGCACGAGGTGGCGGACCGCTATCCCGACGGCCGCTGCTTCGTACGGCTCGGCGGCCACGTGGCGGACCGGGCGGCCGGCGCCCCGGACCGCGCGCTCACCACGCTGCTGCGGGTGCTCGGCCCGGAGGGCAAGGAGTTGCCGCAGGACACCGAGGAACTCACCGCGATGTGGCGGTCGTTGGCCCGGGACCGGCGGATGCTGGTGATCCTGGACGACGCCGTCTGCTCGGAGCAGGTACGGCAACTGCTGCCCGGCGCCTCGCCGACGGCGATCGTGGTGACCAGCCGCCGCCGGCTCACGGGCCTGCCGGGCGCGCGCTCGATCTCGCTCGACGTGCTGCCGAGCGACGACGCGATCGCCCTCTTCGAACGAGGCCTCGGCACGACCGGGCGAACCCGGACGACGGAGATCGCAGACATTGTCCGGATATGCGGATATCTGCCACTGGCCATCGAGATCGCCGCGAGCCGACTGGTCACCAGGTCGTCGTGGACCGCCACCGACCTGCTGCGGCAGCTGACCACAGGCGGCGGACTGGAGGAACTCCGCGACGGGGAACGGACTTTGGAGCATGTGTTCGCGTTGTCCTATGACGCGCTGGACCCCCAAGAACAGCTGGTGTTTCGTCGGATCAGCCTTCATACCGGAATGGAGTTCGGACCGCACGCGGTGGCGGCCCTGACAGGCCTGCCCCTCTCGGTGACGGAACGAGCACTCGAACAGCTTCACATCCGGAATCTGGCAACCGAACACACCCCGAACCGCTTCACCCTGCACGACCTCCTGCGTAAGTACGCCCGAACCTTGGCTGACGCGGAAGGAACAGCATCGCGGGCGGCTGTCGAACGACTGGCGAACTTCTATATCAGCGCGGCGGATCGCGCAGACCGTCTAGTACATCCATACCGCCCTCGTACGAGCCTGAACCCCGACGACAGCATTACCCTTCCGGAGATCAACGACGTACACGCAGCAGAAAATTGGCTCATTGCAGAGAGCTCGAACCTTTCAGACACGCTTGATTGGATCACTAGTCATGGATCCGAACATCAACTCGCTTTATGTGTGCATGTGTTGACGGGTCTGCTCGACATGCACGGCCACCTGGCCACCGCGGAGCCGCTGCTACTGCGGGCCGTCGAACACTGGGCCACCACACGGAACAGCGGGGCCTGGGCGCGGGCACTGCTCGATCTGAGCGTTGCGCGCAGCCATCGATCCCGCTACGAGGAGGCGATCTCGGCCGCGCGAGAAGCCCTGGAGCTGGCACATGCGATGGGGGATTCGGACCTGGAGAGCGAATGCGTCAACCAAATGTGCATTCCACTCTGGCAGACGGGACGGTACGCATTGGCGCAGGCACTCCAAAAGCGAGCACATGACTCCCTCGTGCACACAAAGAACAAGCTGCAATTGGCGCGCAGTTACAACATGCTCGGGATTACACATCTACACCTGTCAGAGAATGACGCTGCGCTGGAGTGCTTCAACTCCGCGTTGGCCACATTCACAGAAATCGGCCACACGCGGGGGGTCTTCAATTCACTCAACAACGTGGGTGAATTACGAACCCGAACGGGAGACCTTAAATCGGCTGAACATGTTTACCGAAAAGCCATTTCCCTGGCAGCCCGAAGGTCCGACAAAAGAGAACAAGCAACTCTTCAGATGAACCTAGCCAACGCCCTGATCGGCCTGGGAAAGACGAACGAGGCACTGACACTCTCGCAGACCTCCCTTGAGGTCTTCCGCGCAGTGGGCGACCGGCGCGGGGAGGCGCTCGCCCTCAACCGGATCGGCAGGGCGCATCGTGCGGCCGGCCGCAGCGAGCAGGCCGTACCGCTGCACATCGCCGCACTCACCCTGGCCCGGAGCATCAACGCCGCGGGCGAAGTCGTCGACACGGCCTACGACGCCGCCCTGGCCGAACTGGACACGGGCCGCGTGGCCCAGGCGCGGGCACACTTCGAGCTGAGCCTGGCGGCAAGCAGAGAAATTTCGGCTCCGACCGAGACCGCCCGCGCTTTGCGCGCTCTCTCTACCCTGAGGGGTTCACGGACAGCGGTGCAGTGACGGTGCCGTCTTTTCGTTACGCGCCAGTAAGTAGTGGCGTGGGCTTTCGTGTGGTAAACCGTACATCCCGCATCGCTTGATCGACATCTCCTGCCGACACTTGCGGGTCCAAGCACGTCACACGAAATCCAAAGAACATGGAACGATGAAGATATCGAAGAAAAAGGCATTTCCGATGATTGCCGGGATGATTGTTCTCACCTGTATGACTTTTCTGGTGGGCACCCACTATTTCATTTCGTCGATGACACCCACATATAGCTGAGATTCTCCGAGAATGCACACCGGCCGCTCTTCCTCACGGCAAGAGCGGCCAACCCTAGCCTCTCAGGCCCGCACCATGTGCAGCCGCCCCGGGTCCGCCTCCATGCGCAGCGGGGCGCGTACCTCGCCCATCGGGACGCCGTCCACGTCCAGGCGGTGGGCGCCCCAGGCCCGTTCGAAGCGCAGGCGGCGGACGCGGCGCAGGCCGAAGGGCTCGGCCCGTACCTCCAGCAGTCCGGAACCGGTCGTCGTGACGGCGAGGCGGCGGCCGTCCGGCATGGTGATCTTCTCGTTGTCGAGGATGAGACGGATGGGGCCCGGGTCGGTGTTCAAGGACACCAAGTCTGCCTGGCGCAGGGCGAGTTCATAGCCGCGGCCCGCGAGGTGGATGCCGATGACGTCTCTGTGGCAGGCCCCCGCGCCCGCCATCCCGTCCGGCCGGTCGATCAGCAGCGGCAGGCGCCATAACGCCGCCGCCCGCATCGCATGCTCCGGCCGCACCCCCGGCGTGTGCACCAGCAGCCCCACCGACCGCGGCGGCAGACCGTGCTGGGCACCGGCGCGCTCCCCCGGCTCGGGAACCGGGCTCAACTCCAGGCTGGGCAGGCCCCGTTCGGCGAGCCGGGCCCGCAGCGCGGACGTGCGTTCGCGTTCGGACTGGTGGCGGCCCCGGACCACCCCGAGGGTGGAGCGGGTCGCCGGAAGGGTGCCGGAAAGCCGTACGGCAGCGGTCAGCAGTCGGTCGACGCCCGTGATGTGGTGGGCGGTCGGTGGCGAGGACGAGGGCGGCATGCGGCTCCTTGCGCGCTCGGGACGGAACGCACGCGGCCGCCTCCACGGCTCGGCCCACGGCGGCACCGGTCGTTCAATCCCTAACGTAGTGCGAGAGTGCGGCCGGTGTGAAGCTGCGCCAAGAGCGGGTGAACCCGGTCCGACTCCCGTGTGTCGAGAGACTTTCCGGGCGCTCCCGGTACGGCTTACGCCGCGACGACCGCCACCCCGGTGCGGCCCCCGTCGACGTCCACCACCGTCCCGTGCACGAACGCCGCCTCGTCGCTCGCCAGCCACACCACGGCGTTCGCGATCACGTCCGGCGTGCCGACCGTGCCCGCCGGGGTGCCCCGCATCATCACCTCGCCCGGATGCGGCTCGGTGCCCGCCGGGGACGGGGGCAGGATCACCCCGGGCGACACCGCGTTCACCCGCACGCCCCGCGGCCCGAACTCCGCTGCCCACGCCCGCGTCAGCGTCTCCATCGCGCCCTTGGTCGAACTGCAGAGCGCGCCGACCGGGACACCGAGACGGGCGATCCAGGAGCCGAGGTTCACGGTCGCCCCGCCACCGGACTCCGCCATCCAGGGGGCGACGGCGGCGGTGAGGAAGAAGGGTGCCTTGACGGCATGCCCTGATCGCCGGGATCCAGGGATCGACCATCGCCGTACGGCCGGGAGGTAGCGCCAACTCCCCTGAGGCGCATGCGTTATTCGGGCGGGGGCGCTCAGACCACCGTCCCGGCGAACCTCGTGTCGGCCGCGCCCTCCGCCGGCACCACCGCGCGTGCCCTGCTCGGCACCAGCAGCGGATGGGCGACACCCCAGGCCGCGCCCTTGCAGACGACCTCCTTGTAGCGGGCGGCGAGACGGCCGGTCAGGGCGTGATCGACGGCGCGGTCGTCCGCGGTGACGAACTGGATCAGGCCGTCCCGGCGGCCGAGGGAGACGCACTGCTGGTAGTAGCGCACCGGCGTCACCGGCACCTTCCCGCCGCTGAGCCGCGCCGCGATCGCGTCGGCCGCCTGCCAGGCGCTGGGCACCCCCGAGGCGCAGGACATCCGCAGCGGCTTGTCGCCGGGGCCCATGGCGAGGGCCGCGTCGCCGATGGCGTAGACCTGCGGATGCGAGACGGAGCGCATCGAGCGGTCGACGACGATCTGACCGTTCTCCCCCGTGTCCAGGGTGGTGGCCCGCGCGATCGGGTGGACGGCGAAACCGGCGGTCCACACGGTGGCCGCGGAGGGGAGCGTGGTGCCGTCGGCGGTGGTGACATGGCCGGCGGCCACCGCGGTCACGTCCGTGTGCTCGTGCACGGTGATTCCGAGCCGGTCGCAGACCGCGCGCAGATGACGGCGGCCCTTGGGCGAGAACCGCTCGCCCAGGTCACCGCGCACGACGAGGGCGACATCCAGGTCCGGGCGTGCCTCGGCGAGTTCGGTCGCGGCCTCCAGACCGGTGAGTCCGCCGCCGACCACGACCACGGGGGCACCGGCGGCCAGCTCGGCCAGGCGGGCGCGCAGCCTGAGCGCGCCGGGCCGGTTCGCGAGGTCGTGGGCGTGCTCGGCGACGCCGGGAACGCCCTGGTCGTGCCATCCGCTGCCGAGGGCGTAGACGAGGGTGTCGTACGGCAGTTCCTCCGCCGTGCCCTGCTCCCCGGTGACGGTGACGGTCCGCCGGTCGGCGTCCACGGCGGTGACCCGGGCGAGCCTCAGGGTGACGCCGGTGCCCGTGAACATGGCGGCGAGGGGCCGGGGCGGGAGTTCCTGGCCGGCGGCGAGCTGATGCATCCGGACGCGTTCGACGAAGTCGGGCTCGGCGTTGACGAGGGTGATGGCGACGTCCTCGCGGCGCAGTCGGCGGGCGAGACGGCCGGCGGCGATGGCTCCGGTGTATCCGGCGCCGAGGACGATGACGCGGTGCTGCATGGCCTGCTCCTGTCGCTCATGGGACGGCGTCCCAAGCGGTTCGCCCCTTGAACCGGGCGGCCCGCCGTTTCCTGACAGGAGCGGGCTGTGACCTGCGTCACGCATGCATCACATGGGCGTCAGAAGACCTTGAGCACGGGGTCGCCGTGCTCGCCGGCCGCCCAGCGCCGGGTCGCGCGCACCAGCTTGTCCGGGTTGACCTGGCTGCGGAAGGCGGCGATGCCCTGCCGGGTGATCTCCAGACAGGTGATGCCGATGACCCGCCCGTCGAGCACCACGACGAGCGCGGGGGCTCCGTTGACCAGGCAGACATGGAGGTCGGGCGAGCCGCCGACCAGGTTGCGCTTGGCCCTGCCGGGCTTGAACAGGCCCCGCATGAACGTCGCGACCGCGCGGGCCCCCTCGAACGCGCGAGCGCGCGCGGGCACCTTGCCGCCGCCGTCGCCGATCGCGATGGCGTTCTCGGTGAGCAGTCGTACCAGCGGTTCGGTGTGGCCGCTGGTGGCGGCGGCGAGGAACTCGTCCACGATCCGGCGCGCGGCCGCCTCGTCGATCTCGGCGCGCGCCCGGCCGGTCGCGACATGCTTCTTCGCGCGGTGGAAGATCTGCTGGCTGGCGGTCTCGGTGAGGTCGAGGATCGCCGCGATCTCCCGGTGCGGGTAGTCGAACGCCTCGCGCAGCACGTACACCGCACGCTCGTTCGGGGTGAGGCGCTCCAGCAGGGTGAGGACGGCGTACGACACCGACTCGCGCTGTTCGGCGGTGTCGGCGGGGCCCAGCATCGGGTCGCCGGCGAGCAGTGGCTCGGGGAGCCAGGCGCCGACGTAGGTCTCGCGGCGGGCGCGGGCGGAGGCCAGCTGGTTGAGGCAGAGATTGGTGAGCACCTTGGTCAGCCATGCCTCGGGGACCTCGATGCGCCCGGTGTCGGCGGCCTGCCAGCGCAGATACGTCTCCTGTACGGCGTCCTCCGCCTCGCTCGCCGAGCCGAGCAGGCGATAGGCGATGGCTTCCAGACGGTGCCTGGACGCCTCGAACCGGTCCACGTCGTCCACGGTCAGGGCCATGCCCGGGATCCTAGCCCGCGGCACCGGTCAACCGCCCCGGATATCGGGCCCGGTGGCCCACCGCTGGTCGGTGGGCCACCGGGCTCCCTGCTGCTCGGTCAGCGGGCGGTGTGGCCGTCCGGAGCGGGCAGGTGGGTGCGGTCGGGACCGGCGCCGGTGCCGGTGCCGGGCATCGGACGGCCGGCGGGGGCCTCCCCGCCCCCGCGGTCTCCGCGCCGTTGGTACCGCCGTACAGGCTGAGCAGACCGGTCGAGGTGTCCGGCGCGGTCGGCGTGGCCTGCGCGCTCGGTGCCGCGGCACCGAGCAGTCCGGCCGCCAGCGAGGCGGCCGAGGTGAGCGTCGCGAGGTGGCGGCGCGTACGAGAGTTCAACGAGCCCCCCAAGAGCGAGTGTTTCTCGCCGCGGGCGTCCCGGCCGGGTGTGCGGCGGTGTCGTGACGGACGGGTTCCGGCGCGCGCGTGGGCTCGCGCGGCAGCTCCGGCGACCGGTGATCGCCCATCGGCAGCAGGACGGTATGTGAAGGGCGCGCCGGACACCGGTGAAGCCGTCCGAACAATGGGTGAACGCGCGTGGTACGAAGGAACGCGGACCGGGGGATCTCCGTCGGGACCCGGCCCCCGGTGCGCGACGACGGCACACCGGAAGGCCGAACACCCCTGTGTCGCGGGTTCAGTTGAGCTGGAACGTGGTCTCGATCGGGTAGTGGTCGCTGGGTGCCTCGGTGTCGGTCTGGCCGGTGGTCCAGCCGGCCTGGGGGTCGAAGTCGACCTTCACCGGGGAGACGGCCGAGGGGACCGGACGGCCGGGGGCGTTGAGGTAGCCGAGGTAGTCGAGGTCGTCGCGGTAGTCCTTGGGGAAGGTCTCCACGCCGGACATGTACTGGCACCACGCGGAGACCGGGCAGTCCATGGTGCGCAGGGTCTGGTCCGGGTCGGTGGCGGGGGTGCCGAGGACGCCGTTCACCGCACTCTGGGCGTTGGCGTGGTCGCCGCGTGACCGGCCGCCGTAGTACTCGACGTTCAGGTCGCCGCCGATCAGCACCGGAGCGCTCGTGCCGGCGATGCCGTCCGCCCAGGAGCGGATCTCGCGGAGCTGGGCGAGCCGGGTGGACTGGGTGGTGTCGGTGGAGGTGCCGGACTCGTCGGCCTGGAGGTGGGTGCCGATCACCCAGCTCTGCGTGCCGCCCTTGGCGATCCGGACCAGCGCCGCGCCCTTGTTGGCGTGGTAGTCCCAGGTGCTGGACGCGGAGTTGCTGAAGACGTGCGCGTACTGGGCGGTGATCGGGTACTTGGACAGGATCATCGTGCCGCCGTTGATGACGAACGGCGAGTTGGAGCAGTCGCCGCTGATGCCGGTCCAGCCGCCGCCGGAGCAGCTCTGGCCGACCACCGGGGTGTGGTACGGGTACAGGTCCGACAGCTTGCCGACGAGGTCGGCGGTCGAGGTGTTGTTGAAGTCCTCGTCCAGCACCACCACGTCCGCGCCGTGCCCCCGGACGATCGACTCGATGACCGGCGTGCGCTGGGCCGCCTTCTCGTTCTGGGTGGTGTCCACGATCGCGGTGCCGAGGTCGACGTTCCAGGCGAACACCGACAGGCTGGTGCCGGGGCCCGCCGCGCTGGCCGCGGGGGCCGGGTAACCGGCGACCCCGAGGAGCGTGGCGGCCGCGGTGACGGTGAGGGCGGTAGCGGTACGACGCGAGACCATGCGCTCTCCTGCTGGAAGTGAGCCCCTGACCGGTAGCGGGGCGCGTACATGACAGCGAGACACTAGGGGTGCGCGGGTACGCCGGGAAGAACGTCGACGAAGCGCCCCATGGACAGACAGAAGAGAAAAGGTGTCTGGACAAGTCGGCGCCCGGAAGCGTCAACTCGGCTTGCAGATCCGAGAGCTTCCTCGGTTGGCTGTGCGCAGCGGGGAGAGGAAGGCGGGGAGGAAGCCCAGTGTCATGCCGGCCGCGGCGATCAGCAGGGTGGCCGGTGCCCCGAACGCGGTGCCCGCGGCGCCGCCCAGCAGTCCGCCGAGCGGGAGGCCGCCCCAGGAGACGAACCGGGCGGTCGCGTTCATCCGGCCGAGCAGCCGGTCCGGGGTGAGGGACTGCTGGAAACCGGCCTGGGCGACGACGCGTACGACACCGCCGAAGCTCAGCGCCGCCAGACCGGCCGCCGCCAGGCAGAGGCTCCACCCGGGGCGGGCCAGGGGGATCAGCGCGGTCGGCGGGCAGGTGACCAGTGGGGCGAGCCAGACGGCCGTGCCCGGTCCGAGCCGCCGCGCGATCCTGGTCGCCGACAGCGCGCCCAGCAGGGCACCGCACCCCATCCCGGAGAGGATCAGGCCGACCCCGGCCGCGTCGAGCCCCAACTCCCTTTCCAGGAAGAGCAGAAGCATGGCCTGGTACATGGCCAGGGAGAGGTTGAAGAGGGCGTCGCCGAGGATCGTGGCGCGCAGCACCGGATGGGCGAGCACGAAGCGCAGCCCCTCCCGCACCTCGCGGCGCAACCGGGGCCGGGTGCCGGGCCGTTCGGGCCTCTTCTCGTGGTCACGGATGGCCAGCGCGAGCAGGGCCGACGCGGCCGTCCCGGTCGCGCTCGCCAGGAGCGTGGTGGCCGGTCCGAAGCCGCCCACCAGCGGGCCCGCCAGTGCCGGGCCGCCGACGCTGGTCGCCGAACGGATTGCGGAGAGCGTGGAGTTGGCCTCCAGGAGCCGGGCGCGGCCCACCAGGTGGGGCAGGTAACTGGCGTAGGAGACCTCGAAGAAGACGGTGAGCAGGCCGTGCACGAGGGCGACGCCGTACAGCCATTCGACACTCAGCAGGCCGCACCAGCGGGCCGCCGGGACGGAGAGCAGGACCAGAGCCCGGGCAAGGTCGGCGGCGATCAGCACCGGTCGTTTGCGCACCCGGTCCACCCAGGCGCCCGCCGGGAGTCCGACGAGGAGGGAGCCCGCGGTGGTGGCCGCGGTCAGCAGGCCGACCTGGAAGGCGCCGGCGCGCAGCAGGGCGATGGCGACCAGGGGCAGCGCCAGGAAGACGACGCGGTCGCCGAGTTGGCCGAGCGCGGTGGCGGCGGCCAGCAGGCGGAAGTCCCGGTCGCGCAGGAGTCCGGACCGGGTGGCGGGGCGCGGGGGCATCGGCGGCTATCCCCGCTCGACGGCGAACTCGTAGAGGACTTCACGGCGGGCGTCCGGGACGACGATGTCGGCGGTCTCCACCGGGCGGCCCCCGTCGTCGTACAGGGTCCGCTCGATCCGCAGGACCAGGTCGCCGAGGCTGATGCCGAGCAGATGGGCCTGCTCCCGGGTGGCGCGGGCCGGGCGGGGGAGTTCGGCCACGGTCTCGACGAGCACCCCGATGGAGCGCATCCGCTCGACCACCCCCTTGCCCGCGAGCGGCCCCTGCTCGGGCAGCACGATCGGAGTGCCGTCGGTGATCGCCAACGGCTCCCAGGAGTGCGAGAGCTGGACGGGCCGGCCGTCGGCGAGGAACTCGCAGCGCGTGCTGACGCAGGGGTCCCCGGGCGCGATGGCGAGCCGCTCGGCGATCGCCGCGGGCGCGGGAAACCGCACCCGGGTGTGGAAGTCCCACGCGCCCGCCCGGCCGCGCTCGGCGACACTGGTGGCCGGGTGCCCGAGGCCCCCGTGCCGGCGCGCCCGGATCATCGGCAGCCGCTCGCGCGGCGCCCGTACGTAGGTCCCCGACCCCGCGCGCCCTTCGAGCAGCCCCTCGGCGATCAGCCGGTCCACCGCCCGCTGGGCCACATTGCGGCCGACCCCGTACTCCTCCGCGAGCCGCGCCCGGGACGGCAGCCGCCCGCCGATCCGCCATTCACCCCCGCGGATCCGCGCCCGCAGCGCGTCGGCGACGGCGAGGTAGGGCGCCTCACGGGGCTTGAGGGGCAGGGGCGGCAGGGGCGGCACGGGTGGCAGGGGCGGCACGGGCGGCTCTCCGGTCTCACGAGGGCGGGAGTCCCGTCCCACGGGGACGGGGTCCGGACGGAGTCGGAAAGCTATCGCGCGGGCGGAAAGCTGATGGATCAGGAACGCGGTGCGTGGCCCTCGCGCAGGGGCCGCGGCGGGGGCTGCGCCGCCAGGAACTCCACCACGGCCAGGACGAACAGCAGGCACAGGGCGATCCCGAGGACCACCCAGCCGGTGGGGTACGGCCACAGCAGGCAGACCAGAACCGCCACGGCGACCAGGATCCAGGTGAACCAGGCGCGGTGCCGGCGTACGAAGGGGCCGACCGGACCGGTGCGCAGGCCCGCGTGGTCGGCGGTGCCGCGGGCCGCGCCGATGCCGTCGGTCCACAGGCCCCGCACCAGTCCGGCCCGCCGCCCGGGCCCGCTGAGCCAGGCGCCCAGCGCGATCACCACGCCGAGCACGATCACCATCCGTACCGCGGTCTCCAGGAAGCGGGTCAGGGTGTCGTAGACCGCGCCGGCCGCGCCCGGGGAGACATCGGCGGGCAGCCGGTCCAGGTAGAACACGCGGAAGACGCGCAGCCCGATGCCGAGCACGGCGGTGGCGACGGCCGCGCCGAGGCAGCCCGCGACGAGGGCGCGGCGGCGGCGCAGCGACAGCAGGACACCGGCGGCGATCAGCAGGACGGCGAGCACCGGCAGCCAGTTGCCGGCGATCCGCAGCAGCCGTACGTACGTCTTCACCTTGCCGATCTGCTGGGACTCCAGAAGCGTGAACTGGGCGTGGATGGCCGGGATATGGCTCGCGAAGGTCATCCCCGCGTCGACCATGCGCTTCTTCACGTCCTCGATCAGCGGGGCGAGATCGAGGGTGACGGTGTCGTCCTTCAGCTGCACCGCGCCGCCACCGGTGCCGGTCAGCGCCTTGTCCAGGGAGGCGTGGATCCTGCGGTTGGCGTCGGTCCAGACCGTGGCGAAGGCCGAGGAGGCGACGGCCTTGCGGGCCTGGTCGTGCACGAACCCCCGTACGGCGTTCTCCAGGCCCCCGCCGAGCCCGCCCAGCGCCTTCTCCAGCAGGGGCCGGTCCTTGGGCGCCACGTCGGAGAGCAGCGTGGGCAGCTGGATCCGGTCCATCAGCGCGTCCGTGGCCCGGTTCGCGACGGCGTCCTGCACGGCGGGGTTCCCGGCGAGCGGGGCGACGGTCGCGACATAGCGGTCGGTGTCGCCGACCAGGTCGGCGGCCCAGGTGGCGACGACGGCGAGCGGGGCGAGGAGGCAGCCGATGACGAGGAGCACGGCGGCGAGCGCGGAGAGGGGCCGCCGCCGGGGCCGCGCCGCCCCGCCGTGCCGCGCGTGCCGCTCCGCTTCGAGGGCGGCGAGGCGGGAGCGGAGGTCGTCGAGCTCGGAGTGGCCGGGGCGGTCCGAGTGGTCGAGTCCGTTCTGCCGTTCCGGGCGGTCGGGACGGTCGTGTCGTTCCGGGTGATCCGCGGGCTCCGGCCGGTCGGGGTCGCGTGGCCGACCTGGTTCGCCCGGCCGCTCGGCGCCATCGGGCCGGTCGGGGTCGCCAGGGCGGTCGGAGCGGCCCGGGTCGCCGGGGTGGTCGGGGGTCGCACCGTTCGTCACTGGCACCTCCTCGCCGTGCGGATCGCCATGCAGATCACCAGCGCACCGCCCCGCGCACGCGAGCGCGAGCAGGGCGGGGCCGTTCGGGTCAGTCGGGGCGGCACGGGTGGGGCCACCGTCGGCACGGGCGAGGCGGCACATGCGCTACGGGCGAGGCACCACCGTCGGTCCAGGCGAGGCGGCGCCCCGCGCCGTAACCTGATATCGTCTACATACTTGTAGACGTTTACCTCTGAGACGTCCGCGCTTCATCCGTACGTCCGATCGGTGCCCGCGCCCGTTTCCCGGAGCCCGCGGCCCACGCAGCACGGCCCCGGAGACCCATCTGATGACGACTTCCTCCCCGACCACCCAGGCGCTCGACGGCGCGGCGATAGACGGCGGTCTGTACACCGACGTCACCGACTTCGCCCGGCACACGCACTGGCTGAACGAACCGGTCTCGGTGTTCAGTGCCTTCGGCATCGGCCTGTTCGCGGTGTATCTGCTGGTGGCGTGGTGGCGGGCCAGAGGACAGGGCAGCACCGCGATGGCCGCCGTGCTGGCGACGCCGGTCGCCGTCGTCCTCGCCTACGTGGTCAACAGCGGGATCAAGGACGTCTTCGACGAGCCCCGGCCGTGCCGCGCGCTCCCCCACGACTTCCTCCTGGAGGCGTGCCCCGCGCCGGACGACTACGCCTTCCCCAGCAACCACACCACCGTCGCCTTCGCCTTCGCGGTGGCCCTCCTGCTGATCAGCCGCCGCCTCGGCACCCTCGCCCTGGTCACCGCGCTCGCGATGGGCGCCTCCCGGGTGTACGTCGGCGCGCACTACCCGCACGACGTCGCCGTGGGCGCCCTGGTCGGCAGCGTCGTCTCGCTCGTCACCGTCCTGGTGCTGCGCCGGATCGCCCCACCGCTGGTGGACCGGCTGCGCACCGGCGCCCTGCGTCCGCTGCTGACGTCGCAGCCCTCCTGATCCCTCCCGGACGTACCCCTGCGGGGCGGCTACGGTTGCCCCGCATGACCCACGACGGCACCGCACTCACCGCGGACCTGGTCCGCACCCTGCTGCGCGCCCAGCACCCGGACCTCGCCGAGCGTCCCCTGCGGCTGGGCGCGCGCGGCTGGGACAACCAGCTGTGGCGGCTCGGCGACGACCTCGCGGTGCGGCTGCCCTGGGCGACCGCGACGGCGGACGCGCTGCTGCTCAAGGAGCACACCTGGCTTCCCGTCCTCGCCCCGCGCCTGCCTCTGCCGGTCCCCGTCCCGCAGCGGCTCGGCGCCCCCACGGCAGGGTTTCCGCGGCCCTGGATCGTCACCACCTGGGTGCCGGGCACGCCCGGTGATCTGGCCCCCGCGACGCGCGGCCGGGAGGCGGCCGACGCCCTGGCCGGCTTCCTGACCGCCCTGCACCGGCCCGCCCCCGACGACGCGCCCGCCGGCCGGGAACGCGGGGGGCCGCTGGCACCGCTGGTCGGCCAGTTCGAGCGGGGGCTGGCCTCGGCGGCCGAACTGGGGCTGCTGCCCGATCCGGAGACCGTCCGGGCGATGCGCGCGATCTGGGCGGACGCCGCCGCCGCGCCCGTGTGGTCCGGCCCGGCGGTATGGCTGCACGGCGATCTCCACCCGGCCAACGTGCTCACCGCGGACGGCACCTTCTGCGGCGTGATCGACTTCGGGGACCTCTGCGCAGGCGACCCGGCCTGTGATCTCGCCGCGGCCTGGACCCTCCTGCCGGACGGCGCCCTCGACCGCTTCCACACCACGTACCGGCCCGCGTACCGGCCCGCACAGGACCCCGCCACGCACGCCGCGGCCCTGCGCCGCGCCCGGGGCTGGGCGCTCTTCCGCGCCCTGGGCTGCCTTCTCATCGGTGAGGCGGGCCGCCGCGGCCGCCCCGGCGGGAAGCCCAGTTGGGCCCCGCCGGCCCGCGCGGCGCTGCGCCGGATCGTGCCGACTCCCTGAAGCGGCGCGGCTGTTCGCGGTGGAGCGGCGGACGCCGACTCCCCGAAGCGGCGCGGCCGTCCACACCGAGGCGGCGGACGCCTACTCGCTCAGCCGGAACACCGTGGACTCCCGCGTGCGGAAGCCGAGCCGCTCGTAGAGCCGGTTCGCGGAGGCGCGGTCCGGGCGGGAGGTGAGGTCGAGCGTGCGCGCGCCCGCCTTACGGGCGAGCCGTGCCGCCTCCTCGATCAGCAGCCCCGCGACACCCCGGCCGCGCGCCGCGCCGTCGACCACCACGTCCTCGATCCGGCCGCGCAGCCCGGACGGCAGGGGCAGCAGCACCAGGACCAGGGTGCCGACGATCGCCTCGGGGGTGCGGGCGAGCAGCACCGTGTTGGTGTCACAGGACACCAGCCGGTCGATCGCGGCGCGGTCCAGGGGCGCGGCGGCCGAGGACAGCTGCGGAAGCAGCCTCCCGAAGGCGTCGACCAGCTCCTGGGACGGCTCCCGTACGGCCTCCACACGGATATCCATGCGGGGAGGATACCGATCGCCGAACGGGACCTTCGCTGCGTTTCGGGATACCCCATAGGGGTACTCTCGGCCGAGTGGCGGAACCGCACCACCGTGAAGGGAGTGCGCTGCATGCACGCGATCGGGCACGCGTTGTCCATCACCGGATCGATGACCTGGGAGATCACCTGGGCACTGATCCTCGGCTTCACCCTCTCGGCCGTCGTCCAGGCGGTGGTGCGCCGCGAGGCGGTCGTACGGCTGCTCGGCGACGACCGCCCGCGCACGCTCGCCCTGTCCGCGGGCCTCGGCGCCGCGTCGTCCTCCTGCTCCTACGCCGCCGTCGCCCTCGCCCGCTCCCTGTTCCGCAAGGGCGCGAACTTCACAGCGGCGATGGCCTTCGAGATCGCCTCGACCAACCTCGTCATCGAACTCGGTGTGATTCTCGCCCTGTTGATGGGCTGGCAGTTCACCGCGGCGGAGTTCGCCGGCGGCCCGATCATGATCGTCGTCCTCGCGGTGCTGTTCCGCGTCTTCCTGCGCGAACGTCTGCTGCACCGCGCCCGGGAGCAGGCCGAGCGCGGGGTCGCCGGGTCGATGGAGGGCCACGCGGCGATGGACATGTCGGTGCGGGGCGAGGGCGGCTTCCTGCGCCGGCTGCTCTCGCGCGCCGGGCTCACCTCCGTGTCGCACATCTTCGTCATGGAGTGGGCCGCGATCCTGCGCGACCTGGTGGCGGGGCTGCTGATCGCCGGTGCCATCGCCGCCTGGGTGCCCGACGACTTCTGGCACACCTTCTTCCTGGCCGGCCATCCCCTCGCGGCCAAGCTGACCGGCCCGCTGATCGGCCCGGTCGTCGCCGTCGCCACGTTCGTCTGCTCCATCGGCAATGTGCCGCTGGCGGTGGTCCTGTGGAAGGGCGGCATCAGCTTCGGCGGCGTGATCGCCTTCATCTACGCCGACCTGCTGATCCTGCCGATCCTCAACATCTACCGGAAGTACTACGGCCCCCGCATGGCCGGCTTCCTGCTCGCCACCTTCTTCGCCGCCATCGCGGTGGCCGGCTACGTGGTGGAGTTCCTCTTCGGCGGCCTCGGCCTCATCCCCGACCAAGCCGTGGCCCGGCTCCCCGAGGAGGGCATCCGCTGGAACTACACGACCTGGCTCAACATCGCCTTCCTCCTCCTCGCCACCTCCCTCGTCATCCGCTTCCTGCGCACGGGCGGCAGGGCGATGCTGCGGACGATGGGCGGGGGGCCGCAGGAGGGTGCGGAGCACGGGCACGGGTGAGGTGCGAGCGGGGTCACTGATGCAACTGGACCGGCGCGTACCTGAGTTGAAGGTCAGGATGTGGTCGCCGTCGAGCCAGTAGACGGTCATGGTCGACAGGAGGCGGCGCTTGACCGAACGGGCGCGTTCGTTGACCGCCTCCTCCTGGGCGCGGATCCAGGACTCGACCCGCTTGGGCAGGCTGAAGGTCATGGCGTAGGCACCCGGATCGGCGGCAGGGCGCACGCGCCACACGGAGTGGTTCCCGTCCTGGACCCGGCCCAGGTTGATGTCGTGGGTGGGGTGCGCGCGGGCGTAGTCCACGAAGGCGCAGAGGTCCTCCGAGGCCAGGCCCGGCACGAACGGCGCCGATGGGAAGGCCAGTACGAGGCCGAGTGTCGAGCGGCTGCTGAGGACACCGGCCAGCCGGTCAAGGGGCTCCGTGACGCTCTCCGGCAGCGGATGGGCATCGGCATCGGGGTCGTACTCCATGTACTCGTCCCTGGCCACCGACCTCACCAGCTCCCGCGGGCCCGCGAAGTCGGGCATGGACAGGTCGACCAGCGATATCTGGTGGGCGAGCGCGTACTCCTGCGCGTTCCGGCTGAAGCCGGCGGTGGAGAAGACGGCGTAGCTGTAGTGGTGGCGCGGTCGCGGGCGGCTGGGCCCAGGGTCCTGGCGGGTGGTCACCATGTTCTCGTTGATGTCGTGCACCACCCCGTGTCCGTTGCGCACGGTCGAGAGCTGCACCTTGCCCTCGGTGAACTTCGCCTCCACGAAGAGCCTGACCGGCAGCGAGAACGGCGGAACGTAGCGGAACTGCCCGAGCGCGTTCGCCTGGTGCCTCCAGCAGATATCCACGCAGCGCCGCCTCGGTGACCATGCCCAGACTCCAGGCACGGGCGGGGAGCCGCCTGTCAGCGGGAGGTGCCCTCGCTCTCGGTCCCGGTGGCCCGGATGATCGCCGATTCCACCGCTGCCACCCTGTCCGCCAGTACCGTCAGCGCCGCGACCGCGCGGGTCAGGGGGTCCTGGTCGGGGCCGCCGAGGGTGCGGGTGCGGATGTGGGCGGTCTTGATGTCGGTCCAGCGGGCCGCGCGGGTGGTATCCAGCTCGCCGCGCAGTTCGGCGAGTTTGAGGAGGTTGACCTCGGCGCCCGTGGTCAGGGTCTGGGCCTCGGCCGTGTAGTGGTCCTGGACGACGGCCTCGCGCTCGGCGGTGTTCATGACCGGGCGCAGCCGCTGGGCGATCTTGTTCATGTCGCGGTACGAGCCCTGGAGGCGGAACGGCGGCTCGGTGCGGGCGTCGGCGGACTGGGCGGCGGAGGCGATGTAGGCGGCGTTGACCGTGAGGATCGTGTCGCGGACGGCGAGGACATGGCGCAACAGCGCGAGTACGGAGTCGAGTTCGGTGGGCGGCAGTGCGGCGGACAGCCGGTCGGGGCGGGCCGTCGGGTCGCCCGCGGCCAGCCGGACCAGCAGCTCCAGGTCGGCGCGCTCGCGGGCGGCGAGGGGGGCGAGGACCGGGTTGGCGGTCAGGGCGTTCTCCACGAAGCTCAGCGCGAAGACGTCCTCCTTGCCGGTCAGGACGTCGCCCAGGTTCCATACGTCGGCGCGGTTGGCGAGCATGTCGGGAATGCGGAACCGCTCCCCGGACTCCGTGTACGGGTTGCCCGCCATGCACACCGCGAACCGCTTGCCGCGCAGATCGTAGGTGCGGGGCTCACCGTTCCACACGCCGTCCACGCGCCGGGTGGCGTCGCAGAGCGGGATGAATTTCTGGAGGAGTTCGGGCGAGGTGTGCTGGATGTCGTCCAGGTGGAGCAGGGTGTTGTTGCCCGCCGCGAGCGCGAAGTTGATCTTCTCGATCTCGCGGCGCGCGGTGGCGTCCGGGGCGTCGGCCGGGTCCAGCGAGGTGACGGAGTGACCGAGCGCCGGGCCACTGATCTTGACCAGCATCAGGCCGAGCCGGTCGGCGACGTACTCCATGAGCGTCGTCTTGCCGTAGCCGGGCGGCGAGACCAGCAGGAGCAGGCCGCCGGTGTCGGTGCGCTTGCCCGCGCCGGTGGTGCCCAGCTGGCGGGCGAGGCTGTCGCCGATCAGCGGCAGGTAGACCTCGTCCACCAGGCGGTTGCGGACGAACGACGGCATCACCCGGGGCCGGTGATCGGCCAGGCGCAGCCGTTCGCGTTCGGCCGCGAGCAGCGCGCCGCGGCGGCGCTGGTAGGCGCGGAAGCCGGGCATGTCGTGCGCGGTGTGCCGGGCGGTACGGGCCAGGAACTCGTCCAGGCGCAGCTCCAGCCGGCCGCCCGCCACCCGGGGGTGAGCGCCGAGGAGGCCCTCGACGGTCGTGGTGAGCCGGGCGTCGCCGTCGTAGCGGGGCAGCTCGGGGCACAGTTCGGCGGCGACCGCCTCGGCCAGCTCACCGGGGGCGGCGGCGCTGCCACTGGCGTCGGCGTACGCGGTCAGCCAGGCCTCGACCACCTGGCGGCGGTCCCGCAGTTCGGTCAGTCCTTCCAGGTCGCGGCCGTAGTCCGAACCGGCCAGCGCCTGGTGGAACTTGTCGAGCAGCGCGCGGGCGGCCCCGCCGAGCACGAAGTCCTCGGGGCCGGTGCCGCCGGTCAGTTCGTCGAAGAGGTAGGCGGCGGCCGCCTCCGCGGACCAGCGGTCGAAGCCCCGGTCCGCGCTCTCGCGGGCGTCGGAGGGCTCCCACTGACCGAGGGCCGCCGCCAGCTCCGCCACCAGCTCCCCCAGTGCCGCCGTCGGACCGAAGGCGTCGCGGGCGCGGGCCAGGGACACGGCACGGCGGCTCCAGGCGGCACGGGCCGCCTCCGTGGTGCCGTGGGTCCAGAAGAGCTGGGCCCGGGCGCGGGCCGCGGGCTCGTGGCGCAGGGAACCGGCGGCGTCGTACAGGGGCAGCAGCGCGGTCAGGATCAGGGTCGCGTCATGGTCGTGGACACCGCGCTCGTAGCCCTCGTCGTACGACTCCTGCGCCACCCGGCGGACCAGGCCCGGCAGGTCCTCGGCGGCGGCGAGGGCGGCCGGGCCGTGCTCGCCGAGGAGGCGGGCGGCGAGGTGTTCGGCGCGGTAGACCTCGGGGGACTCGGAGGGCAGATGCCGGTCCCAGTAGGGGCGCATCGAGACGAGGTCGGGGTCGGTGACCGGGGCGCGGTAGTCGGTGCCGGTGACCGCGAGGGCGAGACCGTCGGCGGCCGGCACGAGGGCGAGGTCCAGCGGCTGGGTGTTGACGGCGAAGCGGTGGCCGCCGAGCAGCAGGGTGCGGCCGTCGTCGGCGTACAGGTCGCCGCGGTCGCGCAGGGCGCGTGCGGCGTCCTGCCGGGCGGCCTTGAGACGGCCGTCGAGTTCCTCGGCGCGCACGCTGTCGCCGAGGTCGCGCAGCTCGCCGGCGGTACGGACGATCTTGGCGACCAGCGGGTCGGAGGCGAAGTACGCGGTGACCGCGTCGGCGTCGGCGAGCCCCGCCGCGCGCCGGGCCACCGTCTCCAGCATCCGCCCGGCCGATACGGCCAGTTGCTCCGCCCGGCGGGCCCGGACATCGGCGAGGGACTGCTTGCGGGCGGCGAACGCCTCGTAGATCTCGGTGCGTCTGCCCGCGAGTTCGGTCAAAAAGTCGTCGAACTCGGCGAACCGGCCGTCCAGGTCCTCCAACCGGGCCAGCACGGAGGCGAGTTGGTCGTCGCAGGCCTCGGGGGTGGTGGCGTCGGCGAGCGCGGCGGTGACGGCCTGGGCGAGCAGGGCGGTCTCGGCGGCGAACTCGGCGCGGCCCTCCTGGTCCTGGAGGGAGCGGCGGCGGGCGCCGAGGGTGGCGCGCGCCCGGTTGACGCCGCCCAGGACATCGGCGATCCGCTCCAGTACGGCGGTGCGCACGGTGGCGTCAGCGATGTCGAGGCCGGTGACCACCTCGGTGACGGTGCGCAGCCCGTCCGCCAGCTCGTCCAGGCGCTCGGTGACGGGCCCGGCGTCCGCGACCGTGCGGATCGCGTCCGCGTCGGCCACCAGCCGCTCCACCTCGGCGCGCTGGGCGGTGAAGGCGTCCTCGCGGGACAGGAAGGTCACCGCGCGCCTGCCGAACGCGGCCAGGTCGGACTCCGCCTCGGCGGCCAGCGCGGCCACCCGCTCGGTGTCCACGTGGCGCAGCTCGCGCAGGGTGAGCAAGTGGCCGTGGGCGCGGCGGAGTTCGGTCAGTCCGCGTACCCAGGCGGCGGCCTCGCGCGGGGCCTCGCCGCGCAGCCGGCGCACCACGGCCGCGATCCGCTCGGCGGCCTCCTCCAGCGCCTCGGCGGCCCCCCGGGTCAGCTCGCGCACCGTCTCGAACTCGGCCAGCACCTGTTCGGCGGTCTCGCGGACGGCCGCCAAAGGCTCCTGGACGGCGCCGAGTTCGGGGTCGGCCAGCCAGTGGTGGGTGTCGGCAGCGCGGACGCACGCGGCGGTCAGCGCGCGGTAGCCCTCGCCGGTGGTGATGCCGTCGGCGACCAGCCGGGCCACGGACAGGCAGTCGGCGAGACCGCGCACCAGGTCCGCGTTGCCGACGCGGGCGAGCGGGCCGGTGCCGGTGCGCAGGGCGGCGGCATGGGTGTCGGAGACGTACGGCGAGGTCCACCACTGCACGGGATGCGTGTGCGCGGGCTCGTCGCCCCCGGCGCGCAGCACGGCGAGCGCGCCGTCCTCGAACAGCGCCCAGCCCTGGCAGGGCAGCGGGGTGGCGACCTCCTTGCGCAGGGTGTTGTACGACAGCAGGAGCGTGCCGCCGCCGGAGCGGTCCCGGAACGCGTACAGCACGTCCTCGCCGTTGGGCGCGCGGATCTCCTGTTCGAACTCCAGTCCGGTCACGTCGAGTTCGTACGCCTTGTGCTGTCCGCCGGCCAGGCAGTAGCCGCCGGGGAAGACGACGCCCTGCTCCTCGGGCAGCCGCCGGCACGCCTGGCCGATGCCGTCGAGGCGGACGACCGCCCGGGTCAGGGCGTTGAAGACCAGATAGCGGTCGGTGTCCTCCTTGTACGGCCGCACGCGCAGCAGCGTCAGGGGGCCGACGCTCGCGTACGCCACGGCGGCGTCGGCGAGGGACTGGAGGGGCTCCGCGACGGGCTCGGCGTACAGCCGGGTGCCGTCCTCGGCGCGGACAGTGAGGGTGCCGCCGAGGGCCGCGACACCGAGTCCGCCGGGTACGGCGACGTACGGCTCCCGGCCCAGCACATGGTCCGCGCGGCCGGTGCCGGTCCAGGTGACGTCCTGGGCCGGGGGTACGACGTCGTCGCGCTCGCCGCGCGCGTCCAGGAACTCGGCGCGGCCGTCCTCGGTCAGGGTCCAGCGCAGCGCGCGGATGTCGTCGGCCTTCTCGCCGGTGCGGAACACCGCGAGGAGACGGCCGTCGGTGCGGCGCAGACGCAGCAGGTGGGCGTCGCGGTAGTAGCGGGTCAGGGCGGTGAACTCGCGGACGAACGCGGGGTCGTCGAGGAAGCCGCCGTCCTCGGGGAGGCGGTTTCCGGCGCGGTCGTAGAGGGCGAGGACGGGTTCGCTGCCGCGCGCCCGGCTGCCGAAGAGCAGCTTGTCGCCGACCGCCACGATGTCCTGCCGGAGACTCGCGTGGGGGGTCTTGAGATTGGCGGTGGAGGCGAGTTCGAGGCGGGTCGAGCCGAACTCCTCGGCACGGCGGGCGTTCAGTTCCTCGGCCCGCCGTGCCAGTTCGGCGGCGTGTGCGGCCAGCCGGTCGCGGAGGACGTCGTACGTTCCGGCGTCGACGGTCTCGGTGGCCATGATCGCCCTTCGTGATTCAGCGGGGTTCGGATTCGCCGTAGGGGTGCGGGATTCGTCGCGGACTGCGGGTGCGTCGTGGCTGATCGCGCCCACGCGGCGGAGCCGCATATCGATACGGCCCCGCCCCTAAGGGGCGTTCGCCTCAGTTGCGGGCGGCACCGTTCAGTGACGCGACCGGCGTGTCCGCCAGCCCCAACTCCCCCGCCTTCTCCAGCAGCTGGCGGAACTGGGACGCCTCCGCGCCGCCGCCGTTCATCAGTTTCATCAGCAGGGCCGACACCGTCAGGTTCTGGATGTCCGCCGTGCCCACCGAGCCGAGCACCCGGCTCAGGTCATCCGTGAAGCTGCCAGACCCGTCCAGCCACGGCTTGGCCAGGGTCTGGGCGGTGCGGGAGTTGGCCACGAAGCCGTCGACGCCCTTGCCGAAGGACACCGCCGAGACGAGCCGGTCGAAGAAGACGGACTCCCCGCCGACGATGTCGATGTCGGCGTTCTCCAGACCGGTGGCCAGCACCGTCGCCTGCGCCTCGGCCACCTTCCGCTGGGTCTCCAGGCCGGCCAGCCGGATCTCCTTCTCCGCCTGGAGCCGCAGCCGGTACTCCTCGTGCCCGCGCGACGCCTCGTCCAGCGCGGCCATCGCCGCCGCCTTCTCGGTGAGCCCCGCCGCCTCGGCCTTCAGCTTCTCGCCGATACCGGTGGCCTCCGCCAGCGCCGCCGCCTTCGTGCCCTCGGCCTCCGCGAGCGCCTTCGCCCGGGCGCCCTCCGCCTCGGCCCGCAGCCGCGCCTCCGTCGCCGCGGCCGCCGCCTGCGCGCCCTCGGCCTCTGCGAGACCCCTGGCCCGCGCGCCCTCGGCCTCCGCGAGCGCCTTCGCCTGGGTGCCCTCGGCCTCCGCCCGCAGCCGCGCCTCGGTGGCCTCCGCCTCCGCGCGCCCGGCCTTGACCGTGACCTCGGCCTCCTTGTCCCGGACCTGCACCGCGGCGAGCCCCTCGGCGGCCGACTCGGCCTGCACGCCCTCCGCGAGCCGCAGCTTGGCCCGCGCGTCGAGGTCGGCGGTCTTCAACCGGGCCTCAGCCAGCGTCAGTTCCTCGGCGGCCCGGTGGGTCGCGGCCTGCTCGGCGGCCTCCGCGGCCTTGATGTCCTTGACCAGCTTCTCCTGCGCCTCCGCCTCGGCGGCGATGACCAGGGCCTGCCGCTCGCGCTCGGCCTCCTCGACCACGCGCAGCTTCTTGATGGACTCCTCCTGCTCGGCGACCGTACGGTCCACCGCGACCCGCTCCCGGATGACCTCGGCGATCTCCCGCTTCTCCGCCTCGACCTCCTTCTCGGCGGAGATCTGGGTCAGCTGCGTCTCCCGCTCCCGGGCGATGACCTCCAGCAGGCGGTCCTTCTCGATGCGCTCGTTCTCCACCGCGATGACCCGCTCGCGGTTCTTCGCGGCGACCGCGATCTCCCGGGCCTGGTTCTCCCGCTGCACCCCCAGTTGCTCCTCGGTGCGCAGGAACGCGGTCTGCGCGCGCAGC
This sequence comes from Streptomyces griseofuscus, assembly GCF_014673495.1. GTDB lineage: Bacteria > Actinomycetota > Actinomycetes > Streptomycetales > Streptomycetaceae > Streptomyces > Streptomyces murinus. The sequence continues at coordinate 4,210,435 of NZ_CP051006.1, forward strand.
CGCTCCTCCTCCATCACCCGGGCGGTCTCGGCCTCCTCGCGGGCGCGGGAGGTCTCGATCTCCCGCCGCTGCTTGATCTCGGCGTCCGCCTGCCGGCGCTCCAGCTCCAGGATGGCCTCGCGGGCGTCGACGTCCTGCCGGGTGATCTCCTTCTCCTCCGTGCGCTTGGCCTCGTTGGTGCGCACATGCTCGACGGCGGTCAGCTCGGTGATCTTGCGGATGCCCTGCGCGTCGAGGACGTTGGCCGGGTCCAGCTGGGTCAGCGGCGTCTGCTCCAGATAGTCGATCGCGGCGTCCTCAAGGTGGTAGCCGTTGAGGTCGACACCGATCAACTCGATGATGTGGTACCGCAGTTCCTCGCGCTTGGTGTACAGGTCGGTGAAGTCCATCTGCTTGCCGACGGTCTTCAGCGCCTCGGAGAACTTGGCGTGGAACAGCTCCTGGAGCGTGTCCTGGTGGCTGGCCCGCTCGGTGCCCACGGACTGGGCGACCTTGATGACGTCCTGGACGGTCTTGTTGACCTTGACGAAGAACAGGATCCGGATGTCGGCACGGATGTTGTCCCGGCAGATCAGCCCGTCCCTGCCGGAGCGGCTGATCTCGATGGTCTTCACCGAGATGTCCATGACCTCGGCCTTGTGCAGGATCGGCAGCACGACCTGTCCGGTGAAGGACACATCCACGCGCCGCGTCTTGGAGACGATCAGGGCCTGGCTCTGGTCGACCTTGCGGTAGAGCCGGGAGAACCCGAGCAGCAACAGCACGGCGATGATCACACAGGCGGCGACGAGCACGCCGAGGGCTTCCATGGCATACGTCCTTGCGTCAGACGGCGGGTCGGAGCTCCCCCGAGGCGCCGGTGCGGGGCATCCCCCCGCGATGCCCCGCACCGGAACCCTCCGTAGTGCTCCCCGCAGAGGATGGTGCGGCCCGGGGGACCGTTTCCGCATTGCCGGTTTCCGGCAGTCTTCACTACTGTCTGCGTGCCGGAATCGCGCTAGGAAAGCGTCACCGGCGCGTCAAGATCACGGGGGAACGGGGCAGGGTGAGCGAGCAGGGGATATCCGGGCGCTATCTGGACGGCTTCGCGGGGGTGCTGGCCGAGGTCGCGAGCACCGGCAGACGGCTGACCCGCGAGGAGCTGAGGACCCGTCGGGCGCTGGGCGAACAGGCCGCGGAGGCGGGGCTCGGGCTGCGCGCCCTGGTCGTCGCGCATCTGGCCGCGGCCCGCGGCGCCTGGCCGGTGGGACCCGGTTCGGCCGAGAGCACCCTTGCGGCACTGGCCGCCGTGGAGCAGGCCGTGGATGTGTTCGCGGAAGGCTATGAGCGCGCCCAGCGGCTGACGGTACGCCGGGAGGAGGCGGCGCGCCGGGAGTTCATCGACGATCTGCTCTACGGCCGCAGCGACCTGGGAAGGCTCGCCGAGCGCGCCGAACGGTTCGGGCTGCGGCTCTCCCGCGCGCACGCCGTCGCGGTCGCCGAGGGCGCCCGGTCCTACGGCGAGGGCGACGCCGTCGCCCGGCGGGTGGAGGCCGAGGTGCTCGCCCGCTTCGACTCCCACAGCATCCTGCTCACCACCAAGAACGGCCGGCTGCTGTGCGTCGCGCCAGGCGACACCGACGAGGTCCTCACCTACTTCGCCCGGCAGGCGTCCGCCGCCACCGAGGGCGGCCGGGTGGCCATCGGGCGCCCGCAGACCGGCCCCGGTGGCGTCGTGCAGTCGTACGAGGAGGCGCTCGCCGCGCTGGAGATGGCCGAGCGGCTCGGGCTGCCAGGTCCGGTGCTGCACGCCGCCGACCTGCTGGTCTACCCGGTGCTCGCGCGCGACCGGCAGGCGATGGCCGACCTGGTGCAGCACACGCTGGGCCCGCTGACCGCGGCCCGGGGCGGCGCGGTGCCGCTGCTGGAGACCCTGGTCGCCTATTTCGACTCCGGCTGCGTGGCCGCCGAGGCCGCGCGCCGGCTCTCGCTGAGCGTGCGCGCGCTCACCTACCGTCTGGAGCGCATCCACCAGCTCACCGGCGCCGACCCGGCCGACCCCGCGCACCGCTACATGCTCCAGACCGCGGTGATCGGCGCCCGCCTGCTGGACTGGCCCGAGCGGCCGCTGTGAGGGACACAACCCCCGCCGTGCGCACGGGACATGAGGGGAGGGCGCGATGAGCCGCGCCACCGAGGGGACCAACCGGCGGATGCTGCGCGCCCGGGACACCATGGACCGCGACTACGCCCGGCCGCTGGACGTCCCCGCGCTGGCCCGCGTCGCACATGTGTCACCGGCCCACTTCGCGCGCACCTTCCGGGCCACCTTCGGCGAGACACCGCACCGCTATCTGCAACGCCGCCGGGTGGAACGGGCGATGTACCTGCTGCGCGAGAGCGACCGGAGCGTCACGGACATCGCCTTCGAGGTCGGCTTCGGCAGTCCGGGCACCTTCAGCCGCACGTTCCGCGACATCGTCGGCAGCTCGCCGCGCGCGTACCGAAAGGAGGCGGTGGCCGCGGCGGTGCCGACGTGCTTCACGATGGCCTGGACCCGTCCCGCCTGAGCAGTTTCGGATAAGTTCTCGCGCCGTCCGCCCGCTAGCGTGGACGTCATGTTCAACGCGATCACACAGTCCCAGATATACGTCCTCGACCAGGACGAGGCCCTCGACTTCTACGTCGGCAAGCTCGGCCTCGAGGTCAGTGCCGACGTCCCCCTCGGCTTCATGCGCTGGCTGACGGTCTCCGTCCCCGGTCACCCCGAGCGGCAGATCCTGCTGGAGAAGCCGGGCGCCCCCGCGATGTCCGAACAGACGGCGGAGCAGGTGCGCGAGCTGATCACCAAGGGCGTCATGGGCGGCTGGCTCATCTTCACCACGGACGACTGCCGGGGCACCTACAAGACGCTGCTGGACAAGGGCGTGGAGTTCACCGAGGAGCCCACCGAGCGTCCCTACGGGATCGACTGCGGGCTGCGCGACCCCTTCGGCAACCGCATCCGCTTCACCCAGCCCAGGGCCTGAGGCCCCGCCCCGGCGCGTCCCGGCCGGGCTACCGCGGCGGCTCCGGGCGCGCCCGGCCCGGCTCCGGGGCCTCGTCCCGGGCGGCGCGCGCCGCCAGGACGTCGCCGATGAACAGGTCGTACACCAGGACTCCGATGACGCCGCCGACCAGCGGGCCCACGATGGGGATCCACCAGTAGCCGCTGAACGACCCCGCCAGGCTGCCCGGGAAGGCCAGGCTCCCCCAGCCCTCCGCGTACGTGAGCAGCCGGGGGCCGAAGTCACGGGCCGGGTTGATGGCGTAGCCCGCGTTGGCGCCGAAGGACATGCCGATGGCGGCCACGATGAAGCCGGTGATCAGCGGGGCGAGGTTGGACTGCACGGCCTGGTTGCGCAGGTCGATGATGGCCACGACCAACATCACCAGGAGCGCCGTACCGACGATCTGGTCGATCAGCGGACCCCAGATTCCGCCGTGGAAGTACGCGGCGGGGAAGGTCGCGAAGATGGAGAACGAGGCGTTCGTATGCCCGTTCACCTTCGGGCCGGGGGCGGCGGCGTCGTACGCGCCGATCGCCTGGTGGTAGACGAGGTACACCAGCGCCGCGCCGGTGAAGGCGCCGACCAGCTGCGCGAACCAGTACGGCAGCACCTTGACCCAGGGGAAGCCCCGGCGCACCGCCATCGCCAGGGTCACCGCGGGGTTGATGTGGGCGCCGCTGACGCCGCCGGCCACATAGACGCCGAAGACGACGGCCATCGCCCAGCCCCAGGTGACCAGCAGCCAGTCACCGGCGGCGAGGAAGATCGTGGTGGGCGTTTCGGCGCGGCCCGAGCCGGGCAGCGCGGCGACGGCCATCGCGACGACACCGCAGCCGAAGCAGATGAGGACGAACGTCCCGAGGAACTCCGCCAGGCACTCACCCAGCAGGCCGCCCCTGGCCCGTAGTTTGGAGGGCTTGATGAGCGACGGAATCTCGACAGCCATGAAAGGCCCCCTTGGAGAGGAGCAAAACGGCCAACGTCCCCATATTGGCTCACAAATACTCTTCACGCAGGGCGGGCCGAGGGGCCGTCACCCGTTCGCGGGAGGCGTCAGCGGCTGTCGAGGTCGTCCGCGAAGTGCCGGAACCCGTGCCGCTCCCGGTGCATGCCCCACAGCATCTCGGCGAGCACGGCGGGGTCCTTGCGGGCGTGGCCCGGGGTGATGGCGCCGGGGACGACGAGTTGGGCGACATGGATGCCCTCGGCGGCGAGGCGTTCGTGCAGCAGATGCCCGTACGCACTCTGCGCGGCGAACGCGACGGACGTACCGGTCCGCTCGACCTGGGGCACGGCGGCCGTGCCCCCGTTCACGAACAGTATGGTTCCGCGCCCCAGGGCCCGCATCCCGGGCAGTACCTGCTGTACGGCCGCGACGGGGCCGTACACCGAGAACTCGATGGGCCCGGCCAGCTGCCGGTGGCCGGTCTCCAGGACGGGCCGCATGAAGTCCTTGTGCGGCACCGGGCTGTACTGGAGCACCTCGATGGTGCCCAGCTCCCGCGCGGCGTCGGCGAGGGCGCGGGCCAGCCGTTCCGGTTCGCGGACGTCGGCGGGGAAGGCGCGCGCGGTGACGCCGTCCTCGGCCAACTCCCGGACCAGCGCCTCCAGCCGGTCGCGGGCACGGGCGACGAGGGCGACGGCGTACCCTTCGCGCCCGAACCGCCGGGCGACGGCGGCGCCGAGTCCGGGACCGGCGCCCACGATGGCGACAACGCTCACGTCCACCATCCGTACCGCACGCCGGTCCTCCCCGCACCCCGGACCGGTGGCCCGGCCGTCAGGCCATCCAGAAGAAGACGGCCGTCATGCGCTTCTCCTCCAGCGTGGCGCCGGTGTAACCAGTCGCGCTGTGCACGAGGTTGGCGTTGTAGAGCAGCAGGCGGTTGTACTTGTGCGGGACGCGGACGTCCTCCTCGAAGGCGTCCGGGGCGACGAAGCGGGTGCCGAGGGCCTCGACCAGGTTGGTGTGCGGGGCCTGGACGACATTGCCGCCGAGCCGGCCGCCGGGCAGGTGCTGGCGGTAGAAGCTGGTGCCGCAGTCCTTGGGGACGCCCGGGTTGAGATACAGCACGGCCGCGTACCGGCACAGCGCGCGCGAGTCGGTGTGCGGGCGCGGCCGGCTCTCGCCCGCGCCGACGACCTGTACGCAGTTGTGGTTGAGCGTGCCGCCGCCGGGCGCCTTCTGCACCCACAGCTCCTTGGCGCCGGTCGCCTTCTTCACCAGCCGTTCGATGACGGCGAGTTCGGCGGGTTCGAGCCCCGGCATGGCGCGCAGGCCCGGCCACGTCTCGGAGGTGTACGGGTAGCCCTCGACCCAGTCGTCCTTGGCCAGACAGCGCGCGCGCACCGCGTCCACGTCGGGCAGGACGTCGTCCAGGACCCAGTAGTCGCGGCCCTTGGTGGGCTTGCGGTAGGGCAGCACGGGCAGCGCGCCGGGGGCGCTGGCCGCGGGCATCCTGGGAGGTGGCTGTGGGGGCATGCGGCGAATCTAGGCCCGCGTTCTCCCCGCCTTCTCCCGAGGACAGGTCAACGTTCCCCCAACCATGTGTCATGTACACCAAACGGCGGCAATGAGGCCGGCCACCGGGTGACCGGCCCCTTCGTCCCGCCGGTCAGCCCAGCCAGACCGTCGTGTCCGGAGGCAGCGTCCCGTCCCCGGGCAACGGCCCGCTGCTCAGCAGTACTTCCCCGGCGGGCACCGTCACCGCCGCCGTCCCCAGGTTGGCGACACACCGCCACCCCTCGCAGCGGCTGAAGTCCAGTACGTCTTCAGGGGAGTCGGTCGACCAGATGAGCGACTCCCCGTCGAGCAGCTTGCGGCGCAGACGCAGCGCGGTGCGGTACAGCTCCAGCGTCGAGCCCTCCACCCCGCTCTGCGCCGCGACGGCGTACGCCGCGAAATCGGGCGGCTGCGGCAGCCAGGCACCGCCGGGTCCAAAGCCGTACGACGCCCCGTCCGCCGTCCACGGCAGCGGCACCCGGCATCCGTCACGCCCCTTGCGGACATGCCCGGTCTGCTCCCAGATCGGGTCCTGGAGCACCTCGGTGGGCAGATCGGCGACCTCGGGCAGCCCGAGCTCCTCCCCCTGGTAGAGGTACGACGCCCCGGGCAGCGCCAGCATCAGCAGGGTGGCGGCCCGGCCCCGGCGCAGGCCCGCCTCCCGGTCGACCGCGGGCGCGTGACCGCCGGACAGCAGCCAGGCGCCGGGGTCGGTGCCGGGCGGGAGCATCAGCCGGGAGTGGTGCCGTACGACGTCGTGGTTGGACAGCACCCAGGTGGCGGCGGCGCCCGCGGCCCGCGCGGTGGCCAGTTCCTCGGTGATGACCCGGCGCAGCTCCTCCGCGCTCCAAGCGGCTTCCAGATACTCGAAGTTGAACGCCTGGCCGAGTTCGTCGGGCCGGGCGTACAGGGCGCGGCGGGGGCCCGGGACCCAGGCTTCGGCGACGGCGCTGCGCGGTGGCCGGTAGGCGTCGAAGACCTTGCGCCAGTCGCGGTAGATCTCGTGCACCTCGTCGCGGTCCCAGTAGGGGTGGTCGCCGGGCGGGACACGGAGCAGCGCGGTCTCCCCGGAGGCGCCGATGCCGCCGATGTCGCGCAGCGGCTCGGTCAGCTCCTTGGCCAGGCCGTGCGCCACGTCCACGCGGAAGCCGTCCACGCCCCGGTCGGACCAGAACCGCAGGGTGGTGCGGAAGTCGGCGCGCACCTCCTCGTTGTCCCAGTTGAGGTCGGGTTGCTGGGCGGCGAACAGATGCAGGTACCACTCGCCGTCGGCCACCCGGTGCCAGGCGCTGCCGCCGAAGACGGACTGCCAGTCGGAAGGCGGGAGTTCACCCCCGGCGCCGCGGCCGGGCCGGAAGACGTACCGCTCGCGGGCGGCGGATCCGGGACCGGCCCGCAGCGCCTCCTGGAACCACGGGTGCTGGTGCGAGGTGTGGTTGGGCACCAGGTCCACCACGACCTTCAGACCGAGCCGGTGCGCCTCGGCGACCAGGGCGTCGAAGTCGTCCAGGCTGCCCAGGCGCGGGTCGACGTCCCGGTGGTCGGCGACGTCGTACCCCCCGTCGGCGAGCTCGGACGGATAGAACGGGCTCAGCCACAGGGCGTCCACGCCGAGCGCGCCGAGATGGTCCAGGCGCTGGGTGATGCCCTTGAGGTCCCCGAGCCCGTCCCCGTCGGCGTCGGCGAAGCTGCGCGGATACACCTGGTAGATGACGGCCTGCCGCCACCAGTCGGGGTTCCTGGAGGAGAGGTCTGCCATACGGGTTCCCTTCGGTACGAAGGACGAAGCGGACGCGACGTAGAGAATCTGTCCACATTGCCCGGAAAGAGAACCTTGGAAACCGGAGACCGCGTCAGGGCCGTCCGACCGTCTCCAGATACAGCCGCGTGTACCGGCCCGCGTCGACCGCCAACGCGACGTCGATCAGAGCCCGTTCGCGCTCCCCGTGATGGATCTCGGCCTCGCCGGGGCGGGGCCGCCGGTCCACGATCGTCTGCCCGCGGCCCGGCCCGGGCGCGAGGCTGACCTCGACCGGCAGCGGCCGGGTGGTCAGCCCGCCCGGATCGGCGACCGCGCACACCGCGCCCGCGTCCCCGAGCCCGCCCGCCTCCTCGGCCTCGGGCGGCTCGCCCTGGGTGGCCGGACGGTGCGCGAGCAGCTCCCCGGCCAGCCGCGCCCCGCGGTCCCCGCTCGCCCGCAGCCGGCGCACGTCCTCGGCCTCCACGACCACCTGCCGGAACACGTCCAGGCCGTACATCGTGATCGGCACCCCTGCGGTGAGCAGTACGGCGGCCGCCTCCGGGTCGTGCCAGACGTTGAACTCGGCGACGGGCGTGGCGTTGCCGACCTCGACCGCGCCGCCCATGAAGACGATCCGCTCGATGTTGCGGGTCACCTCGGGGTGGGTGCGCAGCAGCAGCGCGATGTTGGTCAGCGGCGCGGTGGGGATCAGCGTGACCGGGCGGGGCGAGGCGAGGATCTCGCGGCGCAGCAGGGTGACCGCGTCCACCTCGGCCGGCCGCCGGGCCGGGGCGGGCAGTCCCAGGTCCCCCATGCCGTCCGCCCCGTGCACATGGGTGGCGGGCCGGGCCGGCTCCAGCAGCGGCCGCTCGGCCCCGCGCGCCACGGGTGTCTCCGGTGCCCCGGCCTGCTCCAGCACGGTCAGGGTGTTCCGCACCACCCCGTCCACATCGGTGTTCCCGGCCACACAGGTCACCGCCCGCAGCTCGATCCCGGGGTGCCGCACGGCGAACAGCAGCGCGAGGGCGTCGTCGACCCCGGTGTCACAGTCCATGATCACGGGCACGGGACGGCCGGGCATGGGGTCTCCTTCACGACGGAGGGGCGCCGCTCGGCCCGTCGAGGGACGTGCGGGGCGCGAGGGGGTCACACATTAGTTCAGGCGGGCCGCGCGGGACGCGCCGACCGGCCCTTCGTACGGCTCACCCGTCCGGCCTTCCGCGCTGGTGGGGCGGCCGGGGTGGTGGTGCCGTGGGAGGAGGCACCAGGACCGGGAGGCAGCGTGATGTTCGAGGGGATACGTCCGCGCGGCCGGCTGCCGATGTTCCTGACCGGGCTCGGGCTGCTCGGCATCGGGGGGTGTGCGGCGCTGACGCTGAAGCAGCCGGAGACGGCGCCGCAGCCGTTGCCGACGATCGACCGGCCGGCCCAGAGTTCCAAGGCCCCCGCCCGGCCCGACGGCTCCTCGCTCACCGACGCGCAGGCGCAGGCCGCGCTCCTCGGCCAGAGCGATCTCGGCGCCCCCTGGACCGCGACGCGCGGGGCGGCGACCTGGCGGGACGGGATGCTGAAGGCGAGCACCTCGGCCGGTGAGTGCCAGAAACTCCTCGACGCCCTCTACAGCGATCAGCTGCTCGGCGGCCCGGCCCGGGTCGCCGTCGGCCTGGACGACGCCGACACAGACGCCCAGCTCCGCTACCAGATCGGCGCCCGCCGCCCCTCCGACGTGGACGCCGCGCTGAACTGGCTGCGCACGATGCCGGTGAACTGCGCCCGCTTCGACGCCGTCACCCCCCAGAACCTCCAGGAGAACGTCCAGGTCTCCGAACTCGCCCTCCCCGAGGTCGGCGACGCCCGGCAGGGCCTGCACATCACCGTCTCCGCCACCACCGAGGACGACCAGGACGTCCGGCTCACCCTGGACGTCGCCACCGTCCGCGTCGGCAGCGACGCCTTCGCCTTCACCAACGGCGGTCTGGGCGATGTACCCAACGACGCCACCCAGGCGGCCGTGCAGGTGGGCGCGCTGCGGCTGGCGGAGGTGCGCAGGCAGGGACGGGCGGACGTGTAGGGAGGCAAGGGGCCGAGGGGGCAGAGGAGCCAAGGGGTCAGAGGGGCGGCTGGGCCGGGGCCGGGCCCAGGGTGGTGGTGCCGGGGGTGGTCCGGTGGCCGAGGCCCGTGCGGTAGGCGTCCAGTGCGGCCTCCGTACGGCCGGTGCGGCGCAGGAGGTCGCCCAGGAGGCGGCACAGGTCGGCCAGATCGCCCGCGGCGCCCGCGCGTTCCAGGAGGCTGAGGGCGCGGACGTAGTGCTCCTCGGCGGACTCGGTGTCCCGGGCGTCCTCGGCGATGATGCCGAGCAGCCGGTGCGCGGCCGCGGCGTGCATCGCGCCGCGCTCGGAGGAGAAGTCGCCCAGCACCCCCTCCAGGAGGGCGGCGGCCTCCGTGGAGCGGTCCAGGCGGTGCAGCACATCGGCCAGTTCCACCGCGGCCTGGCTGCGGTAGAGGGCGGCGCTGGTCTCCGAGAGCATGGCGAGCGCCTGCCGCAACTCCACCTCGGCATCGTTCAGTTGGCCGTTCTGGGCATGCACATAGCCGCGCATCCAGTGGCAGTTGGCCAGTTCGGTGCGCAGCTGGAGCTGGCGGTACAGCTCGGCGGCCTTGGCGAGGGACGCGTCGGCCTCTGCGGGGCGGCCCTCGGCGAGCAGGGTGCGGGCCACCGAGCGGTGCATCCGGGCGATCAGCGCCGGGTCCCCGGCGCGCGGCGCGAGCGCGAGCGCGAACTCGGCGGCCTGGGCGGCGCGCGCGTGGGCGCCCATGTCCAGGTAGGGGCCGATGACGCTGGCGTACAGGAGCAGCAGCGCGTCCGGATCGTGCAGGCCGCCCCGGTTGAGCTCGTCGAGGGTGGTTTCCAGGAGGTAGACGGCGTAACGGAGTTCGCCCGCCAGATAGTGGGCGACCGCCCGGCCGCGCACGGCGGGGGCACGGGCCGCCGGAGAGGCGTCCGCGAGGCGTTCCTCGGCACGCTCGAAGTGCCCGTGGGCGCTCGCCAACTCGCCGGTCTCCAGGGCGCATTCGCCGAGCCCCAGCAGCGCGGCCGCCTGCTCGCCCGGCAGGCCGTGCGACTCCGCCTCGGCCAGCAGCTCGGTGTACCGCCCCGCCGCCTCCTCGGCCCGTCCGTCCGCGAGCGTCCGCCGGGCTTCGGTGAGCCGCAGCCGCAGCTCCGTCGCGAGATGGGCGGGACGGCCCAGGGCCAGTTCCTCGAAGCTCACGCCGAGCCGCCGCGCGATGTGCCGCAGCGCCTCGTCGGAGGCGCGCACCCGGCCGGCCTCCAGGGTGGAGATGTACGCCGGTGTGTAGGCCGGTTCGGCCAGCTGCCGCTGGGTCAGCCCGCGCTCGCCACGCAGCCGCTGCACCCGTCGCCCCACCGTCTCCGGATCGTCCCGCTCACGCACCGCCGCAACCCCCAACTGGCCCGCCGGACCTTGCCGTTCGGCTCGGAATGCCTCTAGGTTAAACGGCGGATTAAACCTGCTTAATACGCCGCTGTCGTGTTGCGAGGTCGCCGTGTACGGACGTCCATCCGCTGCTTACGGATACTCCACCGCGCGGAGGGCCGTCGCCGCCGCCGTGATAGCCGCGGCGTCCCTGATACTCGCGGCCAACGCGGGCCCGGCGCGCGCCACGGCACCGACGGCCCCCGAGGACCAGGTCACCGCCTCGGCCCCGGCGACGGCCGACCGCTGACCGGAACCACGGGAACCGCGGGAACCACCGGTGTCGGAATCCCCACCGTCCGCCTAACCTGCCCGCATGACCTCTGCCGACGCCAGCGCCGCCACCGCCGCCCGCACCGCGCGGGACCTCACCGCCGACCTCCCGCTCCCCGCCCTGGAGGACCTCTACCGGGATCTGCACCGGCACCCCGAGCTGTCCCTGCGCGAACACCGCACCGCGGGGAAGCTGGCCAGGCGGCTGGCGGACGCCGGGTTCGAGACGGCGGAGGGCGTCGGCGGCACCGGCGTCGTCGGGCGGCTGGCCAACGGCGACGGCCCCACCGTGCTGCTGCGCGCCGACATGGACGCGCTGCCCGTCACCGAGGCGACCGGGCTGCCGTACGCCTCCGCCACCGCCGGTGTGATGCACGCCTGCGGGCACGATCTGCATGTCACCTGGCTGGCCGGGGCCGCCGCCGCGCTCGCCGCTGGCCGGGACACCTGGCGCGGCACCCTGCTGGTGGTGGGGCAGCCCGCCGAGGAGTCCGGACAGGGCGCCCGGCGGATGCTCGCGGACGGCCTGTACGAGCGCTTCGGGCGGCCCGACGTACTGCTCGGCCAGCATGCCGCGCCCGGCCCCGCGGGCCTGTACCCGCACGCGCCCGGGCTGATCATGTCGGCGGCGACGGACGTGGACATCGTGGTGCACGGCCGGGGCGGCCACGGCTCGCGCCCCGAGGCGACCGTGGACCCGGTGGTGACCGCCGCCTACCTCGTCACCCGGCTCCAGACCGTGGTCTCGCGCGAGGTCGCCGCGGGCGAGTCCGCCGTCCTCACGGTGGGCCGTATCGAGGCGGGCACCCGGCACAACATCATCCCCGACGAGGCGCGCATCGCCCTGAACCTGCGCACCCAGTCCGAGGCGGTACGGCAGCGGATGCTGGCCGCGATCCGCCGGATCGCCCAGGGCGAGTGCCTGGCCGCCGGCTGCCCCCGGGAGCCGGAGGTGACCCTGGGCGCCACCTTCCCGGTGACCGTGAACGACGCGGCCACCGACACCACCGTGGCCGCCGCGCACCGCGAACTCTTCGGCGCGGCAGCGGTGTTCGACCCCGGCCCGGCGATGGGCAGCGAGGACTTCCCCGAACTCGCCCTGGACGGCGCCATTCCCTACTCGTACTGGTTCGTCACCACCACGCCCCACGACATCTGGAACGAGGCGCCCGGCGACACCCTCCCGGAGAAGCTCGCCGCCGTTCCCAGCAACCACAGCCCGCACTTCGCCCCCGACCCGGCCACCGTCGCGCCGGGCGTGCGCACCCTGGTCTCGGGGGCGCTGGCGCTGTTGTCAGAGGCATGACCTAGTCTTCGCGTACTCGCCACACAGGGCACACACGGCTCGCACATACGGAGCTTCGCGGGGCCGTGCCCGAAGGCGCTCATGTCTTCATTCGTTCCGGGGGGTTCGAATCAGCGTGCGTATGCGCACTCTCACCGCCGCCACCACCCTGGCGGTCCTCTTCAGCTCGGCGGTCCTCGCCGCCACCCCGGCGTCCGCCGACACCGCCACCGCCCTGCCCGTCAGGCAGGTCGGCGATGTCGTGGTCGACGGGCTCCACCAGCAGGTCTTCGTCAGCGACCCGGCCAACGGCAAGATCGTCATCACCGACTACAGCGGCAAGGTGCTCAAGCAGCTGACCTCGCTGCCGGGCGTCATCGGACTCGAACTGTCGGCGGATTCCGGCACGTTGTACGCCGCCGTCAAGGGCGCCGACCAGATCGCGGTCGTCGACACCGCGACGGACACACCCGGCACGCCCTACGCCGTGGGCGGTCAGCCGATCAGTGTCGCGGTCGCGGGCGGCCGGCTCTGGTTCGGCTACGGCGCGAGCGGCGGCGGCGACATCGGCTCCGTCGATCTCGCCTCCGAGCAGCACGAGGTCACCCTCGACCAGGGCAGCGGCTGGTACGCCGGGCCGTTCCTGGACGCGGCGCCCGGCTCGGACACGCTCGTCGCGGGGGAGAGCGGGGACAGTTCAGGCACGGTCGTCTCGTACGACGTCTCCACCGGCACGCCCACCCGGCTCGCGAGCACCCAGGCGGGCGACGGTCTGCGCGACCTCGCCGTGACGCCCGACGGCAAGGACGTCATCACCGCGAGCGGATCGCCGTACCAGCACCCGGTGTTCAAGACCGCCGACCTCACTCCGGACGGTGTCTACGCCAGCGACACCTACCCGAACGCGGTGGCCGTCGCGCCCGACGGCACGGTCGCGGCGGGTGTCGACGGCTGGTACAACCCGGACATCTTCCTCTACAAGCCGGGCGCCAGGACCCCGGTGCGCACCTACGACTTCCCGAACACCGGGAACTCGTCCGGCTCGGACGAGCTCGCCGATTCCGCGCTCGCCTGGGCGCCGGACGCCTCCCGGCTGTTCGCGGTGTCGTACAACAGCCTGGGCGCGTACACGCTGCGCGTCCTGAACGCGCCCGCGAAGGCGGTCACCACCGTCACCGTGAGCGCCCCGGCCACCGCCACCCGCGCCAAGCAGCTCACCGTCAAGGGCAAGGTCAGCGCCACGGTCGCGCTGCCCGCGGGCACCGCGCTGTCCGTCACCCGTACCGACCTGGACTCCCCCAAGGGCAAGGCCCTGAAGGCGGTCGCGGTCAAGGGCGACGGCACCTTCTCCTTCACCGACACCCCGCCGGCCGGCGGCAAGGTGAAGTACACGGTGGCCTACGCGGGCGACGCCCAGCACACCGCGGGCTCCGGCTCCGGCACGGTCGACGTCTCCCGCGCCAAGCCGTCGATCAGCGTCGACAACAACGGCAAGACGTACGCCTACGGCAAGTCCGTGAAGTTCACCGCGCACCTCGGCTCGACGTACAAGAACCGCTCGGTGGAGATCTGGGCCGACCCCTACGGCGGCGACCGGCCGAACAAGCTGGTGAAGTCCGGCAAGGTGGACGCGCACGGCAATCTCTCGGTCTGGATGAACCTGTACCGGGACACCAAGGTCACCGCCAAGTTCACCGGCGACGCCCGCTACCGGTCGGCCACGGCGACGAGCACGGCGTACGACCGGGTGAGCGTCTCCACCTCGGTGTCCGGCTCGTACAAGTCCAAGTCCACCTGGGGTCACACCTATTACTTCTTCCACAAGGCCAAGAACCCGGTCGTCAAGACCAAGATGACGTACTACCCGGGCCGGTCGCAGAAGTTCGAGTTCGAGGTGTACTACCAGGGCAAGTGGTACCCGGGTGACCCCGAGTACTTCGGGCTGGCCGCCAACGGCACCTCCTCGGTCACGATCACCGGTGACCACGGCCAGGACGTCGGCTGGCGCTTCCGGGTCCGCTCCTCGTACATCAACGGCACCTCGGGCGACATCGTGAACTCCACGACGCACGGCGCCTGGAAGTACTTCACCTTCACCAAGTAGCCGCCCTAAGGCGGTGGTTCAGATCTCCTGAAGCTCCCTGAGCTGCCGCCGCACGTCTTCGAGCGCACCCCGCCTGCGGCCCGGCACCCGGGCGCGCAACTCAGCGAGCGCGGGCCCCAGTTCACGGGCCCGCGCCGCTTCGCCGATCCGGCCCCACTGGTGGTGCGCCCGGTCCACCGCGGCCTCCACGGCGGGCGCGTCCGCCTCCTGCCCGGCCGCGAGCCGCCGCTCGGCGACCGCCATCCACCCCTGGCAGCTGCATGCCGCGTCCCCGGCGAACATCGCGAGATCGGCGCGCACCTCGGCCCAGTGCAGGGCGTCCTCGGAGGCCGGGCCGTGCTCGTCCGCCGCGGCTTCCTGATGCCGGGCGGCGATCGCGTCCGCCTCCTCGTGCCGCCCGGCCTGTACGGCGGTGCTGATGGCGGCGTGCGGATCCGGGGCCCCGGGGACGGGGTCCTCGGGCGGCGGGGGTACGTCGAGAGGGGCGCCCGGTTCCACGACCGTGTCCGCGACCGCGGCGACGGGACCGCCGTACGTCTGCTGCGCGCCCACGGCCGGTCCGAACCCGAGGGTCCCGCCGGGCGTCGGATGCGGGATCGCCGCATACGGCTGCGGGGCCGTGACCGGAGCCAGCAGGATGTTGGTCGGGGTCTCCTCCGGGATACGGGCGAGCGCCTGCTGGTGGAGTTCGTCCAGCGGAGGGCGATGGCCGCTGCGCAGCAGGGTGGCGACCGTCTTCATGTACGACGGCTCGGCCGGGCCCCGGCGCCCGTGCGGCGGGGCGATCCGGCCGTAGACCGCGGTGGTGCGGCCGCAGTCCAGCGGCTGTTCGTGCAGCTGCCGCCAGACCTCCGGGTCCGCGTGCAGATCGACCACCAGGGCCGTCTGCCCGGGTGCGCGCAGCCGCAGCTCCTCGCGGATCCAGTGCCAGGGCACCGCGGTGTAGCGGACCGTCGCGGGGGTGGTGCGGGCCAGCGCCAGATGCGGCAGCCGCTGCCTGCGGTCCAGGTGCAGCTGGCCGGTGAGGTACACGGTGAGCGGTCCCGGCGCGGCCGCGGCGGCACGCAGCCGGGTCAGCACGCCCTGGGGCTCCACCGGGTCCGCGAGCTCCACGACGTTGGCGGTGTCGGTGCCGGACAGCACGGTGGGGGCGACGGCGGCCAGCACCGGCAGCACGGCGGCCGCGTCCACCAGGCGCCCCCGGCCCAGCGGCGCGGCCGCGAGCAGCAGCACGGTTCCGGGCATGGTCCCTCCCCCTGTAGGCCCTGCGGTCCCTGCGGATCCGCTCTCTCCCGTCAGCACCGTAACCGCTGTGACCCCCGCGCCGCGCCTTCGCCCGGGGAACATCCCCGTTCGGGCGCTTACGCCTGCCCCCCGGTCCCTCGGGGTTGCCCCCTCAGGGGATCTGGGCCCCCGGCGGCCGCGGCGCCTGTCCGATCTCCGGCAGCGGCTGCGTCCCCGGGCGCTCCTCCATCTCCGGGAGGCGGCGGACCGCGAAGACCGTGGTGTCGTCGGCCAGCCGGCCCCCGCTGTGCCGCAGCACCCCGTCGCGGACGCGCCGGACCAGCCGGCCGGGTTCGGCGCAGCCGGGATCGGCGGCGACCGCGCGGGCGACATCGCCGATCAGGTCGTAGAACTCGCCCCTGCCGTCGCGGGCCTCGGTCACCCCGTCGGTGACCGCCAGCAGCGTCTCCTCCTCGGCCAGCGGCACCCGGTGGACCGGCGGCAGCCCGCCGACCAGGTCGCCCAGGCCGAGCGGTGCCCCGTCCCCGCTGGGCAGCTCGCGCACCCCGTGCGGCCCGACCGCGAGCGGCGCCTCATGGCCGAAGTTGATGACGTCGACCATTCCGCTCTCGCCCCAGGCGAAGTCGACCAGCACGGCCGTGGCGAACCGGTCCCCGTCCCGGCGGCCGATCGCGGTGGTGTGCACACGGTGCCGCAGCATCCGGATCTCCAGGCGCTCACCGACGGTCCCGAGATCCTTCTCGTGGTACCCGGCCTCCCGGAAGGTGCCGAGCAGCGCGGCCGCCGCCTCCACCGCGCCCAGCCCCTTGCCCTGCACATCGCCGAGCAGCACACGGGTGCCGTACGGGCCGGGCTGGATGTCGTAGAAATCGCCCCCGACCTGCGCCTCCACATCCGCGGCGAGATACACCCCCGCCTGCTCGAGACCGGCCCAGCGCGCGGGCAGCGGGCGCAGCACGGCCCGTACCGTGGTCTCGGCGACGTCCTGCATACGCAGCATGTGCCGCTCCTGCCGCATCCGCAGCGCCGCCGTCAGCGTGGCCAGCGCACCACCGAGAGCGACCAGCACGAAGTCGGGCAGGCCCGCCTTGTACTGATCGGGCCAGGCGCTGTCCACGAGGACGTACGACACCAGGGACAGCAGCCCGAAGGCGGCGGTCGTCCCCACCCCGCAGACCGCGGCGGCCAGACCGGGCACCAGGACGATCCAGGAGACGATGCGGAACTCCGCACCGGTCTCCAGGTCCAGCAGGGCGATGCCGACGAGCAGCAGCGACGGCAGCAGCCAGCCGTAACCGCGCCCGCAGACGCGCGGCGGATGCCACCGCTTGTATCCCGTCCCGGTCACGATCTCCGAGTCTCCAGGTTCCTCGAAGAAACACGGAGAAAGCACGTCGTATCGGGGCACTCCGGCCCCCGGCCGACTTGCCAGAGCCCGCCCCCAGGTGTGCATTGGATAGCGAAACGGGGGCGAGGAGAGAGGAGTGCTCTCATGGCTCATGCGGCACCCGCACCCGGCGGAATCCCCCGGCGCGCCCCGGCGCCCGAGGTGCAGGCCGGCACCTCCCCCGAGCGGCGCCGGACACCCGATGTCCTCGGCGCCCGCACCCATCGCATCGCCCGGATCGCGGTCCCCGTCGTCCTGGCCCTGATCTACGGCTACTGGGTCGCGGCCGACAATCGCGCCGGCGGCCCCATCACCGGCTGGAACCTGCTGCTCGGGTTCGTCAGCGCCCTCGTCTTCGCCGTGGTCTGCATCGCCCTGCTGGCGCTGGCCCCCCGGATGATCCGGGAGGTGCACGCACTGCTGTGGACGGCGTTCGTCGGCATCGCCTTCGGCTTCCTCTACAGCCAGAGCGGCCACTCGATCCTGCGCTCCATCCTGATGTCCCTGCTGATCGCCGGGGCCACCTTCGTCGTCTTCTTCTACCGGTACTACACACGCGAGGACGCCTTCGGGCGGCGGATCCGCTGAGGCGGGCGCGATCCACCGGGATCGCCCGAGCGGACGCACTCCGGTCGCGTGCGGCCCCCGCAGGCAGTTGCCTGAGAGGGTGCCGCCACGCCTGAGGAGCGCCCTGTCGGCCGTACTGATCACCCTGTCCTGCCTGCTCGTGCCGTTCGGCGCGCTGGCACTCTGGGCGACGTACGGACTCACCGACACGGGCCGGTACGTCACCACGATGGCCCCGCTGGCCACCGACCCCGACGTACGGGAGGCCATCGCGGACGCCGTCGGCGACAGCCTGCTCCACGAGGCCGGCGGACGGCTGGACACCGGCCCGCTGCGCGGCTCCGTACGACCCTTCGTGCACGACGCCGTGCGCTCCTTCACCCAGACCCAGGCCTTCCGGCTCGCCTGGGACGCCGGTAACCGGGTCACCCACGACGCGGTGCTGCGGGCCCTGCGCGACGACCGCGACGAAGCGGCCGCCGAGCCGGTCACCGTGGACTTCGCCCCCGTCACCGCCCAGGTCAAACAGCAGCTCAGCGACGAGCACATACCGCTCGCCGCCCGTATCCCGGTGCAGCACACCGCGGTCGCCGTGCTCCCGGCCGACGAACTGACCTCGCTACGAAAGGGGTTCCAGGTGCTCGAAGTCGCCGGATTCTGGCTTCCGCTCGCGGCCGTGGCCTTCGCCGCCGCGGGGATCGCCCTGGCCGTGCGCCGCCGCCGGGCCATCGCCGCGACCGCCCTCGGCACCGCCCTCGGCGGCGCGCTGCTCGGACTCGCGGTCGCCGTCGGCCGCGCCCTGACCCTCGCCGGACTGCCCGGCGATGTGCCCCGCCCGGCGGCCGGCGCCGTCTACGACGCCCTGACCGGGACCCTGCGCACCGTCTCCTGGCTGCTGCTCGGCCTCGGCCTCACGGTGGCCCTCACCACCTGGCTGACCCGGAACCTGCGGCCCGCCCGCCTCGTGCGACGGCTGCGAGGACCGAAAGAGCCCGCGCCAGCTCCGGCTCAGGAGCCGACCCGAGTCCAAGCCTGACCGCGCCCGGCGCCCCGCCGGGCCCCACCGCGAACGCCGTCCCCGGTGTGACCGCGATCCCGCGTTCCCGCGCCGCCGCCGCGAAGGTGTCGGCCCGCCAGGGCGCCGGCAGCTCCCACCAGGCGAAATAGGAGGACGGGTCCGACCGTACGGCGAAGCCGTCCAGCTCCTCGGCCACCAGCCGCCGGCGCCGGGCGGCATCCCGCCGCTTGGCCGCCACCAGCCGCTCCACCGTCCCGTCCCCGATCCAGCGCACCGCCGCCTCCAGCGCGAACCCGCCCGCGCTCCAGCCCCCGGACCGGATCGCCCGCGACACGGCCTCGACGCGGTCGCCGGGTACGACGACGAAGCCGACGGTGAGCCCGGGGGCGACGCGTTTGGAGAGGCCGTCGACGAGGTGGACGAGATCGGGGGCGAGGGCCGCGAGCGGGGGCGCGCCCGCTTCGGCCGACGGGCGCAGGAAGGACCAGATCCGGTCCTCGATCACCGGTATCCCCAGCCTGTGGATGACGTTCGCCAGCTCGGCCCGGCGGTTCGCGCTCGTGGTCAGCGTGGTCGGGTTGTGCAGGGTCGGCTGGAGGTAGAGGGCGGACAGGGGCGCGGTGCGGTGCGCGGCGGCGAGGGCGTCCGGCCGGGGGCCCTCCTCGTCCATGGCGAGCGGCACCAGGGTCCGCCCGAGCCGGGTGCCGATCTCCTTGACCAGCGGATACGTCAGCGTTTCGACGCCGACCCGGCCGCCGGGCCGGACCAGGGAGACAAGCGTGGCGGCGATGGCCTGCCGGGCGTTGCCGGTGAACAGGATCCGCTCCGGTTCCGCCTGCACACCTCCCTGGGCGAGCAGCCCGGCGACCGCCTCCCGCGCGGCCGGGGTGCCCGCGACCGAGGCCGGGCGCAGCGCGCCGCCGAGGGCGTCCGAGCGCGCGAGCGAGGCGAGGGCCGGGCTCAGCATCTCCGACTGCCCCGGCAGATAAGGGTAGTTGAGCTCAAGGTTCACCGGTTCGTCACCCGCCGCCTCGGTCAGGGTGCGACCCGGCTGCCCATCCGGGGCGGCGGCCCGTACGAACGTCCCGCGTCCGACCTCCCCCACCACCAGCCCCCGGCGCACGAGTTCGGCGTACACGCGCCCCGCGGTGGAGGGCGCCAGGCCGTGCCGCCGGGCGAACGCCCGCTGCGGGGGCAGTTGTTGCCCCGCCCGCAGTCGTCCGCTCGCGATGTCAGCGGCTATTCGGTCGGCGATACGCCGGTAGTCGTTCACAGCTCCCCCTGATGCCTTGCGCTCTCGGCGCGGTGATGGATTGCACCGAGGGCAAAGATCTTATTGCACCGAGGAGTTGAGCCACTTAAGGTCACCCACATGCCCCCTTACCTCTCCTACACCGACAAAGGCCCCGAAACCTCCCACCGGGCCCCCCTCCTCCTTCTCCACGGCCACCCCTTCGACCGCACGATGTGGGACCCGCAGGTGGCGCGGTTCTCCGCCGAGCGCCGGGTGATCGCCCCGGATCTGCGCGGCTACGGCGCCTCCCCGGTGACCCCGGGTACCGTCCCGTTCTCCCGCCATGCCGACGATCTGGCCGAACTCCTGGACTTCCTGGGCGTGGACACATGTGTGCTCGCCGGGCTTTCGATGGGCGGCCAGCTCGCGATGGAGTGCTGGGACCGCTTCGGCGACCGGATCCGGGGGCTTGTCCTCGCGGACACCTTCGCCACCCCGGAGACGCCCGAGGGGAAGCGGGACCGGCGGGCGATGGCGGACCGGCTGCTCGCCGAGGGCATGCGGGGGTACGCCGACGAGGTGCTGGAACGGATGGTCGCGCCGTACGCCGACGCCCGGGTGAAGGCCCATGTCCACGGCATGATGACGGCCACGCCGCCGGGGGGTGCCGCGGCGTCGCTGCGCGGCCGTGCCGAACGCCCGGACTACCGGCCCGTGTTGACCCGTGTGTCGGTCCCCGCGCTGATCGTGGTCGGCGCCGACGACACCTACACGCCCGTCCCGGACGCCGAGTCCCTGGGCGCCGCGGTGCCGGACGCCGTCGTCGAGGTCATCGAGGGCGCGGCGCATCTGCCGAATCTGGAACGTCCCGAGGAGTTCAACCGCGCGCTGCACGCCTTCCTGCTGCGGGTGGACGGCACCGCGTAGGCACGGACGCGGACCGGGCACCGCGTCCAGGGCCGCTAACCTTACGTGTCCGTCCTGGCCAGCGATTGACGGTGTCACCTCAGCGAAGGGTTGCACGCATGGGCATTCTCACTCTCCTGCGAAACGCATTCGGCCGCTCACGCAAGCCCCGGGCCGCCGAGGCAGAGGGTGTGACGTCCCAACCGGAACCGACCACCCCGAAGGCAACCCCGCCGATCCCGGAACCCCGCGAGTCCCCGTCCCTCGAACAGGACACGGACACCCCGCCCACCGCGGAACATGACCTGGTGGCGGCCGCGTTCGACAAGATCCGGGTACCGAGGCAGCCGGGGGAACCCGGGACCGAGGGGGCGACCGGCACCGGGGCCGAGGCGGGTGTTGCGGCTGACGTCGAGACCGAGGCTGGGGTTGAGCGTGCGGCCGAGGACACCGAGTCGGAGGTAGGGGCCGAGCCCGAGGCGGCGGCGGAGGCCAGGACTGAGCTTGCCGCGGAAGCCGAGACCGAGCCTGATACGACGGTTTCGGCCGAGGCCGAGTCGGAAGCCAACGCTGAGAAGCAGACCGAGCCCGAGGCGACGGTCGAGGCCGAATCCGAGACGGTCGTCGAGCCGCATCCGGACGCCGAGATCGCGGCTGAGGCCGGCACCCTGGCTGAGGAGCAGGGCGAGCCCGACACCACGGCTGAGGCCACCGCCGAGCCGGACATCGAGCCGCAGGCAGCAGCCGAGGCCGCCCGCAACGAACCGGTCGAGGCCGAGGATGCGATAGCAGCTGAGGAGCAGCCCGAGGCCACCGTCGAGCCGAAGGCCGAGCCCGAGGCGACGGTGGACGCCGAAGCCGAGGCAGACGTCGAGCCGCGGGCGGACGCCGAGGCCGACCCCGAGCCGACGGCCGCGACCGAGACGGACATCGAACCGCAGGCCACGCCGGAGGCGGACGCCGAGGCAGCAGCAGCCGACGCTGCCGTCGACGCACCGGTCCAGACCGAGGAGAAGGCCGAGGCCGAAGCCGAGCCGACCGCCGCGCCTGAGGCCGAGGCCGAGGATGCGATAGAGGCTGAGGAGCAGCCCGAGGCCACCGTCGAGCCGAAGGCCGAGCCCGAGGCGACGGTGGACGCCGAAGCCGAGGCAGACGTCGAGCCGCGGGCGGACGCCGAGGCCGACCCCGAGCCGACGGCCGCGACCGAGACGGACATCGAACCGCAGGCCACGCCGGAGGCGGACGCTGAGGCAGCAGCAGCCGACGCTGCCGTCGACGCACCGGTCCAGACCGAGGAGAAGGCGGAAGCCGAGCCGGCTGCCACGCCCGAGGCCGAGGTTCCGGTAGAAGCTGAGGAGCAGCCCGAGGCAGCCGTCGAACCGGAGCCGGAAGCCGAGGCCGACCTCGACGCGCCGGCCGAGCCCGGGGCGGACATCGAACCGCAGGCCGTGGCCGAAGCCCAGCCCGACGCTGCGGGGCAGACGGAAGCGACCCCCGAGCCCACTTCCGAGGTGGAGCCGGAGGCCGAGGCCGAAGCGGCTCCGGAGACGGCCGCCGACGAGACGCACGAGGTCGCCGTCGCGCTCACCGCACCCACGGACGAGGAGCCCTCGGCACCCGCCGCGGACGCGCCCGCGGAAGCCACGACCGACGAGCCGAAGGCCACCCCCGAACCGGAGCCGGTCGAGGCCGGGCCGGAGGCGACGGCAGACGCTCTCGAAGCCGCCCACCACCAGCAAGCCGCCGACGGCGAGCCCGCCCCACAGGCCGCACCCGCCTCCGAAACCCCCCGCACGGGCGGTGCGGGTGGGAAGGACACCGGCGAGGACGCCCCCCGCACCCCCGCCACCCCCCTCCCCGCCCTCAAGGAATCCGCGCCCGCCCTCACCACCGCCTACACCGCCGCCTCCGCCCCCCTGGCGAACACCGACCTCACCGGCACCCGAGCGAAGCTCTACCTCGTGCTGGACCGCTCCGCGAGCATGCGCCCGTACTACAAGGACGGCTCCGCCCAGGCCCT
Organism: Streptomyces griseofuscus; assembly: GCF_014673495.1. GTDB lineage: Bacteria > Actinomycetota > Actinomycetes > Streptomycetales > Streptomycetaceae > Streptomyces > Streptomyces murinus. The sequence goes on from NZ_CP051006.1 coordinate 4,233,241, forward strand.
CGCCGACCAGACCCTGGCCCTCGCCGCGCACCTGGACCCCGAGGCCACGGTCCACACCGTCTTCTTCTCCACCGAGGTCGACGGCACCACCGACCTGACCCTCACCCCGGACCACGCCACGCGGATCGACGACATCCACGCGGGCCTGGGCCGTATGGGCCGTACCAGCTACCACGCCGCCGTGGAAGCCGTACTCGCCCACTACGACGCGAACGTCGCCCCCGGCACCCCCGTCCTCGTCGTCTTCCAGACCGACGGCGCCCCGGACGCCAAGACCCCCGCGACCCAGGCCCTGACCGCCGCCGCCAAGTCCCACCCCACGGTCTTCTTCTCCTTCGTCGCGTTCGGTGAACCCGACAACAAGGCCTTCGACTACCTCCGCAAGCTGAAGACCCCCAACACCGCCTTCTTCCACGCGGGCCCCACCCCCCGCGAACTGACGGACACCGAGTTCTACGAGGGCGTCCTCGCCACCTGGCGCCCGTAACCCGTCGGGACACCGAAGCGCCCGGGGGGTGGACGACCGCGTCCACCCCCCGAAACGCGTGTGAGGCCATCTCCCCGGGACCAGTAGGATTTCGCCTTATGGCGGCCACTGGATCCGAGAAGCAGGCGGGGAAGGCGTACTACGTCTCCACGCCCATCTACTACGTCAACGACGCTCCTCACCTGGGCCACGCCTACACGACCGTCGCAGGCGACGTGCTCACCCGCTGGCACCGCCAGCGCGGCGAGAAGGTGTGGTACCTCACCGGCACGGACGAGCACGGTCAGAAGATCATGCGCACGGCCGAGGCGAACGGGGTGACGCCCCAGCAGTGGGCGGACAAGCTCGTCACCGAGGCCTGGCAGCCGCTGTGGGAGCACCTGGAGATCGCGAACGACGACTTCATCCGCACCACCCAGCAGCGGCACACGGACCGCGTCCAGGAATTCGTGCAGGACCTGTACGACAAGGGCGAGATCTACAAGGGCGGCTACGAGGGCCCGTACTGCGTCGGCTGCGAGGAGTACAAGCTCCCCGGCGAGCTCCTCGACGGCGAGGGCGAGTACGCGGGCCAGAAGCTGTGCCCCATCCACAAGCGGCCCGTGGAGATCCTCAGCGAGGAGAACTACTTCTTCCGCCTCAGCGAGTACGGCGACAAGCTCCTCGCCCTCTACGAGGCGAACCCGGGCTTCATCCAGCCCGAGTCCGCGCGCAACGAGGTCGTGAACTTCGTCCGCCAGGGCCTCCAGGATCTCTCCATCTCCCGCTCGACGTTCGACTGGGGCATCCCGATCCCCTGGGACGACAAGCACGTGATCTACGTGTGGGTCGACGCCCTGCTGAACTACGCCACGGCGGTCGGCTACAACGAGAACCAGGAGAAGTTCGAGGAGACCTTCCCGGCCGACGTCCACCTCGTCGGCAAGGACATCCTCCGCTTCCACGCGGTGATCTGGCCGGCCATGCTGATGGCCCAGGGCCTGCCCCTGCCCAGCAAGATCGCCGCGAACGGCTGGCTGATGGTCGGCGGCGAGAAGATGTCGAAGTCCAACCTGACCGGCATCAAGCCGCAGGACCTCACCGAGCACTTCGGCGTCGACGCCTACCGCTGGTACTTCCTGCGCGCCATCGCCTTCGGACAGGACGGCTCCTTCTCCTGGGAGGACTTCTCCGCCCGCTACACCAGCGAGCTGGCCAACGACTACGGCAACCTCGCCTCCCGCGTGGCCGCCATGGTCGGCAAGTACTTCGGCGGCGCCCTGCCCGCCGCCGCGGCCGACGGCCCGGCGGAGACGGCGGTCCAGGAGGGTCTGGCCAAGGCGGTCGCCGAGGCCGACCGGAAGATCGGCGAGGAGCTGGACTTCCAGGGCGGCATCCTGGCCGTCTTCGACTTCGTCAAGCAGGTCAACGGCTACATCACGGAGCAGGAGCCGTGGAAGGTGGCCAAGGACGACTCCGAGGAGGGCCGGGCCCGCCTCGCGACCATCCTGTACACCGCCGCCGAGTCGCTGCGCGCGGTCGCCGTCCTGCTCAACCCGGTGATGCCGGAGACCTCGCAGAAGCTGTGGGACTCCCTGGGCGCCGAGGCCGGCCTGGGCGCGCTCGCCGAGCAGCGGGTCCAGGACGCGGGCGACTGGGGCAGGCTCCCGGCCGGCTCCACCGTCACCAAGGGCGCGGTGCTCTTCCCCCGCCTGGAGGAGAAGCCGACCGCCTGAGTCGTGCTCGTAGGACACACCAGGGCCCGGAACGCCATCATGGCTTCCGGGCCCTGCCCGTCTCCACCACCCCGTTCCCTCCGGCAGAGTGCGGATCCCGTGAACCTTCCCGAACCCCACCGGCGGCTGATCGCGGACGCCGTCACGGCGGGTGCGCCGCATGGCCTGGTCCTCGCCGGCGGCTACGCGCTCCAGGCGCACGGCCTCCTCCGGCGACCGCACACGGATGTCGATCTCGCCACCGAGAGCGCCGAGGACATGGCGGGCATCGCCGCCGCCGTCGCGGCCGCCCTGGAGGCGAGGGGCCGTACCGTCCGGGCCGAGGCCGCGACCGCGCGCACCGCGCGGCTCACCGTCACCGACCCGCCGACCGGCGAGTCCTGCGTCCTCGCGCTGCACAAGGAGAGCCTGTGGGGGCCGCCGGACCTCACCGCGTACGGGCCCGCCCTGTGCCTGGAGGACGCCGTCGGTACGAAGATCCGCGCGCTCTACGACCGGGGCGCGGCCGTCGACCTGATCGACGCCCACGCCGCGGCGGCCCGGTTCTCGCTGCCCGACCTGGAGGAACTGGGCCGTCGGCACGCCCATGACGCCTTCGACCTGCCCACCCTCCAGTCCCGGCTGACCGGCACCGACTTCTACCCCGACAGCCAGTTCACCCGGTACGGCCCCACCGAGGCGGAGATCGCCGGGCTGCGGGCCTGGGCCCAGCACTGGTCGGACGACATCGCCGAGCGCCTGCTGGAGGACGGGGCCGCACCGGACGAGGAGGACGGGCCGGAGGAGGACGGGTGACGTGAAGAGGCCCGGAACCCCAAAGGGCCCCGGGCGTCTTCACGACAGCGATGGCGACGCCGACATCGACAGCCGCCGGCCGGACTACTTCGGCTGCGGCTTCCTGATGCTCAGGTGCAGCTCGCGCAGGCGGGACTCGTCCAGCTCGGTCGGCGCGCCCATCATCAGGTCCTGGGCGTTGCCGTTGAGCGGGAAGGCGATCGTCTCGCGGATGCTGGGCTCGTCCGCGAGAAGCATCACGATGCGGTCCACGCCGGGGGCGATACCGCCGTGCGGCGGGGCGCCGAAGCGGAACGCGCGCAGCATGCCCGCGAACTTCTCCTCGACGGTCTCCCGGTCGTAGCCCGCGATCTCGAACGCCTTCAGCATGATGTCCGGCTCGTGGTTCCGGATCGCGCCGGAGGACAGCTCGACGCCGTTGCAGACGATGTCGTACTGCCAGCCCAGGATGTCCAGCGGGTCCTGGGTCTCCAGGGCCTCAAGACCGCCCTGCGGCATCGAGAAGGGGTTGTGCGAGAAGTCGATCGAGCCGGTCTCCTCGTCCCTCTCGTACATCGGGAAGTCGACGATCCAGCAGAACCGGAAGACGTTCTCCTCGAACTGGCCGGCGCGCTTGGCGGCCTCGACGCGGACCGCGCCCATGATCTTGGAGACCTCGTCGTACTCGCCCGCGCCGAAGAAGATCGCATGGCCGGGGGCGAGCGAGAGGCGCTTGGTCAGCTCGGCGACGTTCTCCTCGGTGAGGAACTTCGCGATCGGGCCGGTGAGCGTCCCGTCCTCGCCGACGCGGACCCAGGCCAGGCCCTTGGCGCCCAGCGTGACCGCGAAGTCACCGAGCTGGTCGAAGAACTTGCGCGGCTGGTCCTGGACCGCCGGCACCGGCAGCGCGCGTACGTGCTTGCCCGCGAACGCCTTGAACTCCGAGCCCTCGAAGACATCGGTGATGTCCACCAGCTCCAGCTTGGCGCGCAGGTCCGGCTTGTCGGAGCCGTACTTCAGCATCGCCTCGCGGAACGGGATCCGCGGGAAGGGAGAGGTGACATGGCGGCCGCCGCCGAACTCCTCGAACAGCTCGGTCATGAGCTTCTCGATCGGCTGGAAGACGTCCTCCTGCTCGACGAAGCTCATCTCGACGTCGAGCTGGTAGAACTCGCCCGGCGAACGGTCGGCGCGGGCGTCCTCGTCGCGGAAGCAGGGCGCGATCTGGAAGTAGCGGTCGAAGCCGGAGATCATCAGCAGCTGCTTGAACTGCTGCGGGGCCTGCGGCAGAGCGTAGAACTTGCCGGGGTTCAGCCGGGAGGGGACGACGAAGTCACGGGCGCCCTCGGGAGAGGTCGCGGACAGGATCGGCGTCGCCATCTCGTTGAAGCCGAGCGCGGTCATCTTGTGGCGGATCGCCGAGATGACCGCCGTACGCAGCATGATGTTGCGGTGCATGCGCTCGCGGCGCAGGTCGAGGAAGCGGTACTCCAGGCGCCGCTCCTCGTTGACCCCGTCCTCGGCGTTGATGGTGAAGGGGAGGGGCTGAGCCGCGCCGAGCAGCTCGACCTCGGTCACCTCGACCTCGATCTCGCCGGTCGGCAGGTCCGGGTTCACGTTCTCGGTTCCACGTGAAACAACGGAGCCGTCGACGCGGACCGTGGACTCCTTGGAGAGCTTGTCCAGGGCCTCGTAGGCGGGGGTGCCGGGGCGGGCGACCAGCTGCGTGATGCCGTAGTGGTCGCGCAGATCGATGAAGAGGATGCCGCCCAGGTCGCGCCGATTGTGCAGCCAGCCACTGAGCCGGACGTCGGTGCCGACGTCAGAGGCGCGGAGCTGGCCGCAGGTGTGGGACCTGTACCGATGCATCGTCGTTCATCGTCCTTCGTGGGTGCGAGCTTCGAGTTGGTGATCGCCCGGGTTGCCGCCCTGGCTGATCCAAGGGTACCGGCCACCCCAAGATCGGCTCCCCGCGATTTACCGCCCGCGGTCCTACGGTGGCACGCATCGAGCGCATCTCCTTAAATTGGGGCAATGCGTACAGATGAGCCGCTCCCGGCCGTCGGGGACGTCCTCGCCGCCCTCGCGACCGGGCTGTGGCACTGGGACACCGCGGACAAGCTGGTCATCGTGGACGCGGAGGCGGCGCGGCTGCTCGGGCTGCCCGCGGCGTCGGCCACCCTCACCGAGGCCCAGACCCGGGCCCGGCTGCATCCGGCCGACTGGAACGAGATCACCGCGGTGGTGCAGCTCGCGGTCGCCGAGGGCACGCTCGCCGAGGTGCGGGTGCGGATCATGGACGAGGAGGGCACGGTCCTGCGCGTCGTACGCAGCCGTTCGAAGCCGTCGTACGACGCCGAGCGGCGCGCCTATGTGCTGACCGGCACCCTCCAGGAGGTCGCCGAGCCGGGACCGGACCCGGCGGGCGGCCGCACCGCGGTCACCGGGCCCTGGCGGCGCTCACGGGAGGCGTTCCTGCTGGACGCGGGCCGGGCGCTGGCCGAGGCGCGGTCCACGGCGGAGGTGCTGCGGGTCGCGGCCGGCCTGTCGATGCCGGGCTTCTCGCCGAACGGCCTGGTGGTGTTCGGGGTGGAGGGCGACCGGCTGACGATGATCGGCCACCACGGTCACCAGTCCGACGAGATGGGCCCGTTCACCAGCATGCCGCTGGGGCTGGAGTACCCGGCGGCCGAGGTGGTGCGCACCGGGCAGGCGGTGTACCTCTCCTCGCCGGAGGAGTACCGGGACCGCTATCCGGTGACCTGGCCGCTGGCCCGGCCCTTCGGGCGCAGTTCCTGGGCGTTCCTGCCGCTGACCGTGGGCGGGCGCACGATGGGCGCCTGGATGGCGGGCTTCGCCCATACGGTGCGCTTCACCCCGGACGAGCGGGCGGTGCTGACGACGGTGGCCCGGATGCTCGCGCAGGCCCTGTCCCGGGCGGAGACCGCCGAGTCGGAGCGGGAGCTGACGGAGGGTCTCCAGCGCTCCATGCTGCCCTCGCTGGGCCCGGAGGTCCCTGGGGTGCGGATCGCCGCCCGCTACATCCCGACCGGCGGCGGACTCCAGGTGGGGGGCGACTGGTACGACATGATCCCGCTGCCCGCCGGACGGTTCGCGCTGGTCATCGGGGATGTGCAGGGCCACGATGTGCGGGCGGCCGGGCTGATGGGCCAGCTGCGGATCGCGCTGCGCGCCTACGCCTCCGAGGGGCACCGCCCGGACGCCGTGCTCTCGCGCGCCTCCCGCTTCCTGCACGGGATGACAAACGACGAGGAGACGTCCGACCCGCGGTTCGCGACCTGTCTGTACGTGGCGGTCGATCCGGTGAGCGGGCGGCTGGAGATCGCCCGCGCGGGCCATCCGGACCCGGTGATCCGGATGGCCGACGGCACGGTGATGCTGCGGCCGACGGCGGGCGGGCTGCCGCTGGGCATCGACCCGGACGCGGACTATCCGACGACCCGGTTCGCGCTCCAGCCCGGGGAGACGCTGATGCTGTGCACGGACGGGCTGATCGAGACCGGCGGGCACGACCTGGACAGCGGCTGGCTGCGGCTGCGCTCGATCCTGGAGCGCCACGAGGACGATCTGGAGGCGCTGGCCGACGCGCTGGTGCAGGGCGTGCACGGGCCGTCCTCGCACCACACGACGGGCCCGCTGGCCGACCGGCGCGAGGACGACATCGCGCTGTTGCTGCTGTGCCGCCCCGGGCCGGGCTGTGGCTGCGCCGACACGGTGACGGTACGGCCCCGGGTGCGGCGCATGCTGCATTCCGTGGGCCAGGACGAGCCGGAGCGGATCGCCGTGGCACGCCGGAACGTGCGCGACCTGCTGCACGACTGGGCCGCCCCGGACCAGGTCGACTCGGCGGAGCTGCTGGTCTCCGAGATGGTCACCAACGTCCTGGTGCACACCGACGCGGACGCGCTGCTGCTGGTCGAGGTCGTCGAGGAGGACGGGCGGCGCAGGCTGCGGGTCGAGGTCTTCGACAGCGGCGACGACCTCCCGCACAAACGCCGGCCCGGCGAACTGGCCTCCTCCGGGCGCGGACTGCTGCTCATCGGGCTCCTGGCGCACGCGTGGGGGGTGGACCCGCGGGGCGAGGGCAAGAGCATCTGGTTCGAGCTCTACGAAGGTCCGGGGGAGCCGGGCGGCGGGGTACCGGGCGAGGGGGTTCCGGGCGACGGGGAGTCGTCCGTGGTCGAGGGGCCGTAGCGGTCGCGCAGTTCCTGTACGACGCCGAAGGCGGCCGCGGTCAGCGGGACGGCCAGGAGCATGCCGAGGATGCCCGCCACGGAGGCGCCGGCCGTGATGGTGAGCATGACCACCGCGGGATGCATCTGCACGGTACGGCTCTGGATCATCGGCTGGAGCACATGCCCCTCGAGCACCTGCACGGCGAGCACCACCCCGAGCGTCCACAGCGCGATGACGAAGCCCCGGTCCGCGAGGGCGACGAGCACCGCGACCGCGCCGGAGATGAACGCGCCGAGGTAGGGGATGAAGGCGCCGACGAAGACCAGCGCGCCGAGCCCGAGGGCGCCGGGCACCCGGAGGATCAGCAGGCCGACGGTGATGCAGAGGGCGTCGATCAGGGCGATCAGGGTGGTGCCGCGCATGAACCCCTCGACGGCCCGGTAGGCGCGCCGCGCGACCGCTTCGAGGGTGTCGCCGGTGCCCCGGGGCGCGATGGAGCGCAGGGCGGTCGCCGCGAGATGGGAGTCGCGCAGGAAGAAGAAGACCAGGACGAGGGCGAGCACGGCCAGCGCGATACTCTCGCCGACGACGCTCACCCCGCTGATGACGTTGGACGCGGCCGTGCCGCCGAAACGGCGCAGCAGTTCCCCGGAGTTGGTGGTGAGGTCCTCCAGGCCGGTCCCGGCGGCCCCGAAGTGCCGGGAGACGCTCTTGGCGGCGTTGCGCAGCGAGGTCATGATCTCGTCGCCGCTGCCGACGAGGGCGGCGACGACGATGTAGACGGCGCCGCCGACGACGGCCACGACCGCGACGCAGGTCAGCCCGGCCGACACCGAGCGCTGTACGCCGGCCCGCACCAGCCGCCGGTGCAGGGGGGCGAGCAGGGCGGTGCCGAGGAGGGCGAGCAGGACGGCGGTGACGGCCGTACGCAGCTCTCCGCACAGCCGCACCCCGACCCATCCGACCCCGGCGACCAGCAGCAGCACGGCGCACCACGCGGCAAGCCGCCGAACGGGCTCGGGCAACAGATGCACGTCCCCCAGCGGATCACGCCGGCCGCCGGGTGTCTCGCGCTGCGGGCCGGGCGGGTGAGCACGGGTCCGGGGCGCCGCTGCCTGCGGTCGGCCCAAAGGGCGCCGCTCCAGGCTTCGTCGGCTGGAGGGGCGCCCTGTCTCGGGGGAGGGTCAGGCCCGCGGACCCTCGTCCGTCATGCCGTGCACGGCCGGGACGGTGCCGAGGCGGCCCTTCTGGAAGTCCTCGAAGGCCTGCATCAGTTCGTCCTTGGTGTTCATGACGAAGGGGCCGTAGTGCGCCATCGGCTCACGGATCGGGCGGCCGCCGAGGAGGACGACCTCCAGGTCCGGCGTGTTGCCGTCCTGCCGCTCGTCCGCGCGCACGGTCAGCGAGGACCCGGCGCCGAAGACGGCCGTCTGGCCGGTGTGGACGGGACGGCGCTCTTCGCCGACGCTGCCGCGGCCCGCCAGCACGTACGCCAGCCCGTTGAAGTCCTCCCGCCAGGGCAGCGTGATCTCCGCACCGGGCGCGAGCGTCGCGTGCACCATGGTGATCGGGGTGTGCGTGATGCCGGGGCCCTCGTGGCCGTCCAGCTCACCGGCGATCACCCGGAGCAGCGCGCCGCCGTCCGGCGAGGTCAGCAACTGGACGCTGCCGGCCCGGATGTCCTGGTAGCGCGGGGCCATCATCTTGTCCTCGGCCGGGAGGTTCACCCACAGCTGGAGCCCGTGGAAGAGCCCGCCCGAGACGACGAGGTGCTCCGGCGGCGCCTCGATGTGCAGCAGCCCGGCACCCGCCGTCATCCACTGGGTGTCGCCGTCGGTGATGGTGCCGCCACCGCCGTTGGAGTCCTGGTGGTCGAAGATCCCGTCGATGATGTACGTGACGGTCTCGAAGCCGCGGTGCGGGTGCCAGGGGGTGCCCTTGGGCTCGCCCGGCGCGTACTCCACCTCACCCATCTGGTCCATCATGATGAACGGGTCGAGATGGCGGTAATTGATCCCCGCGAACGCCCGGCGCACGGGAAAGCCCTCGCCCTCGTATCCGCTCGGCGCGGTGGTGACGGTGAGCACCTTGCGCCCCACGGCATCGGCGGGAGCGGTCACACGGGGCAGCGTCAACGGATTCTCGACGGTCACTGCGGGCATGGTGGCTACCTCCTTCGTACGCTCACTTTAGTTGAGCGTTGAACTTCTTGCCACCCACAACAGAGCGGGCCCGGAGGGAATTCCCTCCGGGCCCGCGCGGCGACGAGTCTCAGCCGATCGGCCGTACGTCCCGCCGGCCGGGCATCCGGTCAGCCGTACATCCGGCGCATCGCGAAATCGACCATCTGCTCGACGGCCTTCGCGTCGAACACCATCCGGTGCTCGCCCTCCATGTCCAGGACGAAGCCGTAGCCGGTCGGCAGCAGGTCGATCACCTCGGCGCCGGTGATCACGAAGTACTTGGACTCCTTGCCCGCGTACCGCCGCAGCTCCTTGAGCGAGGTGAACATCGGGATCACCGGCTGCTGGGTGTTGTGCAGGGCGAGGAAGCCGGGGGTGTCACCGCGTGGGCAGTACACCTTCGACGACGCGAAGATCTGCTGGAAGTCCTCGGGGGACATCTGCCCGGTGGTGAACGCGCGCACCGCGTCCGCGAGCGACGGCGGGGACGGCTCGGGATAGAGCGGCGGCTGCTGGCCGTACCCGCCGGCCCCGCCCGCCATCTGCTGCTGCCCCGACGTGTACTGCTGCTGCGCGGCGCCGCCGTCCATGGGCTGGCCGTATCCGTACATGGGCGCAAGCGTACCGAGATCCGGGCCGCCGCAGGGATGGACCCGAAAGGCCCACAGGAGTAGACCCTTCTCACACTTGGCCGGACTGGGGTTGCGTCTTATTACCGGCGGGTAGCATCATCGTAGCTACTTATTGGTACGTGAAACAGATGCGAGGAGCCAGTGCCTCGCCGATCCCTCAACGGAGCCGTCGCCATGGGGCACTACAAGTCGAATCTCCGCGACATCGAGTTCAACCTCTTCGAAGTACTCGGGCGCGACAAGGTGTACGGCACCGGCCCGTTCGAGGAGATGGACGTCGAGACCGCCAAGAGCGTGCTGGAGGAGCTGACCCGCCTCTCGGAGAACGAGCTGGCCGAGTCCTTCGCCGACGCCGACCGCAACCCGCCGGTCTTCGACCCGGAGACCAACACCGCGCCGGTCCCGGCGTCCTTCAAGAAGAGCTACCAGGCCTTCATGGACTCCGAGTACTGGCGCCTCGGCCTGCCCGAGGAGATCGGCGGCACCACCTCGCCGCGCTCTCTGATCTGGGCCTACGCCGAGCTGATCCTGGGCGCCAACCCGGCCGTGTGGATGTACTCCTCGGGCCCCGCGTTCGCCGGCATCCTCTTCGAGGAGGGCAACGAGGTCCAGAAGCACATCGCCTCGATCGCCGTGGACAAGCAGTGGGGCTCCACGATGGTGCTCACCGAGCCCGACGCGGGCTCCGACGTGGGCGCCGGCCGCACCAAGGCGGTCCAGCAGGAGGACGGCTCCTGGCACATCGAGGGCGTGAAGCGCTTCATCACCTCGGGTGAGCACGACATGTCGGAGAACATCCTCCACTACGTGCTCGCGCGTCCCGAGGGCGCCGGCCCCGGCACCAAGGGCCTGTCCCTCTTCCTGGTGCCGAAGTACGAGTTCGACTTCGAGACCGGCGAGCTGGGCGAGCGCAACGGCGTCTACGCCACCAACGTCGAGCACAAGATGGGCCTGAAGGCCTCCAACACGTGCGAGATGACCTTCGGCGACCGCCACCCCGCCAAGGGCTGGCTGATCGGCGACAAGCACGACGGCATCCGCCAGATGTTCCGCATCATCGAGTTCGCCCGCATGATGGTCGGCACGAAGGCGATCTCCACGCTGTCCACCGGCTACCTGAACGCCCTGGAGTACGCCAAGGAGCGCGTCCAGGGTCCGGACCTGGCCAACTTCATGGACAAGGCCGCGCCCAAGGTCACCATCACGCACCACCCCGATGTGCGCCGCTCGCTGATGACGCAGAAGGCGTACGCCGAGGGCATGCGCGCCCTGGTGATGTACACCGCCTCCATCCAGGACGCGATCCAGGTCAAGGAGGCCAACGGCGAGGACGCCTCCGCCGACCACGCCCTCAACGACCTGCTGCTGCCGGTCGTCAAGGGCTACGGCTCCGAGAAGGCCTACGAGCAGCTGGCCCAGTCGCTTCAGACCTTCGGCGGCTCCGGCTTCCTTCAGGAGTACCCGATCGAGCAGTACATCCGGGACGCCAAGATCGACACCCTCTACGAGGGCACCACCGCGATCCAGGGCCAGGACTTCTTCTTCCGGAAGATCGTCCGCAACCAGGGCGCCGCGCTGAACTCGCTCGCCGAGGACATCAAGAAGTTCCTGGCGCTCGGCACCGGCGGCGAGGAGCTGTCCGGCGCCCGCGAGCACCTGGCCAAGGCCGCGGTGGAGCTGGAGGCGATCGTCGGCCTGATGCTGACCGACCTCGCCGCCACCCAGGACGACGCCAAGAACATCTACAAGGTCGGCCTGAACACCACCCGCCTGCTGCTCGCCTCCGGCGATGTCATCGTCGGCTACCTGCTGCTCAAGGGTGCCGCCGTCGCCGCCGAGAAGCTCACCACGGCCTCCGCCAAGGACAAGGCGTTCTACACCGGCAAGATCGCCGCCGCGAAGTTCTTCGCCGCGAACGTCCTGCCGGGCGTCACCCTGGCCCGCAAGCTGTCCACGGGCATCGAGCTGGACCTGATGGAGCTGGACGAGGCCGCGTTCTAGAACACGGAACGGCGTCGTTTCCACAGCGCCGGTTCCGGACGTTCCGGACGTCCCCGCCGTTTCCGCGCACGGGCCCGCTCCCCTTACCGGGAGCGGGCCCGTGCCCGTCGTTAAGGTGAATCCCATGAGCGCACCAGCCCGCTTCGACCGCGGCCACACCGACGACCTGATGTCCTTCCTTGCGGCCGGCCCGTCGCCGTACCACGCCGTGGCGAACGTCGCCGAGCGGCTGGAGAAGGCCGGTTTCAGGCAGGTCGCGGAGACGGACGCCTGGGACGGCGCCAGCGGCGGCCGGTACGTGCTGCGCGGTGGCGCGATCATCGCCTGGTACGTCCCCGAGGGCGCCGCGCCGCACACCCCGTTCCACATCATCGGCGCGCACACCGACTCCCCCAACCTGCGGATCAAGCCGCGCCCGGACACCGGCGCGCACGGCTGGCGGCAGGTCGCCGTGGAGATCTACGGCGGCCCGCTGATGAACTCCTGGCTGGACCGCGATCTGGGCCTGGCCGGCCGGCTGACCCTGCGCGACGGCTCCACCGTGCTGGTCGACGTGGACCGGCCGCTGCTGCGGGTGCCGCAGCTCGCCATCCACCTGGACCGCTCGGTCAGCAACGAGGGTCTCAAGCTGGACAAGCAGCGCCACCTCCAGCCGGTGTGGGGCCTCGGCGACGAGGTGCTCGACGGTGACCTGATCTCCTTCCTGGAGCAGGAGGCCGGCCTGGAGGCGCACTCGGTGGCCGGCTGGGACCTGATGACGTACCCGGTGGAGGCACCGGCCTACCTCGGCCGGGACCGCGAACTGGTCGCCGGTCCGCGCATGGACAACCTGCTGTCCGTGCACGCGGGCGCCGCCGCGCTGGCCGCCGCCGCGACCTCCGGCGCCCCGCTCACCCGCATCCCGGTGCTGGCCGCCTTCGACCACGAGGAGAACGGCTCCCAGTCCGACACCGGCGCGGACGGCCCGCTGCTCGGCTCCGTCCTGGAGCGCTCGGTGTTCGCCCGGGGCGGGTCCTACGAGGACCGCGCCCGCGCCCTCGCCGGCACCGTGTGCCTCTCCTCCGACACCGGCCACGCCGTGCACCCCAACTACGCCGAGCGGCACGACCCGACGCACCACCCCCGCGTCAACGGCGGCCCGATCCTCAAGGTGAACGTCAACAACCGCTACGCCACGGACGGTTCGGGCCGCGCGGTGTTCGCCGCCGCCTGCGAGAAGGCCGGTGTCCCCTTCCAGTCGTTCGTCTCCAACAACTCCATGCCCTGCGGCACCACCATCGGCCCGATCACCGCGGCCCGGCACGGCATCCGCACCGTCGACATCGGCGTGGCCATCCTCTCCATGCACAGCGCCCGCGAACTGTGCGGCGCCGACGACCCGTTCCTCCTCGCCAACGCCCTGACGGCCTTCCTGGAGGGCTAGCCCGCGGTCCTCCGTAAGGCCGGGCGGGAACGGTCTTACGGAGGGGCGGTTGTCGAACGGCCGTCGTACGCAGGGCTACTCGGGGCCGCGGCGGGTACCCGGACGGGACCGGAGATTCCGGAACCGAAAGGGGAGGCGAAGCCTCATGGGGCTCGGCGGATGCATCATTCTCATCGCCGTGGGGGCCATACTCACGTTCGCGACCGACTGGCACATGCACGGCGTCAATCTCACCGTCGTCGGCCTGATCCTGATGGCCGTCGGACTGATCGGCGTCGCCACGTTCAGCGGTATCGCCCGGCGCCGGCGGGTCGTCGTACCGCCCACGACGCCGATCGTGGAGGAGGAACCCCACCGCCATCACCACCACACCGGTGACGGCTACACCGACGGCTACGGCGTCTGAGGCCCGCTCTCCTGCTCGTCCAGGCCCGCCAGGACGAGCGGCAGACGGTCCGTCGCACCCTCGGTGAGGCGGACCGGGACGCCCCAGTCCTGCTGGTGCACATGGCACGCGGGGTACTCTCCCCCAGTCTTCGACTGGGAGGTGCCCCCAGCAGGGTCGTCGTCGCAGGACGCGGCCATCGCGGATATGTGCAACACCCCTTCCCGGACGGCCGCGTCGAGCTCCAGCTCGCGGCTCAGATCGGTGCCCGCGCCCTCGCCCTTGAGCAGCAGCTCGGGCGGGGTCGAGGAGACCAGGAGGCGGGTGGAGGGGCCGTACCGGGTGTCCAGCTTCTGGCCCTGCGGGGCCTGGAAGACGACGTCCAGCCGCAGCCGGCCGGGGGCGACCTCGGTGGCCGCGCGCCGGGTGCGGTGGGCCACCGGTTCCACGCGCACCGCCTCATCAGGAAGCCGCAGCCGGGTCAGCCGGTGCCGGGCCGACTCCACCACCACGATGTCCTCGCCGACGAGCACCGCGTCGCTGGGCTCGCGCAGATCCGTGGCGAGCGTGGTCACCTCGCCGGTCGCCGGGTCGAAGCGGCGCAGGGCGTGGTTGTAGGTGTCGGCGACCGCGACCGAGCCGTCCGGCAGCGCGGTGACACCCAACGGGTGCTGGAACAGCGCCTGTCCGGCCGCGCCGTCCCGGTGCCCGAAGTCGAACAGGCCGGTGCCGACCGCGGTGTGCACCGCTCCGTCGGGGTCCACCCAGCGCAGGGCGCTGGTCTCGGAGTCGGCGAGCCAGAGCCGGTCGGCGGTGGCCGCGAGCCCGGAGGGCTGGGCGAACCACGCCTCGGCGGCGGGTCCGTCGACCAGTCCCTCGTTGGTGGTGCCGGCCGCGACGGCGACCGTGCCGTCCTCGGGGTCGTACGTCCACAGCTGGTGGACGCCCGCCATGGCGATCCACACCCTGCCCTGCCACCAGGCGACGTCCCAGGGTGAGGAGAGGTCGACCTCGCGGGCCGGTCCCGAGGTGGCGGCCCCCTGCATCCACTGGTGCCCGGTGCCCGCGAGGGTCGTGGTGCGGCCCGTCTCCGGGTCGAAGCGGCGCAGGGCGTGATTGACGGTGTCCGCCACCACCACGGTGCCGTCGGGCAGCAGGGCGAGCCCCTGCGGCTCCTGGAACCGGGCGCGGTCCTCCGGGCCGTCGGTCAGCCCCCGGCCGCCCTGGCCGATCCGCCGTACGACCGTCTCCCCGTCCGCCGCCAGTTCCACCAGCTGGTGCCGGGTGGTGTCGCTGACCAGCAGACTCCCGGACGGGAGCAGCAGGGCCTTGCCCGGGAAGCGCAGCACCGTCGGCTCCGGCTCCGGCGGGACGTACGGGCCGTCACCGCGGCGCAGCGTGCCCTTCGCCCCGTGCTCGGCCTCCAGCTCCGTCACCAGCCGCTCGATCGCGTGCACATGGCCCTCGCCCGCGTGCTGGGCGACGACATACCCCTCCGGGTCGATCACCACGAGCGTCGGCCACGCGCGCACCGCGTACTGCTTCCAGGTGGCCAGCTCGGGATCGTCGAGGACCGGGTGCGCCACTCCGTACCGTTCCACCGCGTCCACGACCGCGCCGTGCTCCGCCTCGTGCGCGAACTTGGGGGAGTGCACGCCGATGACCACCACCGTGTCCGGGTGCCGGTGCTCCAGCTCGCGCAGCTCGTCCAGGACATGCAGGCAGTTGATGCAGCAGAAGGTCCAGAAGTCCAGGACGACGATGCGGCCGCGCAGGTCGGACAGGGTGTACTCACGCTCGCCCGTGTTCAGCCAGCCGCCCTTGCCGATCAGCTCGGGGGCGCGGACGCGGGGGCGGCGGGGTGGTGCGGAATCGGTCATGGCTCAAGAGTGCCACCGGCCTCCGGCATCCCGCTCGGCCTGTGGATAACCCGGGCAACTCGCCCGCACCGCCTGTGGAAAAGCGGTCCGCGCACGGCGAATCGCCCCGCGCCCGCCGTGATGAATCCGCCGAACCTGGGAAGGGCTCAGGACATGAGATTCCTGGTACGCGACCGGCTGCTCGGCATCGGCGAAGACTATTGGATCGAGGACGAGCACGGCCGCAAGGTCTTCCTCGTCGACGGCAAGGCCATGCGGCTGCGGGACACCTTCGAGCTGAAGGACGCCCAGGGCCGGGTCCTGATCGACATCCACCAGAAGATGTTCGCCCTGCGCGACACGATGGTGATCGAACGGGACGGCGAGGGTCTGGCCACCATCAAGCGCAAGCGGCTTTCCCTACTGCGCAACCACTACCGCGTCGCGCTGGCCGACGGCTCCGAGCTGGACGTCAGCGGCAAGATCCTCGACCGCGAGTTCGTGGTCGAGTACGACGACCAGGTGCTGGCCGTGATCTCCCGGCGCTGGCTGCACCTGCGGGAGACCTACGGTGTGGACGTCGTACGCGAGGACGCGGACCCGGCGCTGCTCATCGCGGTCGCGGTGTGCGTGATCCACCTCGCGGAGAAGGAGCGGGAGGACGACTGACGTGCCCGGACGGCTGACGTGTTGTCGGCGGGGCCGCCGGTGTGCGGACGGCCCCCGCTATCGCCGGGGCGTCGCCAGCCCCAGCACGCGGTCCTTCAGCGCGGGGAACTGCTCACGCGTCGCCGCCACCTTCGCCGGGTCGAGGTCGACCGTGAGGACCCCCTCGCCTGCGCCGGCCTCGGCCAGCACCTCGCCCCAGGGATCCACCACGATCGAGTGACCCGCCTGCGGAACTCCCGCGTGCGTCCCGGCCGTTCCACAGGCGAGCACGAACGCCTGGTTCTCCACCGCCCGCGCCCGGGCCAGCAGCGTCCAGTGCGCGCGGCGCCGCTCGGGCCAGCCCGCCGGGAGCACCAGCACCTCGGCGCCGGCGTCGACCAGCGCGCGGAAGAGTTCGGGAAAGCGCAGGTCGTAGCAGGTGCCGAGGCCGAGCGTGGTGCCGGGCAGCGGGACCGTCACCGGCTCCCGCCCCGCGCCCATCAGCACGGCCTCGCCCTGGTCGAAGCCGAAGCGGTGGATCTTGCGGTAGGCGGCGGCCAGTTCACCGGAGGGGGAGAAGACGAGGGAGGTGTTGTAAAGGGTGCCGTCGGCGGAGGTCGCGCGCTCGGGGATCGACCCGGCGTGCAGCCACACGCCCGCGTCGGCCGCGGCCGCGGCCATCGTCTCGTACGTCGGTCCCTGAAGCGGCTCGGCCTCGCGGCCGAAGTCCTCGTAGGCGAAGGCGCCGGTGGTCCACAGCTCGGGCAGCACCACCAGATCGGCCCCGGCCTGGGCCCGGACCAGCGCGGCCGCGCGCTGTCTGCGCGAGACGGGCGATTCGCCCTCGTCGACGGCGATCTGGATCAGAGAGGCGCGCACACTACCACCGTCCTGGCATTCGAGTCGTCCATACGGGCCTACGATCGTCACGCGAAAGCACTGCCGGGGTGCCTGCCAGCAGCGTAACTTAGCTTCCCAGACACCCGCCGACATGCAGCCGCCGCCCGCTGGCACCGCCGCCGCAACCTGCCCGTGTACCGACCGCCGAGGGGTCCCGTTCCGTGAGTCTGCATCCCATCCTCCAGCCCTACGCCGACGCCTGGACGCACTCCGTCGACGCGATATCAGAGATGGTGCAGCCGCTGCCCGAGGCCGAGTGGAACCGGCGGACGCCGTGCCCGGGATGGTCGGTACGCGATGTCGTCTCGCACGTCATCGGCCTGGACTGCGAACTGCTCGGCGACCCGCGCCCCATCCACTCCCTGCCGCGCGACCTCTTCCACGTCGCCAACGAGCACCAGCGCTACATGGAGATGCAGGTCGACGTCCGCCGCCATCACACGGCGCCGGAGATGACGGCCGAACTGGAGTACACGGTCATCCGCCGCAACCGCCAGATGCGCAACGAGAACCGCGAGCCCGGTGCCACGGTGCGCGGCCCGATGGGCACGGAGATCACCCTCGAACACGCCTACCGGACGCGCGCCTTCGACGTCTGGGTGCACGAACAGGATCTGCGGACGGCCCTCGGCCGCCCCGGCAACCTCGACTCGCCCGGCGCGTACGTCACCCGCGACTTCCTGCTGGACGCGCTGCCGAAGATCGTGGCGAAGGACGCGGACGCGCCGCGCAGTTCGGCCGTCGTCTTCGATGTGCACGGGCCCGTGGAGTTCCTGCGCACCATCCGCGTCGACATCCAGGGCCGCGGCACCCTGGAGACCGCCCCGGCGCTCGGCCCGGTGGCCTCCCTCACCCTCGACTGGGAGACCTATGTCCGGCTGGCCTGCGGCCGGGTGACCCCCGAGGCGGTGGCGGACCGCGTCAAGACGGAGGGCGACCAGGAGCTGGCGGAGGCCATCCTGCGGAACTTCGCGGTGACGCCCTGACCGCCCTTTCCCGGGCGGGAATTCAGGGCGCCGGCAATTCGGTGGTGGCGCCCGGGGCGATCTCCTAGCGTTGCCCGGTATGACCATCGACCTGCCTCGGCTCGCCCGGCTCACCTTCCACGGCCCCCTGTCGGAGGCCCGCGCGACCGCCATGGTCCAGCGGCTCGCGGCCAACCGCCCCCGCACCGTGCTGGACATCGGGTGCGGCTGGGCCGAGTTGCTGCTCCGGGTGCTGGCCGCCGTACCGGGCGCCACCGGAACCGGTGTCGACCTGAACGCCGAGGATCTCGCCCGCGCCCGGAAGAACGCCGAGGAACGCGGGCTCGGCGACCGGGTGCGGTTCGCCGAGGAGTCCGCCGTGGGCACCGAGCGGGGCCCGGCCGACCTGGTGCTCTGTCTCGGCGCGACGCAGGCCCTCAGCGAGGCCGAGCCGCCGACGGCCGAGGCCCTGCGCGCGCTGCGGCGCCTGGTGACCGACCGCGGCCGGGTGCTGGTCGGCGAGGGTTTCTGGCAGCGGCCGCCCACCGAGGCCGAGTTGTCCGGCATGTGGCCCGGTGCCGCCCCGGACGACCACGACGATCTCCGCGGACTGCTCGACCTCGCGGTAGAGGCCGGTTTCCGCCCGGAGTGGACCGAGACGGCGAGCCCCCAGGAGTGGGAGGAGTTCGAGTCGGGCTACCAGGCGGGCCTGGAAGTATGGCTCGCCCAGCATCCCGACCATCCGCTGGCACCCGAGACCCGCGCCCGCCTGGACCGGCACCGCGGCCAGTGGATGAGCTACCGGGGCGTCCTCGGCATCGCGTACCTCACCCTCGTACCGGATCTGCGCTGACCCGGGGCCCGGGCGGCCGGCTCACGCCGGTACGTGCACCGTCTCCACCCGGCTGGCCACCAGCCGCTCGCGCTCACGGCGGGCCGCCCGGGAGCGCAGCCGCAGGATCTGGCTGAGCCCGATCGCCTGGAGGGCGAACACCGCGGTGAACGCCACCTGGTAGTCGTCGCCCGTCGCGTCAAGGAGCACGCCGATCGCGAGCAGTGTGGTCATCGAGGCGATGAAACCGCCCATGTTGGTGATGCCGGACGCGGTGCCCTGACGCTCGGGCGGGTTGGCCGGGCGGGCGAAGTCGAATCCGATCATCGAGGCGGGCCCGCAGGCGCCGAGCACCGTGCACAGGACGATCAGCAGCCACATCGGGGCGTGCGGCGCGGGGTAGGCCAGCGTCGCCGCCCACAGCAGCGCGGTCGCCGCCACCGTGCACAGCGCGAGCGGCAGCCGGGCGGTGTGGTGCCGGGCGATGACCTGGCCGTAGACCAGTCCCACCACCATGTTCGAGAGCACGACGAGGGTCAGCAGCTCCCCGGCCGTGGCCCGGCTGAGCCCCTCCGCCTCGACCAGGAACGGCAGGCCCCACAGCAGCAGGAAGACCATCGCCGGGAACTGGGTGGTGAAGTGCACCCACATCCCGAGCCGGGTGCCCGGCTCCCGCCAGGCCTCGGCGATCTGCCGGCGGACGTAGGCGGAGCCCTGGTGCGGGGACGGCGCGGGCTCGTGCCCCTCGGGGTGGTCCTTCAGGAACAGCAGAGTCAGTACGAGGACGACCACGCCGGCCAGCGCACTGCCGGCGAACGCCTGCGTCCAGCCGATGCTGTGCAGCAGCCGGGCCAGGACGAGGGTGGAGATGAGGTTGCCCGCCATGCCGACCAGGGCCGCGAGCTGCGCGACCATGGGGCCGCGGCGGGCCGGGAACCAGCGGGTGCCCAGGCGCAGGACGCTGATGAACGTCATCGCGTCGCCGCAGCCCAGCAGCGCCCGGGAGGCGAGCGCGGTGCCGTACGACGGTGAGAAGGCGAAGCCCAGCTGCCCGATCGTGAACAGGACGGCGCCCAGGGCCAGCACCTTCTTGGTGCCGAGGCGGTCGACCATCAGGCCGACGGGTATCTGCATGCCGGCGTAGACCAGCAGCTGGAGTATGGAGAAGGTGGACAGCGCCGAGGCGTTCACATGGAAGCGGTCGGCCGCGTCGAGGCCCGCCACGCCCAGCGAGGTACGGAAGATGACGGCGACGAAGTAGACCGCTACGCCTGTGGACCACACGCCGACGGCCCGGACACCGCCCGGCGGGTCACCCGGAAGGGTGAGCTTGTTCATCGGACCTCACCCCGCGCGAGCAGCGACACCCGGCTCACATGCCGGTGCACGACCCCGACGGCCGCCTCCGCGTCCCCGGCACGCAGCGCCCGGAGGATCTCCTCGTGCTCGGCGAGCGTGGTGGCCACCCGGTCGGGGTGGGAGTACATGACGGCGACGCCCATCCGCAGCTGGCGGTCGCGCAGCTGGTCGTAGAGGCGGGCCAGGATCTCATTGCCCCCGCTGCGGACGATCTCGGCGTGGAAGCAGCGGTCGGTCACCGCGGCCTCGGCCAGCTCCCCGGCGGCGACCTGCGCCTTCTGCCGCTCCAGCAGCTCGGCCAGCCGCTCCACCAGGCCCGGCGGGGCGGGCACGGCCTTGCGCGCGGCGTGCTCCTCGACCAGGAGCCGGGTCTCCACCACATCGGAGATCTCCTGCACGGAGACGGGCAGGACCAGGGCGCCCTTCTTCGGGTAGAGCCGGATCAGGCCCTCGACCTCCAGCCGCAGCAGCGCCTCCCGCACGGGTGTGCGCGACACGCCCACGGCCTCGGCCAGCTCGCCCTCGGTGAGCAGGGTGCCGCCCTCGTAGCTCCGGTCGAGGACGCTCTGTTTGACGTGCGCGTACACGCGATCGGCGGCGGGTGGCTGCTTGGCGGGAGGGGCGGAGTGCGGGACGGCCGTCTTCATGCCTACAGGATAGATACAACAGGTACGCAACGCGCGCCGGAGTCCACCATGCGGACGTGATGCCCGTCTCCCCCGATTGCCGCACAACCTTCTGTGCTACCTACGTGTCAGACAGATGCGGCCCTTTTCTCTGAGCACCTCAACTCGGCCGCATCCAGGGGCATTCCAGACAATCGGGGTATTTACTTTGATTACCGGCATCAAGGGCATCCGCCTCCGCCGAGCCACCGCCGTCGCGATCACCTCCGGTGCGCTGATCGCCACCGGCGCCCTGACCGCGGCGCCCGCACAGGCCGTCACCGCGCCCTCGATCGGGGCCAAGGGCGGCTATGTGATGAACAACGGGAGCGGTTCGACCCTCTACACCAAGGCCGCGGACACCAAGCGGTCCACCGGGTCCACGACCAAGATCATGACGGCCAAGGTCGTACTGGCGCAGAAGAACCTGAACCTCGACGCCACGGTGACGATCCAGAAGGCGTACAGCGACTACGTCGTCAAGAACAACGCCTCTCAGGCCCACCTGATCGTCGGCGACAAGGTGACCGTCCGCCAGCTGCTGTACGGGCTGATGCTGCCCTCCGGCTGCGACGCCGCCTACGCCCTCGCGGACAAGTACGGCTCCGGCTCCTCCCGCGCCGCCCGCGTGTCGAACTTCGTCGGCAAGATGAACAGCGCCGCCAAGAGCCTCGGCCTGAAGAACACGCACTTCGATTCCTTCGACGGCATCGGCAACGGCAAGAACTACTCGACGCCGCGCGACCTGACGAAGATCGCCAGCAGTGCGATGAAGAACTCCACGTTCCGCACCATCGTCAAGACCAAGTCGTACACGGCCAAGACGAAGACCAAGTCCGGCGGCACCCGCACGATGGGCGCCTGGGTCAACACCAACGGTCTTCTCAAGAGCTACAGCGGCACCATCGGTGTGAAGACCGGCTCCGGCCCCGAGGCGGGCTACTGCCTGGTCTTCGCCGCCACCCGTCACGGCAAGACCGTCATCGGCACCGTCCTGTCCTCCACCTCCATCACCAAGCGCGAGTCGGACGCCACGAAGCTGCTCAACTACGGCTTCGCCAAGCTCGGCTGACCTCGGACGCCGGTTCACCGGCTCGTCCACCGCGCAACCCGGGCCCGTCGCACCCAGCGGCGGGCCCGTCGTGCTGTCCGGGACCGGCGGGCCACCGGAGCCCGAGGGCCGGGCGGGGTGCCGCGATGAAGCGAATGGTGCTAGCTTCATTAGCACCATGTTGCTGCGCCTGGACACCACCGACACCCGCCCCCTGCACGAGCAGGTCGCGGCGGCGATCCGACGGGCCATCGCCGAGGGCGAATGCCGTGCGGGCGAGCGTCTGCCCTCCGCCCGCGATCTCTCCGCGGCCCTGGACCTCAACGTGAACACCGTCCTGCGGGGCTTGCGCGAACTGCGCGACGAGGGCCTGCTGGAGTTCCGCCGGGGCCGGGGCATCACCGTCGCCGAGGGCGCCTCGGCCCCCCGCTCGGGGCTCCGGATCAAGGTGCGGGAGCTGGTGGCCGAGGCATCCCGGCTGGGATACAGCCGGACCGATCTCATCGACATGATCCGGGAGTCGTCATGACGGACGGGCACGACGGGGGACACGGCCGGCGCCGTGCCGTGCGCTGGGCACTGGTGGGCGGTACGGCGGCCGTCGCCGCGCTGGTCGCCGGGCTTCCCTGGCTCCAGCGGGACCGGCTTCCCGACCGGCTGGCCACCCACTGGAGCGGCGGCCCGGCACCCGACGGCTCGATGCCGCTGTGGTCGGCCTCCGTGGTGCCGGCCGCGGTCTGGCTGGTCCTCGCCCTCGCCCTGAGCGTGCGATGGCGCCGCTCCTGGACCGGCCCCCGCTCCTGGCTGCCGATCGCCCTCGCCCCCACCGGTGTCGTCCTCGTCGGCGCCCAGATCTCGATCGTGCGGGCGAATCTCGACCGCGCCGACTGGCACCAGGCCCGCCAGCCGGGCTGGTGGATC
Source organism: Streptomyces griseofuscus (assembly GCF_014673495.1). GTDB lineage: Bacteria > Actinomycetota > Actinomycetes > Streptomycetales > Streptomycetaceae > Streptomyces > Streptomyces murinus. Next base: position 4,256,238 of record NZ_CP051006.1, read on the forward strand.
GCCGTCACCCTGGCCCTCGCCGCCGCGGCAGGAGTGCTCGCCTGGCGGCTGGCCGTCCGGGCCACCGCCACCGCGCCCCTGGCCGGGACCCCGGAGCTGGACCTGGCACGCGACGAGCGCCTGGTCTGGTTCTCCCACACGGCCAACCCCTGGCTCCAGTCGCTGTCGGCGGTGGCCGGCCTGGTCGCCGTCGGCGCGGCGCTGGGGCTGGTGCTGGGCCTGGCGCCCGCCGCGACGCTCTGGCCGGTGTGCGCAGGCTGCGCCGTCCTCGCCCTCGCGGGCAGCGTCTCCTCCTCGGTCCGGGCGAAGGTCTCGGAGGCGGGCCTGGAGATCTCCTTCGGCCCCCTCGGCTGGCCCGCCCGCCGCTGGACCCCGGACGCCCTCGAATCCGCCCGCGCCGAGCGGCGCCTGCCCTCCCAGGTCGGCGGCTGGGGCTACCGGCTCAGCGGCCTCGGCACCACGGTCATGCTGCGCGCCGGTGACTGTCTCGTCGTACGCCCCCGGGGCCGCCGTTCCGACTTCGCGGTGAGCGTGGACGACGCGGAACGCGGCGCGGCCCTGCTGAACGCCCTCCGCGCGCGTACGCCCGGACCCGGCCGGTGAGTCGCGGTCCGGCGCCTTGTCGCCGCTACCGCGCCGGTATTCGAGGAAGTCGGTCGTAGGTCTTGAAGGTGTACGACGCGTCGTACGTCATCAGGTTCCCCTCGGCCGCCGGCAGGCCCAGGCGGTGGTTGACGAGCGGGGCGAGCGGTCCGCAGCGCTCGGCGGCGGGGGCGGCGAAGGTGTCGTCGTAGGCCGAGAACTCGATCATCGGCGGGTCCTGGGAGACCCAGGTGGAGGGGCCCGAGCGCTTCAGCCGGAAGTCGACGGGGGCGGTGGCGCCGATGGTGCAGCCGGGAGCCAGCTGACGACCGAGGAGCCGGAAGCGGAGACTGAACGTGCCGGTGTAGAAGTCGGACCGGCGGCCGTACTCGGGCTGTATCGCGAGACCGCGGACGCCCGGCACGGCCGTCGGCGTGCTGTGCATCGCGCCCCACACCTGCCCGTCGCCGCCGTCCGGCAGGGGCCCCTCGGCATGGGTCATGGTGATCGGGGCGAGCCGCACCGTCACCTTGCCGATCGTCAACACCGGTGCCGCGGTGTGCACTTCGCATCTCCAGCGGGCCGGGTCGGCTCCGGCGGGCAGGGGCGGGCAGTCGCGGAAGTCGGTCGTGGGCGCGGCGGACGCGGCGGCCCGGGGCGCGGCGACCGCGACACCGGGCGCGCACACCGCAGCCGTACCGGCGAGAACGGCCGCACCCGCGACGGCGGCGGTGCGACGGGCGGACAGGCGCCGCACGGAGGCGAAGCGGCGAACAGGGCTCGAACCGGCCCCGGCGGCAGTGGATTTCGTCATGCCACCAGCGTGCCGCCGACCGCCACACCCCCACCATCCGTGACACCCCTGGCAGGACCCTGACCCACCCCTGATGCACCGTCAGGGACCGGCCCGAGAAAAGCTCAGGGTCTGCTCCGTCCCCCTCCCGCAATTCATGCGTCGAATTGCGGCAAGCGCACCCATTCCATCCGCTCCGCCGGCGAACTCCCGCCATATCCCGAGCCCGTGTCGGACGTCGGCCACATTCGGTTCAGAAAAAGTCGGTGAGACGTACAACCGTTCGTTGGGGTCGCGTGTCTTTCTTGCGAGTCAACAGACTCACTACATCGTTCAGAGCCCGCATACCCCCCATGCATCGTGCGCGAGGCTCTCTCCACGTGGGGAACACAGATGCGTATTCGTGCCAGCCTGGCCGCCGTGACGATGTCCGGTGCCGTGGCGCTCACCGCGCTCCTCGCTCCTGCCGCACAGGCGGCGGACAGCCCGAAGATCCCGCAGGGCTTCACCTCGAAGCCGTCCGTCGGGCGCAACGCGCCGGCCGACGAGAAGCAGGGTGACATCCAGATCACCAAGGTCACCGACAACGCGAACAAGGACGTCGTCGTCGGCCTCGGCAAGAAGACGTTCACCATCTACGTCACGGCCACCGCCCCGTCCGGGATCTACACCGCCGACGCCATGCTGTGGCACGGCACCAGCCTGGACAGCGACGTGGACGGCGTGCTCTACACGGACACCGGCGACACCAACTCCACCTGCGACAACTGGAGCGCCACGAGCGCCACCTGCAAGATCACGATCACCGCCGTGCCGGGCACCGACCTGTACGACAGCGCCCTGAACGGCAAGTGGAACGTCTCCGTCCTCGCCGTCGCCAACAACGGCGACTACGTCGAGACGGACGTCTACAAGAACCGCTGGGTCAAGCGTGCCGCCAGCTTCAGCGGTTTCAACGCCGCCCCGGAGCCCGTCACCAAGGGCAAGACCATCACGGTCACCGGCACCCTGAACCGTGCCAGCTGGTCGTACATGAGGTACTACGGCTACGGCAGCCAGTCCGTGCAGCTTCAGTTCAAGCCCGCGAACAGCAGCACCTACAGCACGGTGAAGACGATCAAGAGCTCGTCCACCGGCTACCTGAAGACCACCGTCACCGCCTCGGTGGACGGCACCTGGCGCTTCCACTACGCCGGTAACTCCAACTCCTCCGTCGCGGACGCCTACGACTACGTCGACGTGCGCTGACCCTTCGCCGCCGACGGCGGCATGACGAAGGCCCTGTGGAGCGATCCACAGGGCCTTCGGTCTTATGCGGAAGGGCCGGTCACGCCCAGGTGATCAGCCGCTTCGGCTGCTCCAGGATCGCGGCCACATCGGCCAGGACCTTGGAGCCCAGCTCGCCGTCGACCAGGCGGTGGTCGAAGCTCAGGGCGAGGGTGGTCACCTGGCGCGGCTTGACCTTGCCCTTGTGGACCCACGGCTGGAGCTTGATCGCGCCGATGGCGAGGATCGCCGACTCGCCCGGGTTGAGGATCGGGGTGCCGGTGTCGACGCCGAAGACGCCGACATTGGTGATCGTCACCGTCCCGCCCTGCATGGCGGACGGGGAGGTCTTGCCCTCGCGCGCCGTGGCCACCAGCTCGCCGAGGGCGTCGGCCAGCTGGGGCAGCGTCTTGTCCTGCGCGTCCTTGATGTTCGGCACGATCAGACCGCGCGGGGTGGCCGCCGCGATGCCCAGGTTGACGTAGTGCTTGACCACGATCTCCTGGTTGGCCTCGTCCCAGGACGCGTTGATGTCCGGGTTGCGCTTGATCGCGACCAGCAGTGCCTTGGCGATCAGCAGCAGCGGGTTGACCCGCCTGCCCTGCATCTCCTTGTCCTGCTTCAGCTCCTCGACCAGCTTCATGGTGCGGGTCACGTCCACCGTCACGAACTCCGTGACATGCGGGGCCGTGAACGCCGAGCCGACCATCGCTGCCGCGGTCGCCTTGCGCACACCCTTGACGGGGATACGGGTCTCGCGGACACCGTCGTACGAGGCCGCGGGGGCGGGCGCGGCCGGAGCCGCCGCCACCGGCGCGGGCGCGGCCGCGGGCGTGGCCGCCGCGTGCACGTCCTCACGCGTGATGATCCCGTCCGGGCCGGACGGGGTGACCGCGGTCAGATCGACGCCCAGGTCCTTGGCCAGCTTGCGCACCGGGGGCTTGGCCAGCGGGCGGGGGCTGTCCGCCGCCGGGGCATGGCCGTTCAGCTCGGGCTGGGCGGGCGCCGGGACGGTGACCTCGGGACCCTTGCGCGGGCGGCGCTTGGTCGCGGAGGTCGACACGCCGTAGCCCACCAGGACCGGCTGACGAGCCGCGGGCTTGGCCTCCTCGGCCGAAGCCGGAGCCGATGCCGAAGCCGTTGCCGCCGGGGCCGGAGCCTCCGGTGCCGCCGGAGCCGCGGGCGCCGCCTCGGCCTGTGCCGGGACCGGGGCCGGGGCCCCGCCCGCCACCCGCACCGCGATGATCGCCGTACCCACGTCGACCGTGGTCCCCTCGGGGAAGCGCAGCTCGCTGACCACGCCGTCGTAGGGGATAGGCAGTTCGACGGCCGCCTTGGCGGTCTCGACCTCGCACACCACCTGGCCGTCGGTGACCGTGTCGCCCGGCTGGACGTACCACTTGAGGATCTCGGCCTCGGTCAGACCCTCCCCCACGTCGGGCATCTTGAACTCGCGTACGGACGCGTCCGTCATCGTCGTCACGACCTTCTCCCTCAGTACGCCAGCGAGCGGTCGACGGCGTCGAGCACGCGGTCCAGGTCGGGCAGGTACTCCTCCTCCAGGCGGGCCGGCGGGTACGGGGCGTGATAGCCGCCGACCCGGAGCACCGGGGCCTCCAGGTGGTAGAAGCAGCGCTCGGTGATCCGGGCGGCGATCTCGCCACCGGAGCCGAAGAACACCGGCGCCTCATGGACCACGACCAGGCGGCGGGTCTTCTCGACCGAGGCCTGGATGGCGTCGAAGTCGAGGGGGGAGACCGAGCGCAGGTCCAGGACCTCCAGGCTCTTGCCCTCCTCGGCGGCCGCGGCGGCGACCTCCTGGCAGAGCTTCACCATCGGGCCGTAGGCCGCGAGGGTCAGGTCGGTGCCCTCGCGGACCACCTGGGCCTTGTGCAGCGGGGCGGGGATCGCCTCGACGTCCACCTCGGCCTTGTCCCAGTAGCGGCGCTTGGGCTCGAAGTAGATCACCGGGTCGTCGCTCTGGATGGCCTGCTGCATCATCCAGTAGGCGTCCGACGCGTTCGACGGGCTGACGATCTTCAGGCCGGCGACATGCGCGAACAGGGCCTCGGGGGACTCGGAGTGGTGCTCGACCGCGCCGATGCCGCCGCCGTAGGGGATGCGCACGACGACGGGCATCTTGACCTTGCCGAGCGAACGCGCGTGCATCTTGGCGAGCTGGGTGACGATCTGGTCGTACGCCGGGAAGACGAAGCCGTCGAACTGGATCTCCACCACCGGCCGGTAGCCGCGCAGGGCCAGGCCGATCGCGGTGCCGACGATGCCGGACTCGGCGAGCGGGGTGTCGATGACCCGGCTGTCGCCGAAGTCCTTCTGGAGGCCGTCCGTGACCCGGAAGACGCCACCGAGCTTGCCGACGTCCTCGCCCATGACCAGGACCTTGGGGTCGGCCTCCAGGGCGCGGCGCAGCGACTCGTTGATGGCCTTGGCCATCGCCATCTTCTCGGCCATCTCAGTGACCCCCTTCTGCGTCCGCGAACGACGCCTGGTAGGCGGCGAACTGGGCCCGCTCCTCGTCGACGAGCGCGTGCCCGTCCGCGTACACGTTCTCGAAGATGGCGAAGTGGTCCGGGTCGGGCATGGCGCGGACCGCTTCGCGCACTCGCTTGCCCAACGCCTCGGACTCCGCTTCGAGTTCCTCGAAGAATCCCTCGTCCGCGTGGTTCGACGCCTCCAGATGGCGGCGCAGGCGCAGGATCGGGTCCTTGGCCTCCCAGGCCTGCCGTTCCTCGTCGCCACGGTAGCGGCTGGGGTCGTCGGAGGTGGTGTGGGCGCCCATGCGGTAGGTGAACGCCTCGACCAGGGTCGGGCCCTCGCCGTTGCGGGCGCGCTCCAGGGCCCACTTGGTGACCGCGAGGCAGGCCAGCACGTCGTTGCCGTCCACGCGCACGCCCGGGAAGCCGTAGCCCTGGGCGCGCTGGTAGAGCGGCACCCTGGTCTGCTTCTCGGTCGGCTCGGAGATGGCCCACTGGTTGTTCTGGCAGAAGAACACCACGGGCGCGTTGTAGACCGCGGAGAAGGTGAACGACTCGGCCACGTCGCCCTGGCTGGAGGCGCCGTCGCCGAAGTAGGCGATGACGGCCGAGTCCGCGCCGTCCTTGGCCACGCCCATGGCGTAGCCGGTGGCGTGCAGCGTCTGCGAGCCGATGACGATCGTGTACAGGTGGAAGTTGTTGCTGTTGGGGTCCCAGCCGCCGTTGTTCACGCCGCGGAACATGCCCAGCAGGTTGGTCGGGTCCACACCGCGGCACCAGGCGACACCGTGCTCGCGGTAGGTCGGGAAGACGTAGTCGTCCTCCCGGGTGGCCCGGCCGGAGCCGATCTGGGCGGCCTCCTGGCCCAGCAGGGAGGCCCACAGGCCCAGCTCGCCCTGGCGCTGGAGTGCGGTGGCCTCGGCGTCGAAGCGACGGGTGAGCACCATGTCGCGGTAGAGGCCGCGCAGGTCTTCGGGGGTGATGCCGGCGACGTAGGAGTCGTACACGGCGTTCTTGACCCGCTTGCCCTCCGGCGTCAGAAGCTGCACGAGCTCGGGCTCGGTGCTCTTCTTCGCGCCGGCGCGCGCGGTGCGCGGGGCTCGGGTCGTGCTGGTGGTGCGCTTGGCGCCGGTGGCTCCGGACTTGGTCCCGGCCGAGTCGGCCTTGCTGCCGGTGGTGCCGGCCTTGCCTGCGGCGCTGCGCTTGCGCGCGGCACTGCTGTCCACGGTCACGTGTGCTCCTCCGTCGTTCCGGCCCCCGGGGTTGCCGGTAGGCCAGTGCGGCTCACCTGTTTCGACCACCGGGCACGGGGTGGGTGCCACTCGGCCGGGAACAGGCGTGACAGGTGCCCCGGCGAGCGCCCTGCGACCATTACGTTACCCAGTGCTCCACATTTCTGTGAAACCCCACTTGACCTGCGATTTTGCTTGGATTTCCAAGTAAATCGAAGAGATGCGGAAGCGCGCTGGTCACAGCCTTGCGGCAAGGCCGGAGCAAGCGAACGTTATCCCGGTCACCCAGGTGACGGGAAGAGTTCTCGGAGGGAGAACGGTCCCGTGCTTTGCGGGAGGAATACTCCGAAACCTTGAAAAGCCTCTGGACCTGCTCGAACACCGCGGACCTCCACCGTTCGGCCCGGTTCACCCAGTGACCAATTGCGACCGCCGACGACTGACTGTGAAAGCCCCAGCTCACAGGGTATTTTTCGTGCCCTAGCATCTGCGGCGTGCCGCGCCTTTGTGTACCACCCCCCGTGCCCCACGCGCCCCCTCTGGGCGCGTTGCTCCGCCTGTACGAAGCCGCCGGGACGCCCTTGGCCTGCGAACCGGTCGACCAGGGGCTGCTCAACCGCGGCTACCGGCTGTGCACCACGCGCGGCCGGTATTTCCTCAAGCACCACTTCGACCCCGACACCGCCGACCCGGCCGCCATCGAACGGCGGCACCGGGCCACCCAGCGCCTGGCCGCGCTCGGTGTGCCGGTCGCCGTGCCGCTCGCGCACCGGGAGGGCCGTACCGTCGCCGTCGTCGGCGGCCATGCCTACGCCCTGCATCCCTGGATCGACGGCGGACACCGCCACGGCGGCCAGCTCACCCGCTCGGAGAGCGCGCGCCTGGGAGCGCTGCTGGGCGCCGTGCACGCCTGCCTGGAGCGCGTGATGCCGCCCAAGGGGCGCACCCGCCCGGCCACCAGCCCCCACCCCGTGGAGAGCGCCGACCCGGCCGACACGTTCACGCTCATCGACGAGTTACTCGCCCGGGTGCGCCGGCACCGTCCGTCCGACGCCTTCGACGCACTGGCCCGGCACCGGCTGCGGGAGCGGCGGGTGCTGCTGGAGCGGCACGCGGACCGGCGCCCGCCGCCCGGCGGCCCGGTGGGCTGGGTGCACGGCGACTTCCACCCGTTCAACCTGCTCTACAAGGACGGCGCCCCGGCGGCCATCGTGGACTGGGACCGGCTCGGCGTGCAGCCCCGCGCCGAGGAGGCCGTGCGCGCCGCCGCGATCTTCTTCGTACGCCCCGCGGGCGCCCTTGACCTGCCGAAGGTACGGGCGTACGCCCGCGCGTATCGGCGCGCTGCCGATGCCACGCCCGCGGAGCTGGCGGCGGCCGTACGCCGGGTGTGGTGGGAGCGTCTGAACGACTTCTGGATGCTGCGCTGGCACTACGAGCGTGGTGACACCCGCGCCGACTGCCAGTTCCCGGCCGCCTCGGCGCTCGTGGTGTGGTGGACCCGCGAGTACGACGCGGTGTGCGACGCGTTCACCGGGTGAGCGGGTTTACGTCCGTCCCGGCGGCCAAGGAGTGGCCTTCCAGCAGCGGAGTCGGTCGTCCCACGCCCGGCAAACGACCGGGGCCCGGTCTCCCGGGCCCCGCGGATGTCCTCTTGGCGGCCGATTCCGCCGTATGCGACCGACGAGCGGTCCGCCGATGTTCAGCCGGTGGGCAGTCCCGCCGCCCCGCCGGCCGCCGCGTTGCCGTCGGTGGTGTCGCCGCCTGTGGTGCCCGTGTCCGTGCCGCCCCCGGTGGTTCCTCCTCCGGTGTCGGTACCACCGGTATCGGCAGTGCCACCGGTGTTCCCGCCAGTCGTACTACCACCGGTCGTCGGATCCGTGGACTGCGACGACGTGGGCTGCGGTCCGGTCGACTGGTCGGAGGGGCCAGTCGTCTCCGGCGGAGAAGACGGCGGTGTGTCCGACGGCGACCAGTCCGAACCGGAGCCGGTGCCCGACCCGTCGCCGGTGGCCGTGTCCGTGGGCTGCCCGGTGTTGTCGTCGCTCGGGCTGGACGAGGCGGAGTCATCGGTGCTCTTGGTGTGCGTGGCCGGCGGCTTGGTGTCCGTACCGGCACCGCCTCCGCCGCCCGCGCCCTTCAGCGCCAGCGCCACACCCGCCGCGATGGCGATGACCGCGAGCACGGCCAGGATCCACAGCTTGCCGCGGCCGCTGCCCTTGTTGCCGTGTCCCTCGAAGCCGCCGTCGTCGCCGTGGCCGTAGCCCTGCGGCAGCAGCGGCTGCGGGATCTGCGTGGTGCCGGCGCCGGCCATCGGGTGCGACATGGCGGTCGTCCCCGCGAAGCCGCCCGCCGGGGTGTGCCGGCCGTCGTGCGCCGCCACCGGGCCGGTGTTCCAGGTGCCGGTGTGGCCGCCCTGGTCGTACAGCATCTGAAGGCCGTACTGGACCAGGCCGCGCATCTCCTCCGCCGTCTGGAACCGGTCGTCCGGCTCCTTGGCGAGCGAGCGCATGACCAGGCCGTCCAGCTCCGGTGGGCAGGCCTGGAGGACCTGCGACGGCGCGACGGGCATGTCCTGGACGTGCTGGTAGACCACTGACAGCGGCGTCTCGCCGGTGAACGGGGGCCGCAGCGCGAGCAGTTCGTACAGCAGGCAGCCGGTCGCGTACAGGTCGGAGCGGTGGTCGACGGCCTTGCCGAGCGCCTGCTCGGGGGAGAGGTACTGGGGGGTGCCCATGACCATGCCGGTCTGGGTCATCGTGGACTGCGCGCCGTGCAGGGCGCGGGCGATGCCGAAGTCCATCACCTTGACGGCGCCGCTGTCGGTGATGATCACGTTCGCCGGCTTGATGTCGCGGTGCACGATGCCGTGCTGATGCGAGTAGGCGAGCGCCTCCAGGACACCGGAGACGATGATCAGCGCCTGCTCGGGCCCGGGCGCCTCCGCGTTGATCAGCAGATCGCGGATGGTGCGGCCCTCGACCAGCTCCATCACGATGTACGGCACCGACTGGCCGCCCACGACGTCCTCGCCGGAGTCGTACACGGCGACGATCGCGTGGTGGTTGAGCCCGGCGACCGACTGTGCCTCACGCGTGAATCGCGCCTTGGAGACGGGGTCCTCGGCCAGGTCGGCGCGGAGCAGCTTGACCGCGACCGTACGGCCCAGACGGACGTCCTCGGCCGCGAAGACCTCGGCCATGCCGCCTCGGCCCAGGCGGTGCGTGAGCCGGTAGCGGCCGTCGCCGACCAGCCCCGCGTTGCCCCAGTTCTCCGGCCCGTCGGACATGCCGCCGCCGCCAGACGCCTCCGGGTCGGACGGGCCCTGGGCGCTGTGCGTCTGTGCCATCAGTCCTCGCCGTCGTTTCTGCCCGCGGTGCGCGCGGTGTTGTCACGGTCTCCGTCGGCCACGCTACAGCCTCCGTGGGGGCCACCGGTTCGGAACCGGAACCGGGACCGACTCTGCGACGGACCGGCCATGAAACCCTCAGCACGGGCCGTCGTGCAAATTCTGTGTGCTGCTCGCACGCCCCCTGTAACGCTTGCGCGACGCTTCTTGCTCGTACGGTCACGGAACGGGCACCGAGCTTGACGTGTCAGTGGCCTGGGGCAGACTTGGCCGGGAATGACACATTCGATCAAGGCCTGTGCGACGAGCCAAGGTGCCGGACGGCCGATGGGGGACGCGGAGAGATGAGCCAGGACGGCACACACGGCCGGTACTCGGGGCAGGGTCTGGCCGGTGGCCGATACCAGCTGCGCGACTTGCTCGGCGAGGGCGGCATGGCCTCGGTGCACCTCGCCTACGACGCCGTACTGGACCGCCAGGTCGCGATCAAGACCCTGCACACCGAGCTGGGCCGGGAGCAGGCCTTCCGCGAGCGCTTCCGCCGTGAGGCCCAGGCCGTGGCGAAGCTCACGCACACCAACATCGTCTCCGTCTTCGACACGGGCGAGGACGACCTGGGCGGCCTGGCGACTCCGTACATCGTCATGGAGTACGTCGAGGGCCGCCCGCTGGGCTCGGTCCTGGAGGAGGACATACGGCGGTACGGCGCCATGCCCGCCGACCAGGCGCTGAAGGTCACCGCGGATGTGCTCGCGGCGCTGGACATCAGCCATGAGATGGGGCTGGTCCACCGCGACATCAAGCCCGGCAACGTGATGGTGACCAAGCGTGGTGTGGTCAAGGTCATGGACTTCGGCATCGCGCGCGCCATGCAGTCCGGCGTGACCTCGATGACGCAGACCGGCATGGTCGTCGGCACCCCGCAGTACCTCTCGCCCGAGCAGGCCCTCGGCCGCGCCGTGGACGCCCGCTCCGACCTGTACTCGGTCGGCATCATGCTCTTCCAGCTGGTGACCGGGCGGCTGCCGTTCGACGCGGACTCCCCGCTGGCGATCGCGTACGCGCATGTGCAGGAGGAGCCGGTCGCCCCGTCCTCCATCAACCGCTCGCTGCCCCCGGCGGTGGACGCGCTGGTCGCCCGCGCGCTGCGGAAGAACCCGAACGAGCGCTTCCCGACCGCCGACGCCATGCGCGAGGAGTGCCTGCGGGTCGCCGCCTCCCTCCAGGCGGCCGCGCCGAGCATCGTGCCGAACGCCGGTCCGCAGCAGAGCGGCTCGGGCGTCGGCTCCGCGGTGTTCCCGCCGGTCGACCAGAGCCGCCAGACGCCGCCCGGACCGGTGCAGACGCCGTACCAGCCGGGTCCGTACGGCCCCCACACCCCGGCGCCGGCCACGCCCGCGCCGTCCTACGGCTATCCCCAGCAGGCGGGCTACCAGACGCCTCCGGTGGGCTACGGGCCCGGCACCCCGCCGCCGTACGCGGGGACCCCGCAGACGACCACGCAGGGGTCCGGCTCGGGCGGGGGCAAGAGCGGCAAGGCCGTGATCATCGGCGCGGTCGGGGTATCGCTCGTCGCGGTCGTCGGCCTGGTCGTCGCGCTGACCATGAACAGCGGTGGCGGCGGTGGCGACACGGGCGGGCACGGCGGCTCCAGCGCCTCGGCGTCCTCCACCCACCAGGCGGGCTACCGGGGCCCGGACACCACCCGGGTGATCGACAAGACCAAGTGCACCGAGCCGGACGAGTCCTACGACGACCCCAACAAGATCCGGCTGCCCGATTTCCGCTACAAGGACATCAACTCCGTGAAGGCCTGCTTCCAGGCCGCGGGCTGGACGCTGCACGTCAAGAAGGTGGACGACAACACCTGGGGCGACGGCACCGTCATGGACCAGTTCCCGTCGGAGGGCACGGACGTGAACGCCAAGGACCCGGGCACCATCGAGCTGAGCGTGTCGACGGGTAATCCGCCGCAGTAGGGACGCGGTACGAGGAGGGGCCCGGCGCTCGTGCGCCGGGCCCCTTTCGCGTGTTCGGCGCGCGAAACCTCGTACCCCGGAGGTGAATCCTCGTGGGACCTGCTCGTGGGACCTTCTCGGGGGCCTACAGGTACGGGCCGCCCGAGTGCCCGCCCATGTGCTGGTCGTCGCCCTCGGGACCCGACACACCCGGCGGGAGCGCCCGGCGCATCTGCTCCAGCTGCGCCCGCGCGGCCATCTGCTGGGCGAACAGCGTGGTCTGGATCCCGTGGAAGAGCCCCTCCAGCCAGCCCACCAGCTGTGCCTGCGCGATGCGCAGCTCGGCGTCGCTCGGGGTGACGTCGTCGGTGAACGGCAGCGACAGGCGCTCCAGCTCCTCGACCAGCTCCGGCGCCAGACCGTCCTCCAGCTCCTTCACCGAGCTGGCGTGGATCTCCCGCAGCCGCACCCGGCTGGCCTCGTCGAGGGGAGCGGCACGCACCTCCTCGAGGAGCTGCTTGATCATGCTGCCGATCCGCATGACCTTGGCGGGCTGCTCGACCTGCTCGGTGACCGGAATCTCGCGGGAATCGTCGTCCCCGCCTCCGCCGCCGAGCGCCATCCCGTCCTGGCCCACGACGAGGATCTGGGGCTTCTCCGGCGACCGTTCGTTCCTCGGCATCTCCATGCCGTCATTCTCTCGCACCCGCCCACCTCACCACCGTGGCGCCCCCCGGGTGCGGCGGATCCGCCGTTTAGACCCGTCGGCCCAATCCGGAATGCCCGGAGAGTCCGGCGATGTGAGGCTGTTCCCGTCGGTTCATCATCGATCACGCTCACGCCAGCTGGGCTCCGGGAGGTCACCGACGTGACTCCATGGCTGCGACTCACCCACCCCTGTCTGCGGCTGCTGCTCGTCCTCACGGCGGCCCTGCCCGCCTACGGCACCGCCGCCGCGTACGCCGCCGAGGCCGGTCTTCCGCACTCCCCCACCGCGCGCCACCCCGCCGGCACCCCCTCGGCCTCGGCCTCAGCCCCCGGCCACGGGGGCGGCCCGGGCGGCGCGGGAGGGTCCTCGGCGGCCGGGAACGCCGCCGGTTCCGGTCACTCCGGGCACGATCACCAGGACCGCCCGGGCCACGACGGCGCCGGCCCCCAGCACCCGGCCGTGCCGTCCGGCTCGGCCTCCGCCTCGGACAGCGCGCCGTCCGGCGAGCCGTCCCGGGCGGGGAGCGGCGCCGGTGAGGCGAAGCTGCACCCGGGGCGGCACGACGGGCCCTGGGCCCAGGTGGAGGGCGACGAGGACTCCGTCCCCGGCTCCGCCGCCGCACAGCCGGCGGAGCCGGAGACCGCGGAGACGCCGACGGCCTCCCGGCCCCCCGAGGAGGCGGGCCTCGATCCCACACCGGGGCAGTCGGCCGATCAGAACGCCGCCCGGCAGAGCGAGAACGCGAGCGAGCCGACCCTGCGGATCCTGCCACTGGGCAGCGGGCTCGTCCTCATCGGCCTGGGCCTCGGCCTGGCCTTCCTGGGACTGCGGCTGCGCAGAACCTGAGCCCGGGTCCGGACGGAGCGCTACGGCGCCACCAGCAGCACCTTGCCGATGTGGCCGCTCTCCTCCACCACCCGGTGCGCCTCGGCGGCCTGTGCCATCGGCAGCTCACGGTCCACCACCGGACGCACCCGCCCCGCGGCGAGCAGCGGCCAGACGTGTTCGCGCACCGCGGCGACGATGGCCGTCTTCTCCTCCACCGGCCGCGCCCGCAGCGAGGTCGCGGTGACGGCGGCCCGCTTGTGCAGCAGCGCGCCGATGTTCAGCTCGCCCTTGGCACCGCCCTGGAGCCCGATGATCGCCAGGCGCCCGTTGATCGCCAGGGTCCGCACATTGCGGTCGAGGTACTTGGCGCCCATGTTGTCGAGGATGACGTCGGCACCCGCGCCGCCGGTGGCCTCCTCGACCTCGGCGACGAAGTCCTGCTCCCGGTAGTTGATCAGGATGTCCGCGCCCAGCTCGGCGCAGCGCTCCAGCTTCTCCTTGGTCCCGGCGGTCACCGCGACCTTGGCGCCGACCGCCTTGGCCAGCTGGATCGCCATGGTCCCGATGCCGCTGGAGCCGCCGTGCACCAGCAGGGTCTCGCCCGGCCGCAGGTGGGAGATCATGAACACGTTGGACCAGACCGTGCAGGCCACCTCGGGCAGCGCGGCGGCCTGCACCAGGTCGACGCCCTCCGGCACCGGCAGCAGCTGCCCGGCCGGTACGACGACCTTCTGCGCGTAGCCGCCGCCCGCGAGCAGCGCGCACACCTCCTCGCCGACGGTCCAGCCGGACACCCCGGGGCCGATCGCGGCGATCCGGCCGGAGCACTCCAGGCCGGGGTAGGGGGACGCACCGGGCGGCGGGTTGTAGAAACCCTGGCGTTGCAGGACATCGGCGCGGTTGACGGCACTGGCCACCACCTCGACCAGCACCTCGCCCTCGCCGGCCACCGGATCGGGTACCTCGTCCCACACCAGCGCCTCGGGACCACCAGGTTCGGGAATCGTGATCGCATGCATGTCCGCGACGCTACTCCCCCCGACGTGCCGGGCGGCCGCGGCACTCGACGCCTCGGCTCAGTCCCTGGGCAGGGGGCGCGGATACGGCGTGATCTGGGTGCCGGGGCTGGCGCGCACGATGGTGATCAGCCGGTCCGTCAACTGGAGGGTGCCGATGGACCGGTCGTCGTAACCGAGCACCCGATGCCCGCGTACGACGCTCACCACCAGGTCGTCGATCTCCCGCGGCCCCTTGCCCGCCTCGGCGCGCACCACCGGCCGCTCCACGAGGTCCAGCCCACTGCCCTGCTGGATGAGGTCCTCTATGACCATGCCGGCGGCGGGGCTGAGGACGGACAGGCCGAGCAGCCGGCCGGCCGCGCTGGCGCTGGTGATGACCGCGTCGGCGCCCGACTGCCGCAGCAGCGGGGCGTTCTCCTCCTCGCGCACCGCGGCCACGATCTTCGCGCTGCGGTTGAGCTGACGGGCGGTCAAGGTGACCAGTACGGCGGTGTCGTCGCGCTGCGGGGCCACGATGATCTGCCGGGCCTTGTGCACCTCTGCCCGCCTGAGCACATCGCTGCGGGTGGCGTCGCCCATGACCCCGGCGTAGCCGTCGGCGGTCGCCGCGTCGATCACCTTGGCACTGGGGTCGACCACGACCACCTGCTCCTTCTTCAGCCCGGTCGCGCAGACGGTCTGCACGGCCGAGCGCCCCTTCGTGCCGAAGCCGACGACGACGGTGTGCTCGCGCAAGGCGGACCTCCAGCGTTTCAGGCGCCATTCCTCCCGGGTGCGCTCGGTGAGGACCTCCAGCGTGGTGCCGACCAGGATGATCAGGAACAGCACGCGCAGGGGCGTGATGACGAAGATGTTGGTCAGCCGGGCGCTGTCGCTGACCGGGGTGATGTCGCCGTATCCCGTGGTGGAGAGGGTGACGGTGGCGTAGTAGAACGAGTCGAGCAGGTCCACGGAGTCATCGGCGCTGTCGCGGTAGCCCGCGCGGTCGGCGTAGACGACCAGCGCGGTGAGGACCAGCACCAGCAGTGCCATGAGCAGCCGTTTGGCGACCTGGCGGAGCGGCCGTTCCACCACCTTCACCGGCAGCTTCACCCGGTTGACGGCCGGGCGTTCGTCCGCCGTGAGGGTGTCGTCCTGCGGGATCCCGTTGGCATCAGGGGTGTTGAGGGTGCCGCCGTCCGCACGTTTCACGTGAAACATACCCCGATCCCCGCGGTCGTCCAGGGCAGGTCCAGCAGCTCCGTCTCCGCGCCCTGCCGGACCCCGCCCGGAGGTACGACGGCCAGCGCGTCGGCTGCGGCGATGCCGCGCAGCATGGCCGGGCCGTTGTAGTGCAGCGGTACGGCGCGGTCGCCGCGCAGCACCACGGGGACGAGCCGGGTGTCGTACGGATGCCCGTGCACCGGTTCCGTCAGCGGCAGCGTGTACGGCTCGGGGGCGGGGCGGGCGGCGAGGGTGCGCAGCAGCGGTTCGGCGAGCGTGATGAGGCCGGAGACGGCCGCGAGGGGGTTGCCGGGCAGGCCGACGAGGTGCTGGTCGTCCCTGGTGCGGGCCAGCAGCATGGGGTGGCCGGGGCGCACCTTCACGCCGTCGACGAGGAGTTCGGCACCGAGGCGTTCCAGGGTGGGGTGGACGTGGTCGTGGGGTCCGGCCGCGGTGCCCCCGGTGGTGACGACCAGGTCGGCCGTCGAGGCGGTGATCGCCTTGTGCAGGGCCTTGGCATCGTCGCGGATCCGGCGCACCGCGACGACCTCGGCGCCGAGCGCCCGCAGCCAGGGCGGCAGCATGGGGCCGAGCGCGTCCCGGATCAGTCCCTCGCGCGGCAGCCCCTCGGTCAGCAACTCGTCCCCGAGGACGAGGACTTCGGCGCGGGGCCGGGGGACGACGGTGACGGTGTCGTATCCCGCGGCCGCGGCCAGGCCGAGGACGGCCGGGGTGATCTGGGTGCCGACGGGCAGCAACTGGTCGCCGCTGCGGCACTCCTGGCCGCGCGGGCGGATGTCCTGGCCGTGGACCATGTCCCGGGTGGCGTGCAGCCGGCCCTGGGTGTCGGTGCGGCCGTGCTCGGTGCGCAGGACGGCGGTGGTGTCGGCGGGGACGCGGGCGCCGGTCGCGATACGGACCGCCTCACCGTCGGTGAGCGGCGCGGGCTGGGCGTGCCCGGCGAGCACCCCCTCCTCGCGCACCGTCCAGGGACCGGGTCCGGCGACCGCCCAGCCGTCCATCGCGGAGGTGTCGAAGGAGGGCAGGTCGCTGAGCGCGTCGAGGGGCGCGGCGAGGACGAGGCCGAGGGCGTCGCCGAGGGGGACCGGGACGGGGGTGCGGCGGGGGGTCGATGACGTGGTGGCGGGCCTGGTCGCGCGGGTGGCCCGGGCGGCTCGGGCGGCGATCTCGCGGGCCTGGGGCCAGGCGGTGGCGCGATGCCGTTCCGCCGGGGCATGGCGGTGCGGCTCGGCGGGGCGCGGGTCCCGGGCCGGGCCGGTGCCGTCGTCCTTGGCTTCCCTCACGAGGGCCAGGGCCTCCTCGACATCGAGGTCGTCGCTGTCCTCCACGGGTGCCCCGTCGCGGAGTCGGGGCGCGGTCATCCGGCGTCCGGGGCGCTCGGCCCCCCGCTTTCCCCGGCCTCCGCCGCCTCTTCCTCCCAGCGCAGGGCCAGCGCGGCGGCCTTGCGGGCGGCCTCGGCGACGGCCTCGGGGCCGCCCTCGCCCCGGGCCGCGGCGTAGCCGACGAGGAAGGTGGTCAGCGGGGCGGCGGGCCGGGCGACACCGTGCGCGGCGTCCCGGGCCAGGTCGAGCAGGACGTTCGTGTCGACGTCCAGGTCGATGCCCAGCTCGTCCTTGACTGCGGAGATCCATTCATCCAACACGTGCCCATGCTCCCTGATGCGTGCCCTGGCGTTGACGATGTCGTCCCAGGTGTCGCAGTCGAAGGACGCGTGCGGGTCCGGGACACGGGTGAGGCGGAGGGCGCCGGTGAGCCGGCGCAGCGGCAGCCCGGTGAGGCCGTCGTGCGCGGCGGCGAGGGCGTCGAGTTCACGGCGCAGCGCGGCGGTGCGGTACGCGGCGACCAGGGGCTGGTCGCGGCCTTCGGCGTCGGTGAGCAGCGCGCCGTCGGCGCCGCTCTCGCCCAGGGCGGTCAGCAGCCGCCGCAGCGTGTCCGCCCGGAGGAAGGGCAGGTCGGCGGAGAGGACGACGGTGTGTGCGGCCGTGGTGTGCCGCAGCCCGGCCGCCAGCGCGGCGACCGGTCCCGCGCCGGGCGGCTCCTCGCGGGCCCAGCGCACCGGGCGGGCGGTGCTCCGGGGCGCGGCCACGACGACGGTCGTACGGGCGTCCGCGCAGGCCGTGAGCACCCGGTCCAGCAGCGCCCGGCCGCCGATCCGGACCCCGGGCTTGTCGGCCCCGCCGAGCCGCCGCGCGGCACCTCCGGCCAGCACGACGGCGTCGTACGGCAGGGGTGCCGCGGTGGCCGCCGGCCCGGCGGTGGCGTTGTCGGTCACTCCCCGAGTATGCGGGCCGGGCCGATCACAGGGAACCGAGGTACGACGGTGGCCCGGCGGGTCACAGGGTGCGCAGCAGCACCGCCGGCTGTTCCACGCAGTCCGCCACATACCTCAGGAAGCCGCCCGCCGTGCCGCCGTCGCAGACCCGGTGGTCGAAGGTGAGCGAGAGCTGGACGACCTGGCGCACGGCCAGCTCGCCCTCGTGCACCCACGGCTTGGGGACGATCCGGCCGACGCCGAGCATGGCCGCCTCGGGGTGGTTGACGATCGGTGTGGAGCCGTCGACGCCGAAGACCCCGTAGTTGTTCAACGTGAAGGTGCCGCCGGTGAGTTCGCCCGGGGTCAGGGTCCCGGCGCGGGCCGCCTCGGTGAGCCGGGCGAACTCGCCGGTCAGCGACTCCGCGTCGCGGGTGTGGGCGTCCCGGACGACCGGCACGACCAGGCCGCGCTCGGTCTGTGCCGCGAACCCGAGGTGCACATACGGGTGCTGGACGATCTCGCGGGCCTCGGTGTCGACCGAGGAGTTCAGCTCCGGGAACCGCGCGAGGGCCGCGGCGCAGATGCGGGCGAGCAGCGCGACGAGGGAGATCTTCGTGCCTCCCGCCGCGTTCATCGCGGTCCGGGCGCGCATCAGTTCCGTCGCGTCGGCGTCCACCCAGCAGGTGGCGTCCGGGATCTCCCGGCGGCTGCGGGACAGCTTGTCGGCGACGGCACCGCGGATGCCCTTGAGCGGAACACGCACCTCGCCGGGGACCGAGGCCGACGCCACGGCTTGGACGGGCAAGGCCGCGACGGGAGCGGCCGCGACGGGCGCCTCGGTCGTACGACCATCGCCCTGTCCCGCTCCGGTCCGCAGGGCGCGCTCCACGTCGGCGCGCAGGATCAGCCCGTCCGGGCCGGAGCCCGCCAGTCGCCGCAGATCCAGTCCGCCCTCGCGGGCGAGCCTGCGCACCAGCGGGGAGATCACGGGCACCGGGCCGTCGGACGGCGGGGCGGTGGCGGGCAGGCTCGAAACCGGCGCGGCGGCGGTGCCGTTCAGCCCGGGACTCGCGGCTTTGGTGCCGTTCACCGCGGCATGCGCGCCGGTGGCACCGTTTCCGCCCGCGCCACCACCGGTCAGGGCCACCGGGCGCACCCGGCGGCGCCGGCCCGGCGCCTCGGACGTGCCGTAACCGACCAGGACATTGCCCGAACCGGCCGTGGACTTCCCGTCCGGCTCGCCGACCGCGACCGTCAGGAGCGGGGCGCCGACCGGGAGTTCGGCGCCCTCCTCGCCGTAGCGGGCGGTGACCACGCCGCCGTAGGGGCAGGGGACCTCGACCGAGGCCTTGGCCGTCTCGACCTCGACCACCGGCTGGTCGACGGCGACCACGTCACCGACCTGGACCAGCCAGCGCACGATCTCAGCCTCGGTCAGTCCCTCGCCGAGGTCGGGCAGCTTGAACTCCAGCACCTGTGCCATCAGCCCTCGGCCTCCCACTGGAGCCGGGCCACCGCGTCCAGGACGCGGTCCACGCCGGGCAGATGGTGCCGCTCCAGCATGGGCGGCGGGTAGGGGAGGTCGAACCCGGCCACGCGCAGGACGGGGGCCTCCAGGTGGTGGAAGCAGCGCTCGGTGACCCGGGCCGCGATCTCGCCGCCAGGACCGCCGAACCCGGTGGACTCGTGCACCACGACCGCGCGTCCGGTGCGCCGCACGGAGGCGCAGACCGTCTCGTCGTCGAACGGCACCAGGGAGCGCAGGTCGACCACCTCCAGGTCCCAGCCCTCGGCCCGCGCGGCCTCGGCGGCCTCCAGGCAGACGGGCACGGAGGGGCCGTAGGTGATCAGCGTGGCGCTGCGGCCGGTGCGCCGGACCACCGCTCGCCCGATCGGCTCGACCTCGGTCGGCTCCTCGGGGTTCCAGGTGTCCTTGGACCAGTAGAGCCGCTTGGGCTCCAGGAAGACGACCGGGTCGTCGGAGGCGATGGCCCGGCGCAGCAGACCATAGGCGTCGGCGACGGTCGCGGGCGTGACCACATGCAGGCCGGGGGTGGCCATGTAGTACGCCTCGGAGGAGTCGCTGTGGTGCTCGACGCCGCCGATGCCGCCCCCGTAGGGGATGCGAACGGTGATCGGCAGGGGCATCCGGCCGCGGGTGCGGTTGCGCATCCGGGAGACATGGCTGACCAGTTGCTCGAACGCTGGGTAGGCGAAGGCGTCGAACTGCATCTCCACCACCGGGCGCAGGCCGTACATGGCCATGCCGACGGCGGCGCCGAGGATGCCGGCCTCCGCGAGCGGGGTGTCGGTGCAGCGGTCCTCGCCGAACTCCTTGGCGAGCCCGTCGGTGACGCGGAAGACACCGCCGAGGGTGCCGACGTCCTCGCCGAGCACATGCACGGTGGGGTCGGCGGCCATCGCGTCGCGCATCGCGCGGGTGAGGGCCTGGGCCATGGTGGCGGGCTTGACGGCCACGGTGGTCATCGGCGGTCGCCTTCCTGCGGGTCGGAGCCGTCCTGCTCGGCCGCCAGCTCGGCCCGCAACAGGTTCCGCTGTTCGCGCAGTTGGGCGGTGGTCTCGGCGTAGACGTGGTCGAAGAGTTCCATCGGGTCGAGCTCGGGGTCCTGGTTCATGCGTGCGCGCAGGTCGGCGGCCATCGCCTCGGCGTCCTCCCGTACGGCCTCCAGGCCGGCCGCGTCGATCAGGCCGCGCTCGGTCAGCTCCGTCTCCAGCAGGCGCACCGGGTCGTGTGCGCGCCAGGCCTCGACCTCGGCGTCGCCCCGGTAGCGGGTGGCGTCGTCGGCGTTGGTGTGGGCGTCGATGCGGTAGGTGACCGCCTCGATCAGTGTCGGTCCGCCGCCCGCGCGGGCGTGCCGTACGGCGTCGGAGAGCACCTCGTGCATCGCGGCCGCGTCATTGCCGTCGACCAGCCGGCCCGGCATGCCGTAGCCGACGGCCTTGTGGGCCAGGGAGGGCGCGGCGGTCTGCTTGGCGAGCGGGACGGAGATGGCGAAGCCGTTGTTCTGCACCAGGAAGACGACGGGCGCCTGCCAGACCGCGGCGAAGTTCAGCGCCTCGTGGAAGTCCCCCTCGCTGGTGCCGCCGTCGCCGATCATGGCGAGCGCGACCACGTCGTCGCCCTTGAGACGGGCGGCGTGGGCAAGGCCCACGGCGTGCGGCAGCTGGGTGGCCAGCGGGGTGGAGAGGGGGGCGACCCGGTGCGCGTACGGGTCGTAGCCGGTGTGCCAGTCGCCGCGCAGCAGGGTGAGGGCCTCGACCGGGTCCACTCCGCGGGCGACGACGGCCAGGGTGTCGCGGTAGCTGGGGAAGAGCCAGTCGCGCTCTTCGAGGGCCAGGGCGGCGGCGACCTCGCAGGCCTCCTGGCCGGTGCTGGAGGGGTAGACGGCGAGGCGGCCCTGCTTGGTGAGCGCGGTGGCCTGCGTGTTGTAGCGGCGGCCGCGCACCAGCTGGGCATGGAGCCTGCGGAGCAGATCGGGATCGGCCTTGGCGACCGCCTCGGTGCCGAGGACGCGATACGGCTCGGCGTCGGGCAGCAGCGGCGCGGGGTCCATACGGGGCTGCCAGGCGGGCGGCGGCGATGGCCGGTACGCGCCCCGCTGCTCCAGAACCGTCATGACGGCACCTCCTCGTGGGAGCGGCTACGGGAGACGTGTCGGCTGTGACCCGTCTCACCTACCGATTGTTCGGTCGTCGGCACATTTTGGCTACAGGCACCTCCAGGCTGTGGACAAACGGTTCTCCACAGCCTGCAATGAACGCAGGACGTCCACGGCGATGAAGCGGGGGGACATGGCACCTGAACAAATGGCCGAGACAGCGCAGGACGCGCTGCCGCCGCCGGCGCGACCGCTGGACGCCATCGATCAGGACATCCTGCGCATCCTCCAGGCGGACGGCCGCGCCTCGATACGGTCGGTCGCCGAACGCGTCCATGTCTCGCGGGCCAACGCCTACGCGCGTATCAACCGGCTGGTCGAGGACGGGGTGATCCGGGGCTTCGGCGCCCGCGTGGACCATGAACGGGCCGGGCACAGCACCTCGGCGTACATCACGCTGAAAATCGTCCAGAACACCTGGCGCACGGTCCGCGAGCAGCTGCGCCAGCTGCCCGGGGCCTCGCACATCGCGCTGGTGGGCGGTGACTTCGACGTCCTGCTGCTGGTGCACACGCCCGACAACCGGGCACTGCGCGAGCTGGTGCTCACCCGCCTCCAGGCGATCCCGGAGGTGCTGAGCACCCGCACGCTGCTGGTGTTCGAGGAGGAGGACCTGGAACCGGACGCCTAGGCAGTGTCTTCAAATGATCTTGCCTGGTGGATCATGGTGGCGTGATACGTCGTCATGAACTGTCTGATGCCGAGTGGGAGTTCGTCCGGCCGTTGCTGCCCGAGTCGTTGCGGGGGCGGAAGCGGCTGGACGACCGCAGGGTCCTGAACGGGATCGTGTGGAAGTTCCGCACCGGTGTCGCCTGGCGGGATGTGCCCGAGCGTTACGGGCCGTGGGCCACGCTCCATACCCGTTTCCACAGGTGGGCGGTTGACGGAACGTTCGACCGGATGCTCCGAGCCGCCCAGGCGAAAGCCGATGCGGCTGGTGACGTCGAGTGGCTCGTCTCGGTCGACTCGACCGTCGTCCGTGCCCACCAGCACGCGGCCGGGGCTCGAAAAGGGGGCTCCGGAACCCAGCTCTCGGCCGGTCCAGAGGCGGTCTGACCAGCAAGATTCACCTCGCCTGTGACGGCCTGGGCCGTCCCCTCGCCTTCGTGGTGACGGGCGGCAACACCAACGACTGCACCCGGTTCACCGCCGTGATGGAAGCGATCAGGGTGCCCCGGATCGGGCCGGGACGGCCCCGCGTCCGGCCCGATCACGTCCTGGGCGACAAGGGCTACAGCTCGAAGGCGATCCGCACCTGGCTCCGCCGCCGCGGCATCCCGCACACGATTCCCGAACGGGCCGACCAGATCCGCAACCGAGCCCGGCGGGGCAGCCGGGGAGGCCGCCCGCCGGCCTTCGACCGCGAGGCATACAAACACCGCAACGTCGTGGAACGGTGCTTCAACCGTTTGAAGCAGTGGCGCGGGATCGCCACCAGGTACGACAAGACCACTGAGTCTTACGAAGCAGCCGTCACCCTCGCCTCACTCCTGATGTGGGCGTGACATTTGACAGAACCTAGGCGGCCCGGCGCAGTCCGGAGAAGACCAGCTGGGCGACCGCGTCGGCCACCTCGCGGCCCGAGGCGCCGCGGGCCTCCGGCCGGTACCACTCCACGATGGAGTTGATCATGCCGAAGACCAGCCGGGTGGCCAGCCGCACCTCCACGTCGGGGCGTACGTCCCCGTCGGCGGCGGCCGCCTTGAGCAGCTCGGCGACCCGGTGGTCGAAGTCGCGGCGCCGCTCCAGCGCCCAGCGCTCGGTGGCGGTGTTCCCGCGCACCCGCAGCAGCAGGGTCACATACGGCAGCTCGGATATGAGCACCTCGACCATGCGGCGCACGACGTGCTCCAGGCGCTCCACCGCCTGCCCCTCGCGCGCCGCCGGCTCCTCCAGGATGGCGAAAAGGCCGTCCAGGGCGCGGCTGACGGCCCGCTTCAGCAGCTCCTCCTTGCCGCTGACATGGTGGTAGATCGACGACTTGGAGATGCCTGCCGCCTTGGACAGGTGCTCCATGGAGGTGCCGTCGTAGCCGCGCTGGTTGAAGACCTGGACGGCGACGGAGAGCAGTGTCTCGGGGGTGTACGTGTCGCGCCGGGGCGTGGTCATGAGGTGCCCTCCCGCTTGTCGTCGGCGTAGGCGTGGCGGTAGAGCGCGAGGGAGGGCGCGTAGCGTCCGGAGGGGTCGCGTTCGTGCATCGCGTCCAGGACGTCGTAGGCGAACTCGTCACCCAGCCTGCGGTCCCACGCGAAGGGGCCGAGCGGGTAGTTGACGCCGAGGCGCATCGCGGTGTCGACGTCCTCCTCGGTGGCGACGCCCTTGGCGACCGCGTCATGGGCGAGGTCGATGATCCGGGCCACCGTACGCGCCACGATCATGCCGGGGACGTCGCCGATGACGCTGACGTCCTTGCCGAGCGCCTGGAACAGGCCGACGGCCTCGGCGAGGGTCGTCTGCGAGGTGTCCTGGGAGGCGGACAGGGCGATACGGGTGGCCTTGCGGTAGTCGAGGGCGAGGTCGAAGTAGACGACGTCACGGAACTCCACCGAGGTCTGGCCGTCGGCGAGGACCAGCTGGCCGCCGCCGGGCAGCTCCAGGTGGCCGTCCTCGTCGCCGTCCTCCGTGCGGACCTGGATGCCCGCCTCGCGGATCAGCGCGAGCAGTTCGGCGGCGGGGCCGAGATCGCCCTCGGCGAGGACATAGGCGGGCGGCTGCTCCTTGTCGGCGGTGTGCGGCTCGGGCTTCTCGGCGCCCTCCCCGTGGTCGTACCAGCCGTGGCCGGCCTTGCGGCCCAGGCGGCCGGACTCCACCAGGCGGCGCTGGGCCAGCGAAGGGGTGAACCGCACGTCCTGGAAGAAGGACTGCCACACCGAGTGCGTCACCGCCTCGTTGACGTCCTGGCCGATCAGGTCGGTGAGTTCGAACGCGCCCATGCGGAAGCCGCCCGACTCGCGCAGGATCGCGTCGATGGTGGCCGGGTCGGCGGCCTGGGCCTCATAGACGGCGAACGCCTCGGCGTAGAAGGGCCGGGCGATCCGGTTCACGATGAAGCCGGGGGTGTCCGCACAGGCCACCGGGGTCTTGCCCCAGGCGCGCGCGGTCTCGTAGGCGCGGGTGGCCGAGGTGACGTCGGTGGCGAACCCGGAGACGACCTCGACCAGCGGCAGCAGCGGCGCGGGGTTGAAGAAGTGCAGGCCGAGGAAGCGGCCCGGATGGCGCAGGGCGCCGCCGATCGCCGTCACCGACAGCGAGGAGGTGTTGGTGGCGAGCAGGCAGTCCTCCTCGACGACGTCCTCCAGCTCGCCGAAGAGCCGCTGCTTGACGTCCAGCCGCTCCACCACGGCTTCCACGACGAGGCCGCAGTCGGCCAGCTCCGCGAGCGCCTCCGCGGGTTCGAGACGGGCACGGGCCGCGTCCCGGGCGGTGGCGTCGAGCCGGCCCTTCTCCACCAGCCGGTCCAGACGCGCGCCGATCGCCGCGGCCGCCTCCCGGGCCCGCCCGGGTGCGGTGTCGTAGAGCCGCACGGGATGGCCGGCGACCAGTGCGACCTGGGCGATGCCCTGGCCCATGGTGCCGGTGCCGACGACGGCCACGGGGCTGCTGAGGTCGAGTGCTGTCATGTGCGCGATCCTCCCGCACGGGGTTTTCCACAGATGCGGCGGACCCCCTTGAACCGACCGATCGTTCGGTTACTCTAGCCCTGACCGTCCCATCCCGCTGCTCTTTCCGCCAGGTCCGGAACTCGAAGACGAGTTCTCCAGACGAGGAGTTGGTCCCGCATGGCCGCCGAACTGACCGCCCCCGAGCTGATCGCGAAGCACCGGCCCACTCTCGACCAGGCCCTGGAAGCGATCCGCACGCGCGCGTACTGGTCCCCGCACCCCGAGCACCCCAAGGCTTACGGCGAACACGGCAGCCTGGACGCGGCCGCGGGCAAGGCCGCCTTCGACGCCCTGCTCGGCACCCGCCTCGACCTCGGCCAGGCGGGCACGGACGACTGGGTGGGCGGTGAGATCTCGCCGTACGGCATCGAGCTGGGCGTGAGCTACCCCCACGCCGACCTGGACGTACTGCTGCCCGCGATGAAGGCCGGGCAGCCGGCCTGGCGGGACGCGGGCGCCGAGGTGCGTGCCGTGGTCTGCCTGGAGATCCTCAAGCGCATCAGCGACCGCACGCACGAATTCGCGCACGCCGTCATGCACACCAGCGGCCAGGCCTTCCTGATGGCGTTCCAGGCGGGCGGCCCGCACGCCCAGGACCGCGGCCTGGAGGCGGTGGCGTACGCGTACGCGGAGCAGGTCCGCACCCCCGAGAGCGCCGAGTGGTCCAAGCCGCAGGGCAAGCGCGATCCGCTGGTGCTCACCAAGAACTTCACGCCCGTACCGCGCGGCATCGGCCTGGTCATCGGCTGCAACACCTTCCCGACGTGGAACGGCTACCCGGGCCTGTTCGCCTCCCTGGCGACCGGCAACGCGGTCCTGGTCAAGCCGCACCCGCGCGCGGTGCTCCCGCTCGCGCTGACCGTGCGGATCGCCCGTGAGGTGCTCACCGAGGCCGGTTTCGCCGCCGACCTGGTCGCGCTGGCCGCCGAGCGCCCCGGCGAGGGCATCGCCAAGGCCCTCGCCACCCGCCCGGAGATCCGGATCATCGACTACACCGGTTCGACGTCCTTCGGTGACTGGCTGGAGGCCAACGCCCGCCAGGCGCAGGTCTACACGGAGAAGGCCGGCGTCAACACGGTGATCGTGCACTCCACGGACGACTACAAGGGGATGCTGTCCAACCTGGCGTTCTCGCTGTCCCTGTACAGCGGCCAGATGTGCACCACCCCGCAGAACCTGCTGATCCCGCGCGAGGGCATCCTCACCGACCAGGGCCCGAAGACCTTCGACGAGGTCACCGCCGACCTCGCCCGCGCGGTCGATGGTCTGCTCGGCGACGACGCGCGGGCCAACGCGCTGCTGGGCGCGATCGTCAACCCCGACGTCAAGGCCCGGCTGGAGGCCGCGGCCGGTCTCGGCGAGGTCGCCCTCGCCTCGCGGGAGATCAGCAACCCGGAGTTCCCGGGCGCCGTGGTGCGCACCCCGGTGATCGTCAAGCTGGACGGCGCCAAACCGGACGCCGAGGCCGCCTACATGAGCGAGTGCTTCGGCCCGGTCTCCTTCGCCGTCGCCCTCGACTCGGTGACCGACGCGGTGGAGCTGCTGCGGCGCACGGTCCGCGAGAAGGGCGCGATGACGGTCGGCGCGTACACCACGGACAGCGAGGTGGAGCGGGCCATCGAGGAGGTGTGCCTGGAGGAGGCCGCCCAGCTGTCCTTCAATCTCACGGGCGGGGTGTTCGTGAACCAGACGGCCGCCTTCTCCGACTTCCACGGCTCGGGCGGCAACCCGGCGGCGAACGCGGCCCTGTGCGACGGCGCCTTCGTGGCGAACCGATTCCGGGTGGTCGAGGTGCGCCACCAGGGGTAGCGGAAAGGGCCGTCGGGGGAAGCGGGTTTTTTCTCCCGACGGCCGCGAAGGCTACGCGGCGGGTGCGCCCGCGGTGGCGCTCCAGTGGTACAGCGTCATCGCCACGCTGGTGGCGAGGTTGTAACTGGAGACCTGGGGACGCATCGGCAGCCGCAGCAGATGGTCGGCGCGCGCGCGTACCTCCGCCGAGAGACCGGTGCGCTCCGAACCGAACGCGAGCACGGCGTCGTCGGGCAGCTCGGTGCCCCGGATGTCCTCGCCCTCGGGATCGAGGGCGAACAGCGGGCCGGGCGGCAGCTCGTCGACGCCGAGGCGCTCCACGGCGGTCGCGAAGTGCAGGCCCGCGCCGCCGCGCACCACCGTGGGGTGCCAGGGATCGAGCGTGCCGGTGGTGACCACGCCGGTCGCCCCGAAACCGGCGGCCAGCCGGATCACCGCGCCCGCGTTGCCGAGGTTGCGGGGATTGTCGAGGACCACCACGGGTGCGGTGCGCGGCATCCGGGCGAGCGCCTCCAGATGGGCCGCACGCGCGGGTCGTACGGCGAGCGCGGCGACCCCCGTCGGATGCGGGCGGGCCACGAGAGCGGCGTACGTCTGCTCGGGCACCTCGATGAGCAGGCCGTCCAGGGTCTCCCGTACGTCCCCGGCCAGTTCCTCGGCCAGGGCGAGCGCGGCCCGCCGGTCGGTGGTGACCGCCACCGGCACCTCGGCCCCGAAACGCAGCGCGTGCTTGAGGGCGTGGAAGCCGTCGAGCAGCACGGCACCGGCGGCGTGCTCGCGCCAGCGGATCAACGGGTCGGTCATGCCGTGAACCCTACGCGGCCGGGCGTGCTGTCCTCCGGGGCGCGGGGCGCGGGCACCGTACCGTCCTCGCCGCCGCCCTTGCCGAACCGTCCCCGCGCGCGGGTGGCGAAGGCGCCGACCCGGCGCAGGAAGGACGTCGGCAGGAAGACCGCGTCCGCGGTGATCATCGCCAGCGAGAAGAACGGCAGCCCGAGCACGATCGCGATCACGAAGTGCTCCATCATCAGCAGCACCAGCAGCACGTTCTTCACCCGCCGGTTGAGCAGGGTGAACGGGAAGGCGACCTGCACGATGACGGTGCCGTACGCCACGACCATCAGGATGGTGCCGCTGGTGGACATCAGATCGGCGAGACCGGGCCAGGGCGAGAAGTAGTCCAGGTGCAGCGGGTAGTAGACGGCGGTGCCGTCCTGCCAGCGCGATCCCTGGATCTTGTACCAGCCGGCCGTGGCGTAGATCAGGCACGCCTCGGCCATGATCACCACGAGGGCCCCGTTGTGCAGGACGTTGGCGATCACGTCCAGCAGGATCCGCGGCTCGGCCGAGCGCGCCAGCCGCTGGACCAGCCACCACAGGGCGAGACCCACCCAGGCCGCCCACAGCAGGACGGGGATCAGCCAGGCGCTGTCGAAGAGCCGTCCCGCCGCGGTCGTCACGACCAGGACGAAGCCGAGGACCGTCCACAGGGCGAGGCCCGTCCAGTCGGTGGAGATCCGCTGTTCGCGCGCCTTGCGCCGCGCGTCTAGGGACCACACCTGTCCGCAGCGTGTGAACACGAGGTAGATGGCCATCAGGTGCAGCACGTTGTCGCCGCCGTCGCCGACGAAGACGCTGCGGTTCTGGAGCGACAGGACGCCCACCATGAACAGCACGGACGCCGTACGGGTGCGCCAGCCGAGCAGCAGCGCGGCGCTGGCGAGGATCGCGAGCGCGTAGACGCACTCGAACCACAGCTGCCCGCTCGACCACATGAGGGCCGTGAAAGCGTGGTTGTCCAGGGTCAGCCGCCGGCCCATGTTCCAGTCCCAGGGACCGTCGGGGCCGTACAGCTCCTGGCGGTGGGGGAACTCGCGCAGCAGGAAGAACAGCCAGGTACCGGCGAAGCCGATCCGGATCACGGCGCTCTGGTACGGCCCGAGCGCCGCCTCGGTGATACGGGCGAGCCCGCGCGAGAGGACCTGAGAGGGCTGGTTCACCGCACACCTCCGGCGGCCTCGACGGCGCTCACCGTCCACCAGGGCAGCATCCGGTAGACGGGCTTGTCGGGCACCTGTTCACCGCTCCAGGAGGGGGGCTGCACATTGAGGGTGCAGGAGCGGACCTGCACCCGCTGGATGACGCCGATCCGGCTGGTCGGATCGGTGCGGTACAGGCGCATCACCGCGATCCGGCGCAGGTACTCCTCGGCCAGCGCACCGCGCATGCCGACGGGGCGGTTGTCCGCGGTGTGCGTCGCGGTGACGAAGTCCCAGGCGCGGCGCAGCTCGTTCTGCTGGGTGTGGCTGGGCGCCGGGTTGCCCTTGATGGCGGCGCCGTCCTGGGCGGACAGGTCGGTCCAGCCGGTGGTGCGCACGCTGCCGTCCTTCATCCGCACATCGGCGCGCACCTGCACGGCGATGTTCTGCTGGAGCGGATTGGGAGCGAACAGCTTCCAGTTCTGTTCGAACTCCGGGAAGACCCATGCCTCGACGGCCTTGCCGTGCTGCTTGGACACCGTGTTCTGCGGCGCGAGGCTGAGGAACACCATCAGCAGGTGCACCCCGACGCCGACACCGATGACGGCGACCGCCAGCGCGGCGACGACCTGGTAGCGGGGGGAGAGAGCGGCGAGACCGCGGCGGGCGGTGTCGAGGGCCGGCGCCGGGGGCTGGTGGCTCGGGGGCTCGTGGGGTTCCTGGCCGTTCAGCTCGTCGCAGGTCGACTCCTGCCCCGTCGGCTCGTGGCCGGTCGACTCGTGATCCGTCGGCCCTTCGCCCGGCTCCTCGCCCGGCTCCTCGTCCAGCGGCGTCCGGCCCGGCGGAGTCCGGTCAAGCGGCGCCCGGTCCGGCTCCCGCTCGGCAGATCCGCCGGCGCGCTCGCCCTCCGGAAGGCGGCCCGGAGCGTCTTCAAGATTCCTCGGAGTCTCAGGACGGCCCGAATTTCCAGGGGCCCCCGACCTCTCAGGGGCCTCCGGGCTCTCAGGGGCCTCCGGGCTCTCAGGAGTGTCCGAACTCTCAGGTGTCCCCGAGTTCTCAGGGCCACCCGAATCTCCCGGGGCCTCTGCTTTCTCCGGGGGACGCGCCCCGGCCGACCCGTCCGGGCCGCGCGCGGCCCTCGGGTCCTCGTCGTACGCGTCCATTCCGCCCCGTCCCCCAATTCCGGCTCAGTCGTGGGTCGGCCCACCGGGCCGGCCCCAGAAGCCGGCCCCTTCGATACGGCCGCCCGGCCCGGGCGCCGCGCGGTGCGCGAGCGCCCCATCGCGGCACCTGCACGGAACGGTACTCAGCCCCGGCCACCGAGCGCAGCCCCGGGGCCCGGACCCCGCCGTCCCCGCACGCTTCGTCCACAGACACCGCTCGCCCGGATCCCGAGCCCGCGGATCGCGCTTGTCCACAGGTTCCGCGCGGAGTTTTCCACAGCGGTTGACACTGTCCCGCGGCCCGGCACACCATTGATGCGCACGGACCGAACGATCGGTCGGGAGAATCCCACCGCAGAGCCCGAGGTCAGGGGGATCGCATGGCCACAGCAGCCGCGCAGGGCACGGCCCGCCCGGAGGCGGACGGCGCCCGGAACACCACCGGGGACGAGGCGGAATACCAGCACGTCTTCGACGCGGCGGTGGCCGCCGACGAGCGCATCGAACCACGCGACTGGATGCCCGACGCCTACCGCGCGACGTTGGTCCGCCAGATCGCCCAGCACGCGCACTCCGAGATCATCGGGATGCAGCCGGAGGCCAACTGGATCACCCGCGCGCCCTCCCTGCGCCGCAAGGCGATCCTGATGGCCAAGGTCCAGGACGAGGCGGGACACGGCCTGTATCTGTACAGCGCGGCGGAAACCCTCGGCACCAGCCGGGACGAACTGCTCGACAAGCTGCACAGCGGCCGCCAGAAGTACTCCTCGATCTTCAACTACCCCACGCTGACCTGGGCCGACGTCGGCGCGATCGGCTGGCTGGTGGACGGCGCCGCGATCACCAACCAGGTGCCGCTGTGCCGCTGCTCCTACGGCCCGTACGCGCGCGCCATGGTGCGGGTCTGCAAGGAGGAGTCCTTCCACCAGCGCCAGGGCTACGAGCTGCTGCTGGCCCTGAGCCGGGGCACCCCGGAGCAGCACGCGATGGCACAGGACGCGGTGGACCGCTGGTGGTGGCCCTCGCTGATGATGTTCGGCCCGCCCGACGACGAGTCCCAGCACTCCGCCCAGTCGATGGCCTGGAAGATCAAGCGCCATTCGAACGACGAGCTGCGCCAGCGCTTCGTCGACATCTGCGTCCCCCAGGCCGAGTCCCTGGGCCTCACCCTCCCCGACCCGGACCTCAAGTGGAACGAGGAGCGGGGGAAGTACGACTTCGGCACCATCGACTGGACGGAGTTCTGGGAGGTCCTCAAGGGCAACGGCCCGTGCAACGAACAACGCCTGACCCAGCGCAGACGCGCCCATGACGAGGGCGCGTGGGTACGGGAAGCGGCCGCCGCCCACGCGGCCAAGCACAGCGGCGGCACCGAGGCCGCCGGACACCGGACGACGGGAGCGGAGCGAGCATGAGCACCACCGACTGGCCCCTGTGGGAGGTCTTCGTGCGCTCGCGCCGCGGCCTCTCCCACACCCACGCCGGCAGCCTGCACGCGCCCGACGCCGAGCTGGCGCTGCGCAATGCCCGCGATCTGTACACCCGCCGCGGCGAGGGCGTCTCCATCTGGGTCGTCCCGGCAGCCGCGATCACCGCGTCCTCGCCGGACGAGAAGGACCCCTTCTTCGAACCGGCCGCCGACAAGCCGTACCGGCACCCGACCTTCTACGAGATCCCGGAAGGGGTGAAGCACCTGTGACCGCCACCGGCCCCGTCACCGTCCCGGTGACCGCCGCGCTCGCGCTCGGCGACGACGCCCTGGTGCTCTCCCACCGCCTGGGGGAGTGGGCCGGGCACGCCCCCGTCCTGGAGGAGGAGGTCGCCCTCGCCAATATCGCCCTCGACCTGCTCGGCCAGGCCCGGGTGCTGCTGTCCCTGGCGGGCGACGAGGACGAGCTGGCCTTCCTGCGCGAGGAGCGGTCCTTCCGCAACCTCCAGCTGGTCGAGCAGCCGAACGGCGACTTCGCCCACACCATCGCCCGCCAGCTGTACTTCTCCACCTACCAGCACCTGCTGTACGCCGAACTCGCCGCCGGTGACGGCCCGTTCGCCCCGCTGGCCGCGAAGGCCGTCAAGGAGGTCGCCTACCACCGCGACCACGCCGAGCAGTGGACCCTGCGCCTCGGCGACGGCACCGAGACCAGCCATGAGCGGATGCGGCGCGCCTGTGACGCGCTGTGGCGGTTCACCGGGGAGATGTTCCAGCCCGTGGAGGGACTGGACGTCGACTGGGCGGGCCTGGAGTCCCGTTGGCTGGAGTCGGCCACAGGGGTGCTCGACCGGTCCACCCTGACCGTCCCCGAGGGGCCCCGCACCGGGGCCTGGTCGGCGGGCGCCGGGCGCCAGGGCGTCCACACCGAGTCCTTCGGCCGGATGCTCGCCGAGATGCAGCATCTGCACCGCAGCCATCCGGGTGCGTCATGGTGACCGCCACCGCCCTGGAGGCGGAGCTGCTGGAGCTGGCCGGCTCGGTCCCCGACCCCGAGCTCCCGGTGCTCACGCTCCATGACCTGGGCGTGGTGCGCGCGCTGCGCCTGCACGGCAGCGATGCAGCCGAGGTCGATCTGACCCCCACCTACACCGGCTGCCCGGCCATCGAGGCGATGGCCCTCGACATCGAACGGGTCCTGCGGGAGCACGGCCTGCGCGAGGTCTCGGTGCGTACGGTGCTCACGCCCGCCTGGTCGACCGATGACATCACCCCCGAAGGCCGCCGCAAACTGCGGGAGTTCGGCATAGCTCCGCCGAGGACACGCGAGGCCTCCGGTCCGATACCGCTGACCCTCGGCCCGACCCGCACCGGGGCCGCCGGGGCCGCCGACACCGCCGAGGCGGAGCCGGTGCACTGCCCGCACTGCGGCTCGGCCGACACCGAACTGCTCAGCAGGTTCTCCTCCACCGCGTGCAAGGCGCTGCGCCGCTGTCTGTCCTGCCGCGAACCGTTCGACCACTTCAAGGAGTTGTGATGGCGCGCTTCCACCCGCTCCAGGTGGCCGCGGTCGACCGGCTCACCGACGATTCCGTCGCCCTCACCCTCACCGTCCCGGCCGAACTGCGCGCGGAGTACCGGCACTCGCCCGGTCAACACCTCGCGCTGCGCCGCCGGGTGGACGGCACCGAGGTGCGGCGGACCTACTCGATCTGCTCCCCCGCCCCCGCCCCGGACGGCGAGGGCCCGAGCAGCCTGCGCGTAGGAGTGCGGCTGGTGGAGGGCGGCGCCTTCTCCACCTACGCGCTGAAAGAGATCAACATCGGGGACGAGCTGGAGGTCATGACCCCGGCCGGCCGCTTCACCCTGGAACCGGCACCGGGGCTGTACGCGGCGATCGTCGGCGGCAGCGGCATCACCCCGGTGCTGTCCATCGTCTCCACCCTGCTGGCGCGGGAGCCGGAGGCCCGGTTCTGCCTGATACGGGGTGACCGTACGGCCGCGTCCACGATGTTCCTGGAGGAGGTCGCCGATCTGAAGGACCGCTACCCCGAGCGGCTTCAGCTGGTGACCGTGCTCTCCCGGGAGGAGCAGCAGGCGGGTCTGCCGTCCGGTCGGCTCGACCAGCGGCGGCTCACCGAACTGCTGCCCGCGCTGCTGCCGGCCGAGCGAGTGGCGGGTTGGTTCCTGTGCGGGCCCTACGGGCTGGTGCAGGGCGCCGAGGGGGCGCTGCGCGAACTGGGCGTGGACCGCGCCCGGATCCACCAGGAGATCTTCCATGTGGACTCGGGTCCGACCGCCGCGGGCGTCGCACCGGGGGCCGCGCACAGCACGGTCACCGCCCGGCTCGACGGACGCGGCGGCACCTGGCCGGTGCAGGAGGGCGAGTCCCTGCTGGAGACCGTGCTGCGCAACCGCCCCGATGCGCCCTACGCCTGCAAGGGCGGGGTGTGCGGCACCTGCCGGGCCTTCCTGGTCTCCGGCGAGGTCCGCATGGACCGCAACTTCGCCCTGGAAGAGGAGGAGACGGACGCCGGGTACGTACTGGCCTGCCAGTCCCATCCGCTGACCGAACAGGTGGAGCTGGACTTCGACCGCTGAGGAAACCCCATGGAACGCTCCACGGAGGGGGCCGTCGAGGTTCCCTTCTCCTAGAACCTGTTCTATCTTGACGGCCCGTCAGATGACGACCGCACCGTCGGAGGGACAGGCCGTGGACTTCACCTTCACCGAGGAGCAGCAGGCGGCGGCCGAGGCGGCGCGGGGGGTGTTCGCCGGTGTGGCGCCGGACGCGGTGCCCAGCCCGGCGCTGACCCCGGGCGCCGTGGCCGAGGGCCTCGACCGGGAGCTGTGGTCCCGGCTGGCCGGCGCGGATCTGCTGAGCCTGTTGCTCGACGAGGCGTACGGCGGCGCGGGCCTGGACGCGATCGCCCTGTGCCTGGTGCTGCGGGAGTCGGCGAAGGTCCTCGCGCGGGTGCCGCTGCTGGAGCACAGCGCGGCGGCCGCGGTCGTCGGGGCCTATGGGAGCAAGGAGTCGGGGGAGCGCCTGCTGGAGCGGGCGGGGCGCGGGGAGCTGGTGCTGACCGTCGCCGCGAGCGGTCGCAGCGGCCATGACCCCGCCGAACTCGCCGTCACCGCACGGCGGGAGGGACCGGGTTGGGTGCTGGACGGGGTGCAGACGGCGGTGCCCTGGGCGTACGACGCGGATCTGGTCGTCGTACCGGCGCATATCGAGGGCGCGGCGGCCGGGGGAAGTGTGCTCGCGCTGCTGCCCCGGGGGCTGGGCGGGGTGACGCTCGTCGAGCAGGTGTCCACCAACGGGGAGCGGCTGGCCGAACTTCGGCTGGCGGGGGCGCGGCTGGAGGCGGGCGAGGTCATCGAGGCCGAGGGTGCCTCGGAGTGGCTGCACGCGCTGCTCGCCACCGGCACCTGTGCGCTGGCGCTCGGGCTGGGTGAGCGGGTGCTGGAGATGACCGCTGAATACACCGGCAGGCGCGAGCAGTTCGGGCATCCGATCGCGACCTTCCAGGCGGTGGCCGTGCAGGCCGCCGACCGGTACATCGATCTGCGGGCCATGGCGGCCACCCTGTGGCAGGCCGCGTGGCGGATCGCCTCCGGGGCGCCGGGCGCACTGCCCGCCGCCGGGGATGTCGCGGTGGCGAAGATCTGGGCGGCGGAGGGCGTCCGCCGGGTGGTGCAGACGGCGCAGCATCTGCACGGCGGCTTCGGCGCGGACACCGACTACCCACTGCACCGCTACCACGCCTGGGCCAAGCACCTGGAACTGGCGCTCGGCCCGGCGGCGGCGTACGAGGAGCGGCTCGGCGACCTGCTGGCGGCGCACCCGCTCAGCTGACCGTCGACGGCCGATGGCCGGGGTGGGGTCAGAGCACGTGGCCCGGGCGACCGTCGTCGGTGGTCACCGGGCGGCCCGCGGCGGCCCAGGACTGCATGCCGCCGTCGATGTTCACCGCGTCGATGCCCTGCTGCACCAGATACATGGTGACCTGGGCGGACCGGCCGCCGGAGCGGCAGATCACATGGACACGGCCGTCCTGCGGGGCAGCCTCGGTCAGCTCGCCGTAACGGGCCACGAACTCACTGGTCGGGATGTGCAGCGCTCCCTCGGCGTGGCCCGCCTGCCACTCGTCGTCCTCGCGGACGTCCAGCAGGAAGTCGTCGTCCTTGAGGTCCGTGACACCGACGGTGGGCACACCAGCTCCGAAATTCATGACTCCGACGCTACCCGACGGCGGGCCCGGTTCAGTCCTGCGCCAGCAGGGCCGCCAGTTCCTCCTCGCGCCGGGTGATGTCGGCGCGGAGCTTGTCGGCGATCTCCTCCAGCAGTGCGTCCGGGTCGTCGGGGGCGAGGCGGAGCATGCCGGCGATGGCGCCGTCCTCCAGTTCGCGGGCGACCAGGTTGAGCAGCTCCTTGCGCTGGGAGAGCCATTCGAGGCGGGCGTACAGCTCCTCGGCGGGGCTCGGACGCCGCTCGGGCGGTACCGGCCCCGCGGCCCACTCCTCGGCGAGTTCCTTCAGCAGGGTCTCGTCACCTCGGGCGTAGGCGGCGTTGACCCGGGTGAGGAACTCCTCGCGCCGGGTGCGCTCGTCCTCCTCCTGCGCCAGGTCGGGGTGGGCCTTGCGGGCGAGGTCGCGGTAGAGCTTGCGGGCCTCCTCGCTGGGCCGTACCCGCTCCGGGGGGCGTACCGCCTGGCCGGTGAGCATGGCGGCGGCCTCGGGGTAGAGGCCATGGCCGTCCATCCAGCCGTGCATCAGCTCTTCGACGCCGGGGATCGGCAGGACGTTGGCGCGGGCCTCCGCGGCGCGGCGCACATCCTCCGGGTCACCGGTGCGGGCGGCCGTCGCCTCGGCGATCTCGGCGTCCAGTTCCTCCAGGCGCAGATAGAGCGGACCGAGTCGCTGTTCGTGCAGCCGGGAGAAGTTCTCGACCTCGACGCGGAAGGTCTCCACGGCGATCTCGTACTCGATCAACGCCTGCTCGGCGGCCCGTACGGCCTGTTCGAGCCGCGCCTCGGGGCGGGGGGCGTCGGGTTGTTCGGCTTCCGGGGTGGTCACCCGCCCCAGCGTAGTCGCTGCGCTCGGCTTGAAGCCGGGCCGGATCCGTGCCGGTGGCGGGGGGCGACTCGTCGTGGGGGGGCGGGGCCGTCGGCGAGTGCGGGTACGTGGTGGCTGGTCGCGCAGTTCCCCGCGCCCCTCAGGGGGTTGCAGTGGCCCCCCGAGAAGCCCGAGAAAGGCAAAAAACCCAAGAAGGCCAAGAAGCCTCCCGCTCACACACCCAGTTCCGCCGCTACGCGGCCCGTGCGTATCGCTGTGATCAGGGCCGCGTGGTCGGACTCCGTGATGTCGGCGTAGGTCAGGGCGAAGGCGGCGATGGCGTTGTCGAGGTCCTCGTTCTTGCCGCAGTAGCCGGCGATCAGGCGGGGGTCGGCGCTGTGGGAGTGGGCGCGGGCCAGGAGGGCGCCGGTCATGCGGGCGTAGTCGTCGACCTGGTCGGCGGCGAGGGCGGCGGGATCGACGCTGCCCTTGCGGTTGCGGAACTGCCGTACCTGGAAAGGCCGGCCGTCGACCGTGGTCCAGCCCAGCAAAGTGTCGCTGACCACCTGCATCCGCTGCTGCCCGAGCACGACCCGGCGCCCCTCGTGCGCGACCGGCGGGTTCTCGAAGCCGGCGGCGGCCAGGTGCGGGAGCAGCGCGGAGGGGCGGGCCTCCTTCACCTGGAGGACCAGCGGGTGCTCGCGGTGGTCGAGGAGCAGGACCACGTACGAGCGGGTGCCGACGCTGCCGGTGCCGACCACGCGGAAGGCGACGTCGTGCACCGTGTGCCGGGCGAGCAGCGGGCGGCGGTCCTCGGACAGGGTCGTCAGGTACTCCTCCAGGGACGTGGCGACCGCGGCGGCCTCGCCGTCCGGTATCCGGCGCAGCACCGGCGAGGCGTCGACGAAGCGCCGCCCGCCGTCCGGGTGCGGCTCCGTCGACTTCGCCGCGAACCGGCCGCTGGTGTTGGCCCGCGCCTTCTCCGAGACCCGTTGCAGGGTGCCGAGCAGATCATGGGCGTCGGCGTGGGAGACCAGCTCCTCGTCCGCGATGGCGTTCCACGCGTCCAGCGCCGGGAGCTTCGCCAGCAGCCGCATGGTGTGGCGGTAGGCGCCGGCCGCGTCCCGTGCCGCGGCACGGCAGGTGTCCTCGTCGGCACCGGCCTCGCGCCCGGCCAGCACCAGCGAGGTGGCGAGCCGCTTCAGGTCCCACTCCCAGGGGCCGTGCACGGTCTCGTCGAAGTCGTTCAGGTCGATGACGAGGCCGCCGCGGGCGTCGCCGTACAGCCCGAAGTTGGCGGCGTGCGCGTCCCCGCAGAGCTGCGCGCCCACCCCGGTGACGGGGGTGCGTGCCAGGTCGTACGCCATGAGTCCGGCGGAACCCCGCAGGAAGGCGAAGGGGGTGGCCGCCATCCGGCCCACGCGGATCGGGGTCAGTTCCGGTATCCGGCCGGCGTTGGACTCGACGACGGCGCTCACCGCGTCCGGGCGGGCGGCGTCCGGTGCGAAGACGGCGTGGTCACCGCGCGGCACGCTCGTGCGCAGCGCCTTGCCCTCCTCCTTGGGCGAACCCTGCCGGGGCCACTCGGCGAACCCGCGCACCCGCGGCAGCCTGCGCGCCCCGCCCTCAGGCCGCTCCCCCTGCCGCGGCTCACTCACCACGCCCGCACCGCTCCCGGCCACAGCGACCGCCTCCCCCGTACGCGTCGAGACGAACATCAACTCGGCACGACCGTACCGCCGTCGCCGGAATCCGTGTCAGCCCTGTGGACAACCCGGCGGCTGTGGAAAACCCGCTCGCCGACCCACCCGCCGCGCTCGCCGACCGAACCACCGCTCGCCGACCGAACCACCGCCGGTCACGGACAAGGCCGGTACCCCACCGGCCGGTTCACCGCTCCGGCGTGCCTTCCCCCGCCTCCGCACCCAAGTTCTCGGCCAGCTGGAACAACGCGGGCAGGGCGTTCCCGATGGCCTCGCGAGCCTCTTCGTCCAGGGCGCCGAGCGCGGCGTCGATGCGGCGTTCGTGTGCCGTGGTCCAGGCCTCGAGCTTCTCGCGGCCCGCGTCGGTGAGGGTGACGACGGAGGCCCGGCGGTCGGCGGCGTCGACGTCCCGCGCGACCAGTCCCGCGCTGATCATCTGACCGATCAGCCCGCTGACCGTGCTCGGCGCCAGGCGGCGGCGCGCGGCGAGGTCGCTGATCCGGGCGGGAGAGTGCTCGCCGAGCACCTGGAGCAGCTCGACCTGCGCCATGGGGAGCGTCTCCCACGGATAGTCGGTGCGGATCGAGGAGCGCAGCGCGCGGCGCAGCCGGGTGACGGCCTCGGTGAGCAGACGGGCCTCGGGCGCCTGGACGGACCCCGCCCGTTCCGACCCCGCCTGAGCGGCAGAGCCGGGGGTGGAGACGTCGGGGCTTGGCTGCGCGGACATGCGGAAAGCGTAGCCGGGCGGCATCCGGGAACGGCCGGGCGTCCAGGGCTCGGACGGCCCCCGAGACCGACTCCGACGACCCCGACGACCCCGACCAAACCGACTGACCCGGAAAAGCCCCTCCCGAAGCCGCCCCTTCCCGGCCTCCCCTACGAGCGCGCCCCGAGCACCCCCGCGAGCCCTCTCACGCCCCCTCGCACCCCTCGCACCCGTTCACGCTCCCTCAACCCCACCCGCACCCCCGCTCACGCCCTCTCACCCCTCCCGCATCCCCTCCCGTGCCCCCTCCCTCGGTCCGAACCAAGCCGCCCCCACCGCGACCACCGACGCCACCACCAGCACCACCACGGCCGCCTGGCTCCCACCCCGCCCGGCACCCACGCCCCCGTCCCCGCCGTCCCCCACCTGCAAGGCGAGCGTGACCAGCGCGACCCCGAGCGCCGTCCCCAGCCCCCGGGTCATGTTCACGAGCCCCCCGCCCGTCCCGGACGACCGCGCGGGTATCGCGCCCATGATCAGCGCGTTGTTGGCCGGGGTGAACATCCCCAGCCCCAGCCCGGTCACCGCGAGCACCGGCACCAGCTCACCGATCCCCGGCGGCACCACCAGCAGCGCGGTCAGCGCCACCGTGAAGATCCCCGCGCCGGCCAGGCACCGCCCCCGGTCCGAGAGGCCGCACGGCAGCACCCGGTCGCACCCGGTCGCGGCCAGCGCGAACCCGGCCGGCAGCGCGGTGAGCGCCAGCCCCGCCGTCAGCTCGGACACGCCCCGCGCAGTGAGCACGACGGGCACCAGTACCAGCGGCCCGAACAGCACCAGGTAGCCGCTCAGGGCGCCCACCAGGCCGTACGCCACCGCCCGTACCCGCAGCAGGGCGAGATCGAGCAGGGGCGCGGCCGCCCGCCGCTGGCGTCGTACGAAGGCCCACCCCGCCCCGGCCGCGACCAGGAACAGCGCGGCCACGCCCCAGCCGGGCACCGGCAGCCCGGAAGCCGCGGAGACGCCCATCAGGGCACCGGTGGTGGCCGCGGCCAGCAGCAGGAG
Source organism: Streptomyces griseofuscus (assembly GCF_014673495.1). Taxonomy (GTDB): domain Bacteria; phylum Actinomycetota; class Actinomycetes; order Streptomycetales; family Streptomycetaceae; genus Streptomyces; species Streptomyces murinus. The sequence continues at coordinate 4,296,198 of NZ_CP051006.1, forward strand.
TCCCGGCCAGTCGAAGCGGGTGACCCGGGTACGCGCCCGGGTGCGGGGCAGCAGGTAGTGGCCGCCGACGAGCGCGACGACGCCTACGGGCACGTTCACCCAGAACACCCAGCGCCAGCCCAGGGTGGACACCAGGGCGCCCCCGACCGTCGGTCCCAGGGCCAGCCCCAGGGCCTGCGCGGCGGCCTGCACGCCGAGCGCGCTGCGCATCCGCTCGCGCGGCGCGCTGGTGGTCACCAGCGCCACGCTGTTGGCCTGCATCATGGCCGCGCCGGCCGCCTGGACCACGCGGAACGCCACGAGAGCCCCGAGCGAGGGCGCGAAGCCGCAGGCCGCGGAGGCGAGGGTGAAGACGGCGAAGCCATACAGGTAGAGCAGTTTGCGGCCGTGGGCGTCGGCAAGGCGCCCCACGGGCACCAGCAGCGCCACCAGGGCGAGCAGATAGGCCAGCGAGACCCATTCGACGGCCGCGAGCGAGGCGTGGAAGTCGGTGCGCAGACCGCCGTAGGTGAGCGTGACGATGCTGGCGTCCAGCTGACCCATGAACGCGCCGAAGCACACCGCGGCCACGGCCAGCCACCAGCTGTTCGACCGTGCGCGGATCGCCTCGGGGCGGGGCCGCTCCGAGGTGAGCAGCGCGAGCCCGCGCCGTACGGACGGGTGCTGCCGCGTGTCGGTGACCATGCCCCCAGATTACAACGGTCACCGAAATACTTGGTTAGCGTCCTATCTCGATCATCATCCCGGAGACGACACCCGGAGGTGCCACCGGCCTGCCCCGGAGAGCGGCCTCCGGCACCACCCGGAGGAGCGACCCGCGCCGCCCCCTAGGCGACACCGAGCAACCAAACCCCGAAAAACGCACTCACCCACCCCAGGAGCTGTCAGCACAGGTTCCACGCATCCCGGGCGGCATGGCATGGCAGGACGCCTGGACCCGCGTACCCCGCTCCGGGGCCCCGTGGTGCGAGGAGGCCGTGCCGAGTGCGAAGACCGCCAACAGGCCGGTCACAGCGATGAGGAAGCGCCTCATGACGCGAACTCCGTTCCCTATACAAGGACGTTACGGTGATCTCAGTCTCGGAAAACTCAATGTCGTCCGCCAGGTTTCCGATGCCTCATCAAACGGCAAGGCAGCAAGGGGAGGACGGAGCGAACATGGACATAGCTCCTCATTGCCCACGATCGACCCCTGATGAACTCAAGTCGGAGTCTCTGGACTTAAAGGTCTACGCCTGGCTCGTCCGCAACCAGAGAGCGGGCACGCACGACCCCGAGACCATCGCCCGCGAGCTGCCCGCCGACCTCGCCGACGTCCGCCACGCCCTCGCCCGCCTCATCGAGAGCGGGCTGCTGGCCGAGCAGCCGCTGCCGGGGTCCCGGCTGACCGTCGTACCGGCGGAGGCCGCGGCGAGCCGTCGTACCGCGCCCCTGGAGGCGCAGATCCGTGAGCGCCAGGAGGCGATCGCGCACATCAGAAGCAGCGTCGACCCCTTCAGCCTGGTCTTCCAGCGGGAATCGCGCTCCTGGGGCGGCGGTTTCCAGGAGATCTCCACGGTGGCCGAGGTCCGCGACCGGCTCAACCGGCTCAGCGACGGCTGCCGTACCGAACTCGTCTCCTGCCAGCCCGGCGGCGGCTCCCGGGTCCCGGCGGCGATGGCCGAGGCCATGGGGCGCGACCGGGCGATGCTCGACCGGGGCGTCCGCATCCGCACCCTTTACCACCACACGGCGCGTTTCAACGGCCCGAGCCAGGCATACGTTGCGGAACTCTCCGCGCGCGGCGCGGAGTACCGCACGCTGCACGAACTGTTCGGCCGGCTGATCATCGTGGACCGGGAGACCGCCTTCATCCCCGCGCCCGGGCACGACGGCCAGGGCGCGATCCTCATCAGCGAACCGCCGGTGGTGGCCTACCTGTACGACATCTTCGAGCTGGCCTGGACCCACGCCAGGCCGTTCGTCGACGCCACCGGGCGCGCCATGGAGGCGGTCTCCAGGGAACTGCACCGCACGATCCTGCGCCTGCTCGCCGACGGCCTCAAGGACGAGGCGATCGCCCGGCGCCTCGGCATGTCGCTGCGCACGACACGCCGCCATGTCGCCGACATCCTCTCCGAGTTGAACGTGTCGAGCCGCTTCCAGGCGGGCGTCGCCGCGGCCCGTTCCGGGCTGCTGGAGGAGGTGGACGGTCACGCGAACCCGTGACTGACGGTGCGCGTGTCGATACGGCATGCTGCACACAAGAGTCTCCGCTCCGCCCCCTCGGGCGAGGAGCGCGGGACGGCCGCGAGTCACGACGACGATGGTGAAGCCTGCATGGTCTGGGGAAGTGCGTACGACGGCACGGTGGTTCCGGAGTCCCAGGAGGCGTACGTGGAGGAGGTCGTACTCTTCCTCCGCGCCTGCACGGACCGCTCACCCGCCCTGCTGTGGCCCGAGCACGAACCCGCCGTGTACGACACGACGGACCGGACCTCCCCGGCGTCCGACCGCCGGCTGTCCGCGTACCTCGCGCGCAGCCTGGCGTCCGCTCTGGGCGTGCCCGTGAACGAAACCTCCGGCGCCCCGCTCGACGGCCCCGCGCCGGCGCACACCCTGGTGGTGCAGACCGCGGGCCGCACCCACTGGTCCGTCGCCACGGCGGAGGAGCCCGAACGGCCCCTCGTCCTGCCGCTGTTGACCAGCGAGGTCCTCTACCTGCCGCGTGGCTCCCGTACGACCGTCACCGCGGCCGCCGGCAGCCGGCTCATCTCCCTCTCCCTGACCACCCCGGCCCACGGGCGGGGACTGGACCGCGAACCGTTCCGCACGGCCCGACGCCCCCATTGAGTACCCGAGTTCGGTCAGCTCCGGTTCGCCTGGGCGTGCACATCGAACACCCCGCACCTGACCGCGGCGACGACGAGCTGCGCACGGCTCACCGCGCCCGTCTTGCTGCGCAGCCTGCGCACATAGGTGTCCACCGTGTGCCGGCTGATGCCGAGCCGGCGGGCGATGGACGGGTACGTCTCCCCATCGCACAGGGAGGCGAGCACCTCCCTCTCGCGGGGGGAGAAATCGGGTGACGGCATCGTGCCGGCAAGCGAAGACATGGGGGGTCCCTCTCATTCGTCGAACACATGGGAAACGCACGGGGATCGCACTCGGAACACACTGGGACCGCGCTGGGATCGCCTTTCCAGCATGCGAACCTCCGCCCCGCCCCACCACCTCCCGGGCCCCTCAGCAAAGTGCGCGACATGAAGGGGAGGGACACCCCGCAACTCCGGGACCACATTCACGTGGCTACTGCCGACGCCTGCGGATCCGGAGCAGACCTCATGTCCCTCGTCGGCCGTATCGCCGCCACCACCGTCCTCACCGCCGCCCTCTCCGCCTGGCCCTCCCCGCCACCGGCCGGGCCGCCCGCAGCTTGCGGCCACCATCTCCCACACCGTCACCCCGGCCGGCATGTGCGACCTCGGCCACCGCATGCCCGAGGAGAAGTAACCGAACCCGCCCGGGCCCCGGCACCCCGGCGTCAACCCGCCCGGCCCCACCGATGCGCACACGGACCCCCGCCTCCGGGCCCGCGTGTCCATCGCGTCGTAGCCACCACCTCGGCCATTCCCCTCCCCAGATGGCTGGATCGGCACGGCCGGTGGGCACTTGCCGCCAAAGCCGCGCCACGCGTCCGTGGCAGGTGACATCATCTGCGGTACTCACCGCGGCCGGCCCGCCCGCCGCGTGCCCGCGGTGAAAGGGCTGGGCGCGAACGCCGAGGGGGAGCCCGGCTCACCCCGAGGCAGGCAGGTGACGGCCCTCCTTGTCCATGCATGACTTGGGGCTGTTCATGACCTGGTACCACCACGGCTGGCTCGCCGAGTACGCGTTACCGGCCGCCGCCGGCGCCGGCCTCACGTGGATCGGCTTGGCCCGCCACGCGGTGGGCAAGGGCCGACTGCTGGGCAGCCGCCGGTCCGCCGGGCTGACCCTCCTGATCCTCGCCCTGACCGGCGCGGTCGGGATCGTCGCCGCGATGGCGCTGCCCCACCTGGCGAAGCTGCCGCCGCTCACCGCGGGCCTGGCCACCGGCGCCACGGCCATGCCACGCAAGAAGCAGGACGACACGACCCAGCCCTACGTCAAGTTCATGACCCTCGGCATCGCCTGGTTCCGGGAGCGGCTCGAATACCGGATGCATCTCGACGCCTGCCGCTGGTGCGACCGCTTCCTGGACGGCTTCGAGACGTCGACGCAGCTCCGTGTCTTCATCTACGACCTCAGGAACTACCTGCTGGACCGGCATCCCACGCTCACCAAGACGGTCAACCACCTCTTCGACGCGGCGGACGAGGCCATGGTCCACGCCCTCGATGTGCAGACCAGGACCGACGAGGCCCGCCGTGACGCCGGCTCACCCTGGATGCGCGAGCCGACCGCCGACGAGACCTACCTCTGCCGCAGCGCTCTCGGGGAGGCCCGCAACCGCTGCGGGGACCTGTTGCTGCACGCCTACGTGCACGGCCGCCGGACGGAGCAGCCCGAACTCGAGTCCCTGCGGACCAAGGCGCTGTCCGACGACGCCTTCCACAGCTCGCCCGTGCCCCGGCCACGACTCACCTTCCGCCGCAACCGGGTCTAGGGCCTCTCGTTTGGATCAGGCCCTAGCCGACCCGACGGGCGGCCACACTTCTCCCCCGCAGCGGCACGGGCTCACCGCTGCGCACGGACACTCCCTCCGCGGCCTGAGCGCCACGGGGAGAAAATCTGATCTCCACATCGGCATCCAGCGCATCCGCCAGTGATGCCAACGTCCGCACGGTCAGGTTGGCATCGCCCGACATGATCTGACTGACCCGGCCGGGGCTCACCCCCATCGCCTTGGCGAGGTCCGACCGCGACTTCCCCAGCCCCGCCAGCAACCCCGCGAGCGACGCGGTCGCCTGCCGCGCCAACTGGGCACCGGCCGACTCGGCACTGCCCTCGCTCCGACCGAAGAAGCTCATGGAACGACCCCCAACTGGCCTCGCCACAACGGTTGTTGCGGTGTCTCCAGAATGCCACCTTTAGGTCTGACTAAACACTCACTTCCAGTGGAAACCCTGCCACTGACACCTCGTCAGGTTCCGCCGCAACGTCTGTGACCTGCCGATACTCACCCTTGGGCCAGCAGTCCACGACCGCTTCGGCACAACTCCAATGGGCTACGAGGCGACTTCGGTCGGGCTGCGACGGGGCGGTCACCGTCGGACCGACGCCCAGGTCCTCATCGCCGCCGTCGGACCTGAGACCTTCCTCACACGTCCGCGGCGCGCGGGAAAAGAAGAAGGGCGGCATCGCCATTGCGATGCCGCCCATTCCCTCTGTGCGCGAGGGGGGAGTTGAACCCCCACGCCCTTTCGGGCACTGGAACCTGAATCCAGCGCGTCTGCCTATTCCGCCACCCGCGCATTGGGTGTGTCTTCCGGCTTCTGCCCTTTCGGGCTGGCCCCTTCCGACATGCAGAACATTAGCACGTCGTACGGGGTGGGTTCACATCCCTTTCCCAGGGGCCCTGACCAGCCCGTCCACGGCCGGCCCCCGCACCGATCGACCCGGCTCGCCCCGTCGGGCAGGGTGCCGTCGACCGGGCGCACGCCTCACCCGCACGCCGTCCGCGCGCCGCCCCCCCTCCGGCCGACCCCACGCCCCACCCCGCATCGCCCCGCACACGCCCGCACCCGCGCCCGCCCCCGTCGCCGTACTCACACCCCGCCCACACCGTGACCGTCCCCACACCCGTGACCATGCGCACAGCGCCCGGCCGTTTCACCACGTATCAAGGAGTCCCGGTTCACGTATCAACCTCGTACCGGTCCCGGCCATCTCCCCAGGAGAGGGGCGGGGGCGGGGCCCGGTGCGGGACACTGGTCCTGGCCCGGCTCTACGATCCATGCCAGGGAGGAGTTCCGAGCGGAGCGGCTGGGGGAACCGGCTGTTTGCCAGGGGCGTGGATACGATCAGTAAGCAGTACCGGCGGTACCGGGCAACGCACCGCACAGAGCAGCACAGGCACCACACAGAGCAGGACAAGGAACCGACAAGGGACGGAGGAGGTGCCCCATGGGAGTCCTGAAGAAGTTCGAGCAGCGTCTCGAAGGTCTGGTGAACGGCACCTTCGCCAAGGTCTTCAAGTCCGAGGTCCAGCCCGTGGAGATCGCGGGCGCGCTCCAGCGGGAGTGCGACAACAACGCGACCATCTGGAACCGCGACCGCACCGTCGTACCCAACGACTTCATCGTGGAGCTCAGCGCGCCCGACCACGAGCGCCTCAGCCCCTACTCCGGGCAGCTCGGTGACGAACTGGCCGGCATGGTGCGTGACTACGCGAAGCAGCAGCGCTACACCTTCATGGGCCCGATCAAGGTGAACCTGGAGAAGGCCGAGGACCTGGACACCGGCCTCTACCGGGTGCGTTCGCGCACCCTCGCCTCCTCCAGCGACCAGCAGGCGGGCCCCGCCGCGCACGAAGCGCAGGGACAGGGTCCCGCGGCGGCCCCGGGCCGCCCGGGACAGGGCGCACAGGGCCAGGGCGGTTACGGCTATCCGCCGGCCATGCCCGCCGGCGCGCCCCCCATGCCCGCCGCCCCGCCGCCCGGCGCCCGCCCCGGCGGCTACGGCTACCCGCAGCCCGCCACCCAGCGCCCCGCCGCCGCCCCGATGAGCGGCGGACGCACCCGCTACTGGATCGAGATCAACGGCACCCGCCACCAGATCTCCCGCGCGACCCTGGTGCTGGGCCGCAGCACCGAGGCCGACGTGCGGATCGACGATCCCGGCGTCTCCCGCCGGCACTGCGAGATCCGGACCGGAACGCCCTCGACGATCCAGGATCTCGGCTCCACCAACGGCATCGTGGTGGACGGGCAGCACACCACCCGCGCTACGCTCCGCGACGGCTCGCGGATCGTCGTGGGCAGCACCACCGTTATCTATAGGCAAGCCGAAGGGTGAAGCGGGGGCAATGTCAGAGCTGACCCTCACGGTCATGCGGCTGGGTTTCCTGGCCGTACTGTGGCTGTTCGTGATCGTGGCCGTGCAGGTCATCCGCAGCGACCTGTTCGGTACGCGCGTCACTCAGCGCGGATCGCGTAGGGAGGCCGGGCGGGCCCAGCCCCCGAGCGGCCGCCAGGCCGCCAGGCAGCAGGCCGCGCCCCCGCAGCAGCGCGGCCAGCAGAGCGGTGGCGGCGGCCGGCGCGGGCGCAACGCCCCCAGCAAGCTGGTCGTGACCGAAGGCACACTCACCGGCACCACCGTCGCGCTCCAGGGCCAGACCATCACGCTGGGCCGGGCGCACGACTCCACGATCGTGCTGGACGACGACTACGCCTCCAGCCGTCATGCCAGGATCTACCCCGACCGCGACGGCCAGTGGATCGTCGAGGACCTGGGGTCGACCAACGGCACCTACCTGGACCGGTCCCGGCTGACGACCCCCACGCCGATCTCGCTGGGCGCGCCGATCCGCATCGGCAAGACCGTCATCGAGCTGCGGAAGTAGTGCTACATCATGAGTGAGCGCGAACGGAGCGAGCACGCGGCGGCGGACCGCCTTCCGGTCCCCGGCGCGCTCCCGACCGGAGGGTGGGCAGTGTGGCTCGACACGACCGGCTGCATTCGGAGCCGACGGGCGAGGTGCGCATGAGTCTGTCACTGCGCTTTGCCGCCGGTTCGCACAAGGGCATGATCCGCGAGGGCAACGAGGACTCCGGTTACGCCGGCCCCCGCCTGCTCGCGATCGCCGACGGCATGGGCGGCCAGGCGGCCGGCGAGGTCGCCTCCTCCGAGGTGATCTCCACCCTGGTCACGCTCGACGACGACGTGCCCGGCTCCGACATCCTCACCTCCCTCGGCGTGGCCGTGCGGCGCGCCAACGACCAGCTGCGCTCCATGGTCGAGGAGGACCCCCAGCTGGAGGGCATGGGCACCACGCTGACCGCGCTGCTGTGGACCGGGCAGCGGCTCGGCATGGTGCACGTCGGCGACTCGCGCGCCTATCTGCTGCGCGACGGGGTGCTCACCCAGATCACCCAGGACCACACCTGGGTGCAGCGGCTCGTGGACGAGGGCCGGATCACCGAGGAGGAGGCCACCACCCATCCGCAGCGCTCGCTGCTGATGCGTGCCCTCGGCAGCGGTGACAACGTCGAGCCCGATCTGTCCATCCGCGAGGTCCGCGCCGGCGACCGGTACCTGATCTGCTCCGACGGCCTGTCCGGCGTCGTCTCCCACCAGACGATGGAGGAGACGCTCGCCAGCTACCAGGGCCCGCAGGAGACCGTGCAGGAGCTGATCCAGCTCGCGCTGCGCGGCGGCGGCCCGGACAACATCACCGTCATCGTGGCCGACGTCCTCGACCTGGACACCGGCGACACGCTCGCGGGCCAGCTGTCCGACCAGCCCGTCGTGGTCGGCGCGGTCGCCGAGAACCAGAGCCATCTGCACGACAACGGGATCATGCAGACCCCGGCCGGCCGCGCCTCCCACCTGGGCCGCCAGGGCCACGGCGGCGGCGAGTTCGGCCCGCCCGGCTCCGGCGACAGCACCGGCTACGTCCCGGCGGGCAGCTTCGACGACTACGCCGACGGCGACTTCACCAAGCGCAAGGGCCGCAGATGGCTGAAGGCGTCGCTGTACAGCGCCCTCGCCCTCGCGGTCATCGGCGGCGGTCTCTACGGCGGCTACCGCTGGACGCAGACGCAGTACTACGTCGGCACCAGCGAGGAGCACGTCGCGCTGTACCGCGGGATCAGCCAGGACCTGGCCTGGGTGTCGCTGTCGACGATGCAGCAGGACCACCCGGAGATCGAACTCAAGTACCTGCCGTCGTACCAGCAGAAGCAGGTCAAGGCCACGATCGCCGAGGGCGGCCTCAAGGACGCCCAGTCGAAGATCCAGGAACTGGCCGTGCAGGCCTCCGCCTGCAAGAAGGAGACGGAGCGCCAGGACGCCGAGCGCACCCAGCCGGGCAAGCCGCACACGGGCAAGACCAGCGGCACCAAGTCCGACGCGGGCACCACCGGCACCATGAGCACCGCCTCCTTCACCCGGACGACCGCGACCACGAACCCGAAGCCGTCCTCCTCCACGGACACGCCGGGATCCTCGAAGTCTCCGTCCACGACCCCGTCCGCGACCCCCAGCCCCGGCCCCACCCTCTCGGAGGATGAGCAGAAGGTCGTCTCGCTGTGCGGTAAGCAGTAGGCAAGCCGTGAGAGGCCCTGTCACACGATGAGCAGTACGAGTAACTCGCCGACGCATCACACGTCCACCATCGGCGCGATCGGCGCGCCGAGCCGCCGCAACACCGAGCTGGCCCTGCTGGTCTTCGCGGTGCTGATCCCGGTGTTCGCCTACGCCAACGTGGGCCTGGCCATCGACAACCAGGTCCCCGCCGGTCTGCTGAGCTACGGCCTGGGCCTCGGCCTGCTGGCCGGCGTGGCCCACCTCGTCGTACGGAAGTTCGCCCCGTACGCCGACCCGCTGCTGCTGCCGCTGGCCACCCTGCTCAACGGGCTCGGTCTGGTCTGCATCTGGCGCCTGGACCAGTCCAAGGCGCTCCAGCAGATCCATGTCGCGGGCGGCAAGGCGACCAACCAGCTCATGTACACGGCGATGGGCATCGCCCTGTTCGTGGCGGTGCTGTACTTCCTCAAGGACCACCGCACGTTCCAGCGCTACACGTACATCTCCATGATGTGCGCGCTGCTCCTGCTGCTGCTCCCGCTGGTCCCGGGCCTCGGTCTGAACGTCTACGGCGCCAAGATCTGGATCTCCGTCGGCGGTTTCACCATCCAGCCGGGTGAGTTCGCCAAGATCGTGCTGGCCATCTTCTTCGCCGGCTATCTGATGGTGAAGCGCGACGCGCTGGCCCTCGCCAGCCGCCGTGTCATGGGCCTCTACCTGCCGCGCGGCCGCGACCTCGGTCCGATCCTCGTGGTCTGGGCGATGTCCATCCTGATCCTGGTCTTCGAGACCGACCTCGGTACGTCGCTGCTGTTCTTCGGCATGTTCGTGATCATGCTGTACGTCGCCACCGAGCGGACCAGCTGGATCGTCTTCGGTCTGCTGATGTCCGCGGTCGGCGCCGTCGGCGTGGCGAGCTTCGAGCCGCACGTGAAGATGCGTGTGCAGGCCTGGCTCGACCCGCTGAAGGAGTACAAGCTCTCCCAGCAGGGTGTCGGCGGTCACTCCGAGCAGGCCATGCAGGCCCTGTGGGCCTTCGGCTCCGGCGGCACCCTCGGCACCGGCTGGGGCCAGGGCCACTCCGAGCTGATCAAGTTCGCCGCCAACTCGGACTTCATCCTCGCCACCTTCGGCGAGGAGCTGGGCCTGGCCGGCCTCATGGCGATCCTGCTGATCTACGGCCTGATCGCGGAACGCGGCGTGCGCACCGCCCTCGCCGCCCGCGACCCGTTCGGCAAGCTGCTCGCCATCGGCCTCTCGGGTGCCTTCGCGCTCCAGGTCTTCGTGGTGGCCGGCGGTGTGATGGGCCTCATCCCGCTGACCGGTATGACCATGCCGTTCCTCGCGTACGGCGGTTCGTCCGTGATCGCCAACTGGGCGCTCATCGGCATCCTGATCCGCATCAGCGACACCGCCCGCCGCCCGGCACCCGCCCCCGCAGCCAACCCCGACGCCGAGATGACCCAGGTGGTCCGCCCGTCATGAACAAGCCCCTGCGCCGGATCGCGATCTTCTGCGGCCTGCTCGTGCTGGCCCTGCTCGTCCGCGACAACTACCTCCAGTACGTCAAGGCCGACAGCCTGCGCACCGACCCGCTCAACCGGCGGGTCTCCATCGAGCGCTATGCCGCGCCGCGCGGCGACATCATCGTGGACGGCAACCCGGTGACCGGCTCGGTCGAGGTCAAGCACGGCGACTTCAAGTACAAGCGCACATACAAGAACGGGCCCATGTGGGCCCCGGTGACCGGCTTCTCCTCCCAGGCCTTCGGCGGCACCCAGCTGGAGAACCTGGACGACGGCATCCTGACCGGCAATGACGACCGGCTCTTCTTCCGCAACACCCTGGACATGATCACGGGCAAGCCGAAGCAGGGCGGCAACGTCGTCACCACGCTCAACGGCGCCGCGCAGAAGGCCGCGTACAACGGTCTGAAGGCGGTCGGCGGCAAGGGCGCGGTCGCCGCCCTGGACCCGGCCACCGGGAAGATCCTGGCGCTGGCCTCGTACCCGTCGTACGACCCCTCCAGCTTCGCGGGGAACACCGACGACGACGCCAAGGCCCGGAACAAGCTCCTGAAGGAGAACAACCCGGCCGACCCGATGCTCAACCGGGCGCTGCGCGAGACCTACCCGCCGGGCTCCACCTTCAAGGTGGTCACCGCGGCGGCGGCGCTGGAGAACGGCCTGTACACCTCGCCCGACCAGCGGACCAACTCGCCGCTTCCGTACATCATGCCGGGCACCACGACCCCGCTGCCCAACGAGGGCAACCTGCCCTGCAAGGACGCCCCGATGCGGGTCGCGCTCCAGTACTCCTGCAACACCGTCTTCGGCAAGATCGGCGCCGACCTCGGCAACGCCAAGATGCTGGCGGAGGCGAAGAAGTTCGGCTTCGACGCGCAGCAGTTCACCCCGGTCCGCTCCAACGCCTCGGTGTTCTCGGACAACATGAACGCCTCGCAGACCGCGCTGTCCTCGATCGGCCAGTACAACACCGCGGCGACCCCGCTCCAGATGGCCATGGTCGCCTCGGCGGTCGCCAATGACGGCAAGCTGATGAAGCCGTACATGGTGGACGAGTTGGAGGCTTCCAACCTCGACCCGGTGGAGAAGACCAAGCCGCAGGAGATGAGCCGGCCGCTGTCCGCGCAGAACGCGCAGATGCTGCAATCGATGATGGAGACCGTGGTCGAGAAGGGCACCGGTACCAACGCCCGGATCCCCAACGTCAAGGTCGGCGGCAAGACCGGTACCGCGCAGCACGGTGTGGCCAACAGCGCCAACCCGTACGCCTGGTTCATCTCCTACGCCAAGCTCCCCGACGGCAGCTCCCCGGTGGCCGTGGCCGTGGTCGTCGAGGACGAGCACGCCAACCGTGACGACATCTCCGGCGGCGGCCTGGCCGCGCCGATCGCGAAGAGCGTGATGGAGGCGGTCATCAACTCCAAGAAGTGACGGTCATCACATCAGCTTCACAAGGACGCACATTGCGATACCGGTCCGATATCGGGATCCGGGCTTGGCCAGGTCATACAAAGGGAGCCGGGTACCGTAGGCCCGGACGGCAGCCTCGGCGCACAGCGATGTGACGGCCGGGACCGACGGAGAGGGCTGGTAGGTAGCTATGGAAGAGCCGCGTCGCCTCGGCGGCCGGTACGAGCTGGGCCACGTGCTCGGCCGTGGTGGCATGGCGGAGGTCCACCTCGCGCATGACACCCGGCTCGGCCGCACGGTGGCGGTGAAGACGCTGCGCGTCGACCTCGCGCGCGACCCGTCCTTCCAGGCCCGGTTCCGCCGGGAGGCCCAGTCGGCCGCCTCGCTCAACCATCCCGCGATCGTCGCGGTCTACGACACGGGTGAGGACTACATCGACGGGGTCTCCATCCCGTACATCGTGATGGAGTACGTCGACGGTTCCACCCTGCGTGAGCTGCTGCACTCCGGCCGCAAGCTGCTGCCGGAGCGCGCCATGGAGATGACCATCGGCATCCTCCAGGGCCTGGAGTACGCCCATCGCAACGGCATCGTCCACCGCGACATCAAGCCGGCCAACGTCATGCTGACCCGGGGCGGTCAGGTCAAGGTCATGGACTTCGGCATCGCCCGTGCGATGGGCGACTCCGGCATGACGATGACGCAGACCGCGGCGGTCATCGGCACGGCCCAGTACCTCTCCCCCGAGCAGGCCAAGGGCGAGCAGGTCGACGCCCGCTCCGACCTGTACTCCACGGGCTGCCTCCTCTACGAGCTGCTGACCGTACGGCCGCCCTTCGTCGGCGACTCCCCGGTGGCCGTGGCCTACCAGCACGTCCGCGAGGAGCCGCAGGCACCCTCGGTCTTCGACCCCGAGATCACCCCCGAGATGGACGCGATCGTCCTCAAGGCGCTGGTCAAGGACCCGAACTACCGCTACCAGTCGGCCGACGAGATGCGGGCCGACATCGAGGCGTGCCTGGACGGCCAGCCGGTCGGCGCCACCGCCGCGATGGGCGCGGTCGGTTACGCCGGCTACGGCGACGACCAGGCGACCACCGCGCTGCGCCCGGAGTCGCCCGCGGCCGCCACGGCCATGCTCCCGCCGATGAACGGGGACGACGGCGGCTTCGGCTACGACGACCGCCCCGACCGGCGCCGCCAGCAGCCGAAGAAGTCGAACACCTCCACGATCCTGCTGATCGTCGCCGGTGTCCTGGTGCTGATCGGCGCCATCCTGATCGGCAAGTACGCGTTCAGCGGGCACGGCGTGAACGACAAGCCCTCGGTGCCCAACTTCGTCGGCCTGTCCGAGAAGGACGCCCGCGAGACCGCCTCGAACGTCGATCTGAAGGTCACCGTCTCCGGCCGCAAGGCCTGCGAGGACCAGCCCAAGGGCTTGGTGTGCTCGCAGGATCCGGCGAAGGGCATGAAGGTCGACAAGAACACCACCGTCGGCCTGGTGATCTCCACGGGCGCCCCCAAGGTGACCGTGCCGGACGTCCGCGGCATCCAGTTCGACCAGGCGCAGACCCAGCTCAAGGAGAAGGGCTTCACCAACGTCGAGCGCAAGGACGTGGTGTCGACCCAGCCTCCGGGCGTGGTCACCGCGCAGGACCCGCCGGGCGGCAGCAGCCGGCAGAAGGGCACCACGATCACCCTCACCGTCGCCAAGGCGGAGGAGAAGGTGACCATCCCGGGCGATGTCATCGGCAAGTCCTGTGACGACGCAAAGGCCGAGCTCCAGGGCATGGGCCTGGTGCCGACCTGCAACGACCAGCCGACCGACAACCCGGACGACAACGGCAAGGTCCTGTCGATCAACCCGCCGGCCGGCCAGCAGGTCGCCAAGAACACGCCGATCGCGGTCAACGTGGGCAAGGCGCAGAGCGGCCAGGTCCAGGTCCCGGGCATCCAGGGCAAGAAGCTCGGCCAGGTGAAGCAGATGCTCGCCCAGGCGGGTCTGTCGCTGGGCAACGTCACGGGCGCGAACGACGACAACGCGCTGGTCATCAGCTCGAACCCGGCCCCCGGCACCCCGGTCAACCAGGGCCAGGCCATCGACGTGACCACCGTCGGCGGGCCGAACCCCGGCAACAACGGTGGTGACAACGGCGGCCCCAACATCTTCGGCGGTGTCGACGGCTGACACGGTCGTACGAACGAGTGGGCCCCTGCCGGACTCTCCCGGCAGGGGCCCACTCGCGTTCCCGGGGAACCTCAGCGCAGTTCCGGCGGGGGCGTCCGCTTGCTGTCGACCTTCTGCACCCGGACCAGTTCGCCCCACACGATGTAGCGGTAGCGGGAGGTGTAGACGGGGGTGCAGGTGGTCAGCGTGATGTAGTGGCCGGGCTTCTTCCAGCCCGACTCCTTGGGGACCGCGTCGACGACACCGACGTCGTACTTCGAGGTCTCCGGGAGGATCGAGGAGACCTTGTAGACGTACCAGTCGTCCCGGGTCTCGAAGACGATCGGGTCGCCCTTGTGGAGCTTGTCGATGTTGTGGAACTTCGCGCCGTGGCCGTCGCGGTGGGCGGCCAGGGTGAAGTTCCCCTTCTCGCCGGTCATCGGGAGCATCGCCTTGACCGGGTCGGTGTAGTAGCCGGCGACACCGTTGTTGAGGACGTCGGTGCTGGTGCCCTTCTCGACCAGGACCGAGCCGTTCTTCATCGCGGGCACGCGCAGGAAGCCGATGCCGTCCTTGGTGTCCAGCGCGCCGGGCCCCTGGTCCGTGCCCTGCGCCCAGTGCTCGCGCACCTTCTCGGCCTGCTTGTCGGCCTTGCGGTCCGCCAGCACGTTCGTCCACCAGAGCGAGTAGACGACGAAGAGACCGAGCAACAGGCCCACGGTGATGAGCAGTTCCCCGAAGACGCTGACGGCCCCGGCGATCCTGCCCGGACGCCGGCGCCGCTCGGCGGACTCCGGCTCGGGCGCGTCCGTGTGTTCTTCGGTCTCGTCGGCGGTCGCTGCCACAGTGGTTCCTAGCCCTTACTCGATGAGCGCGTCCGGCTTGCCCTTGCTGCGGGGGCGTACCTCGACCATCTTGCCCCAGACGATCAGCCGGTACTTGCTGGTGAACTCCGGTGTACAGGTGGTCAGGGTGATGTAGCGGCCGGGCCCGGTGAAGCCCGAGCCCCTCGGGACCGGGTCCAGCACGCTGGTGTTGGACGGCGAGGTGACCGGGAGTGTCGACGTCACCTTGTAGACGTAGTACGTGTCCTGGGTCTCGACCACCACGGGGTCGCCGGGGGTGAGCTTGTTGATGTAACGGAACGGCTCGCCGTGGGTGTTGCGGTGCGCCGCGAGCCCGAAGTTACCGGTCTTGGCGTCCGGCATCGCGGTCTTCAGCGGCGCCTCGCCGTAGTGCCCGACCATGCCCTTGTCGAGGACCCTGGTGGTGCTGACGCCCTCCGCGATCGGCGCCACCACGTCCAGCTTGGGGATGTGCAGGATGGCGAAGCCCTGTCCGGGCGCGAAGACCCCCGGGTTGCGCTTGCCGTTCGCCCAGGCGTCCTGGAGCTGGTGGGCCTCGCTGCCGGCCTGGGCGTGCGCGCGGACGTTGGTCCACCACAGCTGGTAGGTGACGAACAGCAGCATCAGCACACCGGTGGTGATGAACACCTCGCCGATCGCCCGGCTCGCGATCACCCCGGGTCCCGGCTTGGCCAGCCGCGCCCGCCGCCGGGCCTCCACCCGGGTCAGCGGACGGTCCGGATCGTCCTCCGCCCAGGTGGGGGAGGGCTTCGCCGCGGGCGCGCCGGCGGACACACCGGGGGCCGCGGCCGAGACCACCGGGGCCCCCTGGCCGCCACGGCGCCCGCCGCGCCGCTTGGCCGCCTTTCTGCGGGCCGCACGTCCACCGGGAGCAGGTCCAGGATCAGAGGGGGCCGCTGGGGCCCCAGAGGCCCCTGTGGGCCCCGCCGACGCGGGATCGGCGACCCGCAGGGCCATCGTCTCCGCGTCGAAGGGAGCTTCGTAGGGCGCACCGCCGTGGGACTCGTACGGTTCCCCGCCGCCGTACAAGTCCTCGCGCTCGGGGCGCAGGGCGGTCACGCCGTGGCCCTGCCCACCACCGGGGCGAGCCCCGCCGACCTCGCCACGGCACCCTGGTCGCCGCACTCCGCCAGCCAGTTGGCCAGCATCCGGTGGCCGTGCTCGGTCAGCACCGACTCCGGGTGGAACTGCACGCCTTCGACGGGCAGTTCACGGTGGCGCAGGCCCATGATGATGCCGTCGTGCGTACGGGCCGTGATCTCCAGCTCGGCCGGGACCGTCGCCGGCTCGGCGGCCAGGGAGTGATAGCGGGTGGCGATGAAGGGGGAGGGCAGCCCGGCGAAGACGCCCTTGCCATCGTGCTCGACCGGGGAGGTCTTGCCGTGCAGCAGCTCGGGCGCCCGGTCGACCACGCCGCCGTACGCCACCTGCATCGACTGCATGCCCAGGCACACGCCGAAGACCGGCACCCCGGTGGCCGCGCAGTGGCGGACCATCTCCACGCAGACGCCGGCCTGCTCGGGGGTGCCGGGGCCGGGCGAGAGCAGGACGCCGTCGAAGCCTCCCCCGCGCACGTGCGCGGTCGACACCTCGTCATTGCGCAGCACCTCGCACTCGGCACCCAGCTGATACAGGTACTGGACGAGGTTGAAGACGAAGCTGTCGTAGTTGTCCACGACGAGAATGCGCGCACTCACTGGTTGTCCACCGTCACATCGTTGAAGGGCAGCAGTGGCTCGGCCCACGGGAAGACGTACTGGAACAGGACGTAGACCACCGCCAGGGCCAGCACGACGGAGACCAGCAACTTCACCCATACGTTTCCCGGCAGATGCCGCCAGAACCAGCCGTACATGCCGTCCTTGCCGTCCCTTCCGTGTCCCTACGGCACCAGACACACGCCGTACGTCACCAGACTAGCGGCGCAGCGCGTCCGGTTCGCCTGACTCCACAGGCTGGGTGGAGTCCAGATGCGCCCAGACGATCAGCCGGTGACTGTGGCCCCATTCGGGATCGCACGTGGTCAGCGTCAGATAGCGGCCCGGACGCGAGTAACCGGACTTCCGTGGCACAGGGTCGATGACTCCGATGTCGGTCGGGACGGTTTTGTAGGGCCCTTTGTCGATCCGATACGTGAACCAGGTGGTTCCGTCGGTGAGCACCACCGCGTCACCGGGCCGCAGCCTGGGGAAGTCCTTGAGCGGATCGCCGTAGGTGCGCCGGTGCCCGGCCACCGCGAAATTGCCCACCTGGCCGAGCCCGGCGGTGCCGCCGTAGTGCGCGAGTCCCTTCGCGAGCACATCCCGGCCGGTGCCTTCGAGGACGGGCTTGTTCCACGTGAAACCGAGCCGGGGGATGTACATGATCGCGAAGGGCTTGCCGTAGTGGTACGGCGCCGGGGGCGGGTGCGCGGCGGCGGGGTCCGCCGGGGCCGTGGTGGTCGTCGCGGCCGGCACGCTGCCCGTGGACCACTGCTTGTGCAGCTGGTCGATCTGGTCGTTCATGGCGCCGTCGGCCCGTACGCCGGTCCAGAAGAGGACGTAGGCGACGAAGAGCACGATCAGGGTGCCCACGGTGACGCACAGCTCGCTGAGGGTCCTCACGATCAGGCGCACGGCGGCTCCTGGGCGGGCGGCTACTGCACGGGCTTCGCGTAGTGCAGGTCCACTGTGCCGGAGTAACCCGGAAGAGTCACCGTGCCGTCGTCGGTGACTTTCCAGCCGAGGCCGTAGACGTTGACGTACACCATGTAGGTCTGGATCGCCTTGCTGTCCGCGAGCGACTGCTGGAGCCGCCCGGGGTCCCCGATCGCCGTGATCTTGTACGGCGGTGAGTAGACGCGGCCCTGGAGGATCAGCGTGTTGCCGACGCAGCGGACCGCGCTGGTGGAGATCAGCCGCTGGTCCATGACCTTGATGCCCTTGGCGCCGCCCTGCCACAGGGCGTTCACCACGGCCTGGAGGTCCTGCTGGTGGATGACCAGGTAGTCGGGCTGCGGCGGGGGATAGCCGGGGAGCTTGGCGGTGGCGTTGGGCGGGGCGTCGTTCAGGGTGACGGTGACGGCCTTGCCGGTGAGCTTCTGGGTGCCCGCGCTCTTCTCCAGGCCGGTCAGCCGCCGGTCCTGCGCCTTGCTGCTGCCGCCGTCGCTCTTCGCCAGGGACTCCACGCCGTCGCGCAGGGAGGCGTTGGACTCGTCCAGGCCCTTGTTCTTGCGGCTGCGCTGCTGGATCAGGTCGGACAGCTTCAGCAGGGAGCCGTCCTGGCGGATGTCGGTGCCCTTGGCCGTGTCGAAGCTGGTGAAGAAGATCAGGCCCGCGAGCGCGAAGACGGCCGCGGTGAGCATCCGCACCGGGCGCACCCGCGGCCCGCGACGAGGGCCGGAACCCATTGCTCCCGTACCGGGGGAGTCGGCAGAATTGCTCAACGTACCCTTGCTCTCCTTCGGCGCCACGGAAGCACTACGCTAACGGACGCCCGGGGGAGCACACAGAAGTCGTCATGTTGGCCACTTGTACGCTGCCCGAGCCCGACCAGTTAACTGCGCGGCCACGCAGCGCATCGACAGGAGAGACCCTCGTGCCGAAGTCACGTATCCGCAAGAAGGCCGACTTCACGCCGCCGCCGGCGAAGCAGGCCGCGGCGATCAAGCTGAACAACCACGGCTGGGTCGCCCCTGTCATGCTGGCCATGTTCGTCATCGGTCTGGCCTGGATCGTCGTCTTCTATGTGACCGACGGCTCGCTGCCCATCGACGCGCTGG
Source organism: Streptomyces griseofuscus (assembly GCF_014673495.1). GTDB lineage: Bacteria > Actinomycetota > Actinomycetes > Streptomycetales > Streptomycetaceae > Streptomyces > Streptomyces murinus. The sequence continues at coordinate 4,315,137 of NZ_CP051006.1, forward strand.
ACAACTGGAACATCGTGGTCGGCTTCGGCTTCATCGCCGCCGGTTTTGGTGTCTCCACGCAGTGGAAGTAGCCCGGCTCCGCTGAGTTATCCACAGGCCCGAGGATTTCCACAGCACCCTGGGGAAAAGACTACGATCTGTGGATAACTCATCGAGCGTTGACGCCGGTACGACTGCCGTACCGGTTGTCACACACCCGTTCGCACCCATGGCGACCTGCGAAAACGCATCCGAGCAGTAACAGGCGCACCTGAGACCCTACGGTGTGCACAAGATCCGACACCCGCTGTGGACAACGGTTCGGTATCAGGTGAGCTGGCCCGTCCTGACCAGGGTGAGAACGGCCACCGCCACGAGCACCAGGGCACAGGTGCCGTACTGGATGAGCGCCCGGTTGCGGCGCGGGGCGTGCACCATCGCGTAGCCGGTGACGACACCTGCCACCAGGCCGCCGACGTGCGCCTGCCAGGCGATGTTGAAGCCCGGGGTGAAGGTGATGATCAGGTTGATCACCAGCAGGGCGAACAGCGGCCGCATGTCGTAGTTGAGCCGCCGCATCAGCACACCGGTGGCGCCGAAGAGGCCGAAGATCGCTCCGGAGGCGCCGAGCGAGGGCGCGTTCGGGGCGGCGAGCAGATAGGTGAGCGCGCTGCCCGCGAGGCCCGAGACGGCGTACAGGGCGAGATAGCGGGCGCGGCCGAGCGCCGCCTCCAGGGGACCGCCGATCCACCACAGGCTGAGCATGTTGAACAGCAGATGCGTGAACCCGGCATGCAGGAACATCGCGGTCAGCAGGCGGTAGTACTGCCCCTGGGCGATGCCCTGCACCCCCGGGATCAGGGGCGTGTACGCCTGCCCGATCACCTCGAAGCGCTGGGTGAAACTCTCGCCGACGGCCAGCTGCACCAGGAACAGGGCGATGTTGATCCCGATGAGCACCTTGGTGAGCAGCCGGGGGTCCGCCGTGATGGGGCCGCCGGCCACGGTGCGCGGGCGGGCCGCGGCCATGGTTCGTCCGGCGCCACCGCCGCCCGGTGTGTGCTGGTGGGCGGGACCGCCGCCGTGGACGCACTCGGGGCACTGGAAACCGACGGAGGCGCTGACCATGCACTCGGGGCAGATGGGGCGCTCACAGCGGGTGCAGCGCACCCCGGTCTCACGGTCCGGGTGCCGGTAGCACACGGGCACGCTCCGGGCGCCCGGCGCGCTGCTTGCGACGTGGTCCATGATCCCCTCGCTCCTCTGGCACTCCCCCGGCACATACCCCGCCCCGCCCATCCTTACGGACGAGCGGGGCGTTTGGTTCCCGGTGGGGCGTTCCGTCAGCCCTCGCGGCTCTCGATGACGACCGACTCGATCACGACGTCCTGGGCCGGACGGTCGTTACGACCGGTCTTCACGGCCGCGATCTCGTCCACGACCTTCTGGCCGGCGGGGTTGGTGACCTCGCCGAAGATGGTGTGCTTGCCGGTCAGCCAGGTGGTCGGCGCGACGGTGATGAAGAACTGCGAGCCGTTGGTGCCCGGGCCGGCGTTGGCCATGGCCAGCAGGTAGGGCTTGTTGAAGGACAGGTCGGGGTGGAACTCGTCCCCGAACTTGTAGCCCGGACCGCCGATGCCGGTGCCCAGCGGGTCACCGCCCTGGATCATGAAGCCGCTGATGACACGGTGGAAGACCGTGCCGTCGTACAGCGGGTCGTTGCTCTTCTTGCCGGTCGCCGGGTGGGTCCACTCGCGCTCGCCCTTGGCCAGCTCGACAAAGTTCTTGACCGTCTGCGGCGCGTGGTTCGGGAACAGCCGGACCTCGATGTCGCCGTGGTTGGTCTTCAGGGTGGCGTAAAGCTGCTCGGCCACGATCTGCCTTCCGTCGTCTTCTGTCGTCTTCCTGCGACCTCTGATCCTCGCATGTGTGGGCGCTCGGGGTGCCAGTCGGCCAACCGAAGGAGCGCGCGGCACCCATATGCCCGTCCGCGCATGCCGCAAGGACCGTTGGCAGGCATGATCCGTAAAAGGGTGGAAAGTCGAATTCCGTACGCCACCGAGGAGGAGGAAACCCGTGACCCGCATTGACAGCGTGCGCGCCGCGACCGGCTCGGCGAAGGACAGCGTGCTGCACGCCGCGGAAGTGGTGGCGCCCTACGCCGACACGGCCAAGGAGCGTGCCGCGTTCTACGCACAGGAGGCACGCGTACGGCTCGCGCCCGTGGTGTCAGGGGCCGCAGAGCAGGCCCGCACGCAGTACAACGCCCAGCTCGCCCCGCGTCTGGAACAGGCCCGGCGCACCTATGTCCCGCCGAAGGTCGACCACGCCGCGCAGGAGGCGGCCTGCCGCACCCGCAAGGCCGCCCGGCAGGCGGCCGAGTACTCGCGCCCCCGGATCGAGCAGGCGGTGGCCGCCGCCGGACCGGTGGCGGACGAGGCCGCGGCCCGGGGCGCCGCCGCGCTGGTCGCGCTGCGCGGCCAGGTCTCCGCGCGGGACATCCAGAAGCTCGCCCGGCGCAACGCGCGCAGGTGCCGGGCCGGACGCGCCGCGAAGATGGTGGCGCTGGCTGCCCTGGTGGCGGGCGGCGCCTTCGCGGCATGGAAGTGGTGGGAGCGCCAGGCCAACCCCGAGTGGCTGGTCGAGCCGCCGGCCGCGACGGAAGTCCCCGAGTCGGGCGGTCTCGGCTCGGTGGACGGCAGCGGCGGCGAGGAGCAGCCCTGAGCATTCACCCAAGAACGGGCTCCTTCCGATGGAAGGAGCCCGTTTCACAGTGAAACGTACTTGGACTCACCCTGGGTCTTACCGGGCGCGCTCGATGTGCGACCTGGTCAGGGCGAACAGGATCAGCAGATCCAGGGCCATGACGGGGATCGCCCACGCCGGGTAGTACGGCACGAACATGAACTGGGTGATCAGGCTGATGCCCGCCGCCACCACACCGAGCCCGCGGCCCCAGCTCATGCCCGCGAGCAGACCGAAGCCCGCGACGACGAGCACGATGCCGATGACGAGGTGGATGATGCCCCAGGACGTCAGACCGAAGCTGTAGGCGTACCCCGTGGACGTGACGAACAGCCCGTCGTTCGCGATGCCCGCCGCACCCATGAGGATGCTGAGCGGCCCGCTGAGCATCAGCATGATCCCGGCGGCCAGGGAAGCGCTGTCGACCGTATGACCACCACCGGGTTCCCTGGGCCCGTGCCGCGTCTTGTCGGATGCCACTGTCATGGGCGTCGCCTTCCTGTGCGGCACGACCGACGACAGCGGCCGTGCGAAGCCAGCCACGCTCTTCCTGACAGGATCACCGCAATCCCCCGGACCTGCGACCGCAGCCCGCCCCATCGACCGCCGGGCAGCACAAAGAGCCCCTCTGACCTGCGTCTGCGCAGATCAGAGGGGCTCTTTTGACTGTGGAGCCTAGGGGAGTCGAACCCCTGACATCCGCCATGCAAAGACGGCGCTCTACCAACTGAGCTAAGGCCCCGGGAAAGGGACGGCGTCCGGAGGGGGTTTCCCGGCCGGTGCCGGGGACCAGAGTACCGGGTCACCCCCCGTATCCCGCAAAAAGATTGGGGGTCCCCGCAGATGACCACGCTCCGTAAGATGCTCAACCGTGGTTCGCTACAGCGAACCGCGGTTTTCAGGGGAAGCGATGGGGAGACGCAATGGACGCCGCACAGCAGGAAGCCACCGCAAGAGCGAGAGAGCTTCAGCGGAACTGGTACGGGGAGCCGCTGGGGGCGCTCTTCCGTAAGCTGATCGACGATCTCGGGCTCAACCAGGCCCGTCTCGCGGCGGTTCTGGGGCTGTCCGCTCCGATGCTCTCGCAGCTGATGAGCGGCCAGCGCGCCAAGATCGGCAATCCCGCGGTGGTCCAGCGAGTGCAGCTGCTCCAGGATCTGGCGGCACAGGTGGCGGACGGCAGTGTCAGCGCGGCCGAGGCGACCGAGCGGATGGACGAGATCAAGAAGTCCCAGGGGGGCTCGGTGCTGAGCAACACCACGCACACGACGAACGGTTCGGGCGCGCCCACCGTCAAGCGGGTCGTCCGCGAGATCCAGTCGCTGCTGCGCTCGGTGGCCGCCGCGAGCGACATCATCGACGCGGCGGACGCGCTCGCCCCGACCCAGCCCGAACTCGCCGAGTTCCTGCGGGTCTACGGTGCCGGCCGCACCTCCGACGCGGTCGCGCACTACCAGTCCCACCAGAACTGAGCGCCCGCCCGGCGCAGGGGGAAGCCGGGAGGGGCGGGGGCCCGAGGGGGAGGAGCTGCGGCAGTCATGGGTGAGATGTTCAACGGCCGGTACGAACTGGCCGACCCGATCGGGCGCGGCGGCGCGGGCGACGTCTGGCGCGTCTGGGACCACCGGCGGGGGCGCTATGTGGCCGCCAAGGTGCTCCAGCAGCGCGACGCCCACTCCCTCCTGCGCTTCGTGCGCGAACAGGCCCTGCGCATCGACCATCCCCATGTGCTCGCCCCGGCCAGCTGGGCCGCCGACGACGACCAGGTGCTGTTCACCATGGACCTGGTCGCGGGCGGCTCCCTCGTCCGCCTGGTCAACGACTACGGCCCCCTGCCTGCGGCGTTCGTCTGCGTCCTGCTCGACCAGTTGCTGTCCGGGCTGGCCGCGGTGCACGCGGAGGGGGTCGTGCACCGGGACATCAAGCCCGCCAACATCCTTCTGGAGGCGACCGGTACGGGCAGGCCCCGGCTGCGGCTCGGGGACTTCGGCATCGCCATGCGCTTCGGTGAACCGCGTCTGACCGAGACCAACCTCGTGGTGGGCACGCCCGGTTATCTCGCCCCGGAACAACTGGCGGGCGCCGACCCGGACTTCACCGCCGATCTGTTCGCGGTGGGACTCGTCGCCGTATATCTGCTCAAGGGCGCCAAACCCGACGCCAAGGAACTCGTGCGGTACTTCACCGAGCACGGCACCCCGGGCGCGCCCAAGGGCATTCCCGGGCCGCTGTGGGAGGTCGTCGCCACCCTGCTCCAGCCCGATCCGGGGGCGCGGTACCGCTCCGCCACGGGGGCCCGCAAGTCGCTCGCTCCGGTCATCGAACTCCTGCCGGAGCCGACCCTGGACGACGAGCCGATCGAGATCTTCGACCAACTACCACCCCTGCCCCCGGGTTTCGGGCCGAGCGGTCCGCTGAAGCGCTCACCGAGGTCCCTCGCCGCCCCGCAGCCGGACGCCGGCACCGGCTCCTCGTCGGACACGGGCACCGGCTCCCTGTCGGACACCGGAAGCTTCCGGCTCCCGCCCCCGGCCGCCGGCCCCACACCGCCCCCACCGGCCGTACCGCCTCCCCCCTCCGAGCCCCCCACTCCCACGCCGTCCTACGGCTCCTGGACCCCATCGCCCGCGCACCCCGGGCACCAGGCGCACCCCGCGCCCCCGCATCCCGGCGACAGCATCACCGCCGCTTACACGACCCCGGCGCCCCAAACCCCGCACGTCCCCCCGGTTTCCCCGCCCGTCACCCCCCGCACCCCGGCCACGCACGGCCGCCGTGCCCGGCGCCGTCCCGGCCCCCCGGCCAAGGCCGTCGTGCCGATCCTGCTGCTGGCGCTGGCCTGCTACGCCGTGGGTTTCTGGGCGCTGACCCGCGTCTGAGCCCGCCGGACCGCCAGCGTCCAGCCGCCGAGCACCAGCAGCAGCGCGGTCCCCAGCCCGATCCCGCCGGCCGCGACGGCCTTCATCGCCGGTGAGCCGGTGCCTCCGGCGCCCCCGGCGCCGCCGCCCCCGATCGGCGGCGCCGCCTCGTCCTGGGCCGTCGGCGTGAAGACGCCGTCCGGCTCCGGGCGCCCGGCGTACCCCGGCCCGGCGTGCGCCCGGCCGTCCACCCGGACCCGCAGGGTCACCTCGTACGGCCCCGGCCCGAACGTCTCGGTCAGCCGGTCGCTGAGGTGCAGCACCAGGTAGTAGTCCCCGGCGAAGCGCAGGGCGCTGACGGCGGCTGGGGCGGCGTAGCGGTTGGCGTACTCGACGGGCGGCAGCGGTGCGAGGGCGACCTGCTTGCGGACACCGGTGTAGCCGAGGGAGACATCGTCGGCGAGGCCCCGGACGGGGTCGTAGAGGGAGAGGTCGAGGGCGCCGCCGATGTACCCGTGCCCCGCCGCGCCGCCCAGTTCGGCGGTGGCCTGCAACCGGCGGCCCCAGTCGAGCGGCACCTTGTAGAACACGGTCCGGCCGGGCACGAGAGCGGTCCGCCAGACCCCAGGGCCCAGCGCCCGGGCCGCCGTGAACCCCGCCCCGCCGGCGCGCTCGCGGGTCTCGCCGGTGATCGGCTCGGGCGAGGCGGAGTCCCAGGTCTGGGGGGCACCGGTGGGGCCGGGGGAGGTGAGCCGGGGTTCCATGACGGGTGCCAGCTCCAGGTCCCAGGGCGCGGACGTGCCCCCGGTGTCGAGACGTTCGACCAGCACGGAGTACGTCCCCGCGCCCCGGCACAGTGCCCGGCCCGCCTCTCGTTTGCCGAGGGCGGTGACCGGACGCGGGCTGAGTCCGGCGCCGAAGCGGGCGGTGGCGAAGGAGCAGGCCGTGCCGTGCGCGTCCCGGACGGTGACCCGGATGCCGTCGGTGGAGGTGACATCGGTGTGCGCGGGCGGCACGGCGGTGACCGGGACGTAGGCGGTGGCCGTGGCGTCGGCGAGGTCGAGGCGGTAGGTGAGCCGGCCGTGCGCGGGCAGCGAGCCGCGATAGACACGACCGGGGTCCAGGCGGGGGGCACCCGCGGCGGAGGCCGTGCCCTCAATGGTTTGGGCGCCGGGGGCGAAGGCGTAGGCCCCGGGGCCGGTGGCGGCCGGCGCGGCGGCGGCCGGGAGCAGTCCCGTACCGCACAGCCCCAGTGCCAGGAGCACGGCGGCCGGGCGCCCGCCGCCCCGTATCCGTGCCCCGCGTCCGTGTTCCCACGCCCCGCGCCTGCGCCGCCGCACGTGCACCCCCTATGACGTCACGTCCTCGCGGCCCATCCTGCCCCGGCGGCCGCTGCGCCATCAGGGCATTGCGCGGGACCGTCCGAAAGACCCCGCCCCCGGACGCCCGCCGCGGCCACGCGTACCCCACCCCGCGGGGCCCCGCAACCCAAAGCAAAGGCCCCGGTCGCTTGATGCGACCGGGGCCTGCTGAAATTCTGGAATCGGACTCACGAACCCGTGGGCACGGAGTCAGTCGCCTCCGTCCACAGGTCCTGCTCGGCGCGATCCGCCTGAATCTGGCGGTACACGAGGAGCCCGCCGATGGCGGCCAGTGCGACCAGGAGCAGCTTCTTCACCGCGCGACCTCGTCTTTCCTTGACGTAGGGGACCTCTGGCGCCCGACTATACACACCGGCCGATATCGATCGGTGACCTACGTCCGGCCTCAACTCCGGTCCCTGCCAGCGCAATAGCCCAGGTCGGACGCCGTTCCGGTCGGAGGGTGATCACACCTCCACGGACGGTCACTTTGCTCCCCCTTCGCGCATGCTGACCGGGATTTAGGGGTTTTCCGACCTTCTTACGGCCATCCGAGTGGTGTTCATCAGAACATCGCCGCGCCACGGGCGTCGGTCCACCACTTCGCGATCCACATACACATCATGAGGAAAGTACGCAAATCGCCCAACCCGAAAGTGAGGGGCCATGGACCGGAACAAGGTCATGAAGCTGTGGACTGCCATCGTCACCGCCTTTCTCGCGCTGTGCACGACGCTCGGACTCGTGAGCGCCGCCACCGCCCCCGCGGCCGCCGCGCCGCGCACCGAGAGCCCCCGCACCGAGACCGCGCAACGCACGGTCCCGGCGATCCCGGCACCACGGCATTGGTCCTGGTCCTCCACCAAGGCCCTGCCCCCCACGATGAAACAGCGGATCAGGGCCGAGGCCCACGGGAAATCCCCCAGCTGCCGGCACCGAGCCCTCGACGACAGCGAGCTGACATCGGACGGCCACGAGACACAGAAGGCCCGCGAGGCGCAAGAGACGGAACGGACGCGGGAGACAGAGGCCAGAGAGCCCTCCGCATCGCTCGACTGCTGAACCGGCCCTCCTCTCCCCCTCGGTACCGCGACGTCTCGACAACTCGGCGACTTGCGTACGCACGGTCGACACGGAAGGACCCCCGGCCACGGCCGGGGGTCACGCGCGCGTTCCTCCAGGGGCCCGAACCACCCCGGGCGCGGCCTGAGACGATGGCCACGACATCCCGGAGAGGTCTTTGAGAGGTGGTGAGTGCTGCCGTGACCCGGCACACCACCGTTGTCACCGTCGTCACCGCCGTGCACGCCCCCTCGGCCCGGTTCCTGCCGGATGCCTGGGCATCCCTGTGCGAGCAGGAGCTGCCCGGCGGCGCGCGCTGGGAGTGGGTGATCCAGGAGGACGGCACGACGGACGAGGTCCGCCCCTACGTCCCCGAGGATCCGCGCGTCGTCTTCCACCAGGGCAGACCCGGTGGCCCGGGGGTCGCCCGCACGATCGCGCTGGCACACGCGCGGGGCGCGTATGTGAAGGTCCTGGACGCCGACGACCGGCTCACCCCGGGCGCGCTCGCCCGCGATCTCGCCGTGCTCCAGGCACGTCCCGACCTCGGCTGGACGACCTGCCGGGTCCTGGACCTGCTGCCCGACGGCTCCACGGCCGGTTTCCCCGGCGACCCGGACGAGGGCCCGCTGGAACGCGGCGCCGTGCTGCGGCACTGGCAGGCGAACGACTTCCGGCCCCCGGTCCATCCGGCGACCCTGTGTGTGCGCCGGGAGCTGCTGACCGCGCTGGGCGGCTGGATGGCGCTGCCCGCCTCCGAGGACACGGGGCTGCTGCTGGCGCTGGACGCGGTGAGCCGCGGCTGGTTCTCGGCCCAGGCCGGGCTGCTCTACCGCAAGTGGGAGGGCCAGGTCACCGGCCAGTCCTCGCACACCGACCCCGCGGAGCGCACGGCCCGCGCGGCGGTCGCGGAGGCCAGGGCACGCGCACTGGCCGACCTCGGCTGGACCTATCCGGCGCCGTGAACGCCGTACGCCTGCGGACGCACCCCTACTCCCCGAGCACGATCGCCTGCGAGGGGCACCGTTCGGCCGCCTCCCGGACCCCCGGTTCCTCGGCGGCGTCCTCCTTGCCGGGCAGCACCACGCCGTAGCCGTCCTCGAAGGCGAACACGGCCGGGGCCCGGAACGCGCACTCCGCGGAGCCGTAACACGCGGCGCGGTCGACGGTGACCTTCATACGTCCTCCAGCCCTCCCTGGGCACTTCGAGTTCCAGGACGTCACTGCCCGGCCGGGCGGGCGCTCAACCGGCCGCTGACGTACCGGCCGCGGCCACGAGCCAGTGGGCGACCCGGCGGACCGTGGGCTCGTCCAGCCGGCCAGCCAGCGTCCGCACGGCCGCACCGTCCTCGGGAGCGAGGTCGTACAGCCCCGCCCTGCCCAGGGCGGCGGTGAGCACCTGGTGGCGACGGTTCGTCATGCGCTCGGCCAGCTTGTCCGGTTCGGATGTTCCAGACGGTTCACCCGGCTCAGCCGAGTCGCCCCGTTCATCCCGTACGACCGGCCGCTCGGCGGCGGCCTTCTCCTCCGGGGTGCCGTACAGCCGCCAGTCGCCGCCCCCGGGCCCCCACAGTGCGAGCGTCAGCTCGGCGCCGCGGGCCCGCACGGTCCGGGTCATCTCGCCGACGGCGTACAGCACGGGCGCCCGGTACGGGGACTGCGCGGCCGGGACCCAGGAGTCCCGGGCGGCTTCGTGGACCATCGCGACCCAGCGCGGGGCGCCGGACGGAGGCGGGCACGGGGAAGGCTCGGGCATGGCACACACCCCTTCGGGAAGAGCCGGTGCCCGCGACCGTAACTGACGGTCCGTCAGATGGCCAGGTGTGTCGCGACGGAAAAGTCCCCCTGCCGCCGGCACCGGTCCCTCCCCTCGTGGGGACCGGTGCCGGGCGGTGCGGGACGTCGATCCGCGCCTCGTCGGCGTGATGGAGCGGATCGAAGCATGAAAGGCGATGAAGAGGTGAGGAGTGGCGAGGAGCGAGGAAGGTCGTGGGGGGAAGTGGGGGGTGGGGGCAGGTCGGCCGGGTACGGGGCGGATCAGGTGTCGGATCGCCGACCGCTCGCGGCTTCCGATGGAAGTCGACCGAAAATGTGCAACGCCATGAGGTGTCTCTCCGAGCGCCGGGCCGTTGGCCTGTCCGGACGGTGTGTGACGGTTCCGCTACCGGGGTTGCGATCCTGCCATTTGTCGCCGCCGGGGAGGAGATCCCCGTCTCCGGAGCGGGGCTTATCCGCAGGTCAGCCGTATAAGGTGGGTTTTCCGGTCCGGACGTCCACAGGCGGGGGGAAGTGAGGGGTGGGACCTTGGGTTCCGACTCAGGGGCACGCACAGCTTTCGCCGAGCGCCTCGCGCTGCTCTACAAGGAGGCCGGAAACCCTCCCCTGAAAAGCGTCGCCGAGGCGGTCGGCCGGCTACAGCGGGTCGACGAACGCGGCCGCCCGGTGCGCGTGTCCGCGCAGCGGATCAGCGACTGGCGGCGGGCCAAGAACGTGCCGGCCCAGTTCACCGCCCTCGCGGCGGTGCTCCAGATCCTGATCCCGGAGGCGCGTCGCGCCCGCCCGCACCCGGTCTCCACGGGCCTGTACGACCTCGGCCACTGGCAGCGCCAGTGGGAGCGCGCGCTGGCCGACCCGGTCGGCGATCGTGCCGCGCCGCCCGCCTCGCCCGCCGAGGAGAACGGCCGGCCCCCCGCCCAGGCCCCGCCCATCACCGGCGGCGTGTGCCCCTACCGGGGTCTCGCGCCGTACCGGCAGGAGGACGCGCGCTGGTTCTTCGGCCGGGAGCGCAGCACCGACGCGATCATCGCCCAGCTGCGCACGGCGGGCCGTACCGGCGGACTGGTGATGCTCGTCGGCGCCTCGGGCGCGGGCAAGTCCTCGCTGCTGAACGCCGGCCTGGTCCCGGCGATCGCGGGCGGCGCCCTGGCCGACGCGGGGCTCAGCCCGCAGCCGGACGGCGAGCCCGGACAGCGCACCCCGGTCGTCCAGCTGGTGCCCGGCGCCGATCCGCTCGCCGAACTGGTCCGCCGTATCCCCGAACTCGCCCCCGTGGCCGCCGAGGCGCGCGCGGCCGAGCGGGCGGCAACGGCCCGGCAGCAGGCCGCCGAGGGCACCGCGTCCGCGGGTGCCGAGGTGCCCCGGATCGTGCGCAGCGCCCGGGCCGCGGTCACGGAGTGGGCGCGCCGGGAGGCACCGCCGGGGGTCCGGCCGGTGATCATCGTGGACCAGTTCGAGGAGACGTTCACCCTCTGCCCCGACGAGGCGGACCGCCGTACCTTCATCCAGCTGCTGCACGCCTCCTGCACCCCGCCCTTCGGCGCGTCCGGACCCGCCCCCGTCCTGGTCGTGCTCGGCATACGCGCCGACTTCTACGAGCAGTGCCTCGGTTACCCGGAACTGGCCGACGCGCTCCAGCACCGGCACATGGTGCTCTCCCCGCTGACCAGCGGCGAGCTGCGCGACGCGGTGACCGGCCCGGCCAAGGCGGTCGGCCTGGAGCTGGAGCCGGGCCTCGCCGAGCTGATCGTGCGCGAGGTGAGCGCCGACGGCCCGCGCGGGGCGCACGACGCGGGCGTGCTCCCGCTGCTCTCGCACGCCCTGCTGGCCACCTGGCAGCGCCGCAAGGCCGGGAAGCTGACGCTGGCCGGCTATCGCGCGGCGGGCGGCATCCAGGGCGCCGTCGCCGCGACCGCCGAACGCGCCTGGTCGGGGCTCGATCCCGCCGCCCGTACGGCCGCCCGGCTGCTCCTGCTGCGCCTGGTGCGGCTCGGCGAGGACACCGTGGCCACCCGGCGGCGCGGCACCCGGCGGCAGCTGGCCCAGGAGTCGGCGGACCCCGGCAAGACCGAGGAGTCCCTGGAGGCGCTGGTCCGGGCCCGGCTGGTGACGCTGGACGCGGAGACCGTGGAGATCACCCACGAGGCGCTGCTGCACGCCTGGCCCCGGCTGCGGCACTGGATCGACGACAACCGCAACGACCATCTGCTGCGCCAGCGCCTGGAGGAGGACGGCCGGTCCTGGGAGGACTCGGAGCGGGACAGCTCGCTGCTGTACCGGGGCTCCCGGCTCGAACAGGCCCGCGCCTGGGCGCGCTCGGCGGGGGACACCTATCTGACCCGCAGCGCGGTGGAGTTCCTGGCCGCCTCGGTACGGCTGCGCAAGCGCACGGTGTGGCTGAGCCGGGCGGCGGTGGCCGCCCTGGTGGTGCTCGCGCTGGTCGCGGGCGGCTCCGCGGTGATCGCCTGGCAGCAGCGCGACGACGCCGTGTTCGAACAGGTGCTCGCCGAGGCGGACCGGGTGCAGCGCACCGACCCCTCGCTCGCCGCCCAGCTGGACCTGGTCGCCCACCATCTGCGCCCCGATGACAAGGGCACGTACAGCAGGCTGATCTCCATCGTGAACGCGCCGCTGGCCACCGCGCTGTCCGGCCACACCGGAGCCGTATACCTGACCTCCTTCAGCCCCGACGGCCGCACCCTGGCCACCGCCAGCTACGACCGGACCGTACGGCTGTGGAACGTGTCCGACCCGACCCGGCCCCGCCCTCTCGGCGGGCCCCTGACCGGGCACTCCAGCTGGGTGAGCAGCGCGGTGTTCCGTCCCGACGGACGGGTGCTGGCCAGCGCGGGCGACGACGGCACGATCCGGCTGTGGAACGTCGCCGACCCGGCCCGTCCGACCACGCTCGGCGCCCCCCTGGCCGGTCACTCGGGCACCATCTACCTGGTCGCCTTCAGCCCAGACGGGCACACCCTCGCCTCCGCGGGCGAGGACGGCACGGTACGGCTGTGGAACGTCTCCGACCCCGCGCACCCGACCGCGCTCGCCGTGCTGCGCGGGCACACCGCGGCCGTGCGCAGCGTCGCCTTCAGCCCCGACGGGCACACCCTCGCGGCGGGTGGCGACGATCACATGATCCGGCTGTGGAAGGTGACCGACCCGCGCCGGCCGGCCTCGCTGGGTGTGCTGCGCGGCCACACCGACATCGTGCACTCGGTCGCGTTCAGCCCGGACGGGCACACCCTGGCCAGCGGCAGCGCGGACGACACCGTACGGCTGTGGGACATCGCCGACCCCGCCGCGGCGAAACCGCTCGGCGCCCCCCTGACCGGGCACACCGGGCCCGTCTGGTCGGTGGCGTTCAGCCCCGACGGCGGACGCCTCGCCGCCGCGAGCGCGGACAGCACGGCCAGCCTGTGGAACGTCAGCGACCCGAACTCCCCCTCGCAGATCGGCGAACCGCTCGCGGGCAGCAGCGGCGAGATGTACGCGCTGGGCTTCAGCCCCGACGGACGCACCCTCGCCACCGGCAGCGGGGACGCCAAGGTGCGCCTGTGGTCGATCCCGACCTCGGACATGATCGGCCGCTCCGGGGCGTTCAGCCCCAACGGGCGGGTGCTGGCCACCACCGCGCGCGACGGACGGCTGCGGCTGTGGAACGTGGCGCACCCGGGGCGGCCGGTGCGGCTCGGCCCGCCGTTCATGAGCGGCAACGGCGCCGACACCCTCGCCTTCTCGCCGAACGGCCGCACCCTGGCCGTCCTCACCGGCGAGCAGAAGGTGTACCTGTGGAACGTCTCCGACCCGTCCCACCCCTTCCTGCCCGGCCCGCCGCTGCCGCTGCGGACCCGCTTCATGGGGCCCAACGCCCTCGCCTTCAGCCCCGACGGGCACACCCTGGCCACGGCCAACGACGACCGGACCATAAGGCTGTGGAACGTGTCCGACCCGGCCCGCCCGGCCCCGCTCGGCGCGCCGCTCGCCGGCCACCACGGCTACATCAACGCGCTCGTCTTCAGCCCCGACGGGCACACCCTGGCCAGCGGCAGCGCGGACAGCACCATCCGGCTGTGGAACGTCACCGGCCCCGCGGCGAAACCGCTCGGCGCCCCGCTCACCCGGCACACCGGCCCGGTCAACGCGCTGGCCTTCACTCCCGACGGCAAGGCACTGGCCAGTGGCAGTGACGACGACACGGTCCTGCTGTGGAACGTCACCGACCCCACCGCGGCCAGGCCGCTGGGCGCGCCGCTCACCGGCCACACCGAGGCGGTCACCTCGCTGACCTTCGACGCGGACGGCAACACGCTGGCCAGCGGCGGCGACGACAACACGGTCCGGCTGTGGAACGTCACCCACCCCACCGCGGCCCGGCCGATCGGCCAGTCCATGACGCCCAACGCCAAGACCGGCACGTTCCTGTCCTTCAGCCCCGGCAGCCGCGTCCTCGGCGTCTCCAGCGGCCCCGACACGGTCCGCCTGTGGGACCTGGACGCCGACACGGCCATCGACCACATCTGCTCGGTCACCCGGGGCGTCCTGACCCCCGCGAAGTGGCAGGAGTACCTTCCGCGGCTGTCCTACGACCCTCCGTGTGGCCACTGATCGGCCAACTTCCGTTTTTTCCCTCCGACTTGGCTCCACCCGACCGACAACCTTGTTACCCTTGGCCATAGCCCGATCGCTGGTGCATCCCCCGTCGCCAGCGATCGGGTCTTTTCATGCCCGCCCGGGGCAACGACCCGCGCGGCCCATGGACTCCCTTAGATGTTCAGGAGGTGTCCATGGAGGACGGCAAACAGGACCGGGACGAAGAGTTCGGCAGATTCATGACCGCCCGCTGGTCACGGCTGCTGCGGACGGCCTTTCTCCTCACCGGGGAACCGCACTCCGCCGAGGATCTCGCCCAGTCCACGCTGGAGCGGGCCTACACGGCCTGGCACAGAGTCGGTACGGCGGACGACCCGGACGCCTATGTCCGGCGCGTGATGATCAACCTGCACGCCCGTCGGCACCGGCGCAAGCTCAAGGAGTTCCTGGCGCCGAAGGGCGATTCCGGCCTGGTGCGCGAGGAGGCCGACCGCGGCGACCGGATCACCCAGGCCGTCGACCGCGAGGTGCTGCTCCGGGCGCTCGCCCAGCTGCCCGCGCGGCAGCGCCAGGCGGTGGTCCTGCGCTACTGGGAGGACCTGACGGAGACCCAGACCGCACACGCGATGGGCTGCTCCGTCGGCACGGTCAAGAGCAATACGGCCAAGGGGACAGCGAAGCTGCGCCTCGTCCCGGCGCTGGCCGACGCGGTCCCGCAGGGGAGGCGGGCATGAGGGACACGGACGGGATGGAGCACGGCATGGCACAGGACAGGATCGCCCTCCTCCTCGCGGACGCGGCGCAGGAGATCGAGACCGGCCCGGCGCCCGTCGCGGCGGTCGTACGGGGCGGCCGGCGGCGCCGGGCCCGGCGGTGGGCGGTGACGGCGGTCGCGGCCGCGGTGGTGGCGGGGGGCACGGTGGGGGCGGTGACGGTACTGCCCGACCACGATGCGGCCTCGCCGGCGGACAGGGGGGCCGGCGAGCAGCTGGTGGACGAGCCGGTGATGTCGACGGTGGGTTCGGGCACCCGCGACGGTGGGACGTGGAGCGTGAACGCCAAGGTGTGGCCGGCGCCCCGCGACCGTAGCGAGGCCGTCCGGCAGATGAAGGCCATGGCGGACTGGGGCTTCACCCCGGTGACCTCCGGCAGTCCCTCGGACCTGATCGGCAGGACGAGCTACTTCATCTCGCGCGCCTACCAGAAGGGCGCCGACGCCCCCACCTTCAGGCTGGTGGCCTCCGACACCGTCGCCGAGCTGCCCCACCCGAAGGGCACCGAGATCCACGTCTTCACCAAGCCCCTCACCCCCGGCTCCGGCGCCCAGAGCCTGGCGGTCGGCATGGTGGCCACCACGGCACGCCAGGTCACCTGCCACTGGAAGGACGGCCGCACGACCACGGCAGATCTCGCGCCCGCCGACACCCCGACGCCCCCCACGGACGCCACCATCGGATACGTCCGCGGCTTCCCCACCGCCAACTGGTTCTTCTGCGCGGCCCCCGGCAGGACCGCCTACAAGTCCGCGGAGGTGACCAAATAGCGGGCACGTGGCCGCTCAGCCCAGCAGCGCGTCCAGGAGGTGCGGCCAGGCGGCCGCGCCGAGCAGCCCGTCGGCCTCCGGTGTGCCGCCGTACCGGAAGGTCGGGGACGGCGGCGGGGGGAGTTCGCCGGGGAAGAGGGGCCGGTGGCCGGCGTCGGCGCGGGTGATCAGGCGGACCGGCGCCCCGGCCGCGCGCCGGCGCTCGGCGAGCCGCTCGGCGTAGGGCTCCGAGGGCCACATCGCGTCGTCGCCGCCCGCGACCAGGATCAGCTCGGCCCGCGCCGCCTCGACGGGGATCTCCGCCGCCGGGAGCAGAGCGGCGAAGGTCCGCTCGCTGCGCTCGTACCAGCCCCGGATGGCGACGGGCCCGCCCTCCGGCTCGGCGGGCGTCCAGGAGTCGTCCATCGGCACGAAGGGCAGCGGCCGGCCCCGCCATGTCCAGCACGAGCGGTACGGGCGGTCGGCCCCGTCCCGGCCGGGCCCGACATTGCACCAGACCAGCGGGCTGGGCGACAGGGCGGCCACCACGTCCACCCGGTCGTCGCGCACGGCCGTGAGCAGGGCCGCCTCGGCCCCCTTGGACACCCCGAGCACACCGATCCGGCGCGCCCCCGTGCCGCGCAGCAGATCGACGGCGGCGGTGAAGGTCTCCAGCGGGACCTCACAGATCCCCGGCGGCTGCCCGGGCCCACCGAACCAGCGGATCGTGAGCGCGGTGATCCCCTGCCGGGCGAGCAGCCGCGCCCGCTCCCGCATGACCCGCCCACTGGACCCGGCCAGCACCAGCACCCCGACCGCGCTGCCGCCCACAGGGGAGGCCAACAGCCCCTCCCAGGGCTCGGCCAGCTCCCGCTCCACGATCTCCACAAGACCCCCGAGTGTCCCCGCCGCCGTCGGTCCTTTCACGGAAGGGCAGTTGGGCCTGCACGCCGATCCGATGAACCGCCCTCGAAATGCCGAAGACCCCCGACCGAAATCGGTCGGGGGTCTTCGCGCTGGTGGGGCTAACAGGATTTGAACCTGTGGCCTCATCCTTATCAGGGATGCGCTCTAACCAACTGAGCTATAGCCCCGCCGCGCTTTGCGGTGTGTGTCCCGCGCGCTGACTCCTGAAGATTAGCGCACGACCACGTCAGTCCCAAAATCGGTTACCGGCGGGCGTCACTCGTCCTCGGCGAGGGTCAGTTCGACGCCGCCCACGAAGCCCGCGGAGAGGTTGTAGATGAAGGCGGCGAGCGTGGCCAGCGCGGTCGCCAGGACGACGTCGATGACCGCGATGATCGTCGTGAACATCAGGACGTGCGGAAGCGAGAGGAAGGACTGGAGGTCGAAGCCGTTCGCCTCGTTCGAGCCGGTCGCCTCCGAGATCGTGCCGCCGACCGTGGAGAACACGCCCATCGCGTCCATGACCATCCACAGAACCGCCGAGGCGACGATGGTGCAGATGCCGAGCGCGATGGAGAGCAGGAAGCTGACCTTCATCACCGACCACGGGTCGGCCTTGGCCACCCGCAGCCGCGCCTTACGGGTGCGCGGCGCGGTCCGCACGCCGGTACGGGGGCGCCGTACCCCGCCGGCCGCCGGCTGCGCCGGGTAGGCCTGCGGCGGGTGGTACGGCCCGCCGGGCTCCTCGGGGCGGCGCTCCCCGGGGAGCGGAGACGACGACTGCGCCTCGCCGGCCGCGGCCGGGCCTCGGGTGTCCGTCACAGTTCCCCCCTGGGGTGCAGACGTGCCGGAGGTGTCCGCCGCGGACGGCCGCACCGGCTTCAGGTTGGTCGTATGCGGGTCGGTGGCCGTCCCCGCATGCGCGGCGGAGCCACGGCCGCCGCCGTCCGTCTCCGTACCCGTGGAGGTACCGGCCGATCCGGCGCCCGTGGCTCCGCTCACGATGACTCACTCCTCGTGCTACTCGGCCGAGGGCGCCTCACCCTCGTCCGTGCCGGTGGCCTGGGCCTCCTCGGCGGTGATGTCGTCGGCGTCCTCACCGTCGACCTCCTCCGCCTCGCGCCCCGCCTCGGCGTTACGTGCGATACCTACCACGGCATCGCGCTTGCCCAGGTTGATCAGTTGGACGCCCATGGTGTCACGGCCCGTCTCCCTGACCTCGTTGACTCGCGTGCGAATCACACCACCGGACAAGGTGATCGCGAGGATCTCGTCGGTCTCCTCCACGACCAGCGCCCCGACGAGCGAACCACGGTCCTCCACGATCTTGGCGGCCTTGATGCCGAGGCCGCCGCGGCCCTGGACGCGGTACTCGTCGACGAGGGTCCGCTTCGCGTACCCGCCGTCGGTGGCAGTGAACACGAACGTACCGGGTCGCACCACATTCATCGAGAGAAGCTCGTCGCCCTCGCGGAAACTCATCCCCTTGACGCCGGAGGTGGCGCGGCCCATCGGGCGAAGGGACTCGTCCGTGGCGGTGAACCGGATCGACTGCGCCTTCTTGCTGATCAGCAGCAGGTCGTCGTCGGCCGAGACCAGCTCGGCGCCGATCAGCTCGTCGTCGCCGCCGTCCTCGCGCTCCCGCAGATTGATCGCGATCACACCGCCGGAGCGGGGCGAATCGTAATCCTTCAGAGGCGTCTTCTTGACCAGGCCGGACTTGGTGGCCAGCACCAGGTACGGCGCCGCCTCGTAGTCCCGGATGGCGAGGATCTCGGCGATCGCCTCGTCCGGCTGGAAGGCGAGCAGGTTCGCCACGTGCTGGCCGCGCGCCTCCCGGCCCGCCTCGGGCAGCTCGTACGCCTTGGCCCGGTACACCCGGCCCTTGTTGGTGAAGAACAGCAGCCAGTGGTGCGTGGTGGAGACGAAGAAGTGGTCGACGATGTCGTCCTCCTTCAGCTTCGTGCCCCGCACCCCCTTGCCGCCACGCTTCTGCGCCCGGTAGTCGTCCGTCTTGGTCCGCTTGACGTAACCGCCGCGCGAGACGGTGACGACGATGTCCTCCTCGGCGATCAGGTCCTCGATGGACATGTCGCCCTCGTACGGGATCAGCTTGGTCTTGCGGTCGTCGCCGTACTTCTCGACGATCGCGGCCAGCTCCTCGCTGACGATGCCGCGCTGGCGCACCGGGGAGGCCAGGATCTGGTTGTACTCGCTGATCTTCGCCTGGAGCTCGTCGTGCTCCTGGACGATCTTCTGCCGCTCCAGGGCCGCCAGGCGCCGCAGCTGCATCTCCAGGATCGCGTTGGCCTGGATCTCGTCGATCTCCAGGAGGCCCATCAGGCCGGTGCGCGCGATGTCGACGGTGTCGCTGCGCCGGATCAGCGCGATGACCTCGTCGATGGCGTCCAGGGCCTTCAGCAGACCGCGCAGGATGTGCGCGCGCTCCTCGGCCTTGCGCAGCCGGAAGCGGGTCCGGCGCACGATGACCTCGATCTGGTGCGTCACCCAGTGCCGGATGAACGCGTCCAGGGACAGCGTGCGCGGCACGCCGTCGACCAGCGCCAGCATGTTGGCGCCGAAGTTCGTCTGGAGGTCGGTGTGCTTGTACAGGTTGTTCAGCACGACCTTGGCGACGGCGTCCCGCTTGAGGACGATCACCAGACGCTGGCCGGTGCGCGAGGACGTCTCGTCGCGGACGTCCGCGATGCCGCCGATCTTGCCGTCCTTCACCAGGTCGGCGATCTTCTGCGCCAGGTTGTCCGGGTTCACCTGGTACGGCAGCTCGGTCACCACCAGGCACTGCCGGCCCTGGATCTCCTCGACCTCGACCACCGCGCGCATCGTGATCGAGCCGCGCCCGGTGCGGTACGCCTCCTCGATGCCCTTGCGGCCCACCACCAGGGCGCCGGTCGGGAAGTCGGGGCCCTTGATGCGCTCCATGAGCGCGTCGAGCAGTTCCTCGTGCGAGGCCTCGGGGTTCTCCAGGTACCACTGGGCGCCGGCCGCGACCTCGCGCAGGTTGTGCGGCGGGATGTTGGTCGCCATGCCGACCGCGATGCCGGCCGAGCCGTTGATCAGCAGGTTCGGGAAGCGGGACGGCAGGACGGTCGGCTCCTGGGAGCGGCCGTCGTAGTTGTCCGTGAAGTCGACGGTCTCCTCGTCGATGTCGCGGACCATCTCCATCGACAGCGGCGCCAGCTTGCACTCGGTGTAGCGCATCGCCGCGGCCGGGTCGTTGCCCGGGGAGCCGAAGTTGCCGTTGGAGTCCACCAGCGGCATCCGCATCGACCACGGCTGGGCGAGTCGCACCAGGGCGTCGTAGATGGAGGAGTCGCCGTGCGGGTGGTAGTTGCCCATGACGTCACCGACGACACGGGCGCACTTGTAGAAGCCGCGCTCGGGGCGGTAGCCGCCGTCGTACATCGCGTACAGCACGCGCCGGTGGACGGGCTTGAGGCCGTCCCGGACGTCGGGCAGCGCACGGGACACGATGACGGACATCGCGTAGTCCAGGTACGAGCGCTGCATCTCGGTCTCGAGCCCGACGGGCTCGACACGCATGGCGAGTTCGCCGCCCTCTTCGGGGGTGACTGGAGTGTTCTCGTCGGCCATTGCTGGTGAAGATCCTTCCCTGTGCGGTCAGCTGAGACCGACTCAGATGTCGAGGAAGCGGACGTCCTTGGCGTTGCGCTGGATGAACTGGCGGCGTGCCTCGACGTCCTCGCCCATCAGCACCGAGAACAGGTCGTCGGCCTGGGCGGCGTCGTCCAGGGTGACCTGGCCGAGCACACGGTGCTCCTGGTCCATCGTGGTCACGCGCAGTTCCTCGGCGTTCATCTCGCCGAGGCCCTTGAAGCGCTGGATCGAGTCCTCGCGGACCCGCTTGCCGCGCTGGCGGCCCATCTCGATCAGCGCGTCGCGCTCGCGGTCCGAGTAGGCGTACTCGATGTCGTCCCGGCCCCACTTGAGCTTGTAGAGCGGCGGGCGGGAGAGGTACACGTGCCCGGCCTCGACCAGCGGCCGCATGAAGCGGAACAGGAAGGTCAGCAGCAGGGTGCTGATGTGCTGGCCGTCGACGTCGGCGTCCGCCATCAGGATGATCTTGTGATAGCGGAGCTTCTCGATGTCGAAGTCCTCGTGCACACCCGTGCCGAAGGCGGAGATCAGCGCCTGGATCTCCTGGTTCTGAAGGATCTTGTCGATCCTGGCCTTCTCCACGTTCAGGATCTTGCCGCGGATCGGGAGGATCGCCTGGTACTGCGGGTTGCGGCCGGACTTGGCCGAACCGCCGGCGGAGTCACCCTCGACGATGAAGATCTCGCACTTGGTGGGGTCGTTCGACTGGCAGTCGGACAGCTTGCCCGGCAGGGACGCCGACTCCAGCAGGCCCTTGCGCCGCGTGAGGTCACGGGCCTTGCGGGCCGCGACACGCGCGGTGGCGGCCTGGATGCCCTTGCGGATGATGTCCGCGGCCTCGTTCGGGTTGCGGTCCAGCCAGTCGTTCAGGTGCTCGTAGACCGCCTTCTGCACGAAGGTCTTGGCCTCCGTGTTGCCCAGCTTGGTCTTGGTCTGGCCCTCGAACTGCGGCTCGCTGAGCTTGACCGAGATGATCGCGGTCAGACCCTCGCGGATGTCGTCACCGGTGAGGTTGTCGTCCTTCTCCCGGAGCAGCTTCTTGTCGCGCGCGTACTTGTTGATCAGCGACGTCAGCGCGGCGCGGAAGCCCTCCTCGTGGGTGCCGCCCTCATGCGTGTGGATGATGTTGGCGAACGAGTACACACCCTCGCTGTAGCCGCTGTTCCACTGCATCGCGACCTCGAGGGACAGGCTCTTGTCCTTGTCCTCCGCCTCCAGGTCGATGATGGTCGGGTGCACCACCTCTCCCTTGCGGGAGTTGAGGTACTTCACGAAGTCGACGATGCCGCCCTCGTAGTGGTACGTGACCGACTTGACCTCGGCCTTCTCGTCCGCGCCCGCCTCGTCCGCGCCGCTGGTGGCCTTCGCCGACTCGCGCTCGTCGGTGAGCCTGATGTTCAGGCCCTTGTTGAGGAAGGCCATCTCCTGGAAGCGCCGGGACAGCGTCTCGAAGGAGTACTCGGTGGTCTCGAAGATCTCCGGGTCGGCCCAGAAGGTGACCGACGTACCGGTCTCCTCGGTGGCCTCGTGCTGGGCCAGCGGGGCGGTGGGCACGCCCATCTTGTAGTCCTGCGTCCACCGGTACCCGTCGGTCTTGACCTCGACGGAGACCTTGCCGGACAGGGCGTTCACGACGGACACGCCGACGCCGTGCAGACCGCCGGAGACGGCGTAGCCGCCGCCGCCGAACTTGCCGCCCGCGTGCAGCACGGTCAGCACGACCTCCAGGGCCGGCTTCCCCTCGGACGGCACGATGCCGACCGGGATGCCACGGCCGTTGTCGACGACGCGGACGCCGCCGTCGGGGAGGATCGTCACGTCGATGAGGTCCGCGTAACCCGCCAGCGCCTCGTCGACCGAGTTGTCGACGACCTCGTACACCAGGTGGTGCAGTCCGCGCTCGCCCGTGGAGCCGATGTACATGCCGGGCCGCTTGCGGACCGCGTCCAGCCCTTCGAGCACGGTGATGGCGCTGGCGTCGTAAGAAGCCGTCGAGGCCGGGGCCTCGGCGTTCACGCCGGCGTCGGTGGACGGGATGTTCTCGTTGGGGTTGCCGGAATCGGCCACGAAGCGCCCTTTCTGGCACTGGCACAGCACGAGCCGGGCTCCTGGGGGCACCCCCGGTGGGGGACGGCTGCCGGAGCGGCTGCGGCATGTTGCGTTGGTAAGCCTTGATCAGCGTTGCTCAGCTTTTCCCGGGCGGTCCCCACATTGGGGCGGGATTGGCTTCCAGTCTACCGGTAGCGCTGACATCGATGGGGGTTTGCCGGTACCTGAGTCCCCATGTGCCGCCCTGAACCGGTCTCGGCCGGGTACCGATATACGGAAGGGGGCTCCAAGAGCCTCACAGCGGCACTCAGAGCTTCGAGCCGTCAACCCTTGGCTACTCCAGGGTCAGTACGCGTCCCGCGCCCGTGCGCACACGGGCGCGCGCAGGGCAAACCCGCAGGCCAGAGGGGGGTGACGAGAGGACGCGAAGTGAGGTACGTCACCCGTAGGTGTCGCCAGGACCCATGCTTCCCGGGGCCCGCAGCGGGCCGTAGCGGCGGTCCGGGCCACCGGGGCCGTGCACCTTGATCAGCCGGACCGTGCCATGGCCGAGATCCTCGTTGAGCCGGGCGACCAGGGCAGGGGCGAGCAGCCGCAGCTGGGTCGCCCAGGCCGTGGAGTCGCAGGCCACCACGAGCACCCGCTCGTCCTCGTCGTAGCGCTGCGGCACACAGTGCTTGGCCAGGTCCTCGCCGACGATCTGCGGCCAGCGGCCCATCACCCCGCCCACGGCCGCCGGGGTCTCCCAGCCGCGCTCGGTGATCAGCCGGTTGATCGCCGAACCGAGCGCCATCGGGTCGCGGCCGTCGGCCCGCGCCCCGGACCGCAGCCCGCCGCCGCGCCGGGCCTGCTTCTTCTGCCGGGCCGCGTCACCGCGCGCCCGGGCCTGCTCCTTCGCCGCGCGCAACGCCACGCGCGCGAGGTCCACACCCGAGGGCTCGCCGCTCTTGCCCGAGCTGTCCTTCTCGCCGCTCATACGCGTTCCACGGTCCCACCCGAGACGGAGTACCGCGCCCCGGCCAGCACATGCGGGACGTCGTCGTCCACGGCCGCGGTGACCAGCACCTGCTCGCCGGGCGCGACCAGCTCGGCGAGCCGCTCGCGGCGGCGCGCGTCCAGCTCGGCGAAGACATCGTCCAGGACGAGAACGGGCTCGTTGCCCTCGGCGCGCAGCAGCTCGTACGAGGCGAGGCGCAGGGCGAGGGCGTACGACCAGGACTCGCCGTGCGAGGCGTAGCCCTTGGCGGGCAGCTGGCCGAGTTTCAGGACCAGGTCGTCCCGATGGGGGCCGACGAGGGTGACGCCCCGCTCGATCTCCTGCTTGCGCGCCTCGGCCAGGGCGGCCAGCAGCTGCGTGTACAGGTCCTCGCGGGTGTGGGCCTCGCCGGGCGCGGACGGCTTGTACTCCAGCGCGAGCGGGCCGCCGCCGGGGGCCAGCTGCTCGTACGCCTTGTCGGCCAGCGGCCGCAGCGCGGCGATCAGATCCAGCCGGCGGGCGAGCAGCTCGGCACCGGCGTGCGCGAGGTGCTGGTCCCACACATCGAGCGTGGACAGGTCCATGGTCCTGCCGCCGTGCCTGCGCGCGAGCGCCGCGGACTTCAGGAGGGTGTTGCGCTGCTTGAGCACCCGCTCGTAGTCGGAGCGCACCCCGGCCATCCGCGGGGAGCGCGCGGTGATCAGCTCGTCCAGGAACCTGCGCCGCTCCCCGGGGTCGCCCTTCACCAGGGCGAGGTCCTCGGGCGCGAACAGCACGGTCCGTACGATGCCCAGTACGTCCCGGGGTCTGACCTGCGAGGACCGGTTGATCCGGGCGCGGTTGGCACGGCCGGGGTTCAGCTCCAGCTCGACCAGCTGCTGCCGGTCGCCCTGGCGGACCTGCGCCCTGATGACGGCGCGCTCGGCGCCCATGCGCACCAGGGGCGCGTCGGAGGCGACCCGGTGGCTGCCCAGGGTCGCCAGATAGCCGACCGCCTCCACCAGGTTGGTCTTGCCCTGGCCGTTGGGCCCGACGAAGGCGGTGACGCCCGGGTCGAGCGGGACCTCGGCCCGCGTGTACGAGCGGAAGTCGGCCAGCGAGAGATGCGTGACGTGCATGGGCGGTGCGCCGGCCTCCTTCCGCTTCCGCGCGACGAACGCGCTGTGGGTCGAACGGGCTGTGGGCCGCGGGGCGACCCCCTGGACTACTTCTTCTCTACGGCGTGGCCGCCGAACTGGTTGCGCAGCGCGGCGATCATCTTCATCTGCGGCGAGTCCTCCTGGCGGGAGGCGAACCGCGCGAACAGCGACGCGGTGATCGCCGGCAGCGGCACCGCGTTGTCGATCGCGGCCTCCACGGTCCAGCGTCCCTCACCGGAGTCCTGGGCGTAACCGCGCAGGTCGTCCAGGTGCTCGTCCTCGTCCAGGGCGTTCACCGCGAGGTCGAGCAGCCAGGAGCGGATGACGGTGCCCTCCTGCCAGGAGCGGAAGACCTCACGGACGTCCGTGACGGAGTCGACCTTCTCCAGCAGCTCCCAGCCCTCGGCGTAGGCCTGCATCATGGCGTACTCGATGCCGTTGTGGACCATCTTCGCGAAATGGCCCGCGCCGACCTTGCCGGCGTGCACCGAGCCGAAGTCGCCCTCCGGCTTGAGCGCGTCGAAGACCGGCTGCACCCGGGCGACGTGCTCGGCGTCGCCGCCGTACATCAGCGCGTACCCGTTCTCCAGGCCCCAGACGCCGCCGGAAACGCCGCAGTCCACGAAACCTATGCCCTTGGCGGCCAGTTCCCCGGCGTGCTTCTCGTCGTCCGTCCAGCGGGAGTTGCCGCCGTCCACGACCACGTCGCCCGGCTCCAGCAGCTCGGCGAGCTGATCGACGGTCGACTGGGTGGGCTCGCCGGCCGGGACCATCACCCACACCACGCGCGGGGCGCTGAGCTTGCCCACAAGCTCTTCCAGGCTGTGGACATCCGCGACATCGGGGTTGCGGTCGTATCCGACGACGGTGTGGCCCGCGCGGCGGATCCGCTCGCGCATGTTGCCGCCCATTTTGCCGAGGCCGACGAGACCGAGCTCCATCAGTTGTGTTCCTTAGGGTCGCTGCTGGCGTCTGGGGCACGGGAGTGCCGCCCCGAGCCTAAACGGCCCCGCTCACGCACAGTTGTGGGCTCCGGCGCTCATCCGGCGCCACCGGGCGGCGGTGCCGGACGCCCTCGCGGACGCCCGGCACCGTGCACACCTGTGGACGACGGTCGGCCGCGATCAGCCGCTGAGCCGCACCGGCATGATCAGGTACTTGTAGGCCTCGTCCGCCTCCGCGTCCAGCGCCGGCTTGCCGCTGAGCAGCGCGGGCTTCGTGGACGTCGTGAACGACAGCTGCGCCACCGGCGAGTCGATCGCGCTCAGACCGTCCAGCAGGAACGTCGGGTTGAAGGCGATCGAGATGTCGTCGCCCTCCAGCTGCGCGTCGACCCGCTCCACAGCCTGTGCGTCGTCGCTGGAGCCGGCCTCCAGGATCAGCACGCCCTGCTCGAAGCTCAGCCGCACCGGGGTGTTCCGCTCGGCCACCAGCGCGACGCGCTTGACGGCCTCCACGAACGGCGCCGTCTCGATCACCGCGACCGAGTTGAACTCGGTCGGGAACAGCGTCCGGTACTTGGGCAGGTCGCCCTCGAGCAGTCGCGTGGTCGTACGCCGGCCGGCGCCCTCGAAGCCGATGAGGCCCTCGCCCGCGCCGGAGCCCGACAGGGCCAGCGTCACGCTGTCCCCGGCACCGAGCGACTTGGCGGTGTCCAGCAGCGTCTTGGCGGGCACCAGGGCGACCGCGGACGCCTCCGGGTTCTCCGGCTTCCACAGGAACTCGCGGACCGCGAACCGGTAGCGGTCGGTGGACGCCAGGGTCACCGTGTCGCCCTCGATCTCGATGCGCACACCGGTGAGCACGGGCAGCGTGTCGTCGCGGCCCGCGGCGATGGCCACCTGGGACACGGCGGCGGCGAAGACCTCGCCGGGCACGGTGCCGGTCGCGTTCGGCATCTGCGGCAGCGCCGGGTACTCCTCCACCGGGAGGGTGTGCAGCGTGAAGCGGGACGATCCACAGACCACGGTCGCCCGTACACCGTCTGTGGAAATCTCCACCGGCCGGTTGGGCAGCGCACGGGAGATGTCGGCGAGCAGCCGGCCGGAGACCAGGACGGTGCCCTCCTCCTCGACCTCGGCGTCGACGCTCACCCGAGCGGACACCTCGTAGTCGAAGCTCGACAGGCTCAGCTGGCCTTCCTCGGCCTTCAGCAGCAGGCCGGCGAGCACAGGCGCCGGCGGACGGGCAGGCAGGCTGCGTGCCGCCCAGGCCACTGCCTCCGCCAGTACGTCGCGTTCCACCCGGATCTTCACCGTAAGCCGCCTCCTGCTGTTGCTTCTGAGTCCTCCGACTCGGTGTCACCGCCCA
Organism: Streptomyces griseofuscus; assembly: GCF_014673495.1. Classification (GTDB taxonomy): domain Bacteria; phylum Actinomycetota; class Actinomycetes; order Streptomycetales; family Streptomycetaceae; genus Streptomyces; species Streptomyces murinus. Next base: position 4,342,052 of record NZ_CP051006.1, read on the forward strand.
CTGCGAAGGGCAGGACACCGGGGACCAGTCTGACGCACCGCACTGACAGTAGGTGCCCGTCGGGGTCAAGTCGGACCGAGCGGCAGTCGGGCTCGAAACAGCGAGTTGTGCACAGCCCCCGCTTCAAAGCGATTTCCGAGCTCTCTCTAGTTGGGAGTAGTAGTAGGGCCTGTGGATACCGTGGATAACCACGTTTGCCCAGCTCAGCATGTGTTTTTTGTCCACCGGGCCTGTGCATGGAGGCGGTGGACAACCCGGGGTATCTGTGGAGAACAGAAAGTTCTGCACACCTCGCCCACAGGACGAGGGCAGTTCTCCCCAGCTGTGTCCCCAGGAATACCCAGGTTTCCCACACCCCAACCCGGCACCTTTGTGTGACGCCTTTCACTCGACGCGGTGAGAGAGTGCGTCGCGTTGCCGAACAGTGGACAGCCATGTGGAGAAGCCGCGCCACACTGGGGACAACCGCCCCCAGCCTGTGGGTTGTCGGTGGACAACTTTCTGCACACCCTGTGGATCATCTCGTCGTCCACAGCCTGTGGACCACCGTCATCCACGATTCCACAGCCACCTGAGCTGCGCCGACGTGATCTCCCCGCCCTCCCTGTGGACACAGCTCGGGACAACTCCACCATCCCCACCATGTGGAAGAAAGAAAGTCCCCAAATCTGTGGAGGGCGGCCGTAACCCGACGAGAAATCGAACAGTCGATGACGACCGCGGTGGCGACCGCGATGCCGGGCGGACCGCCACGGAGGCCGCGACCGGGCCGCTCCGGCCGTGCCGACGGCGGCCGCGGCCGTCACAGGGCGGCTGGGAACGGGCGGCTGAAACCTCTGCTGAGGGGCCCCGAGCGCTCCGGTGACGTCGGCATCGCCTCCGGGGGAGGCACCCGTCGGCGCCGGTGTGCGCGCCCCGCCCCGGACGCCCGTGCCCCCTCAGAAGCCCGCACATACGAAAAGGCGCCCCCGAGACCCCAGTCCCGAAGACGCCCTCGGCGAGACGCCGGCCGAGACCGGCGGCTAGCCGTTCTTGATCCGGTTCGTCAGCTCCGTCACCTGGTTGTAGATCGACCGCCGCTCCGCCATCAGCGCACGGATCTTCCGGTCGGCGTGCATGACCGTCGTATGGTCCCGCCCGCCGAACTGCGCGCCGATCTTCGGCAGCGACAGATCCGTCAGCTCCCGGCACAGATACATCGCGATCTGCCGGGCCGTCACCAGCGCCCGCCCCCGCGACGTCCCGCACAGGTCCTCGACGGTCAACCCGAAGTAGTCCGCGGTCGCCGCCATGATCGCCGAGGCCGTGATCTCCGGCGCGGAGTCCTCCCCGCCCGGGATCAGGTCCTTGAGCACGATCTCGGTGAGTCCCAGGTCCACCGGCTGCCGGTTGAGCGAGGCGAACGCCGTCACCCGGATCAGCGCGCCCTCCAGCTCACGGATGTTCCGTGAGATCCGGGACGCGATGAACTCCAGCACCTCCGGCGGCGCGTTGAGCTGCTCCTGGACCGCCTTCTTGCGCAGGATCGCGATCCGCGTCTCCAGCTCGGGCGGCTGCACGTCAGTGATCAGGCCCCACTCGAAGCGGTTGCGCAGCCGGTCCTCCAGGGTGACCAGCTGTTTGGGCGGCCGGTCGCTGGAGAGCACGATCTGCTTGTTGGCGTTGTGGAGCGTATTGAAGGTGTGGAAGAACTCCTCCTGCGTCGACTCCTTGTCCGCGAGGAACTGGATGTCGTCCACGAGCAGGATGTCCATCTCGCGGTACCGCTTGCGGAAGCTGTCGCCCTTGCCGTCGCGGATGGAGTTGATGAACTCGTTGGTGAACTCCTCCGAGCTCACGTACCGCACCCGGGTGCCCGGGTAGAGGCTGCGCGCGTAGTGCCCGATGGCGTGCAGCAGATGGGTCTTGCCGAGCCCCGACTCCCCATAGATGAACAGCGGGTTGTACGCCTTCGCCGGTGCCTCCGCGACCGCCACCGCGGCCGCGTGCGCGAACCGGTTGGACGCGCCGATGACGAACGTGTCGAAGAGGTACTTCGGGTTCAGCCGCGCCGTCGGCTCACCGGGACCGCTCGCGGGCCCGGGCTTGGCGGCCTGCGGTCCTGACGTCCCCGCCGGGGAGTTGTCCGGCCGCCCGGTCCCGCCGCGGTGCGCGGGCCCGGGGCCCATCGGCTGCTCGGGCAGCTCACGGCGGACCGGGTCGCGCTGGTCGTACTCGGTGCGCGAGTTCTCGTAGTCGGAGCGGTCGTAGTCGGACCGCTCGTACTCGGAGCGCGGCTTGTCGTAGTCGGGGCGCGAGGGCTCGTACTCCCCGCGCTCACCCCGTTCGCGGTCCCCGCGGTCCCGGTCGCGCGGGCCGTCGTACTCGCCGCCCCGCTGCTCGTACGGCGACCGGTCCATGCCCTGCTGGCGGTAGTCGTGGACCGGCGACCCGTAGGGGTCCTGCGGGTGCGCGTGGGAGGACGGCGAGGCGTACGGGTCGCGCTCGGGGAAGCCGAGCCGCTGCTGCTGCCAGCCGTAGTCGTCCTGTCCGCCGCGCGGCCAGGCGCCGGGCTCCGGACGCTGGTACTCGCCGGGGTAGGCCGGACGCGCGGTGGGCAACTGGTCGCCGCGCGAGGACGGTTCGCCGCCCGGGTGCTGGTCCGCGCGGTGCCGGCCGTAGCCCTCGTACGACGGGCCTGAGGGCAGCTCCGGCTCCTCGTAGCGCGAGGGGGCTGGCTGCGGCGTGCTCGGGGCCGGGGGCTCGCCCGCGGAGTCGTCGACGGTGATCGCGATACGGATGGGGCGGCCGCACTCACGGCTCAGCGTCTCGCTGACGATCGGGGCGAGACGGCCCTCCAGTACGTTCTTCGCGAATTCGTTCGGTACGGCGAGCAGAGCGGTGTCCGCGACCAGCGCGAGCGGCTGGCAGCGGCGGATCCAGTGTTCGTCCTTGACCTCGACACCCTGTCCGCGGCCCTCCCCGAGCAGTTGCTCCAGCACGCGTGGCCACACTGCGGCAAGATCGGCAGGTACGTCAGCCACAGGGCACGCTCTCTCACGGGATGAATTTCGGGTGGTCGGCGGGGCAAACCCGCCGGGGCGGGGGACAAAAGAACGAATCGGAGTCCAGTCACGGTAGTCAGCGGGGCCGGTAGGGTTCAAGTTGTTGTCCCCAGCCTGTGGACAGTGTCTCCCAGCGACACTCGGTTTGACCGGATGGCGTAGCCCCGCGTACCGTAACCAGGTCGAGTTGTCGATGGCTGCTGCCGCCTGCCTCCGATGGGCACAGATCGCGTCAGGTGATCGGGAAGCGGTGCAATCGGGCGTGACGCGAGCTACTCGTGGGCGCACGGTGACAGCCAGGACGGCACCCCGCCACTACCGAATCTTTCTGGAGCCCCCGAGTGAGCAAGCGCACCTTCCAGCCGAACAACCGTCGTCGCGCGAAGACCCACGGCTTCCGGCTGCGTATGCGGACCCGTGCCGGCCGCGCCATCCTGGCGACCCGCCGTAGCAAGGGTCGCGCCCGTCTGTCCGCCTGATCCCGGTCAGGTCATGACATCGTGCTGCCCACCGAGAACCGGCTGAGGCGGCGCGAGGACTTCGCGACCGCTGTACGACGAGGCCGCCGGGCTGGTCGCCCGACTCTCGTCGTCCACCTTCGTAGCGGTGCCACGGACCCGCACGCGCCTGGGGAGAGCGCTCCTCCGACGCGTGCGGGTTTCGTCGTCAGCAAGGCCGTGGGTGGCGCGGTCGTGCGCAACAAAGTGAAGCGCAGACTGCGTCATCTGATGCGTGACCGAGTCGCACTCTTTCCCCCCGGTAGCCTGGTAGTGGTACGAGCGCTGCCCGGGGCGGGCGACGCCGACCATGCACAGCTGGCCCAAGACCTGGATGCCGCCCTACGGCGGCTACTGGGAGGGGGCACGCGATGAAGTACCCGCTGCTGGCTCTGATCAAGCTGTACCAGTGGACGATCAGTCCACTGCTGGGGCCGGTGTGCAAGTACTACCCGTCGTGCTCCCATTACGGCTATACGGCCATCGACCGGCATGGTGCGATCAAGGGCACGGCACTCACCGCCTGGCGCATCCTCCGGTGCAATCCGTGGTCGCTGGGTGGCGTGGACCATGTCCCGCCGCGCAAGCGTCCGCGGTGGCACGAAATGCTGCGCGACGCCTGGCGCGCACGCCGGGGCGGGTCCTCCGCCGCCGAACCGGCCACCGAAGCGAAGCCCGAGGACTTTGTCTCGGAGCTTCCTCCGAGCCCGGCCGCAGAGACCTCGTCCCATGCCCAAGGAGCATGATTAGTGGACACGATTGCCAGCCTCTTCAGTTTCATCACCTGGCCCGTCTCCTGGGTCATCGTCCAGTTCCACGCGGTGTACGGCGCCATCTTCGGCCCCAACACCGGATGGGCCTGGGGCCTGTCCATCGTGTCCCTGGTGATCCTGATCCGCATCTGCCTGATCCCGCTCTTCGTGAAGCAGATCAAGGCGACGCGTGCGATGCAGACGCTCCAGCCTGAGATGAAGAAGATCCAGGAGCGCTACAAGAACGACAAGCAGCGTCAGTCCGAAGAGATGATGAAGCTGTACAAGGAGGCGGGCACCAACCCGCTCTCCTCGTGCCTTCCCATCCTGGCGCAGTCCCCGTTCTTCTTCGCCCTGTACCACGTGCTCAACGGCATCGCGTCGGGCACCAAGATCGGCTACATCAACGCCGAGCAGCTCGCCAGCGCCCGCCAGGCGCACATCTTCGGGGCCCCGCTGGCCGCGAAGTTCCTGGACGGCGCCGACACGGTGCAGAAGCTCGGCGCCTCGCTGACCGACGTCCGCGTCGTCACCGCGATCATGATCGTCCTGATGTCGGCGTCGCAGTTCTACACGCAGCGCCAGCTGATGACGAAGAACGTCGACACCACGGTGAAGACGCCGTTCATGCAGCAGCAGAAGATGCTGATGTACGTCTTCCCGATCATGTTCGCCTTCTTCGGTATCCGCTTCCCCGTCGGTGTCCTCGTCTACTGGCTGACCACCAATGTGTGGACCATGGCCCAGCAGATGTACGTCATCCGCAACAACCCGACCCCGGGTTCCAAGGCCCAGGCCGCGTACCTGGAGCGCCTGACCAAGCACGTCACGCACCACGGCAAGGTCGGCCGCCGCAGCGAGAAGGCGATCATCAAGGCGATCGTCGCCAAGGGCCGCGAGCGCAACGAGTTCGAGCGCAAGTTCATCAACTCCCTGAACAAGGCCGGCCTCGCCGCCCAGGCGGACGGCACCGTGGTGAAGAGCGTGGCGACCGAGACCGAGGCGCAGGCCGAGGACGGCGTGACCACCGCCACCGCCGGTGCCGCCGCGCGGCGCCAGCAGCCCAAGCGTCAGAGCAAGGCCCAGCGTCAGTCCGGCGGGGCCAAGCAGCCGGGCGACTCTCCGTCCCTGGAGAAGTCCGACTCCGCTGAGACGTCCGCCTCCTCCGAGCAGGCCGACTCGTCGGAGGAGACCGACCAGCCGCAGGACAGCAAGCCCACCGCTGCCCAGCAGGGCTCCAAGCCCGGCACGGGCGCCCGCAGCAAGGCCCAGAGCGGCCAGCGCAAGGGCGGCTCGCAGCGGCCCAAGTCCCCGTCCAAGAAGTAAGAAGGAGCCCAGCCCGTGACGGAAGGCACCACCTCCGCCGCTGCCGAGGGTGCAGACACCCTCTCCCGCCTGGAGCAGGAGGGCGAGATCGCGGCGGACTACCTGGAGGGTCTGCTGGACATCGCCGACCTCGACGGCGACATCGACATGGATGTCGAGGCCGATCGGGCCGCCGTGTCGATCATCAGCGACAGCGGCGGCCGGGATCTGCAAAAGCTGGTCGGCCGTGACGGCGAGGTGCTGGAGGCGCTTCAGGAGCTGACGCGTCTGGCCGTGCACCGGGAGACCGGTGACCGCAGCCGACTGATGCTGGACATCGCCGGCTACCGGGCCAAGAAGCGGGCCGAGCTGTCCGAGCTGGGCGCCAAGGCCGCCGCCGATGTGAAGAGCTCCGGTGAGCCCGTGAAGCTGCCGCCGATGACCCCCTTCGAGCGCAAGGTCGTACATGACGCGGTCAAGGCCGCCGGGCTGCGCAGCGAGTCCGAGGGCGAGGAACCGCAGCGGTTCGTCGTCGTGCTGCCCGCCTGATCGGCCCCCCTTGTTCCACCGGCCCCGTCTGTTGAGCAGGCGGGGCCGAACTTTGTCAGCCTGGTAGTTCTGGTGGCCGGTGCGCGAAGCACCGGCGCTGTACGGAAGGACGGTCCCCGTGACGGAGGCAGCGGAGCTTCCCCCCGCGCCCGAGCAGGCGCGCGAAGTATTCGGTGATCGCTTCGCCGATGCGGTGCGCTACGCGGAGCTGCTCGCGGAGGCGGGCGTGCAGCGTGGTCTGATCGGCCCGCGGGAAGTCCCCCGCCTGTGGGAGCGGCACATCCTGAACTGCGCGGTGCTCTCCGAGGCCGTTCCCGAGGGCGTGACGGTCTGCGATGTGGGCTCCGGCGCCGGACTGCCGGGCATCCCGCTGGCCCTGGTCCGTGAGGATCTCAACATCACCCTGCTGGAGCCGCTGCTGCGGCGCACCAACTTCCTCACCGAGGTCGTCGAGCTGCTCGGCCTGAACCATGTCACCGTCGTACGGGGACGTGCCGAGGAGGTTCTGGGCAAGCTGGCGCCGGTCCATGTGGTGACCGCCCGCGCCGTGGCCCCGCTGGACCGCCTGGCCACCTGGGGGATCCCGCTGCTGCGCCCGTACGGCGAGATGCTGGCCCTCAAGGGCGACACCGCGGAGGAGGAGCTGAAGGCATCCGCCACCGCGCTGAGCAAGCTCGGCGCGGTGGAGACCTCGATCCTCCAGGTGGGCGAGGGCATCGTGGACCCGCTGTCGACGGTGGTCCGGGTCGAGGTCGGCGAGAGCCCCGGTGGTGTGCGCTTCGCCGCCAAGCGGGCGAAGGCCGCGCGCACGGGCCGAGTACGTCGGCGCCGCTGAGCCGACTGGCCGTACTCCCACAAGCTGCCCGCCCACGCACGACGGAGTGTCGCGAGGACCCGGTCGCCGACGCTGTGCATCGTTGTTTCACGTGAAACGTCGCTCACTGTTGCACGGCATCATCAGTCGCGGCCGCGCGGCCGAACCCCGCGACCGGAAGCCCCTCGGTTCTCTCGGAAGAGGAGGCTCGGACTCTTCTGCCAGGTCGACTCCGTCCCCCGCAGGGGGCACGGAGTTGTCCACAGAGGTGGATTTCTCCACAGAAGACCCGGCCTCACTGGTTCACGACCCCGAAGGCATGGGAGGCTCTGTTTATTGCGAGCCTGAAGTCGAGGAGAGTGAATCCTTGCGGTCCGACGCCAACATCGCGGGACCGATGACCGATCCGGTCCCCGGTCCCCGAACCGAGTCGATGGGGGCGGATGTTTCACGTGAAACACCGCCTCCGATGGACGACACCCCCATCGGTCGTGCGGCCCAACTGGCCGTGGAGGCTCTCGGCCGCGCCGGCGAAGGTCTGCCGCGACCGGAGCAGACGCGCGTCATGGTGGTCGCCAACCAGAAGGGTGGCGTGGGCAAGACGACGACGACCGTCAATCTTGCCGCCTCGCTGGCTCTGCACGGTGCCCGGGTGCTGGTGATCGACCTGGACCCGCAGGGCAACGCGTCCACGGCCCTCGGGATCGACCACCACGCCGAAGTTCCGTCGATCTATGACGTGTTGGTGGAGAGCAAGCCGCTCGCCGAGGTCGTCCAGCCCGTACCGGACGTCGAAGGACTCTTCTGCGCCCCGGCCACCATCGATCTCGCCGGTGCGGAGATCGAGCTGGTGTCCCTGGTGGCCCGCGAAAGCCGTCTGGACCGCGCGATCCAGGCGTATGAGCAGCCGCTGGACTACATCCTCATCGACTGCCCGCCCTCGCTCGGCCTGTTGACGGTCAATGCGCTGGTGGCGGGCCAAGAGGTCCTTATCCCGATCCAGTGCGAGTACTACGCGCTGGAGGGTCTGGGCCAGTTGCTGCGCAATGTCGATCTGGTGCGGGGGCACCTCAACCCCGCCCTGCATGTATCGACCATCCTGCTCACCATGTACGACGGCCGGACGCGTCTCGCCTCCCAGGTCGCGGAAGAGGTGCGCAGCCACTTCGGCGAAGAGGTGCTGCGGACGAGCATTCCCCGCTCGGTCCGTATCTCCGAGGCGCCGAGCTACGGGCAGACGGTGCTGACTTACGATCCTGGATCGAGCGGCGCCCTCTCGTATCTTGAGGCGGCCCGAGAAATCGCGCTGAGGGGCGTTGGCATCAGCTATGACGCGAGCCAGGCCCATATCGGCGCCCAGAGCGACCCGAGCATGGTGGAGGGGATCCAGTGAGTGAGCGACGGAGGGGGTTGGGCCGAGGACTGGGCGCGTTGATCCCTCCTGCCCCGGTCGAGAAGAACCCGGTACCGGCCGCGTTGGGCGGCGGTGCGTCCGCCTCTCCCGCGGGCGTTCCGGTCCTGACCGCGGAGCGCGGAGTGGCCGCGGCGAAGGTGGCCACGCTGCCCTCGCCCTCCCAGGAAGCCGAGGAGCGATCGGCGGCCCCGGTCGCGGAGACGCCCGCGCCTCCGCTGGGCGCCCACTTCGCCGAGATCCCCCTGGACGCGATCACGCCGAACCCGCGCCAGCCGCGCGAGGTCTTCGACGAGGACGCCCTGCACGAGCTGATCACCTCCATCCAGGAGGTCGGTCTGCTCCAGCCGGTCGTCGTACGGCAGCTGGGCCCCGGCCGCTATGAGCTGATCATGGGCGAGCGCCGCTGGCGTGCCTGCCGTGAGGCCGGTCTGGAGGCCATCCCGGCGATCGTCCGGGCCACGGACGACGAGAAGCTCCTTCTGGACGCGCTGCTGGAGAACCTGCACCGCGCGCAGCTGAACCCGCTGGAAGAGGCCGCCGCCTATGACCAGTTGCTGAAGGACTTCAACTGCACGCACGACCAGTTGGCCGACCGGATCGGGCGCTCCCGCCCGCAGGTCTCCAACACCCTGCGGCTGCTGAAGCTCTCGCCGACGGTGCAGAAGAGGGTCGCCGCCGGGGTGCTCTCCGCCGGGCATGCGCGGGCGCTGCTGTCCGTGGCGGACTCGGAGGAACAGGACCGGCTGGCCCATCGCATCGTGGCCGAGGGGCTGTCGGTGCGGGCCGTCGAGGAGATCGTGACCCTCATGGGCTCCCGGCCGCAGAAGCCGCAGCGCCCCAAGGGGCCGCGGGCCGGCTCCCGGCTCTCCCCCGCGCTGAACGAGCTGGCCACCCGGCTGTCGGACCGCTTCGAGACCCGGGTGAAGGTCGACCTCGGGCAGAAGAAGGGCAAGATCACCGTGGAGTTCGCCTCCATTGATGACCTCCAGCGGATCCTGGGCACCCTCGCCCCGGGCGAGGGCCGGGTCCTGCCGAGCGACCTTCAGGAGAGCGCCGAAGAGGACCAGGACGACTGATCCCTGGACCCATCGACCCCCTGGGGTCAGGCGAAGAGCGGGCGTGTCCGGTGTGTACCGGAACACGGCCCGCTCTTTGCTTTGCGGCGGTATCGAGCGAATCGCATGGTGGATACGATGCGAGTGCTCAGGGAACGCAGTGTTCGAACGGCCGCTCGCGCCGCGGCGGCCGGTGAGGGAAGCGAGGAAGGGCCTTCATGGGGCGTCGGCTGGTGCCGCTCACGTTGGACAACCTTCAGGACCTTCCCCAACGCTGTCGCTCATGTGTCTTCTGGGAGCTGGACCCCGTCAGCGGTGAGGCGGCGGTCAAGGGCGGCACGGCCGCCGTGGAGAAGGAGTCCTGGATCTCCGCCGTCCTGCTGGACTGGGGTTCCTGCGGCCGCGTGGTCTATGTCGATGACGCACCGGTGGGCTATGTGCTCTACGCCCCTCCCGCCTATGTCCCGCGCTCGGCCGCCTTTCCCACGAGCCCGGTGTCACCGGACGCCGTCCAGCTGATCACGGCCTTCATCAAGCCCGGCTATCAGGGACAGGGGCTCGGCCGGGTGCTGGTGCAGACGGTGGCCAAGGATCTGCTGCGCCGGGGCTTCAAGGCCATAGAGGCATTCGGGGACGCCCGCTGGAAGGAGCCCGCCTGTCTGCTGCCGGCGGACCATCTTCTGGCCGTGGGCTTCAAGACGGTACGGCAGCATCCTCTGCATCCCCGGTTGCGGCTGGAACTGCGGTCGACGCTCTCCTGGAAGGAAGACGTCGAGATGGCGATCGACCGGCTGCTGGGTGCGGTGCAGAAGGAACCGGTGCTGCGGCCGCTGTAGCGGACACAGACGAAGGGGCCGACCCATGGAGGTCGGCCCCTTCAATGTTTCACGTGAAACATCACTCGGCGATGAAGTCCTCGAGGTCGCGGACGATCGCGGCCTTGGGCTTGGCGCCGACGATGGTCTTGGCGACCTCGCCACCCTGGTAGACGTTCAGGGTCGGGATGGACATGACGCCGTACTTGGCGGCCGTGGCCGGGTTCTCGTCGATGTTGAGCTTGACGATCTCGATCTTGTCGCCGTGCTCGGCCGCGATCGCCTCCAGGGAGGGGGCGATCTGGCGGCACGGACCGCACCAGGCGGCCCAGAAGTCCACCAGGACGGGCTTGTCGTTCTTGAGGACGTCCTCGTCGAAGGAGGCGTCGGTCACGTTCTTCAGGGCGGCCACGCTGGGCTCCTTAACTTGATCGTGGGGCGGGGAGGGGGGAGGAAGCTGAGAGGAGCGTCAGACCGCGGCGGTCTTCTCGGGCTCGGCCTGGTCCTCGTCCGCGAGGGCGGCGAGGAAGCGCTCGGCGTCCAGGGCGGCGGAGCAGCCGGTGCCGGCCGCAGTGATCGCCTGACGGTAGGTGTGGTCGACAACGTCACCGGCGGCGAAGACACCGGTCACATTGGTGCGGGTGGAGGGGGAGGCGACCTTCAGGTAGCCCTCCTCGTCGAGGTCCAGCTGACCCTTGAACAGCTCGGTGCGCGGGTCGTGGCCGATCGCGATGAACAGACCCGTCACGGGCAGCTCGGACAGCTCGCCGCTCTTGAGGTTGCGAAGCTTCAGGCCGGAGAGCTTCTGCTCGCCCTGGATCTCGGCGACCTCGCTGTCCCACACGAACTTGATCTTCGGGTCGCCGAAGGCGCGCTCCTGCATCGCCTTGGAGGCGCGCAGGGTGTCCCGGCGGTGGACGATCGTCACGGACTTGGCGAAGCGCGAGAGGAAGGTGGCCTCCTCCATCGCGGTGTCGCCGCCGCCGATCACGGCGATGTCCTGGTCCTTGAAGAAGAACCCGTCACAGGTGGCGCACCAGGAGACACCGCGGCCGGACAGCGCGTCCTCGTTCGGGAGGCCGAGCTTGCGGTGCTGGGAGCCGGTGGTGACGATGACGGCCTTGGCCTTGTGCACCGTGCCCGCGGTGTCGGTGACGGTCTTGATCTCCCCGGTGAGGTCGACCGAGACGATGTCGTCCGGGATCAGCTCGGCACCGAAGCGCTCGGCCTGCGCCCGCATGTTGTCCATGAGGTCGGGGCCCATGATGCCGTCACGGAAGCCCGGGAAGTTCTCCACCTCGGTGGTGTTCATCAGTGCGCCACCGGCGGTGACGGCGCCCTCGAACACCAGGGGCTTCAGGGATGCGCGGGCGGTGTACAGCGCCGACGTATAGCCTGCGGGCCCGGAGCCGATGATGATCACATTACGGACATCGCTCACGGCTAGATTCCTCGTCTCTGGTCTGCGTCAGTCGACCGGGGAGAGGCCCTTTCGGGTCTCTCACCCCACCCAACGGATCCTACGGGGCGCGCATTCCCGCTGTGTCCGGGCACACGCGCGCAGAGAACGACTGGCCGGTACCGGGGGTCAGGGACGAGCGACGGGTTGCTTCAGCAGAACCTTGCCGGCGGAGACGGGCTGTTGCCCGACACAGGCGGCGTCGACCACATAGGCCGTCACGCGCGCGCTGTCCTGGAGGTCGGGAAGGACGACGAGATAGGCACTCTTCCCGGCATAGGTACCGGTCTTCGCGGCCAGCGCCTGCTCGCCCCGGGGGACCGCCCGTCGGACGCACTCGGGGACGGCGACCTGGGGCTGGAGGAGCGTGTTCGCGCTCTCGCCCGTCTGCGGGGTGTTCTGCCCGGAACGCGGCCGCTGGCTGTCCTCCCGCTGAGGACTCTTCTTCGTGGCCAGCAGATCCCGTACCTGGTTCTGGACGCTGCTTCCGGAAAACGCACCGGCGGACGCGCTGGGCTCGCCCTTGGCCGTCGTGGAGGAGGTGCCGCCGCCGAGCGACTGGAACACCAACGCACCGGCGCCCAGGACAGCGGCGGTCAGCACACCGCCCAGCACGAAGGCCCTGCGGCGGCGGCCGGGTCCGTTCTTCTTTCGGCCCGGCCCGGTCGCGGCCCCCGCCCGGCCGGCCGGGCGATCGACAGGACGGTCAGCGGGACGGTCGGTCGGCGCGGGTGCCGGGTGCTCGGTGGGGACCGATGTTTCACGTGAAACATGACCCGTGGAGTCCGGCCCGGAAGTGTTGAGCAAAGCCTCGGCGGCCAGGGCGGCATCGATGCGCTGGGCCACGTCGACCGGCATCGGCTCCGGCGCCTGTGCGGATCCCAGCAGCCCCCGGATCTCCTCCAGGGAGGCGTAGACGTCCGCGCACAGCTCGCAGCCGCCCAGATGGCGTCGTACGTCCGTGCCGCGCTCGGGCGGGAGAAGCCCCTCGGCGAGGTCGGAGATCTCGGTGACGTCCGGGTGCCCGGCCGTGGCCGTCGTCGATGTCACGCTCGCCCACCTCCGCCCTTCGCTACGGCTGAATCGGTCGGTCCCGCATGCGGGAGGCTCGCGTCGGAAGCCTCCGTTGCCGATGGGACGGATGTCCCTTCCACCCGGTTCCGGCCAGAACTGTTTTCTTCCGTGCTGCCGTGCCCGGGACGCAGATGGCTGAGCAGTGGCAGCAGCCGGGCTCTGCCCCGGGCGCACCGGCTCTTCACCGTGCCGGTCGGCACATCGAGGATCCGCGCGGCCTCGGCGACCGGGTAGCCCTGCATGTCCACGAGGACCAGCGCGGCCCGCTGCTCCGGCGCCAGGGTGCCCATCGCCTCGATCAGCTGGCGGTGCAGATCATTGCGCTCGGCCGGCGCGGACGCGGACTCGTGCGGCTCCAGCAGCTGCTCCAGCCGCTCGGTGTCGTCCACTGGGGCGGTCTTGCGCGTGGCCGCCTTGCGGGCGCGGTCCAGACAGGCGTTCACCGTGATCCGGTGCAGCCAGGTCGTCACCGCCGACTGGCCCCGGAAGGTGCCCGCGGCCCGGTAGGCGGACACCAGGGCGTCCTGCACCGCGTCGGCGGCCTCCTCGCGGTCCCCCAGCGTGCGCAGCGCGACCGCCCAGAGCCGGTCCCGATGCCGCCGTACGATCTCTCCGAAGGCGTCGGCGTCGCCCTGCACATGGCGGGCGAGCAGCTCCTGGTCGCTCACCCCGTCGTATCCGGCGTCCTCCGCCATCTGCCCCTCCGGTCCGGGTAGCGAGGTCAGCCCGTGAACTGCACTTCGCCGATGGCCTGCTTGTAGCCCGCTCTGGAGTACAGCGTGGAGTCGTAGCCGGAGTTCGGCAGCGCGGTCAGCCAGACGAGGACGTACCGCGTCTTCAGCTGCTTGGTGACCTTCACGGTAGCGGTGGTGCCGGTGGTGGTGACCGTGCCGATCCGGGTCATCGAGTCCAGCGACGGCGGGGTCAGCGAGTCCGCGGCGTACAGCTCGACCGTGGTGTGGTCGCCGCCGTAGCGCAGGCTGAGCATGGCCTTGTCGAGCTGGGTGGCCGAGCCGAGGTCGTAGACGATGCCGACGCCCGGCTTCAGCGGCGCGATGGGCGGACCGTCGTTGAAGGACTTGGTCTTCCAGTAGGTCGACGGGTTGCCGTCGTACGTCTTGGCGACATTGGCGGCGCTCTGGGGATCGCCCTCCGCGACGAACTCCTGGCTGCCCTGGATCTTTATCGGTGCCGACGACTGCTTGGAGGTCTTGTCGCCGCCGTCCGTGGTGCGGCTCTTGTTGGTGTCGTTCGACTTGCCGCCCTGGTCCATCAGAGCGTCCGCCAACTGCCAGCTGCCCAGGCCGAGAGCGGCGATGAGAAGGGCGGAGACCGCCCACTTCAGCGCCTTGCCGGTGCGGCTCTGCAACGGGGGCGGCGGAGCAACGATCGGCTGGGCGGCGCCGGGGTGCGGCGCCGGGCGGCCGTAGGTGCCCTGCTGATAGGTCGTGCGCTGGTACTCGGGCGGTGCGGTGAACGCGGGCTCCGGCGGACGGATGCGGGGCATCTCGCCGATCGCCTTCACCAGCTCCTCCGGCGTGGTGCACGGCGCCTCGTGCCGGGACGCGGTGGCCCCGTCGTTGGCGAGTGCGCGCATGGTCAGTTCGGACAGGCCGCGGTGGATGCCGGCCCGCACCTGGTCCGGTGCGACGAGCCCGACGTCCTTGGGGAGGCCCGACAGACCGTACGCGTCGTCCTCGTAGGGCCAGCGCTGGGTCAGCGCCGCGTACAGCAGGGCGCCGATCGCCTCGGTGTCGGTGCGCTGCGGGGTGTCGGAGCTGATGCCGCGCAACGCGGCGTTCACCGCGAGGCCGCGGATACGCCACTGGCCGGTCGATGTGCGCAGCACCGCGTTGGGGTTCAGTCGCAGATGGGCGAGGCCCTCACGGTGCGCGGCGGCCATGGCCGAGGCCACCTGACTGACCATCTGGTACGCGTCGTGCGGCTCCAGCGGACCGGCCGTCAGCAGGGCGGTCAGCTCGGTGGCATCGGGCAGCCATTCATGGACGACGTAGACGAGGTCGTTCTCCTCGACGGCGTCGAGGACCTGGACGAAGCGCGGGTCGCCGAGCAGCGCGGAGGAACGGGCCGCGGCGAGGACCGAGCGGGCCCGTGCGTGGTCCGCCGGCAGTACATGGACGCCGACCGCGCGGCGCAGTTTCTCGTCGACCGCACGCCAGCTGCTGAATCCGTCCAGTCGGGTGACGCACTCCTCCAGCCGGTAGCGTCTGGCGAGTTTGTGACCGCTGTGCAGTTCGGGCGGTGAGGCCTGCTTGAGAGAACCCTCCGCGTCGCTCCCCTGCCCCTCGCTGCCGTCCGTGTCCCGCTCCGGGTTCTTGGCCACCCCGTCGGCCGTGGACTGGTCCGCCTTCGCGGTCAGCGGCTGTTCGCCGCTGTTGTCTGCCACGTCGACGGCAGCCGTGCTCCGTTCCGCCACCGTCGTCCCTGCCTCCCCATCCGTTGCACGCTGTCCGACGCCGAAACCAATTGTGCCCACAGTCCGCCGCTATGCACGACACACGGCGGCGGACGATGGTTGTGCGCTTACCCCCGCCTCAGCGGCCCAGACGCCCGCGCACCATTCCCACGAGCGAGTTGAGTTCGTCGATCCGCATCCGGCGGGCGGCGACGAAGAAGACACCGAGCAGTACGGCTCCGCCGACGAGCAGTGCCGCGAAGGAGCCGATGGCGCCCTGGCCGAGCGTGTGCCCGATGCCGTAGCAGGCCGCGCCGCTGAGCAGTGCCGCCGGTACCGAGGCGATGCACAGCCGGGCGTACGTCCGCAGCACCCGGGCGCCGTCCAGGTCGCCGCCGAGGCGCTTGCGCAGCCGCCGCCAGGCGACGATGACGCCGATCGCGTAGGCGATGCCGTACGCGGCCGCCATGCCGGAGACCGCCCAGCGGGCCGGCAGCAGGAAGAAGCACAGGGCCGAGGCGCCCGCGTTGACCGCGGCGACGATGACCGTGTTGTAGAAGGGGGTGCGGGTGTCCTCGTAGGCGTAGAAGGCGCGCAGGACGACGTACTGCACCGAGAACGGGATCAGGCCGAGGCCGAAGGCCATCAGCATGTAGCCCATGTTGGTGGCCGAGCTGGTGCCCGAGCTGCCGAAGATCAAGGTGCACATCGGGATGCCCAGCGCCACGAAGCCGAAGGCGACCGGGACGATGGCGACCGCGGTGGTCCGCAGGCCCTGTGAGATGTCGTCGCGTACGGCGCCGCCGTCGCCCTCGGATGCCGAGCGGGAGATGCGCGGCAGCAGGGCGGCCATCAGGGAGACCGTGATGATGGCCTGCGGCAGGCCCCAGATCAGCTGGGCGTTGGCGTAGGCGGCGAAACCGGTGCCCGAGACGCCGGAGTCCTTGCCGGCCGCGGTGGACAGCTGGGTGACGATCATGGCGCCGGCCTGGTTGGCGAGGACGAACAGGACCGTCCACTTGGCGAGTGCCGCCGCCTTGCCGAGGCCGTGGCCGCGCCAGTCGAACCGCGGCCGGATCCGGAACCCGGTCTCGCGCAGATAGGGGATCATCGCCAGCGCCTGCACGACCAGGCCGAGCAGCACACCGACACCGAGCAGACGCTGACCCTGCGGCGGGATGTTCGTGACCGTCATATGGGAGTGGGCGGCGGTGCCGTAGACCCAGATGAACATGCCCAGCGACACGATGATGACGATGTTGTTCAGAACCGGGGTCCACATCATCGCGCCGAACTTGCCGCGCGCGTTGAGAACCTGGCCCATCACCACATGGATGCCCATGAAGAAGATCGAGGGCAGGAAGTAGCGGGTGAAGGTGACCGCGACCTCGTTGGCCGCCGGGTTGCTGGCCACCGGGTTGGACAGCATGCGCACCAGCAGCGGCGCCGCGAACATCGCGAGAGCGGTCAGCGCGGCCAGTGCCACCATCACGAGGGTCAGCAGCCGGTTGGCGAAGGCCTCGCCGCCGTCCTCGTCCTCCTTCATCGAGCGGACCAGCTGCGGCACGAAGACCGAGTTGAGGCCACCGCCGACGGTGAGGATGTAGATCATGGTCGGCAGCTGGTAGGCGACCTGGAAGGAGTCGCCGAGGAAGCCGAGGCCGAGCGCGGAGACGATCAGCGCGGAGCGGACGAAGCCGGTGAGCCGGGAGACCAGGGTGCCGGCCGCCATGACGGCGCTGGACTTCATCAGCCCGCCGACCTTGCCGCCCTTCTTGGCGGGCGCGGCGGTCGCCACGGAGGCCACGGGCGCCATGACCGTCTCGGCCGGGCCGGAGCCGGAGGGGACGCCGGGGGCCGGAGCCCCGACCGGTGCGGGCACCGGGGGCTGCATCGGGTTCTGGGCGGAGGCGTAGGGCGCGGTGGGCGCGGCCGGGTAGCCCTGCCCGGCGTACGGATTCTGCTGCTGCGGCTGCCGGCCGTAGGCAGGCGGGTACTGACCGCCCGGCGCGGCGCCCATGCCCGGCGCGGCGGCCGGTCCCGGGACGCCCGGGGGATCCATCGGCGCGTGGCCGGAACCCTGCTGCTGGTCCTTGAAGAGATGCGCGAAGGCGTCCGGCTCGTGGTACTCCTCGCCGGAGTTCGAGACCAGGTCGTCCACGCCCACGAACTGGGTGGTGCGCGGATCGTCGCCGTAGGGCAGATAGGGCGCCGCGCCGTCCGGCTCGGGCGCCGGGGTCTGCGCCCACACCCGCGGGTCGGGCGCGTACGGCGACTGGGCGGGCTGCGCGTACAGCGGCTGCTCGTAGGTGCCCGGGGGCGGCGGGGGGTGCGCGGCACGGTCGTAGAGCGCCTCCGCGACCGGGTCCTGGGCGGTCAGATCGTGAGCCCGGTAGGGGTCCTGGTCGTAGGCGTCCTGGAGGTACATGTCCGCCGCTTGCTGCGGCGGCACCTGGCCGGGCTCGGGCGGCGTCTCGGGGTAGCCCGAGCCGGCCGCGCCCTGGCCGCGGTCACCGTCGTACGGCGCGTTCATGCCTTACCCCACCTCATCGTCCCGGGCCCACCGGCCACGACATCGCTCAACGGTCCACTCTCTCACCCGTCCCGGACGGGTCGGTGCTTTCCGGTGCGGTGTCCGGCGCAGGGTCACTCGGCTGCTCCGGGTCGTCTGCCCCTGCGGCGGAGTCGGACTCCTCCGGGAGACGATCCCCGGGCGCCTCGGGGTTCCCCGGCCCGTCGGAGTCCTCCCTCGCGGTGCCCGCGCCGCCCTCCCCGGCCTGGCGGGCGGCCGCGCGCTTGCGCTGGGTGTACATCCGGAACCCGGCGAGGACGAGGAGCAGCACACCGCCGCCGATGACGAGCATCACCGTGGGCGTGACCTCGGTGACCTTCACGTCGAAGGTGACGGGGGCGCCGTACTCCTGGCCGTCCTCGGTGTACAGCTGGGCGATCACCGTGGCCCGGCCGTTGGCGTTGGCCGAGGTGGTGAACTTCACGGACTGGGCGTGGCCGCCGGCGATGTCGACGGGCTGCTCGTAGTACGCCTTGCCGCCGATCTTCAGTCGGGTCGGCTGGGTCGAGGTGAGCCGCAGCACCAGGTGGCCGACCGGCTGGACGAGGTTGTTCTGGACGGTCACCGGGATGGTCGCGCTGCGTCCGGAGAGCTTGGTCTCGGACTTGTCGATCAGCCTGACCTGCCCGGCCAGATCGTCCAGCCACCCCTCGACGCCGTTGCGGAAGGCGTCCCCGTCATCGCTCTGGCCCCGCCACGATGTGGACATCCCGCGGTTTATGGCCCGCCCGAACGGGGTGACCACACGGGACTGGTCGGAGAGGATCACCTGGAAGTCGTCGAGCTTGTCCTGGGTCCGGGCGATCTGTTCGAAGGCCGAGGCCGGCAGCTCCTGCCGGCGCAGGTACGTCGGATAGACGGAGGTCGACGGGATACGCGTGGTGGCGCTCGGGTCGGGCTTGGCCTTGGCCGCCGCCGTCAGGTCCTGTGCCTGGGACCAGGTGCCGCCCTGGAGCGCCCGCACGGCCGCGGCCATCGCCTGCGCCTGGGCCGCCGTGGGCAGGCGCTGCGGGGCGACGACGATGCTGCGCTGCTGGTCCGTCTGCGCGTTGATCTCAAGACTCTGGGCCAGGAACTCCTGCACGGCGAGTGTGGAGTCGGCCGCCTTGGTCAGATCGCCCTCGAAGGCCGTGGACAGCTTGGCGTCGGCCACGACCGCTGTGGTGCCGCCGCCGACCGGGCGGGCGGCGGAGGGCGTATACGACAGCCCGGCCGTCTCCTGGAGGCTGTCGCTGCGGGCGATCACCCGGTCCGCGCCGGCGGAGGTCGCGACCCTCATGATCGACGGGTCCACGGCGCCGTTCACCGGCCATGCGTAATCCGTGCTCGGTATGACGTGGAGCACAGTCTTCACGGTGGTCGCGGCGACATCGGTCGCGTCCTTGAGATGGCTGAGGGAGCCGGTGACGCTGGTGCCGCGGTGTGCGAGCGAGGCCAGGTCGGGGTCGGCGAAGGGCAGCGCCACGACCTCCTTGCCCACGACCGCCTTCTGGAGGCTCGCCAGCCACTGCTTGGCGAGCGCCTGGTGCTCCTTGGGGCCCGCGACGGTGGTGTCGCCCTCCCCCTGGAGCCGGTAGTTGCCCGACGCCATGGCGTCCACGGAGGCCAGCAGGTCCGGGTCGATCACCCAGGTGACGTCCAGATCCTTGCCGAGGCTGACCATCTGGTCGAGCCGGCCGCCCGGCGCGAGCTCCTTGGCCAGGTCGTCGTTGAGGAACACCGGCGTCTGGAGCTGACCGGCGCCCGTCTTGGCCGTCATATGGACGGTGGACAGCAGCGGCCACAGAACCGTCGTCCTGGTCCTGGTGTCGGCGTCGGACGGCTGCCACGGCAGGAACGTCCGCTGGACGCCGAGCACCTGCTGCCAGGGCTGGGCGGAGGTCTGCCCGGACAGGGCGACCCCGAACTCGTAGACACCGTTCGCGCCCAGGTCGAGCTTGTCCACCGGCACGGAGATACTGAAGTGCTCGGCGACGCCCGGCGCCAGCTTGGCGAACTTCTGCGCGTACTTGTCGCCGACCTCGGAGCCGCTGACCCCCTGGAGCTCGTCCGGGTGCTGGGCCACGTCGTTGATCCCGGAGCGGGTGTTCAATATCGGGCCGACCCGCAGGCCCACATGGGCGCCGGTGACCGCCTGCTTGCCGTTGTTGGTCACCGTGCCGGAGACGGTGAGGGTGTCACCGTCCGTGGGGGCGTTGGGGCTCATCGAGTCCAGGGCGACGGACACCGGGTCCCCGGAGGCGGCGGCGGCCGGCGCGGCCGCGGGCAGCTGGAGCAGCCCGGCCAGCAGGGGCGCCCCGGCGAGCAGGGCTCCGGTGCGCCGCAGCCATCGGCGCGCGGGTGAGGCACTGGTCCCCTGGAAGTCAGCCGCCTCGGCCACGCGCTCGCCCGTCCTCGTCGTCTCAGTGGTCGTCGGAATGTGCGTCCCCGCATGGTAACGAGGTGCGCCGAGCGGAAGTGCCGCGGTCCAGGTCACAAGATCGCTGGGCGGATACGACCCGTCCTCTATATCCAGTATCGAGGGGAGAGGGGCTGTACGCCGCAAGAGCTGCGCTTGCACGGGTATGCCGGAAGCCGGCCTCGGCCCGCTCCGGGCCGGGTTCCGGGCCGATTAGGGGCGCCCCGGTGCGCCCGGGGCACGTACCCTCTTCTGTTGTGCCGAACCCCAACGAAGACACTCCCTCCGCCCTGAGCCAGGCCCAGCAGCGCGCGGTCACCGAGCTGCTGCGGGTGGCGCCCGTCGCCGACGATCTCGCCCGCCGATTCCAGGAGGCGGGTTTCTCCCTCGCCCTGGTCGGGGGGTCGGTGCGCGACGCACTGCTCGGCCGGCTCGGCAATGATCTGGACTTCACCACCGATGCCCGTCCCGAGGACGTGCTGAAGATCGTCCGGCCCTGGGCCGACGCGGTCTGGGAGGTGGGGATCGCCTTCGGCACCGTCGGCGCGCACAAGGGCGCCCGGGTCGGGGACACCGACATGACCTTCCAGATCGAGATCACGACCTACCGGTCGGAGGCGTACGACCGCGCCTCGCGCAAGCCCGAGGTCTCCTACGGCGACTCCATCGAGCAGGACCTGGTCCGCCGGGACTTCACGGTCAACGCGATGGCCGTGGCTCTGCCGGAGAAGGAGTTCATCGATCCGTACGGCGGCCTGGTGGACCTCGCGGCCCGCGTGCTGCGGACCCCGGGCACGCCGGAGGAGTCCTTCTCGGACGATCCGCTGCGGATGATGCGGGCCGCCAGGTTCGCCGCCCAGCTGGACTTCGAGGTGGCCCCCGAGGTCGTCGCCGCCATGACGGACATGGCCGGGCGCATCGAGATCGTCTCGGCGGAGCGGGTGCGGGACGAGCTGAACAAGCTGATCCTCTCCGACCACCCGCGCAAGGGCCTGACCCTGCTCGTCGACACCGGGCTCGCCGCCCATGTGCTGCCCGAGCTGCCGGCACTGCGCCTGGAGAGTGACGAGCACCACCGGCACAAGGACGTCTACGAGCACACGCTGATCGTGCTGGAGCAGGCGATCGCGCTGGAGGAGAACGGCCCCGACCTCGCGCTGCGGCTGTCCGCGCTGCTGCATGACATCGGCAAGCCGCGCACGCGCCGCTTCGAGAAGGACGGCCGGGTCTCCTTCCACCACCATGAGGTGGTCGGCGCCAAGATGACCAAGAAGCGCATGACCGCGCTGAAGTACTCCAACGAGCTGGTGAAGGACGTCTCACGACTGGTCGAACTTCATCTGCGCTTCCACGGCTACGGCACCGGGGAGTGGACGGACTCGGCGGTCCGCCGCTACGTCCGTGACGCTGGACCCCTGCTGGACCGCCTGCACAAGCTGACCCGCTCCGACTGCACCACCCGCAACAAGCGGAAGGCGGCCGCGCTGTCCCGGGCCTATGACGGTCTGGAGGAGCGCATCGCTCAGCTCCAGGAGCAGGAGGAGCTGGACTCGATCCGTCCGGACCTCGACGGCAACCAGATCATGGAGATCCTGGGCGTCACTCCCGGCCCGGTGATCGGCAAGGCGTACAAGCACCTGCTGGAGCTGCGGCTGGAGAACGGCCCGATGGAGCACGAGGCCGCGGTGGCCGCACTCAAGGAGTGGTGGGCCGGACAGGAGTGAGGGTCCGGCCCGGCCGGTGTTTCACGTGAAACATCCGCCGGGCCGGCCGCACGAGGGTCGATGTTTCACGTGAAACATCGACCCTCTTTCCGTCTCCCGGCTCCCCGCAGCAGCCGTTCGAAGTACGCCAGCAGCGCGGCGACGAATGCGTAGATCACGGCGACCAGGACGACCAGCAACGGTGATCTGCCGTCCGGTGGGAGCATCAGGGCCGCCACCCCGGCCGCGCCGACGAAGGCCACATTGAAGAGGACGTCGTAGACGGAGAAGATCCGTCCGCGAAAGCCGTCGTCCACACAGGACTGGACGATGGTGTCGGTCGCGATCTTGGCGCCCTGGGTGATCAGCCCCAGTACGAAGGCGGCGACGAGCAGAGGTCCGGTGGCGAACGGCAGACCGAGGGCGGGCTCCAGCACCGCGGCCGCCGCCGAGCACACCACGATCCAGCGCAGGGGTCCCAGCCGTCCCGCCGCCCAGGGAGTCACCGCGGCCGCCACGAAGAACCCGGCACCGGACAGACCCAGCGCCAGACCGAGCAGCCGCAGTCCCTCGTCGGGGCCGGACGCGAGGGTGTAGCGGCACAGCATGAGCAGCAGGACGAGCAACGCGCCGTAGCTGAAGCGCATCAGCGTCATCGAGGCCAGCGCCCAGGCCGCCTCCCTGCGCCGGGGCGCGGCCAGATGCCGGATGGCGGCAAGCAGATCGCGGGCCGTGTCGGCGAGCGCGGTCAGCAGATGAGGTTGCAGTTGCTGCCGGTCAGGGCCGAGGAGCGTGGGCGCCATGTTCAAGGAGACCAGGCCCGCGCACAGATAGAGCAGGGCGCCCAGCAGCACCACCGCGGCATCGGAGCCCGAGGACAGCAGCCGTACCCCGAACGCGAGTCCGCCCCCGGCGGTCGCGGCGAGCGTGCCGGCCGTCGGGGACAGGGAGTTGGCGATCACCAGGCGCTCGGCGTCGACCACCCGGGGCAGGGACGCGGAGAGCCCGGCGAGGATGAAGCGGTTGACGGCCGTGACACACAGCGCGGAGACGTAGAAGAGCCAGGCCGGGACGTGGCCCGCCATCAGCGCGGCGGTGCCGACGGCCAGCAGGGCGCGCAGCAGATTGCCGTGGACGAACACCTGGCGGCGCTGCCAGCGGTCCAGCAGGACGCCCGCGAAGGGGCCGACGAGTGAATAGGGGAGCAGCAGTACCGCCATCGCCGAGGCGATCGCGGCGGCCGAGGTCTGCTTCTCCGGGGAGAAGACGACGTAGGCGGCGAGCGCGACCTGGTAGACGCCGTCGGCGCCCTGGGACAGCAGACGGATGTACAGCAGGCGCCGGAAGTACCGCAGGCGCAACAGGACGCGCAGGTCACGGACGACGGGCATGGGGCACAGCCTCACATATGCGGAAGGTCCCCGGGTCAGGACCCGGGGACCTTCACAGCCCTGGCAGGAGCGATTTTTGTACGAGCGGCTCCCCGTGGGGCGGTGTCGAGCTTTAGCGCTCGACGTCGCCGCGGATGAACTTCTCGACGTTCTCGCGGGCCTCGTCGTCGAAGTACTGCACCGGCGGGGACTTCATGAAGTACGAGGATGCGGAGAGGATCGGGCCACCGATGCCGCGGTCCTTGGCGATCTTCGCGGCGCGCAGGGCGTCGATGATGACACCGGCGGAGTTCGGGGAGTCCCAGACCTCCAGCTTGTACTCCAGGTTCAGCGGGACGTCGCCGAAGGCGCGGCCCTCAAGGCGGACGTAGGCCCACTTGCGGTCGTCCAGCCAGGCCACGTAGTCGGACGGGCCGATGTGGACGTTCTTCTCGCCGAGGTCCCGGTCGGGGATCTGGGAGGTGACGGCCTGCGTCTTGGAGATCTTCTTGGACTCCAGGCGCTCACGCTCGAGCATGTTCTTGAAGTCCATGTTGCCGCCGACGTTCAGCTGCATCGTGCGGTCCAGGATGACACCGCGGTCCTCGAACAGCTTCGCCATGACGCGGTGCGTGATGGTGGCGCCGACCTGGGACTTGATGTCGTCACCGACGATCGGCACGCCGGCCTCGGTGAACTTGTCCGCCCACTCCTTGGTGCCGGCGATGAAGACCGGAAGGGCGTTGACGAAGGCGACCTTGGCGTCGATGGCGCACTGGGCGTAGAACTTCGCCGCGTCCTCGGAGCCGACCGGCAGGTAGCAGACGAGAACGTCGACCTGCTTGTCCTTCAGGATCTGGACGACGTCGACCGGCTCGGCCTCCGATTCCTCGATGGTCAGGCGGTAGTACTTGCCCAGGCCGTCGAGGGTGTGGCCGCGCTGCACGGTGACGCCGGTGTTCGGGACGTCGCAGATCTTGATGGTGTTGTTCTCGGAGGCGCCGATCGCGTCCGCGAGGTCGAGGCCGACCTTCTTGGCGTCCACGTCGAACGCGGCCACGAACTCGATGTCGCGCACGTGGTACTCACCGAACTGCACGTGCATCAGGCCGGGGACCTTGGCCGCCGCGTCGGCGTCCTTGTAGTACTCGACTCCCTGCACCAGCGACGCGGCGCAGTTGCCCACGCCGACGACGGCTACGCGAACCGAACCCATTCCGGTTGCTCCCTGTGTGTACGAGTGAGGCCCTGACTGGGACTCACGTGGCGGTGTCGCCGGGCGGATCCGTACGGGAGGTGCTCCCGGTACGGGGCAGGCCGCCCGTCGATCCAGTGGTGGTGTCCTCTTGAGCGGGCCCCCCGGACGAGGGACTTCTCAGGTCCCGTCCGGCTCGCTCGCTCTCGATGAGCTCGTTCAGCCAGCGCACTTCGCGCTCCACGGATTCCATCCCGTGGCGCTGGAGCTCGAGTGTGTAGTCGTCCAGGCGCTCCCGCGTCCGGGTCAGGGAGGTGCGCATCTTCTCCAGACGCTCCTCCAGCCGGCTGCGCCGGCCCTCCAGCACGCGCATGCGCACATCGCGCGAGGTCTGCCCGAAGAAGGCGAACCGTGCGGCGAAGTGCTCGTCCTCGTACGCGTCGGGACCGGTCTGCGAGAGCAGTTCCTCGAAGTGCTCCTTACCTTCCGCCGTCAACCGGTAGACGATCTTGGCGCGGCGTCCGGTGAGGGGAGCGGCGAGGGCGTCCTCGTGGGTGTTGCCCGGCTCCTCGGTCAACCAGCCGCTCGCGACCAGCGTCTTGAGGCAGGGATACAGGGTCCCGTAGCTGAAAGCGCGGAACACACCCAGGGACGTGTTGAGTCGTTTACGCAGCTCGTAACCGTGCATGGGGGACTCGCGCAGCAGGCCGAGCACGGCGAACTCAAGGATGCCGGAGCGCCGGCTCATCGTCGCCTCCTCCCGGCCCGCGGCTCCCACCGCAGGTCTCCCAGTGCCTTCTCAGCGTCTTTATCTCGTGCTGATGTATCGACTCGATACATCAGCACGATAGAACGACGTCACGCGTGCGACAAGGGGGACGGTGGTGAACGGGATCACATAACCGATTCGTAGGAGGCAACTTGCCTGGTTTGGGGTGAACTTCGGGGCTCGGTGGGTTTTGGCGGTGCGTAGTCTGTGCGGCATGCAGACCACCGGGAACCATGCGACGCCTGGGGAGCGTCGTCGTCCCCGGTGCAGTACGGGTGAATGCGCGACCGACCACATCCGTACGTCGGGGGGACCGGAAACCAGCCGCCAGTCCAGGTGCGCAAGGGTGCGCCTGCCCGAGGAGTAATCGTTCGATGAGCGAGCACCGTCGCAAACCGCCGCAGCCGCAGGGAGGCGGACGTGCCGCGGCCCGACGCGGCCAGCCCGGTTCGTCCCCCGGTCGCCGCGCGGCACCGCGAGGCGCCAGCGGATCGCCTGCCGACTCTCCGGGAGACGAGGCACGGTCGCTCGGCGGCCGCGCCGAGGCCCGGCGCGCGGCCCAGAGAAGCAGTGGTGGACGCCGCAGAGCAGCCGAGCCCGCAGGCGGCCGCCGCGGTGGCCCCGGCGGCCCGTCCGGACCCGGACGCGGTCGGGGGCGTACGACCCCGCCCGGCAAGAAGCGGATCATCGACTATCCCCGCGCGGACAAGTACGGGTGGCACCGGTGGGTGCCGTCCTGGAAGCTCGTGTCGGGCGTGTTCATCGGCTTCGTCGGTTGCCTCGTGGCCGTCGCCGGCATCGGGTACGCGATGGTGGGCGTCCCTGACGTGGCCAAGACCGCGCAGGCGCAGAACAACGTCTACTACTGGTCCGACGGATCGGTGATGGTCGCGACCGGTGGCGAGACCAACCGGCAGATCATCAACTACGAGGACATCCCCAAGGAGATGCGGTACGCCGTCATCTCCCAGGAGAACAAGACCTTCGAGACCGACAGCGGCGTGGACCCGTCGGGTAT
Organism: Streptomyces griseofuscus; assembly: GCF_014673495.1. Classification (GTDB taxonomy): domain Bacteria; phylum Actinomycetota; class Actinomycetes; order Streptomycetales; family Streptomycetaceae; genus Streptomyces; species Streptomyces murinus. The sequence goes on from NZ_CP051006.1 coordinate 4,368,271, forward strand.
CGCCCGAGCGGTCTTCAACATGGCCAGGGGCGGTCAGACCCAGGGTGGCTCGACGATCACCCAGCAGTACGTCAAGAACGCCATGCTCGACGACCAGTCGCAGACCCTCTCCCGCAAGTTCAAGGAGATCTTCGTCGCGATCAAGGTGGGCACCGAGGTGCCCAAACCGAAGATCATGGCCGGTTACCTGAACTCGGCGTACTTCGGTCGCGGTGCCTACGGCATCCAGGCGGCCTCGCGCGCCTACTTCAACATCGACGCCAAGCAGCTCAACCCCGGCCAGTGCGCCTTCCTCGCGGCGATGCTGAAGGGCGCCACCTACTACGACCCGGCCGGCGCCACGTCCCTCGACCCCAATGCCACGGCCGAGGCGAACAAGAAGCGCGCCCTGGGGCAGATGCAGGACACCCTCGACAAGATGGTCAAGTACGGCCATCTGAGCGCCGCCGAACGTGCCAAGTACACGACGCTCCCCCACTCGCAGAACCCGCGCTCGAACAGCCGGCTCAGCGGCCAGGTGGGCTACCTCGTCGACCTCGCCAAGTCCTACTTGATCAACAACAGTGACAAGACCCATGTCACCGCGGACGATCTCCAGAAGGGCGGCTACCGGATCCACACGACCTTCGACAAGAAGAAGGTCAACGCGCTGGAAGCCGCCGTCAAGAAGGTCCAGAAGGCGAACATCAAGCCCGACGTACGTCCGAAGTACGACAAGTACGTCCAGTTCGGCGGAGCCTCGGTCGAGCCGAAGACGGGCGCCATCCGGGCCATCTACGGCGGTGAGGACGCGACCAAGCACTTCACCGACAACGCCGACTCGACCGGCGCCCAGGTGGGCTCCACGTTCAAGCCCTTCGTGCTGGCGGCCTCGATGAAGTGGGGCGTGCGCGACCCGCACGGTCCGGCGGACCAGGGCCTGGACGAGCGCACGATCGCCTCTCCCAAGAGCCTGTACAGCGGCAAGAACAAGCTCAAGATCGAGAACTACGACCACAGTGTCTGGACGGACAAGGACGGCAAGGAGTGGCTCCAGACCAACGACGGCAATGAGTCCGTCGGTGACGCGCCGGACTACAAGATCGACCTTCGTGAGGCGATGCAGTTCTCGGTGAACTCGGCCTATGTGCAGCTCGGCATGGACGTGGGCCTGGACAAGGTCGAGCAGTCCGCGCTGGACGCGGGTCTGCTGAAGGGCAGCCTGGCCAGCTCCAACTACCCGTCCTTCTCGATCGGCACCTCCGACCCGAGCGCCATCCGTATGGCCGGGGCCTACGGCACCTTCGCCAACAGCGGTCAGCAGACCGACCCGTACTCGGTCGACAAGGTCGAGAGCAAGGACGGGGTCGTCTACCGGCACGAGGTGAAGTCGAAGGAGGCCTACTCGGCGAACGTGGCGAACAACGTCACCGACGTCTTGCGGACCGTGGTCGACAAGGGCACGGGTACCAACGCCCGGCTGCCCGGACGTGAGGTGGCCGGCAAGACCGGTACCACCGACGGCAACAAGTCGGCCTGGTTCGTCGGCTACACCCCGCAGCTGTCCACCGCGATCAGCATGTTCCGCCTGGACGACAACGCGAATAACAAGAACCGCACGTTCCTGGAGATGTACGGAACGGGTGGCCAGAAGCAGATCCACGGCGCCTCGTTCCCGTCCGAGATCTTCCACGACTACATGACCCAGGCGCTTCAGGGTCAGCCGGCGCTGACGTTCCCGGCGCCCGAGCCCATCGGCGTCGCGCTGAACCCCGAGCCGAGCCCGACGCCGACCCCGTCGACCTCGCCGAGCCCGTCCACGAGCCCGTCCACGAGCCCGTCGCCGAGCGACAGCGTCTCTCCGAGCCCGACGAACAGCCAGAGCTGTGGCTTCTTCGGCTGCACCGACGGCGGCAACGGCAACGGCGGTGACAACGGCAACGGCCCCGGCGGGAACGGCACCGGCGGCATGGACGGTGGGCCGACGCCCTCGACCACGGCCACCGATCCCGGCGCCGCCGGCGGGACCCGGGGTAATGGCAACGGCAACGGAGGAACCATCTGGGGACCGGCGGGCTGACCCCCCGGTCCGACCGGTTGGCGGCCATATCTCCCGCTCTGCCTGTTTCACGTGAAACATCGGCCGCCGCACCGACCAGGTGCGGCGGCCCTCCGCGTTTTCATGGGGAGGTACGGCAGGATGTGGCCCATGCCCAGTGCAGAGATGACACCCCCGGGCGTGTACGAGCCCGAACCGGAGCGGTCCGCCCCGCCGGAGCCGGTGCGGCCGACCAGGGAGGACGAGGTCGCGGCGGCCGGCAGTGAACTGGTCGGCGGCCCCATCGGGCGGTACGCCCTGCTCGGAACCTCCTGGTGGACGCCCGTGCGGATCGTGGCGCTCGTGGCGATCGGCATGTTCGCCCTGGGCCTGGTCCAGAAGGCGCCGTGCTACCACAGCGCCTGGTTCTTCGGCGCCAGCTCCCAGTACACGAAGGCCTGCTACTCGGACATCCCGCACCTCTACCAGGGCCGCGGATTCGCCGATCACCTCGTGCCCTACTTCGACAGACTCCCGGACGACCTGTCCGGCGGCATGGGCTATCTCGAGTACCCGGTGCTGACCGGAGTGTTCATGCAGGTGGCCTCCTGGCTGACCCCGCACAGCGGCGGGATCCAGCACCAGGAGCAGTGGTACTGGTTCGTCAACGCCGCGATGCTGATGGTCTGTACGGCCGTACTCGCCGTCTGTGTGGCTCGTACCCACCGCCGGCGCCCCTGGGACGGCCTGCTGGTCGCTCTGGCGCCCGCGGCGGCGCTGACCGCCACCATCAACTGGGACCTGCTGGCGGTGGCGCTGACGGCCGCCGCGATGCTGATGTGGGCCCGCGGCCGCCCCGTCGCCTTCGGCATCCTCCTGGGGCTCGCCACGGCCGCCAAGCTCTATCCCGTGCTCCTGCTCGGCCCCCTGTTCGTACTGTGCTGGCGGGCGGGCAGATGGCGGGAGTTCGTGCAGGCGGCGGCGGGAACGGTGGGCGCCTGGCTGGTGGTGAACCTGCCGGTGATGCTGTTCGCCTTCCAGGGCTGGTCGAAGTTCTACTCGTTCAGCCATGACCGGGGCGTCGACTTCGGCTCGTTCTGGCTGATCTGGTCCCAGAACTCGGACCACCCGCCGAGCACCGACTTCGTGAACACCGCCGCCACGGTGCTGATGGTGCTGTGCTCCATCGGCATCGCCGTGCTCACGTTCACCGCCCCGCGCCGGCCGCGCTTCGCCCAGCTGGCCTTCCTGATCGTGGCGGTCTTCATCCTCACCAACAAGGTCTACTCGCCGCAGTACGTGCTCTGGCTGGTGCCGCTGGCGGCCCTCGCCCGGCCCAAGTGGCGGGACTTCCTGATCTGGCAGGCGTGCGAGGTGGCGTACTTCCTCGGCATCTGGATGTACCTCGCCTACACGACCAGCGGAGACGCCCACAAGGGCCTGCCGACGCACGGCTACCAGTGGGCGATCGCCCTGCATCTGCTGGGCACGCTGTACCTGTGCGCCGTCGTCGTACGCGACATCCTGATGCCGGAGCGGGACGTGGTGCGCCGGTCCGGGGACGACGACCCCTCGGGCGGGGTGCTCGACGGGGCGGAGGACGTCTTCGCGTTCACCGCGGTGGCCCGTCCGCCCCGGCACGCGGCCCCGTACGAGGCGCCGCAGGTGGAGTGGGGCAGGCCGGAAGCGGCGCCTCCCCAGGGCCGTTCGCTGTGAGCGAACGGCTCGGCTGAACGGCCCGCGCCGCTTCGGCCCGGGTGAAGGACGAGGGCGCGAAGAAGGCCGTACACGCAGTTCCGTGTACGGCCTTCCTGTTGTCCGTTACCGGCGGACTCGAACCGGTCTCAGCAGTCCACGATGCGGTCGAACTGCGTGGTGGTGTGCCGCAGATGGGCCACCAGCTCGTCGCCGACCTTGGGTTCCGCGGCGTCCGAGGGCACGAACAGGATCGACACCTGCATGTGCGGCGGTTCGGCGAACCAGCGCTGCTTGCCGTCCCAGACGAACGGGGAGAGGTTCCGGTTGACCGTGGCGAGACCGGCGCGGGCGACGCCCTTGGCGCGCGGCATGACGCCGTGCAGGGCCTTCGGCGCCTCCAGGCCCACCCCGTGCGACGTACCGCCCGCCACGACCACCAGGAAGCCGTCGGAGGCCGCCTTCTGCTGCCGGTAGCCGAACCGGTCGCCCTTGGTCACGCGGGTGACGTCCAGGACGGCACCGCGGTACTGGGTCGCCTCGTGGTCCCCCAGCCACAGCCGCGTGCCGATGCGGGCGCGGAACCGGGTCTGCGGGAACTGCTGCTGGAGCCGGACGAGTTCGTCGGCCTTGAGGTGGCTGACGAACATCGTGTGCAGCGGCAGTCGGGCGGCGCGCAGCCGGTCCATCCAGCCGATGACCTCCTCGACGGCGTCCGAGCCGTCGGTGCGGTCCAGCGGCAGATGGATGGCGAAGCCCTCCAGGCGGACGTTCTCTATGGCCTGGTGCAGCTGCGGCAGATCCTGCTCGCTGATGCCGTGCCGCTTCATCGAGGACATCACCTCGATGACGACACGCGCGCCCACCAGGCCGTACACACCGTCGATCGAGGAGACCGAGCGGACCACCCGGTCGGGCAGCGGCACCGGCTCCTCGCCGCGCCGGTAGGGCGTCAGCACCAGCAGGTCGCCGCCGAAGTAGTCCTTGATGCGCGCGGCCTCGTACGTGGTGCCGACGGCGAGCAGATCCGAGCCGAGCCGGGTGGCCTCCTCCGAGAGCCGTTCGTGCCCAAAGCCGTAGCCGTTGCCCTTGCAGACCGGGACCAGGCCCGGGAACTGCTCCTGCACGTGCTTGTGGTGCGCCCGCCAGCGCGCGGTGTCGACGTAGAGCGTGAGCGCCATGGCCGGACCCGGACCCTTTCTCGTGGCTGAGGTGTATCGGGGGTGAAGTGCTGTGAACCCTATGGAATCAAACGCCGGCTGCTCAGCGGCGCGACATGTAGATGTCGAGCGCCTTGTGGAGCAGCTTGTTCAGCGGGAAGTCCCATTCGCCGAGGTACTCGGCGGCCTGTCCGCCCGTGCCGACCTTGAACTGGATCAGGCCGAACAGGTGGTCCGACTCGTCCAGCGAGTCGGAGATGCCGCGCAGGTCGTAGACGGTCGCCCCGAGGGCGTAGGCGTCGCGCAGCATGCGCCACTGCATCGCGTTCGAGGGCCGGACCTCGCGGCCGATGTTGTCGGAGGCGCCGTAGGAGTACCAGACGTGCCCGCCGACGATCAGCATGGTGGCCGCGGACAGGTTCACGCCGTTGTGCCGGGCGAAGTACAGCCGCATGCGGTTGGGGTCCTCGGTGTTGAGGGCCGTCCACATGCGCTGGAAGTACGACAGCGGGCGCGGCCGGAAGTGGTCGCGCACGGCCGTGATCTCGTACAGCCGCTGCCACTCGGCGAGGTCCTGGTAGCCGCCCTGGACGACCTCGACGCCGGCCTTCTCGGCCTTCTTGATGTTGCGGCGCCAAAGCTGGTTGAAGTTCTTGTGGACCTCTTCCAGGGAGCGGTTCGCCAGCGGCACCTGGTAGACGTAGCGCGGCTGGACGTCGCCGAAGCCCGCGCCGCCGTCCTCGCCCTGCTGCCAGCCCATGCGGCGCAGCTTGTCGGCGACCTCGAAGGCGCGCGGCTCGATGTAGTCGGCCTCCAGGTCGCGCAGGCGCTTGACGTCCTGGTCCTGGATGCCCTTCTTGATGGTCTCGGCGTTCCAGCGCCGGATGATCACCGGCGGGCCCATCTTCACGGAGAAGGCGCCCTGCTGCTTCAGGTGCGCGAGCATCGGCTGGATCCAGTCGTCCAGGTTCGGCGCGTACCAGTTGATGACCGGGCCCTCGGGCAGATAGGCGAGGTAGCGCTTGATCTTGGGCAGCTGGCGGTAGAGGACCAGGCCCACGCCGACCAGCTGACCGCTGCGCTCGTCGAACCAGCCGAGGCTCTCCGAGCGCCACTCCGCCTTCACGTCGGCCCAGGCCGGGACCTGCATGTGGCTCGCCGACGGCAGGCTCTGGATGAATGCCAGATGCTGCTCTCGGCTGATGGTCCTCAGGGTCAGGCTCATGTCGGGGCGCTCCTCGGGCTGGTGTGTCCCCATGGGTTCAGGGGCTCCGGCTCTCGCGCCGAAGCCTACTGCGCCCGCTGAGCACCCCGATGGGGCGGACGGCTCAGAAGGGCCCGCCCGCGCGAGGCCGCCCCCGCGGAGATCGTCTTCGCGGGGGCCGTCTCGGGAGGGACCGCCTCAGAACAGGCCGCCGAACAGCCCGCCGTTCGACATGCCGATCAGCAGGCCGACCCCGGAGGCGCCGAGGCCGAGGATCAGCCCGAAGCGCTCGCGCGTGGTCACCGAGACCCACTGCCCGTACGCGCCGGTGACGATGCCGACCAGACCGGCCCAGGACGTGAGCAGGTGCAGGCCGGGGAAGAACGCGGTGATGAAGGACAGCAGGCCCAGGACCAGCGTCACGGCCATCAGGATGTCCGGGAGCGGATGGGTCTTGCCGTCGCTGGCGAAGAGGGATCCGGCGGTGTTGGGCTGCAAAGCCTGTGCCATGGGGCACCTCCTGCGGAAGGCGGCGCATCGTAGCGCCGTACACACCCGACGTGTACAGATTGTCGGCCCTCACGGCCGGATTTCAACCGGAAGCGGGTGTGCGGGTAGTCTGTACCGTCTGCACCGGTGTCTGCCCGGATCCGCGGCGGGGAATCCTCGCGGAGCCCTGATCGTCAGTGGAAACCCCTGATTGTCAGTGCCGGCCGATACCGTTGCGAACGCATTAGACCCTCCTGCCACGGAACGACCGTGGCCGCTGAGTCCAAAGGAGGTGGGTTCCACATGCGTCACTACGAGGTGATGGTCATCCTCGACCCCGATCTCGAGGAGCGTGCTGTCTCCCCGCTGATCGAGAACTTCATGTCCGTCGTCCGTGATGGCGGCGGCAAGGTGGAGAAGGTCGACACCTGGGGCCGTCGTCGTCTCGCCTACGAGATCAAGAAGAAGCCCGAGGGCATCTACTCGGTCATCGACCTGCAGGCCGAGCCTGCGGTCGTCAAGGAGCTCGACCGCCAGATGAACCTGAACGAGTCGGTCCTCCGGACCAAGGTCCTCCGTCCCGAGATGCACTGAGCCTCGGCTCAGTTGATCCCGGGATTCGAGTAGCAGCAAGCAGCCAGCAGCAAACCCGCCGAGAGGTTCCCCCATGGCAGGCGAGACCGTCATCACGGTCATCGGCAATCTTGTCGACGACCCCGAGCTGCGCTTCACCCCGTCCGGTGCGGCGGTCGCGAAGTTCCGTATCGCGTCCACCCCCCGCACCTTCGACCGTCAGACCAATGAGTGGAAGGACGGCGAGAGCCTGTTCCTGACCTGCTCGGTCTGGCGCCAGGCGGCGGAGAACGTCGCCGAGTCGCTCCAGCGAGGCATGCGCGTGCTCGTGCAGGGCCGGCTGAAGCAGCGGTCCTACGAGGACCGTGAGGGCGTCAAGCGCACGGTCTACGAGCTGGACGTCGACGAGGTCGGCCCCAGCCTGCGCAACGCCACGGCCAAGGTCACCAAGACCTCCGGTGGTGGCGGTCGCGGTGGCCAGGGCGGTTACGGCGGCGGCCAGCAGGGTGGCGGCCAGGCCGGCGGCGGCTGGGGCGGTGGCTCCGGTGGCGGCCAGCAGGGTGGCGGCGCTCCGGCCGACGACCCGTGGGCCACCGGCGCTCCCGCCGGTGGCAGCCAGGGTGGTGGCGGCTGGGGCGGTGGCTCCGGTGGCAACCAGGGCGGCGGCTACTCGGACGAGCCTCCTTTCTAGGGCTCGTATCCCACACTTCTTGATCACACAGGAGAAACACCATGGCGAAGCCGCCTGTGCGCAAGCCTAAGAAGAAGGTCTGCGCTTTCTGCAAGGACAAGGTCACGTACGTGGACTACAAGGACACGAACATGCTGCGGAAGTTCATTTCCGACCGTGGCAAGATCCGTGCCCGCCGCGTGACCGGCAACTGCACGCAGCACCAGCGTGACGTCGCCACGGCCGTGAAGAACAGCCGTGAGATGGCGCTGCTGCCCTACACGTCCACCGCGCGATAAGGGAAGGGTGACCGACTCATGAAGATCATCCTCACCCACGAGGTCTCCGGCCTCGGTGCCGCCGGCGATGTTGTCGACGTCAAGGACGGCTACGCTCGCAACTACCTGATCCCGCGGAAGTTCGCTATCCGCTGGACCAAGGGTGGCGAGAAGGACGTCGCGCAGATCCGTCGTGCGCGCAAGATCCACGAGATCCAGACCATCGAGCAGGCCAACCAGGTCAAGGCCCAGCTCGAGGGCGTGAAGGTCCGTCTGGCCGTTCGCTCCGGCGACGCCGGTCGTCTCTTCGGTTCCGTCACCCCGGCCGACGTCGCGTCCGCGATCAAGGCTTCCGGTGGTCCCGAGGTCGACAAGCGCCGCATCGAGCTGGGCGCCCCGATCAAGACCCTGGGCTCCCACGAGACGTCCGTGCGTCTGCACCCCGAGGTGGCCGCCAAGGTCGCCATCGAGGTCGTCTCCGCGTGACCCAGCGCTCGGTCTGAGCAGCTGAGAAGAGGGGCCGTACCCATCGCGGGTACGGCCCCTCTTCCGTTGCCGGTGCGGCTCTCGCCGACGCGTCCCGGGAGCGGGGCCGCGGCGGATGTTTCACGTGAAACGGTCAGCGGGTCGCGCCCGTCACCAGCCAGCGGCCCGAGCGGCTGCGCCACCACAGGGTGGCCATACGGACGGTCATCATCAGCGTCATCGCGGCCCAGAGCGCGGTCAGACCGCCGCCGAGCGCCGGGACGAGCAGGGCCGCCGGGACGAACACCGCCAGGGTCACGAGCATCGCCCCGGCCAGATACGGTCCGTCGCCCGCGCCCATCAGGACGCCGTCCAGGACGAAGACGATCCCGCAGATGGGCTGTGACAACGCCACCATCAGCAGGGCGGGCAGTGCGGCGTCCTTGACCACCGGGTCGCTGGTGAACAGCGGCAGGAAGAGCGGCCGGGCAGCGACGACCAGCAGTCCGAGTACGACACCGGTGGCGATGCCCCACTGGACCATCCGTCGGCAGGCCGCGCGGGCGCCCTTGGTGTCGGCCGCTCCGAGGTAGCGGCCGATGATGGCCTGTCCCGCGATCGCGATGGCGTCGAGCGCGAAGGCCAGCAGGCTCCACAGGGACAGAGTGATCTGGTGGGCGGCGATGTCGGCGTCACCGAGGCGGGCCGCGACGGCGGTGGCGATCATGAGGATCGCGCGTAGTGACAGGGTGCGGACCAGCAGCGGGACACCGGCCTGTGCCGAGGCCCGGATCCCGGCCGCGTCCGGGCGCAGGGACGCCCCGTGCCGACGGGCGCCGCGTACGACCACGGTCAGATAGATGGTCGCCATGGCGCACTGCGCGATGACCGTGCCCCAGGCCGAACCGGCGATGCCCAGCCCGGCGCCATAGACCAGGCCCACATTGAGGGCCGCGTTGGCGATGAAACCGCCGACGGCGACATAGAGCGGTGTCCTGGTGTCCTGGAGACCGCGGAGCACTCCGGTGGCGGCGAGCACCATGAGCATGGCCGGGATGCCCAGGGAGGAAATGCGCAGATAGGCGGTGGCGTAGGGCGCCGCCGTGGTGGAGGCGCCGAAGAGGTCCACGATGGCGGGTGCCAGGGGGAGGACGACGGCGATGACCGCGATCCCGAGCAGCAGCGCCAGCCAGATGCCGTCCATGCCCTGGCGGATGGCGCCCGGGCGATCGCCCGCGCCGACCCGGCGGGCCACGGCGGCCGTGGTGGCGTAGGCGAGGAAGACGAACACGCTCACGGCGGTGGTCAGGAGGGCGGAGGCGACGCCGAGACCGGCGAGCTGGGCGGTGCCGAGGTGGCCGACAATGGCGCTGTCCGCCATGACGAAGAGAGGCTCGGCGACGAGTGCGCCGAAGGCCGGGACGGCCAGCGCGACGATCTCTCGGTCGTGCCGCCGGCGGGTGGCCTCGGGGATCTCGGGAGCCTGGGTCATGGGCGCTAATGTAATCGTCCACAGGTAAGAGATGCAATTGCAGTGTGACCCTTACTTGTGATCCTGAGCGCCGTCCGCTCGCGCACCGTTCGAACCGATCTTGGTCCGACCGGGAAAGTTTTTCTTCTGCACAGCCGGTGGATGCCGAAGTTGCAGGTCAGGGGCGTGGACTGAAAAGGATCGAGGGCTTGTTCACAGGGCTGTCCACCGGGTCGTGCACAGGTTTCGGCGAGTTCTCCACAGCATCGGGGCCGTCGTCCACATGGCCTGTGGATAACCAGATTGGCTGACGGTGCCGACGGGCCTACCGTTGTCCGGCGCCCGCTCCTTCTCCGGGCCCCGGCAGGCGATGCCTCCGAGGCTCGGTAAACGGCACAAAACCGACGCGCCCTGAGCGGAGTTGGGCCTCTCGATTTGTCAGTGTCGTGCCGTACAAAAGAGGACACGGCGAGGTCCGCCGTGTGACGGGAGGAGGTGGCTCGGTGAGCATTTCCGAGCCCTTGGACGATCCGTGGGCCGACAGCGGACCCAATGATCGTCTGCCGGCCTCCCGTCGGCGACCCGAGGGTGGCCGGGGCCGTGACGAGCAGCACGACCGGGGCCGGGACAACGCCGGTTGGGACGGCGGCGGTTCCTCCTTCGAGCGGGTGCCCCCGCAGGATCTCGACGCCGAGCAGTCGGTGCTCGGCGGCATGCTGCTGTCCAAGGACGCCATCGCCGACGTCGTGGAGATCCTCAAGGGTCACGACTTCTACAAGCCCGCGCACGAGACGATCTACCAGGCGATCCTTGACATCTATGCCAAGGGCGAGCCTGCCGACCCGATCACCATCGCCGCGGAACTCACCAAGCGCGGCGAGATCAACAAGGTCGGCGGCGCCGCGTATCTGCACAGCCTGGTCCAGACCGTGCCGACGGCGGCCAACGCCGAGTACTACGCGGAGATCGTCCACGAGCGGGCCGTACTGCGCCGCCTGGTCGAGGCCGGCACCCGGATCACGCAGATGGGATACGCGGCCGACGGCGATGTGGACGAGATCGTCAACAGCGCCCAGGCCGAGATCTACGCCGTCACCGAGCAGCGCACGAGCGAGGACTATCTGCCGCTGGGCGACATCATGGAGGGCGCCCTCGACGAGATCGAGGCGATCGGCTCACGCAGCGGCGAGATGACCGGTGTGCCCACCGGGTTCACGGACTTCGACTCGCTCACCAACGGACTGCACCCCGGTCAGATGATCGTCATCGCGGCCCGTCCCGCCATGGGCAAGTCGACGCTCGCGCTGGACTTCGCGCGGGCCGCGTCGATCAAGAACAACCTGCCGAGCGTCATCTTCTCGCTCGAAATGGGCCGCAATGAGATCGCGATGCGTCTGCTGTCCGCCGAGGCCCGCGTCGCCCTGCACCACATGCGCTCCGGCACGATGACCGACGAGGACTGGACCCGGCTCGCCCGCCGGATGCCGGATGTCTCGGCCGCCCCGCTCTACATCGACGACTCCCCGAACCTGTCGATGATGGAGATCCGGGCCAAGTGCCGCCGCCTCAAGCAGCGCAACGATCTGAAACTCGTCGTCATCGACTACCTCCAGCTGATGCAGTCCGGCGGCTCCAAGCGCGCCGAGAGTCGCCAGCAGGAGGTCTCGGACATGTCCCGTAACCTCAAGCTCCTCGCCAAGGAACTGGAGATCCCGGTCATCGCGCTGTCCCAGCTGAACCGTGGCCCCGAACAGCGCACCGACAAGAAGCCGATGGTGTCCGACCTGCGTGAGTCCGGCTCGATCGAGCAGGACGCCGACATGGTCATCCTGCTGCACCGCGAGGACGCGTACGAGAAGGAGTCCCCCCGCGCCGGCGAGGCCGACCTGATCGTCGCCAAGCACCGTAACGGCCCCACGGCCACCATCACGGTCGCCTTCCAGGGCCACTACTCGCGCTTCGTGGACATGGCGCAGACCTGATCGACGCGAGGGAACTCGCGGGGTTTCAGGCGCCGTCGGGCTGGAAGAACGCGAGCATCTTCCGGGCGGCGCCCGGGGACGTCAGCATGTCCTTCATCTTCGCGGACATCCGGGCGGCGGCGCCGGTGCGCTCGAACATCTCGTGTTCGTATTCCGCGACGGCGGTGGGGAAGTCGTCCGGGTGCGCGGCCAGCGCGAGTCCGAGCAGGGCGCCGTCGAGCAACGCCATGTTGGCGCCCTCGCCCACCGGCGGCATCAGGTGCGCGGCATCGCCGAGCAGGGTGACGCCCGGCGTCGACGGCCAGGTCAGACCCACCGGGAGTGCGGTGATCGAGCGCGGCACGATCGTGTTGTCGCAGGCCGCGATCAGCGCGGTGAACCGAGGATTCCAGCCGGTGAGCAGGTCGATCAGCCGCGCCCGTGCGGCGGCGGGGTCGTCGAACGGGATCCCGCTGGTGGCGAACCAGTCCTCGGCGGTGTTGTAGAAGCTGATGCCGATTCGCACGCGGCCGTCGCCGTTGCGCTGCGCCGCCAGGGATATCCCGTCGCCGAGCACCCAGTAGTTGCCGCGTCCGACCATCGCCGCGAGGTCGGGGTGGGTGCGGTCGATGTCGGGGATGCCGACCTCGACGACGTTCTGGCCGATATGTGCCGGGCGGGCGTCGGTGAGCAGCGCCCGGACCCGGGAGTTCGCGCCGTCCGCGCCGACCAGCAGGTCGTACGACGCGCCGCCGCCGTCGGCGAAGTCCAGCCGGCCGTCGCCCGCGGAGGTGAACTCGTGACCCCAGCGCACCGTGCCCTCGGGGAGGGAGTCCAGCAGTAGGTCGCGCAGGTCGGCGCGGTCGACCTCGGGACGGTCGAGCGGCGCGTCGTCGGGGGTGTCCTCCTGGAGCAGGAGGGTGCCGTCCGGTTCGAGGAGACGCATGTCCTGGCCCTCGCCACGGGCGATCGCGTGGAACCCGTCGAGGAGACCGGCCTCGCGCAGCGCCCGCTGGCCGGAGTGGATGTCGAGCATGCCGCCCTGACCGCGCGCACCGCGCGAGGACTCACGTTCGTACACGACGGAATCCATTCCGTTGACGTGCAGCACACGGGCGAGAGCCAGGCCGCCGAGCCCGGCTCCGACGATGGCGATGGTCATGGTTGCCCCTCCTCCGATACACCGTACGTGCCGATACAGTGTATCGATCAATGCGCAGTATCGTTGGCGGCATGTTGGTGTGGGAGAGGCCGGAGCCGCCGGATCGACCGGTGCCGGCCCCGCTGAACCGAGAACGCATCGTGCGAACGGCGATCCGGCTGGCCGACGCGGACGGCCTGGAGGCGGTGTCGCTGCGCAAGGTCGCCACCGCGCTGGGCGTCGGGCCGATGCGGCTGTACAGCTACATCGCGAGCAAGGAGGAGCTGCTCGACCTGATGGTCGACGCGGCTTATGCCGAGATCCGGCCCGTCGGAGACGGCTGGCGGGAGGTGCTGCGCTCTCTTGCCGAATCCACCCGGCAGGCCGCCCATGAGCACGAATGGCTCGCCGATCTGCTCGGTGGCCGACCGCAACTCGGCCCGCACGCGCTGGCCAACGGCGAGGCCGTGGTGGCCCGGCTCGACGGCGTCGACCTGGACGACGTCATGCCGATGGTCGCGGCGGTGAACGCGTATGTGATCGGTGCGGTGCGCCGGGAGATCGCCGCGCGGCGAGCCGAGCGGGCCAGTGGGATGGACGAGAGGCGCTGGCAGGCCGCACTCGGGCCCTATCTGGAGCGGACCTTCGCCACCGGCCGATTCCCCGCGCTGGCCACGGTGGTGCGCGACGCCGCCCACCTGGACGCCGACCACACCTTCCGGATGGGCCTCGATTTCCTGCTCGACGGCATCGAAGCCCGCGTTTCCCGGTGAGGTGACGGCGAACCCCGCATCATCGGTCGGGTGACCCGTCGCATCGTTCTCGTCACCGGGGCGCCCGGAGCCGGCAAGACCACCCTGGCGCTACCGCTGTCGGCAGAACTCCGTTTCCAAGGACCACATCAAGGAGACCCTGCACGACGCGCTGGACGCACCGGTGGATCTGGCGTCCTCGCGCCGACTGGGCGCCGCGGCCATGCGGTTGATCTGGGCCCTGGCCGGGGGCTGTCCGGAGGCCGTCCTGGAGGCCAACTTCCCGCCGCGCCACCCCGACACCCGCCTTCGCCTGGAGTCCTTGGCCGCGACGGTGGTCGAGGTCCATTGCCGGTGCCCACCGGCCGAGGCCGCTCGCCGCTACGCCGAGCGCGCGCCCGGGGCCCACGCGGTCCACGTCGTCCATGAACTCCGGCCCGAAGCCGTGGCCCAGTACGACCGGCCGCTCGGCTACGGCACCGTCATCACGGTGGACACGATCCTGAATCGGAGCGCTTGGGCCTCATCGCGGCCAGCATCCCCGGTTGCTCCCGGACGCGTCCAGAGGGTCGGAAATGGATTCGACGCACGGCATTCCAGCAGGTGGACTGGGGGAATGACGACTTCACAGGATGCGCTGCTCCCGGGGACCCAGCGCGCGTTGCTGCACAGGATCGCCGTCGCGCAGAGCGAGGGGCGGGCGCCGTCATTGGTCGCCGCCGTGGTGCGCGGTGGGCAGGCCGTGTGGCACGGTGCGCGGAGCTCGGTGGACGGGCACGCGCCGGACGAGAACGTGCAGTACCGGATCGGCTCGATCACCAAGACCTTCACGGCCGTACTGGTGATGCGGCTGCGCGACGAGGGCGTGCTCGACCTCAGCGATCCGCTGGACAAGCATCTGCCGGGCACCGGCGTGAGGGAGGCCACGATTGCCGAACTGCTCGCGCATACCTCCGGGGTGGCGGCCGAGTCGCCCGGGCCCTGGTGGGAGCGGACGCCCGGCTCCCTGCGGCCCGAACTCGCCGACGTACTCGGCGAACAGCCCCTGCTGCACCCCGCGGGCCGCCTGCACCACTACTCCAACACCGGCTACACGCTGCTCGGCGCGCTGGTGGAGGAACTGCGCGGCGCCCCCTGGGAGGAGGTGCTGCGCCGGGAGATCCTCGAACCGCTCGGTCTGCACCGCACCACCCCCCAGCCGGAAGCCCCGTACGCGGGCGGCTGGGCGGTGCATCCGTGGGCCGACGCCCTGCTGCCGGAGCCGATGGAGGACCTCGGCCGGATGGCCTCCGCCGGCCAGCTGTGGTCGACCACGGGGGACCTGGCGAAGTTCGCGGTGTTCCTGGCGCGCGGTGACGAGCGGGTGCTCGGCGCGGAGTCGGTGCGTGAGATGCGGACCCCGGCGGCGCCGGCCGAGGCCCCCGATGTGGTGGACGGGGTCACCTACGGCCTCGGCATGCAGCTCCACGCCCGCGGCGGACACCTGCTGTTCGGCCACTCCGGCTCGCTGCCCGGCTTCCTGGCGAACCTCACCATCAGCCTGGAGGACGACGTGGCCGCGGTGGTGCTCGCCAACTGCACCAGCGGACCGTCCTTGGGCGCGGTCGGCGATGACCTCGTACGGATCGTCGCCGAGGCGGAGCCCCGCATCCCCGAGCCCTGGCGCCCGCTGCGTGAGGTCGACCCGGCGGTGCTGGAGTTGGCCGGGCAGTGGTACTGGGGGACCGGTGCCTTCGGCCTGCGGGTGACTGCCGACGGCCACATCTCGCTCGGCCCGCTGACCGGCGGCGGTCGCGGATCCCGCTTCCGGCCGAACGGCGACGGCACCTGGACGGGTCTGGAGGACTACTACGCCGGGGAGCTGCTGCGGCCCGTACGGCGGCCGGACGGGTCCCTGAGCCACCTCGACCTCGGCTCGTTCGTGTTCACCCGGCAGCCGTACGACCCCGAGGCCCCGGTGCCGGGCGGCGTGGACCCGCAGGGCTGGCGGGGCATCAAGTAGGCGGGAGACAAGCGGGGTTGCCTCCTCTGTTTCACGTGAAACAGACGAGGCACCCCTTTGTCGTACTCTGCTCCCCGTCATCGGAGCGGGGAGGGTCAGAGGCGCAGCTTGAAGCCCTCGTGCGACGCGGTGAACCCGAGCCGCTCATAGAAGCGGTGGGCGTCCGGACGCTTCTTGTCGGACGTCAGCTGCACCATCACGCAGTCGAGCCGTCGGGCCGTGTCGACGGCCCACTGGATCAGTTCGGTGCCCAGCCCACTGCCCCGCTCGTCCGCGTGGATGCGAACGGCCTCGATCAGCGCACGGGTCGCGCCCCGGTGGGACAGCCCGGGAATGATCGTGAGCTGGAGGGTGCCGATCACCCGGCCGTCGCGCACGGCGACGACGAGGTGCTGGTTCGGGTCCGCCGCCAGCCGCTCCAGCGCCGCCCGGTACGGCGTCAGATCATCGGGAGACTCCCGCTGTGCGCCCAGTGGATCGTCGGCGAGCATCGCGACGATCGCCGGAAGGTCGTCCTCGGCCGCGGCCCGTATCTCAAGATCTCCCATACCCGCACTCTATGCAGGGACGTTCAGCGACTCCACCACCCGTACCAGCGGCGCCAGTTCGGGATTCTTGGAAGCCCCGTCCAGGGCCTCGCGCAGGGCGCCGTCATTGGTGGGGCGCGCCTCTTCGAGAAGCCGCAGGCCCGCCTCGGTGACGTTGGTGTAGATGCCGCGCCGGTCCGTCGGGCACAGATAGCGCTCCAGCAGACCGCGGTCCTCCAGACGGGTCACCAGGCGTGTGGTGGCGCTCTGGCTGAGTACGACGGCCTCGGCGACCTGCTTCATCTGGAGATGCCCGCCCTCACCGTCGTGCTGTCGGCTCAGCACATCGAGCAGTGAGTACTCGCGCACGCTGAGGTCGTGCCCGGCCTGGAGGGCGCGCTCGATATGCGCCTCGATCCGGCCGTGCAGCGCAGAGAGGGCGCACCAGCCCTGGGCGAGGGCGGTGAGGGCGGGGTCCGTCGCTGTCATGGGCGTTCTCCTCCGTCTCGGAGTGGTTGTCCCCAGGGTAGACCACTGCCCGCAATAGCCAGCTCTTGCAATTAAGCCGCGTCTGCAAGTATTGTCGAAACCCGCAAAGCGCTCATGCAATCGTCTGGGAAGGTGTACCCCCACATGCCTCTCGCGCTTCTGGCCCTCGCGATCGGGGCCTTCGGAATCGGCACCACCGAGTTCGTGATCATGGGCTTGCTGCCCGAGGTCGCGGGCGACTTCGGCGTCTCCATCCCCACGGCCGGCCTGCTCGTGACCGGCTACGCACTCGGCGTGGTCATCGGCGCCCCGCTGATGACCGTGCTCGGCACCAGGATCCCGCGCAAGCGGATGCTGATGCTGCTGATGGGTCTCTTCATCGCCGGGAACCTGCTGTCCGCCCTCGCCCCCGCCTTCGCGATCATGGTGATCGGACGAGTGATCGCCTCACTCGCCCACGGTGCCTTCTTCGGCATCGGTTCGGTCGTCGCGGCAGAGCTGGTCGCGCCCCAGAAGAAGGCCGGCGCCATCGCCATGATGTTCACCGGTCTGACGGTCGCCAATGTCATCGGCGTCCCACTGGGCACGCTGATCGGCCAGCACGTCGGCTGGCGTGTCACCTTCGCGGTCGTCGCCGGACTCGGTGTCATCGGTCTCGCCGGCATCGCCAAGCTGGTGCCCGAGCTGCCCCGGCCCGAGGGCGTGCACCTGCGCCACGAGCTGGCCGCCTTCAAGAACGCCCAGGTCCTGCTGGCCATGGCGATGACCGTCCTCGGCTTCGGCGGCGTCTTCGCGGCCGTCACCTACATCGCGCCGATGATGACCCACGTCGCGGGCTTCGCAGACGGCTCGGTCACCTGGCTGCTGGTCCTGTTCGGCCTCGGCATGGTCGGTGGCAACCTCGTCGGCGGCAGGTTCGCCGACCGCGCCCTGATGCCGATGCTCTACATCTCGCTCGGCGCCCTGGCCGTCGTCCTCGCCCTGTTCACGCTGACCGCCCACAACAAGATCGCGGCCGCCGTGACCATCGCCCTGATCGGTGCCCTCGGCTTCGCCACCGTCCCGCCGTTGCAGAAGCGTGTTCTCGACCACGCCCATGGCGCGCCGACGCTCGCCTCGGCCGTGAACATCGGCGCCTTCAACCTGGGCAACGCCCTCTCCGCCTGGCTCGGCGGACTGGTGATTTCGGCCGGCCTCGGCTACACGGCCCCCAACTGGGTCGGTGCCGCGCTCGCCGCGGCCGCCCTGGTTCTTGCCGTCCTCTCGGCCGCCCTGGAGCGCCGCGAGACCCCGCACGGCGCCACCGCGGCCGCCTTCGCCGCGCCCGCCGACCGGCCCGCCGCCGTCCACCACTGAGCCACCGCGGTCTGCGGCCATGCGCGGTCCACGGTCACCCGCACCGAACCGCGGCGCGCCCCACCCGGCAAGTCCCCACAAGCACCATCCCCCACCGCAACACCGAGGAGAACCTTCCATGAGCACCACCGCCGTCGCCCCGCTCACCACCGAGGACGCCGAACTGCTCGTCGCCACGGCCCGCCGGGCGGCCGAGGAGGCGGGAGTCACCGTCAGCGTCACCGTCCTGGACGCCGGCGGCCATCTGCTCGCCTTCCGCCGGGACGACCGGGCGGTGCTGATCTCCGGCGAGACCAGCACCCGCAAGGCCTACACCGCGCTCCAGCTGAACGCCCCCACCGCCGACCTGGTCGACGCCGTACAGCCGGGCGGTCTCTTCCACACGCTGCCCACGGCCCTCGACCGGCCGCTGCTGTTCATCGCGGGCGGCGCCCCCGTCCACCGCGAGGGCCGGCTGATCGGCGCGGTCGGCGTCGGCGGCGGCGCTCCGGAGCAGGACCACGGCTTCGCCACCGCTGCCGTACAGGCCCTCGCCTGATCGACCCGGTCCGCAACGGACACAGGCCCCGTCGCTTCGAGCGGCGGGGCCTGTCGGCGTCGTACGACGTCTCAGCCGGCGGCCACCGTCAGCGGGGCGAATCTGCGCGTCCAGTCGCCCGGAAGCTCCGTGATGCCGTACGTCATCACCGAGTTGTGCGTCACCGAGGCCAGCCCCCGGGCCTTGGCCCAGGTCAGCAACTCCTCGTGGCGTACGTCGATGTCGGTGCGCAGCGGGCGGTCCGTGCCGGCCGCCAGTGAGGCGATCAGGGCCTGGGCGGTCTCCGTGTCCCGGGCGATCAGCGGGCCGACGACATGGGTGTCCATGTTGGGCCACGCGGCCGCGTAGCCGATGATCCGGCCGTCCTCCTCGGCCACCCGCAGCTGGTCCGCGAAGGCCGGGAGCCGTGCGATGAGCGGTGTCCGGTCGGCGCCGAATGCCTCCTCGTCCACGCACAGGATCCGGGGAAGATCCTCCGCGGTGGCGGCCCGCGTCGTGACCCCGAGGTCCGAACCGCCGGGAGAGAAGCGGCCCCTGAGCATCTCCGCCCGGCCCGTCACCTTGAAGCCCAGCTCCTCGTACAGAGGGCGGCCCTTCTCCGTGGCGTACAGGGTCAGCGGGGTGCCGTCCATGGCGGACACCACATGCCGCATCAGGCGGCGGCCGACACCCCTGCGGGCGTGGCGTTCGGCAACCAGCACCATGCCGATGGCGCCGAGTTCCGGTTGTCCCCAGGAGCCGTACTCGGTGATGACGCACGCGGCGACGAGACCACCCTGAGGGTCGTCGATGCCGTAGCCGCGCCCGGCGGTGAGGAGGAAGCCCCACTTGTGTTCCTCGCGTGGCCACCCCCGGTCCTCGGACAGGTCGGCGCAGGCGGTGAGATCGCGCAGCGTCAGACGACGGATGGGCAGTGCGTCGAGGGAAGGAGTTGGCACGCACGTCAGGCTGTCCGAAGGGAACCCCCGGCGTCCACCCGTTTCACGTGAAACATCGCTCCGTCCGCCACCCGGCAGGACGCGCCCGCTACCCCAGGTCGGGGGCGTGCATGGCGCGTACGCCCTCGATGTTGCCGTCCAGATAGTGCCGCAGTGACAGCGGGACGAGATGGACGGACGCGATGCCGACACGGGTGAACGGGACGCGGACGATCTCGTACTCGCCGGCGGGCTCCTCCACCTCCGGGCCATGGCGCAGGGACGGGTCCATGGACGCCAGTCGGCAGACGAAAAAGTGCTGCACCTTCACGCCGGTCGCGCCACCGTCCTCACCGATGTGCTCCACGGTGTCCACGAAACACGGCACCACATCGCTGATCTTGGCGCCCAGTTCCTCGTACACCTCCCGGTGCAGGGCGTCGACGACGGTCGAGTCCTCGGGATCGACCCCGCCTCCGGGGGTCACCCAGTAGGGATCGACGCCGGGCTTGGTGCGCTTGATCAGGATCAGGTCGTCGCCGTCCAGCAGAACGGCACGGGCGGTGCGCTTGACCACGGGTCGGACGGTCATGGGAGAAATGTGGCCCGGCTGGTTCCACGTGAAACATCGCAAAGCGGAACCGGTTGACCGCGCTGCGTGGCCCTGGGGGCGTCAGCCCCAGCTCGCGGCCGCCCGCAGCAGCCCCTCGTGGGCGCGGGCCATGGTCGGCAGGGCGAGTGTGCCCGTGCGGACCACCAGGAAATAGGTGCGCAGCGGCGGCACCACCGGGTCGTGCAGGGCCACGACCGCGCCCCGGTCGAGGGCCGGTGCGCAGAGATAGCGGGGAAGTACGGCCACGCCCGCGCCCGCGCTCGCACAGGCGAGGGCGGCCCGCAGATCGGGGGCGACGACCGTGCCGGGGGCGGCGGGGCGGGCGTCGAAGACGGAGGCCCAGTAGCGGGAGACGAAGGGCAGCGACTCATGGACGTCGATCACGGGCAGGTCCTGGAGGGCGGGCGCCCCCTTCAGTCGTAGCGCGTCGGGGTCGAGGCGCTTCGCCCAGCGGGGAGCGGCGACCAGCACATGCTCCTCGTCGCAGAGCGCCGTCGCACTGAACAGGGCGCCGCGCGGTCGGACGGTGCTGATCGCCAGATCGTGGTGACCGGCCGCGAGTCCCTCCAGCACCTCCTCCGAGGCCCCGAAGGAGGCGCGCAGCGCGAAGCCCCGATGGCTCTTCCCGGTCAGTTCCGCGAGGGCGGGCAGGGCGCGTTCGGCGGTGAACTCCGGGGGCCCGGCCAGATGCAGGGTCGTCGGCGAGGACTCGTCGTCCGGGCGGGACTCGGCTATCTCCACCAGTGCGTCGAGGTGGGGTGCGGCCTTGTGAGCGAGTTCGTCGCCGATGCTGGTCGGGGTGACCCCGCGCGCCTGGCGCAGGAAGAGGGGCTTTCCCAGCTGGCGTTCCAGGGTGCGGATCTGTGAGGTGACGGCGGGCTGGGAGAGGCCGAGCAGGGCCGCGGCGCGAGTGAAGGAACCGGCCCGGTGCACGGTGACGAAGGTGCGCAGCAAGGCCAGATCCATGGCATGCCCTCCCCTGCCCTCGCCCTTGTCCGGCCCCGGCAGGCGTCAACTATAAATATGTCGATAGGCCCCTGTCGCTAGCGTGATTGGACACTGACGGAGAGTCAACTAGCCTTGTTCGCAAGGTTCTTCGCAAGCGGAACCGGAGGCGGTCCGAGCCACGAGGGGGGAGGCTCGGACCGTCGTACGACAGGGCAGGACGGCGCCTGCACGGGCCGGGTCGGCGGAGGCGCCGGGTTACTCCGCCGACTCGTCCAGGGCGCGCAGGATGTCCGCCACCAGGTCCTCGGGATCCTCGGCGCCGACGGACATCCGGACGAAGCCCTCAGGGACGGCGTCCCCGCCCCAGCGGCCGCGGCGCTCGGCCGTGGAGCGCACCCCGCCGAAGCTCGTCGCGTCCTCCACCAGCCGCAGGGCGGCGAGAAAACGCTCGGCACGCGCACGCGTGGGCATCGTGAACGAGACGACGCAGCCGTAGCGGCGCATCTGCCGCGAAGCGATCGGGTGCGCGGGGTCGTCCGGCAGCCCGGGATAGCGCAGATCCATGACCTCAGGGCGCTGCCGCAGGGCCTCGGCGACGATGAGCGCGGTGTCGTTCTGCCGGTCCACGCGCAGCTGGATCGTGGCGATGGAGCGATGCGCGAGCCACGCCTCCATCGGCCCCGGGATCGCCCCGACGATCTTGCGCCAGCGGCGTACGGCCGCCATCGCCTCGGCGTCCCGGCCTGCCACGTACCCGAGCAGGACGTCGCCGTGCCCGGTGAGCTGCTTGGTGCCGCTGGCCACGGTGAAATCGGCGCCCAGGGCCAGCGGGCGCTGGCCGAGCGGCGTGGCGAGGGTGTTGTCCACGGCCACCAGGGTGCCCTGGGCATGCGCCGCGACCGCAAGACGTCGGATGTCGCACACATCGAGCCCCGGGTTCGACGGGGACTCGATCCACAGCAGCCGGGCCCCCTCCAGGGCCTCCAGCTGGGCGTCCCCGCCGGTGGGGGCGGTGCGCACCTCGACGCCGTACGCCTCCAGCTGGGCGCGGACCAGCGGCAGTGCCTGGTAGCCGTCGGACGGCAGCACCACCGCGTCCCCGGCGCGCAGCTGGGAGAACAGCACGGCGGAGATCGCGGCCATGCCGGAGGCGAACACCAGCGTCTCGACGTCCGGCCGCCCGGGAGCCTCCAGCTCGCCGATGGCGTTCTCCAGCAGCGTCCAGGTCGGGTTGTCGTCACGGCCGTAGGAGTACGGCCCCGTCACCTCGCCCGGCAGATGGAAGTGCGCGGCGAAGACGGGGCCCGGCAGCGTCGGCTCGTGCTTGACCGGCTCGGGCAGCCCGGCCCGGACCGCACGGGTGCCGTCACCCACGGGCCCCTCGTCCACGGTTGCGTCGCTCATGCGGCCCGTCCCTCCAGGTGTTCCCGTACGGCGGCGAGCAGTCCGGTGCTCGCCTCCTCCACCATCTCAAGGCATTCCGCGAAACCGTCCGGGCCGCCGTAGTACGGGTCCGGCACATCGAGATCGCCGCCCAGGGAATCGTCCGGCGCGAGGACGCCGGTCGAGCGGTGGGCGTAGGCGCGCAGCAGGCGGACCTTGCGCGCGTCGTCCTCGGTGGGCGCCAGGCGGCGCAGGTCCCGCAGATGACCGGTGTCGAGGGCGATCACGAGGTCGCGGCGGGCGAACCAGGACGGCTGGAACCGGCGTGCGATGTGGTCGCAGTCGTAGCCGCTGTCTCGGAGGACGGTGACGGTGCGCGGGTCGGCGGCCTCGCCCTCGTGCCAGCCGCCGGTGCCCGCGCTGTCGATCTCCACCCGGTCCGTCAGGCCGGCCTCCGCCACCCGTGCGCGGAAGACGTACTCGGCCATCGGGGAACGGCAGATGTTGCCGGTGCACACGAAGCAGACGCGGTAGGTCATGGGGCGCTCAGTCCTCGTCCGGAAGGAACATGTGCAGGGCCCAGGAGACGACCGAGATGATCAGACCGCCGAGCACGGCCGTCCAGAACCCCTCCACATGGAAGCTCAACTGGAGCTTGCCGCACACCCAGGACGTCAGCAGCAGCATCAGCGCGTTGACGATCAGGGTGATCAGACCCAGGGTCAGGATGAACAGCGGGAAGGTGAGCACCTTCAGGATCGGCTTGACCAGGGAGTTCACCAGGCCGAAGATCAGCGCTACGACGATCAGCGTGCCGACCTTCTTGGCCGTGCTGGCACCGGTCAGAGTGATCTTGTCGAGGAGCCAGACGGCCACCGCAAGGGCGCCCGCGTTCACGATCGTCTTGACTACGAAATTCTTCATGTGTCCGATCGTGGCAGACCCGGTCGGAAGCGAGCAGCGAGGCGAGGGCGACGAATCGGATGAAGGTATTCCGGCTGGACGATCTGGAGGCGGAGCGTGCCGCCAACGAGGGTGCCTACCTTCAGTTCCTGCGCGAGCGGAACATGTCGGTCGGCCTCTACGCCCTCGACTCGGGCGCGCACGACCCGCAGCAGCCGCACAAGCAGGACGAGGTGTACTTCGTCGTCAGCGGCCGGGCGTCGATCACCGTCGGCCTGGAGACGACCGAGGTGGCACGGGGCAGCGTGGTGTACGTGCCCGCCGGTGTCGCTCACAAGTTCCACCACATCAGCGAGGATCTGCGGGTGCTCGTCGTGTTCTCTCCACCCGAGGCGTGAGGGTCGGTCTCCGGGTTCCCTAGGGGACGGCTCAGGGGAGGACAAGGGCTGCGAGGCCCCCGCTGGACCCTCCCTCGGCTCTAGCATCGGGTGCAGGACATCGGGACCGTACGCGACGTACACGTACGCACGAGACGAGAAGGACGAGGGCCATGCGAGGGATCTTCGCGGGACTGCCGTGGTGGGTGAAGTGGGTCGCGGTGCCGGTCATCGCCCTGGTCGTGTTCGGCGGCCTGATAGCGAGCGTCGTCGGTTTCGTGATCGGGCTGCTGTTCAAGGCGCTGATCTTCGTCGCCCTGGTCGGCGGACTGATCTACATCGTGCGCAAGTTCATGTCCAACTCCTCCTCGCACGGCGACTGGTGAGTCAACACGGGAACCGGTGACCGGTAAGGGGGTGCCGGTTCCCTCGGGGGAGGGAAGTTTCCCCGTGAGCCCGGCCCCACGCGATGGCGGCCGGTTAGAGTCCGGAACTCCCGCGGGGTGCGGCCCCGTGGGTGGCGCAGAAACCCATCCGTGCTCCCCACCCACGCACGGGCTGCCCCCTCGCGTTTCCGGAGTAACCCTTGGCCACGGTCGACACCGCACCGGCGAAAACCCCCGCACTCCCCGCCCAGCCACGCCCCCGCACCCCACCGGCCCGGCGGCCGCCCGGGATGGCCGTCCCCCCGCAGCCGGCCCCCACGACCCTCATCGGCTCCGTGCAGCGCGCCATGCGGCTGCTGGAGACCGTCGCGGCCCATCCGTACGGCGCCCCCGCCAAGCAGCTCGCCCGCGCGACCGGCCTGGCCCTGCCCACCACCTACCATCTGCTGCGCACCCTGGTGCACGAGGGCTATCTGCGCCGGGACAAGGGGCTCTTCTTCCTCGGCGACGCGGCCGAGCGGCTGAGCAGCAGCGGAGCGCGGGAGAAACGTCGCGGCAGGCTCGCCGACACCCTCGCGCACTGGCGCGATTCCATCGGCGCCCCGATGTACTACGCGATGTACCGCGACGGCGAGATCGAGGTTCTCTGCGTCGCCGACTCCCGTGAGTCCCCCGCGGCCGAGGAGTGGGCCGACTTCCGCGAGACCGGGCACGCGCACGCCATCGGGCAGTGCCTGCTCTCCCAGCTGGACGAGGGCGCCCGGCGCGAGTACCTCGCCCGCTATCCGGTGCAGGCCCTCACGCCCTACACCGTGCGGGACAGCGACGCCCTGCTGAGGCGGCTGGCCCGGGTGCGGCGCATGGAACCGGTGACGGAGCGCCAGGAGTACGCGCTCGGCACGGTCTGCGCGGCGGTCCCCATCACGGTCGGCACCACCGCGGCCACCATGGCCATCTCCCTCCCGGCCCATCAGGCCGACCGGCTACTGCCCGCGGCGCAGCGGCTCCAGACGGAGATCGGACGGCATCTGGGATCCCTGACCCTCTCTATCAGTATCTGAAAACTTACTCCTTGTGATCCACTGTGTACTTTCAGCAAGATTTACCACGGTCAGAGGGATCAAACCCGGCCAGTCGATGTCATATGACGGGGTAGGCGATGCGCGAGTCCGTACAGGCAGAGGTCATGATGAGCTTTCTCGTCTCGGAGGAGCTCTCCTTCCGCATTCCGGTGGAGTTGCGCTACGAGACCGGCGATCCCTACGCCGTGCGGCTCACCTTCCATCTGCCCGGCGATGCCCCGGTGACCTGGGTCTTCGGACGGGAACTGCTGATCGACGGCGTCGGACGGCCGTGCGGGGAAGGGGATGTGCGGATCTCCCCCGTCGAGGCCGATGTGCTGGGCGAGGTGCTGATCAGGCTTCAGGTCGGCGGCGACCAGGCACTGTTCCGCTCGTCGGCGGCGCCGCTCGTGGCCTTCCTCGATCGCACGGACAAGCTGGTGCCGCTCGGCCAGGAGGGCGCGCTCGCCGACTTCGACGCCCATCTGGACGAAGCGCTGGACCGGATCCTCGCCGAGGAGCAGAGCGCGGGCTGAGATGCCGAGAGACGGCAGGGGCGCTCCGCCCGGTGCCACAGGGCCGTGCAGTAACGCTTCTTCAGAAGGTCCCGTACGGGGCCTCGTACGGGCTTCCGCGCGGGACGGCGGGCAGGGCGGCGGGCGGTGTCCGGTCCCCTGCCGGACGGGCCGCCCCGCCCCGCCTCAGCGCTTCCGGCGCCGTCCCCGGCCACCACGGGCCGGCAGGGGCTGGGTGCCGGTGGAGGTCTCCGTACCCGGGGCGCTCCGGTCGGCCGCCACCACCAGGGCGGCGAGCGCGGTGGTGACCGGCACCGAGGCGACCAGCCCGATGGAACCCACCAGGGTGCGCACGATCTCCTCGGCCACCAGCTCGCTGTTGGCCACCGCCCCCACGCTGCTCTGCGCGATGGAGAACAGCAGCAGCAGCGGCAGCGCGGCACCGGCGTAGGCGAGCACAAGGGTGTTGACGACGGACGCGATGTGGTCGCGGCCGATCCGGATGGCCGCCCGGTACAGACCGCGCGGGCCCATCGTGGGGTTGGCCTCGTGCAACTCCCACACGGCGGAGGTCTGGGTGACCGTCACATCGTCCAGGACGCCGAGCGAGCCGATGATGACGCCGGCCAGCAGCAGACCGCTCATGTCGATCTTCGGGTACAGACCGTGGATCAGACCGGTGCTGTCGTCGGTGTTGCCGGTGAGGGCGGCCCAGCCGATGAACACGGAGCCGAGCAGGCCGATCAGGGACAGCGAGATCAGCGTGCCGAGCACCGCCACCGACGTACGGGCCGACAGGCCGTGGCACATGTACAGGGCGATCAGCATGATGGCGCTCGACCCGATCACCGCCACCAGCAGGGGATTGGAGCCCTGGAGGATCGCGGGCAGGATGAACTGGTTCAGCACCAGGAAGCTCACCGCCAGCGCCACCAGGGCCATGACCCCGCGCAGCCGGCCCACCACCACGACGGCGACCGCGAAGATGCCCGCGAGCAGCGCCATCGGGAACTTGCGATTCACATCGGCGACCGAGTACTGGAGATCCTTCGGAGCGGTCGGCTCGTAGGCGGCGATGACCTGCTCGCCCTGGTGCAGCTGCCGGGGCTGGTCGGGCTGCACGATCTCGGTGAACGTACGGCCCTTGTCCTTGCCGGTGTCGACCCGGACGGTCGCCTTCTTGCAGGTGCCGCCGGACTGCTGATCCGTCGAGGGGCCGCCGGAGGCATCGCCGCTCGGTGCTCCGCCGCCGGCGTTCACCGAGGCGCAGCTCACCTCGGCCACCCGGGTCACGGTGGCCTGTTGGGTCTGCCGGTCGAAGCCGACACCGCTGTGCTTGTGCGCGGGGGCGCCACCGGGCCAGAGCACCACCAGACCGACCACGACCGCCGCGGTGAACGGGACGAGGATCGCCGCGATCACCTTGCGCAGATGCCGGGAGACGGGCGCGGCGGGGCCATGGCTGTGGCTGTGCCCATGTCCGTGCCCGGAGCCGTGTCCGTGGCTTGCGCCGTCGCTGTGCCCGCGCCCGTGGCCGTGACCCGGGGCCGGGGCTGAGGCCGGGCTCTGGACCGGGGCCTGGGCTTGGCTGTGGTCGTGACGGTGGGCCTGGCTCGGGGGTGCCGAGCCGTCGGGTCGGCGCGGGCCGGGCGGCTGGTACGGGTGCTGGTCCATCCGGGTCATCGCCAGATCATCGCAAGAACCGAGGAGGGCCCACTGTTCATCGCGTCACGGATGACGCTAGCGTGGAGACACCTTTGCACACGCGGGAGCTCGGAGCACCGGGCTGAGAGGGCGCTGACCTCCGTAGAAGCGATGTTTCACGTGGAACATGCGATGTTCCCCGGGAGACCTCGGACAACGGAAGCCGCTGCGTCGACCGCCGAACCTGTTACCGGGTAATGCCGGCGTAGGGAGTAGGTCTCATGACCAACAAGGACGCACGCACGCCTGCCTCCGTCCAGGACGACATGTCCTCGGAGGCCGGGAAGTCCATCGGCTGGCACAAGGCGTATGTCGAGGGCTCGCGCCCCGACCTGCGGGTGCCGGTCCGTCAGGTGCACCTCACCAACGGGCAGTCGGTCACGCTGTACGACACGTCGGGCCCGTACACCGATCAGCTCGTCGACACCGACGTCCGCCGGGGGCTGGCGCCGCTGCGGGGGAACTGGATCATCGCCCGCGGCGACACCGAGGAGTACGCGGGCCGTCCCGCCCGTCCCGAGGACGACGGCATCAAGCACACCTCGCCGCGTGGCGGGCTGCGCAACCTGGACGCGGTCTTCCCGGGCCGTCCGCGCCAGCCGCGCCGGGGCCGGGGCGGGCAGGCGGTGACACAGCTCGCGTATGCGCGCAGGGGCGAGATCACGCCCGAGATGGAGTTCGTGGCCCTCCGGGAGAACGTCTCCCCCGAGGTGGTCCGCGAGGAGATCGCGGCGGGCCGGGCGGTGCTGCCGGCCAACGTCAACCACCCGGAGATCGAGCCGATGATCATCGGCAAGCGGTTCCTGGTGAAGGTGAACGCCAATATCGGCAACTCCGCGGTGACGTCGTCCATCGAGGAGGAGGTCGAGAAGATGACCTGGGCGACCCGCTGGGGCGCCGACACGGTCATGGACCTCTCCACCGGCCGCAACATCCACACCACCCGCGAGTGGGTGCTGCGCAACTCCCCCGTCCCGATCGGCACGGTGCCGCTGTACCAGGCGCTGGAGAAGGTCGATGGCAGGGCGGAGGAGCTGACCTGGGAGATCTACAAGGACACCGTCATCGAACAGGCCGAGCAGGGCGTGGACTACATGACCGTCCACGCGGGCGTACGGCTGCCGTTCGTACCGCTCACGGCCAACCGCAAGACCGGCATCGTCTCGCGGGGCGGCTCCATCATGGCCGCGTGGTGCCTGGCGCACCACAAGGACTCGTTCCTGTACGAGAACTTCGAGGAGCTGTGCGAGATCCTCGCCGCCTACGACGTCACGTACTCGCTGGGCGACGGACTGCGGCCCGGGTCCATCGCGGACGCCAATGACGAGGCCCAGTTCGCGGAGCTGCGCACCCTCGGGGAACTCGGCCGGATCGCCCGGCGGTTGAACGTACAGACGATGATCGAGGGCCCCGGGCATGTCCCGATGCACAAGATCAAGGAGAACATCGACCTCCAGCAGGAGATCTGCGACGAGGCGCCGTTCTATACGCTCGGCCCGTTGACCACGGACATCGCACCGGCGTACGACCACATCACCTCCGGCATCGGCGCCGCGATGATCGCCTGGTGGGGCACGGCGATGCTCTGCTACGTCACGCCGAAGGAACACCTGGGCCTGCCCAACCGGGACGACGTCAAGACCGGCGTCATCACCTACAAGATCGCCGCCCATGCGGCCGACCTCGCCAAGGGGCACCCGGGCGCGCAGGACTGGGACGACGCCCTCTCGGACGCGCGCTTCGAGTTCCGCTGGGAAGACCAGTTCAATCTGGCCCTCGACCCGGACACGGCCCGCGACTTCCATGACGAGACCCTTCCGGCCGAGCCCGCCAAGACGGCGCACTTCTGCTCCATGTGCGGCCCGAAGTTCTGCAGCATGAAGATCTCGCAGGACATCCGCCGCGAACACGGCGGCAGCCGGACCGAGATCGAGGAGGGCATGGCCCAGAAGTCGAAGGAGTTCGCCGAGGCCGGGAACCGGGTGTACCTGCCGATCGCGGACTGACGAGGACGCCGAGCGCCGCTCCGGCCGGGTCACCGGCTTCGGAGCGGCGCCTTGTCGGGCCGAAGGCCCCCCGCCCGGCGGGGTCAGTCCGGCTGGCGTTCCGGGTCGGCGTGTTCCGAGCCGGTGTGGTCGGGATGGTCGGCGAGGGCCTCCTGGAGGAAGGGAAGGATGCCGCGTTCCAGAAGGGCGGTCTCCCAGGCGGCTCTGGCTCTGGCGACCTCCTCGGTGGCGGCGTCGCGGGCCCGGGATTCGGGGGAGGAGCCGTTGCGCAGGGCGGTCAGAAGCAGTCCCGCGGCGGCGACGAGAAGCGCGGCCACGGTCAGGGCCCCGAACACCCAGCCGGCGGTGAGCATGGTGCCGGCGAAGGACTGTCCTGGGTCCAGGGTTCTCAGGATGTAGCCGATGAGCAGGAATATCACCGCCGCGGTCGCGGACAGCAGCGGCGCCAGGACGGCGACGACCGCGACCGCCCCCGCGCCGTGCGCGGCGGCGAGATCCGCCGCGGCCGGATCCGGCTCGGCGAGGGCGGCGCCGGCCGCGCCCGCGGCCTGCTCCGGGTGGCGCAGTTCGTCCCGGATCCGCACATAGCGCTGGTACTCGGCGGCCGCGGCCGCCGTGATGAGCGTGGACGCGGCGATGGCCATGGTGCGCAGTTGCGCGGGGTTGAGCCGCTGTCCCACGGCGGCCAGTTCCGGTCGGTGTGGTGCGGAGCGCAGAACCTCGTCGAGGAGCCGCTCGAACTCCCGGCGGTCCTCGTTCCGCAGGTGCTGCGGAAGGCTGTTCATGTGCATCCCCCGATGCTCCGTAGGGCTTGGGGCTCGCGCAGCGGCGAGCCATCGGGCAGAAACGGAGGGGAGCCTGCTACGGATAAGCCGATGGTAGAGCCGTGACGGCGCGTGGTGACAGGGGAATGCCGGAAATTGCCTCCCGGCCTGCGCGTACTCCGGTATGGCGGCGGCCGCCCGGGGAACGGTCAGTGCTCCAGCGGGAGTTGCCTCACCAGCAGCTTTCCGGCCATGGTCACTCCGCCGTCCATGGCGATGGCGAGCCCCTCGGCATAGACATGCGGTCCTTCGACCACCGGGTCGTTGCTCTCCTCGCCGTCCTCGGAGCCCACTTCGCCCAGCAGATAGGGGATGGGGCTGTGGCCGTGCACGATCCGGGTGCCGCCGTAGGTGTCCAGCAGGGAGCGCACGGCGTCGGCGCCGCCCTCGTCGCGGAAGGAGAAGCGCTTGGTGAGCTTGCGGAACAGGTCCCAGCACTCGTCCGCGTCATTGCGGGTGAGCCGCTCGCGGACGGTGTCGTTGACGGCCTCGATGGAGTCGCCGTAGTCGAGGTAGGCGGTGGTGTCGGAGTGCACCAGCAGATAGCCGTCGACCTCTTCGAGCGCGTCGAGGCGGGCCATCCACTGGAGATGGTGGTCCTGGAGACGGTCCATGTCGGTCTTCTGGCCGCCGTTGAGCAGCCAGGCCGCCTGGAACGTGGCGGTGCCCGCACCGGAGTTGACGGGCGTGTCGCCGAACCGCTTGGCGCCGAGCAGCAGCAGCTCGTGGTTGCCCATGAGGGCCTTGCAGTAGCCGCCGGCCGCGGCCGCCTCGGCGGACAGCCGCATCACCAGGTCGATGACGCCGATGCCGTCCGGTCCGCGGTCGGTGAAGTCGCCGAGGAACCACAGCCGGGTGGTGCCGGCGCACCACTGGCCCGCGTCGTCGATCAGCCCCTGCTCCCGCAGGGCGGCCATCAGTTCGTCGAGATAGCCGTGCACATCGCCCACGACGAAGAGCGGGCCGGGTCCTGCCACGGGCTGCGCGGCCGGGGCGGCGGGCGCCGGGTCGACGGGCACCTGGAGCGTGTCGCCGCGGTTGATGACCGGCAGATCGCGCTGGGTGGGCGTGTACGCCTCGGGGTACGACTCCTCGGCGGGCGGCGCGCTCTCGCCCTGCTGGGTGTGGGGGACGTACGGAGCGGACTCGTGGACGTACGCGGGCACCCGGAAGTCGCGCAGCGTAGCCGTCCGCTCCACCTCGGGTCCCTGACCGGCCCCCTGAGTCATCAGACCCCTCCACCATCGCGCCGCATCTGCACCGCTTCGGACTGCCTGGTCGCAGCGGTCCGCGGTGTCGTGGGCCCATCATAGGAATGCGCGTCGCGCCATGTGATGACCCAGGGGTGGTGAATCGGAACAAGACTCCGCTTCGCCGCGGCTTTCGCCCCGTTTGGGCAGATGTTCTCCGGCGGTCGGAGGACCGCCGACCCGGTGCGGCCGGCGCGGCCGCGCGGTCCGACGGCATCCGGGCCGCCGCCGAAAGCCGTCCGAGCCGTCCCCGAACGGCTTCCGCACCACCGCGCGCGGCCCGTCCTACGTGTCGTCCGGGGATCGCGGCGGGCTGACCGTCGTGCGCGGGGGCCGCCGCTGGGAGGATGTGCGCACGATCAGCTCGGTCGGTATGACCTGCTCGACCGGTTGCTCGGATTCCACGCCCTCGATCGCGTCGATGAGCAGCTGGACGACGGCCGTGCCGATACGGCGCGGCTTGAGCGAGAGCGTGGTGACGGGCGGCTCGGTGCTGGCGTACACGGTGGACTCGCTGCAACACACCAGCAGCAGATCGTCCGGGACGCGCAGCCCGTAGCGGCGGGCGGCGGCGAGCAGATCGGTGCCGTTGGGGTCGAACAGCCCGTAGACCGCGTCGGGCCGGTCGGGCCGGGCGAGCAGCCGGTCGGCGGCGACGGCGCCCGCGCACGGGTCGTGCGCCGGATAGGACTCGTAGACCGGGTCCTGGCCGACCCGCTCGCACCAGTGCAGGTAGGCCGTGGTCGACAGGTGGGTGTACGTGTCGGTCGAGGTGCCGGTGAGCAGCCCGATACGGCGGGCGCCGGCGGCGGCGAGATGGTCGAGGATGCCGAGGACGGCGGCCTCGTGGTCGTTGTCCACCCAGGCGGTGACCGGGAGCGCGCCCGCCGGGCGGCCGTCGGAGACGACGGGCAGGCCCTGGCGGACGAGTTCGCTGACCACCGGGTCCTGGTCGGAGGGGTCGATGACGACGGTGCCGTCGAGGGCGACGTTGGACCACACGTCGTGGCGGGAGGTCGCGGGCAGGATGACCAGGGCGTAGCCCCGGGCCAGCGCCGCCGAGGTGGCGGCCCGCGCCATCTCGGCGAAGTACGCGAACTCCGTGAAGGTGAAAGGTTCATCCCCGTACGTGGTCACGGTCAGGCCGATCAGACCCGACTTGCCGGTACGGAGGGTGCGGGCGGCGGCCGAGGGGCGGTACCCCAGCCGGTCGGCGACCTCGCGGACATGGCGCCGGGTGGCGTCCGGGAGCCGGCCCTTGCCGTTGAGGGCGTCGGAGACGGTCGTGATGGAGACGCCGGCGGCGGCGGCCACGTCCCTGATGCCCGCCCGGCCCGGCCGGCTGCCTCGACGTGAGGTTTCCGCGCGGCTCACCTGGTGCTTCCCTGCTGCTGTCATGGCGAGCCGATAGTAGGGCTCATGCGGTGGGGTAGTGCGGACGCATATGCACTCGTTGACAGGCACGTTTCTGCATGGTGATGCGGCGTTAACTACCTGTGAATCTAAGGCAGTTGGGCGCTTTCTTGGCAAGACATAGCGCGACGGCGCGCATGAGCCTGCCAATGGTCCGATGTTTCGAAGAGGTCTCAACTCACCTGCACGGGTGATGCGCGCTACGGCGCAAGCCACCGGCGCATAGATATATGTGCGGCGCGCCCCCGAAAGATCCGCCTTCATGGGGCGATGCCCGGTGATGCCCCTGTTACAGCCGTGAGCCCAGGAGCTTTGCCCACGGCCAGTACTCAGGGCAGCCGAATCCTCATATGGTGAGCAGTATTGGAAGCCGGCGGCGTCGACGGTCCGCCGGTGGTCGCGAGGAGGACTGCGGTGAGCGAGACGAGCCCCAAGCTGCGCGCCGAGCTGGAGGGTATCCCCACCTACAAGCCGGGCAAGCCGGCCGCGTCCGACGGACCGGTCGCCTACAAGCTGTCCTCGAACGAGAACCCGTACCCGCCGCTGCCCGGTGTGCTGGAGCGTGTGACCGCGGCCGCGGCCTCCTTCAACCGCTACCCCGACATGGCGTGCGCCGCCCTGACGGAGGAGCTGGCGGAGCGCTTCGGGGTGCCGGCCTCCCACGTGGCCACCGGCACGGGCTCGGTGGGCGTCGCCCAGCAGCTGATCCAGGCGACCAGTGGTCCCGGCGACGAGGTGATCTACGCCTGGCGCTCCTTCGAGGCGTACCCGATCATCACGCAGATCAACGGGGCCCGGTCGGTGCAGGTGCCGCTCACGCCCGGCGATGTGCACGACCTGGACGCGATGGCGGAGGCGATCACCGACCGGACGCGGCTGATCTTCGTCTGCAACCCGAACAACCCGACCGGCACGGTGGTACGGCGGGCCGAGCTGGAGCGCTTCCTGGACCGGGTGCCGAAGGATGTCCTGGTGGTGCTGGACGAGGCGTACCGGGAGTTCATCCGCGACCCCGAGGTGCCCGACGGCGTCGAGCTGTACCGGGAGCGGCCCAATGTCTGCGTCCTGCGGACCTTCTCCAAGGCGTACGGCCTCGCCGGGCTGCGTGTCGGTTTCGCGATCGCCCATGAGCCGGTGGCCGCCGCGCTGCGCAAGACGGCGGTGCCGTTCGGCGTGAGCCAGCTGGCGCAGGAGGCGGCGATCGCCTCGCTGCGGGCCGAGGACGAGCTGCTGGGCCGGGTCGGCTCGCTGGTCTGCGAGCGCACCCGTGTGGTGGACGCGCTGCACGCGCAGGGCTGGACGGTGCCGGAGACGCAGGCCAACTTCGTGTGGATGCGGCTCGGGGAGCGTACGACGGCGTTCGCACAGGCCTGTGAGGAGCACGGTGTCGTGGTCCGGCCGTTCGCGGGCGAGGGTGTCCGGGTCACGATCGGGGAGGCCGAGGCGAACGACATCTTCCTGAAGGTCTCGGAGGCCTTCCACAAGGAGCTGTGAACAAGGAGCTGTGATCCAGCTCTCTCGGCGGCTGTCGTCCGGTTCACGGAGCAGCTGTAATCCGGCTCACGCCGGAGAAGATCACGGGCGCCCGGCTCTGTCGGGCGCCCGTTTCACGTGAAACGGGGCATTGACGGCAACTCCCTGGTCGACGGCGGGAGTTACCCATCTTCCGGAGTCCCATGCCCGCCCTACGGCCCCTTTGGCGGGACGTCGGGGGGACCGCCGGGAACTTGACTCCGAGGCAAGGGGGCGACCCCGCACTTCCTGGCTGAAAAACGGTGCGCCATAATGGCTTGTGAATGTGAACGCGTTCACAAGCGCGTCCCGTTTGCCCCGTATGTACGTGACAGACGGGGCGAATCGCCGCAGTACCACGGCGTAGTAAGGAGAGTGACGACGTGGACCTGGCATTGGCGCCGGAGACACTGGCGCGCTGGCAGTTCGGCATCACGACCGTCTACCACTTCCTGTTCGTCCCGCTGACGATCTCCCTGGCCGCCCTCACGGCCGGGTTGCAGACGGCCTGGGTGCGCACGGAGAAGGAGAAGTACCTCAGAGCGACGAAGTTCTGGGGCAAGCTCTTCCTGATCAACATCGCGATGGGTGTGGTCACCGGCATCGTGCAGGAGTTCCAGTTCGGCATGAACTGGTCCGCCTACTCGCG
Organism: Streptomyces griseofuscus; assembly: GCF_014673495.1. Taxonomy (GTDB): domain Bacteria; phylum Actinomycetota; class Actinomycetes; order Streptomycetales; family Streptomycetaceae; genus Streptomyces; species Streptomyces murinus. The sequence continues at coordinate 4,403,520 of NZ_CP051006.1, forward strand.
TTTCGTGGGTGACATCTTCGGCGCCCCGCTCGCCTTCGAGGCGCTGATCGCGTTCTTCTTCGAGTCCACGTTCATCGGGCTGTGGATCTTCGGCTGGGACAAGCTGCCGAAGAAGATCCACCTGGCCTGCATCTGGATGGTCTCGATCGGCACGATCCTGTCGGCGTACTTCATCCTCGCGGCCAACTCCTGGATGCAGCACCCGGTCGGCTACAAGATCGACAAGGCCAGGGGGCGGGCCGAGCTCACCGACTTCCTGGCGGTGCTCACCCAGAACACCGCGCTGAGCCAGGCCTTCCACACGCTGGCCGCCGCGTTCCTGACCGGTGGTGCCTTCATGGTCGGCATCTCCGCCTACCACCTGGCCCGCAAGAAGCACATCCGCGAGATGAAGACCTCGCTGCGGCTCGGTCTGATCACCGTGGTCATCGCCGGCATGCTCACCGCGGTCAGCGGCGACACCCTCGGCAAGGTCATGTTCAAGCAACAGCCGATGAAAATGGCCGCCGCCGAGGCGCTGTGGGACGGCCAGAAGCCGGCGCCGTTCTCGATCTTCGCCTACGGCGATGTGGAGAAGGGCCACAACACGGTCGCGATCGAGATACCCGGCCTGCTCTCCTTCCTCGCCAACGACAACTTCACGTCGGAGGTCCCCGGGATCAACGACGTCAACAAGGCCGAGCAGCAGCGGTTCGGGCCCGGCGACTACCGGCCCAACATCCCCGTCGCCTTCTGGGGCTTCCGCTGGATGATCGGCTTCGGCATGTCGTCCTTCGCCATCGGGCTGGCCGGACTCTGGCTGACCCGCAAGAAGTTCATGCTGCCGGAGCATCTGCGGGTCGGTGAGGACGAGGTGCCGCATCTGGTGCTCTTCCGCAAGAAGGCGCTCGGCCCCGGGCTGACGCCCTGGTACTGGCGCATCGCGACCTGGACCATGGCCTTCCCGCTGATCGCCAACTCCTGGGGCTGGATCTTCACCGAGATGGGCCGTCAGCCGTGGGTGGTCTACGGCGTGCTCCAGACCCGGGACGCGGTCTCCCCCGGCGTCTCCCAGGGCGAGGTCCTCACCTCGATGATCGTCTTCACCTCGCTGTACGCGATCCTCGCGGTGATCGAGGTCAAGCTGCTCGCGAAGTACATCAAGGCCGGGCCGCCCGAGCTGACCGAGGACGACCTCAACCCGCCCACGAAGATCGGCGGCGACACCAGTGACGCCGACCGGCCGATGGCCTTCTCGTACTAGGCCGAGGGAACAGTCATGGAACTTCACGACGTCTGGTTCGTCCTGATCGCCGTCCTGTGGACCGGCTACTTCTTCCTGGAGGGCTTCGACTTCGGGGTCGGCATCCTCACCAAGCTGCTGGCCCGCGACCGGGCCGAGCGGCGGGTGCTCATCAACACCATCGGACCCGTCTGGGACGGCAACGAGGTGTGGCTGCTCACGGCGGGCGGCGCGACCTTCGCCGCCTTCCCCGACTGGTACGCCACCCTCTTCTCCGGCTTCTATCTGCCTCTGCTGGCCATCCTGGTCTGCCTGATCGTGCGCGGCGTGGCCTTCGAGTACCGGGCGAAGCGGCCCGAGGAGAACTGGCAGCGCAACTGGGAGACGGCGATCTTCTGGACCTCCCTGCTCCCGGCGTTCCTGTGGGGCGTGGCCTTCGGGAACATCGTGCGGGGCGTCAAGATCGACCAGCACTTCGAGTACGTCGGCAGCTTCTGGGACCTGCTCAACCCCTACGCCCTGCTCGGCGGACTGGTGACGCTCACGCTGTTCACCTTCCACGGGGCGGTGTTCACGGCGCTCAAGACCGTCGGCGACATCCGGGGGCGGGCGCGGCAGCTGGCCCTGTGGGCCGGTCTCGTCGCCGCCGTGCTGGCGGTGGGCTTCCTGCTGTGGACGCAGGCCGACAGCGGTGACGGCAAGAGCCTCATCGCCCTGGTCGTGGCGGTCCTCGCCCTGGTGGGCGCACTGACAGCCAATCAACTCGGGCGCGAGGGATGGGCGTTCAGCCTGTCCGGCCTCACCATCGTGGCGGCCGTGGCGATGCTCTTCCTGTCGCTCTTCCCGAATGTCATGCCGTCCACCCTCAACGGCGCGTGGAGCCTGACGGTCAGCAACGCCTCGTCCAGCCCGTACACCTTGAAGATCATGACCTGGCTCGCGGTGATCGCCACTCCGCTGGTGGTGCTCTACCAGGGTTGGACCTACTGGGTGTTCCGCAAGCGGATCGGCACGCAGCACATCGCCGAAGCCGCACACTGAGTCCGTCGAGGGTGTGTTTCACGTGAAACACACCCTCTGGACCGAAGGGCCTGTTTCACGTGAAACCAGTCGATCCTCGTCTGCTGCGGTACGCCCGAGCCACCCGCTTCTTCCTGGTGGCGGTCGTCGCCCTGGGCGCCGTCGGCGCCGGGCTGGTCATCGCCCAGGCGATGCTCCTGGCCGAGGTGGTCGTCGGTGCCTTCCAGCACGGGCGCTCCCTGGCCGAACTGACCACTCCCCTGCTGCTTCTGGTGGCGGTGTCCGCGGGGCGGGCCCTGGTCGCCTGGCTCACCGAACGTGCCGCCCACCGGGCGAGCGCGGCGGTGAAGTCCGAGCTGCGGGGGCGGCTGCTGGAGCGGGCTGCGGAGCTCGGTCCCGAGTGGCTCGGCGGGCAGCGCACCGGCTCGCTGGTCAACCTGGCCACGCGCGGGGTCGACGCCCTCGACGACTACTTCTCGCGCTATCTGCCGCAGTTGGGGCTCGCGGTGGTGGTGCCGGTGGCGGTGCTGGCGCGGATTGTCACCGAGGACTGGGTGTCGGCGGCGATCATCGTCGGCACCCTCCCGCTCATTCCGCTGTTCATGATGCTGATCGGCTGGGCCACGCAGGCGCGCACGGACCGGCAGTGGCGGCTGCTGTCCCGGCTGTCCGGTCACTTCCTGGACGTGGTCGCGGGGCTGCCCACGCTGAAGGTGTTCGGCCGGGCCAAGGCACAGGCCGAGTCGATCCGGCGGATCACCGGTGAGTACCGCCAGGCGACCATGCGCACCCTGCGGATCGCCTTCATCTCCTCCTTCGCGCTGGAGCTGCTCGCCACGCTGTCGGTGGCGCTGGTGGCCGTGACGATCGGCATGCGGCTGGTCCACGGCGACATGGACCTGTACATCGGGCTGGTGATCCTGGTGCTGGCGCCGGAGGCGTACCTGCCGCTGCGTCAGGTGGGGGCGCAGTACCACGCGGCGGCGGAGGGACTGGCGGCCGCGGAGGAGATCTTCGAGGTGCTGGAGACACCGGTGCCGGTGTCCGGGACCGCTGCGGTGCCGTCGGGCGCGGTGGCCTTCGAGTCGGTCACGGTGCGGTATCCCGGGCGGTCCGTGGACGCGGTGAGCGAGGTGTCGTTCACCGTCGAGCCCGGGGAGACCGTGGCGCTGGTCGGGCCGAGCGGGGTGGGCAAGTCCACGCTGCTGAACGCACTGCTGGGGTTCGTACGGCCCACCGCGGGGCGGGTGCGGATCGGCGGGGTCGACCTCGCCGAACTGGATCTGGCGCAGTGGCGGTCGCGGATCGCATGGGTGCCGCAGCGGCCGCATCTGTACGCCGGGACGATCGCGGAGAACGTACGGCTGGCGCGGCCCTCGGCGGACGAGGAGGCGGTGCGGCGGGCGTTGCGGGACGCCGGGGCGTGGGAGTTCGTGGCCGCGCTGCCGGAGGGGGCCGGCACAGTGCTCGGGGAGGACGGGGCGGGGCTCTCGGCGGGGCAGCGGCAGCGGCTGGCCCTGGCGCGGGCGTTTCTGTCGGATCGGCCGGTACTGGTGCTGGACGAGCCGACGGCGGCGTTGGACGGGGTGACCGAGGCGGAGATCGTCTCGGCGGTGCGGCGGCTCGCGGTGGGCCGTACGGTGCTGGTGGTCGTGCATCGGCCCGCGCTGCTGGAGGTGGCCGACAGGGTCGTACGGCTGGAGCCCGCCGAGCCGGAGACTGCGGGTGCGGGTGGGGACACCGGGCGCACCAAGGGGCTCCGCCCCCTGGACCCCGGGCCTCGTCCGCCCGCCCCCGGAAACTCGGCACTGGAAGGTGAGACCGACGCCGCGCCCTTCGAGACGTTGCCGGTATCCGGGTCGCCCGACACGTCGGACCGCCCCCGCGGCGCCCTCGGTTGGGTCCGTGGGCTGGCCGGGGCCCGGCGGGGGCGGTTGGGGCTGGCGTCGGTGCTGGGGAGTCTCGCGCTCGGGAGTGCCGTGGGGTTGATGGCGACCTCGGGATGGCTGATCTCGCGGGCGTCGCAGCAGCCGCCGGTGCTGTATCTGATGGTGGCCGTGACGGCGACGCGGGCGTTCGGGATCGGGCGGGCGGTGTTCCGCTACACCGAGCGGCTGGTCTCGCACGACGCCGTGCTGCGGATGCTGGCCGACACCCGGGTCGCGGTCTACCGGCGGCTCGAACGCCTGGCCCCCGCCGGGCTGCGCGACGCCCGCCGCGGTGATCTGCTGACCCGCCTGGTCGCGGACGTGGACGAGCTCCAGGACTACTGGCTGCGCTGGCTGCTGCCCGCCTCCGTCGCCCTGCTCGTCTCCGGTGCGACCGTCGGCTTCACGGCCTGGCTGCTCCCCGAGGCGGGCGCCGCCCTCGCGGTGGGTCTGCTCGCGGCCGGAGCCGGTGTGCCCCTGGTGACCGCGGCCGCGGCCCGGCACACCGAGCGCCGGCTGGCACCCGCCCGCGGCGAACTGGCGACCCGCGTCACCGATCTGCTCACCGGCACCGCCGAGCTGACCGTGGCCGGCGCGCTGCCCGCCCGTACCGGCGCGGCCAAGCGGGCGGACGGCACCCTGACCCGGATCGCCTCCCGCGCCGCCGCCGTCACCGCGCTCGGCGACGGACTCACCGCGCTGGTCTCCGGCCTGACCGTCACGGCCATGGCGCTGTTCGGCGTCCAGGCGGTGGCGGCCGGCCGGCTCGGCGGTGTCGCGCTGGCCGTCGTCGTCCTCACCCCGCTGGCCGCGTTCGAGGCTGTACTCGGGATGCCGCTCGCCGTCCGCCACCGGCAGCGGGTGCGGCGCAGCGCGGAGCGGGTGCGGGAGGTGCTGGAGGCGCCGGAGCCGGTGCGTGAGCCCGAGCGGCCCCGCCCGGTGCCCGCGACGCCGTTCCCACTGGTCCTCAAGGGGCTGGCCGCGCGGCACGAGGGACAGCACGGTGAGGCGCTGACCGGGTTCGACCTGACGCTGGAGCGGGGCCGCCGGATCGCCGTGGTGGGGGCCTCCGGCTCCGGCAAGACGACCCTCGCCCAGGTGCTGCTGCGCTTCCTCGACCCGCGCTCCGGCTCCTACACCCTCGCCGGGGTGGGCGCCTCCGAACTGCCCGGCGACGAGGTGCGGCAGCTGGTCGGGCTGTGCGCCCAGGACGCGCATCTCTTCGACAGCTCGGTGCGCGAGAACCTGCTGCTGGCCAGGAAAGGCGCCACCGAGGCCGAGCTGCGCGGGGCACTGGCGCGGGCCCGGCTGCTCGACTGGGTGGACGGGCTGCCCGACGGCCTGGACACCCTGGTCGGCGAGTACGGGGCGCGGCTGTCCGGCGGCCAGCGGCAGCGCCTCGCGCTGGCCCGCGCGCTGCTCGCCGACTTCCCCGTGCTGGTCCTGGACGAGCCGGCCGAGCACCTGGACCTGCCGACGGCCGACGCGCTCACCGCCGATCTGCTGGCCGCCACCGAGGGCCGTACGACACTGCTGATCACCCACCGGCTCGCCGGTCTCGACGAGGTGGACGAGGTCCTGGTGCTCGACGCGGGCCGCGTCGTACAGCGGGGCCCCTACGCGGAACTCGCCGCGGTGGACGGTCCGCTGCGCGAGATGGTGCGCCGCGAGGCGGAGGCGGAGTCGCTGGTGGGCGCGCGGTGAGACCCCGGGGCACCGTCCGCGGACGATGCGTCGGCAGGCGGTGCCCCGGGGCCTCGTGCGGCTCGGTCTAACCGTGCTGGTCGAGCAGACGCTCGATCACGATCGCCACGCCGTCCTCCGTATTGGCGGCGGTGCGGCCGGAGGCGGCGGCGACGGCGTCGGGGTGGGCGTTGCCCATGGCGTAGGACTGCCCGGCCCAGGTCAGCATCTCGATGTCGTTGGGCATGTCCCCGAAGGCGACGACCTCCTCGTGCGAGATGCCGCGCTCGGCACAGCACAGGGCGAGCGTGCTGGCCTTGGAGACGCCCGGGCCGCTGAGTTCCAGCAGGGCGCTGGGGCTGGAGCGGGTGACCGTGGCGCGCTCGCCGACGGCCAGCCGGGCCAGGGTGAGGAAGGCATCCGGGTCGAGGGTGGCGTGGTGGGCGAGGATCTTGAGCACGGGCTGCGCGGCGGTCGGGCCGTCCGGCGCGAGCAGTTCCTCGGCGGGCAGCCGGTGGCCCGGCACCTCCATGTGCAGCCGCGGATAGGCGGGCTCCTGGTGGAAGCCGTAGGTCTGCTCCACCGCGAACACCGTGCCGGGCGCGGCCCGGCGCAGCAGCCGGACTGCCTCCAGGGCGTTGCCGCGGGCCAGCTCGCGCACCTTGGTGAACCGGTGGGCGCCGGGGCCGCCGCCCAGGTCGACCACGGCGGCGCCGTTGCCGCAGATGGCCAGCCCGTGGCCGTGGACATGGTCGCTGACGACGTCCATCCAGCGGGCCGGGCGGCCGGTGACGAAGAAGACCTCGATGCCCGCCTGCTCGGCGGCGGCCAGGGCGGCGACGGTCCGCGGGGAGACCGACTTGTCGTCGTGCAGCAGGGTGCCGTCGAGGTCGGTGGCGATCAGCCGCGGGCGGATCGCGGCGGCGGGGGTCCCGGGTTGCCTGGTCGCTGAGGTCATCCGGTCATTCTCGCGCATATGCCCGCACGGGCGTGCGGAAGTGTGCACAGATGAGACACAGATGACGCTCCGGGTGCCCCTGCCGCCCCACGAAGTGTCCCGGGACCCGCATGAGCGTGCCGCAGGACACATCAGCCCAACTGGGCGAGGCCCTCCATGGCGATCCGCTCGAAGATCTTCTCGTCCGCGGCGAAGTCGGAGTCCGGGATGGGCCAGTGCAGGACGATCTCGGTGAAGCCGAGGTCCCGGTGCCGCCCGGCGAAGTCCACGAACGCGTCCAGCGAGGTGAGCGGGCGGCCGCGGTCCGGGGTGAAGCCGGTGAGCAGGATCTTGTCCAGACCGGCGGCGTCCCGGCCGGCCTCCGCGCAGGCGTCGGTCAGCCGGGCCAGCTGTCCGCGCAGCGCCTCCACCGACTGCTCCGGGGTGCCCGTCTCGTACAGCTTCGGGTCGCCCGTGGTCACCCATGCCTGGCCGTGGCGCGCGGCGAGCCGCAGCCCGCGCGGGCCGGTGGCGGCGACGGCGAACGGCAGCCGGGGGCGCTGGACGCAGCCCGGGATGTTGCGCGCCTCGTCCGCCGAGTAGTAGCGGCCCTCGTGCGTCACCGCGTCCTCGGTGAGCAGCCGGTCGAGCAGCGGCACGAACTCGGCGAAGCGGTCGGCGCGCTCGCGCGGGGTCCACGGGTCCTGGCCGAGGGCGGTGGCGTCGAAGCCGGTGCCGCCGGCGCCGATGCCGAGGGTGATGCGGCCGCCCGAGACGTCGTCCAGGGAGATCAGTTCCTTGGCGAGGGTGACCGGGTGGCGGAAGTTCGGGGAGGTGACCAGGGTGCCGAGGCGGAGCCGCTCGGTGGCGGCCGCGGCGGCGGTCAGGGTGGGGACGGCACCGAACCAGGGGCCGTCACGGAAGCTGCGCCAGGACAGGTGGTCGTAGGTGTACGCCGTGTGGAAACCCAGCTGCTCGGCGCGCACCCAGGTGGCGCGGCCGCCCTCGTGCCAGCGGCGGTACGGCAGTATCACGGTGCTCAGACGCAGACTCATGCGTTCGAGGGTAAGCGGTGGGCCGAGGCGGTGCGGGTGAGATCAGCGCGGTCCTGGGAAACGCAGATGGCGCGGGGGCACGGCGGCCGTCAGCCAGACGCCGTTGGCGCTGACGTGGAAGACATGGCCGTCACGGTGCATGGCACCGGCGTCGACCACCAGGACGACCGGGCGGCCCCGGCGGAGGCCGACCCGGGTGGCGGTGTCGCGGTCGGGGGAGAGGTGCACGGCATGTCTGTCCATGGGCTTGAGACCGGTGGCCCGGATGGACTCCAGGGCGCGGGGGTGGGTGCCGTGGTAGAGGTACGGCGGCGGGGTGGCCGGGGGAAGGCCAAGGTCCACGGCGACGGTGTGGCCCTGGTTGGCGCGGATCCGGGCACCGTCGACCGTGAAGCGCCGTTTGTCGTTGGTGGCGACGACCCGGTCGAGTTCCTCGCGGGTGAAGCGGAAGCCGTGCTCGGCCGCCGCGCTGATCAGAGTGTCGATGTCCACCCAGCCGGCGGGGTCGAGGGTGAGGCCGATGCGGTCCGGCTGGTGGCGGAGGTGCCGGGAGAGGTACTTCGAGACCTTGACCGTGCGTCTTTCGCCCATGGGGTCTTCGTCCATGGGTTCAGGGTGGTCGAGAGACGCGGATCACGCAGCTTGTTTTCGCGGGGAGGTTTGATCCACAGGCAACCGCGGTTATCCACAGGGGAATGGGCGAAGTTGTGGACAACTGGATTGCGCAGACGGGGTGTTGAGGACCGGCACCCCCAACGCCCCCGCCCGGCTCACACCTTCGGCTCCACCCGCGCCAGCCGGCGCAGCGCCCCCGGCAGCACCCGGGACAGGAGGTGCGCGCCCCGCGCCTCCGGGGTCACCGGGACCACCGGACGGTTGTGGACCACCGCGTCCAGGATCGCCGAAGCCACCTTCTCCGGCGGGTAGTTGCGCAGTCCGTACAGGCGCGCGGAGCTCTTCTGCAAGCGGCGCTCCTCGGTCTCGTCGGCCCCGGCGAAGCGCGCCGTGGACGTGATGTTGGTGTTGACGATGCCGGGGCAGATCGCCGTGACCCCGATCGTCTGGGACGCCAGCTCCGCGCGCAGGCACTCGGAGAGCATCAGGACCGCCGCCTTGGAGGTGCTGTAGGCGGGCAGCACCCGGGACGGCTGGAACGCCGCGGCGGACGCGATGTTGACGATATGGCCGCCCTGGCCCCGCTCGGCCATCCGCGCCCCGAAGAGCCGGCAGCCGTGGATCACGCCCCAGAGGTTGACATCGAGGACCTTGCGCCAGTCCTCGGTGGTCGTGGCGAAGAAGGACCCGGACAGGCCGATGCCCGCGTTGTTGACCAGCACGTCCAGCACGCCGTACGCGCGGTGGACCCGCTCGGCCAGCTTCTCCATGGCCTGTTCGTCCGAGACGTCCGCGGTCTCCGCCCATGCCTCGGGCGCACCGATCAGCCGGGCCAGTTCCGCGGTGCGGGCCGCCGCCTCGGCGTCCCGGTCGACGGCCACCAGCCGCGCGCCCGCCTCCGCGAACGCGAACGCCGTCGCCCGGCCGATCCCGCTGCCCGCGCCGGTGACCAGCACCAGCTGCCCGCCGAACCGCGCCGAGTGGGGCCCGGTCGCCTTCGGCTCGGGGCGGCCGCCCTCCACCGACAGGACGAACTCCTCGATCCAGGCGGTCAGCTGGTCCGGCCGGGTGCGCGGCGCCCAGTGCTTGGCCGGGAGCGTGCGCCGGGTCAGCCGGGGCACCCAGCGGTCCAGGTCGTCGTAGAGCCGCTCGGAGAGGAACGCGTCGCCCTGGGGCGTGATCAGCTGCACCGGCGCGTGCGCGAACGCGTCCGGGCGGGGGTGGGTCAGCCGCGGCCGCACATTGTCCCGGTACAGCCAGGCGCCGTGGGCCGCGTCCTGGGGCAGGGAGGAGGTCGGGTAGTCGCCGGCCGGAATGCCCTCGGCCCGCTCCAGTAGCTTCGGCCAGTGCTTGCCGAGCGGGCCGCGCCAGGCCAGCTCCGGCAGGGCCGGGGTGTGCAGCATGCCCACGTACCAGGACTTGGCGCCCTGGCCCAGGAGCTGGGCCACCCGGCGGGGCGTCGGACGCTTCAGGCGGTCGTTGATCCAGTGCCCGAAGTGGTCCAGGGACGGTCCGGAGATCGTGGTGAAGGAGGCGATACGGCCCTCCGTGCGGCCGACCGTGACGAACTCCCAGGACTGCACCGAGCCCCAGTCGTGGCCGACGAGATGCACCGGGCGGTCCGGGCTCACCGCGTCCACCACGGCCAGGAAGTCGTCCGTGAGCTTGGCCAGCGTGAAGCCGCCGCGCAACGGCCGCGGCGCCGTGGAGCGGCCGTGGCCCCGGACGTCGTACAGCACCACATGGAAGCGCTCCGCGAGGCGCGGAGCTATCTCGGACCACACCTCCTTGCTGTCCGGATAGCCGTGCACCAGGACCACCGTCGGCTGCTGCGCGTCGCCCAGTTCGGCCACGCACAGGTCGATTCCGCCGGTCCGTACCGTGCGCTCGCGCGCACCCTTCAGGGTCGTCACTTCTCCTCCGCCCAGCGCCGCACATGCGGCAGCTCGTCGTCCAGCCAGAACGCGCTCTGCTCGGGGTCCTTCGAATCGGTGACCACGAGCAGCTCCTCGAACTTCGCACCCGTGCCCCGGAAGCCCAGATGCGGTTCGACCGCCCACAGGCCCGGCTTCGGCGGATGGTCCGAGAAGCGGTACGGCGACCACAGCGGCGACCAGCCCTCGCGGTGGCCGTGCAGCGCGTCCGAGGCGAGGCCCTTGAGGGACTGGGTGCCGAAACCGAAGACGTGGGGCGCGAAGCGGCGCTCCCGCACCCGGTCCACCTTGTGGGCGATCACACCGAAGGGGTAGGCCCGATGCCGGTTGGCGTAGCCCTGGCGGACCATCAGCCGCTCCACGTCCTCGTAGATCTCCCGCAGCGGACGCCGCTCCCGCACCTCGCGCAGGATCAGCTCCCGGTGCGCCTCCAGATCGGCCATCAGCCGGTCCTGTACGGGATTCACCCCGAGGGACCCCGAGTAGCCGATGTCAGCCGTGTATCCCTCGAACACCGGAGCCATGTCCAGGATGAACGGCATCCCCGGCTCGAGTTCGCGGTCGGTCGGGAAGAACTGGAGCGGGATCCGGAAGTTCACGAACGCCGTACGGTCCCCGAACCAGGCGAAGGGCAGATGGAACCAGTCCCGCACCCCGCGCTCGCGCAGCCACTCCCGCTGCATCCGCGCGGCCTCACGCTCGGTCACCCCCGGCTCCAGGCGCGCCGCGACCGCCTCCGCGCACTCGTAGGCGAGGCGCTGCACCTTTCCGAATCCCCGCAGCTCCGTGGGGAGTTCACTGCTCACTGCCGTCGTCATGCCGCCTCGTCCCGTGGTCCGGCCGATTCGCGTCGGCTGCGGTACGCGTCCGTAACTTGACAGAGGTGAATCTCGCAGTTGTTAGAGGCGGCGTCAATAGGCGGGGGTGCGGGCCCGGGACAAGTCCGGGTGCCCCCTAGGGAGGGGCGGCCCCTAGGGTCCTGTAATACCTGGGGCGGACCCGAAGACGGCTCTGTGGTCTGACGACCGGCGTGGCCGGGATCACTACCGTTCGGTGGGTGACTGTGATCGCGACCGAAAGCCTGAGCAAGCGGTTCCCCCGGGTGACCGCGCTCGACCGGCTGTCCGTGGACATCGGGCCCGGGGTGACCGGACTCGTCGGAGCCAACGGCGCCGGCAAGTCCACCCTGATCAAAATCCTGCTGGGGCTGTCCCCCGCCACCGAGGGCAGCGCCCGGGTGCTGGGCCTGGACATCGCCACCGAGGGCGCCGCCATCCGCGAACAGGTCGGCTACATGCCGGAGCACGACTGCCTGCCGCCGGACGTCTCGGCGACCGAGTTCGTCGTGCACATGGCGCGCATGTCGGGGCTGCCGCCCACGGCCGCGCGCGAGCGCACCGCGGACACCCTGCGCCATGTCGGCCTGTACGAGGAGCGCTATCGCCCCATCGGCGGCTACTCGACCGGCATGAAGCAGCGCGTGAAGCTCGCGCAGGCCCTGGTGCACGACCCCAAGCTGGTCTTCCTGGACGAGCCGACCAACGGCCTCGACCCGGTCGGCCGCGACGAGATGCTCGGCCTGATCCGCCGCGTCCACTCCGACTTCGGCATCTCCGTCCTGGTCACCTCGCACCTGCTGGGCGAGCTGGAGCGGACCTGCGACCACGTGGTCGTCATCGACGGCGGCAAGCTGCTGCGCTCCAGCTCCACCACCGACTTCACACAGACCACGACCACCCTCGCGATCGAGGTCACCGACAGCGACGCCCATCCCGACGGCACCGCCGCGGTCCGCGACGCGCTGAGCGAGCGCGGGGTGGAGACCCACCACGAGGGCGCGGGCCTGCCCGGCGCCGGCCACATCCTGCTGCTGACCGCCGCGGGCGAGGAGACGTACGACCTGGTGCGCGACGTGGTCGCCGACCTCGGCCTCGGCCTGGTCCGCATGGAGCAGCGCCGGCACCACATCTCCGAGGTCTTCACCACCGACACCACCGACACCGCCGAAGGCAGCGGCGACGAGCAGCGGAAGGAGGCCGTCGGCCATGGCGGTTGAGCAGCCCCTGACCTCGCCCCCGGGCGAGACGACCCGGATCCACGACATCGGCTACCGCGGCTACGACGGCCCGCGCCTCGGCCGCGCCTACGCCCGCCGCTCCCTGTACTCGCAGTCCCTGCGCGGCGCCTACGGCCTCGGCCGCTCGGTGAAGTCCAAGGTGCTGCCCATGCTGCTGTTCGCGGTCATGTGCGTGCCCGCCGCCATCATGGTCGCCGTCGCCGTCGCGACCAAGGCGCACGAACTGCCGGTCGCCTACACGCGGTACGCGATCATGCTCCAGGCCGTCATCAGCCTGTACGTCGCCTCCCAGGCGCCCCAGGCCGTCTCCCGCGACCTGCGCTTCAAGACGGTCCCGCTGTACTTCTCGCGGCCGATCGAGACCGCCGACTACGTGCGCGCCAAGTTCGCCGCGCTCGCCTCGGCGATCTTCATCCTCACCGCCGCTCCCCTGCTGGTGATGTACGTGGGGGCGCTGCTGTCCAAGCTGGGCTTCGCCCACCAGACGAAGGAATTCGCCGAGGGACTGGTCTCCGTGGCCCTGCTCTCCCTGCTCTTCGCCGGCATCGGCCTGGTCATCGCAGCCGTCACCCCGCGCCGCGGCTTCGGTATCGCCGCCGTGATCGCCGTACTGGTCATCACCTACGGGGCGGTCTCCACCCTCCAGGCCATCGCGGAGGTCCAGGGGCACTCCGGCGCCATCGCGTGGATCGGCCTGTTCTCGCCGGTCACCCTGATCGACGGCGTGCAGTCCGCCTTCCTGGGCGCCACCGCCCGAAACCCCGGCGGGGTCGCTCCCTCGACCGGAGAGGGCATCGTCTACGTCCTCGTCACCCTCGCACTGATCGCCGGCTGCTACGGCCTTCTGGTGCGCCGCTACAAGAAGGTGGGACTGTGACGACCCTCAGCATCGACCATGTCTCCCGCTGGTTCGGCAACGTGGTCGCCGTCAACGACATCACGATGACCATCGGACCCGGTGTGACCGGTCTGCTCGGCCCCAACGGCGCCGGGAAGTCCACCCTGATCAACATGATGGGCGGCTTCCTCGCCCCCTCCACCGGCACGGTCACCCTCGACGGACAGCCGGTGTGGCGCAACGAGGGGATCTACCGGCACATCGGCATCGTCCCCGAGCGCGAGGCGATGTACGACTTCCTGACCGGGCGCGAGTTCGTCGTGGCCAACGCGGAACTGCACGGCCTCGGCGACAAGGCCGCCCAGCGGGCCCTGGCCACCGTCGAGATGGAGTACGCCCAGGACCGCAGGATCGCCACGTACTCCAAGGGCATGCGCCAGCGCGTGAAGATGGCCAGCGCCCTGGTGCACGACCCCTCGCTGCTCCTGCTGGACGAGCCGTTCAACGGCATGGACCCGCGCCAGCGCATGCAGCTGATGGATCTGCTGCGGAGGATGGGCGACGAGGGCCGCACGGTGCTGTTCTCCTCGCACATCCTGGAGGAGGTCGAGCAGCTCGCCCGGCACATCGAGGTCGTCGTCGCCGGGCGGCACGCGGCCAGCGGCGACTACCGCAAGATCCGCCGTCTGATGACCGACCGCCCGCACCGCTACCTGGTGCGCTCCAGCGACGACCGGGCCCTCGCGGCGGCGCTGATCGCCGACCCGTCCACCGCCGGCATCGAGGTCGACCACGCCGAGGGCGCACTGCGCGTCCAGGCCGTCGACTTCGGCCGTTTCACCGCTCTGCTGCCGAAGGTCGCCAGGGACCACGGCATCCGGCTGCTCACGGTCTCGCCGTCGGACGAGTCCCTGGAATCCGTGTTCTCTTACCTGGTCGCGGCGTAGGAGGCCGAAGATGTACGACCCCACAGTCGCCCGGCTCACCTACCGGGCCCTGCTCGGCCGTCGCCGGGCCCTCATCCTCGGCGCGCTGCCGCTGCTGCTCATCGTGATCGCCGTGGCCGTACGCGCCCTCAGCGGGGCCGACGACCAGACGGCCGCCGATGTGCTCGGCGGGTTCGCGATCGCCACCATGGTGCCGATCATCGGTGTCATCGCGGGTACGGGCGCGATCGGTCCGGAGATCGATGACGGCTCTGTCGTCTATCTGCTCGCCAAACCCCTGAAGCGGCCGACGATCATCTTCACCAAGCTGATCGTGGCCATCGCGGTGACCATGGTGTTCTCCGCGGTGCCCACGCTGATCGCGGGCCTGATCCTCAACGGCAACGGCCAGCAGATCGCCGTCGCCTACACGGTGGCCGCGCTGGTGGCCTCCATCGCCTACTCCGCGCTGTTCCTGTTGCTCGGCACGGTCTCCCGGCACGCGGTCGTCTTCGGCCTGGTGTACGCGCTGGTCTGGGAGGCGCTGTTCGGCTCCCTGGTGCCGGGCGCGCGCACGCTGAGCGTGCAGCAGTGGGCGCTCGCGGTCGCACACAAGGTGGCCGGGGGCGACCTGGTCACCTCCGACGTCGGGCTGACGACGGCGGTGGTGCTGCTGGTCGTGGTGACGGTGCTGGCCACCTGGTACGCGGGGCAGAAGCTGCGCTCGCTGAAGCTGGCGGGGGAGGAGTGAGGGCCGTCCCCGATCTTTGACGGGGACTTCATCCCCGGCCGGGCACACTGGGCAAAAGGTGACGTAAGGCTAGGAGGCCGGGGATGGCGGAGGAGATGACGGGGGGTGGCGGGGAGCCCGCGGAGGACGCCTTCGAGGGGCTGGTCCTGGACGAGGACTTCGTGCGGGCCGCCGATACCTCCGAGCCGTCCGCCCGGGCCCGGATGCTGGCCGCCCGCTGGCGTACGGAGGCCCCCGAACCCCAGCCCTGGCGCTCGGACGAGCCGCCGGCGGGGTGGTTCTTCAGCAAGATACGACGGCGGGGGTGGCGCCGGCGGCGGTGAGCCCGCGGCCGACGCCACGGCAGGCACTGTGAACGGCGTTACGCCAGCAGGCCTTCCAGTACCGCCGCGATCCCGTCCTCCTCGTTCGAGGACGTCACCTCGTCGGCCACCGCCTTGAGCTCCTCGTGGGCGTTGGCCATGGCCACGCCCCGAGCGGCCCATCCGAACATCGGGATGTCGTTCGGCATGTCGCCGAAGGCGATCGAGTCCGAGGCCTTGAGGCCGAGGCGGCGCGCGGCCAGGGAGAGCCCCGTCGCCTTGGAGAGGCCGAGCGGCAGGAGTTCCACGATGCCCGCGCCGGCCATCGCGACCGAGACGAAGCCACCGGCCGCCTGTCGGGCGGCCTCCGCCAGTTCGTCGTCGCCCAGCGTCGGATGCTGTATGTAGATCTTGTTCAGCGGCGCGGCCCACAGGTCGGAGGCGTCGGTGAAGGGGACCGCGGGGAGCGGCCCCGCGACGGCGTAGCCGGGCCCCACGAGCACCTCGCCGTCCAGCCCGTCACGGCTCGCGGCGAGATGCAGCGGACCGACCTCCGCCTCGATCTTGGCCAGCGCCACCCCCGCCAGCTGACGGTCCAGGGTGACGGACGTCAGCAGGCGGTGCGCCCCGGCGTCGTACACCTGGGCGCCCTGGCCGCAGACCGCGAGGCCGTCGTAGCCGAGGTCGTCCAGGACATGGCGGGTCCAGGGGACGGCCCGGCCGGTGACGACGATGTGCGCGGCGCCCGCCGCGGCGGCCGCGGTGAGCGCGTCGCGGGTGCGCTGCGAGACCGACCCGTCGGAGCGCAGCAGCGTCCCGTCCAGGTCGGTCGCGACCAGCCCGTAGGGGAAGCTCACCTGGCCACCGGCTCCAGGACCTCCCGGCCGCCCAGGTAGGGGCGCAGCACTTCGGGGACCCGGACGGAGCCGTCGGCCAGCTGGTGGTTCTCCAGGATCGCCACGATGGTGCGCGGTACGGCGCACAGCGTGCCGTTGAGCGTGGCCAGCGGCTTGACCTGCTTGCCGTCGCGGACCCGGATGGACAGGCGCCGGGACTGGAACTCGGTGCAGTCCGAGGTCGAGGTCAGCTCGCGGTACTTGCCCTGCGTCGGGATCCACGCCTCGCAGTCGAACTTGCGGGCGGCCGAGGAGCCGAGGTCACCGGAGGCGACGTCGATCACGCGGAACGGCAGCTCCAGGGAGGACAGCCACTGCTTCTCCCACGCCAGCAGGCGCTGGTGCTCGGCCTGGGTGTCCTCGGGGTCGACGTACGAGAACATCTCGACCTTGTCGAACTGGTGCACGCGGAAGATGCCCCGGGTGTCCTTGCCGTGCGAACCGGCCTCGCGGCGGAAGCAGGGCGAGAAGCCCGCGTACCGCAGCGGCAGCTTGTCGGCGTCGAGGATCTCGTCCATGTGGTACGCCGCGAGCGCCACCTCGGAGGTGCCGACCAGGTAGAGGTCGTCCTTGTCGAGGTGGTAGACGTCCTGCGCGGCCTGGCCGAGGAAGCCGGTGCCGGCCATCGACTGCGGGCGGACCAGCGCCGGGGTCAGCATCGGGGTGAAGCCGGCCGCGGTGGCCTGGGCCATCGCCGCGTTCACCAGGGCCAGCTCCAGCAGGGCGCCGACACCGGTGAGGAAGTAGAAGCGGGAGCCGGAGACCTTGGCGCCGCGCTCGACGTCGATCGCGCCGAGCAGCTGGCCCAGCTCCAGGTGGTCCTTGGGCTCGAAGCCCTCGGCACCGAAGTCGCGGATGGTGCCGTGCGTCTCCAGGGTGACGAAGTCCTCCTCGCCGCCGACGGGGACGTCGGGGTGGACGAGGTTGCCGAGCCGGAGCAGCAGCTCATGGGTCTCGGCGTCGGCCGCGTCGCGCTCGGCGTCGGCGGCCTTGACGTCGGCCTTGAGCTGCTCGGCCCGCTTGAGCAGCTCGGCCTTCTCGTCGGCGGTGGCCTTGGGGATCAGCTTGCCGAGCTGCTTCTGCTCGGCACGCAGTTCGTCGAAGCGGACGCCGGAAGACCTGCGCCGCTCGTCGGCGGACAGGAGGGAGTCGACGAGCGCGACATCCTCTCCACGAGCACGCTGGGACGCGCGCACACGGTCGGGGTCCTCACGGAGCAGGCGAAGGTCAATCACAGGCCCAAGGCTACCGGTGCGGGGATCCCGCTCACGAATCACCATTACGGCGCGCTTGGATTTGCGGCTTACGGTGCGTTATGCGCTAATTGCCGCGCGTGTCAAGGGAAAGTGTCTCACTCCCTGGGACGAGGCAGGTCCAAGGCGCCCGGTTGACTCGATTTCCTTGTGGAGAGCGGGACTTGGCGACCTGGTTGTCCACAGAAATCCACACCCCTCGAAGAGTTATCCACAGGGTGTGGGGAAGTTCTGTGGATGCGGGAATTGATCACTCCGGATCCCCTGGTCGACGTGCAGAATTCCCCGGCCAAAGTGGATCGACACCCACTTTCGGGTGGAAAACGGTCGCCCCAAAAGATGAACCAAAGGAAACGGGTGGACGAAGGGTGAGTCAGGTGAAGGTCGCCCCGTCTGTGGGCTGTGGGGCGATTTGTCGACTGGATCGCGCTTCGCTGTCGACTTGTCCCCAGGTCGAGAAGCGCCCCTGTGGATAACTTCTGTGGATAACTAGAAGCGGCCGTCCTGGCAGCGCGCCACCCAGTCCGCGGCCCGCATGAACTCCTCGTCCGAGGTTCCCGGCCGTACGGCGCGTGCCTCGTCCGGCGTGATGTCGGCGCGCGGGTACGAGCCGAGGAAGCGCACTTCGAGGCAGAGCCGCTTCAGGCCCATCAGCGCCGCCGCCATCCGCCGGTCGGAGATATGGCCCTCGGCGTCCACGCAGAAGCAGTAGTTGCCGATGCCCTCGCCGGTCGGCCGGGACTGGAGCAGCATCAGGTTGATCCCGCGCGAGGCGAACTCGCCGAGCAGATCGCGCAGTCCGCCGGGGTGGTCGGTGCGCTGCCAGAGCACCACCGAGGTCTTGTCGGCGCCGGTCTTCGCGGCGGGCCGGGCCGGGCGGCCGACCAGCACGAACCGGGTCTGCGCGTTCTCCGCGTCGTGGATCCCGGTCTCCAGGGCCTCCAGGCCGTACCGGGCGGCGGCGAACTCGCCCGCGAAGGCGGCGTCGTAGCGGCCCTCCTGGACCAGCCGGGCCGCGTCCGCGTTCGAGGCGGC
The DNA here is from genome assembly GCF_014673495.1 of Streptomyces griseofuscus. Taxonomy (GTDB): domain Bacteria; phylum Actinomycetota; class Actinomycetes; order Streptomycetales; family Streptomycetaceae; genus Streptomyces; species Streptomyces murinus. The sequence continues at coordinate 4,421,992 of NZ_CP051006.1, forward strand.
CGACTCCCAGACGGCGTCCGGGAGATTGGCCTTCAGCCAGTTGCGTACCTGCGGCTGGGCCGCGGGATGGGCGGAGACCGTCTTGATGTCGGCGAGCCGGGTGCCCGGCCGGACCAGCAGCGCGAAGGTGATGGAGAGCAGCACCTCGCGGTAGATCGTCAGCGGCTCGCCCGCGACCAGGCCGTCCAGGGTGGCGGTGATACCGCCCTCGACGGAGTTCTCGATCGGCACGAACGCGGCCTCGGCCTCGCCGGCCCGCACCGCGTCCAGCGCGGACTGCACCGACACGTACGGGGTCAGCTCCCGGGTGGCCGCCTCCGGCAGCGTCCGCAGGGCCACCTCGGTGAAGGTGCCCTCGGGACCGAGATACGCATAGCTCGCTGGCATGGTCCTCACCCTAATGGCCGCGGGCCGTCGTAGCTCAGGCGTCTCAAGATGACCACTCGACCGGGTGGTTTGGGAAGGGAAAATCCCCCTAGCCGATGGAATGACGGCTAAGGGGATCGAGGGGGCCCTCGCTCAGCCCTCCAGCAGCCGCTGCCCCACGTACTCGCCCTTCGCCGCCCCGCCCGGCACCGCGAACAGCGCGCTCGACTCGTGCCGGATGAACCGGGACAGGGCGTCGCCCCGGTCGAGCTTGCGCTGCACCGGTACGAAGCCGAGCAGCGGGTCCGCCTGCCAGCACACGAAGAGCAGCCCGGCGTCCGGGACCCCGTCCGCGTCGATGCCGTCGTGGTACGAGAACGGGCGCCGCAGCATCGCCGCCCCGCCGTTCTTGTCCGGCCGGGTGATCCGCGCGTGTGCGTTGAGCGCGATCACATAGTCACCCTTGGCGTCGGTCTTCTCCAGCTCCATCGGGGAGTTCTCGTGGCCCCCGGTCAGCGGCGCCCCGTCCGCCTTGCGGCGCCCGATGACCTGCTCCTGGGCGGCGACGGGCAGCTTCTCCCAGTCGTCCAGGAGCATGCGGATCCGCCGTACGACGGCGTAGGAGCCGTTCGCCATCCACGCGGGCTCACCCGAGGCGGGCACGAAGATCTGCTTGTCGAAGGCGGCGTCCGTCGGCTTCGGATTGCCCGTGCCATCGATCTGGCCCATCAGATTGCGGGCCGTCATCGGGTGGGCGGTGGCGCCCGGGGCGCGGTTGAAGCCGTTCATCTGCCAGCGCACCCGCGCGGCCGCCCCGGCGTCCTTCTGGATCGCGCGCAGGGCGTGGAAGGCGACCAGGGCGTCGTTCGCGCCGATCTGCACCCACAGATCGCCGTCGCTGCGCGCCTTGTCCAGATGGTCGGAGGAGAAGTCGGGCAGCGGATCGAGGGCGCCGGGCCGCTGCTTCTCCAGACCGGTGCGGGTGAAGAAGCTGTTCCCGAAGCCGAAGGTGACCGTCAGCGAGGAGGGGCCCGCGTCCCGGGACACATCGGTGTCGTCGTGCGGGGCCGGCTCGCCCGCCATCAGCCGCTCGGCCGTCGCCGACCAGCGGCGCAGCAGGGCCGCCGCCTCCTTGCGGCCCGCGCCCGCCGCCAGATCGAAGGCGATGAGATGACCGCACGCCTGGAGGCCCTCGGTGATGCCGGGCTGGTGTTTCACGTGAAACAACGCGCGGTCGGAGCCCACCGAGGTGAGCGGGGTGGCCGGGGCGGGCGCGGCGGCGTAACCGACGGCCCCGCCCGCCGCGCCGAGCACCAGCCCGGTGGCACCCGCGGTGCCGAGCAGGGCCCGCCGGGAGACACCCCCGGAACGGACCCCGGACGCCGTGGCCTCGGCCGCCGGGGGCGTGGGAACGGGAGCCTGTTGGGTGGACTGGTCGGTCATGGTCTGAGTCAGCCGATCTGCGCGTTCTTGGAGACGGTCACTTCATCGATGTCGGAGGTGCGGACGGTGACCTCGACCTTCCAGTCGCCGGCCATCGGGATCTGCACTCCGTCCGCCGACCAGTGGCCGGTGGTGATGTGCTCGGGGGCCACGGAGAGCGGGCCGATCTTCTTCGCCTCCAGGGTGAGGGCGATCTTCACCTCGGGGACGTCGAAGAGCTGTCCGCCGGGCTTGCGGACGAAGAGGTGCAGCGAGTTGGCGCCCGCGTGGGCGGGGTCGATGTCGAGGGCGACCACGCCCTTGCCGTCCGCGCCACCCGTGTCGAAGGGCAGGCTCAGGGACAGGCTCCCGTTCCTGGGGGCCGTGACGGCGCCGGTGGCGGCCTTGGCCTCCTGCTCGGTGCGGCCGGGCTCGGTCTGCGTCAGCGCGGTGGTGACGGCGAGCAGGACGACCGCGACGGCGGCCTCGGCGAGCACCGAGCGGCGCAGCCCGAAGCGGCCCGCGTCACCGTCCCGCAGCCGCTTTTGCCGGGCGGTGTCCACCGCGGCCCGCTGCCGGGCGAGCTGGGCGGCGCGGCGGGGGTCACCGGAGTCCTCGGGAGCGGGGCCGGGTTCGGAGGCGCCGGCGTCCGCCGTGGCGCGCTCCTGCCCGGCCGTGTCCGCCGTACCCGTCCCCCTCGCTGCCGTGTCCTGACCAGCGGTCGGCTTCGCCGCGGTGACCGACTCCTTCTCGGTCCCCACTTCGGCAGCGGCCCGTTCCTCCTCCGCGCCCTGATCCGAGAGCCGTCCCGTCCAGCGCCGTGACACGGACGCGAGGCCCACCATGACCGCCACCAGGGCGATCTTGGCCAGCAGCAACTGCCCGTACCGGGTGTCGGTGAAGGCGGACCAGGAGCCGAGCTGGCGCCAGGACTGATAGACGCCGGTGGCGACGAGGGCCACCACGGAGCCGAAGGCCAGCCGCGAGAAGCGGCGTACGGCGGCGGCCTCGACCGGTGTCCCGGCGGGCGCCCGGTACAGGGCGACCAGCAGTGCGGTGAGCCCGCCCAGCCAGGCGGCGACGGCGAGCAGATGGACGACGTCGACCGGCATGGCGATGCCCGGCTGGAGCCCCACCGAGGCATGCTCGGACATCGCCCAGCTGGTCGCGAGCCCGGCCGCGACGACGAGGCCCCCGATCCCGAGCCCGAAGGTCAGGTCCCGCTTCTCCGCGCCCTCCTCGCGCCGCTGGTACGTGCCGAAGAGGACGGCGATGAACAGCGCGGCGGCGGCGAGCAGCAGCAGCCGGGAGACCAGCGCGGCCCCCGGCTTGGTCTCCAGCACCTGGCCGAGCAGTCCGAGGTCGAAGACATCGGCGACCTTCCCGGTGGTGGTGTAGGAACCGCGCAGGAGCAGCAGCCACAGGGTGGCCGCGGTCAGCGCCAGCCAGCCGCCCACGACCAGCCGTTGCAGCGCCCGTACGCCCGCGCCGCGCCGCCAGCACAGCAGTACGAAGGCCGCGCCGCCCACGAGCACGATGTATCCGGCGTACGACACGTACCGCCCGACCTGGTAGAGGCCGCCGACGACCCCGCCGCCCACGGTCGGACCGCTGCCGGAGACCACGGTCCGCGAGGGCGCCCCGATGGAGAACGTGTAGGCACCGGCCACCGGGTGGCTGTCGGCGGAGACGACCTCGTAGGTGACGGTGTATGTGCCCTTGCCGAGGCCGCCCTTGAGCCGCACGGAGTACGTCGTCCCGCGCACGTTGTCGGGGGCGCCGGTCTGGACCGGCTTGCCCTTGGGGTCGAGGACGCGCAGTGAGTCCCCGTTCATCGCGACCTTCTCGGAGAAGGTGAGCGAGACCCGGGCGGGCGGCTGCTGGACCACCACCCCCTGCGCGGGGTCGCTGCCGGTCAGCGCCGCGTGCGCGGAGGCCGGCGCGGCGCCCGCGAGCAGGGCGCCCAGGGCGGCGAGAAGCAGCAGCACCAGGGTCCGCGGGCGGGGGGTGATGGTCCGGGTCACGGTGGTCCCTTCCCTCAGTTGCCGGTCGTCGGGTGGTACGTGGCGGACTTCACCGGCATCTCGACGGTGAGGGGCCCGCTCTTGGCGAAGGTGAGCTTCAGGGTGACCGTCTGGCCCTGCTTCGGCCGCTGCCGGAGCTGCTCGAACATCAGGTGGTTGCCACCACTTCTGAAGACGAGCCGGCCATGGGCGGGTATGGCGAAGGAGGACTGCTCCCGCATCTCGCCGTCCGTGGTGCTGTGCATGGTGACCTGGCCGGCCGCGGTGCTGCTCACCTTGGTCAGCTCGTCCTTCGTGCCGCCCTTGTTGGTGATCGTCAGGAAGCCTGCGGCCATGTCGGCGGAGACGGGCTGCGGCATGTAGGTGCCGCTCACCGACAGTTCGGCCTTGGAGGTGTCCGAGGAGCCCGATCCCGAGCAGCCCGCGAGAGCGAGGGCGCCCGCGAGTGCCGTGGCCAGGACGAGGGGGCGGCGGTTCACGGCTTGGCTCCCTGGACGATCTTGGGCAGGTCCTTGATGTAGTCGTCGACCGTGGCGCTGTCGCTGATCAGGACGTACCCGCCGTTGTTCTTCGGCGAGAAGGCGAGCACCTGGGTGCCGTGGACGGAGACGAGCTTGCCGTTCTTGTCCTTGGTCGTCGGCTCGACGGAGATACCGACGGAGCGGGCGGCGGCCTGGACGGACTTGAAGTCGCCGGTCAGGCCGATGAACCGAGGGTCGATGCCCTTGAGCCAGCTGCCGAGCGCGGCCGGGGTGTCGCGGCCGGGGTCGGTGGTGACGAACACGACCCGCAGATCGGCGCGCTGGGCCGGGGTCAGCGACTTCTGGGCCGCGACGGCGATGTTGCTCATCGTCGTGGGGCAGATGTCGGGGCAGTGCGTGTAGCCGAAGTAGAGCAGGGTCGGGTGGCCCTGGGTCTCCTTGCGGAGGTCGTACTTCTTGCCGTGGGTGTCCGTGAGGACCAGGCCGGGCTTGGCCCAGGGCTGGTCGAGGACGGTGGCGGGGCCGCTGCCGCCGGACTCCTGCGAGACGGCGGAGACCGTCGACGAGTCGGCCTTCTGGCCGCCGCAGGCGGAGAGGGTCAGGGTGGCGGCGGCGAGCAGCGCGGCCGCGGCGAACGTCTTCTTGCGCATAGAGAAATGTCCCAGATGTGAGAAGTCCGGCGCGCGCCGGGGTCGTACGGGGGCCAAGCCTGGCACGGCCCCGGCGCGCGCTGCGGAACGGTGGGGCTAGGCGGTGCGGCGGCGGCCGGCGAGGACGCCGTAGGCCACGCCCGCGGCGCCGACGACGATCCCGGCGACGCCGAGCACCCGGGCGATGGTGTCACTGCTGCCGCCGGAGTCCGCGGCGGCGGCCGTGTTCTGCTTCTTGTCGTCGGACGCGTCCTGGGCGGCCGCCGCGCCGTGCTCGTCGGCCGCGGCGGTCAGCTGGAGCACCGGGGCCGGGTTCTGCGGCTCGTCCTGGCCCGCCTGCGGCACCTCGATCCAGCGCACGACCTCGCGGTCGGAGTACGTCTGGAGCGCCTTGAACACCAGTTGGTCGGTGTTGTCGGGAAGGGCGCCGACGGAGAGCGGGAACTTCTGGAAGTAACCGGGCTCGATGCCCTTGCCGTCGGCGGTCCAGGTGACCTTGGTGACGGCCTGGTCGATCTTGTCGCCGTGCACGGTCAGCGGCTTGGCGAGCTTGGTCTTGGTGAGCTGCACGCTCCAGCCCGGGACGGGCTCGGCCATGACGGAGGCCAGCGGGTGGTCGGTGGGGAGGTTCACCTCGACCTTGGTGGTCGAGGCGTTGTCACGCTCGTTGGGGACCTTGACGTCGACGACCGCGTAGCTGCCCTTGGCCGCGGCGCCCTCGGGCTGCACGGTCACATGCGCGAAGGCGGGGGCGGACAGGGCGAGTACGGCGGTGCCGGCGACGGCGGCACCGGCGGCGACACGGGCGGCCGTACGGCGGGTGGCGGCACGGCCGGCGGTGAGGCTGGGGACGAGCTGGGAAACCTGCATGACAGGAGCACTCCATGGTGAGAGTTCCGGTGAGGAAGGAAGGCGCGCGGGCGCGCGCGGGCCGCGCGACGGCGGCCGTCTCCTCGGAACCCGGAGCTGTCTCGGGCAGGGGGCGGGCGCGTCGCGTCAGGCGGCGAGTCGCAGTGCGGCGGCGGGCGGCCCGCGCCGGATCACCGAGTGCTGGAGTGCGAGGGTGGCGGGGGCGGGCGGCTCGTCCCGGTCGCCGCGACGGGCGCGCGGGGCGGGCTCGGCCGCGGACAGGAGTCCGGCGCACAGGGCGCCCACCAGGGCGAGCGCGGCGCGCAGGGATCGTACGAGCGCGGTCTCGGCGACTTCGTGGGCCGAGTGCGCCGACAGTTCGAGCAGCCGCAGCACGGCCAGGTCGCCGCGGCGCAGCAGCCAGCCGAGGGCGACCGCCGCGAGGAGGTGGCCGAGCAGCATCGGCAGCGAGGGCAGCAGTGCCGCGGAGGCGCCGGTGGCGTCGGCCGCGTGCGGCATGGGCAGCGGGGCCCCGGCCACGGGGCGGCCCGAGCGGTCGATGAGGCGGGCGGCGAGCAGGATGTGGAAGGCGTGGCCGGGGGTGAGCGCGGCGGCGTTCGCCCCGCACAGCAGCCGGGTGGCCTGTTCGACCAGGGCGGCGTCGCCGAGCGCGGTCTTGCCCGGGGTGCCCTGCCCCATCGGCATCCCGCCCATGGCCATGGCCGCCCCGTGCTGGCCCACGCCGAACAGCGTGTGCAGCGCGGTCTGGCCGAGGGTGAGGAGCGCGGCGATGCCCGGCAGCGAGCGGGCCCGCCCGGCGAGCGGGACCACGAGCAGCAGGGAGCCGAGGGAGCCCACGCCGAGCGTCCACAACGGCACGCTCGCGCAGGAGGCCAAGGTGTGCCCGGCCGCGGCCAGCACGACGCAGACCGCGGCGAAGACCGCGGCCCGCAGCATCCGGAGCCCGGCTCCGGGACGCGCCGTGCGCGCGTGAGGGGCAGACATGGCGGGCTCATCATCCCACCGCGCCCCGCGCCGTCCTACGTCAGGTCCGGGCAATACATCCCCGGCCCGGCCGGAGGGGTACGTCCCGCATACACCGATTCCTCCCGGCCCGCGTCGGCTGTATGGGCGGAGTCACGTCAACGGTGTGCTTACGGCCACCTATGGGCGGCAATAGGTATCGGTATGTCGAGCCGCGGCCTGGAGGCTGGAGCATGAGCATCTGGTGGTCACTCCATCTGCGCCGTGAGGCCGCGAGTGTGCCGCTCGCGCGGCGGCTCCTGATCGGCACCATGGAGACGGCCGGGGTGGATCCGGAGATCTCCTACGACCTCTCCGTCGCCCTCAGCGAGGCGTGCGCGAACGCCGTCGAGCACGGCGGCGACGACAGCACCTCGGCGGTGTACCGGGTGACCGCGTACCTCGACGGGGAGAAGTGCCGTATCGAAGTGGCCGACTCCGGCCCCGGCTTCCAGCACACCCGCGAACTGCGCCCCGCCCGCCCGGACGCCGAGCACGGCCGCGGCCTCTGCCTGATCCGCGAACTGGCCGATCACGTCCACATCGGCCCCAAGCCCGGCCGCCACGGCACGGTGGTCAGCTTCGACAAGATCCTCAAATGGCGCGACGACGCTCCGCTGCTGGCGGTGTAGCCCGGCCCCTCACAGCGGGGGGATGAATCCCCGCCCCGGTCCCGCATAGTGGGGGCATGAAGATCGACAGTGGGGAGATGACGGCCGGGGTGACGTTGAGGCCGCTCGGGGTGGGGGACGCGGGGAGGTTGGCGGAGGCGTATGTGGTGAATCGGGGGCACCTCGCGCCGTGGGAGCCGGTGCGGCCGGATTCCTTCTTCACGCCGGACGGGCAGCGGGAGCGGATCGAGGGGCTGTTGCGGCAGCGTGACGAAGGCGCGGCGGTGCCCTGGGTGTTCGAGGAGGCGGGCGGACGGATCGTCGGAGCCATCACCCTGACGGGGATCACCCGGGGGCCGTTCTGTAGCGCGCACCTCGGCTACTGGGTCGCCGCGGACCGGCAGGGCCGGGGGCTGGCGAGCGCGGCCGTGTCACGGGTGTGCGGGCTCGCGCGGGACGTGGTCGGCCTGCACCGGATCGAGGCGTCCACGCGGGTGGAGAACACCGGGTCGCAGCGGGTGCTGGAGAAGTGCGGCTTCGAGCTGATCGGGACGGCGCCCAAGTACCTTCACATCAACGGCCGTTGGCGGGACAGCCGGCTGTTCCAGCGGATCCTGCACGACGAGGACCCCGCGCTCTGGAGCGCCCCGGAGCGGCGCTGAGGACCGCGCGGGCGGCCATGCGGGTCCGCGGACGGCGGCGGCCGGGCACCCCCGGGCACCCGGCCGCCTCGCTCGTCAGGTCAGCCCTTCAGCGCGGCCATCCACGCCTCGACCTCGTCGGCGCGCCGCGGCAGGGCGGCCGAGAGGTTCCGGTTGCCGTCCTCCGTCACCAGGATGTCGTCCTCGATCCGGACGCCGACGCCCCGGTACTCCTCGGGCACGGTGAGGTCGTCGGCCTGGAAGTACAGACCCGGCTCGACCGTGAGGACCATGCCCGGCTCCAGGACGCCGTCCACATACGTCTCGGTGCGCGCGACCGCGCAGTCGTGGACGTCCATGCCGAGCATGTGACCGGTGCCGTGCAGGGTCCAGCGGCGCTGGAGGCCCAGCTCCAGGACACGCTCGACCGGGCCCTCGACCAGGCCCCACTCGACCAGCTTCGCGGCCAGCACCCGCTGGGCCGCGTCGTGGAAGTCGCGGTACTTGGCGCCCGGCCGCACCGCCGCGATGCCGGCCTCCTGGGCCTCGTACACCGCGTCGTACACCTTCTTCTGGAGCTCGCTGTACGTGCCGTTGATCGGCAGCGTGCGCGTGACGTCGGCGGTGTAGAGGGTGTGCGTCTCCACGCCGGCGTCGAGCAGCAGCAGGTCGCCGGAGCGGACCGGGCCGTCGTTGCGGACCCAGTGCAGCGTGCAGGCGTGCGGGCCGGCGGCGCAGATCGAGCCGTAGCCGATGTCGTTGCCCTCGACGCGGGCGCGCAGGAAGAAGGTGCCCTCGATGTAGCGCTCGCTGGTGGCCTCGGCCTTGTCCAGGACCTTCACCACGTCCTCGAAGCCGCGCACCGTGGAGTCGACGGCCTTCTGGAGCTCGCGGATCTCGAACGCGTCCTTGACCAGGCGCAGCTCGGAGAGGAAGACGCGCAGCTCCTCGTCGCGCTCGGCGGTGACCTTGTCGGTCAGGGCCGCCTCGATGCCGGCGTCGTAGCCGCGCACGACGCGCACCGGGCCGGTGGCCTCGGCCAGCTGCTCGGCCAGCTCGCGGACATCGGCGGCGGGGATGCCGTACAGCGCCTCGGACTCGGTGAGGGAGTGGCGGCGGCCGACCCACAGCTCGCCCTGGCCGTCGAGCCAGAACTCGCCGTTCTCGCGGTCGGAGCGGGGCAGCAGGTAGATGGTCGCCCGGTGGCCCTCGCCCGCGGGCTCCAGCACGAGGACGCCGTCCTCCGTCTGGTTGCCGGTGAGGTACGCGTACTCGACGGAGGAGCGGAAGGCGTACTCCGTGTCGTTCGAGCGGGTCTTCAGGTTGCCCGCCGGGATCACCAGACGCTCGCCCGGGAAGCGCGCGGAGAGCGCGGCGCGGCGGCGCGCGGTCTCGGCGGCCTGCTCGATCGGCTTCAGGTCACGCAGCTCGGTGTCGGCCCAGCCGGACTGCATGTTCTCGGCCAGCTCGTCGGAGACGCCCGGGTACAGGCCGTTCTTCCGCTGCTTGATGGGCTCCTCGGACTCGGTTTCCGGGGTCTCCGGAATGAGCTCGTCGGCCACGTGTTCCTCCTCGGTACGGCGTGTGATCTCCCCCGGGGCGGTCCGTGCGGCTCGCCACGGTGGGTGACTGTGTCCGAGCCGGGGGACCTCCATCATCGTACGGTCGTATCGGGACGGGATCAGGGGCGGATGCCCCGTTATGCCTGGTCACCGGCCGGTCACTGAGCGGTGATACCGGGCCGGGGCGCCGACTCAGTCGAAGCGGGCCGCCAGCAGCACCACGTCCGCCGTGCTGCCGGCGGTGTCCGGGCCGTCCGGCAGCACCGTGCGCAGCACATGGTCGGCGACGGCCCCCGGATCCTGCCGCAGCGCCCGAGGGACGCTCGCGGCGGCCGTGTGCAGCCGGGCGAAGGCGCGGTCCATGGGGTCGCCAGTACGGTGCAGCAGCCCGTCGGTGTAGAGCAGAACCGTCTCTCCCGCTTCGGCCTGGATCTCCACGCTGGGCGCCTCCCAGCAGGAGAGCATGCCGAGCGGCGCGGAGACGGAGGTCTCGGCGAACTCGGTGCGCCGCTCGCCGATCAGCAGCGGCGGGCTGTGCCCGGCACCCGCCAGGGTGACCCGGTGCAGCGCGGGCTCGCAGTAGGCGAACAGGGCGGTGGCCGAGCGGGCGGGCTCGGTCAGCCGCAGCAGCAGCTCCAGATCGGACAGGACGGCGACCGGGTCCTCGCCCTCCATCACGGCGTACGCCCGCAGCGAGGCGCGCAGCCGGCCGGCGGCGGCCACGGCGCTGGGTCCCGAACCGGTGACCGAGCCGACCGACAGACCGAGCGCCGCGTCGGGCAGCGGCAGCGCGTCGTACCAGTCGCCGCCGCCGCGCGGTCCGGTGCGGTGCCGGGCGGCGAGCTGGACGCCGGGCACCCGGGGCAGCCGGGAGGGCAGCAGTTCCTCGGCGATGGTCGCGACGCACGCCCGGGTGTTCTCCACCTCCCGCAGCCGGGCGAGGTGTTCGGTGGCGTGCCGGATGTACAGGCCCGCGAGATGGCGCTGCCGTTCATGGGGTTCGGCGGGCTCGTCGTAGAACCAGACGGCGGCGCCGAGGCGACCGGCACCGTCGGTGGCGAGCGGCAGGGCGAAGCTGGCGGCGTAGCCGAGGCGGGCGGCGACCTCGCGGTGCCGGGGGTCGAGGTCGTCCTCGGCGAACAGATCGGGGTGGACGATCTCGGCGGTGCCCGCGGTGTCGTACGGCAGCGCGCCGCGCGGCACGGTCTCCAGATGGCCGAGGTCGGCGCGGCCGAGTCCGAGGCCGCGGCTGGTGCGGGGGCCGAGTCCGTCGCCGGGCTCCAGGACGACGAGGCCGCGGCGGGCGCCGACGAGGGCGGCGCCGGCGTGCAGCAGTTCGTCCAGGGCGGGCTCCAACGCGCTGGTACGGGTGAGCCGTTCGGTGAGTTCGTGCAGCGTGGTGAGGTCGGAGACCCAGCCGGCGAGGCGGTCCTGGAGGAGCGTGCCGGGGGCGGCGACCGGGGGGTGCGGGGCGGGGACGGCGGGGATGGTGTCCGCGAGTGTGCCCGCGGGGGCCTCCGGGGCGAGAGGGGCGGGCGCGACAGTGTGGGCGGGCGTGGGAACAGTGGGATCGATTCCGGCCACTTTCGGTGGGTGCGGGGCGCTCATGGCGCGCGGCCTTCAGACCGGTGCACAGTGCTCAAAAGCATCGCAAACCCCCATGTGATTCTGCGCCGCTAGCAGTGTCTCCACATGTACACGCACTCGTGAGGGGATGTCCAGCATTGTCCTGCGGGGATTCCTGGTGTCCACGGGGCTGGTGGGTGATTTCCCGGAACCCCTTGCCTTACCGTCAAGTTGGCTCAAAACTGCCTGGGGGAACGGTCCACTGCGGTCGACTGGGCTCGCTCCACGGAGCGTCACAGCGGTCGTGATGGGTACGTACTCGGAGAAGGCCAGGGGTGGTTGGGGACCACCCGGAACCTGGCGACGGACCCGGGCGTCATAGCCACCGACGGCCGAGCCCCATCCTCCCGTGGCGGAGGCGGAGAGAACCACGCGCGACGGCAAACGCCATGCTTCGCCACCCCCGCGCCGCTACCGTGCCCTGCCTTGAGTGCCGTGGACGCGGCCGCGGCCGACGCTCGAACCCCTGGGGATCCCCTGCCGTGTGCGGGGGTGTGATGCGCCACCAGGTACGCACAGTGCAGTGATCGACTCATGTTGTGATGTGGACCACGGTGTTGCCAGCGGTGCAACGGAAAGGAACGAGCGCTCATGCGCGAGATCCTCGGAAGGCGACGCAGGCTCCTGTCCAAGCGACGGAACGACGGGACGCCTGAGCCGATCAGCGCGGCCCTGACCTTCGCGACGGAGTGGCAGTGGCCCGTACTCCCGGGTGTGGCCCCGGACCCGCAGGGCAGAGGCCGCTGCGGCTGCCCCGACCCGGAATGCACGGTGCCCGGCGCCCACCCCTTCGACCCCGGGCTGCTCGCGGCCACGACCGACGCGCGCATGGTGCGCTGGTGGTGGACCAACCGGCCGAGCGCGCCCGTCATCCTCGCGACCGGCGGGACGGCGCCCTGCGCGGTGAGCCTGCCTGCGCTCGCCGCGTCCCGCGCCCTCGCCCTGCTCGACCGACGGGGCATGCGCCTCGGCCCGGTCGTCGCCTCGCCCACCCGCTGGGCGCTGCTCGTCGAGCCGTACTCGATGGAGCAGTTGGGCGAGCTGCTCTACGCCAAGGACTTCGTCCCCGGCTCGCTGCGTTTCCACGGCGAGGGCGGCTATATCGCGCTGCCCCCGTCCGAGACCGGCACCGGCGCGGTGCGCTGGGAGCGGGCGCCGCTGCCGGGTTCGGCCGCGCCCTGGGTGCCGGACGTCGAGGCGGTGGTGGACGCCGTGGTCGACGCCCTCACTCGTACGGGTGTGAGCGCGCCCGAGTTGTAGGGGTGTCCGGCGCGCACGGTGCGGACGGGGGTGCCGTGCTCGTTATGTTCCGCCCATGCTGCGAATTCTTGGGGGCCATGGGACGCGCCGGCCACGCGACGGGGGACGCCGGCGCCCGACCGGCACGGGACCGGAGTACGACGGCGGGTCGGATCGGGTGCGGCCTGCGGACGGCGGGGACGGTTCCCGCGCGTCGGCGGGCGGCCGGGCCGACCTCCAGGTGTCGGCCGACGAAGGGGCTGGTCCCCGGGCGTCGGCCGGTGCCGGCCCTCTGGCATCGACCGGTGACGGGGGCAACCCGCCCTCCGCCGCAGGAAGTTCCCCCGAGTTCCGGGGCGCGCCCGGTGACGGAGCCGGTCCGCGGCCGAAGGGCGGGTTCCGGCGGGCGCGGTACGGGAAGGCCGATCCGCGCCGGGTGCATCTCGTCGGGCTGGCCTGCGTGGTGACGGCCGCCGTCGTACTGCCGCTGACCGTGGCGTCCGCCGGGCAGGTCAGGGACGTGGGCGAGGTGCTGGTGCCGGGCGCGCTGCGGCACGGGGAGGGCAAGGACCCGTCGGCCGCGCCGGGCCGCTCGCCCGGGCTGCTGGATCTGGGCCTCGGCACCGCTGTCCGCTGCGGACCCCAACTCAGCTCCCCCGAGGGCATCGAGGCGCAGACCTGTGTGCTGATCCAGGGCGCGGACACCTGGGCACGGACCTACTACCGCAACGCCACCGGCAAGTCGCTGGACGCCGGGCTGAGCCTCATGGGCCCCGGCGGCCGTACCACGCGTACGCGCTGCGACACGGGAGCCGACGACGAGCCCGCCACCTGTGAGACCCCCCGTGAGCGCAGCCGGGGCGGGGCGGACGCCTACATGGCCGTCGCGGAGTTCGCGGAGCGCGGGTCCGCGGGGGCGCTGCTACTGCGCTCGGGTAGCAACTCCGAGGACACGGACGGCGGTTGAGGGCGCGCGACGCGCCGGGCACCGGACGCGGGCATGGAAAGACCCGGTTGCTGGCGACGGGGGATGCACCAGCAACCGGGCTACTGGAACGGTAACAAGAGATCGGCCGTACGCAAATTCCGACTCAGGCATTCGGCCATCGTTTTCCCACCGATTTCCGTGCCGGGGCCGGGAGTTGTGACGGGAGTCACCCGTCGGAAACCCGGTGTCATGACTGACCGACCAGTCAGTCATGACACCGATGCGGGTGCCGTCAGCTGAGCGTGACCTGCCGGTTGGTCAGTCCGCCGCGGGCCCGGCGCTCCTCCGCGGTGAGCGGTTCCTCTACGGCGAGGGCGGCGGCCAGGCGCTCGGCGAACTCGGCGGCCGGCTTCTCCACATCCTCCGCGCGGACCTCGCTCGGCAGGTCCCAGACCGGCACGGTGAGCCCGTGAGCACGGAAGGAGCCCACCAGCCGGGTGCCCTCGCCGAGGCTGGAGCGGCCCTGCGCGTGCAGTCGCGCGAGAGCGTCCAGAAGCCGCTCCTCGGGATGCGGCATCACCCAGCGCAGATGGTTCTTCTCCGGGGTCTCGCACCAGTACGCCGCGTCCACGCCGGACAGCCGGACCGTCGGGATCGCCGCCGCGTTGGCCCGCTCCAGGGAGGCGGTGACCTCCGGGGCGGCGTTCTCCGCGTCCGGTACCCAGAACTCGAAGCCGCTGTGCACGACCGGCTCGAACGGGCTCTCGGCGGCCAGCAGTTCCTGGAGCCGGGGCCCGTCGGCGGGGGCGCGCCGGCCCTGCACGGGGGTGCCGGGCTCCGCCTCCAGCGCGCGCTGGAGGGTGTCGGCGAGGTCGCGGCTGATGTCACCGGACGACGTGTCGTTCTGAAGGCCGAGCAGGACCGAGCCGTCGTCGCGGCGCAGCGCGGGCCAGGCCATCGGCAGCACGGTGGCGAGCGTGACCGAGGGGACGCCCTCGGGCAGGCCGTCCTTCAGGGTCAGCTCGACCGTGGCGGCCGGGACCAGCTCGCGCAGCGCCACCCAGTCGCACTCGCCGGGCAGCCCCTCGAAGGGGCGGTGGACCAGCTCGGTCACCGCGTGCGCGGCGTCCCGGCCATGGCACGCCTTGTAGCGACGGCCGCTGCCGCAGGGGCAGGGCTCGCGGCCGCCGACCACCGGAATGGCACCATCTGCCCCACCCGTCGGCTGCGGGCGCTTGGCCTTCGTCTGGGGTCGCTTCTTGGCCATCGTGGATGTCTCCCGGTTACGGCGCTTCTCGTACGGCGGGAGCCTAGCCGTTCGCGCCATCGCCGACGGGAACCTGTGGACAACGACCGTGCGGCGGGTGGCTCCCCGGACACCGGCGGACCGCTTCCGCTCCCGCTCACCGGCGATCCGCCCCGCCCACTTGCTCTCGCTCACCGGCTCTCTTTCAGCGGGCCCTTCTTCACCGACCCCGCCCGGCTTTCACCGGCCCTCGCCCGGCCCTCACCGCTCCCCGCCCGGCTCTCGGCCTCAGGCCAGGTCCTCGAACGCCTCCGTGAGATCGAGTCCGGACAGATCCGGCGGCGCCGACGCCGTGAGCGCGGCGGTGACATGGCCGCGGCGGCAGCGGGCATCCGGGTCGTGCACGTCCCCGTGGACCACCACCCAGACCGTCACCTCGCCGCGGACGTCGTCGCGGACGCCCCAGTCGTCGGCGAGCGCGGTGATGATGGCGAGCCCCCGGCCGCCGTGCGCGGTCACCGAGGGGGTGGCCGGCGCCGGGCGGGTCGGGCCCCCGCCGTCCGTGACCTCCACGATGAGCCGCCCGCGCGTGTCCACCTGCCATGCGGCCCGTACATCACCGCCGTCGTACCCGTCTCCGCTCCCGGCCCGGGGCGCGCCCAGGGGCCGGCCGTGCTTGCACGCATTGCTCAGCAGTTCGGAAAGGATCAGTACGGCATCGTCGACCACCGATTCCGCCACGCCGCCGCCGCGCAACTGCGCGCGCATCCGGCGCCTCGCGTCACCCACGCCCGCAGGGCCATGGGGTACGGCCATGCACGACGACGTGGGCACCTCCTGTGCCACCACCAACGCCACCCCCGAGACCTCCTTCGCCCCACGCCACGGTGTGGATGCCCCAGTGATCTGTGCCGGAAACCGGCCAATCCCCTTCCGCTGACGCATTCGATACTCGCGCACACGCGGCGAACGCGCCGGAGCACTCCCTGTGACGGCAGCGGCGACCTGCGGCGGGGTGTCAATAAGGAAGATCAGCGGCCGAGCTGGTCCAGCACCGCGCGCGGGCGGTTGGTGATGATGGCGTCGACGCCGAGTTCGAGGCAGAGGTCGACGTCCTCGGGCTCGTTCACGGTCCATACGTGCACCTGGTGCCCGGCCCGCTTCAGCCGCTCCACGTATCCGGGGTGGTTGCGCACGATCCGCACCGAGGGACCCGCGATGCCCACGCCCGCGGGCAGCCGTCCGTCCCGGAGCCGGGGCGAGAGCCACTGCACCAGGTAGACCGTCGGCAGGGTCGGCGCGGCCGCGTGCACCCGGTGCAGCGAGCGCGCCGAGAAGCTCATGATCCGTACCGGCGACTCGGCGGCCGTGGCGGGCGCGGCCAGACCGAACCGGCCCAGCACGCCCAGCAGCTTCTCCTCGACCTGGCCCGCCCAGCGGGTGGGGTGCTTGGTCTCGATGGCCATCTCGATCCGCCGCCCGGAGTCCGCGACCAGTTCGAGCAGCCGTTCCAGGGTGAGGACGGAGGTCTCCTCGCGGTCCTCGGGGCGGTGCTCCCAGTCGGGCTCCTCGACCCGGCCGCGATACGGCTCACCGGTCTTCCAGGAGCCGAAGTCCAGGGCGGCGAGATCGGCGAGCTCCAGGGCGGAGACGGCGCCGCGGCCGTTGGAGGTGCGGTTCACCCGTCGGTCGTGGACGCAGACCAGGTGGCCGTCGGCGGTCAGCCGGACATCGCACTCAAGGGCGTCGGCGCCGTCCTCGATCGCCTTGCGGTAGGCGGCCAGGGTGTGTTCCGGTGCGTCTTCGGAGGCGCCCCGGTGGGCGACGACCTGGACGGAGAGCTGTGGTGCGTGGGTGGTCACCGCGTCATGGTGCCACCCCCGCGGGGCACGCGGGACGACGCTCGGGCGTCCGGGCGGCGAACGGTGGCACACGTTGTGCTGGTTTATGTAGCTTTTTCCATACATGCCCTTTGTAAGGGCTGGCCCTGGACCCACAGCCACGGCTTATGGTGCTCTGACGGCCCGTGGGAAAAGCTGACTGCATACAAACTGGAACAGTGAACGCAGGACCATGCGCAGCCGCATCGTGACAGGCCACGACCAGCGCGCACGCGCCGCCGAGCGTGCACGAACGTGACTGAGCGCGACCGAGGACAAACAGCCGTGGATCGAGGAGTAGAGCTGTGAGCACCGAGAACGAGGGCAACGCGGTACCCCCGGCCCCGTCCGCACCTCCCGTGCCGGTGGCCTCTCCCGACGCGTCCCCGCAGGCACACACCGCGCCGGAGGGGACCGGCGGGCCGGCGGGCCCGGGGCACCAGGCGGACCAGCAGCCGGGGCAGCCCGCCCCTTCCCCCCAGACGCACCAGGCGCCGCAGACGCACCAAGCACCCCAGTCGCCCCACGCGGGCCAGGGCTATCCCGCGGCCCCGGCGCCCGGCGCCGAGCCGACCGCTCCGCTGCCGCCGGTCCCCGGGACCGCCCCGCAGCCTCCCGTCGCCGGCCCCGAGGGCGCCTGGCCGCCCCCGCCGCCCGGCACGCCGACCTACGCCGACGGCGCGGGCGGCGCGGGTGGCGGTGCCGCCTGGGGGGCGTCGTACCAGCAGCCCGCCCCCAAGCCGAAGGGACGCGGTGGCCTGCTCGCCGCGGTCCTGGTGGCCGCGCTGGTCGCGGGCGGTCTGGGCGGTGGCCTCGGCTACACCCTGGCCAGGAACAACGACAACGGCAGCTCCACCACCGTCTCCGCGTCCGACAACGGCGCGGCGCAGGTCAAGCGCGCCCCCGGCACCATCGCCAACGTGGCCGCCAAGGCGCTGCCCAGCACGGTCACCATCGAGGCCGAGGGCTCCAACGGCGACGGCGGCACCGGCACCGGCTTCGTCTTCGACAAGCAGGGCCACATCATCACCAACAACCACGTGGTGGCGGACGCCCTCGACGGCGGCAAGCTGACCGCGACGTTCCCCGACGGCCGGAAGTACGACGCCGAGGTCGTCGGCCACGCGCAGGGCTACGACGTGGCGGTCGTCAAGCTCAAGAACCCGCCCTCCGACCTCAACCCGCTGCCGCTCGGCGACTCCGACAAGGTGGCCGTCGGCGACGAGACGATCGCCATCGGCGCCCCCTTCGGCCTGTCGAACACCGTGACGACCGGCATCATCAGCGCCAAGAACCGCCCGGTGGCCTCCAGCGACGGCAGTGCCACGAGCAAGGCGTCGTACATGAGCGCGCTCCAGACCGACGCGTCCATCAACCCGGGCAACTCCGGCGGCCCGCTGCTGGACGCCTCCGGCGCGGTGATCGGTATCAACTCGGCGATCCAGTCCTCGGGCAGCAGCGGTGGCTTCGGCTCGGGCGGGCAGTCCGGTTCGATCGGCCTCGGTTTCGCCATCCCGATCAACCAGGCCAAGTACGTCGCCCAGCAGCTGATCAAGACCGGCAAGCCGGTGTACGCCAAGATCGGCGCGTCCGTCTCGCTGGAGGACTCCACGGGCGGCGCGAAGATCACCGACCAGGGCGCGGACGGCGCCGCCGCGGTCGAGGCGAACGGTCCGGCGGCCCAGGCCGGCCTGAAGCCCGGTGACGTGATCACCAAGCTCGACGACTCGGTGATCGACAGCGGTCCCACCCTGATCGGCGAGATCTGGACCCACAAGCCCGGCGACAAGGTGACGATCACCTACAAGCGCGGCGGCCAAGAGCACACGGTCCAGCTGACCCTCGGCGCCCGCGCCGGCGACAGCTGACCTCCCCCTCTCACCGGGGCCGTAGTCCCCAACGCCCCCGCGACCGCCCCCGGGCCGGTACGCTGTACCCCGCTCCGTCCCAGGTGGGCGGCGCGGGGAGGCGTGCCCGAGCGGCCTAAGGGAACGGTCTTGAAAACCGTCGTGGCAGCGATGTCACCGTGGGTTCAAATCCCACCGCCTCCGCAGGTCATGAGACGTGCTGGTCAGAAGGGTGTCCCTTGAGGAGGGGCACCCTTTCTGCACGGGGGGTGTCTCACCTCGATCCGGCCCCGTCGCTGGTTCGTGCCGTCCACGGTCCACCGCGTGCGCCGAGGCGGCGACCTTCTCCGGGTCACGCGCCCCTCCGCCCGGCTTGGGGGTGTGGTGCGGGAAGCGGCCCGCGAACCGCTCGCTGCCGTGACCACGAAGTGGGTGACTGTCGAACAGCTCTTCACCAGCCACCGCGCGACAGGCGACGAAGGGCGCGTGCTGCTTCAGCGCCGCCGCGATAACGATCTTTGGGCGCTCCCCGGTGGCGGCATGGAGATGACTGACTCGCTGTTCTCTGCACTCAAGCCGCCGGCCGGGGCGGTGTCAGCTGTATACGGGTTGTTCGATGGCGACTTCCTGCTCACCGGAGCCCCCGTCAGTCAGATTCAGATGAGCGTTGCCGGACCGATCAGCGGCTTTGTTGTGGTCTTTGTTCCGCTACAGAGGTAGAGTCCTTCGCTGCCCTCGACCCACGAGTACTCACCGATGGCAGGGGAGTGCGTCAGGATCTTTGTCCTGAAGAAGCCCTGGTAGAGAAAGGCTTTCTTCCCTGCAGGCACCGTGAACGAAATCGACTCGGTTGTCGATTTACTTGTCTCCGCGCTGAAAGTGAAACTAAACCCGAACGTCTTGGAAGCCTTGGCGATTTCGAACGATCCTTCGATCGTGTATTGTGCGGAGACCGTCAACGATTCACTGTGGGTGAATCCTTCAGTGACGGACTTGGTGTATGTTGCCTCGGCCTCACTTGCACTGTTGTCGATGCAGCAGAGGCTCTTCAGGTCCGGCGCGTAGAACACGACAGCGCGACGCTCCTTCGTCGAGGACATAATGCTGACCGACTTGTCGAACGTATCCTTCCCGGCGTGCGGAAGATCATCGAAGATGGTGAACTCTTCGATCTCGTCCGGCTCGCCTTCCATTTCGCTTTCTGTGGGGTTTCTCTGAAGTGTCACGGCGACTCCTGGGTTAGCTGGTGATCGGGCAGAGCTTCTTGTCGTCCTGGGTCTGGTCGTAGACCGTTGTCATGTTTTTTTCGGGACCACTGCTGTAGACAGTCGGGTACAGAATCGACCTCATGGTGAAGTCGAGAGAGGCGTCGTGCCGCGTAGCACTCTTCTTGCTTTTGTAATTTTTGATCTGGAGTCGCCATGTGACGGAAAGGATGCCCACGCCTTGGTTCGTTTTCCTGCTTGGGTTCCTGACTAGGCAGACGAGAATTTCTCGATCGACACCATCTTTCCTTGTGTCGTAGTCATTGCTCTTGAAACTCTCCTCTTGCAACGGGCTGATCTGGTTGGTCAGAGTTGCCTCAATTCCCTCCTTGGAAATCCCTTCGACAATGGCGGCCGAGATGTTGGTCCCGAGTTGTCTGTACTTCTTCTTGATGGCATCGGCGCTCGTGCCCTCAAGGGTGTAGGACTCTTTCCTGTATCCGGTCTGGCCCCAGCGCTTGTCCGGCTGTTCACCCTTTTTGCAGGTAGCCCTGTCGCTCTTCGGCTTCTTCTGATTCAGAGCTTCCCATCGCTTGGCGACCACGAGTTCTGTAAGATCGCTCGTGGTCTTCCGCCCTGCCTGGTCGTCCACCACCCAGGTGCCAGAAGCGGTAGGCACAATGTTCTGCTCAGCCAACGTGGCGAGAAAATGCACGCCCTCGGGATTGTTCTCGGCGAACTGCTGACCGAAGTCTCGGTCTCCGTAGTTCACTCCTGCGATCTGACTGACGAACTCCTGTCCTCCCGGGTTATCTTTCAGAATGAAACCGAGGAAGCTGTCCAGGCCGTCATGTCCGGAGATCAACTCCGAGTCGATGGTGTCGCCCTCAAGGCTGTAGCTCGATACTTCGTCGATGAAAGAGGCGGCAGCCGCCGGCGCGACGGACGCCGCGGGAACTCGTTCCGCGATGCAGAAAACCTCTGCCGTGCCACCAGTGGGCAGCTGCCCCCTGATCTCGTCGATATAGCGTTGCAGCGTTTTTTCAGAAGTCTGCTCGCAGGTGAGACCCACCTTGTGGAGTTCTTTCTGGAGAATTTCCACCTCCACCTTGCTCGGTGTCGTCTCCCGCATGCTCATAGGTTCTTCGAGTACCTCATCCGGCTCCCCTTCTTCTTCCTCCCAGGGGGCGGCATAATTAACAGATGATTCCATGATTTCCTTCATTCCCGGACCGCATATCAGGTGCCTGTGCAGACATCAGCGTCGAGACCATGGCTCCCCTCTTCCTGTCAGATCACAGGCCACACCGCCGGGAAATCACTCAAATGGTGAGCCCCTATCGATCTCGCCAGCGGGCCGCATCCACGACCTGACCGGCTGGGCGATTGGTGTGCGCGGCGGCCTTCGTGCTGTCCGTAGGAGCGCTCACGGCGACCTCTGGAAGGCCGCTCTGCACGGACGACCCCCCCGGGCGGGTCCGCAGCCTCCGAAGCGACGTGCCCGACGTGCCCGACTGTCCTACGGCCGGCGCCCCGTCATCCTCGCCGCCGAGGCGATCGTCGCGCGAGCCTCCTGTTCGGTCAGGCCGGTGCGGCGGGCGGCTTCGGTGAGGGGGGCGGCCAGGGCGGGGCCGAGACCGTTCTCGTAGGCGCGGCAAGCGGCCCAGAAAAGGCGGGTGTTGCGCTGGCCCTCGTGCGCGGTGAGCACGAAGTGAACGAGGCCGTGGCCGTGGCCGGGATCCGCGAGGGCGCGGTGAGGGGTGCGCGGGGGCGGCAGGAGCAGGCGCAGCAGGGCCGGCGGGCACGCGGCCGGGGGCAGATGGGCGGTGCCCGGCAGGGTGCCGTAGGCGCCGTGGGCGGTGCGGGAGCCGGGGCCCACCAGGTAGCCGCCGGCGCCGCGGATGTCGATGCCGGGGGCGAGCCGGCTCGCCGAGTTCGGTACGACGACGTCCGGGGGGCCGGTCAGCCACAGATGCCGGCCGCCGCTCGGGGTGAGCACCACGACCGTGTCCGGAACGGTGAACAGATGGCGCAGGCCCAGTTCGCGCAGGGCGGCCGGGGCGTCCGTGCCGGACTTGGTGTCCAGGTCGACGCCGATCAGGTGGTACGGCGGCAGCCCGCAGGCGATGCCGTAGCCGGTGGCCCAGGGCGCGGCGGCGAACATCTCGCGGACACGCGCCGGGTCCGTCGAGGCGTCGTACACCCCGTGGCCGAACCGGCCGCACTCGCCGTGGCAGGCGGGTCCGGAGTCGTCGTGGTGGGGCGAGCGCAGGGCCGGGAGCTTGGTCCGGGACAGCGGGAGAACGGCCAGGCCGCGTTCGGCGGCGGACAGGGCATGGGCGAGGGCCAGCGTCGTGGCCTGCCGGTCGGTGGTGGCCATGACCCCCATGTTCGGACGTATGTTCGAAAAAAGAAAGAGGTTTATCGACCGGTGATCACGCTTGCGTGCGAAGTGATGATTTCGGAGGGATGCGGCGGAGATCGCCGGGCAGGTCTGGCTGTGCGGCAGCACCCACGGCGGTCGAGACGGCGACCGGTTTCGAGAGGATCACCATGGCAGGCATGCGCACCGCCCGAGGACACCGGCATCGGCTTCGGCCCGCCGCGGTGAGCCCCGGCTGACGGCCCGAGGGGGCGCGCTCCGGGGATGCGGGACAGCGGCGCGGCGGTGCTTCGGCATCGCCGCGCCGCCGCGTTTCCATCCGCCGTCCGCGGCGTTCCCGGTCGCTGTTCCGGCGCACGCCCGGTCGCTGTCCGAGGCCTGCCCGGCCCGTGGCCGCCGTGCGCCCGCCGGGTCGTTCTCCTTGACAGCCCGCTCGCATCTGACGGACAGTCAGGAACGCGGCGGGAGGCCGAACACCACAGCGGGAGGCCGGACATGGGGACACGGGCGGACGACACGCAGGCGCGGCTCGCGGCGTACGAGGGGCTCCCCGCCGCCGCCACCGGGACCGGCCGTGACCCCGTCAACCTGCCGATGATCCGGCACTGGTGCGAGGCCATGGGCGACACCAGCCCCGCCTACCGCGGCCCCGGCGCCATCGCCCCGCCCACCATGCTCCAGGTCTGGACGATGGCCGGCCTCTCCGGGCACGGCCACCGCTCCGGCCCCTACGACGAACTGCTGCGCCTCCTGGACGACCTGGGCTGCACCTCGGTCGTCGCCACCGACTGCGAGCAGGAGTACCTGCGCCCGCTGCGGCCGGGCGACACGATCACCTTCGACACGGTGATCGAATCGGTGTCGGGCCGCAAGACCACCAAGCTGGGCACCGGCCACTTCGTCACCACCCGCACCGACATCCGCGCGGACGGCGCCCTCGCGGGCACCCACCGCTTCCGTATCCTCAAGTACGCCCCCGCCCGCACACCGGCACCTGCACCGGCGCCGTCACCATCACCGAGACGCCCCCGCCCGGTCGTCAACCGCGACAACGCCGGCTTCTGGCGGGGCGTCGCCGAGCACCGGCTGCTCATCCAGCGCTGCACCGGCTGCGGCACCCTGCGCCACCCCTGGCTGCCCGGCTGCAACGCCTGCGGCGGCCCCGGCTGGGACACGGTCGAGGCGAGCGGCGAGGGCACCGTCCACTCGTACGTCGTGATGCACCACCCGCCCTTCCCCGCCTTCGACCCGCCCTACGCGGTCGCCCTGGTCCAACTCGCGGAAGGAGTACGGATGGTGAGCAATGTGGTCGGGGTCCCGTACGACAAGGTGCGCATCGGGATGCCGGTACGCCTTGAATTCGAAGCGTACGACGACGAGTTGACGCTGCCGGTGTTCCGGGGGGTGGCGGCGTGAGGCCGGTCGGCAGTGAACTCCCGCCGCTCAGGATCCCGTTGACCCGCACGCTGATCGTGGCGGGCGCGATGGCCTCCCGGGACTACCAGGACGTGCATCACGACCCCGAACTGGCCCGGGCCAAGGGCTCCCCGGACGTCTTCATGAACATCCTGACCACGAACGGCCTGGTGGGCCGGTACATCACCGACCACTTCGGCCCCACCGCGATCCTCCGCAAGGTCGCCATCCGGCTCGGGGCCCCCAACTATCCCGGTGACACGATGGTGTTGACCGGCCGGATCGAGCGGATCGACGGCGACACCGCCACCGTGCGCGTCGTCGGCGCCAACGGCCTCGGCACCCATGTGACCGGCACGGTGACCGTCATCGTCCCCGCGGCGGCCCGCCCATGAGCCTGCGTGCGAAGGACACTCTCGGCGGACGCGCGGCCGTCGTCGGGATCGGCGCCACCGAGTTCTCCAAGGACTCCGGGCGCAGCGAACTGCGGCTCGCGGTGGAGGCGGTGCGCGCCGCCCTCGACGACGCCGGGCTCACCCCCGCCGACGTGGACGGCCTGGTCACCTTCACCATGGACACCAGCCCGGAGATCACGGTCGCCCAGGCCTGCGGGATGGGCGAGCTGTCCTTCTTCTCCCGGGTCCACTACGGCGGCGGCGCGGCCTGCGCGACCGTGCAGCAGGCGGCGCTGGCCGTGGCGGCCGGGGTCGCCGAGGTGGTGGTCTGCTACCGCGCCTTCAACGAGCGCTCGGGGCGCAGATTCGGCGCCGGTGTCCAGCACCGCGAGCCCTCGGCGGAGGGCGCGGCGCTCGGCTGGGTGCTGCCGTTCGGGCTGCTCACCCCGGCCTCCTGGGTGGCGATGGCGGCCCAGCGCTATCTGCACACCTACGGGCTGACCCCCGAGGCGTTCGGCCATGTCGCCGTGACCGGCCGCGCCCACGCCGCGACCAACCCGGCCGCCTACTTCCACGGCCGCCCGATCACCCTCGCCGAACACGCCGCCTCCCGCTGGATCGTGGAGCCGCTGCGGCTGCTGGACTGCTGCCAGGAGACCGACGGCGGCCAGGCGCTCGTCGTCACCTCCCTGGAACGGGCCCGGGACCTTCCCCGCCCGCCCGCCGTGATCGCGGCCGCCGCCCAGGGCGCGGGCCGTGCCCAGGAGCAGATGACCGGCTTCTACCGGGACGAGCTGACCGGGCTGCCGGAGATGGGCGCGGTGGCCCGCCAGCTGTGGCGCACCTCGGGCCTCGCCCCGGCCGACATCGACGTCGCGATCCTGTACGACCACTTCACCCCGTTCGTGCTGATGCAGCTGGAGGAGTTCGGCTTCTGCGCCCGGGGCGAGGCGGCGGACTTCACGGCCGGGCGGCGGCTGCCCCTCAACACCCACGGGGGCCAGCTCGGGGAGGCGTATCTGCACGGCATGAACGGCATCGCGGAGGCGGTCCGCCAGCTGCGCGGCACCGCCGTGAACCAGGTCCCCGGGGCCGCCAGGACCCTGGTGACCGCGGGTACCGGGGTGCCGACATCGGGCCTGGTCCTGGCGGCGGACGGCTGAACTCCCCGGGGTGCGACCCGGGGTCGGGCGTACCCCCGCTCCACCTTCAGGAGGTGGCGTGGTCCCCACCCCTACAACCTGAGGGGGACCCCGCTTCGGCACCTGCGGCCGATCCCGGGACGCGTGGGCCGCTCATAGCGTGGAGCCATGACCACACCCGTCTGCACCAGCGCCTCGGCAGCGGCCTCCACGTACCCGTCGTTCACGTCGTACGTACGGGCCCGCCGACCCGTCCTGCTGCGCGCCGCGCGCTCGCTGACCGCGAACCCCTGCGACGCCGAGGACCTGTTGCAGACCGCGCTGGCCAAGACCTACGCCGCCTGGGAGCGGATCGAGAACCAGCGGGCGCTCGACGGGTATGTGCGCCGCGCGCTGCTGAACACGCGGACCTCGCAGTGGCGCAAGCGCCGGGTGGACGAGTTCGCCTGCGACGAGCTGCCCGAGCCGGACCCGCTGCCCGACGACGACCCGGCCGAGCGGCAGGCGCTGCACGACGCGATGTGGCGGGCCGTCATGAAGCTGCCCACGCGGCAGCGGGCGATGGTCGTCCTGCGGTACTACGAGGATCTCAGCGAGGCCCAGACCGCCGAGGTGCTGGGGGTCTCGGTGGGCACGGTGAAGTCGGCGGTGTCCCGCGCACTCGGCAAGCTGCGCGAGGACCCGGAGCTGGGGCTGGCGCGATAGCCCGACCGGGCCGGGGACACCGGCCTACGGGTACGGCCCGAGGACCCCGGCGCACGGGGCCCGAGGACACCAGGTCACCGGCGCGAAAGAGCGCCGGATCTCGATTCCGACCCGTTTCCGTCCCGTTCCGCACGCGGTGACATTCCACCTAGTGACATACCGAGCGGTATGTGCGCAGAATCGGCGCACCCCCTACTACCGCGTAGGCACTGTCGCCGGGAGGACTCCGTGCTGAGCACCATGCAGGACGTACCGCTGCTGATCTCCAGGATCCTGACCCATGGGTCGACGGTCCACGGCGCCTCGCAGGTGATCACCTGGACCGGCGAGCCCGAGCCGCAGCGGCGCTCCTACGCCGAGATCGGTGCCCGCTCGGCCCAGCTGGCGCACGCCCTGCGCGACACCCTCGGCGTCACCGGCGACCAGCGGGTGGCCACCTTGATGTGGAACAACGCCGAACACGTCGAGGCGTACTTCGCGGTCCCCTCCATGGGCGCGGTGCTGCACACCCTCAATCTGCGGCTGCCCGGCGAGCAGCTGGCGTGGATCATCAACCACGCCGCCGACCACGTGGTCATCGTCAACGGCTCCCTGATCCCGATGATCGCCCCGCTGCTGCCCCGGCTGAAGACCGTCGAGCACATCGTGGTCACCGGCCCCGGCGACCGCGCCCCGCTGGCCGGCGCCACCGCGCGAGTGCACGAGTACGAGGACCTGATCGCGGGCCGGCCGACCCACTACGACTGGCCCGAGCTGGACGAACGCCAGGCCGCCGCCATGTGCTACACCTCCGGCACCACCGGCGACCCCAAGGGCGTGGTCTACAGCCACCGCTCGGTCTATCTGCACTCCATGCAGGTGCAGATGACCCAGTCGATGGGCCTGACCGACAAGGACACCACGCTCGTCGTCGTCCCCCAGTTCCACGTCAACGCCTGGGGCCTGCCGCACGCCACCTTCCTGACCGGCGTCAACATGCTGATGCCGGACCGCTTCCTCCAGCCCGCGCCGCTCGCCGAGATGATCGAGCGGGAGCGGCCGACCCACGCCGCCGCCGTGCCCACCATCTGGCAGGGCCTGCTCGGCGAGCTGCTCGCCCGCCCCCGTGATGTCTCCACCCTCACCCATGTCACCATCGGCGGCGCGGCCTGCCCGCCCGGTCTGATGCGGGCCTTCGACGAACTGGGCATGCCGGTCGTGCACGCCTGGGGCATGACGGAGACCTCCCCGGTCGGCACCGTGTCCCGCCCGCCGGCCAGTTCCCTCGGCACGGACGAGGAGTTCGGCTACCGCCTCACCCAGGGCCGCTTCTCGGCCGGGGTCGAGGCCCGCCTGACCGGGCCCGACGGCGAACGACTGCCCTGGGACGGCGAGTCGGCCGGTGAGCTGGAGGTGCGCGGCCCCTGGATCGCGGGCGCCTACTACAACGGCCCCGACGCCGAACCCCTGCGCCCCGCCGACAAGTTCAGCGCCGACGGCTGGCTGAAGACCGGCGATGTCGGGGTCATCTCCCCCGACGGTTTCCTCACCCTCACCGACCGCGCCAAGGACGTCATCAAGTCCGGCGGTGAGTGGATCTCCTCCGTGGAGCTGGAGAACGCGCTGATGTCCCACCCGGACGTAGTCGAGGCCGCGGTGGTCGCCGTCCCCGACGACAAGTGGGGCGAGCGCCCGCTGGCCACGGTCGTGCTGCGGGAGGGCGCGGACGCCGACTTCGAGACCCTGCGCGCCTTCCTCGCCGAGGAGGCCCGTATCGCCCGCTGGCAGCTGCCCGAGCGCTGGACGATCGTGACGGCGGTGCCGAAGACGAGCGTGGGCAAGTTCGACAAGAAGCTGCTGCGCAGGCGCTACGCGGACGGGGACCTGGACGTCACCCGCCTGTGAGCCACACGTCATGTGGGGAGGGGCCGGGCAGCAGCCCGGCCCCTCCCCACATGACGTTCCCCGTCGGCTAGTTGGTGCCGATCCGGGACAGCAGGTCCACGATCCGCGACTGCACCTCGGTGCTGGTGGACCGCTCCGCGAGGAACAGCACCGTCTCGCCCGAGGCCAGCCGGGGCAGCTCGGCGGACTCGACGGCGGCCGTGTAGACGACCAGCGGGGTGCGGTTGAGCTGTCCGTTCGCGCGCAGCCAGTCCACGATCCCGGCCCGCCGCCGGTGCACCTGCATCAGGTCCATCACCACGAGGTTCGGCCGGAACCGGCCCGCCAGCGCCACCGCGTCGCTGTCGCTCGCGGCCCGCGCCACCTGCATCCCGCGCCGCTCCAGCGTCGCGGTCAGGGCCAGCGCGATCTCCTCGTGCTCCTCGATCAGCAGCACCCGCGGCGGATGCTGCTCGCTGTCACGCGGGGCGAGCGCCTTCAGCAGGACGGCGGGGTCGGCGCCGTACGCCGCCTCCCGCGTGGCCTGCCCGATCCCGGCCGTGACCAGGACCGGCACCTCGGCGGCGACGGCGGCCTGGCGCAGCGACTGGAGGGCGGTACGGGTGATCGGGCCGGTCAGCGGGTCCACGAACAGCGCGGCGGGGAAGGCCGCGATCTGCGCGTCGACCTCCTCGCGGGAGTGCACGATCACCGGCCGGTAGCCGCGCTCGCTCAAGGCCTGCTGCGTGGTCACGTCCGGCGCGGGCCACACCAGCAGCCGGCGCGGGTTGTCCAGCGGTTCCGGGGGCAGCTCGTCGTCCATCGGCTGCGGCCGGGGGGTGTCCGCCACCTCGACGGCCCCTCCGGGACCGTCCAGCGGCTCCGGCCCCTCGGCGGCGTTCGCGTCCGGCGCGCCGATGGCGTACGACCGTCCGCCGCCCTCGGTCCCGGGCGCGATCCGCGCCGCCCCGGGCAGCGAGGAACCCGGAGCGGGCACCGCCTCGCCGGACGCCTCCTGGCGCGCGGCCGGATCGGGCGGCGTACCGAGCTTGCGGCGCCGTCCGGAACCACCCGGCGTGTGCGGCGGCGGGGTGGCCTGCGTGACCTGCCGCGCGAACGGCACACCCTGACCGAGCGTGCGCACGCTGATGGCCCGGCCCTGGGTGGAGTCGGGGTCGTACCCGGGCACGCCCCCGGGGGCCTCGGCGGGCAGCGGCAACGGCTGGGCGGCGCGCGGCGGCTGAGCGGCCGGAAGGGGAGTGCCGGCCGCGGGGGTCGACGGCGGCACGGGCGCCCCGGCGACCGGGCTCGCGGCCCTCGGGGGTACGGCGGTACCGGCGGCCGGGGTGGCCTGAGCCGACCGGGACGCCGGTGACGCCTGCGGTGCCTGAGGTGCTTGCGGTGCCTGCGGCGACGGCGGTACGGGGGTGCCGGGGGCCGGGGTGGCCGGTGCGGGCTTCCGCGCGGCGGCGGCCTCGGCGGGCAGCGGGAGGGGCCCCGCGGCGGGGGCACCGGCGGCCGGGACGGCCTGGGGCGCCGTCGGGGCGACGGGAGCGGCGGGCACCGCGGGCGTCACGGCGCCGGCCGGAGCAGCTGGCGCGGTCTGAGCGCCCGGTGCGGTCGGTGCGCCCGGGGTGATCGGAGCCGACGCGGGCACGGCGACCGAGGGTCCGGCCTGGAGGGCGATGCCCTGGCCGATCGTGCCCTGGGCCTGCGTCGGAAGGGCCGTTCCGGGGATGGCCTGTCCCGGGGCCACCGCACGGGGGGCCTGCGCGGGAAGGGCGATGCCCTGCCCGTTCGTGGCCTGAGCCTGAGCTCGCGCTTGCGCCGGAGCGGGTTGTGCCGGAGCCCCCGGCGTCGTACCGGACTCGGCGGCCCGGGCTGCCGGAGCGGCCTGCACCGTCGGCACCGCCTGCGGGGCCTGCGGGGCCTGTGAGGTCTGCGCGGGAGGCGCCACCGCGCGGCGGCGCCGGCCGGTCGGCGCGGTCGTGGGATGCGGCTGCGGCGGAGTGTGGTCCTCGGCCTGGCTCAGCGGTACGGCGTCGTGCCGCCCCTCCTCGCCGGGCACGGGCGCGGCGGCCGGTGGCGCCTGAACCGGCCCGGTCCCGGCCTGCGGTACCCGGGCCGCCTCCTCCTGCGGAGCGCGGTCCGCGGCGGCGGGCGGCAGCGCGAAGACCGTACGCGCCCCCGTCTCCTGCGCGGCGGCCCGCTCGGCCGCGGCGGCCAGCGCACGGCGCCGCCGCCCGGTGGGCTGCCCCTCGTCGTCGGCGCCCTCGGCACCCGGCGCACCCTCGGCATCCGGCGCGCTCTCGCCCCCGGCCGGCGGCAGGGCGGCGGGCAGCGCGGCCTGCGGAGCCTGCTCGGCGCCGGTACGGGAGTGCTGTCCGGCGGGCACGGGCACGCCACCCGGCGGCACGGCGGCCCCGAGACCCGTACCGGAGGCGGCGGCCCCCGCGGCATGCTCGGCCGCGGTCACCACGGCTCCTTCGCTCACCCCGTCGGCACCGGCGTCGGCGCGCGCCGGATCGAGCTCGGCGGGCCGTCCGCGGCGCCGCCCGGTACCACCGGACGCGCCCTGCGTGGCCTCGGCCGGAACCTCGGTCGTCTCGTCGGCGACCCCGGCCGCGCGCCTGCGGCGGCGTCCGGTGGGCGCCTCACCGCTCGGCGTGCCCGAACCGGTCAGGTCGGCGTCGAGGAAGGCGTCCGTGGAGCCCCGCCGCGCGCGCCGTCGGCCGCCGTCGAAGGTCTCCTGCGCCGTCTCGGCGAGCTCCGGCTGCACGGACGGCGCCACGACGGCCCCCGCGCCGCCCCCGAGCGGCACCTCCAGGACGTACGCGTTGCCGCTCATGCCCGGCACCTCGTGCGTCTGGAGCACACCGCCGTGGGCACGCACGATCCCGCGCACGATCGGCTCGTGCACCGGGTCCCCGCCGGCGTACGGCCCGCGCACCTCGATCCGGGCGACCGAACCGCGCTGCGCGGCCGCGACGACCACGGTGTTGTCGAGGTAACCGCCCGTGGAGACGGGCGCGTTGCCGGTGGCGTCGACGCCCGCGACGTCCGCCACCAGGTGCGCGAGCGCGGTGGCGAGCCGTTGCGGGTCGACCTCGGCCTCGATGGGCGGCGCGTGCACGGCGAACTGCACCCGGCCGGGGCCGATCAGCTCCACCGCGCCGTCGACACCGGCGGCGACGACGGCGTCCAGCATCACCTTCGTACGGGTGATGTCCTCGGTGCCCGTGTCGATCCGCTGATAGGCGAGGACGTTGTCGATGAGGGTGGTGATCCGCGAGTACCCGGCGGAGAGATGGTGCAGCACCTGGTTGGCCTCGGGCCACAGCTGCCCGGCGTCGTCGGCGGCCAGGGCGGCCAGTTCGCGCCGCAGTTCGTCCAGGGGGCCGCGCAGCGACCGGGCGACCAGGGTGAGCAGCTGTTCGTGCCGCCCGGCCAGCGCCTCGTACCGGTCCTTCTCCCGCTCGCCGAGCGCGGCGTACCGCTCCTCGCCCGCCGCCAGCTCCTCCGCGTGCTGCTCGCGCAGCTCGGCCAGCTCGATGTCGTACTTCTCGCGCAGCTCCGCCACCTCGGTGGCGTGCTCCTGGCGCAGCGCGGTGAGGTCGGCGGCGTGTTCCTCGGAGAGCTTCTCCAGCTGCTCGGCGTGTGCCTGCTCCAGCGTCGTCTTCTCGTCCACCAGGGAGTCGAAGGGCCGCCGGTCGGTGAAGGTCATCACGGCGCCGACGAGCTGGTCCCCGTCGCGCACCGGCGCGGTGGTCAGATCGACCGGCACCTGGTGATCGCCCTTGGACCACAGGACCTGCCCGCGCACCCGGTGCTTGCGCCCGGAGCGCAGGGTGTCGGCGAGCGGCGACTCGGCGTACGGGAAGGGGGAGCCGTCGGCCCGCGAGTGCAGGACGAGGTTGTGCAGCTCCTTGCCGCCCAGCTCGCCCGCCCGGTAACCGAGGATCTGCGCGGCCGCCGGGTTGACGAGCACGATCCGCCCGTCGGTGTCGGTGCCGACGACGCCCTCGGACGCGGCCCGCAGGATCATCTCGGTCTGCCGCTGCGAGCGGGCCAGCTCCGCCTCGGTGTCGACCGTCCCGGACAGATCCCGGACGACGATCATCAGCAGCTCGTCGCCCGTGTAGCCGTAACCGTCGTACGCCTGCTGGCCGTTCTCCAGGTTCGCGCTGGTGACCTCGACCGGGAACTCGTGCCCGTCGGTGCGCCGGGCGACCATCCGGGCCGGCTTGGTCCTGCCCTGCGGGTCCCGCTGGCCCGGGCGCCGCATGGAGCCCGGGATGAGCCGCGAGTCGAACTCGGGCAGCAGATCCAGCAGCCCGCGCCCGACGAGCGCGGTGCCGGGCGCCTCGAAGGCTTCCAGCGCGATGGTGTTGGCGTTGACGACGGTTCCGTTGGCGTTGACCAGGACCAACGCGTCCGGTAGAGCGTCGAGTATGGCTGCGAGGCGAGCAGCGCCTCGGGATGGCCTGCTGCTCACGAGACGCTTCCTCCCTGTTACCGCACCTTGCCGACCGCTCGGGCCATCTTGCCAACCGGCCCGCGACGTGTCACGCGAGGGAGTCTATGCGCACGTGTTGTCCGGAGGGTGCCGGATGAGAGGGAGGTCCCACGAGGAAGTGACGCCGATGTGGTGACGACCGGACCTTTGGACCGGCCCTACCCGAGCTTCGGCAGCAGCGGCACCATCCGGTTCCACCGGTCGATCTCGCATCCGTTGTTCCGGTCGTACGACGCGTCGACGGGCCGTCCCGCCCAGGTACCGGTGACCCGCGCGGTGGCCGGCCCGCCGGAGATCATGGAGCAGATGGTCCCGGGCGGAACCGGCGCGAAGAGGTCCCGCCCCCACTGCGTCTGCTCGTCAAGCTTCTGACAGGCACCCCGCACATCCGGGTGATGCCCGCCGGCGGGATGACAGAACAGCTCGTACGTCCCGTCCCGCCCGGCCCCGGCATGCCGTACGACGACGGTGAGGTGATCCCCGCCGCGCCCCTGACCGAGGGCGGCGGCGGGCGCGGCGATCAGCGGTACGACGGCGGCGGCGGTGACGGCGGCGGTGGCGAGGACGGCGAGGCCGCCACGACGGACGCGCCCTTCGAGACCCGGCAGACCCGACAGAAGAGAACCCATGTCCTTCTCAACGCCCGACCTCGCCGGACGTTGCGCCACGTTCCCCCGGAAAACGCCACCCCGTCGAAGAAGCCCTTTGCTCTGCGGCCGGACTGCCTAGTACCGTAGGGGTCGATTGGTGACGGGCCCTGCGGCTGTGTCATCATCTGCACGCACCACTCGCGCGCTCGCGTGAGCGGTTGTGCTGGAGGCGTCGCCTAGTCCGGTCTATGGCGCCGCACTGCTAATGCGGTTTGGGTCTTAAAGCCCATCGAGGGTTCAAATCCCTCCGCCTCCGCCCCAACCGAAGCCCCGGTCCACTGGACCGGGGCTTCGTCGTTCCCCCTCCGGGACGTTTCCGCAGGTCAGAAGGGGTGTGCGGATCGGATTTCACATGACGGCGGCAGTCATGTAATGTTCTTCCTGTCGCCGGAACGGGCCGAAAGGAACGGAAACGGAGACAAGAACAAAAGAACAAGCACTCGTAGCTTAACGGATAGAGCATCTGACTACGGATCAGAAGGTTGCAGGTTCGAATCCTGCCGAGTGCACATCGGTCCAGAGGCCCCGGAGAGATCCGGGGCCTCTGGCGTTTGCCTTGGACCATGGGCATCGTCCGGGTGGAGCTGAGTACTCCTACTCATGCGGCCGCCCCGCTCGCACGAGCAAGGTGACGGGTATGGACTTACCCGTCGCCCCGCCGGCCTTCGACGCGACCACCGGCCCGAGGCAGCGCGGCCGTGCCGACCTGGGCGCCGACATCGGAGCCGGGTGCGGCCTGGTGTTCCTGGAACTGGTCGCCTTGGCCGTGATCTTCGGGCTGTGGTTCCTGTCCGGGTTCAATCTCGACCCGGGCAGAACCGTCACGACCGACTCGCTGTGGGGCTACCTGGCCGCCGCCGGAGGGGTCGGAGTCCTCGCCGTCGCGGCGGCCGCGATCGCCGCGCGGGCCGGGGCCGTCGTCACGGTGGTCACCCAGGCCGGCATGGCCGCTCTGATCTGCGTCCTCGTCTTCGGCGGGGCCGCGGCGCAGTCGCATCAGGACCGGCTGTGCCGTGACCACCCCTCAGCCACGGGCTGCAAGGGGAGCGACTAGGCGGCCCGGAATCAGGCTCCGGACGGGTGGACGTCGTTCAGGCTGCCGACGATCGTCACGGAGGATGGATGCGCGGGCGTGGGCACCTGGATGAGGATGGGCACGTAGACCACGTCGCCGTGCCGGTACTCGGCCTTCCACGAACTCCGGTAACAGATGGGTGTGTCCGGGTCGCGGTGCGTCGCGTAGCACCGAAGTGCCGACCCGGCGGATCCGGCCTGCGGCCCCTGCGCCGGCGAGAACGCCGTACAACAGGAGGCGGCGGCCACGAGACTGATGCCCAGCAAGGTTGCTTTACGAACTTTCATCAACCCCTTCCGAGTTACGGAGACACGCCTCAGAGTTTCGGGTCGTGAAGTCTGCGGGCGGCCTCCTGCCGGGAATGGACGCCGAGCTTGGCCATCACCGCGCCCACATGGTGCCCGGCGGTCTTGGGCGTGATGTAGAGGCGGGCGGCGATCTCGGCGTCCGTGAGACTCTCGTCCAGCAGCTTGAGCACGTCCATCTCGCGGATGGTCAGCCCGTACGGATTGGCAAGGGTGGCTCTCCGCGGGCCGCGCCTGACGGGGCGGACACCCTGAGCACGCATCACGGCGCGGGTGCGCGCCACGACCGGCCGGGCGCCGAGCTCCTCGAAGGCGGCCAGAGCCTGGTGCAGTGCCGGCGCGTCGCCGGACAGACGGACCAGCGCGGCCTCGTACGGGCAGCCGAGGCTGTCCCACTGGGCCGCCGCGCCGCGCCAGTCGCCGGCCAGTTCCAGCGCGTAGGGCCCGGCCGCGGGCACCTGCGGGGGTGTTCCGCCGGTGCGACGGACCCAGCAGGCCAGGGGTCCGGAAAGCCAGGGATGGGTTCGTTCCGCCAAGGCGTCCAGACCGCTTCGGGCCTCCGCCTGGCCCCGTTCGGGATCGCCGCCGAGCCAGGCCGCCTCGACACGGGCCTCCCACCCGAGGCCCGTGTCCAGCAGGCAGCCCGAGTCGACCAGCCCCGCCGCCCGCTCCAGCAGGGGCCATGCCTGGCCGTTGCCCTGGCGGGCCCGCACCAGGCCCAGCACGGTCGAGGCCAACGCCCGGACGACGGGGGGTGAGCCAGGGTGGGAGAGCACTCTCTGCGCGGCGTCGGCGGCCTGGGCCCACAGGCCCCGGTTCAGCAGTCCCCAGCTGCCCCAGGCTCTCGTGCACAGCAGGTGGGGCAGCAGATCGTGATCGCGGCAATGGGCTTCCGCCCGGTCCACAGCCGCGGTCATCCGGCTGGTGTCGCGCCGGAGTGCGGTGAAAAAGCACATGATGAACGCCAGGAAGCCCGCGTCCTCCGGAGGCACCTGCCCCATCGCGCCGGACACGGCCTGCTCGCATTCCTCCCAGCCCGACCCGCTGCCCAGCATGTCCGCCACCGCCGCGTGGAAGCGGGCCTGAACGACCACTCCGTTGTCGCCGAATCGCTCACCCAGAGCGATCGCCTTCTCCGCGCAGGCCGCGGTCACCACAGGTTCCTCATGCCCGCGGCAGGCCAGCTGACAGAGATTCAGGTACGCCCGGGCCAGTTCCCGGCTCGGCTCCAGCCCTTCGAGCACCCGTACCGCCTCCAGGCCGGTCCGTCCGGCCTCCACGGTCCTCCCGAACGGCCACAGCCAGCACGACAGCCAGCGCAGGTCGTCGCCCTCGCGCAGCCGGTCGCCCAGGGCACGGCGCAGCTCCACCGCGGTACGGCGGGAGGCGATCCCTTCGTCCAGCCGACTGGACGCCAGACACGCCAGCGAATGGCCCTCCAGCAGAGAAGCCTTCCGGCTGAGCGGCAGGAGGTCGGCGTACCGCAGGGCGCGGGCGTACTGGACGGCTGCCTCCCGGTGCGCGCCCGACGCGAGCGCGTGGGCGGCCGCGGCGGGTGCGTACTCCAATACGGCGGCCGGGTCTCCGGCACCGTCCGCGTGCTCGGCCAGCAGCGGCAGATCGTCCGCGGTGACCGGGCGGGACCGCTTCGCCGCCAGCACCTGCCGGTGCATCCGCAGACGGTGGGCGGCGGGGACGCAATCCAGCACCGCCAGCCGGGTCAACTCATGGCGGAACTCGGACAGCTGCCCGTCGGTCCGCACGATTCCGCTGGCCACCGCCTCGTCGAGCGCCTCCTCAGAGGCGGGCAGCAGGTCGGACAGGACGGGCAGCGGGACCCGGCGCCCCAGGACCGCCAGCGTGTCGACGACCCTGC
Source organism: Streptomyces griseofuscus (assembly GCF_014673495.1). GTDB lineage: Bacteria > Actinomycetota > Actinomycetes > Streptomycetales > Streptomycetaceae > Streptomyces > Streptomyces murinus. The sequence goes on from NZ_CP051006.1 coordinate 4,457,919, forward strand.
GCGCCGCGGCCGACAGACCGGCCAGGCGGCCGGCGACTGCCTCGCGCACGGTGGCGGGAATGGCCTCCGTGGGGGCGGTCAGGACCTCGGTGACGATGAACGGATTGCCGCCGGAGACCTCGTACAGCTCATCGGCGTCGACGGTGTGTCCGCGGGCCAGCCGGGCCACGGCCGGGCGGCTCAGCGGGGTCAGGTCATGGCGGTCCACCCACGGGTAGCCGGCCAGGGTGCCCAGGAGAGCGGTCACCTTGTGGGTGCGGCCGATCTCGTCGTCACGGTAGGTGGTCACCACCAGCGTCGGAACGCTCGGCAGCCGCCTGGCCACGTATCGCAGCAGGTCCATCGTGGCCTCGTCGGCCCAGTGGACGTCCTCCATGACCAGAAGGCTGGGGTAGGAGCTCAGATCGGCGAGCAGGCAGTCGAACACCTCATCGGGACGGCAGGTGCCGGCCAGCGCCCCGGTCAGGGCCCCGCGCACCGCTTGGCCCAGCCGCGGGGCCAGGTCCATCAGAGGACCCAGCGATCGGGGTGCGGCCAATGGATCACAGGCTCCGGCCAGTATCCGGATCCCGGGATCGGCGAGTTGGGCGAGGCGGTTGACGACACTGGTCTTGCCGATACCCGCCTCGCCGCGCACCAGGGCCAGTCGGCCAGGACCGACCACGGCCGCCCGTAGGTGACCGGTGAGGTCCTGGAGTACGGCCTCTCGCTCCAGCAGGTCCATCACCAGCCATTTTCCCTCCGCCACCGGGACCGTGCAAAAGATCCAGACCGATCAAGGCAGCCCGGACGGTGGGTTGACGCGGGGAGTGACGGACCGGGTCGTGGGGTGTGCCGAGGTGGAACTTGGGGTGCCCACCCGATGCGCATCCGACCGTGGCGGAGGCAGGCTGGGAAAGCATTCCACGCCTGGGCTTCCTGGGTTTCCGGTCTGCGCGGCCAGCCGATTTCGGGGCGGGCTCGGGCGGATCGCCGCGACGCAATCGATGAGCCAGGCCGAACGGATCGCCCCCTGCGGATCGAACGGGGCTTCGACTCGGCCGAGCCGCACTCAACGAAAAGGGATCACCATGCTCAAGAAGATCGCAAAGCGTACGGCAGTGCTGACCGCCTCGGCGGCCCTGGCCGCAGGGGGTGCTCTCGTCCCCTCCTCCGCCTTCGCGGCTCCGACGCCGACCGTCGCCCATGTGACGACACCGAACGACAACGGAGGCGGGAACAACAACAACAATAACAATAACAACGGCCGAGGCGGGAACAACAACAACAATAACAACAACAACGGCCGAGGCGGGCGTCACCACAACAACAACAACAATAACAACAACAACGGGAGGGGAGCGAACAACAACAATAACAACAACAACAACGGGAGGGGAGCGAACAACAACAACAATAACAACAACAACGGGAGGGGAGCGAACAACAACAACAATAACAACAACAACGGGAGGGGAGCGAACAACAACAACAATAACAACAACAATGGCGGGGGTGGAAACAACAACAACAATAACAACAATGGTGGAGGCGGAAACAACAACAATAACAACAACAATAACGGCGGGGGTGGAAACAACAACAACAATAACAACAACAACGGTGGGGGTGGGAACAACAACAATAACAACAACAACGGCTGAACTTCGCAGCCCGGGGACCGGTGAAGGCTCACTCGGTCCCCGGGCTGTTCTGTGCCGAGGCGGTGCCTCAGTTCTGGTGGCAGTTGATGTTCTGGTTACCGGTGAAGGTGTTGCCCGAGCCGACCTGCCCCTTCGGATAGCACACCTGGAAGTTGATGAGCGACTTGCCCAGAAGTGAGAGGATTCCCGCGCCGTCAGCCTGAGCCTGGCTGTCGCCGTTGTTGTTATTGTTGTTGTTATTCGTGCCGCCTCCATTGTTATTGTTGTTGTTGTTCGGACCGCCCGTGTTGTTGTTATTGTTGTTGTTGGTCTGAGTTCCGGTGGAGCTGTCACCCGGTCCGGCCGTCCCCATCGAGAAGGGCATACGCAGCAGCGGAATGTCGCCCAGGAGCGACAGCAAGCCCCCGCCGCTTTGAGCCTGGGCGCCGCCGGCGCTGAAGAGAATTGCCGCCGTGACGGCGACGCTGATCGCGGTAAATCGCTTGGCGAGCTTCAATCGACTGACCTTCCGTCGTCTCTGGTGCCGAATCCCGTGCTTTAGTGGCAAGGATGGCGAACGCAAGGCGTCGAACGATTACTAGGCGCGCTGCGGGGCCCTTCTTTTCCCCCGTACAGCCCCAGATTCCTGGGCGGTGGGCCGCGAGGGGTGAGGACCCGCACCGGCCCGGCCCGGCAGGCTCAGGCGATGACGCGGGCCGCCTTGGGGGCCCGGGCCAGGAAGAGGAGATAGGCGCCACCCGCGAGTAGGCAGAGGGCCGAGGCCGTCGCCAGCAGGGCAGGGGTGTGCCGGGGGTGGAGGGAGAGGCCCACCGCGAAGCTCAGGAGCAGGGTGGCGTTCAGGATCCAGTTGAACGCGGCCCAGGCGTGGGGCTGGCCCGCGGCCGGGACGCCCGACCAGATGACGCGGGTGAGGAGGAGGTTGAAGACGCCGTTCCCGATGCCCCCCAGGGCGAAGGTGACGGCGGCGGACCAGAAGGGGAGGCCGAGGCTCGGGAGACCGATCGCGAGGGCCACCAGCAGGTCGGACAGGGGGAGGAGAGCGCGAATGCCGGTGAGACGGCGTGGCGTCACCGCCGCCGCGACCATGGAGGCCACGGCCCAGCAGGCCATCACCACACCGAGCCCGTGCGCGTCGTAACCCGGTGTCCGGGCCAGCATGAAGGGGCCCGACACGCCCTCCAGGCTGGTGGTGATCAGCATGACGGTCACGCAGAGGAGGCCGAGGGCGCCGAACGCGCCGGGGGCCAGCAGGCGGCCGAACCCCGCGGTGGCGCCACGGCTGCCCGCCGTACCGTCCTGCGGGATCCGCGGCGACCAGGCCACGGCCAGCACCAGCAGGAAGGTGAGGGCGTTCAGGGCGAAGGCCGACGCCGCGCCGGACACGGCCACCACCACACCGGCCAGCACCATGCCCGCGGCGCCGGCCCCCGCCTTCGAGACGCTCCACCACTTGGCCAGTTCGGCCTGCCGACCGTCGCTGAGGGCGTGCAGGAGCGAGCGGGAGAACGGCATCGTCAGGGCCTCGCAGGACGCGGCGACGAGAATGCAGGCGAGGACGGCGATCCGGTGGTCCGCCACCGCGCCCGCGACGGCGAACGCCGCCACCTGACCGATCAGCCCGGCCCGCCACGCCGTCCGCGAGCGGATCCAGCCCCGGGAGCTGACGAGCGGCGTCAGCGCCAGGACCGGGATCGTCTGGGCGGCCAGTACGGAGGCGAGGAAGGTCGTCGAACCCGCGCGCACCGCGATCAGCGCGTACGCCACCTGCACCAGCTTGTCCCCGAACTCGGAGGCGGCCAGGGCGAGAAGAGTCCCGACGAGCCCGGCCGGCCGGGCGGCGGAACGGCCTGACAACGCTGGTACCCCCCACGCTCGCGGAACCGACACCGGAGAGATGTCAGGGGAGGCTATCCCGCACTCCGACGGCACCGCTGCGCATTTTCCGGCGCCCGGGTCCGAGGCGATCGTCCGGCTGGGGAGCGCGACATCCGCGCGGACGGGGCGCCGGCTCCCTCGATCTCCTCGCCGACCGACCCGTCCCCGCCGCCCCCAGGCATTGTCAGACCCACCCCCTACCCTCACGAGTGATGGCACAGATGTGGAGATGCTCCGGGCTTCGCTGGTCCGGCGACGGGCTCGTGCTCGCTTGGGAGGGCGGGCGGGGCAGCGCGCTGGCGTGGGGGAAGCGGGTCGGGTTCGCCGTGCCGGAAGGAAGCGGGCGTGTCTGTGTGGGGGCGCGGGGGCACACGTGTCCGGTGCGGGCGGCCGTATCGGGGCGCGGCACCGGCGCCCGGTGCGAGGAGTGCGCGCGGCTCGACCGGGCGCACTCCGTGGCCGCCGACACGATCGCCGACGACCCCCGGCCGTACCGGGTGTATCTCGCCTGGTTCGGACCCGGCCTGGTCAAGGTCGGCATCACGGCCGTCGAGCGGGGGCCGGCGCGATTGCTGGAGCAGGGCGCCATCTGTTTCAGCTGGCTCGGGACCGGGCCCCTGATGGCGGCGCGCCGTACCGAGGAGATGCTGCGGACCGCGCTGGGCGTGCCGGACCGGATCGCGTACGCCGAGAAGCGCGCGGTGCGGGCGAGGCTGCCGGGGACGGCGGAGGAGCGGGCGGCCGAGGTGCGCGCGCTGCACCGGAGGGCCGTCGCGCTCGACCGGTGGCCGGAGTCGCTGCGGGCCGAGCCCTGCGAGGTCGTCGACCACGTGCGGGCCTTCGGGCTCGAAGGCGTACCCGCCGCCTTCGGCGAGGTGACCGAGCTCGTCCCCGGTGGTGCCATCGGCGGGGAACTGGTCGCGGCCGCCGGGCCCGATCTTCATCTGGCGGTGCGCGGCCGCGGGGTCGTCGTGCTCGACACCCGGCTGATACGGGGGTGGGGACTTGTGCCCTCGCTGCGGGACGACGATGAACTCGCCCTGCCCGTACGCGAGTTCCACCAGGAGCAGGATGGGCTGTTCTGAGGGGCCGCCCAGGCGTTGTCTGAGTGGTGGCTGTGTGTTTCTCAGGAAAAACCAAGACTGGTGAAACACTCCTCTCAGAGGGCCCCGCCAGTGTGGCCGCCATGACCACGACCTCGCCCCAGGGGCGCACCGAACTGCTGAGGCCGGACGGGAGCCCCGTCCGCGTGCTGGTGGTCGACGACGAGACGTCGATCACCGAACTGCTGAGCATGGCCCTTCGCTACGAGGGCTGGCAGATCAGAAGCGCGACGGACGGTCAGGGAGCCCTCCAGACGGCCCGCGAGTTCCGCCCCGACGCCGTCGTCCTCGACATGATGCTGCCGGACATGGACGGACTGGCCGTCCTCGGCCGGCTGCGCCGTGAACTGCCGGACGTGCCCGTGCTGTTCCTCACCGCCAAGGACGCGGTGGAGGACCGGATCGCCGGGCTCACCGCGGGCGGCGACGACTATGTGACCAAGCCGTTCAGCCTGGAGGAGGTCGTCGCCCGGCTGCGCGGACTGATCCGCAGGTCCGGGGCGACCGACCGGCGTTCCGAGTCCGTGCTCGTCGTCGGGGACCTCACTCTGGACGAGGACAGCCACGAGGTGACCCGGGGCGGTGACTCCATCCACCTGACCGCCACCGAGTTCGAGCTGCTGCGCTTCCTCATGCGCAACCCGCGGCGCGTGCTCAGCAAGGCGCAGATCCTGGACCGCGTCTGGTCGTACGACTTCGGCGGCCAGGCCAATGTGGTCGAGCTGTACATCTCGTATCTGCGCCGGAAGCTGGACGCCGGACGCGAGCCGATGATCCACACCCGGCGCGGCGCCGGTTACCTGATCAAGCCCGCCGTGTGATGGGCGCACCGCCCGGGCCCCGACCCGCACCCCGGTCGAGCCCGGTACGACGGTCCACACGAGTACGGCGGCCCACCGAGCGGCCGTCCCGTCCCTCCCGGAGCCCCCGCCCCCGCTCCCCCCGCACCCTGCGCACCCGCCTCGTCGTCGCCTCCGTCGTCCTGATCGCCGTCGTCTGCGCGGTGATCGGCACCGTGACGACCCTGGCCCTGCGCTCGCATCTGTACGCCCAGCTGGACGGCCGGCTGGACGAGGTCGGCAAGCGGGCCTCCGGTGCCTTCGCCCCGCCGGGGCAGGACAAGGGGCCCGGCGGACCCGGCGGCGGGCGGGCGCCCACGGGCACCGAGCTGGGCCAGTTCGTCGCCCTGGGCCCGCAGCCGCAGTACACGGTCGTGGCCGTGGTGAGCGACGGCACCGCGACCGAGGGCAAGGTCGGCCGTAAGTCGAGGTCGGCGCCGTACATGAGCGCCCACGATCTCGACGCGGCCCAACTAGCGGCCCTCGGCGAGGTGCCCGCGGACCTCCGCGCGCACACCCTCGACCTGCCCGGCCTCGGCAGCTACCGCGCCGAGTACACCACCGGTCCCAACGGCTCCTTCTATGTGGCCATTCCGACCGACGACACCGACGGCATCATCAACACCCTGATCCTCGTCGAGGTCTGTGTCACCGCGGCCGGGCTGCTCGCGGCCTGTCTCGCCGGGACCGTCATCGTCGGCGTGGCCACGCGCCCGCTGCGCAGGGTCGCCGCCACCGCCACCCGTGTCTCCGAACTGCCGCTGCACACCGGCGAGGTGAACCTCAGCGAGCGCGTCCCGGACGCCGAGTGCGATCCGCACACCGAGGTCGGACAGGTCGGTGCCGCGCTGAACCGGATGCTCGACCATGTGCACGGCGCCCTTCAGGCCCGGCAGCGGAGCGAGACACGGGTACGGCAGTTCGTCGCCGACGCCAGCCATGAACTGCGCACCCCCCTCTCCTCCATCCGCGGCTACGCCGAACTGACCCGGCGCGGCCATGAGCGGGTCGGACCCGACACCCGGCACGCCCTCGGGCGGATCGAGTCCGAGGCCGGGCGGATGACCCTGCTGGTGGAGGACCTGCTGCTGCTCGCCCGCCTGGACGCCGGCCGGCCCCTGGAGTTCGGGCGGACCGATCTGGTGCCGCTCGTCGTGGACACCGTCAGCGACGCCCGCGCGGCCGGCCGGGACCACGAGTGGCGGCTCGCGCTGCCGGACGAACCCGAGCCGGTCCGCGCCGACCCCGCCCGGCTCCAGCAGGTCCTGGTCAACCTGCTGGCCAACGCCCAGCGCCACACCCCGCCCGGTACGACCGTCACCGCGCGGGTGCGCCGGCAGGGGCCCTGGGTCTGCGTGGACGTCGAGGACGACGGGCCGGGGATCCCGGCCGAGCTGCTGCCGCATGTCTTCGAGCGCTTCGCGCGCGGGGACTCGGCGCGGACCCGGGCCACCGGCTCCACCGGGCTCGGGCTCGCCATCGTGCAGGCCGTCGCGGCGGCGCACGACGGCGCGGTGAGCGTGCGGAGCGCCCCCGGGCGGACCGTGTTCACCCTGCGCCTGCCCGCGCTCGGCACCCGGTCCGGCCCCGGCACCGACGGCTGCGATGGCGTCAACTCCCCTGTTGTGCAAGCCACTTCGGACTCACAGCCGTACCACAGCGCCACCACATCGATGCGACAGGGCATCTGACAAGAGTCGGTTCCATGCGAACCGACTCTTCTCCCGACTCGCCCCCCGGCACCCTGCCGGCCCGGGAGCACCTGCCGGTCTCGGCCGCCGGCAAGGCCGTCCTGGACGTGGTGATCCCCGTCTACAACGAGGAACAGGACCTCCAGCCGTGCGTCCGCCGGCTGCACGAGCATCTGACGCGCACCTTCCCGTACGCCTTCCGCATCACGATCGCGGACAACGCCTCCACCGACAGCACCCCAATTCTCGCGGCGCGGCTGGCGGCCGAGCTGCCCGGGGTGGGGGTCGTACGGCTGGAGCAGAAGGGCCGCGGCCGGGCGCTCGCCACCGTGTGGTCCGCGTCCCAGGCGCCGGTCCTCGCCTATATGGACGTCGATCTGTCCACCGACCTCAACGCCCTGCTGCCGCTGGTCGCACCGCTGATCTCCGGTCACTCGGACCTCGCGATCGGCTCCCGGCTGGCCCGCTCCTCCCGGGTGGTGCGCGGCCCCAGGCGCGAGCTGATCAGCCGGGCGTACAACCTGATCCTGCGCGGCTCGCTCCAGGCCCGCTTCTCGGACGCGCAGTGCGGGTTCAAGGCGATCAGAGGCGATGTGGCGCGGGTGCTGCTGCCGCTGGTGGAGGACACCGGCTGGTTCTTCGACACCGAGATGCTGGTGCTCGCCGAGCGGGCCGGGCTGCGGATCCACGAGGTGCCGGTCGACTGGGTGGACGACCCCGACTCCACCGTGCACATCGTGCGCACCGCGACCGACGACCTCTTGGGCGTCTGGCGGATCGGCCGGGCGCTCGCCACCGGTTCGCTGCCGCTGGACCTGCTCGCCCGGCCGTTCGGCGACGACCCGCGCGACCGCGAGCTGACCGGAGTGCCCAAGGGCCTGGCCCGCCAGCTGATCGGCTTCTGCGTGGTCGGCGTCCTGTCGACCCTCTGCTATCTGCTGCTCTACAGCGGCTTCCGGGAGTTCTGCGGGCCGCAGCCCGCCAACGGCCTCGCGCTGCTGGTCTCGGCCGTCGCCAACACGGCCGCCAACCGCCGGCTCACCTTCGGGGTGCGCGGCCGGGGCGGTGCGGTCCGCCATCAGGCGCAGGGCCTGGTGGTCTTCGCCATCGGACTCGCCCTGACCAGCGGTTCCCTGGCCGCCCTCGACGCGGCAGGCGGCCGTCCCGCGCACTCCACCGAACTGGCGGTCCTCGTCACCGCCAACCTCGCCGCGACCGTACTGCGGTTCCTGCTCTTCCGCGCCTGGGTGTTCCCGGACCAGCGGCAGCCGTACGACACCGACACCCCCGAAGGGTCCCGATGAGCACCTCCTACGACCGTCCGCTCGACGCGAACGAGGGGCCGGCCGGCACGACCGGCTGGGGCCCGCCCGGGTCACCGCCCCCGGCGGCCGCACCGGAAGCCGCGTCCCGGCCGTCCTCCCTCCCGCACCGCCTGTGGCGCGGCCGCCCCGAGGACCCCCGCTGGGCGCGCCCCGCCCTCCTCGGCCTGCTCGCCGCGACCCTGCTGCTGTACCTGTACGACCTGAGCGCCTCCGGCTACGCCAACTCCTTCTACTCGGCGGCCGTCCAGGCGGGCAGCACATCCTGGAAGGCGCTGTTCTTCGGCTCGCTGGACGCGGGCAACGCCATCACCGTCGACAAGCCCCCGGCCTCACTGTGGCCGATGGAGCTGTCGGTGCGGATCTTCGGCCTGAACTCCTGGGCGATCCTCGCGCCCGAGGTGCTGATGGGCGTGGCGACCGTGGCCGTCGTGTACGCCGCGGTGCGCCGCCGCAGCGGCCCCGCGGCCGGTCTGCTCGCGGGCGCGGTGCTCGCGCTCACCCCGGTCGCGGCGCTGATGTTCCGGTTCAACAACCCGGACGCCATGCTGGCCCTGCTGATGTCGCTGGCCTGCTACCTCGTCGTACGGGCGCTGGAGGACGGCCGGACCAGGTGGCTGGTGTGGGCCGGGGCCGCGATCGGTCTCGCGTTCCTCGCCAAGACGCTCCAGGCGTTCCTGATCCTGCCGCCGCTCGCCGTGGTGTACGCGGTGTGCGCGCCGGTCCCGCTGAAGAAGCGCCTCGGCCAACTGGCCGCCGCCACCCTCGCGTTGGTGGTGGCCGGGGGCTGGTGGGTGGCGATCGTCGAGCTGTGGCCGGCCGCCTCCCGCCCGTACATCGGCGGCTCGCAGCACAACAGCTTCCTTGAACTGACCTTCGGCTACAACGGGTTCGGCCGGCTGAGCGGCGAGGAGACCGGCAGCGTCGGCGGGGGCGGCGGCCCCGGCGGTGGCGCGGGCGGCGGGATGTGGGGGGAGACCGGCTGGAACCGGATGTTCGACTCCGAGATCGGCGGCCAGATCTCCTGGCTGCTGCCCGCCGCGCTGATCCTGCTGGTCGCGGGGCTGGTGGCGACCCGGCGGTACCGGCGTACCTCGGTCACCCGCGGCGCGCTCCTGGTCTGGGGCGGCTCCCTGGTGACCACCATGGTGGTGTTCAGCTACATGGCGGGCATCTTCCACCAGTACTACACCGTGGCCCTCGCCCCCTGTCTGGCCGCCGTCATCGGCATGGGTGCCGGGCTGCTGTGGGAGCGGCGCGGGCAGGTGTGGGCGGCGCTCGCGCTCGCCGCCTCCGTGGTGGCGGCCGCGGCCTGGGGCTATGCGCTGCTGCACCGCACCCCGGCCTATCTGCCCTGGCTGAAGTGGCTGGTTCTGATCGGCGGCCTGGTGGCGGCCCTCGGCCTGATCTTCGCCGGGCGCCTCACCCGGCCCCTCGCCCTCGGAGCGGCGGCCCTCGCCCTGGTCGCCGCGCTGGCCGGGCCGACCGCGTACACCCTGAGCACGGTGGACTCCGCGCACGAGGGTTCCATCCCGACGGCGGGCCCGGCGGGCGCGAGCATGATGGGCTTCGGCGGCGGCCGGGGACCGGGCGGCGGCCGGATCGGCGGCGCCCGGGGCGGCTTCGGCGGCGGCATGCCGGGCCAGCAGGGGCAGCAAGGACAGCAGAACCAGCAAGGCCGGCAGGGCATGCCCGGAGGTGGTCAGGGCATGCCGGGTGGGCGGAACGGGAACGGATTCCCGGGCCTCGGCGGCGACTTCGCCGGAGGTTTCCCAGGAGGCGCCCGCGAGGGCGGGGCCGGCGGCATGGGCGGCCTGCTGAACGGCGCGAACGTCGGCTCGGCGGCCAAGGCGCTGCTGGAGAAGGACGCGTCCCGGTACACCTGGGTCGCCGCGTCCATCGGCTCGCAGAACGCGGCCAGCTACCAACTCGCCACCGGGGACCCGGTGATGGCGATCGGCGGCTTCAACGGCACCGATCCGTCCCCGACGCTCGCCCAGTTCAAGAAGTATGTGGCCGACGGCCGGATCCACTACTTCATCGACGGCGGCGGCATGGGCGGCGGCAGGGGCCAGGGCGGAGAGGGCGCCGGGCGCGGTGGCGACAGCGGCACCGGGTCGCAGATCGGCTCCTGGGTCCGGAGCAACTTCAAGAAGGTGACCGTGGGCTCGGCCACCTTCTACGACCTCACCCAGCACAGAGGAAACTGAGAGGAAACGGCGGAGCGGGCCGCGCCTAAGAGCCGGGGGATATGGGTAACGGCTCAGGGATGCGGGCCCGTGCCCCCGCGCCGGCCGACCCCTGGCCTCCCGGGCAGTGACCTCGATGGGCTCCGACTGGCCGGAAACAGAGGAAGGTGCGCCGGTGGCGAAGACGGCGGGGCGGACGGCGCGGGACAGTGTGTGGCTCCAGGAGAAGCCCCCGCGCGGCGGCCGCGGTGGACAGCCCTCCGGCCTCGACCGGGAGCGGATCACCGCCGCGTCCGTGCGCCTCCTGGACGCCGAGGGCCTCGCGAAGTTCTCCATGCGCCGCCTCGCCGGCGAGCTGAACGTCAGCGCGATGTCCCTGTACTGGTACGTCGACACCAAGGACGACCTGCTCGAACTCGCCCTGGACGCGGCCTACGGCGAACTGCGCCTGCCCGCCGAGGACGACGCGGCCGACTGGCGGGAGCGGCTGCGGGCACTGGCCGCCGAGTACCGGAGCCTGCTGGTGCGCCATCCCTGGCTGTCCCGGCTGGCCGGCCAGTACCTGAACATCGGGCCCCACTCGCTGGACTTCTCCCGCAGCGTGCAGCGCACCCTCGGCCGCTCCGGGCTGCCCGCGCACCGGGTGATGGGCGCGATCTCGGCCGTCTTCCAGTTCGTGTACGGCTTCGGCACGAAGGAGGCCCAGTTCATGGGCCGGATCGCGGACTCCGGGCTGACCCCGGACGACTACTACCAGCAGGCCAGGAACTCCGTACGGGAGGACCCGCACACCGCGGACTTCGTCCAGGAGTCCCGGCAGATCATGGAGGCCCGCGGCCGGGGCACGGTCGCCGAGCTGATGGGCCGTGACTTCACCTTCGCCCTGGACCTGCTGATCGCGGGCATCGAGGCGATGGTCGAACGGGGCTGAGCCCTCTCCTGCCCGGCAGGGGCCGGAGCCCCTGCCGGTCGGTCACTCACCGCCGACCAGCCGCGCCGGGAACCCCCCGGTCGCCACCGGCCCCCAGCGCTCGGGCGTCACCCGGATGATCGACTTGCCCTGCTTGCGCATGGCCGCCCGGTACTCGTCCCAGTCGGGGTGCTCACCGGCGATGTTCCGGTAGTACTCGACCAGCGGCTCCACCGACTCCGGGGTGTCGACGACCTCGGCGGTGCCGTCGATCTGCACCCAGGGGCCGTTCCAGTCGTCGCTGAGCACGAGCAGGCTCACCCGCGGGTCCCGCTTGGCGTTGCGGGTCTTGGCCCGCTCCGGGTAGGTCGAGACCACGATCCGGCCCGAATCGTCCACCCCGCAGGTCAGCGGGGAGGCCTGCGGGGAGCCGTCGGCACGGCGGGTGATCAGGAGCGCCCGGTGGCGGGGTCGTACGAAGTGCAGCAGCTCGTCCAGGGAGACACGGGTGTTCGTCGCGATGTTGGGTGCCATGGCCGCAGCCTAGAACGCTCCCGGCCGCCGCGAGCGGCACCGGACGAAGGTCACTTCACCGCAATGGAGCAGCTAAAGTTCTTCTGTCCTGTGCTCGCAGTCGGGAATGTGCTGCGGAGCTCTCCTGCGCATGGCCGTACGGTCATGTCATCCGAGAGGTTCGTGGTGGCTGCGTCCGACTTTTCCGTGCCCGACTCCCCCTCGTACGACTTTTCCGCGTACGACGTCGTCGAGGCGACCCGTTCCCCCGGCGCCCTCGATCTGGCCGAGGCCCTGACGGCGGCCGCCCAGGAGCTGCACGAGAGCGCCTCTCCCAGCGCCACCCTCGACACCGCGGTCCGGCTCGCGGTGCATCTGCTGCCCGGCGCCGAACACGCCGGGGTCTGCGAGATCGAGCGGGGGGAGAGCCGGCGCACGGTCGCCTGGAGCCATGACATCGTGCGCGCGGCCGGCACCCCCGACCTGCCGCACTGGGAACGCCTGTGGGACGCGCCGGTGGTGCGGGTGGCGGACAGCGGCGGCGCGGACGGCGAACCGCAGGAGCTGCGCTCGGTGCTGTCGATGCGGCTGCGCGCCGACCGGCGCCGGCTGACGGTGCTCACCGCCTACTCCCGGGAGCCCGGCGCCTTCGACGAGTCGGCGGCCCGGCTCGGCCGGCTGTTCACCGCGCATGTGAGCCTCGCCCTGAACTCCGTGATGGTACGCGAGCAGTTGACCGCGGCCATGCACACCCGGGACCTGATCGGACAGGCCACCGGGATCCTGATGGAACGCCTGGACATCGACGCCCAGGCCGCCTTCGAGAGCCTGGTGCGCGCCTCCCAGCGGGAGAACGTCAAGCTCCGCGACCTGGCCCGGCGCATCGTGGGCGCGACGGACAACTAGCGCGGCGCACGGGAAGAGCCCGCCGACCGGCATCCGGTCGGCGGGCTCTTCCGTGCCGTGGATCAGCCGGTCGGCAGGCTGTCCCCCTGCACCGCCTGGATGTCCAGCTGGACCTTCAGCGTGGTGCCGATCGCGGCGATACCGGCCTGGAGGACCTGGTTGTAGTTCATCGCGAAGTCCTCGCGGTGCAGCTCCGCCGTGGCCCGGAAGGCGGCGCGGGTGCCGCCCCACGGGTCGGCGCCGGTGCCGAGGTAGGCGAGGTCCAGGGCCACCTCGCGCACCACGCCGTGCAGCGCCAGCTCGCCGTGCACGGTCCAGCGGTCCGAACCGGCCTGGGTCAGCCCGGTGGAGCGGTAGGTGATCTCCGGGTGGTTCTCGATGTCGAGGAAGTCACCGGAGCGCAGATGCGTGTCGCGCATCCCGTTGCCGGTGTCGATGGACCCGGCCTTGATCACCGCCTCCACCCGGGACTTGGCGATGTCGTCCGGCGCGATCTCGATGGTGCCGCCGAACTCCGTGAACCGGCCGTGCACGCTGGAGATCCCCAGGTGCTGGGCGACCGCGGCGACCGAGGAATGCGCCGGGTCGATGGTCCAGGGGCCGGGCGGGGGCAGCTCGGTGCCGCCCTGCCGGGCCAGGGTCACGGCGCCGATCTCGGCGCGGCCGCTCGCGGTGACGATCGCGCTGGACGCGGCAGGCGCGTATCCGACGGCGGTCACGATCACGGTGTACGCCCCCGGGGCCAGCTCGGTGGTGTCCCGTACGGCTCCCTCGGCGTCCGCCTCGGCCCGCAACACCTGCGTACCGGTCATGTCGGTCACCGTGACGACCGCGTGCGACACGGCCCACCCGTCCCGCGTACGGATCTTCGCGGTCAGTCCCATCCCGTTTTCTCCCTGCGAGGCCATGCAAATCGGTCATAAGAAGCCGGCCCGTGGCGCCGGGCAGCTCCGCTCGGAGCGTGCCCTGCCACGGGCCGGGTGGAACTACTCGCCGGGGTGGGCGAGTTCGATGTCGTGACCGTCGGCACCGGTGCCGGTGACGGTCAGCGCGGTCGCCACCGGCGGGTAGCCGGTCGCGATGACGGTGTACTCACCGCTGTCCAGGTCGGTGAAGGCGTACGCGCCGTCCGTACCCGTGGTGGCGCTGCCGACCACGTTTCCGGCCTGGTCGACCAGGGTCACCCGGGCGTCGGCCAGCGGTCCGTGCGGGGCCTTGACGACACCCTGGAGGCGGGCACCGGCGTCCAGGTCGACGCCGACCCGGGTGATACCGGTGGCGGCCACCTCGACGGGCAGGGCGCGCGGCCGGAAACCGCCCGCGTTGACGGCGACCGTCACCGGTCCGGGCACCAGGTCGGTGAAGGCGAACTCGCCCTGCTCCCCGGTGGCGGCGGTGGCCAGCAGGTCACCGCGCACATCGGTGACGATCACCATGGCGTCCTTGACCGGCAGCGCGCTCCCGCTCGCCCGCACCACACCGGTCAGCCCGCTGGTGCCGCTGAGCAGAAGGTCGTACGACAGCGCTTCCTCGCCCACCACGACGGTGGAGGCCTGCGGCTGGTAGCCGTCGGCGGAGGCGATCAGGACGTAGCTGCCGGTGCCGGGGGCGGCCAGCGCGTAGGAGCCGTCGGCCTGGGCGACGGAGCGGCCCAGCTGGCGGCCGGCCAGCGAGATCAGGGTGACCGCGGCCCCCGGGACCGGGGCGCTCTCGGCGCCGCGGACGAAGCCGTGCACCGGGGTGCCGTCGCCGCCCGAACCGGGTTCGGCGATGGTCGCCACGGCCGTCATCGGGGCCGCGCTCGCGGTCGCGGTGGCCAGCGCTTCGGTGGCACCCACCACCGGGGCGGGCGCGGTCAGGCTGGGCACCTTCTCCTGGACGGGCTCGTCCGGCACGTTCCGCATGGTGTTCTCCACAGTGCTCTCCAGCGTGTTCTCCACGATCCCGGCCTTCTCCTGCGCGGCCTGGGTCAGCGCGCCGGTCGTCCGCAGCGGGACCTCCTTGATGAACATCACCACGACGAAGGCGACCAGGGCGCAGGGCGCCGCGTAGAGGAAGACGTCGGCGATGCCGTGCCCGTAGGCGCTTTCCAGCCAATGACGGATCGGCAGGGGCAGGCTGTTCATGTCGGGCAGCTCGCCGCCGCCGACGGCCTGGGCCGCGGCCATCCGGGCCTTCGGGCTGAGTTCGCCGATGCTGTTGGCGGCGTAGTGGCTGATCCGGTCCGACATGACCGAGCCGAGCACGCCGACGCCGACCGCACCACCGAGGGAGCGGAAGAAGCTCACCGTGGAGGAGGCGGCGCCCAGGTCCTTCGGGGCGACCTGGTTCTGCGTGGAGAGCACCAGGTTCTGCATCATCATGCCGACGCCGATACCCAGGAGCGCCATGTAGATGGACAGCTGCCAGTAGGGGGTGTCGTAGCGCATCAGGCTGAGCAGGGACAGCCCCGCGGTGAGGAACAGACCGCCGGCGACCAGCCAGTTCTTCCAGCGTCCGGTGTTGGAGATGATCCGCCCGGAGACCATGGAGGAGAGGAACAGACCACCGATCATCGGGATGGTCATCACACCGGACATGGTCGGGGACTTGTCCCGCGCCAGCTGGAAGTACTGCGAGAAGAAGACGGTGCCCGAGTACATGCCGACGCCGACGAACAGCGAGGCCACCGAGGCCAGCGAGATCGTGCGGTTGCGGAACAGGCGCAGCGGGATGATCGGCTCCGCCGCCTTGGTCTCGGTGAAGACGAAGGCCAGCGCGAGCAGGATCGTGCCGCCCACCATCACGTACGTCTGCCAGGACAGCCAGTCGTACTTGTCGTTGGCGAAGGTCACCCAGATCAGCAGCAGCGAGGCGGCCGCGGTGATGAAGAAGGCGCCGAGCCAGTCGACCTTGACCTCGCGCTTGGTGAGCGGCAGGTGCAGGGTCTTCTGGAGGACGACCAGCGCGATCAGCGCGAAGGGGATGCCGACGAACAGGCAGTAGCGCCAGCCGAGCCAGCTGGTGTCGGTGATGACACCGCCGAGCAGCGGACCGCCGACGGTGGCGACGGCGAAGGTGGCGCCGGTGTAGCCGGAGTACCGGCCGCGCTCACGCGGGGCGATCATCGCGGCCAGGATGACCTGCACCAGGGCGGACAGACCGCCGGCGCCGAGGCCCTGGATCACCCGGGCGGTGATCAGCATCGCCGGGTTCTGCGCGAGACCGGCGATGATCGAGCCGGCCACGTAGATGACCAGGGATATCTGGACGAGCGCCTTCTTGCTCATCAGGTCGGACAGCTTGCCCCACAGGGGCACGGAGGCGGTCATCGCCAGCAGGGCCGCGGTGACGACCCAGGTGTACGCGGACTGGCCGCCGCCGAGGTCCTTGATGATCGTCGGCAGTGCGTTGGTGACGATCGTGGAGGACAGGATGGCGGCGAACAGGCCCAGCAGCAGGCCGGAGAGCGCCTCCATGATCTGGCGGTGGGTCATCGGGGCGTCGCCCGCCGAGGAGCCTCCCCCGTGCTTGGCGTGAGCCCGCACACCGGCTGGTGTGGTCGTTGCCATGGGCTTCCTTTTCTTACGTGCTTGCGGGTGTACGGGTGGTCTCTTCGACTACGGGGGTGGGTGGCCGGGCCGCGGGGGACCGGCAGTCGCCGAACGACGAGCGCAGGCGGGTCATCAGCCGGATGAGCTGGCCGACCTCGTCGTCGGTCCAGTCATCGAGCCGCTCGGCGAGCAGCTGAGAGGTCCGCCGGGACAGGTCGTCCAGCTGTGCCTCGCCCGCGGGCGTCAGGCGCAGGATGCGCGAGCGCTTGTCCGCCGGGTCCGGGTGCCGTTCGATCCAGCCGCGTGCGGCGACATGCGCGACGTGCCGACTGGTCACCGACAGATCGACGGCCAGCAGCTCCGCGAGCTTGCTCATGCGCATGTCGCCATGCCGGCCGAGCAGCGTCAGCACGGCGGCCGAGCCCCCGGGACACTCGGGGGGCAGTACCCGTACGAGGTCCCGTTTCACGGCGCCGACGGCGCTGAGCTGACGCGCAAGCTCGTCAAACTGCGCATGCTCGGCCATCACACCTCCCGTATTCGTTGCTTAGGGCAACCATAAGGGCCATTGGTTGCTACAGGCAAATAAGTAGGGAGTTGCTCATGTAAAACCTTGGCAAAGGCATGGCGTTGCGGATGTGAATATGCAGGGAGGTGCGCGAAGGGTGTCCCCGTCTGTCCCGGTGGCCCCCCACTTGGGTGCCCCGGCCCGTCTTCGCTAAGGTCTCGGCTCATGGCTAACACCCAGGGCCCCCAGGGCAATTACGACCCTGCCGGCAGCACTCAGATGTTCCGCGCGTTCGTCGACGAGGCTCCGCAGGGGCGTCAGCAGCAGGCGGCCGCCCCCTCTTCCTCCGGTCCGCGCGTCGGCGTGATCATCGGCGTCATCGTGGCCCTCGTGGTCGTGGCCGGCGTCGCCTGGCTCGCGCTGAAGTAACCGGCGCACCCGGAGGGGGGCACCCCTTCTCCGGCGATCACTTCCACTGGACGGACAGGTCCCGCGTCTCGATGTGCATGCCCAGCGGCACTCTCCAGGCGTCGAGGCACACCGTCCAGGTGTGGTCCGTGCGCGCCCCGGCGCCGATCGGCACCGGGAGCGCCTCGGACGTCCGCACGGTCGACCAGTCGATGCCGAGCGCCCCGATGACGTGCGTCCCGAACGTCACCGACCCCGAACGCACCGCTGTGCCCCCGGAGTTCCGGAAGCCCACGGTCACCTTCTGGCACCACCGCTGATCCCCGTCCGCCGTCACCGGCTCTCCCCAGGAGAGGGCGGCGGGCGCGGGCGGCGCGGTGGGAGCGGGGGTCGGGTCCGGTGGGGCGGGGGCGGGGGTCGTACGACCGTCACCCGTACCCGGGCCCCCGCCCGGGCTCGCACCCGCGCCCGTGCTCGTGCCGGTCGGGGAGGGCCGGTCCGGCGTGCTCGGGACGGGGCCGTTGCCGACCCGCGCGGGACCCGGTCCGGAGCCGGTGGCGCCCGACGGGGAGCCGGCGGTGCCCGGAGAAGTCGTCCCGCCGCCCTTCGGCCCGTCCAGCGGGGCCATCGTCACCGACCCCGTGGGGCTCGCGTCGACCGGACCCGGGCGTCCCGCGCCACCCACCGCCACATAGCCGCCCCCGCCGCCCGAGCCGGCGCACGCCCCGAGGGCCGCGCCCAGGCACACGACGGCCGCCGAGGCTCCCGCGAGGGCGCGCCGGCGGCCGGGTGACCATGTCGTCGAACGAAGCGTCCCATGACGAAGCATCCGGCCATGGTGGCTGACGCTCCGTCAGATGGGAACCCTCAGTCCGAGATCAGGCCCTCGCGCAGTTGGGACAGGGTCCGGGTGAGCAGCCGGGAGACATGCATCTGGGAGATGCCGACCTCCTCGCCGATCTGCGACTGCGTCATGTTGGCGAAGAAGCGCAGCATGATGATCCGCCGCTCCCGGGGCGGGAGTTTGGCCAGCAGCGGCTTGAGGGACTCGCGGTACTCCACCCCCTCCAGGGCGGTGTCCTCGTAGCCCAGCCGGTCGGCCAGGGAGCCCTCGCCGCCGTCGTCCTCCGGGGCCGGGGAGTCCAGCGAGGAGGCGGTGTACGCGTTGCCGACCGCGAGGCCGTCGACCACGTCCTCCTCGGAGACACCGAGGACGGCGGCCAGTTCGGTCACCGTGGGGGAGCGGTCCAGCTTCTGCGACAGCTCGTCGCTGGCCTTGGTGAGGGCCAGGCGCAGCTCCTGGAGGCGGCGCGGCACCCGCACCGACCAGGAGGTGTCGCGGAAGAAGCGCTTGATCTCGCCGACCACCGTCGGCATCGCGAACGTCGGGAACTCCACGCCCCGTTCGCAGTCGAAGCGGTCGATCGCCTTGATCAGGCCGATGGTGCCGACCTGGACGATGTCCTCCATCGGCTCGTTGCGCGAGCGGAAACGTGCCGCCGCGTAGCGGACCAGCGGCAGGTTCAGCTCGATCAGGGTGTCCCGGACGTAGGCGCGCTCGGGGCTGTTCTCGTCCAGCGCGGCCAGGCGCAGGAACAGGGAGCGGGACAGGGTGCGGGTGTCGATGGCCTCGCCCGTCGGCGGGGTGGCCGGGGCAGGCACGGCGTCGAGGGTCGTGACGACCTCGATGCCGTCGAGGACGTCGAGTGCGTCGAGCTCCTTGGGCGCCGCCTCGCTCTTCGCGGGCGTCAGCACTTTCGAGCTGCCCTGTTCTGCGGACATGCCACCCCCTTCGGGTCGCGGGACGATCGCGGCCGCGCCGTCGAGTCGAGCAACGCAGCCTTCACCTGAATACCGGTGCCGAGGCCCCGGCAAACGCGTCTTCCGCAGAATGTCACATGTCGGCAACGCGCTGTAGAGACATGTCGACACGGAAGATCCGAATCACCGCTGGATAAAAGGGGTCTGACGGGCTTTCGGGTTCTCAACTCCGGAAACAGCCCTGGTGAGCGAATCGCTCGGGGCGGTGAGCGCTCGATCGGGTTTGCGATGCAGAGCTGTTCGGGTGTGTGCTTCGGTGCGCCCACTGTGCGACCACCGACTTGCCCGGTATGCGCCCGGGGCTCTGTTATACGTCGGACCGCTTGTGGGGCGGCCGTGACCACGGTCCGGTTGTGGTCACCGGCTACGCGTCGATGCGGTTCGCCGAGCGCAGCCGCTGGAAGCTGCGGGCGAGCAGACGCGAGACATGCATCTGGGAGACGCCGAGTTCCGCGCTGATCTGCGACTGGGTGAGGTTGCTGTAGTAGCGCAGCAGCAGGATCCGCTGTTCGCGCTCGGGGAGTTGGACCAGGAGGTGGCGGACCAGGTCGCGGTGCTCCACGCCGTCCAGGGCCGGGTCCTCGTAGCCGATGCGGTCCAGCAGCCCGGGCAGCCCGTCGCCCTCCTGCGCGGCCTCCAGGGAGGTGGCGTGGTACGAGCGGCCCGCCTCGATGCAGCTGAGCACCTCCTCCTCGCTGATCCGCAGCCGCTCGGCGATCTCGGCGGTGGAGGGGGAGCGGCCGTGCAGCGTGGTCAGGTCCTCGGTGGCGCTGTTGACCTGCACCCACAGCTCGTGCAGCCGGCGCGGTACGTGCACGGTGCGGACGTTGTCCCGGAAGTACCGCTTGATCTCGCCCACGACGGTCGGCATGGCGAAGGTCGGGAACTGCACGCCCCGGTCCGGGTCGAAGCGGTCGATGGCGTTGATCAGACCGATGGTGCCGACCTGGATCACGTCCTCCATGGGCTCGTTGCGGGAGCGGAAGCGGGCGGCGGCGTAGCGCACGAGCGGGAGGTTCGCCTCGATCAGCGCGCCCCGCACGCGGTTGTGCTCCGGAGTGCCGGGCGCGAGCTCCTTCAGCTCGGCGAAGAGCACCTGGGTCAGGGCCCGGGTGTCCGCGCCGCGGCGTTTCCCTGGGGGTAGAGAGGCGGGGACGGGGGCCTCCTCCTGGGGCGGCGCAGTACTGGCCGGCACGGTCAACGCCACCTCTTCGGTCAATCATCCGTCAAAAGCGGTCATAGCATCACAAGACATGTGCACTGTGTGCAAGCACCGGATAACGCCGTGTTGTGTTCAATCATTGACAAGTTGGGGCGTGGAACACGCGAAAGCCCCCCGCCTGCACGGCGGGAGGCTCAGGAAAAGGTGGGCGGGAAGGGGGCCTAGAACTCGTAGTCCGCGATCACCCACGTGGCGAACTCGCGCCACAGGGCGACGCCCGCCTGGTGGGCCGGGTGCTCCAGATAGCGCTGGAGGGCACCGGTGTCCTCGACCGCCGAGTTGATCGCGAAGTCGTAGGCGATCGGCCGGTCGGTGATGTTCCAGGCGCACTCCCAGGAACGCAGTTCCTCGATCTGCTCCGGCAGCGCCCGGAAGGCCGCCACGCCCGCCGCGACCCGCGGATCGTCGCGCTCGACGCCCTCGTTGAGCTTGAACAGGACCAAGTGGCGGATCATGCGGAGTACCTCAGTTCTTTCCTCCGTTGGCGGCCCAGGTCATGAAGTCCCCGATGGCCCTGGCCGCGTCCGATATGCCCTCGAAGCCTATCTGGACATAGCTGGCCGCCTTGGCCGGGTCCGTGATGATCACGTACAGCACGAAGACCACGAGCGCGTACAGAACGATCTTCTTGGCGTTCACCGCCACCGCGGCCCTCCCGTGTGTCCATGGCCCGATGGGCCCCTGCCTGCCGGCGGCGAGTGTAACGTTCACCCCTTTATCGGGGACCAACGGCCCGCTGTGCAAGGCGATTTGGGCGTATGCGGAAAGGGCCCCGTCTTGCGACGAGGCCCTTTCGGAAGCGGTAGCGGAGGGATTTGAACCCTCGGTGACTTGCGCCACACTCGCTTTCGAGGCGAGCTCCTTCGGCCGCTCGGACACGCTACCGAGGGAGACCTTACAGCACGGTGGGGCGTGGTTCGAAATCGGTATTCAGCGGTCCCGGAAAAACTCCGTGAGCAGGGCCGCGCACTCCCCCGCGAGGACGCCTTCGACGACCTCCGGGCGGTGGTTGAGCCGCCGGTCGCGCAGCACGTCCCACAGCGAGCCCGCGGCGCCCGCCTTGTCGTCCCGGGCGCCGTAGACCACCCGGTCCACCCGGGACTGCACCAGCGCGCCCGCGCACATGGTGCAGGGCTCCAGGGTGACCACGAGCGTGCAGCCGGTCAGCCGCCACTCGCCGAGGCGCGCGGCGGCCCGGCGGATCGCCAGGACCTCCGCGTGGGCTGTGGGATCGCCGGTGGCCTCGCGCTCGTTGTGCCCGGTGGCGAGCACCGTCGTACCGTCGGGGGACAGGACGACGGCGCCGACGGGGACGTCCCCGCCCCGGACGGCGGCCTCGGCCTCGGCCAGGGCGAGCCGCATCGCGTCCCGCCAGGGGTCGCGCACCGGGTCCGGCGCCGCACGGGTGTCACCCACCGGTCGTCCCGCGGTCAGCGGACGGTCTCCAGCACCTCCGAGGCGCCCAGGGCCTCGGCGATGGAACCGAGCGCGTCCTCGGCGTCCAGGGTGCGCAGTTCCTTCTCGCTGATGCCCAGGTCGTCGAGGATCCCGCTGTCGCCGACCGGACTGTGCGGCACCGCGTCGCCGGTGCCACCCTCCTCGTCCCCGTCGTCGTCATCGGCCTCGGACTCGCCGTCCTCGGTGCCGTCGAGGTCGAGTTCGTCCAGGTCGGGGACATCGGCGGCGCCGGGCTCCCGGCCCAGCAGCTCATCGGTGAGCAGCAGCTCCCCGTAGGCGCTGCGGGCGGCGGCAGCCGCGTCCGAGACGTAGATGCGGGGGTCTTCCTCCCCGTCCACGCGGACGACGCCGAACCACGCGTCCTCCTGCTCGATCAGGACGAGCACCGTGTCCTCCTCGGGAGAGGATTCACGGGCCAGATCGGCCAGATCCGACAGGGTCTCCACATCGTCGAGCTCTGTGTCGCTCGCTTTCCACCCGTCTTCGGTGCGCGCGAGCAGTGCGGCGAAGTACACCGTGACTCTCCCACTGGTCATAGGCGTGCCGGTTGGGGGTCCCCCCGGCGGAGGTTCTTGGGCGGAGAGAGCTGGGCTCCGAGCCCCACCCACTCGGAATCGTGGCAGAAACAAGGCGTTCAGGGGACGTCTTCGGCTCCCTGTGTCTGGCGGTTTCGAGCGTGAATCGTCACAGAGTCACCAGCGCTCTCATTGCGGCCACCTGCGGATCGTACGCGGCTTTGCGAGACGCTCACGCACGCCCACCTCGGAAACTTCGGCCCGGCCGGCGATCTTCCTCACCCGCTTCTTGCCCAGGGGTCCCAGCTCATGGCCCCGGCCTTACCAGCGGAAGGTCCGCATCCGCATCGCGTGGCGCAACCGGGCCGCCTTGGCGCGTCGCGGCTGGACCCGCTCGCGCAGCGCACGGGCCTCGGCCAGCTCGCGCAGGAACCGGGCTCTGCGACGGCGCCGTTCGGCCTCGGCCTCGGGACCAGCGGTCCTGGACCCGTACGCGTCGTCGGGAGTATCAGGCAGGTCAGACACGTCACACCACCCCAGTCCGTCTCTGTCACCTTCCCCCGGACGGCCGGTTTGACGCCAGCGCGGACCGGTCCGGGGCGCAGGTACCGTTATGGGCATGCGCCTCCACGTCGTCGACCACCCCCTGGTCGCTCACAAGCTCACCACGTTGCGCGACCAGCGCACCGACTCCGCGACCTTCCGCCGGCTCGCCGACGAACTGGTCACCCTGCTCGCCTACGAGGCCACGCGGGACGTGCGCACCGAGATCGTCGACGTCGACACGCCGGTCGCCCGCACCACCGGCGTCAAGCTCGCCCGCCCCCGCCCGCTCGTGGTGCCGATCCTGCGTGCCGGTCTCGGCATGCTCGACGGCATGGTCCGGCTGCTGCCGACCGCCGAGGTGGGCTTCCTCGGCATGATCCGCAACGAGGAGACCCTTGAGGCCTCCACGTACGCCACCCGGATGCCGGAGGACCTCTCGGGCCGCCAGGTCTACGTCCTCGACCCGATGCTGGCCACCGGCGGCACCCTGGTCGCCGCCATCCGCGAGCTGATCCGGCGCGGCGCGGACGATGTCACGGCCGTGGTCCTGCTGGCCGCGCCCGAGGGCGTCGAGGTGATGGAGCGCGAACTGGCGGGCACGCCGGTGACGGTGGTGACCGCCGCGGTCGACGACCACCTCAACGAGCACGGCTACATCATCCCGGGCCTCGGCGACGCGGGTGACCGGCTGTACGGCGCGGCGGAGTAGCGAGGGTTTCAGCGCGCCCCCGTGGGGGCGCGGGGAACTGCGCGATCAGCCACGTCGGAACCGCACGTGGCGACGAAGCCTCAGCACCCCTTCTTTCCCGGCGAGCCGACGGCGGTCACCGGCGCGGACAGGGCCGCCACCGCCTTGTTCGCGTCCGCCGGCTTGACCAGCCCCTTGAACCCGTCCCCGAGGATGAGATCGAGCGTGGCCCCCTTGCGCCCGTCGGGGCGCTGCTCCGCGCCCGAGACCTGCGCGCCGAGCACCGGCAGGGACGTGTCGACCGCGGACGTCGGCCCGATGACCACTCCCGCGCCCTTCACCTTCTTGTCGTAGTCCGCACCGGCGTTGCCGACGTCACCGATCTTGAACCCGCGCTTCTTCAGCTGGTCCGCGGTGTCCTTGGCGAGCCCGGTGCGGGCGGTGGCGTTGAAGACGTTCACGGTGATGCGGCCGGGCGGGGGCAGCACCTTCCCGCCGTGCGCGGTCGCGGCCCGCGCCGCGTCGGTCTTGCCCTTGGCCGGGCAGCGCTTCGCGGCGTCGGCGGTCGATCCGCCGCCGCTGAAGACGTCGATGAGTTCCAGCGTGCCCCAGCCGAGCAGACCGAGTGTGCACACGGAGGCCAGTACGGCCGCGACCAGCCGGCCTCGCCGCCGGGGCCGGCGCATCCGGGGGTACTTCGTCCCCGTGATCCGGTATTTGCCGCCCATGCCGGGGGGAGTCAGCATGCTCATGAACGCAGCGTAGTGCGCCGAGGCGGGGATGCCTATTAGATGATCAGTCCAGGGCGCTCAGTGGAACCCGAAAGGGTCAATCCGCGGCCGCCACAGGGCCGATCGGAGCATCGGCGAGGCCCGGCCGAAGGTCCGGTCAGCCGAGTTCGAGCACCCGCGCGTGCAGCACCTGGCGCTGCTGGAGCGCCGCGCGCACCGCGCGGTGCAGGCCGTCCTCCAGGTAGAGATCGCCCTGCCACTTCACGACATGCGCGAAGAGGTCGCCGTAGAAGGTCGAGTCCTCCGCGAGCAGGGTTTCCAGGTCCAGCTGCTGTTTGGTCGTCACGAGCTGATCGAGGCGGACCGGGCGCGGCGCGACGTCCGCCCACTGCCGGGTGCTTTCCCGGCCGTGATCGGGGTACGGCCGGCCGTTTCCGATGCGCTTGAAGATCACACGGAAAGCCTACCGGCCCAGACGTTCCGGGCGCAGCCATGGCGCCGGAGTGCGACGCTTGAAAAGGTTCCGCAAACGGGACAAAAGCCGTCGATCGGCGACAGGGGCCGTGGCGAAGGAACAGACGGGGCCGTGGCGAGGGAACAGGGGACCGGATGAGCGACCGCGACGCAGCGCCCGGCGCGGACCCCGGAGCGAACCGCGACACGGGCCCCGGAGCGGACCCCCGGGGCCCCGCCGGGCTCCCCGACCCGGCCCGGCGGATCGCCGCCGGCTACGCCTTCTCCGGACCCGCCCTCGACCTCGGCGCCCTGCTGTGGGACGGCGGCTGCCACGCGGACGCCCCGATCCGCGTCCCGCTGGCCATGCTCAACCGGCACGGCCTGGTCGCGGGCGCCACCGGCACCGGCAAGACCAAGACCCTCCAGCTGATCGCCGAACAGCTGTCGGCGCAGGGGGTGCCGGTGTTCCTCGCGGACATCAAGGGCGACCTGTCCGGCATCGCGCGCCCCGGCCAGGAGAACCACCGGGTACGGCAGCGGTCCGGTGAGGTCGGCCAGGGCTGGACCCCGGCCGGGTTCCCGGCGGAGTTCTACGCGCTCGGCGGACTCGGCCACGGCATCCCGGTGCGCGCCACGGTCACGAGTTTTGGACCGGTGCTGCTGTCCAAGGTGCTGGGGCTCAACCAGACCCAGGAGCAGTCCCTCGGCCTGATCTTCCACTACGCCGACACCAAGGGCCTGGAGCTGATCGACCTCAAGGACCTCAGGGCGGTCGTCGCCTTCCTCACCTCCGACGAGGGCAGACCCGAGCTGAAGGGCATCGGCGGGCTCTCCACGGCCACCGCCGGGGTGATCCTGCGCTCCCTGACCGCCTTCGAGGCGCAGGGCATGGCGGACTTCTTCGGGGAGCCGGAGTTCGACACGGCCGGCTTCCTGCGCACGGCGGACGACGGCCGGGGCATCGTCTCCGTCCTCGAACTCTCCGCCGTACAGGACAGACCGCAGCTGTTCTCCACCTTCCTGATGTGGCTGCTGGCCGACCTCTTCCACGACCTGCCCGAGATCGGCGACGCCGACAAGCCGAAGCTGGTGTTCTTCTTCGACGAGGCGCATCTGCTGTTCAACGGCGCGTCCAAGGCGTTCCTGGACTCGATCACCCAGACCGTGCGGCTGATCCGCTCCAAGGGCGTCGGGGTCTTCTTCGTCACCCAGACCCCGAAGGACGTGCCCGCCGACGTCCTCGGCCAGCTCGGCAACCGGGTCCAGCACGCGCTGCGGGCCTTCACACCGGACGACCAGAAGGCGCTGCGGGCGACCGTGCGGACCTTCCCGAGATCGGCGTACGACCTGGAGGAACTGCTCACCGGCCTGGGCACCGGCGAGGCGGTGGTGACCGTGCTCGGCGAGAGCGGCGCCCCCACCCCCGTCGCCGCCACCCGGCTGCGCGCCCCCGAGTCCCTGATGGGCCCGCTGGATCCGGCCGAACTGGACGAGGCGGTACGGAACTCGCCGCTCCACGACCGTTATGCACAGGCTGTGGACCGCGAGTCGGCGTACGAGAGGCTGACCGCCGCACCGGTGGCGGCGCCGCCCGAGGCCCCGCGCGAGCGCCCGGCGAAGGAGGAGCCCACGCTGGTCGAACAGGTCGTCGGCAGCGGGATGTTCAAGTCCCTGGCCCGCTCGGTCGGCACCCAGCTGGGCCGCGAGATCACCCGCTCCCTGTTCGGGACCGCGCGCCGCAGACGGTGAACGACCGGGGGCGGTGAGCGCGCCCCCGGTCCCGCGGTTCGGCCGGGTTCAGACGGTCTGCGGCACCTGCTTCGCCCGGTGGCGGATGCGGAACGCGGTGATGATCTCGGTGACGCCCACCACGATGAGCCAGATGCCGCCGACGAGGGTCAGCACGGCCACCGACCGGAAGGGCGAGTCGATCAGCACGATCCCGGCGACGAAGGTCAGCACGCCGAGCACGATCTGCCAGCCGCGCGCGGGCATCCGGGGGTCGGAGATCGCGGCCATGGTGTGGGTGACCCCGCGGATCAGCCAGCCGATGCCGATCCACAGGGCGAGCAGCAGGATCGACTGCATGGGCCCGCGGAAGCAGAGCAGGCCGAGCAGGATCGACAGCGCGCCGCTGATGAACGCCAGCACCCGCAGCGAGGTCGCCTGGTGCGTGCCGAACGCGGCGGTCAGCTGGAAGACGCCGCTGACCAGCAGGTAGAGCCCGAAGAGGACGCCGGCCACGACCAGGGAGTGGCCCGGCCACACCAGGACCAGGATGCCCAGGATCAGCGAGGCGATCCCGGTGACCAGGACCACCTGCCAGGCGGCCTTGGCCAGGGCGTGCAGCGGTCCCTCGACCGGCGGTTCGGCCTCATGGCGCTCATGGCGCGCCTGCGGTTGGCGCGGGGCGCCCGGCGGCCGGCCGCCGTGGACGCGCTGGTCGTCGTACTCACGGCCCTGTTCCGGTCCGTGCTGCGATGCCTCGGTCATGCTCCATGCTCGGAACGGCTCCGGGTGGTCCGCCACCCGGGTGGGCCACCCGGGTGGGCCACCAGGTGTACCCGGGGGGCTGCCGCGGGTTCTGTTCCCGGGGCTACCCGCGGGCCGCTTTCGCCGCCTTGGCCGCGGCCTTCATCTCCTGCTTGTGGGCGCGCACCTTGATGAGCGAGTCCGGTCCGGTGATGTCGGCGACGGACCGGTAGGACTCCGGTTCGCCGTAGGCGCCGGCCGCCTCGCGCCAGCCCGTGGGCGTGACCCCGAGCTGCTTGCCCAGCAGCGAGAGGAAGATCTGCGCCTTCTGCCGGCCGAACCCCGGCAGGTCCTCCAGGCGTTTCAGCAGCTCGGCCCCGCTGCCGACGCCCCGCCAGACGGCCTCGGCGTCCCCGTCGTAGTGCTCGACCAGGTACTGGCACAGCTGCTGGACGCGCTTGGCCATGGCGCCCGGGTAGCGGTGCACGGCGGGCTTCTCGGAGAGCAGCGCGGCGAACACCTCCGGGTCCCGCGCGGCGATCTCGTGCGCGTCCAGGTCCTCGGCGCCGAGCCGGTCCGCGATGGTCCGGGGCCCCTTGAACGCCCACTCCATCGGGACCTGCTGGTCCAGCAGCATCCCGGTGAGCGCGGCGAGGGGCGAGCGCCCGAGCAGCGCGTCGGCCGCCGGGTCCTGGGCGAGGTGCAGGGTGACGTCCATGGGTCGATGATCCCGCGTCGCGGGTGATCGCGCGTCGCGTACGATTCCCCCCGTTGGAAATTAGGCAAGGCTAACCTAAGATTTGGAGGGCTCGGGGTGACCAGCGAGACCTACCGCGACGCCTTCGGCATCCCCCATCTGCGCGCGGCGGACGTGCACGCGCTGGCCCGCGCCCAGGGCCGGGTCACCGCGCTCGACCGGGCCTGGCAGCTGGAGGTCGAACGGCACCGCGCCCAGGGAACTTCGGCATCCTTCCTCGGCCCCGGTGAGGTCCCCTGGGACGTCCTCGCCCGCCGGGCGCGCCTGGCCGACACCGCCCGCCGCTGCTTCGCCGCGCTGGAACGCCGGGACCCGGAGACGGCACGCTGGGTACGGTCGTACGCCGACGGCGTCAACGAGGGACTGCCGGCCGGCGCCCGCCGCGCGCCGGAGTTCGCCCGCACCGCGCTCACCCCGGGCCGCTGGGAGCCCTGGACCCCGCTCGCCGTCTGGCTCTCCACCCATCTCCTCTTCGCGGGCTTCCCGGCCAAGCTCTGGCGCGAGCAGGCGATCCGGCACCTGGGCCCGGACGCGGTGGGCCTGTTCGCCACCGACGGCCCCGGCACCGCGGGCAGCAACGGCTGGCTGCTCTCCGGCGCCCGCACCGCCACCGGCCTGCCGCTGCTCGCCGGCGACCCGCACCGCTTCATCGAGGACCCCGGCGTCTACCAGCAGATCCGTCTGGCCTGCCCCGAGTTCGACGCCGTCGGCCTCGCCGTCCCCGGCGTCCCCGGCCTGCCCCACTTCGGCCACGCGGGCGCGGTCGCCTGGGGCATCACCAACGCCATGGCCGACTACCAGGACCTCTACCGCGAACGCCTGCGCCGCGCGGGCTCCTCCGTCGAGGCGCTGGGCCCGGACGGCCGCTGGCACCCGGCGCACACGCACACCGAGACGCTGGAGGTCGCGGGGGAGGCGCCGGTCGAGGTCGAGGTGGTCGAGACGGAGCGGGGGCCGGTGATCGCGGGAGGCCCGGAGGCGTCGTACGACCCGGAGGGCGCCGACGGCGGGGCGCTCGCCCTGCGGTACCCGCCCCGCGTCACCGAGGACCTCGGCTTCAGCGCCCTGCTCGGGCTTCTGCGTGCGCGGAACGTCACCGATGTCGACCGGGCCCTGGACGCCTGGGCCGAGCCGGTGAACGTCGTCCAGGCGGCCGACACCGACGGCGGCACCCTGCACCGGGTCGCCGGGCGCGTCCCGCTGCGCGCCCGCGCCAACCGCCTGCACCCCGTGCCCGCCTGGCGCCCCGGCCACGACTGGCACGGCTGGCACGAGATGCCGTACGCCCCCGTCCCGGACGGCATCGCCGTGATGGCCAACCAGCGCGGCCCGGCCGCCCCGCTCGGCGTGGAGTTCGCCCCGCCGCACCGCGCCGACCGCATCCGCGACCTGCTCGACACCGGTGGCCGCTGGAGCGCCGGGGAGATGGCCGCGATCCACACCGACACCCATCTCGCCTCCGCCGCGCCCCTCCTCGACCACCTCACCGCGCTCGACGGCCTCACCCCGGCCGCGACCCGGCTGCGCGAGAGCCTGCTCGCGTGGGACCGCCGCATGGCCGCCGACAGCACCGACGCGGCCCGCTACGCGGCGCTGCGCGGCGCCGTCGTACAACTCCTGGCCGCACAACCGGTGTTCGCACCGCTCACCGAACCCCCGGCGTGCCCGGAGGCGCTGCGCCCCTGGCTGGCCCTCGTCCCGCGCATCGGATTCGCCCTCGAACACCTCCTGCGCGCCGAGGAGTTGTACGGCATCGACCGACCGGCCCTCATCCGCAGGGCACTTGAGGCCGTGGCCGCCGAACCCCCCACCGGCACCTGGTCGGACACCCACCGCCTGGCCCCCTGGGGGGCCCTGCCGGACGGCCTGGCCACCCCCGGCCTCGCCGGCGACCACGACTGCGTGCTGTGCACCTCCGCCGTGCCCGGCCTCACCGACCGCGCCGTCCGCGGCCCCGCCGCCCGCTGGGTCTGGGACCTCGCCGACCGGGACGCCAGCCGCTGGGTGGTCCCCTTCGGCGCCGACGGCGTCCCCGGGAGCCCGCACCACCACGACCAACTCCCGCTGTGGCTCGGGGGAGAACTCGCCCCCGTCGTCACCGACTGGAACCGGCTCACCCCCGACCGCACCCTGGAGCACCCCGCATGACCACTGACACGCACCAAACGCCGTACGAACAGCACGTCGACGGCTTCGGCACCGTCCGCATCCGCCCCCTGGACCCCGCCAGCGACACGGACGTGATCCACGCCTGGGTGAGCGAGGAACGCGCCGCCTTCTGGGGCATGACCGGCCTCAGCCGCGACCAGGTCGCCGAGATCTACGCCCATATGGCCACCCTGGACACCCACCACGCCCACCTGGTCACCAAGGACGGCGCCCCGGCCGCCCTGTTCCAGACGTACGAGCCCGCCGCGGACCGCGTCGGCGAGTGCTACGACGTACGGCCCGGCGACCTCGGCGTCCATGTCCTGCTCGCCCCCGCCGACACCGCGGGAGCCCGCCCCGGCTGGTCCACCGCGCTGCTCACGGTCCTGACGACGTACGCGCTGACCGCCCTCGGCCGGCGGCGGCTGGTGGTCGACCCGGACGTCCGCAACGCCAAGGCGATCGCCCGCTTCGTCCGCCAGGGCTTCGTGCCCGGACCCGCCGTCGTGCTGCCCGAGGTGGACCTCCCCGATGTGTACCTGCCCGAGAAGCACGCCCAACTCGCCTTCCTGGAACGCGGGTAGAGCGGGGGTAGCCTTCCGGGGGTGACGACTCCGCACGAGCTGATCGCGCACTACGGACTCGAACCGATCCCCCGCGAGGGCGGTCTGTTCCGGCGTACCTGGGAGGGGCCCGAGCGGGCGGACGGCCGCCCCGCCGGCGCCGCCATCGTGGCCCTGCTCACGGCGGACGACCACTCCGCCCTGCACCGCCTGCCCTACGCCGAGATCTGGCACTTCTACCTCGGCGACCCGCTGCGCATGCTGCTCCTCGCCCCCGACGGCACCACCCGCACCGCCGTACTCGGCCCCGACCTGCGCGCCGGCCAGCAGGTCCAGCTGACCGTCCCGGCCCGCACCTGGATGGGGGCGCGAGTGGCCCCGGGCGGCGGCTGGACGTTCTTCGGCTGCACGACGGCCCCCGGGTTCACCTACGCGGACTACGAACACGGGGACGCCGCGGACCTCACGGCGCGTTACCCCGCCGAGGCCGCCCGGATCAGGGAACTGTGCCGCCCATGAGCCTCCTCGACGGACAGACCGCCCTGGTGACCGGCGCGGGCGGCGGCATCGGCCGGGCCCTCGCGCTGCGCTTCGCCGAACAGGGCGCGGCGGTCGCCCTGCACTGCCGTACGGCGACCGCCGCGGCCGGGGAGACCGCCGACCGGATCCGGGCTGCGGGCGGCCTGGCGGTCGTGCTGCGCGCGGACCTGACCGACGAGGACGCCTGCCACCGCCTGGTCCACGACACCCTGGAATGGTCCGGCGGCCGGCTCACCGCGCTGGTCAACAACGCGGCCGCGCAGCCGGTCCAGCCACTGCCCGGGATGACCGCCGCCGAGTGGCGCGCGGTGGTCGACACCGACCTGACCAGCGTCTTCGCCTGCACCCAGGCCGCCGCGGCCCATATGCGCGGGCACGGCGGCGGCACCGTCACCCACATCGCCTCCATCGAGGCCGGGCACCCCGCCCCCGGCCACGCCCACTACGGCGCGGCCAAGGCGGCGGTGGTGACGCACGCCCGAGCAGCCGCCCTGGAGTACGGCCCCGACGGCATCCGCGTCAACACGGTCTCCCCGGGCCTGATCGACCGCCCGGGCCTCTCCACCGCCTGGCCGGACGGCGTCCACCGCTGGCTCGCCGCCGCCCCCACCGGCCGCCTGGGCCGCCCCGAGGACGTCGCCGACGCCTGTGTCTTCCTGGCCTCGCCGCTCGCCTCCTGGATCACCGGGCACGATCTGGTGGTGGACGGCGGTGTGTCGGCGCGGCCTACCTGGTGAGCGCTCCGCCCGGCCGCGTGGTGCCGCCCGCGTCGCCGTTCCTGCTCGCCCGCCACTCCAGGGCCTGGGGCTCCTCGGTGAACTCGATCAGGTGCTGCCCGGCGAACCGGTGCAGCGCGTCGCGGACCTCGACCGGCGTGGCGTAGAAGAACTCCTTGCGGCTGTTGACCTGGTTGACCCGCTGGGACGCGAAGTGCCGGTGCAGTTCCGCCTCCAGACCGACCGCGTCCTTGCTGAAGATCAGCGCGTGCACGTCGAAACGGAAGGGGACGGCCGCACCGCTCAACTCGTAGACCCGCTCAAGGGGTTCGAGCCGGCGGGTCATGCCGATCTTCACGATGCGATCGCCGAAGGCGCCGATGTTCGAGATGACGTACACATAGCCGGTACGGACGTTGGCCGCACGGGACTCGACGTCCTGGAGCGAGTGCTCGATCTCGGCCAGCTTGGCCTCCAGCTCCGCGGCGCCGCCCGCGTCCCCGCGCTCGCGCAGCCGCTCCAGCGCCGCCTGGTAGTGGCCGAGTTCCTTGTTCAGCTTCTCGCGCTGCCGGTCCAGCTCCCGCTGCACGGCCGCCTCCTCCCGCTCCCGGGCACGCGCCTCGCGCTGGGCCTCCTTCTCCTCGTCCTTCTTCTGGAGGTAGTCGGCGGTGAGCTCCAGCTCGCGCACCCGCGCGTTGTGGAACTCGTCGCTGATCCGGATGTGCATGGTGGCGCCCAGCTTGGCGATCGTCTCGCGGCTCTTGTAGAGCCGGTCGACGAGAGAGGCGAGCCGGTACGGCCGCATGGACCGCACCGCGTAGTCGGCCTCGGCGTTGTAGGCGCGCAGCATGAGCTTGGAGAAGTCACGGACCATCTTCTGGCCCTCGCGCTTGGAGCCGTTGACCGTCCAGTCCGTGGTGGCGTGCACGGCCCGGCCCGCGCGGGTGAGCGACTTGATCTCGTTCCGGAGCGTGTCCAGGCGGCTGCGGTAGGCGATCGCGTCCTGGAGGACATGGCGGTAGGCGTAGATCCCCGCCTCCTGGAGCAGGGCGGTCTCATCGGCGTTGACGATCCGCGCCTGGAGTTCGGCGAGCCGTCGCTCGGCGGCGGAGACGTCCGCACGCTGCCGGTCGGCGTCCCTGCGCAGCCGGTCCGTCACCTTGGCCGCCTCCCGCGCGTCGGCGAGGATCTCCCTCGCCGTCGCCCGCGCGTCCTCGACGATCTCCCGGGCCTCGGCACCGGCTTCGGCGACCGCCCTCTCCCGCAGCGCCGCGGCCTCCGCCTCGACCTGCCGTACGAGACCGGCGACGCGCTCGGCGTCCAGCCCCTGCGTCCGCGCGATCCAGGCCCGCAACTCCTCCGCCTCGGAGACGGCCTCCGCCCGACGCCGCCCGAACAACCGCCCCTTGCGCGGCGCCGGAACCGCGGCCACGGCACCACCGACAGGGGCGCCGGTGGTGGGACCGACGGCAAGGGTGCCGGTGGTGGGACCGGCGACCGGGGCACCGGGTGCGGGACCGGCGACAAGGGTGCCGGGTGCGGGGCCGACGGCAGGAGTGCCGGGTGCGGGGCCGCCCTCCGGTATCCACAACTGCCACCCCTCCGGAGCGGCCGGCCATGACGGATCGGGCCGCCAGTCCGCCGGCGGCGTCCACCCCGCGGGCGGCACGGGCCAGCCCGGCGGCGGATTGAAGCGATAAGCGCTCATTCCCACCCCCCAGTGAAATGCGCAGAGCGCGATTCTCCGGGCGATCGGCGACCGGGGCGCCCGCCTGTTCCGCCTTGTGACTTTCTTGTGATCACACGCGGGCGGTGAGCGCACAACGTCGAAGGGCCCCACTGCAAACAGTGGGGCCCTTCGACATCGTGCCCGGTGAGGCACTGGCGGAGGATACGAGATTCGAACTCGTGAGGGGTTGCCCCCAACACGCTTTCCAAGCGTGCGCCCTAGGCCTCTAGGCGAATCCTCCGGTCGGAACATTACATGACCGAGGAGGGTGCTCGCGAACTCGTTCCCGCAGGCCCGGATCGGGTACTCTCTGCGTAGCCCCTCACGCGGCGCTATCTGACTGAACTCCCCCAGGGCCGGAAGGCAGCAAGGGTAGGTCGGCTCTGGCGGGTGCGTGGGGGGCGTCTGCGTTGCCGGGGGCTTCGGCGGGCCCGGTTGTCAGTGCACGCCTATAACCTCGTAAGCGTGTCGTCTCTCGCGCTGTACCGCCGCTACCGTCCCGAGACCTTTGCCGAGGTCATCGGGCAGGAGCATGTCACCGACCCGTTGCAGCAGGCGCTGCGCAACAACCGGGTCAATCACGCGTACCTGTTCAGCGGGCCGCGTGGCTGCGGGAAGACCACCAGCGCGCGCATCCTCGCCCGCTGCCTCAACTGCGAGCAGGGCCCCACCCCCACCCCGTGCGGCGAGTGCCAGTCCTGCCAGGACCTCGCGCGCAACGGACCGGGTTCGATCGACGTCATCGAGATCGACGCCGCCTCCCACGGTGGCGTGGACGACGCCCGTGAACTGCGCGAGAAGGCATTCTTCGGCCCCGCGGGCAGCCGGTACAAGATCTACATCATCGACGAGGCCCACATGGTCACGTCGGCCGGCTTCAACGCCCTGCTGAAGGTCGTCGAGGAGCCGCCCGAGCACCTCAAGTTCATCTTCGCCACGACCGAGCCCGAGAAGGTCATCGGCACCATCCGCTCGCGGACCCACCACTACCCGTTCCGGCTGGTGCCGCCCGGCACCCTGCGGGACTACCTCGGCGAGGTGTGCCAGAAGGAGGACATCCCCGTCGAGGACGGTGTGCTTCCCCTGGTGGTGCGCGCGGGCGCCGGATCCGTCCGTGACTCCATGTCGGTCATGGACCAACTCCTCGCCGGCGCGGGCGCGGACGGTGTGACGTACACCATGGCCACCGCCCTCCTCGGCTACACCGACGGCTCCCTCCTCGACTCCGTGGTCGAGGCCTTCGCCACCGGTGACGGCGCGGCCGCCTTCGAGGTCGTCGACCACATCATCGAGGGCGGCAACGACCCGCGCCGCTTCGTCGCCGACCTGCTCGAACGCCTCCGCGACCTGGTGATCCTCGCCGCCGTGCCGGACGCCGTCGACAAGGGGCTCATCGACGCCCCCGCCGACGTCCTGGAGCGCATGCAGGCCCAGGCGTCCACCTTCGGCGCGGCCGAGCTGAGCCGCGCCGCCGACCTGGTCAACCAGGGCCTGACCGAGATGCGCGGCGCCACCTCGCCCCGCCTCCAGCTCGAACTCATCTGCGCCCGCGTCCTGCTCCCCGCTGCCTACGGCGACGAGCGCTCCCTCATGGCCCGCCTCGACCGCATCGAGCGCGGCGTCAACTTCAGCGCCGGCGCCGGCGCCCCCGCCATGGGCTACGTCCCCGGCCCGGAGGCCCACGGCGGCGCCCCCGCCGTGACGGTCCCACCCGGCGGCGGCCCGGCTGCGGCCCGGGCGGCGGCGCGGGGAGTGCCGGGCGGAGCGGCTCCTGGCAACGGTCCCGGTCCGGTTCCGGGTGCCGGTGGTGTGCCTGGTGCCGGTGGCGTCGGTGGTGCGCCTTCGGCTCCGGCTGCCGCTCCGATCGCGCCAGCACCTGCCCCCGCTCCCACCCCTGCTCCCGAGCCCGCCGCTCCGGTGGCGCCCGCTCCGGCCCCTGCCCCCGTCGAGCAGCCGGCCCCGGCCGCTCAGGCTGCTCCCGCATCCGGCGCCCCCGGTGCCTGGCCCACGGCCGCTCCCGTCGGTGGCGGACGGCGCCCCGGTGGCTGGCCCACCGCCGCCGCGCCCGGCGCCCCGCAGCAGCAGGCCCCCGCGGCCGCCCCCCGGCCGCAGGGGGCCCAGCCGGCTCTCGCCGCCCCCGCGCCCTCGGCTCCCCAGCCTCCCGCGGCCGCCCCCGCCGGTGGGCTCGACCCCCGGATGCTCTGGCCGAACATCCTGGAGGCCGTGAAGAACCGCCGGCGCTTCACCTGGATCCTGCTCAGCCAGAACGCCCAGGTCACCGGCTTCGACGGCACCACGCTCCAGCTGGGCTTCGTGAACGCCGGGGCTCGTGACAACTTCGCGAGCAGCGGCAGCGAGGACGTGCTGCGGGCCGCGCTGGCCGAGCAGTTCAACGTGCAGTGGAAGATCGAGTCGCTGATCGACCCGTCCGGCGGCGGCTCCGCGCCCCCTGCCCCGGGCGGCGGCTCAGCGGGCTTCGGTGGCGGCTCGGGTGCCCCCAGCGGCGGTTACGGCGGTGGCGGCGCGCCCGCCGGCAGCGGCTACGGCTCCTCGCCCGCGCCCCGCGCCCCTTCCCCCCAGCCCTCCGCCCCCGCGTCCACACCCCCGGTATCCGGCCCGGCGAGCCCTCGCCCCGCCGCCCCCGAGCCGCCCCCCGTCTCCCCCGAGGACGACATCCCCGAGGACGACGACCCCGACCTGGACGAATCCGCCCTCTCCGGCCACGACCTGATCATGCGCGAACTGGGCGCGACAGTGGTGGAGGAATTCACCAACGAGTGAGCGACCGCCGACCGCGCCCCCGGCAACCCCCTCGGGGGCGCGGGGAACCGCGCGCCCGGCCACGACGCTCCCGCACCGGGCGACGGCCCGCAGTCCCCTCAGTCGCGTTCAGGCTGCCTTGTGCAGTCGAGGCCCCCGGCAACCCCTTCAGGGGCGCGGGGAACTGCGCGCCCTGCCACGATGCTCTCGCACCTGACGACGGCCCGCAGTCCCCTCAGCCGTAATCAGACAGCCCCTTGCAGTCGAGGCCCCCGGCAACCCCTTCAGGGGCGCGGGGAACTGCGCGCCCTGCCACGATGCTCTCGCACCTGACGACGGCCCGCAGTCCCCTCAGTCGCAGTCAGACAGCTCCTTGCAGCCGACGCCCCCGGCAACCCCTTCAGGGGCACGGGGAACTGCGCGCTCAGCCACCACGGCCCCGGCACCCGAACACGCACGGTCCACCCCCGCCCCCCTTACCCCCCGCCACACCCTTGTAGGAACGTACGGCTTCCCCACCCCCAAGGCTTCGGCAACCTTGCCATTAGGCTGACCCCGTGAACGTCCTCGTCATCGGCAGCGGCGCCCGCGAACACGCCCTGTGCCGTTCCCTGTCCCTCGATCCCGACGTCACCGCGCTGCACTGCGCCCCCGGCAACGCCGGCATCGCCGAGGTCGCCGAGCTGCACCAGGTCGACGCGCTCGACGGTGCCGCGGTGACCGCGCTGGCGCAGCGGCTCGGTGCCGAGCTGGTCGTCGTCGGCCCGGAGGCCCCCCTGGTCGCCGGTGTCGCCGACGCCGTGCGCGCCGCCGGCATCCC
Organism: Streptomyces griseofuscus; assembly: GCF_014673495.1. Classification (GTDB taxonomy): domain Bacteria; phylum Actinomycetota; class Actinomycetes; order Streptomycetales; family Streptomycetaceae; genus Streptomyces; species Streptomyces murinus. The sequence goes on from NZ_CP051006.1 coordinate 4,495,301, forward strand.
GGTGTTCGGCCCGTCCGGCGCGGCCGCCCGGCTGGAGGGGTCCAAGGCGTTCGCCAAGGACGTCATGGCCTCGGCCGGGGTGCCGACCGCCCGGTCGTACGTCTGCACCACCGCCGACGAGGTCGCCGAGGCCCTCGACGCCTTCGGTGCCCCCTACGTCGTCAAGGACGACGGACTCGCCGCCGGCAAGGGCGTCGTCGTCACCTCCGACCTGGCCGCCGCCAAGGCACACGCCGCCGCCTGCGAGCGCGTGGTGATCGAGGAGTTCCTCGACGGACCCGAGGTGTCCCTGTTCGCGGTCACCGACGGCGAGACCGTCGTACCGCTCCAGCCCGCCCAGGACTTCAAGCGCGCCCTGGACGGCGACGAGGGCCCCAACACCGGCGGCATGGGCGCCTATTCGCCGCTGCCGTGGGCCGACCCGAAGCTGGTCGACGAGGTGCTGCACACGGTGCTCCAGCCGACGGTGGACGAACTGCGCCGCCGCGGCGCCCCGTTCTCCGGACTGCTCTACGCCGGTCTGGCGATCACCGCCCGGGGTGTGCGGGTCATCGAGTTCAACGCCCGCTTCGGCGACCCCGAGACCCAGGTCGTACTGGCCCGGCTGCGCACCCCGCTGGCCGGGCTGCTGATGGCCGCCGCCACCGGCAACCTCGCCGACCTGCCGCCGCTGCGCTGGAGTGAGGACGCGGCCGTCACCGTCGTCGTCGCCTCCCACAACTACCCCGGCACCCCGCGCACCGGCGACCCGATCACGGGTCTGGCCGAGGTGGCCGCCGAGGACGCCCCGGATGCCTATGTGCTGCACGCGGGCACTCGGCAGGACGGCGACGCGGTCGTCAGCGCGGGCGGTCGCGTGCTGTCCGTCACCGCGTCCGGCAAGGACCTGACCGAGGCGCGCGAGCGGGCGTACCGGGCGGTGGGCCGGATTCGGCTCGACGGCGGGCAGTACCGTACGGACATCGCGGCGAAGGCGGCCGCCGAGGCGCTCTGAGCGCCCTCCCGACGCCTCCCAGCTCCCGTTTCACCCCGACAGGCCCCGGATCCGCAATCCGGGGCCTGATCTTTGCTGTCTGTCACCCAGCTTTGACCAAGGCCATTCCATCGAGTGAGCAATCGCCCATCCGGCTGACGTGGGCCGGGGCCGCAACTAGGGTGCCGCGCAAGCGTTCCGGTACTTGGCACACCGGCATTGCGCGCTTGCCCACCGGCACTGCGCACTTGGCCCACCGGCATTGCGTTGTCAGTGACGGATGCCACAGTGGGGGAGTGAGCAGCACCAGGACAGCGCGGCATCGGCAGGGGAGGGGGTGAGGTCGGCAGATGACCGGAATCGGTGTGGAAGCGGGCGCGCAGGCCGCGCGTTCCCGGGCCCTCGCGGTGTTGCGGGTCCGGGGCCGGGCCCTGGGCGTGGCCGTGCTGCCCGCGGCCGCCGAGGTGATCCTGCTGGCCGGCGCGGCCACCGGCCATCTGGTCGGCCCCGGCTGGGACGCCGCCCGCTGGGCCGTGGGCGTCCTCGCGGTCCTCGTCCTGCTGGCCACCGCCGGCATCGCCCTGGTCGTCGCCCGGGCCCGTCCCGCCATGACGCCCACCGTGCCCGTCACGGAGGAGTCCGCCCCCGACCTGTACCGGATGGTGCGCGACCTCGCCGACAGGCTGGCGGTCCCGGCGCCCTCCGCCATAGCCCTCACCCCGGACTGCGACAGCTGGCTGGAGGACCGCACGCACCCGGCGCACGGCCCGCCCGTCCGTACCGGTCCCGGTGCGGCGGACCCGCCGGGTGAGGGGCGCCGCCCCCGCCGGGTCCCCGTCGCGCCGGTCCTCGTCATCGGCTCCCCGTTCCTGTGGTGGATGCGGGTCGGTGAGCTGCGTGCCGTCATCGCCCCGGTCGTCGCCGGTACGGGCCCCTCGGCGCAGCCCGACATAGCCGCCGCCCGGCGCTTCGTGCGCGGCCTCGACGCCACCGTGGCCGTGGCCGCCACGCCGCGGCGGGGTCCGCTGGCCCGCGGCGCCTGCGCGGTCCTCGGCCGGGTGGCCCGGCTGCTGCTGGGCGCCTGCCGTGAGCACGCCGCGCAGATGGAGCGCGGGGTCGCCGCGGCGGCCGCCGAGCGGGCGCAGACGGTGGACTACGGACTGCGGATCGTCGCCCAGGAGCAGGTCGGGCTCGCGTACGCGGGCTGGGACCGGCTGCTGACCCGGGTGGCGCTGCCCGCGTGGCGGATGGGCCGCTGGCCCTCCCGGCTGGACGCGGGCGTGGTCGCCGCGCTCACCGAGTTGTCCCGGCGCGACCGGCTGGCCGAGGGCTTCACGTCCCGCCTCGGCGAGCGGCCCGCCTGCGATCTGCTGGAGGAGCCCGGCAGCGTGGACGAGGCCACCTCGCTGCTCGCCGCGCGCCTCTTCCACGGCGGCCCCGCCGGACCCCGCGCCGACTGGGCGCCGGTGGACTGGCAGTCGTACCCGGAGGAGGTCGTGGACCGCACCTGGCGCGCCGACGCGGCCCGGCTGCACCGGGTCCTGGACTCCCTCGGCCCCCGCCCCGCCCGGCACACCGGGGCCCCCACCCTGGCCCGGATCCTGGACCACCTCACCGAGCCGACGGACCCCGCCACCGAGCCCATGGACCCCGCCACCGGGCCAGCGGGCCCCGCGGGCCCGACGGCGACCGCGTCCGGCGCCGCCCTCGTCCCCGCCCGCCCCGATGCGGGCAGCCACGCGGACACCGGTCTCACGGCGGCCGACGACCCCGACGAGGACGACGACCCGGGCACCGAACGCAGCGCCCTCCTCGCCGCCGGCCTCAGCGCCGAGGTGGCCCGGGAGGAGAACGCCGTGCCGCGCGGCGCCACCGCCGCGGGCCAGAGCCCGCCCCGCACCCTCTGGGACGGCGGCGCGCTGCCCCTCGTCCCCCTCCAGCCCCCGCGTACCGCCCGCGAACTGCTGACCGCCCACGTCACCGCGATGGTGTGCTGCGCCGCCGTCGACACCGCGGGCGCGGTCCCGGCGCTGGACTGGCTGGACGGCCCGTCCCTGCTGCTGCACGGCGAGCGGGCGGCCGACCTGACCCCGCGGGTGCTGAGCCTGATCGAGGAGGGCGACCCGGGCCCGCTGCGCGACTGGCTGGCCACCGCGGGGATACGCCCCGAGAAGCCGATACGCCTCGTCTGACAGCCGGGACGCCTCGCCCAACGGGAGCCTCAGCTTCCACTTCAGGTCAATTCGCAACGAATAGTGACCGAGCCCGTGCGTTATGTGATGTGCTGGAACCATCACGCACCTGGCAAAGGCATGCGACATACGACAGCACGGCCGAGCACCGCGAGTACCACCCGCCCACAGGACATCGGGGGGCTCGGGGAGGGGAGTGACCATGGCCTCGGACCACATCCGCCGCTGGGAGTCCGGAGCGATCGCGCACGCCGTCACCGATCCCTTCGGCCTGGGCCCGGTGCCCTGGCTGCGCGGCAGCGAGACCTACTTCGACGACACCGGCCATGTCGTGCCCTGGTACGTCGACGCCGTCCCCCAGCAGCACACCCGGGGCGACGCGCGCATCCCCGCGCCGCGCACCTCCCCCGGCGGCCCCCGCTCGGCCGACGACGTACACCGCCAGATCAAGGGCTTCACCGCCACCGGCGCGGTCGCGCCCGGCGAGGCGATCGACTTCCACATCACGGTCGACCCGCCGCAGGAGTTCGCCGTCGACATCTACCGGATCGGCCACTACGCGGGCGACGGCGCCGCCAAGATCACCACCAGCCCCCGGCTGTCCGGCATCGTGCAGCCCCCGCCGCTGACCGCCGACCGCACGGTCTCCTGCCACCACTGGTGGCAGTCCTGGCGCCTCCAGGTGCCCTCGCACTGGAGCGTCGGCGCCTATGTGGCCGTGCTGACCACCGCCGACGGCCACCGCTCCCATGTGCCGTTCACGGTCCGCGACGACCGCCCCGCCGATCTGCTCCTGCTGCTGCCCGATGTCACATGGCAGGCGTACAACCTGTATCCGGAGGACGGCCACACCGGCGCCAGCCTCTACCACGCCTGGGACGAACAGGGCGCGCTGCTCGGCGAGGCGGACGCCGCGACCACGGTCTCCTTCGACCGGCCGTACGCGGGCGCGGGCCTGCCGCTGCATGTCGGGCACGCCTACGACGTCATCCGCTGGGCCGAGCGCTACGGCTACGACCTCGCCTACGCCGACGCCCGCGATCTGCACGCCGGCCGGGTGGACCCCACCCGCTACCGGGGCCTGATCTTCCCCGGCCACGACGAGTACTGGACGGGGCCCATGCGCCGCGCCGCCGAGCGGGCCCGCGACCACGGCACCTCGCTGGTCTTCCTGTCCGCCAACACCATGTACTGGCAGGTCGAGTTGGGGGCCTCGCCGTCCGGGACGCCGGACCGGCTGCTGACCTGCCGCAAGCGCAAGGGCCCCGGCAAGCCGGTGCTGTGGCGGGAGGTCGACCGCCCCGAGCAGGAGCTGATCGGCATCCAGTACGCGGGCCGGGTCCCCGAACCGCGCCCGCTGATCGTGCGCAACGCCCGGCACTGGCTGTGGGAGGCCACCGGCGCGCACGAGGGCGACGAGATCCCGGGCCTGGTCGCGGGCGAGGCCGACCGGTACTTCCCGCGCACCGCGCTGCCCGCGCACGACGAGCGCATCCTGCTCGCCCACTCCCCCTACACCGACACCGGCGGCACCCTGCGCCACCAGGAGACCTCCCTGTACCGGGCCCCGTCCGGCGCCTGGGTGTTCGCCTCCGGCACCTTCGCCTGGTCCCCGGCCCTGGACCGCCCCGGCCATGTGGACCCCCGTATCCAGCGGGCCACGGCCAACCTCCTGGACCGCATCTGCAAACGTGACTGAGCCGCCCCCGGCCCCGGACGACCCCTGGCCGAAACCGACCGCCCCCATAAGGGAGAATCGAGGCAGTTGGACAGAACCACGGGGAGGAACCGTGTCCGGATTCGTAGAAAAGCCCGAGCCGATCGAGGTTCCGGGCCTGGTGCACCTGCACACCGGAAAGGTGCGGGACCTGTACCGGAACGAGGCGGGCGACCTCGTGATGGTCGCCAGCGACCGCATGTCCGCCTACGACTGGGTGCTCCCCACGGAGATCCCCGACAAGGGCCGTGTGCTCACCCGGCTCTCCCTGTGGTGGTTCGACCAGCTGCGCGACCTGGCCCCGAACCATGTGATCTCCGAGGAACTGCCCGCCGGCGCCCCCGCCGACTGGGCGGGCCGGACTCTGGTCTGCAAGTCCCTGAAGATGGTCCCGGTCGAATGCGTGGCCCGCGGCTACCTCACCGGTTCGGGCCTGGTGGAGTACGAGGAGTCCCGGACCGTGTGCGGCCTCGCCCTGCCCGAGGGCCTCGTCGACGGCTCCGAGCTGCCCGCCCCGATCTTCACCCCGGCCACCAAGGCCGAGGTCGGCGAGCACGACGAGAACGTCTCGTACGAGGAGGTCGCCCGCCAGGTCGGCGCGGAGACCGCCGCCCAGCTGCGTCAGGCCACCCTCGCCGTCTACTCCCGGGCCCGCGACATCGCCCGTGAGCGGGGCATCATCCTCGCGGACACCAAGTTCGAGTTCGGCTTCGACGGCGACACGCTCGTCCTCGCCGACGAGGTGCTCACCCCGGACTCCTCCCGCTTCTGGCCGGCCGACCAGTGGCAGCCGGGGCGCGCGCAGCCGTCGTACGACAAGCAGTTCGTGCGCGACTGGCTGACCTCCGCGGAGTCCGGCTGGGACCGCAGGAGCGAGCAGCCCCCGCCGGCGCTGCCGCAGCGGGTCGTGGACGCCACCCGCGCCAAGTACGTGGAGGCGTACGAGCGTCTCACCGGCACCAGCTGGTCCTAGGCACATGAAGAAGACCCCGGTCCGATGGACCGGGGTCTTTCTCTGGAGCGGACGACGAGGCTCGAACTCGCGACCTCAACCTTGGCAAGGTTGCGCTCTACCAACTGAGCTACGTCCGCAGTGCGCCGTGGCGCGACAGCTACTATACCCAACCTCGCTCGCGGGCGAGACGCACTGCCGTATGCCGGTTCTCGGCGCCGAGCTTGGTGACGGCCGAGGAGAGGTAGTTGCGCACGGTCCCGGGGGACAGCGCGGCCCGCTCGGCGATCTCCGCGACCGGCGCCCCGTCGGCGGCCAGCTCCAGCACCTCCGCCTCCCGGGCGGTCAGCGGGGAGTCCCCGGCGGAGATCGCGTCGGCCGCCAATTCCGGGTCCACATAACGGTTTCCGGCGTGCACGGTCCGGATGATCTCGGCGAGCCGCCGGGCACTGAGGGTCTTCGGCACGAACCCGCGCACCCCCGCCGCGAGCGCCCGTTTCAGATGCCCGGGCCGACCGTGGCCGGTGATGATCAGCACCTGGCAGCCGGGCAGTTCGGCCCGCAGTGATGTGGCGACCCTCACACCGTCCGCGCCCGGCATCTGGAGATCCAGCACCGCCACATCGGGGGCGTGCGCCCGCGCCATCGCCAGCGCCTCGGGCCCGGTGGCCGCCTCCGCGACCACCAGCAGATCGTCCTCCAGGGAGAGCAGGGCGGCCAGCGCGCCCCGGATCAGATGCTCGTCGTCGGCGAGCAGCAGCCGTACCGGATCACTCATGACGTGATGTCACTCACTTCCCGCGCCGTGCGCGGCGCCTCGTCCGGCAGCGGCGTCCCCTCCGGCAACGGCACCTCGGCCACCAGCCGGAACCCGTCCTCGCCCCTGACCTCGGCCGCCAGCGTCCCGCCCACCGCCGCGAGGCGCTCCCGCAGCCCGGCGAGCCCCGACCCGCCGCTCGTGCCCGTCGCGGCGGCCCGCACCCCGTCGTTCTCCACCGTCAGCACCACCACTCCCTCCCGTACCGCCAGCCCCACCGCGCACCGCCGTGCGTCCCCGTGCCGCAGCACATTGGTGGTCGCCTCCCGCACCACCCAGCCGAGCGCCGACTGCACCTCGGTGGGCAGCCCGGCCGGCTCCGCGCGCACCTCGCAGCCGATCCCGGCCGCCTCCAACACGCCTTGTGCGCCCGCGAGTTCGGCACCCAGATCGGCTTCACGGTAACCGCGTACGACGGCCCGCACCTCCCGCTGGGACTCCTGCGCGATCCGCTGCACCTCGATCATCTGCTCCACCGCCTCCGGCCGCCCCCTCCGGGCCAGTTGGACGGCCAGTTCGCTCTTGAGGGAGATCACGGAGAGGTTCCGCACGAGGACGTCGTGCAGATCGCGCCCGAACCGCAGCCGCTCCTCGGCGACCGCGAGCCGGGCCTGGACCTCCCGGCCGCGCTCGGCCTCCCAGAGCACCGCGAGGGTCCAGGCGCCGCAGCGGGCGGCCAGCAGGGTGAAGGCGGTGGCGAAGGCGGCGGCCAGCGCGGTCGCCGCCGCACCGAGGCCGCTGGGATGGGCGAGCAGCAGGACGACCACGAGCAGCGCCGACAGGGCGGCGGCCCGGCGCAGGAACACGGCCACGGGAACGGTGAACGCGTAGGTCATGCCGAAGGACACCAGCACCGCGCCGAGCACCATCCGGCTGGTGGGCCCGTTGAGCCTGCCGAGCGCGACGAGCGTCACGAGCAGGGCGAGGGCCAGGGCGAGCAGCAGGGCCGGACCACGGTGGGCGCGCGCGGGCAGTTCGGACCGGCCGAGGTAGTGGTCGAGCGCCGGGCGGGTGAGCCGGCAGGCGACCAGGCACTGGAGCAGACCGACGGCGATCAGCAGGAGGCCGAGCGCGAGGGCTCCGGGGTGCCGGTGGAAGCCGACCGTGATCGGGGGCAGCAGCCAGCTCAGCGGGAACAACCAGATGGTGGCCTTCCAGGTGACCACGCTCTGGAGCTCGACCCGCTCCGCCTTGCTCCGCTCGCCCCAGTACCGCCGCTGCCAGCCCCGCAGCCGCCCCAGCATGCGTCGCACCCCCGTCCTCAGCGCCGTGGTTCCCAGCGGAACCACCGTCGTACAGCAAACACCGCCACCACGGCCCAGGCCAGCGCGGTGGCCAGGGCGGCCAGTGTCCCCGGGCCGCTCGACCGCCCGGTCCAGCCCGCCTCGACCAGCCGGATCGCCGGGGACAGCGGGAGCAGCGCGCACAGGGACGCGATCCGGTCGGGCAGGGCCGCGGCGGGGACGGTGATCCCGGAGCCGAGCATGGACACGAGAAGCAGGGGCAGCGCGGTCACCTGGGCGCTCTCGGTGGTCCTGGTGAAGGACGCGGTGACGGCGGCGAGCGCGGCGCTCACCACGAGACCGGACAGCAGCCCCGGCAGGATCAGCCAGGGCGCCTTCGGTGGGCCGGTGTGCAGCAGCAGGGCGCAGCCGACGGACAGCACCAGGACCTGGGCGAGGCCGAGTCCGACGGCGGGCAGGGCGGTGCCGGTGAGGATCTCGGCGTCGGAGAGTTCGCCGGTGCGCAGCCGCTTGAGGACGCGTTCCTCGCGGCGGGCGACGAACGCGCCGACCAGCGCGGTGTAGACGGCGAAGAGGAAGGAGAAGCCGATGGCGGCCGTCAGCATCGCGATGCCGGCACTCGCCCCGTGCGCCTTCAGATCGAGCCGCGCGTACGCCCCGCGCACGGTGAACGGCAGCGCGAGCGGCACCAGCAGCGCGGTGACCACGGCCCCCCGGTTCCGCCCGAGCAGCGCGAGTTCGGCCCGCCCGAGCGCCCCCAACCGCCGTCCCGCAGACGTCCTCAACTGCCGTCCCGCAGACGTCCGTACGGCCCCGCTCATGCCGCCACCCCCTGACCGAGCCCGCTGTCGTGCCCCGCGATCCCCAGGAACGCCTCCTCCAGGGAGGCCGAGCGCACATCGAGGGCGGGCAGGCGCAGGCCCGTGCGGTCGGCCCAGGCGAGGACGCCGGCGGCGGTGCGCTGGGGGTCGGTGGTGTGCAGCCGTACGGTCCGGCCCTCGTGCTCATGGCCGCAGACGCCGAGGGCGGCCAGCGGGGGCAGATCGCCCAGGTGGTAGCCCTCGGGCAGGTGGAAGGACATCCGGCCGGGGCGGCCCGCGGTGACCTCGGCCGGGGTGCCCGCCGCGGCGATACGGCCCGTGTGCAGGATGGCGAGCCGGTCGGCCAGGCCCTCGGCCTCCTCCAGATAGTGCGTGGTGAGCAGCACGGTCGTCCCGGCGTCCCGCAGCGCGCGCACCAACTCCCAGGTGTCCCGGCGGCCTTCGGCGTCCAGGCCGGTCGTCGGTTCGTCCAGGAAAAGCACCTCGGGGTCGCCGAGCAGGGCGAGTGCGAGGTCGAGCCGGCGCCGTTCGCCGCCGGACAGCTGCTTGACCCGCACCCCGAGCCGGTCCCCGAGCCCCACCCGCGCCAGCGCCTCCGCCGCGGGCCGGGCGCCGCTGGTGCAGCCCGCCCACATCCGCGCGGTCTCGGCGACGGTCAGCTCCGCGGGGAAGCCGCCCTCCTGGAGCATCACCCCGGTGCGGGGGCGTACGGCGGCCCGTTCCCGGTAGGGATCGTGCCCGAGGACCCTGATCTCGCCGCCGGTCGGCGCGGCGAGCCCTTCCAGGAGTTCCACGGTGGAGGTCTTGCCCGCGCCATTGGTGCCCAGCAGCGCGAAGATCTCCCCGCGCGCCACGGAGAAGCTGATTCCGCGTACGGCCTCGAATCCGCCGGATCCGCCGCCGTAGACACGTGTGAGGCCGGTGACCTCGATCACCCGCTCGTGCCCGTCGATGTCCATGTCTTCAGCGTCCCGGCGTCCGGGGAGGGCCGGCAGTGCGCGGTGTCATCGGCCGGCATGACAAATGTCAGCGGGCGGTTCGGATGTCGCTTCGAGGAGAGCGGGGAGAGCACACCAGAGGAGGACACGAAAAAACCCCGGTCGCGAAGACCGGGGTTTTTCCTTGGAGCGGACGACGAGGCTCGAACTCGCGACCTCAACCTTGGCAAGGTTGCGCTCTACCAACTGAGCTACGTCCGCACTGCCCCCGACCGGCTCCCACCGATCGGTGCGAGCACCAGCCTACCTGATCCACAAGAGTGGTCGGGACGGCCGATGCCAGAGCGGGTGACAGGAATCGCACACTGCGCCTTCCCCCTGGAAGGGGGATGTTCTACTACTGAACTACACCCGCACGATCCTCGGGGTTTCGGCTTTTCGGCCTTGCCCTTCGGCGTGTCTCAGACATTAGCTGATCAGCAGGGGGGTAGCGCAAGTCGGCTCCCCGGGCGGCCGCTCCGGCGCCCCAAGTGCACGGCGCCCAGGGCCCGCTGACGGACCCTGGGCGCCGCCCCTTCGCGGGCCTGGCACGCCTCACTGCGCGCTGCTGAACGCCTCGTAGACCTTCTTGGGGATGCGCCCGCGCGCGGGCACGTCCATCTTGTTGGCCTGGGCCCAGGCGCGCACGGCCGCCGGGTCGGGAGCGACCTCGGTCTGCTTGTACGCCTTGCCGGAGCGCGACCGCTTGCGGCCGGCCTCGACGAACGGCGCGAGCGCCTTGCGCAGTTTCTTGGCGTTGGTTTCGTTCAGGTCGATCTCGTACGACTTGCCGTCGAGTCCGAAGGCGATCGTTTCCGCCGCTTCCGAGCCGTCGATGTCGTCAAAGAGAGTGACCACGACCTTTTGCGCCACGAATATCGGTCCCTTCGTGCGGCACGTCGATACAGCTCACCGGCGTCGACATGCCGAGTATCGGCTATTGCCAATTCATTTGTACAGTGCCCGGCAATGCAAAGTGAAGCCCGACTAAATCCGTCCGCGTGTCCGAACGCAATAGGGGTTGCGGGCGGCCCGTCGAACTTTCCCAGAACTTTTCACGACCACCGGGCTCCGACACCCGATCGTGATGCGCCTCACGTAGTTTCCTCCAACTCTACTCGCGTAGAAATTTTGTGCGGGTAGTCTGAAGGAACCTGCTCAGCACCACACATCGGGAGTGCCAGTGGCACGCGTCGTAGTCGACGTCATGCTCAAGCCGGAGATCCTCGACCCCCAGGGCCAGGCGGTCCAGCGTGCGCTGCCGCGCCTGGGATTCGAAGGGATCTCGGACGTCCGTCAGGGAAAGCGTTTCGAACTGGAAGTTGACGGCCCGGTCGACGAGGCCGCGCTCGCCCGCATCCGTGATCTCGCGGAATCCTTCCTCGCCAACACGGTGATCGAAGACTTCACCGTCAAGGTGGAAGAGGGCGCGGAAGTCGCGGAGGCGGCGAAGTGACCGCTCGTATTGGCGTCGTCACTTTCCCCGGGAGCCTGGACGACCGGGACACCCAGCGCGCGATCCGTCTCGCGGGCGCCGATCCGGTCGCCCTCTGGCACAAGGACAAGGACCTCAAGCAGGTCGACGCCGTGGTCCTGCCCGGTGGTTTCTCCTACGGCGACTATCTGCGGGCCGGTGCCATCTCCCGTTTCTCGCCGGTCATGGACACGGTCATCGAGCAGGCGAAGGCCGGCCTCCCGGTCCTCGGTATCTGCAACGGCTTCCAGGTGCTCACCGAGGCCCATCTGCTGCCCGGCGCGATGCTCGGCAACGACCACCTCCACTTCATCTGCCGCGACCAGAAGCTGCGGGTGGAGAACGCGGAGACGGCCTGGACCGGCGACTACCGCCAGGGCCAGGAGATCCACATCCCGCTGAAGAACATGGACGGCCGGTACGTCGCCGACCCGTACACGCTCGACAAGCTGGAGGCGGAGGGCCGTGTCGTCTTCCGCTACCTGGACATGAACCCGAACGGCTCGCTCAACGACATCGCCGGCGTCACCAACGAGGCGGGCAATGTCGTCGGCCTGATGCCGCACCCCGAGCACGCCGTCGAGCCGCTGATCGGTTCCGGCCGTACCGACGGCCTCCCCTTCTTCACCTCGATCCTCAAGAAGCTGGTCAACGCATGAGCCGGACGCCTCTGGACACGGTCGAGCACGCGGCCGCGACCCCCGACGTCGAGCTGCCCTGGGCCGAACTCGGCCTGAAGAAGGACGAGTACGAGCGGGTGGTGGAGATCCTCGGCCGCCGTCCGACCGGCGCGGAACTCGCCATGTACTCGGTCATGTGGTCCGAGCACTGCTCGTACAAGTCCTCCAAGGTCCATCTGCGCCAGTTCGGCGAGAAGGCGCCCGAGTCGGACGCGCTGCTCGTCGGCATCGGCGAGAACGCCGGTGTGGTGGACGTCGGCCAGGGCTACGCGGTCACCTTCAAGGTCGAGTCGCACAACCACCCCTCGTACGTGGAGCCCTACCAGGGCGCGGCCACGGGCGTCGGCGGCATCGTCCGCGACATCATCGCGATGGGCGCCCGCCCGGTCGCGGTGGTCGACCCGCTGCGCTTCGGCGCGGCCGACCACCCCGACACCAAGCGCGTCCTGCCGGGCGTGGTCGCGGGCATCGGCGGCTACGGCAACTGCCTGGGCCTGCCCAACATCGGCGGCGAGGTCGTCTTCGACGCCTGCTACCAGGGCAACCCGCTGGTCAACGCCGGTGCCATCGGTGTGATGCGGCATGAGGACATCCACCTCGCCAAGGCTTCCGGCGCGGGCAACCAGGTCATCCTGTACGGCGCCAGGACCGGCGGCGACGGCATCGGCGGCGCCTCGATCCTCGCGTCCGAGACGTTCGACGACGCGAAGCCCTCGAAGCGGCCCGCGGTGCAGGTCGGCGACCCCTTCCAGGAGAAGCTGCTCATCGAGTGCACCCTGGAGGCGTTCCGGGAGAAGCTGGTCGTCGGCATCCAGGACCTGGGCGCGGCCGGACTCTCCTGCGCGACCAGTGAGCTGGCGTCCAACGGCTCCGGCGGTATGCGCGTGACCCTGGACGACGTCCCGCTGCGCGACTCGACGCTCTCGCCCGAGGAGATCCTCATGAGCGAGTCGCAGGAACGCATGTGCGCGGTCGTGGAGCCGGCCAAGGTCGAGCGCTTCCTGGAGATCTGCGCGAAGTGGGACGTCATCGCCACCGTCATCGGTGAGGTGACCGACGGCGACCGGCTGGAGATCTTCTGGCACGGGGGCAAGATCGTCGACGTCGACCCGCGCACGGTCGCGCACGACGGTCCGGTCTACGAGCGGCCGTACGCGCGCCCGTCCTGGCAGGACGAGCTCCAGGCCGACGACGCGAACAAGCTGCCGCGCCCGGCGACTTCGGAGGAGCTGCGCGAGCAGGTCCTGAAGCTGGTGGCGTCGCCGAACCAGGCGTCCAAGAAGTGGATCACGCAGCAGTACGACCACTTCGTGCAGGGCAACACGGTGCTGGCGCAGCCCGAGGACTCGGGCATGATCCGGGTGGACGAGGAGTCCGGCCTCGGCGTCGCCATCGCGACGGACGGCAACGGCCGTTACACCAAGCTGGACCCGTACACGGGCGCGCAGCTGGCGCTGGCGGAGGCGTACCGGAACGTGGCGACGACGGGCGCGAAGCCGCTCGCGGTCTCGGACTGCCTGAACTTCGGCTCGCCCGAGGACCCGGCGGTGATGTGGCAGTTCGCGGAGGCGGTACGCGGCCTCGCGGACGGCTGTCTGCAACTCGGCACCCCGGTGACCGGCGGCAATGTCTCGCTCTACAACCAGACGGGCGAGGCGGCGATCCACCCGACGCCGGTCGTCGCGGTCCTCGGTGTGATCGACGACGTCGCCCGCCGTACCCCGGTCGCCTTCCAGGAGGAGGGGCAGCTGCTCTACCTCCTCGGCGACACCCGCGAGGAGTTCGGCGGCTCCGCCTGGTCCCAGGTGATCCACGACCACCTGGGCGGTATGCCTCCGGTGGTCGACCTGGAGCGTGAGCGGCTGCTGGCCGAGATCCTGATCTCCGCCTCCCGTGACGGCATGATCGACTCCGCGCACGACCTGTCCGACGGCGGTCTGATCCAGGCCGTGGTGGAGTCGGCCCTGCTCGGCGGGAAGGGCGCGCGCCTGGTCGTCCCGGACGGCCTGGACGCCTTCACCTTCCTCCTCTCCGAGTCGGCCGGCCGCGCCCTCGTGGCCGTCCCCCGCTCGGAGGAACTGCGCTTCAACGACATGTGCGGTGCCCGCGGCCTCCCGGTCACCCGCATCGGCGTCGTGGACGGCGACTCGGTGGAGATCCAGGGCGAGTTCACCCTCTCCCTGGCCGACCTGCGCGAGGCCCACGAGAACACGATCCCGTCCCTGCTGGCGTAGGCACGGAACCGGCCTCCCCCGCCCGGATTCAGGTTCCGGGCGGGGGATTCTCGCGAGGTTCAGCGGACGTAGTTCTTGAGGATCTCCGTGTCCAGCTCGATGTTCATCGGGCCGGGAACGAGTACCTTCTCTCCGAACTTCGCGGTGTGGACGTCGCGGTATCCACCGACGTGCCGGTCCGGGTTGCTGTGCACGGTGACGGTGCAGGCGTCCCGGTCGATCAAGAGATACAGCGGGATTCCTGACTGGCCGTACGCGGTCGGCTTCTCGTGCCGGTCCCGCCGGTCGGTGTCGGAGTCGTACGAGGTGACCTCGACGACCATGAGGGCTCCGGCCGGGTCGGCCCACTCGCCGTGTCCAGCGAAATGGGCCATGGGCGCCAGCACCGCATCCGGCTTTGCCCTGCCTTCTCGGTATGCCTCCACCCGGAGCCCCTGGCCGTAGACCAGATCCAAGTCGGGCCGGACTTGCATACACCGCCGGGCAAGCCAGGAGACGATCACGTTGTGGTCTCCATCCGTCACCTTCTTGACTCCGATCCGTCCGTTGATGAACTCCAACGTGACGGTCTCGGGAGCGGCGGAGGCGATCGTTTCGAACTCCTGCACCGACATCTGAGACGTGCGCTCGGCCATAACCGTCATGTTGCACCCCCTTCCAGGCGGAAGCCAGCCTTGCCCGCTCCCGGCGACCCGGCGCGGGTTTCCGTCGGTGCTCACCCACACGGGTGAGAGCGCATAAGCTCCCCCCATGCCCCCGGCCAAGAAGCGTGCCCGTACGTACGATCCCGTCCGGACCCGTGCCGCGGTCCTCGGTCAGTTCGGGGCGGTGCGGGATGCCGTACGGGGGCTGAGCCAGGAGCAGTTGGCGGGGGATACCCGGCTCGCGGGCTGGTCCGTGCGGGAGTTGGTCGTGCACATCGGGATGGCGGTGACGGCCGTACAGCGGGCGATCGCGCATCCCGAGCCGGCCAAGGCGGACGCCGTGCTGCTCGACTGGCCGTTCGCGACCGCCGCCAACTCCGCCGCCATCGACGCGTTCACCCGGGACCTCACCGCCGAGCATCCCGACCTCGACGCCTACCTCGCGGACATCGACGCCTCCCTGCGCGGCCTTCTCGCCGAGCACCCCGGCAGCCGGCTGCTGCCGACCAACGCCGGGGTCCTGTCCCTGGACGACTACCTGGTCACCCGGGCCGTCGAACTCGTCGTGCACACCGACGACCTGAACGCGGCCGTGCCGGGGCTCGACGTGCCGTACGACCGGCAGGCGCTGGCCGCCACCACCCGGCTGCTCGCCGACGCGCTCGCCGCGAAGGCGCCCGGCGGCTCCACCGAGGTGCGCGTGCCGCCGTACGCCGTGGTGCAGTGCGTGGAGGGGCCCCGGCACACCCGCGGCACCCCGCCCAATGTGGTGGAGACCGATCCGCTGACCTGGGTACGGCTCGCCACCGGGCGGACGGACTGGCGGACGGCCGTGGAGGACGCCAAGGTCAGCGCGAGCGGGGAGCGGGCCGATATCGGCTGGCTGCTGCCGGTCATGTCCTGAGGGGGACCGAGGGAACCGGGCGAAGCGCTTGGCCGTCGTAACGGTATGAAACGGACCAAAGCGCCCGCCGTCCTCGCCCTTCTCCTCCCTCTGGCGGTGGCCTGTGGCGCCGCGCCCGCGCACAGTGGAGCGGTGACCGTCGACGAACCCCTGGCCGGCGTCGAGTGGCGCGTCGTGAGCGTCACCGCCCAGGGCGCCACCCACCCCGCGCCGGCCTCCGCCCGGCTGCTCGTCCGCGACGACGGAACCGCCGCGGGCAACCTCGGCTGCAACAGCTTCAGCGCCCCCGTCACCCTGCGCGGCGACGGCGTCACCTTCGGACCGCTGCGCACCACCAGGATGGCCTGCGACAACGCCCGGATGGCGTTCGAGCGGCTGCTCGGCGGGCTGCTCGGCGGCCAGGCGCTCACCGGTACCCCCGACCACGGCAAGCTCACGCTCACCACGAGTCACGGAGACCACGTCAACCTCGCCCGCAGCACACCAGAATGATGTGCGACACCTCACTCACGCATACGGCCAAACCGCCCCGCGAGAAGTCGCGGACGGCCGGAGATATCCCCGAGTGACGCCGGACACGCCGTTCTGACCTGCGTAGACGTGGAAAGCGACAAGGTGATCCGGTAACCGCCCGGCCGTTACGACCGCGTATCCCCAATTCGGACCAGTGGTCGATCTCGCCTACACTCGGTGCCGTGCCACGTGGTGACGGTCGACTCAATCACGACCTGCTCCCCGGAGAGAAAGGCCCCCAGGACGCGTGTGGCGTCTTCGGTGTCTGGGCTCCGGGTGAAGAGGTCGCAAAGCTCACGTACTTCGGGCTCTACGCCCTCCAGCACCGGGGTCAGGAATCCGCGGGAATCGCGGTCAGCAATGGCTCCCAGATCCTCGTCTTCAAGGACATGGGCCTGGTCTCCCAGGTCTTCGACGAGACCTCTCTCGGATCACTCCAGGGTCATATCGCGGTCGGACACGCCCGCTACTCGACCACCGGTGCCTCCGTGTGGGAGAACGCCCAGCCGACGTTCCGCGCCACCGCGCACGGCTCGATCGCGCTCGGCCACAACGGCAACCTGGTCAACACGGCGCAGCTCGCCGAGATGGTCGCCGAACTCCCGAACGAGAACAACAGCCGCTCCACCCGGGTCGCGGCCACCAACGACACCGACCTGCTGACGGCGCTGCTCGCCGCCCAGGTCGACGAGGACGGCAAGCCGCTGACCGTCGAGGAGGCCGCCCATCAGGTCCTCCCGAAGGTCCGGGGCGCCTTCTCGCTCGTCTTCATGGACGAGCACACCCTCTACGCCGGCCGTGACCCCCAGGGCATCCGCCCACTGGTCCTCGGCCGCCTGGAGCGCGGCTGGGTGGTCGCCTCCGAGTCCGCCGCCCTGGACATCTGCGGCGCCAGCTTCGTCCGCGAGATAGAGCCGGGCGAGTTCGTCGCCATCGACGAAAACGGCCTGCGCAGCTCGCGATTCGCGGAAGCAAAGCCCAAGGGCTGTGTCTTCGAGTATGTGTACCTGGCCCGCCCGGACACCGATATCGCCGGCCGGAACGTGTACCTCTCCCGGGTGGAGATGGGCCGCCGGCTCGCCAAGGAGGCCCCGGTCGAGGCCGACCTGGTGATAGCGACCCCGGAGTCGGGCACCCCGGCCGCCATCGGCTACGCCGAGGCCTCGGGCATCCCGTTCGGCGCGGGACTGGTGAAGAACGCCTATGTGGGCCGTACGTTCATCCAGCCCTCGCAGACCATCCGCCAGCTGGGCATCCGGCTGAAGCTGAACCCGCTCAAGGAAGTCATCAAGGGCAAGCGCCTGGTGGTCGTGGACGACTCGATCGTGCGCGGCAACACCCAGCGGGCCCTGGTGCGCATGCTCCGCGAGGCGGGCGCAGCCGAGGTGCACATCCGCATCTCCTCGCCGCCGGTGAAGTGGCCCTGCTTCTTCGGTATCGACTTCGCCACCCGTGCGGAGCTGATCGCCAACGGCATGACGATCGACGAGATCGGCACCAGCCTCGGCGCCGACTCGCTCTCCTACATCTCCATCGACGGCATGATCGACGCGACCACCATCGCGAAGCCGAACCTGTGCCGCGCCTGCTTCGACGGCGAGTACCCGATGGAGCTGCCGGATCCGGAACTGCTCGGCAAGCAGCTGCTGGAGACCGAGCTGGCGGCCGGTCCCGCCGAAACGGCCGCGGCCGACGCGATCCGTCGCCCGTAACACCCCGCAGTACGACACGAAAGCTCTCACAGTCATGTCTGAGACAACTGGTGCCAGCTACGCAGCGGCGGGCGTCGACATCGAGGCGGGCGACCGCGCCGTCGAGCTGATGAAGGAGTGGGTCAAGAAGACCCGGCGTCCCGAGGTCCTCGGTGGCATCGGCGGCTTCGCCGGACTCTTCGACGTCTCCGCCCTCAAGCGCTACGAGCGCCCCCTGCTCGCCTCCGCCACGGACGGCGTGGGCACCAAGGTGGACATCGCCCGCCGCCTGGGCGTCTACGACACCATCGGCCACGACCTGGTCGCCATGGTCATGGACGACATCGTGGTGTGCGGCGCCGAGCCGCTGTTCATGACCGACTACATCTGTGTCGGCAAGGTCCACCCCGAGCGGGTCGCCGCCATCGTCAAGGGCATCGCGGAGGGCTGTGTACTGGCCGGCTGCGCCCTGGTCGGCGGTGAGACGGCCGAACACCCGGGCCTGCTCGGCGCGGACGACTTCGATGTCGCGGGCGCCGGTACGGGCGTCGTGGAGGCCGACCGGCTGCTCGGCTCGGATCGCATCCGCAAGGGTGACACCGTGATCGCCATGGCGGCCTCCGGGCTTCACTCGAACGGGTACTCCCTGGTCCGCCACGTCCTGCTGAACACGGCGGGTCTGGCCCTGGAGTCGGAGGTGGCCGAGCTCGGCCGCACCCTCGGCGAGGAACTGCTGGAGCCCACCAAGATCTACTCGCTGGACTGCCTGGCGCTGACCCGCACGGCCGATGTGCACGCCTTCAGCCACATCACCGGCGGCGGTCTCGCGGCCAACCTGGCCCGGGTGATCCCGGACGATCTGCACGCCGTGGTCGACCGCACCACCTGGACCCCGGGCGCGATCTTCGACCTGGTCGGCAGGACCGGGAACGTGGAGCGCCTGGAGCTGGAGAAGACGCTGAACATGGGCGTCGGCATGATGGCGATCGTCCCCGAGGAATCCACCGAGGTGGCCCTCGCGACGCTGGCCGACCGGGGCGTCGAGGCCTGGGTGGCCGGCGAGATCACCGAGCGTGGCGACAAGGACAGCGGCGCGGAGCTGGTGGGGGACTACGCGAGCTGACGCCCGGTGTGGTGCCCGCGAGACCTGCTCGCGGGTAGCACAGAAGCCGGTCGGTGGCTGTGCCACCGACCGGACTGGTGCTCAGTGCAAGGTCAAGCGCCGCGACGGTGTTGTGAGGGACCGTCGTCCTCGTCGTCGTCGTCCTCATAGAGGTCGGCGTAACGGGAGTAAAGGTCGTCCTCGTCCTCGTCATCGTCCTCGAAAGGCTCGCCGTTCGGCGGCTGGTTCGAAGTTGATGCGCCCAGTTCACTGGCCAGACGTGACAGGTCAGTCCCACCGCTGTTGTACTTCAGCTGGCGGGCGACCTTTGTCTGCTTGGCCTTGGCCCGGCCGCGCCCCATGGCTCGACCCCCTCGGTGACGGGGCTCGACGGCCCCAGAGTCTGACACGCGTTCATGATCTGGATCGGACTCTCCGTGGAGAGGCCGGTCCGTAGGGCTTCCACGGTACCTGAGCCCGCGCCCATACGGTACGTCGCCCGCAGCACGCGCGTGTGCACAGAACCTTCGAGGCGCCCTGTCCTCGCTGGTCAGTGGCGATTTTAACCACTTATCGGGGAACGACCCGCCGATGGAAGTGAGAGTTCTCTCTAACCGGCCCTCGGCGGGTACCGCTCATGTGTGCGAACTGGGGTGCGCGCAGCCTTTCGCGCGACCGGGTCAGTGCCCGGTGCGGCCCGCGCGCGCCTCGGCCATCCGCTGCTCGGCGATCCGGTCGGCCGCCGCGGCCGGCGGAATTCCGTCTTCCTTCGCACGTGCGAATATGGCCAGCGTGGTGTCGAAGATCCGCGTCGCCTTCGCCCTGCACCGCTCGAAGTCGAAGCCGTGCAGCTCGTCGGCCACCTGGATGACCCCGCCCGCGTTCACCACGTAGTCCGGCGCGTAGAGGATCCCGCGGTCGGCGAGGTCCTTCTCCACACCCGGGTGGGCGAGCTGGTTGTTGGCCGCGCCGCACACCACCTTGGCGGTGAGCACCGGCACGGTCTCGTCGTTCAGGGCGCCGCCGAGCGCGCAGGGCGCGTAGATGTCCAGGCCCTCCAGCCGGATCAGCGCGTCGGTGTCGGCGACCGCCGTCACGCCCTCGTGCTCGTCGAGGATCCGCTGGACGGCGTCCGGGCGGACATCCGTGATGACGACCTTCGCGCCCTCGTCCAGCAGGTGGCGCACCAGATGGTGGCCGACCTTGCCGACCCCGGCGACACCGACCGTGCGATCGCGCAGCGAGGGGTCGCCCCACAGGTGCTGGGCGCAGGCGCGCATGCTCTGGTAGACGCCGAAGGAGGTCAGCACCGAGGAGTCGCCTGCGCCGCCGTTCTCCGGGGAGCGGCCGGTGGTCCAGCGGCATTCGCGGGCCACCACGTCCATGTCGGCCACATAGGTGCCGACGTCGCAGGCGGTGACGTAGCGCCCGCCGAGGGAGGCGACCATCCGGCCGTAGGCGAGCAGGAGTTCCTCGGTCTTGTCGCGCTCCGGGTCGCCGATGATCACGGCCTTGCCGCCGCCGTGGTCCAGGCCGGCCATGGCGTTCTTGTACGACATACCGCGCGCGAGGTTGAGCGCGTCGGCGACGGCCTCGGCCTCGGTGGCGTACGGGTAGAAGCGGGTGCCGCCGAGGGCCGGGCCCAGAGCGGTGGAGTGGAGCGCGATCACGGCCTTGAGGCCGCTGGCGCGGTCCTGGCAGAGCACGACCTGCTCATGACCGCCCTGCTCCGAGTGGAACAGGGTGTGCAGGACATCAGCAGGCGCGCCGGTTACGTCGGTCACTGTGGTGACTCCTGTGTACTAGCGGCGAGTGGGGCCAGCTCCCGTACGGGTGGCGGGTGCTGGTGGCATGAGCGTAGAGCCTGGGTCCGGGCACCGTCCGCGCAGTGTTCAGGATCACCCGCACGGGCTCACCGCACCTTCTTGGCCATGGCACGATTTGCAGTGTTTCCAGCCGGGTTCGATGGGGAGGGAGCAGGCGTGCCGAAGGTTTCCTCCGTGGTCGTCCCCTATGCCGCCTACCTGCGCGTGTACGAGCCGCTGGGCGCCTTCCCGGAGCCGGAGCGCGGCCACTGGGCGCGCTACGCCCGCCGCCGGGACCGGCCCTCGTACCAGGACGAACTGCGGCGCTCGCTGGCCGACTTGGTGCCGACCCCGCCCATCGCGGTACCGGTGCGCGAGAGCGGCGACGCCTTTGTGCTGGAGGTCGACGGGGTGGTCTGCGTGTGCCCCTGGCGGACCCGGCTGCGCGGCTGGCAGGCGCTGGAGGAACTCGGCGCGGAGCTGCCCCCGCCGGTGCTGGACGCGGTGCTGCCCCCGGTGGTGCGCCGGCAGGCGGCCCTGGACTACGAGCGCTGGCTCGGGCGCAATCCCGACGCCCGCCCGTGGATCCGCACGGCGACCTGGCAGGTGCCGGTGAACTGGTTCGTGCTGGTCACGGACGAGGAACGGCGGTACGACAAGGGGGCCGCCGAGGCGCCCCCGGTGCTGCGCTACCGCACGCCGATGGTGCAGGCCCGGCGCCGGGTGGCCAGGGCGCTGCGCACCCTGAAGGAGTCCGTGGGGGAAGGGCCGCTGGTCGACGGTCTGCTGGACGTCGGCCGCTGGCTGGAGGAGTTCCATCCGAGGTCGCTGGTGGAGCTGGACTACGGCGGTCTGGTGCATGTGCTGCCGGCCGACGAGTTGGCGGACGACCACTCGGCGGCGGATGTGGCCGAGGGCATCGAGGCGCTGCGCCGGGGGGACGAGGCCGCGGCCGGGGAGGCGTACGCGCGGCTCGTGGAGCGGTGGCGTGCGGTGCGGGATCGGCGTTCGGCGAACTGACGTTCAAACAGAAACCGCCAGAACGTGATCCGCGTCACAGCTCAGACGGCGTTCAACGGCGTACGGTCAAGCGCGCTTCACCCAACTGACGGGGCGTCGGCCCCGATCCGGGCGTTTGCGTCAAGGACGCCCGAAAGGTGATGGACTGCACGTACGGGGCCCTTGCGCCTCTTCCCCCTCCTCATGCCAAAATAGGACAAGGAGTCCGGGGAGGGCTCCTTCCGTCCAAGTGTGGTGCACTATGGGCGGAATCTCTGCATTGCACGCTTTGGGGGGTCTGATGCCTCCTGATCGCCCTGTGACTGATCGTCACGGTGGCGTGACTGTCCGCTATGGCATGGTCCATCGGCTTCCGTCGCTGATGAACACCTGGGAGGGCAATTCCATCGGTTTGGCCGACCGGGCTGGACAGATGGTGTAGTTGTAGTGCCGAGGACAAGCCGTTCGTCCTATAACCGACTCGACTCGCGTCCGCCATTTCGGGCAACGCGGGTCAAGGTGCAGAATTTAGAGGAAAGAACCGAGAAGGTTCGGTTCTCCCGAGGAGGCCGCTCATGACCGCTCGCACCCCTGATGCCGAGCCGCTGCTGACCCCGGCTGAGGTCGCCACCATGTTCCGCGTCGACCCCAAGACGGTCACGCGGTGGGCGAAGGCCGGCAAGCTCACGTCGATCCGCACGCTCGGCGGGCACCGCCGTTACCGCGAGGCTGAGGTCCGCGCTCTGCTCGCGGGCATCCCGCAGCAGCGCAGCGAGGCCTGACCGAGCAGGCGGAACAACTGAATACAGGGCGAAACGGCAGGCCCCCCAACCTGCCGAGGCGCCCGAAACCCTAGCTTCAAGCGACGCGGGACCTGCCCCAACAGGCCCCACGCCCAGGCCGAAAAGAACGTTGTAGGCAAGCGACACAGGGTGCGTCGTCGATCGCGCTGGACTCCGCCGGGTCCAGCGCGATCTGTTTTGTGCGCTGGTCGGGGGCGGGGTGAAGGGTCGATGAGGGTGCCGAGGGCGCACTCCGGTATGGAGTGCAATTGCACATATTAAATTGACCCGTTGTAGGAGAGGTGTAAGTTGCGCTGTTCTGAAAACTCATGCAGTGACACCCGTCACATGCCGGGTGACTTGTTGCCGCGGGCATGCGTACGCTAATGGAATCACCGGTTCCACTCTCCCCTGCGTGAAGGGGAGTTGGGACCCGCGCCGGTCACGCCGTACGAGATGGCCGGCCCTCGCTCATCGCCAGCCGCAGCAGCCGGTGGCAGTCCGGGCAGTGCCGGGTGAGATGCCGGTACGACGAGGCGGCCGCGAGGTGCGCTCGCAGCAGCGCCCGCGTCTCGTGCCTGACCGAGGTCCCCATGTCCTTCTGGGTACCGAGTGAAGTGGACGCAGTCAAGGCCGCGCGACGGCATGGAAGCGTCCGTAAGCGCCCAGACGGGGCCGCGTGAGCTTCTGATCGGGTTTGCCGACTTTCGTTGCCCTCAGGGGCCGTCAGGCGGCGCCGTGCGGGCGCGACTCCCCCTCTGGGGCCGGGACATGAGTAAGGCCCGCGATCCTCAAGGGATGCGGGCCTTACTTCTGCTGCGGTCCTGACGGGATTTGAACCCGCGGCCTCCACCTTGACAGGGTGGCGAGCACTCCAAGCTGCTCCACAGGACCAGGTTTCGCGGCACTTGGCTTGTTGCTTTGTGCTGCGAGATGAGACTGTACAGGAGGTGGGCCCGCCAGGTCGAACTCACCCCCTGTGAGCGGTCGGTTACGGTGCGGCCGCGTCGATCGCCTTCACGATCCGCTTGTCGGAGACGGGGTACGCCGTGCCCAGCGCATGCGCGAAATAGCTGACCCGCAGCTCCTCCAGCATCCAGCGGATGTCCAGGACCTGCTGCGGAACGGGCCGCCCCTGCGGAAGCTGCTCCAGCAGCCAGGCGTACTCGTCCCGCATCTCATGGACCTTCTCCATACGCGTGGTGTCCCGCTGCACGTTCGCCGGCATCTGCTGGAGCCGCCGGTCCGCCGCCACCAGGTACCGCATCAGATCCGGCAGCCGGCGTATCCCCGCCCAGGTGACGAACCCGGGCTTCACCAGCGCGTCCAGCTGCTCGCGGACGTCCGTGAGGTTCGCGAGGAGCGCGGGGCTGCGCACGGCCTTCAGGCGCCGCTCACAGGCCCCCCACGCGGCCAGCACCTGCTGCACCTGGCCGACCGTGCGCACCGTGGTGTCCACGATCTCGGCGCGCACCTTGTCGTACAGCTTCCGGTACGACTCCTCGTCCCACGCGGGGCCGCCGAAGTCCGCGATCAGCTTGTCCGCGGCGGCCATCGCACAGTCGTCGAACAGGGCCTGGATCGACCCGTGCGGATTGGCGGACAGCCCCAGCTTCTGCTGGTTGCTGAGCTTCTCGGACGCGAACTTGGCAGGGTTCACCGGGATGTTGCGCAGGATCAGCCGCCGGGTGCCCTTCCACATGGCCTCCGCCTGCTCGGCCTCCGTGTCGAAGAGCCGTACGGAGACCGTGTCGCCGTCGTCCACCAGCGCCGGGTACGCCCTCACCGGCTGTCCGGCCCGGCGCGTCTCGAAGACCCGGCTGAGCGTGCCGATCGTCCAGTCGGTCAGCCCCTCGCGCTCCAGGGCGGGCCCGCCCTCGCGGGACGCGGACGCCGCCGCGGCCTGGGAGAGCGCCTTGCGCGCCTTCGGCTTCAGGCTGAGCTTGAGCGCCTCCAGGTCCTTGTCCTCGGCCAGCTTCCGGCGCCGCTCGTCGACGATCCGGAAGGTGATCCGAAGATGCTCGGGGACCTTGGCCCAGTCGAAGTCCTCCGCCTCGAACGGCACCCCGACCATGCGCTTGAGCTCACGCGCCATCGTCACGGTCAGCGGCTCCTGGAGGGGCACCGCCCGCTCCAGGAACGCCTTGGCGTAGTTCGGCGCGGGCACGTAGTTGCGCCGGATCGGCTTGGGCAGGGACCGGATCAGCTCCGTGACGACCTCTTCCCGCAGGCCCGGGATCTGCCAGTCGAAGCCCTCGTCGGTGACCTGGTTGAGGACCTGGAGCGGGATGTGCACGGTCACACCGTCCGCGTCCGCGCCCGGCTCGAACTGGTAGGTGACCCGGAACTTCAGGGCACCCTGCCGCCAGCTGTCCGGATAGTCGTCCTTGGTGACGGCCTCCGCGGACTCGCGGATCAGCATCTCCCGCTCGAAGTCCAGGAAGTCCGGCTGCTCGTGCCGCTTCCGCTTCCACCAGGAGTCGAAGTGCGCGCCCGAGACGACATGTTCGGGCACCCGCTGCTCGTAGAAGTCGAACAGCGTCTCGTCGTCCACCACGATGTCCCGGCGCCGCGCCCGGTGCTCCAGCTCCTCGACCTCGCTGAGGAGCTTGCGGTTGTCGGCGTAGAACTTGTGGTGGGTGCGCCAGTCGCCCTCCACCAGCGCGTTGCGGATGAACAGCTCGCGGGAGACCTCGGGGTCGATCCGGCCGTAGTTCACCTTGCGCTGGGCGACGATCGGCACGCCGTACAGCGTGACCTTCTCGTACGCCATCACGGCCGCCTGGTCCTTCTCCCAGTGCGGCTCGCTGTACGTGCGCTTCAGCAGATGCCCGGCGATCGGCTCGACCCACTCGGGCTCGATCTTCGCGTTGACCCGCGCCCACAGCCGGCTGGTCTCCACCAGCTCGGCCGACATCACGAACTTGGGCTGCTTCTTGAACAGCGCCGAGCCCGGGAAGATCGCGAACTTGGCGTTGCGGGCGCCCAGATACTCGTTCTTGTTGCCCTCCCGTACGTCCTTCATCCCGACGTGGGAGAGGAGTCCGGCGAGCAGGGAGACATGGACGCGGTCGGCGGGGGCGTCGTCCTCGGCGAGATGGATGCCCATCTGCTTGGCCACGGTCCGCAGCTGGGTGTAGATGTCCTGCCACTCGCGGATGCGCAGGAAGTTCAGGTACTCCTGCTTGCACATCCGCCGGAACGAGCTGGAGCCGCGCTCCTTCTGCTGCTCGCGCACATACCGCCACAGGTTGAGATAGGCGAGGAAGTCGCTGGTCTCGTCCTTGAAACGGGCGTGCTGCTGGTCGGCCTGCGCCTGCTTGTCGGCGGGGCGTTCGCGCGGGTCCTGGATGGACAGGGCGGCCGCGATGACCATGACCTCGCGGACACAGCCGTTGCGGTCCGCCTCCAGCACCATCCGGGCGAGCCGCGGGTCCACGGGCAGCTGGGCGAGCTTGCGGCCGGTGTCGGTGAGCCGCTTGCGGGGGTCCTTCTCCGCGGGGTCGATCGCGCCCAGTTCCTGGAGGAGCTGCACGCCGTCGCGGATGTTGCGGTGGTCCGGCGGGTCGATGAACGGGAACTTCTCGATGTCGCCGAGGCCGGCCGCGGTCATCTGGAGGATGACGGAGGCCAGGTTGGTGCGCAGGATCTCCGCGTCGGTGAACTCCGGCCGGGCCAGGAAGTCGTCCTCGCTGTACAGCCGGATGCAGATGCCGTCGGAGGTACGGCCGCAGCGGCCCTTGCGCTGGTTGGCGCTGGCCTGCGAGACCGGCTCGATGGGCAGCCGCTGGACCTTGGTGCGGTGGCTGTAGCGGCTGATCCGGGCGAAGCCGGGGTCGATGACGTACTTGATGCCCGGGACGGTCAGCGAGGTCTCGGCGACGTTCGTGGCCAGCACGATCCGGCGCCCGGTGTGCTGCTGGAAGACCCGGTGCTGCTCGGCGTGCGACAGCCGGGCGTACAGCGGCAGCACCTCGGTGAATCTGTACTTCTTCTTCTCCAGCGCGTCCGCCGTGTCGCGGATCTCCCGCTCGCCGGAGAGGAAGACGAGGATGTCGCCCTTGCCCTCGGCCTGGAGCTCCTCGACCGCGTCACAGATCGCGGTGATCTGGTCGCGGTCGGCGTCCTCGGACTCTTCTTCGAGCAGCGGCCGGTAGCGCACCTCCACGGGGTACGTCCGCCCGCTGACCTCGACGATCGGGGCGTCCCCGAAGTGCCGGGAGAAGCGCTCGGGGTCGATGGTCGCCGAGGTGATGACGACCTTGAGGTCCGGCCGCTTGGGCAGCAGCTGGGCGAGATAGCCCAGCAGGAAGTCGATGTTGAGGGACCGCTCGTGGGCCTCGTCGATGATGATCGTGTCGTAGGCGCGCAGCTCGCGGTCGGTCTGGATCTCGGCGAGCAGGATGCCGTCCGTCATCAGCTTCACGAAGGTGGCGTCCGGGTTCACCTGGTCGGTGAACCGCACCTTCCAGCCGACGGCCTCGCCGAGCGGGGTGCGCAGCTCCTCGGCGACACGCTCGGCGACGGTACGGGCGGCGATCCGGCGGGGCTGGGTGTGCCCGATCATGCCGCGCACACCGCGGCCCAGTTCCAGACAGATCTTGGGGATCTGCGTCGTCTTTCCGGAACCGGTCTCACCGGCGACGATGACGACCTGGTGATCGCGGATGGCCGCCGCGATCTCGTCCTTCTTCTGGCTGACGGGCAGCTGTTCGGGATAGGTGACGGCCGGCACGCGGGCGCGCCGCTCGGCCATCCGGCCCGCCGCCTTGTCGAGCTCGCCCTCGATCTCGGCGAACACGGCATCACGGGCTTCGGGCTTACGGATCTTGCGCGCGCCCTCGAGCCGCCGTCCGAGCCGGTGCGCGTCACGCAGCGACAACTCGGTCAGACGGGCGGCGAGGGAGCCGAGGGCGGGGGCTGGATGCGTAGACATACGCGATCCAGGATCTCACCTCGGCCGAAACCCGGTCGACTGATTTGCCGCCGGTGCGGGGCTGTGCCGATATGCGGCCCCCGCGTGGGCGCGATCAGCCGCCGCGAGCCCGCACCCGGCGATCGACAGGCACCTCCCACGGCGAGATGCCAGAGTTCCCCTATGTCCGATTCGCGTATTTCCGAGTCGCGCTGGACGACGTTCAAGCGGTCCCCCTTCCTCCCCGCCACCGTCCTGCTCCTTCTCATCTCCGCCGCCGCCGGCCTCTTCGCGGGCTCCTACACCTACGCCATGGCGAACCCGACCCCGCACAGCATCCCGGCCGCGGTCACCGGCCCCTACGACCGCCCGCCGGCCCGCCCCTTCATCGCGGGCATGGAGCACGCCCTGTCGGCCTCGCTGAAGCTGCACCCGTACCCGGACCGGGCCGCGGCCGTCCGCGCCGTGGACCAGCAGCGCGTCTTCGCGGTGATCGGCGCGCCCTCGGGTGGCGGCCCGGTCCGGGTGGACGTCTCCGCGGCCTCCGGTGCGACCGTCGCGCAGGTCCTCGGGGAGGCCGCGGGGAGCGTGGGCCGGGCCACCGGGACAGCCGTCGTGCTGCACGACCTCAAGCCGCTCCAGAAGGGTGACCCGCGAGGGCTGGCGATCTTCTACATCTCCCTCGCCGCCGTGGTGATCGGCTTCATCGGCGCGATCCAGCTCAGCGTGCACGCGAAGGCGCTGAACCCGTTGGAGCGCATCGCCTTCACCGTCGGCTACGCCCTGCTCGGCGGGTTCACGATCGCCGCGGTGGTGGACTGGTGGCTGGGCGCGCTGCGACTGCCGTTCGTGGAGTCCTGGCTGATCCTCGCCCTGACGATGTTCACGTCCGGCATGGTCTTCACGATGTTCAACACGATGTTCGGGCGCTGGGCCATGCTGCCGACCTGGGGCCTGATGGTGCTGCTCGGCAACCCCTCGTCCGGGGGTGCCGTCTCCTGGCCGCTGCTGCCGTCCGCGCTCGGCACCATCGGCCGCTGGCTGCCGCCGGGCGCCTCGGTGAACGCCCAGCACACCGCGGTCTACTTCCGGGGCGACCAGCACGCCTTCCCGTTCCTGGTGCTGGCCGGCTGGTCCGTCCTGGCCTGTGCGATCTTCCTGGTCTGGCGGCACCGCCACCCGGGCGGACGCCCGACGGGCCCGGCCCGGGAGGTCGGCGCCTAGGAGGTCGGGGCGGGCGTCGCGGGGGTGGGAACGGCGTCGGTGCCGGCGGGGGCCGCAGGCGCCGAGGGGGCCGGCGCGGGCGGCTGCTGGACCGGCCCGCCGGCCAGGGTCATGGACCGCGCGGTGTTGGAGACGGCCTTGATGCCCAGATAGGCGGTGGTCATGCTGCTGACCGCGGTGAAGGCGGCGGTGAGGATGCCGACGATCACCGAGGTGTCGCCCTTGAGCCGCCAGACCCCGACGACCGCCACGGCGACGATCGCGACATTGCTGGCTATCACCGCCAGCAGGCCGAACTTCGCCTTGTCCTTTTCGAGCTCGATCTCGGTGCCGCTCATGGGTCCCCCCGACCTGGCTGAAGCGCGACGCTGCCATACGACGAAGGCCCCGTTCGTCGAACGGGGCCTTCGGGTTGTGGCTGGGGCCGGGGTCGAACCGGCGACCTATCGCTTTTCAGGCGATCGCTCGTACCAACTGAGCTACCCAGCCACGAGGTTTCACGTGAAACCTCAGCGGTCCTGACGGGATTTGAACCCGCGGCCTCCACCTTGACAGGGTGGCGAGCACTCCAAACTGCTCCACAGGACCAAGCTGTTTGTGTGCAACAGTGTCGCACACGATCTTGCGTGCCCCCAACGGGATTCGAACCCGTGCTACCGCCTTGAAAGGGCGGCGTCCTAGGCCGCTAGACGATGAGGGCTATCGGCCCGCCTGGGCGCTTCTCAGCGCGTCGGGGACGTGAGAAGCATATGGGATGGCGAGGGGGATCGCCAAAACGGTTTACGGGCGGCGGGCGGAGCCCCCGTTCCCGGAGGGCGAGGGAGCGGTCGACGGGGGTGTCGCGCCGGACCGGTTGTCGTCCGCCAGATGGCGGCTGACCTCGGCCGTCGTCAGTCCGAGGCCACCCAGCCGGATCGCGTCCCACGCCTGGAGCCGATGGCTGTCACGGTCGAAATAGAGCACCGACGCCTCGATCGGCGCGGGGTGCTTCCCCTCCACCGCGCGCAGCCCGCTGCCCCCGGTCGAGCCCTCCATCCGCAGCCGTGTCCCGTACGGCAGCTTCTCGTCCCCCTCGTGGTGCAGATGCCCGCACAGCACCAGCGGCACCTCCCCGTCCGTCTCCCGCGCCGCCACCGGTTCATGCGCGATCGCCACGTCCACCGGTGTCCCCGCGGTCCGCTGGGAACGCAGCGCGCTGTCCAGCCGGTCGCCCGCCAGCCGCTCGGCGGCGTCACCGCCCGGCACCACCGCGCGGTCCGGGGTGAACTGCGGATCGCCGATGCCCGCGAAGCGCAGCCCGCCCACCGTCCGCGCCCGGCCGTCGTCCAGCACCCGGACGTTCTTCATACGCTCCAGATAGCGCTGGGTGGTCCTGGAGTCGTGGTTGCCCCGCACCCAGACGTACGGCACGCCCAGCTGGGCGATCGGGTCCAGGAAGCCGTTCTCCGCCGCCGTGCCGTGGTCCATCGTGTCGCCGGAGTCCACGATCACATTCACCTTGTACTGCTTCACCAGCGAGGCGATGATCTTCCAGCTCGCCGGGTTCAGATGGATGTCCGAGACATGCAGGACCCGGATGGTGGAGGGGTCCGGCTGGTAGGTGGGCAGCGTGGACGTGACGTCGTACAGCTTGGTCACGTTCGTCACCAGGCGGGCCAACTCCTGCTGGTAGACGTCGAAGTCGCTGACGATGCCGCGCGCGTTGCCGATCACCGAGGGCGCGGAGGACAGCAGTCCGGAGAACCTCGGCTCCAGTACCGACTTGGGGTTCCAGGTGGCGTACGCGGAGATGCCCGAGGCGGCCAGCAGCGCGAGGGCGAGTCCGCCGGCCGTGAGCGCGCGGCTCGGGCGCCGGTAGACGGCGAAGCCGAGGGCGCCCGCGCCGACCACCACGGCGACGCCGGAGCGCACGGCGAGGTCGAGGGTGCCGTGCTCCACGTCGTGGACCACCTCGTCCTGGAGACCGGAGATCCGGTCCGGGTGGTCCACCAGTTCCTGGGAGCGCAGCGGGTCCAGCTGGTCGACGTTGACGTCCAGCCGGACCGGCGCGACATGGCTGTCCAGGGTGAGCGCGCCCAGCGGGGACACATTGATCTTGGTGCCGCCGGTCAGTGAGGGGCGCAGCGCCATCGTGGTGTTCATCGGGCCGACCGGTGTCCGCACATTGCCGACGACCAGCAGTCCCAGCCAGGCGCCGACCAGCACGACCGCGGTGAGGCCGAGCGCGCCGAGCCACGGCCGGGGGCGGGCGGCGAGCTCCAGCTCGGGGAGCGGCCGGGGGCGGGAATCGGGACGGGGGCGGCGGAAGAGGGCGGCGGCGAGGTTCGGCATGCGGTTCAGGACGGCGACGGGGACGCGGACCATTGATCCCGTATGCCCAAATGCGGGCGGGGGTATGCGGCGCTCCGCCGCTCCCGTACCACTGTCACGTGCCCGACAATGGCGCTGTGCTGGAGATGACGCGCGAGGAGTTCGAGGAACTGGTCGCCGAGGCGCTCGACCGGATCCCGCCGGAGCTGACGCGGCTCATGGACAACGTGGCGGTGTTCGTGGAGGACGAACCGCCCGCCGCCGATCCCGATCTGCTCGGTCTGTACGAGGGCACCCCGCTGACCGAGCGGGGCGAGTGGTACGCCGGGGTGCTGCCGGACCGGATCACGGTCTACCGGGGGCCGACGCTGCGGATGTGCGACACCCGCGAGGACGTCGTGGCGGAGACCGAGGTGACCGTGGTGCACGAGATCGCCCATCACTTCGGCATCGACGACGCCCGGCTGCACGCGCTCGGCTACGGGTGACGGGGCGTCGGGGCGGATGCGGGGGAGGCGGGCGCGGCCGCAGGAGCCGTACGGGCCGGGTGGGTTGATGCGTACGTGGCGCGTGTCCTCCTGCGGGCGACGGGAGTTGGACAGGTTGACCCCGTTCCCTGTCCCCGGAGGTGGCCGCCGTGCGCCCCTTGCCCGTACCCGTACGTCTGGTCGTCACGGCACTGGCCGTCTCCGTCGCCACCGGCTGTGTGAACGTGGGTGACGCCGCCGGCCGGACCGCGCCCTCGCACTCCACGGAACGGCACGGCGGCGCCGGAGCGGCGGTGGGCGCAGGACCCGCGGCGGACGGCGCGGCCGGGCCGGGCCGCGTCGCACCCGGGGGTGACGGCAAGCACGGGCACGGCGGGAAGCCGAAGCCGGGGGAGTCGGCACCGGCGTCCTCGGCCGACGCGTCCGGCGCCGACAGCGCCTCCGCGGACCCCGCCAAGCCCCGCAAGAGCCCCGGGGCCCCGCCGGCCCCGCCCGCGCAGCAGCCGACCCCCGGGTCCACCACCGCGCCGCCCCCGCCCCCGCCGACCACCCCGCCGCCGCCCGACACCGAGCCACCTTCGGCCGAACCCTCCTCCTCGGCGCACGAGGACCCCGGCCCCCAGCTGGTGCAACGCGAACCGGCACCCGCGGCGGGCGTCCCGATGTGACCGGACGCACCCTCCGAGGCGGCCCATCGGTTTGCCTTCAGGGGTGGGGGGTGCGTATGGTGGTAGATCGTTTGATCCCATTTGCCCGGCGCCACTGCAGAGCGCGCCGTGTGGCGCGTACTCTCCCTTGCCGTGGCGGACCGCATTGAGGCGGTCGTGTGCGAATCACGGAGTTGACGGGCGCGTGCCGAAGAGACTCCGGAAGGTTTCGCATTCGCATGTCCGTGTCCAGTTTTGACCAGATCGTCGTGCCCGAAAACGAGAACGTGAACGAACTCGTGGACGAGGCGACCGAGGCCACTGAGACCCAGGCCACTGAGGCCCCCCAGACCCCCCAGATCACCTTTGCCGACCTCGGCCTCCCCGAGGGCATCGTGCGCAAGCTCGCGCAGAACGGCGTGACGTCCCCCTTCCCGATCCAGGCCGCGACCATCCCGGACGCCCTGCTCGGCAAGGACATCCTCGGCCGCGGCCGCACCGGCTCCGGCAAGACCCTCTCCTTCGGTCTGCCGACGCTGGCCCGGCTGGCCGGCGGCCGCACCGAGAAGAAGCGCCCCCGCGCGGTCATCCTCACCCCGACCCGTGAGCTGGCCATGCAGGTCGCGGACGCCCTCCAGCCGTACGGCGACGTCGTCGGCCTGAAGATGAAGGTCGTCTGCGGCGGCACGTCCATGGGCAACCAGATCTACGCCCTGGAGCGCGGCGTCGACATCCTCGTCGCCACCCCGGGCCGGCTGCGCGACATCATCAACCGCGGCGCCTGCTCGCTGGAGGACGTCCAGATCACCGTCCTGGACGAGGCCGACCAGATGTCCGACCTGGGCTTCCTGCCCGAGGTCACCGAGCTGCTGGACCAGGTCCCGGCCGACGGTCAGCGCATGCTCTTCTCCGCCACCATGGAGAACGAGATCCAGACCCTCGTCGACCGCTACCTGAAGAACCCCGTCTCCCACGAGGTGGACGCGGCCCAGGGCGCGGTGACGACCATGTCGCACCACATCCTCATCGTGAAGCCCAAGGACAAGGCGCCGGTCACCGCCGCGATCGCCTCCCGCAAGGGCCGCACGATCATCTTCGTCCGCACCCAGCTGGGCGCCGACCGCGTCGCCGAGCAGCTGCGCGACGCGGGTGTGAAGGCCGACGCGCTGCACGGCGGCATGACCCAGGGCGCGCGTACCCGCACCCTGGCGGACTTCAAGGACGGTTACGTCAACGTCCTGGTCGCCACCGACGTCGCCGCCCGCGGCATCCACGTGGACGGCATCGACCTGGTCCTCAACGTGGACCCGGCCGGCGACCACAAGGACTACCTGCACCGTGCGGGCCGTACCGCGCGTGCGGGCCGTACCGGCACCGTCGTCTCCCTGTCGCTGCCGCACCAGCGCCGCCAGATCTTCCGTCTGATGGAGGACGCCGGCGTCGACGCGGGCCGCCACATCATCCAGGGCGGCGCCGCCTTCGAGCCGGAGGTCGCCGAGATCACCGGCGCCCGGTCCATGACCGAGGTGCAGGCCGAGTCCGCGGGCAACGCCGCGCAGCAGGCCGAGCGCGAGGTCGGCCAGCTGACCAAGCAGCTGGAGCGTGCCCAGCGCCGCGCCACTGAGCTGCGCGAGGAGGCCGACCGCCTGGTGGCCCGGGTCGCCCGCGAGCGCGGTGAGGACCCGGAGACCGCGGTGGCCGAGGCGCAGGCCTCCGCCGCCGAGGAGCTGGCGGCCGAGGCGCCCGCCGCCCGGGAGACCGAGCGCGAGGAGCGTCCGGCGGCTTCGGCGGCGCCCGAGCGCCGCGACGACCGTCGTCCGTTCGACCGTGACCGCCGCGACGACCGCGGTGGCCGTGGCTTCGAGCGCCGTGACGACCGTGGTGGCCGTTCCTTCGAGCGCCGTGACGACCGTGGCGGCTTCCGCCGTGACGACCGCGGTGACCGTCGTGACGACCGTGGTGGCCGCTCCTTCGAGCGCCGCGACGACCGTCGTCCGTTCGACCGTGACCGCCGTGACGACCGTGGCGGTCGCTCCTTCGAGCGCCGTGACGACCGCCGCGACGACCGTGGTGGCCGTTCCTTCGAACGCCGTGACGACCGTGGCGGCTTCCGCCGTGACGACCGCGGCGAGCGCCGTGACGACCGTGGTGGCCGTTCCTTCGAGCGTCGTGACGACCGCGGTGGCGACCGTGGCGGCTTCCGCCGTGACGACCGCGGTGGCCACCGGGGCAGCGACCGTCCGTTCAACCGCGACCGCCGCGACGACCGTCCGGGCTTCCGCTCCGGCGGCCACGAGCGCCCCTACGGCCGTCGTGACGACCACCGCGGCACCGGCGGCACCGGCTCCTCCTTCGGCCGCCGCGACGACAAGCCGCGCTGGAAGCGCAACGGCTGACGGATCGCCGTAGAACAGCGAAGGGCCCGCACGACCCACGTCGTGCGGGCCCTTCCGCGTACCGCCCCCGAGTGACGCATGTCACGCCCGTGGCAGGGGAATTGCTGGGGGCATGACAGAAGACACGACAGCGGGTGTGCCCTCGGACGAGGAGCGGCTGGCCCAGCTCGGTTACACGCAGGTCCTCGCCCGCCGTATGTCGGCGTTCGCCAACTACGCGGTGTCCTTCACGATCATCTCGGTCCTGTCGGGCTGCCTGACCCTCTACTCCTTCGGCATGACCACGGGCGGCCCCGCCGTGATCACCTGGGGCTGGGTCGCGGTCGGCCTGATGACGCTGCTCGTGGGGCTGTCGATGGCCGAGATCTGCTCGGCCTACCCGACCTCGGCCGGACTGTACTTCTGGGCCCACCGGCTGGCGCCCGAGCGCTCGGCGGCGGCGTGGGCGTGGTTCACGGGCTGGTTCAACGTGCTGGGCCAGGTCGCGGTCACCGCCGGCATCGACTTCGGCGCGGCCTCCTTCCTCGGCGCGTATCTGAACCTCCAGTTCGACTTCGAGGTCACACGCGTGCGCACGGTCCTGCTCTTCGCCGCGATCCTGCTGCTGCACGGCCTGCTGAACACCTTCGGCGTGCGGATCGTCGCCTTCCTGAACAGCGTGAGCGTGTGGTGGCACGTGCTCGGGGTGGCGGTCATCGTCGGCGCGCTGGCCGTCGTACCCGACCACCACCGCTCGACATCCTTCGTCTTCACCCACTTCGTCAACGGGACGGGCTGGGGCAGCGGTGTCTACGTCGTCCTGCTCGGCCTTCTGATGGCCCAGTACACGTTCACCGGCTACGACGCCTCCGCCCATATGACCGAGGAGACGCGCGACGCGGCCACGGCGGGCCCGAAGGGCATCGTGCGCTCCATCTGGACGTCCTGGATCGCGGGGTTCGTCCTGCTGCTCGGCTTCACCTACGCCATCCAGTCGTACGACAAGGAGCTGGCCTCCGCGACCGGCGCGCCGCCGGCCCAGATCCTCCTGGACGCGCTGGGCGCCACCTCCGGCAAGCTGCTGCTCCTGGTGGTGATCGGCGCCCAGCTCTTCTGCGGCATGGCCTCCGTGACCGCCAACAGCCGCATGATCTACGCCTTCTCGCGCGACGGCGCGCTGCCCTTCTCCCGGCTCTGGCACACGGTGAGCCCGCGCACCCGCACTCCCGTGGCGGCGGTCTGGCTGGCCGCGTTCGCCGCGCTGGTCCTCGGTCTGCCCTATCTGATCAACTCGACGGCGTACGCGGCGGTGACGTCCATCGCGGTGATCGGCCTCTATCTCGCCTACGTCGTCCCGACCTTCCTGCGGGTCCGCAAGGGCGCGGCGTTCCAGCGGGGCCCCTGGCACCTGGGCCGCTGGTCGGGCGTGATCGGGGTGGTCTCGGTCCTGTGGGTGCTGGCGATCACGATCCTCTTCATGCTGCCCCAGGTCTCCCCCGTCACCTGGAAGACCTTCAACTACGCCCCGATCGCCGTCCTGGTCGTCCTGGGCTTCGCCGCCACCTGGTGGCTCGTCTCCGCGCGCCACTGGTTCCTCGACCCCGCGCGCGCCCGCACCCCCGCCTCCACCCCCGTCAAAAACTAGCCATCCCACCCCCCGACGCGGCCGGGTCCCCCCTACCCGATCGGAGACCCGGCCTCCTGCGGCTATGCTCGGACAGGCAACATCGCCTGGGCCCTTAGCTCAATTGGCAGAGCAGTGGACTTTTAATCCATTGGTTGTGGGTTCGAGTCCCACAGGGCCTACGGAATCGCCCCCAGCTCAGAGGCAGTTCGAGCTGGGGGCTTCAGCCGTTTTCAGGGGGTTCGGTGATGATTCTGCTGCTGTCCGGGAGCCTGCGGGCCCATTCCGCCAATGAGGCGTTGCTGCGCACGGCGCGGGCGGTGGCGGCACAGGCCGGGGTGCGGACCCTGATGTACGACGGGCTGGGCGGGCTTCCGCACTTCAATCCCGATGACGACCGGGAACCGCTGCCGGCGGCCGTGGCCCGGATGCGGGCGGCCATCGAGGCGGCGGACGCGGTACTGATCTGCGCGCCGGAGTACGCGGGGACCCTGCCGGGCGCGTTCAAGAACCTGCTGGACTGGACGGTCGGCGGGACCGAGATCTGCGACAAGCCGGTCGCCTGGGTCAATGTGGCGGCGCCGGGCCGGGGAGAGGGCGCGACGGCCACCTTGCGGACGGTGCTCGGGTACACCGGGGCGGCCGTGGTGGAGGCGGCCTGTGTACGGGTGCCGGTGGGGCACGGTGATGTGGGGGAGGACGGGGTCGTCGCCGACCCGGAGATCCGCCGGCGGGTCGGGGACGTGGTGCGCCTGCTGGTGGCGGCCGGCGCGGGGGAGGCGTGACGCAGGACTCCGCGCGGGTGCTGGATCTGTGGCGGCGGCAGCTGGGGCAGGTGCCCGAGTCGGTCTGGGAGCGTGCCGGGCTCCAGGTGCTCATCCTCGCGGACAACGGGCTCACCGCGCTGCCGGGCGCCATCGGACGGCTGCGGGCCCTGCGGACCCTGGACCTCGGGCACAACCGGCTCACCTCGGTGCCCCCGGAGATCGGGGAGCTGACCGGGCTCGACGGCTTCCTCTATCTGCACGACAACGCGCTCGGCGGGCTTCCCGAGGAGCTGGGGAACCTGACGCGGCTGCGCTATCTGAACGTCGGGGAGAACGCGCTCACGGCCCTGCCCGGCAGCATCGGCCGGATGGCCGGGCTCGTCGAACTGCGGTCGCAGCACAA
This sequence comes from Streptomyces griseofuscus, assembly GCF_014673495.1. Taxonomy (GTDB): domain Bacteria; phylum Actinomycetota; class Actinomycetes; order Streptomycetales; family Streptomycetaceae; genus Streptomyces; species Streptomyces murinus. Next base: position 4,532,575 of record NZ_CP051006.1, read on the forward strand.
CCGGTTGACCGCGCTGCCCGATGCCGTCGGAGATCTCGGAAGCCTTCGCGAGCTCTGGCTGCGGGGCAATGAGCTGGCGGACCTGCCCGCCTCCATGGGCGCGCTGACGGAGCTGCGCCACCTCGATCTGCGGGAGAACGCGCTGCCCGAACTGCCGCGATGCCTCGCCGGGTTGCCCCTGCTGCGGCAGCTGGACGTGCGCGGCAACCGGCTCACCCGGCTGCCCGACTGGATCCTGGAGCTGCCCGCGCTGGAGAAGCTGGACCTGCGCTGGAACGACTGCCCCCGGGGCTCCCCCCTCACGGCGGAGCTGGAGCGGCGGGGCTGCGTCGTCCTGCTGTGACCGCGCCCGCCGGTGTTCCCGGCGGGCCGGCTCACTCACCTGACGTCGTACGGCCCCTGCGCCTTGGGATTGCGGCGGCTGTGCGCGGCATGCCGGGGGCGGGCCACCTTGGAGGAGACCTGGCCGACGATTTCCCAGAAACACACCAGGGCGGTGATCGGCGGAATTCCGAAGATGATCAGGGAAAGCGGGGAATGCGCCGCATGGCAGACGCACAGGGCGACCGCCATCGCGGAGGCACCCAGCAGAACTCCCCACGATCTCCTGGCACTTCGGCTCTGGACCGTCGCCCGCAGAATGGACAGCGCCGCCACGAGCCAGGGTCCGTACACCGTCAACGGCCACCACTGCGCGAGGCGCATCGGCAGTACCGAGGAAGCGGTGGCACGGAGTTGTGCGTAGGAATAGGAGAAGGACCAGCCCAGCATGCACAGCGCGCACACCGAGATGGTGGCGATCAGCAGCGTGACGGGCGCACCGCGCTGATTGTCGCGCAGCAATCCGGGCTCGGTACGGATGCGCCGACGGTTTCTCCGGTGGCTGGACCTGCCGTGCGGCGGGGCCGGATCGGGATTCGCGGCGGACGCCCCGGACAGCATCTGGGCCAGTTCTTCGACCGGGTCCCATTGCATCTCGAGCGTGCTGAACTCATAGTCACACAAAACGTCTTCATCGTGAATCCTGTCCATGGGCTGACTCCTAGAGCCTCACCATCGCCCGCAGGTACTCACTCTCCAGCTGGCGGATTCTCTTCAAGAAATCGTCAAGAAGATCTGAACAGCCGTCGGTGAACACCTCGCCTTCCCTGCTTTCCAGCCGGAATGTGACCGGCGAGTGGAGATTCAGCGCTGTGCGTCTCTCAGTGCGTGCCACGGTCAGCTAACGAGCCTCTCGGGAGATGAGGGTGTGGGGCATTCGGGTGCTTCTGTAGCTCGAAAGCGGGGTCCGGCGGTCCTATGACAGCAACTGGCGAAAATACGAATGCCGTTTCCGCGGGCCATGGAAAGCGGTGACGTCCCGCCGGCCGGCCCGTACGCTGGGCGGGAATCGGGGAGGAGTACGAGGGTGATGCCGAGCGAGTCGAACGGGCACGGGACGCGGCGGCGGGTGTGGGTGCTGTGGCTGGTGGCCGCCGTCGCCTACGCCGTCGATCTGGGGAGCAAGCTCGCGGTGGTCGCGGGCCTGGAGGGCCGGGACCCCGTGCCGGTGCTCGGGTCCTGGCTGGAGCTGCGGGTGCAGCGCAATCCCGGCGCGGCCTTCGGCATGGGCAGCGCCACGACCATCGTGTTCACCCTGATCGCGCTCGCCGTGGCCGCCGTCATCGTGCGGGTGTCGCGCCGGCTGACCAGCGCACCCTGGGCGATCGCCCTCGGCCTGCTGCTGGGCGGCGCCGTCGGCAATCTGACCGACCGGCTCTTCCGCTCACCGGGCGGCATGCGCGGCGCGGTGGTCGACTTCATCTCGGTGCGCGACTTCAGCGTCATGAACCTCGCCGACTGGGCGATCACCTGCGGCGGTGTACTGATCGTCGTCCTGTCCTTCGCCGGGCACGAACTGGGCGACGCGCGCCTTCCCCGGGAGCAGGCCGGCTGACCCCGGGCCGCACACTGGAGCCGATGAGCACCGAGCGAGCCCACCCCGAGTCCGCGCCGTACCCGTACGTGCTGCTGTCCGCCGCCGTCTCCCTCGACGGCTGCCTGGACGACACCGGCCCGGAGCGGCTGCTGCTGTCCGGACCGGCCGACTTCGACCGGGTCGACGCGGTACGGGCCTCGGCCGACGCCCTCCTGGTCGGCGCCGGCACCCTGCGGGCCGACAATCCGCGCCTGCTGGTCAACTCCGCCGAGCGGCGCGCGATGCGGCTCGCGCGGGGCCGGCCGGAGTACCCGCTGAAGGTCACCGTCACGGGCAGCGGCGACCTCGATGCCGGGGCCCGCTTCTGGCACACCGGCGGCGACAAGCTCGTCTACACGACCGACCGGGGCGCGGCGAGGGCCGCCCGGCTGCTCGGCGGCGCCGCCGAGGTCGTCGCGCTCGGCCCGGAGCTGGACTGGCGGGCGCTGCTCGGCCATCTGCGCACCGAGCGCGGGGTCGGCCGGCTGATGGTGGAGGGCGGCGCGGCCGTGCACACCCAGCTCCTCCAGCAGGGCCTCGCCGACGAGCTGCACCTGGCGGTCGCCCCGCTGGTCGTGGGCGATCCGGCCGCCCCGCGGCTGTTCGGCCCCGGCCGCTACCAGGAGGGCCGGCTGCGGCTCGTCGAGTCCCGCCGGATCGAGGACGTCGTGCTGTTGCGCTACGAGCCCACCGCGCCCGGCACCGGCCCGCTGGCCACCGCTGCCGACCGGCACTGGCTGCGCACCGCCTGCGAGCTGGCCGCGCTGTGCCCGCCCTCGGAGACGGCCTTCAGCGTCGGCGCGGTCGTGGTCGCCGCCGACGGCACCGAGCTGGCCCGCGGCCACTCCCGGGAGGGCACGGACCCGGTGGTGCACGCGGAGGAGGCGGCGCTCGCCAAGACCGACCCCGCCGACCCCCGGCTGCCCGGCGCCACCGTCTACAGCAGCCTGGAGCCCTGCGCCCGCCGCGCCTCCCGCCCCGCGCCCTGCGCCGAGCTGATCCTGCGGGCGGGGGTGCGCCGGGTGGTGACCGCCTGGCGCGAGCCGGACACGTTCGTGGTGGCGGCCGACGGCACGGGGGTGCTGACCGGCGCGGGCGTCGAGGTCCTCGTACTGCCCGAGTACGAGGACCTGGCCAAGGCCCCGAACCGGCATCTGCCGGGCCGCTCCGGGGCCCCGTCGTAACCGATGTGCTTTCCACCCCGGTGATGGCGTACAGTAGAGACATCGCCGCGGGGTGGAGCAGCTCGGTAGCTCGCTGGGCTCATAACCCAGAGGTCGCAGGTTCAAATCCTGTCCCCGCTACTGATATCTCAGGGCCGGAATCCAGTTGATGGATTCCGGCCCTGAGTGTTTTCCGGGCCCCGGATACGGGGGTTACCCGTAGTGACCGTTCAACCTCCCTGTGTATAACATCTGAGTCACCATCAAAAACCCGATGACTCCTGGACCCCGGTCAACTCGCCCGGTTTGACGGCCCGCTGGGCGGTAAGTCCACCGGTCGAAGCGTTAATGATCAAGCCGAACGGCTTGGAAAGTTCCCCCCGGGTCTATTAACGTTCGATAACGCAGCGCGGTCGTCCCAGCCGTCACCCGAGGCGGCTCCGTGCGCACGCGCCGAATCCCGTAAGGGAACCGGGGAACCACCACCTTGGGGTGAATCACGCGGACACCGTCGCGGACTCAGCGAGTCCGGGAGCGGTATACGCGCGTAGGAGACCTTCCTGCTCCGAACCCGTCAGCTAACCCGGTAGGCGGAGGAAGGAAAGGAGCACGCCCCCGTGGCGTCCAACCGGCCTGCCCCAGAAGCCCCGTTCGTGCCCGCCCAGCGTGAACCCGAGTCGTTCGGCCCCGGCCCCGGCCCCGGCCCCGGCCTCGACGACGACGGCCCCTGGGAGGAGTGGAACCCCACCGAGGAGACCGTCACCCCGGTCCGCGGCCGGCACCGCGTCGCCAAGCAGCGCGGCGGCTTCGCCCGCAGCTCCACCGTCCTCGGCGTCGGTGTGATCGCCGCCGTCGGCGCGGGCGGCATCGCCAGCGCCAACACCGGCAAGCCGCCGGTCTCCATCTCGGTGCCGGACATGCCGAACGTCTCGGTGCCGCATCTGTCCACCGTCGAGCACTTCTTCGGCGACGACTCCGCCGCCGCGACCAAGGCCGAGCCCGCCACCGCGCTCACCGACCTCGGGCAGACCACCGAGGGTGCCAAGGACAGCGGCGCCGGCGAGGCCCTGCGCAACCGGATCATGGCCCAGGCCGAGCAGCAGCAGGGCCAGGCCGACAGCAAGGCCACCGCCGCGATGGTCGCCGCCGCCCAGCAGCAGAGCGACGCCGCGGCCGCCAAGGCGGAGAAGGAGGCCGCCGACAAGGCCGCCGCCGCCAAGGAGAAGGCGGAGGCCGCCGTCAAGAAGGCGGCCGAGGCCAAGCGGCTGGCCGAGCTGGCCAAGCAGTACACGCTGCCCGTCGTCTCGTACACGATCACCGGCACCTTCGGGCAGCCCGGCGCCATGTGGTCCTCCGGCTACCACACCGGCCTCGACTTCGCCGCTCCCACCGGCACCCTGATCAAGGCTGTGCACGGCGGCACCGTCACCCAGGCCGGCTGGGCCGGCGCCTACGGCTACCGCACCGTCCTCACCCTGGACGACGGCACCGAGCTGTGGTTCTGCCACCAGTCCTCGATCAATGTCTCGGTCGGCCAGAAGGTCAGCACCGGCGAGGTCATCGGCCGCGTCGGCGCCACCGGCAATGTCACCGGGCCGCATCTGCACCTGGAGGTCCACCCGAACGGGCAGGCCACCGCGATCGACCCCGCGCCCTGGCTGCGCGACAAGGGCCTCAACCCCTGACGGAACCCGCGCGGAATCCGCGCGGATCCCCCCACCGGCGGCGGAATGCGATCATCCGCCGCCGGTGTTGATGTGAAGCATGACTTCTCTGCGCACACTGGGCTCTTCCGACCTCGAGGTCTTCCCGCTCTGCCTGGGCGGCAATGTCTTCGGCTGGACCGCCGACGAGCAGACCTCCTTCGCCGTCCTGGACGCGTACACGGCCGCGGGCGGCAACTTCATCGACACCGCCGACGCCTACAGCGCCTGGGTCGAGGGCCACCAGGGCGGCGAGTCCGAGACCGTCATCGGCAAGTGGGTCAAGGCCCGCGGCAACCGCTCCGACGTCGTCATCGCCACCAAGGTCAGCCAGCACCCGCAGTACAAGGGCCTGTCCGCGGCCAACATCAAGGCCGCCGCCGACGCCTCCCTGGCCCGGCTGGGCACCGACCATATCGACCTCTACTACACCCACTTCGACCAGCCCGAGGTGCCGGTCGAGGAGATCATCGGCGCGCTGGACGAGCTGGTGAAGGCAGGCAAGGTCCGGCAGATCGCCGCGTCCAACATCAGCGCCGAGCGGCTGAAGGAGTCCCTGGACTTCTCCACCCGCGAGAACCTGGCCCGCTATGTGGCGCTCCAGCCGCACTACAACCTGGTCTCCCGGGACACCTACGAGGGCCCGCTCCAGGACCTCGTCGCCCGCGAGGGCCTGTCCACGGTGCCGTACTTCGCGCTCGCCGCGGGCTTCCTGACCGGCAAGTACCGGCCCGGCACGAAGGTGGACAGCGCCCGCGCCGGCGGGGCCGCGAAGTACGCGGAGACCGAGCGCGGCCAGAAGGTCCTCGCCGCCCTCGACGAGATCGCCGCCGCGCACGACGCCGCGCACGCCACCGTCGCCCTCGCCTGGCTGGCCGCCCAGCCGACCGTCACCGCGCCCATCGCCTCGGCCCGCACCCTGGAGCAGCTCCCGCCGCTGCTGGCGGTCGGCGACCTGAAGCTGACGGACGACGAACTGAAGCGGCTGACGGACGCCTCGGCGTAGGTCACATCCGGTACGGGTTGTACGACGGGTATGGTGCCGCCGGGTAGCCGTACCCGGGCCCCGGTCTCTGCGCGTGCCCGGGGCCCTGCGGATATCCGTACCCGGGTCCGGGACCGTACCCGTGCCCCGGCCCCCGGACATACGCGTGCCCGTACGGCGCGGGTGCCCAGCCCGGCGGGACGGGGGCGGGGGCCGCCTTGCGGGCCGCGTACTCCAGGGCGGGGCGGGCGGCCTCCCGGCGCTGCCACAGCTGCTCCAGCAGCTCCCGCTCACGGACGGCGAAGTCCGCGCCCGCCCGGCCGCGGCGGCCCCGCGCCCGCAGCAGCGCGAGGGCGGTGGCGTACGTCTCGTACTGCGCGACCGCCCGTGCCGTGGGGCGTCCGGCGTGGTGGCGGGCGTAGTCGCGGGCCATCCTGCGGGCCCGCATCGAGCCCAGCGCGCCGGGCTCGGCCGGGCCCAGCCAGCCGGCCAGCACATACGCCGGCAGCTCCTCGCTCACTGTGCGCAGCTCCCGCTGCCGGGTCCATATCCCGAGCCAGGTCAGCAGCCCGAACACGGGCAGCATGAAGGCGCCGTAGACCGCGAGGAAGCCGTACTGCCCGAAGGCGGCGGAGCCGTTCCACAGGGCGTGCATGCACATCGCGAGGAGCAGTCCGCCGAGCGGGATCAGCACTCGCCGGGCGCGCCCGCGGGAGCCGTACACCGCGGCGAGGCCGAAGCCGATGCCGGTGCAGGTGGTGAACAGGGGGTGCGCGAACGGGGACATCACGATGCGCACGAAAAAGGTGGCGGCGGTGACCGAGACGATGCCATGGCCGCCGGTGACCTGGTCGGTGCCGAAGGCGGTGCCGAGATAGAGGATGTTCTCGGTGAACGCGAACCCGGTGGCGGTGATCCCGGCTATCACCATCCCGTCCACGACCCCGGTGAACTCGCGCCTGCGGAAGAGGAACACGAGCAGCACGGCCGCGGCCTTGGCGGACTCCTCGACGATCGGGGCTATCACGGTGGCGCCGAGGGTGTTGGCGCCCGCCGGGTCCGCGGTGGAGGTGGCTATCCATTTGGTCGCGAAGCTGTTGGCGACGATGGCTATGAGCGCCGCCGCGAACGCGCCCCAGCAGAACGCGAACACCAGGTTCCGCCAGGCGAAGGGCGCCACCCGGTCCAGCCAGCGGAACGCGGTGATCAGCCAGGGCACCGGCAGCACCGCGAGGCCGAGCCCCACCAGGAACCCCTCGGTGCCGGTCTCCTTGCGCACCAGCGCCAGGATGACGAGGGCGGACATCGCCAGCAGCGTGATCAGCGCGCCGTACCGCACCCAGCGCAGCTGCCACCAGTGCGGGTGGCGCAGCGCCTCGGTACCGGGGTGCGGGGGATACGTCGGGTACACGGAACTGGTGGCCACGGCATCGACCCTAACGGTGGCGGGACGAGGGGCTGAGCGGTTTACCGGCGGCGGCTACCTGCGGTGGAAGAGGAGATCGCGCACGACATGGCCCTTGTCCAGTCCCTGTCCCTCGAAACGGGTCAGCGGCCGGAACCCGGGCCGGGGCGCGAAACCGCCGTCGGCCTGCGTGTTCTCGAAGTCGGGGTGGGCCGAGAGCACCTCCAGCATCTGCTCGGCGTACGGCTCCCAGTCGGTCGCGCAGTGCACCAGCGCGCCGGGCCGCAGCCGGGTCGCGGCGAGGTCGAGGAACTCGGGCTGGATCAGCCGCCGCTTGTGGTGGCGCTTCTTGGGCCAGGGGTCGGGGAAGTAGACCCGCAGCCCGGCGAGCGCGTCGGGCCGCAGCATCTCGCGCAGCAGGATGATCGCGTCCCCGTTGCCCACCCGGATGTTGTCCAGCGCGTTCTGCTCGGCCAGGTTCAGCAGATTGCCCTGGCCGGGGGTGTGCACATCGACCGCGAGCACATTGGTGTCCGGGTCGGCGGCGGCCATCTGCGCGGTGGCCTCGCCCATGCCGAAGCCGATCTCCAGGACGACCGGACGGTCGTTGCCGAACAGCTCGGCGAGGTCGAGCACCCGCTGTCCGTCGATGTCCAGTCCCCAGGCGGGCCACAGCCGCTGGAGCGCGTCGGCCTGCCCGGTCGTCACCCGGCTGCGGCGCGGCTGGAAGCTGCGGATCCGCCGCTCGAAGTGCGAACCGGCGGGATCGGGCTGCGGGCCGTCCGGGAAGCGCGGCTCGCCCTTGGCCCGGGCGGGCCGGGGGTCGGCACCGGGGGCGTCCGGGGCCGGCTCGGACAGGACGTCGGGGGTGTTCAGCGCATCAGACACAGTACGAACGAGTCTACGGGCGCGGCGCGGAGATGCCCGCGCCGCCGACCGCCGCCAGCATCCCCAGCGCCCGGCGCGCGACCTCCCGGCCGATCGGCAGGGACGCGGTGGCCGCCGGGGACGGCGCGTTCAGCACATGCACCGCGCGGGGGCCCTCCTTGATCAGGAAGTCGTCCACCAGGGAGCCGTCCCGCAGCACCGCCTGGGCCCGCACCCCGGCAGGCGCCGGCACCAGGTCCTCGGCCCGCGCCGCGGGCAGCAGCCTGCGCACCGCCTCAAGGAAGGCGCCCTTCGACAGCGAGCGGTGCAGCTCACCCGTGCCGTAGCGCCAGTGCCGCCGGGCTATCGCCCACGATCCGGGCCAGGCCAGGGTGCCGGCCAGCTCCCGGGGCCGTACGACCGTCCAGTCGTACCCCTCGCGGGCCAGGGCCGGGACCGCGTTCGGGCCGATGTGCACGCCGCCGTCGACGCCCCGGGTCAGATGCACGCCGAGGAACGGGAACGCCGGGTCCGGCACCGGGTACACCAGGCCGCGCACCAGTTCGGGCCGGGCCAGCTCGTAGTACTCGCCGCGGAACGGCACGATCCGTACGCCGGGCTCGTCGCCGGTCAGCCGGGCCAGTTCGTCGCAGTACAGACCGGCGCAGTTCACCAGGACCCGGCCGCGCACCACGTCCCCGGCCGCGGTGCGCACGGCGACGCCCCGCTCCGGGCGCCGGTCCACCTGGACGACCCGCGCGCCGTAGCGGATGTCGGCGCCGGAGGCGAGGGCGAGCTGCCGGGCCACGCCCGTGTAGTCGCACACGCCGGTGCTGCCCACGTGTATCGCGGCCAGTCCGCGCACCTCGGGTTCGTACTCGGCGATCTGGGCGGCGCCCAGCTCGCGCACCGGTATTCCGTTCTCCCGGCCGCGCTGGACCAGGGAGTGCAGCCGGGGCAGCTCGGCGCGCTCGGTGGCCACGATCAGCTTGCCGGTGACGGCGTGCTCGACGCCGTACTCGGCGCAGAACTTGACCATCTCGGCGGCGCCCCGCACCGCGTACCGCGCCTTGAGGGAGCCCGGGCGGTAGTAGATCCCGCTGTGGATCACCCCGCTGTTGCGCCCCGTCTGGTGGCGCGCGGGGCCCGGCTCCTTCTCCAGCACGGTCACCCGTGTCCCCGGCGCCGCCCTGCCGACCGCGTACGCCGTCGACAGCCCGACGATGCCCCCTCCGACCACGAGCACATCACAGTCGTACGCCCCGACCGGCACCTGCACCACCTCCCACGTCGATAGTGCACTGCGCCACTGACAGTGCCTTCAAACGCCGGGGTGATCAGTACCGCACCGGTGCCGGGGCGCGGCGCTACGCCGGGGTCATCAGCAGGGGCCTGGCCCGCTCCCGCAGCTCGACCACCCGCGGCTCGTCGCCGTAGGCCTCCAGCCGGTGCAGCAGGTCCCGCACGTACTCCGTGGTCCGCGCCGAGGAGATCCGGCCGGCCACCTCCACCGCCCGCACCCCCTGTTCGCAGGCCGCGTCGAGGTTCCCGGACTCCAGCTCGGCCACCGCGGAGACGACCAGCCGCAGCCCGTGCGAGCGCACGAACTCCTCCGTCGGCTTCGAGAGCGCCTGCTCGGTGAACCTGCGCACCTGGCGCGGCAGCTTCAGGTCCCGGTAGCACTCGGCCGCGTCCGCCGCGAAGCGGTCGTAGCCGTAGAACCCGAGCCACGAGGGATCGTTGTCCCCCTCGCGGGAGCGCTCCAGCCAGCTCTCCGCCGCCTTCAGCGCCCCGCCCGCCGCCTGCGCGTCCCCGGCGCGCGCGTGGGCGCGCGCCTCCACCAGCCGGAAGAAGCTCATGGTGCGCGCCGTGGCCAGCCCCCGGTTGCGTTCGAGGGCGGCCTGCGCGAGGTCGACCCCTTCGTCCCCGAAGCCCCGGTATGTCGCCTGGAGCGACATGGAGGCGAGGACGTACCCGCCGAGCGGTACGTCGGCGGCCGCGCGCGCGAGCCGCAGCGCCTGGATGTAGTACCGCTGCGCCGCCTCCTGCTGGCCGGTGTCGAAGGCCATCCACCCGGCGAGCCGGGTCAGTTCGGCGGAGGCGCCGAACAGCGCGCGGCCGACCTCGTCGGAGTACCCGCCGAGCAGCAGCGGCGCCGCCTCGACGCGCAGGCACTCCGGCACCATCGAGGAACGCCAGTCGCCGCCCCCGTACTTGGAGTCCCAGCGCCTGGCGTCCTCGGCGGCCTCCCGCAGCTTGCGGACATCGCTGTGGCCGACTCTGACCGGTGCGCCGGCGCCCTCGACGGAGCCGTCCTCCCGCGCGACCGAGCTGTCGGCGGGGGTTATCAGCCAGCGTGAGGCGGGCGTCGCGTAGGCGCTCACCGCGAAGGAACCGGCCAGCGACTGCCAGATCCCGCCCGAGCCGGCCCGGCGTCCGGCGAGGTCGAGGCGGTACAGCTCGGTCGCCGACCGCACCGCCTGCGCCACGTCCCTCGGGAAGGCGAGGCCGACCTCGGGCGCGGGGTCCGCGTCCGCCAGGCCGATCTCGTGGAGCGGCACCGGGCGGCCGAGTTTCTGTCCGATGGCGGCCGCGATGAGGTGGGGCGCGGCGCCCTGCGGCACCATGCCCTTCGACACCCAGCGCGCCACGGACGTCTTGTCGTAGCGAAGTGTCAACCCGCGTTGGGCGCCAAGATCATTGACGCGACGCGCGAGTCCTGCGTTGCTGATTCCCGCGAGGGCGAGAACGGCGCCGAGTTTTTCGTTCGGCCCGCGTTGCTCCCTGGACATGCGCCACCCCTCGACACAGACGGCCGCCGCGCGGGCATAACCGTGCGGCATTCGTAAACCCAGCGTAGTTCGCCGCATCCCAAGCGTTAAGGGGCATTGTTCCGGATGGCGGGATTGTGGTCCGTACGGGAGTACGGACCAGTACGCACCGTGCACGGACCGGCCGACGCGTGCCCCCGCGCGTGTGGCCGTGCGCCCGGCCGTGCGCTCTTCTCCGGCCAACTCGCGGGCGGTTTCCTGGTCTTGCGTGGGTCGGCCCGCTGTACTGGATCCAGTGGGCTGGGGGACACCGCCACCTTCATCCCCGCGGGTGGCGGACCGGTCCGGGAGGCGGATGCCGTCTCCCGGACCGTGCGTGCGTCCGGGGCGCCGCGATCACCGCGAGCCCCTACGGAGCGTGCTCATCTCCCGGACACGATCTGGTATTTGGCTGAAAATCGTCCCGCAGAAGTTGGGGTGATTTCTGCGCCGACCATGCAACTTAGGGGCGCGAAAGGCGTTTTGGGGGAGCGTACAGGGGCGCATTCGCGTCGGGCCGTCCCTGGTGGCACCCGACCGAATGCCGGATCATGGTGGCCGCGCGGTCGCGAACCCCCTTACTCCTCCCGCCGTTTCGTGCGGTGTCACCACACCTCTCCCAGGCGTCCTTCGTGGCAGCATGGGTCCGGTTCGATCGGTGCAGTGGTTGTCCACAGGCTGTGGAGGCACGATGCGGTGGTTGGTGGGGTGGAGCAGTGCCGCCGCGGGCACGGCCGGGCTCGGCTCCGCAGGCTCGGTGGGCTACGACGGCGAGACCCTGCACCCGGTCGGCTCCCAGCTCCTGTGGGGCGACCCCGACCCGCTGTGGGCGGTCGGCGACTGGCGCCCGGACGAGGTGCGCGTGGTCACGGCCGACGAGCAGAACCGGATCGCCGTCCTCGGCATCTGCGGCGCCTCCGACGAAGAGCTGCGGCGCGGCCTGTTCACCGCGCGCGGCGGCGCGCTGCGCCATCTGACGAACTGGCCCGGCAGCTACACCGCCGTCGTCCAGGTCGGCCGCCGCGTCACCGTCTGCGGCGATCTCGCGGGCGCCCGCCCGGTCTTCCACACCCCATGGGCGGGCGGCACGGCCTACGCCACCGCCGCGCTGCCGCTGGCCGACCTCATCGAGGCCAACCTCGACTTCGGTCATCTCGCCGCCCTGCTCGCCGCCCCGGACGTCCCGGCCGCGCTGCGCGACACCACCCCCTACGAAGGGGTACGGCGCATTCCGCCGGGGCACGCGCTGGTGCTGCGCACGGGGGCGCGGGAGATCGCCGGGTACGAACAGGTCTCCTCGCTCGCCGTGTCCGCGCCCTCGGCCGACCCCGACCGCGCGGTGGACGCCGTGCGCGACGCCCTGGTGGAGGCGGTGCGCACCCGGCTCGCGGCGCCCCGGCACGTACCCGACCTCGATCCCGGCCCGGTGCCCGGGATGGGGCCCGCCGAGCGGCGCGCCCGGCGCGGGATGCCGGTGCCCGGGATCGGCGCCGATCTCTCCGGCGGCCCGGCCTCCGCCACCCTCGCGCTGCTCGCCGCCGGGCTGCCCGGCCGGCCCGGCACCCTCCTCGGCCACGGCACCGGCGAACGCCTCCTCGCCGTCACCTTCAACGACCTCGCCGTCGGCGGGCGGGAGGCCGAGGTGCAGCGGGCGGGGGCGCTCGCGGCCGACCCGCGGCTGCACCATGTGGTGGTGACCGGCGGCGAGGAGGCCCTGCCCTACGCCGACCTCGACGGCCCCCTCACCGATGAACCAGGACCCTCGCTGGTCATGGCGGGACGCCACCGGGCGCGGCTGGCCGCGGGCAGCGCGGACCACTTCACCGGGCACGGCGCGCGCCAGGTCCTGGACGCACACCCCGCCCGGCTCGCCGACCTGCTGATGGACCGCAGACGCCGGCACCTGGTCGGGCCGGTCGCCGCCCTCGCCCGGGCGGACGGCTCGGTCCTCGTCCCGGCGCGGGTGTACGGGGCGGCCCGACGGCTCGCCCGTACGTCGTACCGGGCGGGGCTGGAGGAGCTGGCCGAGCGGCTGATGCGGCGCCGGTTCGAGGAGCCGAAGGGGGCGGTCGGGGCCTCGCTCGCCGCGCTGACCTGGGCCGCGCCGGGTCCGGCCGCGCGGTGGCTCACGGGGGAGGCACTGGCTGAAGTATCGGTTCTGCTCGGGGTGGAGGGCGACCGGTCGGGTACGGGCGTCCAGCGGCCCGGCGAGCACCGGGCACGGGCGGCGCTCGCCCGGTACGCCGCGGACCTGCGGGTGCTGGAGCAGTCCGCGGAGGTCCGTTCGCAGCGGCTGCACGCACCCTTCCTCGACAACCAGGTGGTCCGCGCCTGCCGTGAACTGCCGGAGGCGCTGCGGGTACGGCCAGGGGCGCGGGCCGAGATCCTGCGCACGGTCCTGGAGAGCACCGGCATCACCGACCTGCCGCCCGGCTGGGGCACCCCCTCGCACGCGTCCTCGGCCGCCGCCGCGCGGGCGGGCCTGCGGCTGTCCGCCGACCCCCTGCTCGACCTCTTCTCCCGCCCGCTGCTCGCCGACGCGGGGCTGGTGGACGGGGGCGTGATCCGCGGGGCGCTGCGCTCGGCGGCCACCGGGGCCACGGTGGAGGGCCTGGCCGACCTGGTCTCCCTGGAGCTGTGGCTGCACCGGCTGCTCTCCCGCCGGGGGACGTGCTGGTCGGGGACGCCGGCGCGGTCCAGGGCGGTGCCGGCGGGGATCCAGCGGCGGCGGGACGCGTTGGCCTCCGGCCTGTGAGCGGGGGACTCCGGTCGCGTTTCGCGGGCGGCCCGGTGGGTGGCTGATCGCGCGGTTCCCCGCGCCCTTTGGTAACCGCGGTGCCGTCGCCCCCGTGGCGCGGGCCCCTCGGCCCCGCCACAAACCCTTCGTGCGGAATGCCGGGCACCGGCGACAATGACCCGGTGCGGTACAGAATTCTCGGCATCACCCAGGCGGCGGACGGCCAGGGCACCCCCCACCCCCTCACCGCCCCCCGCCTCCGCACCCTTCTCGCCGCCCTCGCCCTGCGCCCCGGCCGTACCACCAGCCCCGACACCCTCGTCCAGGAGATCTGGGCCGACGCCCCGCCGCAGGACGCCCCCGCCGCCCTCCAGGCGCTCGTCGGCCGGCTCCGCCGCACCCTCGGCAAGGACGCCGTCACCTCCACCCCCGGCGGGTACCGCCTCGAAGCGACCGAGGACGAGATCGATCTGTACGTCTTCGAACGGCTCACCCGCACCGGCACCAGGGCCCTCGCCGACGGCGAACCCGCCACCGCCCACCGCACCCTGACCGCCGCCCTCGCCCTCTGGTACGGCCCCGCCCTCGCCGACCTCCCCGACCGCACCGCCGCCACCCGCCCCGAGGCCCTGCGCCTGGAGGCGACCCGCGCCCGCGCCGCCGCCGCGCTCGCCCTCGGCCGCGCCCGGGACGTCGTACCGGAGCTGCGGGAGCTGACCGCCGCCCATCCGTACGACGAACCGCTGCACGCCCTCCTCATCCGCGCCCTCGCCGACACCGGCCGCCCCGCCGACGCCCTCGCGGCCCACGAGTCCGTCCGCCGCACGCTCGCCGACACCCTCGGCACCGACCCGGGTCCCGAACTGCGCGCCCTGCACGCCGAGCTGCTGGCACAGGAACACCGGCCCGCCCCGCCGCCGGCCCGCCGGGGCAACCTCCGCCCCCGTCTCACCTCCTTCGTCGGCAGGGAAGGCGAACTCGAAGCCGTACGCGCGGACTTGAGACGCTCCCGCCTCGTCACCCTCACCGGGCCGGGCGGCTCCGGGAAGACCCGGCTCGCCGAGGAGGCCGCGGCCGCCCTCGCCCCGGCCTGGCTGGTCGAACTGGCCCCGCTGGACCAGCCGGACGCGGTGCCGGGCGCCGTGGTCAGCGCCCTCGGGCTGCGCGAGACCGTGCTCCTGAACCCCGAGCTGGCCCCTCAACAGACCGACCCCACCAATCTGTTGATCGAGTACTGCGCCCCGCGCGCCGAACTCGTCGTCCTCGACAACTGCGAGCACGTCATCGACGCGGCCGCCGCCCTCGCCGAGACCCTCCTCACCCACTGCCCGCACCTCACCGTCCTCGCCACCAGCCGCGAACCCCTGGGCGTGCCCGGCGAGTCCGTGCGCCCGGTCGAACCCCTGGTCCCGGAGCAGGCGCACCGCCTCTTCGCCGAACGCGCCAGGGCCGTACGCCCCGACGCCGACGCGGTGCTCGGCGACACCGCCGCCGTGGCGGAGATCTGCCGCCGCCTGGACGGACTGCCGCTCGCCATCGAACTGGCCGCGGCCCGGCTGCGGTTGCTGACCCCGCGGCAGATCGCCGACCGCCTCGACGACCGCTTCCGGCTGCTCACCTCCGGCAGCCGTACGGTGCTGCCCCGCCAGCAGACCCTGCGCGCGGTGGTCGACTGGTCCTGGGACCTGCTGGACGAGCGGGAGCGCACCGTGCTGCGCGAGGTCTCCGTCTTCGCCGGCGGCTGGGACCTCGCCGCGGCCGAGGCCGTGTGCACCGGTCCGGTGGCGGACCTGATCGGGGCACTGGTCGACAAGTCCCTCGTCGTCGCCGCCCCCGGCGGCTGTGGCGGCATGCGCTACCGGATGCTGGAGACCATCCACGAGTACGCCGCCGAGCGTGCCGCCGAGGCACCCGGGCAGCGTGCCGCCGCCGAGCGCCGCCACCGCGCCTGGGCGCGCGCCCTGGTCGAGGAGGCCGATCCGCTGCTGCGCTCGGCGGACCAACTCCGGTGGATCTCCCGCCTGGAGAGCGACCTGGACAACATCCGCGCCGCCCTGGACCGCGCGGTACGGGCGGGCGAGGAGGAGGCGGCGGGCGCGCTCGTGCGGTCCATGTGCTGGTTCTGGTGGCTGCGCAACTACCGCCAGGAAGCGGTGACCCGGGTACGCCAGGTGCTCCGGCTCGGCGCCGCCCTCGACGCCGGTGCGGCGGACGACCCGGCGACCCTCGCGGCCCGGACGGAGTCGGCCGACCACGTGGCGGCGCTGCTCGCCGCCCCCGACGCCGAGGCCGCCCACCCGCTGCGCGAACTCCGCATGGACCTGCGGCTGTTCGAGCTGTTCCTGACGGCGGGCGGCAGCATGGACCACATGGCCACCGACGACCGGGCCCCGCGCTACCTCACCCTCGTCCGGGCCGCCTACGAGCCCGGTGGGCCGATCGCCGCCCGCCTCCCCGGCGTCATCTGGCCGATGACCGCCTACTACCTGGGCAGCCCGGAGGACGCCGCCCGGGACACCTCCCCGGTGGTCGACAACTGCCGTGCGTACGGCGGCGATTGGGAGCTGGGCGCCGCGCTGATGTTCCGCGCCCATGTGCGGGTCGACTCCCCGGGCAATCTGCTCGGGGTGGACGAGGACCTGGCCGAACTGCGGGTGCTCGGCCGCCGGGTCGGGGACCGCTGGATGCGGGCGCAGGTGTGCAGCGCGGCCGGCGAGGCGCACATGGCGCGCGGCCGGTTCGCCGAGGCGCGCGGTGAGTACGCGGAGGCGCTGCGGCTCGCCTACGAGGTGGGCGCGTACGCGGAGTCGCCGTTCCTGCTGGCCCGCCTCGCCGACATCGCCTTCCGCTTCGGGGACCGGGACACCGCGCTCGCCGCCCTGGACGAGGCGGGCACCGCCGCGGAGCGGTACGCGGTCCCGGAGTCCCGCGCCTTCGTGCTGCTGATGCGGGCCTGGATCGCCCTGTCCGACGGCCGGTCCGCCGAGGCCCGGGCGCACTTCGACGCGATCCGCGAGGTGGCGGGGCCCGAGACGTCCCCACCGCAGTTCGTGGCCGGGATGCGCACCATCGAGGCGCTGCTGGTCGCCGCGGAGTCCGGCCCCGAGCGGGGCCTGCCGATCCTGGCCGGGGCGCTGGAGGAGGCCGTCGCCGTGCGCTGCGCCGAGTCGGTCACCGGCGGCATGGTGGACGCCGCGGCCGGTCTGTTCGCCCGGCTCGGTGACCTGCCGGCCGCGATACGGCTGTACGCGGCCGCCGACCACTGGCGCGACGGCTGCCCGCGCAGCGAACCCGAGCGCACCGAGGCCGCCCGGATCCGCGCCGACGCCCGCGCGGCCCTGCCCGCCGACCGGTACGCGGCCGAACAGGCCCGGGGCGCGGGCTACGACGCGTCGGACGTCCTGCGCGAGCTGCGCCGGACCCCCACCGGATGAACCGGGCTACCGGCAGGTGAACCGGGACTCCGCCCAGTCCGCCAGCGCCATCCGGTCGAAGGCGTTGCCGTGCGGGCGCACGACGAGCTGGACGGTCCTGCGCCCGGTGAGATCCACATGGACGGGGACGGCCCGCTCGCGGCCCTTGACCATCCCCGAGTGCCACAGCGGGACCCCGTCCCCGTAGACGGCGAAGTCCACCTTGCCGAGGCCGAGGGTCAGGTCGTCCACGCCGGCCATCGCGTCGTACGCGGTGCACTGCCGGTTGAGGTCGATGGTCACGGAGGACTGGCCGCGGACGGTGGCGCCGTGCGCGAACCGCGTGCCGCCGATGTCGAGGCCGTACCGCTGCCACACCCAGCTGCTCGCGCCGAGCGCGATCTCGGGCTGGGTGCCGTCGCCGCTCACGTCGTAGTTCAGCTCGCTGAGCTGGTAGACGGCGGGCGGCGCCGGAGGCGGGGGCGTCGGGGTCGGGGTGGGCGTGGGGGTGGGCGTCGGGGTCGGTGTGGGCCTCGGGCTCGGCTTCGGCGGCGCGGGCTTCGGCGTCGGCTTCGGCGGGGGTGTCGGGGCCGGCTTCGGCGCGGGCGCGGCGGGCACCACCGGCGTGGGCGTCGGCTTCGGGGTGGGCGCCGGCTTCGGCGGGGTGGGCTTCGGAGAGGGTTTCTGTACGACGACCGGCGGGGCCGGCGCGGAGGGCTTGGCGACCTCCTTCGCCGGATGGCTGTCGTACACGAGACCGAAGGCCACCGCCGCGGCGGCCACCGCGACGACACCGGCGGCGATGCCCGCCTTGACCGGCGCCCCGATCGCCTCCGAGGCGGCCCCGCCCGCGGAACCGGCACCGCCCGATGACCCGCTCGCCGCGGCCGCCGCCCCCGCGGCACCCGCCGCCCCGGCCCCCGCGCCACCCGCGACCAGGCCGAGCGCCTTGGCGTACCCCGCGGCCCCGAACCAGCCGATGACCGCGACCGGCACGACCGCGGGGATGCCCCCCGCGACCTCCTCGATCTGCGCCGCCGCGAGCCGGCACCTGGCGCACTCCTCCAGGTGCTCGCGCAGCCCCCGTTCGGCGCGGACGCGCAGCTTGCGGCGGGCGTAGCCGCCCAGCTGATCGGCGTAGCGCGCGCACTCCGCGTCATCGGTGAGGGTGGTGCTGACGTGGGCCTGGAGGTACGCCTGCTTCAGGCCCTCACGGGCGCGGCTGGCGAGCACCCGGGTGCCGTTGGCGTCCAGGCCGAACAGGACGGCGACCTCGCTCGGGGACTCGTCCTCCACCTCGGTGTGCCACAGCACGGCCTGCCAGCGCTCCGGCAGCGAGCGGAACGCCCGCATGGCCATGGACTGCTCGGCCTCGTGCAACGCCCGTACGTCCGCGCCGAGTTCGAGGGTGTCGTCGTCGGACACCGCCGAGGAGCGGGCGGCCTGCTGGGCGAAGGCGGCGAAGTCGTCGACGAGCTGCTCGCGCCGGGCCGAGGTGATCCAGTGCGCGGCGACGCGCCGTACCGAGGTCAGCAGATAGGCCCGCACGGCGTGCTCGGGACCGGAGCCGCCGCGCACGGCCTGGAGCATCCGGGCGAACACCTCGGCGGTCAGGTCGTCGGCGGTGTGCGCGTCCCGGCAGCAGGTGCGCGCGTACCGGCGCACCGCGGCCGCGTGCCGCCGGTACAGCTCCTCGTACGCGGAGTCGTCGCCGCCCCGCATCCGCTCGATCAGCTCGGCGTCGCCGGTCGGCATGCCCCGCTGTGCGGGGACGTTCCTGCTGCCTGTCCGGCGCCCCTGGCTGGGCACCTGGGTCCCGGCGCCCTCGTCCTCACGCGCCCCGTCAACACTCATCGCGGAACGCCCCCGCCCCAGCCCGACATCACGACCCCAGCGTCCCACATCGTCATTTCTTCAACGACCCTCTCCGCCTCCTGTCACCCGTCCGAGGGGCCTTGCCGGAAAAGGACCACGAAGAAAGGCGCGAAAACGGCCACCCGCGTCACCCGGGCGTGAAGATCGCTCGGATGACGCGGGTGGCCGGACGAAACTCCCGCCGAGGACGGGGTCAGCCGATCGCGGGCCGGGATCGCAGCCCCTCCAACAGGATGTCCAGCAGCCGCGCCGAGGCCGCCGCCTGCTGCGCGGCGTCCGGCAGCGACGGCGCCGCCGTGGCGATCACCAGCAGCACATCGGAGACGGACACATCGGCCCGCAGCTCCCCGGCCGCCCGCGCCCGCTCCACCAACTGCCCCACGACCGCGAGCAGTTCACCGGAACCGGAGTCCTCCGAGTAGCCGGAGTCCTGCCCCACGAGCCGCAGTTCACCGGGCCCGGGCTGAAGCCGCTGCTGCGGCACCCGGGCCTCCTCGACGACCGAGCGGACGCCGTCGGCCGCATCCGCGGAACCCTCAGAGGAGCCGACCCGCAGCACCTGCGGAGGCAGCAGCCTGCCCGCCCCCGACGCGACCGACGTGCGCAGGAACCGGGACAGCGCCGACCACGGCTCGTCCTCCTGCCCGAGCGCCGTCCGCGCCTGCTCGGTGAGCCGCGCCGTCTCCTCCTCGGCTATCCGCCTGACCAGCACGTCCTTGCTGGGAAAGCGCCGGTAGACGGTCCCGACCCCGACCCGCGCACGCCGCGCCACGTCCTCCATCGGCGCGCCGTAGCCCAGCTCGCCGAACACCTCACGCGCCGCACGCAGCACGTGCTCCAGATTGCGCTGTGCGTCCACCCGCAGCGGCGTCGTACGCGCCCCGTCCGCGCGCCCGTTCGCCGTCGCGACCGCCGGCACCGCCGGCATCGCCGATCCTCCGGCCGCCACCGCGGTGGCGGCGGACCAGTGCGTGTCCTGAATATGCATGTGTTTCCCCCGGTGCATGACGTCTCCCCCCGGAGACACTCCCCGTCACTGATGCCGGGGTGTGCGAAGGGGCACCGATCGCCGCGGGCCGGCCCGTCGCTGAGCCCGTACGACCACATCCCCTACACCCCGTCGACACGAACATAGTTGAGAGGCAGTCAATTCAGAAGGGGCAGGTTCCGCACACTGCGCCCCCCGATCGGAGCACGAGTCATATACGTCCCGATTCCCGGCGCGTCCGCCCGCGTGTCCGACCCCGCTGACCTGCCCCCTTTCCACCACCTTGGCCACCGGGTCCGCATCACCCGTCACAGGACCGCCGGTCACACAAATTGCCGGGGCTGTGGACAAACCACAGCGCCGGGTGCGTCATGGGATGGTGAAGGAACGTGCGCGCATTCTGGTTGTCGGCGGCGGCTACGTCGGGATGTACACGGCCCTGCGCCTCCAGCGGAAGCTGAAGGCCGAGCTCAGGCGCGGTGAGATCGAGATCACCGTCGTCACACCCGACCCCTATATGACGTACCAGCCCTTCCTGCCCGAGGCCGCCGCGGGCTCGATCTCACCCCGCCATGTCGTCGTGCCGCTGCGCCGCGTCCTCGACCAGTGCCATGTCGTCGTCGGCGAGGCGACCGCCGTCGACCACGCGGCGCGCACCGCCACCGTCACCACCCTGGCCACCGCCGACGCGGGCCGCACCGAACTGTTCGGCTACGACGAACTGGTGCTCGCCCCCGGCTCCGTCGCCCGCACCCTGCCCATCCCCGGCCTCGCCGAGTACGGCATCGGCTTCAAGACCGTCGAGGAGGCCATCGGGCTGCGCAACCACGTCATCGAGCAGATGGACATCGCCTCCTCCACCCGCGACCCGGCGATCCGCGACGCCGCCCTCACCTTCGTCTTCGTCGGCGGCGGCTACGCGGGCGTCGAAGCCCTCGGCGAACTGGAGGACATGGCCCGCTACGCCGCCCGCTACTACCACAACGTCCGCGCCGAGGACATGAGATGGATCCTCGTCGAGGCGAGCGACCGCATCCTGCCCGAGGTCGGCGCCGACATGGGCCGCTACACCGTCACCCAGCTGCGCCGCCGCAACATCCAGGTGCTGCTGGGCACCCGCCTGGAATCCTGCGCCGACCGGGTCGCCCTGCTCAGCGACGGCCAGCGCTTCCCGACCCGTACGGTCGTGTGGACCGCCGGCGTCCGGCCGCACCCGCTGCTCGCCGCCACCGATCTGCCGCTCACCGACCGCGGCAGGCTCAGGTGCACCGCCCAGCTGACCGTCGAGGGCACCGCACACGCCTGGGGCGCGGGCGACGCCGCGGCCGTACCGGACGTCACCGCCGCCCCCGGCGCCCTCACCGCGCCCAACGCGCAGCACGCCGTACGCCAGGCCAGGGTCCTCGGTGACAACCTTGTCCACACCCTGCGCGGCGAACCCCTGGACACCTATGAGCACGCCTACGCGGGCTCCGTCGCCTCCCTCGGTCTGCACAAGGGCGTCGCCCAGGTCTACGGACGGCGGCTGAAGGGCTACCCTGCCTGGTTCATGCACCGCGTCTACCACCTCAGCAGGGTGCCCACCGTCAACCGCAAGGCCCGCGTGCTCGCCGAATGGATCCTCGCCGGACTCTTCAAACGGGAGATCGTCTCGCTCGGTTCACTCGAACACCCGCGCGCGGAGTTCGAACTGGCGGCCAGGGGAAAGCATCCTCACGACCCGAAGGGGTCGTCCTGACCGGATCCAGGAACTCCACGGCCCGCCCCACCGTCTGACGGATGTCGCCCGCCGCGGCCGGCTCCCTGCCAGACTGCCCCACGACATCGGACGGGCCCCGCCCGCCCTAGCACCCACGAGGCCTTGCCCACAGTGAACTTCACGCGCTGGAGCGCCCGGCTCCCCGGAACGCAGCGCCGCGCCGCCGCGCGGACCGAGACCGCGGTACCCACGGACCGGCGAGGGGAAGGCTCCGTGCCCGCGGCCCGCGCCGGGGGCCCCGCCGACGGGACCGGCCCGGTCCCCGCCGTCGACGGACTGCCCGCCCGCGCCGTCCTCGACCGTGTCCCGGCCCTCGTCGCCCTCGTGCACGGCCCCGAGCACCGCCTCGCCTACGTCAACGAGGCCTATACGACGGCCTTCGGGCCCCGCCCCACCGGCGCCCCCGTCCATGAGGCCCTGCCCGAACTCGCCGGCCTCGGCCTGCTCCCGCTGCTCGACCAGGTGCTGCGCAGCGGCCGCCCGCGCACTCTGAAGTCCCGCCGCGCGGTGGACGGCCGCTCGTACACGTTCACCTGCACCCCCGTCGCCGCGGACGGCGGCGACGGCGACGGCGCGGTCCTCGTCTTCGCCACCGACGTCACCGACCACGCGGAAGCCGCTGAACGGCTGCGCGCCAGCGAACGCCGCCAGCGCGAGACCGCCGTCACCCTCCAGCGCTCCCTGCTCCCGCAGGACCTGGAGGAACCCGACGACCTGCGCGTCGCCGCCACCTACCAGCCCGGCGGCACCGAGGCCGCGGTCGGCGGCGACTGGTACGACGTGATCACCCTCGGCGGCGGCCGCACCGCCCTCGTCATCGGCGACGTCATGGGCCGGGGCGTGCGCGCCGCCGCGGTCATGGGCCAGCTGCGCACCGCCGTCCGCGCCTACGCCCGCCTCGACCTGCCCCCGCACGAGGTGCTCCAGCTCCTCGACGGCCTCGCCACCGAGATCGACCCCAACCAGATCGCCACCTGCGCCTACGCCGTCCACGACCCCAACGAGGGCCGGCTGGTGTACGCCTCCGCCGGGCATCTGCCCATCCTGGTCCGCGACGAACACGGCACGGTCTCCCGCGCCGACGAACCCACGGGCCCGCCGCTCGGCACCGGCGGCTGGCTGCACTCCTCGGGCTCGATCCCCCTGCTCCCCGGCTCCACCGCGGTCCTCTACACCGACGGCCTGGTGGAGCGCAGGAACGAAGACCTGGACGAGGGCATCGCCGCCCTGGAACGCGCCCTGGCCGGCGCCACCGGCTCCCCGCAGGTCGTCTGCGACCGCCTGGTCCGCTCGGCCGGCGTCACCGCCGACCATGACGACGACGTGGCCGTCCTCGTCCTCCAGCACCCCGCCCGCACCGGCCCCGACGGCGAGCTGTTCCGGGGCGCGGCCCTGGAGCTCCTCGGCGGCGTCGAGGCCGCCCCGCGCGCCCGCGCCTTCGCCTCCGGCGTCCTCACCAGCTGGCGCTTCCCCACCGAACTGCACGACCTCGGTGTCCTCGCCACCAGCGAACTCGTCGCCAACAGCCTCCAGCACGGCACCCCGCCGATGCGGCTGCGGCTGCGCCGCACCGACCGCCGCCTCATCGTGGAGGTCACCGACGGCGACGACCACCTCCCCCGGCGCCGCCGCGCCGAACCGGCCGACGAGTCGGGCCGGGGCATCGCCATCGTCGCCACCATCGCCTCCACCTGGGGCTGCCGCCGCACCCCGGGCGGCGGAAAGGCGGTCTGGTGCGAGTTCCTGCTGCCGAAACCCAGACCCTGAGCGACGATCACGGGTTGGCCCCCACACCCTTCCCGGTGTTACAAGCACACCTATGGCAGACGCATGCAGCACCGAGGGCCCCGAGGCGTACGACATCCACAGCGCCCCGATCATGGCCCCCTTCGTGGCCGCCCTGCTGGACGCGGTGCGCCCCGCCCCCGGTGAGAGCGTGCTCGACCTCGCCTGCGGCACCGGGTTCGCCGCCCGCGCGGCCGCCGCCCTGGTCGGACCCACCGGCCGGGTCCGTGGCACGGACCTCGACGAGGGCATGATCCGCGTCGCGCGGCAGCGAGCCCCCCGCATCGACTTCACCGCCGCCCCCGCCGACCGTCTCCCCTACGACGACTCCGCCTTCGACGCGGTCGTCTGCCAGCAGGGCGCCCAGTTCTTCCCCGACCTGACGGCCGCCCTCACCGAGACGGCCCGCATCACCCGGCCCGGCGGCCGGTTCGCCGCCACCGTCTGGGCCCCGCTCGACCGCCAGCCCTACTTCCTCGCCCACGAGCACGCCCTGCGGACGTACGCCCCCGACGCGCTGCGCTACTTCCACCGCGCCTACGTCCGTACGGCCGACCAGCTCACGAGCGCCCTGCGGACGGCGGGCTACAGCGCCCTCACCCATCGCGAGGTCACCTCCGACGTCGTTCTCCCGCCGCTGGGCGCGTACGCCCACGGTCATCTGGCCGCGCTGTGGGGCGGTCTGCTCCGGGAGGCGGGCGGGGAGAAGGCCGTCCTGGGCGCCGCCCGACTGGTCCGCGACGAACTGGCGGACCGCACCGCGCCCGACGGCACGGCGGCCCTCCCCTTCACCGTGCATCTGGTGACGGGAATCCGCTGAACCGTGGACATACGGCGACGGCCGCCACCCGAAGGTGACGGCCGTCTGGGACACCGCGGGCTCAGGCCTCCGCGCCGACCGTCTCCGCGGCCGCCCCGCCCCGGCTGACCACCCGGCTCGCCCGCACCGACCACGGCTGGTCCTGCACCGCGGTGAGCTGCCGCCCGAGCCGCAGCGCCAGATACGTGATGCCCAGCGAGAACAGCACGAAGGTCACGATGTACGGCGCGTGCAGCGACGCCCCGAGCGGACCGCCCACCGCCGGTCCGACGGCCAGCGCCAGCTGCTTGACCAGCGCGAACGCCGAGTTGTACTGACCGGCGAGACCCTCCGGCGCCAGATCGGCGACCAGCGGGGCCACCGTCGGCGACAGCATCGCCTCGCCGAGACCGAACAGCGCGTACGTCGACACGAACGCGGCCGTCGCCATCTCCTGGCTGCCGTGCCCGAGCCCCGCGTATCCCGCGGCCACCCAGGCCACCGCCCAGATGAGACCCACCAGGGCGATCACCCGGGTGCGCCGGGCGCGCTCCACGAACCTGAGCACCGCGAACTGGGCGACCACGATCATCAGCGTGTTCGCGGCCAGCGCCGTGCCCAGCGTGGAGGTGGATATCCCGGCGGCCTCCACGCCATAGGCGCTCAGACCCGACTCGAACTGCCCGTAGCAGGCGAAGAACAGCACGAAGCCCAGCACGCACAGCTGCACCATCGCCCGGTTGCCGAGCAGCCGCTTCCAGCTGCCCTTCGCGGACGCGGGCGCGTCCTCCAGCCGGGGGGAGTGCGGCATCCGCACGGTCGCCATCACCGCGACCAGCAGCAGGAACATCGCCGCCTCGATCGCGAACAGCAGGGTGAACGAGGAGACGCGCGTGGTGTCGACCAGATGGCCGCCGATGAGGCCGCCGATGCCGAGGCCCAGGTTCTGGAGGAAGAACTGCATCGCGAACGCCCGGGAGCGGGTGTCGGCGCTGGAGCAGTCCACGATCATCGTGGCCAGCGCCGGCTGCATCACGGCCTGGCCGGCACCGAGCGCCGAGGCGGCGAGCAGGACGGACCACGCGCTGCCCGCGAGCCCCAGGCTCAGCGCCCCGAGCGCGGCGGTGACCAGGGCGGCGAGCAGAACCGGCAGCGGGCCGCGACGCACGATCGCCCGGCCTGCGAACGGCAGCACGATCAACGCGGCCACGGCGAAGACGGCGAGCACCAGTCCCGCCGTCATGGCACCCAGACCCCGCACCTGCGCCACATAGACGTACAGGTAGGGGACTGTGAAGCCGAGTCCGAATGCGCTGAGTGCGTTGCCCACGTGGATCCGGCGCATCGCTGCGCCCATCGCCCTGGTCACGTTCACCTCTCTCACTAGTTAGGAGTGAAGACTTCAAAGCTAAAGTTCGAAGCTAAAGAGTACACAGTGAAGGACTTCAAGGCAAAGCGGCCGCGTGCCATACTCGGCCCATGGCCGACACCGCCGGCGTCGCTGAGCCGACCCTCGAAGAACAGATCGCCGCCTACCAGCGCGAGTTCCAGGACCTCGACCCGCAGGTCGAGAAGATCGTGTCGGCCCTGTCCCGGCTCAACCGCCGGATGAACGTCGCGTACGGCCGCCAGACCGCCGCCCTCGGCATCAGCAACGCCGAGTGGGAGGTCCTCAAGGCGCTGGTCCTCTCCGGTGCCCCGTACCGCCTCGGCCCCAGCGACCTCGCCAAGCGCCTCGGCCTCACCCCGGCCGCCATGACCCACCGGATCGACCGCATGGTCACCGAGGGGCTGGTCACCCGGGAGCGCGACGAGGCCAACCGGGTGCGGGTCATCATCGAGCTGACCCCCGAGGGCCGGGAGAAGTGGCTGGAGGCGATGCGCCTCGCGACCGTCTTCGAGGAGGACCTGCTCCAGGACCTCACCCCGGCGGAGCGCTCGGTCCTCGGCGAGGTGCTCACCACGCTCCTGCGCCGGGTGGAGCACGCCCAGCCGGACGCCGGTGGCCGGCTCAGCGACCTCGACTGAGCGACCGAAAAGATCTTGACAGGGCGCGGTTGACACGCCTCGACCCCATCCGTATAGTTCTTCGGGTTGCCGCAGAGCCGTACTGTCTCTGCGGTGACACCTTGGCCGCTTCGAGCGGCACCCCTCACACCATCAGCACGATCTCCCTCTGGGTTGATTTCGGCGTGCCCGAATTCAATTCGAATAGGGATTCGGCGGCCCGATTGGGAATTGCCGAAGCGATCCGCTAAGGTTTGAGACGTCGGAACGGCCCAACGGCCGGGAAGACAAACCCCGCTGACTGGGGGTCAGACGCCGAAAGGATCTGATAGAGTCGGAACCGCCGGAAAGGGAAACGCGAAAGCGAGAACCGGAAGGCGCCGAGGAAATCGGATCGAGAAAAGATCTGATAGAGTCGGAAACACCGAAGGGAAGCCCGGAGGAAAGCCCGAGAGGGTGAGTACAAAGGAAGCGACCGTTCCTTGAGAACTCAACAGCGTGCCAAAAGTCAACGCCAGATATGTTGATACCCCGTCTCCGGTCATCACGACCGGGACGTGGTTCCTTTGAAATAAACACAGCGAGGACGCTGTGAACGGTCGGACTATTCCTCCGACCGTTCCGCTCTTCAGTTTGTGCACCGGATTACCGGTAAACATTCACGGAGAGTTTGATCCTGGCTCAGGACGAACGCTGGCGGCGTGCTTAACACATGCAAGTCGAACGATGAAGCCCTTCGGGGTGGATTAGTGGCGAACGGGTGAGTAACACGTGGGCAATCTGCCCTGCACTCTGGGACAAGCCCTGGAAACGGGGTCTAATACCGGATATGACCATCTTGGGCATCCTTGATGGTGTAAAGCTCCGGCGGTGCAGGATGAGCCCGCGGCCTATCAGCTTGTTGGTGAGGTAATGGCTCACCAAGGCGACGACGGGTAGCCGGCCTGAGAGGGCGACCGGCCACACTGGGACTGAGACACGGCCCAGACTCCTACGGGAGGCAGCAGTGGGGAATATTGCACAATGGGCGAAAGCCTGATGCAGCGACGCCGCGTGAGGGATGACGGCCTTCGGGTTGTAAACCTCTTTCAGCAGGGAAGAAGCGAAAGTGACGGTACCTGCAGAAGAAGCGCCGGCTAACTACGTGCCAGCAGCCGCGGTAATACGTAGGGCGCAAGCGTTGTCCGGAATTATTGGGCGTAAAGAGCTCGTAGGCGGCTTGTCACGTCGATTGTGAAAGCTCGGGGCTTAACCCCGAGTCTGCAGTCGATACGGGCTAGCTAGAGTGTGGTAGGGGAGATCGGAATTCCTGGTGTAGCGGTGAAATGCGCAGATATCAGGAGGAACACCGGTGGCGAAGGCGGATCTCTGGGCCATTACTGACGCTGAGGAGCGAAAGCGTGGGGAGCGAACAGGATTAGATACCCTGGTAGTCCACGCCGTAAACGGTGGGAACTAGGTGTTGGCGACATTCCACGTCGTCGGTGCCGCAGCTAACGCATTAAGTTCCCCGCCTGGGGAGTACGGCCGCAAGGCTAAAACTCAAAGGAATTGACGGGGGCCCGCACAAGCGGCGGAGCATGTGGCTTAATTCGACGCAACGCGAAGAACCTTACCAAGGCTTGACATACACCGGAAAGCATTAGAGATAGTGCCCCCCTTGTGGTCGGTGTACAGGTGGTGCATGGCTGTCGTCAGCTCGTGTCGTGAGATGTTGGGTTAAGTCCCGCAACGAGCGCAACCCTTGTCCCGTGTTGCCAGCAGGCCCTTGTGGTGCTGGGGACTCACGGGAGACCGCCGGGGTCAACTCGGAGGAAGGTGGGGACGACGTCAAGTCATCATGCCCCTTATGTCTTGGGCTGCACACGTGCTACAATGGCCGGTACAATGAGCTGCGATACCGTGAGGTGGAGCGAATCTCAAAAAGCCGGTCTCAGTTCGGATTGGGGTCTGCAACTCGACCCCATGAAGTCGGAGTCGCTAGTAATCGCAGATCAGCATTGCTGCGGTGAATACGTTCCCGGGCCTTGTACACACCGCCCGTCACGTCACGAAAGTCGGTAACACCCGAAGCCGGTGGCCCAACCCCTTGTGGGAGGGAGCTGTCGAAGGTGGGACCAGCGATTGGGACGAAGTCGTAACAAGGTAGCCGTACCGGAAGGTGCGGCTGGATCACCTCCTTTCTAAGGAGCACTTCTTACCGGGCTCTGCTCGGTCAGAGGCCAGTACATCAGCGAATGTCTGATGCTGGTTGCTCATGGGTGGAACGTTGACTACTCGGCACACTTCGGATGATGAGAACGCCAGTACTGCTTCGGCGTGGAACGCGGATCTTGTCAGCGAGGGGTGTCGGGCACGCTGTTGGGTGTCTGAGGGAATGATCTTCCTTCAGTTACCGGCCCCGGTAAAGCATCGACGTAAGTTGGTGTGTGACGGGTGGCTGGTCGTTGTTTGAGAACTGCACAGTGGACGCGAGCATCTGTGGCCAAGTTTTTAAGGGCGCACGGTGGATGCCTTGGCACCAGGAACCGATGAAGGACGTGGGAGGCCACGATAGTCCCCGGGGAGTCGTCAACCAGGCTTTGATCCGGGGGTTTCCGAATGGGGAAACCCGGCAGTCGTCATGGGCTGTCACCCGCTGCTGAACACATAGGCAGTGTGGAGGGAACGAGGGGAAGTGAAACATCTCAGTACCCTCAGGAAGAGAAAACAACCGTGATTCCGGGAGTAGTGGCGAGCGAAACCGGATGAGGCCAAACCGTATGCGTGTGAGACCCGGCAGGGGTTGCGTGTGCGGGGTTGTGGGATCTCTCTTCTACGGTCTGCCGGCCGTAGGGCGAGTTATAAACCGTTGATGTAGACGAAGGACATGCGAAAGGTCCGGCGTAGAGGGTAAGACCCCCGTAGTCGAAATGTCAGCGGCTTGCTTGAGAGACACCCAAGTAGCACGGGGCCCGAGAAATCCCGTGTGAATCTGGCGGGACCACCCGCTAAGCCTAAATATTCCCTGGTGACCGATAGCGGATAGTACCGTGAGGGAATGGTGAAAAGTACCCCGGGAGGGGAGTGAAATAGTACCTGAAACCGTGTGCCTACAAGCCGTGGGAGCGTCGGATGCAGCTTGCTGTATCTCGTGACTGCGTGCCTTTTGAAGAATGAGCCTGCGAGTTTGCGGTGTGTTGCGAGGTTAACCCGTGTGGGGAAGCCGTAGCGAAAGCGAGTCCGAACAGGGCGATTTTAGTAGCACGCTCAAGACCCGAAGCGGAGTGATCTAGCCATGGGCAGGTTGAAGCGGAGGTAAGACTTCGTGGAGGACCGAACCCACCAGGGTTGAAAACCTGGGGGATGACCTGTGGTTAGGGGTGAAAGGCCAATCAAACTCCGTGATAGCTGGTTCTCCCCGAAATGCATTTAGGTGCAGCGTCGTGTGTTTCTTGCCGGAGGTAGAGCACTGGATAGGCGATGGGCCCTACCGGGTTACTGACCTTAGCCAAACTCCGAATGCCGGTAAGTGAGAGCACGGCAGTGAGACTGTGGGGGATAAGCTCCATGGTCGAGAGGGAAACAGCCCAGAGCATCGACTAAGGCCCCTAAGCGTACGCTAAGTGGGAAAGGATGTGGAGTCGCACAGACAACCAGGAGGTTGGCTTAGAAGCAGCCACCCTTGAAAGAGTGCGTAATAGCTCACTGGTCTAGTGATTCCGCGCCGACAATGTAGCGGGGCTCAAGCGTACCGCCGAAGTCGTGTCATTGCAGCAATAGCCCCAACGGGTGCTGTGATGGGTAGGGGAGCGTCGTCTGCCGGGTGAAGCAGCACCGGAAGGTAGTTGTGGACGGTTGACGAGTGAGAATGCAGGCATGAGTAGCGATACACACGTGAGAAACGTGTGCGCCGATTGACTAAGGGTTCCTGGGTCAAGCTGATCTGCCCAGGGTAAGTCGGGACCTAAGGCGAGGCCGACAGGCGTAGTCGATGGATAACCGGTTGATATTCCGGTACCCGCTGTGAAGCGTCAAACATCGAGCATCGTGATGCTAAGGCCGTGAAGCCGCCCTGATCTCTTCGGAGTTGAGGGGAGTGGTGGAGCCGCTGAACCAAGCGGTTAGTAGGTGAGTGATGGGGTGACGCAGGAAGGTAGTCCATCCCGGGCGGTGGTTGTCCCGGGGTAAGGGTGTAGCCCGAGTGGTAGGTAAATCCGCCATTCATATAAGGGTGAGACCTGATGCCGAGCCGATTGTGGTGAAGTGGATGATCCTATGCTGTCGAGAAAAGCCTCTAGCGAGTTTCATGGCGGCCCGTACCCTAAACCGACTCAGGTGGTCAGGTAGAGAATACCGAGGCGTTCGGGTGAACTATGGTTAAGGAACTCGGCAAAATGCCCCCGTAACTTCGGGAGAAGGGGGGCCACACCTGGTGAGAACACTTGCTGTTCGAGCTGGGGGTGGCCGCAGAGACCAGCGAGAAGCGACTGTTTACTAAAAACACAGGTCCGTGCGAAGCCGTAAGGCGATGTATACGGACTGACGCCTGCCCGGTGCTGGAACGTTAAGGGGACCGGTTAGCTCCATTTCGGTGGGGCGAAGCTGAGAACTTAAGCGCCAGTAAACGGCGGTGGTAACTATAACCATCCTAAGGTAGCGAAATTCCTTGTCGGGTAAGTTCCGACCTGCACGAATGGCGTAACGACTTCTCGACTGTCTCAACCATAGGCCCGGTGAAATTGCACTACGAGTAAAGATGCTCGTTTCGCGCAGCAGGACGGAAAGACCCCGGGACCTTTACTACAGTTTGATATTGGTGTTCGGTTCGGCTTGTGTAGGATAGCTGGGAGACTTTGAAGCTCATACGCCAGTGTGGGTGGAGTCGTCGTTGAAATACCAGTCTGGTCGTGCTGGATGTCTAACCTGGGTCCGTGATCCGGATCAGGGACAGTGTCTGATGGGTAGTTTAACTGGGGCGGTTGCCTCCTAAAGGGTAACGGAGGCGCCCAAAGGTTCCCTCAGCCTGGTTGGTAATCAGGTGTTGAGTGTAAGTGCACAAGGGAGCTTGACTGTGAGACCGACGGGTCGAGCAGGGACGAAAGTCGGGACTAGTGATCCGGCGGTGGCTTGTGGAAGCGCCGTCGCTCAACGGATAAAAGGTACCCCGGGGATAACAGGCTGATCTTCCCCAAGAGTCCATATCGACGGGATGGTTTGGCACCTCGATGTCGGCTCGTCGCATCCTGGGGCTGGAGTCGGTCCCAAGGGTTGGGCTGTTCGCCCATTAAAGCGGTACGCGAGCTGGGTTTAGAACGTCGTGAGACAGTTCGGTCCCTATCCGCTGTGCGCGTAGGAGTCTTGAGAAGGGCTGTCCCTAGTACGAGAGGACCGGGACGGACGAACCTCTGGTGTGCCAGTTGTTCTGCCAAGGGCATGGCTGGTTGGCTACGTTCGGGAGGGATAACCGCTGAAAGCATCTAAGCGGGAAGCCTGCTTCGAGATGAGGACTCCCACCCACTTGATGGGGTAAGGCTCCCAGTAGACGACTGGGTTGATAGGCCGGATCTGGAAGCCAGGTAACTGGTGGAGGTGACCGGTACTAATAGGCCGAGGGCTTGTCCTCAGTTGCTCGCGTCCACTGTGTTGGTTCTGAAACCACGAACAACCATTTGCTGGTTGATAGTTTCATAGTGTTTCGGTGGTTATAGCGTTAGGGAAACGCCCGGTTACATTCCGAACCCGGAAGCTAAGCCTTTCAGCGCCGATGGTACTGCAGGGGGGACCCTGTGGGAGAGTAGGACGCCGCCGAACAATTTTTAGGGAGACCCCCGCACCTTTGGTGCGGGGGTTTTCTGCGTTCCGGGACAATTTCCGGGACAGCTGTCAGAAGGTGACGTCCGCGGTCTTCACGGTGCCGGCCGTACGCCCGGGTGCGGACTGGTTGCTCCAGTACAGATTGGTGTGCGCGATCACCTGCTCCGGGGTCGGTGCACCGTACTCGGTGAGGTCCTCCGTGGTGTGGGCGTCGGCGACCAGCACCGCGTCGTACCCGCGGACCAGGGCTCCGTGCAGGGTGGAGCGGACACAGCAGTCGGTCTGAGCGCCCGTCACCAGCAGCCGGCCCACCCGGCGCTCGGCGAGCACGGACTCGAGGGCGGTGTCCTCGAAGGAGTCCGGGTAGCTCTTGGCGACCAGGGGCTCGGTGTCGAGGCGCTTCAACTCGGGCACGTACTCCCAGTTCTCCGTGCCCGGCACCAGGTCCTCGTCCTGATGCTGCACCCACACCACCGGGACACCCGCCGAGCGTGCCCCATCCAGCAGGGTGTTGATGTTCGCGAGGACGTCGGCCAGGGCGGGGGCGCCGGCGACGACCCCGTTCTGGACGTCGATGATCAGCAGGGCGGTGTGGGGTCGTTCCTGAAGAGTGGTCATGCGGTCAGATTATGGGGTGCCGAGCGCCTGCCGCAGCACTACGGTTGCGGGCATGACCAGGTTGACCAGCGGAGACTACGTCGTACGAGCCATACGCCCCGCGGAGTGGGAGAAGGTGAGGGGCCTGCGGCTGGACGCGCTGCGGGACCCGGCCGCGCCGCTCGCCTTCCTGGAGGGGTATGAGGAGGCCGCCACGAAGGCCGACCTCTTCTGGCAGGATCGCGCGGCCGGCTCGGGCGAGGGGTCGGCGACGGCGCAGCAGTTCATCGCCGAGCTGCCCGACGGGTCATGGGCCGGTTCGCTGACCGTGCTGATCGAGGAGGCCGGCACCGAGGACTGGGCCGGTTTCCCGGTCGAGCGTCGCCAGGGGCATGTCGTCGGCGTGTATGTGCGGCCCGAGCACCGGGGGAACGGGCTGATCAAGGCCATGTTCGACGCGGGTGTGAGCTGGGCGTGGGGGCGTGGCGCCGAGCGGGTGCGGCTGCTGGTGCACGAGGACAACGAGCGGGCTCAGGGCGCCTATCGCAAGGCGGGGTTCCGGCCGAGCGGGGTGCGGGTGCCGTTCGTGAAGGACGCGGCGCAGAACGAGCTGGAGTTCGTCCTGGACCGCTAGACCGTTGGTTCGTCAGACCGGGAGTCCGGGCAGGCCCGGCAGCTCCTGGTGCGGCCAGCGGGCGCGGGCCTGTTCGCGGGAGCGGAAGAGGGCGAGCGTCGGCAGGCCCTGTTCGTCCCCGGTGGCCAGCAGGTCCGGGAGTTGGGGGAACGGGGCGACGGCGGCGATGTCGTCCAGGACCAGCGTCAGTGGTGGGTCGAGCCGACCGGAGGATGACCGTGCGGCCATGTGCCGGCCGTGCTCGACCACGCTGGAGACGAGGGCCGTCAGGAGGGGCATCGCGCCGGGCGTGCTCCTCGGGTCCTCGATGGATTCACCGACTACGTAAAGCGTGCCCCCTTCATCGGCGAAGGAATCCAAGGCGAGCGCATCAGTTCGGTTTGGTGTGCATGCCTCGCGGATGTTGACCGTGGAGAGCGCGGCGAGCGCCCTGCCGGTCAACTCCTGGGCGATGTCACGCCGTTCGGGATGCGCGGTGAGGGCGGCCTCCAGCTCACCCGCGGCTCCCGAGGCGGCCTTGGGATGGGTGCGCAGGGTGCGTACGGCGTCCTGTACCTGGGTGCCCTGAGACCAGCGGTGGACATGGCGGACGGTGCGGTTCTCCAGGGCGGCGGCGTGCAGATAGCTGCGCAGGAGGGTGGTCGCCGTGTCCACCACGGCCTGGTCGATACGGGCGGTGGGGCGCACGGGGGCGAGCAGCGCGGTCGCCCGCTGGAGCGCGGTCTGCTTGTCCGCGCAGCCGGCCGTGGGGGACCAGTGGAGGCGGGCCGGGGTGTCGCAGCGGTGGGTCGGGTCGTAGAGATGGACGGGGCCCAGCTTGGCCCTGGCGTCCTTGGTCTCGGCCCACAGGGACGGGTTCGAGGTGACGACGAGGGTGGGCCCCGCCGCGTCCCGTACGGCCTGTGCGGCGGCCGTACGGCGGGTGTCGGGCGGCGCGATGAGGATCTTCTCCCGCCCGCCCACCGGCCCTCCTGCCACGGGGAGCTGGGTCAACGGGGCCTCGGTCGGCGGCTGTTCGACCCCGACCGGCGCCTGCGGCATCTTGTGCCGCTGCACCGGGACGTCGTGCCGCTGCGGTGTCTCCAGGGGCGCCGCGACCGCCGTGAGCGGCTCAGGGGTGGGCATGGACATGGGCTCCGGCTGCGAAACGGGCTTCCCGGTACCGGCCCGTGTCCGCGCCCGGCCCGCGCGCCAGCGGGCCACCGTGCCCAGCACGAACACGGTGGCGACGACCAGGACCATCAGCTCGGCGATGAACAGCCCCCAGAACAGGCCCCAGCCGGAGAGTCCGGACGCGGGGGTGTCCGGCCAGGCGCCGGCGAGGTCGTGGGGCCGGCTGAGCAGATGGCGCATGGCCAGGGGGGTGCGCAGGAAGGTGACGCCCGCGGGCCAGGCGCCCTGGGCGAAGAGGGCCGCGAGGCCCGTGGCCGTCCACACCAGCACGGTGATGCCGAGCAGGAAGGCGAGGATGCCGAGCAGCAGCCCGTCGGGGATGCCGCCCTGCCCCTGCCCCTCCTGCGGCCGCCGGTTCTCCCGGGGTGCGCGAGCGTCCGGTCTCACCTGCCGTGCCTCCCTACGCCACCGTCGACTCGGAGTCGCCGAGGTGCTGTTCCACGAAGGCCGCGGCCCGCTCCTCCGCCTCCAGTTCCGCCGCGCGCAGGACATCGTCCGATGCGTGGTCGCTGGAGGACTCGGTCATCGCGCGGTCGGTGAAGACCAGCGGGCGTTCGGACTCGGTGATGAGGTGTTTGACCACCTGGACATTGCCGTTGACGTCCCAGACCGCGATGCCGGGGGTCAGCGTCGGGATGATCTCCACGGCCCAGCGTGGCAGGCCGAGGACGCGGCCGGTGGCCCGTGCCTCGTCGGCTTTCTGGGCGTAGATCGTCCTGGTCGAGGCCATCTTCAGGATCGCCGCCGCCTCCTTCGCGGCCGCGCCGTCCACCACGTCGGACAGATGGTGGACGACCGCCACGAAGGACAGGCCGAGGCGCCGGCCGAACTTCAGCAGACGCTGGAACAGCTGGGCCACGAAAGGGCTGTTGATGATGTGCCAGGCCTCTTCGACCAGGAAGATGCGCTTCTTGCGGTCGGGCCGGATCCAGGTGTGCTCCAGCCATACGCCGACGATCGCCATCAGGATGGGCATGGCGATGGAGTTGCGGTCGATGTGGGACAGGTCGAAGACGATGAGCGGGGCGTCGAGGTCGATGCCGACCGTGGTCGGGCCGT
Organism: Streptomyces griseofuscus; assembly: GCF_014673495.1. Taxonomy (GTDB): domain Bacteria; phylum Actinomycetota; class Actinomycetes; order Streptomycetales; family Streptomycetaceae; genus Streptomyces; species Streptomyces murinus. The sequence goes on from NZ_CP051006.1 coordinate 4,568,087, forward strand.
CGAACATGCCGCGCAGGTCACCGTCGACCAGCCGGTCCAGGACCAAGGCGACGTCCAGGCCCCAGGCCCGTACGTCGTCCAGGGCGACGTTCATCGCCTCGGCCGAGTCCGGCTCGGGGTGCCGTAGCTGCTCCACGATGTCGGTGAGGACCGGCTGGCGGTCCACGATGGTCTCGTTGACGAAGGAGTGGGCGACCTTGAGGGCGAAGCCGGAGCGCTCGTCCAGGCCGTGGCCCAGCGCCACCTCGATGATGGTGCGCAGCAGCGCCAGCTGGCCGGTGGTGGTGATCGCCGGGTCCAGCGGGTTGAGGCGGATGCCGTGGTTGAGGGCGGCCGTGGGGTCCAGCCGGATCGGCGTTATCCCCAGCTCCTCGGCGATGAGGTTCCACTCGCCGACCCCGTCCTCGCCCTGGGCGTCCAGGACGACGACCTGGCGGTCGCGGAAGCGCAGCTGGCGCAGTACGTACGTCTTCTCCAGCGCCGACTTGCCGTTGCCCGACTCGCCGAGGACCAGCCAGTGCGGGGCCGGGAGCTGCTGGCCGTAGAGCTGGAAGGGGTCGTAGATATAGCCCTTCCCGGAGTAGACCTCGCGGCCGATGATGACGCCGGAGTCCCCGAGGCCCGGCGCGGCCGTGGGCAGGTAGACCGCCTGTGCCTGGCCCGTGGAGGTGCGCACCGGCAGCCGGGTCGTCTCGACCTTCCCGAAGAGGAAGGAGGTGAACGCCTCGGTGAGGACGGACAGCGGATCCCGCATCGGCGAATCAGCCCCTACCTTCGGATGCCGGTGGCGAAAGGAAGTGTGTTCACGAAGGCGCGGTGGTGCTCCCGGTCGCACCACTCCAGCTTGAGGTACGACTTGCCGGCCGAGGCCCTGATCGTCCGCTTGTCGCGGGCGAGGGACTCCGGGGTACGGGCGGAGACGGTGATGTAGCCGACGAGGTTGACGCCCGCGGCGCCGCTCGCGAGGTCCTCGCCGCGCTGGTCGAGACGGTTGTGCGCGGCGATGTCGCGGGGGTCGACGGTGCGGTTCATCTTGGCGGCGCGGGACGCGTCGGCCACGTCGTTGGTCTTCTCGGTCAGCATCCGCTCGATGGCGACCTCGGTGGGTTCGAGGTCCATGGTGACCGCGACCGTGCGGATGACGTCCGGGGTGTGCACCAGCAGTGGCGCGAGGAAGTTCACGCCGACCGGGGTCATCGGCCACTCCTTGACCCAGGCGGTGGCGTGGCACCAGGGGGCGCGAGTGGTGGACTCGCGGGTCTTGGCCTGGAGGAACGTCGGCTCGGTGGCGTCCAGTTCGGCCGGCCAGGCGTTGCGCCGGGTCATCGCCTGGATGTGGTCGATGGGGTGGTCCGGGTCGTACATGGAGTGGATCAGGGAGGCGAGCCGGCCCTGGCCGAGCGGCTGGCGGACGCGGATGTCGGCTTCCTGGAGGCGGGAGCAGATGTCGGTCAGCTCGCGGGCCATGACGACGGCGAGCCCGGCGTCCCGGTCGAGTTTGCGGCCGGACCGGGGGCGGGCGGCGCGGGCCATCGCCTGGGCCTCGGCGGCCAGCTCACGGCTGTAGTGCATACAGGCGACGAGGTAGGCGCGATGCTGCTCGCTGCTCGTGGACACCATCGACTGGAGCTGGTCGTAGGACCGCTGGAGCCAGGCCGGGGAGCGGTCGTCGCCGCGCTGGGAGACGTCCTTGGCGTGGGCGTCGGGGTCGGCGGGCAGGGTGCGGGCGAGCATCTGGATGCGAGTGACGAAGCCGTCGCCGTTGGCGACGTGCTTGAGCAGCGTGCCGAACCGGTCGACCAGGGCCTCCTGGTCCTCGGAGTCGCGCAGGCCGACGCCGGGGCCCTCGATCTCGATGGCCGCGGTGACGGTCTTGCGGTCGGCGTGCAGCAGTACGGCGATCTCGTCGGGGCCGAAGGGGGCGGCGAGCCAGTTGATGCGGCCGATGCCCGGCGGCGGCCCGACCTCCACCTCCTCGCCGTCGATACGGGTACCGGCCTCCATGACGCCCGCGCGGTAGGTGGCGCCACGCTTGACGGTGCGCTTGTAACTGCGGTTGATCTCGAACCACTTGTAGAACGTGCGGCGCTTGTACGGCACGTACACCGCGGCGAGCGCGAGCATCGGGAAGCCCATCAGCAGCACGATCCGCAGGGAGAGGGCGGGCACCAGGAGGCCGCACATCATGCCGAGGAACGCGCCGACGATGATCAGCGCGATCTCTCCGGTCTCGCGATTGCGGCCGACGATCGCGTTCGGCCGGGCGCGGCCGATGAGATACGTACGGCGGGGCGTGACCGGATGGGACAGATGGGACTCGGTCGTCAACGCCCTTCACCTCCCGTGCGGTTGTTGCGGGTGTTGCCTGTGTGCGGGGTATTGATGGGGCTGGGGGCCCGGGGTGCGGGGGCGGCGGAGGGGACGGCTCCGCCGCTGCCACCGGGAGTACGGCTGCTGTGCGCGGCGACGCCGCCGGTGACGGGGTTGGCCGGGCGGGGGGTGCTGGAACCGCCGCTGCTCTGGGCCGCGTTGCTGTCGGCGCGGGTGCTGTGGGTCTTGATGCCCTGGGCGACGAGGGAGGCGGGGGAGCTGATGACGGCGGCGGCCTTGCCCTCGGCGCCCTGCATGATGCGGTTGTTGCGGCCGGCGGCGATCTCGTCGCCGAAGCCGGGGACGAAGCGGTAGATCGCGGCGCTGGCGAAGATGGCGAGCAGGATGATCGCGAGGCCGGAGACGACGGCGGAGAAGGCGTCGGGCCCGTTGCCGGAGGAGAGGGCGCCGGCGAGGCCGAGGACGATCACGATCACCGGCTTGACCAGGATGACGGCGATCATGATGCCGGCCCAGCGCCTTACGTGGCCCCACATGTTCTTGTCGACGAGGCCCGCGTAGACGACGGTGCCGAGGAGGGCGCCGACGTAGAGGAGGGCGGCGCGGATGACCAGCTCAAGCCAGAGGACGCCGGCGGCGAGGATGCTCACCAGGGAGACGACGATCAGCATGATGGGGCCGCCGCCGATGTCGGTGCCCTTGCTCAGCGCGCCGGAGAACGTGCCGAAGAACGTGTCCGCCTGATCGCCGGTGGCCTTCGCCAGCACGTCGGTGACGCTGTCGGTCGCGGAGACGACGGTGTACAGGATCAGCGGCGTGAACGCCGAGGCCATCACCGTCAGCCACAGGAATCCGACGGCCTCGGAGATCGCGGTCGTCAACGGCACGCCGCGCACCGCGCGCTTGGCGACGGCGAGGAGCCAGAGCAGCAGCGTGAGGATGGTCGAGGCGGCGAAGACGATGGCGTACTGCTGAAGGAACTTCTGATTGGTGAAGTCGACGTTGGCGGTGTCTTTGACGGCGGAGCTGAGCTTGTTGACCGTCCAGGAGGCGGCTTCGGCACAGCCCTTGGCGAGCGAGGACAGGGGGTCCATGGTGGAGGAGTCCGGCACACTGGCACCCCCCGATCCACTGGACGTGTTGCCGCGCTCGCAGTACTTCTTGGCATCGCCGGTGATGACACCGCAGTTGTACTTGTGCCCCGAGGGCGAGGGCGAGGGCGACGGGCTGCCCGGCGGGGAGGGCGAGGGCGCGGCGACGGCGCGCGTGGCCAGCAGCACGGCCGTGGTCTGTACGGCCGTCACGATTCCGGCGAGCTTGAGCGCACGTTGCGGGCTACCGGGCATACGTGAACCCTCCGTACTCTTCGATGGCCTTGGAGATCTCGTCGGAGGTGGCGGCCGGGTCGTCACCGGGTACGGGAGAGGGGCCGTCCTTCTGGGTGTCGTCGGCGATCTTCCAGTCGCCGTCGGACCATCGCAGGTCGAAGGTCCAGGTCTTCCAGGACGACGTGACCGGATCGGTGGAGCTGTTGCCGGCCATACCGATGAGTCCCACACACCAGACCGCGACCTTGGCGTCGCTGTCCGAGTACTGCTGCACCGTCGCACCGACCGGGCTCACCCGGGAGACGAAGGTGCTGCCCTTGGGCGCGTTGCCGCCCGCGTCGAGACCCATCTTGGAGAGGAAGTCCGCGCTGTAGGCCTGGTCCATCTCGCCCTGGAGGCGCTCCGCAGCATCGGGCACGTACAGGAGTTGCAGCAGTGTGTCGCGGCTGTCCTTCTTGAACATCGCCGTCGAGCCGAGAGCCACGGCGTAGTTCGAGGCAGCCGATTGCGCGCCCTGCCCCGTATGCGCGAAGTTCGAGGGGATGCCGTTGGTTTTGGTCTGTACCGGGTGGGTTCCGGTGGGGGAGGTGGGGGAGGTGTGGGGGCGGGAGGATTTGGGGGTCGAGGTGTTCCCCGATGAGTGGTCGCCGCGGTTTGCGAAGGCGATTGCCGCGATCAGCAGGACGACGACGCCGACGACCGTGATGAGTCCACGGGACGGCGAGCGGCCGGGGCGGCGGGGCGCGCCGCCGTAGGGGTCGTGGTCGGGCAGGCGCGTACGGGTGTGGCCCGTGTCGTCGCCGTAGTCGGAGTAGCCCTGCTCGTCTCCGTGACTCATGCCGTGTACGCCCCCTCCACCTCGTAGACATACGACGGTAGCCGTGCTGGTTCCCGCGCGGGCGCGGTGTGGTGACTCGACATCAGGGAGACGCAACCTCTAAGGGGAGGGGAACACGGGTGCGCTAGACCGCCATGCCGTAGACGATGGTGAACAGCGTGCCCAGGGAACCGATGATGAAGACCCCGGTGAGCCCGGCGATGATGAGGCCCTTGCCCTGTTCCGCGCTGAAGGTGTCGCGCAGCGCCGTCGCCCCGATGCGCTGTTTGGCCGCACCCCAGACCGCGATGCCGAGGCACAGCAGGATGGCCACCGCCATGACCACCTCGATCATCACCTTGGCCTCGTTGCCCAGGCTGCCGAAGGGCCCCCAGTCCGGAGCGATCCCGCCGATGATGGTGTTGATGTCTCCCTTGTCGGCCGCAAAGAGCATGTAAGTCACCGCCCCTGATGGGTAGTTCCGCGAGCCCTCTGCGGTGTGCAGAGGTCAGGCCTCATTGTCGCCGACAACGTCGCCGTCGTATGTCGACTTGACGTCATTGACTGGCGGGTTTCGTACGAATACCTCGTATGGTCACTCTGTGTATCACGGCAGGTCACCCCGGGCAATGAGGTCCGACCGGAACCTGGCCCGTGGTTCCGTCGTTGACCCCCTTTACGCCCTGGCCCGGTTTTTGACGACCGGCCGGGTGCGGAGCCGCTTCGATGGTCTCACGCGCGGGCGCCGAAAAACGGCCGAGACCCCGGCGGCGGACGCCACCGGGGCCTGCGGGCGAGCGGGTTGACGAGCGGTCAGCCGGTGAAGGCCGAGACGCCCTCGGGGGTGCCGACGCCGGTCGGGCCGTCGTACCCCGAACGGGCGGTGCACAGGTAGCTGCCGCCGCAGGAGCCGTTGCTGCCGCTGGTGACGTCGTTCAGCGCGGAGGTGCCGGCCTTGGCGTACGGGAACTTGGCCGGGTACGAGCCGCTGCTCGGGGTGCCCGCCAGGGCGTAGACGCCGGCGATGATCGGCGAGCTGGCGCTGGTGCCGCCGAAGGTGTAGAAGCCGGCGGTGACGCCGTAGGAGTCGTAGACGGAGACGCCGGTCGCGGGGTCGGCCACGGCGGAGACGTCGGCGATGGTGCGCTTGGCGCAGCCGGTGTCGGTCTGCCAGGACGGCTTGGCGTCGTAGGCGGAGCAGCCGGAGCCGGTGCCCTCGGTGCTGGAGGTGTTCCAGACCGACTCGGACCAGCCGCGGGTGTTGGAGGCCTTGGACAGGGCGGTGCCGCCGACCGAGGTCACGTACTGGGAGGCGGCGGGGTACTCGGCGCCGTAGCCCCCGTCGCCCGCGGAGACGGTGATGGCGACGCCCGGGTGCTTGAAGTACGAGGTGTCGTAGCTGGTGTCGGAGGAGGACTCCGAGCCGCCGTAGCTGTTGGAGACGTACTTGGCGCCCAGCGTCACGGCCTCGTTGACGGCGGTGCCGAGGTTGGCCATGGTCGCCGAGTTGGCCTCGACGAGGAGGATGTTGCAGTTCGGGCAGATCGCGGAGGCCATGTCGAGGTCGAGGGATATCTCCTCGGACCAGCCCGCGTCGCTGCTGGGCAGCGAGGTGGTGGAGCCGGTCTGGCTGACCTGCTTGAAGCAGCCGCTGGCCTTGGTGCAGGCGGATAGGCCGTAGTAGGAGCGGTACTTGGCGAGGTCGGCCTCGGCGTTCGGGTCGTTGTAGGCGTCCACGATCGCGATGGTCTCGCCGGCGCCCTTGGACGCGGCGGCGGAGGTCAGGCCGTACGCCGACTGGAGGTCGGAGGGGCCGTAGCCGGAGGGCGTCGCGGCCTTGGGCGTGATGCCGTCGGCGGCCTGCTGCTTCTGGAAGGCGGTGAGTCCGCCGGTCACCCGCAGCGAGTTGCAGGCGAGTTCGCCCTTGTGCTTGGGGGTGGCACAGGGGGTCTTGGCCCAGGTCGCCTTGGCCGGCGCGGCGGTGGCGGCGTCGGCCTGGACGGCGGTGCCGAACCCGGCGAGGGCAAGCGCGGCGGCGGCCGCGAAGGCGGCGCCGATCCGGCGTCTGCGGCCGGTGGCCGTGGTTCCGGCGGTGGGGGACGTACGCATGTGTGCAGCCTCCAGGTGTTCCGGACATGGGGGGAACAGGGACGTTGCTGGTGCGTGCGGCGGTACGACGAAGACGATGACTTGTTGAGTACGCGACAACAAGAGCGCGTGGCCGCCCCGTGGGAATCCTGGCTTCCGCCTTACCTCCCGTTGCCGCAGCCTTGACCCAACTCACAGACAACGGACGGGAAGCGGGGCGGGGGCCGGGCGACGCTCGCGGCGGCGGTCGGTCCGTGTTCCCCCGGGGAACGGCCGGAGGGCGGATCCCGGCTGGTTGCCGGGATCCGCCCTCCTTCTTTCCCTGCCGCCGAGGGGGCCCCACGCCCCCCTCTGTGCCGGCGGCGCCCCCGTGACCCGACGGGGTGTCACGGCCTCGGGGCGGTGGCTCAGCCGGTGAAGGCGGAGACGCCCTCGGGGGTGCCCAGGCCGGTCGGGCCGTCGTAGCCGGACCGGGCGGTGCAGAAGTAGCTCGTGGAGCAGGAGCCGTTGCTGCCGCTGGTGACGTCGTTCAGCGCGGAGGTGCCGGCCTTGGCGTACGGGAACTTGGCCGGGTAGGAGCCACTGCTCGGGGTGCCCGCCAGGGCGTAGACCGAGGCGATGAGCGGGGAGCTGGCGCTGGTGCCGCCGTAGGTGTTCCAGCCGGTGCCGTCGGCGCCGTAGCTGTCGTAGACGGAGACACCGGTGGCCGGGTCGGCCACGGCGGAGACGTCCGCGATCATGCGCTTGCCGCAACCCGTGTCGGTCTGCCAGGACGGCTTGGCGTCGTAGGCGGAGCAGCCGGAGCCGGTGCCCTCGGTGCTGGAGGTGTTCCACACCGACTCGGACCAGCCGCGGGTGTTGGAGGCCTTCTTCAGGGCGGTGCCGCCGACGGCGGTCACGTACTGGGAGCCGGCCGGGTACTCGGCGCCGTAGCCCTCGTCGCCCGCGCTCGCCGTGATGACGACGCCCGCGTGGTTGTAGTACGACGAGTCGTAGCTGGAGTCGGAGGAGGACTCCGAGCCGCCGTAGCTGTTGGAGACGTACTTGGCGCCCAGCTTCACGGCCTCGTTGACCGCGGTGCCGAGGTTCGTCATCGACGCGGACTTCGCCTCGACCAGCAGGATGTTGCAGTTCGGGCAGGTCGCGCTGACCATGTCGAGGTCGAGCGAGATCTCACCGGCCCAGCCGCTGTCGGCGGACGGCAGCGAGGTGGTGGAGCCCGTCTGGCTGACCTTCTTGAAGCAGCCGTTGGACGTGGTGCAGGCGGAGAGGCCGTAGTACGAGCGGTACGTCGCGAGGTCGGCCGCGGCGTTCGGGTCGTCGTAGGCGTCCACGATGGCGACGGTCTCGCCGGAGCCCTTGGAGGAGGCGGCGGAGGCCAGGCCGTAGGCCGACTGGAGGTCCGAGGGGCCGTAGCCGGTCGGGGTGCCGGAGGAGGCGTTGGGCTTGATCGTCGCGGGCGCGACACCCTTGACCGCGGCCTGCTTCTCCATGAAGGCGGTGGTGCCACCGGTCACGCGCAGCGCGTCACAGGAGGCGTAGCCCTTCTTGGTGGTCGTGGCGCACGCGTTCGTGGTCTGCACATGAGCCTTGGCGACCTGGGTGGCGATCGTCTGGGCGCTGACCTTGTGGGGAGTGGCGGCGTCCGCCTGGGCGGCGGCACCGAAGCCGGCCAGGGCGAGCGCGGTGGCCGCAGCGGCGGCCGAGCCGATCCGGCGCCATCTGCCGGATATGTGGGGGGAGTTGGTCGTACGCAAGGTACAGCCTCCTGGAAGTGGTGGGGCAGAGGCCCCCGGTGGGGGACCAGCGGCGTGTTCGCCGATGGGGGCGGCGGCCCGCGACGACCCTCGCTTGTTGAGTACGCGACAACAAGAGGCTTTCGGAATTCTGACTTCCGCGTTACCTAAATGCGGTGCCCGGCTTACTGATCAATGACGGCACGATGGCGGGGAGATGACCGTCCGGGCAGGTCAAGTGGGTTATGGGAGGCCGGGTTTGACCAAGTGGACGCGGCTCAGCGGGGCTTGAGGCCGTACAGCAGCAGATGCACATGCTCGTCCAGCCCCGCCACGGCTTCGTCCGCGTCCAGTGCGGAGCTGGCGATGAGGGCGGCCAGGCCGTGCAGATGCGCGGCGGCGGTCAGCGCGATGCGCTCGGGGTCGCCGTCGACGATCTCGCCGCTCTCCTGGGCGTCCGCGAACAGCCGGGTGAGCGAGCCGAAGGTGCGGTCGACCGCCGCGCCGAGCTGCGCCGAGCTGTCGGGGCGGTGCTTGCGCGCGAACATCAGCTCCAGCAGCTCGGGATGCTCGACGGCGAAACCGAGGTAGGCGTGCGCGAGCGCCGCCATCCGCTTCTCGAAGCCGGGACCCGCTCCGTACGCCTCGGCCAGGGCGCGGTCCAGCCGCTCGTACCCCTCCATCGCCAGGGCGTCGAGCAGGGCCTGCTTGTCCTTGAAATGCCGGCCCGGCGCCGCGTGGCTGACGCCGATGTCGCGGGCCAGTTCGCGCAGCGACAGCGCGCCGGCCCCCTTCTCCCGCAGGGTGCGCTCGGCGCTCTGGAGCAGCGCGGCGCGCAGGTCTCCGTGGTGATAGGGGCGGCTTGCGGGCATGTGCGCCATCGTATCTTGGCGCACACCCGCATTGTTGTCATTGACAGCATTGTAGCCGGTGTCTACATTGAGGTCATGGCTGAGACGACCGGCGCGCGCGGTGCGCGCAAGTGGAACGTGAACCGCATCCCCGACCAGACCGGCCGTACGGCCGTGATCACCGGCGCCAACAGCGGCCTCGGCCTGGTGACGGCCGAGGCGCTGGCGCGGGCCGGCGCGCATGTGGTGTTCGCCGTACGGGACGAGGCGCGCGGCGGCGCCGCCGCGGCCCGGGTGGCGGGCAGCACCGAGGTGCGCCGGCTCGACCTCGCGGACCTGGACTCGGTGCGCGCCTTCGCCGCGGGCTGGGACCGCCCGCTGGATCTGCTGATCAACAACGCGGGCGTGATGATGCTGCCGGAGGAGCGCACCGCGCAGGGCTTCGAGCGGCAGTTCGGCACCAACCACCTCGGGCACTTCGCGCTGACGAACCTGCTGCTGCCGCACCTCACCGACCGCGTGGTGACGCTGGCCTCCACCGCGCACCGCTGGGGCGATCAGCGCATCAGCTTCGAGGACGTGAACCTGCGCGGCCGGTACACCCCGACGCGCGCCTACGCCCAGTCCAAGCTGGCGAACCTCCTGTTCACCCTGGAACTCCAGCGCCGTCTGGCCGCGGCGGGCTCCCGGGTGCGCGCGCTGGCCGCCCACCCCGGCTACGCCGCCACCAACCTCCAGAGTCACCACGCGAGCCCCCTGGCCCGGATCGGCATGGCCGTCGCCAACCGGGTCGTCGCCCAGAGCGACCGGGCCGGCGCCCTGCCCACGCTCTTCGCGGCCACCCAGGACCTGCCGGGGGCGGCGTACGTCGGCCCGGACGGACTCGGCGAGTTCCGCGGTGCCCCGACCCTGGTCGCCCGCAGCGCGGCGGCGAGCGATCCGGAGGCGGCGCGGCGGCTGTGGACGCTGTCGGAGGAGCTGACGGGGGTGGAATGGAAGGCGGGCGGCGGGAACGGGTGAACGAGCAGGGGCGAAGGTGACGGGACGGGGTGAGGGGGAGGGGAAACCCCTGGGGGACCGGATACGGTGCGGATAAGGGATTCCCCGGAACTCTCCAGGAATCGTCAGGACGCACCACGGACCGAGACCGACCCCCATGACCTCGGCAGACACGGGCGCCGGCAGCGGCGGCCCGGTGAACGGCGGCGACCCCGCGACCGGCGGCGGCCCCGTGACCTTCCGGCTCGACGGCCGTACGGCCCTCGTGACGGGATCGGCGCGCGGCCTCGGCCTGGAGATGGCGCGCGGTCTGGCCGGGGCCGGTGCGCGGGTGGTCCTCAACGGCCGTGACCCGGTGGCCCTCGCCGCGGCGGCCGAGCGGCTGCGGGCGGAGGGCGGGTACGACATCGCGACCGCCGCGTTCGACGTCACGGACCGGGCGGCCGCACAGACGGCGGTCGAGGAACTGGGCGATCTCGACATCCTGGTCAACAACGTGGGCCACCGGGACCGGCGGGGCGTCGCGGAGCTGACGCCCCACGACCTGAACGCGCTGCTCGACGTGGATCTGACCTCGGCGTACGCGCTGAGCCAGGTGGTGGCCCGGAGCCTGGCCGCGCGCGGGGTGCCGGGCCGCATCGTCAACGTGTCCTCGGTGGTGGGGCAGTTGGGCCGTACGGGTGATGTCGGCTACGCCACCGCGAAGGCCGGCCTGGACGGTCTGACCCGGGCCCTCGCGGCGGACCTCGGGCCGAGCGGTACGACCGTCAACTCGGTCGCGCCGGGCACCTTCGCCACCGAGGTCAGCGCCGAACTCACCACGGATCCCGGCTGGGAGCGCTGGCTGCGGACCCGTACCGCGCTCGGCCGCTGGGGCCGGCCGGAGGAGATCGCCGGAGTGGTCGTCTTCCTTGCGAGCGACGCGGCGTCCTTCATCACCGGGCAGACCATCGCGGTGGACGGCGGGATGACGACGACGTTCTGACGCACGGTGACCGGTGGGGAGGCGGCCTTGGCGGGGGGACAGTAGCGTGGTGCCCGCACCGGCCATCGGGAGGTTTCTGCGGAAATTCTCAGCGAAGTCGGAGCGGGTTTCTCACCTTCGTGAGACAGAGTGAGGCCTGATGAAGCGCATCTCACGCATCTCGGTCACCTCGCGTCCCGCGTTGCTCGGGGCGGTGGTGATGCTCGCCCTGACGTCGGCGTCCGTGGCTTCCGCCGATGACGGGCCGGGACCCTTCGGGGTCACCGCGGACGCGGTCGCGTCCGCGCGCGAGGCCCGGGTGGGCGCGCTGTTCGACGCGGACCGGGCGTCGCGGCTGGCCGGCGGCCACTTCTGTACGGCCTCGGTGGTGCACAGCCCGCGGGGCGACCTCATCGCCACCGCCGCGCACTGTGTGAACGCCCAGGACCGGGACCTGGTGTTCGTACCGGGCTACCGGGACGGGCAGGCGCCGTACGGGGTGTGGAAGGTGACCCGGCGCTTCCTGCCGGACAGCTGGGCGAAGGACCAGGACGAGGACAGCGATGTCGCCCTCGTGACGGTGGCCGATCTCGACGGGCGGAGCGTCGAACAGGTGGTCGGTGGCAACCGCTTCGTCACCGACGCGACGACCGGCGCGACCGCGGTGACGGTCACCGGTTACCCCGACTCCCGCGAACTGCCCATCCGCTGCACCAACAAGCCCCGCCGCCAGGGCCCCACCCAGCAGCGCATCTACTGCCCCTCCTTCACCGGCGGCACCAGCGGCAGCCCCTGGATCAACGGCGACCACCAGGTCGTCGGCATCCTCGGCGGCCACGAGGAGGGCGGCTCCACGGACGACGTGTCGTACAGCGTGGTCCTGAGCACGGAGGCGGCGGAACTGTACCGGGACGCGACGACGGCCGCCTGAGCGCGCCGACGGGCCCCCCCTTTTCCTCCGGAGCGGCCGAATCCTTCTCCGGAACTGTCGAACCGCTTTGTCTCGGACGGGCGTTCTCGTGCTGAGCCCCTGCGGCTCCTACACTGCATTCGGCGGACTGGCCGACGGTGAGGGGCGGTTGACGGTGCGTAAGGCGTGGGTCGTCGGTGGTGCCGTCGTGGCGGGCGGGCTCAGTTTCGTCATGGTGCTCGTGGTCGCGGTGTACCTGGTCGCCGGGAACCTCGTGGGCGGCATGGCCGCGAGCGGGCGGGCGCTGGCCAAGGGCGCGGTGCCTGCGGCGTACCAGCAGCTGGTCGCGAAGTGGGGGAACCTGTGTCCCGCGCTGTCCCCGGCGCTGCTCGCGGCGCAGCTGTACCAGGAGAGCGGCTGGAACCCCAGGGTGGTCAGTCCGGCCGACGCCCGCGGGATCGCGCAGTTCATCCCGAGCACCTGGGCGACGCACGGCATCGACGGCAACGGGGACGGCAAGCGCGACATCTGGGATCCGAATGACGCGATTCCGTCGGCGGCGTCGTACGACTGCGAACTGGCCAAGTACGTCAAGGACGTTCCGGGCAACGTCTCCGACAACATGCTCGCGGCGTACAACGCGGGCGCGTACCGGGTCATCCAGGCCGGCGGGGTGCCGGGCATCAGCGAGACGCAGAACTACGTCCGGCGCATCAACAGCCTCGCGGTGAGCTTCGCCGCGCCGCCCAGCCGGCTCGATCCCACCCGGCAGGCCGCCGGCGCGATCGACTTCGCGCAGAAGAAACTGGGCACGCCGTATCTGTGGGGCGGCGAGGGTACGGCCGCGCAGGGCGGGCGTTTCGACTGCTCGGGGCTGACCCAGGCGGCGTACGCGAGCGTCGGGATCAAGCTGCCGCGCGTGGCCAACGACCAGTACAACGCCGGTCCGCACCCCTCACGCAGCCAGTTGCTCCCCGGAGACCTAGTGTTCTTCTCCCATGACCCCACCGACTCCCGGGCCATTCACCACGTGGGTATCTACGTCGGCGGCGGGTACATGATCGACGCGCCGCGCACAGGGGCGGTGATCCGCTTCGACCCGATCGACGGAGCGGACTATTTCGGTGCCACCCGGGTGACCGAAGATGGCGCAAAAGCGCTCCCCACGGCGGTGTAAACCGCGCGTGAACCTACCCCCTGAGCTGCGATGATGAGTCTCTCTTCGATAACGTCTGCGTGATCTTTCGGTGGAGAGTGGAACGCAATGGTGGTGGCCGTGCGTTCCTGTTGACGGGGGTCGGTGCGACGCACACGAGGTGCGTCCGGGAAGACGACGAAGGGGCCGCAGCACCATGGCTGTACTCGCCGAATCCGGATCGAACCCCGACGTCGAACTGCTCTATGACATCAACGGTCTGGCCAGGAGCGCTCCGCACTGGTTCGACCGGACCATGGAGTTCGTGGGCGAGTACGGACTGCTGCTCGCGATGGTCCTGCTCGTGGTGTGGTGCTGGTGGTCCGTGCGGCGCCGGGGCCAGGAGGACGCGGCGACATCCGTGGCCGCGCTGGTGTGGGCGCCGCTCGCGGCCGGGATCGCGGTGCTGGTGAACATCCCGATCCGGGGCTTCGTGTCACGGCCGCGGCCCTTCGTGGACCACCAGGGCCTCGATGTCCTCGTCTCCGGCAAGACCGACTTCTCCTTCGTCAGCGATCACGCCACCCTGACGATGGCGCTCGGCGTGGGACTGTTCGTCGCCAACCGCAGGTTCGGCATCGCCGGGATCGGGCTGGCCCTCCTGGAGGGCTTCTGCCGGGTCTACATGGGCGTGCACTATCCGACCGACGTGATCGGCGGATTCGCCCTCGGCACGGCCGTGACCCTGCTGCTGGCCCCGCTGGCCTCCGCCCTGCTCACCCCCCTGATGAAGGCGGTGGAGCGGGCGCCGAAGGTGTCGTGGATCGTGCGCCGCAGGGCGGCCGCTGACGTGCCGGTGGTGCCCGGCGCGCGACGGTCCGTGGAGCCGATGGACTCCGAGGAACGGGACCTGGCGGCGTAACCGCGCTGAGGCGGCGCCCCCCTGAGGGGCGCCACCCGGACCCGCCCTACACCCCTTGGGCGTACGAGAAGAACCGCGTCGGGTCGTACTGCTGCTTCACCTTCGCCAGCCGCGCCGCCGCGTCCCCGTAGTACGCCTTGCGCCAGTTCGTCAGCGTCGGGTCGGTGTAGTTCTGGTATGCCGCGCCCGAGGCGTACGGCGCCATCGCGCGATGGGCGGACGTCAGCCATGACTGCGCCGTACCGCCGGAGGCCCCCGCGGGCCAGGACGCGATGTACTGCGCCAGCATCCGCGAGCGCCGGTGCACGAAGGCCGTCGCCGTCGGCGCGACCCGGTTCACCGCCCCGCCCAGCGCCGTGAACGCGACGCTGCCCGCCCCGCCCCGCACCCCCGCGATCTGCCGCAGCACCGTCTGGATGCCGGCCGCGGACAGGGACCGGTCGAAGAAGTCCGAGCGGGCCGCGTACGTCTCCCGCCCGAGCGCACCCTGCGCCGAGCGGCCCGGCGTGCTGCCGGGCAGATGGCACTGGGCCTGCGCGGAGAAGGAGGAGCACCCGGCGTAGATCTCCATCGCCTCCTCGTAGCCCCGCCGGTGCAGGGAGACGGAGGTGGCGTTGGCGCCGGCCTGGTGGGCGAGGCGGTCCACCGCGTTCTTCAGCTCGTTGTAGCCGCCGATGGAGAAGCAGGAGACGGAGATCGTCGGCTTACCGCCCGGCGCGCACGCCAGGTGCAGGGAGGACCAGATCTCGTCCGGCTGCGTCGGCCCCCACTCCTGCCATGCCTTGAGCACCGCCGCCGCCTTCGACCACGGCCAGGACAGATACGCGGTGACCGCCTGCGGCGCCGGATGGGTGCGGAAGTGCAGCTCGGTGACGACGCCGAAGTTGCCGTTGCCCGCCCCGCGCAGCGCCCAGAAGAGGTCCGAGTGCTGTGTCGCGTCGGCGGTGAGCTGCTTGCCGTCGGCCGTGACCAGGGTCGCCTGGGTGAGGCTGTCGCAGGTCAGGCCGTACGCGCGGGAGACGACCCCGTGGCCGCCGCCGAGCACCAGGCCGGAGACGCCGACCGTGGGGCAGGAGCCCGCCGGTATGGTCACGCCCTTCGTGGCCAGACCCCGGTACACGTCGATCAGCTTGGCACCGGCGCCGACCACCGCCTGGCCGCCGCTGACCCGTATCCGGTTCAGCCGGGAGACATCGACGATCAGCCGGTTGTCGCCGGAGGAGTAACCGGCGTAGGAGTGGCCGCCGTTGCGTATCGACACCGGTATGTGCCGGCTCCTCGCGTACGACAGCACGGTGCGGATGTCGGCGGCGTGCGCGACGTAGGCGACCGCGGCGGGCTTCAGGCCGTCGAAGCGGGTGTTGTACAGCTGGTGCGCGGTCTTCCACTGGGCGTCGCCGGGCCGCACCAGGGAGCCGTCGAGATCCCGGCCGAGGGCGGTCCAGTCGGCGGGGCCGCTTGCCCCCGCCGTAACGCTCGCGCTGGTGGTCCTCATCGCCGTGAGCGACGACGAGGAAGCCCCGGACAGGCCCGGGGAGTGTGCCTGGGCCGCGGCGGAGTGCCCCCCGCCCGTGCCGCACGCGGTCAGTGCCGTCGTCGCCAGCGCGGCCGCGCCGCCCGAGATGAACGTACGCCGTTCCATGTCTCCGTCGCCTTTCCGCGGCCAAAGTGGCCTCCGGGAGACGAGACGACGGCGGGTACGGCAGGGTTCCCCCGTACGGGTGCCGGACATCGCATATGTGTGCCTGTGCCCCGGTCGCCGGGATCGGCGCGTGGCCTCCCCGTGAGCATTCCGTGACCTCACCGGGCCGACGGCAGGGGTTCACCCGCCGTTCATTTATGGCCTTCGGCCGCTTCACCTGATCTGCCTAATTTCGGCCTTACCCGGTGCGGAGTGCGGTTCGGATGCGCTCCCCGCACCCACGACGTGCACGCCGCCGACAGCGGCGGCTCCTGGAAGGAACTCCCGAACGTGAAGCTTCAGCGCAAGAACCGGCTGCGCGCCGTGACCCTCGGTGCTCTCGCCGTCTCCGGCGCCCTGGCCCTGACGGCGTGCGGCTCCGACGACAACGGCGGCGGTTCCAAGCCCTCGGGTGGCGCCTCGGCCTCCAACGCCTCTTCCATCAAGTGCGACGGCGCCAAGGGCCAGCTGCTCTCCGACGGCTCTTCCGCGCAGAAGAACGCGATCGACGCCTGGGTGAAGAACTTCTCGCAGGCCTGCGGCGTGCAGATCAACTACAAGGCCGGCGGCTCCGGCGCCGGTGTGACCTCCTTCACCCAGGGCCAGATCCCGTGGGCGGGCTCCGACTCGGCGCTCAAGCCCGAAGAGGTCGCCGCGTCCAAGAAGGTCTGCTCCGGCGGCCAGGGCATCGACCTCCCGATGGTCGGCGGCCCGATCGCCATCGGCTACAACCTGAACGGCGTGGACAACCTCGTCCTGGACGCCCCGACCCTCGCCAAGATCTTCGACGGCAAGATCACCAATTGGAACGACGCCGCGATCAAGAAGCTGAACCCCTCGGCGAAGCTTCCCGACCTGAAGATCCAGGCGTTCCACCGCTCGGACGACTCCGGCACCACGGACAACCTCACCAAGTACCTGAAGGCCGCCACCCCGGACAACTGGAAGTACTCGGGCGGCAAGACCTGGCAGGCCAAGGGCGGCCAGTCCGCCGCGCAGTCCTCGGGCGTGGCCCAGCAGGTCAAGCAGACCAACGGCGCCATCGGCTACTTCGAGCTGTCGTACGTCGGTGACGGCGCCAAGGCCGTGAGCATCAGCACCGGTGCCGCCCAGCCGGTCGCCCCCAGCACCGAGAGCGCCACCAAGGCCATCGCCGACGCCAAGGTCGTCGGCACCGGCAGCGACCTGTCGCTCCAGCTGAACTACAACACCAAGGCCGACGGCGCCTACCCGATCACCCTGGTGACGTACGAGATCGCCTGCGACAAGGGCAACAAGGCCGACACCCTGCCCACCGTCAAGGCGTTTCTCAACTACATGGCTTCCGAGGACGGCCAGAAGCTCCTCAGCGGCATCGACTACGCGCCGATGCCCGACGCGATCATCGGCAAGGTCCGCACCACCATCGCGGGCCTGAGCTGACCTGATCCGAGAGTGCGGCCCGGTCCCACGGCCTCCCCGCGGGCCGGGCCGCACCGTCCGGTGCACCGCCGCCACGAGTCGCCCGCCCCCACCGGGACGAGCGGCTCCGCAGACCGGAGATCCCGATGGACATAACGAAGACAACCGACGTACCACCCCCCGCATCCCAGCCGACCGCCGAACCGAAGAAGAGCGTGAACCGCGGCGCCACCCGCGCCGGTGACCGCATCTTCCTCGGGCTGTCCCGCGGCTCCGGCATCCTGCTTCTGGTGATCATGGCCGCGATCGCGGTCTTCCTCACCTACCGCGCGTCCCTCGCGATCAGCAAGGACCACGGCAACTTCCTGACCACCTTCGAGTGGAACACCAACCTGATGCCGCCGTCGTTCGGCATCGCGGTCCTCGCCTTCGGCACGGTGGTCTCCTCGATCGTCGCCATGGCCCTCGCCGTGCCGGTCGCGGTCGCCATCGCGCTGTTCCTCACGCACTACGCCCCCCGCAGGATGAGCGGCCCGGTCGCCTATGTGATCGACCTGCTCGCCGCGGTGCCGTCCATCGTGTACGGCCTGTGGGGCGCCCTGGTCCTGGTACCGCACCTGAACGGCCTGTTCGGCTGGCTCAACGACTACTTCGGCTGGACCGGGATCCTCTCCTGGCAGGGCGGCCCGCCCCGCTCGATGCTCACCGTGGGCATCCTGCTCGCGATCATGATCCTGCCGATCGTCACCAACGTGAGCCGCGAGGTCTTCCGCCAGGTGCCGCGGATGCACGAGGAGGCCGCACTGGCCCTCGGCGCCACCCGCTGGGAGGTCATCCGCATGTCGGTGCTGCCCTTCGGGCGCTCCGGCGTGATCTCCGCCTCGATGCTCGGCCTCGGCCGCGCGCTCGGCGAGACGATGGCCGTGGCCACGGTCCTCTCCCCGACCTTCGACATCCAGACCAGCCTGCTCGACCCGGGCGGCGGCACCTTCGCCCAGAACATCGCCAGCAAGTTCGGCGAGGCGACCCAGGACGGCCGTGACGCGCTGATCGCCTCCGGTCTGGTCCTGTTCGTCATCACCCTGCTGGTCAACGGCGCGGCCCGCGCGATCATCGCCCGCCGCAAGGAGTACTCGGGGGCCAACGCATGAGCACCGCAGCCGTCACCGACAAGCGCCGCAGCTCGCTGCGCAGCGCGAGCCTGCCGAAGTGGTCGCCGTGGGCGATCGCCGCGGGCTCGATCGTGGTCGCGGTGGGCATCGGCGAGGGCGCCGGACTGACCAGCCACATCCAGTGGGGCCTGATCGCCGCGTTGCTGTTCGTCCTCGGCACCTACGTCATCGCCTCCGCGGTGGAGGGCCGGCGCCAGGCCAAGGACCGCATCGCCACCTCGCTGGTGTGGGTCGCCTTCCTGCTCGCCGTGGTCCCGCTGGTCTCGCTGGTCTGGACGACCGTCAAGCGCGGTGTGAAGGTCCTCGACCCCTACTTCCTGACGCACTCCATGGGCGTCGTCGCCGACTCCGAGCCGGGCGGTGGCATCTACCACGCGATCATCGGCAGCCTGGAGCAGGTCGGCCTCGCCACCCTGATCGGCGCGCCGATCGGTGTGCTCACCGCGGTCTACCTGGTGGAGTACGGCCGCGGCGGCCTCGCCCGCGCGGTCACCTTCTTCGTCGACGTCATGACGGGCATCCCGTCGATCGTCGCCGGTCTGTTCATCCTCAGCCTGATGCTGATGGCCGACATGCAGCCCTTCGGCTTCGCCGGCTCGCTGGCGCTGGCGATCCTGATGATGCCGGTCGTGGTCCGCTCCACGGAGGAGATGCTCAAGCTCGTACCGAACGAGCTGCGCGAGGCGTCCCTGGCGCTCGGTGTGCCCAAGTGGCGCACCATCCTGAAGGTGGTCCTGCCGACCTCCATCGGCGGCATCACCACGGGCATCATGCTGGCCATCGCCCGTATCGCGGGTGAGACGGCGCCGGTCCTGCTGCTGGTGTGGGGCAACTCCTTCATCAACAACAACCCGTTCTCGGGTGCCCAGCAGTCGCTGCCGCTGTACATCTACCAGCAGTACTCGCAGAGCTCCGGTTCCACGGCGGCGTTCGACCGTGCCTGGGCGGCCTCGCTCACGCTGATCGCCTTCGTGATGATCCTCAACCTGGCGGCCCGCGGCATCGCCCGCTGGAAGGCCCCGAAGACCGGTCGCTGACGCGGCCCCTCAGCGACTGACGGAAGTGAAGTAAGCAATGGCCAAGCGAATCGACGTAAGCGGACTGACCGCCTACTACGGCTCCCACAAGGCGATCGAGGACATCTCGATGACCGTCGAGCCGCGCTCGGTGACGGCGTTCATCGGGCCCTCCGGCTGCGGCAAGTCGACGTTCCTGCGCACCCTGAACCGTATGCACGAGGTCACCCCGGGCGGGCGGGTCGAGGGCAAGGTGCTGCTCGACGACGAGGACCTGTACGGCAACGGGGTCGACCCGGTGTCGGTGCGGCGCGAGGTGGGCATGGTCTTCCAGCGCCCGAACCCGTTCCCCACGATGTCGATCTTCGACAATGTGGCGGCCGGTCTCCGGCTGAACGGCAACTACCGCAAGAGCGAGCTGAACGACATCGTCGAGAAGTCGCTCAAGGGCGCGAACCTCTGGAACGAGGTCAAGGACCGGCTGAACAAGCCCGGCTCCGGCCTCTCCGGTGGCCAGCAGCAGCGGCTGTGCATCGCCCGGGCGATCGCGGTCGAGCCCAAGGTGCTGCTGATGGACGAGCCGTGCTCCGCGCTCGACCCGATCTCCACGCTCGCGATCGAGGACCTGATCGGTGAGCTGAAGGAACGGTTCACGATCGTCATCGTCACGCACAACATGCAGCAGGCGGCGCGCGTCTCCGACCGCACGGCCTTCTTCAACCTCGCCGCGGTCGGCCAGCCCGGCCGGCTGATCGAGATCGACGACACAGAGCGGATCTTCTCCAACCCGTCGGTCCAGGCGACGGAGGACTACATCTCCGGCCGCTTCGGCTGATCCCCCGATTTCCTCACCGGTGCTGCATGGCGGTGCCACCGGGAGGATGCAAAGGGCCCGCCCCCGGACTCCGGGGGCGGGCCCTCGGCGTCTACCGGGCCGCGGGCATGTTGCCCTCGCGCCAGTCGTTCACGCGCTTGCGGATGGGAGGGACCATCGGAAGCGAGTCGACTTCCGCGGGCCGGAACCAGCGGACATCCGTGGACTCCTCGGACACGGCCGCCCGCCCGGCCGTCGCCCGCGCCAGGAGGCAGACGGAGAACTCCTGCCGCACCTCGCCGTCGTCGTAGGCGAAGACATGACGCGGGTCGCTGTACGTCCCGACGATGCCGACGACGCCGTGTGGCCTTTGGCGGAATCTCAAGGGCGTCGGTCTCGCACGCGACAGAGGCCGGCGGCTCGTCCGCTTCGTGGTGACGATTTCCAGTAATGGAAACCAAGGGCTCTTGCCGAACGTGCGGCACGCTCGGGACGATCAGTGAGAACGCCCGGGTCCATGTGTGGGAGGAGTCTGCGGTGGTAAAGCTGACGCGGCTGGTAGGTGACTGCGACGAGGACGAGTGTCCGACGCTGTACGCCAACGATCGGGGAACCTTAGTCGTGCAGGGAGGCCTGCTGACCGATCACGGTCGGGAGATCCCCCCGCACGAGGCCCTCGTCGAAGTCCCCTTCGAACTGATCCGAAAGGCTGTCCGTGGCAACCTCGTCTAGCCGGACGTTCGGGGAGTGGTTCACCGCGTTCGAGCGCGAAGCGTTCCGGCTCGAAACGCTGGACGACTACAGCCAGTCGGGAGGAGTCGATGCCTATCAGGCGTTTCTGGCGGGGCGCGAGCAGCCGGATTCGTACCAGGCAGCCGAATGGCTGACCACGGTGGGGAACGCCACCGAGGCCGGGAAGCGCGTGTATCGCGTTCATGTTCTGTCCCGTCCGCTCACGGATTATCTCCGGTTCGAGCTGTCCTGGGGATACCGGCGCAACATGACCGCCGGTGAGGAGTTCTTCATCCTCGACGTCACCGACAAGGCGAACCCGATCCCGGACGCGCCCGACTTCTGGATGTTCGACAACACGGCCGTGGCAGTGATGTCGTACGACGGTGCCGGTAAATACCTGGGGAGCGAATTCGCCGAGGAAGACCTGCTTGCCGAGTTCCGGGCCTACCGCGACACCGCGCTGGCGCACGCCGTGCCGTTCGCGGAATGGTGGGCACGGCACGGGGAGTGAACAAGGCTGAGCTGGGGTCCGCGCTGCGGGCGCTGCGGCAGGCATCCGGATGGGAAGCCAAGACCGTCGCCCGCAGGGCGGCCATGTCCGGTTCGAAGCTGTCGAAGATCGAGAACGGCAGCGTGATGCCGAGCGTCGTGGACGTGGACCAGATCCTGACCGCCATAGGGATTTCCGAGGAAATCAAGGCCGAGTACATGTCGGTCGCCAGGGCGGCGGCGACCGAGGCGACGGCCTGGCGTCTGTACCGGCGGCTCGGATACCACCGGAAGCAGCAGCAGATCCAGGCGATCGAATCCCGTACGACTCTGTTGCGGCTCTTTCAACCCTCTCTCGTACCCGGCCTGCTTCAGACGCCGGAATACGTCCAGGCAGTGCTCGGCCGTAAGAATCTCACCGCGGACCAACTCGCACGCTCATCTCCGTTTCCCGGATCCCCGGTGTCGATTTCCGTGTCGTGCCGCTTTCGGTGCGTCAGACCGACTTCCCCAGTCACTCGTTCTCGATCAAGGATGACCGCATGGTGACGGTGGAAACCGTGCACGCGGAGCTTGCGGTGACCGATCCGCGAGACGTCGCCCTCTATATCGAGAAATTCGAGGGATTCGCAGCCGCAGCCGTTTCCGGAGATGCCATGCGAAGCATGGTCGAGGAAATCCGCGATCAATTCTTGAGAGAACAGGAAATCGGCTAGAGCGGTGCGCGCGGCCTGTCGAAGATGAGGCGTGTCGGATCAACCGGAGAGAGGAACCCTCATGACTGTGGCCCCTGACCGGCCGGCCGTCGCCCTGCGGCACGGCCGGGACCTCGTGTCCCCCGAGCTGTTCGAACGGCTGACGGACTTCTGCGCCGAGGAGTACGGGTACGAGCGCTCCCTGGCCGAGCGGATCATGGACGAGGCCCTGGCGTTCGTGGACGTCATGGGCCGGACCGGCGAGGGCATGTCGCCCTCCAGGGCCGTGGACCCGGGGTGGCACACGTTCAGGCTGCACACCGAGGAGTACGACGCGTTCTGCCGGACGCGGTACGGCCGGTTCGTCCATCACACGCCCAAGTCCCGGTACCGGGACAGGGCGACGATGGCGGATGCCGTGGCGCGGATCCGCGCCCATGGCTTCTCCGTGGACGAATCCCTGTGGGGTACCAGGGCGGACTGCAACGAACCGGCGTGCTGCGGTGACGGCCCCTGCTGCTGAGCCCGTGGCGACCACCGGAGGGATGAAAGGCCGAGGGCGGGTGACCGCCTTCTCCCTGTTCGGGCCCGTCTTCGGCTACGCGACCACGCTCGTGGAGGACCGGCAGTTCGCGTATGTGGGGCCGCTGACCCCCGGTGTCGGGTGGCGTCTGCTGTGGCGGATGGCCGAGAGGTGCCACAACGACGGGGTGACGGAGGCCAGGAAGGCCGAGTGGATCGTGTCGCAGGCGTCCCGGGCGTTCATCTGCGGAAGCGGCGTCGTGGCGAAGCTCTCCGACACCGAGTGGGTGATGGAGCCCGGTGGCTGGGCCGTGCGGCTGGACGGCTCCTGGTGCAATCAGGACGTCCTGGTCACCGGTGATCTCACGGTGCCGGTGCTCGCGGCCGGGCAGATCGCGGCGAGGCACAGCCGTTTTCCGCAGTACACCGGCTGACGTCCCGGCCCGCGGGGGCAGAAAAAAGCCCACCCTCTCGTCGGCCCTGCGGCCGGGCGAGAGGGTGGGCAGGAGGGGAAGAGAGGACGGTCAGAGGACCGTCAGCTTCACCAGGCCGAAGGCCAGTGCGGCGACCAGCGCGGCCGCCGGCATCGTGATGAACCAGCCCAGGACGATGTTCTTGGCCACGCCCCAGCGCACCGCGTTCACCCGCTTGGTCGCGCCGACGCCCATGATGGCCGAGGTGATGACATGCGTCGTGGAGATCGGCGCCTTGAAGAGGTACGCCGTACCGAACATGATCGACGCACCCGTCGCCTCCGCGGCGAAGCCCTGCGGCGGGTCCAGTTCGATGATCTTCCGTCCGAGCGTGCGCATGATGCGCCAGCCGCCGGCATACGTACCGAGCGACAGCATCATCGCCGAGACCAGCTTCACCCACACCGGGATCGGGTCGTTGAACGTGCCGTGCCCGGCGATGACCAGGGCCATCACCACGACACCCATCGTCTTCTGGGCGTCCTGGAGACCGTGGCCGAGCGCCATGCCCGCCGCGGAGACCGTCTGCGCTATGCGGAAGCCCCGCTTGGCCTTGTGCGGATTGGCGCGGCGGAAGAGCCACATGATCAGCAGCATCACGAGGTAGCCGACGATCAGACCGACGACCGGGGACAGGAACATCGGCACGATGATCTTGTTGACCACACCGTCCCAGTGGACCGCCGTACCGCCCGCGAGCGCCGCCCCCACCAGGCCGCCGAACAGCGCGTGCGAGGAGGACGAGGGCAGGCCGTAGTACCAGGTGACCAGGTTCCAGGCGATCGCGCCGAGGAGCGCGGCGAAGAGGATCCCCATCCCCGTACCGCCCGACGGCGTCTCGATCAGCCCCTCGCTGACGGTCTTTGCGACCCCGGAGCCGAGGAACGCGCCGGCGAGGTTCATCACGGCGGCCATCGCCAGCGCCGCCCGCGGGGTCAGCGCCCGCGTGGACACCGACGTGGCGATCGCGTTCGCCGAGTCGTGGAAGCCGTTGGTATAGGTGAAAAGAAGCGCGACCGCTACGGTCACGACCAGAGCCAGGGTGTCCATCGACGCCTCAGGACTCCTTGACGGCGATGGTCTCCACCGTGTTCGCCACGTGCTCGAACGCGTCCGCCGCCTCTTCCAGCACGTCCACGATCTGCTTGAGCTTCAGCACCTCGATCGCGTCGTACTTGCCGTTGAAGAGGTGCGCCAGCAGCTTGCGGTGGATCTGGTCGGCCTGGTTCTCCAGACGGTTGACCTCGATCCAGTACTCGGTGAGGTTGTCCATGGTGCGGAGGTTCGGCATCGCCTCCGCGGTCAGCTCGGCCGCGCGGGCCAGCACCTCGATCTGCTGCTCGACGCCCTTGGGCAGTTCCTCGACCTGGTACAGGACGACGAGGTCGACGGCCTCCTCCATGAAGTCCATGATGTCGTCCAGGGAACCGGCGAGGGCGTAGATGTCCTCCCGGTCGAACGGCGTGATGAACGAGGAGTTCAGCTGGTGGAAGATCGCGTGCGTGGCATCGTCACCTGCGTGTTCCGCTGCCCGCATACGCTCTGCGATCTCGGCCCGGGCGGAGGAGTCCGCCCCGAGCAGTTCCATCAGGAGTTTCGAGCCGGTGACGATGTTGTCCGCGGAAGCGGCGAACATGTCATAGAAGCTCGTCTCCCTGGGGGTCAGACGAAAGCGCACGTGGGGTCCTCGGGGTGCTTCGGTTTCGGTCAGGCTGATGCTAGGCGCATCATCCGGCCACGGCTATCGGGCCGCCCTCCAGTGTCGCCCATCGAGCAGAGCGATCATCACGGGGGCGTACCAAGGCCCCCCATACCCAGCAAAATTCGGTACCATATACCCAGTAGGGGTATGCCGGGCGATATGTCCCCCGGTGTGTGACCGAGAACACCCGTCCCGAGATGGAGGCCCGCTATGACGACCACCGAGGCCGGCGCCACGGCACCCTCCGAGCAGACGGAGTGCGGTGAGCACGCCACGCACGGTTACCACAAGCAGAAGGACGAGCACCTCAAGCGGCTGCGCCGGATCGAGGGCCAGATCCGCGGCCTTCAGCGGATGGTGGACGAGGACACCTACTGCATCGACATACTCACCCAGGTCTCGGCCTCCACCAAGGCGCTCCAGTCCTTCGCGCTCCAGCTGCTGGAGGAGCATCTGCGGCACTGTGTGGCGGACGCGGCCCTCAAGGGCGGGGACGAGATCGAGGCGAAGGTGGACG
Source organism: Streptomyces griseofuscus (assembly GCF_014673495.1). Classification (GTDB taxonomy): domain Bacteria; phylum Actinomycetota; class Actinomycetes; order Streptomycetales; family Streptomycetaceae; genus Streptomyces; species Streptomyces murinus. The sequence continues at coordinate 4,593,385 of NZ_CP051006.1, forward strand.
AGGCGACGAAGGCGATCGGCCGCCTGCTGCGCACCTGAGGCGCGCTGCGGCGCCTCAGCTGTCTCGTTCCTGTCGTTCCACCCGCAGTACCTCGTCGATGCTCTCCAGGCTGAGCCGGTCCTCGGCGGCCGAGGCCGCGATGATCAGCTCGCCGCACAGCTCGATCTCGGCGAGGGCCACATGGTCCTGAACCGCCGTACCGCCGACCGCCGCCACCCGCCTCACCTCTTCCCTGACGTCACCGAACTCCTAGGGTAGGAGGCGGTTTACCTACCGCGCATGGCACGGACGGGCTACTTACGGGGTGGCGTCAAGGGACTAGTACGGGGTCGGCGGCTGGCCGGATCCAGCCCCTGTCAGTCCCTGTCAGGTTCTCTCAGGCACCGTCGGTCCCCGCGTCCTCCGCGATACGGCCGGCGTAGATGTCCCTCTCGTGCGGCAGTGCGACGACGGCGGGGGCGCCGAAGTCGTACAGCAGTGTCGTCGAGGTGACCGCGACGGGCGTCTTCTGCCGGCCGTTGACGAAGCTGAAGCGCTGACGCAGCTTGCGCAGACGGCCCTGGTCGTCCAGATAGGCGTCGAAGGGCACCTGTTCCGTGGCGAACCCTTTCGCCGCGGCTGCCAGGGATTTCCGCACGTCCGCGGGCGCGTACCGGGCCGCGCGGGCGAGGTCGGCGGTGCCCCGGTAGTGCCGTACCGGCACGCCGGCCAGCTCGGTACGGCCGACATAGCTCGCCCGCCGGGTGCCGCGCAGCACCTCGGCGGCGGTGTAAGGGTCGGTGACGCCACCGGTGACCAGATTGCCGTCGGAGAGCGTGGCCGTCTCCACCCGCACCCATTTGTCGGTGGGCACCCCGGCCCCCCGGTTCTTCATGAACAGGGCGCCGGGCGCGAGGAGTTCGGTGAGCGGGCGGTGCTCCTCGGCGCCCGCCGGGTCCTCGGGCAGTACGACGGTGAGCCGGCCGAGCCGGTGCACGTAGTCGTAGACCCCCTTGCCGCGGATGGTGACCCGGGTGCCGCCCGTGGCCATCTCCATGGCGGTGCCTGCCTTGGAGCTGCCCGCGTCGGTCAGCGCCGCGGCGGCGCCGGTCAGCAGGGTGATCGGATCGCCCGCGCCGCTGCTGACGTCCTCGGCGGGGAGCCCGAGGTCCGAGCAGCCGCCCACGCCCGTGCCCAGCGCGAGCGTGAGGCCCAGCGCGCCGGCCGTTCTGACCGTGCGCCGTCTGTACTGCCGCCGTTCCATCGCCCTGCCTTCCCCCAGCCGGTACGTCCGTTACGGCCCCCCTGTCGTCCGGTTAACGACGAGTAGGGGACTGCCGTCACGCTCTGCCCTTGGCTTCTCGGTACGGTGGACGGCGTGGCGGAGCAGGACGCGCGGGACCCGGACCATCTGACGACGACGACCGAACAGGGCCGCTTCTGCGTGGCCCACTGCACCTGCGGCTGGCGCGGCCCGGCCCGCAGGGCACGCAGCCAGGCGAGAACGGACGCGACCCGGCACGAGAGCGGCTGCTAGCGCGGAACCCTCGCGATCGCCGCAAGTGCCGGTGGGATCAGGTCTCTGTCGTGGGGATACGTCAGGCGCTCGCGGGCCTCGGCCGGGGGGAGCCAGAGGAGGGTGGTGACCTCGGCGTTGGGGGTGAAGGAGCCGCCCGTCGACTCGGCCGCCCAGTACGTGACCTCCTTCGGGCGGCCCGCGTGGTCGAGGTAGCGGGCGGTCGGCAGGGCGGTGCCGAGACGGCAGGTGTGGCCCGTCTCCTCCTCGACCTCGCGCAGCGCGGCCGCCTCGGCGCTCTCGCCCCGCTTCAGCTTCCCCTTGGGCCAGGACCAGTCGGACCACTTGGGGCGGTAGACCAGGGCCAGTTCGACGGCCCCGGCGGGGGAGCGGCGCCACAGGACGCAGCCCGCGGCCCGTACCGGGGTGCCGGTCATACCGTCTCCACCGCCTCTCGCTGCCAGGCGCGCTGGAAGGCGAACCGGGCCGCCTCCACCTCATGGCGCTGGTCCGCGTGCAGGACGCCGAGGGCGTAGGCCGTGGCGGGAGCGATCCGGGGGGTGCGGGCGGCCTGGGCCGCGGCGGCGGCCGCCTCGGAGGCGTCGCGGTGCCGGTTCAGGGCCTGGCCCGCCGCCAGCAGCCGTACGTCCACGGGGGTCTGGGCGTCCAGCACCTCGCGCGCGTAGCGGTGCAGACGCAGCAGCAGCCGTACCTGGTGCCAGGGGCCGTCCTGGGGGTGCGGGGACGGATCCGCGGACAGGCCGTGGATCAGGGCCTCCGCGTTGTACGGGTGGCCCGCGGTGAGCAGCGGCAGCGCGGCGATGGCGTCGGTGAGCCGCTCGCGGGCGGCGCCGGCCAGCGGGCGCAGGTCGGTGGTGGTGGCGGTGGGGGTGAGGGGCACCTCGCTGGCGAGTACGGCGACCTTGTCGGCGACGGCGTGGAAGCGGCTGGAGCCGAGCGCCTGGAGGGCGGTGGAGTGGGCGCGGGTCCGGGCGAGGGTGAGCTGGCGGTCGAGCAGGGCGCCCGCCTTCGCCGCGCCCACCGTCAGATTGCCGCGCTCCGGCGGGGCGGCCGCGGGGCCGCCGGACACCCTCACCTGCTCGGGGAAGGCCGCCGCCCCCGACAGCCGGTGCAGCGCCTGCAACAGCCGCTCCAACCGGGCCTCGTACGCGTGCTCAAGGGCCAAGGTGCCCGAGAGCCATGCCAGTTCGGGCCGCATCGACTCCGACCAGGCGGGGTCGAGCAGCGGGCGGTAGGTGTGCAGGCTGCCGCTGATGCGCCGGGCCGAGCGGCGCAGGGCGCGGGCCGCGTCGACGGATTCCTCGCCGGAGCCCGTGGCGCCCCCGGTCTCCCGGTGCAGGCGCAGGGCGCGCAGGAACTCCGTGGCGTGGGTGCGCAGATAGCCCGCGAGGGCGTCCCCCGTCACCACCTCGGCCGTGGGGCCCGTCGGGTCAAGGTGTTGCTGTGCCACGCCGGCGCCTCCGGGCGTCTATGAGCATCTCCTGGATGTTGCGCAGGGGTTGGCCGTCCGCGTCGGTCGCGTGCCGGGTCCACTCGCCGTCCGGGCCGAGGTGCCAGGACGCGGTGGTGTCGGACATGCCGGTGTCCAGCAGCCGGTTGATGGCCGCGCGGTGGCCGGGGTCGACGACCCGCACCAGGGCCTCGATCCGCCGGTCGAGGTTGCGGTGCATCATGTCGGCGCTGCCGATCCACACCTCGGGCTCGCCGCCGTTGCCGAAGGCGAACACCCGGGAGTGCTCCAGGAAGCGGCCGAGGATCGAGCGGACCCGGATGTTCTCCGAGAGCCCGGGGACGCCGGGCCGGATCGCGCAGATGCCGCGGACCCAGACGTCCACCGGCACGCCCGCCTGGGCGGCCCGGTAGAGGGCGTCGATGACGGCCTCGTCGACCATGGAGTTGACCTTGATGCGGATGAACGCCGGGCGGCCCGCGCGATGGTGCTGGATCTCCTTTGTGATCCGCGTTATCAGGCCGTCCCGCAGGGACTTGGGGGCGACCAGCAGCCGGCGGTAGGTCTCCCGGCGGGAGTAGCCGGACAGCCGGTTGAACAGGTCGGAGAGGTCGGCGCCGACCTGCGGGTCGGCGGTGAGCAGGCCGAGGTCCTCGTACAGCCGGGCGGTCTTCGGGTGGTAGTTGCCGGTGCCGACGTGGCTGTAGCGGCGCAGGGTCTCGCCCTCCTGGCGGACCACCAGGGACAGCTTGCAGTGGGTCTTCAGACCGACCAGTCCGTAGACGACGTGGCAGCCGGCCTCCTCCAGCTTCTTCGCCCACTTGATGTTGGCGTGCTCGTCGAAGCGGGCCTTGATCTCCACCAGCACCAGGACCTGCTTGCCGGACTCGGCGGCGTCTATGAGCGCGTCCACGATCGGGGAGTCGCCGGAGGTGCGGTACAGGGTCTGCTTGATCGCGAGGACGTCCGGGTCCTCGGCGGCCTGCTGGAGGAAGGCCTGCACGGAGGTGGAGAAGCTGTCGTAGGGGTGGTGCAGCAGTACGTCCCGCTGGCGCAGCGCCGCGAAGATGTCGGGCGCCGAGGCCGACTCGACCTCGGCGAGGTCGCGGTGGGTGCCGGCGATGAACTTGCGGTACTTCAGCTCAGGCCGGTCCAGGCCGTGGATGCGGAACAGACCGGTGAGGTCGAGCGGGCCGGGCAGCGGGTAGACCTCGGCCTCGGAGACCTTCAGCTCGCGCACCAGCAGGTCGAGCACCTCGCGGTCGATGGACTCCTCGACCTCCAGGCGCACCGGCGGCCCGAAGCGGCGCCGCATGAGTTCCTTCTCCAGGGCCTGGAGCAGGTTCTCGGCGTCGTCCTCCTCGACCTCCAGGTCCTCGTTGCGGGTGAGCCGGAAGGCGTGGTGCTCCAGCACCTCCATGCCCGGGAACAGCTCTTCGAGGTGCGCGGCGATGACGTCCTCGACGGGGACGTACCGGCCGGGGCTGGACTCCAGGAAGCGGGAGAGCAGCGGCGGCACCTTCACCCGCGCGAAGTGCTTGTGGCCGCTGACCGGGTTGCGTACGACGACGGCCAGGTTCAGGGACAGGCCGGAGATGTACGGGAAGGGGTGCGCGGGGTCGACGGCGAGCGGGGTGAGGACCGGGAAGATCTGGTGCCGGAACAGCGTGAACAGGCGGGCCTGCTCCTTGTCCGTCAGCTCGCTCCAGCGCACCAGGTGGATGCCCTCCTCCGCGAGCGCGGGGGCGACGTCCTCGTGGTAGCAGGCGGCGTGCCGGGCCATCAGCTCGCGCGAGCGGCCCCAGATCATCTCCAGGACCTCACGTGGCTGGAGCCCGGAGGCGGACCGGGTGGCCACGCCGGTGGCGATGCGGCGCTTGAGTCCGGCGACCCGGACCATGAAGAACTCGTCCAGGTTGCTGGCGAAGATCGCGAGGAAGTTGGCGCGCTCCAGCAGGGGGGTGTTCGGGTCCTCGGCCAGTTCCAGGACGCGTTCGTTGAAGGCGAGCCAGCTGCGCTCCCGGTCGAGGAAGCGGCCCTGGGGCAGCGGGGCGCCGTCGGCCTGGGACTCCTCGTAGGCGTCGAGATCCGCGTCGAGGTCGGGTTCCAGGTCGGAGACCGCGGAGGTCACCGTGTGCGGCCGGTGCGCCGCGATGGAGCCCACGGGGGGCTGCGGGTGCTGTGCCTCTGCCTGGGTGTCTTGCTGGCTCATGAACCCATTCTTCCGCGCGACCGGTGCGACAGGCGCGTCGGAACGTGCGGGCGGGAGCGTCACGGTCCCGTTCCCCGCGGGCCCCTCGGGGGGCGGCGAAGGTTCTGGCACGACGGGTTTCATTGGCCGAGCGTCGCAAGCCCGTCTGAATCGATGGTTACGGGGACATGACGTGCGGGATAGCGCGGGGCGGCTCCCGGGGGTCCGGGGCGCGAAAGCGACGGATTCCGCAGCGGCCCGGACGCGGTCGTACAAGGTCGTACAGGTACGAAAGCCGGGGTGCTCGTACGGGTACGAAAGCCCGGGTGCGGGACCGTACGGCAGCGTACGGTCCCGCACCCGGGCGGAGAAGGGCCGGACGGCCCGTGCCGGGGAGGGCTCAGGGCCGCGCGGCGCGCAGCGTCCCGGTCTGCCGGCGCAGGACCAGGAAGCAGCCGGTGACCAGCAGCGCGGCGACGGCCAGGGTCAGCGCGGTCGTGGTGAGCTGGAGTCCCCAGAGGTGGGACTGCGGCTGGTAGGTGTTGTAGCGGCCGGTGAAGCGGTCGAACGCCGCCGCGCAGGACGCGACGGAGTCGCACGTCGGGGGCGGCACATGGGCGCCGGATGCGGTCACCATGCCCTGGTCGACCACCATGCCCTTGCCGAGGAAGCCCTGGTCGACGGTGCTCAGCCGGGTCACCGCGGGCCACAGGTGCGGCATCGCCAGCTCGGTCAGCCAGCGCACCACGCCCACCGCCACCAGGCCGACCGCCAGCGCGGGCAGCGTCCGGCGCAGCAGCAGGCCCGCCAGGGCGCCTGCGGCGAGCCCGGCGAGGGCCATGGCCGCGAGGGTGGGGCCGCCCGCGTGGAAGGTGAAGCGGTCGTACCACTCCTTGGCGCTCTCGATCCGGCCCTGGCTCGCGGTCCAGGCGCGGTGGTGCAGCCAGGCCAGCAGTCCGGTGCAGACGGTGACGCCGAGCGCCGGGACGGCGAGGCGCACGGCCAGCCAGTGGGCCGGGGAGGTGGCCTGGGTCCAGGCGAGCCGGGCGGTGCCGGACTCCAGCTCCCGGCCGGTCAGCGCGGCGCCCGCCCAGGCGGCCAGCACGAAGGGCAGCACGTTCAGGGCGATGGTGGCGTAGTTGTAGTAGTCCTTGTAGCGCAGGATCGCGTTCTGGTCGTAGCTGCACCGCTCGCTCGTGGTGCAGCTCTCGTACTGCCGCCAGGCGTCCGCCGCCGCGTTCAGGAGCGGGCCGTCGAGGGCGAGCAGCAGGGTGACCAGGGCGAGCCAGAGCACGGCCCAGGTGTAGATCGCGGGCCGGTGCAGGCGCAGCAGCCAGCGGGTCTGCCGGGGCCGGTCGACGGGCGCGGCCGTCAGGGTCAGGGCGCTCACGCGGCACGCTCCTCGGTCGGGTTCGGTGCGCCGGCGTCCCGCAGATGGGCGAGGACCAGCTCTTCCAGGGAGGGCGCGGCGGTGCGCCAGTCGTCGGTGAGCGGTCCGGCCGGGCGGATCAGCGCGGTGAGCTGGCGGCCGGTGACACGGGACTCGATCACGGTGTGCGGGGCGAGGTCGGCGCTCGCGGCGCCGCTGACGCGCAGATGGGCGCCGAGCAGCTCGTCGATCTCGCCGGCCAGCCGGACCTGGCCGCCCGCGACCAGCAGCAGATGGTCGCAGGAGTCCTCCAGCTCCGCGATGACGTGCGAGGACAGCACGATCGTGGTGCCGTGCATCGCGGCCTGGCCCATCAGCGTGCCCATCAGCTCGTGCCGGGCCAGCGGGTCCAGGTCGGCCATCGGCTCGTCCAGGAGCAGCAGCTCGGGCCGCTTGCCGAGGGCGAGGGCGAGCGCGACACGGGTGCGCTGGCCGCCGGAGAGGGTGCGGACCCGGGCGGTCGCGTCCAGCTCCTTGACGATGTGCCCGGCCAGCTCCGCGTCCCAGCGCCCGGGGTTGAGGTCGGCGCCCATGCGCAGCGTCTCCGCGACGGTGAGCTGCGGATACAGCGGCTTGTCCTGGGCGACGTAGCCGACCCGGGGCCTGGCCTGCGCGGCGGTGGTGCCGAGGACGGTGAGGGCGCCCGCGGTGGGGCCCGTCAGTCCGGCGGCGAGGGCCAGCAGGGTGGACTTGCCCGCCCCGTTGGGGCCCACGACGGCGCACACGCGCCCGGTCGGCAGGTTGAACGCGCAGTCCCGCAGGGCCCAGCGGCCCCGGCGGCCGAACCGCTTGCCCAGAGCGTCGGCCCGCAGGGCCGTGTCGCTGCTCATGACGGATCTCCCTGGAAGTGCTTGTCGAGTACGGCGGTGAAGAGCGCGGCCACGTCCTCCCGCTCCAGGCCGGCCGCGTCGGCGCGGCGGGCCCAGTCCTCCAGCTCGGTGCGGAGCGGGGAGTCGGCGGGGGCGGCGCCCAGTGCCCGGCGCACGAAGGTGCCGAGTCCACGCCGTGCCTCGACCAGGCCCTCCCGCTCCAGTTCGCGGTAGGCCTTGAGGACGGTGTTGGGGTTGATGGCGGTGGCCTCGACGACCTCGCGGGCGGTGGGCAGCCGGTCGCCGGGGCGCAGCAGGCCCAGGCGCAGGGCCTGTTTGGTCTGCTGGACGATCTGGACGTACGTGGCGACACCGCTGTGCCGGTCGATGCGATATTCGACCACGCGTTGCACCACCCTTTCACTAATTGAGTAGTGAAAGGGTGGTGCAAAGAAGGGGCGGCCGTCAAGGTGACCGCCCCTTAAGGGTCCTTACGGGCCTTATGTCACGTCTCTGTCCGGTACATCAGGTCCGTCTCGTACGTACGGAAGCCCAGCCGCTCGTACACCGAGACCGCGGCCTTGTTGTCGGCGTCGACGTAGAGCATCGCGGTCGGCAGGCCCTGCGCGGCGAGGTGGCGCAGGCCGATGGTGGTGAGCGCCTTGCCGAGGCCGCCGCCCTGCTCGCCGGGGCGGACACCGAGTACATAGACCTCGCCGAGGCCCTCCTCGGCGTGCACCTTGGTCCAGTGGAAGCCGATCAGCTCCCCGCGCCGCTCGGCGAGGAAGAACCCGGCCGGGTCGAACCACGGCTGGGCCTTGCGGTCGTCCAGGTCGCGCTGGGTCAGCGAGCCCTGCTCGGGGTGGTGGGCGAACGCGCCCGCGTTGACCGCGAGCCACGCGGTGTCGTCCTTGCCGGGCTCGAAGGCGCGCACGCTCACGCCCTCGGGCAGCTGCGGGTCCGGCAGTTCGAGACCGGTCAACTCCCGCCGCATCTGGCGCAGTTCGCGGAACAGGGTGAGGCCGAGCACCTGGGCGAGATGGCGGGCGGCCGGGTGTCCGCCGTGCGCCCACACCCGCAGCCGCTTGCCGGAGGCGGCGAGCAGAGCCGCGCCGAGCGCCCGCCCGTGTCCGTGCCCGCGGAACTCGGGGCCGATGACGAGTTCGGCGGCCGGCGCCTCCACCGGATCGGTGTCCTCCAGCTGGGCGTAGCCGACGAGTTGGCCGTCGACCGACAGCAGCAGATGCGAGACGCCCTCCCGGGCTCCTCCGCGCAGCTGTAGCCGGCCCTGCTCGGACACCGGCTGCTGCCCGTCGACCCGCGCGGCCTCGCCGAGCAGAGTGAGCACGGCCTCGGCCTGGTCCGGGGTGAGCGCGGAATGGGTCTCGATGGAGCGGGCGGGAAAGGCCCGTACGGTGTCGTCGCTGCTCATGCGTACGAGGGTACGGGGCGGTCACGGGCACCGCCGAGAACACCGGCCGGGAGTCGACCGGCGCGGGTGCGCCGGGATGCCGTCGCGGTGTCCTTCACGGTGTCCACGGTGTCCGCGGTGTCCGTCACGCGGGCCGGACGGCGGCCCGCAGGGTGTCAAGGGCCAGCTTGTCCGTCGCGGCGCTCGCACCGGAGAGGCGGTGCACGAGGATCCAGCCCTGCGGTACGGCACCGGCGAAGACGGACGCGCCGCGGGTCGCGCCGTTGTGCCACAGCAGGCGCCCGGCCTTCTGCCACGCGGGCGCGGGCTCGCCGAGCCTGCGGTCGACGAGCAGGCCGGTGACGAGGCTGGCGGCGGCCCGGGGGGTCGCCCACAGCCCGCCGGCGGGCAGGATCGCGCCGGTCATCGTCCAGGGGCGCCGCGGCCGCCCGAACAGCCCCCGGCGGCACAGCCGTACGCCGGCGGGCGGGTCGGCGGTGACATCGGTGACGCCGAGGGGGTCGAGGAGGTGACGGCGCAGGAGTTCCTCGTACGGGGTGCGGGTGGCCGCGACCAGGGCGGCGCCGAGCAGGGCGTAGCCGAGGTTGGAGTACTCCTCGGTGCTGCCCGCGGGCGCCGTGGCCAGCGTGTCGAGGCGTCGTACGACCGAGTCCAGGGCCCGGTCGTCGAAGCCCGCGTACGGGTCGCGCCCGCGGATCCCCTCGGGCAGCCGGGGCAGGCCCGAGGTGTGCTCGGCGAGATGGCGCAGGGTGATCCCGGTCCCGACGGGCGCCGGCAGGAACCGTTCCAGCGGGTCGTCGAGTGCCAGGACCCCGCTGCCGGCCAGGGCGGTCAGCACGGTCGCGGTGAGCGTCTTGGTCAGGGAACCGATCTGCACGAACAGCCCGGGGTCGTGGCCGTGCAGGATCCGGGGCGCCTCGAAGCTGCTGAGTACGCAGGTGGGTACGCGGGACATGGTGATCCTTCGGCGGGACCTTCGGCGGTACCGGACAGGGCTACCCTGCCACCTCGGCCGCCGCCGGTTCCGGAGGGGGGACCGGGGCGCCGGGCAGGCGTACGGTCGCCACCGAGCCGCCGCCCGGTGCCGGGGTCAACGTGACCTCGCCGCCGGACTGTCGGACCGTACGCGCGACGATGGACAGGCCGAGGCCGGAGCCGGGGAGGGCGCGGGCGCCGGGGGAGCGCCAGAAGCGGTCGAAGACATGGGGGAGTTCGTCCTCGGGGACGCCGGGGCCGTGGTCGCGGACGGTGAGGACACCGTCGGTCAGCCGGACCTCGACCGTGCCGCCCTCCGGGCTGAACTTCACCGCGTTGTCCAGGATGTTGACCACCGCGCGCTCCAGCGCCGACGGCTCCCCGACCACGAACCAGGGCTCCAGATCCGCCGTGATCGTCAGCTCCGGGCCGCGCAGCCGGGCCCGGCGCAGCGCCGCCTCCACGGTGTCCTGGAACGGCACCACCTGCACCCGCTCGCCGCGCTGCCCCTCCGAACGCGACAGTTCCTGCAAGTCGCCGATCAGCGAGGCCAGTTCCGTCATCTGCGCCTTCACCGAGTTCAGCAGCGCCTTGCGGTCCTCGGGCGGCAGCGGGCGGCCGGTCTCCTCGCTGCGGGTGAGCAGTTCGATGTTGGTACGCAGCGAGGTCAGCGGGGTGCGCAGCTCATGCCCGGCGTCCGCGATCAGCCGCTGCTGGAGCTCCCGGGAGCCGGCCAGCGAGGCCGTCATGGAGTTGAAGGACCGGGACAGCCGGGCCACCTCGTCCTCGCTGTCGTCCTCCACCGGGATCCGGATGGTCAGATCCTCGGTGCGGGAGACGTGCTCCACGGCCTCCGTGAGCTTGTCCACCGGCCGCAGCCCGGCCCGGGCGACGGCGAGACCCGCGGCACCGGCGCCCAGGACGCCGACACCGGAGACCAGCAGCAGGACCAACGCCAGATCATTGAGGGTCTTCTCGGTGTTCTTCAGGGGTACGGCGATCATCATGGCCGCGCCGGGGTACAGCTGGGGGCCTACGTTCGTGTCGATCACCAGTGGCATGGTGAGCACCCGGACGTCGTTGCCCGCGGTGTCGGTGCCGTTGCGCAGGATGCCATCGCCGTGGATCACGGAGTCGCGGACCACTGTCCGGTCGACGTCGGTGGTCTTCACCGCGCCCGCCGAGTCGCTCGGGACACAGGCCGTGCCGTCCGGCTTGACCAGCTGGCTGTAGACGGTCTCATGGGTGCGCAGGACGCCGTAGGGCGAGGTGTCCGCGGGCTTGTGCGGACACGCCGAGAGCAGGTTGTACACCGTCTCCGCCGCCGGTCGTGGCGCGGTTCTGCGCAGATCGTTGTCGATCTGCTCGTACAACTTCCCCTGCACGATGAACCAGCAGGTCACCGACACCGCCGCCACCGCGAACGCCACCGCCGCCGCGACCAGCACGGCCAGCCTGGCGCGGATCGGGAGCGAGCGGTAGCGCCGTACGACCTTGTTCACTCGGCGCCGCCCTGCCGCAGGACGTAGCCCACGCCCCGCACGGTGTGCACCAGCCGGGGCTCCCCGCCCGCCTCGGTCTTGCGGCGCAGGTACATCACGTACACGTCCAGGGAGTTGGAGGACGGCTCGAAGTCGAAGCCCCAGACCGCCTTGAGGATCTGCTCCCGGGTGAGGACCTGGCGCGGGTGCGCCATGAACATCTCCAGGAGCGTGAACTCGGTGCGGGTCAGCTCGACCTGCCGGCCGCCCCGGGTGACCTCCCGGGTCGCGAGGTCCATGCGCAGATCGCCGAAGGTGAGGGCCTCGTCCGCCTGGGCCGCCGGGGAGACGGCGGCCGCGTAGGAGCTGCGCCGCAGCAGGGCGCGGATCCGGGCGAACAGCTCGTCCAGCTCGAAGGGCTTGACGAGGTAGTCGTCGGCGCCCGCGTCCAGGCCGGTCACCCGGTCGCCGACCGTGTCGCGGGCGGTGAGCATGAGGATCGGGAGGGTGTCCCCGCCGCCGCGGATACGGCGGGCCGCCGTCAGACCGTCCATCCGGGGCATCTGGATGTCCAGGACGACCAGGTCCGGCTGGTACGCCGCGGCCTTCTCCAGCGCGTCCGCGCCGTCGACGGCGACCTCCGTGTCGTACCCCTCGAAGGCGAGGGAGCGCTGGAGCGCCTCGCGTACGGCCGGCTCGTCGTCGACGATCAGGATGCGCTGGGTGTCACGGTCGCCTTCGGCGGGGCTCATGCTCGCGATTCCTTGTGGAGATGGGTCGTGTGGTGAGGGTTGTCCGTGTTCAGGCCGTTCAGGCTGTTCGGGTCGTTCAGGTCGTTCGGGCGTCTTGGTGACGTGCCCTCCAGCCTCCCATGGTGCCGGGCCGGGAGGCACGGATGCCAAGGGTCAGGCCGTCATGGCCGCGAGATTGCGCATCGCGGTCAGCCGGTGCAGCGGCACCTTGTGGCCCCGGCGGTGATGCCGGTCCGCGGAGCTGCGGCGCAGCCCCATCAGCTGGGGGACGAGTGCCGGGACGATCTCCGCGGCACGGGGTTCGGGGGCGGCCGGTGTGTGCAGTCGGCGCGCCACCGCGAGGGCGACGGTGAGGTCGGCCGGGCCGAGGCCCGCTTCCCGGTGGAAAGTCAGCTGGATCATGATGTTCCTCCAGACACCCCGAGTGACGCTGAAAGGCCCTGGTGAGGACCGGGTCAGGACCCGATGGGGCCCTTGGGTTCCGCCCTTAGTTCCGCCCGCCCGACCGCAGCTTGGCCAGGTCGGACTTGACCGTGTTGACGGGGATCGCGAAGCCGAGGCCGATGCTGCCCGCGTCCGAGGACGAGGAGGCCTGCTGGCTCGACGAGTACATCGCGGCGTTGATGCCGATGATGTTGCCGGCCGCGTCGATCAGCGCGCCGCCGGAGTTGCCGGGGTTGAGGGAGGCGTCCGTCTGGATCGCCTTGTACGTGGTGGTGGACGAGCCGGTGTCGCCGTTGAAGTTGCGGCCGCCGAACTGGAACGGCCAGCTTCCGTCGCCGCCCTGGCCCTGCGCCTGGCTCTCGTCGGTGGGCACGGTGACATCCCTGTCGAGCGCCGAGACGATACCGCTGGTGACGGTGCCGGTCAGGCCCTCGGGCGAGCCGATCGCCACGACCGAGTCGCCGACCTGCACCCCGCTGGAGTCGCCGAGGGTCGCCGCCCGCAGCCCCGAGGCGCCCTGGAGCTTGATCAGCGCGAGGTCCTTGGAGCTGTCGGTGCCCACCACGTCGGCGGTGTAGCTGTGCCCGTCGCTGGTGCGCACCTTGACCGACTGGGCGCCCGCGATGACGTGGTTGTTGGTGACGATCTCGCCGTTCGACGAGATGATCACGCCGGAGCCGGTGGAGGAGCCGTTGTCGAGGGTGGCGTTGATCTCCACCACGCTCGGGCTGACCGCGGCCGCGATCGCGGCGACGTCGCCCTTCTTGCCGGCCGGCACCACGGGGGTGCCGGTCCCGGTGGCGGTCACGTCGTTCTTGCCGGCCAGCTCCTGGAAGCCGTACGCGGTGGCGCCGCCGACCGCCGCCGCCACGATCGCGACCGCCGCGAGGAGGGCGACGGAACCCCGGGCCCGCCTGCGCCGCGGCTCCGGCTCCGGCCCGGCGGCCGGCAGGGGCGAGGCGGCCGTCGGCTCGTACGCCGGCGGGGGCGGCCACTCCGGGTTCACGGGAGCGGAGTAGCCGTGACTCTGACTGTAGGGACCCTGCGGGGCGTCGTAGTCGTACTCGCCGCTGCGGCGGAAGCTCTCGGTCATGGAAGTAGCGTCCCCGGCGACCATGAGAGCTTCCTGAGTGCTCGCTGAGAAGCCCGGCAGAACCTCGTTTGCCCGATATAAAGACGTCTCTCGGCGCTCGGCGAGGGCTCTCAGCAACCGTTAAGAAGCGGCTCGTGAGAACCCGACGACGTTGTCAGTGCTCGCACCCGCAGGAGGGGCGCACCACCAGACGGGAGGGGAACGTCTTCAGCCGCTCGCGCCGGGACCCGGCCACCCGCAGCCCGTCGTCCAGCACCAGATCGACCGCGGCCCGCGCCATCGCCGAGCGGTCGGAGGCGACCGTGGTCAGCGGCGGATCGGCGAACGCGGCCTCCTTGATGTCGTCGAAGCCCGCCACGGCCAGCTCCCCCGGCACGTCCAGGCGCAGCTCGCGGGCGGCCCGCAGCACGCCGATCGCCTGGTCGTCGGTGGAGCAGAACATCGCCGGGGGCCGGCGGGGCCCGGACAGGATCTCCAGGGCCGCGCGATAGGCGTCGTACCGGTTGTACGGCGCCTCGAACAGCCGGCCCTCGGTGCTCAGGCCCGCCTCGGCCATGGCCCGCTTCCAGCCCTCGACATGGTCGGAGACCGGGTCGCCGACGGCCGGGGTGTCCGCGGTGCCGCCCATGCAGGCGACGTAGGGGTGGCCGTGCTCCAGCAGATGGCGCACGGCGAGCTGGGCGCCGCCGAGGTCGTCCGTCACCACGGCGACGTCGTCGATGGCCTCGGGCCGCTCGTGCAGCAGCACCACGCGGGCGTCCCAGGCGTCGATCTCGGCGGCGGCCTGGTCGTTCAGCGCGTGGCTGACCAGGATCAGACCGGAGACCCGCATCCCGAGGAAGGCCCGCAGATAGTGGACCTCGCGCTCGGCGATGTAGTCGGTGTTGCCGACCAGCACCATCTTGCCGCGCTCGGAGGCCGCCTGTTCCACAGCGTGCGCCATCTCCCCGAAGAATGGCTGGCGGGCGTCAGGGATGATCAGCCCTATGAGGTCGGTGCGCCGGGACGCCATCGCCTGGGCGACCCGGTCCGGGCGGTACCCCAGCTCCTTGATCGCGGCGAGGACACGCTCGCGCGTGGCCGGGGCGACCGGCCGGGGTCCGTTGTTGATGACATAGCTCACGACGGCGGTGGACGTCCCCGCCAGCCGCGCCACATCATCCCGAGTCACCTTGGCCACGCGCGGAGTCTACGCGGATTGACCCAGTTCGGGCAGGGTGTTCGGCACCCTTGCTGCGGGCGTCCCGCGCCGGTCGGCGACGCTTTCCGCACCGGGGTCGCGCGTTTGCCGCGAGGAAGCGGGGAGAAATCGTCGGAAGGTGTGGAGGATCAAGCGTCCGCGTGGACCTCGGCCTCGACCGGGGCGCCGGATGTGTCCGGCTCGTCCGCCTTGGCCCGGTTCGCCTCGGCCCTGCTCTCCTCCTTGCCCCGGTCGCCCTTCTCCGGGGTAACGAATCGATAACCGACGTTCCGTACGGTGCCGATCAGCGACTCGTGCTCCGGGCCGAGCTTGGCCCGCAGCCGCCGTACGTGCACATCGACGGTCCGGGTGCCGCCGAAGTAGTCGTAGCCCCAGACCTCCTGGAGCAGCTGGGCGCGGGTGAAGACCCGGCCCGGGTGCTGGGCGAGGTACTTCAGCAGCTCGAACTCCTTGAAGGTCAGGTCGAGGACCCGGCCCTTGAGCTTGGCGGAGTACGTCGCCTCGTCCACCGAGAGATCGCCGTTGCGGATCTCCATCGGCGAGTCGTCGTGCGTGAGCTGCTGGCGCCCCATGGCGAGCCGCAGCCGCGCCTCGACCTCGGCCGGGCCCGCGGTGTCGAGGAGCACGTCGTCCACGCCCCAGTCGGCGGTGACGGCGGCGAGGCCGCCCTCGGTGACCACGAGCAGCAGGGGACAGCCGGGACCGGTGGAGCGCAGCAGCTGGCACAGGCTGCGCACCTGCGGCAGGTCGCGGCGGCCGTCGATCAGGATGACGTCGGCGCCGGGCGTGTCGACCAGGGCGGGTCCCTCGGCGGGCGCGACCCGCACATTGTGCAGAAGCAGGCCGAGGGCCGGCAGGACTTCCGTCGACGGCTGGAGGGCGTTGGTCAGGAGCAGCAGAGAACTCATACGTCTGGTTCCTCCTCGGTCCCTGCGAGAACTGTGCGGACGGGCACTGCTCTGCGTTCCCGAAGGCCCGTACACCGGGGGACGCCGAGGGGGTCCCGCTCCGTATACAACGCTTCCGAAAGCACAAAAGGACCCGGTGGCAACGCTGCCCGAGTCCTCTGCCCAGCAGAATAGCCCACATGGGCAATCGCGCGGCAGGACATGTGGCACGTTCCACCGTACGTCCGGATGACGAGACAGGCAGACCAGGCCCTGTCCGGACATACCTGCGCACGGCGGACGGCGTTCCGGTCGAGGTCGTATACGACCGGGGGGCGGCCGTATACGACCCGGACGCCCCGGTGCTGGTGATCGCGCACGGCTTCACGGGGGACGTGGATCGCCCGCATGTGCGAAGGGTGGCGGCCGGGCTGGCCCGTTACGGCGCCGTCGTGACCTTCTCCTTCCGGGGCCACGGACGCTCGGGCGGGCGTTCCACGGTCGGTGACAAGGAGGTCCTCGACCTCGCCGCCGCCCTCGCGTGGGCGCGCGGCTTCGGGCACGCGCGGGTGGCGACCGTCGGCTTCTCCATGGGCGCCTCGGTGGTGCTGCGGCACGCGGCCCTGCACCCGGGCACGGTGGACGCGGTGGCCGCGGTCAGCTCGCCCGCCCGCTGGTACTACCGGGGCACCGCCCCCATGCGCCGGCTGCACTGGCTGGTCACCCGCCCCGAGGGCCGCCTGGTCGGCCGCTACGGTCTGCGCACCCGTATCCACCACCGCGACTGGGACCCCATACCGCTCTCTCCCGTCGAGGCGGTCCCCCTGATCGCCCCGACGCCCCTGCTGATCGTGCACGGCGACCGCGACGGCTACTTCCCGCTCGACCACCCGCGAATGCTCGCCGACGCCTCCGGCGGCCACGCCGAACTGTGGCTGGAGCCGGGCATGGGGCATGCGGAGCACGCCGCGGACGACGCCCTGGTGGACCGCATCGGGGACTGGGCCGCCCGCCGGTCCGGCTAGCCTGGCTCCCGTTACTTACTGACTTTTACCAGCCGTCGATTGAGGAACCAGATGCCCAAGGTCACGGTGCGCTACTGGGCCGCCGCCAAGGCCGCGGCCGGGGTCGCCGAGGAGCCGTACGACGCGGCCACCCTCGCCGACGCGCTCACCGCCGTGCGCGCCCGGCACCCCGGTGAACTCACCCGCGTGCTCCAGCGCTGCTCCTATCTGATCGACGGCGACCCCGTCGGCACGCGCGCGCATGAGACGGTACGGCTGGCCGAGGGCGGCACGGTCGAGGTGCTCCCGCCGTTCGCAGGAGGGTGAGTCGATGACCGACCAGCCGTATCAGGGCGGCCCGTACGAGGGCTACGACCCGTACCAGCAGCAGCCCGCGCCGCCGCAGGACTGGCAGGGCACCGCACCGCAGGGTGCCCAGGGGGGCTACGACCCGCAGTCCACCCAGACCTGGCAGGGCCAGACCTGGGAGACCCAGACCCACGCACCGGTCCAGGCGGCGGAGGCGACGGCGTACATGCCGCCGGTGACGGGGTATCCGCAGCAGGGGTATCAGCAGGGCGAGGGTTTCGCGGGGACGCAGGTTCAGCCGCACTATCAGCAGGCCGGGCAGCCTCAGCCTCAGCACCAGTACCAGCAGGCGGCCCACCCCGGCCCCCAGCCGATGGCCCAGCCGCACCCGCACCCGCAGTCGGCGACGCCGATGCCGCAGCCGTACCCGACGGCTGCCCCCGCGCCCGAGTCCGCCGTGGGGGACCGCACCGCCGAGGAACCCTCCGGTGACGAGCCCTCCTACGGCCCCGCGACGCTCGCCGGCAACTCCCGGATCACCGACGCGCAGCGGGCCCGCCTGGAAGGCCGTTCGCCGATCATCGAGCCCGGGATGCAGCCGGCGCTGCTCACCGCGCTGCTCGGCCTGCTGCTGGCCGCGGCGGCGGGCCTCGGCTCGTACGCCCTGGCCGTCCCGCTGGTGCTGCTCCAGGCGGTGACCGCGGCGGGCTGGTTCCGGCTGAACGGCATGTGGCCGGCCCGGCAGGGCATCGCGCTGGCGTTCCTGGGCGGACTCGCGGCCGACGTGGCGGTACTGGCCGCGGGCCGCGGCAACGCGCCCGCCGCGATCCTGGGCACCCTCGGCGTCTGGGTCCTGCTCTCCCTGGTCCTCCAGCTCCGCTCGCACGCCTCGCCGGACGAGCGGATGTACGGCCTGATGGCGACGGTCGCCTCCGCGGCCCTGGCGATCCTGGCCACCGGCTACCTGGGCGCCGACCCGCACGCGGTCTCGGTGGGCGCGGCCGCGGTGGCGGTCGCCTCACTGGCGCGTGCGCTGCCGCTGCCGACCCCGGCGTCGGTCGTGGTCGCGCTGCTGGCCGCGGCGGGCGCGGGCATCGCGGTGGGCGGCATGACCGGCCTCGGCACACAGGGCGCCCTGCTCGGTGCCCTGGCCGGCGCGTGCGCCCTGGTCGGCCACCGGGTCGCCGGCTACGACTACCCCTCCCGCTTCGTCCACTTCACCGCGGGCGTCGCCCTGCCGCTGTCCGCGGCGGCACCGGTGGTGTGGGCGCTGGGACGGGTGCTGGGTTAGGCGTTCGGAAGCCCGTCTTTCACGCGAGCATGAAAGGCGCTCCAAACACTCGGCGTTCACTGATCTGCTTGCCCGGGCGCGCCACTCGGCCGTGCATCTGGAGATGCGCGACTCCTACGGGATCGGGGAAGAGGCGGCCGAGTTCGAGCGGTGGCGTTCCGGCTGGCGACCGGAGCCGAACCCGGAGACGTGGTGGAACGACTTCCATACCTGGGTGCGGGACGCAAAGGCCAGGGGAGTCGCCTTGCGTCGCGAGGGCGCCCGGCCGGTGTGGTTCTACAGCCTCGCCGACATGTCGTGGGCCTGCGTGCTGTTTCAGGACGGCGACCGGGCCCGGGTCTGGCAGTGGGGGCCCCGACGCCTCTGGGACGAGGCGGTCGGAGCCTACGAATGGTGGCGGGACCGGGGCTCGCCCGGACTCCACCGCTTCGGTCTGACGGTCAGTTCCTCTGGTCAACGGGTCTGGCTGGACAACCCGTCGGCCGAGTCATGGCCGCTGGACGTCAGCCCCGCTTGACCCCGCCCACGAAGGCCGCCCAGGCGGGGGCGCCGAAGAGGAGGGGGGTGCGGGTGGTGTCCTTGCTGTCGCGGACGGGGACGAGGGGGAGGTTGTCGGCGAACTCCAGGCACTCGCCGCCGGTTTGGTTGCTGTAGGAGCTCTTGCGCCAGTCGGCGGCGTGCAGGAGGTCGTCGGAGACCTCGACGCACGCGCCGCCGTCCTGGTTGCTGTAGCTGCTCTTACGCCACGTGATGGTGCTCAAGTCGATGGCTCGCATGGCGCTTCCTCCAGCATCCGCTTGATGAACTCCCGCGATCTGTCCGGAGATAGGGCCAAATCGCGTACCCGATCGTATCGGAGCTGGAGCGTCTCAACAGCTGTTGCTTCCTGGACGAGTTCGCCGGCGTAGCCCGTCTCGACCCACGCGACGGTCCGACCCCCGACGTCTCGCAGGAACATGGTGTCAGTGTTCGTCAGCCCGTGCAGGCCGACGGACAAGGGCATCACCTGGATGATGACGTTGGGGCGTTCCCCCGTCTCCAGAAGATGGCTCAATTGCGCACGCCATGCACCCAGGTCACGGAGAGGGCTGCGCAGCACGGTCTCGGAGACAATGGTGCGGAACTGCGGTGCGCCGTCTGCATAAAGCAGTTCGCAGCGGCCCATGCGAGCCGCTACCTGTGTCTCCAGTTCTGCTCCGAACTGACCACCCTGCTTGAGTAATTCCCGCGCATACTCGGGCGTCTGCAACAGGCCGTGGATGACGCTCGGTGCGAACTGCCACATGCTCGCTGCCCTGGCCTCCAGCGACATGTACTGCCGATACCGCTCCTTGAACTGCGTCGGGTCCGCCTTCGCCAGCTCCCAGAGCGTGAGCAACTTGTCGCCCGTGCCGTAGAACGTGTCCAGGGCCACCACGGTCTCCGGGCCCCCGAGCGACTGGCCCTTCTCCATCTTGCTGAAGAGGGTCGGGTCCCAGCCCACCTGCGCGGCCAGCGCCCGGAAGGTCAGCTGCCGTTCCTCCCGGAGTAACCGCAGCTCCTCGGCGAACCGAGCCCTCGGCTCCTGGCTGCGACCCGTGATCGCCCGTCGCTGCGGCACCGCGCCCTCCCCGGTTTGTGGAATTTGTGGCACATGGCCCGCACGACCTGGCACAAGGCGCCGTTCCGCGCGTTTCCGGCTCCGTGCTGGGTCATTCTCGTATCAGGCCAGGAACACGCAGAGTAGTGCAACTGGCGCATTTCGTATAGAAGTTGGAGCAAAGGAGCGAAACCGATGTGTATGGATCCGGCCAGTCAGGACACCGGGCCCTCCCTCTACAACCGCGCCCGCCTCAGCGCCGAGGTGCGGATCGCCAACGAGCGCGGGCAGGCGCTGCCGCCGGACCCGGACGACCTGAGCCGACCGCCCCGGGCGGTGCCGGGCTGTCCGGCGTGTCTGACGCTCGCGGAGCGGCGCGAGGTGGCGCGGGCCGAGTGCGACCGCAGCGCGGAGGCGGACGCGAACGTGCTGCTGCGCAGGCACCTGAGGGAGGAGCACTGCCCGTGACCAGGAACGATGAGAACCGGGCCCCGCTGAACCCCGGCTACGCGATCCCGCCGCCGCTGTTCCCGCCACCGCCCCGGCCCCTGCCGCCCGAGGCACCCGTCCCCGCCCCTGCCGTCGTACGGCGTCGTCGCCACCGTGCCCGCAGGGTCGACGGAGCGTTCGTGAGCGGCGCGCTGACCGTGCTCAGCCTGGCGGGCCTGCTGGTGGCGCTCGCCGTGGTGGCGGTCTGAGCCGTGCTCGCACCGCGGGCTACCCTTCCCGCATGGCGAAGAAGCTCGTGATCAAGGTGACGGCCGGGGCGGACGCCCCTGAGCGCTGCTCGCAGGCGTTCACGGTGGCGGCGGTGGCCGTGGCCAGCGGGGTCGAGGTGTCGCTGTGGCTGACCGGGGAGTCGTCCTGGTTCGCGCTGCCGGGACGGGCCGCCGAGTTCGAGCTGCCGCACGCGGCTCCGCTGCCCGACCTGATCGACTCGATCCTCGCGGCCGGCCGCGTCACGCTGTGCACCCAGTGCGCGGCGCGGCGGGAGATCACGGAGAAGGACGTCATCGAGGGCGTACGCATCGCGGGCGCGCAGGTCTTCGTCCAGGAGGCGCTGGGGGACGACACCCAGGCGCTCGTCTACTAGCTCGCCTGCCGCGGCTCCCTCAGGAGCGCGGGCGCTTCTTGCCGTCCAGCTCGTCCCACCAGTCGTCGGACTGGGGATCGCCGGACGGATCGTCCCACCAGCGGTCCTCCGGCCCCCGCCGATTCGCGATCATCGCGGCGACCGGCGGGATCACCATGGCGACGACACACATGCCGACGGCCGCCGGGACGGACCAGATCCGCACGACCCCCCACGCCAGGACGAACAGGCCGATACAGATCCCCATCATGGCGAAGTACACGTGACGTCGCCGTGCGTACATGCTTCCAGGGTAGGTCCGGGCGCCGGGTTCGGCGCCCGTAGTGCCGGGGACGCTTCGGATCGCCGCCTCCAACTGCGTGCCCTGTCACAGCTGATCGACATTTACCCTCCGCGAAGCCGCGCGGCGTTACCGTGGCGTAGCCGTGACCTTTGTCGACCTGGGGGGAAACACCACATGCGCGCCCTGCGAATACTGCTGATCATCGTCGTGATCCTGGGCGGGCTGTTCGTGATCGTGGACCGGGTGGCGGTGCACTTCGCTCAGGGGGAGGTCGCGGACAAGCTGAAGTCGTCGGAGAACCTGTCGGTGACGCCGGACGTGAACATCAAGGGCTTCCCGTTCCTCCCCCAGGTCGCCGGCGGCTCGCTGGACGATGTCGAGGTCGGGATCAAGAGCTATGACGCGGCCACCGGGGAACAGGGGAAGACGATCCGCATCGATGACCTGGAAGCCGACATGAAGGGCGTCTCCTTCTCCGGCGACTACAGCTCGGCCACCGCCTCCAGCGCCACCGGCACCGCGACCATCTCGTACGACGAGCTGATGAAGACCGCCAAGTCGCAGCCCACCGACATCGGCCTGGGCATACGGGCCAAGGTCGTCGGCCTCTCCGACGGCGGCAACGGCAAGATCAAGGTCGCCGTCAAGGTGAACGGCACCGTCGCCGGCGCCATCCCGATCGACCGCACGGTCTCCGTCCTGAGCACCGTCAGCGTCGTGAACAACAAGGTCGAGGTGCGCGCCGACTCCCTTCCCTCGGTCGCCGGTCTCGGACTCGCCGAGGACCGGGTCCGTACGATCACCGACTTCCAGCAGGTCATCGACCAGTTGCCGGGCGGCATCAAGCTGGCCAAGGTGGAGGCCGCCGAGAACGGCGTGAAGATCAGCGTGCAGGGTTCGGACGTCAAGCTGGCGGGGTAGAAAGCCGCGAAACGGCCCCGATGGGCACCGTTCGTCCGACAGACGAGACGGTGACGTCCGTACCGTAGATGCGATGGCGCGTCCGAGCGCCCGGAGGGCCTTCCCCTGGCCGCCGGGCGCTCTTCTCATCCCGCCATTCGGACGATCGTGTCTCGCCATACGACACACCGGTGACACGCGCGCCTCCGCGTACCTACGATCGAGGCCATGAAGCGACAGGCGGATCTCACGAAGCGGCGGGCAGTCGACCTGTGCCGCGTCGCCGCCATGCTCTGTCGCCCCTTCTGAGCGGAAGTCCCGCTTCCGCGTCTTTCACCCCCTGCCCTGCTGGGCACCCGTGCGCCGCTCGCACCCCGGGCGCGCGCCCCTTCGCACTCGCACGCCCCGCCGTAACTGCCCCGGAGGAGAAAGCATGAGTCGCAGCGACGTCCTGGTCGACGCCGACTGGCTTCAGGAGCACCTGGACGACCCGACCATCGCGATCGTCGAGGTGGACGAGGACACGTCCGCCTACGAGAAGAACCACATCAAGAACGCGATCCGCATCGACTGGACCAAGGACCTCCAGGACCCGGTGCGCCGTGACTTCATCGACCAGGAGGGCTTCGAGAAGCTCCTGTCGGAGAAGGGCATCGCCAACGATCACACGGTGATCCTCTATGGCGGCAACAACAACTGGTTCGCCTCGTACGCCTACTGGTACTTCAAGCTGTACGGCCACGAGAGCGTCAAGCTCCTCGACGGCGGCCGCAAGAAGTGGGAGCTGGACGCCCGCGAGCTGGTCGCGGGCGACGAGGTCCCCGAGCGCGCGAAGACCTCGTACACGGCCCAGCCGCAGAACACCGCGATCCGCGCCTTCCGCGACGACGTCGTCAAGGCGATCGGCGCCGAGAACCTGGTCGACGTCCGTTCCCCCGACGAGTTCTCCGGCAAGCTGCTCGCCCCGGCCCACCTGCCGCAGGAGCAGTCGCAGCGTCCGGGCCACGTCCCGAGCGCGCGCAACATCCCGTGGTCGAAGAACGCCAACGACGACGGCACGTTCAAGTCGGACGACGAGCTCAAGGAGCTCTACACCGCGGAGAACGTGGACCTCGCCAAGGACACGATCGCCTACTGCCGCATCGGTGAGCGCTCGGCCCTGACCTGGTTCGTGCTGCACGAGCTGCTCGGCGTGGAGAACGTCAAGAACTACGACGGCTCCTGGACCGAGTACGGCTCCCTCGTCGGCGTGCCGATCGAGCTCGGCGCCAACAAGTAAGCGACCCCAAGCGACCTCTGGAGAGACAGCATGTGCGGAGCGAAGGCCGGTGGCCCCGACGCCTCGACGATCAAGCCCGGTGAGACCACGATCCAGGGTCAGGTGACCCGCGACGGCGAGCCGGTGACGGGCTACGTCCGTCTGCTCGACTCGACCGGCGAGTTCACCGCGGAGGTGCCCACCTCGGCGACCGGTCAGTTCCGCTTCTACGCGGCCGAGGGCACGTGGACCCTGCGCGCGCTGGTGCCGGGCGGCACCGCCGACCGCACGGTCGTGGCGCAGCAGGGCGGGCTCGCGGAGGTCGCCATCGCCGTCTGACCGGCAAACGCGGAAGGGCCGTACCCCTGGGTTGGACGCCGGACGGGGTACGGCCCTTCGGCATGTCCGGGCCTCCCCGTCCCCGCGGCCCTGCCGCTTCCTCCTTGACGAGTACCCCCTCGAGGACGACCGGGAGCTGCTCGGCGGAGTGTGCAGGGACCGGGGGCTGCGCCGTGTCGCCGCCCGCGGCTGGACCACGCCGGACGGCACCCGCACCCGGATCTGTCTGCTCCAGTTCCACACCGGACTGGTCGCAGGCGAGGTGCAGCAGGCGTACCTCCTCGCCGGAGACGTGATCGGACTCGTCGTGCAGTCCCGCAAGGGCGGTGCGCGCGCCGTGCCGTTCCAGCAGACGGTGGCGCTCCAGGAGGAGCTGCTCGGCTGAAGCCCACCTCGGAAGGAGAGCCGGGGCCCGGCCGCGTAAGCTGGGCTCCGGCTCTGTCGTATGCCCACCCTCGCTCAAGGAGCACCCGTGGAGATCTTCTTCGAAACCCTGCTGGTCCTGGTCTGCGTCGGCGTGCTCGCCTTCGCCTACCTGACCGTGAAGAAGCTGTACCAGGGCCAGCGCTGACCCTCCCACCAGGAAGCATCGCTCATGATCGAGATCCCGTCCGACCTGCACAAGGACCTCGTCCCGCTCGCCTTCCTCCTCGGCGACTGGGCCGGCGCCGGCGTGCATGACTTCCCCGGCTCCGAGAAGTGCAACTTCGGCCAGGAAGTCACCTTCACCCACGACGGCCGGGACTTCCTGGAGTACCACTCCCGTACCTGGGTGCTGGACAACGACGGCAACAAGGTCCGCCCGCTGGAGACCGAGTCCGGCTTCTGGCGGATCGACGCCGGCCGCAAGGTCGAGGTCACGATGACCCGCGACGACGGCACCATCGAGATCTGGTACGGCGAGATGGCCGACAAGAAGCCCCAGATCGACCTGGTCACGGACGCCGTCGCGCGCACCGCCGCCGCCCGGCCGTACACCGGCGGCAAGCGCCTGTACGGCTATGTGAAGAGCGACCTCATGTGGGTCGGCGAGAAGCAGACCCCCGAGGTCGAGCTGCGCCCCTACATGTCCGCCCACCTGAAGAAGGTCGTCACCCCCGAGGACGTCGAACGCTGGGCCAAGGCCCTCCCGGACGACATGCCGGACGACGGCATCGCCTTCTTCAAGTAGGCCCGAGGGATCCTCGGCGGCTCTCGGTGTGCCGGGCGTGGTTCTAGACTCGTCGGTGTGGTGAGCACCGACTGGAAGAGCGACCTCAGGCAGCGCGGCTACCGGCTGACTCCGCAACGGCAGCTTGTCCTCGAAGCCGTGGACACCCTTGAACACGCGACCCCCGACGACATCCTCGTGGAAGTGAGGAAGACGGCGTCGGGGGTCAACATTTCCACCGTGTACCGCACGCTGGAGCTCCTGGAGGAGCTGGGCCTGGTCAGCCATGCCCATCTGGGGCACGGTGCGCCGACGTACCATCTCGCCGACCGGCACCACCATCTGCATCTGGTGTGCCGGGACTGCGAGAGCGTGATCGAGGCGGATGTGAGCGTGGCGGCGGAGTTCACCGCCAAGCTGCGGCGGCAGTTCGGGTTCGACACCGACATGAAGCACTTCGCGATCTTCGGCCGCTGCAAGGACTGCTCCCTGAAGAGTTCAACCACCACGTCGTAGGCTTGCGCTTATGAAGAGCCCCCTGCTGTCCCTGCCCGGCGCAGTCCCCGCCGAGGGCGTGGACGAAGGCGTCGCCGCCCACTACGGCGATCTGTTCCGCGAGCAGCGCGCACTCGCCGACGGCACCGGATTCGTCGACCTCTCGCACCGCGGTGTGCTCACCGTCAGCGGTGAGGACCGGCTGAGCTGGCTGCATCTGCTGCTCACCCAGCACGTCAGCGATCTGCCCACCGGCGAGGCGACCGAGGCGCTGATCCTCTCGGCCAACGGGCACATCGAGCACGCCCTGTACCTGGTGGACGACGGTACGACGGTCTGGGCGCATGTCGAGCCGGGCACCCGCGAGGCGCTGGTCGCCTACCTGGAGTCGATGAAGTTCTTCTACCGGGTGGAAGTCGCCGACCGCACCGACGAGTTCGCGGTGGTGTACCTGCCCGCCGGGTCCATCGCCGAGGTGCCCGAAGGCGTCGTCGTACGCGAGACCCCCTACGGCCGTGATCTCTTCCTGCCGCGCGCCGACCTGGAGTCCTTCGCGGCCTCGCACGGGCCCGCCGCCGGGCTGCTCGCGCACGAGGCGCTGCGGGTCGAGCACCACCGGCCGCGGCTCGGGTTCGAGACCGATCACCGTACGATCCCGCACGAGCTGGGCTGGATCGGCACGGCCGTGCATCTCCAGAAGGGCTGCTACCGGGGGCAGGAGACCGTCGCCCGGGTGCAGAACCTCGGCAAGCCGCCGCGCCGGCTCGTCTTCCTGCACCTGGACGGCAGCGATGTGCATCTGCCGGCGCCGGGCACGGAGATCAGGCTGGCGGACGAGGGCCCCGACGGCCGGAAGATCGGCTTCGTGACGTCCTCGGCCCGCCACCATGAGCTGGGCCCGGTGGCGCTCGCCCTGGTCAAGCGGAACGTCCCCCTCGACGCGGCGCTCCTGGCCGGAGACACGGCGGCGGCGCAGGAGATCGTGGTCGAGCCGTAGCGCTCCCGGGCGGTCCGGGGCGGCTACATCTCCAGCAGTACCGTGAACGGACCGTCGTTGGTCAGCGACACCCGCATCTTCGCCCCGAACCGCCCCGTCGCCACCGTCGCGCCCAGCGCCCGCAGCTGGGCCACGACCTCGTCCACCAGTGGCTCGGCGACATCGCCGGGGGCCGCCGCGTTCCAGGTGGGGCGGCGGCCCTTGCGGGCGTCGCCGTAGAGGGTGAACTGGCTGATCACGAGCAGCGGGGCGTCGAGGTCGCTGCACGAACGCTCCTCGGACAGCATCCGCACCGACCAGAGCTTGCGGGCCAGCTGCGCCGCCTTCTCCTTGGTGTCCTCATGGGTCACGCCGACGAGGACGCACAGGCCCTCGCCCTCGATCGCGCCCACCGTCTCGCCGTCCACGACGACGCTCGCGCCGTCCACTCTCTGCACCACCGCTCGCATGCGGACCATGATGCCGGGTCCCCGGGGCGCGGCCGCGGGCGGACCTCCGGGACGCGTTCACAGGTAGCGCTTATGGAACCCTTACCGCCCATCCGGGGCTGTTCGGGGGCACTCGGTCACATACGGTGCGCCGGGGGTGGCACGATGCTGTCACACGCCGGTCGAGGGGACGGTCCGAACCACATGAGCACATCCAGCACCAGTGAGCTGCCGGTTCCCCAGGGGACGTACCGGCCGCCCGTACAGCGGGCCGACGAGCCCATGATCACACCGGCTTCCATGCGGCCGGCGGAGCCCGAGCTGTCCCGGCTGAGCCTGTCCGAGCTGCGCGCGCTGCGCCGCGACGCCCAGCGCGACGAAGCCGATCTCAGCTATGTGCGGCGGCTGTTGCAGGGCCGGATCGACATCCTGCACGCGGAGCTCGCCCGCCGCGGCCGGGCGGCCGTGCCCGCGCCGAAGGACGCCTCCGTGGTCGAGCGGCTCCCGGAGATCCTGCGCGACGCCCCGGCCCGGCACCGCTCCTCGGCCCGCCATGTCACCGTCGGCACCCCCCGGGGCGAGGAGGTACGACGGCTCGCCGCCGAGATGCTCGGCGAGGTGGAGCTGAGCGATCTCACCGCCCGCACGGACCCCGAACTGACCGCGGCCATGGGCCGGTTGGAGCGGTACGAGCAGGAGGTGTCACGGCGCCGCCAGCGCCTCCAGCACACCGCCGACGGATGCGGCGGGGAGATCGCCCGCCGCTACCGGGTGGGCGAGGCGCAGGTGGACGACCTGCTGGTGTGAGGAGGCCAAGGGGCGGAAATCGGGAGGACATCCGGCGGGGCGGATGCCTACCGTGGGCTCATGAACGACGTCCGTACCGCGACCGAGGCCGACTTCGAAGACTGGCAGCGTGCCCTGGCCGTGGGATTCACCCAGCCCCCGGCCCTGGGCCGTGAGCAACTCGACGCCCGACGGCGGAGGTTCACGCCGGGCCGCTATCTGGGGGCCGTGGACGGCGGCCGCTGGGTGGCCACGTTCCGCTCCTTCGAGCAGGAGCTGACCACGGTGGGCGGCGGGGTGGTTCCCGCCGACGCCATCAGCGCTGTGACCGTCAGCCCGACGCACCGCCGCCGCGGTCTGCTGAGCCGCATGATGGCGCAGGACCTCGCGGCGGCCCGGGAGCGCGGGGACGTCGTCGCCACCCTGCTCGCCGCCGAGTACCCGATCTACGGCCGGTTCGGCTTCGGCCCGGCCACCTGGCTGTCCCGGTGGACCGTCGACGTCCCGCGGGCCGGCCTCGACCCCCGCTGGTCGGGCCCGGACGACGGCGGCCGGATCGAGCTGCTGGACGGCGCGGAGGTACGCAAGCTGGGCCCCGAGCTGTTCGACCGGTTCCGCCGCGGCCAGCCCGGCGCGGTCAGCCGCAACGAGCTGTGGTGGGAGGAGTTCACCGGCGCCCTGCGCGCCCACGCCGACTATGTGGAGCCGGTGCACGCCCTGTACCGCTCGGCGTCCGGCGAGGCCCAGGGCCTGGTGACGTACCGCAGCGACGACACCTGGACCGGCCAGCAGCCCGACCAGACCGCGCGCGTCGAGCGGCTCTTCGGGACCACCCCGGCCGCCGAGCGCGCGCTGTGGCACTACATGTGCTCCATCGACTGGATCACCAAGGTCGACAGCGGCGGCCGCGGCCCGGACGATCTGCTCCCGTTCTTCCTGCCCGACCCGCGCGCCGCCCGGATCGCCGAGCAGGCGGACATGCTCTGGGTGCGGATCCTGGACGTCGTACGGGCCCTGGAGGCGCGGACCTACGACCAGGAGGGCGCGCTGGTCCTGGAGATCGTGGACGACGCCGGATACGCGGGCGGGCGCTACCGGCTGGAGACCTCGCCGCAGGGCGCGTCCTGTACGGCCACCACCGCGAGCCCCGATCTGACGCTGGGCGTCCAGGAGCTGGCATCCGTATGGCTCGGCGGCGAGTCGCTGCTGCGGCTGGCCGCGCTGGGCCGGGTGCGGGCAGCGCGAGAGGGCGCCGCCCGGCAGGCCGACGCCCTGTTCCGCTCGCCCGGGCGCCCGTGGTGCCCGGACGACTTCTGACCGCTCCCCTCGTCGGCGGCGCTGAGCTGTACATCCGTAGCGAGCTGTTCAGTTGTGGCTGTGCTGGGTGTTCTTCGGTTGTGCGTGTGTTCAGTTGTGGCTGTGCGCTTCGTCTTCAGTTGTCGTCGTCTTCAGTTGTTCGCGTCTTCAGTTGTGGCTGTGCGCTTCGCGGGCCGTCCCCGATACGGCCAACCCCTGGAAAGCCTGACCATGTCAGCCGAGTTGGCTGCCAACTTATCTCTACTTATCTCCGTTGGAAGGCGTCTCATAACCAGCTGTCGCTGAACTGCCGCAAGTTGGCGGGAAGTTGTAGGGTTTTCCCGTGGATCCGGAGCACGCCTCCGTCAGGGAACCCCGCGCGTCCCGCGCGTCCCATCGGGAGATCGCCGACGAGCTGCGCAGCCGGATCGGATCCGGCGCACTGCGCCCCGGGCAGCGCATGCCCACCCAGGCCGAGCTGGCCGAGGAGTTCGGTGTGGAGCGCGGCGCCGTCCGCCAGGCCCTGGACATCCTGCACGCGGAGCGACTGCTCACCGGGGTGTCCAAGGGCAGCCCGGCCAGGGTGGCGGAGGACGCGTGGCCGGGGTGGTCCGCCGCGCCGCCGCAGCCCACCGTGGTGGGGCTCGGCCCGCGCGTCGCGGCCGCCTTCGCCGCCCCCCAGGTGCGGATCGACGCGCTCTGTCTGACCTCGGTGTCGCTCACGCTGGCCGTCGGCGAGCAGCTGCGGCTGATCCATGCGGGGGAGCTGAAACCGGCCAAGATCGATGTCCGGGTGCTGCTCCCCAGCCGCCGGATCGAGCTGGCCTTCCCGACCCCGGTGGACCCGGCGAACACGGGGGACGGCGGGCTGCTGCACAAGCGCTGGCTGGCGGTGCGCAACGCCCAGGGCCTGGTGCTGCGGCAGAACCTGCTGGCCCTGCGCACCACGCACGGCATCGAGGTACGGCTGGCCTTCCGCGCGCTGCCGTTCACACCCCCGGTCAAGCTCTATCTGCTCAACGAGGCCGAGGCGCTGTTCGCGTACTACACCCTGGGACGCCATGAGCAGCGGGAGTTCGGCGGGGAACCGCTCCAGTCGTACGACGCGGACGGCACGCGCTCGATGCTGTTCGCCTTCGGGCCGGGCGCCGGGACGCGGGACGCCGGAGCGCGGGACGCCGCCTTCGTGGCGGAGTCCCGGCGGTGGTTCGACGCTCTCTGGGAGACGATCAGCTCCGATCTGGAGCTGACGTAGCGGAGCCTTCGCTACTCAGATCGCGGGGCCGGTCAGAAGCACCGCGAGCAGGATCGCGCCGACGGAGCTGACCGCCGGGCTCTTGGCTCTGTGGCCGACGGTGAACAGCAGCAGGCCGAGAGCGCCGGCGGTGCCGTACTTCCACTGCACGAGCTGTTCGAGGCCGAGGGCGAGGGTGGCGGAGAGGAGAGCGGGAGCGGGCACGGCGAATCCCCCTTCGGGTGCCGGTGGAGCGACGATGGGAGGCGAAACTTCCGCCAACTTGGAAAAGTTGGCAACCAACTCTGTTTAAGTTGTCCCCACTTGGTGGCACTACATAAACAACTTCTCGGCAACTCCCCTTAGATGGACGGAAGTTGTAACGTTTGGTGGTGACCCAGGAGCACATGGCAGTCAACGGCAGCGGCAGACGCAGCCCCCAGGAGATCGCGGGCGTCCTGCGCGAGCGGATGCGCGCCGGGATCCTGCGGCCGGGCGAACGGCTTCCGACCCAGGCCGAGTTGGCCGAGGAGTTCGGCGTCGAACGGGGTGCCGTGCGCCAGGCGCTGCGAGTGCTCCAGCAGGACGGCCTGCTCAGCGGCGTCACCAAGGGCAGTCCGCCACGGGTCGCCGAGCAGCGGTCCAAGGGCGGGGAGCCCCAGCCCACCATGGTGGCCCTCGCGCCCCGGCTGACCGACGCGTTCGCGGCGCCGCAGGTGCGGATCGACGCCGTCTGCCTGACCGCGCAGAGCCTGATCCCGGCCCTCGGCGAACCGTTGCGCCTGATCCACGAGGGCAAGCTGCGCCCGGAGCGGATCGATGTCCGCGTCCTGCTGCCCTCGCGGGAGATCAGCCTCGCTTTCCCGGTCTCGGTGGACGCCGGGAGCGCGGAGGACGACGCGGTGCACCAGCGCTGGCTGGCCATGCGCAACGCCCAGGGGCAGGTGCTCCAGTACAACCTCCAGGCCCTGCGCGGCACCCATGACATCGACGTCCATGTCACCTTCCGGGCCCTGCCGTTCACCCCGCCGGTGAAGCTGTACCTGCTCAATGGGGCCGAGGCGCTCTTCGCGCACTACATGATCACGCGCCGCGCCGAGCCCACCGACAGCGGGACGCTGGAGATGTACGACGCGGTCGGCTCCGAGTCCCTGCTCTTCTCCTTCGAGCAGGGCGCCGGACAGCGGGACGCGGCGTTCGTGGAGGAATCGCAGAAGTGGTTCGACGCCCTCTGGGAAACCATCTCCACGGACCTGACACTCTCCTAGTGACTTCTGATACGACTTCTGATGCGAGCGAGATCGAGAAGCTTCGTGTACTGATCACTTCCGCCCGGGTCGTGCTGTGGGACTTCGACGGCCCCATCTGCCGGCTGTTCGCCACGCACAAGGCCGAGCGGATCGCCGCGGACCTGGTGGCCTGGCTGGAGCGGCAGGGCCTGCACGGACTGCTCACCCCGGCCGAACGCGGCACCCTGGACCCCCAGGTGGTGCTGCGCGCGGTGGGCCGCCGCCGGCCCGGCAGCGACCTCGTCACCGGCCTGGAGGAACGCCTCACCCAGGAGGAGCTGCGGGCCGCCGCCTCCGCGCTGCCCACCGCCTGGGCCGATCCGCTGATCCGCACCTGGACCGCCGTCGGCGCCCGGCTCGCCGTCACCACCAACAACTCGCCCCGTGTGGCCCGAAGTTACCTGGAGTCCCGGGGCCTGACCGCCTGCTTCGCGCCGCACCTGTACGGCCGTACCGAGCAGCTGCACCACCTCAAGCCCGACCCGCACTGCCTGCTGCGCGCCCTCGGTGCCATGGGGGCCGCCCCCACCGCCGCCCTGATGATCGGCGACACCCCCTCCGATCTCGCCGCCGCCCGCGACGCCGGGGTCCCCTTCCTGGGCTACGCCCGCAACGAGGCGAAGGAGAAACCTTTGCGCGCGGCCGGCGCCGAGCACGTCGTACGGTCCCTGGAACCGCTGTTGCGCCTGCTCAGGGGAGGCCGGGGGGTCGGTTAGCATGCGGAGACGCGGCCGGGTCACCGTCCGGCCGCGGATACGCGGGTGCGGGGCGCGGCGAGGTGCCGGGCCCCGGGCGCCGGATCGGCACAGCCGAGCGGCGGACCACCCGTTGGGCTACTCCACCGCGCCCGGAGGCCGTACCGGCCGCCACGGGGGAATAGCGTTTCCCCGGACCTGTCGCCCGACCGGTCCTCCCCCTTGTGCGATCGATCCCGGAGCGGCCAGTGGGCGCACCGTCCATTCCCCCTACCGTCGTGGGGAAGCGCGCCGAAGCCATGCGGAGGGATGCCGCCTGCCGTGCCTTCGTGGCCCGTGCCGCGGCCGCGGGGACGGGTCGCGAGGGCCCGCGCCATCGCGACCATGTACTGCCGCTGACCGAACCGCTCGCCGGTCTGCTCGGCCGGGCCCCGGGCACGCCGGTGACCGTGCGGCTGCCCCGCCCGGACGCGGCACCGGCCGTGCGCACCTGGGAGAGCGAGGCGGAGATCCTGCGCGCGGTCCACCGGGTGCTGCCCCGGGCGCCGGAGTGCCTGGCCGCCGGGGAGGGGTACGTCATCCACAGCCATGTGGACGGCCGGACACCGGACCAGGGGCCGCCGCCGGAGGACTTCGCCGCGCTGCTCGCCGCTCTCGCCCAGGTGCGCCGCACCGCGCTGCCGCCGCTGCCCCCGCACTGGCCGCGCAACCACACCGACTCCCAGGGCTTCCTGCGCACCCTCGCCCATCTCGCCGACCGGCAGATCCGCAGGGCCGACTGGCGCAGGTACGGCGGCCTGTTCACCGCGCTCGGCGTCCCCGAGGACGCGCTCACCAGGTTCGCCGAGCGGGTGCCCGCGCTGACCCGCCGCCCGTACGTCCTGCTCCACGGCGATCTGCGCCGCGCCCAACTGATCGTGGCCGACGACGGGTTGCACTGCACGGGCTGGGAACTGGCGAGCTACGGCGACCCGTTGTACGACCTCGCCGTCCACCTCGTACGCACGCGCCGCCCCGAGCCCGAGCGGGCGGCACTCGTGCGCGCCTGGGCCGACGCGGTGGCCCGCGCCCGGCCCGCCGCCGTCGCCGGACTCGGCAAGGACCTGCCCCACTACCTCGCCCTCGAACACGCCCAGTCCCTCTACACCGATGTCGTCCGGGCCGTCCGCGCCCTGGCCCGCTCCTTCGACCCGGAGTCCCTGGAGCGGGCCACCGCCGTCGTGGGCGACGCCCTGCGCGCGGCCACGGAGCCGCTGCGGCTCGGCCGGGTGCCCGGCGCCGACGAGATCGAGCGGATCCTCTTCCGGCGCGGCGCCGCCCGGCCCGGCCCGCGCCCCCGGGCCATCGCCTGGACACCGGACCGGCGGGTCCCCGAACACCCCGGCTTCCCGCATCACGCGGTGGCCGACGCCCTGTTCCTGGAGGGCGCCGCCCCGGCCGAGCGGGTGTTCAAGGGCGCCGCGCACCTCACCACCGTGCTCCGGGTGCCCGGCACCGGCTTCCCCGTCGTCGTACGCCGCGAGGTGACCGTCGTACTGCGCCGCGAGCGCAGCTTCCTCAGCGAGCACGCCGTCCTCGCCGCCATCGAACGGTCCGGGGTGCCGGTCGCCGCCCCCCGCGTCCTCGCGCTCGGCACCAGCCACGCCGCCGACCCCGCCCACCGCTACCGCGGCGACCGCTTCGCCGTGCACACCTACGAGGGCGGCCGCGATCTCGGCCGCCGCCCCGACCACCCGGTCGACGGGCTGCGCCCGCACGAGGCGGACCACCTGGTCGACCAGCTGGCCGCGCTGACCGGCGTCGACCCGGCCGGCATCGACCCGCTCGGCGGCCGCCCCGGCTTCTACGGCTGGCTCAGCGAGCAGCTCGTCGCGCTGGTCGAGGCGCTGCCGCGGCAGTCCCAGCAGACGGCCCGCTTCCTCGGTCTGCCGGACGCGCCCCGGCTGCGCGAGATCCTCGCCCGGCACCGGGTCAGCGACCGCGCCCCCGCCCTGCTGCACGGCGACCTCAACCCCTGGAACCTGGTGCGCCGCGACGACGGCCCCGCCCTCACCCTCATCGACTGGGAGATGGCCCTGGTCGGGGACCCGCTGTACGAACTGGTCCGGCACATGCACCTCACCCCGACCCGGCCGGAGATCCGCGA
Organism: Streptomyces griseofuscus; assembly: GCF_014673495.1. GTDB lineage: Bacteria > Actinomycetota > Actinomycetes > Streptomycetales > Streptomycetaceae > Streptomyces > Streptomyces murinus. Next base: position 4,627,617 of record NZ_CP051006.1, read on the forward strand.
CCGCATGTTCCGCCGCTGGGCGGCCCGCCTGGACGCGCGCCACACCCATGACTGGCAGCGGGACTGGCGGGTCTACCGCTGGATCGAGCTGGTCCGCTCGGCCTACGTCGACCTCGACCGGCTGGTCACCGGATCCAGCCTGGACGCGCCCAACGTACGGCGGGCGGTGGCGTCGTACGGCATGACGCTCGCGGCGGCCACGGCCTCGCTCGGCCTGTCCGGGCGCCCCTGGGGGCTGCCCCGGCTGGGACTGCCCAGGCTGGGGCTCGGCTGAGCACTGCGTAGGCTCGCCCCATGGGTGAGTCGGAGCCGCGTGAGCGGGAGACGGGAACGCGGGAGCCGGGGCTGCGGGAGCGCAAGCGGCAGCGGATGTACCAGGAGGTGTCGGACACCGCGGTGCGGCTGTTCCTGGAGCGGGGCTTCGACGCGGTGCCGGTGGCGGAGGTGGCCGCGGCCGCCGGGATCTCCAAGCCGACCCTCTTCCGGTACTTCCCGGCCAAGGAGGACCTGGTCCTGCACCGGATCGCGGACCACGAGGACGAGGCCGCGCGGGTGGTCGCGGGCGCCCCGGACCCGGTGGACGCGCTGCGCCGGCACTTCCTCGCGGGCCTGGAGCGGCGCGACCCGGTCACCGGGCTCAACGACCACCCCCAGGTGCTCGCCTTCCACACCCTGCTCTACGGCACCCCGTCCCTGGTCGCGCGCGCCTACCGGCACCAGGAGCGCTCCGAGGCCGCCCTCGCCGAGGCGCTCGGCGGCGACCTGGACGCGCGGCTCGCGGCCGGGCAGATCATCGCCGTGCAGCGGATCCTCGCCCTGGACAACTGGCGGCGGATCGCGGCGGGGGAGAAGGTGGCGGACGTCGCGCCGGATGCCGTCCGGGCGGCGGAGCGGGCGTTCGGGCGACTGGGGGCGGCACTGACCAGGGGCTGAACGGCGACCTCCTGGTGAGACGAGGGGAGACAGGGTGAGACTGGGTTAAAAATATAACCCGGTAATGACTTGTCGTACGCTGGGTGGCATGACGTCACGCCCCGCCCTCACCGACGCCCTGCGCGCCGAGCGCGCCCATCACGACGACTGCCGGACCGCTCTCGCCGCGATGATCGAGGGCGCCGCGGAGCAGGTCGTCATCGGCGAGGACGTCTCCGCCTCCGGCGCCGACGCGGAGGTCCTCGGCTACCAGCTGCGCAGCCAGGCCAAGGCACTGCGCGAACTCCCGCCGGGGCCCCTGTTCTTCGGCCGCCTGGACTTCGCCCGCGACCACCCCGAGCACGGCGGGCTCCCCTTCCACCTCGGACGGCTGCGCATCACCGAGCGCCCCGCCGCCCCGCCCCTGGTGGTCGACTGGCGGGCCCCCGTCTCCCGCGCCTTCTACCAGGCGAGCGTCCGTGATCCGCAGGGCGTGGCGGTACGGCGGCGGTTCGGCTGGGCGCCGGGCAGCACCGGGGACACGGCGGACCTCACGGGCTTCGAGGACGAGCACCTGGGGGACGGGGCCGAGCCCTCGGGGGCCGGCCTCCCGGGGGCCGGTTCTTCGGAGGACGGGTCCGGGGCCGGGGCGCTCCGGCCGGACGGCATCGTCGCCCGTGAGCTGGAGCGCCCCCGTGTCGGCCCCATGCGGGACATCGCCGCCACCATCCAGCCCGAGCAGGACGACCTCGTACGCGCCGCCCTCGCCGACTCGGTGTGTGTGCAGGGCGCCCCCGGCACCGGCAAGACCGCCGTCGGACTGCACCGCGCCGCGTACCTGCTCTACACCCACCCCAAACGGCTCCAGCGCGCCGGACTGCTGATCCTCGGCCCCAACCGCACCTTCCTCGCCTACATCTCCGAGGTGCTGCCCGCGCTCGGTGAGAGCGGCGTGCGCCAGTCCACCCTGCTGGACGAGATCGCCCGCCACCCGGTCACCGGCACCGACCCGGTGCCCACGGCCGCCCTCAAGCACGACCCCCGCCTGGCCGAGGTACTGCGCCGGGCGCTGTACGCGCATGTCAGCACGGACGGGGTGAGCGACCTCGCGGTGCCCGACGGCTCCTACCGCTGGCGGGTGCGCGCCGCCGAACTCGCCGCGATCGTGAGGGGGGTGCGCGCCGAGGAGCCGCCGTACGCCGTCGGCCGCGAGCGGGTGCGCACCCGGGTGGTACGACGACTGCGCGCGCTCGCCGAACGGCGCTCCGGGGTGCTGCCGGCCGCCTGGGTGCGGCGCATGGAGCACGCCCGGCCGCTCACCGCCCAGCTCGACCTGGTGTGGCCGAAGGTCCGCCCGGAGGAGGTGCTGGCCCAACTGCTCACCGACAAGGAGGCGTTGGCGCGTTCGGCGCGCGGGCTCCTGGAACCCGGCGAGCAGGAGGCGCTGTTGTGGGCGCGTCCGCCGCGCTCGTTCAAGTCCGCCCGCTGGTCGGCCGCCGACCTGGTCCTGCTGGACGAGCTGTCCGGGCTGATCGAACACCCCGAGAGCTACGGGCACATCGTGGTGGACGAGGCGCAGGACCTCTCGCCGATGGAGTGCCGGGCCATCGCCCGCCGGGCGGTCTTCGGCTCGCTGACCGTCCTCGGCGACCTCGCCCAGGGCACCGCGCCATGGGCCGCCCGCGACTGGTCCGCACAGCTGCGCCATCTCGGCCGGCCGGACGCGGCGGTGGTGTCGCTGACCACCGGGTTCCGGGTGCCGGCGGCGGTCGTCGGCCTGGCCAACCGGCTGCTGGCCCGTCTGGAGGTGGCGGTACCGCCCGCCCGGTCCCTGCGCGCCGACGGGGAGTTGACCCTGCACCCGGCCGAGGACGTCCTCGCCACCACGGTCGCCGCCGCCCGCCGCGCCCTCACCCGGGAGGGCTCGGTCGGGGTGATCGCGGCCGACCCGGATGTGCCCGCGGTGGCCCGCGCCCTCACCGACGCGGGCCTCGATCCGGCCGCCCCCGACGCCCTCGGCGCCCGGCTGACCCTCGTCCCCGCGAGCGTGGCCAAGGGCCTGGAGTACGACCATGTCATCGCGGTGGAACCGGCCGCCGTGGCCGAGGCGGAGGAGCGGGGCGCGCACCGGCTGTACGTGGTGCTGACCCGGGCGGTGTCTCGCCTGGACGTGGTGCACGGGCGTCCACTGCCGTTCTGAGCGGGCGCGGTGGGTAGCGTGCAGCACATGACCGAACTCGCCGAACACGCCGATGACGTACCGGACTTCGAAGCCTACCGGGACATTCCCACCACCACCCTCGCCGATCTGCTCGGGGTGGAGCAGGTCATGGACATCGGGATACGGCCGCTGTGGGGGCCGGTGCCCCGGGTGGCCGGACCGGCGTTCACCGTGAGCTGCCCGCCCGGCGACAACCTCATGCTGCACGCCGCCGTCCACCGGGCCGCCCCCGGCTCGGTGATCGTGGTCGAGTCCGGGGACCTGCGGTACGCCCTGGCCGGCGGCAACGTCTGCGCCGTGGCCCAGCGGCACGGCATCGCCGCCTTCGTCGCCGACGGAGTGATCCGCGATCTCGCCGAGGTGCGTGACCTGGGCTTCCCCGTCTTCGCCCGGGGCATCGTGCCCATCCCGGGCGTCAAGGAGATCGCGACACCCTTCGGCCTCCCCGTGCGCTGCGGGGGCGTACGGATCGAGGCCGGCGACGTGGTCGTGGCCGACGAGGAGGGCGTGGTCACCGTCCCTGCCACCCGCGCCCCCGCCGTCCTCACCGCCGCCCGCGCCAAGCTGGCCGAGGAGGCGGCCGAGACCCTGGACGACTGGGAGTCGGCCCACCGGACGCGGATCGAGGAGATCCTGAAGGCGCGGGGGTTCGAGGGGTGAGGTGAGAGGGCGCCTTCGGTCGCCCCGGGGGCGATCCTGGACGGTGATGCTGCTCTTCCTCGATGTCGACGGCCCGCTCATCCCGTTCGGGGCGGCGGACCACGCGTACCCGGTCCACGAGGGCCCGCCCGTGCCCGTCGTCGAACACCCCTTGCTCACCCGTGTCGACCCGGCGCTCGGCCACCGTCTCGCCGCCCTGGGCTGCGAGCTGGTGTGGGCCACCACCTGGATGGACGAGGCCAATGCCGTGGTCGCGCCCTGGCTTGGGCTGCCCGCGCTGCCCGTCGTGCGGTGGCCGGACGAGGACGGACCGCCCGGTCCGCCGCACTGGAAGACCCGCCCGCTGGTCGACCGGGCCGCGGGACGGCCCTTCGTCTGGGTGGACGACGAGATCGGTGAGGCCGACCGCGCCTGGGTCGCCGTACACCACCCGGGGCCCGCGCTCCTGCACTGGGTGGACCACCGGTACGGCCTGACGGAGGCCGACTTCCGGGTCCTCGAAGAGTGGCTCGCGGCGCGCTGAGGCTCACGCCCCCACGTACTCCGCCAGATGCTCCCCGGTGAGCGTCGAGCGGGCCGCGACCAGGTCGGCCGGGGTGCCCTCGAAGACGATCCGACCGCCGTCGTGTCCGGCGCCCGGGCCGAGGTCGATGATCCAGTCGGCGTGGGCCATGACCGCCTGGTGGTGCTCCACCACGATGACCGACTTGCCGGAGTCCACCAACCGGTCGAGCAGCGCGAGGAGTTGGTCGACATCGGCCAGATGGAGTCCGGTGGTCGGCTCGTCCAGGACGTAGACGCCGCCCTTGTCGGCCATGTGCGTGGCCAGCTTCAGCCGCTGCCGTTCACCGCCGGACAGCGTGGTGAGCGGCTGCCCGAGGGTGAGATAGCCGAGGCCGACATCGGCGAGGCGGCCGAGGATCCGGTGCGCCGCCGGGGTGTGCGCCTCGCCCGCGCCGAAGAACTCCGCCGCCTCGGCCACCGGCATCGCCAGCACCTCGCTGATGTCCCGCCCGCCGAGCCGGTACCGCAGCACCGACGCCTCGAACCGCCTGCCCTCGCACTCCTCGCACGTCGTGGCCACCCCGGCCATCATCGCCAGGTCGGTGTAGACGACGCCCGCACCGTTGCAGTTCGGGCAGGCGCCCTCCGAATTGGCGCTGAACAGCGCGGGCTTGACCCCGTTGGCCTTGGCGAACGCCTTGCGGATCGGGTCCAGCAGCCCGGTGTACGTCGCCGGGTTGCTGCGCCGCGAACCGCGGATCGGCGCCTGGTCGACCGATACGACATGCTCCCCGGCCGGGATCGACCCGTGCACCAGCGAACTCTTCCCCGACCCGGCCACTCCGGTGATCACGGTCAGCACCCCGAGCGGGATGTCCACGTCGACACCGCGCAGATTGTGCGTCGTGGCACCGCGGATCTCCAGCGCGCCGGTGGGCTCGCGCACCGTCTTCTTCAGCGCGGCCCGGTCGTCCAGATGGCGTCCGGTGAGGGTGCCCGCGGTCCGCAGCCCCGCGAGGTCGCCCTCGTAGCAGACCGTGCCGCCCGCGGTGCCCGCCCCGGGCCCGAGGTCCACCACATGGTCGGCGATCGCGATCACCTCGGGCTTGTGCTCCACAACGAGCACCGTGTTGCCCTTGTCGCGCAGCCGCAGCAGCAGGCCGTTCATCCGCCGCACGTCGTGCGGGTGCAGTCCGACGGAGGGCTCGTCGAAGACGTACGTCACATCGGTGAGCGAGGAGCCGAGGTGCCGGATCATCTTCACGCGCTGCGCCTCGCCGCCCGACAGCGTGCCCGAGGGCCGGTCCAGCGAGAGATAGCCGAGGCCGATCTCCACGAACGAGTCGAGGGTGCCCCGCAGCGAGTCCAGCAGCGGCGCGACGGACGGCTCGGTCAACTCCCGTACCCAGGCGGCCAGATCGCTGATCTGCATCGCACACGCGTCCGCGATGCTGATCCCCGCGATCTTCGAGGAGCGGGCCGCCTCGGTCAGCCGGGTGCCGTCGCAGTCCGGACACACCGTGAAGGTGACCGCCCGGTCCACGAACTCCCGGATGTGCGGCTGCATCCCCTCCCGGTCCTTGGCCAGCATCGACCGCTGGATGCGCGGGATCAGACCCTCGTAGGTCATGTTGATCCCGGCGATCTTCATCCGGGTCGGCTCGCGGTGCAGGAAGTCGGCCAGCTCCCGCTTGGTGTACGAGCGGATCGGCTTGTCCGGATCCATCAGGCCGGACTCGGCGTACAGGCGGTGGTTCCAGCCGCCCGCCTTGTAACCGGGCACGGTCAGCGCGCCCTCGTTCAGCGACTTGCCCTCGTCGTACAGCTGGGTGAGGTCGAGGTCGGTGACGGTGCCCCGGCCCTCGCAGCGCGGGCACATGCCGCCCGTGATGCTGAAGCTGCGCCGCTCCTTGACCTGCCGCCCGGCCCGCTCCACGGTGACCGCGCCGGCGCCGCTGATCGAGGCCACGTTGAAGGAGAACGCCTTGGGCGAGCCGAGGTGCGGGGTGCCGAGCCGGCTGAAGAGGATGCGCAGCATGGCGCCCGCGTCGGTGGCGGTGCCGACGGTGGAGCGCGGGTCGGCGCCCATCCGCTGCTGGTCCACGATGATCGCGGTGGTCAGCCCGTCCAGGACGTCCACCTCGGGCCGCGCGAGCGAGGGCATGAAGCCCTGCACGAACGCGCTGTACGTCTCGTTGATCAGCCGCTGCGACTCCGCGGCGATGGTGTCGAACACCAGCGAGCTCTTGCCGGAGCCGGACACCCCGGTGAACACCGTCAGCCGGCGCTTGGGGATCTCGACGCTGACGTCCTTGAGGTTGTTCTCGCGGGCTCCGTGCACCCGGATCAGGTCATGGCTGTCGGCGGCGGGGGCGGCATTGGCGGCGTCCATGCGGGCCACGGTAGCCGGGGGCGCGGAAGAACCGCTTCTTCGATTCTGACCGGTTCCGGCGTGTGCCCTCCCGGCCGCCCCTAAGCTGCGCGCCCGTGACGCTGTCTTCGAGCAAACCCCTCCCGGACGAGACCGCCGTACCGCTGTGGCGGGACACCCGCTTCACCCTCCTCCTCGGCGCACGGGTCGTCTCCGTGCTGGGCAACGGCTTCGCCCGTGTGGCCCTCGCCTTCGCCGTGCTCGCGCTGCCCGGCGCGAGCCCCGGCCGGCTGTCGCTCGTCCTGGCCTGTCAGGCGCTGCCGCAGCTGCTGTTCGTGCTGGTGGGTGGGGTGATCGCGGACCGGATGTCCCGCTCGGCGCTGATGGCCCTGGCCGATGTGCTCGGGGCGGGGGCGTACGGCGCGCTGGCCGCGATGGTGCTGACGGGCGTGGCCCCGCTGCCCGCGCTGTGCGCCCTCGCCGTCCTGGCCGGCACCGCGACGGCCCTGTTCGCGCCCGCCTCCGAGGGCCTCGTCCCGCTCCTCGTCCCCAAGGACCGCCTCCAGCGCGCCAACGGTCTGCTGCGGATGGGCACCAACACCTCCCTGCTGCTGGGCCTGTCCCTGTCCGGCGTGACGGTGGGGGCGGTGGGCGCGGGCTGGGCGCTCGCGCTGAACGCCGTCTCCTTCGTGGTCAGCGCGGCTCTGACGGCCCGGCTGCGGGTGCCAAGGCGCCCGCGCGGCAGCTCCTCCGGCTGGACCGAACTGAAGGAGGGCTGGCGGGAGTTCGCCTCCCGGCAGTGGCTGTGGGTGGTGGTCGCGCAGTACGCCCTCGTGGTCGCCGCGCTCAACGCCAACGCGGGGGTCCTGGGGCCGCTGATGGCCACACAGCACCTGGGCGGCGCGCGGTCGTGGTCGGTGATCGTGGCCGCCCAGGCGATCGGCACCGTCGCGGGCGCGGGCCTGGCCGCCCGGGTACGGGTCTCCCGCCCCCTCCTCGTGGCCGTCCTGTGCACCTTCCCGGCCGCCGTTCCGGTCGCCCTGCTGGCGCTCGCGGCCCCGCTCTGGGCGATCGTCCTCGCGATGTTCGCCTCGGGTCTCGCGAGCGATGTCTTCGGCGTCCTGTGGGCCACGACCATCCACCGCGAGGTCCCCGAGCACGCCCTGTCCCGGGTCAGCTCCTACGACTGGTTCGGCTCCCTCTCCTTCGCCCCGCTGGGCCTCCTGGTGGCGGGCCCCACGGCGACGGCGGTGGGCACGGGACGGGCGCTCGCGGGCTGCGCGGCACTGATCACCCTGGCGACGGCGGCGGCACTGCTCTCCCCGCAGGTGCGGAACATGCGGAGCCCACAGGGAAGTTGACCCGCCTCAGCGCCGGGGCTCCCGCGCCGCGCTGTGCCGCTGGTAGTAACGGGCGACCCGGGCCCGGTTGCCGCAGCGGGCGGGGGAGCACCAGCGGCGGCGGGGGTGCGAGGGCAGGAAGACCATCACACAGCCGTCCGCCTCGCACTCCTTGAGCCTGCCGATCGCCGGGTCGGTGAGCAGCTCGACCGCGGCCTCGGCCAGGGCCGCGGCCACCCGGACACCGAGCGGGCCGGTGCGGCGGGGGACGGCCGTGACGGTCGTACCGTCCCAGCCGAGTTCCCGCGCGGCCGGCGCGGCCCGCTGGGCCTCGGTGAGCCCGCGCAGGGCGGCGGCGGGGGGCTCGGCCGCGTCCAGCAGCGCCCGTACGACGGCCTCGGTGTGCCCCCGTACGGCGTGCACGGGAACCAGATCACCGACCCCCGGCTCCTCGCCCTCCTCCGCGTGGCCCTCCTTCAGCCGGTCCGCCTCCAGCTCCAGCCACCGGGACAGCTGCCGGGGCGTGCCGAGCAGATCCACCCGGCCGTCGCCACTCAGCGGACGGGTGTTGACCAGATCCAGGGCCAGGGCCTCGCCGGTCAGCGGTTCGCTCTCAGACATGCGCCTAATGCTAACTCCACCGTTTGACACATTAGTCCGGTGGGGTTTCACTGGCTGTGCGTACTGTCTAATGCATCTCTTCTTGAAAGAGGCATGTGAAATGTCTGACGCCGTGAGTACTCTCCCCCTCCCGTCCCGGACCGCCCACCGCTTCGTCGAGGTCGACGGGGTGGACGTCTTCTACCGGGAGTCCCTGCCCGAGCGGGCCGACGCCCCGGTGCTGCTGCTCCTGCACGGCTTCCCGTCGGCCTCGCATCAGTTCCGCCGGCTGATCGACACCCTCGGCGCCGACTACCGGCTGATCGCCCCGGACTACCCGGGCTCCGGGCACACCGTGGTCCCGGACGGGTTCACCTACTCCTTCGACCGGCTCGCCGACATCGTCGAGGGCTTCACCGAGCGCCTGGGGCTGACCCGTTTCGCGATGTACCTCTTCGACTTCGGCGCCCCGGTCGGCTTCCGTCTGGCGCTACGGCATCCGGAGCGGATCGCGGGGCTGGTCGTGCAGAACGGCAACGCGTACGAGGAGGGGCTGTCGGACGCGGCCCGGGCGTTCACCGAGCTCGCCCCCGACGCCCCGGGCGCCGAGCAGGCCGTACTCGACCTGCTCAGCCCCGATTCGGTCCGCGCCCAGTACGAGGGCGGCACCGCCGACCCCGAGCTGATCGCCCCCGAGGGCTGGCTGCTCGACCAGCACTTCCTGGACCTGCCGGGCCGCCGCGAGGCGCAGCGCGCGCTGTTCTACGACTACAAGAACAACGTCGCCGCGTACCCCGCATGGCAGGCATGGCTGCGCGAGCACCGGCCCCCGACCCTGATCACCTGGGGAACCGGCGACCCCTTCTTCCTCACCCCCGGCGCCCGCGCCTACCTGCGCGACCTGCCCACCGCCGAACTCCACCTGTTCGACACGGGCCACTTCGCCCTGGAGGACCACCTGCCCCGGATCGCCCCCCTGATCGCCGCCTTCCTCACCCGCTCCACGGCAACACCGTGAGCTCCGGCCATTCCCCCGCCCACCGCGCCGCCTTGGCCTCGTACACCTCCCGCGGCGCGAGCACCGGATGGGGCCGCAGAACAAGGCTGAACACATCGTCGAGCCCGCACGGCGCATAGAGGACCCACTCCCCACCGGTCTCCAGCCGCACCCCCAGACAGCGGGCCGTCGCCGCGAACGAGTCGATGGCGCCCTCCACCGACCGGTACGGCGGACAGGGCACCCCGGACTTCCGCCCGTACCAGAGGCGCAGGCCTCCCGGTCATCGCATTCCACACCGTCTGAAACAGACACCCTGCCGTCAGGTACCACCCGGGCAACCCCATCCCCGCGGCCCTGCCCAGCACCTCGACCAACACCGCATTGCGCCCCAGCACCTCCCGCAACCGCTCCTGCTCGCCACCCGAAAGCCGCCCTCCCCTGGTTCCGCCCGGCATCACTGACCCGTCTCGCTGCTCGGCGGCGAGAGTCGCGCGGTCCGGAAGGCGAGATAGCGGCCGAAGACTTCGTGGCTGTCGGGGGTGAAGCGCCACTCCTGCAGGGCCGACCGCAGTTCCGGCTCGGTCAGCCGGCCGTGCCAGGCGACCTCGGCGGGATCGGGGACCACGGCGTCCGGCACCACGGCCTCGTGCACGCCGAGCCAGTGCGGGCTCAGGCCGCTGCGGTTGACGAACGTGAACAGCAGGCGCGGCAGCGCACGGATGCCCAGCTCTTCGGCCAGCTCCCGCGCGGCGGCCTGTTCGTAGGACTCGCCGGCCTTCACCGCGCCACCGACCACGACCTCATGGAGCCCGGGGAAGCGCGACAGCCGCTCCGACCGCCGGTGGACGAGGACCCGGCCACGCCCATCACGGCACACCGTCACGGCGACCCGATGCAGCCACCCCTCCCGGACGGCCTCCCGACGGCTGACCACCCCCAGCACGCGATCCCGACCGTCGACACGCTCCACCAGTTCAGCCACGCCGCACACCCTGGCAGAGCCCACCGACAACGCCGCCGGCCGTCCCCGACACCCGGCACACTATTGCAAGCGCCTGCTTGCAATTGTTAGCGGAGGTGGGGCATGGTGGAGGCATGGCATCGCTGAACGTCGGCAATCTCGGTGAGTACCTGCGCGAACAGCGGCGAAACGCCCAGCTGTCGCTGCGGCAGCTCGCCGAGGCGGCCGGGGTGTCCAATCCGTATCTGAGCCAGATCGAGCGCGGGCTGCGCAAGCCGAGCGCGGAGGTGTTGCAGCAGGTCGCCAAGGCCCTGCGGATCTCCGCCGAGACGCTGTACGTCCGCGCCGGCATCCTCGACGCCGAGCGGGACCGGGACGACGTGGAGACGCGCGCCGTCATCCTCGCCGATCCCTCGCTCAACGAGCGGCAGAAGCAGGTGCTGCTCCAGATCTACGAGTCCTTCCGCAAGGAGAACGGATTCGGGGCCGGCGAACCCGCGGACGCGGACGGCACGGAGCAGGGAACGGACGACGACGATGCAGGCTCGCGGCGGACGGCCGGCTGACGCCGGACCAGGGCACCGGGCGCCCACCGCGAACCACACCACCTCAGCCGAACGCGAGATCCGGGAGGACCTGATCACCATGGCCATCACCGACGACCTGCGCAAGACCCTCAGCGACCCGACTCCGCTCTACTTCGCCGCCGGTACCGCCGACCTCGCCCTCCAGCAGGCCAAGAAGGTGCCCGCGCTGGTCGAGCAGCTGCGCGCCGAGGCCCCGGCCCGGATCGAGAAGGTGCGCGGCACCGACCCGAAGGCCGTCCAGGAGAAGGCCACCGCCCGGGCCAAGGAGGCCCAGGAGACCCTTCAGACCAAGGTCACCGAGCTGATCGGCGGCTTCGACGTCGACCTGAAGAAGCTCGGCGAGCAGGCCCAGGACCTCGCCCTGCGCGGCGTGGGCGTCGCCGCCGAGTACGCCGTCAAGGCCCGCGAGACCTACGAGAAGGTCGCCGAGCACGGCGAGGCGGCCGTGAAGACCTGGCGCGGCGAGGCCGCCGAGGACATCGAGGAACTGGCCATCGCCGTCGAGGGCAAGGCGGAGCCCGTCGAGGTCAAGGACGAGGCCGGCCGGCCCAAGGTCGCCACGCCCGAGGCCGCCGCGGAGAAGAAGGCCGCCGCCCGGAAGGCCGCCCCGACCGTCCGCAGGAACTCCACCACGAAGAAGCCCACCCCGCCGGCCAAGTGACCGCGCGGGCGGCGGCGGGCCGGGCATCTTTGGGGTGTCCGGCCCGTTCCGCCCGTTCTATGGGTACGGTTGCGGCGTAGGGACCGAGCGGCGGAACAGGGGCGGTGGCAAGCATGCTGATGTTGGGCTTCGCGGGGTTCATGGGGATCCTGAAGATCGTCCTCATGGCCCTGGCCGCGTTCGCGCTCGTCGACGCCGCGGTGCGGCGCGAGGACGCCTTCCGCGCGGCCGACAAGCAGAACAAGGTCTTCTGGCTGATCATCCTGGGCCTTGCCCTGGTCGCCAGCGTGATCTTCTCGGTCCTGGCCATCCTGCCGATCGCCGGCGCCGTGGCCAGCATCGTCTACATCGTGGACGTACGCCCCGCGCTCAAGCACGTCACGGGCGGCGGAGGCTACGGCCGTCGCCGCGGCAGCAGCAGCGACGGTCCGTACGGGCCGTACAACGGCGGCCGCTAGCACCACCGCGGTCGGCGGGCCGCCCCCCGGGTACCGGCGGCCTACGCCGTCCGGTCCCCCCGGGTACCGGCCTACGCCGTCCGGTCCAGCAGGACGACCGCCACGTCGTCCGCCAGCTCGCCCTCGTTGAGCCGGCGCACCTCCTGCACCGCGGCCCGCAGCAGCTCCTCGCCCCGCAGGCCCTCGGCGAGCTGGCGGCGGATCATCTCCACCATGCCGTCCTGGCCGAGCCGCTCCCCGCCGGCCCCGACGCGCCCCTCGATCAGCCCGTCGGTGTAGAGCATCAGGCTCCACTCGGCGCCCAGCTCCACCTGCATCCGCGACCAGCGCGCCCCGGGCAGCATCCCGAGGGCGGGGCCGTTGTTGTCGTACGGCAGCAGCCGCGCCGGTACGCCGGGGCGCACCAGCAGCGGTGCCGGATGGCCGGCCAGACACAGGCCCGCGTGGCGGCCGTCGGGCGCGATGTCCACCGTGCACAGCGTCGCGAAGATCTCCTCGTCCGGGCGCTCGTGCTCCAGCACCTCCTGGAGGGTGCCCAGCAGCTCGTCGCCGCACAGCCCCGCGAGGGTGAGCGCCCGCCAGGCGATCCGCAGCTCCACGCCGAGCGCCGCCTCGTCCGGGCCGTGCCCGCAGACATCGCCGATCATGGCGTGCACCGTGCCGTCGGGGGTGCGCACGGCGTCGTAGAAGTCGCCGCCGAGCAGCGCGCGCGAGCGGCCCGGACGGTACCGGGCGGCGAATCGCAGCGAGGAGCCGTCGAGCAGCGGCGTGGGCAGCAGTCCCCGCTCCAGGCGCCGGTTCTCCTGCGCCCGCAGCCGGCTCTCGGTGAGCCGGCGCTCCGCGGTGTCGGATCGTTTCCGCTCCACCGCGTACCGGACGGCGCGGCTGAGCAGCCGGCTGTCCAGCTCGTCCCGGACGAGGTAGTCCTGCGCGCCGACGCGCACCGCCTCCGCGCCGCGCTCGGCGTCGCCGGAGCCGGTCAGGGCCAGCACGGCATGCCGGGGCGCGAGCTGGAGGACGTGGTGCAGCACGGCCAGCTCGTCGTCGGTGTCGCTGCCGCCCGGCGCGGGCAGCGCCAGGTCCAGCAGGATGCAGTGAACGTCATCGGTGAGCAGCCGCTCGGCCTCGGTGAGGTTGCGGGCGGTGCGGACCCGGACCGGCTTGCCGGCCGAGTCCAGCAGTTCGGGCACGATCGGCGAGCCGACCGGGTCGTCCTCGATCAGCAGCAGGGTGAGAGTGGCGCCGCTCGTGGGCGCGGCGTCGCGGTGGGCCTCTTCCTTGAGGGGGCCGCCGACGGCGCCGGCGGCCTGCGCCTGACCACTCTCCACGGCCGGGATCGCTCTCTGCCGCGGTACGGGTACGGGCATCGTCTGGGTTCCTTCCCTCCCCCCGAGGGCACGGCGGTGTCGAGGGTCTCGACCCACCGACGGGTGACCCTAGCGGGTGGGGCCACCTCGATGGAATGGTGTGAGCCGCGTCGCTCTGGCGCAGGCCACCGTCATATGCCGCTTTCCGTACCGCAGTTGGACAGCGCGCGGGGCCTCCGGGGATGACGAAGCTCACGTCCTGCCCCGGTTTGCACGGGGGTTGGCGGTGGAGTGGGTCACATGACCCGCGTCACCGGGGCGAAAGCCGTATAACGCAGGTCACGCGACGCGCCTCACACCCCCCGCCGCGGGCGGCCGACGCCCCCGCCCCGAGCGGCCCGACGGCCTCACGCGTCAGGTCGTACGACCCCCAGGATCGGCATCGAACCCGCGCCCGCGACCGTCACCGAGCGCCCCGGACGCGGCGCCTGGATGATCGCGCCGTCCCCTATGTACAGGGCGACATGGCTGGCGTCGTCGAAGTAGATGACGAGGTCGCCGGGCCGCATGTCCTTGACGTCGATGTGCTTGAGCTGCTTCCACTGCTCCTGGGAGGTGCGCGGGATGGGGCGGCCGGCCGCGGCCCATGCCTGGGAGGTCAGCCCCGAGCAGTCGAAGGAGTCCGGGCCCGCGGCGCCCCATACATACGGCTTGCCGAGCTGGGCGGTGGCGAAGGCCACGGCCTTCTCGCCCGCCGCGGACGCCTTGCCGTGGATCCGGTCGAGGATGCCGGTGTCCAGCCAGGCGGTCTGCGCCTTCAGCGCGGCCTTCTGCTCCAGCTGCGCGAGCCGCTGCCGCTGCTTCTCCTCCAGCGACGACTCCAGCTTCTTCGCGGCGTCGATCTGCTGCTGGATCTTCTTCTTGGCGCTCGCCTTGGCCTTGCGGTCGGTGTCCAGCTTCTTCCACTGGGCGGCCGCGTCGGAGGCGTAGTCCTGCAACTGCTGCTGGGTGTCGGTGCGTTCGCCGATCAGATGGTTGGCCGCCTGCTGGCTCTGGAGGACCAGACCGGCGCCGTCCAGGAACTGGTCCGGGTCGTCGCTGAGCAGGAACTGGGCGGTGGGCGGCACCCCTCCGGTGCGGTACTGCTCCCGGGCCGCCGCGCCCGCCTGGTCCTTGAGCTGGGCGAGCTTGCGCTGCCCGGCCACGATCTTCTTGGCCAGCGAGACGAGCTCGGCGGACTGCTTCTTCGTCTTCTCCTCCGCCGCGTTGTACGCGTCGGTGGCCACGGCCGCGTCGTGGTAGAGCTTGTCCAGCTTCTCGCGGACCTGCTCAAGGTCCTTGTCCGGCAGGGGTTTCGGGCTCGTGCCGGCCGCCGGACCGGTGTCCTGCGGGGGTGCAGGCGCGGCGAGCGCCGTCCCGGGGGCCGCGAGTACGGCCACCGCGCAGACCACGGTCAGGGCGGCCGCGAGCAGACCGCGCTTGCCCGTACCCATATCTACCCCCCAGCTGATTTACCGTCAGTAACTTACGAACGCCTGAGGGATCGTGCCACGGCCGCGCGCAAAGCGACAGAGGCCATGAGGAAAGTCCGATTTCCCCCACACCCGGCCATG
This sequence comes from Streptomyces griseofuscus, assembly GCF_014673495.1. Taxonomy (GTDB): domain Bacteria; phylum Actinomycetota; class Actinomycetes; order Streptomycetales; family Streptomycetaceae; genus Streptomyces; species Streptomyces murinus. Next base: position 4,642,812 of record NZ_CP051006.1, read on the forward strand.
GCGGCGATCACCTCGCCCATGTGACGAACGGCGCCCGGAGATCGTTCCGTTGCCCGCCACCCGAAGGGGTGGTTTCAACCGTTCCGGCCGGCGATCAGCCCTGCGGCGCCAACGCCCCCCACGCCACCGTCACTTCACCCTGCCGCCAGCGGGCCGGCGCGTCCGTCACCGGCCAGTCCGCGGTGAGGGCGCGCACCGTGCGCAGCCAGCGCTGCCGGGCCCCGTACGCGGCGTACGGCGCGGCCGCCGCCCAGGCGCGGTCGAAGTCGCGCAGGAAGGTGTGCACCGGCTCGCCCGGGACATTGCGGTGGATCAGCGCCTTCGGCAGCCGTTCGGCGAGGTCGGAGGGGCGGTCCAGGGAGCCGAGCCGGGTGGCGAAGGTGACGGTCCGCGGCCCCTCGGGCCCGAGCGCCACCCAGACGTGCCGCCGCCCGATCTCGTCGCAGGTCCCCTCGACCAGCAGCCCCCCGCGCGAGCCGTCGCCCGCCGGGGCCAGCCGCGCGCACAGCCGCTCCCAGACGGCGGCGACCTGGTCCTCGTCGTACTGGCGCAGCACGTTCGCCGCGCGGATCAGCAGTGGCCGTCCGGGTACCGGGACCTCGAAGCCGCCGTGCCGGAAGACCAGCCCCTCGCGCTCGTACGGCTGCGCCGCCGCGACCCGCTCCGGCTCGATCTCGATGCCGACGACCCGGGTGCGGGGGGCGGCGGTGCGCAGCCTGCCGAGCAGTTCCACGGCGGTCCAGGGGGCGGCGCCGTACCCGAGGTCGACGGCGACCGGCTCGGCGGCGCGGCGCAGCTCGGCGCCGTGGACGGCCGCGATCCAGCGGTCCATGCGGCGCAGCCGGTTGGGGTTGGTGGTGCCGCGCGTCACGGTCCCCACGGGACGGCGGGCGGATGCGCGGGTTGCCATGAGTACGAGGGTAAAGGGGGTCGGGGACGGGACAGGCCGGAGACCGGGTTGAGCCAATAAAGGTAATGATTCGGTAAAGCGGCTTGTTCCGGAAATGGCCGGCACCCCGCCCGCTGTTGCACCCCCTTGGAGGGCGCAGGCGAGTCCTCCGTCCGGCATGCCCGCAGCAAGGAGGACCGCCACGTGAGCCAGTACGCCAGCAGGCTCGGGCGCCGCTCCCCGTCCGCCGCGCCCCGGCTACGGCTGCTCCGCAGGCCCCGCAGGGTCGCGATGCTCTCCGTGCACACCTCTCCCCTGCACCAGCCCGGTACCGGCGACGCGGGCGGTATGAACGTCTACATCGTGGAGCTGGCCCAGCGGCTCGCCGCGATCGGCATCGAGGTGGAGGTCTTCACCCGGGCCACCGCGGGCGATCTGCCGCCCACCGTCCAGCTCGCCCCCGGCGTCCTGGTCCGGCACGTCGACGCGGGCCCCTACGAGGGCCTCGCCAAGGAGGAGCTGCCCGCCCAGCTGTGCGCCTTCACGCACGGCGTGATGCAGGCCTGGGCCGGCCACCGCCCCGGCTACTACGACCTGGTCCACTCCCACTACTGGCTCTCCGGCCATGTCGGCTGGCTCGCCGCCCAGCGCTGGGGCGTCCCCCTGGTGCACGCCATGCACACCATGGCCAAGGTCAAGAACGCCAATCTGGCCGCGGGCGACCGCCCCGAGCCCGCCGCCCGGGTCATCGGCGAGACCCAGATCGTCGCCGCCGCCGACCGGCTGATCGCCAACACCGACGACGAGGCCGGTGAACTGGTCCGGCACTACGACGCCGACCCCGGCGCGGTCGCCGTCGTCCACCCCGGCGTCAATCTGGAGCGCTTCCGCCCCGCCGACGGCCGGGCCGCCGCCCGCGCCCGCCTCGGCCTGCCCCAGGACGCCCTGATCCCCCTCTTCGCGGGCCGCATACAGCCCCTGAAGGCCCCGGACGTGCTGCTGCGCGCGGTCGCCGTCCTTCTCGACGAGCGCCCCGAGCTGCGCTCCAAGATCCTCGTGCCGGTCGTCGGCGGCCCCAGCGGCAGCGGCCTCGCCAAGCCCGAGGGGCTCCAGAAGCTGGCCGCCCGGCTCGGCATCGCGGATGTCGTACGGTTCCGCCCGCCCGTCGGCCAGGAGCAGCTCGCGGACTGGTTCCGGGCCGCGTCCGTGCTGGTCATGCCGTCCTACAGCGAGTCCTTCGGGCTGGTCGCCATCGAGGCGCAGGCGGCCGGCACCCCGGTGCTCGCCGCCTCGGTCGGCGGGCTGCCGGTGGCGGTGCGCGACGGCGAGACCGGCTTCCTGGTCGAGGGGCACGAACCGGCCGACTACGCGCGCGTCCTCGCCCGGTTCGCCGACGAGCAGGCCCTCACCGCGCGCATGGGCGACGCCGCCGCCCGGCACGCCCGGTCCTTCGGCTGGGACGCGGCGGCCGCGGCGACCGCCGACGTCTACACGGCCGCGACCCAGTCGTACCGCCGTCGCGTACGCTCCCACCATGGGTGATGTCGAGAAGGCAGGGCAGGTCCTGGCGGCCGTCTTCCAGGACGCCGAACTGGAGTGGGAGAACCCCGAGAGGGGGACCTACGTGGTCAAGCTGCCCGGCACCCACAAGCTGTCCACGACCGTCTCCTTCCTCGTCGGCCGGCACTCCCTCTCGCTCAACGCCTTCGTCGTGCGCCACCCCGACGAGAACGAGTCGGGCGTCCACCGCTGGCTCCTGGAGCGCAACCTCAAGCTGTACGGCGTGAGTTACGCCGTCGACCGCCTCGGCGACGTCTACGTCACCGCTCGCCTCCCGCTCGCCTCCGTCACCCCCGACGAGATCGACCGCCTCCTCGGACAGGTCCTGGAGGCGGCCGACGGCGCCTTCAACTCCCTGCTGGAGCTGGGCTTCGCGACCTCCATCCGCAAGGAGTACGCCTGGCGCGTCTCCCGCGGCGAGCCCACCCGCAACCTGGACGCCTTCAAGCACCTCATCGAGCGCCCGGCCGAGTGAGCCACCGGAAGGGGCGCGGCACCCGGCCGAGTGGGCCGTGCGGGCTACGGCGTCCGGTGCGCCCCGCTCCGATAGCGGCCAGGCGGCACTCCGACCAACTTCCGGAAGTGGCGGGTGAGATGGGCCTGGTCGTAGAACCCGGTCAGGGCCGCCACCTCGCCCGGCGGCAGCCCGTCCAGCAGCAGCCGGCGGGCCCGGCCGACCCGACGTGACATCAGATACTGGTGCGGCGCGATGCCGTACGCACCGCTGAACGCCCGTACGAGATGGGCGGGATGGGCGCCCAGCAGCCCGGACGCCTCCGTCAGCGAGATGCCGTCGGTGAGCCGGGAGTCCAGCAACTCCCTGAGCTTGCGGGCGAGTCGCGGATCCCGGCGCGGGCTCGACGGCTCGACGCGCCGTCGCAGATGCCCCCGCAGCCGCTCCCCGACGAGGGTCAGCCTGCTCTCCGCCTCCAGTTCGTCGCCGGGCCGGGCGAGAGCCGCGTGCAGCTGTCCGACCCGCAGCCGCAGCACGGGGTCGCGCAGATCGGGATCGTCGACGGCCGCCCCGATCAGCTCCTCGCCGAGCCGGCTGCTGTCGAGGTAGACGACCCGCTTGCGGAAGCCGCCGGGGGTCGCGGGGGACCCGTTGTGCGGCACATGCGGGGGCAGCAGGCTGACCGTGTCGAGCGGGGTGCCGTGCGCGTGCCGGTCGAGGTCGTAGCGGACCGCACCGTCGTCCACGATGAGCAGCGTCCACGCGTCATGGACATGCATCGGGTAGGCGTACTCGGTGAAATGGGCGTGGAAGACCTCGGTGACGCCCGGCACCCGGGGGCGCCACGCGGTCACTTCCTCGCCCGGGGCTCCGCGCGCGGACCCGTTCGCGGAGCTGCTCGTGGCCCTGTTCATGGCCATGCAAACAACGTACAAGACGCCGCCGTGCCGGGATCGGCAGTCTCGTCCCATGAGCACCTCGACCCCCGCCCCGGTCCCCTTCGAACCCGCCGAGCCCATCCGGTTCGACACCAAGATCGCCGTACTGCTGCGCGCCGACCTGGCCTCCTGGCAGCGGCTGAACGTCACCGCGTTCCTGGTCAGCGGCCTCGGCGCGACGCTGCCCGAGGTGGTCGGCGAGCCCTACGAGGACGCGGACGGCGCCCGCTACCTGCCCATGTTCCGGCAGCCGGTGCTGGTCTTCGAGGGCGAGAAGGAGACCCTGCGCGCGGCTCACGGGCGGGCGCTCGGCCGGGCCCTGCCCTGCGCGGTGTTCACCGCGGACCTGTTCGCCACCGGCAACGACCGCGACAACCGCGCGGCGGTGCGCGCCGTACCGACGGCCGATCTGGATCCGGTCGGGCTCGCGGTGTACGGCCCGCGGGGCGGGGTGGACAAGGTGCTGAAGGGGGCGCGCATGCATCCCTGACGCACGCGCGCCCCCTTCAGCGGGTGCGGCCAGGGGAGGTGCGGCCGGACCCCCGTACCGACCGCCTCCCCTCCGCCACGGTCCGCCGCGGTCAGTCGAACATGCCGGGCTGGTAGTCGCCCGCGGGCTGCCGGACGATGACGTTCACGCGGTTGTACAGGTTGATGACGGCGATCAGGCCGACGAGGGCGGTGAGCTGCTCCTCGTCGTAGTGCCGGGCGGCCTCCGCCCAGGCCTCGTCGGTGACCCCGCCGGCCGCGTCCGCGATCCGGGTGCCCTGCTCGGTGAGCTCCAGCGCGGCGCGCTCGGCCTCCGTGAACACCGTGGCCTCGCGCCAGGCGGCGACCAGATGGAGCCGCTGCGTGCTCTCCCCGGCGGCCTCGGCGTCCTTGCTGTGCATGTCGGTGCAGAACCCGCAGCCGTTGATCTGGCTGGCCCGGAGCTTCACCAGCTCCTGCGTCGCGGCCGGGAGGGTGGAGTCCGACAGCACCTTCCCGGCCGAGTTGACGTACTTGAGGAACTTGCCGGCGACGGGGTTGGTCATCAGGTTCAGACGGGCGTCCATGGTGATGCGCTCCTGTGTGGGTCGTCATGCTCGTTGCTGGCTACACCTCATGGACGGAGCGGACGCGAGGAATGTGACAGGGCTGAATGTGACCCCGGTCACGCGGCCGGGGCGGGCTCCGGAGCGGTGTCACCGGCGGCGACCACGGGGCTGTCCGCGCCTTTGCCGACCTCCAGTCCGCGCATCAGCAGGGCGTAGCCGAGCCCGGCGACCATCCCCAGGACGGCGCAGCCGCCCCACAGCCACTTCGCCCCGAACCGGTCGATGACCTGCCCGGACATCAGCGGCGCGACCAGGGCGGCGACGGACCAGGACAGGCTGTACATGCCCTGGTAGCGGCCGCGGCCGTGGACGGGGGAGAGGCGGACGACGAGACCGGTCTGGGTCGGCGCGTTGACGATCTCGGCGAGCGTCCACACGCAGACGGTGGCCATGAAGACACCGACGGACCCGGCGAAGGCGGTGAGCCCGAAGCCGTACCCGGCGAGGAGCGAGGAGACGACGAGCAGGGTGCGCGGGTCGCGGTGCTCGATGAACCGGGTGACGGGGATCTGGAGGGCGACGATCAGGACGCCGTTGACGGCGATGGCGAGGCCGTAGTCGGCGGGCGTGAACCCGGCGCGGCCCATGGCGACCGGCAGGGCGACATCGCCTTGCAGGAAGATCAGGGCGACGAGGAAGGACAGCCCGACGACGGCCATGTAGCGCCCGTCGCGCAGCACGGTGCCGAGGCTGACCTGGGGCTCGTCCTTGTGGACCGGGGCGCTGGGCCGTGACTCGGGCACCTTCAGGAAGACGACGAGCGCGCAGACGGCCGTCATACCGGCCTCGATCAGGAACCCGGCGAGATAGCTGAACTCGGCGATGAAGCCGGCGGCCGCGGCGGAGACGGCGAACCCGAGGTTGATGGCCCAGTAGTTGAGCGAGAAGGCCCGCACCCGGTCCTCGGGCCGCACGATGTCGGCCATCATCGCCTGCACGGCCGGCCGGGAGGCGTTGGACGCCATGCCGACGAGGAAGGCGACACCGGCGATGGCGACCGGGTCGGTCATGAACCCGAGCAGCGCGACGGAGGCGGCGGTGGCCGACTGGGCGACGAGCAGGGTGGGCCGCCGCCCGATGCGGTCGGCCATCACCCCGCCCAGGAGGGCGGAGACGACCCCGCCCAGCCCGAGCAGGGCGGCGACGAGCCCGGCGTACGAGGCGGAGTAGCCGCGGTCGAGGGTGAGGTAGAGGGCCATGAAGGTGGCCACGAAGGCGCCGAGCCGGTTGACGAGGGTGCTGGTCCACAGCCACCAGAACTCACGGGGGAGCCCGGACACGGCTTCCCTGGCAGCGCGTCCGAGACGGGCGGCGGGCATGAGGGGACCCCCTGGAGCGGTAAGTGACCGATGCTGGATCGGTAAGTGCCTGATGGTGCTTGCACAACTTACTCAGAGGGTCTGACATCGACCAACGGATTAACCGCCGCCGAGCGGGCGCTCCCCTCACCGCCCCCTCACCGCTCCCTCCCCGCCCTCCTCCCCATCCCGCCCACCGGTCGCCCGCGTCGGCGCCCGGGGGCCGTCGATTACGCTCTGAGGCATGGCCGACGCACCGTACAAGCTGATCCTCCTCCGCCACGGCGAGAGCGAGTGGAACGCGAAGAACCTGTTCACCGGCTGGGTGGACGTCAACCTGAACGAGAAGGGCGAGAAGGAGGCAGTCCGCGGTGGCGAACTCCTGAAGGACGCCGACCTCCTGCCCGACGTGGTCCACACGTCCCTCCAGAAGCGCGCGATCCGCACCGCCCAGCTGGCCCTTGAGGCCGCGGACCGCCACTGGATCCCGGTCCACCGCAGCTGGCGCCTGAACGAGCGCCACTACGGCGCCCTCCAGGGCAAGCACAAGGCCGCCACGCTGGCCGAGTTCGGCGAGGAGCAGTTCATGCTCTGGCGCCGCTCGTACGACACCCCGCCGCCGCCGCTGCCGGACGACTCGGAGTTCTCCCAGTTCGACGACGCGCGCTACGCGACCCTCCCGCCGGAGCTGCGCCCGAGGACCGAGTGCCTGAAGGACGTCGTCGTCCGGATGCTCCCCTACTGGTACGACGCGATCGTCCCGGACCTCCTGACCGGCCGCACGGTCCTCGTCGCCGCCCACGGCAACTCCCTGCGCGCCCTGGTCAAGCACCTTGACGGCATCTCCGACGCCGACATCGCGGGCCTGAACATCCCCACGGGCATCCCCCTCGCCTACGACCTCGACTCCGACTTCAAGCCCGTCACCCCGGGCGGCAAGTACCTCGACCCGGCCGCGGCCGCGGCGGCGATCGAGGCGGTCAAGAACCAGGGCAAGAAGAAGTAAGTTTCGTGATCATGCCCCCGACCTGCGCGTATGGCGCAGATCGGGGGCATTTTTGCGGCATGGTCCACTGCGGGCCCTGCCCCGGTGCCTGCGGTTGAAGCAGAACAGAGGTGCCTCTGAACCGGTGCGGCAGGACAGTGCATTGTGGGCGCCATGACGAACCCGGAGGGCCCGTACGTGAAGGTGCACTTCCGGCTTGGATCGAGAGCGACTGGCCCCCGGCGGCGGTGGAGAGTCTGTGGGCGGTCGATCAGGGTGACGGCACCGCACGGCTCGACAACATCCCATGGTCGTACGTGGCATCGCCTGTGGGGACGTCGTGGTCACCGAGCCCGATGAGGAGGGCGTGCGATGGGCCGGCGAGGTGGTGCGGCGCTCCGACAACTGCACCATTCGCCTCATCGTGCTCCGAGACAGCGGCTCGGGAGCTGCGCGGCAGAGCGTGATCAACGCGTTCAAAGAGCTCGGTGTCGATGGAGAGGGCATCGAGAGGTTCGGCATGGCCGCCCTGGACGTCCCGCCCGCCGCCGACTTCGCCAAGGTCCAAAAGCTGCTCAGGCACGGCGTGGCCAAGGAATGGTGGCACATGGAAGAAGGGCGCGTCACCGAGCGATGGCGGGCCGCGTCCGGTAACTGACGTCGTCCACGTGAGCCATGGCTGGGCCGTTCGAGGTGGCTCGGCAGGGGCCAAAGGCGGTCTATGTGGACCGCATCGTTCAGCTTCCGAGGGGACGCCCGGCTCTTTGGTCAAGAGTCGGATCCCCTATGGATCCCGTTCGGGAAAGACCCTGGATCGCTGGGCCGGGACTGACGCACAGTGACGTCATGAGTGATCAATCAGAGGCGGCTGTCGCGCCTGTCGAGGCCTTCGAACCGCCGTACTACGTCGCCGTGTTCACCGCGGTCCCGACCGAGGACCGGAGCGGCTACGGCGAGACCAACGCGCGCATGGAGGACCTGGTGAAGGAGGTCCCCGGGTATCTGGGGGCGGACCACGCGCAGACTCCTGGGGGGTTGTCCATCACCGTCGGGTACTTCCGTGACGCGGAGGCCCTCACCCAGTGGCGGAGCAATGCCGAGCACCGTGCGGCGCAGGAGCGTGGGCGAGCCGAGTGGTATCAGAGCTACACGCTGCATGTGGCGAAGGTGGAGCGGAGTCACGGGTTCAAGCGGGCGTAGGTCCCGGAAGCGCCGTTACGACGTCTGCGTGAGCTCGGTGAGCAGGTCCCGGACCCGGCGTTCGATCTCGTCGCGGATCGGGCGCACCGCTGCGACGCCCTGGCCGGCCGGGTCCGGCAGCTGCCAGTCGAGGTAGCGCTTGCCCGGGAAGACCGGGCAGGTGTCGCCGCAGCCCATGGTGATGACCACGTCGGAGGACCGGACGGCGTCGACCGTGAGCACCTTGGGGATCTCGGCCGAGATGTCGATGCCCGCCTCCGCCATCGCCGCCACGACGGCCGGGTTGACCGTGGCGGCGGGGGCGGAGCCGGCCGAGCGGACCTGGACGTGGTCGCCCGCCAGGTGGGTGAGGAAGGCGGCGGCCATCTGGGAGCGGCCGGCGTTGTGGACGCAGACGAAGAGGACGGAGGGCAGGTCAGGCACGGGTGGGGGCTTCCTGAGCGGTGAAGTGGCGGCGGGTGCGCAGCGCGACGTGGACGAGGGCGATCAGGGCCGGTACCTCGATCAGGGGGCCGACGACACCGGCGAGGGCCTGGCCGGAGGAGGCGCCGAAGGTGGCGATCGCGACGGCGATGGCCAGCTCGAAGTTGTTGCCCGCGGCGGTGAAGGCCAGCGTCGTGGCGCGCGGATAGTCCAGGCCGATGACACGGGCCAAGGCCATCGAGCCCGCCCACATGACGGCGAAGTAGACCAGCAGCGGCACCGCGATACGGGCGACGTCCAGGGGGCTCGACGTGATGGCGTCGCCTTGCAGGGCGAAGAGAAGGACGATCGTGAAGAGGAGGCCGTAGAGGGCGAACGGGCCGATACGGGGGAGGAGCCGGGACTCGTACCAGGTACGGCCCTTGGTCCGCTCGCCGATCCGGCGGGTGAGGTAGCCGGCGGCCAGGGGGATGCCGAGGAAGATGAGGACGCTGCGGGCGATCTGCCATGTCGACACGTCGAGGTCCGTCCGGGCCAGGCCCAGCCAGCCGGGGAGCACGGACAGGTAGAACCAGCCGAGCGCCGCGAACGCGATGACCTGGAAGACGGAGTTCAGGGCGACCAGGACGGCGGCGGCCTCGCGGTGGCCGCAGGCCAGGTCGTTCCAGATGATCACCATGGCGATGCAGCGCGCCAGGCCCACGATGATCAGTCCGGTGCGGTAGGCGGGCAGATCCGGCAGGAACAGCCACGCGAGCGCGAACATCAGTGCCGGGCCGACGACCCAGTTGAGCAGCAGGGACGGCACCAGCAGACGGCGGTCGCGGGTGACGGTGCCGAGGCGGTCGTAGCGGACCTTGGCCAGCACCGGATACATCATCACGAGCAGGCCCAGGGCGATCGGCAGGGACACCCCGGTCACGGTCACCTCGGCCAGCGCGCCGCCCAGGCCCGGGACCAGGCGGCCGAGGCCGAGCCCGGCGGCCATCGCGGCGAGGATCCACAGCGCCAGGTAGCGGTCGACGAAGGAGAGCCGCCCCGCCACGTTCCCCTCGGTCGCGAGGGCGGTCACGGGGGTGGGCGCGGGGGTGGTCATGAAGCGGCGCCGTCGGGGGCGGGCGCGCCGGTGGGGCGCGTCAGGATGGCCGCCAGGCGGTCGGTCATCTCCTGGACCAGCCAGTAGTAGACCCAGGTGCCGCGCCGCTCGCAGTCGATCAGACCGGCTTCGCGCAGCAGCTTCAGATGGTGCGAGACCGTCGGCTGGGACAGGTCGAAGGCCGGGGTGAGGTCGCAGACGCAGACCTCGCCGCCCGCCCGTGAGGCGATCATCGACAGCAGGCGCAGCCGGACGGGATCGCCGAGCGCCTTGAACACCTTCGCCAGCTCCGCGGCCTGGTCCCCGTCCAGGGGAGCGGTGAGCAGTCCGGGGCAGCAGTCGGCGCTTCCGGAGACGTCGGCGGTTCCGGAAGCGCTGGAGGTTCCGGAGGTTCCCGCGGTTCCGTCGGTCTGGTCGAGCAGCACCAGGTCTTGATTCGACATGTGTCTATGTTGACAGGCTTCGATGCAGCGCGCAATCTTGCATCGACAGTTATCGATTCAGGCGTCGTGGAGGTCGTGGGCGCCGAACGCAACCGGATGGGAGTTCCACCATGTCCCGTGCTCAACTCGCCCTGCGTGTTCCCGACCTGGAGGCGTCGGTCGCCTTCTACTCGAAGCTGTTCGGCACCGAACCGGCCAAGCGGCGGGAGGGATATGCCAACTTCGCCATCACCGAGCCCCCGCTCAAGCTCGTCCTGATCGAGGGCGGCCCCGGCGAGGAGACCCGGCTGGACCACCTGGGCATCGAGGTCGAGTCCACCGGTCAGGTGAGCGCCGCCACCGCCCGCCTCAAGGACGCCGGCCTGGCCACCTTCGAGGAGAACGACACCTCCTGCTGCTACGCCCTCCAGGACAAGGTGTGGGTGCACGGCCCCGGCAAGGAGCCGTGGGAGGTGTACGTCGTTAAGGCCGACGCCGACACCCTCGGCAGGAGCGCCGACCCCGAGGTCCGCCCCGAAGCCCACCCCGAGGTCCGCCCCGAGGCCGCGGCCGACGGCTGCTGCGCCCCGCGGGCCACCGCACCGGCCGCGCCGTCGGACTGCTGCGGCTGAATCCGGTCGTACGAGCGTCACGGCACGCGGAAAGGGCCGGTGCGAAGGGAGTTCGCACCGGCCCTACGACGGCTCTGCCGTCAGCCGCACTGGCAGGGCGCGCCCGACTGGCAGCCGCAGCCGCAGCCGGAACCACAGCCGCACGCGGCGATCAGCGGCAGCCCCCTGATCTCCGCGGGCTGCTCGGTCTCGCGCTCCTGCGTGGGGTCGGGGGTGGTGCTGGGGGAGTCGGTCATGGGTCCCTCCTAGACGCCGGGGCCTAGTTGCCGGGGCAGGCATGCCCTCACCCATTTCATGCCCAACCGACCGGGCGCATCAACGGCGCACGGAGGCGTCGTACATGACCCGTCGTCCCGTCCCGGCTCCTCGCCGACGGAACTTGGTCCCTGGTCCCTGCTGCCTGGTCTCCGGCACCCGGCCGCCGCATCGCGGACCGTCACTCCAACGACCGTACCGAACCCGGCACTTGGGCCAGGCCCGGCACCCGCGCCGAGCCCCCGCCCGAGCCCACCCCGACCCGGGCCCACGCGGACCCGATCCCACCCCGCCCCGGGCCCACCCTCACCCGAGCCCCGGCCGAGCCCGCCCGGCCAGGGTTACGCCCCCTCCACCCCCGTCACCGGCTGGATGTCCGACTGGATCTCGTCCGCGTGCTCACCGGTCACCAGGTACACCACCCGCTTGGCGACGGCGACCGCGTGGTCGGCGTAGCGCTCGTAGTAGCGGCCGAGCAGGGTGACGTCCACGGCCGTCTCGATGCCGTGCTTCCAGCGGTCGTCGATGAGGTGCTGGAAGAGGGTGCGGTGCAGCAGGTCCATCTCGTCGTCGTCCTGCTCCAGCTGGAGCGCGAGGTCGACGTCCTTGGTCACGATGACCTCGGCGGCCTTCGCCATCAGACGCTGCGCGAGCTGGCCCATCTCCAGGATGGTCGCGTGCAGGTCCTGCGGGACGGCACGCTGCGGGAAACGCAGCCGGGTCAGCTTCGCCACATGCTGGGCGAGGTCGCCGGAGCGCTCCAGGTCGGCCGACATGCGCAGCGACGTGACGACGATGCGCAGGTCCGTCGCCACCGGCTGCTGCCGGGCCAGCAGGGCTATCGCCCGGGCCTCCAGGCCGTGCTGGAGCTCGTCGACCTTCTGGTCCGCCTCGATCACGCTCTCGGCGAGCTTGAGATCGGCGTCCAGCATGGCGGTCGTGGCGCGTCCGATCGCCGAGCCGACCAGCCGGGCCATCTCCACCAGACCGTCGCCGATCGAGTCCAGTTCCTCGTGGTACGCGTCCCGCATCAGGGTTCCCTCTCGTATACGTGCTTCCGGGGGTCGTTGTCCGGGGGCCCGGCGGCAGAACCGGCGGTGCGAACCCCACGCTCCCACGTTGTGCCCCGTACGCGTCCGTTTCCGGCTTCCCAAATGAACCGGTACTGGCCCCTAGGTGAACTCTGGGCGACGAGTGTTCGAGGTCGCACCCGATCGGCTGTGGGCAGGTCGGCCACCATGCCTAACCTGGGTGCATGGACGTGAACGCGGCGGTTGCCGCAGCGGCAGCGATCGCCGGGGTGCTCACCGGTGTCATCGCCATGCTGGCGTTCCGCTGGAGCGAACGCGACCAGAAGCGACCGACCAGGACTTCCTTGCACACCGATCCCGTACTCCCGCCCGGCGTGGACACCGTTCTCTCGGTGCTCCGCTCCTCCGCAGTGGTCCTCGACGAGGCCGACGCCGTCGTCAAGGCCAGCTCCGCCGCCTACGCCCTCGGGCTGGTGCGCGGAGGCAAACTCTCCATCGAGCCCATGCTCCAGATGGCCCGCGACACCCGGCGTGACGGTGAGATACGCCAGGTCGAGCTGGATCTGCCGCGGCGCGGCAGCGGACGCGGCGAGGCCCTCGCCGTCTCCGCGCGGGTCGCGCCGCTCGGCTCCCGCCTGGTCCTGCTGCTGGTCGAGGATCTGACCGAGGCCCGCCGGATCGAAGCCGTACGACGCGACTTCGTGGCGAATGTGAGCCATGAGCTGAAGACTCCGGTCGGCGCGCTCTCCCTGCTGTCCGAGGCCGTCATGGACGCCTCCGACGACCCCGAGGCCGTGGAGCGCTTCGCGGGCCGTATGCAGATCGAGGCGACCCGGCTGACCAACCTGGTGCAGGAGCTCATCGACCTGTCCCGGGTGCAGAACGACGACCCCCTGGAGGACGCCGAGTCCGTCCAGGTGGACGAGCTGGTCGCCGAGGCCGTGGACCGCTGCCGCCACCAGGCCGGCACCAAGCAGATCACCATGGCCACGAATGTGGGTGTGCCCGAAGGGCTCGATCAGGGTGGTGGCGGGCGACGGGAGGGCGGCACCGCCGGCCTGCATGTCTGGGGCAACCGGGGTCAGCTGGCCGCCGCCCTCGGCAATCTGGTCGAGAACGCGGTGAACTACTCCCCGGCCCGCACCAGGGTGGGCATCGCCGCCCGCCGGGTGAGCGCCCCCGGGGGTGACATGATCGAGCTGGCCGTGACCGACCAGGGCATCGGCATCTCGGACAAGGACAAGGAGCGCATCTTCGAGCGCTTCTACCGCGTCGACCCGGCCCGCTCCCGGGCCACCGGCGGCACCGGCCTGGGTCTCGCCATCGTCAAGCACGTGGTCGCCTCGCACGGCGGGGAGGTCACGGTCTGGAGTGCCGAAGGCCAGGGCTCCACCTTCACCCTCAGGCTGCCGGAGGCGGCCGCCGCCCGCGACCGCGCGCTCCAGCACCCGGACCCCGGCCTCGACGACGAGGCCGGTCCCACCGAGCCATCCCCGTACGAACCGCTTCCCTCCCCGGAGGTCCTTCCGTGACCCGAGTGCTCGTCGTCGAGGACGAGGAGTCCTTCTCCGACGCTCTGTCCTACATGCTGCGCAAGGAGGGCTTCGAGGTCGCCGTGGCGGCCACCGGACCCGACGGCCTCGACGAGTTCGAGCGCAACGGCGCCGACCTCGTCCTGCTCGACCTGATGCTGCCTGGCCTGCCCGGCACCGAGGTGTGCCGCCAGCTGCGCGGCCGCTCGAACGTCCCCGTGATCATGGTGACCGCGAAGGACAGCGAGATCGACAAGGTCGTCGGGCTGGAGATAGGAGCCGACGACTACGTCACCAAGCCCTTCTCCTCCCGTGAGCTGGTCGCCCGCATCCGCGCGGTGCTGCGCCGCCGCGGCGAGCCGGAGGAGGTCACCCCGGCCGCGCTGGAGGCCGGTCCGGTCCGTATGGACGTCGACCGGCACGTGGTGACGGTCGGCGGCGCCAAGGTCGACCTCCCGCTCAAGGAGTTCGACCTGCTGGAGATGCTGCTGCGCAACGCCGGCCGGGTGCTGACCCGGATGCAGCTGATCGACCGGGTCTGGGGCGCCGACTACGTGGGCGACACCAAGACCCTGGACGTCCACGTCAAGCGCCTGCGCGCCAAGATCGAGCCGGACCCGGGCGCCCCGCGCTACCTGGTGACGGTGCGCGGCCTGGGCTACAAGTTCGAGCCGTAAACCGAAGGCCGTCGTCGATCGAGGGCCACGGACGACGTGAAGGCCGTGACGCGAAGGGCGGCACCCCCGAGGGGGTGCCGCCCTTCGCGTTGTCGCCCGTGGGCCCCTGCCTACGGCAGCTCGGCGGCCGATCGTACGACCGCTCGGCCGCCGGGATCGTACGACGGCTCAGCGGCCGGTCGTACGGCGGCTCAGTGACCCGCGCCGACCGACTGCGAGGCCGAGTCGCTCGGGGTCGTGCCCGTACCGGTGGTGCCGGTGGTACCCGTGGTGCCCGTGGTGCCCGTGGTGGCGGTGGTGCCCGTGCTCGCGCTCGACGAGGGGTTCGCCCCGTCGTGCTTGCCCGGCTTGGCGCTGCCGGAGGCGGTGGCGCCGGGAGCCGGGGAGCCGGTGGGGGCGGACGGGACCTTGGAGGGGCCCCACTTGTCGAAGTAGCTGGTGGCCGGGACCACGAAGGCGCGCAGGCTCACCGCGCCGGACTTGCTGAAGGTGAAGGTGACCGGCTGGGCATTGCCGTCCTGCACGCTCTGGTGGCCGCCGGGGATCTCGGCGGAGGCGTTGTTCGGACCGCCGAGGACCAGGGAGCCGTGCGCCGGGACGGTCAGGCTGCCGCCCTTGGCCGGGGTCAGCTTCACGGTGTCGCTGGTGCCCGGGATGCTGATCGACTGAAGGGTCTCGTTGTCGTTGCCCGTGTTGAACAGCGTCGCGGAGACCACGGCCGGGCCGGTCGCCTTCGGGTCCGGCTGGGTGATGACCAGGGCGTTCTGGACCTTGATGTCGCCGACGCTGGTCGCCGCGTTGTCCGGCTTGACCTCAAGGGTCTGGGAGTCGTTGCCGGCGCCGCAGGCGGCGAGGGAGGCGATCGAGAAGGCAATGGCAGAAGCGGCGAGGGCGCCGCGTCGAAGGCTGCTGCTCACGGCGGCGGCAACTCCTAACGCAGGGGCGGCTTCCTTGTAAAGCCACCCTAAGTGTCTGTCAGCGGCTTCAGGTTACCGAGCCGTTCCCGCGTGATCGCACCCGACCCTCCCCCTGGCGCCGGGCTTCCCGCCAGTGGGGGTACGCGGCCCGTGACAACGCCTCACGCGTCTCAGCAGTCACAACGGTCTCTTCGGCCACTTTGCCGAGAGCGCGGTACGCCATTCGCATAACCGCGCGCAAAATTTCCGTGAAGGAATGTACGGCGCCTCGAAATTGATCAACGGATCACCCGTCCGGCCGTCACTGATCAATTTTGGAAACGGCCCACATGGGCCCGCAGCCTCCGAACGGAGTAGCGGAAGTCGTACGCTGGGAACCGGACAAATCGGGATGTTCATCCACTTGGGGAGTGTGCGTGAGGTGTGTGACGTACGCGTTTCGCCCTGTCCGGACAGCCCCTCCCACCTGCGAATACCCGCTTCCGGAGGGTCTTCGCAGCACGTTCCGGTTGCTGTTGTCAAGCCCCGAGATATGCCCTGACCTGCGAAAACGCCATTCAGAAGACGTCGTATCCGTGTTACCCTGGATAGCCACGGAAGGGGTACCTGTCACATGACGTTCAAGGTTGGCGACACCGTGGTCTATCCCCATCACGGGGCCGCGCTGATCGAGGCTATCGAAACTCGCCAGATCAAAGGCGTGGACAAGACCTACTTGGTGCTGAAGGTCGCCCAGGGTGACCTCACGGTGCGTGTGCCAGCGGACAATGCGGAGTTCGTCGGTGTGCGTGATGTGGTCGGTCAGGACGGACTGGACCGGGTCTTCGAGGTGCTGCGCGCGCCGTACGCCGAGGAGCCCACGAACTGGTCCCGTCGCTACAAGGCAAACCTGGAGAAGCTCGCCTCCGGCGATGTCATCAAGGTCGCGGAAGTCGTGCGTGACCTGTGGCGTCGCGAGCGTGAGCGCGGACTGTCCGCCGGTGAGAAGCGCATGCTCGCCAAGGCCCGCCAGATCCTGGTGAGCGAGCTGGCTCTCGCGGAGAACACGAACGAGGACAAGGCCGAGGCCCTGCTCGACGAGGTGCTCGCCTCCTGACATGCCCGTGCCGTGGGCGGCGAACCCCGGTCAACGGCTGATGTTCTGATCGGTCCTGCCCCTCGCCCCCACTCCCCGCACGCTCACTCAGTGCTCTCGCACATCTCAGCCACATTCTCAGCACAGCGAAAATGCCGCGGTGCCCGATGACACTCGATTCTGTCGCCGGGCGCTGCGGCATGTCCGTCCCCGCGGCGCCGTCTGTGGCGTACCCCCCGGAAAGCCCCTGAAAACGGAAGCGGGCCCCCGATACTCGATGTGCCGGGCCGGGTCGCACGGCTCGACCAGGGTCACGGAAAGGGTCCGGTCAAGGCGTCGCGCCCGGCACTGCTGAAGGCCATACCCACCTAGGTCGAGCACACAAACCTGACAGGAACCGATGTCTGACGAATCGCGTCCCTCGCCCGCCGGGCCGCCCTCCGCGCCCGCGCAGGCCCCCGTCGCCGCCGTCATTCCCGCCGCCGGCCGCGGCGTACGGCTCGGACCGGGCGCGCCCAAGGCGCTGCGGGCGCTCAACGGCACGCCGATGCTCATCCACGCGGTCCACTCGCTGGCCGCGTCTCGCCATGTCTCCCTCGTCGTCGTGGTCGCCCCGGCGGACGGCCCCACCGAGGTGAAGTCGCTGCTCGACGCGCACGCGCTGCCCGAGCGCACCGACTTCGTGGTGGTGCCCGGCGGTGAGAGCCGGCAGGAGTCGGTGGCGCTCGGCCTCGCGGCCGTACCGCCCGAGTACGGCGTCGTCCTCGTCCATGACGCGGCCCGCCCGCTGGTCCCGGTCGACACCGTCGACGCGGTGATCGAGGCCGTACGCGACGGCGCCCCGGCGGTCGTCCCCGCGCTGCCGCTGGCCGACACCGTCAAGGAGGTCGAGCCGGCCACCGAGCCCGGCGCGCCCGAGCCGGTCGTGGCCACGCCGGAGCGGGCCCGGCTGAGGGCCGTGCAGACGCCGCAGGGGTTCGACCGGGCGACGCTGGTGCGCGCGCACGAGACCGTGACCGAGGACGTCACGGACGACGCGAGCATGGTGGAGCAGCTCGGCCTGCCCGTGGTGACGGTTCCCGGCCACGAGGAGGCGTTCAAGGTGACCCGCCCGCTGGACCTGGTCCTCGCCGAGGCGGTCCTGGCCCGCAGGAGGCTCAACGATGGCTACTGAGGCTGCTGGGGTGATGCTGCCCCAGGTCGGCATCGGCACCGACATCCACGCCTTCGAGGAGGGCCGCGAGCTGTGGTGCGCCGGCCTGAAGTGGGAGGGCGAGGGGCCGGGCCTGGCCGGGCACTCCGACGCGGACGTGGTCGCGCACGCCGCCTGCAACGCGCTGTTCTCCGCGGCCGGGCTCGGTGACCTCGGGCAGCACTTCGGCACCGGGCGGCCCGAGTGGTCGGGCGCGCCGGGGGTCACGCTGCTCACCGAGGCCGCGCGGATCGTGCGCGCGGCGGGCTTCGTGATCGGCAATGTCGCCGTGCAGGTGATCGGCCCCCGCCCGAAGATCGGCAAGCGGCGCGACGAGGCCCAGAAGATCCTCTCCGAGGCGGCCGGCGCACCCGTGTCGGTATCCGGCGCGACGACGGACGGCCTCGGTTTCCCGGGGCGCGACGAGGGGCTGATGGCGGTGGCGACGGCACTGGTGGTGCGGGCCTCCTGAACTCGGCGGCGTCCTGGTGCGGGTGAGCCGAGGGCGTGCGAGGGTACCCGGAGAGTCACCGTCCGCGCCCTTTCGGAGGTACCCATGTCCGCCACCCTGTCCGACCGGCTCAAGTCCCTGCTCGACAGCAAGGTGTTCATCGTCGTCGGCACCGTCCAGCCCGACGGCAGCCCGCAGATGTCCCCGGTCTGGGTGAAGCGCGACGGCGAGCAGCTCCTCTTCTCCACCACGGCCGACCGCCGCAAGAAGCTGAACCTCGACCGCGACCCGCGCGTCACCGTCGTCGTCATGAACCCCGAGCAGCCCTACGAGTACGCCGAGATCCGCGGCACCGCCGAACTGACCACCACCGGCGGCCAGTCCCTCATCGACGACCTGAGCCTGAAGTACACGGGCAAGAAGTACGCCGAGTTCAACCCGGAGTCCTCGCAGGACGCGGAACGGGTGGTCGTACGGATCACCCCGCGCAAGGTGGTCGGGCGGCTCTGAGGTCTTCACCCTCGTCCGTCGGACACCAGCCGGTGCCCTCTTCCGGGTGGAAGGAGGGGCGCCGCCCTGTCGGTCAGGCTGCCGTTTTCTGCCGGGCCGCGTCGCGGGCCCGCGTTTCCAGTGCGCGTACGACCGGTAGCGATCCGTACGGCCGGATGGACGTTTGCAGGGTGGTGAAGTGCTCGTCACCCCGCGCACTGCTGACGCCGGCGTAGTCGTCGAGGAACGTGTCCCACTCCCGGCATGCCTCCTCCACGTGCCGCATCTCCATGAGCCGGGTGGCAAGGAGACCGGTTGCGTGCACGCGGCCCTGCCGCTCGCCGGAAGGCCGGGCCTTGTTGGACCGGCGCAGGGCTTTGACCGACCCGGGCCGGTCTCCGAGTTCCCACAGGACGTGGGCGACGTGGAACTCGTAGGCGGCGCGATCGTATCCGCCGATGTGGTCGTTGCGGCCGTCGGCCTGCGAGAGCGCCTCTTCGGTTTCCCGGAGGCGGTCGAACGCCTGCCGCCGGTCGCCGACCATGGCCGCTCCGTGCGCCTGCTGGCCGCGCAGGAACGCCACCAGGCGCGGTCCTGAGGCCGGAGCGGCTTCCGCGGCCGAGTCGGCGAGTTCGAGGGCCTTCGGGCCGTAACCCAGGTTCGAAGCCTGCAATGCCATACCGCGCAGGGTGCGGCAGTACGTCACATGGTCCTCGGCGGCGCCGGCGAGCTTCAGCGCCGTCATGTAGTACCGCTGGCCGACGCCATGCTGGCGCTCGTACATGGCCATCCACCCGGTGAGGTACGTGAGATCCGAGGCCGCGGCCCGCATCGCGCGCTTCACCTCGTGTGTTCCGTCCGCACGCAGATAAGGCCCCACGGTATTGACGAGGAATGCCGCTGCCATGGGACGGGCATGGCCACCCCCGAGGTCGTCGAGGATGTCGGCGATCCGCTCCGTCATCCGCTTCACGGTCTCCACGTCGGACCGGCCGATACGGGTGGTGCGACCGGCTGATACATGATCTGTCCGGCCTGCGATGTCGTCGTAACGGGGGATGGCCAGTGCCGCCGAGTACAGGCCCGCGCCGAGCACGGCGCGCCGGGATGGGTCCATGTCCGCCCTTCCAAGGTCGACGATTCCCGACACCGTGGCCGGGGGCCCGGCGGTGTCGCTGTCCCAGCCGAGTTCCGCCGACGTTACGGGCCGCGCGAGCAGACGTGAGAGCGCTTCGGTGACGGCAGGGCGCGCTTCTCTCTTCGGCCGGTGGCCTTTCAACCACTGCGAGACGGCCGTTTTGGTGTAGGTCAGGCTGAGACCGAGTTCGGCGCCGGCGGCATTGACTCGGCGTGCCAGCTGGTCGTTCTGGATGTTCCCCTCTCGCATCAGCGCCGCCAGGACGTCGTTCGGCATGAGTGACTGTCGTCCCATCGTGACCCCCGAGCGTGTGCAACCTGTGCAACTCACCGTCCACTGTGCTCGCTTACCCATGGTCGCGCACAGGTGTTGAGTGATTACCGGCCGCTCGGCACTCACTCCCGGAGGGCTTGGCGGGCAGAAGACGACGAAGAGGCGACGATGACCACGACGGCTCGCTCAACACCATCTGTCCTGCGGCCTCTGACGGGGCCCGTACCCGGCTACGCGCAGACGTTGCCTCTCTGCCCCTCGTCGGTGGCGGTGGCGCGGACAAGCGCCCGTACCACGCTGGTGTGTTGGGGGCTGGTGGGCATGACGGACGACGTCGTGTTGGTCGTCTCGGAACTCATGACGAACGCGGTGCGACACGCTCGCCCGTCCTGTGCGCCGCCGGAGAGGCCGGGCAACTGCCGTCTGACGCTGGAGCGTCCCGGGCCAGGAACGGTGTGGGTGTCGGTCGCGGACTCGTCGGGGCGACGGCTCGTACGCCGGGAGCCTGCCGACGGCGCGGAGTCCGGTCGTGGGCTGGCGGTGGTGGACGAGCTGGCGGCCCGTTGGCTGGTACGGCCGTCCCGCACCGGTAAGACCGTCTGGGCCGAGCTACTGGCCGACGCGTGAGAGGTGGCGTCGTCACTGATCATCCGGAACCCCGGCGGTGGGTTTCGCTGCCGGACCGTTCGAGAAGCGAGGAGACTCATGCAGCGCTCAGCATCACCGGATCAGGTCAAGCCCTGGGGACTCGGACGCATGCGGCCCTACCCCGCGGCGGCGGTCCTTCCCGCCGCCCGGCCGATTCTCGATCCGGGCACGCAAGTTCCCGCCTGGGTCGGCCCCGACGGGATGCCCCTGGCGGTGGAGGCCAGGCACAAGCGCTCGGAGACGTCGCAGGAGACGAGCACGAAGACCAGTCTGGACGGCACTCCTGACCAGGGCAGCGACCAGAGCGGGGACACCGACTGATGGCCCCGGGTGGGCCGCCCGTCCTCGTCGTAACGCGTCTGGACGACGCCACCGCGGACGGCGTGATCAGCGAACTGAACCTGCGCCGCGTGCCGGTGGTCCGTCTGGACCCCGGCGACTTCCCCACCGACATCCGCCTGTCGAGCACCTTCGACAGCATCGGACCCCGTGGCACTCTCGCCACTGCCTCCCGAACCCTCGACACGGGGAACGTCCGCTCGGTGTACTGGCGGCGGCCCACCCCCTACACCGCCGACCGCGCCATGGACGACATGGCGGCACGATGGGGCGTCGAAGAGGCCCGCTACGGACTCGGCGGCATCCTCGCCGCCCTTCCCGGTGCCCGCTATCTGAACCACCCATGGCGCAACCGGGACGCTGAGTACAAACCGGCGCAACTGGCCACCGCCGCTGTTTGCGGCTTCACCGTGCCACCCACGCTCATCACCAACGACCCCGACCGTGCCCGCGCATTCACCGCCGAGCACGAGCCTGTGATCTACAAGCCGCTCCGGGAGACCGAGTACACCGACAGCACCGGCCGCGCCCTGACGGTCTGGATCGATGACGTCACCCCCAGCCAGATCGACCAGCGGGTACGCCACACTGCCCACCTCTTCCAGCGGCGCGTCGGCAAGATCGCCGACATCCGCCTGACCGCTGTCGGTGACCACCTCTCCGCCGTCCGAATCAGCGGCTCGTCCGGGATCGACTGGCGTCGTCATTACGACCAGCTCACCTATACCCCCGTACCGGTCCCGCCCGAGATCGCCGAGAGCGTCCGCGCCTACCTCGATGCCTTCGGGCTCGTCTTCGGAGCCTTCGACTTCGGCCTGGACCACGACGGTCGGTGGCATTGGTACGAGTGCAACCCGAACGGCCAATGGGCCTGGTTCCCCGACCGCATCACCGCCCCCATCACCCGCGCCATCGCCGACCACCTACAGCACGGAGCTCCCGCATGACCGACTCCGAGGATCTGCGCCGCCGACTCGCGGCCGCTGTCCCCGTGGACGACCCGGCGTGGCGCACCGCCCTGGAGACCGTGCCCCGCGAACTCTTCGTCGGCGACGGTCTGTTCCGCTTCGACGGCCGCCACTGGATGCCCCTCCACCGCGACCGGACCGACCCCGCCGAGTGGCTGCGCCTCGTCCACCAGGACACCACCTGGGTGACCCAGGTCGACGGCATCACCGCCGCTGACGCCACCGGCACGGTCACCGGGCGCCCCACCTCGTCCAGTACGCTGCCCTCCCTGATCGTGCGCATGCTCGATCTCGCGCGCATCGGCGACGGCGACAAGGTGCTGGAGATCGGCACCGGGACCGGTTACTCCACCGCCATCCTGTGCGCTCGCCTCGGCGACGAGAACGTGTACTCCATCGAGTACGACCCGCACCTCGCGGCCGCGGCGGCCGAGCGCATCCATTCGGCCGGCCACCGTCCCACTCTCCTCACCGGTGACGGCCTCGCCGGGTACCAGGGCGGCGCCGAGTACGACCACATCGTGGCCACCTGCGCCGTGCGCCACATCCCCCCGGCCTGGCTCCACCAGGTACGCGACGGCGGCACCATCACCGCTGCCGTCGGTGGGTGGCTGCCGGCTTCCGGGCTCGTCCGTCTCACCGTCCACGACGACGGAACGGCCACCGGGCGTTTCCACGCCGACCAGATCAGCTACATGCTTGCCCGCCCCCATGAACGACCGCCTCGCCCCACGTTCCGCAAGAACCCCGGCCGCACGCGCTCCACCCGTGTGCGGCCCGCGCTCCTGGAGGACTGGACCGGGCAGTTCCTGGCCCAGCTGGCCGCGCCGTCCGCCGAACTCATGACCACCGGTGAGGACGTGATCCTGGTGGACGTCGCCACCGGGTCCCAGGCATGGACCGAGCCCGCGGGGGAGGGGTGGACCGTGCACCAGCACGGTCCCCTCCAGCTGTGGGACCAGGTGGAAGGCGCCCTCACCACCTGGCGGAGCGCGGGCTCACCCACGCTGTCCGACTTCGGCATGACGGTGGAGGAGAACGGCACCCAACGGGTCTGGCTCGGCAGCCCCGAAGGGCCGTCCTGGAGCCTGCCCGTCTGAGACCCGTGGACGGCGGCGCCCCGTTTCACAGCCCGGAGCGGGACAAACAGGGGAAGGGGCGTGAGGCACTGGGTCGCGCCCACTACTCTGGAGTGGTGACTATTCGCCTGTACGACACCAGCGCCCGGCAGATTCGTGACTTCGACCCGGTCAAGCCGGGCTGTGTCTCGATCTACCTGTGTGGTGCCACCGTGCAGGCGGCCCCGCACATCGGGCACATCCGCTCGGGCCTCAACTTCGACATCATGCGCCGCTGGTTCGAGTACCGCGGCTACGAGGTGACGTTCGTCCGGAATGTCACCGACATCGACGACAAGATCATCACCAAGGCCCGGGAACAGGGCCGCCCGTGGTGGTCCATCGGCTACGAGAACGAGCGGGCGTTCAACGACGGCTACACCGCCCTCGGCTGCCTCCCCCCGACCTACGAGCCCCGCGCCACCGGCCATGTCACCGAGATGGTCGAGATGATGCGCACCCTCATCGAGCGCGGCCACGCCTACGAGGCCGACGGCAGCGTCTACTTCGACGTCCGCTCCTGGCCCGACTACCTGGAGCTGTCCAAGCAGGATCTGGACGAGATGCGCCAGCCCGCCGAGGAGGGCATCACCGGCAAGCGCGACCCCCGCGACTTCGCCATGTGGAAGGCCACCAAGCCGGGCGAGCCCGACTGGGAGACCCCGTGGGGCCGCGGCCGCCCAGGCTGGCACCTGGAGTGCTCGGCGATGGCCCACAAGTACCTGGGCTCCGCCTTCGACGTGCACGGCGGCGGCCTGGACCTGATCTTCCCGCACCACGAGAACGAGATCGCGCAGGCCAAGGCCTTCGGCGACGAGTTCGCCCGGTACTGGGTGCACAACGCCTGGGTCACCATGAGCGGCGAGAAGATGTCCAAGTCGCTCGGCAACAGCGTGCTGGTCTCCGAGATGGTCAAGAACTGGCGCCCCATCGTGCTCCGCTACTACCTGGGCACCCCGCACTACCGCTCGACCATCGAGTACAGCGAGGAGGCCCTGCGCGAGGCCGAGGCCGCCTTCGGCCGGATCGAGGGCTTCCTGCAGCGCGTGACCGAGCTGGCCGGCAAGACCGTCGAGCCCGCCGCCGAGGTCCCGCCCGCCTTCGCCGAGGCCATGGACGACGACCTGGGCGTCCCCGGCGCCCTCGCCGTGGTGCACACCACCGTCCGCCAGGGCAACAGCGCGCTCGCCGCCGACGACAAGGACGCCGCGGTCGCCCGCTCCGCCGAGGTCCGCGCCATGCTCGGCGTCCTGGGCCTGGACCCGCTGGACGAGCAGTGGGCCGGCGCGTCCGAGGAGAGCGAGGACCTGCACGGGGTCGTCGACAGCCTCGTACGGCTCGTCCTCGACCAGCGCGAGTCCGCCCGGGCCCGTAAGGACTGGGCCACCGCCGACGCCATCCGCGACCAGCTCGCCCAGGCCGGCCTGGCCATCGAGGACAGCCCGCAGGGCCCGCGCTGGACGCTGAGCGCGCGGTAGCCCCACCGCGGGCGACCCTTGATCGATTGTGCCGCCCGGCCCCCCGGGCGGCACACTGCATAAGACGTACGTACGAACAAAGCTCACGGAACAGGTGACTCATGGCCGCGAACAACCGCCGCATGTCCGGCAAGAAGGGCGCGCAGGTCGGCAGTGGCGGCCAGCGGCGCCGGGGCCTGGAGGGCAAGGGCCCGACCCCGCCCGCCGAGATGCGCAAGGGGCACGTCAAGCAGCGCGCCGCCGCCGCGAAGGTCCGCCGCGCGCAGGGCGGCCGCCCGCAGCCGCGCCGGGGCGGCGGCAAGTCGGCGTCCGAGCTGGTCGTCGGCCGTAACCCGGTGGTCGAGGCGCTGCGCGAGGGCGTCCCCGCGTCGACCCTCTATGTGCAGCAGTTCATCGACAACGACGAGCGCGTCCGCGAGGCCCTCCAGCTCGCCGCCGAGCGCGGTGGCATCAACCTCATGGAGGCGCCGCGCCCCGAGCTGGACCGGATGACCAACGGCCTGAACCACCAGGGTCTCGTCCTCCAGGTCCCGCCGTACGAGTACGCGCACCCCGAGGACCTGCTCGACGCCGCCGCCGACGAGGGCGCGGACCCGCTGGTCGTGGCGCTCGACGGGGTCACCGACCCGCGCAACCTCGGCGCGGTCGTCCGCTCGGTCTCCGCGTTCGGCGGCCATGGCGTGGTCGTGCCCGAGCGCCGCTCGGCCGGTATGACCGCCGGTGCCTGGAAGACCTCCGCCGGTGCGGCCGCCCGTACCCCGGTGGCCCGCGCCACCAACCTCACCCGCGTCCTGGAGCAGTACAAGAAGGCGGGCGTCGCGGTCGTCGGTCTGGCCGCGGACGGCGAGGCCGAGCTGGGCGAGCTGGCGGCCCTGTCGGGTCCGGTCGTGATCGTGGTCGGCAGCGAGGGCAAGGGCCTGTCCCGGCTCGTCGGCGAGACCTGCGACTACCGCGTCCGCATCCCGATGCCGGGCGGCACCGAGTCCCTCAACGCCGGTGTGGCCGCGGGCATCGTGCTCTACGAGGCCGCCCGCAGGCGGAGCTGACGGGAGCGGCGTGGCCACCGAAGCGCCACGCCGACGGGTCTGAACACCCGTCCGGAACTTCACCCTTACGCGGGAATTCCGGCGTCCATATGGCGTTCGACACTGCTTTGACGGGGCCCGGACACATCCGGCCGGTCAAGGCAGTGTCCTATCCCCACGTCACTCGGTTAGATGAGTGTGGACACCAGAACACCCCGCACACCCACGGGGGACCGCTCGTCGGGATTCGACGACGCTCCCGCGCTGAGCATGGTGAAGGTGCCGAGCGACCCGGCGCAGATCATCGTCAACCACGCCAGCTTCCGCGTGCAGCTGGGCGGGAAGGCCGGGCGCACCCGGTCCGCCCGGATCGCCCGCCATCTCAGCGCCACCCAGGACACCGCCCGGATGCCCGTCGCGGGCCAGGCGGCCCGGGCCGGCGCCGGCCGTCGCCGGCCGGTCGTGTGGAGCGGCCGCTCCGCGCCCGACGACACCGGCGCCCACCGGCTCCTCCAGGCCGTGCGGGGCAGCATCGTCCGCCATGCCGAGGAACCCGACACCGGCGCCACCCGCGTCATCCCGCGCGTCGGCACCACCGGCTACGACGAGACGTACGACGAGACGTACGACGCGCTGGACCAGACCGTCGAGACCCCCGTCGTCGGCCATCAGCGCACCTCCGCCGACGACGGGGGCACCCGCCTCCTGCCGCACATGCGCAGCGGCTCGTACGACCAACCGCCGTACCCGCGACCGGACTTCGGCCGCCAGGACGGGCAGGGCGAGTACGACGAGTGCGACGAGTACGGCGACGAGCCCACCGAGTCGTTCCCGCCGTACGCCGCCGACGACGAGGACGACCTCGACGCCCCGCGCCCCGCCCGCCGCGGCGCCGACGACCTGGGCCGGCACGCCTACTACCCCGGCCGCCGGATGAACCTCGGCGTGGTGCTGCTCCCGCTGCGCATCTTCCTGGGCTTCATCTCGATCTACGCCGGCATGGGCAAGCTGTGCGACCCCGTCTACTTCGACGGCGGCAAGCGCGGTTCCATGGTCACCTGGCTCAACACCCTGCACCCGTGGGAGGTCGCCGAGCCGCTGCGCCAGTTCGCGCTGCACCACCCGGTCGGCTCGGGCCTGGTGATCGCCTTCCTCCAGGTCGTGGTGGGCGTGCTGACGGTCCTCGGCTGCTGGCAGCGGGTGGCCGCGGTGGTCGGTGTGCTGCTGTCGGCCGCGCTGATCGTCACGGTCAGCTGGAAGACGGTCCCGGCGTACGACGCCCCGGACATCATCTACCTGGCCGCCTGGTCCCCGCTGATCATCGCCGGCGCCCCCGTCTACTCGGTGGACGGCCGTCTCGCGGGCAGCGCCTGGCGGCGGCTCGGCCCCCGCTCCGACATCTGGGAGCTGCGTCGCTACGTACTGCGCCGCGGCGCCCTGATCACCGCGCTGACCGTCGGCCTCACCCTGCTGGTGGGCTCGCTGCTCGGCGGCGCGGTCCGCGACTCCAGCCGGGTGGTCGTCCCCGGCCCCGGCGAGGCGCCTCGCAACAACGTCCCCGGCTCCCCGCTCCCCGGCGAGCCCGGCACCCGGCACCAGCGCACCCCGTCCGCGCCCACCTCCCCCTCGGGCGGCGCCACGGCCGGCGCGAGCCCCTCCGGCTCGGCCACCACCCCGGGCGCGAACCACTCGGCGGGCGGTACGACCACCACCCCGAGCGCGACCCAGGGCACCACGGGCCGGCCCCCGGCCCGGCAGTCCGCCCCCACGGGCGGCGCCCCCAGCACCACGGCGGGCCCGACCGGCACCGGAGGCAACTCCACCACCTCCGGCGGCTCCGCCCCGGGCGGCGGCACCTCCACATCGAGCGGCGGCGCCTCCACGGGCCAACCGGGCGTGCTGGGCGGCTTGTTGGGCTGAGCAGGGCGACAGGAGAGGGGCCCGGTACCGCGATGGGTACCGGGCCCCTCTTTCACGCTTGCTACCGCCCCAGGGCCGCCAGCTCCTTCGCCGCCTCCGTCAGGTCCTTCGCCGTGTCGATGGCCCGCCAGTACGCGCCCTGCGGCAGCGGGAAGCCCGCGAGCTTCCGTTCGCGGGCGAGCCCGGGGAACGTCGTGCGCTCATGGTCGCCGCGCTCGGGCAGCAGGGTGGTGAACTCCGGCGAGAAGACGTACACACCGGCGTTGATCTCGAACGTGGACGGCGGCGCCTCGATGAAGTCGGTGATGTGTCCGAACCCGTCGGTCCGCACCGCGCCCCAGGGGATCCGCGGCCGGGCCAGTGCCAGCGTCGCCACGGCGTCCCGTTCGGTGTGGAAGTCGGCCATGTCCCGCAGTGAGAAGCGGGTCCAGATGTCGCCGTTGGTGGCGTACCAGGGCCGGTCCGGGTGGGGGAGGTGCGCGGCGGCGAACTTGAGGCCGCCGCCGCGGCCGAGGGGCTCGGTCTCCACGACGGTGCGCACGGAGACCGGCAGTTGAGCCGAGTCCAGCCAGTCCTGGAGGACCTCGGCGAGGTGGCCGCAGGAGACCACCACGTCCGTCACACCCTCCTCGGCGAGCCAGGCGAGCTGGTGGCCGATGATCGGAGTGCCCGTGCCGGGGATCTCGACCATCGGCTTGGGCCGGTCGTCGGTGTACGGACGCAGCCGGGAGCCCTGGCCGCCGGCCAGGATCACGGCTTGAGTGGGGCGCGACGCGGCGTTCGGATGGGTCATGACCCGCACTGTACGTGGCGCCCCGGGCCGGGTTCAGCCG
Organism: Streptomyces griseofuscus; assembly: GCF_014673495.1. Lineage (GTDB taxonomy): Bacteria > Actinomycetota > Actinomycetes > Streptomycetales > Streptomycetaceae > Streptomyces > Streptomyces murinus. The sequence continues at coordinate 4,671,165 of NZ_CP051006.1, forward strand.
CGTGCGGCCAGCACTCCGGTCGCGAAGGAGGTGTCGCACACCGGGCGCGCGTACGACTGGGCGCGCGAGGCGCCGTAGATGCGTACCGCGGCCCGGCCGAGGGAGCGGGCGATGGAGGTGCAGTGCCGGGCGAGCGAGGGGTGGCCGTTGACGGCTTCCTGGAGGTGGGTGAGGACCACGCCCGGGTTCTTCTCGTGCAGTTCGCTCATCAGGCGGTCGCGCAGCACGTCCTCGGGGGCGTGGACGACCGTCTTGGGCGCGGACTGCACCGAGGTGATGTCGGAGGCGGTGAGCACCGAGCCGGCGGGGCTTCCGGTCCAGTTGACCCGGGTGACCGCGAGGGTTCCCGAGAGCACCAGGACGACGGGCAGGACGAGGGCGAGGGAGCGGCCGACCCGGCGGGCAGGGCCCCGGTGGCTGCGTCGCGTCTGAGTGGTGATGGAGTGCTTCACGCGTGTGAGGGTAGCGGCCGGTAATGGCGCGAGGACATTCCGTCACTCTTACGGGGGATGAGAAAGTGCGGTTTTCGGGGTAGGGGGTTGACGCTCGCCCCGGAACGATCATGCGAAGAGGGCCCCGCGGTGTACCGCGGGGCCCTCTGCCAAGACGGTGTCCGGACGGCGCTCAGTCGGACAGGCGCTCGCCGGTTGACGTGGAGAACACATGGGTCTCGCCGGGGCGCGGCACGACGTGCAGGGTGGCGCCCTTCTCCGGCACCTGGCGGCCGTTCACGCGCACGACCAGGTCCTTCAGGTCGCCGTCGATGTCGGCGCTGCCGTAGACATAGCCGTCGGCGCCCAGCTCCTCGACGACGTTCACCGAGACGGCGAGGCCGGCCGGGGCGTCCGCGGCGTCCTTGGTGAGGGAGGCCGCGGCGGCGCCGCCGTGCTCCACGACGTCGAAGTGCTCGGGGCGCACGCCCACGGTCACCGTGCGATCACCCTTGTCGGTGGCGGCCTTGAGGGCCTCGCGGTTGACGGGCACCACGCTGTTGCCGAACTTCACGCCGCCGTCGGTGATCGGGACCTCGACCAGGTTCATGGCCGGGGAGCCGATGAAGCCGGCGACGAAGAGGTTGGCGGGCTTGTCGTACATGTTGCGCGGGGTGTCGATCTGCTGGAGCAGGCCGTCCTTGAGGACCGCCACGCGGTCGCCCATCGTCATGGCCTCGACCTGGTCGTGGGTGACGTAGACGGTGGTGATGCCGAGCCGGCGCTGGAGCGAGGCGATCTGGGTGCGGGTGGAGACGCGGAGCTTGGCGTCCAGGTTGGACAGCGGCTCGTCCATGAGGAAGACCTGGGGCTCGCGCACGATCGCGCGGCCCATCGCGACACGCTGGCGCTGACCGCCGGACAGGGCCTTCGGCTTGCGGTCGAGGTACTCGGTGAGGTCGAGGATCTTCGCGGCCTCCTCGACCTTCTGCCGGATCTCCGCCTTGTTGACACCGGCGATCTTGAGCGCGAAGCCCATGTTGTCGGCGACCGACATGTGCGGGTAGAGCGCGTAGTTCTGGAACACCATGGCGATGTCCCGGTCCTTGGGCGGCAGGTGGGTGACGTCGCGGTCGCCGATCCGGATGGCGCCGCCGTTGACGTCCTCCAGACCCGCGAGCATCCGCAGCGAGGTGGACTTGCCGCAGCCCGACGGGCCGACCAGGACGAGGAACTCGCCGTCCTCGATCGCGATGTCGAGCGCGTCGACGGCGGGCTTGGTGGAACCCGGGTAGATCCGGGTCGCCTTGTCGAACGTGACAGTGGCCATGGTGAATGGGCCCCCTTCTACCGGCAGGAACGTGCCGGACGATCCGTTGTAGGAAGGTGGTTGGTGTAGTCCACGCGAGTGAACCGTTTCGAGACGGTACCCGGCGTTCACGCGATCTGTCAGTACATGGGCGACGGTGAACTTCGCGGAAATTCTCGCCGGGCTCACAAGGTGACGTGGGTACACTGCACAGGCACGTCCGCGCAGCACGCGCGACAGGCCTCCTTAGCTCAGCTGGTCAGAGCGCCGCTCTTGTAAAGCGAAGGTCGTCGGTTCGAATCCGACAGGGGGCTCCGCCGAGGCCCGGGCCGGATCATTTCCGACCCGGGCCTTCACGCTTTCCAAGATCGGTCTCGGACGGACCGCCGGATCCTTCGTGCGTCAGCACATGCCCTGGTCAGCGCGCTGTGGCGAGGAACGACGGCTCATGGCGGACCTGGGGCGAACGCCGACGGGGCTTCTCGAATCCGGCGGGGCGCCACCGAGGCCCAGGCCGGATCACTTCCGGCCTGGGCCTCTGCTCATGCCGTGAGCATTCCGCGGCGTCGGGGCGGCGGGGGTCGAGGAGCCCGTCCGGTAGGGACGGGGGGATTCCCGGACGGGCTCCGGCTCTTGTCGGGGTACGGCGGAAGGGGGCGGATCCCGGCAGCGGCGACGTAGGTGAAGGCGCCGACCGAGGTGTCCGACGGTGGGCTGTCCAACCCGCTGGCCTGCGGGTCAGCCCCTGCGCAGTACGGCCTTCAACGCGTCCCGGAGGGCGGCCTGGGGGTCGGGGGAGGCGCCCTGGGCGCGCCAGGCGACGAAGCCGTCGGGGCGGACCAGGACCGCGCCGTCGGCACCGACGCCGTGCAGTGCGGCCCAGTCGTCGCCCTCGGTGTCGTACACCAGGTCGGCGTCGCCGCCGGGGCCGATCCGGTAGGCGTCGAGCCGTACCCCGTCCAGAGCGGCGACGCGCCGGGCGGCGTCGTACCAGCCCGCGTCGTCCGGGGCGTCGGTGAGCAGCACCATGGAGCGCTCGTAGAGGTCGAGGGTGGACAGCCGGCGGGCGGCCTGGCGCAGCCACAGGTGCGGGGCGCGGGTGCCGGGGCGGCCGGTGAGGGAGAGCGTGTCGGGGACGACCGGCGCCTCGGGGTCGGTGCCGACGGCGGCGCCCTCGGGGTAGTGGTAGCCGAGGACGACGTTGAGGATGCCGCCGCGTTTGGCGCCGCCGACGCCGGGGGCCGGGGCGAAGCCGGGGTGGCTGTGCTCGACGGAGCGGGCGGAGGCGCGGGCGCTGGTGGCGACGGCGACCGGGCGGCGCTCGGCGCCGTAGCTGTCGAGGAGCGCGGGCCCGGCCCAGCCGTCGAGGACGGCGGCCAGCTTCCAGGCGAGGTTGTGGGCGTCCTGGATACCGGTGTTGGAGCCGAACGCGCCGGTGGGGGACATCTCGTGGGCGGAGTCGCCGGCGAGGAAGACCCGGCCCTGCGCGTAGGAGTCGGCGACCCGTTCGGCGGCGCGCCAGGACGCCATTCCGGTGATCCGCACATCGAGGTCGGGCACGCCGACCGCGCGGGCGATGTGCCGCTGGAGGCGTTCCTCGGTGAACTCATCCAGGGATTCGCCCAGTTCGGGGTGCCAGGGGGCGTGGAAGACCCAGCGCTCCTTGTTGTCGACGGGGAGCAGGGCGCCGTCGGCGTCGGGGTGGGTGAGGTAGCAGCAGATGAAGCGGCGGTCGCCGACCACGTCGGCCAGGCGGGTGGAGCGGAAGGTGACGCTGACGTTGGCGAACAGCTCGCCGGGGCCGCTCTGGCCGATGCCGAGGGCACGGCGGACGGGGCTGCGGGGGCCGTCGGCGGCGACGAGGTAGTCGGCCCGGACGGTGTAGCGCTCGTCGGTGGAGCGGTCGCGGACGATCGCGGTCACCCCGTCGGCGTCCTGTTCGAAGGACTCCATCTCATGGTGGTAGCGCAGATCGCCGCCGAGTTCGCGGGCGCCGTCCAGGAGGACGGGTTCGAGGTCGTTCTGGCTGCACAGGTTCCAGGCGGTGGGGCTGAACTTCCGCAGGCCACCGCCGGGGTCGATCTCCTTGAACAGCCACTCGCCGGCCTCGCCGACCAGGGTCGGGGTCTGCAGGATGCCGTGGTTGTCGGCGAGCAGGGAGGCCGCCGCCTTGATGTCCGGCTCGATGCCGGCCACCCGGAAGAGTTCCATCGTGCGGACGTTGTTGCCGCGTCCGCGCGGATGGTGGGAGGTCCCGGAGTGCCGCTCCACCAGCATGTGGCGCACGCCGAGGCGGCCGAGGAACAGGGACGTGGACAGGCCCACCAGTGAGCCGCCCACGATGAGGACGGGAACCCGGTGGTCGGCTGTGTGATGCATCGAGCCTCCAGATGCAGGGGTGCGTACAAGACGCCTGTGAGTCTCATGCCCGGTATCACCGTTGTTGGGGCCATTTGCGCGCGGGATCACCCACGTGGTTCCTACGAGTCGCGGGCTTACGGCCAGCGGCACAGGATCAAGAAGCGCTGACGTCGCGTCACGGCGGTGACCGGCGCACCCGAGATCCCCCGCCAAGGAGATGTCCGCACCATGACCACCACCTCTGAACGTCTGTCAGAAGCACCGGCGCGCGACGCGTCGAAGCGTGTCTCCCAGTCCGTGTTCGACGGCTCGCGGCTCCGGGTCGTTCTGCTGGTCGACGTCTTCGACGGCGCGCAGCAGCAGTTCCTGGAGGCGTACGAGCAGCTCTGCAACCAGGTTGCGTCGGTTCCCGGCCATGTCAGCGACCAACTCTGCCAGTCCATCGAGAATCCATCCCAATGGCTCATCACCAGCGAGTGGGAGAGCGCCCCGCCGTTCCTCACCTGGGTGAACAGCGAGGAGCACGTGCGGATGGTGGAGCCGCTGCACTCCTGCGTGCGCAACACCCGCTCGCTGCGCTTCCACATCGTCCGCGAGACGGGCCGCGCCTACGAGACCGACGCGCCCGCCCGGGGCCGGCTCCAGACGGAGGTGCGCATCGGTGACGGAGTGATCCGGCACGCGCTGACCTTCACCGTGAAGCCGGGCACCGAGGACAAGGTGGCCAAGCTGCTCGGGGACTACGCGGCGCCCGAGCCGCGGGTGGACGACTCCACGCGGCTTCTGCGCACCTCGCTGTTCATGCACGGCAACCGGGTGGTGCGTGCCATCGAGGTGCGCGGCGATCTGCTGGCCGCCCTGCGCCATGTCTCGCGCTCGCCCGAGGTGCGGGCCGTGGAGGAGGCCATCAACCCTTATCTGGAGCAGGACCGGGACCTGAACGACCAGGAGTCGGCCCGGCTGTTCTTCACCCGGGCGGCGCTGCCCGCCGTGCACCACGTGATGGCGGACGACCGGCCCGAGGGCACCCGGCGGGCCCTGTACTACCCGGCCAAGGCGGGCCGCGGGATGAAGCTCGCGGAGCTGCTCGCCAAGGCGGACTCGGCGGCCGCCGACGACCCGTCGAGCCAGGTGCTGCGCAGCACGGTCTTCGAGCGCGAGGACGTCGTGGTGCGGCTGGTGGACCTCGCCGCCCAGGACGCGGACGTGGACCCGCTGCCCCGGGACCCCGCGCAGGCCGCCGAGCTGCGTGAGCTGCTGGCCGGCGAGACCGCCCGTATGGAGCTGGTCACCGACCGCCGCTCGCCGGAGGTCTGAGCGGTCCGTCCGCTCCCGGGAGCCACACCCAGAAGCCCGATCACATCCACCGGAGGAACGTCGTGATCAAACCCCGTCCGAGAATCGTGGATCTCAGCGAGACCGAGCCCAACACCCGGCGCGGCGGTGATCTGCGCGCCATGCTCACCCCGGCCACGGTCGGTTCCACCAGCGGCTTCATGGGTGTGGCCATCGTGCAGCCCGGCGACCGCATCGGTGAGCACTACCACCCCTACTCCGAGGAGTTCGTCTACGTCGTCTGCGGTGAGCTGGAGGTCGACCTGGACGGCGAGCCGCACGTACTGCGCCCGGAGCAGGGCCTGATGATCCCCATCGACATGCGCCACCGGTTCCGCAACGTCGGCAAGGTGGAGGCCCGGATGGTCTTCCACCTCGGCCCGCTGGCGCCCCGTCCGCAGCTCGGGCACGTCGACACCGAGGAGACGTCGGTGATCGGCGCGGCCGCGGTGCTGACCGAGCCGGCCGGGGCGGGCGCCGACGGCGGAGGGGTCAGGTCATGACCCGGCGCGTGGCGGTCACCGGCATAGGCATCGTCGCCCCGGGCGGCATCGGCGCCCCCGCGTTCTGGGATCTGCTCGCGCACGGCCGGACCGCGACGCGGGGCATCACCTTCTTCGACCCCTCCCAGCTGCGCTCGCGGATCGCCGCCGAGTGCGACTTCGACCCGGCGGCGCACGGCCTGGACGCCGAGCAGGTGGAACGGGCGGACCGCTACATCCAGTTCGCGCTGGTCGCGGGCGACGAGGCGGTCCGCGACTCCGGGCTCGACCTGGCGCGGGAGGACCCCTGGCGGATCGCGGTGTCGGTGGGCACCGCGGTCGGCGGCACCACCCGTCTGGAGAACGACTACGTGCTGGTCAGCCATGGCGGCGAGCGCTGGGACGTGGACCACGAGCGGGCGCGGCCCCAGCTGCACCGGGCGTTCTCCCCGAGCACCGCTGCCTCCGCCGTGGCGGAACGATTCGGCGCCCAGGGTCCGGTGCAGACCGTCTCCACCGGCTGCACCTCGGGCCTGGACGCCGTCGGATACGCCTTCCACACCGTCCAGGAGGGCCGGGCCGACATCTGCATAGCCGGTGCGTCGGACTCGCCCATATCCCCCATCACCATGGCGTGCTTCGACGCGATCAAGGCCACGTCGCCGAACAACGACGACCCCGCGCACGCCTCCAAGCCCTTCGACAACAACCGTGACGGCTTCGTCATGGGCGAGGGCGGCGCGGTGCTCGTCCTGGAGGAGCTGGAGCACGCACGGGCCCGCGGCGCGCACGTCTACTGCGAGTTCGGCGGCTACGCGACCTTCGGCAACGCCTACCACATGACCGGTCTGACCAAGGAGGGCCTGGAGATGGCGCGGGCCATCTCGACCGCCCTCGACCAGGCCCGGCTCGACCCCACGGCGATCGACTACGTCAACGCGCACGGCTCCGGCACCCGGCAGAACGACCGCCATGAGACGGCGGCCGTCAAGCGGGCGCTCGGGCAGCACGCCTACGACACCCCGATGAGCTCCATCAAATCCATGGTGGGCCACTCCCTCGGGGCGATCGGCGCCATCGAACTGGTCGCCTGCGTGCTGGCCCTGGCCGAGCAGGCCGTACCGCCGACCGCGAACTACGAGACCCCCGACCCCGAGTGCGACCTCGACTACGTGCCGCGTACCGCCCGCGAGCGGAAGCTGACCAGCGTGCTCTCCGTGGGCAGCGGGTTCGGCGGCTTCCAGTCCGCGGTGATCCTGACCCGGCCGAGGGAGTGAGGACGAGATGAGCGAACCCCAGGACCGGCGCGCGGCCGTCACCGGCATCGGCGTGGTCGCGCCCAACGGCATCAGCACCGACACCTTCTGGAAGGCCACCCACGAGGGACTCAGCGTCCTGGACCGGGTGACCCGCGAGGGGTGTGAGCGCCTGCCGCTGAAGGTGGCCGGCGAGGTCCGCGCCTTCGACGCGGCGGACACCATCGAGGAGCGGTTCCTCGTCCAGACCGACCGCTTCACCCACTACGCCATGGCCGCGGCCGACTTCGCGCTCACCGACGCCCGGCTCGGCCAGGCCGACACCGACCAGTCGCCGTACTCCATCGGCGTGGTCACCGCCGCGGGCTCCGGCGGCGGCGAGTTCGGCCAGCGCGAGCTCCAGCGGCTGTGGGGCAAGGGCAGCCGGTTCGTGGGGCCGTACCAGTCCATCGCCTGGTTCTACGCCGCGAGCACCGGCCAGGTCTCCATCCGCCGCGGCTTCAAGGGCCCCTGCTCGGTCGTCGCCTCCGACGAGGCCGGCGGTCTGGACGCCCTCGCGCACGCGGCCCGCGCGGTGCGGCGCGGCACCGACGCGATCGTGGCCGGCTCCACCGAGGCGCCGCTCGCGCCGTACTCGGTGGTCTGCCAGCTCGGCTACGAGGAGCTGAGCCGCGAGAGCGAACCGGGTCGCGCCTACCGGCCGTTCACGAAGGACGCGTGCGGGTTCGTGCCCGCCGAGGGCGGCGCGATGCTCGTGGTGGAGGCCGCCGACGCCGCCCGGGCGCGCGGCGCCGACATCCGGGCCTACGTCGCCGGGCACGCGGCGACCTTCACCGGCGCCTCCCGCTGGGCGGAGTCCCGCGCGGGTCTCGCCCAGGCCATCCGGCAGGCGCTGGCCGAGGCCGCGTGCGCGCCCGAGGAGGTCGACGTCGTCTTCGCCGACGCCCTCGGGGTGCCGGCGGCCGACCGGGCCGAGGCGCTGGCCATCGCCGACGCCCTCGGTGCCCACGGCACCCGGGTGCCGGTCACCGCGCCCAAGACCGGCACGGGCCGCGGCTACTGCGCGGCCCCCGTGCTGGACAGCGCGGCGGCCGTGCTCGCGATGGAGCACGGACTGATCCCGCCGACCCCCAACGTCCACGACATCTGCCACGACCTCGACCTCGTCACCGGCCGCGCCCGGGTCGCCGAACCGCGCACCGCGCTGGTCCTCAGCCGGGGCCTCATGGGGTCGAACTCGGCGCTGGTGCTGCGGCACCCCAGCGCGCGGTGAACAGCAAAGGAGGAGAGCAATGTCCAAGATCACCGTCGAAGAACTCGCAGCCCTCATGAAGAAGGCGGCCGGGGTCACCGTCAGCCCCCAGCAGCTCAACGACAAGCCGGACACCGGCTTCGACGACCTCGGCGTCGACTCGCTCGGCCTGCTCGGCATCGTCGGCGAGCTGGAGAACGAGCACGGCACCCCGATGCCGGTGGACGCCGAGCGCTGCAAGACCCCTCAGCAGTTCCTCAACCTCGTCAACAACACGCTGATGGCAGGAGCCTGACATGGCAGGACACACCCAGAACGAGATCACCGTCGCGGCCCCGCTCGACCTGGTCTGGGACATGACCAACGACCTGGAGCGCTGGCCCCAGCTCTTCAGCGAGTACGCGGCCGTCGAGGTGCTCAAGCGTGAGGGCGAGAAGACCACCTTCCGGCTCACCATGCACCCGGACGAGAACGGCACCGTCTGGAGCTGGGTCTCCGAGCGCGAGCCCGACCGCGCCACCCGCACCGTCAAGGCGCGCCGGGTGGAGACCGGTCCGTTCGCCCACATGGACATCCACTGGGCCTACGAGGAGGTCCCGGCCGGCACCCGCATGGTGTGGACGCAGGACTTCGCGATGAAGCCGGAGGCCCCGGTCGACGACGACTGGATGACCGACAACATCAACAAGAACTCCAAGGTCCAGATGGCCCTGATCCGCGACAAGATCGAGAAGGCCGCCGCCGGACACCGGCCCGCGCCGGCGCTCGCCGACTGAGCGCCACCGCACCGGAAGGGAGGCACCACCGTGCACCAGGCCCTGATCGTCGCCCGGATGGCCCCGGGCTCGGCCCCCGACATCGCGAAGATCTTCGAGGAGTCCGACCGGGGGGAGCTGCCCCACCTCGTGGGCGTCACCCGGCGCAGCCTCTTCCAGTTCGGCGATGTGTACATGCACCTCATCGAGTCCGAGCGCGAACCGGGCCCGGCCATCGCCAAGGTCACCGAACACCCCGAGTTCCGGGACGTCAGCGAACGGCTGACGGCATACGTCAGCGCGTACGACCCGGAGACCTGGCGCTCCCCCAAGGACGCGATGGCGCGTCGCTTCTACCTCTGGGAGCGCTCCTGATACGCCCGTTCGCGGCACAGGAAAGCCGGTCGCCGGGCCCGTGGTGCAGCGGGCCCGGCGACCGGCGTTCCGGTACGGCCTCGCCGGTCAGGCGCCCACCCGGCACTCGAACGCGTGCAGGTACGGGTTCACCGGCCGGACGGTGTCCACGGTGAGCCCCGCCGCGGTGAGCCGGCTCACCATGCTGTCGGTGGTGTGCTTGGCGCCGCCGACGTTGAGGAGCAGCAGCAGGTCCATCGCGGTGCTGAAGCGCATCGACGGGGTGTCGTCGACCAGGTTCTCGATGACGATCACCCGGGTGCCGGGCCCGCCCGCCTGGACGACGTTGTGCAGCAGCCGGGCCGTGCTCTCGTCGTCCCACTCCAGGATGTTCTTGATGATGTAGACGTCGGCCTTGACCGGGATCGCCTCGCGGACGTCGCCCGGCACGATCTGCGCGCGGCCGGCCAGGTCGCCGCCCTCGCGCAGCCTCGGCAGCGCGTTCTCCACCACCCGGGGCAGGTCCAGCAGACTGCCGTGCATCTGCGGGTACTTGTCCAGCAGGCAGGCCACCACATGGCCCTGGCCGCCGCCGAGGTCGGCGACGGACGCGGACCCCGACAGGTCGAGCAGGGCCGCGACCTCCCGCGCCGACTGCTCGCTGGAGCGGGTCATCGCCTGGTTGAAGACGTCCGCCGACTCGGGCGCGTCCTCGTTCAGATAGGTGAAGAACTCCTTGCCGAACAGGCCCTCCACCACGTTGCGGCCGCTGCGCACCGCCTCGTCCAGCTTGGGCCAGGCGGCCCAGGTCCAGGGCTCGGTGCACCACAGCGCGATGGCGCGCAGGCTGTTCGGGTCGTCCTCGCGCAGCAGCCGGGACATGTCGGTGTGCGCGAAGGTGCCGTCGGGCCGCTCGGTGAAGACGCCGTAGCAGGCCAGGGCCCGCAGCATGCGGCACAGCGGCTTGGGTTCGGTGGCCACCTTGGCCGCGAGGGCCTCGGCGCTCTGCGGGGTGTCCCCGAGGGCGTCCGGCACACCGAGGCGGGCGGCGGCCCGTACGGCGGCGGACAGGGCCGCCCCGAAGACGAGTTCGCGCAGCCGCATCGGCGGGGGCGGGGCGGTCGGGGCCTGGGCGGTGGCCCGGTTCGGCGGTGCCGTCTCAGCGGTGGTCATCTGCCGCCTTCCTTCGTTCTCGGCGTGCGTCGGTCCAGCGGGTGGTGGTCGGGCGGATCGGTGGCCGGGCGGGTCAGCACAGGCCGGCGGGCTTGGAGGCCCGGCAGGCGTTGTGGTCGAAGGTGTTGCCGATGCCCTTGGTCTCGGTGTCGACCAGGTCCGCGGGTCCGTTGCCGGCCAGCGCGTTGCCACTGACGCGGTTCTTGTCGTTGGTGACGCCCACGAAGCTCTTGAACAGCACGATGCCGCCGGACAGCGGGGAGTCGCCCGAGTTGTCGGTGACCCGGTTGCCGTCCACCACGGTCTTCTCCACGCCGGTCAGCACGATGCCGGAGCCCTGGATGGCGGGCAGCCGGTCGGTCTTGGGGCAGGACTTGTTGTTCTCGGTGACGTCGTTGAAGGCGACCTCCAGGTCGCCGGCCTTGGGCTTGTTCTCGTCGCCGACGACGAACACACCGGCGCAGTTGCCCGCGATGTAGTTCTCGGCCACCGAGAGGTTGCGCAGCCGCCGCACGGTGACACCGATGCGGTTGCCCTCCAGCCGGTTGTGGTCGATCACCGTCCGCCGGGTGTCGAGGGCGCCGGCCTCCTCGGTGATGGTGTTGGCGAGGAAGACGCCCGCGTCGCCGTTGCCCTGCGCGTAGTTGTCCATGATGTGCCCGTGCACGGAACGCTCCTGGGCGATGCCCCACACGGCGTTCTTCACGGCCTGGACACCCCGTACGGTCATGGTGTCGGTCGCCATGCCGAACACCCCGGCGCGGCTGAAGCCGGTCACCTTCAGATCGGCGACGGTGACGCCCTCGACGTTCGTCGTCTTGGTGCCGATCACACAGATGCCGTTGCCGCCCTCGGCGCAGCTCTTGGTGGCCTTGGTGTTCTTGCCGGGGGCCGCACCCGTCGACTTGGCGGCGGGCTCGATCACCGTGTTCGCGCCGGTCCCGCGCAGGGTGACGCGGGGCGTGCCGATGGTGACGCTCTCCTTGTAGACGCCGGGGAGCACGAGCACGGTGTCGCCGGGCCGCGCGCTGTTCACGGCCTTCTGGATCGATTCACCCTGGTGGACCACGAGGGTCTGATGGAGGGCGGCCGCGGGGGAGGCGCCCAGACCGATTCCCGAACCGACGAGTGCCGCGACGGCACTCGCGGCATAAGCCATGTGACATCTCTTCATACCGGGTACGTTATGACCGAATAATCCGTAGATGTGTGGATAGGCCAATCGGCGGCGTGTCCGCGCTCGGGGCCGCATACTGGCGACGTGACCCGGGTCAACCCCCTCCGCCGTGGACTCGGGGCGGTCGCGGGCTACGTCCGCAGCGCCCCGGGCACCTACGTCTGGCTGGCGGTCCTGTTCGTCACCACCGTCGCGGTGCACCACATGTCGCCCGGGTTCGAGCAGCACTTCCTGCGCCGCAGGTCCACCAACATCCATGAGCTGTCCCGCACCCCGCTGCGGGTGCTGGTCACCAGCGCGATGTGGATCGACGGCGGGCGCTGGCTGCCGTACGCGTTCCTGTACACCGTCTTCCACGCCCCGGCCGAGCGCTGGCTCGGCACCGCCCGCTGGCTGCTGGTGTGCGTGGCGGCCCATGTGCTCGCGTCCCTGGTCAGCGAGGGCCTGCTGCTGAAGGCGATCCGGGACGGCATCGCGCCGCACTCGGCGGCCAACACCCTGGACATCGGCGTCAGTTACGCCCTGGCCGGGGTCGTCGGCGTCCTCACCTACCGCATCGCGGCCCCCTGGCGCTACGCCTACCTCGCCGTCGCCGCCCTCGTCTTCGCGCTGCCCCTGACCGAGGCGCCCACCTTCACCGACATCGGACATTTCCTCGCGCTGCTGATCGGTCTGGCCTGCTATCCGCTGACCAGAGGCCGCGGAAAAGCATGGAATCCGAAGGAGACACTGACCGCGCTCAGGGGTTAGGTTCCCGGCCATGAGCAGCTCGGCGAGCAGTGTCGTGAACGGTGGCATCTCCTTCTGGTACGTGGACGACGGCCTCCCGGCGGTACGGGAACCGCTGCCCGGGGACGCCACGGCGGACGTGGTGATCGTCGGCGGCGGGTACACCGGCCTGTGGACCGCGTACTACCTGAAGAAGGCCGCGCCCTTCCTGCGGATCACCGTCCTGGAGCAGAAGTTCTGCGGATACGGCGCCTCCGGCCGCAACGGCGGCTGGCTGTACAACGGCATCGCGGGCCGCGACCGCTACGCGAAGCTGTACGGCCGGGAGGCCGCGGTACGCCTCCAGCAGGCGATGAACGACACCGTGGACGAGGTGATCGCGGTCGCCGGTGCGGAGGGCATCGACGCCGATCTGCACAAGGGCGGCGTCCTGGAGGTGGCCACGACCCCCGCGCAGCTGGCCCGGCTGCGGGCGTTCCACGAGCACGAGCTGTCGTACGGCGAGAAGGACCGGGAGCTGTACGGCGCCCGGGAGACGGCCGAGCGGATCCGGGTCGCGGACGCCGTCGGCTCGGCCTGGACCCCGCACGGCGCCCGGCTGAACCCGGTGAAGCTGGTGAAGGGCCTGGCGGCGACGGTCGAGGCACTGGGCGTGGTGATCCATGAGATGACCCCGGTGACCGAGATCCGCCCCAAGCACGCCGTCACCCCCTACGGCACCGTCCGCGCCCCCTACGTGCTGCGCTGCACCGAGGGCTTCACCGCCTCCCTCAAGGGCCAGAAGCGGACCTGGCTGCCGATGAACTCCTCGATGATCGCCACCGAGCCGCTGACCGAGGCGCAGTGGGCGGCGATCGGCTGGGCGGGCCGGGAGACGCTGGGCGACATGGCGCACGCCTATATGTACGCGCAGCGCACCGCCGACGGCCGGATCGCGCTGGGCGGGCGCGGGGTGCCGTACCGCTTCGGCTCCCGCACGGACAACGACGGCCGCACCCAGCGGGCGACCGTCGAGGCGCTGCGGGACATCCTGGTGCGCTTCTTCCCGTCCCTGGCCGGGGTCGCCGTCACCCACGCCTGGTCCGGCGTCCTCGGGGTGCCGCGCGACTGGTGCGCCACCGTCACCCTCGACCGCGCCACCGGGCTCGGCTGGGCCGGCGGTTACGTCGGCTCCGGCGTCGCCACCACCAACCTGGCCGCCCGCACCCTGCGCGACCTCGTGCAGCAGGACTCCGGACAGGCGGGCCGCACCGAGCTGACCGAACTGCCCTGGGTCGGCCACAAGGTGCGCAAGTGGGAGCCCGAGCCCTTCCGCTGGCTCGGCGTCCACGGCATGTACGCCACCTACCACACGGCCGACCACCGCGAACGCCTCCACCCGGCGACGGAGTCCTCGCGGCTGGCCAGGGCGGCGGACCGGGTGGCGGGACGCCGTTGAGGCGCCGGGCGTTGGTCCTCTGACGAAAGCGGAACGGGACCATGACAAAAACGCGACCTGGGGCGGCAAGTATGATCCCCGCTGCAAACAAGAGCCAGATGAATGATCGGGTCCGCTTTGCCACGGCAACCGTGCGGTGGGCCCGCGTTTCTTCTACGGGGAGAGGTTCTCTTTTCATGCGTATACGGGTCGCCATCAGCGTTCCTGCCGTCGCCGCGATGGCCGCGTGCGCCCTGCTGCTCACCGGGTGCAACGACGATTCCGGCTCGGGCGCCGGCTCCGCGTCCTCGCCCACGCCGACCGCGTCCGCCGCCACCGACAGCTCCTCTCCGGCGGCGTCGCCCTCGCAGTCGGCCGCAGGGAACGGGGGCGCGGCCACCGGTACCGCCGTGCCGGTGAACAAGACGATCAACGACGACGTGATGGGCGAGAAGGCCACCGTCATCAAGTACATCAAGGACTTCCAGCCGTCGGCGGCGTCGAAGGCCAAGTTCTCGGCGCTGGCGGACGAGAAGGTCGTCCTGGTCGACGTCACGGTCACCGCGAGCTCGAAGTACTACGACAGCTTCGGCGCCACGTCCTTCTACCTCACCGGTATGCCCAACGGCATCGACCAGGCGAGCACCACCATCCTGGACGACGAGATCAAGGCCGCCGGCTACCCGCCGCTGAAGGACGCCGAGACCGGCAAGACCTCGACCGGCTGGGTCGTCTTCACGCCCACCAAGGACGCGGACAAGCTCGTCCTGCGCTACAAGCGCCTGGCGGCCAAGGCCTCCGACGGCACGAACATCACCGCGAAGAACTTCGACGTCCCGCTCGACTGACGGATGCGGAACGGGGCGCGCCCCCTCGACGAGGCCTCGGCCGTCGTCGGCGGGGCGCGTCCCTGTCTCAGCCCACCTGCTCCCGCACCGCGCTGCCGGCCGGCGCGCCGTGCTTCGGGGCCGGCGCGGTCACCATCAGGCCCGCGGTCAGGGCGGCGATGATCATGATCACGCCGGCCCAGGCGATGGCCACGGTGTAGCCGTGCACGACGCCGTCCGGGACCGCGCCGGGCCGGTGCGGGCGGGCGGCGACATAGGCCGCCGCGCTGGTGGTGGCGATCGTGTTCAGCAGCGCCGTACCGATCGAACCGCCGACCTGCTGGGCCGTGTTGACGGTCGCGGAGGTGACTCCGGCGTCCCGCGGCGCGACCCCCGCCGTCGCCGTGGCGAACACCGGCATGAAGGTCAGCCCCAGGCCGAGCCCCAGCAGCACCAGGGAGGGCAGGATCTCCCCGGCGTAGGAGGAGTGCGGGGTCAGCCGGGTGAGCAGCAGCAGTCCGCCGGTCGCCAGCAGCATCCCCGGCACCAGCAGCCGCCGCGGCGGCACACGGGGCAGCAGCCGCGCCGAGATCTGGGTGGTCCCGGCGACGATCGCGGCGGTCATCGGCAGGAACGCCAGGCCCGTGCGGACCGGCGAGTAGCCGAGGACGACCTGGAGGTAGTAGGTCATGAACAGGAACAGCCCGAACATGCCGATCACCGCGAACGTCATCGTCAGCAGGCAGCCCGCCCGGTCCCGGCTGCGCAGGATGCGCAGCGGCAGCAGCGGGCTCGGCGCCCGCGCCTGCCACCACACGAACGCCACGAGCAGCAGCACTCCGGCCGCCAGCAGCGCGAGCACCAAGGGGTCCGACCAGCCGCGCGGCTGGGCCTCGCCGAAGCCGTAGACGATCGCGACCAGGCCCCCGCAGCCCAGCAGCACACCGGGCACATCGAGCCGGACGTCCCGGTGCCCGGGACGGTCGTGCAGCAGCGTGAACGCGCCGAAGACCGCGAGCGCCGCGATGGGCACATTGACGTACAGGCACCAGCGCCAGGTCAGGTATTCGGTGAGCACCCCGCCGACGATCAGCCCGATCGCCGAACCGCTGCCCGCCAGCGCGCTGTAGATCCCGAACGCCTTGCCGCGCTCACGGGGGTCGGTGAACATCGTGGTCAGCAGGGACAGCGCGGAGGGCGCGAGCAAGGCGGCGAAGACCCCTTGCAGCGCGCGGGCGCCGTAGAGCATCCCGGAGCCGGTCGCGGCCCCGCCGAGCGCCGAGGCGAGCGCGAAGCCGACCAGACCGATCACGAAGGTGCGTTTTCGCCCCACGAGATCGGCGATCCGGCCGCCCAGCAGGAGCAGCCCGCCGAAGGCAACGGTGTACGCCGTGATCACCCATTGCCGGTTGCCGTCGGACATGTGCAGGGCGCGCTGCGCGGAGGGGAGCGCGATGTTCACGATCGTGGCGTCCAGGACCACCATCAGCTGGGCCAGGGCGATGACGACCAGCCCCCACCAGCGGTGCGGATCCGTACCCTCCGCGGCGGCCCGGGACTCACCCGTTCGGCCGATGCTCATCTGGCCAGAACACCATGGATCGGGAGGTGCCGCATCTGGGTGACTTCGCCCTGATTCTCAGGGTTTTCTCAGGGTTCCAGGACGACCTTTCCGAGGGTGCCGCGATCCTGCGACCTGGAGCGCGCCTGACGTCAAGGAGTGTCGGCGCGGGTGGGGGGCGGGTGGCGGCGATTGTCAGTGGTGGGGTGCAGCATGGACCCATGGTGAGCGGAACGACCGGCGGGAGCCGGGTGGGACAGGGCGCACGACGGCCGGAGCTGCGACTGCCGCCGCTGGAGCCATGGGCCGGCGACGGACTGGAGCCCGATGGGGACTACGACGGCCTTGAGTTCGCGGACGCGGACCTCACGGGCCAGGACGCGGCGGGCGCCCGGTTCATGGACTGCGCGCTGCGCGGCTGCGCCGTCGACGGGACGAAGCTGCGGCACGCCCGGGTGCTGGACACCGCGCTCACGGGTTTCCGCGGGGTCGGCACGGATCTGTCCGAGGCCACCCTGCGCGATGTCGAACTGACCGATCCGCGCCTCGGCGGCACCCAGTTGCACGGCGCGGTGCTGGAGCGGGTCGTGGTGCGCGGCGGCAAGATCGACTATCTGAATCTGCGCATGGCCCGGCTGCGGGACGTGGTCTTCGAGTCCTGCGTCCTGGTCGAACCGGACTTCGGCGGCGCGCGCCTGGAGCGGGTGGAGTTCGTGGACTGCGCGCTGAAGGGGGCCGACTTCACCGGGGCCACGCTGAAGGACGTCGATCTGCGCGGCGCCGCCCCGCTGGAGATCGCCCGGGGCCTCGACCGGCTCTCCGGCGCGGTGATCGGCACGGGCCAGCTGCTCGACCTGGCCCCGGTGCTGGCGGCGGCGCTCGGGATACGCGTGGAGTGAGCGATCCCGTTACGCGACGCGCGGGAAGCGGGCCTGGAGGGTCCAGATCGCCGGGTTCTCTCCCAGGTCCTCATGCAGGTCGACGAGGTCGGCGACCAGGTCCTGGAGGAAGTCCCGTGCCTCGCGGCGCAGTTCGGTGTGCGCGAAGGAGAGCGGGGCCTCGTCCAGCGGCTGCCAGTCGGCCATGATGTCGACCCAGCCGAAGCGGCGCTCGAACAGCAGCCGGTCACTGGACTCGGTGAAGTCCAGCTCCGCCCGCTGCGGCCGGGCGGCGCGGGAGCCCATCGGATCCCGGTCCAGCCGCTCCACGATGTCGCACAGCGCCCACGCGAAGTCCAGCACCGGCACCCATCCCCAGGCAGTGGACAGTTCTCGGTCCGACTTGGTGTCCGCGAGGTACACGTCCCCGCAGAACAGATCGTGCCGCAGCGCGCGCACGTCCGCGCGGCGGTAGTCGGTCTGCGGGGGATCCGGAAACCGGTTGGAGAGGGCGTAGCCGATATCGAGCACGGCTCGATGGTGTCACGGCGGGCCGGGGACGCCGGGGGCGGTGCCGGTCCCCGGGCTCCGCCCTTTCTGTGAGCCCGCTGTGTCCGGGCGCCGTTTCCGCAGGCGGAGAGCTTGTGGAGGGGTGATCAAACCACCCCCGGAGACGTCTCCCGCCGGTGATCCGCTTCCGCCTAAGATCGCTGACATGTCCAGATCCGTACGCCTGGTACCGGCCGCCGCGGTCGCGTTGGCGCTCGTTCTCGCCGGTACCGGATGCGCGGGCGGGGTGCGCGGCACACCGGGGGGTCCTGGGGTGCGGGACCCGTATTTCCCGAAGGCGGGCAACGGCGGGTACGACGTCGACCACTACGCCCTCACCCTGGACTACACCCCGGCCACCCACCGCCTCACCGGTACGGCGGTCATCACGGCGCGCGCCACCAAGGACCTGTCCGCGTTCGACCTGGATCTCGCCGGGCTGCATGTGGACTCGGTCGGCGTGGACGGCCGGGACGCCCGCTACAACCGGGCCGGGCAGGAGCTCACCGTCCGGCCGCACGACGATCTGCGCAAGGGCGGCACCTTCCGTACGACCGTCCGCTACTCCGGGGTCCCCGGCACCCTCACCGACCCCGACGGCTCCGCGGAGGGCTGGCTGCCCACGGCCGACGGCGCGCTCGGGCTCGGCGAGCCGGTCGGGTCCATGGCGTGGTTCCCCGGCAACGACCATCCCTCCGACAAGGCCACGTACGACATCACCGTCACCGTGCCGCAGGGCCTCCAGGCGGTGTCCAACGGCGAGTTGGCGGACCAGTCAAGCCGGGCGGGCCGTACGGCCTACCACTGGCGCACCGCCCAGCCCATGGCCAGCTACCTCGCGACCGTCGCGATCGGCCACTTCGACATCACCCGGTCCAAGGGGCCCGGCGGGCTGCCCGTGCTCACCGCGGTCGACCGCACACAGGCCGAGGCCAGCGCGGCGGTCCTCGCGAAGCTGCCCGAGATCGTCAAGTGGGAGGAGGACACGTTCGGGCCGTACCCCTTCTCCTCCGTCGGCGCCATCATCGACCGGCCGGACGACGCGGGATACGCGCTGGAGACGCAGAACCGGCCGGTCTTCCCCGGCGCACCCGAGCTGGGCACCCTCGTCCATGAACTCGCCCACCAGTGGTACGGCGACTGCGTCACCCCCAAGTCCTGGCGGGACATGTGGCTCAACGAGGGGTTCGCCACGTACGCGCAGTGGCTGTGGGACGAGGACCACGGTGGTGACTCGGCAGAGGAGACCTTCCGGTACTACTACGACGAGCACGACAGCGCGCTGTGGGCGTTCCCGCCCGCGACGCCCTCCGGCGCGGCGCACATCTCCGCGTCACCGGTCTACGAGCGCGGCGCGATGGTGCTCCACAAGATCCGGCAGAAGGTCGGCGACAAGGCCTTCTTCGCCCTCCTGCGCGCCTGGCCGGCCGCGCACCGGTACGGCAACGCGAGCACCGGTGACTTCACGGCGTACGTCGAACACCGCTTCCCGGACCAGGACTTCGGGGAGATCTGGAAGGACTGGCTGTACGGCGAGGGCAAACCGGCGCATCCGTGACCGGGGCGCGCGCCGGGATGCCCACCCCTCCCCGGACCCTCGGCCGGGGAAGGGCGGACACGGCGGTCCGTCAGACGTTCACACCGAAGTCCTGGGCGATGCCGACCAGGCCGGAGGCGTAACCCTGGCCCACCGCGCGGAACTTCCACTCCGCGCCGTTGCGGTACAGCTCGCCGAAGACCATGGCGGTCTCGGTGGCGGCGTCCTCGGACAGGTCGTAGCGGGCGATCTCCGCGCCGCCGGCCTGGTTGACGATGCGGATGTACGCGTTGCGCACCTGGCCGAAGTTCTGGCCGCGGTTCTCCGCGTCGTAGATGGAGACCGGGAAGACGATCTTGTCGATGTCGGCCGGGAGACCGGCCAGGTTGACGTTGATCGCCTCGTCGTCGCCCTCGCCCTCGCCCGTGCGGTTGTCACCGGTGTGCACGATGGTGCTGTCCGGGGTCTGCTTGTTGTTGAAGAAGACGAAGTGGGCGTCCGAGTAGACCTTGCCCTGCGTGTTGACCGCGATGGCGGAGGCGTCCAGGTCGAAGTCCGTGCCCGTGGTGGTGCGGACGTCCCAGCCGAGGCCCACGGTGACGGCCGTCAGGCCCGGAGCCTCCTTGGAGAGCGAGACGTTGCCACCCTTGGACAGGCTTACAGCCATGTTGGGAGTCCCTTCCTAGATATCCCTGTACGTGCCGACGAAGCTACCGTCACCCGGAGAACGTCGAGGGGGGCGCCCATGGTTCCGCACTCCTTTACCTTTTTTACCCGTACTTCTCCACGGATCCGGAAATCCAGGTGACGCGGACCGGCCCGGGCCGGGAACATGGAGGGCATGTCCGGTCCTCACCTCATCCGTGGCTCCGTCTCGCTCCCCGAGGCCGAGCTGATGTGGCGTTTCTCCAGGTCGTCCGGCCCGGGCGGACAGCATGTGAACACCAGCGACTCCCAGGTGGAGCTGCGCTTCGACCTCGCGGCCACCGAGGCGCTGCCGCCGGTGTGGAAGGAGCGGGCCCTGGAGCGGCTGGCCACCCGTCTCGTCGACGGCGTGGTGACCGTGCGCGCGTCCGAGCACCGTTCCCAGTGGCGCAACCGCGAGAGCGCCGCCGTACGCCTCGCGGCCCTTCTCGCGGAGGCCACCGCGCCCCCGCCCAAGCCGCGCAGGCCCACCCGGATACCCCGGGGCATCAATGAGCGCCGGCTGCGGGAGAAGAAGCAGCGCGCCGACACCAAGCGCGGGCGCTCGGGGCGCGACTGGGGCTGAGCCGGCCCCTTCGCCGCCCGCTCCCCGGCTACGCGTCCCCCAGACCCAGCACCCCCACCGTCTGCCCCCCGCTCGTCTCCCCGTTCTTCCCGAAGCCCAGCCGGAGATAGAACTCCTCGGGGCCGTCCGCCCCGGGATGCCAGGTGACGTACAGCTCGGAACCACCCCGGCGCCGGATCTCCGCGCCCACCGAGGCGACCGCGAAGCGCCCGTACCCCCGCCCCTGCTCGCCCGCCGCGATGTTCAGCCGCCACAGCCCCGACCGGCGGACGCTTCCGTCGCCGTACCAGTCGATGTCGAGGAAGGCCATCAGGAACCCGACTGGCCGGGCGCCGTCGAGGATCAGCCGCGGCCAGGCCACACCCGGAGGGTGGACATGGGCCTCGGCGAGGGAGCGTTCCACCGGCTCCACCGCGTGTTCCTGGTCGGGCCGGACGCGAATACCGATCGCCGTCTCGAAATTGCGGGGCGTGATCTCTTCCAGATGCGGTGTCATCCGCGCACCCTAGGCGGCGAATTCACCGCACCACCACGGAAATAAAACCAAGGCTCAGCCCAACTGCCGGTAACGGCCCCGGAAATACGTCAGCGGGCCGCCCTCCGCGCTCGGCACCCGGGCCGTCAGCACCCGGCCGATGACCAGGGTGTGATCGCCCGCCGCCACCCGCTGCTCGGTGCGGCACTCCAGCGTCGCCAGCGCGCCGCCGATCAGCGGGGCGTGGGTGACCTCGCCGCGGGTGTACGCGAGGTCCTCGAACAGGAGCCGGTCGCTGATGCGGCCCTTCATGGCGAAGCGGCCCGCGATGTGCCGCTGGCTCTCGGCGAGCACCGACACCGCCCACAGCGGCTGTTCGGCGAGCAGGTCGTCCATGCGTGAGCCCTCCCGCAGGCTGACCAGCACCAGCGGCGGGTCCAGGGAGACCGACAGGAACGCCGTGGCGGTCATGCCGACGTCCTCCACACCCGGGGCGTCCGGGTCGTCGGGGTCGAGCGGCGGTTCCTGCGCGGTGACCAGGACCACGCCCGCGGCCAGCCGGGACATCGCGGCCCGGAACTCGTCGTTGCTCACCCCCTCAGCATGCCCGGAAGCGGCGAGGGTGGTGGGGGAAGGCGTCTTCAGCACGCCGGAAACGCTAGTCTGCGCTCTACGCCCGTCGCATCGGGCCTCCGGCCGAGCCGGGACCTAGGACCAGCGGCGGAGCGGAACCGGAAAGCAGGCATTCGGTGAACGCATGGAAAACGCCGAAACTCCGCCCAATTGTTCACGTTTTGCTGTGACTTGAGTCACAAGGGGCAGGAATTGTTGACCCTGTGTACCGGGTGAGCAGCGCGCTGTGATTCAGTGGCGGTGAAACTGCTGGAGCAACCACGAGGCGCCGAAGACGACGACCCTTGATTCGCTGCGAGGTCTCGGGGGGAGGGCGAGCATGGAGACCGAGTCGGAGCCGTATGTCCGTCTTGCGTCCCTGCGGCAGCTGCACCAGGTCATGGCGGACATGAACACGGCGCGCAGCCTGGCGGACACGTTGCAGACCGTCGCCGACGGCGTGGTCAACGCCCTCGGGTACGAGATGGCGGGCGTGAACCTCGTACGACCCGACGGCGATCTCGTCGTCGCCGCGTTCTCCGGCAATTCCGCCGCCGAGGCCCTGATCACCGGCCGGGTCGGCTCCCGCGACGCCTGGGACCGGCGCCTGGGGATGGGCGAGCGCTGGGGCGACCTCGTCTTCATACCGCACACCGAGGGCTGGGTGCTGGACGACGACGATGTGCCCCAGTGGTTCACGGACGGTCCCGCGCCCCGCTTCGAGGACGAGTGGCACCCCTCCGACCGCCTCTTCGCCCCCATGTACACACCGGGCGCCCAGGGCGGCTCCTGCGGTGAGCTGCTCGGCGTCATATCCGTGGACCGCCCGCGCAACGGCCGGCTGCCCGGCGCCTGGGGCCGTGAGGCCCTCCAGATGTACGCCTTCCAGGCCGCCATCGCGATCAGCAACGCCCGGCTGCGCTCCAATATGCAGCGCGCCCTGGTCCGCCTGGAGCGGGAGCAGCAGGCGCTGCGGGCGAGCGAGGAGAGTTTCCGACAGGCGTTCGAGTACGCGCCGTCCGGTATGGCGATCGCCGAGATGGGCGGTGAACAGCACGGCCGCATCCTGCGCACCAACGACGCCCTGTGCCGGCTGCTCGGCCGTCCGGCCTCCGCGATGCGCCGCTACGCCTTCTCCGACCTGGTGCACCCCGAGGACATCGGCACCCTGCTGCGCACCTCGGCGGAGGGCGGTCGCGCCGAGCTGCGCCTCGGCCGCCGCGACGGCAGCTATGTGTGGGTGTCGCTGCGCAACAGCGTGGTCGCGGACGCCGCCGACGGGCCCCGCTTCCTGCTCACCCACGTCGAGGACATAGAGGAGCGCAAGCGCCGTGAGCTCCAGCTCGCCCACCGCGCCTCGCACGACTCGCTGACCGGCCTGCCGAACTCCGCGGAGCTGCGCTCGCGGCTCGCCGCCCGGCTGTGCCGCCGCCCGGCGCACGCCCTGGAGTCCCTGGACGCGGCCTACGGCCACCACCCCGCCTTCGACGGCCCCACCGGGCACGGCTTCGACTTCGCGCCGGGCACGGAGTCGTACGACGGCTACGACCACCATGTGCACACCGTCGCGCCCGAGGGCGAGCAGGACGACGGCACCAAGGGCCTCGCGGTGCTCTTCTGCGATCTGGACGGCTTCAAGTCGATCAACGACCGGTTCGGGCACAACGCGGGCGACGCCGTCCTGATCGAGGTCGCGCGGCGGCTGTCCCAGGGGGTGCGCGACGGCGACACGGTGGCCCGGCTCGGCGGCGACGAGTTCGTGATCCTCGCCGACGGGCTCGGCCGCGCGGACGCCGAGGACCTGGCGGTACGGCTGCGCAACGAGATCATCCAGCCGATCCGGGCCGAGGGCCGGGCGGTCCGGGTGGGGGCGAGTTTCGGCATCGGGTGGGCGCACTGCGGGATGACGGCCGACGAAGTGTTGAAGTCGGCCGACGAGCGGATGTACGTAGAGAAACGATCTCGTCCCAAACAACATCGCCGCGCGGGATGAGCGCCAGGTCAGCGAGTTGATGCGGTCTGCGTCACCTGTTCGGCGCAAGCGGAACAGGTAGGCTCGCCTTTCCAGCCATGACCGTATCCGTTCGCACCTGTTGAGGAGTACCAAGGGATGACGCCCGGCGACAACGGCGCGAGCACGCCCGAGGAAGACGACCCGTTCGGCTATCTGTACGCAGACGGCCAGGCCAGAGGAGCACAGCCGCCGTCCGGTGGTTACGGCTACCCGAACTCGGTCAGCAGGGTGCGCACGGTCGGCGAGCGTCAGTACGGCCAGCAGCAGCCGCCCTATGTCCCGCAGCAGGGTGCCTACGGCCAGCCGAACGCGCACTACCAGGCACCGGAGACGCTCCCCGGCGGCGCCCCGCCCGCGGGCCACGCCCCGGCGCCCGGCCCCGGCCGCCGCGGCCCCAACACCAAGGGCCTGCTGATCGGCGCGATCGCGGTGGTCGCCGCGGTGGTCATCGGCATCAGCGTCGCCATGCTCAACGGCAACTCCGACGACAACTCCGACAACCAGGCCGGCACCACCCCGACCCAGTCCCAGAGCACGGACCCGACCCCGACGAGCAGCAGCTCGGCGGGCGGCCAGCTGCCCAAGGCCGATGCCGCGGACAGCTCGGTGCAGCTGTCGGGCGGCGCCGCGCCGGCCACGGACGTCAAGGGTTCGCGGGCCGCGGGCGGCAAGTACGTGGGCGGCCTGAACCAGGTCGGCGCCTCCGTCACCTGGAACGTGGACGTTCCCTCGGACGGCGACTACACCCTCTTCACCGGGTACAGCGCGACCGGCGAGGACCAGTCGATGACGGTCACCGTCAACGGCAAGGAGTTCGGCAGCAAGCTCGGGCTGAGGAACTGGCGGCACGCCGCCGACAACGACTTCGCCCAGGGCTGGACCCGCTCCTACGTGTGGCCCACGCTCAAGAAGGGCAACAACACCATCTCGATCTCCTGCCAGCCGGGCGACAAGTGCAACGTCCTGCTGGACCAGCTGTGGATCAAGGCGGGCCGCGTCACCAGCTGAGCCGTCCGCCAGGAGGCGGTGCCACCGGTCGTCGGACGGCCGGTGGCATTCCGCTTTCCGGGCCCGTTGCCCGGGGCGCCGGAGCACCGCGCGTCACGCCGCGCCGGCCTGGCCCGTGACCGTGACCCGGCCCAGCAGCTCCTCGTACGTACGCCGGTCGAACTCGCCCGCCGCGGGTGCTCGGACGGTGGCGGCCGAGAGGGCGATGGCGTGGGTGAGGCGGGTCGGCCAGGGGAGGTGGGTCACCAGGCCGGACAGGAGCGCGGCGACCGCCGAGTCGCCCGCGCCGGTCGGATTGCCGTGCACCCGGCCCGGCGGGGTGGCGCGCCAGCGGCCCTCCGGGGTCGTGGCCAGCAGGCCGTTCGGGCCCAGGGACGCGATGACCGTGTGGGCGCCGCGGCGGCGGGCGGATTCGGTGGCGCGCAAGGGGTCGTGGGAGCCGGTGAGTTCGGCCAGTTCGTCGGCGTTGGGCTTGATGATGTCGGGGCGGGCCGCCACCCCCCGGCGCAGCGGCTCGCCGCTGGTGTCCAGCAGGACCGGCACGCCCAGGGAGCGCGCCGTGCGGATCAGACCCGCGTACGCCCCCACCGGAACCCCCGGCGGCAGGCTGCCGCACAGGGCCACCGCCGAGGCGCCGGAGAGCAGCTCCGCGTAGCAGTCCAGGAACATGGCCCACTCCGCGGGCGCGATCTGCGGGCCCGGCTCGTTCAACTGTGTCGTGTCGCCGGAGTGTTCGTCCACGACCGCGATGGTGCGCCGCGTCGCCCCCGCCACCGGCACCAGCGCGTCCGTCAGCCCCTCGGTCCCGGCGAGCCCGTCCCGCACCGCCCGGCCCGTGCCGCCGCCCGCGAACCCGGTGACCGTCACCTCGTGTCCGAGCGCCGCGAGCACCCGGCCCACGTTCACCCCTTTGCCGCCCGGGCGTTCGATGACCTCCGAGACCCGGTGCGAGGCATGCGGACGCAGTGACCGCACCCGATAGGTGATGTCGAGAGCGGTGTTCAGCGTGACCGTGAGGATCACCCGGGCTGCCTCCCTCGAAGCCGTCGTTCCGGGGCCCTGATCATGCCAAAGAGACGGCGGCCGACCCAGATGCGGGTCGGCCCGATCGCAGGGAAAAGCCGGGCGTATCAGCCCAGTTGGGGAGCGACCACCCACTCGCCGTGCCGCATCACGCCCCGTACGTCGAAGTCCGCGTCCAGCAGCACCAGGTCCGCGTCCTTGCCGGGCTCCAGGGAACCGACCCGGTCCGAAAGGCCCAGCAGCCGGGCCGGGTTGGCGGACAGGGCCTTCACCGCGTGCTCGACCGGCAGCCGGTCCACGGTCACCGCGCGTTTGAACGCCCGGTCCAGCGTCAGCGTGGAGCCGGCGATCGAACCGCCCTCCACCAGCCGGGCCACGCCCTCGCTGACCTCCACCTCCAGCGGGCCCAGCATGTAGCGGCCGTCGCCGATCCCGGCCGCGTCCATCGCGTCGGTGATGAACGCCACCCGGTCCGCGCCCGCGTGATGGAACGCCAGCTCCAGGGCGGCCGGGTGCAGATGCGTGCCGTCGTTGATCAGCTCGACCGTCACCCGCTCGTCCTCCAGCAGGGCCGCGACCGGACCCGGGGTGCGGTGGCCGAGGGCGGGCATCGCGTTGAAGAGGTGCGTGGCGACCGTGGCACCCGCCTCGATGGCGTCCACCGTCTGCTCGTACGTCGCGTCGGTGTGCCCGATCGCCGCGATCACCCCGTGCTCGGTGAGCAGCCGTACCGAGTCGATGCCGCCCGGCAGTTCGGCGGCGAGGGTGAGCATCCGGGCCTGCCCGCGCGCCGCGTCGATCAGCTTGCGCACCTCGGCCGGCTCCGGGTGGCGCAGCAGCGCCTCGGAGTGGGCGCCCTTGCGGCACGGCGAGATGAACGGCCCCTCGAAGTGGATGCCCGCGATGTCGCCCTGCTCGGCCAGCTCGCTGAGCAGCCCGGCCTGGCGGACCAGCAGGTCCATCTCGTCGGTGACGGTGGAGGCGACGAGGGTGGTGGTGCCGTGCGCGCGATGGGTGCGGATCGCGGTGAGGATCTGCTCGGCGGTGCCGGAGAAGGAGGCGCCGCCGCCGCCGTGGTTGTGGAGGTCGACGAAGCCAGGGACCAGCCAGTGGCCGGACACGTCGAGCACGGCGGCGTCGGCCGGGGGAGCGCCGGCGATGCGCGTGCCGTCGATGGCCACGGTGCCGTTCTTCACCGTGCCGGTGGGAAGCACCACGTTCGCGCCGGTGAGCACCCGCGGATCCGTCGCGGCTCCTCTTGGACTGGCCATCAGGTGTCTACCTCCGGAGTAGAAGTGGTCGTCAGCAGATCCCGCGCGAGCAGGCCCGCGCCGAGGCAGCCGGCGGTGTCGCCGAGGGCGGCGGGGACGATGGACGGCAGTTTCTGGAAGGTGACCCGGCGCCGGACGGCGTCCCGCAGGGGCTGGAACAACACTTCCCCCGCCTCGGCGAGACCGCCACCGATGATCAGCGTGCGCGGGTCCAGCAGGGTGAGCGCGGTGACCAGACCGTCGGCGAGCGCGTCCACCGCCTCCTGCCAGACCCGCCGGGCACCGGGGTCGCCCGCCGCGACGGCCCGCGCGCAGTCGGCCGCGTCCGCGTCCGGGTTCCCGCCGGCCGCCGCCCAGGCCTCGCTGACGGCGGCCGCGGAGGCGTACCGCTCCAGACAGCCGCGCTGCCCGCAGGGGCAGAGCGTGCCCCCGGGCCGTACGACGACATGGCCGATCTCGCCCGCGAAGCCGTGCGCCCCGGACTCCACCCGGCCGTCGATCCCGATCGCGCCCGCGATGCCGGTGCCGAGCGGTACGAACAGAAAGCGGTCGGCGCCCCGGCCCGCGCCGATCCGGCCCTCGGCGAGCCCGCCGGTGCGCACGTCGTGGCCGAGCGCGACGGGCACCCCGAGCCGCTCGGCGAGCAGATCGCGCAGCGGTACGTCCTTCCAGCCGAGGTTGGCGGCGTAGACGGCGGTGCCGTGCTCCTCGTCGACGATGCCGGGCACCGCTATGCCGGCGGCGGCCGGCGGGCCGTAATGCTCGGTGCCGTACGCGTACAGCTCGGCGGCGAAGTCGAGGATGCCCGCGACCACCGCGTCGGGGCCGCGTTCACGGCCGGTGGCGCGGCGGGCGCGGTGCAGCAGGGCGCCGTCGTCCCCGACGAGGGCGGCCTTCATCCCGGTACCGCCCACGTCCAGGGCGATGACATGTCTCACGGGGACAGTGTGGCCCGCTGACCCACGAGAGGTCTAGTCCACTCGCGTGGTGTAGACCTTAGGCGTTCATCTGACTTATTTGTTCGGACAGCGGGGTTGGGGTTTTGACGGTGCGTCGGCGTACAGCAGGAATGATCGCGACGGTGTCCGCCATGGGCATGACCGCGTTCCTCGGCGGCTGCGGGAGCACGGGCTCCTCCGATGTGACCCTCAGACTCGTGGCCGCGGACTACGGCGACTCGGCGGGGAACAGCTCGCAGAAGTACTGGGACTCGCTGGTCAAGGAGTACGAGAAGACACACCCGGGCGTGAAGATCCAGGTCAGCGTGTACTCCTGGAACGACGTCGACCGCAAGGTCAAGGACATGGTCGACGCCGGGCACGCGCCGGACCTGGCGCAGATCGGCGCGTACGCCGACTACGCGGCGGCCGGGAAGCTCTACGCGGCCTCCGACCTGCTCTCCATCCGCACCCAGGCGGACTTCCTCTCCCAGCTGTCCGACGCCGGCCAGTGGAGCCATACGCAGTACGGCATCCCCTTCGCCGCCTCCACCCGGGTGCTCTTCTACAACAAGACGCTCTTCGCGAGCGCCGGGATCACCACCCCGCCCACCAGCTGGGACGAGCTGGCCGCGGACGCCAAGGCGCTCAAGGCGAAGGGCGTGAAGTTCCCCTTCGCGCTGCCGCTGGGGCCCGAGGAGGCGCAGGCCGAGACGATGCAGTGGCTGCTCAGCGGCGGCGACGGCGGTACCGGCGGCACGGGCTACACCGATGACATCGGCACCTACACCATCGACTCCGAGCAGAACGTGCGGACCTTCTCCTGGCTCAAGGACGACCTGGTCGGCAAGGGGCTGACCGGTCCGGTGGCGCCGGGCAAGCTGAACCGGGCGCAGGCGTTCGCGGCGTTCGCCGACGGGCAGGCCGCCATGGTCGACGGGCATCCCACGCTGATCCAGCAGGCCGAGGCGAAGGGCGTGCGCTTCGGCATGGTGCCGACGCCGAGCCGGACCGGGCGGGCCCGGGCCTCGATGGGGGTGTCCGACTGGATGATGGCGTTCAAGCAGAACGGCCACGCCGACCAGGTCGGCGACTTCCTGAACTACGTGTACAGCGAGAAGAACGTCCTCGACTTCTCCCGCACCTACGGGCTCCTCCCGGTCACCACCTCCGCGTCCAACGCCATGAGCGCGTCGGACGCGGCGCCCGACAAGGCCCTGCACCCCTTCCTGGACCAGCTGGCCACGAGCGAGATGTATCCGGTGGGCAAGACCTCCTGGGCGCAGGTCAGCGCGGCCGTGAAGCAGAACATCGGCCAGGCCGTCGCGCCCGGCGGCAGCCCCGCGGGCGTCCTCACCCGGCTCCAGGCCACGGCCACGGCGGCGGACAGCGCGGCCGCCGGCACCGGCTGAGCGCTACGGTTTCCCCATGGAACTGGGTGAGCGCGAGAAGGAGATCCTCGCAATGGAAGGCCGGTCCTTCGCCGGGCCCGGCGCGAAGGAACGGGCCATCCGCGAGGACCTCCATCTCTCCCCGGTCCGCTACTACCAGCTCCTCAACGCCCTCCTCGACGACGAGCGCGCCCTCTCCCACGACCCGGTCACGGTGAACCGCCTGCGCAGGATCAGGGAGACGAGACGCGCGGAGCGCTGAGGAGGAGTCCCAGGCGTGACAACCGCCCTCGCTGGATAGTGTCGGTACATGGATCCTCTGCCGAGCCCCGCCACCCAGGCCGGCCGGGACGGACTCGCCGCGCTGCTCGCCAACCCCACCGCCGCGGTGATCGGCCTGGACTTCGACGGCACCCTCGCCCCCATCGTCGACGACCCCGAGCAGGCCCGTGCCCACCCCGCCGCCGTCGCCGCGCTCACCGCCCTCGCCCCCAAGGTCGCCCATGTCGCCGTGATCACCGGCCGGCCCGCCGGTGTCGCGGTCCGCTACGGCGGCTTCGCCGGTGTCCCCGGCCTCGACCACCTCACCGTCCTCGGCCACTACGGCGCCGAACGCTGGGACGCCACCACCGGCACCGTCACCGCTCCCGCCCCGCACCCCGGCGTCGCCGCCGTCCGCGCCGAGCTGCCGGGCCTGCTGGACCGGGTCGGCGCCTGGCAGGGCACCTGGATCGAGGAGAAGGGGCGCGCCGTCGCCGTACACACGCGCCGCGCGCAGGACCCGCAGGCCGCGTACGAGGCCCTGCGCGCCCCCCTCGCCGAACTCGCCGCCCGCCACGGGCTGATCGTCGAACCCGGCCGGATGGTCCTCGAACTGCGCCCGCCCGGCATGGACAAGGGCGTCGCCCTCGGCGAGTACCTCCGCGAGACCGGCGCCGGGTCCGTCCTCTACGCCGGCGACGACCTCGGCGACCTCCCCGCCTACGCCGCCGTCGACAAGCTCCGCTCCGAGGGCACCCCGGGGCTCCTCGTGTGCAGCGGCAGCACGGAGGTCTCCGAACTGGCCGAGCGGGCGGACCTGGTGGTCGACGGCCCCGAGGGCGTCGTCGGACTCCTCACCGCGCTGGCGGCTCAGCTGGACTGATCGTCCAGGGCGTGCAGCTGGTCCAGGAACCACCGGGCCGGCGGCAGCGCCGTGCCCGCCGCGGCCAGCCGCTTCGAGCGCTCGGCCCGCTCCTCGGCCGGCATGGTCAGCGCCGTGTGCAGGGTCTCGGCCGTGCCCGTGATGTCGTACGGATTGACCGTGAGCGCGTCCTCGCCCATCTCCTCGTGCGCCCCCGCCTCCCGGGAGAGCACCAGCGCACAGCCCTCGTCGGAGACGACCGGCACCTCCTTGGCGACCAGGTTCATGCCGTCCCGGATCGGGTTGACCAGCGCCACGTCGGCCAGCCGGTACGCGGCCAGGGAACGGGCGAAGTCGTCCTTCACATGCAGCACCACCGGGATCCAACCCGGCGTCCCATAGGCCGAGTTGATCTCCTCGGCGACCCGCTGCACCTCCGCCGTGTACTCCCGGTACACGGCGAGGTCCTGCCGGGAGGGGTACGCGAACGCGACGTGTACGACCTTCTCCCGCCACTCGGGGTGCTCGTCCAGCAGCTGCCGGTACGCCAGCAGCCCGCGCACGATGTTCTTGGACAGCTCGGTGCGGTCGACCCGGACGATGGTCCGGCGGCCCTCGCCGATCTCCGCCCGCAGCGCCGCCATCCGCTCGGCCACGTCCGGCCGGTGGGACCGCTCGCGCAGGAAGTCGGCGTCCGCGCCCAGGCCGTGCACCCCGATCCGGGTACCGGCGGGGATCCCGGGCCCCAGCACCGCGTGGCAGCACTCGGTGAACGCGTCCGCCCAGCGCCGGGTCAGGAACGCGGCCCGGTCCGCGCCGAGGATCCCGGTCAGCAGCTCCGCCGCGATGTCGTCCGGCAGCAGCCGGAAGTACTCGGCCGGCGCCCACGGCGTGTGCGAGAAGTGGCCGATGCGCAGATCGGGCCGCAGCCTGCGGAGCATCCGCGGGGCGAGCGCCAGGTGGTAGTCCTGGATCAGCACCGCCGCGCCCTCGCCCGCCTCCTCGGCCAGCGCCTTCGCGAACGCCCGGTTGTACGCCTCGTACGCGGCCCACTGCCGCCGGAACTCCGCGTCGAAGACGGGCTCCAGCGGGGTCTGGTAGAGCATGTGGTGCACGAACCAGAGCACCGAGTTGGCGATCCCGTTGTACGCGGCGGCGAAGACCTCCGGGTCGATGTCCAGCATCCGCACCCGCTGCCCGCCGGTGTCCGCCTCCGGCAGCAGTCCGCCCTCGGCGCGGCGCACGGCCGCCCGGTCGCCGTCGCCGAGCGCGGCGCACACCCAGACCGCGTTCGTCTCCGGGCCGATCGCCGACAGACCCGAGACCAGCCCGCCGCCGCCCCGCTTGGCGCGCAGCGAACCGTCCTCGCCCGTCTCGTACGAAACCGGGCCGCGATTGGACGCGACCAGCACCTCAGCACCGTGCGTGGAAGACATGGTCCAGAACCTAGCCCGGCCCGGAAACCCTCAAACCCACGGATCGCTCCGGAACACCGTCGCAGCGGGCCGTACCTGCGCTTTCACGCCACCCGGCGCCGGGCGTACTCCGCGATCTCGGTCATCGGCGGCCGCTCCTCGGTGTCCACCGCGTAGGTACGCGGCTCGAAGCCGGAGACCCCCCGCTCGAACTGGGTGAGCGCGGGGCGCACCAGATGGCCGCGGGCCAGCCGCAGCTGGGCCGTGCGGTAGATGGCCGCCGCCATCCGGCCGAGCGCCTGCCCGTCCTGGTGCCGGTGCTTGCGCACCCCGACGTCCACCTGGGCCAGCGCGTCCAGGCCCACCAGATGCAGCGCGTCCACCAGCATGCCCAGCTCGACCCCGTACCCGACCGGGAACGGCAGCTGTTCGAGCAGCGAGCGCCGGGCCGCGTACTCCCCGCCCAGCGGCTGCACGAAGCCCGCCAGCTGCGGCCAGTGCATGTTCAGCAGCGGGCGCGCCATCAGCTCGGTGACCCGGCCGCCCTGCCCCGCCGTACCGGCGAGCGGACGGTCGTACATCGCCTTGACCAGCTGGACGTCCGGCTCGGTGAGCAGCGGGCCGACGATGCCGAGGACGAAGTCGGAGGAGAACTCCCGCAGGTCCGCGTCGATGAAGCAGATGATGTCCCCGGTGGCCACGAGCAGCGAGCGCCACAGCACCTCGCCCTTGCCCCGCACCGCGGGTATCCGGGGCAGGATCGCGTCCCGGTGCACCACCCGCGCGCCCGCCGCGGCGGCGACCTCGGAGGTGCGGTCGGTGGAGCCGGAGTCGATCACCAGGACCTCGTCGACGAGCGGCACCCGCTCCATCAGATCCCGCCGGATCACCGCGACGATCTCGCCGACGGTCTCCTCCTCGTCGAGCGCGGGCAGCACCACGCTGATGGTCTGGCCGGTGCGCCCCTTCGCCGCCAGGACCTGGTGCGCCGGCCGATCGCGCACGGACCAGGAGCGGTTGCCCATCCAGCGCTCGACTTCTTCCAGCACGGTCCCCGGCTCCTCACGCTCGTCTCGCGGCTCGTCTCGCGGTACGGACGACTATCTCAACTCTCCAGGCCTTCGGTTACAGTCTTGAGCAACGCCGATGACCATCGCATGTCGGGGGTCGCGCGCGGACACACCGCAGTACTGCGGACACAATCGAATACCGCTCATCCAGAGGGGCAGAGGGACACGGCCCGATGAAGCCCCGGCAACCCTCCAGTCGGTTCTCGTTCTCATCACAGCGAGGCTCCCGGCTAGGGAAGGTGCCAAATCCGTCTCACGGCGAAGTGCGTCGTGAGGAAGATGAGGAGAAAGGGCCTCGCCTCCCATGGCTGTGCAGACAGTTGCCACCTCCGGTACCTCCACCGTCGATCTCGGCCCCGCCGCCGCCCTCAGCTGTCGCGAATGCGGCCACCGCGTCCCGCTCGGTCCGGTCTTCGCCTGCGAGGAATGCTTCGGCCCGCTGGAGATCGCCTACGACTTCTCCGCCTACGACACCGAAGAGCTGCGCAAGCGGATCGAGGACGGCCCCGCCAACATCTGGCGCTACGCCCCGCTGCTGCCGGTCCCGGCCGATGTCGCGGACAAGCCGAACATCAACCCCGGCTGGACCAAGCTGGTCAAGGCCGACAACCTGGCCCGCGAGCTCGGCGTCACCGGCGGTCTGTACGTCAAGGACGACTCCGGCAACCCGACCCACTCCTTCAAGGACCGGGTCGTCGCCCAGGCCCTGGAGGCGGCCCGCGCCTTCGGCTTCACCACCCTGTCCTGCTCCTCCACCGGCAACCTGGCCGGCGCCGTCGGCGCCGCCGCCGCCCGCGCCGGGCTGCGCTCCTGCGTGTTCATCCCGCACGACCTGGAGCAGGGCAAGGTCGTCATGGCCGCGGTCTACGGCGGCGAGCTGGTCGGCATCGAGGGCAACTACGACGATGTGAACCGCTTCTGCTCCGAGCTGATCGGCGACCCGGCCGGCGAGGGCTGGGGCTTCGTCAACGTGAATCTGCGGCCGTACTACGCCGAGGGCTCCAAGACCCTGGCGTACGAGATCTGCGAGCAGCTCGGCTGGCGGCTGCCGGACCAGATCGTGGTCCCGATCGCCTCCGGCTCCCAGCTCACCAAGATCGACAAGGGCCTCCGGGAGCTGATCGAGCTCGGTCTGGTCGAGGACCGGCCGTACAAGATCTTCGGTGCCCAGGCCGAGGGCTGCTCGCCGGTGTCGACGGCCTACAAGGCGGGCCACGACGTGGTACGGCCCCAGAAGCCGAACACCATCGCCAAGTCCCTCGCCATCGGCAACCCGGCCGACGGTCCCTATGTCCTGGACATCGCCCGGCGCACCGGCGGCGCGGTGGAGGACGTGACGGACGAGCAGGTGGTGGCCGCGATCAAGCTGCTGGCGCGCACCGAGGGCATCTTCGCCGAGACGGCCGGCGGCGTGACCGTCGGCGTCACGCGGAAGCTGATCGAGAGCGGGGCGCTCGACCCGGCGAAGACCACCGTCGTCCTCAACACCGGCGACGGTCTCAAGACCCTCGACGCGGTGGCCGGCACCGGCCTGACCGCCACCATCCGCCCGAACCTGGACTCCTTCCGAGAGGCTGGCCTCGCATGAGCGTGACCGTTCGCATCCCCACCATCCTGCGCACCTACACCGGTGGACAGGCCGAGGTCGCCGCCGAGGGCACCACCCTCGGCGAGGTCATCGAGGACCTGGAGAAGAACCACACCGGCATCGCCGCCCGCGTCCTGGACGACCAGGGCAAGCTGCGCCGGTTCGTGAACGTCTACGTCAACGACGACGACGTCCGTTTCGAGCAGGGCCTTCAGACCTCCACCCCGGACGGCGCGGGGGTCTCCATCATCCCGGCGGTGGCCGGCGGCTGCTGACCGAATGATCGATCATTACCTTAGGTAATGACGGTCACCGAAAGTACATCGGATTGCCCTCTCCGTGAGAGAAGCGGAGGGGGCAATTCTGTGTGATTGAGCGCGGTACAGTTGGGGAACGCGCCCTCCGATGATCGAGGGTAAGCCCTCGATTCCCTTCCGCGAGCCCGATAAGAAGTAGCCAAAATACACGGCCTTTCCGCGGCTTTTGCGTCTTTTACGGGGCCCGACTTGCCCTGAATTCGGGTGAATTCTCCCCACATTCCGGATCGTTCGCGTCCAGAATTCTCGTCCAATTGACCTGTTGCAGACGGCAGTTGGACAGATACATTCAGCCGCGGTCGACGCGTTCCGGCGCACGCCCCCGATGCAATGGGGGCGAGGTCTGACCCGGGTCCGCGAAGTGTGGATCTGTGCAAGGGCCAGTAATAGGGGAGTTAGGCATGGCTCAGGGCACCGTCAAGTGGTTCAACGCGGAGAAGGGGTACGGCTTCATCGCGGTCGACGGTGGTGCGGACGTCTTCGTCCATTACAGCGCCATTCAGATGGACGGCTACCGCACCCTGGAGGAGGGCCAGCGAGTCGAGTTCGAGATCTCGCAGGGCCAGAAGGGTCCGCAGGCCGACATGGTTCGCGTCGCCGTCTGAACGTTTCTCCACCGAAGGGCCCGCACCTCGCACAGGGTGCGGGCCCTTCGGCGTGCCCGGGGCCGGGTGCCCGCGCGTGTTCGCCCCCGGCCGACCCGGCCGCCGAGGTGGGTCCGAGGAGGGCCGAGGCGCTTGCACTCGGGCATGCCGAGTGCTAATCATTGGCGTTAGCACTCTGAAGGTGAGAGTGACAAAGAAGGACCGGGTCGGTGAGGTCCGCAGGCCGTGTGGGGCAAGGAACCACAGGCCGGCGAACCGTCCGTCGCGGGCGCGGGCGCGGTCCGAAGGAATCACCCCCAGTCCTGGAGGGACCACTTCACATGGCCAAGATCATCGCGTTCGACGAGGAGGCGCGGCGCGGCCTCGAGCGCGGCATGAACCAGCTCGCGGACGCCGTCAAGGTGACGCTCGGCCCCAAGGGTCGCAACGTCGTCCTCGAGAAGAAGTGGGGCGCCCCCACGATCACCAACGATGGTGTCTCCATCGCCAAGGAGATCGAGCTCGAGGACCCGTACGAGAAGATCGGCGCCGAGCTGGTCAAGGAAGTCGCCAAGAAGACGGACGACGTCGCCGGTGACGGTACGACCACCGCGACCGTCCTCGCCCAGGCCCTGGTCAAGGAAGGCCTGCGCAACGTCGCCGCCGGTGCCAACCCGATGGCCCTGAAGCGCGGTATCGAGAAGGCCGTCGAGGCCGTCTCCGCCGCCCTGCTGGAGCAGGCGAAGGACGTCGAGACCAAGGAGCAGATCGCCTCCACCGCGTCCATCTCCGCCGCCGACACCCAGATCGGCGAGCTGATCGCCGAGGCGATGGACAAGGTCGGCAAGGAAGGCGTCATCACCGTCGAGGAGAGCAACACCTTCGGTCTGGAGCTTGAGCTCACCGAGGGCATGCGCTTCGACAAGGGCTACATCTCCGCCTACTTCGCCACCGACATGGAGCGCATGGAGGCGTCGCTGGAGGACCCGTACATCCTCATCGCGAACTCCAAGATCGGCTCCGTCAAGGACCTGCTCCCGCTCCTGGAGAAGGTCATGCAGTCGGGCAAGCCGCTGCTGATCATCGCCGAGGACGTCGAGGGCGAGGCCCTGTCGACCCTGGTCGTCAACAAGATCCGCGGCACCTTCAAGTCCGTCGCCGTCAAGGCCCCGGGCTTCGGCGACCGCCGCAAGGCCATGCTCGGCGACATCGCCATCCTCACGGGCGGCGAGGTCATCTCCGAGGAGGTCGGCCTCAAGCTGGAGAACGCGACCCTGGACCTCCTGGGCCGCGCCCGCAAGGTCGTCATCACCAAGGACGAGACCACCATCGTCGACGGTGCCGGCTCCTCGGAGCAGGTCAACGGCCGGGTGAACCAGATCCGCGCCGAGATCGAGAACAGCGACTCGGACTACGACCGCGAGAAGCTCCAGGAGCGCCTGGCCAAGCTCGCGGGCGGCGTCGCGGTCATCAAGGCCGGTGCCGCCACCGAGGTGGAGCTCAAGGAGCGCAAGCACCGCATCGAGGACGCCGTGCGCAACGCCAAGGCGGCCGTCGAGGAGGGCATCGTCGCCGGTGGTGGCGTGGCCCTGCTCCAGGCCTCCCAGGTCTTCGAGAAGCTGGAGCTCGAGGGTGACGAGGCGACCGGCGCCAACGCCGTGCGCATCGCCCTGGAGGCCCCGCTGAAGCAGATCGCCGTCAACGCCGGCCTCGAGGGCGGTGTCGTGGTGGAGAAGGTGCGCAACCTGACCCCGGGCCACGGCCTGAACGCCGCGACCGGTGAGTACGTCGACCTGGTCGCCGAGGGCATCATCGACCCGGCGAAGGTGACCCGTTCCGCGCTCCAGAACGCCGCCTCCATCGCCGCGCTGTTCCTCACCACCGAGGCCGTCATCGCCGACAAGCCGGAGAAGGCCGCCGCGGCCGCTCCGGGCGGCATGCCGGGCGGTGACATGGACTTCTGATCGACCTCCGGTTGATCAACGTCCTTACCGAGGGCGGCACTTCCTGTCAGGGACAGGAAGTGCCGCCCTCGGGCTTTTCCCGGGGGTCCGTTCTCGCCCGGCGTGTCCGGCGTCACAGACGACCGCTTCCGGGTCCGGGAATGCTGGCCTCTGTACAACGGCTTACTTAAGTAGCTACAACAATGCGCATTCACATACCGCTCGGTTAGCAGCCTTCTGAGGAGCCCCCACGTGACCGTCGACACGACGCCCGCCTCCCGCGCGGCCCAGGTACTCTCCCGCCCCATCACGCTCAACGGCCTCACCGTCCCCAACCGGATCGCGATGGCGCCGATGACCCGGATGTTCTCCCCGGGCGGCATCCCCGGCGAGGACGTGCGCTCGTACTACTCCCGCCGCGCCGCCGCGGGCGTCGGCCTGATCGTCACCGAGGGCACCTACGTCGGCCATGACTCGGCCGGCCAGAGCGACCGGGTGCCGCGGTTCCACGGCGAGGAGCAGCTGGCGGGCTGGGCGAAGGTCGCCGAGGACGTGCACGCGGCGGGCGGCACCATCGTCCCGCAGCTGTGGCACATCGGCATGGTCCGCAAGGACGGCGAGGCCCCCTTCCCGGCCGCCCCCGCGATGGGCCCCTCCGGCCTGGTCACCGCGGGCGCCGAGCCCACCGGCAAGGCCATGACCCAGCAGGACCTGGACGATGTCATCGCCGCGTTCGCCCAGGCGGCCGCGGACGCCGAGCGCATCGGCTTCGACGGCGTGGAGATCCACGGCGCCCACGGCTACCTGGTCGACCAGTTCCTGTGGGAGGGCACCAACCGCCGTACCGACGCCTACGGCGGCGACCCGGTGGCCCGCACCCGGTTCGCCGCGGAGATCGTCGCCGCGGTCCGCGAGCGCGTCTCGGCCACCTTCCCCGTCATCTTCCGCTACTCGCAGTGGAAGCAGCAGGACTACACCGCCCGGCTCGCCGAGACCCCGCAGGAGCTGGAGGCGATCCTGGCCCCGCTCGCCGCGGCCGGCGTCGATGTCTTCCACGCCTCCACCCGCCGCTACTGGCAGCCCGAGTTCGACGGCTCCGACCTCAACCTCGCGGGCTGGACGAAGAAGCTCACCGGCAAGCAGACCATCACCGTCGGCTCGGTCGGCCTGGACGGCGACTTCACCGGCGCGTTCGCCGGCGAGGGCTCCCCGGTGCAGGCCATCGACAATCTGCTCGACCGCCTGGAGGCCGACGAGTTCGACATGATCGCGGTCGGTCGCGCGCTGCTCCAGGACCCCGAGTGGGCCGCGAAGGTGCTCGCGGGCCGGACGTCGGAGCTGGCGCCGTACGACGCGGCGTCGATCAAGACGCTCAGCTGAGGACGCCCGGCCGGGGTTCAGATCCCGCCGATATTGCCGTTCAGCGGCTCGATGTCGACGCGTACCGGAGTGCCCCACACCCGGAGCACCTCGTAGTCGGTGAACTCGTGCACCAGCCGGTACGCCATCGCGGGCCGCGCCCCGCGCCGCTGGGCGGCGAGGTACGCCTCGGCCTCCCGGCGGTCCCGCCGGGGGGTGCCGCACAGCTGCCACTCCTGGCCGTTCCACAGCTCCGGCAGCCAGCGCTGCTGGGGCTGCGGGCGGTCGGCCCGGACGCCGTACCGGGAGGGCGCGCCGGCCACCGGCTCGGCCGGGTTCGCCCGGCCCCCGTACTCCGAGCGGCGCGCTGCCCGGCGCCGGGTCTCGCACAGCAGACACAGGTCGGGGGCGCTCTCGTCCACCGGCCCGTGCGGATGCTCGGCGCACCGGGTGGCCGGCGCGTTCGTCCCGACGCTCTCCTCCAGCAGGTCAAGCGCCCTGCGCAGATCGGTCCTGATCTCCTGGAGCCGCCCGTCCGGAGTGTCGGCGGCCAACGCCTCCCCGTGCTCCCCGAGCAGCCGGAGCGCTCGGCCGAGTGCGGTCAGCTGGGCGTGATTCATGGTGGTGGATTCCGGTCGGTAGGCGAATTTCTGGCGCGTTCCCCGCCTCCAGTGTCCAGGATGCCGCCGGGCAACCGGTGCGGCTTCACCGGTGCTCCCCAAGGGGAGGGTGTGGTGGGGTGGGGCGATGGGGACTTCGACGGAGCGGTTGATCGAGGGGCTGCGGCGGTTCAACGACGCCCACCCCTGGGATCACAACGCCCACTATCACCCGTGGCTGTTACGGCAGTTGCCCCGGCGCTCCGGCCGGGCGCTGGACGTGGGGTGCGGTGCCGGGGAGCTCGCGCGGCTGCTGGCCGGGCGGGTGGAGCGGGTGGAGGCGGTCGACTCCGACCCGGAGATCCTGGCGCGGGCGCGGGAGCACGCCGGGGCCGCCGCGAACGTCCGGTACACCCTGGCCGCCGCCCCCGAGGGGCTGCCGCCCGGCCCCTACGACGTCATCACGTGTGTCGCCGTACTGCACCACCTCCCCTTCGCCGAGACCCTCACCCGCTTCCGGGCCCAGCTGGCGCCCGGCGGGACGCTGGTCGTGGTGGGGTGCGCCCGGGACGAGGATGTGCGCGGGATGCTCTCCGTGCCGCTCAACGCGCTGTTCGGCTGGGTGAAGAACCGGGGGCGGGCGGCCACGGAACGGCCCGTGGGCATGACCGCGCCGGTCAAGGGGCCGGAGATGGACTTCTCAGAGATTGCCGGACAGGCCCGTCGGCTGCTGCCCGGGGTCCGGCTGCGGCGGGGGTTCTTCTGGCGGTACACCCTGGTGTGGCGCGCTCCTCGGGAGGGCGAGCCAGGTGGCCAGGAAGCCGACCGTGTAGCCGGTGAGGAGGCCGCCCGCGTAGATCGCCGCGGTGGCCGCGAGGCCCCGGTTGCCGGACAGCAGGGGGAAGAGGGCCCAGCCGGAGGGGCCGATCGCCGTCGCGCCGACCTTCGTGCCGAGCATCGCGAAGGCACCGATGAACGCGCCGCCCGCCGCACCGCCCGCGCAGGCGGTCAGGAAGGGGCGGCCGAGAGGGAGGGAGACGCCGTAGATCAGCGGCTCCCCGACGCCGAGCAGTCCGGCGGGCAGGGCCGAGCGGATCGTCGTGCGCAGTGAGCGGTCGTGGCGCAGCCGGACGTACACCGCGAGGGCCGCGCCCACCTGGCCCGCGCCCGCCATGGACAGCAGGGGGAGCAGGACGGTGTAGCCCTGCTGCTGGATGAGGGTGGCGTGGATGGGGATCAGGGCCTGGTGCAGGCCCAGCATCACCAAGGGGAGGAAGAGGCCGCCCAGCAGCAGGCCGGCCAGCGCGCCCGTGGTGGTCAGGAGCCAGTTCGCGGCGGCGCCGATCGCGGTGGCGACCGTACCGGCCGCGTACATCAGACCGTAGAGGGTGATCAGACCGGGGACGAGGACGGTCACCGTGGGGGTGAGCAGGACGTCCAGGGTCTCCGGGACGCGGCCCCGGCAGAAGCGTTCCACCCGGGTGGCGAGGAAGGCCGCCGCCAGCGCGCCGAGGACCCCGCCCTGGCCGGGGGTGAGCTGTGTCCCGAACGCCGTCACCTTGGCCACGCCCGGGTACACGACCACCGCCGCCACCGCCGCGCCCAGCACGGGGGTGCCGCCGAACTCCTGGGCGGTGTTGTAGCCGACGAAGACCGCGAGCAGCGCCATGAAGGCCGAGGCCACCGTGGTGAGCGCGGGGGTGAGGCCGGGCAGCCAACCGGTGTTCTGGAGCACGCCGCCCAGGCCCGCGAGGATGCCGCAGCCGATCAGGGCGGGGATGAGGGGCACGAAGACGTTCGCGATGCGGCGCAGGGCGGTCCTGACGGGGGTGGAGTTACGGCGGCGCAGATCCTCCTTCAGCTCCGCTCCGACGGATGACCGCCCTGTCCGAATGCCTGCCTCCACCCGCGCCCGCACCTGCTCGGTCACCGTCTCCACCACGCCCGGCCCCAGCACGATCTGCCACGCGGCCCCGTCCGCCACCACCCCCAGCACCCCCGGCACCGCCCGCAGCCCGGTGCCGTCCGCCGCGTCCGGGTCCGCGAGGGTGAGCCGCAGCCGGGTCATGCAGTGGGTCACGGAGGTGACGTTGGCGGGGCCGCCGAGGTGGGTCAGGACGGCGGTCGCGGTGGAGGCGGGGTCCGTGTGCACCCCTTGAGCGTGCGGTCAGCCGGCCGCGCGGGCCAGCGCGGCGCGCAGATGGCCCCCGGAGTCCGCCAGAAGGCGGGCGGCCGCGGGGCCGTCGACATCGGCCAGCAGGACGAGGATCGCGGTCTTCACCTCGCCGCCGGACTCGGTCAGCGCCCGCTCGATCTCCGGGTCCCCCGCGCCCGTGGCCAGTGCGACGATCCGCCGTGAGCGCGCCCGCAGCTTGGCGTTGGAGGCGCGCACATCGACCATCAGGTTCCCGTACGTCTTGCCGAGCCGGATCATCGTGATGGTCGACAGCATGTTGAGGACGAGTTTCTGCGCGGTGCCCGCCTTGAGCCGGGTGGAGCCGGTGATCAGCTCGGGTCCCACGACGATCTCGATGCCGTGCTCGGCGGCGGCCGCCAGCGCGCTGTGCTCGTTGCAGGCCAGTCCGATGGTCAGGGCGCCCTGGGCGCGGGCGTGCTCGACCGCGCCGACGGCGTACGGGGTACGGCCGGAGGCGGAGACGCCGACCACGCTGTCCTCGGCGGTGAGCTTGAGCGCGTCGAGGTCGGCGCGGGCCAGCTCGTCCGAGTCCTCGGCGCCCTCCACGGAGGTGACCATCGCCTCCGGGCCGCCCGCGATCAGGCCGACGACCTGGGCGGGATCGGTGTTGAAGGTGGGCGGGCACTCGGAGGCGTCCAGGACGCCGAGGCGCCCCGCGGTCCCCGCGCCGGCGTAGATCAGGCGTCCGCCCCGGGTCATCCGCGCGGCCACCGCGTCGATGGCGGCGGAGATACGGGGGAGCTGGCGGGCGACGGCGGCGGGCACGCCCGCGTCCTCCGCGTTCATCAGGCGGGCGATGTCGAGGGTGGGCAGGCGGTCGATGTCGGCGAGTTCGGGTCGGAAGGCCTCGGTGGTCAGCGAGGCCAGCTGGCTGCGCAGGTCATGGGCGGTCATGGGAG
This sequence comes from Streptomyces griseofuscus, assembly GCF_014673495.1. Taxonomy (GTDB): domain Bacteria; phylum Actinomycetota; class Actinomycetes; order Streptomycetales; family Streptomycetaceae; genus Streptomyces; species Streptomyces murinus. Next base: position 4,713,644 of record NZ_CP051006.1, read on the forward strand.
CGGCTCTCTCGGTCTCGAATGCCGGTTGGTGTTCCCCCGGTGCCGGTGCTCACCTGGTGTCGGCGCAGGTGCTCACCTGGAGTTGCTGCGATGCCGGTGCGCCAGCGCCTCGTACGAGGCGGCGAGCGAGGGTGCCGCCGTCTCGTACGTGCGCTGGGCCACTCCCACGAACAGGCAGTCCACCACGAGCAGTTGGCTCGTCCGCGAGGACATCGCGGCCGGGCGCAGCTCGGTCTCCCGTGAGGTGGACGTGGTCAGTACGTGGTCGGCGTACTGGGTGACCGGTGAGTCGGGGCGGCCGGTGATGGCCACGGTGGTCGCCCCGCGCTCGAAGGCGGCCCGCAGCGGCTCGATGACGTCCCCCGTCGAGCCGGAGTGGGTGATCGCGATCGCCACGTCGCCCGAGCGGAGCTGGACGGCGTTGGTCACGGCGAGATGCGGATCGCTGTGCGCATGCGCTATGAGCCCTATGCGCAGCAGCTTCTGGGTGAGGTCCTGGGCGACGAGTCCGGACGCCCCTATGCCGTACACATCGGTGCGGCGGGCTGCGGCGAGCGCGGTGACGGCCGCGCCGAGCTGGCCGGTGTCGAGTCCGGCGGCGGTGTCGGCGAGGGTCTGCTGCTCCTCGTACGCCAGTTTGGTGACGACGTCGGCGATCGGGTCGTCCACGGCGATGTCGGTGGTGATGGCGGGCGCCCGCCCGGACTGCTGCTGGGCGGCCAGACCCGCGAGGGCGAGCCGCAGATCCCGGTAGCCGGGGTAGCCGAGCAGCCGCGCGGTGCGGACGACGGTGGCCTCGCTGGTGCCGGTCAGTTCGGCGAGGCCGGTGACCGTGAGGGCGGCGCAGCCGGCCGGGTCGCTCGCGACGGCCTCGGCGACGCGCTGCATGGACCGGGTCATCGACGGCGCGAGGGTGCGCACCTTGGCGGCGAGCGAGCCCACCGGACTGCCGAAACTTTCCTTCACGTCCTGGGTCACCTCTGAAAGATATTTTCGGTTCGGTGTCCGGGTCAAGAGTGCGCACAATGGGTCGTATGGAGCCCATCAGTCCCCTTGAACAGGCCTTGCACGCCGCCCGCGCCCTGGTCCTCGCCGATCTCGTGGCCGGCCGGGTCGCCGAGGCGGACGTGGTCTCGCTGGTCGAGGACTCCGTCACACAGCGGCGCTGGTGGGTCGAGCAGTGGCCGGACGGCGTGCCCTTCGTGGCCGGTCTGGTCGCCCAGGACGTGCAGGACGCGCTGCTGGAGCGGTACGGCCGCTGGCCGCTGTGCCCGGTCTGCGGCTCGGGCGACCCGCACGCGCTGGAGGTGGAGCCCGAACTGGGCCCCGATCCGCACTGGGTGTGCCATCAGGCGGGCGTCAAGGTCGCGGCCGTCGGCCTGCTGGGCTCCGCCATCGGCCCGGCCCCGTCCTCGTGAGGCGTCCGTGACGGTGTACATCGACCCGCCCACCTGGCCGGGCCACGGGCGTCTGTGGTCGCACCTGGTCAGCGATGTGTCGTACCGCGAACTCCAGCTGTTCGCCGATGGGTTGGGGGTGCCCCGGCGGGCCTTCGAACGCGATCACTACGACCTTCCCGCGCACCGGTACGCGGACGCGGTGGCGGCCGGTGCGGTGGAGGTCGGCAGCCGTGAACTGGTGCGGCTGCTGCGGGAGTCGGGGCTGCGGCGGCCCAAGGGCCTGGTGCGGCGGGGGCTTTCGTAGCCGCCCCCGCGCGGTCACCGGGTGGCGTTCACGCGTGCAGCTCGTAGGCCAGGAGCCGGTCGTCGATCGCGCCCGCCGGTTCGAAACCGGCGCGGGTGAGGACCCGCTGGGAGGCGGTGTTGGCCTTCTGCGCCCGTGCGTACAGCGTCCGTACGTCCTCGCGGGCCAGCGCCCAGCGGGACAGCGCGCGCAGCGCCTCCGTGGCGTACCCCTGGCCGCGGACCTCCTTGACGAGGTTGTAGCCGATCTCCACCCGGCCGTCCTCGTCCGGGGCGCCGTGGAAGCCAAGGGCGCCGACCGCGCGGCCGTCCTCGGCGCGGACGAGGGTGAAGGAGGTGAACTCGGGCCGGTGGACGCCCGCTTCGTACGCCTTCAGGAGCATCCTGGCGGCGTCCCGGGTGCCCTCCTCGGGGCCGTCGCCGATCCAGTCGAAGCCGCCGTCGCCGCCGAGGGCGAGATCGCGGGCGGCGGCCGGGCGGACGCCGGTGAGGGTGAGGCGCTCGGTGCTCAGGACGAGGTTGTTGTACCAGCGCCACTCGGTGACCGGGGCCCGGCCGGGCAGCTCGCCGCGGCCGGTCGCCCACAACAGGGTCGGCCAGGGGCTGGGGCCGGGCTGGATGTGCGGGAAGATCGTGGCGAGGACGGACTCGGCGAGCTCGGCGGACGGCTCGTAGGGGAGGCCGAGGCCCTCGGCCATGTCATGGGTGTGCAGCAGGACTTCGGTGACGCCCATCGCGGCGAAGCCCGAGCGGTCGGCGTCGCGGAACGGGTAGGGGTGGAAGGCGCGGACGTCCGGCGGCGCGGTGACCACGGCGGCGGCGAGCAGCGCGCCGGTGGCCTCCAGGACCTGGATCAGCCCCGCGTTGTCGGTGCCCTCGTCCAGCTTCAGCTCGAAGGGTATGTAGGCGCCCTGGGCGCGCCCGGCCAGATTGGCGGCGTACGCCACGAGGTCGTCCGCGACATGCACGGCGGTGGTGTGGCAGTCCCACTCCACCCGCCCGGCGCGGACGCTCCGCCAGTCCCGGTCGGCCGCCGCGCGCAGCACGGCCAGACACCCGGCAACGGCCTCGGTCACATGTTCCCCGCTCATCGCTCGCATGGGCGCACCCTAGGCAGGGGACGGCGTCAGGGCGACAGCATTTCCAGTTCGGCGGCTAGGTTGTAGCGGGCGGTGGCCGTCCAGTGCTCCCGGCCGTAGGGGGTGTGGAACAGCCGTGGCAGCGCGAGGAGTTGGCGCAGCACATCGGAACGCCCCTGCCGGAAGGCGTCGTCGGGGACGAAGTGGTACTCCTCGCGGACCTCGGCGGCGTAGGCGGCGTACGCCGACGGAGGCGCGGCCAGGATCGCCAGGTCGGCGTCGCACAGCACCTGGCCGTCGCGGTCGTCCTCGGCCGGGTCGTGCGTGACGGTCAGCCGGACGAGCCGGGCCACCTCCGCGACCTTCGACGGCTCCACCCCGGCCTCCGGCAGCGCGCGCTCGGCCAGGTGCGCCGAACGCTCCTCGTTCTCGGAACGGTCCGGCAGATAGACGGCGTCGTGGAACCAGGCGGCCAGGCGTACGACATCGGGGTCGGCCGCGTGCGCCTCCAGCACGTCGACATGGTCCAGGACCGCGGTGAGGTGGGTCAGCGTGTGGTAGTGCCGCTGGGGTTCCTGCCAGCGGGCGAGCAGATTGTCCGCGTAGGGCACGGGATCCGGACCGCCCTCGCCACCGCGGGCGGCGTCCAGGGCGCGGGCGAAACGGAGACGGAGGGCGTCGAGGTCGGCCATGGGGTCATTCTCTTACGGCCGGGCGACGCGTCCGCTTGGATGCCGGCGGTCCGGACGCTCAGATGCCGATGATCCGGACGCGGTCGCCGCACAAGCGGGCCATGTCGTCGACGTCGGACGTCAGTATGGCCACCGGACCCGGCTGGCGCAGGGCCATCTCGGCGACGGTCGCGTCGATCGCGTACTTGTGGCCGTGCAGGCCCGTGTTCTTGAGGAGTTCGGCGGACGCCCTCGCCGCGCTCTCGGTCACCGGCTCGACCTTGACGCGGGACAAGACCCATCGCAGCCGGGGCATGTTCGCTCGCGCGTGGCTGACTTCCACGATGGTGTTGGCTCCGATGACGACATCCGCGCCCATGGCATGGAGCACCTGGAACATCGCAAGGATCTTGCGGTCCTGTGCGATCCAGGCGGAAACCCCCTGGGAGTCCAGTACGACGGTCTCGACGTGCTCGTTCACGCCGCGTTCGCCGGGCCCTCGGCGCCTGTCGCCCCGAAAATCCTGGAGTGGGCCTCCGCCAGTTCCTCCTCGGTGAAGGACCCGTGCTCCTCCTGGTGGCGCAGTAGGTCGGCGCCGAGCAGCCGATGCCGCAGTTGCCGTGCCACGGCCTCGGCGACATAGCCGGAGACGTTGTCGGTGAGTTTCCTCAGTTCGGCGACCTGCTCGGTCGGCAGTGTCACCGTGATCCGTGTTGTATCCGCCATGGTGCGAGCATACTGCGGTATGCGCGAACTGTGCACAGCTCGTTACGTCCGTGGCGTACTGGCGCGCCCGGCCGCGTACTCTTAAATTGGACTAGACCTCTACTGGATCTTTGGTCGCGACGAATGGGGTGCCATGAGCAAGCGTGCAGTCCTGGAGGTGATCGCCCTCGACATCGAGGACGCGGTCGCCGCCCAGGCCGGAGGCGCGGATCGCCTGGAGCTGGTCACCGAGATGGCCGCCGACGGGCTCACCCCGTCCGCCGCCACCGTCGCCGGCATCCGTGCCGCCGTCGACATCGACCTGCGCGTGATGCTCCGCCTGGCGGACGGGTTCGCGGCCGGTGACATGGCCCGGCTGCTGCGGGTGGTGGAGGAGATGCGGGCGGCCGGCGCCGACCAGTTCGTGCTGGGGTTCCTCGACGCGGACGGGGGAGTGGACCTGGCCGCCGTGGAGCGGGTGGCCGGTGCGCTGGAGGGCTGCCGGTGGACCTTCCACCGCGCGATCGACCGGGCCGCCGACCGCGACGCCCTGCGCAAGCAGCTCGCCGACCTGCCCGGCCTCGACACCTATCTCACCGCGGGCGCCGCCACCGGCGTCGACGAGGGGCTGCCGACCCTGCTGGCCGAGTACGGCCGCCGCGGCGAGCCGGGCTACGGCCAGACCGTCCTGGTCGGCGGCGGCCTCCGCCTCGACCATGTCCCGCCGCTGCTCGCCGCGGGCCTCGACGCCTTCCACATCGGCGGCGCGGCGCGTCCGCAGGGCTGGCACGGACCGGTCTCGGAAGGTGCCGTCAAGGAGTGGCGGCGGGTGCTGGACGGCGCGGTCGACCAGAGCTGACCGGGGCCGACCGGGGCTGACCTGGGTTTTCCCTGAGGGGCGGGCTGGTCCCTCAGGCCGGCTGCCCCTGTCCGTGCCCGGCCGCCAGGCGGGTGAAGGTCTTCGCCAGCGGGGGCTTCTGGATCTGGCGGATCAGCCAGGCGACGGTGTGGATGCCGAGTTCGGTACGGGGCGCCGCCTGCCGCACCCGCCCCGGGAACAGCCGCTGGGCGTTTTGTACGCGCGGCCGCATCGCGGTCTCGTACGCGGTGAGCGCGTCCGAGAGGCGGTGCGGCAGCCGCAGGGCGTCGGCCGCACCGACGGCGTCGGCCAGCGCCGCCGCGCCGCGCAGCGCCAGGGCGGTGCCGAGACCGCTGAGCGGGCTCGCGCACCAGGCGCTGTCCCCGAGCAGCACCACCCGGCCGTCGGACCACTTCGGCACCTGGATCTGGTCGAAGGTGTCGAGGGCGAAGTCGGGCGCCTGCCGCGCGGCGGCGAGAAGCTCCCGGGTGCGCCAGCCCACATCCGCGAACACCTGGTCGAGCAGAGCGAATTGGGCCTCCCGGTCGCGTCGCGGCGGCAGTGTCGTCGCCGCGAAGGTGAACCCGATCTCCTGCTGGCCCGGATGCCCCGGACGTGCCTCGACGGAGCGGCTGCCCGGCGCGTTGTGCGTGATGAACCAGCCGTCGACCGGGGGTGTCGCCGGGGTCTCGTCCATGGTGAACCAGGCGTGCGCGAGGCCCAGTTGGCGGCGGAAGACCTCCTCGGGTCCGAAGCGCAGCCGCCGCACCCGCGAGTGCGCCCCGTCCGCGCCGATCACCAGGTCGAACTCGGCGGGCGGCGCGTGCCGGAACCGTACCGACACCCCGTTCGGGGCGTCCTCCAGCGCCTCCACGGTCTCCCCGAAGAGATGCGTGACCTGCGCGCCGGCCGCGTCGTGCAGGACGCGGGCGAGGTCCGAGCGGAGCAGCTCCTCCTTGGAGACATAGCCGTTGCCGCCGAACGCCTCCACGGGCATCTCCGCGAGCCGCCGTCCGTCGCCGTCCACCCAGGCCGCGCCGCGCTGGTCCACCAGCCGGGCGAGAACCTCGTCGAGCAGTCCGAGCCGGTCGAGCACCGCACGGCAGTCGCCGCGCAGATCGACGGACTGACCGCCGCCGCGCAGCTCCGGGGCGATCTCCGCGACGGTGACCTCCCAGCCGGCCCGTCCCAGCATGAGCGCGACGGTGTCGCCCGCGATGCCCGCACCCACCACAAGTACCCGAGGCATGACCCCCACCTTCCTAACGCGAATGTCTTGCGTTTGAGAGTACGGCAAGGGAGGCCGCTAATGCGAGTCGATCGCGTTAGTGGTGGATATCCGGCCACTAACGCGAGGGAGTCGCGGTAGCATGGACGTATGACGCAAGCAGCAGGGACGATCCGTCCAGGAGGCAGATCCGCCAAGACGCGGGACGCGGTGCACGCGGCGGTCCGGGCGCTGCTCGACACCTCGCCGGACGGCACGGTCACGGTGGCGGAGGTGGCCGAGCGCTCCGGGGTGCACCCCGCGACCATCTACCGGCGCTGGCGCACCCCCGAGGGGCTTGTCCTCGACACCCTCTTCGAGGAGCTGAGCCGGCGCTCGCCGCTGCCCGTCACCGGGGACCTGCGGGCCGACGCGCTGGTCTACACCCAGCGGCTGCTCGCGGACCTGTGCGAGGACAAGAACCTGGCGCTGGCCAGGGCGTTCGCCGCCGCGACCCGCTCGGGGACGCTCGACGCCGACGGGCTGAACCAGTTCGTCGAACCCCGCACCCGCCAGATCGAGGCGATGCTCACCGCCGCGGGCACCGGCGAACTGGACGTCCAGGACGTCCTGGAACTGATCCTCGCCCCCGCCTACACCCACGCCCTGCTGGCCAACCCGCTGCGCACCGACGCCGACGCGGAACGCCTGGTCGACAACCTCCTCGCCGTCCTCGCCCAGCGCCGGGCGCGCGCCGGAGCGGCGGGGGATGACACCGGAGCCCTGGAGGGCGACGGCTGAGCCGGCGTACGACACGGACCGCCCGAGCCGCCGTAGCGCGCGGGCCAACGCGAACCGCCCCGCCCCCGGCCGATTTCTCGGTCCGGGGGCGGGGCGGGGGCGGTCGGGTGCCGGGTGGCTCTAGTCGACGTCCACCGGGCCGTCGTCCGACTTCTTCTCGCGGCGGGCGCTGAGCTGGAGCAGGCCGTTGTCGCGGGACTGCTCGGAGCCGGGGCCCCCGGACTCCTGGCCGCCGAGGTTCTGGCGGACCGAGTCCAGGATGGTCAGGCCCTGGGAGACCAGGCCGGCCGCGATCTCGCCGAGGCCGTCCGCGCCGTTCAGGACGTTGACGTTGGCGCCCGCGAGACCGCCGGCCGCCTCCTTCACGATCTGCGGCAGCTGGTCGATCAGCATCCGGTCCAGCGCGACCCGGTCGTACGACGCCGCCGCCTCCGCCTGGATCTTCATCCGCTGGGCCTCGGCCGCCGCGAGGATCCTGACCCGCTCGGCCTCCGCCTCCGCGGGCTTGACGACCTCGGACACCAGCTGCTTCTGCCGCAGCAGGGCCTGACGCTCGGCCAACTTCGTCTGCGCGTCCAGCACTTCCTGCTGTGCGTGCGCCTGCGCCAGCGGACCGGCCTGCGCCGCCTGCGCCTCCGCCCGGTCCACCTCGGCCGAGTACTCGGCCTTGACGACGGCGGTCTGCCGGGCGAACTCCGCCTGCCGGCGGGCCGCCTCCTGCTCCGCCTCCACCGCGGCCTGCGTGGCCTGTGCCTGGGCGATCTGCGCCTGGCGCCGAATGGCCGCCTTGTGCGGGGCGGACATCGCTTCGATGTAACCGGTGTCGCCGTCGTCGATCGACTGGATCTGGAGCGAGTCCACGATCAGACCGATCTTGGCCATCTCCATCTTGGAGGTGTCCAGCACCTCGGCGGCCAGCTTCTGCCGCTCGGTGACGATCTCCTCGACCGTCATCGAGCCGATGATGGCACGCAGATGACCGGCGAAGATCCGGCCGGTCAGCACCGACATCTGGTCCTGGTCGGACAGGAAGCGCTGACCGGCGTTGATGATGCTCTCGGCGTCATTGCCGACCTTGAAGGCGATGACGGCGCGCACGTGCAGGGCGATGCCCTGCTTGGTCACACAGGTCTCGGTGACCTCCGACTCGCACATCGCGAGCGAGAGGAAGCGGGTCTTGCGGAAGAACGGGACCACGAACTTGCCGTGGCCCGTCACCACTCGGAACGGCGCGCCCCCCAGTCCCCGTCGTCCGCCCGAGATCAACATCGCCTCGTCCGGCGCGGGTACGCGGTATCCGAACATTTTCTTGTACTCCTCAGCAGGCGTCGACGGCGTCGCCGCCGAGCGCGTCCAATGGATCAGCCCACTCGATGACGCCGACCTCGCGGCATCCCCGTGATTCGATCACGAGGACCGTCGCTCCCGGCGGCAGGGGATCCTCCGACCAGGCGAGGAACGTCTCGGAGCCACCACGGACCCGGACCAGTACCTCGCCGGGTCCCGCGGATCCACGTGTTCCGATGAGCACCTTCCCCGTGCAGCCGATCACGGCCTCGTCCTGCGTCATCACCGGCCGTCCTCCTCGCGCTGGCCTCAGGATTCCGACGATAGACCCCCGCGGCCCGTGCACCAACGGGCAGGAGGTCACAGCACGTGCACGGACCCGGCCAGCTGCTCCGGCAGCGGCGCCGTGTGGGTCACCACGAGGCCGGAGACCGCACGGGTCAGGGCCACGTACAGGCGCCGCAGGCCGGTTCGCTCGTCCGGTTCGCCGTCGACCACCGCCCCCGGCTCGTCCAGCACCACGTAGTCGTACTCCAGACCCTTGGCGAGCGAGGCCGGGACCAGGGTCAGCCGCCTCTCGCGGGTCGTCTCCTCGCCCGGCGCGAGGTATCCGATCCCGGCCGCGGTCAGCGCCTCGGCCAGTGCGGGGATCCGGGCGTCGGCTGCGATCAGACCGGTCGAGCCCTCGTTGGCCAGCAACTCCTCGCACGCGGCGACGACTTGGCCCGCGCTCTCGATCGCACGGACCTCGAAGAAGCCGGGGTTCTCCCGGACGGAGGCCACCGGGGTCAGGCCCGGCGCGATGTACGGCAGCAGCCGGGAGGCGTACGTGATGACATCGGTCGGCACCCGGAAACCGGCCGTCAACTCCTCGATCACGCCATCCTGTTTGCCCAGATGGCCCAGCGCTTCGTCCCAACTCCGCGTCGCCCAGGGCGTGGTGCCCTGCGCCAGATCGCCGAGGACGGTCGCGCTGCCCGTGGTGCAGCGGCGGCCCACCGCCCGGTACTGCATGGGGGAGAGGTCCTGCGCCTCGTCCAGGACCACATGGCCGAGCGAGTGCGTGCGCTGGATCAGATCGGCGGCCTCGTCGATCAACACCGCGTCCGCGGCGGACCACTTGGCCGATTTCACGCTGCGGACCGGCTTGGCCCACAGGATCGTCTTGCGCTCGTCCTCGTCGAGGATCCCGGCCGCGTGCTGGTCCAGGAACTCCGGCTCGGTGAGCAGCCGCAGCACCAGCTTCGCCGGGTCGACGGCGGGCCAGATCGCCTTCACGGCCGCCTTCACCGCGCTGTTGCGCGCGACCGCGTCCTGCACCCGGTCGTCCGGCGCCTCCCCGGCCCGCTCCATCTGCACCAGCACCGCGTGCGCGATCCGCTGCGGCAGGGCCTCGCGGGCGGCGCCGTACCGGATCTCCCGGTCCAGCAACTGCCGTACCAGCTCCTCCAGTTCGTACGCGGGTACCCGCCAGCGCCGGGAGCCGCGCACGACCACGACCGGTTCCGTCGGCAGGGACACATACGAGTACAGGGCCCGGCGCAGCACCTCGGCCATCCGGGCGTCGCCCTTGATCACCGCGGCGGGCGCCTCGTCCGTGCCGCGCACCTCGACCTGTGCCACCAGGTCGTCCACGGTGGCCTGCTGCACGGACAGCTCGCCCAGCGCGGGCAGCACCTGCTCGATGTAGTGCAGGAAGGACTTGTTCGGGCCGATGACCAGGGTGCCGGTGCGGGCCAGCCGCTCGCGGTGCGCGTACAGCAGATACGCCACCCGGTGCAGGCCGACGGCGGTCTTCCCGGTGCCGGGGCCGCCCTGGACGCAGACGGTGCCGCCCAGCCCGCTGCGGACGATCTCGTCCTGCTCCGGCTGGATGGTGGCGACGATGTCCCGCATCGGGCCGACACGCGGCCGCTCGATCTCCCGCTGGAGCAGCTTGCTGGTGGTGGCCTCCTCGGCCGGGTCGGACAGCCGCTCGTCCTCGTACGCGGTCAGGTCCCCGCCGGTGTAGCCGAAGCGGCGGCGCAGCCCGATGTCCATCGGGTCCTTCTTGGACGCCCGGTAGAACGGCTGGGAGACCGGCGCGCGCCAGTCGATGACCATGGGGTCGCCGTCGGCGTCGTGCACGTGCCGGCGCCCGATGTAGAACTGCTCGCCCGACGCGCCCTCGGCCCGGTCCTCGCCGGGCGCGTGCAGGTAGTCGAGCCGGCCGAAGAACAGCGGGGTGTCGCTGAGGTCGGCCAGCGCCTTGACGCGGTCGTCGATCTGGCGGCTGAGCACCGCCGCGTTGACCCAGTTCGCGGTGACGTCCCGGATGTCCAGCGCCTCCACGTCCTCCCGCATGGCACGCAGCGCGGCCCGCGAGTCGGCGAGGTGCGAACGCTCCCGGGAGAGCGGGTCCCCTACGGGGTCGATGGCCTGTTCCTGCGCGGACGTGGACAAGGGGGTGCCTCCGGTGGGCCTGCTGCGGGCGGTACGACGGCGCCACCCGGTTTCCGTCCGGGCGGCAGCTCTCCGTGAGGGAGGCGGGCAAGAGAGAGGATTTTAGTGAGGGGGGTGGGGGGAACGCCAATGGATATTCGACGGGGGATATTCGACGGGGGCGGCACACAGCGGCCCGGCCGCCCACAGCTGGGCGGCCGGACCGGTGGCGGTGGCTCTTATGGGGTCAGTGCTTGGTCTTCTTGTCCTGCGGGCCGTAGTCGTAGCCGTACTCGCCGCCCTCTTCGCGGCGGGTGTTGGCGACGGTGATCGGCACCGGGGTGGTGCCGCTCTCCTCGGTCACGGTGAGGGGGCCGAAGACCTGGTTGGCGGGCAGGGCGTAGCCGCTCGGCACGGCCGTCTCGCGCAGGTAGTAGAGGCCGAGGGGGAGATCGCCGAAGACGCAGTGGCCCGCGGAGTCGGTGGTGCAGGGGGCGCCGGTGCGGGTGTCCGGGTCGGGGCCGGTGGTCTGGAGGCCGTCGACGCCGTTGGTCTCCCGCCACGCCTCGAAGACGGCCCCGGCCAGCGGGGCGCCGTTCGCCGCGTCCGTCTTGGTCAGCTCGATGGCTCCGGTCACCGGCGGCACCGGCGTACGGGTGTCGCGGACGGTGGCCTCGACGCCCGCCGACGCGTTCTCGGCGTTCAGCGTGAGCGGGCCGAAGACGTCCGGATCGGGCAGCTCGTAACCGTCGGGCGCCCCGGTCTCGCGCCAGTAGTAGGTGCCGGCTTCCGTGGTGGCGCCGCACCGGCCGTCGGCGCCGGTGGTGCAGTCCGTGACCTGCGTGTCCGGGTCGGCGCCGCCGGTCTGGAGCCCGGGGACGCCATTGGTCTCCCGCCACAGCTGGAACACGGCGCCCGCCAGGGCCGCGCCCGTCTCCTCGTCGGTCTTGTTGACCCGGACCTCACCGGTCACCGGCGGGGTCGGCGCGCAGTCGGGCAGATCGCCGTTGAACGGGTACGCGTGGAACTCCTGGCCGCCGCCCCCGCTCGCGGCACTGGTGTGGGTCAGCGAACCGGTCGTGAAGAAGCGGCCGTTGATGCCGGGCAGGGTGACCGTGGTCATGGACGCCTGGTCGCCGATCAGGAAGCTGCCCTGCATCTGCCCGGTGCCGACGAGATCGACGGTCGTGGCGTCGGGGAAGTTCCACAGCAGGCGCTCGCGGTAGGCGTTGAGCGGGTCGGTGCTGTCGTCGATGCCGCCGCTGTAGGTGTTGATGGTGCGGTTCGCGCCGTAGACGTTGACCAGGACGGTGGCCCCGGCCGGGACGTCGCGGAAGACGATGCCCTGCTGGGCGCCGTTCGGGCCCGCCAGGTCGAAGTCCACGTCGAAGACCTGGAGCGCGGAGGTGCCGTCGCCGGTGAACACCGTCTGCGAGCCCTGGTTGACCGCCGTCCCGGTGGGCCGCCGGTGCGCCCCGTCGACACGGGCGTAGCACCGGCTGGCCGCGGTCAGCTCACCGCGCAGGGCGGTGTACGGCTGCGCCGCCGCCGGGTCGTGCACCAGCCGCCCGGTGACCTGGCCGCTCTCGGTGCCCGCGTAGCGCACGGTGCCCTGCTCGCCGATGATCCCGCCGGTGGTGTCCAGGCGCTGGCCGCTCGCGATGGTCACATCGCCGCCGGTGGTCAGGAAGTCCGAGCCGTTCGGCGGGGGCACGCGCGAGCCGACGCCGACGATGCCGAGGTTGTACTGGGCGCTGACACCTGCCTGCTTCTGCTGGTCGAAGTCGTTCAGGACGACCACCCGGCCCTCGGCCTCGGCGGCCCGGCCGCGCACCAGGAAGTCATGGCCGACGAAGATGTTGATCGCGGCGTCCCGGCCGGCGATCGGGCCGTTGTTGATGCCGGGGAACGGGTCGGGGCAACTGCCGGGGACGCAGGGGCCGAGGCCGCCGGGCAGGGTGGCCGCTGCGGCGGGTACGGCACCGAGGCCGAGGGCGAGCGCGGGCACGGTCGTCGCCACGACGGCCCAGGAGGCACCGGTGCCGCCCACACGTGAACACAGCGTCCGCAAACGCTGGGTGAGGATGCTCATGCCCGGCATGTTCGCCGGGGCGGGCTGTCAGCGGCGGCGATGACACATGGCGGCGGCAATCACCGCGGCAAGGTCATACGAACGGAGCCCCCCTCTACTCCGCACGGCCCCCGGGCCTGTACTCCGCGCGGCCCCGGCTCTGTACTCCGCGCGGTCCCCGGGCCTGTACGACGCACGGCTGGCGCTCCCTCGACTCCGTGCGGGTCCCGCGCCCTCGACTCCGCGTGGCTCCCGCCGCTCCGCTTCGCGCGGCCCCTAGGGGATGCGGGTGGGCCGGGTGTAGGGGTTGGGCCGGGGGCGGGTCCACCCTCGGGCGCAGACGGGGGGCGCTGGAAATGGACCCGTGGACCGATACCGCGAAGGGCCTCGGAGTTCCACCATGGAGTCATGAGCGCAGCAACCGTCTCCCCCTCCATTCCCCGCCCCCCGACCGGTGCCACGGCCGTGGACGGCGCCCCGCGCCACCTCCTGGGCAGCGCCCTGCGCGCGCTGAAGGTGTTCGCGGAGGCGGCGTTCGGCGTCGTCATCCTCGGCGAGTACGGCGAGGAAGCGGGCATACGCCGGGTGTGACGGCACCGCCCGCCACCCCCGGCCCTCCCCGTCAGCCCTCCGGCTCGGACCGGCCCTCCGCCTCCGCGAGGATCTCGTCCGCGTCCATGATCCGGTAGGCGTAGCCCTGCTCGGCCAGGAAGCGCTGGCGGTGGGCGGCGAAGTCCTGGTCGATGGTGTCGCGGGCCACGACCGAGTAGAAGTGGGCCTGGTGGCCGTCGGCCTTGGGCCGCAGCACCCGGCCGAGCCGCTGGGCCTCCTCCTGGCGGGAGCCGAAGGTGCCGGACACCTGGATGGCGACGGTGGCCTCGGGCAGGTCGATGGAGAAGTTCGCGACCTTGGACACCACCAGCACATTGATCTCGCCCTCACGGAAGGCGTCGAAGAGCTTCTCGCGCTGGGCGTTGGAGGTCTCGCCCTTGATCACCGGGGCGTTCAAGTGCTCGCCCAGCTCGTCGAGTTGGTCGATGTACTGCCCGATCACCAGGATCTGCTGGCCCGCGAACCTGCGGACGATCGCCTCCGTGACCTTCCGCTTGGTGTCCGTGGTGGCACAGAAGCGGTACTTCTCCTCCGTCTCGGCCGTCGCGTACGCCAGCCGCTCGGACTCCGTCAGATTCACCCGGACCTCGACGCAGTCGGCGGGCGCGATATAGCCCTGCGCCTCGATCTCCTTCCAGGGCGCGTCGAACCGCTTGGGCCCGATCAGGGAGAACACATCCGACTCACGGCCGTCCTCGCGCACCAGCGTGGCGGTCAGTCCCAGCCGCCGCCGTGCCTGGAGATCGGCGGTGAACTTGAAGACGGGAGCCGGCAGCAGATGCACCTCGTCGTAGACGATCAGCCCCCAGTCCCGGGAGTCGAACAGCTCCAGGTGCGGATAGACGCCCTTCCGCTTGGTCGTCAGCACCTGGTAGGTGGCGATGGTGACCGGGCGGATCTCCTTGCGGGTCCCGCTGTACTCGCCGATCTCGTCCTCGGTCAGCGAGGTCCGCTTCACCAGCTCGTGCTTCCACTGCCGGGCGGAGACGGTGTTGGTCACCAGGATCAGCGTGGTCGACTTCGCCTCCGCCATGGACGCGGCACCCACCAGCGTCTTGCCCGCACCGCAGGGCAGCACCACGACACCGCTGCCGCCGTGCCAGAAGTTCTCCACGGCCTGCTTCTGGTACGGCCGCAGGGTCCAGCCGTCCTCGCGCAGGTCGATGGGGTGCGCCTCGCCGTCCACATAGCCCGCGAGGTCCTCGGCCGGCCAGCCCAGCTTGAGCAGCGTCTGCTTGATCTGCCCGCGCTCGGAGGGGTGCACCACCACGGTGTCGGGGTCGATCCGCGCGCCGACCAGCGGACTGATCCGCTTGGACTTCAGGACCTCCTCCAGCACCGGCCGGTCGGTGGTCGTCAGGACCAGTCCGTGCGCGGGGTGCTTGGAGAGGGTGAGGCGGCCGTAGCGGTCCATCGTCTCGGCGATGTCCACGAGCAGCGCGTGCGGTACCGGGTACCTGCTGTACTCCACCAGCGCGTCCACGACCTGCTCCGCGTCGTGCCCCGCGGCCCGCGCGTTCCACAGCCCGAGCGGCGTGACCCGATAGGTGTGGATGTGCTCGGGCGCCCGCTCCAGCTCGGCGAACGGCGCGATGGCCCGCCGGCAGTCGTCGGCCCGCTCGTGGTCGACCTCCAGGAGCAGGGTCTTGTCGGACTGGACGATCAGTGGACCGTTCACGCGCGGCACACCCTTTCCACTACGGCCTTCACCGGGACCAAACGTCCAGTGTGCCCCATCCGGGGACGGTCGCGGAGGGTCGCGGGCCACCGTGACCGTGCCCGCTCACTCCTCGGCGAGTTCGGCGACCCCGGTGATGCGGTGCAGCGGGTAGGTGCGGACCTCGTCCGCCGTGTGGTCGTAGGCCGTCACGAAGCCGCCCTCCACGCGGATCGGGGCGATGACGCGCTGGCTGGCGGCGCCCTCGGCGTTGACGTAGCCGATCCACAGGGAGTCGCCGGTGAGCACCGCGGCCTGCACGGTGGCCAGGGTCTCGGCGGCGGAGGTGCGGGGCAGCTCACCGGCCGCCGGGTCGGTGCCGGTGGGCTTGCGGGGGGCCGTGGCGGCCAGGTCACCGGCCCGGATCGCGCGGATCGCGGCGGACAGGAGCGTGCCGTCGGGCGGCGGCGGGCCGTCCGGCACCGGCTCGGGCGCGGTCCGGGGCGGGGTGCGGTGGGCGTGCGCCCGGGTGATCAGCACATCGCCCTCGGCGGACTCGGCGGCGGGCGCGAAGCCCATCGCGCGCAGGCCCTCCAGCAGGGCGGCCGGGTCGGACTGGGCGGCCAGCACGGTCGGGGCGAGGCGGCGCAGGCGCAGGGTGGTGGCGCGCTTGTCGGCGAGGATCTCGGTCAGCAGGGCGTCGTCGTCGCAGCGGACGTACGCCGAGGCGGCGCCGATCCGCAGATGGCCGTGCTTACGGGCCACGTCGTCGATCAGATAGGCGAGCGGCTGCGGGATCGGGGTGCGCGAGTGCCGGGCGAGGAAGTCGTGCAGATCGGCGGCGGTCCGCCCGGCGTCCAGGGCCCGGCGCACCGACCCCGGAGTGAACCGGTACACCGTCGCGCCGCCCTTCGACTCCACGTCCGCGAGCACCCCGAGCATCTCCGCGAGCGGCCGCTCCAGCGGCCCCGGCGCGACCGCGGTCAGGTCGGCCTGGAGGAGGACGTGATCGAGGGGCTCGGGCAGGAGCGGGGCGAGGAGCCGGGCGGCGGTGGCGGTGGCGACGGCCTGTTCGGCGGGGGAGAGGGGGACGAGGGACGCGGGGGCGCTCGGGGCAGCTGCGAGGGCGGGGGCGGAGGCAGGGGCACGGTGGTGATGGACGGGGAGCTTGTCCCCGGGACCACCGGGCTCACCGCCACCGGGCATGCCACTCGCACCGGCCCGACCACCCGGACCCGGACCACCCGGACCCGGACCGTCCGAAGCTTCCGGTCCCGGTGCCCCCAGCAGTGCCCTGCCCTGTGTGGACAGCGCGCCGCGTCCCGTCACGCCCAGGAGTTCCGCCTCCGTGAGGGCCCAGCGGGCGAGGCGGGTGCGGAGGTCCTCGGCGGGGGTGCCCCGGCCGGGGCGGGGGGTGCCCGCGGTGCCCCGCAGGGGGCGTTCCCAGTGGAGCCGGGTCAGGATCGACTCGGGGGTGGGGGCGGCGCCCGCCGGGAGGCCGGCCAGCAGGGTCAGGACCCGGTGCCGTACCTCGGGCGCCGCCGAGCGGTCCAGGCCGGGGCCGAGCGCGGAGAGGGTACGGTCCTTCGCGTCCCGCCCGCCGACCAGGCCAGGCGCCCGGGTCGCCGTCAGCCAGGCCCCGGCGAGCAGCGCCCAGCGCTCGGCCGGGGGACGCTCCAGCCACTCGTCGTAGAAGGGGGTGGCGGCGTACCGCTCGTCGGCCTCGCCGTCGGAGGCCAACAGGCCTGCCGCATAGGCCAGTTCGACCCAGAACGCGGCGACCGGCTCGGGCGCGTCCAGGGCGACGGCGGTCCGCTTGAGATCGCGCACGCTGAGCCCGCCGGCCCGCAGCACCGCGGGCCCGCCCTCGTCCCAGTCCTTCAGCAGCTCCTCGACGGTGGCGAGCGCGGTGTGCGCCTGGCCGGCCGCCGCGGCGTCCACACCCTGTGGACGGTGGGTCGCGGCCGGCTCCACCGCGGGCGGCAGCGGCTCGGGCTCCCGGTGGGCGCGGCCCGCGCGCAGATGCAGGGCCACCTCGCGGGGCAGTACGACGGTGCCGGGAGCCGTCGGCAGCAGCAGGCCCCGGTCCAGCAGCCAGCGCAGATGGGCGGCCGGTTCCGGGGTGACCTGCCCGTACGGCGGCCCCCACACCAGCCGGGACAGCACCTCCAGAGAGCCCTCCGGCGCCCCGGAGAGCAGCTTGGCCATCTTCTTCCGATGGGTGAACAGCGAGGTCAGCGCGGTCACCGCCGACACCGAGTCATGGGTCGAGGCCAGCCCCGCCGTGGTCACGATCTCCTGGATCCGCCCCGGAGACATGCCCGAGGTCGCCTCGTGCACGGTGGGCCCGAGCCCGGTGGGCGAGGGGTGCCCCGGGGACGGCGCGAGCAGCTCGCGGGCGGTGCGCACCAGGCGCAGCCGCTCGTCGTCGCCCCACACCAGCGCCTGTTCGCGCAGGGTGGCGAGGGCGCGGGGGAGCGCGGCGGCCACCGTCTCGTCCCCGGCGTCCCCGGCCATCAGCCCGAGCAGCGCGGTGCCGGAGGCCGGGTCCGGGGCCACGGCCAGCGCCTCGGCGGTCTGTAGGGCGAAGCGGTCCAGCCGTTCCAGGGCCCGCAGCACCGAGGCCCGGGTGCCGGCCCGGGTGGCCAGCTGGGTCAGATCGGTGGGGACGGGCGTGATGAGGTCCGGGCGGCTGCGCAACAGCGCGGCCAGGGAGGCGTCGTCCCTGGCGCGGAGCGCCTCCGCGAGGGACCGAGGGGCTGGGTTGGCCTCTTGGCTCATCCGGCCAACGTTAGCGGGTTACCCCGGGCGGTTCAGCCGTGCCGGGCGGCGCCCGCTCTGCGCTACCGTCCTCACGGGGTTTCAGTCGGCGTCACCCCGGAGGGATTCCGTGGGCATCGAGAGCGACAAGGTCGTCTACGAGTACCTGAGCCGCGTCGGGGACATCGCGTCGCAGCGGCAGCTGCCGTCGTCCGCGCGCATGCGGCTGGTCTCGGAGCTGCGCAACGAGATCGACCGCGACCGGGCCAGGGCGACGGTGGACAGTCCCGCCGCGGTCCGCCGCATCCTGGACCGCCTGGGCACGCCCGACGAGGTGGTCGAGGCCGCGGGCGGCACCGGGTCCGCCGACGGCGCGGGCCGCCCCTCCGCGGCGGTACCGGCGCAGCCCGTGCCGCGTGCGCGGGAGCCGAAGCGCGCGGCGCCGGACGAGGAGCGACCGCGGGGTCTGCGCCGGGTCGTACCGCGACCGCGTCCCACCGAGCCGCGGCCCGAGCCCTCCGTTCCCAGGGACGCGCCGCGCGCCGCCTCGCACGAGCTGTGGGAGGCCGCGCCGGCGCCCGACCCCGACTGGTGGCGCACCGCGGACGGTCCCTTCGGCGGCGGCGGGCACAGCCCCTTCCTGGACACCGACCCGGTGCCGGGCTTCGTCGGCGGGGTGGAGATCCCGGACCTGCTGCGCCGCCCTCCGCACGAGATCGAGCGGGAGCGGCGCGAGCGGGCGGAACGGGAGGAGAAGGAGAGGGCGGCACAGGCCCCGCTTCCCGCTCCCGCCCGGCGCTTCGGTCTGTTCCCGCGCCGCGCCCCGGCGCCCGCCCCGGCTTTGGACAAGGCCCCCGGTCTCGCGCCGGACGCCGAGGCCGCCGCCCCCACCCGCCGGCTCCTGCCCGGTCCCGCGGGCGGCTGGTCCAACCCGTTCCTGCTGCTGGCCGCGGCCGCGCTGATCGTCGGGGCGGTGCTCGGCAACTGGTTCGCGCTGCTCGCGGGCTGGGCGATGGCCTACGCCTCCCGGCGGCTGAGCCCGTCCGAGAGCAAGTGGGCGGTGCTCGTGCTGCCCGGCACCGCGGTCGCCGCGGGCCTGGTGTGGCTGTGGGGACGGCAGAACGGCCGCTGGGGCGACCCGATCGCCCAGGGGCAGATGAACGACGCCGTCGCCCAGACCTGGCCCTGGGTGGTGCGGGGCGCGGCCGTCGCCTCGGCGCTCTACGTGCTGTGGCGCTCCCAGCGCAAAGGCTGACGCCCGCCGCAGCGCGGCAATGGCCGACGCCCGCGCGGCAATGGCCGACCCCGCGACACAGAGGCTGCCCCCCGACGCAGAGGCTGCTGCCCCCCTGACGCAGAGGCCGACCCTCGCGACGCCGAGGCTGGGGCGCGGCGCGGAGGCTGATGCCTGTGGCACAAAGGCCGAACGGGGGTCGGCGCGGTGTCGTACCGGCCTGGCACCATGTCCCCCATGGCCTCCCTCACCGTCGGCTTCGACCTCGACATGACCCTCATCGACTCCCGGCCGGGCATCCGCGCGTGCTACGTGGCGCTGGCGGAGCGTACGGGTACGTACATCGACGCCGACCTGGCGATCACCCGGCTCGGCCCGCCGCTCGCGGACGAGCTGGTGAACTGGTTCCCGGCCGAGCGGGTCCCCGCGATCGCCGATCTGTACCGGGAGATGTACCCGTCCATAGCCATCGCCGCGACCCCCGCCATGAAGGGCGCTCGCGAGGCCATGGCGGCGGTGCGCGCGGCCGGCGGCCGGACCATGGTGGTCACCGCCAAGTACGAGCCGAACGCGAAGCTGCACCTGTCCCATCTGGGCATCGAGCCCGACGTGGTCGTGGGCGACCTGTGGGCCGAGCAGAAGGCGCAGGCGCTGCGCGAGTACGGCGCGGGCGTGTACGTCGGCGACCACACCGGTGATGTGCGCGGGGCGCGTACCGCGGGCGCGCTGTCGGTCGCGGTGGCGACCGGACCCTGCCCCGCGGACGAACTGCGCGCGGCCGGGGCGGACGTCGTGCTGGACGACCTGGCCGCCTTCCCGGCCTGGCTGGCCGATTACCGCCCCTGACGGAGCCGGGTCCGACGGCCCTCAGGACCGGCCGCGGCGCTGGTCGCTACCGGGACGCCGCGGCACTCCTCGCCTGCCGCCGGCCGGCCGCGATCGACCGCAGCACTCCGGCGCCGGCGACGAGGAAGCCGACGCCCATGAGCATGCACAGTCCGTACATGTAGGTCGGAAACGGCTTGGTTCCGAGGAACAGCGGGACCATCGTGACCAGAGTGGCCAGGGCCCCGACGAAGAACACGATGGCGCCGGCACGGATCAGTCCGTCGCCGGGCCCGGCGGAATTCGCTTGGGTTTTGTCACGCACCGGACCAGGGTAGTTCCTGCGCGAGAGAACGACCGGGGGACGTCTTGTCACCGGGTCCAAGACCATTAGCCTTGATGACAGCGGGTCACGGCGACCCGCTGCATTGCTATCAAGAGCCGTTTCCGAGCAGTTTTCCCGACGAGTACGAGGACGAGGACAGACGTGCCTACCGGCAAGGTCAAGTGGTTCAACAGCGAGAAGGGCTTCGGCTTTCTCTCCCGTGACGACGGCGGTGACGTCTTCGTCCATTCCTCGGTTCTCCCCGCCGGAGTCGATGTGCTCAAGCCGGGACAGCGCGTGGAGTTCGGCGTGGTCGCCGGCCAGCGCGGCGACCAGGCGCTCTCGGTGGTCGTGCTCGACCCGACGCCCTCCGTGGCCGCCGCCCAGCGCAAGAAGCCCGATGAGCTGGCCTCGATCGTGCAGGACCTGACGACCCTCCTGGAGAACATCACCCCGATGCTGGAGAAGGGCCGCTACCCCGAGAAGGCCTCCGGCAAGAAGATCGCCGGGCTGCTCCGCGCGGTCGCCGACCAGCTGGACGTCTGAGCCGCCTCGACGTCCGGCCCACCTCAGGGGAAAGCGAGCGCGTCCGGGCCGAGGGGCGGTACCAGTCCCTCGGCCGCGGCCCGGGTGAGCAGCCCGCGGATCGCCGCGTAGCCGTCCTCGCCGAGGTCGGCGGTGAACTCGTTGACGTACAGCCCGATGTGCTGGTCGGCCACCGCCGGGTCCATCTCCTGGGCGTGCGCCATGACATACGGCCTGGAGACCTCGGGCGCGTCCCACGCGGCCCGTACGGAGGCGCGTACGGACTCCGCGAGCTGCTTCAGCGTCTCGGCGCCCAGCGACCGCTTGGCGAGGATCGCGCCCAGCGGGATCGGCAGCCCGGTCGTCCGCTCCCAGTGCTCGCCCATGTCGGCGAGCTTGTGCAGCCCGTAGTTCTGATAGGTGAACCGGGCCTCGTGGATCACCAGGCCCGCGTCCACCTTGCCGTCCCGCACGGCCGGCATGATCTCGTGGAACGGCATGACCACGATCTCGCCGACCCCACCGGGCACCGTGTCGGCGGCCCACAGCCGGAACAGCAGATACGCCGTCGACTTCTCGCTGGGCACCGCGACCGTACGGCCCGTCAGATCGACACCGGCCTCCCGCGTGAGCACCAGCGGCCCGCAGCCCCGGCCCAGCGCGCCGCCGCAGGGCAGCAGCGCGTACTCGTCGAGGACGTACGGCAGGACGGCGTACGACACCTTCAGCACATCGAACTCACCGCGCTCGGCCATGCCGTTGGTGATGTCGATGTCGGCGAAGGTCACGTCCAGCGCGGGGGCGCCGGGGACCCGGCCGTGGGCGAGGGCGTCGAAGACGAAGGTGTCGTTGGGGCAGGGCGAGTACGCGATCTGCAAGGGCTCACTGGTCATACGGATTTCCAACTCTCCAATGCGGGCGCGAACTTCCCAAAGGCCGCGGTGAGGGCGGCGAGGGCGTCGCCGATGCGCCAGGCGGCGCGGTCGCGCGGGCCGACCGGGTTGGAGATCGCGCGGACCTCCAGTACCGGGACGCCCTGGGCGTCCGCGGCCTCGGCGACCCCGAAGCCCTCCATGCCCTCGGCGAGCGCGCGGGGGTGCCGGGTGCGCAGCGCGGCGGCGCGGGCGGCGGTGCCGGTCACGGTGGACACGGTCAGGACCGTGCCGGCGCGGGCTCCGGTGGCCTCGGCCACGGCCCGTACGAGTGATTCCGGCGGGCGATGGGTGACGGTCCCGAACCCCAGTTCGGTGACCGGGAGAAAGCCGTCGGCGGTCTCGGCGCCCAGGTCGGCGACGGTGATCGCGTCGGCGACGACGAGCGAGCCGAGCGGCGCCCCGGGCGCGAACCCGCCGCCGATCCCGGCCGAGACGACCAGGTCGTAGGGGGTCCCGGCGAGCGCGGCCGCGGTGAGCGCGGCACCGGTGGCGGCCGCGGCCCGCGCGGGACCGACCCCGGCGGCGAGCAGATCGATCACGGCGGCGGTACGACGGGGGTCGGCATCCGCGGTCGTACCGGACGGGCCGGCGCCGGCGGTCGTACGGAGCAGCACCGCGCCCGGCAGCCGTACCTCTTGCCCGGGCTCGGGGAACGCCCGTGCCACCGCGTCCCGTTCGGCGGGGACCGCGGTGGCCACGAGAACACGTGCGGACGTCGTGATCAGGCCTTCTTCAGCTTGAAGGACCACACGCCCTTGGTCGGGTTGGAGCCCATCTGGATCACCAGCGTGTTGGAGTTGCCGCCGGTGCCGTACTGCTCGTTGAAGAACGCGTTGCCCGGCAGGGTGCGGTACGTCTCCTTGCTCAGGCTGGTGAAGGGGCGGCCGTTGACCAGCACGGCCCAGCCGGCGTCCGCGATCTTCGGGTCGACGCCGATCCGGACCGTCGAGTCCTCGCCGACCGAGATCGCCTTCGCGTCGCCGGTCTTCTTGGCGCACTCGGTCAGGGCCTTGGCGTCGAGCGCGTTGCCGTCGTTGTAGCAGACCGCCTCGGAGCTCACGGTGTCCCGGCCGACGGTGATGGTCGCGGTGGGCGTCGGCTTGTCGCAGGCGGACAGGACGAGCAGTCCGGCGGCAACGGCGCCGGCGGCGGCGACGGCGCGGCGGCGCCGCGCGACGCGGTGTACTTCAGCGGCTTCGCCGCGGGGCAGCGTGGTCATGGTCGAAAGATTATCGGTCGCCCGGAGCCGTCCGCCCACGCGGGGTGCGGCGTGCCCGGTTCGTTACGCCAGTCGTGTCCGCGACAACCGAGGCGTGTCCGGTTTCGTCACGCCACCTGCCCCTTTACGCCATCGCCTCTTTACGTCATCGCCCCTTTGCGACTTCGCCCCGCTACGGCTTCGCCCCTTCACGTCGGGGCGCCCGGTCACGCCACCCGGGCGCGGGGCCGGCCGCCGTACCGCGCGGAGGCGATCAGACCGCGCAGGGTGCTCAGCCAGCCCACCGCCACGAAGGCGGCGCCCGCCAGCAGCCCCACCGTGCCGTTGAGCGGCATCACGATGCCGACCGCGCCGCCGAACACCCACGCCATCTGGAGCAGTGTCTCGGAGCGGGCGAAGGCCGAGCTGCGCACCAGCTCCGGCACATCCCGCTGGATCAGCGCGTCCAGCGCCAGCTTGGCCAGCGCCTGCGCGAACCCGGCGACCGCGGCCAGACAGGTCACCAGGACGGCCCCGAAGAACACCGCGGCCACGAGCGCCATGCCCAGCGCCGCCGCGACGACGGTCACGATGATGATCTCCGGCGCCCGTGATCTCAGCCACGCCCCCACCGCCGTACCCAGCGCGTTGCCGGCGCCGGCCGCGACGCCCACCAGGCCCAGCGAGACCACCGCGCTCTGGTCGCCGAGCGGGTGCTCGCGCAGCAGGAAGGCGAGGAAGAAGATCAGGAAGCCGGACAGGCAGCGCAGGGCCGCGTTGGCGCCGAGGGCGTGGGTCACGGCGGGCCCGACCGTGCGCAGCCCGGGCCGCTTCACCTTGGTCCTCGGCAGCCGTGTCTCGTCGGCGGCGAGCAGCGCCACCGCCTCACCGCGGGCCGAGTCCACCTTGGGCGGCAGCGAGAAGGACAGCGCCGTGCCCCCCACGAAGATCACGAAGGCGCCGTAGAGCGGCCAGGGATCGCCGAGCCGGTGCAGCCCCGCCGCGATCGGCGCGGCCACCCCGGTGGCCAGCAGCCCGGCCAGGGTCACCCGGGAGTTGGCCTTCACCAGCGAGAACAGCGGCGGCAGCAGCCGCGGTACGACGGCGCTGCGCACCACGCCGTACGCCTTGGACGCCACCAGCACGCCCAGCGCCGCGGGATACAGCTCCAGGCTCCCGGTCGCCACCGCGCCCGAGATCAGCAGGGCGAGCAGCGCCCGCGCCAGCATGGCCGCCGCCATCGCGGCCCGGCGCCCGTGCGGGAGCCGGTCGAGCAGCGGGCCGATGACCGGGGCGAGGACGGTGAACGGCGCCATGGTGATCGCCAGATACAGCGCGACCCGCCCGCGCGCCTCGTCGGTCGGCACGGAGAAGAAGACGGTGGAGGCGAGGGCCACGGTGATCATGACGTCTCCGGCGCCGTTCACCGCGTGCAGCTCGATCAGCTTGCCGAGGCCCGACTCGCCCGCGCCGTGCGCGTGGGTGACCCGGCGGATGCCGCGCGCGGCACCGGTGACGGGGAGGTGCAGGGCACGCCCGACGGACCGGGCGGCACCGCCCACCCGGCGCGTACCGCCACCCCGAACCCCACTCCTGTCCGCGGTTGCCACGAGGTTCATAGTGCCCCGAGATGCCGCCGGATAGTGCGGATACGGCACGTATGGCGGCGAACCGCGCCCGCCGAGGGGGCGGGAGGAGCGGGTGAAGTGGGGGAGAATGCCGTCGAGCGGCAATGAATCCTGTTCGGTGTAGCGTGCGTATCTCAGCCATAACGCAGAATGGATGGCAGAGGTGCGCCCGAGCGCGCGGATGATGCAGACGTCGATGCGGTCCTGAGGTCCGCTCCGTCGGCCAACCCGCCTAAGGCAGCCGCCTTGACGAGACGGCGTAGGAGAGAAGCGATACCTGTGAGCGCAGCGACAACGCGAAGCCGCACCCCCGACCGCCTGTGCGCCGAGGCGGTCGACCTCGCCCGTGCCGCCGCGGAGGAGGCAGCCGCGCCCGGTGTGGTCGGCGAGCACTCCGGCCTCGTCTCCGAGGGCGACCGCGTTGTCACGCACTTCTTCGAGTGCAAGGAACTGGGCTACCGGGGCTGGCGCTGGGCCGTGACCGTGGCCCGCGCCTCCCGTGCCAAGGTCGTCACCCTGGACGAGGTGGTGCTGCTCCCCGGCCCCGACGCGCTGCTCGCGCCGGAGTGGGTGCCGTGGAGCGAGCGGCTGCGCCCGGGTGACCTCGGGCCCGGCGATCTGCTCCCCACCGACCAGGACGACCTGCGCCTCGAACCTGGCTACACCGGCGAGGACCAGCCGCCGGCCGACTCCCCGGTGTCCGAGGAGATGGCGGAGCTGGCGGAGGCCGAGGACGCGGACGTGAGTCCGGGCACGCCGGCCGTCCAGCCGACGGTGCCCACGCGCGGCTCCATCGCCTCGGTGGCCGAGGAACTGGGCCTGCGCAGGGCGCGTGTGCTGTCCCGTTACGGCCTGCACAGCGCGGCCGACCGCTGGGAGGAGGCCTTCGGTCCGAAGACGCCGATGGCCCAGGCGGCCCCGGCCACCTGTCTGACCTGCGGCTTCCTCGCGCCCATCGGTGGCTCGCTGGGCCAGGCGTTCGGTGTGTGCGCCAATGAGTTCGCCCCGGCGGACGGCCGGGTGGTCTCCCTCGCCTACGGCTGCGGCGCCCACTCCGAGGCGGCGGTCATGCCCAAGCCCCCGCAGCCGGCCCCGCCGGTCATCGACGAGACCCGGGTGGAGCCCTTCCCGCTGCACCCCGCCCGCGACTCCGGCTCGGTCCCGGAGACGACGGACGAGGAGACGGCGGAACTGGGCCACTCGTGACCCCGGTCCGCCTCGCGCGGGACGCGAATCTCCCCGGGTTCCTCGCCCTGGCGGCCGAGGTGGAGCACTGGTTCGGCCCGATGGTGGACGACCCCGGTTTCACCGAGGCCGTGCGGCGGAGCATCGGCCGCGGCACGGCGCTGGTGGCCCAGGCCGCGTCCGGGGATCTCCTGGGCGCCCTCCTCTTCGGCGGCAACCCCCCTGCGCAAAAGGTGCACTGGCTGGCCGTCACCGAGCGGGCCCGGGGCGGGGGCGTGGGCCGCGCGCTGCTGGCCGACGCGCTCGCTCGCTTCGTCCGCCCTCCGGCCGCCATCGAGGTCGTCACCTTCGGCCCGGACCACTCCGGCGCGGCTTCGAGCGGCGCCCGCGCCTTCTACGAGCGACTGGACTTCACCCCGGCCGAACCGACGGACCCTGGGCCGGAGGGCGGTTCTCGCCAGGTGTACCGCAGGGTGCTGGCCTGACGGTCCCTCGCATCGTGTCCGGCCGCTGTGCCGCTGTGCAGTCGGGTCGGGTGGGCGGGCAAGAAATCGGGATGTCGGCGACGCGCTGTACCTTCTTCCTCACGTCGACGAGGAGTGTGAACGTGAGCAGCAAGTACGTGCGGCCGGCGGCCGAGGGTGCCGATCCCTTCGGGACGGCCCGGCTGCGTCGCGGTGTCATCGACGCCTGGGCCACCAGCCCCGCCCGCTTCCGCGAGGACGCCAACGCCGAGGAGGACCTCGTCCTGGGCGGCTACCGGGACCGCCTGGTGATCGAGCTGGCGCAGAACGCCGCCGACGCCGCCGCCCGCGCCCGGGTGCCGGGCCGCCTGCGCCTCACCCTCCGCGACGGCGTGCTGATCGCGGCCAACACCGGCGCCCCCCTGGACGCGACCGGCGTCGAGTCGCTGTCCACGCTGCGCGCCTCCGCCAAGCGCGACGCCGACTCCACGCACGGCTCCGTCGGCCGCTTCGGCGTCGGTTTCGCCGCCGTCCTCTCGGTCACCGACGAGCCCGCCCTCGTCGGCCGGCACGGCGGCGTCCGCTGGTCCCTCGCCGAGGCCCGCGAGCTGGCCGCCGACACCGCCCGGCACAGCCCCGGACTCGGCGACGAGGTCCGGCGCCGCGCGGGCCATGTCCCGCTGCTCCGGCTGCCCTTCGCCGCCGAGGGCACCGCCCCCGACCCGTACGACACCGCCGTCATCCTGCCGCTGCGCGACGCGGCCGCCGCCGACCTCGCCGAGCGCCTGCTGGACGCCGTGGACGACGCGCTCCTCCTCACCCTCCCGGGTCTCGACGAGGTCGTCATCGAGGTCGGCGACGCCGCGCCCCGCACCCTGCGCCGGCGGACCGAGGGCGCCGTCACCGTCGTCGAGGACTCACGGGAGGGCACCACCCGCTGGCGTACCGCCTCCGCGCACGGGCCGCTGGACCCGGAACTGCTCGCCGACCGCCCGGTGGAGGAGCGGCTGCGACCCCACTGGTCGGTGACCTGGGCCGTGCCGACCGACGAGCAGGGGCGCCCGGTGCGGCCCCGCACGTCCCCCGTCGTGCACGCCCCCACCCCCAGCGACGAACCCCTCGGCGTGCCCGCCCTCCTCATCGCCTCCTTCCCGCTCGACACCACCCGCCGGCACACCGCGCCCGGCCCGCTCACCGACTTCCTGGTGCGGCGCGCGGCCGACGTGTACACCGAACTCCTCGCCGGCTGGCGCCCGGTGACCGAGGCAGCCGTCGACCTCGTACCCGGGCCGCTGGGCAAGGGCGAGCTGGACGGCGCGCTGCGCCAGGCCCTCCTGGAGCGGCTGCCGCGCACCGCGTTCCTGCCGCCCGCGCTGCCCGGCGACGGCGGCGAGGACGAGCTGCCCGAGGCGCTGCGGCCCCGGGACGCGGAGATCGTGGAGGGCGCCGGTGCCGAGACCGTGCGGGTGCTCGCCGAGGTGCTGCCCACCCTGCTGCCCGCCGGTCTGGAGCGCCGCGCCGAGCTGCGCACCCTCGGGGTCGCCCGGCTCCCGCTCGCCGACGCCGTGGACCGGCTCGCGGGCCTGGAGAAGGACCCCGAGTGGTGGTGGCGGCTCTACGACAGCCTCGCGGGCGTGGACGTGGAGCGGCTCTCCGGACTCCCGGTACCGCTCGCGGACGGGCGTACCACCATTGGCCCCCGCCAGGTGCTGCTGCCCACTCCCGACGGCCCTCGGATCGACGCGGACGTGCTCGCCCGGCTCGGCCTGAAGGTCGCTCACGAGGACGCCGCCCACCCGCTGCTGGAGAAGCTGGGCGCGCTGCCCGCCACCCCGCGCGCGGTGCTCACCACCCCCCAGGTGCGGGCCGCCGTCGCCGCCTCCCTGGACGACGGGGGCGCCCTCGGCTGGGAGGAGGACGCGCCCGACGCGGAGGAACTCGCCGACACCGTCCTCGCTCTGGTCCGGGACGCCGGCCTGGAGCCCGGTGACGAGCCCTGGCTCGGCGCCCTCGCGCTGCCCGACGAGGACGGCGAACTCGCCCCCGCGGGCGAGCTGGTGTTCCCCGGGAGCCCCTTCGCCCGGGTGATCCGCGAGGACGAACTGGCGGCGGTCGACCCGGAGTTGGCGGACAAGTGGGGCGAACAGCCGCTGGCCGCCTGCGGGGTGCTCGCCACCTTCGCACTGGTCCGTGCCACCGATGTCGTCCTCGACCCGGACGAACTGGAGCCCCGCGAGGGCGACTTCGCCGAGCCGGACGACGCCGGACTGCTGGACGCAGTGGACGTGTGGTGCGAGGACATCCTCGACCGCTTCCCGGACAGCCCGGTCCCCCCGGTCGCCACCGAACTCGTCGCCGTCCGCGACCTCGACCTCGTGGACGACGACCACTGGCCCGAGGCCCTCACCCTGCTCGCCCGCCCGCCGCTGCGCGACGCCCTCACCCAGCCGGTGCGCGTCCTGCTGCCCGACGGCACCCATGAGGTCGTACGGCCGTACACCGCCTGGTGGCTGCGCGGGCACCCGGTGCTGGACGGCCGCCGCCCCGCGGGCCTTCTCGCGGCCGGCGGCGACCCGCTGCTGCGCGGCCTGTACGACGAGGCCGACGCCACCGGTTTCGAGGACGAACAGGTGCTGCGCGCCCTCGGCGTACGGACCTCGGTCGGCGCCCTGCTGGCCGAGCCCGGCGGCGCCGCCGAACTCCTGGACCGGCTCGCCGACCCGGAACGCCCGGTCATCGGCGCCCAACTGCACGGTCTGTACGGTGCGTTGGCCGACATCGACCCGGAACAGGTGACCCTGCCGGACGAGTTGCGGGCCGTGACCGACGGGCGGGTGACGGTGGTGGACGCCGCCGACGCCGTGGTCGTCGACTCCCCGGACCTGCTGCCCTTCACGTCCGGTGTGCCCCTGCTGCCCGTACGGCCGTCCCGCGCAGCCGAGTTGGCCGAGCTGTTCCAGGTGCGGCGGCTGAGCGAGTCCGTCACCGGCGAGGTGCACTCCGAGGGCGCCGAGCACGACGTGCCGGACTCGGTGCGGATGCTCCTCGGCCCGCGCACACCCGAGACGTACGTCGAGCACGACGAACTGGTCGTGGACGGCGTGGAGATCGACTGGCGGCTCACCGACGACGGGGTGCTGCACGCGGCCACCCTGGAGGGCGTCGCCGCCGGACTCGCCTGGGCGGCCCGGCAGTGGCCGCGTCGCTTCGAGGTCGCCGCCCTGCTGGAGGACCCGTCCCGGACGGCGGAACTGGCCCGGGACCGCTGGTTCGACTGACCTCCGGACGTCTCCTGGCTCCCCTGCCCACCGGACGTTCCTGCTCTCCAGGCGTCTCTCACGAAATCCACAAGTTCCGTACAACCGTTCCCTTGCGTGCGGCGTCTGATCTTCCGGAGTCGTCCGACTCCCGTCTACTTCGTACGCAGGGGAACCGCACATGCGTATTCGTGCCACCGTGGCCGCCGTCTCCGGCGCCCTGGCCCTCTCCGCCCTCGCCCTGCCCGCGGCGCACGCCGCCGGGCAGGAGCGGGTGCCCGCGGGGAACTCCGCGAGCAGGGTCGCCCACGCCGCCCAGCACCCGGGCCGCGCGACCTTCGCCGTCGCCGCCTCGGGCACGCCCTACAAGCTGAACGCCACCTTCTCCGCCGTGAAGGTGAACAACGGCAAGAACATCGCCGCCGGTACCACCAACCTCGTCAAGGTGCCCGTCTCCTTCACGCTGACGCACGGCACCGAGGTCAACATCCACGCCAAGGACTTCGTCGCGGCCATCGAGCTGTACCGCGGCGCCTCCTTCGACGACTCGATCTTCTACTTCGACAGCGCGGTCTCGACCTGCACGGACACCTCCACGACGGTGGCCTCCTGCAAGTCCACCGTGCCCGTCGACCCGACCGAGCTGCTCAGCGAGGACGCCGGCGCCTGGAAGGCCGCCGCCTACGCCGTCGCGTTCAACGGCCAGAACCCCACCAAGCCGGCCGACATGACCAAGGTGGGCGTGGCCGTCAAGGACCCGACCAACTCCTACAACCTCCAGCGCTGGGCGACCCTGAACACAGACGCCGCCCCGGAGCCGGTGAAGAAGGGCAAGACCGTCACGGTCTCCGGCAAGCTGGCCCGCGCCGACTGGGAGGACGGCAAGTACCACGGCTACGCCAACCAGCCGGTCAAGCTCCAGTTCCGCAAGAGCGGCTCCAGCACCTACACCACGCTGAAGACCGTCAAGACGAACTCCACGGGCAACCTGAAGACCACGACCACCGCCACGGTCGACGGCTACTTCCGCTACGCCTTCGCGGGCACCACGACCACCCCGGCGACCACCGCCACGGGTGACTACGTCGACGTGAAGTAGGCAGGGCCCCCGCTAGCCGGGGAAGCGGCGGTCGACCCACTTCCACAGGAACTCCAGGGCGGCCGCCGCCAGCACCGAGACCGCCACCGCCGTCCACGGCACGGCGAGCCCCACCAGTCGTACCGCGAAGAAGTCCTGGAGCGCGGGGACGACGAGCACCAGCAGGAACGCCACCGCCATCGAGGCCACCAGGATCACCCGCCACCAGGTGTAGGGGCGGGCGATGATCGCCAGCACCCACATGGAGATCAGGAACAGCGTCAGCGTGGCCGCACTGGTCTCCGCCGCCAGCTGGCCGGGTCCCGTGTAGTAGTGCCGGGCGATCAGGTACGTCACGAAGGTCGCCACCCCGGCCACCACGCCGCCCGGGATCGAGTACCGCATCACCTGGTGCACGAAGTGCGGTCTGGCCCGCTCGTTGTTGGGCGCCAGCGCCAGGAAGAAGGCCGGGACGCCGATGGTGAGCGTGGACAGCAGGGTCAGATGGCGGGGCAGGAACGGGTACTCCACCTGCCAGCAGACCACCAGCACCGCGAGCAGTACCGAGTAGACCGTCTTCACCAGGAACAGCGTCGCCACCCGGGTGATGTTGCCGATCACCCGGCGGCCCTCGCCGACCACCGACGGCAGGCTGGCGAAGCTGTTGTCCAGCAGCACGATCTGGGCCACCGCCCGGGTCGCCTCCGAGCCCGAGCCCATGGCCACACCGATGTCGGCGTCCTTGAGGGCGAGCACGTCGTTCACGCCGTCGCCGGTCATCGCCACCGTGTGCCCGCGCGACTGGAGCGCGCCCACCATGTCCCGCTTCTGCTGCGGGGTGACCCGCCCGAAGACGGTGCCCGCGTCCAGCACCCGGGCCATCTCCGCCTTGCCCTCGGGCAGCCGCCGCGCGTCCGTCGCCGTCCCGTCGAGGCCCAGCTTGGCCGCGACCGCGCCGACCGAGACCGCGTTGTCCCCGGAGATGACCTTGGCCGCCACCCGCTGGTCGGCGAAGTAGCGCAGGGTGTCGGCCGCGTCCGGGCGCAGCCGCTGTTCGAGGACGACCAGGGCGGTGGGGCGGGCGCCCTTGGCCGGCGCGGTGTCGTCCAGATCCCGGCGGGCCCGCGCCAGCAGCAGCACCCGCAGCCCCTGCTCGTTGAGCCGCTCGGTCTCCGCGAGCGCCGGGTCGTCGGCGCCGAGCAGTACGTCCGGGGCGCCCAGCAGCCAGGTGCTGATCTCCCCGTCGCCCTCGCTGAACGCGGCCCCGCTGTACTTGCGGGCCGAGGAGAAGGGAAGCGACTCGACGCAGCGCCAGTCGTCGTTGTCGGGGTAGGCGTCGATGATCGCCTGGAGCGAGGCATTGGGCCGGGGATCGGACTCGCCGAGCGCGCCGAGCACCTTGCGCACGTACGACTCCTCCGCGCCGTTGAGCGTGCGCAGCTCGGTGACGTCCATGCCGCCCTCGGTGAGCGTGCCGGTCTTGTCCAGGCAGACGGTGTCCACGCGGGCGAGGCCCTCGATCGCGGGCAGCTCCTGCACCAGGCACTGCTTGCGGCCGAGCCGGATGACACCGATCGCGAAGGCCACCGAGGTGAGCAGCACCAGGCCCTCCGGGACCATCGGCACGATGCCGCCGATGGTCCGGGCGACCGCGCCCTTGAGGTCGTCGTTCTTGACCACGAGCTGGGTGACGACCAGGCCGATCGCGGCCGGGACCATCATCCAGGTGACGTACTTGAGGATCGTGGAGATACCGGTGCGCAGCTCGGAGTGGACGAGCGTGAAGCGCGACGCCTCCTCGGCGAGCTTGACGGCATAGGCCTCCCGGCCCACCTTGGTCGCGGCGAAGGCGCCGCCGCCCGCGACCACGAAGCTGCCGGACATCACCGGATCGCCCGGCCGCTTGACCACCGGGTCGGCCTCGCCGGTGAGCAGCGACTCGTCGATCTCCAGTCCGTCGGCCTCCGCGCACACCCCGTCCACGACGACCTTGTCCCCGGGCCCGATCTCGATCAGGTCGTCCAGGACGATCTCGTCGGTGCCGATCTCCACGGCCGCGCCGTCCCGGCGCACGGTCGGCCGGGCCTCCCCGATCACCGCGAGCGAGTCCAGGGTCTGCTTGGCCCGCCACTCCTGCACGATGCCGATACCGGTGTTGGCGAGGATCACGAACCCGAACAGGCTGTCCTGGATCGGCGCGACGAACAGGGTGATCACCCAGAGCGCGCCGATGATCGCGTTGAACCGGGTGAACACGTTCGCCCGGACGATCTCCCCGAGCGAGCGGCTGCTGCGCACGGGTACGTCGTTGACCTGGCCACGCGCCCGGCGCTCCGCGACCTCCGCGCCGGTCAGCCCCGTCGCCCGGGTCGTGGGCAGGGCCACCGGGTGCACCGGATCGAGTTCGGCGCCGGCGTCTATATGGCTCATGTATCCGACGGTACGTGGCCTTTGCGCGGCCGCCCACCCGGCCCTCTGCCGGCGACGAGGGGCCGTTCGGACCCGGGGCCGCTCCACGGGGGTACCCGGGGCTACTCCACAGGGGTGGATTCCGGCCGCTCCCGCGCCGCCCGCTTGAGCGCCGCGTCCCGCCCCCGCACGTACCAGATGCCGATCAGCCCGAGCCCGCCCCCGGTCAGGCAGGTCCACAGCCACCACAGATGGCCGTGCTCGTGGAACCAGCCGTAGAAGGGGAGCTGGACGAGGAACAGGACGAACCAGACGATCGTGCCGCCGGTGATGGTGGCGACCACGGGCCCCTCAAGGGGCTCGGGCGCCTCGTGCTGGGGGATCCACTTGGCCATGCCGGACAGCTTACGAGGCGATCGGAGACGATCGGAGGTCGACCGGAGGGCGACCGGATCCGCACCAGGACTGCATACGTTCTACGCGCGGAGATAGCGATCTAGCAGTCATACCTTCATACTGAAACCGTTTGTCTTTGACCGCTTCTAATCGTAGGAAACTCCAAGAGGGCTCGGGGGAACCCTTTGGTGATGAGGTCTCGCATGCCCACCTCGGCGCCTGCCAAGGTCCCCACCCCCGAGAAGCCGGGCGGCGCGTTCGCCGGCGGC
This sequence comes from Streptomyces griseofuscus, assembly GCF_014673495.1. GTDB lineage: Bacteria > Actinomycetota > Actinomycetes > Streptomycetales > Streptomycetaceae > Streptomyces > Streptomyces murinus. The sequence goes on from NZ_CP051006.1 coordinate 4,747,205, forward strand.
CCCCTCGACCGCTACTTCAAGATCTCCGAGCGTGGCAGCACTGTCGGGCGGGAGGTCCGGGGCGGTCTCGCCACCTTCTTCGCGATGGCGTACATCATCGTGCTGAACCCAATCATTCTGGGCAGCGCGAAGGACATGTACGGGCATCATCTGGACAATGGCCAGTTGGTGACGGCGACCGCGCTGACGGCCGCCTTCAGCACCCTGCTGATGGGTGTCATCGGCAATGTCCCGATCGCCATGGCCGCGGGTCTCGGCGTGAACTCGGTCGTCGCCCTCCAGCTGGCACCCCGGATGACCTGGCCGGACGCGATGGGCATGGTCGTCCTCGCCGGTTTCGTGGTCATGCTGCTGGTCGCCACGGGGCTGCGGGAGCGCGTGATGAACGCGGTGCCGTTCGGTCTGCGCAAGGCGATCGCGATCGGTATCGGCCTGTTCATCATGCTGATCGGCCTGGTGGACTCCGGCTTCGTCAGCCGTATCCCGGACGCCGCCCAGACCACCGTCCCGCTCCAGCTGGGCACCGGCGGTCACCTCACCGGCTGGCCGGTGCTGATCTTCATCCTGGGCGCGCTGCTCACCTTCGCCCTGATCGTGCGCAAGGTGCCGGGCGCCATCCTGATCTCCATCGTGGGCATGACCGTCCTCGCGATGATCATCAACGCCGTCGCCACGATCCCCTCCTGGGGCCTGACGGTCCCGAAGTGGCCCGGCAACCCGGTCTCCACCCCGGACTTCGGCCTGGTCGGCCAGGTCAGCCTGTTCGGCGGCTTCTCCAAGGTCGGCGTGCTGACCGGCATCCTCTTCGTCTTCACGGTCCTGCTGTCGTGCTTCTTCGACGCGATGGGCACGATCATGGGCATCAGCGACGAGGCCAAGCTGACCGACGCCGAGGGCTACATGCCCGGCATCAACCGGGTGCTGTTCGTGGACGGCCTCTCGGTCGCGGCAGGCGGCGCCGGCTCCGCCTCGGCCACCACCGCCTTCGTGGAGTCCACCGCCGGTGTCGGCGAGGGCGCCCGCACCGGCTTCGCCAACATCGTCACGGGCGGTCTGTTCGCCGTCTCGCTGCTCCTCACCCCGATCGCCACCATGGTGCCGTCCCAGGCGGCCACCCCGGCGCTGATCGCGGTCGGCTTCCTGATCCTTTCGCACTCCATCAAGGAGATCGACTGGGCCGACTACACGATCGCGATCCCGGCGTTCGTGACCATGCTGATGATGCCGTTCACCTACTCGATCACCAACGGCATCGGCATGGGCTTCATCACCTTCACCGTGCTGCGCCTGGCCGCGGGCCGGTACCGCGACATCCCGGTGGCGATGTACGTCGTCTCGGCGGTCTTCGCCTTCTACTACCTGATGCCGGCCCTGGGTCTGACCTGATCCCTCTCGGTTCCACGGGGTCTCACCTGACGCCGTAGAACCTCTCCGTCTCCTCGACGGCGGTCTGGAACCGCTGGTCGAAGTCGTCACGAATGAGCGTGCGGACCACATAGTCCTGCACGCTCATTCCTCTTTTCGCCGCGTGCTGCCGGAGCCGTTCGAGCAGCTCCCCGTCTATCCGCAGGCTGAGCACAGTGGTCCCCATGGGTACGAGGGTCGCCGCGGCCGCCCCGCGGATGCGTCACTTTCCGGCAGCGACTCACTCATACGGGTGATGGAAGCTTTGGGGAGCCTCAGTGGCGGGCATCACGGGCGCAGGGGTGCGCCGCATTGGTCTTTAGTTAGAGTAATGAGTTACGCTAAGGACATGCCGGACCTCAACCATGGCGATGATGCTGCCGCCGTGAACTCCCTTCGCTCCGCCGTGATGCGGCTGTCCCGTCGGCTCAAGCACCAGCGGGTGGACGAGTCGCTCAGCCCCACCGAGATGTCGGTGCTCGGCACCCTGTCCCGCTGCGGCTCGGCCACGCCGGGCGAGCTGGCCCGCAAGGAGCATGTCCAGCCGCCCTCGATGACCCGCATCGTCGCGCTGCTCGAAGCCAAGGGACTGGTCCGTCTCGAACCGCACCCGGAGGACCGGCGCCAGAAGGTCGTCACCCAGACCGAGCAGGCCGAGGCGATGCTCGAAGAGAGCCGCCGCAAACGCAACGCGTTCCTGGCGAACCTCGCCGACGGCCTCGACGAGGACGAGTGGGCGAAGCTGCGCGCCGCCGCCCCCGTGCTGGAAAAACTCGCACACCTGTAAAGCAGCAGCCTGAGGAGGCGAATCCGTTTGAGTACGGGATCCGGAACACCTTCCGCCCCCGCACCGACCGCCCCTACTACCCCCGCCCGCAAGTCCTCGATGTTCAGCTCGCTGAAGATCAGGAACTACCGCCTCTTCTTCATGGGCCAGGTCGTCTCCAACACGGGCACCTGGATGCAGCGCATCGCCCAGGACTGGCTCGTCCTGAGCCTCACCGGCTCCTCCGCGGCCGTCGGCATCACGACGGCCCTGCAGTTCCTGCCGATGCTCCTGTTCGGTCTCTACGGCGGCGTCCTCGTCGACCGGCTGCCCAAGCGCCCCGCGCTCCTGGTCACCCAGTCCGCGATGGCCCTCAGCGGTCTCGCGCTCGCCGCGCTGACCCTCACCGGCCAGGTCCAGGTCTGGCACGTCTATCTCGCCGCGTTCTTCGTCGGACTCGCCACGGTGGTCGACAACCCCGCCCGGCAGTCCTTCGTCTCCGAGATGGTCGGCCCCGACCAGCTGCACAACGCGGTCAGCCTGAACTCCGCGAACTTCCAGTCCGCGCGCCTCGTCGGCCCCGCCGTCGCCGGCCTCATGATCACCGGAGTGGGCACCGGCTGGGCGTTCCTCGCCAACGGTCTGTCCTTCGCCGCGCCGATCGCCAGTCTGCTGCTGATGCGCGCCCGCGAGCTGTACCCGGTCAAGCGGACCCCGCGCGGCAAGGGCCAGCTGCGGGAGGGCCTCCAGTACGTCGCCGGGCGCCCGGAACTGATCTGGTCCGTCGTCCTCGTCGGCTTCATCGGGACCTTCGGCTTCAACTTCCCGGTGTGGCTGTCCGCCTTCGCCGACGATGTCTTCCATGTCGGCGCCGGTGGCTACAGCCTCCTCAACACCCTGATGGCCGCGGGCTCCCTCGGCGGCGCCCTGCTGGCCGCCCGCCGCGGCTCGGCCCGGATGCGGCTGCTGATCCTCGCCGCGCTCACCTTCGGAGCGCTGGAGATCGTGGCCTCGCTGGCGCCCTCGTACTGGCTGTTCGCGGTGCTGATGGTGCCGATCGGGATCTGCGGCCTCACGGTCAACGTGACCGCCAACACCACCGTGCAGATGGCCACCGACCCGGCCATGCGCGGCCGGGTGATGTCCCTGTTCATGATGGTCTTCATGGGCGGCACCCCGCTCGGCGCCCCGGTCATCGGCTGGATCACCGACACCTACGGTGCCCGGGTCGGCTTCGCCCTCGGCGGTGTCGTCTCCGCGGTCGCGGCCGCCGTCATCGGTCTGGTCCTCGCCCGCGTCGGCGGTCTGCGCCTGTCGGTGGGCTGGGAGCGGGGGACGCCGCGGCTGCGGTTCGTGCCGCGGCAGCGGGAGGAGCTCGCCACGGCGGCGTGACCGTCCCGTCCCCGTCCGTGGGGCAGTCCGGAGGGTACCGGCACCGGTGTGACTATCGGACCCTCTGGGCCAGCACCTGCCCCGGCCACTCGTCCGCACCGTGGGTGAACGCCTCGGTGCGGACGAAGCCGTTGCGCTCGTAGAAGGCGACCAGCTTGCCGTCGTCGCCTGCGTAGCAGTCCACCCGCAGCAGCGAGACCCCGGCCCGCCGGGTCACCTCGGCCGCGTGCGCGAGCAGCGCGGCACCGGCGCCCCGCCCCTTGAACCGGCGGTCCGACGCCAGCAGGTGGATGTAACGCTCGGGCTCGTCGGCGGGCTCCAGATAGCTGCCGGGGGCGTCGGAGAGCGTGAGGGTGGCGGCCGGTACACCGTCTATCTCGGCGAAGTACGGCGTGCCCGTGGTGGCGTACCGCCGCACCACCTCCACCGCCTTGGGATTCGCCGACCAGGGCTCGGTGCCCCACTGCCCGGCGCGACCCTGGGCCACCAGCCACTCCACGGAGCTGTCCAGCATGGCCAGGATCAGGGGGGTGTCGTCGGGGCCGCCCGTGCGGATCGTGATCGTCATGGCGGCCATCATGCCCGGGCGGCTCTGGGATCGTGAAGGCATGAGACTCTTCGCCGCTGTGCTGCCGCCGCAGGACATCACCGCCGAACTGGCCCTGGAGGTCGACCGGTTGAGGAGGCTGCCGGGCGCCGACGGGCTGCGCTGGACGGGCCGCCCCGGCTGGCACTTCACCCTCGCCTTCTACGGCGAGGTCGCCGAGGACGTCGTACCCGATCTGTCCGCCCGCCTGGCCCGCGCGGCCCGGCACACCGACCCCTTCGAGCTGGCGCTCAACGGCGGCGGCCAGTTCGGCCACGGCCGCGCGCTGTGGGCCGGCGCGGCGGGCGATGTGGACGCGCTGCGCCTGCTGGCGGCCCGTGCGGAAGCGGCGGGCCGCAAGGCGGGGCTGCGGATGGAGGAGCACCGCCGCTACCAGGCCCACCTCACGCTGGCCCGCGGCCGGGAGGCGGTGGACATGGGACCGTACGTGGAGCTGCTGCGCGAGTTCGCCGGCCGGAGCTGGCGGGTGACCGATCTGGCGCTGGTGCGGAGCAACCTGCCGAGGTCGGGGGTGCGGGGTGAGCAGCCGCGGTACGAGGCGGTCGGGCGCTGGGTGTGCGGGGCGTCCGGTTAGGCTCGATGCGTGGACCCGAAAACCCGGAACCGGATCATGGCCGGTGCGCTTGTTCTCATGTTGGTGGTCGTCGCGGTGGCGGCGGCCGTCAGGTAGCGGTTGGCTGTGCGCCCGAGGGGGGCGGGACCAAGAGCTCCCCGCCCCCCGCACGTCTCCTACCAGGCGAAGGCCTCCGGGGACGGCCCCGGGCCCGGGAAGATCTCGTCCAGTCCGGTCAGGAGCTCCTCGCTCAGCTCCAGCTCCACGGCCCGCAGCGCCGACCGGAGCTGCTCCGCCGTACGCGGACCGACGATCGGACCGGTGACACCGGGACGGGTGAGCAGCCAGGCCAGGGCGGTCTCGCCGGGCTCCAGGCCGTGCTTGTCGAGCAGATCCTCGTACGACTGGATCCGCGCGCGGGCGGCCGGGTCGGCCAGGGTGTCCGCGGCGCGCCCGGAGGCACGGCGTCCGCCCTGCACCTCCTTCTTGAGCACACCGCCGAGCAGCCCGCCGTGCAGGGGGGACCAGGGGATGACCCCGAGGCCGTACTCCCGCGCGGCCGGGATGACCTCCATCTCGGCGCGGCGCTCGGCGAGGTTGTACAGGCACTGCTCGCTGACGAGGCCGATGGTGCCGCCGCGGCGGGCGGCGGTCTCGTTGGCCTGGGCGATCTTGTAACCGGGGAAGTTGGAGGAGCCGACGTAGAGGATCTTGCCCTGCTGGACGAGGGTGTCGATCGCCTGCCAGATCTCCTCGAAGGGGGTGCTCCGGTCGATATGGTGGAACTGGTAGAGGTCGATGTGATCGGTCTGGAGCCGCTTCAGGCTGGCGTCCACCGCGCGCCGGATGTTCAGCGCGGAGAGCTTGTCGTGGTTCGGCCAGGCGTCGCCCTCGGCGGCCATGTTGGCGTAGACCTTGGTGGCGAGCACGACCTTGTCCCGGCGGTCACCGCCCTTGGCGAACCAGTTCCCGATGATGCTCTCGGTCCGGCCCTTGTTCTCCCCCCACCCGTACACATTGGCGGTGTCGAAGAAGTTGATGCCCGCGTCCAGCGCCGCGTCCATGATCGCGTGACTGTCGGCTTCGTCCGTCTGCGGCCCGAAGTTCATCGTCCCGAGAACCAGCCGGCTGACCTTGAGTCCCGTGCGTCCAAGCTGCGTGTACTTCATGGTCGTAAGCCAACGGCTTGGAGTGGGCTCAAAGCAAGGGCGGGTCAGTCGCGCGGGAACGCATCGGTCTTGAGGGTGAGGCCGAGGGAGGCGGTCAGATCGATGTCCGTTCCGAAGACGACCGTCAGCTCACTGAGGTATTCACCGTCTTTGGGTTCGGAGTGGAGATGGCACTTGCCCTGGTAGGGGTCGGCGATGAGGTAGACCGGCACCTCGGCGGTGGCGTACGCCGTCTTCTTCGGGCCGTAGTCGTTCGTCGCCGTGCCCTTCGAGATGACCTCGGCGACGAATCGGACGTCCTGGTGGCGCCAATGGCCCGAGTCGTCCTTCTTCGCCGCCTCGTCGAGCATGGCGACGTCCGGGCAGAAGCCGTTGGCCTCGCCGGGGAAGTCGATACGGACGTCCGAGAACACCGGCACGTCCATCCCGAACCTGTCCTCCAGTGCCCGCACGATACGGCGGATGATTCCCCAGTGAGTGTCCCGCTGCGGCGTCATGTAGACGTTGCCCCCGACGATCTCGACCCTGAATCCTTCGGGGACGGGCATCCGCTCGAGGCGCTCGAACCACTCGTCCAGGTTCATGGCTTTTGCGTCGGCGTCGGCCATCTCGATCCTGTCTTCAAGGACGGTCATCGTGGCGCTCCTCCCCGGCTGCCGAGTAAAAGATGCAGCCGCGCGGTACAACGATACGCACAGTGACGAAGAGACGCCGAAAACCAGCCAAACTGCTCAAACTGTTCTAGCCGCGCACGCCCGTCCGATTCCCCACGCCTCCCGCATCGCCCCCGCGAACGCCTCCGCGATCCGGTGCTCGCCGCTCGCGTTGGGGTGGGTGCCGTCGTATGTGTCGACGTGGATGTCGTACGACGGCGGCGGCGACGCCAGCAGGATCGGCGACCGGGGCTCGTCCAGGTCGGCGACCGCCTTGGCGAGGAGGACGTTGAAGAGGGCGACCTGGTCGGCGAAGGGGGCGTCGGACTCGGCGCGGACGTTCGGTGTCACCGGCAGCAGCACCATGCGGACGCACGGGTCGGCGGCGCGCGCGGCGGTGATGAAGGCGCGGACGTTCTCGGCGGTCTGCTCGGCGTTGGTGTAGAAGCCGAGGTCGATCAGGCCGAGGGAGACGAGCAGGACGTCCGGCCGGCAGTCGCGTATCGCGTCACCGATCAGCGGGGCCATGTGCAGCCAGCCCTCGCCCCAGCCCGCGAGGTGCGCGCGGGGGAAGTCGGGGTCGGCGTAGTCCAGGGAGGTCGGGGCGCCGGTCTGCTGGTCGTACAGCGTCTCGCGCGGGCCGACGAGCGTGACGGCGGGGTCGTACGTACCGCGAAGGAGCTGCCACAGCCGGTGACGCCATGTGTGTTCGCCCGCGCTCCCGATCGTCATGGAGTCGCCCACGGGCATGAACCTGAGCATCCGATCATCATGGACGATCACCGCGGCGGGTGGGATGTGAGGCCCGCCACGTGGGGGTGCCCGGGCGGTGGCCGGAGGGGTGAACCCCCGGCGGCAATGGCAGGCTTGGGGGATGCGCCGACCGTTCGCCGTCCTTGCCGCCGTCCTGCTCGCAGGCGCCTGCACCCTGCCCGCCTCCGCCGCGGAGGGCACCGGAGGCACCGTGAGCGCCGGGGACAAGGGCTTCACGATGACGGACCCCCGGATCACCGAGTCCAGTGGCCTGGCCGCGTCCCATCTCCACCCCGGCATCTACTGGACGCACAACGACAGCGGCGACGGCCCGTACATCTACGCGGTGGACGGTGCGACCGGGAAGACGGTGGCCCGGGTGACGCTGCGGGGCATCGGCGCGCCGCGCGACGTCGAGGCGATCTCGATCGGGCCGCACAACGAGATCTATGTCGGCGACATCGGAGACAACTTCGACGGCCGCTGGCCCTATGTGTGGATCTACCGCCTCCCGGAGCCGAAGGTCCTGAAGGACCAGACGATCACGGCCACCCAGTACGTGGTGAAGTACGCGAACGGCCCCCGCAACGCGGAATCGCTGCTGGTCCATCCCAAGACCGGCCGGGTTTACATCATCGACAAGAAGGAAGACGGCGGCCACCTCTACGAGGGCCCCGCGACCCTCTCCACCAGCGGCGCCAACATCTTCAAGCCGATCGCCCCCATCGACCTCTGGGCCACGGACGCCACCTTCTCTCCGGACGGCGACCACCTCGCCGTCCGCGGCTACCTCGGCGGCATCTACTACTCCTGGAACGACGGCCACCCCAAACGCACCGAAATGCTCGACGTCCCCCTCCAGGGCCAGGGCGAGGGCATCACCTACTCGGCCGACGGCACGAAACTCCTCTACAGCAGCGAGGGCTCCGGCAGCGAGGTCATCGCCAAGGACGCCCCCGACAGCCCGAAGCCCTCCCCGACCCCCGGGAACGGCTCATCGAACAGTTCGGTGACCGGCGGGTCGCACGTCACCTGGGGGGCGGTGGCGCTGGTGGTCGTGGTGGTGGGGTTGTTCGGGCTGGGTCGCCTGCGGCGCCGCAACGGGTGACGCCGACTCGCCGCGCGGGCAGGGGAGTTCGGGCCGCGCTCGGTTCGGTGAGCAGGTGACGAGGGAGAGGGACAGAAAGACGGGTCGTTCGAGATAGAAGCCGAGCGCCACATCGCCTCCGTGACCGAGCCGTTCGACCACGGAGGCGACGAGGGCGTCCCGCGCCACCCGGTCGCTCTGCTCCTCACCGGCGAACCGCCCCGCGAACTCCTCCAGTTGTCGCCGTATCCAGGCTGCCGCCTCCTGCGCGGAGCGCCATGTACCGCGTACCAGCGAGCCCGGCTTGAGCAGCCAGTAGGCGGTCTCCAGCGGTGGCAGATCCGAGACCGGGAACTCGCCGGTCACCTCGCGGTACCGCGCGATCAACTCGGGCCGACTGCCGGGCGGGGGCGGCTCGGGATGCGGAGGACGCCGTAACGCCTCCTGATCGAACCGCGCTTTGGGGCCGGTCCACAGGTAGCCGTGGTGGTGCACCGGGAGTCCTGTTCGTGAGGCTCGGTCGGCCCTGGCGGACTCGCGGCACCGCCAGGACCGAAGGGGGCTGCCGGGAAGGTCAGTTGGCGAGCCCGAACCGTCCCGGATCGATCCCGGCGATGCTCGGCTCCTCCGTGGTGAACCGCAGCGGCGCCACGTCGGGCCGCTTGCTGTCCCCGAGCGCCCAGGCGTCCGCGCCGATCCGGGCAAGGGTGACGCACCCTTCACTACAGGGGCCGCCACAGGCCTGGACGAAGGAGGCGGAGGTGATGTCGAGCGCGTAGAGGTCGCTTCCGTTCAGCATGGATGTGCCTTCCCGTTCGGCCCGGTGGGGGCTGGTGGTTGGTCCGGGTTGACCGTAGGGAAGGGGGAGTGGGGTGCGAGGTGAATATTCTCGCTTATTCTCGCGCGGTGACTCTGGATGCATGGACATTCACTCAGAGGCACCGACATGCTGAGCCCATCAACATCGCCAACAGGCAAGGGTTGGGTCGTAGATGGCACGCAGGTTGCGGTTCAACGGGACGGGGAGCGGCGGGGGCGGGTGTCCCTCGGTGCACGAAGATCTCGACAGCGGTGAAGTGATCGTGCACGGCCCCCCCGCTGGCCGACCCCGAAGACATCGCCCAGCATCAGCACCTTTCGGAAGGAGAGCTCGCGATCGTGGTCCCACGGGATCTGCTGGTCGACTGGACCCCGAAGGAGCGCAGTCGACAGGTGCGGTCGATCGATCTGGACGAGTTCAACGGCCTGTTCAGCACATTCGAGCACACCGCGTGGCGGCTGGAGACCCGGCGGCGGTACGCGAGTGACGAGGAGACCGACACCTGGCGGCAGTTCGTGGAGACAGGTGAGATCAAGTGGAACTCGGACCATCCGTGGTGCGAGACGATCCGCGCCCAGACCGCGCAGGGCAAGCGAGTGGAGCGGGTCCGCATCGTGGACCAGCCTCCGACGACCGGGCAGCTCTACCTCCTCGACAACGCCAAGCGAAACAGCACCCTTGGCGAGGACATTCGCAATCTGTGGCGTTCCGACGCGGACAGGCTGCACCTCCCCGCCGAGGATTTCTGGCTGTTCGACAGCCGCCTCATCGCGCTCCTGCGCTTCGATGACGACGACCAGCTCACGCATGTGGACCTGATCACCGAGCCCGCAGAGGTGGTGCGCTGCTCCATGGTGCGGGATGCTGCTTGGCATCACGCCGTACCGTGGCAGCAGTTCACGGCGGGAATGCAGAGCGACGCGTAAGGACAAGAGCGGGTACCGGTGAGCACGGACTACCAGAGGGCACGTGAAGAACTGGGGCGAAGGCTTCGGGAACTTCGAGTCGGAGGCTCCCTCGGTCGGCTCACCGGTACGGAGCTGGCTCAGAGACTGGGATGGCGCCAGTCGAAGATCAGCAAGCTGGAGAACGGACGGCAAACGCCCACCGACGAGGATCTGCGGGCTTGGGCCGAAGCCACCGGACAGCCCGATGCGTTCGATGAACTACGCGCTCGCCTCAGGGGCTTTGAGAGCCAGATCCGCTCCTGGCGGCGTCAGCTGACGGCGGGACACCGCCCGGTACAGGAGACTTGGAACGGCATCGTTGCCGGCTCTCGGACCCTGCACGTATGGGACAGCGGTGTCATCTGCGGATTGCTCCAGACCGCCGACTACGCCCGCTACGTCTTTGACGGGCATGCCGAACTCCACAGTTCCCCGCGGGACATCGAGGAAGCGGTACGCGCCCGTATGAAAAGGCAGGAGTGGCTGTACCAGCCAGGTAAACGATTGGACCTGGTCATGTGGGAAGGTGCGTTGCATTCCCGGGTGTGTCCCCCGGAGGTGCTGGCGGCACAGCTCGACCGTCTGCTCGGCGTGGTGGGTATGGACACCATCCACCTGGGGATCGTGCCTCTGGACGCCGGACTGAGGCTGCTTCCCGGAAACAGTTTCTGGATCATGGACGAACGCCTCGTCGTGGTCGAGGACTGGCACGCCGAACTCTGGCTGGACGACGCCGAAACGATTGCCCTCTACCGCCGCGTCTGGGACACCTTCGCGGAATCGGCCGTCTACGGTGCCGAGGCCCAGCGAGTGATCGCCCGTGTCCGCCGGAGCAGCAGAGACGACGGCTCCTGACCAGCGGCGCGTGAGCGTGCCCACGTTCATCGCCGTGGTGGTGCTGGTGTTCCTCGCGCGCAGGGCGGGAAGCCCGGCGCTGCGGCCCGCCGCCGCGGCGCTCGTCCTGCTCGTACTGGCCCTGGTGGTCACGTTCGTGGTCAACGCGCCCATCAACCTGGACCAGTTCGCCTGGAACGCGCAGGCGCCCCCGGCCGACTGGGCGGGGGTCCGGGACCGCTGGCAGATCGCCCACGCCGTCCGGACCGCCTTCTGTGTGATCGCGCTCGGCTGCCTCGGTGTCGCGATCATCGACCGGCCGTTCGAACGTACGGCCGCCACCTGAGCCTCCGGGAGGCCCCGTGGGCCGTACCCCACCGGGACGCGACACGACGAAGGGCGCCCGGCACGATCGCCGGGCGCCCCTCACCGTCGTACCCGAGGTTTCAGAGCTTCTCGATGACGTAGTCGATGCACTTGGTCAGCGCCTCGACATCGGCCGGGTCGATCGCCGGGAACATGGCGACACGCAGCTGGTTGCGGCCGAGCTTGCGGTAGGGCTCGGTGTCGACGATGCCGTTGGCGCGCAGGACCTTGGCGATGGCGGCGGCGTCGATGTCGTCGGAGAAGTCGATGGTGCCGATGACCGCGGAGCGCTTCGCCGGGTCGGTGACGAAGGGGCTGGCGAACTTGACGTCCTCGGCCCAGTTGTACAGCGTGCGCGCCGAGGTGGCGGTGCGGCGGACCGCGAAGTCCAGGCCGCCCTGGCCGTTGAGCCACTCCAGCTGCTGGTTGAGCAGGAAGAGCGTGGCGAGCGCGGGGGTGTTGTACGTCTGGTTCTTACGGGAGTTGTCGATCGCCGTGGGCAGCGAGAAGAACTCCGGGATGTGCCGGCCCGACGCGTGGATCCGCTCCGCGCGCTCGATCGCGGCGGGGGAGAAGACGCCGATCCACAGGCCGCCGTCGGAGGCGAAGGACTTCTGCGGGGCGAAGTAGTAGACGTCGGTCTCGGCGATGTCGACCGGCAGGCCGCCCGCGCCGGAGGTCGCGTCCACCACGACGAGGGAGCCCTCGTCGGCGCCGGCCACCCGCTGGATGGGCATGGCGACACCGGTGGACGTCTCGTTGTGGGTGAAGGCGTACACATCGACGCCCGCCTCGGCCCGCGCCTCCGGGTGGGTGCCCGGGTCGGTCGCGATCACCGTGGGCTCGGCCAGCCACGGCGCGAGCTTGGCGGCCTTGGCGAACTTGGAGGAGAACTCGCCGAAGTTGAGGTGCTGGGACTTGTTCTCGATCAACCCGTGGGTGGCGATGTCCCAGAAGGCGGTGGAGCCGCCGTTGCCGAGGACGACCTCGTAGCCCTCGGGGAGGGAGAACAGCTCGGAGATCCCCTCGCGGACCTTACCGACCAGGTTCTTGACGGGCGCCTGGCGGTGAGAGGTACCGAGCAGGGAGCTTCCGGTGGCGGCGAGCGCGTCGAGCGCCTCGGTCCGCACCTTGGAGGGGCCCGCGCCGAAACGTCCGTCGGCGGGCTTGATGTCAGCGGGAATCTGGATGTCGGCCACGACTCGGAGGGTATCGGGTGGGCGAAACGGGACGGAACCGTGTCCGTCGGATGAGACAAGAACGCCAGGACACAAACTTGTCATGTCGTACGACGATCACGGATGGGCTTGTATGACGATCGAGGCGGGGCTGTGGATAACTTTCGATGACGGTCGGTGATCGGATGCATCCTGAACGCATGACGGATTCCTCGGCTCGGCCGGCCCGCTCGGACTTCCCGGCCGTCTCGGCACTCTCGGTTCTCGAAGCGGAGCTGCGCGCCTGCCTCCGCGGCGAGGTCCGTTTCGACGCCACTGCCCGCGCGCTCATGACCATGGACGCCTCCAACTACCGGCGCGTCCCCGCGGGAGTGGTCGCCCCCCGGGACGCCGAGGACGTGGCGGCGGCGCTGGAGGTGTGCCGGACGCACGGGGTGCCGGTGGTCGCCCGCGGCGGGGGCACGTCGATCGCCGGGCAGGCCACGGGCACAGGGGTCGTACTGGATTTCACCCGCCACATGGACCGCCTGGTGGAGCTGGACCCCGGCACCCGCACGGCCGTCGTACAGCCCGGCCTGGTCCTCGACAGCCTCCAGCGCGCCGCCGCCCCGCACGGCCTGCGCTTCGGCCCCGATCCGTCCACGCACAGCCGCTGCACCCTCGGCGGGATGATCGGCAACAACTCCTGCGGCTCCCACTCGGTGGCCTGGGGCACGACCGCCGACAACATCGCGGAGCTGGAGGTGCTCACCGCGCGCGGCCGGCGGTTGCGGCTCGGGCCCGGCTGGGCCGGCGTGCCCGAGGGGCTGCGGGAGCTGGCGGAGGGCGAGTTGCTCCGGCTGCGCACCGGCTTCCCGGACCTGCCCCGCCGCATCTCCGGGTACGCGCTGGACGCGCTGCTGCCGGAGAAGGGTGCCGACGTGGCCCGTTCCTTCTGCGGCTCCGAGGGCACCCTCGGCATCCTCACCGAGGCGGTCGTGCGCCTGGTCGAGGCCCCGCCCGCCCGCGCCCTCGCGGTGCTGGGGTACGGCGACGAGAGCGCCGCCGCCGAGGCCGCCGCCGGTCTCCTGCCGCACCACCCGCTGACGGTGGAGGGCATGGCCGCCGACCTGGTGCCCCCCGGGGCCGGACTGCCCAGGGGCGGCGCCTGGCTGTTCGTGGAGACGGGCGGGGAGTCGGAGACGGAGGCCCGGGCCCGCGCGGAGGAGATCGTCCGGGCCGCCGATGTCGTGGACGCCCTCGTGGTGACCGAGCCCGCCGCCCAGCGGACCCTGTGGCGCATCCGCGAGGACGCGAGCGGCACGGCGACCCGGATGCCGGACGGCTCCGAGGCCTGGCCCGGCTGGGAGGACTGCGCGGTGCCCCCCGCCCGGCTCGGCGCCTACCTGCGCGACTTCCGCGCCCTGCTCTCCTCCCACGCCCTGCGCGGCACTCCGTACGGCCATTTCGGCGACGGCTGCATCCATGTCCGCATCGACTTCGACCTGCTCACCGAGCCCGGCATCGGCCGCTTCCGGCGCTTCTCGGAGGAACTGGCCGACCTGGTGGTGGCACACGGCGGCTCGCTGTCCGGGGAACACGGCGACGGCCAGGCCCGCGCCGAACTGCTGCCACGGATGTACGGCGCCGAGACGGTCCGGCTGTTCGAGCGCGCCAAGGCCCTCTGGGACCCGGACGACCTGCTCAACCCCGGCATGCTGGTCCGCCCCGCTCCCCTCGACGGCAACCTCCGCTTCTCCGTGCTCCCGGCGAAGCCCGTGGACGTGGCCTTCGGCTACCCGGCCGACGGCGGCGACTTCCGCGCGGCCGTCCGCCGCTGCGTCGGCGTGGCCAAGTGCCGTACGACCACGGGGGCGGGGCCCGCCGTGATGTGCCCGTCGTTCCGGGCGACCGGCGAGGAGGAGCACTCCACCCGGGGCCGGGCCCGGCTGCTGCACGAGATGCTGGCGGGCGAGCTGATCACCGACGGCTGGCGCTCCACCGAGGTCCGCGACGCCCTCGATCTCTGCCTCGCCTGCAAGGGCTGCCGCACGGACTGCCCGGTCGGCGTCGACATGGCCACCTACAAGGCCGAGTTCCTGCACCACCACTACAAGGACCGGCGCCGCCCCGCCGCCCACCACAGCATGGGCCGCCTGCCCGAGTGGCTGCGCCGGATCGCCCGCACCCGTACGGCTCCTCTTCTCAACGCGCTCGCCGCCGTCCCGCCCCTGGCGGCCGCCGCCAAACACCTCGCCGGGATCGCACCCGAGCGACGGCTTCCCCGGCTCGCCCCGAGCACCTTCACCGGCTGGTGGCGGCGCCGGAAGGCCGCGCCGACCCCGGGCGCCGGGGACCTGGTCGTCCTCTGGCCGGACACCTTCACCGAGCATCTGTCCCCCTCGGTCGGCCGCGCGGCCGTCCGCGTCCTGGAGGCCGCCGGGCTGCGGGTGACCCTCCCCCCGACCCGGCTGCCCCGCCGGAGCTCCCTCGCGCGGTCCGGCGCCGAGAGCCCGGCCCCCTCCCTCCTCCCGGCCCGCCGCGCCCGTGTCTGCTGCGGGCTGACCTATGTCTCCACCGGCCAGCTGGACCGCGCCCGGGCGGTGCTGCGCCGCACCCTCGATCTGCTGGAGCCGGTGCTGCGCGCGGGCGTCCCGGTCGTCGTGCTGGAACCGAGCTGCGCGGCCGCCCTGCGCACCGACCTGCCCGAGCTTTTGCACGACGACCCGCGCGCGGCCCGGCTCGCCGCCGCCGTCCTGACCTTCGCCGAGGCCCTGGAGCGGCATGCCCCGCGATGGACCCCGCCCGCCGTGGACCGCCCGGTCGCCGGCCAGACCCACTGCCATCAGCACGCGGTCCTCGGCGACGCCCCGGACCGGCGGCTGCGCGAGTCGGCCGGCCTCACCGGGGAACTCTCCGGCGGCTGCTGCGGTCTGGCCGGGAACTTCGGCTTCGAGAAGGGCCACTTCGAGGTCTCCCGGGCCTGCGCGGAGGACCAGCTGCTGCCCTCGATACGGAAGGCGGCCCCGGACACCGTGGTCCTGGCCGACGGCTACTCCTGCCGCACCCAGCTGGAGCAACTGGGCGGGGTGAAGGGGCGGCACCTGGCGGAGGTGCTGGCCGAGGCGCTGGAGAGGGACAGGGGCGCGCCGGAGCGGGACACGACCGCGGGGGAGGAGAAATGACGGCCCGCCGGTGGACGGCCGCTTCCCTAGGGTGAGATGACCAGCGAGTCATGAAGGAGCAACGCGTATGAGCCTCACCGTCCGTCCGGTCACCCGGGCCGAACACCTCGCCTTCGTGGCGGGCCGCCCCTCGGCCAGCCATCTCCAGCTGCCGTCCTGGGGGGACGTGAAGCCGGACTGGCGGGCGGAGAGCCTGGGGTGGTTCGAGGCGGACGGACGGCTCGTCGGGGTGGGCCTGGTGCTGCTGCGGCCGCTGCCCAAGGTGAAGCGGTATCTGGCGTATCTGCCCGAGGGCCCGGTCATCGACTGGGCGGCGCCCGACCTGGAGCGCTGGCTGGAGCCGATGCTGGCCCACCTCAAGGGGCTGGGCGCCTTCTCGGTGAAGATGGGCCCGCCCGTGGTGGTGCGGCGGTGGAGCCCGGACGCGGTCAAGGCCGCCATCGCCGACCCGGACGCGCACCGGCTGCGGGACGCGCCGCCGACCTCCGAGGAACCGGGGGCGCTCGCCCTCGTCGACCGGCTGCGCCGGATGGGCTGGCGGCAGACCGAGCCCGGCGGCGAGGACGGCTTCGCCGCCGGGCAGCCCCGGTACGTCTGCCAGGTGCCGTATGCCGGGCGGTCCCTGGAGGACATCCAGCGCGGGCTCAACCAGCAGTGGCGGCGCAACATCAAGAAGGCCGAGAAGGCGGGGGTGAAGGTCGTACGGGGGGACCACGAGGATCTGCCGGCGTTCTACGAGCTGTACGCGGAGACGGCGGAGCGGGACCGCTTCATCCCGCGCCCGCTGTCGTACTTCCAGCGGATGTGGACGGCGCTCACCGCCGAGCACCCGGACCGGATGCGGCTCTACCTCGCACAGCACGACGGCGAGGTGCTCGCCGCGGCCACCATGCTGATCGTCGGCGGCCATGTCTGGTACTCGTACGGCGCCTCCACCAGCCGCAGGCGGGAGGTGCAGCCCAACAACGCGATGCAGTGGCGGATGATGTGCGACGCCCATGAGCTGGGCGCCCATGTCTATGACTTCCGGGGCATCACCGACACCCTGGAGGAGTCCAACCACCTCCTCGGCCTGCTCCGCTTCAAGGTGGGCGCGGGCGGCGGGGCGGTGGAGTACGTGGGCGAGTGGGACTTCCCGCTGAACCGCCTGCTGCACAAGGCGTTCGACGTCTATATGGCGCGCCGCTGAGGGGCGGTGGCGGGCGGGAGCCCGTTATGCCGGAGGGGGATGTCTCAGCATCCAGGACAGTGTCATAAGAGGTTCACACTCCTGACGAGGTCTACTACCCTGGACCGGGTAGTACAGGGAGCTGTACATGATCTGAGTCGAGCACCGGGACCGCCGTGACCACCGTCAACACCCCCACCGCCACTTCCGGGTCGTCCGCGACGACACCCGGGTCCCCGGGCACTCCGGGGCGTCTCGGCTCGTTCGGGCCGGTGGGGCTGGTGCTGGCCGGCGGGGTGTCGGTGCAGTTCGGCGGGGCGCTCGCGGTTTCGCTGATGCCGAGGGCGGGCGCGCTGGGCGTTGTGACGCTCCGGCTCGTCGCGGCGGCCGTGGTCCTGCTGCTGTTCTGCCGGCCCCGGCTGCGCGGCCACTCGCGCGCCGACTGGGGCACGGTGATCGCCTTCGGTGTCGCGCTGGGCGGTATGAACAGCCTGTTCTACGAGGCCGTGGCCCGTATCCCGCTCGGCCCCGCCGTCACCCTCGAAGTGCTCGGCCCGCTCGCGCTCTCGGTCGTCTCCTCCCGCCGCCTGGTCAACGTCGTGTGGGCGGCGCTCGCCCTGGGCGGGGTGTTCCTGCTCGGTGGCGGGGGCTTCAGCGGGGTGGACCCCGTGGGGGTGGGCTTCGCGCTCGGCGCGGGCGTGATGTGGACGGCGTACATAGTCTTCAGCGCGCGCACCGGCCGGCGCTTCCCGCAGGCGGACGGGCTGGCGCTGGCGATGACGGTCGCGGCGCTGCTCGTCCTGCCGCTCGGCATCGCCTCCTCCGGCGACCGACTGCTCGACCCGACCACGCTCGGCCTCGGGGCGGCGGTGGCCGTGCTCTCCTCGGTCCTGCCCTACACCCTCGAACTCCTGGCCCTGCGCAATCTGCCCGCCGCCACCTTCGCCATCCTGATGAGCCTGGACCCCGCCCTCGCCGCCACCGCCGGCTTCCTCATCCTCGGCCAGGCCCTCTCCGCCCCGGAGATCGCCGCGATCGCCCTGGTCATCGCCGCGAGCATCGGCGCGGTGCGCACCCAGGTGGGCAGGTCCAGGGCACCGGCCCTGGACGCGTAGTCGGCGTAGGAGCCCAGGGAGTCACCGGTCACCACGCGCCGGTCTTCCCCCACACCGACACATGCTGTCGGCTCTCGCCGGTGAACGGCGACCGTTCCCAGTCGCTCCACCGCTCCCGCAGCCGCATCCCGGCGAGCCGGGCCATGAGGTCCAGCTCGGCCGGCCAGACATAGCGGAACGGGATCGCGCGACAGGTGCCCCGCCCGTCCGCGACCTCCACATGGTGCGAGCTGACCGACTGGGTCGCCACGTCGTACACGTCGAACCCCAGCCGCCGCCCGTCCACCCGGAACGGCACCGCCTCCTGCCCCGGCGGCAGCCGCCGCAGATCGGGCACCCCGACCTCCACCACGAAACAGCCTCCAGGGTCCAGATGGGCGGCGGCGGTGCGGAAGCAGTCGACCTGGGCGTCCTGGGAGGTGAGGTTCATGATCGTGTCGAAGACCAGACAGGCGAGGTCGAAGGTGCCCGGCACCCTGGTCGTGGCGAAGTCCCCGAAGGTCACCGGGACCGCCGCCCCGCCCGGCTTGGCGCGCAGCCGCGCGACCATGGCCCGCGACAGATCGATCCCGTGCACCCGCACCCCGCGCGCCCGGCCAGGGGCAGCGCGATCCGCCCGGTCCCCACTCCCAGCTCCAGCGCGCGGCCCCCGTCCCCGGCGAGCCCTGCCAGGAACTCCACGGCCGGTCCCACGACCCGCGGCGCGAACATCTCCGCGGACGAGGCGTCCTACCCCGCCGCGACCGCTTCCCCGAAGTACCCGTCCGCATCGACGTACCCGTGCTCATCGGCCATCCGCCGAAAGTACGGCACCGGCCGCCCGTCCGGCGCCCGGATTTCCCGGTGGCCGGGTTGGCCGAATGGGCGGGGGTGGACCGGTCCGGCGGCGGAGGTGATGTGTACGTTGGCGGGGAGGGGTCCACGGCGTCCTCGGGGGCGTCGGCAACAGGCAGGGGAACAGGAACGCATGGCACGTGTCGCCGTCATCACCGCGCCCAACATCGGCTACCGCAACACCGGGATGCTGACCGTCGACCTGGCCTTCGAGGCGATGCGGCGGCGGATGGGGGACGGGGTCGAGGCGAGCTGGTACACGCTGCATCTGCCGCAGACCGTGCCGTTGCGGGGGTTGCGGGAGGGCGTGCGGGGGGCGGAACTGCCCTTCCGGTTCCGGTCGTTGATCGACGAGGTCGACACCCTGCGCGAGCATGACGCGGTCGTCTTCTGGGGCGACTTCCTGCACGCCCGGCACTACCTCGTCCAGGACGCCGCCAACCGGCTCCTCGACTACGGGCTGGTCAAGGACCGGGGTGCCGCCCGCGCCCTGCTCAACCGGACGCTGCTGCTCGCCGACCAGCCGGACGAACTGCTCGACCGCACCCTCAGTTACGGCGGCACGATCCTGCACAACACGCAGTCGGACTACGAGGACAAGGAGTACGGCCCCTTGTTCACGCGGCTGATGACGCGGAGCCACCGGGTCTGGGTGCGTGATCCGCTGTCGGCGGCCAAGCTCGGGCATCTGCGCGGGGATCGCCCGACCGACCACTTCGGCTCCGACGCGGCCCTGCTGAACCGCCCCGGCGATCTGGCCGGCCTCCCGGTCACGCCCTGGTCCCAGGACCTTCCGGACGGCGGGGCGATCGGGGTGTTCCTGGGGGCCCGTACGAAGATCCCCGACTGGCTCCCCGGGTTCTGTCAGGGGCTCGCGGAGCGGCTGGACGCGCCCCTGGAATGGATCCCCTGGTTCGACGGGGCCGCCCCGCGACAGGTCGGGCACCTCCCCGCCCGCCCCGGCGACCCCACGGTCGGCGACCTGCTCGGGGTCCTGCCCCGCTACCGCCTCGTCATCACCGACACCTACCACCTGTGCGTCAACGCCTGGGGTGCCGGCACCCCGGTGGTCTGCGTCGGCGCGCCCGAGCCGGTGCCGACGACCGACCGCGACTACCTGACGCTCAGCGATGTGAAGAAGCACGTCCTGCACATGGCGTACGACGCGGCCGACTTCTACCTCCCCACCGCCGCCGACAGCCCCGAGGGGCACGAGCGGCGGGCCGAGCGGATCGTGCGGCTGGTGGAGGGCGGGGGAGCGGCCGCCGTGGCCGAGCGGATCCGCGCGCACGCCGAGTACTCGGCGAACTCCTTCACCGAGACCCTCACCTCACTCCTGGGGTGAACCCGGGTTCACCCCCGAAAAGGCCCTCCATCGCCCCGGGCGCCCTCGGCCAAGTTCGGCTCAATAAATCATGCAAGCACGCTTGATTGTTTCCGTGCCCGCTGCGATGCTCCCCTCATGGCCGACCCGACGCCCGTCATCGACGACCTGCGTGCCGAGAGCGAAGAACTGGACCGGCTCGTCGCCCGGTTGACGCCCGAGCAGTGGACGCTCGCCACTCCCGCGCCCGGCTGGTCCGTCGCCCACCAGATCGCCCACCTCGCCTGGACCGACCGCGCGGCGCTGGCCGCCGTCACCGACGCGGACGCGTTCCGCGTGCTGGTCGAGCAGGCCCTCGCCCGCTACGACTCCTTCGTGGACGAGGGCGCGGAGGAGAGTGCCGGGCTGCCGCCCGCGGAACTCCTCGCGCAGTGGCGGTCCGGGCGCGACGCCCTCGACCTGGCCCTGCGCGCGGCCGAACCCGGCGTCCGTTTCCCCTGGTTCGGGCCGCCCATGGCCGTCGCCTCCATGGCCACCGCCCGCCTCATGGAGACCTGGGCCCACAGCCTGGACGTCGCCGACGCGCTCGGCGTCACCCGCGCCCCCACCGACCGCCTCGCGCACATCGTCCGACTCGGCGTGCGCACAAGGGACTTCGCGTACTCGCTGCATAAACTCACCCCGCCCGCCGAGGAGTTCCTTATCCGGCTCACGGCGCCGAGCGGTGCCGTATGGGGCTACGGCCCCGACGACGCCCCGCAGCGCGTCACCGGCCCGGCGCTCGACTTCTGCCTCCTCGTCACCCAGCGCGCCCACCGCGACGACCTCGCCCTGACCGCCGTGGGCCCGGACGCGGACCGCTGGCTGGACATCGCCCAGGTCTTCGCGGGCCCACCGGGAGGCGGCCGGAAGCCGAAGACGGCGGTGGAGACGCCGGAGGAGACAGCGGAGGAGACGCCGGACGAGACGGCCGGCCCGGCGGCGGGATCCGGCCGGTGAACCCTCTGCGGATAGGCAACTTCTCCGGCTTCTACGGCGACCGCTTCGACGCCCTGCGCGAGATGCTCACCGGCGGCGAACTCGACGTCCTCACCGGCGACTACCTCGCCGAACTCACCATGCTGATCCTCGCCCGCGACCGGCTGAAGGACCCAGGCGCCGGATACGCCCGCACCTTCCTGCGCCAGCTGGAGGACGTCCTCGGGCTGGTCCAGGAGCGCGGGGTGCGGATCGTCACCAACGCGGGCGGCCTCAACCCCGCCGGACTCGCCGGGCACATAGGCGAGTTGGTCGACCGGCTCGGCATCCCCCTGCGTGTCGCCCATGTCGAGGGCGACGACCTGACCGCCGACCACCCCGGCGCCCTCGCCGCCCACGCCTACCTCGGCGGCTTCGGCATCGCCGCGTGCCTGCGGGTGGGCGCGGACATCGTCGTCACCGGGCGGGTGACCGACGCGGCCCTCGTCACCGGGCCCGCCGCCGCCCATTTCGGCTGGGGGCCGGGGGAGTTCGACAGGCTGGCCGGGGCCGTCGTCGCCGGGCATGTGCTGGAGTGCGGAACCCAGGCCACCGGCGGGAACTACGCGTTCTTCCAGGAGGGCGACGTACGACGGCCCGGCTTCCCGCTCGCCGAGATCCACGCCGACGGCAGCAGCGTCATCACCAAGCACCCCGGCACCGGTGGCTTCGTGGACGTCGGCACGGTCACCGCGCAGCTGCTGTACGAGACCGGGGGCGCCCGGTACGCAGGACCCGACGTCACCGCCCGCCTGGACAGCGTCCGGCTGCGCCAGGACGGGCCCGACCGGGTGCGGATCGCAGGGGTGAGGGGGGAAGCGCCACCGCCGACCCTCAAGGTCGGGCTCAACAGGCTCGGGGGCTTTCGCAACGAGGTCGTCTTCGTACTCACCGGGCTCGGCATCGAGGCCAAGGCGGACCTCGTCAAGGACCAGCTGGCGGCGGAGATGGCCAAGTCACCGCCCGCCGACGTCCGTTGGGAACTCGTGCGCACCGACCGCCCCGACGCCGGCACCGAGGAGACCGCGAGCGCCCTGCTGCGTCTGGTCGTACGGGATCCGGACCAGAAGGTCGTCGGGCGGGCGCTCAGCGGGGCGGCCATCGAGCTGGCGCTGGCCAGTTACCCCGGATTCCATGTGCTCGCCCCGCCCGGCAAGGGCGACCCCTACGGGATCTTCGAGGACACGTACGTGCCCCAGGGGGAGGTGCCCCACACGGCCGTCCTCCCCGACGGGCGGCCCGTACGGGTCCCACCGCCCCCCGAGACCCTCCCCCTGGCGGAGGCGCCCGCCGCCGGACTCCCCGCTCCCTTGGAGTACGGCGCCACCCGCCGTGCACCCCTCGGTCTCGTCGCCGGTGCCCGCAGCGGGGACAAGGGCGGGAACGCCAATGTGGGGGTGTGGGCCCGTACCGACGAGGCATGGCGATGGCTCGCGCACGAGCTGACGGTGGACCGGTTCCGGGAGCTTATCCCGGAGAGCCGCGAGCTGCCCGTCACCCGCCACCCGCTCCCCGGGCTGCGCGCCCTGAACTTCGTCGTCACCGGCATCCTCGGCGCCGGCGTCGCCTCCCGGCACCGTTTCGACCCGCAGGCCAAGGCCCTCGGCGAATGGCTGCGCTCCCGCCACCTGGACATCCCGGAGGCCCTGCTGTGACCGTCCTCGACACGGCCCTGGACACCCACCACCCCGACTACACGGCGAATCGCGAGGCCATGCTCGGCAAACTCGCCGAGCTGGCGGGCGAACACGCCAAGGCGCTCGCGGGCGGCGGCGAGAAGTACGTCCAACGGCACCGCAAGCGCGGCAAGTTGCTCGCCCGTGAGCGCATCGAGCTGCTGCTCGACCCGGACACCCCGTTCCTGGAGCTGTCCCCGCTCGCCGCCTGGGGCAGCGAGTACACCGTCGGTGCCTCCCTCGTCACCGGGATCGGTGTGGTCGAGGGCGTGGAGTGCCTGATCACCGCCAACGACCCGACCGTGCGCGGCGGCGCCAGCAACCCCTGGAGCCTGAAGAAGGCCCTGCGCGCCAATGACATCGCGCTCGCCAACCGGCTGCCCTGCGTCAGCCTGGTGGAGTCGGGCGGCGCCGATCTGCCCTCGCAGAAAGAGATCTTCATCCCCGGCGGCGCCATCTTCCGTGATCTGACCCGGCTTTCGGCCGCCGGGATCCCGACCGTGGCCGTCGTCTTCGGCAACTCCACGGCGGGCGGCGCCTACATCCCCGGCATGTCCGACCACGTCATCATGGTCAAGGAACGGGCCAAGGTGTTTCTCGGCGGACCGCCGCTGGTGAAGATGGCCACCGGCGAGGAGAGCGACGACGAGTCCCTGGGCGGCGCCGAGATGCACGCCCGCGTCTCCGGGCTCGCCGACTACTTCGCCGTGGACGAGCGGGACGCCCTGCGCCAGGCCCGCCGGGTCGTCGCGCGCCTCAACCACCGCAAGGCGACCGCCGATCCGGGCCCCGCCGAGCCACCCAAGTACGACCCGGAGGAACTGCTGGGCATCGTCCCCGGCGACCTCAAGATCCCCTTCGATCCGCGCGAGGTCGTCGCCCGGATCGTGGACGGCTCCGACTTCGACGAGTTCAAACCGCTGTACGGCACCAGCCTGGTGACCGGCTGGGCCGCCCTGCACGGCTACCCCGTCGGCATCCTCGCCAACGCCCAGGGGGTGCTGTTCAGCGCGGAGTCGCAGAAGGCCGCCCAGTTCATCCAGCTCGCCAACCAGCGCGACATCCCGCTGCTCTTCCTGCACAACACCACCGGCTACATGGTCGGGCGGGAGTACGAGCAGGGCGGGATCATCAAGCACGGCGCGATGATGATCAACGCGGTGTCCAACTCCCGGGTCCCGCACCTGTCCGTCCTCATGGGCGCCTCCTACGGGGCCGGCCACTACGGGATGTGCGGCCGCGCCTACGACCCCCGCTTCCTGTTCGCCTGGCCCAGCGCCAAGTCCGCCGTCATGGGCCCGCAGCAGCTCGCCGGTGTGCTGTCGATCGTCGCGCGGCAGTCGGCGGCGGCGAAGGGGCAGCCGTACGACGAGGACGCGGACGCCGCCCTGCGCGCCATGGTGGAGCAGCAGATCGAGTCCGAGTCGCTGCCGATGTTCCTGTCCGGGCGGCTCTACGACGACGGCGTCATCGACCCGCGCGACACCCGTACCGTCCTCGGCCTGTGCCTCTCCGCGATCCACACCGCCCCCTACGCGGGCGCGCGCGGCGGCTTCGGCGTCTTCCGGATGTGAGGTCCATGATCCAGACACTGCTGGTCGCCAATCGCGGCGAGATCGCCTGCCGTATCTTCCGCACCTGCTCCGACCTGGGCATCCGCACGGTCGCCGTGTACTCGGACGCCGATGAGCACGCCCTGCACACCCGCCGGGCGGACACGGCGGTACGGCTGCCGGGCGCGGCGCCCGCCGACACCTATCTGCGCGGTGACCTGATCGTGAAGGCCGCCCTCGCGGCCGGCGCGGACGCCGTGCACCCCGGTTACGGCTTCCTCTCCGAGAACCCGGACTTCGCCCGCGCGGTCCTGGACGCCGGTCTGACCTGGATCGGGCCGTCCCCCGAGGCCATCGAGGCCATGGCCTCCAAGACGCGCGCCAAGCGGCTGATGGGCCTGGAACCCCTGGGGGAGGTCACCCAGGGGGACCTGCCGGTGCTGGTGAAGGCGGCGGCGGGCGGCGGGGGGCGCGGGATGCGGATCGTGCGCCGTCTGGACGAGCTCCGGGACGCCCTGGAAGGGGCGCGCGCCGAGGCCGCGAGCGCCTTCGGGGACGGCGAGGTGTTCATGGAGCCGTACATCGAGAACGGCCGCCACATCGAGGTGCAGATCCTCGCCGACACCCACGGCACGGTGTGGCCGCTCGGCACCCGCGACTGCTCCCTCCAGCGCCGCCACCAGAAGGTGATCGAGGAGGCCCCGGCACCCGGCCTGCCCGAGCGGCTCGCGCGGGAGCTGCGGACCCTGGCGGTACGGGCCGCGCGCGCCGTCTCCTACGTCGGCGCGGGCACCGTCGAGTTCCTGGTCGCCGATGGCCGCGCGCACTTCCTGGAGATGAACACCCGCCTCCAGGTCGAACACCCGGTGACCGAGGCGGTGTTCGGGCTCGACCTGGTCACCGAGCAGCTCCGGATCGCCGAGGGCCATGCCCTGGAGAAGGACCCGCCGAGCCCGCGCGGCCACGCGATCGAGGTCCGCCTGTACGCCGAGGACCCCGCCCGCGACTGGGCCCCGCAGACCGGCACCCTGCACCGGCTCGCCGTGCCGCCCGGGGTCCGCCTCGACACCGGCTACGGCGACGGCGACCCCATCGGCGTCCACTACGACCCGATGCTCGCGAAGGCCGTCGCCCACGCCCCGACCCGCGCGGAGGCGGTCCGGCGGCTCGCGGGCGCCCTGGAATCGGCGGTGATCCACGGCCCCGCCACCAACCGCGATCTGCTCGTCCGCTCCCTGCGCCACGAGGAGTTCACCTCCGGCCGCATGGACACCGGCTTCTACGACCGCCACCTGGCCGCCCTCACGACGCCCGCCCCCGACCCCCTCGCCCCGCTCGCCGCCGCCCTCGCCGACGCCCATGGCCGCTCCCGCTTCGGCGGCTGGCGCAATGTGCCGTCCCAGGACCAGGTCAAGCGGTACGAGGCGGCGGGGGAGGAGACCGAGGTCCGCTACCGGCACACCCGCGCGGGCCTGGCGGCGGACGGGGTACGGGTCGTCCACGCCGACGCGGGCACGGTCGTACTCGAAGTGGACGGCGTGCGGCGCGAGTTCGCGGTGACGCGATACGGCAACGAGGTGTACGTGAACGCCGAGCGGCTGATCGCGCTGCCCCGCTTCCCCGATCCCACCGCCCAGCTCGCTCCGGGCTCCTTGGTGGCGCCGATGCCCGGCACGGTCGTACGGGTCGCCGACGGCCTGACAGAGGGCGCGACGGTCACCGCCGGACAGCCCCTGATCTGGCTGGAGGCGATGAAGATGCAGCACCAGATCTCGGCCCCCGCCACGGGAACCCTGACCTCCCTCCACGCCGAGCCGGGACAGCAGGTGGAGCCCGGCCTGCTGCTGGCGGTCGTGCAGCCGACCCATATACAACCCGCATCCGGAGGAATCGCATGACCACCCTCATCGAGTCCGAAGAGCACAAGGCACTCCGCTCCGCCGTGTCCGCCCTCGGCAACCGTTACGGCCGCGACTACCTCACCCGCACCCTCGCCGAGGGCAAGCCCCTCACCGAACTCTGGTCCGAGGCCGGGAGGCTGGGCTATCTCGGCGTCAACCTCCCCGAGGCATACGGCGGTGGCGGCGGCGGAATCACCGAACTCTCCATCGTCCTAGAAGAGTTGGGCGCCGCCGGTTCCCCCCTCCTCATGCTCGTCGTGTCCCCCGCCATCTGCGGCACCGTCATCGCCCGCTTCGGTACCGAGGCGCAGAAGCGCGACTGGCTCCCCGGCCTCGCCGACGGCACCAGGATGATGGCCTTCGGCATCACCGAACCCGACGCCGGTTCCAACAGCCACCGCATCACCACCACCGCCCGCCGCGACGGCGCCGACTGGCTGCTCACCGGGCGCAAGGTGTTCATCTCCGGCGTGGACATGGCCGACGCGGTACTGATCGTCGGCCGCACCGAGGACGCCCGCACCGGCCGCCTCAAGCCCTGCCTCTTCATCGTGCCGACCGACGCGCCCGGCTTCCAGAAGCGCCCGATCGACATGGAACTCAAGGCCGCGGAAAAGCAGTTCGAGCTGGTCCTGGACGATGTACGGCTGCCCGCGGACGCGCTCGTCGGTGGGGGCACCTCCCACGCTTTCGGCAGTGGGGGAGAGGACGCGGGCCTGCTCCAGCTGTTCGCGGGGCTCAACCCGGAGCGCGTCATGACCGCCGCGTTCGCCATCGGGATGGGCCGGTACGCGCTCGGCCGGGCCATCGAGTACGCCCGCGACCGCACCGTCTGGAAGACGCCCATCGGCGCCCACCAGGCGATCGCGCACCCCCTGGCGCAGGCGCACATCGACCTGGAACTGGCCCGGCTGATGATGCAGAAGGCCGCCCGTCTCTACGACGCGGGCGACGACATCGGCGCGGGCGAGGCCGCCAACATGGCCAAGTACGCCGCCGGAGAAGCGTGCGTGAAAGCCGTCGACCAGGCCGTGCACACCCTCGGCGGCAACGGCCTCACTCGCGAGTACGGGCTCGCCTCGCTGATAACGGCCGCCCGGGTGGCTCGTATCGCGCCGGTGAGCCGGGAGATGATTCTCAACTACGTCTCCCACCAGAGCCTGGGCCTGCCCAAGTCGTACTGAGCCGCAGCCGCTTGGAGGAACCGTGTTCCGCAGCGAGTACGCAAGTGTCCCGCCCGTCGAACTCCCCGTCCATGACGCCGTGCTGGGCCACGCGGTCGAATTCGGCGAGCGGCCCGCGCTGGTCGACGGCACGGACGGGACCACGCTCACGTACGAGCAGGTGGACCGGTTCCACCGGCGACTCGCCGCCGCCCTCGCCGACGCGGGCGTGCGCAAGGGCGATGTCCTCGCCCTGCACAGCCCCAACACCATCGCCTTCCCGACCGCCTTCTACGCCGCCACCCGGGCGGGCGCCACCGTCACCACGGCCCATCCGCTCGCCACCGCCGAGGAGTTGGCCAAGCAGCTGCGGGACAGCGGGACCCGCTGGCTCGTCACCGTCTCGCCGCTGCTGCCCACCGCCCGCCGCGCCGCCGAACTCGCGGGCGGCGTTCGGGAGATCTTCGTGTGCGACAGCGCACCCGGGCACCGCTCGCTGATCGACCTGCTCGGCACGGCGGCACCCGAACCGGAGCTGGCGTTCGACGTGGCGGAGGACGTCGCGGTGCTGCCGTACTCCTCCGGTACCACCGGCGTGCCCAAGGGGGTGATGCTCACCCACCGCCAGATCGGCACGAACCTGGCCCAGTTGCAGTCGGCCGCACCCACCGGGCCCGGTGAACGCATCCTCGCCGTCCTGCCGTTCTTCCACATCTACGGCCTGACCG
The DNA here is from genome assembly GCF_014673495.1 of Streptomyces griseofuscus. Lineage (GTDB taxonomy): Bacteria > Actinomycetota > Actinomycetes > Streptomycetales > Streptomycetaceae > Streptomyces > Streptomyces murinus. The sequence goes on from NZ_CP051006.1 coordinate 4,775,377, forward strand.
CGCTGATGAACGCGCCCCTGCGGCTCGGCAGCACGGTCGTCGTGCTGCCCCGCTTCGACCTGGAGACCTTCCTCGCCGCGATCGAGAAGCACCGCATCACCGGCCTCTACGTCGCCCCGCCGATCGTCCTCGCCCTCGCCAAGCACCCCGCGGTCACCCGCTACGACCTCTCCTGCCTCCAGTACGTCCTGTGCGCCGCCGCCCCGCTGGACGCCGATCTCGCCCGCGCCTGCGCGCACCGCCTCGGACTGCCCCCGATCGGCCAGGCCTACGGCATGACCGAACTGTCCCCGGGCAGCCATGTCGTCCCGCTCGACCGGCTGCACGACGCGCCCGCCGGGACCGTCGGCAAGCTGATCGCGGGCACCGAGATGCGGATCGTGGACCTGGCCGACCCCGCCCGTGACCTCGGCGCGGGGGAGCGGGGGGAGATCCTGATCCGGGGGCCCCAGGTGATGAAGGGCTACCTCGGCCGGCCCGAGGCCACCGCCGCGCTGATCGACGCGGACGGCTGGCTGCACACCGGGGACGTCGGCCAAGTCGACGGCGACGGCTGGCTGTTCGTGGTGGACCGGGTGAAGGAACTCATCAAGTACAAGGGCTTCCAGGTGGCACCCGCCGAACTGGAGGCCCTGCTGCTCACCCACCCCGGCATCGCCGACGCGGCCGTCGTCGGCGACTACGACGAGGACGGCAACGAGGTGCCGCACGCCTTCGTCGTCCGCCGGTCCGAGGGCGGCGAACCCACCGAGAACGACGTGCTGCTCCATGTCGCCGAGCGCGTCGCACCGTACAAGCGCGTCCGCAAGGTCACCTTCACCGACAGCGTGCCGCGCGCCGCCTCCGGGAAGATCCTGCGGCGCGAGCTCAGGGAGCGGATATGACCACGATCATCGGACGCTCGCGCACCCGCGGCGTCGAGACCCTCAGCCTGGACGCCACCGGCACCCGCAACGCGCTGTCCGCGCGCCTCGTCGCCGCCCTCGCGGAGGCGCTGGCCGAGTGCGGCAAGGACCCGGAGGTACGGGCCGTCGTCCTCACCCACACAGGTAACACCTTCTCGGCCGGCGCCGACCTGCGCGAACCGCCGCACCCGGACGCGCTGGTCGCCCTGCTGCGGCAGCTCGTCGAGCTGCCCAAGCCGGTCCTCGCCCGGGTCACCGGGCATGTCCGCGCGGGCGGCCTCGGCCTGCTCGCCGCCTGCGACCTGGCCTTCGCCGGCGCCGCGGCCACCTTCGCCTTCACCGAGGTGCGCATCGGGGTGGCCCCCGCGGTGATCTCGCTGCCGCTGCTGCCGCGCACCGATCCGCGCGCCCTGGCCCGCTATTACCTCACCGGGGAGCGCTTCGGGCCCGAGGAGGCCGTGCGCACCGGGCTGCTCACGGCCGCCGCCGCGGATGTGGACGAGGCCCTGGCACCCGCCCTCGAGGGGCTGCGCCGCTCCGCGCCCGAGGCCCTGGCGGAGACGAAACGGCTGCTCACGGCTAGGGTGCTGGAAACATTCGACCGGGACGCGGCGGACCTCACCGCGCTCTCGGCCCGCCTGTTCGCCTCCGACCAGGCCCGGGAGGGGATGACGGCCTTCCTGGAGAAGCGGGATCCGGCATGGGTGGTGTGAGCAGATGAGCACGACGGCGGACCGCGCCCGCGGACCACGGTCGGACCGCGACCGGCAGCCCAAGCAGGACCGCAGCCGCGCCACCCGGCAGCGGCTCCTGGAGGCCGCCGTCGCCTGTCTCGCCGAACACGGCTGGGCGGGCTCCACGGTCGCCGTCGTCGCCGAGCGCGCCGGGGTCTCCCGGGGCGCGGCCCAGCACCACTTCCCGACCCGCGAGGACCTGTTCACCGCGGCCGTCGAGTACGTCGCCGAGGAACGCTCCAGCGCGTTGCGCGACCTGTTCCCCGACGGTGTGCGGGGCGATCGCCGGGCCGTCGTCACCGCCCTGGTCGACCTCTACACCGGCCCCCTCTTCCGGGCCGCCCTGCAACTGTGGGTGGCCGCCTCCAACGAGGAGCAACTGCGCGGCCGGGTCACCGAACTGGAGGCCCGCGTCGGCCGCGAGACCCATCGCATCGCCGTCGAGCTGCTGCGCGCCGACGAGTCCCGACCCGGCGTCCGCGAGACCGTCCAGGGCCTCCTCGACATGGCCCGCGGCCTCGGCCTCGCCAACGTCCTCACCGACGACACGGCCCGCCGCGAACGGGTCGTGGCCCAGTGGGCGGCCCTGGTGGAGGCGTCGCTCGGCTGAGCGGCCGGGTCGTCGCCGGGTTCCGGCGGAGTGAGCCGGGCCACATCCCTATCGCGGTGCGCGCAGTACTCTGGGCGCATGCTTCCGATGCTCGTTCGACGCCGCCACGTGGACTACGTGCGCGTCACGAGCATGGGCTGTCGGCGCCACACCGCCTGATCCAGCCCCCACTCGCTCTGCGCTCTGCACTCTTCCTTTTCCGGCACCCGGGGGCCGCGTACCCCTGCGGCCGCCCGTGCCCCGTACACCCTGCGGACACACCATGACCTCGCATATCGCGACGACCGCGTCGTACGACCAGCTGCCCGTCATCGACCTCTCCGCCGCCGACCGCGGTCCCCGAAGCCGGGACCTGCTGCACGCCCAGCTGCACAGCGCCGCGCACGACGTCGGCTTCTTCCAGCTGGTCGGGCACGGCGTGACCAAGGCGGAGACGGACGCGCTGATCACCGCCATGCGTGCCTTCTTCGAGCTCCCGGAGGCCGACCGGCTGGCGCTGGACAACGTCAACTCCCCGCATTTCCGCGGCTATACGCGCACCGGCGACGAGCGCACCGGCGGCGCCCGCGACTGGCGCGACCAGCTCGACATCGGCGCCGAGCGGCCCGCCCGGGTGCCCGGCCCCGGTGAGCCGCCGTACTGGTGGCTCCAGGGCCCCAACCAGTGGCCGGCCGCCCTGCCCGAGCTGCGCACCGCGGCCCTCGCCTGGATCGAGCGGCTCAGCGCGGTCGCCCAGCGCCTGCTGCACGAGCTGCTGATCGCCATCGGCGCCCCCGCCGACTTCTACGACCCGATCTTCGGCGACCGGGCCCACCCGCAGCTCAAGCTGGTCCGCTACCCCGGCAGCGCGGGCGACGGCGCGGACCAGGGCGTCGGCGCGCACAAGGACTACGGCTTCCTCACCCTGCTCCTCCAGGACACCGTCGGCGGCCTCCAGGTCCAGCGCGAGGACGGCCGCTTCCACGATGTGCCGCCGCTGGAGAACGCCTTCGTCGTCAACCTCGGCGAACTCCTGGAGGTCGCCACCGACGGCTACCTCCTCGCCACCAACCACCGCGTGGTCAGCCCGGCCGGAGCGACCGAACGCTTCTCGATCCCGTTCTTCTACAACCCGCGCCTGGACGGCAAGGTCGCCCCGCTCCCCTTCCCGGGCGCCACCCGGGCCCCGGGCATCACCACCGACCCGACGAACCCCCTGTTCGCCGAGTACGGCTACAACGAACTCAAGGGCAAGCTGCGGGCGCACCCGCTGGTGGCGGAGCGGCATCACGCGGGCCTTCTGACCCCGGCCTAGGTGTGCTGTCCCGGGACGTTGGTGACACGCGTGCGGAGCCGATCCACGGCTCCGCCGCCCCCGCCGCTACCGGGCGATGTCCGCATACCCCTCGATGTCCTGCGGCCGCCGCGGCCCCGGCCCCACATACCTGGCCGTCGGCCGCACCAGCCGGCCCGTCCGCCGCTGTTCGAGGATGTGCGCCGACCACCCCGCCGTGCGCGCACACGTGAACATCGACGTGAACATGTGCGCCGGGACCTCCGCGAAGTCCAGCATGATCGCCGCCCAGAACTCCACGTTCGTGGCCAGCACCCGGTCCGGCCTGCGGCTGTGCAGCTCCTCCAGCGCCGCCTTCTCCAGCGCCTCCGCGACCTCGAACCGCGGCGCCCCCAACTCCCGCGCCGTGCGCCGCAGCACCCGCGCCCGCGGGTCCTCGGCCCGGTACACCCGGTGCCCGAAGCCCATGAGCCGCTCGCCCCGGTCCAGGGTCCGTCTCACATAGCCCGCCGCGTCCCCGGTGCGCTCGATCTCCTCGATCATCCCGAGCACCCGGGAGGGCGCGCCGCCGTGCAGCGGGCCGGACATCGCGCCGACCGCGCCCGAGAGCGCGGCGGCGACATCCGCGCCGGTGGAGGCGATGACCCGGGCGGTGAACGTGGACGCGTTCATGCCGTGCTCCGCGGCCGATGTCCAGTACGCGTCGACCGCCGCGACATGCCGGGGGTCCGGCTCCCCGCGCCAGCGGATCATGAACCGCTCCACCACCGACCTGGCCTTGTCGATCTCCCGCTGCGGCACCATCGCCAGACCCTGCCCGCGCGCGGACTGGGCGACGTACGACAGGGCCATGACCGCGGCCCGCGCCAGATCCTCGCGCGCCTGGCGCTCGTCGATGTCGAGGAGGGGCTGGAGTCCCCAGACGGGGGCCAGCATGGCGAGCGCGGACTGGACGTCCACGCGGATGTCACCGGAGTGCACCGGGATGGGGAAGGGCTCGGCGGGCGGCAGCCCCGGGTTGAAGGAGCCGTCGACCAGCAGGCCCCACACATTGCCGAAGGAGACATGGCCGACCAGATCCTCGATGTCGACGCCCCGGTAGCGCAGGGCCCCGCCCTCCTTGTCCGGTTCGGCGATCTCCGTCTCGAACGCTACGACTCCTTCGAGCCCGGGTACGAAGTCGGACATCAGGCGGCTCCTCGTGCTGGGCGGGCGGCGCGGCTCTGAACGGGCCTGGAATCAGCACGATAACCCCGTATGTCTCACTTGGAGAGACTTGACGACACTGGGTGCCAGCAGGCCCATTAGATACGGCAAGATGACCGCGTGACCGACCGCGAACCACTCCTGGATCCCGTCCTCGACCCCGCCGCGATGCGCAAGCAGTACCGGGCCGACGGACTCGCCGAACAGGACCTCGCCACGCACCCCATGGACCAGTTCGCACGCTGGTTCGAGGATGCGGCCCGGGCGGCCCTCCACGGCACGCTCTACGAGCCGAACGCCATGGTCGTCGCCACGGCGGACGCCGAGGGTCGGCCCAGCTCACGCACCGTGCTGATGAAGCAGTTCGACACCGAGGGCTTCGTCTTCTACACGAACTACGACTCCCGCAAGGGCCGGGACCTCACGGCGAACCCGTACGTCTCGCTGCTCTTCCCCTGGCATCCGCTGGCCCGGCAGGTCATCGTCACGGGCGGTGTCCGCCGTACCGGGCGGGACGAGACGGCCGCCTACTTCCGCACCCGGCCGCACGGCTCCCAGCTGGGCGCCTGGGCCAGCGCGCAGTCCACGGTGATCGGCTCGCGCGCCGAACTGGACGCCGCGTACGCCGAGTTGGCGGACCGCTATCCCGAGGACGAGCGGGTGCCGGTGCCCCCGCACTGGGGCGGCTTCCGTGTCGTACCGCAGAGCGTCGAGTTCTGGCAGGGCCGCGAGAACCGGCTGCACGACCGGCTGCGCTACACCGCCCGTCCGGACGGCACCTGGGGGGTCGAGCGCCTCAGTCCCTGAGGGCCCCGGGAACGCAGACGACCCGCGAGCTGGGTTCCTCCGGAGAGGAGCCGGCCGGACGTACCGGCAGCTCGCGGGTCGGGTGACTGCTTGGGATTGGGCCGGCTGCACGTATCCCTCACGTGCCGGTCCGGCACCGCACTGAGCGTGGTGACGAGCCGCTAGCCCGCAGCCACCTCACGCGTCCGGTATGCATACATCTGCCGAACCACCTCCCTTCTGTGTGCCTACAGCCTAGGAACCGACCGCAGCGGGCTCAACTGTTTTTTCCAAGGCGCCCGCCGACGCTCCCGGATCGCCCGAATGGAGGAGCGTCATCGGTGGTAGGACTGCTGGCTGTGACTGATCTTCCCGTTCTTCGGACGGCCCCGGTCCAGGGCGACGACATGCTGGAGCAGTGGCGGCTCGTGCACAACGCGGTGGTGCCGCCCGCCGCGATGTCACCGGCACAGGCCCGGGTGCGCAGGGAGCGGTACCTGCTGGCGAACGCGTACGCCGGTGACGTCCTCGTCGGCTGCTCCACCGTGCGGCCCCCGCTGGGGGAGCAGCGGGTGGCGACCGTGATCGCGCGGGTGCTGCCCGAATTCCGGCGCCGGGGGTTCGGGACGGTGATCTACGGGAACGCGCTGGACCGGGCCCGCGCACTGGGCGCGGGCGTCGTGGAGACCTGTGTGCTGGCGGCGAACGGCGACGGACTGCGGTTCGCCGTACGGCGGGGATTCGAGGAGGTAGAGCGCTATGTGCTGGACGGTGAGCGGGACGAATGGGTCGACCTGCGACTTCTGGTGACGGAACCCGGGGATTGATTCCCTCCATCTTGAGGGAACAGGATGTGGGCTGCGTCACGTTCGAGTTGAATGAGGGGCAGTGAGCGGAACGGGCGCCTTACGTGCGCCGACGCAGCGTGCAGGGGGTCGAGGTGAGTGCTTCCCGGCGAAGTGGGGCCACCGATGAGCTGGGGCCCGACGAGCCCGGCGCGTCGGGGGAACCCGGCGGGTCCGATCTGCTGGCCGCGCTGCTCGACGGCATGGACGCGGCCCTGTGCGCCTTCGACTCGGCCGGCGTCGTCACCCACTGGAACCGCGAGGCCGAGCGGATCCTGGGCTGGAGCGCCAAGGACGCGGTCGGACGGCACGGCTTCGCCGGCTGGGCGGTGCGCACCGCCGACGCCGAGGAGGTCCAGGCCCGGCTGCTCTCCGCGATGCGGGCGCCCGGTCGGCAGGTGCACGAGTTCGCGCTGCTGACCAAGGACGGCGGCCGGGTCCTCGTGCGCACCCAGTCCGCCGCCGTACGGGGCGCCGACGGCGAGCCCGCGGGCGTCTACTGCGCCTTCAGCGAGGTGCACGCGCAGATCGACCTGGAGCGGTCCATCGCCCTGAGCGAGGCACTGTTCGAGGACGCCGAGTGGGGTGTCGTCCTGGTCGACGCCGATCTGCGCCCGGCCGTCGTCAACGCGCATGCCTCGCGCGCCTTCGGCATCGGGCGGGCCTCCGCGCTCGGCCGGCCGCTCGGCGAACTGCTCGCGCAGGGTGTGGAGGAGCTGGAGGCCGCGCTGACCCATGTCCTCGCCGAGGGCGCGCCGCCCGCGCCCGCCGAGGTGTGGGTCACCCTGCGGAGCCCCGCCGAGGGCGAACAGCGCCGGTGCTGGCGCAACGCCTTCCTGCCGCTCGCCTCCCCGCTCGCCGAGGAGCCCGTGCCGCTCGGGGTCGGCTGGCTCTTCACGGATGTCACCGAGGCCAAGCGGGGCGAGCAGGAGGCCGCGCTGCTGCGCTTCCGCACCAAGCAGCTGCACCGCGCGGCGCGCGCCGCCGCCGAGTGCGAGGACCCGCTGGAGGCGGCCACCGTCCACCTCGACTACGCCCTCGCCGGGTTCGCCGACCACGCCCTGATCGACCGGCTCGCGGACGCGCCGCGCACACCGGACGCGGCGGGCGCGGTACGACTCGTACGGCTCGCCGCCACGCCCGCCGGGGCGCCGGGCCCGAGCGTGCTCACCGGGGCCGCGGGACTGCCCGTGCGCTACGAGCCGGGGCATCCGGCGCTGAGCTGCGTGGAGCGCACCGGCTGTGTGCGCGCGGAGGCCGGCTCGGTGCCGCCCGAACTGGCCCGGGAGTGGGCGCTGCGCCGGCAGTGGCCCGGTGACGCGGTGCACGCCCTGTGCGCGGTGCTGCGCAGCCGGGGCCGCACACTCGGTGTCGTCACCTTCCTGCGCGGCGCCGCGCGCACCCCCTTCGAGCGCTCGGACGCGTCGTACGCCGAGGACGTGGCGCTGCGGATAGCGGCGGCACTGGACCTCGCGGGGGCGACGCGGGAGCGCTAGGGCCTGTCTGACCATTCCCGTCTGCCGCGCGATGCCATGCACGCACTCTCGCGGCACCGGGCGCAGACCCGAGTACGTCCAGTACGAGGGCCTACGCCCGGCACCCCGAGAGCACGCACCTGACGCCGCGCGGCCGCCCTCCGGGCGACGACGGGAATTGTCAGACAGGCCCTTAGGGCGGTCGGGTCAGCGGCGGTAGAAGATCCGGTCGCCGTACTCGTCCATCACCCGGTTGTTCCAGTCGTGGCCGCCGTCCACGTTCCCCGAGCGCAGCAGCGGGGGTTCGATGCCGCGGTCGGCGAGGGTGGCGGCGGTGGTGGCGAGGACGGCCTGCATCAGTGCCGTGGTGACCACGGTGGAGGCGGGCGCGAAGGGGGCCGGGATGGTGTCCAGGGTCAGCTCAGCGTCGCCGACCGCGATCTTCGAGTCGAGGACGAGATCGCAGTGGTCCTTCAGGAACGTGCCGGAGGAGTGCCGGGACGTCGTCTGCGCCGCGTACGCCACCGAGGTCACACCGATCACCTTGATGCCGAGGGCGCGGGCGCGCTGGGCCATCTCGACGGGCAGCGCGTTGCGTCCCGACAGGGAGATGATCACGAGGGCGTCGCCGGAGCGCAGCGGCGAGGTGTCGAGCACGGCGCTCGCGAGCCCGTCGACGCGTTCGAGCGCGGAGCCGAGGGTGGCCGGGGTGACGTCCACGCCCACCACGCCGGGGACGGTGAGCAGGTTCATCAGGGCGAGTCCGCCCGCGCGGTAGACGACGTCCTGCGCGGCGAGCGAGGAGTGCCCGGCGCCGAAGGCGAACAGCCGGCCGCCGCTTTCGACGGTGTCGGCGAGCAGGGTCCCGGCGGACTCGATCGCCTCCGCCTCTTCCTCCCTGAGCCGTTGCAGGAGGTTGATGGCGGCGTCGAAGAACAGGTCGGCAGGCGTGCCGTCGCTCATGCGGTGCCCCTTCGCAGCGTCTGTGTCGCGGATCACGGTGCGGTCTGGACCAGTGCGGTGTCAATACAGCGTTGCCCATTCCGCCGCCGGGGCCCGTCGGCACGCCCCGAATCCGCCCCGTTCCCCCGGTGCCACCCGCTTGTCAGTGGGATCCGGCAGAATTGGGTTGAGGCCAGCGCACGCGCCAGGTGCCGGCAGAGGTAATCGAGGGGCACGTATGTCCGGACTGATCGACACCACGGAGATGTATCTCCGCACCATCCTCGAACTGGAGGAGGAAGGCGTCGTCCCCATGCGCGCCCGGATCGCGGAGCGGCTCGACCAGAGCGGGCCGACGGTGAGCCAGACGGTGGCGCGGATGGAGCGGGACGGCCTGGTCGCCGTCGCCAGCGACCGCCATCTGGAGCTGACCGGCGAGGGTCGCAGGCTCGCCACCCGGGTGATGCGCAAGCACCGCCTCGCCGAGTGCCTGCTGGTCGATGTGATCGGCCTGGAGTGGGAGCAGGTGCACGCGGAGGCCTGCCGCTGGGAGCATGTGATGAGCGAGGCCGTCGAGCGCCGCGTCATGGAGCTGCTGCGCCACCCGACCGAGTCGCCGTACGGCAACCCGATCCCGGGCCTTGAGGAGCTGGGCGAGAAGGACGGCGCCGATCCGTTCCTGGACGAGGGCATGGTCTCGCTCGCCGACCTGGACGCGGGCACCGACGGCAAGACCGTCGTCGTGCGCCGTATCGGCGAGCCCATCCAGATGGACGCGCAGCTGATGTACACCCTGCGCCGGGCCGGAGTGCAGCCCGGTTCCGTGGTGAGCGTGACCGAGTCGGCGGGCGGGGTGCTGGTCGGCAGCGGCGGCGAGGCTGCCGAGCTGGAGGCCGACATCGCCTCCCACGTGTTCGTCGCCAAGCGCTGAGCCGCACCGGGCCCCCCGGACGGCAGAGGGCCCCGGCGCCTTTCGGCACCGGGGCCTGTCCTCCCCTGCGCTGACCCGGAGCCCCGAGCTCCCAGGGTCAGTCCCCCTCGGACCGTTTTTCCCCGAGCGGTCCGCCTCCCGCCAGAAAGATCCCCGCCGCGACGGCGATCATTCCTGACGCGGTGTCACTCGAATGAGCGGTGTTGTCCGCAGGGGCAGTATTTTCGAACGCCCATTCGTAAAAACGGTGCGCCGGGATGTGGTGGGCGCTCACGCGTACATCCGCAGCTCCGGCCAGATCTCCCCCCACGCCCGCCGCGGCCCCTCGCACACATACACATGCCCGCCCCGCTCGATGTTCGGCGCGCCCCCGGGATCGGACAGCGTCGCCACCTCCCGTACGTCCCGGAAGTACCGGCGCAGCCTGGCCTCGTACCCCGGGAGATACCGGGGGCCGGGCGCGATCGCCACCACCGTCGTGGCGTGCGCGTCGCCGGGGCCCCACCACCAGTCGGTGTTCTGTGAGCCCACGGCCGTCGGCAGCCCGGTGCCGCGCCCCAGTTCATTGACGGCGCCCGCCTCGCCGTAGTCCGCCGCGAAGATCACCGCGTGCGCGCGCCGCTCGGCCGGCAGCCCGGTCCACACCTGCCGCACGGTCCCCACCAGCCGGGGCCAGCCCTGGGTCTCCCCGGAGATCGGACTGATGCCGTACGTCCAGGCCACGTCGGACGGCGGCAGCACCGGCAGCACGATCACGGCGGACACCGCGGTCGACACGGCGGTGCCGAGCACCAGGCCGCGCAGCCGCTCCCGGCCGGCGTACAGCGTCCCGTCGAGCACCACCGCGCCGGCCGCGAGCAGGCACACGTACAGCCCGGCCAGGTAGTACACCTGCGCCCCGGTCGTCACCGCGAACAGCACGAACAGCACGCCGTACGCGAGCGCCAGGCATCGCCACAGCGGCCGCTCGGACCGCCACAGGAACCGCAGCCCGGCCACCCACACCACGATCATCGCCAGACAGGACATGCCGAGCTGGCCCACGACCCAGGTGACGATGTTCCCCGGCCCGCCGTGCTCGGCGTTCAGCGCCCGCGTCATCTCGAACATGGCCCAGCCGTGCCGCGACTGCCACCACAGATCGGGCAGCACCGGCACTACGGCGATCAGCGCGCCCCACAGCAGCCGGCGGTCGGCCGCGGTCCGCCGGGCCGGGCCGAGCAGCACCGCCGCCAGCAGGACGGCCCCGAAGATCGCCGCGAGATGGTTGAACTCCGCGCCGACCCCGACCAGCGCCCCCGCGGCGAGCCACCACCGGGTGTCGCCGGTACGGCCGATCCGCACCACCACCAGTGCGATCGCCGCCCACGCCAGCGTCTCGTACGACGTGGTGTTGGCGATGTGCGCGCTGCCCAGCAGCACCGGCATGGTGGCCGTCGCGACCGCCGCGAGCAGCTGCGGGCGCCGGGCGCCGCCGAACTCCCGCGCGGTCAGGGCGCCCACCACCACCGTGCCCGCCGCGGCCAGCGCGGGGAACAGCCGCAGGCCCGTCGCCGAGACCCCGAACAGCTCCAGCGAGACCCTGGCCAGCAGCGGCGCCAGCACCGGCTGGTCCACATAGCTCGCCTGGAGGTGCCGGGCGCAGTCGAGGAAGTACAGCTCGTCACGGTGGAGGCCGTAGCGCGCGGAGAACGCCATCAGCAGCGCGAACACCGCTGCCGCGACGCCGTACACCCGCCGGTCCAGCGGCGCGGGCCGCCCGCCGTCCATCTCGCCCTTGTCGCCCTCGTCGTCCGCAGGTCTGGTGACCGCCGCGTCCGTCATCCCCGACACCCCCGTCCCGGATCCCGGCCAGGCCGTCCGCGCGGCTCCGGGCCGCACGTACCTTACGCACCCCGGCCGTGCGGGACGAGGCCGGGGCGCGCCGGGCCCCACTGCCGGGCCAGCGCCAGCACGCTCAGCGCGAACATCAGGACACCGAGCGGGACATGGACCGACGGGACGTGCGCGATACCGAGCACGACCTGGACCGAGGCGAGGACGAGGAAGCCGGTCGCGTGCCAGATGGACCGGGGCGAGCCGCCGCCCGGCTTCCACGCCAGCACCGCCGCGAGCACGTACAGCATCGCCGCGCCGTACATCACCCGGGCGCCGATGCCGTGCACCGCATGCCCGTACGACACCGTCAGCAGCAGCCCGGCGGAGACCGCCTGGCAGAAGATGGTCAGGGTCTGAAGGGCGATCGCGAACCGCAGAAACGACTGAGTCCGCTGTGCTGTCGGCTGGTCGGCCATGTCACGCTCCCCTTGTCCGCCCGTGGGCAGTGGATCGGTGGATCGATAAGGTCCGATCAGCCCGACGACACGGGCCCGCGAAAGGTAAGGCGAGGAGGCGGTCGGGGGATGGGCGCGACGGGGGCGGACACCGACGGGACAGCCGGTGAGCGGCGCCAACTGCTCAACATGGCCTACCGGTTGCTCGGCTCACTGACCGAGGCCGAGGACGCCGTACAGGAGGCGTACGCGCGCTGGTACGCGCTGCCGGGCGCCCGGCGTGCCGAGATCCTGAACCCGGGCGCCTGGCTGACGACGGTGACCGGCCGCGTCTGCCTGGACGTGCTCGGCTCCGCGCGGGCCCGCCGCGAACGCTATGTCGGCGCCTGGCTGCCCGACCCCCTGCCGGGCCGCGACGGGAGCGGCCCGCAGGGCGGCACCGACCCCGCCGACCAGATCGTCCTGGACGAGTCGGTGACCATGGCCTTCCTCGTCATCCTGGAGTCGATGACGCCCGCCGAGCGGGTGGCGTTCGTCCTGCACGACGTCTTCCGGTACCCCTTCGCCCGGATCGCCGAGGTCCTCGGCCGCACCCCCGGCGCCTGCAAGCAGCTGGCCGCCTCCGCCCGGCGCCGGGTGGACGCCGCCCGGCCCCCCGAGCCGACGGCCGGGCTCGCCGAGGCGGTACGGCATGTCAAGGAGGCGTGGGAGGCCAAGAACGTCACGGCCCTCGTCGGCCTCCTCGACCCGGCCGCCGTGCTGACCGCCGACGGCGGCGGCCTGGCCGGAGCCGCGCTGCGCCCCGTCGAGGGCGGCGCGCACATCGCCCGGTACATGGTCGCGATCGCCGACCGGGCCCCCGGCCTCGAACTCCTGGAGTGTTCGGTCAACGGCACCCCGGGCCTGGTGGCCCGGCGCGCCGGGATCGTGCTGACCGTCGCCTCGTTCGAGATCAGCGGCGGCCGGGTGTCCCGGATCTGGGTCGTTCGCAACCCGGAGAAGCTGGGGCCGTGGACGCGGGACGAGCGGCCGTAGCACCGGCGGCGCTCACCCCTTGCTGACCGCCGCCAGGATCTCCGGCAGCCGCCCCGCCGCCCGCGGTGCCGCCAGCCGCAGCCCCAGCAGCGCGACCCCGGCGCCGTAGACCGCCCCGACGGGCAGCAGCAGCCAGGTGCGCCCGACGCCGTCCGCGCCCTGGGCCAGCCATACGGTCAGGGCGATGTAGGGGGCGCACAGGACGGCGGCGGTGAGCATCCCGCCGAAGATGCTGATCCAGGCGAGACCCGCCTGCCCGGGTACGACGCTCTTGAGGCCCTCCTGCGGGATGGAGTACGGGAACCGCGCCGACGCCCACGCCCCGGCCGCCAGCATCGCCCCGAGCAGCGCCAGGGACATCCCCAGCACCCGCGGCAGCATCGGCCAGGCGTCCAGCAGGGCGACGTTCAGCACTGTGACGAGCGCGGCGTAGGGGAGCGTGATCAGCAGCAGCGCGAGGGCCCGGCCGCGCAGTTCCTCGTACGCCTCCCGGGGTGAGGAGATGGTCAGGGCCACCATCCAGAAGGCGGAGGTGTCCTGCCCGAACTGGTTGTACATCTGGAGGCCGAGCATCCCGGCGGCGAAGCACGCGAAGTAGACCGAACCGGTGTGCTGGAGCGCGTAGAACACCGGGATGAGCAGCCCGACCGCCAGCGAGGTCACCCAGGCGGCCTTGGTCTTCGGATCCCGCCACACATAGCGCAGGGTGCGCTCCATGACCGCGCCGGTGCGCCCGGCGGGCAGCAGCCGCGTGCGCCCGCCCGTGCGCCTGCTCTCCGCGCGCCCGCCGTCGGCGGCCTGGAGCGTGGACCCGTCCGGCGTGGTCATCAGCCTGGTCATGCTCCGCGCCCAGCCGACGACCAGCGCCACCAAGGCCGCGGCGGTGAGCGCCAGTTGGGCGAGCGCGATGCCGTACGACCCCTCGCTCGCCGAGCGCACCGCCGCCACCGCGGACGCGGGCGGGACCCAGGACAACACGTCCGCGACCGGCCGCAGCTGCCCGAGGCCGCCCGAACCCAGGCGCCGCGCGGCGAAGTTGACCAGCTGACTGCCGATGGCGATCACCAGTCCGCTGAGCACGGCCAGATCGCGGCCCTTGCGGCTGGTGAGCAGCCGTACGTTGGCGGCGGCCACGGCCCGCGCGAGCGCCACGCACACCAGCAGCGCGAGCACCAGCGCGACGACCGCGGTGGCCCAGCCCACCGCGCCCCGCGCCGGCACCAGCACACAGCCGAGCAGCAACAGCAGGGTGACCAGCGGGCCGACGCCGACCAGGGAGGACACCAGCAGCGCGCGCATCAGCGGCAGCGGCCGCAGCGGCAGCATCACCAGCCGGGTCGGATCCAGCGTCTCGTCGCCGGTCGGGAAGAACAGCGGCAGGAAGGCCCAGCCCAGGGCCAGTACGGCCGTGGCGGTCACGGAGACCACCTCGCCGTGCGGCTGCCGGCTGAGCAGGACCATGCCCGGCAGCTGGGCGAGCGCGAACAGCAGCGCGAGGACGCTGGAGACGATGAACGCGTCCCGCCGCCCCCGCGACTGCCGCAGCCCGCCCCGCAGCAGCGACAGCTTCAGACGTACGACGGTGCCGGTGAGGTTCGTCATCGGGGCGCCCCGCCGCCCAGCCAGTCCAGATCGGACCCGGCCTGCCGGCCGTTCGCCCCGACCAGCTCCAGGAACGCGTCCTGGAGCGTGGGGTGTGCGCCGCGCACCTCGGCGAGCGGCCCGGCGGCGCGGATCCGGCCGGCCGCCAGCACCGCGACCCAGTCGCACAGCGACTCGACCAGCTCCATGACATGGGAGGAGAAGACGACCGTGGCGCCGGAGGCCGTGTACCGCTCCAGGACGCCCCGGATGGTCTGCGCGGACACCGGGTCCACACCCTCGAACGGCTCGTCCAGGAACAGCACTTCCGGGTTGTGCAGCAGGGCCGCGGCGAGACCGATCTTCTTGCGCATGCCGGTCGAGTAGTCGACGACCAGCTTGTGCTGGGAGCCGGCCAGGTCGAGCACGTCCAGCAGCTGGGTGGCCCGCTTGTCCACCTCGGCCCCGGGCAGCCCGCGCAACCGGCCGGTGTAGCCGAGGAGTTCGCGGCCCGACAGCCGCTCGAACAGCCGTAGCCCCTCGGGCAGCACCCCGATCCGCGCCTTCACGGCCACCGGGTCCCGCCAGACGTCGTGCCCGACGACCTCCACGGTGCCCTCGTCCGGCCGCAGCAGCCCGGTCACCATGGACAACGTGGTCGTCTTCCCGGCTCCGTTCGGCCCCACCAGCCCGATGAACTTCCCCGCGGGCAGCTCCAGATCGATCCCCCCGACGGCCACCTGCTCCCCGAACCGCTTCCAGAGCCCCCGTATACGTACCGCGGCATTGGTCATGCGATGAAGCCTACGGCGGCCCGTTCGGCGCCGACCCGCTACCGGTCCCTGCCGCACGCGTACGCGAGGGCCGAGATCAGCTCCTCCACATCCGGCAGCCACCGGTTCGCCGGCGTCGGCCGCCGCGCCCACTGCACCGCCCCGCGCCCCCCGAACCGCGTGGGCGGCGCCGCCACATACGCCCCCTCGCCCAGCGCCACCAGATCGAGCGAGGCGGGCACCCACCCCGAATTCCGCACCAGTTCGGGCACTTTCGCCGAACCGCCCGGCAGCACGAAGAACTGCATCCGCCGGTCGGGAGAGAGCGCGACCGGCCCGAGCGTCAGCGACATCCGCTCCAGGCGGGCCAGCGCCAGGAACCCCGCGGTCTCCGGGACGGACAGCGCGTCGAACGTGCGCCCCGTCGGCAACAGCACCGCCGCCGTCGGCTGCTTCTGCCACAGCCGCCGTACCACCGTCGCGCTCCCCGTCGCCTGGGTCGCCCAGTCGGGGCGCGCGGGGTGCGCACCCGGCGCAGAGCAGGAATCCTCGCCGCACGAGCAGCGGGGCACGCCGCGGACGGCTTCCAGCCAGGTCCCCGGGACCACGTCCCAGTGCCGTTCCTCGGCGTAGCGCACGGCGGTCTCCTGCGGCGAATCCCCGCGCTGCTGCGGAATCTGCCCGGCAATCTGACTGTCTTCGGCGGCCGCGATCGTCTCTTCCACGTCCCACTCAACTCCCGCACCCACCTGGAGTTACGGCCCTTGCCCCGCGGGGGGGAGGAGCATCGCCTTCCCGTCCGGGGCGCATGGGTGCACCGGTGGGGGCGCGCGGTAGGAGGCGGGGCGTGAGTTGGGTAGCCAGGAGTGGGGTTGGCATCAGCCGGTACCCGGCAAACCGCACATGTCACGCATTGACGGTATGTCAGCTGGGCAGTGATCTTTCCGAAAGGTCACGCTCCAGGGGTTCGCAGGGGGTAGCACATGGCCGCAAGGCCTCTCGTCGCGAGGCAGCCGAACGAACGGTTGCAGGCACTCATCCAGGAAGCGGGGTGCTCCAACGCCGGACTTGCCCGGCGGGTCAACATGTGCGGCGCCGAGCACGGCCTCGATCTGCGCTACGACAAGACGTCCGTGGCCCGCTGGCTGCGCGGCCAGCAGCCCCGGGGCCGGGCGCCGGCCATCATCGCGGAGGCCCTCGGCCGCAAGCTGGGGCGCACGGTCACGATCGACGAGATCGGCATGGCCAACGGCAAGAACCTCGCCTCCGGGGTCGGCCTCCAGTTCTCGCCGACGGTGCTGGGCGCCATCGAGCAGGTCTGCGAGCTGTGGCGCAGCGACGTGGGGCGCCGGGACTTCCTCTCCGGCTCCTCGGTCGCCGCGTCCGCGCTGGTCGAGCCCAGCCGCGACTGGCTGATCTCCGCGCCGGACGCCCAGGTGGCCCGGCAGGCGGGCCCGCGCGTGGGCCAGTCCGACGTGGCGGCCGTCCGGTCCATGACCCAGGCCCTCACCGACCTGGACCACCAGTTCGGCAGCGGACATGTGCGCCCGGTCCTGGTGCACTACCTGAACAGCGTCGTCTCCGGACTGCTCGCCGGCTCGTACCGCGAGTCGACCGGACGCGAACTCTTCGCCGCAGTCGCCCGGTTGACCGAACTCGCCGGATACATGGCCGTGGACACCGGCCAACCCGGCCTGGCCCAGCGGTACTACATCCAGTCGCTGCGCCTCGCCCAGGCCGCCGGTGACCGCGGCTACGGCGGATATGTGCTGGCCGCGTCCATGAGCCATCTCGCCGCCCAGCTCGGAAACCCGCGCGAGATCGCCCAGTTGGCGCGCGCCGCCCAGGAGGGCGCACGCGGGCATGCGACCCCCCGGGTGGAGGCGATGTTCCACGCGGCCGAGGCGCGCGGGCACGCGCTGCTCGGGGACGGGCGCGCGGCGGGCGCCGCGACCGCGCGCGCGGTCTCCGCGATGGAGCAGTGCGACGACGACTCCGGGGACGACCCGGTGTGGATCCGGCACTTCGACGGGGCCTATCTGGCCGACGAGTTGGCGCACTGCCACCGGGACCTCGGCCAGCCCGAGCAGTCCGCGCGCTACGCCGAGCAGTCCCTGGCCGGACACCCCGAGTCCCGGGCGCGTCGGCGTGCGATCGGCTATGTGCTGCTCGCCACCGCCCAGGTGCAGCAGCGCGAGGTCGAACAGGCCTGCGCCACCGGCATGAAGGCGGTGGAACTGCTGGAGACGCTGCGCTCGAACCGGGGCGCGGAGTATCTGGAAGACCTCCAGCAGCGCCTCGAACCCTTCCGGGACGAGGCGGTCGTACGGGAATTCGGGGCCCGGCTGGATCTTCAGCAGGCCGCGTGAACACCGGCCCCGCGCAGATGTGAACATGTGGCGAACACCACCCCGGCGCACACCGGGTGCCATATACAGCGTCGCGTGGGGCCGTTCCGTTACTGCCGTCACGGGTGGGCGGGCCGCGGACCGAGGGACGTGGCAAGGGGCTCCGGGGACCCGGTAGCGTGGCCCGACGATTCACAAGGTCCCCCATTGGTAGGAGTCCCGGTGACGCAGAGTGGACAGGGCGAGGAGCTCTCGGCGCAGCCCGCGCGCGAAGGCATCGTGCTGCCCTCCGACGGAGGAGAGCCCCTGCTGCCGGGCATGAACGCCACGCCCGCCGGCGGGCAGGCCTGGGGCGGATCCTGGGGGCCCGAGCAGCAGACGCCCCCGCCCGGAGCGCAGGGCGGCCAGGGCTGGCCCCCGGCGCCCGCTCAGCAGTGGGGCGACCACGGCGGCCAGGGCGGCCGGCCCCCGTCCGGCGCGGGCCCGCTGCCCCCGGAGGGCGCACCGGCCCCCTCGTACGGCGGGCAGCAGCAGGCGTCGTACGGCGGTCACGGCGGTCAGCAGCCGGGGTACGGGGCGCAGGACCCGTACCAGCAGGGCCAGCAGCAGCCCCAGCAGCCGCTGCAGCAGGCGCACCAGCCGCAGCACCAGCAGCCGCCGTACCCGGCCCCCGGCCACGCGGCCCCGCTGCCCCCGGCCGCGGACAACGCCACCCACTATCTGCCGCCGGTCCCCGCCGCGCCCGCCGACGAGGGCGCCACGCAGTACATACCGCCGGTGACCGCCGGGGCGCTGCCGCCCGAGTCGCCCAGTGAGCAGACCCGCTACCTCGGGGGCAACCAGCAGCCCCCGCCCGCGTCGCCCGACGCCGAGGCCACCCAGTACATCCCGCCGTACCAGGCCCAGGGCCAGGATCCGGCGCAGGGCCAGGGCGGGGACCGCCAGCCGCCCGCCGAGTTCGACAACCTCTTCCGCGGCGGCCCGGCCGCTGACGCCCCGGCCGGCTCCACCCAGCAGCTCCCGCGCGTCGACCAGCCGGCCGCCTACCAGCCCTCGTACGACGGCCCCCCGTCGCCGTACACCCGCCATGACGACGGGCAGGACGAGCGGCCCCGGCGCCGCCCGTCGAAGGTGCCCCTGATCGCGGCCGTCGGCGTCGGCATCGTCGTGCTCGGTGTGGGCGCGGGCGCGCTGCTCAGCAAGGGCGGTGGCTCCTCGGACAGCGCGGACGACAACAAGACGGGGGCCGTCACCTCCGCGGCCCCGCAGAGCTCCGCGCCCGCCGCCGACCCGGCGCGCGCCCAGGCGGTCGAGCTGGACAAGGTGCTCGCCGACAGCGGCAGCAGCCGGGCCACGGTGATCAAGTCGGTGGCCGACGTCAAGCAGTGCGCGAGCCTGGACGGCGCCGCCACCAATCTGCGCAGCGCGGCCGGCCAGCGCAGCCAGCTGGTCACCCGGCTCGGCAAGCTCAGCGTGGACAAGCTGCCGAACAACGCCGCCCTGACGGCCGCCCTGACCAAGGCGTGGCAGGCCTCGGCCGCGGCCGACAACCACTACGCGGCCTGGGCCGACCAGGTCAAGGGCGGCGGCAAGAAGACCTGCCACAAGGGCCACGCGAAGACCACCGACGAGGCGCAGGCGGGCAACCGCGAGAGCGGCACCGCGAGCCAGCAGAAGGTCAAGGCGGCGGCGCTGTGGAACGCCATCGCCGTGAAGTACGGACTGACCCAGCGCCAGCCCACCCAGCTCTGACCGCCCTGGCTCCGGGGAAGGCGGGCGTGGGCTCTGGAGAACGCGGGCGTGGGGCCTACTCCACGTCCGCGTTCTCCAGCGTGCCGGTCATGTCGGCGGTGCCGTCGATCCCGCCGACGCCCTCGCGGGCCGCGACCAGCTCGCCGTTCTGCACCACCTGGAGGGTGACGTCGGCGTTCACCATCCGCGGGAAGCCGACCGAGGCCAGCTTGCCCTCGTAGGGCCAGCGCAGGGTGGGCGTGAGGCCCCCGGTGGAGACCGCCAGGCCGCCGTCCAGCGTCTTGCGCACCGAGTCGGCGCGCACCTCGCCGGCGCCGATCTTCTCCAGTACGGCCTTCAGCACGGTGTAGGCGATCCAGGTGGTCTGCACCCCGGCGTCCGCGGGGTCGATGCGGTTGTCGCCGAACGCCTCCTTGTCGATCACCTGCCTCATCTGCTTCCAGCGGGCGTCGTTCGCGGGCGGGTACCAGCCGGTGACGTACGCCCCCTCGTACGGCCCCGAGGAGCCGCCGGTCGCGTTGATCATCGTCTGGTCGACGCTGCCCAGCACCGTGCCGAGCCGCACCGCCGGGTAGTCCGCGCGCTCGCGCCTGAAGGAGTCCATGAAGGTGTCCGTGCGGTCGCCGAGCGCGGGCACCACGCAGCCCTTCTTCAGCGTGTCGCCGGCCGCGTACCGCAGCGCCTTGTCGGACGGGGTGCCGTACGCGGTGAGGTCCTCCGCCACGAGCTGGTCCTGTGCCTGGGGGTGCCCGCCCGCCTTCAGGCCGGAGTCGAGCAGGGCGGGCAGCTCGTCGCCGGCGATGCTGTCGGGGCGGACCAGCGAGACCGGGCCGCAGCTTCCCGACAGCGCCCGGCCGAGACCGGCGAGCAGCGCGGGCTGACCGCCGTTGACCGGGTACGACATCATCCCGGTGAACTCGTCGGTGGTGACGCCGTAGCCCCCGATGTAGGGGATGCCGGCGCTCTCCAGCGGCGCGAGGAAGGAGTCGCCGAACTGGCTGTAGGAGCCGACGACGGCGACCACGTCCTCGTCGGCCGCGCGCCGGGCGCACTTGGCGGCGTCCACGCTGTTGTTGTGGTCGTTGCAGGTCAGGACCTGGATCTTGCGGCCGCCGACGCCGCCCTGGGAGTTGATCCACTTGGCGTAGGCGAGGGCCATCGCCGGCATGCCCGGTTTGTTGGTGGCGCCGGTGTCCTGCGGCGCCCAGGTCATGACCTTGACGGTGTCCGCGGCGCCGGTGACGGACGGGAGGACCCCGCATCCTGCGGTGAGCGCGGCACACACGGCCAGCGCGCCCAGGGACAGGGCGGACGCCCTGCCGGGGCGGCCGGAAGGGGCCGTGGGGGAGGCGGAGGGAAGGGGGGACGTGCGGGTGGTGCGGGGCCTGCCGGTCATGAACCCGCACGATTCCCTCACACCGCTAACCCGGGAGTGATCCACGGTCGACGGAAGGTGACTCCCGGGTGAATTGCGGGGGTCGATGCGGCGCGCGGGCCGATGAACGTACGATCGGTGACCGTGCAAGGTTCGGAGAACTCTTCCCGTCGCGGCCGTCGCTCCTCCACCATGGGCGGCATGCCTCTGAACGACATGCCGTGGTGGCGCTGGCGCACACATGTGCGATCGGCTCTGCACATGCTCTCCGACCCCGTCTTCCAGCGGGACGTCTGGCTGGCCGGCGTCGACGGCTACGGCGACGTCACCGACGCCGTGTACCGGCTGGTGGAGGACACCTGGCTGGACAACTGGTCGGCGGAGAAATACGTGGGCACGATCTTCCGCGACTCGCAGGAGGCGGCGCTCGTCGACACCGCCGTGCTGCGGGTGCTGCGGATCATGCACCAGGTCGGCCCGGACGCGCCGGTCTCCGCCTACGTCGACCATCCGGGCTGGCCGGAGGCCGTGCGCGCGGCGAGGGACGCGCATGTGCGGATGGCGGCGAGCGACGGCGAGGAGCCGGACACCCCGCCGAAGAGCCTGGAAGTGCTGCGGATCGTGACGCGGTCCGCCTGATCGGGGCTCGGTCCGCGTGATCGGGGCCCGTCCGCGTGACCGTGGCTCGGTCCGCGTGACCGTGGCCTGGTCCGTTCAGCGGACGCCGACCCCGTCGCCGGGGCCGTGTGTGGGACCCTGAGTCGCATGAACGAGCAGTCCGCGCCCGCCGCCGCCCCGGCCGACCAGTACGTCCTCACCCTGTCCTGCCCGGACAAGAAGGGGATCGTGCACGCCGTGTCCAGCTATCTGTTCATGACCGGCTGCAACATCGAGGACAGCCAGCAGTTCGGCGACCACGACACGGGCCTGTTCTTCATGCGCGTCCACTTCACGGCCGAGGAGCCGGTCACCGTGGACAAGCTGCGCGCGAGCTTCGCCGCGATCGGTGACTCCTTCCGCATGGACTGGCAGATCAACCGGGCCGACGAGAAGATGCGCATCCTGCTGATGGTCAGCAAGTTCGGGCACTGCCTGAACGACCTGCTGTTCCGGGCCCGGATCGGCGCGCTGCCGGTGGAGATCGTCGGCGTGGTCTCCAACCACACGGAGTTCGAGGAGCTGGTCGGCTCCTACAACGTTCCGTTCCACCACATCCCGGTCACCAAGGACACCAAGGCGGAGGGCGAGGGCCGGCTGCTCGACCTCGTCCGCGAGGAGCGGGTCGAGCTGGTGGTGCTCGCGCGCTACATGCAGGTGCTCTCGGACGATCTGTGCAAGCAGCTCAGCGGCCGGATCATCAACATCCACCACTCCTTCCTGCCGAGCTTCAAGGGCGCCAAGCCGTACCACCAGGCGCACGCCCGGGGCGTCAAGCTGATCGGCGCCACCGCGCACTATGTGACGGCCGACCTCGACGAGGGGCCGATCATCGAGCAGGAGGTCGAGCGGGTCGGGCACGGGGTGACCCCGGACCAGCTGGTGGCGATCGGCCGGGACGTGGAGTGCCAGGCGCTCGCGCGCGCGGTGAAGTGGCACGCGGAGCGCCGGATCCTGCTGAACGGGCGCCGTACGGTCGTCTTCGCCTGAGCCGAGCCGTCTTCGTCTGACCCCTTGACCGGTTACCGGGCCGCTGTTCGTAGTCTCACTGCTCGGCGATGGTGAAGTAGCGCGCGAACGCCGGTACGACGTCCCGCTCGTCGATCTCGCCGTCGCCGTCGGTGTCCAGGGCCGCGGCGACGGTCCCGGCGATCTCCTGGGGCACCTGGCACACCCGCAGCAGCCGCGCGGTGTCCTCGACGGTGACCCGGCCGTCGCCGTCGGCGTCCGCGACGGCCAGCGCCGCGTGCAGGAAGGGGCGGGCGATCTCGGCGAACCGGTCGGGGTTGTCGCGCAGCCGCTTGACCGCGCCGCCGACGAACTCCTGGCGGGTGATGCGCTGATCCCCGTCGCGGTCCGCGATCCCGGCCATGCCCTGCCAGAACGCCTCGGCACCGGCGTACAGCGCCTGGCCCTTGTCGGAGCGCGCGGTCACGGCGAACTCGGTGAGCAGCGCCTTGGCCACCGAGTTGAAGTCCTCGCGGGCGATGAATCCATTGCCGTCCTGGTCGAAGGTGGCGAACCGGGCGGCGATCCTGCGCTCGTACTCGGTGCTGACCATGTCTGTTCGTGCCGCCTTACGTGCGTGGGGGGTGATCTGGTGTTACTCGCACGGAGCGTACGGCGTGGGTGACGGCAAAGTGACGGAAAACAGTGGGTTGTGCCAAGACTGGGGGAATTCCGCGACACGGCCGACGAGGACGTGGTCGGGCGCGCCGGGCACGGTGGCTCAGGCCGACAGGGGATCCGCTTCGTCGGTCGTGGCGGCGTCGAGGTCCGGGTGGCAGTCGAAGAGGCGGCGCACACCGAGCGCGCCGAGCACCCGGTTGACGTGTGAGCCCTCCTCGGCGCCCCGGTCGGGCAGGATCAGCCGCAGCTGGCCCTGGCAGGAGCGGATCAGCCGGCGGGCGGCGATGAGCACGCCGACGCCGCTGGAGTCGCAGAAGAAGACGTCGGAGAGGTCCACGACCAGGCTGTGGTGGCCCTCGGCCACGACGTCGTGCACGCGTTGGCGCAGCACCGGCGAGGTCATGAGGTCCAGCTCGCCGCGCACTTGGAGCACGGCCCATTCGCCTTTTTCGACGCCGGTCACATTGAATGCCACGGCCCAGCCCCTCCGCTCGCGGGTTCTCCCGGAACCGCCCGGAACCGGAAGCCGTTCCTACGTTTCATTCCGCGCGGCTGCCCAGCCGCGTTTCCCTGAAACTCAATGCGGCAAACAGCACGTGATCGATTAGGGGCTTGTTTCAGTCACTAGCGATCCGCTTCGATCAGATATACACGTACCGTCTGTGGGGAAAGTGTGAAGGGGGCACTATCACCTGCGGCGCTCCCGCGGTGCGCTTTGACACAAAGAGACGTGCCTTGTCGGTGGTGCCGACTACATTCGGGACAACGGACGCACGGTCGCACGGACACCGGCGGGCCGGACGACGGGCGAGGGGAGGGGACCCCATGGCCAAGATGGACGCGCCACCACGCTGGGACCGCAAGATGCAGCAGCGGCTCGCCCGCGGTGAGGCGGCCGCCCTGGGTGAGGCGTACGACCGGTTCGCCTCCCTGGTGCACAGCCTGGCCCACCGTGTCCTCGGCGACGAGAAGGCCGCCGACGCCGTCACCCGCGAGGTCTTCGCCCATATCTGGGAACACCCCGAGACGTACGACCCGAAGCGGGGCCCGCTGCGCACCTGGATCGCGGCGGTGACGCACCGGGTGGCCGTCCAGCGCCTGCGCGACCGGGAGGAGCGGAGGCGGGACGAGGGACCGGACGGCGCCGAGGACCTGCTGGGCGGCGAGGAGGATCTGATGGGCGGCGAGGAGGACCTGGAGAGCAAGGTGCGCCGTGCCTCCGTGGCCGCCCGCGCCGACTACATCGTGCACTCCATGCCGGTCCCGCTGCGCCGCGCTCTCGAACTGGCGTACTTCCAGCGCCGCGACTACCGCCAGACCGCCGCCGACCTCGGCGTCACCGAGGACGAGGCGCGCCGCCGGCTCCGCCTCGGCCTGCAACTGCTGTCCACCGCCCATGACGCGGGGGCGCCCCCGGGTTACGGCGGTGCGGCATGAGCGGCGCGGAGGAGTTCCGGGTGGAGTTCGGGGAGCCCCGTGAGCGGCGGATACCGA